>CAVYRB010000006.1:0-461475 GCA_963770735.1 uncultured Solirubrobacterales bacterium | reverse complement strand
GGCGCTGGTCGGGAGGCTAGCGCCTCCGCGGCGCGACAGACCTCGGCGTCAGTAGGAAGCCTGGAGAAGGGACAACATCGTCCAGGCGCTCTGCCACCCGACCGGCGAGCCGCTGGAGTCGGCGAAGCCGATCTCGAGATGCGGCCCCGTGGAGATGCCGACGATCCCCGGTCCGATCGAGCTCATCGTCTGACCGGCGCCGACGTGTGTACCGACCGGAAGCTGGTTCTCGGGTCCCGCGTGGCCGTAGTAGACGTAGTCGTAGCCGTCGATCGAGCTGTCGCAGTGGAGCACCGGTGCCCGGGGCCGAAACCGCCGATGCCGTGCAGCACGATCGTGCCCGAGCACACCGCGAACTCCGGCGTATCGCCCGGCGCGGAGATGTCCACGCCCTGGTCCAGCGACCACGTGCCGGGCGGGGATGCAGCGTCCTTCGGAAGCGGAAACGTGAAACCGCCACTGCTCCCAGCCGGCGTTCCGGTGTTCGAGCCCACTGGGGACCCCGAGGCGGCCGAGGCTTGTGACGCCTGCTGGGCCCGAAGCTTGTTGAGCTCGCTCTGGAGACCCGCAACCTGGTCTCGCGCGCTGGCGAGCTGCCCCGCTTTCGCGGCACGCTCGCTGGCGACCGCGATCCGTTGCTGGACGAGCGACACTCTCGCGCCCGCGACGCTGTCGCGCTCGTGGAGCACCTGCTCCGTGATCTGCTGCTGACGAACCTCGAGCGACGCCGAGATGGACGGCCTCCGCCGCCACCTGCTTCGCGTCCGGCGCACCTGGTGCACGATCCGAACGTCCTGCCTCTGGATCTTCTGCGCGAACGTCATCCGCTCGAGCAGGTCCTGGAACCCGCTCGACTCGAGCACCACCGTCATCAGGTCCGGACGGTCGTTCTCGTACGATTGACGAGCTGCTGCGAGAGCACCTACTCCCCGTGGGCCTCGAATGCCTCTAGCTGCGCCAGACGCTTACGGGCCGCGTTCAGCTGCAGCTCCAGCCGTCTCGAGCTCCCCCGCTTCGCGTCGAGGTCGGCTTGAATCCTGGCGATCCGCGCCTCTAGGGCCCGCTGATACTCGAGTTGAGCTGGCCGAAGCGTCCTGAGGCCGCGTTGACCTGCCCCTGGAGCGTGCGACACCTTCCCGTGGCCGGCGTTGAGCTGCTGCTGGAGCTGGCTCTGGCTCGCCGCATGCGAGGCGACGAGTCGATCGCGATCGTGACCGCGACGAGAAGCGCGAGACCCGCCGCGATTGTCACGTGTGCCACTGGGGTGGATGGCCTTCGGGCTCTGAGCATTGTTATACGGCGGGAGCCCTGCGGGCATAGCGCGGCCTCCGTGATTTCCCTGCACCCAGGGGTTCGGGGCGGCGATGACCGTAACACGGCGGGCCCGTTCCTCGGCCCCACCGGAGCGGTTTGCAAGCGATCCTGCAGCCACGCAGCGCGCCGCCATGCTGGTCGCTCGACGTCATGCCGCAGGCGGTAGACGTAGCTCGAGACCGTCCGACTCGCATGACGTCCCTTCGCCTTCAGCCGCTTCTCGCCCGACACGCGGAGGTCTCCGGGTCGATCGTTCGAGCACCGCATCGGAGACGACCACCTGTCGGCCTTCGCACGGTCGGCGACACGCGCCGCGATGTCGCACGTCCACCCCGAGGTAATCCGCCTCCGATCCGCCGCGGGCGGCCCCAGTGAACGCCGGCGCGCATCCTCGGCCGGTGCCCGGCGATTTCGAGCGCGCCGACCGCGTCCTGAGCGTCGAGCGCGGCCGCGACGGCGGCCTGAGCGGTGACGAACGTGGCCTCACCCCGTCGCCGAGCCGTTTGACGACCCGGCCGTCGTGCTCGATCACCGCGGTCCCGAGTGCGCTCGCCGACCTCCCGCAGCAGCTCCAGCGCCGCGGCGTCGCCGGCCGGAGCGCCCACGTCGAGAAGTCCACGAGGTCGGTGACATCAGGAGCGCCAGCTCGCGCTCGCCGCGGCCGCGCCCGGTCCACTCCGACAGCGACTGCCAGAGCTGCAGGCTGGTCAGGCCGAGTTCCTTGACGACGCTTCGCGCTCGGGCTGGACGGCGGAGACGCCGCGCGCGATCACCTGCACCGGGGTCACGCCGGTGGTCGAGAGGGTGTCGCCGAACCGCTCGTCCCCGGGCAGCCGGTGGCGGAGGCGGCGGACGAACGCGAGTAGCCCCGGCCGCGTGTCGAGCGCGAGCGCCTGAGCGCGCAACCGGCGCGTGCGGTTCGCCAGCTCGGAGGGTTCGTCGTCGCGGGCCGCCAGAACCACCTCCCGCGGGCGGTCATCGGTCGCCATCAGAGGCGAGGATATTGTTGCCGCGTGCGAACGACCCCGCGGGTCGGGCTGGTTCGGCGCTCCGGCCGGCGAGTCCGCCGTCGCCCCGCTGGTGCTCGACGGGCTCCCCGCCGAGATCGACGCGCTCGGCCGGCGTTGGCTGCGGAACGTCGAGTTCCACCTGACCATCTTCGGGAAGGCAGTCATCGAGCGCGCCGGTTGCGGCGATCCGCGCGCTTGGAAGCGAGTCGCCGCGAGTCCTCGCCGAGCGTTCTATAAGCCCGATCCGGGCCACGGGCGAGCTGCGGCACGTGAGCGATCCGACGAGGTGTTCGGAGGCCGGCGAACGGTAGTGGCGGGGGCAGGATTCGAACCTGCGAACTCTGAGAGACCGAATTTACAGTCCGGCGCCTTTGACCGCTCGGCAATCCCGCCGGGGCGTTTGCGAGTCTAGCTTGAGGCGGTGGTTCGAACGGCTCGCGCCGGTAGTGGATCGCCGGGTTCGATCTCGAACTCCGCGTACTTCGGGCCACCCAAGACGAGACCGCTCCCACCACCGAGCGATGACGTTGGGATGTACCATCGCCGCCCGTCGCCCACGTGGACGAACAACGCGTCGCATCTACTCGGATCGAGGCGCTTGACGACGCCGTTCCAGCTTTGGTTGCCGCCACGGGTGCGCAGGGTTACGTCCCACCGGCGGCCGGTCCAGCACGTGCAGGTTTTGACCTGGACCCTGACGACGTCGCCTCCAAAATTAGCGATCAGGTCGACGTCCGGGCTATGACCGATGGGGAAGAAGACCGTCGCGCCGCGGCTTGCCAGCCAACTCATCGCCGACAGCTCACCCGCATCGCCCTGCCGCCTCGGTGTCCAGCGCTCTCCCATGGACCGAACCATACGCCCCGAACCGGCGAAAAGCCCTGGAAATTGCAACGAAAGTGCAACAATTGGAGGCTCGCCGCCGCTTATGCACCCCGGTGCGCACGTCGTCCTAGCTCGGGCGAAGGCGAAGGCGAAGCTGAAACCGCTCGCCCCAGCTCCCTACCGCCGCAGCGTCAGCGGCGGCCCCGGGCAGACATCGTGCAGCCCATCCGGAGAGCACGTGATCACCACGTGGCTGACGACCAGCTTCCGCCCGCGCCGTACCACGTTGGCCCGTCCGCCGTAGTCGAGGCGATAGCCGCCGGGACCGGTCGGCCCCGTCATCCACGAACAGCCGTACCGGACGGCGGTGGCGCGTCTGCACGTCACCGAGATCGGGCCAGTGGCGTCCATGCCTCGGATGAAGTGAACCTGCAGGTAACCGTGCAACGTCCGTGTCACGGCTCGCGGTACGGCGGCTGACTGCGCGGAGACGGGATGCAGGTTCGCGGCCCAGGCGTTGGCGCGGGCCCGGCCCGCTACGGAAATCCGGCGCCAGCCGAACCTAGGACGCGTCCCGCAGACGCTGCGCCTCGGGCAGCGCCTCGAGCTTCTTCAGCGTGTGGTTCTCGATCTGGCGGATGCGCTCGCGCGTGACGTTGAACGCGCGGCCGACCTCTTCGAGCGTGTACGGGCGCTCGCCCGTGAGCCCGAACCGCATTTCGATCACTTCGCGCTCGCGCGCCGGCAGGGCAGAACAGCGCGCGGCGGAGATTCTCGCGGCGCAGATGCTCGGAGGCCAGTTCGAACGGCGACTCGGCGGTCTGGTCCTCGACGAAGTCGCCGAGCTCGGACTCCTCCTCCTCGCCGATCGGCTTCTCGAGCGAGATCGGCTGCTGCGCCATCCGGAGCACGTCGCGGACCTCGCGGACGGTCGTCTCGAGCTCGTCGGCGATCTCGTCGGGCGTCGGCTCGCGGCCCAGCTGCTGGACGAGCTGCCGCTCGACGTGGACGACCTTGTTGAGCTTCTCGACCATATGGACCGGGATCCGGATCGTGCGGCCCTTGTCGGCGATCGCGCGCGTGACCGCCTGACGGATCCACCAGGTCGCGTAGGTCGAGAACTTGTAGCCGCGGCGGTAGTCGAACTTCTCGACCGCGCGGATCAGGCCCATCGAGCCTTCCTGGATCAGATCAAGGAACGTCAATCCCCGGCCGAGGTAGGCCTTCGCGATCGAGACGACGAGCCGCAGGTTCGCCTCGATCATCTGCTGCTTGGCCATCATGTCGCCGCGCTCGATCCGGCGCGCCAGCGACGACCTCCTGCGCGGCGGTCAGCAGGTCGACGCGACCGATCGAGCGCAGATATAGCCGCAGCGAGTCCAACGACGGCTCGACCGTGAGGTCGACCTCGACCTTCTTCGTCGCGGGCTGCTCGCGCTGCGAGGTCGACGCGTCGGCGGCTGCGCGCTCGACGGTGCCGCCCTCGGACTTGGCGATCTTGCCGTCGGCTTCGACCACGTCGATCCCGGACTCGTCCAGGTAGGAGTGCAGCTCCTGCACCTGCTCCTTGGTCACCTCGGTCTCCTCGAGGCACGACGCGATCTGATCGAACGTCAGGAAGCCACGCTCGTGGCCCTCCGCGATCAGCGGCTTGAACTCCTCGAGCTCCGAGATCGGAGCTTCATCCCCCAGCAGTGCAATTCCCTCGTCGCTCACGGCCCCTGAGCTCCCTTCCGCCGCGATCGACGCACGACCGGCGACTCCCTCTCCATGGTCTTCTCTCTCCCTCCGACGTCCGGAGTCATAGCACAATCGCGAAGCTTGTCCACCCCCGGTGGACGGCCGGGGCCGCGACCTCTCTACCCTTTCACGCAGCGATGACCGCACAACGCTCCGACTCGCTGACGCTGATCGATGTCCAGGCCCAGCGGCCCACCGTCCAGGTGAGCCTGTCGCGCGTCGGGGTCGCGGGCGTCGAGAAGGTGATCCGCCTCGACCACGCCGGCAGCGAGCAGCTGTTCCTCGCCCGCTTCGAATGCGTCGTCGACCTCGG
The DNA here is from genome assembly GCA_963770735.1 of uncultured Solirubrobacterales bacterium. GTDB lineage: Bacteria > Actinomycetota > Thermoleophilia > Solirubrobacterales > Solirubrobacteraceae > Palsa-465. The sequence goes on along the minus strand of CAVYRB010000006.1, from coordinate 456,273 downwards.
CCCGAATCAGAAGGGCGCGCACATGTCGCGGTTCGAGGAAGTGATCAACGAGGCGATCGGCCAGGTCGTCCTGAACGAGACGACGTTCAAGGCCGAGACGCTCGCCGAGCACATCGCGCAGCTCGTGCGCGAACGGCAGGGCGCGCGCCGCGCCGAGGTGACCGTCGAGGCCCGATTCCCCGAGCACAAGCCGGCCCCCGCCTCCGGGATCGAGACGCAGGAGCTGTACACGCTGCACGGCTCGGCCCAGACCACCGAGGTCGGCACCCGCCGGCTGATCGGCGTCACCGCGCAGGGGATCACCGCGTGCCCGTGCGCCCAGGAGCTGATCGCCGGCAGCGCGCGCGAGCGCCTGCAGGAGCAGGGCTTCGACGAGCAGCAGATCGAGCAGATCCTCGAGTCGGTCCCGGTCGCGACCCACAACCAGCGCGGCCTCGGCACGCTGCTCATCGGCTGCACCGAGCTGTGCGATGACGAGATCGACGCGGGCGTGCTCCTCGAGATCGTCGAACAATCGATGTCCTCGGAGATCTACGAGCTGATGAAGCGTTCGGACGAGGCGCTCGTCGTCGAGAAGGCGCACCGGCGCCCGCGGTTCGTCGAGGACTGCGTCCGCGAGATGATCGGCGGCGTCGTCGAGCGCTTCCCCGATCTCGACGACCGCGCGTTCGTCTCAGCCCGCCAGGTCAACCTCGAGACGATCCACCAGCACAACGTCGTTGCCGAGCGGTTCGGCACGCTCAAAGAGATCCGGCAGGAGCTCGCCACCGGCGAGCCTGCGGCGACCCAGACGAGCCGTCGCGCGTGGCTCGATCAGGTGCCCTGAGCGGGCGCGCCTGAGTCGTCGCGCTCGCGCCGTTCGCGCTCGAGCAGCCCGCGTCGTAGCCCGAAGAAGTAGTCGGCGCCCGACAGCACCGTGACGAACACCGTCGCGTAGATCAGCACGTCGAGCCACACCGGACGGCCGTGGACCGCGATCAGCGCGATCACCATCGCGACCTGGAAGGCGGTCTTGATCTTCCCGAGCGGGCTCGCCGAGATCACCACGCCCTGCCCGGTCCCCACCGCCACCCGCAGCACCGTGACCGCAAATTCTCTGGCGATGATCACCATCGCGACCCATGCCTCGAGCCGTCCGAGCGACACCAGCACGACCAGCGCCGCGATGATCAGCAGCTTGTCGGCGAGCGGGTCCATCAGCTTCCCGAACGTCGTCACCGACCCCCGCGAGCGCGCGAGGTAGCCGTCGATCGCGTCGGTCAGCGACGCGACCGCGAACACGATCGCCGCCAGCACATCGCCACCGCTGGTCTTCTGGAGCAGCGCTACGACCAGCACCGGCACGAGCAGGATCCGAATCACCGTCAGCAGGTTCGGGACGTTGAGCGGCACCATCGGAAGCCGAAACGCTAGCGTGCGCGTACATGCGCGCGGCAGTTTTGGAGCGTCAGGGCCAGCCGTTGCAGGTGACGACGGTCCCGGACCCCGAGCCGGGTCCCGACCAACTGCTGCTGACGGTCAGGGCATGCGCCGTCTGCAGGACCGACCTGCACCTTCGCGACCACGAGATCGACGCGACCAAGCTCCCGGTGATCCTCGGCCATCAGATCGTTGGGACGACCGAGGACGGGCGCCGGGTCGGCGTGCCGTGGCTCGGATGGACCGACGGGACGTGCAAGTACTGCACCTCGGGCAGGGAGAACCTCTGCCTCTACGCCAGGTTCACCGGACGCGACATCGACGGCGGCTACGCGCAGCTGGCAGTGGCGGACGAGCGCTTCTGCCTGCCGCTGCCCGACGGCTTCCCCGACGAGCAGGTCGCGCCGCTGTTGTGCGGCGGCCTGATCGGCTACCGCGCGCTGACGCTGACCGGCGACGCCGAGCGCCTCGGGCTGTACGGGTTCGGCTCGGCCGCCCACCAGATCTGCCAGGTTGCCGTCTACCAGGGGCGGACGGTGTTCGCGTTTACCCGCCCTGGCGACACCGAGACGCAGGAGTTCGCGAGGAGCGTCGGCGCGTCGTGGGCGGGCGGAAGCGACGAGACGCCGCCCGAGGAGCTCGACGGCGCGATCATCTTCGCGTCCGCGGGCTCGCTCGTCCCGCAGGCGCTGAGCGTGCTCGCGCCCGACGGCGTCGTCGTCTGCGCGGGGATCTACATGAGCGACATCCCCTCGTTCCCGTATGAGCTGCTGTACAAGGAGCGCAAGCTGCGGTCGGTCGCGAACTTGACCCGGAACGACGGCCACGAGCTGCTCGAGCTCGCGCCGAAGATCCCGATCCGCACGACGGTCTCGATCTACGAGCTCGATCAGGCCGAGCAGGCGCTCGCCGACCTCCGCGCGGGACGCTTCGAGGGTACGGCGGTCATCCGCGTACTAGGCTGAGAGCCATGCCCCTGATTCCGATGGTCATCGAGCGGACCGCGCGCGGCGAGCGCGAATTCGACATCTACAGCCGGCTGCTGAACGAGCGCATCATCTTCCTCGGCTCGCCGATCGACGACACGATCGCCAACCTCGTCGTCGCCCAGCTCCTGCACCTGGAGTCCGAGGATCCCGACAAGGACATCTCGATGTACGTCAACAGCCCCGGCGGCTCGATCTATTCGGGGCTCGCGATCTACGACACGATGCAATTCATCAAGCCGGACATCCAGACGATCTGCGTCGGCGTCGCGATGTCGATGGGCTCGCTGCTACTGACCGGCGGAGCGAAGGGCAAGCGCTTCTCGCTGCCCAACAGCCGGATCCTGATCCACCAGCCGTCGGCCGGCTTCGAGGGGCAGGCGACCGACATCGAGATCCACGCCCAGGAGATCCTCAACGTCCGCCGCCGGGTCGACGAGATCTACGCCCACCACACCGGCAAGTCGGTCGAAGAGGTCAACCGCGACATGGAGCGCGACCGCTTCTTCAAGGCGGACGAAGCGGTCAAGTACGGCCTGATCGACCGGGTCATCGAAAGTCACTAGGAAGGCCGGGCCGCATGCGGCCCGGCCCCGCCGGCGCATGCGCCGGCGGCGGGGGCGCGCATGCGCGCCCCCGAACTACCTGACGGAATGCTCGATCCCGCCCAGCCGCTCGATCTCGATCCGGACCGTGTCGCCGGAGTTCAGGAACCGCGGCGGGTCGAGCGCCATGCCGACGCCCGACGGCGTTCCGGTGAGGATCAGGTCGCCGGGCTCGAGGGTGCACGTCTCGGATATGAACTCGACGAGCTTCTCGCAGCCGAAGATCAAATCGGAGGTCGAGGAGTCCTGGCGGAGCTCGCCGTTGACCCACGTCCGCAGCCTGAGGTCCTCCGGATCGGGGACCTCGTCGACGGTCGTCACCCATGGGCCGACCGGGCAGAACGTGTCGGCGCCCTTGGCGCGAGTCCACTGCGGCTCGCGGCCCTGGAGGTCACGCGCGGTCACGTCGTCCGCGATGCAGTAGCCGGCGATCCGCCCGCCCGCGCCGATCACGATCGTCAGCTCGCCCTCGTAGTCGAGCCGCTTGACCACTCCGGGGCATACGATCGGACCGCCCGGCGGCACGACCGAGCCGCGAACCTTGACGAACACGATCGGGATCTCCGGCGGCTTGTTGCCCGTCTCCTCGACGTGCTTGGCGTAGTTGAGCCCGATCCCGTAGACCGCGCTGGGGTCGGGGACGGGAGCGAGCAGCGTCAGGTCGTCGAGCGGCCAGGACTCCTTGGCGAGCCGTGGCTCCTCGCCCGCGAGCACGTGGACGATGCGCTGGCTGGGCTCGAGCGCGGTCACGACATCGTCCCGGTAGACCCCGGCGCGGGGCTGGTCCAACCCGGGCGCGGTGAATGTCGCGAGCTTCACGAGGCGGGAGCCTATACCCCCGCCGTCGCCTCCTCATGGCTCGGCGCGAGCACGTGCGTCACCGGCGGCCCGAGCGCCTTCGCCTTGCTGATCAGGTCGAGGTGCAGCCACCGCGAGATACCGAGCGGCAGCGTCGAGATGATGATCTCGTCGTAGTCGCCACGCGTGAGCGCGTCCTGGATCGCCATCAACGGCTCCGCGTCGCCGACCTCGCCGGTCACCTCGCCCCCGGACGCGGCCGACAGCTTCGGGAGCGCGTCTTCCATCGCGCGCGTCGCCTCCCCCTGACCGTGATCGGCCGGGTCCATCACCTTGTCGAGGCCGTGCGGCCGGCTCGGCACCACCAGGTGAAAGCTCGCGGGACTTCGCGCGGCCCGTTCGCGGACGGCCTCCAGAAGCGGTGCGGTCGCGGCGGTCTGATGCGCTACGACGAGGACGTTGGCCGGCTCTGACATGCGTCACCTCCGGGCACTCACGGGGCTGTCGGTGCGGCGAGTATCCCACCGCCGCAAGCGACCGGCAACCGAGGCTATTCAGCAACGTGCGGGAGGTGCTGGCCGCGCGGAGGCGGGTCCAGCTTGAGCAGCTGCGGAACCGTTACGAGGTCGTAGTGGCGGCGCCGGAGCCCGTTGATGATCGCCGGCAGCGCCGCGATCGTCTCGCTGCGGTCGCCGCCGCCGTCGTGCATCAGGATGATCGCCCCGGGCCGGGCCGCGGACAGGGCGCGCCTGACGATCGTGGGCGTCCCGGGACGGGTCCAGTCCTGGGTGTCCACCGACCACAGAGTCATCAGCATCTTCAGCTGCTTGGTGACGCCGAGCGTGGTCGAGTTGTAGGCGCCGTAAGGCGGGCGGAACAGGCGCGGGAACGGGGCGCCCAGCCGCGTCACCCGGACCGCCTGGTCGTGGAGCTGCTTGTACACGCCGGCCGCCGAGAGCGTCGGCAGGTTCGCGTGGTTCTCGGTGTGGTCGCCGACCACGAACCCGTGCCTGAGCTCGTCCTTCAGGCCCGCGGAGAAGTCATTGAGCTGTTGGCCGACGACGAAGAAGGTCGCCGGGACGTGCATCCTCACCAGGACGTTCACGACCCCCTCGGTGTACGGGCTGGGGCCATCGTCGAACGTCAGCGCGACCACGCGGTGATGCGGGGACCCGCCCGTGATGAACGGGGTGTAGCTCAGCACGTGGTCGATCGACGACGCGTCGGGCGCCGTCGGGGTGGGAGTCGGGTGCGGGGTGGTGTGCGGGTGCGCCTTCGTGTGCTTTGTTGCATGCGCCGGCGCGGCGGCCTTGCCGGGCGGGCGGGACGCCTGGCTCGAAGGCGAGGAGCCGGAGCCGCCGCTTGAGGTCGCGACGATCAGCAGCGCCACAACCGCCGCGATGAACGTGATCAGGACCGCCAGCCGGGTCAGCCCGGCCCGGCGGGTCCGGCGCCGGCGCTTGCGGTACGCCGGCTGAAGCGTGGATCCATAGCGAGACGGGGGCTGCCCCCGTGTCCCCGGCTGTCGGCGCGAGGTGGACACGGGTATCACGTTACCCGGGTCGAGGCCGATTCACGGCCCGCGCACGCCGGATTTCAGCCGAGTCGGGCCGCAAGCCTCCGGGCGCTCATGTGGGCGATCGCCTGGATCGAGATCTGGGGATTCACTCCAGATGCAGTCGGAAAGCTCGATCCGTCCATCACGTACAGGTCGCGGACATCCCAGGTCTGACCGGTCGGGTCGCACGCGGAGATCGCGGGCGAACCCCCCATCCGGGCGCTGCCGAGGATGTGGAACGAGCCGAGCGTGAGCTGCCCGGCGCCGTAGCCGGCCGCGTCGCCGTCGGCCATGAACCGCGCCCGTCCGGCGCCGTTGCCCTGACCGGGGTCGTAGGAGACCCACTTCGAGTGCGACGAGAAGATCCGGTGCGCGCCCGCGGCCTCGAGGATCTGGGCGGCGCCGTCGATCCCGGTCCGGAGGTGGTCGGCGTCGAACGGCGAGAGCTTGTAGCGGACGACCGGCTCGCCGTCGCGCCCGACGCGGACCTCGCCGCCATCGCGATCGCGCAGCAGCACACCGATCGGAACGCTGTGGGACATCGCCTGCATCAGCCCGTAGTGCTCGCGGCCGCCGCGCCACGGGCTGAACGGGATGAATATGTGCGGGTGGTTGGCGGCGGTCTCGTACTTGAGCCCGTAGCCGTCGCCCAGGTCGCGGTGCTCGTCTGAGTAGAGCGCCTGCATCACGCCCTCCCACGGCTTCAGGTCTTCGTCGAACACGCCGAACACCGCGGTCGCCGGGTGCAGCCGCAGGTGCTGCCCGATGTTCCGGTTCTCGAGTCCCGAGCGGCGGAGCAGCGCCGGGGTGTGGATCGCGCCGCACGAGACCACGACCGCCCGCGAGCGGATCGTCAGCGGCCGGCCGTCGACCGCGCCCGAGATCCCGCGCGCCGCTCCGCCTTCGACCACGACCCGGTCCACACGGGCGCGCACGACGAGCCGAGTGCCGGCTTCGTGCGCGTCGGCCAGCCACGTCTTGACGACCGACTGCTTGGCGCCGACTCGACACCCGAGGCCGCAGTACCCGCACTCCTTGCCCATCGCGCATTGGCGCACACCGCGCGGCATCGCGTCGATGTGCCAGCCGAGCGCCGTGCAGCCGTCGCGGAGCTTCTGCTCGCGCGTCGACGGATCGTTGTACTCCTGGTTGACGCCGAGCCGCTCGCAGACCGCGTCGAGGCTGGCGGTGTAGTCGTCGGTGGCGAACGCCGGGACCCCGTGCGCCGCCCATTCGTCGCGCACGTCGTCGGGCGTCCGGAACGAGGTCGTGTAGTTGACGACGGTGCCGCCGCCGAGGCACGAGCCGGCGAGCAGGGCAACGCTCTGGTCGTGGGTGGCGTTGGGCGCTCCCATGTAGTAGCGGGTGAACGCGCCGAGCTCCGAGCCCTCGAAGTCGCGGTCGTCGTAGTAGTCGCCCGCCTCGACGACGATCACGTCGAGCCCCGCGGCCGCGAGCACGCCGGCGGCCGCGCCCCCGCCCGCGCCGGAGCCGACGATCACGACGTCGCACTCGAGCCGGCCTTCAGGCCCGGGCTCGGTCGTGGTGAGCGGCTTCGGCGGCGCGCCCTCGAGCGGCCCGAGCGGGCCGTCGTACCCGATCGCGTCCCACGCCGGGTTCCGCCCGCCGTCCGCCCCGGGGAGCATGTAGTAGAAGAGCAGCGCGCCCTTGCGCAGCGCGTGGAACACGGCGCGGCGCTGGGGCAGCCGCGAGTCTCCCCACGCGAGCAGTGCCTGTTCGCGCTCGCGCGGCTCGAGCGAGCCGAAGCGCTTCAGCCCGACGCCGCCGAGCGACCCCAGCACCGGGCTGTCCCATGCGGACAGGAGCGCAGCCAGCTGCCAGCGCTCGGACGCGCGCGGGTTACCCGCGATCGCCTCGACCAGCGCGTCCGGGACGCCGAGATCGCGCGCGCTCGGCAGACCCTCGCCCGACGGACAGAAGGCATCGCAGATGTCCTCAAGCGCCTTGTGCTGACGCGGGTTGAGGCTCAACGCTGCGGCCATCTCGGGCCCACTCTATTCGAGCCGATATTCGCCGCGGGCGACAATCACCGCGGAGCCACCGACGACGATTCGCTTGACGTGGCCATCGGCTCCGTCCGCCCGTGCGTCGAGTACCGACGGGCGGTTGATCTGGACACCCTGATGGATCGAGATTCCCTCGCCGAACTTGACCCAGCCGTGGCGGACGAGATGCAGCGCCAGGGGGCCGGCGGCCGAGCCGGTGGCGGGGTCCTCCCGCACGCCCAGCGCCGGGGCGAACATGCGGGTCACGTAGCGACCCTGGTCGCTCGCGAAGCAGTTGATCCCGTACTCCTCACCGAGGTCCTCGAGCGCTGAGAAGTTCGGGCGCAGCGCGGCGACCTGGTCCGCGCCCGGGAGCGCGACGTAGACGTGCACCGGGCCGTTCCGGTAGGCCTCGATCGGCAGCTCGGAGCGCTCCAAACCCAACGCCGCGAGCAGCTCGCGCTCGTACGGGAACGGCTCGAGCGACGGGATTCGCTGGTCCATCTGTGCGTATGTGACGCGCTCGCGGTCGCGCCTCAGCTCGACGGGCACCACGCCGACTCCGGTCTCGAGCCGGACCACCGGTGCGTCCGACCGCTCGCCGACGACGAACGCGGTTCCCAGGACGGGGTGCCCCGCGAAGGGAAGCTCGGCCGCCGGCGTGAAGATCCGAAGCCTCGCGTCCGCGTCTGCGTCGGGCGGCAACATGAACACGGTCTCTGACAAATTCAGCTCGAGCGCGGTCCGCTGCATCGTCTCGGTGCTGAGGCCGGAGCCGTCGTCGAAGACCGCGACGGGGTTGCCCTCGAGCGGGTTGCCCGCGAACGCGTCGACGACGGTGTAGGAGCGCATCATCCGTCCGCCATCTCGAGCAGCTTCTCGACCGTCCTCCAGTTACGCGCGGTCGCCTTCACGCCGAGCTCCGTGCCGGCAAGCTGCGCCCACAGCTTCGAGCGGGCGACGCCGTCCGGGTGCCACGCGTAGAGCTCGCGGCCGTCGGCGACGAACCGCTCGGTCGGCGCCGCGGCTCCGGCGAGCCGGTCGACCGTCGCGTCGTCGAGCTCGGCCGAGAGGAAGCTCACCTGGTATCGCTTCGGGTCCTCCGCGACCTCGCCCAGCGGGTTGCGCTCGACGACTGCCGCGAGCTCGTCGCGCGTGCGCGAGACGACCGGCGCCTCGAACCCGAAGCGCTCGGCGATCAGCCGCTCGGTTTGCTCCTCGAGCTCGGCCGGCGCGGCGTCGCTCGACAGCACGACATTGCCGCTCTGAACGTAGGTGCGGACGTCGGAGAAGCCGGCGTCCGAGAACAGCTCCCGCAGCTCGGCCATCGGGACGCGCTTGTTCGGGCCGACGTTGATTCCGCGCAGCAGCACGACCCGCCGACCCATCAGAACAGCTGTTCCTGGCCGGCGATCGCGGCGCCGTCGCGGCGGCTGCCCGGCCGCGCCTGCCCGAGCGCGTCGGCGACGTCGCCGGCGATCGCCCCCTCCGAGCGCGACGCAACGATCGGCTGCTCGATTCCGTCGACGTAGACGAGCGTTCGGCGGCCGTCGCCGCGCTCAGCGCCCTCGAGCGGAACCAGCGCGTACACGCGATCCGCGCGCACGAACTTTCCGTATCCGAGCGCGACCATCGATGCTGCCGTGCGGGCCATCGCGGGATCGTACGACGACTGTGTGTGATCTCACAGTTTGAGCGGGTTTGTCGCCCGCCCGGACGCGGTAGAAACGGTTCGCCAATGGATCGCAACGCAGGGGAGTCGTCGTTCACGGATGGCGACGCGCAGGCCGTATTTGACGACGGGAACCGATTGGCGCGGGAGGGGGATCTAGCGGGCGCAGAGGAGGCCTACCACCGCGCCGACGAGGGCGGTCATCCGACCGCCGCCGCGTACGCCGGCGTGTTCGACGAGGCCCACGGCGACGCGCCTGCGGCCGAGCAGGCCTACCGCCGCGCCGACGAGCGCGGCGACGGGTTCGGGGCGTTCAGGCTCGGCCTGCTGCTCTCGCGCGCGGGCGACTGGGACGGCGCCCGTGGAGCGTGGGCACGTGCCGAGGACCGCGGCCAGGAGCGGCCTCCGTTCGATCCGGTCGCGGTGATGCGACGGCAGACCGACCGGGCGACGATCACTCCCCCCGCGGCGCTGTCGCGCAAGGCGTTCGGCAGCCCGGTGCTGATCGGGGCGGTCACGGTCCTGATCGCGGTGATCGCGGTGTTCCTCGCGTACAACGCCAACACCGGCCTCCCGTTCGTCCCCACTCGGCAGCTGAAGGTCAACATCGCCAGCGGCGCCCAGCTCGTAGCCGGCAACGACGTCGACGAGGGCGGCTTGCGGATCGGCCTGATCTCGCAGATGCAGCCCGTCGAGCTCGCGAACGGCCAGGTCGGTGCGCAGCTGACGCTCCAGCTCTCGCGGTCGAACGGCAAGCTCCCGATCGACTCGACCGCCTCGATCAGGCCCCGCTCGGTGCTCGGCCTGAAGTACCTCAACATCGTCCGCGGCCACTCGCCCAAGGACTTCGCCGACGGCAGCACGATGCCGATTTCGCAGACGAACGTGCCGGTCCAGTTCGACGACATCAACAAGATGTTCGACGCCAAGACGCGGCCCGCGGTCCAGCAGAACCTCGCCGGGTACGGCGACGCGCTGACCGCGCGCGGCTCCGCGCTCAACGACACGATCTCGAGCCTGCCCTCGCTGTTCGGGCACCTGCAGCCGGTCGCCCAGTACCTGTCCGATCCGCGCACGCAGCTGAGCCGGTTGCTCGTGGCCCTGAACGGATTCATGAGCACGGTCTCGCCGGTCGCGGCGACGAACGTGAAGCTGTTCGCCGACCAGGCGACGACGTTCGAGGCGATCGCGCGCAGCCCGTCCGACCTGGAGGACACGATCCGCGAGGCTCCGTCGACGCTCGACGTCTCGACCGCATCGCTCAAGGCCCAGCAGGCGTTCCTGACCGATCTGACGACGCTGGGCAACGCGCTCTCCCCAGCGACCAGGCAGCTCGAGCAGGCGCTGCCGAACATCAACCCCGCGCTCGCCGCGGGGATCAAGGTGCTGCCGCGCACCCCGCAGCTCAACCACAAGCTCGAGGGCGTGCTCGGCTCGCTGCACTCGCTCGCGGTTGACCCGGGAACCAACATCGCGCTGAACGGTCTGACCCAGACCGTCGGGACGCTCAACCCGATGGTCCGCTACCTCGGCCCGTTCGTGACCGTCTGCAACGACTGGAACTACTTCTGGGCCGAGCTCGCCGACCTCGTCTCCGAGCAGACCAGCTTCGGGATGGCGCAGCGGGCGCTGATCATGTTCGCCAACCACCAGGCGACCAGCGTCGGGACGCAGGGTGCGCCGGTGATGGCCAACGGCTACCAGGCCGGCGACGTTCCCGACCAGGGATACCCGGGCGACGCCGAATACCTCCACTCCCCGAACTACGGCGCCGCCGTCAACAGCAACGGGACCGCCGACTGCGAAGCGGGGCAGCGCGGCTACCCGGCAAAGGTCAACGGGCTCGACCCCCAGGGGCGGTCGCTCGATCTCGAGGCGCACACGCCGAATCAGCAGGGCGCCACCTGGACCGGCCTGTCGCGGGTGCCGCCGGGCGAGACGTTCAGCCGCACCGCCCAGGGCGGACCGCAGCTCCCGGTCGATCCGAGCAATCCGTAACGGCTAGGCTCGGGCGGTGAGCGCCAACGCCTCCACTCTCGTCATCGGAGGGGACCTGGAGGTCGGGCGCTTCGGGTTTGGCGCGATGCGGATCACCGGACCCGGGATCTGGGGCGAGCCCAAGGACCCCGCCGGTGCCCGCGCCCTGCTTCGGCACCTCGTCGATGTGGGCGTCAACCTGATCGACACGGCCGATTCCTACGGACCGGATGTCTCCGAGAACCTGATCGCGGAGGCGCTCTGCCCGTACCCGGACGGGCTCGTGATCGCGACCAAGGGCGGGCTGACCCGGTCCGGCCCGAGCCAGTGGGGGCGCAACTGCCGCCCCGACCGGCTGAAGCGCTGCTGCGAGGAGTCGCTGCGGCGTTTGCGGCTCGAGCGGATCGACCTCTACCAGCTGCACGCCGTCGACCCGCGGGTGCCGGTCGAGGACTCCGTCGGCGCGCTCGTGGAGCTCCAGGAGGAGGGAAAGATCCGGCACATCGGCGTCTCGAACGTGTCCGGTGAGGAGCTCGAGCGGGCCCAGCAGATCGCGACGGTCGTGTCCGTCCAGAACCGCTACAACCTCGCGGACCGCGCCTCCGAGGACGTGCTCCAAGCATGCGAGCAGCAGGGGCTCGCGTTCCTGCCGTGGGCGCCGCTGTCGGCCGGACGGCTTGCCGAGCCCGGCGTGGCGGTCGACCAGATCGCGCGAAACCACCAGGCGACCGCGCCCCAGATCGCGATCGTGTGGCTGCTGCAGCGCTCGCCGGTGACGTTGGCGATCCCGGGAACGAGCTCGATCGCGCACTTCGACGAGCTGCTGGCCGCGACCGAGCTCGAGCTCGAGCCCCGCGAGATCGAGACGCTTGACGAGCCCGCCGACTAGGCGTTCGTCCCGTTCGTCCGCCCCGGTTCCGCGGGCCAGGCTGGGCGGTTGCCGACGCTGGACGGGCTGAGTTGGTCGGCGTAGAGTTCGCGAGGTGCACGGAGGAGAGCGGCGTCGTGTACGGCGCCGGGGGCATATGTTCAGTCGCACCTGTTTGGCCGGACTGCTGGCCGGGTGCGTCGCGCTGGTGCTGGCGCCGGCTGCGCTCGGCGCCTCCACTCCCCCGACGATCTCTAAGGCCTTCGGGCCAACGTCGATCCCAGTCGGCGGGACGACCTCGCTGACGCTCACGATCAAGAACCCGAACGCGTCGACCCTCAGTGGAGTTGCGTTCACGGATACGTTTCCGGCCGGGTTAAGGACCGCATCGCCGTCGAATCTCACGAGCAACTGTGGAGGTGTGACGGTGGCCACCTCAGGGAGCGTCAGTCTCTCCGGCGGCTCCCTCGCCGCGAACGGCAGCTGCGCGATCGGTGTCAACGTCACCGGCATCTCCCCAGGGATAGAAGCCAACACCACGGGTGCAATCACCTCGACCGAGAGCGGCCCGGGATTCCCCAGCAACACGGCAACCGTCATCGTCGAGGCGCCGCCGTCGATCGCCACGCAGTTTGGCGCCACGACCGTCGCGCTGAACGGCACGACGTCAATGACGTTCACGATCACCAACCCCAGCGGGAATCCGACCGCCCTGACGGGCACCGGCTTCAGCGACACGCTTCCGAGCGGCCTCGTCGTGGCGACGCCGGATGGACTCGCCGGCTCGTGCGACGGCGGAGCGATTACGGCAACGGCCGGCTCGAGCAGCGTGAGCCTGTCCGGCGCGAGCCTCGCCATCGGCGATAGCTGCCAGTTCTCGGTCAACGTCACGGGGCTCGCGGGCGGCACGCACACGAACACGACCTCGAACGTGACCTCCACGAACGGCGGCACCGGCAACAACAGCCAGGCGAACCTCACCGTCGTATCGCCGCCGACGATCGTGAAGAGCTTCGGGAGCGCCTCGGCTCCCCTCAACGGGACGACCTCGCTGAGCTTCGCGATCGTCAACTCCAACCCGAGCACAGCGCTGAGCGGCATCGCGTTCACCGATACCCTGCCGGCCGGTCTGGTCGTCGCGCCGAGCCCGCACCTGAGCAACGTCTGCGGGGGAACCGCGACGGCGGTCGCGGGGGCTGCGACCGTCAGCCTCGCGGGCGGGACGCTCGCCGCGAGCGGCTCGTGCACCGTCACCGTCGCCGTCGAGGGCACGACCGCTGGGACTAAGAGCAACTCAGTTCAGGTGAGCTCGACCGAGGGCGGTACCGGAAACACATCCAAGGCTTCACTTTCGGTCGTCGCGCCGCCGGTGATCACCAAGGCCTTTGCTGGGGCGACCGTGTCGCTGAACGGGACCACGTCGCTCCGGTTCACGATCACCAACCCGGCCTCGAACACGGTCTCGCTGACGGGCGTCGCGTTCAGCGACACCCTCCCGCCAGGGCTCGTGGTCTCGACACCGAACGGCCTGTCGGGCTCCTGCGGCGGGACGGTCAGCGCCCCCGCCGGCTCGTCGTCGATTAGCCTCTCGGGCGGCGCGATCCCGGTGAACTCGAGCTGCTCGTTCGCGGTGAACGTCGCCGCCAAGACCGCGGGCCTAAAGAGCAACTCGACCGGCGCGGTCAGCTCGGACAACGGGGGCAGTGGTAACGCCGCGGCCGCAACGCTGGCGGTCGTCGGTCCGCCCACCGTCACGATCTCGAGTCCCGTCGACGGCAGCGTGTTCACGCGAGGACAGGTCGTCTCCGCGCGATACGCTTGCGCCGAAGACCCCAACGGGCCGGGGATCAGATCGTGTTCGGGCCCGGTCGCGAGCGGGAGTCCGATCGACACTTCGACTGCGGCCCCGCACAGCTTCACCGTGACGGCCACGAGCAGCGACGGCCAGACCGCCTCCCAAACCATTCACTACAAGGTCGCGAACGCGACTCCACCGCGCTCGCGGATCGTCAGCCTGAGGCCCGTGATGCGCGCCGGCAAACTGAAGGCGTTCGCTGGAACGGCGGCGGCCGGCACCTCCGGAGTCGCGAGCGTGTCGATCTCGCTGGAGCGCTTTGCGGGTGGCGCGACCGTCGCGAAGGCGAAGCGCAAGCCGAGCCCCCAGTGTTGGGTGCTCACCCGCAGCGGCAAGCTCAGCGGCGTTAAGCCCCACGGACGCCGGTGTCCGCCGGCGCCGTTCCAGAAGGCGCGAGGCACCGCGCACTGGAACTTCACGCTCGCCCGGACGCTGCCGCTGGGAACCTACGTCCTGATCTCGCGCGCCACCGACACCGCCGGCCGCTCCGAGAAAACGTTCAGCTCGAGGCTCGGCAACCGAGTGAGCTTCACGCTGCGCTAGCGGCTAGCCCGCTAGCACTCGCTCAAGTCGCTGCTCGAGCGCCTCAGTGAGCCGCTCCCGGACCGGTCCCGGTTCGAAGCGCTCGACGAGCGCCTCGAGGAAGCCCTCGATCACGAGCTGCTTGGCGATCCCTTCATCGAGCCCGTGTGAGCGCAGGTAGAAGAGCTGCTCCGGGTCGACCTGCGCGACGGCCGCGGCGTGCGTGCAGCGGACGTCGTTGGCCTGGATCTCGAGGCCTGGGATCGCGTCCGCGTGGGCGCGCTTGGAGATCAGCAGGTTGCGCGACTCCTGGAACGCGTCGGTCTTCTGGGCGCCGGGGTCGACGATGATGTTCCCCTTCCAGACCGCCGTCGAGCGGCCCTGGAGCACGCCCCGGAAGGCGAGGTCCGAGGTCGTGTTCGGCGACGCGTGCTCCTGCGTGGTATCGAAGTCGATGTGCTGGCGGCCGTGGGTCGCGTACGCGCCCGTGACCCGAGCCTCGGCGCCCTGGCCTCCGAGGCGCGTCTCCATCCGCACGCGGCCCCGCCCGGATCCGAACCCGAGCGCGACCCAGTCGAGCGACGCGTCGCGCCCGACCTCGGCCCGCTGGGCGCCGAAGATCCAGCTCTTCTCGGAGAGCGCCTGGCCGCACACGTAGCGCAGGTGGGCGCCCTCGCCGACGCGCAGCTCGGTCACCACGTTGAACACCCCGTCGAGCTCTTCGGAGCCCGACAGGAACTGCTCCCACACCTCCGCCTGCGCGCCCTCCTCGAGCACGATCAGCGTGCGCTGGTTCAGCAGCGTGCCCGTGGTGGCCTGGACGCTCCTCAGCGAGATCGGCTGCTCGACCACCACCCCGCGCGGCACGTACACGAACGAGCCCGCGCGGAAGGCGGCCGAATCATTGAGCAGCGTGAACACGTCGTCGGCGGCGACGACCTTGCCGAGCAGCTCAGAGGGCGCCTCTGCGATGCTTGTGACGACGACGCCGGGCGGCAGCTCGCCGGCGGGAATCGAGAACAGCTCGTCGGCGGCCTCGGCGTCCTCCGGGCCTGCGACTGGCGCATACGACGCGAGGTCGAGCCCGGAGATGTCGGTGAACTCCCAGCCCGCGCGCCCTTTGAACTGCGGGAGCTCGAGCGCCTGCGAACTAGCCAATCGAGCCTTCCATCTGGAGCTCGATCAGGCGGTTCATCTCGACCGCGTACTCCATCGGCAGCTCCTTGGTGATCGGCTCGACGAACCCGTTGACGATCAGCTTCGCGGCCTCGTCCTCCGGAATCCCGTGCGACATCAGGTAGAAGAGCTGGTCGTCGCCGACCTTCGAGACGGTCGCCTCGTGGCCGACGTTGACGTCGTCCTCGCCGATCCTGATCGTCGGGTAGGTGTCCGAGCGCGAGTGCTCGTCGAGCAGCAGCGCGTCGCAGACGACCTTCGAGCGGGCGCCGTGTGCGCCCTTCGCGATCTCGAGCAGGCCGCGGTATGAGCCGCGCCCGCCGTCCTTGGAGATCGACTTGGCGAAGATGTTCGAGGTCGTGTTCGGCGCGGCGTGGATGATCTTCGCGCCCGCGTCCTGGTGCTGGCCGGCGCCCGCGAACGCGATCGACAGAACCTCGCCGTGGGCGCGCTCGCCCATCAGGTAGATCGACGGGTACTTCATCGTCAGCTTCGAGCCGAGGTTGCAGTCGACCCACTCGACAGTCGCATCCTCCTCGGCGACCGCGCGCTTGGTCACGAGGTTGAACACGTTCTGCGACCAGTTCTGGACGGTCGTGTAGCGGATCCTCGCGCCGGGCTTGGCGATCAGCTCGACGACCGCGGAGTGGAGGCTCGAGCTCGAGTACGTCGGCGCCGTGCAGCCCTCGACGTAGTGCACGTAGGACCCGGGCTCGGCGATGATCAGCGTGCGCTCGAACTGGCCCATGTTCTCGGTGTTGATCCGGAAGTAGGCCTGTAGCGGCATCTCCACGTGGACGCCCTCGGGGACGTATACGAACGAGCCACCAGACCAGACGGCTGAGTTGAGCGCCGCGAGCTTGTTGTCGTTCGGCGGGATCACGGTGGCGAAGTGCTTGCGCACGAGGTCCTCGTGCTCGCGCAACGCGGTGTCCATATCGGTGAAGATCACGCCCTGTTTCTCGAGGTCCTCGTGCACCTGGTGGTAGACGACCTCGGATTCGTACTGCGCGCCGACGCCTGACAGGAACTTGCGCTCGGCCTCGGGGATCCCGAGCCGGTCGAACGTCTTCTTGACGTCCTCGGGCACGTCGTCCCACGAGCGCTCGGCCCGCTCGGACGCGCGCACGAAGTAGTGGATCTCGTCGTAATCGACCTCCTGCAGGAGCGGCGAGCCCCACGTGGGCTGCGGCCGTGAGAGGAAGTGCTCGAGCGCCTTCAGCCGGAACTCGCGCATCCACTGGGGCTCGGACTTGAACTCGGAGATCTTCTCGACCAGCTCGCGGGTCAGGCCCTTCGGCGCCTTGTACAGGTAGTGCTCGGCGTCGTGGAAGCCGTACCGCTCGGTGTAGTCGGCGTTGATCCCGCGGAGTGTCTCGTTTTCAGTCAGCGCCACTACTCCACCTCCAGCTTGATCGTTTCGTCCTCGACGATCACCGGAAAGGTGTCCACCGGGACGTATGCGGGCAAAGTCTTCGGAACGCCGGTCTTGATATCGAACAGCGAGCCGTGCCTGGGGCACTCGACCGTGCAGGTCGCCTCGTCGAACTCGCCCTCGGCGAGCGGCCCGTTGTCATGCGAGCAACGGTCCTCGATCGCGTACAGGGAGCCACCGCAGTTGAATACCCCGATCTCGAGATCCTCCCATTCCACCAGGCGACGCTCGCCTGGCTGCAGCTCGGAAACGGGACAAACTTCGATGATCTCGGGCACGTGCTCCTAAAACCTAGCGCGTTGATCGGATTTCTGCTCGAAGTGTAGTCGGGTTGGGGGGTTGAGCTCCGCGACTAGTGATCGGGTCGGGCACCGCGAGCTCCGCGACGAGCGATCCGGTCCGACATCTGACCGTTCTCGTTGAAGTCCGCACCGATTTCTGGTGTATCGGGTTGTACGCTCTACAACGAACGGACACGATCCCAGGGGGTGACGGAGGATGGATAAGGACGAACATCTTTCTCGGCGACGCTTTATCGCGGGGGCGGCCGCGGGGACCGCGAGCTTCGCCGCCGGCGGCGCAGCAGTGGCGTCCGCTGCCTCGCCAGGCCAGCAATTTCCGCACCCGAAGACCCCTGATCAGGCGATCCAGATCCTCCGCCAGGGCAACGCGCGCTTCGTCCAGAACAAGCTCCAGCTGCGGGACTTCTCGCCCGTCGGTGAGCGGATCGCGAGCTCGCAGAAGCCATTCGCGGCGTTCATCACGTGTGCCGATTCGCGGATCTCGCCGAGCATCATGTTCGACATCCACCTCGGGAACCTGTTCGTCTCGCGGATCGCGGGGAACACGGTCGACACCGGGACGCTCGGAAGCACCGAGTACGGGGTCGCCGTCCTCGGCGTCAAGGTCGTGGTCGTACTCGGTCACAGCAACTGCGGAGCGGTCAAGTCGGCGCTCGACCTCGTGAACGGGAAGGCGAGCTTCCCGCGCAACAAGTTCGGGGCGATCGGACCGGTCGTCGACCTGATCGTGCCGGCGGTGAGGTCGTTGCCCGCCAACCGGCGCACCGTGCCGAACGTCACCAGCAACAACGCGCGGCGGCAGGCTCGCCAGCTCGCCGCGAAAGGGCCGATCATCTCCGCCGCGGTGAAGAAGGGGCAGATCAAGGTCGTGCCGGCCGTCTACGAGCTCAACAGCGGCCGGGTGAATTTCCTCTAGGTCGGCGTCGTGCCGGCCGCGGGCCGCAGCGGCCCTCGCCCAACCTGGGGCGAGGGCCTTGCCACGAGTCCTGTGCGCTCAGGGGGCGGCGCAGCTCAGCGCGTAGGCGCAGTCGTTGAACGACTGGCCGTTTGACGCGAGCGCCGAGGGTGTCGCCTCGTTGACGGGTCCCGTTCCGAGGTCGATCTGCGTCGGGTTGCCCGCCGCGATCGTGTGCTTCCCGCTGCCGTCCGTGTACGTCGAGGTCGGACCGAAGTGGACCGTCCCGACCGGCGCCAGCACGGTCTGCGCGACCAGCGTCGGCGCCTCGAGGATCCACTCCGCCGAGGACTCCGACGAGCTGTAGTTGACGTTCTGGCTCCAGCTCCACTTGCCGCTGTCGGTCAGCGAGATGTTCCAGGTGTTGCCCGACACGTTGCTGATGTTGACGGTGACGTTGTCACCGGGGGTGACGGTGCAGTTCGCGTCGCCGCTGCAGTTGGTCAGCTGCGTCTCTGAGTCCGGCAGCAGCTCGTACCACGCGTAGTACTGCGGGCCGAGCACCGGATTACTGGGGAGCGATTGCTCCGCCGTTCCGGCCTGGATCAGGTCGCTCGTGCTGTAGCCGCCGATGCCCGTCCACGTGGCGGCGAACCCGGGCGGGACAAGCCCCGCCGTCGGGACGGTGAAGGTCGAGGACACCGCGCTGATCCCGCTGCCGGGCGTGACCGCGTAGCCGGACCAGTTGAGGCTGCTCGTAGTCCCGCCGTGGAGCGGGAGCACCTGCCCCTTGTGCGCGGGGATCAGGGTGCCGGTGGGCGAATGCCCGGCGGCTGAAGCGACGCTCGCGGTGGCGAGCACGGTAATTACCACCACCGCGGCCCCGAGGCCGCGGAGAACTCCTCTACGACGCATGCGTCTTCTCCCGATAGCGCGGCGAGGATCGTTTCCCTGCCTGGACGCGGCCAGGGTACTGCGCGGGCTACCGGCGCGCGCCGGTTACGCGGCGCTGCTCTCGGAGGTTTCCGGCTCCCAGTCGACCGCTTGCCCGAGCGACGCGCCCTTCAGCACCTTCAGCGACAGCAGCGCGCACTTCATCCTCGTCGCCGAGATGTCGATCCCGAGCAGGTCGAGCACGAACGAGCGATCGAGCTCGAGCAACTCGCGAACGTTCATCCCCTTGACCTCGTCCGAGGCCATCGACGCGGCGGCCTGGCTGATCGCGCAGCCGTGCCCGAGGAACCGGAGGTCCTCGATCCGCCCCTCCCGATCGACCGCGAGCTGGACCGTCAGCTCGTCGCCGCACAAGGGGTTGAGATCGTGGAACTCGAGATCGGGATCGGCGATCTCCTCACCCGGCGGGCTCCAGTTGTGCGGGTGCTTGTAGTGGTCGAGGATGTTCTCGCGGTAGAGATCGTCCATCTTCGATCAAGCGTAGCGGCGGACCGCCGATCTGCCGTGCACTCGGACGTCAGCTCGCGCGGGCGCTGCTGATCCCGAGCGCGAACTGGCGCTCGGCAGCGGGCGAGCTCTGAAGCACCCAGTGCGGCGCGCTGCGCACGTTGAACCAGATGAGCGACTTGACCTCAGGATGCGCGTCGAGATACGCGAACATGCCGGCGATCCACCCCGCCCGGCTTCCCCCGGAGGCGCTCGTGCCCACCTCGGAAAGCTGGACCGGCATCGCCGGGGCGAGCGCGTGTAGCTGCCCGATCGGCCGGGCGCAGAGCTTCGGGAAGCTTCGCCAGCGGCCGCCACCCGCCCTGCGACCGGCATTGAGGCAGGTCAGGCCGAGAATGTCGACGTACTGCGTTCCGGGAAACTGCTGCGCCCTGATCGCGAAGGCGGGACTCCAGATCCACTTCACGTTGGTCGCCCGCTCCGCGGTGAAGATGTCGTGGACGTGGCGCCACGCTCGGACGAATTCACCGCTCCGGTTGCCGTTGGCATGCTCATCCCACGGGTACCAGTTGCCGTCCATCTCCTGCGCGAAGCGCAGCAGCACGGGGCGCCCGAAGGTCGCCAGCGACCGCGCCCAGGTGCGGATGTAAGGGTCGAACTTCCCGTCGATGATGTTGCGCAGCTGATACCGCGGCTGCGCCTGGTGAAGACCCTTGCTGGCATCCCACGGCTCCCAGGTGATCTCGGGAATACTGCCGCGCCTGGCGATCGCGGCCAGCTGAGCGGCGGGCGGCCTGCGGTTGTGCTGCCAGTCGGCGTACCACATCACGATCTGCGCATGAACATGCGTGGCGCGCTCGAACCGGCTGACCGTGCGAAGGTCACCCTGCCGCCACTGCCGCCACCAGTTCTGCGCGAGGGGGGTCGTGGTTACTCCAAGCGAGACGTTGGCAGACACGGCCCGCACCGCCGCCCGCTGGGGTGTCTGGTGCCGAAACAGCGGGCTGGAGCCGGCTTGAACGGCCAGCAATGCGAGCAACCCGGCGACGAGCAGCAGCGGGACGAACGCGACCGCTGCGCGCTTGCCGATGCGCCGCGCTCGGGAGGACCTGCGATGGACAGAGTCGTTCATCGCTCGACCTAGACGATCGCCTGGGTCATCGGCGCCCACACCGTCAACGTCAGTGACACGAGCAGCGCGAGCAGTCCGATCGAGCCAAGGATCACGCCTGCCCTCGACCGCACGGCGACGAGCAGGCTGCGCGCGCGCCAGGTCGAGATGACGTCGAGCGTCACGGTGGTCATCAGTACGACCATTCCCATCGCTGCGTTCGCCAGCGCGATCCAGTAGACGCCGGCCACCGCAACGTCACCCGAGGTCATGTAGAAGACCCAGATCGCCAGCAGCGGCACCGCCACCAGCGCGAGGTACGGACCGTAGATGCTGATCGCACGCGGGCCCCGCTGACCGGTCACACCCTTCGGAGTGATCATGTACGTGCGCTTGATCCGGAAGATCACGTTGACCAGTGCCCACAGCACCACGGGCCACCGCGCTGTCTGCAGAATCACCCCGCGCCACGAGAGCCTGAGGCCGTGGGGCTGGAACCACTTCCGGCTCGCAACCCACATCAGGCTGGACGCGAGGATGATCGGAAGGAAGTAGAGGAGGAATCCGCCGAGCTTCATGCTCACGATCGGCTGGTGGATGAGCAGCGCCACCGTCGGCAGCACCCACAGGAGCGCGAGCGACACCGACCACAGCGTGTACCAGCTCTGCGCGAAGAGGAACTGGAGCGCCTGACCCGGGGAGTAGCGGCGGATCAACCTCGGCGTGTGGCCCAGGAAGATCTGGATCATCGAGTACGCCCAGGCGAACTGCTGCCGCAGATAGGTGGCGAGGTCGTTCGGACCGTCACCGACGGCGATCAGCTCGGGCACGAACACGCCCCTGTAGCCCTGGGCGGCCAGCACGACGGTGTCGAGGTGGTCTTCGGCCCTCGTGGGCTGGAAGCCACCGATCTCGCGGACCGCCGCCGTGCGGTAGGTCGTGTGCGAGCCGATGATGAAGGGCGTCCCGTTCGCCCCGTAGAAGCCCATCTGCAGCGGGCCCTGGAAGACCAGGTCCTGTTCCGCGAGGCCCCGGGCCGCCCAGTTGTCGAGGTTGCCGACCACGCTCGGCGCCTGAACCCAGGCGATCTGGGGGTCCTGGAAGTAGCCGAGGACGCGGTCGAGGTAGTCGGGACGAGGCCGATGGTCGATGTCGAGCTGGACGAACACCTCGTAGTCCAGACCGAGCGCTTCGGCGTGGTCCAGCCACGCGTTGACGTTGCCGGCTTTGGTCGCTCGCTGGAACGGGGGCTGCGGCTGATTCCAGCGACCGATCCCCTTACGGGTGAAGTACTTGACTCCCCTCGCCCGCGCCAGCGCGCGGACCTCGTCGGAACCGCCCTCGTCGAGGACCCAGCTGTCGTGCGGGTAGTCGACCGCCCGCAGCGCGTCCAGCTGCTCCGCGATCACTTCGAGCGACTCGCTGGAGGGGACACACAGGGTGATCAGCGCCACGCGCATCCCTGCAGGCGCCTCGACCTCGACCGGGCGACGCATCTTGCTCACGAACCACCAGTACGCCGACGGCAGCAGCGTCACCTGGTAGAGGAGCGCGATCGTCTCGATCCAGTACATCCATGGGGTGCCCTGGCCCGCGTGCCCGAGCCACCAGGCCCAGAAGCTGCCGTTGACCGCGGCCCACACGACCGCGAGCGCCAGCAGACGCACGCAATCGCCGCGCGAGAGCGCGCTGATGCTGCGGTGGTGGCAGGGAAGCTCGTCTCCCTGGGCATCGTTGGATGTCTGGTCTCTGTTCATAAATAACACCAAGGCGACCGCGCCCGATCGGGTCACGACCGCCAAAATTGATTTCGCTTATGAGCGCGGAGCCCGGCGTCGTGCCGGCTCCTCGCGAACCCACTACCCCCACCACACCGCAGGCGTCATGCCCACTGCACCGCAGTCGCCATGCCTCCCTCGCAGTGGTGCGAAGCATAACACGCTTATTTACGATTCGTCAAGATGACAGACCGTAAATAAACGATAAGAAGACGGCCCCGCGCGACCCCGGGGCAGCTCCCCAGCTGGGTGCCCGTACACTTGGTGCGGGGTCTGTGGGGTTCGACGCAAGGTGGAGACGGATGACCAGGACATGCATGCGGCCGGTGGGAAGCGGTCGATGAGCCGGCGGCGCGCAGCGTGAGACCGTTGATCGCGGTGACCGCGGTCGCCGTGGCAGGCTGGATCGTCACGACCGGCGCCGCGAGTCAGCCGACGCGTGATCACGGTGCGGTCAAGGCCGACATGACCCCACTCGTCTTCGGTATCTACCCCGGCGGTGCGGTAGGCACGGTCGGACCTAGCGGGCCGGTCAAGCCGGAAGATCCGGCCAAACGGCTTAGCGCCCTGCGCAGTCTCAGACCGGCGGGCCGACCTTTCATAGTGCGACTCTACGCCGCGTACTCCGGCCGGGGGGCCGAGTCCGCTGCGGGCCAGCTCTCCTCGCAACTGCACGATTACACGAGCGCCGGGCTCGACATCGAGCTGGTCCTCACGTATCGCGCTCCCGGTGGGCGGCGAGACGTCGCTGGGTTCGCCGCGTTCGTTCGCGACACCGTGCGAACGCTTGGCTCAAACCGCCGGTTCGTTTCACTCCAGGTCACCAACGAGGCCAATGTCGGCAGCGCTCCGAACGTTGCCGACGGCTCCTACGCGGGCGGCCGGGATGCGCTGCTCCAGGGCGTCATCGCGGCCAAGCAGGAGGTTCGCGATGGCGGCTTCAACCAGCTCAAGGTCGGCTTCAACTGGGCCGCCCTGACCGGCGGCGGGGACCACGCGTTCTGGACCTACCTCGGCCGCCACGGCGGCCAGCGCTTCACCACCGCGCTCGATTGGGTTGGGGTCGATGTGTACCCGGGAACCTGGGGGACGCCGCTGCACTCGCCGAACCTGCAAGCCGGCACGGCCGTCTTCATAGACCACGCGCTGAGCCGGCTGCGCTCGACGCTGATGCCTCTGGCCAGGATCCACCCAACCATTGCGTTGCATATCTCGGAGAGCGGGTACCCAACCGGGCCTGACCGCACCACGGCCATGCAGGTCACCTCGCTGCGGTCGGGAATCGCGACGATCGAAGCCCTGCGCAGGACCTACAACGTGACCAGCTACTGCTGGTTCGATCTTCGGGACGCCGACTCGTCGAGCTCGAGCTTCCAAAGCCAGTACGGGCTCTTGCGCGATGACTACTCGCGCAAGCCCGCGTTCGCCGTCTATCGGACGCTGGTCGCGAAGCTCACTCGGCACTGATCGTCGGCGCCGAGCGCCTGGCGCCCCCGACGGATCGCGCGCGGCATTGATCCGGACGGGCCGTCGCTCCGTAGTGTTCGGTGAGCGATGGCGATCCAGCGTCGATCACACGTGCGCTCCCGTGCGACCGGGTTGCGCGAGCTCGGGGACGAGGACCTGATGCAGCTCGTCGCCGGCGGCGACGCGCGCGCGTTCGAGGTGATCTACGAGCGCCACAGCACTGTCGTGTTCTCGCTCGCCTACCGGATCTGCGGCGTTCGGGTGGCAGCCGAGGAGGTCGCCCAGGACGCGTTCCTCTCGATCTGGCGCAGCGGCGCTCGCTACGACCGGACCCGCGGCAGCGTCCGCACCTGGCTGCTCGGCGTCGTCCACAACCGGGCGATCGACGCCCTGCGCCGTTCGACGGTCCACGATCGGCTGCGGGCCGGCGACGATCAGGCCGCCGAGCGGATCGAGGCGCCAGAACGGACCGAAGCCGAGGTCGCGCGCCGCGAGGAGGCCCGGTCGATGCGCGCCGTGCTCGAGGAGCTCCCGAACGATCAGCGGCGCGTCGTCGAGCTCGCCTACTTCGGAGGGTTCACCCACGAACAGATAGCGGAGATGCTCGGCACGCCGCTCGGTACGGTCAAGGGCCGGATGCGCCTCGCGCTCGAGAAGCTGCGCGCGAGCATCGAACCAAGGGAGGCCGTTCTGTGAGCAGCGGGACCGAGCATCGCGAGTTCTCAGAGTCGCTGGCCGCCTACGCGCTCGGCGCGCTGCCCGAGGACGAGGACGGCCGCCTCCGCGAGCATCTCGCCGGCTGCCACGAGTGCCGGGCGGAGCTCGAGTGGCTGCGCGCGGCGGTCGACGCCCTGCCGGCGTCGGTCCCCCAGATCGAGGCGCCCCCCGAGCTCAAGTCGCGCGTGATGGCGAGCGTCGAGCGCGAGGCGGACCTGCTGCGCGCCGCCGGCGAGGGCGCCGATCGCCCGGAGCCGTCGCCTCCTCGCCGGCGGTGGTGGCCGGACATCTCGGCCGTGCGCCCGTCGGTCTTGCTGGTCGGCCTTTGCGCGGCGGCGATCATCGTCGGCGGCGTGATCCTGTCGCTGAACTCGACCGTGATCAAGAACACCCGGACGATCCGCGCGCAGGTCACCGGCCCGGCTCGCTTCGCGGGCGCGCGGGCGTCCGTGACCCTGACCGGCTCCCGCGCGGAGCTCGTCGTCAGGCACCTCCCCGCCCCCGCCGCCGATCACGTCCTCGAGCTGTGGGTGCAGCGGGGCACTGCCGCCCCGGTCCCCGCCGGGACGTTCATCGTCAGCTCCGGCACCGTCACGCTCCAGCGCCCGGTCCGCCGCGGCGATCACGTGCTCGTGACGGTCGAGCCCGGCCGCGGTACGCGCGCGCCGACGAGCAAGCCGTTCATCGTCGCGAGGGCGTGAGCGTCGGGGCGCTCGGGCGACGTCCGGCGCTCTCGGCCGGGCCGCGTCGTTGCGCGCATCCCTCAGCGAAGCGCGAGCGCAACCTTCGTGCCCGTCTAGACCGTTCGTGCCCGTCTAGACCCGCTCGCCGCCGCGCTCGCCCGACGGAAGCTCCTCCACGCGCGCGGGTGCAGCCTCCGACTCCCCGCTGATCGACTCCTTGAACCCTCTCAGGCCGGAGCCGAGCGAGCGGCCCATCTCCGGGAGCCGCTTGGCGCCGAACAGGAGCACCACCACCAGCAGCACGATCGCGATGTGAAGGGGATTTTCGAGCCCGAGCATCTGGCCCTCCGTTTGTCGTTGACACCGGCTCCTACGCACGACCGGTCGCACGCGGATCACACCGAATAGTCGCCCGCGTCGAGATCGCACCGAAAGGTGGTGATCCAGCTCCCCGGCGGCTGCGTAGTGGCGTGTAGTTGGTTCCAATCACCCCGCGCCAGGCAGCGCGTGGCAACCGGAGAGGAGCTCGAATGAGCGATGAGAAGCGCGAGGGCAGCGGCGTCACACGACTGTCCTTCCTCAAGGCCGGCGCCGGAGCGGCCGCCGGTGCGGCAGCGATCGGCGTGCCCACAGCGGTCGCCCTCTCCGGCGGGCAGAAGGGTGAGGTCACCGAGCCTTCCTCGCCCAACCCGCAGGAGCCGGTGATGGCCTACGTCCGCGACGCCAAACGCGGCGAGGTAACCGTCATGAGGGGGACGAGCGAGACCACCTACCGAGATCGCTCGCTGGCCAAGCGGCTGCTTGATGCCGCTCCCCAGGACTCGGCCGTGAACGGAGGTGGCATCGATGTCCTCGCACCGTGAAGCACCCGAGATCAGCAAGGATCCGGCGGCCGACAACGCCGACGTGTACGCGTTTGTCAGCCCCGACCGGCCGGACACGGTCACGCTGATCATCGAACTTCGTCCCGCTCCAGGACCCGCCGGGTGGCCCGAACTTCTTCGAGTTCGGCGACGACGTCCAGTACTCGATCTACATCGACAACGACGGCGACGGCGCGCCGGAGATCGCGTACGTGTTCAACTTCCAGACTCGGCTGCGGAACCCGAACACGTTCCTCTACAACACCGGGCCGATCACCTCGCTCCAGAGCAAGAACTGGAACAGGCGCCAGCTCTACTCGGTGACGCGCGTGGACGGTCCCGACACGACCGCGTACGGCGCCGCGACCAACGGCAACGGCAAGCACAAGCCGAAGCTGCGGACGCGGGTGCTCGGGCGTGGACTGGCGTGCCCGCCGTGCAACATCGGACCGCGCTCGACGCCGAACTACGCCGGCCTCGGGCAGGCGGCGGTCCACAGCCTCCCCGGCGGAGTCAAGGTGTTCGCCGGCCAGCGGCTCGACGGGTTCTACGTCGACCTCGGGGCGATCTTCGACCTCGGCGACCTGCGCCCATTCCAGAACCTGCACCTGATCCCTAGCGCCGCGGCGGCCGCCGTCGACGCGACGAAGACGCTCAACATCCACACGATCGCGATCCAGATCCCGATCTCGCAGCTCACCCGCAACGGCTTGAAGCCGACGAACGTGATGGGCGGCTCGTCGGTCATCGGGGTGTGGAGCGGCGCCAGCCGCCGCAAGGTGCGGATGATCGACAAGGGGCACGGTCACGCGTCGGAGTCCGGTCCGTGGGTCCAGGTCTCGCGCCTCGGCAACCCGCTGATCAACGAGGTCGTGATCCCGATGGGCCTGAAGGACTACTGGAACACCGTCTACCCCAAGGGCGACAAGTCGTTCGTGTCGCACTACGAGTCATCCCGAGCTGGCGGGGCTGCTGCCGGTCCTCTACCCCAACGTGTTCCCGAACCTCGCGGCCTTGAAGAAGCCGCGGGCGGACCTGGTCGCGATCCTGCTGACCGGAATCCCGACCGGGAATCGTGCCCGGGTTCCAGAACTACACCGGCAAGGTGCAGTCGGACCAGCTGCGGCTGAACGTGGCGATCCCGCCGACGAAGTCGAACCCGAACCCGATCGGGCTGCTCGGCGGAGACGCCGCCGGGTTCCCGAACGGCAGGCGCGTGTTCGACGACATCGTCGCGATCGAGTTGCGGGCGATCGCCGGCGTGACCTACGCGCTCGTCGACAAGTCCTACAAGCCCGACGCCGCCGCCGGCAAGCTCACCCAGGGAATCGACCCCGGCGCCGAATCGGTACCAGAGCACGTTCCCCTACCTGGCGGCGCCGCTCGACGGCTACGACACGCCCTCGAGCTAAGAGCGATGCACGAGCAGTACTCCAGCAGGAGGCATCCCGAGTTCGTCGTGCTCGAGATCGGCGAGGACGTCGGTGCGCTGATCGTCCACGCCGCCCCCGAGACGCACGGACTCGAGATCGAGATAAGCCCGGCCGACGACGATGAGCACCGCAGTCACAAGGAAGTGCTCGAAAGAGACGCCGGCGGCAAGTCGGCGTACACGGCGGTGTTCGACCAACTGCCCGCCGGCACGTACACGCTGTGGAGCGAGGGTATAGCTCGCGTTCGCGGCGTGGACGTGCCCGGCGGGCAGATCGTCGAGCTGACCTGGCCGGGCTCCGCGCGCGCCGTCGCGTAAGCGCTCGCCAGCCCGGCATCCTCGCGTCCTCGAGCCCCGATCCGGCCTAACCGGCGTCGGGGCCTCGCGCGTCCGGCCGCTCGCGCGCGGCGCATTCGCCGCACACGCCGACGATTGCGAAATGGGTGAAGCGTGCCTGGTAGCCGAACCGGTTGCTGATCAGCTCGCGAACCGGGTCGAGCTCCTCGACCGCCACCGCGGTGACCTTCCCGCACTGCTCGCAGTGGAGGTATTCGAGCTCCTCCCGGCCGGCGAGCAGCCACAGGCCGGCGCCGTGTCCGAGGTGGATGTGACGGACCAGACCGTGGCGCTCGAGCAGCTCGAGGTTGCGGTAGACCGACGTCGTGTCGATCGCGAGCGCCTGTGCGAGCTGCGGGGCCGAGACCGGACCGTCGGCGGCGAACAGCGCCTCGAGCAGGAGGCGCCTGGCGGTCGACAGTCGCATCCCGCGGTCGCGCACGGCGCGGATCGCATCCTCGACGGTCTCAAACGAAAGCGGTGTTGCTTGCGGCGAGCGCGTCAAGCGCCATCATCCTCACGGCTTCCCGGTGCTCGTTTGGTGAGAGCACGCGGAGGGCGCAGGGCCATCCTAACTCGCGTCAGCGGCCTCGCGCCGGGATGCTCGTGCCGCGGCGAGCTGCAGCCCGGCGCTCCACCTCTCCTCGATCCGCGCGAAGCGCCAGATCGCGAAGGCGGCCGCCCAGGTCCCGACGAACATGCCGACGATGATGAACCCGGCGGTGTTGATGTTGAAGTGCTGAAGCCAGCCCGCGAAAGACCCATGTAGCCCGAGCTTGTCGGTCAGCAGACCGCCGAGCTCGATCGTGCCGATGAACAGCGCCACCGCGACCGAGAGCGCGGTGATCGTGATGTTGTAATAGACCTTGCGAACCGGCTTCGAGAACGCCCAGCCGTAGGCGAAGTTCATGAACGAGCCGTCGATCGTGTCGAGCAGCGACATCCCGGCCGCGAACAGGATCGGCAGGCACAGGATCGCGTAGAACGGCAGCCCCGCCGCGCCCGCGCCCGCCGCGAGCACCAGCAGCGCGACCTCGGTTGCCGTGTCAAACCCCAAGCCGAATAGAAGGCCGACCGGGTACATCTGCCACGGCTGGCGGATCTTGTTCATGTGCTTGCCGAAGAACCGATTCATCAAGCCGCGCGAGTTCAGCTGCTCCTCGAGCTGCTGCTCGTTGTACGAGCCTCGCCGCATCTCGAAGAAGATCCGCAGGATGCTCACGAGGATCACGATGTTCAGGATCGCGATCACGTAGAGGAAGGCACCGGACACCGTGGTCCCGATCACGTTGGTCGCCTTGTGCAGCGTCGACTGGTCGTTCTTCACCGGTCCGCTCAGCGCGCGAACGCCGACCGACAGGAGGAACGCGAGCCCGAACACGATCGTCGAATGCCCGAGTGAGAAGAAGAACCCGACGCTCAACGGCCGCTTGCCTTCGCCCATCATCTTCCGGGTCGTGTTGTCGATCGCGGCGATGTGATCGGCGTCGAACGCATGGCGCATACCGAGCGTGTAGGCGGTTATCCCCGTCCCGATAGCGAACGTGCCGGCCGCGCCGAGCTTGAAGTGCTGCGGCGCGACGACAAGCAGCAGCAGGCCGAAGCCGACGACGTGCAAGCCGACGATCACGGCCGCCATCCCACCGACGCGACGCCACTCCGAAGGCGTCATCGACGCTCTGATCCGGGCAAATCGCGAAGGACGCGACAAGGACACAGTCGAAGCTTCCATCACAGGCTCCTCTCGGCGGCCCGGTCGCCAACCGGTCCTACTCGCACGCAGGACGAACCTTCCCGCCAGGTCCTGGCTATTGCAAGCCGTTGGTAATTGAGATCACACGGCATTACGCGCTCACCTGGCTATACGAGTCGTCGCTCGCGCCGGATCAGCGCCGCCGCGTTGACCGAGCTACCGAGTCACGAGTGCGAGGGCGAACGGAGCGCCAGCGAGGACGAGCAAAGGCGCGACCACGACGCGACGGGGCCGAGCGGGACAGCCTGATCGCGCTCAGGGCGCCGGCCGGCTAGTCCAGCTGCATCACGCGGCGGACGGTCCCGAGCCCCTCGATCAGGCGCTCGACGTCGGCGTGGCTGTTATGGACCGCGAACGAGGCCCGCGTGGTCGCGCTGACGCCGAGCCGGCGCATCAGCGGCTGGGCGCAGTGGTGGCCGGCGCGGACGCATATGCCCTCCCGGCCGAGAATCTCGCCGACGTCGTGCGGGTGCACGCCCTCGAGCGAGAACGACACGAGCGCGCCGCGGTCGGCGGCGTCCGCCGGTCCGTGAACGGCGACACCCGGGACCTCCTCGGCCAGTCGCCGGATCGTCTCGGCGACGAGCGGCTCCTCGTGCTTGCGGATCTGGTCGATTCCGATCGAGCGGATCCAGTCGACCGCCGCCCCGAGCCCGATCGCCTCCGCGATCTGCGAGGTCCCCGCCTCGAACTTCCACGGCAGGTCGGTCCAGGTCGATTCGTTCGCCGCGACCGTCCGGATCATGTGACCGCCGCCGATGAACGGCGGCATCTCCTCGAGCAGCGCCCGGCGCCCGTGGAGCACGCCGATCCCTGTCGAGCCGTAGGCCTTGTGGCCGGTCCACGCGTAGAAGTCAACGTCAAGCTCGCCCAGCGCGACCGGCATCTGCGGGACAGCCTGGGTTCCGTCAACCAGCACGACCGCGCCGGCGGCGTGTGCGCGGCGCGCGATCTCGGCGACGGGGTTGATCGTCCCGACCACGTTCGAGACGTGCACGACGCCGACGAGCTTCGGGCCGCGCGCGAGCAGAGAGTCGAGCGCGCCCAGATCGAGCTGACCGTCGTCGAGCATGGGCACGTACGCCAGCTCGGCCTCGCGGTCCTGACACAAGATCTGCCACGGGACGATGTTCGAGTGGTGCTCCATCTCGGTCAGCACCACCAGGTCGCCGCGGTTGACGTTCTGGCGACCCCACGTGTACGCGACGAGGTTGATCGCCGCCGTCGCGTTGGCGGTGAAGATCGTCTCCTCCGGAGTCGAGCCGAGCCACTCCGCGATCCGGCGGCGGGCGCCCTCGTACGCGTCTGTCGCCTCGACCGCGAGCGGGTACACCCCACGGTGGATCGAGGCGCGGTACTCGGTGTAGTACCGCGTCATCGCGTCGATCACCGGCTGCGGCGTCTGCGAGGTGGCAGACGAGTCGAGATAGACGAGGTTCGGGTCCCGCCTCAGGACGGGGAACTGCGACGCGACCGACTGCAGGGCCGCGGTCGCGCTCACGCGGCTTCGTCCAGCTCGTCGGTGATCCAGCCGTAGCCCTTCTCCTCGAGCTCGGTCACCAGGTCCGGCCCACCCTCTCGGACGATCCGGCCCTGGTAGATCACGTGCACGTGGCTCGGCTGTACCAGGTGGAGGATGCGCTGGTAGTGGGTGATGATCAGGACGCCCATGTCCGGTCCGGCGACGGAGTTGACCCCGTTCGCGACGACGCGCAGTGCGTCGATGTCGAGTCCCGAGTCGGTCTCGTCCAGGATCGCCATCTCGGGGTGCTGAAGCGCGAGCTGGAGGATCTCCATGCGCTTCTTCTCACCGCCCGAGAAGCCCTCGTTCAGGTACCGGCTCGAAAAGTCCTTGGGGACGTTCGTCAGCTTCATCGCGGCCTCGACGGTCTGCCGGAACTCCTTCAGCGGGATCGGCTCCTCGCCATGCGCCTGGCGGTGGGCGTTCAGCACCGTGCGCAGGTACTTGGTGACGGTCACGCCGGGCACCGATACCGGGTACTGGAACGCCATGAACAGGCCCATCCGGGCGCGCTCGTCCGGCGAGGCGCCGGTGATGTCCTCGCCGCCCAAGATGATCGCGCCGTCGGTCACCTCGAGGTTCGGGTGGCCCATGATCGTGTTCGCGAGCGTCGACTTCCCCGACCCGTTGGGTCCCATCAGCGCGTGGATCTCGCCCTTGGAGACCGACAGGTCGAGCCCGCGGAGGATCTCCTTGTCGCCCGCGCGGACGTGGAGGTCGCGAATCTCGAGATCGGCCATCACGCCACCACCGTCGGCACTTGCTCTCCGGGCGCGCGCTCGGAGCGGCGCGAGAACTCGACGAGGTCGGCGAGCGTCGTCGTCTGCAGCGACTTGATGATCCCGCCCTGGACGCGCGTCCACAGCAGCTTCGTCGCACACCCGCGCCCCGCGTCGGGCTCGTGCGAACACAGGACCCGCTCGGTGTGGTCGTGCACGAAGCACTCCATCGGAGCGATCGAGCCCTCGAGCGCCTGCACCACCTCGTCCATCGTGATTTCGTCGGCCTGGCGCGCGAGCCAGTAGCCGCCGTGGACGCCGCGCGCGCTCATCACCAGATCGGCCTTGCGCAGCCTGGCGACAACCTGCTCGAGGTACGCAAGCGGCAGCGCCTCGGCATCGGCGATCGCCTTGAGGCTGGTGGGACGCTCCGGCGTCTGTCGCCCGAGCTCGACCATCAGCCGCACGCCATACTCGGCCTTCGAAGAGAAGATCATCGACGCATATCCTACCAGCAGGGTCGGGAATTGCCTTGGCCCGGGTTGCGCGGCACCGGTACGATTGGCGGAATCCCGTAAGGAGGGGCGCAGTTGCTGGGGACGTCGCGAACAGCAGTGATCGCGGTGCTCGCATGCATCGCAATACCGGGGGCCGCGCTCGCTCGCAAGCCCCCGAGCTACCACTCGCCCGGGTACAAGGGCAAGACCAAGCTGCCCAAGGTGGTGGCGACACCGCTGCCCCCGATCGCGATCGGCACCGGCAAGTACCCGAACCTGCTGGTCGATGACGCCGGCACAGCTCGGATCGTGTTCGCCCAGGACGGAGGCTCGACGTCCGCGGACACGATCTCCTACTGCGGGTTGCAGCGAGGTCAGAAGCAATGCGCGCAGAGCACCGGTGTTCCGAATCCCCAGGAACCCGAGGGCGGCGACTTCGCCGGCAACTTCCCCGCCGGCAACCACGACTTCGACGGCCCCGTGCCGCTGGCGATCGGCAACCAGCTGTTCCTCGTCGACCGCCGCTTCCCGGACATGTTCCCCACCCCAGCCGGCTCCACGTCCGACAGCAACCTGTTCCTGTGGAGCTCCGGCGACGGCGGCGCGACGATCACAGGGCCCGGCACGATCGGCGACAACGAGCTCAGCGGCGGAGCGACCGTCTACGGCGGGGCGACGAACCCGTCGATCGGATCGATCACGCGCACGAAGACCGGCGGCACCTTCTTCCAGGGGGCGGGCGCCGGCCAGTACACCACCAACCAGGCCCAGCTCGGAACGGGCGACCAGGCGTATTACGGAGCGCTGGCGACCGACGGCAACCTCCCGATCGCCACGTTCGCCGACCTCAGCGGCAACGTCTTCCTACGCGAGTGGTCCGGGCAGGGAGACGTCAACGACGCGAGCACATGGTCGCAGTCATCGTTCCCCGGCTACTCGCCCCAGATCGTGGGCGGCGGCGCCGGCGTGTTCGTGCTCTATCGGGACGGCTCGCTGAACAGCTCGAACGTGTTCATCCGGCGGGTCTCGGGGGGCACGGCGACCGGGGCCCCGGTGGAACTCGCGTCCGCGGTCGATCAGCCGGCGATCTCCGAGAGCCCGTCCGGCTTGATCTCGCTCGCGTATGTCGATCCCGGCGGCGTCGAAACCCGAACCTCGACCGACGGCGTCCACTTCACGCCGGCGCAGCTGACCGCCACGATCCCCTCGGGCCACAGCATCGGCCACCTCGTCACCGGGGCGACCGGCGACGGGGGTGGGTTCGTGTCGTTCGTCAAGGACCCGACCGGCGCCGAGGGGAACGGGACGATCGTCGCGTCCGCGTTCGGCACCCAGCAGGCGACCGGCAAGCCCGGCCTCGGATCGCTGCCGGGCGGCGGAGTCGGCTCGTCCGTCGGCGACCAGCTCGCGACCTCGACCTGCACGACCGCGAAGTTCGGGGTCGTCACCGCCCAGATCAAGGCCGGCTGCTTCCTCCACGATCCGTCGAACCCGCGGCTCGACGTTTCGCTCGGCGAGGTCGACATCAACGGCCTCAGCATCATCCCCGACGCCGGAGTGAAGATCGGGATCGACCCCAGGTTGCACACGATCGACACCAGCGGCAGCGTCTCCGTCGTCCTCAAGGGCCCGGGGATCAACGTCACGATCTGGCACGGCGAGATCCACGCCAAGATTCCGGTCGCGATCCCCGGGGCGGATCTATTCGATTTCCACGAGCTCACGCCCCCGGACGTCGCCGGCTTCCCGGTGTCCGGCGACGTCGACGCGAAGCTCTCGGACGGCGGCGTGCAGGTGCCGATCTCGCTGAAGCTGCCCGGCTACTTCGGCGGCGTGACCGGCTCGGCGACGCTCGAGGCGACGCTCAGCGGCGGGCTGCAGCTGAACTCGCTCGAATTCAAGATCGGCGACGCGAACTTCGGCGCACTCGAGCTCAAGAACGTCGACGTTTCGTACACGCTCCAGGGGAACGTGTGGAAGGGCGCCGGCACCGTCAACGTCCCAGCGGGCGGCTCGGCGCTCAGCCTGTCGATCGCGGTCGAGTTCGACAACGGCAACTTCACGAGCGGATCGTTCGACGTCGGGCTCCCATATCCGGGCGTCCCGATCGATCTGAATGACACGCCGCCGCAGCTGTACCTCACCCACGGAGGGCTCGGCCTGGGGCTCAACCCGGTGACCCTCTCGGGCACGGTCGGCTTCGGGCTCTCGCCGCTATCGGCGCCGGGCGCCGGCAGCACGCACGACTACATCTTCAGCCTCGACGGCAAGCTCACCGCGGCGTTCGGCAACCCGGTGACGATCACCGTCAACGCGACCGGCTTCCTCTACCAGCTCAAGGTCGCCGACAGCACGCTGGTCTACAAGATCCCTGACCAGGTGTCGCTCGTCGGTACGGTCGGATACGACCTCGGGGTGGTCTCCTACAACGGCTCGCTGAGCGCGATCGTCGACCCGAAGAACAACAAGTTCGGCGGCTCGATCAAGGCCGGCCTGACGTTGCATCTGTCGGCGCTCGGAGTGATTCCGGGAATTCCGAGCGACGTGACGATCCCGACGCAGGCGATCGCGATCAACAACAGCGGCTTCGGCGTCTACATCCCGCCGGGCATCGTTCCCTACGTGGGAACGGTCACCTACCACTGGGGCGACGCGTTCCCGGCGCTGCACCCGTTCTCGTCAGACCTGAGCCAGTTCACCGCCGGACTCCCCGCGGCCGCAGCCGACCGTGCTCGCGCGCACGCGGCGGCCGGCGCGACCAGCTTCCGCGTGCCCGCCAACGCGACGTCGGCCGCGATCGAAGTCGCCGGCGACACCGGTGCGCCGGCGGTCGTGCTGACCGCGCCGGACGGCAAGCAGATCGTCCCCGCCACTCAGTTCGGCGGCGGAGCGACCGCGGTCGCGCTCGGCGACGGGAGCGCACACGTCACGCACGTCGGCCTCGACCACCCGGCCGCCGGCCAGTGGACCGTCGCGCAGCAGCCCGGTACCTCGGTCGCGATCACGTCGGTCAAGTACGCGACCGGCGGCCCGCCGCCGACGGCCAGCGCGACGCTCACCGGCCGCGGCAGCCACCGGGTTCTCCACTACCACGCGAAGCTGCCGCCGAACGTCACGATCACATTCGCCGAACAGACCGGCCGTCTGTTCCACGTGCTCGGGCACGCCACCGCGGCGGCCGGGACGATCCGGTTCACGCCCGCGCTCGGAGCCGCCGGAAGCCGTTCGATCGTCGCGATGATCGACAACGACGGGCTGCCGCTGAGTCGCAAGGTGGTGGCCACGTACGTCGCCCCCGGGCCACCGCATCCACAGCGTCCGCGGCGCGTCCAGGTGCGGACCGGCCCGCGCGCATTCGCGGTCACCTTCACGCCACCTGCCGGCGCCGTGCGCACGCTGATCCGGATCGTCGCGACCGACGGCCGGCGGCTGCAGCAGGTCGTGTCGCTCCGCACGCGCCGTCTGTCGGTTCCAGTGATCGGGTTCAGCGACGGGATCACGGTGACGGTGGCCGGGATCGGCTCCGACGGCCACGCCGGGCCCGCGCGGACCGCGAGCGCGAAGCGAAAGCAGTAGCGGGCAGTCGCCCCGGGTAGCCTCCCGTTCATGGAGGATCGGCGGCTGTCCACCTCGGAGGACGTTGCAGCGGCCGCGGAAATCGCGCGCGAGCATGGACGCCTCGGGATCGACACCGAGTTCATGTCCGAGGGCCGGTACCGCGCGCTGCTATGTCTCGTGCAGATCGTGGTTGACGACCCCGCGGCGGAGTCGCGCACGCGCATCGATCTGATCGACACGCTCACGGACGTCGACATCTCGCCACTGCGCGACCTGTTGACGGACCCCGCGATCGAGATCGTGCTCCACGCCGGACGCCAGGACGTCGCGATCCTCCGCCGGGCCTGGCGCACCTCGCTGACCAACATCTTCGACACCCAGGTGGCGGCCGGATTCGCGGGCTCGGGCGCCCAGACCGGTTACGGCAATCTGCTCGGCCAGATCCTCGGGCTGCGGGTCGGAAAGACGGCGAGCTACACGCGCTGGGACGCACGACCGCTGACCGAGGAGCAGCTGAGCTACGCCGCCGAGGACGTCGCGCACCTGATGGAGCTCGCCGACGAGCTGCAGCAGCGGCTCGAGCGCAGCGGGCGGCTGAGCTGGGCACGGGAAGAGTGCCGCCGGCTCGAAGCCGCGACCGACGAGCGCGACCCGGAGCTCGCGTGGGAGCGGTTGCCGCGGATCGGACAGCTCGACCCGCGGGCGCGAGCGGTCGCCCGCGAGCTCGCCGCATGGCGCGAGCGGACCGCCGCCGCCGAGGACCGACCGGTCGGCTCGGTGATGGCCGACCCGGCGCTGGTCGAGGCGGCAAAGCGCCAGCCCTCGAACGTCCGCGCGCTCGAGCAGATCCGCGGCATCCACCCGTCCGGGATCCGCCGGCGGGGCCAGGCGATTCTCGAGGCGATCGCCGTCGGCAGGGACGCACCGCCGATCCCCCGAGAGCAGGGGCGGGAGCGTTTCGATCCCGCGGACGCGCCCTTGATCGCGCTCGCCGAGGCACTGCTGCGCGCCCGAGCGCTCGAGGCCGGGCTCGCCTACGAGCTGATCGCGTCTCGCGCGGAGCTCGAGCTGATCATCGGCGCGAGTCGCCGCGGCGAGCCGCCGCCGCAGGTGCGCACGCTCGAGGGGTGGCGCTCGGAGCTGGTCGGCGAGGACCTGCGGGCGCTGCTCGCGGGCTCGAGCTCGCTGTCGGTCGGCTCGGACGGCCGCGTCGCGCTCAGTCGGGTCCCGCCTCCAGCAGCACAGACATAGCCGGCGAGCGGTCGAACATCGCGTGGGCCAGCCCGACCGTGATCGGCCGCGGGCGCTTGATCCAGCCGAGATCGATCCCCAGTAGGTCGGCTGCGGCCGTCGCATACGTGATTCTCAGCTTCTGCCCCGGCGACGCGGCCGCCCGCTGCTGACCGTCGTCGGGCGCGACGCCGCTCCAACCGGCCTTCTTGAGGTGGTCGCGCTCGGCCTTCACGAGGTCCGCCGAGCTCGGGTAGCCGTGCCCGCGCACGACCAGCTCGATCGCGCAGAACGCGTTGGCGCCCTTGTCGCACTCGTGCACTTGGGTGACGACGCTGGCACCCTGCACCAGGGGGAGGTTCGACAGGCTCGGGGAGGAGGTCTTCGACTGCTGCCCGCAACCCGCGAGCGCGACGACGAGCGCGACCAGCGCCAGTCCTAGAGTTCTGGAGCTCATGGGCTGGAGCGCAAGCGTAGCCGAGCTCCCGCGCTGGGCCGGCGGCCTACTCGCGTCCGCTCGGGTGGCCCGGCTCGGCCTGATCGACGACGACGGGGCGCCGCGCGTGCTGCCGGTCACGTTCGCAGTCACAGGTGGGACGCTCGTCACGGCCGTCGATCACAAGCCGAAGCGCCGGCCGAACGAGGAGCTCGCGAGGGTGACGTGGCTTCGAGCGCGCCCACGCGCGGCGCTCACGGTCGACCGTTACGACGCGGACTGGACCCAGCTCGCGTGGGTGCAGGCGCTCGGGACCGTGCGGGTGCTCGACGCCGAGGATGCCCCCACCGCGGTCGACGCGCTCGTCGCCCGTTACCCCCAGTACCGCGACCGATCGCCGCGAGGCCCGGTGCTCGTGCTTGCCCCGGACCGGCTGGTGTGGTGGCGGGCATGACGCTGCGCCGGTGGTTGCTTTCGCCAAGAGCCGCTGGCAGTATTCGCCGCGCTTCCACCTGAGGCCAAACCAAGGGGTCAGGGATGATCTACCTCCTCACACGTCCGTTCGCTTGGGCGTTTGCGCTGTTGGTGTTCATCGTCACGCTGCCGGCGAGGCTCGTCACCTCGATCCGGGACCACCGCGATCGCAAGCGCACGAAGTACACCGCGAAGACACTCAAGGCGCAGGCAAAGCAGGCCAAGAAGGCCGGCTAGTCTGCTGAGTCGTTAATCCGTCTGTAGTAGTGGGCGATGGATTCGAGTATTTGGTCGGCGGTCTTGGTCCAGACGTAGGGTCGTGGGTTTTCGTTCCAGGTTTCGATCCATGCGCGGATGTCGTCGTTGAGCTGGCGGACCGAGCGGTGGGCGCCGCGTTTGAGCTTCTTGTTGGTCAGCTCTGCGAACCAGCGCTCGACGAGGTTGAGCCACGAGGAGGTGGGGGTGATGTGCAGACGAAGCGGGGGTGGCGGCAGCCACTCTGGATCGCGGCGTCTTGTGGGTGGAGGCGTTGTCGAGGATCAGGTGCACGTCGAGGTCGAGGGACCTCGCGGTCGAGCGTGCAGGAACTTCTTGAACTCGATCGCGCGGTGGCGGGAGTGCAGCGAGCCGATCACCTTGCCGGTCGTGATGTCCAGCGCGGCGTAGAGGCTCGAGGTGCCCGAGCGCTTGTAGTCGTGCGTTGCGCGTTGCGGAGTGCCAGGCAGCATCGGCAGGATCGGCGCGGTCCGGTCGAGCGCTTGGATCTGGCTCTTCTCATCCACGCATAGAACGACCGCCCGCTCGGGCGGATCGAGGTACAGACCAACGACGTCACGGACCTTGTCGATGAACTGCGGGTCCTTTGAGAGCTTCCACGTCTCCTGGCGGTGCGGCTGCAGACCAAACGCCCGCCAGATCCGTGAGACAGCGGTCTGCGTGAGCCCGACCTCGGCCGCCATCGACCGGGTCGACCAGTGCGTCGCGTCGCTCGGCGTGGACTCCAGCGTCTTGACGATCACCTCCTCAACCTGCCCGTCAGTGACCGTCCGCGGCCGACCAGGACGAGGCTCATCGAGCAGCCCGTCCAACCGATCGGCCGCGAACCGGCTGCGCCATTTACCGACCGTCGCGTGATCCAGCGAGAACCGCTCCGCGATCTCCGTGTTCTTCAAACCCTCCGCAGCAGCGAGCACGATCCGAGAGCGCTGCGCGAGCGCCTGCGCGCTCTTCCCGCGCCACCCCCACGACTCCAACTGCTCCCGCTCCACATCGCTGAGAACGACCTCAACCGCAATCGGACTTGGCATCCACCAAGTCCAAAACTAGCTCCAGACGAACTTTCGACTCAAGACACTAGGCCATCGGCACTAGCCCGCGTCCCACGGGCTGAGCACGGCGGCCATCCGGTCGCGGTCGAGCCCTGCGCCGAGACAGCACAGCAGCACGATCCGCGCCGCCGCCGGCGACAGGAACGGGACGCAGACCGCGCCGCTCGAGCGGATGTCGGGCTCGGCGCCCTCGAACCCGTAGGTCGAGAACAGCATCGACGGGCGGTCCGGCCGGCAAGTGACTAGCACCGGCAGCCGGCTCGCGGCGTCGCGCAGCTCGTGCAGCACGCCGGTGGACACGTGTCCTGCGCCGAGCGCGACGAGCACCACCCCGTCGGCGTCGGCCGCCGCGCGCCGAAGCTCTTCTCCGTCGTCACCCAGGCCGCTCTCGACGACCGGGACGCGGTGCTCGAGCCGCTCGACCAGAAGCGGACGCGGGCGGACCGGGGTCGCATGCACCCACACGCGGCCCTCGACGATCCGTCCGATCGGTCCGGCGACCGGCGAGCCGAACGCCGATGGAGCCGTGCTGTCGACCTTGCGGACCGACATCGCGGCGTGGATCTCGCCGCCGAACGCGACGAGGACCCCGAGGTCCGCGGCGCGGTCGGATCCGGCGAGCGCGACCGCGTCGATCAGATTCGCCGCGCCGTCGGCGCCGGGCGCGCTCCCGGGGCGGTTCGCGCCCGTCAGCACGATCGGGGGCGGCGTGCGATGCAACAGGGCGCACACGACGGCGAGCTCCTCCATCGTGTCGGTGCCGGTCGTGATCACGACGCCCTCCCCGGCGACCGCGGCCTGAGCGGCCCGGGTCGCGACTGCGAGCGCCTGCGCCAGGGTCATGTGCGGGCCGGGAACGCTGACCACGGTCTCCGCCTCGAGGCTGGGCACCACCGCCAACTGCGGCACCTCGGCGACCAGTCCGGCAGCGTCGACCGCGGGCACCGCGCGCCGGCCTCGCATCGCGATCGTCCCGCCCGCGGCGAGCAGTCGCACCGGACGGCTCAGCTGCGAGAGTGCCTCGTCCACGGTGGCGGCGACCCTAGCGGGTTTACGGACGGGACCCACTAAGCTGGCCACTCGTGTCGACGGCCGCCGATCCGCTCACCGATCCAGAGCTGCTTCAGACCGAGTGGGACCTCGACCCGCTGGTCGACGGCGATGGGGCGGCCGGCGCGGATCGGATGCTTGACGAGGCGGTCGCCTGCGCCTCGGCGTTCAACGATTCCTACGCCGGGAAGGTCGCCGAGCTCGACGCAGACGGCCTGCGCAGCGCGATGCAGGAACTCGCCGAGATCGAGGAACTGGTCGGCCGCGCCGGCTCCTACGCGTCGCTTCGGTTCTCGACCGATACGGCCGATCCCGAGCGCGGGGCGTTGCTTCAGCGCGTCCAGGAACGCGCGACCGAGATCGAGACGAAGCTCCTGTTCTTCGAGCTCGAGTGGGCGGCGCTCGACGACGAGCGTGCCGGCCAGCTGCTCGACGCGCCCGGGCTCGACTTCTGCCGCCACTACCTGCGAAGCGCCAGGCGCTACCGGCCGCACCTGCTCTCCGAGCCCGAGGAGAAGATCCTGGCGGAGAAGGCGATCGCGTCGGAGGCCGCGTGGGCGCGGCTGTTCGGCGAGCTGACCTCGGCGCTGCGGGTCCCGCTGGGCGGCGAGGAGCTGACGCTCGACATCGCGCTGAGCCAGCTGCAGTCCCCGGATCGAGAGGCTCGCCGCGCGACCGCCGAGGCGGTGTCAGCCGCGCTTGAGCCCGGCCTGCGGACGCGAGGCTTCATCTACAACACGCTCGTCTACGACAAATCCGTAGGCGACAGGCTGCGCCACTACCCGAACTGGCTCGCGAGCCGGAACCTGTCGAACGAGGCGTCAGACGAATCCGTGATGGCGCTGGTCGAGGCGGTCCGGCGGCGCTACGACATCCCGCAGCGCTGGTACGTGCTGAAGGCGAAGCTGCTCGGAGTCGAGAGGATCGCCGACTATGACCGGGCAGCGCCGGTCCTGTCGGGCGACGTCACGTTCTCGTTCGCCGAGTCGCGCGACCTCGTGCTCGACATCTACTCCGGCTTCTCTTTGACCGCGGGGCAGATCACGCGCCGGTTCTTCGACGAGCGTTGGATCGACGGGCCGCCGCGCCCGCACAAGCGCGGCGGGGCGTTCTGCTCGTACACCGTGCCCTCCGTCCATCCGTACGTGATGCTGAACTTCACCGCGCGGCGCCGCGACGTCCTGACGATGGCGCATGAGCTCGGGCACGGCCTGCACGCCGCGCTCGCCCAGCCGCAGGGGATCTTCCACCAGTCGACGCCGCTGACGCTCGCCGAGACCGCGTCGGTGTTCGGCGAGACGCTCGTGTTCGAGCGACTGCTCCGCGAAGCGCCGGATGACGAGCAACGGCTCAGCCTGCTCGCCGACCGGATCGACGGCGCGATCGCGACGGTCTTCCGCCAGATGGCGATGAACCGCTACGAGCACCTCGTGCATACGGGGCGGCGAACCGAGGGCGAGCTGTCGGCCGACCGCCTCGGTCAGCTCTGGGTCGAAACCCAGGCGGAGCTGTTCGGCGACTCGGTCGAGATCACCGATGGCTACCGGATGTGGTGGTCCTACATCCCCCACTTCATCAACACGCCCGGGTACGTCTACGCGTACGCCTACGGTCAGCTGCTCGCGCTGTCGGTCTACGGCCGGTACCGCGAGGAGGGCGAGTCGTTCGTCCCGAAGTACCTGGAGATGCTCGCCGCCGGCGGCTCGCGCTCACCCGAGGAGCTCGCCTCGATCGTCGGCATCGACCTCGCCGACCC
This sequence comes from uncultured Solirubrobacterales bacterium, assembly GCA_963770735.1. Lineage (GTDB taxonomy): Bacteria > Actinomycetota > Thermoleophilia > Solirubrobacterales > Solirubrobacteraceae > Palsa-465. The sequence goes on along the minus strand of CAVYRB010000006.1, from coordinate 414,088 downwards.
TGGCTTCTGGGATTCCGGCCTGAAGCTGATCGACGAGCAGCTGGCCGAGGCCGAGCGACTCTCGGCGGCGCGGCCCTAGAGCTTCGCCTTCCGCGTCCGGCCGCGCTCCTCCTGGCGGTCAACGACGTTGACGATCAGCTTCATCACCTGTTCGACGCCCGTCGCCTTCGCCTCGCCCTTCTCGAACGCCTCCCGCCAGTCGCGGACGTGCCCCTTGACAGCGAGCTCGTTGAATCGGGCGCGCTGAACCTCGACCGTCACCTTCGCGTCGGACGCGATGTCCTTGGTGACCTTCGGGCCGGGGAGCTCGACGCGGTACTGCTGCACGTCGTGGCGCGCTCGCAGATCGAGACCCGCGACCAGCTTCAGCGGCTGCAGCGCCGGCACCTCCTCGAGGAACCGGTTGACCGCGGTCTCGATCAGCGACCTTGTATCCGACGGAGACGACAGGAGGGGAAGTCTAGTGGTGTCAGCTCACCCGGAAGAGAGTGCTCACCATCTTCCCCGCCTTGCCTGAGGCCCGCGGGATCAGCTCCAGCTTGTAGCTGCCCTTCACCAGCGTCTTGCCGCGGAACTTGCCCTTGATCTTGACCGTGTTGCGCCCGGCTCGATCGTTGCGGGCAAAGCTCGCAAGCTTCGTATACCGGGTGCACTTGCCGCGCACGGTCTTCGTACAGCGCAGTGCCGTCAGCGTGGTCCTCGATGCCTTCGAGTCGCTGTAGGCGACCGTCGTGCCGACCGATGCCTTGAACGACTTCGGCGAGACCGACAGGCCGGTGATCGCCGGGTTCACCGACGTCGTGAACGTCCGGTCGGCGCCGATGGCGGTGCCGTCCATCGCTCCGACGACCACGCGATAGTGGTAGGTGGTGTTCGGCTGAAGCCCGGTCAGCTTCGCCGTCACAGGCGTCGCGACGACGCCGCCGGGCCGCTGGACCGGGGTCGTCTTCCCGTACTTGGTCGTGGTCCCGTACTGGAACACGATCGCCGCGGTGCCGGCGTAGGGGGTGACGCTCGCGGTCATCGTCGCGCCATTGAGCGCGACGTCGGTCGCGGCCCCCGTGCTCGCCGCCGGCCCGACCACCTCGTACGCGCCGATGTCACACTTCGAGGCGCTCGAGCCGTTGGGCCGGGGGGCGCCGCGCTCGTCGGTAGCCGGACAGTTCGCGCCGGTCGCCGGGACCGCGTTGATCGCGGCACTCCCGACCTGCAGTGAGATCGTCGGAGCCGGGCCGCCGTTGTTCTGGAGCGGCCCGAGGTTCGGGTCCCCACTCGCGAACGACGCCGGACAGCTCGCATCGCCGAAGCTGAGGTTGAAGCCACCGTCGAGCACCGACGCCGAGCAGTTGCCGCCGACACTCAGCGCCAGCAGCGAGTTCCGAAGCGTAACCGGCGAGCCCACCGCCATCACGCCTCCCGCGCTGCCGGCCGAGCCCGTCGAGCCGGCCGTGCCGCCGGGCGCCCCGCCGGCGCCTCCGGTTCCGCCGCCGCCGGCGTTGTTGCCCGCCGCCGTGACCTGAAGCAGCGACGAGTTCGACGAGCCGGACTCGCCGAAGCCGCCTCCGCCGCCGCCGGGGCCGCCGTTGCCACCGTTGCCACCGTTGGCGGTCGTACCGGGACCGCCGGTGCCGCCGGTCCCGCCGGCGCCCGCGACGTCCGACGCGAACGTCGAGTTCACGATCGCGAGCGCGCCGCCGTCGGACCAGATGCCGCCGCCGTTGGCACCGCCGGCTCCGTTGCCGCCGTTGCCGCCGATCGTCGTCGTGCCGGTCCCACCGTTGCCGCCGACGCCGCCGTTGCCGGCGGTGTCGCCGCGGATCGTGGTGCCGCTGACGTTGAGGATGCCGCCGACGTTCTCGATACCGCCACCGACGCCTCCGAGCCCGCCGTTACCGCCCGCCGCGCCCGAGCTCCCCTGAGCCCCGGCGCCGCCCGAGCCGCCGTTTCCGGCGGTGTCGCCGCTGATCGTGTCGCCGCTCAGGCCGAGGTTGCCGGTGTTGTAGATCGCGCCTCCCGAGCCGCCGGGGCCACCGTCGCCGCCGGGGGCCGCGGAGCCGGCCCCGCCGGAACCGCCGTTGCCGGCGTGAGAGTTCGTGATCGCGGAGTTGGTGAGGGTGAGCCCGCCTTGGTTGAGGATCGCCCCGCCGTTGGCGCCGGCCCCTCCCGTGCCGCCGGGGCTTCCAGCCGCTCCACCGGCAGCATTCCCGTTGACGATCGTGAGGTTCATGATCGTGACGGTTGCGCCGCTCGAGATCTGGAGCACGCGGTCGTTGAGCCCCGCGGCGTCGACCGTGGTGTTGGTCAGGTTCGAGCCCGTGATTGTCAGGTTCTTCACGATCGGAGCGATCGACAGCTGACCCGGAGGCGGAAACGATCCTCCGAGCTGATAGCGACCGGCCGGAAGCACGATCGTGTTCGCGCCGAACGCGGCGGGGGCGCAGTCGGTCTGGCTCGACCCCGGCGAGTCGACGTCCAGGACCGCCTTGCGCAACGAGCACTGCCCGTCGCCGGCCCCCTGGTCGTCGAAGAACGTGTTGACCGTGATCGTCGCGGCGGACGCGGACCCGACGCCCGCGCCGACCGTGAGCAGCACTGTGAGAGCAAGCAGACGCCCGCGCACCATGTGGCCTCCTAATCCCGTTGAGCGCCGCCCGGTCGGCGCAGAAGATGGAGCTTTAAACGGAGGGTCTCTTTTGAAGTTTCGGGTGTGCCCCGATTGACTCGCTTCCGCGAACGCGCGAGGATCGGTCTGGACCGGAAAGGAGGTTCCAGATGGCCCGGATGATGGCCGACTGTCGCGCCGCTCCGAGCGAGAGCAACTGCTCGCTCGTGATCATCGGCGAGGAGGACGAGGTCGTCCGCGCAGCCGCTGAGCATGCGGCTTCGGTGCACGGTCACGAGGACACTCCGGAATTCCGTGAGGAGCTCCGGGGATTCCTCGAGCCCGCTGAGGCCTACGCCGCGGAGCGCACGCCCGCCGCGACCTGAAAAACGGGGCGCGCCCCCCACGGGCGCGCCCTCTCAAAGCAGTGCCGCGAGAGCCGCATCGAGTGCGTGGGCCTGAATCGTGGTCACTCGCTTGATCGTGAACCTCGCTGACGCCGCGCGGCCGGTCTTGCCGTTCGCTCGTGGCGTCGCCCGGATCAGATACGAGCCGGGCGTCAGCTTGTGGCCGCCGAGACGGCCGTTGAAGCGAATCGCGTTACGGCCCAGCCGGTCGGCGTGGGTGAAGCCGCCCACCTTGACGAGACGGGTGCAGCTCTTGCGGCGGTGCCTGCGGGACTTGACACACCGTCCCTTGAGCCTGGTGCCTGCGAGCTGCGCGAACACCACGAACGTCGCGCGGGATCTCGCCGAGTCCGTGTAGGAGATCGTGGCGCCGGTCCTGTGGCGCCGGTTCGGTGCCGCGAACAAGTGATTCGGCGTGATCGAGAGGTGCGTGAGCCGAGGCGACCCCGGGGCGCCACCGCCGCCACCGCCGCCACCACCGCCGCCGCCGCCGCCACCGCCGCCACCGCCGCCACGGCCACCGGATGTCGCGGTCGTGAACGTGGCATCGGTGCTGGTCGTGGTGCCGTCCGACGAGGTCGCTCGCAGCCGGTAGTGGTAGGTCGTTCCCGGCGACAGCCCGGACAGCGATGCCGACACCGGCGAGGAGGTGAAGTCTGTGACGTTCTGCGCCTGGGCGCGCGAGCCGTAGGCGGTCGTCTTGCCGAACTCGAATACCACGCTGGCCGTCGCGTTGTTGGCCGTGACGGCTCCGTTCAGCTTTGCGCCCGTGGTCGTGATGGCCGTGGGCGACTTGACGCTCACCTCCGGAAGCTTCAACTCGTAGGCGCCGATGTCACACACCTGCGTGCTCGGGAGCGTCGCCCCGCGCTGATCGGGAGACAGACACCCGGCGCCTCTGCTCTGCGCGGCGCTACCGGCCCCGATCGCAACCGTCTGGGTCGGTCCGCCGTTGTCCTTGAGCGGCCCGAGCTTCGGGTCGCCGGTGATGAAGCCGGCCGGGCAGGTGACGTCGCCGAAGCTCAGATTGTTGCCACTGTCCGTGGTCATCCCCGCGCAGTTTCCGAGGGCGTTGGAAGCGAGGAGCACGTCCTGCATGCTCGTCGCAGCCGGGCCGATCGTGTAGACGCCTCCGGCGAAGGGTGCGTTGCCGGTCGTGCCGGCCTGACTGGCCGCGGGGCCCGGGAGTCCCGGTATCCCCGCTGGTCCGAGCTGGTTCCCAGCGATTGTCACGTCGTGCAGGAGGCGCCCGGTCGTGGCCGTTCCTCCCCGGAGGAACAGCCCTCCGCCCGCGCTGCCGTTGCCGGCGTTGCCGCCGTTTCCGCCCGAGACGCCCTGCGGGTTCCCCCTGCCGCCGTTCCCGCCCGAGCCGGAGAAGTTCGACACGAATGTGCTGTCGATCACCTTCAACGTCCCGTCGGTGATCGCGACAGCGCCTCCGGAGCCGCCCCCCGCGCCGCTACCGCCGTTCCCGGCCACCCCGGTACTCGCGTCTCCGGCTCCTCCAAACCCACCATCGCCGCCGTTGCCGGCGTGATTTTGGGTGAACGTGCTGTTGGCGATCAGGACCCCGCCGGAGCCGCTGTAGACGCCGCCCCCGTCCGCGCAGCAGCCCCCATCGCCGCCGTTGGCGCCGTTGGCGCCGTTCCCGACAGGGTTCGAGCCGCCGGTGCCGCCGGTGCCACCGTTCCCGGCGCGGTTGCCGCTGACCGTGACGTTCTCCAGCTCGAGGACGGCACCGAAGTTCGCGATCCCCCCGCCGACTCCCGCAGTGCCGCCAGTGGCGCCGGGAGCCACGTTGTTGTCGACCGCTCCGTGGCCCCCCTTTCCACCGTTGCCGGCGACGTTGTCGGTCACCGCGACGTCGACCAGCTTGAGCGTGGCGCCGTTGAATATCGCGCCGCCGTTGAAGCCCGGATTGCCGATCTGCGCCGGGTTCGCGGCGTTGGTGCCGTCCGCGCCGTTGAGGCCGGTCGGCGCCGTGCCCTTGGTGAGCGTCAGATCCTGCATCGTCACCTTGCCCGCGATCACGTGGAACAGCCGGTCCGGGTTGGTCGCGGGGAAGCCGGCGCCGGTGATCGAGGTCTGAGCGACGCCCGCACCCTGGATCGTGGTCACGTCGTTGGCGGTCAGGTCGAGATCGCCCGTGGTGTTGTCGTCGGTCGGATCGGGTCCGATCGACAGCGTGTAGGGTTGCGGCCCGAGCATGATCGTGTTGATGCTCGAGTCGGCGGTACCGCAGTCGGTGCTCGTGCCAGGCGAGTTGACCGCCGCGATCGCCTCGCGCAGCGTGCACTGACCGTCGTGCGGGGTCAGGTTGTCCGTCGTGCTGGTGACGTTGAGAATCGCGGCGTTGGCGGCCGCCGGAACTGCCAGCGCGACCACCACCGCGACGCTCACGCCCCGTGCGCGACTACCTGCGCGCCCAAACCCCATGGGCGAACGGTACCGCGGTTTCGTCCGCGTGGCTAGATCTTGTGCCGCTGCAACAGCTTGCGGCCGATGACCATCCGCTGGATCTCCGACGTGCCCTCGCCGATCAGGAGCAGCGGCGCGTCGCGGTAGATCCGCTCGATCTCGTACTCCTTCGAGTAGCCGTAGCCGCCATGGATCCGCAGCGACTCCTCGGCACAGAACCGACCCGCCTCGGAGGCGAACAGCTTCGCCATCCCGGCCTCGATGTCTGAGCGCTGGCCGGAGTCCTTCATCCGCGCAGCGCGGTAGACGAGCAGGCGGGCGGCGTCGACCTGCGTCGCCATGTCCGCCAGCTTGAACTGAATCACCTGGTGCTCGGCGATCGGCTTGCCGAAGGTTCGTCTTTCTTGCGAGTACTTCAGGGCCAGCTCGAGCGCTCTTTGGGCGAGGCCGACGCCGCGGGCGGCGACGTTGACCCGCCCGAGCTCGAGCGCGTCCATCATCTGCGGGAAGCCCCTGTTCAGGCCCGCGTCCTCGCCACCTAGGATCTGGTCGGCGCTCAGCTTGTAGCCGTCGAACACGAGCTCGGTCGACTCGACGCCCTTGTAACCCATCTTCTTGATCTGTGGCGGGACGTCGAAGCCCTTGTATTCACCGGTGCCCTCGGCGACCCCCGGCTCCTTCTCGGCGATGAAGCAGGTCAAGCCGCGGTGCTTGGGGTCGGCGTTCGGATCGGTGCGGACGAGCACGAACACGAGGGCCGCTCGCAGTCCATTCGTGACCCACATCTTGGTGCCGTTGATCTCGTACGTGCCGCCGTCCAGCTTCTTGGCGGACGTCTTGATCGCGGCGACGTCCGAGCCGAGCTCGGGCTCTGAGAGGGAGAACGCGGCGCGGATCTCGCCGGTCGCCATCTTCGGGAGGTACTTCTGCTTCTGCTCGTCGGTCCCGAACTTCATCAGCAGGTAGGAGCCGATGAAGTGGGTGTTGAGGATCCCGGAGATGCTGATCCAGCCTCTTGAGAGCTCCTCGACGATCATCGCGTAGGTCGTCAGGTCGAGCCCCATCCCCCCGTACTCCTCGGGGATCGTGACGCCGAACAGGCCGAGCTCCTTCATCTGCTCGACGATCGGCTCGGGGAACTCGTCCTCGTGGTCGTAGTGCTCGGCGTTGGGGATGATCTGCTCGTCGGCGAACTGGCGCACCATCTCGGTGATCGCCTTCTGTTCGTCGGTCAGGTCTGTGGGGGAAGTTGTCGTGGCCATTGGCGACAACTTTGCCACGTCGGGGGTGGGTTCTGCGTCGTGCGGGCTATGGATGATGTGGGACGAAACTTTCGCCTGGCGAAAGAAATCGCCCAGATTGCCGGAGGGCAGCGGGGCAACATCGCCCGTTGGCAGCTCCGGCAACTTGGCCTTGACGATGCCTGGATTCATCGGGCGGTGGCGGCCTGCTACCTCTACCGCGTCTTTCGAGGCGTCTTTTCCGTCGGTCGCCCGCCCACCACCCCGCTCGAGAAAGCCTCCGCTGCCGTCCTCGCCTGCGGCGACCGTGCCGCGCTCGGCTTCGGCTCGGCCCTGACCCTCCACGGCTTCTGGAAGCGGTGGGACGAGCCGTTCGAGGTCGTCCTCGCGGGCGACCGCAGGCCACAGCGCATCAAAACGCATCGGATGACCGGCCTGCTTCGCCGCGACATCGACGTCGTCCAGGGCCTCAGGGTCACCAGCCCGTCCCTCACGTTGCTGCACTGCGCGCCGCAGATGCCCCCGACATCGCTCACCCGCGCCGTCAACGACTGGCGCCGCGCCAAGCTCCTCACGCGCGACGAGCTTGCCGACGTCATTACAAGATTCCCGCTGCGCCCCGGTGCACCACTGCTCCAAGAGCACGCGCAAAACACACACAACCCGACCCGCTCACACTTCGAGGACGACTTCCTGCCGTTCTGCACGCGCTACGGCCTCCCGACGCCGCGCATCAACATCATGCTCCACGGCCACGAGGTCGACGCCTACTTCGAGGAGGCCCGGCTGATCGTCGAGTGCGACGGCTGGGACTTTCACAACGACCGGCAGGCGTTCGAGGACGACCGCGAACGCGACGCCACGATGCTGCTGCACCGAATCGCGACGATCCGCCTCACCAAGCGACGCCTACGAAGCGACGCCGACCGCGAGGCCGCCCGCCTGCACGCAATCATCGAAGGCAGAAGTCGCCCATAGACTGCCTCGCGTGTCGACCGTCGAACGGCTCCAGAAGTTCATGGAGGGCTCTTTCCCGGGCGACCTCGGGATCGAACCGCTCGAGGTGAGCGAGCAGGCGATCCGTGGCCGGCTCCGCATCGATCGCCGCCATCTCCATCCCCGCGGCTACGTGCAGGGCGGCGTGTGGGTCGCGTTCGCCGACTCCGTTGCTGCGTGGGGGACGATCCTCCACCTCGGCGAGGGCGCGAGCTTCAGCACGGCCGAGCTCAAGGTCAACGTGTTCGCGACCGCGACCGTGGGCGACGAGCTGCTCGCGACCGCCGAGCCGCTTCATATCGGCTCGCGCACTCAGGTCTGGGAGGTGCGGATCAGCAAGGACGACCGGCTAGCCGCCAACTTCGTCTGCACCCAAATGGTGCTCGCCCCGAGGGACTAGCCGCGCGTCTGCCCAGCGGGCGCGTTCGCCGCGTCGCTCTTCACGCCGTGACTCCACGGCGACTCCGGACGCTCCTGGAGCTCGCCATCGAGCTCGACGTCGACGCGCTCGTTGAAGAAGCACACCATCCCCGCGATCCGGCGAACCTCATCGAACGGCTCGGCGTAGAACCACACCAGGTCGTGACCTTCGGGCAGCGCCACCGAGTAGTACCCGGCGGTCCCCTTGTACGGGCACCGGGTCACAGTGTCCGATTGCTCGAGCTCGGCGACCACGTCCTCGCGCGGGAGGTACCAGCGCGTCGGTAGGTTCGACTCGAACAGCGCCATCGCGCGCGTCGACTCGGCCAGCAGCTCGCCGTCGAGCGACACCCGCACTCGGCGATCAGTCGGGATCACGTCGACGCGGTGGTACGGGTCGCGAGGGTGGACGAAGATCTCCTCGTCCTCCTCGAACCACTGGTCCATCCGGTTGAAGTAGAACGCGATCAGGCCCTGCAGCTCGGGCGGGGCGCCCGACAGGACCTCGGGGTAGTACCACGCACCTGCCTCGACGACGTTCGGACCGACCCTGACCGTGTGGTACGAGGCGTCGCCCTTTTTCGGGCAACGGGTGTGGCGGTCGCTCGGCTCGAGCACGTCGGCGCGGACGTGCTCCGGCGGGAAGTAGTAGATCGGCTGGTGGCCGGACTCGTGCAGCATGAACGCGCGTGAGCTGTCGGCGACCGTCTCACCCCCGACGACCACCCGGATCCGCTTTGGCGTCGGCTCGAGGTACAGCGCGCGACCGGGGTGCGGCGGCTCGAAGTTGAACGTGCCCGCCGGCTTGCGTCCGAACGGCCCATCGCCGGTCATCAGACCCATGCAGCGAGCCTAGCAACGGCGCCAGGCCCGAAAGCGCTACGGCGCGCAAGCCCGTCGCGAAGCTCGAGCCGCAGTCACCCTGCGACCACGATCCCGAGCCACACGATCGCCACCGACGCGAGGAAGATCGCCGCGTCGAGCGCGTGCCACTCGGGCTTGCGGAGGTGGGCGAAGATCAGGCCGACAACCACGACCACGAGCCCCAGCTTGACCTGCAGCGTCGAATCGCTCCATCGGTGGAAGTGGCTCGCCATCCCCGCGCCGGTGACGAACAACACCAGGATCGCCGCGATCGTCCCATAGCCGAAGCGCCGCGCCGCGGCTCGGAGAGGCACGCCCTCCTCGCGCCCGCGGAGCACCGGCACGACGACCGCGGCGAGCATCAGCTGACCGCCGACGAAGAAGGCCATCGCGATCAAATGCAGCCACAGGATCCCGTTCCAGAGCGTCACGGCGGGGCATCGTGGCAGACTCGCCGCCGATGAACTTCGCCCGTGACCTGCTCGACGCGGCGCCGCCGGAGCGCCTCGCGCTGATCGAGCTCGACCGGGGAGGCGGGCGGCGCGAGTGGTCGTTCGGCGAGGTGTCCGACCGCAGCGCGCGCCTCGCGGCGACAATGCGCGCGCGAGGCGTCAACGCCGGCGACGTCGTGATGACGCTGATCGGCAACCGCCCGGACTGGGTGTTCGCGATGGTCGCGTGCTTCCGGATCGGCGCCGTCGCGCTCGCGTGCAACGAGCAGCTGCGCGCGAAGGACCTCCGGATCCGACTCGACGCCGCCACCCCGAAGCTGATCGTCGCCGACGAGCGGAACCTCGGGGAGCTCTCCGAGGCGAACCCGGGGTGTCCCGTCCTCGCCGTCCCCGACGAGGCGCTGTTCGCCCTCGAGCCGGCCGAACCGGTCGAGCTCGAACCAACCGACCCGTGCCTGATCACGTTCACGAGCGGGACGACCGGCGAGCCGAAAGGCGTCGTGCACGGACAGCGCTACCTCCCCGGACAGCGCCTCCAGGCCACGCACTGGATGGACGCCCGCGACGGCGACCTCGTCTGGTGCACGGCCGCGACGGGATGGTCGAAGTCGGCGCGCAACGCGTTCATCGCGCCGTGGCTGAACGGGGCAACTGCGCTGCTTCACGACGCGCGCTTCGATCCAGCCGAGCGACTCGAGATCGTCGCGGCGGAGGGCGTCAACGTGCTCTGCATGGCCCCGACCGAGTACCGCGTGATCGCCAAGCGCACCACGCTGAAGCCGATCGCAGGGCTGCGTACGCTCGTGGCCGCAGGCGAGGCGCTCAACCCGGAGGTGATCCGCGCCTTCAAGGAGGTGCTCGGCGTCGAGATCCGCGACGGCTACGGCCAGACCGAGACAGGTCAGCTGACCGGCAACCCGCCCGATCACCCGGTCCGGCCCGGATCGATGGGACGGCCGCTGCCGGGCGTGGCACTGGCGGTGATCGACGGCGAGCTGGTGCTCACCGATCCCCATACCGACCCAACGTTCTTCGTCTCGCATCTCGGCGGCGATCCGGCCCCGGACGACGAGCGGTGGCACACGGGCGACCGGGTCCGCCAGGAGGAGGACGGTTACCTGTACTTCGAGGGGCGCTCCGACGACCTGATCATCTCGGCCGGGTACCGGATCGGGCCGTTCGAGGTGGAGTCGGCGCTCGTCTCGCACCCCGCGGTCGCTGAGGCGGCGGTCGTCGCGGCACCCGACGAGGAGCGGGGATCGGTCGTCCGCGCAGTGGTCGTACTGCGCGACGGCTTCGTCCCTGGTGAAGGCCTCAAGACAGAGCTGCAACAGCACGTCCGCGAGCAGACCGCCCCCTACAAGTACCCGCGCGTGGTCGACTTCGCCGCGGAGCTGCCGAAGACCTCCAGCGGCAAGGTGCGCCGGGCGCTGCTGAGGTCGGGCTAGGCTCAAGCCGATGGACCGTCCCGTGATAGGCGTCGGCACGAGCCTCGTTCAGGCCTCGTGGAGCGTCTGGAACCAGCGCGCCGCGCTGACCCCGTTCGGTTATGTCGAGGCGATCCACCGGGCCGGTGGACTGGCGCTGATGATCCCGCCGGACCCGGAGTTCGAGCGCGAGCCCGATCAGGTTCTCGACCTCGTCGATGCGCTGATCCTCGCGGGCGGCAACGACATCGACCCGTCCACGTACGGCGCCGAGCCTCACCCCGAGACGCACAGCACGGTCGCCGAGCGCGACGACTCAGAGCTCGCGCTGGCGCGCCGCGCGTGGGAGCGCGACATGCCGGTGCTGGGGATCTGCCGTGGTATGCAGCTGCTCAACGTCGCGCGAGGCGGGACGCTCCTGCAGCACCTCCCCGACGAGGTCGGCCACGCAGAGCACCGGATCAACCCGGGGAGCTTCGACGGAGCCGACCACGACGTGCGGCTTGATCCGGGGTCGCTCGCGGCGCGCGCCGCCGGCGAGGAGGTCCACGTCACTAAGTCACACCACCACCAGGGCGTCGACGTCGTCGGCGAAGGCCTCCGGGTGACCGGTCACTCGGCGCTCAGCGACGGCCTGCCCGAGGCGGTCGAAGCCCCGGACCGGCGCTTCGTGCTGGGCGTCCAATGGCATCCGGAGGCCGACGAGACGAGCACCGTGATCGCGGCCCTGGTCGACGAGGCGCGCGCCTACCGCAGCAGCCGCGGCTCGCTGTAGCCCGCGTCGCGCACCGCCTGGCGAACGCGCTCGGCGTGCTCCTGCCCGCGCGTCTCGAGCACCAGCTGAACGGCGGTCTCGCGGACGTGTAGGTCGAGCCCCTCGCGGATGTGGATCACGTCGAGCAGGTTCGCGCCGAGCTCGGCCACGATCCTCAGCAGCCGCGCGAGCGACCCCGGGCGGTCCGTCACCGCGGCCAGCAGCACCAACCGGCGCCCGATCTGGCTCTCGTGCCGGCGGACGATCTCTCCGAGCACCCCGGCGTCTACGTTGCCTCCCGACAGCACGACCGCGATCGAGCCGGCGGGCGGCGCCGGCAGGCGACCGGCGAGCAGCGCCGCGACCCCCACAGCCCCGGCGCCCTCCACGACCAGCTTCGCGCGCTCGAGCAGGAACACCATCGCCTCCGCGACCTCGTCCTCGCCGACTACCACGATGCCGTCGAGCCAACGCTCGATCAGCGGCAGCGTCACCCGCCCCGGGTGCTTGACCGCGATCCCGTCGGCGATCGTCGCCAGCGGGTCGACGCTGACCGGGCGGCCGGCCTCGAGCGACGCGGCGAACGGAGCGCAGTTCTCGACCTGGACGCCGACGACGCGGACATCGGGTCGCTCGGACTTGAGCGCGATCGCGACCCCGCTCGCCAGCCCGCCGCCGCCGATCGGAACGACCACGGTCAGCGGCCCCTCCGGGGCCTGTTCGAGCAGCTCCAGCCCGAGGCTCCCCTGGCCGGCGATCACGACCGGGTCATCGAACGGATGCACGAACGCGAGGCCCTCGGAGGCGGCGGCCGCACGGGCCGCGGCGAGCGATTCCGAGACCGTCGTCCCGGTCATGTGTACCGTCGCGCCGAGATCGATCGCCGCCTCGGCCTTCGAGATCGCGGCCTGCTCGGGCATGTAGACGACGCAGCGCACGCCGCGAGCCCGAGCGGCGTAGGCGAGCGCCTGGCCGTGGTTGCCCGCACTCGCGGTGACCACACCCTGTGCACACCGGTCCCCGAGCGCGGCGAGCTTCGCCAGGGCCCCGCGCAGCTTGAACGACCCCGTCCGCTGGAGGTTCTCTGCCTTCAGCACGATCGGAGCGCCCGCCCGCTCGCTGAGCCCGCCCGAGGTCAGCAGCGGTGTCCGGCGAACGATCTCGGTCCCGGCTTCGGCCGCATGCCTGATGTCGTCGACTGAGACGGAGGCAGCCGCGGGGTGCTCAGGAACCTCGGGGAGCGTGTCAGTCAGGGATGGCCACCACCGCGTCGATCTCGACCTTTGCGCCGCGGGGCAGCGCGGCGACGCCGATCGCCACCCGCGCCGGGGGATCCGACTCGAAGAACGACTCGTACACCTCGTTGATCGCTGCGAACGACGCCATCTCCGTGGTGTAGATCGTCATCCGCACTGCGTCGCCGAGGCTCGCGCCTGCCGCGGCGCACACTGCCGCCAGGTTCTCCAGGCACCGTCCCGCCTCGTCCGCGACCGAGCCAGCGACGAGATCGCCGGTCCGCGGGTCGAGCGGGATCTGCCCCGAGCAGAACAGCAGGTCGCCGGTCCGAATCGCGTGGACGTAGGGGCCGATCGCCTCGGGAGCGTCCGCGGCGTCGATCGGCTGGCGGCGAGGTGGCATCTCGACAAGCGTATTGCCCGAGTGTGCGCAGGGGTAGCCTGCAACGATGCCGAACCGACTGGCCGGCGAGAGTTCGCCGTACCTCCTGCAACACGCGCAGAACCCGGTCGATTGGTACCCGTGGGGGGACGAGGCGCTCGCGCGGGCGCGCGCGGAGGACAAGCCGCTGCTGGTCTCGATCGGCTACTCCGCATGCCACTGGTGCCACGTGATGGCGCACGAGTCGTTCGAGGACCCCGCCGTCGCGGACGCGATGAACGACCGCTTCGTCTGCGTCAAGGTCGACCGCGAGGAGCGTCCCGACGTCGACGCGCTATGCATGGAGGCGGTCCAGGCGATGACAGGCCGCGGCGGCTGGCCGTTGAACGCGTTCCTGACCCCGGAGCTGGTCCCGTTCTACGCCGGCACCTACTTCCCCCCGGAATCCCGTCACGGGCTGCCGTCGTGGCGAATGGTGGTCGATGCCGTGGCGGAGACGTGGGACACCCGGCGCGACGAGATCCGCCGCCAGGGCGGGAAGATCCTCGGCTCGCTGGCGGCGACGGACCGGCTCGAGCCGTCCTCCGAGCCGATCCGCGACGAGCTCCTGTCGCAAGCGGTGGACGCCCTACGGTCGATGTTCGACTCAGCGAACGGAGGGTTCGGCGGCGCGCCGAAGTTCCCTCAGTCCTCGCTGATCGAGTTTCTGCTCGCGCGCGGGGAGCGCGAGATCTCGCTCGAGACCCTGCACGCGATGGCCCGTGGCGGGATCTACGACCAGGTCGGAGGCGGCTTCTCGCGCTACGCGGTCGACGCGACCTGGACGGTGCCCCATTTCGAGAAGATGCTCTACGACAACGCGCTGCTCGCGCGGGCCTACCTTCACGGCTGGCAGGCGTCCGGTGAGGACCGGCTGTTGGAAGTTGCGGTCGAGACGCTCGACTGGGCGATCCGCGAGATGCGCGGACCCGAGGGCGGCTTCTGCTCTGCGCTCGACGCCGACTCCGAGGGCGAGGAGGGGAAGTTCTACGTATGGACGATCGAGCAGCTCCGCGACGTCCTTGGCTCCGAGCTCGGTGAGGAGGCGATCGCGTACTTCGGGGCCTCCGAGCGGGGGAACTTCGAGCGTGGCCTGAGCGTGCTCGAGGCTCGCGGCCAGCGGCCGGCGCGGCTCCCGGAGATCCGCTGCAAGCTCTACGGCGCCCGCTCGGCGCGCGTGCGACCCGGCCTCGACGACAAGCGCCTGACGGCATGGAACGCGATGATGATCTCGGCGCTGGCCGAGGCGGGCGCGGTGCTCGAGCGCCCGGACTACCTCGACGCGGCGACCGCGTCTGCGTCGTTCGTGCTGGGCGAGCTGCGCGACGGCGACGGCCGCCTGCTGCGGACCTGGAAGGACGGGCAGGCAAAGATCGACGGGTATCTCGAGGACTACGCGTTCATGCTCGAGGCGCTGATCACGCTGTACGAGTCGACGTTCGATGAGCGGTGGTACCGGGAGGCGATCGGGCTCGCCGATGTGCTGATCGAGCGCTTCGAGGACCGCGAGAAGGGCGGGTTCTTCACGACCCCGATCGACCGCGGCGAGCTGCCGATCCGGCGCAAGGACCTCGAGGACTCGCCGGTGCCGTCCGGCAACTCCGCCGCCGCGTTCGCGCTGCTCCGGCTGGCGCTGCTCTCCGGCGACGGCAAGTACGAGCGCCATGCGCTCGGCGTCCTGCGGCTGCTGTTTCCGCTGGCCATCCGTCACCCGCTCGCCTTCGGCCACCTGTTGCGCGCGGCCGACTTCTACGCCGCGCCCGTCCGCGAGGTGGCGATCGTCGGCCCCGAGCCGGCCGAGCTCGTGCGCGCGGTCCGCGACCGCTTCCTACCTCACATCGTCCTGGCCGCCGGCGGCGGCGACGTCGTGCCGCTGCTCGAGGGACGCGAGCCGGTCGACGGTCACGCGGCCGCGTACGTGTGCGAACACTTCGTCTGCCAGGCGCCGGTCACCGAGCCGGACGAGCTGGCGGCGGCGCTGTAGCTGGACTACGAACCTGACTCGAGCTTCTGCTTGAGCAGCTCGAGCGCCTTCTCGTTGCCCTTGCGCATGCCCGCCGACATGAACGGCGCAAGCATCTTGAACAGGCCGCCCGGAGTCGGCGCCATCACCAGCTTGACGCGCGTCCCCTCACCGACGGGCGAGATCTCCCACCGGCCGGCCGGCTCCATCGAGCCGGGACCGGCCTTGACGGCCGGCCCGTGCCAGGCGAGCCGCGAGGTCGGCTCGAACTCGGTCCACTCGAAGCTGCCCTGCCCGCCGCGCCGCATCTTGTAGCTGTAGCGCGTGCCGACGCCGGGGTCGCCGTCGGTCTCCTGAACCACCGTCTCGAAGTCGGTCACGTAGCCGGGCAGGTCCTCGGCGTGCGCGATGTAGGCGAACACGTCGGGCGCGGGCCGGCCAATCGTGATCTCGGATTCGATCCGCATCAGAGCACCGGCAGGTAGCGCTCGAGCTCCCAGGGCGTGACCTGCACCCGGTACTCCTCCCACTCCTGCCGCTTGATCTCGATATAGCGGTTGAAGACGTGCTCGCCCAGCGTCCGCAGCACGAGCTCGGACTCGGCGGTCAGCTCGATCGCCTCGCCGAGCGTCTCCGGCAGCTGCTCGATCCCGAGCCGCCGGCGCTCGTCGGGCGACAGGTGGTAGAGGTTGGTCTCCATCGGATCGGGCAGCTCGTAGCCGTGCTCAATGCCCTCGAGCCCGGCCTGCAGCAGCGCCGCGAACGTCAGGTACGGGTTGCAGGCGGGATCCGGGCAGCGCAGCTCCATGCGGGTGGCCTTCTCCTTGCCCGGGTGATATAGCGGCACCCGCACCAGCGCCGAGCGGTTGCGCCGCGACCACGCGACGTACACCGGCGCCTCGTAGCCCGGGACGAGCCGCTTGTAGGAGTTCACCCACTGCGCGAAGATCGAGCAGATCTCGCGCGCGTGGCGTAGCTGGCCGGCGATGAACGCCTTGCCGACGTCGGACAGGAAGTACTGGTCGTCGCCGTCGAAGAAGGCGTTCGAGCCGCCCTGGAACAGGGACTGATGCGTGTGCATCCCCGATCCGTTCTTGCCGAACAGCGGCTTCGGCATGAATGTCGCGTGGAGGCCGTGCTTCATCGCGTATTCCTTGACCGTGATCCGGTAGGTCATGCAGTCGTCGGCCATCTTCAGCGCATCCGAGTAGCGCATGTCGATCTCGTGCTGGCTCGGGCCGACCTCGTGGTGCGCGTATTCGGTGTGGATCCCGAGCTGGTCGAGAGCGAGCACCGTCTCGCGGCGCAGGTCCGAACCCGCGTCCAAGGTCGTCAGATCGAAGTAGCCCCCCTCGTCCAGGACCTCGGTCGAGCGGGAGTCACGGAAGTAGAAGTATTCGAGCTCCGGCCCCACGTAGTAGTGGTCGAACCCCATCTCGTGGGCCCGCGCCAGCGCCCGGCGCAGGACGTACCGCGGGTCGCCCTCGTACGGAGTGCGCTCAGGCGTGTGGATGTCGCAGAACATCCGCGCGACCCCCTGCTCGGCCGGACGCCACGGCAGGATTGCGAACGTGCTCGGGTCGGGCATCGCGATCATGTCCGATTCCTCGATCGGGTTGAAGCCCGTGATCGAGGACCCGTCGAATCCCATCCCGCCCTCGAACGCGTCTCCGAGCCCGGTGGCGTTGACGGAAAACGCCTTGAGCTGGCCGAGAATGTCGGTGAACCAGAGGCGGATGAAGCGGATGTCGCGCTCCTGGACGAGCGACATCACGTCCTCGGCGGTGAGCGGCGCGGCGGTGCTGGTCATCGGTGAGAGAACGTTACTTGCTGTCGGCCGCCCCGGCTCGTACGGTGGAGCGGTGCGGGTTCGACGTCGGCCGATCGCGTTCCTGACGGCTCTGGCAACGCTGGTTGCATACGGGTCAGCGTCGGCAACGACCGTGGCGCCAGCTCCGGCTCGAAGCTGCGCCCCGGGCGGCGCGCGGACGCTGATCGGGAATGGGCGCGCGATCGTCTACGCGCAGGGCGGGAACGTCTACGGCTGCGCCGTTTCCTCGCGGCGGCGCCACCTGCTCGGCGCGGACGCGGACACGCTCAGGGAGGGGCGGGTGGGTCCGCTCGCGCTCGCGGGCGTCGATGTCGCGTACGGCCTCAGCAGGTTCGGGGTCGACACGGGCACCGCCCAGGCCGTGGTACGGCGGCTCACCGACGGCGCCGTGCTGCGGGAGGCGTCCGCGACGGCACGCGTGCCGGGGGCGGAGTCCTACCAGTTGGTCGCCGCGATCGTCGTGAAGGCAGACGGTGCCGTGGCATGGATCGGCGAGGGGCACTCGATCATCGGCCGCGGGCCGGTTGTCGAGGTCCACAGATACGACCGGCACGGACAGGCCGAGCTCGATCATGGCTCCGGGATCGCCGGCGGATCGCTGAGATTGAAGGGATCGCGGCTGACCTGGACGCACTCGAGCCGCCGCCGCTCGGCGATGCTCAGCTGACGCGGGCCCGGCCGCTCAGACGCCGACAGTGGCGCGCGGGGCGAGCCAGCGCTCGGCCCACCGCTGGAGCTCGGACAGCGCCGGCTCGAGCTCCCGTCCCATCTCGGAGAGCGCGTACTCGACCCGCAGCGGCGGGCCGGAGATCACGGTCCGTTCGACGATGCCTCGGGCCTCGAGCTCCTTCATCCGCTCCGACAGCAGCCGGTCGGACAGCTCGGGCACGGCGTGGGCGACCTCGGAGAAACGCAGCGGGCCGTCCATCAGCACCCGGAGGATCGCGCCCGTCCACCGCCGCCCCACGAGCTCGACGGCCTCGTGATAGAGCGGACAGCATCCGGAACGCCTTCCCCGCTTCGCGCTATCCACCATATCGTCGCGGGCGCCCATCTCCTCCGAAGCTTACGCTGCCTGAAGTGCGCGCGAGGCCTCGCTCGAGCCGTCGACCGGGACCTCTCCGGCGACGTTGACCATCGCCGAGAACGTCTCGAGCGCCACCGCGGCCATCGCCTCGAGGATCTGCTCGTCGTCCCAGCCGGCCTCGCGAGCTTCCTCGTGCAGGTGCATCGGCGGGCGGCCGCGCTCGTCGAGGAGCACCTCGATGTAGCGGAGCAGCGCCGCCTCGCGCGGGTCGTTGGACCTGAACTGCCGGGCGAGCGCGACCTCGTCGATCGCCAGGCCGGCCGCGCGCGCGGCGCGGGAATGCATCGCGATGCCGGGCTCCGAGTGGTAGTACTCGGCGACCGCCAGCGCGATCCGCTCAAGCGTCGCGAGCGTCAGCTTGCCGTGCCGCAGCTCGGATCTGAAGCGGGCGTACGCGCGCAGCGCCGCCGGCGAGCCCGCGAGCACGCCGAGGAAGTTCGGGAGCTGACCGCCCGTGGCCAAGGCCCCGCGCAGTACGGGCACCGAGCCCTCGGGGGCGGTGAGGTCGTCGTGGATCTGGAACCTGCTCATGGAGTTCTTCATGTCGCCACCGGGGAAGACGCGCGGCCTTCCTATCTTTTCTGGACCAGCTTACGGTTTATAAGTTTACCTTCGGCGGGCCCCCCGTACAAGGAGGCCCACCCGCTTAAGACGTCAATTGGGGCCCAAGGCTTCCGCCCGATTGCGGGCATCCGAGCCCCCTTCTGTCCGAGGATGCGAAGCACCCCCATGTGCCCTTATACGTCGGACGGTAGATAGGGGATCACACCAATTTGAGAGATGCGTAAGAGAGGCACCTCAAGCTTCGGGGTACCTCGTCGATCGCGACGCCTGCGACCGGGAGCGGTGTAAGCGCCGTAGGCGGTCGCGGCGGTCGCGGCGGTCGCGGCGGTCGCGGCGTGCGCGCCGTGCGCGCCGGGCGCGTAGGCCGCGCCTGCGCGGCCTACGCGTGCGCGCCCGGCGCCTGCGCGCCCTACTGCGTGCGCGCCCTACTGCGTGCGTGCGCGCCCTACGCGTGCGCGCTGGCCGCCGCCACGAAGATCAGCAGCATGCCGAGGAACACCGCCCACATCGCGACCCGGTCGGGCTTGAACCCGGCGCGCTCGTGGGGCCGCCGCGCGGGGCGCCGGCGCCCCGCCTCGGTTGCCCACAGGTTGCGCTCGGCGCCGCGCCCGGTGATCGTGATCGTGCGCCGCGCGGCCAGCTCGTCGGTCCGGGCCGTGGAGTGCTGTTCGCTGCGCCGTGCGGGCTGAAGATCGATGCTCGCCGCGACGTCCTCGATCTCGCGCGTCGAGCTCGCGTTCGCCGCGAATCCCGGGCGGGTGCGGACCGAGCGAGCCGCGACGCGGTCGCCGTCATGCGATCGCACACGCGACCGGCTACGCGGTCGGGTGGTCTCGCGGAACGCCTCCTGCCAAACCTCGTCCTCGATCCGAATCGCGTCCGGGGGGACCGACGCGCGTGCGCGGTGCATATATCAACCGTCCTCTTTCGCCTGCTTACGGGGTTAGCTGACGGGCTTGCGTCGAAAGAGTGACGCTACGCGCGGACGCGATTCGCCCCAAACGTGGGTCCCCCGTTTCCTCTCACTCCGGCGGCGGAGCGAGACGGGAATTCAGCTTTACAGCGGCGGCATGCTAACAGCGCCCCCGACCGGGTGCGCAAGGGACCGTGGGGCGGGTCCGCCGTCAACCCCGCTCGTTGCGGCTATTCCTTGCCGGCGACCTTGGCGACGAACTGCGCGACCTGCGTGGCCTCCGTCCCCTGCAGGATCGCGGCGGGCATCGTGCCCTCGCCGAGGCAGTTGGTCGGAGCGCTGCTCGAGGGTGGATCCTGGAGGCAGCCGTAGGTGATCGTGTGCAGGACCAGCGTCTCGGTCGGCTTGATCGTGTCGAGGTTCGGCCCGACCTTGCCGACCGCGTTCGCGGCGGCGAGCGTGTGACAGACGCCGCAGTGCTCGCCGAACAGCTGGCGACCCTTCTTCTCGGCGGCGTTCAGCTTGATCCCGCCTACCTGCGCGCTGGCGTTGTCCTTGTTGCCGATCAGGAATAGCAGCGGGATCGCAACTCCGAACCCGAAGTAGAGGACGAGGAAGATCACGGTGGACGCCTTACGCGCGCCCCGGGTCTGGGACTGGAGCGTCGCCCGGGCACCGCCGACCCCGCCGCGAACGGCGACGAAGAACACCACGAGTCCGAGCAGGACCCAGAAGGCAACGAACAGCCAAGTCCCAAGCACAGTGGGCGAGGACCTTATCGTGCGCGCTGCCCGGATGAGTGGCCATCTAGCGCCGCCGGCCCGAGGCGAAGCTCATCACCGGGGGCGCGACCGCGCGGAACTCCTCCGCGTCGGCGGCGTCCCCCTCGCGCGCCGGGTCCCGGCGCGCTGCCTCCTGCGCCGCACGGCCGCGTCGCACCTGCTCGTCGAGCATCGAGAAGTCCTTGACCTCGGCGAGGATCTGGTCCGGTGCGGCGATCGAGCCGACCTTGCCGACCAGCACGTTGATCGCCCCGCCCGCCGCCGGCAGCTTCTCGAGCTTGCCCTCGATCAGCATCAGCGGCTCGGTCCTGACGATCAGCCGGTGGCGCTCGTACACCTGCGCTGGGACGATCAGATTGATCGTCCCGTGCTCGTCCTCGAGCAGGATGAAGACGATCCCGTTCGCCGTCCCGGGGCGCTGACGCGCGACCACCAGCCCGCCGACCCGCACCCGCGCCGCGTGCGGAAGCGTCGCGAGGTCGAGGCTGGTGACGGCACCTGCCGGCATCCGCTCTCGCAGCAGCGCCATCGGGTGCGAGCGCGTGGTGAGCCCTGTGGAGGAATAGTCGGCGAGCATCGACTCCCACTTCGACAGCGTCCGCAGCTTCGGCGGCGCCGGGAGGTCGAGTGGGAGCGCCAGCTGGGTGCCGCCGGGGACGTCGTGACCGGGCGTGGCGACGCCCAGCTGCCACAGCGCCACCCGCCGGTCACCTTGCACGAGCGAGTCGCATGCCCCGGACCACGCCAGCAGCTCGAGTGATGGCGAGCCGGCGCCCGCGCGCGAGGCGAGCTGGGCCAGGGTCTCGAAGCGCCCGCCGGCCTTGCGGGCGGCGACCAGCTCCCTGACCTCCTGCTCGCGCACGCCCTTGACATAGCCGAGGCCGATCCGGACCCGTCCCGGCGTGTCCAGCTCGCATTCGGCCTCGCTCTCGTTGACGTCCGGCGCGAGCACCTCGACCCCCCGCCGCTGGGACTCGTGCACGAGCGCATCGGGCGGATAGAAGCCCATCGGCTGTTCGTTCAGCAGCGCACACAGGAGCTCGGGCCCGTAGTGCACGCGCAGCCACGTCGACTGGTAGGCGAGCAGTCCGAACGCCGCGCCGTGCGCCTTGGGGAATCCGAACCCCGAGAACCCCTTGACCTTCTCGAATACCTGCTCGGCGAGCGGCTCGGCGACTCCGTGCTTACCGCACGCACCCTCGACGAACCGCTGGTGGTAGGCCTCAATCGCCGCCTCCGAGCGCTTGCGGCTCATCGCCCGCCGGAGCCCCTCGGCCTCCCCGACCGAGAAACCCGCGAACGCCATCGCGACCTCGATCACCTGGTCCTGGAAGATGATCGTGCCGAGCGTCTCGCGCAGCGCCGGCTCGAGCGACGGATGCTCGTAGGGGATCTGGAAGTCGGGCTCCACCCGCAGCCGCTGCAGTCGCGCGATGTACGGGTTGACGGCGCCGCCCTGGATCGGCCCCGGCCGCACGATCGCGACCTGGATCGTCAGGTCCTGAAGGTTCTCCGGTCGCGTCCGGTACAGCGACTGCATCTGCGCGCGGCTCTCGATCTGGAACACCCCGGTCGTCTCAGCGGCCTGAATGCACTCATACGTGGCCGGGTCGTCGTACGGGATCGTCGAGAGGTCGATCCGTTCACCGCGGGTGCGCGCGATCATCTCGACGCACCGCTCGACCGCGGACAGCATCCCCAGCCCGAGCAGGTCGATCTTCAGAAAGCCGGCGTCCGAGCAGGAGTCCTTGTCCCACTGGACGATCTGGCGGCCCTCCATTGCCGCGGGCACGATCGGGCAGCAGTCGACCAGCGGACGGGTCGCGACCACCATCCCGCCCGAGTGCTGGCTCAGGTGGCGCGGCAGCCCGTGGGCCTCGGCCGCGAGCCGCGCGAGCCACTCCCAGCGACCCGCCTTCCCCCGGGACGTTCCGTTGAAGGCGCTGTCGATGTCCTTGGCGACCTCGCGCGCATCCCAGCCCTCGCTCCCGCGCGCGACCCGCTCGATCTCCCCGGGCGGCAGGCCGAGTGCCTTGCCGAGCTCGCGGATCGCGCCGCGAGCGCGATACGTGGGGAACGCGGCGACCAGCGCGGAGCGGTCGCGTCCGTAGCGCTCGTGCACGCGCGGGATCAGCTTCTCCCGGATGTCCCGTGGAAAATCGAGGTCGATGTCGGGCAGCGAGGTCAGCTCCTCGTTCAGAAAGCGCCCGATCAGCAGATCGTTGGCGATCGGATCGACGTGCGAGAGGCCGGTGAGATAGCAGACGATCGACGAGACGCTCGACCCGCGGCCTCGACCCGGCGGCAGCAGCGCCCGCGCCGTGTCCGGACCGCGGACCTCGACCGCGACCTCACGGGCGAGCTCGAGCATGTCGTGGTGCAGCAGGAAGAAGCCGGACAGCCCCAGCTTCTCGATGATCCCGAACTCCTGCTCCAGGCGAGACGCGGCGGCGCTCATCAGGTGCTCGCGATCGCCCGTGTATCGCTCCCCGAGGCGCGCGTCACACAGCTCGACCAGCTGGCGCATCGTCCCGGGGTCCTCGGCGCCCGGATAGCGGTATCCGAGATCGCTGCGCAGATCGAATCGCAGCCGGTCGGCCAGCCGCGCCGTCTCCGCCACGGCGTCGGGGTGCTCTTCGAAGCGCGCCGCCATCGCGGCCGGCGAGGCGAGCACGTGGCTGTGGTTGCCGCGCCGCTCGGGCTCGGAGGCGTCGAGCGTCGAGTGCAGGCGCACGGCGACCAGCGCATCCTGGAGCGGCGCGCGCAAGCGGGCGTGGGCGTGGACGTCGCCGGTCGCCACGCACCGAACTCCGAGGCGCCTGGCGAGCCGCTCCAGCCGCCGGTTACGGGCACGATCGCCGTTCAGGAACGGCCGTTGCAGTTCGATGCTCAGGCTCTCCGGGCCGAACGCGTCGCGCAACCGGGTGAGCGTCGGCTCGTCGTGAACGCCCCGTAGCGCACAGCCGCTCAGGCAGACGAGGCCCTCGGCGTGCTCGAGCACGGTTTCGAGTGGCACGTGGGCCTGCGTCGGTGGCGCCCCCGGCCTCCCGTCTCGCGTGTGCGCGTGCGCGCGCGTCAAGATGCGGCAGAGGTTCGACCACCCGCGCGCGTCCTCGACGAGCAGCGTCAGGTGCCGTTCCTCGCGCTCGCGTCCCGCTCGGCCTCCAGCCGCGCTTAATCGGGCCGCGCGCGAGTCATCCGGCTCCAGATCGATTTCGGCCCCGTGGATCGGTCTCAAGCCGAGCGCCCGGGCCGCGACCGCGAACTCCATCGACCCGGAGACCGAGTTGTGATCGGTCAGCGCGAGCGCCTCGTGACCGAGCTCCAGGGCGGCAGCGACAAGCTCGTCGGGCAGCGACGCCCCATCGAGAAACGAGAACGCCGAATGGCAGTGGAGCTCCACGTAGGCCATACGAACACATGTTCGCACGGCCTACGGACGCTCACCGACCCGCGGCGCTCCGCTCCTTCGAGTACTGCCACAACGCCTTGTCGAGCGTGCGGACGCTGACCCGGTAGCGGCGGGTGAGCTCCCGGCAGGCGGCGAGATAGCCGAGCCAGAAGCTGATCGGATACTGCGAGCGCGGCTTGACGCCGAGGGAGTCGAGCGCCCGGACGTCGAGGATCGGGTAGTCGTCGGGGAAGGCGAAGTAGAGCAGCGTCGAGGCGGTTGGCACGCCCACTCCCTCGAGCTCCAGGAGCGCGCCCATCCGGGTCGCCTCGTCGGCCGTCGCGAACGCCCGGATGGTGGCGTCGACAACGGTGGCCTCGCGATTGGCGGCTACCTTCGGCCTGCTGCGCGCGGTCTTCCAGGCGCAGGCTTCGATGAACTCGGCCCGCGTGTAGTGGCCGCGGGCGCGTGCCGCCGCTCCGGCAGCAAGCAGGTTCGTCTCGTCGGCCGGGCCGAAGCGGGCCGCGAGCGCGTCGATCTGGTCAGGCGGGAACTGGAGCTCGAAGGCCGGCATCCAGGCGAATGAAACGCCCGGACGCCGGTTCAGGCAAGGAAGTGGGCGGCCCGCCGTCGCTACCGCTTCGCGCGGGTTCTAATGCGCCGAGCTCCAGAGGTTGCGCACGATGCTGTACATCAGGCCCGAGGTCTGGTGCATCGACGGGCAGCACGGCGGGCCGCCCGAGGCGCTGATCCCGATCTCGAGGTGCGGAGCGCTCGACTCGCCGACCGAGCCGCAGCCGACATCGGCGATCGGCTGCCCGGTTGTCACGTGTTCTCCGACCTTGACCAGCGCGGGCTTCGCGTGGCCGTAGTAGACGTAGCGCCCGGCGTAGTGGCCGCTGTCGACCTTCAGCACCGGGGCGTACGGGCCGAACCCGTCGATTCCCTCCTGCACGATCGTGCCCGACGTGACCGCGACCTCGACCGCCTGCGAACCGCACGCGTTGTTGATGGTGCCGATGTCGACGCCCTGGTCCTGCGTCCAGTCGGATGGCTGCAGCACGCGCCTCTTGGGCTTGATCGGGAACACCCAGCCGGAGGACCCGCTCCCGCTGGAGCCGCCTCCGCCGCCGCTGACGGTGTGCGGCTGGCTGGTGCCGCCCTTGACCCGCTTGCCGCCGTGCACCCAGCTCGCGAGCGTCGTCGCGGTGTGGTCGCCGACGGTTCCGCTCGGCGGGCTGAGGCTCGCGGCTGTCTGGAACTGCTGGACGGACTGCTTCGTCGCAGGCCCAAAGTCGCCGTCGACCGAGGTGTGAAGGCCGACCTTCCCCAGCCACGACTGAAGCGTGCGGACGTCGCTTCCGGTGTCGCCCTCTCTGAGGACGCGCCCGAACGGGGATCCGCTGTCGGCGCGGGCGGCGCCGCTCAGGGTCGCCCACCCGGCCGGCACGAGCACCGGCAGTGCCATCGCGCCCACGATCAGCAGCGCGCGAAACGACGCGCGTCGACGGACTTTTCTACCTGAACCAATGATCTTCGGCACGCGAGCGTTCCTCCCGCAGCATGGGGGTTTTCGGTTGCTGCCTACGCCTACGGGGTTAGCTGACGGGCTCGCGCTCGCTGTGCGAACGCTTCCTGCAGATCACCACGGGATTCGCCCCAAGACTGCTTGGGTTCCCCGTTCTCCGGTATCGGCGGCTCCGGAGATTCGGCACGCCCATTGAACACGATCGGTGCAACGGATGTTGCACCGGCGCGTTTCGGGCGTCGCCTTGCGCGCTTCCGTCGCCCGTCGTGTGGGCGCCGAGGGCACAGCCGGAACCCCCGGCCCGCCGACCCGTCTCAGCCGCGCGGGCGACCCTCGGGGTGGCGCGTCAGCCCGTCCTCCGGGATCGGCTCCCAGGGGGCCGCGTACGCGACGAATCTCCGGGTGCTCGGACGAACCCCGGGATCGCCGTCGAACGTCCCCATCCTGACGCCGACCCGGTCGGGATCGTGCGGGTCGCGCGAGAACAGCGCCGAGCCACAGTCGCCGCAGAACCACTTCTCCCAGCCGTCGTCCGGCTTCCACGCCCGCAGCCGCTCCTCACCCCGAACGATGTGAAATGAACCCGGGACGGTCGCCGCGTTCGCCGAGGCCGCAGTCCCGGTCCGGCGCTGGCAGCGGGTGCAGTGGCAGTAGCTCGCGCCGATCGGCGGCTCCGTCAGCTCGTAGCGGACCGCGCCGCAGTTGCAGCCGCCGGTCAGGCGGAAGCCTTCTGCGCTCACGCCGCGGCCCGCGCGAGGTCGCGCGCCGGCTCGATCCCCCAGCGCGCGGCGACCTGCTCGAGCTCGCGGTCGAGCTCCCAGCGGTCGGGTCGCGCTTCGCCGGAATGCTCCGGGCTCGCTCCCTTGAGTGCCATGCAGCCGGTGTTGTCGCCGATCGAGCGGATCCAGTCGACATCGGCGGCCGAGAGCTCTACGCCCGAGGGCAGCGCGGCGAGCTCGGCGCGCTTGTCCTCGACGGCGCGGGCGTGCGGCCCAAGCTCCTGGATCAGCGTCGGGGCCACGCACGCGACGGCGTCGTGGGCGAGGTTCCACTTGCACGCGAGCTGGATCATCGTCAGGCCGGCACCCTCGGCGATCGGCCGCATCGCCTCCATCCGATCGCGCCCGGCCTCGATCCAGCCGTCGGGCCTGAACGCCCGGTGGTCGTGCTTGGCGAGCTCCTGTCCGGGGAGCACGTCGTCGAAGAACAGGCCTCCGTAGTCCACGACGCGCGTGATCACCCGGACGTCGCGGGCCGCCGCCGCGCCGAGGCACAGCTCACCCGGCCACGGCTCGAGCGGGTTGAGGATGATCATCGCCCAGTCGATGATCGAGCCGAACCGCTCGAGGCAGTCGATCACGTCGAGCGTGAAGCCGTTGGCGGGCCCTGGAGCGACCCCGATCCTCCGCGTCAACCCGGCGTCGCGCAGCGCGGCCATACCGGTCCACACCGCCTCGCTCGTGTACCCGGTGCGGTCAGGGTTGTGGAGCAGCAACAGGTCGAAGCTGTCCAGCCCGCAGCGCTCGAGGCTGCGCTCGGTCGCCATCCGCAGGTAGGCGGCGTAGCCGTCCGGCGAGCGCAGGCGAGGATCGGTGAAGCGCGGGAATCCGCGAGGCCCGTCGCGTTCGCCCTCGTAGAAATCGTGTCCGATCGCGCCGACGGCGCAGAACGTCTCCCGCCGGCGTCCGGCGAGCGCCCGCCCGAGCATCAGGTCCGCCTCGCCCTCGCCGTACACGTCGGCGGTGATCACGGTCCGGATCGACTCGTCCGGAGTGATCAGCGAGACGAATCGCTCGTCGTCGATCGGCTCGCCGAAGCGCATGAACCGTCCCCCGCTCCAGGTGCCGACGGCAGCCGGACCGGGTTCGAGCGATTCGGGGCGAGCTTCCATCGCGATCAGTTTATGAGCGCTATCGCTGCCGCCACCACCTCCCGCTCTCCAAATCGCAGAACACGACCTCGTCCCGGCCGCAAACCGTGACGATCTCCCAGTAGTGCCGGCGCAGCGGCCGGTCGGTCCACCACCGGTCCTCGACCAGCCACGACTCGCGCACGGCGTCCACCAAGCGCCCGCCGACCTCCAAAGGCCGGCCCTCCTCGCCGGCGCTGACCGCCACCCGCCGTGGAACCGCCAGCCGCCGCGGACCGCTCATCGCTCGCCCACGCTCATCGCTCGCCCACGCTCATCGCCCACGCTCATCCCCTCGAACGGAGTCAGCATCGCCCGCCGCTCCGGCACACGCGAATCAGGATCCACTTCCAAGACCCGCAGGGCGGCATCGGGGCCGGCGGCGGCGCGGGTCTGCCGGATCGCCTCGCGAAGCCGCGCGCGGCGAGCCTCTGCTGGATCGTCGAGCAACCCGCGCTGATCGCTCGCCGGCGGTCCGAACCGTTCCACCGCCAGGCGCAGCTCCTCCGCCGGCGCGGGGATCAGTGACAGGTGCGGAGCGAGCGCGAGCCGCATCCGCGTCGGATCGGCCAGCGCCTCGCGGAACACGACCTGATCGCGCCAGGTACCCCCGTTCTCGACCAGCACCGCCGACAGCGCGACCGCACGCAAGCTCCGCCCTCGCCGCTCGCGGCGCGCGAGCACGCGGTCGATCAGCAGGCCGAGCGCGCGCTCGAGCTGGGTGCCCGACCCGGCCTCGGGCAGCTCGAGCGACTCGCGGACCATCTCGCTCGCGGGTCTGGGGCGCAGGGACCCGTCACCGCCGCACGCAAGCTCGTGCGCCAGCAACCCCGCGCGCCCGAAGCGGTCCGCGAGCGCAGCCGCCGGCACCGCCGCCAGCTCGCCGAGCGTCGCGACGCCAAGGCGCTCGAGTGCCTCCGGCAGCTCTGCGAGCGCGGGACGGGCGCGCAGCAGCGCCACCGGCATTCCCGCAAGAAAATCCCTCGCCTGCGCCCGACCACCCGACACGATCACCGGCCGGCGCGCACGCGCCCGGGTCGCCGCCGCCACTGCCGCGAACCTCGACGGGGCAGCTCCGAAGCGCGCGGTCCCCGCCAGCGCGCGCCGCGCGGCTCTCAGGACTCCGTCGATCCCCCGGTAGAGGCGCAGCAACCCCTGCGCCTCGAAGCACACCAGCCCCGGACGCTCCGGCTCAACCGCCGCGCCGATCGACTCGATTCGCACGAGCAGCCGCTCCCACGCGTCGGCCACACCGGCCGGGTCGGGCGGGACCAGCGTCAACCGCGGACACCGCGCGAGCGCCTCGCCGAGCCGCATCCCGGGGTGGATGCCAAATGCCTCGGCGGCGAGCGACACCTCGCCCACGTTCTGAACGCCTCCGGGCTCCGGCGCCAGCGCGCAGGGCACCTGCAGGAGTCCGTTCCGATCGCCGGCCGCGACGGTCAGCTGGAACCGGGGGAACAGGGCGCAGACGACAACTCCGGACATACGAACGCATGTTCGCATGTGCGGCGGACGACTGCCCCCTACACATCCCGCTCCAGATCCCGGATCAACCTCCCCGGGAATCGCCGATCGTAGAGCTGGGCGATCGACAGGCCGACGAGCCAGTAGGCCAGAGCCAACCCGAAGTAGACGAGCGCGTACTTGGGCAGATCGCCCACGCGGGACCCGAGCAGCTGGTGATCCCAGATCTCGTTCCAGGGGATGTGCAGCACTTTCACGATGCCCAGCCAGAGCGCATAGGGAGCCGCGAGGCACGCGGCGTAGCGCAGCACCGACTTGCGAGCGAGGATCGCCTTCAGCCGGCTGCGGATCCGGATCGGCGGATACGGCAGCAGGACCGAGACGACGCTTCCGACCCCCATCCACAGGAACACGGCCCCGAAATCGGCGACGATCGTATGGAGCACCAGATGGAATCGCCCGGCGATCAGCCAATGGATCGTCGAGATCAAGAGCGCGAACGGGAGCAGCAGCACCGCCAGCGCGACGTTCTTGATCGCGAGGATCCGCCCCACGCTGTCGCCCGCCTTCAGCGAATTCACCACTCGCTCGGAGTCGTTGCCGAGCTGGTTGGTGTTGATCGGATCCGCGAGACACCACAGCACGACCGCGAGCCCGACGTTGGCGACCTTGATGTCGCCCGAGACGTGCGGGTCGTAGTCGGTGATCAGCAGGTAGCCGATCGCGAACACGAGGTTCCCGAGCATCCCGAGCAGCCACCCCTTGCGCCCGGCCCAGGTCCAGCGCAGCTCGTCGAGGATGTCGCCCCATAGCCCGACGCTGGGCTCGAGCGGCTCGCGCTCCTCGATCGCGGCCTGGCGCCCCGTTTCGAACTCGTGTTGGGGCGACGCCACCGGTGCAGATCACAGCACACGCCGCCCGCGGCGTCCAAATCGCCACCACGCGGCAAATGCCCGCCCGCCCGGCGGTGGTACGGTCCCCGCATGGCGCCGCCGAACCCGCTCGACATGGCCGCCTCGGGCGTCCGGACGTTGCGCGCATTCGGCCAGCGGTTTCCCGTCGGCGGCGACGTGCTCGCGCCGTCGCTCGAGGGAGCGGTCAGCGGTCGGACCGTGATGATCACGGGAGCGTCCTCTGGCATCGGGAAGTCGACGGCGCTCAAGATCGGCGAGGCCGGCGGCACGGTGCTGCTGGTCGCGCGCACCGAGGAGAAGCTGAACGAGGTCGCGCGCCAGATCGAGGACCTCGGCGGGATCGCCTACGTCCACCCGGCCAACCTCTCCGACACGGACGACATCGACCGGATGGCGGCGGTGGTGCTCGACCAGCACGGCCACGTTGATGTCCTGGTCAACAACGCCGGCAAGTCGATCCGACGCTCGATCGACCGCTCGTACGAGCGCTTCCACGACTTCCAGCGAACGATGCAGCTCAACTACTTCGGGCCGGTCAAGCTGATCCTCGACCTGTTGCCGACGATGCGCGAGCGCCAGTCGGGACACATCATCAACATCTCGACGATCGGGTTGCAGGTCAACACGCCGCGGTTCGCGGCGTACGTCGCCTCGAAGGCGGCGCTCGACGCCTTCAGCCGCTCGATGGCGCCCGAGATCGTCGGCGACGGCGTCCACGTCACCACGATCTACATGCCGCTCGTGCGCACGCCGATGATCGCGCCGACGAAGATGTACGACCGGTTCCCGACGCTCAGCCCCGACGAGGCCGCCGGGCTGATCACCGACGCGATCCGCAAGCGGCCGAAGCGGATCGGGACGACGATGGGCAACATCGGGCAGCTCGGCTACGCGATCGCTCCCGGCGCGCAGGATCTGGTCGCCAACCGCGCCTATCACCTGTTTCCCGAGGGCGACGGGAAGAAACCCGGGCGCGAGGAGGGCACGGCCGAGGAGCGGGCGTTCGTACGGGCCACGCGCGGGGTCCACTGGTAGCTGCAATCACCACGGAGGTGAAGCGATGAAGCTCGAGGGCATCCACCACATCACCGCGATCACCGCCGACGCACAGCAGAACGTCGACTTCTACGCGGGGGTGCTGGGACTGCGGCTGGTGAAGAAGTCGATCAACCAGGACGACACCTCCGTCTACCACCTGTTCTACGGCGACGAGAAGGGCGACCCGGGCGCCGACCTCACGTTCTTCGAGTACCCGGGCGTGCCGCGCGGCCGCCCCGGCGCGGGAATGATCCACCGAGTCGTGTGGCGGACGCGGAGCCCCGAGGCGCTCGACTTCTGGGCCGAGCGGCTCGCCAAGCACGGCTACGAATCCGTGCGCCTCGAGGACAGCCTCGCGTTCGACGACCCCGAGGGCCTCACGCACGAGCTGCGGGTGGTCGAGACCAGCGATGAGCCGCTCGTCGCCGAGCACCCCGAGATCCCGGCCGAGCTCGCGCTACAGGGCTTCCACGGCGCGCGCGCGTACGCGGCCGACCCGGAGCAGAGCGCGTATCTGCTCGAGGAGATCCTCGGCTTCTCGAAGCCGAGGATCGTCAACCCGGAGGGGCCGATCATCGCGCGCGAGCTCCGCGGCGAGGAGCGCGGTGGCTTCTACCTGTACGACCCGCCGCCCGCCGAATCTCCGCTGCAGGGCGCCGGCAGCGTGCACCACATCGCCTGGGCGTCGCACCCGGACGACCAGGGCGGCTGGCACCAGCGGGTGATCGAAGCGGGCGCCCGCGCCACGCCGATCATCGACCGCTTCTACTTCCGCTCGATCTACTTCCGCGAGCCCTCCGGCGTGCTGTTCGAGATCGCGACGATGGGGCCCGGGTTCACGGTCGACGAGCCGCTCGACGACCTCGGCCACAAGCTGTCGCTGACGCCGCAGTACGAGCACCTTCGCAGCCAGATCGAGCCGCGGCTGACGCCGCTGAAGAACCCGCGCGACGCGTGGGCGAAGAGCTAGGCGCGTGGGCTATGCGGTCGGCGCGCTGCCCGTCACGGGCCCGTCCCGATGAGCGCCCGACCATTGTCATCCACCGCGATGCACAACTGCGTCGTCGGGCACGAGACGGCGGTGGCGTCACCGTAGGCGTCGTCGATCCCGCCGGTGTGCGACCACGAGTTCCCATCCATGGGATTGCTTGAGGTGAGCGCGTCGCTGGAGCCGTCGGCGGTGCCGAGGGCGATCACCGCGCACAGCTGGTTCGAGGCGCACGATGCGGACACCAGCCGGTAGTAGGTCACTTCGATATCCGGGCCGGTATCGGGGTCGATCTCGGCGAACCGCCAGGGGCCGCTCGCCGGCGAGGTCGAGGACATCAGCCCGCCGTATGCGTCGCCGGTGATGCACAGGCCCTGCGGCGCGCACGCGACGGACATCGACTGCTCAGGAACCTGACCCCCGTCCTGCCCCGAATTGTGGTCGGTGGCTACCAGCCGCCAAGCGCTCGCTCCGCCACTCGGGTTTGTCGAGGCGAGCACGCGGCCTCGGACGCCGGCCGCGACGCACAGGCTCGGCGACGAGCACGAGATCCCGGTCAGCGCCGAGGAGTCGATCTTCGCGGCGCTCCATACCCCGGCCCCGCCGGTCGGGTTGGTCGTGCTCACCACCCTGCCGGCCCTGTCGGTCGCCACGCACAGCTGAGCCGACGGGCACGCCACTGCCGTCAGCGTGTGCCCCGGGTCGATCGAGGCGCGGCTCCAGGCCGCCTGACCGCCGGTCGGGTTCGCCGAGCTGAACGCGCCACCGGAGCTGTCGACGGCCACGCATAGCGAGATCCCGGCGCACGCAACGCCGACCAGTTGCGCGCCGTCGTTTGCCTGCCGGCTCCAGAGGCCCTGAGCGGTAGGCGTGGTCGAGGTGAGCACCGTGCCCGCGTCGTCGACGCCGACGCACAGCTGAGCGGCCGGACACGAGACGTCGTTGATCGAGGGACCGCCGTCCGCATCGATCCCGACGGAGCTCCACCCAAGCCGTGTGCTCGTGGGCGTGGTCGTCGTCAGCACGCTGGTTCCGTTCACCGCGGCGCAGAACCGGGGCGACGCGCACGAGAACGACACGTAGGACGCCGCGGTGCCAGTCGCGTTAGAGATGCCTGCGGCGAGACGCCACGCTCGCGCCCCGCCGGCGGGCGAGGTCGAGCTGTAGACGGACCCGCCGTCGTCGCCGACGAGGCACTGCCGCGTCGATGGGCAGATCACCGCCGCGAACGCGCCGTTGTCGTCCCGAACACTCCGGCGCCACGCCCGGGCAGGACCGGTCGGATTGGTCGACGAGATCACCCGCTGGGCGTTGGCGTCGAGCACCAGACAGAGGCGGCTCGATGGACACGCTGCGCCGGTGAGCTGGGTTCGTCTCAGCACGGTGTGCCGCCACGCCTGGGCTGGACCGGTTGGGTTCGGCGAGCTGAGCACGTCGCCGCCGCCGCTGACCGCGAGGCAAAATCGGGCGCTCGCGCACGCGACCGCCTTCAGGCCGGCGCGACGCCGCACCTTTGCGGTCCCGAACGCCGTCCGCCGCCAAGCACCGCCGGCCGGGTTGGTGCTCGTGTAGACCCCACGGGCACCGTCCACCGCGGCGCAGAACCCGGCGGTGGGGCACGAGAGCGAGACCAGGCCGCGCGAGGCGACATGCAGGCGCTGCCACGTCGGCGCGGCCGCCCCCGGGTCGCTCGACATCAGCACGTCGCCGGTCCCGGTGACGGCCAGGCACAGCCCGTTCGAGAGGCAGTCCAGGGCGTTGACCGGGCCCTTGACCGTGCCTGCGATCCGCCAGGAACCGCCGCCGCCGCCCAGCGGCGCGATCGACGTGAACACAACGCCGCTACGGTCGATCGCAACGCACAGCTGCGCGGACGGGCACGACACCACGCTCAGGTTCTGGTTGCTCGCGAGCGCCTGTCCGCGGTCAACCTGGATCGGCCCCGACCAGTTGAACGTCACCGCCCGCGCCGACCCGCAGAGCAGCAGCAGACTCGTCGCCGCGGCCGCGCCGAGCGGACGCCAAACCCCACTAAAAGCCATCTGACCCCATTTCGCCAGCCCTGTTAGCGCCAGCCATGCTCGCAGCGCCTCCGGGCGCTGTCAACCGGTGAGTCGCGCGGCGAAAAGCTAGACCGAGACGCCGGCGTCGCGCATCAGGCGACCGACCGGGACCGGCGTCAGGTGCTGCGAGTCGAGCTGGTTGCGCAGCTGGTCGAGGATCGAGACGATGTCGGCGCCGCCCGACGCGGAGATCTCGACGACCTCCCCGGGATGCAGCTTCCCGAGCTTGTCGTTCTTGCCGTCGAGCTTGACGGCGCCGGCGACGAGGCGCCCACCGGCGTGGTGGGCCATCCACCACTGGCCGATGCTCGGGCCGCTCGAGGCGTACATGAAGTGCGCGTGGGGGCGGTAGATGCCGAGCGGGCTCGTCAGGCGCCGAAGCTGGTCGCCGGTCTCGAGCCAGCGCCAGAGCCCGCCGCCGCGCAGCTGCGGGATCACCTGGTCGCCGTATGTGAACAGCAGCGGGCGCTCGGAGGCAGGCGGGACCTGGCCGACGGCGAGCGAGGCGTGGATCCCGCGATCCGACAACACGCTTGCGACCGCGGGAAGGTCCGCCTCGGAGGCATCGACGAGCACGCCGACCTCGGGCCGCGTCGTCGCGACGTTCGTCACCGGGCGCATGTGCACGAAGTGCGACACGAAACTGTAGGACGCGCCCGTCGTCAGCACCCACGCAGCGATTCCAAGCGTCGCCGCCGCCGCCACAGCGGCCCGAGTGGTCCGCCGGCGCCAGCGCGGGATCGTGCGCGCGCGCCGCTCGTCGTTGAGGATCAGCGACGCGGTCGCCGGCCGCCGGGCGAAGGATGGATCAGGCTCGGGCCGGTGCGCCAGCGCCTTCTCGAGCGCCGGGCCGAGCTCGGCCTCGTTTTCCGCGACCTGCGCCAGACCGAACTTCAGCATCGCGCGATTCGAAGCGCGGACGTGGCCGTAGCCGAAACCGTAGGAGATCACCGGGCAGCCGCGGATGATCGCCTCGAGCACGGTCAGGCCGGCGCTCGAGTGGATCAGCGCGTCGCTCGCGGCGAGCACGTCGCCCATCCGGTCGGTGAAGCCCATCAGCCGCAGCCGGGGCTCGTCGCCGAACTCCTGCGCCACATGCGCACGCGTCGTGTCGTTGCGCCCGCACAGGCACAGCACGATCGCATCGGGAACCTTCAGCGCGGCACGCGTGGCGCCGACCAGATCGCCGACCCCCCAGCCGCCGCCCGAGACCGCGATCACCTGCCCGGAGGCGGGCAGCCCGAGCGCGCGCCGCGCGTCGGACATCGACCGCGCCGCCAGGAACGACGGCGAAGTCGGCGGCTTGGCCCAGCGCACGCTGCCCGGTCCGGCGATCTGCTCGACCTCCTCGGCGGACTCGGGGTGGGTGATGAAGTGCAGGTCGATTCCCGGGTGGGCCCAGAAGTGGAGTCCCGCCAAGTCGGTGATCGACGAGTAACAGGGCACCTTCAGGCGGCCGCGCCGGCGAAGCTCACCGAGCACCGCGGTCACCCCGGGGTACGTCGACACAATCAAATCCGGGTTGTGGGACCTGATCACACGCATCAGGCCGCGACCGCCGAGCAGCCGCAGCATCGTCTTCGCGAACCAGCGAACCGGCGGGAAGTACATGAGCAGCCGGTACTGGAAGTCGAACCACCACGGAACCCAGCGGAACATGAACTCCGAGTTCTCACGCAGCGTTCGGGTCAGGAACCACCCCATCGCGGGCAATCCGTTGATGACCGAGACCTGCGAGTCGGCGTCCTCGTCGTGGAACTCGCGGGCCACCGCCCGCGCCGGCAGGTCGTGTCCCTCACCGATGTCGGCGGAGATGATCAGCACCTTGCGGGGTTGGGCCTCGGTGTCCGGCTCGCCGGCGGGGATCACCGTCTCGGCCTCGCGCTCAGAAGCGAGCTTCTCCTGCTCGACGCGCCACTCGACGTACCGGCGCACGCCCTCGGAGAACGGCGTCGCCGCGGTCCACCCCAGCTCGCGCTCGGCGCGCTTGGAGCAAACGATCTTCCCGCCGAAGTCGCCGGGCCGGGCCTCGGTGTGCACGATCTCGACGTTGCCGAGCCGCTCCTTGACGTTCTCGGCGATCTGCTTGATCGTGACGTTCTCGTTAGAGGCGAGGTTGTAGACGCGGTTGGTCGCGACCTCTTCGAGCCCGAGCGCGACTCCGTCGGCGAGGTCCTCCACGTACACGAACCGGCGCGACTGGCTGCCGTCGCCGGCGAGCGTCAGCGGCTCGCCGCGCAGCGCCTTGCCGACGAACGCCGGGACCACCGCAGCTTCACGGGCGCGCGGACCGTACGGGATCCCGAACCGCAGGATCGTGTAGTCGATCCCATACAGCTCCTGGTAGGCCTTGCAGTAGAGCTCGCCCGCCAGCTTGGTGCTCGTGTACAGGTGCGAGGGCGCCGGCAACAGCGTGTCCTCGTCGACCGCCTCGTCGCGGCAGTCGGAGTAGACCCAGATCGTCGATGCGTAGACGA
The DNA here is from genome assembly GCA_963770735.1 of uncultured Solirubrobacterales bacterium. Classification (GTDB taxonomy): domain Bacteria; phylum Actinomycetota; class Thermoleophilia; order Solirubrobacterales; family Solirubrobacteraceae; genus Palsa-465. The sequence goes on along the minus strand of CAVYRB010000006.1, from coordinate 377,936 downwards.
TCCGCTTGACGCCCGCGCGCCGGGCGGCCTCGAGCACGGCCACGGTCCCGCGGGCGTTGACCCGCTCGGCGTCCTCCGGCGACGCGTGCACGTCGTTGACGTCGGCGACCGCCGCGAGATGGGCGACCGCGTCACACGAATGCAGTGCCCGTTCCAGCGCCTCGCGGTCGGTGATCGACCCGAGCACGGTGTCGACGCTCCCGCGCTCGTGCCACGGCGACGGCCGCAGGTCGTAGATCACCGGGTCGTGTCCGCGCAGTCTCAGCTTGTCGACCACGTGTGAGCCGATGAACCCCGATCCGCCTGTGACGAGAACCCTCATGACATCATCCTTGTGCACCTACCGGCCGGTAATACAGCGGAACGCAGGAATGGTTTCGCGCGACCCAGTCGGTATTGGGCAAATCGACGTCGTGGCCGAGGATTCGGTGGCACGGCTCGTCGTACACGCGCCCGGTCGAGCGTTCGAGCCAGTCGAGCACGATGTACTTGTAGAGCCCCGAGGTCATCCCCTCCGGGAGCGCCAGGCGGCTGCCGGCGTACTGGGGATCGAGCTCCCGGCGGGCGACGTCGTTCTTCCACTCGACGATCTCCGGCATCCGCTCGACCTGGACGAGGCCGAGCGCGGCGGTGAACTCGCTCATCCTGAAGTTCAGCCCATGGACCTCGTACGAGGTCTTGCCGTAGTTGCGGAAGGCGCGCGCGTGCTCGACCAGCTCGGGCCTGCGGGAGACGAGCACCCCGCCCTCGCCGGTCGAGATCGTCTTGGTCGCGTACAGCGAGTAGACGCCGGCGTCGCCGTACGTCCCGGCCCGCCGGGCGTTCCACGACGCGCCGTGGGCGTGGGCGCAGTCCTCGATCAGGAAGATCCCGCGCTCGCGGCAGTAGTCGGCGATCCGCTCGGAGTCGAACGCGATGTGGCCGCCGATGTGGACCAGGAACGCGGCCCGCGGGCGGTGCCGTTCGGCCTTCTGCTCGAAGTCCGAGAACGACATGCACAGGTCCTCACGGTTGCAGTCCACGAACTCGACGCGCGCGCCCGAGCGCAGCGCCGCCAGCGGCGTGGCCATGAACGTGTTCGACGGGCACAGCACGGTCTCGCCCTGCACCCCAGCGAAGTGGAGCGCCGCGAGCGCGCCGCCGGCCCACGACGACATCGCGACCGCCGGCGCCTCGTTCCATTGCTCCCAGGCCGCCTCGAATCGGTCGGTCATCGACGCCTCCGACCAGCGCTCGGAGTCGAGTACCTCGTCGATCAGCGCGTGCAGTCGCGCCCGGTCGCGATGGTCGAAGCCGATCGCGAAACGGGAGAAGTCAGGGACGCTCTCTGTTGTGGAAGCGGTGGTCATCGTCGACGTACGAGGCAGCAAATCCCCGGATTTCTCGGGCGGCAACCCAAAACGGCAGGCAATTTCGACCCGGGCCGCTCGCGAATGCTCTCAGCGGTCGTGCGCGATCGCAAGCGTGTCAGACAGGCAGGACGGTATCGAGTCCCAGCCGGTTTAGCTCGTTGATGATCTCGGGAAGCGCCTCCGCGGTGCGCAGGTAGGAGTTACGTGAGCTGTAGAAGTCCGCATCGTGCAGGAGAATCACGTCCCCGGCCGACAGATCGTGGGTCGCCCGGCGGGTGATCCGTTCCGGACTCGTGAATTTCCTCCAGTCCTTGCCCCACCGCGACCATAGCAGCGGGTCGAGCCCCGATTGGCGCGCCGCGTCGAGCCCGGATCGGCTGTAGATGCCGTACGGAGGCCGGTGCCAGCGGACCGCGGACCCGGTCGCGTCCTCGATCGCCGCGGCCCCGCGCCGGAGATCGTCGAGCACCTCCGAGCCCCGCAACCGGAGCTGGAGCCGGTGGCGGTGGCCGTGAAGCGCGACCAGATGGCCGTTCGAGAGGATCCGCGCGGCCAGCTCCGGGCGCCGCTCGACCTGTTCGCCGACGAGGAAGAACCACGCGCGGGCGCCCCGCGCGGCCAGGAGCTCGAGGATCGCGGGAGTCCCCTCCGGGTGCGGCCCGTCGTCGAACGTCAGCGCGACGCCACGCGCACCCGGGAGCGTGCGCGCGAGCCCCGCTCGCCGCGCCGCGGGCGGGAATACGGGCGCCAGCGTTGTCATCGCAGTGCGCACGCGGGCATGATCCCTGAAGTGAAGGCGCCCGACCTCGACGCATGGCTGCCCTCCCCCTCCGTCCGGATCACGCACCGGCGGCCGAGCGCCGCGCCCCCCGAGCTGCTGTGGGCGGCCGCAAAGGCCGTGCGGCTCTCGGACACGCGCGTGCTGGGGCGGCTGGTGCGCTGGCGGATCCCCGACACGCCGGCGGCGATCTCGTTCGACGAGCTGTTCCGCAATCAGCCGTTCCTGGCGCTCGAGGACGGTCAGGAGGCGCTCGTGTCCGGCCTCGTGGGCCGGATCTGGACCCTCCGCCGCGACTACCCCGAGCTCACGGGCGAGCAGGATTACCTGCGCTGGTCGGAGTCAGGCACCGCCAAGGTGATGCTCGCCAACTGGGTCGAGCCCGAGGGCCCGGACGGGTCGCTGCTGCGCTCGGAGACGCGGGTGCGGGCATTCGGTGCGCAGGGCCGGATCGGGCTCGCCAGCATCCGCCCGCTGATCCGCGCGTTCCAGCAGCTGATCTGGAGCGACGCTATGGCCGTCGCCGTGAGGGCCGCTGAACGAGCGTGACGTCGGTGTCGGGGCTGGTGTAGGGGCTGGTTGCGACGCGGGTCGCGGCGGTGCTGTCGCCGTCGGCCCAGTCCTCGGAGGCGGCCGCGCTCGCCACATCCTGGGCATAGGTGTGACGCGCCCGCGCCGTGAAGATCCCCGCCGCGATCAGCGTCGCGATCGCGATCAGGAAGGTGATCTGCAGACCGGTCGCCTCGTGCGAGGGCGGGGCGTGGGGGCGCGTTCCGATCGGCGCCTGAGTCGGCACGATGCCCGCGATCAGCTGGGCGAGCCCGCCGAACACCAGCGGCGCGAGCGCCTGCGCGATCGAGCGGATGAACGTCCGCACGCTCTCGGCCCGCCCCCAGAGGCCGGCCGGCATGATGTCGAGCCGGGCCGCCTGAATCGGCGGGTTCGCGGCCGCCAGCAGCGCCGCACCGGCCACGTCGAACCACAGCGCGGGCGTGAGGTGGGTGCCGAGGAACCCGGGGATCAGGAGGATCGCGGCGCCGAAGTAGCAGAGCGCCGGGAACCACACGCGCGCGGACAGGTTGCCGCGGTGGAGCATCGCGTCGGTCACGCGCCCGCCGACCAGCGTTCCGACGATCGCACCGACCACCAGCATCGCAAGCACGATCTCCGCGGTCGCCTGACTGGCGTGATAGTGGCCCTTGACGAACAAGAGCGCGAACGTGTTCAGCCCGGCGAGGTAGAAGAACCCCAGCGACGAGCCGATGATCATCAGCAGGTTCGACGGGACCGAGAGGATGTAGCGGACCGAGCGAACGAGCGGCATCTTCCGGGCATCCTCGTGGAGCACGAGCTTCGGGTTCGGAACCGCCCCGGCGGCGCGGGCGGCTTCCCGCGCGGCCTCGTTCTCGCGCGCGGCGCCCCCGGCCGTATCCTGGGCGGCGGGACCAGCGCCGCGCTGCGCCCGCGCGGAGGCCGCCTGGACCGCGAGCTCGAGGTCGACGACCCCCGGCTCAAGGTGACTCTGGCCTCCCCGCAACGGCTCCGGGACCGTGCGCCACAGCTCGCGGGCGAGGAAGAACCCGGGGATCGCGAGCACCACGAACGCGGCACGCCAGTCGATCAGGCTCGCGAGCGAGCCGGAGATGATGAAGCCGGCGGCGGTGCCCACGACCTCGCCGCCGAGGATGTACGCCCAGATCTTGCCGCGCTCGGAGGCCGGGAAATAGTCGCCGGTCAGCGACGCAATCGCCGGCCCCGCGGTCGCCGCGACGGCACCGAGCAGCAGTCGAGTCAGCAGCAGGCTCGAGTAGCTGGCGGTGAACGCGCTGAACAGCGTCGCGAGGCTCCACAGGACGACGCTGATCGCCAGCAGTGGCATCCGCTTGGTGCGGTCGACCAGGAGGCCGACGGGGAGCGTGAAGATCGCCCCGACCAGCAGCGAGACCGCACTGAGCACCCCGATCTTGGCGTCGCCGATGTGGAGCGATTGCTCGAGCTGCGGCGCGACCGCGCCGACGGTGGCGGTATCGGCGCCGTTCAGCGCCAGCACCCCGGCGAACATCACGATCACCCGCGCCCGCGCGGGACCCCCGGCCCGCTTGACCACCTGGCCTCGGAGCAGACGGCCCGTCCCGCGCACGAAGCCCCGGAGAGCGTGCCCGATCTCGGAGGTCGCCGACGAACCTCCAGCCGTATCCCGCCCAACGTGTGACATCTCTGCATCACCGTACCCGGGAGCGCCGCGGGCGGGTCTAATGTCAGGAACGTGGCCGCCACCGACACGCTCTTGGGTCCGTATGACGCCGCGCTGACGGTCCGCAGGATCCGTTTCGTCAACGAGGACAACGGCTGGGCGGTGCTCGACGCAAGCGGCGAGGACGGCGACGAGCTCGTGCTGGTCGGGACCCTCGGCCACCTCGAGCGGGGCGAGCGCGTCCACGTCAAGGGGCAGTGGGTCGACGACCCGCGCTACGGACCCCAGGTCAAGGTCGACCAGGCGATCCCGATCGCCCCGGCGGACGCGGAGTCGATGGCGATCTACCTCGTCCGGGTCAAGCACGTGGGAGTCAAACGCGCGGCCAAGCTGATCGACCGCTACGGGGCCGCCGCGGTGATCGAGCAGATCGACTCCGACCCGCGGACGGTGCTCGCGAGCGCCGGCCTGCGCGGGCAGGCGCTGGCGGATGCATGCGGGTCGTGGGAGCGGCTGCGGCTGACGCGTCGGCTGCACCTGCTGCTCGCGCCGCACGGGCTCTCCTACCTGGTCGCGCGGATCCACGACTCCTACGGCGACAGCGCCCACCAGGTCGTGACCCGCCGGCCGTACGAGCTGACGAGCGTGTTCGGCGTCGGGTTCCTGATCGCCGACCGGATCGCGCGCTCGCTCGGCTGTTCGCCCGAGGACCCCGAGCGCGCTCGGGCGGGAGCACTGCACCTGCTGTCTGAGGCCGAGCGCGGTGGGAGCACGTGCATGCCCGAGGCCGCGCTGCGCTCCGAGCTCGGTCGCCTGCTCGGCGCCGACGTCGACGACGAGGCGATCGCCACGATCGTGCGGGCCGGCGGTCTCGTCCGCGCGGACGAGTGGATCTACCGCGCCGAGACCGCCGAGCTCGAGGCCGAGCTGGCCGAGCGGGTGATGCGGATGCTGTCGTCGCGGCCGAGCGACCGCCTGGGCGCAGCCCGGAAGGCGGAGTCACAGGATCCGAACGGCCCGGAGCTCACCGCGGAGCAGCTCGACGGCGTCCGTAACGCGTTCGCGCGCAGGCTGTCACTGATCACGGGCGGGCCCGGGACCGGGAAGACGGCGTCGATTCGGACGATCGCCTCGCGGGCGGCCGAGAACGGAGCGCGGGTGACGCTCGTCGCGCCGACCGGTCGCGCCGCGATCAGGATGAGCGAGGCCAGCGGGATCCGCGCCCGGACCGTCCACTCGGCGCTCGGCTGGATCCCGGGAGAGGGCCCCACCCACGACGAGCAGGATCCGCTTCCGGGCGATTTGCTGATCGTCGACGAGACCTCGATGGCGAACCTCGAGCTACTCGTGACGCTGCTACGGGCGGTCGGGGATCAGACGAACGTCGTGCTCGTCGGCGACGCGGACCAGCTCGCCCCGGTCGGCGCCGGCAAGCCGTTCGCCGAGCTGATCGCCTCGGGCGCCGTCCCGGTGACGCGGCTCAGCCACATCTTCCGTCAGGCGGCGGGAAGCATGATCGTCCAGGGCGCGCACTCGATCCGGCGGGGCGAGAGCCCTAGCTTCAAAGCCGGGGAGGGCATGCGCCGGGACCTGTTCCTGATCGAGCGGGCGGACCCGCTCGCCGCGCGCGAGCAGATCGTCTCGCTGGTGGCGGAGCGCCTCCCGCAGCACTACGACGTGGACCCCGTCCGCGACATCCAGGTGTTCGCCCCGGTCTACAAGGGCGAGCTCGGAATCGACGCGCTCAACGACGCGCTGCGCGAGCGGCTGAACCCGGACGGCGAGCCGGTCCGCGGCGGGCGGCTGCGGATCGGCGACAAGCTGATGATGACCGGCCGCAACCTGCACGAGCTCGGGCTGATGAACGGGACGCTGCTGCGGCTCGTCGATGAGGTCTCGGGCGAGGACGGCGCCGACGACCCGGCCCTGATCCTGACCGCCGAGGAGGCGATCTTCCGGCTGCCGCTCGAACAGGCAGAGCGCCTGCGCCCCGCCTACGCGTGCTCGGTGCACCGGGGCCAGGGCATCGAGCTACCCGTCGCGGTGATCGTCGCCCACTGGGCCGGCGGCGCCTTCTTCCTGCGCCGCGAGATGCTCTACACGGCCGTCACCCGCTCGACGATCGCGACCGTGATCGTCGGCACGGTCGACGTGATCGAGCGGGCGGCGAGGACGCCCGACATCGGGCGGCGGCACACGCGTCTGGCCGAGCGGCTCGTTTAGGGCTCAGATAGGGTCCGCCCAAATGCAAGCGCTGATCCTCGCCGGTGGGGAGGGAACCCGCCTGCGGCCGCTGACTTCGACAGTCCCGAAGCCGGTGGTCCCGCTCGCGAACAGGCCGTTCATCAGCTTCATGATCAGCTGGCTGCGCCGGCACGGAGTCGACGAAGTGATCCTGTCGTGCGGCTTCATGGCGGACCGGGTCCGGGACGTGCTCGGGGACGGTGAGTCGCTGGGGGTCACGCTCCGCTACGTCGAGGAGCCACGCCCGCTCGGCACCGGCGGCGCGCTCCGGTACGCCGGCGACCTGCTCGACGAGCGGTTCCTGATGCTGAATGGCGACGTTCTCGCCGATTTCGACCTGGGTGCACAGCTGCGCCAGCACGAGCAGACCGGCGCGCGCGGCACGATCGCGCTGGTCCCCGTCGAGGATCCGTCCGCGTACGGGCTCGTGCGACGCAACCCCGACCATTCCGTCCGCGAGTTCCTCGAGAAACCGAGCCCCGACGAGATCGACAGCAACCTGATCAATGCCGGCGCGTATGTCCTCGAGCGGTCGATCCTCGACGAGATGGCCCCGGCCGGAACCAACATCTCGATCGAGCGCGACGTGTTTCCCACGCTCGTGGGCCGTGGCCTGTACGGGTTCGAGGGAACGGGCTACTGGCTGGACATCGGAACCCCCGGAACCTACCTGCAGGGGACGTTCGACATCCTCGAGGGCACCGTCGATACGGAGCTCGGTGCCCGGCTCGAGAACGCGCGGAGCGTGCTCGCCGACGGCGCGCAGATCGACGGGCGGCTCGTCGGCCCGGCGCTGGTCGCGGGGGGCTCGCGGATCGAGGTCGGCGCGATCGTCGGCGGCCGCGTCGTGCTCGGCGCGGGGGTGACGATCGGCAGCAGCTCGCACGTCGAGAACTCCGTCGTGCTGAACGGGGCGAGCATCGGCTCGCACACGACGATCCGCTCCTCGATCGTGGGCGCGGGCGTCACGATCGGCGATCACTGCCACATCGACGGCGGCGTGGTGCTCGGCGACCGCGTCGCGCTCGGCGACGGGAACATCCTCACCGCGGGCGCCCGGGTGTTCCCGGACGTCGCGCTCCCGGCCGGGGCGATTCGCTTCTAGAGCCGGCCGCATGCGGCCGGCTCCCGGCGGCGCATGCGCCGCCGGCGGGGGCGCGCATGCGCGCCCCCGTCAGGAGATCCGCACCAGCATCTTGCCGAGGTTCTCCCCCCGCAACAGCCCGATGAACGCCTCCGGCGCGTTCTCGAGCCCCTCGACGACCGACTCGCGGTAGCGGATCTTGCCGTCGCGCACGAGCGGCGCGACCTCCTCGACCAGCTGGCGGAAGCGCTTCGCGTGGTCGGTGACGATGAACCCGCGCAGCGTCAGCCGCCGGCCGATCGCGAGCGGGAGGTTCCAGGGACCCGGCTGACGGCTGGTCGCGTTGTAGACCGAGACCGCGCCGCACAGCGCGATCCGGCCGTGGTCGCGCATCAACGAGATCGCCGCCTCCAGCTGCTCGCCGCCGACGTTGTCGAAGTACACGTCGATTCCCTCGGGCGCCGCGGCCGCGAGCAATTCGGTCGCGTCGCCGTCGCGGTAGTTGAAGGCGGCGTCGAAGCCGAGGTCGTCGAGCAGGTAGGCGACCTTCTCGGCCGAGCCGGCGCTGCCGATCACGCGCGACCCCCGCGTCTTGGCGAGCTGACCGACGAGCGACCCGACCGCGCCCGCCGCGGCCGACACGAACACGATCTCGCCGTCGCGGTACTCGGCGACGTCGAGCAGACCGGCGTACGCGGTCAGCCCAGGCATCCCGAGCACGCCGAGGTACGCCGAGTCGGGGGCGACGTCGGTGTCGACCGGTCGCGCGGCGGCGGCGGGCAGCAGCGCGTACTCGCGCCACCCGAGCTGGTGCACGACCTGCACCCCGGTCGCGATCGTCTCGGAGTGCGAGGCGACGACCTCGCCGACCGCGCCGCCCTCGAGCGGCGCCCCGAGCTCGAAGGGCTGCACGTACGAGCGGAGGTCGTTCATCCGCCCGCGCATGTACGGGTCGACCGACATCCACCGGTTTCGGACGAGGATCTCGTCTGGGCCGGGATCCGGCAGCTCGACCTCGGCCAGCTCGAAGTCGCTGCGCTTCGGCTCGCCGACGGGCCTGGCCGCGAGGTGGATCTCGCGCGAGGCGGTCACGTTCGTCGCCCGCTCAGCCGTAGACGCGGACGAGCGTCTCGGCCACGCAGGCCGGCTTCTCCTGGCCCTGGACCTCGATCGTGCCCTTGCCCTTGACCTGAAGGCCGCCCGGGACCTCGGTCACCTCGAGGATCTCGGCGCCGCCGCGCCACTGTGCGCCGACCGGCAGCGGAGCCGGGAAGCGCACCCGGTCGAGCCCGTAGTTGACGCCCATCTTCGCGTCCGAAACGTGCATCAACTGGCCCATCACGTACGCCATCAGCGACAGCGACAGGTAGCCGTGGGCGATCGTCCCGCCGAACGGGGTCTGCTTGGCCCGCTCGACGTCGACATGGATGAACTGGTGGTCGTCGGTCGCGTCGGCGAACTGGTTGACGCGCTCCTGCGTCATCTCCTCCCAGTCCGTGTAGCCGAGATGCCTGCCGGCGGCGTCCTTGAGCTCGGCCACCGAGATCGCGTTCTGCGTCGTCATTTACTCGCTCCAGCGTCGGATACGGGGGTGACACCCTATACCCGCCGAGCCGGTCCCGGGCGTCCGCTCGAGCGGACGCCCGCCCGGCTGCGGCTACGTCCTGGCGCGCTCCTGCGAGACCTCCCGGCCGCCGTCCTCCGGCGTGCCTTCGTCGCCGTCCAGGTGTTCGTCGGCCAGACCCTGCTCGAACGCCTCGGCGCGCTCGCTACGCAGGCGTGACTCCGCCCGGTGTCGCTCCGCCTCGGCCTCCGCCACGCGCGCGCGGTGCTCCGCGCGCTCGGCGTCCCTGTCCCTCAGCTCGGCCTCGCGCCGGCTCGTCGATGCCGCCTCGTCACGGCGCCGCGCGAGCCTCCGCTCGCCGTTTCTGGCCCGTGCAATCAGGGCTATCACCAGCCCCACGAGGACCAGCGCCACGACGACGATCACGATGATTACTCCAGTGGACATCCTCTCCTCCTCTCCTTGGGGATTGTCTGCCCGCGGGCTTCCCGATCCGTAAGTGCGGGAAACCGGTGCAACGATGCCGAGCCTGATCGCGCTCGCGGTGCACGCGCTCCAGGCCGACGCTTAATCAGGCGTACGATTAACGACATGACGGCGCTCGGTCTAGCGCTGCTGGCGGTAGGTGCGATCCTGGTTCTCGTCGAGGCGCACGTGCCAACGCTGGGCGTGCTGGGAGTCCCCGGCGTGATCGCGCTCGGGGCGGGGGCGATCGTGGCCGTCGCCGGGCTCGGGGGCGGGATCGCGGTCGGGATCGTCTCGGCGCTCGTGATTGCCGGCGCGGGCGCGGGCTTGCTCGCGCTGACGTTCCGGAAGGGGATCGCGGTCCGCAAGCGCCGGATCCGCACGGGACCCGAGCGGCTGATCGGCCAGCTCGGCACCGTCCGCCGGTGGGACGAGCCCCGCGGCAAGGTGCTCGTCGACGGCGCGCTGTGGCACGCCAGGCGCTCGTGGCCGGACGGCGAGCACGAGCAGCCCGACCTGCACGAGGGCGACCCGATCGTCGTCGAGCGGCTCGACGGACTGACGCTCGCGATCCGCCCCGCCGAAGAGTGGGAGCTGGTGTAGATGGTCACCGCGATCGTCACCGTCGTGGTCGTGCTGTTGCTGCTGGCGGCCACCGCCGCCGGCCTGTCGGTGCGGGTGCTGCGCGAGTACGAGCGCGGGGTGGTGTTCCGGCTCGGGCGGCTGTTGGACCAGCGCGGGCCGGGGCTGGTGATGCTGACGCCGGCGATCGATCGGATGGTCCGGGTCAGCCTGCGGACGGTGACGCTGACGGTTCCGGCGCAGGAGATCATCACCCGCGACAATGTGCCCGCGCGGGTGACCGCGGTCGCCTACTACCGCGTGGTAGACCCCAACAGTGCCGTCAACCAGGTCGAGAGCTACGAGCAGGCGACGCTGCAGATCGCGCAGACGACGCTGCGCTCCGTCCTCGGCGGCGCCGACCTCGACACGCTGCTGTCCGAGCGCGAGCGGCTCAACGAGGAGCTCCAGCACGTGATCGACGCGCACACCGAGCCGTGGGGGATCAAGGTGACGACGGTCGAGATCAAGGACGTCGAGATACCCCAGTCGATGCAGCACGCGATCGCGCGGCAGGCCGAGGCCGAGCGCGAGCGCCGCGCGAAGATCATCAACGCGCAGGGCGAGGCCCAGGCCGCCGCGAGCCTCGCCGAGGCCGCGGACGTGATCGGACGCAACCCCACCACCCTGCAGCTTCGCTACCTCCAGACGCTGCGCGAGATCGGCGGCGATCAGAATTCGACCGTGGTGTTCCCGATGCCGATCGACCTGATGAAGCCGTTGCTGGACGCGATCAGCCGCGGCGCCGCGAACGGCGCCGAGCAGGAGGAGCAGCGGTCACTGGAGCAGGGCGGAGGCGGCGCGCTCGAGCGCGCGCCGGAGACCGACGACCCGCTGCGGTCGCCCGAGCGCGAGGATTCCGAGCGCTAGATGACGACCGAGGAGCAAAGCGTCGCGGACCGCGCGGCGGCGACGGCCGCCGTCCACGCGAAGGTGATCGTGGTGATGCCCGCGCGCAACGCTGCGCGGACGCTCGAGGCGACCGTCTCGGCCATCCCTGCGGAGATCGTCGACGAGGTGATCCTGGTCGACGACAAGTCCACCGACGCGACGGTCGACGTTGCGCGCCGACTGCCGGTCAGCCTGATCTGGCACCCGCACAACGTCGGCTACGGCGGCAACCAGAAGACCTGCTATCTCGAGGCGCTGCAGCGCGGCGCCGACGCGGTCGTGATGCTGCACCCGGACGGCCAGTACGAGCCGTCGCTGATCCCGCGGATGGTCGCGCCGATCCTCAGCGGCGACGCCGACATGGTGCTCGGCTCGCGGCTGACCGAACCCGGGTCGTGGAAGCAGGTCGGGATGCCGCGGTACAAGTTCATCGCCAACCGGGGGCTGACGGTGGTCGAGAACACGCTGCTCGGTACCGACTTCTCCGAGCTGCACACCGGCTACCGCGCGTTCTCACGCGAGCTGCTGCTGACCGTCCCGTTCCTGCGCAACTCGATCGACTTCGTGTTCGACTCGGAGATGGTGATGCAGGCCGTCCACTTCGGGTTCCGGATCGTCGAGGTGCCCGCCCGCACCCGGTACTTCCCGGAGGCCTCGTCGGCCTCGTTCAGTCAGTCGGTCGTCTACGGCTTCAAGACGCTGTGGGCCGCTGCCCGGCTGCTGCTTCACCGGGCCCACCTGATCCGGTCGAAGAAGTTCTTGCCCTAGCGCGCCGCCCCCAGCGCATGATCGGCCGCTCGAGCAGGTAGTAGCTGGCCGACGCGCACGCGATCGTGACAAAGAACGACGCGACCGCGACGACCGCATATCTCGATGAGATTCCGGCGTCCTTCGCGACCTTGATCAGCTGGTCGATTACGATCGTGTGGTACAGGTAGAACGCGTAGGAGATCAGCCCGATCCACGCCAGCGCCCGCCAGCGAAGGACACTCTGGACCGGCCCGCGGGTCCGCTCGGCGAATACGCCCGGCAGCAGGATCAGCAGCGCGCTCAGCCCGTAGAGCACGTGCGTCACGACCGCGGCGGCGGGTCGATCCAGCCCGAGGAATCCCTTCTGGATCCGGTGGTTGAGTACGATCACGCCGATCGCGCACGCCCAGGACGCGATCGGCCAGAGCCGGTGGAGGCGTCCGCTCGCGAGCGGACGGCGTTCGAGCTCGACGCTGACGATCGCGACCCCCATCCCGAGCGCGAACCAGAAGAACGTCCCCGCCAGCGTCGACACGGTCGCGACCTGGGTGAACTCGCTGAAGTGGGCGCGGAACGCGAGCGACCCAGCCGCCAGCAGGACGATCAGCGCCACGTCGGGACGGAACGAGCCCCTGCGCCTCGCCAGCCACGCGCAGACGAGCACGAACACGGGCAGCGCCGCGTAGAACGTCACCTCGATGCAGAGCGTCCACGCGACGCCGATCCCGCGGCCGATGTTGACCGGGCTGTAGATCTGGCCGAACAGGTAGAAGATCCACCAGTTCGAGGTCGTGACGCCGCTGACGAACCCGGCCGCGATGAAGATCGTGAGCGCCACCCAGTACGCCGGGACGATCCGCAGCACCCGCCGCTTGGCGTAGGAGCCGATCCGGAACGGGCGCCCCTCGCGCCTGGAAACCAGGAACGGCCGGTACAGCAGGAACCCCGAGATCAGGAAGAAGATCGCCACGCCCTCGTAGGCGATCTCGACCGACCACAGGAACAGGCTCGGGTGGGCGGAGACCGAGTACACGCCCGTGACGGTGTGGCCGGCGAACACACTGAGCGCGGCGATCGCTCGCATCGAGTCGATCAGCGGGAAGCGCGGGTTGCCCGGCGGCGGCGCCAGGTTCGGGGCTTCCCGAACCTCCTCCAGGGCCTCGGCGGCGGTCGTCACTTGCGAGGTCCGTCGCACACGGCGAACAGGTCGATCGCCTGCTCGAGCCGCTCGCCGTCGACCCAGAAATCGTCCGGGCCGACGTCGAGCGCGCCCGGTCGGGGCGCGACGCGATCGCCGCTCAGCCGCCGGTCGTAGAGGTGCTGCTTGACCCGCCGCGGGACCAGTCGCCGCAGCCTCAGCGGGTCGCGCGCGAGCAGCCGGTCGAGCTCGCGGCGCTCGTCGTCGTGGATCGCCATGTAGCGGCCCGAGGCGTGGAGCGCCTTGACCTCCACGGCGTCGAAGAACCGCACGCACAGGGCGCGGAGCTGCTCCGGGTCGTACTCGACGTAGTGGTAGGGGTCGATGATCTCGTCGGGCCGGCCGAACGTCAGCCGGTTGGGCGTCACGAAGATCGCACGGCCGCCGGGCTCGAGCACCCGCGCAACCTCGGCCAGCATCCTGTCCGCGTCGGGGACGTGCTCGATCGACTGGATCGCGAGGACCGACGCAAAGCTGTCAGGCCCGAACGGCAGCGAGCGCATGTCGGCCACCCGCGTGTCGCGGTCCTGGTCCGCCAGCGCGGCCGGCTCGATGTCGACCCCGACGGTCTCGCGCGGCGCCAGCTCGGTGTACGAGTGGCCAGTGCCGCAGCCGAGGTCGAGCACGCGGCCGGGACCGAGCAGGGTCGCCGAGAGCCGGTACTCGGCGCGGTGGCGCTGAAAGCTCGGGTTGAAGCCACCCTCGCCCGTGGTGACGCGCTCGCCGGTGATGATGCCCACCGGAAGAGGATATGGGCGATCATCCACGCGATGACCGTGGCTGTACGGATCACGCTGGTGGTGGTGGCGCTCGCGGTGGCCGCCTGGTTCGGCCTCGGCTGGAACCAGGACCACGAGACCCAGAAGGCCACGGCGCTCGTCGCCGGCGGCAACAGGCTGACCGCGCGCCAGGCCCGTGACGCGCGGGCGGCGCTGGACTCGGCCGGGACGCTGAACCCGGACCGCGCGGTCGCTGTCCTGCGCGGAGAGCTCGCGATCGACCAAAGGAACTACCGCTCAGCGATCCGGACCCTCCGCGGCGTGACGGCGAGCGAGCCGCTCAACCTGACCGCCTGGGCCGAGCTCGGAATCGCCGCGGCGAAGGCCGGTGACCGCGCAACCCTGATCGTCGCCGGGCGCCACATCGCCGTCTTGATCCCGCGGGTGAAGTAGGTCGCTCGGACGCGTGGTCGGTTCGACACGGACGTCCGTGTCAAACCGACCACGCTCACACCCCCAGCGCGGCGACGATCCGGTCGAGCAGCGAGTCGGGGAGCGCTTCGTCCCAGTCGCGCGCCCAGTTGACCTCGGCGCCGGCGACCCGCGCCGGCGCGTCGCCCACGCGGGCGGCGGCGGCCGCGAGCCCGGCCGCGACGCCTTCGATCGTCGGCGCCGCGGCGGCGATGTTGGAGGAGATCGACCCCAACGCCCCCGCGTCCTTGTTCGCGAACGTGTTGGTGACGACCACCATCCCGGCCGCCGCCATCTCGAGCGGCACCAGGCTCGGGTGCGGCGTGTACATCAGCGCGAGCCCGACGTCGTGGTCGCGAAGCAGCTCGGCGTACGCCGACTGGTCCGAGCGCGGCTGGAGGCGCATCGACGCGCGTCCGAGCGCGATCCGGCTGCGCCCGCTGACCGAGCCGATCCCGTTGAACTCCCACTCGCCGTCGAACGCGCCGTCCTGAAGCGCCCGGGCGAGCGCCAGCACGCCGAGCTCGAACATGTTGCGGGCGGCGTGCGGCTCGGGGCGGGCGTAGAACAGCAGCCGCCGCGGGCTGCGCGCGGCCAGATCCGGCGCTCGTAGGCGGGCGAGACGCGCGTGATCGCATTCTCGAATGAGATTGAGTCCCAGTCTCGGGTCCGAGTGGGCGGCGCCGATCCGCTGCGTCCCGAACCACTCCCGCAGCAGCTCGCTCGAGAACACGGCGAAGTGGGGGAAGTCGTAGGACTGCCGCGCGAGCGCCGACAGCGTTCCCATCGGGAACGTGAACGGCTCGTACTCCTGGATCAGGTACACGAACCGCTCGCCTTCGAGCTCCGCGAGCGCGGCCCGGGCGACGTGAGCCGTCCACCAGGTGGTCGCGATGAACGCGTCGCGGCGGCTGCACTCGATCCCGCTGGACTCGCGCCCGAACTCGACCTCGACCGATTCGAACAGCCCGCCGAGACCGGCGAACGCCCCCACCCGCCGCTGCCAGTCGGCCGGCAGCGGCCCGACCGGGTCGACCGTCACGATCCTGACCCGCACCCCGCGCTCCGCGAGCCGTCGCGCGAGGTTGAACTTGGCGATGTAGCCGCCGAAGAAGTGCTGGAGGTCGATCGTCGGGATCAGCAGGTTGACGCGGACCGGGGCGTGCTCCGCGACGTGCCAGCGCAGCGGGGCGACCTTGCGCGCGATCACGGCGATGTCCTCGTCGAGCTCGGCCCACCCGGGCTCGAGGATCAGCGACGGCGGCGGCACCGCGTCGAGCCGGAGGCGCCGCTGGGCAGCCTCCCGCGCCGACAGGGCGAGCAGCCGGCGCCACGCGAGCGCGTGAAACAGGCCCCACTCGGCGCCGAGCGTCTCCGGCTTCGGTGAGACGAGCTCGCGGACTCCGCGCGCGCCGAGCAGGCCGAGCATCCTCAGCGACCTGTCCCCGTCGATCACCTCCTCGAGGATCCGGCGCCGGTCGCCGGCGATCAGCCGCCCCGCGCGGATCAGCAGCACGAGGCAGAACTGCCGCAGCCGCCAGATGTCGACGAAGTAGTGCAGCCGCCACATCTGCACCCGCTCGCGCGCGCGTCGCTGGCGCGCGAGCCGCTCGCGCAGCGACACCATCCGGTTGGCACGCTCGTGCCCGAGCGACGCGGCGCCGTGCTGCACGTAGTCGTACAGCGGCTCGTCGACGTACGCGATCCCGCCGAGCGCGCGCGCGACCACCCCGATCCAGTGATCGTGGAAATGGTGGAACTGGCGCGGCGGGAACGGCAGCGCGTAGGCGAGCAGCTCGCGGCGGATCAGCGACGCGGCGCCGGTCACGCAGTTCGCGACCAGCAGCGACAGCAGGTCGTCGTGGTTGTTGCGCCGCCGGTTCCACCACGTCTCGGAGATCACCTCGCCGTCACGGGCCACGACCCGCGCGTCGCTGTAGACGAGCTGGGAATCGCCGAGCGCCTCGAGCAGCGCCGCGAGCTTGCCGGGCCGCCAGTCGTCGTCCTGGTCGGCGATCGCGACGTACTCGGCGTCGCGCGGGACGAGCTCGAGCGCCCGCTCGAAGTTGTAGTAGAAGCCCCGTCGCCGCTCCGAGCGCGAGAGCACGAACCGCGGATCCCCCGCCACCGCCCGCTCGAGCGCCGCGAACCGCTCCGGCCGCGAGCAGTCGTCGGAGATCACGCACACCCAGTTCTCGTGGCTCTGCGAACGGATCGACTCGAGCTGGCGCGCGAGCAGGTCGTCGGGCGGGTCGAACGTCGCCATCGCGATCGCGACCCGGGGCCCGCCTCGCTCGTCGGGCCACGCGACCTCCGCCGGCTCGACGGGGCGGCCGATCCCGATCCGCCCGAGCTCCGCCTCGGCGACGCGCCCGTCGTCGAGCCGGGCCCGCAGCGCGAGCTCGTATGCGCCGTCCGCGGGCGGGCGCTCGATCCGCACGAGGCCCCAGAAACCGCTCCTGTAGGCGCGCGGCTCTCCGAGCGCCTCGAGCGGGTCGAGCCGCGGCATCCCCTGGCTGTCGACCGGCTGCGGTTCGCCGTCGAGCACGAACTCGAGCGACGCGACCGCAGCCTGCGGGTGGACGCACCAGCCGCATACGAATACCGCCGTCCCGAGGCCGACCTTGACCTGCTGCGGGAGCGCTGAGTCCAGCTGCACATGCAGGCCTTCGCTCGTCACCTCGGCTACCGTAGCTTGGCCGTGGGGACGACCGCAGACGAGCAACCCGGCGCCGCGGCCGCCCGGGCGGCGTTCTGGAGGGAGCTGCGGGCACAGCACCCGAGGTTCTGGACGGCCGTCAGGGAAGACGCGCGAGTGACCGCGCTGCACCGGGGGGAGCGACACGCGTTCCGCTCCGAGCTGGACGCGGCGCTCCAGGCGCTCCGGCTCGCGTGGGACAGCGACGCGTTCCTCGCGCAGGCTCTGTACCGCGCCAAGGCACGGCTGCAGGCGCTCCGCGTGCCGGTGCTGCCGCGGCTGCTGCACAAGCTCGCGATGGCCTCGGCGCAGGTCTCGATCGGCGACCCGGTCGTGGTCGCGCCCGGCGTCTACATCGTCCACGGCCAGGTGGTGCTCGACGGGCTCGTCCGGATCGAAACCGGCGTCGTGATCTCGCCGTTCGTGACGATCGGGTTGCGCGCGGGAGACGTGACCGGACCGACGGTCGAGGCGGGCGCGAGCATCGGAACCGGCGCGAAGCTGATCGGCCCGGTGAGGGTCGGCGAGGGCGCGACGATCGGCGCCGGCGCGGTCGTCGTCGCCGACGTTCCCCCGGGCGCCACCGTCGTCGGCGTCCCGGCGCGTCCGGGGCGTGTTTAACTTCAGGCCATGAGGTGGCGCAGCGCAGGCCGGCGGGAACGCCGAGAAGAGGACCTCGCCGAAGAGGCCGCGATCGAGGACTTCCCGGGCGCCGACGCCGAGCTCGCGGCCGAGATCGAGCGCCTCACCGAGCTGAACCGCGCGAACCCCTCCGTCGAGCAGGAGCGGGTGTTGCTGCACCTGCGGAACCTGCTCGGGATCAGGCTGCTCGACCAGGCCGCCGGGGACGGCGGCTTCCCGGAGCCGGACTATTCAGCGCTCCCGTCCAACGGCTCGCCGCTGCCGGAGATCGAGCCGAATGCGCTAACCCCCGAGCTCCTGCGGGCCGGGATCCTCCGCAGCGGCTGCGTGCTGGTCCGCGGGCTGATCGACCGTGAGCAGGCCGAGCAGCTCGCCCAGCAGATCGACCGATCGTTCGCCGAACGCGAGCGCTACGACGCCGGAAAGTCGTTCAACGACCGCCTGTACGTCCCGTTCAAGCACGACCCGCGGCGCGGGATCCGGCCTCCGCGCAACTTCATCAAGGCGGGCGGCGGCGTGCTCGCGGTCGACTCGCCGATGCTGAACTTCGAGATGCACGAGCTGCTGCGCGACACGGGGCTCCCGGAGCTCGTCGCCGCCTATCTCCGCGAAGCGCCGCTCGTCGCCAGTGACAAGACGACGTTGCGCAAGGCCGAGCCGTCGGTCAGCGGCGCCTGGCACCAGGACGGCAAGTTCATGGGCGACGTCAAGGCGCTGAACCTGTGGCTGGCACTCACCCGGTGCGGGGAGCAGGCCCCGGGCCTGGACCTCGTGCCCCGCCGGCTCGAGCAGCACGTCGCAACCCAGACCGACGAGGCGATGATGCCCAACCAGGTGTCGCAGCGAGTGGCCGAGGAGGCGGCCGGCGAGCTCCCGATCCTGCGGCCGGTATTCGAGCCCGGAGACGCGCTGCTGTTCGACCAGCTGTTCCTCCACAAGACCGCGTCGGACCCGCGGATGCGCCGTCCGCGCTACGCGATCGAGAGCTGGTTCTTCGGCGCCTCCGCGTTTCCTGAGAACTACGTCCCGCTGGCGTTGTAGGCGGAGATTGCGGCATGTGGAACGGCAAGCGCGTCTCGGTGGTGCTGATGACTTACGCGGAGCGCGACTCGATCCGCTCCGTGATCGAGAACTTCTTCGAGACCGGCACCGTCGACGAGGTGCTGGTCGTCGACAACAACGCCGAACCGGGAACCGTCGAGGAGGTCGGTCGCACCGAAGCCCGCCTGGTGCACGAGCCCAAGCAGGGCTACGGGCACGCCACTCGCCGCGGGTTGCTCGAGGCCTCGGGCGACCTGGTGGTGCTGGCCGAGCCCGACGGCACGTTCCTCGCGCGCGACATCTTCAAGCTGCTCGTCTACAGCGACGAGTGCGACGTCGTGTTCGGCACCCGGACCACCCGCGAGCTGATCTGGGCCGGCGCCAACATGGCCCCGTTCCTGCGCTGGGGCAACTGGGCCGTGGCGAAGCTGATCGAGGCGCTCTACAACACCAGCCACCTGAGCGACGTCGGCTGCACGTACAAGCTGCTGCGGCGCGAGACCGCCACGCGCGTGGCCGAGGCGATGACCGTCGGCGGCAGCCACGCCGGAGTCGAGATCATGCTGCTGACGGTCACCACGGGCGCGCGCTTCGTCGAGGTGCCAGTTAATTACTTGCCACGGGTGGGGACCTCCTCGGTGACCGGCGACCCGCTCAAGGCGCTCGGCGTCGGCCTGCAGATGATCGGACTCGTGCTGCAGCTGCGGCGCACGTCGCCGCGGCGGTTCCGGCGTCCCCCGGCGTTCGTCGCGCCAAAGCCAACCGAGCAGCATGAGCAGCCGCATGACTCACACGCCCGCCAGACAGCGAGCCTGGATGCCGAGCGGCGGAGCGTGTGAGCCACTCTGAGCACGACACCCACTTCGACGAGATCGCGACCGTCTACGACGAGTCGCTCCCGTCGCACGTGGTCGAGCACTACCTGCGCAAGCGGGCGGCGTTCGTGCTCGCGCTACGACCCACCGGCTCGGTGCTCGACGTCGGCTGCGGGACCGGCTCGCTCGCGGTGCGGCTCAGCTCGCTCGGCTACGACGTCACCGGGGCCGATCCGTCGGACGGAATGCTCGAGGTGATGCGCACACGGGCGCCGGGGATCCGGGCGGTGCACGCGTCCGGTGGCGAGCTCCCATTCGAATCGGACAGCTTCGACATCGTGCTCAGCATCGCGACCTTCCACCACATCGCCGAGCCCGACGCCGTCCGGGCGACGCTCGCCGAGATGACGCGTGTCTCGAGGCCCGGCGGGCGGATCCTGATCTGGGACCACAACCCACGCAACCCGTACTGGATGCAGCTGATGTCCCGGGTCCCGCAGGACACCGGCGACGAGCGACTGATCCCGGCCGACGAGCTGGTCAGCGGGCTGAACGCCGCGAGCGCGCAGGTGCTGAGCGTCGACCGGCTCGGCATCGTCCCCGACTTCACGCCGCGCCCGGCGCTCGGCGCCGCGGCCGCGGCCGAGCGGCTGTTCGAGCGCACGCCTGTTGTGAGCGAGTACGCGGCGCACAACGTCGTCGTTGCGACGAAGATGTCCCGCCAGTGAACGTCGAGAGCGAGACCAGCCTGCGGGAGATCGTGCCCGACCCGCCCGAGCGGGCATGGGCCAAGGAGCAGCCGATCATCGACGACGGCTGCGCGGAGTTCATCGCGGCGTCCCCGTTCGCGGTGCTCGCGACCGCGGACGGCGACGGGCGCTGCGACGCCTCGCCTCGCGGCGGCCCGCCGGGGTTCGCAACCGTTCTCGACCCAGGCCGGCTGGCGCTCCCCGACTACAGCGGCAACCGCCGCCAGGACTCGCACCGCAATTTGCTCGAGAACCCATACGTCGGGCTCGTGTTCTTCGTCCCGGGCGTGAAGGAGTCGCTGCGGGTCAACGGACGCGCGGAGCTCTCGACCGACCCGGCGCTGCTCGCCAGCCTGACCACGGGTGGCGGTCCGCCGAAGCTCGCGCTCGTCGTGCACGTCGAGACCGCATTCATCCACTGCGGCAAAGCGCTGCACCGCTCCGGGCTGTGGGACCCGTCCACGTGGCCCGAGGACGTCTCGCTCGTCCGCGCGCGGGCGGCGGCCGCCGGCGAGAGCGAGGAAGAGGTCCGGGAGCGATGGCAGGCGGGGTTCAAGGATCCCAAGCAGCTCTGGTAGGAGCGGCGGACGCTTTCGGGCGACGGGGAACGCGCGGTGTTCGAGCGAGCGCTCGCCGCCCCGGAGCGTCGCGAAAGTGCGCGCGGGGCGAGTAGCGCTCGCTCGAACGCGGCCGCCCCTACCTCCGCTGCAACTGAGCCACGATCAGCCCATCCGGCGCCCGCGCGATCGGCTTGATCTCGAAGTGCTGATCGAGGTAGCGGAGGATCCACTCGGCCTCGACGCCACCGCCGTCGACAGGCGCCTTCAACGGGTCGACCGCCGGGTTTCGGAGCTGGCGGATCGCCTTCAGCGCCTCCTCGTCGATCAGGATCCGCTGGCCCGGACGAATCGAGCGGAGTGCGGCGCGCACCCGCGGTAACCACACCGACGGCACCAGTCCGTCCGCCTTCGGATCGCCGATCGGCAGCAGGTTCGAGCGGTGGCTGCGGATCAGGATCTCGGTGCCGAGATCCGGAACCGTGGGCAGCAGGATGATCACCCGCGGCTGCTTGACGTAGCGGTCGAGCAACGCGATCCCGACCGGCGTGCGGGGGTCGAACGCTGGCGCGTGCCACAGCCGGTGAAGCGCGGCGCGGAGCCCGCCGCCCGGGTAGAAGTGGGCGAGTGCGGTGCGGTTGAAGTGCGTCCCGACCTGCGGCCACGCGCCGGCCAGCAGCAGCACCGACACCGCGAGCGCGGCCGTCAGCCCGCTCAGCCGGATCTGCGACGGCAGCCGCGATCCCGGCGCGAGGACCAGCGACAGCCACAGCGTCGCCGCGAGCAGCAGCGGGAGCGCGACGAACAGGAACAGGTAGGTCGAGGAACGGTTGTCGGTGTAGGAGAGGATCGCGATCGCGTAGAACGTGCTCCCCGCGAGCGCGACCGTCCGCGTCGGGTTCGAACGGGCCAGCTCCGGCCGGCGCCAGCACAGCAGCACCAGCGCCGCCGCGGAGATCAGCGCGCCCGCGTAGACGGCGAGGCCGGGCGACCAGTTGGCGAAGCCGTACGTGATCGAGCCGGCCCGGCCGCCGAGCAGGAACTCCCGCCCGTACGCCAGGTACTGGCCCCAGTCGGGGAGGTGCCCGGAGCCTACGAGCGTCGCGAGCGCGAACACGAAGTGCCCGGCGATCACCGCCCCGAGCCCGTAGAGCAGCCACCTGACGAACCACCGCCGCCGCTCCCCGGGGGCGCCCAGCCACGCGATCACGGCGACGATCGCCACGTACGTCACGGCCGTGTACGCGAACGCCTCGAACGCCCACACCGCCGCCACGGCGAGCCCCATCAGCCCGAGCGCGCGCCACGCCCAAGCGGCCCGCGGCAGCCGCATAGCCGCGACGAACCCGAGCAGCACCACGATCGGCAGCCCGAACCTCAGGGGCCCCTCCTCCGGGAGCTGCCCGACGAAGTAGAGGAAGTTGTAGACGAACGCGACGACCCCGAGCGCGATCGCCGCGGCCGCCAGCAGCCGCCGCACGCCCGCCAGTCGCAGCACCGCGTAGCCGACGATGTAGAACAGCGCGGTCAGCAGCGAGTCCAGCAGCGCGAACGTGCCGTAGCCGATCGGCGCGATGTGGAACCAGCCGGCGACGAAGTAGATCAGCCCGACCCCGTACTGCGAGACCGGGTCGTTGACAAGCAGCGCGCCACCGCCCAGCACCTGGTTGACCGAGCCGAGGATGTAGTCGTGCTGGAACTGGACGATCCCCGGGTCGACGAAGATGTTCGGAATCCCGCTCGGGTTCTTGAACGCCACCACGTCGGGGATCGCGAGGAACAGCACGACAACCACGACCGCGTCGATCAGCAGTCCCCAGCGGCCGAGGTGCGGCAGCCGAGCGCGCCGGTAGAGGACCAGCACCAGCGCTGCCGCGGCCGCCCCGAGCAGCAGCGGCACCGCGCCGAGCGAGGTCGAGCTCGTCAGGCACAGGAGCACGCCGAACCCGAGCAGCGCGGTCAGGGCGGCCGGTGCGGGCCACGTCCGCTGCAGCCGCTCGAGCGCCGCCGAGCGGCCACCGCGCAGCACCCGCCACAGAGCGACGCCGGCGAGCGCAGCCCACACCAGCACCCCCACGAGTAGCCCCTTGACCCCTGAGCCCCACGGCAGCGCGCCAGAGAAATGGACGACGATCAGCGCCACCGCGAGCAGGCCCGCGAGCGCGACCGCGAACGAGGGCAGCGAGGGACCGTTCGGCCCCGCCGCGACCGCGTCCGCGACCCGCGGCCCCACCACCAGCGACAGCGGCAGGATCACGAGGAACGCGATCAGGTAGACGTCGGTCTTGACCGATTGGTTCTGCTGGTTGATCAGGTTGTGGTACGGGCTGTTCGCGGCGATGTCGGAGTGGATCACCAGCAGCTGGGCCGCGATCAGCGCGAGCGCCGCTGCGATCGCCAGCGTCACGGTGATCACCAGCGCCGGCCCGAAGCCGCCGGCGGCTGAAACCGCCGGGCGGTCCGCCGGCGCCGGCTCGGTGTCCGGGACGGTCACGCTCACGGGGCCGGGCACGACCTCGAGTAGACCGATACGAGCGTCAGCACGAATCCCTCGTAGCGGCGCTGCGAGCAGCGCGTGTAGCCGCCGGGGATCGTCGCCGGCGTCAGCGTCGGGCCCGTTGGGTTCGCGGCGAGCCGGACGGAGACGACGAAGATCGTGTCGCCGTGAGCCGCTGCGACTGCCCGCGTGAACGCGGTTGAGATCGGGACGCTCGGCGTCAGGAAGTTGAACGGGTAGGTGTTCTCCGCCGGGGCGAGTGCCCGGACCACCGGCAGCGACGTGTGGAGCGTGACGTCGAGCGGGGTCGTCGGCCCGGGGCTGAGCGCCCCCGTCCCGTCGATCACGACGTCCCCGTGACGGGCGTGCGCGGCGATGTAGTCCGCGGGCGCCTGGAAGTTCGGCCTGGAAAACCGCGCCTCGAGCATCTTCGAGGCGCCGAGCGCGAACGCCGCGACCGCCAGCACCGCCGCGGCGGCGCCGAGCAGCGGGCCGGCGGCGAGGACGACCGCGGAGGCGGTGAGCGCGAGGTACGGCCACGACGCGGCGAGGTCCCGCACGCCGATGATGTGATTGCCGAGCGCGCTCGCGATGATCTCCCCCACCGGGGTCGCGAGCATCAGCGCGACGACGAGCACGATCCGCCGCGACGGGTCGCTCCACCGTACGCCGCGGCCGAACACCCTCCATGCGATCCCTCCCACCGCGAGCACGGCGGCGCCTGCGAGCAGGACTAGCGCCGGAGTCCCCGGCAGTTCTCGCAGCCCGCCCGCGACCGTGTACGGATAGCCGAGCCCCCAGTGCTGCACGTCGACGCGGATCGCGTTCGGGGTGAACGCCGACAGCGCGGAGAGGATCTTGACCGTCGGCGAGCGCAGGTCCTGGATCAGCCCGGGGATCCAGGGCAGCACGAGCACGACCGCCGCGGCGCTCGCGATCAGGGCCCGGCGCCGCGCTTCGGGGCGGGTCCAGAGCAGCCAGGCGAGCTGGACGGCGAACACGAACAGGCACGTGTAGTGGGTGTAGAACGCGGCCGCCGTACAGACCGCGTACACGACCCACCAGCGCCGGCGGCCCGTGTCGAGCGCGAGCAGCATCGACAGCGTCGTGGCCGTAACGAGGACCATCAGCAGCCCGTACGCCCTCGCCTCGGCGGAGTAATAGATCATGAACGGCGACAGGGCCGTCAACGCGCACGCGAGCAGCGCCGCCCAGCGGCCGACCATTCTTCGGCCGAGGGCGTAGACGAGCGGGATCGTCGCGGTGCCGGCGATCAGCGCCGGCAGCCGCAGCAGCTCCGGGCTCTTTCCGAGCCGGGTCGTCAGCCACGACGCCAGAAACGAAAGCGGGGGCGTGATCTCCGCGTGGTGGATCTTGCCGGTGCTGTAGAGCAGCGACAGCACATCGCCCAGGCTGTGGGTAGCTGAGATCCAATAAGTCGAGAGCTCGTCGGCGAACACCGACTGCCCGGCGACGATCACCCGCAGCACCGCGCCGCCGACCGTCAGGGCGGCAACTATCAGCACCGCCGGGGAGACGCGGCGAGCACGCTCCCGCGCCGCCGCCCCCGACCCGCCCGCGGCGCCCACCGCGGGCGACGCAACGTTCTGAACCGCCATCAGGGGCGGGACCTTAGAGGGCCGGGTACTCATGTAACGTCCTACGCGTGTTGTGGCGGAAGCGCAGGGCGGACACGGAGCCCGGCGGTGCGACGGCGACGATCGAGGCGGACGCGGCGTCGGAGTTGGGGCTCGAGGAACTGCGCGAGGAGATCGGGCGGCTCGATCAGTCCAACCGGACCGCCCCGGACCGCGACGCCGAGCGGCGCCTCGTCCGGCTCCGGCACCTCGAGGGCGTGAAGCTCGTCGAGGAGGCGGCGGCCGATCCGGAGTTCGTGGCCGCGGCGGCCGACCAGCTCCCCCAGGGGGATCCGCTGCCGGAGGTCCATCCCGCCGAGCTCAGCCCAGGGCTGATTCGCGCTGGGCTTCTGCGCGACGGATGCCTGCTCGTCCGCGGGCTGGTTCCGCGCGAGGGCGCGGAGTCGATGGCCAAGCAGATCGACCACGCGTTCAAGCAGCGCGAGCGCCACACCTCAGGAAAGCGGAGCGACGCGGGCTACTACGAGGAGTTCGTGCCGGAGCCGGGTGCCGGCGAGCCGGTTGTCCGCGGCTGGATCGAGCAGGGCGGTGGGCTGCTCGCGGCCGACGCGCCGATGCTCCACTCCGAGATGATCGAGCTGTTCTCCGGGGCCGGGCTGCGCGAGCTCGTCAGCGGGTACCTCGGGGAACCGGCGCTGATCTCGGTCCACAAGACGACGCTCCGCAAGGCCGACCCCTCCGTCCCCGGGGCGTGGCACCAGGACGGGTTCTTCATGGGACCGGTGCGCTCGCTGAACATGTGGCTGTCGCTGTCGCGCTGCGGCGATGAGTCGCCCGGCCTCGACCTGCTGCCGACGCGGCTGGATCACTACCTCGCGACGGCGACCGAGGAGGCGGCGCTCGACTATACGATCTCGCAGCGGAAGGTCGACGACGCGCGCGGCGAGGTTCCGATCCTGCGCCCGATCTTCGAGCCCGGTGACGCTCTGTTCTTCGACGAGCTGTTCCTGCACCAGACGGGGTCTGACC
This sequence comes from uncultured Solirubrobacterales bacterium, assembly GCA_963770735.1. GTDB lineage: Bacteria > Actinomycetota > Thermoleophilia > Solirubrobacterales > Solirubrobacteraceae > Palsa-465. The sequence goes on along the minus strand of CAVYRB010000006.1, from coordinate 351,979 downwards.
CGTCGATGCGCAAGCCCCGGTACGCGATCGAGAACTGGTTCTTCGGCGGGTCGGCGTTCCCGGGCGAGTACGCGCCGATTGCCGTCTAGCGCCAGCGAACCCGAGCCGCTCGTCCTCGAGCCGGGCGACAGCCCCGACCACCCGATGGCGGCGTGGTTCGACGACATCCGCCGGACGCGTGAGCGCCATTACGCGTCCCGCCCCGCCCGCGAGCCCGGGACCCGGGGCCGGGCGCTGATCACGATGGTCCACAACGAGCCGGTATTCCTTCCGATCTGGCTCGGCTACTACTCGCGGTTCTTCGCGCCGCAGGACATCTACGTGTTCGACAATGAGACCGATGACGGCTCGACCGCGGGCGAGGGCTTCGTCCGGATCCCGGTGGGGCACAACCGGGTCGACCACCGCTGGATGGTGCGGACGATCCAGCAGCTCCAGCACGAGCTGCTCGACCGCTACGAGATGGTGCTCGTGACCGACGTCGACGAGATCGTCGCGCCCGATCCACGCCAGGGGACCCTCGGCGAGTACCTCGACCGGTTCGACGAGGACTGGGTCAACTGCCTCGGCTACGAGTTGCTGCACGCACGCGACGAGCCGCCGCTGCGCCTAGGCGAGCCGCTGCTGGCCCAGCGCCGTTATTGGTACTTCAACGACGCGTACAACAAAGCCGCGCTCGCGACCAAGCCGATGGATTGGACGCCCGGGTTCCACGGGCGCACCGACGGCAAGTACGCGCTCGATCCCGACCTGCGGTTGATCCACCTGCACCGGATGGATTACGAGCTCTGCCTCGAGCGTCACCGCACGCGCAGCCGCCGGCGCTGGGCGCGGCTCGACGCACGCCGCGGCTGGGCCGACCACAACCGGATCGTCGATGAGCGCGAGTTCGACCAGTGGTTCTACGAGGACGCGTACTTCGAGCGGTTCGAGGTCAAGCCAGAGGAGATCCCGGAGCGATGGCGCGCGGCTTTCTGAGTCGTCTGCGGGCGCCTGACGCGACGTCGGGCGCCGATCAGTGGCAGCGCGTGACGCTGAACCGCGCCGTCGACGCGCGGCTCGCCTCACTCGACCCACGAACGCTGAGCGCCGCGGAGATCAGCGGCGACGCCCACGCCGGGAAGGGATGGAGGGAGTACCTGAGCCTCAATTACCCTGAATTCGATCTCATTGCGCCGCTTGCCGGCCAGGGCCCGTTCGACGTCGTGATCTGTGAGCAGGTGATCGAGCACGTCCCGGACCCGTGCGCGGCGGCGGCGAACCTCCGAGCCCTGTGCGTGACCGGCGGCCACGTGATCGTCTCGACCCCGTTCCTGATCCGCGTCCACGAGGAATGGGGGATGCAGGACTACTGGCGGTTCACGCCGCGCGGGCTGCGGACGCTGCTCGAACGCGCAGGGCTCGAGGTCGACACGGTCGGGTCGTGGGGAAACCGCCGCGTGATCGCCGCCAACCTCGACCGCTGGCCCGCCTACCGCCGCTGGCAGTCGCTCCGCAACGAGCCGAACCTACCCGTGCAGGTCTGGGCGTTCGCCCGCAACCCCGGTTGAGTCGACCGGCAGGCTTCCGTAGACGCGGCGCTCGATCGCTGCCCACGTCGGGTTGAGCTCGTACAGCCGGCGGACCTGTTCGCCGGTGAACCCGTTGGCCTCGCCGTGGTCGTAATCGCCCTCGTTGACGCGGCCCACGGACAGGACGGCCTGACGCACCTCGGGCCCGTCGTGGCCGAGTTCGGCGAGCAACGTGAGCAGGTCGTCGGCGAGCGACTCGGCGCGCAACCAGCGGTCGACTTGGAAGCGCCCGTGGTCGGTCATCCACCGCAGCAGGTCATCGGCGTCCGTGCTGCCCGCGATCTCGTCGGGCGCCTGGAGCGGTTGCGCGATGTAGTCGGGGTACTCGCCGTGGGCAGCCCGATGGTGAGCGCCGCTCAGCGCCCACGCCGGAAGACGCCGGATGTTCATCACCAGCAGCTTCCCGGCGATCTCCTGCTCGCGGCCGAAAAACGGCATGTGCTTGTCATTGGAATCGGGCCGGTCGGCGAACCGCACCAGGCCCGGGACCGCGCACAGCATCGCCCGTGTCGCATCGCCGCCGGCCTTCGGCAGGTGGGCCCACGCGAACCGCTCCCCGAGCACCACAGCTCGGGAGTGTATGGGGCGCCCGTCCCGCGGCTCGCCGGGCGCCCGCCCCGCCTCAGCTGCCGGCGGGCTGGTTCAGCCCCTTCGAGTCGTACGCCCCCATGTCGCAGGAGTCGCTCGGGCGCAGATATCCGCGCTGGTCGACGCCGTCGACCGTCGAAGGATCGGCACACTCGGCGGCATCCCCGGCGCCGATCGCGGGGCTTCCCGTCCTCAGCTTGTCGGTCAGCGTGGTTCCGCCGTTGTCGGCGAGCGGGTCGAGCTTTGCGTCAAGCGGACTTGACGGCTTGCCGATCAGGTTGCCAGGGGTCGATCCCCCGGCCCAGAAGCACCCGGAATCGACCGAGCCGATCAGGTTGTGACCCCGCAGGCCTCCAAGCACCAGTCCGTCGCAATCGGCGATACCCAGGTTCTGGGCGATGATCGTGTTAGTGATGATCGCGGGCCGAGCCGAAACCGCGCCGAGGGAGTTCTGGGGCGTGCCCGTGTTGGCGGTCACGGTGACGTTCACCAGCGCGACCGGGGCGTTCGTAATGCCCACCACCCCGCCTCCGGCGTTCCCTGTGATGGTGGTGTTGACGGCGGTCAATGTGGCCGTGGCCCCGGGGGTTGTCGCCGCCCGGTTCTCGATTCCGCCGGCACGGTCACCCAGGTTGCCGGTGATCGCGCTGCGCAAGATCCTCATCGTGCCATCGCTGCCGTTGAAGATGCCGGCGCCGTCGGGCGCGGTGTTCGCGGTGACGGCGCTGTCCGCGAGCGTGAGATCGCCGCTGTTGTCGATTCCGCCACCGGTCTGATCGGCCGTGACGCGGCCACCCGTGATGGTCACGTCCTCGATCCGGTCGGTTGTCCCCTTGGCGAGGCGTACGACCGGGCCTCCTCCGGCGATTGTCGTAAGGCCGGCGCCGATTCCTTCGATCGTCACCGACTTCGAGGCCGTGACGCCGCCCGTGAACCTCCCGGCCCCGAGCCCGATGACATCGCCCGACTTGGCCTGGTCGAGCGCCCGCGCGAGCGTCTTGCACGGCCTCGAGTAGGCGCTGCAGTCATTGCCGGCGTCGGTTCCGTTGGCGGTCACGTAGCGCGCACCGACGGTCACCCGCGCCGTCCAGTAGGAGCGCACGTCATCCACGGGGCGATCGAGCAGAAAGCTGGCGGTAGCAGGGGGCCCTTGCCCGTACTGCGTGGGGATGAACGGGTGGCTCCCGTCGTTCAGGTCGTAGCGGACGCACTGCATGTACATGTCGCCTTCCCGGCACGTTCGCGTCCAGACCCGGTTGCTGCCGAGCTCGAGCCATGCGCGGGACGCGCCCGGTTTGTCGGGTGGGGACCCGGTCAGGAACGCGACCGGGGATGGGGATCCGCTCTCTCGCCATCCCTCGATCAGCCTGGTGATCTCGTCCTCAGACGGTCCGTCCCAGTCCTTGAATCCTCCGTACATCTCACCGTTGCGGTCGACGCCTTCGATCGCACAGAGCGTGATCTCGTAGTTCAGGCAGCGGGAATAGCCCTGGCCGACATTGACGCCAAAGATGTCGAACCATGACGCGGCAGGCGGGTGAACGAAGCCCGAGTAGACGTAGTTCGGCGCCCACATCAGCCCCGTCTTGCGGTCGATGAACGTCCCGCGCGGCACGTCCGGGGGCAGGGTGTTCGTCTCCGCGGCGGCGTCCGAAAGGTAGGTCGCGACCCAGCGAAGCGACTCGCAGTTGGCGGGCGTCGGCGTCGGTGTCGCCGGGCAGGGCGCGACAGAGTGCTCCCATTCGAGCTTGAGATTCAGCCACGACGCCTGGACCGCGGTCCAGTAGTTCACCAGGGCGGCGACCTCGGTCCGGCTGGCGCCCGTCCACCACCGGTACTTGTCTCGCACGACCAGCGCGGCCGCCTGCGTGATCGAATCCGAGCCCGTGCCCTCGGGGAAGAAGGAGCCGGTGATCTTCTGCTCGCCGTACCCGTAGCCGGTCGTTCCCTCGGCCAGTGATCGCAGCGCCTTGAGCTTGTTGCAGGCCTGCTGCTCGAGGTACTTGGGATCGGGCCTCGGCTCCTGCTGCCCCATCTCGGCGATCCAGAGCAGATCGCTCATCCGGCTCTTGACGTCGGTGCGGACGTTGTCGAGGTCCTTGGCGACGGTCACCAGGTACTGCTTGTCGGACGCGTCGATGATCTCCTGAACCTGACCGGCGAGCGCGGAGAGCTTGGCGTTGATCTGGTCGAGCTGGGCCGAGATCTGCGCGATCTGATCGGAGATGCCGTCGTTGACTCCGAACTGGCTGAAAACCCAACCGATTGCCTTGCCCCCGATGAACGAGACCGCTCCCGCGGCGAGCTGAGTGGCGAACCACTTGGCGACTGCCGCCCCGGCGCCGCTGACGGGTGCTCCGGGAGCAGGCCGGCCCTTGATCGGGTGTCGCTTTCCCTGGCTCAGCTCGGACGCCAGTAGCGCCAGGAAGCGATCCGCCTTCCCGCGCGACTGCTCGAGGAACCTGCCGCCGGAGAAGAGCGTGCTGGACGTCTGCAGGTCAGAGGTGAGCGTCGCCCAGCCAGGGATGCCGAGGAAGCGCTTGACCGCCGCGGCGGCTTGCGCCGGGGTCCGTCTCGGAAACGCGGCCTGGTAGGAAGCGATCAGCGTCGAGGCGGGATTGACGTAGACGGTCGCGGCCGTGGCGTGTTTGCGGAGCGACGCCCGAAGCGTCCCGCGAAACGGCCTGCCGGCCGCGCGGCCCCCGCTGACCACGACCATCGCGCGTGCGGGAAGCCGGCGGACGGCGAGCAGGAAGGTCCCTTCCCGCCCGGTACGCGCGGCGCTCCCCGCGATCACGGGCAACCAGCGACCGCCCGCTCGAATCCGCACTCGCGCTCCGACGACCGGCGTCGAGCCGTCCAGGAACGCCCAGCCGGCCACCTCCTGTCGCCGCGGCGCGATCGCAGCCGCAGCCCTGCTCCCGCCAGTGACCGGCCACCCGTCGCGGGCGCACTTCTGGGCAGGAGTCTCGTCAGCCGCTCCGGCGCCTGCGGAGGTGCACAGGAGCACGACGAGCGCCAATCCGACCGCCGCCGCGGCGCGCGCGGGCAGCGCGTGAAGCCGCGGCTTCCGATCGCCCACAGGCGTGCAGGTCAAACCGTCTCGCCCCACCGACCCCATCTCGATCTCGTTGCCCCTTGGCCGTCGCCGTGATCACGAGCCGATCCGTTCGGCTCGTACCGATCGGTTATATCAGGCGGCCATCACCGAGTCCACGCGCCCCGCACCTACAACTAGACTCGCCGCCGGTGACCCGCCCGTCGGTCGAGTTCGACCCCTATCTGAGCGACCCCGCACGCTGGGGCGTCTCGATGGCGCAGGTGACCGAGCTGATGCTCGGCTGCCTCGACGCCGCGCGCGCGAAGTCGGTCGCCGAGGTCGGCGCGTTCGCCGGTGACCTGACCCGGGTGCTGGTGGCGTGGGCCGCTACCGTCGACGCCCGGGTGCTGGCGGTCGACCCGGCCCCGCAGCCCGGGCTCGAGCAGCTCGCGGGCGAGCATCCCGAGCTCGAGCTCGTCCGCCGCACGAGCCTCGAGGCGCTCCCGCGAGCTGCCGCTGGCCGACGCGATCGTGATCGACGGCGACCACAACTACTACACGGTCTCGCGAGGAGCTGCGGCTGATCGGCGAGCGCGCGAGCGAGGGCACGCTGCCGCTGCTGCTATTTCACGACGTGCTCTGGCCGCACGGCCGCCGCGACGACTATTTCGACGCCGCAGCAGATCCCGGAGGAGGCGCGCCAGCCGGTTGTCGGCGAGGGCGAGGGGATCTGCCCCGGCGACGCGGGTGCCGAACCCGGAGGGCTGCCGTACCCGCGCTCGGCGGCCCACGAGGGCGGCCCGGCGAACGGCGTCCTGACTGCTGTCGAAGACTTCGTCGCGGCCCACGACCGACTCCGGCTCGCGTCGTGCCCGCGTTCTTCGGGTTCGGCGGTCGCGTGGGACACGACGGCGCCGTGGAGCGACGAGCTCGAGCGGATCCTCGACCCGTTCGACCGCCACCCCGTGCTCGAGCGGCTCGAGGCCAACCGGGTCGAGCACCTTGCTCGCGAGTACCGACCTCAGACGGAGATCTGGGAGCTCCAGGCGCAGCTCACCCGCCAGCGGGCCGTGCTCCAGCGGCTGCTCGACTCGAGCGCGTTCGCGGTCGCCGAGCGGCTGTCGCGGATTCGGGCCAGCGCCGGGGTCGCCACCGAGCAGTCGGTCGTCTCCAAGGACGAGATCCGCCGGGCGCTGGACGGGGGTTAGGGACGTAACGGTGCTCTGGAGTACGCCGATATCGCACTCGAGAAGCAAGTTCGCGCGATCACCGCTCCCGCCGCCACCGGTTGAGCGCCCGGAGCGGCTCGGTCAGCCGCCACGACAGGCTCGAGGTCTTCTCCTCGAGCTCGCGCTCGAGCTCCAGCACCCGCGCGTCGAGCTTCAGCGAGGTCGAGAATGCGATCGCCCGTGCGCCTCGCGGTCGGCCTCGGCCCGCCGCGCGCGGCGCTTCCAGCCGTCCTCGTCGGCGACGGCGCCGTTCAGCGCATCGCCCCACTTCTCCGCAATCTGGATGTGCGCCTCGATCCACACGTCGAGGTCGCCGACCAGCTCGAGCGAGCGGTGATGGACGCAGCGTGCAGGTCCCCCACCACCACGCGCTTGCGCGCGGCTCGCGGACCTGGAGGCAGAAGTCGAGCTCGAAGCCGTGGCCGAGGATCAGCGTCTCGTCGAAGCGGACGTTGCGTACCGCCCACGGCGACAGCACCAGCAGCTGGCCGTCGACGGCCTCGACCTCGGCGGTGGCGGCTGGCGCGTGCAGTCCACGAGTACGCGGGACGATCGCCGCCGCCGTACTCCTCGTAAGCGTGCGCCGACGCTCCCCGCCGACCACGTCCCCCTCCCACCAGGCGATCCTGCGAACGCCCGCGGCGCCGGCGCACCCGACGACCGCGACTCGGGGTCGCGCAGAGCCTCGCGGACCTTCGCGCAGAACGCGGGATCGACGATCTCGGTGTGCGGGATGGACCAGCACGAGCGCCTCGAGGTCGTCGCGCTCGGCGGCGGCCTCGAGGATCAGGTTGTAGGTCCGCGCGATCGGCTCGACCGCCGCGAACGCGAACACCTCGGAGTCCGGCTCGGCGGCGCGCCGGACGCCGGGCTCGGCGTAGCGCGCGGTACGCCTCGGCGCCGCTGATCGATGATCCGAAGGCGATCAAGTGAGCTCAGCCGTTCGAGCGCGCTCGACAGGCTGCGCGGGTCAGCTGCGGGCGACGGCGCGGCGGGCGCTGCCGTGTGCAGCCAGCCGGAGCGGAGCGGTGATCCGCCACGAGATGCTCTCGGTCGTCTCGGCCAGCGCCCGCTGAGCTCGAGCACGCGCGCCTCGGACTCGAGCGCGTTCATGTAGGCGAGCACGAGCGCCGCGTCGGCGTCCGCCTCGGCGCGCAGGGCGCGCTCACTGCCAGCTGCCGGCGCCGGCGCCGATCCCCATCCGCCCGTCCCACTTGTCGGCCAGCTTGATGTGGGCTTCGATCCACTCCTCGGGGTCGGGGACCATCTCGAGCTGGCGATGGTGGATCGCGCGGAAGTCGGCGGTCATCACCTTGCGCCCGCCGCTCGCGGACCTGGAGGCAGAAGTCGAGGTCGTAGCCGTGGAACGCGCCGAGCTTCTCGTCGAAGCGGATGTTCCGCACGACCCAGGGCGAGAGGACGAGCACGAACCCGTCGAGCGTCTCGACCTCGCCCGACCCGCGCGTAGGCGGGCGCGTCGTTCCAGGCCCACGAGAAGGACGGCAGGTCCCCGCCGCCGTGCTCGTCATAGCGGTTGATGAACGAGGCGCACGTCGACCGACGCCTCCCACCAGGCGATGCTGCCGGACGCCGATCGCCCCGACGCATCCGACGAGCCCGACGTCGGGGTCGGCGAGCGTGCGCCGGACGATCGCGCAGAAGTCGGCATCGACGATCTCCGCATCCTGGTGGACGAGCACGAGCGCCTCGAGGTCATCGCGGCCCGAGAACTCGTCGAGCAGCGCGTTGTAGGAGCGGAAGATCGAGCCCGATCGACGGCATCGCGCCGATACACGGAGTCGGCCTCGGCGGCCCGCGCAGATCCCCGGCTCGGCGCACTGCCGGTAGACGTCGGGCTTCGTGACCGAGGAGGCGAATGCGATCATGGGTGGGCGCCTCCGCTGCATCGCGGACGAGTGTAAATGCCCTGACGAAGCCCAACCATCGTCGACCGATCGCGACGACGCCGAGCGCGCTCGCTGCGAGAGGCGCGCCGGCCGCGCGGGCCGGTGGTGATCGAGGTCCGCGGTGTCCACAAGACGTTCCGGATCCCCGACCAGCGGGTCGACTCGCTCAAGGAGCGCGCCGTCCATCCGTTGACGCGGATCGAGCTACCGCGAGCTCCACGCGCTGCAGCGACGTCTCGTTCGACATCCACCGGGGCGAGTTCTTCGGGATCGTCGGCCGCAACGGCTCGGGCAAGAGCACGCTGCTGAAGATCCTGGCGAGCATCTACCGCGCCGACGCCGGCCGCGTGCGGATGGCCGGCCGGGTGGCGCCGTTCATCGAGCTCGGCGTCGGCTTCAACCCGGAGCTGACCGCGCGTGAGAACGGCGTGCTCAACGGCGTGCTGATGGGCCTGACGCGGCGCGAGGCCCGGCGGCGGCTCGACGCGGTGCATCGAGTTCGCCGAGCTCGAGGAGTTCGCCGACCTCAAGCTCAAGAACTACTCGTCGGGATGATGGTCCGGTTCGCGTTCGCGGTCATGGTCCAGGCCGACGCCGACATCATGCTGATCGACGAGGTCCTGGCCGTCGGCGACGCCGCCGTTCGCGCAGAAGTGCATGGACGTGTTCCACGAGCGCCGGGCCGCCGGCAAGACGATCGTGCTCGTCACCCACGACATGGCCACGGTCCAGTCGATGTGCCACCGCGCGATGCTGATCGACGACGGCGAGGTCAAGTACATCGGCGACCCGGACGAGACCGCGCTGCGCTACTACCGGCTCAACTTCGCATCGGCGACCCGGAGCGCACGGCCGGCATCGACGACCGCGAGCCGATGATCGACTTCAACGCGCAAGGTCGTCGACGCCACGCTGCGGGACGACTCGCGGCGAGGCGATCGAGAACGTCGAGCAGGGCGTCGCCGATCGACCTCGACGTCGTGCTCGAGGCGGCGCGTGACCTCGACGGGCCCGACTTCGCCTTCCACGTCCGCAACGACGACGGCATGGTCGTGTTCGGCTTCACACGCTCGCTCGACGACCGGTGCCGGCCGGGCGAGCGGATCCGGCTGCAGGGCCGCGATCGAGAACCGGCTCGTGCCCGGGCGCTACTACCTCGACTGCTGGGTGCGCCAGAACGAGCAGCCAGACGCTCGTGGCGCGTCCAGGGGCTGCGGCTGCTCGGTTCGTCGTCTACGGGACCGGGCCGCGCGACGGCGTGGTCACCGTCGACGGCGGACGGTCGCGGCGACGCGCGAGGACGGGCGGTGCGCCGGTGAGCGACCGACGCGCTGCGAGCTGCGCGACGTCCCCGGGCCCTCGGCGCTCGGCGGCGGGCTGCCGCCGCGCGCTCGAGCTGCTGTACGTGATCGCGGTCACCGACTTCAAGAAGACCTACTTCGGCACCGCGCTCGGCTACCTGTGGTCGCTGGCGCGGCCGCTGCTGACGTTCGCGGTGCTGCTCGCGGTGTTCACGCACGTCTTCCACTTCGCCGCGATGCGTCCCCCACTATCCGGTGTTCCTGCTGTTCAACATCGTCCTGTTCGGGTTCTTCCAGGAGGCGACGACGATGGCGGTCGGCTCGATCGTCGGCCACGAGGCGGTCGTGCGCAAGACCCAGTTCCCGCGGCTGGTGATCCCGCTCGCGGTGGTCTCACGGCGCTGTTCAACCTCGGCGCTCGAACCTCGTCGTGGCGTTCGTGTTCATGCTCGCGTTCGGGGTCGCGCCGTCGTGGACGTGGCTGCTGCTGATCCCGATGCTGCTGGCGCTGTTCGTGTTCACGACCGCGGTCGTCGATGATCGTCTCGGCGCTGTACCCGCGGTTCCGCGACGTCGTCGATCATCTGGTCGCGTGCCGTCGCATGGCGCTGTTCTACGCGACGCCGGTGCTCTACCCGCTGTGGGTCGTGAGCTCGAGCACGCTGCGCGACATCATCGCGCTCAATCCGCTGACGCCGATCTTCGACCTCGCCCAGCAGTGGATCACCGAGCCCTCGGCGCCGTGGCCGGGTTCGGCGGCCCTCGGCGGCCCGGTGCGGCTCGCGATCTCGCTGCGCGATCTACGCGGCGGTCTGCGCGCTCGCGGTCTGGGTCTTCCGCCGCGAGGCGCCCCGGATCGCGGAGGCAGCTGTAGCTCTCCGCGGCGACGCGCCAGCACCTTGCCCGGCGAGCAGGATCGCGACGAGCGTCACCGCCGGCATCTGCCAGTCCCAGTCGAGCGGCGAGTGCGCGAGGTAGGTGATCAGAGCCGGCGACCGGCCGCGGCCGGCGGGCGCGGCCGTGCGCAGGGCCCGCGCGCGGCGCCTAAGCGCGATCGCCGCCGAGGAACGCGCAGCAGCAGCGCCAGTCCGACCACCCCGAGCTCGGCCAGCGTCTGGAGCGCAGAGCGAGTGGGCGTCCTGCGCGAACTCGTTGATCTTCCGCCAGCGCAGCCAGTAGACGCTCCAGCCGCCGGCGCCGACGCCGCGCAGCGGCTCGGTGCCGAACGCCCGCAGCGCGACCGACCAGTAGTCGTAGCGGTCGCTCTCGCAGCGACGCGAGCCGGGTCGCGCCCGCCGAAGCCGCGGCGTGTCGTGCCGCTCGTCTCGTGCGCGCCGACGACGATCGCGAGCGCGAGCCCCGCGACAGATCACGGCCGTCGCGATCAGCGGCGAGCGCCGGGGCAGCCGCAGCTCGCCGCCGGCCTCGCGGCGCGCCAGCCAGGCTACTGGGCGACCGCCGCGGCGACCGTGATCACCACGAGCAGCCCGAGCGCGATCGCGCCCTGCGCGCTCGCGCGTGGACAGCGCTGCCGGTGAGCGCGGTGACGCTCGTGAACGGCGCCGCGGCTACGACCGCGAGCGCGCCGAAGCAGATCGCCCGCAGCACCGACCAGAGCTGCTCCCGGCGCCGGCACGATCACGACCAGCGCGATGAGCCCCGCCGCGCAGCGCGAACAGCGCACCGCGCGAGAACGAGACGTATAGCCCCATCCCCAGCGGCGCCGCCGCCGCCGCGGCGAGACGCGCAGCCACGCCGGTCGCGACGCGGTCGCCGGCGAGCCCGGCCGCCAGCACGAACCCGAGCGCCGCCAGCTCGCCCATCGCGTTCCAGTACGTGAGCGGCTGCTCGAGCCGCCCTGAGGCGCTGACCGAGCGCGCGAAGTGCAGCACGCCCGGGCAGCAGCCGCCCCGAGAGCCCGTAGCCGATCACGATCACCGCGCCGGCGGCGAGCGCCGGCTCGACCGCACCGCTGGATCCCGGGACCGCCGAGCAGCAGCGCCGCGGCCACGCAGCGCGCCCGCGTACAGCAGCACGAGCTGCCCGGCGTGGTAGGCGCTGCCCGCGATCGGCGCCCAGGCGATCGACGCAAGCGTCCACGCCGCGAGCAGCACGCAGGCCGCCCGCCGCGAGCCAGACGCGCCGGCCGCGCCGCGAGCGGCCGCGGCACCGCCGACCAGCGCGACCGCGACCAGCACCCAGGCGACCAGCCCGGCCCACGCCTGCGCCTCGGGAAAGTAGCCGCCGGTGAAGAACGCGAGCACGGTCGGCCCCGCCAGCAGCACGACGCGCGCGACGGTCGAGGGCACCGGCGCGCGATCACGAGCCGCGCCCGATCAGCGGTTCGCGTCCCTGGCGGCGCGCCTCACCAGCCGCGTCGACGGCAGCGGCTGGCGCTCGCTCGAGCGCCGGCCGCGTGCCGCTCGCGCACGCGGCTTCGACCTCGGCGAGCATCCGCCGCGCGGAACGCCGCGGCGGTCGAACCGCGCCGCGTTGCCCGTGCAGGCCTGCGGGTCGATCGGCGGCGTCGTCGAACGCGCAGCACCGCGCGCGCGAGCTCGGCCGGCCCGCCCGACCAGAAGCAGCCCGTGACGCCGTCGACGATCGTCTCCAGCGCGCCGCCGCCGCGCCTGCGCGATCACCGGCCGGCCCGCGGCCTGGCTCTCGACCGACAGCGATCCCGAACTCCTCGATCGCGGTCATGATCAGCGCCCGGGCGCCGCTCAGCACCTCGGCGACGTCCCGGTCCGGCGAGCCGCCCGGCGAACTGGATCGTCGGGCCCGGCGAGCTGCCGCAGGCGCCGTGCAGTCGGGGCCGTCGCCGATCACGATCAGCGGCAGCCGCAGCTGGTTGAAGGCCTCGATCGCGACGTCGATCTGCTTGTGGGGCATCAGCTCGGAGACGATCGCGTAGTGGCTCGCCGACGGGCCCCGGCGAGAACCGGGCGACGTCGACCGGCGGGTGCACGATCGCCGACTCGCGGCCGAAGTAGGCGCGGATCCGCGCCTGCGTGGTGCGCGAGTTCGCGACGTAGCGGTCGGTCCGCTGCGCGGCGATCCAGTCCCACTGGCGCCAGCGGCGGAAGAGCCCGCGCAGGAATGCCGCTGCGACGAGCGGGTCGTGCCGCCTCGGCGAGCGTCCGGTCGCGGTCGTTCCACGCGTACCGGAAGGGGTTGTGGCAGTAGCTGACGTGGACCGAGCGCTCGTCGCACAGGACCGCGTGGGCCCACGCCGACGAGCTCGAGACGACCAGGTCGTAGCCGTGCAGGTCGAACGACTCGATCGCCGCGGGATAGAACGGCAGCAGCGCGCGGAACGTCCTCGCGGACGGGCGCAGGCGCTGCAGGAACGAGCTGTGGACCCGGCGCGCCGGCGAACCGGCCCTCGGTCCCCTCCTCGTCGTAGATCGCCGTGTAGATGTCGGCCTCGGGCCACATCTCGCACAGCTCGAGGAACACGCGCTCGGCCCCGCGGACGTCGAGCAGGAAATCGTGAACCAGCGCGACCCGCCGGTCTGTGCTCGGTGTCAGCGGACGTCTGCCACGTCCCGGTGGTCGGACGGATGCCCCACTCCCTGAGTCTAAGTGTTCGCTCCGGACGGCGTCCAGTGAACGGGCGGCCGCTGACGCCAGATAGCCTCGGCGAGATGGTGCTGCTCGTGAGCTATTCCGGGGCGCTCGGGGGCGCCGAGCGGTCTGATCGTCGACTGGGCCTCTGCGCTGCGAGGCCGGAGCGGTGCGTCGCGTGCCCTGAGGGTCCATTCGCAGAGGCCGCGCGATCCGCCGGAATCCGGGTGTTCACGATCCGAAGCGGTCGCTGGAGCTGCGCTCGAGCGTCCGCGATCGCGTGCTCGCGCCCGTGCGGCTTGCGGGCCACAGGCGCGAGCTGCGGGCGCTGCTGGAGCGGGTCGAGCCGGAGATTCGTCGTGCTGTGCGGGATGCGCACCGCGATCGCGGGGCTGCGCTCGGAGGACCGGCGTCGGGCCGTCCAGGCGTCGTCTTCCACCACAGCGACCTGCTCCCGGACCGCACGATCGGCCGGGCTGGTGCGCGCCGCCGCATCCCGGAGCGACCTGGTGCTCGTTCCTGTCGCGCGCGGTCGCCGCAGACCTCGACCCGCAGGGGACGCTCGGCGAGCGAATGCTGATCGTCCATCCCGGCGTCGACGCCGCGGGTTCGACGCCGACGCCGCGCCCGCCGAGCCGCCGGAGGTGCTCGTGCTCGGGTCGATCACCACGTACAAGCGGCCCGACCTGGCGCTCGAGGCGTTCGCGCTCGCGCGCCGCGCGCGGCCGGAGCTCCGGCTGCGGCTGGCCGGCGCGCCGCTGACCGACGGCGACGAGCGGCTGGCCGAAGCACTCCGCGCCCGCGCGGCGCAGCCCGACCTGGCCGGGTCGGTCGAGCTGCTCGGCGCGGTGGACGATCCGCGACCGGAGCTCGAGCCGCGCGACGTGCCTGCTGCACTGCGCCCCGCGCGAGGCGTTCGGGATGGCGGTGCTCGAGGCGCTCGCGGCAGGCACGACCGGCGGTGGTGCCGGACGCGGGCGGACCCGCCGAAATCGTCGAGCAGTCGTGCGGGATCCTGTACCCGCCCGGCGACGTAGCCGCCGCGGCCCGTGCGCTCGCGCGGGTGACGTCCGACGCCGCGCTCGCCTCCCGGATGGGCGCGGCCGGGCGCGAGCGGGCCGCCGAGCAGTTCGCGCACTCGCACGCCCGCCAGCGGATGGCGGCCGCGGTCGAGGACGTTCGGCCCGCGGCGGGGGGCGGGGACCGTCCCGCACCCGACGGCCTCGAGCTCGTCACCGTCACCCACAACTCCGCCGCGATGCTCGCCGGGCTGCTTGCCTCGGTCGAGCGTCACCTACCCGGGACGATCGTGTCGATCGTCGACTGCGCCTCCGGCGACGACACCGCGGAGGTCGCGCGACGCTCGCCGGCGGCGCGGGTGATCGCGCTCGAGCGAAACGTCGGCTTTGGCGCAGGCTGCAACATCGGGCTCGGCGCGGTGCGGGCGCCGGTCGTCGCGCTGCTCAACCCCGACGTCGAGCTGCTCGACGGCTCGGTGCTCGAGCTGAGCGCCGAGCTCGGGCGCTCGGACCGACCCGACCGTCTGCTCGCGCCGCTGGTCCTGAACTCCGACGGGACTCGCCAGGACAGCGTCCATCCCGAGCCGGGGTCCCCGGCGGGCGTGGTGTCGGCGCTCGTCTCGCCGTCGGCGCTGCCGGCGTGGGCCGGACGCGCGATCGCGCCGTGGCTCGCTTCGCGTCCACGTCGGGTTGGGTGGGCCGTCGGTTGCGCGCTGCGTCGGCGCGGACGGAGACGCTGCGCCGGCTCGGGCCGTTCGACGAGCGGCTGTTCATGTACGCCGAGGATCTCGACCTGTGCCTGCGCGCTGGCCGCGAGGGAGTCGAGACGTGGTTCTGGCCGTCGGCGCGGGTGATCCACCACGGCGCACACGCGTCATCGCGGGCCTTCGGCGGCGAACCGTTCGAACTGCTTGCCCGCGCCCGCCGGCAGGTGGTGGCCCGTCGGCTCGGCCCCGCCCGGGCGGCGGTCGACGACCGGGCGCAGGCGCTGACGTTCGCGTCGCGGATCGTGGTCAAGCAGGCGCTCGGGCGCCCGGCCGCGCGGGAGCGGCGCCAGCTCGAAGCGCTGCTCGCCGCGCGCCGCGGTGACGTGACCGCCGCCGGCGCTGGGCGGCCGCGGCCGCAGCGGCTGCCGCTGTCGCGCTCGCGGTCGCACTGCCGCTCGTGCTGTCGGGCGGTGGGGCGCGGAGGCACGCGCCCGCCGCAACGTCGGCGACGACGTCCAGCACCGCTCCGACCCCCGCGCCGCCTCCGAGCAGCGAGCAGCTGGGGGCGAGTGTCAACCGTCTGTTCAACTCGCAGAGCTACACGCCGGCGCAGATCGACGGCCAGCTCGCGGCGCTGGCCGCCACCGGCGCGACGATCGCCCGCAGCGACGCCCTCTGGGAGGCGGCCGAGCCCGAGCCGCCGACCGGGACGAGCCACCACTACGACTGGAGCTTCGCCGACCGGATCGCCGGCGCGCTCGCGGCACGGGGGCTGCGCTGGCTGCCGATCATCGACTACTCGGCGCCGTGGGCGCAGTCGGTTCCGGGAAAGGACCACTCGCCACCGTCGGATCCCACCGCGTACGCCGCATACGCCGCCGCCTTCGCCGCGCGATACGGCGCGGGCGGCTCGTTCTGGGCCGCCCACCCCGAGCTGCGCGCGGAGCCCGTCGAGGCCTACGAGATCTGGAACGAGCCGGACAACCCGGCGTTCTGGTTCCCGAACCCCGACGCGGCCGCGTACGCCAAGATGTACGCGCAGGCCCGCCAGGCGATCCGCACGGTGCAACCGAACGCGCAGGTGCTCGTCGGGGGACTCACGAACCCGCGCGGGTTCCTGCCGGCAATGCTGGCCGCCGACCCCTCGCTGCGCGGCGCGATCGACGGCGTCGCGATCCATCCCTACGGCCGCGCGCCCGCGCTGGTGCTGCGCAACGTCCGCAGCGCGCGCCTCGCGCTCGACTCGCTGGGCCTCGGGGAGGTGCCACTGTGGATCACCGAGCTCGGGTGGACGACGAGTCCGGCCGGAGCGCTCGACTACCTCCCCGAGCGGCTCCGCCCCGCCTACATCCGGCGTACGGTCACGGCGCTCGGGCACGTCGACTGCGGGATCGCCGCGACGGTCCTGTACACGTGGCTGACCCCCGAGCGCGACCCCGCCGACCCGCAGGACTGGTTCGGCATCAATCCGCCGAGCGGCGGTTCGAGCCCCGACGTTCAGGCGTTCGCGGCGGCGATCCGGGCCGCCCGAGCGCCAGCCTCCTCGATCCTGCTCTGCGGCGGCTGATCAGGAGGTGGGGCCGCTCGGCCCGCTGGGGCCGCTCGGCCCGCTCGGCCCGCTCGGCCCGCTCGGACCGCTCGGACCGCTTGGACCGCTCGGCCCGCGTCGGCCCCGAAGGCGGGGGCGTGCTCGAGCACCTGGTGGCGACGAGCTTGTAGCGGCACGCCTCCATGCTCAGCGCGGCCTTCTCGAACGCGCTGAAGGCGGGCTTCGGCTTGAAGCCGCCAGTCCCGAAATGAAGCAGCCCGGAGAAGTCGAAGGCGAGAATGTTGGGTCGGTCGCGCCCGGCCCAGTCGTAGTAGTCGAAGCCCGCGATGCCGTATCGGAGCCCACCCGACTTGGGCACGATCGCGTTGCGGTTCTTCACCAGCAGGGGCAGCATCGCCGCGATGTTCTTCGCCTGGCCGGATTCGGTCGTCGCGAAGTCATAGCCGACGTTGTGGCTCGTCTTGCCCTGCGAGGAGGGCCAGCTGATCTCGTCGGCGATCAGCGGCTTCTTCGCGTCGCCGCTCTGACCCATCGCAATGCGTACAAGCCCGAGGATCTTGATCACGCCCGACGGATCCTTCGTGTATGGATGGATGGCTACCTCGTCGAACAGGTTGCGCGCCCCCGGGACCCGGTAGATCCGCCCGAGGTCGAGCCACGAGTAGTTGGGCAGGCCCGCGAGCACGATCCGCGCGCGGGGGTCGGCCTGCTTGATCGCGTCGTGCGCCGCTTTGAGCAACCGGACATAGCCCCGGGGCGAACGGCTGTGGCGGCCAGAACGCCGGGATGTTGGGCTCGTTCCAGATCTGCCACGACCGGATCGGGACGCGAGCGCCGTGATACGTCTTCCACAACGAGCCGCGCGGGCCGTAGCGCCGCACCAGCGTCTTGGCGAACGTCGCGTACTGCGCGTCGGACCGCGGCAGCCGCATGATCCCGCCCTTGTACGTCTTCCCGGCCCACGCGGGCGCGTCCAGGATCACCGGCAGCACGGTGATCCCGCGCGCGCTCGCGAGGCTCACGAGCTGGTCGGCGTCCGTGAAGTCTGTCGGGATCCCGCCGACGTTGGTGAACTGCTTCTTGCTCGTCTTGGGTACGTCCTTCCAGCGCTTGTACGGCTGGAAGCTCGACCAGTCGAACACAACGCGGATGCTCTGGACCCCGCTGTGGACCATCGTGTCGAGCTGCGGCGCGAGGTTGATGAAGGCGTCGGGCCACACCGGCTCGTCGACGACCACCCCGACGAACCCCTGCGGAACGGCCTTGGCGGCGGCACGCGGGCGAGCGACGCCGGTCGCAGCCGACGCGAGGATCACGACGCAGAGCAGCGCGGCGCAGACTGCGCCGGCGATCAGGGACGGCCGAGGCACGCGCGGCAGTCTAGGCACGCCCATCCGAACACAGCAGCCCATCGATCGTTTCGTCGGTGAGCTCGGCCGTGCGCGCCCAGCTGAAGCCCTCGGCCCGTTCGAGCCCCGCTTCAACCAGCCGATCGCGCGTCGACTGCTCGCACGCCGCAGCGATCAGACCCTCGGCGAAGGCGTCCGCGTCCGCCGGGTCCACGAGCAGCCCCGCGTCGCCGACGGTCTCGGGAAGCGCGCCCGCGGCGGCCGCCACGACCGGGGTCCCGCACGCCATCGCCTCCAGGCACGGAAGCCCGAAGCCCTCGTAACGCGAGGGCATCGCGAGCGCGGTCGCGCCCGCGTACAGCGCCGGGAGCTGTTCGTCGGGCACGTAACCGAGACGGCGGAGCGGCACATCCGTGGCTCGCAGATAGTCGCGGTCGGCGCCGGCCAGCACGAGCTCCACCCCGCGCTCGCGCAGCGCCCGTGAAGCGCGGGTCAGCAGCGCCAGGTTCTTCCGCTCCGAGACGGTTCCGACGACGAGCGCGTAGGGGGCCTCGAGCGCATACCTGCGTCGCACCTGCGCCGTGTCGACGTCCGCCCGGAACCGCTCGCCGACCCCGCCCGGGATCACCGCGATTCGCTCGGGCGCGATCCCGAGCACGTCGACGAGCTCCCCCCGCGAGAACTCCGACACCGTCAGCACGAGCCGCGCACGGCGGGCCAGCGGCGGCAGCATCAGCCGCTGGTAGCGGACATATGAGCTCGAGTAGGCGGCGGGTGGCGGAGCGCCGCCAGATCGTGGATCACGACCACGTTCCGGGCAGAGACCACCGGGGCCAGGTTCGCCGGGGAGTAGATCAGCGCGCAACCTGCCGCGCTCGCGGGCAGCAGTCCCTGTTCCCACACGTGGCCCGCCGCGTAGGCGAGCCCGGATGGCGGGCGGATCACCCGGTAGCGATCGGGCCGCAGCGCCGGCAGCCGCATCGCCATCTCCCGCGCGAAGCGCTCGACCCCGCCGATCTGCTCACGCACCGCGGCGCGGGCGTTGATCGCGACGCCGAGTGCCTCGACCGGGCTCCCGCCCGCAGCCACTAGTTCAGGCGGACGATCCGGCGCAACACGAGCCCCGTGCCCAGCAGGCCCACACCGATCGCGACGCACGCCCAGACGTTCATCCCGGTGAACGGCAGCGTGCTCCCGTGGCTGCCCGTCGAGCTTCCGGGGTCGCTCGAAGTGGATGAGCTCGACGTGCCGCTCGCCGTCGGAGACGTCTGCGAGAGCGTGCCGTTTGTGGTCGAGGACGAGCCTGACGAGCTCGACGAGGATCCGCTCGAGCCGGAGCCCGACGAACCCGAGCCCGTCGAGCCATTCGGGTGCGAGGTTGTGGAGGAGCCCGTCAGCGGGTCCACGTACTGCTGGTCACCGGCCGAGGTGCTCGTCCCGGAAGCGGCCACCGCGGCCGCCCCTGCGAGCGAGCCCAGAAGGACTCCGGCAACGCAAGCGAACGTGATGATGAATCGGCGCACCCAGGACATTGAACCAGGCATCTCGGAAGAGAGCGCTGGAGGCGGCTCGGGCGTTCTCAGTGTCGCGGGCGCCTCAGCGGTCCCGATCCTTTAACGGCGGAGAAGCCTCAACGATGCGGATGAAGGATGTAACCGGCCCGCACGGCCGCACCTCTGCCCCCGAACACGGGCCCGCCGGGGACGGGGACCTGCGTGTAGTTCACCTTGAAGCTGGCGCCGTCGGCCTGTAGCCCCGACGGTGTCGCGATCCCGAGCACCGGACCGGAGTTCGAGTTGACGATGAACCTCCGGCTGTCTGGGCGCAGGTCGATCTTGGTCGACTGCCACATCGGGCTCGCGATCGCCCCGGTCCGCCCGTTCGACGCCTGCGCGACCGCCGAGCCGAACGTGGCCGAGCCGAAGTTCGCGAGCGGCAGCGTCTGACAGCTCGACGCGCTGATGCACTCCGACGGCGCCTCAACGATCCACTCGGCCGAGCTCAGATCGACGACCGACGCGCGCACGGTCTTGCGGAAGCCCTGGCCGCTGGTCGCGTCGTACAGGGAGACGGTCGCGGCGCGTCCCCTGACGGTGACCGACGCCTGCAGGGCGTCTCCGGGCTTGACGGCCAGACGGATCGGATTCGAGGGCGCCGGGACGAGCTCGTACCAGGCGCTGGAGCTGACCTTGCCGCTCGCGCTGCAGTCGACCTCGGTGCCGATCTGCTCGAGCGCCCGCGAGGTCTGGCGATAGCCGCCGACCCCGACCCAGTAGGACGAGTATGTGGAGGTCCCGCGCGCGCACGACGCGGCGGGCTCGATCCACGAGCCCCGCACGCTGCGGAAAGCGACGCCGCTGCCGTGCGCGGCGTACCCGGCCCAGTTGGTGCTGTCGGTGGTGTCCGCGAGCGCGACCGGAGCACTCGTCAGCGCGACGAGCGCAGAGGTGCAGATCGCCCTACGTACTCTCACGATGGAGAGAATCGGTATCCGGTCCAGAACTCTTGAACGCCCCAACGGGTCACCGTCCTATAGCGGCGGCGATGGCACTCGCCCGCCCCAGACAATCGTACATCGTCACGGAACCCGTCCCGGAGGAGGAACCCGTCTCGGAGGACACGGACACTGCCTTGCACGCGCGCTCGACGGCAGCGAACGCCCCGGTGCTGCCCGACCGTGTGTCGCCGGGGAGGCGGAGTCCCTGATTCGCGCTGACGATCACCCAGCGGAGCCGCCCGGTTCGAACCGCGTTCGCGAGCCACGACACGCTGACCGAACTCTCGCGACCCGAGAATCCGCCCAGCCCGGCAACGTCAGCCTTGTACGCGAGGATCGCGGACGCCGCGCTGCTCTGGCTCTCGACGCCGATCGCACCGCCGCCATGTCCAGCTGCGTATTTGATCGCGGCGGAGAGCGAGGCCGAGTCCCCGCCGAAACCACCGGGTCCGCCACCGGCGCCGCCGCCGGGCGGTCCACCGCCGCTCATCGGTCCGCCGGCGCCAATCGGTCCGCCGGCGCCGGCCGGTCCGCCGGCGCCGGCCGGTCGGCCACCTGCTGACGGTCCGCCGAAGAGAGCGGCGGGAGGCCCGCCCGCGAAACCGCCGCGCGCCGCTCCCCCGGACCCACCCGGGGAACCGCCGCCGAAGCCGCCGCGCCCGCTGGGGCCGCCCGGACCGCCGCCGCCGCCCATCGACGCCGCACTCGCCGGCCCGCCGGTCGGGAAGGTCGAATTGGTGGCGTGACCGAGCGTCTCGGCCGCCCAGGTCGCGGGTGCCGCCAGCAGCGCCGCGAGCGCGGCGGCAACCAGAGCCGCCCGCAGCCGCCGGGTACGCCCGAGCCCGAAGCCGAGCGCGACGGCGGATACGCCGCCGACCACGACGATCACCGGGATCGCCCAGCGGAGCTCTCCGCCGATCTCCCCGAGCACGACCAGCTCGCTCACCGCGCCGGCGGCGATCGCCAGCGGCGCGATCACCCGCGCGCTCCGAGTCCGCTCGAGCATCAGCCCCGTCCCGGCTCCGACCAGCGCCGCCGCGAACGGCGCGATCAGCGAGACGTAGTAGGGGTGGAAGATCCCGCTCGCGAAGCTGAACACGACCGCGACCGCGAGCAGCGAGCCGCCGACGGCGATCAGCCAGCCGGTGCGAGGGTCGCGACGGCGCAGCCGCGTCAGCACCAGCAGCGCGACGCCGGCGACGACCGAGAATCCCAGCAGCCAACCGGCCTGGTCACCGAGCCCCGTCTGGAGCAGGCGGAACACGCCGGTCGGACCGCCGAACATCGTCCCGCCGAAGCCGCCGCCGGGCCCTCCCGACTGGCCGGAGACGCGGCCGAGACCGTTGTAGCCGAAGATCAGCGACCAGATGCTGTTGTCCGACGTGCCCGAGATCCACGGCCGGTCTGACGCCGGCGTGAGGGTCACGAGCAGCGGCCACGCTGCCGCCACGGCGATCATCGCCGCGCCGCCCGCGAGCAGCTGCTTGATTCGGGCCCAAACGGACCCTCGGGCGCTCCACAACCACGCGGCCGCGATCCCGGGGACGATCAGCAGCGCGACGCCCATCTTCGTCTCGAACCCGAGCCCGACGAGCACCCCGCTCAGCACGAGCCACCGCGTGCGCCCGTTCTCGAGCCCGCGCGCCGCGGCCCACACGGCCGCCACGCAGCACAAGATCAAGAGCTCGTCCGGGTTGTTGTGACGCGCGACCGCCACCGTCACCGGAGTGACAGCGAACGCGAGCCCGCCGACGAACCCGGCCACGCGGCCGAACCGCCTCGCGACGAGGTCGTAGAGCAGCGCCACGGCGGCGATCCCCATCAGCGCCTCCGGGATCAGGATGCTCAGCGGGTGAAAGCCGAACACGCGGACCGACAGCGCCTCGACCCAGAGAGAGAGCGGCGGCTTGTCGACGGTCATCAGCCCGGTCTTGTCCAACGACGCGAACAGGAAGTCGTGCCAGCTCGTGCTCATCGAGCGGACGGCGGCGCTGTAGTACGTGTTCGCCCAGCCGTTGATGCCGAGGTTCCAGAGGTTGAGGGTCGCGGTCAGTCCGAGCAGGCCGAGCAATTCGGGCCGGGCGAGCAGGCGCGCTCCGATCCTGCTCGTCAGCGGGCGCGTCCGGTTTGCGCCGGCTGCGGGCAGAGGGTGGGGAAACGATTCGGTGCTCATCGTCGTGGGGCGCGCTACGGCTGATCGGGCGCGCGGTGGGACTCGGCGTACGCGCCCGCGAGCGCGACTGCGACGAGCAGCACGATCGCGGCCACTCCGAGCGTCCGGCGCAGGAGGGTGATTGGGCTCATGCGGGGCAGCATCCGATGAGCGCCGAAGGCAGCGCGAAGACCGCCCTAAGAGAGTTGTAGGAGCGCCGCCGGCCCCGGAACGTTCGAGCGCCCGCGGATGCGTAGAGTTGAGTTCATGAACAGCTTCGACGCCCGTGGAACCCTCACCGTCGGCGGCCGCGACTACGAGATCTTCCGGCTCGAGGCGCTCCAGTCGAAGTTCGACGTCGCGCGGCTGCCGTTCTCGCTCAAGATCCTGCTGGAGAACCTGCTGCGCAACGAGGACGGAGAGTCCGTCCGCGCGCAGGACATCGAGGCGCTCGCGAGCTGGGACGCGGGCGCCGAGCCGAGTGTGGAGATCGCGTTCACGCCGGCGCGCGTCCTGATGCAGGACTTCACCGGCGTTCCAGCCGTCGTCGACCTCGCCGCGATGCGCGAGGCGATGGGCGCGCTGGGGGGCGATCAGACGAAGATCAACCCGCTGGTCCCGGCCGAGCTCGTAATCGACCACTCGGTCCAGGTCGACGTGTTCGGCTCGCCTACCGCGTTCCAGCGCAACGCCGAGCTCGAGTTCCAGCGCAACCGCGAGCGCTACGCGTTCCTGCGTTGGGGCCAGGGCGCGTTCGAGAACTTCAGCGTGGTCCCGCCGGACACCGGCATCGTCCACCAGGTCAACCTCGAGTATCTGGCGCGGGTGGTGTTCGTCGACGACGCCAGCGGGCGTGCGTACCCCGACACGCTCGTCGGCACCGACTCCCACACGACGATGGTCAACGGCCTCGGCGTGCTCGGCTGGGGCGTCGGCGGGATCGAGGCCGAGGCGGCGATGCTCGGCCAGCCGCTGTCGATGCTGATCCCGCAGGTGATCGGGTTCAAGCTGGTCGGCGAGCTCGCGGAGGGCGCGACCGCGACCGATCTCGTGCTGACCGTCACCGAGATGCTCCGACGCCACGGCGTCGTGGCGTCTTTCGTCGAGTTCTACGGCGAGGGACTCCCGAACCTGCCGCTCGCCGACCGCGCGACGATCGGCAACATGTCGCCGGAGTTCGGTTCGACCTGCGCGATCTTCCCGATCGACGAGGAGACGTTGCGCTACCTGCGGTTCTCGGGCCGTCCGGAGGGCCAGATCGAGCTCGTCGAGGCGTACGCCCGCGCGCAGGGGCTTTGGCACGACGAGAACTCCGAGGAGCCGACGTTCACCGATCGGCTCGAGCTCGACCTCGCCACCGTGGTGCCGAGCATCGCCGGCCCGAAACGACCGCAGGACCGGGTCTCGCTGACGGAGTCGAAGGCCGCGTTCCGGATGGCGCTCGACGGTCTCCTCCCCGACGAGGACGCCGAGGACGAGGCGATCGGGGAGAGCTTCCCGGCGAGCGACCCGGTCTCGACCCACGTCGAGAACGGCGACGGCCACGAGCCGACCGGCGACACCGGCGGCGTGCAGGTGGCCGAGCGCCGATCGTGCGCGACGCCCGTCACGCTCGCCGACGGGACCGAGACCGAGCTCGACCACGGTCACGTCGTGATCGCCGCGATCACGAGCTGCACCAACACCTCGAACCCGTCGGTGATGATCGGCGCCGGGGTCCTCGCCCGCAACGCCGTCCAGCGTGGGCTGACGGTGAAGCCGTGGGTCAAGACCTCGCTCGCCCCGGGATCGAAGGTCGTCACCGAGTATCTGGACCGCGCCGGGCTGACCGAGTACCTCGACGAGCTCGGGTTCAACCTCGTCGGCTACGGCTGCACGACGTGCATCGGAAACAGTGGACCCCTGCCTGAGGAGATTTCCGATGTCGTCGGCGCCGAGGACCTGGCGGTTGTGTCGGTGTTGTCGGGCAACCGGAACTTCGAAGGCCGGATCAACCCCGATGTGAAGATGAACTACCTCGCCTCGCCGCCGCTGTGCGTCGCCTACGCAATCGCGGGAACGATGGACATCGACCTCTACGACGAGCCGCTGGGCGAGGATGCCCATGGCGAGCCGGTGTTCCTGAAGGACATCTGGCCGGGCGAGACCGAGGTCCACGAGACGATCGAGGAAGCGGTCCAGTCGGACATGTTCCGCAAGAGCTACGGCGAAGTGTTCGAGGGCGACGAGCGGTGGGCGTCGCTCGAGGTCCCGACCGGGGAGCAGTTCGAGTGGGACCCACGCTCGACGTACGTGCGCCAGCCGCCGTTCTTCGATGGGCTCTCACCGGAGCCCGAGCCGATCGCGGACATCGAGGACGCGCGCGTCTTGGCTGTGCTCGGCGACAGCGTCACCACCGATCACATCTCCCCGGCCGGATCGATCAAGCGCGACAGCCCCGCCGGCGAATACCTGATCGAGCACGGCGTCAAGCCGAAGGACTTCAACTCGTACGGCTCGCGCCGCGGCAACCACGAGGTGATGATGCGCGGGACGTTCGCCAACATCCGCCTGCGCAACCAGCTGGCCCCGGGGACCGAGGGGGGCTTCACCGTCTACCTCGGGCCGGGCACGGCGGAGGGCGAGCCGGTGCTCCCGATCTACGAGGCCGCGGTCCAGTACCAGGAGGAGAAGATCCCGCTGCTGGTGCTCGCCGGCAAGGAGTACGGGTCGGGGTCCTCGCGCGACTGGGCGGCGAAGGGCACCCGGCTGCTGGGCGTGCGCGCCGTGATCGCCGAGAGCTTCGAGCGGATCCACCGCTCCAACCTCGTCGGGATGGGTGTGCTGCCGCTCCAGTTCTCGGATGGCGACTCGGTTTCCTCGCTCTCCCTCACCGGCCGCGAGAAGTTCACGATCTCGGGACTCGCCGGCGTCGACGAGATCCCGCGCAAGCTGACGGTGCGCGCCGACGATCGTGAGTTCGGCGTGACCGTCCGGATCGACACGCCCAAGGAACAGCGCTACTTCCGCAACGGCGGGATCCTGCAGTTCGTGCTCCGGCAGCTGCTGGCGCGGTAGTTCACGCTTGGGCGCCGCGGCGGCGCCGCTCCCACCGCTAGAGGTATGCAGCGCGACGCACACTCGCGCGCCTAGAGGTGTGCCGTCCTGCGTGCCTCCGCGCGTGAAGTTTTCGCTTGCGCCGCGTCTCAGTTAGTAGGACGGCAAACAAACGGCTCGCCCGCCCGGGCGGAGGCCAAGGAGGTAGCCAAGTGAGACGAGTCATGTTCACGATTGCGACCGTGCTGGTGGCAGCGGCGGTGCCGGCGAGCGCTCTCGCGCACCACCACAACGCACGGCACCACGCGCGGGCGCACCACGCAAAGATCCGGCGCTTCGGCGATCAGAGCACCCCGCCGACCACCACCAACTCATCGGACAACGCCGGCACGGTGCAGTCGTTCACGGGCGGCGTCCTGACGACCGCGCTGAACGACGGCTCGACCGTGAAGGGCATGGTCACGAACGACACCGAGCTCGAGTGCACGGCCGCAATGCAGGCCTCGACGACCACTCACGAGGACGGCGACGGCGGCGGCGGCGACCAGAACTCTGGGGACAACAACCAGGGCTCCGGCGGTAACGACCAGGGCGACAATGACCAGAACGAAGCCCAGGGCAAGGACCAGAACGAGGATCAGAACGAGGGCGGGGCGATGAACTGCTCGACCTCAAGTCTCACCCCCGGTGCTGTCGTCCACGAGGCCACTCTGCGCATCGGCGGCTCCGGCGCCGTGTGGCAGAAGGTAGAGCTGGTCTCCTGACCAAGCCAACCCACCGCGCGAGCGGCGGCCCCGGCCACGGGACCGCCGCTCCGCGCGTCCGGGGTCTGGTAGGAATCCTTCTCGCCCGGAAGGACATCCCCCCGCCGGGCGTCTGTACCGCTGAGGGTCAAGCCAATCCAGGTGCGACGCCCGTTCGACGATGAGTCCGCTGGCCATCTCACTCAGGTTCCTTCAGACGCAGCCCGACCAACGGCTCGTCGAGCTCGCCAGTGCCGGCCACGAGCGGGCGTTCGAGGCGCTGGTGCGCCGCTACCGCGGGCCCTTGCTCGCCTACTGCCGGCGCGTGGCTGCCTCCGGGAGCTCGCCCGAGGACATCCTTCAGCAGGGGCTCCTGCAGGCCTGGCGCGCGCTGTCAGGCGGCGCCGAGGTGCGCGATGTGCGGGCGTGGATGTACCGGATCGTCCACAACGTCGCGATCACGGCGCTGCGCGCCAGCGCTGAGCGCCCCGAGGGTGTGGCCGCCGAGCGGGGCGCGCCCGGCGCCGATCAGCTGGTTGAGCAGCGGATGGCGGCCCGCGACGCACTGGCGGGACTTGCCGGACTCCCGGATCTTCAGCGCCAGGTGATGGTGAGCGCCGCAATCGACGGTCGCAGCCACGAGGAGATCGCTGCCGCGCTTGGGCTCTCGAGCGGCTCGGTTCGCGGCCTGATCTACCGGGCCCGCTCGACGCTGCGCGCCGCGGCGGCCGCCGTGATCCCCGCCCCCCTGATCGACTGGGCGGTCGGCGATGCGGGCGGCGCCTCGGCGGGACTTGCGGGCGCTGGATCTGCCGGCATCGGTGCGTTGATCCTCAAAGGCGGAGCGATCGTCGCCGTCGGAGCCGCGGCAGGGACGACCGCGATCGTGGTCGGCGACCCCTCACTCCGCGCCCACACCCGCGCGGCCCCCGTCACGATCACGGCGAGGGATGCCGTTGACGCGGAGTCTGCGACGGCCACTCGGAGCACCGGCCGCGCCGGGCCCGGGACCGCAGCGCTCGCTTTCGTGAGCCACGCCGGGGCAGCCCCCTTCGGCGGCCACGACGGAGGATCGCGGGGTCGGCACGACGGGCCCGGAGACCGTGGCGGGCTCCAGCCGACCACCTCGGGCAGCCACGGCCCCGGCAGCGGATCAGACGGCTCGCCCGGTGGATCCGATGGCGGCGGCGATCACGGGGGCACCACCTCGACAACCGGAAGTGACGGCGGCGGCGACCACGGAGGGACGACCACAACCAGCGGCACCGACGGCGGCGGCGACCACGGCAACACGACCACGACCACGACCACGACCACCACCGCGACCAGCGGCAGCGATGGCGGCGGCTCGAGCGGTGGGTCGTCTGACGGTGGATCCTCCGATGGAGGCATGCTCCGCGGCTCGGACGGAGGCTCCGCCAGCACCGCCACAACCGGCGGCCACTAGCGCTCCCAACCGGGCTAGGGTGTCGCGCGGAACCAGGACGCATTAGCCTTTCCCGCGTGGCGATCCCCGAGCTGCTCGAGCGCCTGCTGACGACACCCGGTCCTTCGGGCCACGAGTCCAACGCTGCCCGTGTCTGGCGCGAGTCGTGCGCGGGATGGGCCGCCGAGGTCGGAGGCGATCAGGTCGGCTCGTCGTTCGCGCGGGTCCCGGGAACCGGAGACGGCCCGAGGCTCGTGGTCGTCGGCCACATCGACGAGATCGGGCTCCACGTCACCCACATCGAGTCCGACGGGAAGCTCCGCTTCGGCCAGGTCGGCGGTTGGGACCCGATCGTGCTCGTGGGGCAGCGAGTCCTGATCGAGACGCGCGAGGGGACGATCGGCGGGGTGATCGCCCGCAAGCCGATCCATCTCTTGAAGGACGAGGACCGCAAGCAGGCCCCGGAGCTGAAGCAGCTGCACATCGACATCGGAGCCCGCGACGCTGACGAGGCCCGCGGCCTGGTCCGGATCGGCGACGTCGCGGTGATCGACGCCGAGCCGCTCGAGCTGCGCCACGACCAGATGATCTCCCGGGCGCTCGACAACCGGGTGGGCTGCTACGTCGCCGCGGAGGCGGCGCGGCTCGTCGCCGAAGCCGGCGGCGCTCCCGGCGAGGTGCTCGCGCTCGCGGTCGCGCAGGAGGAGACCGGGTTCGCGGGCTCGCGCACGAGCGCGTACGCGCACGAGCCCGGCGTCGCCGTGGTCGTGGACGTCACACACGCCACCGACCAGCCCGGCGTCGAGCTCGGAGAGATGACCGAGCACAAGCTCGGCTCCGGGCCCGTGATCGCCCGCGGTACGTCCCTTCACCCGCGCGTCTTCGAGCTGCTCCACGACGCGGCAGAGGCGCAGGGGATCGACTTCACGCTCGAGTCACTCGGCCGCGGCACCGGCACCGACGCAGACGCGATCAACCCGAGTCGCGCGGGCGTCCCCACCGGGTTGGTATCGATCCCGCTGCGCTACATGCACTCGCCGGTGGAGATGGTGTCGCTCGGCGACATCGACGCCGCGGCGCGCCTGATCGCAGCGTTCGCGCAGACGCTCGGATCGGGCATTTCGTTCGAGCGCTAGCCCGGTGGCCACCTCGGTCCTGCTCCTGTTCGACATCGACGGGACGCTCGTGTCCGGAGCGACCGACGCCCACCGAGACGCGATGTACGAGGCCCTCCGTGCCGTCCACAGGATCGACCCGACGCGCCGGATGCGCAGGCCGCTGCGGGCAGCGGGTCGCACCGACCCGGAGATCGCGCGCGGGATCCTGCTCGACGCGGGGATCTCGGCGGAGCGGATCGACGAGCGCGCCGACGACGTGCGCGAGGAGTGTTGTCGCGCGTACGCGCGACTCTGCCCCCCGGACCTGAGCGACACGGTGCTGCCCGGGGTCCCGGAGCTGCTGGCGACGCTTGCGGCGCGGGCGGACGTGACGCTCTCGCTGCTCAGCGGCAACTACGAGTGCGTTGCCCGGCTGAAGCTTGCGCGTGCCGGGATCGGGCGCCGCTTCCCGAGCGGCGAGGGGGCGTTCGGCTCGGACGACGAGGACCGCGCGGCACTCCCGAGAATCGCGCGACGGCGGGCCGGATCCGTCGGCTCCCCACATCCGCGCGCGCGGACGATCGTGATCGGCGACACCCCGCGCGACATCGCGTGCGCGCGCGCCGACGAGGTCCGCTGCGTCGCGGTCGCCTCGGGTCCGTACTCGGAGGACGAGCTCACCGGCGCCGACTGGGTCGCGGCCGACACGCGCGAGCTCGGCCGCCTGCTCGAGGGCGAGCTCTCGCGCCTGCCCGCGGCGGGCTGAGCGCTACTGGCCGGGTGTGGGGAACTGCACGCGCATCATCCGGTCCCACATCCGGTCAGGCGTCAGCTTCCGCTGCGAGATCATCAACCGCGCGCTCGCGGTGACCGGGTAGCGCGCCTTCGGCCGCTTGCTCGTGATCGCGCGCTCGATCGCCTTGGCCACCGCCTCGGGACCCGAGCCCAGCTTCGCCATCGGTCCCTTGTACGCGCCCTCGGTGATCTCCGCGACCTTGCGGTTGAACTCCGCGTAGTTTCCGCCGTCACCACCGACCGGCGCGGCCGCCGACGCGACCTCGCCGAAGTTGGTCACGATCAGGCCCGGCTCGATCAAGATCACGTCGACGCCGAATCCCCGCACCTCGAACCGCAGCGCGTCCGAGAGCGCCTCGAGCGCGTACTTGGACGAGTGGTAGAGCCCGCCGCCGGGGAACGTCAGCCTCCCTCCCATCGAGCTGAGGTTCACGATCTTGCCCCAGCGCTGCTCGCGCATTCCTGGGAGCACCAGCTGGATCAGCCGCAGCGGGCCGAACACATTCGTCTCGAACTGCCTCCGAGCCTGCTCGAGCGGCACGCTCTCGACCGCGCCCGACTGGCTGTAGCCGGCGTTGTTGATCAGCACGCCGACCGCGCCCTCGGCTGCCGTGACCGTGTCGACGGCCGCCTTCATCGAGCTCTCGTCGGTGACGTCGAGCGCGAGCGTCTTGCACCCGCGCTTCGCGAGGTCTTCGATCGACTCGAGGCGGCGCGCGGTCGCGTACACCTCCCACCCGTTGTCGGCCAGCAGCCCGGCCGTCGCGTGGCCGATGCCGCTCGAGCAGCCGGTGATCAGAACCGCTTTCGACGCCATCGCCGGAACCTACTGCCCCGGCCCGAAGATCCCGTCGAGCAGCGCCTTGGTCTGCTCGCCGTACGGCGGTAGGAACGCGTCGAGCGCGCCGCCCTCGCCCCGGAAGACGACGCCGCGCGGGTTCGAGAACTCGTGGAAGCCGTCGATCCCGTGATGGCGCCCGGTGCCGCTGTGGCCGACGCCCCCGAAGCCGAGCGAGGCCAGGGCCCCCTGGGCGGCGCACGCGTTCACCGCCGCCCCGCCCGAAACCGTCCGGTCGAGCACATCCTGTGCCGCGTCCTCGTCGGCGGCGAACACGTACAGGCCGAGCGGCCGCTCGCCGGCGTTGACCTGGCCTATCGCCTCGTCGACCGAGTCGTACGGCACGACCGGGAGGATCGGGCCGAAGATCTCCTCGCGCATCAGCCCGAGGCTCTCGTCGGGGTCGATCACCAGCGAGACGGGCATCCGCCGACGCTCACGGTCGACTTCGTCGCCGCCCAGCTGGACGACCTCGGAACCGCTTTCGCGCGCCTCCTCGAGCAGCCGGCCGACTCGGTCGAGGTGGCGCTCGGAGATGATCCCGGTGCAGTCCCCGCTTGCCGCGTAGCCGGCGAGCTGGTCCGCGTAGTGGGCCTTCGCGAGCTCCACGAACTCGGGGACCCGCTCGCGCGGTACCAACGCGTAATCGGGCGAGATGCACATCTGCCCGTTCTTGACCATTTTCGTCCCCAGGATCTGGGCGACGGCGCTCGCGTCGACGGAGTCATCGAGCACGACCACCGGGCTCTTGCCGCCGAGCTCGAGCGTAACCGGAACGAGATTCTCAGCGGCAGCCTTCGCGACCAGGCGGCCGACCTCGGTGTTGCCGGTGTAGAGAAGGTGGTCCCAGCGAAGCGTCGGGAACTCCTTGGCGAGCTCGAGCCCGCCGTTGACGACGCCGACGAGGTCGCGATCGAAGGTCGCGCCGATCATCTGCTTGAGCAGCTCCGAGCAGGCCGGCGTGTACTCGGAGGGCTTGAGGATCGCCCGGTTCCCGGCCGCGAGCATGTCGACGAGCGGGCCGAGCGAGAGATCGAACGGGAAGTTCCAGGGCGACATGTTCCCGATCACGCCCTTCGGCTGATAGGCGATCGCCGCGCGCGCGGTGCCGTGCAGGTTCGGGTCGGTCTCGCGAGGCTCGGGAGCCATCCACTCCTCGAGGTACTGGTGCGCGTACGCCGCGCGGCCGACGACGGTCAGCACCTCGGCGAGGTCCGAGAGGGCGCCGGGATGAACTTCGAAGTCCTCGCTCAGCGCGTCGTGGATCCGGGCGCGATTGCCCATCACCATCCCCATCAGCGCCTCGAGCCGCGCACGCCGATCGGCCGCGCTCGGGTACGTGTTGCGCAGGAACGCTTCCCGCTGAAGGTCGAACAGCTCGTGCAGCTCTGCGATCGCGGCTTCGTCGGTGCCAGCGGTCTGGGCGATCGGCTCGGTGATCGTCATCGTGCCTCTCCTCTCGTTGGGCTCTGGCGAAGCCTACGCCGGACGAGGGCACCGGCGTGAAGAATCAGCTACGCCCGCACCAGCTTCTTGTACGTGATTCGGTGCGGCCGGTCGGCATCGGCGCCGAGCTGCTCGTGGCGGAAGCTCTCGTAGGCCTCGAAGTTGCCCTCGAACCAGCGCACCTGGGAGTCGCCCTCGAACGCGAGCACGTGAGTCGCGATCCGGTCGAGGAACCAGCGGTCGTGGGAGACGACGACGGCGCAGCCAGCGAACGCCAGCAACGCCTCCTCGAGCGCGCGCAGCGTGTCCACGTCGAGGTCGTTCGTCGGCTCGTCGAGCAGCAGCAGGTTCCCGCCCTCGCGCAGCAGCTTGGCCAGGTGGAGCCGGTTGCGCTCGCCGCCGGAGAGCTTGCCCACTTTCGTCTGCTGGTCGGTGCCCTTGAAGTTGAAGCCGGCGACGTACGCGCGGCTGTTGACGGTCCGCTCGCCCAGCTTGATCTGGTCCTGCCCGCCGGAGATCTCCTGCCATACGGTCTTGTCGGGGTCGAGTTCGCGCGCCTGATCGACGTACGCGAGCTCGACCGTCTCGCCCACCCGCAGCGCGCCGCCGTCGGGCTGCTCCTCGCCCACGATCATCCGCAGCAGCGTCGACTTACCCGCGCCGTTTGGCCCGATCACGCCGACGATGCCCCCTCGCGGCAGCGAGAACGACAGGTCGTCGATCAGCATCCGCTCGCCGTACCCCTTGCGCAGGCGTTCGGCCTCGACGACGACGTCCCCGAGGCGTGGACCGGCCGGGATGTGGATCTGGACGTTGTCAAGCGCCGCATCCGCGTTCGCGTCGGCCGCAAGCAGCGATTCATAAGCGTTAAGTCGAGCCTTAGGCTTGTTGCGCCGAGCGCTTGCGTTCAGCCTCACCCACTCGAGCTCGCGCTCGATCGTCTGCTTGCGCGTCTGCTCTTGGCGGGCCTCGGCCTCGAGCCTCGTGCGCTTCTGGTCGAGCCAACCGGAGTAGTTGCCCTGATAGGGGATTCCCCGTCCACGGTCGAGCTCGAGGATCCAACCAGCGACGTTGTCGAGGAAGTACCGGTCGTGCGTGACGGCGACGACCGTGCCCTTGTAATCGCTCAAGTGCCGCTCGAGCCATGCGACCGACTCGGCATCGAGGTGGTTCGTGGGCTCGTCGAGCAGCAGCAGGTCGGGCTGGCGCAAGAGCAGCCGGCAGAGGGCGACCCGGCGCCGCTCGCCCCCGGAGAGCGTCGTTACGTCGGCATCCGGCGGCGGGCACCTAAGGGCGTCCATCGCGATCTCGAGCGTCGTGTCGAGATTCCAGCCGTCGACCGCGTCGATCCGCTCCTGGACATTCCCCATCTCCTCGGCGGTCTCGTCGGAGTAGTTCATCGACAGCTCGTTGAAGCGGTCAAGCAGCGCCCGGACCTCGGCCACCGCCTCCTCGACGTTGCCAAGCACGGTCTTTGACGGATCGAGCTCCGGCTCCTGCTCGAGCAGGCCAACGCTCGCCCCGGGGGCCAGCTGCGCTTCCCCGTCGTAGTCGGTGTCGAGGCCGGCCATGATCCGAAGCAGCGTCGACTTTCCGGCGCCGTTGTACCCGAGCACGCCGATCTTCGCTCCGGGCAGGAACGACAGCGAGATGTTCTCGATTACCTGACGGTCCGGCGGAAACCGGCGCGAGAGCCTGTAGGTGGTGTAGATGTACTGAGTCGACACGGTCTCTCGCAGGATAGGAGGGACCGCCGGCTTGGCGTGGGTCGGGCGCGACGCGGTTACCGAGCGCGTGGCGAGCCGCAGCGTGCGGTTCGTCACACGAACCCCCGAATTCCGGCTAGCGAACCTAAAAAATGGGCTAAGCCGGTTTCGGATCCGGGCGGCGACGGTAACGAGACCCCGATGGGGCTCGCGGGCAGGCGGGCCTCACGACGACTAGAGACCGGTCGGAACCAAGCAGGGGACGGGGTCGACCGGTGAGTGAGCCGGATGTTCGTGTCGCGCCGGCCCGGTTCTTGGCGCGCGTGGACTCGGAGCCCAGCTGGGCCGCCGCAGGACCGCCGCATGCAAACCGACGACCTATCGGAGGCCAATGGCAACCCACGCCACAAACCCGCAGCCAGTTTCGATACTCGAGTCCGTCGCGCCGAGGGTTGCGTCCAATCCCGAGCCCAAGGCGGCGACCGTTTCGCGCCTCGGCTCGATTGGCAAGGCGACCGGCGCGCTGGGAGCGCCCGTCGCGGGACTGCTCGCGCTGGTCGCGATCGGAGCCGCAGGTGCGGGCGTCGGTGCGGGCCTTGGCTCGCTGCCCGGCAAGCCCGGGCTGCCAGGTGCGAGCGCCCACGCGCCGGCGAGCGCCGGTAGTGCGGCCGCGGTGACGGGCTCCGGGACGCCCGGATCACTGCAGGCGGCTCCGATCGGTTCACCGGCGGGCTCCGGTGGAGCGGTGGCGCTACCGACGTCGCCCGCGATCCGAGGTGGGCGCTCGCCGGTCGGCCCTGACTCAGCGACCCCCGGTGACCCGACGACCGTCGGCAGCTCGAATACCGGCACCGGCGGCGCGCCACCGATCATCGTTCCGCTCGCTTCGCCGACCTACCCGGGACAGCCGTCCTCGCCGCGGAACGTGAGCTCGGGCTACGGCCAGACGCCGGGCTCCACACCATCGCCGCAGCCCGGCCACTCCGGCCAGTCGCCGAGCTCCGGCTCGACCGCCCCGACCGCGACCCAGCCGAGCGGCTCCACCCAGCCGAGCGGCTCCACCCAGCCGAGCGGCTCCACCCAGCCGAGCGGCTCCACCCAGCCGAGCGGAAATGGCGGCAGCTCGGAGCAGCCCACGACCACGAGCTCAGGGTCGGAAGGCTCCGGTAGCTCCACCGGGACCGGCGACAGCAGCAACTCCGGCAACGCGAGCACGTCGCCCACCACGGGGACGACCCCCACCACGACGACGAGCTCCAGCAGCCCGAACAGCACCAGCAGCACCCCGACCTCGACGACGAGCCCGACCACGACGAGCGGCTCCTGAGCGGCCCCGGTGACGACTGAAGCAACATCCGTCACAGACGGCACCTACGTCGATCGGCGTCCACGGCCGTCGGTCGCGTCGATGCCGGGAGCGGCGGCGTTCAGCCGCGCGTGGTCGCCGAGCCGCGCGTGGATCGTCGTCGGGGCGGTCGCGCTGCTCGGGCTCGTTCTCCGGATGCTGCTCGTCCGCGGGATCTGGGTCGACGAGGCGATCAGCATCCATCAGGCCCACATGTCGCTCAGCGGGATGCTGCACAACCTCCGCACGACCGACAATCACCCGCCGCTCTATTTCCTGATCCTGTGGGTGACCGTCCGCGTCCTCGGATCCGGGGACCTCGCGGTCCACGTTCCGACGATCATCGCGGGGACGCTGCTGATCCCGGCGGTCTACACGACCGGCCGGGAGCTGTTCGACCGCCGCACCGGCGTGCTCGCAGCCGTGTTCACGGCGCTCGGCCCGCTGCTGATCTGGTATTCGCAGGAGGCGCGTCCGTACGCGTTCTTCATGCTGTTCGCGACGCTCGCGCTGTGGGCGCAGATGCGGGTGATCCGCGACGGCCGCGTCCGCTACTGGGTCGCCTACGGCGCGCTCACGATCGCGCTGATCTACACGCACTACTTCTCGCTGATCCCGGTCGCGATCCAGCAGGTCGCGTTCGCGGCAGTGATCTGGCATCGCTCGAAGCGCGGCGAGCCCGTCAAGCAGATGGTCATCGCGTACTGGGTCACCTGGATCGCGATCGCGGTGGCGGTGGCGCCGCTCGCGACGTACGTGCACCAGCAGCTCAGCAACGACCTCGTGACCGGTCAGGGCATCACCCCGTCGGCGGGGGCAACCTCGACGGGCGTCTCGCAGACCGGCCACCCGGACGTGTACGCGCTGCTCGCGAATTTCGTCTGGGCCGTATGGGGCTACCACGCCAACTCGACGATGCTCGCGATCGGCGCCCTGTGGCCGCTGCTGATGCTGCTGGCGCTGGCGCTGCTCGGCCGCGGACGATCGCCCGAGAGCATGCTCGTGCTGGCGCTCGCCGTCGTCCCGCCGGTGGTACTGATGGCGATCGGGTTCAAGGACCGGTTCCTGTTTGAGGTCAGGTACTTCTCCGGCGCCGTGCCGATGCTGATGCTGCTGTGCGCCAGGACGGTCGTGACCTCGAGCGCGCGACGACTCCCGGTGGTGCTCGTCTCGGTCGCCCTGCTCGCGAGCTTTGTCGCAGGACTCGGAGACGAGCAGCTGGCCAAGAGCAACCCGCGCGACTACGACTTCCGCGCGGCGCTGCAGACCGTGCGGCGCGACGCTCGCCCGGGCGACAGGTTGCTCTACGCCCCCGTCTACCTGAACGACGTGATCGAGTACTACGCGCCTGGGATCCGGGCCAAGGTCGTCGGCTCGCGCAGGCCGTCGCTGCCGCGGCACGGCAGGGTGTTCCTGCTCGCGAGCTTCCTCGACCAACCCGGGGTCGCCGGCGAGGTCGGGGGCGCGCGGTACGCGCTTCAGCACTCGCGCATGCACCTGATCCACACGGATCACCTCGAGAAGATCTACCTCTGGGAGTACCGGTGAGCGTCGGCGAGCGCACCCACGAGGCGACCGCCGTGGCCGAGACGGCACCCGGCGCCGTCGAGGCGCCGGCCGAGCGGATCGACCCTCGGCTCGGGCGGGTCGACTGGCCGCTGCCGTCGATGCGGGCCGCGCGGCGGCGATCGCTGGTGATGGCGCTCGTCTGCATCCCGCTGGCGCTCTGGTATCTGTCCTGGCTGATCCAGAGCCGCCGGATCGGCGACCCCTTGCTATTCGGGCTGCTGGTTGCGGCGGAGGCGTTCAACCTGGTTCAGGCGATCGGCTTCTGGTGGACGTGCTCGCGCCAGCGGCTCCGCGGCGGGCGACGGCTGACGGGCGAGCCCCGGGCCGTCGACGTCCTGATCCCCGTCTACGACGAGCCGCTCGAGATCGTCGAACCGACGCTGGCCGCCGCGTGCGCGCTCCGGGGCGCCGAGGTGACCGTGTGGCTGCTCGACGACGGCGCGCGGCCCGAGATGGCCGTGCTCGCCGGCCGCTACGGCGCCGAGTACCTGCGCCGCAGGCAGCGGACGGGCGCGAAGGCGGGGAACCTCAATCACGCGCTGGAGAGGACCAGCGCTCCGTTCGTGGTCGTGCTCGACTGCGACCACGTCCCCCACGCCGACTTCCTCGAGCGCACGCTCGGGCACCTCGAGTCGCCCGATGTGGGATTCGTCCAGACGCCCCAGTACTACGCCAACGCGGCCGGCAATCCCATCTGCACCGCGGCCGCGGCGCAGCAGAACCTGTTCTTCGGCCCGATCGCCCGAGGCAAGGACGGCGTCGGGGCGATGATGTGCTGCGGGACGAACGTGGTCTTCCGGCGCGAGGCACTCGACGAGGTCGGGCGCTTCCCGGAGGGCTCGCTGACCGAGGACTTCCTGCTGTCGGTGAAGCTCCAGGAGCGCGGGTGGAAGTCGGTGTACGTCTCGGAGGTCGTCGCCTCCGGTCTTGGCCCCGAGGACATGGCTTCCTACGTCTCCCAGCAGCAGCGGTGGGCACGCGGGTGTCTGAGCGCGATCCCGGCCGTGCTGCGGTCGCGCCTGCCCTGGCGCGCCCGTCTCCAATACCTGCTGTCCGCGACGTACTTCCTCTCCGGTTGGACGCTGCTGCTGTACATGTCGCTTCCGGTGGTGCGGCTGCTGTTCGGACTCCAGCCGCTCGCGAGCGTCACGGCCAACCAGTTCCTGATCCACTTCGCCCCGTACTACTGCGGTGCGCTAGCGGCGGTCGCGCTCGCCGGCTCTGGCACGTACACGTTCAGCGCGTTCGCTCTGTCCGCGTGCAGCTTCTGGATTCACGTGCAGGCGACGATCGGGGCCGTCTTCCGTCGTGCCGCCCGCTTCGTCGTCACGCCGAAGCGCGGCGAGCGCCGACGCCAGCCGAAGGCTGTGGCTCCGACGCTGGCCGCGGTCGCAGTGCTCGTCGCGGCGGCTGTCTACGGGCTGGCGCAGGGCCACGGGCCGGCGACGCTCAACAACGTGGCGTTCGCCGCGCTCCACTCCTCGATCCTGTTGATCGGCGCCGCGCCGGCGATCAGGCTCCGCCGCTCGCGCCTGCTGGCGCCCGAGCCGACGCCCGCGAGCGCCCGCACCCGGCCCCGGCGACCCTGGCCGAAGCCGGTGTGGCTCGCGGCGCTCGGCGTCGTGCTGTTGATCCCGGTGTTGCTGAGCACGGTCGGCACCCGCGCGCTGCGGCTCCCGGCGAGCCTGAACCAGCAGGCGTACCGGTCCGTGACCGCGTTCCTCAACTCGTACGTGGCTCGAGACGGTCGCGTGATCCGCCGCGATCAGGGCGGCGACACGGTCAGCGAGGGCCAGGCCTACGGGATGTTGCTGTCGGTCGCGATGGACGACCGCGCCCGGTTCAACTCGATCTGGGGCTGGACGCGCTCCCACCTGCTCGAACCGAACGGCCTGCTCGCGTCCCGCTGGGCCGACGGCCACGTCGTCTCGAGCGCCCCGGCGTCGGACGCCGACCTCGACGCGGCGCAGGCACTCGTCCTCGCGAGCGAGCGGTTCGGCCGCCCCTCCTACCGCAGCCAGGGCGCCAAGATCGCCCGCGCAGTACTCGACAACGAGACGGTCCACGACGAGTCCCCGAACATGCCGCTGGTGCTGGTCGCCGGGCCGTGGGCCCACAGCCCGACGGTCCTGAACCCCAGCTACTTCTCGCCGCGCGGCTACGCCGACCTCGCGCGAGCCGACCACGACCGCCGCTGGAGGCTGCTGGTCTCCTCGAGCCACGCGATCGTCCACCGGCTGATCGCCCACGGCGGTTCGCTCCCGCCGAACTGGGCCACCCTGGACATCGCACCCGGGACCGCGGCTGCGTCGTCGACCGCCAACTCGCCCGGCACCACCAGCTCACCAGGAACGATCAGGCCGATCGCCAACCCTGCCGACCCGTCGGGGCTCGCGCGGCCGGTCTCGTCGTTCGACGCGATCCGCGTGGCGGTCAGCTATGCCGAGAGCTGCGATCCGGCCGACCGGCGCCTGGCCGCGGCCCTATGGCCGATGTACCGCCGCAACCCCGGCCGCGATTCATACGCCCTCGACGGCGCGCCCGCGTCGCCATATATGCATGCTGCGAGCTTCGTGGGCGCGGCGGCGGCGGCCCGCGCGGCCGGTGACCGGGCCGCCGCGACTCGACTGCTGAACCGGGCCCAGGCTGAGAGCGCCGCGCACCCGTCCTATTACGGCTCCGCGTGGGTCGCGCTCGGTCGCGTGATGCTGACCACGTCAGCGCTCGGAAGCTGTACGTCGTAACGGCCTGGGCCGGGGCGCCGCGCTGGCGGCGGAAGCGAAGCTCGCGGGGCCCAGGCCTTCGGGAGAGGAAGATTCGCCGGGTGCGCGTGATCGCGATCCTGCTGGCGATCGTGGCGGTGGTCCTGATGATCGTCGCAATCGCGGGCATGGTCACCGGCCGGCCGAGCGATCGCGCCGGGCTCGCGGTCCGCGCCGGGGCGCTGGCGGCGTTCGTTGCGGCGGTCGTGCTCAACATCGCGTCCCGCTGATCAGCTCTCGGGCTGCCAACCGCTCACGGCCCACCGGCCAGGACCGACCTGGGCGACCGTCGCGACCGCGACATGCCACGCGGGCTGGAGTCCCTGGTACGCGTTCGTCGCGGTCGCGGTCGTCTGCTCGCGGGTGACGACCACATAGCGGTTGGTGGGGCCGCTCAGCCGCGCCACCGCCTCGACCGTTCCGCTGTTCGCGATTCCTCCGCGCTGCAACTCGTAATCCGACCCGGTCTGGGCCGCGGCGAGCTCCATCTCGGATCGCGCCTGGCCGACGCTCCGCTGAGCGAGCGCCGCCATGTCCGCCGCCACCGTCCGGGCATCCCAGTTGATGTACGCATTCGCGAAGGCCGCGACCGCGGTCGGAGCCGAAGCGGATCCCGGGGCGGATTGCCGCTGCGGCGCGGGTCCGGGGTATTCGTGGGTCGCCTGCGCCCGCGCGATCGCCGGGTTGGTCGACCCGGTCGAACTCGCGGTCGCGGTCGGCCGCCGCGTCTGCGTCTGCGTCGTCTGCGTCGGCGGCGGCGGCGGCGGCGGCGGGGCGAGCGACGCGCATCCACCGGCCATGACTCCGATCAGCGCGATTGTGGCGGCGCGTCTCACAGGCCCACCGGATGCCTCGCGACGAACCCGGCTGAGCTCCGAACCAGTGGATGCCAGCCGATTCCCGTGCTTCCGTCGCCAGGGCCGGCGGCGTTGTGCGTGTCCCACCGGAGGCCGGCGACGTACATGAACACGTGGTCGGTGCTCGCGTATAGCGTCACCCACGTGCCCGGTCCGGGGAGGCCGAACGACTCAAGCGTGCCCGATGCCGCGTCGTAGTCGACTGGCAGCAGGCCGCCGCCGTAGAGCAGGTGCTCGACGCTGCTAGAGCAGTCGTACGATGACGCGACCTCGGACAGCGCCAGGCCATGGCCGCCGCCGTAGAGATACGGCTTGCCGGCGATCTGATTCCCGGCGGCGATGATCCCCTTGACCGCGGCGGGCGCGTCCGCCGGAGCCGCCGCTTGGCCGTTCGGCAAGAGCGTCGCCCGGTCACCGCTCGTCAGCGGAACGCCGCTGGCGCCCGGGGCGCAGGCGGCGGGGCCCTGCTGCCGGTCCGGCGTCGAGACCAAAGTCGTCTGCGCGCCGATGCTCGCCCCGAGCAGATCGCCCGCGCCAGTCGCGGGCGGACGCTCGATCCGGACCGGCCCGGACCACATGCCGTTCTCGTACGGGATGCCGAGGGACTCGGCGAGCTCCCACCACAGATCGATCACCCGCGGGAACCCGTCGATCGGCGCTCCACCGAAGCCGAAGTCGCGCTTGTAGGCGATCGCGGACCGACGGCCCCAGGTGATCCGGAGCGGGGTCATGTACGGCACGCCGCCCATCGCCGTCGCGGTCTGGAAGGTGTAGCCGCCGAGCTCGGCGTAGCTGTCTGGGTGCTCGATCAGGTTCGCGCCGGACGCGCCGACGCTGCCGCTGCTCGGGTCGCCGGGACCTCCGTACTCCGTCGCGCCGACCAGCTGGCCGGTTCCCGGCGGCGCCAGCGCGATTGCGCCCGCGTCGCTCGGTGCCGAGGCGGAGCCGCAGCCGCTCTGGGAAGCAAGCACGCCGAGCAGCACCGCGAGCACGGCGGCACCCGTTCCGACCGCAAAGGTGCCCGCCAGCATCGCCGCGACCGCAACGCGCGCGGCCTTGCCTCTCCGTCGACGCCTCATGGCGCCACCGTACGCCACGAGGCGACCTACTGAGGCTAATTGAAGCTAATTTGTTGCAGGTCAGGCTGTAGCAACCGACCGGGCCGATCTGGCCCTACGAGAACGGCTCCATCGTGCGGGCCGACGCCGATTCCCGCAAGGTCGGCACGTTCGACGTCGACCCGAACGATGGAAACGCCGGGTGTGGCGAGTCAAGGTCAACGCGAACGACTTCAGGTAGCGCGGGCCACCATCCGCGGCCGCGCGCGCCGGCGCCGACGACTCCGAACCCGTGAAGCCGTCGCTACCGTAAGTGGGTCATGGCCCGCATCCTCGACGTTGAACAGGCACTCCTTTTGCTCGAGCTCGAGCCGCCCTTCGACCAGCGCGGCGTGCAGCTCGCGCGCAGGCGGATGGCCAAGCGCTGGCACCCCGACATCGCGCCGCCCGGACGTCGACACGAGCACGAGCGCCATTTGCAGGCGATCAACGAAGCGGCCGATCAGCTCGAGCAGCTCGCCGAGACCTCGCGGGGCGGCCGCGTCTCCGCGAACGCGGTCCGAGCATCCGCGATGGCGGCGAGGAAGGCACGCGAGGAGGAGGGCCGCCGCGCGTACGAGGCCGAGCAGCGAGCGCGGGCGGCGGAGCAGGACCGCGCCCAGCACGACCCGTTTGGTTCGCGCGTGCCCGACCACTCGGTCGTGCACCGCTACGCGAGATGCATCTCGTATCCAGAGTGGGGCGTCGGAACCGTTACCGGGATCTACTTCTCCGGCGAGGGCGAGGAGGTCCAGCAGTGGGCCCGCGCCAACTTCTCGATCGGCGTCCGGACGGTGCCGGCCGGCTCGCTGCAGTTCGTCGACTTCTCGACGCCCGACCCGGCCGCCGACCGGGTTGAGCGGTTCATGACCGCCGCCCAGCACGCGCTCGCCGAGGGCGATCCGGAGGTGGCGGCCAAGCGACTCATATACGCGCGCGACGCCGACCCTTCGAACTCGGCGGTGCTGCGGCTGCTGACGACCGCTTTCTGGCAGGCCGGCAACCTCCCCGCCGCCGCCCGCGCGGTCCGCGACTGGGCCCGGGTCGAGACCGACCGGCCGACGCCCCAGCGCTTCGCTTCTCGCATCTACGAGGACATGGGCGCAATAGACCTGGCTGAGGAAGCGGCCGCTCGCGCCACAGACAGGGCGCCCCAGGACGCATCGGCCTGGGAGCGGCTCGGGCGGCTGCGGCTGAAGCTGATGGATCGTTCCGGCGCTGTGACCGCGCTCGAGCGCGCGCGGCTGATGGGACCCTCGGTCGAAGGCTTGCTCGACCTCGCGCTCGCCTACCACCTGTCGGGCGACGTCGGGGCGGAGGTGTCCGCCGCCGAGACGGCGACGAAAATCGATCCCGACTCCCAGGCGGCGTGGTCCCAATACGCGCACGCGCTCGCGCGGACGGATCGACTGAACGAATGCCTAGCGGCGTGCCGACGCGCGCTTTCGCTCGGCAAGGATGCCGAGGTGTCGGAGCTGCTGGCCCGGGTCGAGGCCGCGCAGCCGCGCCACCTCTCGGATCGGACCGCGGCTCAGGCGTCGGAGGATCGCACCGCCGCCTAGCGCGCGTCCGGGTCTACCGCGAGGAGACGGGGCCCTCGCGGCCGCAGACCGGGCACGCTTCCTGCGCTCCGAGCTCGCGGCCCCCGCACTCGGGGCAGTCTTCGACGCGGTCGAGCACGCCCAGCAGCTCGCCGACGCGGCACACGAGCAGCCGCTCCTCGTCGACCTCGATCCACGCGCCCGCGGACGCCGGGAACACCACGTGGTCGCCGGGCTTGACAGGCATCACGATGCCGACGTGGTCCCACCAGTCGAGGCCGGGTCCGACCGCCAGCACGATCCCGTGCTGGGGCGGCGGCTCGTCCGATCCGGCGGGGACCAGCAGGCCGGAGCGGCGCACGCGATCGGGGTCGAGCTCCTTGATCACGATCCGGTCGAATAGGGGTCGAAGCTGGTTGCGCATCTTGTCCGCCCATGATCTTAGGTGGCGCGATGCGGTTGATCG
The DNA here is from genome assembly GCA_963770735.1 of uncultured Solirubrobacterales bacterium. Classification (GTDB taxonomy): domain Bacteria; phylum Actinomycetota; class Thermoleophilia; order Solirubrobacterales; family Solirubrobacteraceae; genus Palsa-465. The sequence continues at coordinate 308,779 of CAVYRB010000006.1, read as the reverse complement.
TCGCTCGCTGCTAGCTCTCCGCTTCCGCTTGGGGAGATACCTGACAGAGTGAATCGATGCTGACTCAGGTGGCCGACGGCGTCTGGGTCCGGCAGAGTGAGTGGGTCTGGACCAATTCGATCGTGGTGCGCGCCGACGATGGGTTGATCCTCGTCGATCCCGGCATCGATGGTTCCGAGCTGAACCAGCTCGCCGATGACCTGGACCGGCTCGGCATTCCGGTGATCGCCGGGTTCTCAACCCATCCCCACTGGGACCACCTGCTCTGGCATCCGCGGTTCGGCGACGTGCCGCGCTACGCCACCGCTGCCGGCGCCCACGCCGCCACTGAGGCCCGAGAGCGGGCGCAGGCGATGGCGGCGGAGAGCGCGTCGGGCATCCCTCTCGAGCTGATCGCGCTTGTCAACCCGCTGCCCGCGGACGGCGGGCCCGTGCCGGGGGAGATCATCGTGCATGAGGCGCACGCCGTCGGCCACGCCGCGGTCGCTCCTCGCGGACCGCGGCGTCCTGCTTGCCGGCGACATGCTCTCCGATGTCCTGATCCCGCTCCTCGACCGTCGCCGCTCCGATCAGGTGGGCGCCTACGAGACGGCGCTCGACCGGCTGGAAGAGACCGTCAGGGAGGTCGATGTCCTGATTCCCGGCCACGGCGCCGTTGCCGAGGGTCCCGAGGTCGCGGCCCGCCTCGCGGCCGATCGTGCCTACATCGACGCGCTGCGGCGAGGAGACGAACCAGTCGACGCGCGTCTCGGGCCACCACCGGCCAGCTTCGATTCCCAGCCGGCCCCGACGCCGTCGCGCTCGCCCAATTCGAGTAGCCGAGACGTGGCGAGTTGCGGCAGCGTGGATGCTACGGACCGGTCTTGGACTGCTTGAACTTCGTGTTGGTGCTGTGGAACACGTAGTTGACGACCGCGTCGAGTTGCTGCGGAGTCAGGGCAGTTGCGTAATTCGATGGCATCACGTTGGCGAGGTATCCCGGGACGATCTCCTTATTCGGATCGATAATCGACTCGCGCGTGGCAGACGGAGGATCGGATGTCAGCTCCTTGTCGAGGTTGGGCCCGGTGGTCCCGCTCGTGCCCGCGGCCTTCATCGTGTGGCACGACCCGCACGCCTCAGCGCCGCCCGGCGTGCCCGAGACAAAGATTTGCTGACCCAGTGCGTCTCCCGTGAGCTTGGTCGCCTGTCCGCCGCTGGTCTGCCCGGCCGAGACCGTGACCGTCGTGTTGCTCCGGTGTGACGCGACGATGAGCGCGATCACGGAAATCACCAGAGCCGCAAGGATGCCCAGCCCGCCCAGCTGGATGACGAACTTCCCGGATGCTCGCGCGATCTGCTCGTCGAAGATCTCCTGGTCCGTCTTGCTCCTGGTCTCGGGCTGATCCGGCTCACGGCGATCATCTTCGGCCATGCTCGCGTTGCCTCCTTGAGATCCAGGGCCTACCACCTACGTCGGCGCCCGACTCGGGCGTCGGGGTACCTTACCGGCAAGTCGCTCGTCACTGTGAGCTTTGCGAGCCGACTCGCACGGCGCCCGCGTTCATGGCCGCACATTCATGGCCGCCGGCGAGCACACGCAGTGAAACGGACGCCGGCATCTGCAATGCGGGCACCCAACTCGATGAATTCAGTCGCGAGACTTCGGCCCACATCGCGTTCATCAGGAACCTGAAGCCGCGCTCGATGCTGGAGGAACGACGCCCGGGCCGCTACCAGGTCGAGGCCGCGATCGCCGCCCTGCACGACGACGCGGCGAGCGCCGAGGAGACCGACTGGCCGCAGATCCTCGCCTGGTACGACGACCTCGTCGCGCTGAGCGAGGACCCGCTGCGCCAGGACCCCGCCGCGGTGCTCGGGCGCGCGGTGGCGGTCGGCCATGTTCTCGATGCCGCCGCCGGACTGCGCGAGACCGACCGGCTGCGCGAGGTGATCGGCGAGCGGCACCGGTGGCACGCCGTGCGCGGGCACCTGCACGAGCTCGACGGCGACCTGCCCGCCGAGCGCGACCACCTGGTCCGCCAGGCCGCCCGCGCGCGGGCCGCCGCCCGCAACTGACGAACGCCCTGGCTTTGCTCGCCGGCCGAGTCCGGCTGGGACGTCGCACCCCCGACGGTCATTGCCTGGCCTGCTCAGCCTCCTCGCTGCGCGCGAGCCGCGAGCCGAGCTCGGCGCGGGATGAGATTCCGAGCTTGCGAAACGCGCTGGTGAGGTGACCTTCGACGGTCTTGGGTGACAGGAACAGGGTCGCCGCGATCTGGCGCGTCGTGCGGCCGGCGGCCGCCAGCTCGGCGGTCTGGCGCTCACTCGCCGTCAGTGCCTGAACGCCGGTGCGCGGACGGCGGCGTGGACGCGCGCCGGCGGCTCGCAGCTCCGAGAGTGTCCGTTCGACGAGCGGAGACGCCCCGCATTCGAGCGCCAGCTCGAGCGCTCGTGAGAGCGTCGTCCGCGCCTCGGGTCTGTGTCCGGCACGGCGCTGCGCGATCCCCAAGAAGGTGAGCGATCGAGCCAGCTCCAGCAGCGCCGGTGAGTGCTCGAGCACGTCGATCGCTTCCTGGAGCAGCTGAGGATCGTCATCGATGAGGCCGGCGGCGCGCAGCGCGATCCCGAGCGCGCGCGGGCCCTTGGCCGCGCGCGCCTGCTCCACCTCGACGGCGGCCAGCGCTCTTGCCCGCTCGAGTTGTCCGAGTTGCGCGGCAGCGAGCGCGGCGCTCGACCGCCACGGCAACACCCCGGGATTGACGACGCCTAGTCCGCCCTCGAGCTCGACGCCGGCGGATTCGAACGAGCTGAGCGCCGTGGCTGCGTCGCCGGCTGCCATCGCAACGGCGCCCTCGAACCATGCCTGTCCGACCTGCGCCCCGACCGGTGCGCGGCGCAGCGCGTCGCGGGCTCCATCGAGGTCGCCGCGCTCGAGCCGCAGCACGATCAGCGGCATCGCACAGAGTGCGTCGATCGAGCGCCAGCCGAGCTCGCCCGCTGCCAGGATCGCGTCGAGATCGCCGCCGGCGAGCTTCAGCCGTCCCTGGAAGATCCGGCACCACGCGCGCACCGAGCGGACATTCACCTCGGCGAGTGGATCACCTAACTCGGTGGCTCGCTCGAGGCCCCGGTCCAGCATCTCCTCGGCGAGCGCGGGCTGGTCGACGAAATTCAGCGAGCCCGCCACGTACATGAGCGGGATGGCATGGGATTCAGGATCGATCAGGGGGTCGGCGGCCACGGCTCGCCGGGCTAGCTCCGGCACCCGCTCGATCTCGATGACTCGCGCCGCCTGATGTGTGCAGAGCATCGCCAGCAGCGTCGGCTCGATCGCCGAGGCGCCGACCAGTGTGTCGAGCCGCTCGATCGCCTCGCGCGCAAGCTCAGGCACGGTCGATGCGGCCGTCAGCTCGACCGCCAGCAGCCGCTCGGCGAGCGGGTCGCCGTCGGGCAGCTCTGTGCGGCCGCGTGCCCCGGCTGTGACGGCGGCGGCGAACTCCCCGCGCGCGTACAAGAGTCGCGAGAGTCTCCGCCAAGCATCGGCCCGCCCCGCCACGTCCTGGCCGTTCGCGAGCGCCCGTTCGAACGCCTCGATCGCTTGAGGCTGGCCGGCCGCGGCACGCGCGCTCGCCAGCTCGAGCAGCAGCCCGCCGCGCTCGTCTTCCGTCGGCGGCTCGGCGAGCGCGCGCTCCAGTAGCCGTGCCGCCACGGCCGGGTCGCCTCGGCCCAGGGCGATGCGGGCCGCCTGGCGCAGCGCGTCGCACACCCATCGGTCGCCGTCCGGCCGGGCCCGCAGCAGGTGCCCGGCGATCCGGTCGGGGTCGGCCTGATCGCCGGCCCACAGCTCCGCGGCTTGGCGGTGGCGCCCGGCAAGCTCGAACGGTGCGAGCGTCGCGGCCAGCGCCCCGCCGACCAGCGGCTGCGCGAAGCGCACCGTCTCGCCAGCGACCAGCACCTGGCGCGCGACGAGGTTGTCGGCGGCGCGATCGGCGACTCGCGCATCCAGCCCGGCTAGCGCCGCAGCCAACCTCAGCGGCGCCTCACCGAGGACCGCGACCGCCTCGGCCAGTGCCCGCACCGCGCCGTCGGCGTTCTCCAAGCGCAGCAACACGGTCCGGCTCACCGCCTCGGGGATCCGGAGCACCTCCGGACCGTCGCGCTGGGCGGAGGCGATCAGCTCCGCCACCAGCAACGGATTGCCGCCCGCGCCCTGTGCCACGCGCGCAGCGAATCCCTCTCCCGTATCCGGCAGCCCATCGCGGACCAGGGCGCCCACCGCGCTCGGGCTCAGCGGCGCCAGCGCGAGCGTCCGCGATCCTGGGGCCGCTGCCAGCCGCGCCAGCAGCGGCTTGTCGACTTCCGCGTGGCCGGTGTCGACCGCGACCGCGAGCGCGACGCCGAGATCCTCGGAGCGAGTGGCCAGCTCTCCGAGAAACTCGAGCGACGCCGGGTCCCCCCACTGCGCGTCGTCGACGATCAGCGCCAGAGGCCCGCCGGCTTGGCGAAGCTCGGCGACCAGCGTGACCAGCCCCTCGATCAGCGAGCGTCGATCGACGACGCCGCTGACGTCGCCCTCGAACAGTGAGCGCGCGTGACGGGCCCAGCCGGCCTCGAGCACCGAAGGCCGCGCGCGGACCGCCGGCTCGAGCAGCCAACGCGCGAGGGCGAACGGAAGCTCGGCCCCGAGGCGCGTCGCATGGACCGAGCGCACCGCGACTCCGGCGGCGCGGGCTCGTCCCGCCACCTCCTCCAGCAGCACCGACTTGCCGATCCCCGACGGACCCTCGATTACCAGCACCCCGCCCACACCCGCGACCGCGGCGTCGACCAGGCCCTGCGCGGCTGCGCGCTCACGGTCCCGCTCTAGAAGCCGCATCCCATTCCAGTATCTCAACCGCGAAAAGTCCAGGGTGCCCCCCTCGCCCAACCGCCTCTACAGTCGCCCTGCCGAGGCTTGGGATCATTACGACCGCAAGGAGGACGGGGTGCGTCCACCACGAGCACCAGGGGCTGGCCGACTGGTCGGAGCCGCCACATTCATGTTCGGACGACGACTGTCGGGTGCGATGTTGGCCGCGCTCGTGTTGGCGGCGCTCGCCGCCGCTCCAGCGGTAGCCGAGCCGGTCGGGGCGGTCACGATCAATGGTCTGTCCGCCCGTGCGTGCGGGTCAAACCCGTCTTACCAGGACTCGACGGATTACTGCGTCGGGAGCGCACCGCTCATTACTGTCCTTCCTCCCGTCAGCAACCCCGGTGGCTCCCTACCCGATGAGCGCTTCATGGGCGTCAGGAACGACGAGACCGATGGGTTCGACGAGATCACCGGGGTGAGCGCCAACATCAATCCGGGGCCCTCTGACCAGGCGCGGTTCCGAGGTGCGTTCAGCGACGGCCCAGCCGGCCACATCGCCTGCAACCCCGGCTCCGGTCTCACGATCAAATGCGCCACCTTCCCCACTCAACGGGGATCCATCGACGCGATCGACTACAACCTCGTCGATACCAGGGGGAACGCTTTCGATTTCAACACCGGGTATGGGCTACGGAGCTTGAGCGTTGAGTTCAACTACGGAAGCGCCATCAGCCCATGTGCCGGGCCGGCGGCCCCCGGCGGCCAACCAGGCTCCGCTTCAGACGAGGCCAGAGTCGCCGATGCCTGCATCCCTCCGTCGCATACCAGGATCACGAAAGCGACGATCAAGCGCAACACGGCGTTCTTCCGGTTCACCGCACAACGCGCTACGAGCTTCCAGTGTCAGTTGCTACGGAACGGTCGCGTGCTGTTCCGTAAGTCATGCCGCTCGCCGAAGCAATACGCCAATCCGCTACCCCGTGGCAACTACGTGTTCATCTTGACGGCTGTCAACCGTGCCGGCATCGACCCCAGACCGGCCGGGTGGAAGTTCACGATCCGCTAACCCGAGGAGAACTACCGTGAGCCGCATCGCAGCGCTCGAAGTCCCCGAGCGCATCATCAAACAGCTCGTCGCCCACCGCTTTGCGCTCGGCGTCACGTTGGCGCTCCTCCTTCCCGGGCTCGCGGCCTCGCCGGCCGGCGCCAAGTCGATCCTGATCGACCAATTCGCGACCAGCCCTCCTCCGAGCGGGCTGAAGGTTCAGGTCAGCCCCGGCGCAGATAACAGTTTCACTGTCACCAATCCTCAGTCGAACGGGGCCGGCGAGGTGATCACGAGCATGCACGTAGACGTCGGACCGATCGAGGGCACGGAGGGTTTCTCAGCGTCCGGTCCACCGACGCGCGCCGACGGCAGCACGACGCAGGGGCCGAACGGCACGTGTGCGCCAGATCCTCCCCCGAACGTCGTTCAGGACGGGAGTGACGTCAGCAGCTATGCCACCTGCGACCTGGCCGATGACACTGCCGCCACGTCCGCGGGAGCGATCCTCCCCGGTGAGAGCCAGACGTTCTCGTTTGTCCCGGCCTTCCCGCGCTCCCCGTTCTTGAACAACTCGAGGAATTGGGTCATGTACTTCAACTTCAACTTCTCGAACCTTCCCGCCAACTGCCGGCCGGCAATCTCGAACAACTTCACGAGCGCGTTCGCCGGGAGGATCGCCGACGATTGCACCACGCCGACCCACACGACGATCACTCGGGCCAAGATCAATCAGAACCGCCGGACCGCGAGCTTCCAGCTGAAGGCAAAGGGCGCGACTGGCTTCGTCTGTCAGCTGGTCCGCAACGGCAAGGTGATGTTCCACAAGACCTGCGGTCACCAAAAGGTGTACGCCAACCCGCTTCCGGCTGGCTCCTACGGCTTCACGGCCGTCGGCCTCAACCACGTGGGTTACGACCAGAATCCAGCCTCGTACGCCTTCACGATCAAGAAGGGCTGAGCGGGACCGCCGCTGCTCACGGAGCAGCGGCTCAATCCGACCAAGGTCGTCGTTCGGGTAGTGCAGGGCTCCGCCGTGCTGGTGGCGAAAGGTCAGTTTCAATGCCAGAGGCCTGGGTCTATCTACTGCGCTGCCGCGACGGCTCGCTCTACACGGGATGGACAATCGATCTCGAGCGACGGCTCGCGAGCCACCGTGCCGGTACCGCGAGCCGCTATACGGCGAGTCGGCTGCCGATCGCTCTCGAGTTAGCGCTCCCGATGGACAGCCGGACCGCTGCGCGCCGCGAGGAGGCACGGATCAAGCGCTTGCCGCGGGCTGCGAAGCTCGCGCTGCTGCCCGAGGCTGACGGCATCGGACGACCGTGGCCGATCTCGTCGACGCTTTCGGTGGACTCGCGGTAGCGTCAAAGCAGGACGTCGAGATTGGGGGGCTTGGGCGACCGGAAGCCACTCGCAGCACGGTCTAAGCGAAAGTAATCCCAATGCTCAACCGGGCCGCATTCTTGGCAATCACCAGCACGCTCTTGTCGGGAGGAGCAATTTCGGGCACGTTCTTTCCGCCCGATCGAGGCTTGCGTGAGTAGCCCGGAGCGGCAGTGCGCGACCCGAGCTGGCCCGGGAGCACTCGGGCCGGTGAATCGAGGAGAACTCCGATGACGCCGACCCGCGCCTCGGGTACGAGATCGACGGCGCCGCGGGTGCCGTTTAGTCACCGGATGGTCGTTGCGGCGACAGTGATCTTGGCGGTCGTGTCCAGGCTAGGGATCTTGGCGTTGTTGCGCGCCTTCACGCGGCAGACCGTTCCCCCGCGCGCCGAGCGGTGACTCAGGATCTTGACGTAACGCTTGCCCCGCCCTGAGATCCGGGTGTCGCAGAAGTACTTGGCGCGCCTGTACTTCAGCGCCGACGGATAGCCCACATCGAATGTCCTGGTGGTGGTGGCGGCCAGCACGAACGTCCTGCTCTTTGACAGGGGAGGCTTGGCACCGAGGGCACCACAGTCCCTGTTGTCTATCGATCCGTTCGGCATGACGGTGGCACAGATTTTGGTGGTGGAGTCGAAACGGGCGCCGGACAGGCTGGCGTAGCTGAGGTCGGCGCCTGTCAGGTCGGCGTTGTACAGGACGGCGAACTGCAGGCCAGCGCCCGGCAGGTAGGCGGCGAGCAGGTTGGCGCCGCGCAGGTTGGCGAGCTGCAGCTGGGCAACGAACAGGTTCGCGCGGTCCAGGTCGGCGCCCTGCAGGTCGGCGCCCTGCAGGTTGGCGAAGCGCAGGTTGGCGAAATGCAAGTCGGCGCCGCTCAGGTCGGCGCCTGGGCAGTCGGTGTGTTGGTCAGCAGTGGGGCTGTCCACGATCTCGCAGCCGTTGACGGTCCTCGCGCTGGCGCTAGGCGCCTGAGCGATAGCAAGCACACCCAGCCCCATAAAGACCCATATAGCGCACAACCGCACAACAAAGAAACGCCGAAAAACCGACATCCAAAACCCCCTCCTGTCAACGGCCTTCCAAACGGCCCCTACCGGTTGCTGCCCCAAATACCTACCCCAACGACGATGCTAGCGCCCGACGACCTCAGCGCCGTCTGGTCAGGCCGCACATGCCCGACGCGCATCCCGACCGCACCGCAGAGAGATGCCCTCAGCGCGGATGGGAGAGGGCGCTCGCGTTGCGCCTCATGCCGGGCGCCATTGCGCGGGAGTTTGGCGAGGAGCTGTACCACAGCTGGAGATGCTCCGGGATAGCTCACGGCTTCGTTTAGGGTCATGGGCGGTAGGCGCATAACGCCAAGCATCTGACAGGAGATTGCGTCATCCCCTACGCCGTGGATTTCGACAATGTCTCGACCGTCGGCCTCGAGTCCTCACCGGTCGCCGCTGCGCTCGCGGGTCTGCGAGCCCACGAGGCCCGCTACTTCAAGAACAAGTACGACCACCTCTTCACGGTGGAGCCTGCGAGTGACGCCAAGACGGCCATCGACTGGGTGCACCGGATCCTCAAGGAAGAACGCGACATCGTCATTTCGTCTCGCCCTCTCGAGGCGACGGCCTTCCAGGTCGAGAACATCCGAATCGCCTACGTCTTCTACGAGAGCGGCCTGTCGATCAACGTGATGTACATGATCGACGACCCCAAGAGGCGGGCGGTCGGGTTCAAGCTGTCCGAAGGGATGGAAGTCCCGGCGGAGCTCACCTCCCGGTTCAAGTTCGCAAGCCAGAAGTCGAAGCTCGCCGGCACGATCCGCGGTTCCTACTTCGCCTTGCAGAACGATTACTGACCCCCCCGGACTGTCCCGCTTTGCCCCTGCCGGACAACACCGACCGCCGGAGCCGCAGGTTCTCACTGAGGCGAATACGGGGTCAGGCGTCGGTTGCTGCGATACACCTGCTTGGGCGTCAGTGCGGTACTGCGCGGCGACCAAAACGCGGTCGGATTGCGGCGGTTCAATGTCGCTCTGTTCGGGTGGCGATTCGGCATACTTGCGCCGATGCAGCGTGTGCACGTGATCCAGGACTTCCCGCAGCCGGTCGAGGAAGTGTTTGCCTATCTCAGCGAGCAGGAGAACCTTGAGCCGCTCTTCGGAGCAAAGATCAAGCGGTTGAGCGACGGATCGGACGGGACGCGTAACGGCGTCGGCGCTTCGCGCGAACTGCGCGTCGGACCGCTGCCCGGTTTTGTCGAGACCAACACCGAGGTGATCCCCAATGAGCTCATCCGATACCGGATCACCAAGGGTGGGATCCTCAAGAACCACGAGGGTGTGATGCGGTTCTCCCGCCAAGGCGAGGGGTCACACCTGGACTACACGATCGCCTTCGACGGCAGGGCACCGGGTGTCGCAGCGATCGTCAAGGCGACGCTCACACGCAACATCTCCGCCGCGCTGCGGAAGTTCGCCGAGCGCGGCACCGACGCGACGCACTGACCGACTAGCGTCGCCTCGCAGCGTTCAAGACCCACTTCAGTCGTGACGCTCGGCGGCCAGGACCGCTGCCAGTAGCGTCAGTGCCACGGCGTCGACCGAACGGGCGGGCCGCGCGGCTGGGCTAGCCGACCGAGCAGGTCCAGGAGCGCCGCCGACAGGTAACGCCTCCCCCGCTGTTCTCGTGCGACGCGCATCTCGCTCCGCACGCCGAGTCTCCTGTTCAGCGCGGGAAGCAGGATCCGCCCATACAAGCTTCCGATGCCGGCGAACCGTCCGCTTCGGGTCCTAGCGTGCCACTTGTGCGCTTGCTCGTCGCTCGGTGCTCCGTCAACTACTCCGGCCGGCTGACCGCCGTGCTCGCAGAGTCGGTTCGGCTGATCATGGTCAAGGCGGACGGATCGGTGCTCGTCCACGCCGATGCCGGCGGATACAAGCCGCTCAACTGGATGACGCCTCCGACCGTGATCGAGGAGACCCCAGCAGGCGAGGAGTCGCCTGCAACGATGATCGTGCGCAAGCGCGCGGGCGCGAGCGAGGACCGACTCGAGATCTCGATCGCGGAGGTCCTTTCGGACTCCGAGCACGACATGGGGCCGCCGGACGAGGACGCCGCGCTGGCCAAGGACGGGGTCGAAGCGCACCTCCAGGAGCTACTCGCCGAGCAGCCGCACCGGTGCGGAGAAGGCTTCCGCCTGGTCCGCCGTGAATGGCCGACGGACATTGGCCCGGTCGATCTGATGTGCCGCGACGCCGGGGACGGCTGGATCGCGGTCGAGATCAAGCGGGTGGCGGGGATCGAGGCGGTCGAGCAGCTGACGCGCTACCTGGAGCGAATCCGGCTCGATCCGGCGTTCAAGGCGTGCCGCGGGGTGCTTGCGGCGCAGTCGATAAAGCCGCAGGCACGCGTGCTCGCCCAGGCGCGGGGAATCGAGTGCGTGGAGGTCGACCTCGCGGTGCTGCGCGGCGAGCGCGAGCCGGATCTGAGACTGTTCGCTGCATGACCGACGAACAGGCAGTACTCACCGAACGCAACGGCCGCGTTCTCCTGATCACGATCAACCGGCCGGACCAGCGCAACGCCGTCAACGCCGCCGTGGCCGAGGGCATCGCCGCGGCACTGGACCAGCTCGACGCGGACTCGGAGCTATCCGTCGGGGTGCTCACCGGGGCCGGCAAGGGCTTCAGCTCCGGGATGGACCTCAAGGCTTTCGTCGCCGGCGAACGTCCCTACGCCGGGGATCGCGGATTTGCGGGGATCGTCCAGCGACCCGCGAACAAACCGCTGATTGCGGCGATCGAGGGCTTCGCGGTGGCCGGCGGGCTCGAGGTGGCGCTCTCGTGCGACCTGATCGTCGCGTCACGGGGCGCGCGGCTGGGGATCCCCGAGGTCAAGCGGTCGCTGGTGGCGGCCGGTGGCGCGTTGCTCAGGCTGCCGCGCTCGCTCCCGCGCAACCTCGCGATGGAGCTCGCGCTCACCGGCGAGCCGATCGAGGCCGAGCGAGGCTACGAGCTCGGGCTCGTGAACCGGCTCGTCGACCCGGGCGAGGCGATCGAGGCCGCGCTCGAGCTCGCCGGTGTGATCGCCCAGAACGGCCCGCTCGCGCTGATCGCCACCAAGCGGGTGATGGTCGAGTCATCCGACTGGCCGGACTCCGCGTTCTTCACCCGTCAGGGCGAGATCGTCGCGCCGGTGATGGGCTCCGAGGACGCACGCGAGGGAGCGATCGCGTTCGCTGAGAAGCGGCCGCCCGTGTGGAAGGGGCGGTAGCGGACAAACGGTCGCGGTCGCCGAAAGAAACCGCAGGCTCGGTCGTTGAATCTATGTGCCGCGTAGACGGGTATACGGCGAGCAGATTCGGGAGCGAGCGTTCTCGCTCGCATCGTCGCTAGCCGGACAGCTCCGGTCCGAGTTGGAGGCAAGGCAGCGACGGCCGGTCGTGAGGCAGTACCGAGCGCCGGAACCGGCCGTCGAACCGCGCCCCGTCGAATCCGATCCGATGCCGGTCGGCCCGCAGCCGCTGGTCCCGACGTCCGTCGAGCCCGTCGCGGCCGCGCCACCGCGGTCGGCCACTCCGTGGCTCCCGATCGAATTGACGACCGAACGCCACGCGGACCAGACGGACCCCGGCGCGAGCACCCCGACCCCCGTCAGCTGGGCCCCTGAGCCGGTGACCGCCGTTTCCGCGCCCGAGACCTCTTCGACACAGCCGCACACCAGCTGGGAGCCGGACGGCTCCACTCCGGCGAGCACCCCGCCCCGGCCGAAGCGGCAGCGTCTCACGCGCCGGGCCCCCCGGCTGCGGCCGGCGCTCTCGCGCCCTGCGAGCGTGCTCGGGACCGCGATCGTCGCGGCCACGTGCGCGCTGGTCGCGGACGCGCTGATCGGGACGGCCACGAACGGCCCGCAGCCGGCGGCGATCGCGAAGAGCTCGCGGGCGCGCACACACGGCGCGCACGTGGTCAAGCAGAATTACACCGCCCAGCCCGCGCCGAACGGCTCCGGGTCATCGGCCGGGTACCAACTCACGCCCGTCGCGGGAACGTCACCGCCGGCGGCGAGTCCCGCGACGGCCACGGCGACCGCGACCGGGCCCGCGACGCCCTCAGCGAGGTCCGGCTCGAGCATCTCGACCTCGAGCGCAGGCCCCTCGGCCCCGGCCTCGAGCGCTCCGTCGTCGACTCCTCCGCCCCGCTCGACGTCGCACTCGTCCCCCGCTCCGGCGAGCCACCCGTCGACCACGCCGACGTCGACCCAGACCGCGCCGAGCGGCGGCGAGAGCTCCGGCTCCTCCCCGCAGCCGACGAGCTCCGGCAGCGGCGGATCGCCCTCGCAGTCGCCGGTGCAGCAGGTCACCTCGGCCGCGCAGAGCGTCGTCTCGAACGCGCCGAGCACGGTGCAGAGCGTCGTCTCGACGGTGACGAACATCAAGCCACCCTCGCTCCCCAACGTCGGCGGCTGAGCGGTCTAGCCCGACTCCCCCCAGGCAGTCAGCACCAGCGACCTGCTCCCGCCGTGGTGGCGGTGCTCGCACAGATAGATCCCCTGCCAGGTCCCGAGCGCGAGCCGGCCCCGCGACACCGGCAATGTCAGCGTCGGGCCGAACAGCGCCGCCTTGATGTGTGCGGGCATGTCGTCGTCGCCCTCGAGCGTGTGCGTCCAGTAGGAGGCCCGCTCCGGAACCGCCTGATCGGACCACGACTCGAAGTCTCGACGGACGTCCGGGGAGGCGTTCTCGTTGAGCGCGAGCGACGCGGATGTGTGTCTGATCAGCACGTGCAGGAGCCCGACTCGAAGCTCACCGAGCTCTGGCAGCGCCTCGACCACCTCGCTGGTGATCAGGTGAAAGCCGCGCGGGCGCGGGGCCAGCGAGATCTCGCGCTGAGCCCACATCAGAGGTCAGGGAGCCGGGCGACCCGCATGTCGACCCGGTCGCGCCGGAACGGCACGCCCTCGGCCTCGAGCAGCGCCCGCTGGCGGTCGCCCTTGGCGAGGGACCCATCGGCCCGCACAATCCGGTGCCACGGCACGCCACGGTCGCCGCAGCCGTGCAGCACCGTCCCGGCGAACCGCGGCGCTCCCGGGGAGACATCGCCGTAGGTTCGGACGAATCCCGGAGGGGTCGCGCGGACGCGATCGATGATCTGGCGCGCACGGTCGATCTGCACCACGCGGAGGATATGCACGAGATATTGCATACGGACTGCGGGCGGGGGCCGGTTGATAGTGTCGCGGCCGCTTAATCTCCCGCCGATACCCGGGAGAGCGGGGGACCCACAGGTTGCCTCCGGGGCGAATCGCCGCCTGCTGGCGGCGTAGCGCCGAGCGCGCGAGCCCGACAGCTAACCCCGCAGGCGTACGAACATGACGACGCAACTCCGGCGCAGAGCCCCATGGCGACGCGCGGCCACGGCCGCGATGACGATCGCCGTCCTCGCGGGTCTGGCGGCGATGCCCGCGAGGTCGAGCGCCGACCCGAGTCTCGGACAGCTCCAGTCGCAGCTCTCCAACCAGCGCGCGAGGCAGCAGCATCTCCAGGACAGCCTCGGCGGCCTGAACAAGCTGGTCAGCTCGCTCGATAGCCAGATCTCGCTCGTCCAGAGCCGCGAGGCCGCGGTGGAGTCGGAGCTCGCCGACGACCGTTCCCAGCTCGCGGCGGCTCAGATCGCGCTGAAGCGCGAGCGTCAGCTGCTGATCCTGCTGCGGGCGCGCCTCGCACGCGCGCGCACCGCGCTATCGAACCAGCTCGTATCGAGCTACGAGTCCGACCAGCCCGACCTCGTCAGCGTCGTGCTCGAGTCCCACGGGTTCAACGACCTGCTCGAGCGCATCACGTTCTTGAAGAGCGCCGAGGGCCACCAGCAGGGCATCATCCGAGTCACGCGCGTTGCGAAGGCGCGCGCGGATGCGGCGGCCAAGCGGATGGCGGCGCTCGAGGCCAAGGACCGCCAGATCACCGCCGACGAAGCGATTCGCGCCCGGGCGCTCGCCGGGATGCAGTCGCTGCTCGTCTCTAAGCAGGACACGCTCAAACAGGCGCAGGCGATCCAGCAGGAAGCGCTCGACTCGAGCCGGGCGCGCGGCCGGCAGCTCCAGTCCTCGATCTCGCACATCGAGGCCCAGCAGGCGGCGGCCGCCGCCCAGGCGCAGCAGTCGCAGAGCAGCGCCAGCTCCGGCTCCGGCCCCGGGGTCGGATCGGCGCTCGGCCCGTCGGGCGGATGGGCGATCCCGTACCCGATCGTCCTCTGTGAGTCCGGCGGCCAGAACCTGCCGCCGAACAGCGCGGGCGCGTCCGGCTACTACCAGATCATCCCCAGCACCTGGGCGGGATTCGGCGGCACCGGGCCGGCGGCGTACCTCGCCAGCAAGGCCGAGCAGGATGCCGTCGCGAGCCGGATCTACAACGGCGGCGCGGGCGTCTCGAACTGGGACTGCGCGGCAATCGTCGGGATCCACTGAGGCGACCGGCGCACAAAAGCTTCAGTGGTGTAGCATTTAGTCATCGTGGCGACGGTGACGACAGATCAGGCACTCGAGCACGTCGACGTGCTCGTTGTCGGCGCGGGCCTCTCGGGCATCGGCGCCGGCTACCACCTGCAGACCGCCGCGCCGAACAAGAGCTACGCGATTCTCGAGTCGCGCGACCGGATCGGCGGCACCTGGGATCTGTTCCGCTACCCCGGGATCCGCTCTGACTCGGATATGTACACGCTCGGCTACTCGTTCAAGCCTTGGACGAGCGACAAGTCGATCGCCGACGGCCACGACATCCTCGAGTACGTCAAGGAGACCGCGGCCGAGAACGGCATCGACCGGAAGATCCGCTTCAACCACCGCGCGGCCCGCGCGGAGTGGTCAACGGCCGGCCAGCGCTGGACCGTGACCATCGAGCGCACCGACACCGGCGAGACCTTCCAGATGACCGCGGGCTTCGTGCTGATGTGCAGCGGCTACTACCGCTACGACGAGGGCTACACGCCCGAGTTCGAGGGCGCCGAGAACTTCAAGGGGCGGATCGTGCACCCGCAGTTCTGGACCGACGACGTCGACTACGAGGGCAAGCGGGTGGTCGTGATCGGCAGCGGCGCGACCGCGGTCACGCTCGTGCCCGCGCTCGCGCGCAAGGCCGCCCACGTGACGATGCTCCAGCGCTCGCCGAGCTACGTCGTGTCGCTGCCCGCCGAGGACCCGATCGCGCGAGTCGCGCGCAGGGTTCTGCCCCCGAAGCTCGCGTACTCCGTGATCCGCTGGAAGAACGTCGCGTTGACGATGCTGAGCTTCCAGCTGAGCCGACGGCGCCCGAAGCTGATGAAGGCGATCCTCCGCAAGGGCGTCCAGCGCCAGCTCCCGCCGGGCTACGACGTCGACACGCACTTCCGGCCCCGCTACAACCCGTGGGACCAGCGCCTTTGCCTGGTGCCCGACTCGGACCTGTTCGAGGCGCTCGGCCGCGGCGACGCGTCGGTCGTGACCGACACGATCAAGTCGTTCACCGAGAACGGGATCGTGCTCGGCTCCGGGGGCGAGCTCGAGGCCGATGTGATCGTCACCGCCACCGGCCTCAACATGCTGCTGCTCGGCGGCCTGTCGGTCGCCGTCGACGGCGAGGAGGTCGACTTCGCCAACACGATGACCTACCGCGGGATGATGGCGACCGGCGTCCCCAACGCCGCGTTCGCGCTCGGATATACGAACGCATCGTGGACGCTGAAGTGCGACCTTACCCACGAGTACGTGTGCCGCCTGCTCAACCACATGGACCAGCACGGCTACACGGAGTGCGTCCCCGAGAACCACGACCCATCGGTCACGCCGCAGCCGATGATCGACTTCTCCTCGGGCTACGTCCAGCGCTCGATCGACAAGTTCCCGAAGCAGGGCTCGAAGGCGCCGTGGCGCCTGTATCAGAACTACGCGCTCGACATTCGCAGCCTGCGCCGCAGCCCGCTCGAGGACGGCGCGCTCCAGTTCCGCCGCGGCGACGACGCCAGGGTTCCGGCCGGTTCGGCCGCAGAGGTCAGCGCCGCCGCCTGACATAACCTCCGCGGCCAGATGGGCCGACGGCGGCCGACCCGCACCTCACTGATCGTGGCGGCGCTGCTGATCGCAGCGCTCGCGGTCCGCATCGCCGAGGTGGAGCTCACCTCCTACCGCCCGCGCAACGACGCCGGCTCGTACCTGACGCTCGCGAGCCAGATCGCGCACACCGGCGACTATTCGACGATCCGGCGGCCCGGTGGCGGCGCCGGCGGGACGATCGGACCGAGCGCGTATTTTCCGCCGGCGTACCCGTATCTGCTCGCGGCCGTCGACCTGATCGGGGGCAACACCGGCCGCCGCGGAGGGTCGATCCAACCGGCCCGGATCTCACAGGCAGTGCTCGGCACGTTGACGGTTGGGCTCGTCGGGCTGGTCGCGCTCGAGCTGTTCGGCGAGACGATCGCACTGATCGCACTCGCACTCGCGGCCTTCTATCCGGTGTTCGTCGAGCTGTCGGCGGCGCTTGTCGCGGAGAACCTGATGACGCTGCTGATCCTGGCAGCCGTGTGGACGGCGCTCCGAGCCCGCCGCGCAGCGCACCCGTACCGCTGGATCGCCGCGACCGGCGTGCTGACCGGGCTTGCGACGCTGACGCACGTCAACGGCCTGGTCGTGATCCTGCCACTCGCGTTCGCCGCGTGGCACGCCCGGCGCGGCTGGCGGGCGCCCACCTTGCTCGCGGCGGCGACGGTGCTGACGATCAGCCCGTGGATCGTGCGCGACGCGGTCGTCATGCACCGATTCATCCTCATAACCGACGAGACCGGGATCACGCTCAGAGGGACCTACAACTCCGCTTCGGCGGCCAACAGCCCGGTTCCGTACAAGTGGCGGATCTTCTACGGGATCCCCGGCGAGCGACAGCTGATCACGCAGGGGAGCCGGCTGACCGAGCCGGAGCTGTCCTCGCGCCTGCAGAGCCAAGCGTTCCACTACATCGGCGATCACCCGCTGTCGCCGCTCGTGGCCGGCTACCACAACAGCCTGCGGCTGCTCGAGCTCGAGGGAGAGTCCGCGTGGCGGGCGTCGGCCCAAGCGCAGAGCCTCCCTCGCGGGATGGCCGACGCCGGCGTGATCTGCTTCTGGATCCTGTGCGCGCTGGCGCTCGTCGGGGCGTTCACGCACCGCGTCCGCGCGGCGCCGCCGTGGGTGTGGGCGGTCCCGCTCCTGCTGTGGCTGACCGTCGTGCTCGTCAACGCGGAGACGCCGCGTTTTCGTGAGCCGATCGACCCGTTCCTGATCCTCTCCGCCGCGTGCGCGCTCGCCGCCGCCCCGGCGGCGCTGCGCCGCCGGCTACATCGTCCGCCAGTCGGGCGTCAGCGTGGGGCGGCGGTACCCGCTGTTCCGGGCGAGCTTGTCGAGATGGTCGAGCGCCTGGCCTGAGCCATAGGCGACGCACGTGAGCGGGGACTCGGCCGAGAACACCGGCATCCCCGTCTCGTTCGCGACGCGCTCCCGGAAGCCACGGATCAGGGTGCCGCCCCCGGCCAGCAGGATCCCGTCGCGGGCTATGTCTGAGGCGAGCTCCGGAGGCGTCTCCTCGAGTGTGCTCCTGACGGCGCCGAGGACCTCGTTGAGCGGGCCGGCGATCGCGGCGCGAACCTCGCCGGACGACAGCTCGACCGCGGTCGGCAGGCCGGTCAGCAGGTGGCGCCCGCGGACCTGCATCGTGGTCTCGGGATTGTGCGGGATCGCCGAGCCGATCGCGATCTTGATCCGCTCCGCGGTCTGCGAGCCGATCGCCAGCTGGTGCTCGGAGCGCAGATAGCTCGCGATCGCGTCGTCCATCTCGTATCCGCCGACCCGGACCGAACGGAACACCACGATCCCGCCGAGCGAGATCACGGCCATCTCGCTGGTGCCGCCGCCGACGTCGACGACCATCCGGCCGATCGGCTCTTCGATCGCGATCCCCGCTCCGATCGCGGCCGCGATCGGCTCCTCGATCAGGTGGACGCGCCGAGCGCCGGCGGCGAGCGAGGCCTCCTCGACGGCCCGCTTCTCGACCTCCGTGACGCCCGAAGGGGCGCAGACGATCAGCCGCGGGTGTGCCGTCCGCCGGTCGATCACCTTGCGGATGAAGTACCGGAGCATCTGCTCGGTGACGTCGAAGTCGGCGATCACGCCGTGCCGCAGAGGGCGAGTGGCCGCGATCGTCGCGGGCGTGCGGCCGATCATCCGCTCGGCGTCGGCGCCGACGGCGTGCACGGTGCCGGTGTCGGTGTCGGAGGCGACGACCGAAGGCTCGGACACCACGATCCCCTTGCCGCCGACGTACACGAGCGTGTTCGCGGTGCCCAGATCGATCGCCATGTCCTGGACGCCGAACGTCGGCGCGAGATGGCGTCGCGCTGTGTCCCTGCTGGAGCCTTCTCTACGGAAGCGGGGGATGAGCTAAGGGTGTCAGACCGGGACCGATCGCGGGGGCAGCCGCAATCGGCCGCTCAACCGCCGGAGGACCCGAGGCTTGTGATCCCCGAGCTGCCCGAGCTGGCGGACCCACTCGAGCCGGCGGCGGCGCCGGTGAGCGAACTGATGTCGCTGACCTGATCGGCCGGCGGGATCGTCGGGGGCGCCTGCGGGCCGTACTTGACGATGTCGACCGTCACCGTCGAGTCCACGGTGCCGCCGCTGGGAACGTTCTCGTTGAACGACACCCGGATCCTGCGCACCAGATTGTGACCGTCGATCCACGCGACGACCGGGATCTGATGGAGGTTCGTTACCTTCTCGATCCCCTGGATCGCGGCCTGGGCGGCCTGGCGGTTGGCGGGCGGTACCACGTTGGGAACCTTGTCGAGGCTGATCGTCGCCTTGTAGCGGGTCGTCTGGATGCCGTTCACGACCTCTGTGCCGTCCTGCGAGATCGTGCCGGCCGCCCGCAGGTACTGGAGGAACTGGCTTGGGTCGCTCGAGGTCGGGCTGTTGACCAGCGATGAGATCCCGGGGACGCCCGCGCTCGCGGCCGCCTTGGCGAGGTCTACCTTCAGCCACGGCTTGCCGTTCAGGGTCGGGATCTTGCTGACGAGCGCGTCGGGGAACTTCACGTAGATCGTCCCGCGATCGAGCACCTCTTCGATGTGCAGCGTGCTCGACCCCAGGACCTGCGTGATCTGCGGGCTCGAGCCGAGGTCCATATCGAGCGCCACCGAGCCGCTGCGCTCGTGCGTGTTGAACGCGCCCGTCCCCGTGGCGGTGATCGGGTTGGGCAGCGACGCCGAGCTCAGCTGCAGGTTGAACTTCATCTGGTAGCCAGACGTGTTCGTCGAGAGGTACGCCGCGCGGATCACCTGATTCGAGCTCGCGCTGCTCGAGCTCGAGCTCGAGCCGCAGCCGGCGACGGCCACCGCCGCGACCGCGCACACGAGGCCCGTCGCCAGGCCCCCCTTCCTCAATCGCCCCACAAGCATCCGGTCGCGGACAGTAGCGCGCCGGGCTGCCCCGCGCCAATCCACGCTCAGCGCTCGCCCGGAAGCTGGCGGGGGAACTGTGAGACCGGCGCCTCGACGCTTAGCGCCGTCAACAGGATCCGATCCTGCTCGAGTGCGTGCGCGATCGGATAGCCCTCGCCCGGAGACGCTCGCTCGGGACGGCCGATGTACCCGAACTGCAGCTGCTCGGGGAGGATCTGCATCAGCCGCGGCGACATGTGCGCTCGTGCGCCCATGTTCCGAGGCTCCTCCTGCACCCAGACGACCTCGTGGAGGTTCGGGTAGGACGAGACGAGCTCGAGGATCTCCGCCTGCGGGAACGGGTACAGCAGCTCCACGCGGCCGACCGCGACCTGCGGGTTCTTCGCGTGCGCCTGATGCCCGATCAGGTCGTAGTAGATCTTGCCGCTGCACAGGATCAGGCGACTGACGACCGCCGGATCGATCCCCGGCTCGCCGAGCACCGGCTCGAAGCGTCCGTCGGTCAGCTGATCGAGCCGGCTCGTCGCCTGCGGGTGACGGAGCAGGCTCTTCGGCGTGAAGATCACCAGCGGGCGCTGCTTGGCGATCCGCGCCTGACGGCGGAGCAGATGGAAGTACTGCGCGGGCGTGGTCGGGTTTGCGATGCGGATGTTCCCCTCGGCGGCAAGTTGCAGGAACCGCTCGATCCGCGCCGAGGAGTGCTCGGGCCCCGACCCCTCGTAGCCGTGGGGCAGCAGCAGCGTCAGGCGGGAGGTCTGGCCCCACTTCGCCAGGCCGGAGACGATGAACTGGTCGACGATCACCTGCGCGCCGTTGAGGAAGTCGCCGAACTGGGCCTCCCACAGGACGAGCGTCTCGGGCGCCTCCTGCGAGTAGCCGTACTCGAACCCGACGCACGCCGCCTCGGACAGCGGGCTGTTGTGGAGCTCCATCGGCGCGAGCGCGCCCGGGAGGTGCTGGATCGGCGAGTACTCCTGCCCGGTCTTGGCGTCGTGCAGGACCAGGTGGCGCTGGCTGAAGGTGCCGCGCTCGGTGTCCTGGCCGGTCAGGCGGATCGGGATCCCCTCGGTCAGCAGCGAGGCGAACGCCAGCGCCTCCGCCTGCGCCCACAGAATCTTCCCGTCGGGGTGGTGAACCGCCTCACGCCGCTGCTCGAGCTGCTTGGCGAGCTTCGGGTGGATCATGAACCCGTCCGGGGCGGTCAGGAGCTCCTCGCCCAGGACCCGGAGCCGCTCGTCCCCGACCGCGGTCTTGACCTCTGGCGACGGCGTGCGGTCGAGCTCGTACTCGCCCGTCTGCGGCTCGACGTCGCGCGCGGCCGCGACCCGCTGCTTGAGCGTCTCGTGCGCGTCGCTCAGCTCCGACCAGACGGCGTCGGTCATCTCGGTCGACTCCTGCTCAGTCACGACGCCCTGCTCGATCAGCTGGCGGGCGAACAGCTCGCGCACCGGCGGGTGCTTCTTGATCACCTGGTACATCGACGGCTGCGTGTAGGCCGGCTCGTCGGCCTCGTTGTGGCCGAAGCGGCGGTAGCCGATCAGGTCGATCAGCACGTCGTGCCCGAACTCCTGGCGGAACGAGAACGCGAGCCGGACCGCCGAGATGCACGCGGCGACATCGTCGGCGTTGACGTGGATGATCGGCACGTCGAAGCCCTTCGCGAGGTCCGACGCCCAGGTCGTGGAGCGGGCGTCGTCGGCGTTCGTCGTGAACCCGACCTGGTTGTTCTGGATCAGGTGGACGGTGCCGCCGGTCGTGTAGCCGTCGATCGCCTGGAGATTGAGCGTCTCGGCGACGACCCCCTGCCCGGGGAAGGCGGCGTCGCCGTGCAGCAGGACCGGGATCGCGGCGTTCGTGTCACGGTGTACGTGCGGCCCCTGGCGGGTCGTCTGCGCGGCGCGGGTCGCGCCCTCGACCACCGGGTCCACGTACTCGAGGTGGCTCGGGTTGGATTCGAGCCGGACGATGATCGACTCGCCGCTCGGGAGCTGGTAGGAGCCCTGGGCCCCGTGGTGGTACTTGACGTCGCCGGTGCCGCCCTGCGGGATCGTCGTGATCGGCTCGAGCGTGGAGGCGCCCTCGAACTCGGCGAAGATCGTGTCGTACGGTCGCCCGAGGTTGTGGGCGAGCACGTTCAACCGGCCGCGGTGGGCCATCCCCAGCACGACCTCGCGGGCGCCCTGCGCGGCGGACATCTGGATCAGCTCGTCGAGCATCGGCACGGTCATGTCGAGGCCCTCGACGGAGAACTGCTTCTGGCCCAGGTACGCCTTGTGCATGAACCGCTCGAGCGCGTCGACCTCGGTCAGCCGCTTGAGCAGCGCCTTCTGCTCATCGGGGGAGAGCGGCGTCCGGAACCGTCCGCCCTCGATCGCCTCGCGCAGCCACAGCCGCTGGCGGTGCGAGCCGATGTGCTCGATCTCGTACGCGATCGGCCCGCAGTAGGTCTCGCGCAGGTACGGCAGCGACTCGGCCAGCGTCTCGCCGGGCACCCACATCCGCAGGATCCGCGACGGGATCTTCGCCATCAGCTCGGGGGACAGATTGAGTGGCTCCGGGTCGAGCGCCGGGTCGCCCTCGGGCTCGCGACCGAGCGGGTCGAGCTTCGCCGCGAGGTGGCCGTGCGTGCGGTGGGCCTTCAGCAGCGAGGTCGCGGCCTGGACCGCTTGGAGGAATTCCTCGTCCGGCTCCGTGATCGCGGGCGCCTGGGCGGCGGCCGGAGCGGCAGCGGGCGCCGCAACAGTCTGCGGGGCGGGCGGCGGCGGCAGCGCCGGGAGCGCCGCCTGCAGGTCGCCGAACACGCGCTCGTAGAAGCCCTCCTCGCCGTGGAGCAGAGCCTCGATCCGCGCCAGGAACCGGCCCGACTCGGCGCCCTGGATGATCCGGTGGTCGTAGGTCGAGGTCATCGTCATGACCTTCTCGGCGCCGATCGCCTCACCGATCCGCTCGATCCCGACCGGATACCCGATCGACCCCGTCGCGACGATCGTGCCCTGCCCGGTCATCAGCCGCGGGACGCTCGCGACCGTGCCGAGCCCGCCGGGGTTGGTGAGGGAGATGTTGCCGCCGGTCAAGTCGTCCGCTGTCAGCGTGTTGGTCCGCGCCTTGTCGACGAGCTCGTTGTACGCCTCGAGGAACTCCGGGAAGCTCTTGCGCCCGGCGTCGCGGATCACCGGCACCATCAGCGTCCGGGTGCCGTCCTTGCGCTCGACGTCGACCGCGAGCCCAAGGTTGACCGCGCCGTCATCGATCCGCTGCGGCTTGCCGTCGGCCTCGGCGAAGTGGTGGGCCATCTGCGGCATCTCATCCGTCGCAACGCGCGCGATCGCGTACGCGATCAGATGCGTGAACGAAACCCGATGCCCAGCCTCCTTCAGCTGCGCCCGGCGAGCCGCGAGCTCCGTAACCGTCGTCGTGCGGAAGGACGTCGCGGTCGGCACGCTCCGGCTCTCGTCCATGTAGCGGGCAAGCACCGCCGCGGCACCCTTGAGGGGGGTTGCTCCGGCGGCCGGAGCGGCGCGGGCAGCGGCGGCCGCGCCGTTCCCACTTGCTGCTTCAAGCACATCCTGCTTCGTGATCCGACCCCCGCGGGCGCTGCCCTGAACGCCGCCGAGGTCCACGCCCTCGGACGCGGCTATGCGCCGGGCGACCGGCGAAGCGTTGGCCCCGTCGGTGCCAGAAGCCTGCACGCCGGTCCCTGGCGTCGTGGCTGCTCGCGAGGCCCCATCCTCACTTAAGCCCTTCGCCTCAGCGCGCGCAGCCACGACGCCAGTGTCCGGCGGGCGACATGCGGGCGATGACCTGCCCAACGGTGACGGTGTCGCCCTCGTCGAACAGGATCTCGGAAATAGTCCCGGAAACCGGAGCCGGCAACTCCATGTCCACCTTGTCCGTAGAGATCTCGACGACGGTGTCGCCCTCGCGAACCTGGTCCCCGACTTTCACGGTCCACTCGAGGATCGTGCCCTCGGTGACGGATTCCCCGCCGGTCGGAGTGACGATGTCGATCGTCTGACCGCTCGCGGCCTCGGAGGCGGCGGTGCTCTCGGCCTCGGTCACCGCACCGGCGACGGCCTGCTCCGGGGTCGCGGGAGGCGCCTCGGCGGACGTGGGGTTATCGCCATTCGTGACCCCTGCCCCGTCAGCCGACGAGATCTCGGCGAGAACCGCGCCGACGGCGATCGTGTCCCCCTCGCCGGCGACGATCTTCGTGATCGTGCCCGAGACCGGGGAGGGCACTTCCGCGTCGACCTTGTCGGTCGAGATCTCGACCAGCGTCTCGTCGACCTCGACGTGGTCGCCGACGCCCTTGTGCCACTCGAGCACCGTGCCTTCGGCGACCGAGTCGCCCATCGCCGGCATCACGACCTGGACCGTGCCGCTGTCAACAGCCATCGGCTTCAACTGTATCTACTGACGGGCGACGTTCCGTGGGCCCTTCGGTGACTTTCGATCAGGAATCCGATCGTCCCCGCGAACGGCCCGAGGCCCCCCAGCACCGCGATCACGAGCGCCAGCCAGAACGGGATGATCCGGTATCTCGCGGCCGCGATGCAGACGAGCGACATCGCGATCCAGAGCAGGCCGTGCCCGAGCCCGAGAATGAACGTCGCCGGCTCCGGCTTGCCGAGTGCGAACGCGCACAGGAGCAGTGCCAGATACACACCGGAATGGATGAACGACACGACCTCGAGTCGCCGGAACGTGACCAGCCGTGTGAACACCTCTAGGAGCCGGACAGCAGGGCGGCCATGCGGCGCAGCGGCTCATCCGCGTGCTCCGGCCACCGCGTGACGTCGGCCGGCCACCACGCGAACTCGTCGTGTTCCTCATCGGGCGACACGCTCGCGCCATCGCTGAGCCAAGCCTGGCCGACGAGCAGCACCAGCTCGCTCGGGAGCCGCACGAGAGCCTCGACCACCAGGCGCTCGGGTTCAACCGACCACTCCTCGCTGAGCTCGCGCGCCATCGCGTTGGCCGGGTTCTCGTCGACCTCCACGGAGCCACCGGCGCCAAGCGCCCAGCGGCCGGCCCACGACGCGAGCCACGCGGCCCGCCGGCCTGCCAGCCACGACCCGTCGGCTCGACGCACAAGGCACAGGATCGAGAGGCTCTGCGCCGCGCCTTGGGGCAGCAGCCGCAGCGCCCACCGAGCGGGCTGCAGATCGAGGCTAAGCCCCTCCGGCCGAACCTCGAAGTCGACCATCCTCGCCGCGAGCCCGTCGTGCGACGGTGAGCCGCGGCGGCGAAGCGCGTCAAGCGCGACGTCGGCCGCCTCGGTGGCCGACCGGGGCGGCTCGAATTCATCCGGACGCCACCGTGCCTGGATCGCATTCGGGTCCCACGGTCCGCGGGCGAGGATTCCTGGTGGCTGGGGCACCCCGCGAACGGTACCCGGGTAGGCTGGCCGCCCGTGCAGCGGCGGCTCAAGCATTGGGGGTGGGGGTACGAGGACGAGCAGCCCTCGCCGCAGGAGCTGCGCGACGGGGCCGCGTTCCTGACCGACCGTCTCGGGTTTGGCAGCAAGGAGCCGGAGCAGCCGGTCGCGCTCGACGACGTCGAGCTGCCGGCTCCGCGGCTCGAGCCGCCCGCCTCGCTCGCCGCAATCTGCTCGGTCGACCCCTACGACCGCGCGCTCCACGCCTACGGCCGCGCTTACCGCGACGTCGTCCGTGCGTTTCGCGGCTCGTTCGAGCACCCACCCGATGTCGTCGCCCATCCCCGCGACGAGCCAGAGGTCGAGGCGGTGCTCGACTGGGCGGTCTCCTCGGGCGCCGCAGCGATCCCCTTCGGTGGCGGCACGAGCGTCGCCGGCGGCGTCGAGGCGGCGGTCCCGCGACGGGCTACGCGGGGGTCGTCACGATCGACCTCAAGGGACTCGACCGGGTGCTCGACGTCGACCCGGTCTCGAGCGCGGCGCGGATCCAGGGCGGGGCGCTCGGCCCGGAGCTCGAGCGCCAGCTCGCCGAGCACGGGCTGACGCTGCGCCACTTCCCCCAGTCGTTCGAGTTCTCGACGCTCGGCGGCTGGATCGCGACCCGCTCGGGCGGCCACTTCGCCACGCTCTACACGCACATCGACGAGCTGGTCGAGTCGGTCCGCGCGATCACCCCGCGTGGCGTCTGGGAGTCCCGTCGGCTGCCGGGCTCGGGCGCCGGGCGTCTCCCCGGACCGGCTGCTGATCGGCTCCGAGGGGATCCTCGGGCTGATCACCGAAGCGTGGGTCCGGGTCCGGCCGCGGCCGACGCAGCGGGCCTCGGCCGGCGTGCGTCCTTCGCGCAGTTCGACCGCGGCGCCGACGCGGTGCGAGCGCTGTCGCAGTCGGGGCTGTACCCGTCCAACTGCCGGCTGATCGACGCCCGGGAGGCCGCGGTCACCGGCGCCGGCGACGGCTCGCACGCGGTGCTCGTGCTCGGGTTCGAGTCGGCCGAGCACGACGTCGAGCCGTGGATGTCGCTCGCGCTCGAGCTGTGCGCCGACCACGGCGGGCAGCTGGGAGCGCCGCGGTCGCGGCGAGGGCGACTCGGGCGGCGGCGCAGTCGGAAGCTGGCGCGAGGCGTTCCTGCGCGCGCCCTACCTGCGCGACACGTTCGTGGCGATCGGCGTGCTCTCGGAGACGTTCGAGACCGCGATCACCTGGGACCGGTTCCCGGAGTTCCACGCGTCGGTGCTCGAGTCGACCCGCGCCGCCGTCGAGCGAGGTCTGCGGCGCCGGCACCGTCACGTGCCGGTTCACGCACGTCTACCCCGACGGCCCCGCCCCGTACTACACGATCCTCGCCCCGGCGCGCCGCGGCTCCGAGCTCGAGCAGTGGGCGCGAGATCAAGGCGGCCGCGTCGGAGGCGGTGCTCGCCGCCGGGCGGCACGATCACCCACCACCACGCGGTCGGCCGCGACCACCGCCCGTGGTACGACCGCCAGCGCCCGGACCCGTTCGCCGACGCGCTGCGAGGCGCCAAGGCGGCGGTCGACCCGGCGGGAGCGTTGAATCCGGGCGTGCTGCTGGACCCGTGACGCGAAACTGGCAGCCCTAGAGCGCCCGCTCGTACACTCGGTAGCGCTTGACGATCTTGCCGCCCATCGCCTCGAGCCCGCGGTTCATCGCGCTGTTGTTCTCGAGGATCCAGGCCGCTTCGCCCCACTTCGGCGGCGGCTTCTCCGCCATGTCGTAGTGCTCCATGTACAGCAGCGCGGCCGCTCCGGTGTGCTGATGCTCGGGGAGCACCCCGAGGAAACCGACCCGCACGCCGCGGATGATCCGCCGCCGCCGGAGGTAGTGCCACCAGCCGAACGGCAGCACCCGCCCTTTCATCTTCTTCAGCACCTGGTTGATGTCCGGGATCGTGATCGCCGCCGCGACCGTCTCGCCCTCGATCTCCGCGACCATGAACCAGTCGCGGTCGAACACGAGCTGGTAGGTCTCGGCGAGATCGTCGAGGTCCTTTGACGAATACGGGACGAATCCCCAGTTGGTCGACCAGGCGGCGTTGTAGACCTTCGCGAACTCGTCCATGTCCCGGCGCAGGTGCCGGCGCGACATCTTGCGGATCGTGATCCCGTACCGGTCCTTCGCCCGCTCGGCGACCTGCGGCAGGATCGGGAGCACCTTGCTGCGGTCCGCGACGTCGAGCCACCAGCTGTACAGGTCCATCGCCTTGGTCAGCCCGGTCGCCTCGACCCGGCGCTGGTAATACGGCGGGTGCCAGGGCTGCCTGATCACCGGATCGAGCTCGAAGCCCTCGATCAGGATCCCACTCTCGTCGTTCATCTGGAAGTCCATCGGGCCGAGCATCCGGTCGCATCCGCGCTCGCGCAGCCACGCCTGGGCAGCTGCGATCAGCGCGTCGACCACCTCCTGGTCGTCCTCGAACTCGAGGAACCCGAACATCCCGTCGCGGGTCTTGTGGAACTCGTTGTACGCGTGGTCGATCTGCGCGGTGACGCGACCCACGACCCTGCCCCCGCGCGCCGCGAGGAAGTACTCCGCCTCGCCGTGGCTGAAGTACGCGTTCTGCCGACGGCTCATGAACACGTACCGCTCGAGCTTGAGTGGCGGGATCCAAGGAGTGCCGGCGTGGAGCCGGTAGGGAAGCGACACGAACCGGCGCAGGTCGCCGAACCCCCGCACGGGAGCGATCACTACGCGTTCGTTACCTGAGCCGTTCATCCGGCGCGCAACCGTACCGGAGCGTCACGCCCGCTCGGTTCCGAGCGCCTCGAGCACGGTCGGCGCGGCGGGCGCCATCTCCGGTGGGAGGCGCCCGAGCAGGTCGCGCCAGCCGGGGTGCGCGGCGATCGCCAGCCGCACCTGCTCGACGCCCGCCTCGAGCAAACCGCCCTGCGCCAGCCCGAGCCCGGCCCAGAACCGAAGCTCCGGATTCTCGGGCGCGAGCTCCCACGCGCGCATCGTCCGCTCCGCCGCCTCCTCGAAGCGCCGCTCCTCGGCCAGCCGCTCGCCCTCGGCCGCGAGCGTGTAGGCCTCGTGCAGGACCAACAGGCGGCGCAGCTCCGGTAGCGGCTCCGGGTCGTCCTCGACCCGCAGCGAGACGGTGGCCGCCCACGTCTCACCCTCGGCGGGGACGACGAGCAGCGCAGCCGACTGCCGCCCGCGTACATCGCCCCCGGCGCGCTCGCCTGCCTCGAGCGTGGCGAGCAGCCGCCCGGCCAAGCCTCCCCGGGCTGCCGTGAACGCGTCAGCCATCGCGGGCCAGACGCCCTCCGACGCCATCATGTTCGCCTGGCAGCTGAAGCCCTCGCCGATCGCCTCACCGGCAAACCGGATGCAGAGCCCGCCGGTGTGTCCGGCGACCTCGCCGCGCGAGTCGACAACCGCGACCTGCCGGGTGGCCGCGGCGTCGTCCTCGGCCACGAGCTGCTCCAGCGCGTCGCCCGCGCTCGCGCCGTCCGCGAGCAGCTCGAGCGCTCGCGGGCCGTATGAGACCTCCGCGTTCGCCTGGGTCGCGACGGCACCGACGGCCGGCCGCGCCCACGGGACGATCGAGCCGACCGAGAACCAGTGGGACTGAACCGCCACGCCGAGCTCGCCGGTATCGGGATCGCGGGCGACGATCGAGTACGTCAAGGCGTGGCGACCTTGGTCAACTTCAGCCGCGACGGCGTGTCGGCGTCGCCGACCCAGACGCGTCTCGCGCCCCCGGCGGTCGCCCACGACTGCGACGCGCTGCTCCAGTCCTGGAAGGCACGGCGGTCGCCGAAGCCGTTGCCGCCGGACCCCGGGCCGACGTGGATCGTCAGCCGGCGCGTCTGGCCCGGCTTCAGCACGACGCGGACGAACCCGGCCAGCGACCGCACGGCCTGCTGGACGCCGGCGGGCACGCTCGGCGCCTGGCCGACGTACACCTGGGCGACGTCATCGCCGGCGCGCCGGTCCGTGTTCTTGATCGAGAACGACACGTTCAGGCCGGTCCCGGCGCGCCGCACCTGCAGCCTCGAGAACCGAAAGCTCGTGTACGACAGCCCCCACCCGAACGGGAACATCGGCGCGAGGCCCTCCTTGTCGAAGAACCGGTAGCCAACGAACAGGCCCTCGCTGAAGTTGATCGGCGGAGTGCTCGAGAGCCGCTCGGGGTGCGTGCCGGTCTTGTCGCCTGGATACAGCGGCTTGGTCTCGTCGTAGCCGAAGATCGTGTCATTGACGTTCGCCGGCCAGGTGCTCGTCAGGTGGCCCCCGGGGTTCGCGAGCCCGAGCAACAGCCGCGCGGTCGAGGTCCCGCCCTCGCTCCCGGGGTACCACATCTGCAGCACCGAGCCGACCCGCGGGAGCCACTGCATCAGCGTCGCGACGTCGGTGTTCGAGACGACGACGACGTTCCGGTTGGCCTGGGCCATCTGCTGGATCAGGTTCGCCTGCGGCGCATCGAACGAGTTGACCGGCGGGGAGGTGACCTGGTCCTCGGTCACGCAAGTGCAGTCGGCGAACACGATCACCTTCGACGAGCGCCGGGCCGCGGCGACGGCGGCAGCCGCGTCGGCGTTCGCGCGCGAGTAGGCAAACCGGAAGCTCGGCGCGCGCGAGCCCGGCTCGCGCAGGTGGTAGGGGTCGCTGAACGAGCTGGGAGCGGTCCAGCTGATCTGGATCTGGTGCATCCCCGGGCTGAGCGACCCGGCCTCGTACACGCAGTTGGCCAGGCCGCGCTCGGTCCACCCGGACATCGTCGGGTTCGTGGGGATCGTGGCCGGCGTGCTCGGCGAGGACTTCAGCGTCTCGGAGCTCATCGACTGGCCGGCGCCGCTCGCGCTCGCGAAGCTGAAGGAAGGCGCGCCGGCGCCCGTGCACGACGGCGCGACGACGCCGCCGCCACCGTTGCCGAGCGCCCCGCCGCCGTTCGAGATCGAGTAGCTCGGCACGCTGAACTGGAAGTGGAACGTGTAGTCGTCTGAGCTCGGCACGTTGACGTAGCCCTTCCACGTGTACGTCTGGCCGAACGCGAGCTGCCCGCGCCCCGACAGCGAGGTGAAGTCGAGCGTCGGGTCGACGCGCGGGGCACCCGCTCCGGCGGAGCGCTGCAGCCCGGTCCCGGCCTTGGCGCCATCGGTCGAGAGCGCGCTCGGCGGCACCGCGACGCCGTCACCCGGCGTCGGCGCGGTCCCCGGCATGTACGGCAGATACGTGATCTTCGAGCAGCTTGACGACTCGTGCGCCGCGCTTCTAGGCGAGGCTGGATGCCGAGCGCGCGGCAAGCACGAGGGCGCGAGCTGGCGGAGCTGCTCCAGTGGGCTGATCGCGTCGCGATCGGGAAAGCCGAGCGCCTGCTCGGTGCCGGGGTCGGCCGGCATGTACTCAGCCGACTCGCCGACGACGAGCACGCCCCGTTTGAAATCCGCCCGTTTCAACGGCAGCGTGCGACGGGCGTTCTTGAGCAGCACCGCCCCCTCCTCCGAGGCGCGCTCGGTTACGGCCGCGTCGTGGGTCTTCATCGCCGGCGTGAGCGCGAACGAGCCGGCCTTGCCGGTCGGGTTCGACGGACTCAGGTAGTTCGAATTAGCGTCGGGATGGCCGAGCAGGTGGAAGCGCTCCTCCTCGTACAGGATCCGAGCGAGCGCGTCGTTGAACGTCTTCAGCGGAACCACCCCGGCCTGGACCGCGGTCACCAGCGGCAGCCCGAACCAGATCGAGGTCGGCATCTCCTGATCGGTGCCGCTCTCGATCGCCTGGACGGTCGAGTCCATCGCGAGGTCGTAGTCGCTCGCGAAGAACCCGTTCCACGCCCACTGGTCGTGGGCGACGATGTTCTTGATCTGGTTGTCGCACGCCAGCGCGCCGCCGGCCGGCGCCAGCCCGCTCGGCACCGACCCGGATGCCCGGGGGCGGGGTGGATCTCGAACCGCTGGTAAGAGCACATCATCGACGACGCCTGCCCCGGACGGGGAAGTACGCCGCTGCCCGACGTGCCGTATTCGTACGGCTGCAGGAACAGCTGGCGCGCGGCCTGGTCCTGGATGTCGGTGTCGACCAGCAGGATCTGTCCGTCGTACATCGCGAAGTGCTTGATCTGGGCCATCAGCCCCTTGCCCTGGATCCCGTTGACCTCGGCCGCGGCGAGGGTCCCGTCCTGGAACGGGTCCTCGCCGAAGATCGTCCCGTTGCGCCCCCAGTTCGGGATCCGGAGGATGTCGGCCTGGGGCGCATACAGCCCGGTCACCCCAAGCCACCGCGCCTCCGCCGCCTCGGTCTGCCCCCACGCGTTCAGCAGCGACGGATCCCACGAGGACGCCATCCCGACCCGCAATGGCGGCGCGGTCGTCTGGCGCACCTGCGCTCCCGAGGTCGTGTTGACCCCGAGCGCGTCCGCCCAGCAGAGCGGCGAGATCGCAGGATTGGTGCCCGTCGGCGCGACGTTGTAGCCGACGGTCGTGCAGTCCGAGTTGGTCGTCCCGTGCAGCAGCTGGACGATGTTCATCAGCTGCGTCGGCGTCACCACCTTCGTCGGCTCGAGCTGCGAGATCAGGCTCTTGACGACCGGCGTGTATGGCGCGCCCGCGGCGAACGGCGGCGAGGTCACGGACCGCGGCAGGCTCGGGAGCGACCTGTACGGGAGCCGGTCCGCGAGCGCCGGAGCCGCCATCAGCAGCGATGCGAGCACACACACGCAGAACCTGCCTAGGCGCATGATCCGAGCAGCATATGCTCCGCGGCCATGCCCCGCGCCGCCATCCTCGGACCCGGTGGAGTGGGCGGCTTCCTCGCCGCCGCGCTGGACCGCGTCGGCGACGACGCCGTGATCGTCGCGCGCGAGGAGACGGCGGATGCGATCAACCGCGGCGGGCTGACCGTACAGAGCGTTCGGCTGGGGGACTTCTCCGCTCGCCCACGGGCGCTCGCGACGCTCGAGGAGCCGGTCGACGTACTGGTGGTCGCGACCAAATCCACCGGACTCGACGCCGGGCTCGAGCGGATCCGGTCTGAGCCCGAGCTCGTCGTCCCGCTTCTCAACGGGCTCGACCACATGCCGGCGCTGCGCGAGCGCTTCGGCGCCGGGCGCGTCGCCGCCGGGACGATCCGGATCGAGTCCGACCGCCCGGAGCCCGGGCGGATCGTTCAGACCAGCCCGTTTCTGCGGGTGGACCTCGCGAGCGACGACCCCTCGCTCGCCGAGCCCCTGGCACGCGTCAAGACGATGCTCGAGCGCGCCGAGGTTCCCGCCGAGATCGGCCCGAGCGAGGCGCAGATCCTGTGGTCGAAGCTGGTCAGGCTGAACGCGCTCGCGTGTACGACCAGCGCGTCCGATCGCCAGGTCGGCTTCATTCGCAGCGACCCGGAGTGGCGCGCGGCGCTGGTCGGTTGCATCGAGGAGGGTGCCGCGGTCGCAAACGCCGACGGTGCCCGGATCGATCCCGCCGCGCGGCTCGCGGAGCTCGACGAGGCCCACGCCGAGCTTGGGTCATCGATGCAGCGCGACATCGCCGCCGGCCGGCCGCCGGAGCTCGACGCGATCCCGGGGTCGGTGCTGCGCGCGGGCGTGCGGCACGGGATCGAGTGCCCGACGATCGCGCGGCTGGTGGTCCGGATCGCCGAGCGAGCCGGGATCGATCCGCCCTCTTATTGATTACAGCGGGGGCTTCAGCGGCGGCGGCGTGCCCTCGCCGGGCGCGTACACGGGCTCGGCCAGCTCCTGCTCGGCGATCGCGTCGACGACCTCTTCCTCGGTCTCTTCGACGCCCTCGTCGTGGAGACCGTCGCACAGGATCCGGAACTGACCGGTCATCCCGCCGTCGGCCTGCAGCATGATCCCGGGCAGAATCTCCTCGCCCTCCTCGAGCCCGAGCCGCTCGATGTCGAAGTGCGCCATCCCGATCCCCCATGTGTGGTGATCGGGGTTCTCGCGGTCGTGCGCGGCGACGCCCTGGCTCAGGCGCTCGAGCAGCGCGGCGATCTTGGTCGTCTGGGCCACGGCCCTCAGGTTACCCCCGTTCGATCAACTCGATTCGGTAGCCGTCCGGGTCGCGCACGAAACACAACCGCGGACCGCCCTCGCGGATCGTGTACGGCGGTCGCTCGGGCTCGATTCCCTGCTCTTCCAGGTTGGCCAGCGCGGCGTCCATATCGCCGGTGGTGATGGCGATGTGGCCGTAGCCGGTGCCGATGTCGTAGGAATCGACGCCGAAGTTGTAGGTCAGCTCGAGCCGCGGCTCGGGGCCGTCGTCGGGCAGGCCCATGAATACGTTGATTGCTTCCTCGCGGATCGGGATCCGGCCGATCTCGTCGAACCCGAGCGCGTTGTAGAACGCGACCGAGCGATCGACGTCGGTGATGCGGTAGCAGGTGTGGATCAGGCTCATGCGATTACCCTACCTCTCGATGATCATCGAGCGCTCGATGAACGACGACTTCGTGTCGAACACGTACCTCGTGGCGGACGAGCTCGGCTCGCACGCGGTGATGATCGATGCGGGCGGTCCCGTGGACCCGCTGCTGGCCGTGCTCGAGCGGATGCGCTTCGAGCTGACGCACGTGCTCCTGACCCACCACCACTACGACCACGTCTCCGAGATCGACCGGGTGCTCGAGCGTCACCCAGGGACGCCGGTGCTGATCCACCCGCTCGAGCGCGAGCTGGTCGCCGCCGCCACCGGGACGATGGAGCCCGGGAGCACGATCTCGAGCGGGGCGCTCGAGATCAAGCCGATCCACACGCCCGGCCACACCGCCGGAATGCTGTCGCTGCTCGTCGGCGGAACGGACGTATTCACGGGCGACACGCTGTTCAAGGGCTCCGTCGGCGGCGTCCGCGCGCCCGGCCACACGACGTTCGCCGACCTCAGGAGCATCGATCATGGACAAGCTCCTGAAGCTCCCGCCCGAGACGAGGATCCACCCGGGACACACCGACCCGACGACCGTCGCCGACGAGTTCGAGCACAACCCCTTCGTGCGGATCTGGCGCGGCGTCGATCCCGAGGGTGAGGAGCGATGCACGGCGCTCGGCGACCCGGCGACGCTGATCCTGATGGCGACCGACTATGACGGGGGCGGCAAGGCGTGGGTCCGCTGGCCCGACGGCTCCGACGACATCGTCCCCGGATCCCAGGTCCAACGGGGCTAGCATTGGATCGGTAGTGGCGAAGGACAAGATCCCCACCACGCGCGTGGGGCGCACCGCGAAGATCGGGGGGCTGGCCGCGGGGCAGGCGATCCGGCAGGCGGGCACCCACGTCGGCAACGTCGCGCGCACCAAGGAGGGCCGGAAGGCGGCACTCGAGCGCCGCCACATTGAGGCCGCCGAGCAGATCGTCGACGCGCTCGGGCACATGAAGGGCGCGGCGATGAAGCTCGGCCAGGTGATGTCGTTCCTCGACGTCGGCCTCGTTCCCGAGGAGTACCGCGAGGAGTTCCAGCGCAAGCTCGGCAAGCTCCGCGACGCGGCGCCGACGGTCTCCTTCAAGGAGATGCGCAAGGTGATCGAGGAGGAGCTCGAGGAGCCGCTGAAGGACGTGTTCGAGGAGTTCGACGAGGAGCCGATCGCCGCCGCTTCGATCGGCCAGGTCTACCGAGCGCGGCTGCGTGACGACGGCCGCGAGGTCGCGGTCAAGGTCCAGTACCCGGGCGTCGCGGCCGCCGTCCGTGCCGACATGCAGAACCTCGGACTGATCCTCCGCGTGCTCAAGCGGATCGCCCCCGGGATGGACCCGCAGGCGATCGGCAAGGAGATCCGCGACCGGATCGAGGAGGAGCTCGACTACGAGCTCGAGGCGACGAACCAGCGCACGCTCGCACGGATCTTCCGCGGGCACCCGTTCATCGTCGTTCCGGAGGTGGTGACCTCGCTCTCCCGCGAACGCGTGATGGTCTCCGATTTCGTCCACGGCACCGGTTTCGAGGAGCTCAAGGGCTACCCGCAGGCGGACCGCGACCGGATGGGCGAGATCCTGTTTCGGTTCTACTTCGGCTGTCTGTACCGCCACCGCGAGTTCTCGGGGGATCCCCATCCCGGGAACTCGAAGCTGCTCGAGGACGGCCGGATGGCGTTCCTGGACTTCGGCCTGTTCAAGCGGATGCCACCCGGCGCGGTCGAGCTCGAGATCGCGGTCACGCGTGCCGTCATCGAAGGCAACACCGAGGAGATCATGCGGCTCGGAACTGAGAGCGGGTTCTTCCCCGACCCCGAGCGGTTCGACCCCGACAAGGTGCTGGAGCACTTCCGCGCGGCCACCTCGTGGTACACGGTCGACGAGTACATCGAGCTGACGCCCGAGTACGCGACGCAGGTTCTGATCGATATGAGCGATCCCCGCTCCCAGTACTTCGGTCAGATGCGGCACGAGTCCGCGCCCCCGGATCACATCTTCGGCAGGCGGATGGAGGTGCTGACGCTCGCGGTCCTCTCGCAGCTCCACGCGCGCGGAAACTTCTACCGGATCGCGCGAGAGTGGTTCTACGGCGACGACCCGGCGACGGAGCTCGGGCGTCAGGAGGCGGCGTTCTACGCCGGCGACGTTTCCGTCCGCTGACCTTTCGCCCCCCGCGGCTTCGGTTCCGCAACCCCGGGCCCCGAGGGCCACACCGTACTCCTGGCGCCACCGCGACGCAAGGTGGGGTGGTTAGACCTTTTGGATCTGGATCAGGCTGGTGGTTCCCGGCCGTCCGCTGGGCAGCCCGGCCGTGATCCCGACCCGCGCACCGGGCTTCACCCACCCGAGCTCGACCACCCGCCTCGCGGCGTCGGCGATCAGCGCCTCG
This sequence comes from uncultured Solirubrobacterales bacterium, assembly GCA_963770735.1. Lineage (GTDB taxonomy): Bacteria > Actinomycetota > Thermoleophilia > Solirubrobacterales > Solirubrobacteraceae > Palsa-465. The sequence continues at coordinate 272,865 of CAVYRB010000006.1, read as the reverse complement.
GTTACCTCGTGGCGCCGCATCGATGCCGCCTGCACGCCCCACATCAGGCTGCAGCGGCGAACGGTCTCGCGCCCGGGGGACAAAACGTAGATCGGGACCTTCGGACGATGGGCGGAGATCAGCCGCGCCGAGCGACCCGACAGGGTCGGCACGACCAGCGCCGCCAGGTGGAGCTCGCGCGCCGCGGCGCACGCCATGTACGCGACCGTATAGGCGGGGTCGCGCGCGTCGCGCGAGACCCGCGACTCGTTCCAGGCGCGGTACGGCGCCGAGCGCTCGGTGCGCTCGGCGATCGAGGCCATCATCTGGATGGTGCCGACGGGGTAGGCGCCGACCGCCGTCTCCTGCGAGAGCATCACTGCGTCGGTCCCGTCGAGGATCGCGTTCGCGACGTCGGCTACCTCGGCCCGCGTCGGCCGCGACGACGCGACCATCGAGTCGAGCATCTGGGTCGCGGTGATCGACGGGCGCGCGAGCCGGCCGGCTTGCTCGAGCAGACGCTTCTGGAGGATCGGGACGTCCTCGATCGGCAGCTCGATCCCGAGGTCGCCGCGCGCGACCATCACGCAGTCGGCCGCACGGATGATCTCCTCGGCGGCGTCGACGGCCTGCGGCTTCTCGATCTTCGCGACCAGCGGCAGCCGGGTGTGCTCACGCACCTTCGTCACGTCCTCGGCGGTGCGCACGAACGACAGCGCGACCAGGTCGACGCCGATCGATTCGCCGAACCGGAGCATGTCGAGATCCTCTTCGGGGACCGCGTCGAGCCCGCGGGTCGAACCGGGGATGTTGAGCCCCTGCCGGGAGGCGAGCGAGCCGCCGATCTCGACCGCCGTCTCGAGCTCGCCGTCGCCGTCACGCACGCCCTTCACGCGCAGCCGGATCGCGCCGTCGGCGAGGTAGATGACGTCCCCAGGGTCCACAGCGCTCGCGAGCCCAGCCCAGCTCACCGAGATCCGCTGCTCGTCGCCGACGTCGTCGCTGCCGCACGCGAGCACGAGCTGCTCGCCCGGCTTCAGCTCCGCGACCTCATCGCGGATCCGGCCGATCCGGATCTTCGGGCCCGGGAGGTCCTGGAGGATCGCGACCTGTCGGCCGACGCGTCCCGCGGCCTGGCGGATCCGCTCGGCGTTCTCGGCGTGGATCTCCCGGTTGCCGTGAGAGAAGTTCAGACGCGCGACGTCCATCCCCGCCTCGACCATCCGCGCGAGCGTCTCTGGATCCCTCGATGCGGGGCCGATGGTGGCGACGATCTTGGTGCGACGCGGCATCTAGCCCTTGACGGTACTCACCGGGATTTGTTCGGCTGGTTAAGGGTTGTCTCGGGACTCCGCGTGCGCGAGGGGTCCCGAGACAGCCTCTAAGACCCTGGAATCTCGATCTCCTCGCCGTCGGCGGTCAGGCGCCCGCCGTCCCGGAGGTCGCAGATCAGGTCCCAGTGGAGCGCCGAGGAGTTGCGCCCACCGGTCTCGGGGTACGAGCGCCCGAGCGCCAGGTGAACCGTCCCGGCGATCTTTTCGTCGAGCAGCGTCGAACCGGTGGCGCGGTCGATCCCCTGGTTCGTGCCGATCCCGAGCTCGCCGAGGAAGCGAGCGCCGGCGTCGGTCTCCAGGGCCGAGGTCAGGTGCTGCTCGCCGCGGCCCGCGCGGGCCTCGACGACGCGGCCACCCGAGAACGTCAACTCGACGTCCGAGACCTCGACGCCCTGGCGGTTGGAGGGGATCGTGAAGCGGATCGTGCCCTCGGCCGAGTCCTCGTGGGGCCCGGTGAACACCTCGCCGCTGGGCATGTTCCGGCGCCCGTCGGAGTTGACCCAGGTGCGCCCCGCGACCGACAGACGCAGATCGGTGCCGTCGGCCTCGATCCGGATTTCCCGCGTTCTCGCGAGCCGGTCCACGAGCGCCTGCTGGCGGTCCGAGAGCTCGGCCCACGCTGCCACCGGCCGGGGCCGGTCGAGGAACAGCGCCCGGTTCACGAACGCCACGTACTCGTCCTCCGCCATGCCCGCTTGCTTGGCGAGCGCGGCCGTCGGCCAGATCGTCCCGCACCACCGCTTCGATAGGCGCACCTGCTGGATCGGCTCGCGTGCGCGGGTCGCACGTCGCACCTTGGCCGGATCGATCCCAGCGAGCGCCTGCGTGTCGGCCGGCGCGTCGATCCGCACGAACGCATCGGCGCTCTCGACCTCGACCAGCTCGAGCGGCGCGAACGCATCGATCTGCCAGTCGTTCGCGTGGGAATAGAAATCCCGCGGAAGACTGCCGAATGACGTGCGGAGCAACGGCCAGGCGCCCCGCTCGAGCAGTGCTCGGTGCATCGAGCGGATCAAAGGCTCGGCGAGCGTGGTCGAGACGACGAGCACCTGGTCGCGCTCGCGCACCTGCAGGCACCAGTCGCACAGGAGCGCGGCGAAGGCGTCCGGGTCGATCACGGGGACTCGAGCTCCGGGAAGTTCTCCGCGACGTGGAGCCGCAGCGAATCGCGGACGAACCGGCGCTCGGCGCCCGACGCGATCCGGTAGCGGCCCAGCAGCTCCTTCTGGCGGCTCGTCTCGACCCCGGCGATCGTCCACGAGACGGCGAGCCGCTCGAACAACAGCTCGGTCGCACGCTGCCACGCGTCCTCTCGATCGAGACCGCCCGCGAGCGTCGCGGCGTATTCGCGCCGCGATCCCGGGGTCAGCGATCCCCGCAGCACGAGCACGTCGCCCTCCTCGTCTCGGTACTCGACGGTGGGCGCTTGCAGCTTCTCGCGCCCTCGCCTGCTCGGCGTCCCGCCTCGCTGACCGGCGGCGCGCGAGTCATCCGGCTTCTGTCGCCGGCGCCGACCCACGTCGTCAGCGCGGAGCGTCGGCCGCGGCTCGACGGAGCTGGGATGCGACATCGCCGCGGACCGGGTCGGCGTGCCCGGCCCACGCCGCCGACGGCTCGAGCGCGGCGAGCTTGGCGATCGACTCGGCGGCCTGGTCGGTGGAGATGTTGAACGCCGGATGCGGCACCCGCGCGCGGCCCTTGATCCCCGTCTGCGGATCGAGCGTGTAGAAGCAGTCGGACGTCAGCGCGAGCCGGTCCGACTCGCGGAACAGCCCGATCAGCCCGGGGGCGTGGCCGGGGAGGTCGACGACGCGGAAGCCCGAGACCTCGTCACCCTCCTCGACGGTGCCTTCGACCTGCACCGCGCCGCCGTCCCAGATCGGCAACGCCCGCTTGAGAACGACGCGCCCGTGGGGCGCGAGCTTGCTGAAGTCCCAGTAGTAGCGCCACGGATCTGAGGACTCCGCCGCCTGCCGCTCGGCCGGGTGGCAGTAGACCGGCGCCCCGATGCCCGGCGCGGCGCCGCGGTGGTCGGCGTCGGCGTGGCCGAGGACGATCCGCTTGATCCCGCCGAGCCTCGCGCCGGCGGCGCGGACCGCGGCCGTCATGTCGCTGATCCCGGCGTCGAACATCACGACGCCTCCGTCGTCCTCGATCAGATAGACGTTCATCGTCTTCGACGGGAAGCCGCCGCGCACGACCCAGACCCCGTCGGCGACCCGCTCGGTACGCACGCCCCGCACGCGCGCAGCCAGCCTGGTCCGGAGGTTGGCGAGCCGGGTCAGCCACGCCTCCGCCGCCGAGCCGGCGGGGGGCAGGAGCCCAAGCTGGCGCACGAGGTCGGCGCCGTCGAAGTACGCGTCGTTGCGCTGGATCAGCTCATCGGCGATCGTCAGCACGTCGCAACCCTCGATCTCGATCTGGGCGCCGTTGGGCGCGAACCCCTGGAACGCCCCCGGCCCCGCGAACGTGCCGGCGGCCCGCCACCGCGCCGCGACGCGGCCGCGAGATGCGGTCGTGTCGAGCAGCTCGAACCGAAAGTCGGGGAAAGCCGCGAACAGCTCGGTGAAGTACGCGCGGACGCCGTCGGGCGCGAGCACCTCCTGCTCCCCGACGAACCGCTCGAGCCCGCCTGGCGCCCAGCAGGCCACCATCGCGTCCACGTCGCGATCGGCAGCCGCCTGGAAGTAGCGCTTGGCGATCTCGGTCGGCGTGGCCATCGGGGCTGCGGAGTCTACGTGCCGTCAATATCGTCCGCCGGATGACCAGCAAGCGCGAGCTTGGACGCGGCGAACGCGTGCTGCCCGGACTGTGGCGCCTGCGGCTGCCGCTGCCTTGGCCCGGCGTCCCGCACGGCAACGCGTGGGCGATCGCCTCCGGCTCGGGGATCGTGCTGGTCGACACCGGCTATTACGAACCCGGGTCGATCGAGCAGCTCGAGCGCGCAATGAGTCAGGTCAACCTCCGGATCGAGCACGTGCGCCTGCTCGCCGTCACCCACGCCCACTCGGATCACTGGGGGCAGGCGGCGCCGATCGTCGAGCGCGCCGGGTGCGAGCTGTGGATGCACCCGAACCACCGCCACGCCACCGAGACGTTCGGCGACCCGGGCGCGATCGCTCGCTCGCCGGCTCGAGATCGGCCGCCAGAGCGGGGTTCCGGCGCCGGTGCTCGACCGCTACGCCGATCGCTTCCCGAAGGATGTCCCGTCCGGGATCGCCAAGCTGATCGAGCCCGATCGACCGCTCGTCGACGGGGTCGAGATCGACACCGACCTCGGCACCTGGCGGGCCTACGAGACGCCGGGCCACGCGCCCTCCCACGTGTGCCTCTACCAGCCCGAGCGCCGGATCCTGATCTCCGGAGACCACGTGCTCGGGCGGATCTCATTGTTCTACGACTACGGGTGGACGCCCGATCCGGCGGGCGAGTACCTGCGCTCGCTCGACGTCGTGGACGGGCTCGACGCCCGGCTCGGGCTGTCCGGCCACGGGCGGCCGTTCGTCGACGTCGGCGGTCACATCTCCGCCTCGCGCGAGCTCGCGCAGAGCCGGATCGAGGCCGTGCGCGGGGCGCTCGCCGCCGAACCGAAGACGGCGCTCGAGATCGCGCCGTCGGTGTACGAGGACCCGCTCACGCCTCAGAACGCGAACTGGCAGCTGACCGAGACGCTCTCGTACCTGACGCACCTCGAGCAGCTCAGATACGCGGCCCGCGAACCCGACGGCGACGCGGCCCGATGGCGTTTGCCGCCCGCCGCGGTGCAACCTTGACACAGTCGTGTCAAGGTCGGTAGAGTAGCCGCGCCGTGCGCATCGACGAGATCCTCGCCTCCGCCGACGAACCCGTCTTCTCGTTCGAGTTCTTCCCGCCCAAGACCGACGACGGCGAGCGCAACCTCCGCGCCGCGCTCGAAGCGCTGCGGCCGCTCGAGCCCGATTTCGCCTCGGTCACCTACGGCGCCGGTGGCACGACCCGGGACCGGACGGTCGAGATCACCCGCTGGATCAAGCGGGACCTCGGCATCGAGGCGATGGCGCACCTGAGCTGCGTCGGCGCGACCCGCGAAGAGCTGGACGAGATCCTCGACGGGATCGCCGGCGCCGAGATCGACAACGTGCTTGCGCTGAGGGGCGATCCGCCGCGTGGTGAGACCGAGTGGCAGCCCCACCCCGGCGGCCTGCACTACTCGACCGAGCTCGCAGCGCTGATCGCGCAGCGCGGCACGTTCGGGATCGGCGCCGCGTGCTTCCCCGAGGTCCACCCCGAGGCGCCGGACCTCGCGTCCGACCTTCGCTTCCTCCGCGAGAAGGTCGATGCGGGCGTGTCGTTCCTGATCACGCAGCTGTTCTTCGACAACGAGCTCTACTTCCGGTTCGTCGAGGAGGCCCGGGCGGCGGGCATCGACGTCCCGATCCTGCCCGGGATCATGCCGATCACCGACGTCCGCCAGATCAAGACGATCACCGGCATGTGCGGCGCGACGATCCCCGAGGCACTGCTCGAGCAACTCGAGCTTCGCGCCGGCGATCCCGACGCGGTCGTCGAGCTCGGCGTCTCCTACGCGACGCTGCAGTGCGCCGAGCTGCTCGCACGCGGTGCCCCCGGAGTCCACTTCTACACGCTCAACCGCTCCCCGGCGACGCGGGCGATCCTGTCGGCGCTGAAGCTGCTGCGGCCCTGGGTCCGGCGGGAAGTCGTCAGGACTGCGTGATCGGCAGCGCGTGGGCGACGGCCGGGCGCCCCTCGAGCTCGTAGCGGATGTCGACCTCGTCGTTGCGCTTGTACGTGCCGATCCCCCAGAACCCCATGAACCAGGCCCACGGCCCGAGCTTCTGCTGCACGAGCTCGCGCCCGAACACGAGCTCTCCCTCGCTGACCGCGTAGTCGGCGCCGAGCTCCTGCGGGACGCCGTTGACGTACACCTCGAACGGGGCGCGGACGCCCGGCGGAAGCTTCACGCGCGACGTGGCCATCGCCGCTCAGCCTGTCAGATCGTCGCGCACGAGCGACAGCACGACCACGTCGACCCTGACCCCGCGCTCGCGGAGGTACCCGTGCAGGACCCCCTCCCGGTGAAATCCGGCGCCGGTCGCCGCACGGATCAGCCGGTCGTTGTCGGGCTCGGTCAGGAGCTGGACGCGCTGGAACCCCAGGTCCCGGAGCAGCCAGGTCGCGACGAGCCGGAGCGCCGTTCGCGCCAGCCCCTTGTCGCGGGCCCGCGGCGCCACCCAGATCCCGAGCTCGGCCCGCGCGTTGTCCCAGTTGACGTGGTGGACGTTGACCTGGCCGACGCACACGTCCGATCCCGAGCCGACGATCGTCAGCGTCATCCCGATCCCGCTCGCGCGGTCGTCGGCGGCCCGCTCCGCCAGACGCCCGAGCTCGGCCCCGCTCGGCGGCCGCGTCCCACCCATCCGCAGATGCAGCTCCGGGTCGTCCTGGTAGGCGATCAAAACCTCGGGGATGTCGTACTCGGTCGCGAGCCGGACGCGCACCTTCTCGTCGCCGAGCGGTTCGTCGAGGTCTCCGAATGCGGGCATGTCGGCATCTGACCGTACCCTCTCGACGCGGATGTCCCCCGAGATCGACTACACGGTGAGGCGCTCGGCCCGCGCGCGACGCGTGCGCGTGACCGTCGATTCCGCCCGCGGCGTCGAGGTGATCCTGCCGCGACGCGCGGCGGAGCGCGAGGCCGCGGCGGCGATCCTCGAGCTGCGCCCCTGGATCGAGCGCCGGGTCGCCGAGCTCGACCGGGCGCGGGCGTCGGTCGCCGCCCGCGGTGACACGGTCCCGTACCTGGGTCAAGCGCTGCGGCTGGTCGCGCAGCGGGGTCGGACGCGGGCGCACCGGCGGGGCGACGAGCTGCTGGTCCCCGACGGGGCCGAACAGAGGGCAGCGATCGAGCGTTTCTACCGGCGCGCCGCGCGCGGCGAGGTAGCCGCCCGGCTGGACTCGGCGTGCGCCCAGGCCGGGCTCTCGTATTCGCGCCTGACGATCCGGGGCCAGCGCACCCGCTGGGCGAGCTGCTCGCCGTCGGGTGCGATGAGCTTCAACTGGCGCCTGTTGCTGGCCCCAGAGCCGGTGCTCGACTACGTCGTCTGGCACGAGGTCTGCCACCTCGAGGTCCACGACCACTCGCCGCGGTTCTGGAAGCTCGTCGAGTCCCGCTGCCCGGGCTACCGCGAGCAGGTGCGGTGGCTGCGGCGCAACGGCGCGACGCTGGTGCTGTAGCGGCTGGCTAAGACGGCTTCGCCGCACCAGACTCATCGGTCTCGAGCACCCGACGGAGCGCCGCGAACGCGTCCTCCCCCTGGCGCTGCTCGACCACCGCGCGCCGCACGCGCCCGATGTATGCCTCGATCGAACCGTCGCCGCGGACGTCGACGCCGGCGTGCGTCTTCGGCAGCAGCGCCTGCGGCCCGGAGACCTCGAGCCGCGCGGCCACCTGCTGGACGGGCTCGAACTGCCTCGTCATCACGTCGATCTCGCCCCGGGGCGCCGTCTTCACGAGCTCGCGGCCGCGGCGCTCGAGCTCGTCGAGCGCCGGAGCGAGCGCTTCGAACCGATCCTTGTCGACCTTCGGACCGGACCTAACGGTCAGCCGCCAGGGCAAGGACCCGGGTCAGGAACGCTGATCGATCGGGACGTAGTCACGGCCGCGGTCGCCCGTGTAGATCTGGCGCGGCCGGGCGATCTTCTGCTCCGGGTCGTCGATCATCTCGAGCCACTGCGCGATCCAGCCCGCGGTCCGCCCGATCGCGAACAGCACCGGGAACATCTCGACGGGCATCCCCAGCGCCTCGTAGATGATCCCCGAGTAGAAGTCGACGTTCGGGTAGAGCTTGCGGTCGACGAAGTACTCGTCCTCGAGCGCGATCTTCTCGAGCTCGATCGCCAGGTCGAGCAGCGGGTTTGTGCCCGTGACATCGAATACGTCGTAGGTCGCCTTGCGGAGGATCTTGGCGCGCGGGTCGTAGTTCTTGTAGACCCGATGGCCGAAGCCCATCAGCCGCTCGTTGCCGTCCTTCACGCCCTTGACGAAGTCGGGGATGTTGTCCTTGTGCTCGATCCGGCGCAGCATCCGCAGCACCTGCTCGTTGGCGCCGCCGTGGAGCGGGCCATAGAGGGCAGCGACGCCGGCGGCGACCGCCGAGTAGGGGTCGACCTGCGTCGAGCCGACGCTGCGAACCGCGCTCGTCGAGGCGTTCTGCTCGTGGTCGGCGTGGAGGATGAAGAGGATGTCGAGCGCGCGCGCGAGCCGCGGGTCAGGCTCGTACTTGATCTCGGTCATCTTGTAGATCATCCCCAGGAAGTTGCCCGGGTAGCTCAGGTCGTTGTCCGGATAGACGTACGGCTTGCCCTGGTTGTGGCGGAACGAGAACGCGGCGAGCGTCGGCATCTTTGCGATCAGCCGGATCACCTGGAGATAGCGGGTCTCCTTGTCCTTGATCTGCGACGCCTCGGGATAGAAGGTCGAGAGCGCGCCGACCGAGGCGAGCAGCATCCCCATCGGGTGCGCGTCGTAGCGGAACCCCTGCATGAACTCCTTGACGTTCTCGTGCACGAACGTATGGATCGTGATCTCGTGGGCCCAGTGGTCGAGCTGGGTTGAGGTCGGGAGCTCGCCGTGCACGAGCAGATACGCAACCTCGAGATAGCTCGACTTCTCCGCCAGCTGCTCGATCGGATAGCCGCGGTATTCGAGGATCCCGCGCTCGCCGTCGATGAACGTGATCGCCGACTTGCACGAGGCGGTGGCCATGTACGCCGGGTCGTAGCTCATCAGCCCGAAGTCGTCCTCGTTGACCTTGATGTTCCGCAGCTCGGTCGCGCGGATCGTCTCGTCCTCGATCGGGACCACGTACTGCTTGCCGGTCCGGTTATCGGTGATCGTCAGCGTCTGGTCCCCCGTCGCTACACCGGCGCCGTCCTGTTGCTGGGTCTCAGTGGTCATTGGTCTCCTAACGCACGCTTCGCGGTCGATCGACGGCCGCGTATCACTCTAGTACCCGGCCGTTTCGAGACAAATGCGTGACGACGTCCGGTTACGGATCGGTAACGATCGCCATCGCGATCGCGAGCGCAGCGAGCAACAGGCTGATCCCGATCACCGTGCGCTGCCCGCCGATGTTGTACGGAAAGCTCGGGCGCGTCAGCCCGATCAGCGACAGCACCACCGCCCAGGCCACGAACACCGCGCCCGCAATGTAGAACGGGACCCTCGAGGGCTCGGCGGCCGCGATCAGCTGGCTCAGCACGGCCGCAACTATTTCAGATGCCGCCGTCCCGAGCGCCGTGGTAGCGGCTCTCGGTCGCGGCCCGCTGGCCCTGGTAGTGGCTGCCGAGCTCGGGGCTGCCGTACGGCCGCACCGCCGGGCGGTCGAGCGCCATGAACGACAGCTGCGCGATCTCCAGCCCCGGGTACAGCTGGATCGGCACCCGGGTCAAATTGTTGAGCTCGAGCGTAAGCGTCCCCTTCCACCCCGGGTCGCAGAAGCCGGCGGTGGCGTGGACGATCAGGCCGAGGCGTCCCAGACTCGACTTCCCCTCGATTCTCGCCACGACGTCGTCCGGCAGCTCGACCCACTCGAGCGTCCTCCCGAGGCAGAACTCGCCGGGGTGGATCACGAACGACTCGTCCGCGTCGACCACTACCTCCTCGGTCAGCCCCTCGGGAGGATCGCGGAGGTCGATCGTCGAGACGCGGTAGTTGTGGAAGACCCGGAACGAGTCGCCCAGCCGCAGATCGACGCTCGCAGGCTGGACCAGCCCCGGGTCCCACGGATCGATCCGAATCCGTCCCTGCTCGACCAGCTCGAGGATCGTCCCGTCGGAGAGGACGGAGGTTGCGGTCGGTTCGCTCACGCGCGCAAGTCTGGCAGCGGGCGCGGCCGGTCGGCGGCTGGGCGCGCCGGCGCTGCGGGATCAGTGCCCGTAGGTCCGCGCGCGCGCGCGAACTGTGCGCACTCGGGCCGGCGGGAGTGGCGCCGGGTCACCGTGCGGCCCCCGTCGCGGGTGGCGGGGGAACGGCTTGCGTGGGTGCGGGCGGTGGCGCTTGATGCCGCCGTCGTCGCCGCGCTCGGACGACTCCTCAGGCTCCTGCTTGATCGCCCACCAGACCAGGCAGATGAGCCCGATCAGCGGGATCTTCAGGGCCAGCATCAACCACACGAATCCCCAAGTCACCTCGTCGGCGATGCTACCCCTATTGGGCCCCGCTGTCACGGGTGAAGATGGGACCGCTCGGACGTCCGAGGGCGAATTTTGCTTCTGGAGTACGACATATCGCACTCCAGCAGCATTGTTCGAGTCCGTCCCGCTCCCGGACGGCGCCCCGCCCTACCCCCGGAGCGCGATCCGGCGCTCGTCGAAGACGGTCGCGCGCCGGAGCTCGGATACCCGCTCGGAGATCTCGTCGCTCGTCAGGCGGGCGACCCGCTCGGTGCCGAACTCCTCGACGTTGAACGACGCGAGCGCGGTGCCGTAGGCCATCGCCCGGGTGAGGATCTCGTGGCCGATCGGGCTGTCGCGATGGGCCGAGATGTAACCCATGAATCCGCCGGCGAAGCTGTCACCCGCTCCGGTCGGGTCGATCACGTCCTCGAGCGGGAACGCGGGCAGCGCGAAGAACCCCTCCTCTGTCAGCATCGCGGCGCCGTACTCACCCTGCTTCGCGACGACCACGCTCGGCCCCATCGCCTGGACCCCGCGCAGCGCCTTGATCAGGTTCGGCTCGCCGGTCAGCTGCCGGACCTCCGCGTCGTTGAGCATCACGCAGTCGACGGCGGCGATCGTCTTGATCAGCGAGTCGCGCGTCGTCTCGATCCACAGGTTCATCGAGTCGAGCGCCGCGAACCGGGCCGCCTCGCACTGCTCCCGAACCGCGCGCTGGAGGTCCGGCTGGATGTTCGCCAGGAACAGCACGTCCGCGTCGCGGGAGACCTCGGACAGCTTCGGCTCGAACTCGGCGAACACGTTCAGCTGCGTATCGAGCGTCGTGCGGTCGTTCAGGTCCCACCCGTACTCGCCGGCCCAGAAGAAGGTCTTCCCGCCGTCGACTCGCTCGATGTCGCGCGTGTCGATTCCACGCGCCTGCAGCACCGCGTACTCGGCCTCGCCGAAGTCGTCGCCGACGGGGCCGACGACGTGGACCTCGTCGAAGAACGAAGCCGCCAGCGCGAAGTGCACCGCTGAGCCGCCGAGCATCCGCTCCCGGCTTCCGAACGGCGTCTTCACCGCGTCGAACGCGATCGATCCCACGACGGTCAAGGACATGAGGCGCGGAAGCGTAGCGAGGCGTGGCTCGCGACGATGCCCGTCGGTTAGGGTTGCCGAAACCCGACCGCGGCCCGAAGGAGGCTGAGCGTGGATTCGAGCACCATCGACGTACTGCTGCAGGGCGCGGTTGACAGGGGCGCGGTTCCGGGCGTCGTCGCGGTCGCGGGGGACCGGGACGGAACGATGTACGAGGGCGCGTTCGGCCAGCTCGGCGTCGAGGATCCGCGCCCGGCGCAGCCCGACACCGCGTTCCTGATCGCATCGATGACGAAGGCGCTCGCGAGCGTCGCGGCGCTGCAGCTGATCGAGCAGGGCAAGCTGTCGCTCGAGCAGCCGGTCGCCGAGGTCGTGCCCGCGTTCGGCGAGCTGCAGGTGATCGACGGCTTCGACGGCGATACGCCTCGCCTGCGGGCGCCGGCGAGCCAGGCGACGATCCACAACCTGTTGACCCACACCTCGGGCCTCGCGTACCACTTCACGAGTCCCGAGCTGCACCGCTACCTCGCGCTGACCGGACTCCCGGATGTCACCAGCGGAGCACGCAAGGCGCTCGAGGCCCCGCTGATCGCCGATCCCGGAACGCTGTGGCAGTACGGCACGAGCATCGACTGGCTGGGCGAGGTGATCGAGGCGGTGAGCGGCCAGGACCTGAACGCCTATTGCCAGGAGCACATCTTCGGCCCGCTGAGCATGAACGACACGACGTTCGTGCTGACCGACGAGCTCGAGCAGCGGCTGATGCAGATCCACTCGCGCGCCGCGGACGGCGGGCTCGTGGTCTCCGAGTTCGAGATGCCGACCGAGCCCGAGTACTACTCCGGCGGCGCCGGAGCGCGTCTCGACGGGCCCCGACTACCTGCGGTTCATGCGGGCGATGCTCCGCGGCGGCGAGCTCGACGGCGAGCGGATTCTGGGTGCCGAGACGGTCGAGCTCGCATTCAGCGACCACCTCGACGGCCTCTCGCTGCCCGAGCTGATGGTCTCGACCGTGCCCGAGCTGTCGAACGACGTCCCGGCGATGCCGTTCAAGCAGGGCTTCGGCTACGGCTTCCACATCGTGTTCGAGGACATCCCCGGCATGCGCTACGCCGGCACCGGCGACTGGGCGGGGCTGTTCAACTGCTTCTACTGGATCGATCGGGAGACGGGCCTCGCCGGCGCGTTCCTCACCCAGGTGCTGCCGTTCTTCGACGCGCCGGTCGTCGAAACGTCGCTGGGGTTCGAGGCTGCCGTCTACGCGGCGGTCGGCGCACCCGCTGCCGCGTAGCTCGCGTCAGGAGGCGGACGCCTCCTCCGCGTCGATTGCCATCGCCTCCAGCCCGCGTAGGAAGACACCGACCATCGTCGCGTAGAGGTCCTCGCTCAGCTCCGGCTCGACGATCCGGTCGGCGAGGAATCCGTCGGCCATGAAGGACATCATCGCCGTGATCTGCTCGATCGGGATCGGCGGCTGCTTGCCGGTCCGCTGCTTCCACCGCTCGAGGATCTCCGACAGCCGCGCCCGCATCGCGCGGTGACGCGTCGCGAGTTCCTCGCGGAAGTCCTCGTCGCGCGCGGCGCGGGCGAGGAACTGGAAATAGAGCTTCGGCCAGTCCTGGTCGGTGGCGACGTGGACGAAGTCGACGGCGGCGGCGCGCGCTTCCTCCCCCGGCTCCTGCGTTCCCGCAAGCGCCCGGTCGAGGCGATCCAACTCTTCGGCGAAGCGCTCGTCGAGCATCACCAGGAACAGCTCCTCCTTGCTCTTGAAGTTCGCGTAGAAGGCTCCCTTGGTGTAGCCGGCGGCCTGCGCCACCTCGTCGATCGAGGCGCCCTCGAGCCCGCGCTTGCAGAACAGCTTGGCGGCCGCGCTCAACAGCGACTTGCGGGTCTGCTGCTGCTTTTCGCGCCGTGTGAGCGACTGCACGCTCATGCGAGCACCACCTCCGCGTCGTGGCGCGGCGTCTCGGTGATCGCCCGGCGGAGGTTCGGCTCAGACTCGGACCGCGCCGGCATCATGCTGCGGCGCTTGACGAGCTCCGCGAGCACGACCTGCATCTCAAACTGCGCGAACGAGCCGCCGATGCAGCGCCGCACGCCACCCCCGAACGGGATCCAGCTGTAGGTCCCCGGTGGGTTGGAGAGGAAGCGCTCGGGCTCGAACCGCTCCGGGTTCGGATATACGTCGGGCCGCCGGTGCACGAGGTAAATCGAAGGCGTCACCGTGATCCCCGCCGGCAGCTCCCAGCCGCCGATCTCGACGGGCTCGGTCAGTCTCCGTGCAACCAGCGAAATCACCGGCCGCAGACGCAGCGTCTCGGTTACCACCGCGTCGAGGTACTCGTTCTCTCCCGCCCGCACCTCTTCCGTGAGCCGCTCGAGCTTGTCGGGATGCCGGATCAGCCGCTCGACCGCCCACGCGAGCGCGTTCGCGGTCGTCTCGTGTCCGGCGACGAGCAGGGTCAGGAGCTCGTCGCGAAGCTCGCGGTCGCTCATCGGCGACCCATCCTCGTGGTGAGCCTGGAGCAGCATCGAAAGGATGTCGTCCCGCTCGCCGAGGTCCGGAGCGCGCCTGCGTTCGGCGATCTCCTCGAAGATCAGGGCATCCAGCTGCGCGGTCATCCGCCGGAACGGCCCGAACCGCGACAGCCGTTCGGGTCCCATCAGCATTGGGAACACGAGCATGTGGGGCTGGGTCAGCACATCGAGCAGCTTTCGAAGCTCCACCCGCATCGGCTCGAGCCGCCCGCCGTGCTCGAGCCCGAACACCGCGCGCAGGATGATCTCGAGCGTGATCGCCTGCATCCGGGGACGCAGGCGGTAGGGCTCACCACTCGGCCAGCTATCGATCTCTTTCCCGGCAATCTGACTCATCAGCTCGCCGTAGCGCTGCATCCGCTTGCCGTGAAACGGCGGGAGCAGCAGCTTGCGCTGCTCCATGTGGGCGCTGTCGTCGAGGAGCAGCAACGAGTGCTCGCCGAGCACCGGGAGCAGGATCTTGTTGCCCTCGCCGGCGTGGAACACGCCCGGGTCGCCGGTGAACACCTGCTTTATGTGCTCCGGGTTGGACAGCATCACCCACGTGCCCTCGTAGACGATCCGCAGCGTGAACGTCTCACCGAACCGCGCCGCGCACTGCCGCAGCATCCACTGCGCATGGCGCGCCCAAATCCCCGTCTGCAGCGCGACCGGCATCCTCGGGCCGGGCGGCAGCGAGCCGTTCGTCGCGCTCACGCGGTCGCTCCCCTGATCGCGCCGCGGCCACACGAGAACCGCAGGCGGCGTGCGTTCAGCACGGGCTTCGACGCCGGCTCCGGGCACGCGCTCACGAGGTACGTGCCGACCGGCTCGGAGACGTTGCGCAGCCAGTGGAGCTCGCGGTCGCCCCAGTCGACGCCCGGAACGCTTCCGGCCGCCTCCCGCGTCGCGTCGGAGACCATCACCTCGCCGCCGGGAGCCACCGCGCACAGGCGCGCGGCGACGTTCACGGCACGCCCGTACCAGTCGCCGTCATTGGCGAGCGCAGGCCCGGTGTGGATGCCGACGCGGACGGGCGGGAACCCGTTCTCGCCATCGATCTGCTCGATCAGCCTCAAGGCGAGCATGATCGCGCTTCGGGGCTCGGAGCAACGCAGCATCAACCCGTCGCCGATCGTCTTCACCTGCTCGGCCGAGTGCTCCTCGAGCATGCCCCGCACGCGGCGCTGCAGCGCGAGCGCGACCTCGAGCGCCCGGTCATCCCCCTCGAGCTCCGCGAGGGCGGTGAAGCCGACCAGATCCGCGAACATGAACGTGTTGATCGAGCTCGCCATCTCAGATACCGGTGGGTATCTAACCGCATACCAACTGGTATGTCAAACCGGGGAGCACACCCACCCCGCGCGGGATAATTGGGCGATGAGCGAAGACTTGGTCGAGCTCGTTCGCGGAGGTTTCGAGGCCGCCTCGCGGGGCGATGTCGACACGATCGCGGGGATGCTCTCCCCGGACGTCCGCTGGCACGGCGCCGGCGACGAGACCGGCGGCTGCCAGAACCGCAAGCAGACGCTTCGCTGGATGCGCGAGGCGATCGAGCGCGGGATTCAGATCGAGCTCCTCGACGCGCGTGAGCTGGCCGGCGACCGGGTGGCACTGGTGCTGCGGCGCCGGCCCACCGCGGACGATCCCGAGGCCCCCGAGCCGCACGGCGAGATCATCAGCTTCCGCGACGGGCTGATCACCGAGATGGTCGTCTACCCGACGGCCGAGGAGGCGCTCGCCGCGGGCGGCGAGCGCTGAGCGATGCCGCTCTACGACTTTCGCTGCCACGACTGCGGCGAGGAATTCGAGGCGCGGGTGCCCCACGACCAGCTCGCGCCGTGTCCAAAATGCGGATCGGAGCGCTCCGAACGAGTCCCCGCGGCGTTCGCCGGACCGTTCAAGGTCGGCCTTCGGGGAGGACCGGCGCGGCGCTCGAACGCGAAACGACGCGCCCGTGAGGAACAGCGGCGCGAGCGACGCAAAGCCGACGGCTGAGGCTCTTAACTCGCGGACCGATTCAGCCGATGGGATCCCCGTGGGTCCGGCTGAAGATCCCCATGGGGCCGACTGAAGATCCCCGACGAGCCGGCTGAAGTTGGACAGGACGGAGCGGCGGTGGGATCACGAACCGCCCCTACGTCCAATGATCAGCTTTCCGGAGTAATAAATTTCGAAGAGGGGTACCAGTAGTGACACTTAGTTCCGCCGTTGGTGTTCCTATCGTTGAGAGCAGATGACCTGGACTCCTTTCCTCCGTGTAGTTGAGATGGCGCGCCGCCCCCGCCGGGCCCCGGCGGCCGCCGCTCATCCGGCGACGCCTCGCCGGAACCCAACGATGGCTGGCCTGGACGTGCCGCCGGTGCACGGCCGCCACTGCATCTGCGCTCGGTGCGAGCGCCAGTCGCGACCGGCCGCCTAGTCCGCTTCCCTATTGTGTGAGCCGGTGCTGAGGATTCTCGGCGGTGGCGGCTGGTTTCCCGCGTTCGGACGACAGACGGCGTGCGCGCTGCTGCGCGAGGGCGAGAACGCGATCGTGATCGATGCCGGCTCGGGCGTCGGCAGGTTCATCGAGCGGCCCGAGCTGCTGAGCGGCGTCACGCGGATCGACATTCTGCTGACGCACTTCCACCTCGACCACATCGCGGGGCTCGCGTACCTCCCGGCGATCGGCCTCTGCGAGCAGACCACGATCTGGGGACCGGGGCAGCTGCTCTACGGCACACGGACTGACGACCTGCTGGACCTGGTCTCGCGCGAGCCCTTCCATCCGGTCCCGCTCGAGCGGCAGGACATCGAAGTGCGCGACATCGGCCCGGGCGAGATCGAGCTCGCCGGCGTGCGGATCACCCACCGGCGCCAGGATCGTCATTCGGCGCCGACGCTCGGCTTTCGCTTCAACGACACGCTGACGTGGATCACGGACACCGCGTACGACCCCGAGTCCGCAGCGTTCGCCGAGGGATCGGAGTTCCTCGCGCACGAAGCCTGGTACCTGGACAGCGCGCCCCGCAACCCCAACATCCACTCCTCGGCGGCACAGGCCGCCGCCGTCGCCGAAAAGGCCCAGGTGGAGCGACTGGCGCTGATCCACCTGCCGCCGTTCGAGGCCTCGCTCGAGCCGCTGCTCGAGGAGGCTCAGGCGACGGTTCCCGGGGCCGTCGCCGCGACCGACGACCTGTCCTTCGCCGAGCTCACTGTCTGACGCGCGCGAGCGGTCCGCGCCGCGTACGCGAGCGCGGTTCCGATCCCGAGCAGCGTCCACATCTCCGGGTCCTCGAGGAAGTCCGCGTACAGCAGCGTGTGGAACACGAGTGCCAGGAACGCCGCCGCGATCGCCGCGCGCGCCGGGTCCGCGCGCGCGCCTCTGACCAGCACCACTGCCGCCGTGATCACGAGCGCCAGATACACGAGCTCGCCGATCAGCCCCTGCTCCGCGGCAATCGTGATCGCGATCGTGTGCGACGCCGTCAGCGAGCTCGCCGGGTGGATCCGGTGGTACTCGGTCTCGAACGAGCCCGAGCCGTAGCCCCAGACCACTCGCTCGCCGAACAGCTGCGCGCCACCCCCGACGAGCCCCGCGCGGCCGCTCGAGACACCGTTGAGTCCCTGGTTGAGTCCGAACGTGTTCGGCGAGACGACCACCGCGACGATGCCGGCGATCGCGACCGCCACCGCGACGAACAGGATCGGGCGCGCTCGCCAGCGCATCGCGCCGAGGATCCCGAGCCCGACGAGCAGCGCGGCGAGACTCGAGCGCGACAGCGTCAGCACCAGTCCCGCCCACAGCACCGCGAGCGCCGCGCTCGCCTGGAGCTGGGTGCGACGTCGTTTGTTGTAGAGCAGCACCGCCGCCAGGAGGATCATCACGAGCGCGAGGAAGCGGCCGAAGATGTCGGCGTCGAGGAACACCGAATTGATCGCGAAGTACGTGTGGACGTTGTTCTCGGCGATCAGCTTCGGGTTCAGGAACAGCGTCTTGGTCCCGTACTCGACGAACCCGATCCCGGCGAGCACCAGCGCGAGGCCGACGATCACCACGAGACAGCGTCGCAGCAACGTGGGCGTCCAGCGCAGCCGCCGTAGCAGGCAGAACAGCAGCGCGAACGGGACGTAGAAGAACACCATCTGCTGGAGCGCCTTCTCGAAGTCGGCCGAGTAGATCGCCTGAAGCGCGTACAGCACGACGTAGAGCGCCAGCAGACGCTCCACCCAGCCGGCCGGCGGTGGCTCGTCGACGAGGCCGTCGCCGCTCGAGCCGGCACTTGAGTCGCCGCGTCCGCGCAACGCCGGGACGATGAACGCGAGTGCGCCGGCGCCGACGACGAGATACAGCGGCACGAGCAGGTTCGAGGTCGTTCCTCCGGCTGCGATCGGCACCCGGAACGGGAGCGCGAGCAGCACGAGCGGCCCTAGCAGCGAAGGCCGCCGCCAGATCGCGAACGCCAGCGCCGCCACCACAAGCAGCCCAGCGGCGCCGACTGCCGCCGCGACCGCTGGGTGCCGGTGCACGATCGACAGTTGCGGCGAATGCCAGATGTCGGCGAGCAGCAATGCCGGCGAGAGCACGAGGGCGGCGAGCATCCCCCACGCGCGCGCGCGTGGCTCGGGGTGAAGCAGCGCGACCGCGACGACCACCGCGACCGCCACGACGCCAGCCTTTGGGAGCGGTCCGCTGAGCGCCGCGAGTGGGATCACAACCGGGATGATCCTCTACCGTGTTAAGCGATGCCCTCCTGGAAGGCGGCGTTGGCCTTGGGCCTCGTCGCAATAGTTCTCTGCGGCTGCAGCTCGACCGCGTCGAAGCCGCAGGGCCGCGGCAAAGTCGAGAGCCAGCTCACATACCCGAAGAACCATCTCGCGTGCCTGCGCAAGGACCACTTGCAGGTGCAGCGGATCGGGCCCTTCGGCGTGCAGGTCGGGACGCCTCCGACCGGACCGCAGATCTGGCTCCAGTCGACGCCGGGAATCGCGCAGGGACAGCAGATCCAGGGAGTCCCCACCGCGGAGGGGGCCGAGGTGATCGGCTCCGCGCAGGTGTACCCGAACGGGGCGTCCGACAGCGAGATGAAGAAGATCGAGGCCTGCATGTCGCAGGGCGTGAGCGGGTGATCCGAGGGCAATGTCCGTGCCGACCGCAGAGCTGACCGCCCCCGCCCCGAGCCGACCTTCGATCGGCTCGGTGTCGGTGACCGGGCGCCTGGCCGGCGGGCGGCTCTACCTCGTGCTCGCGGGCGCGGCGCTGATCGTCGCGGCGCTCTCGCTGCTGATCCCGTCGACGCCGAGCTACGACCCGTGGTCGTGGCTCGTCTGGGGGCGGGAGATCGCGCACCTCAACCTCGTGACAACAGGCGGTCCGACGTGGAAGCCGCTGCCGGTGATCTTCACCACGGTGTTCTCGCTGTTCGGCGGCGCGTCGCCCGACCTATGGCTGGTGGTCGCGCGCGCCGGCGCGCTGATGGCGGTCGCGATGACGTTCAAGATCGCGTGGCGGATCATGCGCGATCTCGTCCCGGTGCCGGCGGACGCACGTGGCTGGGTGCGGACGGCCGCGTTCCTCCCGATCGTGTTCGCAGCGCTCGTCGCCGCCGCGAGCCTCGTCAACTCCAAGGGGTTCGTCACCGACAACGCGCTCGGCTACTCCGAGGGGCTGATGACGGCGCTCGTGCTGATCGCGCTCGATCGGCACCTCGACGGCCACCCGCGGCAGGCGTTCGCGATCGGCTTCTTCGCAGCGCTCGACCGACCCGAGCTCTGGGCGCTGTGGGGACCCTACGGCCTCTACCTGTGGTGGAAGGACCCTGGCGCGCGCAAGCTGGTCGCGGCGCTGTTCGTGCTGATCCCGGTGCTCTGGTTCGGACCCGAGCTGTGGGGGTCGGGGCATCTGTTCCGCGGCGTCACCCGCGCCCAGCACGTGCGGTCGAACTCGGCGGCGCTCGCCAAGTGTCCGTTCTGCACCGAACTGCGCCAGCACGCGTGGCCACGGGTGATGTTCCGGATCAAGATCGTCGCGCTGCTCGCGATGGCCGCGGCCGCGTTCGGGCTGTGGCGGACACGATCGGCGTGGTGGCGCTCCCGGGATCCGGTGCTCCCGGCCAGCCGCGGGCGGCTGCTGCTGCTCGTCGCCGGCGCGGTCGGATGGCTGTGGTGGGTCGGGATCGCGGTGCTGACGCAGGCCGGGTTCTCGGGCAACGACCGCTATCTGGTGCTGGGCTCGGCGCTGATCTCGATCGCGGGCGGCGTCGGCTGGGGATGGGGCGCGGCGGCCCTCGCAAAGCTCGCGGCGCGCTACGTGTCGGCGATCCGCCGGCACCTCGCGGTCGCGACCACCGCCGCCGTGGTGCTCGCGCTCGCGCTCCTGATCGCGACGCCGCCGTGGATCGGCCCGAGCATCATCGACGTGCCCGCGACCCACCGCGCACTCAACTACCAGGCGCAACTGAGAACCGACATGACGCGCGCAGTTCATGCCGCCGGCGGCCGCGACCGGATCCTCGCCTGCGGCTCGGTCATGACCGAGGGCTTCCAGGTGCCGATGCTCGCGTGGAACCTGGGCGTCCACACGAACGAGATCCAGGCCTCGCCGTCGGAAGCCGGCACCGGCACGCCGCCGAACGTGATCTTCCAGACGCGCGCACAACGCAACGCGCACCTGCTTCCGATCATCCGCGCGTGGCACAGCGTTAACTACACGCACGTGACCACGGTTCGGACGTTCAACGTTTATGCCCAGTGCGCGAACGGGGCGGCGCTCTGATGGCGACCACCGTCGAAGCCCCCGTCCGCGGCGTCCCACGCGTGATGGACGTCCGCGAGCCCAAGTGGCTCGAGCGGATTCCGAACTGGGCGCTCAACGCCGGCGTGCTCGTCGTGCTGGTCGCGATCTCCGCGTACCTCCGCAGCAAGTTCATCGGCGGCCAGTTCTGGATGGACGAGGCGATCACCACCGGGATCGCTTCGCATCCGCTCGGCCAGATCCCCGGGCTGCTCCGCCACGACGGCTCTCCGCCGCTCTACTACCTCCTGCTGCACTTCTGGATCCAGGTCTTCGGGACCAGCGAGGCAGCCACGCACTGGCTGTCGGTGCTGTTCGGCGTGTTGACGATTCCGGCCGGGTTCTGGGCCGGGTACAGCCTCTTCGGCCGCCGCGCCGGCCTCTACGCCGCGACCCTGTTCGCGTTCAGCCCGTTCCTCACCGCGTACGCGGGCGAGACCCGGATGTACGAGCTGATGGGCCTGCTCGGGATCCTCGCGACCGGCGCCTACATCCACGCGTTCGTGTTCCGCAGACGCAAGTACCTGATCATGTTCGCGGTCTTCCAGGCGCTGATGCTCTACACCCACGCCTGGGGGTTGTTCTACGCGGTCGGCGCGGTGCTGGCCCTGATCCCGATCTGGCTGAACAGCGACGACCGCCGCGGACTCGTCAAGGACGCCGTGCTGGCGTTCGTCGGCGCCGGGATCCTGTTCCTCCCTTGGCTCCCGAACTTCATCTACCAGGCGGCACACACGGGTGCGCCGTGGGCGCCGCCGCCGCGGTTCGGGGCGCCCGTCCTGATCTCGCGCGACCTGCTCGGCGGCGATCGGATCACGGTCGCGCTGCTGATCGCGCTGATCATCGGGCTGGCGAGCCTCTTCACCAAGCGCTTCCGGCGCACCCCGCAGGCGACGATGATGTGGGCGCTGATCGTGCTCCCGATCGCGACGCTGCTGATCGCTTGGCTCGCCTCGCAGATCACGCCAGCGTTCGTCTCGCGCTACTTCGCGCCGGCGCTCGCCCCGATCCTGCTGCTGGCGGCGTGGGGATCCGCGCGTGCCGGGATCGTCGGGCTCGTCGCGATCATCCTGTCGGTCGTGTTCACCGTGCACGTGTCGTCGTACACGCCGCAGTACAAGAGCAACATGCGCGAGCTCAGCGGCGAGCTGTCGAAGCAGCTCCACCCCGGCGACGTGGTTATCGTCGGCCAGCCCGAGCAGGTGCCGCTCGCGTGGTACTACCTGCCGGGCAAGGACAACCTCCAATACGCGAGCACGCTCGGCAAGGTCCAGGATCCGACGTACATGAACTGGGTGTACGCGCTCAAGCGGCTCGGTAAGGCAAAGCCGGCGGCAACGCTGGCTCCGCTGCTTGCTACCCTCCGCCCCGGCCAGCAGGTGCTCTTCATCCGTCCGCTGACGGAAGGCGCGAACAACTGGTCGGCAGGCTGGACGCTGCTGGTGCGCCGGCGATCGGCGCAGTACGGAGCGATACTCGCCTCTGATCCGAGCCTGAAGCCCGTCGCGTGGGCGCCCCACACGTACCGGGGCGCGTGCTGCGTCGCTGACAGCGCCCTGCTGTACCGAAAGACCTAGCCAGATGACCGACACCGCTCCCCAGAGCCCCGCCCCCGCTCCCGGCGGCGACATCACTCCCGAGCACCCGGTGGTCGTGCTCGGCGGCGGCCCCGCGGGACTGACCGCCGGATACCTGCTCGCCAAGCAGGGCAAGCCCGTGATCGTGCTCGAGGCGACCGACCAGGTCGGCGGCATCGCGCGCACGGAGGTCCGCGACGGGTATCGCTTCGACCTCGGCGGGCACCGGTTCTTCACCAAGGTCAAGGAGGTCGACGACCTCTGGCACGAGATCATGAAGGAGGAGTTCCTCAAGCGGCCGCGACAGTCGCGGATCTACTGGAACGACAAGTTCCTCGAGTACCCGCTGCAGGGGATGGACGTGATCAAGAAGCTGGGTCCGGTCGAGCTCGTGCGCGTCGGGATCTCGTATCTCTGGGCTTTGATCAAGCCGAAGGGCCGCGAGGAGACGTTCGAGCAGTGGGTGACGAACCGCTTCGGCAAGCGGCTCTACAACCACTTCTTCAAGACCTACACGGAGAAGCTGTGGGGCGTGCCGACCGACGAGATCCGCGCCGAGTGGGCGGCCCAGCGGATCAAGGGGCTGTCGTTCTTCGCCGCCGCCAAGGCGGCGTTCCTCGGCAACAAGGGCGACAAGATCAAGTCGCTGATCTCCGAGTTCAACTATCCGCGCTACGGCCCCGGCCAGATGTGGGAGCAGATGACCGACGACATCCGCGCCCACGGCGGCGAGGTCCGCCTCAACGCACCCGTCACCCGGATCCGGCTCGGCGAAGGCGGACGCGTGACCGAGATCGTCGCCGGCGGTGAGACGCTGACACCCTCGCACGTGATCTCCTCGCTGCCGCTGCGCACGACCGTCGGGATCGCCGAGCCCGAGTCGTCCAGCGAGGTCCGCGATGCGGCGCGCGGCCTGCGCTACCGCGAGTTCCTCACGGTCCTGCTCGTGATCGAGGGCGAGGACCTGTTCCCCGACAACTGGATCTACATCCACCAGCCCGGCGTTCGCGTCCTGCGGATCCAGAACTTCAAGTCGTGGAGTCCCTGGATGGTCCCGGACGAGCAGCGACGCCTCGATCGGGATGGAGTACTTCTGCTTCGAAGGGGACGAGCTCTGGAACATGGACGACGACGATCTCGTCGCGATGGCCGGGCAGGAGATCGAGAAGCTCCACCTGGCGCGCGCCGACAAGGTCAAGTTCGGGTTCGTCGCGCGCGTCCACAAGGCGTATCCGATTTACGACGTCGAGTACGCCGAGCGCGTGGCGACGATCCGCGACTGGCTCGACGACGATCCCCAACCTGATCCAGGTCGGCCGCAACGGGCTGCACCGCTACAACAACTCCGACCACTCGATGCTGACCGCGATGCGCGCCGTCGACAACATCCTCCTCGGCACGAACCATGACATCTGGGCGGTCAACGCCGAGAGCGTCTACCACGAGGAGGACGTCCCGGACGAGCAGCCATACCGCGAGGCGCCGGAGACGCCCGCGATGGAGAAGCCGCTCGCATAGCTCTGATGGTCGGGCGGGTCCGGATCGCTGCGGGGCTCGTGGGGGTGATACTGGCCCTGTCGCCCGCGGCCGCGCTCGCCCAAGGCCCGATCGAATCCGCTGACGCCCGGTCTCCCCGTGTCGCCGGTGACGACGCCCACGGCGGCGACGCCGACGATCGCTCAGAGCACCACCACGACGGCCGGTGGCAGCGGGTTGAGCGGTGGCGCCGCGATCGCGATCGCGGCCGGTGCGATCCTGCTGCTCGTCGGCATCTCGTTCTTCATCTGGCGCGACGCCCGCAGGCGCGCTCCGGTCAAGCAGCATCACGCGCACGCGGTGGCCGGCGTCGGCGCCCGCTCGGGCTCCAAGCGCGCGCCGAAGCCGCGCAAGCTGAGCCCGGCCGAACGGCGCCGGCGCAAGCGCGGTCGGGCGAAGTAGCGCCCGACCGCCCCGCGCGCCGCCCGCACGCCTCAGGCCGCGGCCGCGCGCGCCTGGAGCTTCCGCCGCGCGCGGCCCAACTGCCGGTCGACGGTGCGGGTGCTGCAGCGTTCATGCGCGGCCATCTCGGTGTAGCTCAATCCAAGCGCGTGCAGCCAGACGAATCGCTGCGAGCGGACCGCGAGCTTTCGCACGACCTTCCACCCGCTCGCGCTGGGCGACCAGCTCCGATGGCTCCGGCGTCGGGTCGACCGGGTCCGTGCCCTGCTGGAGCTCGTGATCAAGCGATAGGTCCCTCGCCCTTCTCCGGTTTAGCTTGAACGCCTCGCGAATCGCCGTACGCGCGAGCCACCCGAACACCGTCTCCTCGCGCACGCGCGCGCGATGACGGACGAGCCGTGACCAGGCGAACTGGCACGCGTCCTCGACAACTGGGTCCGAATCGCGTACGAGCCGCCGCACGACCTGCTCCAGTGGCGTGCGACAGCTCGCCGATAGATGCGCGCAACGTCGGCAACCGTCAGTCCGTCGTCGTCGCATTTTGGATCTCCACGTTTCATTGACTCTAATTGAGACGAAGTTGATGCAAATCAACCTATCACAGTTTGATAGGTTCTGACAACATTCAATTAGATCTCATTTGGATTGGAGGCGCGAAAATGCTCAAGCTCGCGGCGGTCACCGCCCACCCCAACCCGAGAGGCCTGCCGGGCAGCAACGTGCTGCAGCAGCTCGTCAACGGCGCCGAGGCTTGGGCGCTGGCGATCGCGCTGCTCGGCGCATTCGTCGGCGCCGCCCTGTGGGCGATCGCCTCCCACACGCACAACCACCACTACGCGGCCCGCGGGCGGATGGCGGCATTGATCTCGGGCGCCTCGGCGCTCCTCGTCGGCGCCGGACCCGGGCTCGTGAACTTCTTCGAGCAGCTCGGGCAGCAGCGCCCACTGAGATGGCCCGGGTGCCGCTACGACGACTCGCCGTCGCGACGGTCGCTAGCCGCAGCGTGCGCGACCGCAGGCGCGGCGCCACCGGCGCAGGCGTTCAACCCGCTGAAGCCGGTGTGCGCGGTCGGCGGCCTGGTCAGCGGGCTCGTCGGCAAGGCGTGCAGCGCGGTCCAGCACGGCGGCCAGGTCCTGCAGCGCCGGCAAGAAGCTCGCTCACCGGACACGTCGGGAGCGCGGTCAAGACGCTCGCTCGGCGAGCGGCGGCAGCTCGGTCGCGTCGAAGGCGACGTTCGCGCTCGGACTGGCGGCGATCGTCAGCGTGGGTGCTCGGCGGAGCCAAATACGCGCTCCATGAGACCGCGAGCGTGATCGGCCACACGACGACGCCCGCAGCTCCAGAGCACGTGGTTCTCGGCGACGTACTGGCGCGTCGCCGGCATCGCGGCCGTGCTGACGCTGCCGTTCCTGTTCGCCGCGGCGATCCAGGCGCTCGATCCGCTCGGACCTCTCGCTGCTGGCGCGGGCCGCGTTCGGCTACCTGCCGCTGGCGATGCTCGGCGTCGAGCATCGCCGCCCCGCTGACGATGCTGCTGCTGGCGGCCACCGACCAGATGTCGGCGATCGTGTCCTCCGCGGCGGGACACGCGAGCGCGCACTTCCTCAACCGCGCGAGCGCGGGCATCGGAGCACTGACGCTGCTGTCGCGCTCTCCGTTTCTCGTGTTCTTCGTCGGGCCTGCTCACCGTCGGCGGCTGCGATCGTCGCTTGGCTCGAGCTGCTGCTGCGCGCGGCGGCGGTCTACGTGATCGTGCTGATGCTGCCGCTGGCGTTCGCCGCGCTCGTCTGGCCGGCGCGACGGATCTGGGCGATCCGCGCGGTCGAGGTGCTGGTCGCGCTGATCCTCTCGAAGTTTCGTGATCGTCGCGGTCCTGTCGCTCGGCGGGGCGGCACTGAGCCAGAGCTTCCTGTCGAGCATCAGCGGCATGCTCGCGGGATTCGTGCTCCTGACCCTGGGGGCGCTGTCGCCGTGGGCGCTGCTGCGGCTGATGCCGCTCGGGGAGATCGCGAGCGCCGCGGTCGGCTCGCTGCGCGCCGAGACTCTCGGCAAGGGGGGCCGTCTGCTGCAGACCGCTTCCGGCGGTGGCGCGATCGCCCACGACTGGGGGTTCACCACCGCCGAGATGCGCCGCGAGGCAGACGGCTTCGTCGACGCCGCAGACCCCTCTAGGGCCCCGGGCGCGACGCCGCGCGAGCTGCCGGCGGGACAGACGGGCGGTGGCGACTCGGTTCCCGTGCCGGGGAATGGGGGAGGGCCGCCGGGTCAGGAGCCGAGTGGGGGCGGGGACGCCGCCCCTGGCGCTCAGGAAAGCCTCTCGCGGGATGCCGCGGACGGGGTTGGCGGTGCCGCCGGCGCGTCCTCCGCCCCTCCGCGCTCCCCTGGGATGGGCCCGATCTGGCAGGCCGACGACTTCGCCTGGCCGACGCTCAAGCTCGGCCCCGAGCACGGGTGGCCGCCGAGACCGATCGCGGATGCCATGAGCGGGGGCGTCGAGCACTCCCCGGAGCCGACGGGCCCGGCTCCCGACGCAGGTCCACCCGACACCGACACAGGTCCTCTCGCCACCCACGCAGGTCCGACCGCCACCACGCAGGTCCGACGCCACCGACCCAGGTCCGACCGCCGCCGACCACGGAGCGCCCGCCAGCTCCGCGGAGCGCGAGGACCACGATCCCCGGCCAAGCCCGCAACCTCCCGAGGACGGCTCGCTGTGAGCGAAACGGGCGCGTCCCGCCTGAGCTACCGCTTCGGTCCGCTCGAGCGGCGCGGGATCCTCGGCGCCGTCCGCGCCGGCCAAGCGGCGCTGCTCGCCGGTGGCGCGGCGGCCGCGATCGCCGCGCTCGACATCTCGCCGTCCGCGGCCGGCGCGTTCGCGGCGAGCGCGCTGTTCGCCGCGGCAACCGCGCTGGCGTTCGTCCCGGTCGGACGACGAACGGCGGAGGAGTGGGCACCGACCGTCGTCGCGTTCGCGGTGCGCCGGCTCCGCGGGCGCCATCGGTTCGCCTCGGCCGCGCCCGCGCTCGGGATCGTCGCGCGCGGCGCCGGCGCCGATCGCCCGGGTCGCCGTGACCCGATCGCCGATCCGCCACCTTCGCTGAGCGGCGTGGCGCTGCTCGAGGTCCCCTACCGCGACCGCACGATCGGCGTCGTCTCGGAGCTGCGCGGGCGCAGGCTGACGTCGCCGTGCTCGCGTGTCGGGTGATCGCGTTCTCGCTGCTCGACCCCGAGGCCCAGGAGCGGCGGCTGGCTCGCTGGGGTCTCGTGCTGTCGGGCGCTGCCGCGACGCCGATCAGGCGGATCCAGTGGGTCGAGCGGACCGCCCCCGCGCAGGGCGACGAGCTCGCCCGCTGGCTGCACGCCGAGCGTGACCCGGCGGTCCCGCTGCGCGGAACGCCGATGATCGACTCCTACCTCGAGCTGATCGGGACGACCGCGCGGGTTACGCAGGAGCACGAGATCCTGGTCGCGGTCCAGGTCGACGCGCGCGGTGTGCGCGAGCGCGGGACCGACGCCGTCATCCGCGCGCTGGTGGAGCAGACCGAGCGGGTCGCCCAGGGGCTCGAGGGCGCCGAGGTGACGGTGCTGGGCGCGCTTGGCCCGCGGCCAGCTCGCCCGCGCGTTGCGGACGGCATTCGACCCGTACGCCCGCGCCGAACTCGCCGCGCTGGAGACGGCCGACCCGGCCGCGCGAGCGGCTCGCTCGAATCGTCTGCCTGGCCGCTCGGGACACGGGAGCAGTGGGACCACTACCGCAGCGACGGCGCCGTGCACGCGACCTACTGGATCGGCGGCTGGCCCCGGGTCGACGTCTCGCCGATGTTCATGGACGCCCTGCTCGGCCGCTCGAGCGCGGTCCGCACCGTGGCGGTGACGATCGAGCCGATCGCGCCCGAGCGCTCGACCCGCGCAGGTCGAGGCCGCGGTCACCCGCGATCGCGCCGACCGTGAGCTGCGCCGCCGCTTCGGCCAATCGGAGACCGCGCGTCAGCGCCAGGCCGGCGAGGCGACGGCGCGGCGCGAGGCGGAGCTAGCCGCCGGGCACGGCGAGGTGCGGCTGGCGGGGTTCGTGACGGTCAGCGGTCGCGACCCGCGACGACCTCCGGCGGGCGTGCTCGGAGGTGCACGAGCACGCCGCCAGGGCGCGGATCGAGCTGCACCGGATGTACGGCCAGCAGGCCGCAGGCGTTCACGTTCACCTTGCCGCTGTGCAGGGGGCTCAGGTGAGCGGCGCCGCTGTCTCGCTGCTCACGTACCTGTGGCACTACCTGGTCGCCCGGCTCATCTACGACCAGCTGATCCGGCCGGTGCTCGACGGCGATGCGGCGCGGCTGGCGGTGCTCGCGTCCATCGCCGCGGTCGCGTTCGCCGTCGGGCGCCGGGCGCGGAGGCGGGCATGAGGCTGCTGACCGTCGAGCGCCCGGGGCACCGCTGCACCACCCGCCACGCGCAGGCGATCTACCCGTTCATCGCCGCCGGCGGGCTCGGCGGTCGAGGGCGTTTTCATCGGTCGGGACGTCGAGCGGCGGCGCGTTCTGCTTCGACCCGTGGCTGCTGTACGGCGAGGGCCTGCTCGATGACCCGAACGTGATCGTGCTCGGCAAGCTCGGTCAGGGCAAGAGCTCGCTCGTCAAGACGCTGCTCTGGCGGATGCTTCTGTTCGGCCGTCGGGCGTTCGTGCTCGACGTCAAGCGCGAGTACGGGCCGCTGTGCGAGGCGGTCGGCGTCGAGCCGATCTCGCTCGTGCCGGGCGGCGGCGTCCGGCTCAACCCGCTCGCCTCCCGCCCCGAGGAGCACGCACAGCTCGAGCTGCTGCGCGCGGTCGCGACCACCGCGATCGGCGGGGCCGCTCACCCAGGTCGAGAGCGGCGGCGCTGCGCGAGGCGCTGCGCGCCGTCCGGCTGAGCGGGGTCGCGGAGCCGACCCTGCCCGACATCGCGGCCGCGCTGTTCGCGCCCGTCGCGGAGATGGCGACGCGGCTGCGCACGACGATCGAGCGGCTCGCGGCCGACGCCCGGCGTGCCGCGCTCGCGATCCAGGACCTGTGCGAGGGCCCGCTCCGCGGGATGTTCGACGGCCCGACCACGCCCGGGGCTCGACCTCGACGCGCCGGCTGGTCGTGGTCGACCTGCACGCGGTCAGGGACTCGCCCGCGGTCGGGATCCTGATGGCGTGCGCCACGGCGTGGATGGGCGCGCGGCTGGCGGAGATGGCCGACCGCCCGGGCCGCGAGCGGCTGATCAACGTCGCCGACGAGTCGTGGAAGATCGTCCAGCACACGGGGCTCGGCGAGTGGTTTCAGTCGAACTTCAAGCTCGCGCGCCAGTTCGGGGTGATGAACGTCGTGGTCCTGCACAAGCTCGCGGACCTGCAGGCCGCGGGCGACGCGGGGTCCCGCGCCGCGCGGATCGCCGAGGGTCTGATCGCCGACGCCTCCACCCGGGTCGTCTACCACCAGGACGAGAGCCAGATCGAGGTCACCCGCAAGCTGCTCGGCCTCTCCGAGAACGAGGCGCGGCTGATCTCGATGCTGTCCGCGGGCCAGGCGCTGTGGCAGGTCGGCGCGCGCTCGTTCGTCGTACAGCACTACCGCTCGTCGATCGAGGCCACGATCACGAACACGGACACGGGGATGCGGACAGGGCCGGCGGCCGTGAGACGGGGATGAACGGGCGCGAGCCCGAGATCGCCGCCGGGTCGGCCGCCGAGTTGATCGGCCTTGTCTACGAGCTGCTCGACGCCCATGAGGACACCGCCGAGCTGGCCCACGACTTCGGCGATCTGACGTGGGCGCTGCACCTCGACTACCTACGCGCGCTTCAGCGCCGCGGGCGCGGGGTGCTTGCGCGCGCGACGCTCGAACGGGCGGGCGGATGAATCAGAGCCGATCGGAGCCGGTCTCGGACGGCGCCGTGCTTGCGGTGATCGCGTGCATCGCCGGCGCCGGCGCGGCTCTGTGGCTGTGGGCGGGACTCGCCGGGGCGCTGTTCGGCCACGGATGGGCCGGCGGCGGCATCGGCGAGCTGTTCGGCGCCGCCACCCGCCTGCCCGGACACCTGTCGGACCCGGCCCGGCGTGGCCCGCGCCCGACCGGTCCCGGCTCCCGGGACCGGAGGGGTTCTACGGCGCGTTGGTGCTGCTGCTCGGCGCGGGCACAGCGCTCGTGCTCGTCGCTCGCCGCGCCGGTGCCGCACTCCCCGCGGCGCGGCGCGACCACGGCGCGCGGTGGGCCGGGGACGGAGAGCTGCGCGCGCTCCGCGGGCGCAGCAGCGACCGGGCGCGTACCAGCGGCCGGCTCGTGCTCGGGCGCCACCGCGGCCGACTGCTGCGAGCCGAGCAGACGCACGCGCTCGTCGCGTTCGGTCCGCCGCAGTCCGGCAAGTCGGCCGGTCTCGCGGTGCCGGCGCTGCTCGAGTGGCACGGCCCGGCGGTCGCGTCGTCGATCAAGACCGATTTGCTGTCCGTCACGGTCGCGCGCCGGCGGCGGCTCGGGCGGGTGTTCGTGTTCGACCCGTTCGCGCTGTCGGGCCGCCAGTCCGACACGTGGTCACCGCTGAACGCCGCGCGGCACGTGGGACGGCGCGCTCGAGGTCGCATCGCGGCTCGCCTCGGCCGGCGAACTCGACCACAAGGGCGTCGAGGGCGGCGACTTCTGGGCGGTTGCGGCCGAACAGCGACTGGCACCGCTCCTGTACGCGGCGGCACGGACCGGGTCCGGGGTCGAGACGCTCGTCAGGTGGGCCTACGGCCAGGCGCCTCGGGAGCTCGACGAAGCGCTCGCGCGGATCGCCGGAGACGCAGCGGACGAGCGCGAGCTGGCCGACGCCCACGCCGCGTACGACGCCGTGCGCGCGTTCGAGCTCCAGGCGGACCGGACGCGCAGCTCGATCGAGGCGACCGCGCAGGCGCTGCTCCGCGCCTACCGCTTCGCACGGGTCGCGCGGTCCGCGCGCTCGTGCGCGATCACCCCGGATCGGCTGTTGGACGAGCAGGCGACCCTGTACCTGATCGGCGACGCGAAGGCCTCGCGGCTGCTCCGGCCGATCTTCCTGGCGCTCGTCTCGGAGATCGTCGACCGCGCCTATGAGCGCGCGACGCTGGCCGGCGGACGGCTGCCGCAACCACTGCTGCTCTGCCTCGACGAGGCCGGGAACGTCGCGCCGCTTCCGAACCTGGGCGAGATCGCTTCAACCGCCCCGAGCCACAACATCCAGTTGCTGTCGATCTTCCACGACCTCGCCCAGGCTCGAAGCCGCTACGGCCGCCAGGCGGAGACGGTGATCAACAGTCACCGTGCGCGGATGCTGCTGCCGGGCGTGGCGGACCTCGACACCCTGCGGTACTTCGCGGGCCTCGTCGGCGACGAGGACGCGCGGGAGACAACACGCACGACCGGCTCCGGCGGGACCACGCACTCGAGCGGACGGCGGCGGCGGCCGCTGCTCGCGGCGGAGGCGCTCCGCCAGCTCCCGGACGGCGACGCGCTGCTCGTGTACGGGCGGATCGCGCCGGCGCGAGTGCGGCTGCGGCTGTGGTTCGCCGACCGGCGCCTGAAGCGGATCGCGGGCGCGACGTGAGCTGGCAGGGCCCCGAGAACGATCGCTGGGACGATTCCGGCGAGGCGTGGGACGACGCGCCGTCGGGACGGTGGCCGCTCGACTGGCGCGGCCTGTATCCGCGCGAGCGCTGGCGCTGGTTCGAGCAGCTCTGGACCGACGCCTGCACGCTCCGGGCCCGCTACCGGCTGTCGCTCCGATCGGGCTGGTGGGAGGACCAGGTGCAGGTCGAGGCGCTCGCCGCGCTCGCAGCGTGGGTCGCACGCTACGACACCGGTGAGTGGGACGATCCGCCGGGCAAGCTCGCGTTGCTGTACGACCTCGAGCGGGTCGCCGCGCTGCTCCGCGACGGGCTCGACCCGTTCGACCCGGACCGCGACCGGGGTGCGTTCGCGGCGTATCTCGTGGAGATCGGATGCCGGCCGCCTCCGCACGCGGGCCCGTGACACGCTCCGGGCGTGACCCGCGAGCGCACCTTCCCGATCGGAGCGGCGATCTCGCTGGACCAGCTCGAGCGCGATCCGCATCCCGTACACGCCGAGCTTCGCGCGTCCGAGCCCGTCAGCTGGCTTCCGGCGCTCGACGGCTGGCTCGTGACCCGGTACGACCTGGCGCTCGCGGTGATGCGCGACGCCGCCACGTTCACGGTCGACGACCCGCGCTTCTCGACCGCACAGGTGATCGGGCCGAGCATGCTCAGCCTCGACGGCGCCGAGCACGACCGCCACCGCGCTCCGTTCGTCGCGCCGTTCCGGCCGGGGCCGGTTCAAGACCGCTTCCACGCCCCCGTTGCCGCCGAGATCGACCAGCTGCTCGACCCGCTCGAGCCGGCCGGCAGAGGCGAGCTACGCCGCGCGTTCGCCGGCCCGCTGGCGGCGACGATCATCGCCCGCGCGCTCGGACTGAGCGGGGCGCAGGTCGACTCGGTGCTGCCCTGGTACGACGCGATCGTGGCTGCGGTCACCGATATCACCGCCGGTCACGGGCTCCCGCGTGAGGGCGTCGAGGCGTTCAAGCAGCTCGACGCCGCGCTCGGCGCCTCGCTCGACGAGCCGGGAGCGTCGTCGCTACTGAGCGCGGCCGCCGCCGGGTCTGAGCTCGATCGCGAGCAGCTCGCGTCCAACGCCGCAGGCTGGAAGCGCGCACGGCGCTCGCGGCGCTGCTCGAACGGCTCCCCAATCTCCGTCTCGACAGCGAGCGCCCTTCGGCGATCCGCGGCCTCGTGTTCCGCAAGCCGCCCGAGCTGAACGTCATCTGGGACGCCCAGGGCTAGGTCCAGCGTCGGCGCCCCGCACGCAGCGCGCGAAGCTCGGCGATCGCGTCGACGTCGTCGAGCTGCGCCCGCGCCCGCGTCGCACCGGGAAGCAGGGTGACCGCCACTTCACTCTCGGCGACGCCGCCGCGACCGTCCGGCAGGATCTTCAGGATCCGCGCGCCCTCCCGCGAGGCGACGCACTCGGCGAGCTCGCCGCCGCCGAAGAGCAGCGCGGAGGAGTCATCCGCCGCGTGACCCGCGGTCAGGCGCCCGTCGGCGACGGCCGCGCGGTAGACCCGCGCGCGCTCGGGCTCTGAGTCGCGGTGGACCGACAGGCTGCCGGCGAGCAGGCCGAGGCCCTCGACGGGCTCGACCGCACCGCCGCTCGAGCTGACGCCGCCCTCGAACCAGCACATCGCGCCGGCGCTGACCCCGGCCAGCACCACGCCCGCTTCCCACGCCGTCCGCATCACCTGGTCGATCCCGTGCTCGCGCCAGACGGCGAGCAGGTTGCGCAGCGACCCGCCCCCGACGTAGATCGCGTCCTGCGCGAGCAGGTGCTCACCCGGATCGATCCGCTCTCGGCCGAGGTGAAACAGCGACAGCACGGTCGGCTCGCACGGCCACGGGTCGAAGCGCTCGCGGAAGCGCATCGCCAGATCGCCGCGGTCGCCGCTGGCTGTTGGCACGAAGCAGATCTTCGGCACCGGCTTTCCGGTCAGCGTCAGCACCAGCCGGTCGAGCGCCGGATTGCGTTCGGGCATCGTGAAGCCACCGCCGCCCATCGCGAGGATTCGCCGGTCCGCGAGTCGTGACGTCACGCGCCCAATGATCGCTGAGCCGATGAGCCGCGTCTATGCCGCGAGTACGACCGGCTCGGCCCGCGCGGCGCCGTCGCCCAGAAAACGGACGGGCAGCTCCCGCTCGAGCACCCCCCCGTCGCCGTCCCGGCCCGCGAACACGGCGCGTGCCCCGTCGCGGGAGGAGACGACCTCGGCCAGCTCGGTCCCGACGAAGTGCGCCGCGGCGCCGTCGCCGATCCCGAATCCGGGCGCGAGGCCGTCGGCGATCGCGTCGAGGAACGCGCCACGGCGGCCGCTCTCCTCGTCGTAGTGGACGGCGTTCGACCAGGGCAGCAACCCGAGCGCGTCGATCCGCACGGGCGGCCCCTCGTGGAACGCGCTGACGGCGTGCGAGAACCAGCACAGCGACCCCGCCGAGCCTCCGCACAGGACTACGCCCGCGCGCCACGCCTCCCTCAATAGCGCGTCGAATCCGTGGGCGCGCCACGTTCCCAGCAGCGACACGAGGCTGCCGCCGCCGACGTAGACCAGGTCCTGGGAGAGCAGGTGTGCCCGGGGGTCGCCAACGCCGGTCTCGCGCCTGAACAGCGAGATGTGCGACGGCTCGCAGCGCGCGGCGGAGAACGCGCGGTAGAAGCGCACGACGTAGTGGTCGGCGTCCCCGCTCGCGGTGGGCAGGAAGCAGACCCGAGGGCGCTCGACGCCCGTCAGCGACAGGACGTGGTCGTCGAGCAGCGTGTTCCCCCACTCCATCGAGAAGCCGCCGCCGCCGAAGGCCACGATCTGTGGCGGACGCCCGGGCATGGCGGCAAGGTACCCGCGTCGGCTCGGCGCGCGCACTGTCCGTTTGTCCAAAGTCTCCGCGCGAGGGCGCTCCATTGAGATGATGGGCTTCCCCGGCGTCGAGACAAGGAGATCGAGCACATGGCCCTTTCAAAGCAAGGCGAGCCCAAGCACAGGCGCGTCAGCAGCTCGACGTCCGCGGATAGCAGGCAGCACGAGCTGCCAACGCACGAACTACCCCAAAAGGGTCTCGGACTGGACAACGCCTCCGAGAAGATCGGATCGGAGCTGCTGCTCGACGGGCAGGCCCGGCTCAACCTCGCGACGTTCGTCACCACCTGGATGCCGGTGCCGGCGAGCGCGCTGATGGCCGTGACTGCCGACAAGAACATGGTCGACAAGGACGAGTATCCGCAGACGGCTGCGATCGAGGAGCACTGCGTGAACATGCTCGGGCGTCTGTGGGAGTGCCCGGATCACCTGACGGCGGTTGGCTGCTCGACCACCGGCTCGAGCGAGGCGGCGATGCTCGGCGGGATGGCGCTCAAGTGGCGCTGGCGCGAGCGGATGCAGAAGGCGCACAAGCCGACCGACAAGCCAAACCTGGTGATGGGCTCAAACGTCCAGGTCTGCTGGGAGAAGTTCTGCCGCTACTGGGAGGTCGAGCCGAGGATGGTGCCGGTCGAGCCCGGGCGCTACCACCTAGGTCCGGAGGAAGCAGCCGCGGCGTGCGACGAGAACACGATCGGAGTCGTCGCGATTCTCGGCTCGACGTTCGACGGCAGCTACGAACCGGTCAAGGAGATCGCCGAGGCGCTCGACCGGCTCGAGAACGACCGGGGCCTGTACGTCCCGATCCACGTCGACGCCGCGTCCGGCGGCTTCGTGGCGCCGTTCCTGCAGCCCAACCTCGAGTGGGACTTCCGGATCGAGCGGGTGCAGTCGATCAACGCCTCAGGGCACAAGTACGGGCTCGTGTACCCCGGCGTCGGCTGGGCGGTGTGGCGCGATGAGAAGGCGCTGCCTCGCGACCTCGTGTTCGACGTCAACTACCTCGGCGGCCACATGCCGACGTTCGCGCTGAACTTCTCGCGGCCCGGCAGCGAGGTGATCGCCCAGTACCTGATGCTCACCGGTCTCGGTCGCGACGGCTATACGCGGGTGATGCGCCACGCGCAGAACGTAGCCACGCACCTCTCCTCAGCGATCGCGGAGATGGGGCCGTACGAGCTGCTCTCCGAGGGCCGCGAGCTGCCGGTGTTCGCGTTCAAGCTCCGCGACGACGTCGAGAACTACACCGTCTTCCACGTCTCCGACCAGCTCCGCCAGGCCGGCTGGCTGGTCCCCGCCTACACGTTCCCAGAGAACCTCCAGGATATGGCCGTGCTGCGAATCGTGATCCGCGCCGGGATGACGTTCGAGATGGCCGACGTGCTGCTCGATCAGATGCGCGAGAAGACCGAGTTCCTCGAGTCGCTGACCGCGCCGATGCCGGGCGAGAACCGCGCGGCGTTCGCCCACAACTGATCAGATCAGGCTCGCGAGGCGGCGGCCGGCGACATCCAACTCGCCCAGCGTCGTCGCCTCGAGGATCGCCTGCAGGTCGAGGATCCGCGCGCCGAACGCGTCGAGGTCGCGCTTGCCCGTGATCGCGTGGCACGGGACCCCGGACTGGCGGCACCGCGTCGCGACCTCGGACACCGCCTTGCCCGCGAGGCTCTGCCGGTCGATCCGGCCCTCGCCGGTCACGACCGCGTGCGCCGCGCGCATCCGCGTGTCGAAGTCGAGCAGGTCGAGCGTGAACGCGGCCCCCGGCACCAGCTCGGCCCCGAGCTCGGCCCACAGGCCCCCGGCGAGACCGCCGGCGGCGCCGGTCATCGGCACCCCGCGCGGGTCACGCGGCAGCCGGCGCGTGAGGTCCCGCAGCCTCCTGGTGAGCCGCTTGACCTGCTCGGGGCCAGCGCCCTTCTGGGGCCCATAGATCCTGGCGGCCTCCTCGAACACCGTGCGGACGTCGCAGAGGACCACGAGCCGCGCGTCGCCGAGGCCGCCGGCCCGCGTGATCGCCCGCAGCGCGCCGGCGCCGCCGTCGGTCGTGGCGCTGCCGCCGACCCCGAGGTACACGGTCTCGGCGCCCGCCGCGACCGCCGCGGCGATCAGCTCTCCCGTCCCGAACGTGCTCGCGGCGATCGGATCGCGCTCGCGCTCGTCCACCAGGGTCAGCCCGCTCGCGCTCGCCATCTCGACGATCGCGACGATCCGGCGCGTGCGCGCGTCCGCGAGCACACCGAACCCGGCCTCGATCGGCCGGCCGAGTGGATCCTCGACGGTCGTGGCGACGAGCTCGCCGCCGAGCGCTTCGAGCAGTATCGCGAGCGTGCCCTCACCCCCGTCCGCCACCGGGCAGAGCTCCACCGGACGCCCCGCCCGCTCGAGCCCGCGCCCGATCGCGGCGGCTACCTCGCCCGCGGTGAACGTGCCCTTGAACGAGTCGGGGGCGACGAGGATCGTCTCGGGAATCGGCGGCAGCCGGGGCATCGGTGCCCGGGGGCTACGTGTCCATCTGCGAGAGCGCGCACGCCTCCGGCGCCTTGTCCTCGCGCCAGCGCAGGATCTTCGTGCCGTGCCGGATCCGCCCGCCGCTGGCGTGGTCGAACGTCACCTCGACGACCAGCTCCGGCCGGAGCTCGATCCACTCGAGATCCTTCTCGCTCTTCCACCGGCTCGGGTCGCCGTGGCCGCGCTTGCCCGTTTCGTACGGCTCGAGCCGCTCGACCAGCGCGCGCTTCTCGGCCGCGCGCAACCCGGAGGAGTGGCCGACGACGTGGAGCTTGCCGGCATCGTCGTAGAGCCCGAGGATCAGCGACCCGACCGTGCCCTCCTCCTTGCCGGGCCGGTACCCGACGACGACCGCGTCGATCGTCCGAACGCGCTTGACCTTGACCATCCCGGTGCGCTGGCCAGGACGGTACGGGGCGTCGAGTTGCTTGGCCACCACCCCCTCGCCGCTGCGCAACCACGGCTCGGCCTGCTCGGCGTCACGGGTCAGCGGCGTGATGTCGATCCCGTCGGGGAGCGAGCCCTCGAGCGCCGCGCGGCGCTCCTCGAACGGCCGCTCGATCCACGACTCGCCGTCGATCGCGAGCACGTCGAACGCGACGTACCGGGCCGGCGTCTGCTCGGCCAGCATCTGGATTCGCGACTCCGCTGGATGGATCCGCTGCTGAAGCGCTCCGAAGTCCTCGTGGCCGTCGGCGGCGTCGATCACGATCTCGCCGTCGACCACGTAGTGCCCGGGCGGGAACCGGAGCTCCGGAAAGTACCGCGCGAGCGGCTTGCCGCTGCGCGACTGGATCGTCGCCTCCTCGCCGTCCACGAATGCGATCGCCCGGAAGCCGTCGTACTTGGGCTCGTACGCCCAGTCCTCCCCCGCCGGCAGCGCTGCGCGCGGACGCGCGAGCTGCGGCTCGAGCGGGGGTTTGAGCGGAAGCGCCATGTTCCCGCGATCCTAGGCGATCCCCGATGATTCCCAACACGTCGACCCCTGGGATAGGGTCTCGCGATGGCGACGATCCGGATTACCACGAAGGTCCCCGTTGTTCAGTCCGCGCTCAAGGCGCGCCCGTTGCGCGTATCGCTCGACGGAGGCGACGAGCGAGAGCTGTCGATGTCCAAGCCCAACGACCTCGAGGTCGCGGCGGGGAACCACCACGTGGAGATGTACGTCGCCTGGGCGCTGCCCGCCAGGATGGGGCCCGCGGAGGTCGACGTGTCGCTCGAGGACGGCGACACCGTCGAACTCACTTACAAGCCGCCTTGGGTCCGGACCAAGCCGGGCAAAGTAACCATCGTTTCCTAGCCGGCCGTAGACGTCGACGCCGGGCTCGCGCCCGCGATCCCCCGCTACGATCAGATCGATATGGCGCACGCGGCGACCGAGGCCGAGGAGGAGTACCTGGAGCGGCTGTTCTGGCTGTACGAAGCCGGACTGCCGATGACCGGCGCGAACCTCGCGCGCGCGATGCAGCTTTCCGCCCCCACCGTCCACGAGATGCTGGGGCGGCTCGAGCGCGACGGCTACATCGCCCGCGACCAGGAGCGGACGATCGAGTTCACGGCGTCGGGCCGGGAGCACGCCGGAAAGCTGGTCAGCCGCCACCGGATGATCGAGCGATTTCTGACCGACGTCGTCGGCGTCCCGTGGGACGCGGTCCACGAGGAGGCC
Source organism: uncultured Solirubrobacterales bacterium (assembly GCA_963770735.1). Taxonomy (GTDB): domain Bacteria; phylum Actinomycetota; class Thermoleophilia; order Solirubrobacterales; family Solirubrobacteraceae; genus Palsa-465. The sequence goes on along the minus strand of CAVYRB010000006.1, from coordinate 233,866 downwards.
GAGCACCTCGAGCACGCGATGACGCCGCGGTTTGAGGCGTACGTGCGAGCGTCGGTCGGCGCGGCCAAGACCTGCCCGCACGGCCACCCGATCGAGGTCGGCCAGCGTATCGACGGCGTCCCGCTGGCCGATTGCGAGCCCGGCGCCCAGGTGACGATCTTGCGCCTGGAGAACGAGGCCGAGGACCTCCTGCACTACCTCAAGGACGCGGGAATCGAGCCCGGCATGAAGGGCGAGATCCTGTCCAACGACGGTGAGAACGTGTCGGTGAGCAGCGACGGCAAGGTGGCGACCGTGACGACCAGCGTCGGGGAGACGGTGTCCGTGCTCGCGGATCCCTCCCCGCCGAAGCGGATCGCGCTTCCCGAGCAGCTCGTGCTGGGCCGCGACCGGTACGGGCGCTAGACCGGCTCAGCCGGGCGCCGGCAGAGCCCGGCGCGGCGCGATCTACCGGCGGATCTGCTCGTAGATCGCCGGGTGGTTGAGCAACTCGAAGTGGTTGGCTCCACCGACGTGGTGGTAGTTCTCGATGCCTGTTATCTCGTCAGGCCGCATCCACCGCCTGGACCCCGGCAGAGACGTCCCTATACGCCTCGGCGAGGCGGGAGACGCCCTCCTCGATCTCCGCCGGCGTCACCCCGGAGTATGCGAGCCGGAGGCTCTGCTCGCCGCCCTCGAGCACGAAGTCGGTCCCCTTTACGAACTGGACCCCACGCTCGGCCGCGGCCGCGAACAGCGCCTCTACGTTCGCGCCTCGGGGCAGGTCGAGCCACAGGAAGTAGCCGCCCTCGGGCGCGACGAATCGCGCCTCCGGAAGCTCCCGGCGCAGAGCCTTACCCAGCGTCTCCGCGCGCTCGCCAAGCGCCGCCTTGACCGTCTCGATCGAGCGGTCCAGCGCGCCCGAGACGCAGAACTGGTGGACGATCGCCTGCGAGACCATGCTCGGCGAGATGTACGTGGTCGTCGCGAGCTTGACGATCCGCGCGATCAGCTCGGCGGGCCCGACCAGATAGCCGACGCGGATCCCCGGGCATACCGTCTTCGAAAACGAGGACGCGTACACGACCCTGTCGCCGTCCATCGACAGCATCGTCGGCAGTGGCGCGCCCTCGAACCGGAGCGCCGCGTACGGATCGTCCTCGAAGATCGTGAACCCGTGGTCGCTCGCGATCGCGAGCAGCGCCTCGCGCTTGGACTCGGACAGGGTGCAGCCGGCGGGGTTCTGGAAGTTGGGGATGATGTGCGCGAGCTTCGGCTTGGCGCCGGCGGCGAGAACGCGCTCGAGCGCCGCGACGTCGAGCCCGTCATCCTCGAGCTCCACCGGGCGCACGTCCGCGCCGCGGTTGCGAAGCGAGAGCAGCGTGCGGTCGTAGGTGGGGCGCTCGACGATCACCGTGTCGCCCGGCTCGACCAGCGCCTCGAACAGGAACGCGTCCGCCTGCATCGAGCCGTTGGTGACCATGACCCGCTCAGGCTCGACCTGGTGGTACTCGGCGATCCACTGGCGCAGCGGCCTGTATCCGATCGCGGTGCCGTAGGCGGTCACCCCGGCCGGATCTGACTCGAACGCCTGAGTCGCCGCCGCCTTCAGCCCGTCGACGTCGACGATGTCGAGCGAAGGGGCGCCGCGGGCGAACGAGATCGGATTGGCCACTGGCCCTAAGACTAAGGAGTCGGCGGCCGGAACGTCGACGGGGGCACTGGGGACTACGGACGGCGCACGGGAACGGCCCGGGCAAGCGCCGGCGCCGCGCTGCAAGTCGGCGCGGGGCCGCCAGTCGCGATCGGAACGACGCACGCCTGGATCGAGCAGAAGCCGACCGCCCCGACGAAGCAGCGAGAGCCGTGCGGGCTTGGCGGGGGCTGCTTCGGAGGGCCTCCGGGTACGGGGTGCGGAACCGTGCTCCCGGGTCCGGAGCGCGGGAACGGGCCGCCGCTTCCCGCGAGGAGCTGCTGCAGCTGCTGCATCAACGCGGGGCTCGTTGCGACCTCCCACCCCCTAGGTCCCGAGTCACGCGACGGCACCGCGGACCCGATCGCCGGAAGCCACCACCCGCCCACGAGCAGCAGGAACCCCGCCAGAGCCACGACGATTCCCGCTCTCGGCCAGGACATCGAGACGAGTATCCGCTCGTGGCTCCGGGACGGCAAGCGGCAACCGTCTTCTCGGGCCGGAACCGAACGGCCTCAACGTTGCGATCGTCGCGGCCGCCGGGACGAGCGCAACATCCGCGCCCGCCATGGGCGCTCCTGTTGCGAGCAGGGCGCCGCAGCGGGGGAGTGCAACATTAGGGCCCGATCGGGCGTGGTGGCGCTCCGAGAGAGCGCCCCGAGAGAGCGCCCCGTCGCGCACGGCGAGAGCGCACCGCGAGAGCGCCCCTCCCTACGCCGCAGCGCCCAGCAGCGACACCGCCAACTCCGCGACCTCGGTCGGCGTCCGTCCGACCCGCACCCCGCGGGCCTCCAGGGCCTCGGCCTTCGCCTTCGCGCCACCCTGGGAGCCCGAGACGATTGCGCCGGCGTGGCCCATCGTCTTCCCGGGCGGGGCGGTGAAGCCGGCGATGTAGCCGACGACCGGCTTGGTCATCTTCTCGGCGATGAAGTCCGCGGCGCGCTCCTCGGCGTCGCCGCCGATCTCGCCGCACATCACGATCAACTCGGTCTCGGGGTCGGCCTCGAACATCCCGAGCACGTCGATGAAGTCGGTGCCGGGCACCGGGTCGCCGCCGATCCCGACGATCGAAGAGTTCCCGAAGCCCCGTTGGGCGACGACGTTGCCGATCTGGTAGGTCAGCGTCCCGGAACGTGACACGACCCCGACGTTGCCTTCGGAAAAGAACGACGCGGGGATGATCCCGACGCTCGCCTTGCCCGGCGAGAGGATCCCGGGGCAGTTCGGCCCGATCAGCCGCGCGCGGCCGTTCTTCTTCAGCGTGTTGTAGACGCGCAGCTCGTCGTGCGCGGGAATCCCCTCGGTGATCGCGATGATCAGCTCGATCCCGGCGTCCTCGGCCTCGAGGATCGAGTCGGCGGCGAACCGCGGCGGCACGAAGATCATCGCGGTGTTCGCACCCTCGCGATCGACGGCCTCGTGGAAGGTGTTGAACACCGGCACGCCGTCGACGTCCTGACCACCCTTGCCGGGGGTCACGCCGCCGACCACGGTCGTCCCGTAGTCGCGGTTGCGAAGCGTGTGGAAGGTGCCCTCGCGACCGGTGATGCCGGAGGTGCACAGGCGCGTCTCGGTGCCGACGAGGATGCTCATGCCGCAGCGCCCTCCGCCGCGTGGGCGAGCTCGACGACCTTGGCGGCGGCCCCGTCCATCGTCGCCTCCGTGTACACGTTGGGGAGGTCGGCCTCGGCCAGCAGCGCCCGGCCCTCCTCGCCATTGGTGCCGTCGAGACGGACGACGAACGGAACAGAGGGGTTGATCTGCTTGAACGCCTCGATCAGACCCCTAGCGACCTCGTCGCAGCGGGTGATCCCGCCGAAGATGTTGAACAGCACGGCCTTGACCTTCTCGTTCGAGAGCATCACCTCGACGGCGCTGGTGATCGCCTCGGCACGTGAGCCACCGCCCGCGTCGAGGAAGTTCGCGGGCTCGCCGCCGGCCTCGGCGACCACGTCGAGCGTTGACATCGACAGGCCGGCACCATTGGCGAGGATCCCGATGTCGCCGTCGAGCTTGACGTAGGTGAGTCCCCGCTCCTTGGCCATCCGCTCCTGCGGGTCCTCCTTGGACGGGTCGCGGAGCTCGGCGTTGTCGGGGTGGCGGAAGAGTGCGTTGTCGTCGAGCGTGACCTTCGCGTCGAGCGCCCTGACCTCGCGCTCCGGGGTGATGATCAGCGGGTTGACCTCGACCAGCGTCGCCTCCTCGGAGACGAACACGTCGTAGAGCTTCGCGAGCATCGCGCCGATCGGCCTGACGACGTCGCCGTCGACGCCGGCCTCGTAGGCGAGCCGCCGGCCTTGAAAGTCCTGGAAGCCGATCAGCGGATCGACGTGCAGCCGCGCGATCGCGTCGGGGTCCTCGTCGGCGACCTGCTCGATGTCCATCCCGCCCTTGGTCGAGACCATCAGCAGCGGCGCCTTGGCGGAGCGGTCGAACACGACCGAGGCGTAGTACTCGGACGCGATCTCCGAGGCCTCCTCGATCCAGAGCTCGTAAACGGTCAGCCCGCGGATGTCCATCCCGAGGATCGCCTCGGCGTGCTCGCGGACCTCGTCGGCGTTGTTCGCCAGCTTGATCCCGCCGAGCTTGCCGCGCCCGCCGATCTGGACCTGGGCCTTGACCACGCACGGGAAGCCGACCTCGTCTGCGGCCGCGACGGCTTCGTCCACGCTGGCCGCGTGGCGGCCGGACGGGACGGGCACGTCGTGACGGGCGAACAGCTGCTTGCCCTGGTACTCGAGCAGATCCATCGGTGGCGGTCGGGCACTTTAGAGCAAGGCCGCTTGCGCAGGTCCGGCCGCGCGACTAGTGCCTTCCGTGGCATTATCCGCGCGCCATGGCGATCCCAAAGACAGTGACGTGGGTCACGTTCGGGGTGTACGGCACCCTGATCGACCGGGACAGTGGCGTCTACGACGCATTCGCCCGCGAAGCGGAGCGCGACGGCTTCACGATCGAGCGTGACGAGCTGATTCCGCTGTTCCTGGAGACCCAGCAGCAGATCCAGGCCGGGTCCTACGAGCTCTACGCCGAGGTGCTGAGACGCACCGCCGTGCAGATCGCGAAGAAGCTCGGCTGGCCGCTCGAGCCCTCGCGCGCGGGGTTCCTCCCGGAATCGGTCCAGCGCTGGCTCCCGTTCAAGGAGACCAACGCGCAGCTTCAGAAGATCAAGAAGAAGTTCAACGTCGGCCTGATCTCGAACATCGACGACAAGCTGCTCGGGCAGACCCGGCGGCACATCCCCACCGACTTCGACCTGGTCGTGACCGCGCAGCAGGTCCGCTCCTACAAGCCCGACCCCGCCCATTTCACCGAGTGCGAGCGCCGGATCGGCGGCAAGCGCGGGTGGATCCACGTCGCCGACAGCTACTACTACGACGTCGAGCCGTGCATCAAGAAGAAGATCCCGGTGATCTGGGTCAACCGCTCCAAGCAGCAGCTCGAGTCCAACCAGAAGAAGCCCGACGCCGAGGTCGCAAACCTGCGGGAAGCGGCGAAGCTGCTAGGCCTCAGCTGAGCTGATCACGGCGAGCGTGTCGCCGGTCGCGACCGCGGACCCGACCGCGATCGGCAGCTCCGCCACCGTCCCGGACTTGTGGGCGGTGATCTCGTTCTCCATCTTCATCGCCTCGACGACGGCGATCAGTGCGCCCTCCTCGACCGCGGCGCCCTTCTCGACCGCCACCTTCAGCACGGTTCCCTGGATCGGTGAGGGGAGCGCGTCACCGCCTCCACCGCCGCCGCCGCTTGAACGCTCGCGCCGAGGGGGCTTGCGGGCGCCGGCACCCGCGGCCGCCGCCGCTGTGCCGTTGACAGCCGCGCCAGCCGCCGCCAGCGGGGGCCCGATCACCTTGACCTCGAAGCGCTTGCCGGAGACCTCAACCGTGTAGGCCTGCTCGACGGGCTCGGCCTCCTCGTCCTCGCCCGCGGGCGGCTGCTCGGGCTTCGGGAACGCGAGCGATTTCAGCCAATCGCGATCACCGATCAGGTCGCGGGCGGTCTCGGCGTTTGACCACTGGGGCGTCGCGAGGATCGCCTTGTGGAACGGGATCAGCGTCTTCACGCCGCCGATCTCGTACTCGTTCAGCGCGCGGAGCATCCGGGCGGTCGCCTGCTCGCGGTCGACGTCCCACACGATGAGCTTGGCGATCATCGGGTCGTACATCGGACTGATTTCGGACCCGGCTATCACCCCCGAGTCGACCCGCACACCCGGACCGGACGGCTCGTCGTATGAGCCGATCGTGCCGGGCGCGGGCGCGAAGTTCTTGCTCGCGTCCTCGGCGTTGATCCGGCACTCGATCGCATGCCCGCGCAGCTCGACCTGGTCCTGGGCAACCGACAGCGGCTCGCCCGCCGCCACCCGGATCCCCTCTTTGACGATGTCGACCCCGGTCACGAGCTCGGTCACGGGGTGCTCGACCTGGACCCGGGTGTTCATCTCGAGGAAGAAGTACTCGCCCTCCTGGAGAAGCCCCTCGATCGTCCCCGCGCCGGTGTAGGAGACGGCCGCCGCGGCCTCGGTGGCGATCTTCCCGATCCTCGCGCGGAGCTCCTCGTCGACCGCCGGGGCGGGCGCCTCCTCGATCAGCTTCTGGTGGCGGCGCTGGATCGAGCAGTCGCGCTCGCCGAGGTGGATCACGTTGCCGTGCTTGTCGGCCAGCACCTGGACCTCGACGTGCCGGGGGTCCGGCAGATAGCGCTCGAGGTAGACGGTTGCGTCGCCGAAGAACTTCTCGCCCTCGCGGGCCGAGCCCTCGAACGCCGCCTCGAGCTTGTCCTCGGTCTCCGCGACGCGGAAGCCCTTGCCGCCGCCGCCGCCCGCCGCCTTGACCGCGACGGGATAACCGATCGTCTTCTCGATCACCTTGCGCGCGTCCTCGATCGTCGCGACCGGCTCGGTCGTCCCCGGGACGATCGGCACGCCGGCCTTGGCCATCAGCTCGCGCGCACGGGTCTTCGAGCCCATCGCCTCGATCGCCGAGGCGGGCGGCCCGATGAACGTGATCCCGTGTTCCTCGAGCGCCGACGCGAACGCGGCGTTCTCCGCGAGGAAGCCGTAGCCCGGATGCACCGCCTCGGCGCCCGAGCGCTCGGCGACCTCGAGCAGCTTGTCGACCACGAGGTAGCTCTCGTTCGCGGGGCCGGGGCCGATCAGGAACGCCTCGTCCGCGCGCTGGACGTGCTGGGCATCGCGATCGAGCTCGGAATAGACCGCGACCGTCGCGATCCCGAGCTCCTCGCAGGCGCGGATGATGCGGACGGCGATCTCGCCGCGGTTGGCGATCAGAACCTTCGAGAACATTGGCGGCGGCGGACTTTACCTCCCGGCACGCGGGCGCGACGAGCCCGGTACGCCGTCCGATCAGCGGATCACGTGGAGTTTCGCGGTCGCAAACCGATGACCGCCACAGCTGGCGGTGATCAGATACGTGCCCAGCTTGCGGCGTTGTGGGACCAGTACCCACATCGAGAACACGCCGGCGCGGCTGGCGTGAGCGCGCTTGGCGGACGGTCGCGGCCCGCGGGAGAACGCCCGCGAGGCGATCGTGACCCGTGCTGACGCGCGGCAGCTCCGGCCGATCGTCCCGGTGACTCGCACGCGGTGCCCGCCACGGACCCGTCGCGGGTGCAGCGAGATTGAACCCTTGCGGCGTGGCGCCGGCCTCGGGACGCGAGGAGTGCCGCATCCCCGAGTGCTCGTCGCGCCGAGCGTTCCGATGACGATGTTCGACACGGGCGGACCGAGGCGCGCGAACGGATCGCGAGCCGTTTTGACACACACGGTCGGCTGAACCGCGCCGCCGCCTGTGCTCGACCCGCCCGGAGCACTCCCGGAGCCGGCCGAGCCCTGAGCCGACTGCCCGCTGGAGGTTCCGCCCGGCGTCCCGGAGCCGGTCGAGCCGCCGCCCAGGCTTCCCCCAGGGAGGCCTGACGACGCCGGAACGAGGTCATCCTCGGCGTTGTACGCGAAGTTGAACTGTCCGGTCTGGGTGACGTCGAACTCGAACTCAACGTTGATGCACTCCCCCGGGGCAAGTCCACCGGACGGCAGCTCAGCGGTCGCCGTCCAGGTCGCGTTCAGGCCACCGGAGCCCGACACGCTCGGCGAATCGAGGGGCAGTCCGACCACGTCGGTGGTGCCGCTACAGGGCGCGGGCGCAAGCCCGGTCTCGCCGGTGGAGGTGTCGGCCTTGAGCACCGCCTGCCTGCTCCCCGCGCCGGGCGAATTGACGGTGGTCACCCCGGTGATCCGGAAGCGCAGCCGGGTCACCGTCTTCGCCGCGGTGCCGGCCGGGACGTTCGCGCACGGGGTACCCGGGGTCGGAGTCTGGCCGGAGCAGTTGGTGAAAACCCGGTTCACGATCAGCGTCCCCGGCGAGCCGGCGCTGTAGATCCGGTTGGGAGCGGAGCTCTGTGAGACCGAGGGGTCGAGCAGGCTCGACTGCAACACGTCGTTGTGGACGATCGGGGAGACGAGGTTCCCGGGCCCCGGGGCGCCGAGCACCGGGGAGCCGTTCGCCGGTTCGAGGTCGTTCGTGGACACGAACGAGAAGTCGCTGGCGTTGTCGTTCGTGTTCACTGGCGCGCCACTGGAGACGTTCCGCACCCACCCGAACTGACCGGAAGGCAACGACGGGGGCACGCTCAGCCCGGTGCCGGCGTAGAAGCCGGAGGGAGCCCCGGCGAAGCCGACCTTGTCGATCACCGACCCGCTAGGCGCCACCAGCCGCAGCCCTCCAGACGCCGGCTCTAGCAACGGCCCGGACGGCAGCTCTCCGTTCGATGTCGCGTACGAGGACAACGAGTACGAGCTTCCCGGCCCGGTCAACAGCAGGTTCCCGCTGGCCGGGATCGTCGTCCCGAGCGGGATCGTCGTGAACCCGCCACCCGACGTCTGGAGCTGCCAGCCACCCACCGACACGGCCGACGACGACGTGTTGAAAAGATCCACAAGCTGGTCGCTGGAGCCCGACGGGCCCGACAGTCGCATCTCGTCGATCAGCACCGATCCCGCCCCGACGGTCGACCCGGTGACCCTGATCGCCGCCGACGTGAACGGCGAGGTCGAGTTGATCAGCACGCTCGCCGTGTTGTCGAACAGGTTCGGCACCGCGATGTCGGGCTTCCCGTCGCGATCGAAATCGCTCACGGCCACCGACGCCGGGCCCGCGCCGGTCGCAAATGCCTCCTGGGTCTGGAAGCTGCCGTCGCCGTCACCGAGCAGCACGCCGACGTTGTTGGTCTGGAGGTTGCCGACAGCGAGGTCCTGGTTGCCGTCGCCGTCGAAGTCGCCGACCGCGAGCGACTGCGGAACCCCACCGGTCGCGTAGTCGTGGAAGGGGCCGAAAGAACCGTCGCCGCTGCCCAGCAGGACCGCGACCGAGCCGAGCGAGCCGCCGGTGCTGTCGTCGTTGGTGACGGCGAGATCGGGGATCCCGTCGTTGTTGAAGTCGCCGACCGCGACCGCATACGGAGAGTCGCCGGCGTCGTACGTCTGCTGCGCCTGGAACGTGCCGTTGCCGTTCCCGAGCAGCACCGAGACGTTGTTGTCGCAGCAGTTGGCGGTCACGAGGTCCTGTTTGCCGTCGCCGTTGAAATCGGCCACGGCGACGGAGTCGGGTTGGCTGCCGACGGCCTCGGTCGTCGGGGTCTGGAACGTCCCGTCGCCCTTGCCCAGCAAGATCGAGACGGTGTCATCGGACCCGTTGGCAACGGCGAGGTCGGGGACCCCGTCGCCATTGAGGTCGCCTACCGCGACCGAGGTGGGCTGTGCGCCAACGGCATACGGCTGCTGCGACTGGAAGGTCCCGTCGCCGTTGCCAAGCAAGATCGAGACATCGTCATCACCCTGGTTCACGACGACGAGATCGAGTTTGCCGTCGCCGTTGAAGTCGCCGACCGCGACCGCAAAGGCTAGGCCGCCGACCGGATACGTCGGCGCGGGCGTTACGAACGTCCCGTCCCCGTTACCGATCAGCACGGAGACGTCGTCGCCTGCCTCGTTGGCGGTGACGAGGTCGGGGATCCCGTCGCCGTTGAAGTCGCCGGTCGCGATCCCGAGGGGAGCAGCATCCGTCGGGAACGTCCGCTGTGACTCGAAGTTCAGGGTCGAAGGTCCGAACACGTCCGCCTGCCCGTCGCCAGCCGCGGCGTTGGGCATGCCGGTGACGATCGTCGAGCCGTCCAGTGAGATCGCGACCGAGAAGCCGAGCAGGTCCGCAGGCAGCCCGTCTGCGGCGGTCAGCTTTGCCGTCTCGGTCCCACTGGACCATCCGCCCCCGGGCTCGGTGAACTGGTACGCGGCGCCCTGACCCGGGTTGAGCCCTACGGTCGCGAAGGGCGCGCCGGCAATCAGCGACGATCCGTCGCCCGACAGCGCGACGGAGTTGCCGAGCCAGTCGCCGTCGAGGCCGTCCGACGCGGTCAGCTTCGCGGTCTCGGTCGCGGTTGACCAACCGCCACCGGGCTTCGTGTACACGTACGCCGCGCCCTGGGCGGAGTTGCCGTTGACCGTCGCGGTCGGCGCGCCGGCGGCCACGGTCGAGCCGTCCGCGGATACCGTGACCGAGAAGCCGAGTCCGTCGTCCGCCGCGCCGTCCGAGGCGGTCAGCTTCGCCGTCTCGTTCTCGTTGGTCCATCCGCCCACCGGCTTGATGAACACGTACGCGGCACCCTGAAACGTGTTTCCGCCGATGGTCGCGAAAGGCGCGCCGGCGACGAGCGTCGAGCCGTCCCCGGAGATCGCGAGCGCGCTGCCGAGCTGGTCCCCGATCTGCCCGTCCGAAGCGGTCAGCTTTGCCGTCTCGGTCCCGCTGGTCCATCCGCCCCCGGGCTCAGCAAACACATACGCGGCACCGGTCCCGGACGCGCAGCCGCACTCGCCGGCGGTCACGGTCGACCCATCGGAGGAGGTCGCGACCGCGAAGCCAAGATCGTCGTCGGCCTGGCCGTCGGAAGCGGTCAGCTTCGCCGTCTCGTTCTCATTTGCCCATCCACCCCCGGGCTCGGTGAACACGTACGCGGCGCCCTGAGCCGGGTTGGAACCGACCGTTGCGGAGGGGGCGCCGGCGACGATAGTGGTGCCGTCTGTGGAGATCGCGACCGACGAGCCGAGGCTGTCGCCGGACTGGCCGTCGGAGGCGGTCAGCTTCGCGGCCTCGGTCCCACTCGACCAACCGCCCCCAGGCTTCGTGAACACGTACGCTGCGCCCGCCCCGCCACCGCAGCCGCACGAGCCCGCGACGACGGTGGAGCCGTCGCCCGAAACCGCGACCGAGTAGCCGAGCTGGTCTCCGGGCTGCCCGTCCGAGGCGGTCAGCTCACCCTGGACGATGAACGGGTCAACACGCACCGGATACACCGCGTTTCGGGCATCGACGCGGATCAGCAGCCGACCCCCCTGGAGCTGGAGCCACGAGCGCAACGTACGGCCACGCGCATCGTTCGCGACCAGGCCGCGGTATGCAAGGACGGCACGTCCGTTCCGCTTAAGCACCAGCGCCTTGCCGCGGCTACTCAGCGCTGCGCGCAGGTTGCTAGAGGTGGCGAGCGACAGCGTGAGCGGCCCCCGTAGCCGCCCGACGGGCGCCCGGGAGAGTGTGAATCCCTGCTCCAAGCCAAGCGGACCGTTCGCGAACCACTCGTCGACTCCCGGGTGGGGATAGGTGACGCGGTTGGCGTGCGCTCGCGGCGCGACAGCCGCAACAGGCGCCAGCGCGGAGCCGTAGCCCAGACCAGCCAGCCGCAGCCCGAGATACGAACCGCCGCTGCGCACCGAAACCCCGCCCCGTCCGAACGAGGCGCGCAGCCGTCGACCCTTGCTCACGGCCACCAGGCGGCCGGCCCGGGCAAGCACTCGGTACGAGGGCTGGCCGGCGCCAAGCGCGGCGGAGATCGGGCCGCGCGCGGACACGGGCACGTTCCCCCATCCGGTCCGGTGGGCAGGAGTGCCAGCACGAGCCGCGGTCGACCCGGAGTGGGCGAGTGACACCGCCGCCCACGAGAGCGCCGCGACGACCGGCAGCGCGATAAGCACGGACAGAAAGCCCCGCAGCCCCGGAGCGCGAGTCGCCACCCAGCTGCCGGCCACTACAGCGACCCCGAGTCGCCCGCGCCGCCGAACGCGTCAGGGGGACCGGCGGTTCCGCCGCGAGTCAGCTCCGCGAGCGTCCCCAGCGACACGAGCCTCGGTGGCTCGTACGCGGCGCCTGACGGCCGCCCCGTCCCGCTTTTTCCGGCGTCGCCATTTCGCCCGCCACTCATCTAAGCCCCCTCGAGAAAACCCGCAGCGCACGCTACCGCAAGGGGTGGCGCTCGGCAAGCTCTATGCCTGCGATTCCAGCAGCCCCCGCGCACCCAGTTCGTCGACGAATGCGGCCGCGTCCCGCCGCGCGTCGCCGGGCTCGATCCCCCACCGCCGCTCAAGCGCGGCGGCGAGCTCCGTGACCGTTGCCCCGTCGGCCAGCATCCGCCACAGCTCCGTCGCGGACTCGCTCGGGGCTAGGTACTCGGCGTCCTTGAGCGAGAGTGCGATCACCTCGTCGCCCACCTGTTTCCACAGAATCGCGTCCGACCGCAGCCGCACCCTGTCCGCGTCAGCCACTCGGCCTAATCCTAGTCGCGGACGACACGCTCTGCACGAGCATTGCACTCCGGTGGTCGACCGGGCCGCTCGTCCACGACTCTCGCAGCGCGCCGGAGTCGACGACCGAGACATCGACGCCGCCCCCGTCCCACGAGCGGATCAGGGCATGCGACGGCCCCCCCAAAGAACCTCGTCGAAGAGCGCCTTGTCGCGGCGGTCCAGCACCGCGCGCGGTAGGGCGTCCACGAACAGCTCGCGTACCGTCTCACGGCGTCCGCCGAAGCCGAGCCGACCGCCGGCGCTCGCCACCGCCGTGACGAACCGCTCGTCGAGCAGCGGGTTGATCAAGTTGGCCCCCGCACCCCGAGCGATTACCTCGAGCGTCCGCTGCCCGAGGGCAACCTCGCGCCGGCAGAGCTGAAAGCGCACGTGACCCGACCACCACAGAGGCTCGGAGGCGAGCTCGCGGAGATGCCGGCGCTCGAGCCGCCGCCGTGCGGCCGGCCGCAGCCACGGCGCCGCGTCCAACCGTGCAGCCCGCCAAGCGCCGCGCGCGAGCCGCAGCGGGTCGCGCCACGACGGCAGGCGGCGGCGCGCGAGCAGATCGCCGATCGCCCGCCCGCGCCAAAGACCCAGCAGCTGGTCGCCGCCGACGCCCGTCAACAGCGTGCCGCCCGCTGCGTGGCGCGCCAGTGGTTCATGGAGGAAGGCGTTGGCCGGATACATGACTCCGTGACTCGACAGCACTCGCGCGGCGACCGGTCCCACGAAGTCGAGCTCGTCCGGCTCGGCGACGATCCGCTGCCAGTCGCCGATCCCGAGCTCCGCGACGACCCGCTCCTGCCAGCCCGACTCGAGCGCCCGCGGCGCGCGTTCGAAGCGCCACGTAATCGGCACCGGGTCCGGCATTCCCTCGCGTCGCGCCACGCGCGCAGCGACCGAGAGCACCAGCGAGGAGTCGACCCCACCTGAGAAGCTGACGAGACACGGCGGATGCCTTACCCCGGCGAGCACGGCCCGTTCCAGTGCAGCGAGCGGCGTCTCGCCCGGGTCAGCGGGCGGTGGTCCGGGCACCGGCGTCATCCCCACGACGACACCGGCCGCCAGTTCGAGCGGCGTCAGCTGCGCACCGGCCGCGTGCGACACGGCGCGATCGTACGCGACAATCGGTACGTGGGGATCGCTTACGGCCTCGAATTGTCGGGCTGGGAGTTGGGTGCCGATCTGCTCGAGCGCGGCTCCGAGGAGTTCCCCTCGGTGGCGGTGCAGCAGCGACAAGGGCCGATGCCAAGCGGCGCGCAGCAGCTCGACGAGCTGGGCGCAAAACTCAGCCTGCTGGACGGAGAGCGATGGGTGACGCTAGACCGCGCTAGCGGGCGCGCGACGTTCTGGGGACCACCCCTGAATCCCGACGAACTCGTACACCCGTGGCTGTGGCCTGTCGCCAGCGTGTTCGCCCGGTGGTACGGCCGGGAGGCGTTCCATGGTGGGGCACTGATCCAAGCGGACTCGGCGTGGGCGGTGCTGGGACCCAAGGAGTCCGGCAAGAGCACGCTGCTCGCCGCGCACGCCGCGCGCGGCGGCGCGGTGCTCAGCGACGACCTCGTCGTGACCGACGGCTCGCTGGCGTTCACTGGTCCGCGCTGCATCGACCTGCGGCAGCCGCTCCCCCCGCCGCTCGACACCCGGCTCGCGTTCACCCCGGCGCGCGATCACACGCGCCGGCGCGTCGCACTGGCACCCCTGCCCGCGTCCGTCCCACTGGCCGGGTGGGTGTTCGTGAGCTGGGGTCCGTCGTTGGCGATCAACCGGCTGTCGGCGACGGAGGCGCTGGGGCGCCTGGCCCGCTGGCGGGCATGGACGCAGCTCGAGTCCGACTCGGCGGTGATGCTCAAACTGGCGAGCATTCCGGCTTTCGAGCTGCGCCGCCCTCGGAGCTGGGATTCGCTCGAGCCTGGGCTCGATCTGATGCTGAACGCGAGCCCGTGACCGACGACCTGGGGAGCGTGGCACACCAGCTTGCGCTCGACGCCGTGACGCTCGAGGTCGTCGATGCGTTCGCGGCGCACGGGATCCGCGCGATCTTGCTGAAGGGCGCCGCAATCGCAGATCGCCTGTACGAGGACGTCAACCAGCGCCCTTACGGCGATGTCGACCTGCTCGTCGAGACACGGATGGTTGAGCAGGCGCACCGAACGCTCGCCGGCCTCGGTTTCGTGAACGTTCTCGACGGCGCGCGGGCGGACGAGATCGGGGGCCACGCCACCACTTGGCGCCGCGGCTCGCCACTGCCGACCTACGTCGATCTTCATACCGCGCTGCGCCTGTGCCGCGACAGTCCGGCGGAGGTGTGGCGGGAGCTCGCTCGCGACACGCGTGAACTGCAACTCGGAGGCAAACACCCCATCGAGATCCTGTCCGAGCCCGCGCAGGCGTTCGTGATCGCGTGCCACGCCGTCCAGCACGGCGGCGCCGGCCAGCCCCAGACGGACCTGGAGCGGGCTCTCGAACGGTTCAGCCCAGACACGTGGGAGCTGGCGGGTGGAATCGCCGAGCGCCTGCACGCCGAAGCCGTCTTTGCCGCAGGGTTGCGCCTGACCAGTCGCGGACGCGAGCTGCTCTGCGCGATCGGACTCGACGCGGTTCACGCGACAACCGAGACCACGCTGCGCCTCGCCAGCCCACGAGGCTCACGGGCCCTCTTGCAACTCGCGGACGCAAGGTCGCTTCGCGAACGGGCCATCGTGTTCGTTCGGGTTGCGTTCCCGAGCCCTGCGTACATCCGCTTCTGGTGCCAGCTGGAGACGGGCCGCCGGCTGCCGTTGCCGCTCGCGTACCCGTACCGCAGCGTGCTCCTCGTGCGACGCCTGCCCGCCGCCCTTGCTGCGTGGCGACACGCCCGCCGCCGAGCGCCCGCTACTCGCTCGACGCGTGCAGCACCATGCCGGCGCCGACGGTGTCGTTGGTTCCCTCGTCGATCAGGATGAAGCTCCCGATCGTCCGGTTGCGGCGGTAACGGTCGACCATGACGGGCGCGCTAAGGCGAAGCTTCACGCGCCCGATCTCGTTGAGCGCGAGCTCGTCCCCCTCGACGTGCTCGAGCGAGTTCACATCGATCTTGTACTCGAGATCGTCTACGACCGCGCGGACCGAGCGCGTGGTGTGCTTGAGCCCGTAGCGGTTACCCGGCTTGAGCGCCGCGCTGCCCATCCAGCAGACGGTCGCTTCGAGCTCGCGGGCGGGAACCGGCGGGTCGTCGGGGTTGACGATCATGTCGCCGCGGGAGATGTCGAGCTCGTCAGCGAGGCGCAGCGTGACCGACATCGTCGCGAACGCGACCTCGAGCTCACCCTCGTAGGAGTCGATCGCCGCGACCTTGCTGATCCTCCCGCCCGGCATCACGAGCACCTCATCGCCGGGTCTGAGCACGCCGGCGGCGAACTGGCCCGCGTACCCGCGGTAGTCATGGTGGGCCTCGTCCATCGGCCTGACCACCCACTGGACCGGGAAGCGCACGTCGTCGAGGTTGCGGTCGGTGGAGATCACGACGTGCTCGAGGTGGTAGAGCAGCGGCGGCCCGTCGTACCAGGTCATCGTCGTCGAGCGGTCGACCACGTTGTCACCGTTGAGCGCCGAGATCGGGATGAACGTGATGTCCCAGATGTCGAGCCGGGCGGCCCAGTCGGTCAGCTCGTCGACGATCCGATCGAACACCTCCTCGTCGTAGTCGACGAGGTCCATCTTGTTGACGCACACGACGAGGTGCGGGATTCGCAACAACGAGGCGATGTACGCGTGCCGGCGCGTCTGCTCGGAGACGCCCTTGCGGGCGTCGACGAGGATCACGGAGAGGTCCGCGGTGGAGGCGCCCGTGACCATGTTGCGCGTGTACTGCTCATGGCCCGGGGTGTCCGCGATGATGAACTTCCTGCGCTTGGTCTGGAAGTACCGGTACGCGACGTCGATCGTGATCCCCTGCTCACGCTCGGCCCGCAGCCCGTCGGTCAGCAGCGCCAGGTTCAGGTATCCGTCGCCGCGTCGCTCGGAGGTCGCGATCACGTGCTCGAGCTGGTCGTTCAGCACCTGCTTGGAGTCGTAGAGCAGCCGGCCGATCAGGGTCGACTTGCCGTCGTCGACAGACCCAGCCGTCGCGATCCGCAGCAGCTCGGTGGGGCGCGCCCGGGTGACGCGCCCGTTCCCGCTCGGACTGCCTGACACTAGAAGTAGCCCTCGCGCTTGCGGTCTTCCATCGCGGCCTCGGTCACGCGGTCATCGGCGCGGGTCTCGCCGCGCTCGGTGATCCGAGTCGCGGCGATCTCCGCGATCACGGTCTCGACCGTCACCGCCTCCGAGCGCACCGCACCGGTACAGGTCATGTCGCCGACGGTGCGGTACCTGACCGACGTCTCGAACGGGACCTCGCCATCGATCAGCTGCACGTGCGGGCTCGTCGCGTACAGCATCCCGTCGCGCTCGAATACTTCGCGCGTGTGCGCGAAGTAGATCGAGGGCACCTCGAGCCCCTCGTGGACGATGTAGTTCCAGACGTCGAGCTCGGTCCAGTTCGAGATCGGGAACACGCGGACGTGCTCGCCCTTGCGGATCCGCCCGTTGTAGAGCGACCACAGCTCGGGGCGTTGGGCTTTGGGATCCCACTGCCCGAAATCATCGCGGAACGAGAACACGCGCTCCTTCGCCCTGGCGCGCTCCTCGTCGCGCCGGGCACCGCCGAAGGCGGCGTCAAATCCGTGCTCGGCGATCGCGTCGAGCAGCGTCGTCGTCTGCAGCCGGTTGCGCGACGCCCGCGGCCCGGTCTCCTCGACGACCCGTCCGGCGTCGATCGAATCCTGCACGTTCGCGACGATCAGGCGCTCACCCAACTCCTCGATCAGCCGGTCGCGGAACTCGATCACTTCAACAAAGTTGTGACCCGTGTCGACGTGCATGATCGGGAACGGGAACCGCCCCGGCCGGAACGCCTTCTCCGCCAGCCGCAGCAGCACGAGCGAGTCCTTGCCGCCGCTGAACAGCAGCACGGGCCGCTCGAACTCCGCCGCCACCTCCCTGAAGATGTGGATCGACTCGGCTTCGAGCGTCTCGAGGTAGGAGAGCTCGTAGTGAACTGGATTCATCGAGGCTGTCGGACTACTCGTGGATTCCGCACTCGGTCTTCTCAGAGCCGGCCCACCGGCCCTCCCGACCCGAGCCCGGGAGCGTGCACGGAGCGCAGCCGATCGAAGCGTAGCCGCGGTTATGCAGCGAGTTGTACGGAAGGTCGTGCTTGTTGATGTAGCGCCACAGGTCCTTCTCGGACCAATCGGCGAGCGGATTGACCTTCCAGATACCGCGCGCCTCGTCGCGCTCGAGTTTGGCGGTCTCGGTTCGGGTCACCGACTGCTCGCGCCGGACCCCGGTGATCCACGCCTCGACTCCCGAGAGGGCCTGCTCGAGCGCCTTGACCTTCGCGTCGCTGCAGCAGCGGTCGAGCGTCCATGGGTCGCCGGGGGTCGAGGCGTCGAACACCTCCACCCGCAGGCCGAAGCGGTCCTCGAACTGCTTCCAGGTCTCGAGCGTCTCGGGGAACAGCACCCCGGTGTCGATCATGAACACGTGCGCATCCGGGCGCTCGGAGAGCAGCATGTGCACGAGCACCGATTCCTCCTTCTGGAAGGAGCAGGCCATCGTCAGCCGCGGGTGGAAACGCTCCACCGCGTACGTGATCACTTCCTCGGCAGAGGCGGTCTCGAGCAGGTCTGAGCTGGTGACCGCCATCAGACCGCGCACTCGCCTTCGCCGCGGATCACCTCGAACGGCGCGTTCTTCGTCCAGTCGATGAAGTAACTCATGTTCTCGAGGTTGAACTCAATCGGCATCGTCAAATCCTTGACCCGGGCCTCGAACTCCTGCGTTCCCACCCGCTCGACGAATACGTTGAATTCCTCGTCGTCAGCCCGATCGGACTCGTAGAAGCGTATCCACCGATCGACCGCCTCAGGCACACGCTTCGCCGGGAGCCGCGCCTTCAGGCGGTGACCGTAGCGGACGTCGCCTCCCTCGTACGCCCCGCCGATGTGCGGGATGTACGCCGGGACCGTGTGCTCGCCGACCTTGATCGACGCGCCGTAGAACCCGATGTTGGCGATGTGGTGCTGCCCGCAGCCGTTGGGGCAGCCGCTCATCTTCACGTGAATCCGGCGGGTCAGCTCGTCGTCGAGCTGCATCTGCTGCAAGCGCTCCGAGATCGCCTGATTTAGCCCCATCGAGCTGGTGATACCAAGCTTGCACGAATCCGTGCCGGGGCAGCTGACGACGTCGGTGACCTCGTCGGCGCCGGCATCGCCGAGCCCGAGCTCGCCGAGGCGATGCCAGACCTCGTACACGCGACTCGTCGCGAACCCACCGAAGAACGAGGTTCTGGTGCACCGTGGTGCGGGCGTAGCCGCCGCTGTACTCGCGCATGATCTGGCCGAGGCCGCGCAGCTGCTCGGGCGTCAGGTCGCCGCGCGGACCTTGACCTCGACGGTCGAGAAACCCTCCTGGCGCTGCGGCCTGACGTTCGTCTCGACGAACCGGTCGAACTCGCGCAGGTCGCCGTTGGCGGTCGCGTAGGCCTCGCGCTCGGCCGGGGCGTTCTGCCTCCTCGTCGTGCTCGAACAGGATCGGCTCGAGCGAGAAGTCGCGCTCGGCGACCCACTCGCCCTCGAGCTCCTCCTCGACCATCTCGCGGAACTCGTCGATCCCGATCTTGTCGACCAGCACCTTGATCCGCGCCCGCGCGCGGTTGACGCGCAGGAACTCCTGGCGGTCGAAGATCCGCATGCACGCCTCGGTGACCTTCAGGTAGTCGCCGTTGTCGAGCTCGACGAACTCGTACAGCGTCGGCGCGAGCCGCGGCATGATCGAGGTGCCGCCGCCGACCCGGATCTCGACGCCCCGGACCCCGTCGCGGACCTTCGGGACGAACGCCATGTCGTGGATCCGCGTGATCGCGTTGTCCTCGTCGGTAGCGGTGAACGCGGTCTTCACCTTCCGCGGCATCGCCTGCGTGGTCGGGTGGCGGACGAAGTAGCGCACGTACGCGCCGGCGTACGGCGTGATGTCGAACAGCTCGCCCTCGAGCGTGCCCGCGCGGGGGTCGCCGGTCACGTTTCGCATCGTGTTGCCGCAGCCCTCGCGGCTCGAGAGTCCGGCCTCGCCGAGCTCGCGGATCAGCTTGGCCGCGTCGGGCAGCGGGATGTGGTGCATCTGGATGTTCTGCCGGGTCGTGATGTGACCCTTGCGCAGCGGCACGTACTTCTCGATCACGTCGGCGAAGGCGTCGAGCTGGTCGGGCGTGACGCCGCCCATCGGGAGCTTCACGCGGACCATCTGGACGTCAGGCTGGCGCTGTCCGTACACGCCCTGCTTGAGGCGGAACTTGATGAAGTCGTCTTCCTCGAGCGCGCCCTTCAGAAAGCGCGTGGACTCGGTGTCGAAGTCGTCGAACTCCTGCTCGAGGATCGGGATCACGTGCCCCGGGACGTTCTCGAGCACCTCGGGGTTCTCGAGCGAGCCCACGCGCGGACTCGCCGCGTGACCGGCGCTTCCGTTCTCAGCCTTGGTGGTGTCCAGCGAAGTGGGCTCCATCGAGG
The DNA here is from genome assembly GCA_963770735.1 of uncultured Solirubrobacterales bacterium. GTDB lineage: Bacteria > Actinomycetota > Thermoleophilia > Solirubrobacterales > Solirubrobacteraceae > Palsa-465. The sequence goes on along the minus strand of CAVYRB010000006.1, from coordinate 213,975 downwards.
GCCTCCCGGGGGGTCGATCAGCGGAGCAGTCAAATGTACCAAAAGGGAATCCGAAAACAGATGATTTGCCCCGGAGGTGGCCCGTCGGAAGCCCGTCGCCCCTTCGCGGCAACTTCCCGCGATCACGCGTGTTGTAGCGGGCGTAAGGGTCCGGCGCCGCGGCAGTATGGGGGCACCGGGGGCAACGGGGGTAGGGTCCGGCGCCGCGGCGGTGGGGGCTCCGCCGCGGCAGCCGGCGCGCTCTCAGCCGGCGCCTATTAGGCGGGCCGGCATCTGCTGTGGGGGCTGAGCGATGCCGACGAACACCGGCATTTGGGCGAGCGCGTGTTCAAGCTGGTCGGCAGCCCCTGACCGGACCAGCTCGGGAAACTGGAACGCCTGACGGCCGCCTCCAATTGCCCCCTTGACTTCAATCCGCCACCGCCCCTTACTGCTCGCGTTCCGCGAGCGTTCTATTGGGCGGGCATCCCGGTTCGCCCACCCACTGTGCTTGCACCGTCGCACACCGGCCGGGGCGCTGTCAAGGCCGCAGCGCTCACATCCAGGGCAGCGGCTCCGCGGGCTGGCGGGCGACGCCCTCGTTGAGCGCGGCCTGCTGCCACGGGTCCCGGCTGGATGCCTTCGGGGCGGGCGTCGGAGCGGTCGCTCGCATGAACCGCTCGAGCGCGGCGACGACCGCCGCGGCCTCCTCCGTCGGAGGCATCCGGCGCGACGATCGTGAGCTTCGGACGACGGTTGACCACGACCGCGAGGGTATCGTGCGCGCGCGGTGCCGACTCTTCCTGTCCTGGACCACGACGCGGTGCTGGCCGCGGTCTCCGAGCGCCAGGCGATCACGCTCGTACGCGATTCACTGGTCAGCTTCCACCGGGGCGACTGGACGATGCCGCCCAAGGTCTACCTCCAGAGCCCCCCGTTCGGAGACTTCCGCGCGATGCCGGCGCTCGGCGACGGGCTCGCGTCGCTGAAGTGGATCACCTCGTTTCCCGGGCAACCCCGCAACGCGGCCTGCCGGCGGTCACGGGCGTCATCTGCCTTTCCGACGCGACCGACGGCAGCCCGCTGATGCTGCTCGACGCGCGGTCGGTCACCGCCCTTCGGACCGGCGCGGTCGCCGCGGTGGCCGCCGGCGCGCTCGCCCGCCCGAGCGCGGGACCGTCGGGATCATCGGCTGCGGGCTGCACGGCGCCTGGGCCGCCCGCTGCCTCGCGGCGGCGGGCTACGGTCCCGGCGTCTGCCACGACCCCCGCCAGGACGCTGCGGCCAGGCTCGCCGCCGAGCTCGACTGGGACGCGGGCTCGCGCGAGCAGGCGCTGCGCTGCGAGGTCGTCTGCTGCGTCACCCCCGGGACGGGCCGTTCGTGGTCGACGCCGGCGACCTGCGGCCGGGCCTGCATCTCAACATGCTGGGCGCGGACGGCCCCGGAAAGTCCGAGGCGAGCGTCGGCGCGGTCGCCTCGTGCGCGCTGTTCTGCGACGAGTGGCACCAGGCCTCCCATGGCGGCGAGCTCACCGCCGCGGTCGAGGCGGGGCTCGTGACCCGCGACCAGGTCACCGAGCTCGGAGCGGTGCTGGCAGGCGACGCGCCCGGGCGCCCCGGTCCCGACTCGGTGACGCTGTTCGACTCGACCGGGCTCGCGATCCAGGACCTGGCGGTCGCGGCGGCAGCACTCGAGGCATGGCGGGAGGGGCGGGTGGAGGCGCAGACCGTCCGCTCTGAGGCAGCCGCGCGACACCTGGGAGCTGAGCGTCGTGGAGTGAGGGTCTCTCGCGGCATCGCTCGCGGTCGTGATCGCGATCGCCTGCAGCGGCGCCGCCCATGCCGCCGCCCCGCCCGCGCTGTTCCGGGCCGGCGCCGCGGAGCGGAGCATCAACCCATCGGTGCCGGTCTACTCGGGCGGCTTCTCCCTGAGCCCGCCGATCAAGAAGCTCCACGATCCGCTCGAGGTCCGCGCCTTCTACGTGAGCAACGGGCGCACGGCGCTCGCGTTCGCGACGATCGACGCCCAGGGCTATTTCTCGGGCTACCAGGAAGGGTCGGACCTCGGTGCGCTGGCCGATCGCGTCGATGCTGCGCGATTGGCAAGCGCGACGGGCGGCGTCAGGATGACGCAGGCGGATGTGATCGTGCAAGCCACCCACACGCACGCGGGCCCAACGCTCGAAGGCATCTGGGGACCGGTGCCGGTCACCTACCTCAAGCTCGTCCACGATCAGGTCGTGCCGGCGATCGCGGCGGCGGCGCGCTCCGCCCGTCCCGCCCACCTGCAGTTCGCGACCTTGAATGACCCCAATATCGCCGGCGTCAACATCAACCAGGACAACTACCAAGGGTGGGTAAACGACACGCAGATCTCGATCCTGCGTGCGGTGAGCCCGTCGACGGGCGCCACGATCGGGGTGTTCGCCAGCGTCCCGACCCATGGGGCGCACGTGTGCGGCCAGTGCCTGGGGATCCTCAGCGCCGACTACTTCGGTGCGGTCCGGGCCAGGCTCGACCGGCTTCTCGGAGGTGTCAGCGTGGTCGGGCCCGCATCTCTGGGGCGGCTCGAAAGCCCCGTCGAGACGACCGGGTTCGCGAACATGGAGTGGATCTCGGGCGTGATCGCGAACGACCTGCTGGAGGCGCTCGCCCACGCGCAGTGGATCACGACCCCCACGCTCGAGGCGCACGAGTCGACGATTCAGTTCGCCGCCACCAACCAGGCGCTGGTCGCCCTCAACAACGCCTGGTCGCTGCCGGACGCCCAGAAGCAGCAGGAGGCGGCGGCCACCGGCATCTACCCGATCGATCGGGCGATGCGCGCGCCGTTCCGAACCGGCGACGAGTTCGGGAGCTGGCTGACGGCGTTCCGCATCGGCCCCGACGCGTTCCTGTCGATGCCCGGAGAGCCGTTCCCGGAGATCCGGCTGACGCTCGCCAAGGCGACTGCCGCCAAGACCGTGGTCGCGCTGTCCAAGGGCCAGGACGACTTCGGCTACTTCTATCCGGCCTTCGACGCGCCGTACCCGGAGCTCTACAACTCCGACCACGCGGTGTTCAACGTCTCGTCGAGCCTGGGCGACCAGATCATCTCCGCCCAGGAGGGCCTGCTGTCGGCGATCGGATTCCACACCAACCCTCTTGCGGCGTCGCCGCTCGCCAACGACTACGCGCAGAAGAAGCTGCCGGGGCTGCAGACGCTCGCCTCGCCGCCTACCGGGGACGCGGGGCGTTCGGGCAGGTTCACGACGACGCTGCAGGCGATCTACATGCCCGCCGCGGTCCTCGATGCGCCACTCGCCGGCGAGGTCCACTGGGACTTCGGCGACGGCAGCCATGCCGGCACCGGCTACCTGTCGGTGGGTCAGGACTACGGGCAGACCGGGCAGGGCCCGCACGGCAAGCCGGTCCTGTTCACCCACCCGTTCCGGCCGGGCACCTACCGCGTGCGCGCGACCGGCCGCGACACCGACGGCAACCCCGTCTCCTGGACGATCACCGTGCGCGTGTTCCCGCGGCTGCGGGTGAGCTGCTCGGGACGGGTGACGGGCGGCGAGGGCACCGTGCTTGGCCGGCGCCGCCGGCGCTCGATCACGGTGCTCGACGCCGCCGGTGGGACGGCGACGACGCGCTGCCGGTAGACGTTTCTCGGGCTACGAGCAGGTGTGCGCCGGGGGTGGAAGCTTGGTCACCGATTTGGGGTAGGAGAAGCTGACGCTGGTCCGCCTGACACCTCTCGACCGGACGGGAAACCCGACCGCAGAACGCATCAGGCTTGTGCGCCGATCGACGGTCACGGTGCCCTTGGCTGACTCGTAGACCACCGTGTCGCCGGACACCTTTGCCGTGTAGTGAGTCGCCAGGATCTCCGCCACCCAGCCCGCCCAGAGGACTCGGGGGCTGAAGTGCGTCGCCTTGGATCGGTGGAAGCAGTAGTTCTTTAGGCGGTACTCGACTCCGTCCCTGTCCATCACGAGCGGCCCTCCGGAGGAGGAGAGCAGGGCGAGATACCTGAGCCGGGGCGTCGACGACCGCGCGTCGAACGCCGCTCCCGGTCATGTGCGTAATCATGCGCGGCTGGGCCTGCATCGCAGTGACGATGTCAGCCACGGAGGGGACCCGTTTCGGCGGCGGCTGATCTCCCTGGTTACCGCAGCCCGCGAGCACCAGCACAACCACAAGCGCCGATCCAAGCCCACGCCCTATTGGGCGCAGAACAGATTCGATCATCGCGAAACCCCGGCATGCTCGGATGTTGCTGGTTGCTCGCCTGTCGCCGCGAGCGGGTCGTCACTGGGAGTCTTGCCGTCGCCGATCGGAGCGCGCTTACGACGACGCGCGAGCAGCGCCGAGATCAGCACACCCAGCCACACGACGAACGCGATCAGCGAGATGACCCACCCCGCCCTCCAGCTGCTTGGCTGATAGCTGAACGTGACCGTCGACGTGCCCGGGCCGACCCGCACGCCGCGGAGGAGATAATCGACCCGCGCGATGTTCGCCCGGCGGCCGTTGACGGATGCGACCCAGCCGGGGAAGTAATCGTCGGTGAGAACGAGCACGCTCTCGCGCTCCTTGGCGTGCACGAGGATGCGGACCTTTTCGGGCGCGTACGACACGATCCGGGCCGATCCCGCCCCTCCGGCGCCGGCCGATGCAGCCTGGGGAATCCCGGCGAGCGGATGGTCGGTCACCACCAGGGTTCGCCTTGGAAAGCCAGGGCGCTCCACGGTGGCCAGCTGACCGGGCTCCTTGCGGACGACAAGCTCGCTCGGAGCCAGGAATGCCCGGGGCAGCGCGCCGTCAAGTTCCTGTACACGTCTGCGTCCAGGTCCCGGGTCAGCAAGACGGAGACCCGGGAGAGGTGGCACCGGTCCTCCTGGTGCCACGAGTATGTCGCCGACAGAAAGCAGGTCGAGCGCGGCCGGAAGCCTGTTCATCAGCTAGCCGGTCGGCGGGGTGCCTCAGTTCTTGTCCAGCCGAGAACTGGCTCTGGATGAACTCGTCCAGAGCTTGTAATAGCGGCTCTCGATCGGCGGGTCATGACTCCGAGCATCGAACAGTCCGTAAGTCTCAGTTACCCCCACCGCCGCCGCAAAACGAAGCCGCCAAAAGGCACCGGAGTCGTTGCCGCGACGAATCGCTCGGGCACGCGCGATCGCAGGTACGCGACCGCCCCCGTCACGGGCAGGTCAGGATGGGGGTTCGCCGGCGTGAAGTTGATCCCCGCCGCGAGCAGGTTCGCCACGGCGGTGGCTGCAACCGCGAGCAGTCCGAAACGGGCGTTCGAGAGGCGACCCAGCAGGCGATATGCAACCAACCCGCCTGCGAGTGCCGACCAGATCAGCCAGGACCAAGATTTGGCGATTCCCACCCAGGCCACCGGCACAGCCATCAGCACGATCCAGCCGATAGAGGGAGTCGCGGCCGCGCCGAGGAGCGGGCGTGCCGACGCAGAGGAGATCGGCGCCGAAGCCGGCGAGCAAGGCGATAACGAGCAGCGTGAGGATTGGAGAGGATGTCAGTTGCAGGTCGGTCTGATGGAAGCCGGGAGCAGATGCACGATCCAGAAGAGCGGTTGCACTCCCAGCGCTACGAGCAGGCATACGAGTCCGAACGCGGCGATCCAGCGCTGCTGAGCCGATCTCCGCCCGACCAGCGCCGCGGCGGCCAGCAGCAGCGGGAGCGCGCCGATGTAGATGGACGATAGATCTCTCCCAGTGGCGACGGAGGGCTGGTCCCACCGCCCTGAAAGTAGGGCGTCATCAGGGCGACGATGTCCTTGAACGGAAGCTGCGGCATCGTGCTCGGCGGGAGGGACGCGTCGATCGACTTCCCGAGCAGTTCTACGAATGGAAGGATTGCTATCGCCGCCAGCGCGGTCCCGCCGACCAATGAGCCGAGGACCAGGCCAAGCGGGCGCAGGACGCTGCGAGCCGCGCCGTGGCGAACGCGTGTCGCAATCCGCAGCGTCGCGTCGGCCGCGACGGTCACCATCGCGATGAAACTTGACTCCGGGTGCCCGCCGAGGTACTGCAGTGCCGTCACCGCGGCGAGCCCGCAAGCGGTTAGCCTGCTCGGGCGCCGCACGACCAGCTCCGTTGACAGGAGCAGCCCAGGGAATCAACACCCAGATGCTCGAATGAGGGAAGCGGATCCACGCGACCAACAGCAGATTGAACCCGTATGCAGTGCCGGCTAGCACCGACCCCGACGGTCCGCATCCTGAGCACCCGGGCGAACAGGAACATGCCGAACGCCGCGACAGGTCTTCAGCGCGGCGATGAACCCGAGCGCGAAGTTGAACGGCAGCACGTAGACGGGAACCGTGGACACGGCGAGAACACCGCCGAGCTGCGCGTTCCCGACGAATGGCCATACCACGGCGGCTTCAGTACGGATTCCACAGAGGGACTCCCGGAATCCGGCTGCGCGCGCATAGCGCAGCCACCGAGTAGAACGCCAGCGTGATGTCCTCTTGCTCGACGTTGCTGACGTGCGTGATGTCGGCCGGGCGCGAACTCGCCCACGGCGCTTGAAACCAGAGGTAGTCGGACGACGAAAGCGCGCGACCCGTCAGCAGCGCCGGTGAGAAGAGACATACGCTGAGCACCGCATACAGGAGCGCCGCGAGGAGCACCGGGCGAGCACGTAGCCATGCCCCGACCTGGGTCCGGTGGGTGGCCCCGGCGATCACGGACTCAGTCCGAATCGGCGACTCGATGCCGGATAAACGCGACGGTGTAGCGGTCACTGCGCGCAGCTGATGAGCAGCGGGGTCTTAGCTCCGCTCGCAACCGATACGCATGGTCCGAGCGGAGCGACCAAGCGCTGGTTGCGCTCCGGCGGGCGGGTTGGGCATGTGGACGCTTGCGAGCACAAGTCAGCGGTGCGGTAGAGGGCTGCCGTCGTCGGCGACAAGGAGCGTCCGATCGGGCAGATGCCGGCAGGGGTCGTAATCCGCGCCCAGCTTCGGAACGAGCGCGAGGTATCCATTCGACGCGACAACGCGGTACCCGCGCTTGCGCAGCTGGTAGATGAGGGCCGTTTGTACGGAGAACCCGTTGAAATCGCCCCGAGCATCGACGAGCGTGACGCCGTTGTGCGGTAGCCGTGCGGCCACTCGGGAGACGATCGTCCGGACCGGCTGATACCAGCGCCCGTTGCTGTCGGATCCCGCCCCAGCTCCGCCGCCGCGACCGCCGCGATCACTGTCACCACAGCCAATCCGGCCACCACTGCGGGCGCGGCGAAGTCGCTCTGCCCAATGGCTGCGTTGTGCGAGGTAGGGGCGCGTCACCGCCGCGATCGCCCAGCCGAGAACGAGCCACACAAACATCCCCGCGGGCGAGGTCCAGAGCAGCCCCTTCTGAAGGTCATACCCGAGCTTCGCGGGCGTCGATGCGGTGACCAGCACGATCGTGGCGCTCAGCACGACGGCAAGCAGGGCGCCGACCCTGAGATCGAGGCGGACGCGGCGAGCCCTCGGCCGCCACGGTCGTGAGGCCGACGAGGATCAAGGCGCACGAGACCGCGGACGCGGCAGAGGGGGCGCTCGCAACGTCCTGGACCCGGCCAAACGCGCCTGGCGATGGTCCGCCACCACGGCCATATCCCGATTGCGCGGACCAAACTCGTGCCAGCCATCGGCCAGGCTAAGCGTCCGGTGGGCGCCGGTCGCGGTCTGCACGATGCGCGCGAGATTGCCAGGATCGTGCAGCGCCTGGTCCAGTAGCGGCGGCAACCAGCACAAGAATGCGACGACCAGGCCCGCGAACAGCCAGGGCACCGCAGCTGTCCGCTTGGCCGACGCCGCGGCGCCTTCCACGCAGCCGCCCACGAAGGCCTCCAATCGCAACAGCGTGTGATGACGGTGGGCCACCCCAGAGACAGGTGAGCCTGCGCGACGAAGCTGACGACGAGAACGGTGAGGGACCAGGCGATACTCACCACATGCGACGGACCACGCGAGGAACAACATCAGCGTGAACGGCAGCAAAGCCGACCATGGATTGAGGATGTCGTGAGCGCTTCCTGCGGAACGGACAGGCACATCAAGGGAACGGCGGCAGGAGCGGTGGCGCGAACATGAAGACGTCCCCGCCCCGCCTGCGTGCCAATGCCACCACGCCTATCACCGACGCAACATTCACCAGTGCCATGGTCAAGGGCAACGCCCAGTCACCGAGTAAGTGCGTCTGGACGGCAAGTAGCCAAAGCATCGGAGAGGACCGGGCGAATAGACCACCTCACCACCCAACTGCGACACATTCGAGTAGTCGCCTGGTCGCGGGCTGTGTGCCGTGAACACGTCGAACGAGCGAAGCGCGACGATCGCGTCATCGTTGACCGGCGTCCAGCCTCCCGCCAGCGCGCGGACCGTGGAAACCAGGACGGGAAGCGAAGCGAGCAGGCCGAGGCCCAGAACGAGGCGGTGGTCAACGAGCCACGGCAAAGCGATCTCGAGCCACCTCGAGAGATCGGGTGCGAGCGCGCGCTCCGAGAGGCGCTCGGGCTTTGGTTGCCGAGGGGTTGTGGGGAGACCCGCGTCGCCCCGCGGCCTCCCCCTGCGCCCGCGGACCCTTCGTCGAAGGCCGCGTATCTCGCTGGCATGGACACCAGCGACCGTAATGGATCGGGTCACGAATAGCCAGCCTTGAGAGCGAGTGAACGCTTCGCGGGCTCAGCGTCGACTGACGGGATTCGCGGGGCAGACGACGAGCGGTATCGTGCAGAATGCACACCAGGGCGGCTCGGTTCCGATGTGCGGAAGGGGCTCTAGGGCGGCTGATGCCAGGACACGAACCACAGAGCGCGAGGCCGACTCCGGCGGCGCGTGAGCCGCGATCGACGAATCAGATCCGTCGTACGGGAGGTGTCCGGTACCCGCTCGTCGACTCCCTCCGCGCCGCGATCGCAGCGCTGTCCGTATTCGTGTTCCACGTCGGGGGTGTGGCGTTTCCCGCGCATGCGGTCGCGATCTTCACGAACCGGCTGAACCTTGGCGTCACGCTGTTCTCTTCGTGATCTCGGGCTTCCTGCTCTACCGTCCATTTAGTGGCGGCCCGCTTGATCCGCGGGCGGCGGGCACTTGGGACCGGGCGGTATGCCTGGCATCGCTTTCTGCGCATCGTGCCGGCGTATTGGGTGGCGCTGACGGTGATCGCCCTGTGGCTGGGCATCCATGACGTGTTCGGGCGGGACGCGATCGTCTACTACGGCTTCGGACAGGTATACGGATTCCGCACGATCCTCGGAGGCGTCGGTCAAGCGTGGACCCTTTCGATCGAAGTGGCCTTCTACGTGTTCCTGCCGTTCTGGGCGTGGGCTGTCGCGCGCATCCCCGGCTCGCACAACAAAGCAGCGGCTACGTGTCGAGCTCATTGCGCTGGCGCTGCTCGCAACGTTCAGCGTCATCTACAAGCCGGTGATCCACGGCGCAACTGGGTTTCGACCCACGTTTGTGGTTCGCGCTGGACAATGCACTCCCCGCGCGCTACCTCGACCAGTTCGCGATCGGCATGGCGTTGGCGGTGGCGAGCGTCTGGTTCGAGAGACCACCGTGCGCCGACGCTGGTCAAGGTGATCGACCGTCGTCCGTGGATCCCGTGGGGCGTCGCCGCCATCGCACTGATCGTGCTTGCCACGGCGTGGAATCAGAGCACCAACGAGTTCGGCGCTGTTGACATGCATTATCTGAATGCCGTGGTTGCGCTGGGATTGTTCCTCCCAGCGGTGTTCGGGACTCCGGGCCGTGGCTGGGTGCACCGATTCCTCGGACACCCGGTGCTGATCTGGATCGGCGTCGTGTCCTATGGGGTATACCTTTGGCACTTAGCGGTGATCCTGCAGGTGTCGAGGTGGGGGGGACTCGGCACCGGGATATCAGGCTTGTTCGCCTGGTTGGTGGTCTGCATCGGGCCGACGCTGGCGCTCGCTGCCGCAAGCTGGTACGGAATCGAGCGCACAGCGCTTCGGCACAAGAACATGGCACCTCCGGCATGGCTCAAGCGCCTGACGCGTTTAGGCCGCGCCAACTCGACTGCCGCCGTACGGGTCGGAGCGCTCGCACTCGGAGCGCTTCTCGCGTGGGTCGTCGTGAGCATCGCAGTCAACCCTCCGCCCGGCGGGACCGCGACCGCGGCATCGGCCGCGATCCCGCCAAGCACCGGCCCCGGCCGTGGCTGGGTGTACGTCGTCGCGACGTACGACTCGCGAACGTTGCGCGTGTATCAGAACGCTCGCCTCATCGCGAGCGCTCGCGCCACTGGTGAGCCTGGGCCAACCTCGGGCTTCCGTCGAGATCGGCAACTACATCAACACGGCGAAGTGGACCGGCCCGATCGAATACGTAGTCGTATATGAGTCGGCCTAACCGCACGGCAGATCCGTAGTCGCTTCTCGCTGGCCTAGCCGCCTGGATTCGCTTCGACGCCGTGCTCCGAGCGGTCCCACGTCCAGCTTACGAGTGGCATGACCGCCTCCCGATCGGGTCGCCCGATCCGGCATACCCGCCGCGCTCTCGTCAGTTTCTTCCTGGAGCGTGGCTGAAGGCAGGCAAGATCGACAATCGTGTCGTCAGTGTATCTACCCGACGCGTGGTATTTGCAGACCGACGTGCTAGGACACTGGTTCGCCGGCCTCACGGTCCACGGAAAGCAATTTCGTGCCACATCTGCCGGTGATACCGCCAACACAGCGCGCGCACAGTGAACAGCCCTCATGCTCCGAGCTGCAGTCAGCCGATGAAGGGTTTGGGGATGCGCTCGCGGCGATCACGGATGTGGATGGCTGGTTGACTGCGGAACAGGCACGCCGCCTTTGGGACCGCGCGCGGTCGCTTCCGCCTCGTGCCTCAATCGTCGAGATCGGCAGCTTTCACGGGAGATCGACGATCGTGCTGGCTCGCGCGCGCCCGGACACCGTCGAGTTCATCGCGATCGACCCCCATGCGGCGGCGATCGCTTCCGCAGGCGAGCCGGTCCGAGCCTGACCTGGGGCAGCAGGACTTCGTTGCGTTCCAGACCAACCTCCGCCGCGCCGGGGTCGAAGACCGGGTGCGCCACGTTCGCTTGCAATCGCTCGCGACGCGCAAGCGGTCGCCGGGCCGGTCGACCTCTTGTTCATCGACGGGGCGCACCGCTACCGGCCCGTCCGCGCCGACATCCACAGGTGGGGCTCGCGCGTTCCTCCAGGCGGGACTCTGTTGTTGCACGACTCGTTGAACGCAATCGGGGTTACCTCTGCGAGCTGTGGATGCCGTCGTCTCCCGGAGCTGGAGATATTGCGGTCGTTCGGGTTCGCTGGCGGAGTACCGACGCGACGCCCTGACGGTCGGAGACTCGTTCGTCGGAGCCCTGCGCCAGCTGTCGCAGCTGGGTTACTTTGCGCGCAGTCTCGCGATCAAGGCCGCGCTGGTGATGCGCATGCGGCCACTCGCCCGCACTCGGCCACCGAACGGACGCGTGGCCGCACTGATGCCGTGAGTGCCGGGGTCTGAGCGGTCGTTGACGCCAGTGGCAGACCCACGGATCTCGGTTAGGCTGGTCTGCCCAAGGCGGCGTGACATCGAGAGGGGAGCAGTATGAATGAGCAAGAACGGGGATTTGCACCGACCGATCCCTCCGTCGAGGACGACTTGTTGGCACCGGAACAGGAAGCGGACACCGTACTGAGCACAATGAACCTGATCAGGTAACCGAGGATTTAAGGATGAGCCGCTGGAGGAAGCCGGAAGAGCCGGAAGGGGAAGCGGAAAAGACTAAGGAGCCGCGCTCACCCCAACGGCAGTTGGTACGTGTCGGCTGGGCAGCCGTCGCGGTCCTCCTAGTCATCGGGGTGCTGATCGTCGTCAGCTCGTCAGGATCTCAAACGCGACGAACAACAACGGGTGCATCCTGCGAGCGCAGGCGAGCATGCTCCAGGCGCAGGGTCCTGGCGTGTCTCCGGGATTTGCGGCGCTTGACCGGCTGACCGGACAGAATCAGCTCAAGACGTGTTCGCCGTACGACGGACTACCGGCCGCCGTCGGTCGGGGAGCGCGTCAGGAACGCGGTCCGGAGCGAGGGGGTCCTGCCGTTCGCACTGCACGCAACACGCTGGCTCGCACAGTACGCAGCCGGGGTGCCCGAGTCGGTGTTCGGCACATCCCGCACGTTCGCGTACGCCGGTGAGCTACGCGTACCTCGCGCACCGCCGCAACTACACGTGGCTGAACGAGCGCGCGGTCGAGGTCCCCATCGCACGAGCCGCGGTCGACGCCGCCGAAGGCCGGGTGCTGGAGGTCGGCAATGTCCTCGGCCATTACGTCCCCGTCAGCCATGTGGTGCTCGACCGTTACGAGCAGGCTCCTCGGCGTGACAACGCTGACGTGCTCGAGTTCGAGGACGAGGGCGGATTCGACCTGATCGTGAGCGTCTCGACCCTCGAGCACGTCGGCTGGGACGAGCGCCCCCGCGACCCGAGCGCGGCCGAGCGCGCCTTTGCTCATCTGAGAGGGCTCCTGGCCCCGGGTGGGAGTCTGGTGGTGACGCTGCCGGTCGGCTCCAACCGCGTCCTCGACGAGGCGATCCGGGGAGGACGCCTCGAGCTTTCCGAGCTTCGGGCGCTGGCCGCGAGGAGCGGCGCAACCTCTGGCGCGAGGTGGATCCAGCCCAGGTCGGACAGCGCCCTACGACTCCCTGCTGTGCACGCCCACGGGATCGTCGTGTGCCACGCCCGCGGCCGGGAGTCGACTGAGCCGCCCGGGCCGGGTTCAGGCCGAACGCCGCGCGACTGAATATCCGCGTCCGCCCCAGGCGCGTCTGGCCCGACCGAACAACAGGACGAACGTCCACGCGGCGACCGCGATCAAGGGCACCTCGGCGTCGTAACGGAGCCGATCCGGACCGTCGCCCAAGACGGCGGCGATCGAGGTCACGATCACCGGGGCGATCAGGATCAGGATCCTCCGTCCGCGCCGGTGTAGCGCTACTAGCCCGTATACGGCGGCCGCGAGCATCACGTAGTAGACCCACAACCCGACGTCGAGCATCGTCGGTTCGCCGATCGCCTCGTAATTGGGGTCATATAGGCTCCAGACGCGTAGTAGCCGGACGCCCGCCACCAGGACGGCGCGGGCGGCATGATCACGCGCGTAGTCGATGCCCTGTGTCGTCTGGTGCGAGGAGATGTAGAGCTTGGGACTGAGGTTCGTCTCGCCGGGGACCCTCGCGCAGTCTCCTTGCCACGACCCGATGTGGCTGCCGTAGTAGGCGCAACGGTTGTTCCCCCCCGTCACGGCGCCGCTGTTGGCCACGGGTACGCAGCGGTGGAAGGCGACGTAGTTGCGAACCGTCCACGGCACGAGCAGCACCAGTGCACCGAGCACCGCGAAGACCGATAGCCGAAGGCGGTCTCGGCCCGCCTTCCAAGCGAGCGGAAGCAGGAGCACGGGGATGAACCACAGCCCCTCTGCGCGTGTGAGCGCGGCGAGGGCTGTAAGCGCACCGAGCGAGAAGGCGCGACCTCGTGTGGGCCGGTCCACGAATCGGTAGCTCGAGCAGGCACCAGGCCGCCTACGATCGCTCCGTAGAGCGGCTCGCTCATGAGGTCCCCATCGAGGGTGATGAAGTGCGGATACAGCGTCGCGATGGCGGCCCCGACAAGGCCTACGCGCCAGCCTCCAATACGGCGGCCGATCAGGCCGACGAACAGGACGACGGCGGCACCGCAGAGGCAGGTCACGGCGCGGTGCACGTCGACCGCGGTTCCGGTGATACCTGCGGTGTCGTTCGCTGGCGCCGTGAACAGCGACACGATCGAGAGCACCCCCGACCAGAGCGGTGGGTGAAGTGCGGTGGGGCGGTATATGCCGTAAAAGACGGCGATAAGCGGCTGCGAGTAGCCGTGACCCTGGACGATCAGGTCCGAGGCGTGGTAGTAGAACGCTTCGTCGGCGAGGCCAAACAGCGGTGGCGCGATCGTCAGCATGTAAAGGATCCGCAGCAGGAACGCGGTCGCTGTGATGCCGATCAGCCAAGGCCAGAACGTCGCCGCGGAGGGCTTGAGCGTCTCCCAGCGCAGATGGCGCGCCAGCGGCGAGGCGACGGGGGGTTGACTCGTCGCGGTCACCGCGTCACGTAGTAGACGTTCTCTTTGACGGCGGCGATCGCCGGAGACCTGGTCGTGACCACGTCCAGCACGGTGGTGCCCCGCGACTCCAGCCAGGCGGTGACGCGCGCGCTCGGCACCGCCAACATCCGGTTCGGATGCAGGCCCAGCCGCCAGTACAGCGTGCGAGCGGGGAGCCCGACGCGGCGCATCAGACGGTACGCGCTGCGGCGAGGCTGGATGCGCACCACGAGCGGGAGCGATGTCGGAAGCTGAAACACCAGCAGGCCGCCAGGCTTTAGCACGCGCGCGAACTCGGCGAGGTAACCCCGCACGGTGCGCCGATCCGGGAGGTGTTGGAGCACGATGTCGCAGGCCACGAGATCGAACGTCGCATCCTGGAAGATGGACAGGTCGGGCCGGGTGTTGCGCGTGAACTCGGCGTTGGCAACGTCACCGTTGAGCTCAAGGGCGCGCTCGATCATCGTCGCGGAGATGTCGAGCCCGGTCACGTTGTCGAAGTGCGGGGCCAACGCGCGGGTGAGACGTCCCACTCCGCAGCCGAAGTCGAGTGCCGTCTGATGCCCGGCCGGCCGACCGAGGGCCGACCCATGGGAGAGGAACTCCTCGACACGTTGGACGCCGTGGCGAAAGAACTCGCCCTCACTCCAGCCGCCGTATTTGCCCTCGGGATACGCGAGGATCGCCCACATCGGATCCAGGCCCGCGATCTCATTCCAGCGCTCGCCCTCCCGGGTCACCTTCACGAGCGGTTGGCCGCCGTAGCTCGCAGCCATTACACGCGCGATCCTATCCGCGTGGATACCGGCCGCTCGGCGTTTTTCGGTGCCCGCCGCGCCACGCCACGGCGTCGGTCGCCGGCACGGTGCCGGCGGCGAAGCTCACCGGCCTGAAGGACGGCCGCCGCGAACAGCGCACACATCACGCCGGCGCCGATCCAGTTGGCGAGAATGTTGTGGACCGAGAAATCGAACGAGAACCCGCCATAGTTATGGGCGGGACGAACCAGATATAGCAAACGATCGCGAGCACGCCGATGATGCCACCGCGTCAATCTCCCGACGCTGACCCCGGCGAGCAAGAGCACCACGGTAAGCGGCCCGACGACGGGGCCGAATCGGACGGCGAACACGAAGGCGGTGACCCCGCCGACGCCGATCCCCAGGCAATTGCCGTGGGAAGTGGCAGCCTGATGACGCGTCCCTTCCGGTAGCCGGTTCCGGTGATGTGAGGGACTGCGGCATGGGCTCGGGCATCTGCGCCGGCACGTGTCGAGCGCGGCGACTGATCCGCAGCCGCTGCGGCAGCCTCACCCCCAGCGCCATGGCGATCAGTAGCGCTACTGCGATTGCGGATAAGACGTAGATGAGGTTGGCGGTCCGTTGTGGGATGAACGCCATCCGCGCCGAGACGCAGGTGGCATCGATGCGCCAGCCGTTGGCGTAGCCGTCGATTGGTAGGGAGGGCCCGAGGGCGTACTCGCGGCCAGCGGCATCGCGACACCACGCCCGCCAGCCGCTGGAGTAGCTCTCGCCGAGCACCAACCAGCTCGTGCCGTCACCCGGAGGCGCACGCCGTCCTGACTTCCCGGAGAGGCGGTGCCGGGGCTGAGCACCGGCGGGGTCGGCTGTCTCAGGGGCGCCGGGGCGGGCGAGTCCAGGACGAGATGGTCGGGCTGCATCACGGCGCCGGCAGGGGCGTAGAGCAAGTTCGCGCCGGCGTGCAACGGCAGCGTGCGGTTGTGGCCGCACGGCGCGCAGCCGCAGCGGCTCGCCTTGGTCGAGCGCCGCAACCGATCCGTACACCACGGCCCGCTGTAGCGAGCTGCCGACTCTCAGCTGGAGCTCGCCACAGCGCGTGATGAAAGCCCCGTCACGGCGCGGAGCTGGCGGATGCAGGCCAGGAACGTGGATCTCGGCGATCGCGACGGCGTTCAGAAAGCGGTGAAATTTGCCTTACCGATCGGGAAGCGGACGCGCAGCACCTGCAGGCGCAGGATGTGGGTGCGAACGGGCCGAGTCAAGACGACCTCACCGCCCGCGGCGACAGGGACGTCCTGCGGCGCCGCGTTGGGAGCCGTGACCCTCACTAGGTCGGGGAAGTCGTACTGCGGCGGGCCCGGCGTCAAGCGCATGCCGCGGACGGTCAGGGGCCGCGGGGAGGACCACTGGATCCATGGGTAGGCCGGTTGGCCACGAAGCTTGCCACCCAGGCCGTCGAGGGATTCCCATCGAAGGCCGATGAGGCGCGCCGGCTCGGGAGCCCCTCGAACCGGTCCGAGGACGAGAACCGCCAGCCAGCAGGCATGCCCACGAGCCGGTCGATCAGCGGTCCGGCGCCTCCGGCCGGACGCTTGCCCAGCCAGCGAGCGTGAACGACCGGGCCGTCGGCAGCGTGACGATGCGCCGGATGTCGTGCTCGGCATCGGCCGCGTACAGGGCAGACCGCGCCTGAAGGTCCCCCGGCAAGCGACCTCGCGGAAAGGGAAATCCGCGGTCGTCCGTGCCAGGATGATCGCCAGCTCGTTGTGGCTGAGGTCGAGTCGTTACGGCCCTGGCAAGGTCAGTCGGCAGCCGTAGCGCCCGCGGACCTGGAGGCCGGGTATCTGCAGCTCCGAGATGCCGCCGGCCACCCCGAATCCGATCACGCGCGAGATCCGGACCCGCAGGCGCCGAAGCGGTGCGGCCTTGATCGGGACGGTGTTCCAGCCCGGCGCTAGCGGCACTCGCCGCTCAGGCCCGCCGTTGACGCTGATCGCCACCTCCGTCGTTGCCCCGAGCGGCTCAGCGAGTGGGTCGATGCGGATCGAGGCCGACGGGCGCGGGCGGCGCAGCTCGAATCGAGGTAACGCTCGGAGGGCGGCGATCGCGCATCAGCGACCAGGCTGTGTCCAGGCGGCCGTCAAGCGCCGCATAGGGCCTCCGCAGGAGGATCACGGCCGACCGGTGGGGGCCCGGGGTCCGAAGATGTCGAGGCCGCTGTAACCGGAACGTCTCGGCGGCGGCGCCGCGCGGGGGAACAGGTCATAGAGGGCGGATCCGGGGCGATCGGATCGCCTGGCTCCAGCGTTGGTCCGCTCGTCCGGGATCGCGGATGAGCCCACGATTTGCAACCGGTTGGAATCCGCTGAACACCAATCGCGCGCCGGCGGCGACGAGCCGCCGTAGTGCGCCTTGCCGAGATCGCCGGCGTAGACGACGCGCGGCTCGGATCGAGCATGTGCTAGGCAGCGAGCTCGGCGACGCCGTGCCATCGCCGTCGAGGATGGTCGTGCCCCGCGAACGGTGCACGCGCACCACGCCGGAGCTCGCTTCGGCACCGCGTAGCGCCGCATGTCCGGCAACGAGACGGGCGGCCGCTACGGCCGGGCTCGGGCGTATATGTCCGCCGCTCGCCGTAGTCTGCGCCGGCGTACGGAACAGTGGCTGGTCACGCAAAGAGATCGCCACGTCTGCCGGATCCAACGCGCCATCGCGTCCCAGGTCGCCGTCCGTGGGGACGAGCACCGCGCCGACGCCGAGCAGTTGGAGCAGCGGCTCGAGTTGGCCCGGCACGAGCCGATCCTGCTGCACCAGATCGTCGACCGCGGCCTGTAGCTGCTCGACCTGGGATCGCGAGAAGCGCGCGATCCTCGAATCGTCAACCGACGCGGCGTCAGGAAGGGCGCCACCGAGGCCACCGTATCACCCCAGCGGTACGAGCCGAACAGCTCGCCAGGCAGGATCATGATCCGCTGGTTTGCGGTGGTCGCGCGGGTGGCGTCGCGCAGCGCGGCACGCCAGTAAGAAGGCACCGACCCGTACGCAGTCCTGGCGTCGATTGCGGTGCCGTCGAACAGCGGCAGCGCCCACAGCACGAGCGTTGCGCCGACAAGCACCGTCAACGACCACGCCGGTAGCCGCCAGCGTCGAAGGCGGAGCCCGCGGCGCGTCCGTGCCCTGGCCACGAGCAACTGCACGGCGACGCCTGCCAGACACGCAAGCGACAGTGCCAGGAGGGGCGCCGCTTTCCATGTCGTGCGCAGCACCTGCAGCACTCCTACGTGGTAATAGGCGGTTACGAGGAGGCGGTTCATCGTGGTACCAGGAGGGAAGCCAAGCGACATCACGATCACGGTCGCGCAAGCAAGGAGCAGGAAGAACGGGGCGTAGGTCCAGCGGCGCAGCCAAACGAAGCTAGTGAACGCGGCCAGCGGCACCAGGAACGTCGCCACGATCACGACGGATCGAACAAGTACGTCGCAGCCGCACCGACCGATGGCCCCGCACGGCCCCGAAATAGACCTGCCAGTATCCGAGCAATCGGAGCGACTCGAGACGCTGGGGGTGGTGAGATCCGCGGGTTGCTCGGTGAAGGGGAAGCGGATTGGTGCCGTACTTTGACTGGAGCGCGAGCGGGATCACCCACCACAGCGTGACTGCCACCGTGCAGACCGCCGCCCGGAGCGCAAACGCGCCCGCCTCCCGCCAGCTCGCTGCGCGGACGACCCGCTACCTGGTACAAGAGCCGAGCCTGGCGGCGCGAGCAGGACCAGAAGATCACGCAACGTCGGCGCCGCCGTTGGCCACGCAGTTTTTAACCCATCCGATCACGGCCGGCCAGCGCCATCTCCGCGCGCTGCGGATACCGCGTGCGTCGCGACCAGCAACCACGGCAGCGCCGGCGTACATGACGAGCCATACCGCAGATCCGTCCGATGACGACGACCACGTATGGATCCGCCATGAACAGGACCGCCGCCGCGGCTTTGCGATCCAGGAAGCGCGCGGCAACAGCTCCGCGCATGACCACCATCGCCCCGAGTGCCCACGGCAGCCAGAGGCTTCCCAGCCCAGTCCGCTCGGCAACCCAGCTGCTAGGACCGATCGCGTGCGCAGAATGCGTACCACCGCCCATAGGAACGAGGTAGCCGACGAATTGCCGGCCTGGAAGCGCCCCAGGTCCCCTGCTCGAGACCACATCGACGCGACCGAGTGCAGGAAGCGGACGGGTCGAGCGTGAGCTCGATTCTGGTGTCGAGGACACGCTTCCCGGCCGCTCGACGAACCGAGCACGTAGGCCAACGCGATGATTCCGACCGCCGGCGCCAGCGCCTAATGAGTGTGGACGAGTTCACCAAAGGCCCGGATTCACATCTCACTACCACAGATCACGACCGGATGGTCGAATCCACCGCGCTACCACCGTAGTAGCATCCATCGTGCTAGCCGATCCGGTGGAAGAAGGTCTGGCGGAGACGGCGGCTGTCCAGAGCGGCCGTGGGGGCGTGGTCCGGCTCGAGGCAGCGACAAACGCACGAGGGGCTGGCCCTGCAGGCGTCGGGTGGATCATTCACGCTGGCACGCGCTTGCTCTTGGCAGGCTCGCTGCCGGATTGACTGGCTCCACGCTACGCCGGACTCGGGCTCCGACGACGAGGGGCTGAGATGCTTAGCGGCGGCACGGCTGGCGCGCGGCAACGGCCTACCGGGACTTCCCGGCTCACTATCCGCCCGGGCAGCCGCTCGTGTCTCCGTCCTGCATTCGCGTCCCGGGTCCCTCGCTGATGGGGTGGCGGGTGGATGCGCGTCGTGATGCATGCGTTGAGCGTGCTTCGCGTACCGGCTGACGCGGCGAGCAGCCGGCGGCAACGTTCTGGCGCTCGGGGCCGGGTGTGGAACGCCGTGGCGATGGCGTTCCCGTACGGCCAGGTCCCGTCCACCCGCCCAGGCGCTGTCGCTAGCCGCCGATCCTGATGGCCAGCTCGCGGCGTTGCGCGGGGCGCGCTCGCCGGCGCGGCGTCCATTTTCCGGCTCCGAGCTGGGGACGGCCGCGGCGGCTGGCGCCTGATCGCCGGCCGGCCCAGCGACTGCGTGGCGCTCGCCATGGCTCAGTCGCGACCGGTGCCCGCGCCCTTCGCCGCGGGCGCCCCGCGCGAGATGTTCGGAGACACGATCGGGTTCTTCGGACCGAGCCGATGAGCGACTTCCGCTCCCTTGGGTTCACCGGCCCTTGGCGCCCCAGCAACTGATCCGGGGCCACATGCCCGGGTCGTGTTCGGAGCCTCGGCTTCTGGTGTGGCGAGCGCGACCTCGCAGCGCCAGCGTGATCGAGAGGCGCTGGCGCTCGCGCCTTCTGCACGCTAGTCGGCGCCGGCTACCTGCGCGCACGCACCGACGAGTTCCACCTCGTTCCGCTCGCGGCGACACTACCCGCGATGCTCGCTCGGGCCGCGGCCGCGGAGAGCGTCCGAGCTCGAGGCTCGCGTTGCTCGCGCTCGGCTCGAGTTTCGATCGTCGCCACGGCTCGGCCGCAAGGCCGGGCAGGCGCTCCACCCGGCCGGCGCTGGCGGGCTCGCCCGGCCGGCCGGCAGGCGGGTGAAGACCTCGCCGGATGATGCGCGCGGCTCGCCCGTCTATCGCGCCGTGCACGAGCTGACCGCTCCCGGGAACCGGTATTGTCGCCAATCCCCGCCACGACCTCGTGCGCGTTGGTAACCCGCTCCTCTACACGCTGCTCGAGCGGCCCAATGCGACCCGCTACGACGTATGCAACCCGGCGTCGTCACGACCGGGAGGTGCAGCGCGAGATCGTCGGCGCGCTCGCTGGGACGCGGGTCGTGGTGCGCTGGATCCATCCGACTGCGTGCGAGCCGGAGCCGAACGGCGCGGCCGCTCCAGCGGAGTCGAGATCCTCGACCAGTATCTGGACGAGCACTTCGACGAGCACTCCCGGCACGGGAAATATGAGTGCCACGCGTGCGCACGTCGCGATGCCGGGGATCAGCTCGCTTGACCGGGCGCGCCGCGAGCGCACGCGCGCTCGACGAGCGTCCTCGCCAGCACCACGACCAGCAGCACGATCGCCGCCACCGCGACCCAGTGGGCCGCGATCAGGTCGACCGCGTAGGTGAAGTCGTAGCCGCCCTGGTTGGGAGGCAGGTCGAGCAGGTAGACCGCGGGGACGACGACCACCAGTAGCGCGCCCGCGGCCAGGATCAGCGCGCGAACCGATATCCCCCGCCACGCGATCACCGCGACCGACCGGCGCGATCACGAGTCCGGAGCGAATGCTGAACATGAAGCCGAGAACGACCGCCGGCCAGCAGCCCGAGCCCGGATCGCTGTGCGCGGCGGCGATCGGGATGGACGCGCCGCCGCCGGCAGCGGCGCGGCGTCCGGTGGGCGCCGGCGGCGGCCGGCGGAGCAGCAGCAGCGCGAGGCACGCGAGCGCCGCCGCCGCCGAGAGCGCGTACAGCCACACCATCGTGCGCTGCGGCGCGAATGTGAAGCTGACGGCACGGCAGCTCGTCGGCGCGCTCCATCCGTTCGCGTAGCCGTTGATCACCACTGGCGCGCCGAGCGAGCGGCCGTCGCAACTCGCGCGCCAGCCGCTGTCATACGACTGGCCGAGCACCAGCCATGACCGCCCTCTCAGCGCAACCCGGACGCCCGTGACAGACGTGTTCCCGATGTGTCCCGGTTCGAGCACGCGCCCGCCCCCGGACGGGGCCGGCAGGCCGGCCGGCGACGGGGAGCGAAGGCGCAGCCAGTCGATCCGGAACACTCCGGACGAGGCGCTCAAGAGCTGCGTCCCCGACCCTAGCGCGGTCGCCGGGGAGCACTGCGTGGCCCGAAGCGCGTCCCCGGCGTCGAGGCTCGCGATGCCGCTGTCCACCCGGAGCGGGACCGACCGACCGCCGACGACGAAGTGAGCGATCCCACAGCCGGCGTGGAGCGGGCCACGGTGCGCGACGATCATCCGCGGAACTGCGGCGCCCACGACCTCGGCGATCCCCACGGCGCGGCGCGCGCGCACGTTCGCCGCGCCGAGCCCCGAGGGGACTCGAGTTGCCAGCACCTCGAGTCGGAAACGACGTCCGCGCGCGACGGCCGGGAGCGTCACCGAGCCGTCGAGACCAACCGTGATCGCCGGCGTGGCATGACCGTCCACCGAGAGGGACACACGTGCCGGTACCTGCACGGGGAACGCGGGCTGCGTAAGACGCAGGCGGCGCACCGTGACCGGGCGCGGCAGCCGCCAGGCGATCCAGGGGCGCGATCCGGGATCGAGCTCGCCGACCCAGGACGTGGCCCCCGATCCGTCGAACGCACTCGAGGCGCGAAAGCGGCCCTCGCCCAGGAACCGGCCGGAGGAGTCCGCCGCCACCGGTCCGGCATACCCCGCGAGCCGGTCGAGCTCACTGTCCGATGTCGTCGGCGACAGCGAGAGCCACGCATCCGCGCTCCAGCTGCGGGCGGCGGGCGGATCGAACAACCGGGCCAGGCCTGTCTCGCCGTCGCCCGCATCGCGGACCGAGCCGGCCTGCCACGCTCCGTGTCCACGCATCCGGTGCAACGGGTCGTCGCCCGTCGTGCGCTCGAACAGGTACGTGAGCCCCACGTGGCTCAGGTCCTGTCCCGCGAGCTCCTGCTCCGCGCGGATCGGAACGCGCAGCGCCTCGCTGACGTGCAGCCCGGGGACCCGTATCTCGGCCAGAGCGCCGCCGCCGCCGGGTAGAAGCCGCGGAATGCCCAGCGCCGCGATCAGCACCCGCAGCGCCGGCACCCGGTGGAGATTCAGCATGAGGTGGTTCCAGCCCGGGTGCACCCGGAACCGGCGCCCAGCGATCTCCACCGCGTGCACGCTGCCGCGGCTGTCGTCATATGGAAGGAGGTCGATGAACGGCACGTCGCGCGGCGAGTCGAACCCGATCTCGATCCACCGCTGCGAAGGATCGAGACTGGGGTCGGCCAGCCACGCGGTCGTCGGCGAGCCGTCGAACGCCGAGAACGGGCGGTGCTCGGGGAATTGCGCGAATCCCGGCGAGTAGGGCGCGCGGATGTATCGCGCCCCGTGCAGGACCTGGACGGTCTGATCGGCGGTTCCGAGCGCGGCGAACGGATCCAGGACGGCGGCGTCGGCAGAGAACGAATCGTTCGCGCCCAAGGTCGCCCCCAGGCTCTGATCGACCAGCGAGTTCACGAACACGCGCCGGCGGTTCGAGTCGGTGATGACCACTTCGGCCCCATCCGAGGTGAGCGAGTTCAGCCGCGACGGAGAGAGGTCTCCGGCATAGAACACCGGGGTCGAGGTTGGCAACGCGCCGAACGCGGCGAGTCCCGCCAGACCCTCCGCGGAACCGTCGACGACGGTCGCGGGCGTCAAGGGCTCGACCCCGACGACACCGGCGCTCGAGCTCAGGTCGTAGCGCCTGACCTCGCTGAGACGCATCGACGGGTAGATCTGATCGGGCGGAGTCACGAACGTCCGCAGCGGACCGTAGGAGCGCGCCGGGCTCCCGAGCCCCTGCGCCCCGAGCTCGCTCGCGGCGACGGTCGGGTCGACGGACCCGCTTCGCAGCCGATCGTCGTCGGTGCCCGCGATCACCGAACGGACGCCCATCAACGACAGGAGCGGCCGCAGCTGGCCGGGGTACAGCCGCTGCTGCTGGACCAGCCGGTCGACCCACCACAGCAGGTCGGCGGAGTGCAGGTCTCCGTAAGGGGTGATCGTGCGTTGCGCCACCAGGCGGTTGCTCAGCACCGGCAGCACCGGGTCGATCGTGGCTCCCCACCGGTAGTAGGAGAACAGCTGGCTCGGCAGCACGATCGCGCGAGAGTTCGCCGGCAGCTGACGGTCGAGGTCGGCGGCGACATGTCGCCAGGCGGCCGGGACCCCGCGCGATCGCAGCCCGAGTGCGTTGCCACTCGTCAGTGGCCACGCCGCAACCACAAGCAACGCCATCACCCCCGCGGCCAGCGCTCCGCGCGCCCATCTCCCGGGGGTCCTACGCCACAGCACCCCAAACGCCACCCCGAGCAGCACGGCGACACCCAACATGATCAGCGGAGCCGCCTTGTATGAGGTGCGCAGAAACTGGAGAAACTCCGCCCGGTTGTAGACGAAGTGCAGGCCGCGCCGCAGCGGCGTGCCCTCGGGGAACCCCGCGGCGACGATCACCGCGCCGACCAGCACCATCGCCAGCATGAACGGCCCGTAGCGCCACCGGCGCGTCCACACGAAGCCGGCCACCGCGAGCGCCGGAACGAGCAGCGACGCGAGCACCACCGGCCACGCGAACAGCATCGTCGACGCGCTGCCCTGAAGCGGCAGGGCATGGCCTGAGAACGCCACGCCGGCGTAGCTGACCCAGTACCCCATCCCGCGCAGCACCTCGGGAAGCGCCGTCGTCTGCCAGATCGTCCCCGGCTGCTCGATGTAGGGCAGGAAGTTGGCGCCGTACACACTTCCGATCGCGACGCCGCCGATCCACCACAGCGAAGCCGCCAGCGAAGCCACGGCACCGCGCCACAGAAACCCGAGCGCGGCCGCCCCGGGCACGCCGAGCACGATTACCTCGTAGAGCAGGAGCAGCCCGGGCGCGACCAGGACCCATGCGACCGTGGCCGCGTTGACCCCCCCACCGCTCGCGGCCAGTATCAGCGCCAGGGCCGCGGGCCACCACCAGCTGCGGGGACGCCGAACGCCTCTGTGCACGGCGAGCAGCAGCCACGGCACGGCCGCGTAGGCGATCAAGAACACCGATGTCCGGTTGCCGATCGTGACCACATACGGGTTGACCACGTACGCAAGGCCGGCAATCAGGTGCTCGACCCCCCGCGGCCGAGCGAGCAGCGCGTCGAGCAGCCTGACGATCCCCCACGCCCCGATGCTGAGGATCACACCGAGCCAGAGGCGCTCGACGAGCCAGTCCGGGAGTCCCAGCAGTCTGCCGCCGGCAAAGAACGGACCCATCGGGAACAGGTAGCCGACGTACTGGCCGCTCTGAACGTGCCCGAGATCCGCGGTCGGGCTCCACGCCGAGAGTACGTTCCCCAGGAACCTGACCGGCTCGAGGTGGAGGTCGACCTTGGTCTCGAAGCTGATCTGGCCGGGCGACTGAGCCAGCGCCAAGACGAACGACACCAAGACCAGTGCCACGGGGATGATCCGGCGGCGCACGGGCCCGCTCACCCGTGGCGCTGCATCGCGTTTCGCGGATTTGGACGCGACGGCGGTCACACGGGAATCATCGCCAGCGACGCAAACGCCATCGCGCCGGGCTGTGCGCGAACCGGCTAGTCCGCCAACTCTGAATTGATTTCGGAGGCACTCGGCGGCTTGACGGCGTGGGACCCGTCGCCATTCGCCGATGCGCCGTTGCTGCTCACCGGCGCAAGCTGGCCGTCCACGAGCCCGTCGCTTCCGAGGATCGTTTCGGCGGGCTCCGAGGGCAACAGCTCGGGCTCGCGCATCCGGTAGCGCAGGCGGCCGTCCGCAGCGACCTCGCTCAACCACTCGAGGATCTCGTGCGCGGCCCGCTCCCAGGTGAAGCTCTCGGCGCGCAGCGCCGCCGCGGCTCCGAGCTGGTCGCGCAGCTCGGACGAGTGCAGGATCTCGCGCACGCGGGCCGTGAGCGCCGGAACGTCGTCGGCGAGCACACCCGTTTCGCCGTCGACGATCGCCTCGGCCAGGCCGCCGACCCGGAGTGCTGCGGTCGGCGTCCCGCAGAGCGCGGCCTCCATCACACTCAGTCCCCAGCCCTCGGCCCCCGATGCCGTGAGTGCGATCCAAGCGCGGCTGCAAAGGGCGCTCTTCCGGCTCTCGGGGACGAATCCGTGGATCACCACGCGGTCGCCCAGTCCCCGGCGCTGGACCTCCGCCTCGAACGCCTCGCGCTGGTCGCCGTCGCCTGCCACCTCGAGCACGGCACCGGGCGTGCCCTCGAGCACGTCGAGGAGCGCTTCCGGCCGCTTGTAGCGCTTCAGCCGTCCCAGGTAAAGCAGGGTGGGCACGGTTGCCCTCGGCTCGCTGGTGCTTGCCATCCGGACGCCGAGATACACGACCTTGATCGTCGCGGCCGGAACGCCCATTTCGATCAGCTCGTTACGCGAGGACTGGGAGATCGCGCAGATCGAGACGCCGCGATAGAGGAACCGCAGCGGCACCCACTCGAGCAAGAGCGCGGCGATCCGGCCCACGAAGCCCAGCTCAATCACGTAGTGGCGCTGGTGCACGTGCTGCACGAGCACCAGTTTCGGCGCGCGCAGGAATCGCCACAGGGGGGTGAAGAACGCGATCCCGTTGATCACCTCGAAGACGACGTCCGCGTCGCGGCCGAGGCCGCGCAGACACGCGAGCGCCGCGCGCGGAAAGACCGTCAGCCGCGTCCCCATCCGGTGAACCTCGACTCCCGGGCGCGGGCGGTCGAAGGCGAGCGAACCTTCGAACGCGCCCGCGATCACGGTCACTCGATGCCCCGCATCCGCCCACCTCCACACCAGCGAGCGCAACGTCGTTCCCGTCCCCCCTGCCTCGGGATGCGTCCAGTCGCGGTCGGAGAGAACGAGTACGTGCAAGTCTGGTCCCCCCCTGCACACAGTCCGACCCTATCTGCGTCTCGGTTGCATTGCAACCTCCGGACCGGGGCCGGGGGACCGCGAGGCGCCTCGCAAACCGCCGAGCAGCTCGCTCATCAGATGGCGTTCGCTGCGCGTGATCGCGATCACGTAGACGGCGACGAACAGCGCGATCTCCAGCGCGGTCTGCACGACCGGTCGTCCGTCGCCCCACGAGGCCAGACGTACGATCACCACCGATCCGGCCGCCGCGAGCAACGGCATCAACGCCGGCCTGACGATGGTCGCGTACCGGACCTCGGGCAGCAGTCGCTTCACGTAGTAGCGCCGAATGGCCGCCACCACCAGTACGCCAACGATCCGCCCCGCGACGAACCCGCCCGCCCCCGCCAGCAGCAGCCCGGGGATCGCCAGGATCAGGAACATGACCGCGCCGACGGACGATTCGATCGCAGCTGGCCGGTTGTCGCCGCGGGCGCGGTAGAACGCGAACCAGTTGAAGCCGAGCTGCGCGATGGCGGTCGCGACCGCCAAGCCCTGCACGAGCACGACGGCCGGCTGCCAGCGCGGACCCAATATCAGACGCTGGACGTCGGGCGCGAACAGGACCAAGGCACCGCTGAATGGCATAACCCAGAGGAGCGTCGCCCGGTTCGACTTGACGAACAGCTCCTCCAGCCGGCGAGTGTGGTCCTTGATTGCGCAGATCGCGGGATAGATCGCCGCTGTCACGATCTGGTCGGCACGGTCGACGTAGCGGGTGAGCAGTACTGCGAGCGTGATGAACCCGGCCGCTGCGAGGCCGCCGTGAAGCTTGAACGTGAGCGTCTGTCCCTGTGCGATCAGCAGTGCCGCCACAGCTGTCACGAATATCGGCGCGGAGAAATGCAGATAGCGGCGAGCGGCCCGACCGTCGAAGCGAAGCCTCAGTCGGTACGGCGATATCCGGATCCCGGCCGTGATTGCCACGGCATAACCCGCCGCCTGCCCGATCACGATGCTCCACACGCCGACACCGACCAGCGCGAGCGGAATCGTCACCACGATCGCCACCGCGGGCTGGACCGCCTGCAGCGAGCGTTGGCGCGCGTAGTCCATGCGCCGGAAGAAGACCCACATGGGCGCCTGCAATGCGAGGGCCATGGGCAGGTAGGCGAGCGCCGCTGTGATCCCCACGAGCCGATCGTTGCGCCACACGAGCGCTACCAACGGCGCCAGTGCTGCGATCGCAACGGCGCAGGTCGCCGCAAGCGCGAGATCGAGCGTGAATGCGATCTGGAACTCTCGCTCCTGGTCGGGCTCCTCCTGGGCCACGAATGCCTCGTCGATCCCGACCCGCTTTAGTCCGATCAGCGACAGCGCAAACACGGAGGCGATTCCGTAGAGACCAATCTCGCGCGGACCCAGCACGCGCGTGACGATCAGCCCCTGGGTCAGCACGAGCACGTCGATCAGCACGACGAACGTGCCCGCGATCACCACTCCGCGCATCGTTCGATGTCGCAGCTCAGCGGATGGAAACGGGAAGCGGTCGCTCATTTGCCCAGGAACCTGACCATGGATAATCCGACTGTGACTCGGCGCCTCCCAACCTCAGCCAGAAGCCTGACAGCTATCGCCGTCGCGCTGTTGGCGATCGCGCTCGCGCCGAGCGCTGCCGGAGCGGCCGGCCTGACGCTCGGCTTCAACACAGACCCGCCGGTGTTCGACCGACGACCCCGGAAAACGATTTCGTTATGGCCCGAGGCACCGCCGACGGAGCCCGGATCGCGCGGGTGAACCTGTGGTGGTCGGCGGTCGCCCCGGCGCGACGCAACCGTAGGTTCCGGGCGGCAAATCCGGCGAGTCCGGCGTATCGCTGGTCGGGTGTGGACGCGCTCGTACAAGGACTGGCGGCGCGCGGACTGCAGGTCATGATCAACATCTCCTACGCCCCGACGTGGGCCGAGGGCCCGCAGCGCCCGCGGAAATCGCAACCGGGAACGTGGAAGCCCGACCCCGTCCAGTACGCGCTGTTCGCGAAAGCAGCGGCCCGGCGCTACGACGGAACGTTCGCGGTTCCGGGCCATCCCGGGCTCAAGCTGCCGCGGGTCCGCTATTGGCAGGCGTGGAACGAGCCGAACCTCGGTTACTACCTCTCGCCGCAGTGGACGCGAACTCGCCGCGGCATGGTCGCGACCAGCCCCGATATGTACCGCCAGCTACTGAATGGCTTCTACGCGGCGGTCAAGGGTGTTTCCAGCTCGAATGTCGTCGTGAAGCCGGCGTCGCGCCGTACGGCAACCGGTGGGGCGTCAGCCATCCCCGGTATCGGCTACCGGATGCAGCCGGTGACCTTCGACCGCCTGCTGTTCGCCCGGCCGACCTGGCTCGACGTGGTCGCGCAGCACCTATATCCGTACCACGGGCCGTTGTGGCATGCCGCCTTCTCCGGGGACGTCGCGATGCCCGAGCTCCACATATCTCGCGCGTGTGGGCAGCGCATCTCGCGCCGGCAGGCTGCTGCCACGCGGCCCGAAACACCTGTGGGTCACCGAGCTGAGCTGGAACAGCGACCCGCCCGACGCGGGTGCCGTCCCGCTCGACAACAGGCACTCTGGTACGAACAGGCGTTATACGAGCTCTGGCGCCAAGGAGTGCATACCGTGCTGCTCCTGCAGCTGATCGATCCCGACATGGGGCCATGGGAGGGCGGCATCTTCTTCGGAAACGGTCAACCCAAGCCGGCCGCGACCGCGTTCCAGTTCCCATTCGTCACCGTGCGCTCGAGCGCCCGGAGCGTGCTCGCCTGGGGCCGGGCCCCAGTGGCGGGGCAGCTGACGATCGAGCGGCGTGCCGGCCCCCGCTGGACGACTCTCGCCACGTTGAGCGTGGGGACCCATCAGGTGTTCGAGCGAACGATCGCCGTCCAAGGGCGCGCGGTCCTGCGGGCACGTCTCGGATTGGCGACGAGCCTTCCTTGGACTCAGGTCGGGTAGCCGGCGCGGCGGGACCAGCCGGGGCTGTCGCGCCCTACAGCGGGATGTTGCCGTGCTTGCGCCTCGGCCCGGCGACGCGCTTGTTCTGGAGCGTCTCGAGCGCGGTGATCAGCTTCGGACGGGTCTCGTGCGGAACGATCACGTCGTCGATGTAGCCCCGCTCCGCGGCCACGTACGGGTTCGCGAAGTGCGCCTTGTAATCGTTGATCAGCTTCTGTCGGCGGATGTCGGGCGTGGGCGAGTCCTGGATATCGCGCCGGTAGATGATGTTGACCGCCCCCTCGGGCCCCATCACCGCGACCTCGGCGGTCGGCCACGCGAAGTTGAAGTCGGCGAGCATGTGCTTCGAGGCCATGACGTCGTAGGCGCCGCCGTACGCCTTGCGCGTGATCACCGTGATCTTCGGGACAGTCGCCTCGGTGTACGCGTACAGGAGCTTGGCGCCGTGGCGGATGATCCCGCCCCACTCCTGGTTGGTACCGGGCAGAAATCCGGGGACGTCGGTGAACGTGACCAGCGGGATGTTGAACGCGTCGCACGTTCGGACGAACCGCGCGGCCTTGTTCGAAGAGTCGATGTCGAGCACGCCCGCGAGCTGGTTCGGCTGGTTGCCGACGATCCCGACGGAGTAGCCGTTCAGGCGCGCGAACCCGCAGACGATGTTGCGCGCCCAGTGCTGGTGGACCTCGTAGAACTCGCCGTCGTCGACGATCAGCCGCACCACGTCGCGCATGTCGTAGGGCTTGTTCGCGTTGTCGGGGACGACGTGGTCAAGCTCGGGATCCATCCGGTTCGGGTCATCGGTCGGGATCACCCGCGGCGCCGTCTCGAGGTTGTTCTGCGGCAGGAAGCTGAGCAGGTAGCGCGTGTCCTCGAGGCACGCGTCCTCGTCGTCGCAGGCGAAATGCGCGACGCCTGACTTCGTGTTGTGCGCCATCGCGCCGCCGAGCGACTCCATGTCCACCTCCTCCCCGGTGACCGTCTTGATCACGTCGGGGCCGGTGATGAACATGTGGCTGGTCTCCTTGACCATGAAGATGAAGTCGGTCATCGCGGGCGAGTAGACCGCGCCACCGGCGCAGGGGCCCATGATCAGGCTGATCTGCGGGATCACGCCGCTGCACATCACGTTGCGAACGAACACGTCGCCGTACGCGCCCAGGCTCACGACACCCTCCTGGATCCGCGCGCCGCCGGAGTCGTTGATCCCGATCACGGGGCAGCCGATCTTTGCCGCCAGGTC
The DNA here is from genome assembly GCA_963770735.1 of uncultured Solirubrobacterales bacterium. GTDB lineage: Bacteria > Actinomycetota > Thermoleophilia > Solirubrobacterales > Solirubrobacteraceae > Palsa-465. The sequence continues at coordinate 183,320 of CAVYRB010000006.1, read as the reverse complement.
CATGATCTTGACCATCTTCTCGCCCATCACCTCGCCCAGCGAGCCGCCGAACACCGTGAAGTCCTGGCTGAACACGCACACCCGCCGGCCGTCGATCGTTCCGTGGCCGGTGACGACCGCGTCGCCCCACGGACGGTTCTTCTGCATGTCGAACTCGTGCGTGCGATGGCGCACGAACGTGTCGAGCTCCTGGAACGAGCCGGGGTCGAGCAGCTTCTCGACGCGCTCGCGAGCCGTGTACTTGCCCTTCTCGTGCTGCTTCTCGACGGCCGCCTTCGAGCCGGCATGGAGCTGCTCGTCGCGCAGCTCCTGGAGCTGCTCGAGCTTCTCCTCGTAGGTCTCGGGGGCCTTGTCACGCATCGCGCGACGAGTGTATGCGGTCGTAACGAGAACCGGCCTCGCTACTGCCCGCGGGCCGCGCTCAGCCCCGCGAGAACGGCCGGTGATGCGCCTGCCCGAGGCTCTCGAGCGCGGACGCGAGCACCTTGGAGGCGTCCGGCGTGCTCTCCGCCTCGGGCCTCTTGGGCCCGGGCTCGTCGGGGACGAGTTCGTACTCCGGCCGCGCCGCCTCCGGTTCGGGCGCCGGCTCGGGCTCGGTTTCGGGCACCGCTGGCGGGGGCGCCGGCTCCGGCTCCGCGGCAACCAGGCGCTCGCGCCTGCCGAACAGCAGCCGCACCCTCGCCATGAAGCCGACGCCCGGCGGGGCGGCCGGCAGCGGCGCCGGCTCTTCGCCCCCGGGCGCTGGGTCAAGGTCCGGTTCGGGTTCCGCCATACGCTCGGGCTCCGGGGCCCGCGCCTCGGGTTCCGCGGCCGGCGGGTCCGGCTCCGGCGGCGCCTTGGGCTCGGGCTCGACCGCCGTCAGCGTCACCCGGGTTCCCCATCCCGATGGCTCGATCCGCACCGTGCCGCTCACGCGTTCGCCCTCCCAGGCAACGGCGGTCTCGGGATCGAGCCTCGTGATCCCGATCTCCCCGAATTCGCCCAGGTGCCGGGCCAGCGAAGCCGCGTCGCTGCATTCGGTCCAGAGCTCGGGCGGGGACTTGACGAGGGTCCTGCTCGCTTCGTGCTGTGCCATGGCTTTGGGTTCGCCTGACCTCCTTCGACTCCTTCAGCGGTCGACGCTTTGCAAGCCGGCCGCCGCTAACGTGAGGCGGGATGCCGCTTAGGACCCGCCAGCTCAGCTCGGCCGGGCCATCCGTCTCCGCGATCGGGCTCGGATGCATGGGGATGTCCGGGATCTACGGACAGGTCGACGAGCAGGAGGCGATCGCGACGATTCACGCGGCGATCGACGCGAGCATCAACCTGCTCGACACCGGCGACTTCTATGGAATGGGCCGCAACGAGCTTCAGCTCGCGCGGGCGCTCGGGGACCGCAACCGCGACGAGCTGCTGATCAGCGTCAAGTTCGGCGCCCAGCGCGGACCGGACGCAAGCTGGCTGGGCTACGACGCCCGACCCCAGGCGGTGAAGACGTGGCTCGCGTACTCGCTCACGCGGCTGAACACCGACCACATCGACGTCTACAGGCCGGCGCGGCTGGACCCGAACGTCCCGGTCGAGGAGACGATCGGCGCGATCGCCGAGCTGGTGCAGGCGGGCTATGTCAGACACATCGGGCTCTCAGAGGTGGGGCCGAGACGATCCGCCGCGCCGCCGCCGTGCATCCGATCGCCGATCTGCAGATCGAGTACTCGTTCATCTCGCGCGGGATCGAGGAGGCAATCCTCCCCACCTGCCGTGCACTCGGGATCGCGATCACGGCGTACGGTGTGTACTCGCGCGGCCTGCTCAGCGGCCACTATTCGGCGAACCGCGCGACGGGCGGCGACATGCGGCGACGGATGCCGTGCTTCCAGGGCGAGAACCTCCGCCGCAACCTCGAGCTGGTCGAGGCGCTGCGCGAGATCGCCGACGGCATCGGCGGAACGGTGCCGCAGCTCGCGCTCGCGTGGGTGCTGTCCCGGGGCAAGGACATCGTCCCGCTCGCGGGCGCGCGGACGCGCCAGCAGCTGGCTGACGCGCTCGGCGCGCTCGAGCTCCAGCTGAGCGCCGACGAGCTCGAGCGGATCGAGCGCGCCGTCCCGACCGAGGCGGTGGCCGGCGACCGCTACGCAGAGGCTCAGATGGCCCACCTGGACAGCGAGCGCTAGGCTAGCGCTTCTTCGGCCGCTTCTTCTTCGGCGGCTTCACCACCTGGCGCACGGCCCTGAACGAAGCGGAGCGGAGCTTCGACCAGCCCGCCTTGTTGTTGGCCGCGACGTACACGCGGTACTTGCCGGCAACCAGCAGCTGCTTGCCCTTCTTGCCGACGCGGCCGAGGTACTTGAACCGGTTGGCGCCCTTTTGCGCGTGCCGCACGGCGAGTACCCTGACCGTGACCCACCTGGTGCAGTGGCGCGCCCGCCGGTTGAACTTCGTCACCGCCAGGCAACGGCTGCCGCTCTTGCGGCCGGTCTTCGATTGCTGGATCTCGATCAGCACGCCGGCGGCGTCGTCGAGCGCGTAGCGGAGGGTCGTGCCCTTGGTGCTCCGGTGCTTGCCCTTGACGAGGATCTTGAGCTTGCCGGGGGAGACCGACAGTGACATCACCGTCGGCGCCTTCAGCTTCGCGGGGGTAGCGACCGGCTTGGCGGGAATCGGGGCAGGTCTCGGGGCGGGGCTCGGCGTCGGTGCCGGAGTGGAGGTCGTGACGACCGTGGTCGTTGTCGTCACCGGAGCGGGACTCGAGTTCGACCCCTCGATCGGAACGATCGGAAGGCTGATCCCCGGCGCGCTCAGCCCGGCGGCGTTCAGGGCGACGACGGTGCAGGTGATCGGCTTGCCGACGTCTACGCTCGCGAGGGTGTAGCTCGGGCTCGTCGCGCCGGCGATCGCGGCGCCGGCCCGCTGCCACGTGTAGGTGAAACTCGTCGGGTTGTTGGTCCAGCTCCCCGCGAGGCAGCTGACCGTCTGGCCCTGCTGCGGGCTCCCGGAGATCACCGGCGGCGCCGTCTCGACCGGAACCGCTGACTTTACGAGCGCCAGCGGGACGATCGGCACGCTGATCGCCGGCGCGCTGTCGCCCGCGGCGTTGTGCGCGAGCACCGTGCATGTGATCGCCTGGGTGACATCAGCCTGCGTCAGCGCGTACCTCGGGCCGGCGGCGCCGCCAATGGTCGACCCGTCCCGCTGCCAGGTGTAGGAGTAGCTGGTGGGGTTGTTCTGCCACGCCCCGTTCGAGCAGCTGACAGTCTGGCCCTGCTCGGGGCTGCCGGAGATCAGCGGCGGCGCGGTCTCAACCGGGACAAGCCCGACCGGAAGTCCCACGGCGACGATCGGCACGCTGGTCGCAGGGGCGCTGTCGCCCGCCGCGTTGTGCGCAACGACCGTGCACGTGACGGCGGCGTCGACGTCCGCGCTCGTCAGCTTGTACGTCGAGCCCGTCGAGCCGCTGATCGCCGAGCCGTTTCGCTGCCAGCCGTACGAGTAGCTCGTCGGGCTGTTCAACCAGTTCCCGTTCGAGCAGGCGACCGTCTGGCCCTGCTGTGGGCTCCCGGAGATCACCGGCGGCGCCGTCTCGATCGGCACCAGCCCGACCGGCAGTGCCACCGGCAGGATCGGCGGGCTGATCGCCGGCGCGCTGTCACCGGCGGCATTGCGCGCCACGACCGAGCACGTGACCGCGTGGCTGACATCGCCGGCGGCGAGCTTGTACGTGGAGCCCGTCGCGCCGGCGATTGTCGAACCGTCCCGCTGCCAGCTGTACGCGTGGCTCGTGGGCTTGTTCAGCCAGGAGCCCGTTGAGCATGTCACCGTCTGACCCTGCTCGGGGCTCCCGGAGATCAACGGCGGCGCCGTCTCGATCGGCACCAAGCCCGCCGGGAGCGCGACCGGCACGATCGGCGGACTGATCGCGGGCGCGCTGTCGCCGGTTCCGTTGTGCGCGATAACCGTGCACGTGACCGCGTGGTTGACGTCGGCGCTGGTGAGCGTGTAGCTCGAGCCGGCGGCGCCGCTGATGACGGACCCGTTCCGCTGCCAGCCGTACGTGTAGCTCGTGGGGCCGTTCGACCAGCTTCCGTTCGAGCAGCTAACGGTCTGACCCTGCTCCGGGCTTCCGGAGATCACGGGCGGCGCCGTCTCGACCGGGACCAGCGGGATCGGAAGCGCCAGCGGCACGATCGGCGGACTGATCGCGGGCGCGCTGTCGCCGGAATCGTTGCGCGCGACAACGGTGCATGTGACCGCATGATCTACGTCGGCGACGGCCAGCTTGTAGCTGGAGTCCGTGGCGCCGCTGATGCTCGAGCCGTCCCGCTGCCAGCCATAGGTGTAGCTCGTCGGACCGTTTGTCCAGCTTCCGTTCGAGCAAGAGACCGTCTGACCCTGCTGCGGCGTGCCTGAGATCACGGGCGGAGCGGTCTCGATCGGGACCAAGCCCGCCGGCACCGCGACCGGGACGATCGGCACGCTGATCGCAGGGGCACTGTCGCCCGTTCCGTTGTGCGCGATAACGGTGCACGTGACCGCGTGGTTGACGTCCGCGTTGGTCAGCGTGTAGTTGGAGTCGACCGCGCCGCTGATCGCCGCGCCGTTGCGCTGCCAGCTGTAGGCGAAGCTCGTCGGGCTCTGCGCCCATCTCCCAGTCGAGCAGCTGACCGTCTGGTCCTGCTCCGGGCTGCCCGAGATCGTCGGCGGCGCGGTCTCCACGGGGACCAGCGGGATCGGAAGCGCGACCGGAACGATCGGCGGGCTGATCGCCGGAGCGCTATCACCCGCGCCGTTGTGCGCCACCACCATGCACGTGACCGCATGATTGACGTCGGCCGCGACCAACTGATACGTGGATCCGATCGCACCACTGATGCTCGAGCCATCCCGCTGCCAGCTGTACGCGTAGCTCGTCGGGCTGTTCGACCAGCTTCCGTTCGAACAGCTGACGGTTTGACCCTGCTCCGGGCTGCCCGAGATCGTCGGGGGCGCGGTCTCGACCGGCGTCAGCGGGAGCGGCAGCGACACAGGCACGATCGGAGGGCTGATCGCCGGAGCGCTGTCACCCGCGCCGTTGTGCGCGACGACTGTGCACGTGATCGCGGCGTTGACGTCAGCGCTCGTGAGTGTGTAGCTCGAGCCGGCAGCGCTGCTGATGCTCGACCCATCGCGCTGCCAGCTGTACGAATAGCTCGTCGGGCTGTTGGCCCAGCTGCCGTTCGAGCAGCTAACGGTCTGGCCCTGCTCCGGGCTGCCCGAGATCAGCGGTGGGGCGGTCTCGACCGGAACCAGCGACACAGGCAGCGCAACCGGCGTGATCGGGGGGCTGATAGCCGGGGCACTGTCGCCGGCGCCGTTGTGCGCGATCACGATGCAGGTGATCGCCGCGTTGACGTCCGCGCTCGTAAGCGTGTAGCCGGAGCCCGTCGCACCACCGATCGCCGACCCGTTCCGCTGCCAGCTGTATGAATAGGAGGTCGGGCTGTTCTGCCAGCTCCCGTTAGAGCAACTCACGGTCTGGCCCTGCTCCGGGCTGCCCGAGATCAGCGGCGGCGCGGTTTCGACCGGGAATAGGGTGACCGGCAGCGCGACCGGCACGATCGGCGCGCTGATCGCCGGGGCGCTGTCACCCGCGCCGTTGCGCGCGACGACGGTGCACGTGATCGCGTGGTTCACGTCAGCGCCGGTCAGGGCGTAGGTCGAAGCGGTCTGCCCGCTGACACTCGAGCCGTCCCGCTGCCAGCTGTACGAGTAACCGGTCGGGCCGTTCAGCCAGGAGCCGGTCGAGCAGGTTACCGTCTGGCCCTGCTCGGGGCTGCCCGAGATCGACGGCGGCGCGGTCTCGACCGGCGGCGTCGGCAGCGCGACCGGGACGATCGGGTCGCTCACGGCCGCCGCGCTGTCGCCCGCGCCGTTGTGAGCGACGACGGTGCAGGTCACGGCCTGATTGACGTCGGCGCTAGAGAGCGTGTAGCTCGGACCCGTCGCGCCGCCGATCGCGGTGGCGTTGCGCTGCCAGCTATACGAGTAGCTCGTCGGGTTGTTCGCCCAGCCGCCGGTTGAGCAGTTCACGGTCTGGCCCTGTTCGGGGCTGCCGGAGATCGTCGGCGGCGTCGCCTCGACTGGAACCAGCGCCACCGGCAGGGCGACGGGCGTGATCGGCGCGCTGGTCGCGGGGACGCTGTCGCCAGAGTCGTTGTGCGCCACGACCGTGCAGGTCACGGCCTGGTTGACGTCCGCGCTCGTCAACGTGTAGGTGGAGCCCGTCTGCCCGGCGATGCCCAAGCCGCTCCGCTGCCAGCTGTACGAGTAGCTCGTCGGCCCGTCGGTCCAGGCGCCGGTCGAGCAGGACACCGTCTGACCCTGCTCGGCGCTGCCGGAGATCACCGGGGGTCCGGTCTCGATCGGCGGAGCGGGCAGCGCGAGGGGCACCACCGGCGCGCTGACGGCCGGCGTGCTGTCGCCCGATCCGTTGTGCGCGACCACGGTGCACGTGATCGCCTGGTTGACGTCCGCGCTGGTCAGCGTGTAGCTCGAGCCGGTCGCGCCGGCGATCGCGGTGGCGTCGCGCTGCCAGCTGTACGAGTAGCTCGTGGGGTTGTTCGCCCATGAGCCCTGCGAGCAATCGACCGCCTGTCCCTGCTGCGCGGTCCCCGAGATCGCGGGCGCGGCGGTCTCGACCGGCACGGAGGCAACCGGCAACGCGACGGGCACGACCGGTGCGCTGATCGCGGGGAGGCTGGCGCCGGCGCCGTTGTGGGCGACGACGGTGCAGGTGATCAAGTGGTTGACGTCGGCCGCGGTCAGCGTGTAGCTGTTCGAGCTGCCGCCGATCGACGTTGTCGCGTCTCGCTGCCAGTTGTAGGAGTACGAGCTCGGGCTGTTCAGCCAGCTACCGCTCGAGCAGCTGACCGTCTGGCCCTGCTCGGCGCTTCCGGAGATCGAAGGGGGCGAGACCTCCAACGGCAGCAGGGCCGCGCTGGCGGCCTGAACCGCCGCGAGGGACCCGACGACGACACCCAAGATGACAAGTAGACGCAACCGGTTGATTCGCATGAACCACTTTTCGGTTCGTCAACAACCGTTCTAGGAGCGAGTCGCATCGCACTCAACGTTTGTCCGATTCGGTTATGACCACCACGCCGGACGGCGCGTCGAGCAGCTCGGCGGTGCGCCGGGCGGCCTCGTCAACGTCGATGCGGGGCGGGTCGGGAAGCTCGTCCTCGTAATAGGTACCGGGCCCGTAAAGCTGGCCGTACTCGAGCACCACACCGCCGTAGTCGAGGACCGCACGCTCATGCTCGACGACTGCCCGCTCGCCGCCGGGCGGCCGCCACGCGATGCTCTGGGCGAGAAACCGCTCAGCGCCGGCGGCCCGCGCGGCCGCGATCAGGTTCCGGGTTCCCTCGACGCGCATCCGGTTGTTCCGCTCGCGGAACGCACCGACCTCGTTTGCCCGGTCGGGAAGGTCGGTGAGCTGGTGCATCACCATCCGCGGCGAGAACGCCATCACGGCCTCGGTCAGCCCGTCCGCGTCGTACACATCGCACACGACCGGGTCCGCGCCCAGCGCCCGCAAGGCATCCGCCTTCTCGGCGGACCGCGTCATCCCCGCCACCTCGTGGCCATCGGCGACAAGCAGCGGCACCAGCCGAACCCCGATCACACCGCTCGCACCCGCGACGAAGATCCGCATGAGTGCCCGCTACCTCAGAACGTCGGCTGGTACTCCCCGAACACGTCGCGCATCGCCGCGCAGACCTCACCGAGCGTGCACCGGTCCTTGAGCGCCTCCCGTAGCACGGGCAGGAGGTTGTCGGTCCCCCGCGCCGCGATCCGGATCTCCTCGAGCCGCCGCTCGACCACCGCCGCGTCGCGATCGGCCTTGAACGCCTTCAGGCGGTCGACCTGCTGTCGCTCGGACTCCGGATCGACGCGGAGGATGTCCGGCACCTCGGGGTCGTCGTCGACGTACTTGTTGACACCGACGACGATGTCCTGCCCGATCCGGTAGCGCTCGTGGTACCCGAACGCCGATTCCTCGATCTCGTTCTTGATGAAGTCGATCGCGTTGACCGAGCCGCCGAGCTCGTCGACCTTCGCGATCAGCTCGCGCGCGCTCGTCTCGATCTCGTCGGTCAGAGCCTCGACGAAGTACGAGCCCGCGAACGGGTCGACAGTGTCGGCCGCGCCTGACTCGTAGCCGATGATCTGCTGCGTGCGCAGCGCGATCTTGGCCGCGCGCTCCGTCGGCAGCGCCAGCGCCTCGTCGAACCCGTTGGTGTGCAGCGACTGGGTGCCGCCGCAGACGGCCGCGAATCCCTGCAGCGCGACGCGGGCGATGTTGTTCTCGGGCTGCTGGGCGGCGAGCGTCACGCCTCCGGTCTGGGTGTGGAACCGCAGCCGCCACGAGCGCTCGTCCTTGGCGCCGAACCGATCGCGCATGATCTCGGCCCACATCCGGCGGGCGGCGCGGAACTTCGCCACCTCCTGGAAGACGTTGTTGTGGCCGTTGAAGAAGAACGCCAGCCGCGGCGCGAACTCGTCGACCGCGAGGCCGGCGTCGAGCGCCGCCTGCACGTACGCGGTGCCGTTGGCGAGCGTGAACGCCACCTCCTGAACCGCCGAGCACCCCTTCTCGCGGAAGTGGTAGCCCGAGATCGAGATCGTGTTCCACTTCGGGACCCGCTCCTTGCAGTACGCGAACAGGTCCGTGGTCAGGCGGATCGCGCCCTGCGGCGGGTAGATGAAGTTGCCACGGGCTATGTATTCCTTGAGGATGTCGTTCTGGGTGGTGCCGCGCAGGCTTTCAGCGGGCACCCCCTGCTCCTCGCCGACGAGCTCGTACAGGAGCAGGAGCACGCTCGCGGGAGCGTTGATCGTCATCGACGTCGAGACCTGGTCGAGCGGGATCTGGTCGAACGCCACGCGCATGTCGTCGATCGAGTCGATCGCGACCCCGGTGCGCCCCACCTCGCCGAGGCAGCGCGGATCGTCGGAGTCCAGCCCGAGCTGGGTCGGGAGGTCGAACGCCATCGACAGACCCGTCGATCCGTGCTCGAGCAGGTAGTGGTAGCGCTCGTTTGACTCCTTGGCGCTCGCGTAGCCGGCGTACTGGCGCATCGTCCACAGCTGCTTGCGGTACATCTCGCGGTGGACGCCGCGGGTGAACGGATACTCGCCGGGTTCGCCGAGGCGCTCGGGCAGGCTCTGGGGCAGGTCGTCCGCTTCGTAGCGCTGCTTGATCTCGATCCCGGAGTCCGTGAACCGGCGCGGATCGTCGGGACCGACGATCGGCGCGATCGTCCGGTGCTCGTCGGTGGTGGCCATACGCGGCAGGTTACCCGCGGGCCGAGGGAGGGGCGCGGTGTCCCGCCGAGGCTCCTCACCGACCCCTTTCAGGCACGGTCCCCCGTTCGGCAGAGACCGTGGTCGTAGCGCGGAGGCGGACCGTGCCGGAAAGGGTCGCGGCCGGTCATTAGCATCGGCGCGATGGCCCGCCCAGACCCTCCGGGCGAGATCGACGAGCTGCTCGCCGAGCAGCTCGCCTATTACCGCGCCCGGGCGCCGGAATACACCGAGACGGCTTTCCCCGAGGTGCCGGCCGGCGACATGTGGCTCGCGCGCGCCGAGGTCGAGGCGCTGCTCGCGGCCTTCCGCCCCACGGGAGACGTGCTCGAGCTCGCGTGCGGGCCCGGATCGTGGACCGGTGAGCTGCTCGCCCACGCGGACACGCTGACCGCGGTCGATGCCTCGCCCGAGATGCTCGCGCTCGCCCGCCGGCAGGTGCCGGCTGGTCGCGCGCGGTTCATCGAGGCCGACCTGTTCGGCTGGGAGCCCGACCGTCGCTTCGACGCCGTGTTCTTCGGCTTCTGGCTCTCACATGTCCCGCTCGAGCGGTTCGCCGACTTCTGGGACCTGGTCGCCCGTGCGCTGAAGCCGGGCGGCCGCGTCGCGTTCGTCGACGACGCGTTCCGCACGCCCGACGAGCTGATCGAGGGCGAGAAGTCCGCGACGATCCAGCGGCGGCTGAACGACGGCACCGCGTTCCGCGCGGTCAAGGTGCCCCACACCGCCGAATCGCTCCAGCGCCGGATCGAGGAGCTCGGCTGGCGGCTGCAGGTGAAGCGGCTGACGGGACCGTTCTTCTGGGGTGAGGGGCATCGATAGCCCCCTGATCGAGACCGAGCGGCTCGAGATCCGCCGGATGACGATCGCCGACCTGGACGACTACGTCGAGCTTCACACCGATCCGGGCGTTGCCCGCTTCCTCGGCGAGATGGACCGCGAGCTGGCGACGAGGCGGCTCGAGGCGGACGCGCGGAGCTGGGAGGAGCGCGCTCACGGCCTGTTCAGGGTCACGCACCGCGACGACGACCGCTTCCTCGGGCGCGTCGGCCTCCGATACTGGCCCCAATTCGACGAGACCGAGGTCGGCTGGACGCTCCGGCGGGAGGAGTGGGGTCACGGCTTCGCGACCGAGGCCGCGACCGCGACCGCGACCTGGGGCTTCGCGGAGCTCCCGGTCCCGTATCTGACCTCGAATATCGAGCCACGCAACGAACGGTCGATCGCGGTCGCGAAGCGGCTCGGGCTGACGCGGCTGCGCGCCGACGTCCTCGACGGGATCCCGGCGATCGGAGGCGTGGTGAACGGGATCCGGTGCGTGATCTACTCGATCACGCGCGAGGACTGGGCCGCGCGGTCCTGAGCGACCGCACCCCAGCGAACCGCCACCCCCGGCGAACCGCACCTACAGCACCTTCGACAGGAACTCCCGTGTCCGCTCCTCGCGCGGGTTCGCGAGCACCTCGCCGGGCGGGCCCTGCTCGACGACGACGCCCTCGTCCATGAACACGACCGAGTCGCCGACCTCGCGCGCGAACCCCATCTCGTGCGTGACGACGACCATCGTCATCCCGTCTCGCGCGAGCTGGCGCATCGCGTCGAGCACGTCGCCGACGAGCTCCGGGTCGAGCGCCGAGGTCGGCTCGTCGAACAGCATCAACTTGGGCTGCATCGCGAGCGCCCGCGCGATCGCGACGCGCTGCTGCTGCCCGCCCGACAGCGCGACCGGGTACGTGTCGAGCTTGTCGCCGAGCCCGACGCGGGCCAGCAGGTCGCGACCGCGCTTGCGCGCCTCGTCGCGGGAGATGCCGAGCACCCCGATCGGCGCGAGCGTCACGTTCTCGAGCGCGGTCATGTGCGGGAACAGGTTGAAGTGCTGGAACACCATCCCGATCTCGGCGCGCTTGCCCGTGATCTCGCGGTCGCGGAGCTCGTACAGCTTGTCGCCGGACTCCCGGTACCCGACCAGCTCGCCGTCGACAGACAGCCGCCCGGCGTTGATCTTCTCGAGGTGGTTGATGCAGCGCAGGAACGTCGTCTTGCCAGATCCCGACGGACCGAGGATGCACATCACCTCGCCCCGCTCGACCTCGAGGTCGATCCCCTTCAGCACCTCGAGCCGCCCGAACCGCTTGTGGACGCCCTCGGCCTTGACCATCGTGTCGGTCATGGCGCCTCGGCCTGCCGGAAGCGGAACGCGAACAGTCTCGTGGCCGCGGGTTCCGACCGCGTGAAGCCGCGACCGTACCGTCGCTCGACGAAGTACTGGATCACGTACGCGATGCTCGTCAACACCAGGTACCAGATGCTCGCGACGATCAGCAGCGGGATCGTCTTGTAGTTCGCGTCGTAGATCTGCTGGGCCGCGAACAGCAGGTCGGTGACCGAGCCGATCACCAGCACCAGCGAGGTGTTCTTCAGCAGCGAGATCGCCTCATTGCCCGTCGGCGGGATGATCACGCGCATCGCCTGCGGCAGCACGATCTTCCGCATGATCTGGAGCCGGCGCATGCCCAGTGATTGCGCGGCCTCGGTCTGGCCCTCCGGGACCGAGATGATCCCGGCACGGACGATCTCCGACATGTACGCGCCCTCGTTCAGGCCGAAGCCGAGCAGCGCGGCGACGTACGGGGTGATCAGCGTGTTCGCGTTCGCGTGGATGAACGAGGGCCCGAACGGAATCCCCAGGTCGATCGTCGGGAACAGCGCGGCGATGTTGAACCAGAACAGCAACTGGACGAGCAGCGGGGTGCCCCGGAAGAACCAGACGTAGACCCAGCTGACGCCCGAGATCAGCCGGTTCGGCGACAGTCGCATCACCGCCGCGATCACCCCGAGGACGATCCCGATGATCATCGACAGCGCCGTCAGCTCGAGCGTGACTAGGACCCCGTGGAGAATCCGCGAGTCGAACAGGTAGTGGCCGACCGTGCTCCACTGAAAGCCCTTGTTCGGGCCCGTGTTCGTGACGATCGATCGGATGATCGACGCGACGAAGACCAGCACGATCGCTGCCGCGACCCACCGTCCCGGGTGACGGACAGGGACGGCCTTGATGTCGTCGGGCCGTCCCTTCCGTGACTTCTTCAACTCCGAGGTTTCGGTCTCCACCCCGGAGCCATTATCGCTGTCGCCGCTAGCTGGTCGCTCCGTCGATCTTCACAGCCGACGGCGAGATCGCCACCTGCTGCAGACCCCAGTGGTTGAGGATCGACGAGTACGTTCCGTTGCTCATGATCTCCTTGAGCGCAGCCAGCACCGCCGGAGCGAGATGCGTGCTCTTGGGAATCGCCAGTCCGTACGGAGCCGTCGCGAACGCGGCGCCGACGAGCTTGAACTGCCCGCCGGTCTTCTTCACCTGGTAGGCGGCGACCGGCTGGTCGGCGAAGCCGAGCTGCGCGCGGCCGCTGGAGACGGCGAGGTTGGCGCCGTTCTGGTCGGGGAACACCAACAGCTTCACGGCCGGCTTCCCCGCCTTCGTGCACTTGGCGCTCTGCGCCTGCGCGTCGGTCTGCTCGGTGGTTCCCTTCTCGACCGCGACGCTCTTGCCGCAGATGTCCTCGATCGTGCTGATCGACGTCCCACCCGAGGTCTTCGTGTAGAACGACTCGCCGACGTTCGCATAGTCGACGAAGTCGACCGTCTTCTCGCGCACCTTGGTGTCGGTGAACGACGAGGCACCCATGTCGTACTTGCCGGCGGCGAGCCCGGGGATGATGCTGTCGAACGTGGCGTTGACGACGTTCGCCTTCATCCCCATCACCGCCGCCAGCGCCTTGATCAGATCCGGATCCATCCCGACGACCGTGTGCCCGTCGGGGGCGAAGTACTCGTCCGGCGCGTAGCTCGCGTCGGCCGCCACGGTGAGCGTCCCCTTCGACTTGACCGGCGCGGGCACCAGCTTGACGACGGACGCGACCGCCGAGCCGGACGCGGTCGTGCCTGTGCTCGCGCTCGTGGACGCGCTGGTGGTCGTTGAACTACTCGAACCGCAAGCCGCGATCGCCACGATCCCGGCGATCACCGCTGGTGCGGCGATCCACTTCCTCCATGAACCCATTTCACACTCCTTTTCCCAAAAGAACCGCGCCAGCATATGCGACCGCAAGCCCGGCGGCACGACTGTTAACCGCTCGCCAACACAGCTAGCCTGTGGTGCTAATGGAGGTCCGCGTGCGCCTGTTTGCCGTGCTCCGCGAGCGCTACGGGGCGCCGGAGGTCGTGCTCGAGCTGCCCGATGGCGCCCGCGTCGGCGACGCGCTGGAGCGGCTCGCCGGCGTGACCGACGGCGTGCCTGCGGTGATGGCGGTCAATCGGGAGTACGCCGACCGGGCCGCCGCCCTGCACGAGGGCGACGAGGTCGCGCTGATCCCGCCCGTGTCGGGAGGGTCGATCGACTCGTTGCACGCCCGGGTCACCGACCAACCGCTCGCGCTGGACCCGCTGGTCGAGCTGGTCCGCGATCCGCGCGCCGGGGCCGTCGTCACCTTCCAGGGCGTCACCCGCGAGGTAGGAGAGCTCGAGTACGAGGCATACGCGGAGATGGCCGAATCGCAGATCGCGGAGATCGTCGCGCGGGCGATCGAGCGGCACGGGCTCTGCGCCGCCGCCGCCGAGCACCGCGTCGGCACAGTCCCACTGTCGGAGCCGTCGGTCGTCGTCGCCGCGTCGGCGCCGCACCGCGGGGAGGCGTTCGCCGGAGCGCGCGAGATCATCGACGAGATCAAGGCCCGCGCGCCGATCTGGAAGCAGGAGGAGGGCCAGTGGAAACAGGGGACGACCCCGCCGCCGTCCTGAGGAGCCTGCCGGCGGTGCACGAGCTTGCGGCCGAGCTGGATGGACCGCACCGGCTCGTCGTAGCGGCGGCGAGGCGCGCGATCAATGAGCGCCGCGACGCCTGGCTCGCTGGCCAGCCCGGACCTGACGCCGACGTCGTCACGCGCGCCCGGGAGCTGCTCGCGGCGATGCAACGGCGGTCGCTACGACGCGTGATCAACGCGACCGGCGTGATCGTCCACACGAACCTCGGTCGTGCGCCGCTCCCGGCCGCTGCGCGCGACGCCGTGAACGCCGCCGCGACCGGCTACTCGAACCTCGAGCTGGAGCTGGAGAGCGGCCAGCGGGGCAGCCGCCACGCGCACGTCGAGGGCCTGCTCGAAGAGCTGGCCGGAGCCGAGGCGGCGCTCGTCGTCAACAACGGCGCGGCCGCTGTCCTGCTCACGGTCGCCGCGCTCGCCGGACCGGGCCGCGCGGTCGCGGTCTCGCGTGGCCAGCTCGTCGAGATCGGCGGCGGCTTCCGGATCCCCGACGTGGTCGCGCAGTCGGGCGCGCGGCTGATCGAGGTCGGGACGACCAACCGCACGAGGCTCGCCGACTACGAGCGTGTGCTGGCGACCGACCCGGGCGCCGTCATCCTCCGCGTGCACCAGTCGAACTTCCGCGCGGTCGGGTTCGTCGAGGACGTTTCGGTCGAGGCGCTCTGCGAGCTCGGGGCGCCGGTGATCGACGATGTCGGCTCGGGCGTGCTCGCAGACGCGGCCGGGATCCCGGCGCTCGGCGAGGAGCCCTCGATCAGGGGCTCGCTGCAGGCCGGCGCCGCGCTCGTCTGCTGCTCGGGCGACAAGCTGCTCGGGGGGCCACAGGCCGGATTGATAGTCGGCAGCCGCGCGGCCGTCGCCGCCGCCCGCGCGCACCCGCTCGCCCGCGCGATGCGGATCGACAAGCTCTCGCTCGCGGCGCTCGAGGCAACCCTGCGCCTCTATCGCGACCCCGAGCTTGCGCGGCGGGAGGTTCCGGTGCTCGCGATGCTCGACGCCGGCGGCACCGAGCTGGCCGAACGGGCGCGACGGCTCGCCGAGGGGATCGGACCGAGCGCGACCGTGATCGAATCAATCTCGAAGGTCGGCGGCGGCGCGCTTCCGCTGCTCGAGCTCGAGGGTCCCGCGGTCGCGCTCGGGGCCGGCGCCACACCTTCCGAGCTCGCCCGCCGCCTGCGCGCGTCCGACCCGCCGGTGCTCGCCAGAATCCACGACGGCCGGGTGGTGCTCGACCCGCGAACGCTCCGCGACGACGAGCTGGACCAGGTGATCGCGGCCGCGCTCCGCGCCGCCGGCTGAAAAACGGACGGTTTCGGAGCGCCGACCGCGAGGAACCCGCGCCCCGCGGCGTTTCGCTCTACGTGGTGAGGAGTTCACGCCTGCACGCAGTCGCAGTCGCAGTCGCAGTCGCGGCCGCGTCGGCGCTCGCGCTGGCCGTCCCGGCGGGCGCGGGGGCCCGGCCGCTCACGGCCGGCACTTTCGCCCGCGCGGAGGTCTCCTACTACGCGTCCAAGGCACACGTACAGTCGAGCCCGGCGATCGGCGTCGACTACCAGGACTGCCTCGACCCCGCCGGGAACCCGGCGGCCGGAAGCGCCGCGTGGCAGGAGCGCGACGCGATCAACCAGTACTGCGCGACGCTCCGGCTGCGCGACCAGATCGACAACCCGGCGTACGACAACGCCAACCGGTCCGAGGGCGACGACCTGTACGCGGCGCAGCTTCAAGAGCAGGCGGGCGACGGTCCGGGCCACATCCACGGCGGTCTGACGACGCTGGTGCCGGGATCGCAGGGAGCAGACGCGTTCCGCGCGCTCGACCGCTGGGAGAAGCTGAAGATCGGACGCGACCAGCGGATCAAGCTCACGGCGACCGACGGCGCCCAGCTCCGCGGCCACGTGTTCGAGCCGCTCGGCGCGCCGCCCCCGGAGGCTGGCCCGGCGTGGTGATCACCGATGGCTCCGTGCAGGGCTACGAGCAGCTCTACTACTGGGCCGCGGAGGACCTCGTCGCCCACGGCTACGAGGTCATGACCTACGACGTCCAGGGCCAAGGCGACTCTGACCTGCTCCCGGCGAACTGCACGCCGAGCGTCTCCGCGCTCGAGGGCGGTTCCCTCTGCCAGGGCGTCCCCTACCAGCAGAACTACAACTTCTACCAGGGCGCCGAGGACTCGCTGAACTGGTTTGACTCGGCCGCCAACCCGTACTTCGGGCAGCTGAACACGAACAAGATCGGGCTCGCGGGACACTCGCTCGGCGCGGCCGCGGTCAGCGAGGTCGGCCAGTGCGACAAGCGCGTGAAGACGATCGTCGCGTGGGACAACCTCGGCGCGATCACGAGCTGCAACGGCGGCGGGGAAACGATCCCCGCGAAGTACCGCCACACCGACGGCAAGTTGATCCACGTGCCCGCGCTCGCGCTGACCAACGACTACTTCTTCAACCCGGAGCCGATGGGCTCCCCGCCCGACGCGCAATCGAAGGCGGCCGGCTACGACCAGGTCGTCAAGGCAGGCTATGACTCGATGCAGGTCGCGTTCCGGGGCGCGACCCACCTGACCTACACATACGTGCCCTACCTGCTGCCGGCGAGCGAGCTGGCCGAGCGGTTCGCGTCCTACTACACCGTCGCGTGGTTCGACCGCTACCTGAAGGGCCAGGGCGGCGGATTCACTCGGCTGACCGCGAAGAAGTTCGACTGGAGCGCGGACACCGACTCGATCGGCGCCGGGCTCTATGACCCGCAGGCAACGCTCGCCGACCCGACCGATCCCACCGCCGGCAACGTGCCGTACAAGATCGACGGGATCTCGGTGCCGAACGTCGTCTCGTTCTATTACATGTCGCAGTACACGCTGACCTCGACGCCGAACAAGAAGGTCACGTGCCTCGACATCCGCGCGGGCTGTCCCGCGAAGGCCCCGGCAACCCCGTAGCGCGGCCGTTCGGGCCGCCCATATAGTCGGTCGGCGTGATGGATGCCGCCGCGCCGCTGACGCTCGGAACCGCGGGACACATCGACCACGGCAAGACGGCGCTGATCCGGGCCCTGACCGGGGTCGACACGGACCGCCTGCCCGAGGAGCAGGCGCGAGGGATCTCGATCGAGCTCGGGTACGCCTCGCTCGCGCTCCCGTCGGGGCGAGCGCTGTCGGTGATCGACGCTCCCGGCCACGAGCGGTTCGTCCGGACGATGGTCGCCGGCGCCACCGGGATCGACCTGTACCTGATGACCGTCGCCGCGGACGACGGGGTGATGCCCCAGACGCGAGAACACGCCACGGTGCTCCGCGCCCTCGGCGTCGGCACAGGGGTGATCGCGGTGACGAAGAGCGACCTCGCAGACCCCGACGTCGCGGCGATCGAGGCGACGGAGCTGCTTCCCGGCGCGGAGGCCGTCGCCGTGTCGGCCCGCACCGGCGCGGGCATCGACGAGCTCCGCGCAGCGCTCGAGCGCGCGGCGTCGACGCTCTCAAGCCGCGCGGATGTGCCGGCCCCGGCGCGCCTGCACATCGACCGTTCGTTCACGATCAAAGGCGCCGGCACGGTTGTTACCGGCACGCTCTGGTCGGGCGCGATCGCCCGCGGCGACGAGGTCCTGCTGCTCCCCGAGGGCGCCGCCGCGAGGGTCAGAGCGGTCCAGATCCACGACAACGCGGTCGAGCGCGCGGTGGCCGGACAGCGGGTGGCGGTCAATCTGATCAAAGTTGCGGTCGCGGACGTCCGCCGCGGCGACGTGCTGGCCTCGCCGGGCGCGGCGCTCCGCCCGACGTATCTGATCGACGCACGGCTCGAGCTCGCCGGCGAGGAACCCGAGCACGGCACGAGGGTGCACGTGCACCACGGCACGCGCGAGACGCCCGCGCGGATCGCCTGGCTGGGCGGCGACTACTGGCAGCTCCGGCTCGAGCAGCCGCTGATCCCCGCCGCCGGCGACCGGCTCGTGATCCGTCAGATCGCGCCGCCGGACACGCTCGGCGGAGGGGTCGTGCTCGACCCGAACCCGCGCAAGCACGGTCCTTCGCGCGAGCTGCTGACGCGGCTCGGACGGCTCGCCTCCGGGGAGCCGGAGCCGACCCCGGAGCAGCCAACGGAGGCCGCCCCACCCCCGTCACCAGCTCCCGAGCCGCTCCCAGCATCCGCGCTCGCGCTCGAACAACGCCTGCGCGTCGCCGGCGCGGAACCGCCACTCGACTCAGAGCTCGACCCGGCCGACCTGGCCGCACTGAGAAACGCCGGCCGCGCGGTCCGCGTCACGAAGAACCTCCACTACCACCCGGAGACGCTCGCGCAGGCCCGCGAGCAGGTGATCGCGCTCGCGGGCCGCAACGACGGCGTCGTCACGCTGGCGGCGCTACGCGACGAGCTCGGTACCTCCCGGAAGTTCGCGCAGGCGCTGCTCGAGCACTTCGACTCCGAGCGGCTCACGATCCGGCGCGGTGACGAGCATGTGCTGCGCCGGACGTCCTCGGCCATGTAGATTCAGCGCCGATGCCGACCAGCCTCGTCACCGGTGGAGCGGGATTTCTCGGGTCGCACTTGTGCGACGAGCTGCTCTCGCGCGGGCACCGGGTGATCTGCGTCGACAACCTCGAGACCGGCACGCTCGCGAACATCGAGCACATCAGGACCGAGGAGTTCATCCACCTGAACCTCGACATCACCGATCCGTACTTCGTCGAGGAGCAGGTCGACTTCGTCTACCACCTGGCGTCCCCGGCTTCGCCGATCGACTACCTCCGGCTGCCGCTGCACACCCTCAAGGTCGGCTCCTACGGGACCCACCACACGCTCGGGCTCGCCAAGAAGCACCGCGCCCGGTTCCTGATCGCGTCTACGAGCGAGGTCTACGGAGACCCGCAGGAGCACCCCCAGCGGGAGACGTACTGGGGCCACGTCAACCCGATCGGCCCCCGCGGCGTGTACGACGAGGCCAAGCGCTACGCCGAGGCGCTGACGATGGCCTATCACCGTCAGCAGGGCGTCGACACCGCGATCGTGCGGATCTTCAACACCTACGGGCCGCGGATGCGCCCGCACGACGGCCGCGCGATCCCGACGTTCCTGCGCCAGGGGCTACAGGACCGCCCGATCACCGTCTTCGGCGACGGCTCGCAGACGCGGTCGTTCTGCTTCGTCGCGGACGAGATCCGCGGCTTGATCGCGCTCGCAGAGTCGGGCTACCACAACCCCGTCAACATCGGGAACCCGAACGAGTTCACGCTGCTCGAACTCGCCAAGACCGTGATCGAGATCACCGGCTCGCGCTCTGAGATCGTCTACGAGGCGCTTCCGACCGACGACCCGCAGGTCCGCCAACCCGACATCACCGTCGCCAGGGAGATCCTGGGCTGGGAGCCCGAGGTCGACCTGCGCGAGGGGCTGACGCGCACGATCGAAGAGGCCGGGGTCGAGGCGCTCGTCGACGCCGCGCACTGATCAGCGCGCGCAGGCCGTCCCGGCGGCCGTCGCCCCCGTCGGCAGGCAAGGCAGCACCGTCGGTGGCTGCCAGCTTTGGCCGCTGATGATCCCGGGGATATCGACGGGCTGGTAGAGCCGCATGATCAGCCGGAACGACTTCCCGGCGGGCGACGGCAGCCACGCCTCGCGCTGGAGCGGGTTCCGCGGCTCGGTCGGCTGGATGTAGACGTCGAGCGACCCGTCGCGGTTGTAGTGCAGCGGCGTTTGGTTGTTGATCAGGTACACGTGCGCCTTGTTCGGCACGAAGAAGCCGTTCGAGTCGTACATCGTCAGCGACCAGAACGCCCGCGCCGGGAACGGGAGATCGTGCGCCGAGAAGTGCGCGACATAGCGGCTTGACCCGGTCAGCGGATGCAGCGTCGAGTCGGTGACGGTGAACGGGTAGATCGCGAGCTTCGACAGCGGCGCCCCGAGGCCGACTCGGTCGACCAGCGCGCGGAGCACGTAGTCGGTTCCGTAGCTGCCGGTCCGGCCGACGAGCCAGCCGTTGTGCTTGGGCGCGACCCGAAGGAAGTAGGTGTTGAGGTCGGTGGTCACCTGCTTGTACCCCGCCGCGACCGCGTCGCGCAGGCCCTGCCGCATCGCGGCGCTGAGCGAAGCGTCCGCGCTCGGGCGCATGCCGGGTCCGATCCCGACCGTCGCGAGCTGCGCCAGCAGCGGGCGGTCGGCCGCCGGTGGCCGGAACTGCCGCAGCTGGGCACCGAGCGCGTCGAAGAACGCGATCGGGTCCTGGCCGGAGGTGGTGCCCGGGATCTTGTACGCCGTCGGCGTGCGGTCCGGGTGCCGCGGCCGCGGCCGCCGGTAGTTCGTCCCCCAGCGGTCCAGCGGCGTGAGCGAGTACCGGTTCTGGATCCGTTGAACGTTCGGCGCGTCGGCGGCGCTCTTGATGTAGGTCCGACCGATGATCCAGACGCGGCTGTACGGGGAGCGGATCATCCGCACCCCCCGCGGCAGCCGCCCGCGCCAGCCGGGCGGGACGACGGCGTAGTCGCCCGGCGCCAGTCCGACCGAGCCGATGTTCACGAAGTTCTCCGTGTACGGATCGAGTAGCTCGAATACCACGAAACGCCCCCTGACGACGGGCATGTGGACGACGATCGGCTGCGGGCGCAGGTTCAGCCAGGCGATCGAGTAGAGCGTGTCGTGGTTGGGCGCGACGACCGTCCGGTCCGAGGGGTTGGTGAACCGGCGGATGTGGCTGAACTGGTTGACGGGCCCCCCGCCGGCGCCGTTGGACACGTTGACACTGGTGGAGCTCCGGAACACGCGGTCGGTGTCGAGCAGCGGATATCCGTACACGTACGCCTTGACGCCGAGCGCGAGCGCGCGCTGGTACTGCGCCGCCTGGGCCGGATCGGCGGGGTTGTACCCCGATGCGGCGCTCGCGTCCGGGAGCGCCCGCGCGAGAGCGACGAGCGCGACAAGCAGCCCCAACGAGCCAAACCATGCGATCCGTCGCATCATCACGTCAGTCTAGGGTTCGCCGACCGCGGGCCCGGCGCCGTCCTAACCCCGAAACCTTTTGTTCCAGATACCGTTACACGGGGAGGAGGGGAAGATGACTGCCAGCGGCTGCCCCACGTGACGACCCACGACACCCGTACGGAGAGCGAAGCGGAGGAGCTCTCCGCTGACGCCCTGCCGTTCCACATGCCCCAGCGCGATGTCCGGCGCAGGCGTCCCCCCGCGCTGTCGTTCCTGCTCAGGCTCGAGACGGCCCGCCGAGCGGCGCGGGTCGTGTCGCTGCTGGTGCTGGATTTCATCGGCGTCGCCGGGGCGCTGTTCACGGCGCTGATCACCCGCGGCATCCTCAACGACAAGACCAATGCCCATCTGGCGTGGGCGCAGATGAAGCACTACGTCCCGTTCGCGTTCCTGATCACGGTGCTGATGTTCGCCCGCGCCGACCTCTACGCCGACCGTCCACGCCGGCCGGGGTTCTCCGCGATCGCCACGGCCCTCTTCTATACGACGGTGATCTCGCTGGTGTTCGCGCTGGCCAGCGGCGAACACTTCTCGAGCTACTACATCTTCTTCAGCTCGCTGTTCTTCGGGGTCGTCTACATCTCGGCGCTGCGCGAGCTGCATCTGCGGCTGACGGGGTGGCTGCTCGAGCAGGCGGGGTACACCCGCCGGGCGCTGCTGGTCGGCTCCGGGAAGCACATCGAGGCGGTCCACCACGCGCTTACCGATCAGTCCCGGATGCGGGTCGACATCGCCGGTTACATTTCGCTGACGCCGAGGCCGCCGAACGGGCTGCGCTCGCTCGGGACGCTCGACCAGCTCCAGGATGTGCTCGGGCGCGAACGGATCCAGGAGGTGATCATCGCCGACCCCGAGTTCCCACAGGAGCGGGCGGTCGAGCTCGTCGACTCCTGCCATCAGCGCGGGATCACGGTCCAGGTCGCCCCGTCGACGATGGAGATCCTGATCGACCGCGCCGAGTTCGTCCCCGGACAGACGGTGCCGCTGTTCAAGCTCCGCCCGCCGGTGGTCCAGGGGATCGACTTCGCGCTGAAGCGGACCTTTGATCTCGTCGTCTCGACGATCGGTCTGATCCTCCTGTCGCCGATCCTGCTGGCGATCGCGATCGCCGTGAAGCTGAGCTCGTCGGGTCCCGTGATCTACCGGTCGGTACGACCAGGGATCGCAGGACGGCCGTTCTACTGCTTCAAGTTCCGCACGATGCGCGAGCACGCGGATCAGATCCAAGCGGACCTCGAACCCCTCAACGAGCAGTCGGGCGCCCTGTTCAAGATCCGGCACGACCCGCGGCTCACCAGGGTCGGGCGGTTCCTGCGCCGCTACTCGCTCGACGAACTGCCTCAGCTGGTCAACGTGATTCGCGGCGAGATGTCGCTGGTCGGCCCCCGGCCGCTGCCGATGCGCGACTTCAACCGCCTCGAGGAATGGCACAAGAAGCGCTATCTGGTACTCCCCGGCATCACCGGGCTGTGGCAGGTATCGGGCCGATCCGAGCTCGACTTCGACGACCTCGTGCGGCTCGACTTCCTGTATCTCGAGCGGTGGTCGATCATGCTCGATCTTTCGATCCTGCTGAAGACGATCCCCGCCGTGTTCAGCCGTCGCGGCGCGTTCTGATGCCGAAAAGAACTGCGGCCGCGCCCCAAAAGGAGCGCGACCGCGATTCCGTCCACTTCGCTTTGCTCGCGCCCGACCCGGCCGTCCATGCCGGTGCCGGGCGCAAGATCCTTCAAGCCACACCGCAGCCCTCAGGCCCTAACTGTCGGTCTAGCCTACACTGCTATTTACATAGCGTCAAGTTGACTCAGGGGAAATAATATATAGGCATGTCGGCAACGAACCCTCGTCCACAGGGAAACCCACGAAGGAAGCGCGCCTCGGCGGCACGGAGCGTAGGCGGGACCTCAATCGCAAACCGTTCGCCCAGGCGACTGCCGCGGGGCGCCCGCCGGGAGCAGTTGATCGACGTCGCCGCGCCGCTCGTCGCCGAGCAGGGGATCAGCGGCTTCTCCCTCGACGAGCTCGCTCGCCGAGCGGACGTCACGCGAAACCTGCTCTACCACTACTTCCCGCGCGGCCGCCCCGACATCTTGATCGCGGTCGGCGAGCGTTCGGGCCACGAACTGACCGACGGTTGGGTGACCGACGAGTCGATCCCGCTCCCCGAGCGGATGGCGGCCAACTTCCAGCGGTTCTTCGCGCACTCCGAAGAGCCGTCGGTCGCGTGGAAGGTCCACCGGCTCGGCCGCGCCTCCCAGGAGGCCGAGCTGCACGCGATCATCGACCGGTTCGAAGACGTCGTGATCGCGAGCGTGTCGCTGAACAACCTCGGCACCGACGACCCGCCGCCGATCGCGCGCCTCGGAATCAAGGGATTCATCGCGTTCAGCGAGGCGGTGCTCGACGAGGCGCGTGAAACCGGGATGCCCCGGGAGCAGGTCGTCCAGCTCGTCGCCCAGGCCATGTTGGGAACGATGCAGGCGATCCGCGCCACGATCGACTGAGCTCCCGCGCCGAGGCGTGCAAGGTAGGCTTCCGCCGCGATGCCGCCGACCGACCGGTTCGTGATCAGCTTTGCCGCCGAGCCCCCGCAGGAGGGGCTCCCGTACGGACGCTGGGGAGAGACGCTGAAGGGCCACTTCCTCGGGGCGGTGCGTGAGATGGACACCGAGGGAGAGCAGATCGGCGACGTCGACACCGAGATCGCCTGGTACCCGGACCGCACGTACTGCGGTCGCACCTACATACCGGCGATCGCCCGCACCAGCGAGGGATACGAGGTTTTCGGCTACGTCTCGTTCGCCGAGGGCTCCGAGGGTCCGAGCGGGTTCGCCGCGCAGGCCGACTTCACCTCCGAGGTGGCCGAGGCCAACCCCGACTGGAAGCTCGACCTCAACGACGAGGTGATCGGCAGCTGGCGGGGTGAGCTCGGCAACGCCGCCGAGATGACGCTCGTCTGGGGGACGCCGTTGATCCCGGGCGGCTCGCTCGTGACAGGCGAGCTCGCGAACCTCGCCGTCGACCAGTGCGAGCTCTCCGACGAGCGCTTCACGCTGATCGCGCCGGACAACTACCGCTCCGACTACCTCGAGATCAAGCTCTGGGGCAAGAACGGCAACGAGCTGGCGACCGAGTCGCTCTACGTCGAAGACGACGCCTGAGCGGCCGTCAGCGCGGCCGGTAGCTGTACCTCGACCTCCTCGGGCGTCAGCGGGAAGTGACAGGCCGCTTCCGTCTCGGGACGCGACGGGTCCTTCAGCTCGAGCGGCGGGTCATCCGTCCGGCACAGGTCCTGCGCCTTCGGGCAACGGGTGTGGAACCGACAGCCCGACGGCGGGTTCGCCGGGCTCGGCACGTCGCCGGCCAGCAGCGTCCGCTCGCGCTTGCCGCCGGTCGGGTCGGGGACCGGGACAGCGGACAGCAGCGCGCCCGTGTAGGGGTGCCGTGGGAACGAGTAGAGCGCCTCGCTGGAGGCGAGCTCGACGATCTTGCCCAAATACATGACCGCCACGCGGTCGCACATGTGGCGGACCACCGACAGGTCGTGCGAGATGAAGACCAGCGTCAGCCCCATCTCGCGCTGTAGGCGCCGGAGAAGGTTCAGCACCTGAGCCTGGATCGAGACGTCGAGCGCGGACACCGGCTCGTCGGCGATCAACAGCTTCGGCTCGAGCGCGATCGCCCGCGCGACCCCGATTCGCTGGCGCTGGCCGCCCGAGAACTCGTGGGGATAGCGGTTGTAGTGCTCGGGGTTCAGGCCCACGCGGTCCATCAGCTCCTGGACCTGCTTCTTGCGCTCGCCCGATCCCGTGTACAGCCCGTGGATCACGAACGGCTCAGCGATCACCGAGCCGACCGTCTTGCGCGGGTTCAGCGACGAGTACGGGTCCTGGAAGATCATCTGCACCTCGCGGTGGAGCGCCTTCAGCCCCGCTCCCTTGCGCTGCGCGACGTCCTCGCCGTCGATCAGGATCTCGCCCGATGTCGGATCGAGCAGCCGCACCAGCAGCCTCGCGGTGGTGCTCTTGCCGCAGCCGGTCTCTCCGACCAGCCCCAGCGTCTCTCCCTGCCTGACGTCGAACGAGATGTCGTCGACGGCCTTCACGTCGCCGATCCTCCGCTGGAAGATCAGGCCGCGCGTGATCGGGAAATACTTCCTCAGGTTGCGGACCTCGACCAGGGGAGTTGCGGTTGGGAGGGTCATTCGCCACCTCCCTGCGCGCCCGACTGCGGAGTTCCGGCGGTGGTCGGGGTGCGGGGCGGGGACGCGAGGGCGCGCAGGGAGGCCGGCGACTGACCCTCCTGGAGACCCTTCCAGATTCTTGCCCGTACTTCGGGCGTCAGCAGACAGGCGACCTGATGGTCGGTTTCGCCCGGCACCGGTGCGAGGTGGGGATCGATTCGCTTCATCTCGTCACGCGCGTAAGGGCATCTCGGGCTGAAGAAGCAGCCGGACGGACGGTGGATCAGGCTCGGGGGGCGGCCGGGGATCGGGACGAGCTCATCGTCACGCTGGATGTCCAGCCGCGGGATCGACGTCAGGAGGCCCCACGTGTAGGGGTGCTGGGGCGCCTTGAAGATCTGCTCGGTCGAGCCGTGCTCGACGATCCTCCCCGCGTACATGACGGCGATCTCGTCGGCCGTCTCGGCGACCACGCCGAGGTCGTGGGTGATGATGATGATCGCCATCCCCAGCCGGCGCTGGAGGTCGTCGAGCAGCGCCAGGATCTGCGCCTGGACGGTGACGTCAAGCGCCGTCGTCGGCTCGTCCGCGATCAGCAGCTTCGGTTCGTTCGCGAGCGCCATCGCGATCATCGCCCGCTGCCTCATCCCGCCCGAGAACTCGTGCGGATACTGGTCCACGCGCCGCTCGGGATCGGGGATCCCGACCAGGTCGAGCAGCTCGACCGCGCGCCTGTGCGCCGCCGCCCGCGAGACGTCGCGATGGGTGCGGATCGCCTCGACGAGCTGCCATCCGACCCGGTAGAACGGGTGTAGCGAGGACAGCGGGTCCTGGAAGATCATCGCGATCTCGTTGCCGCGGATCGCGCGCAACTCGTCGTCTGACATCGCGACCAGGTCGTTGTCCTCGAACCGGATCTCCCCGGAGACCTCCGCGCCCTCGTTCCGCGTCAGGCCAAGCGTCGTCAGCGACGAGACGCTCTTCCCCGAGCCGGACTCCCCGACGATTCCGAGTGTCCTCCCGGCCTCGACCGAGTACGAGATGCCGTCGACCGCGTGCACGACGCCGTCCTCGGTCTCGAACGTGACGCGCAGGTCCTTGACTTCGAGCAGCGGGCTCATCGTCGCCGGGTGCAGGTCACGAGTAGCGAACCCGTGGGTCGAGGTACGCGTACCCGATGTCCACGACGATGTTCGCCACGATGATGAACATAGCCGCCAGCAGCACGGTGCCCTGCACGACGGGGAAGTCCGAGTGGATGATCGCGTCGTAGTTGAGGCGGCCGATGCCGGGGATGTCGAACACGGTCTCGGTCAGCACCGCCCCGCCGAGCAGTGCTCCGATATCGAGGGCCAGCACGGTGATCACCGGGGTGATCGCGGCGCGCACGCCGTGCTTCCAGACCACCCGCCGCTCCGGCAGACCCTTAGCCCGAGCGGTGCGGATGTAGTCCTCGCTCATCGTCTCGATCAGGCTGCCGCGCAGAAGCCGCGAGTAGATCGCGGCCTGGGTTGCGGCGAGCACGAACCACGGAAGCAGCAGCGAGGTGAACCACTTCCCGGCGTCGGTCGTGATCCCGACGTATGAGTTCGCCCCCGGGAAGATCTTGAACTTGCCGATGTCCGATGCGAACAGGAACAGCACGATCAGCCCGAGCCAGTAGATCGGCATCGACACGAAGAACAGCGCGGTCCCCATCGAGGTCCGGTCGATGAACGTGCGCCGCCTGACCGCCGAGATGATCCCGATCGGGATCCCCAGGACCAGCCACAGAATCACCGCGCCGACGGTCAGCGACAGCGTCGCCGGCAGCCGGTCGCCGATCAGGCTGATAACCGACTGTCCCGAGTAGAAGCTGTAGCCGAAGTTGAAGTGGAGGAAGATGTTCTTGATGTAGACCCAGAACTGGGTCAGCAGCGACTTGTCGAGCCCCAGCTCGTGGCGGATGTGGGCGATGATCGCCGGGCTCGCGTTCCGTCCGGCACGGAGCTGAGCGGGGTCCGCCGTGGGGAGGACGTTGAACAGGATGAACGTCAGCAGGCAGACGAGGAACAGGAGGACGATCCCCCACAGGACTCGTCTCAGGATGTAGGTGGCCACTGGCTGGTCGGTTGGTCGGTCCGACGGCGTGGGCCCCGCCGGACGGCGGGGCCCACGGTGACGTCAGGGACTGCTACTTCAGCGAGCTGAACATGAAGTCCCACTGGCCGATGTCCCACAGCTGATTGACGCCGGCCACGTCCTTGCTCTCGACGTTCGGCTGGTTGTCGAACTCCTCCGGGGCGGCGACGGCCTGGTCGACGAGCATCTTGTCGACGTTCGCCCAGGCCTGCGCCCGCTGCGTCGGATCGTTCACCAGCCCGGCCTGCTGCATCGCCGCGTTGATCTGCGGATCGTTGACCTGGCCCCAGTTGGAGTTGTTCGTCGGGACGATCGACGGCCCGTAGAACGGCACGTACAGGAGCGTCAGCGGGTCCGCGAAGTCACGGACCCAGCCCACCGTCGGGCACGCGTCGATCTCCTGCTTGGGCACGCCGCAGTACTTCGCGTACATCACCGACTGGTCGACTTCCGACACGTGCGTGTGGAAACCGAGGCCGGTCAGCGCGTTGTTGACGATCTGGATGATCGCCGGGTCGTTGCCGTTGTTGGCGCCGACGATCTGGACCGTCGCGTTGCCGGTGTACTTGCCGCTCGAGTAGCCGGCGGCCTTCATGTACTTGGTGGCGACGGTCATGTCGCCGTTCGGGTTCTTGTTGTAGTCGACCTGCGGGCCGGGGTAGCCGCCCGACTGCTGGAAGCCGTTGAGCCCCGGGTAGATGAAGTGGGTCATCGGCTGTGCGACGAGCGGGCCACCGCGCGCCTTGACGATCGCGTTGCGATCGAGCGCCGCCCAGAACGCCCTGCGCGCGTTCACGTTCTTGAACGGGCCGGCGCTGTTGTTGATCGCGACGTAGTGGTCGCCGGCACCGGTCGTGAACGTGATCTGCGACGGGTAGTTCTGGTAGGCGAGCTTGACCACCGACTGCGCCGGGGTGTCGAGCTGGACCGCGTGCGTTCCCTTCAGCACCTGCTGCCCGATCACGGTCGCGTCGCCGCCGATGTTGATGTTGATGTTGTCCAGGTACGCCGGCGGATGGAACAGCTGGCTGTACGTGCTCGCGTTCCAGTTCGGGTTGCGCACGAGCGTCGCGGACTTGCCCGTCTGGTAGCCGATTCCCGCGAACTTGCCGGTCGAGTCGGATTTGAGCATGTACGGGCCCGTGGCCACCAGGGACTGCGTCCCGTATGTCGTCGGGGCCTTCTTGTCCAGCGGCCCCGCGAACGACTCCGGCACCGGCATCGAGATCGGGAGGCTCAGCGCCTGGATCAGGAACGACGCGCCCGGCTTGGTCATGCGGAAGACGATCGTCGAGTCGTTGGGAGTTTGGATCCCCGGGATCGGGCCACCCGCGTACTTGGGCGACGTCGCGCCCACGAGCGGAGTCGGGGCGCTCGCCCCGAAGTACGAGATGAAGTACGGGTTGGCGACGTTCGGGTTCGCACCGCGCTCGATCGCGTACGCCACGTCCTTCGAGGTCACCGCGCGGTTGACCGGCGGCGAGAACTTGACGTTCGGCTGGATGTGGACCGTGACGGTCTTGCCGCCGTCGGTGATCCCGCCGTTGGCGGTCGTCGGCATCGCCGTCGCCAGATCCGGCACCAGCGTGGTGCTCGAGTTCGGCGGATACGTGAACAGCGGACGCTGCGTCGCGTAGTCGATCCCGTAGTCCAGGACGAAGTACGACTCGCCCGGATCCAGATGCTCGAAGTCCTCGCTCGAGTACACGGTCAGCGTCCCGCCCTTGGTCTTGCCGTAGAGCGTCTGACCCACCGGGTTCTCGCCCGCCTTCAGCGGAATGTTTGCGGTCGTGGCTGAGCCCGAACCGGAGCTCGAGCTCCCGCAGGCCGCAACCACCGCCGCCAGTAGCCCACCGATCACCGCGATGATCGCCGCGCGTGCGGTGTTCCTCATCTGACTCCTCCTATCGTTTGTGCGAATTCGAAGAGGGCGGTACCGCCGCCCGGCCTCGAGATGGATTGGACGCTCACGATCGCGTCCCTTTCGGGTTCAGCGCGTCGAGCAGTCCATCGCCGACGAGGTTGAACGCCAGCACCGTGAGCAACAGTGCGACCCCCGGGAAGACCATGTACCACCACGCGGTGTTGAAGATCGGGGTGGCGTCGGCGATCATCTGCCCCCAGCTGGCGGTGGGCGGCTGGATCCCGACGCCGAGGAACGAGAGCGCCGCTTCGAGCAGGATGTTGACCGGGATCAGCAGGCTCGAGTAGACGATCAGCGGCGCGATCAGGTTGGGCAGGATCTCCCTGAAGACGATGCGGCGGTTCGACGCGCCGAGCGCCCGCGAGGCGTCGACGAACTCCTTCTCGCGCAGCGACAGCACCTGCCCGCGGACGATCCGCGCGATGTA
Organism: uncultured Solirubrobacterales bacterium; assembly: GCA_963770735.1. Taxonomy (GTDB): domain Bacteria; phylum Actinomycetota; class Thermoleophilia; order Solirubrobacterales; family Solirubrobacteraceae; genus Palsa-465. Next base: position 153,559 of record CAVYRB010000006.1, on the reverse strand, counting down.
GGTGAAGCTGAGGATCGCGATGATGAAGATCACCGTGACGATTCCCGGCGTGATCACGCCGCCGAGGCACCCGCGCACCGAGCAGGCAGCGCCGATCCCGAGCCCGAGCACGAGCACCGGGAACGACAGGAACACGTCGACCGCCCGCATCGCGATCGTGTCCGTCACCCCGCGGTAGAACCCGGCGAGCAGGCCGATCACGGTCCCGGCGAGCGTCGCGATCAGGGTCCCGACGATCCCGACCAGCAGGGAGACGCGCGCGCCGTAGATGACTCGGGAGAGCACGTCCCGGCCGAGCGTGTCGACGCCGAACGGATGCGCCCCGCTCGGGCCGGTGGGACTGCCGAATGCGTCGAGCGCGTTCGGGTCCTGCACGTTGGGGCCGGGCAGCCCGAGGATCTTCACGACCAGCGGCGCGGCGATCGCGACGACGACCAACACGATGATGAAGATCGCCGACACCATGGCGACGCGGTCTGCCCGAAACCGGCGCCAGAACAGCTCGGTCGGCGACCGCGCGGTGACGTCGTCCGCTAGGAGCTCGATCGAATCGACGGACGATTCAGACTCGACCAGCAGCTCTGAACCGACGCTCATGACATGTTGGGGTTGTCCCCTGGCAGCTAGATTCCTCCTCGGGGACGCCGGGAGATACCACAACGCGCCCGGGCTGTCACGAAGCGTTAACCGGCTGCAAATGAACCGATCGTCAGTGCTGATGATGAGCGAGGCGCCAGTTCCCCGGGTTACCCTGCGTCTCGCGCCCTCGTAGCTCAATGGATAGAGCACGCGCCTCCTAAGCGCGGGATGCAGGTTCGATTCCTGCCGGGGGTACCTAGATGCGAGCCGACGAAGCGAACGCCGGCGCGTGCCGGCCAGCCTCCGCCTCGATCACCGCCGTCACGGCGTTGATCAGCGCCAGATGCGTGAACGCCTGCGGGAAGTTGCCCCAGTGCCGGCCCGAGCGCGCGTCGATTTCCTCGGCGTAGAGCAGCAGCGGCCCCGCGAACGCGAGCAGCTTCTCGCACAGCGTCCGAGCCCGCTCGATCTCGCCGATCTGCGCCAGCGCCGAGACCAGCCAGAACGAGCAGATCGTGAACGTGCCCTCCTCGCCCTCGAGCCCGTCATCGGTGTGCTCGACCCGGTAGCGCAGCACGAGCCCGTCGTCGGTGAGCTCGTCGGCAATCGCCAGCACCGTCGCCCGTACCCGCTCATCGTCGGCAGGGAGGAACCCCATCAAGCCGATCAGCAGCAGCGAGGCGTCGAGCGCACCAGTTTCGTAGTGCTGGACGAACACGCCGCGCCGGTCGACGCCGTTCGCGCAGACGTCGTCGCGGATCCGCGTCGCCTCGGCCCGCCAGCGCGCTGCCCGGTCGCCGTCGCCGCGGCTCTCCGCCAGCGCCGCCCCGCGGTCGACGGCCACCCAGCAGAGTACTTTCGAGGCGGTGAAGTGCTTGGGCTCTCCACGCACCTCCCAGATGCCGCGGTCCGGCTCCTGCCAGTGGGTGATCGCCTCCTCGACCAGACGTGTCATCCGCTCCCAGACCGGCTCGGGCAGCTGCTCGACCAGCCCGTTGCGGGCGTGCATCGCCACCGAGTCGAGCACCATCCCCCAGACGTCGTGCTGGCGCTGGTCGTAGGCGCCGTTGCCGACCCGGACCGGACGCGCTCCCTCGTAGCCGGACAGGTGCTCGAGCTCCTGCTCATCGAGCCGCGTCTCCCCGCCGATCCCGTACATGATCTGGAGGTTGTCGGCCGCGGTGACGGTCTCGATCAGGAACGCGAAGAACTCGTACGCCTCCCACTCGAAGCCCAGCGTCTGCAGCCCCCACAGCAGGAACGAGGAATCGCGCACCCAGCTGAAGCGGTAGTCCCAGTTGCGCTCGCCCCCGGGTGTTTCCGGCAGCGACGTGGTCGCCGCCGCCAGCACCGCGCCGGTGGGGGCGTAGGTGAGTCCCTTCAGCGTCAGCGCGCTGCGCTCAAGCTGCGAGCGCCACTCGTGGTCCGGAAACCGGCCGCCCTTCAGCCACCGCCGCCAGTGTCGGGCGGTCTCTGAGCTGCGGCGGTAGGCGTCCTGGAGCGTCCGCGGCCCTCCGTCGCGCCACGACAACGCTACGAACCCGCCCTCTCCCTCGGCCAAACGGGTCCGGCCGTAGGCGCGAGCTCCGGTCACCCCAAGCCGGACGCTGGAGGTGAGCCGCAGCTCGAGCTCCGTGCTCCCCGCCGAGAGGCTGCCGTAGTCGTCCTCGGAATAGGTCCAGGGAACGAGCTCGCGGCCGTAGTCGAACAGCGGCAGGCAGTCGAGCGTCAGGTCGACCTCGCCGTCAACGCAGGTCGCGGTGCGCAGCAGCACCGCGGTTCCGGCGATGTCCGCCGGCGGCCGCCGGTAGCGGGGCTGGCGTCCGTTCGCCGTCCACGGCGACATCGCCAGGCAATCGTGGACGACGAGCCAACCGGTTGACGTCTGCCAGGTGGTCTCCAGCACGAGGCTCCCCGGTAGATAGCGGCGCTGGCTCGGAACCGACACGCCGTCGGGTCCGAAAGCGAACGAGCCAGCGCCGCGATCGAGCAACGCCGCGAAGATGCTCGGCGCGTCTGGCCGCGGCGCGCACAGCCACTCCACGCGGCCGCTGGGAGCGACCAGCGCGCACGTCTCGCAGTCGGACAGAAACGCGTACTGCTGGATCTGGGGGAATCTCGGTTCAGCCATGGGCCACCAGCGCCGGCCTCCGCGGCTCCCAGGGCGCTCTCCAGCCGCCGTACTCCGCCGCCAACAGCTCGGCCGCCGCTGGCCCCCAACTGCCGGGCTCGTACGGGAGCACCGGCGGCTTGGCGTCGATCAGCGGCTGGAGAATCCGCCAGCTCTCTTCGACCGTGTCCTGGCGAACGAACCGGGCGCGCTTGCCCTCCATCGCGGCGTGGAGCAGCACCTCGTACGGCGTGGCCCCCTCGCCTCCCTGGTCCGCCATCTCGGCGTCGAGCTCGACCCGCCCCCAGTGGTCGACGTCCGCCCGGCGCGCCTGCAGCGACATGCGGATGCCGGTGCCCGGGTCCAGGCGGATCACCACCTGGCCCGGCTCGGGCGGGGCGGCACCGGTCGCGAACCCCAGGTGGGGCGGGCGCTGGAACACAACCCGCACCTCCGTCTGGGTGGCCGCCAGAGACTTGCCGGCGCGGACCAGGAACGGGACTCCGGCCCAGCGCCAGTTGTCGATCTGGAGGCGGAGAGCCGCGTAGGTCTCGGTGTCCGAGTCCTGCGCGACACCCTCGGCGTCGCGATAGCCGCGGTACTGGCCACGGACGTACAGGGACGCGTCGGCGGCGGGCATCGCCCGCAACACCGCCGCCTCCGCGTCCTTGAGCGTCTCGATCGCTCCGCCCGACGGCGGCTCCATCGCCACCGCGGCCAGCACTTGCATGAGGTGGTTGACGACCACATCGCGAAGCGCGCCCACCGGGTCGTAGAAGCGTCCGCGATCGCGGATCGAGAAGTCCTCCGCCATCGTGATCATCACGCAGGCGACGTGGTTGCGGTTCCACACCGGCTCGAGGATCGCGTTGGCGAACCTGAGGTACAGGATCTCCTCAAGGCCCATCTTCCCCAGGAAGTGGTCGATCCGGTAGAGCCGTGACTCGTCGAGGTAACGGTGGACCTCGTCGTTCAGTGCTCGCGCGGACGCGAGGTCGTGTCCGAACGGCTTCTCGACGATCACCCGGGCGTCGCGGGAAAGCCCCGCATCCGCGAGTCCCGCGATCGTGCGGCCGAACAGCGACGGCGGGATCTCCAGGTAGAACGCGGGTCGCTCGGCGCTCGCAAGCGCCTCGCCGACCCGCGTGTACGTGTTGGGGTCATCAAGCTCGCCCGCGACGTACAAGAGCCGCGAGAGCAGCCGTTCGAGCACGGCGGGGTCGGTCGAGCCCCCGCCGCTCTCGATCGACTCCTTCGCTCGCCTGCGGAGGTCCTCAACCGTCCACTGCTCGCGCGCGACCCCGATCACGGGACGCTCGAGCCGACGGCCGGCCTCGAGCTGGTACAGCGAGCGGAACGTCATCTGGCGGGCGAGGTCGCCGGTGATCCCGAACACCACCAGCGCGTCGGAGGGCGCCTCGCTCCTCGCCCGCGCCGGTGCGACCTCGACCGACCGCCCCTCGGCGGGCGGGCCGCCGTTGGCCGGGGCCGGGGACTCGACCCCGGCCCGCTTGCGCCGGTGCGGGCGCGGCAGCTCCTTGCGTGCCTGCACGTAGCCCAGTCCGAGCAGCCACAGCGTGCGCAGCAGGATCCCGACCCCGATCAGCACGTACAGGGCGCAGAACAGCTTCAGCACGTCAGTGGTCAACGTCAGCCCCGGCGCGCCGGCCGTCGTCAGCGTCATCACCGAGAAGTAGAGGCCGTCGACCGGGCTCCAGTGCTCGCCGAGGGTGAACACGATCGTGGCGCACACGATCAGCGCGACCAACGCTCCGGCGAGCGCCCTGAACTCCGGGCCGGCCCACGCCCGCTTGGCCGCCCGCCCAAAGCGGACGGCCATCAGCACAAGTGCGAATTCCATCTCAGCCTCCCAGTGCCAGCTCGAGCGTGGCCTCGGCGGGTGCCGGGCTGAGTCCCTTGTGGATCGCCGCCAGGTACTTGTCGGGGCGGACGACGACGATGCCGCCGCGTCGAAGCCCGAAGCGCTCGTGTGCCTCGCCCCGCGGGTCGAGCACGGTCTCGCCGTTAAGCTCGGCCGGGCCCTGCTCGCCGAGCACGAGCACCTTCGCGGCGACCGCGTCCGGGTGTCCGGCCGCGACGGCGTGAGCGGCCTCGGCCGCCTTCTGCTCGGGCTCGTCGCCGGCGAACGCCACCACCACGTGCCGGGTGCCGCGGACCACGTCCAGCCAGCCCAGCTCCGTGCCTTCGGCGTCGCGCAACGGCCCCGCGTCGACGACGACCTGCCCGCCGCACGGCTTGCTCCGCCCGGCGCGGCCGTTGCGAGCCACCAGCGGGCTGTCGCCGTATTCGACGGGCAGCATCGAGATCTCGCGGGCGAACTTGTCGCGCACCGCGCCGATCCCGAACACGAGCGGCGCGAGCCGGTCGCGGGTCCGCGCGCGGATTCCGGAAGCGAACGAGAACTTTGCGAGCGCGTCGGTGCTCCGCTCCATCCCCTCGATCACCGGGCGCCGCTCGGCCTCGAAGCTCTCCAACAGCGACTCGGGGGCGCTCCCGGACGCCACCAGCGCGAGCTTCCAGGCCAGGTTGTAGGCGTCCTGCATGCCCGTGTTCATCCCCTGCCCGCCCGTGGGGCTGTGGATGTGCGCGGCGTCGCCGAGCAGGAACGTGCGCGGCCCGGGCCGCATCGTCGTCACCAGCCGCCGGTTGATCGCGAACGTCGCGAGCCAGCCGGGATCGGAGAGCTCGATCGGTACCCCGACGCGCTCGGCGGCGAACCGCTGCAGCTGCTCGAGCGTCGGTGCCGTTCGTGGAGCGTCTGCGTTCATCTTCGGCTGCGCGAGGATCCGGAACCGCCCCGGCAGCGGGAAGAACGCGACCGAGCCGTCCTCGCCCATCCATGCGTACAGCTCGTCGGGAGCGAGATCCCAGCTCACCTTCGCGTCGGCGAGCCAGTACAGCTCCGGGTAGGTGACCCCCTCAAAGCCCGTATGCGTTTGCTCCCGGATCGTGCTGTGGGCGCCGTCGGCGCCCGCGATGTACCGCGCCCGGACCTGCTCGCTGCTCCCGTCGGCGCCACGCAGCGTCGCGGTGACCCCGTCCTCGTCCCCGGTGAAGGACTCCAGCTCGACGCGACGCTCGACCCGCCCGCCGACCTCGCCGACGTGCCGGTCGAGCAGCTCCTCGGTCTCGTTCTGCGCGACGCACAGCACGAACGGGAACGGCGGCCCGATCGAGTCCAGTCCGATCGTCGGCATCGCCTTGCCGTCGAGGTGAAAGTGCACGCGGTCGACCTTCACGCCCTTCTCGATCAGTCTGTCGGCGATGCCCATGTCGTCGAACATCGCCAGCGACCGCGAGTGAACCGCGATCGCCTTCGACAGCGTGCTCGCGCCCTCGTTGCGGTCGATCACCCGGCAGCTGGCGCCGTGGCGCAACAGCTCCGCGGCGAGGGTCATCCCCACCGGGCCGGCGCCGACAACCAGTACGTCGATCTGCGAACTCATCGCTGCCCCTTCCAATCCGTGTTGATGTGTGGGGCGATTCTGCGGGCGCGGACCGGAGCGGGGAATGCGCGATTCGGCAAGCGCGTTGCGCAAATCCGCAACGCGCCGACGCGGTCAGTCGTCGTCGCGCGCTACGAGCAAGCGCTCGAGCCGCAGCGCGACGTCGAGCTCTGTTCGCCGGGTGTGCATTGGGCAGCCCAGAGCCTGCTCGATCTCCGCGATTCGGTTGGTCACGGTCCGTGGACTGACCCCCATCGCCGCAGCCGCGCTGGCCCCGTTGCCGGTCGCGAACAGCGCCCGCAGCGTGGAGCGCAAGCGCTCGCCGCGCTCGCCGTCGCCCAGCGGGTCGAGCTCGCGGCGCGCGAATGCGCGCGCGGCCTCCGGCGCACGGACCAGGGCCGCCTGGAGCGCGACGTCGCGATATCGGGTGACCGGGTCTCCAGTGGCGACAGAGCGGGCGATCACCGCCTGACGATGACTTTCTCGGAACCCCTCCGGCCCCCGCAGCGGTTCCCCGAGCGCGACGCTGGTGCCGGCGGGAGGCACGATCGACTCCACGCGGTGGATCCCCTCGACGCCGAGCGGTTGCTGCCCGCCGATCCAGCCCCAAGCGGTCTCCGGGTCTGGCGCCACCGACAGCAGGTAGCGCCCGAGCGACTCGGCGATCGCCGCGAGCACCTCCCGGCGATCCGGTCCGGAGGCGACCGCCGCGACGTGCTCGAGCTCAAGGTCGTATCCGAGGGCACGCCCACTGACCGCCCCACCGCTCAGCACCGCGGCTATGAGCGGGAGCCTGTGGTCGCCGCCGCTCTCGAGCTCCGCCCTGTAGACAGCCGAGATCTGCGACGTGATCCAGTCCTGGTAGCTGATCGTGAACCGCATCGCCTCGTCCGCGAGCCGCCCTCGCGTAGCGTCGTCGACTCCGAGATCGGCGAACAGCCGCTGCCAGTTCTCCCAGAATGGACCCTGGGCGGCACGCATGATCTGGAACAGGTCAGCGAGTGGGACCCCGCGGCGCGCCGCGGCCCGGGCCAGCTCCGTTGTCGCCCCGGGTAGCGCGTCGGGAAGCCGTCGGTCGCCGCCGAGCGCCTTCAGGAATCCCGGAAGATTGGCTGCCAGCGAGCGCGTCAGCACGCTCCAGAACCAGTCCTCGCTCGGCACGCCCAAGGCGTCCGCCCGCGAGCGCATCCGCTGGACCAAGTCGCCCGTCATGTCCGCGAGCGACATCGCCGCGGCATCGCTCAACCGCTCCAGGTAGATCTGGACCTGTGGATCGGTCGCCCCCCCGTCCGCCAGCACGTTCATCGGCCGCACGATTGTAGGCGGCGTAGGCTCGACCGCCGGCCGTGAGAACGCTCTTCACGGTGGATGCCGCCGCGCTCGCCCGTGCTACCGTCCCGCCCTCTCCGTGTCTGAGAGCACGCTAGAAGCGCCCCCGCTCCGCCCGGAGCCCGCGGAGGCCCAGACCCGACAGCAAGCGCCAGAGCAGGAGCGGTGGACCCTGCGGCTGTTCGCTTCCCGTCATCCGTGGCTGACCGTCAGCGCCGTGATCGCGGTGCTGTCGGTGCTGCTCGTCGCGTGGGCGCGGACGCGGCCAAGCTACGACGCCTACGGGTGGCTCGTGTGGGGCTATCAGACCATCCACGGCGGCCTCGACCTCGGCGGCGCGCCCTCGTGGAAGCCGCTCACCTTCCTGTTCACGGTCCCGCTCGCCTTGTTCGGCCACTACGAGATGTGGCTGTGGATGTTCGTCTCGTGCGCGGTCGCGCTCGCCGGCGCGGTGTTCGGCGGCCGGATCGCCTACCGGCTCAGCGGCGGCGGCACTGCGAAGCCCGACGATTCGGCGATCGTGCGATACGCGCCCTGGGCGGCTGCGATCTTCGCGGGCGCGGCGGTGCTGGGGCTCCAGCAATACATGCACTACATCCTCAGCTCGCAGTCGGATCCGATGCTGGTCACGTTCACGCTCGCTGCGATCGACATGCACCTGCTCGGCAGGTACCGATGGACACTCGTGTTCGGCGTGCTCGCCACGCTCGGGCGCCCCGAGGCCGGGCCGTGGCTCGGGCTGTGGGGGCTGTGGGCGTGGGTGAAGCTGCCATACATGCGGTGGTGGCTGGTCGGCGGCGCCGTGGTGGTCGCGTTCGGGTGGTTCGGGATCCCGACGATCACGAACCACCGGCCGCTGTTGGCGGGCGACCTCGCCCAGAAGTCGCCGCGCGCGCTCCGGCACAACCAGTTCTTCGGGACCCTCGGGCGTTTCACGGATCTCGAATACACCCCGGTCTGGCTGCTCGCGTTGCTGACCGTGATCGTCGGCATCTTCAGGCGCGACCGCGTGGTCCTGACGATGGCCGGAGTCGCGGTCGGGTGGGTGATCGTCGAGATCGCGTTCGCGTATCACGGCTGGCCGGCACTCGGGCGCTACATGTTCGAGCCGGCCGCGATCGGCGCCGTGCTCGCCGGGGTCGGGGTCGCGCTGATCCTCACCGGGCTGCCGAAGCTGGCGCACGGGATCCCGAGGTGGGCCGGGATCCCGGTGGTGGCTGTGCTCGTGGGCGTGCTGGTGCCCGGCGCGGTTGCCAGGATCCGCGATGAGCACAAGGACCTCACGCACGAGCGCGTTCGCACCCATCAGATCGCGCTCCTGCAGACGACGACGAGCGTCCTCGGCGGCGCCCGCCACATAACCAACTGCGGCCAGCCGGTCACCGACGTCTCATACGTGAGCGCGCTCGCGTGGCTCTACCACCGGAACGTCGGCACCGTCGGCGGTTTCCAGCAGGGCGTCGAGAAGGCCGAGCTCCGCAACCCGAACCTTCCGAAGGTGCTGTTCAGGCCGGTGTCGCACGGCGGCTGGTCGGTGCTCCCGTTGCACACCCGCGCGTCCCAGGTCGCACGGTGCCACGGGCTCCACGCCGCGTACGTGACGACCGGTAGCCACCCGGGCGGCGTGCTGATCCGGCATTGACGGTCGCCTCGTCATCGGCGCCGGCCGAGGCGCAGGACCAACCGGGTCCCACGCGGTGGCGACCTTCGCCGGCGCTCCGCTCGGTTGCGATCTGGACGATCGTGGTGCTCGCGGTCTCGACCGGGATCGTGCTGTGGGCGCGCACGCGGCCGGGCTTTGACCCATACGGATGGCTGGTCTGGGGCCATCAGGCGCTCGCCGGCGCGCTGAACACCAACGCCGCGCCGTCGTGGAAGCCGCTGCCGTTCCTGTTCACGGTCCCGTACGCGATCTTCGGGCGCTACGAGCTGTGGCTGTGGATGATCACCTGCGTGGCCGTGTCGCTGGGCGGCTCGATCGCCGCCGCGCGGATCGCCTACCGGGTGACGCTGTGGCCCGTCGCCGAGCCGGCCAAGGCGCGGCGCTACGCGGCGATCGCCGCCGGCGTGTTCGCCGGACTGGCGCTGCTCGGGATCCAGGACTGGTGGCACTACATGCTGAGCTCCCAGTCCGACACGATGATCGCCGCGCTGTGCCTGGGCGCGATCGACTGCCACCTGTCCGGCCGCCCTCGGTGGGCGTTCGCGCTCGGCGCGCTGGCCGCGCTCGGCCGTCCCGAGGTGTGGCCGTTCCTCGCGATCTACTCGATCTGGGCGTGGCGCGCGATCCCGTCGATGCGGTGGGTCGTCGGGGTCGGGATCGCGGCGGTCCTGCTGCTGTGGTTCGGGATCCCGGCGATCACCTCCCGCAGCCCCTTCGTCGCGGCGTCGAACGCGTTCGGCTCCGGCCGGCGGCTGAAGTCCGACCGCGTGTTCGGGACGATCGGCCGGTTCCTCGACCTGTACTCGACTCCGCTCGAGATCGCGGCGTTGCTGTCGCTCGTGGTCGCCGCGCTGAAACGCGACCTTGTGACGCTCGCGCTCGGCGCGGGCGCCGTCGCGTGGGTCGTGATCGAGGTCGCGTTCTCGCTGCACGGCTGGCCCGGCCTCGGGCGCTATATGTTCCCGGCGGCCGCGGTGATGGTGGTGGTCGCAGCGGTGCTCGTGGGACGGATCCTCGCCGACCTGCCCGCCTGGCTGGCGGCGCGCCTTCCGGCGCTACGGGCCACGGGGGCCGGGCTCGGGGCGGCGATCGTGCTGACGGCCGTACTCGTCGGAACGCTCGTCCCCTCGGCCGTCTCCCGCGCCCGCACGGAGCACCGCGACCTCAAGGTCCAGCGGCTGCGCACGAAGAACATCAACCGCCTCTCGGGCACGGTCGACCGGCTCGGAGGGCCCGCCCGGCTGAACGCCTGCGGCGAGCCGCTGACCCGGCTCGAGTACCAGACGATCCTCGCGTGGACGCTGAAGATCAACGTCGTCAAGATCGGCTTCAAGTACTCCCAGGCGATCCATCACGGCAACCCGATCGTGCTGTTCACGCCGCTGTCGACGGGCGGTTGGAAGGTCCAGGCGCTGCATCAGGTGCGCTCGGCCTGCCGCAGCCTCCCGCGTTAGTAACCCCGTCGGGGCTTCTATGCGGATTCGTACACCAAATAGGTGTGTAGAGCCGCATAGAAGGCGCTGCCGCGTTCGTAACCGCGTCCGGCTCCGGGCCTCGCTCCTGGTAACCGCGTCCGGCTCCGGGCCTCGCCTGGGCGGCTATCGCTAGCGGTCGGGACGCTCGGGATAAACCTCGTCGATCGTCGTGAGCGCCACGTACGGGGCCTGCGCCGCCTGCTCGATCGCCTCCGCCCCGCCCGCGAGGCGGTCGCAGATCGCGAGCACGCCGCAGATCTCGTGACCCTCGTCGCGGACCGCCTCGATCGCACGGATCGTCGAGCCGCCGGTCGTGACCACGTCCTCGACGATCATGCACCGCTCCCCGGGATCGAGCGGCGGCCCTTCGATCCGCCGCGCGAGGCCGTGCTGCTTGACCTCCTTGCGCACGAAGAACGCCTTCGCCCGCGCGCCTCCGGCGAGCGCCGCGCATGCGATCGGATCGGCGCCCATCGTCATCCCGCCGACCGCGGTCGCGTGCCACGCCGCCGCCTGCCCGGCGACCAGCTCGGCGAGCGCGAGGAACCCCTCCGGCCGCAGGATCGCGCGCTTGGCGTCGATCAGGTACTGCGAGGTCTTGCCGCTCGTCAGCACGACTTCGCCGATCACGAGCGCTTGCTCGCGGAGCTCGGCCAGCAGGCGGTCACGGGCGCTGGTTCGAGTGGCCATCGAGCCATAACGCTACAAAGCGCCGCGGCCTGATCAGAACGATGAGGAAATGGTCGCGATAGACCCGCTGGCGCTACACGTTCGCCGGCAACGGGTCGCTTTGGAGCGTTGTGGTTCGGGCCGCGGCGCGAACGCCTAGTAATACGTGTCGACCCAGTCCCCGTAGTTCAGCCAGTTGTAGACGAAAATCCCGTCTTGGATCGGCAGGCGCATGCAGCCATGGCTGGCGGGGTAGTCGGGCGCGGGGTCGTAGCCGTGGATCGCGTACCCGTTGTAGAAGAAGTTCGAGTAGTACATCCCGTCGGGCAGGTAGCCCGGGACCCGCGAGTAGACCTGGAAGTTTCCGAGGATCGTGGGCGTCGAGGGCTTGCCGGAGCTGATCGGGAGGATGTAGTCCACCTGGCTGCCGTTTGCGAGCGCCAGCAGCTGCAACCCGAGGTTGCCCTCGGCGTGGGCGCCTTTCTGCGGATAGCGCAGCTTGAACTCGCCCCACCCGTTCAGCAGGTAGCTGATCGTGACGCCGTCGAGGTTCTGGGAGGTGCCGCGACGAAGCAGCCGGTGATACGCATCGACCGCCCATCCGGTGCCGCTGTCGTAGACGCCGGTCTGGGGGATGTAGAAGTGAAGCGCCGCCAGGCGCTGCTGGATCAGCTGCACGAACCGGCCACCCGAACCGAATGAGACGTTGGTGTCGAGCGCCGCGAGCGAACGGTTGACCTTGAACGAGCGCACCGCGTGGTTGGTCTTGTGGGTCACCTCGACCGTGATCCCGCCGACGCCCGGGCTCGAGAACGGCACCCGGAACCACCCGTAGCGGCCGTTCTTCGACGGCCGCAGGCGCCAGTTGTCCGACCTGATCACCCGGTTGCCGAGCATGATCTTCACGTGCACCCATTGGTTCGGCACGTACGGGTAGACGACGCCGTTGGCGTGGATCAGCCGCTTCGGGACCGTGACCGGGTTGCGGCTCACGAAGAACGAGTCGTACAGGTAGATCTTCCCGTGCGCCGACACCGCCGGCTTCGCGGGCTTCGGCTTGGGCTTGGGCTTCGGCTTCGGCTTCGGCCCGGTCGGACCGCTCGGACCTGTCGGCCCCGCGGGCGTCGTCACCGGCAGCGACGTGGTCGCACCGGCCAGCGCCGCGGCGGGCACGAGCAGCGCGAAAGCGAGCACGGCAACGGCAACGATCGTTCGAGTCCCCCTGATCATCGACGTCAATTAAATCACCGCGCGGCCCTGAGGCCCGGAATCGCAACGCCGCGCCCGGAAAGCGGCAGCGTCAGCGAGCCGATCACGAGCAGCGAACCGACCGTCAGACCGACGATTTCGGCGGCGTTCCAGTGCAGCTGTCCGTACCCGAGCGCCACCGAGTTGTTGATCGAGTGAAGCGCCATGCACGGGTACAGCGAGCCCGTCCGCCAGCGCACCAGGCACAGGACGAACCCGAGAAATCCCAGCGGCACCAGGTACTGCGCCGAGGCCGAGCCCGTGTGCGCGAGCCCGAACAGGATCCCGGTGATGATCGCCGCGACCCAGGTGCCGAGGTCGCGGCCGGCGACCCTGATCCGCATCTGCCGCAGCGCGCCGAACACGAACCCACGGAAGAAGAATTCCTCGACGATCGGCGCGATCACGCACACGAACACGGTCGCCCCGACCAGCGCCGCGGTGCTGCTGCTGACGCCGAGCTCCTTCGGGAGCTTGTCGTTCCCGCTCAGGTTCAGCAGCGACGCGTACACGGCGGTGATCAGGTAGTAGGAGGCGCCGGCGGCGATCACGGCGATCACGCCGGTGCGCCATTTGATCCGGCGAAAGCCGAAGTCCGCCGGGTTCGGACGCCCGCGGACGCGGGAGAAGAAGATCGCGGCGACGACGAACCCGAGGTCGAAGAGGACGTCGCTGATCAGCGCGACGGCCGGGGTCGGGTGGGCGAGGCTGCCGCCGTTGACCGACGCGATCGCGCCGACGATCGCGCTCGCGAACACCCCGACGGCGAACCCGAGCGCGATCGCGGCCGGCGCGGTCCAGATCGGCCACTTCACGTCGCCGCCGCGGGCGGCGGGCGCCGCGGGCGGCACGGGCTCGGGCGGGGTGCCCTGCTCCGGGGGGCCGGACGGTGGCGGGGACGAGATCATCTGCCCGGATCAGATTAGGCGAGGCCAGCACTGAGCTCCGCCGCAGCCATAGAATCGCCCGATGGCGGCGACCCTGAGCGCGAGCGATCGAGCCCAGTACCTGCTCGTTCGCGGGCTCGCCGGGCTCCCGGATCGCGTGCTTCGGCTGCTGCTTCGCCGTCCCGTGATCCGCGATGGCCAGGAGCTCGAGGTCGAGCTGCAGCTCCTCCTCCGGTTGACCGAGCTTGCCGGCGAGCCCGAGCTCGACACGCTGACCGTGGAGGGCGCCCGTGACCGAATCACGCATGACGCCGCGACGTTCGCGGGACCGACTGTCGCGGTGGCGCGCGCGTCGGAGCTGACCGTCGACGGCGCCGACGGCCCCCTCTCCGCGAGGCTGTACGTGCCGGTCGGCGCCGCGGAGGCGGGTCCGCTGCTCGTCTACTACCACGGCGGCGGGTTCGTGGTCGGCGATCTCGACAGCCACGACAACCTCTGCCGGTTCCTCGCGCGCCAGTCGGGCGTCACCGCGCTCAGCGTCGACTACCGGCTCGCGCCCGAGCATCCGTTCCCGGCGCCGATCGACGACGCGCTCGCGGCGTTCCGATTCGCCGTCGAGCACGCGGGCGAGCTCGGCGTCGACCCGGCGCGGATCGCCGTCGGCGGCGACAGCGCCGGCGGAAACCTGGCCGCCGGCGTCGCGCGGATCACGGCCGCGGAGGCGGCGCCCGCACCGGCCTTCCAGCTGCTGCTCTACCCGTGGGTCGACCTGTCGACGGAGCGGCGCTCGCAGGAGCTGTTCGCCGAGGGCTTCTACCTGACGCGGGCCGACCTGCGCTGGTACCGCTCCCACTACCTGACCGACCTCTCGCAGGCGACCGACCCGCGGTGCTCGCCGCTCGCGGCCGCCGAGCTCGCGAGCGGGCGCTCCCGCCTACGTCGCGACTGCCGGCTTCGACCCGCTCCGCGACGAGGGCGAGGAGTACGCGAGCCGGCTGCGCGAGGCGGGCACGACCGTCGCACTCCGTCGGCATCCGGGCCTGATCCACGGGTTCGCGAACACCGTCGCGATCGGCCACGCCGCCCGGGAAGCGATGCTCGAGGCGGCCGGCGCGCTGAGGATGGCGCTCGCGGCGGGATAGTTCGGGGGGCGGCCGGGCGGCGGGCTGGGGACGGGCGTAGCGGGGGTCGGCGCGGGCGGTCGGCGCGGGCGGTCGGCGCGGGCGGTCGGCGCGGGCGGTCCGCGGGCGCCGGGCGCCGCGGGGCGAAGCGGGCCGAGGCACGGGCGTCAGCGCGCGACTCAGCCGCACAAACGTTGCACTCTCGTGCGGCACGCGGCGAGCGCGCAACGTCTGTGCCCTCAGAGGGGGCTTAGGTTGCGAGGTTCAGGCCGCACGCCAGGGATGCAACGTTTGTCCGGTCGCGCGCGCTCGGCCGGCGCAGGCATGCCGCCGCCCGCAACGCCCACCCCGAGCCACCCCGATCCGTCCGCCGCCATCCGCCCTGCACCAGTCCGCCGCTAACCGCCCCACCGCCCCGAAAAGCCCCGCACAACTAGCGAAAACGTCCCGTTAAAGTTCCCGCGGGAGGACCCAGATCCTTCTGGGCCCTCCCGGAGGGGTCAAGGAAGTGGGGGCGCAGTTCCCTGACCGTTTCGACGGGGAGTATTCCCGTCTACCATAAACGTAAACCGCGACGAAAACTGCTGCGGTAGCCGTTAACTTCTCTTCGTCCCAGTCGCGCCGGTGCGGGCGGGCGCCGCTGACCATGTCGACGAGGCTCTTCCAGTGGCTGGGCTTCACGCCCGGCTCGTGGACGCGCCAAGCCGGCGCCGCGTGGCCGCTGCCTCCGGCAGGTCCGCCGCCTGCGCGCCGTCGATCGCGAGGTCGACGCCGTGCTCGTGGAGCTCGGCGATCTGGTCGGCGGCGACGAACAGGCGTCGTGCTCCGTCCGGATCACGAGCCCGTGGAAGATGTCCTCGTCCGGCGCGGCGACGACGTGGTCGACCGATCCGAGCTGAACGCCGTCCGACGAGTACACAGGCACGCCGTCTTCGAGCACCTGGTACGCGATTGGAAGCCCCTCGTCCATTCCGCGCCGAAACGATAGACCCTCGGCGCTAGCGGAGTTCGAGCAGGCTATGGATCGTGCGGACGCCATCGGGTACGGGACCACCCTCGCGGACGATCAGCACCGGCTCGATCCCGGCGTTCCGCGCCCCGGCGACGTCGTCCGCCGGCTTGTCGCCGACGTGCATCGCCGTGGACGCCGGGACCCCCGCCAGCGCAAGCGCCCGCTCGAAGATCGCCGGATCGGGCTTGCGCGCGCCGACCTCGGCGGAGGTGACGATCCCGTCGAGATAGGGCGACAGCCCGACCCTGCTCGAGCACCTCGTGCAGCGAGACGTCCCAGTTCTAGACCACGACCAGCCGCACGCCACGGTCGCGGAGCCGCGGCAGCGCGGGCACGGCGTCCGGAAACGGCCGGAAGCGAAGCGCGGCCAGGAGCAGCTCGACGGCCCCGTCGCCGTCGGCCATCAGCTCGCGAACCTCCTCCGGCAGCGCCTGCACCAGCACCTCGGCGCAGCGGCGCCGAGCGCGGCGAGCGAGGCGTGGTCGCGCCCCTCGTCCAGGTGGGCGCGGTAGTAGGCGATCTCCGCGCGCGATCGCCGCCTGCGCCTGCGCGAGCGACACGGCCGCGCCCGAGCCGCGCGGCGAGCTCCTCGCGCAGCCGCGGGCCGGAGGCTCGAGCTCGAGCAGCGTCCCGAGCGCGTCGAGCAGCACCGCCCGCGGGAGACGTCGCTCAAGCGACGAACCGCCAGGTCGCGAACTCGGCGGTGAACAGGCCGAGCAGCACCGCGCACGTCGCGACCGCGGGCACCGTCCAGCGCCGGCGCGCGACCCACCACGCGCCCCACATGAACAGCGGGAACAGCACCACCTCGTAGCGGGGCAGCGAGATCAGCGGCCGCGGCGTCACCGGATAGGACAGCGGCAGCGCCAGCGCGGCGAGGCAGTACGCGCCATAAGCGAACGGGAGCCGGCGGAACGTCCCGATGCAGCGCGGCGACGCCGAGCCCGAGGAACGCGAACAGCATCAGGTTCTGGCCCGGCGACCATCAGCGGGTCGCCCGCCGCCTTCGCGAAGTAGACCGGCGGCGGCCGGCCGTGGAGCGATCTGGCGAAGCCCGTCCCAGGCCGCCACCGGCGCCGTCCCAGACGCCGCCGAACGGGCCGGCGAAGTGCCGGAACCACACCTCCTGGGAGTGAAACGGCGCCAGCCCGTCGCCGGTCGTCAGCGCGAGCACCAGCACGTACGCGGCAGCCCGGCCGGGATCAGCAGCGCCCAGGCGAGCTTCGGGGTCGAGCCGGTAGCGCGGCAGCAGGATCCGCCCCAGCCGCGAGCCGGCCGACGCCCGGACGCGCGGCGACCGCGTCCTCGCGCGGGCCGTAGAGGAACAGCAGCACGACGGGCACCACCAGCATCACGCCGCTGTTGCGCTCGGCCGCGGCGAGGCCGCCGAGCACCCCGGCCCATGCCCACCTGCCCGTCCGCGCCTGCCAGATGCACCCGACCGACAGCGCCAGGAACAGCGACTCGCTGTAGACCGCCGAGAAGAAGAACGCCATCGGGAAGAACGCGACCAGCATCACCGTCACCCGCGCGCCAGCTCTCCTCGAGCTCGAGCGCCGCCAGCCGGTACAGCAGCACCAGCGCGATCGCCGAACGCCACGCAGCGAGATCAGCACCCCGGCGATCAGGTCCGAGCCGACCACGAACCCGAGCCCGCGCATCAGCAGCGGATACAGCGGGAAGAACGCCGTCCGGGCCGGCTCGTGGTCGTAGCCCGCCCTGCGCGATCGCGAGATACCAGACCGAGTCCCAGCGCGCGAACGGCGCGACCGAGCAGGTTCCCGAAGTAGCCGAACGGCGCGGTCAGCCCGCGGGATCGAAGCCCTGCGGTCCCGGCGCCCGGCCGAACGCGAGCACCGCCAGCACCCCGGCGAGCGAACACCACCAGACGCGAGCTCCACAGCGCCTCCACGCGACTCCGCACGCCGGGGTCCTCGAGCGCAGCGGCGAAGCCGGCGGACGCCCGCGATGCTGTGCTCGCCTCGGCGATCACCGACCGCGAGTCTCGCACCGACCGCCCGGCGGCCTGCAGGAGCTCGAACCGCCGGGCAGAAACAGGCCGCCAGGTACACTCGATCGCCAGTCCGGCGCCGTTCTGCGGCTGCCTGAGCAGCCGGCGCCCCATCGGTACGATCTCTCGATGAGTCGACGCGAGCGCAAGCGGCAACGCGAAGGCCCACCGCGGACACCCCGTCAGGCGGGTCAGCGCTGATGACCGTCCTGGTCGGCGGTCTGCGCGCTGCTGCTGGGCGCGCTGCTGGCGGTCGGCTGGGTCGTCGTCGTCGCCGACTCGGCGCCCAACCTCGAGCCAGCTCAAGCCCCGCGATGCCGCACCCGCCGTCCGAGGTGTTCGCGGCCGACGGCGAGCTGCTCGGATACATCCACTCCGACACGATCTACACGCCGGTCTCGCGAGCAACCAGATCCCGCACGACGCTCAAGCGACGCGACGGTCGCGATCGAGGACCGCCGCTTCTACCAGCACGGCGGCGCTCGACTACCAGGGCATCCTCCGCGCCGGCGATCAAGGACGTGTTCGGCCACGGCGGCGCGCTGCAGGGCGCCTCGACGCTGACGATGCAGCTGGTCGACAACATGTACCTGGACGGCACCAAGTACGCGGCCCAGCACGACCTCAAGTACAAGATCGTCCAGGCCAAGCTCGCCGAGCAGCTGGTCAAGAAGCATCCCGGCCGCCCGGCAAGAACTGGATCCTCGACAAGTACCTGAACGATGTCCCGTACGGCACCGTCGGCGGCCAGACCGCGATCGGCGTCGGCGCCGGCGTCGGAGATGTTCTTCGACAAGCCGGTGTGGAAGCTCGACCTCGCCCAGGAGGCGCTGCTCGCCGGGCTGCCGCAGTCACCCTCGCAGTACAACCCGTTCCTGCGACCCGGACTCGCGCGCGCACCGCCGCAACGCAGGTGCTGCAGGCGATGGTCAGCGCGCGCTACATCACCCAGGCGCAGGCCGAGCGCGGCCGAGCGCGAGCCGCTCGAGCGTCCAGGCCAACAGCGCCTACCAACGTCCGTCGCCAGCCGTACGTGTTCGACTACGTCCAGCAGCAGCTGATCAACAAGTTCGGGCGCAAGACCGTCGAGAACGGCGGGCTGAAGGTCTACACGACGATCGACATGAAGCGCCAGGAGGAGGCGCAGGCGGCGATCGACAGCCACGAGGGCGGTCCGGTGCTCGACAACCAGCCGGCCGCGGCGCTGGCCTCGATCGACCCGACCAACGGGCACATCGTCGCGCTCGCGACACTCCTCGGCACGTACGACCAGACGAAGTTCAACTATCGCGGCCCAGGCCCAGCGCCAGACCGGGTCCTCGTTCAAGGTGTTCGCGCTGATGACGCTGATCCACGACTACGACGGCGACCCGAACCAGACCTACTACACCTCGAAGTTCCTGCCCGCCGGGTGGCTGCCCGCGGACCCGAGCTGGTCGGTGCACACCGCCGAGGAGACCTACCAGGGCACGATCAACGTCACCAAGGCGACGACGGTGTCCGACAACACCGTGTTCGCCCAGCTCGCCGCCGACCTCGGCTGGGACAAGCTCGACGCAGACGGCCCACGCGATGGGGATCACCTCGCCGCTCGACGGCAATCCCGTCCGAGGTGATCGGCGGGCTGACGCACGGCGTCACGCCGCTGGAGATGGCCGACGCCTACGCGACGCTCGCCAACGGCGGCACCCACGTCGCCGCCGACGATCATCAGCAAGGTCGTGTTCCCGGACGGCAGCTCGATCAACCTCGGCGACCCGCCGCACAGCCGCGTGTTCACCGACGGTCGAGACGTACGCGGCCACGCAGGTGCTGAAGACCGTGATCACAGAGCGGCACCGGCACCGCCGCCAACTACGGCTGCCCCGCCGCCGGCAAGACCGGGACCGCCGAGCAACATGAACAACGCGTGGTTCGTCGGCTACACGCCGCAGCTCTCGACCGCGGTATGGGTCGGCTATCCGCAGGGCAACCTCCCGATGTCCGACGGGTTCGGCGGCGCGCTGGCGGCGCCGATCTGGCACGACTACATGCAGCGTGGCGTCGAACGGCTTCTGCGGCGACTTCCCGCCGCCGAGCACGCTCCGTGGCACGGCACCGCGTACTTCGGCCCGCACTCCGCCACGCGGCTCGCGCAGCACCAGGCATCGGCAACACGTGGCAACGAGCCGGCACACACCGGCAACACCGGGAACACCGGCAGCAGCGGCGGCACGCGGCAACACCGGCGGGCAACAACCCGACCCTGTCGATCGCGCAGCCCGGACGCCACGCCGGCGACCGGCGGCGGCGGCGCCCAGCAAGCTCCGACCGGCGGGCGCGGACGGCCAGCATGGCCACGGGCGTGGCGGCAATCAGCCACTAACCTGAAGTCACGACATGGCCAAGGAAGAGAAAGTCGAGCTCGAGGGCGAGGTCGTCGAGGCCCTCCCGAACGCGATGTTCCGCGTGAAGCTCGACAACATGGATCGCACCGTGCTCGGGCACGTGGCGGGCAAGATGCGGCGCTTCCGGATCCGGATCCTCCCGGGCGACCGCGTGCGGGTCGAGCTCTCGCCGTACGACCTCGACCGCGCTCGGATCGTCTATCGGCACCGCTGACGGCCGCCGGATCGCCGACGGTGCGTGAGACTCGAGCTGATCGCCGCAGCTCGAGGCGCTGCTGACGCTCACCGGACCGCGGGTGATCCGCGGGATCGGCGACGACGCGGCTGTCGTCCGGGGCGCCGGCTACGCCGTCACCTCGATCGACACGATGGTCGACGGCGTCCACTTCCGCAGCGGGCAGCTGGCGCCCGAGGAGATCGGTCACCGGGCGCTGGCCGGGGCGCTGTCGGATCTCGCGGCGATGGGCGCAACCGCGGGCGAGGCGTATCTCGCGCTCGGCCTTCCGGAGGTGCGGACCCGGACGCGGCGCTCGCGCTGGCGCGCGGGGCGGCCGCGCTCGCGGCGGACAGCGGCGTCACGGTCGCGGGCGGCGACGTGACCCGCGCTCCGGCGCTGACCGTCACCTTCACGGTCGTCGGCTGGGCCGATGACCCCGGGCGCGCTCGTCGGTCGCGACGGCGCGCGGCCAGGCGACCGGGTCGCCGTCACCGGCGCGCTCGGCGGCGCCGGCGCGGGGCTGGCGCTGCTCGAGGGTCGCGCGAGCGCAAGCGCGATCACGAAGACCTCGGCGAACGCGCTGCGCGAGCGCTACGCCCGGCCGCGGCCGCGGCTGAGCGAGGGCGCGGCGCTCGCGAGCGGCGGCGCCACCGCGATGATCGACGTCTCCGACGGCCTCGCGACCGACGCCGACCACCTCGCGCGCCGGAGCGGCGTGCCGGATCGAGCTCTCGCTCGCGTCGCTACCGCTCGACCGGCGGCGTCGAGCGAGGTCGCCGACGCAGCTCGGGGTCGACCCGCGTGTGCTCGCGGCGACCGCCGGCGAGGACTACGAGCTGTGCGCGTGCCTGCCGGCCGCCACGGCGCGCCGCTGCAGCGCGGCCGCTTCCGAGCCGCGGCGGCCTGACCCTGATCGGGTCGGTCGTCGACGGGGCGCCGGGGATCGTGTTCACCGACGCCGACGAGCCCGCTGACCGGCTTCGAGCACTCGTTCTGAGTCAGCGGCCGGCGGCGGTCTCGGCGCCGGGTCCAGAGTACCAGCGGATCATCGCGTCCGCGACCGCGGGCGGGTTCGACGCGGTATTCGCCCGACGGTCCACTTGGGACTTCGAGCGAGCGCAACTTGTAGCTGTCCCCTGATCATCTGAGACAGTGCTCCGACCCTGCACCGACTGATCGACTAGCCCCATCATCGGCAGGACCCCGCGCGATACTGGAGCGCTGACGTCGCGTCGGTGCTAGACACGAGTCGGCCGATGCCCGTGCAGCCGCGCGAACACGACGATCCGCTGGGCGGCGCTGTAGAGCGGATTGCACGCCGACAGCACGAGCCGCTCGTAGCCGACGTTGCGGGTGATCCACCATGCGGTCGGGGACACGATCCGGTGGTACTGGACGGTGTAGACGAACCGTCCGTACGGCATCTGCAGCGAGATCCGGTCGCCGGGCCTGAGCGCATCGATGTGCCGGAACGGCGCGAGGTACGTCGTCCGGTGCCCCGCGATCGCGACCGTCCGCCCGAGCCCCGGCAGCGCGGTCGACGGGTAGTGGCCCGGGCCCTTCTCGAGGCTCGACGGCGTCCGTCCCCTGGACCACGAGCAGGTTCAAGCCGATCCGCGGGATCACGATCCGCCCGACCGCGGCCCCGGTCCGGACCTGCCGGCCCTCGCGCTGCGCCAGGAAGGCGATCCGCGCGCTCGATGCTCCGGCAGCGCCTGGAGCGCGCGCTGCTCGAGCGAGGACACGGATCGGCGCGGAGGCTCAGGTAACGCTGGTCGATCTCGCTGCGCTTGATCATCGCCACGACCGCCGTGACCGGCTCCTGCCAGAGCAGCGTCACCGCGGCGTCGGCGAGCAGCAGCACGCCGGTGATGATCAGCACCCAGGAGATGTCCCGGAGCAGCCGGCGCGCCGGGCGTGCGCCGTCATCCGGCCGCCAGTCAGAGGACTGATCGGCCTGGGCGCCATCGCGCTCGCGCTATCTCCTGCAGCGCCGACTCGGTGCCGCCGAGCGAGCCCGGGCCCGCGTACGTGACGGGACCGCGGATCGTCACCGGCGCGTCCTCGGGCGCGAGGCTCGCGCGCGGCCTGGACGCGCGATCACGACCACGCTGAAGGCGCAGCCGAGCACGACGCTCCACTCGAGCGCGGCGACCACGCCGACGCCGCCGCCGGCGAGCAGCAGCACCCAGCTCCAGGCCAGCCTCGAACGGGCCCGAGCCCGAGCGTCGTCGCGTACGTGGCGAGCACGCAGCACCGGGGCCGCGAGCGCCGCGAGCAGCATCACGACGGTCACCGGGGCCGGGCAGGCGCACGTCCGGCGCCGACGATCCACAGCCACAGGTGCAGCGCCGGGCACCAGCAGCAGCGCCGCGAACGGGTTGCGCGACCCAGATCACCAGCGCCGCCAGGCACAGGACGAGCATCACCGCGCCGCCGCCGCTGCCGGGCTCGCCCGACTCGACCGGCGCCTTCGTCGCGGCGCGGGCCGAGCGCGCCAGATCACCAGCGCGCCGCACCCATACGAGCCCAGCCACGACCACCAACGCGATCCCGACGAGGCGCGGCGATCTGGCCGGCGTGAACGCGATCACGGCGCCGGCGCCGAGCGGGACCGGCGGCGCGACGAGCAGCCCGGCCAGCCTGCGCGATCACGATCACCGCGACGACCAGCGCGAACGGAACCGCCGCGGCGAGCACCCAGAGCGACCAGCGGATGATCGAGTGGCCGCGCCGGCGGGCGCGCGCGAGGCCGTCGACGGTCGTCACCAGCACCGGGAGGATCAGCGTCAGCACCAGCAGCCGGACCGCCCACGCCGGGATCGACCTTGCCGCTGAACACGAGGTAGGCGGACGGGGCGCGGGCACGGTCGGGCCGGCGTCGAGCGCGGTGATCGACTGCAGCACCGTCCGGCCCAGCGCCGTGATCTGGTTGAGGCTGGCCGGCTCGTTGGCCGGCGGCGGTCCGCTCGCCCGACACCGACAGCGAGCACCGCCGGCTGCCCTGCGCCGCCGAACGGCGCCTGCTCGGTCGAGCTGAGCGGGAACGCGAGCCGCGCGAGCTGTCCGCCGAGCGCCGGTGCTGCCGGCGCGCGATGCCCGTCTGCGGCGCCGAGCGCCGAGGCGAGCGTCTTGCGCAGCGTCGGCGGCGCGACCCGCTCGCCCGTCGACCACGGCACGACCACCGGGCCGTGCACGCGTGGTCCCGGCCAGGTCGCCGAGCACGATCACGGCGTCGACCGGCTGCGGAGCGTCTGCGCCAGCCGCATCGCACCGGCGGCGCCGGCCGAGCCGCGTGGTCGACGCCAGCACCACCGTGTGCTGCAGCGACTCGCCCGACAGCACCCGCGCCATCTCGAGCAGCACGGCGGTTCCCGATAGGTCCGGCGGTGCTCGGCGAGTGCAAGCGAGTCGCGGTGGGCGACGATCACGATGCTGCCGTTGCTCGAGGCCGGCGCGCGTGGCGACCACGTTCTCGAGCGTCCGCGTGCCGATCGCGGTCTTGCCCTCGAACACGTCGGTCGTCGACCTGAAGCTGTGTTCGGCGCAGCTGGCCGGCGACAGCGGAGGCGAGCGCGTCGTCGCCGATCGAGCCGGGCTGCCGGTTCGGGTACTGGGCCGCAAGCCGGTGCATCGTCGTGTACGCGTTCTGGCCGTTGTACGCGTCGGGCGCGAGGGTCGTCCCCATCGGCCCCTGCTGGTCGCTCAGCGAGAACGCCGAGCACGATCACGGCGAGCACGACCGGCAGCAACGCCGTGCGGTAGATCCGCGGGTCGAGCATCGTGCGGGAGATTAGACGCCGCGCCGGGCCATTACGCTTAAGCGCAGGGAAAAGGAGACCGTGGCCGATCGATCAGCGCGCATCCTGCTCGTGGACGATGAGCAGTCGATCCAAACGCTGCTCTCGTATCCGCTGCGCAAGGAGGGCTACGACGTGGTCCAGGCCACGGACGGGCGCCAGGCGCTCGACCGCTTCGAGGAGCAGCCATTCGACCTCGTCGTGCTCGACCTGATGCTCCCGAAGGTCGACGGGCTCGAGGTCTGCCGCCTGCTGCGGAGCCGCAGTGCGGTCCCGATCATCATGCTGACCGCGAAGTCCGAGGAGATCGACAAGGTCGTCGGGCTCGAGCTGGGGGCCGACGACTACATCACCAAGCCGTTCTCGCTGCGGGAGTTCTCGAGCCGGATCAAGGCGGCGCTGCGCCGTGCTGAGATGAGCTACCAGACCGAGCCCGGGATCGAGGAGACGCCGCTGCATGCGCACCAGCTGCGGATCGACTTCGCGAAGCGGTCGGTGCGCGTCCGCGGCAACGAGGCCGAGCTGACGTACGTCGAGTTCGAGATCCTCTCGGCGCTCGCGCGCGCCCCGGGACGCGTGTTCACCCGCGACATGCTGCTGTCGCGGATCTGGGGCGACTCGGCGTACCGCGATCCGCGGACGATCGACGTCCACATCCGCCATCTTGCGCGAGAAGATCGAGCGGGACCCGAAGGACCCCGAGTACCTGTTCACGGTGCGCGGGGTCGGCTACCGGTTCCGCGACACCGAGCCCTAGTGGGCTCGGCCGCGATCGGACCGATGAGCCGCGGCTCCAGATGAGGCACTCGCTCCGCAACCGGCTGGCGTTCGTGTTCTTCGCGATCACGCTGGTCGCGATCGCCGCCCTGTACCTGTACGTCGCTCCCGGCCTTCGCTCACGTCTGGTCGACGAGCGGCTCACCCAGCTGAGACCTCGGCCCGGCGCGACTCGTTCCAGATCGTCCCCGCGATCCGGCCCGGCAGCCGCGATCCGGTCGGGGTCGTACGGCCGAAGGTGGACGCCGCCGGGCTCGCCTCGGGCGACCGCGTGACGCTGCTGCTGGTGACCCGGACCTCCGGCGGGCATCCAGCTGTCCGTCCAGGCGGACTCGACCAAGCTCGGCACGGCCGCTGCGCTCCCGTGGAAGCCCGCGTCCGAGCCGCTCAGACCGGCCGACCGAGCACCGGGACGGAGCGCTCCACCGCGGGCACGGTCGCCGAGGCCGCGGTGCCGGTGATCAACGGCGGACGGGTGACCGACGTGATCGTGTACTCCTCGCCGGTCTCGGACGTCGTCCACAGCGTCTCGATCGTCCGCCAGGCAGATCCTGATCGCCGGCGGGATCGCGCTGCTGCTGGCGCTGGTCGGCGGCTACCTCGTGGCTCGGGCGCTGGCGCAGCGGGTCAAGCGACTCGAGCTCGCCGCCGAGCAGGTAGCCGCCGGCAACTTCGAGAAGCCGATCCCGGTCGACTCCAGTGACGAGCTCGGCCAGCTCGCGGTCGCGTTCAACCAGATGCAGCACCAGCTCGCGCAGCTCGAGTCGGCGCGCGAGAAGTTCATCGCGACCGCGTCGCACGAGCTGCGAACGCCGATCTTCTCGCTCGGCGGATTCGTCGAGCTGCTCGAGGACGAGGACCTCGACGAGGAGACGCGCCGGCGGTTCCTCGAGCAGGTCAAGGACCAGGTCGAGCGGCTCCGCAAGCTCTCCGTCGACCTGCTCGACCTCTCGAAGCTCGAGTCGGGCTCGCTCGAGCTCCGCCCCGAGCAGGTCGATCTCGGCGAGCTCACGCGCTCGGTCTCAGGGGAGTTCGAGCCGGCGCTCGCCCAGCACGACGCACACCTCGAGCTCCGCCTCGCGCGCACGATCGACGTCCAGTGCGACCCGGTCCGCGTCGCGCAGATCATGCGGATCCTGATCGACAACGCGCTCACCCACACGCGCTCGGGCACCAGGATCGTGGTCACCGCCGGCCGCGACGACGGGCACGTGCGGCTCGCCGTCCGCGACGACGGCCAGGGCATCGACCCCGGCGCAGTCGGGCGGATCTTCGAGCCGTTCTATACCGGCGACGACGTTCAGGGCTCCGGCCTCGGGCTCGCGATCGCCTCGGAGCTCGCGGAGCGGATGGAGGGCCGGTTGCTCGTCAGCTCGGGCCCGGGTCAGACGGTGTTCACGCTCGAGCTGCCGGTGTGACGAGGGTTCAGCCCTCGCCGTCCCAGTACTCGACGTTCCCGTCCGCGCGCCGCAACAACACGTTGTCGGCGCCGCCGGGGACCCAGACGCCGATCTTGTCGCTGTCGGGATAGACGGCGACGGACGGCTCGCGGCGCTTGAGAACATCAACACCCGGGCGGGCAGATCCCCCGAGTTGGTCACCTTGTGCGCGCCGTCCGGCCCGGCGGGGAAACGGACGACGTCGCCGCGCCCGTGGGCGTGGTCCCCGTCGGTCCGACGGACATCGACGGTCCCGTCGAGGACCAACAGCCACTCCTCCACATATTCATAGTGGTAGGGGCACACGCTCTCGCCGGGCGGCAGCTCCATCAGCTTGACCGCGAGCTCTTCCCCGCCCGCCGCCTGCCCCACCCGAGCCAGGCCGGATCTGAAGCCCTCCGGGTCCTCGGGGTCGTACTCGAAATCGGCGGTGAATAGGTTCGCGTCGGCCACTCCGGCGATCATATGCTCCCGTGGACGATCGCCGGAAGCTGGTGCTCGACCTGGCCGCCCGGCTGCGCGATCGGGTGCTCCCCGAGCTGGGCTCGCACGCCGGCCGGACCGCTTCCGGGGACGGCGCGGGGGGCGACGTCACGTTCGCGGTCGACGAGCTCGCCGAGGCCGAGCTCCAGGAATTCCTCGCCGAGCGTGCGCCGCGGATCGCGTACTACTCCGAGGACCGCGGGCTCGTGGCGGCCGACGACGCGACCAATGTGCTGGTGGTCGATCCGATCGACGGCACCCGGCCGGCGATGGCGGGGCTCGAGTCCGCCTGCGTCGCGGTCGCGCTCGCGCCGCTGGGCGACGGGCACCCGACGATGGACGACGTCGAGCTCGGCTGCGTCCTCGAGATCAAGACCGGCGACTGGTTCCTGGCCGAGCGCGGCGCGGGAGTCGAGTCGAACCGGACGGTCGCGCTCAGCTCGAACGACGACGTCTCGAGGATGTTCTGGGCGTACGGGTTCCGGGGACGGCCGGCGCGCCCGACGGTCGAGGTGCTCGGCGACCTGATCGACGCGTCCTCGGTGGGCGGCGGGACCTTCGAGCTCGGCTCGCAGGCGTTCGCGATGACCCGGATCGTGACCGGACAGCTCGACGCCGTGATCGAGGTCGGCTCGCGGCTGATCGACGACGTCCCGGGGATGCTCGAGCAGTTCCGGCAGGTGGGACGGGGCGAGGTCCTGAACAACTCGCCGTACGACCTGGCGGCGCCGTGGCTGTGCCTGCGCGAGGCCGGCGGCGTCGTCACCGACGGCTGGGGCGAGCCGCTCGACCACCACCGACTGCTCGGGGCCGGCCACGACTATCAGATGTCTTCGATCTCGGCGGCGAACCGGCGGCTGCACGCCGAGCTCCTGCGCGCGGTGGACGAGGGGATCGCTCGGCTGAGGGCAGCGGGAGCTTGAGGGGCGCGAGCGGTATCGTGCGCCCGCCGTCGTTCGTGCGCCCGGGGCGCACCGTTCAATGCTCCAGCCCGTCTCCGTAGCCCAGAAGAACCTCGCCGACTACGCGAGCATCGTCGGCCGCGAGCTCGTCGACGAGATCCGGGAGCGCGCCGCCAGGCTCGAGGGCAAGCGGATCCTGCACGCGTCGGCGACGGCGTTCGGGGGCGGCGTCGCCGAGATCCTGAACACGCTCGTGCCGCTGATGCGCGACGTCGGGCTCGACGTCGAGTGGCACGTGATCTACGGACGCGAGGAGTTCTTCAACACCACGAAGCTGATGCACAACGCGCTCCAGGGCAACCCCCAGGGACTCGACGAGGAGCAGTGGCAGATCTGGCAGCGCTACAACGAGATCAACGCCTCGCAGCTGTCAGAGGGCTGGGACGTGTGCATCGTCCACGACCCGCAGCCCGCCGCGATCCCGTCGATGGTCCCCGACAAGGCGCGCAACTGGATCTGGCGCTGCCACATCGACTTGTCGAACCCGAACCCCGACACGCTCGCGGGGCTGCTCCCGTACCTCGAGCCTTACCAGGCCGCCGTCTTTCACATGCAGCAGTACGTGCCGCCGGGGGTCGACGGTCGCGCCCACATCGTGCCGCCGGCGATCGACCCGCTGGCGCCGAAGAACATGGCGTTCTCGCCCGAGGACGCGGTCTACATCTGCCAGCAGTTCGGGATCGACGTCGACCGGCCCCTGCTCTGCCAGGTGTCGCGGTTCGACCCGTGGAAGGACCCGCTCGGCGTGATCGACGCCTACCGGATCGTCAAGCAGGAGGTCTCCGACGTGCAGCTCGCGCTGGTCGGATCGATGGCGACCGACGATCCGGAGGGGTGGGACTACTTCAACGCGACCGTCGCCCACGCCGACGGCGACCCGGACATCCACATCCTCAACAACCTCAACAACGTCGGTGCGATCGAGGTCAACGCGTTCCAGTCGCACTCAGACGTCGTGATCCAGAAGTCGACCCGCGAGGGCTTCGGGCTGACGGTCACCGAGGCGATCTGGAAGGCGCGGCCGTTCATCGGGGGCGCGGTCGGCGGGATCCCGCTGCAGGTGACCGACGGCGAGTCCGGGTTTCTCGTCAACAACGTCGAGGAGTGCGCCGCGCGGGCGCTCGAGGTGCTCGGAGACCCCGGGCTCGGCAAGCAGCTGGGGCGGGCAGGCAAGGAATCTGTACGACGACGCTTCCTCATGCCCCGGCTGCTGCGAGACTGGTTGGTGGTGTTCGAGCAGCTCGAGGTGTGATGGCGGAATCTCCGCTGGTCCTGGTCTCCAATCGCGGCCCGGTCACGTTTGGGCGCGGCGGGGAGATCCGACGTGGGACCGGCGGCCTCGTGACCGCGCTGATCGGTCTGGCGTCGTATCGCGACGTCACATGGGTCGCGTCCGCGATGAGCGACGGTGACATCGAACAGGTGAGGCGCAACGAGGGCCGTTCGTTCGCGGTCCGCACCCACGAGGGCGACGAGTACCTGGTGAAGCTCGTCGCCTCGGATCCCGATGCCTACGACCGCTTCTACAACATCATCGCGAACCCGATGCTGTGGTTCATCCAGCACTACCTGTGGGACCTCTCGAACGCGCCGGACATCCGCCGCAACGAAACCGAGGCGTTCGAGTTCGGCTACAACGTCGTCAACGAGGACCTCGCCCGCGCGGTGCTCGAGGAGATCGAGGGCACCGAGGAGCCGGTGGTGATGGTCCACGACTACCACCTGTACACGCTCCCGGGCCTGATTCGCCGCGCGCGCCCGGACGTCTTCCTGCACCACTTCGTCCACATCCCGTGGAGCCAGTCGGACTCGTGGCGGGTGCTGCCGAAGATGCTCCGCGACGAGATCTACGACGGAATCCTGAGCAACGACATCATCGGGTTCCACACCCAGCACTACACGAACAACTTCCTGCAGTGCTGCGAGGACCTGATGGGGTACGAGGTCGACTTCGAGAACGGGATCGTCCTCTGCGGAGACCGGGAGGTGTGGGTCCGGACGTATCCGCTGCCGATCGACGCGGGCGCCGTCCAGAGCGTCGCCGCCCGGGGCCGGACGCGCGAGTTCGAGGCCGAGCTGCTGCGCCGCCGTCGCGACCACCTGATCCTGCGCGTCGACCGCGCCGACCTGTCGAAGAACGTGCTGCGCGGATTCAGCGCGTTCGACGTCTTCTTGGAGCAGCATCCCGAGTTCCGGGAGCGGATCACCTTCATCGCCCAGCTGATGCCGTCCCGGACCGACATCCCCGAGTACGCCGAGTACCTCGAGCGGATCGAGGCCGTGGTCGCGGTCGTCAATCACCGCCACGGCTCGCCCGACTGGATGCCGATCCAGCTGAAGCTCCGAGACGACCTCGAGGAGGCGGTCGCCGCGTACAAGCAGTACGACGTGCTGATCGTCAACGCGATGTTCGACGGGATGAACCTGGTCGCGAAGGAGGGCCCGATGGTCAACGAGCACGCGGGCGTCTCGATCTTGAGCGAGAACACGGGCGCTCACGAGGAGCTCGGCGACTACGCGCTGTCAGTCAACCCGTTCGACATCCAGGAGCTCGCGGACTCGATCCACGCGGCGCTGACGATGCCGCTGGAGGAGCGCGAGCGGCGCCATGAGGGGCTCATATCGATCGTCACCGCCCGCAACCCCGGGGATTGGGTGGACGAGCAGCTGGCGGACATCCGGCGCAAGGCCGGGGTCGCTAAGCGGGCGTAGGCCGGGCCGGGGTCGCGACTTTGCGGCTTCATACCCCTATGTGAGGTATGGAACCGCAAAGAGCGCTCGTTCAACGCTCGTCGAGCGTGCGCCCCTCGCTCAGCAGCTCGATGTAGCGCGCGATCCGCTTCGCTCGGGCGTCCGGATCGGCGACGTTGTGCAGCCGGTAGAGGAACGCGTACCGGGTCGAGCCGGTCAGCGTCGCGAAGAACTGCGCCGCCCCCGGGCTCGCGTCGAGCGCCCGCGCGAAATCCTCGGGTACCTCCGCCTGGCTCTGCGCCGGGTACGCCGCCTCCCACCGGCCGTCCCCCCTGGCGGCCTCGATCTGCGCGAGCCCGGGCGCCTGCATCCGCCCCTCGGCGATCAGCCGCTCCGCCTTCTCGACGTTGTTCTGCGACCACTTGCTGCGCGTGCGGCGGGGCGTGAAGCGCTGCAGGTAGAAGCGCTCGTCGTGCCGGCGCACCTGGCCGTCGATCCAGCCGAAGCACAGCGCCTCCTCGAGCGCCTCGGCGTAGTTGACGGTGCCGGTCGGCGAGCCCTTCTTGGCGAACTTCAGCCAGACGCCGTCCTGCGAGGCGTGATTGGCTTGCAGCCAGTCCCGCCATGCGCTCTGATCGGGGAGTTGGACGATCGGCAGGTCGGCCATCGCCGAGCAACCTTAATCTGATGCCGTGAGCACGGGACGGGACGAGACCTCCAGGATCGAGCGGTACCTGCGTGCCCAGGGGGCCGATCCGGACGAGCTCCGCGACGCCGCCGAGACCGGAACGCTCGGAACGCTGGCGCTGGAGCTCGCGCTGCGCCGAGCGGGCGAGCGGATTCCGTTCGCCGACGCGGTCGCGCGCGCGGGCATGGAACCGGGCGAGGCCGCGGAGCTGTGGCGCGCGCTCGGGTTCCCCGACCCGCTGCGCTCACAGCCGCTCTTGACCGAGTCGCAGGTCGAGTCGCTCGAGGTGTTCGCCGAGATGCGGGCGCTGCTCGGCGAACCGGCGTCGCTCGCGCTCGCGCGGGTGATCGGAGGATCGGTGGCACAGATCGCCGAGGCGCTCGTCGACGCGTTCCGTCTGCAGGTCGAGATGCCGCGGCGCAACGCGGGAGAGGCCTATCCGGAGGTCGTCGAGGACTACGCGCGTACGGCGTCGGTCGCGATTCCCGCGCTTGGGCGCGCGATCACCGACGCCCTCGGCTCGCACCTGGTTGTCGTGTCGCGATCGGCGTGGGGGATGGACGCCGAGCGTGCGACGGTGACCCGCGAGCGGACGGTCGGTTTTGCGGACCTGGTCGACTACACGGCCAGCATGCGCGGTGCGTCTCCCGCGGCGCTGGCCGCAACGATCAGCCGATTCGAGGGTCTCGTCTCCGACGCCGTCGCCCGGGCCGGCGGCCGGGTCGTGAAGCTGATCGGGGACGAGGCGATGCTCGCGTTCGGCGATCCGGCGGTCGGCTGCAGGCTCGCGCTCGAGCTGGCGCGAACGATCGCGGAGGATCCCGAACTGCCCGCGGTCCGGATCGCGCTGGCCACCGGCCCGGTCGTGTCGCACTACGGCGACTACTTCGGCGACGTCGTGAACCTCGCCGCGCGGCTGGTCAAGCTCGCCGAGCCAGGCGAGGTACTCGTGTCCGAGGCGGTCGCCGAGGCGGCCGCGGGGGACTTGGTGTTCCGGCCCGCGGGCGACCATCCGCTGAAGGGCTACGAAGGGCGCGTGGGCGTCTACAGCCTCTCAGCGCCCCCGCTATAGTCGTCGCCTCCCGAGGGTCCCGGCCCTCCGACGTGACGATGGCAGAGACAGCCCCCCTATATGACCTGACGCTGATGCTCTCGGAGAACGCGAGCGACGAGCAGCGCGCGAAGATCCTGAGCGACGTCGAGTCCGCGATCTCGCGCGCCGGCGGGTCGATCGAGCGCAACGACGACTGGGGGAAGCGAGCGCTCGCCTACGAGATCCGCCACCAGCCGGAGGCCGAGTACCACCTGCTTCAGTTCAAGGCCCCCGGAGCCCTGATCGAGGACCTCTCGCACACACTGAGGATCACCGACGGGGTGCTGCGCGTCCGCGTGATCAAGGTCCGCCCCGGCACGCCCGAGGCGCCCTCCTCACCGCCGCCTATCGTGGCCACCGCCGCGCCCCAGTCCCAGGGCGCGCCGAGCAGAGACACCCCTTCAGAGTCCTAGCCGTCGTGGGCGGCGGCCGCCGATGAGCCAGTCGCCCGAGGGCCGAGGCTCCGCCTACAGCTCGGCCGGCGTCGACTACGCCGCGCTCGACGCCGGCAAGCGCAGTGCCCTGAGCGAGGCGCTGGCGACCTCGGAGCTGCTCGCGCGATCCGGAGGGCGGGCGATCGACGAGTCACGGGGCGAGCCGGCGTTCGTGCTCGAGGTGGGCGGCCAGACGCTCGCGTTCGTGCTCGAGGGCCTCGGTACGAAGTCGATCATCGCCCGGCAGCTCCAGGACGAGCTCGGGCCGGTCGGGTTCGAGCACGTCGCCTACGACGCGGTCGCAGCGATCGTCAACGACCTCTGCTGCGTCGGTGCGCTGCCGCTGGTCGTCAACGCCTACTTCGCCACCGGGACCTCGGACTGGTACCGGGACGGGGCACGGCACGAGGCGCTGCTCAGCGGCTGGCGCGAGGGGTGCGTCGACGCCGGCGCGACGTGGGGCGGTGGAGAGTCCCCGTCGCTTCCCGGGCTCGTGACCGCGGAGGACATCGAGCTCGCCGGGAGCGCCGTCGGCCTGGTGCCGCCCGGTCGCGCGCCGATCCTCGGCGACGCGCTCGCCGCGGGCGACGAGATCGTGTTCGTGGAGTCGAGCGGGTTGCACGCGAACGGCGCCTCGCTCGCGAGGAAGGTCGCCGCCGAGCTGCCCGACGGATACGCCACGCCGCTGCCCTCCGGGCGCTCGTTCGGCGAGGCGCTGCTCGACCGCAGCGTGATCTACGCCGGGCTAGTGCGAGCGCTGCTCGGCAGCGACCTCGACGTTCACTACCTCAGCCACATCACCGGACACGGGCTGCTGAAGCTGATGCGGCCCCGGGTCGAGCTCGGCTACGAGGTGCGCGAGCTGCCGCCGGTGCCGGAGGTGCTGACCTTCCTCGCCGAGCGCGCCGGGATGGCGCCGGCTGCGGCGTACTCGACGTTCAACATGGGGGTCGGCTACGCCGTCTACTGCGGCGCCGGCTCCGGCGAGCAGGTGGTCTCGCTGTGCGCGTCGCTCGGGCTGCGCGCGGAGCTCGCGGGGGTCGTCACGGACGGACCGCGCCAGGTGGTGCTCGAGCCGCTCGATGTCGTCTTCGAGAGCGGCGACCTGGACTTCACGCCGCGCGCTTGAGCGCCGCGCGGTTCGCGGCGCACCGGGCCGCGAGCGAATCGCGGAGCGCGGCGGCGTCGTCGGGCTCGGTCGAGATCCCGAGTCCCTGCATCAGCCGCAGCGCCCAGAACGTCGCCTCCGCGGCCTTGCCCTCGAGCGGCAGCGGACCGGCGAGGTTGCCGACCAGCACCTCCTCGATGAAGTCCGCGACGGCCAGCGCCCCTTCGGTCCAGCGCGGGTTGCCGCTCAATCGCGACGCCCGCTCGATGTCGGACTTGAGCTTGCCCTTCGCGTAGCTGCGCAGCCGCTCCGCGAGCAGCGTGGCCTCGTCATCGCTCAGCACGAACATCGATCGATCGAGCTCGAACGTGACCATCGCGACAATGTAGGCCGGACGCCGGACGCGACGGCTCCGCTCAGCCGGCGAGATCGGTCCGGTTCGCCTCGGCCAGCGCCGCGACGATCAGGTCGGCGTCGGAGCGCCCCGCGGCACCGCCGCCGAGGACGTCGAGGAACTGTTGTTTGGAGCGCGTCAGCGCGCCGGCCGGCTTCGCCGCGATCTGGGTCGCCAGCTCGCGCGCCGCGTCCTGCGCCTGCGCCGGGGCGACGAGCCGCGAGACGAACCCGGCCCGCTGAAGTTCGGTCGCGCTGATCTGCCGGCAGGTGAGCACGAGGTCCCGCGCGAGCGTCGGCCCGAGCTCGTCGACCATGATCTGGACACCGCCCCAGCCCACCGGGATCCCGAGGTCGACCTCGGGCAGCCAGAACACCGAGTCCTCGGTCACGACCCGCAGGTCGCACGCCGCCACGAGCACCATCCCGCCGCCGATCACTCGGCCGTGAGCGAGCGCGATCGTGACCGCCCGCATCTGACGGACCGCGGCGACCGCGGCGCGGCCGGCCTCGGCGCTGACGCGGATCGCGCGCAGCCGCTGCGTCCGCCGGCACGCCCGCCAGGGACCGCAGATCCGCGCCCGCGCTGAAGTCGGACCCCTCGCCGGAGACGATCGCGACCGCGACGTCGGGCCGCTCGTCGACCGCCGCGGCGACCGCGGCGATCCCCTCGAGCGTCGCGCGGTCGAGCGCGTTCAGCTTCTGAGGACGCGACAGCGTCAGCCACGCGAGCGGCGGCTCGAGCGTGAGCTTCACCGTGCCGAACGCACGGGTGCTCACTTCGACGCCCCGTACAGCGACCAGACCTCGCCCGGTGAGAGCGAGCGGTCGTAGATCCGCAGATCGTCGATCGAGCCGAAGAACGTGTCCGGCGTCGGGTAGTTGCCCACGCCCTGGCCGACGGTCAGCGGACCGCGCGCCGGCGGTAGGCCGAAGGTGTGCTCGACGTCCTCGGGGACCCCGTCGACGTACAGCCTGATCGTCGCCGTCGGCCGGTCGTAGACGGCGGTCACCTGATGCCAGCTCCCGACCCCGGGGACGAACCGGTTGTCGTCGTAGCGCATGTTCGCCGTCACCCCGCACGAGACCGATTGGCAATGGTTGTCGTACGGGACCACGAACGTCCACCAGGTGCCCTTGCCGAGCGCCGTGCCGGCGGGCCGGCCCGCGAGCGACTGCGGTCCGAGCGACGCCGTCCGGATCCCCAGCGAGAAGCTCGAGCCGTCGGTGCCCTGCTCGCTGACCGCGGTCCCCGACTCGCCGGCGAGCCCGTAGCTGAGCCACACCGAGATCGTGAACGAGC
This sequence comes from uncultured Solirubrobacterales bacterium, assembly GCA_963770735.1. Classification (GTDB taxonomy): domain Bacteria; phylum Actinomycetota; class Thermoleophilia; order Solirubrobacterales; family Solirubrobacteraceae; genus Palsa-465. The sequence goes on along the minus strand of CAVYRB010000006.1, from coordinate 118,213 downwards.
GGCTCGTGTTGATCAGCGCCCGGGAGGCGACCGCGTACTGGCCGGGCCCGGTGATCGACAGCGCCCCGCCGTGGCGGCCGACGGTCCAGCTGGCCCCGCCCCGCAGCTTGAGCGTCTGACCCTTGCCGCTCGAGTCGGCGGCCTGGCCCCCGCGCTCGTTGAACTGCCACAGCCCGGCGGTCCCCGGCGGGATCGCCGCGCGGCTGGCGGCTCAGCTCAGTGGGGTCCTGCGAGGTGTCGATCAGGCGTTGGTTGAGGCCGCGGACCAGCGACTTCGACATCGTGTACGCGCGCCGGTCGTACGTGAGGATCCCGAGCTCCTGCTCGTACCCGGAGAGCTCGGTGAAGACCGAGCCCGACAGGCCCCGCAGCCGCATCTCCTGCTCGAGCTCGGTGTACTGCGCCCGCATGAAGCTCTCGACCGTGGGCGGCCCCCACGAGAGCACCGGCGAGCCGAGGCTCGTGAGCGTTCCCGGCCAGCGGTCACGCCTCGGCGGGAACGCGAGCACGCCGCCGTACTCGCCGATCACCGACGCGCGCCGGTCGGCCTGCACGGCGAACGGCCCGAAGTACAGATGCGTGTCGCGGATGTCGGTGTTCGGCGCCTCGATCGCGCCGCAGCAGTTGGCGCTGCCGCTGTCGGAGTCGACCACCGCGGAGGAGTCGAGCCGTTTGATCTGCGCGACGATCCCCGCCGGATCGAACTGGTCCCAGCCCTCGTTGAACGGGATCCACGAGACGATCGACGGGTCCGAGCGGTGCTGGGTCACGATCGCGGAGAGCTCGCGGCGGAACTCGTCCTCCTGGGCGGCGGACGGGCCTGCGGAGGTGGTGCTCCGCATGTTCGGCATGTCCTGCCAGACGAGGATCCCGAGCTTGTCGGCCCAGTAGTACCAGCGGTCGGGCTGGACCTTGGCGTGCTCGCGCAGCATGTCGTAGCCGAGCCCCTTCGCGGCGAGGATGTCCGACCGGATCGCGGCGTCGGCGGGCGGCGTGTAGAGGCCGTCTGGCCAGAACCCCTGGTCGAGCGCCCCGGTCTCGAACACGAACTTGCCGTTCAGCAGGATCCTGCTCGTACCCCCCGACTGGCCGAGCGTGATCGAGCGCATCCCGAAGTAGCTGTCGACGTCGTCCTTGCCCGCCGAGCTCGCGAGCTGGACGTGGAGCCCGTACAGGTACGGATCGGAGGGCGACCAGTCGTGCGGGTTAGGGATCCGGAGCGCGAGCCGGCGCCCCGGCCGGCCACTCGCCGTCGCGACCACCTGTTTTCCCGCCAGCGCCTGCACAACGAGCCGGCCGTCGCCGCCGCCCACGGCGTCGGCGGTGACCCACAGACGGCTGTGCGGCAGGTCGGGGACCACGTTTAGCCCTGAGACGTGCTCGGCCGGGACCGGCTCAAGCCAGACCGTCTGCCAGATCCCGCTCGATGCGGTGTGGTAGATCCCGTGCGGAGCGCCGATCACCTGCTTGCCGACCGGCTCGCCCTGCGCACCGATCGGGTCCGAGTAGCCGACGACGAGCTCGTTCGGGCCGCCGGGCTTCAGGTAGCTCGTGATGTCGAGCGAGAACGAGTCGTAGTCGCCCTGGTGCGTCCCCGCGAGCTGCGCCGTTCACGTACACCCGCACCTGCCACGCGACCGCGCCGAAGTTGAGCTGCACGTGCTGGCCCCGCCACGACGCCGGCACGGTGAAGGCGCGCCGGTACCAGCCGAGCTGGTCCTCGCGCTCGATCCCGGACAGCGGCGACTCTGGCGGGAACGGGACGAGGATCGTCTGCGCCAGGTCCTGGCCGAACGGGCGGCGCCTGCCCGGGGGCGCCCTGCTGGTACTGCCACTGTCCGTTGAGGCTCAGCCAGCTGGCGCGCTTGAGTTGCGGGCGCGGGTAATCCGGGAGCGGCGCGGTGGTGGAGACCGAACGGGTCCAGGGAGTCGTGCAGCGGCGGGAACTTCTCGGTGTAGGGCGTGGTCGCGCGCGCTGCCGGGGCGACGAGTCCCACGACGGCTGCCGCGAGCGCGAGTGAGCACAGGGCGAACGTGGCCGCCCGCGCACTCGATCTCGGCTCCCTCAGTGCCCCCATTTCAGGCATCAATGCCCGCATTTGCAACGAAATCGTCTCACGACGCGCCAAATCTTCGACGTCTCCGCCCATTTTCCGTGAACAACGCGCGGTTCGCGCCGGAGGCCTACCTAGACTCGCCCAAAAGGTTTCAACGCGCTCTGGAAAGGAGCAGCTACATGGCTGGAAACATCAACCGCGTGATCATCACCGGCAACCTCACAAAGGACCCCGAGCTGGGATCGATCCCCGGTGGAGGCACCTCAGTCTGCACGCTCCGGGTGGCGGTCAACGGCCGCCGCCGCAACTCGGAGGGCGGCTGGGAGGATCAGCCGAACTACTTCGACGTGACCGTCTGGGGTCAGCAGGGCGAAAACTGCGCCCGGTATCTGAAGAAGGGACGCCCCGTCGCGGTCGACGGTCGCCTGCGCTGGCGCGAGTGGGAGCGGGACGGACAAAAGCGCCAAGCGGTCGATATCATCGCTGATTCCGTGCAGTTTCTCGGCGGGCGCGAAGACGCCGGTAACGGGAACGGATACTCGAGCGGCGCCAAGCCTGCGGAGAGTGACGTCCCGATCGACAGCGGCGACTTCGAGACCGTTCCCGCGGCACGCCCGGCGGCCGAAGACGACATCCCGTTCTGAGGCTGGAGCGAAAAATCGATAGTCAGGTGATGCGAGTTGGCAAAGCAACGTAGACGGCCGGTACGCCGGCGCGACAGGAAGGGTTCGGCAACTTCCACTCGGCGGAAGCCGTGCCCGTACTGCCGTGAAAAGGTGGCGCAGGTCGACTACAAGGACATCGGCACGCTGCGGCGGTTCATCTCCGATCGCGGCAAGATTCGCTCGCGGCGGATCACCGGGGCGTGCCGGCGCCATCAGAGTCAGATCGCGCGGGCGGTGAAGCGCGCCCGCGAGCTGGCGCTGCTGCCCTACGTCGCCGAGGGAAGCGGCAGCGATCGCGGCGATCGCGATCGTGGCCGCGACCGCGACCGCGATCGCTGATCCGATGCCAACAGCGATCCTGCTCCAGGACGTGGAGTCGCTCGGCGAGCGCGGCGACGTGGTCGACGTCTCGCCCGGCTACCTGCGCAACTACCTGCAGCCGCGGAAGCTCGCCGAGCCCGCGACAGCCGGCTCGATCAAGGTCGCTCAGCGTCGCCAGGAGGATGCCGAGCGCGCCGCGCGCGAGGCGGAGGAGCGGGCACAGGAGAACGCCGGCGTGCTCGGCCGAACCGTGCTCACGATCCCGCAGCAGGCGGGCGACGACGGCCGCCTGTTCGGATCGGTGACGCCGCAGGACATCGTCGACGCGATTCGCGAGGCGCGGGGCATCCGCGTCGACCGGCGCAAGGTCCATCTCGAGGAGCCGATCCGCCACACCGGCACCTACATGGTCGTCGTCGAGATCGCCGACGGCGTGACCGCCGCCGTCAAGACGATGGTCGTGGCGGCCGACTAGTCGGCCGCCCCGCCTTCCTCGAACTCCTCGCTGTCTGCGGGAACGTCTCGTTCCTGACGCCTGACCCCGACCTATATTCGGTCGACCCGTGAGCGCCGTCCAGAGCATCGCCGTCCCGCCGCACAACCTCGAGGCCGAGAAGTCGGTGCTCGGGGCCGTGCTGCTCGATGAGCGCCACCTGTACCAGCTGCTCGTAGAGGAGGGCCTGCGGCCCGATCACTTCTACCGCGAGCAGCACGGCGCCGTGTTCGGGGCGATGATCGAGCTGCACCAGAGCGACCGCAAGATCGACCACCTGACGGTCGCCGAGACACTTCGCCAGCACGGCAAGCTCGACGAGATCGGCGGCCCGGCGGCAATCGACGAGCTGGCCGGCTGGGTCCCGACCGCCGGCCACGCGCGCGACTACGGACGGATCGTCCGCGACAACGCCCGGCTGCGGGCGCTGCTGAGCACCTCCTATGAGATCCAGGCGAGCGTCCTCTCCCGCGACGCGCCGCCGCGCGATCTGCTCGAACGCGCCGAGCGGTCGGTGATCGAGGTCGCGCAGGACGAGCGGCAGAAGTCGTTCCGCTCGATCGAGGAGATCCTGGACGAGGAGACCGACAAGCTCCACCGCCTCTCGACCTCGAAGTCGTCTCTGACCGGCACGCCCTCCGGCTTCAAGGACATCGACGAGCTGACCGGCGGGTTCCAACCCGGCAACCTTGTCGTGATCGCGGCGCGGCCGTCAATGGGCAAGTCGGCGCTGGTCGCGAACATCGCCGAGAACGCTTCGCTCAAGGGACACGCCGTCGCGCTGTTCTCGCTCGAGATGTCCGAGTCCGAGCTCGCCCAGCGGTTCGTCGCGTCGCAGGCGCGGATCCACGGCGAGGAGCTCCGCCGCGGGCGCGTCGCCGAGAGCAAGTGGCAGAAGATCCTCGACGCCTGCCAGAAGCTGAGCGCCGCCCCGCTGTGGGTCGACGACTCGAGCGACACCGGCGTGCTCGAGGTCCGCGCCAAGGCGCGCCGGCTTCACGCCCAGCTCGACGGCGGGCTGAAGCTGGTCATCATCGACTACCTCCAGCTGATGCGCCACGAGGGGAACGTCGAGAGCCGGGTCCAGCAGGTCGGGCAGATCTCCCGCGGGCTCAAGGGCCTGGCGCGCGAGCTGAACGTCCCCGTGATCGCGCTTTCGCAGCTCAGCCGGGCGGTCGAGCAGCGAGGCGGCGAGAAGAAGCCGATCCTGTCCGACCTTCGTGACTCCGGCGAGATCGAGCAGGACTCCGACCTCGTGATGTTCATCTACCGCGAGGAGTACTACGACAAGGAGTCCGAGCGGCCGGGGGAAGCAGACATCATCGTCGCCAAGCACCGCAACGGCCCGGTCGGCGAGATCGTGCTGACCTTCCAGCGCGAGTACCCACGGTTCATGAACTACGCGGGCGACCGGTTCGCACAGTGAGCGTCGTCCCGCTGCGCCGGCTGGACGGCCCATGCCCGTTCGAGGCGTGCGACGGCTCGGGGTTCGTGTTCGACGACGAGACGAACACGGCCTACGACTGCCGCTGCCGCCCGCAGCGGGTCGCGCTCGCGAAGGCGCGCCACCTGTCGGCCGTGATCCCGCGACGCTACGCGGACGTGTCGTTCGACCGCCCGCCGGTGACCGAGATCGACGCCCAGGTCGTCGCCGCGACCAGACGGTTCGCGGGCTCGATCGACGAACAGCTCGCCGCCGGCCGCGGGCTGTGGTTCATGGGCCCGGTCGGGACAGGCAAGACGACGCTCGCGATGCTCGTCTCCAAGTCGGCGCTCCGAGCCGGCCGGTCGGTCGCGATCTACTCACTGCCGCGGCTGCTCAACGAGATCCGCGACACCCACCGCGCCGAGCGATCGCACGTCGAGCTGCTCGACCGGCTGACCGCGGTCGATCTGCTCCACATCGACGACGTCGGCGCCGAGCGCACGACCGACTGGGTGCTCGAGGAGCTCTACTCGATCGTCAACGGCCGCTATGAGGACCAGCGGTCGATCGTGCTCACCACCAACATCCTCGACCGCGAGGCGCTGTGCGAGCAGATCAGCGACAGGACTGTCTCCCGGCTGACGGAGATGTGCGACGAGCTGCCGCTGCTCGGGCACGACCGGCGGATGGACTGACGCGGCCCCCCGCAGGCGCCAAGCCGCTCGCCGACCCCGTCCACCTCGGTAGTTGCGCCCGCAACTACCTGCTACCCTCGGTGGCATGGAACTTGGACTCGCGACCTTCGCCGAAAGGGGTTCTCAGGGCGTCTCACCGGAAGAGCGGATGCGGGAGCTGCTCGAGGAGGCGGAGCTGGCCGATCAGCTCGGGCTCGACGTATTCGCCGTCGGCGAGCACCACCGCCCCGACTTCCTCGTCTCCTCGCCCGCGGTCGCGCTCGGCGCGATCGCCGCGCGGACGCAGAACATCCGCCTGTCCAGCGCCGTCACGGTACTCAGCTCGGACGATCCGGTGCGGGTGTTCCAGCAGTTCGCCGAGGTCGACCTGATCTCGGGCGGCCGCGCGGAGATCATGGCCGGGCGGGGTTCGTTCATCGAGTCGTTCCCGCTGTTCGGCTACGAGCTCGACGACTACGACGAGCTGTACGCGGAGAAGCTCGACCTGCTGCTGGCGATCCGCGACTCCGAGCGCGTCACCTGGTCCGGGCGGCTGCGCGCGCCTCTCAACGACGCCGGCGTCTGGCCCCGCCCCGTCCAGGACCTGCTCCCGATCTGGGTCGGGGTCGGCGGCACGCCGCAGTCGGTCGTCCGCGCCGGGACACTGGGACTACCGCTGACGATCGCGATCATCGGGGGCCAGCCGGAGCGGTTCGTGCCGCTCGTCGAGCTCTACCGCCAGGCGCTCGCTGCCGCCGGTCACGATCCGGCGGTCGGCCGGCTCGCGATCAACACGCACGCGTTCGTCGGCAGTACCAGCGATGACGCCGACGCTGCCTTCGCCCACTTCTACCTCGAGATGATGAACCGCATTGGACGAGAGCGCGGCTGGCCGCCGGCCGGGCGCGAGCAGTACGAAGCGCTCCGCTCGCCTCGCGGCGCGCTCGCGGTCGGATCGCCCGAACAGGTCGCGGAGAAGATCCTGTTTGAGCACGAGCTGTTCGGGAACGACCGCTACGTCGGCCAGATGAGCGTCGGCGCGGTCGCGCACGCGGACGTGATGCGATCGATCGAGCTGTTCGGGACGGAGGTCGCCCCGACCGTCCGCGCCGAGGTTGCGCGACGGACGGCCTCGCACCCGGCCGCCGTCTGACGGGCGCCGGCGCTCCTCAGGGCGAGCGCTGCTCCTCCTCGGACTCCGACTCCGCCCGCTCCTCGAGCTTCTCGCGCAGGTACCGGGCCTTCTCCGCCCGGCGCTCGTGCTGCGCGGTCTCCTCCTCATCGTCGGCCCCCTGCGTGAGCTCCTGCTCCTCGGCCTCGCGCCGGATCTGGACCTTGCGCAGCTCGTCCGTCTCGGAGTGCTCGTCGCTCATCGTCGCGCGTGCACAGCCTCCCACACGTACATCTCGGTCACGTAAGCCCACGGCTCGGGATGTTCGAGCGCCAACCGGCGCACCCGCCCGAGCACCTGCTCGCGCCGCGGGTCCTCGAGCGCGGCGATGAAGCTGACCGAGCCGATCCGGTCGACCGCGAGATCCGGATCGACCTCGAGCTCAAAGCCGACCTCGAACCTCTCGGCGAGCTCAAACAGGGAAGTGCGCTCGAGCTCGGTCCTCCAGGGGCCGCGGGCGTGCGACGGAGTGTCACCGCGCAACGGCTCGGTGATTTCGTCGATCTCGCGTTGGAGCTGCTGTCGCCGGTCGCGGACATTCCATACCAGCCCGAGCCGGCCGCCCTCGCCGAGCACGCGGCGGAACTCGGTCAGCGCCGCGGGAGCGTCGAACCAGTGAAACGCCTGGCCGACGACGACCGCGTCGACGCTCGCGTCCTCGAGCGGCAATGACTCAGCCGTGCTCTCCAGCGCCCGCACCTCCGGCAGCTCGCGCTCGAGCACGGCCCGCATCTCCGCCACCGGCTCGACCGCGATCAGGGTCGCACCCGACCCCGAGAGCGCGCGTGTGAGCTTGCCGGTCCCGGCGCCTACGTCGACCGCGGTGCGGCCCGGCCCCAGGCGGAGCGCATCGATCAGCCATGCGATCGCCTCCGGCGGGTAGGTCGGTCGACCGCGCTCGTAGGCGTCGGCCTGCCGCGCGAAGCCTCGCTGCGCTGACTCGTGGATGGTCACGCTCAGCACCAACGTACACTGAGCGTCGAATGCCAGGAGTCGTGATCATCGGCGCCCAGTGGGGCGACGAAGGCAAAGGGAAGATCACCGACCTGCTCGCCGAGCAGGCCGACGCCGTCGTGCGTTTCCAGGGCGGGAACAACGCCGGCCACACGATCGTCCGCGGCGGGGAGACGTGGAAGCTCCACCTGATCCCGTCGGGCATCCTGCACCGCGGGAAGCTGTGCGTGATCGGCAACGGCGTCGTGATCGATCCGAAGGTGCTGACCGACGAGCTGGAGGAGTTGAACAGACGCTCGATCGACACGAGCTCGCTGCGGATCTCGGCGAACGCGCACCTGATCATGCCCTACCACCTGATGCTCGATCACGCGGGTGAGGCGAAGCTCGGCAAGCTCCAGATCGGGACCACCCGGCGCGGGATCGGTCCCTGCTACGCCGACAAGGCCGCCCGGCTCGGGATCCGGGTGCAGGATCTGCTCGACGAGAAGATCCTGAAGCAGAAGATCGTCGCGGCGCTCGAGCCCAAGCGGCTGTCGCTGCGGCCGTTCGCGAAGGACCCACGGCTCGACCTCCAGACGATGACCGAGGAATACCTCGTCTACGGTCACCGCCTCGAGCGGCTGATCGCCGACACGACCAAGCTCGTGCACGAGCGCCTCGACTCCGGCCAGACGGTCCTGTTCGAGGGCGCCCAGGGCGTGCTGCTCGACATCGACCACGGCACGTATCCGTTCGTCACCTCGTCGAATCCGATCGCCGGCTCGGCGTGCATCGGCGCCGGCGTCGGCCCGAAGGACATCGACGAGATCTGGGGCATCGCGAAGGCCTACGTAACCCGCGTCGGCGCCGGACCGTTCCCGACCGAGATCGACGACGAGATCGGCGACGCGATCCGCGAGCGCGGCGGCGAGTACGGAACGACCACCGGCCGCTCGCGGAGGGTCGGCTGGCTCGACCTCGTCGCACTCCGCTACGCGGTCCGGCTCAACACGCTCACGTCCCTCGCGATCACGAAACTCGACGTGCTCTCGGGATTGGACACGCTGCATGTGTGCACGCGGTACCGGGGCGGCGGCGCCGAGGGAGCCGAGTTCGTCGACTTCCCCTACCACCAGACGGTGCTGCACCACGCGGTCGGCGAGTACGAGGAGCTCAAGGGCTGGAGCGAGGACCTCGGCGAGTGCCGAACCGAGGCCGACCTGCCCGCTGCGGCCCGCGAGTACCTGCAGTACGTCTCCGAGTTCGTCGGCGTGCCGATCGCGCTGGTCGGCGTCGGCCCCGGGCGCGACGACGTGATCTGGACCGGGTCCGGCGAGGCCACCGCCGCCGGCAGCCTCGCACGCGCCACGGCCTGAGCTCCAGTGGTCGGGGGCGCCAACCGGAGGGTGCGCCGTGCAATCCTGACCAGCGCTGCGCTCGCGCTCCCACTGCTGCTCGCCTCGCATGCCCTCGCGAGGGTCCAGGCTCCGAGCCGCGCGGACGTTCAGCGCTCGATCCAGGCGATCGTTGACGGCGGCGCGCCCGGGGCGACAGCCGTGATCCAGGGGCCGCGTGGGGAGGAGCGCTACGCGGCCGGGTACGCGGACCTCCGCGCCGGAACCCGAATCTCGACTCAGGATCGGGCCCGCGTCGGCAGCGTCACGAAGATGTTCACAGCCGCGCTCACGCTGAAGCTGGTCGCCCAGGGAAAGCTGCGGCTCGATGACACGGTCGAGCGGTGGCTTCCCGGGCTCGTCCCGAACGGCCCCCAGATCACCGTGCGCGAGCTGCTCAACCACTCGAGCGGCTTTGCCGATTACTGCAACGTCCCGCCGAGCAGCACGCTCTGCCTCCCGCCGCCCGGCCAGCTCGGCCGCCGCTGGACGCCCCTGCAGCTCGTTCGGATCGGGGTATCGGCCCCGCCTACGTTTCCGCCCGGTACGAGCTGGTCCTACTCCAACACCGGCTACGTGCTCGCCGGCCTGATCGTCGAAAAGGTGACCGGGAAGCCGTTCGCCGCGGCGCTGCGCGAGATGCTGCTGAAACCGCTGCGGCTCAACCACACGAGCTTCCCCGGCGGTCCCGCGATGCCGGCGCCGTTCAGTCGTGGCTACGACGTGATGACGGCGACGAGCTGGCCCGGCGACGTGACCGGCACGAGCCCGACGATCGCCTGGTCCTCGGGCGCGGTCGTGTCGACGATGGGCGATCTCGCCAGCTTCGCCCGCGCGCTGATGGCCGGTCGGGCGCTGCCACGGGCGTTGCTCAAGGATATGGAGCGCGCGACTCCCGGGTCGCTGACCGGCCCGACCCCGCTGGAGGGCGGAGGGATCGGCAGCTACGGCCTCGGGCTGATCCACTACACGTGGTCCTCGAGCTGCGGCACGTGGGGCCACACCGGCGATTTCCCCGGCTACCACACGACCGCGCTTGCAACCGAGGACGGCAGCCGGGGGGCTGCGATCTACGTCAACTCCGACGCGCTCGCGCCCGCGGGGGCGCTCGCGGATCTCGTCGCGCAGCGACTGCTCGCCTGCAGGATGCGATTCGGCGCGATCGGTCGCTGAGTCACGCCGGGCGCTATTTCGCCGAGTGGTGCCCGACGCCGGGCCACGGCGCCAGCACGAGCACGATCCGCGCGTCGGTGACCGCCCTAACGGACCGGCGCTCGTTCGGCGCGAACTGCGCGAGCAGGCCACACCCGCCGCGGACCGAGTTCCCCTCGTGAGCGATCTCGATTTCGCCGTCGGCGACGAACAGGTACGCCCGCTCGTGGACCTGATGCTCCTGGAGTTCCTCGCCCGCAGACAGCAGGATTGCGATCGCCCGGGTCTCGTCGTCTGACTTCAGCACCTGCGGACGGTGCGGCTCGACTGCGAGTGCGCGGATGTCCCAGGTCTCCATCGGGCTCGCAGCCTAACCGAATTCCCTCAGCGCCAGCGCTCGATCAGGTCCTCGTCGGGCACCTCGCGGACCGGCCGCGCGGGGATTCCCATCACCACGCTTCGGGGGGCAACGTCGCGCGTGACCACCGCACCGGCGGCGACATACGCTTCCTCGCCGATCTCGACTCCGGGGACCAGCACGACCCCGCCGCCCACCCGGCACGCCCGCCTGAACACGGGTCCCTCGAGCCCCGCCCCCGGCCCGTGGCGGCCCATCGTGTGGTCATTGGTCGTGAGCACCCCCGGACCGAGGAACACGTCGTCCTCGACCACCGACCCGCCGGTGACGTAGACGCCAGACTGGATCAGCACCCTGGCGCCGACGTGGGCGTTGAAGTCGACGACCGAGCCGCGACCGACGACGGACCGCGCCCCGATCGTCGAGCGCTCGCGCACCTGCGCCTGATCGCCGACGATCGCGCCGGCGCCGATCCGCGACCCGGCGTAAACGATCGCGCCGCAGCACACGGTCACGCCCTCCTCGACCACGAGCGGACCGAGCTCGTAGCCCGCGGCACTCGACCCGGCGCGCAACCGCGGGCGCTTGCCGAGCACCGCGCCGGACTCGACGATGCACCCGGGTCCGAGCGCGACGCCCTCGTTGACGACCGCCCCGGGACCGACGTCGACGTCGTCTGCGAGCCGGGCGCCGCTCGACACGAACGCCCCCGCCGAAATCTCAGGGGACACGCGTCGCGCCTCGCCGCGCGGAGGAGTCGAGCGACTCCTGCAGCCGCTCGAGCACGCGAACCACGTGCAGCCCACTCTCCCCGTCGGACCGCGGCCGGGTCCCCGCGAGCACGGACTCGACGAAGTGCTCGCACTCGACGCGGAGCGGCTCGACGTTCGGGATCGCGGGCGAGACGATCCCGCCGCTGCGGGTTATGTACTCGCCGTAGCCGCGTGCGTCCTCGTCGAATCCCTTGTCGTAGATCGTGACCTTGCCCTCGAGCGCCATGTCGTCGAAGGTCGCCATCCGGCGCGAGCCGACGACCGTGAACCGTCGCTCCTTGTGCGGGTCGAGCCACGAGAGATGCAGGTGCGCCGACAGCCCCGAGGGGAACCGCAGGAAGCAGAACACCACGTCCTCGACTCCCTGCTGCACGTAGGACTCGCCGCGGGCGAGGACCTCCAAGGGCTCCTCGCCGGCGAGGAAAAGGACCACCGACACGTCATGCGCGCCGAGGCTCCAGAGCGCGTTCTCGTCCGCCCGGAGCTTGCCGAGGTTCAGCCGGTTGCCGTAGATGTAGTAGATCCGGTCGCCGAGCTCCCCCGTGTCGGTGAGCTCCTTCAGCAGCCGGATGCCCGGGTGGTACTCGAGCAGGTGGCCGACCATCAGCACCCGCCCCGCGTCCTCCGCGGCCGCGACGGCGCGCTCGGCGTCGGCGACCGACTGCGCGAGCGGCTTCTCGACGAAGCAGTGCTTGCCCGCCTCGAGCACCCGCACCGCCACGTCGCCGTGGGTCGGCACCGGGGTGGCGACCGCGACCGCGTCGAGCTCCGGGTCGGAGAGCAGCTCGTCCAGGTCGCCGCTCAGGCGGACGCGCGGGAAAATCTCGCCCGCACGCTGCAACGCCTCGACCGACCCGTCGCAGCACCAGACCAGCTCGGAGTCCTGGATCGCCGCGAAGTTCCGGGCGATGTTCGGGCCCCAATAGCCAAGCCCCACCACACCGATCCGAACCCGGCTGCTCATGCGACGTGCAGTGTAAGCGAGTCGACGACGCGCCCGGCTGCGTGGCCGTCGCCGTACAGCGGCGGGCGCTCCGGCGGCGGCTCGCGCTCGAGCGCCTCGAGCGCGGCGCCGATGTCGAGGTCCACGAGCGTGTTCCAGCCGCTCTCGACGGTCTCGACCCACTCGGTGCTCGGCCGCAGCGTGATGCACTTGACGCCGGCCAGGTAGGCCTCCTTCTGCAGCCCTCCCGAGTCGGTCAGCACGGCGCGCGCGTTGCAGAGCAGCGCCGCAAGCTCAACGTAGGAGAGCGGCGGCGTGATCCGCAACCGGTCGCTGCGCTGCAGCCGCTCGAGCAGTCCGGCGGCACGGAGCCGGCCGTGGGTGCGGGGATGCAGCGGCAGCACCACCTGCGAGGGCACCGACAGCAGCAGCTCGACCAGCCGCTCGAGCCGCGCCGGATCGTCGACGTTCCCGGCCCGGTGCGCGGTCGCGAGCGCGTAGCTACCCGGCTCGACCCCGCGTGCGGCCAGCAGGTCGAGCCGCTCGCGCGCGCGCGGCTGGACCGCCAGCGCCACGTCGACCATCACGTCGCCGACCAGCTCGACCGCGCCGGCAGTCCCCTCACGCTGGAGGTTCGCGACGGCGACGTCGGAGGAGCACAGCAGCAGCGAGCTCGCGTGATCGGCGAGCACGCGGTTGAGCTCTTCGGGCATCGAGCGGTCGAACGACCGCATTCCCGCTTCGACGTGCGCAACCGGCACGCGGGCCTGCGCGCCCGCCAGTGCGCCGGCGAGGGTCGAGTTCGTGTCGCCGTAGACGAGCACCACGTCCGGGGCGGCTTCCGAGATCACCGGCTCGAGCGCGTCGAGCATCCGCGCGGTCTGGGAGGTATTGGAGCCCCGAGAGATCCCGAGTTCGCGGTCGGGCGACGGCAGTCCGAGCTCGTCGAAGAACACGTCCGAGAGCTCCTCATCGTAGTGCTGGCCCGTGTGGATCAGGAGCTCGTGGTGCGCGCGCCGCAGTGGGCCCGAGACCGCCGCCGCCTTGATGAACTGGGGACGGTTCCCCACGACGGTGAGGACGTTCATCGCTCGCGATCGAGCTCCGAGCGGATCGCCTCGGCCAGCTCGGTGCCGATCCGGCTCGTGACGGGGCCGGGAGCGTCGAACTCGCGGTCGTCGACCGCGGCCACGCCCTGAGCCTCGCGGATCGTCGACACGAGGAACGCCTCGTCGGCGGCGAGCAGCTCGTCGAGCGTGCACGCCCGCTCCTGCGCGCCGGCCTGCTCGATCACGATCCTGCGGGTGATTGAGGCGAGGATGTGCTCGTCGAGCGGCGGCGTCAGCACGGCGCCGTCCTTGACCCAGAAGATCGTGCTGGTCGGGGCCTCGAGCACCCGGCCGTGCGGCGTGATGAGCAGCGCCTCGTCGAACCCGCGCTCCGCCGCGATCCGCGACGCGAGCATGTTCGACCCGTAGGAGAGCGACTTGACGCCGTCCAGCACCCGCGTCGGCGAGTACGTGACCGTCGCCAGCCGGACCGGCTCCGTCAGGTTCAGGATCGGCTCGGTCAGCAGCAACCGGCGGCCGCCGCGGGTGAGCACGATCCGCAGCGCGTCGTGGTCGGGCCCGGGGCCGGCGTGGGCGAGCAGCCGGTGGGCGTCGGCCCGCACGGCCTCGACATCGACCGGGAGCTTCAGGTTCACGCCGGAGCGCTCGAGCCGCTGGAGGTGCTCCTCGAGCGCGAACGGGCGACCGTCGTACACGCGGATCACCTCGAAGATCCCGTCACCGCGCAGCAGCCCGTCGTCGGTCGCCGGGATCAATGCCTCGGAGGCGAGCGTGATCACCCCGTCCAGCGATGCCAGCGATCCGGGAGCGGTGCCCATGGCCGCTGGAGCCTAACCGGCGGCGCGGGCCGCGCTCGCTCTGGCGGCGTACTCCGGTCGCGCCCAGACGCCGGCGAGCCGCACGACGGTCGCGGCGGCGGCGGCCATCTCCTGGACGGAGGCCCATTCGCGCACGGAGTGGTACTCGTGGCCGCCCGTGAAGATGTTCGGCGTCGGCAGCCCCATCTCGCTCAGGCGCGAGCCGTCGGTGCCGCCGCGGATCGGCGTCCGCACGGGTTCGATCCCCTCCTCTCGGATCGCGACCTCGGCGGCGCCGACAACCTCCGGCACGCCTTCCAGGTACGCGCGCATGTTCCGGTACTGGCGCCGAACCTCGATCGCCAGCTCCGCACCCGGCGCCAACTCGACCACCTCGCCGGCGATCCGGCGGACCAGCTCCGCGTGCGCCTCGAGCTTGTCCTCGTCGAAGTCGCGCAGGATCATCCGCAGCTCGGCCTGCGCGGAGGTGCCGATCAGCTCGTACGGGTGGATGAACCCGTCGCGGCCGGCGGTCCGCTCGGGCGAGAGCTCCTCCGGGAGGGCCGCGACGACCTTTGCGATCAACCGCAACGCGTTGACGAGCTTGCCGGTCGCCTGCCCGGGGTGCACGTCGACGCCACGGATCGCGACGATCGCCTCGAGCGCGCTGAAGCTCTCGTCCTGTAGCTCGCCGAGCGAGGAGCCATCGAGCGTGTACGCGCAGCGGGCTCCGAACCGCGGAATGTCGAACAGCGTCGCGCCCTCGCCGATCTCCTCGTCCGGCGTGAAGCCGACGCGAATCGGCGGGCGCGGGAGCTCGGGGTGCGCCGCCAGGTGCGCGGCGGCCGTCATCACGATCGCGACGCCGGCCTTGTCGTCGGCGCCGAGCAGCGTGTCGCCGCTCGACGTCACGAGGTCGTGCCCGCGCGCCGCCAACAGCTCCGGCATCCGCGCCGGGTCGAGCGTGGTGCCGCCGCGGGGAAGCTCGATCACAGTGCCGTCGTAGGAAGGGTGGACGATCGGCTCGACGCCGTGCCCGGGAGCGTCGGGGCTGGTATCGACGTGCGCGATCAGGCCGATCGGCGCCAGCTCAGCCTCGCGGCCGACCCCCGGGAGCGTCGCCATCACGTATCCGTTCTCGTCGAGCTCCGCGTCCGCGAGCCCCGCTTCGCGGAGCTCCTCGACGAGCAGCCGGCCGAGCTCGAGCTGACCCTTGGTGCTCGGGCACGACGTCCGATCGCGCACGGACTGCGTGTCGAGCCGCACGTACCGAGTGAGTCGCTCGACCAACTCCGGGCCGAGCTCGCCGGCCAGCGGCGAGGTGAACGAGGTTGAGCTCACGAGCTCGTGAGTATGGCGCGAGGACCCGTTTGGTCGCCTCCTGGCCGGGTAGCCAAAAGTGACGAAGAACGACACTAGGAGGACTGATTCGATGGCGACGCAGACACCGTCGCAGCGTCAGGCTGCTGCGAAGCGCGCAGCCGCCACCAGAAAGCGAAACGCGGCCAACCAGAGCGCGGGGCAGACGAAGGCGTCGGCCCGGCGTACGCGCTCGTCGGCGGCTCGGACCGCGCGCGACGCCCGCAGGACGGGCCGGCAAGCGGCCCGGACGACCGCGCGGCGTGCCGACGAGGCCACCACGCGGCTCGGGGCCGTCGGGCGTCAGGCGCAGCGTGCGCTGCTGATCCCGGTGGGCGCCGCCGCCGTCGCGTCCGACAAGGTCCGTCAGACCGCGCGCAACTACAGCACGGTCTCTCGCGTCACGCGCGAGCTCGACAAGTTCGAGCGTCGCGGGCGCAGGGTGCTGGACCAGAACCAGCGGGCGTTCGGCCGTCGTCGCCAGGAGCTCGAGCGCGAGGTGCGCAGCACGCGCCGGGAGCTCGAGAGCCGCGCCGACGACCTGCGTGACGGCGCGAAGGATGCGACCGAGCAGATCAGGAGCCTGATCTGACGCAAGTGGCAAGGGGATGCTCGTGGCGCGGCCGTAATGGTCGCGCCACGGCGTCGTTAATGCCCCGGGTTTCGGCGGGCACCACGGATGGCAACCGCTCAGCGCAGGCGCCGGCTTAGGCGCTCCGACTGCTCGGATCCCGGGCTTCACCGGCGACGCCGGGGTCGGGGATTCAGCTACGTCGACGAGCAGGGCAAGCCGGTTGCCGAGCGTGCCGTGCGCGAGCGCCTCCGCGACCTCGCGATCCCGCCGGCGTGGAAAGACGTCTGGATCTGCGCGGATCCGCTGGGGCATCTGCAGGCGACCGGGATCGACGCGGCTGGGCGCAAGCAGTACCTGTACCACCCGCGCTGGCGCGAGCATCGCGACCGCGAGAAGTTCGAACGGATGGCTCAGTTCGGCGAGCGACTGCCGAAGCTGCGACGCGCGATCGCAGCCGACCTGAACGGGGACGGGCTCAGCCATGCCCGCGTGCTCGCGTGCACCGTCCGCCTGCTCGACGTCGGACTCTTCCGGATCGGGAGCGAGCAGTACGCCGACGATGACGGGGGCGTCGGACTTGCGACGATCCGCACTGCGCACGTATCGGTTCGCGACGGCGCAGCGGTGTTCGACTATCCGGCGAAGGGCGGGGTCAGACGGTCCCAGGAGATCCACGATCCGCCGAGCGTGGCGGTCGTTTCCGCGCTCAAGCGCCGGCGCGGCGGGCCGCCAGAGCTGCTCGCCTACCGCGACCGGCGCCGCTGGCACCCGCTGCGCTCGGACGAGATCAACGAATACCTCAAGGACCGCCTCGGCCCGGAGTTCTCGGCGAAAGACTTCCGGACCTGGAACGCGACCGTGATGGCCGCGGTGTCGCTGGCGACCGACGGGCGCGAGGCGAGCTCGAAGAGCGCGCGCCGGCGCGCGATCAACCGCGCCGTCAAGGCGGTCGCCGAACTGCTCGGCAACACGCCCGCGGTAGCCCGTCGCTCGTACGTCGACCCGCGCGTGTTCGACCGCTACCTGTCCGGTTGGACCGTCGCCGCCGAGCTCGAGCGGCTGCCGAACCTCGACCCGTCCGACGATCGCGTCCGGGCCCGGATCGAGCGCGCCGTCCTCGATCTGATCGCTGAGCGGAGCTCCTCGCCGGCGCTCGAGCGCGCCTGATTAGCCAAAATTCCGCAAATCACGGGAGATCAGCAGTTCGAGACCCCCGTGTAGTTAAAGAACATGGTGGGTTTTACCGACAATGATCATGTGATAGAAACGGGCGCTGTCGGCGAGACGTGGAGGCGTTCTATGCCCGTTAACCTGGGCACAGCCGTACCGACCAGCACCGCAAACTCGGATGAGCTCTTCATCCGCTGGCGTAAGCATCAAGATCGCCAGGCACGCGATGAGCTGATCGCCCGTTTTATTCCGCTCGCGCGAAAGCTCGCGCGACGCTACGTCCAGTCGAGCGAGCCGTACGAGGATCTCGTACAGGTGGCGAGTCTCGGGCTCGTGAAAGCGGTCGAGCGCTTCGACCCGGCCCGCGGGTTCGCGTTCAGCTCGTTCGCGGTGCCGACGATCGTCGGCGAGCTCAAGCGGTACTTCCGCGACACCTCGTGGGCGCTGCACGTCGACCGGGGCGCACAGGAGCGAGCCCGGAAGATCACCGACGCCCAGCAGAAGCTCGGCTCCCGGACCGGCCGCATCCCGACTGTCGACGAGATCGCGCAGTACCTCGAGATCAGTCAGGAAGAGGTGCTCGAAGGGCTCCAGACCGCAGAGGCATACGGAGCGGTGTCGCTCGACGCCCCGATGGCCGGCGAGGACGACGAGGACGGCACCCGGCTCGACTCACTCGGCGTCGAGGACGCCCGGCTCGCGCTGGTCAACGACCACGCGACGATCTTCGGCGCCGCCCGGCACCTCCCCGCCCGCGAGCGCGAGATCCTCTTCCTGCGCTTCACTGAGGACCTTACGCAGTCCGAGATCGCCGAGCGCGTCGGCGTTTCGCAGATGCAGGTCTCGCGCCTGCTGCGGCGCTCGCTGAGCAGGCTGCGCGAGCTGACCGACCAGTCGGCCTAGCCGCGCGCAGCCCCTTGCCGCGCCGGTCCCGACGCACGGCTAGCGCCCGTACCAGCGCCGGCGTCCGGCGCCCTCGACTCCTCCGACGAAGAATCCGATCACCCACAGGATCAGCGCGGCGATCAATACGAACCACAGGACGTGGGCTGCGAACCCGAGCCCGCCGAGGACGGCGAGAATCAGCAGCAGTACGAGCAATGCAACCATTTTGAGTCTCCTTCCTTAGAGGCCGATATCCGGCGCCTCTCGCGCCCAGTGGCTACCCGATCGCGGTCGCCCCGCAAACGTCCGGCGATCGAAGGGGGCGCGAACCCGCCGGCGGCACATCGGGCTGCCGAGCCTAGTAGGCTCGCGGCGTCGTGCAGAGCAACTTCGGCGTTGAGGTGCGTGACGACGAGCGAGCGGTCGTCATCGGAGTCAGTGGGGAGCTCGATCTCGCCTCCAGCCCGGAGCTGGAGGCCGAGCTCGAGCGGGGCACCTCGTCCGACGTCGAGCTGCTGATCATCGACCTGCGCAAGCTGGAGTTCATGGACTCGACCGGGCTCAGCGTGTTGGTCCGCGCCCACCAGAAGGCGACCGAGCGCGGCAAGCGACTGGCCGTCGTCAAGGGTCCGCAGCAGGTGCAGCGGCTGCTGAGCCTGACCGGCGTCGCCGACCGGCTGACCGTCGTCGACACGCCCGAGGAGTTACTCGCCGGAAGCTGAGGGCGCCTCGCGCGAGTCGAGCATCACGACCCGCAGCGATTCGCTCCCGTTCTCCCGGTGGACGTCGAGCTCGTCCGTCAGCCGCCGCAGCGCGGAGCCGACCTCGCTCTGGTCGGCACCCATCAGCTCCGAGCTCGTTCCGCCGTGGAACGGCCCGATCGTCAACTCCAACCGGCGTGTGTCGGTGGAGATACCGAATCCGACCCGGGAGGAGTTCGCCGCCTGCATCGCGTGCGCCGCGAGCGCGTCCGTTACCAGGTAGACGTCGGAGAACCGGTCGAGCGAGAACCGCGCCCGCGCGGCGAGCGCGCGCGCGAGCCGTCCGAGCACCCCGCCGACGAACGTCAGTGGCGACAGCGAGACGACCGCGTCGCCGGAAAGTTGGTCGGTCCAGCCGTCTTCGGGCGACGGCGCGGTCGGCGGCTCGTACAGCAGCTTGCCGTTGCGACGGCCGGCGAACTGCAGCCAGACCTCGGTGCCGCCGTCGTCGAGCGGCCGAAACGCTGTCTGCTGCGCGAGCGCGCGCATGATCGGGATGCCGACGCCCTGAAGCCGGTCGTCGGCCGGGGCCTCGACCGGGATCCCGTGGCCCTGGTCGCGGACCCAGACCTCGATCTCCTCCTGCCCAACGAGCAGGCATACCGACAGCGGACCGCTGTCGCCCCCGTACGCGTGCATGACGACGTTGTTGCACGCCTCGCTGACCGCGGTCTTGAGGTCGTCGAGCAGCTCGACGTCCAGAGACAGAAGCTCAGCCATCCCCCCGAGTGCGCCGCGCACGAGCGTCAGCGTCTCAGGGCTCGATTCCAGCTGGAGACGGACCGTCGGGGCTTCGTCTTCAATGGACATCGCCCAGGTTCCGATCAGACGCACCGCCTCGAACGCAGCAATTGGGAACGGCTTGCCTGGATAACCGCAAATACCAAACTGCCGAACCTCCTACCCAACTGCGCGTCCGGCGACGCGGAGGAGTACCAAAGCGCCGGGCAGTTTACTGAAGCCGACCCACGCCGGGTTCCGTTGGGCGGCGAGCGGGAACCAGTGGAGGGTGCTCCCGGCCCACGCGACCGCGGGGACCGGGAGCACAGACCGTCTACTTCTGGAACACCGGGACCGTGACGCTGTGCGCGAAGCTGTTTCGCGGCTTCGCGATCTTCGGAGCATTCTGCGTCCAGATCCCGTAGTACTCGTCGCTCAGATGGTTGCCGACGACGACGATTCCTCTGAGCTTCGTGACCGCGCTGAACACGACTATTCCCGCGGTGCGGGTCAGGCCCGCGTCCGAATCGCCCGGCTTGCCCGGCCCGTTGCCGGCGACGGCGTCGTGGCTGAACGAATTGTCGACGATCCGGTTCCCGTTCAGGTCGTCACCGGGAGCGTGGCTGTGCAGGGTGAGCCCGCCAAGGCCATTGCCGTTGGCGACATTCCCCTGGACGAGGTTGGAATAGACCCCGGTACCCGGCCCGGCACCCGCGAGCAGGATTCCCGCCCCCTCGCCCTTGACGCCGTTCCCGTTCGACGGTGGCTCCTACGGCACGCCGCGCCATGTTTGACTCGACTCTCATCAAACCTCCTGGGTTGACTGATCGACCCAGGAAAACGCGCGCGGCCGCAAACGTAGCGGTGGAGCGTGCGGGGCCCGGCTAGCCGCCGGTGAACTCCGGCGGGCGCTTCTGCACGAACGCCATCGCGCCCTCGAGGAAGTCCTTGCTCCGCGCGAGCTGGTGCTGGAGCTCGGCCTCGAGCTCCAGCTGGGCGTCGAGGTCGCCGTAGATGAAGTTGTTGAGCGCGCGCTTGGAGCCCGCGTAGGAGCGCGTCGGGCCCGCGGCGAGCCGCTCGACGAGCGCCTGCGCCTCTTCCATCAACCGGTCGTCGGGATGGACCCAGTTGACTAGACCCCACTCGAGTGCCTGCGGCGCGGAGACCCGTTCGCCGAGCAGCGCCATCTGGAACGCCCGCGCCTTGCCGACCGCCGGAGGCACGAATGCCGTCGAGCCGCCGTCCGGCATCAGCCCGATGTTCACGAACGCGAGCCCGAAGTACGCGGACTCGGCCGCCATCACCAGATCGCACGCGATCGCGAGCGAGCAGCCGATCCCGACGGCCGGACCGTTGACGGCCGCGACGACCGGCTTCGGAAGCCGGCGGACCCCCGCGATCGCAGGGTGGTAAACGTCGTGCAGCTCGCTGCGGACGTCGGGTCCGCCGTCCTCAGCCGGCTCGAAGCCGGCCTTGAGGTCCGCGCCCGACGAGAACCCGCGGCCCGCGCCGGTGAGCAGCACCGCGCGGACCGAGTCGTCCGCCGCCGGCCCCTCGATCAGCTGCTTGAGCTCTTCCCCGAACTCGCGGATCCAGGCGTTGAGCGTCTCGGGCCGGTTCAGTGTGATCCGGCCGACCGCGCCGGACTGCTCCCAGATGACTGTGTTGCCTGACAAGGCGAGCGAGTATTACCGCCCCCGGCGGGGGGTGCAAGGCGGCAGTACAGTTGCCCGGGGGATGGCTTCTGTCGAGAAGGGCTCGGCCGAGATCCGCTACGCGAACAGCGACGGCGTCAACGTCGCCTACAAGCTCAGCGGCGACGGCCCGGCCGACGTGGTGTACGTCGGCGGCTGGGTGACGCATCTCGAGGTGTGGGAGGAGGACCCCGCGATCGCCCGCTGGCTGGGCTCGCTGCGCCGGTTCGCGCGGGTGCTGGAGTTCGACAAGCGCGGAACCGGTCTGTCGGATCGAGTACCCGTCGACAGGCTGCCGACGATCGAGGAGCGGATGGACGACATCCGCGCGGTGATGGACGCCGCCGGCCTCGAGCGAGCGTCGATCTTCGGCTTCAGCGAGGGCGGCGCGCTCGCGATGCTGTTCGCCGCCACCTACCCCGAGCGAACCAGCAACCTCGTCCTCTGGGGCTCGTACGCGAGCGTGCTCCGGCGTCCGGGCTATGAGTGGGGGTTCAGCCAGGAGCGGATCGACGCCGTCGCCGACGCCTACCGAGAGCGGTGGGGGACCGGGATCGGGCTGGCGATGTTCGTGCCGAGTCGGGCCCGCGACGACGCGACCCGACGCTGGTGGGCACGGTTCCAGCGGATGGCCGCCAGCCCGGCCGCCGCGGTTGCGCTGCTCGAGATGAACGCCCAGATCGACGTGCGCGGGGCGCTCAGCGCGATCAGCGCCCCGACGCTGATCCTGCACCGCGGTGAAGACGTGGTCGCGCCGGTCGGTGCTGGCGACGGTGCTGTTCACCGACATCGTCGGCTCGACCGAGCGCGCCGTCCAGATCGGCGACTCGCGCTGGCGCGAGCTGCTCGAGCGCCATCACGCGATGGTGCGAGCCGAGCTCGTCCGCCACCGGGGGCGGGAGATCAAGACCGTCGGCGACGGCTTCCTCGCGACGTTCGACGGACCCGCGCGGGCGATCCGCTGCGCGTCGGCGATCTGCGAGAACGCCCGCGGGCTGGGGCTCGACGTCCGCGCCGGCATCCACACCGGCGAGTGCGAGCTGATCGGGCCGGACATCGGCGGGATCGGCGTCCACATCGGCGCGCGCGTCGCGGCGCTCGCCGAGCCGTCGGAGGTGCTCGTCTCCCGGACGGTGACGGATCTCGTCGCCGGCTCGGGAATCGAGTTCGCGCCCCGCGGCGAGCGGGAGCTGAAGGGCGTACCCGGCCAGTGGGCACTGTTCTCGGTCGCGTAGGCGATGATTTGCCGCGGGGCGGGCGGTCTGTGATCACGATGGCCGGCGGATTCGCCGAGACAGGGGTGCGGCGCCTGGGCGAGGTCGCCTGGTGATCCGGTGCTGTCGCCCGGCGCCGTCCGCGCGATGACCCGCGACCAGCTGACCGCTGAGCAGAAGGCCCACGGTGGCCTCGGCGACCGGTTCTTCGAACAGCTGTCGTGGGGGTTCGGGCAGGCCGTGTACGACGATGGCTCGTTCGGCTGGAACGGCGGGTTCGGCAGCTCGTGGCTCGTCGACCCGGATCGCGACCTGGTCACGATCGTGCTCACCCAGCGGGGCTTCGAGTCCCCCGAGCCGCCTCGGGTGCACCGCGAGATTCAGGCCGCGGCCCGTGACGCGCTGGCCTGAGCCGGGCGGCGATACTTCCGCGATGGGCGCCGGCCCACACTCAGGGAACGTAGCGCTCGTCACCGGCGGCGCGGGCGGGATTGGCCGCGCGATCGTCGCAGCGCTGGTCGCCGACGGGCACGCGGTCGCGGTCGCGGACGTCGACGAGCAGGGAGCCGGGGCGGTGGCAGCGACGGTCGATGGATTGGCGGTCCGGCTCGACATCACCGACGCGGCCTCGGTCGACGCCGCCGTCGGCGCGGCCGAGAAGTCGCTCGGACCGATCGGGATCCTCGTCAACAACGCCGGCTGGGACGAATTCCACCCGTTCCTCGAGACCGACGAGGCGTTCTGGGACCGCGTGATCGAGATCAACTTCAAGGGCTGCCTGCGCCTATGCCGGCGGATCGTCCCTGGGATGGTCGAGCGCGAGCGCGGCCGGGTCGTCAACATCGCCTCCGACGCCGCCCGGGTGGGCTCGTCGCTCGAAGCGGTCTATTCGGGCGCGAAGGGCG
The DNA here is from genome assembly GCA_963770735.1 of uncultured Solirubrobacterales bacterium. Classification (GTDB taxonomy): domain Bacteria; phylum Actinomycetota; class Thermoleophilia; order Solirubrobacterales; family Solirubrobacteraceae; genus Palsa-465. The sequence goes on along the minus strand of CAVYRB010000006.1, from coordinate 94,701 downwards.
GGGTCGTGTCGTTCTCGAAGACGCTCGCGCGAGAGGTGGCACGCTCACGGGGTAACGGTCAACGCCGTCTGTCCGGGTCCGACGGACACGCCGATGCTCGAGCGGATGGCAGGCCGCGGCGACGAGGGCGCGAAGGTGATCGGGGCGATGCGACGCGCGGTGCCGATGCGCCGGCTCGGGACCCCGGAGGACATCGCGGCGGCGGTCGCGTTCCTCGCGTCCGATCGCGCCGGATTCATCACCGGCCAGACCCTGTCGGTGAGCGGCGGGCTGACGATGGCCTGAAACGAGAAGGGAGATCGAGATGGAGCTGACAGACACCACGTTACGAGGTCGAGCAGCGGCCTCGCGTGGATCACGATCGACCGCCCCGAGCGAATGAACGCGTTCCGGGCCCGCACCGTCGACGAGCTGATCCATCTGTTCAAGCGCGCGTGGGCCGTCGCGCGAGGTCGGCGTGGTCTGCCTGACCGGCGCCGGCGAGCGCGCGTTCTGCGCCGGCGGCGACCAGAAGCAGCGCGCCGAGACCGGCGACTACGGCCCGAGCGAGTCGGGCCTGTTCGAGGTCGAGAGGCTGCACCGGCTGATCAGGGAGATCCCGAAGCCGGTGATCGCCGCGGTCAACGGGTTCGCGATCGGCGGCGGCCATGTGCTCCACGTGCTCTGCGACGTGACGATCGCGGCCGAGCACGCCACCTTCGGGCAGATCGGACCGAAGGTCGGCTCGTTCGACGCCGGCTTCGGCACCGCCTACCTGGCGCGCGTCGTCGGCGAGAAGCGGGCCCGCGAGATCTGGTTCCGCTGCCGGCGCTACGACGCCGCGACCGCCGAGCGCTGGGGGCTCGTCAACCACGTCGTGCCGCGCGAGCGGCTGCGCGGCGAGGTCCGCGTGTGGGCCGACGACATGCTCGCGCTGTCGCCGACCGCGCTTCGCTTCCTCAAGCAGTCGTTCAACGCCGACACCGAGCACATGGCCGGAATCGGTCAGCTCGCGTTCAGCGGGCTGGGCCTGTTCCTCGACACCGACGAGGCCGAGGAGGGAGTCCGGGCGTTCGGCGAGAAGCGCCCGCCCGACTTCTCATCTCACCGGGCGCGAGCTTCGGTCTGAACGCGGACGAGCGCCGCGCTCCCGGCCGGGACGGTCAGCTCGTAGCCGGTTGCGGACGGTCTGACCGTCTCGCGGCTCGGCCGGCCGACCCACGTCTCGCGGTTCCCGATGGACTGGCCGTCGAGCGTCTCGCCGCCGGTCGCGCGAACCGATGGCGCGAGCAGCCGCTCCACGCTCGCGGGCGCGATCGCCGGGAGGCGGAGGGTCGACGCGGGCCGAGTGGCTCCCCTTGTTGATCAGGAGCACCCTGAGGTCGCGCGCGCCCACCCTGGTCGCCCACGATTTGAGGTGCAGCGCCGCGGGAGCCGCGACGTGGGCGTCGAGGAGACGCGCGCCGGGACCGAGCATCCGCGTGAACAGGATCATCCCGTACAGGAGCGGGCGCGCGACGATCCCGTGGGGACTGCGGACAAACGCTCCGTTGACGGCGTACGCGCGCACGTGGATGTTGACGCCGTTGACCCCGATCCGCATCAGCTCGAACAGCGCGTCGGGCGCCCACAGTGCGGTCGCGAACGCGTTGCTGACCCCGGGCTTGCCTCCGCAGGTGACCGAGTTCAGCTCGGTCAGGCGGAACGGATATCCGGCGTCGTGGGCGAGCAGCATCGCCGGGCGCACGTCAGCGGCCATCTCGGAGGTGGCGTCCTCGCTGAGGATCCGGCCGACGGTCGCGTACGCCGGCGACAGTGACGATGCGCAGGCGGAATACGGGTACTCGTGCGCGCTCACCAGCCTGAGGCCGGCATGGGGACTCTTGAGCAGCGTCGAGATCCAGTTCAGCGCGAGCGCCGGATACGCGACCGCCGGCGCGGCCAGCCCGACCCGTGGCGAGACCCGCGTCAACACGCCCGAGTAGGCCTCGAACAGCTTCGCGTAGCTGAACGGCGTGATCTCCTCGGGGAGGTGCCGGACCAACAGTCCGATCGGCGAGAACACGCTCGCCCAGTAGCGCCGCGAGTAGAGGTCGGGCTCGTTGGCGATCTCGTAATCCATCAGGCTGCCGCGCGGGAGCTCCGTCGTGACGGCGTGCGCCCAACGGTGTGCCATCAGCAGCGTGTCACCGACGACGCCGAGGTCGAAGATCACACGAGCGTGGAGCGCGTCCACGAGCGTGCTCACACGCCGAAACCATGGAGCACGGACGTCGAAGACCCCGGCTGGCAGTCGCGCGCTCGGCAGATCGATCACCGAGTGGCTGGCGGAGTCGCCCCCGATTCGCAGCACGAACGGGCCGTTCCCGGGGACGCGGAGGAGCGACATCACCCGCTGGTAGTCGCCCATGAACTGACCGAAGCGGTCGATGTCCCAGTACTCGGTCGAGATGCCCAGAAACGATTGGGGGACCGGGATCGACGGCGCCCTCGCCGAGACCGTCACCGTCACCTGCGGGTCGTGCGGCCGGCCATCGTCCCCGGACGTGGTGGTCGTCGTCTGCGCCCGCTTGGCGCCGCAGCCCGCGACCGCAAGGACCACGGCCGCGATCGCCGCCGCCCCCGCGAAACGGAACCTCACGCGACCGTCGCTAGCCCGACCATCACGTGGAGGGGCATGCGGTCCGGTGTCTCACCCGACTGCACGAGCTCGCGGAACCTCTCGATCGTCGCTTCTCGCTGATCTGCCGGCATTCCGGCGATCCAGCTCATCGAGGCCATGTGATCGACGATTCGCTCCGGGTCTGCCGGCTGGTCAGTCGTCACGCGAACCTCGTACGGCTCGCTCCATCCGTCCGCGGCCCGGACGGATTGCTGCCACGGCGGCCCGTCGAAGTGCGGGTGCTCAGGACGCGAACCAACCACCAGCGACCCGAGCTCATGCGCCCAGCTGGCGCCGCTCCAGTCCGGCACCGTCGTCACCACGGCGAGGCCTCCGCCGGGGCGGAGCACGCGGCGGATCTCCTCGAGCGCCCGCGCGCGGTCGAACCAGTGGAACGCGTCCGCGACGGTCACGCCTGCCACCGAGTCGTCGGCAAGCGGGATCGCCTCGGCGACGCCCTCCCGGACCCGCTCCGCGCCGATCTTCTCGACGAGCTTCTCGCGGAGCGGCCCCTGCGGCTCCACAGCGACGACATCGAGCCCAAAGGCGAGCAGCGCCCGCGTCAGCTTCCCGGTCCCTGCCGCCAGGTCCAGCACCCGGTCGCCAGGTCCGATCGCCAGCTCGGCGGCGAGCGCCCCGACGACCGCCGGCGGGTACTCGGGCCGGCCCCGCTCGTACACGTCTGCGACAGACGCGAACTGCTCTGCGAGGGGGTGAAGTTCCACCGAGCGGAGCGTAGAGAGTCCAATGTGTGCGTCCGGTGAACGGCGCCGGGCGATCGCTGCCCCCGGCGGGTGTACAGTCGCGGCCATGGCCACCACCGCGCGCCCCTCCACGCCACACAACACCCATGAGGTGATCAACCAGCCGCCGCCGCTGCTCGACTACAACGCCTTCGAGTCCGATCCGGCCCTTGCCGGAGCGCTCGAACGCCATGGGGGCGAGTGGGGCGTCGACCGCGTCCGCGATCTGGGCGCCGTCGTCGCGTCCGCGGAGGCCGACGATCACCGAAGGCGGGCGCAGCGCAACCTCCCGATCCTCCACAGCCACGATCGCTTCGGCCACCGAATCGACCAGGTCGAGTACGACCCGTCGATGCACTGGATGATCCGCCTTGGGATCGAGCGCGAGCTCTCGTCGCTGCCGTGGCGCGAGGAGCGCGCCGGCGCCCACGTCGTGCGCGCCGCGATGTTCTATCTGCTGAACCAGCTCGACACCGGCCCGTGCTGCCCGGTGTCGATCAACTACGCCGCGGTCCCGACCATGCGCCAGTCGTCGGAGCTCGCCGCCGAATGGGAGCCGCGGCTCGCGCTTCCGGACTACGACCGCTACGCCCAGGCGGGGATGGTCATGACTGAGAAGCAGGGCGGCTCCGACCTGCGCGCGAACACGACGGTCGCCGAGCCGATCGGAGACGGGTGGTTCGAGCTCACCGGCCACAAGTGGTTCTGCACGCACCCGGTGTTCGACGTGTTCTTCACGCTCGCCAACACGCCGGCCGGTGTGACCTGCTTCGTCGCCACCCGTCCGCACGATGGGTTCCGGATCGCACGGCTGAAGGACAAGCTCGGCGGTCGCTGCCTCGCCTCCAGCGAGGTCGAGTACTTCCGGCTGCCGGCTCGGATCCTCGGCGAGGAGGGTCGCGGGACCGCGGTGATGATCGAGCAGATCGTCTGGACCCGCCTCGACTCACTGCTCGGCGGTGCCGGCATGATGCGCCGTGTCCTGGCGGAGGCGATCTGGCACTGCCGCCACCGCCACTCGTTCGGCTCGCCGCTGATCGCCAAGCGCGCGATGCTGAACGTCCTCGCCGACCTCGCGCTCGAGTCCGAAGCGGCGATGCTCGCCGCGCTTCGGATCGCCCGCGCGTTCGACGCCGGCGAGGACCCGCACGAGCGCGCGTTCCGCCGGTTCGCGCTCACGCCGCTCAAGTACTGGGTCGCCAAGCGCGGCGCCGGGTTCGCTGCCGAGGCGCTCGAGTGCACGGGCGGCAACGGCTACATCGAGACGATGCAGTCTCCGATGGCCCAGTTCTACCGCGACATCCAGATCAACACCGTCTGGGAAGGATCGGGCAACGTGGTCGCGCTGGATATCCTCCGCGCCGCCGCGCGCGAGCCCGAGGGGATCGCGGCTTTCATGGAGGAGTGCGAGCTGGCCGCCGGCGCGAATCCGTTGCTCGCCGACCACCTCGCCGCGCTCCGCGCTCAGCTCGCCGGGCTGTCATCCGGGCCCGACCCGGAGTGGGCAGCCCGCCGCGTGGCCGAGGATCTGGCGCTGGCGCTCCAGGCGAGCCTGCTCGTTCGCGGCGCGCCCGACGAGGTGGCGAGCGCGTTCTGCTCCTCCCGGCTGGGTCAGGGAGGCAAGGCGTACGGCACGCTCCCGGACGGGATCGCCGCCGAGACGATCGTCGAGCGCGCGCTGGTTCTGTAGAGCCCGCCGGGATGATGAGTCCCGACGAGCTTCGCGATCACTGTCTCTCGTTCGCCGGGTCCGAGGAGACGTTTCCGTTCGGCCCGGAGACCTCGGTGTTCAAGGTCAGGGGCAAGATCTTCGCCCTCTCTCGACTCGCCGCCGCCCCGCTGCGGGTCAGCCTCAAGTGCGAGCCCGCGCTCGCGGAGGAGCTCCGCGAGTCACACGCGGCGGTTACTCCCGGCTACCACCTGAACAAGCGCCACTGGAACACGGTGATCATCGACGGCTCGCTGTCCGAGCAGATGGTCAAGGACATGATCGAGGACTCCTACGACCTGATTGTCAGCGCGCTGCCCGTCACCAGGCGCCGCGGGCTCGGATGGCGCGCGGACGGGTGACGTCGCCGGGCGTGTCACGCCGCGCGGACGAATCGATACCACCGCCGCGCGACCTTCCCGAGCGGACCGTCAGGCGCGGGTCCGCTGTCGGCGTCCGTTGCCCGCAGCTCCCAGCCGGATAGCGCCTCGACGATCTCCGGCTCGTCGGCTCCCGCGGGTCCGACCGGGACGTTGTTGCGAACGAACGACATCATCAACATCGTGGCTCCCGGCTGGGCGAGCGCGGTGACCCCCGCCGCGTAGGCGTCGCGCTGCTGCGAGCCCAGGCCGTGGAAGCAGCCGCGGTCGAAGAACAGGCTGTAGCCGGGCGTGAGCCCGAGCTCTGCGAGCCGGGTTACGTCGCCCTGGACCCACTGGACCGAGGCATCGGACGCGGCGGCGCGAGCGCGAGCGCGACGAAGTGGACGCTCGACCGCGTCGACCCCGGTCACCTCCCAGCCGCGTTCGGCGAGGTAGACCGATTGCGTCCCGGTCCCGCACCCGACGTCGAGCGCCCGGTCCGCGGGCAATGCGTCGTCCCCATCGACGAGCTGCTTCAGCTCGTCGGGAACCGCGCCGGTGTCCCACGGCGTGAACCCGAGCGCGTACATGAGGCGGTAGACGAGCGGCAAAGCTCAAGCCCGCGGGATGCTCTGCTGGAAGCGAAGGATGTTCGCCGGGTCGTAGCGGCGCTTGATCTTCGTCAGGCGCTTGAAGTTCGCCCCGTAGTAGGCCGCCTGCCAGTCAGGCTGGGAGCGGTCGATGAAGTTCTGGTAGGCGGACCCGTTCGTGTGCGGCCGCAACCCGTCGGCCAGCTGCTCGATCCACGCGAGCCCCCGCGCCACCGTCCGCGGCGAATCCCGTGGCGTCCACTCGGTCTCGGTGGCGAGCAGCGCGAACGCGCTTCGGTGGACGAACGCGGTGGCATTGGCCGGAACACGATTGATCGCTCCGCCGCTCAGGAACATCGCCGCTCCGGCGCCGTCGTCGTTGTGGCTGCCCGGCCACCGCTCCACCGCGCGCAGCAGCACGTCCGCTCCGGCGCCGTTGAGTGGTCGGTCGAGGTACGCCGACTTCACCTCGTACGCCGTCCGCGGAGTCGTCTGGAAGAAGTAGTCCTTGGCCTGCCAGAACGTTCGCTCCGCGATCAGCTGCTTCTTGATCCGACCGGCACGGAGCGCGGGCGCGAGCAGGTCGACGAGCTCGTGCTTCGGCCCGAAGTACTGACCGAGCACCGAGACCGTCGGCGGTTCCTTGCCGCCGGTCTGGGGGTTGCCCGCGGTGCCGACTCCGAGTCGCGCCGAGAACGCGTCGGGCGCGTGCAGCATCACCTGCTGGAACGCCTCGAACACGGCCTCCGCGTCCCTCCAGTCCCACGCGACGTCGTACAGGGCGACGTTCGAGACCGAGTTGGTGGTGAACGTGTACGAGGTGCACACCCCGAAGTTGCCGCCCCCACCGCCGCGGAGCGCCCAGAACAGATCCTGGTTCTGCCGGGCGGTACAGCGCAGCCGGCGCCCGTCCACGGTGACGACATCGGCGGCGACGAGGTGATCGCACGTCAGACCCATCTTGCGCGAGCTGAACCCGACGCCTCCGCCGAGCACCAGCCCGCCCACCGCCACGGTCGGGCACCGTCCGGCCGAGATCGCGACGTGATGCGGCTGGAGCCCCGCGTAGATCATCGTGTTGCGCGCGCCGGGCTGTGCGGTCACCGTGCCGTTGGCGTCGTCGACCGATACGGCCCGCATCCCCCCGACGTTGACCACCAGGCCCGGCCCGGTGCAGTAGCCCGCGTAGTTGTGACCGCCCGATCGAACCGCGACGGGCACACCGTTCTCGTGCGCCCATGACATCGCCGTCTGGACGTCGCCGGCGGTCTTGCACAGTGCGACACCCCCGGGCCGGATCGAGGCGTACCGGAGGTTCAGCGGGCGGCTGATCTGGGCGTAACCGCGGTCACCCGGCCTCAGCAGCCGGTTGCCCAACCGTGCCGCGAGCTCGTTCCAGCGCGGCCGGGCCGCGGTCGCCTGCGACCCGCACGCCGCGAGCAGCTCGAGCTCCGCCGCGACACTCGCGGCGATCAGCGACCCGCCGGCGCGTTGCAGGAACGCGCGTCGGGTGCTGTTCTCCCCCAAGCGCCCACCTTCAGCCATCGCGACGGATCATACGTCGCGGCCGTGGTCGTGCTCACAGCTCACCTACACGCTGAAGGTCAAGCGTGTCCGCTGAGGTTCGGCGCCGCCGACCCGGATCAGTTCGCGATGCGCCCCCCGTTCACGAGCAGCGTCTGACCGCTCACGAACGCGCTCTCGTCGGAGATCAGAAACGCGAGCGCCCCGAGCAGGTCGGCCGGCTCGCCGACTCGGCCGATCGGGGTCGCGCTCGTGTCGTACCGCTCGCCGGACAGCATCTGAAGGCTTCCCTCGGAGTGGATGAACCCCGGCGCCAGGGCGTTCACGCGGATCTGCGAGCCGCCGAGCTCCCGCGAGAGCGTTCGCGTCAGACCGATCACCGCCGCCTTCGACGTCACGTAATGGGCCAGTCCGGGCGATCCGGAGAAGGCGACCTCCGACGCCAGATTCACGATCGAGCCGCCCCCCGAATCGCGCAGCAGGGGAGCGGCGGCCCGCGCGCAGAGCCATGCCCCCTTGACGTTGACGGCGAGCACCCGGTCCCATTCATCCTCGGGGATCTCCTCGAAGGAGCGCCGGCTGATCCCGGCGACGACGGCCGCGTTGTTGACGAGCGCGTCGAGGCCACCCATCAGCTCGACCGCGCTCTCGGCGAGTGCCAGCGTCTGGCGCTGGCTGGTGACGTCAGCGGTGCAGGTGAGCACTGCCGCCCCGCGCTCGCGCGCGAGCGCCTCAGTCGCAAGCAGCTCCTGCTGGTCGATGTCGGCCGCGATCACCTCCGCGCCCAGGCCCGCGAGATGCAGTGCGAACTCGCGACCGAGGCCCCGCGCCGCGCCGGTGACGATGACGCGCCTGCCGGCTAGCCGCGCCTCGTCCATCACGCGGCGCGGGCCGCTTCGGGGAGCTGGAGCGCGCGGGCGATCTCGTGGTAGCAGTTGTAGCTCGAGCCCCGCCCGATTCCCGAACCCGAGTGGAGGTTGGCGGAGCACTCGTAGACGTTCTCGAGCACGATCCGGTGACTCGTGAGATCCGGGACCGGTCTGAAGCGGCCGAGCTGAGAGGCGATCGTGCTCCCGGTCGAGTAGCCACCCTCGACCATGTTCGGACGCCGCCGCTCGATGTCGTCGGGGGTGTAGACGCGGCTTGGAGTCGAGTCGATCAACAGCAGATCGTCGTAGAACCCCGGGGCTCTGGCTCGCGAAGATTCCCATCAGCCACTCCAACGTGTCCGCCAGCCTGCGACGGCGTTTGAAGTACCCCGGTTGCTTAGGCAGCTCGCGGAACAGATGCCCGAGCCGCTTGCCGGCGACAGCGAGGAACCGCCGGTCAGACGGGATTCCCATGATCGCCTGAGCCACGCACAGCGTGACGACCTCCGCGTCTGTGACCCTTCTCGCAGCGTTCTTTTGTCGTTCGGGCAGGAGATCGTCGGCCGTGACGAACACGGTCGTGAGCAGCAGGTCGAGGTCGGCGTCCATCGAGGCCCCTTCCGGTCGGCGATGCATGTGAGCACCGCCGACTTCGGCCCTGCTGCTCGTTTCTCCTTGCAAACACCCACAAACACGGCCACCGCCGTGGAATCACTCATCTAGAGGAGCTGCGGCTCGGGCGCGAGCCGATGGTGTGCGTGCTGCCGAAGGGCCATCGCCTGACGCGTCGGACCTCCGTCCGCCCTCGCGACCTCCAGGGCGAGCCACTCGTCTGGTGGCCCGAAGCCCACGGGCCTGGTGCGTGGCGCGAGGTCCGCCGCGAGGTCTGCGGCGAGCCGCCCTGGCCGCCGCTCGCGCGCGCCGAGCCCGAAGAGGAGCGGATCGTCTCGGCGGTCGCCGAGGGCGCGGGCATCTCGTTCATCATGCTCGAGCGCTCCCGCAGCCTCCGGATCCAGGGCGCCATCTACCGCAGGTTCGCGCCGCCGGAACCGACGATGGGAATCGCGATCGCGTGGCGCCGCGGCGACGAACTGCCGACGCTCGCGCGGTTGCGGGATCTCGCGGAAGACGTGGCCGCGCAACCCGATGCGCGTTCTCGTGTTACTGGGTCCGCCGGCGCTCCGCGACGTTGACCGCCGGGCGGCGCTCGCGCACCGCCTCCCATCCGCTCCGGAGATACCGGCACCCGTCCGGCGCGCGACGCTGCGCCACCTGAACTCGAGGCGGTCTGCCTCCGAATAGCTCTTCGGGCTGTCTAACGTCAGCCGGGCACGACTCCGATGCTACGCCGATTGGCTCCGGCCGCAAGTCCAGTCTGCCCCTGCCGTTAACAGGGAGATGGAGGACTGGGGAGAGGCGATCGGGGACGGGCTGCGCACCCGCAGGTTCGGCGTGTTCACAGCGGCGATCGTCGTGCTGGCGTTTGCTTCGCCCGCGGGGGCAGCGGCCGGACCCGAAACCCCGATCCAATCCCGCGCGGTCACGGTCGTCCCGTCGTCCGGGCTGCCGCCACAGGTCCAGGTGAACAACTCGAACGCGAACCTGTGGGTGACGACGTTCCGGCACCGCACGTTCATGGTCTTCCGCACCGCCAAGTGGCAGATCGCCGACACGAACGCGCGCATGTACGTCGTCTCGAGCCGCGATCAGGTCCACTGGCGCTACGAGGGATCGTTCTCGTTCGACACCGATCTCCGCGAGCCTCGCTTCCTCGTCTTCCACCAGAAGCTGTTCCTCTACATCGCGCTGCTCGGATCGGACGCGGCGGGGTTCAACCCCGGAGGGACGGTGGTCACGCGGTGGCTCGGCACGAACCGCTGGACGAAGCCGCGCCACATCCTCCAGAGCGACTTCATTCCGTGGGACGTGAGCGTCCACCAGGGGAACGCATACATGACCGGCTACACCGGCGGCGGCGGAACCTTCCAGCCGAACCCGCCCCCCAAGTACGTCTACTGGCTGACGTCGGGCGACGGCATCAACTGGCACGGGGTCAACCGCAAGCACCCGATCGTCTACAACGGCCAGTGTGGCGAGACGAGCTTTGCGTTCATGCCGAGCGGAGCCATCGTCACCGCCTGCCAGACCGAGGAGGTCGACGCACTCGGCTGGGGAGCGAAGGTCTGTACCGCCCCCGCGTCCGCGACGTGGCGGTGGACCTGCCGCGGCGACAGCCGCCGCCTCGACTCGCCGTTCGTGTTCCTCGACCGCGGCCACGTTTACGTGATCGCGCGCAGGCAGGTGGCGTTCAACGGCGAGTACGACTACCTGCACCACAACCTCCCCGACACCGACGTGCAGTTCGCCATGTACGACGGGGAATACGCGGCCACGACCAAGCGCTGCGCGCTGTGGAGCATCGACCCGACCACGCGCGAGTTCGCCCCGCTCGTCGACGTCCCGGGCGTCGGAGACACGTGCTACCCGTCGGTCATCCCCGAGCCCCACCACCGTTACCTGGTCTACAACTACACCTCGCCGCTGGACGGGAGCGACCCGCCGTGGGGCACCGCGCTGACGGTCGGCAAGACGCTGATCTACCGCCAGACGCTGACGTTCCCGTGAGGCGGGGCTGACGCGACGGGTGAGCTGCGTTCAGTGCGCGCCGACCCACTCGGCGATCACATCCGCCACGCGGTCCCGCTCCCCGGCGGACCCGCGGAAGTAGTGGTCGCCCGGCAGCTCGAGCAGCTGCTTGTCGCTCGAGGCGAGCGCGTCGAAGATCCCGGCGGCGTCGCTCGGGTACACGCCGGTGTCCTCGGTCGCACTCACGACCAGCGCCGGCAGCGTGATCTCCGCCAGGTGCACCGCGCCTCCGCATCGGGAGTCGTCGAGGCTCCACATCTCGAGCCATGTCCGGATCGTGTTCATGATCCCGATCCCGAATACGCCCCGGTTGGCCCGCGCCGGATCCCCGGCGTAGCAGGCAGGCGTCGGGCGCTCCGAGGGGTCGAGGGACGGATCGACCATCCGGGGGTCGGCCCACGTCCGCTGGACCGTGAACACGCGGTCCTTCAGACCGGCGGCGCGGAGGCGTTCGAGCTCCCGCTTACCCCACGCCGTGATCGCGCGGTTGCGCGCTTCCTGAGCGGCGCGGTACTTCATCAAGAACTCGGGTTGGTATGGAGGCCCGTTCTCCGGGTTGAAGAGGTCTAGCGCCGGGTCGGTTGCCGCCGGGTCGAATTCGTCCGTGACCGACGGGTCCATCCACGCGGTCAGCACCTGCGGGCGGCCGGGATGCGCGGCCAGGCTCACGTACAACTCGCCCGGCGCGAGTCGATCGTCGCGCTGGCTCTCCGCCTGGTAGGCGGCCATCAGTGAACCGCCGCCCGAGTTCCCGAGCAGGACGACCCGCTCGACTCCCTGCTCGCGCAGCCAGCGGACGCCCAACGCGATGTCGGCGAGCGCATAGTCGAGCACGAAGTAACCCTCGGCGCCGCGGAAGCGGGTGTTCCAGCCGAGGAACCCGAACCCGCGCTCCGCGATCAGGTCGGCGAGATAGTGCTCGGCGAAGTCGACGTTGTAGTGGGTCGCGATGAACGCGGTGCTCGGCGCGGGGCCCCCCGATCGCACGTGGTAGAGGCCCTGACACAGATGACTGCCGTGGCCGGCGCGGTAGGCGTCGTCCGCCGGCAGCGCGACGAACGTTCGATCGACGCTCATCGGTCTCCGAGCCGGTGCTTGTAGAGCTCGGGGACCGCCTCGATCGGGATCCCGCTGAAGCTCGTGAAGTGCCGGGCGCGAGGGTCGCCCTCGAGCAGCGCCGCCTTCGCCTCTTCCGTCCACCGGAGCGGAGCGTTGGTGTCGAAGTTGAGCTTCATCGTCCGGATCTGCTTGACCGGGTTCTTCGGGTAGGAGGGCGGGAACTTGATCCCAGGGTGCGCTATCGATCGCGGCAGGAACCACAGATGACCGTCGCTGTCCGGAGCGAAGCGGTTGGCGTGATTCAGCCACACCTCGTCGTAGTCGTTCAGGTGTGACGGCGCCCCGTAGCTTCCCTCGGGCGCCGGAGTCGTCGGGAACGGGTGTGCCGGCGCTGCGTTGAAGAACCACGAGCGGCCCTCGCCCCAAAGCACCGCCCCGGCCGGCGGCGGCATGAACCCGCGGCTCGAGCCGAGCGCCGGGATATCCCAGATGTTCATCTTGAACACGACCGGGTCGCCGAGCCAGCCGACCACGTCCTTGCACGGATCGAAGCCATACACGACGCGGTGGTACTCGCCGTCGTAGCGGACCCGCACCTCGGTCTCGACCTCCACCTCCTCCTCGGGATGCTCGCGCGGCTCCGGCAGCGCCATCGTCGAATAGTCGGTGAGAAAGCTCGAGAACCCGACGCTGTCCCAGAGCTGCTCGGCCAGCAGCACGGCCGCGTCGACCTCGAACACGAACACGGCGTTGCCCTCGGCTGCGAGCGGCTGCTCTCGGTACGTGATCCCCTTCGGGATCACGACGAAGTCGCCCTCCTCGACGTCGAGCGGCCCGAGCTCGGTCTCGAGGCGGAACGCCCCGCGGTGGTAGAAGCGGATCTGATTGAAGTCGACGTCCCGCTCGGCGAACGGCATCGGGCTCGTCCGCTGCGACAGCGAGATACCGATTCCATCGCCCTCCATCAGCCGGATCGGCGCGCCGGCGGGGTCACTCGCGTCGCTCGCGATCAGCGCCGTCGTGTCGACCCCGCTGTACATCAGGCGATCGTCGGACCAGCTCTTCGGCTGGCCCATGTTGCCGCGCCGGTAGATATGCGCCCAGTCGCCGAAAAAGCCACCGAGGGTGTAGACCTCGTCGACGTACTCCCCGGTCCCCTGCGGACTGTGCGGGATCTTCCCCCGCCGGATGTTCGACGACATTCGCCTTCCTTTCGTCCGCTACGCGAGCAGCGGTCCGTGATCGATATACGCGCGCTGCTCGACGAACCGGCCGTCCGCGACGCGCGCGAACAGCGCCCCCGGCAGCGTGATCGAGCTCCCGTCGTGCTTGATGTAGGTGACCTCGAGCTCACACGCGAGCGTCCCGTCCTCGCCCTCGATCACGGTCAGCAACCGGTGGCCGACCCCCTTGATCAGCTTCGACATCCGGCGGGCCTCATCGAGGAAACCGCCGGGCTCGCCGTTGCCGAATCGGAATGTGCAGTCATCGGCGATGAACCCGCGCATCGCGTCGCCGACTCGGTTCTGGTCAAGCAGCTCGTAGTACCGCGTGAGCCAGGCGACGGTCTCCGGCCGCGCGTTCGTTCGCTGCCCGGGTGGCATGCGGGGGCAGCCTATCCCAGGGGCTGCGGCGGAGGTCGCGGGGGCCGGGAGCGTTCCGGGCCCGGCATGGGGACGGCGGGGAGGTCGTCGACCTCCCCGCCGGTCCGACTAGAACTTGCCGCAGGTCGCGAGCGCCCGCTGCCGTGCCACGGCGGGAACCTGGGCGTTCACGATTTGCCGGCAGAGCTGCGCCTGGATGCTCTTCAGCCCTGTGCCCTGGCTGCTCCTAACGGGGTTCGCGCACGCAGCGGCCAGGGTCGACTGGGCCGAAGCGGGCAGTCCGCTCGCGGACCCGGCGTGCTTGCACTGCGTCGTCGCCAAAGCGAGCGCTGCACGTTTGGTCACGGCCGGGATCTGGCGCCCGGCGGCCTTCCAGTTCGTGTTGCACTCGGTCGTGAGGGTGGCCTTGTCGTGCGCGCTGATCACGTGGTTACCCGAGACCAGGTCCTTGCACAGCGAGATCTGGCGGGCCCTTTCGGCGGCCGGAGAGAGGACCGTTACGCCGGGCGCGACCTGGACCGAGTTCGGCGTCGTCTGCTTGCCGATCGCGCCGGCGACGCCCGACGCGATCGCGAACGCGCCGGCGACGCCGGCAACCGCCGCTACGAGCCCGGCGAACAACGACCCGCCGCCGACGCCGGAGATGTCACGTGCGGCGAACGCCCCCCAAATCAGCCCGGCGACCACGAAGCACCCGCCGAACACGCCGGCGAAGATCTTGCCGGTGCTCGACGAGCTGTTGAACAGCAGCTGACCGTGGTTCCCAAGCGCCAGCGCGACGAACGGAGCGCCGATCGCGACGAACACGAGCGGCAGCAGCAGCGAACCGACGGAACGGGCCAGAACCGCTCCCGCACCGGCCACGATCAGGCCCGCGAACAGCATCAGCATCCACCAGCCGATGCCGTTGGCGCAGCGCGGCACGGGACCGTAGTTGCGGGAGTACCCGGTCGTCGAGCACGATCCGTGCGCGAACCCGTGAAAGATTCCGAGGCAGAACATCCCGATCCCAAGGCCCACCAGCCCCAGGCCGAGGACCAGCTTCACGTCCAGCGGGGCCCGCTTGCGTTCCACCACTCGCGGCCCACGTCTTGTCGATCCAACCGATGATTGAACAACGCTCATGTCGGTTTGCTCCCGGTCCGAGTTTCGATGTGCGCCGAACTCTGCGCGACCGCAACAAACCCGGAGCAAAGAACCGCTTAAGGCGGCGTGGCGCGCGATGACTGCGGCCGTAACGCTCGAGCCATGGGACAGCGACGACCTGCCGCTGCTGGAGCGGCTGATGGGCGACCCGGGCATGACCGAGCACCTCGGCGGCCCCGAGAGCCCGGAAAAGCTACGCGAGCGGCAGCACCGCTACGAGCGCCTGGAGGGCGAAGATCGGATGTTCAAGATCGTCGACGTCGCAAGTGGCGCCGGGGTCGGCTCGGTCGGCTTCTGGACGAAGGAGTGGCGCGGCGGCCAGGTCTACGAGGTCGGGTGGATGGTCGTGCCGGAGTCCCAGGGCCGCGGGATCGCGGTGACCGCAACCGCGCAGGCGATCGAGCTCGCCAAGGGCGAGGACAAGCACCGCTTCGTGCACGCGTTTCCGAACGTCGACAACGCCCCGTCGAACGCGATCTGCCGCAAGCTCGGCTTCGAGCTGCTCGAGGCGTGCAAGTTCGAGTTCCCGAAGGGACACTTCATGACCTGCAACGACTGGCGGCTGAACCTGCGCGCCTAGGTGCGGGTCACTGTTTGTTCAGCGGTTTCGTGTCCCCTCCGGAGATCCGCTCGAGCGAGTCGCCCTGGATGTGCGCCCGGAAATGCACCGACCCGCTCGCGGGGTAGATCCTCCAGAACGCGTCCTCGCCCGCGAAGCTCAGCACGAAGCGATTGATGCTGCTGATCGGCACACCGCCGCGGGCGGCGATTGTCCTCGCGAGCTGTTGCGGGACGACCGGGTTCACCTGCGAGAACTCGATCCCGCTTCGCTCGCCGTCGAACTGGGTCTGCGGCCCGACGGTCATCGCGCCGGAGGGATGCGCCGTCACGAGCTGCGCCTCGCCGGTGGAGCCGATCACCGCCTCGAGCTCGCCCGGGTAGAGCGCCATCGACAGGATCAGCCGCTTGCCCGGGAACCGCGACCAGATCTCGTGGACGACCGGCGCGAGGTTGCGGGCGTAGTACAACGAGCCCGCGCTCGTCGCGCCCAGTGAGACCTGCGGCTGCGGCAGCGGCGCCGTCGTGATGTCAATCGGGCCCGGCTCGTCGAACTCGAAGTTGTAGCCGGCCACCTGGTAGGAGCGAGCCTCGATCGAAGCGGCGGTCGTGTACCAGGATCCCGTGGTGAAAGCGACCACGCAGTGCAGATGGACGACCCCGTCGGCGTAGGACACGTCCTGAACCTGGGGAGTGCACGCGACCGACCGCACGGGCCGCTGGTCGTCCCTGATGATGCTCCGCTTGATCGAGTCCTGGAGCTCGACGTACGCCGGGGTTCCGCTGGAGCAGCCGGCGACGAGCAGCAGTTCGACCACCACGCCGGACAAGGCGAGCCAGGGTTTGTGCATGAGCCACGCCACGAGCCCACGATATGTATCCGGTCGGCGATCGTCAGTGTCCGATCGGTCTCAAGGAGGTCTCAGGCGAGGAGCGTCAGGACGCTGGGTGTTCGTCCAGCCAAGAACGCACAGCGGCGAAGAACTCCTGGGGCTGCTCGGCGTAGTTGAAGTGACCGGCGTTCTCGATCACCACGGGCTCCGACCCGGCGATCTCACGGTGCAGGCGCTCGGCCTGCGACATCGGCGTGAACACGTCCTCACGGCCGACAACGACGAGCGTCGGGGTCGATATCTCGCCGAGGCGCGGTTCGACGTCGTAGCTGCGCAGCTGGTCGAATGCAGCTGACCGCGCGTAGGCGCTGTAGATCGTCTCTCGCAGAACATCGCGCGCGAGTTTCTCGTTCGCGGCGGCGAAGTTGAGGTGGCCGACAAGGTCGACGTGCGCCTCGAGCTCTGCGTCAGTGGTCCAACTACCGCTCTCGAACGACTCGATCATCTCAGCGGTAGCTCCACGGCGGCGCATGTTCTCCCGAATCTCCGGCCAGTAGTCGACCGCTGGAGCCGTCGAGACCAGGATCAGGCGCGAGACCGAATCGGGGTAACGCAGAACGTAGTCGAGCGCGATGAA
Source organism: uncultured Solirubrobacterales bacterium (assembly GCA_963770735.1). Taxonomy (GTDB): domain Bacteria; phylum Actinomycetota; class Thermoleophilia; order Solirubrobacterales; family Solirubrobacteraceae; genus Palsa-465. The sequence continues at coordinate 77,781 of CAVYRB010000006.1, read as the reverse complement.
GCCGCCGTACGAGTGCCCCAGCACCGTGACCTTCCCCAACCCGAGCTCCTCGCGAAGCGCCTCGGCGTCGGCGGAGAACTGCTCGAACGTGAGCGTCTCGGGAGCGGTGCGCTCCGAGCAGCCGTTCCCGCGGTGGTCGTAGAAGACGAGCCGTAGCCGGTCACCGAGCGGATCGAGCCACGGGTGCAGGTGCGTGCGGTCGAGTCCGAGCCCGCCGTGCATGGTCAAGCAGGGATCGCCTTGGCCGACGACGGTGTAGGAGAGCCGCGCTCCGTTGATCTCGACCGTCGGCATTGGCGCGATCCTAATCCGGGAGGGTGCGAACTGTCTCGACTTCGCGTCACGCAGGATCTATCTTCTTGGCGGGCTAGGTGGGCGACCGGGCGAACGGACGAGACAAGGAGGGCAATATGTCCACGCTCCTGGTGCGAGGGGCAGAGGTTGTCGTGACGATGGACGATGACCGACGGGAGATCTTCGGAGGCGGACTGTTCGCCCGTGACGGTTTGATCGAGCAGGTCGGTACCGCGGACGAGTTGCCGGATCGAAGCCGATGAGGTGCTCGACGCCTCTGGTCAGATCGTCCTCCCGGGGATGGTGAACACCCATCACCATCTCGATCAGACGTTGACGCGGAACCTCCCGCAGGCGCAGAACATCAACCTGTTCCCGTGGCTCAAGGCGCATTACGAAATTTGGGCCCAGCGGACGCCCGAGGCGTCGCGGCTCAGCACGCTCGTCGGCCTTGCCGAGCTCGCCGCGTCGGGGTGCACCACCGTGTTCGATCACGCGTACGTGTTTCAGAACGGCTGCCGCGTCGACGACCAGATCGCCGCCGCAAAGGAGATCGGCGTCCGGTTCCACGTGTCCCGCGGGTCGATGTCACTCGGAGAGTCGAAGGGCGGGCTGCCGCCGGACAGCTGCGTCGAGGATGAGGACGAGATCCTCGAGGACTCGGTGCGCGCGATCGAGACCTATCACGACGGCTCGATCGGGTCGATGACCCAGCTCGTGCTCGCGCCGTGCTCGCCGTTCTCGGTCACCGCCGACCTGATGCGCGAGTCGGCCAAGCTGGCGCGCCAGTACGGCGTCCGGCTCCACACGCACCTGTGCGAGACGTTCGACGAGGAGCGCTACACGCTCGAGACCCACCGGCTGCGCCCGGTGGCGTGGATGGACACGCTCGACTGGCTCGGCGAGGACGTCTGGTACGCCCACGCGATTCACGTCAACGACGACGAGATCCGCCGCTTCGCCCAGACCGGGTCGGGCGCGGCGCACTGTCCCTGCTCGAACATGCGCCTCGCCTCAGGGATCGCTCCGGTGAAGAAGTACATGGACGCGGGCGTCAAGGTCGGGATCGGCGTCGACGGGTCGGCGTCAAACGACGCATCGAACATGCTGCTCGAGGTGCGTCAGGCGATGCTGCTGGCTCGGCTCCGAATGGGCCTGCTCCCGCCCGAGGGGCCGCAGTCGGTGCTTTCGACGTCGGATCCGTTGCGGGCGGATGAGTGGATGACCGCGCGCCAGGCGCTCGAGCTGGCGACGAGGGGCGGGGCCAGCGTGCTCGGCCGCGACGACATCGGGCAGCTCGCACCCGGGAAGTGCGCCGACTTCTTCAGTCTCGACCTCCATACCGTCGACTACGCGGGCGCGCTCAGCGACCCGGTGGCGGCCGTCGTCTTCTGCGCTCCGCAGAAGACGCACTACACGGTCATCGGCGGCCGCGTGGTCGTCGAGAACGGCGTGATCACGACCGTCGACATGGGGCCCGTCGTAGCCGCCCACAATCGCTTCTCGCTCGAGCACGCCGGCGTGCCGGCATCCGTTACCGAGGACCCGCGGTGAGCACCGCGACGAGCGACAGGGAGACGGCGACGGTCGTCACGAATACGCGCGTCCGCGACGGCCACGACAGGGAGTTCGAGGCCTGGCAGGTGCGGATGAACGACGCGATCTCCCGCTTCGACGGATTCGTCTCAAGGGAGGTCCTCCCACCCACTCCCCCGGATCAGCTCGACTGGGTGATCATCCAGCGCTTCGAGCGGCCGGAGCAGCTCAAGGCCTGGCTCGAGTCGCCACAGCGCGCCAAGATGCTCGCCCAGATCAGGCCGGCACTCGAGGGTGACGACGCGGTCAACGTCTTCGTCGGCCACGAGGCCGAGGAGAGCGGGGCGCAGGGGCCGGTGACCGCCGTGATCATGACCACCGTCACACCGGGCAACGAGCAGGAGTTCGAGCGCTGGCACGCCCGTGTCAAGGAGCACCAGTCGAAGTACCCCGGCTTTCTCGGCTGCGAGGTGCAGCCCCCGACGGGGACGTTCCAGCAGGAGTGGGTGACGTTGTTGCGGTTTGACTCGAGCGAACACCTCGACAACTGGCTCGGGTCCGACGAGCGCAGGCAGTTCCTGCGAGAAGCCGATGAGATCATCGACCGCTCGAGCCAGCGGCGGGTGCGGACCTCGTTCGAGGGCTGGTTCAAGTTCGGCGCCGACGACAAACCGCCGCCGAGCTGGAAGCAGGCGGCGATCGTGCTGCTGTGTCTGTTTCCGGTCGTGATGCTCGAGATCACGCTGCTCAATCCGGTGCTCGCGTGGATGAACGTCGCGCCGGCCACGTTCATCGCGAACGTGATCAGCGTCGGCGTGCTGACGTGGCCGCTGATACCGCTCGCCAGCAGGGCCGTGCAATGGTGGCTCTCGCCCCGCCCGGATGCCGGCAACACGGTCCGCTGGGGCGGACCAGCGCTGCTCGTCTGCCTTTACGCGATCGCGATCGTGTTCTTCCACTTCTTCGCCGGCTGGGTGCACGTCACGCCGATTACCAGCCTGTGAGGCGCGGGCCGTGGCGGACTCGCCACCCGGATCTCGAGCTCGGATTGATCGATGGCATCTGAACACATCCCCCCTCGCGCAACGCCGTTTCTCCGCCTCGACCCTGCGCAACTCGACCGCAATCTCGCCGCCATGCAGAAACGCTGTGATGCGGCAGGCGTGCGACTGCGTCCGCACGCGAAGGGCCACAGGAGCCCGTGGATCGTTGCACGTCAGCTGGAGCTCGGAGCCAGCGGAATCGCCGTGGCCACAGCTTCGGAGGCCGAGTGCATGCTGCGCGTGGGCATCTCTGACGTGCTGATTACGTCAGCGCTCGGGCGCGGCGCGGCTGCGATCGCCGCGGCGGCGTCGCGACTCGGCGAGCTGACCGTTGTCGCCGGCGCCGAGGAGGCCGCCGGCGTGCTTGCGCACGCCGCCGCGCGCGCCGGCGTCACGCTACGGGTCCTTGTCGACGTCGACGTGGGACAGCATCGAGGCGGCGCCCGCGATCGCGATGGCGCGATCGGGATCGCCGCAGCGATCTCAAGAGCCGACGAACTCGAGTTCGCGGGAGTTCAGGCCTACGACGGCCATCTGCAGGCGATCTCGGATGCCTCCGAGCGGAGGCGACGCCACGGGGACGCGATGGTCGCGCTGCGCGGCATCGTCGACCAGCTGTCGGACGCGGGGTTTTCTGTTCCTTGGGTCAGTAGCGCCGGTTCCGGCACGGTGAGTTATGCGCTCGCATCGCAAGTGGTGACCGAGGTCCAGCCGGGGTCGTATGCGCTGATGGACCACGCGTACTTACGATCGGCGGATCCCGTCTTCCAGCCCGCCCTGCGGGTGGTCACGTCGGTGATCGCAGTGCTCGGTCCCGATGAGGTGATCGTTGACGCGGGGAATCGAGCGGTGAGCACCGACCTCGGGCCACCGGACGTGGCCGGCAGAGATGCGACCTGGGAGCTCGCGGGCGACGAACACGGACGACTGCGCGGCGAGCTCGGCGATCTCCGTCTGGGCGACCTCGTTGAGCTGATCCCCTCGCATGCCGACACGACGGTCCCGCTCTATGGGTCGTTCACGCTGACGAACGATCTTGGAACGAGGCTTCCGATCACCGGGCCACGCTGAACGCTGGCCCCTGCCACCGGCTCCCGGTCGCTACACGCGCGTTCGCGGACGACTCAAACCGTTACAACCTGTTGTTGCCCTGCGGCCAGGCGTGCCGCGTCGAGTATCCGCAGGGCCGCCACCGCGTCGCCGGCAGCAACTGGCAAGGGGCCGCCGGTACGGATCGCGTCCCTGAGCAGGGTGTAGAAGCGGACCCAATCGCCCGGCTCGGGCGGAACCGGCACGCTTCGCTCTCCGGCCACCAGGCGGCCCCGTTCCCATTCCGGTGGCGTTCCCCACCCCTCGACGGCGTCGGGCAGCAAGCCCTCGCGGAGAGCCGCCTCCTGGGGATCGACGCTGGGGACGAGAAACGCGGCCGCAGTTCCCTGTACGCGCAGGCGCGGTCCCGGCGCGGGCGTGACCGCGGAGGCGTGGAGGTGACTGGTCGTCCCGCTCGCGTGCCGCAGCGCAATGAACGCGTCGTCGTCGGCCGCGAAGCCGCGCCGGGACGCGATCTCGGCGTAGAGGTGCGTGGCCGGACCGAACAGCGTCAGCGCTTGATCGACGAGGTGACTTCCCAGATCGAGAACCACGCCCCCGCCCTGCGCGGGCGTCTCTGCCTCGCGCCACTCCGTCCCCCCGGCCTCCGGCCGCCAGCGCTCGAGGCGGGACTCATAGCGGGTGATCTCACCCAGCGCGCCTTCGGCCATGAGCCGCCGCAGCGTGAGCTGGTCTGTGTCCCAGCGACGATTCTGAAACACGGTCAGCAATACCCCCGCCGAAACCGCCCGCGCCACCAGCGCCTCGGCATCATTCGCGGTGATCGCCAGCGGCTTGTCGACGACCACGGGCACGCCCCGGTCTATTGCCGCCGATGCAACTTCGACATGCGAACTGTTCGGCGAGGCGACGACGACCAGATCGGGCTGACCCTGAGCCCATAGATCCCCCAGCTCCGAGACGATCTCAGCTCCCGGATGCTCGGCAACCACCTGCTCGCGGCGCTGCGGACTCGGCGTCACTACAAACCCCACCGCGAGGCCGTCCGTCGCCGCGATCAGCGGAGCGTGGAAGAACCGCCCGGACAAGCCGTAGCCGACAATCGCCACGCGAAGATCCCTCACGGGCTCAGCGTAAAGCCACGCAGCCGGCAGCAACCACCGCACCCACCGCAGCGCTCCATCCTCGCGTCACGGCTGCCAGCGCCGAAGATCCGCACTCATCTCGTGTCACAGCGCGATCGAGCTGAGCGCCTCAACCGCCCGCGCGTAATGGGCCGGGTCGAGCCGGATGTGGGACTGCTGCGACATCGAGCGCGCCGCGACGCCGATCGCCTCGACGGGCGGAGCGAGATCGAGATCCGGCACGATCAGCAGCGGCTCGACGGCGATCCGCCACGGCCACCGCGGGTGCTCGACTCGGTGGGCCTCCCCGACCGCCACCACGACGCCGAAGACCCGTCGCCAAACGCTCGCGTAGAGGACGAGCCGGTCCTCCTCCTTCACGCGCGGGCGGCGCGGGAAACCACCCTCCCGCAGAACACTCGTTCGTCCCTCCTCGATCCAGCGCGCGGGGAGCGGGCCGCGCGCGTGTCCTACAGCCTTCAGCCAGTGAGCGGGCATCAGCGGATCGTCGCACCGCTCCGTTCCCGGCGCCGCTCGTAGCGCACGCGCGCCGAGTGGACCGTGCTGGACTCGGACCGACGGTCCGATCCAGGCTCTTGTAACCGGAGACCGGGGGAGCCGGTAGGACGACGAGGAGCAATGGAGATCGTGGACGGCGTCGCAGAACCCCTCGGTTGTGGGCAGCGCACACCATGTCCCTGGGCCCAGTGCGAACTTTGGCGATTTACTTCTCACCTTCGGAAGCAAATTGCCAAAGTTCGCCCACGGGTACGGGTTGGTCCCGGGCCGTTGGTGTCCGATCACAACGCCGAAGCGGAGCGCCTAACCCCCGGGGCCGGCGCTCACGCGAGCGGCCGGACCCCCTTCAGCGGCGAATCAGACATGAGTCGCCAGGCTCCGACCGCCGCGACCAGGACGCCGTAGGTACCGAGGGCCGCGGTGAGCCCGAGGTGATCGATCGCGGCGCCGAGTCCGAGGCTCCCGAGCGCAAGGCTGGCCGCAGCGACCGCGAAATAGAGACCGACCAGCCGGCTCTTGAGCCGTGGCGACGAGGTGCCCAGCTGCAGCCACGACAACGCAACGGCGGCCACCACACCGAGCAGAACGCTGAGACACGTCAGCACCGGGAAGACCACCGGGAGCGGAGGCAGCGCCGCGATCACGAGGATGCAGATGCCGGCGCCGGTTAGCGCCACCGCTATCAGGTGGTGCTTTGATAGGTCCCGACGCTCGAGCTGGGAGAGTCCGACCGAGGCGATGAGCGATCCGGCGGCGGCTGTCGCCAGCAGCTCACCAAGCAGCCGCGCGCTGACGCTGTAGTGGCGTGCCACCACTGGTAGGAGCCATTGCAGTGACCGGGCGAACGCGGAGAAGACGACGACGGTCACGAACAGGTAGCGCAGATCCCTTCGTTGAAGGATCCCGCGAAGCCGCACGGCCGGTGTGGACCGCCGCGCGATCCGAGCCTTGACGTACTCTGGCGCCGGCGGCGTCCAATACAGGGCCGCGGCCACCGGTAGGTAACTCACAGCATTCGCGGCGAAGCACGGCAGCGCGCCGAACGCGGCGAACAGGGCCCCGCCGAGCAACGGGCCGATCAGGCGCGCCAGGTTCCCGAACGACCCTTCAAGCGCGATCGCACGGTCACGGATCTCCTCCGGCACCGTCGTCGGGATCAGATCCGGGACGGTGACCCCGGAGAATGCACCAAGAACTCCCCCGATCGCCGTCGCGATCACCAGGTCGGCAAAAGTGACGGTGCCGACCGCGTCGATCACGGCGATCGCTGCCCACGGCAACGCGCGCAGCACGTACACCGTCGTTCCCAGCCGGCGGGGTCCGAATGCCACGGCGAGCTTTCCGCCCACCTCCGAGAGGAGAGCCGCCGGGGCCAGGGCGAGGAACGCGAGCAGCCCGACGTCGCTGGAACTTCGGGTCAGCTCGAACGCCAGGTAGCCAACGGCCACGGCCTGAATGCCGCTCCCGAGACTCGACAGGCCGTTCGCCATGACGAGCTGCCGATAGCGTCGGTAGCGCATCGGCCCTCGCTCGGGAAACGACTCTGCCATCCCCTGGCTCCTTGTGACGAAGCCCGCCCGGCAGAGAATGACAGATCCGGTGAGACCGGCGCTCCTGCGGAGCGCTGGGCGCGGCGAATGCCTCAGCGCGTGTAATTGTGCAGCAGCCGAAGCTCCACACGCTCCGACGGGACGGCCAGCAGCGGCGCTATGCGGTCGTTGAAGCTCGCGAACTGCGGATCGCTGTTCACCTGGTCGGCGTCCCGGCGGTCGTTGAACACGCCGATCCCGCGCACGACGCCACTGCCCTCGTCGCCCACCACGAGCACGGTCTGGAGCGCGGGATGTCCGATCAGGAACTCGGCGGCGAAGTTCGAGTAGAGATCCGCCACCTCGTCGAAGTGGCCGGCCTTGGCGTGCAACGTGAACTCGGAGACGTACATGTTCGCTTTCGCTCCCTTCGCGGGGATCTAGGCCGGTCGGCCCGGCGTCCGGGGAAGCCTAAGCGAGCCGCCTCCCTCCGTGGGATCGGTCGGCTCCTTGTGCGTCGGCGCCGAGTTCGCTCGTGAGCAGGACGGACCGCCGTGGGGTGCGGCTAGTGTCCGTTTCCAGGCGGATCGGGCACTTCAGCGCAATTTGGAGCGATGCCGGACACCTGGCGAAGCCCGTCCAGCGAGACGAAGCGGAATCCGTTGCGCGGCGAGTAGAACTGGAGCTTGTTGAGGCCGAGTCCGTCCTGGGCGATCGGCTTGAACAGCTGGTCGGCGATCGAGGCGGGGATGCCGGGCACGTAGGCGTCGCCGCCGCTGTCCTGATAGCTCGCTTTGGCCACGGCAACGGTCGTAGCCGCGGGGTACCGCGCGACGAACTGGGCGCTGTCGGCCTGACTGCGAAAGAGGTACCTGTCGGGATAGGGCCACGGCACGTAGCACCACCAGTCGCGCGCGTTTGCCCAACCGCCGAGCTTGTACATATTGGGGTAGGCGAGCGGGAGGAGGCGTTCGTAGATCGTCTCCTTGGCGGCTCGGATCAGCGCGTCCCGAAGCCGGCCCACGTTGCCCAGGCGCCAGTCGAACTCCCCGGGACCGGGCTTGGCGTTGACCTTGCTCGCGACGACGGTCAGCTTGCCGTAGTCGCTGACGATCAGCCGGCCGAGGTCGTCGAAGTTGTCGCCCGCCCGTTGGTAGCGGTCCGCAAGCTCGACTCCGAGCTTGCTGGCCGCGGTCGTTACCTGCGGGCCGATGAGATTGGGCGACCCGTCTTGCTTTGTGAAGTAGCCGGCCAACGAGAACGCGGCCGACAGAGCGGAGAAGGCCCCTGGGTACGGGGTTGTCGGCGTGGGAAAGAGGATCTGGCCGATCATGGAGAGGGTCGTCGAGGTCGTGTTGTCCGCGGGAGGCGGCTGCACGGCGTCCTTGATCTGCTGGGCGATGTCGGTCACGTTCGCCAGCGCGGCCACGCCCGTGGCGCCGAATGGCTGCTGCAGCCCGAGTGGGCCGAAATATTGCTGCACCTCGGCGACCATCGACACCTCCTTCAGCAGTTGCGCCCGGATTCCCTGGCACTGGGCGACGGTGAAGCCCTCGCGCGGTTCCGAGCAGCCGACCTCGGCGTTCGAAGCGAGCCTGCGCGAGATGGCCGCTTTCGGGCGCGGGACTTCCCTCGTTCAGCCGGGTGAGGTTCGCGTCGCGGCGTGAGAGGCGGCGTTGTCTGCTCCGTGAGCGATTTGTGAATCGCGCACGATCGGCGGTGGCCCGGCGCATGACGCTCGACGCCGCTCCTCCGCGCTAGTTTGTGCCCCGTGACCGGAGGAGGCCTGAGGCGGCGCGAGCTGATCGCCGGCGGGCTGGCCGCGGCAGCCGCCGGCGGGCTAGGCGAGGCGGACGCGGCGGCCGCGACGCGCCGGCGGCACCGCGCGCCCCGCCCGAAGCTCTACGACGTCGCCGTCGTGGGCGCTGGCCTGGCTGGACTCAACGCCGCTACTGCGGTGCACGCGGCGGGTCGGTCGGTGGTGGTCCTCGAGGCACGACAGCGGGTGGGTGGGCGCAACTTCGATCACCCGCTGGCGCCCGGCAAGGTGGCCGAGCTGGGCGGCGAGTGGGCGGGGCCGGGCCAGGACAAGGTCCTCGGTCTGGCGAAGGAGCTCGGGGTTGCGATCTTCGACACGTACACCAACGGCAACAGTGTCTACTACAACGCCCAGGGGCAGCTGCAGACCTACAGCGGTGACATCCCGCCGGCCAATCCGGCTTCGCTGGTCGAGCTCGAGGTGGCGATCCAGGAGTTCAACCGGATGGCGGCTTCTGTACCCGGAGACAAGCCGTGGACCGCCCCGCAGGCCGGAACGTGGGATCAAGAGACGATCCAAACGTGGATCAGCCAGAACCTCCGTACGGCCGAGGCGCAGAATCTGACACAGCTCGCAATCCGTGGCGTGTACGGCGAGGAGGCCGAGCAGATCTCGCTGCTTGACCTGCTCCAATCGATTTCTGGGGTCGGAGGCGACTTCAACACACTGATTGGCTCGGCGCAGAGCCTGCGGTTCGTTGGCGGGCCGCAGCAGCTGTCCGAGAAGCTTGCCGCCCGCCTTGGGCGGGCCGTCCATTTCGGGGTCGCCGTGCGGGCGGTAGACCAGATCGGGGCCGGCGTGGCGCTCCACTCCGACAGCGAAACGTTCCACGCCCGCCGGGCGATCCTCACGATGCCCAAGACGCTGCTCGGCCGGATCACTTTTGACCCGCCGCTTCCGCCGCCCGTCGACCAGCTCCTGCAGCGCGAGCCGATGGGGTCGGTGCTCAAGCTCAACGCGATCTACTCGCGGCCGTTCTGGCGCGAGCAGGGACTCAATGGCTCCGCCACCTCCGAGGTCGGGCCGATCCGGATCACCTACGACAACTCCCCGCCTGACGGAAATCCGGGGGTGCTAGTCGGTTTCATGGAAGGGAACGACAGCCGCGCGTTCTACGGCGCGTCGCCGGCCGCGCGCCGGCAGGCCGCGCTCGCGTGCCTTGCCCGCTACTTCGGCTCGCAGGCACTTACCCCGATCGGCTACGTCGACATGATGTGGGCGCTTGAGCCGTTCACCCGCGGCGCCTACGGGAGCTTCAACCCACCCGGCGTGCTCACCTCGCTGAACGACCCGCTGACAGAGCCGATCGGACGCCTTCACTATGCGAGCTCGGACGCGTCCGCACAGTGGCCCGGGTATATGGACGGGGCGATCCGCTCCGGCCAAACGGCCGCGTTGGCAGCGCTCGCCGAGCTCTGAGCACCGAGTCTGGGTGTAACTCCGGCCTGAGCGTCCGCAACGACATGCAGGAGATCAGCTGAACGCGCGGCGCGTGGGGCTAGGTCACCGCCGTCTTGGGCATCGTGGTGCCGCAGGCCGTGGCGGCAGGCCTGTTCAAGCCATCGCCGACATAGCTGGCTACCACCAGTAGTCGCCGGCCTGCGAGGGTGTGAACGCGGTCGACGGGCTATAGGTGCCGTTGCCGTTGACCGTCGCGGTCCACACCATCCTGCCGCCCGACGTGCACGAACTCGGCGGAGTCGATCGCGGCCCAAACACCCTGAACGTCACCGACCCGGTCGGAGACGCGCCGGCCGAGAGTCTCGCCGCCACGGTGGACGGCCATTCCGTTCGTCGTCGGCCCGGTCAGGAAGGAGAACGGGTACGAGGTGGACATCGCGAACCCGCCGGCCGATCCGCTCGCCGGCCTCCCAGGCGAGGACGCACAACTGTTGGTCGCCGCGACCTGCGCCCGCACCGGGACACCAATCGTGCTGCCGCACTACCCCTGAGTCGGAGCTGCTTACGCGCTGGTCGGTCGATCATCTGACCGGCCAGCGACTCCGGCACGGCCGCGGAAGCAGTTCCCGGCCACGGCGCCGACACGACTGCTTCAGGCGTAATCCGGCGAGACCGGGGGCGTCAGAGGATCAGCAACGGGGTTCCGACGCCGACGTGGCGGGCCAACCACGCGTCGTCGGACACATGGAGTCGGATGCAACCGTGTGAGACGTATCCCGGGATGTCCTGTGGTTCGTAGTAGGGGCCATGGATACCGACTACGCCTCCGCCTGGCCAGTCCGTGAGGGTCGAGTAGTCGCTGGTGCCGAAGGCGTAGGGCCAGTAGCCCGATTGCGGGTCGTCGATCGGAAACGCCTCGCGGATCCAGAAGCGCCCGGCCGGCGTTGGGGTGCTCGCCTTGCCGACGGCAACCGGCGCGCTCCAGATCTGGCGGCCTTCGCGCCGGACTGACATCCGAACCCGCTGGCGGTCCACCACGATCTGCATGTGTGTGAGGTGGAACGGCCCGAGGTCCTTACGTTGAACCCAGCCGGTGCTGCCGTTGGGCCGCATCGGGATCCGAAGCCGCACCCACTCCCTTCGATCAGAATCCCAGTGCGCGCGTAGCAGTAGGTAAACCTCGGGGAACGAGTCCTCCGTCAGCCAATGCAGTTTTGCGACGCGGGCCGACCGCGTGGTCGGTGCCCTGTAGATCGCTCCGATCCGTGCGACGTAGGCCCAGCGCGTGAACGTCGCCTCGTTGGAGAGAGCGTGGTCGTGCGGGATCGTTGTCGCGCCCCCGGGGGCTGCGCAGACCAGAAGGCACGCGGCGGCCGCAGCTACGCAGGCCGTCCCGGCGCGCAGGCGGCTCATTGTTCAGCCGGTGAAGGCCGGCGGTACCGGACTGCAGCCGGTAAACCTCAGCCGTAAGGTCCGCGTCGGCGCGTGGGTCGCTTTGAGGAAGCGCACGCGCGCAAGTAGGAGGTGTCGTCCAGGCGAGGCCTGTACCGAGGTCTGGAAGGGCGCCCCGCGCACGGTCGCGCGATGCCCGCCATCGAGCGAGAATGTCACGGTCCGGATCTCGTGGCCGATGACCCTGGCGATGAACCGCCCGCGAACACACGCGTGAAGCGCGATCAGTCGTCCGACGGCCGGCGGGAGCACGATTAGCCGTGGCGGCCCTGGAGCCGGAGCCCGAGGTGGAGCCGGCGGCCGGGGAGCCGGACGCGGAGCCCGGGGTGGTGCCGGCCGCGCCGGCGTCACAGCACACGGATTACCGGAGATGTCGGCGGTCGCCTCGCTGATGACGACGGTTCCCAGCGGGGTCGTCAACAGCACTGCACGTCTTGTGATGCGCCCCGCCTCACTGGTGTCGACCTGGTTCAGCACCAGGGTTCCTAGCGGGCCTAGTGGGATCGTCTGGTTCGTCCCCTGCGGGATCGTCATCGACTGCCCGTTCACGGTGAGGCCAACCACCTCGCCGGAGCTCGACGCGACCGGTGCCCCGCTCCGGCACGTATACGTTGCCGCAGCCGCGAGCACGTCGGCGTGCACGGCAAGGGCTCCCAGCGTGACAGTGGGGTTGGTGACGGTCGACGACGCTGTCGCGTGATCGCCGTCGACAAGATCCGCCGAGCCCAGCGTCCTGGGCGTCTGGTCGGTGTTCACGTTGACGGCGTTGGCAGCTATCGGACCAATCGTGGTCGGGGTGAGTACGTTGTTGCTATCGGTCGCGCAGGGGGCATCAGGGCTGTTGGCGACAAACGGCTCGATCACGGGCAGTCCGCTCAAGGCCACCCGGGCCGCGCTCGCGCGGCATGAGAAGGACGAGCCGACGGGCGCCGCAGTTGCGGCGCTCGGGACCATAACCACCGCTGCCACGCAGGCGAGGGGCCCGAGGACCCGAACGCGCGCGTGTGACGAATCCAACGGGCCTGCGCGAAGCCAGCGAGAACAGCGGCGGAACACCAACCCAATCAACGGAACGGACGTCTCGAACTTTCACGCGGGGTCGCTCGTACTCTCGAGCCGCTCACCCCGCACATATTTGCGACCGGCAGCAATCACTACGTCGAGCTCAACGACCCCGACCTCACGATCGGTGTCATCAGGCTGATCCTCGATCGCGCGCGCCACCGTCGCACCGGCTGACCCGGTTCATCGCATTGGGCGTCGACCCGCCCGGAAGCCACGACCAGCACCGCCGAGTATGCAGTGGTTCTTCTATGGGCCGTGGAGGAATCGCAACCTCCTGACGGGTGGTTAGAGTCGACATCATGGGCGACCGGTTCGGCGCGTGGATTGCTGCCTACGAATCCGCCTGGCGCACGGCGGGGATCGAGCCTCTCCGCGAGCTGTTCACCGATGACGCGACCTATCAGGCAGCGCCGTTCGACGAGCCGATTGTCGGACTCGGAGCGATCGCACGGTTCTGGGAGGACGAACGCGAGGGACCGGACGAGATCTTCACGCTCACATCCGAGATCGTCGCGGCGCAAGATGACACGGCCGTGGCCCGCCTCGAAATCGTGTACCGCGACCCGCCACAACGCATCTACCGCGATCTCTGGATCATCACACTCTCCGTCGGCGGTCGGTGTCGGCATTTCGAGGAGTGGCCGTTCTTCCCCGGGCAGGGGTCGACCGCGCCCTAGATCTTGCCGTTGGCGGCGCCGAGTCAGCGACGCTTCAGCGACACCTCGGAGGCCGTTGCCGACGCGGGCGCGGGCGCGGGCGCGGAAGAAGGGAGCACGGTCGTCTCGTATCCTCGGCGGCGCGATGGGTACGGTCTACGAGGCGGTCGGCGGGTCTGACGGACTGTCGAGTCTCGCCCACGCGTGGCACACCCGCGTGATGGCCGACGAGGTGGTGAGCCACGCGTTCAGTCACGGCTTCCGCCCCGACCATTCGGAGCGCCTCGCCGCCTACTGGGCCGAGGCGCTCGGCGGGCCGGCGGCCTACTCGTCCGCGTATGGGAGTGAGAGCTCTGTGGTCCGGTTGCATAGCGGCAACGGACCTCATGACGAGATGGATCGGCGCGCGATCGCGTGCTTCGACCAGGCGATGGACGATGTCAGGATCGGCGCAGACGACCCACTGCGCGAGACGCTCCACAGATACTTCGCCTGGGCCACGACAACCACCATGTCGCGCTACCACCGCTCCGCGGACGACGTGCCGAGCGGCCTCAGGATCCCGCGCTGGTCGTGGGACGGGCTATCGAGTACTGGCGAGCCGGAACTGACGTAGGGGTCTAGCGAGGTGATGTTGATCGGGCCAGCTGGCCGGCGCCGCACGGTGGTGCGTCGCGAATCGACGCCTTATTGTCCGGCGACGAAGCGGGCCACGGTGGCCTTGGTGATTACCCCGTGGGTGACGCTGACGCACGCGTCGGCGGCTTGCGGCACCGCGGGCTGATGCAGGTTTATCCCTGCGTTGGCGAGCATCTCGTGGGTCAGCTGGCCAGTGCTGGTCGGATCGGGGAAGCTCGGGAAGCCGTGGCTGCGCAGGCAGCTGGCGAACGCCAGCAGCGCGGTGATCTGAGCTTGGCTGTGCGCCGGACTCTGGTTGGGTGGGCCGCCGCCCGGCAGCAAGTGCTGGCAGGTCGTTGCCGCCGGCTGGAACGCGGGTGACCGCGGGTTGCACCGGAGCTCGGGCTGAGCAAGAACTTGAATTCGCGGGGCGAGGTTGTCGGGTCGGGGAAGTTGGGCACCCCGTGCGAGCGCATGCAGGTGGCGAAGTTCAGCGCGTCCTGCCGAAACTGAGTTGGGGTTAGGTGACCGCCGGCTGGAGCTCTGGCGAGTTCGAGCCGCCGCAGCCGGCGAGCAGGGCGGCCAGCGCAATGGCGGCGAGGAGTTGGTGGCGGCGTGAGAGTCATGGTCCGAGGGTTGTACGCCGCCGGGGGTCACACGAGTGCAACACCCCAGCGCTGACCGGGGAAGCGCTGAAAGGTCGCTGCGTGTGATGGCGTTGTGATCTGCGGTGGTGCACGATGTCCGAGTGCGCGTGCTGGTGATCGAGGATCACGCCGAGCTCGCCTGCGACATCGCCGATGGGTTGCGCGATCGCGGGATCGCGACCGACCTCGCGCACGACGGAGAGGCCGCGCTGCAGAAGGGTCTGGTGTATCGCTACGACGTGATCGTGCTGGACCGCGACCTGCCGGGCGTGCACGGCGACGCGGTTTGCGTGGCGCTGCGCGAGCGCGGGTCGGAGGCGCGGATCTTGATGCTGACCGCGGCGGCGGCGATCGGCGATCGCGTTGAGGGTCTTAACCTGGGGGCCGACGACTATCTGCCCAAGCCGTTCGCGTTCGAGGAGCTGGTCGCTCGGGTCCATGCTTTGGCCCGGCGCGCGCCGGCCGGGCCGCCCGTCCTGGTCTGGGGCGATTTGGCGCTCGATAGGGCGCGGCGGCGCGCGACCCGGGCGGGGCGGGAACTTTCGTTGACGCGTAAGGAGCTAGGCGTGCTCGAGGTGCTGCTCGCGGCCGAGGGCGCCGTGGTCAGCGCCGAGGAACTGCTCGAGCGGGTGTGGGACGAGAACGCCGACCCGTTCACGCGCACGGTGGTGGTGACGCTCACGCGTTTGCGTCGCAAGCTCGGCGAGCCCGGGGTGATCGAAACGGTACTCGGCGCCGGCTACCGCCTGCGATGACCCCCGCCGGCCTCTCCGTCGGCGTGCGGCGGCTCTGACCGCGGGGAATGCGCAGCCCGGCTTGCCGTCTTCTACGCCGCCCTTTTCTTGGTGGTCGGCGTCGTGCTGTTGGCGCTGACCTACACGTTGGCGGCCGCGGTGCTGCTGCCTCGCCCGGCGCCTCCGCCCAAGCTGCTCGCGCCGCAGGAGCGGGCGCTGCTGGGACTGTGTAAGCCCCTGCCCACATCTCCGTCACTGATCGCCAAATGCAACCACGTGATCGAAATCGCCGGAGCCGGCCCCAAGGCGCGCGGGGACGCGCTGGCCGCCCTGCGGATCGCTTCAGCGATTGGGCTCGGGATCCTGACGATCATCGCGGCCGGCCTCGGCTGGCTCGCCTCCGGGCGGGCGCTGAGGCCGGTACGCGCGATCACCGAGGCCGCGAAACAGGCTTCCGACCTACGGCTCGGTCAGCGCCTCGCGCTCACCGGCCCCGACGACGAGCTCAAGCAGCTGGCCGATACCTTCGACGTGATGCTCGAGCGGCTCGACGCCGCGTTCACCAGCCAGAAGCGGTTCGTGGCCAACGCGGCGCACGAGCTGCGCACGCCGCTCACCGCGATGCGAACGGCGATCGAGGTCACGCTGTCCAAGCCGACGAGGACGCCCGATCAGCTCGAGGCGATGGGGGCGCGGGTCAAGCGGTCGGTCGAGCGGGCCGAAGCGACCGTCGAGGCGCTCCTGACGCTCGCCACCAGCGAGCTCGGCCCGACAGCCCACGAAGCGATCGACCTGGCCACCGCCACCGAGGACGCGCTCGACACCACCCGCGCAGAAATCGATCGGCGCCACATCAGGGTCGACGCCATGCTCGAGCCGGCGCGGACACGCGGCGACCGGGTGCTGCTCGAGCGCATGATCGCCAACCTTGTCGAGAACGCCGTACGGCACAACAACCCGGGGGGCTGGATCGGACTTCGCACGATCCAGCAAACCGACGGCGCCGTGTTCGAGATCGCCAACACCGGGGCCAACGTCCCCGCGGAGCGGATCCCGACCCTGTTCGAGCCGTTCGCCCGCGCCACGCAGCGTCTCAACCACCCCGGCGGCGTAGGGCTCGGCCTCTCGATCGCCAGCGCGATCGCCCGCGCCCACAACACCACGATCACCGCCCGCCCGCGGCCCGGCGGTGGGCTCGAAATGTCGGTCACGATCCGGGCAAAGTGGGCCGTGGAGGAATCGAACCTCCAACCTTGGGATTAAGAGTCCCCTGCTCTGCCAATTGAGCTAACGGCCCGGGGATCGGTCGATGTTAGCCGTCGGATCCTCGCGGGCGCCGAGTCGTTCAGCGGCCCGCGACCGCCCGATGATCGCCAACCCGCGGCGCCCCGAACTCGCTCAGCACTGCTGGGCGATCGCCGGGTTCGTCTTCGCCGACTGGATCTGGGTCTTCAGCAGGGCGCGCTGAGCCTTCGGAACCAGGTCCACCGCCTTCGCCATCGCGAGGTCGCCCTTGCGGGTTTGCTTGGCGGCGTAGGCGGAGACCGCCAGGCATTCGTATCCCTTGGCCGAGCTGGGGCTGGAGGCGGACTCGAGCTCCCACGCGCCCGCCGCGCCGCCGTAGTTGCCCTGGGCCGCGTAGGCGCGGGCGGCGAGCACGGCGAGGTTCGGATCCGGGGTCTTTGTCAGCGACACGTACTTCTGCCACGCCTGGGTGGTCTGGGCGAGCTTCTTCTTGCCGGTGGCGTTGTAGGACGCGGCGCCGGTGGCCGAGGTGGTGCCGTTCTGCTGCGCCGAAGTCCAGCGGGCCTGCTCCAGCGCCGACCACGCGGCGGGGTTGTTGGGGTTGGCCTTGATCTGGTTGAGCGCGGTCTTCTCGGCCTGGCTGACGACTGCGCTCTGGTTGCCGGAGCCGTTGCCGCTGAACGCGTTCAGCAGGCCGCCGTTGCCGTTGCCGGCGCCGACGCCGAACAGGACCAGGCCGAGACCGAGCACGATCGCGAGGCCGAGGTAAACGGCCTGGACGGTGCGGCGGCGGCCCTTGCCGCGGAGGTCGAACAGCATCTCTAGGTCGGATCCAGTCCGCTGCCGCCGTAGTCTGATGAGTCCATCTCAGCCATCTCGGCGGCCTCACGGGCCTCACGGGCGGCGGTGCGGCGGTCGGCGATCTTGAGCATCACGATGCTGGCGAGATAGAGGATTACGAGGGGTGCCGTCTCGAGCGCTGTCGTCACGGGGTCGGCCCCCGGCATCGCCGCGGCGATCACCGCGATTATGACCAGAGCGTAGCGCCAGTGCCTGGTCAGGGTTTGACCATCGATGACCCCGATCCGGTGCAGCGCGAGCAGGCCAAGCGGTAACTGGAACGCGAGCCCGATCGCGAGCATCGTGATGATCTCGAACGTGTAGTAGGACTTCGCCTGTACGAGCACGTCGAAGTGGTCGGCGTTGTAGCCCTGTAAGAAGTGGACCGCCGGCGGCAGCACGATGAAGTACGAGAAGATGACGCCGCTCATGAACAGGATCGGCGCGATCGCCATCAGCGGCAACGCCACGCGGCGCTCCTGCTTGTTCAGCGCTGGGATCACGAACGCGTAGCCCTGGTAGATCAGTACTGGTAACGCGAACAGCAGCGCGAAGTAGGCGGCCACCGTCAGGGTCGTCGTGAACGGTTCGCCGACCCCGATCGTGATCGGCTTCTCCTGAGTGGTCGCGTCCTTCGGGAGGTTGGCGGCTGCCTGCGCGGCGCCCGCTGCGATCAGCCCCGCCGACGCGCGGTCGGTGGCCGAGAGCCGGGACGAGGCGGCGAGCTCGTTCGCGCCCTCCTTCATCTTCAGCAGCCCCTGACGCTCCGACACCGACCGATTCCGCAGCGACGCGAGGCCGTGCTGGCCGCCGGCGACCGTCGACACGTGCGGCAGCGCCCGGTTCAGCACGCTCAGCAGTGGGTTGTTCTGCCAGAAGCAGACCCCGAAGGCGACCAGCAGCGCGATCAGGCAG
Source organism: uncultured Solirubrobacterales bacterium (assembly GCA_963770735.1). GTDB lineage: Bacteria > Actinomycetota > Thermoleophilia > Solirubrobacterales > Solirubrobacteraceae > Palsa-465. The sequence goes on along the minus strand of CAVYRB010000006.1, from coordinate 59,294 downwards.
ATGATCAGCCGCGAGCGGAGCTCATCGAGGTGGTCGACGATGCTCAGGCGATCGCCGTGCCCGATGGGGCGAAGGACCTTCGACACGCCGAAGCCCCCGCGGCGGGCTAGGAGCGGCGCTCCGCCGAGCCGACCTTGCGAGCCGGCGCGGGCTCCGCGGCAGGCTGTGCGGGAGCGGTCGCGTCCTGAGCGGCGGGGGCCGCAGTCGCCTGCGTCAGCTGCGGCTGCTGCGGCTGCTGCTCCTCCTCCGCGTCGTCGGGCTTCGAGCTGCCGGTGATGCCGTCCTTGAACTCGCGCATCCCGTGACCCAGGGACTTGCCCAGCCCGGGCAGGCGCTTCGGGCCGAAGATCAGCAGCACGACCAGAAGAACGACGATGGCATCAATGAGGGGATTTCGAAACATTTCTCGCTCCTCCGATGAGGACAACCCAAGGTTACAGCCTGCCGAACATCGGGCGAATGCCCGGCCGAAGATTGGGCGAAGAATCCTCTCAAGGTCCGCGGGCAGGACGCCGATACAGCGCGTGTCGGGAGCAGTATCCGTGGACGAACACACCAACACCAACCACCACTCAGTTCACCGGATCGTCCTGCCGAGCGGCAGGAAGATCGAGGTGGTCCGCTTCGAGGATGAGGCGGCTGAGCAGGAGACCCGTCCGCTGCACATCTGCCCCGGCTGCGACTCGACGCTCGTCCAGCCGGTCACGTGGACCGAGACCGACGACGAGCACTGGGAGCTCACGCTGAGCTGCCCCAACTGCGAGTGGCGCGAGGACGGGATCTACGGACAGGTCGAGATCGAGGACCTCGAGGATCGGCTCGAGGACGGGCTCGCCGATCTGCTCGACGACCTGCACCGGCTCGCGCAGGCGAACATGGCCGACGAGATCGAGCGCTTCGTGCGCGCGCTCGAGGCCGACCTGGTCCTGCCCGAAGACTTCTAGGGTTACGTCCCTAGGCGTATCGCTCGACGACGCCGTCGGCGACGAGCTCGAGCGCCGCGCGCTGTCGCCCTGGCAGCGGCGGGAGCTCGGCCTTCGCCGCAGAGACCAGCTCGAGCGCGTGCCCCCGGGTCGCGTCGGTCGCGCCGGTGGCGGCGATCTGGTCGCACACAGCGGCGGCTTCGGTCGGTGTCCGAATCGCCCGCAGGTCCAACGAGGCGAGCCCCGGAGAAGCGTCGCGCGCGAGGATCATCGGGAGCGTCACCGTGCCGTCGAGCACGTCGGCGCCCCGCGGCTTGCCGGTCCGCTCGGGCGGGCCGATGATGTCGAGCACGTCGTCGAGGATCTGGAAGGCCATCCCGATCTGCTCGCCGAAGCGCCCGAGCGGCTCGACCGCGCCGTCGACCTCGAGCGCTCCGAGCTCGCACGCGGCGCGGAACAGCACTGCGGTCTTCAGCCGGCTCCGCTCCAGATACCGCTCGATCGAGATCCCTGTGTCGAACGCGTCGGCGCGCTGCATCAGCTCGCCCTCGGCGAGCTCGCTCGAGGCGCGTGACAGCACCCGGACCGACGACACCGACCCCGCCTCCACGAGCTCGGCGAACGCGCGCGAGAACAGCAGGTCGCCGGTGGCGGTCGCCAGGCTGCGGCCGCCGGCCGCGAACACCGTCGGCTGCCCACGGCGAAGCGAGGAGCCGTCGAGCACGTCGTCGTGAACGAGCGTCGCCGCGTGCACGAGCTCGACCGCGACGGCCGCGTGCACCAGCCCGTCGCTCTCGGGAGGCGGCGCGCCGGCCGCGAGCCCGACGAGCAGCGGCCGCAGCCGCTTGCCGCCGGCCGCAATCGTCTCCCCGGCGTAGCGGGCGAGCAGCGACCCGTGGCCGCCGGCGAGCTCGGCCATCCGCCGCTCGACGCGGTCGAGCAGGCTCAGCACCGGCTCACCGCCGAGATTGACGACCGCCTGGACCGCGCCGCCGATGCTCATCGCGGCCCGACCTCCCCGACGTGCAGGGCGATGATCCCGCCCGCGGTCAGCAGGTAGCGAACCCGGCGCATCCCCGAGCGCCACATCAGCTCGGCGAGCTCCCTGGGTCCGGGGAAGCGCCGCACCGACAGCGGCAGGTAGTTGTACGCCGCAGCGTCGCCTGCAAGCCGACCCAACGCCGGGACGATCCGGTCGAACCACAGCTCGAAGAAGTGCGACAGCGGCGGGCGCGTCGGGGTCGTGATCTCCAGAACCACGACCCGCCCATCGGGCCGCACGACTCGCGCCATCTCAGAGAGCCCACGCGACAGATCCGAAAAGTTCCGAGCTCCGAACCCGACGGTCGCGGCGTCGAACGAGCAGTCTTCATAGGGCAGCGACAGCGCGTTCGCCACCTCGAAGCGCACCGGCGCGCCGGGCTCAGACCCGCCTCGACCGGCCGCCTTCTCCCGTGCCAGCTCGAGCATCCGCTCTGAGAAGTCCGTCCCCACGACCTCGCCATCCGGGCCCATCCGCCCGGCGAGCTCGAACGCGAGGTCGCCGGTCCCGCTCGCCACGTCCAGAGCACGGCCGTCGGCCGGGACCGCGGCCAGGTCGGCGGCGCGCGAGCGCCAGCGGTGGTGCAGCCCAGCGGTCATCACGGAGTTCATCAGGTCGTAAAGACCCGCGATCCGATCGAACATGGCGCGTACCTGTGCCTCCTCGAGGGTCCCGGTCGCCGTCATGGGAGCCGTTTGCCTACTGGAGCTCTGAGAGGAAGCCTACGAGGTCGGCGAACTTCTGCTTGGGAAGATTCTTGAACGAGGGCATCGGCGGCGTCGGGTTGATCAGCGTCGACGCGATCGCCGCCGAGGGCACGAGCGCGCCGATGTGGGTCAGGTTTGGCCCTGGTCCGTTGTTGCCGTTGTCGCCGATCACATGGCACGCGAGGCAGCCGGACTGGCCGACGACCAGCTTGCCGCGCTCAAACACCCCGAGCTGCGCGGCCGTCAGATTCGACGGCGGCTTCATGTCGACGCTGTTCGGGGAGCCGGTATTGGCGCCACTGTAGGTCAGGTAGGCCATCGCCGCGATCGTCGCGATTCCGGCCGCCAGCGCGATCGGCCGGCGCTCGATCCGCCGCTCGGCGCCACGGTCGTAGAACGGCAGCAGGAACAGCAGGATCATGCAGATCGTGGGCACGCCGATCGTCGCCATCGGCGTGAACTTCGGCACGTTCTTCATCACCCGCAGAACCTCGAACAGGAAGAAGAAGTACCAGTCCGGCCGGGGCACGTAGGTGGTGGTCGTCGGATCGACCTTCGGCCCGAGCTCGGCGCCGAACATCAACGCGAGCAGGATGATCACGATCAGGACGATCGCGGCCATCGTCCCGTCCTTCGCGACCGCGTACGGGAAGAACGGGTGGCCCTCGTTCTTCAGGATCGAGTATTCGCGGAGATAGGCCTCCTTCTCTGCCTTGTTCACGGCCTGATGCCTCCGCTCACGCTTCCACTCGCTCGATGTCCTGGATCAACGGATCCTCGTGCTCGGGCTTCGTCCACGGCGGCGCGGTCGTCCCGAGCTTCGTGACGAGATAGATGTGGAAGCCGATCAGCGCGATGATGATGCCCGGCACGAGCAGCATGTGGATCGCATAGAACCGCGACAGCGTCGTCGCGCCGAACTCGTTCCCGCCTCGCAGGAAGTCCGACAGGAACGGCCCGACCAGCGGGCCGCCGGAGTTGATGTTGACGCCGACGATCGAGGCCCAGTAGGAGCGCTGGTCGAAGGGCAGCAGGTAGCCGGTGAAGCCCATCACCAACGTCAGGATCAGCAGCACGACGCCGATCACCCAGGTCAATTCACGGGGGTACTTATACGCGCCGTAGAAGAACACCCGCCCCATGTGCAGGAAGATCAGGATGATCATCACCGACGCGCCCCACTTGTGCATCGCGTGCACGAACTGGCCGAGGAAGACGTTGTCGTTGATGTTGCGGATCGACTCGTACGCCCCGCCGGAGGTGTCCGGCCGGTAGTACATCGCGAGGAAGACGCCGGTGATCGCCTGACTGAGGAACGCGAACAACGTCGCGGACCCGAGCGTGTACGCCCAGTTGGTCCCGCGCGGGACCTTGCGGAACAGCGTCCACCGGACCGGCTGCGTCAGCGACGTGCGCTCGTCGATCCAGTCGACGACGGTCGCGCCCGCCTCGGCGGGCGGGGCGAGCTGGCCGTTCTCGGGGGCATCGCCGGGCCGCTTCGGCTTCGGCAGCAGGACCTTCGGAAGTGGGGGCATCGGCAGCTTCGGCATCGGCTAACCCTTAGGCAGCGGCGGCGTCGACCACCGAGCCGGGTAGAGGTACTGGCCGACGCCGTCGAGCGGCTCGCCCGGGTCGCGGGGCGAGAAGCGGCGCAGCTCGGAATTGACCGAGTACCGCGGGCCAAGCTCGATCAGGCCGGTCTCCGCGTTCAGCCGCGTGTAGAAGCGGTCCAGCGGCCGCACGGGCGGGCCGCCCGCGACCAGTCCGCGGAGGTTGTAGACGCCGCCGTGGCACGGGCAAATGAACCGCTCCGCGGCGCCGACCCAGCGGACCGGGCAGCCGAGGTGCATGCACCGGCTCGACAGCGCGATCCAGTGATTCCACTGGTCCTCGGGCTCGGTGTCGATCGCGGGGTTGCGGGTCCGAACGTACGCGAGCGAGTTGCCCGCCTCGCCGATCCCCGGCGTGATCACGATCGTCTTCGCGATGTAGTTGTCGTTGGTGAAATCGGACGGCGGGCCGATCGCCTGCCAGGTGTCCTGCCCGGTCTTGAACACCGGCGCCAGCGCGAACCCGAGCGCGGGCAGCGCGATCGCCGCGGTGGCGACCATCCCGGCACCGTTCGCCGCCCCGACCATGAACCGGCGGCGGGTGAGCGTCTCGCCCTCGTACGCGCCGGGAATCCCACGGTCGAGCGTGTACTTGGACTTCTTGGGTTTTCTGCGGTCAGGCAAGGGTTCGGGGGCTTATGGATCCTGGATTGAACAGGGCCGGACAGGCTATCGTCAACAACGAGACGACCGTCACGAGCCGTCCGTGGTAGGAGATCGGCGCGCGGTGGAGCAATTCGCCCTGTCCCCAGCCGATCGCGACCGCCCCGAGGTCCCAGATCTCGCCGGTCCGCGCGGCGTCGCCCTCGGCGTGGGCCTGGGCGAGCTGGGAGATCACGTCGGCGAGCACGGCGACCGATTCGAGGTCCCCGAGCGCCGCGAGCCGGGCGAGCCCCATCGCGTAGAGCTGGTCGCCGAGCAGCAGCGCGAGGTCGCGGTCGGCGGTGCGGATCACCCGCGGCGAGCCGTAGTGCAGCAGCGACCCCTCGAGGATCATCTCGAGCAGCAGCTCGTACTCCGCCTCGCGCCCGGCGGCGCGGGGGCCGGAGGCCGCCTTCTGGGGCGGCCCAGGGTGACCGTCGGCCTCGGGATCGCGGACGTGCGTGGCCAGCGTGCCGCCGTGCGCGCGGAGCACGTCGCAGAGGACGAAGGTGCTCACGGCAGCCGCTCCAGCGCGGTCCGGGCGGCGTCGACGGTCCGCTCGACGTCCTCGTCGGTGTGCACGAGCGACGGGAACCAGGCCTCGAACTGCGAGGCGGGCGGGAACACGCCGAGCTCGAGCAGCGCCCGGCACCAGGCGCCGTAGGCGTCGAGGTCACACGCCGCCGCGCCGGCGTAGTCGCGCACCGGCTCCGATAGTGAAGAACGGCGTCACGAGCCCGGGCACGCTCTGCACCTGGAGCGGCACATCGGCCTCCGCGGCCGCCTGACGGAGCCCGATGGCGAGCGCATCCGTGACCGCCGCGAGCTTCGTGTACGCGGCCGGTCGAGTAGCTCGAGGGTCGCGACCCCGGCGGCGACCGCGAGCGGGTTGCCCGCGAGCGTTCCGGCCTGATAGACCGGGCCGCACGGCGCGAGCTGCTCCATCAGCACCGCGCGCGCCCCCGTACGCGGCGGCCGGAAGCCCACCGCCGATCACCTTGCCCAAGATCGTGAGGTCGGGCATCACCCCGTAGCGCTCCTGGGCGCCGCCGCGGGACACGCGGAACCCGGTGATCACCTCGTCGAACATCGAGCAGCGCGCCGGTCCGGTCGGCGCGCTCGCGCAGCAGCGCGAGGAACCCGTCCTCGGGGAGGACAACGCCCATGTTCGCCGGCACCGGCTCGGCCAGGATCGCGGCGAGCTCGAACCGCTCGGTCGCCGCGACCAGCGCCTCGGGGTCGTTCCAGGGCACGATCACCGTCGCCGCCGCGGTCGCCGGGAGCACGCCGGGGCTCGACGGGAGCGCGTGCGTGGCGAGGCCCGAGCCCGCCTCGGCGAGCAGCCCGTCGACGTGACCGTGGTAGGCGCCGGCGAACTTCAGCACCATCTCGCGCCCGGTCGCGGCGCGCGCGAGCCGGATCGCGCTCATCGTCGCCTCGGTCCCGGACGACGTCATCCGCAGCATCTCGACCGACGGAATGCGAGACGCCACGTACGGCCGCGAGCTTCACCTCCCCCTCGTAGGAGCGCCGAAAGTCGTCCCGTCAGTAGCGGCCGACGCGACGGCGTCGACGACGGCCGGGTGGGCGTGGCCGGCGATCAGCGGCCCCCACGAGGAAACCCAGTCGATGTACTCGTTGCCGTCGACGTCGAAGATCCTCGAGCCCTCGCCGCGGGCGACGAAGATCGGGTCGCGGCCGATCGCGCGCATCGCGCGGACGGGTGAATTGACCGCGCCCGGCATCAGCTCGAGCCCGCGGTGGTAGAGCTCGGTGGACCGCTCGGTGGTGTACGGAAGCGCGGTCACACGCCCGCGTGCTTGCGTTCCCAGGCCCTGAATTCCTCGGTGAAGTACAGCAGGCGGATCTTCTTGAACTCGGTCGAGGAGTAGAGCGTCGCGCGATCGGAGATCCCGGTCTCCTCGGCGATCGAGTCGAGAATCGCGTCGCACTCCTCCTTCGAGCGGCCGTGGGCCATCGTGAAGACCGAGTAGGGCCAGTCCTCATAGGTGGGGCGCTCGTAGCAGTGGGAGATCCCCCGGAACGACGCCATCAGCGGGCCGAGCTCCATGACCCGCTCGTCGGGGACCTTCCACACTCCCATTCCGTTGGCGCTGAAGCCGGCGCGGCGGTGGAACAGGATCGCGGCGACGCGGCGCAGCAGCCGCCGCTCCTGCATCCCCTGCAAGTGGGCGAGCAGCTCCTCCTGGGGGACGCCGAGCTCCGCGGCCGCCGGCGCGTACGGCTCCTCGGTGACCGGCATGTTGCCCTGGGTCGCGCGGATCACCGCGATGTCGAAGTCGTCGTAGGGCTGGCGCTCGATCTCGGCGGGCGGCGCGGCCTCGACGGCGCGCGCGAGGTCCTTGGTCGAGCCTTCCATCTCCAGGTCCATCCGGATCTTGAACAGCTTCAGCGTCGGCAGCTGGCGGATCGACTCGGCGCCGGCGATCCGCGCGAGCACGTCGAGTGTGCCCTCGAGCCCGAGCGGCGAGTCGGGCTCGGTCGCGATCGTGAACCAGATGTTGAACTCGTGGTTGCGCAGGTAGTTGTGTGAGACCCCGGGGTGCTCGTTGATGATGTTCGCGGCCCGCCACGGGTTCTCCGGATCGACCTTGGCGGCGACCAGCATCGAGCTGTAGCCGAGCGCGCGCGTGTCGTAGATGGGCGTGACCTGGCGGATGATCCGCTCGTCGATCAGCTCCTGGACGCGGTCGATCGCGTCCCGCTCGGAGATTCCCGCCTCGCCGGCCACGTGCTGGTAGGGCCGCGTGGCGATCGGGAACGAGCCCTGCATCAGGTTCAGCAGCCGCTTGTCGGCGTCGGTCAGCGGGATCGCGGCGCCCTGCTTGCGCGAGCGGAGCTTCGGCCCGTGCTGCGAGCTCCGGGCGGGCTCTATTGCAGCCATTGCGCCGCCTCCTTCGCGTGGTAGGTGATCACGATGTCGGCCCCGGCACGACGGATGCAGATCAGCGTCTCGAGCACGGTCGCACGCTCGTCGAGGTAGCCGGCGGCGGCGGCGGCCTTGACCATCGCGTACTCGCCGCTGACGTTGTAGGCGGCGACCGGCAGCTCCGTGTCGTCCTTGATCCGCCGGATCAGGTCGAGGTACGGGAGCGCCGGCTTGACCATCACGATGTCGGCGCCCTCCTCGACGTCGAGCCGCGCCTCGCGCACCGCCTCGGTGCCGTTGGCCGGATCCATCTGGTAGCCGCGGCGGTCACCGAACGCGGGCGCCGAGTCGGCGGCCTCGCGGAACGGCCCGTAGAACGCCGACGCGAACTTGGCGCTGTAGGCGAGGATCGGAGTGTCGACGTGGCCGTCGTCGTCGAGCGCCGAGCGGATCACGCCGACGCGGCCGTCCATCATGTCGCTGGGCGCGATCACGTCCGCGCCCGCGCGCGCCTGCGAGGTCGCGGTGCGCGCAAGCAGCTCGAGCGTCGCGTCGTTGTCGACGCCGCCGTCGCTGCGGATCACCCCGCAGTGACCGTGCGAGGTGTACTCGCACAAGCACAGGTCGGTGATCACGATCAGCTCGGGATGAGCCTCCTTGATCGCGCGGGTCGCGAGCTGGACGACCCCCTCGTCGTCCCAGGCGCCCGAGCCCTCCTCGTCCTTGGCGGCGGGTAGCCCGAACAGGAGCACCGCCGGGATCCCGAGCTCGAAAGCCTCACCGGCCTCCGCGACGGCGTGCGCGATCGACAGCCGGTCGACGCCGGGCATTACCTCGATCGGCTCGCGGCGATCGATCCCGTGCGCCACGAACATCGGGTAGACGAGGTCCGAGGGGGTCAGAGACGTCTCGCGGACCAGGCCACGGAGCGCGTGAGTCGCGCGCAGGCGGCGGAGGCGAGTCTGCGGGAACGGCATCGATTTCGATGGTACCGGCGGGGGGTCGGCCGGGGACGACGGTGATTCGCTTCGCATATGCGAAGCCACGCGCCAAAGTCAGCCGCAAGACGCCGCTAGTGCGCCGCCCAGGGCTCGATCCGCCAGCCGGTCACCAACCCCGCTTCGACGTACGGGTCGCCGGCGACGAACGCATCGATCTTCTCGACCGGGACCGCGTCGGCGAACACGAGCAACGCGCCGCTCGGCGGATCGCCGAGTGGCCCGGCCATCACGATCCGGCCCGCGTCGCGCTCGACCTGAACCCGCGCCAGGTGCGCGTCCCGGTGCGGAACCCGGCGCTCGAGCATGTTCTCTACGTATTCGTAGCCGAGGACTTGGTACATCCACGGTACGCTGACACATATGGCAGACCTGCAGAAGCGCGGGAGCTACACGCCGCGGCGGGCGCGCGAGCAGCGGGCTTACCGGCTGGCGGTCACCGGCGCCGGCGCCGGCGTCGTCGGGGTCGCCGGGATCGTGCTCTCGGTCGCGGGGGTCGTGGGCGCCTGGCTGCCGATCATCGCGCTGATCATCGCCGCGCTGTGCGCGTTCGGGTTCATGCGCGCCGTCGGTAGCCGCTAGCGCCCGAGCGCCGGCACCGAGCCGGGGCGGTAGGCGATCAGATATGCGCCTGAGCCGGGGCCCGTGCCGCCGGACCCGGTGATCGCGCCGGCGGCCCCCGACTCGGACGTCGCCGCGACTACCACCGCGTGCTCGGCGATCGCGATGCCGCCGCTGGTCACGCCGCCCATCGGGGTCCCGGTGTCGACCGCCAGCGGCCGGCGAAGCAGCGGCGTCCCGCTCCCAGCGGCGAACGCGTCCAGGAAGCCGTTGCCGTCGAACGTGTAGACGACGCCGTCGGCGACGCCGATCGACTGGTAGTGCGCGCCGTCGGCCACGGGGCTCGCCCAGTTGACCGAGCCGCCGCCGGGCGCGAGCGAGAACATCGTGCCGCCGGGAGCCGAGACGCCCTCGATCGCGCTGCCGTCAAAGGCCGCCGACGCCGCGTTGCAGACCTGGCAGGGCCCGCCGATGATCCGCTGCCACGCCGGCGCCATCGTGTCGGCCCGCGCCGCGTGGTAGACGCCGGCCTTCTGGAGGTCCCCGACGAGCTCCGGGCCGGCGCCGTCGGTGAACAGGTTGACCGAGGAGCCGAAGTCGAGGTCCAGCTGCCCGCACACGGGATCGTCGATCGGGTAGGGCAGGCCGGCGCTGTCGGACGCGGCGCACGCTGGGTTCTGGCTCGCCTTCTGGAGCGTGTCCGTGTACTGGTCGACGTTGCCGGGATACGCCGCGACGATCTCGCCGAACGCGGCGTCGGCGCGGTTCAGGTCGATCTTCAGGATCGCGTTCGTGTTTGGGTCCTGCTTGGTCTTCGAGTTCGGGTTCCCCGACGCCCAGTAGAGGTAGCCCGTGGTCGGGTCGTACGCCGGCGTGCTCCACAGCCCACCGCCCGCGTACCCCTGCGCCTGATCGGCTCCCGACACGGTCGGGGTCACCTTCACCACGTGACCGGTCCCGGCGTCGAGCAGCGCGAAGCCGCCCTGGCCGGTGTCGGAGCCCTCCGACGGGGAGAAGCCGAACGCGAGGAGTCCGTTCGCGACGATCGGGCTCGCGTTCGTGTAGTCGCCCGCCGCTGTGACCACCGGCGCGCTCTGCCACAGCACCGACCCGGTCGAGCGATCGAGCGCGACCGCGTACGGGCCGGCGGTCTGGTCGACGAGCCAGATCACCGCGTTCCCGCTGACCGCCGCGGCACCGACGATCGTGCCGCCCTCCCCGGGACTTGACGCCTGGAGCTGACGCTTCCAGACCAGCTTGCCGGAGCTCGCGTCGATCGCGTACACGACGCCGGCCGAGGAGCCGATGAACGCGCATCCGCCGTCGAGCACCGGTGTGCTCTGAAACGCGGAGTCGTCGCCGTAGGCCGCCGTCGAGAAGACCCAGGCTGGCGAGAGCCCGGTCACGGCGCCGGATCCGATGTCGTGCTCGTCGGGCTGGCTCCTCGTATTCGCGAGGTCGTGGCCGTACATCGGCCACTCGCCGCCCGGAGAATCGGGCGCGGCGCACGGCGCATCGGCCGACGCCGTGGGGGCAAGGATGAGCGCAGCGATCACGGTCGCGGCGCCGAGCAGTCTTCTCACGTCAGGTCCCTCCCGGGTTCGGGCTGCGCACCCTGGCGTGCGCGACTCGAAGACTAGAAGCGGCGCACGGCGATCCGCGCCAGTACGCCGTAGACGGCCGCGAGCACCGCGAGATGCAGCAGCGGCCACCCGATCCCGGGGGACGTGCCGCTGAACGCGTTCGAGACCGCCTCGAGCGCGGCCTTGAACGGGAACACGAACGCGACCACGTCGAGCAGCGTCTTCACCCCCGACGACACCGCGGTGCCCGGCACCAGCGCCACGAACGCGACCGGCAGCGTCAACAGCAGCGCCATCAACGAGGCCGAACTGACCTCCCGCGATACCGCGCCGATCAGCACCCCGAGGGCGCCGAACGCGAGCCCGGCGAAGGCGAGCGCGACCACCCACAGCTCAAACCGGCTCCACTCGATGTGCACGAACAGCGACACGAACGCCGCCATCAGCAGCGACACGACCCCGGCGCACGCGGCCGCCAGCACGACCTTCTCGGACAGCAGCCGGCCCGGCGTTATCAGCCCGCGGATCAGCCGCGAGTAGGCGTGCTCGGTCCGCTCGACCGCGAGCAGGCCAGACGCGAGCAGCAGCGTCAGCAGCATCGCCGACAGCACCACCGCGATCGCGACCGCGTACGCGTCGGTCGGCGTCGTGCGCCCGGCGAGCTGCGTCGTCACGATCGTCAGCGGGTTGCCGATCGAGCCGAGCACCGGGCTCGAGAAGCTGAGCCCCTGGATCGCGAGCTCGGCGAACGACACCACCTGCTTGAGCGCGGGGCGCAGCGGCGAGTCCTTTGGCACCGCGGCGACCGCACCCTGAACGATTTCACGAGAATTCCTTAAGCCGAGGAGGTTGAAGTTCTCCCCACCGAGGTTGATCTGGCCGCCGTTCAGGACCTGCTGGAGGTCAGAGATCGCGACCTTCAGCACCTGCCGGGAGACCGCTTGCTGGACCGCGTTGAGGCGACTCTGGATCGCCTGGTTGGTGAACTCGCGCTCGAGCGGGTCCTTGGTGTTGAGGATCACCTCGACCGTCGGGTTCCCGACCCCGTTCTCGACCAGGCTCTGGATCTGCGAGACGATGTCGCCCGGGACGATCACCGCCGCCTGCGCCTGGCCGCTCTTGACCTTGTCGATCGCCTCCTGGCGGGAGTGGACCTTGATCGGCGTGATCGACTGGAACAGCTGGGTCGCGTAGCTCGAGACGTTGAGCTTCTGGGAGCCGAGCTGGATGTTCCCCTTGCCGCGCGGGACCTCGCTGAAGTACGCGACCTTCGGCTTGCCCGGCGGGCTCGACAGCGCGAACCCGATCATCAGCGCGATTACGATCGGGTAGACGATCAGCAGCCCGACCAGCAGCGGCGAGCGCCTGAGGATCTGCAGGTCCTTGACGAACAGCCAGCGCAAGTCGAGTGCGGCTCAGTGGCCGTGCTCGTGCAGGAAGCGCACGAACGCGGCTTCGAGGTCGCGCGGGTCTCCGCCCACGGCGCGACTCAGCTGGTCGGGGGTTCCGGCGAACAGCAGCTCCCCGTCGACGAGCACCAGCACGGTGCCCGCGTAGCGCTCGGCCTCGCCGACGTCGTGGGTCGAGAACACGACCGCGGTTCCGCCCCGGACCAGGCCCTCGATGAACTGCCACAGGCGCTCGCGCTGGCGCGGGTCGAGTGACGCCGAGGGCTCGTCGAGCAGCAGCACCGCGGGCTCGCACAAGAGGCCGATCGCGATGTTGACCCGCTGGCGGTTGCCTTCCGAGAGCTGCGAGACCTCGTCGTCAGCGCGATCCTCCAGGCCGGTCTGGGCGAGCATCCGCTCGACCGCGGACTCGGGGTCCGGGAGCTTCTCGAGCCGCGCGAACAGCCTGAGGTTCTCCGCGACCGACAGCTTCGAGTAGAGCGCGGCCTGCTGTGGGACCCACCCGATCGGGCGGTCCGAGCCGGCTACGACCTCGCCCTCGCTCGGCGCGAGCACCGCCGCGAGGATCGACAGGAGCGTCGTCTTGCCGGCGCCGTTCGGCCCGATGATCCCGACGACCTCGGAGGCCTGCAACTCGAAGCTGACGCCGCTCAGCGCGGTGCGCGTCCCGAACCGCTTGGTCAGCGACCGGACGGCGAGCGTGGCGACGGCGTCTGGCGCGGAGCTCGACACCGCCGGGAGGCTAGTCGCCCCGCCCCGCCCGCGCGCGAACCAACTCGGACTCGAAGTTCGGCTCGGTCGGCTCCGCGCCCTGGGGCGGCTGCGGCCCGTTTCCGGGTCCGGGTTCGTCCAGCCCCGCGCCCGGCCCGGAGGTCGGCGCCGCCGTGGTCGTCACCCACGGCTCGAGCACGGTGTGTCGGCGCAGGTACATGACGGTCTCCTTGATCACCGCCGCCACCGGGAGCGCCAGCAGCGCTCCGACAATCCCGTAGATCTGATAGCCGATCAGCAGCGACAGGATCACGACGATCGGGTTGATCCGCAGCGAGATCCGGAACACCTGCGGGGCGACGAAGTGACCCTCGAGCTGCTGCAGCAGGACGAACAGGAGGATCACCCAGAGCGCTGTGATCGGGTCGTTGAACAGCGCGACCAACACCGGCGGAGCCGCCCCGATGATCGGCCCGATGTACGGGATCAGTTCCGCGAGGCCGTACCAGATGCCGAAGAACACGGCGTACCGGGCGCCGTCGGGGAAGATCCCGATCGTCCCGAAGATCCACAGCGCAATCCCCGCGCTCGTGCCCATGATGAGGCTGAACAGAAGCTGCCCGCGTAGGTACCCGTGCAGCGCGCGCTGGACGAGCACCGGGAAGTCGTCCTCGGGCGTGCCGTCCCCCGGCGGCATGACCCGCCGGACTAACTGCCCGATTTCCCGCGCGTACACCAATAAGTACACGGACAGCACGAGCGTCAGCACAAGGTCGAACGAGATCGTCAGCACCCGCCCCAACAGGTCGCGCGTGAACGAAACGACGTTGCCGGTGCCCTTCAGCACGTTCTTCTGCAGCGTCTGTAGCGCGGTCTGACCCTGCTGCTGGATCTGGACGTTGATCCCGTGCTTGTCGAGCCAGCGCTGGAGGTCCCCCAGCGTCTTGTTCGCCTTGTTGACGAACGTCGGGACGTCCTTCGCGAACCGGTTGACCTGCGTCGAGATCGGGTCGGCGAGCAGGATCCCGATCCCGATCAGCGCCGCGAACATCGCGATGTAGATGAAGAAGATCGCGATCCCGCGGTGGATCCGCGCGCGCTGCATCCGCTTGACCAGCGGGTTCAGGATCAGCGCGCCGATGCTCGCCGCGACCAGGATCAGCAGCACCGGCCCCGAGGCGCGGGCGAGCGCCCAGACCCCGAGGATCCCTAGCGGCAGGACGACCAGCTGGATCCAGCGCGGGATGACCGTCGGCGGGAGCGAGGGCCCTGCGGGCGCTGGTCCGGCGGGCGCCGGTCCGCCCGGCGCGCGGACCACGGTCGGAGCCTCGGCGTGGTCCGGGTGCTCGGAGCCCTCGCCGTCGGTCTGCCTGCCTGGCAACGACCTGGGAAGCCTTAAGCGCATGCAGCTGGAAGTATGAGCGCCCAGCAGACGTGATCAAGGACACAGGGATCCTGTTCGTGGGCGATGTCGTCGGCGGAATCGGCCGGCGGACGTTCGCGACGCTGCTTCCGTCGCTGCGCGAGCGCTACGCGCCCACGTTCGTCGTCGTCAACGGCGAGAACGCCGCCGGCGGCGTCGGCATCACCTCGAAGGTGGCCGACGAGCTGTTCGCCGCCGGCGCGGACGTGATCACGCTCGGCAACCACACCTACCGCCACCGCGAGGTATACGCGTACCTCGACCGCACCGACCGGATCCTGCGCCCGGCGAACTACCTCCGGAGCCAGCCCGGTCACGGCTGGTGCGTGGTCGAGCGCGACGGGATCCGGCTCGGAGTCGTCGTCGCTGGCCGGCAACCTGTTCATGGACCCCGCCAAGCCCGTGTTCGCCGAGGCCGACGCCGCGCTGGCCGCGCTCGAGCGCGAGCACGTCGACCACCTGCTCGTCGACATGCACGCCGAGGCGACCAGCGAGAAGGTCGGGATCGGGTGGTACCTCGACGGCCAGGTGACCGCCGTCGTCGGGACGCACACGCACGTGCCGACCGCGGACGCGCGCGTGCTGCCCGGTGGCACCGCCTACATCACCGACGTCGGGATGACCGGCCCGCGCGGGGGGGTGATCGGCGTCAAGCGCGAGCAGGCGATCGAGTCGATGGCGACGCGGATGCCGGTGCGGTTCGAGACCTCGACCGAGGACCCGTGGCTGAACGGCGTGATGATCCGCGCTACGGAGCCAATGCGGGCGACGGCGATCGAGCAGGTGCTGGAGCCGGCACCCGCAGCTCGCTGAGCGTCTCGGGCTCCCGCGACGGGAACGACCCGAACAGTGCGATCGCGACCAGCGGGAAGAACCAGACGATGTACGAGTACAGCCAGTAGCTGGCTGACAGCTCGACCGCGAGCATCACCGCCGCCGCCAGCGCCGCCACCTCGACCACCCCCCGCCGGCGTGGGAAGAACGCGACCACGATCGCGAGCGCGATCGCGGCGCCCTGCACCAAGTGCTGCTCGAAGCCGAGACCGCCCCACAACCCCCAGACAGAGAAGGGCGACGTTCGGTCGGCCTGGTAGACGATCGAGTCGTGCCAGAAGGCGCGGAGATTGTCGTTCAGCAGCACCGGCAGCATCACGACCACGATCGTCAGCCCGTAGGCGAGCACGTAGGCCGCGATCGAGCGCGGGCGCGGGAACGACGAGCCGCGGCCGCGGAGGAACAGCGGCGCGAGTAACAGCGGCACGAACTTGGTCAGCCCGGCCAGCGCCGCGAGCACGCCGCGGCCGGCCGAGGACCCGATCGCGAGCAGCGCGAACACGAGCAGCATCGACACGAGCGCGTCGTTGGTGTTGGAGCTGAGCGTCCACAGCGTGAACGGGTACGCCGACCACGCGTACGCGAGCACGATCCCGAGCGTGGGCCCGCGTATCCGCCGGCCGAGGAAGAACAGCCCGACGAGCGTCAGCAGGTCGAACGCGATCGCCGCAGCGTGGGCCGCCGGGAGGTCGTCCCAGGTGCCGCTCCACCCGAAGATCGCGCGGAACGGGACGTACGCGAAGTACGCGACGGGGCCGTAGGTGTCACCGAAGGCGTTGTCCTTCGGCCAGTGTCCGTACAGGTTCTTGCCGTGGATGATCTTGTCGGCGCCGATCACGCCGGAGTAGCCGACGTCGATCACGTTCGAGTTGGTGACGTCGAGGCCGACGCGAAACCCGACCAGGAACAGGACCGCGATCGCGAGCCACGACGCCGGGACCGCCAGCCGCAGCGGCCGGCGCGGGCGCCCGCGCCCTAACGCGAGCAGCAGCATCCGCGCCAGCAGGTACAGCAGCGGCGGGTAGATGAGCGGCGTGGAGAGCCCGATCGTGCCGTGGTTGAAGAGCGCCAGCGAGACCGAGAAGAACAGCAGCACGAGCAGGTCGAGGTGCAGCAGCGACCAGTGCGGGCGCGCCCACGAGCGCGACTTGCGCCGGAAGCGCGGCCACGGGAGGAACGGGGCGACGAACAGCACGCACATCGGGATCCACACGTACAGCGCGTTGACGCGCCTGCCGAACGCGCCGGAGTATCCGCGCGCCATCGACCACGCGACCTGGAAGCCGGTCCAGGCCTCGGTGACCTTCGCGCTCGCGTCGTCGACGTACACCTGCGCGAGCTCGACCGCGTGCTTTCCCGCCGAGAACCAGCTCACCTGCCAGCGGCCGGGGCCCTTCGTGTACTCGTACGGGATCGCCTTCCGGTGACGTTTGAGCTCAGCGACGATCGCCGGGTTGTGGGCGGCGATCCGCTCGACCTTCGCGGCCGTCAGCTTGTAGCCCTTCGGCGGCGTGTTCTGGTCGGTCACGAGCACCGGGGTGTTCGGGTCCGCCGCGGCGGTGGTCGTGGTTGCGGACTTCGCCGGCGCTTTCGTCGCCGCGGACGCGACCGCGGGCACGCACGCGAGAACGGCGGCGATGAACGCCGCGAGCGTGAAGCGGGTCGGCCGGCGGGCTAGGCCCGGAAGCTCCAAAGCTTCTGCCCGACGAAGTTCAGCGGCGTAGCTGCGGCGATCGCGATCGCCTGCGCCAAGACCTTCGACAGGCCGACGCCGCTCACGAGCCCAACCAGGATCAGGTAGGAGAACCCGAAGGCGAGCAGCGAGACGGCGAAGAAGCGGGCGCCTTGGACCATCGGATGATCCTGCTTGGCGCCGAACGTCCAGTGGCGGTTCCACCAGAAGTTGTTCGCAACCGAGACAACGAACGCGAGCACCGCCGAGACGCGGTAGTCGATCCCCAGCGCGTGGACGCACAGCGCGAACACGCCGAGGTTGACCGCGTAGCCGGTCGCGCCGACCACCCCGAAGCGCACGAACTGGACCCAGTTGTGCGTCCGCTTGACGCCGTGCCGCACGCGGACGTGGAACGGCAGCGGGAACTCGCGGAGCTCGAGCTTGGGGCGCTCGATCGTGGTTGAGAACTCTTCGGACATCGGCCGGTGAATCTAGCGGCGGGGCGGTAAACCGAAGCTAAGGCTTCAATGCGCTAACAGGCTCCTAATCCTGACCACCTGGACTTTAGACCTCGCCGTTCTCCAGCCCGAAATGTTCTCGCACAATCGGCGCGACGTCGAGCAGTGACCAGCGATCGCTCGCCGCTCGGGTCTCCGGCCCGGTGCCACACCACAACAGCGCGCCCAGAGAATCCGAGCGGTGCAGCGACCCGTGGCTGCCGCCGCCGACGTGGTCGGCGCCGCCCCAGTCGACGAACTCGTAGCCGGGCGCGGCCGACAGCAGCACGTCGCCCGCGTTCGCGCAGCCGAGCGCCGACCAGCTCCGCGCGAGCGCGTCGGGGTACTCGTCGCTCGTCACCCGGCCCGAGTCGACTCGGAGGTCGAGCACCGACAGCTCGCCGTCGACGCTCCAGCGCCGCCCGCGCTCGTCCTCGAGCTCGCCGCCCGGCGCGAACCGCAGCTCGCCGGCGGCCGACCGCACGGCCGCCTCCTCGCGGTCGGGGCCGTTCAGCCACATCACGAGGTCGACGCCGTCGAGCTCGCCGGTCGCCTCGATGCTCCGCTCGACGATCGCGTCGCGGCGGTCGGGATCGAGCGCGTAGATCATCGCGGCGCGCTGCGCCGGGCTGAGCGCGACCTCCGCTCCGTCGTTCGAGGAACCCGGCGTCGCGACCTCGAACTCCGCGAACGCGGTGTCGAGTCGGATCCGCTCCTCGACGGCAGCCTGCGAGTGGTCCGAGCAGACGACCACCGCGTATTGCTCGAAGAAACGCATCGGGGCCGCCGGCGGCGTGCATCAGCCGCTCGAGCTGCCGGTCGGCCGCCGCGATCGAGGTCACCTGCGCGTGGGGACCGTTCTTGTGCGAGTACGCGTCGTTGTCCGGCAGCGAGAACAGCAGGAAGTCGAACAGGTCGTGCTCGACGAGGTACGCGCCGACGCAGCCGGTGTGCTGGTCGCGGATGCCCGGCATCCCGAGCTGGCCGCGGCAGCCGGTCCTGCGACTCGCGTAGAGGTCGGCGTAGAAGAGCTCCTTCGGGCCCTCGATCGTTCGGCGGAACAGCGTCGAGGTGACGATCCGCGCGAGCGCGGTCTCGTTCGAGACCTCGTGCAGGTGCCGGCCGCGGTAGATCAGGTAGGTCGTGCCCGCGGTGTCGAAGTCCGCGTCGTCGAGCGACTCGTAGACGGTCAACACGTCCCTCGAGAGATGCTCCGCGTTCATTCGGTACACCGTGTCCGTCAGCGAGCGCAACACGCCGGCCTGGCGGCTGGCCGAGAAGCTCGAGCCGTACTCGACGTAGCGGCGCTCCTCGCGGTGGTACCAGTTCATACTCGGGATCTGATGGCGGTCGGGGCCCGTGCCGGTCGTGATCGTCGCCGCACAGACAGGCGTCACCGAGGGGAACGCCGCGACGCAGTCCGGCACGTACACGCCCTCCTGACGGATCCGGCGCAGCGCCGGCGCCCGGCCCGACTCGATCGCCCGCTCGAGCATCGACGGCTTCAGCGCGTCGATCACGACCAGGACTAGCTTCTTGCTCATCTGAGAATCCGCAGCCCCGCGTACTTCTGACCCTCGCGACGGCGCCCGGCCCACAGCAGCCACAGGAGCAGGAGCAGCGCGATCACGCCGAGCGGCGGCGCGACGACGGACAGCACGGCGATCAGCAGCGCCGAGCCTTCCGCGAACAGCGGCAGCAGCGAGGCGTCGTCGCCGAGCCGGGCGCGGGCACGCGCGAGCAGCGGGCGCGAGGCGGCGATTCCGACCAGCGCGCACAGGATCCCGCCGACGATCCCCGGCCACACCGTGTAGTGGCCGCGCGCCAGCGAGCCCGCGAAGAACAGCGCGCCGAGCGCGAGCGAGATCGCAGCCAGGACGACCCCGGGGATCCCGCGCTCGAGTCCCTCCGGTCCCGCCCGGCGCTCGAGCAGCGCGAGCGCGATCGCGCACGCGGCCATCGCGAGCAGGAATGGGGCGCTTTGCAGGAAAGAGAAGTCGGTGTGGTCGAAGTGCAGCTCGACGTCGCCGGCCGCGAGCGCACCCGCCGCCAGCGCGGGGAGGAACGGTCTGATCCCGATCGCCGCGGCGACTCCGATCCCCTGGAAGATGTCGAAGGCCAGATGCACAGTGCTGTACCGTGAAGCAGCGTGACGATAGACGAGAGGACCTCGTGAACGAGGTCGACCAGCCGGGCGGGTCACGGTCGCGGCGGTCGCGGTCGACGGCGCGGGACATCGAGCGGTACGCGGGCTTGTTCGCCTCCCGTACCAGGGTCATGAAGTCCTCCGCGATGCGCGACCTGATGGCGCTGACCGAACGGCCCGAGGTGATCTCACTGGCGGGCGGCTGGCCTGACACATCGACGTTCCCGCCGGACTCCTACGCGGCGTTGATGAGCACCGTCGCGAGCCGCTCGTGTGCGCGCGCGCTCCAGTACGGGCCGACCGAGGGCCTGACGCTCGTGAAGCGGTGCGTCGCGGAGGTGATGCGGAGCGAGGGGATGGAAGCCGACCTCGACGAGGTGCTGATCACGACCGGCGGCCAGCAGGTGATCGATCTCGTCTGCAAGACGCTGCTCGATCCCGGCGACGTGGTCGTGTGCGAGGCGCCGACGTACCCCGGAGCGGTGCCCACGTTCTGCGCGTATCAGGCCGACGTCGTCCAGGTGACAATGGACCGCGACGGGATGCGGACCGACGAGCTCGAGGCCACGCTCGACGAGCTCGAGCGCTCGGGGCGGCGACCGAAGTTCATCTACACGGTCCCGACCTTCCACAACCCGGCCGGCGTGACGATGTCGCTGGATCGGCGGATGGAGCTCGTGCGGATCGCGTCCGAGCGCGAGCTGCTCGTGCTCGAGGACAACCCCTACGGGCTGCTGCGCTACGAGGGTGTGCCGCTGCCGACGCTGCGCTCGCTCGACGACGAGTTCGTGATCTACGCGAGCACGTTCTCGAAGATCCTCTCGCCCGGCGTCAGACTCGGCTGGACGGTGGCCCCGGCGCCGGTGCTCGAGAAGATGAACATCGGCAAGCAGGCCTCGGACCTGTGCTCGTCGTCGATCTCGCAGTACTTCGTGAGCGCGTACTTCGACTCGGGCCCTTGGGAGGATTACGTCCGCTCGCTGATCGAGATCTACCGCCGGCGCCGCGACGTGATGCTCGACTCGCTCGCCGAGCACTTCCCGCGCGAAGCGGAGTGGACCCACCCCGAGGGCGGGCTGTTCATCTGGGCGACGCTGCCCGAATACATCGACACGACCGACCTGCTGGCGCGGGCGCTGGACGAGCACGTCGCGTTCGTGCCCGGCCGCGCGGCATATCTCGACGGTCGCGGGGGCTCCTCGATGCGGTTGAACTTCTCGGGCGTCGGCGCGGACCAGATCCGGACCGGGATCCAGCGCCTCGGCGAGGTGGTCCGCGAGCAGGTCGAGCTCTACGGGACGCTCACCGGCGAGCATCCGGTGGTGGCCGCGCCCGAGCGCGAACGGCACCTCCGCGAGGAGCCGGCGGCGTTCGCGCCCGAGACCGAGCCGCTCGCGAACGTCTTGCCGTTGCCGCGCAAGCGCGCGTAGGCTGCCGCGCATGAGGGTCGCGGTGCTCAAGGGCGGGCGCTCGCTCGAGCGCCAGGTGTCGCTTCGGTCCGGCGCCCGGGTGCAGGACGCGCTCGAGCGGCTCGAGCACGAGGTGATCGCGATCGACGTCGGCGGCGACCTCGTCGACCGGCTGACGGCCGCCGCCCCCGACGTCGCGTTCGTCGCGCTGCACGGCCGCGACGGCGAGGACGGCACCGTCCAGGAGCTGCTCGAGGCGATGGGGATCCGCTACACGGGGTCCGGCGTGTCCGCCTGCATCCGCGCCGCCGACAAGGTGCTCGCCAAGCACGCGATGCGCGACCGCGCGATCCCCACACCCGACTTCTACTCGTTCAGCGAGACCGCGTTCAGGGCGCTCGGCGCCGCGCGGGCGCTGCCGACGATCGAGGACCGGCTGCGGTTCCCGATCGTCGTCAAACCCGCGAGCCAGGGCTCCGCGCTCGGGATCAAGTTCGCGCGCACCCCGGCCGACGTCCCGCAGGCGCTGATCGCGGCGTTCTCCTACGACCGCAAGGTGATGCTCGAGCGCTACGTCGCCGGCCGCGACCTCGCCGTCTCGATCATCGGCGAGGGCAATCAGTCCCGCGCGCTGCCGATCGTCGAAGCGGTCCCGCGCGAGGAGGATTTCTACGACTTCGAGGCCCGCTACGAGATCGGGCGCACGACGTTCGTGTGCCCGGCCGAACTCGACGACGAGCTCGCCGAGCGCGCCAGTGAACTCGCGCTCCAGGTGTACGCTCTGCTCGGATGCCGGGGGTTTGGCCGGGTCGATCTGATGCTGTCGTCCGAGGGCAGCGATCTGTACGTGCTCGAGGCCGACACGGTGCCCGGGCTGACCGAGACGAGCCTCCTGCCGCAGGCGGCGGACGCTGCCGGAATCGGCTTCGACTCGCTGATCGTCCGAATCCTGCAGTCGGCCGTCGAGGGCTCCGGGGCGGCTGCCCGGCTGCGCTGAGTACGGCGCTCGCGCTAACCCGAGCCGCTACTCGCTGCCGCCCGCGAAGTCCTCGGGTGTGACGTGGTCGAGGAAGTCCTTGAACTTCTCGACGACCTCTTCGGTGTCCTCGACCTCGTGCTCGAACTCGATCGCCGACTCGGTGATCACGTCGTCGGCGGCGAAGATCGGAGCGCCGGCTCGGACCGCGAGCGCGAGCGCGTCACTCGGGCGAGAGTCGATCTCGAGCTCGCGACCGTTGACCCGTAGGCTGATCGACGCGTAGAACGTGTTCTCCCGGAGCTCGGTCACCGACACGCGCGTGCACTCGACGTCGAGCTCGCCGAGCACGTCGGACAGGAGGTCATGCGTCATCGGCCTCGGCGTCGACGCCCCTTGGAGCTTCATCAGGATCGCCGCCGCCTCGGGGTGGCCGATCCAGATCGGCAGGAACTTGTTGCTCTCGACTGTCTTCAGCAACACGATCGGCTGCTTGCCGACCATGTCGAAGCTCACGCCGTAGATCACCATTTCCTGCACGGGTCGCTCCTGACCGTAGGGACTGGCCAAGTATAGGGAGGGTCAGCCGGTCGGCCGGGGCCCTCCAGACGCCCCGCGGAGCGCTATTCGAGGGGCTGGCCGTTGGCCGTGAGGGCCACGTCGATATTCCCTCGGGTGGCCACGGAGTAAGGGCAGACACCGTGTGCGGCGGCCACGATTCGCTTCGCCTGCTCGGGATCCTCGACCTGCGGAAGGCTGACGTCGAGCTGCACCTCGAGCTTGAACGCACGGTCCTCGGTCGGCAGCAGGCTCACGCGACTGTCGATCGAGACATCCCCGACCTCGGCCCGCTCTCGCCGACCGACGACGCCGATCGCGCCCTCGAAGCACGCCGCATAGCCGACCGCGAACAGCTGCTCGGGATTGGTCCCCTCGGCGTCGCCCCCCAGCTCCTTGGGGAGTCTCAGCTGGACGTCCAGCTCGCCGTCGTTGGTGCGGCCATGTCCGTCGGTGCGTCCGCCGGTGACGGTCGCCTCCGCTGTGTAGATCGGTTTTGCCACTTGACCTCGCCTCGCTTGCGATCCGGGGCGTTCTGCCAATTTCTAAGCTATGCAGAACGTCAGAAATCAGACGTGCAGGGTGTGCTTCGGCTTCACCCGCATCGGGTAGGGCTTGAGTATGCCCACGACCCACCCAGAGCGTATAAAGCCGCAGTTCGAGAACACACCGGACCGGGTCGAAAGCGAAAAGCTGTTCGAGCGTTGGCAGAAAGCCGGCGACGATCGGGCCCGCGCCGAGCTGGTCAATCGCTTCCTGCCGCTGGCCAGGAACCTTGCCCGGCGCTACGCCGGCGCCCGCGAGCCTTTCGACGACCTGCTGCAGGTCGCGAGCCTCGGCCTGGTGAAGGCGATCGACCGTTTCGACGTCGACCGCGGCGCGGCATTCTCGTCGTTTGCCGTCCCGACGATCCTCGGCGAGCTGAAGCGGTACTTCCGAGACCTCGGATGGTCCGTCCACGTCCCGCGCGGCGCCCAGGAGCTGGCGCTGAAGGTCCAGGAGGCGCACGAGCGCCTGACGACCAAGACAGGGCGTCCACCCACCGTCACCGAGCTCGCCGAGTACCTGGAGCTGAGCGTCGAGGACGTGCTCGACGCGCTCGAGACCGCCCAGGCCCATCACTCCACGTCACTGGATACCCCGCGCGAGGACAGCTCGAGCGGCGAGGCTGGCGCGCTGGTCGACATGTTGGGCGATGACGATCAGCGCTACGAGCTCGTCGACGAGACGATCACGATCTCGGTCGCCGCCCGCCAACTGTCGGCGCGCGAACGGCGCGTGCTGATGCTGCGGTTCGCCAACGACATGACCCAGACGCAGATCGCTCAGGAGATCGGCGTCTCGCAGATGCAGGTGTCGCGAATCCTTCGGCGCGCGCTCAACCGCCTGCGCGAGCTGACGGAGACCGACGAGACGCCGGACAAGCGGTAGCAGCGCAGCCGCCGGCAGCCAGCCCTCGCGGGCGGTCGCGGGGCGTACGCTCCGCGTCGTGTCCGTAACGGCAACGGCCCCGACCCACGCGTCTATGGCGGCCGGCGAACCGCCGGCCGCAGGGCACCCACGCCTACTCCGTGCAGCGGCGGGATGGGTCGCGCTCGGCACCGCCGGGTCGGTGCTGCTCGCGCTCGCCGGGTCGCGTCTGGTGGGCGGTCCGGTCAGGTGGTTCTTCGACCCGGAGCTCCCGCCCGGCGGAGAGACCAACCGGATCGCGCTGTACGTCGGAATGGCGATGCTCGCCACGGCCTGGCTCGGACTCTGGCGGTACGCGCGGGCCGACCGCGCGGAGCCCCGGGCGCTGTGGCCGGTGGGGCTACTGTGGACCCTCGCGCCAGCGATCGGCGCGCCGCTCTTCAGCCACGATGTCTACAGCTACCTGGCGCAG
Organism: uncultured Solirubrobacterales bacterium; assembly: GCA_963770735.1. Lineage (GTDB taxonomy): Bacteria > Actinomycetota > Thermoleophilia > Solirubrobacterales > Solirubrobacteraceae > Palsa-465. Next base: position 34,818 of record CAVYRB010000006.1, on the reverse strand, counting down.
GGCACGATCGCCCACCTCGGCCTCAGCCCGTACGACGTCGCGCCGTCGGCGCTCGCGGGGCTCGGACACGCGAACGTGATGGGCGCGGTCGACCCGTTCTGGCGCCACGCCACCGCTCCCTACGGCCCGCTGTTCCTGGTGCTCGGCAGCGGCATCGCGGCGCTCACCGGTTCGCACCTGATCGCCGGTGTGCTGCTCGTCAGGCTGCTCGAGCTGGTGGGCTTCGTGTTGCTGTGGGCGTTCGTGCCCCGGCTCGCGAAGGCGCTCGGCGCCGACCCGACGCGGGCGCTGTGGCTGGCGGCGCTCAGCCCGCTCGTGCTGCTCCAGCTCGTCGCGGCCACGCACAACGACCTGCTGATGATCGGGCTGATGGTCGCCGGCGTGACGCTCGCGGCCGAGGACGGCCGCTGGTCGGGATCGCCGTGTGCGCGGTCGCGATGACGATCAAGCTGCCCGCCGGTGTCGCGGCGCTGTTCATCGCGGTCGCGTGGCTTCGCGCCGACGGCTCGTCGAGCGCACGCGTGCGGCGCGGCGCCGAGGCGGTGGCGGTCGTCGCCGGGGTCGCCGCGATCGTCAGCGTCGCGACCGGCTGGGGCCTGCACTGGGTCTCGGCGAGCCTGTTCTCCACGCCCGCGCGCGTCCGGCTTGCGATCACGCCGGCGACCGGGACAGCGTGGACGCTCTCGTCTCTGCTGAACGACGTCGGCGCCCATACGTCCTTTCACCACTTGGAGTCGGTGACGCGCGTCGTCTCGGCGGTGATCACGGGCGCGTTCGCGCTATGGATGCTTGTGAGGACCCGCCCGGGCAACCTGGTGGGTCCGCTGGGACTCGCGCTGCTCGCGCTTGCGTTCGGCGGCCCGGCGGCGTGGCCGTGGTACTTCACATGGGGGGTCGTGCTGCTCGCCGGGACCGTCGGCTTCCAGCGCAACCGCGCCGTCCCGATCGCGCTGGTCGCGGTCTCCTTCCTGGTCAAGCCGGACGGGATTCTGTTGCTGCCGCTCCAGAGCGCGCCGTACGTCGTGATCGTGTACCTGCTGATCGCGGGCGCCGCCTGGTATTCGTGGAGTCGGCGGCGGTCCGCGCCTCCGTCGGCACTCGCCCAGCCCTCACTCGGATGAGCGTCGCCGCCGCCCCCCGTCCGGCCGAACCGGCTTCGCGGGCCGACTCGGCCGACGGGCGCTCGCGGCGCGACCGCCTGCTGAGCGCCGCCGCGATTGGCGATCCCGACCGCGCTCGCCGCGGCGCTCTGCCTGTACGACCTCTCGGCCCGCAGTCTCTGGCTCGACGAGGCGGCGACATTCTCGATCGCGAGCCAGCACGGCGCCGCGCTCGGCTCGGCGCTCGCCCACGACGGGGGCAACATGCTTGGCTACTACGCGCTGATCCACGTCCTGATCGGCGCGTTCGGCAAGGGCGCGATCGTGCTCAGGTTGCCGTCGGTGATCGCCTCGGTGGTGACCGTGTGCGTCGTGTCGGTGCTCGGGCTGCGGCTGTTCGACCGCCGGGTCGCTTTCGGGGCGGGGCTGCTCGCGGCGGTGAGCCTGCCGCTCGTCTACTGGGGGCAGAACGCTCGCGGGTACTCGCTCATGGTCGCGCTGATCGCCGGCTCGTTTCTGGCGCTCGTGATCGCCGTCCAGAGCGCTGGTCCGCGGTGGGCGTGGATCGCCTACGGCGTGCTGACCGTCGGGGCGGTGTACGCGGGCCTCGAGGCGGTGCTCGTGATCCCGGCGCAGCTCGCGGTGCTGATCCGATACCGCGAGCGCTGGCGCGGGTTCGCGGTCGCCGTCGCGGCGGTCGCGGTCTGCTGCATCCCGCTCGTCGTGCTCGCCCTGAACCGAGGCTCGGGCCAGCTCTTCTGGGTTCCGGCGCCGAGCTTCGAGACCGCCAAGCAGGTCGTCCAGTCGCTCGCATCGACGGGGCTGCAGCCGAACTTCCACGCGGACACCGGTAACACGCTGCTGGCGATCACGGGGATCGTGCTCGTGCTCGGGGTCTGGCGGATCTCGTCGCTCGTTCGGGGCTCCGGTGATTGGGCCGGGGCCTGGGCCCCGGTGCTCGTGCTGTCGTGGCTGGTCGTTCCGTTCGTGCTCGCGCTGCTCGAGTCGGTCGCCGGGCAGTCGATCTTCCAGGCTCGCTACCTGCTCGTCTCGCTTCCGGCGGTCGCGCTGCTGCTCGCGTGGACGGTGCTCGACCGGCGGGTCCCGGCGGTGCTCGGGTTCGCGGCGCTCGCGGTGTTGGTCGCGCTGCGCGCGGCCCAGCTCGTCCCCACGTACGGCGTCTCGCCCGAGGACTGGCGGGCCGCCACGAGCCACGTGCTCTCGCGGGCGCAGGCCGGCGATTGCGTCGCGTTCTATCCGCTCGATAACCGTCAGCCGTTCCAGTACTACCTCGCCGGGGCTTCGGCACGGGCGCCGAGCCCGATCCTGCCGTCGCTGCCGCTGAGCCGGGCGCGCCCGTACGTCGAGGACTACGCGACGCTTTCGTCAGCGCAGCTGTCGGCCTTGCGTTCGCGTTGCACGCGCGTGTGGTTGCTGACCAGCCACGAGGGGACGGTCGGCGGCCCGCCGATCTCGCGCCGGAACTACGCCCGGCTGAACGCGCTGCTCGCGGGACTTCGGGGCGAGTACCCGGCCGAGAGCAGGCAGACGTTTGGTACCGCGAAGACGGTCGCGGTGACGCTGTTCACGGGCGGAGCGTGATCCCGACGAACGTCAGCGCGCTGAGGCCGGCGAGCAGCGTTCCGTTGACGAGCGCGAGCACGCCGAACGAGACGCGGCGCTTGACGTAATACGCGAGCACGATCACCGCGGGGAAGGCGGTGATCAACAACCGCGGGTTCGGCGGCACGTACTCGGCGGTGACCATCAGCAGCGTGATCCCGATCGTCCACACCCACGCCTCGACCGAGATCGTTCGCCGGATCCTGACCATCAGGTAGAGCAGCACGATCAGCAGGATCGCGCCGGCGACGCCGACGACGTAGTTGAGGTTGATCGTCGGGTGGTTGAAGTGCGAGAACGAGATCTGGTCGGCGAGGCGCCTGACGAGGTGGACGAGCGCGATCGGATCGGTCTTCTCCATCCAACCGATCCGCTGCGTCTGCGAGATCGCGAACGGGGTGCCGACCCAGGCCCACAGGAACGCGCCGAGCGCGACCGCGCCGGTGAGCGACAAGAGCGGCGCGAGCAGGCTCCGGCGCGCGTCGCGCACGCGCCACCCTCTTCGCCGCAGCTCGAGCCCAGCCGAGACCGCGCACACCGGAATCAGCACCAGCGACTGCGGCGTCGCGGCGGTCGCAAACCCGGCGAGCACTCCGGCGAGCAGCCAGCGGCGTTTTTGGAGGGCGAGGATGCAGCCGGCGGCGAGCGGCAGCGCGATCCCCTCGGCGTAGACCATCGAGAACACCACCGAGCCGGGGAACAGGCAGAACAGCACGGCCGCGCGACGACCGGCCGACGCCCCCCACCAACCGCTCGCGAGCTCCTGCACGATGATCGTGCAGATCAGCCCGCCGATCGTCGAGACGATCACCCCCGCGAGCGTGATCGACCAGATCGCCGAGTGGCCGCTCAGCAGGATCACCGGCCGCGCCACCGTCCAGATCACCAGCGGATACAGCGGGAAGAAGCCGAGTGTCGACTGCGCCTGAGTCTCGCCGTGACCGACGCAGCAGTGCACTACGTGGTGGGGGTAGCCCGCGTTCGCGAGCCACCTGTACCAGAGCCCGTCCCAGTTGGCGAGCTCGTTCAGGATCGCGTGGTGCCGGAGCGCGCCGTCGAGGATCGCGACCACGAGCAGCAGCACGCGCGTCGCGAGATACACGAGGATCGCGAGGCGGTAGCGCTCGAACGCGCTCGAGAGCGCGCCGAGCGGGCGGTAACGCGGCTTCTCGCGTCCGGGCACGGAAGCGGGGATCGCGACCGCGCCGTCGGTCCCGATCGCGGGCGTCTGCTCGCCAGACGCCACTGGTTCCGGCGCCGTTTCCACGTCGCCGCAGTCTAGGTAGGCGTTGTCGGGGTCCGTTAGTGAGGGGTTAAGCGGTTTCTGAGGCCGCGCGCGCCTACGCCGGCGTCGCGCCCGCCGGCTCGTCCGGGACCTGCGCGCGGTACTTACGGACCTCGTCCGCCTGCGCGACCAGGCGCGGGTGCGAGATCTCGCCCGACTCGATCAGGTCGAACGCGGTCTTCCCGAGGTCCTGGTACGCGGTGGTCAGGTTGCGCTTGGCCTGAACGTCGTCGACGCCCTCCTTCGCCCGCGTCGCCACCTGGTCGGCGGCGGACTTGACGTTGTCCAGAAATCCCATATGGCCCCTCCTTGTCGGTGGCGCCGCGCGGCTCGAGCTCGGCGTCCGGATATCGGTCGCAAGCATATGCGCGCGGGTGCGCGGGAACTTGTCCGAAGTTGATCCGCTCCGTCTGCCGTTTCGCCGGGTTAACGGGGGCGACGTCGACATCGCTGTAACAAACGTGAGAGAGTGCGCGAAATGAGTCGGAGGATCGGGGTGCAAGGAAGCATGATTCGTGTCGTCATCACCGCCGCCGTCGCGGCCCTGACGCTCGCCGTTGCCCAGTCGGCGGCCGCCGCCGTGACGTTCACCGCGCAGGGCAGCGCCCAGCAGGTCTACGTGACCGGCCTCGGCTCCGGCCAGCGGATGTCGCTGATCAACGCGTCCGGAAAGACCGTTGCCACGCAGCCGGCGGACTCCCTCGGCGGGCTGCTGTTCCGCAACGTCAAACCGGGAAGCGGCTACCGCGTGCGCCCCGCCTCGGACGGCCAGTCCTCCGCACCGGTGACCGTGCACTCCAACGCAGCGGCCCCCTGGGACCCGAGCATCTACAACCAGACGATCAATCCCAGCGGCTACCAGTACCTGACGATCCGCGACGGCATCAAGCTCGCGATCGATGTCCACCCGCCGACCGACGTCTCCGACGCTGCTCCCGCAGGCGTCAAGGCGCCCGCCCTGGGTTCGGCTACCGAGGCCGACCCGACCTGATCGAGTACGCCGGGTACGGGTACGCGAACCCGGCCGGCCCGGACAGCGGAATCGTCGATCCTCGCCAACCTGATGGGCTTCACGGTCGTCGACGTGAACATGCGCGGCACCGGCTGCTCGGGTGGCGCCTTCGACTACTTCGAGCCGCTCCAGAACCTCGACGGCTACGACGTGATCGAGACGATCGCGCACCAGCCGTGGGTGCTCGACCACAAGGTCGGGATGATGGGCATCTCCTACGGCGCGATCAGCCAGCTGTTCACCGCCCAGCTCGACCCGCCCGACCTCGAGGCGATCTCGCCGCTGTCGACGATCGACGCGACCGCCACGACGCTGTACCCGGGCGGCATCCTCAACACCGGCTTTGCCGTCGCGTGGGCCGAGCAGCGCCAGCAGGAGGCCGAGCCGGCGGGCCCGCCACAGGGCACGCAGCCCTACGCCTACGACGCAGATCCAGCAGGGCGACAAGACGTGCAAGGCGAACCAGGTGCTGCACGGCGAGGCAGCCGAGCCTGATCGACAAGATCCGCGCCAACTCGCACTACATCCCGTCGGTCGCCGACCCGCTCGATCCGGTCACGTTCGTCAACAAGATCAAGGTCGCCGGTGTTCATGGCCTGCCAGTGGGAGGACGAGCAGACCGGCGGCCACTGCCCCGACCTCGCCCAGCACTATCACCGGCACCAGCCACAAGTGGTTCACGTTCACCAACGGCGCCCACATCGACTCGCTCGACCCGGCCACCTTCGACCGCTGGTACGACTTCCTGGAGCTGTTCGTCGCCCACCAGGCGCCGATCACGAACCAGGCCGGTCGTCGCGGGCGGCGCGCCGTTGTTCTACCAGTCGGCGATGGGCCTGCCCTCGACCGACCTGTCACGCTGCCCGCCGGACCCGATCCAGCAGCAGCCGACCTACCAGGGCGCGCTGGCCGCGTTCGAGGCGCTGCCCCAGGTCCGGATGCTGTTCGACAACGGCGCCGGCAAGCTCGCCGACCGGCCAACAGACACCGGGCAATCCGTATCCCGGGTTCGAGCAGTCGTTCTCGCGCTGGCCGATCCCCGGCACGACCGCTCGCTTCTGCTACTTCGGCCCGGTGGGTCGCTCGGCGCCGCCAAGCCCGCGCGCAAGCAGATCAACTCGTACACGTCGAACGCGAAGGCGCTGCCGCTGCACCGACTACGGCCCGCGACAACGAGTACCGGCGGCCTGTGGGGCAACGCGTCGCAGTGGAAGTGGAACTGGAAGCCGAACCCGGCGGGTACCGCCGTCTCGTACGTCTCCGCCAACGCTGAAGTCGAACACGACCGTGGTCGGCGCGGGCGCGGTGCACGTCTGGGTGCGCTCCTCCACGCCCGACGTCGACCTGCTCAGGCGACCGTCAGCGAGGTCCGCCCGGACGGCAACGAGACGTTCGTGCAGAACGGCTACCTGCGCGCCAGCGAGCGCAAGCTCGCGACCACCGCGAACAACATCTTCAAGCAGCGGCAGCACGCTGCTCACGCCGATCCCGACCGAGCTGGCCTCGGACGTGCGGCCGCTGCCGAGGGGCAGGTTCGTCGAGGTCGTGATCCCGCTCTACTACGAGGGCCACGTGTACCGGGCCGGGCTCGCGGATCCGCGTGACGATCTCGGCGCCGAACGGGACGCAGCCGATCTGGGCGTTCACGACGACCGTCCCGAAGGGGACCGCGAAGGTTTCGGTCGCAGTTCTCGAAGTCGATGCCGTCGAGCCTGATCCTCCCGGTCGTTCCGGGCGTCAACGTGCCGACCGGGTGCCGCCGTGCCCGAGCCTGCGCAACGAGCCGTGCCGGCCGTACGTGGCGCTCGCCAATCGGGTGTCGAAGTCCTGAGCTGAGCGGTGGGGCGCCGCGCTCGCTGACTAACGCAGCGCGCCCCAGCCCATGCTGTTCGCGAGCGCGGTCGCGAACGTCGGGCCCGGCGGATGCAGCGGAACCCCATCCGGATCGGGATCGAGGATCACCGGGCGCCGCGGCCGCTCGCGGAAGTCGAAGTCCTTGACCAGGTCGCCGAGCACGCGCGCGTTCTCGCGCACGTCGGGGCGCGGGTCCGGTCGCCCGTCGGTGTGCGGATCCAGCCGACGCCCGCCGAGGAAGTCGTCCTCGATGAACTTGAGGTAGGCGTCGAAGCTCAGCGTCTGGTGGTCGATATAGCCGCGCCTGGCGTAAGGGCTGATCACGAGGCTGGGGACCCGGAGCCCATAGCCCTGGGCATCGACCGTCGGCGGCGGCACGTGGTCGTAGTAGCCGCCCCAGTCATCCCACGCAAGGAAGATCGCGGTCGAGTTCCAATCGCGGCCTCGCATGATCGCGTCGATCACGTTGGTGACGTGCGACTGGCCGGCGGCGAGGTTGGCCGGCGGGTGCTCGGAGTCATCGCCGCTGGGCACGACCCATGAGACCGCGGGCAGCGTCCCGTTCTTCGCGTCGGTGAACAGCTGGGTCGTGGGGACGATGTTGCCCGTCTGCTTGTCCTGCCGGACGTCGGTGAACTCAGGCAGCGGATTCCAGATCGAGGGCGCGTTCACCGCCTGCGCGACGGGCGTGCAGGTCATCGCCCCCGTGTCGCAGTCCGGCTCGGTCCCTTCCTGGATGTAGTAGCGCCAGCTCACGCCGTAGCGGTGCAGCAGGTAGGTGATGTCGGTCCACCCATACAGCGGCGGGGTCGCGGTGGTGGACGGGGTTGCGAGGCCGGTGACGCCGCCGAACGCGTCCTCGAGGGCGACGTTCTGGGCAGGCCCGGGCAGCTTGGAGAGCTCCGGGTCGTACTCGGGGAAGCGGTTGTCGGCGACGCAGGTGAACGGCTCGCTGGCGTTGCTGCATTGCGCCGACCAGCCCGAGACGGTGTACAGGTGCGAGACCTCACTCCACGCCTGGGCCGGCTCGAACATGTGGTCCTGGAGCACGAAGTCGTGCGCGTAGGTCCAGTAGTTGGGGAGCTCGGCGGCGGTGTGGTAGCCCATCACGTCGAGGCACCGGTCGCCGATCGGCGCGGGCTCGTTGACGGGCGGCTCGGCGTTGACCACGCACCCGACCGTCTTCGTGTCCGGGGTGGTGCCCTCGGCCTCCCCGACGAACCCGTCCATCTTGCCCTTGTCGATATCGGCAACGGCACTCTCCTGGAAGTGCGGGCCGCCGTCGCCGCTCAGGTGGGTGTCGTGGTAGGGCTTGTCGCAGCCGCCGGCGTTCGGGTCGGGTACGCAGGGCACGGTCCCTGGATGACCCGCCAGCCCGGGGATCCCGTCCGCGCCGGGGTACGTGCCGAAGTAGTTGTCGAAGCTGTGGTTCTCCTGCATCACGATCACCACGTGTTTGATCTTGTGGATGCCGGCGCCCGTCCCCGCGGCGCTCGCCCCGACCGCGGCCAGCGTCAGCCACGCCACGATCGCGACCGCGGCCGCGCACGCCGACTCCCTCCCGCGCGGCCTCCCTGTGAACGCACGCATCGCCCTCTTATATGCCACGGTCCTGCGGCCGCCAACCAACCCTGTCCGAAAACCAGCCACTATCCGCGCAGTCGCCCACGATCTACGATGCCCACCTCGTGGATCCGGTTCTCGCGCATCTCCTGATCCTGTGGGCGGTGGTCGCGGTCGTACTCGCCGGGATCCTGTTGATCCGGAAGGGCAAAGAGATCACTGGACTGCGGTACGCCGGCATTTTCGGGTTCGTCGGCGCCGCGTTCGGCGTGATCATCGGGATGACCACCTTCTTCGCGTCTCAGCACTTCTCGAACGTCAACCAGTCCGCGGAGCGAGAGGCCAACGCGGTCGGGGTCGTCGCGGCAATGAGCGGAGCGTTCCCGCCGAGCCAGGGACGGCCGATTCGAGCTCAGCTCTTCTGCTATGCGACGGACGTCATCGAGGACGAGTGGCAGCGCAGCAACGACAAGGGATCGCCGGCGGTCGCGGGGCGCGAGCGCGCGATCTACGTGCTCCTGCTCGACGTCGGGCGAGGGAACCCCAAGCCGTACAACTGGTACTCGACCGCGCTGAGCTCGAGTCTCACCGTCGGCGAGGAGCGCCAGGACCGGCTGCTGCAGAGCGCGCCTCAGATCCCGGTTCCGCTGTGGATCCTCCTCTACGCCGGCGCCGCGCTGATTGTCGTATTCGCCTTCTTCTTCCATCTCGAGAGCCGGGGGCAGCTGATCGGGATGAACGTCGCCGTGTTCCTGATGCTGACGGCCGTAGTCGGGGTGCTGGCCGGGCTCGACGCCCCCACCAAGGGGCCGTTCGGTCAAGAGCCCGACGCGATGAAGAACGTGCGCGCCGGTCTCGCGGTGGACCTCCAGCCGGCGGCCGGGAGGAATCCCAAGGCCTTCTGCGCCAAGTTGGCGTACCCGGCCAACGAGCCCACGGCGCTGCTCTAGCTCAAGCGCCCCGGCCGGCGGTCCGCGCTCAGGGCTCGAGGTCGATTCAGTCGGGGGGCGATGCCCCGCGACCCTTGACGACGCGCGGCACGACGAACCCGAGAACGAGCGCAGCTGCACCCACCAACAGCAGCGCCAGCGGCCAGCCCACGACCGAGTCACTCGGCGAGCTGCCCGAGATCCGGGCGCTGAGCTGAGCGCCGATGCTGAAGAGGAACGTGAACAGTCCCGCGGCGCCGATATACCCGGGGCCGCGCACGCGGGCACGTGCGCTGTAGGTGATCAGCCCGATCGAGATCAACAGCAGCAGCAGGTCCCAGACGAAGTGCTGCTTTGGGTTGAAGGCGCCGATCGTGTGCGCGAGCCCAACCTCACGCACCAGGTGGTTCAGGCTGAACCCGAACAGGTCGAAGAGGACACCGGCGGAGGCGGCCAGGACTCCGGCGGCTCCAGCAGCGGTCACGACCTCGCTGGCCTCGCGCCGGCCACGGCGGGCGAGGCCGACAGCCACGCCGAGCAACAACACGCCGATGATCAACAACAGCCATCGGTTCGTGTTGGCGGACCGAAGGCCGAGGATCTTGTTCCAGAGCGCGACCCACGCGACCACCACGTCGAGCGCGCCGAGCAGCGCCGCGAACCTGATGTTCGCCCGCCACGCCGCGTACATCGCGGAGAGAGCGGTCAGCCCCAGCCCTCCGATCAGGACGAGCGAACCGTGCAGACCGATCCATCGGCACAACAGCGTCAGCCAGATCGAATTCAGGAACACGGCAATCACCCCCAGGACCGTCTGCCACGGTTCAGGGTCCTCTCGAGGAACATCCCGCCGCGGGCCGAGGAGCTCGAGCGCCAACGCGTAGAACACGACCGCCGGGACCGCCACGACCACCACCCGTGCGCCCAAGCCCCAGGTCGCGGCCTTCCGGATCTCCCATGCCACGGCCCCGCTGGCCACCAGGAGCCCGCCCATGCTCCGCAGCAGATCGCGTGCCGGATCGCGCGCTAGATCCATCGAGCTCCTCCTCGAGTCGTCACCGCCACGAACATACTTTGGGTAGAGGATGGGGGGTCGGGATGCGGCGCGTCAGCCGGTCGCCGCTGCCACGGCGCCGGCCGGCTTTGGCTGCGCCGATGAATCCGTCCGCTCCTCGACGAGGTCGCGCATCCGGACCAGCGAGATCGTGATCTCGGCGATCAGCGCCCGCGTGCGAAGGAGGTCGACCACGCCTCGCGCCGCCCATCGGTCGTCGACTGGAGAGTGTGCGACCAGCTCGGTCGCCCGCCGCCCGAGCCGCTCGAGCTCGATCGGCTCGCGTACGGGCGGCGGCGCCTCGAGCCCCGCGATCGCATCGGCGACGGCACTATGGGCGTCGGCGAGCTCGCGCACCCGCCTCAGCAGGGCGCCGACCAGCTCTGACGCCTCCGGCGGCGGCGGCGCAACCGACTGGCGTCCGAGCATCTCCGCCCCGTACCAGCGCGTGTGAGCGAAAACCGTCATCTGCTCCCAGATCGCGACGTCATCGGCGTTCTTCGGGCCCTCGGTGAGGAACACCGCGAGCACACCCTCGGAGCGCAGCGTCAGGGATCTAGCGCGGGAGCGCAGCGGCGAGAGCTGATGCGGCGCCACCGGGCGCAGGCGCCGCTCGACGGTCGCGCCGATCAGATTTCCACTCGCTCGGATCGCCTCGGCCAGTGACCGCGCCAGCTGTCCCGCGGCGCCGCGTGGCCACGCGGCCAGCCCGATGAGGACGCCCGCCGCCGCGCCGAGTGCGACGTCCTGGATGCGGACGATCCCGATCTCCCAGCCGACCGGCTCGACCAGGTTGAAGAGGACCGAGACGAGCACCGTGAAGCCGGCCTGCCCCCACACGACGTTGATCGATCCGGCGAGCAGCCCGCCGACCGCGGCGACGGGCAGGACGTACAGGTAGAGGTCGCCCCTGGTTCCGATCAGGAGCAGCAACGGCAGTGCCGCCGCGAAACCGATCAGCGTCCCGACCACGGCCTGAACCGCCGTCGCGCCGGTCTGGAGTGCGTTCGTCCGCAGGACGCTGAGCGTCGCGAACAGGACCCAGAAGCCATTCTCGACCTCGAGCAGGCCGCCGAGCAGCCGCGCGAGCGCAAGCGCGACAGCCAGACGGAGGGCATTCTGGAACGCGACCGAGCGCGGACTCAGAGTCGAAGTCGCGAGCGTGACGAGGCGGTCCAGGATCCCCTCGACGCGACGGTCGAGGCCCTCGCTCATCGAGCCGGCCCGCGCCGGGAAACGGTCGGCCCCGACGACGACGCGGACGTCGGTGACGATCCCGCCGACGGAGGTGGCGATCTCCCCGGCGAGCACTCCACGGTCGGCGCCGACGGCCAGGGCGTCGTCGTCGTCGCCGAACCGCAGCTCGTCCACAAGCGCCGCGTCCGTGCGCTCCCGGTGCGCGCGGCCGGCGTCGACCGCCGGCTCGATCGACGGCGCCGGTCCATCGCCGCGCAGGGCTGCGGACGACGCGACCAACAGCTCCTGCAGCTCCTCGGCGAGCGCGCTCTCCGCCTCGGCGACGCCCGGTGGTGGCGGTGGCCGGTGCGCCAGCCGCTCCGCGAGTAGCTGCGCGCGGCTGAGCCCGTACCCGACGCGCATCCGCGCTTGGTCTCGCTCCGACGCCAGCGTCGGGCGTTCACCGACCGCGAGGTACTCGGGTCCCGCGTCGGCCAAAGCGTCGCGCACGGGCTCGCCAAAGGGCACAGCCTCTTCGAGTGGGCAGCCGAGCGCGGCGACGCGTGCGGCGAGCCCGTCGGTCGCGTCCGCGAGCGCCGCACGCAGGCGGTCGGTCGGCCGCCGTGGCCAGATCGTCAGGGCGGCCACCAGCGAGATCCCGCCACCGAGCAGCACCCCGGACACCCGCGACCCCAGGCCGCTGACCGGCGACGGCACTGCGCACGCCACTAGGAAGAAGAGCAGCACCCCATTCGCGCCCGTGGCCACGTTGCGCCCCATCGCGGTGGAGAGCGAGACGCACAGCGCGACCACGAACAACAGCCCGGCAGCCGCGTACGTGTCTTCGGAGACCAGCGTCCCGAGCGCGACCAGTGCCGCGCCGAGCGCCGTCGCGACCACGTACGCGCGCGCCTGTTTGTGGTCCTCGCCGCTGAAGTCGGCGAGCGTCAGCAGCCCGATCACGCTCAGCGTCGCGAACACGGCGAGGACGTCGTCGCCGACCGCGATCCACCCCAGGTAGAAGGCAACGGTCGCGCCGATCGCCGACCGCACGGCGCGGCGCTGCGGGAGGCCGAAGCTTCCGGCGATCTTCGATCTCAGTTCGATCGCGTGGTTCAACTCGGTCACCCCAACGCCGAGTGAACGCCACGATAGCCGCTGGCGATGGCGGAAGGTTTAGGAATCCTTCATTGGGCGATCGAGGACTCGAACCTGGGACCTCTTCCTGATCAGAGAAGCAGAGGAGTCACGGCCAGTCGTGCCCAATCGCGCAACACCCTGCATATCGGTAGTTTCGGTGAGGCGCGAGTCGGCTGCTGACCATCTGGCTTTGCAACCTGAACTCCCGCAGCCGCGGAACTCTCGTCACAGAGATGGGGGCCGTGCGAAGGAACTGGTGTGCGACGCGAAGACGCGGATGACGCAGGGCTGCTTCTGGCAGCAGCGAGCGGTGATGACCGTGCTTTCGCGGCGTTCTACCGGCGGTGGCTGCCGGTGGTCACCGGATATCATCTGCGTCGGACCAGCTCTCGCGAGCTCGCGTTTGACCTGACCGCCGAGACGTTCGCCGCAGTTGTCATTGGCCTTGCGCGGTTTGATCCCGAGCGGGGGTCGGCGCCCGGGTGGCTGTTCGAGATTGCCGAGCACAAGCTGCTCGACAGCGTCAGGCGGGCCCGGGTGGAGCGCGTCGCCCGTGCCCGGCTCGGGTTCGAGCCGGTGGTGCTCGAGGATCGCGATCTTGAGAACATCCGTCTCGCGCGCGTCGTTAACGGCACCTCGTTCTATCTGTTCCCGGTCGGCAACCTCGGCCGACGACCGATCCCACCGGCCGCGGCGGACCGCTGCTATCGGCTGTTGGTCGCCACGCTGCGCACGCAACTGCCGAAGATCCCGCCCGCCAAGCGGGCCGTCACCCTGCGCAACGGCACCTCCGAATTCGCAAGCGCCCGAAGGAACCTCGTAAACGCGAGGGTCTACGAAGGGGTGTTCCTGCTTGACGCTCAAGCTATCGGTGGCGGAGGCGGCGGACTCGCAAGCATCTCGGAGATTCAGGAGAAAGGGATGCTTGGCGGGGGCGGCGGAGGCAAACCTCATAGCCCGATCGTCATGGACGGAATCGTCCCCGCGGGCGTCACGACCGTGACCCTTCAGTTCCCCGCAAGCCGTCACTACAACCGTCGCCTGCCAGCGTTGAGCGCCACTGGCGACGTCGTCAACAACGTGTTCGTCATCCCAGTCCCGACCCTCTTCGAGCGCGGCGGATGGCCGACCACCGCGATCTGGCGATCGGCCTCTGGAAAGATCATCAAGACAATCGACGAGACTCAGTCGCACCCATGATCCGCGCGTGCCGACGACGTCGCCGCTCGATTGCTCCGATCGTCTGAGCGGGGATTGCTCCGATCGTCTGAGCGGGCGTAGTAACAGCGCCGCCGGTCGAAGACCACGCGGTCCGCGAAGCGGATCTAAGGAATGGTGAAGGTGAAGTTGGCGATAGGACGGCTGGCGCCCTGTCCGGGCGAGTGGCGGACGGTTCGGGAGGTGATGACGCTGATCGTGCCGTGGCCTGTGCCGGGGCAGTTCTTGTCAAAGGCAGCCCACTGCACGACTCGCTGGCCCTTGCGCACCGCCTGGGTGTATTCCCCGAATTGGCCGGCGTTTGGGCAGCCGCTGGGCGCAGCCGTGGTGAAGTAGTAGTAGGTGCGGCCCGCGGCCACAGTCGATCTGGGAGCACGGAAGCTGAAGATCACGAGCCATTGGCTGGAGGCGCCTCCCAGGCGCACGAGGCCCTGGGCGCGATCCGGGCAGCGCTCGAGTGTTTGCCCGAGCCGCGACGTGCAATACCGATTTGCGGGGGTCACCTGGACGCGAACGGGGGCCTGAGTGCCTGTGGCTCCGGAGGGGCCCACCGGGGGGCAGCTGGCTTGTGCGACCCCGACCGATGTCGGTGCCGGCAGCCTGCACACGTGCCCGTTGCGGTAGGTCACGGCAGTAATCACGCCAGCCTGCAGGGATGCGCCTGAAGTTCGCCCGCCGCCGCTCACGCAGCCCTGGCCACCAGCTGGCGCTTGGGAGCAGGACCTAGTAGTGCCGGCTCGCACGATCAGGTAGGCGCCGTTGGGTCCGTTCGTCGACTCGGTGAAGAGCCGGCCGTCGGCCCTGGCGTAGGTGATGCTCGCTGACTCAGGGCCCAGTAGTCCGTAGTCGAGGTCTCGAAGGTCGGCCCGCGGGCACGTCGGGAACCGATCAGGCTGAGACCCGATCCGGCACTCGCCACCCTGCGCTCCGCTACCCCAGGGAACGTCGGCGCTCGCGATCCCGCCTCGGACGGCGACGTTGTTGAACGCCACACCATCTGCGCCTGTGGGGCTGCAGCTATCGCCGGTGTAAGCGTTCGGCGAGATCGGATGGAAGCGATCGTCGTTACCCCAAGCTCCGTCCTGACCGATCACGCCGATCGTCCGGTCTTGGACGCGGCCGACCTGCAGGCACGTCTGACCGCGAGTGGTCTGAAACTCCCTGAGTCCCCAGGGCAAGCCGCCGTGCGGGTCGCCGGTCTGGGCCACAAGCCTCACGGTGCTCGGAATCGCTGCGCCTTGGAACTTGTTCGGGGGCGCGGTCTGAGGTCCGGCCGGAGCGCCGAGCCGAAGCTTCGTGACTGCTGCGTGGTTGGTCGGCACGGCATCGGTTGTGCGGATCGGGATCGGCGACCGACCGTGGCTTCCGAGTGTGAGCGCGAGGACAGCGACCGCCACAGCCACGACGACGGCGAGCGCCACGGGGACGCCGCGCATCGTCCCGCGTAGCCAACGACTGGCCCGACGCCTTCCGGCACTTCCGTGCCGCCGGTCCTTGTTGAACCGATCGTCGAGCGCTTCTCGGAGCTCGGCGAGAATCGGCAGGTCGTCAAAGCTGTCTCTGCTTGGGGCGCTCATCGTTGGTCCTTTCGGTCACCGCCGATTGCGCGCAGGAGCGTGCGCAGGCCGCGACTTACCCGGGCTCGTGCCGCCGCCTCGCTGATCCCTAGCACCCGCGAGACACGCGGATATGGCTGCTCATCGATCACTCGAAGCCAGAGCGCTTTCCGTTGCTCCTCGCTGAGCCCATCGAAGGCGGAGAGCAGAAGCCCGTTGTGTTCGCCCGCCTCTGCAAGCCTTTGAATCGCGGCGATCTCCGAATCGGTCATCGCGCGCAGCTGGCTGGCAAACCGCTCAGTCGCCCTCCGCTCGCTCGCTCGACGCCGATAGTCATCGGTGAGCTTGTTGGCCGCAATCCGGAACAGCCAGGCGGCTCGTTCGCGATCGCTGTCGGCGCGGCATGCTCGCCGCCGTTCAAACGCAGTCAGGAATGTGTCACCGAGCAGGTCCATCGCCAGCTGTGGGTCGCCGGTGCGCCGCGCGAAGAGCCCCAGCAACGCACGAGCATGCGCGTCGTACAGCTCGATAATCATTTGGCCGTCCACTAGCGCCGCCTACGGGCACATTCGACCACGTCCACATGTGTACAGACGAACGGCCGTTTAGTTTGTGACGCTGCCCGATGCACTCGCCATACACCGAACCCGCGAGCCCAAGCGAATGGCTCTGCTCGCGCAGCCCGCTTACTCAAACCAGAGCCCGACTTGCGCGGATGGCAGGGATCCCGTCCGACGAGGGAGGTCTACGACCCGTTGTTGATCACGAGCGCGGTGAGCGGGTGACCGGGGTATCGGCCGCGGTAGTAGAAGGTCACGCTGCGTACGCCGTCGGGAGCGAGGCCGTAGACGACGGGGACGCCTCCGGAGACAGCTGCTACGCCGGATCTCCCGCCGCGTGGCGCCGCAGAAGATCCTCATCCCCGTTCTCGACCATCACCTAGATACTCGCTGCAGCGCACCTCCTTGTGACAGACGGGACGACGGTAGGCGCCCAGAACCCTCGCCGGCTGCCGCCGAAGCGTCAAGCTTCACATGATCCGTCCGGCCGGCCAGCCCGCTGCTGCGCCGACGTTCTTCCGTGGGGAGGACACGCCGTGCTGTCCTCGCATCAGAGATCGACTGTTATCCGGTGGTGCTGGCTGGTGAAGGTCAGGGTTCGGGCATGCCCGTGGAGTACGACGTGGTAGAGGTTCTGGTGCACCGGTGCTATTTGCAAAACGCCGCTAGTGAGCACAAAGGTCACTTCGGCGACGCCATCGGGGACGACCCCCGTGATCACCTCGGGCCGACCGGGTTGGAAGCTCTCAGCGAGCAGGCCGCCGCGATCGCGTACCTGCTCGGGACGACCGTCCAGCCGCCGGCCTGGAGAAGGGCGAGCTCCCCGTCGCCGGGGACAATGAACGCGTCGTCGGCTGGGACGCCAACAGGCCTCGCAAGCCGCGGGTTTGGGCCTGCCCGAAGCAGCCCCGGCGTGTTCATCGCGGCTCGCGCAGCGGCAGGGATCGCGTCTGCAGACGTGGTGGCCCGGCGGAATGCCGAAAAGGCGGCCAGCAGACTCGGCGGCACTGTGTTTGGGGAGGTGAACCGGAACAGTCCGAATCCAGTCGGTTCGCGGCGGTCCACGCACGGAGGGGGTGAGACCGGGACCCGCACTGTCCGCCCATCGCCTACCAGACGGAACCAGGCGGGACGCAGACCGCGGTCGCCGCCGCAGAGATTGCGCCAAGCCCAACGCCGCTCGACCCGAGCACCGGGTACCAGCGTCAAGTTTATGCTCGCGCCGATGGCGCTCGCGACGGCACCCCGAGCGGTTGACCAGATCGAAGCTGATCGTCAGGCGCAGATGACACCTCGTCGTCGAGCTGACCGCCACGCCAGCGACCGTCGCGCGGTCGAGTTGGATCGCTGGGATCCTCGTCATGCGCCAGTCAGCACGCGTGCAGGCTGGCGCCGCCCCGGCCGGCGGGACGTGTGATCTCCGCCGCGCCCCCAGGAAGACCAGGAACACCCCGACGACCGCAACCACAACAGCGGTCGCGGCCGCGATCCCCAGGGTCGGCGCCACGCGTGCCCGCGCCCGCCGGTGTGCGCCGGTTTCGGTGAGCGCTCGCAGCTGTGCCTCGACCCGGTCGTAGTATCCGTCCATCACGTCTCCTCGAGGCTCTTACGCAGCCGTGCCAGTCCACGGCTGACGCGTTTGCGAATCACCAGCTCCGAGCAGCGCATCTCCGCCGCGATCGACGCATAAGTCCGCTCGTCCACCACACGCGCCCGCACGGCGTCACGCTCGCCCACCGGCAGCTCGACTTCACCTTCCAGCGCAGCGTGAAGAAGACCGTGATCGAGCACCTCGGCCAGCTCGACTTTCTCCACGCGCGCGAAAACGTGATCCTCCTGGGCCCACCGGGCACCGGCAAAACCCATTTGGCGATCGCGCTCGGGATCAGAGCCTGCCTCGCCGGCCAGCGGGTGATCTTCAAGACCGCCACCGAATGGGTCGCCCTGCTCGCCGACACCCAACGCCAAGGCCGGCTCGACGAGGAGCTCAAACGCCTCGAGCGCTACCCCCTGCTGATCTGCGACGAAGTCGGCTACATCCCGTTCGACCCGCAAGCCGCGAACCTGATGTTCATGCTCGTCAGCCGCCGCTACGAACGCGCCAGCCTGATCGTCACCTCAAACAAGCCGTTCGGCTCCTGGGGCGAGATCTTCGGCGACGAGATAACCGCAGCCGCGATGGTCGACCGTCTCGTGCACCACGCCGAGATCCTCTCGCTCAAAGGCGACAGCTACCGCCTCAAAGACCGCGACCTCGGCCGCGTCACGCCGGTCGAAAACTAGGCCACCCCCGACCGAGCGCGCCAGCGGCATTTCGCTGCGCTCGCCTACGGCTCGCTCCGCGAAACGCCGCCGCACCCCAACCCCACAAGGGGGTCAAATCTCAGTCGGCGCCGCCAGCCAAGGGGGGTGCATTTTCGACCGGCCTTGACAACTGATGTCACGAAATGCCGGGTCGCGGCAATGTACGGGTGGATGGCTCACGCAGCTGCATTCATCGCGCTGTATGAGCGCGACGCAGAGAAGGTCCTGTTCTTCTTCACGCGCCGCACGCTGGATGTAGAGGTCTCGCTTGATCTCACGGCTGAGACGTTCGCGCAGGCGTGGGGCGGCTGGTCGCGTGTGCGTCTTGACAGCCTCGAGGAGGTCCAGGGGTGGCTGTTCACCATCGCCCGGCGTCAGTTGGGACGCTACCTGCGGCGCGGGCGCGTTGAGCAGCGAGCCCTAAGTCGGATGGGCGTCAAGGTACCCGCGCTTGATGACGCCGACGTTGCTCAGGTCGAGCGGGCGTCCGAGCTCAGTGCGTTGCGTGCCGTCCTCGGCGGTGAATTGAGGAAGCTGAGCGAGGACCAGCGGCGGGCGGTGCAGCTGCGGATCGTGGAGGAGTTGCCATATCGCGAGGTCGCACTGCGCCTCGGAACGAACGAACCGACTGCCCGAGCTCGCGTCTCGCGCGGACTCCGCGCGCTCGCCGTTGCGCTAGAGCCGGTCGTCTCCACCAAAGGCGGTAAATCATGAATCAGCGCATTCGAGTGCTGCAAGAGCTTGGCGAGCAGTTCGAACGCGTGATCGAAACCACGGCGTCCGCTCAAGCGCAACCAGCACAAACGAAGCGGGGCTTGCTTCGGACAACGGCGAGTGTGGCTGTGGAACCGATCCCTGAGGTGCCCTCACGAGGCGACCACCACGGACGACAGCCCACCCGAGTTGCCCGCTCCGGTTTGGGAATGCTTGCTGTGGGCGCGTCGATTCTGGTCGTCGTCGCGGTCATCACGGTCGCTCTCACCAGCGGCGGTGGACACGATTTGCACAGAGATCAGGCTGGGGTTTCCGCTACGGGCAGTCGCCCAGGTCGCAGCAGCAACTCCGCGACCGCGCGACCTGCCGGGGCACTCACGTCGACGATCGTTGGCGGCGGCTCGGCGTACTGCGTCAATTCCATCAATCACAAAAGAACGCCTTGCTCCCCGCGGACGTCTTCCCCAACGATGGGAGATGAGTTCCCATCCCCGTTCAGCCCGCGTCCTGGTTATCCGATCAAGCTCGTCGCCCAGCTCTACGTGCCAGCCGCCTCTGGCGCAAAGCGACCTACCGCCATCGCACGGGTCCTCGAGCAGGGAGATAGGTTCGGGGTCGCGATCTTCGGCGTAGGCCTTCCCGCGAACACCAACCACAACGCCTACGCCGTCTGGCTCACCAACGGACCGCAACAATCGAAGCTGCTCGGCTTCGTCAACCCTCGCGTCAATAGGAACGGCCAGCTCAAGACCGCCGGGCCCCTCCCCAAGCACGCGTTTCGCTACCACCAACTCCTGATCACGCTCGAGACCCAAGCCCAACCAACAACTCCGGGAGCCACGGTTCTCGAAGGACGACTCCACAGGTAGCGAGCGGGGAGGGCAGCCGCCCGCGCGGACTTCCTTTCGCCCAGCCGCGTGTTCGACCGCCCGCCTGGCCTGGTTCGCGCGGAAGGGCGCATCCCGCCAGGACGGTGAGCCACCGCCTAATCGCGTCCGTGCTAGCTGGGACGCTGCGGGCCAGCAAGCGGCTGGACCTCAAAACAAACACTCCCACACTCCAGCGGCGCGCACCCGGAGAGAGCTAATGGGAGAAGCGCCGTGTGTTCAGGCGCTCGTCGACGTCTCCGTCGCTCGCCCCTCGCCCCTCGCCCCTCGCCCGCGAGCGTGGTCCGGGCTTCGCCGATTGCCGTCTCCGCGTCGATGCGCGGAAGGGCGTACCTGAGCGCATTGGCGGGATGGGGACTGTCGCCGAACCGCAGCCGTGAGCGGCCGGCTCACTTGGTGCTTGGTGAAGCCGGCGGTCGTGGGCCCGCGAGGTCAGAGTGGGACTTGTGAGCCCATCATGACGGTGCGGTCGCCTGGGAGTCCGAAGTGCTCGATTGGGCTGGAGGCGTTGCGCGCCATCGTGATGAAGAGCTTCTTGCGCCAGCGTCGCAGCACTGGCGCGTCGGTTGGAGCGATCGTGATTCGCGAGACGAAGTACGAGGCGTGCTCGAGGTCGAGGTTGCGCGGGAGCAGCCCTCGCATGCGTGCTAGCCGTAGCGCCTCGGGGACGTCGAGTTGGTCGTGGTACCCGATCCGGATGACGATGTGGAAGATCTTGAAGAGGCCGTGGCCGGGCCGCTCGACGGTGAGCCTGTCGTTCATGTCGACGTGCGGGATGCTGACGGTGTCGACCGAGACGATCACGACCTTTTCGTGGAGCGTGTGGGTGTGCTCGACGTCCGCTCGCATTGCGAGCGGTGTCGTGGCCTTTTCGCGACTGAGGAAGACCGCGACGCCGGGCACGCGCGTCACCGGTGGCTGCTTGGTCGCGAGACTGGCGAGGAACTCGTCCAGCGGTCCCTCCTGGGCGACGCGGTTGCGGGTGACGATCTCTTGGCCGCGGCGCCAGTTGATCATCACGAGCGAGAGCGCGAGCCCGATCACGAGCGGCAGCCAGGCGCCATGTTCGATCTTCGCGATGTTGGAGCTGAAGAACGCGATCTCGACCGTCAGGAACAGGGCGGCCACGGGCGCGATCTTTCGCTTCGAGGTGCCCCAGAGCAGCCGCGCGACGGCCACGAACAGCACGGTGTTGAGGATGAACGTGCCGGTCACCGCGACGCCGTAGATATCCCCGAGCCTTGTGGCGGATCGAAACACGAGCGTCAGCGCGACCACCCCGATGCACAGGACCCAGTTGACGATCGGCACGTAGATCTGGCCCTCGGTCGCGGACGTATGCAGGACCTTGAGCCGGGGTAGAAATCCGAGCTGCACCGCCTGCTTTGCGACCGAGAACGAACCGGAGATCACCGCCTGCGAGGCGATCACGGTCGCGATCGCGGCGAGGATCACCAGCGGCCATAGCGCCCAGCTGGGCGCCATCTGGTAGAAGGGATTGAAGGTGCTCGGGTGCTGGGCGAGCCCTGGATGGTGGAGGATGAACACCGCTTGGCCCAGGTAGTTGAGCATCAACGCCGGGAACGCGACGCCGAACCAGCCCAAGCGGATCGGGGTCGCGCCAAAGTGGCCCCGATCGGCGTACAGAGCTTCCGCGCCGGTCACCGCCAACACGACGCCGCCGAGCACCAGGTAGCCCTGCACGCCGTGGTCGATCATGAACCGCACCGCCCAGGTTGGGGATAGGCCCTGGAACACCGAGGGGTCCTTCGCCACCTCGCTGACACCCAGCACGGCGATCACGGCGAACCACACCAGGATGATCGGCCCGAACAGCCAGCCGATCGTGCCCGACCCGAAGCGCTGGAGCACGAACAGGCCGATCAGGATCGCAACCGATAAAGGAACGACCAGGTGCGCCAGCGCCGGGGTGGCCACCTGGACGCCCTGGATCGAGCCGAGCACCGAGATCGCGGGAGTGATGATCCCGTCGCCGAAGAACAGCGCCGCGCCGAAGATGCCGAGCGTCACCAGCACCGTCCGGTAGGCCACCTTGTTCCGCTGAAGCAGGGCCGTCAGCGCCATGATCCCGCCGTCACCGCGGTTGTGGGCACGCATGATGAAGCCCGCGTACTTAATCGACACGACGACCATCAAGGCCCAAAAGATCAGCGAGGCGACGCCGTACGCCGTGGCCGGCGTGATGTGCGCGGTCGCGCGATACGACCCAAAGATGACCTGCTCCGTGTACAGCGGACTGGTGCCGATATCGCCATACACGACCCCGAGTGCGCCGAGCGCCAACACGGCCCGGCCCGCGTGCGCAATCACATCCCGCTGAGAATCCTCGAGCGCCGCAAAGCGCCTGTCGGCCGCCGCGGAGTCCTCGTCATCGGCCCACGAGGCTGCGGGCGGCGCCCAGTAGCCGAGCTTGTGCGCGGCCATGTTGAAGCTCCGCTTGCGTTCGAGCTTTCCCGCCGAGCCAGCGCCGTCCTCACGAGCGACGCCGTCTAGCTTGTGCCCCGCCTCGTTCAAGGGTCCTCGGCGCGGAGCAGTCACGGGAGCGCCCCGCAGGGGTCGCAGAGCCGGTAGCCGACGCCTGACTCGGTGACCAAGTACTGGGGACGTGACGGGTCTCTCTCCACTTTGGTCCGGACCCGGGCCACGCAGGACCGGAGGTGATGCGTTTCCTGCATGTATTCAGGCCCCCACACCGCGCGCAACAGCTGTCTGTCGGTGACCAGACCCCCGTGCCGCTTAGCGAGGACGTGAACGAGCTCGAACTCGGTTGGCGCGAGCTGTACCTCCGCGCCGGCAAGGCTCACGCGTCGGCGGGCAGGATCGATGACCAGCTCTCCGATCTCGAGCGTCGAGCTGCCCGTGCCCTCACCTAACCGCCGCAGGATTGTCCTCAGTCGGGCGAGGAGTTCCACTCCATCGAACGGCTTAGGAAGAAAATCGTCGGCGCCAGCATCGAGCGCGTGCACCTTCTGACGCTCGTCCCCGGCCGCCGACATGATCAAGATGGGCAGCGTGCTGGATCGCCGGACTTCCTTGCACAGCTCGGCGCCGTCCCCGTCCGGAAGCGCGAGGTCGAGCACAAGCACGTCCGGAGGATCCGCGGCCAGGATCGGCGCCGCGTCCAGGACCGTGTGAGCCGTCTCGACGTGGTAGCCGGCGCTTTGCAGAATGATCTTCAGTCCGAAGATGAGCGTCGGCTCGTCGTCCACGACCAGGACACGCGGGACAGCTGCGGCCATCGGAGGGTCTCGCCCAGTCAGTCGCGTCGATGGTCGGGTTGAAGTGCAGCCGCGGCCGCGCGGAGCTGATCGCCAAGCGCCCCGGGCTCACCAGGCTGGTTCAGCGGACCCGTTCCTCTGGTGAGCAGCACGTGGAGCATCGCCATGCCGCGCGGCGCGACCGGTTCGGGAGCGCGCAGACGGCGGTCGAGAGCATCGATAACCGTGCGAGCCGCCAGCACTTCGCCCTGGTGCGCCCGCTCCACCGCGGTGAACCCCGGGGCGGCGTCCTCCGCGCTGAAGACCGCTCGTATCAGTCCCCTTGCGACATTCGCTCGGCTCCGGCGCCCGGTGATTCGTCGCGCACGAACCGCGAGCGCCTCCGAGGTTTGCGGGCTAATACCCGACGCAAGCTCGCGGTCCAACCACACAGCCCCCCACCAGACGAACGCGGATAGCCGAACGCGACGCCAGCAGCCCGCCACCATGAGGCCAGGCCTCCACGAGCGCCCGGCCACGGCACGCTCCGAACCGACAACGCCGAGGGGGCCCGGCACGAGCCGAGCCATGCCCTCTCGATCATGGGCGACAGACACCTCCTTCGGATGGTGGCCGCGAGGGCGTCAAGATCGCGCTGAGAATCTCGACGCGCCCGTATAGAAGTCGTAAAGATCGACACCCAAGCGCCTGGCGACCGATCATCGTGCTGACGAACCGAGAAGTCCGCTCGGCACGTGGGAAGCCCGAGGGGACCAACAGACGATGCGCCGGATCGAGCCGCTACAACCGGGCAAGCGCGTCGACGTCCACACCCACGACCGGGAACAACTCCCAGACCTTGTCTCGAGCTCGAACGAGAACCTCGACACGCTCGAGTTGTTGGGCGGCGAGGTGCGCTGGCCTACGACGGCGCTGCGAGGGCCTCGGGCGTGCCATTCGGCACGAATCGTTTGAGCTTGCCGGTGTTTAGGCGCTGGAGCGCATCGACTCTCCGCGCGGTGACCGTTGGGTGCTCGAAGCCGAGCTTTGTCAGGGCGGACTCAAGGTCCCGCTCGATGCGGTTGCGGTCGACCGCGCCGGAAGCCCGGAGGAGGAGATCGGCGCCGTCGAGGGTTTGGCGCACCTGGTACTCGCTGACGGCGTTCTCTTGCGCCAGGCGTGATCGGAACACGTGTGGGTGAACGGCGAGCCCGTTGGTGTACACGAAGACGTCGTCGTTGCGCCCTTGGATGTCGGCGACGCGCGTGTATGCGGAGCCGCACGGGCACGGCTCTTCCAGGACGATGATTTCGTCGCTGAGCTCGTAGCGGATCAGCGGAAGTAGGGGGTTGATCAGGTTGGTCACGTAGACCTTGGCCGATCGGACACCGGGCGGCACCGGCTTCCCGGCGGCGTCGACAGGCTCGACGATCACCTGGTCATCGGAGAGGTGCATGCCTGCATCGCGGAAGCACCCCATCGCGGTGATGCCGGCCTCCGAGGTACCCCAGAGATTGGCGATCGGCGCGTCCCAGGTTGCCTCGGCCGCCGCCCGGATCTCGGGCAGGAGCGGCTCGGCCATCGTGACGATCCGCCGCGGCGCGATCGTCAGTCGCCCGGCGCGCGCCTCGGCGACCAGCGTCGCGAGCATCGACGGATAAGTGGCGAGCCCGTCACCGCCGGATCCCGCGCCTTGATCTGTGACATGTACGACGCAACCCCGGCTTGATCTCCCGCCGAGAGCACGCAGTCATCCGCGGCGTAATAGCCATAGGTCCCCGGCAGCCCGCCCAACCACCGGATCATGTACGCAAGCAGCGGACCGTTCCGATCGCACCCGCACCCCGCGGTGAATGCCGGGAACTGACCGGCGGCGCCCGTGCTCGACGCCGCGTCGCGCCACCAGGACGGATCGCTCAGCTCCCACATCACCGACATTCCAAGCGACTGCGCCGCCGCGGCGTATACCCGAAGCGAATCGAGCGACCCAGCCCACGCCGTGATCACCACGACCTGCATGCCGCCCTGGCGCATCGCGTGCAAGCGCCCGAGGCATGTCGGCATCTCGGTATCGAGCGAACATCCCTCGAAAACACCCTCAGCGGGAAGCGTCCCCGCTGGCGAGCCACCAAGCGCCGTCGAACCCGCCCGGGATGCCGCGCCGCTGAAGTGAAGTGCACTCGCGACCGCCAGCGCCAGCACCACCACCGCAACCAATACGCGGACCGGATGCCGCCTCAGAGGGTCAGCGATCGGGCCGCGGACGAGATGGAAGATGTCGACGAGGCGCATTGATGCCTCCTGATTGCTCTAAGACAGGCATCGGACGGGATCCGCGATCGCGAGATCGCCGATTAGTACGGGGCCAGATCGTCCTTTTGTCGTAGCCGCTCAGCTGATCAGGGACTGCCGCAGCGCCTCCGCGACAGCCTGCGTTCGCGTATCGGCGTGAAGCTTGCGCACCAGATTGGTGATGTGGGTGCGCACCGTCAGCGGCGAAATCGAGAGCTCGAACGCGATCCCGTCGTTTCGCATCCCGTCGGCTAGCAGCTGGAGGATCTGATGCTCTCGCGCCGTCAGCCTTGGCAACCTGGCGACCGCGTCCGGCGTGACAAGCGTCTTCGCGAGCGACGGGTCGACATAGGTCCCCCCGCTCGCGACGAGCCGGACGGCGCGAAGCAGGTCGTCGAGTGGGGCTTCCTTCAGTAGAAAGCCGCGGGCACCGACGTCCAGTGCTTCGAGCAGCAGGGTCCGATCGCCGTCGCCCGTGTACAGAATCACGGGCGTTTCGATCTGCCTTTCGCTGACCCGGCGAACGATCTCGATCCCGTCCGTCCCGGGCATCCGGATGTCGATCACAGCGACGGTCGGGCGGCGCTGCTCGATCAGCTTGAGAGCCCGGTCGCCATCTCGCGCGGTTCCGACGAGTTCGAGGCCGTCCTGCTCGTCGATCCACCGGCTGACCGCATCGAGAATCGCGGGGTGGTCATCCGCGATCAAGCACCCGATAGGCGGTGTGTCTTCGACCCGAACGCTCACGTCCAGGCCTCCGCGATCGGACCTGGCGCCGCCAGATACAAACCCTGGCCCCGACGCACCCCGAGCGACCGCAGAGCGTCGAGCTGTTCGCGGGTCTCGATCCCTTCGGCGATGATCTCTGACCCGAGCTCTCGGGCAAACCCGATCAGGCCGACGGCGAGCGCCCGCCGGCCGCGGTCGTGGTCGATCCCCCTGGTCAGCGAGATGTCGAGCTTCAGAAACTCCGGCTCGAGTTGCAGCGTGTGGCGGAGACTCGCGAACCCGGCTCCGGCGTCGTCGACGGCGAGCCTTCCTCCCGCCGCTCGCAGTTTGGCGATGTGAGGCCGCAGCGCCTCGTAGTCGTCTATCACCGCGTGCTCGGTCACCTCGATCACGAGCCGCCGGGGACCGGCGTCGGCGACCAGCGGATACGCGCTGGTCAGCGAGCTGGGTGAGAGGTTGACCGACAGGAAGGCGCCGTCCGGGAGCGCGTCGACCTCCTCCAGGGCGGCGCGGGCGATGGCGAGCTCCAACTCGAGCCCAAGATTTGCCCGCTGCGCGTCCGCGAACCAGCGGTCGGGCGCCTGCAGCGGCTCCCCGAAGAACCGGGACAACGCTTCCACGCCGACAGCCTCACCCGAGCTCAGATCCACGATCGGTTGAAACACGCAGCTGAACCGCCGGCGGTCGATCGTGTCCTGAACACGCATCCGTAGGCTCCGGCGCGCCTCCCGCTCGCGATCGTGCTGCTCCATCTGCAGCGTCAGCTCGTCGACGACTCCTCCCGCCACCTCGGGCGAGAGCACGGCCTCACCACGAGCGATGTGCAGAAGCTTGCTGATCACCTCGTTGGCCGGCGCGCCCTTGACCAGGTAGCCCGTCGCCCCGGCGCGGAGCATCTCGAGCACGATTCCGCGATCCTCGTACGCGGAGCACGCGATGATCCTGGTGTCCGGCGAGCACTCGCGAATCCCGCTGGCCGCGCGGGCGCCCCCTCCCCTCGGCATTCTCACGTCCACCACCGCCGCCGTCGGGTGTGTCTCGCGAGCCAGCTGGATCGCCTCCTCCGCGTCCGTCGCGGACCCGACCATCTCGAGCTCCGGCACCGAGGCCACGAGGTCCGCAAGCGCCTCCAGGAAACTCGGGTCGTCGTCGGCGACGATCACGGTGGCGCGGTTCACCGCTTCTTCTCGGGCCGATCGCCGTAGGGCAGCCAGAACTCCACGCTCGTGTGTCCCGGAACGCTTGTGATCGTCAGCCGCCCACCGGCAAGCAACGCGCGCTCGCGCATCGCGGGGAGCCCCAGATGTCCCGCTCCGGGTTCCCTCATCGCGGCAGCGGAGTCGAACCCGCTGCCGTCGTCGGTCACCCGTGCGAGCACGCCGCCGTCGCTCGTTTCGAGGGTCACTTCGATGGTCGAGGGCCGGGCGTGCTTGCGGGCATTTGCGAGCGCTTCCTGAATGATCCGAAAGGCGACGGCGGCAGCGTCCGCGTCCGGCTCCCGCTCGAGACCGACCGACAGCGAGCATCGGATTGCGAATTCGCTCTCGAAGCGTTCGACCGCCGAGCGGACGGCGACGCTGAGCCCCGAGCGCGCGAGCTCCGGTGGTTGCAGTCCGGCCAGCACCCGGCGCAGACGTCGGATCGCCTCGCTTGCGCTCCCCTCGAGTTGCTCGATCACCGCCCGCTCGCCCGGATCCGAGATGCGACTCGCCGCCATCCCGAGACGCATCAACACCACCACCATCGCCTGCAGCGCGTCGTCGTGGATCTCGCCGGCGAGCAACTGGCGCTCCTGCTCCTGCGCGTGGACGATGTCGGCGATCTGGCTCCGGCGAGCCTCAGCGCTCGTCTGGTCGAGCCGCCCCCCAAGGGCATCGAGCTCGCGCAGATGCCGTGCCAGCAGCGCGCGCAGGTCGGTGACGACCGCCCCGGTTCGTGGGATCTCACCGAGGTCCCCTGCGAGCCGGTCGAGCTCACGCGACTGGTCCTCGATCAGCGCCTTGAGCGCGGCCGCCGTTTGCTGGGCCTCGTCCGCGCCCGTGTAGGCCACGTGGAACGGCGCCAGAGTCTGCGTCAGGAAGGTCGTGGCGTCCCGCGTCACGTGGGCGGGGTCGACATCGGCGGTGGGCTGTGCACGCATGACGTCGCGGTGGATCGAGAACAGCACCAGCGGGGCGAGGCCCGCCTCGAGGGCCTCACGTCCCAGGTCGTACGCGGTCCGCAGCGCGCTCTCGTCTCCCGACCGGATGTATCTGCCCACCGCGGACTCGTACCTGTCGACGAAGTCGGGGCTTGCCCTCATCGCTGTGCCCCGAGGTAACCGGGGAGAAGCACGAGCGCGTCATCCCGTCCGGTGGCACCTCCGGCCAGAATCCGGTCGGCGTTGGCTTGCGGCCCCACCCTAGGGCTGACCGGCTCCACGCTTCCGGCCCGCACCCCGCCGGTTGCGAACACGACCACGTCGGCCGGGGGGAGGAGCTCCGAGTCGGCGCTGACCGCAGAAAGCGAGTGTCCGACGATGCCGCCGCGGCTTGCGATTAGCCGCGCGCGCTGGAAGTCCGCGACGCTGGGCCCTGGTCGCGCGCGGACCACCCTCACACTGGCCTGGCGCCGGTGTCCTGAACGGCGATGACGATCTCGCCCCGGGGGATCTCTGGCCTCGAACTCACCGTGCGCCCCTCCTTTGGACCGGTGGGCCCCGTATGTCAAGTTTCGGTTACCGGACGCGCCGCTGCTTGGGCCGATCGGCCCAACACGTAGCTATCCGATGAGGCCGCGGCGCATCGCCTCCGCCACCGCAGCCGCGCGGTCGGAGACCCCAAGCCGATCGTACGCGCGCTCGAAATGCCGCTTGATCGTCGCGGGCCTCAGGTGCAGCTCCTCGGCTATTGACTCGGACGAATGGTTCCGCGCCGCAAGTTGAAGCACCTCGATCTCGCGCTCGGTCAGGATCGGCGGGACCAGTCCTGCACGGTGCCGGGACAGGAACTGACCGATTTCCGTCCCGATGCCGCGCAGCACCCCCTGCTGGGCCTCGCTTGCGTCCAGCGGTTCGTACGAGAGGAACTCAAGGACCGCCTGGGTCACTCCACCGTTCACCGCGGGAATGGCGACCGACGAGCGAATCCCCGCGTTGCGCAGTGCCGCTGCCCGGTCCCCCGACATGCTCGCCGTGACATCCGTGGAGACCATCGGAGAGCGCGTGGTGTAAGCCGCCCCGATCGTTGGAGCTCCGATTCCCGGCTGCCAGCCGCGCGTGGCCGTCGCTACACGATCGAGTTCCGGCGATGGCGAATGCCAGGTCGCTCGTGCGCCGAACACCGCGTCCTCGAATGACCAGAGCGTGCCGAAACAACCGCGCGTCGCTGTGCCAATCGCGGCGAGCAACCGTTCAGCACCCATTTCGAACGACTCCCACTCGTCGAGTGCCTCGGTGACGACCTGCCACAGGACGAGCCTGCGCTCGATCTGGTGCCGCTGGCTCAGGTCGACTACCCAGCCGGCAACCGTCGCTTGACCACCGCTTCCCTTCTCGGTCAGCGTGGTCGTGCAACGGAGATCTCGGGCCGTCCCGTCCTCGAGCCAGCACGTGTATTCGACCTCCGGCATCTCGCCGCGTCTGAGCGCGGCGAGCGCGTTCTCGACCGTGGCCCGGTCCGCTCGATCTACTCGCTCCAGCACGAAACTCGGACTTGGTCTGATGCCTCCCGGCTCCAGCCCGAACAGGCGAAAGAGATTGTCTGACCAGGACAACTCATCCGGTTCCGGGCGCCACTGCCAGACCCCGAGGCCCGCAATCAGCTCCGCCTGCTCAACGAGAGGCACATGACGCGATAGTTGCGCTAACCACACCCTGCCAGCCACGCCAGAACACTCTGTCAGAGCGACGTGAGCGTCAGGTTAATCGCGCGGTCAGCTCCCTGACCGTGCATCGCCCCCTGAAGGGACGCTCAGGGTGGCTCGAGCAGCCGCGGGGGACTTGGTCGCCTCAGGGATCGACTCGCGCTGTGTCTTGGCCCAACTGTGTCGGTTCGTGAGCTGGCGCGCCGTGGAGCGGACGAGCACAGGCCACAGCAGCCAGCTGTAGAACGCATAAGGATGGCCGATCAACCATCCTTTCGCCCACCCGAATGGGCCCTTGCCGGCGGACGCAGAAACACAACCGAGGATCGTCCCGCCGAACATAAGCACGTACACGATCGCCAGGCCCCATGACGGTCCCCCGGCCCAAAACGGCACCGTGCCGGTGATCGCTAGCACGAGGGCCACCGCTAGCGCCACGCCGACCACCCCCTGTAGAACCGGCAACATCAAATAGGCGAGGAGATCCACCCGGGCGGCGCCACGCAGCGGCGCGTGGCGGATCTCGCCGATCAGTCCCATTGCCTGCAGGTTCCCCTGCGACCAGCGCGTGCGCTGGCGCAACAGCGGCCGCAGGGCGGGGAGCCCCTGCTGCTCGACCACGGCCCGCAGCTCCTGCCGACCCTCCCAGCCGGCCGCGATCATCCGCAGCCCCAGATCCTGATCTTCGGTCAGGCGATCGCGCCAGGGTCCGTGCTGATCGGCGATCGCGTCGAGCGCGGACAGGCGGTTGAACTGTCCGTTGCCGCCCATGCCCGCCGTGCCCCAACGATCTCGACCGGACTGGTACAGGTGTCCGTAGACGGAGAACTCCTCGTCCTGCATCCACGTGAGGAGATGGTGGCGGTTGTAGATCTTCACCAGGGCCTGCACGCCGCCGACCTCGGGATCGGCGAAGTGCGATGCGGCATAGCGCGGCGCCGACGGGTGCAGCCTCCCGTCGGCATCGACCACGACGATCATGACGTGCCCGCGATCGACGTCGCCCAACGCGACACCGAGCTCTCGATACGCGTGGTTGAGCGCGGCTGCCTTGCCTGCTCGGGCCGACGGAGGGTCGCGGCGCAGGACCATCAGGTCAGGATGTGCCAACGCGGCGAGGAGCTGAGTCGTGGCGTCGTCGGAGCCGTCGTCGATCACGACGATGCGACGGCGGGGCACCGCGATGTCGAGCAGCCGCTGCACGCTGTCGCGGATTGTCAGCTCCTCGTTGAGGGCGGGTACGATGAAAACCCAGAGGTAGTTGTCGACGAGCTTCGGAGGTGCCGGCGGGGCATGCCGGCGCGCGTGCTGCGCGCGGACGAACAGGATCGAAGTCCAAAGTAGGACGATTACGACCGTGATCAGACCCACGCCGAGGACGAGCGCCCAACCGAGCGGCACGCCCGCGTACGGGGAGCTCACAGCAACCACGTGTCGTCCACCCGCGCCCCTCCGGGTTGCTCGGCAGCCCGCTCGAGCAGCGCGTCGACCTCGAGCGGAGCCTCGTAGCCCGCAGCCAGAAGAACGGCGGCGCGGCTGAACCCCGACCCGAACTGCGCCGGCGGCTCGCCACCTTCGAGTAGGAACTCGGCCGCCGCGAGCATCCGCTCGGCGGCGCGACCATCGCCGTACGGGTTAGGCGCCTCACTCATCCGCGCGTACGCGTCCGGATCGTCGAGCAACCGTCCGCCTTCGGCGAGGATGCGGTCGGGATCGGTGCCGACGAGCGTCAGCGTGCCGGCATCGACCCCCTCGGTGCGCTCGGTCTGCTCGCGGGTGACGAGCACCGGCTTGCCGAGCGCCGGTGCCTCCTCCTGGATCCCGCCGGAGTCGGTGATCACGAAGTGGCGAGCGTCCAAGCAGCGTGGCAAAGGGCGCGTAGCTGAGAGGCTCGGTCACCAGTACGTTCGGGATCCCGGATAGCGGGCCGCCGAGCTGGTCAATCACGATCGGATTCGGATGCAGCGGAGCAACGAACCGGACGTCCGGATGGGCCCGGGCGAGTGCGGCGACACCGCGACCGATGCCGTCCAGGCCGTCTCCCCAGCTCTCGCGCCGGTGCGCGGTGACGACGACGACACGGTCCTCGCCGTCGCAGATAGCTTGGAGCTCGGGGTCCGCCACCGGCACCGCCAGCGCCGAAGCCCAGCGCAGCGCGTCGATCCCCGTGTTGCCGGTCACGAAGATCTGCTCGACGGGAACGTCCTCGCGGACCAGGGCCTGGAGGTTCTGAGACGTCGGCGCGAAGTGCAAGCAGGCGATGCACGCGATCAGCTGGCGATTGAGCTCCTCGGGGAACGGCGTGAGGTTGAGGCCCCCCGTCCGTAAGCCCGCTTCGACGTGCATCACGGGGATCCTCAAGTGGAACGCTGCGAGCGCCGCGGCCATCGCGGAGCTGGTGTCGCCGTGGACGACAACGGCTGCAGGGAAACGTCCTGAGACTATGTCTTCCGGCGCCGCCCCATCCGGCAGGACCCCGAACCACTCAAGCAAGAAGTCCTCGAAGCGCCGCAGGATTGATGCCACGAGCTCGTTGAGATCGCGCGCTCCACCGGCCCACAGCGTCACGTCGGTCTTGATCCCGGCGAGCTCGAAGACCTCTTTGACCATGCGGTGATGCTGGCCGGTGGACACGACGACTGGACGCATCGAGTCGCTCGCGCGCATGGCGAGAATGATCGGCACGAGCTTGATCGCCTCAGGGCGCGTACCGACGACGATCGGAACGACGAGCTGCGGCCTAACCGGAGTCGCGACATCGACATCCTCACGGATCTTCGCGATGGTGCTCATACAGAGGAGATCGTCCGGCTATGGCCCCGGGAGACCGTGTTCTCCCACGCTTCGAAAGCGGGAAATACGTAGCCGGAGCGTTTCCTGAACAGCGCGGCAGAGGCCCACGCATTGATTCCGTCGGCGGTGGCGCACACCTATGCACTAGGTGCAGCGCTGGCCGAGCTCGAGATGATCATCCTCCTCAAGACGCTCCCCACCGATCTCGACATCACTCGCGTCAGATCGCGTCCGGAGCGCTCGAGGCGCCGCTGCACGACCCTCGCACCCCGCCACGGCACCCGCATCCGAGCGGACGAACGCGACCATCTGAACCCGAGTCCGCTGACACCCGGCGGCGAGCCAATCTCCGCGTCGGGACAACCCCAGGACTAGCCTGCGTCGTGACCGCAGTCGCGGTCCCGTTTGGGCAGTAACCCGATCTCCCTGCCTAAACCCCGGGAATCGACCGCAAAATCCGCGAATCCGCGAGCGCCGGCCACGAAGGTCGAATCCAAAGCTTTGCAGGCACTTCCTGCTGCGGCCGCCGATCTTGCCCATAATTCGGGTCGGTCGAGGTCCCCGGTTCAAGCGGGGCGCCCCGATAAACATTCGCGTCGCGGGATGCGCGGACGTCGAGGCCCGGTCGTGGCGAGATGCGAGACCAGCTCCGCTCCGGAGCGACGCGGCGAAGGAATCGAACCTTCCAAGCCGGGGGCTGCCCGGCCCTGCCAGTTTTGAAGACCGGTAGGGCCGGCGCCTCAGCCCACCCGCAGAGTTGCTCCACACTGCGCCACCTACGGCCCTGCAATCCGCGCACAGGGACACGGCGCGCCGGACGCCTGCAGAGGCACGTCGGAACGTGAACGCGGGTCAGACCGGGTGGACGATCGCTCGCGTGGGAGGCTGTTGAAAAATGCGGAAACAGCGTGGTTTTGGTCGGGGGTTGCGGTTCTGCGGGACCGCTCGTCCAGGGGTGGCGAGGCGTGTCGCCTCAGGCGGTGTTGGCGATCCGCACGACCGAGTCGTCGCCGAAGGCGAAAGCGGGCGACGGGCTGTCCGTCACACGAAAGGAGTCGTGAGCGCGCGGTTCAGGCGGACGATCGCGTGTAGCCCAAAGCGGTAGTCGCGTCGTCCGGGTTGCTTGCCATCGGGCCCTAGCGGTGAGACAATCGGGGTGGCCCGGGTCTGGAAGGCCTGGTGTGACCGATCGGAGGGGCGATGTTTCAGTTGGTTCGCAGTCGCGCGCTTGCAGTGCTGGCGGTGTGCGGCGCTTCTCTGGGGGTCGGCATTGGGGTACAGGGGCTGGCCGCTGGTGCCACGTCCAACTGCCGCACCGTGTACGCGCGGGCGAGCTCGGTCGTGGTGCACGTGTGCGATCGCATCGTGGCCGATTTCGAGTTCGGGACACAGGGCCCGATCGTCCCTGTTTGGGACGTCTCGCGCCGCCCGGCGAAAAAAGGTCGTGAAGTACATCTCGTCGGGGTACGGCCCTTGCAACGATGAGTCCTGCGACGAGTCCTCGTACCGCTTCACCTTCCTAGCCGTCGGCAAAGGCAGGACGTCGGTCAAGTTCCGGGAGACGACCCCCTCGTACCCGGGGCAGACGCTGGATTCCTGGACCGTCAAGCTCACCGTGCTACCGCGCAGGAAGGGCGGCGCTGGTCCAGCGGGGCCGACGGGTCCAACAGGCCCCTCCGGGCCCACCGGAGCTGCCGGGTAGAGCGCGCCGCGACTGCCGCTCTGCCTCGATTAGCGGTCGTCCGGATGGCCCGGATCTAAGGCGTAGCGACGCTCGCTTTTCGAGCGGACGATGGGCATCTAAGCCATCGTCCAAAGGAGGACGTCATGCGTTCCACACCACCGTTGGACTGTGCCGGTCGGCGTCGCTCGCCGGCGACCATGTCCGGCTTCCACCAGGGCCGTCCACCGCGAAACAAGGGATTGCGCTATCCACCAGACCCGCCGACCGTGGAGGAGATCATGGCC
>CAVYRB010000005.1:0-521877 GCA_963770735.1 uncultured Solirubrobacterales bacterium | reverse complement strand
CGCCTCCTGCGTCGTTCCGTAGCGAGCTCTGGCGCTCTTCGCAGCCAAGCCGAGGGCGGTGCGAGAGCGCGCGGGCCAGAACGAGACGCTGCTAGGCGGGCAGCGCGTTGAGTTCCTTCGCGAGCGCCTTGCCGTCGGCGTCGATTTCCTTCTCTTGGGTTTTCTCGGCGTGCGTGAGCGCCTTGTCGAGCTGCTCCTGCATGCGCGACTTTCCGCACCACGAGCGCGGCCTGGCCCGTGTCGAGGTAGTCGCCGAGCTCCTTGGCATCGCCGCGCGACATGCCGCCCATGGCATGCCCGATTCCCCCGCCCGCCGCAGCGCCGACGACCGCCGCGCCGATGATTGACGGCGGGAAGATGATCCCAACCAGCGCCCCGACAGCGGCACCCGTCCACGCGCCGTGCTGGGTCGGCTTCTCGTGCTTCGTCACGTGCACCTTGCCCTCATCGTCCTTGTACACCAGCGCAACGTCATAGCTGCCCACCAGATCAGCCGAATGCAGGTCGAGCAACGTGTCGTAATCGGCATCGGCGTCATCACGATCCGCGTACACCGCCGCATACACAAACACCGGGTCGTCTTTGCTCATCGTCAAGCTCCTTTATGCGTTCGCTGAGTTAGACGGCAGCGACAGCGATCTCCAGCAGGATGCGACCCACCCGCTCGGGGCCTTCCCCGACGATGCGGCCACCGCCGCCAGAAGTACGACCCTACGACGCCCACCCCCACCCCACATCGGCCAAAAAGGATGAACCGCGCAGTCGCGATACCCAGCTCGACCCACGCCGAGCACGCTCGGCGTGACCGCTGGGTGGCCCTCAGGCGGCTACGTCCGGGGTATCGGCCGGCGGCCGACGCATGGCGGGCGCTTCATCCTCGGACGAACCCCACCGCACCGCCTGACCCGTTGGCCCACGGCGATCCGGCATCGCGACGCGAGTCGCGATCTGGACCCGGGATCGTGACCTCGACTTCTATCGATTCGAGGCCGGCCTGCTCGATCACCTCGACGGCGTCGGATCGGCCTGTGACGCCATTGACGTAGATCGAAGGACATGTGTCTTGACCGTGGGGCGTGCGAGGTGGAGCGATCGGCGATCTCTTGGAGCGAGAGATGCGTCCGCAGGAAAGCGACGAGCCGGAGCTCCGCAGGTGTGATCCGTAGTCCTGTCCCGCCTGACCGCGCTTCGAGGCGCTGGAACCGGGCCGGAAGCGTTCCGGCATCGGGATCCTGTAGTGCGTCGCCGGCGATCTGCGTGTGTTTGATGGCGCGGGCCACTTGGCGAGGTCGAGGCTGATGTCGGCGCAACGTAGCGCTAGATCGGCGTCAGCCATGGGCCGCGCGGAGCAGCGGGCGGAGCCGCCGGACGTTTCGAGCTGCCGTGCGGCCTCCGTCTGGATCGCCGCGTTATTGTGGCGAGCGCCCTGCCGTGGTGCGATGCCGCCGTAAATCGTCTCGTGGAGGTGTTGTTGGGCCGCCAGCCAGTCGGCTTCGACCGCCGATCGTCGCGCATCTCGCCGATCCCCAGTCCGTCGGCCGCGAAGACCAGAAAGCCGAGCGCGAGACCCGAGTGTGGGCGATCGGGTCGGTCCTTTGAAAGCGCTAGTGACTTCCGGAGCACGGCGATTGCCTCCTGCTGTTGGCCCAGGAGAAGGTACGCCGACCCATGGCGCAACGGGTGCCGAGCGGACACTGGGTGCCCATCTTCTTCTCATTCGCGTATCCGACCTCGGCGTCCGCAGCATCCGGGGGATGCCGTCCGAGCCATGGCACTTCCAGACGGGAGAGCGCCGAGCGAAGCGAAGCGCCGTCGGAGGCTGCGACGCGAGCGGACGTGCTCGGCCGCGACCAAGCACTGCCTTGCCCGGGCAGCATCGGCGAGGGTAACCGAAGACCGATGCGGCCGCGATCGACAGCCGCGGGTCTGCTCGTCTCCGTCTCGGTGCAGCGGTCGAGCCAGAGCCGGAGGCTCTCGACCTGCCCGCGGCTGGCAAATCGTCCCGAGATGAAGCGCGATTGGGCCGGCGCGAGCGAGATCGCCGGCCTCCTGCGCGTAGGCGAACGCATCGCCAGGCGATCGCTGGCGCTCGCACCAATCCGCTGCCCGCCGCAAGTAGACGGGGAGCAGCTCCGGGTGGCCACGTCGAGGTCCGCACGGAGGAGATCACCGAACAGATGGTGGAGCGGTACCACTCGCGGTGATCGTCGAGCGAGACGACAAAAGCATTGGAATGCGCCAGCTCCTCGAGCGAACCAGCCGCGTCATCGTATGCCGAGCACGCATGGCTCAAGGGCGCCGTCGTCTGATCGAGGATCGACGTCCCGAGCAGGACGCTTGAGATGGTCCGGCCGACGCTCGAGCACCTCTTCCAGTAGTCGGCGATCTGCCGCTGATCGCCGGACAGACCGGCAGCCATACGGCGGCATCGTGACGGCCACGCAGCGCCAGTGTCGCCAGCGCGACCGCAGCGGCCCAGCCCTGCGGCCGCTCGCACAGGGCCCGGCCGCCGCCTGCGACAGCTCGAGTCCTGCGATCGCGGCGACATCGTGGGTCTCGGTCAGGTCCAGCGCGAGGAGCGCGTCCCGACCTCGAACAGACACCCACTCCGCGGAGGCGGCCGAGCGACACCCAGGATCGCCATGGGTGACCAGCACGTACTGGCAGCCGGGGCGAACCTCCTCGACGGAGACGCGAGAACCGCGCGGCTCTTCTTAGCCGTTACGACGTGCACATCGTCCAGTACCAGAACGACGGGTCGCGCTCGCCGAGGTCCGCCGCGAGGGCGGAATGCGACTACTCGATCCTGGGCATCCCTCCTGACAACTCCTCGACGGTCACCCGAACCGGGCCAGTGCGCTCGGGGCCGCCACGACGCGGGCGAGCAGCACGACGGAGTCGTTGTCGCCGGGGCCGAGCTGCAACGACCGGCTGGCCCTCGGATCGAGATCACTCCACTCAGCGACAAGCGTCGACTCGCCGTAACCGGCCGGCGCAGAGACGAGCGCGAACCGGCTGCGCTCAGCAGCCTCCTGTAACGCAGAGAGGCGAGGTCGCGCCACCACCCAAGGCGGGAGGGTGGGAACTCGAAGCTTCGACTCCCACAGCCGCGGCCTGGTCCCGGAAGGGGCAACGCTACTAATCGCTCGGCCCTCCGCGCCCCCCCCGCTCCCCATACCAGCGCGACTTCGAGCACAGGCCCACGACCCGCCAGTCTCAAACGCCGACATGGAGGCCCAGGTGCCCCCCATTCCCCCTCGTGCCCCCTGGTGCTCAACTGTCTTGACGACGAACGTGCGTACGGCCATCGCCGCACTCACCGTAGGCCGCGAGCGCGCCAACATCTCGGACAAGTCGGTAGCTCCATTTGCGCCAGAACCAGATCCCATTACCTAACGCTCGACAACGCCGGTCGGCCGCATCAGGAGATGCCACTTCTCGGTGCCCAATACATGGACAGTCTCGAAGGTACCTCGGTCCGATGGGTGCGGGATCCGTGCAAACCACGCGGAACCCCGTCGGGAAACTGCGATATTGGCGGCGCGTCGTACAGGCGCAGAGGGCTGGAGCGCGATCGCGCCCCAGCCCCCCCTCAGGGGGACCGTCGGTAGCCAGTGAAGGCTGATTCAAGCTCCCGCTCCAGTCCACCGAGGGGTTCGGAGGCGACGACGACCTCCTGAGGTCGTACCTTGCGAACCCCAGGGTGAAGTCGCCGGTGACGGGATCCCACTCGAGCGACGGGGCTTGGCAGCGCGATATCAGCCAAAGTGGCCGATCACAAATGGACCGCCTGCGACGTACCGTAACGGCACCATCGCCAGCCAGCCGAAGCGTCCGAACAAGAACAAATCCCGCAAGACTGCTTCGCTGACGCCAGCGGAGACGCGCGTCCTGACGCTCCTTACCACGTATCAAACGTTCGCCGGCATGGGTGGCCGGCTTCGGCATCGGGCGTCCCACCGTGAAGACGCACGTCCAAAACATCTACAAGAAACTCGGGGCCACCAAACGAGCCGAAGCAGTCAAGCTAGCTGAGACCGCGGGCCTCCTGCCGGATAGCGCCGTGCTGACGAGCCGGAAGGATCTCGGGATCGCGTTGAGTCACCAACGTGCGCTGCAGGATCCGCGAGAGCGTGGCGGGCAGCTCGAGATCGAGCGGGAGACGGGGGAGCTCGACCAAGCCCATCAGTTCAGAGGGGTCCGGTACCGACATGAGTTCCCACGCGCAGGTTGAACCGTCCGTCGGGGCCGGGAGCCGCGACGAAGCGCGCCGGCGCGACGAAGATGGTCTTGTTGACCCTGGCGGCGGGCCAGTTCGTGATGGCGCTGGACACGACCGTGATGAACACGGCGATCGCGACGGTGGCCAGGGACCTGGATACGACGGTGACGGGGATCCAGACCGCGATCACGCTCTACACCCTCGTGATGGCCTCGCTGATGATCACCGGCGGGAAGATCGGTGAGATCATCGGGCGCAAGCGCGCGTTCACGATCGGCTGCGTGATCTATGGCTGCGGGTCGCTGATGACAGCGTTGTCGCCGAACCTGACGGTCCTGCTGTTCGGCTGGTCGGGCCTGGAGGGGCTTGGCGCGGTGCTCATCATGCCCGCGATCGTCGCGCTCGTGGCGTCGAACTTCGCAAGCCGGCGCGCCCTCGTGCCTACGGTCTCGTCGGCGCTTCCGGCGATCGCCGCTGCGCTGGGTCCACTGGTCGGCGGCTTCTTCACCACGTACTTCTCGTGGCGTTATGTCTTCGCGGGGGAGGTCCTGATCGTGCGGTCCTGATGCTCGCCCGCCGTGTCAACGACACGCCGGCCGAGAAGGGGGTGAGGCTCGACCTGGTGGGCACGACTGTCGGCGCTCGGGCTCGGGCTGATCGTGTTCGGGATCCTAAGTCTGGCAGCTGGGGTTTCGTGGACGAAGCCCGAGGCGCCACAATGGATCGGCCTCTCCCCGGTGGTCTGGCTGATCCTCGCGGGGTTCGGCGTCCTGGCGCTGTTCCTGCGCTGGGAGGCCCTGCGGATCGGGCGCGGTGAGGGTGCGCTGATCGACCCGAGGTGCTGCGAAACGTCCAGATGCGCTCCGGCGTGATCGCCTTCCTGTTCATGTTCCTCGTGCAGGCCGGGACGTTCTTCGTCGTGCCGCTGTTCCTGTCGGTGGCGCTCGGGCTGTCGGCGGTGGAGACCGGCGTGCGGCTGCTGCCGATGTCACTCGGCCTGCTCCTGTTCGCCGTTGGGGTGCCGAAACTGCGCCCCCGCCAACCCGCGCCGCGTGGTCAACGTGGGCTTCCTCATGATCTTCGCGGGATTGGTGCTGCTGATCGCATTGCTCGACGTCGGCGCGGCGCGGGGTCTACGGGTCCGCTGCTCGTGATCGGCTCGGGGCTCGGGGCGATGGCCTCCCAGCTCGGCAGCGTGACCGTCTCCGCGGTCCCCGAAGAGCAGAGCGGTGAGGTCGGGGGGCTGCAGAACACCGGCACCCAGTTGGGAGCATCGATCGGCACGGCGCTCGCCGGCGCGATCCTCATCTCGGCGCTGAGCGCCTCGTTCTTCGCCGGCGTACAGAACAACCCCGCGGTCCCCGAAACCTGGTCTTCAACGCCAAGACGCAGCTGGCGAGCGGCGTGCCGTTCGTATCCGAGGCACTGAAGTCCGCGCTCTACAAGGCGAACGTGCCCTCCGCGACTGCCGACGAGATCATCAAGGTCAACAAGCAGAGTCAGATCGACGGGCTACGCACCTCGGAGGCCATCCTCGCACTCCTGGCGCTCATCGCCCTCCCGTTCACTCGAGGGATCCCGACCGTGCAACCCGGGGCCCAGACCCAAGCCCACACCAGCCAGGGGATAGAGAAGACGCTCGCCTCACGAAACGAAAACGCAACCGCCGCCAGCGA
Source organism: uncultured Solirubrobacterales bacterium (assembly GCA_963770735.1). Taxonomy (GTDB): domain Bacteria; phylum Actinomycetota; class Thermoleophilia; order Solirubrobacterales; family Solirubrobacteraceae; genus Palsa-465. Next base: position 515,979 of record CAVYRB010000005.1, on the reverse strand, counting down.
CGCGCTCGACAAGACGCTGCCGACTTCGGCCAGCTCGACGTCGACCACAACGATGCGACTACGCCGCAGACAAAGACCGTGCCCGTCACGGCACAGGCAGGGCCGGAGTTCGCATCAGCGCCTCGATTCCAATCACCCGATTGGAATGACGGCCTCACGGCCGCGGCCAGCGACCGTCCCTTCACTTTGACTTCACAAGTCATGGCGGTTCACGGGCATCCAGAGGTCTCGGACAGCGCCACCGTGCGGTCCCATAGAGCGACCGACCTCGTTCGCCGGGCTGTCGAACGGCGCAGGCCGCGCTCGAGTTCGCCTCGGCCCGCCACGCCGATCAGTACCGGGAGATCGACCACTCACCCTTCATCGCCCATCCAATTGAGGTCGGCTCGCTACTCCAGAGGGATGGGCAGCCAGACGAAGTCATAGCTGCCGGTTTGCTTCATGACCTGCTCGAGAAGACCCACACTACGGGCGCGGAGCTTCGGCGGCGGTTCGGAGACTCCATCGCCAGGCTTGTCGAGTCGGTCTCAGACGCTCCGTCGATTGACGACTACGGATCGCGCAAGCACGAGCTGCGCGATCGCATAGCGCACGCCGGCTCCAACACGGTCGCGATCTTCACCGCGGACAAGATCTCCAAAGTCCGGGAGCTCGCGTTGCTGCCAACCTCAAGCCTTGACGAAACCACGACCCGCGCCAAGCTCGCCCATTACCGTGCGAGCCTGCAGATGCTCCGCAGAGTTGCGGAACAGCGCCCTTGTTGACCTTCTTGACGCCGAACTCGACCGGCTGTCGCACAGGCAGTCACCAGCACTCGCCGACGGCGCAACCTACAGGCACCGCCGCCGCGAAGCGGAGTACCCGCGAGCTCGCACAAGCTGGTCCCGGATGAAGGCGCGAACCAACCCTACTAGTCCCCGATGAAACGCATCATCGACGCGACGTGCTCCTCAGCTTGGCCCATGTCGGCCGCGAAGATCGCCGCGTCCGCCAGCGTGCGCGATGCGATCGCACTGCTCCCCGCTCTGCTCCAGCGATCTCTCACGCGGCGCGCGATCCGACGCGCACGTACCTCCGTTGCGGCTGGCGAGGACCGCCAGCAATGACGCGGGACCACGAACCCTTGCTCTGTAGGATCGGTCGGGCCAATCGGTTCGAACCCATGGCAGCGGTTGCGTGTGCGCTACTGCGCCTCCTCCGCTTCGAGCTCGTCCTCGAGCACGGCGATGACGATCCCCAGCGCCTCGGCGATATTCAGGGCAGCGTCCATCGTCCGTGCTGTGCCGACGATCGGAGCGACGGCAATCAGGATGTTCTGAATCTGCTCGACCGTGACCCCGGCGTCCATGGCAGAGCCACGTTTAGGAGATAGGACGCCGCAGGCGCGCCGACGGCCGCCAACGCTGCGACCCGCGCGGCAACAAGCGCGTTGGCGTCCAGTTCGCACCGCGCAACCGACTCCGCCGTCATGGCGGCAAGCGTGAAGGACGGGTGTCTCGGGCGCTGCGTCTGTCATTGGATTTCCTTGGATTGCGGATTGGGTCAACTCCAACGATCGCGCCACGACGCGGCTCCATCACCCGGACGGGGTGAAATTCGCGACCGCATGGCACCAGCGTCTGTGTCCAACCAGACCACCCGTACTCCGGGGGCGGGCACCGAGAACGGATGCCGGAAGCCCCGCCCGGTCGACACGCCGCGCTGTCCCCCCCGTCGGTCAGCCAAGGCTGCGACCAATCTCGACGCCGACGCTGCCCTGTCCACCGATCCGGACGCCTCAGATCACGTCGTCCGTGGCCCAATAGTCCCGGAAACACCCTCCTGCCGCGCTTCACGTCAAGAAGCTGAACAACGCGAAAAGTGCCGGAAACAAATGCGATCGTGTCGGGACGTCGTGTGTCAAGGCCGCTCGAAAATGCACCCCTTTTCGGCCGGTCGAAAATGCACCCCCCCTTGGGTGGTGGCGCCGGTTGAGATTTGCCCCCCCACCGGTGGTGTTGGGGTGCGGCGGCGTTTCGCGGAGCGAGCCGTAGGCGAGCGGAGCGAAATGCCGCCGGCGCGTCGTTCGGTGGGGGGTCAGTTTTCGGCCGGCGTGACGCGGCCGAGGTCTCGGTCTTTGAGGCGGTAGCTGTCGCCTTTGAGCGAGAGGATCTCGGCGTGGTGCACGAGCCGGTCGACCATCGCGGCGGCGGTGATCTCGTCGCCGAAGATCTCGCCCCAGGAGCCGAATGGCTTGTTGCAGGTGACGATCAGGCTGGCGCGTTCGTAGCGGCGGCTGACGAGCATGAACATCAGGTTCGCGGCTTGGGGATCGAATGGGATGTAGCCGACCTCGTCGCAGATCAGCAGCGGGTAGCGCTCGAGGCGTTTGAGCTCGTCGTCGAGCCGGCCCTGGCGTTGGGTGTCGGCGAGCAGCGCGACCCATTCGGTGGCGGTCTTGAAGATCACGCGCTGGCCGGCGAGGCAGGCGCTGATCCCGAGCGCGATCGCGAGATGGGTTTTGCCGGTGCCGGGCGGGCCGAGCAGGATCACGTTCTCGCGCGCGTGGAGGAAGTCGAGCTGGCCGAGGTGCTCGATCACGGTCTTCTTCACGCGAGCGTTGGAAGGTGAAGTCGAACTCCTCGAGCGTCTTGCGGGCGGGGAACCGGGCTGAGCGGATCCGGCCTTCGCCGCCGTGCGCCTCGCGGGCCGAGACCTCGGTTGAGAGCAGCGCCTGGGCGAACTGCTCATAGCTCCACTCCTCTGCGCGGGCGCGGTCGGCGAGCTTCGGGCAGCGCCCTGGCCGCGGCGGGCGCTTTCAGCTCGCGGAACAGGTGCGTGAGCTCGGCGGTGTGGCTCATGCGATCAGCGGGTCATAGGCGGCCAGCGGCCGGACCTCGACGTCCAGTCCGCTGCTCTGGCTGGCCGCGGCGCTGCGCGCGAAGCGCGCGGGCGTGCTCGAGCGCGGTGATGGTGCGGTGCTTGGCGAAGCGCCGCTCGTGTCGGCACGCGAGCTCGCCGGTGTCCAGCGCAGACCGGCGGTGATCTCGCGTTGCGAGACGCGGACCTCGACCCGGCGGCCGACCAGCGCCGGGTCAAGCGAGTAGTCGTTGGTGTCGACGCGCAGGTGCGGATCAGCCGGAACCCGAACCACCAGCCGCCGTCGAGATCGAGCGCGGGCCGGGCAGCGGTCGTCATCACCGCGTGCTCCTCGGCGAGCCGGTCGACCGGCCGGCAGCGCAGCGTCTTGTGCGTCCGGCGTTGGCCTTCTCGAACCAGGCGTCGAGCTGCAGCTGGAAGTCGAGCTGGTTCGCGAACCGCCGGCCCGGCTCGAAGTTCGTCTCCATGTATCCCTGCAGGCGCTCGACGACGCCCTTGGCCTGCGGATCGGCCGGCTCACAGAACTGCCAGTCGACCTTCAGCTGCCCACAGAACGCGGCATAGCGCTCGGTCGGGCGGCCGCCGCCGGCGTGCAGGCACCCCTCGCGGTCCCACACCAACAGCTGCGGCAGCGCGCCCGAGCGACCACAAGCAGCGGCTCATGCCCCACAGCACGTCGCCGGCCTGGCTGGCTGAAGACCAACGCGCCGGCGCCGGCACGCGAGTACCCGAGCGCGGCGACCACGACATACGCCCTGTCGGGTCTGGCCGTGCCCGACCGGCACCGCGCCGGCTGGCGTGCCACAGATCGAACTGGCACACCTCGCCCGGCCGATAGACCGTCCGCTGAAACGTCCGCGGCGTCAGGAACAGCGGCCGGACCTCGCGCAGATAGTCATCGACGATCGTCTTGCCGCCATCGAACCCCAGCGGCTCGATCAGCTCCCGGACCCGAACACCCGGCAGCCGCGGATCCTGGCGCAACAGCCCGTGGATCTCCTCCTTGAACGGATCCAGCTTCGACCCGGCCGCCGGCGCTGATACCTCGGCGGCTCCTCAGAGCGGATCGCCGCGCCGGACCGTGTTGCGATCGATCCCATACCGGCGCAGCGAGCTCCTTGATCCCCACCCCACGAACGAAATGCTCCCGGCGCAACTCGGCCCACCGCTCCACGTCAAGCACGCCTCCCTCCCCGACTCGATCAGCACGAACCGAGCCAGAGTCGACCGCCCCCCGGACGCCTCTACCCAGCGCTTACACAGGGGTGCATTTTCAACCGGCAGAAGGGGGTGAGTTTTCCACCGGCGCCGACATCGTGAACGGTCCTCAACGCCGGTTCGGCTTGGGAAGCCGACGCTCTACCAACTGAGCTACGTCCGCGCTGCGGGCGATTCTAAGGGCGAGCCGGCGCCGGCATGGCCCCGATAGCGGCTCAAACGGCTACTCGACCTCGGTCCTGCGCGAAGAGAGTCCCGGAGCCTAGCTTCGGGCTCGCTCACGTCACTGCGAGCTCGAGCGCCCATTCGGCGAGCGGCTGGCCGGTGGCGTCATCGCTCGGCTGCCCGGCCCGGCGAAGGGTCGCTCGCTGGCCCTCGCGTATCACCGCGAGCTTGAAGGCGGCGAGCGCCACATACCACTCGATATCGGCGACGTCGCGCGCCGCGGACGCGGCGTAGCGCTCGAGGAGCTGGGTGGCGGACGGGAATCCGGGGAGGTCAGCGACGCCCTGGCTTGGATGGACCACGATGCGGTCGGTCGTGCCCCACCACAGCAACGTGTAGCCGACGTCGCTCAGTGGGTCGCCGAGCGTGGACATCTCCCAGTCGAACACCGCGATGATGCGGTCGGCCCGATCAGCGTCGAGCATCACATTGCCGAGGCGGTAGTCGCCGTGGACCAGCGTCGTGGCGAGCTGCTCCGGGATCGTTCCCCGCAGGTGCTCGGCGAGCGCGTCGATCGCGGGCTCGTCGGCCTGCTTGGAGCGCTCCCACTGATCTGTCCATCGCCTGACCTGGCGCTCGAGGTACCCGGCCGGCTTGGCGAACCCGGCCAGGCCGGCGGCGTCGAGGTCGATGCTGTGGATCGCGGCGAGCACGTCGGCGAACTGCGTCCCCGTCCGCGCGTTGGCCGAAGCGTCCGCTCTGGCGAGGTCAGCGGGCTCGTGCGGAACGATCCCCTCGAGTTGCTCCATCACATAGAACGGCGCCCCGATCACGGACTCGTCTTCGCACAGCGCGTACGCCTCGGGTACCGGTACGCCGGTCCCGTGAAGGGCGCGGTACACGCGGTACTCGCGGGACATGTCGTGGGCAGTGGGAAGGAAGTGCCCGATCGGCGGGCGGCGGACGACGAGTCGGCGGCCGCCGGCTGCGACGCCCAACGTCAAATTCGAGCGGCCGCCGGAGATCGTCTCGACCGAGAACTGCTCGCCCTCGAAACCGAGGTTCTCGGACAACCAGGCCCGAAGCGCCTCCATGTCGAGACCCTGGCTCACCGCCACGGGCGCACGATAACGACGGTTCGACGTGCGCACCGACCCCATCCCCCGCCCAGAAGAAAGGGGGATACGTCCGATCCGTGGACGGTCCGCCCTCTCTCCTCCCCTGCACATGGGTCGGGCTTGGTGTGGTGGCGGGGGTTTACCCACCGCCTGAGTCCCCGACGCGGCTTTGGACAAATGTTCGATATCGAGCGCGGTAGGCTCAATCGATGGCCCCCTACGATGACGACGACGACTGGGTCGGGACGCCGCCCGAGGGCCACTACACGCGGGATCGCGCGAAGCCCGAGTTCTGGCAGAAGCAGCGACCGGTCAGCGTCGCCGCCGCCGGCCTCGTCGTGATCGTGGTGATCGTCGTCGTGATCGCGCTCACCCGCTGAGCCGAACCGGCGGAGCGCGCCACCGCGCGGACGCCGGCACCGCGTCATCTACCCTAGTTTGGCCAATGCGCCGCTATTTGATCCCGGGCATCGTGGTTGCGGTCGTGATCGGGCTGCTGGCGCTGCTCGCGTTCGGGATCTCGAGTCAGAAGACGAACTCGTCGCTCGACGCGGAGGTCGCGCGCGGCACATTCCCGGTCGCGCCCAACTCGCACACCCCGCTTCCGAACCTCGGATCGCCGGGCACCACCAGCCTGGCGGCGCTCCACGGCAAGGTCGTGGTGCTGAACGTGTTCGCGTCGTGGTGCGGGCCATGCGTGGCCGAGGCGCCGATCCTCGAACAGGAGCAGCACCGGATCGCTGGACGCAACGCGACGATTCTCGGGGTCACGTACCTCGACAACTCCAACGACTCGGAGGCGTTCGTGCACCGCTACCACATCACCTATCCGGTGATGCGCGACGTGAGCGGAAGCTTCGTCCGTTCGTTCGGCACGACCGGTGTGCCCGAGACGTTCATCATCAACCGGCAGGGGAAGGTCGCCGCGATCAGGCGCTACCAGCTGGCCGGCAACTGGCTCCAGCAGACAGTCGCCCGAGTCCTCCAGGAGCCCGCGTGAGACGCGCGGCCGCATCGCTGCTCGTGCTCGCGCTGGTACCGGCGAGCGCCGCGGTCGCCGCGACCGCTCGCGCGTCGTTGACCGACATCGAGAACGACGTCATGTGCGTCGCCTGCCACGAGCCGCTGTCGGTCGCCGAGTCGCCTCAGGCCTACGCCGAGCGCGACTTCATCCGGACGCTGATCGTTCAGGGCCTGACCAAGCCTCAAATCGAGCGTCAGCTCGTCGCCCAGTACGGGCCCGCCGTCCTCGGCAAGCCGCCCGCCGACGGCTTCAACCTCACCGTCTACGTGCTTCCGCCGGCGATCGTGCTGATCGGGCTCGGGATCCTCGCCTACGCGCTCCCGCGCTGGCGGCGGCGCAGCAAGGCCGCACGGACGGCGGCCGAGGCCAACGCCCCGCCGCCCCCCGACGCGGCGGACGCCAAGCGGCTGGACGAGGACCTCGCCGCGTACCGCGGCTGACGCCACCCGCGTCGGCGGCCCTACATCGACTCCGGCGCGCTCACGCCGAGCAGGCCCAGCGACAGCGCAATCGTCCGCTGCGCCCCAACCGACAGCGCAATCCGGAACGACTCGAGCTCCTCCGGTTCGACGCCGACGACGCGGCAGTGCTCGTAGAACGCGGTGAAATCCTGCGCCAGCTCGAGCGCGTAGCCGGCGATCCGGTGCGGTCCGCGGCGCTCGGCCGCCTCCGCGACCTCCTCGGGGAACGCCGCGAGCTCTTTGATCAGGTCGCGCTCGCGCACGTCCAAACCGCCATCGCTCCACGAGTCCGCCGACGCGACCGCGGCCACGACCCGCTCCTCGGGGAACCGCCGCAGCATCGACGCGATCCGCGCGTGTGCGTACTGGATGTAGTACACGGGGTTCTCCCGCGATTGCGACCGGGCCAGCTCCACGTCCAGATCCAAGGTCCGGTCGTGCGAGCTGCGGAGCATGAAGTACCGGGTCGCGTCGACGCCGATCACGTCGAGCAGGTCGTCCAGCGTCACGAAGTCGCCGCGGCGCTTGGACATCGCGAACGCCTCGCCCTCGTGGACCAGGTGGACGAACTGGAGGATCGGCACCTCGACGCTGTCCGGGTCGCCTCCCAGCGCCGCCATCGACGCCTTCAGCGTGCGGGCGTACGCGTGGTGGTCGGAGCCGACCGGCAGCAGCTGGCGATCGAATCCGCGCTCGCGCTTCTCCTGCAGGTACGCGATGTCGGCCGCGAGGTATGTCGGCTCGCCGTTCGAGCGGACGACGACACGGTCCTTGTCGTCGTCGAACTCGGTCGTGCGCAGCCACAGAGCGCCTTCTGATCGGTACAGGTCCCCGCGGGCCTCGAGCGACGCCAGCGCCCGCTCGATCATGCTCGGCGACCCTTCATGCAACGTCCGTTCGCTGAAGAAGCCGTCGTATCGCACCCCATAGCGCTCGAGCGTCGCCTTGATCCGGGCGAGCAGCACCTCGACCGCCAGCCGCGCTAGCTCGTCGGCCGGCAACGACGCCGCGTCGGGTAGCTCGGCGGCGAGCTCGGCGACGTAGTCGCCCTGGTAGCCACCCTCGGGGACCTCCTCCCCCCTCGCGCGCGCCTGCACCGACTCGCCGAGCAGTCGGATCTGATTGCCGGCGTCGTTGAAGTAGTACTCGCGCCAGACGGTGTTCCCGTAGTGCGCGAGGATCCGCGCGAGCGCGTCGCCGTACGCCGCGTGGCGACCCGAGGCCGCGACCAGCGGCCCCGTCGGATTCGCTGAGACAAACTCAATCAGCACGCGCTCCGGAGTCGGGTCTCCGCCGGCGCCGAACCGCTCACCCGCGGCCAGCACCGACCCCAGTGCCCGCCGGTGCCAATCGTCCGACAGGAACAGGTTGAGGAATCCGGGACCCGCGGCCTCGGCCCGCTCGAGGTCGGCGCCGAGCGAAGCCGACAGCGCCTCTCCGATTCGCTCGGCGACGGCGCGGGGTGGCTCCTTCAGCGCCGGCGCGAGCAGCATCGCGGCGTTCGTCGAGTAGTCGCCCTGTCCCTCCCGGCGCGAGCGCTCGAGCCGGATCTGGTCGACCGCCTCGCCCGCGCCCCCGCGGACGGCCGACGCGGCCGCGCGCACCCGCGCGTCCAGCTCTTCGACGGGCCCGTTCGGCGCCATCACGCCCCGTCCGGCTGGAAGATGCCCTCGAGTCGCTCCAGTTCCGACGGAGCGCCGAGCGCGACGAGCATGTCTCCGGGGCCGATCACCGTCTGGGGCGCGGGCTGCGCCTCGAGCTGACCGCCCTGGCGGCGGAGCGCCACGATCACCGACGCCCCGCGCACCGAATCGATCGTCTTGCCTTCGCCCGCGCACGGCGGCGTCACGACGATCTCCTCCATCCGGAGGTCTTCGAAGTCGAGCACCGCGCCGACCTGGGGATGGAGCGCCATCCGGGCCATCTCGGCCCCCGAGGTCTTGTAGGGCGAGATCACCCGGTCGGCTCCAGCGCGGAACAGCTTCTTCTCGGATTCCTCGACCGCCGCGCGCGCCACGATCCTGATGTCCGACCGCAGCTCGCGCGCAGTCAGCGCGATGAAGATGTTCTCGGCATCCGAGTCGACGCACGCGATCACCGCCCGCGCGCGAACGATCCCCGCCGCCCGCAGGACCTCATCGTCGGCCGCCACGCTCTCGATGAAAGCGATACCGAGCTCCTGAGCCACCTCCCGATTGTCGGGATTCGGGTCGATCACGACGTGCCTGACCCCCGCCGCCCGCAGATCGCGGGACACCTGGCGCCCGACGCGGCCGAAGCCGCACACGATGTAGTGGTCTGAGTAGGAGTCGATCATCCGCTGTACCCGGCGCTCTTCGAGCATCCCGCTGAGCTGGCCCGAGACGAAGAACTCGGCGACGGTCACCAGGCCGTAGAAGAGCGTACCTATGCCCAGGATCTCGAGACAGACCTTGAGCACGCGCGCGCCCGTGTCATGGGGGTTCGGGATCGCCCCGACGGTGGTGATCGTGTCGAGCGTCCACTCGAACCCGTATCCGATCGAGGTCCCCTCGCCAGCCGCGTAGGCGATCGTCCCCGCGATTACCAGCACGAGCAGCACTCCGAGCAGAAACGCGAGCCGGCGCGCGAACAACCGCACCTCGCGACGCGCCCGCAGGCGTTGGTGCAGGGCCTGACGGTGGGCGACGTTGTCCGGGCGATCGGGCATACCCGGTTCAGTAGTGATACGGCTCGCCCGCCAGGATCTTGTGCGCCCGGTACAGCTGCTCGAGCAGCACAACCCGCGCGAGCTGGTGCGGAAGCGTCAGCGGCCCGAACGACAGCCGGTGATCGACGTGATCGAGCTGGAGCCCGAACGGCCCGCCCACGACGAAGCACAGATCCATCCCACTCTGCCGGCGCGTCTCCAGGAACCGGCTGAACGCCACCGAGTCCATCGCCTCGCCCTCGCGGTCCAGCAGCGACAGGAATCCGCGCTCAGGGATCCTCCGAGCCACCTGCTCGTTCTCGCGGACCTCGGCCAGCTCGACCCTGGCGTGCCGGGCGAGCAACCCCTGGTAATGCCGAACGTCGTCGGCAAACGGCGGGCGCAGCCGGCCGACGGCGACGACGATGATCCGCACGATCTGATACTACGGGCATATGAACGACGCCGACCGTAACGAGAGGCGGATCAACATCCACTTCTCGCCGGAGATCATGGCCGGCTCGTACGCGAACTTCGCGAACGTCAGTCACTCCGACTATGAGTTCACGATCACGTTCGCGCGCGTCGACCACGAGGTCGACGATGAGGAGATCCCGGGCGTCGTCGTGTCGAGGATCAACCTGTCCGCGAAGTTCATGCGCGAGCTGATCGACGCGATGCGCGACAACTACTCCAAGTGGGAGACGCGCGAGGGGATCAAGAACCTGCCCGAGTTCGGCGGCGGCGGCGACGACGACGACGACACCGTCGAAGAAGACAGCTAGCGCTCCGAGTACGCCAGCGCCGCGCCGATTCGCTCGACCGTCGTCGGGTGGGTCGCGAGGACGCGCCGGACGAGCCACGGGGGCTCCACGTCGGCGAGATCACGCACGGCGATCCGCTGCTCGAACGAGACGAACGCGTCGGGGGCTTCGGAGAGCTCCAGCGCGAACTCGTCGGCGCGCCGCTCGATCGCGCGCGAGACCCGGTTGACGATCAGCCCCGTCGGGCCGAGGACGAGCGCCGCCGCGAGCGCCAGCGCGGGGAGCGCCTCGCCCGTGCCCCGCTCGTTCGACAGCGCCCAGCTCATGCGCTGGACCGCAAACGCCCCCGCGGGAGCGACGAGCCCGCCGTACACCACGCCGCGCAGGATGTCCCGGTTCGCGACGTGCGCGAGCTCGTGCGCGACCACGACCCGCACCTCCTCGCGGGAGTAGCTGCTCAGCAGCGTGTCGTAAAGCACGACCCGCTTGGTCGGCCCGAGCCCGGTCACGTAGGCGTTGGTCACGGTGCTCCGGCGGCTCGCGTCCATCGAGTAGACCTCCCCCACGTCGACGCCCGCGGCAGCCGCCAGCTCGAGCACGTCCGCGCGAGCCTCGCCCTCGGGCAGCGGCGTGAAGTCGTTGAACAGCGGCGCCAGCACCACCGGCGCGAGCGCGCCGAACACGGTCCCGACCGTGAACGCGCCGACGGCGGCGAGAATCCACCACCGGCGCGGATACCGGCGGGTGAGCTCGACGACGGCGCCCCCGCCCGCGGCGGCGAGGGTCGTCTCGATCGCGGTCGACTTCGCGACGTCGACGGCCCACCCCCGCCACGGCTGAGTCACGAGCCCGACGTCTATCGCCCGGCGCCGCGCGAGCGCGCCGAGCGGGAGCTGCGCGGCCGTCAGGACGCCCGTGATCGTCGCGGCTCGGAGCGCGCCGTCGAGCACCGGGCTGCGAGCCAGCGGCCGGCGGCGGGAGGAGCGCGCGAGCGCCGCCATCGCCCCGAGCTCGATCGCGCTTCGGGCCAGGCCGATCGCCATCTGGGGGCGTACGAATCGCCGTCCGCGCTCGATCTGCTCGCGGGTGAAGTACGCCTCGGGGTCGACGGGGAGCGGCCTGATCGTGGTCTGCGCCGGGGTCACGAGCCGCGCCGCAAGCTCCGCCGCGACGAGCGCGAACAGCGCCGGGGCCACGGCACGTACGCGCGGTAAGCGGCTCACCGGGGACACTGTAGCCACGGTGCGGGTGGCGATCGTCTCCGACATACACGGCAACCGCCAGGCATTCGAGGCCGTCCTCGACGCGATCGAGGCGTCCGAATGCGAGGAGCTCTGGTGCCTTGGCGACCTCGTCGGCTACGGCGCGGACCCGGACGCCTGCGTCCAGCTGGCGCGCCGCCACGCCGCCATCTGCCTGGCCGGAAACCACGACATGGGCGTCCGTGGCGACCTGCCGCTCGAGCAGTTCTCGCGCGGTGCGGCGCTGGCGGCGCGATGGACGCAGGAAACGATCACGGCCGAGACGCGCGAGTACCTGGACGGGCTGGAGCCGGTGATGCTCGACGAGAAGGTCGGGCTGTTCCACGCGAGCCCACGCGATCCGGTGTGGGAATACGTGCTGTCGGCGCTGCAGGCGGACTTGTGCCTGGACGCACAAACCCACCGCGTGTGCCTGATCGGCCATTCGCACGTGGCGCTCTCGTTCTGCCGGGTCCCGGGCGAGGGCGCCAGCGGCCAGACCCGGGCCGACGGCGAGGAGCTCGACCTCGACGAGGGCGAGTGGATGGTCAACCCGGGGAGCGTCGGGCAGCCGCGAGACGGGGACCCCCGCGCGGCGTGGCTCGAGCTCGATCTCGACGGCGGAACCGCCCTCTACCACCGGGTCGAATACGACATCGACGAGGCCGCGGCGGCGATTCGCGCGGCCCGGCTGCCGGACTCGCTCGCCGAGCGCCTCTCCTATGGGCAATGACGGCGTCGAGCCGGGCTCCGCGGCCCGAGTCTCTAAAGTCAGGCCGCGGATGCGGATCTTGCCTCGCGCACTCGTGGCGTGCGGGACAGGCTTTGCCGTCTCGCTCCTTGCTGCCTGCGGCAGCACCAACGGCCTGCTCTCAGGCGATCAGGCGAACTCGCTCTCGACCCAGCTCGATCAGGTCGGATCCGCCGCCAACTCGGGGGATTGCGGCGGCGCATCGTCCGCCTCGCGGGCCTTCAACAACGCCGTGATCAACCTGCCCGGCACGGTCAACCGCACGCTCCGCGCCGACCTCCTGCAGGGTGGATCGACGATCAGCGAGCTGGCCGCCCAGGACTGCCAGAAGACGACGACCTCGACGAGCACGCCGACGACCAGCTCGACGACTTCGACGAGCACGCCGACGACCAGCTCGACGAGCTCGAGCACGACCACCACGACGCCGACCACGACGACAACGACGACGCCCACCACCACCACTGAAACCACGCCCACCACGACGAGTAGTACAACCACCACCTCGAGCGGCGGCGGGGGCCTCAGCGGCGGCGGCAACAGCGGCAACGGTCAGGGCAACAATGGCTAGCGCGACGAAAATCGCAGGGCGGTACCAGATCGAAGGACGCCTCGGCGTCGGCGGCATGTCCACCGTCCACCTCGCGTTCGACCAGCGGCTCGAGCGATACGTCGCGCTGAAGTTGCTCGCGGAGCACCTGGCGGACGACCAAACGTTCATCTCGCGCTTCCGGCGGGAGGCGCTCGCGGCCGCCCGGCTCGTCCACCCCAACATCGTCCAGGTGTTCGACTTCGGCTTCGACGAGGGCCAGCACCAGCACTTCATCGTGATGGAGCACGTATCCGGCCACTCGTGCGCGGAGCTGCTCCGCGACCGCGGCCACCTCGACGTCGACCAGGCGGTCGAAATCGTCAGCCAGGCGTGCCGTGGACTCGAATACGCGCACCGCCACGGCGTTGTCCATCGCGACGTGAAGCCCGGCAACCTGCTCGTCTCGGAGAGCGAGGTCGTCAAGCTCGCCGACTTCGGGATCGCGCGCGCGACCGACCAGTCGAGTATCACCCAGGTCGGTTCAGTGCTCGGAACCGCCGCGTACCTCGCGCCCGAGCAGGCGCGCGGCGAGGAGGCGGGCCCGCGTGCCGACATCTACTCACTGGGCGTCGTCACGTATCAGCTGATGTCGGGCAGGCTCCCCTACGAGGCCTCGTCGCTGTCGGAGCTCGCGCTCAAGCAGCAGCGAGAGGCGCCGATCCCGCTGGATCAGCTCAACGACCGCGTCTCCCGGCCGCTCGCGCAGGCGGTCGCGACCGCGATCGCGATCGAGCCGGAGGACCGCCCCGGCGACGCGCTCAGCTTCGGCGAGGTGCTCCGCGAGGGCGCGCGCGGGATCGCGCCGGCGCCCGGGCCGGTGAGCGCGGCTGGGGGCACCGGCGCGACGCGTGTGATCACCAGCCGCGACGACCCGACCGGTGCGACCAGGGTCGGTGGGCCAGGGACCGCCCGCACCACCCGCCAGCCGGCGCCGGCAGCGCCGCCGGCGACGGCGCCGGTCCGGAGGCTCCAGCCGCAGCCCTACGCCACCGGACAGCAGACGCCGGCGTCGTACGACCGCACCGGAGAGCAAGCCCCACGCCAGCGTCGTGGTGCCCGGCGATTCGCCGCGTTCCTGGCGGTGCTGTGCCTGTTCGCAGCTGTGGTGATCGCCGCGGTCGTGATCGCGACCGGGACGTCGAACACCGCGGTGCAGGTCCGCAGGACGGTGGCGAACGACGTCAACAGCGCGATCAACTCGGTTCAGAGCCTGATCAGCCAGTACACGAAGTAGCAGTTCCAGGAGGTTCCCCCGCGCTCAGCGCCGCCGAAACCTCCGGCAGGCGCTCGTCGTCGATCGCCGCCCGCAGGTCGCCCATCAGCCGCGCGATGAACCTCAGGTTGTGGAGCGTCACGAGCCGGAGCGCGGTCAGCTCGCCGGCGCGCAGCAGATAGTGCAGATACGCGCGCGTGAAGCCGCCCGCACATGCGGGGCAGTCGCAGCCCTCGAGGATCGGCTCGGCCGATTCCCGCCACCGGCCCTTGGCCAGATCGAGCCGCCAGCGCGCCTCCGGGTCGGGCACCAGCGCGACGCCGTGGCGGCCGAGCCGCGTCGGAAGCGCGCAGTCGAACGTGTCGACACCGAGCGCGACGCACTCGATCAGATCGTCGATCTCGCCGATCCCGAGCAGGTGACGAGGCCGCTCGGGTGCGTGGGCTTCGAGCTCGGCGGTGGTCCAGTCGACGACCTCGTGCATCTGGGACTTCTCGCGCCCGAGCGATCCGCCGATCGCGATTCCGTCGCACGCAGCTAGCGGCGATGGCCGCGCTCGACTCGCGCCGGAGCTCGTGGTCGACGCCGCCCTGGACGATTCCGTACACCGCCTGGCTCGGCGGTCCGTGTTGCTCGTGCCAGCGCAGGCACCGCTCGAGCCAGCGATGCGTGCGCTCCATCGACCGCGCCGTGTACTCGCGCGAGACGTGGAACGGCGTGCACTCGTCGAACACAAGCGCGATGTCCGAGCCGAGCGCGGCCTGGACCGACATCGAGGTCTCGGGCCCCAGGAACCGCTCCGAGCCGTCGACGTAGGAGCGGAAATCGAACCCCCTCCTCCTTGATCGCGAGGATCGCGCCATCGCTCTGCGGCCGCCCGCGGCCCTTGATCTCGTCGGCGACGCCGCCGTGCCCCATCGAGAACACCTGAAAGCCGCCAGAGTCGGTGATGATCGGCCGCCTCCAGCGCATGAACCGGTTCAGCCCGCCGAACTCCGCGATCAGCTCCGGGCCCGGGGACAGGAACAGGTGGAAGGTGTTCCCGAGCACCATCTCGTAGCCGAGCGCCTCGACGTCGCGCGGCTCGAGCGTCCTGACGGCCCCGCGCGTGGCGAGCGGGACGAACGCGGGCGTCTGCACCTCTCCGTGCGCAAGCCGGAGCGCGCCGGTGCGCGCCCGCGAGTCAGACGAACGGGTCCGGACCGTAAACATCGGCCCGGACCCTACTGTCGCACTGCCTGATCGGAAGCTGCGGTTAGCTCTCGGAGCCCTCGATCGCCTGCTGCGAGGCGCCGGCGGTGATCGTCACCTTGTGCGGCTTGCGCTGCTCGGGCTTCGGGATGTGCACCTCCAGCACGCCGTTCTCGAAGCTCGCGTCGATCTTCTCGGGATCGACACCCTCCGGCAACGTCAGCGAGCGGGAGAACTTGCCCGACGCCCGCTCGACCCGGTAGTAGCCCTCCTTGCGCTCCTCGTGCTCGGACTTGCGCTCGCCCGAGACGGTCAGCACGTTGTCCTCGAGCTCGATGTTGACGTCGCTCTCGTCGAGCCCCGGAAGGTCGGCGCGCAGAACGAACTCCTGCTCGGTCTCGGACAGGTCCATCGCCGGAATCCAGCGGCGCAGGGAGCGGCCGTTGGTCGCCGTGGGTGAATCGAAGAAGCTGTTGAAGAGCCGGTTCATCTCGCTCTGAATCGAGTTCAGCTCGCGGACCGGCTCCCATCGAATGAGTGCCATCTCAAACCTCCTACATTGTGATCCGCCACCGCATAAAATCTCAGTGGCTCTCTATTAGGTTCGAGTGTAGCGTCAGCTACGTGGCGATCAGCGACTTTCCGGTCATTTCCGGGGGCTGAGCGATCCCGAGCACTTCCAGCACGGTCGGGGCGACGTCCGCCAGGATCCCCCCCTCGCGCATTGACAGGCCCGGGACCGTGACGATCAGCGGCACGGGGTTCAGCGAGTGGGCGGTGTTGGGGCTGCCGTCGTCCTCGAGCATGTGGTCGGCGTTGCCGTGGTCGGCGGTGATCACGCACGCCCCGCCGCTGGCGTGGACGGCGTCGACGACCTCGGCGAGGCATCCGTCGACGGTCTCAACCGCGGCTACGGCGGCGGCGAGCACCCCCGTGTGCCCGACCATGTCGGCGTTGGCGAAGTTGACGATCCCGAACTGCGGATGGCCGGCCCTCCAGTCGGACACGAATGCCCCGGCGGCCTCCCGCGCGCTCATTTCCGGCTTCTGGTCGTAGGTCGCGACGTCGCGTGGCGACGCGACAAGCTCGCGCGCCTCCCCACGGCACGGTTCCTCGTCGCCACCGTTGAAGAAGTACGTCACGTGCGGGTACTTCTCGGTCTCGGCGACGTGCAGCTGCGTGACGCCGGTGTCCGCGAGCACCCGCGGGAGCGTCGTCGCCGGGCGCTCGGGCGGGAACGCGACCGGATACGGAAAATCCGCCTCGTACCGGGTCAACGTCGTGTAGCGCCCGAGCGGCGGCGCGCCGCCGCGGTCGATCTGGTCGAACCGGGGATCGGCGAGCGCGTGAGACAGCTCACGCATCCGGTCGGGGCGGAAGTTGAACGCGATCACCGAGTCCTGCGGGCGGATCCGGGCCTCATCGCCGACCAGCGTCGGCTCGATGAACTCGTCGGTCTCGCCCCGCTCGTACGCCGCACGCACAGCGCAGACAGCGTCGCGATCCCGGTACTCGGCGCGTCCGTGGACGAGCAGGTCGTACGCACGCTGGATCCGCTCCCAGCGGCGGTCGCGGTCCATCGCCCAGTAGCGTCCGATGACCGAACCGACGCGGCCGGCGCCCGCATCGCGGCATCCAGCCGTCCGCAGTCTCCAGATGGCCGGCGCCGGACTTCGGCAGCGTGTCGCGGCCGTCGGTGAACGCGTGCAGCACGAGGTCGGGCACGTCGAGCTCGGCGCCCATCCGGATCAGCGCCTCGAGGTGGCGGAAGCCGGAGTGCACGCCTCCGTCGGAGACCAGGCCGATCAGGTGCACGCGATCCGCGCCCGAGAACGCGCGGCGCAGCACCTCGTTGGACGCCAGCTCGCCGTTCTCGGCCGCGACGTCGATTCGCGTCAGGTCCTGCAACACGACCGCTCCGGCGCCGAGGTTCAGGTGCCCGACCTCGGAGTTGCCCATCTGGCCGTCGGGCAGGCCGACCGCGCGGCCGTCGGCGGTCAGCGTCGTGTGCGGGTAGGACGCCCACAGCTCGTCGAACGCGGGCGTCGCGGCGAGGGAGATCGCGTTCCCGGGGCCGTCCGGCGCCAGCCCCCAGCCATCGAGCACGATCAGCGCGACGGCCGGCGCCGGTAGCCGGTCGGGACCGGCCGCGATCGTCCATCTCAACGATTCGCGGCGGCGACGATCGCGGCGAATGAATCCACGTCGAGGCTCGCGCCGCCGACGAGCGCGCCGTCGACATCGGGGAGCGTCATCAGGGCCGGGCAGCGTTTCCGGGCTTGACGCTGCCGCCGTAGAGGATCCGAACGCTCTCGGCCTGCTCGCGGGAGCGATCGGCGACGAGCGCCCGGATGAACGCGATCGCGTCCTGCGCCTGCTCGGGCGTGGCGACCTTCCCGGTCCCGATCGCCCAGATCGGCTCGTAGGCGATCACGACCGTGCCGAGCTGCGCGAGCTCGACCCGCGCGAGCGCCTCCTGGACCTGGTGGCGGAGCTTGCGCTCGGTCTCGCCGGCCTCGCGTTCCTCCTCGGTCTCGCCGACGCAGAGGATCGGGAGCAGGCCCGCCTCGAGCGCCGCCGGCACCTTCAGCTGCAGCGCGCGGTCGGTCTCGCCGAACAGCTGGCGCCGTTCGGAGTGGCCGAGGATCACGCCATCGACCCCGAGCTCGGTGAGCATCGGCGCCGAGACCTCGCCGGTGAACGCGCCCGACGGCTCGTAGTGCATGTTCTGCGCGTAAACCTGGACCCGCGACCCGCGGACCGAGTCGACCAGCGGTCCGAGCGCCGGTGTACGGAGGGCAGATCGCGATGTCGACGCCGGCCACCGACGAGACCCTGGGCAACAGCGCCTGGATGAACGACTCCGCCTCGCTCACCGTCTTGTTCATCTTCCAGTTGCCAGCGACCATCGGGACCCGTCCGGCGCGTTCGACGCTCATGCCAGCGCCTCCACTCCGGGCAGCCGCTTGCCCTCGAGCAGCTCGAGCGATGCGCCGCCTCCGGTCGAGAGGTGCGTGACGGTGTCGGCGAGGCCGAACTGCGCGAGCGCCGCGGCCGAGTCGCCGCCGCCGACCACGGTCGTGCCCGGCGCCTCGGCGACCGCCTCGGCGACCGCCCGGGTGCCGTCGGCGAACGGCTCGAGCTCGAAAGCGCCCATCGGCCCGTTCCAGAACACGGTCCCGGCGGCGAGGATCACGTCGCGGTACGCGCTCGCCGTGCGCGGGCCGATGTCGAGGCCCATCATCCCCTCGGGGACGTCGACCCCGTCGAGCGTCTCCGGTCGGGCGTCGGCGTCGAACCGGTCGGCGATCACGAGGTCGACCGGGAGCTCGAGCGAGGCGCGCGCCGTTCCCGCCGCTTCGAGCGCCCGCTTAGCCAGTGGAACGTCGTCGCGATCGAACAGCGAGTCACCGATCGCGTGGTCCTGGGCATAGAAGAACGGAAAGCACATCGCCCCCCCGATCAGGATCGTGTCGGCGACCTCGAGGAAGCGCTCGATCACCGCGATCTTGTCGGACACCTTCGCTCCGCCGAGCACGGCGACGAGCGGGCGCTCCGGATCCTCCATCAGCCGCGAGAGCTCCGCGACCTCGCGCTCGAGCAGCAGGCCCGCCGCGCGATCGTCGATCAGCCGCGCGACGCCCTCGGTCGAGGCGTGCGCGCGGTGGGCGGCACCGAAAGCGTCGTTGACGTAAACGTCTGCGAGGCGTGCAAGCCCGGCCGCCAGCTCGGGGTCGTTCTGCGTCTCCCCGGGCTCGTAGCGGACGTTCTCGAGCACGAGCACGTCCCCGGGGCTGAGATTGGACGCGAACGCCTCGACGTCCTCGCCGACGACGCCGGGGGCGAGCGTCACGTCGGCGCCGGTCAGCTCCGCGAGCCGGTTGGCGGGCGAGCGCATCGACAGCTCCGGGTCGCGGCCCTCCGGTCGGCCCAGGTGCGAGACGATGATCAGCGACGCGCCGCGGTCGCGCAGCTCCGCGATCGTCGGGATCGCGGCGCGGATGCGGGTGTCGTCGGTCACGCTTCCCTCGGCGAGGGGGACGTTGAGGTCCACCCGCAGGAGAACACGCTTGCCATCGACGTCTCCGAGGTCCCGGAGCGTCCTCAAAGCACTCGTCCAACCAGATCCACGATCCGATTGGAGTAGCCCCATTCGTTGTCGTACCACGAGACGACCTTGACCATCGTCCCGTCCATCACGGCCGTGAGCTGCGAGTCGACGATCGACGACGCGGGGTTCTTGACGATGTCGGTCGACACGATCGAGTCCTCGGTGTAGCGCAGGAAACCTTCCAGCGGCCCGCTTTCCGAGGCGGCCTTGAGCGCGGAGTTGACCTCCTCGACGGACGTCGCGCGCTCGGTCTCGACCGTGAGATCGACGACGCTCCCGGTTGGTACGGGGGCGCGGACCGCGAACCCGTGAAGCTTGCCGTTGAGCTCGGGGATCACCAGACCCGATCGCCTTCGCCGCGCCGGTCGAGGCGGGGATCAGGTTGACGGCGGCCGCCCGGGCGCGACGCAGGTCGCGGTGGGGCATGTCCTGGAGCCGCTGGTCGGCGGTGTAGGCGTGGATCGTCGTCATCAGCCCGTGCTTGATCCCGATCGTGTCGTGGAGCACCTTCGCGACCGGCGCCAGGCAGTTGGTCGTGCACGACGCGTTCGAGATCACCTGATGCTGCGCGCGGTCATACGCCTCGTCGAAATTGACGCCGAGCGCGACGGTCACATCGGGGTTCGTCGCGGGCGCCGAGATCACGACCTTCTTCGCGCCCGCGTCGAGGTGCTTGGACGCCCTCTCGCGGTCGGTGAAGAGCCCGGTCGACTCGATCACCACGTCCGCACCCAGCTCGCTCCACGGAAGCGCCGCCGGATCGCGCTCGGCGAGCACCCGGATCTCGGTCCCGTCGACCGTGAACCCGGCGTCCGTCGCCTCGACCGATCCCGGGAACGGACCGTAGTTCGAGTCGTACTTGAGGAGGTGTGCGATCGTTGGCGGATCGACGAGGTCGTTGATGGCGACCCACTCGATGTCGGCGCCGCGTTCGTACGCGGCTCTGAACACGTTGCGTCCGATCCGGCCGAAGCCGTTGATCCCGACCCGTACCGGCATCTCGGGTATGCACCTCCTGGGTGTGGTTACCGACAAAAAACGCCGACCGCGGCGGCGGATCGACGGCCCGAAGGCTAGCCGTTATCTGCCGGGAGACAACCTCAACCCGAAGCCCGTCGGGATCGCGCATGTACGCCGCGTAGCACCGCGCGCCGTACTGGGGGCGTCTGGCCGGCGGACCGTCGTCGGTGCCGCCGTTGCCGACCCCCGCGGCGTGGGCGGCGTCGACTGCTGCTTTCCCGCTCGCCTCGAGCGCCATGTGCCCGTAGCTCGGACCGGGGCGCCGGCCACGCACCACGATCCAGACGACGGGGCTTACGATTCCGTAGGCGACGGCGTGCTCGGAGTCGAACATCCGCCGGGCGCCGAGCGCGCTTGAACACCGCGTCGTAGAAGCGCGCCGAGCGACCGAGGTCCGAGACCTCGAAGCCGACATGGTCGATTACCCCTTGCCCCCGCATTGCGAGCTCAGATTGGTCGCGCGACGTCTCGATGGACCACTTCGATCAGGAAGTCTCTCGATACCTGGTAGCGCTCGCCCAGATGACCTGCGATCGCCACCGACCGGTGGCGTCCACCGGTGCAGCCGATCGCGACAACGAGGTGGGCCTTGCCCTCGTTCAGGTACTGCGGGAGCAGGTAGTCGAGCAACGGGTTCAGCCGGTCGTAGAACTCGTCCAGCGCCCCGTCCCGGTTGATGAACTCGACGATCCGCGGATCGTCCCCGGTCAGCGGCCGGAGCTCCGGCTCATAGTGCGGGTTCGGCAGGAATCGCACGTCCAGCAGCAGGTCGGCGTCGCGCGCGCGGGCCGTACTTGAAACCGAAGCTCTCGAACGTAACCGCCAGCCGCCCGGCGGTTCTCGTCGGCAGCATCTCGTAGCGAGCTTGCGGCGGAGCATCGCCGCGGTCAGCCCGGTGGTGTCGATCACGACGTCCGCGCGCCCGCGCACCGGTGCGAGCGCCAGCTGCTCCCGGGCGATCCCCGTCGGCGACGCTCCCGCTCGGCGAGAGCGGGTGCCGGCGCCGCGTCTCCTTGTAACGGGTGAGCAGCGTCTGCTCGTCGGCCTCGAGGAACAGCACTCGGAACTTCACGTTCGCGGTGCGCAGCTCGTCGAGCATCTCGGCGAAGCCCCTCGAAATAGCTGCCGCCGCGGACGTCTGAGACGACCGCGGCACGGGCGACCTTCGAGCCCTCGTGCATGAACAGCTCGACCAGCGAGCGGATCATCTCGGACGGCAGGTTGTCGACGCAGAAGTACCCGGCGTCCTCGAACACGGCCATCGCCGTCGACTTTCCCGCGCCCGAGAACCCGGTGATGATCACGAGGTCGGTGAGCGCCGAGGCCGCGGGCTCAGGGTCCGCGTTCGCGTCGATCTCCTCGGTCCGCGATGCGCTCATCTACGCAAAGCTTACGAGCGAGGTGTGACAGGATCGCTCGGTGCAGCGCGACCGCATTAGGGCATGCATCCTCGCTGCGTTCACCGCCTCGCTGTTGCTGGCGGCGGTGACCGTGCTCGCCGACCTCGACCCCGACGCGGCCGGGGCGGCCGGGGCCGCCGGTGCCGCCGGCGACCCAGCCGTGACCGCGACCGTGGGGTCCAACCCGACCGGCCAGGCGATGGCGCAGGGGTTCACGGGGCTCTCGTTCGAGTACGGAGCGCTCCACTCCTACACCGGCCGCGACCCCGACCACGTCAACCCGGTGCTGCTGAACCTGATGCGCAACCTGGCGCCGGGCGGGCAGACGACCGTTTTGCGGATCGGGGGCAACAGCGCCGACAAGACGTGGTGGCCGATCCGCGGGCAGATCCCACCGGGCGGGATCAACTACGCGCTCAATGCCGGTTGGATGCGCACGACTCAGGCGCTGGCGAAGGCGATCGGCGCGCAGATGATCATGGGCGTGAACCTCGCGGGGGGGCGCCCCGCCGTCGCGGCCGCGGAGGCGCGCGCACTGGTGGCCGGTGTCGGCAAGCGGTCGATCCGGGCGTTCGAGATCGGCAACGAGCCTGACGTCTACGGGATGTTCCCGTGGTACCGGGCACGTGATGGGCGCGTGTTCTTCGCCCGCGACCACGGCTACAACCTCAACCGGTTCATCAAGCAGTTCTCGCGGTGGCGCGCGGCGATGCCGACGATGCCGGTGACGGGTCCGGCGTTCGCCGAGCTGAACTGGCTCAGCGGGCTGCCACAGTTCATGAACGCGGAGCCGGGGATCAAGCTCTTGACGCTGCACCGCTATCCGCTGCGCGCATGCCTCACCGACACGAACGACCCCGGCTATCCGACGATCCCGAACCTGCTCGCTAACCGGTCCTCGGCGGGTCTGGCCCAGCAGGTCGCGCCGTACGTGACCGCTGCCCACAACCGCGGGCTCCAGTTGCGGCTCGATGAGATGAACTCGGCGTCGTGCTCGGGGAAGCCGGGCGTGAGCGACACGTTCGCCTCGGCGCTGTGGGTGCTCGACACGCTCTTCAACCTCGCCAGCGTCGGCGTCGACGGAGTCAACGTGCACTCCTTGCCGGGCGCGGCGTACGAGCTGTTCAGCGTCCGGCACCCGTCGTCGGGCTGGCAGGCGTTCGTCCACCCCGAGTACTACGGGATGCTGCTGTTCGCGCAAGCGTTCCCGCCGGGGGCACAGCTGTTGCCGGTCAACGTCAGCCCGAGCGGGCTCGTCAAGGTGTGGGCGACGCGCTCCAAGGACTTCTCGACGCGAGTCGTGCTGATCAACAAGGATCCGACGACGAGCTACACGGTCACCGTTCAGGTCCCGGGCTTCACGAGCACCGCGCAACTCGAGCGACTCGAGGCTCCGGACGTGTTCTCGACCAGCGGCGTCACGCTCGGCGGCCAGAGCTTCGGTACCGAGACGACCAGCGGCCTGCTCCCCGGCCCGCCGCAGACGGAGGCGGTGTCCCCCGTGCTCGGCAACTACACGGTGACGTTGCCCCCCGCCAGCGCCGCGCTGCTGACGCAATAGGTTCGTCGCAAATTTGGCGCGGATTTGTGACAACCGTGTCTTGATCCGTTGCACGAGGGCGAACGAGCTTCTGGAGTTGCGTATGTCGAACTCCAGCAGCAAAGTTGCAGTGGCCGCGGTATCGGAGCGCGCGTGGGGCCGCGTGACCTGGTCCCAGATCGTCGGGCTGGGTGTGGCTCGGGGCACCATCAGCCGTTGGATCAACGATGGGTACCTCCACCCCCGCCTTCCACGCGTGTACGCCGTCGGCCATGTGTCACTGGCCATCGAGGCGCAGTTCTCGGAGGCCCTTCTCTACGCCGGCCCCGGCGCGATGCTCAGCCACGCGATCGCCGCGCACTGGCTGGGCCTACTGGACGAGCATCCGAAGACGATGCACATCAGCACCCCTCATCAGCGCCGCTCGCAGCCCGGAATCAGGGTCCACCCAAGGCGAGCCGTCGAGCGCGACTGGCACAACGGCTTCCCCGTCACCTCCCTTCCCCAAACACCGTAGTTGACTTCTCCGCCAAAGCTCCCACCTGGAGCATCCGCCGAGTCCTCGCCCAAGCCGACTACAAGGATGCCCTCGACATCCGAGCGATCAAGGCCGCATGTGGGCATGGTCGCCCCGGCAGCGCCAAGCTCCGCAGGGCCCTGGAACGCCACCGGCCCGAGCTCGCGCGGACCAAGAGCCACCTTGAGCGGATCTTCGTCGAGATCTGCGAGCAGCAGGGCTGGCCGCTCCCGCTGCTCAACGAGTACGTCGCCGGCCGGCAGGTCGACGCCCTATGGCACGACAAGCGGATCGCGACCGAGCTCGACGGCTACGGCAACCACCACACCCCGGCGCAGCTGAAGCGCGATCGCCGCAAGGAGATCGATCTGCGAAAGGCCGGGTGGATGCCCGTCCGCTACTCCGCGGAGCAGTTCGAGCAGCGCCACGACGTCATCGCCGACCTCAGCCGCCTGCGCAACGACCCCTAGACCCCGGTCCTGTGCAGCTCCCGGTAGACCCGACCGGCGAGCTTGCCTGAGAGCCCTGGCACCGCCTCGAGCTCCTCGCGCGAGGCGGCGAGGATCGCGTCGGGGGACCCGAAGTGGGTCAGGAGCGCCCGCTTGCGCGTCGGGCCGACGCCGGGCAGCTCGTCGAGGATCGAGGACGTCATCTCGCGGTCACGGCGCGTGCGGTGATGGGTGATCGCGAACCGGTGCGCCTCGTCCCGGACGCGCTGGAGCAGCTGTAGCTCCGGCGTGTCATGGGCCAACGCCAGTGGCGCGGCCCGACCCGGGATGAACACCTCCTCGATCCGCTTTGCCAGCGAGATCACCGTCACGCCGCGCTCGCGGAATCCGCCAAGTGCCCGCAGCCCCGCGGACAGCTGGCCGCGGCCGCCGTCGATCACGACCACGTTCGGCAGCGCCGCGAACGACGGGTCGTACGCCTTGTCGTGCGGCGAGACCTCGCGCTGGCGCTCCCACTGGGCCATCCGGCGCGAGAGCACCTCCTCCATCGCCGCGAAGTCGTCGGGCACCCCGCCGTTGCCCTCCAGGCCGGCGATCTTGAACCGCCGGTAGTCGGACTTCTTCGGGGCGCCGCCCTCGAACACGACCATCGACGCGACCGTGTTGGTCCCCATCAGCGTCGAGATGTCGAAGCACTCGATCCGCAGCGGGATCGTGTCCAGACCCAAAGCGGCCTGCAACCCGTCCAGAGCCTCGACCCGCTGCTGGCGCCTGCGCTCCGACCGGAGCTTCTCCTGATCCAAAGCGAGCCGCGCGTTGCGCTCGGCGAGTTCGAGGATCCGGCGCTTGTCGCCGCGCTCGGCGGCGCGGATCTCGACCGAACCGCCCCGCCGCTGTGACAACGCCTCGGCCAGCGCCTCCGAAGAACCGAGCTCGCGCTGGACGATCAGCAGCGGCGGCACCATCATCGCGCTCGCGTAGTACTGGAGGATGAACGCCTCGGCGACCTCTTCCACCCCGCCGCCGGCGGCGTTGTCGAGGTAGAAGCTCTGGCGGTCGGACAGCACTCCGTCGCGCACCTGGAACACCTGCGCGTTCGCCTCGGTCTCCGAAACCGCCACCGCGATCGCGTCCATCGTTCCCGTCTCGTGTGCGATCCGCTGGCGCTCCAGCAGGGACCGGACCGCGCGAAGGCGGTTGCGCTCGCGGGCGGCGTCCTCGAACCGCTGCTCGTCGGAGGCGAGCTGCATCGACTGCTCGAGCTCGCGCTCGATCTCGCGGTAGCGGCCAGACAGGAAGTCGATGACTCCGTCGATCGACCGACGGTAGTCCTGCGCGCTCACGTAGCCGACGCACGGGGCCTCGCACCGCTTGATGTAGTAGTCGAGGCACGGCGAACCGGACCGCCGGCCGGGCTCGGGGCCCTCGCACGAACGGAACATGAACACCTTGCCGAGCACCTCGAGCGTCGACCGGACCCGCTTCGCGTTCGAGTAAGGGCCGAAGTAGGCCCGGTCGCGGCGGTGGCGCTCGCGCGTGAAGTACACCCGCGGGAACTTCTCGTCCAATGAGATCGCGATGTAGGGGTACGACTTGTCGTCGCGCAGCCGGATGTTGAACCGCGGCTTGTACTGCTTGATGAAGTTCTGCTCGGCGAGCAGCGCCTCGGCGTCGGTCTGTACGACGAGCGCCTCGATCTGGTCGATCTGGTCGACCAACCCGCGCCCGCCGCGCGTCGAGGGGTTGGAGAAGTGCGACGCGACCCGCTTGCGGATCGAGTTCGCCTTGCCGACGTACAGCACCTTCCCGCGGGCGTCGCGGAACAGGTACACGCCGGGCTCGTCTGGGAGCTCGCGGCGCCGATCGGCGGGCGTCAGTGACATCGCATTCGAGGATAGGCCCGGCCGGAGCGCTACTCGAAGACCAGCGACAGGGCGATTCCGCCCAGCGACACCAGCAGCGCCACCAACGCGACGAGCTCACCCACACCCGCCGTGGGCGCGATCGAGACGTACTGCGGTATCACCGTCCCAGGGTTCACCAGCCGCACGCCATTGGTCGGTGGCGAGCTCAACGCGTGCACGACGAACGCCAGTCCCACCAGCGCGAACGGGAGCACGATCGCCCGGAACAGCCGGTGCCCGACCAGCGCCGAGAGCGCGAGCGCTACCGCGAGCGCGGTCAGCACCACGTCGGCGACGGTGTACGCCTGCCAGCCGGTCGGGTCGGGCGGGACGCCCCGCAGCGCCACGTGCGAGCCCGGCACCGCGAGCAGCGTTGATGAGATTTGGTGGCTCCAGGTGAGGAACAGCGACGCGAACAGCCCGATCGCGCCGATCGCGATCAGCCAGTCCGCAACGGGCGCCGCGCGACGGCTCACGTCATTACTCCTCGGGTAGTCGATCCAAGCGAGCGCGAACAGTAGTGTTCGCTCTGGTCATGTCGGCTGCCGAGAACGGACACCGCACCGCGTACCGCACGTGCCCCCTGTGCGAGGCCACCTGCGGCCTCGAGATCACGCTCGTGGACGACCGCGTCGAGAAGATCCGCGGCGACAGCGAGGACGTTTTCAGCCACGGCTTCATCTGTCCGAAGGGATTCGCGCTCAAGGAGCTGCACGCCGACCCCGACCGGGTCCGCACGCCCCTGATCAAGCAGCCCGATGGCAGCTTCGCCGAGGCCAGTTGGGACGAGGCATTCGCCCTGATCGACGCGCGGCTGTCGCCGATCCTCGCCGAGGACCGCAACGCGGTCGCCGCCTACCTCGGCAACCCGAGCGCCCACAACCTCTCCGCCCAGCTCTACGGCCGCGTGTTGCTGAAGGCGCTTGGCAGCCGCAACCTCTTCTCGGCGAGCACCGTCGACCAGTACCCGAAGCAGATGGCGAGCGCGCTGATGTTCGGGACGGCGACGACGGTCCCGGTCCCCGACCTTGACCGCACCGACTACCTGCTGATGCTCGGAGCCAACCCGCTGCAGTCGAATGGCAGCCTGATGACCTCGCCGGACGTCCGCGGGCGACTGCGCGCGATCCGGGCCCGCGGCGGCAAGCTGGTCGTGATCGACCCCCGCCGGACGCGCACCGCCGAGGAGTCCGACGAGCACCACTTCATCCGCCCGGGGACCGACGCGCACTTCCTGTTCGCGCTGGTGCACGTTCTGTTCGAGGAGGGGCTCGCCGGCCCAAGCACACGGCTGACGGAGATCGCGTCGGGCCTCGACGACGTGCAAAGGCTTGCCGCTCCCTTCACGCCCGAGGCCGCCGCACAGACAACCGGCATCGCCGCCGAGGACATCCGCCGAATCGCCCGCGAGCTCGCCGCGGCCCCGACCGCCGCCGTCTACGGCCGGATCGGCACCTGCACCCAGGAGTTCGGGACGCTCTCGAGCTGGCTCGTCGACGTCCTCAACTTCGTCACCGGCAACCTCGACCGTGAGGGCGGGGCGATGTTCCCGCTCGGCGCCGCCGGGCACTCGAACGCCGCGGGCGCCCCGGGCAAGGGCCGCGGCGCCCGGTTCCACCGCTGGCAAAGCCGCGTGCGGGGAATGGGCGAGATCTTCGGCGAGCTGCCGGTCGCATGCCTGGCCGAGGAGATCGACACGCCCGGCGAGGGTCAGATCAGGGCGCTGATCACGGTCAGCGGCAACCCGGTCGTCTCGACGCCGAACAGCGGCCGGCTCGACGCGGCGCTCGAGCAGCTCGAGTTCATGGTCGCGGTCGACGTGTACGTCAACGAGACCACCCGCCACGCCGATGTGATCCTGCCGGGCCCGTCGCCGCTGCGTCGATCGCACTACGACCTCGCGCTGTATCTGTTCGCGGTCCGCAACGTCGCGAACTACTCGCCGCCCGTGATCGAGCCCGAGCCGGAGTTGCCCGACGAGTGGGTCACGCTGGTCAGGCTCACCGGGGTCGCCGCGGGCCTGGGCCCCGATGCCGACGTCGGCGCGCTCGACGAGCAGATCGCCCGGGTGGCGATCGACCGGGAGACGAAGACCGAGGGCTCCCCGTTCAACGGCTGCCCTGTCGACGACGTCCTCGCCGAGCTCGAGCCACGCGTCGGTCAGGACCGACTGCTCGACCTGATGCTCCGTGCCGGGCCCTACCGGCTGTCGCTCGCCGAGCTCGAGGCCAACCCGCACGGGATCGACCTCGGCCCGCTGAAGCCCCGCCTCCCCGACGCGCTCCGGACCGCGAGCGGGAAGATCGAGCTCGCGCCGGAGCTGATCGTCAGCGACGTCGAGCGCCTCCGGGAGTCGCTCGAGCGCCCGCGGAACGGGGACATGGTGCTCGTCGGCCGCCGCCAGCTGCGCTCCAACAACTCTTGGATGCACAACCTCCCGGTGCTCGTCAAGGGCAAGGACCGCTGCACGCTGCAGGTCCACCCCGAGGACGCCGAGCGCCACCGGCTGATCGACGGCGAGCCGGCGGAGCTCCGCTCTCGCGCCGGCGCGGTGACCGCCACGATCGAGGTGACGGACACGGTGATGCCGGGCGTCTGCAGCCTTCCCCACGGCTGGGGGCACGACGTCGCCGGGACCGTACAGCGGGTCGCATCCGAGCACGCCGGGGCGAACAGCAACGTCGTCGCCGACGAGCTGCTCGTCGACGCGCTGTCGGGCAACGCGGTGCTGAACGGGATCCCGGTCGAGCTCGCGCCAGCCGGACGACTCCCGCAGCCCGCATTAGGGCGAGCCCGGATGGCGAGCGCGGGCTGAGCGGGAGGCGAGCCGATCCTCGCCTAGTACTTCCGCGCGCTCCAGACGATTGCGGCGACCGCGTACACGGCGCCGGCGATCAGCACCAGCCAGACGACCGATCCGGCCCCGGTCTTCCACAGCTTCGAGGTCCCGGTGAGCGTCACCGCGGCGACCACCAGCGCGGCGTACAGGATCGCGCGGCGGCGGTCGCCGAGCGAGTAGAGCGCGGTGCGGTACTGGCGGTACATCGTCATCGCGAACCACCCGAGCGTCGCCAGGAACACCAGGTACATCGCCTGGAGCGCCACGTTCGCCCCGGTGCCGCCGCCCGGGATCAGGACCACGAGCGCGGCGATCGCCAGGATGATCAGGATGTTGCGCGCGCTCGCCAGTGACATCGCGTAAAGAAGCTTACGCCGCGAGCGCCGGCGCCCGGGCAGGGAAGGAGACCTCGACCTCGAGGCCGCCCTCGTTCCCGGGACGCACCAACAGCCTCGCGCCGTGGGCGGCCGCGACCGCGGCGACGATCGAGAGGCCGAGCCCCGCGCCGCGGCCATCGAGGCGGTTGCCGTTGAGCCGGCGGAAGGGCTCGGTCAGCGCCGCCGCCTGGTCGCCGGGGACGACCTCGCCGCTGTTGGACACGCGCAGCACCGGGAGCCCGGCGCTGATCCCGGTCCAGACTCGGACCCATCCCCCGCTGGCGAAGTTGTAACGGAGCGCGTTGTCGAGCAGGTTGCCCACGAGCCGCTCGACCAGCGCGGCGTCGCCGAGCGTCGGAGCGGGCTCGAGCTCGGACTCGATCCGGACCCCGTCCGGCCGGATCCGGCTCAGCGTCTCGGCGGCGACCTCGTCGAGCCGCAGCTGCTCGCGCGACTCGAGCCCCCGCTGGCTGCGCGCGAGCGTCAGCAGCGCATCGATCATCCGCTCCTGATGCTCGCTCGAGGCGAGCACCCGGCGGCAGGTCCCGCGCAGGTCCTCCGTAGTCGCGCCCGAGTCGGCCAGTGCGACCTCCACCAGCGCGCGCTCGAGCGTGATCGGCGTCCTCAGCTCGTGCGAGGCGTTGGCGACGAACCGGCGTTGGGACTCGAACGCCGACTCCAGCCGGGCGAGCAGCTCGTCGAAGGTGTCACCCAGCTCCTTGAGCTCGTCGTTGGGCCCGTCGAGGGCCAGCCGTTCATGCAGGTTGCGCTCGGAGATCCCGCGCGCGCGAGCGCTCATCGTCCGCACGGGCCGCAGCGCGCGGCCCGCCACCAGCCACCCCAAGCCGATCGAGATGATCGCCATGATCCCGAGTGCGATTCCGGAGCGGGTCACGAGCGCGTCGAGCTGGGAGGACTGCTGCTGCTGCAGGACCACCTTCGCGTGATCCGCGACGTTGTTCAGCTGCTTCTGCTGCGTGGCGGTCAGCTTGCGGAACGTCTCGTTGACCTTCCCCTGGTACGCCCTGATATCGATCGTGCCGCCGTTGGGGGTGGGCCTCGTGAACTGTCCGGGCCCCCCTGACAACAATGCCGGTGGAGGCTGCCTCACGGCCGGCGCCCGCGCGACCACGAACTGCCCGTGCACGGTCGACGGCGGGCTGTGCGCGACCAGCTCGTAGGTGATCACCAGCAACACGGTCCCCGCGGCCAGGAACAGCCCGCCGTACAGCAGCGTCAGCCGCAGCCGCAGCGTCGGGCGAGGAAGGAGGCGCCGCATCAGAGGACGACCACTAGATCCGGTACCCCGCGCCCGGCACGGTCTCGATCACCTGGGGCTCGCCCAGCTTGCGCCGCAGCCGGCTGATCGTCACCTTGACGACGTTGCTGAACGGGTCGGCGGCCTCATCCCAGGCGCGCTCGAGCAGCTCCTCGGCCGACACGACCGCGCCCTGCGCGCAGAGCAGGAGCTCGAGCACGGCGAGCTCCTTGGTCGACAGCTCGAGCCGCCGCCCGCCGCGGTCGGCGACCCTCCGAGCCGGATCGAGCCGCAGGTCGCCGCTGCTCAGCACCGGCGGCAGTGCCGGCTGCGCGCGGCGGGACAGCGCTCTCACCCGCGCGACCAGCTCCGCGAACGCGAACGGCTTCGGCAGGTAGTCGTCGGCGCCGAGGCTGAGGCCGACGACGCGGTCCTCTATTTCCCCGGAGGCGGTCAGCATCAGCACCCGGGCGCGGGCCCCGCGCTCCATCAGCGTCTCGCAGACGTGGTCCCCGTGCACCTCGGGGAGGTCGCGGTCGAGCACCACCACGTCATATTCGTGTACCGCGGTCGAGCGCAGCGCCGTGGCGCCGTCGAGCGCGACGTCGACGGCCATGCCCTCGCGGCGCAACCCCGTCGCGACCGTCTCTGCAAGCTCCTGCTGATCCTCGACTACGAGCACGCGCATCGACCCTCCCACAGTGTGGCGGACGAGCATCGCGGGCATGGGGTTACGCGGCGGTTACAGCAATCGTTCCCGCCCTGTTACCGGCGCTTTCGTACACCTCAAGCATGCGCCGAACCATTCCCCTCCTCCTCGCACTGTCCGCCGCCGCGGCGCTCGCCGCCTGCGGCTCGTCCGCCTCCGACCCGACGACCGCCGCCAAGCCCGACCAGATGGTCACGTTCGCGAAATGCATGCGGTCCCACGGCGTGCCGAACTTCCCCGACCCCGGGAGCAACGGGAGCGGTGGGATCCAGATCCAGGACACCCAGCGCGCGGGCTCCGGGCCATCGATGAGCGTCAACGGCGTCAGCGTCAGCGCCCCCGCGTTCCAATCCGCGATGCGGAGCTGCCGGCCCGATTTGCCGAACGGCGGCCACCCGCCGCCCCTATCGGCCGCCCGGAAGGCCGCGATGCTGCAGTTCTCGCGGTGCATGCGCGAGAACGGGCTGCCGAACTTCCCCGACCCGACATTCGGAACCGGCGGCAGGGTCCGCCTCGAGATCGGGCCAGGAGCGGGCATCAATCCAAACTCCCCGGGGTTCCAGCGGGCGCAGGCCGCCTGCGCCAAGGATCGAGGCGGCGTGTTCAAGGGGCCCGGGGGCTAACCCGTGACCCGCTCCAGCTGCTCGTACAGCTGCTCGACCGCCCGCCGCGCCTGCTCATGGCGGGCGGTCGACCGAGCGGTCGCCTCGGCTCCCGCCCACGCCGCCGGGTCTGCGAGCTCCTGCTCGACGGCCTGCAGCGCCGATTCGGCCGCCTCAATCTCGCGCTCGAGAATGTCCGGGGAGGGAGCCGGCTTGGGTGTCTTTCGGGCGGGACGGGGACGCTTCCTCGGCTTCGCCGCCTTCGGCGCAGCCGACTGTGCTGCCCGCTCCTCGCGCACCCGCAGATATTCGGCCCAACCGCCCACGTAGCTCCTCAGCGACCCCTCCTCCACCGCGATCGTCCGCGAACCGACCGCGTCGAGCAGCGCGCGGTCGTGGGAGACCAACAGGATCGCGCCCTGGAAGGCCGACAGCGCCTGTTCCAGCGCCTCACGGCTTTCAAGATCGAGGTGGTTGGTCGGCTCGTCGAGGATCAGCACGTTCGCGCCGGCGCTGACCAGGATCGCCAACGACAGCCGTCGCCGCTCGCCTCCCGACAGCACATCCAGCGACTTCTCCGCGTCCTCGCCGGAGAACAGGAATCGCCCGAGCAGCGGCCGCGCCTGGCCGGGCGTGAGCCGGGTGGCCCGCTGCGTCGCCTCGAGCACCGTGCGCGCAGTCCCCGCCGACAGCTCCTCCGCATGCTGGGAGAGGAACCCGATCTTCACGTTGTGCCCGGTCGACAGCTTTCCGCTCGTCAGCTCGCGGACGCCCGCCAGCGTCTCGATCAGCGTCGTCTTCCCGGAGCCGTTCGGTCCCACCAGCGAAACGTGCTCGCCCCGCTCCAGCCACAGCTCGGCGGCGTCAAGCAGCAAGCGGTCTCCGATACGGATGCGGCCGTCGGTGAGCTCGAATACCACCCGTCCGCTCCGCTCGGGCGGCTTGAACGCGAACTGCAACGCCGCGCCGTCCGTCGGCTCGCGCCCGACCCGCTCGATCTTCTCGAGCCGCTTCGCGCGCGACTGCGCCTGGCGCGCCCGGGTCCCCGCCCGGAACCGCGTCACGAACCGCTCCAGACGCGCGATCTCGGCCTCCTGGCGCTCGATCTCGCGCCCGAGCGCAAGCTCGCGCGCCGCGCGCTCTCGCCGCCACACGTGCCACGGGCCCGGGAAGAACCGCCCGCGCCCGCCCTCGAGCTCGAGCACCGAGGTTCCGACCGCCTCCAGAAACCAGCGGTCGTGGGCGACGAGCACGACCGCGGCGTCGAGCGCCACGAGGTGCTGCTCGAGCCATTCGAGTGACTCGATGTCGAGGTGGTTGGTGGGCTCGTCGAGCAGCAGCAGGTCAGGCCCGCCCGCCAGCGCTCGGCCGAGCGAGGCGCGGGTGAGCTCGCCGCCCGAGAACGTCGCGAGCGAGCGGTCGAGGTCGGCGTCGTCGCGGAACCCGAGCCCGTGCAGGGTCGCCAGCGCCGCCTCGCGCCACCGGTATCCGCCCGCGTGTTCCAGCCGCGCCTGCGCGTCCGCGTAGCGGTTCAAGGTCGTCTCGTCGTACGCGCCGCCGGCCATCGCCTCCTCCAGCGAAGCCAGCTGTCCCTCGATCGCGACCAGCTCGCGAGCGCCCGAGAGCACGTACTCGCGCAGCGTGATGCCGCGCTCGCGCGGCGGTCGCTGGTCGTGCAGCGCCACCTTCACGCCCTTTGAGAAGACCAGCTCGCCCGAGTCGATCGAGGCTTCGCCGGCGAGCATCCGCAGGAGCGTCGTCTTGCCGGCGCCGTTGCGGCCGGACAGGGTCATCCGGTCGCGGCGCTCGAGCTGGAACGAGATCCCGCGCAGCAGCGGCTCG
This sequence comes from uncultured Solirubrobacterales bacterium, assembly GCA_963770735.1. GTDB lineage: Bacteria > Actinomycetota > Thermoleophilia > Solirubrobacterales > Solirubrobacteraceae > Palsa-465. The sequence continues at coordinate 482,146 of CAVYRB010000005.1, read as the reverse complement.
CCCGCGATGTCCTTGCCGATGTCCGATGCGATCACGACAGCCATGTCGCGGTCCATGGTAGGAGCGAGCCACTAGGATGACCGGCCTCGTGCGCGTACCTCCGTGGACGCCGATACCCCCGTTCGAGATGCCGCCCGCGCGGACGCTGCGGGTGCCCGGCCATGGCGAGCTGTTCCTCCGGGATTCGAACCCCACCCACCCCGGCCCCGGCCCCGTGGTGATGCTGCTCCACGGCTGGCTGGCGAGCGCCGACCTGAACTGGTGCGGTGCCTACGCGGACCTCGAGCGCGCCGGCTACCGCGTGCTGGCGATCGACCACCGCGGTCACGGTCGCGGGTTGCGGCCGCTGGTCCCCTTCCGCCTGGCCGACTGCGCCGCCGACGCCGCGGCCGCGCTCCGGCAGCTCGAGCTCGCGCCGGCGCTGATCGTGGGCTACTCGATGGGCGGCGCGATCGCCCAGCTGGTCGCGCGCGACCACCCCGACGTCGCCTCCGGGATCGTGCTCAGCGGAACCGCGCAGCACTGGCAGGAGCCCGAGCTCAGGCGGACGTGGCGGGCGATGGGGGCGTTCGGCATCGGCCTGTCGGTCGCTCCGCGCCAGTTCCTGCGCTGGGGCTTCAAAAGGACGGGCATGCCGGTCGACGAGCGAACGATCTGGGTCCAATCGGAGCTGATGCGCCACTCCGCGCGCGACGTTGCCGAGGCCGGCCGCGAGCTCGGGCGCTTCGACTCTCGCCCCTGGCTGAGCAGCGTCAAGCCGCCGATCGCCGTGCTGATCACGACTCGGGACGAGGCGGTGCCGCCCCAGAAGCAGCGCGAGCTCGCCGCGGCCGCCGGCGGGCCGGTGCTCGAGGCGCCCATCCGACACCTCGAGATCGTCACCAGCGGCCCCGAGTACAACCCGGTGCTGCTGCAGGCGCTCGAAGCGGTGCGGGCCGACGAGCGCGCCCAGCAGATCGCGGTACCCTAGGCGTCCGCATGCGCCGCACCCGGTTCATCGCCGCCCTCACCTCGTTCGGGCTCGTGCTGCTGCTGAGCGCCCCCGCGACGCTCGCCAAGTCCTACGGCGGCGAGGGCTGGTACGGGGAGACCAGCGACAAGACGATCACGTACGCGATGTACATCGTGATCATCTTCTTCCCCACGATCATCATCCTGTTCTCGGTGCTCCAGTGGCAACTCGAGAAGCGCAAGGTGGCCCGGATGCGGGCCGCCAAGCGGCGTGCCGCCAACGTCGAGTGGCGCGGCGGCTGGTAGGGCTCCAGCATCGGGCGTAATCTTCCGATGAAGTGATCGGCAACGGCTGTTGTCGATCAGGGGACCGCGCCCGCACAACAAGCGAAGGACTGAGGAGAGCATGGCCAAGACGGCGGTGAGGAAGCAGCCCACCTCGACCCCTTCGGGACCCGTGGTAGCCGGCGGGAACGGTGCCCGAGCCCGCAACGGCAGCCGGCTCGACGAGGAGTCACTGGCGCGGGTCGAGGACGCGCTGCGCGCGGCCGCCGCGGGAGATTTCAGCGTCCGCCTGCCGGGCAGGCGCCGTGACTCGCTCGGCCGGCTCGAGTCCGCCTACAACCAGCTCGCGGCGCGCAACGCGGCGCTGGAGGCCGAGCTGATCCGGGTCGCGCGGATCATCGGCCGTGAGGGCCGGATGACCGAGCGCGCCCGCCTGCACGGCGCGCGGGGCGCGTGGCGCAGCTCGATCGACTCGCTCAACGGCCTGATCGACGACCTCGTCCGCCCCACCACCGAGGTCGCGCGAGTGATCGAGGCGGTCGCCGAGGGCGACCTCAACCAGAAGATGGCGCTCGAGATCGAGGGCCGCCCGGTGAAGGGCGAGTTCGCCCGGATCGGGACGACGGTGAACTCGATGGTCGAGCAGCTGTCGGCGTTCGCCGACGAGGTGACCCGCGTTGCTCGCGAGGTCGGCACCGAGGGGAACCTCGGCGGCCAGGCCGAGGTGACCGGCGTGTCCGGCACCTGGAAGGACCTGACCGACTCGGTGAACTTCATGGCGCGCAACCTCACCGACCAGGTCCGGAACATCGCCCAGGTCACCACGGCGGTCGCGAACGGCGACCTCTCCCAGAAGATCACCGTCGACGTCAAGGGCGAGATCCTCGAGCTGAAGGACACGATCAACACGATGGTCGACCAGCTCCGGTCGTTCGCCGACGAGGTCACCCGCGTGGCCAGGGAAGTCGGAACGGAAGGGATCCTCGGAGGGCAGGCGGCGGTGCCCGGCGTCGCGGGCACGTGGAAGGACCTGACCGACAACGTCAACTTCATGGCCAACAACCTCACCGACCAGGTCCGGAACATCGCCCAGGTGACGACCGCGGTCGCCAACGGCGACCTCTCCCAGAAGATCACGGTCGACGTGCAGGGCGAGGTGCTCGAGCTGAAGCGGACCGTCAACACGATGGTCGACCAGCTGTCGGCGTTCGCGGATGAGGTCACGCGAGTCGCTCGCGAAGTGGGTACCGAAGGAAAGCTCGGAGGACAGGCCGAGGTCGTCGGCGTGTCCGGCACGTGGTCGGATCTGACCGAGAACGTCAACCTGATGGCGTCGAATCTGACATCCCAGGTGCGGAACATCGCCCAGGTGACGACCGCGGTCGCTCAGGGCGACCTTTCGAAGAAGATCACGGTTGACGCCCGAGGAGAGATCCTCGAGCTGAAGGACACGATCAACACGATGGTCGACCAGCTCCGGTCGTTCGCGGCCGAGGTGACGCGCGTCGCCAGGGAAGTGGGAACGGAAGGCATCCTCGGCGGCCAGGCCGAGGTCGAGGGCGTGTCCGGCACGTGGAAGGGCCTGACCGAGAACGTGAACCTGATGGCGTCGAACCTGACGACCCAGGTGCGGTCGATCGCCGGCGTGACCACAGCGGTGGCCCATGGCGATCTCTCCCAGAAGATCAACGTCGACGCCAAGGGCGAGGTCGCGGCGCTCGCCGAGACGATCAACCGGATGGTCGACCAGCTCCGCGGGTTTGCCGCCGAGGTGACCCGCGTCGCACGCGAGGTCGGCACCGAGGGAATTCTCGGAGGACAGGCGCAGGTGCCCGGGGTCGCGGGCACGTGGAAGGACCTGACGGACAACGTCAACTTCATGGCCCGCAACCTGACCGACCAGGTCCGGAACATCGCCCAGGTCGCGACCGCGGTCGCCAACGGCGACCTGACGCAGACGATCACCGTCGACGCCCGCGGGGAGATTCTCGAGCTCAAGCAGACGCTGAACCGGATGGTCGCCCAGCTCTCGAGCTTCGCCGCCGAGGTGACCCGCGTGGCCAGGGAGGTCGGTACGGAAGGGAAGCTCGGAGGACAGGCCGAGGTCGAGGGCGTGTCCGGCACCTGGCGGCGGCTGACCGAGAACGTCAACCAACTCGCCGGGAACCTGACGACGCAGGTGCGCGCGATCGCGGAGGTGTCCACGGCGGTGACCCAGGGAGACCTGACGCGGTCGATCTCGGTCGAGGCCCAGGGCGAGGTCGCCGAGCTGAAGGACAACATCAACCAGATGATCGCCAACCTCCGCGAGACGACCCAGCGCAACGCCGAGCAGGACTGGCTGAAGACGAACCTCGCGAGCATCTCCGGGATCCTCCAGGGCCAGCGCGACCTGGCCGCGGTCACGCAGCTGATCATGAGCGAGGTCACGCCGACCGTGAACGCGCAGTACGGCGCATTCTTCGTCGCCGAGCCGCGCGCGGACGGCGAGAGCGAGCTGGTGCTCGCCGCCTCGTACGGGTATGTCGCGCGCGACAACGCGAGCGGGCGCTTCGCGATCGGCGAGGGGCTCGTCGGCCAGGCGGCGTTCGAGCGCAAGACGATCGCGCTCGGCCACCTCCCGGACGGCTACATCACGGTCAGCTCGGGCCTCGGCAACGCCCCGCCCCAGGGGCTGCTGGTGATGCCGGTTCTGTTCGAGGACCAGGTGCTCGGGGTGATCGAGCTCGCCTCGATCCGCCCGTTCTCGGACGTCAACCGCGACTTCCTTGACCGGATCGCAGAGACGATCGGCGTCGTCCTCAACACGCTCCGCGCGACGATGCGGACCGAGGAGCTGCTGACCCAGTCCCAGGGGCTGACCCAGGAGCTCCAGAAGCAGTCCGAGGAGCTGCGCAACACCAACGACGAGCTCGAGGAGAAGGCGCGGCTGCTGTCCGAGCAGAACCAGGACATCGAGATCAAGAACGAGGAGATCGAGCTCGCCCGGCGCGGGCTCGAGGAGAAGGCCGCGCAGCTCGCGCTGTCCTCGAAGTACAAGTCCGAGTTCCTCGCGAACATGTCGCACGAGCTCCGAACGCCGCTCAACTCGATGCTGATCCTCAGCCGGATGCTCGCGGAGAACGAGGATCACTCGCTGACCGACCAGCAGGTCGAGTTCGCCTCGACGATCCACTCCGCGGGCAACGATCTGCTGTCGCTGATCAACGACATCCTCGATCTGTCGAAGGTCGAGGCGGGCCGGATGGAAGTCGACCTGGCGCCGGTCGCGCTGGCGGACATCTACGAGGACGCCGAGCGGGCGTTCCGGCAGATAGCCGAGCAGAAGGGTCTCGAGTTCCAGGTCGAGATCGACCCGCGGCTGCCCGCCTCGATCGTCTCCGACGAGCAGCGCCTCGGCCAGATCCTCAAGAACCTGCTCTCGAACGCGTTCAAGTTCACACACGACGGCGGTGTCACGCTTGGAATTGGGCCCGCGCCCGAGGACCAGGTGTTCGGCAACGACGCGCTCGCCCAGGCCGAGGGCGTGATGCAGTTCGCCGTGGTCGACACCGGTGTCGGCATCCCCGACGACAAGCTGCTCGCGATCTTCGAGGCGTTCCAGCAAGCCGACGGCACGACCTCGCGCAAGTACGGCGGCACCGGTCTGGGGCTGTCGATCTCGCGGGAGATCGCGCGGCTGCTCGGCGGCGAGATCATGGTCTCCTCCGAGGTCGGGATCGGCAGCCGCTTCTCGCTGTTCTTGCCGATGAGCGACCGGCCGCTCGAGGCGCCGCCCGAGCCCGACGGCGCGCCCGTTCCGGCGGCGGCGAACGGCTCGAACGGGTCGGGGCTTCCCGGCCTGATTCAGGTTCCCGACGACAGCGCGCTGCTCGATCACGACGACCGCGTGATCCTCGTGATCGCATCCAGCCCCGATCGCGCCGAGACGCTGGTAGATCTGGTCCACGCGCGCGGGGTCAAGGCCGTGCTGGCGCGCCGGCCAAGCGCCGGCCTCGGACTCGCGCGCGAGCACCGGCCCGAGGTGGTACTGCTCGCGGGCCAGGAGGCGCGCTCCGAATCGGTGCTCTCGCAGCTGAAGAACCATCCCGATACCCGCCACCTGCCGGTTGTTGTGATCGGCGACCCGGCGGGACGGATCGACGGTCTGCGCGCCGGCGCGGCCGCGTACGTCGACGATCCGCTCGAACCCGCCGCGCTGGACGGCGCGCTAGCGCGGCTCGAGCGGATCTCCGAGGCGCCCGAGCGGCAGATCGCGCTCGTCGCCGAGGAGCACGAGATCGACGACCAGACGGTCGCGCTCCTGGCCGGCGGCGACCGCGTGGAGCTCGAGCGGATCGAGCCCGGCGACGCGCTCGCGGCGCTCCAGGCCCGAGAGTTCGACCTCGGCGTGATCGTCGTCGGGCGCGAGCGGGGAGACGGCGCCCGCGGCGAGCTACTCCGTGACGTCGCGACCGACGAGGTGCTGCGGGAGCGGCCGCTGATCGCCTACGCACCGGAGAGGCTCGCGAAGGCCGACCGCGCGCGGCTCGACGCGCTGGCGAAGGGCGCGGTGATCACCGTCGCCGACTCGCCCGAGCGCCTGGTCGAGCGGGCGGCGCTGTTCCTGCATCGCGTCGAAGCCACGCTCCCGAGCCCCACCCGGAAGCTGCTCGGCCGCCTGCGGACCGGCGACGCCCCACTCCAGGGCAAGAAGGTGCTCGTGATCGACGACGACATCCGCAACGTGTTCGCGCTCACCTCGACGCTCGAGCAACGCGGGATGAAGGTCGTCTACGCCGAGAACGGCCGCGAGGGCATCGAGCGCCTGCACCAGCACCCGAACACCGACCTGATCCTGCTCGACATCATGATGCCCGAGATGGACGGCTACGAGACCGCGCGCGCGATCCGCGCGATGCCGCGGTTCGAGGACCTTCCAATCATCTCGCTGACGGCGAAGGCGATGAAGGGCGACCGCGAGAAGGCGATCGAGGCCGGTGCGTCGGACTACATCACCAAGCCGGTCGACGTCGACCAGCTAGTGTCGATGATGCGCGTGTGGCTCGACGCCTAGAAGCCCAGCCCCAGTCCACAGAGCGGCCCGTCGACGTCTCGCGCGAGGCTCTGCCGATCCTGCTGGTCGACGACCGGCCGGAGAACCTGAAGACGCTGCAGGCGGTGCTCGAGCCGCTCGGCTTCCCGCTCGTCACCGCGTCGTCGGGAACGCAGGCGCTGCGGCTGCTGCTCGAGCGCGACTTCGCGCTGATCCTGCTCGACGTGCGGATGCCCGGGATCGACGGGCTCGAGACCGCGGAGCTGATCAAGGGCCGCGACCGCTCGAGCGACGTGCCGATCGTGTTCCTGACCGCCGCGCGCGACGAGGTCCAGGACATCATCCGCGGCTACGGCGTCGGGGCGGTCGACTACGTGCTGAAGCCGTTCGACCCGGACCTGCTTCGCTCGAAGGTCGCGGTGTTCGCCGAGCTCGAGAGCGGCCGGAGAGCGCTGCAGCGCTCGGAGGCGCTGCTCCGCGGCGCGTTCGAGGCGGCGCCGATCGGCAAGACGCTGCTCGACTCCGACGGTCGGATCATCCGCACCAACGCCGCGTTCGCACGGCTCGTCGGCCGCACCCCTCAGAGCGTCGAGGGGATCGCGGTCGCGGACCTCTGCATCGGCGAGGACGGGGTCACGCTCTGGTCGCTGCTCGATCGCGCGGCGCAGTTCAGCGCAGAGGCCGACGCCGCCGACCCCGACATCGTCGACCTCCGGCTCGAGTCGGCGTCCGGCGCCGAGGTGTGGGTCGCCGCGGTCGCGTCGCGAATCCAGCCGACCGAGCTCGCCGAGCAGCTGCTGATGGTGCAGTGGGTCGACCTGACGACCCGCCGCCGCGCCGAACGCGCCCGTGCTGAGCTGATGCTCGAGCAGGCCGCGCGCGGCCAGGCCGAGGCGATGGCGCGCCGCCTGACCCAGCTCCAGGCGCTCTCGAACTCTCTCGAGTCACTCTCCCTCGAGGAGCTGCTGCCGGAGCTCGCGGTCCGGCTCGCGGCGCTGCTGGAAGCGCCGGCCGGCGAGGTCGAGGTCGGCGAGGGGCCGACGGCGGTGGTCGTGCGGGGGCGCGGCGAGGTCGTCGAGCGGCTCCGTCCCGCCGACGCGGCCGGCCGCGAGGGCCACTGGGTCGAGGTCCCACTTCAGATCGAGCGAGCACGCCTCGGAACCGTCCGGCTCGAGCTCGAGGGCCGGCGGTCGCTCACCGACGCAGAACGCGCGCTGCTCCGCGACGGAGCCGACCGCGCCGCGCTCTCGATCCGGCGCGCCCAGCTCCACGAGGAGGAGCACCGGATCGCGACCGAGCTCCAGCGTGGCCTGATCCCGGCGCGGCTGCCGACCGTCGCGGGCGTCGAGCTGGCCGCCCACTACCAGGCGGCGGGGCTCGGCGCCGAGGTCGGAGGAGACTGGTATGACGCGTTCGCGCTGCCGTCGGGCCGGATCGGCGTCGTCCTCGGCGACGTCGCCGGCAGCGGGATCCGCGCCGCCTCGACGATGGGGCAGCTGCGCAGCGTCACCCGCGCGTTCGCGCTCGCCGACGAGGCGAGCCGCTCGCCCGGCGAGGTCCTGACCCGGCTGAACAGCTACCGGGTGGCGCTCGACGAGCACCAGCTGTTCACCGTGCTGTACGCGATCGTCGACCCCGCCGAGCAGACGGTCGAGTGGGCCAGCGCCGGGCACCCGCCGCCGCTCCGCGCGCGCGGCGGTGTCGACGTCGACTTCCTCGAGCCGGGCAACGGGCTGATGGGCGTCGAGCCGGATCCCTACCGGACGCTCACCGCCGAGCTCGCCCCCGGAGACGTGCTGCTGCTCTACACCGACGGGCTCGTCGAACGCCGCGGCGAGTCGCTGGACGCGGGCCTCGAGCGCCTCGCGAGCGTCGTCGCCGACGGGCCGGATGCCCCCCAGGCGCTCCGCGCGCACGTGCTCGAGCAGCTCGTCGGCTCCGGCGACGCCCGGGACGACGTCACCGCCGTGGTCGTGAAGATCGCCCAGCTCTAGAGCTTGAACACCGGGAACCGGCGCTGCTCGCTGTCGGCGTCGATCCGGGCGATCACCTCGATGTGCTCCTCGAGCCCGGATCCGCGCAGCTTCGTCGCGAGCAGCTCGTCGACCTGGAAGATCCCGGCGCTGTCCGACATCGATATCACGACCCTGACCGCCCGGTCCTTGCCCGCGGAGATCTTGACCTCGTCGATCGCGTATGCGGACAGCGCGTGGATGCTCGGCTGGCCGCTGTCGAACGGGAAGCGCGTCCGCCCGCGCGCCATGTCGAGCGCGTCGGCGACGCGGACGATGCCGCCTTCCACGGTGCGCGGCTTGCCCTTGCGACGGTGGCCGTTGATCGCGTGCAGCGCCTCGGAGACGATGATCGTCCGCTCGGGTTCCTCATAGCTTTCAGAGAGCAGCCCACCGAGCTTGTCGGCGGTCAGGAACAGGCTGAACTGCTCGTGGTCCTTGCGGTCGATCGACATCCCGACGCAGTGGAACAGGCAGCCGGCGGCGATCACGACCTCGGCGTCGCGCTCGCTCATCCGGTAGTCGGCGGTAACGCTCGGCACCACCCCGCGGCGGAACAGCAGCCGCGCGATCCGCAGGCCGATGTTCAGCACGATCTGGATGTGGACCCAGCTGTGGTCGGTCATCCCCAGGCGGCGGGTGGCGTTGACCGCCGAGACGTGCCACCACGCCTTGACCTGCTCGTCCGAGTTGACCGCGTCGAGCAGCGCCTCGAGCCGCCGGTTGCCGCGAGTCGGAGCGCGGACGTTTACCTGTTCGAGCGCCTCCCGCGGGGCCATCGGCGGGCCCTTGCTGACTACCGTCGGCCGCCCCTCCTCGTCATCCACCGGCGGCCTCCAGCAGGATCCCCTCGCGGATCCCCCCGATCCCCACCCGCAGCGGCGCCGCGAACAGCTCCGCCGCCGCCTGCAGGATCAGAAGTCCCGCCGGCAGCAGCCGGACCCGCTCGATGTGCAGATCGAACCGCCGCGCGATCACCCGGGCCGGTTCGGCGGCGAGCAGCCGCAGCGACCGGGTGAACGCCTCCGCGTCGAGCAGCGATCCGGCCAGCGCCCGCAGCGACGCGGCGCTGCCGCCGACGGCGACGGCCTCGGCCGGACGCGGCGCCTCGAGCCCGCTAAAGGCGCGCTCGATCGCATCCCGCGCTTTGACGAGCTCCGATTCAGAGGGCGGGTCCGAGCGCAGCCAGGTCTCGGTGAGCTCGCCCGACCCGAGCTCGAGCGACGTCGACCACCTGATCACGTCGGGGGGGCTACCGACGACGATCTCTGAGGATCCCCCGCCGACGTCGACCACCCCGAGATCTCCGTCTGGCACGTGACCGAGTGTCCGCGCGGCCCCGAGGAACGCGAGCCGCGCCTCGCGCTCGGCGGTCAGCACCTCGACCTCGAGCCCGCACGACGAGCGGATCGCCGAGTTCAGCTCCGCGCCGTTGGGGGCGTCCCGGATCGCGGCCGTGGCGATCGCCGCGATCTCGCCGGCGCCGAGCTCCCGCGCGCGCGCCACCTGCGCGGCGACCACGCTGGTCACCTCCTCGAGCTTGTGAGCGGTGATCGTGCCGTCGCCGAGCCGACCACGGGCGAGGTGGGTAAACGCGCGCTCCTGGTGGATCGGGACGAACTCGCCGGCGCCGCACTCGGCGACCAGCAGACGTGTCGTGTTGGAGCCGATGTCGATGCAGGCGCGGCGCACCGCCGCTCAGCCTTCGGACACCAGCGTCGCGTGCGCGGGTCTCGCGCCGAGGCGGCTGGCGGCCGGGACCCCTAGGAACAGGCAGGCGGCGCAACCGATCAGCAGCGCGGTGTGGACGGTGGAGCCGGTGACCCCGGATGCGAGCGCAGCGCCGGCGAGCCCGGCTCCGACCGCCGCGCCGACGAGCCGCCCGATCGAGAGCAGCGCCGAGGTCCGGCCGTGGGATGCCATCGGCGTCGAGTTGAGCGCGGCGCGGGAGGTCGGCACGAACAGCATCCCGAGGCCGATCCCGACGGGGATCAGCGGCAGCAGCGTCACCGGGCTGTCCAGTGGCACGCCGGGCACGCCGAGCGCGAGCAGGCCGACGGCCGCCGTGAGGAAGCCGGCGACCGCCGGCAGCCGCTCGCCGTGCTCGTCGACCAGCCGGCCCGCGACCGGCGCGGCCGCGCCGACGAGCAGCGCCACGACGACCAGCACCGACGAGGCCCCGAGCGCCGAGAAGCCGGCGGCCCGCTGCAGGTACTGCTCGGCCAGGTAGAAGCAGCCGATCATGATCGCGAACGTGAGCGCGGCGACGGCCGAGGCGATCACGACCGTGCGATTCAGCACCGGGTTCTTGGTGTCCTCGCCGTGGACGGTCGGGGGCAGGTAGCGGAGGATCCCGATCGCCGCGAGCACGGTCAGCGGCACCAGCGCCCACCAGTCCGCCCGCCACCCGAGCGCGACCGTCAGCACGCCTCCGAGCAGCGGCCCGAGCAGGTTCGAGATGCCGGCGCTCGCGCCCCAGATGCCAAGCGCGCTCCCGCGCCGCGCCGGTGGGAAGCCGCTGACCGCCCCGGCCAGGGCGGCGGGGCTCACCAACCCGGCTCCGACACCCTGGATCACACGGGTCACAACCAGCGCCCCGATCGAGGACACGACGGCGCCCGCCGCGGCGCCGATTGCGAACAACGCGAGCCCGAGCAGCGCCAGCCGGCGCGCGTCGAACCGGTCGACCAGCGTGCCCGCAGGGAGCAGCGTGAGCGCGTACGCGAGGAAGTAGGCGCTCAGCACGATCGCGGTCGAGCTGCTCGACACCCCGAGGCTGTGCGCGACCGACGGCAGCGCGACCGTGATCAGGGTGCCGTCGAGCTGCAGCAGCGCCGCCGCGGCGGTGCATGCCGCCAGCCGCCGCCACGCCTCGGGCGGAACCGGCTCGCGGTTCGCGCGGCGGCCGCGCTTCTCGGACCCGGATCGATGGCGCCGGCCGCGTAGCGAGGGCAGGCGAGTGGTCAGGGGCACGCTCAGGACGATAGTGGTGCCACCTCGTGATATGAAACGCCGGTGGCACCGCTAGCGGTCCTGTACGACTTCCACGGGAACCTTCCCGCGCTCGAGGCGGTGCTGGCCGACGCCTGGGACGCAGGCGCCGAACGGTTCCTGCTCGGCGGCGACTATGCCCTGTTCGGCCCGTTTCCCGCCGAGACGGTGTCCGCGCTCGAGGAGCTTCGGAGCGCGGTCTGGATCCGCGGCAACGTCGACCGCTGGACCGCCCATCCCGACGAGGCGCCCGACGACGAGTTCGTTCCCGCGGCGATCGAGGCGTGCCGGGAGGCGCTCAGCGCCGAGAGCGTCGTGCAGCTCGACGCGCTGCCCGAGCAGTTCGTCGGCGACGGCACCCGCTTCTGCCACGCCTCACCCCTCTCCGACATGCGCTCCTTCTTCCCCGAGCCGGCCCCGGACGAGGAAGAGTTGCTCGATGGAGTCGGCGAGCGCCGCGTCGTATTCGGCCACACGCATCTGCAGTTCAGGCGCGTCCGGCCCGACGGGGTGGAGCTGATCAACCCCGGGAGCGTCGGGATGCCGCTCGACGGCGACACACGTGCCGCGTACGCGCTGATCGACGACGACGCGATCGAGCTGCGGCGGGTCGGGTACGACAACGAGGCGGTCGCCGACGCGATGCTCCAGCGCTACGGGCGCGAGCCGTGGGGGGAGCGCACGGCCACGCGCCTGCGCACCGGCCGCGCCTGATGAAGCAGCTCGCCGACGGCGTCTACCAGCTCCGCGGCTTCCCGCCGAACGCGATCAACGTGTACCTGGTCGGCGACGTGCTGATCGACGCCGCAACCCGTCACGCCGGCCGGCGGATCCTCGGCGAGCTCCGCGAGCGGACCGTGACCGCGCACGCCCTGACCCACGCGCACCCGGACCACCAGGGCGCGAGCCACACGGTCTGCGAGCGGCTCGGGATCCCGCTGTGGTGCGGCGAGCTCGACGCCGCGGCGGTCGAGTCGGGCGACGTCGCGGCAGCCAGCGGGATCGGCGGTGTGTTCGGGCGGCTGTGGGCGGGGCCACCGCACCCGGTAGCGCGCCGGCTCCACGAGGGCGACACGGTCGCCGGCTTCGCCGTGCTCGACACGCCCGGCCACTCGGCCGGCCACGTTTCCTACTGGCGCGAGTCCGACCGGACACTGATCTGCGGCGACGTGTTCTTCAACGTGAGCATGTACACGGGGATTCCGGGGCTGCGGGAGCCACCCGCCGAGTTCACCCCGGACGTGCCGCGCAACCGCGAGTCGATCCGGCGGCTCGCGTCGCTCGGGCCGCGGCTCGTCTGCTTCGGCCACGGGCCGCCGCTGCGCGACCCCGAAAGGCTGCGAGCGGTCGCGAGTACGCTCCCGGAGTGACGCGCGCCCGGGCCTGGCAGCTCGCCAACAGCTTCCATCACTCGCAATTCCCGCCCGAGCGGATCGCCGAGCGGCGGTCGGCAACCGTCTCCATCTGCCTGCCGGCGCGCGACGAGGCGCGAACGATCGGACCGATCCTCGAGCAGCTGCTCCCGCTGCGCGACCGCGGGCTCGTCGATCAGGTGTTGGTCGTCGACGAATCGACCGACGGGACCGCGGAGATCGCCCGGAGCCTCGGCGCCGAGGTTCACGCCGCGTCCGAGCTGATGCCCGAGTTCGGTCCGGTCCTCGGCAAGGGCGACAAGCTCTGGCGCGCGCTTCCGCGGCTGCGCGGCGAGATCGTGTGCTTCCTCGATGCCGACTCCGAGCTGTTCGGCGGCCACTTCCCGTGCGGACTCCTCGGCCCGCTGCTGGAGCGGCCCGAGCTCGCGTTCGTGAAGGGCTACTACCGGCGGCCGTTCCGAGTCGGATCGACCACCCTCCCCGACGGAGGCGGGCGCGTCACCGAGCTCACCGCCAGGCCACTGATCAATCAGTTCTATCCCGACCTCGCCGGGGTCGAGCAGCCGCTCGCCGGCGAACTCGCGGCCCGCCGGGAGCTGCTCGAGCGGCTCCCGTTCGTGACCGGCTACGGCGTCGACATCGCGCTGCTGCTCGACGCGTACGCGGCGGTCGGCCTCGACGGCCTCGCGCAGGTGGACCTCGAGGTCCGCCAGAACGCGCATCAGCCGCTGCGCGATCTCGGGCCGATGGCCTCGGCCGTGCTCGAGGCGGTCTCGGTCCGGCTCGAGCGCGAGGGCCGGCTCCGCGGCCCGGTGGCAGGCGAGCTGCTCGAACGCCCGCCGCACGTGAGCCTTCGCTCGGCGGCTTGACATGTGCTGCAGTTCCGTGATGCCGTTCGTTCGGATCGTGCTCGCTGTTGGCATGTTGCTGTGGCTGGCGGCCTGTGGCTCGAGCTCGCCCCCGATCTCCCGCGGCGGGACCGAGAACGCGCTCGGGCTCCAGGCGCACCCTCAGGCGGTCCAGCCCCAGCCCGGGTCCTCGGCGCAGTACGAGGCCGCCGGTGCCCCCGTCGGAGACCCGAATGCCCATGCCCCGTCGCTGGCGGAGGTCAGGCGCGAGCTCAAGACCGAGCAGCGAGTTGCGCAGACGCTGAACGCGATGTCCCCCGGCCAGGGATTCGTGTTCCCGATCCAGCCGGTATCCGCGGCCTCGCCCCCGAGCACGTGGTCGCCGGACATGGGCGTCGACATCTCGACCGCCGGCGGCGCGTGCGGACCGGCGGCCGCTGAGGTGGCGGTCACCGACGGCGTGATCGTGCAGGAGGGGATCTCCGGCTTCGGCCCCTACGCGCCGGTGCTGAAGGTGCTCGGAGGCCCGCTGCGCGGCCGCTACATCTACTACGGTCACGCCGCCCCCGACCTGGTTCCGACCGGGACCGTCGTCACCGCGGGGCAGCCGATCGCCGAGGTCGGCTGCGGGATCGTCGGGATCTCGACCGGTCCGCATCTCGAGATCGGCATCAGCGCGGTCAACGGTCCCACCTGCTGTCCGGGGTATCAGGTGACCTCGCCGGCGATGATGGGGCTGCTGCGGCGCGTCTACCCAGGGCAGTAGGAGGATCGGGATCGACTATCTGGACATAGCCGACCGGATGTGGTGGCTGCTCGGCCCGCTGATGCGCGGCCACGCGACGATCTACCGCGCCACATGGCTGCACAACCTGCGCGCCCACCCCGACACGACCGTCCAGATCGGCGGCGAGACCCGCCCGGTGCACGCGCGCGAGGCGACGGACGCGGAGCGCCGCCGCCTGTGGCCGAGGGCGACGAAGTTCAACCCGCTCTGGGGGCGATATCGAGTCCGAGACGCTACCCGCCGACCGGCCCGGCGCTCACGCCGCCGCCCTGGACCCGCACGACCAGCGGCTTCTCAAATTCCCTTCCGTATTGCTCACCGACGTTCCCCTGCTGGCCGGGCAGCAGCACGATCCGCTGCTCCGAGACGATCTCGTCGATCGGCTCCTGGAGGCGGGCGTTGTCGGAGTCGAGCTGGAACATCAGGTGGAGGCCATGCGTTCCGATGTCGCCCTGGTAGTACTGCTGGTCGCCCGGCTTCGGGATCCCGTCAGCCGTCGTCCAGCACTTACGCGGTTGCGTCTGCCCGGTCGCGGGATCGACGTACGTGCGCGGCTCGGTCGCCGAGCCCGGGTCCACGCGCGGCCCTGGATCCGACCCGGTGCCGTCGTCAAAGCAGGAGTCGTCGCGGTAGTAGGGAAGCGCCGCGAGCGACTGCGGCAGCCCACCCGGAGTGACGTCCGTGGCCTGGTCGATCTGGTAGCGGTCGACCTCGCTCCCCCACGGGCCGGCCGTCTCGTTCCACTGCAGCGACGCGTTGACCGACCCGAACGTCGGGTCGGCGAGATTGATCGACTGGTGGTAGGGCCACGGCGAATTGCAGATCCCGGCGCCCTGGTAGATCTGGCGATAGGTCTGGTTCGGGTCGATCCCGTCGAGCGGCGTGCCGGTGCCCTGGATCCCGGTCCCCTCGTTCTGGCCGTCGTAGTTGGAGTTGCACGGGTCGTCGAGGTTCCCGAACACGGTGTCGTTGCGGCCGTCAACCGCGACGCCGCTCGGCTCGTTCGGGTTGTAGTAGCGCGTCATCCGGCCGGCGCGGAAGTCCCACTGCGCGTATATCCCGTCGAGCGGCGGGATCACGTGCACGCGCAGCCACGTCTTCTGGCGGACCTGGTCGGCGTAGAAGGTCTCCATCCGCACCACGTTGGTGCCCGAGTCCGCGCCCCAGGTCGCGCGGATCGCGCGGACCGGACCGACCAGCTCGCCCATAAGCGTCGAGGAGCCACCCCAGTGCGTGTCCTCCTCCTCGAACCCGCAGCACGGCGTCTTCGACGACGGGTCCTGGGCGAACGCGCGCGCCTTCCAGCGATCGACCAGGTTGGGGCCGTAGTCGCCCCGGGTCAGCCCGCGGTTGTCGGGGGAGATCGAGATCCCCGTCATCAGCCAACGGCCGTCGTAGCGGAAGCTGTAGCGCGGCGTCTCGACGGTCGCGGTGTCGAGCGGCCGGTGCCGGGCGATCTCCGGCTTGCCGCCCGAATCGAGGATCGGCGTCCCGTATGGGTGCCCGCGCGACGGCGCCCCGCAGATGTCGCCGGTCGGCGCGTTGCCGTAGTTGGAGTAGTCCGACTGCGAGAACACGTACTCGTCGGCCGGGGTCTTCGAGCCCGCCGGGTCGCGCATGTAGCGGACGTAGCCGTTGGCGGCGGTGTAGGCGGGCCTCGGGCCGTGCGGCCCGGCGACCATCACGTACACGTAGCTCGGCCCGGACCCGGGACGCAGCGGGTCGGTGATCTGGACCGCGCGCATCGTCGTGATCCCGCTCGGGAGCGCAGCCGCGCTCGGTGCCTTCGGGCCGCTGTCGGAGTCCATGAACGACACCTCGTCGCCCGAGTCGAAGTACGGGATCGGGTCCTTCGACGGCGGCTGGTAGAGCGCATGGCAGGGATCCTTCGGGTCCGCGTAGGAGCGGAATCCTTCCTGCTGGAACTGGTAGGTCGTCTGCTGGTCGGCACCCGAGTAGATCGCGAACCCGGACGCGTCGTTCTCGAGGTAGCGGGTGAAGACCTTGTCGACCTGGAACGGGATCTGGACGAACGCCCCGGCGCCGTGGCGCGCGCGTGGATCCCACCGGTACCCGAGCAGCTGGTTCGTGTACACGCCCTTGATCGGCAGCTTGTTCTGGACGCCGCTGGTATCGACCTGTGGCGGCGAGTACTCGTTGTGGGCGCAGTTGTCGGTGTCGCTCCCTGGCGTACAGTCGACGAGGTCGGTGAACGGAGCCTTCGCAGTCTCGTTCTGCGGAACGGCGATGCCCGGGAAGTCGGCGCCCGTCATCACGACCGGCTCCACCGTACGGTCCGGTGGGACCGTCGGGTTGACGACCGGAAGCGGGATCGGGATCGTCGGAGCGGCGCTCGATGCGCCCACGCCAGCGAGGCAGACGGTCGCAATCGCAACAGCGGCGACGACCAGCTTGTGCTTGCGCGCAACTTCTCTCCGCATGCTTTCTCCTCCGGGAAACGGACGGCCGCGCCGGCCGCCGATTCATATAACGAGCGGGGCTTCGAGAGCTTGCGCTGCGCTTCTGACACAATGTCGATACGGGTGGCGCGCAAGCGCTGGAGGATCAGCTTGAAGAGAAGGGCACTTTGGGTCGTATTGGGCGCGCTGCTCGCATTTGCGTGCGCGCCCGCGGCCGCCCTGGCCGCCGCGCCCGTCGCGATCGAGCACGCCCCCGCCGAGCCGGCGGGCACCCAGCACCTCCATTACGCCGCCGGGCCGTACCGCATCACCCCGGGCGCGAACCTGATCCTGTTCGACTACAAGCACGTCCCGAAGCCGAACGTCGACGGCTACATGATCAGGATGCAGCCGAACGCCCGCTACGCGCTGCCGAACGGAAAGTGCTGCGGGAAGGTCCCGCTCACGAACATCATCCACCTACACCACGGCGTGTGGCTGACCAACGGCCCCGCCGGCGAGGGCGAGGGCAACGGGTACGCCGGCGGCTACTACCCGTTCATGGCGACGGGCGAGGAGAAGACGATCTTCGAGGTCCCGCCCGGCTACGGCTACCCGATCGGCGCCAAGGACTTCTGGGTCCTCAACTACATGATCCACGACCTGATCTCGACACCGGCCACGATCTACATCACCTACGACATGGACTTCGTGCCGGCCACGGCGCCCGCGGCCGCGCACATCACCCCGGTTCACCCGATCTGGACCGACGTCGAGTCCCACCACATCTACCCGGTGTTCGACGTCCACCGCTACAGCGGCAAGAACGGCAAGTACACGTTCCCGGACATGGCAAAGAACCCGTACGGCGGCGGCGCTCCGCTGAACGAGGTGACGCTCACCCACCCCGGAACCCTGATCATGACCGCCGGCCATCTACATCCGGGCGGCCTCTACAACGACCTCGACCTGATCCGAGCCGGGCAGACTCCGACCGGCAGCGCGACCCCCGGGAGCGTCCCCAACTCAGTGCGCCTG
This sequence comes from uncultured Solirubrobacterales bacterium, assembly GCA_963770735.1. Lineage (GTDB taxonomy): Bacteria > Actinomycetota > Thermoleophilia > Solirubrobacterales > Solirubrobacteraceae > Palsa-465. Next base: position 464,427 of record CAVYRB010000005.1, on the reverse strand, counting down.
TTCCGGTCCTATGCGCACTACTGGGACCCGCGCGGCCCGATCTCCTGGGACCTGGCGATGACCGGCACGCCCTCCGACTGGCGCCCGCAGGTCAAGGCCGGTGACGTGCTGCGGACGAGCGTCACCTACGAGACCAAGCGCGCCTCGTGGTACGAGTCGATGGGGATCATGGTCGTGTGGGAGGCGTACAACGACCAGACCGGCGTCAACCCGTTCACCCACAAGCTCGACGAGAACGGTGCCGTCACCCACGGGCACCTTCCGGAGAACGACGACCACGGCGGCGGCATGTGGGTCACCGCCAACATCAGCAAGTTCAAGGACTGCAAGCGCAGCCAGGTGCTGATCGCCGGCTTCACCTACCTCCCCGGCGACACGACGTCGCCCGGCTCGAGCCCGTGCGTCCCGACGGTCACCAAGGGCCAATCGCTGACGTTCGTCAACGAGGACGCGAGCTCGCAGGGCTTCTTCAACAACCCGCTGTCCCCGAACCCTGCTTACCTCCAGTCGATCTTCCATACAGTGACCTCATGCCAGGGCCCGTGCGGGTACGACACCGGGATCTCCTACCCGCTCGCCAACGGGACGGGTGGCTACGACTCGGGGCAGCTCGGCGCCGGGAGCCCCGCGGTGGGCAAGCTCGACTGGAGCACGCCCAAGAACCTGAAGCCCGGCACGTACTACTTCTTCTGCCGAATCCACCCGTTCATGCGGGGCGTCTTCCGCGTAATCCAGTAGTGGTAAAGGTTGTACGGCGCCTGGGGGTCGTCGTCGCCGCGCTGGCTCTGGGGGCCTGCGGTAGCTCCGCGACGCATAGCTCGGGCAGCCCGGCGAGCGCGACCGCGAGCTCAACTCGACCACCACCGCCGCCGGTCCCGCTCCCGCCGTCGACGAGCTGGCGGCGGCGCAGCACCCGGTCGCGAGCCAGTTCCCTTCGTCTTCGGGCAAGTCGCTGCAGCAGCTCGCGAAGGTCGCCGGCTCGGCCGCGTCGCTGGGAGCGGCAGATGGGACGTTCACGCCGGGCTTCGGGCGGTTCGCGTTCGCGCTGACCAACAACCAGCAGCGGTTCATCTACGCGCCGACGGCGGTGTACATCGCCGCCACCCCTACCTCGCCGGCCAGCGGTCCGTTCCTGGCGCCGGCCGACTCGATGACCGTTCAGGCCCAGTACCGCAGCCAGCAGAACGCGGCGCCTGGCGGGCTGCAGGCGATCTACTCGACCAACGTGCCTGCATCGAAGGCCCAGACCTACGACGTGCTGTCGCTGACGAAGACCTCGAAGGGGCTGATCGGGGCCACCGGCGAGATCGCGGTCGCCAAGATCTCGCCGATCCCGAATGTGGGCCAGCGCCCGCCCGCAATCGCGACCGACACGCTCGCGACCGTGCACGGAAACGTGAGCCTGCTGACCACCCGCGTGCCGCCCGAGTCGATGCACTCGGCGTCGTTCAACCAGCTGCTCGGCAAGAAGCCAATCGTGCTCATCTTCTCGACGCCCGAGCTGTGCCACTCGCGGATCTGCGGGCCGGTGACCGACGTCGCGGTCCAGCTGCAGCACGAGTTCGGCAACCGGATCGTCTTCATCCATCAGGAGGTCTACGCCGACAACAATCCGTCGAAGGGGCTGCGACCGCAGATGAAGGCGTTCCACCTCCAGACCGAGCCGTGGGTGTTCACGATCAACCGCCAGGGGATCATCGCCGCGAGGCTCGAGGGCGCGTTCGGTCTGAACGAGCTCCGTCAGGCGATCGAGGCAGCGCTGAAGTAGGTCAGTAGCCGATCCGTCGCTTGAGCGCGACGATCCGCTTGTACGCGGCGTCGGCGTCGGCGCGGTCGAGGCTCCCGCCGTGCAGGGCGGAGACGAGCGCCGCGAGCTCGCCGTTCGCGGCGTCGGTGTAGAGCAGGACGTCCGCTCCGGCGCCGGCCGCGATCCGGCCCGCGGCGAGCGCGCTGTGACCGGTCGGCGTCCCGAGCGCGTCGGTGATCGTGACGCCGCGGAAGCCGAGCCGGTCGCGGAGCAGTCCGCGCGCGATCCGGCTCGAGAGCGCAGCAGGCGCTCGGCTCGGGTCGTACGCCGGGAACGCCGCCGTCGACAGCATCACCGAGTCGACCCCGCGCGGGATCAGCGTCCGGTACGGCTGCAGCGCTCCGGCCAGCTGCGCGCTCGTCGGACGCAGCACGTCGAGCTTGTTGTCGGTGTCGACCGACGCGGAGCCGACGCCCGGGAAATGCTTGGCAGTCGCGACGACCCCGGCCGACTGGATCCCGCGCGCGAACGCGTTGGCGTACGCCGCGACCGTCGCCGGGCGGAACGAGAACGCGCGGCCCTGCTGCCAGATGAACGCGTTCGAGGAGGTGGGCACGTCCGCGACCGGCGCGAGGTCCCAGTTGACCCCGCGCGCCTTCAGGTAGGAGCCGGTCAGCTGGCCCTCGCGGTAGGCGCCGTTGACCGTGCCGTCGCTCGCCATCTGGGGAGGCGAGAGGTCCGGAGGACCGGACGAGAACCGCTTGACCTGGCCGCCTTCCTGGTCGGTCGCGATCAGCAGCGGCGGATTGCCGCCGGCCCGCGCCGCCTGCTGCATCGAGCCCGTCAGCGCCCGCACCTGCGACGAGCTGACGATGTTCTGCGAGAACAGGATCACCGAGCCGACCTGTCCGGCCCGGATTCTGGCGAGCAGACTGCTCGGCGCGGCGGTCCCGTCAAGCCCGACCATGATCCGCTGGCCGAGCAGCTTCGCGTCGGATGAAGGGATCTGGACGCCGGTGCCCGCCGGGGCCGGCGGGGGCGCCGGGGCGGCGGCTCCCGTCGGCGGCGGCGCGGCTATGTGGACAACCGAGACCCACGCGTAGGGGAAGGCCGCAGCGCTTGCAGGCAACGCCAGCGCAACCGTAGCGACCGTGAGCGCGATTCTCCGGAACCCGGACATCGCGTCCGGATCATAGGGCCGCTCCGCCGCTCGCTAGCCCCGCTCGACGATCTCAAGGCCGTTGCCGTCCCGATCGCGGATCGCGAACATCGCGGGGGCCCCGGGCCAGCGCAGCACCTCACCCACCTCCACGCCGGCCGTTTCCAGTTCGGCGTGGGCCTCGTCGGCATCGGGAGTGGTCAGCCTGATCCCGGTCTGAACGCCGCTGGGGACGCCCGGGCGTTCGGGGACGAGCGCCAGGGAAACCGGCGCGTCCGGCGGCGCGACTTCGATCCACCGGCCCCCGAACTGCTCGAGCGGGAGATCCGCCCGCTTCTCGAGGCCGAGCGTATCGACGTAGAACTCGAGCGCCCGATCCTGGTCGCTCACGGGCACGCCGATCGTGTGTACGCCATCGATCGTCATGCCGCGTACCGAAGTGACCCCGGCGTGTCGAGCAGCTCGCCGGTCTCGAGCAGCGTCTTCAACCCCGACAGGATCATCGGCCAGCCGCCGTACAGCTCCGCGTTCGCCGCGGGCGGCAGCTGGTCGTGGGTGACGGTCAGCCGGCAGGAGCTGCCGACGGGCTCGATCTCCCACGTGACCCTGGTCGTCGGTTGAGCCCTGACGTCGTCGCTCCACAGCGCGTCGAACGTCTGCACCAGCAGCCGCGGCGGCTCGACCTCGACGTTCTTGCCCGACGCGATCTGCAGCCCGCCGCGGCTGTCCGAGTTGTACTCGGAACCGGGGGTCCAGTCCGAGCGGATCTCGACCCCGAAGCTGTACTTCGCGCGCTGCTCGGGATTCGTGATCGCGTCCCACAGCCGCTCCGGCGTGGTCTTGATGAACACCTCGAACACCGCCGTGCCGTCTGCGACCGGCGCCGATCCATCCGCCCACGAAACCGTCTTCACCGTATCCATCGTCTCGACCTCCAGATCTGTCTTGAGCCGGCTGAGCCCCGCGGCCCACGGCTCTGCGTACTTGCTCACCCACCTGTCGTGGATCAGCCGGATCGGGACTGGGTTCAGGTAGTGACGCTTCTCACGGCCTTGCTTGCGCGCGACCACGACTCCCGCGTCCTCGAGCACCTTCAGGTGCTTCATCACCCCGAAGCGGGTCATCGGCAGCCGGCCCTCGAGCGCGCTCAGCGTCTGCCCATCCTCGCGGAACAGCTCGTCGAGCAGCCCCCGGCGGGTCGGATCGGCAAGCGCCTTGAACACTGCGTCGGTCTGAACTGCAGTCACGGTTTGCCATAATACGTGACCGTTTGGTCACATGTCAAGTGGCGGCAGCACACCACCGGCTCCGCGCGCGGCGATGAATGGCGATTCAGTTCGGAGGGGCCGAACTGGATCGCCAAAGTTCGGCCGACGGAGCGCCCGGCGGGTCGGAGCGCCCGGCAGGCCCGAGCGCCCGGCGGGCCGGAGCGCCCGGCGGGCCGCAGCGCCCGGGCGCCCCGAGCGCTTAGGACGCGAACGCGTCGCGCGCGGCGCGCAGGCCCTCGAGCGTTCGCTCGCTGTAGCCGTAGGTGCCGTGGTCGCGGAGTTCGGTGGCGGCTTCGACCAGCTCCCCGAGCGCCGCGAACGCGAACGAGCCGCCCACCGACAGCCGAGCGGCTCCGAGCGCCGCCAGCTCAGCCACGGGGGGCGTCCCCTTCCCCGGCAACACGCTGACGGGCAGCCCCACGGCGCCCATGATCGCTGCGAGCTCGTCCGCGGTCCGCAGACCCGGCGCGAACAGGACGTCGGCACCGGCCTCCTCGTATGCCCGCAGCCGCGCGATCGTGTCGTCGATGTCGTCGCGCCCGTGCAGGTGGTTCTCCGCCCGCGCGGTCAGCACCAGCCTCGCGGGCCCGTCATGCGCGATCCGAGCGGCCGCCGCGATTCGGTCTACCGCGAGCTCGAGCGGGTAGATCGGGTCGTCGGGGTTGCCGCTGTAGTCCTCGATCGAGAACCCCGCGAGGCCGGCGTCGCGGGCGCCGCGGGCGGTCTCCGCGACCTCGCCGGGGATCGCGCCGAACCCATTCTCGAGGTCGGCGGAAACAGGTATGTCGACGGTCTCGACGAGCGTCGCGGAGTGCGCGAGCGCCTCCTCGCGGGTGACCGAGCCGTCGAGCCGCCCGAGCGTCGCCGCGAAGCCGCTGCTGGTTGTCGCGATCGCCTCGAACCCGAGCTGCTCCAGCACCTTGGCCGAGCCGGCATCCCACGCATTCGGCATCAGCAGCGGGCGCCCGGGCTCGTGCAACGCCAGGAACCGGGCCGCCTTCTCGGCCTGGTCGCTCACATCCCGATCCCCGCGCGCCGGCGCCGGCGGCGCCGGCGACGGATCAGCAACAACAGCACGGCGGCGCCGACCAGCGGCCACGGGTTCGCGCGAACCCGCTCGAGCACCATCGAGCCGACCATCGCGTCCGCGCGAAGCGGCTCGTTCTCGGGCGGAGGAGGCGGTGGTGGCGGCGGCGGCGGCGGGGCGGCGCCCTCCGGGCCTGCTGCCGGCGGCGGTCCGGCGCCCTCCGGCTCGGGAGGCGCTGGCGGCGGCGGCGCGGCGCCCTCCGGCTCGGGAGGCGGTGGCGGGCCTGCATCCGCCGGCGGCGACCCCGCTGCACCGTCGGTGGCCGCCGCTGCCCCCTCGGCGCCCTTCGCCTCGGCTGCCGCAGCTGCCTCGGCCCCGGTCGCTTCGGCCGCGGCAGCCGCCGCGGCCCCGGTCGCCTCGGCCTCCTCGACCGCCTCGGCCTCCTCGACCGCCGCGGGCGCCTCGGTCGGCGCCGGCGCGTCGGTCACCGGCGGCGGCGCTTCCTCGGCGGCGGCCGCCGGGACCCCGCCCGCCAGCGATGACTGCAGCCTCGCGGCGAACTCTCTCAGCAGACGCTCGGAGATGTCCTCGATCATGCCGCCGCGCCCGAAACGGGCCAGGCGGCCGGTGATGTGGTAGTCGGTCTCGACCTCGACGCGGCTGGAGCCGTCGCCGGTGTCGGTCACCCGGGAGAGGATCGTCGCGTTGGCGCCGCCCTGGCCGCGCTTGTCGGTGCCCTGGGCATGGAGGGTGGCGCTCCTGCCGGACTCGTCGACGTCGCGCATCTCGAGCTTGCCCGTGTAGGAGGCGGTCGTCGGGCCAATCTTGATCGTGAACGTGCCGTCGTAGGTGCCGTCGTCGTTGCGGCCGGTGACCGCGGCGCCGGGAAGGCAGGGCGCGACGTGCTCGACGTCGATCAGCGCTTGCCACACCCGGTCGACGGGCGCGGCGACGTCAAAGGACTGCTCTAGCTTCACGGCGGATCGCCTCCAGGTCTCGGGGTGTGTCGACATCGCTTCCGGAGCACAGGTGCCCACATTCGATCATGCGGGCGCCGGCGAGGAGCTCCCGGGCGCCGCGATCGCCGCTCAAACCGGCGATCGCACTCAGCTCCCGCGGTTCGAGCACCACCGGGTGACCGGGGCGCCCGTCGTACGTCGCACGTGCGGGAGCCTCTTCGTCGACGAACCGCGCGATCACCTCCGGCGTGATCAGCGGAGCGTCGCCGAGCGTCACGATCACCTTGTCCGCGCCGGAGAGCGCCTGAATCCCCCGCCGCAGCGACGCCGACTGCCCGCGATCCCACTCCTCGCAGACCACGGTGTCGGCCTCGCGGAAGTCCACTCGCTCGATGATCTCCGGAGCGTTCGAGCCGAGCACGACCACGACCCGCTCGACCGCCGGAACGGCGCACTGCGCCTCCACCGCCCACTCGAGCAGCGGTCGCCCCTCGAGCGATGCCAGCAGCTTCGACTCCGGCCCGAAGCGGCTGCCGTCCCCCGCGGCGAGAACCAGCCCGGCGATCATCCCTCGTCTCGCATCGGATCTCCTCCGAGCATCAAATCTCCTCCAAGATCACGGCGAGCTCCTCGAGCGAGGCGAGCGAATTCCCCGCGAGCAGCTCGTCGGTGTGGGGCACCGCCGCGCGCATCCCCCGCGCCAGCGGTTCGAAGTCCGGGTGGGCGGCGAGCGGGTTCAGCCAAACCAGTCGGTGAGCGCTGCGGCGCAGCCGCGCCATCTCCGCTTCCAGCACCTCCGGGTCGCCACGGTCCCATCCGTCGGAGAGGACCACGACCACCGCTCCGCGGCCGATCCGACGGCCGTGAACCCGGTTCAGCTCGGCCAGCGCGGACCCGATCCGGGTCCCGCCGGAGAAGTCCGTAACCGCCGCCGACGCACGCTCCAGCGCGAGATCGTGGTCGCGACCCGCCAGCTCGTTGGTGATCCGGGTCAGCCGGGTGCCGAACGCGAACGCTTCCACTCGGCGGCGCGCGGCGACCGATGCGTGCATGTACTGGAGCAGCATCCGCGCGTAGGGCGTCATCGACCCGGATACGTCGCAGACCAGCACTACCGGACGCGACCGCGTGCTCGGCGCCCGCCAGTGGCGATGGAGCGGCTCGCCGCCCGTCCGCAGCGACGACGCGATCACGCGACGGACGTCAGGCGAGTGGCCACGCCGTCGCACGGGTCGAGTCCGGCGCGAGACCCGCGTCGGACCACGTCGCGCAAGCCGCGCGATCAGCTCGCGCGCGGCGACCATCTCGGCCTCGTTGTAATTGGCGAAGTCCTTCTGGCGCAGCCGCAGCAGCTCGACGTCGCTCCACGCGGCCGGCACCGCGACCGTCTCCTCGTCGGGCGGCGCGGGGGGCGGCGGACCGCCGCCGGGGATCGCGGCGCTCGGCAGCGCCGCGCGCTCGATCGTCCCGAGCTCGTCCAGCGACGACTGCTCGGGCAACGGGCGAGCCTCCCCGAACACCGCTGTGAACGCGCGGTCGAACCGCTCGAGGTCTCCGCGCGAGGAGCACAACACGGCGCGGAGCGCGAGCCGCGAGTCCTCCCGCGAGCTCGCGTCGATCGCGGAGAGCGCCCGATGCGCCGCCAACAGCTCCCCGACGCCGACGCGCGAGCCCTGCGCCCGTTGCGCCGCCGCCAGCGCGCTCAGCCGGTCGACGACGACGGACGCACCGTCAGACACCCTCCAGTACCTCCCGCTCGCGAACCCTGACCACGTCCTCGTGGACCTTCAACGCAGCGCCGAGCGTCTCGTCGAGCGAGGCGTCGTCGCCGACGGCGGCGAGCGCCTGCGCCCACACGAGCGTCTCGCCGACGCCGGGTAGCTTGTACAGGTCGCCCTGCTCGCGCAGCCGCCCGACCGCCCGCACCACGCGGTCGGCGATCTCCTCGGGCACACCGGGGATCCGGGCGCGCACGATCTCGCGTTCCCGCGCGGCTGACGGATAGTCGATCCAGTGGTAGAGGCAGCGGCGCTTGAGCGCGTCGTGGAGCTCCCGGGTGCGGTTCGACGTCAGCACGACCACCGGACGGCGATCGGCGCTGACCGTCCCGAGCTCCGGAATCGTGACCGCGAAGTCCGACAGGAACTCGAGCAGGAACGCCTCGAACTCGTCGTCGGAGCGATCTACCTCGTCGATCAGCAGCACCACCGGCTCGTCTGACTCCAACGCGTCGAGCAGCGGCCGCCGCAGCAGGAACCGCGGCGAGAACAGCTCGCCCTCGTCGACCCCGCCCTCGACCGCGCGCAGCGCGAGCAGCTGGCGCGCGTAGTCCCAGTCGTACACCGCGTGGTGCAGATCGATCCCCTCGTGACATTGCAGCCGAATCAGCCGCGACCCTGTCGCGGTGGCAAGCGATCGGGCGACCTCGGTCTTCCCCACTCCCGCCTCGCCCTCGAGCAGCAACGGCTGCTCGAGCAGCACCGCGAGGTGGACGGCGAGCGACAGCGGCCGGTCCGCGAGGTAGCCGACCGACGCCAGCGCCTCAGCGGCGGCGTCGACCGATTCGAACGTCTGTTGTGAGGTCACGCACCAATCATGACAACCCGGCCGCCTCAGTCAGCGCCCGTCGCGTCAGGACCCGCGCCAGGTGGCGCTTGTAGTCGGCGCTGGCGTTGAGGTCGGCAGGCGGGTCGGTGCCCTCGGCGGCCTGCTCGGCGGCCGCGGCGACCGCTTCGGCGGTCGGCGGCTGCCCGCGCAGCGCCTCCTCGACGGCGCTCGCGCGCAACGGGACGCTGCCCATGTTCGTCAGTCCGACGCGGACGTCCTCGATCACGTTGTCGACCCGCTTGACGACCGCCGCGACCGCGACCATCGCCCAGTCCTCACTGCGGCGGTTGAACTTCTGGTAGCCGAAGCCCCAGTCGTCGAACGCGGGCACGCTCACCGAGGTGATCACCTCGTCGGCCCCGATCGAGGTCTCGAGGTAGTCCTGGAACAGATCGGCGGCCGCGATCGAGCGCTCGCCGCCGGAGCCGCGCACCGTAACCGAGCCCTCGGCGATCAGCATCACCGCCGGCAGGTCAGATGCAGGGTCGCCGTGCGCGAGCGAGCCGGCGATCGTCCCGCGGTTGCGGACCTGAGGATCGGCGATCGTCCCAGCGGCCGCGGCCAGCACCCCGAGCGTCGGTCGTGCGCTCGAGCTCCGCGTGGCGGGTCATCGCGCCGATCCGCCAGCCGCCGTTCTCACGACTGACCCCATCGAGGCCTGGCACCTTGCGGAGGTCGACCAGCAGCGTCGGGGCGGCGAGCCGCAACTTCATCAGCGGCAGCAGCGAGTGGCCGCCGGCGAGCAGCTTTGCGTCCTCGCCGCCGCCCTCCAAAGCGGCGATCGCGTCGTCGAGCGTGTCCGGGGCGACGTAGTCGAATTCAGCGGGAATCATGCGGCGCACCCCCTTGTTGGCTTGACTGGATCTGTCTCCCACACCCGCATCGGGGTCAGGGGCATGTTGATGTAGCCCACGCCGAGCGGCCTGATCGCGTCGATCACCGCGTTGGTTACCGCGGCACTCGCCGCGATCGTCCCCGCCTCGCCGACGCCCTTCGAGCCGAGCGAGTTGACCGGCGAGGGCGTCACCGTGCGGTCGGTCTCGAAGCTGGGCAGCTCCGCGGCCGTCGGCAGCGCGTAGTCCACGAACGTGCCGGTCACGAGCTGGCCGTCCTCGTCGTAGGCGACCCGCTCGTACAGCGCCTGTCCGATCGCGTGCACGATCCCGCCGTGCACCTGGCCGTCGATGATCAGCGGGTTGATCGCGTTGCCGCAGTCGTCGACCGCGACGTAGCGCACGACCTTCGTCTTGCCCGTGTCCGGGTCGACGTCGACCACGCACGCGTGCGCCCCGAACGGGAACACGAAGTTCTCCGGGTCGTGGAAGGTCGTCTCCTCGAGCCCGGGGTCCATCCCCTCGGGAACCAGGTTCAGGTACGCCGCGCCGGCGACCTCCGCGAGCGTCATTCCCTTGTCGGGCGAGCCGCGGACGGAGAACTTACCGTCAGCCAGCTCGATGTCCTCGGGCGCAGCCTCGAGGTTGTGCGCGACGACCGCCTTGGCCTTCTCGGCGATCCTGTTCGCGCAGCGCGCGAGCGCCTCACCGCCAACTGCCAGCGACCGCGACCCGTATGTGTTGCGGCCCTCCGGCCCGGTGCCGGTGTCCCCTTGGATGATCTCGACGTTCTCGGGATCGACGCCGACCCGGTCGGCGACGATCTGCGCGAACGCCGTCTTGTGCCCCTGGCCGTGGCCCGAGGCGCCGGTGTACGCGGTGACCGCGCCGGTGTTGTGGACGCGGACCAGCGCCGACTCCCAGCCGCCGGCCTGGACCCCCACCCCGCCGGGGCCGGTGATGCGCGACGGCGCGAGCCCGCAGATCTCGGTGTACGTCGAGAGCCCGATCCCGCGGTAGACGCCCTCCGAGCGGAGTGCCTGCTGCTCGGAGCGGAACGCGTCCATGTCGACGTGCTCGAGCAGCTTGTCGAGCGTCTTGTCGTAGTCGCCCGAGTCGTAGATGACCCCGGTCGCGACCTCCGCCGGAAACTGATCAGAGGGGATGAAGTTCTTGCGCCGGATCTCCACCGGGCTCATCCCCAGCTCCTCGGCGAGCTGATCGAGCGTGACCTCGATCATGTGCGTCGCCTCGGGTCTGCCCGCGCCGCGGATCGCGTCCGTCGGGCACTTGTTCGTGAACACGCCGACGATGTCGGTCTGCACGTTCGGGATCGCGTAGCAGCCGCTCATCACGAACGCCCCGAGCGACGGGATCAACGGCGTCAGCAGCATGTTGTACGCGCCGAAGTCGGCGAGGATCTTGACGTGGAACGCGGTCAGCGTGCCGTCACGCTTGGCGCCCATCCGTACGGTTGCGATCTGGTCGCGGCCCTGGTGTGCGGTGGCCATGTTCTCCGTCCGCGTCTCGATCCACTTGACCGGGCGCTCGAGCTTGCGCGAGCACCAGCACGCGAGCACCTCCTCGCCGTACACCTGGAGCTTTGAGCCGAAGCCGCCGCCGACCTCGGGAGCGATCACGCGAACCTTCTCCTCGCTGATCTCGAGCAGGATCGACAGGAACAGCCGGACGAAGTGGGGCACCTGCGTCGCGGACCACAGCGTCAGCTCGCCGGCGCGGTAGTCGGCCAGCACGCCGCGGGGCTCGATCGGAGCGCCGGCGGTGCGGTGGTTGACGACGCGCCGCTCGACGATCACGTCGGCCTCGGCGAACCCGGCCTCGACGTCGCCGCCCGGCAGCGACCACTCATGGACCTTGTTCGTGCCGATCTCCTCGTGCACGAACGGCGGCCCCTCGAGCGCCTTCTCGGGATCGGACACAGCCGGCAGCGGGTCGTATTCGACGAGGACCGCCTCGGCCGCGTCGACGACCGCGTAACGGCTCTCGCCGAGCACGACGGCGACCGGGTCGCCGACGTGGTTGACCGTCTCCTTGGCGAGCGGCCAGTGCGGTGGGTTCTGCACCTCGACTCCCGGTGGGACCCACGCCATCGGCAGGGGCCCCGCGAGGTCGGTCATGTCCGCACCGGTGAACACCGCGTGGACGCCCTGGCGCTCGCGCGCGGCCGAGGTGTCGATCGAGACGATCTTCGCGTGTGCCTCCGGGGAGCGGACGAGCGCCGCCCACAGCGTCCCCGGGAGGGTGATGTCGTCGACGTAGCGGCCGAGCCCCTGGATCAGCCGGGGGTCCTCCTTGCGGCGCAGCGGCCGGCCGACGTGGTTGCCCGCCGACGGATGGCCGTGCCGCTCGCCTTCCTCGGCCGCGATCTCGGAGATCTCAGACGCTACGCCACCCTCGCCGATGTCCTCGCTCATGACTCCACCCCCACGGTCGGGCCCTTGACCTTCGCCGCGTCGAGCACCGCCTTGACGATGTTGTGGTAGCCGGTGCACCGGCAGAGGTTGCCCTCGAGCGCGTGCCGGACCTCGTCCTCGGTCGGGTTCGGGTTCTCCGCCAGCAGCCCGGCGGAGGCCATGATCATCCCCGGCGTGCAGTACCCGCACTGGAGGCCGTGGTCGTTCCAGAACGCCTCCTGGATCGGGTGAAGCTCACCGTTCGCGCCCGCCATGCCCTCGATCGTCGTGATCTCGGCGCCGTCAGCCTGCACCGCGAGCACGGTGCACGACTTGACCGGAAGCCCGTCGAGGTGGACGGTGCAGGCGCCGCAGTTGGACGTGTCGCATCCGACGTGCGTGCCTGTCAGCCCAAGCTCGTCACGCAGCGCGTGCACGAGCAGCAGCCGCGGCTCCGCCTCGAGTTCTTCCTCGACGCCGTTGACACGCAGGCGCACCGAGATCGATGTGCTCATTCGCTCTCCCTCCAAGGTCGCGGGGGCAAGGTCGGTCCTCTCACCGGGCCCTAGGGCCGACCTTACTCCTCAGGCGACGGCGTGTGAAGAGGCGCGCCGCTCGCGCCGAGGCTGGAGCGCGAGCACGCCCATGACCGCCACCGCGAGCGCGGCGATCGCGCCGAGCCCGAGCCCGGCCCGGGCGCCGAGCACCGCCATCGCCCAGCCGACGATCGGACCGCCGATCGGGGTCGAGCCCTGGAACGCGACGAACCACAGCGACATCACACGGCCGCGCATCGACGGGTCGGCCTGGAGCTGGAGGGTGGAGTTGCCGGTCGCCATGAACGAGATGCTCGCCCCGCCGACGATCGCGAGCGCCACCAGCTCGACCGGCAGGCTCGGGGCGAGCGCCGCGAGCGCCACCGTGATCCCGAACCCCGCGGCCGCGATCGTCAGCGGCCGGATCCCCATCTTCCCGCGGTGCGCGACGACGAGGCCGCCGATCACGGCGCCGACGCCCATCGCCGCGGTCATGAAGCCGAAGCCGGCGGGCCCGGCGTGAAGCCCTCGGCTCGCCATCACCGGCAGCGTCACCTGGAACTCGTATGTCAGGCACCCGACGATGCCCATCATCATCAGCGGGATCAAGAGCTCGCGCTTGGAGCGGACGTAGCGCAGGCCCTCTCGCAGCTGTCCACGCGCGCGCGCGGCAGGCTTGCTGGGGTTCAGCGCCCGGACGTTCAGCGTCGCGAGCGAGCCGACCACGAACACGAAGCTGGCGGCGTTCACGAGGAAGCAGACGCCGTCGCCGACGGTCGCGATCAGCACCCCGGCGATCGCCGGGCCAACGCTGCGGGCGACGTTGACAAGCACCGAGTTGAGGCTGACCGCGTTGCGCAGGTGCTCGGGACCGACCATCTCGAGCATGAACGACTGTCGCGAGGGGTTCTCGAACGCGTTGTTGACGCCGAGGATCGCGGCGAGCAGGCCGATCTGCCACACCTGGATCTCGCCGGTGACGGTGAGGACGCCGAGTGCGAGCGCCTGCAGTCCCATCATCGTCTGCAGACCGATCATCAGCTTGCGCTTGTCGACACGGTCGGCGATCACGCCGCCGTACGGGGCGAGCAGCAGCACCGGCAGCGTCTGCAACGCGACGATCCCGCCGAGCGCGGTGCTGGAGTGCGTCAGCTTCAGCACCAGCCACGCCTGGGCCGTCATCTGCATCCACGTCCCGATCAGCGAGATCGACTGTCCGCTGTAGTAGCGGCGAAAGTTCGGTACGGAGAAGGCGGCGAAGGTGGTGCGGCCGGCGCGCATCACGCGCGTCACGGGCGACGCTCCCTCAGCTGCTCGGAGAGCGACTCGAGCGCCGGCAGCGCCGCCTCGATCAACCGTGAGTCATCTGCGCTCAGCCCGCGCATCGCGGCGTTGACCGCCTCGGTCCGCTCGCGGCGCATCCGTTCGGCCAGCCGGTGGCCGGACTTCGTCACCGAGACCCAGGCCGCGCGGCGGTCGCCGGCGTCGTGGGACCGCTCGAGCAACCCGTCGCGGAGCATCCCCGATACCACTCGCGAGAGCATCGTCGGGTTCACGCCCTCGGACTCGCCGAGCTCCGCCAGCCGCATCGACCCGTGGCGGTCGACGTTCAGCAGGATCGAGATCCCGGTCGGCGTCAGTCCGGCGGCGCGTCCGGCGGCCGTGGTTCGCAGCCGACGCGACAGCTTCCCGATCGCGGTGCGCAACCGCGCTGCCGTTTCGATGTCGAGCGCTTGAGCGGTGGTCGCGATTGTGAGCCGTGCCTTCCGGTGTCGATGACTAAATACTTGCTTGCTGGCAAGCATTAGTATAGCGGCGCCGGGAACCTTGGCGTTTGACCGCCCACAGGTGGCGGTGAATCGCCATTCATCGCGACGGTCCTACCTGAGGTCGTCGATCACATACGCGTCCGCACGGTTGTAGGCGGGATCGTCGGGGCGGAGCATCGTGATCCCGTTGAAGATCGCGCGGTATCCGCGAGCGAGAAGCGCGCGGTAGGCGTCCCGCCGGGCGGCGTTCACCCCCGCGATAAGCCGCCCGGCCCCGCGATCGGCCGCGAGGCTCTCGCACGCGGCGACCAGCGCCTGGAAGCGCTCGGACACGCCCGAGCCGGGAGCGACCGCGCCGAACTTGACGTAGGCGACGCCGCTCCCGGCTTCGGTGCCAGCGCCGAGGTGGCAGACGGCGAGGCCGCACAGCTGACCGTCGTCGTGGAGCAGCACGGTCTCGCCGAGCCCCTGGTCCTCGACCGCGACGATCTCGCGCTCGAGGTCGAGCCCCGGATAGATCGAATCGGTGACGTCGCGGCACCGCTCGAGCGCCTCCGCCCCGGCCCCCGCCGCGCGCGCGGCGGAGAACGTCTCGTACACGGCTCGGTCGGCGTGAGCGGCGATCGAGATCCCCATCACCGGCGTCAGTTGCTGCGGCCAGAACCCGAACTTGCCGTACAGACCGAGGTGCTTCGCGCTCTGCGGGAACGTGAACAGGCCCGCGTGGCGGACCCCCCAGCGGTCGAACAGGTCGACGACCGGCTCCATCAGCAGGGTCGCAACGCCGCCGTCCCAGAGCTCGGGCGTGACCGTCAGCGGGCCGAAGAAGCCGAAGCTCCCCCAGCGGGTAGCGAAGTTCGAGCCGACGACGCGGCCGTCGAGCTCGGCGCAGAAGGCGGCCGCCGGGTCGGCCCGGTAACGGGTGCGGACGAAATCCGCGTCCCCGAACGTCCGCTCCGGGTGCGGGGAGTTCATGAACGTGCCGAACGCGACCCGCATCACCCGGTCGGCCTCGTCGAGATCGCGCTCCTGGAGCGGACGGACTTCCAGCCGCGGCCCGGGCTCGCTCATCACCCGAACACGGGCTCCTGCCACTCCGGGAACACGTCTGGCAGCCCATCGCTGACCTTGTCGGTGAACCGCGGCGGGCGCTTCTCGAGGAACGAGGTGACCCCCTCGACCACGTCCGCGGATTGCCCGCGCGCGAGCATCGCGCGGGAGTCGACGCGGTGGGCGCTCATCGGGTGTGGCGCGCCCAGCATCCGCCACATCATCCGGCGCGCGAGCGCCACTGACACTGGCGACGAGTTGTCCACGATCTCCTTCGCGAGCTCGCGGGCGGCGCCGAGCAGCTCGTCCGGCGGATGCACGCTGCGCACGAGCCCGCCCTCGAGCGCCTCCTGGGCCGGGAACACGCGCCCGGTCGCGACCCACTCCATCGCCTGGCTGATTCCGACGACCCGAGGCAGGAACCAGCTCGAGGCGGCCTCCGGAACGATCCCGCGGCGGACGAACACGAACCCGAAGCGGGCGTTCTCGGAGGCAAGCCGGATGTCCATCGGCAGCGTCATCGTCGCCCCGACGCCGACCGCGGGGCCGTTGATCGCTCCGATCACGGGCTTCTCGGAGTTGAACATCCGCAGCGTGAACTGGCCGCCGTTGTCGCGCGGGACGCCCGGGGATGAGTATCCGCGCGCCCGCGCGTCGAACGTCTCCCCTCCCTTCTCGAGGTCGGCGCCGGCGCAGTAGCCGCGGCCGGCGCCGGTCATGATCACCGCTCTGACCTCGTCGTCGGCGTCGGCCCGGTCGAATGCCTCGATCAGCTCGTCGGCCATCTTCGCCGTCCACGCGTTGAGCCGCTCGGGCCGGTTCAGCGTGATCGTCATGATGCCGTCGGACACGTCCACGATGATCTGCTCGAAATCCACCGATCACTCCCTTTCCAGAGCTATAATTGCTAGAGCAAGCATATGGCTACACCTGCTAACCCCACATCTACAGCATGCGCGTTCGTCATGGGCGACGACGGCCTCGCGACTTGGTCGGACACCCATGCCGACGCATGGATCGGCCTGCTCGAGACGCACAAGCGCCTGACCCGCACACTCGAGGCCGAGCTCGAGGCCGAGCACGGCCTCACGATCAGCGCGCTCGAGGCGCTCGGCCGGCTCGCTGCGGCGCCCGGCCGGAGTCTCCGACTGTCGGCGCTGGCCACCGAGTGTGGGCTCAGCCTCAGCCGGATCTCGCGGATCATGGACTCGCTGCAAGCTCGCGGGCTGGTCGAGCGCCGCGCCGTCGAGGACGACGCTCGCGCGGTCGAGGGGCACCTGACCGACGCCGGCCTGGCGCTTGTGCGGCGCGCGCAGAAGGCGCACTTCGAGTCGGTCCACCGGAGCTTCTTCGAGCAGCTCTCTCCCGAGGAGATCGCGACGCTCGCAACGGTCTTCTCGCGCTTTGCCCCCCGCGCCGCCGAGGCGTGCGCGACCTCCGAGGAGTAGCCGGATGAGCGCCACCGCCCTCGACCAGCGCCGCCTCGAGCTCGTCCGCGAGCACATGCTCTCCGAGAACGAGCACCGCTTCGAGGACACGCTCTCGACCTTCGACCACCCCCGCTACGAGATCGTCGGCACGGGCGACGTGTACGACGGCACCGACGCGGTCACCGAGTACTACCGGGCCTCCCGCGCCGCGTTCCCCGACCAGCGCAACGAGAACACGTTGCTGCACGCCGCCGAGGACGCGGTGATCGCGGAGTTCGACCTGGTCGGCACTCACCTCGGCGAGCTCCGCGGAATCCCGCCCACCGGTCGCAGCTTCCGCTGCCGGATGTGCGCGGTGTTCGAGTTCGAGCGCGGCGGCGAGAAGATCGTGTGTGAGCGGGTGTACTTCGACCAGGGGACGATCGCGCAGCAGCTGCTCGGAGAGCAGGGCTAGCGCCCTACTCCTCGCGCGGCCCCACCGCCGCCGCGTGCAGCAGCACCCGACTCACCTGAACCGCCCGCTCGAGGTCCGGGTCGCCGCCGGTGATCAGGTCGTTGAAGATGAACGCCTCGCCGATCCGTACGAGCACGTAGGCGAGCGTCTCGGGATCGAGCGGCGGCTCGTAGCCGGCGGAGCCCACCTGTTCCTCGATCAGCCCGCGGACCGCGTCGGTGAGGCGGCTCTGAAACGGGGTCTGCCGGCTCGTCAGGACCCGGAGCGCGAACTCGGGGTCGCGCTCGATGAAGCGCCGAGTCGGCTCGAAGTGGGCGGTCACCGCCAGGTAGTGCGCGATCACGTCCGACAGGTAGTCCGCTCCCGAGCCGCGTGCCTGGCTGCGGCCATCGGCGATCGCCCGCTCGGCCATCGACCAGATCACCTCGGCGGTGAGCCGTTCGCGGTCGCCGACCCAGTTGTAGAGCGTCGCGCGGCTGATCCCGAGCTCGGCCGCGAGCGCGCCCATGTCGATCCGCTGCTCGGCCACCCAGAGCTTCCGCGCCGCGCGCAGGGCATCGAGCGGGGTCGCGCGCGCCTGCTCGCGCTCGCCCGCGAGGGCGCGCTCCAGCGCCGTGCGGGAAGCGGGGGCCATGCGTCAAAGGCTATCGACAATCCACGCCCTTGACAATCAGTTAGACAATACCTATAAATGTCTAGCGATGGCTTCGACCGCCGCCTCTCCCCCGACAGTCGCGCCCGCGCTCGACGCCCAGCACCTCTTCGACTACTCGGTGACGCTCGCGCCGCCCGTGCCGATCGGCGCCACCCACGAGGGCGTGCGGGTGTTCTACGAGGTCCTCGGGGGCCGGATCAGCGGGCCGGCGCTGGGCGGCGAGGTGCTCCGCGGCGGCGGCGACTGGGCACTGGTCGGCGCCGACGGGTGGACCCGGATCGACGTCCGCGGTCAGGCGCGGACCGACGACGGCGCGCTGCTGTTTTTCCGCTACCGCGGCGTGATCGAGCCCACCGAAGCGCTGAACGCGGCGCTGCGATCGGCCGGCTCCACCGAGTTCGGAGACCAGTACTGGCGTGCGTCGATCGAGGTCGAGACCGGCGATCCCAGATACCGGTGGCTTTCCCAGAGCGCACTGATCGGACGCGGCCGGCTGATCGCCGGCCCAGGCGTCGCCTACCAGGTCTTCAGGATCTGCTGAGAACATTGGGGCCGTGACCGGCCCTGAAATCGGACTCGCGATCTCGGTCTTTGCGGCCTGCGCGGTCGAGGCTGTCGAGGCGCTGACGATCGTGCTCGCGGTCGGCACCACTCGGAGCTGGCGCTCGAGCCTGACCGGAGCCGGCGTCGCGCTGCTCGTACTCGCAGCGCTGACGGCCGCGCTCGGGCCCGCGCTGACGGCGCTGCCGATCAACGTCCTGCGTGTGATCGTCGGCGCGCTGCTGCTGATCTTCGGGCTCCAATGGCTGCGCAAGGCGATCCTGCGCGCGTCGGGCCTGAAGGCGCTGCACGACGAGCGCGAGGCCTATGAGCAAGAGCTCGCGGCCGCGCGCGCGGCCGGGACCATCGACCGCACGCACTTCGATCCGTACTCGTTCACGATCGCGTTCAAGGGTGTGCTGCTCGAGGGGCTCGAGGTCGTGTTCATCGTGCTGACGTTCGGCGCCAACCAGCACAACGTCGGGCTCGCGGCGGCGGCCGCCGCGGTCGCGGTGCTGGTGGTCGTCGCGGCCGGGCTCGCGGTGCACCGCCCGCTCGCCCGCGTGCCCGAGAACTCGTTGAAGTTCGCGGTCGGGGTGATGCTGACGTCGTTCGGCAGCTTCTGGGGAGCCGAGGGCGCGGGCGCGCACTGGCCCGGAGGCGACGCCGCGCTGCTCGTGATCATCCCGGCGATGCTGGCGGTGTCGCTCGGGCTGGTGGCGCTGCTGCGTCGCCGCCGGCGACGCCTGGGTCGACGCCGCGCGGCCGCCACCGAGGCGGTGGTGCGGGCGTGAAGCGGGTCGAGGCCTTCTTCCAGTTCCTCTGGGATTTCGTCGTCGGGGACGACTGGCGGATCGCCCTCGGGGTCGTGGTCGCGCTCGCGATCACCGGCGTCGTCGCCGGCACGAGCGTCGCCGCCTGGTGGATAGTCCCGGTCGCGGTGGTCGCGCTGCTCGCCGGGTCGGTGTGGCGCGCCGCGGGGTCGTAGTCCGGCGCGTCTAGAGCACGTTGAAGCAGCCGTAGACCGTCACGATCGGGTTCACCACCGATCGGCCACGGGCGTCGCGGATCGTCGACTGCCCGACCAGCAGCGGTGGCGAGGTCGCCTTGTAGCACCCGTTCGACTGGACGCTGACGTCGTAGGCGACCGGCGTGTCGGTCAGCGGTTGGGTACCGCGTGGTTCCGGCTGCCTGGCTGTGACGTTCCTGTGAAGGCTGTACGTACACCAACTCCCCGCAGGCGATGTCCCGGTCCGCCCGCATCTGCACCGGAGATACTCTCACTCCGGATCGACCCCGAGGAGGTTCAATTGGGTGCTGTCGAGCTGGATCGAATGTCGTGGCCGGAGATCGTGGCCGAGCGCGACGCGGGTCGCGACACCGTCGTGGTCGCGTTCGGCGCGACCGAGCAGCACGGCCCGCATATGCCGTTGGCGACCGACGCGCTGATCGGCGATCACCTGGCGTTGCTCGTCGCCGACCGCCTCGACGCGTTCGTCGCGCCGACGGTCAGGGTCGGATGCTCCGAGCACCACCTCGCGTTCCCGGGCACGCTCTCGATCTCCGATGAGACGTTCCACGGTGTGGTGGCGGACCTCGTGCGCTCGCTCGCTCGAGGAGGGTTCCGGCGGGTCGTGCTGTTGCCGACGCACGGGGGGAACTTCGCGCCGCTCGCCGAGGCGGTACGTCGGCTCGGTCCGGATCCCGGGCTCTACGTGCACGCGCTCACCGACCTCGGCACATTGCTCGCAATCGCGCAGGTGGGCGTCGACGAATACGGCGTCCCGCTCGGCGAAGGCGGGCTGCACGCGGGCGAGTGGGAGACGTCGATGCTCGCCGCGATCCATCCCGAGCTCGTCCACATGGAGCGAGCGGCGCCCGGCTACACCGGCGACCCCCAGGCCGCGATCGCGTCGCTGTTCACCGACGGCGTCCGGTCGGTGAGCGAGAACGGCGTGATCGGCGACCCGGCCCGCTCCAGCGCGGAGCACGGCGCCCGCTACTGGGACACCGTCCTGGCCGTGGCGCTCGCCGAGATCGAGGAGCAGTAGCGGCGGGCTGTACGTAGGGCAGGCACACGCCCGCGAATCCTCGACATTCGGCCCAAGCCGCTCGGCGCACGATCATCGATCCTTCGGCGCGAGGCAAACATCAGCTCGCGATCGGGGTGACGGCGGCAATCCGTCCCGGCCGGTGTCGCGTCACGACCGAAAGCCTCGCATCGAACCCGGTGACCTCGACTCCTCTCCCTCCGATGGTTCGATGTGAGGACGGTTTCTGACCGACAGCAGGACGGGGCTGCCGAGCGCCCCGGTCGCGAGCGCTCCTCGTTCGCGATCGCGCAGGTCTTGCACGAGCACACGCGCGCTCGACTAGGCTTGCGCCAGGTTCCGTTTCTCGGTCTGAGGGAGATCGCATGCCGCAAGCTCGGAAGTCAGCTCGGTCCACGTCGCGCGCAAGCGCCACCTACAAAGAACCGGCCGCGCTCAAGCGGCTGAACACATCGCTCGACTCCGCCCAGAAGGCGCTCAGGGACCTGCAGACGCAGGCGGGGCACAACGCCGCCGTCTCGACTCGGGCCCTGCACAAGGGACTCGGCAAGTTCCTGTCGGACGCGCGCCGCGACGCAGGCAAGTTCACGACCGCGCTCAAGCGCGATTTCGACGCGGCGCAGAAGGCCGCGAAGAAGGCCGGAGCCAGCGCGACCGGAGGCCGTTCTACGAGCCGGTCCACCGGCCGCAGCACGGCGAGCCGGAGCACACGATCGAGCGGTACGCGCGCGAGTGGCGCCAAGACCGCCGCCAAGAGCGGCGGGACCCGTGCGAGCAGCACGCGGTCGGGCGGAACGAGCAAGCGCGCGAGCGGGAGCCGCAGCACTCGTAAGAGCAGCTGACGGCTTAACCGGGAGTCGGCTGGGAGAGGACCTCGTCGAGCGCCCGCTCGATCGGGACCTCGCCGCCGTTCACGTAGAGGATCCGGCGTGACGCGCGCGGGTCGTGCAGCAGGCGCGCGAGCACCGACGCCACGTCATCGCGCGCGACGGACCCGTAGAACGTCTCGGACTCGATCCGGACGCGACCCGTCCCGGGATCATTGGTGAGGCCTCCCGGCCGGACGATCGTCCAGTCCCTGTCGCTCCTGCGCACGGCCTCGTCCGCTTCCGCCTTCGCGCGCAGGTACACGCTGAACACCTCGTCGCCATCGGGCGGATCCTCGGCGCCGACGGCGCTGACGATCACGTAGCGCTCGGCGCCGACCTGGACGGCTGCCTCGAGCAGCTTGACCGCTCCGTCGCGATCCATCGTGAGCTTGCGCTCGGCGCTGCTGCCCGGTCCCGCACCCGCGGCGAACACGACCGCGCCCGCCCCCGCGATCGCGTTGGCGATCTGCTCGGGGGCCGACCGCTCGAGGTCGCAGACGGCCGGCGACGCGCCCGCCGCCGCGACGTCGTCCGCGTGGTCGGGGTTCCGGATCAGCCCGATGACCTCGTCGCCACCGGCCGCGAGCAACCGGGTCAGCACCATCGCGATCTGCCCGTGGGCTCCGCCAATCGCCACGACCACGGCCCGATCCTAACCGCCCATCGCCTCGCGTTCGTCGGCCGAGGGCCACGGCGGCTCTCCGGCACGGGCGTTCGCGCGGGCGTGCGCCGGGTTGGCCGTCGCGGGGATCGCGACGTGAACGCGCTCGTCGGACAGCGTCCACTTCAGCAACGACTCGGCGTCGTACCGGCCCAGCAGGGAGCCCTCGCCGAACGGCCGCATCGCGATCACGCCGAGATCGAGCTCGGCGGCGAGCGGCAGGATCCGCCGTTCCGCATCGCGTTCGAGTGGGTTGTACGGCACCTGGATCGCGTCGATCCGCTCCGTGCGCATCACCTGCTCGAGCTCGTCGAACGCGCTTGCCAAGTAGTGCGTCGCGCCGAGAAACCGGATCGTCCCGGCGTCCCGCTCCTGCTCGAGCCAATCGAGCTGCTCTCGCCAGGCGACGAGGTTGTGGACCTGCTCGAGGTCGACGCGCCCGCCAAAGAACTCGAGCTGAGCCTGGAATTGAGCCCTGGCCTCCGCCGCCGAGGACGTCCAGATCTTGGTCGCGACCAATGCCTGCGGGCGCAGCTCGCCGAGCGCCGTCCCGAGCACGCCCTCGGCCCGGCCGTACATCGGCGAGGAGTCGAACAGCCGCGTGCCACCTTCCCAGGCTGCTTTGACGACGGCCCGCGCGACGGGCTCCTGATCGGGTCCGAGGTCGAACGTCGCCCACGTCCCGAGCCCGACGACCGGCACCTCCAAACCCGTGCGTCCGAACCTCCGTCGCTGCATTGGGCCACGGTACTCGGAGCGGCCCACCTACTACCGTTGCGCGGACATGGACGTCGAAGATGCAATCCGAACCAGGCGCACCCACAAGGCGTTCGGCCCCGAGCCGGTGCCGCGAGAGCTGCTCGACGAGCTGTTCGAGCTCGCGCGGTGGGCGCCGAACCACCACCTCACCAACCCGTGGCGATTCCGCGTCGTCGGCGCCGAAGCGCTCGCGGCGCTGAAGCGCGCCGCCGGACCGGAGGGCGCGTCGAAGCTCGAGCGCGCCCCGACACTGGTCGCCGCCAGCGCCACCCGCGCCGACGATCCGGTCCAGGACCAGGAGGACCTCTGCGCGACCGCGTGCGCCGTGTACGCGGTGCTGCTCGGGGCCCACGGCCGCGGACTGGTCGGCTACTGGCGGACGCCCGGCGCGCTACTGACGCCCGAGGGCCTCGACGCGGTCGCGATCCCGCCCGCCGAGCGGTTCGTCGCGCTGATCCACCTCGGCTGGCCGCGGCAGGAGAAGGAGCCGCCCGAGCGCCTGCCCACCGTCGATTTCGTCGAATACCTCGGGTAGTGCGGGCCTAGCGCCCCGGCTGGCGCTTCGGAAGCATCTGGTAGATCGTCGAGTAGCCGATCAGGAACACGGCCTTCCCGTCGGTGATCACCGGGCTGAACTCCCCATCGGGGTACGTGAACACCTGCCGGCCGCTGCGCAGGTCGAGGCCCGTGGTCGTGTTCGTGCCGAGGCTCGAGAAGTAGACGACCTTGCCGAGCACCGTCGCCGATCCGTCGATTCTGCCGCCGGCCGAGCGGCTCCAGCGGGCGCCTCCGCTGATCGCGTCGTACGCGTAGAAGGTGCCGTCGTACGAACCGATGTAAACGGTCGGCCCGATGCCCGGGACGTCGGCCACCGCGGGCGACGAATAGACGTACGCGCCCGTCGACGCGCTCCACGCCTGCCCGCCGAGTTGGCCCAGAACGCAAGCACGGCCCCGCTGGTGCTGCCGATGTACACCCGACCGAACGCGACCGCGGGGGTGGAGTAGATGTTGTCGCCGCCGGATGCGGACCAGATGCCGCGGCCGTTCTTCGCGCTGACGGCGTGCACCTGGCCTCCGTAGTCGCCGAAGTAGATCGTGTCGTGCGCGAACGCGACCCCGCCCTTGACGGCACCGGCGGCGCCGAAGGTCCAGTTGAGATGGCCGTCGTAGGTCCTGAACGAGTAGACGGTCCCTCCCTGATCGCCGAGGAACACGCTCAGCCCGTGGACCAGCGGCGAGGACTCGCTGCCCGGTGCCAGCGCGTGTGACCACGCGACCTTGCCGGTCTTCATCGACAGTGCGACGACGGCTCCGTTCCCCGGCTCCGAGGCGCCCGGAGTCGTCGAGAGCAGCGTGAAGAACACGAGCTGGTGGCGGACGTCGAGCGCCGGTGAGGCAGCCGCGACCGTGCCCACCCTCCGCTTCCACAGCACGTGCCCGTTCATCGTGCTGACCGCGTGCGCCCACCCTCTCGCGTCCTCGAAGTACAGCGTGTTGTCGTTGATCACCGGCGGGAACTCGAGCAGCGCGCCGTCGTTGAACCGCCAGCCGACGTGCAGCGGCGGATCAAGCTTGCCGCCGCCCGGAAACGCGCGCGTGCGGGCGAGGTTGTAGCCGTACAGCGGCCACGCCTCGTCGGTCGGACGCGGGGGTGGCTTCGGCTTCGGACGTGGCGGTGGGGGCGTCGTGACGGGATGCGTCGCCTGGACCACGGGCGGGTGATGCTTGGGGCTGCTCGAAGCACTCAGCGCCAAGACCACCGCCGTGATCCCGATCGCAAGCAGCAGGCCCGCAACGGCGACGAGTCCCCGACGCAGACCGGGACTCGACATGGCGGCCGATGGTAGCCAGCGGGGACGACGGCGGCGCCTTCACCGCAAGTTCTCGGGCGGCAAGCCGTTCTGTGCTCCGTGCGTCGCTGCCTGGTCGGACTCTGCCTGCTGGTCGCTCTGGTGTGCGCGGCGCCCGCCGCCGCGGCCGGGATGACGAAGCTGTCAAACGTCACGATCACGGCCAGCGACGGGGTCCATCTCGTCGGCGACGTGTACATGCCCGGTGACGGCAAGGGCCGCTACCCGGCCGTGATCGACATGGAGCCGTACGGCCGCTCGACCTCGACCGACTACGTCCCCCAGGGCTACGCGCGCATCAACACCGACGTCCGCGGCTCCGGCATGAGCGGCGGCGCGCTGTGCCTGCTGTGCCTGCGTGAGCAGGAGGATGTCCGCGACGTCGTGGAGTGGGTCGCCAAACAGCCGTGGAGCAACGGGCACGTCGCCTTGTACGGCTACTCGTATTCGGCGATCACGGCGCTGCTCGGGGCGGCGCTCGAGCCCAAGCACCTCGACGCGGTGGTGGTCGGGCACCCGCCGACCGACCCGTACCGGGACGTCGTCTGGCAGAACGGCCTGTTCGACCAGGGGTTCGTCTATCAATGGTTCGCAGGCCAGACCGCGGCGCAGTCGATCGGTGCCGGCTACCAGCCCCAGATCCTGGACCGCGCCCAGCAGCAGTTCGCGGCCGAGACGCGGCTGATCCCATACGACGGACCGGTCTACTACGAGCGGTCGGTGCTGGCGAAGGTCAACCGGATCAAGGTCCCCGTCTACATCTTCACCGGCTGGGAGGACATGTACGGCCGCGGCGACATGCGCCTGATCGACTCGCTGCGCACGCCGAGCCTGCTCGTAATCAACGCCAGCACGCACCACGGCACCGACCAGGCCGGCGAGCTGGGCGCGCCATACGGCGGCTCGACCCAGAACCAGCTCGACAACGCCTCCGCGCTCAGCGACATCCCACCGCCCAGCGAGGACATCGCCTGGCTGAACCGGTGGGTGAAGGGGATCCACAACGGGATCGCGGCCAGGCCGCGCGTGCGGTACCTCGACCTCGGCGATGGCAGCTGGCACGCGGTACCTACCTGGCACGCAGCCGACACCCACCGCACGAGCCTGTACCTGTCGGCACAGTCGAGCGGCTCGGCGCCGCTGTCGCCCAACGACGGCACGCTCGCGACCGGCGTCCCCACCGGCGCCGGGGCCTACCAGGACTCCTACGTGTACGACCCTGCCGCTGGAGCGTCGGTGCCGATGGGCAAGGACGGACCCGACGGGTTCCTCCCCTACGCGCCGCTGGACCAGCGTCTCGACGAGCCGCAGGGCCTCACGTACACCGCCCCGGCGCTGACCGAGCCGCTCCACCTCGCGGGGCCGTCGGAGTTCCGCTTCTGGGCGGTGACCGAGGGGAGCGACATGGCCTGGGTCGCGCGGCTCGAGGACGTGGCGCCCGACGGCAGCGCCTCGCTGATCACCCAGGGCTGGCTGCGCGCGAGCTTCCGCTACGTCGACCCCAAGCGCTCGCCCGCCGGGAACCCGTTCCTGCCCGACGACCGCGACACGCCGGTCGTGACCGGCCAGACCACGGAGTACCGGATGGACATCTGGGACACCGCCTACACCCTGGCCCCGGGCCACCGGCTGCGCCTGTGGCTGAGCTCCTCCGACGCGCCGACCCACGAGCCGCTGGACGTCGCCGGGCGCAACCTGATCTTCCACGACTCGGTGTACCCGTCGCGGCTGATTCTCGGCTCCGCGACCCCACCGCCCGCGTGCACGAACGGGCCCGAGTCGTGCAGGCTTCCTGTCGCGAAGCACCGAGCAGCGCGGCGCAAGCGCATCCGGCGGCGCGCTACTTCACGCGGTGGTCGTCGCGGCGCAGCGCGTTCGTGAACCGCTTCGGCACGGCGGCGTCCTCCCCCTCCTCCCAGAGCGTGATCACCACCAGCTCGCCCGCATCGGGCCGGCACACGTAGACGACGTCGCGGCGATCGAGATCCCGGACGAGCACCGTCCCGGCGGACCCCGCTTCGACCCGCCCGGCGGCGTACGCGCGGGCGACGCGAGAGGCGACCTCTCGCTTCTCGTCGAGCGTGCCGCGGACCCGCTGGCGAAACCGCTCGGCCGCGTGATCTGTGACCGCCACGAGCATCACGGCGACGGTACCGGCATTCGCCGCCCGTAAGCTCGCGCGGATGGCGCCACGACGATCGACGAGCACGCTGGGCGTGCGCGCGCTGAACCGCGCGCTGCTCGAGCGCCAGCTGCTGCTCGAGCGTCGCGCCGCGCCCGTGGCGGCGACGCTCGAGCGCCTGGTCGGGATGCAGGCGCAGGAGCCTCAGGCCCCGTATCTCGGGCTGTGGTCGCGGGTCGCGGCGTTCTCGCCGGGCGAGCTGTCGGAGCTGATCGCCGAGCGCCGAGCCGTCCGCGGGTCGTTGATGCGCGCAACGCTCCACCTCGTCACCGTCGAGGATTGGCTGCGACTGCGCCCGCTGATCGCCCCGGTGCTTGCGCGCGGGTTCGGCGCGACCCCGTTCAGCAAGGCGATCGCCGGCGTCGACGTCGACGAGCTGCTCGCGCTCGGCCGGCGCCTACTCGCCGAGCGGCCCTACACCCGCGCGGAGCTAGGCCCGCTGCTCGCCGAGCACTGGCCGGACGTCGACCCGGCCGCGCTCGCGTACGCCGTCAGCTACCTGGAGCCACTCGTCCAGGTGCCGCCCCGCGGACTGTGGCGGGAGCGCGGCCAGGCGCGCTGGCTGACCGCGGACGCGTTCCTCGAGCGCGAGACCGGCGACGGGCTCTCGCTCGCGGAGCTGGTGCTGCGCTACCTCGCCGCGTTCGGGCCCGCGACTGCCCAGGACGTCCAGGCGTGGTCCGGGTTGCGGGGCATCGGCGAGGTCACCCGCGGTCTCGGCGACCGGCTGCGTAGCTTCCGCGACGAGCGGGGCCGCGAGCTCTACGACGTCCTCGACGGACCGCTCCCGGACCCCGACAGTCCCGCGCCGCCACGGTTCCTGCCGCCGTTCGACAACGCGGTCCTCGCCCACGCCGACAGGACGCGGATCACCCCCGCCGCCTACCGCGAGGCGGTGTCGCGAGACCGCCTGATGCGGACGTTCCTCGTCGACGGGTTCGTCGCCGGGACCTGGCGGATCGAGCGCGAGATCCTCCATGTACGCCCGTTCGGCCCGCTGCGGCGCGCCGACGCTCGCGCCGTCCACGGCGAAGGTGAGCGCGTGCTCGAGTTCCTGTCGGGGGGCGGCGCGGGTGGCGTCGCGATCGACGCGGACTAGAGGTTCTGCTCCGCCAGCGGGAACACGTCGGCGACGACGTATGCCCGGATCTTTGTAGGAAGCGACGTCCCGGCGGGGATCGTCAGCTCCGCCCGCTGGACGTTCCCGTGACCGTCGGCGATGTTCTTGATGCTCGCCGCGTAGTCGATTCCGACCGGCGCGCCGGTGGCGGCGTCGGTCAGCACGATCGAGACGAGGTGACTGGCGGCGAGATAGCGGGCGCCGTGGGCGAGCGCGAGCGTCGCGACCGCACTACCTGCATTCGTCGCGGTCGGCCGCTGGAGCGTCACCCCGGTTACCGCGAGGCCGCGCGGCCGCTGGTTGGCAGTGCCCCTCCCGCCGTACGCGCTCGTGACGAACGTCCCGTTCGAGATCAGCTTGTCCTGGTTGTTGCAGAGCCGCAGCGTCGGCAGCAGCGGCCCGTAGAAGGGCACGTCCGGGCAGCTGACCTCCGCGTAGATGTCGGCGCCCGGGCGCGCGACGAGCGATCGCGAGAGCTGGGCGCGAACCACCAGCCGCTGCGCCGGCACCGGGCCGAAGCTGAACGTCAGCGTCGTGTTCTGTGACTGCAGCAGCAGCGAGTCGTGCTGGTAGCCGCCCGCGAGCGGGAATGCGAGAGTCGTGTGCGGGTCCACCTGCTGGGCGCCATTCGGACCGGGCCGAGCGCCGACCGCCCACAGCAGGATCGAGCCGGACCCTCCGCCCGCCGGCTTGATCGTGAGCGCGCCGACGATCAGGTTGTACTGGTCGAAGCCGATCTGATTGACGCTCGTCAACAGCGCGGGCAGCGGGAACGCGAGCCGCGTCAGCCGGAACGCGGCGACCCGGCCCGGGCGGTTGTGGAGCGGGAGCGGCCCCGCGGGCGCCGCCACGTGGTAGCTCGCGCTGCCGGCGAAGCTGCCGACGCTGGTGCCACCGAGCCGGATGTCTCCGACCGAGATCCCGTTCGCGGTGTAGTGACCCGCCAGCTTGATCGTGTAGTCGCGCCCCGGGGTGAGGAAGCCGTCGGGCACGACGAACAGGTAGTGACCGTCGCCGGAGAGCTGCGCGGTGAACGGGAACTGCGGGCTCGTCTGGACCAGCGAGGCCGCATCGGGGATCGGCTGCATCGATGCGTCGAGCGTCTCGCCCTTCGAGCGCACGACCAGGCGCAGCGGCATCACCGACGCCGGTCCCACCGCCTGTGCGCCTCCGCCCAGTTGCGTGTTGCCACCGGAGGTGACCGCGTACACCCGGTCCAGGTTCGACGGGAACGCCTCCCCCGGGTCAGTGCTGCAGCGAGGATCGCGGCGGTGCAGGCAGTAGTCGTAGGGGACGTACTTGAGGTAGCCGTCCTCGCCTCCGATCACGACGCCGGTCCGGGTCAGCGCGGGCGAGCCGTTGAGGTCGTTGCGATCGCGGAGGATCGGGTCGGCCCGGGTCGTGTCGTACGACCACCGGCGGCTGCCGTCATCGGCGTTGAGCGCGTACAGGAGCCCATTGCCGGCGCCGAAGTAGACGATGCGGTGAACGCCGTCCGCCGCCAGCCCGATCACCGGCGAGGACCGGATCACGTCGCCCGTGTCGTAAGCCCAGAGCTCCTTCCCGGTGGGGCTGACGGCGTATATCCGCCCGTCGGTCGAGCCGATGTAGATCGCCCGCACATTGCCCTGCGCGTCCTCGTCGAGCGCCGGCGAGCCGTAGATGTGATCGCCGGTCGCGAACTTCCACTTCGGCAGCCCGGTCGCCGCATCGATCGCGTAGAGGTTGGAGTCGAACGAGCCCACGTACAGGGTTCCGTCGTTCGAAAGTGCCGGCGACGAGGTCACGAACCCCGCAGTCGGGAACCGCCAGATGTCCTTTCCGGCGGCGCTCAGCGCGTGGACCTGGAGATCGAGCGAGCCCCAGTACGTGGTTCCGTTGGGCTCCATCGCCGGGTCGGTCCAGAACGGGCCGATCGACCGGTAGACCCACTTGAGCTTTCCGTCCGGGGTGAGGGCGTACGCGGCGTCGCCGGTGCTGCCGGCGTAGATCGTGCCGTCGGGCCCCGGTTCGGCGTTCCCCTCCCACCAGTTGACGAGCTGCGTCTCGCCTAGCGGTGACTTGGCGTTCGGCGGCGTGTACTTCCAGATGATCCGCTTGGCCCTTGCCATCGACCGCGCGTCGCTGCGGATCAGGTAGAGGTGGGTGTCACCCGACGGGACCGCCACCGGATAGGTCCGCAACCGCGGGTTCCACGCCCCGACGAAGCCGGCCGAGTCGATCAGGTTGCCCGTCTTGAAGCGCCACACCAGCTTGCCCGCCGGGTTGACCGCGTAGAAATACGTGTCGGCCGATCCGAAGTAAGCGGTCCCGTTGCCGGCGATCACCGGTGTCGAGAAGATCCCCTTGCCGGTCTTGAACGCCCACGGGCTGCCCCCCTGGTAGCGGCCGACGATCGGGCTCGAGGCGGTGTTGCGCAAGTCCCGTCGCATCGTCGGCCACGGAGAGCTCTGCTGCACCGGCACCGCGTAGTGGAACCCGGGCGCGGCCGAGGCCCAGGGAGCTGTGGCGAGGCAGCCTGCGGCAACGACCGCGGCCCCGGCGATCAGGCGGGACAGCCGATACACGGCCACGCAGTTAGTAGTAGGCGAGCACGCCGTCGACGTGGGTCTGTCCCCACGCCCACAGGATGTCCCCCAGGTGGGGCCTCGGGCGGTTGTAGGCGTACTGCAGGATGTAGCCCTGCTCGTCGGGCGGTGGGAATCCAGCGAACGAAGACGATGAGAATGGATACCACTCGACGAGCGTCGCGTCCGCGCCGTCGAACTTCGTGTCGGTCGTGCCGTCGATGCAGCCGCAGTATCCGATCGCCGCGTAGATCAGGCCGTGGTTCGGGTTGTTCTGGCGCTCGTCGTTGACCCAGTACTGGACGCACGGGACCCCGAACCACCCCTCCCAGTTGGCGTTGTACCAGGTGCCCGGGGTGCCGTTCAGACTCGGGGGACACGGTGTTGTGTCGTCGATGTACACGCCGATCTGCCGCGAACCCTCGCGACTCACAACCCTGGAGCACCGAGCCCTCCGGACGCTCGCGCAGGGCGAAATCGCCCACATCAGCGTGCCTCCGTACCCGTCCGCACCGGGGCCCGCCTGGAACCACTGGCCCGCGCAGTGAGCGTCCTGTGGAGTCTGCCCCTGAACCCAACTCGTGCAGCCCCGGACATAACCATTCGCTTGGGCCGTCGAGGGCCCAAGCACCGCTCCCGCCAGCGCCAGCACCACGGCAACCGCTATGAGTTTCTCCCGCTGCATCGACCCTCCCGTCTCCGCAGACTGGACGAACGTACTACCTCGATTCCCGACGTGCGTCAGTTATTCGTTGAGCGCTCCCCTTGACCCGGTGGGCCCCGACGGCCAAGCTCCCGGGGGTGGCAAACCACCGTCCCTGGGACGACTCCTACCGCGACGGGCTCGCGCCCCCGTGGGACCTTGGCCGTCCGCAGCCCGCGATCGTCCGGCTCGCGGAACGGGACGGCTTCGCCGGGTCGGTCCTCGACGCCGGCTGCGGTACCGGCGAGCACGCGCTGTACCTCGCTGCGCGAGGTCACGAAACGCTCGGCGTCGACGTCGCCGCGACCGCGATTTCGCAGGCCCGCGAGAAGGCCACCGACCGGGGCATTGCCGCGAGCTTCCTCGTGGCCGACGCGTTGCAGCTCGAGCGCCTGGATCGAACGTTCGAACGCGTGCTCGACGTCGGGTTGTTCCACACGTTCGACGACGACGAGCGCGCGCGCTACGTCGAGAGCCTGGCTCGCGTCGCAAGCCCGGGCAGCGTGCTTCACCTCCTCTGCTTCAGCGACGCGACCCCTGGCGATCAGGGGCCGCGCCGCATCACTGAGGCGGAGCTCCGATCGGCATTCGAGACCAGCTGGAGCGTCGTCTCGATCGCCGCCGAGCGGATCGAGATCAACCCGCAGTGGGCCAACGACGACGCCCAGCCCTGGCTGGGGGACGGCGCCGCGGCCTGGCTCGCGACGATCGAGCGAACGTAGAGCGTTTGCGCGCGATTCGTCGTCGTCGACGGTCGCATCACGCGGATCCACACGATCCGGAATCCGGCCACGCCGGCTCGCGGATAACCCACACCGTGCCGCGGCAGACCACGCTGCGACGGGGTCCGAACTCTGTACAAGCCGTTCGACCATCGGGGCGCGATCGTGGTCATGCCCGAAGGCGCCAACGGCTGGTACGCCGACTGGTGGAACAACGGCCGGCGAGGCAACCCGGCCTGGGAGAGCTACTACCTCGAGACGGTGATCCCGACGATCCTCGCCCGGTATCCGATCCTGCCCGAGCGTCGGTACCACGCCCTGATCGGGATCTCGATGGGCGGACTCGGCGCCACCTACCTCGGCGGCCGGCTACCCGGCTTCTTCGGGTCGGTCGCCAGCCTCTCTGGCTTCGTCGATCCCCAGTGGGGAGCTCCGGGGGCCGTTCAGCAAGAGATGGCACTGTTCTCCTTCGCACCGCAGAACGGCGACAACGACCCGTATCCGATCTACGGTCCCCCGGAGGGCTTCTACGCCGACGGGCACAACCCGACGCTGCTCGTTAGGAACCTCCAGCACACGCGGCTGTTCGTCAGCACCGGCACCGGGGTTCCGAGCAAGGACGACCCCAATCCCACCGCGGCCGAACTAACGAACGAGAACATCATCTACCCGATGAGCCAGCTCTACCACAAGGCGTTGGTGGCGGCCGCGATGAACGCCACCTACCAGGTCCACCCGGGAGCCCACGACATTCCCGACTTCCTGGTTGAGATCAGGGCCGTGCTCAGGTGGGGCCTGTTCAAGCCCGTCGTCGAGGACCCCACGTCCTGGACGAACAGAACCGTCGCAACGCGCGGCCAGCTCTGGGACTTCAACTACCGGTTCACCAAGCCACCGACGCGCGTCGTCCAGTTCAAGCAGTCCGGGAAGCAGTCCGGGACCACGCTGTCGATCAGCGCCGCCGGCTCACCGGTCACGATCACCACGTCGAGTGGCTGTGCGATCCGCACCGCCACGCCCGGAACCGTGCACCTGCCGACCCGCGACCCGGTCTCCCCTCTCTTGCCGGACAGGATCGGTCACCGGGTGTGCCGATAAATGCGAAAAGCCCCGCACTGGGGAGGATTGATCTGCGGCCCGAGCTCTCTGGCTGACGCAAGAGGGCTTCTCTCTCGGGTTTGGCACGGAGCGAGCCTTATCGGAATCTGGCCGTCAGTCCTGCTTCTGTTATCCGGCGGCCGACGAGGAGTTGGCGGCGACGGCCGAGCGGATCCGGGCAGCGCCGGCAAGCTGACCACCGCATGCGACAGACCAGTATCCTCGCCTGCGAGCGATGAGGCTCGCTCTGACCGCGGGGATTCCTCGCTGATGGCCTCTACGTAGCAGGTCTAGAGACCCGTCCACCGCGGCGTCGCGCATGGCAACAAGGAGGCGTGGCATGGCGCAACTGAAGCTGAGCAAGCCCGTCCGCGTCACTGTCGCGCTCGTGACGTGCGCGGCCTGCGCCGCCGCGCTGGCTGCCTGTGGCGGCGGCGGAGAGCAGAAGCCGCTCCACACCATTCCTGAGCCGACGTCAAGACGGCAGCTGGTGCAACCCCGGCTCCCTCCGCGTCCCAACATCGTCTTCGTGCTCACGGACGACCTGTCGATGAACTTGCTGCGGTTCATGCCTCACGTCAAGGCGATGGAGCGGGAGGGCCTCACGTTCAGGGACTACTTCGTCTCAGACTCGCTTTGCTGCCCGTCGCGCGCATCGATCTTCACCGGCAACTTCCCGCACGACACCCACGTGTTCAGCAACTTCGGACCTGGCGCCGGATTCCACGCATTCCACGCTCGTGGGGAGGAGCGACGCACCTTCGCGGTCGCGCTTCAGCGGGCTGGCTACGTGACCGCTCTGATGGGCAAGTACCTGAATGGCTACATGGGAGGCCACGGTCTCGCCACCGATGGGGCCGTAAGCGCCGCCGTCCCGGCGAATTACGTCCCACCGGGTTGGAGTGAGTGGGACGTCGCCGGCTACGGATATCCGGAGTACAACTACACGCTGAACGAGAATGGCGTCCTGCACCGATACGGTGCGGAGCCGTCGGACTACCTCACCGATGTGCTGTCCAACAAGGGTGTGGACTTCATCCATCGTGCGGCGGCGGCCGGCAGGTCGTTCTTCCTCGAGCTCGCCACCTTCGCGCCGCACAGCCCGTACGTCCCGGCGCCCAGGGATGAACGGGACTTTCCTGGGCTCCGGGCGTTACGCTCGGCCAACTTCAACGTGCTGCCCACGCATGCGCCGCAGTGGCTCGCCCATCACCCTTCGCTGACAGCACGGCAGATGTCGCGGATCGACACGGTATTTCGGCTGCGGGCCCAGGATGTGCAGTCGGTCGACCGCATGATCGCCAGGATCGAGTCGGCGCTAGCGACCAACGGTGTCGGCCGTAACACCTACCTCGTCTTCAGCTCGGACAACGGCCTACACACCGGTCAGTACCGGCTCATGCCCGGCAAGCTGACGGCGTTCGATACCGACATCCACGTGCCGTTGGTCGTTGTCGGGCCCCGGGTGCCAGCCGGAGCGAGGACCAGCGCGCTGGCCGAGAACATCGACCTCGCCAAGACGTTCACGCAGATCGGCGGGGCCACGCTTCCCGGCGACGGACACAGTCTGCTTGCGCTGCTCGACGGCAAGCGCCTACCCAACTGGCGCACGGCCGTGCTGATCGAGCACCACGGCCCGGACCTCGCCCCCCTGGACCCAGACTTCCAGCAACCGGCGAGCGGCAGCCCGACGACCTACGAGGCGATGCGAACGCGCGACTTCCTCTACGTCGAATACGCCGACGGTGAACGCGAGTTCTACGACCTGCGCCGCGACCCCCTGGAACTGCACAACATCGCGCTCGAACTGACGCGCAGCGACCGCCGGCGGCTCCACCGCGAGCTCCGCGCGATGAAGCGGTGCCACAACGGGACAGCGTGCTGGGCCGCGATGCACGTCGCGCCGATCCCCGGCTGATGACGTTCAACGTCCCGATGCCCCGATAGGTATGATGGCCCGCGCCTAGCAGGACGGCGATGGAGTTCGCCGTGGCCTAATTGGCCGAACTGCCCTCTCGGGCTGATGGCTCCTACGAGTAACGGTCATCCGTCGTAGGAGCTCGTTCAGTCTGATAATGCTGCCGCCGTGGGTAATCCAGGTCTGTCAGGTGGTGACGCTGCTGGTGTTCGCGCCGTTGATCAGCGGCGTGATCGCGAAGGCTGAGGCGCGGGTTCAGTGGCGGACCGGCCCGTCGATCTTTCAGCCGTATTACGACATCGCGAAGTTCTTCCGCAAGGAGTCGGTGCGGCCGGAGACGGCCTCGTGGTTCTTCGAAGTGGCGCCGCTGATCGCGTTTGCGTCGTATTGCTCGATCGCGTTGCTGATTCCGGTGCTCACCAACTTCCCGTTGCCGTTGGGGACGGCGGGCGACATCCTGGGCGGGGCGTTGTTGTTCGGGCTCGCCGGTTTCGTCACGGCGCTCGCGGGCGTTGATTCGGGCTCGGTCTACGGCGCCCTCGGCTCGAGCCGGACGCAGTCGGTGGCCACGCTGGTCGAACCGACTTTGATCTTCGTGTTCTTCACGGTGGCACTGGTGACCGGCACCGATCTTCCGTACGCGTTGAACGCAACGCTCGCGCACTCGAGCTCGGAGTACTTTCGCCCGAGTCACCTGCTTGCGGCAGCAGCGTTCTTCATGATGCTGCTGGTCGATACGGGGCGGGTGCCGATCGAGAGTCAGGGCTCGACGCTCGAGTTCGGGATGATCGACGACGCGCGGCTGTTCGAGCACTCTGGGCCGGCGCTGGCGCTGTTCCGGTGGGCCTCGACGATGAAGCAGTTCCTGCTGTACGTCGTGTTCCTCAACGTGCTCGTGGTGCCGTGGGGCCTCGCGAGCGATCGCACGGTCGGCGCGGTGGCGGTCGCGTTGGGATGGCTGCTGGTGAAGATGATCGGGCTGGGGCTCGTGATGGTCGTGATCGAGTCGAGCTTCGCGAAGCTCAGGCTGTTCCGGATCCCTGACTTCATGGGCGCCGGGTTCGTGCTGTCGGTGCTGGCGATCCTCGTCTTCTATCTCGCGAACGGCTGATGCCACCGGTACCGCACTACGACTTCGCCCACGCCACGGCGGCGCTGATCGCGATCGGTGCGTTGCTAAGCGGGCTGGGGCTGCTGGGCGTCAAGCAGGTCCACGAGCAGGTTCGCGTGTACGCGGTGTTGTCGGCGTTTGCCGCCGCGTACACGTTGCTCGTCGGGATCGATCGCAGCGATGCGGCGCTGATCGTGCTGGCGGCCTGGACGGCCGCGATCAAGGTCGTCGTGATCCCGGTCTCGATCGACCGGGCGGTCACTCGGCAGGTGTCCGAGCACGAGGTGCCGCTGGTCGTGCAGGTCCCGATGTCGCTGCTGATCGGCGTCGTGCTCGCGGGCCTCGCATACTGGTCGGCGGCCGCGCTCCCGGTTCACGGGGCGCTGCTCCCGACACCGGCGCTGGGTGTGCCAATCGCGTTGGTGCTGGTCGGGTTGTTCTTCATGATCACTCGCCAGAACGTGATCAGCCAGATCGTCGGGCTGCTGACACTCGAGAACGGGGTGTTCCTCGCAACGGTCGCGGTCGCGCCGGGGCTGCCGTTCGCGATCGGTTTCCTGCTGCTGCTCGACTTGCTGCCGGCCGTGGTGTTCTACGGCGTCTTCGCGCGCCTGATCGTCGCGCGCGCCAAGGGCACGAGCACCGAGGACATGTCGGTGCTCCGGGGCTGATGGCTGTCTGGCTGCTGATCACGCTCGGTCTCGCGCTCGGGGCCGCCGGCGCGTCGGTGGCGATCGGTGACCGGCGCCTCAGCGGCTGGATCTCCGCGGTCGCCGCGTCGGGTGCGTTCGCCGCGGTGCTGGTGGCGGTGTTCGCGTATCACGTCAGTCGTGGCCGGCACGCGCTCGACGGGGCCTTCTACCTCGACGGTCTCAGCGGCGTGTTCCTGGTGACGGTCGCGTTCGTGTACATGGTCGTCGCGATCTACTCGGTCGGCTACCTGAATCCGAGCGTCGGGCACATCCGGTTGCGGCGCGTGTACTGGCCGCTGTTGAATCTGTTTGGGCTGGCACTGCTGGCGACGCCGATGGTCGCGAACCTGGGAATGCTGTGGGTCGCGATCGAGCTGACCACGGTCGTCAGCGCGCTCCTCGTTACGAGCGAGGGTTCGGACCAGTCGCTCGAGGCCGGGTGGAAGTACATCGTGATCGGGTCAGCAGGGCTCGCCGTCGGCCTGCTGGGGATCGTGCTGATCTACGCGGCCGGCGTGCCAAGCCTCGGCGACCATTACACGCCCACCTACACGACGCTCGCCGGCGCGGCACCGCATCTCAGCGGTCCGCTGATGCGGGCCGGGTTCGCGTTCGTCCTGGTTGGCTTCGGGACCAAGGTCGGCCTCGTCCCGATGCACGCGTGGCTTCCCGACGCGCACTCGGAGGGCCCGAGCCCGATCAGCGCGATGCTCTCGGGTGCGCTGCTGGCCGCCGGCCTGTACGCGGTGCTGCGGTTCGGCGCGATCGCGCAGATCACCGTCGGCGCCTCCTACGTACATGTGCTGCTGCTCGTGTTCGGCACGCTGTCGCTGGTGCTCGCGGCGTTCTTCGCGCTGCGCCAGAGCAACTACAAGCGGCTGCTGGCCTACTCGTCGATCGAGCACATGGGGATCGTGTCGCTCGGCCTCGGGATCGGGGGACCGATCGCGGCCTATGGCGCGTTCCTCCTCGTGCTCGTGCACGCCGCCGGTAAGACGCTCGCCTTCTTCGGCGCCGGCGAGCTGCTGAGCCGCTACGAGAGCCGCGAGGTCGATGACGTGCGAGGGGTGATCAGGGTCGCGCCGTTCGCCGGCGTGATGGTCTTGCTCGCCGCGCTCGCGATCACCGGCGTCCCGCCATTCGGGATCTTCCGCTCGGAGCTGTTGATCGTGACCGGCGGCTTCTCGCGGTCGGCGTTCGCGCTCGCCGGCCTGTTGATCCTGTTCACGAACGTCGCCTTCGTCGGGATCTACCAGACGTTTCACCGGATGGTGCTCTCCCCCGGCAAACCTCCCGCCAGGGAGGGCAGCCGGGCGCGGCGTTCCGAGCACCCGCTGATGGCGGGGCCGATGCTCGCGAGCCTGGCCCTGCTGCTCGTCTTGGGACTGTGGATCCCGGGGCCGCTGAACCAGCTGCTTCACAGCGCCGTCGCCGTGATCGGAGGACGGGTGTGATCGCGATCGAGGAGCGCCGCTGCGATCCGAACGGCTTGGCTTTAGAGCTCGAGCGGATCGGCGGTCGGCTGATGCTGCTGTTCGTCAGGCCGAGTGCCGACGCGACGCGCGAGGTGTGCGCCGTCGTGCGGGCCGGCCGGCGCGTGTTGCAGTTGCGTGGCGCCTTGGGCGGCAACGCGTATCCCGCGGTCACGCCGCGAGTCCCGGCAGCCCACTGGTTCGAACGCGAGATCCACGACCTGTGGGGGATCGTCCCGCAGGGGCATCCGCGCCTGGAGCCGCTCGTTGTTCACCGCCCGGAGGACGGCGAGGTCACGCTAACCGAGGATGAGGACGTGCGGCTCGAGCACCGCGGCGGCGAGCGGCTCTCGGGCCCGGGAGTGTTCGTGATCCCCTACGGCCCGGTCCGCTCGGGGGTGTTCGAGGCGGCGCAGTTCCTGGTTCAGACCGGGGGCGAGGACGTCGCGTATTGCGCCCAGCGGCTGTTCTTCAAGCGCCGCGGGGCCGAGCGGCGGATCTGCGAGGTCCCGCTCGAGCTGGCGGCGCTCGTCGCCGAGCGGGTGTCGGGGACCTCCAGCGTCGCGCACGCGCTGGCGTTCTCGCACGCGGTCGAAGCGCTCTCGCAGACCGAGGTGCCCGCCCGTGGGCAGGCGATCCGGCGGGTGCTGGCCGAGCTCGAGCGGCTCTACAACCACCTCGAGGCAACGGTCCGCGAATGCGAGGACGCATCGCTGGCGGTCGCGCAGGCGCAGTTCGCCGCCCTGAAGGAGCGCCTGCACAGGCTGGCGGGGATCTTGGTCGGAAACCGCTATCTCCGGGGCGCGGTCGTTCCGGGCGGAACGCGCGTCGACCTCGACACCGCCACCGTCGCCCTGATCCTGATGACCCTGAACTCCTGGGAGGAGGACTGGCGAAAGGCGCTCGCCGTCCTGCTGCACACGGACTCGTTCCTGGACCGTCTCGTGAGTACCGGCCCGCTCTCGACAGCTGACGCCCGAGATTTCGCTTGTGTCGGGCCTGTGGCGCGCGGGTCGGACATCGACATCGACACTCGGCGCGACCTGCCATACGACGGATACGAGCGGGTCGAGGTCGCCGGGCACTCCGACGGCGACGCGATGGCACGAATGGAGGTCAGGTTCCAGGAGATCGCCTCCTCGCTCGGGCTGATCCGCGCCGCACTGGAGGAACTGACGCCGGGGCCGCATCGCGTCGAGCTGCGGTCTTTCGAGCTCGACTCCGCGCTCGGAGCAGCCGAGTCCGCCCGTGGAGAGACGCTCTACTGGCTCGAGGCCGGCGGTCCGGACCGCCTCAGCTTCTGCAAGCTCCGGGCGGCGTCGTTCGTGAACTTCGGGATCTTCAACCGCGTGTTCGACTCGCAGGTGCTGACCGATTTCGCTTTCATCGAGCACAGCCTCGGCCTATCTGCCGCGGGGTGCGACGCATGATCAGGTGGTTTCTCCGCGGCGTGTCGCGGCCGCGCGTGACGACGCGCTACCCGCGCCGGGAGGAGCACCCGCCCGGAGGCTTCCGAGCCCGGGTGCTGCTCGACCCCGACGCCGTCACTGCTGAGCACGCCGAGCGCGCCGCGGCGGCCTGCCTTCCCAATGCTCTCACGGTGGGCGAGGGCGGCCGGCTCACACTCGACGCCGGCCGGTGCATCGGCTGTGGCCTGTGCGTGGAGGCAGCCCAGGGCAGCGGGTTGCGGATGGATGCCGGCTACGAGCTCGCAGTGAGCAGCCGCGAGCGTCTCGTCGTCGATTCCGTCCGCGGGGCCGACGTGTTCCCGCCGTCGAGATCGCTCTCGGGGCCGTTTCGCCGCTCGCTGCACATCCGCCATGTCGACACCGGCTCCGACGGAGCGGTTGAGCAAGAGATCGCCGCCCTCATGAACCCGTACTACGACATGCAGCGTCTCGGCCTGTTCTTCACCGCCGCCCCCCGGCACGCCGACCTGCTGCTCGTCACCGGCCCGGTCACCCGCCCGATGGAAGCGCCGCTGCGGCGGACATACGAGGCGATGCCCGAGCCGCGCGTGGTCGTCGCCGCCGGGACCGACGCCTGCAGCGGCGGGATTTGGGAGGGCCCGGAAGTGCGCGGCGGAGTCGACCGCATCCTCCCAGTCGACGTATACATTCCGGGCGACCCGCCGACTCCGATCGCGCTCCTGCACGGCCTGCTCCTGGCCGGCGGCAGGGTCAGGGAGGCCTCCGTCCCGCGACTCGAAGGCGAGGCGGCGTGAGCTCACTCGCCGTCCTGATGATCGTCGGCGCAGGCGGGCTGTCGGCCGCCGCGGTCCTTTCCCCGTTTGCGGCTCGGGCCGGGTCGATGCTCGCGGTCGCGGCATCGGCCTTCGTCGCGGCGGCGGGCGTGATTGCCGTATTCAACGAGCAGCTCATCTGGCAACCGTTCTCATGGTTCGCGTTCGGGCGCAGCGGCGTTCAGATCGATCAGCTCGCCGGGCTGTTCCTGATCCTGGCCGGGCTCGTGTCGGTGCCGCTGTTCATCGCGGCCCGCACGGACGCTCCCCGGCTCACGCTCGCGCTCCGCCCGCTGCTCGTGCTGTGCGTGATCGGGGTGGTGCTCGTCGACAACGTGTTCGAGTTCCTGATCCTCTACGAGCTGACCGTGGTCGTGATCTACGCGCTGATCAGCGTCCGCCACGATGACCCGCGTGCGGATCGGGCGGCCACGCTTACGCTGACGCTCGCGAAGCTCGGCGGCGGTGCGGTGCTCGCCGGGATGGTGCTGCTGGCAGTCAAGGGGGGAAGCTTCTCCTTTGAGCACCTCGCCACCAGCGGCCCCCATCTCACGGCCGCGGTGCGCGGCGTCTGCTTTGCGCTCCTGTTCGCGGGATTCGCGGTGAAGGCCGCGCTGATCCCGCTGCAGACCTGGCTCCCCGCTGCCTACGCCGGAGCCGACGCGGACAGCTCGTCGTTCGTCGCCGCCGTCTCGCTGAACATCGCCTTCTACGCGATGCTGCGAGTGTGGTTCGGATTCCTCGGGCATCCCGCCGTGTGGTGGGCAGTGATCGCCCTCCTCGTGGGTGCGACCACGGCGCTCGTCGGCATCCTCGGCGCCGTGCTGCAACGCGAGCTGCGGACGTTCGTCGCGTACTCGTCGATCGAGAACGCCGGCCTGATCGTGACCGACCTCGGGATCGCGCTGATGGGCAAGGCCCAGCACCAACCCGGCCTGATCGGACTCGGGCTGGTGGCGGCCACCTTCCAGATCACCGCCCACAGCTTCGCCAAGGCCGGACTGTTCACGGCGGTCGCCACGGTCGAGCGCAGCACCGGCACCAGCGACATGGACCGGCTCGGCGGGCTCCACCGGCGACTGCCGCTCGCGTTGACCGCGACGCTCGCCGGCAGCGCGGCGCTCGCCGCGCTGCCACCGTTCAGCGGCTTCGTCTCGGAATGGCTCGGACTCGAGGGACTGATGCAGGGCTTCCGCGTCAGCGGCACCGGCTCGCACCTCGCGATCGCCCTCGCCGGCGCGCTCGTCGCGCTGACGGCCGGGCTGGCAGCGCTCGCGTTCGTCCGCGCGACCGGGATCACGTTCTTCGGCATGCCCCGCGACCCCACGATCGAGCCTAAGCGCGAGCGGTTGCTCCCCCGCATCGGGATGGGCATGCTGGCGGTCTCCTCGCTGGCGATCGGAGTCGCCGCACCGTGGGTGGTCAAGGTGCTTCAGCACGGAACACTGCCGGTGGGCGGCGGGGCTGCGATCGGCCACATCAGCCAACTCGGCTGGCTGATCGAGCCCGGCTACCCAAAGTTCGCCAGCATCAGCCCGACCGTGCTCGCGCTGACACTCACGGGCTTCGCGATCGGCGCCGCCGCCCTGCGCTACCTCGCCAGCGTCCGACGCAGCCGCCGAGCTCCCGTCTGGGCGTCGGGCGTGGCCGTCTCGGGCAGGCGCGCGCAGTACACCTCGACCGGCTACGCGAACATGGTCCGCGTCATCTTCAACGTCGTCTACCGCGTCCGCACACAGCTGCAAAGCATCGGCGACCAGCGGTTCCCCGAGCGGCTCAGCATGATGCGCGCCGACCCACGGATCTTCGACCCCGGCTGGCTCTACCGCCCGATCACACGCGCGTTCACCCGCGTCGCCGACCTCGTCCGCAGCGTCCAGGCCGGCCCGCTCGGGCTCTATCTGCTCTACCTGCTGCTGGTGTTCGTGCTGCTGCTTGTGATCGCGCCCAGGTTGGGATAGGACTCGTGGCCACTGCGCCCCGTCGCTGGCTGACCCGAGGCGTCGCGAGCGTCGGGCTGGCCAGCTTCTTCAGCGACGCGGGTCACGAGATCACGACGTCGGTGCTGCCGACGTTCGTGACGGTCACGCTGCGTGGCTCCGCCGGCGCGCTGGGGCTGATCGAGGGGATCAGCGACGGGCTGACCGGCCTCGCGAAGCTGATCGCCGGGCCGCTGGCCAACGACGAGGAACGGCGGCTCCAGCTCGCCTCGGGTGGCTACCTGGTCACCGCCGCAGCGACCGGGGCGATTGGGCTGGCGGCGACCGTGTGGCAGGCTGGCCTGTTCCGGGCTACTGCATGGCTGGCGCGCGGCGTGCGCTCGCCGGCGCGTGACGCGATGCTCGCGTCGCTCGCGCCCCGCGAGGCGTACGGCCGCGCGTTCGGGTTTGAGCGCGCGGGCGACAACCTCGGCGCGGTGGTGGGGCCGTTGCTCGCCGCCGGGTTGGTGGCGTGGCTCGGGATTCGCCCCGCGCTGTACCTAGCGGCCATCCCGGGTGTGTTCGCGGCCGGGGCGATCATCGTCGCGGCGAGCGCGGCGCGCAAGCGCCACGATCCGGTGCGGCGTCGGTATCGCCTGGAGCTCCGCGGTCTCCACGAGGCGGGGCTGTTGCGGCCGCTGCTCCCGATCCTCGCGTTCGAGCTCGGGAACATGGCGACCACGCTGCTGATCCTCCGTGCGACGACACTCTTGCACGTCGGCGGCCGGTCGATCGCGGCGGCGACCTCGCTCGCGGTGCTGATCTACGCGGGCCACAACCTGTTCGCCGCATTGGTCGCGTACGGCGGCGGTCACTGGATCGATCGCGCGGGCGCCCGGGCCGCGTTCGGCACCGGCGCCTGTGCCTACATCGGCTCCTACGTACTGTTTGCGACCGGCACGAACGGTTGGCTCGTGCTGGTACTGGCGTTCGTGCTCGCGGGCTGCGGCATCGGGCTGGCCGAGACCGCAGAGTCCGCCCTGTTCGCGCAGCTGCTGCCCGACCACCTCCGCGGCAGCGGCTTCGGCCTGCTCGGCGGCGCCCAGTCGCTAGGGGACTTCGCCTCCTCGGCGGCCGTCGGCTTGCTATGGACAGCGGTCTCGCCGACGGCCGGATTCCTGTACGCCGCCGGCTGGATGGTTATCGCCGCCGCCACGAGCGTCCTGACGGCGCGATCCGGTCAGGATCCGGACGACTGAGGCATGCCGGCACGAGGGCTTCCAAGGACTGGGGATTCGGTGACGGTCGTGTTCCTCGCTGCGAGGGTGCCGGGAACGATCGAGTGGGTCGACGAAGACCTTCACAGGGTCGGTGTACTCACCGAGGAGGGCGAGGAGATCAGCTTCGCGCTCAACCGAAAGCTGGCCCGGTTCGTCGCCGAAGAGCATCCCGCAGGTCCGCGGCTGGCGTTTGGCAGCAATGAGGCCAGCGACGCCCATGGCTGACGCCGCCCCTTAGTCTCGGTGCTCAGGCTCCGCGGCTGACTCTGCGGGTGGGGGCCAGCCTGCAGCTCACATCCTCTCCGTCGGCGTACCCAGAAGGGCGGCCCGTAGAAGCCATCAGCGCCAGGAGGCGCGGTCGAAGGCGAGCTTCATCGCCTGCCTCAAGGATGCCCCGCGCACCTGCCGGACATCGGCGGCTAGGTGAGCGCGACTGCCTCGCGCCCGGCGTACCGCGCGCGATCGCCGAGCTCCTCCTCGATTCGCAGCAGCTGGTTGTACTTCGCTGCCCGTTCGCTCCGTGCCGGTGCGCCGCTCTTGATCTGGCCGACGCCGGTCGCAACCGCGAGATCAGCGATGAACGTGTCTTCGGTCTCGCCTGAACGGTGCGAGATGACCGCTCGGTACCCGGCAGCGCGAGCCAGCGCGATCGTGTCGAGCGTCTCGGTGAGTGTCCCGATCTGGTTGAGCTTGATCAGGATCGAGTTCGCCACGCCGCGTTCAATGCCCTCGCGCAGGATCGTCGGGTTGGTCACGAAGATGTCGTCGCCGACCAGCTGAAGTCTGCTGCCGAGCCGTTCCGTCAGTCGACGCCAGCCGTCCCAGTCGCCCTCGGCCATTCCATCCTCCAGAGAGAGCACCGGGTACCGATCCGGCACGGTCGACCAGTAATCGACCATCTCCTCCGAGGACAGCGACCTTCCCTCACCTGCCAGCTCGTAGCGACCCTCCCGGAAGAACTCACTGGCCGCCGGGTCCAGACAGATCGCGACCTCTTCGTCTGGCCGGTACCCAGAGGCACCGATTGCGGTCACGAGCAACTCCAGCGGCGCTTCGTTCGAGTCCAGCGCGGGCGCGAACCCGCCCTCGTCTCCAACCGCCGTCCCGAGCCCGCGGTCCTTAAGCGTCCGCTGCAGCTGGTGGTAGACCTCGGCGCCCATTCGCATGGCTTGCGCGAAGGACCCCGCTCCGACCGGGGCGATCAT
This sequence comes from uncultured Solirubrobacterales bacterium, assembly GCA_963770735.1. Taxonomy (GTDB): domain Bacteria; phylum Actinomycetota; class Thermoleophilia; order Solirubrobacterales; family Solirubrobacteraceae; genus Palsa-465. The sequence continues at coordinate 419,556 of CAVYRB010000005.1, read as the reverse complement.
GAATTCCTGAAAGTCGACTGGGTTGTCGGCGTGCACCCCGCCATTGAGGACGTTCATCGTCGGGACCGGGAGCAGGCCCGCGTCGGCACCGCCGAGGTAGCGCCAAAGCGGGTCCCCGGCGTCGGCCGCCGCCGCCCGCGCGGTGGCCATCGAGACGCCGAGGATCGCGTTGGCGCCGAACCGCGACTTGTCGTCTGTGACGTCGAGCGCGATCAGCCCCTCGTCCAGGCCGCGCTGGTCTTCCGGATCACGGCCCGTCACCACCTCGGCGATTTCGTGGTGGACGTTGCCGATCGCGCGGGTAACTCCCTTGCCATCGAAGGCCGCCCCGCCGTCACGTAGCTCAAGCGCTTCCCGCGATCCCGTCGACGCGCCGGAGGGCACCGCCGCTCGGCCGAACGCCCCAGACGAGAGGCGGACATCCACCTCGACCGTCGGATTGCCACGACTGTCCAGAATCTGCCGAGCATGGACATGTTCAATCGCGCTCATTTAGTCCTCCGGTGGCCGCTCACGCGGGCTGGCGATCGACCCTACTCCCGGCCATCGCAAGCGTCGATGCGGATCAGGATCGGATCCGCTCGCGCGGCAGCCCAAGCCGCGCCGCCCAGGCGCCCCGCAAATCCACGGTTTTCCTTTCGCGGCCCTTCGCACCCCTGCAACGAAAATCGCCCTGCAGTTCGCCGCTTTTCGCAGCTCTGCAGGGCGATTCGTTCTAGTGGAGACGGCGGGAATTGAACCCGCGTCCGCGGTCGCGTAAGAGATGGCGTCTACGAGTGTGTCCGGCGCTCTGAATCTCGCTCCCTACTAGCCTCGCCGGCCGGGTTGTAGGGGGCCAGCTCCGAAAAGGATGTCCTCGGATCGGCCGGAGCGGTCCTCACCGAGTGAGCCTGCTGGTTGATCCCGGTACCGCCGCCGCAGGCGAGCAACGGCCGAGATGACAGTCGGTCTAGTGACTAAGCAGCCAGACCGAGGTCAAAACTGTGCGTGTCCGCACTTATGGTTTTCCGGGGGTTTTACGAGGCCACCCGGAACCTCGACTCGCAACCACCCCCACGATCCGACCACGTCGAAGCCAGTCGTCCCCGGGGGTATGTCTGTTCTCTGAGTATACCCTCGATCCTCGTGGCAATTGCTACGAGGATCGGCGGCGCGGCCGAGACGACACACCCCGTCTCGGGAAGGGAGGTGCGTCGCGTCATCCGCGGATTACGCGGCTGAGACGACAGACCTCGCCGCCGGAGGGTGGGTGCGTCGCGGCATCCGCGCGTAGCGCTCTCCCCCGCGAACCGCTCTCCCCCGCGTAGCGCTCTCCCCCGCGAACCGCTCTCCCCCGCGAACCGCCCCGCGCGCGCCGGTTTCGAAGAAGGTCCTAAAGCGCGCCGGAAACGCAACCGCGCGGTGTCAGAATCAGTCGAGATGGAATCGAGCAGCACGTCGTGGTCGGCGCCGATCCCGACGCCGACCGAGAGCGTCCCGGAGGAGCGCCCCAAGCAGCCCCGCTCCAAGCGCGGCCTCGCGGGCGTGCTCGCCGCGATCGTCGCGGCCGCGACGAAGCTCAAGACGCTGCTCCTGCTGCTGCCCAAGCTGAAGCTGCTGACGACCGCGGGCACGATGCTGGTCTCGATCGCGGCGTACAGCTTCATCTTCGGGTGGGTGTTCGCGGCCGGCTTCACGGTGCTGCTGCTGATCCACGAGATGGGGCACGTGATCGCGCTCCGTCGCGAGGGGATCAAGGCGAGCGCCCCGATGTTCATCCCGTTCCTCGGCGCCGTGATCAGCGCCAAGTCGCTCGGCCGCAACGCGACCGCGGAGGCTCGCGTCGGCCTCGCGGGGCCGATCCTCGGCAGCGTCGGCGCCGCCGCGTGCATTGTCATCTGGCAGGCGACCGGGAATGACCTCTGGAGAGCCCTGGCGTTCACCGGCTTCTTCCTCAACCTGTTCAACTTGCTGCCTGTGGTCCCGCTCGATGGCGGCCGGGCGATGGCGGCGATGGCGCCGTGGATGTGGTTCCTCGGCCTCGTCGCGATGATCCCCCTGGCGATCCTCTTCCCCAATCCGATCATCCTGCTGATCGTGCTCGTCGCCGGGTACGAGACCTATCGGCGCTGGAAGCTGCGCAAAGCGGGCGGCCCCGAGCAGCAGACGTACTACCGCGTTCGTCCCCGCGACCGCGCGTTGATCGCCGCGGTCTACGTCGGCCTGATCGCCCTGTTGGTGGTCGGCATGGACGCCACCCACCTCGCGCGGACCTTCAGCTAGGGCTCAGACGGCGGGCGGTTGGCCGCCCGGGGGCGGCCTGCGTGCGGGGTCGTAGCCGTCGTAGCGAGGGTCCCGCGACCACATGAACGTGTACAAGATCGCGAGGCCGAGGCCCACGAGCCCGACGATGAAGATCACCATTCCGGCGGTCTGGATGTCGAAGCCGCTCACATGGGCCGTGACGGCCCAGTGCATGACTGCGCCGATTGCGATCAGCACGATTGCTGCCCCAATGGTCATGTCGTGGTCCTACCCGCCCACCTTGACGGCTACGCGTAGCCGCTCTACCGCTCCGCCTCGCGCAGCGCCCGCGAGATCTCGCGCTGGGACTCGCGCCGGCGGATCGTCTCGCGCTTGTCGTGAACGTCCTTGCCCCGCGCGAGCGCGATCTCGACCTTCGCCCGCGACCCAGGGTCGGAGAAGTACACGCGCGTGGGAACCACCGTCAGCCCGCGCTCGCGCGTCGCCCCGATCAGGCGGTCGATTTCGCCTCGGTGCAGCAGCAGCTTGCGCTCGCGCTCGGGGTCATGGTTCTCCCGCGCCGCGGGGCCGTACGGGGCGATGTACATCCCTATGAGCCATACCTCGCCGTCGCGGACGGCGGCGTAGGAGTCCTTGAGCTGCGCGCCCCCCTCGCGCAGCGACTTCACCTCGGTGCCCGTCAGCACGATGCCCGCCTCGAACCGGTCGAGCAGGTTGTAACGGAACGACGCCTGACGATTCGTCGCGATGTCGCCCGGTGCCGCCTTGCGTTTCCCACCCTTGGCCACGACTAGGCCGCCTCCTCTTCCTCGTCGAGCGCCGGCACCAGATCCACGCGTCCGCGCGGCGCCTCGACCCGCGCCACGCGCACGCGGACCGGGTCGCCGAGCCGGAGCACGTCGCCGGTGTGGGCACCTACCAGCATCGTCCCCTCGTCGTTCAGCTCCCACCAGTCTCCATCCATCCGCCGCACGGGGAGCATGCCCTCGAACGACAGCTCGGCACCGAACGCGACGAACGCCCCGGCCCCGATCAGCCCGACGACCTCACCGTCGAACTCCATCTCGTAGCCGGCGCCCGAGTCGAATAGCCGCCGCTCGAGCAAAAAGCACGTGGCGACGTCGTCGGCGTCGCGTTCGATCACCATCGCGCGGCGCTCGCGCGCGGAGCACAGCGGACCGGCCTCAACCACGAACGACGTCTCGGGCGCGGGCTCGCCGCCGCCGATCGCCGATAGCAGCGCGCGGTGGCAGACCAGGTCCGGGTACCGCCGGATCGGCGAGGTGAAGTGGCAGTAGCGCGGCGACTGCAGCCCGGCGTGGCCGACGTTGCGGTGGTCGTAGTACGCCGGCTTGAGCGACCGCAGCACGAGGCTCGTAAGCGCGCGGCGACCGCGCCCGTCGTGCCGCGAGACCCATTGCTCGACCAGCTTCGACACCTCCCCCACCAGCTCGCCCGCCTGCTGGGGCGCGATCGCGCCGCGGGGCGACGGGGGCGTCGGGACGCCCAGCGACGCGAGCTGGTCGATCAGCCGTTTCACCGAGTCGCCGTCGGGCGGCGCGTGCACGCGATAGAGGGTCGGCGCGCGGCGACTCTCCAGGAACGCGGCGACCTGCTCGTTGGCGGCGATCATCAGGTGCTCGATCAGCCGGTGCGACTCGGTCTGCGCAACCGGCGTGACCCCGACGACGTTGCCGCGCTCGTCGAAGGAGAACTCAGGCTCAGAGGAGTCGAGCGTGAGCGCCGACCGCGCCGCGCGCCGCCGCTCCAGCGCGGCGGCGACCTCACGCGAGGCCGCGAGCGGCTCCCCCCACGGATCCAAGGCACGCTCGGCGCCGGCGAACACCCGGTCGACGCGGTCGTAGTCGAGCCCCTCGTCGGAGCGGATCAGCGACCGGTAGAACGAGCTGCTCGTCACCCGATCGCCGTCGAACAGCAGCTCAACCGTCACCGCCAGCCGATCGACGCCGGGTACCAGCGAGCACGCCTGGTTCGAGAGCGGCTCCGGGAGCATCGGCTCGACGGCGCCGGGCACGTAGATGCTCGTCCCGCGGCGATAGGCCTCACGGTCGACCAGGCCACCGGGGCGCACGTAGGCCGACACATCGGCGATGTGGACCCATACGCGGTGCGTGCCGTCAGACTCAGATCGCGCGGAGATCGCGTCGTCGAAGTCGCGCGCGCTGACGGGGTCGATCGTGAACGTCGGCAGCGACCTGAGATCGCGCCGGCCGTCGCTCTGCACCGACGCCGACTCCGCGGCCTCTCGGGCCTGCCGTTCGACGGCCGGGTCGAACGAGCGCCGCAGACCGCGGTCGATCATCAGGGCCTCGATCACATCGCGCGCGACGTCGGGGCGCCCGAGGTTCCGCGAGACCGTCGCCCGCCCGCCGCCCCGGCCGCCCCGCCGGGCGCCGGGATCGACCAGCACGAGATCGCCGATGTCCCACCGGCGGTCCCGGTTGATCGCGAGCCGCGGCCCGCGGTCGAAGAATGGCTCCGCCACCACGAACTTGCCGCGCCGCTCGATCACGGCCACGCGTGGCCCGACCAGCGGTGGTGCGTCCGAGCTCACCGAACTTTGGCCGCGACCGTCTGTTCGGCGACGGTGAGCGCCTGGTCGCCCGCTGCGTGTGGGTTGTCGAGCGCGTACACGTTCGGCTGAATCCCGCCGCCCTCGCGGACCCCGCCGCCGCCCAGGTTCTGGCCGTTGGGCGTGAAGTACTCGCCGACGGTGATGTCGAGCGCGCCGCCGTTTGACAGCGGCAGGATCTCCTGGAACACGCCCTTCCCATAGGTGTGCGTTCCGACAACGGTCGCGCGGCCGCGGTCCTTGAGCGCTCCCGTGACGATCTCGGCCGCCGACGCCGTGTCGCGGTCCACGAGCACCACCATCGGGATCCGCGGCGCGATCGCGTTGCCCTGGGCCATGTACACCTGTCGCGGCTGGCTGCGGCCGTCGGTCGAGACGACCGTTCCGTCCGGGATGAAGATGCTCGCGACGTTGACGGCCTCGTTCAGCAGCCCCCCGCCGTTCTCCCGCAGGTCGACGACCAGCGCCTGGGCGCCCTCGGACAGGACCTTGCGGACGTCGCCGCGGAGCTCGTCGCCGGAGCCGTCGGTGAACGCCGTCAGGCTCAGCAGCCCGATCTTGACCCCCTTGTACTCGACGACGGTGCCGCTCGCGACGGGCACGACCAGCTTCTGGCGGACCAGCGGAACGACGCGTGTGCGGTGGCCGCTCACGACCGTCAACACGACGTGGCTCCCGGCGGGACCCCGGATCAGGCGCGACGCGAAGTCGGCCGAGCGGTTCGACAGCGACGTCGACCCGACCTTGACGATCACGTCGCCGTGCTGGAGGCCGGCGCGAGCGGCGGGCGAGTGCGTGAACACGTCGACGATTCGCAGCCCCGCGGGGTCCGGAACGACGTCGATCCCGACGCCGCTGAGGTGCGGGTTGTCCTGATTCAGGAACGAGCGGTACGCCACCGGGTCGTAGTAGTGCGAGTACGGATCGTCGAGGCTCGAGACCATCGCCGCGATCCCCTTGTTGAGCAGCTGGTTGCGGCTCAGCGGCCGGTAGTAGTCGCGTGTGATCGTGTCCATCGCCTGGTTCACGAGCGGGCCGCCGGAGTTCTCGACGAACGCGTTGCGGATCGGCGGTGGCAGCCAGCTCGGATGGCCCCCGAGCCAGATCCCGAGGACGAGGATCAGCAGCCCCGCTGCCAGGTAGGCAAGGATCCGCTGGGCGCTGGTGCGGCCCGAAAACATGCACTCCAGAGTAGCCGGGCGGAGTTCTCGGGCCGCCCGCGTGGGCCGCGGTTCAGACCCTCAGGAACCGGCGCAGCGACAGCCCCGAGCCGAACGCCGACACCGCGACGCTAGCGGCGAGCATCACCGCAATCAGCGCCGGGAACGCGATCGTCCGGATCTGCGAGACGAGCGACCAGCCGGAGAACAGAGGATTCAGCAGCGCGACCTTTGCGACGCCGAGCACCAGGATCGCGAGCACGCCGCCGGCGAGCCCGACGATCACGCCCTCGATCACGAACGGCCAGCGGATGAACCAGTCCGTGGCGCCCACCAGTTTCATCACTTCGACTTCCCTGCGCCGCGCGTACAGCGACAGCCGGATCGTGTTCGCGATCAGCAGCACCGACGCGATCGTCAGTAGCGCCGCGAACGCGAGGCCGCCCCACTTCACAGCGGAGGTGAGCTCGAGCGCCCGCTTCGTGTAGCCCTTCTTGTTCGACACCGACTCGATCGACGAGTCGATCGGGTGGCCGCCCGGAATCAGCGCTGAGCGGATCGCGAGCACGTTCGACGGGTTGTCGGGGATCACGTGGTAGGTGTCGGGGAGCGGATTGGTCCCGAGCAACGTGTACGCGGCAGGGTTCAGCTTGGACTGCTGCGCGTACGCCTGCGCCTTCGATTCGAACTGGACCGACTTGACGTGCGGGACCGCGACCAGCTCCCTGCGCACGCGGGCGTCGGCCGTCGCGTTCGCCGACGACTTCATGTACACGTCGACGATCAACCGGCCGCGGACCGTGTTCGCGGCGTTGCTCGTTACCTGCACCGCCGGGATGAATACGCCGACGACGAGCGTCGTCACCAGCACCGTCGCGAGCGCCGCGAACGTCGGCGCGGCGTTGCGACGCATCGCGCGGGTGGCCTCGCGCAGGAAGAAGGTGATCCGCACTTAGCGCTCCTGGTCGGGGGCCGGCTCGGCGTCGAGGACGTCGAGGCCGGGTGGCCGGGTCGGAGGCTGGCGCAACCGCTGAGCGAATTCGCGGGTCGTCTCGTCGCGCGCGTAGAGACCGGTGGCCTCGTCGCGGACGATCCGGCCTCGCGACAACTCGAGCACGCGGCGGCGCATCTTGTTGACCATCGCCGCGTCGTGCGTCGCCACCAGCACGGTCGTGCCGGTCCGGTTGATCCGGTAGAGCAGGCGCATGATGTCGATGCTCGTCTCCGGGTCGAGGTTTCCGGTCGGCTCGTCGGCCAGCAGGAGCGGCGGGTGGTTCACGAACGCGCGCGCGATCGACACGCGCTGCTGTTCGCCGCCCGAGAGCTGGTCGGGGTAGTTGTGGAGCTTCGTCGAGAGCCCGGTCAACCTGAGGATGTCGGGCACCTTCGCCCGGATCTCCCGGCGCTTGGATCCCGTGACCTGCAGCGCGTACGCGACGTTCTCGTACACCGTGCGGTTCGGAAGCAGCTTGAAGTCCTGAAACACGACCCCGATGTTTCGCCGGTAGAACGGGACCTTCTTGCGGGTTACATCGCCGAGGTCGTGCGCGGCGACACGGATCGTCCCCTCGGTCGGGTCGATCTCCTTGATCAGGAGCTTCATCACGGTCGACTTGCCCGAGCCGGTCGAGCCGACAAGGAACACGAAGTCGCCGCGGTCGACCGCGAACGTCGCCTGGTCGAGTCCGATGTCACGCGCGTAGCGCTTGGAGACGCCACGGAACTCGATCATCGGCGGTCCGGCGGGCGCCGCCCCGGCGTCCTGCTTGTTCGCACGCGGGGCCGCGACGGGCCCTGCCGCGCGCGACGGGGCGACTCGCGAGCGACTCCTGTGCCTGGATGAGGAGGTAGCCATCGGTCGGGCACAGTAGCGGCCGACCTTGGCCGGCGCGCCCGAAAACGCCCTCTGCAACGGGATTTGCAGAATCGCCTCCCGGTGGCGGCGGGCCGGACCGCTACCGTTCTGAGTCGTGGCCTCGATCACTCGAACCGCCCTGCCGAACGGGCTGCCGCTTTACAGGATCGCCGTTCCTGGAACGCGTTCCGTGACGGTCTTGGTCGCGTTCGACGCCGGGGCGCGAAGCGAGCGGCCCGAGGAGAACGGGATGGCGCACTTCCTCGAGCACCTCGTCTTCAAGGGCGGCGAGAAGTACGCGACCTACCGCGACGTCAACCAGGCCGCCGAGTCGATCGGGGCGGTGCTGAACGCGTACACCAGCCACGACCTGGTCGCGTTCCACATCACCTCGCGCGCGGAGCGCGCGCTCGAAGCGGCTGACCTGCTGACGGACTTCGTCGCGCGCCCCCGGATCGATCCCGACGAGCTCGAGCGCGAGCGCGGCGTCGTCGTCCAGGAGATCGCGCGCGCGAACGACCAGCCGGCGGTGATGGCAGAGCACCTGATCGACGAGGCGGTGTTCGGCAACCACCCGCTCGGCCGGCCCGTGCTCGGGTCCGACGAGCACATCCGCGATCTGTTCACGCGCGAGGGGATCGTGGCGTTCCGCGACCGGCGCTGGTCGCCGGTCGACGGCGGCGCATTCGTCGTCGGCAACCTCGACTCGCTCGACGGCGACGGGGAGCTCGAGCAGCTGTTCGAGCGCTTTCCGGAGCGGCCCGAGCCGGCCCCGTTCGACCCCGCCCCGCCGACCGAGCCCCGCGTGCTCGTACGCGAGCGCGACTCGAACCAGTCCCACCTGCGGATGTCGTACCGGCCTCGTGTCGAGATCTCCGACCAGCGCGACCGCGCCGCGCTCCAGATCTACTCGACGCTGCTCGGGGGGTCGATGGCGTCGCGACTGTTCGACGAGATCCGCGAGCAGCGCGGTCTCGCTTACTCCGTCCACTCCACGGCTCATGCTTACGCGGATGTTCCGGTCCTGCAGCTGTCCGCCGGGCTCGACTCGAGCAAGGCGGTCGAGGCCTACGTGCGGATGAAGGAGATCGTGACCGAGCTGCGCGAGCAGGGGCCGACGGTCGAGGAGGTCGAGCGCGCCCGCGCGTACGCCGCCGGCGCCCGCGCGATCGCGTTCGAGAACAGCGGCGCCGTCGCGCGCTATGCCGCCCAGCAGGCGATCGTCTACGACGAAGACGTCGATCCCGACCTGGCGATCGGCCTGATCGACGAGGTCCCGTTCGAGCGGGTGGTCGAGGTGGCCGCCGCCGTACCGGACCAGCTGTCGGTCGCGTGCGTCGGTCCCCAGACAGCGGAGGAGTTAGAATCGGCCTGACCCGGGGCATCGCGGTTGGGGGCCTGGCAGGAATCGTGATCGGAGGCTGCGGCGCGGCCTCGCATGTCGCCACGCAGCACGCGTCGTCGGCGTCGCCGCCGGCGACGACGGCGCACAGCACCGCCAAGCGCCCGCGCCCGCACGCGCCGCCCGCGGGCCCCGCCCAGCTCGCGCTCGGGCGCTCGCTGATGGTGCCGCTGCGAGCCGCCGGCCCGAACACGGGCGCGGTCGTCTACGACATCACCTCCCACCAGCTGCTGTTCGCGTACAAGGCGAAGGTCAAGCGGCCGCCGGCATCGGTGGAGAAGCTCTACACGAGCGTCGCGGTACTGACGGAGATCGGCCCGTGGGCCAAGATCCACACGACGCTGCTCGGCTCCGGGCATCTCGGCTCGGGCGGCGTGTGGCACGGGAACCTCTACCTCCGCGGCGGCGGGGACCCGACGTTTGGCGACGGCGCCTTCAACCGCGTCTGGGAGCAGGGGCAAGGACCGACGGGGTCCGATGTCGTCCACCAGCTGCAGCAGCGCGGGATCTCCCAGGTCACGGGATGGGTGATCGGCGATCCGTCGCTGTTCGACAACGTGCGAGGCGGACCCAACAGCCGCGGCGCGCCCGACATCAACGACATGGGTGGCGAGCTCGCGGCGCTGACCTACGACCACGGCGCGACGATCGGGAAGCTCAGCCCGAGCGCGTTCGCGGCAAAGGAGCTCGCGCTGACGATGGCGGGCGCCCACATCAAGGCGAAGGCGGCGCCGTTCACCGCAGGGACGCCGCCCGGGGCGCACGAGCTCGCGGTCGTCACGTCACCATCGATGGCGGCGGTCCTGAAGCTGATGGACGTGCCTTCGGACGACTTCTACGCGGAGATGCTCACCAAGTTGCTGGGCGCGCACTACGGCACGGGCGGCACCACGAAGGCGGGCGCCGAGGTGATCTCCAGCGCCGCGGCCGAGTTCGGCGTGCACCCGACGATCGTCGACGGCTCGGGCCTGTCGCGCTCCGATTTGTCAAATCCGCTCGAGATCGTGGACCTGCTCCGCTCCGTCTACTCGACGCCGACGGGGCAGACGCTCCGCGACTCGCTACCGGTCCTCGGCGTCAACGGGACGACGCGGCGGATCGGCGTCAAGACCGCGGCGCAGGGCCGGTGCGTCGCCAAGACCGGAACGCTCGACTACGTCACCAACCTCGCCGGGTACTGCCACGCCCTCGGCGGGCACACGCTCGCGTTCGGGATCTTCCTTGACGGGCCGAGCAACGAGACCTCGATCCAGCTCCTGACCCGGATGGTCGGCCCGATCGCGCGGTACTGAGCGTTGCGTGGGGGCTCCCGCGCGGCGACAATCCGAGGCCTTGGAGGCCGCGACCGACCTGAACCGCCGCGAGCTGCGGCGCTACCTCGACCGGGTCGGCGACCGCTGGCCGATCGAGACCGCGATGCTCGGCGGCGCGCGCGTCGCCGATCTACGCGGAGCACCGCCGCAGCGCGAGCGGGGGCCGGAATACGTGCTCGTGCTCGTCTCGAGCGCGTACGACGGGATGCCGTGGCTCGAGCGCGTCTACCAGGCGGGCGCGCTGTGGGACGCGCTCGAGATGGGCGCCGCCGCCGACGTGCACTGCTACACGCCCGCGGAGTTCGAGCGCAAGTTGGTGTCGCTTCCCGCTGTCCGCGTTACGGCCGACAGCGGCGTCGACTTGCTCGCGGTGTAGACGCATCCTGCCGGCCGTCTAGTTGATCCCCACCATCCGCTCGATCGGGAGGCGGGCGCGGTCGGCGGTCTCGGGCGAGACCTTGACCTCGTGGACGCCGTCGCGCAGCGAGTCGCGGAGCTTCGGCAGCGTGATCATCTTCATGAACCGGCAGTGGGCCGCCTCGTTCGCCGCGATGAACTCGGTGTCCGGCGCGGCCGCGCGCAGCGGGTGGAGCATGCCGGTCTCGGTCGCAACGATCGCGGTGCCGCCGTGGTGCTCGTGCGCGTACTTGAGCATCCCGCCGGTCGAGAGCATGTGCACGCCCCGCGAGTCGACGTCGCCGGCGGCGACGTACTCCATCACGCTCGTCGAGCACCCGCACTCGGGGTGGATCAGGAAGTCGGCACCCGGGTGCGCGGCGCGGACCGCCGAGATGTCGTCGGGCCGGATCCCAGCGTGGACGTGGCATTCGCCGTCCCACACGTGCAGCGAGCGCCCGAGCGTCTTCTCGACGTATGCGCCGAGGAACATGTCGGGGCCGAACAGGATCTCGGCGTCCTCGCCGTGCTCGCGGAAGATGTGCTCGACGACCTTGACCGCGTTCGCCGAGGTGCAGCAGTAATCGGTCTCGGCCTTGACCTCGGCGGTCGTGTTGACGTACATCACGACGATCGCGCCAGGGTGCTTGGCCTTCCACTCGCGCAGCTGCTCGGCCGTGATCGAGTCGGCGAGCGAGCACCCCGCCTTGAGGTCGGGGATCAGCACCCGCTTGTCCGGGCACAGGACCGACGCGGTCTCCGCCATGAAGTGCACGCCGCAGAACACGATCACCTCCGCCTCCGTCCCCGCCGCCGCCTGCGAGAGCCCGAGCGAATCGCCGACGTAATCGGCCACCTGCTGGATCTCCGGCAGCTGGTAGTTGTGAGCGAGGATCACGGCGTCGCGCTCCCGCGCAAGCGACCGCACCTCGTCCTGGAGCGCCGGGATGTTCTCGAGCATCATCGGCGCGTCGGTGGCGCCCAGCATCGGCAGGTTCATGCCTTCGAGTTTAGGCCGCCGGTTCGAGAATCAGGCTGAAGTCGAGCGCCGGCGCGCTGTGGGTCAGCGCGCCCACGGAGATGAAGTCGACGCCCGTCCTGGCGAGCTCGGCGACCGTCTCGAGCGTGGCGCCGCCGCTCGCCTCGAGCTCCGCGCGCCCCGCGACGTGCTCGACCGCCTCGCGGAGCTGGGTGGGGCCCATGTTGTCGAGCAGAATCCGCGGCGCACCCGCCGCGAGCGCCTCGTCGACCTCGTCGAGGTCGCGGCACTCGACCTCGAGCGGAAGCCCGGGCGCGTGCTCGCGGGCGCGCCGCACCGCCGCGCCGATGCCGCCCGCGAGCGCCGCGTGGTTCTCCTTGATCAGGATCGCGTCGTAGAGGCCGGCGCGGTGGTTGCGGGCGCCACCCGCCGCGACGGCCGCCTTCTCCAGCTCCCGCAGCCCCGGCGTCGTCTTGCGCGTGTCGAGGATCACGACGTCGGTCTCCTCGACCGCCCGGACCGCCCGCGCCGCCATCGTCGCGACCCCCGAGAGTCGCTGCAGGAAGTTGAGCGCGGTGCGCTCGCCGGTGAGGATCGCGCGCGCGGAGCCCTCGAGCTCGAGCGCCGCGCCGCCCTCGCGCCACCGGCCCTCCTCGGCCATCAGCTCGAATCCGACGCCGGGGTCCAGTTGCCGGAACGTCTCCTGGACGAGCTCGACTCCGAACATCACGCCGGGCGCCTTCTGCGTGATCAGCCCGCGCGCGCGGGCGTCGGGCGGAACCGTCGCCTCGGTCGTCGCGTCCCCGGCGCCGACGTCCTCCGCCAGCGCGCGGGCGACGAGCTCCTCGATCACGACGCCAGCACCCTGACGGTCCGGAACGTCGGGTCGGCCGCGCCGTGCAGCCTCGCGCCCGCGGCGGTCAGCTCGCGCAGGTAGGCGACCACCTCCGGCGTGATCCGCTCGCCCGGCAGCAGCGTCGGCACCCCGGGCGGGTAGCCCGCGATGCTCTCGGCCGAGATCCTCCCGATCGCCTCGTCGACCGGCACCGACTCCGCCTCGCCGAGGAACGCCTCGCGGGGCGGGATCGCGGTCTCGTGCTCGAGCGTCACCGGCGGCCGCGCGATCACCGACGTCCGACCCGGTCTCGAGATCGCGCGGACGGTCTCGGCGAAGTCGTGCCAGAGCCGCTCCAGCGGATCGACCGTCTGGCCGAGCCCGAGGACCAGCACGAGCGTCGCGTGCGTCGCGAGCTCGACGTAGATGTCGAACGACGCGCGCAGCGCCGCCGCGACCTCGTATCCGGTGCAGCCGGTGCCGCGGACGTCGATCACGATCCGCAGCGGGTCCCAGCCCGCGATCCCTGGCCGCCCGACGAGCCCCTCGCCGACGACCGAGCATCCCGAAACGGATTCGATCGCGGCGCGGGCGTCGTAGGAGGCGCGGATCGTGCGGTCGAGCAGCGCCTCGCCGTGAACGGCCAGCTGCCGGCGGGCCGCGTCGAGCGAGGCCATCAGCAACGAGCTGGGGCTGGTCGAGCGCACGATCCGCACGGCGCGCGCGACCGCGCCGATGTCGACGCGCCCGGTCGGCGCGACCATCAGCATCGCGGACTGCGTGAGGCTGCCGACGATCTTGTGCGTCGACGCGAGCATCGCGTCGGCACCGAGCGCGATCGGCGACGCTGGGAGTCGCGGGTGAAAGCCGAAGTGGGCGCCCCACGCGTTGTCGACGATCAGCGCGGCGCCGGCCTCGTGCGCCACCCGAGCGCACGCCTCGACGTCGGCCGCCAGGCCGTAGTACGTGGGCGAGACGATGAACGCAGCGTGGGCGTCGGGGTTATGGGCGAGCGCCTGCGCGAGCGCGTCCGGGGTCACGCCGTGCGCCATCCCGAGCTCCGAGTCGTACTCGGGGGCGACCCAGCTCGGCACGCCGCCCGAGAGGATCAGCCCATCGACCATGCTCGCGTGGGAGTTGCGCTGTAGAACCACCCGTGTCCCGGCCGGCGCGAGCGCGAGGCAGAGCGCGTGGTTGCCCTGCGTCGCGCCGTTGGTCAAGAACCATGTGCGCTCGGCCCCGTATGCCTGTGCGGCGAGCTGCTCGGCCTGCTCGTACGGCGTCGGCGAGGGCCCGAGGTCGATTCCCTGGATGTCCTGCGGGATGTCGAGCAGCAGCGCCCGGTCGCCGAACGCGGTCCGCATTCCGGGGTCGGCGCCCTCACCGCCCTTGTGACCCGGGATGTGGAAGCGCGTCGAGCCCCGGAACCCGTAGGCGGTGATCGCCTCGAGGTACGGCGCGGTCGGCTGCGTCGAGGGGGGCGTCCCCGATCGGTCGGGGACGCCGGTGGCGCTCCCGTCCGTCGCCGGGGCTACGTCCGTCATTGTGCGTCCCCGCTGCCGTCGCTCGCCGCCCGGTGCAGGTAGGCGCGCGCGAACCCGTCGAGGTCGCCGTCGAGCACGCGCGCGACGTCGCCGACCTCGAAGCCGGTCCGGTGGTCCTTGACCATCGAGTAAGGGTGCAGGACGTAGGAGCGGATCTGCGAGCCGAAGTTGACGTCCTGCGCCTCGCCCTTCTCCTTCGCGATCTCCTCGCGGCGGCGGCGCTCCTCGAGCTCGAGCAGCTTTGAGCGGAGCATCGTCATCGCCTCGGCCTTGTTCGAGGACTGCGACCGCTCGTTCTGACACTGGACGACGATCCCGGTCGGCTTGTGCGTGATCCTGACCGCGGAGTCGGTCTTGTTGACGTGCTGGCCGCCGGCGCCGCTCGCGCGGTAGGTGTCGATCTGGAGGTCGTCGTCGTCGATCTCGACGTCATCGACCGCGTCGACCACCGGAGACACCTCGAGCCCCGGCGAAGCTCGTCTGCCGGCGGTGCGCCGCGTCGAACGGCGACAGCCGCACGAGCCGGTGGACTCCCTTCTCGCCGCCGTAAAGGCCGTAGGCGTTCTCGCCCTTGACGATGAACGTCGCGGACTTGATCCCCGCCTCCTCCCCGGGCGACACCTCGAGCAGCTCGACGGCGAACCCGCGTTTCTCGGCCCAGCGCATCTCCATCCGCAGCACCATCTCGGCCCAGTCCTGGGCGTCGGTCCCGCCGGCGCCCGCGTTGATCGTCACGAGCGCGTCGCCCGCGTCGTACTTGCCGGAGAACAGTCGCTGCTCCTCGAGCTCGTCGAGCCGGTCCTGCACCGAGTCGATCTGGTCCTCGAGCTCGCCGGCGATCTCGGGGTCCTCCTCGGCGAGCTCGCCGAGCGGCTCGAGGTCTTCGACGTCACGCTCGAGCTCGCGGTAGAGCTGCAGGCGCTTGGTCGCGCGGGCGTGTTCGGTGCCAACCTGTGCGGCGCGCTCCTGGTCGTCCCAGAAGCCCGCCTCCCCCATCTGGTTCTCGAGCGCCGCGACGCGCTCGCTCAGAGTGGCGACGTCAAAGATAGTCCGAGAGCAGCTTGAGCTGCTCCCGGATTGCCGCGAGGCGCTGTGAAAGCGGCTCTGAATGTACGCTCGCCATCTATTTGAACCCTAGCAACGGGGGGTAACAGTCCCGCTATGACCTCCATCACCGATTCAGGCCCCCAGGAGCTGCTTTCAGCCCCTAACTACGCGGTCGTCTCGACCGTGAACAAGGACGGCTCGATCCACTCGACGATCGTGTGGGTCAGCGCCGAAGGCGATGACATCGCCGTCAACAGCGCGATCGGGCGGCTGTGGCCGACCAACCTCGAGCGCGATCCGCACGTCTCCGTGGTCGTGTTCGAGTCCGGCAACCCGTACCACTTCGTCGAGGTCCGTGGGACCGCCACGGGCTCGACGACCGACGCCGACGAGCACATCAACTCGCTCGCGAAGAAGTACATTGACCAGGACGAGTACCCGTTCCGGCAGCCCGGCGAGGAGCGGATCAAGTTCGTGATCGCGCCGCAGCACGTCCGGTACGTGAAGCAGGGCTAGCTGCGGTAGCGGCGCCGCGACTCCCGGCGCCCCTCGCGCCGAGAGTCTCGGTCGCGCTGCCGTTCGAGCTCCCGCTCGACCTGGTCGAGCTGCGGGTCGGGCCCGTACAGCATCCAGCCGTTTCGCAGCAGCGCGACCACCGGGAAGATCAGGACGAAGATCGGCCAGAACGCGCCGTGCGCGCCCGTCGCCAGCCAGATCGCGGTGCACACCAGGAACCCGCCGAAGCTCCAGCCGGTCTGCTGGATCAGGCGGCGCTGCAGGTGGCGCCGGCGTTCGACCAGCTCGGCCTTCTGCTGCTGTGGCGTGGCCGGCAGCTTCGGCAGGTCCGACAGCTGCCCGTCGAGCTCGGCCTCGGTCCTGGCGTCGTAGACCGCTTGGACCCGCTGCGAGAGCTCGTCCTCGGTGATCCGGCCGGCCGCGAAGTGCTCGCGCAGCGCCTGCGCGGCGCGCTCGCGCTGCTCGTCTGAGACGCGGAGCTGTTGGGGATCCGTCACGTCTCTCAATGAAAGCGCACGGCTGCCGCTAGGGCTTACGGAGCACGGTGATCGCGTCGCCGAAGGGAGCGAGGTCGTAGCGGCGGTCCGGCCCCCAGGCATCCAGTTGGCGTTCGACGCTCAGCTTCCGCTCGCCGGCGAGGGTCGCAAACAGCCGCCGCGACATCGGCGAGCGCCAGCCCTGCCGCGAGGGGAGCATGCCCCGGTTGCGCCCGTCGGCGTGGTGGATCACCGCCACGCCCCCCGGCGCGAGCACCCGGGAGATTTCGGCGAGATAGTGCGCCTGGTCGAGCGGGGCGATGTGGACGAAGACGTCGAAGGACCAGACCGCATCGATCGTCTGGTCGCCGATCCCCGGCAGCGCGCTCCCGGGGCTTAGGACGTATGCGATGTTGCTCGCGTCGGGGAAGCGCTCCCGGCAGAGCTCGAGCGGGCGCTCGCTGACGTCCACGAGCGTCAGCCGCGACGCGCGCGGGGCCAGCGCCTCGGTCCACCGTCCTCCGCCCGGCCCGATCTCGAGCACCGGGCCGCCCTCTCCGATCCAGCGCTTCAGCACGTCGTCGATCAGCGCGAGCTTCCACTCCTCTGAGGCGTTCCACTCCTCGCCTCGTGAGCTCCAATCCCAGCCGTTCCACCGGGATCGGTTCTCATTCGCGGAGTGCTCGCCCCACCGTCGGTGGGCCGGCCCGAGCACCCCGCGCCGCTGCTCGGCGGTCAGCCGATGGTCCTCGAGCGCCCAGCGCATCTTCAAGGCCGCTCGCTCGACGTATCTGGCCGCGCGCATCAGGCGAGGATAGGGCCACCCTGCGGCCGGATTGGGATACCCTCCCGGCGATGCCCGTCGCGCCCGGTTGGGGAAGTTGGAGCTTCGATCCGGTGCTCTGGATCGTGCTGGCGGCCGCCGCCACGTGGTACGTGTCGATGATGCGCCGCGTACAGCGCAGGACCGGCAAGCCGGTCGGCGCCGGCCACTGGCTGCCCTACTTCTCGGGGATCGCGGTCCTGTTCATCGCGCTCGACTCGCCGATCGACGCGATCGGCGACTCGTGGCTGCTGATGGCGCACATGATCCAGCACGTGCTGATCGCCGACATCGCCCCGCCGCTGCTGATCCTGGGGCTGCGCGCGCCGGTCCTTCCGCTCGGCATGCCGCGCTCTGCGCTCCGCTGGTTCGCCCACCGCGGCTGGATCGGGCGGGTCTGGGGCGTCGCCACCAACCCCTGGGTCGCGCTGCCCGCGTGGTTCGCCGCGACCATCTTCTGGGCGATTCCGGCGGTGTTCGACTTCACCGCTCAGCACGCGCTGCTGCACGTCGTCGAGCACGTGACGCTGTTCTACACCGGCATGGCGCTGTGGTGGCTGATCATCACGCCGCTGCCGACCGAGCGCCGCGAGCCCGGCATGATCCGGCTCGCGTACCTCGGGTTCTCGCGGCTCGCGAGCGCCGCGGTGTGCCTGCCACTGACGTGGCTCGGGACCAGCCTCTACTCGCTGTACGCGACGGGACCGCACGCCTACGGGATGACCGCCGTCACCGACCAGCGGCTGGCGGGCGCGGCGATGTGCCTGCTCGAGTTCCTCGTGTTCGGGATCGGCGTCGCGGTCGTGTTCATCGACGCCCTGACCCGCGACGAGCGCGCTCAGGCGCTCAGCGAGATGGCCTCATCGCACGAGGCCGCTAGACCCGCCTAGGCCGCCAGCCAGTAGTCGACCCACTGCTCCCGGGTCGCGCCGACGCGGTCGTAGACCGCCTGGGCGCGAGCGTTGTCGGGCGCGGTCTGCCACGTCAGCCGCCGGGCGCCGCGACGGGCGCACTCCGCCCGGCAGGCCTCGATCAGCCGCTCCGCGGTCCCGCCGCCGCGCGCGGATTCGGCGACGAACAGGTCGTTCATCACGCCGATCCGGGCGGCGTCGGAGGTCGACCAAGTCCAGTAGATCGTCGCGAAGCCGACCGCGTTCCCGTCCTCTGGGTTCCGTGCGATCAGCTGCAGGCCCTCGCATTCGGGGTCGCCGATCAGGGCTCTCGAGAGCGCGATCAGGCCCTCGTCGCTCGGATCGACCTCGTAGAAGTCGCAGTAGCCGCGCATCAGCGGCAGCAGGTCGCCGAGGTCGTCGGCGCCGACCCGCGCGATCGTCGCGTCGCTCATGTCGCGTACGCGAACGGGTGCCGGAACGCCTCGAGCGCGTCGCCGGGATCGACGTCGAGCTCGAACGAGCGACCCCCGCTGTCGTCCTGCACGTCGATCCAGACACGATCCGTCTTGGCGCTCCAGAGCAGCTTCACGTCGATGCCGTCGGTGGTGCGATTGTCGAGCTCGCGGATGGCGGTGTCGGCTGTGGGGGGCATCGCGGTCTAAAGCTAAGACCGGGTCCGGCCGGAAAGGTCATCGGCGGGGTTTACGGCGTCAGGCTGGCGGTCTTGGGGGACCCGTGGTCGTTCCAGGTGAGGGTGTGGCCGGTGAGGGTCAGGTCGGTCAGCTGCGGGCCCGTCTGAGCTTCGAAGGCGGTGCTCGAGTCGAGCGTGTGGACGCCGGTCCGGTCGGAGGCGATGATCTGCTCGGTGCCGCACATCACGCCCTCCTCGCCGCAGGACACCGGCTCGGCAAGGACCCGCTTCCACGTGCTCGCGCCGCCCGCCGGGTTGCTCGAGACGAACACAAATCCCGCCGTGTCTCCTCCGACCACGCATTCCCCAGACGAGAGGCAGCTGACGCTGGAAGGGGTGTTGAGTCCCGGGATCGTGTAGCTGCTCCAGCGCCCGGATGCCGGATCAGTCGACACGATCACCTTCTTGCCGATGGCGACACACAGCGATACGGACGGGCAGTCGACGCTGCTCGGTCGATCCGGAGCGGTCGAGGTCGTCCACTGGCCGGACGTGGGGTCGGTCGTGACCGCGAAAGATCCGCTGTTCTCGTTGAGGTACGAGGACGACTGCGCAGCGACGCAGAGCGTCGTCGACGGGCAGGAGATCGCCGGGTTCGCACCCGCGGAGTTGAAGACCTGGCGGACCTGCCATCCGTGCGCACTGCCAGTCGGATCGCTGGTGCTGATCGCACGCCCGTACTCGTCCATCGCGACGCATTCGGTCGTCGACGGGCAGGCGATCGCGTTGATCGCGATGTCGCTGTCAATGTCCTCGCTCGACCACGCCGCGGTCCCCACGGTCGGGTCCGTGGACCACCACACGTTGCCCCATGCCGTGGCGAGGAGGCACAAGTTCGTGGACGGGCACGACGCCTGGGTGATCCCGATGTTCGGGAGCTGTGCGGGGGTCCAGCTCGGCGACGCCGCCGTCGCATTCGTCGATGTGTAGATCGTCGAACCCGCGATCGCGACGCAGAGCGACGTCGACGCGCACGCCAACCCGGTGGCGTCTTGGAACGGCATCGAGACCCAGGGGGCCTGACCCGGATCGGTGGACGAGACGTTCCGCAGCCCGTTCGCCAGGCACATCGACGCTTGCGGCGCGCAGGACACCGAAATCCAGAAAGGGTCCCTCCACGCATCGAAGTGCACGGCGGAGACGCCCCCGGCGCCGACGACGACCTGGGCGATGTCGCCGCAGACCTGCTCGAATGTCTCACACGAGTACGTCTCGCCGCCAAAGCCCGCGCGCCGGCCGGTGCGGAGGTCGAAGACGCTGGTCGAGTCGTACAGGTTTCCGTACCTGTCGGACTGGTTTGTCGCGACGCCGGCGTAGTTTCCGCTTGTCCCTGCGACGACGCTGGACTGAGGGTCGGTCGAGGGGATGACCTCCAGCAGCCGCTCGCGCCCGCTCGTCAGCAGACAGCCGATGATCGAGTCGCCGCCGGAGGGATCTTGTGTGACGTTGCTCGTGATCACCGCCTGCGGCGATCTGGCGATCACTTGAGAGCCGGCCGGTGGCACGCACGTGGGCGGGCGCGAAACCAGCGGCTGCCAGTCCACCGCCAAGCCCTCGACGCGCCCGACCGGACGTGGCCGACCGCCTGACGCCGCCACCACCTCGACGCGGTGTCGTCCGTCCACGAACGCGATCGACCGTCCGTCGGGCGAGAACGCGGGCGCCGATCCGGGAGCCACGCGGCGTCCCCGTCCATCGGCCACGCGCACGACCGTGATCCATCCGCGGCGCACGAGCGCGATCCGCGACCCGTCGGGGGACCACGACGGCGCGGCGCCGGTTCCAATCCGGCGCAGGGCGCCGGCCGGGCCCGCCAGCACCCGGCCACCGGCCACCTCGGCGAGCGCTCCCCTCGGCGCCCAGACGGCATCGGAGGGATACGAGTACCCGAGGCTCTTCGAGTACGGCAGCGTCCCCCGCCGCACGCCGACGATGCTGTCGATCTCGACGGCCGTTCCGATCGCCGCGGGCGAGACGAAGCTCACGAGCGTCCCGCCTGGCAGGAAGGCCGGGTTCCGGGCCGCCCCGAAGCTGCAGTTCTGGCAGCTCCCGTCCGTCCCGACGATCCGGACCGCCGGTCCCGCGAACACGATCGACCGTCCATCCGGTGAGAAGCGGGGACGGACCGGGTGGCCGCATACCGACACCTTCGTACAGATTCGGTGTTGGCCGTGGCCGTCGGCACCTGCAAGCACGATGCCATTGCCGTGCAGCGGCTGCACCGCGAGCAGTCCGTTCCGCCCCGGGAACGCGGCGCTCGCGGCCGAACTAACCGCCAACCAGACCCCGAAGACCGCGATCACCCCAACACGTCGCACACCTGCGAGAACGAGCCTTCGCCCACAAAGTTGTGCGCGACGGCCGCCCGCTCCACGACAACGATGCTTCTGGACTCCGATACGGGAGTTGAGAAGCAAAGTCCGCCTCTCGACCCCGCAGCGATGGAGCCCCCGCCCCGCGCCCCCTACGCCCCGTGGCACCTCTTGAACTTCTTGCCGCTCCCGCACCAGCACGGGTCGTTGCGCCCGATTTGCTCGGTCTCGTCGACGCGGCGCTGCTCGACGTGGGGTAGTGGCTCGAGCTCCTCCTCCCCCGTGGCATAGCCCTGCTCGACGCCGGCGCTGCCGGCCGCCGCAGCCATCGCCAGAGCGCCCGCCGGCGCGCCGCCGCCCGAGTACGTCACGCGGCCGCCGCCGGTCGAGGAGCTCGAGGATGCGCTCGGACGCGAGACGGGGCTGGGCTCACCCGGGGGGGCGATCGGTTGGCCGTTCTCGTCCATCGGCGTGACCTGGACGTGGAACACCATCTGCGCGAAGTCGGCCCAGATCGAGTTCATCAGGTCGCGGAACAGCTCATACGCCTCGTTCTTGTAGGCGACCAGCGGTTCGATCTGCGCAAACCCGCGGAGGTGGATCCCCTCGCGCAGGTAGTCCATGTCGTACAGGTGCTCCTTCCACCGCTGATCGATGATCTGCAGCAGCAGGAACCGCTCCAGGGCACGCATCAGCTCGTCGCCGAGCTCCTGCTCGCGGCGCTCGTATTGGGCCGAGGCCTCGGTCTGCAGCGTGTGGACCAGGTCCTCGCGATCGGCGGTGCGGGGGTCGATCTCGTCGACCACCGAGCTCTCCGGGAGGATCTCCTGCATCCGCCGCAGCAGGCCCTCTACATCCCAGTCGTCGACGAAGTCGCCCTCGGTGTACTCCTCGACCATCCGCTCGATCAGGTTGCCGACCTCCTCGCGGGAGGCGTCGCTCATGTCGCGGCCCTCGAGGATCTCGTCGCGATAGCGGTAAATCACCTCGCGCTGCTGGTTGAGCACGTCGTCGTACTCGAGCGTGTGCTTGCGCATCAGGAAGTGCTGCTCCTCGACCTTCTTCTGCGCCTTCTCGATCTGCTTGGAGAGCATTCCCGCCTCGATCGGCTCCTCGTTCCCCTCGTCGTCGGTCGTCCCGAGTCGGTCGAGGATCTTGTAGATCCGCTCGCCCGCGAACAGCCGCACGAGGTCGTCCTGGGCGCTCAAGAAGAAGCGCGACTCGCCGGGGTCGCCCTGGCGCCCTGAGCGCCCGCGCAGCTGGTTGTCGATCCGACGCGACTCGTGGCGCTCGGTGCCGAGGATGAACAAACCGCCGGCCTCGAGCACCTGCTCGCGCGCCTGCTCGACCCGTTCCCGGATTGCCGGCAGGACCTTCTCGAGGTGCTCGTCGTAGTCGGGGTCGCCGGCCTTCAATCCAAGCTTCGCGACCTCGAGCCCCGCGAGGTGCTCCTCGTTGCCGCCAAGCTTGATGTCGACGCCGCGGCCCGCCATGTTCGTCGCGATCGTGACGGCGCCGGGACGACCCGCCTCCGCGATCGTCTCGCCCTCACGCTCTGCGAACTCGGGCTTCGCGTTCAGCACGCTGTGGTCGATTCCCCGGCGCTTGAGCTGGGCCGAAAGCAGCTCCGAGACCTCGACCGAGATCGTGCCCACGAGCACCGGCTGCCCCGCCTCGTTGCGCATCTGGATCTCGTTGACGACGGCGTTCCACTTGCCGTCCTTGGTCTTGTAGACCTGGTCGTTGTGGTCCTTGCGGACCATCTCCCTGTTGGTCGGGATCTGGACCACCGGCAGCTCGTAGATCTTCATGAACTCGTTGGCCTCGGTGATCGCCGTACCGGTCATGCCAGCGAGCTTGTCGTACATCCGGAAGTAGTTCTGCAGCGTGATCGTCGCGAGCGTCTGGTTCTCCTCCTGGATCCGGACGCCCTCCTTCGCCTCGACGGCCTGGTGCAGGCCCTCCGACCAGCGCCGGCCCTCGAGGATCCGGCCGGTGAACTCGTCGACGATCTTCACCTCGCCGTCGATCACGGCGTAGTCGTCGTCGCGCTTGTAGAGCGACTCGGCCTTGAGCGCCTGGATCAGGTGATTGACGAGCGGCCCGTTCTCGGCGCGGTAGAGGTGGTCGATCCCGAGGAAGCGCTCGGCCTTCGCAACCCCCTGCTCGGTCACCGACACGGTCTTGTGCTTCTCCTCGAACTCGTAGTCGAAGTCGGCGACGAACTGCTTCTTCGATCGCGGATCCATCCCCTCCGGCGTCTTGCCCGGCTGCAGCTGCCGCGCTAGCTGCGCGAAGCGCACGTAGGCGTCGGCCGCCTGCTCGGGCGCGCCGGAGATGATCAGCGGCGTCCGCGCCTCGTCGATCAGGATGTTGTCGACCTCATCGACGATCGCGAAGGTGTGGTAGGGCGACTTGCCCTCCTCGGGCTTCTCCCGCCCGCCGTGCTGGACCTTCTCCTCGAGCGTCGTCGCCATGTTGTCTCGGAGGTAGTCGAACCCGAACTCGGAGTTCGTCCCGTACGTGACGTCGCACGCGTAGGCGTCGCGCTTCTCCTCGTAGGGCTGCATGTTCTGCAGCACGCCGACCGTGACGCCGAGCAGGTCGTAGATCGGACTCATCCACGTCGCGTCGCGGCGGGCCAGGTAGTCGTTGACGGTCACGACATGGACCCCGCGACCGCCCAAAGAGTTGAGAACGACGGGCAACGTTGCCGTGAGGGTCTTGCCCTCGCCGGTCTTCATCTCGGCGATCGAGCCATCATGGAGCACCATCCCGCCGATCATCTGGACGTCGAAGTGGCGCATGCCCATCGTGCGCTTGCCGGCCTCGCGGACGATCGCGAAGCACTCGTACATCAGGTCGTCGAGGCTCTCGCCGTCGCGAGCCCGCTCACGCAGGGCATCCATCCGCTCGCGGAGCTCCTCGTCGCTCTCGAGCTCGAGCTCCTCCTCGAACAGATTGATCCGCCCGACGCGCTGTTCATATGACTTGAACTTCTTCGCCTCGCCCATGCGAAGCGCGCGGTCCAGGAAGGACATGGGGCCTAGCGTAGCAGTGGGGTCAGGGCCGTTCGAGGGCCGATCAGGCCGCCGCGGAGGCCTCCGGCGGAGCCTCTCCGCTCAGATCAACTCGCCCTCGACAACCACCTCGCCGTCGGGCGTTTCCGGGACCGCGCCGGGCGCCCCAGACGCCGCCGCGGCGCGAGCCTCGCGCCGCCCCCGGCGCTTCTCGCGGTGGCGCTTGACCTGCCGGGAGAGCTCGTCGCTGACGAGGTTGATCGAGTGCATGATGTCCGGCGAGGCGGCGCGCGCCCGGAGCGTCACACCCTTCAGATGGAGGGTCGCCTCGGCCACCTCGGAATCCGCGATCGCCGGGTTGCGCTCCTCCAGCACCTCCACCTCGAGCTCGGCCAGGTCCGAGACCTGCCGCTCGATCTTGCGAAATCGCTTGTTGACGTGCTCGCGGATTTCCTCGGAAACGGGGAGATTGCGGCCCTTGACGTCGACTCGCATCGACCGACCTCCTTGCGGGACGGAACGGATTCGCGATGAACCTCTGAGCCTAAAGCTCGCCCCGCGGTTTGTCGATGGGTGCCGCCCCCCAACGCGCGAACGCCACCCGGGGCAGTGGCCCCGGGTGGCGTTGAATTACGCGTTACGACTTCCGGCTCAGCAGGCGGTGGTGCCAGAGACCATCGAGGTCTCGCTACCGCCGGTGTAGGTGTGGGAGGTGAACGTCGCCGTCCACGGCCGCTTGTGGGCCTTGCAGCCGACGCCGACCATGTAGCCCTTGCCGGCCACCGTCTTCGGGTAGCTCAGCACCTCGTGGACCAGCGAGCTGAAGAGGTTCGGCTGACCCGCCACCTTCGTCGAGATGTCCGTGGGCTGGGGGATGTTGACGACCACGCTGCCGTTCTTGTACGAGATGTGGCCGTCGAACGGGGCGGTCGAGCCCGTCGCGAGGCCACCGCAGTCCATGGCGCTCTTCGTGAAGAAGTAGAACACCTGCCTGTTCGGCCCGCCGTTGAAGACGTTCAGATGCGGGTTGCACGGCGTCCCGGGGGACATGTTGTCGCTGCCCGATCCGAGTCGCGCCTGGACCGAGCCGGTGGCGATCAGCGACCCCTTCGGACAAGCGCCGGTGGGGCTGATCTTGTTCTGGAGGATCTTGGCGTCGGTGCAGACCGGGAGCTTGCCGGCGTCGAGCTTGACGCCGTACAGCGTCGTCTTGATATTCGTCAGCGGCGCCGCGCGCTCACCGCTCGGTGCGCTCGCGTTCAGCGTCTGGACCATGCTGAGGCCGACCGGCTTTTTGGGGGTGCCGACGCCCTTGGAGACCTTGGTGGTGGTCCCGGCGTAGGTGTTGTAGGCCGCGTACGCTCCGGTCGCGCCCACAAGGACGGCCAGCGCCGTCCCGATCATCACTATCCGTTTCAAGTGTTGCTCCTTCAGGTTCACAGGGGTGTGCAAATAAGAACACCACCGAGATGCTTTGGTACCGAAGGAGTTTCGAAGAATCCGGCTGGCGAGACCGACCATTAACGCGCCCGCGCCACCCGGAGCCGAGGCTCCGGGTGGCGCGGTGACGCGAGCCTGACTTCTAGCTCAACAGGGTGCCTTCCCCGAGATTGTCGAGGTCTCGGTGCCTCCACCCTCGCTCGAGTAGTCCTGGGACTTGTACGTGATCGACCAGGCGCGCTTGCCGCTCTTGCAGCCGACGCCAACCATGTAGCCCTTGCCGTTGACCTTCTTGGGGTACACGACGGTCTGGGAGATCAGCGAGCTCCACAGGCCCGGCTGACCCGCGACCTTGGTCGAGATGTCGGGCGGCTGCGGAATGTCTACAACCGCGTTCCCGTTGTGGTACGAGATATGCCCGTCGAACGGCGCCGTCGCGCCCGTGGTCAGGCCGCCGCACTGAGTCGCACTCGTGGTGTAGAAGTAGAACACCTGAGTCTTCGGGCCGCCGTTGAACACGTTAATCCGCGGCGAGCACGGGGTCCCCTTGGCGGTCTGATCGCTCGCGGGACCGAGCAGGGCGGTGGTTGATCCGTTGCCGATCTTGGAACCCGCCGAGCACCCGCCAAGCGGACTGGTCTTGTTCTTCTCGATCTTGGCATCGCTACACGTCGGCAGGTTGCCGGCATCGAGCTTGACGCCGTAGAGCGTTACCTTGAGGTCCTTCAGTGGCGCCACACGGTCGCCGCTCGGCGCGCCTGCCTTGAGAGTCTCAGTCATCCCGAGGCCAACCGGCTTCTTCTTACTTCCGGCCGCGCTCGGATTGAACTTGAGAGTCGTTCCCTGGTAGTTGTTGTACGCCGCGTACGCTGCGGCGGCGCCAACGAGACAGGCTACGGCCGTCCCGATGATGATGATTCGTCGCAAGTGACTCCTCCTTCTAGGGGTTTCGACGATGGTGTATTCGAACAGAGCCGGCCGTGCTCATGGGATTGCTTGCAGGTGCGGGAAGGTCTGGGACTGCCGCAGAGGCGGCGGAAGCAAGGTCCCAAGCGCGGGCTGTGACTTGCACGGTGGCCCGCTGGGGTTGATCGTGTAGTAGGCCTGTTTGAGCGCGGTGACGAGGTCGGCCGAGATCGTCGGTCCGATCGTCGGCTGTGGATTGCTCGTGCACAGGTTCGGGGCGAAGACGTGAAGGCCTGTTAGCAGCGAGTTGTATCCACCCACCGCCATGTAGGGGTTGCCGCGGTTCGAGTCGAGTCGCGTTTGATAGGAGGTAACGACCTCCGGGTTGACCGGGTTCGCGATCCGGAGGTAGTGCAGCGACGTGGTCTGCGCGAGGTTGGCGCCGGTCGCCTGGGTCGACGCGGTGCCGTTGCCGAAGAACGCCGCAACCTCGCGCCGGTAGGTGTTGACGTAGTCGATCACCGGGATCAGCCCGCCCAGGTACGGCTTCGCGCGGTGGAGGAACGGCGTGAGCTGGTTGAGGAACTTCTCGAGCGCGGGGATCCCGGTCTTCGCCGCCGCGACCAGCCCGGGTTGCGGCTCGGGCCCGAGCGACTCCATCAGCCTCAGCAGCTCGGGCGCGAGCGTCACGGTCTTCTCGAGCGCGGGGCTGAGCTGCCGGGCCGCGGGCCGGAACTCGTCGATCAGCGGCTTCGTCGTCACCGCGAACTGGGTCAGCCGGTGAAGCGTCGAGCGGGCCTGGATCAGGAAGGGCGGGAACGCCCTGATCGTGTTCGCCAGCGCGACGTTCTGCGCAGCGGTCGCCGCGAACGTGGCGTTCGAGTTCCGGATGAAGGCCTGCAGCTGCGACGGCGAGGCGCTGAGCGAGGAGAACACGACGCCCGTGTCGTGTAGGAAGGTGGTGGTCGACGCGCTGTCGCGGTTGAGCACGGACAGCACCCGGTCGACGTTGGTCGCGAACGGGAACAGCTGGGCGATCGCGGCGTTGAGCTGCTGGCCGCGGCCGGTCAGCGCGATTCCCTGCTGCTGCTGCCAGATCTGGAAGTCGCGCCGCGTCTTCGGATCGAACGTCGACAGGATCTGGTCGAGCTGCACGGTCGGCGAGATCGACGTCTGCGGGATCGCGCCGCCGTCGGGGATGTGCGGGCCGTTGCGGTTGCCCGGCGTCAGCTGCACGTAGGTCTCACCGAGCAGCGACTTCGCGCGCAGGATCGCCCTGGTGTTTGCCGGCAGCGGCGCGTACGGCGCGTTGATCTGGATCACCGCCTTCGTGAGTCCTGTCTGCTTGTCGAGCCCCACGCTTTCGACCTTGCCGACGCTCACCCCAGAGATGCGCACATCGGACTGCGCACCCAGCAGGATCGCCTGATTGAACTGGGCATTGACCCTATAACCCAGGGGAGCGAACGGAGTCGCGCCGCCGAACGAAATCCAAAGGAAGATCAACAATCCGATGCACGAGCCAGCGAATGCGAGCATCGTGAAGATCCGGGCTGGGCTCGGGGCTTGCTTGTTCATCCGGTGCAGGCCCCAGTCGTGGTGTTCCAGTTCGGCACCGAGGTGTAGATCGGTGCGTTGAGCAGCGCGAGCAGATTGCCGATCGCGGGCACGGACTGCTCGAGCGAGGTCTGGAACAGCTGCAGCTCCGAGCAGGCGGCCATGTACGTGCCGCGGACGATCGGGCCCTGAGCATCCTGCTGGCTGGTCAGGCTCGAGGCGATGTGACTCAGCCACGAAGCCCAGAACAGGTAACCCTGCTCGCTGCCGCCGGGCTGGTGGGCGAGCGTGTTGAACAGCGTGTTGAGCACGCCGAGCGAACGCGACAGTGGCGGCGTCGACTCGGCCAGCGCCTTCGAGGCCGGCGCGAGGATCTGCGCGACCGGTTTCACCTCAACGGTGAACGGCTTCAGCTGGTTCTTGATCACCGGCGTCGTCTGCTTGAACAGCGGGCGAGAGGCGACCAGCGCCGGGCCCAGCGCCTTAGCCCACGGGATCAGTGCCCGGGACGACTGCTCGGAGGCGACCGCGAACGGGACGAGCTTGTTGAAGGTCGTGATCGACTGCTGGAGCGTCCCCGGCAACAACGTCAGCGCGTCCTGCACCTGTCGCTGCTGGGAGGCGATCGCCTGGAAGTTCGTGTTCGATGAGTTGATCAGCGACGTCAGCGGGCCCTGGACGCTGCCGAGCGTCTCGGTCACCTTGCGCAGGCCGTTGATCGACCGCCGGATGTTCCGCGTGCGCTCCGCGAGCAGACTCGTGAACGTGGCCGTGTCACGGTTGAGCGGCGCGAACCGCTGGAAGACCCCGCGCAGGTCCGCGACCGCGCCGGGGCTGGGCAACGGTCCCGGATTGCCCGGGTTCTTGAACGCCTGCGCGCCGCCCGCGAGCAGCAGCAGCAGGTAGTCGCGGGTGTCGGTGTCGAGCGACGAGAGGATCTCGGAGAAGTCGACATCGGGGTTCGTCGCTCCCGCTCCGAGGGTGCCGCCGTTGGGTATCGCGCCGGAGCCCTCGGTCCCCGGGTCGAGCTCCAGGTACATGTCCTTCAGCGGTGTCCGCGGACGTAGCAGGACGGTCGCGTTCCGATAGATCGGCTGGTACTTCTTGTAGATGTTCATCTTCACGACCGCGCGCCCGTTCTCGACGGTCACGCCACCGACGAGGCCGACCTGGACGCCGGCGATGTCGATGCTCTGTCCCTGCCCGGATGTGACGGCCGACGCCTGCGCGAACTGCGCGTTGACGGTGTAGTAGCTCTTGCTGAACAGGCCGAAGATCCCCGAGAACGACGGCTGGTGGGCGAAGATGTAGCCGCTGACGACGGCCGCCAGCACGACCAGGACGATGATCGCGATGAAGTCGCGGCGGTGGATCCGGATCGCGCGTCTCACGGCGGCCCTCCCGTGGTCACCCTGTTGAGGTCGGGGGCCGCGTTCTTGTAGCAGGGGACGTTCTCGACGATTGGCGGGGCCTGACCCGGATAAGCCGGCCGGGTGCCGACGAGCGGGAGTACCGCGTTGGCGAACAGCGGACCGGCGCCGCGGATCGAGCTCGTCTGGAAGCGGATGTCGCCGCCGCCGGCCGACGCCCGCATGTACCGCCCGTTGCCGTCGAAGTTCTGCGCCGACCCGGCGAGCCCGACCGAGCTCTGGAAGAACTCCCGGTAGACCGGCTCACCGGTGCTGTCGCCGGGCGGATCCTTGATCACCTCGTTGCCCGCGGGAATGATGTTGTGGGTGAAGCACTTGGCGAACAGGTTCCCCTGAGTCAGCAGCTCCTCGGTCGCGGTCAGCGCGGCGGACGTGTTCTGGACCGCGGGCGTCAGGTCCTCCAGCAGCCCGCCGAGGTACTTGTTCGACATCAGGTCGATCGACTGCTGCAGCCACGGCAGCGCGGTGCCGATCGTCGGATCGAGCTGCTTGACGCCCGGGAGCAGCGCGCGTGCGAACTCCTTGGTCGGCTCGAACGACGCGTTCAGCGGGACCAGCAGACGATCGGTCGCCTGCAGCCACGGCGGCAGCAGTGCGATCGTCTCGCTCAGCTGCTGCTGGCGCGACGCGAGCGCCGCCATCGTGGTGTTGAACGAGTCGACGAAGGCCGGTAGCTGCTGACCGCTCGCCGACAGCGCGCTGAAGACCTGCTCGTTGCCCTTGACCACGCCGGAGAGGTCGCCCGGCCGGAGCCCGAGCAGCGCCTGGTTGACCATCGACGAGGCCCGGAATGCGTCGACCGAGTACTTGAGCGAGAGGTTGAGGGCCTGGCCGCCGGTCAGCCCGCGGACGATCGGGTCCTGGCTTGCGTCCTGATACGCCGGACCGGGGATGTTCAGCGCTCCGCCGATTCCCTGCAGGAGCGTCTGAAGGTTCGCGCGCGAGTCGGATGTGAGCGCGTTCAGGACGCGATCGATCTGAACGGGACCGGAGGTCTGGGGCGCGGGCAGCGTCGAGCCGGATGACAGCACCGGCGCGCCCGGCGTCCCGGGCATCAGATCGACGTAGAAGTTCCCTTCGAGGAAGATCCGCGGACGGATGTTGACGGTCGCGTTGGCGTGGATCGGCAGGCCGTTGTTCTGGATGTCCATCGTCACGACTGCGACGTCGTTCGACGGGCTCTGGTTCTTCACCCGCTCGACCGACACGACCTCGCCGACCTTCACGCCCGCGGTACGCACTTCGGACGGGATGTGCAGCTGCGTCTGGCTGGTGAACACTGCCTTCAGCTGGTACGGGGCGCCCGAGAACGGCAGCGATCCGCCGAACACCAGGTAGCAGATGACCACGACGAAGAGCACGCCGAGGATCCCGGCGACGAACTTGCTGACACGGGAGCGGCGCCTCATGAGCCTCCGCTCCTGTGCGTGATCTCGGTCTTGGTCCCGACGTTCTCGGTCGGGTTGCCGATCGTCGCGTGCGTATCCGAGTAGGGCTCATTGCCGGCCGCGCACTCGGGCTCCTCGCCGGGCGCGTCGGTGTTCGGATACGGGTTCACGTGCAGCGGACCGTGCGCATCGAGCTGGCTGGTGTCGGCCTGCAGGAACGGCTTCTGCGAGGGCACCGACTCGACGCCGGGGACATCGTCGATCGCGACGACGTTGAAGCGCAGCCGCGTGCCGGTCGCGACGGGATCGGACAGCAGGCTCGCGGTGTTGCGCAGGAAGAGCGTCACGTAGTTGCACGTCGTCTGCGCGGGAGTCAGGAACGCGAGCGGCGGACCGAGGCTCTGGGCCAGCAGCGTCAGCCGGTCGAGGCCCTGCTGGACGACGGGGTTCTCGCCGTAGCTCTTCAGCGTCTGCGCGAGGCCGGTCAGCTGGTTGTTGAGTGAGTCGGGACCCTGGTAGGTGCCGGGGAGGTTCTGGATCCCGCGCAGGAACGTCTCGGCGAGGACGGGCGAGCTCTGCGGCAGCGTCTTGAACCCCGGCTCGAGCTCGGCGAACAGCGCCGTGGTGTCGGTGATGAACGGCTGCAGGATCGGCGAGTCGTGAATCAGCTCCTGCTCGGCCGGCGGGCTCTCCTTGATGAAGTCCTGGAAGAACGGCACGGCGACGCCGGCGAGCGACGTGAACGTCGTCGCGAGGTGCACGTACAGACTCGCCTGATCCTGGGCGACCGGGGTCAGCGCCGAAGAGAAGTTCTCGAGCCCGTGGAAGAACCCCGCCAGGTCGGTCTTCTTCGACGACAGGTTCTGCATCACCGGCCCGAGGTCGTTCACGAGCGGCACGAACGCGCGGATCGCGTTGTTGATGCCGAAGCCACGTCCCGCGAGCGCCTCGCCGTAGCCGGTGGTCGTCTGCACGACGCCCGCCCGCGTGGCGGCGTCGTACTGCGAGAGGACCTGGTCGAGGTCGACCTCGGCGCTCGTTCGCGAGACCGGCACGGTCGCCCCGTTGGCCAGCGTGTGCGACGAGTTGCCGGGCGTCAGTTGCAGGAACTTGAGCCCGATCGCGCCCTTCAGCCTGATTTTCCACAGGGAGTTGACCGGCAGCGGCTCAATGGTTTTGTTGAGCGCCAGGTTCAGCACCGCGATCGGCTGCCCGTTGGGCGTCCGGCCCGGAGTGATGCTCGTGAGGTGGCCGACGAGCGCGCCTCCGGCCATGTGGACCTCGGCGTCCTGTGTCAGCTCCTCGGCGTCACGAACCTGCACGTGGAGCGAGTAGCGGGGCACGAACGGCAGGCCGTTGTTCGCGTTATAGGCGAGGAACACGGCGACGATCGCGACCAGCACGGTCACCGCGCCGATCAGCACGGGGCTGGCGAACAGGCCTCGCTCGCGGCGGCGGGTGCTCACTCGCCCGGCCCCAGCAGATATTGCATGAGTCCCTCGAGCGCCTTCGTCTTCGAGCTCCGCAGCCCGGAGTTGTGGGCGGCCGTGATCGCCCGCTTGACCTTCGGCGTGCGGGCCGCCTTCGCCGTGGTTGAGACGTCGAGCGCAGTCGGCTGGTCGGCCGCCGTCGTGAAGTGCGTGAAGTTCGCCGAGCAGCCGCCGACGGTCTGCTTCGAGTACGCGGTGCAGCCTCCGACGAGCGCCTCGGTGCGGATGTAGTGACCGCCGGTGTCGAACCCGTTGACGGCGTTGGTGCCGTTGAACAGCAGCGACATCAGCTGCTCGATCGCGCCGGTCTGGAACAGGCTCGACGTCAGCTTGTCGAGGTTCGTGAACGCCGGCAGTCCCGCGTTGCCGAGCTTCAGCAACTGCTTGTCGAGCGGGATCGTGGCCACCAGCAGCGGCCCCTGCTCCTGTGCCGCGTTGCCGAGCGAGATCAGCGACTTGCGCGCGATGTCGGCGAACCCGCTCTTTCCGTTGAACGACGCGAGCAGCTGGTACTGGCGGGCGAGCGCGGGCGCGGCCTGGGTGCTCGCGTTCAGCACCGGCGTCGCCTGGTCGGCGAGCGCGCCCAGGTCGACGAGCAGCGGATTCAGCTGGCGCAGGAAGTCAGGCAGCAGGTGGAACGAGAGCGCCGTGTTGTTCGCCTGCTGGGCGGTCGCGACCGAGGTCGTGTTGGCGCTCAGCACCCACTGCTTGATCGCCGCGCGGTCCTGGGCCAGCGGCGTCAGCACCGTGTCGGAGTCCTTGGCGAGCTGAGCGAGCTGCTTGTTCTGCTTCGCCAGGATCTTCAGGACCTGGTCGGTGTAGCCGAGCGCAGGGTTCGCTCGCCTGATCACCTCGTTCAGATCCGAGCCGCGCGCCGCCAGCCCGGTCCCGAACTCGTTGATGATGATCCCGAACCACTGACGCACCGGCTCGCGGTAGATGTTCTGGACGAGGTCGGTGTCGATCGGCGAGCTGGTGTGGGTCACCGGCAGCAGGTAGGTGCCGGCTCCGGGGCCGCTGGAGATCTTGGTCAGCGGCGGCGCCGCCGAGGTCCCCGGATCGCAGTCCACATACTTCTCGCCGATCAGCGACTGCGGGCGGATCGCGCAATGGGCGTTCTGGCGGAACGGGGTGAAGTCCGACGTGCCGACCGTCATCGTCACGGCGGCCTTGCAGGTCGCATTCGCCTGCTTGCAGGAGTTGGTACTTCCGAGCCCGGACGCGTTGGTGATGTCGAGCGAGGAGATCGTGCCGACGTTTGCGCCGGCGATTCGCACGTCCTCCCCGGGCACCGCGGACGACGCGTTGTCGAAGATCGCTCGAACCTGATACGGGTCGCCGCCGCCCGACGAGCTCGTCACGACCACGATCACCCCAACGATGATCGCGACCCCGACGATGGCGATGACAGCGATCCGTCTCATGGGCCTGGCGGCAGCTCGCTCGGGTTGCAGCCCGGCACCGCCCACGGCGCCGAGCCATCCGGCGTTGCCTGGGTGGACGCGCCCGGGCAGCGCGAATGGACGGTCTGGAGGCCGCTGTAGCGCTGCGACGGCGGCTTGGTGGTGAGCTGGTTGAAGCCGTTGACCGCGAACGCGTTGAACACCGGCTGGGTCCGTGCGTAATGGCCGTTGGCGTCGTAGTAGCCGTTGGTCTGGCCGATGTTGGTCAGCGCCGCGACCACGTCCGGCGCGTACTCGCGCAGCGTGTCGAGCTGCTGCTGGGACTGGTTCATCTGCTTGATCAGGTTCGGCAGGGCGACGCTCGCGACCCGCTCGAGCGACGGCGTCGAGCGGGCGAGCGTCGTCAGGTCACCGGTCCCGTTCGGGTTGCGGATCAGGTCGTTGAGGCTGGCGATCGTCGGGATCGAAGCAGCCACGAGCCGGTTCAGCTGCGTCGCGAACGGCGTCAGCCGCCTGATCCCTACCTTCGAGGCCTGGACCAGCGGAGTCAGCACGTCCAGTGTCGAGTTCAGGCCCTTGAACGACTGCGTCTGTTGGTTCAGCGTGTTCGGGAACAGCTGCAGCGCCTGCTCGAGCGACTGTGCCTCGCGGGCAATCGCGCCGGTCGTTGTCGCCGTGTTCGAGACCAGCTGCGTGAGTACCTGGGCGCGAGACGCGAGCAGCTGCATCGCTTGAGCCCCCTGGACGAGCAGCCCGTCAAATGTCGGCTCTGACTGGGTCAGCTCGCGGGTGACGTCGCTGGTGGTCGCGAGCGCCGGCGCGAAGTACTGGATCGTCTGGTTCGCCTCCGCGGCGCGACCCTCGATCGACGCGGCGTTGCCCTGGATGTAGTTGCGCAGCCCCGCGCGGGTGAGCGGGTTCAGCGTGTCGAAGATCTGGTCGAGGCTGACGAAGCTCCTGGTCGCCTGGAGCGGAATCAGCCCACCGCTCGGGATCGGCGGGTTGCCCCTCGGCCCGGGATTCAGCACGATGTACTTGTTCGCGATCCCCGAGAGGGAGTTCTCGTAGACGCGCGCGGTCGTCCCCAGCGGCATCGGCGACGCGCCGGATTCGATCGACATCGACACCTGGGCGAGGCTGTTCGACGTCAGCGTGATCGAGTTGATCGTGCCGACCGTCGCCGGTCCCATCAGGACCTGGTTGCCAGCGACCAACCCGCCGGCGTCAACGAAGTTCGCGCGCAGCGTATAGCTCGAGCCGCCGCTCATCAGGATCACAGTGACGACAACGACAGCGATGACGAGTGCGCCGACAGCCGCAACCCGCCCCACAACCCCAGACGTACCTGACCCGCTCAGTTCCCCTCTCTTCCGATCGCGTCGCGCCCCCCGGTCGACCGGGACATCCTCTCAGAACCGGTTATCGGTTGCCAGAGAAATGTGTTGAGCGCAAGTGAACGTTGCGTGGTTTTTGCTCAGCGCTTGGCGCGCTTGGCCAAAAGCGCTGCTCCGAGGGCTCCTCCCAGGTCTCCGAGCCCGGCGACGAGCACGTCGGGGGGGTTGGTGTCGTGGAACAGGTGGGGCTGCATCGATTTTGAAATTCGTTTCACGTATGGCTCGCCGAACCGCACCCCGAGGCCGCCGCCGATGATCACCGCTTCGACGTCGAGCAGGTTCTGCGCCGACGCGATCCCGGCCCCGAGCGCCACGATCGCCTCGTCGATCAGCTCGACCGCGAGCTTGTCCCTTGTTCTCGATCGCGTGGCACCAGACCGCGCTCGTCAGCCGTGTGCGGTGGCGCTCCTCCATCAGATGGAAGAGGTCGGTCTTGCGACCCTTCTCGACCTCCTTGCGCGCCCGCGTCTCCATCGCGGCGCGGCCGGCATATGCCTCCATGCAACCACGCCGCCCGCACGGGCACCTACGCCCGTCGATCACGACCACCATATGGCCGATCTCACCGGCGCCACCGCGGCCGAGCCAGGGCTTCCCGTTGAGGATCAGCCCGCCGCCGACGCCGGTGCCCCAGAACACCCCGAGGATCGACTTGTACGGCTTGCCCGCCCCGAGCTGGAACTCGGCGTCGGTCGCGACCTGGACGTCATTGCCGATGAACGTCTGGGTCCCGAGCGCGTCGGAGAGCGTCTTGCCGAGCTCGAAGCTACCGCCCCAGCCCGGCAGGTTCCGCGCGGTGCTGACCGCACCGGTTTCGTCGTCGATCACGCCGGGAGAGCCGACGCCGACGCCGCGCAGCGCGCTCGACTCAAGCCCGGCGGCCTCGCACGCCTCCTGCATCGCGTCGATCATCTCCTTCGCGACATCCTTGGGGCCGCCCTTGGTCGGGGTCGGCCGACGCGAGGAGCCGAGCAGGTTGTTCCGCGTGTCGACGACGATCGCCTCGATCTTCGTCCCCCCCAGGTCGATTCCACCCCTGGCAGTGGTCATTCGGGATCTCGATGAAGTTGCCATGGGGGGATCCTTCCAGAGCGGAAGGACGGCGTGGAGTCCCGTGCGCGGAGGCCGTCAGGTCCAGGACTCGCGGTAGTGCTCCTGCTCGGGCGTCGGCTCGTCGATCGCGACGCCCAGCGCGGCGAGCTTCAGCCGCCCCACCTCGCGGTCGATCGAGTCGGGGACCGGGTGCACCGTCGGGGTCAGCGCGCCGGCCGAGCGGACCAGCTCCTCGACGCACAGCGCCTGGAGCGCGAACGACACGTCCATCACCGCTGCCGGGTGACCCTCTCCCGCCGCGAGGTTGACGACGCGGCCGTGCGCGACGAGGTTCAGGCGCCTGCCGTCGGCGAGGACGTACTGCTCGACCAGCGGCCGCACCGCGCGGACGCCGCCGGTCGCGAGCGCGCGCAGCTCGTCGAGGTCGAGCTCGACGTCGAAGTGGCCGGCGTTGGCGAGCAGCGCGCCGTCCTTCATCCGCTCGAAGTGCTCTCGCCGGAGGACCCGACGCGAACCGGTGACGGTCACGAAGATGTCGCCGCGCGCGGCCGCCTCGAGCGCGGGCATCACCTCGTAACCGGCCATCCGCGCCTCGAGCGCGCGCATCGGATCGATTTCGCAGACGATCACCGCCGCTCCGGCCCCCCGCGCGCGCTCGGCGACTCCCTGGCCGGCCCAGCCGTAGCCGACGACCACGAGCGTGTGACCCGCGAGCAGCACGTGGCCGGCGCGGATGAGCCCGTCGAGCGCCGACTGGCCGGTGCCGTGGCGGTCGTTCAGCGCCCGCTCGGTGCGCGCCTCGTTGACCGCGAGCACCGGGCACCGAAGCGCGCCCTCGTGCTCGAGCCGGCGCAGGCGGACGAGCCCCGTGGTGGTCTCCTCGGTCCCGCCAATCAGCCCGTCGAGCAGCGCACCGCCGAGCTGGTGCGCGGTCACCTGCAGGTCGGCTCCGTCGTCGACCGTGACCTGCGGGTGCGCGTCGAGCGTCGCGCGGACGTGGTCGGCGTACGCCGACAGCGGCTCACCGCGCCACCCTCTGACCTCGATGCCATGCTCGGTGACGAGCGCGGCAGCGACGTCGTCCTGAACCGATAGCGGGTTGGCCGAGCACAGGACCGGGCTGGCCCCGCCGTCGCGCAGCGCCACCAGCAGGTTCGCGGTCTCGGCGGTGACGTGCAGGCACGCCGCGATCCGGATCCCGTCGAGCGGACGCTCCGCGACGAACCGCTCGCGGATCTGGCCGAGCACCGGCATCTGCTCGCCGGCCCACGCGATCCGGTCCTCGCCGGCTGGCGCCAGCGAGAGATCCGCGACCTCGTGCGGCGGAAGCGACGCTCGGGCCAACGGCGCTATCTCCGCCTCAGGGAGAACGATGGCGATTCGGTTGGCATATCGTCAACCAGATCGCCATCGTTCGCCCCGGCCGCCCGGACGGCCGCCCTAGTAGCGGTAGTGGTCGGGCTTGTACGGGCCGTCGACGGGGACGCCGATATACGCGGCCTGGTCGAGCTTCAGCTCCGTGAGGCGAGCGCCGAGCGCGTCGAGGTGCAGGCGCGCGACCTTCTCGTCGAGGTGCTTCGGCAGCGTGTACACGCGCTTCTCGTAGATCGTCGCTGTGGCCGTACAGCTCGATCTGCGCGATCACCTGGTTGGTGAACGAGTTCGACATCACGAAGCTCGGATGCCCGGTGGCGTTACCGAGGTTCAGCAGCCGGCCCTCGGAGAGCACGATGATCGAGTGACCATCGGGGAACGCCCACTCGTCGACCTGCGGCTTGATGTTGATCCGCTTGATCCCGGGGATCTTGGCGAGGCCCGCCATGTCGATCTCGTTGTCGAAGTGGCCGATGTTCCCGACGATCGCCTGGTGCTTCATCTTCGACATCTGCTCGGCGGTGATCACGTCGCTTGTTGCCGGTCGCGGTGACGAAGATGTCGGCCTGGCCGACGACGTCCTCGAGCCGCACGACCTGGTAGCCGTCCATCGCCGCCTGCAGCGCGCAGATCGGGTCAACCTCGGTCACGATCACCCGCGCGCGCTGGCCGACGAGCGACTCCGCGCAGCCCTTGCCGACGTCGCCGTAGCCGCAGATCACCACGACCTTGCCGCCGATCAGCACGTCGGTCCCGCGGTTGATCCCGTCGATCAGGGAGTGGCGACAGCCGTACTTGTTGTCGAACTTCGACTTCGTCACCGCGTCGTTGACGTTGATCGCCGGGAACAGCAGCGTCCCCTGCTCGGCGAACTCGTACAGGCGGTGCACGCCGGTGGTCGTCTCCTCGGTCACGCCCTTGATCGCGGCAGCGGTCCTGGTCCACCGCTGTGGGTCCTCACCGAGCACGCGCGTGAGCAGCCCGAGCACGATCTGGAACTCCTCGGAGTCGGCGGTCGAGGGGTCGGGGACCGCGCCGGCGCGCTCGAACTCGACGCCCTTGTGCACGAGCAGCGTGGCGTCACCGCCGTCGTCGAGGATCATGTTCGGGCCGCCGCTCTCAGGCCAGGTGAGCGCCTGCTCCGTGCACCACCAGTACTCCTCGAGCGTCTCGCCCTTCCACGCGTACACCGGCACGCCGCGGGGATCATCGGGGGTGCCGTCCGGACCGACGACGACCGCCGCCGCGGCGTGGTCCTGCGTCGAGAAGATGTTGCAGGACGCCCAGCGCACCTCGGCGCCGAGCGCGACCAGCGTCTCGATCAGCACCGCCGTCTGCACGGTCATGTGCAGCGATCCCGTGACCCGCGCACCGGCCAGCGGCTGGGACTCGGCGAACTCCCTGCGCGTCGCCATCAGCCCCGGCATCTCGTGCTCGGCGAGGCGGATCTCGTTGCGGCCGTACTCCGCGAGCCCGAGGTCCGCGACCTTGAAATCTGTCTGGGCGACGGTTGTGCTCATGCTTCCTCCAAAGTCGATCTCGTTCACGCGGCCGAGAGAAGCCGCTCGTGCTTTTCCTGTTCAAATCGCAGCCAATCCTCGGAGCTGACGTCCTCGGGCCGGCGCGGCTGTGCCTCGAGCCATGCCTCGACCGCCTCGCGCAATTCGGGGCTCCGCTTCGATCTGCGCCGCGAACGCGACGTCGGACAGGCCGATGCCGAATTTGCCGAGCAGCCCCTTCAGGGTGCGAAGCCGCTGCAGCTCCGGCGGGCCGTAGAGGCGGTACCCCGAGGCCGATCGCGCCGGCGAGACGAGCCCGGCCCGCTCGACGTACCTGAGCATCCGCGGCGACCACCCGGTCGTCCGCGCCGCCTCGTTGATCGTCAGCCCGTCCATCTCGGGCGAACGTTACCACGATCGTGTCAAGGTTTGGAAAGGGGTCTTGCGGGCGTTTTCGCCCCAGAATCGCCACCTCGGCCAAGAACCTGGACATGAGTTTTACATCCCGGGCATACGACATTCGTCCAGTTGGGGCTGTCGGCCGGTCGAGTTTTTGTCGATCAGGGGAGTGGGACCTCCGGCAATCCGTCCACCCGAAGTTCCCAACCAGGGAAGAATTACGTCCAGGACTCTCATCAAGTTGTGCTGCGCGCTGGCGCTCATGCTGGCGGCGGGTAGCGCCTCCGCGGCCGCCCACGGGCCGCCCGGTGGGCACGGATTGGATGGACCGCCCGACCACGGCGGGGGTCCCCCGCCCGACCACGGAGGCGGTCTCCCGCCCGACCACGGAGGCGGTCTCCCGCCCGACCACGGAGGCGGTCCCCCACCCTGGGCGCACGGGCAGGGCCAGGAGCAAAGCGCTCCGGCGCCGCCGACCCCGCCCGCGATTCCGGCCCCGGCCTCGAACCCGACCCCGGTCTCGAACCCAACGCCGCCCGCCCCGTCCCCGGGCGCCGGTGGCTCCCAGGGGGACAGCGGCCACGACCACGGCGCTCACGGCCACCGCGGCGATGGCAACGGCCATGACCACGGCCACGGCAACGACGGCACTCCTCCAGGTCAGGCGAACCACGGCACCAACACCTCCGCCGCCCCAACTGTCACCTCGCCGGTGCCGGCTTCCACGGGGTCCGCGCCCACAGCAACCGTGACCCCGATCCAGGCCCCCGTCGCGGTTACACCGGTGATCACGACCCCGACGCTCACGACGACGCCGGCGACGATCCCGACCGTCACCCCAACGAGCACCCCGACGAGCATTCCGACGCTGCTCCCCGGGATCACGATCTCATCGCTCCCGTTCCCGGAGACGACGACGACGCGCGTCGGGAACGGTCTCGGCGCCCAGAACGGAGCCGGCCGGTCGACCCTCGCCACGAGCCCGCTGGCGCTCCCATCGGCCGCGGCCGTCGCACTGCTCGACCCGAGCGCCGCGCAGGCCGCCGCCGGCCACGCCGCCGCCGGACATGCCACCTCCGCCGGGGGCGGCGCCGCAGCGGCCGGATCCCACAACGTCCCGGCGGTCCTGCACGCGACGAGCGCCCCCGCTGCCACGATCGAGCACTTCATCTCGGTGATCCCGCTCGCCGTCTGGATCGCGCTCGCCGTCGCGATCAGCCTCGCGGCGATGGGCGGCGGAGCGGCCGTGACGTTCGGCAGGCGCGCGAGCCGCAAGTCGAGCGAGGTCGCGGCCGTCACCGCTGCGGCTGTCACCGATCAGCTCACCGGGATCCTCAACCGGCGCGGGTTCACGCAATCGGCCGAGCGCGAGCTCGACCGGGCGCGTCGCTACGGCCATCCGCTGGCGCTCGCCTACGTCGACGTCCGCGGGCTCAAGGCGGTCAACGATTCCGAGGGCCACCTCGCCGGTGACCGGCTGCTTCGCGAGGTGGCGACGATGCTCAGCCAGACCGCACGGGCCCACGACGTCGTCGGGCGGATGGGCGGCGACGAGCTCGCCGTGCTGCTCGCCGAACAGCAGGGGCCCGGCGCGGTCGCGATGTCGGAGCGGATCCGCGAGAACGTCCCCGAGCACCGCGAGGCACTCGGGTTCCGGACGTCGTGGGACGTCACGATCGGCACTGCCAGCTTCCCCGACGACGGCGACACGCTCGACGACCTGATCGCCGCCGCGGACCGGCGGATGTACGAGCAGCGCGGGATCGAGCTGCGACAGCGCTAGCGGCAGGTACCGAGCGCCGGCTGCTAGCCGCCGGCCAGCGCGCCCTTGAGCCGCTCGATCATCGGCACCGGGCTCGGGTCGACCCCGCGCAGCACGGCGAGGTACAGCGACACCAGGTCGCCGAGCAGCACCAGCGACATCAGCCGCTCGGTGGCGCTGGTGCCGACCGACTCGACCCTGTAGGTCGCCGCCTCCTCGCCGGCGATCAGGCCCCTCGTCAGCTCGATCCGCTGCCGGATCCGCGGGTGCAGATCGGAGTCGTCGAGGAACACGGCGCTGAAGCGGCCGAGATCGGCGGCCGACTGCCATCCCATGATCTCGTTGTGGTCGAGCTCGGGGATCTCGCTGGAGAACGCCGGCATCTTCGCGTTCTCGTTGATCTGGGTCTTCCACCGGTACGCGACCGGCGCGGTCAGCCCGGACCCGGCGATCTGCGGCACGGTGTTGTGCAGCCCCCGAGCGAGGTCCTTGGGAAAGTCCTCCTGCGGCCCGCCCGGCCGCCAGGCGGCAACCAGCTCCTCGACCCGTGCAGCGGCGATGTCGATCTCGGAGTGCAGGCGCTCGCCGGCGCCGCACATCCACGCGACCTCGAGCGCCACGACCAGCGCGTACGCAACCGCCGCCCGCGGCTGGAAGCCGCCCGGCAGCGGGATCACGGGGACGCCGTCGGCGCGGGCGGCCTCGGCGAGCTTGCCACCGGTGGTCGCGACGATCCGGTAGGCGCCGACGATCCCGGCGGCCTCGTACGCCGCGAGCGTCTCCTCGGTGTTGCCCGAGTAGCTCGAGCAGAGGACCGCGCTCTCGGGCGCCGTCCACGGCGGGATCCCGTAGCCGCGCGCGATCACGATCGTGCGGCTCGCGCGGTCACCCAGCGCTGCTCTGGCGAGCGCACCGCCGATCGCGGACCCGCCCATCCCGGCGACGATCAGGCCGCCGGTGGCGTCGCGAGGCTTGAGGTTGGCCGCTTCGACCCGCCACAGGGCGTCGCGCAGCTGATCGGGCAGCGCGAGCACGTCCTCGAGCATCCCCGCCTCGTCGACCGCTTCGATCGCCGTGCGGTCGAGCGCCGCCGCCGCCGTCAACGTCCTCCGTCTCCCTGGGACAGCAACTCCACGCCGGGGAAGATACGGATTCGGGGCCGCAAGCGCCCTCCGGCCGCGCCTCAGGCGCCGTGCGAGCGGCCGGAGCCGTTGCCGCGGCCGACGCCCTCATACTCGAGGCCCGCGGCGCGCACGGCGGCGGGCGCCACGCAGTTGCGCCCGTCGACGACCAGCGTCCCGGCCATCCGTTCGGCCGCGAGCTGCCAGTCGAGCTCGGAGAACTCCGGCCACTCGGTCACGATCACGCACGCGTCGGCATCGCTCAGCGCGTCGAGCGCCGAGCCGGGGAACTCGACCCCGACCAGCAGCTTCCGCGCCTGCTCCTCGGCGATCGGGTCGTACGCCTGCACCTTCGCGCCGTCGGCCTGTAGGCGCGCGGCCAGCACCAGCGAAGAGGCCTCCCGCATGTCGTCGGTGTCCGGCTTGAACGCGAGCCCGAGCAGCGCCACCTTCTTGCCGACCAGCGAGCCGAGGTGCTTCTGTAGCTTGCCGATCGTCCGCCGCTTCTGCAGCTCGTTGACGTCGATCACGGCGGTCAGCAGCTGGAAGTGGTAACCGGAGTTCCCCGCCAGCTGCTTGAGCGCCGAGACGTCCTTCGGAAAGCAGGAACCGCCGAATCCGAGGCCGGGCTTGAGGAAGCTCTGGCCGATCCGCCGATCGAGCCCCATCCCCCGCGCGACCTCGACGACATCGGCGCCGGTCTCCTCGCAGACGTTCGCGATCTCGTTGATGAACGAGATCTTGGTGGCGAGGAACGCGTTCGCGGCGAGCTTGATCATCTCGGCGCTGGGGATGTCGGTACGGACGAGCGCGGAGCCGAGCGGCGCGTACAGCTCGACGACGGCGTCGCCCGCCCAGTCACCCTCGTCGCCGACGACCACGCGGTCGGGCTGGCGGAAGTCCTGTAGCGCCGAGCCCTCCTTCAGGAACTCGGGGCAGGAGACGTACGCGAACGC
The DNA here is from genome assembly GCA_963770735.1 of uncultured Solirubrobacterales bacterium. Lineage (GTDB taxonomy): Bacteria > Actinomycetota > Thermoleophilia > Solirubrobacterales > Solirubrobacteraceae > Palsa-465. Next base: position 376,285 of record CAVYRB010000005.1, on the reverse strand, counting down.
CTGCTTGCCCTGCTCGGCGAACATCCGCTTGATCGCTGCGCCGGTGCCGACGGGGACGGTCGACTTCATCACGAGCGCGTGCCGGTCCGATGCCGGCATCGCCTCCACCACGGCGTGGACCGCCGACAGGTCGGCGTCGCCGGAGTAGGTCGGCGGTGTGCCGACGGCCACGAACAGGAGGCGCGTGGCCTCGAGCGCAGGCGCCAGCTCCGTGGAGAAGTGCAGCCGATCGCGGTTGCGCTCGATGGACTCGGCCAGCCCCGGCTCGTAGATCGGGATCTCCCCACGGTCCAGGGCTGCGATCTTCTGCGCGTCGATGTCGACGCACCAGACCTCGTTGCCCAGCTCGGCGAAGCCCGCAGCCGTCACCAGACCGACGTAGCCGGTTCCTATGACCGCGATCGGTTCGCGTCGTGCTGCCATCGGACGGAGCAGGGTAGCGGGCCGCCGCGCGCGAGCGCGCGGTCTCGGCGGACCGGTCTAACCCCTTGTCAGCGACGCCGCGATCTTCAGCATCTGCGAGTTCGTGAGCGAGTCGGTGAGCGTGTTCGAGATCCAGTAGGTGGCCTGCGGGGTCTTCCACGCGACGAGCGTGACCTTCTGGCCGTTGAAGTACTCGTGCAGCTGCTTGCCGTCGACGGTCTTCTCCTGCTGGGTGCCGCTCAGGATCGGCGGGTTCAGCCAGGTCGTCCCCTGGACGCCGTAGTACTGACCGTTCGACGGGTCGAGCGCGACCGTCATCCGGTAGGAGACGTTGGTCCCGCCGCTCTGGTTGTGGATCAGGTAGCCGCGCGGATACGAGCCGGTGGTCGAGATCTCGGCGGGACAGTTGCCGAGCGTCCCCGCGCAATACTGCGAGCCGGTCGCGAGCAGCTTCGGGTAGTAGACCGGGATCGCGATGTTGCCGAGCGCCGACACCTGACCCTTGCCGCCCGCGACGTCGGCGAACAGGTTCGCGTTCGACGGCGGTGGCGGCGGCTTGTGGGCGCCGGGCTTCGGCGGGCCGGCGGGTTTCGCGGGCAGCGCCTTGGTCGGCGTCATGAACTGGTGGAACGCGTGTTGCTCCGCGCCGCGGGTGCCGAGCACGTAGCAGGACTGCGGCGTGCAGGCCGGGATGATCGCCGGGAACGGGATCTGCTTGACGGTGTGGCCGGCGGAGAACGCGACCAGGTTGAAGATGTTGATCAGCCCGTCCGTCGTGTGCAGGTCGGGGTCGGTCTGCGAGTTCTTGCCGAAGATCTTCAGCAGTCGGTCGCGCTGCGCGAGCAGCGTCGAGCCGTTGAACTGCGACTTCGCCCACCGCAGGAAGTCCTGCTGGCGGGCGTTGCGGACGATGTCGGTGTCGGTGTGGCGGAAGCGCACGAACGCGAGCGCGCCCGACGACGACTGGTTATCGCCGCACAGCTTCTGGTAGCCGGGCTGGATGTCGATGCTCGAGTAGTTGGTGACCATCGTGTCGTTGTAGTAGCGGTGATCGACGTCGGTGTAGACGCACCCGATGGCGTCGACGAGATCCGAGAAACCCTTGAAGTTGACGTCTACGATGTGGTTGATCTGGAGGCCGTGGAACACCTGCTGCTTGAGGATCTTCACGAGCAGGTTCGGCCCGCCGATCGAGTAGGCCGCGTTCAGTTTCGAGGTCGACACGGTGCCGCCCTGGGGGATCTCCACCTTCAGGTCGCGGGGGACCGAGAGCACGTTGATCGTCGAAGAGGCCGGGTCCATCCGCACCAGCATCATCGTGTCGGTATGGGCCGAGTTGAACGGCTCTCCGGCGCGGTGGTCGGAGCCGATCAGGAGCAGCGTCTGCGGGTTACCGGGGTTTGCGACCACGACGTTCGCGTGCGAGATCGGCTTGCTCAGCGACAGGTCCTGCGCGAACTGGTTGAACTGCAGCAGCCCGGCGACCGCGGTCGCCGTCGCGGTGAACGCGATCACGATCACCGCGCCGAGCGAGTACCGGATCAGCGCGCCCTTGCGGGACGACGGGAGCAGCCTCACGCGAGGCCTCCCTCGATCGCGCGCAATCCCGGCTCGCCGGCCTGCTCATCCTCGAGGTGGATCGGCAGCGCCCGGACAAAGTCTCCGAGCGCGCGGCGGTAGCGCGCCAGCGAGGCGAGCGAGACCCATTCCTCGGGGCCGTGGTGACCGGAGCCGACCGGCCCGAACTCGACCGCGGGGATCCCGCGCGCGAGGAACGCCGCCGCGTCCGACGCGCCGTCGCGGCCGACGCTGAGCGTCTCGCCGCGGACCGAACGGGTGACCGCGTCACGCAGCACGCGCACGTACAGGTTCGCGCGCGGCACCGCGACCGGCGGGTAGATGAACGTACGGGTCACCTCGACCTCGGGGATCGCGCGCACCTGGTCGAGGATCTCGTCCGGGTCCTGTCCCGGCAGGTAGCGGATGTCGACCGCCATCGTGCACGAGTCGGGGACCTTGTTGAGCGCGTCCCCGCCCTGGATACGCCCGAGGTTGATCGACGGCCGGTCGAACATCTCTGAGGACTGGCGCGAAAACGGCAGCGACTCGATCCGGCGGAACACGTCGACCGCCTTCAGCACCGCGTTGTCACCGAGCCACGGGGTGGAGCTGTGCGCGGCGCGGCCGTGGACGTCGATCCGCATCGCGAGCACCCCCTTGGCCTCGACACCGATATGCAGATCCGTCGGCTCGCCGGTGATCGCGAAGTCGCCACCGAGGCCCATTTTCACGATCGCGTCGGTCGACCGGACATCGAGCTCCTCGGACTCCTCGTCCGGAACGCAGATCATCCGCACGCGGACGCGGTCCTGGCGCTCGACGTCCTTGAGCGCGCACATCATCGACGCGAGCCCACCCTTCATGTCGTACGCGCCGCGGCCGCAGAGCCGGTCGCCGTCCACCTCGGGCTCGAACTGCTCGGCGCGGCCCGGGACGACGTCCAGATGGCCGTGCAGAACCACGGTCGCCGCCGCCCGGTCCTCGGGAGGTCCGACCTCGGCGATCAGCACCGGTAGGCCGTTGTGGTCAAGTTCCTGCACTTCGATATCGCGGGATTCGAGCCAGCCCTTCACGAATCCTGCGGCAGCGACCAGCTCCTCCTGGCGGGAGGTGTCGTAGCTGATCAGCCGCTCGGCAAGGTTGCGCTCGTCGAGCATCGCCCCAGGATAGGGGCTCGACTACGAAGCTTCGGCGATCCTCAGGAACTCCCGCCAGCGGTTGACGTCGCGCTCGGCGACGCGCCGGGCCTCGGTGTCCTCGCCGGCCTCCTCGAGCTTGCGCTCGGCCTCTTCCAGACGGCCGCGCAGCTGGGCGGCGTCGAGCGAGGCCGGCTCGTGCGCCTCCTCGACCAGCACCAGCACCCGGTTGTTCGCGACCTGCATGTACCCCTCCGCCTGCGCGTAGCTGACGATGTCGGAGTCCGAGCGGTACAGACGCAGCTCTGTCGGGTCGAGCATCGCCAGCACCGGCTCGTGGTGGGCGAGGATTCCGATCGAGCCGGCGGTCGTCTTCGTCGAGACAATCTCGACCTCGTCCTCGAACACGGTTCCCTCGGGCGTCAGGACCTCGACCGGGAACTTCTCGTGCGGCACGCGCGGAGCCCTCTACTCGCCGTCGCCAGACTTGCGGGCGTCCTCGACGACCTGGTCGATCGTCCCCTTGAGGAAGAACGCGCGCTCGGGCAGGTCGTCGTGCTTGCCCTGGAGGATCTCGTCGAACCCGCGGATCGACTCCTCGATCGGGACGTACACGCCCGGCGTGCCGGTGAACTGCTCGGCGACGAAGAACGGCTGCGACAGGAACCGCTCGATCTTCCTCGCGCGGTTGACCGTGAGCCTGTCCTCGTCGGAGAGCTCGTCGATTCCGAGGATCGCGATGATGTCCTGCAGCTCCCGGTATCGCTGCAGCACCTCCTTGACTTCGTTCGCCACCCGGAAATGCTCCTCGCCGAGGATCTCGGCCTTCAAGATGGTGCTGGTCGAGTCGAGCGGATCGACGGCGGGATAGATCCCCTTCTCCGCGATCGACCGCGACAGCGTCGTCGTCGCGTTCAGGTGCGCGAACACCGACGCGGGCGCTGGGTCAGTTAGATCGTCCGCCGGGACGTAGACGGCCTGGATCGAGGTCACCGAGCCCTTGCGAGTCGAGGTGATCCGCTCTTGGAGCTCGCCCATCTCGGACTCGAGCGTCGGCTGGTAGCCGACCTGCGACGGCATCCGCCCGAGCAGCGCCGAGACCTCGGACCCTGCCTGGACGAACCGGAAGATGTTGTCGATGAACAAGAGCACGTCCTGACCCTCCTGGTCACGGAAGTACTCGGCCATCGTCAGGCCGGAGAGCGCGACACGCATGCGCGCGCCGGGCGGCTCGTTCATCTGCCCGAACACGAGCATCGTCTTGTCGAGGACGCCCGACTCCTTCATCTCGAGCCAGAGGTCGTTGCCCTCGCGCGAGCGTTCGCCGACGCCGCAGAACGCCGAGAGACCGCCATGCTCCTGGGCGAGGTTGTGGATCAGCTCCTGGATGATCACGGTCTTGCCGACGCCGGCGCCGCCGAACAGCCCGACCTTGCCGCCCTTCGCGTACGGGGCCAGCAGGTCGACCACCTTGATCCCCGTCTCGAACATCTCGGTCGTCGGGATCAGCGCCTCGACGCTCGGCGCGGGGCGGTGGATCGGCCACCGCTGAGTGTCCTCGGGGAGGTCGGCACCCAGGTCAATCGTCTCGCCCAGCAGGTTGAAGATCCGCCCCAGCGTCGCGGTTCCGACCGGCACCGTGATCGGCGCCCCGGAATCGATCACCTCGGTGCCCCGGCTGAGGCCGTCAGTGGTGTCCATCGCGACCGCCCGGACACGGTCGTCGCCGAGGTGCTGCTGGACCTCGCAGACGAGGTACGGGTCCTTCGCCGCGGCGATGTCGACGTCCTCCTCCTGCTTGGCGATCGCCGGGCGCGGGACGAGGATCGCGTGGTTGATCTCGGGCAGCCTGTCGGGGAACACCGCCTCGATCACGACGCCCTGGATCTCCTCGATCCGGCCGATGTTCTGCTGCTTGGCGGCGCCGTCGCCTGCGGTCTCAGAGCGCTCTTCGGTAATCGACATTACATCTCCCAGTCTAGGGCCTAGTGAACGGTCCGTCGGACTAGCCGGCGAGCCCCTCGGCTCCGGCGACGACCTCCAGAATCTCCTGCGTGATCTCCGCCTGGCGGGCGCGGTTCATCTCGAGCACGAGATCGTCGATCAGCGTCCCCGCGTTCTGCGAGGCGTTGCGCATCGCGGTCATCCGCGCCCCGTGCTCGGACGCAGTCGACTCGAGCAGCGCACGGTAGATCGAGATCTCCACGTAGTCGGGCACCAGCCGCCCGAGGATCTCCTCGGGGTCGGGCTCGTACTCGACGAGCGCGTGATGCCCGTCCGCATCGGCGGAGTCCTCCTCCTCTTCCTCCGGCCCCTCCAGCAACGTCGCCTGCTGGAGCGGCAGCAGCGTCTCACGCCGCACGACCTGCGACAGCGGCGAGAAGTATCGGTTGTAGAAGATCTCGACCTGGTCGACCTCCCCGTCCACGTACGCCGCGATCAGCCGCTCGGCGATCCGGCGCGCGTCGGCGTACGCCGGCCGATCGGTGAATCCGGTGAAGCTCTCGGCGACGTCGAGCCCGCGAAAGACGAGCGACGACGCCGGGCGGCGGCCGGAGGCGAAGTAGATCGGCCGCTGGCTCTCGCCCTCGTGCTCACGGCCGGCGGCGACGCCCGCGCGGACGATGTTCGAGTTGAACGCGCCGGCTAGCCCGCGGTCGCCCGCGACCAGCAGCAGCCCAACCGATTGCACGCTTTCGTGCTCGGACAGGATCGGCAGCCGCGGCACGGATCCGGCCGCCTCCGCCGCCTGCCGGGTCATCCGGCGGATCGCGTCGGCGTACGGGCGCAGCGCTTCGATCCGCTGCTCGGCGCGGCGCAGCCGGGCGGCAGCCACCATCTCCATCGCGCGCGTGATCTTCTGGATGTTCTTGACCGCGCCGATGCGGTTGCGAACGTCTCGCTGGGAGGTCGCCATCGTTGCTTCACCGTCCCCGCGCTACGCGGGGGCGGGCTCCTCCTGTTCCTGACGCTGCTCCTCCTTGGTCTCCTCGCCCTCGGCGCCGTTCTCGTCGCGCGAGCGGCGCGGCGCGTCGTCCTGAGCCTCGAGCGGATGTCCCTCCTCGTCGAGGTCGTAGCCGAAGTCCTCGGCGAACTGCTTGACGACCTCGTCGATCCGCTGCTGGGTCTCGTCGCTCCAGTCGCCCCCCGCGATCCTCTTCAGCACCTCGGGCTCGTTCCCGCGGACGACGTCGGTCAGGTCCCGGAGGAACCGCTCGACCCGGTCGACGGTGATCCGGTCGAGGTACCCGTTGGTCGCCGCGTAGATCTGGACGACCTGGTCCTCGACCGGCAGCGGCTGGCGTTCGGGCTGGTTCAGCGTCCGGACCAGCCGCTCGCCGCGCGCGAGCGTCCGCTGCGTCTCGGGGTCGAGCTCGGAGCCGAACTGCGAGAACGCCTCGAGCTCGCGGTACTGGGAGAGGTCGAGCTTCAGCCGGCCGGCGACCTTGCGCATCGGGGTGATCTGCGCGGCGCCGCCGACGCGGGAGACGGAGATCCCGACGTTGATCGCCGGGCGGACGCCCGAGTTGAACAGTTTCGGCTCGAGGAAGATCTGCCCGTCGGTGATCGAGATCACGTTCGTCGGGATGTAGGCCGAAACGTCGCCGGCCTGCGTCTCGATCACCGGCAGCGCCGTCAGCGACCCGCCGCCCGGCATCTTCTCGCCGGTGGCCGGATCGACGACATCGTCCGCGAGCTTCACCGCCCGCTCGAGCAGCCGCGAGTGCAGGTAGAACACGTCGCCGGGGTACGCCTCGCGGCCGGGCGGGCGGCGCAGCAGTAGTGACATCTGGCGGTACGCGTACGCGTGCTTGGTCAGATCGTCGTAGACGGCCAGCGCGGCCTTGCCGTTGTAGAGGAAGTACTCGGCCATCGCGCACCCCGCGTACGGCGCCAGGAACTTGATCGGCGCCGCCTCGTCGGCCGCCGCCATCACGATGATCGTGTTGTCGAGCGCGCCGTAGTCCTCGAGCGCCTGCGCGAGCGCCACGACCGTCGACTTGCGCTGCCCGATCGCGACGTACACGCAAAAGAGGTCACGTTCGGTGTTGTTGATGATCGTGTCGACGGCGATCGCGGTCTTACCGGTCTGGCGGTCGCCGATGATCAGCTCGCGCTGGCCCCGGCCGATCGGGATCATCGCGTCGATCGCCTTGAGTCCGGTCAGCATCGGCTCCTTCACCGGCTGGCGCAGCACGACGCCGGGCGCCTTGTGCTCGGCGGGCCTCGTCTCGGTGGTGTTGATCTCGCCCTTCCCGTCGAGCGGGTTGCCGAGCGGGTCGACGATCCGCCCGAGCAGGGCTTCGCCGACCGGGATGTCGAGCAGCCGCTTGGTCCGCTTGACGGTGTCACCCTCGACGATCTCTTCCCAGTTGCCGAACAGCACCGCGCCGACGTTGTCGGACTCGAGGTTCAAGGCCAGACCGGTGACGCCGTGGGGCAGCTCGAGCATCTCGAACGACATGCAGTTCTCGACGCCGTGGATGCGGGCGATGCCGTCGGCCACGGACAGCACGGTTCCGACCTCCTCGAGGTCGGCGGAGTCGGCGTCCAGGCCTTCGATCCGGCTGCGAAGGATTGAAGTGATCTCGTCGGGCTTGATCTGCAATTGATTGCTCCTTGCGCGAGCGTGGCTACGCCTGCGCTACTTGCTTTCGAAGTTGTTCAAGTCGGTTGACGATCGACGCATCGAGGATCAGGTTCCCCACCCGCAGCACGAGCCCACCGAGGATCTCAGGATCGACGCGGCTGGAGAGCTCGACCTTGCGGCCGGTCTGCTCGCCGACGCGCTCGCCGATGCTCTTGACGATCTCCTCGTCCAGCTCGATCGCGCTCGTGACCTCGACCGGAAGGAGCTTGCGGGCCTCCTCCCACATGTGGTCGTACCGGCCCCGGATCCGGAAGATCACGGGCATCCGGTGACGCTCGATCAGCGCCTCGAGGAAGTTGACGAACTCCGGATTGCCGCCCTCGATCGCGCGCTCCAGCGCGCCCTTCTTCTCCTCGGTGGAGAAGTAGGGCGAGAAGAAAAACTGCATCAGGCTGCGGTTCTCCGAGAGTGCGTCGGCGAACTGGGCGAGTTGGTCGTGCACCTCGTCAAGCGCGTTGCGCTCGGTGGCGACCTCGAACAGCGCGCGGGCGTAGACCTCGGCGATCTCTTCCATCTACAGGCGCTCCCGCATCGCTAGTTCTGGCTCCCGGGACTCAGCTCGCTGAAGTCGATCTCCTTGAGCGTCTCCTCGACGAGCCGGCGCTGGTCCTCCGGCGTGAGCGTCTTGCGGGTGACCCGCTCGGTCGCCATCACCGTGAGGTCGGCGACCTCGCGGCGGATCTCCTGGATCGCCCGCTGCGTCTCCAGTTCGATGTCCCGTCGCGTCTGCTCGAGCAGCCGCTCGCGCCGCGCCTTGGCCTCCTCCTCGGACTCGCGCTCGTGCGCCTCGCCGGCCTTGCGCGCGCGCTCGACGATCTCGTCGGCCTGCTGGCGCGCCTCGGACAGGCGCTGGCGGTACTCGTCGAGCAGCTCGTCGGCGCGGCGCTTGATCTGGTCGGCCTCATCGATCGACAGCTCGATCTGGCGCTGCCGGCGGTCGAGGGCCTCGCCGATCCGCGGGAACGCGTACTTCCACAGGATCAGCATCGAGAGCCCGAACAGCAGCAGCGTCCAGACCATCAGCCCGACGTTGGGCGTGATCAGGAACGAGCCGCCCGAGGCGGCGAGCGGAGCGGTGGCGGCAGCGGCGGGCATCTACTTGAGGACGTAGGACAGCAGGCCGGCGACCAGCCCGTAGAAGAAACACGCCTCGGTGAGCGCGAATCCGAGCCACTGGATGCTCGTGATCTCGTCGCGCATCTCGGGCTGGCGGGTGACGGACTCGATCACCTTGCCGAAGATGATCCCGATGCCGACGCCGGCGCCGACCGCGCCGAGGCCGCCGCCGATTCCGATCCCGAGCCCTGCCCCCACCCCAGAGGAGGCCGCGAACGAGAAGATGTGAGTAAGCACTTGAGGTCAGCTCCTTTTTGACTTAGTGATGAGTCACCGCGCCGCCGATGTAGATCGCGGCGAGGGTCGCGAAGATGAAGGCCTGAAGGGTCGCCACCAGCCCCAGCTCGAACAGGTAGACCGCGATCCCGAACGGCAGCGTGAACCAGCCCAGGAACGACAGGCCGAGGATCACGGCGAGCCCCCCGGCCATGAACAGGATGATCATGTGGCCGGCGAGGATGTTGGCGAAAAGTCGGACGGTCAGCGAGATCAGCCGCATGAACGTCGAGATCACCTCGAGCGGGAAGATCAGCAGCAGCATCGGGCCGTGGACGCCGGCCGGGATCAGGCTCTTGAGGTAGCCGATCGGGCCCTGCGCGCGGATCCCGACGACGTTGAAGATCACGAACACGATCACGGCGAGCACGAGCGGCACGGAGATGTTCGCGGTCGCGGCGTACAGCGCGAACGCGGGGATGTGGACGCCGAAGATGTTGAACTTCTGCTCGGCGGTCGGCAGCGGCAGGTAGCCGATGATGTTCGACCACCACAGGAACAGGAACAGCGCGCCGAGGAACGGGAACCACCGGGCTGCCATCGAGTCGGGCATGTTGCCTCGCGTGATGTTGTCCCGCATCAGGGAGTAGAGCGTCTCGACGGCGGTCTGGACGCGGTTCGGGCGGACCTGCATCCGACGCGAGATCCACAGCATCGTGACGACGGTCAGGATCGCCGCGAGCAGCAGATACACGACGGCGCGGTTGATGCTGAATACGCCCAGGTGCACCCAGTTGACGAGCTTGAACTCGTTCTGGATCTGGAACTCGTTGTTCTTGTGGCCGAAGCCGAACGCGACGATCAACACGACGATGCCGAGGCCGTAGATCCCGACTAGGGACCAGAACACCTTCTTGCCGCTGCTCATGAGCGCTTCGGGCGGTTGATCGCGGAGACGGCGAGCTGGATCGTGAACGCGAACACGATCACGGCCAGTGCGGTGAGGCCGGCGTCCTGACCCGATCCCTTGCGAACGAGGATCACGGCGAGCGCCAGCAGGAACAGGCGACCGAGCATGTAGCCGAGCCGGATGCCGATCTGGCGACTCGGCTCCTTGGTCTCGGTCGCGAACCGCTCGACAGCGACGCCCAGCAGCCGCAGCACGATCCACGCACCGGCGCCGGCGGCGTAGCCCGCCGCGGACACGCCGATCAGGATCATGATCGGCGCGGCGATCACGAGCAGCGCGACGTCGAGGTAGCGCAGCACGCCGATCTCGGGGTGGACGTTGAGGTCGGACTTCACGGGAGCGCCTACGGACAACGTACAACCCCAGGAACAGGCCGCGGGAGACCCCGGAAAGAGGCGGACGGCCAACTGTCATGTCGATTACTGCTTCTCAAGGAGGCTGGGCGCGGATCTGGATGGGGGCACGGCGGCGAAGGGCGCCTGTGCCGGGCAGGGTAGCCGGTCGGCGACTTAAACGACGCCTCAAGAAGGCCGTCAGCGCGCGGCGATCGCGGGGGTGCTGGGCCGCAGCCGAGGCTTCGGAAGCTGGCCCTCCGCCCACATCGCGGCGAGACCCGCGCGGGGCAACCCGAGCGCCCCTTCGTAGACCAGGTATCGCGGCTCCCAGCGTGGGAAGAACTTCGCGTTGAAGCGGTACAGGCTCTCGATCTGAAAGAACGGATTGGCGAGCGCGACCAGCCTGCCGAGCGCCCGCTCGTACCAGTGTGTCGGGCTGTGCATCCACTTGGCGAACGTGGCGAAGTTCAACGACAGCTCCTTCAGGCCGTGGTCTCGCAGGAGCTCGGTGGCGCTGGCGACCATGAACTCGGTCAGCCCATTCGGGGTCTCCGGGTCGCGGCGCATGAACGACAGCGACACGGCCTCGCGCCCGTAGCACGGGACGAGGTGGAGAACCCCGCGGATCGCGGCCTCGCCGTCGCGCGCCAGCAACACCAGCGTCTCGTCGGCGTGCTGGCCGCAGACCTTGTCCATCGCCATCGAGAAGCCGCGCTCCGGAGCGCCCTGCCGGCCCAGCTCGAGCACGTCCTCGATCTGCGCGAGCGTCGCCCCGTCGAGCTCGGAGACCGGCACGAGCTCGGCCGTATAGCCGGCCTTACTCAGCCGCGTCACCGACTGGCGGACCTTGCGGATCGGCCTGCCCTGGAGCGAGAACCGATCGAGCTCGATCACTGCCTCGTCGCCGAGGTACAGCGTCCGCAACCCGAGCTGCTCGTACAGCGGGCGCAGCCGCTCGCTGGCGCCGACGCCGCCGAGCTTCAGCCCCCGCGTCTGGGCGAAGCCGCGCAGCTCGGCCAGCAGCGGCCCGAACGCGTCCTCGGGGCCGACCGGATCGCCGGACAGCAGCAGCACGCCGTTCTCGATCCGATATCCGACGAACGCGCGGCGATCCTCGGAAAAGAAGTAGTGCTTGTCGGCGCGAAGCTTGAAGAACGACAGCGTGTCGGTCCCGTGGGCGCGCACCAGCTCGGCCGCCAGCCGGCGGCTGGCGGGGCCCGGCAGGCCGCGGGCGGGCGCCAGCGGGCGGAAGATCACGTACGCGATCGCCAGCAGCGTGGCGATCTCGATCAGGTGGACCGAGAGCGGGATCCAGGCCACGTGGTGGTGAAGCACAGCGTGCCGCTCGTAGTGGATCGGGCCGGACTGCCACGCCAGCAGGTCGGCCGTCTCCCTGAATACGGACGCGACCGACGGATGACCCTGCTTGGCCCAGGTCGTGATTCCCGCGGCCGCCAGGCACGCGAGCCCGAGCAGCGGCACCCGCCAGACGGCCGAGCGCAGCGTGATCGGGTCGTGGCGTACACGGAACTGACTCCCGCCGGCGATCAGCGCGGCGGCGGCGCCCCACGTGATCGCGGTCTCCTCGAAGTCGAGCCCCTTCAGCAGGTCGAACAGACCGAGCGCGAGCATCAGGATGACCGCGGCCTGCCACGCCCGGCGCCTGCGCTTGAGCAGGTACGGCGCCACCAGCAGCAGCGCGGCGCCGGCCGGCAGCGCGAGCGCGTGGAACAGGCGCATCTCCTGCACCGGCTCGATCCCCAGTAGCAGGTGCCCCCGCCAGCGGATGCTCGGCGTCAGCGCCGAGGCGATGTTGACGAGCCCGACGAGCGCGGCGCCAAGCGCCGCCGCGGCGGGCAGCCAGGAGAGGGCACGGGAACGTGTGACGGAGGCGGACATGAAACCTGGACGGGGCGTCGGCGGAAGACCTTCGAACCGACGCCGCTCACCACAGTACAGCGGAGATCCCCTTTTGTTACGGCACTTCCCGTGGCTCAGGAGGGGTTTTCCTGCACGACCTGATTGAGGTCGCCGCGGTCGAACGGGGAGCTCGAGACGGCGATCGAGCCTGAGAACGGGTACTCGAGGATCGCCGCCGTGACCATCCCCGCCCCGACCGACACGGCGATGCTCAGACTGAGGATCACGTCTAACCCGAACGAGCGCGTCTTGAGCAGCACAGTCGTCAGGAGCGTGAGGATGGCCAGCAGGATCATCAGCCCCAGCAGCGGCCCGGGGATCGTGGCCGAGGCCGCGTCGATCCGGTTGTTGCGCTCGGTCGCGAGCTTGTCGAGATCGTCGGACGCGGCGCGGTAGTACTCGACCTGGGCGGGCGTCGTCGGCGAGTAGTGCTGTAGCGCGTCGATGATCCCGTTGAGATCGGCCTGTGCCTGCGGGTCGTCCTTGCCTTTGCGCAGCCGCGGGAACTCGTCGTTTCGGATCTCCTGAACGTACTTCGCCACCGCGGCCTCCACCGGCCGGCGTGCCGAATGGGGGAACGAGTGCATGTCGGTCAGGACCGAGCTCAGCGAGTTCGCCTCCGCGCCGACGTTGTTGGACGCGTCCTCGTACCCGCTGTAGAGGTTCACGACGACGAACGCGAGCACCAGCGCGAACAGCGTCATCACCGCCGCCATCACGCCGACGGTCTTGTCGGCCGACTCCTCGTCGCGCCACTGGGGGGCAAACCGCCTGAACAGCGCGATGCCAAGCAACGTCACGATCACCGTCAGCCCGACGAACAGCAGCACGAGCACCCAGTCCGGCACGTCGTTGAGTAGCTGCCGCGACATGCTGCGCCGGTTTTACGCCGCTTTGCCGGGGTTTCCTGCCCTGCGGCGACCGTCAGACGCCCAGCGGCCGCCGCTCGCGGCGGGATCCGGAGCGCCACGGGCGGCCCCTTTCGGGGGGGCGCTTACGACTTAAGCGCGGACAGCTTTCCGTTTACGGTGCGGCGCTTCTCGACGAGCTCGCGCTCGAGCTCCTCGAGCTCGCGCTTGCGGCCCCTGACGAGCTCTAGCTGGGTCGCGATATGGCCGAGTGACTCGGTCAGCAGCCGCCGCTGCGTGTCGGGATCCTCGGTCTCGCGGAACTTGCGCCTGATCTCGGCGCGGGCGGTCTCGGCCTCGAGCAGCTTCGAGAGCTCCTCGAGCGAGAGGCCGAGCAGGTCGCGCAGCCGGATGATCTCTCGCACCCGCTCGACGTCTGCCTCGTTGTATGAGCGGTGCTTGCCCTGCTCGCGGTCATCGGGCCCCGGCAGCAGCCCGATCTCCTCGTAGTAGCGGATCGTCCTCGGCGTCGTGCCGGTCAGCTCGGCGAGCTCGCCGATCCGTACCGGCTTCTCGCTCGTGGTCGTCACGCGACCACCTCGACCTCGGCCGCCTCGATCTCCTCCGCTGCCTGTGGCGCGGTCGACTTGGCCTCGCTGTGCGACGGCCGGGCGGCGGCCACGAACGCGCCGAGCACCGAGATGATCGCTAGGCACCACAGCGCGGTGTGCATGTTCGCCAAGAAGGGCGTCAGCTGAGTGTTGGTTATGTGGTTGGCCAGCCCCGAGAAGACCTTAAACAGGACCGTCTTCGGAACCGACGAGGTGACGACCGCAAGTACGAATGCGATCGACATCACGGCGCCCGTGTTCTGCACGAGCACCCGTGCGCCGGCCGCAATCCCGCGGCGCTCGGGCGCGACGGTGCCCATCATCGCAGCGGTGTTGGGCGAGTTGAACATCCCGCTCCCGATCCCGACGATGAACATGAATAGGCCGCTGTGCCAGTAGGCGGTGTCGCGGCCGAGGCCAGTCATCAGCGCCAGTCCCGCTGCGGTCACGAGCATCCCGGCCACGGCCATCCCCCGCGAGCCGCGCCGATCGGCCCAGATCCCAGCGAGCGGCGAGGAGATCAGCATCCCAACGGCGAGCGGCGCCAGCTTGACGCCCGCGATGATCGGGGTGTCGCCCTGCACGCCCTGGAAGTAGAACACGAACAGGAACATCAGCGCGAACCGCGACAGCCCGTTGATGAACGCCGCCGCCGACGCAGCCGCGAACAGGCGGTTCTTGAAGATCGTGAGATCGAGCATCGGGGCTCGAACGCGGCGCTCGATCACGACGAACAGCGGCAGCAGCACCGCCGCGGCGGCGAGGCCGGCGATCACGACCGGGTTGTTCCAGCCCGAGATCCCGCCCTTCGAGATCCCCAGCACCAGCCCGGTCAGGCCGAGCAGGAACGTGATAGTGCCGAGCACGTCGAACGTGTGGTCCGCGTCGCGCTTGGTCTGCTCGCGCAGGATCGTCCCGGCCCACGCGACGCCGAACAGCGCCAGCGGGACGTTGAACCAGAACACCCAGTGCCAGCTGATCAGGACCAGCGCGCCGCCGAGCACCGGGCCGATCACGAGCCCGATCGCGGCGACCATCGTGTTGGTCCCCATCGCCAGGCCGAGCTGCTCGCGCGGGAACGCGTCGGTGACGATCGCGGCGGCATTCGCGAACAGGAACGAGCCGCCGATCCCCTGCAGGATCCGCCACAGAATCAGCTCCGTCCCCGAGCCGGCGAACCCGGCGCCAAGCGACGCCAGCCCGAACACGGCGAACCCGCCGATGTAGGCCTTCTTGCGCCCGAACTGGTCCGACAGGCGCCCGGCGCTCAGCACCAGCACCGTCGAGGCGATCATGTAGACGAGGATCACCCACACGAGCTCGAGCAGGCTCGTGTGCAGGCTCCGCTCGAGGTCGGGCAGCGCGATGATCAGCGTGCCCGAATTGATCGTCGCCAGCAGCATCCCGAGGCTGGTGCACGACAGCGCCCACCACTTATACGAGGAGTGGCCGGCGTGAACGCCGAGCCTCCTGCTTCTGACTGCGTGGGCGGTTGCCAACGGGCTGGTCTTCTTTCCGTCGAACTGGAAGCTTACGTCAACGTTAGCTTAGCAAGGCAGGGGGGCGATGGGGATGGCCCTCCCGCGACCCTCTGAACCTTTGGGGTCGCGAGAGGGCCATCCCCATCGCTTTGCTTAAGCCATCGAGGGTGCGGCGCAGCCGCCTCCGAAAGCGCCCACCGTGTGGCTCGAGTGAGCATGGATGGGCGTAGGGGCGGCGCCTTCAGCGGCCCCAAAGGTTCAGAGGGCCGCTGAAGGCGCTGCCCCTACGCCCCCAACCGAGACGCCTACCCCTCGAACGCGGCCACGATCGCCAAGATCACGTAGGCGGCGATCAGCGCAGTGCCTTCGAACACCGTCGCCTCGCCATCCCCCGTGATCTGCCAGATGATCAGGGCGGTGCCGAACAGCGCGCCCGCGTAGACCGGGGCCATCCCGAACGTGAGGGTCGTCGTGGTCAGCAGCGACACCAGCACGAGCGCCGGGTAGAGGAACGCGGCGATCTGGGCGACGGAGTTCTTGACCACCGAGATCGCGAGTTCAGAGCGTCCCTTCGCGGCGAGCACTACCCCGCTGAGGTGCTCGACCGCGTTGCCGGCGATCGCGACGATCACGAGCCCGGCGAACGCCTGCGAGATGTGGAGCTGGTGGATCGTCGGCTCGAGCGCGTGGACGAACCAGTCGGACACGAACGCCGACGCGGTTCCCGCGATCACGAGCAGCACGATCGCCGCGTTCCGCGAGACGCGCGGTTGGGACTCCAGCTCGGCGGCGGCCGGCCCGCCACCGCCGCCGCGGCCGCCCAGGTACTGGCGCAGCCACGTCCCGTAGACGATCAGGATCGCGACGGCACCGACGATCGAGATCGTCTTCACGTGGTGGCTGGCGGGGTCGTGGGACCCGGTCGCGAGCGCGACCAGGATGATGATGAACACGGAGATCAAGAGCAGCGTCGCCGTGTCGTTCGGCAGCCGCGGGCTGAACCGCATCAGCCCGTCCTTCGCGTGGTTGGCCCCCGCGACGATCACCATCCCCAGCACGAGCAGCGCGTTGGCGAGGATCGACCCGATGATCGCGGTCTGGGCGACGATCAGGTGGCCGGCGTCGAGCGCGAACAGGACGACGAAGAACTCCGGCAGGTTCCCGATCGTCGACTGCATGAACCCCGTCACCGCCGGCCCGTAGTGCTCGCCGAGCTGCTCGGTGGCGAACGACAGCAGCCACGCGAGCCCGGCGAGCGCGATCGCAGCCAGCACGAACGCGAGCACCTGCGAGACACCGCTCGCGTAGCGCGCGACGCCCGCAATCACCGTCGCGAGCGCGACCCCACCCCCCAGCACGCGCTCGCCGCGAGTCACCAGCGAATTCTTGCGTAAACGTCGCTACAGCCTTTACGTCTCGAACGCGGCGACGGTGCCGAGGATCACGTACGCGGCGATCAGTGCCGTCCCCTCGAACACGGTCGCCTCTCCGTCACCGGTGATCTGCCAGACGATCAGCGCGGTGCCGAATAGAGCGCCCGCGTAGACCGGGGCCATGCTGAACGTCAGTGTCGTCGCGGTGAGCAGCGAAATGAGCACCAGCGCCGGATACAGGAACGCGGCGATCTGCGCGACCGAGTTCTTGACGACCGAGATCGCGAGCTCCGCGCGACCCTTGTGGGCGAGCACGATTCCGGTGACGTTCTCGACGGCGTTGCCAGCGATCGCCACGATCACGAGTCCCGCGAACGCCTGGGAGATATGGAGCTGGTGAATCGTCGGCTCGAGCGCGTGGACGAACCAGTCCGACACGAACGCAGACGCGGTGCCGGCGACTATCAGCAGCACGAGCGAGACCGGTCTCGACAGCCGGGGCGGGGCACCCGTCTCTCCGCTGGCGCCGCCGCCGCTCCGCAGGTATTGCCGGAGCCACGTCGCGTAGACGATCAGGATCGCCACGGCGCCGACGATCGAGATCGTCTTGATGTGGTGGCTCGCCGGGTCGTGCGACCCCGTGGCGAGCGCCACGAGGATGATGATGAACACGGAGATCAAGAGCAGCGTCGCCGTGTCGTTGGGCAGCCGCGGGCTGAAGCGCATCACCCCGTCACGGGACTGCCGTGCGCCGGCGACGACCACCAGGCCGAGCACCAGCAGTGCGTTGGCGAGGATCGAGCCGAGGATCGCAGTCTGGGCGACGATCAGGTGCCCGGCGTCGAGCGCGAAGATCACCACGAAGAACTCGGGTAGGTTGCCGAGCGTCGACTGCATGAACCCGGTGACGGCCGGGCCGTAGTGCTCGCCCAGCTGCTCGGTTCGCGAAGGAGACGACCCACGCCAGCCCGGCGAGCGCGATCGTCGCGAGCACGAACGCCAGCACCTCGGAGATGCCGCCCACGTACCGCGCGATGCCGGCCAGCACCGTCGCCAGCGCGACGCTGGCCAGTACGTACCGCTCTCCCCGGGTCACCTGCCGGTCATCACCGTGTCGTCGTGCGAGTAGGCGGGCGCGCAGCAGCAGAGCAGCACCAGCGCCTCCGGTCCCGGGTTCCACAGCTTGTGCACGGTCCCGGGCGCGATCACGACGCAGTCGCCGGCGACCACTTCGCCCTCCTCCTCGCCGAGGCGCATCCGCCCAGCACCCGCGGTGAAGTAGTAGAGCTCCTCGGTCTTCGGGTGATAGTGCTCGGCGGTCTCGCCGCCGGGCGGGACCACCGCCTCGGCCAGGCTCTGGTTCCGGGCCGGGGTCCACGACGGTCCCGCCAGCTCGACGACCGTCGAGCCGTCCTTGGTGACGAACCGGTCCAGCTCCTCGATGTTGGCCTTTAGCATCCGCGCACTATTTCACCCGGTCGAACTCGCCGGTCTCGATGTCGTGCACGACCCGCTCCTCGATCTCGTGCTCGCTCGTGTCCGGATCGAGCGCTCCTGAGCTCCTGCGTCCTGCGGTTCTTGAACTTCAGGATCTCGAGCACGTAGACGAGATAGACGCTCGCGGCGAGCGCCACCAGCGCGATCGCGATCATCAACGCCAGCCACCCGGCCCGGTAGTGGCCGTGGTGGTCCGAGTACGGGATGAACCGCAGCGCGATCGCGACGCCCGCCAGCATCAGCGTCCAGCCGTACAGGTATGCGACGGTCTTGCGCTGGCTGAAGCCGATCCGCGCCATCCGGTGGTGGAAGTGGTTGGCGTCCGCCGACCACGGCGCACGCCGGTATTTGAGCCGCTTGGCGACTACGAACCCGGTGTCAAGGAACGGAACCGCGAGGATCACGAGCGGCACCACCAGCGCGATCACCGATGCCGTCTTCAGCGAGCCGACGACCGCGACGACGCCGAGCAGGTAGCCGAGCAGGTTCGCGCCGGAGTCGCCCATGAACACCGACGCCGGGTGGAAGTTGTGGAACAGGAATCCGAGCGCGGCGCCCGCCGTCAGCGCCGCCAGGATCGCGGCGCCGCTGACGCCGAGGTCGAACGCGATGATCGAGAACGCGATCCCGTCGATCGCGCACAGCCCGGCCGCGAGCCCGTCGACCCCGTCGGAGAAGTTGACGACGTTCATCAGCCCGACCAGCCAGATCACGGTGAGCACGCCACCGACGTTCGGGAACTGGAGCGAGCCGATGAACGGGAGCGTCACGCCGGTCACCACGGCCCCGGCCTCGACCGCGATAACCGCCGCCCCGATCTGGCCGATCAGCTTCAGCAGCGGCGGCAGGGCGCGCTTGTCGTCGATCGCGCCGACCAGCGCGATCAGGCACGCGCCGGCGATCACCCACCACGTGTGGACGACGGTGACCGTGCCGCGCGCCTCGTGGGCCGCGCGGGGCAGCCTGATCGTCGCCGGCATCCACAGCGCGCTCGCGACGAGCACCCCGACGAGGATCGCGAGCCCGCCCCACAGCGGCGTGGTCCGCTCCGCGAGACCACGCTCGCTGGGCATCGACACCGCGTGGAAGCGCCAGGCCAGCCGGGCCGCGAAAGGGGTCAGCAAGGCCGCGACGACCATCGCCACCAGGAAGGCGAAAACGGCGTCCCAGTAGTGCATGGGGCGCTTGAAGCATCGCAGCCGGCTGCAGGACCTGCGACGCCGCCGGCTCGCGCTAGACCGCCGCCGCGGCTCAGCGTCGCGTACAGCGGGTAGCGCTCGGCGATCGAGCATCGTCTGCGCGGTCAGCTCGGCCTGCGACCCGGCGTCGAAGTCCTCGGTGCTGAGCGCCTCGCCGATGATCCTGCCGATCTCGACGAAGTCCTCCTCCTGGAGGCCGCGCGTCGCGAGCGCCGGCGTCCCGATCCGCAGCCCGCTCGAGACCGCCGGCGGGCGCGGGTCGAACGGCACCGCGTTGCGGTTGACGGTGATCCCGACCGAGCGCCAGCCGGTCCTCGGCCTGCTGGCCGTCGAGCTCGGACTCGCGCAGGTCGCACAGCACCAGGTGCACGTCGGTGCCGCCGGTCAGCACGTTGACGCCGCCGCCGGCGCTCAGCAGCTCGCTCGGCGACCGCCTTCGCGCCGGCGAGCGTCCGCTCCTGGCGCTCGCGGAACGGCTCGGACGCGGCGATCCGCAGCGCCACCGCCTTGCCGGCGATCACGTGCTCGAGCGGGCCGCCCTGCTGGCCGGGGAACACCGCCGAGTCGATCTTCTTCGCGAGCTCCTCGGTGCACAGGATCAATCCGCCGCGGCCGCCGCCGATCGTCTTGTGGGTCGTGGTCGTGACCACGTCCGCGTACGGGACCGGGTTCGGGTGCAGCTCCGGCCGCGACCAGCCCGGCGAAGTGGGCCATGTCGACCACCAGGTAGGCGCCGACCGCGTCGGCGATCGCGCGGAAGCGCTCGAAGTCGAGGAACCGCGGGTATGCGGACCAGCCGGCGAGGATCACCTTCGGCCGGCGCTCCTGCGCGAGCCGCTCGACCTCGTCCATGTCGATCAGGCTCGTCTCGCGGTCGACGTGGTAGGCGGCGATCTCGTACAGCCGCCCGGAGAAGTTGATCTTCATCCCGTGGGTGAGGTGGCCGCCGTGGGCCAGCTCGAGCCCGATCAGCGTGTCGCCGGGCTCCATCAGCGCCTGGTAGGCGGCCGCGTTGGCCTGCGCGCCGGAGTGCGGCTGGACGTTCGCGTGCTCGGCGCCGAACAGCGTCCTTCGCCCGGTCGATCGCGAGCTGCTCGGCGATGTCGACGCACTCGCAGCCGCCGTAGTAGCGCTTGCCCGGGTATCCCTCGGCGTACTTGTTGGTCAGCACCGAGCCCTGGCACTCGAGCACCGAGACCGGCACGAAGTTCTCCGAGGCGATCATCTCGAGCGTCCGCTGCTGGCGCTCGAGCTCGCGCCCGAGCACCTCGGCGATCTCCGGGTCGACCTCGGCCAGCGGCCGATCGAAGAAGTCGGGCGGCAACTCGACGCTCATCCGCGGCCGACGATATCAATGCCAGTGGCCGGTCAGCCGAGCTTTGGCGATTTCGTCACACCCCCCGTGACGAAATCGCCAAAGTTTCAGAGATCGCGCGCGTAGGACCGCGACAGCGGCGAGTCGGCGTAGTCGCCGTACGGCTCGATCGGCTCGTAACCATTGCGCTCGTACACGGCCATCGCCTCCGGCTGGGCGAGGCCCGTCTCGAGCTTGACCCGCTCCGCCCCGAGCGCCGGGCCCGTCCCTCTGCCTCGGCCAGCAGCCGATCGGCGAGCCCCGTTCCTCGCGCCTCCGGGCGCACGTACATCCGCTTGAGCTCGAGGCTGCCGTCGTCTCGGCGGCGCGAGCGCGACGCACCCAAGCTGACGGCCGGCGTCGTCTCGCGCGCACCAGGAACGACACCACCTCCAGCGTGTCCGCGCCGACAACGGTCGGGTGACCGTCGCCGCGGTAGCGGCGGATCAGGTCGGTGTTCAGCTCGCGCAGCAGCTCCTGGCTCTCGGGCGCGTCGAACGCCTCCTCTGAGATCGTGGTCGTCACACCCGTCCCACGATCACCGCGAGGTCGCCGTCCTCCCAGACGACTTCGACGTCGAAGCCGGCGTCGCTGAGCCACCGCACCTGGTCGGCCACCGAGTCGGGCTTGTCGAAGCCGGGGGTGTACGGGGTCCGCGAGGCGGCAGGATCGACGGGCACCACGACGTCGGCGAGCACGAACCGGCCGCCGGGCGCGAGCGAGTCGCGGACCCGCCGGAACAGGTCGGCCTTCTCGGCGCCGTCGAGGTGGTGGACGCAAAGCGCGCTCGCCACCACGTCGAACGGGCCTTCGGGCAGCGCGTCCTGGATCCGCCCGACCAGCAGCTCGACCCGCTTGGCGGGCAGCGACTCGCGCGCGGCCCCGAGCATCCCCTCGCTCTCGTCGAGTCCGACGAACGCGGCGTCCGGATGCCGCTCGAGCAGCCGGCCGCGCGGTCTCCCCCGTTCCGGTCCCGAGCTCGAGGATCCTCGTCGCGCCATCGCCGCTGGCGCACCGCCAGCTCGTCCTGGAGCTGCCGGTAGAGCGGGACGTCCGCGCGATCATCTCGACGTAGGTGTCGGGGTCGAAGTGCCACTGGCCGCCGAGCGCCTCGCGGAGCTCGTCCTCCCCGACGGCGCCGCTGCGGACGATCCGTCCAGCTGCCCTCGGTCTCGTAGAAGCGCAGGTCGACGACCGTCGACGGCGTCCCCGGCAGCTCGCCACCGTCGATCACGAGGTCCGCCGGCCGCCGGAGCAATTCCGGGACCTCCTCGAGCCGCCGCGGGTCGGGGCCGCCGGCGCGGTTGGCGCTCGACTGCAGCACCGGCCACCGCACGCCGGCCAGCTGCCGCACCACCGGCACGCGCACCCCCAGCGTCGTCCGGATCTTCGCCACAGGCGAGCGGGAAGCGGCGCGCCGGGTTGGGCAGCAGCAGCGTCACGCCGCCCGGGCAGCAGCCGCGTCGATCGCCGCGCGCGTGCGCTCGCCGAGCTCGGGCAGCGCCGTCGAGCGCCAGCTCGACGTCGAAGAACATCACCGCTGAGGGCTTGTCGAGCGGCCGGCGCTTGAGCAGGTAGAGCCGCTCGACCGCGACGCGGTTGCCCGGATCGCACGCCGAGCCCGTAGACCGTGTCCGACGGGAATACGGCCACGCCTCCGACCGCCATGCAGCGCTCGAAAGCCGCTCGTCGCGCGGTCGCTCACTCGGCCCGCGCCCGACGACGACCGCGCTCGTGGCCCGCGAGATCCGCGCAGCGCGTCTCAATCGCGCCGAAATCCGGCGCGCGCAGCAAGCGCCGACGACCGGCCGGCCTGCTCCGCGCCGACCTCGAGCGCGACCAGCGGCACGCCGGCCGACGCCTGCCGACCAACCGCCGGATCACGTCGAGCCCGTCAGCCCCGGCGAACAGCGCGCCGGCCGGCTCGTACCGCGCGATCTCCGGCGGCAGCTCGGCGTCCGCTCGGCGACATACGGCAGGTTCGCCACCACCGCGTCCACCGGGCCCTCGACCCCGTCGAGCAGATCCGCCTGTACAAGCTCGACCTCGAGCCCCAGCCGATCCGCGTTCGCGCGGGCGACCGCCAGCGCATCCGCGCTCACGTCGGTCCCGAGCACCCGCAGATCCGGCCGCTCGTCCTTCAGCGCCAGCGCGACCGCGCCGCTCCCGGTGCCGACGTCGACGACGCGGGCGCCGGACGGCAGCGCCAGCCCCACCTCGACCAGCAGCTCCGTCTCGGGCCGCGGGATCAGCACCCGCGGGTCGACCGCCAGCGAGATCCGGCGGAACTCCTTGCGCCCGAGGATGTAGGCGACCGGCTCGCGCGCCGCGCGCCGCGCGACCAGCCCCTCGAACCGCCCGAGTCGGTCGCCGCCGATCGGCTCCCCCGCGTCGATCAGCAACCGCTCGCGACCGACTCCCGAGGCCGATGCCAGCAGCAGCTCGGCGTCGAGCCGCGGCGTGTCGCACCCGCCTCCGCGAGCCGCGCGCCTCGGCCAGCATCGCCGTGGCCGCGCGCCGGCCGCGACGCGCCTCAGCCAACCGCCTGCTCCTCGAGCCTGCGTCGCTTCTCGTCGTCCTGGAGGGCGTCCGTGAGCTCGTCGAGCTCGCCCATCAGGATCTGATCGAGGTTGTGCACCAGAGCTCGATCGCGGTGGTCCTTGACCCGCTTCTCCGGGAAGTTGTAGGTGCGGATCTTCTCGGCGCGCTCGCCCGTCCCGACCTGGGCCTGGCGCGACGCGGCGAGCGCCGCCTGCTGCTCGGCCAGCGCCCGCTCGTACAGCCGCGCGCGGAGCACCCGCATCGCGCGCTCGCGGTTCTGCAGCTGGGACTTCTCGTCCTGCATCGAGACGACGATCCCGGTCGGCTTGTGCGTGATCCGCACCGCGGAGTCGGTCGTATTGACCGACTGCCCACCCGGACCGGAGCTGCGGTAGACGTCGATCTGGAGGTCGTCCGGGGTCGATCTCCACCTCGACGTCGTCCGCCTCCGGCAGCACCGCGACCGTCGCGGTCGAGGTGTGGATCCGGCCCTGCGATTCGGTCTCGGGGACCCGCTGGACGCGGTGTGTCCCGCCCTCGAACTTGAACACCGAGTACGCCCCGTCGCCCTTGACGGCGAACGTGTACGTGCCGTCCCCTACCGCCAGCGGCTCGACCGTGAACCCGCGCCGCTCGGCGTAGCGGGTCAGCATCCGGTACAGGTCGCCGGCCCACAGCGCCGCCTCGTCGCCGCCGGCGCCGGGACGGATCTCGACGATCACGTTCTTGTCGTCGTTGGGGTCGCGCTCGACCATCGCCAGCCGGATCTCCTCCTCGAGCGTCACGAGCCGCTCGCGGGAGGACTCGAGCAGCGCCCGCAGCTCCGGGTCCTCGCCGTCCTCGGCGAGCAGCTCGCGGGCGCCCTCGAGGTCGTCGCCGACGCGCCGGTACTCCGACGCCAGCCGCGCGCGCCGGCTCGAGCTCACGGTAGGCGCGGCTCGCGTCGCGGAAGCGCTCGCGGTCGCCGATCACGTCGGGGTCCGAGAGCTGCTGCTCGAGCTCTGAGAAGCGCGTCTCGATCTGTGAGACGAGGTCGTCGATCATGGCGACCCCGAGTGTAGGCCCGACCTACGCCGAGCTTCCCGGCTCGACCGCCCTGGGCGCGGGGATCAGCTCGTACTCGTTCGGGTCGAGCGTCCGCAGCCGCTCTTCGTACTCGCGCATGTAGCCGGGCCAGTTGGTGACGATCCGGCCGGTGCGATCCCGGTACCAGGAGTCGCACGCGAGCCACGCGGTCCCGGCGAACCGCGCCTGGAGCTCGCGGTCGCTCGCGGCCTCGACCGCGGAGCGCACCTCGATCGCGGCCGCGCCCCGCGCGCGCACCTGCTCGAGCGCCTGGCGGATGTACGCCGCCTGGGTCTCCTCGTAGAAGATGATCGAACCCCCGGAGGTGTTCGTGTTCGGGCCGTACATGAAGAACAGCGACGGGAACCCCGGCACCGCGATCCCGAGGTGGGCGTGCGGCCCGTCCGCCCACGCCTCCCGCAAGGAGCGGCCGCCGGCGCCGGTGATCTCCATCGGGAACATGAATTCCGTCGTGCGAAACCCGGTCGCGTAGATGATGCAGTCGAGCTCGCGCTCGACCCCATCCCCGGTGACGATGCCCGACTTCGTGATCCGCGTGATCCGGTCGGTGATCAAATCGACGTTCGGCCGCTGGAGCGCCGGCAGGATGTCGGAGCTGAACAGGATCCGCTTACAACCGAACGTGTAGTCGGGCCACGCCTTCTTGCGAACCTCGGGGTCCTTCAGCTGCGAGCGCATGAACATCGAGGACAGCAGCCACCCGACCCTTCCCCACGTCCGAGGGTGTCGGATCATCAACGTGATCGACTCGGCGTAGTTGTAGATGTACCTGCGCCTCAGCGTCTGTAGCGCGGGCACCCGCCGCAGCAGCCGCTTGAACCACGCCGGGTACTCGCGGTTCTTGCGGGCCATGAACCAGTTGGCGGTCCGCTGGAACACGTACAGCTTCCCGGCGTCCTGCGCGACGTGGGGGATGAACTGGATCGCGCTCGCGCCGGTCCCGATCACCGCCACCCGCTTGCCCCGCAGGTCGTAGTCGTGATCCCAGCGCGACGAATGGAAGCTGTGGCCCGCGAACTCGTCGCTGCCCTCGATCTTCGGCGTCGCGGGCTGGTGCAGCTGGCCGGTCGCGACGATCACGGCGTCGGCGTCCCAGCTGCGCCCGTCGGCGCTGGAAACGGTCCACCGGCGCGACTCGTCGTCCCAGCTGACCGAGCTCACGTCGGTGTTCGGCTCGACCAGCCGGTCGATTCCGTGATCGCGCGCGACCCCCTGGAGGTAGGAGAGGATCTCGTCGTGCGGCGAGCACATCCGCGACCAGTCCAGTCGCTGTGCGAACGAGTACGAGTACAGATAGCTCGGCACGTCGCACACGCACCCGGGGTAGGTGTTGTACCACCAGGTACCTCCGATCTCGGGCGCGCGCTCGAGGATCACGATCTCGTCGAACCCGTGCCGACGCAGGTCGATCGCAGCGCCGATTCCACCGAATCCGGCACCAATGATCACGACCTTCATCGGGCGCCCCACAGTCACGCGGCTAAGCCTACGCGACGACCTCGACCCCGACCAGGTCGTCGCTCGACCTGGCCTCGGAACCCTCGACAGCCAGCACCGCGTTCAGCGCCGCGATCGAGACTTCGAGCTGCTGAAGATCGGGCTCGCGGGTCGTCAGCTTTTGCAGCTGCATGCCGGGCCACATCACTACGCGCACCCAGGGCCGGCGGCGGTTGCGCCCGGCCCACTTGATCAGCTCGAACGAGATCCCCGCGATCAGCGGCACGCCGACGATCCGCGTGATCACCAGCAGCCACCACGCCGGCAGCCCGATCGGCGCGAACACGAAGATCGCGACGATCATCACCAGCAGTAGGAAGCTCGTACCGCAGCGCGGGTGCAGGCGCGAGTACAGCTTCGCGCGTGCGGGCGTGAGCTCGTCCTCGGCCTCGAAGCAGGAGATCACCTTGTGCTCGGCGCCGTGGTACTCGAACACGCGGCGGAGGTCCGGGAGCCGCGAGAGCAGCACCAGGTAGCCGAGGAAGATCCCGGTCCGGAGCACCCCCTCGACCGCCCAGAAGGCGACCGGCGAGCCGAGCTGATGCTTGATCAGGCTGGTGAGCCCGACGGGCACGACGAAGAACAGGCCGATCGAGAACGCCAGCGCGATCACGATCGTCCCGCCCCACACCTTGCTCGAGATCTGCTGCTCCTCCTCGGGGAGCTGCGCGTTGGCGGAGATGCCGAGCGCCCGTAGGCCGATCGCGAGCGACTCGACCAGCGCGACGACGCCGCGGATCACCGGCCAGCGGTAAACCCGCCGGCGCTTGGTCCAGGCGACGAGCGGGAACGACTGCACGTCGATCGGACCGGGGGTCGGACCACCGAGCGCGCCCGTTCCCGGGCCGGGCTTTCGGACGGCGACTGCCCAGGTCGAGACGCCGCGCATCATCACGCCCTCGAGCACGGCCTGGCCGCCGAGCGGGGCGTCGCGCGAGGCTGTTAGCGCGGCCTCTCCCCCCCGCCGGCTCATCGAAGCTGCCTCGGGCTACGCGCCCGCGGTCTCGCGAGCGGGACGTCGGCCCTTTGCCACGCGCCGCTGGAAGCGCTCAACGCGGCCACCGGTGTCGACCAGCTTCTGCTTGCCGGTGTAGAACGGATGGCAGGCGGAGCAGATCTCGACATGGATCTCGGACTTCGTCGAACGGGTCGTGAACTCGTTGCCGCACGTGCAGCGGACGTGCGCGTTTGTGTATTCGGGATGGATCTCGTTCTTCATCACTGATCAGTTTAGCCGCGCTCAGGGGTGCCTCGCGGTGGTCGCTACTCGGCGCAGTCGTGGGTCTGCTGCTTGGCGGTCTGGAGTGCCCGCGCCTTGGACCCGAGCCACTCGAACGTGACCTTCAGCCGATAGCTCGCCGGGGCCGACAGGTTCACGACGAGCTTCCGGACGCTCCACTGGTCACCGGGCCGCTCGCCGAGCGTCGGCGGGTTGGTCGGGTGGATCCATTTGCCGAGGTCGCCGCTCGAGACATCGACGAACCCGTGGCGGTGCGGCGCCTTGCGCAGCAGCTGGAACTTCATCTCCATGTGCTTGGTCCCGGTGACCGGTCGCATCACCGCGGTCACCTCGATCCATCGATTCAGCGAGTTGGACGCGCGATGGCAGGCGAAGTGGTCGAGCTCCGTCCGGGGAGGCGTCGGCGTGCTCGCGCCGGCGAGCCCGGGCGTGGAGATCGCCGCCGCGGCGGCGACCCCAAGGCACGCCAAACCCAGTCTGCGCATGCCCACTTAACGCGCGGGCCGCGCGGAAGTTGCCGTCGGCTAGGGCGCTAGGTCAGCGTGTAGAGCGGCCCGTCGCCGCCCTCGGGCACCGTCAGGCGGCCGCCCTTGGCCGTGATCGCCCCGCACTGCACGCAGTTGGTGTAGTTGACGACCACGTCCACGTTGCCCGTCTCCGGCGCATCATCGGGGATCTCGTAGACCCCGGCCGGGCACATCCACTGCCACGTCTCGGCGATCTCCCGGGGGACCTCCTTGCGCACGCGGATGTGGTTGGGCGCGTCGTCACGGGTCGCGTTGCCCGAGATGTAGACGCTCGAGAGCTTGTCGAAGATGTACTTGCCGTCGGCCTTCGGGTAGCGCTCCCGGGTGTCGCCGACGAACATCGGCTGCTCGTCGTTGCGGTGCCACGGCAGCCGCCCGCCCGGCAGCTTGCCCTTCGTCGCGATCGCGAGGTTGACCATCGGCGCGCCGGCGATGAACCCCTTCGAGAACGGCTGACGGGTGTTGCGAACCTGGTAGAGCTCCTTGCCGATCGAGGACTCCTCGACCGCCTTCTCGTATGGCTCCAGCGAGTCTGCGCCCTTCAGCGACGCGTAGATCGCGTCCGCGGCGAGGATCCCGGACTTGATGCAGTGGTGGACGCCCTTGAGCGAGACCGTGTCGACCATCCCCGCCGAGTCGCCGACCAGCAGCGCGCCCGGCATCGTCAGCTTCGGCATCGACCAGTAGCCGCCGCCGGGCAGCGCCTTCGCGCCCCAGCCGACGCGCTCGCCGCCCTCGAGGATCCCCTTGACGAGCGGGTGGGTCTTGAACAGCTGCAGCAGGTCGTGGGCGGACGTCGTCGCGTCGCGGTACTCGAGGTCGATCACGAACCCGATCGAGACAAGGTCGTCGCCGGACTTCTCGTCCTTCATCGGGTAGATCCAGGTACCGCCGATCTGCCCGTACTTCGCCGGGATGTGCAGCGGCCACGGGCCGATCGTGTGGATCACGCGGTCGAGCGGCTTGGGGACCTTCCAGACCTCCTTGACGCCGAGCTCCCAGACCTGCGGCTCGCGGTTCTCGGCGAGCCCGAACTCCTTGATCGCGGCGCCCGTGAGGTGGCCCCAGCTGCCCTCGGCGAGAACCGTGACCTTGGCGCCGATGTCGGTGCCCGGCTCGAAGTTCCCGAGCGGCTCACCATCTTTGCCGCGGCCCTTGTCGCCCGAGCGCACGCCGAGCACGCGGCCGTCGTCGACGATCAGCTGCGTCGCTGCGGTCTCGGTCAGCACGTACGCGCCGGCCTCCTCGGCCAGCCGCTGCTGGTAGCGCGCGAGCGCGGCCACCGAGATCACCTCGTTGCCATGGTTCTTGAACGGCGGCGGCGTCGGGATCCGCAGCTTCGCCTTGCCGTTCGGGAGCATGTACACGGCTTCCTTCTTGACCTCGCCGAAGCCGAAGCGCTCCTTGCGCCAGTCCTCCCGGTTGAGATCGGGGAAGAGCTCCTGGAGGGGACCGGGGCGCATCACGGCGCCGGAGAGGTTGTGGCCGCCGCACGTCTTCGCCTTCTCGACGATCGCGACCGGCACCTCGCCGAGGCTCTCGAGCAGCTCCGGGTCGTCGGCGAGCTTCTGCAGCAGCCGGTTTGCTGTCGCGAGGCCGGCGGTGCCGCCGCCGACGATCACGACGCCGACGTCGATCCGCTCGTCCTCGGAGTCGAGCCCCTCCTTGACGAACTCCTTGACGGAGTCGACGGGCGGCGGGAACTCGGCCGGGGCCGGGGCTGACCCGTTCCGCGAGGCCATTGCGATCAGCCCTTCTTCGCCTTGATCGCTTCGGTCAGCTTGGGCAGGATCTTGTTGAGGTCGCCGACGATCCCGAGGTCGGAGAACTCGAAGATCGGCGCGCCCGCGTCCTTGTTGATCGCGACGATGTTCTCCGAGGACTGCATCCCGACCTTGTGCTGGATCGCGCCCGAGATGCCTGCCGCGAGGTACAGCTTCGGCGACACCGTCTTGCCGGTCTGGCCGATCTGGGCCGCGTACGGGTACCAGCCCGCGTCGACGACCGCGCGGGTCGCTGCGACCGCTGAGTTGCCGCCGAACGCCTTCGCCAGCTCCTCGGCCAGCGAGAAGTTCTCGGCCTTGCCGAGACCGCGACCGCCGGCGACGAGGATGTCGGCACCCTCGATGTCGACGTCGGCGCCGCGCTGCTCGCCGCGCTCGACCATTTTCGCCTTGTTCGAGAAGTCGGAGTACTGGACGTCGACGTCGACCACTTCGGCCGCGCCGCCACCCGTCTCCTTGATCTCGAACGCGTTGATCCGGCCGATGATGATCCCGAGGCCCTTGTAGCGGGAGACGGAGATCTGCGAGTCCTGGAGGATCGGACGCTCGGCGACGAGCTTGCCGTCCTCGGCGCGAACGGTGATGACCTCCATCGTCACGCCGCCGTTCATGCGGGCCGCGAGGCCGGCGCCGATCTCGAACCCGAGCAGGCCGCCGCCGAACAGCGCGTAGCCGTGCCCGTTCTCCTCGATCACCTTCGCCATTGCGTCGACGACCGGCTGCGCGAGGCCTTCGGCGCCCTTCGCGCGGAACACCTTGGTCGCTCCGTAGTTGCCGAGCGTCTGGCAGAGCTCGTCGGTCAGATCGTCGCCACCCAGCACGACCGCGTGACACTCACCGCCGATTTCCGAGGCACGCGCGGCGCCTTCGGACACGGCGCCGAGCGAGTTCTTGTTGAACGCGCCCTCGTAGTGGAGGACGTAGGTCAGGACGTCAGCCATGTCTAGATCAACTTCCTCTCTTCGAGCCAGGCGACGATCTGCTCGACCGTCTCGTTCGTGTCCTCGTCCTCGATGATCTTGCCCGCAGGCTTGGCCTCAGGTGCGTGGAAGTCGCCGCAATCCACCTGCGATCCCTCCTCGCCGACCTGCCCGGCCTCGATCCCGACGTCGCCGGTCGCGACCGTCTCGAGCGGCTTCTTGCGCGCGCCCATGATCGCCTTCAGCGACGGGTAGCGGGGCTCGTTGATCGCGTCGCCGACCGAGATCACGGCCGGGAGCTCGATCTGGACCGTGTCGTAGCCGTACTCGGCCTGGCGCTCGCACCGCAGCGAGTCGCTTTCGACGTCCATCTTGATCACCTGGGTCAGCGACGGCATCTTCAGATGGTCGGCGACGACCGCGCCGATCGTGTAGCACTCGCCGTCGTCCGACTGCTGGCCGAGCAGCACCAGGTCGGGGGACTCCTTCTCGAGCGTCTTCGCGAGCGCGTAGCCGGTGGCCGCCACGTCGGAGCCGACGAGCGCTTCGTCGGTCAACTGCACGGAGCGGTCGGCGCCGAGCGACACCGCCTTGTGGAGCGCGCGGACGGAGGACTCGGGGCCCATCGTCACCGCGACGATCTCCTCGACCTCGACCGTGCCGCCCTCGCGAATCTGCATCGCGGCCTCGATCGCGTGCGTGTCGTACGGGTTGAGGTTCTTCTCACCGGAGCGGTCCAGCCGGCCGGTCGACGGATCGATCCGCTTCTCTACCGCGGCGTCCGGGACCTCCTTGACGAGGACACAGATCTTCAAGTCAGCCTCCTAAATCCCATGAATGACGGGGACTATACCCGGTTGACTGACCAGTCAATCGGGTTCGTTGGTCGCGTGCGCCGGGTCGCCTCCGAGGCTCACGCGGACGCCCGCTCCCTGACCGCGGCGCGGATGAACTCGACCGCCTCCTGCGTCGGCGCGCCGGGCGTGAACACCTCGGAAACGCCCTTCGATTTGAGCTCCTCGACGTCGTCGGAGGGGATCGTCCCCCCCACCGTCACCACGACGTCATCGGCACCCTGCTCGGCCAGCAACTCCATGATCCTCGGCACGAGCGTCATGTGGGCGCCCGACAGGATCGACAGCCCGACGGCGTCGGCGTCCTCCTGGATGACCGTCTCGACGATCTGCTCCGGCGTCTGGTGCAAGCCGGTGTAGATCACCTCCATCCCCGCGTCGCGCAGCGCGCGGGCGATGATCTTGGCGCCGCGATCGTGGCCATCGAGGCCGGGCTTCGCGACGACGACGCGAATCTTCTTCTCTGAGGCAGGCGCGGGCATAGTCAGGTACGCACGCTGGGGCGGCGGCGGGCGCGAAGTGTAGTTAGAACGCGGGTGACTCGGTGTAGGTGCCGAACACCCGCTGGAGCGCTTGGACCATCTCGCCCTCCGTCGCCTCCACTCGAGCCGCCTCGAGCAGGTACGGCATCAGGTTCTCCTGCGGCTCTCTCGCCGCTCGCTCGAGCCGCTCCAGCGCGTCGTTCACGCGCGGCTGATCGCGGCGCTCGCGGAGCTCCCGCACGCGCTGTACCTGCTCGCGCTCTGACGCGGGGTCGATCCGCAGGATCGGGGTCTCGTGGTCGTCGCCCTCGGTGTAGGTGTTGACGCCGACCACCTTGCGCGTGCCCGACTCGAGCTCTTGCTGGTACACGAACGCCGCGTCGGCGATCTCGCGCTGCGGGAACCCGGTCTTGATCGCCTCGACCATCCCGCCGAGCTCGTCGATCTTGGCGAAGTACTCGTACGCGATTTCCTCCATCCGATCGGTCAGCGCCTCGACGAAGTACGAGCCGGCGAGCGGGTCGATCGTGTTCGCCACGCCGGTCTCCTCGGCGATGATCTGCTGGGTCCGGAGCGCGACGCGGACGGCGGTCTCGGTCGGGAGCGCGAGCGCCTCGTCGAAGCTGTTGGTGTGCAGCGACTGAGTGCCGCCGAGCACGCCGGCGAGCGCCTCGATCGAGGTCCGGACGATGTTGTTGATCGGCTGCTGCGCGGTCAGGCTGACCCCGGCGGTCTGCGTGTGGAAGCGCATCAGCAGCGAGCGCTCGTCGCGGGCGCCGAAGGTGTCGCGCAGCTCCCGCGCCCAGATCCGGCGGGCCGCCCGGTACTTCGCGATCTCCTCGAAGAAGTCGATGTGGGCGTTGAAGAAGAAGCTCAGCCGCGGGGCGAACTCATCGACGTTCAGTCCGCGGGCGACCGCCTGCTCGACGTAGGTGAGCCCATCCTTGAGCGTGAACGCGAGCTCCTGCCCGGCGGTCGAGCCGGCCTCGCGGATGTGGTAGCCGCTGATCGAGATCGGGTGCCAGCGCGGCATCTGCCCGGCGCACCACTCGATCATGTCGGTCACGAGGCGCATCGCCGGGTCGACCGGGAAGCACCACTCCTTCTGGGCGATGTACTCCTTGAGGATGTCCGTCTGGATCGTCCCCGCGAGCTTCTCCGGGCCGATCCCCTTGCGCTCGGCCGCGACCACGTAGAACGCGAGCATGATCGCCGCGGGGGCGTTGATCGTCATCGACACGCTGACCTCGTCGAGCGGAATCCCGTCGAACAGCGTCGCCATATCGTCGAGCGTGTCGATCGCGACGCCCTCGCGACCGACCTCCCCGAGCGAGCGCGGGTGGTCCGAGTCGTGGCCCATCAGCGACGGCATGTCGAACGCGGTGCTCAGGCCGGTCTGCCCCTGGTCGAGCAGGTAGCGAAAGCGCGCGTTGGTCTCCCGCGCGGTCCCGAACCCGGCGAACTGCCGCATCGTCCAGAGCCGCCCTCGGTACATGCTCGGGTAGACGCCGCGGGTGTACGGGTACTCGCCCGGCAGCCCGATCGCCTCCTCGGGATCGGCCGGGAGGTCCGCGTCCGTGTACAGCGGCTTGATCGGCTCGCCGGAAATCGTCGAAAACGGCGCGTCGCGCTCGGGGAGGCGGGAGAACCGCTCGCGCTCCCAGCGTTCGGCATCGTTCAGGCGGTCGCTCGTGGCCATCGAGGATCAGTCTACGGCGGGTCGGGGAGGTTGACCTGGGCCCGCGGGTGTGCATAGCTTGCGGCGGGGGGTCGTCCATCTAAGGAGGGTGTCTCATGAAGAAGTTCCACGTCGGGCGTCCGAGCCCCGCGTTGGCCGTTTCGATCGTCGCGCTCTTCGTCGCGCTCGGCGGCACGAGCTACGCGGTGTCCAGCCTGCCCGCCAACAGCGTCGGCACGAAGCAGCTGCAGAACAACTCCGTCGGCAGCAAGAAGCTCAAGAACAACGCGGTGACCAACCCGAAGCTCGCGGGCAACTCCGTCGGCACCGGGAAGCTCCAGAACAACGCGGTGACCAACCCGAAGCTCGGGGGCGGCGCCGTGACCGGCTCGAAGATCGCCACGGGCGCGGTCGGCACGCAGAACATCGCCGACCATGCCGTGGGCACCGCTGAGCTCGCCGACAACGCCGTCGGCACCGGCCAGCTCGCCAACAACGCGGTGACGACCGGGCAGATCGCCAATAACGCGGTGACGACCGGGCAGATCGCCGACAAGGCCGTCACGACTGGGCAGCTTGGCGACAAGGCCGTCACCACCGGGCAGCTCGGCGACAAGGCCGTCACAACCGGACAGCTCGGCGACAAGGCCGTCACGAGCGGACAGCTCGGCGATAACGCGGTCACCACCGGGCAGCTCGGAAATGGCGCCGTGACCGCCGCCAAGCTCGGCTCCCTGACCGTCCGCAGCAACTCGGGGCCAGTCGCGGCCAACAGCCAGGCGACGGTTATCTCCGCTTGCGATGCGGGCGAGAAGATCATCGGGATCGGCACGGTCTGGAGCGCCCTGGACCCGCGCCTGTTCTCCGAGGAACAGTTCTACTTCTTCCAAGCGGCCATCGTGCGCGGCACCAACAACACGGCAGCCACTCAGACGCTGACTGTTCAGGCCCTCTGCCTGAGCTAGCCGGCGGCTGGTGCTTCGGGGAGCCGGCGCCCGCCGGCTCCCCGCGGCAGCGGCCTGGAGAGCGCCTCAGCGCGGTTTCAACACGAGCCGCCGCCCCCACCTGATCGGAGGGATGCCCGGCACCGGTCGTTTACGCCGGCCACGTGCCGCCACCACGGCGGTGCCCGCCGCGCCGATCGCGGCCGCGCCCGCGACCCCGGCGACCGTCTTCAGGTGTCGCGAGAGCCGGTCGAACCGCAGCACCCCCCATCCTTCCTCCCGCGCGACCTTCAGCAGCTCGCGGTCCGGGTTGACGACGACGGGGTGTCCGACCAGCCGCAGCATCGGCAGATCTGACGCCGAGTCGGAATATGCATAGGACTGCCCAAGGTCGATGTTGTCGCTGCGCGCCAGCTCTTCGATCGCGCGGGCCTTGCCCTCGCCGTAGATGAACAGCCCCGCCGGCCGGCCGGTGTATACGCCGTCGACCGCCTCGGAGAACTCCGACCCGATGCCGCCGTCGAATACGAGCACCTGTGCCAGGATCCCTGCGAGCTCCTGCGAGGCGGCGGTGGTGATGTAAACCTTCCGCCCTTCGTCCTGGTGGTCGTGGGCGATCTTCAGCACCTGTGGGTAGATCCGCGGCAGCACGCCGGCCAGCACGCTTGGCCCGAGCCGCTCAAGGTCGACAACCCTGGTGCCCTCGAGCGACGCCGAGATCCGGTTGCGCAGCGCGTGCGTGTCCTCATCGCTCGAGCCGCGCAGCCGGAACATGACGTTCGCCCACGCGTCCGTGAGCAGCTGGCGGCGCGACAGCAGCCCGGCTCTGAACGCCGCCCGACCGAACTGGAAGGCGGACGAGCCCTGCATCAGGGTTCGGTCTAGATCGAAGAAGGCGGCAGCGCCGCCCGTGGCGTCGTCAGCCGCCATTCACCTCGACGATCACCGCGTCGCCCTGGCCGCCGCCCGAGCAGATCGCCGCGCAGCCGAGGCCGCCGCCGCGCCGGCGCAGCTCGTACACGAGCGTGCCGAGGATCCGGGCGCCCGAGGCGCCGATCGGATGGCCGAGCGCGACCGCGCCGCCGTTGACGTTGACCTTGTCGGGGTCGATCCCCAGCATCCGGATCGAGTTCAGCGTGACCGAAGCGAACGCCTCGTTGATCTCCCACAGGTCGATCTCCTCGGCCTTGATCCCGGCCTTCTCGAGCGCCAACTTGGCGGCCTTGCCGGGGGTCCTGGCGAGGTACGCGAAGTCGTCGGCGACCTGGGCCTGGGCGACGATCGTCGCCAGCGCCGGCCGGTCGTTGCGCTTGGCCCACTCATCGCTCGCGACGACCAGCGCGCCGCCGCCGTCGTTGACGCCGGGGGAGTTGCCGGCCGTATGCGAGCCATCCTTGACGAACGCCGGCGGGAGCTTCGAGAGCACTTCGAGCGTCGTGTCGCGCCGCGGCGCCTCGTCGATCTCGACCACCGTGTCGCCCTTCTTGCTCTTGATCGTGACCGGGACGATCTCCTCTGGGAGCCGCCCCTCGTCGGTCGCCTTGATCGCGAGCTCGTGCGAGCGCAGCGACCACTTGTCCATGTCGGCCCTGGTCAGCTCGAGCTCGGTCGCGACCTCGCTCGCCTCCTGCATCATGTGCTTGCCGCTGAACGGGTTGGTCAGCCCGTCGTTGATCATCGCGTCGATCGCCTTGCCGTCGCCCATCCGGAAGCCGAAGCGGGCCTCCTTGAGCATGTACGGGGCCTTCGACATCGACTCCATCCCGCCGCCGACGCCGACCTCGAGGTCCCCGGCGCGGATCGCGGTGTCGAGCAGGCAGGCCGCCCGGATCCCTGAGGCGCAGACCTTGTTGATCGTCTCCGACGGGACCTCCTTGGGAATCCCGGCCTTGATCTGCGCCTGGCGCGACGGGATCTGGCCCTGCCCCGCCTGGAGCACCTGACCCATCACCACCTGCTGCACCTGATCGGGCGACACCTCGGCGCGCTCGAGCGCCGCGCTGATCGCGGTGCCGCCGAGCTCGGTCGCGTCTACGCTCGCCAGGCCCCCGCCAAGCTTGCCGATGGGCGTGCGGGCCGCAGCGAGGATCACGGTCTTGGGCATCGTGTGGATCTCCGGGGTTCGGGGGTCGAGCCGTCAATCGTAGTGGCGGACGGCTCGGTTGGACGTAGCGCTAGACCTGACGGGCCTAGAGTTCGATCAGGGCGACGAACCGCCTCAACATGCCGAGCTTTCCCACGACCTTGAGGCGGCGGGATGCCAGCAGGCCCAGCGCGGCCCGGCCCCGGGCGTCCATCGGGTTCGGCACCCCGCGCACGTGCGGCATCACCATCAGGCTGACGAGGTCGGGCAGTTCGCCCGTAATCCTGAGATCGGGCCGCTCCGCCTCGGCGTCCTCAACGACGACGGTGCCGCTGTGGAACGCGATCCGCACCGTCGGGTAGGGGCTGCCCATGTCAAGCTCGATCTCGGCGTCGAACCCGCCGGCCAGGTGGGGGCGCCGGCTTACGCCGCGATCGACGATCGCCATGATCGCGGGGGCGACTCCGCCCTCCTGCAACCTGCCTAGCTTCACCTCGGGCGTTTCCGGAAGCACGCGCTGATCGTACGATCCGGCCATGGACTTCGAACTGTCGTCAGATCACCGATTGCTCCGCGACACCGTCCGCGAGTTCGCCGCCGGCGAAATCGCGCCCGTCGCCGAGGAGCTCGACCGCACCCATTCGTTCCCCTACGAGATCGTCCGCCGACTCGGCGAGCTCGACCTGATGGGGATCCCGTTTCCCGAGGACTACGGCGGCGCCGGCGGCGACTCGCTCGCCTACGCGCTGGCCGTCGAGGAGCTGACCCGCGTGGACTCGTCGGTCGCGATCACGCTCTGCGCCCACACCTCGCTCGGGACCCAGCCGATCCACCTGTTCGGCTCCGAGGAGCAGAAGCGCGAGTGGATGCCGAGGTTGTGCGCCGGCGAGGTGCTCGGAGCGTTCGGGCTGACCGAGCCCGAGGCCGGCTCGGACGCCGGTAACACCCAGACGAAGGCCGCCCGAGACGACGGCGAATGGGTGATCAACGGGTCCAAGCAATTCATCACGAACGCCGGCACGTCGATCTCGGGCGTGGTCGTGATCACCGCGGTCACGGGGCGCCGAGCGTGAGATCTCGAACCTGCTGGTGCCCAACGGAACGCCGGGCTACGAGCAGGGCGAGCCGTACCGGAAGATGGGCTGGAACGCCTCGGACACGCGGCCTCTGACGTTCACCGACTGCCGGGTCCCGGAGTCTTCTCTGGTCGGCGCGCGAGGCGCCGGCCTGAAGCAGTTCCTCGTGGTGCTCGACATCGGCCGGATCGGGGTCGCCGCGATGGGTGTCGGTTTGGCGCAGGGCGCGCTCGACCAGGCGCTGGCGTACGCCCGCGAGCGCCGCGCGTTCGGCCAGCCGATCTCACGGTTCCAGACGATCCAGGCGAAGCTCGCGGACCTCTCCGCCGAGATCGAGGCCACGCGGCTGCTGGTCTACAAGGCCGCCTATCTGAAGGACCGCGGCCAGAACTTCACGCTGACGGCGGCCCAGGCCAAGCTCAAGTCGGGCCGCCTGGCCGTGCGCGCCTGCGACGAGGCCGTCCAGATCCACGGCGGCTACGGCTACATCGAGGAGTACCCGATCTGCCGCTTCTACCGCGACGCCAAGATCCTCACGATCGGCGAAGGCACCGACGAGGTCCAGCAGATGGTGATCGCCCGCCAGCTGGGGATGTAGCGCTTTTTTCGCAGTCTTAGGTCTTGTTCTGTTGCAGGCGTTTGGCTCACCCTGGGCGGTGTGGAGGAACGATGGCGAATCGGTCACACCTGTAGTGACGAGAACGCCAAAGTCCGGGTGAGCGGGCTCGCAGGCAAGCAGTTCGGGCGCGTTGCCTCGTGGCAAGTTGTTCGTCTGGAGGTTTCGCGGCAGTCGATCTCCCGCTGGATCAGAGATGGCTACCTCTTCCCCAGCGCCTTCCCTCACGTCTACGCCGTCGGCCACGCCGCCCCCAGCGTCGAAGCTGACCTCTCCTCAGCCCTCCTCTACGCCGGCCCAAACGCGATGCTCAGCCACGACACCGCCGCCTGGTGGTGGGGCCTGATCGACAACCGACCGACGACGACCCACGTCAGCACCCCGCGGCGCTGCCGCTCGCGCCGCGGAATCAAGGTCCATCAGCGTCGCGACCTCGACCGCGACTGGCGCAACGCGCCTCCCCGTCACGACCCTCGCTCAGACCATGCTGGACTTCGCGGCCTCGCGCATCGCTCAACCGGGTCCGGAAGCTCCTCGCCAACGCCGAGTACCAGCCACCTCCTCGACGTCCAAGCGGCGAGCGCCCTCCTCGGCCCCGGCCGCCCCGGCAGCACCAAGCTCCGAAGGGCCCTCGCCCGCCACGAGCCCCGCCTCGCACACACGCGCCAGCCCCTACGAGGTCACGATGTTCACGATCTGCGAGCGCTTCAAGCTCCCGCTACCCGAGCCGAACGCCTGGGTCGCCGGCTGGAAGGTCGACTTCTACTGGCCCGAGCACGGCGTCGTCGTCGAGGTCGACCCGTACGGCAATCACCACACGCCGGCGCAGGTCGACCGCGACCGCCGCAAGGACCTCTGCGCTCAGAGCTCGGAACCTGGCCGTCAACCGCTACAGCGGCGACCAGGTCGAGCAGACCGCCGACGCGGTCGGCACCGACCTCGCCACCACGCTCGCGAGACGCCGCAGGGCCGCCTAGCGCCCGATCGCCTGCGGGAAGTTGAACCGGTGCTGGGGATCGACCCGCCGCCGAATCGCCTGCAGCCGCCGGTAGTTCGACCCGTAGTAGGCGTGCTGCCAGTTGCGCAGCGTCGCGTCGATGTAGTTCTGGTAGCAGAACCCCGACACGTACGGCCGCATCGCGCCGCGGGTCTGCGCGAGCCACGCCGAGCCCCAGTTGTAGGTGATGTACTGGATGCAGAACAGCGCGCCCCGGTGGACGAACGCCGTCGCGTTCGGGTGCACGCGGTTGATCGCGCCGCCGTAGGAGTCGAGCAGGGCAGCTCCGGAGCCGGGCTGTGACACGCGGTTCTCGATCGCGCGCAGCAACGGTGGCGCGGCCGGCGCCCGACAGCGGCCTGTTGACGTAGTCCGACCCGGCGCGGAACGTGTCGCGCGGGATCGAGCCGCCGGGCTACTGGCCGACGGTGTGGCAGGCGTTGAACGACAGGTGCGCAGCAGCCCGCCCACCGCATCTGCATCGCGAAGTACCCCTGCTCGCCGTAGCTGAGCCGGGCGCCTGGAATCCCGCGGAGCGACTCGCAGCAGCCCGCGGGATGTCCCCGGATGGGCCGTTGTACTGGCCGGCGAAGGCGACCCGCGGCCCGCTCGGGATCGCCTCCAGGTGGAGCACCGAGGTAACCGGTCGGTCGCCCGCGGCTGCCACGACTGCCACGCATCCAGCGCCGCGCTCGCCTGCGACCACGGCCACGACATGAACAACCACGTCGCCTGCCTGGGCATCGGGTGGACGCGGAATTTCAAGTGCGTGACGATCCCGAAGTTCCCGCCGCCACCGCCACGCAGCGCCCAGAACAAGTCCGGGTCACTCGTCCGCGAAACCTCGCGTACGCAGCCGTCGGCGGTGACGATCTCGGCGCCGACGAGGCTGTCGCAGGTGAGCCCGAAGGCGCGGCCCGCGAGCCCCATCCCACCGCCCAGCGTGCTCCCGCCGACGCCGACCGATGAGCACGACCCCGCCGGGATCGTCGCGCCGTGCGAGGCGAGCGCGGAGTAGACGTCGATCAGCTGCGCGCCGGCCCCGATCGTCGCGATTCCGGTGCGCCGGTTGACGCTGATCCCGTCGAGCCTGCGCAGGTCGATCACGAGGCCGTCCTTGAGCGTCGAGTAGCCGGCGTAGCTGTGGCCGCCCGACCGGGCGCGCATGGCGACGTCGTGGCGGATCGCCCACCGAACCGCGGCGCGGACGTCGGCGGTGTTGATCGGCCGCGCGACCCATTTCGGAAGCACCCCGTCGAACACCGTGTTGAACACCCTGGCGGCGCCTCTGAAGCCGGGCGTCGAGCGGTCGAATACGTGGCCGCGGATCGCCTGCTGGATCGTCCGCGGGATCGGCGGCCCCGGCCGGCACGCGGAGCGCAGCGCCGCGACCGCCGGCTCGGCAAGGTCCGCGCCGGCCGCCAGGACCAGGCCGCTCGCCGCCGCTCGAGTCAGAAACGATCGGCGGTCGAGCTCGTCCATTGCGTCAGCGCTCGGCGGCGCGTGCGACGGCTTCGTGCTCGAGGATCGTGCTGGCCGCGCTCGCCGGATCGAGCTCGCGCGAGACGACCCGGTCGAGCAGCTCCTTGACCTCGGGGTCCTCGCGGATCGAGGACTCGAGCTCGCGGCGCATCCGGAAGGTGGCGATCCCGAGCACCTCGTTCATCAGGTTGCGCCGGCGGCGCTCGAGCAGCGTCCCTTCGGACTCGATGTACGCCCGGTGCTCGGCGAGCTTGTCCGCGAGCTCCTCGATCCCCTTGCCGTGCACCGCCTCGGTACGGACGATCGGGACCTTCCATCCTTCCTGGGGACCCAGTGCCAGCACCCCCTTGATCTCCCTGATCATCGTGTCGGTCAGCGGGTGGTCGGCCTTGTTGACGACGATCACATCGGGGATCTCCATGATCCCCGCCTTCAGCGCCTGGATCGAGTCGCCCGAGCCTGGCATCAGCACCAGCACCACGGTGTCGGCGTGGTCGATGATGTCGACCTCCGCCTGGCCGACGCCGACCGTCTCGAGCAGCACGACGTCACGGCCGGAGGCGTCCATCAGGAGCGCCGCCTGGAGCGCCGCCTCGCTGAGCCCCCCGAGCGCGCCCCGGTTCGCCATCGAGCGGATGAAGACCCCGGGGTCGAGAAAGTGATCGGAGAGCCGGATCCGGTCGCCGAGCAGCGCGCCCTGCGTGAACGGTGACGACGGGTCGATCGACAGTACGGCGACCGTCCTGTCGCGCTCACGCTCGAGCTTCGTCAACGCGCCGAGCAGCGTCGACTTGCCGGCGCCGGGCGGGCCGGTGAAGCCGATCACGCTCGCGTCGCCGGTCCGCGGATAGACCTCGCGGACGAGCGCCCAGCCCTCGGGCTCGTCGTTCTCGACCAGCGAGATCGCGCGCGCGAGCGCCCGCTTGTCGCCCCTCAGCAGGCGTTCTGCGAGCGTCTCTTCGGCGGGGGCCATGGGCGCGGCCAATCATGCCAGGACGTACGATCCCCGCGTGAGCCCGAGCGGCACGGACACACTCGGCACCCGGCGCCCGCCGGCGACGATTCCGGCGGTCGTTCGCGCCGGTCCGCCGCCACTGCACGGGGGGCCGCTGACGTTCCTGCGGTTCGCGCGCCGCAACGGGATGCTGACGTTCGGCTACGTGCGACTGATCGCAAAATGGCTGTGGCTGAAGCTCCGCTGGCGCGGCCGGTTGCAGACCGACGGCCTGTGCTTCATCTGCCCGAACGTCAAGCTCGAGATCGGCCGCAAGGCGACGCTGAAAGTCGGGCGCTGGGCCTGGGTCGGCCACGGGTGCAAGATCAGGGTTCACGAGGGCGAAGTCGAGATCGGCGCGAAGTCGGTGCTCGGGCAGGAGTGCACGATCTCGGCCTTCCAGCACGTGTCGATCGGCCGTGAGTGCATCGTCGCGGACCGGGTGATGCTGATCGACTTCGACCACGGGGTCGTCGAGGTCGAGCGACCGATCCGGCTGCAGGGCATCTACAAGCGCGACGTCGACGTCGGCCACAACGTCTGGGTCGGCTACGGCGCATGCATCCTGCGCGGCGTGACCGTCGGGAACAACGCGGTGATCGGGACCAGCTCGGTCCTCACCACCGACGTCCCGGAGAACGCCGTCGTCGCCGGGATCCCCGCGCGCGTGATCAGGATGCGTGAGGCGCCGCAGGCGTTCCGCTGGGGGTAGGCCCGGTATCGTCCCCGTTTGCGAATCTCGCCGGGGGCCGGTGGAGGCAACTTGCAGGAACGAGGGCAGTCGGTCAGCAGTGCAGTGTGGGTGGCGTTCGGCGGTGCTCTGATCGCGGTCGCCGCGGCCGTCGTGCTCGCGGCCGCACCGGGCGCGCCAAAGCGCCAAACCGGCGTCAGCCACTTCAGTCTCGCGGCCGTCACCCACCCGTCGGCGACGCGGCGGGTGCTCGAGCTGAGCGCCGGCCGGGGCGATCTGCCGGTGGGGGCGAGACGCGTCGGGGACCGGCTCGTGGTCGAGGGCTCGCCGCGGGACGACACGCTGATCGTCGACTTCAGCCACGGCAACCCGATTCCCTCCGGCGGGCTCGTCTACGACGGAACCGGACACACCACCCGGGTCGGGAACGTGCTCGTGATCCGCGGCGGTCACTTCCGCCGCGACGTCTATGACTTCACGAGCTCGTCGGCGGGCTCGATCCACCTGGACCGCACCAACATCAGCTACCGGAACCTGCAGCCGGTGGCGAACACCGGGACCGCGAGCGACGCGGTCTTCAATCTCCCAGCCGGGGCGAACGACGCGACGCTCCAGGACGATGGAACCCCCGGCAACGACAAGTCCGAGCTGTTCAGCGGCAACGCAACGTTCGAGACGACGACGTTCACGAACCCGTCGTCGTCGCTCACCGTCAACGGCGGCGGCGACAGCGACACGCTGACACTCGATCCCGCGGACTCGTTCTCGGCGGCCGACGTGACGGTCGGGTCAGAGGGCATGGTGGCGGCCAAGTCGCTGACCACGACCGGGGCGCTGCGGATCACCGCCCGCGGCGTCTTCCAGCCGAGCGGCACACTCGTCGTCGGCGCCGTCGGCGTGAACACGACCAACGGCATCTCGCTCGGGAGCACGACGAACGCGATCGGGACGTTCGCGGGCTCGGCGTCGAGCGCGAGCGCGACCGTGTCGGTCTTCGCCACCCCGCTGTCGGTCGGCACGGTCACCTCGTCGGGGTCGTTCGCCGGCGCGAGCGGCGCCGGCACCAACAACGGCGACCTCCTCCTGAGCACCGCCGGCAACTCGTTGGCGCTCTCGGGGCGTCTGGACGCCGGGACCGGACGACTAACCGCGACGTGCGTCAATCCGGGCCCACCGTGCACGATCAACGCGTCCGGCGGAAGCCTGAACGGAACCCCGGTGACGCTGTCAGGGACGGATGGAACCGCGAACTTCAACATCGCCGATGAGAACACGACAGGCGCCGGGCCACTGATCCTCGATGGAGGCGGCTTGCACTCGGCCGGCACCGCGACGGTCGTCCGCTCGAGCGTCAGTCAGAGCCCCGGCTCCGGTCTCGTGCTGGAGAACCTCGGCTCGGCGACCGTGACCGGCGGGAACTTCACGGCCAACGCGAAGGAGGGGATCCTCGTCCAGCACACCGCGTCGGCCACGATCGGCGGGTCCTTTGCGGGCCAGCCAAACGTGATCGCGGGGAACGGCACGAACGGGATCACGGCCGCGTCCGGCTCCGGGATCCAGATCAGCCAGAACTCGATCTTCGCCAACCTAGGCCTCGGGATCAGCCTCCAGAACGTCGCCAACCACGGCCAGAGCGCGCCCGCGCTGTCGGCGGCGGCGCCGGCGGACACCGGGACCCACGTCACCGGCTCGTTGCACAGCACCCCGAGCCACAACTTCCGGATCGAGCTGTTCGACAACCCGGCGTGCGATCCGAGCGGCTTCACCGAGGGCCGGACCTTCATCGGCTCAGTCAACGCCGCGACCGACGCGTCCGGGAACGCGTCGTTCGACGTGTCCGTGCCACGCTCGTCGGCTGTCACCGACGCCGTCGGCGCTACCGCGACCGACCTGACCACCGGCGACACCTCGCAGTTCTCGGCGTGCGTGAAGCCCGCGCCTCCAGTCGTCTCGATCCTGACTCCGACGGCGGCCGCGAGCTACAAGCTCGGATCGACGGTGCGGGCGAGC
Source organism: uncultured Solirubrobacterales bacterium (assembly GCA_963770735.1). GTDB lineage: Bacteria > Actinomycetota > Thermoleophilia > Solirubrobacterales > Solirubrobacteraceae > Palsa-465. The sequence goes on along the minus strand of CAVYRB010000005.1, from coordinate 332,093 downwards.
TTCAGCTGTGCCGACGGCTCCGGGGGGCCGGGCATCGCCGTTTGCGTGGCGACGGGCAACAACGGGGCGTTCGTCGACACGCGGACGGCCGGCCAGCACACGTTCGCAGTCACCGCGATCAGCGTCGACGGGATGACGACCACCCAGACGGTCAACTACAGGGTCCCGGCTGCGCCATCGAACCAGTTCACGATCTCGCGCAAGCAGCTGAACCACAAGACAGGCGTCGTCAGCTTCAAGGTGGCGGTTCCCGGCGCGGGCATGCTCACGGCGACCGAGACGATGCTCAGCGCCGGGAAGCAGGTCGTCGCCGGGCGAGCCCGCCTGGCCGCGCGGCGCAAGCAGACGCTGACCGTCACGATCAAGCCGAACGGCCGGGGGGTGCAGCTCGTCAAGCACCATCAGAAGCCGGTCTCCTTCCAGCTGCAGGTCACGTTCACTCCGACCGGGGGGACGACGCACAGCGTCAGGTTCACGCTGTCGCTCAAGGCGCCGCGCTTGACGAGCCCGGGCGCGCGGCCCTGAGCGCTCAGCCGGACCAGCCGACGAGCTCGGGGGCGAGGTTGCGCAGCGCGGGCTCGCCGCCGTCGCCACCGTTCAGCGCCCGCTCGAACGCGGCCGCGTGGCCGAGCGCCCGCTCTCGCGGGTAGGTGCCGGCGGTCCCGCGCGAGACGAGGAACGCCCAGTCGCTCGCCTGCAGCGCCAGCAGCTCCCGGACCGCGCGGTCGCCCGGCCTGACACCGAGCGCGAGCGCTTTGACCTCGGCCGACCGGGCCCTCCATGCGAGGTCGGCGACATCCGGGGCGCTCCACGTCCGCAGATCGCCGCCGTCGCCCCACGTCGTGGTCCCGAGATCGCCGGGTGCCGGCGTCGCCTCGTGACGCTCGAGCGCGTCGTCGAGCGTCGTCAGCGCGAGCCCCTGACGGTCCGCCTCCTCCACGACCCGCGCGAGCCAGTCGACGCCCTCGTACCACCAGTGCCCGAGCAGCTCCGTGTCGAGCGCGCACACGCAGACCCCGCCGTCGCCGACGCGGTCGCGCACCCGCGAGACGAAGTCGCGCGCGTGCTCGGCCGTCAACGCGACCGCCGCCTCGTGGTCGTACGGCCGCCCGTCGTTGGCCCACGCCCGGTGGTGGCGCTCGGTGAGCGCGTGGTAGTCGCGGTACGCCCGGCCGGAGGGGTACCCGTCCTGACTCCACACGAGCGCGATCACGTGGCGGTCGATCGGCCACAGCACCGGGCCGGCGTCGGTCGCGAGCGGCCGCAGGTGCCGGGGATCCCCGAGCCCGAACCGCCGGGTCAGCTCGACGCACGTCGAGTGCACGCCCGCCTCCCCCAGCACCTCGTCGAGCCAGGGCTCGTGCGCGCACTCCGGAAGCCAGAACCCCCCGGCCCAGGTCCCGAACCGCCGGCGGTGCGAAGCGATCCCCGTCTGCACCTGGAGCGCCGCGAACGTGTCGCCGGCGAGCAGCGGCAGCACCGGGTGAGTCGCCGCCGAGGTCCAGCTTGCGTGCTCTCCGAGCGCGTTCAGCAGCCCACCTGGCCCGAGCGCCGTGAGCCGCTGGGCGGCGAGCGCGTATTCCGCCGCCGAGCGCTCGAGCTCGCCGACAAGCGAGTCCTGTCCCTCGCGCCGGAAGTCCTCGATGTCGAGCCGGTGGGACTCCGGCCTGATCTCCTCGAGGAACGCCAGGCACCGCTCGATCGCACCGGGAGCCTCGAGCTGGTCGCACAGAACCGGCGTCAGCGACAGCGTGATCGGCGCGCGCCCGAGCACGTCGAGCAGCGGCAGGTACGACGTCGCGATCGCCTCCCACAGCCATTCCTCGCCGAACGGCCACGTGCCGAACCCCTCGACGTAGGGCATGTGGGTATGCAGAACGACGGCGAGCTCGCCGCGGGGCTTCATCGGCCGCGAGGCTACGCGGCCCGCGCTATGGATGGGTTGATGGCGAACCCAGGTGAGCAGACGGCCCGGAGGCGGCCTCGCTGCTAGCTCGAGGCGGCGGCGCCGCCGAGCGCCTTGGCCTTGATGCCGTCGAACTCGGCCTGGCTGATCGTGCCGGCGTCGAGGAGCTTCTTCGCCGTCTCGATCTCGCTCGCCGGGCCGCCCTTGTTGGCAGCCTCGCGGACGGCCTGGTCGAACGTCGCCTGCGCGGCCTTGGCCTGCTTCTCGTTGCGCTCAGCCATCCCGTCGTGGTTGGCGATGAGGTAGATCAGCACGCCGATCCACGGGAGCACCACGATCAGCACAACCCAGGCGGCCTTGACCCAGCCCGAGATGTCGCGACGGCGAAAGATGTCGATGAACACCGTGATCGCGATCCAGATGAACAACACCCACGCGAAGACGATGAGGATGTCCCAGAGGACGTTTAGGAAGGGATACGACGTCGCAGAGATCAGCACTGGGGTTTTCCTCCGGTCGTTCGGTTGTGGTGCGCAGAGCGCAGCTTAGTTCCAATCCAGGTCGTCACCCGATTGCGGTGATGACTCGCCCACTCCCGTGAACGAGTATCGGCGTCGGATCATGAGAGCGACCGCCGCCTGTATCGCCTTGCTTGCGCTCGTTGCGCTGTCCGCGTGCGGCAGCAGCAAGCCCGCCTACTGCTCGTCTCGAACCAACCTCGAGAACTCCGTCAAGGGGCTGGCGAGCCTCAACGCGAGCAGCGGGATCAGCGGCTTGAAGGCCCAGCTCGGCAAGGTCCAGTCGGACGTCAACACCCTGATCAGCCAGGCCAAGAGCGACTTCCCGAGCCAGACGAGCGCGCTCAAGTCCTCGGTCGATTCGTTCAGCACCGCCGTCAACGGGCTGTCGGGAACTCCGTCCGCCAGCCAGATCGGGGCCCTGGCCACGAGTGCGTCGAGCGTCGCGACCTCGGTCAAGGCCTTTGTCGACGCGACCAGCTCGAAGTGCAGCTGACCGCGACCGCTCACGAGTGCGAGACCCACACCTCGAGCGCCACCAGCCCGAGTCCGATCCCGAGGTTGGTCGCGACCGCGACGAATGCGGGCCAGGGGCTCAGCCGCTCGAGCCTCGCGTACCTGATCCCCTGGGCGGTGAGCATCACCACGCCGAGCCACAGCGCGAGCAGCACCGCGCTGCGCTCGGGAAGCGCGTGCGTCGCTCCCGACGCCAGCGCGACCACTGGCAGCACCGCCGAGGCCACGATCGAGTACTCGTGACGCGCGATCGAGAGCAGCTCGGGGACGGTGATGCGTCGGCCGAGCTTGAGGCTCTCCCCGAGGCCGTAGGCATAGACATGTGCGAGCCACAGGACGAGAACGGTCACGGCCACGAGCACGAGCAGCCGCCAGAGCTGGTGCTGGTTGGCCTTCGCGCCGACCGCCAGCACCGCCATCACCATGATCGTCCCGTAGACCGACCCGGAGATTCGCTCCGGATCGCCGACCAGGAAACGCTTAAGTCGTTCGCTCATTGGCGCCGCACACCGCCACGAAGTCGAGCGCGCGGTCCAGTGCGCCAGCGCGCAGCGCGAAGTCGCGTGAGCGGATCGCCGGCGTGAACCAGTCGTAGAACGGTTTCGTGATCCGGAGCCGAGCGTGGACCGCGTCCCACCCGATCGACAACGCGAGCTCGTGCGCGCGCAGCTTGCGTGCATGGAACAGGCCCAGCAGCTCGACCTGGTCGAACACCGATCGGCACAGCGTGTCGAATTCCGATGCGCGGTACTCGCGGACGTGCCACGGGTTGCCGGACTTCTCCGCACCGTCGGGCGCGAGCGTCAGCACGTTCGGGGTCGACACGTAAGCGACGCCGCCGGGCGCGAGCAATCTCCGGAAGTGCTCGAGCACCGCCGCCGGCTCCTGCACGTGCTCGATCGTCTGCAGGAACACGACCACGTCGAAGGTTCCGGGCTCCCCGAAGTTCTCGACCATCCCGCGCTCGAACCGGAGGTTCTGGCGCTGGTAGCGGAGCGTGGCGTGCTCGTGCGCCTCCGGGTTCGCGTCGACGCCGAGGACCGAGGCGGCCGTCCGCGAGAGCACCTCCGAGCCGTACCCCTCGCCGCACGCCATGTCGAGCACCCGGCGTCCGATCACGCGGGCGCTGATCCACTCATACACCGCGAGGTGGCGCTGGAACCAGTAGTTCTCGAGCGGGATATCGGGCAGCGTGCGCTCGCCGGTCAGCTCGAGCGGCGGCACTCCCGGCGGCTGGTTCTGCTGGACGTACGCAGTCATCGGAAGGGCGAGAGGGTAATCTGCGGCGCGCCATGGAGGCACTCCGGAGCGCGGATGAGATCCGCGACGTCAACACCCGCTACCACGACGTCGCGGCATCCACATACGACTCGAAGTGGGGGATCGACTTCGGCGAGGTGGGCCAGGCGCAGGTGCTCGGCAAGCTGCGCAAGGTGCTCGGCTCCGAGCTCGACCGCGGCTTCGCGCGCTCGCTCGAGATCGGCGCGGGTACCGGCTACTTCTCGCTCAACCTGCTCCAGGCCGGGGTGGTCGCCGAGGCGACGTGCACCGACATCTCCCCCGGGATGGTGCGCACGCTCGCGACGAACGCCGACCGGCTCGGGCTCGCCGTCCGGGCGGCGCGCGCCGACGCCGAGTCGCTCCCGTTCGCCGACGAGAGCTTCGACCTGGTGCTCGGGCACGCGGTCCTCCACCACCTCCCCGATCTCGAGCGCGCCTTCGGCGAGTTCGCGCGGGTGCTCCGCCCGGGCGGGCGAATCGTGTTCGCCGGCGAGCCTTCGCGCAACGGCGACCGGCTGGCGTGGCTGCCGAAGCGCGGCGCCGCGGCGCTCGCGCCGCTGTGGCGTGCCGCCCTGCGAGCGAGCCCGGCGCCCCCGGAGCCCAACGGCGCGGGCGGCGGGCCGGTTGAGGACCACGGGCTCGAGCGGCTCGTCGACATCCACGCGTTCACCCCCGGCGAGCTCTCCGGCTTCGCGAAGCGCGCCGGGTTCACCGACGTGAAGGTTCGCGGCGAGGAGCTCGTCGCGAACGTGTTCGGCTGGTTCAACCGGGCGCTCGAGGCGAGCGCCGACCCCGAGCAGGTGCCGATGTTGTGGCGCCAGTACGCGTTCCACGGCTACCTGGCGCTCCAGCGCGTCGACGAGCAGGTGCTCGAGCCGCTGCTGCCGCCGACGGTGTTCTACAACCTGCTGCTGGCCGCTCGCAGGGCGTAGCCTCAGTCGAGTGCCAGATCGGCTGTCCCGCGACTTTCCGCTGTTCCCGCTCGCGATGGTCGCGCTTCCCGGCGAGCTGGTGCCGCTCCACATCTTCGAGGAGCGCTACAAGACGATGATCAACGAGTGCCTGCGGGACGAGCGGGAATTCGGGATCGTGTGGCTTTCGGACGACGGCCTGCGCGAGGTGGGGTGCGCGTGTGCGATCGAGCGGGTGCTCGAGCGGATGGAGGACGACCGGATGAACATCCTCACGCGCGGCACCAGGCCGTTCCGGGTCGTCGAGCGCCAGAGCGAGCTCGCCTACCCCGCCGGCGTCGTCGAGTTCCTCGAGGACCGCGACGAGCCGGTCGACGAGGAGCTCGCGAGCGAGGCGCGCGGCGCGTACGCGGAGCTCGTCCTCCGCGCGACCGACAACGAGCCCGAGTCCGACGCGCTGGCCGAGATGAGCGCCTACGCGATGGCGGCGACCGTCGACTTCGGCCCGGACGCCAAACAGGGGCTGCTCGACCTGCGCTCAGAGAACGCGCGGATGCGGCTGCTGACCCGGCTGTTCCAGGCGGCGGCCAAGCGGCTCGACCTGATCGACCGCGCCCAGGAGCGGGCGCAGTCAAACGGGAAGGTCAGGTTCGGCGGGGCCTAAGCGTTGTAGATGACCATCGCGGCCCCGAACACCACGCAGTAGATGGCGAACGGGATCAGCGTGCGGGTCTTGAAGTAGCGCATCAGGAACCCGACCGTGAACACCGCGGTGATCGCCGCGGCGATCCCCGCGACCACCGCCGGGCCGCGGATCCCGTTGCCGAGGTGGCCGGTCAGATCCGGGAGCTTGTACAGCCCGGCGAGGAGGATCGGCGGCGTCGCGAGCAGGAACGCGAACCGTGCCGCGTCGACGTGGTCTAGTCCGCGGGCCAGCCCGGTGCTCATCACGACGCCGTCGCGGCTGATCCCGGCGACCAGCGCGGAGGTCTGGGCGGTGCCGATCACCGCGGCCTCGCGGAAGTCGAGCGTGTCCAGCCGGCGGCCGCCGTCGCACTTGGCGCCCTCGCGGATTGCCAGCTCGCGGACCTCCGATTGGCGGCGGAAGTACTCGCCGCCGAACAGGATGAGGCCGTTGACGACGAGGAAGATCGATGCCGCGAGCGGCTTCGCGAGCGCCTCCCGGATCGGGTGCTCGAGCAGCAGCCCGAGGATCCCGACCGGGATCGTCGCGACCACGATCAGCCACGCGAGCCGCTCATTCGGCGTGTCGATCCGCCGCTTGCCGATCGTCCTGAAGAACCCCTTGACGATCGCGACCCAGTCCCGCCAGAAGTAGATCAGCAGACCAATCGCGCTGCCGACGTGGAGCATCACCACAAACGCCAGCCACGGAGACTCCGGCTGAGACTGCCACGCGACGATGTTGTTCCACCCGAACAGGTTGGGGAAGATCACCGTGTGGCCGAGGCTGGAGACCGGGAACAGCTCGGTTACGCCCTGGAGCACCCCGAGGACGATCGCCTGGAAATACGTGATCAGGCTGCTGGCGATTCCGAGCATGGCCGCGGCACCTTAGCGGTCACACGATCACGCCGCCTAAACCGTTTCTCATCCCGAGAGGCCACACGCCTGCTGGGCGAGCTGCACCGCGAGCAGCTCCGCCTGGGCCAGCTCGGAGTGGGTCTTCGACGCCGTGTCGGGGAACGAGATCGTGCCGTCCTGGAACTTGACCGAGTAGCGGAAGACGCTGTTCGGGGCGGCCGCGATCGTGAGCCCGCGCTTGGCGTCGGCGTCGAGCGTCTTGACGAGATCGCGGGCGCGCAGCAGTAGCGGGTCAGCGAGCTTGCGGGCATGACCGCCGTCGCAGCGGATCGTGCCGCCGTCGTTGACTAGCAGCGTCAGCTTCGGCCCCTGCCCGGTGCGCGTCAACAGGAACAGGTCGGGGGACTGCACGTCGAACCCGCAGCCGCCGATCAGCGCGGCGCTGCCGCGACCGCGGCGAGCGCCCGCCTCACCTCGCGACCACGATCGCCGCGCCTCCGCGCCGAGGGTCGCCACCGCCCCAGAACGCCCCGCCCCGGTCGCGCTCGGCCGCCTGGACGCCGCCGAAGAACAGGTTGCGCTCGCGGAACCGGGCGATCGCCCGCCCCGCATGCCTCCAGACCGCGAGTGTCGAGCCCGGGCTCGGCGTAGACGACACCGTCCTCGAAATGCACCCGCGGCGCCTCGACGGCGTCCGGCGCCCGCATCGCCTCGTCGATCACCCGGATCACGGTCTGCAGGATCGCGGAGCGGATCCGGTTCGAACCGGCGCTGCCCACCGCCAGCTCGACGACGCCGTCGCGCAGCACCGCGGTCGGCGCCATCATGCTCGGGAGCCGGCGGCCGGGCGGGTGGCGGTGGAAGCCGAGCGGGTTCAGGTCCTGTTCGCCGAGCATGTTGTTGAGATGGATGCCGGTGCCGGGCACGATCAGGCCCGAGCAGGAGCCGTTCGAGCAGGTGACCGAGCAGGCGGATCCCTCCCGGTCGATCACCGCGATGTGGGTGGTCGAGCCCAGCGGCGCGTCGTGTGGGTGGGCGGGATCCGGATCCCGGAGGAACTGCTCGACGAACTCGGGGTCGTCGAGGCCGGCGAGGAACTCCGGCGTGCGTTCGTCCTGGGTTCGCTCCATCACGTCGACGATCCGCTCCAAGCTGGGCGCGCCCGACTCCGCGTCGAGCCACGACAGCGCCTGGGCAATCAGGATCCCACCGGCCGACGGCGGTGGGTTGGTGAGCACCGTCCGCCCGCGGTAGGCGACCTCGATCGGCTTGCGATCGACGACCGCGTAGGCCGCGAGGTCCTCCTCGGTCAGCATCCCGCCGCGCGTCGACACCCACTCGACGATCGCCGCGGCGATATCGCCCGTGTAGAACGGCGCCGGCCCGTCGCGCCCGAGCCGCTCCAGCGAGTCGGCGAGCTCGGGCTGGCGGATCGTGTCGCCGGCCCGGAGCAAGCTTCCCTCCGGCGCGAACACGGCCGCGCACTCGGGGGTCGAGGTGACGATCCCGGAGAGGAGCTGGATCACGTACTCCTGCGGCGGCGTGACCTCCACCCCGTCGAGGGCGAGCCGGGCCGCCGGGTCGACCAGATCGACGAGCGGCATCCGGCCGAAGCGGGCCGACGCCTCGCAGATCCCGAGCGCCGTCCCGTACGTCCCGACGGACGCCGCGCCGATGTTGAACACCTGGATCGCGTCCCCGAACGAGATCGTGACCGGGATCAGCTCCGCGCGGGGCGCCGCTCCCTCGCCGAGCCCGCGACCCGGCGCCTCCACGAAGAAGTCGAGCAGCACCGGCACGCGCCCCGGCGCAACAACCAGCATGTACCCGCCGGCGCCGAACCCCGTCAGCAATGGTTCCGTCGCGAACGACGCGAGCATCGCGGCGATCGCGGCGTCGACCGCGTTGCCGCCCCCGCGCAGCACATCCGCGCCCGCCTCAGCGCTCAGCGGATGGCCGGCCGCGATGACGCCGAGCTGAGGCCCGGCCACCAGATCCGCCCTACCTGCGCGGGATGAATTCCGGCACGTCGAGCTCGACCGCGGGACGGAGCGTCCGGTCGCGCTCGCGGACGCGCGTCACCCGCGGCTCGCCGCGCGGCTCGACCGGCGCGGGTCGGTCGCGACCGTTCGCGATGGCCTCGAGCGGACGGCGCTCGGTCCGTCTGCCGGGCTCTCCGTAGCCGGTGGCGACCACCGTTACCCACACCTGGTCGTCGAGCTTCTCATCGAGCATCGCGCCGAAGATGATGTTCGCGTCGGGGTGCGCGGCCTCCGCGACCGCCTTCGCGGCCTCGTTGACCTCCCACAGCGACAGGTTCGTGCCGCCGGTGATCGACAGCAAGATCGAGCGCGCGCCCTCCATGCTCGTCTCGAGCAGCGGGGAGGCGACGGCGTGCTCGGCGGCCTCGATCGCGCGGCGCTCGCCGGTACCCATCCCGATCCCGAGCAGCGCGTTCCCGGCGCTGGACATGATCGTCCGCACGTCGGCGAAGTCGAGGTTGATCAGGCCCGGCAGCGTCACCAGGTCCGAGATCCCCTGGACGCCCTGGCGCAGCACGTCGTCGGCGACCCGGAACGCCTCGACCATCGAGGTGTTGCGGTCGAGCACCGACAGCAGCCGGTTGTTGGGGACGACGATCAGCGTGTCGACCTCGTCGCTGAGCGACTTGATCCCGTTCTCCGCCTGCTCGCGCCGGCGGGAGCCCTCGAACTGGAACGGACGCGTGACGATCCCGACCGTCAGCGCGCCGAGCTCGCGGGAGATCTGGGCGACGATCGGCGCGGCGCCGGTGCCCGTGCCGCCCCCCGCGCCCGCGGCGATGAACACGAGGTCCGCGCCGCGGAGCATCGCCTTGATGCGGTCGTGCTCCTCGACCGCCGCCCGGCGCCCGAGGTCCGGGTCCGAGCCGGACCCGAGCCCGCGCGTGAGCGCGTCGCCGATGTGCAGGGTGTCGTGCGCGGCGGACTGCTGCAACGACTGCAGGTCAGTGTTGATCGCGAGGAACTCGACGCCCGTGATCTCGGCCTCGACCATCCGGTTGACCGCGTTGACGCCGGCGCCGCCGACGCCGACCACGCGGATCACCGGGCTGAGCGAACCCTGCTCGGGCGGGGTGAACGACTCCGCCACACGCTCGGGGCGCGCGTACGGGTCGGGGGCCGGAGCGCTCGGAGGCTTCGAAACCGGACGCTCCATCAGGCTCTCGGGAATGTCGGCGGCGAACGCCTGGCGCAGCCGCTCCTGCGGCGAGGGCACGTGGCGCTCGGGCTCGGGCTCGCGGACGCGCGCCTCGGGCGCAGGCGCCGCGGGGAGCTCGCGCTCTGCAGCCGGCTCGCGAGCGGCGGGCGGCGGGCTCGCAGGCGGCGCCGGGGTCGACGCACGCGGTTCGGCCGGTGCCCCCGTCCGTTCCTCGTCCGGCTTCTCCTCCCCCGGAGCGTCCTCGGCAGTCTTGCGGAACAGGGCCGCCAGCGGGCCCTCACGCATGCTCGCGCGCTTATTCGTTGGCATGGTTGAGGACCTCCTTGGCGAGCTGCCGGTATGCGTGAGCGGCCTTCCCGTCCGGATCGTATTTCAACACTGACATCCCTTTCACAGGTGCCTCCGCGAACCGGATCGTCTTATTGATGCGCGACGCGAATACCCGGTCCCCAAAGTTCTCCTCGAGCAGCTCGATCGCCTCCTTGGCGTGGAGCGTCCGCGTGTCCATCATCGTGGGCAGGATCCCCTCGATGTCAACGTCTGGGTTCAGGTTCTCACGAATCATCGCGAGCGTGTTCTGGAGCTGGACCAGACCGCGCATTGACAGATACTCGCACTGGACGGGGACGATCACCTTGTTTGCCACCGTGAGCGCGTTGATCGTCAGCAGCCCAAGGCTCGGCGGAGTGTCGATGAACACGAAGTCGTAGTCGTCCCAGACCGCCTTCAGCGCCTTCTCCAGCGATCGCTCGCGGCCGATCATCGTCGACATCGCGATCTCCGCACCGGCGAGGTCGATCGACGCGCAGGCGATGTCCACCTCGCGCCGGCGGATCACCTCGCGGATCGAGATGTGATGGACGAGCACGTCGTACATCGACTTCTCGAGCGAGTCGGGATCGATGCCCTGGGACATCGTCAGGTTCCCCTGCGGGTCCATGTCGACGCAGAGGACGCGATGGCCTTCCTCGACGAAGGCCACGGCGAGGTTCAGCGTGGTCGTGGTCTTTGCGACGCCGCCCTTCTGGTTGGCGAACGCGATCACCTTTCTCACGGGAGGCTCCGATGCGTCGTGGGGCTCAGACTCATACGCGCCTGTATTCGCATGTGGGCGCTGGAATCCTCCGAGCGCGTGTCAATCCGCACGCGCGAACGGACGGGGTTCCCGATCAACACTGCCAGCTACGCTGCGGCCCGGTGCGCCGGCTTCTGGACAAACGGCTCGTGTTCGTCACGGGAAAGGGGGGCGTCGGCAAGTCGACCGTCGCCGCCGCTCTGGGCGTCCTGGCCGCGCGCCGCGGGCGCCGGACGGTGGTCGCGGAGCTGTCCGCACAGGACCGCGTGCAGCGGCTGTTCGAGCACGGCGGCGAGCACTTCGTCGAGGTCGAGGTCGCGCCGGGCCTGTTCACGATCTCGATCGACCCCGACCACGCGATGGACGAGTACCTCCACGTCAAGGTCGGCGCCGTCGGGCACATGCTCGGGTCGAGCCGCCTGTTCCACGCGTTCACGATGGCGACCCCCGGGATGCGCGAGCTGCTGAGCATCGGCAAGGTCTGGGAGCTCTCGCAGTCCGAGCGCCGCACCACGGGCGCCGAGCCGTACGACCTCGTGATCTGCGACGCGCCCTCGACCGGGCACGGCGTCGGTCTGCTGAAGACCCCGCGCACGTTCTCCGAGATCGCGCGCGTCGGACCGATCGCGCACCAGGGACGCCAGATCGCAAAGACGATCTCGAACCGGAAATTCACCGGCGTCGTAGCGGTCGCGACGCCCGAGGAGATGCCGGTCAACGAGACGCTGTCGCTACGCGACGGGCTCGCGCAGGACGGGCTCGAGCTCGACCTCGCCGTCGTCAACGCGCTGTATCCGGTGCGGTTCGACAAGCGCGAGGTCAAGCAGCTGACGGGGGCGCTGCGCCGCGCGCGCTCGCCGCTGTCGCGATCGGCGCTTGGCGCGGCGTTGTCCGAGCACGCGCGGGCACAGACCCAGCGCGGTCAGGAGCGGCGGCTGCGCGCGGAGCTCGACGGACGGCTCGCGACGCTCCCGTTCCTGTTCGTCGATCACGTCGGGCCCGAGGAGGTGGAGGAGCTGGCGGACGCGCTGGAGCCGCAACTGTGAGTAACGGCGTCGCGCAGATGCTCGACGGCAAGCGGATCTGCGTGTGCGGCGGGTCGGGCGGGGTCGGGAAGACGACGACCTCCGCGGCGATCGCGCTCGGGATGGCCGCGCGCGGCGCGAAGGTCGCGGTCGTGACGATCGACCCGGCGCGGCGGCTCGCAAACGCGCTCGGCCTCGAGGAGCTACAGAACGACCCGCGCCGGGTCGAGCCCGAGCGTCTGGCGAACGGCGGCCTCGAGATCAAGGGCGAGCTGTGGGCGATGATGCTCGACCCGAAGCGGACGTTCGACGAGCTGATCGAGCGCGTCGCGCCGACGCCCGAGCGCGCCGAGGAGATCAAGGCCAACCGCGTCTACGGCGAGCTCTCGACCGCGGTCTCGGGCTCGCAGGAGTTCACCGCGATCGCGAAGCTCTACGACCTCGACCAGGAGCACGAGTTCGACCTGCTGGTGCTCGACACCCCGCCGTCGCGCAACGCGCTCGACTTCCTCGACGCTCCGCAGCGGCTGAACTCGTTCCTCGAGGGCAACGCGCTGAAGGTGCTGTTCCGTCCGACCGGGATCGGGATGCGCGTGCTCGGGCGCGGCGCGACGCCGCTGCTCGCGGGGCTGCGGCGGGTGACCGGCGTCGACCTCGTCACCGACCTCGCGACGTTCTTCCAGCTGCTCGGCGACATGACCGCCGACTTCAGCGCCCGGGCGAAGAAGGTCGAGGCGCTGCTGCGGGCGGACACGACCGCGTTCCTGCTCGTCTCCTCGGCCGAGCGCGAGCCGATCGACGAGGCGATCTGGTTTCACCACACGCTCGAGCGGACGGGCCTCCCGTTCGCGGGGGTGGTCGTCAACCGGGTGCATCACGACCTGCTGTCGGGCAGCGAGCACGCCGACGTCGGGACGGCGCTGCGCAGGACCACGCTCGACCCCGAGCTCGCCGCGCGCGTCGCCGAGAACTTCCGCGACTACCACCTGCTCGCGCGCCGCGACGACCACAACATCCGGCGTCTTCGGCGGGGGCTCGGCGGCCACAAGCATCCGCTGCTGCTCGTGCCTCAACTCGACGACGACGTCCACGACCTCGACGGCCTCCTGAAGATGCACCGCTACCTGTTCGCGACCGCCGCGGAGCGCGAGCGGCTGATCGCCGAGCTCGTGGCATAGCGGCATAGCAGGGCCGACGCCGCATCCCACCCGCGCCGGCGGATCGGCGCGACGTCGACCACCGTAAAGTTGTTTACGGGGACTCGGGGGGAAGTTGCGCCCTTTATTGCGTCCCGGACAGTCGCAGGCGTCCGTCTCGGAGCAGCTCCCAGACGGCTCGGGCGGCCAGCTCGACGCGCTGGTTGGCGTCGGCGTCGGACGCCAACCGCCCCGCGAGCTCGAGCAGCTGATCGAACCCGAGGGGTTCCTGGTCGGCGCGAGCCACGATCGCGTCCTTGAGGGCGTCGAGCGCCGGCGGCGACTCGACCTCGTCCCGGGCCTCGGCGAGCACGCGATCGGTGACGTCCCGCCCGGTCTTGGTGACGTTGCCCCAGCCCCTCCCCATTCCCATCTCCTCGACCGGGAGCTCCGGGGCTTCGTAGACGGTGATCTTCGTCTTGCCCGGCGCCCATAGCCGCTCGTTCATCTGCACCGACCGCCCGACGGCAAGTGGTCGCAGGATCCGGTCGAGCTCGGGGCGCGTCAGGTTGAACGCGCGTGCCGAGTGCGGGAACTGGCGAAGCTCCAAGTGGAACATCGCCGGTAGGGTCGCACGCCGATGCCACCCGCACCGCCGCGACGCCGGATCGATTTCCGCGAGCTCGGCGCGATCTTCGCCGGCGGCGCGATTGGCGGCGCGCTCCGGACCGCGCTCGAGCGGGCCGCACCCGCGAAGCCCGGGAGCTGGCCGTGGACGACGTTCGCGATCAACATCGTCGGATGTCTGCTGCTCGGATACTTCGTGAGCCGGCTGCAGGAGCGGCTCCCCGTGACCGCGTACAGGCGCCCGCTGTTCGGGACCGGCATGTGCGGAGGCCTGACCACCTTCTCGACGTTCCAGCTCGAGCTGCTGCGGATGCTCGACCACGGCGAGGCGCTGCTCGCCGTCGCGTACGCCTCCGGCAGCATCGCCGCGGGCTTCGCCGGAGTGATGATCGGCACCAACATCGTGCGGCGCGCGAAGCTCACATGGTGACGGCGCTGCTCGTGGTGATGGCGGGCGGCGGCGGCGCGGTCGCGAGGTTCGCGGTCGACGCGGCGGTCGAGTCGGGCCGCCTGGGTCTGTTCCCATGGGGCACGCTGGTGGTCAACCTCTCGGGGACCGTCCTGCTCGGGCTCGTCGTCGGCCTCGCCGCCCCGCACCGCGTGATGGAGGTGGTCGGCACGGCGGCGATCGGCTCCTACACGACGTTCTCGACCTGGATGCTCGAGACCCATCGTCCCGCAGAGGACGGCGAGTCGCGCCTTGCCTGGCTCAACGTCGTCGCCGGGCTGGTGCTCGGACTGGTGGCGATCTGGCTCGGACGAGTGCTCGGGAGGGCCCTGTGAGCGAGCCCGGGATCAAGCTCACGACGTACTTCGACGAGCGCAAGCGACACCAGGGCAGGTTCCTCGCAGACGCGCTGTTCGACATCTACGAGCGCCATCAGATGCGCACGAGCGTGCTGCTCCGCGGGATCGAGGGGTTCAGCGCGGGGCACGGGCTCCACACCGACCGGCTGCTGACGCTGTCGGAAAGCCTGCCGGTCGCGTCGGTCGCGGTCGATGCCAGCGAGCGGATCGAACGGGCGGTCCCCGAGCTGCTCGAGCTCGGCGGCCACGGCGTGACGACGCTCGAGCGCGCGCAGCTCGCCGCCGGCGATTCGCTGGCTGGGCTGACGCTGCCGGAGGCCGACGACGACCGCGTGCTGAAGCTGACCGTCTATGGCGGCCGCGGGATCAGGGCCGGCGGCGAGGCCGGGTACGTCGCCGCGGTCGACGCGTTGCGAGCGGCCGGCGCCGTGGGCGCGTCGGTGCTGCTCGGGGTAGACGGGACGTTGCACGGCGACCGGCGGCGCGCGAGGTTCTTCGCGCGCAACGCGGGGGTGCCGCTGATGCTGATGGCGATCGGAGGCCGGGCCGCGCTCGAGCGGGCGCTGCCACGACTGGCGGAGCTGGTCGAGGACCCGGTCGTGACGATCGAGCGGGTGCACGTCTGCAGGTCCGCGGGCGTTCGGGTCGCGGAGCCGCCGACGGTCGCCGCGCGGGACCCGTCCGGCATGCCGATCTGGCAGAAGCTGATGGTGCACGTCGAAGAGCAGGCCCGGCACGACGGTCATCCCGTCTACGTCCGGCTCGTGCAGCGACTGCGCGAGGCAGGCGCCGCCGGCGCCACCGTGCTCAGAGCGGTCCGCGGGTTCTACTCCGACCACGAGCCGTTCGCCGACCGCATGCTCTCGATCCGGCGCAACGTGCCGGTGATCGTGATCGTGGTCGACACGCCGGCGAACCTGCGGCGGTGGTGGCCGGTCGTGGACGAGATGACGGCCGAGTCCGGACTCGTGACCGCCGAGCTGGTTCCCGGCTCGCACGGCCTCGAGTCCGGAACGTCGGTCACCCGGCTAGCCTCACCGCCGTCATGAGCGAGCGGCCGCTTTGGGCCCCGTGGCGGATCGAGTACATCACTGGTCCGAAGGGCGACGATTGCGTGTTCTGCGATCCCGATTCGGCGATCGACCGCGGCACACGGTGCTTCACGATGCTGAACGCGTATCCGTACGCGCCCGGTCACGTGATGGTCGCGCCCTACCGGCACGTGGCCGCGCTCGAGGAGCTCGACGACGAGGAGCTGCTCGACATGATGCGGCTGGCGCAGCGGGCGGTGCGGGCGGTGAACGCCGCGATGACCCCGGCGGGGTTCAACACCGGGCTCAACCTCGGCAAGGTCGCGGGCGCGGGGATCGCGGAGCATCTGCACATGCACGTGGTCCCGCGGTGGCTGGGCGACTTCAACTTCATGCCGCTGCTGGCCGACACGCACGTGATCCCCGAGGCGCTGGAGGCGACGCGCGAGCAGCTGACCGAGGCGCTCAGGAACCTCGGGTAGGCAGGGCGTCCTCGCCCTGGAGGTGGCGCTTGCGCGCCAGCTCGATCGTCTCGAGCGCGGCGGCGCGGTCGCCCCAGCCGCGGACCTCGGAGTGGCGGTCGGTGTCGAGGTCCTTGTAGACGTCGAAGAAGTGGGCGATCTCGGCGCGCAGCTGCCGCGGCACGTCCTCGAGATCCTCGATGTGGTTCCACCCCGGGTCGCTGCACGGGACGCACAGGACGTGGTCGTCGTCGCCCTTCTCGTCGGACATCCTGAACAGCCCGACGACCTTCGAGGGGACGATGCAGCCGGGGAACGTCGGCTCGGTGCCGCACACCAACACGTCGAGCGGATCGCCGTCGGGAGCGAGTGTCTCGGGGACGAACCCGTAGTCGGTCGGGTACACGACCGACGCCGAGATGAATCGGTCGAGCTTGATTCCGCCCAGCTCGGGGTCGTATTCGTACTTGTTGCGGCTCCCCTTCGGGATCTCGACGACGCAGTTGAGTTCGGCTCCCGTCATTGCTCGCATGATTTCACGGTTAGCGTTGTGCGAACTTCCGCCCCGTTGTGGCGCGCCGCTCGGGCTCTGCGGCTATCCTCGCCGCGGGCGATAAGCGCAGCTCGCGCGCGGGAGCACCGTGCGGCGGCGTCTCGTCGAGCGTACTCACGGGGAAGAGTCGCTGCCGCGGAGCGACAGCACATCGGCACACACACGTACACGTATGCGGCATAGGAAGCTGATCGGAACAAGTCGCGGGCTTCGCGCGCTAATCGTGGGCGCGCTGATCGCCGGCGCGATCGCCGGGTTCGCGATGGGAGCGGGCACCGGGTGGACGGTCGAGACCCCGGCGATCGGGCACCTGCTGCCGGCACCGCGGGGCGAGCGTCCGAATGCCACGGGCCACCCGAACGTCGTGTTCATCCTCACCGACGACCTCTCGATGAACCTGCTGCGGTTCATGCCGCACGTCCAGGACATGGAGAACCGGGGGATGACCTTCCAGAACTACTTCGTGTCCGACTCCCTCTGCTGCCCCTCGCGCTCGTCGATCTTCACGGGCGAGTTCCCGCACAACACGCACGTGTTCACGAACTTCGGGCCGGGCGGCGGGTTCCGCGCCTTCTACGAGCACGGCGACCAGCGCCACACGTTCGCCACGGCGCTGCAGCACGCCGGCTACGTGACGGGGCTGATGGGCAAGTTCCTCAACGGCTACCTCGACATCGGCGGCGTCGCCACCGATGGAGCGCGCGCTCGCGTCGTCCGGCCGACGTACGTGCCCCCTGGCTGGAGCGAGTGGGACGTCGCCGGCTGGGGCTACCCCGAGCTCAAGTACCAGATGAACGAGAACGGGACGATCCGGCACTATGGGAACTCGCCCGACGACTACCTGACCGACGTCATCACGCGCAGGGGAGTCGGGTTCATCGACCGGGCGTCGGCCGAGCGCCGGCCCTTCTTCCTCGAGCTCGCGACCTTCGCCCCACACAGCCCATACACCCCGGCCCCCCGCGACGCCACCGACTTCCCCGGGCTGACCGCTCCCCGGCCGCGAAGCTTCGACAAGTTGCCGACCCACGCGCCGCGGTGGCTCGCCGGCCACCCCCGCCTGACGCAGCAGCAGATCGCTCGGATCAACCGCGTGTACCGGCTGCGCGCGCAGGCCGTCCAGTCCGTCGACCGGATGATCGACCGGGTCGAGACGACGCTTCAGGACGACGGCGTCGCGAACAACACCTACCTCGTGTTCAGCTCCGACAACGGCCTCCACACCGGCGAGTACCGGCTGATGCCCGGCAAGCTGACCGCCTTCGATACAGACATCCACGTGCCCCTGGTGGTCGTCGGCCCGGGCGTCCCTGCCGGAGTCAAGAGCCACGCGATGACCGAGAACATCGACCTCGCCGAGACCTTCACGCAGCTCGCGGGGACCACGATCGCCGGCGACGGCCAGAGCCTCGTGTCGCTGCTTCACGGCCACTCCGCCCACGGATGGCGCAACGCGGTGCTCGTCGAGCACCACGGGCCGAAGATTCCTGAGCTCGATCCGGACTTCCAGCAGCCGGCGAGCGGCAGCCCGTGGAGCTACGAGGCGATGCGGACGCCGTCGTTCCTGTACGTCGAGTACCGGGACGGCGAGCGCGAGTTCTACAAGCTCCGCAGCGACCCGTTCGAGCTCCACAACGTGGCGTCGGAACTGAGTCGACGCGACCGCCGGCTGCTGCACCGCGAGCTGGGCGCGCTCGAACGCTGTCACGGCAGTCAGCAGTGCTGGGCGGCGATGCACGTCGCGCCGCTGCGCCACGGCTGAAGCCCGGCGCGGGCCCGTCTAGTTCATCTCGCCGCGGGAGACCGCGATGCACGCCTCGCACAGAGGCCACGGCGGGTTCCATGGATACCCGGTTACGTCCTTGCCGCAGAGCGCGGTGTCCGGGTCGGCCTCGCTGACGAGATGACACAGCTCCTCGAACCCGTCGTCGCCCATGCGCGGCACGTTCCAGCACGCCGGGTCAACGGCGGGTGCGCGCGGCTTCGTCCGGGTCGGCACGGGCGCAGGATAGCCCTGCTCCGCGCCGCGAGCGGCGTTCAGACGGCGATCCCCTGCAGCTCGAGCCACCGGGCTACCTGCTCCGGCGGGTTCGGGCCGAATTCGGCCCGCGACGCGAGCACGAGCAGCTCGACCGGGTCCTCCCCCAGCTCGCCGGTGCGCTTGGCGAGGTAGCAGACGAGTGCCCGCGCCATCGTCAGCGCGGCGTCGTCCTCGTCGGGCTCCGGCGGCCCGATCACGTCGTTCAGCCGCTGCTCGACGTCGTCGACGGCGGCGATCGGCTCGTTGGCCTTCCCGAATCGCTTGCGCAGCCTGGCGAGGCCGTCGCTCGAGCTGTCGTCGCACACCTCCACGGCGCGGGTGACGACCTGAGCGAGCGTGGGCGACTCGCGTTCGTCGGGCATCGTCCGTATCTCTACCCGGGCCCCCAGGAAACGGAACGAGCGGGCTGAGCCCGCTCGTTCTCACGAATCGCGCTCCCCCTGACTGCTTTAGAGCCCCAGGACTTACATGTCGTGCCTGGTGGGCATGACACTCCCGGCCCCCGCAGGGACCGAGTAGGGAGCGGTCCGAGCCCGAAGGGTAGCGCCGCTGGAGCCGTCGTGGGGTCGCGCTCCGCCCGCCGGGGCGTCACTCAGCCGACCGTGACGGCTTCGGCGAGCAGGCCGTCGGCGACTCGGACCAGGTCGTGGTCGAGGTGGCCGCAGAGCGCGTCGCGGAGCAGCGCCCGCAGGTGCTCGGAGAGCTCGAGCACGAGCGCGTCGCCCCCGTCCTGCCCGGGGGAGAGACCGGCGATCACCGCTCGCTCGAGCGAGATCGTGCGCGCGGTCCGTTCGGCGAGCGCCGCGCGCTCATCGCGCTTGCCGCAGATCACCGCGAGCCGCTGGGCGAGCCGCCCGCTCTGGGGGCCTTCGGGCTCGAGCAGCGCCCGCAGCGCCATCAGGTGATCGGTCAGCGTCTCGAACGGGGCGAGCCGCTCACAGCCCATCTCGAACCGAGCAAGTGCCCAGGCGAGCTCGCCGCTCTTTGGCCGGCGCCGGGTCACGAGGTTGGTGAACGCTCGCAGCTCGTCCTCCTGGTCGCCGCGGATCAGCGTCAGCAGCCGCGGGCGCCCGCTACCTCCGAACGGCACGGGCCGCCACGAGCCCGTATCGGTCCGCGTCCAGGCGAGCGGCCCGAGCGCATAGCCGCCGCGCTCGAACAGCCGCAGCGCGGTCAGGACTCGCCGGAACCGCGTCCGCGCGACGGATATCGGCGGCCGGGTCGACCGCTCCTGGCTGGTGGTGAGCATCGCGAGCACCTGTGGCTCCTCGGTCTCTCCCCACACCGCTTCGGCCGGCGCGTCGGCGAGCGAGTCGCCGCGGACCAGCGAAAGACCGTCGCCGAGCGCCAGCTCCGTGGTGCCGTGGTCGAGCGCGATTCCGAGCAGCGGCGCGATCACGACCGCGACCGCGCGGCCGTCGTACAGCGCGCGCTCGAGCTCGGAGTAGGCGAGCTCGAACCGGACCGGGTCGAACCCGAAGTCGCTGCGGTCCGCGAACACGCGGCCGAGGAACGACAGCAGCGCGGCGTCGGCGCGCTCGCGCGGGTCGCCCGGGATCCGCGGGTCGCCGCGCTGGGTCAGGTATTCGGTGAGCCGTCCCAGGCCCTCGAGCGCGCGGGCCGCCGAGGCGTACGTCGGCAGCGCCGCGAGCATTCCCAGGCGCTCGCCGATGAAGTCGCCCGTCAGTGGCCGGTAGCAGTACAGCGGCACGCTCCCCGGCCGGCCCTGCGTGTCGATCACCTCGAACGGGATCTCGACGCCGTCCGCTGTCTCGGCGCTCAGCTGCGCCGCGGCGTCGGCGGTGAACGCCTCGAGGATCGAATGGAGGGTGCGGTCACGCACGGACCGCGATTTCAGCGCGGGCGGTCGATCTCCTGCACGTGCGCGATGTTCTGCGCGTCATCGAGCATCGCGCTCGGGCTCGCGGAGAACCAGGCGTCGAGGATCTCCTCGAGCTCCGCGGGCGAGGTGAGCCGGAGGCTCAGCGCCAGCACGTTGGCGTCGTTCCAGCGGCGCGCGCCCTCGGCGGTCGCGGCATCGCCGCAGAGCGCCGCGCGGACCCCGGCGACCTTGTTCGCGGCGATCGAGGCGCCGGTCCCCGTCCAGCAGGCGACGACACCCTGGTCGGCTCGCCCCTCGGCGACGTCGCGGGCCGCCGATTCGCTGGCCCACGCCCAGTCCGGGCGCTCGCCGTCGACGTAGACGCCGTGGAGGATCGGCTCGTGGCCGCGGCGGCGGAGCTGCCCGGGGAGCCCCTCGGCGACCCCCGTCAACTCGTCCGCGGCGACGGAGATCCGCATCGAGCGGTGCTCAGACGGCTGCGACAGCCGGCTCGCGCTCGGGCGCGTCGGCGTCGGGGATGCTCTCGTCGACGTCCTCGCATCCCAGCCACTGGCGACCGTAGGTCCGCATGTTCTCGATCAGCGGGGCCAGCGCCCGGCCCTTCTCGGTCAGGGCGTACTCGACGCGCGGCGGCACCTCGGGGTAGGTCTGGCGAAGGACGATCCCCTCCTCCTCGAGCGCCCGCAGCCGCAGCGACAGGGTCCGCGGGCTGATCCCCTCGAGCGAGCGCTCGAGCTCACAGAACCGCGAGCGCCCCTCGGCGAGGTCGCGAATCACGAGCAGCGTCCACTTCCCGCATACGATCTCGGCCGTTGCACATACCGGACACGTATCCTTCGTGGCCATCTCATCTTCGATTCTAGCGCACGCTTCAGTTGCTGAAGCATGGGCGCAGCAGCGGATTCGCGCGCTACACCGTGACGCCGGGCGGGGGCGCCGAGGCCGGCAGCTCGAACGGCTCGCACCGCTCGGGAGGCTCGGGGCGCGCGGGGTGCTCTGACTGCTCGGGCTGCTCGGAGTGCTCGGGCTGCTCGGGGTGCTCGAGCGCGCCGAGGTCGTCCATCGTCGTCGAGCGCCGTCCGTCAGCCGCGACCAGCAGCTTGAAGTCGTGCGGGCTCGAGGCGACACGGATCGCGTCATCCATCGACACCCGGCCCGCCTCGTAGTGGCTGAGCAGCGCCTGGTCGAAGGTCTGCATCCCGTAGTACTCGCCCTCGGCGATCACCTCGCGCAGGCGCCCGGTCTGCTCGGGGTCGTTGATCATGTCCCGTGCGCGGCCGGTCATCCGCAGCACCTCGCAGACGGCGACGCGGCCGTCGCCGTCGATCGTCGGGACGAGGCGCTGCGAGACGACGCCCTTGAGCGTCCCGGCGAGCATCGCGCGGGCCTGGCTCTGTTCGTGCGGCGGGAAGAAGTCGATGATCCGGTTGACGCTCTCCGGCGCGTCGAGCGTGTGGACGGTCGAGAGCACGAGGTGGCCGGTCTCGGCGGCCGACAGCGCGGTGCGGACGGTCTCCTCGTCGCGCATCTCGCCGATCAGGATCACGTCGGGGTCCTGGCGCAGCACCCGGCGCATCGCGCGCGCGAACGAGGCCGTGTCCATCCCGACCTCGCGCTGGCTGACGATCGAGCTGCGGTCGGTGTGCAGGTACTCGATCGGGTCCTCGATCGTGACGATGTGGCGCGACTTGGTGACGTTGATCCGGTCGATCAGCGCCGCGAGCGTCGTCGACTTGCCGGAGCCTGTCGTCCCGGTCAGCAGGATCAGTCCCCGCTCTTCGTCGGCGAGCTCTTCGAGCACCGGCGGCAGCCCGAGCTCGGCGAGCGTGCGGACCGCGAACGGGATCACCCGAGCCGCGATCGAGATCGAGCCGCGCTGGCGGAACGCGTTCACCCGGAAGCGGGCGAGTCCCTCGATCGAGTACGAGAAGTCCACCTCCCCGGAGCTCTCGAACTCCTCGAGCTTGACCGGCTGCCCGTGAAGCATCTCCCGGAGCGCGTCCTCGGTGTCTCCCGGCTCGAGGCGCTCGTATTGCCCGAGCGGTCCGAGCCGCCCGTGCACCCGCACCAGCGGATGCGAGCCGACCTTCAGGTGAAGGTCCGAGCCCTCGGTGCGTAGGACAAGCGCGAGCGCCTCGCGGAGATCGAGCATCCCTGGCTACATCGGCGCTCGGCTCGGTGCGCTTGAAACGCGCCGGCCGCGCGTGGACGGGCGCGCCCCGGCGCCACGAAGGCGCCGGGGCGCGGCCGACTCACCTGCAGCTATGCGACAGGCTTTGCGGTCCTGCGGGCGATGATCGCCGACACGAGCATGACCACGCTGCCGACGAGCGTGACGTACACGCCGATCGCCGCGTTCGCCTTGATGGTGCTTCCGTCAAGCCGCGTCAGCGTGTATCCGCCGCCAGCGAGAATCCCCGCGATCGCGACCGCGACCAAGCTGAAGACGTATGTGCCCCAAAGCACCCCCTTGCGATGCGTCCGCGCAGCGATCGCCAGGAACACAATTGCGACGACGATCGAGCCGAGCAGGATCTTGCCGCTGCTCGTCGCTGAGAAGACGCTATTCGTCCCCGGGTAGATCACGCTCGCCGGGACCGTGAACGCCTTCAGGAACAAACCGACGATCACCACCACCGCGCCGATGACGACGCCAATGGAACCTTCCCGGCCCAGCGCCACCCGCTTGCTAGCGGTCGCCCCGGCCGGCGCGACTGATGCTGCCTCCATGCTGTCCTCCATGATTTTGAAGAAGCCGCGCACGGCCGTAGCTATGCCCCCGCGGCCCGATTGAGGCGAGAAGCTACAGCTCTCCTAACGCCCTCGCCCTAGGGGAGTACCCCAGAGTTTGCGGGAGGTTTCGGGGCTGCTATCCGGGGTCAGCGAACCGCCCGCGGTCCAACGATGCTGCTGAAGTTCCGTATACGGAACCCTGGCAGCAAAGTTCGCTCAGACGGGCTGGCTGGGCGCGTCTACGCGACGTCGCGGAGCTTCTGCGCCTCGGCCAGCGACTGCAGCTTCTTCAGCGACTGGTTCTCGATCTGGCGAATCCGCTCGCGGGTGACGTTGAACGTGCGCCCGACCTCGTCCAGCGTCCGCGGGTGCTCGCCGCCGAGCCCGTAGCGGAGCTCGAGCACGCGGCGCTCGCGGTAACTGAGGTTCTCGAGCGCCTCGCGCAGTGCCTCCTTGGTCAAGATCTCCGCGGCCCGCTCGTACGGGGACTCGGCCCGCTCGTCGGCGATGAACTGGCCGAACTCGGACTCCTCCTCGTCGCCGACGGGCTTCTCGAGCGACACCGGGGCCTGCGCGGAGCGCTTGATCGACTCGACCTCGTCCGGCTCGATCCCGGTGACCTCGGCGATCTCCTCGGCGGTCGGCTCGCGGCCGAGCTCGGTCACGAGCTTGCGCTCGGCGCGCCCGATCTTGTTGAGCTTCTCGACGACGTGTACCGGGATCCGGATCGTGCGGGCCTTGTCGGCGAGCGCACGGGCGATCGCCTGGCGGATCCACCAGGTCGCGTAGGTCGAGAACTTGAAGCCCTTGCGGTAATCGAACTTCTCCGCCGCGCGGACCAGGCCGAGCGTCCCCTCCTGGATCAGGTCGAGGAACGGCAGCCCCTGGTTTCGGTAGTTCTTCGCGATCGAGACGACGAGGCGGAGGTTGGACTCGACCATCTTCTGCTTGGCATCGAGGTCGCCGCGCTCGATCCGCTTGGCGAGGTCGACCTCCTCCTGGGCGGTCAGCAGCCGGACCTTGCCGATGTCCTTCAGGAACAGCTGAAGCGAATCGGTGGTCATGTCCGGCTTCAGGTCGAGCGTCGTCTTCGCCTTGCGTCGCCCGCGCTTGTCGGGGGCGCGCTCGGCGCTCGTCCGCCGCAATCGCCGGGTCGAGCTCCTCGACGAGCTCGATCTCGGCCCGCTCGAGGAAGCCGTGCAGCTCCTCGACGTCAGCCTCGTCGAGATCGAGCTCGGACACCGCGCCGGAGATCTCGGCGTAGGTGAGCACGCCCAGCTGCTGGCCGCGGTTGACGAGTCCCTTGATCTCTTCGAGTTCTTGGAGTTCCGCTACAGACATCTGAAGTTCCGTTCCAGTCGTTCACGCCGACGTCGGACGCAGGCCGGTCGCTGAGGTCAAAAGGCGGACCGCAGCCTCCAGGGCGCACGCCCGCCAGTAAAACGCGAGTATAGGGCTATCTTTTTTGAAGTCAAAGAAGTGACGGGAGCGGAGTCCGACGTCTTTGCCTCGCGGCTGCGGCGCTCAAACGCCACGCGGAGGCGATCGGTGAAGTTTTCGGCATTCCGCTGAAACTCTTTACGTACAACGGGCCCCGAGCGTTTCAACTTGCATTCAAATTGTTTAACGCTTGAGGGGCCCCAACGGATCGCATGCGATGATTGAGGCGAGATGAACGAGGAGCGCCCGACGGACCTGCTGAGCTCGCTTCCGCGCACCCGGCCCGCACCGGCGGAGCGACAAGCGAGGCGCGCCGCCGGCCGGCGGCAATGCGTCCGCCGCGGCCAAGCCGGCGAGCGCGGGAACCAAAACCACGGCCGCATCCAAGTCCGCCACGGCGGCATCCAAGTCCGCCGCCACCCCCATGCGCCAAGCCCAAGGCCGCCAGGCCGCGGACAACGGCGCGCAAGCAGCCGCCAGACGGTCTGCCGCCACGCGGATGCGCCAGCCCGCGCAGCCGCGGGGCATCCCCTCGGCCGCGGCGCGCGGCCAAGCGCAAGCCCGCGCCGACGCCGGTGCCGAGCTCGTCGGCACCGCGGTGCAGGCCGTCGGCGAGCTCGCCGAGATCGGCCTCGCGCTCGGCGCCCGGGCGCTCCGCGGCGCGCTCGGCCGGCTTCCACGGCCGTAGGCGGCACCTGTCGCCCGGCGGCGCGTCCGTCGGCCGATGTTACGTATACTCCCGCCGCCGTCCACGCCGAGCGGCCTTTCCGTCCGCGGAAGGCCGGCGGGGGAACCACTTGCGGCGCAATAGGCCGCAGGGGCGAATCGGCCCACCAGGGGTCGTAGCGCCAAAAGCGCGAGCCCGTCAGCTCACCCCGTAGGCACAGGCAAACAGAGGATCGGACCGTACTGAAAGTGATGAGTCGTCGCGCGAACACCCATTTCGTCGCCATGCTCTGCGCCTGTGCGCAGCGCTCGCACTGCCTGCGATCGCGCTGCCGCCACGGCGGCGGCGGGCTGTCCGGCGGCGGCGCCGGCGCCGGCAGCGGTGCCAGCGACAGCACCGGCGGGCAGCACCGGCAGCTCGGCCGGCACCCAGCCCGGCAACGTGCCCGTGACCGCCAGCGGCGCGGTATCAGCATCGCGACCCACTCCTCCGCGTTCCTCGCCAACGCGCTGCGGTTCACGGGCAACGCCCCATCGAAGGACGCCGGGAAACGGTCGTGATCGAGCGCTCGGGCCACGAGACCAACTGGGCCTGTGGAGCCGACCGTTCAGGCCCGGATCGCCAGCGACGGAAGCTTCTCAGCGGCCTGGCAGACAAACCACATCGGACGCTTCTCGATCCGCGCCGTGCTGGGCAGCGGCAACAACGCCGCGACCAGCTCCGCGGGCTGGCCGACCGTCACCGTGATCGTCTATCGCCCTCGGTCGCCAGCTGGTACGGGGACACGGCTCGACCACGGCCTGCGGACAGGTGCTGCACAAGAACACGCTCGGGGTCGCGAACAGGACGCTGCCCTGCGGGACGCAGGTCGCGCTCTACTACCAGGGCAAGACGATCACGGTCCCGGTGATCGACCGCGGACCGTACGTCAACCACCGGGACTGGGACCTGACCCAGGCCGCGGCGAAGTTGCTGGAGATCGTCGGCGTCGCCACCGTCGGGGCCGCCTCGCTTCCGCGCCGCAAGCCGCGCAACTCCTAGCGCCGCCGGACCTCCGTCCCCGCCCCCCGCCGCCGTCAGCATCGACCGCCCGGCGGCGCGAACAGCGACCTCGGCGCCGCGCCCCGCCTCCTCGCCGTCCTCCCCGAGCACGGCGACACCGACGCCCGCGACCAGGGGCGCGCCGCGCCAGCACGGCCCCGCCCGGACGGCGGCCTGCCACCGCGCACCCAGCGCCCCCGCCGCCTCGCGGTCGGCCCCGGGTCGCGATCACCCACGCGCGGGCCTCGCCGTGCCGACCACGTCGCTCGGGACCCGCTGCCCCCCGGATCGCCTACCGAACCGGCCAGCACCGCGCGCACTCGTCTTCCCCCTCCGCCACCAGCATCCGGTCGGCGTCGACGAGCTCAGCGAGCACCAGCGCCAGGGGTCCCCCGGCCGCGCGGGCCTCGCATCCGCCTCTCGGCGCACCCGGCCCCGCCGGCGAGCGGCGCCAGCGACTCGATCACCACCGCCAGCCGCTCGCCGAGATCCCACACCTGATCGGGGCCGCGCCCGGCCACGCGGCCGCAGCTCGCTCCACAGGACCGCCCGTAGCGGCTCAGCGACCCTTCGGGGCCGCTCCACGTCGATTCGAGCCCGGCGAGCTCCTCGTCTGAGCCGAGTGCGCGCACGGCAGCGGCGCACAGCCGCGGCGCGTCGCCGGCCCAGTCGCCGCCAGGATCGCGGCCGCGTCGGACAGCGGCGCCTGCTCGATCAGCGCGACCAGCCAGCCCTTGGCGAGCCGTTCGGCGTCGGCGGCGAGCGGCCCGAGGGGCGCCTCGGGGACCGGCCGCCGGGTCGCCGCCGGGGCGCGCCGGCTCCATCGCCAGAGCTTGTACCAACCGCCCCGGTCGTCGCCCGCGACAATCTCCGTCGAGAATGTCGGACGTGGCCACCCCCCTGATATCATCGCCGAGGCGCGCCGTCGCGTGCTCGAGGCGGTGACGCCGCTCGACGCCGAGCGGATCGCGGTCGACCGACTCGCTCGACCGGGTGCTGGCCGAGGACATTGTCGCGACCGCCGATGTGCCGCCGTTCCCGTCCTCGGCGATGGACGGCTACGCGCGTCGAGCCCGGCCCCGCCGGCCGCGACGCTGCGGTCGTCGGCGAGTCGCGCGCCGGGCGCCCGAGCGACCACGCGCTCGCAACCGGGCGAGGCGATCCGGATCTCCACCGGCGCCGCCGTCCCGACGGCGCGACCGCCGGTGATCCGGCAGGAGGACACCGAGCAGCACGGCGACGCGGTCGACGATCGCGCGCCGCGGTCGCAGCCGGCCACAACATCCGGCCGGCCGGCGAGGTGATGGCGCCGGGATGCCGGTCTGTCCCGCCGCCACGGCTCGTCCGCGCCGCCGAGCTCGGCGCCGCGGTGACCGCGGGCGGTCCGGGACGGTGCGCGTCGGCCGCGGGCCCGGGTGGCGTGTTCGCACCGGCGACGAGCTGCGCGACCCCGGCGAGCCGCTCGGTCCCGGCGAGATCCACAACTCGAACGCGCCGATGCTCGTCGGCGCTCGCGTCGCACGCGCGGGGCGCATCACCGCCCCGCCGGGCCGGCTGCCCGACGACCGCGCCGCCACCGAGGCGGGGCTGGCCGATGCGCTCGAGCACGCCGACGTCGTGATCGTCTCCGGCGGCGTCTCGGTCGGACCGCACGACCACGTCAAGCCCGCGCTCGCCGCGCTCGGCGTCGAGGAGATCTTCTGGGGCGTCGCGCTCCAGCCGGGCAAGCCGACCTGGTTCGGAACCCGGGACGGCAAGCTCGTGTTCGGCCTGCCGGGAAACCCCGTCTCGGCCGCGGTCACGTTCGCGCTGTTCGCGCGCCCGGCGCTCGCCGCGCTTCAGGGCGCCGGCGACGGGCACGCCGATGCGACACGCGCGCGCTAGCGTACGCGCGTGCCGCGCAAACCCGCACCGCGAGCAGGCGATCCGGGTCCGCCTCGAACGCCGCGACGACGGCGCGTGGCGGCCATCCCGAACGGGCCGCAGGGCTCGCACGTGATCACCTCGCTGCTCGGCGCCGACGCGCTCGCGCTGATCCCCGCCGGCGAGGCCGAGGTGCCCGGCCGGGCACGCTGGTGGCGCTCGACGCCGCTTCCGCGCTGACAGACTCCGCGGCCGTGATCGCCGATTCTTCGCTGCGATCGTTCGCGGCTCTGTCGGGCTGGTCGCGGCGCCCGGCACCGCCGCCGCCGGCTGCCGGCGCGAGCCGCGATCGTCTCCCCGCCGCCGCTCGACGGTGATCGCCTCGCGACGGAGCGGTGCGCTCCGCCCAGTCGGCGGAGCTGACGCTCCCCCGCGACGAGCTCGACCGGGTCTGGACCGCGCCGAACCTCGAGAACCTCGGCCGCACCTACTGGCGCTTTCTGTCGCGGGTCACGCTCGGCCTGATCCGCGTTCGCTACGGCGACGACGAGCGCCGGGTGGTGTTCCTCGCGCGCCCGCTGACGCTGCTCCGCTTCGAGGCCCCCGAGTACACGTTCGAGTCCGACCACGGCGACGATCAAGTGGCGGATCCGGGACGGTCTGCTCGTCTCGCGCGGGCGGCCGGGTTGCGGCTTTCTGGCGATCGACGTCCGCGGCTGGACGACGGCGCCGAGACCGGGCTGGCACGGGTCCGGATCGAGGTCGAGGTCGCGAACTTCTACCCCGCGATCGCGGCGAGCTTCTCGACGCCCGTCTACGAGGCGACGCAGTCCTCGATCCACGTGCTGGTCACCCACGCGTTCCTGCGCTCGCTGGCGAAGCTCGACCTCGCCCGCTCGAAGGTCGGTGCGCTACGCGGCGACGGCGGCTAGCCGTAGCGGACGCCGGTCAGCGCGCGCAGCTTCGCGCGGTCGTGCCGGGCGGCGATCCGCCGCACCGTCCCCGAGCGCGAGCGCATCACCAGCGACTCGGTGCTCGCGCCGCGCCCACCCTGGTAGCGGACGCCCTGGAGCACGTCGCCGTCGGTCACGCCGGTCGCCGAGAAGAACACGTCGTCGCCCGCGACGAGGTCGTCCGCTCGTCAGCACCCGCGATCCAGGTCGTAGCCGGCGTCGAGCGCCGCCTGGCGCTCCTGCGTCGTTGCGGGGCCACAGCCGCCCGAGCTGGGCGCCGCCGATGCACTTGATCGCGGACGCCGAGATCACGCCCTCGGGGTGCCGCCGATCCCCCACAGCAGGTCGACCGGCGTGTTGTCGCGACCGCGAGCATCGCCGCGGCGACGTCGCCGTCGGTTATCAGTCGTACCCGCGCGCCGGCCTCGCGGACCTCGCGCATCGCCTCGTGGTGGCGCTCGCGGTCGAGCATCACGACCATCACGTCGCGGATGTCGACACCCTTGCGCTCGGCGACGAGCTGAAGCGTCTCGGGCAGCGGACGGTCGAGGTCGAGCAGGTCGGCGATCTCGGGACCGCCGGCGATCTTCTCCATGTAGACGATCGGGCCAGGGTCGAACATCGCGCCGCGCTCGGCGAGCGCGATCACCGCAATCGCGTTCGGCATTCCCAGCGCGGTCAGCCGCGTCCCCTCGAGCGGGTCGACCGCGATGTCGACCTGCGGCGGGCTGCCGTCGCCGATCTGCTCGCCGTTGTAGAGCATCGGCGCCTCGTCCTTCTCCCCCTCGCCGATCACGACGACGCCGTCCATCGAGACCGTGTCGAGCACGGTTCGCATCGCGTCGACGGCCGCCTGATCGGCCGCCTCCTTGTCCCCGCGCCCGACCATCCGCGCGGCGGCGAGTGCCGCCGCCTCGGTCACCCGGACGAGCTCGAGCGCGAGGTTGCGATCGGGCACCGTCGCGGGCGCTCACAGAACCCCGGGTGGATTACGTCTCGGCGCGGACTCGCGCGCGCGCCACGCCGACCCGGTGACCATCAACAGGCCACCGATCAGTGCGACGAACCAGCCCCAGACAGGCCGATCTCGGACGGGGGCTCCCCAGGCTTGTCGATCACGCCGATGAACAGCGTCAAGACGATCGCGATCACCGCCACCACAGCGGTCATCTCGCCGCGCGGCCATGCCAGGGCGTGCCCGCGGACGATGATCCACGCGAGGATCAGCGGCGAGATTGCCCCCAGCAGGAACAGGAAGCGGAGCACCGTCAGGCTCTCCCAGCCGGTGCAGGTCGTGTTCGGTCCGTGGCAGCTGTTCAGCTCGGCGAAACGGTTGCCGAGCGTGTACCAGGGCAGGAAGATCGAGATCGCGAGCAGCAGCCCCCCGAAACAGGCGACGATCTCCCCTCGGTGCAGCGCCTTCAGATCCATCCGGCGCGCAGCCTAGCCCGTTTGGCGTCTGTCAGCTCAACCCGCCCGTGCTAGGTTCGGCCGCCCGGTGGAGTTTCGCCAGCTTCTTCCCGATCCCGGTCGCGTCGATGTCGGTGCGCTTCTGGCCCGTCTCGACCTCGCCGCCGCCGCGAGCCCCGAGCGGCCGTACGTGGTCGCGAACTTCATCGTCGAGCGCCGACGGCAGGGCGACGTTCAGGGGCCGTTCGGGGGCGCTCGGAGATCCCGCCGACCGCGCGCTGTTCCACGGGCTGCGGGAACAGGTGGACGCGGTATTCGCGGGCACCCGAACCCTGATGATCGAGCGCTACGGGCGGATCCTGCGTGATCCCGACGCGCGGGTCCGCCGCGAGCGGGCAGACCGCACCCCGGAGCCGCTGGCGGTCGTCGTCAGCCGTAGCGGCGAGGTCCCGTTCGACATCCCGCTGTTCGCCGAGCCAGAGTCCCGCGTAGCGCTGTTCTGCTGCGTGCCGGTCGACGTTTCCGGCTACGTCCGCCCAGATCGAGCTCGTCGAGCTCGACCCCGGCGAGCTGACCCTTACGACCGTGATGAGGCACCTGCGCTCCGATTTCGGGATCCGCTCGCTGCTGTGCGAGGGCGGCCCCACCGTGTTCGGGTCGCTGCTGGACGAGCACCTCGCCGACGAGCTGTTCCTGACGCTCGCGCCGAAGCTCGTGGGCGGCGGGCCGTCGCCCACGATCGCGAACGGCCCGGAGCTGATGGAGCTGCAGCCGATGGACGTGGTCTGGGCGCTCGAACACGACAGCGCCCTGTATCTGCGCTACCGGCTTCGCTGAACGGCTTTCACGAGATGGTTTCGATTGCCCAGCAGGCGGGGATGCGAGAATCCACGAGATGAGGAGCCCGAGCACAGTCCGGGCAGATCCACCGCCGAGAACCGAGGCCGAGGTGCTGGACGCGCTCGCCGAGGCCCGTGAGCGAACCCTCGCGCTGGTGGCGTCCCTGTCCGAGGAGGACCTCGAGCGCGTTTACTCGACGCTCATGAGCCCGCTGGTCTGGGACCTCGGGCACATCGCCGCGTTCGAGGACCTCTGGCTCGTACACCGCTTCGGCGAGCGGCCGATGCTGCGGCCGGAGCTGGTCGAGGTCTACGACGCGATGGAGACCCCCCGCGCCAACCGCGGCGAGCTGCCCTTCCTGCATCCTCGCGAGGCGCGCGACTACCTCGACGAGGTCCGCGCGTGCGCGCTCGAGCTCGCCGGGCGCCGGGGCCTCGGCGACGGCGTCCTGCACGAGCTCGTCGTACGCCACGAGAACCAGCACAACGAGACGATGCTGCAGACGCTCGAGCTCGCGCGGCTCGAGCACTACCAGCCGCCGGACGGCGGCGCGCTGCCCGCCGCGCCAGAGCCTTGCCTGACCGGGCTCGAGATGGTCGAGATCGAAGCCGGGGAGTGCATCATCGGGGCGTCGCCCGCGGGGTTCGCGTATGACAACGAGCGACCCCGTCACCGCACCGACATCCGCGGGTACCTGATCGGCTTGACCCCGATCACGAACGCCACCTACCTCCACTTCGTCGAGGGCGGCGGCTACGAGCGCCGCGAGTGGTGGTCGGACGAGGGCTGGGCCTGGAAGGAGGAGTACGACATCACCAGACCTGCCGGCTGGACGGCGGACCGGGGCTCGGAGTGGCGCCTTGGAAAGCTCGAGCCGCTCGATCCTCATCGGCCCGTCGTCCACATCTCCTGGTTCGAGGCCGACGCCTTTGCCCGCGCTCACGGCGCCCGCCTCCCCACCGAGGACGAGTGGGAGAAGGCGGCGACCTGGGACCAGGAGCAAGCCCTCGCGCTGCCCTACCCCTGGGGGAACGAACGACCGGTCGCGGGCGTTCACGCGAACTTGGACCAGCTCGGACGCGGCACCGCGCCCGCCGGCGCCTACCCGGCGGGCAGCTCGCCGTCGGGGTGCCTCGGGATGATCGGTGACGTCTGGGAGTGGACGTCGTCGGTGTTCGACGGCTACGACGGCTTCACGCCGTACCCGTACCCGGAGTACTCGCAGCCGTTCTTCCGAGACGGCTACAGAGTCCTGCGCGGAGGCTCGTGGGCCACCCGCCCCCGGGTCGCGACGCCGACGTTCCGCAACTGGGACCACCCCGAGCGGCGACAGATCTTCTCCGGACTCCGGATCGTGAGGGACGAATGAAACAGGTTCTCGACCAAGGCGACATCAACATCCGTTCGTGCGTCTCCGACGCGGAGGAGCGGGTGCTGGCCGACGACGTCCTCGACGGCCTCACGCGACCGTTCAAGGAGCTGCCAGCGAAGCACTTCTACGACGCGCGTGGCTCGGAGCTGTTCGAGCAGATCTGCGAGCTGCCCGAGTACTACCCGACTCGCACCGAGCGCCAGATCCTGACGGAGCGCGCAGGGGAGATCGTGGAGCTGACGGAGGCCGGCGAGCTCGTCGAGCTTGGCTCGGGCGCCGCCGACAAGGCGCGGATCCTGCTCGACGCGATGGCGGCGGCAGGCACGTTGCGTCGCTACATCCCCCTCGACGTCTCCCAGCAGGCGCTCCAGCAGGCGGCCGAGCAGCTCGTGTCCGAGTACGACGGGCTCCAGGTCGACGGCGTGATCGGCGACTTCGAGCGCCATCTCGAGAGCGTGCCGGCTCGCGACGGTGGCAACCGGATCGTCGCGCTGCTCGGCGGCACGATCGGGAACTTTCCGCCCGGCACCCGCCGACGGCTGCTGCGGGAGATCGGCGGGCTGCTCGGCCCGGGGGACCGGCTGCTGCTCGGCACCGACCTGGTCAAGGACCCGGCGGTGATCGAGGCCGCCTACGACGACTCCGCGGGCGTCACCGCCGAGTTCAACCGCAACGTCCTGCACGTGATCAACCGCGAGCTCGACGCCGACTTCGTGCCGGAGGCGTTCGACCACGTCGCGTTCTTCGACACCAAGCACGAGTGGCTCGAGATGCGGCTGCGGGCGCGGACGCCGCAGACCGTGACCGTGGGGTCGCTCGGCCTCAATGTGGAGTTCGCGGCCGGCGAGGAGCTCCGCACGGAGATCAGCGCCAAGTTCACCCGCGAGCGGCTCGAGGAGGATTTCGAAGCCGCCGGGCTGCGGCTGGACCGCTGGTTCACCGACCCGGACCGCCTCTTCGCGCTGTCGTTGGCCGCGCGCCGGTAGGGTTCCCGCCCGTGAGAATCGAACGTAGCGGTGCGCTGGTCGCCGGCGGGGCCTCCGGGCTCGGTGAGGCGACCGCACGTCTGCTCCAGGGCCGCGGCGCGGAGGTCGTGATCGCGGACCTCAACGAGGACAAGGGACGGGCGCTCGCTGACGAGCTCGGTGCCCGGTTCGTGAAGGCCGACGTGACCGAGCCCGACCAGGTGGAGCGAGCCGTCGCCGCGGCGGCTGAGACGCCCGGCGGCCTGCGGATCAGCGTCTGCTGTGCCGGGATCGGCTGGGCCGAGCGCACCGCGTCGAGTCGCGGGCCGCACGCGCTCCAGCCGTTCGAGACCGTGATCCGGGTCAACCTGATCGGCACCTTCAACGTGCTACGGATCGCCGCCGCGGCGATGCTCGACAACGAGCCGCACGAGTCCGGCGAGCGCGGGGTGTGCGTCAACACCGCTTCGGTCGCCGCGTTCGACGGGCAGATCGGCCAGATTTCCTACTCGGCGTCGAAGGGCGGGATCGTCGGGATGACGCTCCCCGCGGCGCGCGACCTCGCCCGCAGCGGGATCCGGGTCTGCACGATCGCCCCCGGCCTGTTCGACACGCCGCTGCTCGCGGGCCTGCCCGAGGAGCACCGCCAGACGCTCGCGTCGACGATCCCGTTCCCGCCCCGACTCGGCCGCCCCGACGAGTACGCGACGCTGGCGGTTCAGATCGTCGAGAACCAGATGCTCAACGGCGAGACGATCCGGCTGGACGGGGCGCTGCGGATGGCACCCAAGTAGTCGAGCTGGGAAGCTCGGCTGTGGTGGCCGCCGAGCGAGCGGAGCGCGGCGCCCTTGCGCCGGCGGATGACACCGGCAAGAGTCCTCCCTCACACGACGATCGGAGGACCTATGGAGCTGGAGCTCAAGCAGAAGAGCACGATGTCTCGCGAGGCGGCCGCCCAGCGCCTGCACGAGATCGCGGATGAGCTGGGTTCAGAGAACGACATCGTGCTCGAACGCGACGGTGCCAGGTTGGTGGCGAAGGTCCCGGACGAGGTGAAGCTCAAGATCGAGTTCGAGGTCGAGGGTGACGAGACCGAGTTCGAGATCGAATTGACCTGGTGAACGCGGCCCGGCCGGAACCGGGCGCGGCGCACAACGTTCAGCTCACTGCGTGAACACCGACGTGTGGCAGGGCTTGCCGGCGCACACGTTCACGAACTTCCCGTTCGGCTCGAGGAAGTCGGAGATCTGGGTCTGCGCCAACGGCGTCTTGCGAGGGTCCTCGTGGGGGTCGATGTTGTGAGGCCCCTTGGTCGGCGGCACGTTCCCGACCGGCGGCGGCTGCACGCGCCCGGGACCCGAATCCCACATTTCGATCACGGACCCCGTGGATCCGGGCTTGCCGATCGCCGGGATCCCGAACAGCAGGTTGCGATCCCGCGAGCGGTCCGGGTCGAGCGCGGGCTCGTACGCCGACGCGCCGATCGTCCGCGCCTCGGCGGCGCCGGCGTAGATGCTCACCTGAAAGTCGCCGTAGGAGTTCTGCATCAGCACCGTGTGCGACGGGGTGCCCGGCAGCGGATCCGTCGTCATGTGCTGGGCGTAGCCGTCGGGGTCGCCGCGGTCCCAGAGCTGCTGCAGCAGGTCGGTGAGCACCGGGTACAGCGACGGGTCCGGGTAGCTGACATCGAGCAGCTTCTTGAAGATCGCCGTCGGGCCGCCGAAGTCCGTGCTCCGCTGGATCAGCATGTTGCCGTAGTCGATCCCCGTGACTCCGATCACCGCGCGTCGCCAGTCAGGGGCGACCGCGGTCGCCAGACCGCCTTCGATTCCGCCCTGGCTGTTGCCGTCGTAGTAGAGCTGCGAGGTGTTGAGCACCGACCGCCCGCCCGACTGGAACGCGGGGTTGGCCGCGAAGCCCTGCGGGTTCAGCGTCAGGCGGCCGAGCAACAGCGTGTTCAGCACACCCTGCTGGAGGCGGTCGACGAGCACCGGGAA
This sequence comes from uncultured Solirubrobacterales bacterium, assembly GCA_963770735.1. Classification (GTDB taxonomy): domain Bacteria; phylum Actinomycetota; class Thermoleophilia; order Solirubrobacterales; family Solirubrobacteraceae; genus Palsa-465. Next base: position 296,335 of record CAVYRB010000005.1, on the reverse strand, counting down.
CAGGTTCAGGTTCGTGACCGCCTCGCCGGCAAGGGCCGTGTCGTCCTCGGCGAGCCCCCACCAGTTGGTCGCGCAGAACACCATGTTGAAGTGGTTTGCGAGCGCCGTGACCCAGCTGTCCGTCACCTCGTCGTCACTGCCGAGCAGCCCGTGCCCGTACAGCGAGAGCCGCGCCGGATGCGACGGCGAAGCGGACGCCGGCACGATGCACTCGAACGGCGCGGTCGCGACGTTGCCGGGGGTCTGCGTCGGGCAGCGCGTCGGGCTTCGTCGAGCTGTAGTGGAAGCCGGTGGTGGCGGAGTCGCCGCACGTGATCAGGTAGCACGGGGCCTGGAAGCTGCCCTTCACCACGCGAATCGTCGGGTCGGACGGCAGCGGCACGTTGCTCGTCACTGTGAACCCAGGTGCGCGCCCCGCGACCTTGCCGTCCGCGAGGTTGTGGTCACCGAGCTGCCCGAACGCGTCGTTGCGAACCGACAGCAGCCGGGAGGTCAGGCTCTTCTCAGAGCCCACGGTGAAGTCCCACGCCTCGTAAAGCGACCCGCGCTGGATCCCGGCGCGGTTCAGCGCCGAGAAGATCGTCGTGTACCGGCCCCGCTGGGAGCGCTCGTTGGGCGGCAGCGTCTTGTTGTCGCGGAGCTTCTTGAACCACGGCGGCGGCGCGATGACGTTTCCGTCCGCCGTGCGCAGCCGCCGCAGCGCGACCACGAACGTGTGGCCCTCGGCAAGCTCCTTGCCGGGAACGATCATCAGGTTCCGCGTCTGCGGCGTGGGCGCGTTCGCGTCGAGCTCGGTGTAGATCAGCTGCCGCTGGCCGCTCGCCTCGTCGATCACGACGATCGGAGCGTCCTTGGCGAACGCCTTGCTCATGTCGAGCAGCCCGACGGACCCCGTCCGCTGGAACGCCCGCGGGTTATCGAGCCCGGGAACGTGCAAGATCATCGCGCTGCCCGGGCTGAAGCCGTCGTTGCGGTTGTACTCGGCGCCTGAGATCCGCTGCCCGTGGGCGTTCGCGGGCATCGCGGCTGCGGGCAGCGCCACGCGCAGCCCCGTCGCGCTGGTCCGGTCCCGGCGCGTGTACAGGTTGTTCGGGAACGGCAGCAGGCACGGCGTCCGCGCGAACGGCTGGCAGTCGGCCGCGGGCTTGCTCGCGGCCGCGGGCCGCGCATGCGACGCCGCGCCGGCGCTCGAGATCATCACCGCCGTCGTCGCGAGCGCCGCGAGCATTGCGGCGCTCAGCCCCATCACGATTCTCCGTGCCACGGGCCGTATAACACCACCTTCACGCGATCGGAGCGGTGCGGCTCACGCGTCAACCGGGGCGGGGCCCCGCGCGCCGACCGTCGCGCCCGCGCTCGCGGTGATCACAAGCGCGATCCCGACCAGCTCGACCGCGCTTAGGCTCTGGCCGATCACGATCAATCCCGCCAGCGCCGCCATCGCCGGCTCGAGGCTCATCAGCACGCCGAACGGCTGCGGGCGCATCCGGCGCAGGGCCTCGAGCTCGAGCGAGTACGGAATCACCGAGCTCAGCAGCGCAACGCCGAAGCCGACCGCGAGCCACGCCGGGTGCAGCAGCCCGCTGCCGGCATCGGCGATCCCGAATGGGATCAGCGGCAGCGTCGCGATCGCCATCGCGAGCGCGAGCCCGTCGCCGCCGGCGAACGCGCGGCCGACGCGGGCGTTGAGCAGGATGTAGGCGGCCCAGAAGCCGCCGGCGGCGAGCGCGAGCAGGATCCCGACGGCGTCCGAGGCGCTGAACCCTCCGAGCAGCGCTACCCCACCCGCGGCCAGGATCGCCCAGAGGACGTCGAAGCGGCTGCGCGAACCCGCGAGCGCCACCCCGAGCGGCCCGACGAACTCGAGCGTGACAGCGACCCCGAGCGGGATCCGGTCGAGCGCCTCGTAGAAGGTCAGGTTCATGCACGCGAGCGCGAGCCCGAACAGCGCCGCCAACCGCAGCTCGCGCGGGCCGTGCTCGCGCGGACGCGGCCGCCAGATCGCCCACAGCACGATCGCCGCGAACAGCACCCGCACGAGCACAGTCCCGGCGGGGCCGAGATGCACGAACAGCTTCGTCGCGAACGCGGCCCCGACCTGAACCGAGGTGATTCCGACCAGTACCAGCCCGGGGGCTGGTACCCGGTCGAAGAACCGATTCAGTTGAGCCGCTCGACGAGCATCGCCTGGCCCATGCCGCCAGCGACGCACATCGACTCGATCCCGTAGGTGCCGTCGCGCGCGGTCAGCCCGTTCAGCAGCGTGGTCATGATCCGCGCGCCGGTCATCCCGAACGGGTGTCCGAGCGCGATCGCGCCTCCGAACGGGTTGAGCTTCTCCTCGTCGATCCCGAGCTCTTCCTTGCACGGAACGATCTGCGCGGCGAACGCCTCGTTGATCTCCACGACGTCGACGTCGTCGATCTTGAAGCCGGTCTGCTTGAGCAGCGCCTGGATCGCGGGGATCGGGCCGAGGCCCATGATCTCCGGCCGGATCGCCGTCACCGTCGAGCCGATGATCCGCGCCTTCGGCTTCAGCCCGAGGCTCTTGACCTTCTCCTCAGACATGATCAACACCGCCGCAGCGCCGTCGTTGAGCGGACAGGCGTTGCCGGCGGTGACGGTCCCGTCGGGCTTGAACGCCGGCTTCAGCTTTCCCAGGACCTCGATCGTCGTGCCCGCCCGAGGGCCGTCGTCCTTGGTCATGACCGTCGCCGGGACGTCGATCTCGTTGCCCTCCTTGTCGACGTCCTTGTGCGCCGCCACCGGCACGCCCACGATCTCGTTGTCGAAGTGGCCGGAGTCGCGCGCCTCGACGGCGCGGTTCTGGGAGATCACGGCCCACTCGTCCTGCTGCTCGCGCGTGACCTTGCAGCGGTCTGCGACGTTCTCGGCGGTCAGCCCCATCGGGATGTAGACGTCGTACGCCGAGCCCTCGGACCCGTTCAGCTGCGTGTTCTTGGCCTCGTCGGGCATCCCGGCGCCCAGCCCCGCGCGCGACACGGCCTCGACGCCGGCGGCGATGTACTGGTCGCCCTCCCCGGACTTGACCGCGTGGAACGCCATCCGGATCGTCTGCAGCGAGGACGCGCAGAAGCGGTTGACGGTGCACGCGGGCACGTGATAGTCGAGGCCAGCCAGCAGCGACGCGTTGCGCCCGACGTTGTAGCCCTGCTCCCCGATCGAGGACGCGGCGCCCATCATCACGTCGACGGTCTCCGAGAAATTGACCTCGGGGTTGCGCTCGATCAACGTGCGGATCGGGAGCGCGGCGAGCTCGTCGGCGCGGACGGTCTTCAGCGACCCCTTGAACGCACGTCCGATCGGGGTACGAATGGCGTCGACGATCACGGCTTCAGGCATCAGCAACTCCTCGTTGGGGGCCGGGAATGCTAGGCGCTCGCCCCTGCGGTTGCTTCACAGCCCGAGCCCGCGAACGCCCTTCTCGTCCCACCCGAGGTGGTGCGCGAGCTCGTGGCGCAGCGTCCGCGTGACCTGCGCCTTGAGCAGGTCCGGATCGTGCCCGAAGTCACGCAGCAGCGTGTCGCGGAAGATCACGATCCGGTCGTGGAAGTAGTCCTGCGCGACCGTGCCCCCCTGGTAGAGGCCGTAGGCGCGCCGCCGGCGCCCGCCGTCGTCCACGACGACCGCGACGTGCTCGAGCGCACGGTGGAACTCGAGCGGCAGGTCGTCGACCGCGGCGCGGACGAGCGCCTTGAAGTCATCCTCGTTGTACGGATCGAAGAAATCGTCCTCTTCTTCCCGCGGCTCGTAGTCCTCGCTGTCGCCCCAGGAATCGTCCGCCGCCAGCCGCTCGGCGCGCTCGACGATCGCGTCGAAGTCCTGCTCGGACTCGGGGTCCTGCCAGCCCGCGAGCCGGACCAGCGCGAACACGACGGCGCCGCCGATGATCACCACACCGGCGCCGAACACGGCGACCCCCTGCAGCAGCCTGACCGGAAACGAGTCGCTGAACCCCCAGATCAGGCTTACCGCCCCGAGCCCGACCGTGAGCGCCGCCAGCGCGGAGAACAGGATCCGGCGCAGGGTTGGCGGCTGGGAGTGCATTGCTACCTCATCGTCCTCGCGATCACGAGTCGCTGGATCTCGTTCGTGCCCTCGTAGATCTGGGTGATCTTCGCGTCGCGCATCATCCGCTCGACCGGGTACTCCTTGACGTAGCCGTAGCCGCCGAGCACTTGGACGGCCTCGACGGTCACCTTCATCGCCGTGTCCGAGCAGAACAGCTTCGCCATCGCCGAGTACTTGCCGATGTCCGGTTCGCCGCGGTCGATCTTCGAGCACGCCTGGTAGAGCAGCTCGCGCCCGGCCGCGCACTGGGTCTCCATGTCGGCGAGCTTGAACTGGATCGCCTGGAACGAGTTGATCGGCTTGCCGAACTGCCGGCGCTCGCGCGCGTAGGAGGCCGCGTAGTCGGTCGCGCCCTGCGCGATCCCGAGCCCCTGCGCGGCGACGCCGAGCCGCGAGCGGTCGAGCGTCGACATCGCGATTTTGAATCCCTCGCCGACGTCGCCGAGCACGTTCTCCTCGGGCACCCGCACCCCGTCGAACACCGGCTGGCCGGTCGGCGAGCCGCGGATCCCGAGCTTGTGCTCGAGCTTGCCGACGCTGAAGCCCGGCCGGTCGGCCTCGACGATGAACGCGGTAATCCGTTGGGAGTGGCCGGCCTCGCGGTCGGTCACGGCGAAAACCACGTAGAAGTCGGCGACGCCGAGGTTGGTGATCCAGTTCTTGGCACCGTCGATCACCCACTCGCCGCCGTCCTTCGTCGCACGGGTGCGCATCCCGCCCGGGTCCGAACCGGCATCGGGCTCCGACAGCGCGAACGCCGGCGACCACTCGCCCGACGCGCACCGCGGCAGGAACCGTTGCTTCTGCTCCTCAGTGCCGAACAGCTGGATCGGGAGCGTCCCGAGTTCCTGCACCATCACGATCAGTGCCGTCGACGCGCAAGCCTTGGCGATCTCCTCGACCGCCATGTTCAGCATCAGCGTGCCGGTGCCGGTGCCGCCGTACTCGGTCTCGAACGGGAGCCCGAGCACGTCGTGCTCGGCCAGCAGCTCTCGCAGGTCGTACGGGTACTCGGCCTTCTCGTCGATCTCCGCCGCGCGCGGCGCGATCCGCTCCTGCGCGATCTTCCGGATCGTGTCCCGGAAGTCGAGGTACTCCTGAGGGATCGTGTACAGCTCAGCGAGCGCCGACATCTGTGTTGATCGTACTGAGGCGCGCGTGGCTTTCGCGGGCGGACGACGCACCCCCGGGATGAGGCGGACGTGTGTCATCTGGACCGCGCGACCCGCTGTGGACGGCGCGCGGACCGGGAACTTTGTGAGCGGGGCACAAGCGGCGCGACTCGCCGATGCGCACCAGCCGCGGTCTTTGGCGATTCGTGTGTCCTATGCGGAACCGAATCGCCATCGTCTGCGATCAGAGGCGAGGCGGCGGCGGACGCATTTGTAGCCGGGCCACAACAGCGCGTGGATCTTGCCCGCTTTGGGCGATAGCCACGCCCTGCGCCCGATCTACGCGGCTGCGATGACGCACCTCGCCACCGCCGCGGAGGTGTGTCGTGCTGGCCGCGTTATCCGCGGATCGCGCGACTCACCCGCGCCACCTGTGCGGGGTGAGTCGCGCTGACCGCGGAAAAGGCTCCTACAGCCCAGCCGGGTGCCGAACGACGTAGCCGCCGCCGTCCTGCAGGTTGCCCGTGGGGTTCGAGCGCCAGCGGGGGCCGTCACCGTTGGGGATGTTCGGGCCGCCGAAGTCGGCAGTGTCGAACGCCCGTCCGGCGATCGCGATGAACACGTGACCGGAGTTGGCGTACACGCTGACCCACTTACCGGGGCCGGAGCTGCCGAACGACTCCATGTCACCGGAGGGCTCGGGTGAGGACAGCATTCCGGCCGCGTGGAGCACGTAGCCGACGGATCCGGAGCAGTCGTAGCAGCTCGAGTTCCAGGAGCCGTGGCCCCCGGCGTAGCAGTACGACGTGTGGATGATTCGGTTCGCGGCGTTGATCATCGTCACCACTGCGGCCGGCGCGCCAACCGGGGCTGTGGCGGTCCCGTCAGGGTTGATCCGGGCCGGACCGCTCGGGCGGGCGAGAATCGGCGCGATCACGTGCCGAAGCGTCCTCTCGACCTTCGACGTGACGACACCGGTGGGCCGTATGCCATGGGCATGCTCGAACGCGATCACGCTGTTGCGCGTCGGCATGTCATAGGTGCCGGTGATCGTGGTCGAGTAACCCGCAAAGGTCAGGTACTGCTGAAGGACGCGCACGTCGTGGCCGCTCATGCCGGGCCACAGGACCCGGTCGCCAAGGTGAGCGCTGCTCGCACTCGAGCTTGCGTATGGGGTTGCACCGCCGCTGCCAGGATGTTTGGTGGCCGCGAGCGCCGATCCGCTCATGCCGATCACCCCCACCAGTGCGGCTGCGCCCGCGCAGCGCGCGAGACGTAGGAGCACGTTTGTCACGTTGTTCCCTTCTCTTTCTCACGCCTACGGGGTTAGCTGCCGGGCTCGCGCTGAAAGAGTCGCGCTACGCCTAGAACTTCAGGCGATTCGCCCCTGGAGCCGTAGCTCCGTTGGGTTCCCCGCTCCCTGGTCATCTGATGACCCGGGATTCGGCTGGGCCTTATGTCGCGCCGCGACAGTACACCATTCTCCGGACCTATGTCGCGCTATTGAGCGCAGTGGCTGTACTAGGCTCGGATGATGGGCTCTGACTACACGCCCCAGGAGGTCGCGGAGCTCCTCGCGCAGGGAGATGTCCAGCTGATCGACGTGCGCCAGGGCCACGAGCACGAGGCCGGTCGGATCGCGGGCGATCGCCACATCGAGCTGGCCCGGCTGGCCGGCGAGGTCGAGACGCTCGACCGCGACCGCCCGGTCGTTTTCTACTGCCGCAGCGGCGCCCGCTCGGCGATGGCGACCGAGGCGTTCCGCGGGGCCGGCTTCAACGCGCACAACATGCTCGGCGGCCTGCTCGACTGGCAGGCCGCCGGCCTCCCGCTCGAGCCCGCCGGCGGCTACGTCGCCGAAGCGGGCTAACCGCTCACCGACGCGCGCAGGTTCGCGGCGCCGTCGGCGAACGCCTGCTCGGCTGCTCGCGAGCTCTCGATCTGCCAGTCCGTCTCCTTGCGGACGTTGAACCAGTTCATCGACTTGACCGCCGGGTGCCGGGCGAGGTAGGCGAACATGCCGGCGATCCAGCTCGGCTTGCTTCCGCCGATCTGCGTGCTCGCCGTCTCGGAGAGCTCTATCGGCAGGCGGGGGTCGAGCGCGTGCAGCTGCGCGATCGAGTTGCCGCAGATCGCCGCGAAGCTGCGCCACCCCCGGCCGAACGTGTGCGTGCCGCCGTTGAGGCAGGTTGAACCGAGCACGTCGACCTCGCCCGAGCCAGGGAAATCGGCCCGGGGTGCCCCGCTTACGGGGCTCCACACCCATTGCACATTCGTGGCCCCGGCGAGCTCGAAGATCTTGTGCACGTGGCGCCACGCCCTCACGAACTCACCGGGGCGGTTGCCGTTGACGGTTTCGCTCCACGGATACCAGTTGCCGTTCATCTCCTGCGCGAACCGGAGGCGCACCGGCCCGCGGTAGCGGCTCACCGCCTCGGCAAAGCGGTGGATGTAGGGGTCGTGGCGGCCGTCGATGATGCTCTTGAGCGTGTACTTCGGCTGCGGGCGCCCCTCCCCGACGCGGGAGTCCCATGGCTCCCACGAGATCTCGGGGATGCTGCCGCGCTGCGCAACCGCCCGCGCCTGGCCGGCGTTGAACGCACCTCGCGCCCAATCGGTGAACCACATCACGGTGTTGGCGTGCAGACGCGCGTTCTGCTCGAAGCGGTTGACCTCGACGAGGTCGCTCGGCCGCCAGGTCCGAAAGGAATTGCGCGCGAGCGAGGTCGTCGTGACCCCGATCGCGACGGGCCCCGGCGAGGTGATCGGCCAGGGCTTGGGGACCGACGCTTGCCCGTTGCCCCATGGACCGAACAATTGAAGCGCGATCAATCCGAAGATGACTGCGACGAGCACCGCCGAGAACCCGTATTCCAGCAACGTGCGGCGCTTCATCCCAGCGACTGCCCGAGCGGCGCCACCGACACCGCCACCGCCACGCCCGAGGCGGCGACCAGCATCGCAAGTGTGAACAGGACGCTGGCGCGCGCCCGCAGCGCCGCCAGGTACCCGAGCCGCCGCCGCAGCACGCCCAGCTCGAGGCCGATGACCGTGATCAGGAACCCCAGCAGGATCGCGGTGTTGAACAGAACGAGCGCGAGATAGCCCTGAGCCGGTCCATGCTGGATCACGAGCGCAAAGACGAACACGGCGCACAAGCTGAACGTCAACATCCCGAAGTAGATGCCGTAGAGCCCCCGCCCCCTGAGGATCGCTCCGGCCTTCCCTCCCTTGGGCGTGATCATGTACGGGCGCTTGATTCGGAGCACCACGTTGATCACTGCCCAGAAGACGACCGGCCAGCGGGCGACCTCCAACAGCATCGCGCGCCACGACAGGTGGACCTTCTGTGGCTGGAACCAGTGACGGGTCGCCCACCACATCAGCGTCGATGTCACGAGCGTCGCCAGGTAGTAGGCGAGGAATTCCCCGATGCGCATCCTCGTGATCAGGTGACCACTGAGCAGCGCTGCAATCGGTAGCAGCCAGAGCACTCCGATCGCGAGCGACCACAACGTGTACCAGGTCTGTGCCATCAGGAACTGGGCGCTCTGGCGCCACGTGTAGTGCCGGAGTAGTCGCGGGGTGTGGAAGAACAGGATCTGAACCATTGAGTAGGCCCAGGCGAACTGCTGGCGCAGGTAGGTGCCGAGATCCTCGGGCCCGTCGCCCTCGGCGAGAATCTCGGGCACGAAGACCCCCGTGTAGCCGTCCGCGGCCAGCACCACCGTGTCGAGATGGTCCTCGGCCCGCGTCGGCTGAAATCCGCCGATCTGCCTGATCGCGGCTGTTCGGTACGTCGTGTGCGAGCCGATGATGAACGGGGTCTTGCTCTGCCCGTAGAACCCCATCTGCAGTGGGCCCTGGAGGACCACGTCCTGTTCGGCCAGGCCGCGCGCGACCCAGGAGTCGAGGTTCGCGTTGACGCTCGGAGCCTGCACCCACGCGACGTCGGGACTCATGAACTGCCCGAGCGTCCGGTCCAGGTAGTCCGGCCGCGGCCGGTGATCGACGTCGAGCTGCACGAAGAACTCGTAGTCGTCCCCCTCCGCCTTCAGCTCGTCCAGCCAGGCGTTGACGTTGCCCGCCTTCGTCTTGGCCTGGAAGGGCGGACCCGGCTGGTTCCATCGAGGCACGCCCTTGCGCGTGAAGTAGCGCACGCCGAGCGCCTCCGCGAGACGCGCGACCTCCGGGTCCCCTCCCTCGTCGAGCACCCAGCTGTCGTGCGGATACCGGACCGCCATGATCGATCGCAGCTGGCGCTCGATGATGTCGACCGACTCGTGCGAGGGGACGCATAGCGTGATCACGGCGACACGCAGGCCTGCCGGGGCGGGAACCCATAGCGGGCGCCGCATCCGGCCGACGTAGTACCAGTACACCGTCGGCAGCCCGGTCAGGAGGTAGGCGAATGCCAGCGTCGCGGGGAGGTACAGGGCCCGGGAGCCCCGATGCTCCGGCTGGGCCCAATAGACCCAGAAGCGCACCATCACGATCAGCCACAGACCGCTCAGCAGGAGGTAGACCACGCGGCGGCCGGGCGAAAGGACCGACTCGCTACGCCCCGCCCCCGACTGGGACGGTTCCGGCACGACGGCGATCCCGCCCCCATCCGGGGCGGGTGGTTCGGGTACGACAGCGATCCCGCCCCCATCCAGGGCGGCTGGTTCCGTACGTTCGGAGTCGGTCGACGTCGCCATCACGATGCTCCTGAGAGCTACGCTGATCGATCGCCGACGGCACGGCATCGGGGCTTTCACGCCCAATCAGTGCGGGACTCCCGACGCTGATCAGAAGATGCCGGCGCCGGTCAGCGCCTCGACGGTGGACTGCTCGAGGGTGCGGCGGAGCCCGTCAGGCAATGCGATCTGGGGATCCCAGCCCAGCAGCTGGCGGGCGAGGCTGGAGTCCGGGCGCCGGACCTTCGGATCGTCGGTCGGGAGCGCCTCGTGCACGATCTTCGAGCGCGACTCGGTGATCTCGATCACCGTCTGCGCCAGCTCCAAGAGCGTGAACTCGTTGGGATTGCCGATGTTCACCGGCTCGTGGTATCCCGATTCAGCGAGCGCGATGATCCCGTCGACGAGGTCCGACACGTAGCAGAACGAGCGCGTCTGCGAACCGTCGCCGAACACGGTGATCGGCCTGTCCAGCAGGGCCTGGCGCAAGAAAGTCGGAATCGCGCGGCCGTCGTGCGGGCGCATTCGCGGGCCGTAGGTGTTGAAGATCCGGACGATCGCCGTGTCGACGCCCTGCTGGCGGTTATAGGCCATCGTCAGCGCCTCGGCGTAGCGCTTGGCCTCGTCGTACACGCCGCGCGGCCCAATCGGGTTGACGTGCCCCCAATAGGACTCGGGCTGCGGGTGGACCTGCGGATCGCCGTAGACCTCGCTCGTCGACGCCAGCAGGAAGCGCGCGCGGTGCAGCTTGGCCAGGCCGAGCGCATGATGGGTCCCGTAGGACCCGACCTTCAGTGTCAGCAGCGGCAGGCGCAGGTAGTCGATCGGCGAGGCCGGCGAGGCGAAGTGGTAGACGACGTCCACCTGCTCGTCGACGAAGAAGGGCTCGATGATGTCCGCCTGCTTGTGCACGAATTCCGGTACGCGGATGTGCGCGATGTTGGCCAGCGAGCCCGTCTCGAAGCTGTCGACGCAGATGACACGGTTTCCGCGCCTCAGTAACTCGTCGCAAAGATGCGATCCGAGGAATCCGGCGCCACCCGTGACCAGGCAAGTAGCCATGGCGCACTGATCGTATCCGCAGGCGCGCGGTGCAATCAAGCCCGCGGACGCGTGGCGGCTAGCGACTCAGGAGATCGTCCAGGTGTCCCCGGAGACGAGCAGCTCGGCGAGCTCGCCCTCGCCCGCCGGCTCCGGCGGGACGCGGCCGTCGCGGCCGTAGACGGCCCGCTGGACGTCGCGGAAGATGCCGATCGGCGTCGGGCCGGTCGGGTCCTCGGCGAGCCTCGCAAGCGAGAACGCGACCCCCGGGTCCAGTCGCGACGGGTCGTGGACGATCAGCGCGTCCTCGCCGACGTCGGCGACGTTCACGATCTCGAGGCCACCGTCGGCGCCCCGCGCGACTCCGCGCTCGCGCTCGACCCCGAACCGGATCGGCTCGCCCTCGATCAGCCGGATCTGGTTGGCGTCCTTGACGTCCTTGTCGGTCAGCGCCGAGAACGCCCCGTCGTTGAACACCGGGCAGTTCTGGTAGATCTCGACGAGCGATGCGCCCTCGTGGGTCGCCGCGGCGCGCAGCACCTCCGAGAGGTGGCGCTTGTCGCGGTCGATCGTCCGGGCGACGAACGTCGCCTCGGCGCCGAGTGCCAGCGCCACCGGGTTGAACGGCTGGTCGGCGACGCCGAACGGCGTCGACTTGGTGATCTTCCCGAGCTCTGAGGTCGGCGACGCTTGGCCCTTGGTCAGCCCGTAGATCTGGTTGTTGAACAGCAGAATCTTGACCGGGACGTTCCGGCGCAGCGCGTGGATCAGGTGGTTGCCGCCGATCGAGAGCGAGTCACCGTCGCCCGTCACGACCCAGATCGAGAGGTCCTCGCGGGTCGCGGCGAGGCCCGTCGCCAGTGCCGGGGCCCGGCCGTGGATCCCGTGCATCCCGTACGTGTCCATGTAGTAAGAGAACCGGCCGGCGCACCCGATCCCGGTGATGAACACGATCCGCTCGGGCGGGATCCCGAGCTCGGGCATGAACTGCTGGACCGCGGCCAGCACCGCGTAGTCCCCGCAGCCGGGGCACCAGCGCGTCTCCTGGTCGGACTGGAAGTCCGCCTTGGTGAGCGCCTCGGGCTCGCCGCCGTTGCCGTGTCCGTTCGTCGTCACCGCCATTACTGTCGCTCCTCGATCGCCGCTTCGATCTCGCCAGTGAACAGCGGCAGACCCTGGACCTTGGTCAACGACTCAACGTCGACTAGGAACTGCGCGCGCAGCACCTGCGCGAGCTGTCCGGTGTTCATCTCCGGGATCAGCACCCGGTCGTAGGCGCGGAGCACGTCGCCGGTGTTGATGGGGAGCGGGTTCAGGTGGCGCAGCTGCGCTGAGGCGACCTTGTGCCCGTTCAGCCGTGCGCGCCTGACAGCGGCGCGGATCGGGCCCTCGCTCGAGCCCCATCCCAGCACCAGCAGCTTCGCCCCGTCCTCGTGGTCGACCGCCAGCGGCGGCAGCTCGTCGGCGATGCCGGCGACCTTGGCCGCGCGCAGCTCGGTCATCCGCTCGTGGTTGGCGCCGTCGTAGGAGATGTTGCCGGTCCTGTCGGCCTTCTCGATCCCGCCGATCCGGTGCTGCAGCCCGGGCGTTCCCGGGACCGCCCACGGCCGCGCCAGACGGTCGTCGCGGGCGTATGGGAGGAACGTCTCGCCCGGCCGCGGTGGCTTAGCAAACGCGGGCTCGATCCCGGGCACGCTGGCGACGTCCGGGATCCGCCACGGTTCCGACGAGGAGGCGAGGAACGAGTCCGACAGGATGATCACCGGCGTCCGGTAGCGGACCGCGATCCGGACCGCCTCGAACGCGACGTCGAAGCACCCGGCCGGCGTGCTCGGCGCGAGCACCGGCAGCGGTGACTCCCCGTGGCGCCCGTGCAGCGCCATCAGCAGGTCTGACTGCTCGGTCTTGGTCGGCATCCCGGTCGAGGGTCCCGCCCGCTGCACGTCGATCACGATCATCGGCAGCTCGAGCGCGACCGCCAGGCCGACAGTCTCGGCCTTCAGGTCCATCCCGGGCCCGCTCGTCGCGGTCACGCCGAGGCGGCCGCCGAACGCGGCGCCGAGGGCCATGCCGGCCGCCGCGATCTCATCCTCCGCCTGGATCGTGCGGACGCCGAAAGACTGATGGCGCGAGAGCTCGTGCAGCAGCTCGGACGCCGGCGTGATCGGATAGCTCGCCAGCAGCAACGGGAGCCGGCTGCGAACGCTCGCCGCGATCAGGCCGAGCGACAGTGCGGCCGTCCCGTTGACGTTTCGGTAGGTGCCCGGCGTCACGCCGGCGACGGGCTTGACCCGGTACTGGACGTCCAGCAGCTCGGTCGTCTCTCCGAACGACCAGCCGGCATTGAACGCCGCCAGGTTCGCCTGCGCGACCGCGGGCTTGGACTTGAACTTCTGCTCGATCCACCGCTCGGTGACGTCGGTGGGCCGGCCGTAGAGCCAGGAGAGGACGCCGAGCGCGAACAGGTTCTTCGCCCGGCCGGCGTCGCGGGTGGAGGCGTCCTCGACCTCCTCTACCGCAGCCGTGGTCAGCGCGGTCATCGGGATCCGGTGGACGCGGTAGCCCTCGAGCGAGCCGTCCTCGAGCGGGTTGGACTCGTAGCCGGCCTTCTCGAGATTGCGCTTCGAGAACGCGTCCTCGTTGACGATGACCGTCGCGCCGCGTTCAATTTCCCCAAGGTTCGCCTTCAGCGCCGCCGGGTTCATCGCGACCAGCACGTTCGGCTCGTCGCCCGGAGTGAGGATGTCGCGCGAGGCGAAATGGATCTGGAATGCCGACACCCCGGCGAGCGTCCCGGCCGGGGCGCGAATCTCGGCCGGGAAGTTCGGCAGCGTCGCCAGATCGTTGCCGAGCACCGCGGTCGCGTCAGTGAACCGCGTGCCGGCGAGCTGCATCCCGTCGCCCGAGTCTCCTGCGAAACGGACGACTACCCGCTCGCGTTCTTCGATCGTCTTGCTCATGCCTTCCAGGCCGTTGTGCGCCGCACCCGCTTACGAAGTGTACGCGCGCGCCGCGCGCGCGCTAGACTCGCCGCGAGGACCAGTAGGCAGCGCCACGACGGCCGCGCGGCCCGCGTCGGAGCCTGCTTTAGAGCTTGGCGACGTTGATGGCCTTCGGCCCCTTCGGGCCCTCTTCCTCGTCGTAGGACACCCGGCTGCCCTCGGCGAGCGACCGGTAGCCGTCGGCGTTGATGCTCGAGTGATGGACGAACAGGTCCCGGCCGCCCTCGTCGGACGCGATGAAACCGAAGCCCTTCTCGTCGTTGAACCACTTCACGGTGCCAGTAGGCATGAAGCCATTTCCTCCTTGGCGTGTCGTGCTGCTGCCGCGGAGGACGACTCGCCTACCCCGGGCCTGCACTTGAGTGTTGTTCGCAGAGATCTAAAGCGCTACCTGCCTGGCGCAAGGTAGCACGGCGATGGGACGGGCAGCCGGTGGATTCGGTGGTTTCAGTTGGCACTTTGCGGCACTCTTGATTCCGCAATGGAGGACCCGATGCCGCTTGGACGTCACGCCCGGCTGCCGCTGCGTGAGATCACGCTCAGAGCGTCGCGCTCGTCGGGTCCCGGAGGCCAGCACGCAAACGTCACCGCGTCACGTATCGAGGCCTCGTTCGACGTCGCCGCGTCGAGCGCGCTGACCGACGCTCAGAAGCAGCGGGTGATCGCGCGCTGCGGCCCGAGGGTCACCGCGGTGGCCCAGGACGCGCGCAGTCAGTCGCGCAACCGCGAGCTGGCGCTCGAGCGGCTCCAGCGCCGGCTCACGAGCGCGCTCGCGACGCAGCGTTCCCGCCACGCGACCAGGCCGACGCAGGCGTCGGTCCGCCGGCGGCTGGAGGGCAAGCGCCGGCACTCCGAGCGCAAGCGCGACCGTCGGCGCCCGAGCGGAGATGACTAGCCTCGAAAGATGCGCTGGCTGGTCGACGGGATGAACGTGATCGGGACGCGGGGGGGCGGGTTCGAATACTGGTGGCGCGACCGCGACGCCGCGATGCTGAGGCTCGTCGACATGCTCGAGCGGTGGGCCGCCGCGGCAGGACGAGGACGTGACGGTCGTGTTCGAGCGCAAGCCCTCGCCGCCGATCCGCTCGACGGTGATCGACGTACTCCACGCCCCGAAGCCCAAGGCGAACGCCGCGGACGACGAGATCGTCCGGCTGCTGCGGGCCGATCCCAACCCGGCCGCGGTCCGCGTCGTGACCTCCGACCGCTGGCTTGCCGACCAGGCCAGAGCCGCGGGCGCGGCGTGATGGCGTCGGAATCGTTTCCGGACGAGGATCGAGGAGGTGTGACAATCAGCCGATGGGCGCGAGCCGCAATCCGACGCCCCAGGATCCGGACTTCGCCCGGCAGGTGGCCCCCGCCCGACACGCCGGAGCGGGGTAAGTCGTCCGATGGCCGTTCAGGCCTGCCCGGCTGGCGCGTAACCCCGGCCCCCGACGGCCGCGGTCGGGAAGGGCGCCGCGCCCAGCCCGCCGAACAGCGCAACGTCCAGATGGCTCGTTGTGCTGGTCGTGCTCGGCGTGCTCGCGCTCAACTTCTGGATCTCCTCGCAGGCGCTGAAGCCGGCCTCGCGGGTCCAGATCCCGTACAGCCCGACGTTCCTGCAGCAGGTCGGGTCGGGCAACGTCAGCCAGATCTCCTCGACCGGGGACTCGATCCAGGGGACGTTCCGCAGCGCGCTCAAGTACCCGTCGAAGCTCGTCGGCCAACCCGACGACCCTGTTCTCGACCCAGGTCCCGTCGTTCGCCGACAACGCGCAGTTCTCGCAGCTGCTTCAGGACCACGACGTGACGATCAACGCCCATCCGGCGAACGGCGGGCCCTCGTTCCTCGCCGAGCTGCTGTTCGGATTCGGACCGACGCTGCTGCTGGTGCTGCTGTTCGTGCTGCTGATGCGCCGCGCGGCGGGCGCCGGCGGCGCGGCGGGCTGATGAGCTTCGGTCGGTCGCAAGCGCGCGGCGGGCGGAGGAACAGGAGCAGCCGGTCACCTTCGCCGACGTCGCCGGAATCGACGAGGCCAAGGAGGAGCTGACCGAGATCGTCGACTTCCTCAAGAACCCGCGACAAGTACGTGCGGCTCGGCGGCAAGATCCCGCGCGGCGTGCTGCTCAGCGGGGCGCCCGGAACCGGCAAGACGCTGCTGGCGCGGGCGGTCGCCGGCGAGGCGGGCGTCCCCTTCTTCCACATAGCGCCTCCGAGTTCGTCGAGATGATCGTCGGCGTCGGCGCCTCGCGGGTCCGCGACCTGTTCCAGCAGGCGAAGGCCGCCGCGCCCGCGATCATCTTCATCGACGAGCTCGACGCGATCGGCCGCTCGCGCGCGGCCGGCGGCGCCAACATCTCGGCGGCCACGACGAGCGCGAGCAGACGTTGAACCAGATCCTGACCGAGATGGACGGCTTCGACCCGCGCCAGGGCGTGATCGTCCTCGGCGCGACCAACCGGCCGAAGATCCTCGACCCGGCGCTGCTGCGACCGGGCCGCTTCGACCGCCGCGTCGTCGTGCAGCCGCCCGACCGCGCCGGCCGCGAGGCGATCCTCCGCGTGCACACCGAGCGCGTCCCGCTCGACCTCGGCGGTCAACCTCGAGCGGATCGCCGCGTCGACGCCCGGGACTGGTTGGCGCCGACCTCGCGAACCTCGTCAACGAGGCCGCGCTGCTGGCCGCGCGTCGCGAGCCACGAGCGCGTCACCTCGCAGGACTTCTCCGCGGCGCTTGAGCGGATCGTGCTCGGCGCCGAGCGCAAGGTGATGCTGAGCGAGGAGGACCGCCGGCGGACCGCCTACCACGAGTCCGGCCACGCGATCGTCGGGATGCTCACGCCGGGCGCGGACCCCGTCCGCAAGGTGTCGATCATCCCGCGGGGGCAGTCGCTCGGGCGTCACCTTCTCGGCCCCCGACGCCGACCGTTTCAACTTCGAGGAGCGCTACCTGCTCGCACAGATCAAGGTCGCGCTCGGCGGGCGCGTCGCCGAGGAGATCGTGTTTGGCGACATGACGACCGGCGCCGAGTCCGACATCCAGCAGCTGACCCAGATCGCCCGGCAGATGGTCGGCCGCTGGGGGATGAGCCGCGCGATCGGCCCGATCGCGGTGATCCCGATGGACGGCGCGAGCCCGTTCTTCCCCGGCGTCCACGAGACCTCGGAGTCGACCCAGCGCCTCGTCGACGAGGAGGTCCGGCGGATCGTCGAGACCGGCCCACCCGAGGTCAGACCTGCTGCTGCGCAGCCAGCGTCCGCATCTCGATTCTCTGGTCGCCGCGCTGCTCGAGCACGAGACGCTCTCCGAGGAGGGGGCCTACGAGGCGGCGGGTCTGCCCCGCAACCAGGAAGCCCGGCTCGAGCCGGTCGCTCCCGGTGTCCTGGGCCCCGCGGTCTCCTAGCTCCAGCGCAGCGCGTACCCGAACGCCGCCGCGTGGGGCTTCGGATGGCGCTTGGGCGGGAGCTTGAACGTGAGCGTCTTGCTGAAGACCGTCTTCGTGTGGTGGGAGGCGAGCTGCTGGATCACCTGCAGCTTGACGGGGAGCGGATGGTGGGCTCCGAGCAGGCGCTTGCCGATGGCGTTCAGCGAGACGTGGAGCGCCTTCGTCTGCCCGCCATGAAGCGTGTAGCTCGCGGACCCGACGTGGAACACGACCCGCCGGGGCTTCTTGGCGCCGCTGCGGGCGGTGATCGCGACCAGCCTGTCCCCCTTGAACGTCTCGACGACCGTCAGCTGGAGCTTCAGCCTGCACGTGTCGACCGAGCGGCCCGCGCACGATGCTCGCAGGCTCGCGGTCTTACCAGACACTTTCGCCCGCCCGACGGTCAGCTTGCCGGGCCCCGGCGGTGCCGGCCGTTTCGGAGGGGGCGGCGGTGGCGGTGGTGGCGGCGCGGGCGGTGGTGGCGGCGGGGGCGGGGGCGGGGGCGGAATCGCCGTCGTCATCGTCTGATCGGCGCCGGTCAACGTCCCGAAGTCGCTTACGACGACCGCCCGGTAGTGGATCGTAATGCCCGGCGCGAGGCCGCTTAGCGCCGCGGCGAAGGGCGTGGAGCCGTTGACCGGACCGGTCCCCTGCGCGGCCGTCGTCTGGCCGTAGGCCGTCGTGGCGCCGTATTGGAAGAAGGCGTTGACCGATGCCCCAATCGGATCGACGGTGCCGTTCAGGGTTCCTCCCGACGTCGAGATCGCGGACGGTGCAGCGGTGGTGGGGCCGCCGGGCTGGTAGGCACCGGCGAATAGCCCGGGCGCGCTGGTCCCGTTCGTGAACAGGAAGGACGGGGTCCCGATGGCGCTTCCCCTGACAGCTCTCGCCGTCCTGGTTGAACGGGCTCGCGGTGCAGGAGGATGAGATCGGCTCGCGCACGTCGGCCTGGCTCGAGGGGGTGAGCGGCACGGTGGAATCGTCGAGCTGGAAGGTCGGCGCGGAGGCCGACCCACCGAAATGGCCGAGGGACGCGCGCTGGACTCCGCCGCCGACGTCCTCACGCCAGGACACGTAAGGCGTGTGCCCGGAGAAGGTGATGTCGGGCAGAGTGGAGTCCCCGCTCCCGGTCGAGATCGGCGCGCCCCCGTTGGCGAGCTCGAAATGCGCGGTGCTGCCGGTGCCGACGAGCCGAGAGACGAACACCTGCCGGGCACCGCCGACCTGCTCGTCCCACACAACCCACGGCACGGTCGGGCCCGACGGGTCCATCGTGCCGGCCGCGACCCGTGGGTCCTCCGCGTCGGACGACGGGTCCTTGTTGAGCGAGCACTGGGCCTGGGTTGCGCCCGACTCGGCGCAGGCGCCGAAGTGGTTGGTCGGGCCGCTCGTGTCGAGCGTTCCCTGGAGCTCGCTGCCGACCGCCACCCAATGCAACCCTCCCTGGGCGGTTCCGTCGCCGACGGCCTTTGCCGCGAACACCAGCCCGTTGGCGCCCGGTCCGCCGATCTTGCTCGCGCCCGTCTCGTACCACACAACCCACGGGAGGGCGTCGTTCGCGCCGGTGAAGGCGATGTCCGGCTCCTTGCCGATACGAGTGGGGTCGACGTTGAGGCTCGGATCGTTGTTTCCGGTGCCGACCCGGGGCAGGCCGACTTGCTGCCAGCAGAACCCGCCGTCCGGCGGTGCGTTGGGGTCCGTGGACGCTGGCGTCACTCCGGTGCAGTCCGTCCGCCCGGGGCCGAGCGGCTTGACGGCGAAGATCTGGAAGGTGTTCTCCGGGGCGTCTTGCTCCTGCCACGTGACCCATGGCCCCGGTTTGCTCGGGTCGCTGGTGGAGCCGCCCGCCACCGCCGGGTTTTCGGCCTCGTCGCTCGTATGGATGTTGAGCGACGGAACCGGAACGCTGCCGGTGCTCATTCCCCGGCTCTGGCCGGAGAAGATCCACTTGCCCTGAGTCGCGTCGCTGCTGTTGTCGAACCGGCTCGCGAAGACCTGGCCGTCGCCTCCGAACGCTGCGGTGTCCTCGTACCACGTCGCCCACGGGACCGTGCGCCCGGCCCCCGCGAAGTCAATCGACGGTGCCTCTCCGTCCTGGAGCTGGTCGAAGTTCAGCGAGCCCGGGAACGTCGGGGCGCTACTCGAGCTGCCGCCGACGGTCCCGCTCCCGCGCGTCGTCCACGCGCCACCGGCAAACGAGCGCGAGAAGACCTGATCGTGGCCTGCCGTCGTTTGGCGGAAGATCGCCCACGGCACCGCCACCTTTCCCGCCGTCAGGGCCCCGCCGACGACGTCGGCATTGGCCGGGTCATCACCGCTGACTCCCCTCGAAGGGTCGATCCCGGCCGTGGGGTCGTTGTTGACCTGACCGCCTGCGGGCAGCTGTCCGAAGCCGAAGGCCGAACCGGCGACGAGCATCGCGAGTATCGAACCTAGTAGCAACGACCTCTTCATTGCGACACCCCCTCTGGCGCACGCGTCTCGGCGTCTTCAGCCCAGCACACTTAACCACGTTGTGGTGCGTACGGGAAGGGGGCGTACGCCCGGGCGCGAACCCCTAGTCCCCGAGCCGCGTCAGCCGCGCCAGCGCCTCGTGGCACGCGATTACGCGCTGCTTGACCGGGTCGTCGTCGGGCCGGTCATGAACCAGGTCCCAGGTCCGGTCTGCGATGTCCCGGGCGTTGTCGGCCGTCGCGCTCTCCCACAGCCGGTCGACGAGCCGCAGCTCGAAGCTCTGAAGCTGCTCGGCGGGATCCCCTGGCGCCATCCTCGGCAACGGCTCGGCCACGGTCTCCTTCCACATCGAAGTGGCGACCAGCAGTCGATTTCGGAGCGTGATCGGATCCAATTGGGCGCGCCTCGGAAGCCGGCAATAGCCTATCCGCTCGCCGCCGGCAGCTCCTGCCGCAGGGTCACGACCGGCGCGAACTCATCGCCCTGATCGGCGACCCGGGCGAGCACGTCGTCGACCTCGAACGTCAAAACGCCCTCATCGCCCTCCTCGAGGCAGCGCTAGACCTCGTCCCAGCGCACCGGGGTGGACACCGTCGCGCTCTCGCGCGCGCGCGCGGAGTAAACGGTCACGGTCGTCTTGTGCTCGTCGTTCTGGCTCCAGTCGACGAGTACCCTCCCTGGCCGCAGCCGCTTCGTCATCCGCGACACGACGAGCTCCGGCATTCGCTGCTCGAGCAGCTCTGCGATCCGCTTGGCGAGCGGCTTCGTCTGCTCGTAGCTGACGTCGGTGTTGAGCGGCACGTACACCTGCAGCCCCTTCGAGCCCGACGTCTTCGCGAAGCTTTCGAGCCCGAGCTGCCCGAACAGGCCGTGCAGCACCCGCGCCACCTGGCAGCATTCGACGAGGCCCGCGGGGGCACCAGGGTCGAGGTCGAACACAAGCATCGTCGGGCGGTTCGGCGATGACGCGAGCGACAGCGACGTGTGTAGCTCGATGTCGGCCAGGTTCGCCAACCACACGAGCGTGGGCCGGTCCTGGGCGAGCGTGTAATCCATCTCCTTGATCCGCACCGTCCGCACCCAGTCGGGGCGGTGCGAGGGCGACTGCTTCTCGTAGAAGTACTGCTCCTCGACCCCGTTCGGGTAGCGCTTCAGCGTCAGCGGCCTGTCGTGGAGATGCGGCAGCACCGCCGGCGCGATCCGCGCGTAGTACGCGATCAGCTCGCCCTTGGTGAAGCCGGTCTTCGGGTACAGCACCTTGTCCCAGTTGGTGATACGCAACCTGCGGCCGTCGACGAGCACGATCAGCGCACCCTCTCCCGTCCGCTCGACCTCGTCGAACAGTGACTCGGGGGAATCGGGGTCCGCGCCCGCGTCCCCGTCGGCGGACCCCTCGAGCACCACCTCGCGCGGGGACTTGTCATCGCGCAGCCCCTTGAAGGACGGCGCCCGCATCACGCCCTCGCCGGTCCATTCGCGGAACTCGACCTCGGCCACCAGGTTGGGCTCGACGAACACCGCCTCCCGGGGGAATCGCGGACCGGCGGCGAACGGCGAGCCCTCGCGCCGGAACGGCTCGAGCCGGCGCGCCAGCTCGTCGAGCGTCTTCTCGGTGAAGCCCGTGCCCACGCGGCCCGCGTACACGAAGGACGCGTCGCGGGACCGTGGTAGCCCATCAACAGCGCGCCGATCCGGTCGGAGCGCCGCCCTTCCCCCGGCACCCAGCCGCCGATCACTAGCTCCTGGCGCGTCGTGTTCTTGACCTTCAGCCACGCGCCCGAGCGCCGCCCCGGCTCGTAGCGCGAGTCCAGGCGCTTGGCGACGACCCCCTCGAGCCCCTGCTCGCGGGTCGCGCCGAGCAGCGGCGTCCCCTCCCCCACCGCGCGCGGAGGGCACCCGCCACGCGCGCCCGCCGAGCCCGAGCTGCTCCAGCCGTGCGCGGCGCTGCTGTACGGAAGCTCCATCAGCGAGTGGCCGTCGAGGTAGAGCAGGTCGAAGATCGCGTACACGACCGGGACGCTCGCGGCGAGCCTCCGAACCGAGCTCGCCGACCGCACGTGCATCCGCTGCTGCAGGCGCTCGAAGCTCGGCTTGACCGGATCCGTCGTCGAACGCGACGATCTCCCCGTCGAGCACCGCCTCGTGCATCCCGAGGTCCTCGAGCACCCCGCGCACCTCGGGATACCCAGCGGTCACGTCGTTGAGATTGCGGCTCTCCAGCCGAAGCCGCCCCGGCTGGGCGTAGGCGATCGCCCGTACCCCGTCCCACTTGACCTCGAATGACCACTCGCGCTGCCGAGGCGGCAGCGCGGTCGAGCTCCGGGCCATCATCGGCACGACGTGCTCGGGCATCGGGACCCGGTCGGGATCGTCGGGCGGGTCCATCCGGTGGATCAGCCAGTCGCCCGAGGAGTCCTCGCGGCCGATCGGGAACAGCCCGTAGCGGCCGTGGAGCCGCTCGCCGTGGAACTCGACCTCGACCTTGCGGTCCTCCCACTTCAACGGCTCGTACGTGCCGCTGTCCCAGATCGTCATCGACCCGGCGCCGTATTGGCCCTTCGGAATTTCTCCGGAGAACTCGAGGTACTCGAGCGGGTGGTCCTCTGTCCGGACCGCGAGGCGGTTCTCCTTCGGGTCCTGCGGGATCCCGTTCGGAACCGCCCATGAAGCGAGCGCCCCGTCGTGCTCGAGCCGCAGGTCCCAGTGCAGCCGCGTCGCGTGGTGCTCCTGAACGACGAACCGCGGCGCTCCGTCCGCGGATGCGGCCTGCGCATCGCCGCCGGCGGGCTCCGGTGTCGCGTCGAGGTCGCGCTTGGCGCGGTAGCGCTCGAGCGAGTCGCTCGTGCCCCGGGTTTTTCTCGCGGCCGCCATCTCCGTGGTTAGGCTAAGCGCAACGACCGCGGAGGTGAGGCTGATGGCGGTGAAGCTCTACCGCTGCTCGACGATGTGGATCAAGGGCCCGCACCCGTGTTGGAAGGTGCAGAAGGCGCTCGACGACGCCGGCATCGAGTACGAGCTCGTCAAGGGACCGGTGCGGCGGTCGAAGCGCACCGAGTACGAGCAGCTGACCGGGGAGAAGCTGTACCCCGCGATCGTGCTCGAGGACGGGACCGTGATCAGGAAGGATTCGAAGGAGCTGATCGAGATGATCAACTCCGGTCAGATCGGCGGCTCCGGCGCCTCCAGCGCCGGCACCTGAAATCCCTGCAAGCGTCTCTTCACCGATTCTTACTCCCAAGCGGCATCATTCCCCACTGATATGGCGCGCGTTCTGGTGGTCGATGACGAGCCCGCGGTGCGGCGGGCGCTCGAGCGTGCGCTGAAGCTCGACGAGCACGAGGTCGCGCTCGCGGCCGACGGGCAGGAGGCGCTCGACGATCTGGCGGCGACGCCGGCGGACGCCGTCGTGCTCGACATCGCGATGCCGCGCGTCGACGGGCTCGAGGTGGCGCGCCGGATGCGCCGCGCGGGCGACCGCACGCCGATCCTGATGCTGACCGCCCGCGACGCGATCGACGACCGCGTCGAGGGCCTCGACGTCGGCGCCGACGACTACCTGGTCAAGCCGTTCGCGCTGAAGGAGCTCCAGGCCCGGCTGCGGGCGCTGCTGCGCCGCACCGGCGAGGGCGCCGCGGCGAGGTCCTGCGGTTCGACGACCTCGTCCTCGACCCGGTCGCGCACGAGGTCCGCCGCGGCGATCGCGCGATCGAGCTGACCAAGACCGAGTTCCTGCTGCTCGAGCTGTTCATGCGCCATCCCCGCCAGGTGCTGACGCGCTCGCAGATCTTCGAGCACGTGTGGGGATACGACTTCGGCCCGACCTCGAACGCGCTGGGCGTGTACATCGGCTATCTGCGCCGCAAGACGGAGACCGGACGGCGAGACGCGCCTGCTGCACACCGTTCGCGGAGTCGGGTACATCCTCCGAGACTGAGGGCCGCGTGCCGCTGCGACGGAGAGTCGGACTTGCCGCGGCCGCCGCCGTCGGGATCGCGATCATCCTCGCGTGCGGCATCGCGTACTTCGTCGTGCGGGATCAGCTGCGCGGCCAGGTCGACTCGGCGCTGCGCGCTCAGGCGACCGCGATCCAGCGCGGCGACTTCGGCTCGCTGAACAACCAGCTGCCGTCGATCCCGCCCAGCGCGGGCGGCCCAGCGCCGTACGTGCAGGCGGTGCTCGCTGACGGGACCGTGCTCCCGCGCCAGGGAGGAGTGACCCTCCCGGTCACCCATCAGGTGCTGGCGGTCGCGGCGAACGGCGGCGCCCCGTACATGACCGACATGCGCGTCCGAAGCAGCAATCTGCGCGAGATCACGTTCCAGATCCCAGTCTCATCTTCCGGGGCGAGCCGGTCGCCGTCCAGCTCGCCCGGCCCCTGAGCTCCGTCGACAACGTGCTCTCGCGGCTGCGGCTGATGCTCGCGCTCGTGATCGTCGGCGGGATGGCGCTCGCGCTGGTGCTCGGGCGGCTCGCCGCGCGCCGGGTGCTCTCGCCGCTGGCGGAGGTCGCGGAGACGGCACAGCACGTCGGCGAGACCGAGGACCTCGCGAGCCGGATCCACGTCCACGCCGACGACGAGGTCGGCCAGCTCGCGACCCGCTTCAACACGATGCTCGACCGGCTCGAGGGCTCGCGCGATCAGCTGGACGAGTCCGTCAGGGCCCAGCGCCAGCTCGTCGCCGACGCGTCTCACGAGCTGCGCACGCCGGTCACGAGCATGCGTACCAACATCGAGCTGTTGCTCGCCGACACGGGAATGCCGAAGGACGAGCGGCGGCGGATCCTCGCCGATGTGCTCGAGCAGACCGAGGAGCTGACGGCGCTGATCGGCGATCTGATCGAGCTGGCGCGCGGCGACCTGCCCCTCGGGGCGGCCGAGGAGGTCAGGCTCGACGAGGTGGTCGAGGGCTCGCTCGAGCGGGCTCGGCGCAACTTCCCGAGCATCCGCTTCCAGGCCTCGCTCGAGCCGGTCGTGGTGATGGGCGTCCCCGACCGGCTCGGGCGCGCGATCAACAACCTGCTCGACAACGCCGCCCGCCACTCGCCGCACGAAGGGATCGTCGAGATCACCGCCGGCCCCCGCGGCGTCCGGGTCCGCGATCACGGCAACGGCGTCGACGAGGAGGACCTCCCGTACGTGTTCGACCGCTTCTACCGCGGCGCGAGCTCTCGCGGGCGACAGGGCAGCGGCCTCGGGCTGGCGATCGTCCGCCAGGTTGCCGACCAGCAGCACGGCTCGGTCGAGGTGGAAAACGCGCCTGACGGCGGCGCCGTGTTCACGCTGCGGCTGCCGGTCGTACTCCGGCCTCGGCTCCGACGGCGATGGCTCAGCCGGGCGGCCTGACGACCCGAGCCTGGCGCGCGGTCCGGAAGCGCTTGCCTAGCAGCCAGAACAGCAGCGCGAACACCGGCACGATCACCAGCAGCACCGCGCGGTTGGGCCCCGACAGTCCCGCGCCGGATCGACCCGTGGCCGATGATCGCGACGATCCCGATCCCGATCGCGATCGAAGGGATCGCGGCCAGCAGAGTCGCGTGGGAGCGGTACCCCGAGAAGTGCTCGCGCGCGGTCACCTCGACGACGCCGAGCGTGCAGCACGACGACGCCGACGCCGAGCGCTACGGGCGACGCGGTCAGCGCCCCGATCGCCGTCCCGATCAGCCCCGCGAAGATCGCGATTTCCGAGCACCGGCACGCCGCCGAACGGGCTCGGCGGCGGGTCGCCGTACTTCCCGAGCATGCGTTCGCGCGCTGCTGCCTGGCGCTCGGCCTGCACCTTGCGCTCGGCGACGACCTCGCGCCGCTGGGACGGCACCGCCCGCGGCGCCGCGCCAGGTTTGCGCCGCTTGCGCGAACGGCGCTTGGACTTCGAGGCTGCCACGGTCCCCGGAGGATAATCGCCCCCCTGAGCCAGGGGTTCAGGTTCAGAGCACTCGGAGCGGCGCGCGCAGCCCGAGCAGCTCGCTCGCGAGGATCGCCAGCGTCGCGGGCTCCGGGCGCAGGTTCGGGTGGATTTCGAGCTGCAGCGGCGCGGGGTGCGCGGCGAGCGTCGGCGCCAGCGCCGCCCACGGCACCGTGCCGGCGCCCGGTGGCATGTGCAGGTCAAGCCGCAGCGGCTCGAGCCCGCCGGAGCGGGAGCGCCCCGGGGCGGCGCCGAAGTTGTCGTGAACGCCGAACACGATCACGCGGTCGAGCACCGGCTCGACCAGCTCCGCGAGCTGGCACCCGGCCAGCCCGGCGACCACGTGCGCGTGGCCGATGTCGAGGCAGATGCCGACCGCGTCCGAGTCGAGCCGAGCGAACGAGCTCGTCGACCGCCAGCGGGTTGTCGGCGACGCGCTCGTCCAAGCCCGGGTACGACGGCGCGAGGTTCTGGATCGCGACCCGAATGCCGAGCCCTCGACGCGCGCCGGAGCGCGCGGCGCAGCGAGCGCCGCTCCTCGGCGAGTCGCTCTGCACCCCGGCCGCGTCGCAGCGGCGCCTGTGCGCCGTGATAGACGATCATCTCGGCGCCGGTGAGCGCCGCGTAGCTGAGCGCGCCGTCGAGCTGCCGATCGTGCTCGGGCGTGCCGGCGAACAGGTCCGTCGGGGGCGTGCAGGATCAACCGCAGCGAGGTCAGCCGCAGCGTCTCCCACAGCGCCGTCGCAGTGCGCCCCGATCACCTCCGGCTGGGAGAGCAGCCGCCCCGTCGGGCATCCACAGCTGGACGTACCCGAACCCGGCGGCCTCATACGACTTCAGCCTCGGCGTCGTCGGCCACCAGCCGCCCGGCCCGTCGAGCCCCAGCCGCCGGTGCACCGGCCGCGCTCATGCGCTCGAGCGGGCCGTCGGTCCCGGCAGAATCGAGGCGCGTTTCCACCGCCGCGACCATATTGAGGGGCCGCGCGTTGTCGACGGTGTTTTGTTTTGGTGAGAGCGGCGCTCCGGTTCGCCCGCGCCCGACGCTCAGCTCGCCCGGCCGACGGGCCCGTCTCGCCCCGCCCCGACGCGGCTCGCTCGCCGGCGCCCCCTCCGGCGAAGCCGTCGGCCATCTCCCGGAACAGCCCGTGACGACGAACACGACCTGCTCGGCGATGTCGACCGTGTTGTCGCCGACCCGCTCCAGAGCAGCGCGCGACGAGGATCATGTACATCGCCCACTCGCGCAGGTCGAGGTTGTCACCCACTTCGACCGCGCGCCTGAAGATCTGCGCGGTTCAGCCGGTTGATCTCGTTGTCCTGGCTGACGAGATCGCGGGCGATGTCGACGTTGCGGCTGGCGAACGCGTCCCGGGCCTCGGCGACCTGCTGGCGCGCGAGCTGGCCCATCCGCTCGATCGCGTCGAGGATGTCCTTGTCCTTCGGCGCCTCGTAGCCGGACAGCGGCACCAGCTTGGCGATGTTCACGCACTGGTCGCCCATCCGCTCGATGCAGCGCAGCATGTGCAGCAGCGCGGCGACGATCCGGAGGTCGCCCGCGACCGGCGCCTGGCGGGCGAGCAGCGACAGGATCCCCTGGTGCACCTCGAGGTAGCGGCCGTCGATCCGATCGTCGTCGGCGACCACCATCCCGGCCAGCTCGACGTCCTGGTAGCTGACCGACTCGAGCGCTCGGTCGAGCTGGCCGATCACCATGTCGAGCCCCCCCAGCGTCTGCGCCTCCAGCTCTCTTAGGTCCTCGCGGAACTGGTGGCGGATCTTCGGCCATGGTCGCTCCCCTCTACCCGAACTTCCCGGTGACGTAGCGCTCGGTGCGCTCGTCGGTGGGGTCGTGAAGATCTTGTTGGTCGCGTCATGCTCGATCAGCTCGCCGTCGAGCAGGAACGCGGTCGTGTCGGCGACGCGCGCGGCCTGCTGCATGTTGTGGGTGACGATCACGATCGTGTACCGCGACTTGAGCTCAGCGACCAGCTCCTCGATCTTCAGCGTTGACATCGGGTCGAGTGCCGAGCGGGCTCGTCCATCAGCACCACCTCGGGCTGGATCGCGACCGTCCGCGCGATGCACAGCCGCTGCTGCTGGCCGCCGGACAGCCCGATCCCCGGCGGCTCAGGCGGTCCTTGACCTCCTCCCAGAGGCCGACGGACCGCAGCGCGTCGGTGGACCCGCTCGGTCATGTCCTTCGATCTTGCGTGCCGGTCAGCCGCAGCCCCGCCGCGACGTTGTCGAAGATCGACATCGTCGGGAACGGGTTCGGCTTCTGGAACACCATCCCGATCAACCGGCGGACCGCGGTGACCTCGACGCCGGGGCGCGTACAGCTCGGTCTGGTCGAGCATCACGCTGCCCTCGGCCCGGGCCCCCGGGATCTCCTCGTGCATCCGGTTGATGCAGCGCACTACTGTCGATTTGCCCGAGCCGGACGGACCGATCAGCGCCGTCACCTGGTTGGCCGGGAAGTCGATCTACAGGTTCTTGATCGTGTGGAGCGAGCCGTAATAGGCGTTCAGGTCCCGTGATCGGATCGAATGGCCGGCGCCGTTGCGCGCGGACGCCACGCGATTGACCGCTGCTGCCGTCTGCTCCGCAGAGCCCCTGCTGGACTGGACACTTGCGTCGAATCCTTGGTCGATGAATCCGTGGTCGATGCTTCCGGGGGATCATGCCATGCGGCTCCTTCGGGCGACAAATCGCGCGATCAGGTTGAGGATCAGGACCAGCACCACCAGCGTCAGCGCGGCGCCCCAGGCACGCGCACCACGATCGTCCGCGCGCGGCTGGCTGATGTCGTTGTAGATCTGCAGCGGCAGCGTGTTCATCTGCGCGTTGAGGTTGCCGGTCAGCACGAACGTCCCGAACGCCGTGAACAGCAGCGGCGCGGTCTCGCCCATGCCGCGGGCGACCGAAAGCAGCGAACCCGTCAGGAGCCCGGGCGTGGCCGTCGGCAGCACCACCCGGCTGACGACACGCCACCGCGGCGCACCCAACGCGAGCGCGCCCTCGCGCAGCTCGCCGGGCACGAGCAGCAGCACCACCTCCGCCGAGCGGATCGACGATCGGCAGCATCAGCAGCCCGATCGCCACCGACGCCTTCCATCCGGCGAATCCCGACCCGAACGCGTGCGAGGTCACCAGCGTGATGTAGATGAACAGCCCGAACATGATCGACGGGAACGCCAGTCATCACGTCGACGAAGTACCTGACGATGTTCGCGAAACGCCCCTGCTTGCCGTACTCGGTCAGGTACAGGGCGACACCGATCCCGACCGGCACAGCTATCGACCGTAGCCAGCCCGACGATCTCGAGCGACCCGAGGATCGCGCGAGCGGATACCGCCCGGATTGCCGAAGAAGTTGCCGTTCGGGTCGGTCGTGAAGAAGCTCCCGCTCCACGCGCCAAGCCCCTTGTACAGCAGGTAGTAGATGACCAGGACGAGCGGCACCAAGGCAACCAACGTCGCCGCCAGCAGCGACCCTCGCATCATCCGATCGGTGACCCGCCGCCGCCTGGAGACGTGGACCCCGAGCGCGCTCACTCGGCATCACCCACCGGCGCGACCGTCATCCCCGTCATTCCCGTTCCCGGTCCGCGCCCGCGCTGGCCTCGCACGACGAAGTACCGGGCGATGATGTTCACGATCAGGGTGAGGATGAACAGCACGAGTCCGGCCGCGAACAGCGCCGAGGAATGGAGTGGCACCGAGGCAGCCTCGCCGAACTCGTTCGCGATCACCGCCGCGAGCGAGTAGCCCTGGTTGAACAGGTGCTGGCCGATCGTCGGCGCGTTGCCGATCACCAGCACCACGGCGATCGTCTCGCCGAGCGCACGGCCCAGTCCGAGCATCGCGCCGCCGGTGATCCCCGGGCCGTGCGTACGGCAGCACCGACATCCGGATCATCTCCCAGCGGGTCGCCCCGAGCGCCAGCGCCGCCTCCTTGTTCTCGCGCGGGACGGTCGCGATCACCTCACGGGAGATCGCCGAGACGATCGGCAGGATCATGATCGCGAGGATCAGCCCGGCGATGAAGTAGTTGGGCCCGGTGACAGTGCCGCCCGCCGATCCAGGGGATGAACGAGAACGTGCTCGCGAACCACTTCTCGGCCGGCAGCAGCTTCGGGATCAGCACGAACACGCCCCACAGGCCGTAGACGACGGACGGCACGGCTGCGAGCAGGTCGACCAGGATCGACAGCGGGCCGCGCAGCCGCCGAGGACACAGCTCCTGGATGAGACAGCCGTCGCGACCGCGATAGGAACGCCGATGATCAGCGCGATCGCGGACGTGACCAGCGTTCCCACCAGCAGCGCGGCCCCGTGGTAGATGTTGCGCGAGACGTCCCAGTCGTTGCCGAACACGAAGCTCAGCCCGAACTTGCTCAGCGCCGTGTCCGACTTGCCGATCAGGCGGATGAAGAAGTACGCGAGCAGCGCCAGGATCAGCGCGGCGAGGCCGGTCAGGCCCCAGCGCAGGACCCTGTCGGGTAGCCGGCCTCCGGCCGACCGCTCGAGCAGCCGAGCGGCCGGCCGGGCCCGTTGTGGTGGCGCTGGCCTCCACCGGCGATTACCTACGAGATCGGTGACCCATTGCAGGTCATCTTCGCGAGCTGCGCGGTGACCTTCGGCACGCAGGTTCGCCGGCAGCGGCGCGTAGGGGATCTGGCTGCTGCCGGCGCCGAGCGTCTGCTGCCCGGCGCCGAACGCGTAGGTGAGGAACTTCTTCAACCCGCTCGCCGTCGACGAGTTGAGCCCACCGCTCTTGCACGGATCCGTGTACATGTCGATGAACGTCTGCGACGCGATCGGATATGCCTGAGGCGCGGGCGAGTTGATCGTCGAGACTCCCAAGGTTCGCCGGAACCGTGGCGCCAGTCAGCCGCCGCCGACGTATTGGAGATCGTCGGCAGGATGTAGTTGCCGGACTTGTTCTTGACCGCAGCGTACGTGAACCCGTTCTCGAGCGCGTATGCCTGCTCGACGTACCCGACGCCGCCCTGGGTCTGCTTGACCGCCGCCGCAACACCGGAGTTCTCTTGCCGCGCCCGTACCGGTGGGCCACTTCACGTCCTTGCCATGACCGACTTGCGAGTCCCAGGTCGGGCTAACAGCCGCCAGGAACTTGGTGAAGCCGTCGGTTGTCCCCGAGGAGTCCGACCGGTGCACGACGGTGATTGCCGTGCTCGGCAGGGTCATTCCCGGGTTCAGCGCCTTGATCGCCGGATCGTTCCAGGACTTGATCTTGCCCAGGAAGATGTTCGCGAGCGTCGGCCCATCGAGCTTCAGACCGCTCTTGATGCCGGACAGGTTGTAAGACACCGTGATGCTTCCGAACGCGACCGGGAACTCCAGGACCGGCCCCTTCATCCCCTTGACGTCGCTCGACTTGAGCGGCGAGTCGTTACCGGCGAAGGCGACCGTGGCCGCCTGCAGCTGGCGTGACGCCCGCACCCGAGCCCACGGCGTTGTAGTTGACCGTCAGACCCTGGCCCTTGAGCGTCGAGCCCCACTGCTGATAGATCGGGGCTGCGAACGTCGAGCCGGCGCCGTTCAGGGTCGCCGAGCCGCCGCGAGCTCGTGCTGCTGCCCGTGTTCGCGGCTGCGTGACTCGAGGTCGAGCTGCGAGCTGGAGCCACACGCGGCGACCACTAGCGCTGCAACGACCGCAATCGCCCCTGCGCTGATGCGTCGTTTAGACAATGTCTTTCTCCTTTTCGATCTGGCGCGAAGCCAGGATTAGGGCGCGAGTGTGTTGCCCGCGGCCCGCGCGCGTGTTACCGACTTGTGAAAGCGCGGTCCGAGATTTGCGAACGCTCCGGCGCGAGGCGGTAGCCGAAGCCGAAGTGCGTGTGGATGAAGCGCCATCCTGGGAGCGCCTGCTCGAGCTTGACCCGCAGCCGCCTCACGTAGACGTCGACCGAGCGGTCGCCGGGCCGCATCTCCCGGCCCCACGCCAGGCGGAAGAGCTCTTCCCGTCCCATGATCCGGTCGGCCCGGCGCGCGAGCTCGGTGAGCAGATGAAGCTCCCTGATCGAGAGCATCAGCGTCCGGCCTCGTGCGCGCGCGATGTGCTCGTCGGGCAGGATCTGAAGTGGCCCGACCTCGAGAACCTCGGCGGCCTCTGGGACTGGAAGCGGGAGTGAGCGAGCGGTGGCCGTCAACTCGCGGGTCATGCTGAAGGCGACCGCCGACTATCGCGTTACCCGCCCGTAACGCGCATGTGAACAACCTGTGACCCGCTGTCAGAGGTGTTCCGCAGAGGTCGGAACCGTGACCCGGAGGTCAGCCGGCGAGGGCTTCGTCGAACTCGACGGTCGGGTCGTCGTCGCGGAGGACGGGGTCCACCTCGTCGCCGCCGTCGGGCTGTGGGGCGAACCGGTACCCGACCCCGAAATGTGTGTGGATGTAGCTCCAGCTCGGAGACGCCGCCCGGAGCTTCTGCCTCAGCTTGCGGACGAACACGTCGACCGAACGGTCGCCGTGCGCCATCGCGTAGCCCCACACGCGCTCGTAGATCTCCTCGCGGCGGAGCACCCGGTCGGACTGCGAGAGCAGGTGGAGGATCTCGAACTCCCGCGCCGTAAGCTCGACGTTCATCTCGCCGACATAGACCTGGTGCAGGTCGGGCCTGATCGTGAGCTCGCCGACGGTCGTCGGGGCGTCGAGTTCGGGCAGCTCGGAGCGGCGGTGGCGCCGGAGCGCCGCCTCGATCACGCAGATCAGCTCCTCGGGGTGGCACGGCTTGGTGATCCACGCGTCGACTCCGAGCCGCAGGCCGCGGACGCGCTGGGCGACCGACGACGGGCCGGTGCAGACGATCACGGCGAGGCCGGGGAGCCGGCTGCAGACACGCTCCAGGTAGTCCCAGCTGTCGGGGCCGACGACGGCGATATCGAGCACGAGCGCGTTCAGGCGCATCGAGATCAGCGCCTCGGTCGTTACCGGGCTCGAGAGGTTGCGGTGGTCCCAGGCCCGTGCGTGCAGCCGCTTGGCGAGGACCTGCATGAAGCCCGGATCGCGGTCGATCACAGCCAGCCGAAGCCGGTTCTGTGGCCGCTGAGGGGTCCTCGCGGCGGTCGGTTGGTCGCTGCGCTCGGCCAACATTTGCCCCGCACTGTACCGACGCGGTCGTACGGAAGGGTCTGCCACCGGTCCTCTTTCACACGATATTTACTTGGAAATAGCGGCAAGTCAAGTTCACCCCTGGGCGGGGAGGGGCGTCGTCTATCCTCCTTCGTGTGGGGCGTCCCGTGGCGCCTGCTGTTTATTCGATGGCATCTCGGACCAGACAGAAGGAAGAAGCACGCCAGCGGCGCCTCGCCGAGGAGCAGGCGCACGCCGAGCGCGCGCGCCGGACGCGCCGCATGCAGATGGTCGGCGGCGTGCTGCTTGCCGCAGTCGCCGTGGTCGTCGTCGCGATCGCGATCAGCTCATCCGGCGGCAGCAGCACCCCGAAGGCGACTCCCGCGGCGTTCAAGAGCGCCGCGTCGAAGGTCGGCACGCAGCTCTCGGGGATCCAGCAGAGCGGCGTCACGCTGGGATCGCCGAGCGCCAAGGTGACGGTCACCGAGTTCGGCGACCTGCAGTGCCCGGTCTGCCGTGACTTCGCGCTCGGCGCGGAGGGCCAGCTGATCGCGAACGAGGTCAAGCAGGGCAAGGCGAAGCTCGTCTACAAGTCGCTCGAGACCGCCACCGGCAACAGCCCGAACCCGAACATCTTCGCCACCCAGCAGGCCTCCGCCTACGCGGCGGGCCCCCAGCAGAAGGCGTGGAACTACATCCTCACCTTCTACAACTCGCAGGGCCAGGAGGGCACGGCCTACGTCAACCAGAACTTCCTCGACGGGATCGCGAAGTCGATCCCGGGGCTGAACTTCTCTACGTGGCAGACCGACGCCTCGAACCCGAAGTTCACGCAGCAGGTGCAGGCCGACCAGCAAGAGGCCGCCGGCAAGGGCTACAACAGCACCCCCACGATCGTCGTCAGCGGCCCCAAGGGTCAGGCCCAGCCGATCGTCGGCGATACCGACTACGGCACGCTGCAGTCGGCGATCAAGTCGGTCTCCTAGGCGGGGTCGATGGCGAGCGTCCGGCTCCGTCGCGTGATGATCGCCCTGGCGGTCGTCGGCCTCGGCGTCGCCACCTACCTGACCGTCGTCCACTACGTCGGGTTCAGCGCACTCGCCTGCACGGGCGCGCACGGCGGCCACTCGAGCTGCCAGACCGTCCAGTCCTCAGAGTGGTCGAAGCTCGCCGGTGTGCCCGTTGCCCTGATCGGGCTGATCGGCTACGTCGCGATCCTCGGGAGCCTGCTCGTCCGTGACCGCGAGGAGATGCGGCTCGCAACGCTCGGCCTGACGACGATCGGGTTCGGGTTCAGCGCCTATTTGACCTACAGAGAGGCTGCCTCGATCCACGCCTACTGCGAGTGGTGCCTGTCGAGCGCGGTGATCCTGACGATCCTGTTCGTCTGCGCGATCGCGCGCTTCTTGATCGGCTCGCCGTCGGAGCCGGTCGCGACCGGCGACGTCGAGCCCGACGACGAGCCGGCGCCCGGCGCTTCGCCGCGCGAGAAGCTCGTCTCCCCGCGCGCGTAGTAGCCAACCGCTGCCGTCCGCCGCGGCGCGGATCATGAGGGTGTGAGCTGGCGCACGACCACGGCTGCGGCGCGGAGCGCCGAGCAGAACCGCCAGGTCGCCGTCATCGATCTCGGCTCCAACTCCTGGCGGCTGGTCGTGTTCACGTTCAACGTCGGCCCTCCGAGCCGATGGTGGAAGCTCACCGACGAGCTGTACGAGACGGTGCGGATCGGGGAGGGCATGGGAGCCACCGGCCGGCTCTCGGATCAGGCGATCGCCCGCGGGCTCGAGACGCTCGCCGTGTTCGAGCACTTCCTCGCGGCCGGCGAGGTGCCCCCGACCCGGGTCCACGCGATCGCGACGAGCGCGATCCGGGACGCATCCAATCGCGACGAGTTCCTGCGCCGCGCCCACGAGGCCACCCAGCTGAAGATCGAGGTGCTGTCCGAACAGGAGGAGGCGCGGCTCGGGTACGTCGCCGCGATCAACACCTCGACGCTGACGGACGGCGGCGTGCTCGAGATCGGCGGCGGCAGCCTCCAGCTCGTCGGCGTTCGCGACCGCCGCGCGCAGACGCTGAGCTCGTTGGCGCTTGGGGCGGTGCGCCTGACCGAGGAGTTCCTGCCCGGCGACGGACCCGCGAAGAAGAAGGAGATCGCCGCGCTCCGCTCGCACGTCCGCGACGACGCTCGCGGATCTGGAGTGGCTCGGCGAGTCGGGGCACCGGTTGGTCGGGATCGGCGGCGCCGTCCGGAATCTCGCGACCGCGATCCAGCACGAGCACGAGCAACTGGTCGACATCGGCGTCCAGGGGTTTGTGATCCGGCCCGATCCGCTGGCCGAGCTGATCGACCGGCTTGCCTCGATGCCCGCGGCCGAGCGCGGCGACGTACCCGGCATCAAGCCCGGCCGGGGCGACATCGTGCTCGCCGCCGCGCTGACGATCCAGACGGTGATCGAGGCCGGCGGCTTCGACGGCGTCGAGGCGACCGAGGCGGGCCTGCGCGAGGGCGTGTTCTTCGACCGCGAGCTGCTCCCGGGCGGCGACCCGGCGTTCGAGGACGTGCGGGCGGCCGCCGTCCGCAACCTCGCGGTCCAGTACGAATCGGATCTCGAGCACGTCGAGCACGTCGCGATGCTCGCGCTGCAGATGTTCGACTCGCTCGTCGACACCGGGCTGATCTACCCGCGCCCCGGCGAGCGCGAGCTCCTGTGGGCGGCGTCGATGCTGCACGACGTCGGGATGACGATCTCCTACGACGACCACCACAAGCATTCGCGTTACCTGATCGTCTCCGCGGAGCTCCCGGGATTCGACCCGCGCGAGCGCGCGCTGATCGGGCAGATCAGCCGCTACCACCGCAAGGGCGCGCCGAAGCTCGGGGTCATGGCCTCGCTCTCACTCCCCGGCGACGAGGAGCTCGTGGCCCGCTGCTCGGTGCTGCTGAGGCTCGCCGAGCACCTCGAGCGCGGGCGCGACCAATCGGTCCGCGAGGCACGGCTGCGCGCAAATGGCGGCGGCGTCGACCTCCACCTCGACGCGTCCGGAGAGAACCTGGTGCTGCCCCGCTGGAGCGTCGAGCGCTACGGCGACGGCGAGGCGTTCGAGCGCGTATTCGGGCGCCGGTTGCTGATCGGATAGGGTTTTCAGATGCCACGGACGGTGTTGGGGCTGGCATTCGCGGTGATGGCGCTCGGTGTTCTGGCGCCCGCGGGCGCGAGCGCATCCGTCGCCAGTGTGCTCGCGGGCAAGACCGTCAGCGGCCAGCCGATCCCGTGCGTGGTTCAGGCCGAGGGCGTGCGCGTCTGCCACGGCGACGACGGCGGGCTCGCCGGCCCCGACCTCCGGCTGAAGAGCTTCGACGGCGCGCCGCTCGAGGTGTACGTGATCCTTCCCCCCATCCCACGCTCGGGCGCCGACGGCAACTACCCGCTGATCGTGCAGAGCCACGGCTGGGGTGGGAGCGCGACGGGGCTGGGGAGCAGCGGCGCCTACGTCGGTCCCGGCGCCGGCCAGTGGGCGACGTCCGGCTACGCCGTGCTCCAGCTCACCGCCCGCGGGTTCGGCGACTCGTGCGGGGCCGCGGCCCGCGCCGCCGAGACCCCGATCCACTTCGCCGCGACCTGCTCGAAGGGCTACGTCCGCCTCGACGACGAGCGCTACGAGGCTCGCGACGTCCAGAACGCCGCCGGGCTGCTGGTCGACGCGGGGATCGTCAACCCGTCCGCGATCGGCGTCACCGGCCCGTCGTACGGCGGCGGCGTGTCGCTCGAGCTGGCGACCCTGAAGAACCGGGTGATGAACGCGAACGGCACGATGAGCCCCTGGCGCAGCCCGGCCGGCAAGCCACTGTCGATCACCGCCGCCGCGCCCGTGATCCCGTGGAGCGACCTCGCCTACTCGCTCGAGCCGAACGGCCGGACGCTCGACTACCGGCTCACCGGCGCCAACACCGACCTCTCCCCGTTCGGGGTCGAGAAGCAGTCGTTCGAGGGCGGCCTGTTCGCGCTCGGCCAGACCGAGGGCACCTACTCGACGCCCGGCAGCGACCCCGAGGCGGACCTCACGACTTGGTACAGCGTCGTCAACGCCGGCGAGCCGTACGGCTCGCAGGCGGTCTACATCGCGAATCAGATCGCCCGCTACCACTCGCCGTTCTACCTGCTCGACAACAAATACGGGACCGGGCTCGAGCCGCCGGCGCCGCTGCTGATCGCGAACGGGTTCACGGACGACCTGTTCCCGGTCGACGAGGCACTCCGCTACTACAACCTCGAGCGCGCGCTGTACCCCCCCGACCCGCTCCAGCTCGTCGACGGCGATTTCGGCCACATGCGCGCGAACAACAAGGCCGCCGATGTCGCGCTGCTGTCGGCGCGGATCCTGCAGTTCTTCGACTTCTACCTCAAGCACGTCGGCGCGCAGCCCCGTTCCGGGGTGACCGCGAAGGTCGAGACATGCCCGAAGACCGCTCCGTCCGGTCCGACGTTCTCAGCCTCGACGTGGGCCGGGCTCCACCCGGGCGAGGTCGACTTCAGCTCCGCGCGCTCGCAGACGGTCACCTCGGGCGCCGGCAATCCGGCGATTGCAGAGCAGATCGACCCGGTCGCCGGGCCCGGCGCGTGCGCGACTGTCTCCGCGGCCGATCAGGGCTCCGGCGTCGCCACCTACCGCCTACCGGCCGCCACCGGCAGCGGCTTCACGCTGCTGGGATCGCCGACCGTCATCGCCAAGATGTCGCTGAGCGGCACCTTCCCGGCGCTCGCCGAGCGGCTGTGGGACGTCGATCCGGCCACCAACACCGAGACGCTCGTCGCGCGCGGCCTGTACCGGCCGGCGGCGTCCGGGCTCCAGGTGTTCCAGCTCCACCCCGGCTCCTGGCACTTCGCCGCCGGCCACATCCTCAAGCTCGAGCTGCTCTCGCAGGACTCACCGTACGGACGTGCCTCGAACGGCCGCTTCTCGATCACGGTCTCGAACCTGTCGCTGCGGCTCCCCGTCCACGACCTTCCCTTGAGCACCAAAGCCATCGGCAACCCGCTGCCTCCGGCGATCACCGGCTGCAGCGGCCTTCCCGGCTCGACCTTGGCGCGCGGCCGCCTCCTTGCCACCCGGACGCTCTTCCGAGTCTCGGGTACCGCCACCGACACCCCGTGCCCGAGCGACGGCCAGACGCTCGCCTCGCGCCAGCGCCTTGACCGCGTGGTCGTGGTCATCTTCCGTCCCGTCGGCCACGACCGCTGCCAGTTCGTGGAGCCGAACGGAAGGCTGGGTCGCCCCGTGCTGTGCACCACCACCCCGGTGAAGTTCCTCGCGGGCGGCACACGTTCGTGGACGCTGAGCCGGAGCGTGCACCTCACCCCGGGGCGCTACCTGGTCGCCTCGCTGGCCTACGACAAGCTCGGCCAGCGCCAGCCCGGGGCCACGGTCGTTCTCGCAAGGGTCACCTGAGGCACGACGGCGAGAGTTAGAGTTAGGGGCAGATGCTGTGGTTGCTCCGACACGCAGAGGCGGCTGACGGGATCGCAGACGACGACCGTCCGCTGACCGAGAGGGGAATCCGTCAGGCGGACGCCGCCGGCCTCGCGCTCGCGCGGCTCGGTGAGCGGATCGACATCTGCCTGAGCTCGCCCAAGCTCCGCGCCCTGCAGACGGCCGAGCACACGTGCGAGCCGCTCGCGGTGGAGGTTCGCCTCGAGCCCGCGCTCGGCGGAGCGCCGTTCGACGTCGAGCAACTCGTCGCGGGGCTCGGGACGGTGCTGATCGTCGGCCACGACCCGTCGATGTCGCTCCTGCTCCACGACCTCACCGGGACCCAGGCGCGGATGAAGAAGGGTGCGCTCGCGTGCGTCAACAAGGGAGAGCTGGTGACGTTGCTGCGCCCGGTCGAGCTGGCCGCGATCGCGTTTTCGGGCGCGACGGTCGGAACCGGATGAGCAGCTCCGTCCGGGGCTCGCAGCGGGACGAAGCCTCGTCGGCCGTGCAGGCTCGCGCCGCCGCCACCCAGGTGCGGACCGTTCCCGAAGCTCCCGGAACTGACCTCCGTGACGTCAACCGCGAGTCGCTGTTCATCAACCGCGAGCTCTCGTGGCTGGACTTCAACGACCGCGTGCTGCAGCTCGCCGAGGGCGACTCGCTGCCGCTGATCGAGCGGGTCAAGTTCCTGGCGATCTTCACCACCAACCTCGACGAGTTCTTCATGATCCGCGTCGCCGGCGTCCACGATCAGGTCGAGGCCCGGATCGACGCGCGCGGCCCCGACGGGCTGTCGCCGACGCAGACGCTCGAGGGGATCGCCGAGAAGGTGGCCGAGCTCGACGGCCGGCACTCGCGGGAGTGGCGGGAGGTGATCCAGCCGAAGCTCGCGGAGCACGGCATCCGGATCCTCGACTCGGCCGCGCCCGAGGCCGTCGAGGCCGACATGAACCGTCTGTTCCGCGACCAGATATTCCCGGTGCTGACGCCGCTCGCGATCGGGCCCGGGCGGCCGTTCCCGTACATCTCGAACCTCTCGCTGAGCCTGATCGTGCGGCTCCGCGATCCGGAGCTGGACCACGACTCGTTCGCGCGCGTGAAGGTGCCGAAGGAGGTGCTCCCGCGGTTCTTCGAGATCGGCAAGGACACGTTCGTCCTGCTCGAGGAGATCATCGCCCAGCACCTCGACGCGCTGTTCCCCGGGCTCGAGATCGTCAGCCACGACCTGTTCCGGGTCACGCGCGACGCGGACTTCGAGGTCAACGACGAGGCCGACGACCTGCTCCAGGCGGTCGAGGAGGAGCTACGCCGCCGGCGGTTCGGCGAGGTCGTGCGGCTCGAGGTCGGCGCCGGGATGGACCCGGTGCTCCGCTCCAAGCTGATCGAGTGGCTCAGCGTCGACGAGCTCCAGGTCTACGACGTCGATGGCCTGCTGGACCTCAGCGATCTCTGGCAGATCGCGGGGATCGAGGGGCACGGTGACCTCAAGCTTGCGACCTGGACACCCGTGATCCCGCCGGCGTTCGGCCCGGCCCCGGGCGCGGACGACGACAGCGCGTCCGATGTGCTGGCGGCGATGCGTGCCTCGGACGTGCTCGTCCACTTCCCCTACCAGTCGTTTGCCGCCAGCGTCGAGCGGTTCGTCGAGCAGGCCGTCGACGACCCCGACGTGCTCGCGATCAAGATGACCGTGTACCGGACCTCGGACGACTCGGCGCTCGTGCCGTCGCTGATCCGGGCGGCAGAGCGGGGCAAGCAGGCGGTCTGCATGGTCGAGCTCAAGGCCCGCTTCGATGAGCGGCTCAACATCAAGTGGTCGCGCGCGCTGGAGAAGGTCGGCGCCCACGTCGTGCACGGGATCCCCGGGCTCAAGACCCACGCGAAGGCGATCCTCGTGGTGCGGCGCGAGGGCGGCGGCGTCCGCAACTACGTGATGATCGGAACCGGCAACTTCCACGCCAAGAACGCTCGCCTGTACGAGGACTTCGGCCTGTTCACAACCGACCGCGAGCTCGGCGACGAGGTCGCGAACCTGTTCAACACGCTGACCGGCTACGGCCATCCGCAGCGCCAGCGCAAGGTGCTCGTCGCCCCGAACTCGATGCGCGGCCCGCTGATCGAGGAGATCGACCGCACGATCGAGGCGCACGAGGCGGGCACGCCCTCGCGGATCGTCATGAAGATGAACTCGCTCGTCGACCGCCGTTGCATCGAGGCGCTCTACCGGGCCTCCCGCGCCGGCGTGCCAGTCGAACTCAACATCCGCGGGATCTGCTGCCTGATCCCGGGGATCGAGGGCGTCTCGGAGACGATCAGGGTCACATCGGTCGTCGGCCGGTTCCTCGAGCACTCCCGGATCTACACGTTCCACCGCGGCGAGGAGAGCGTCTACTACATCGGCTCGGCCGACATGATGCCCCGCAACCTCGACACCCGAGTCGAGCTGCTCGCCCCGGTCGAGGACCCCGAGCTCCGCGCGGTGCTCGACGACACGCTCGAGCGCTGTTTCGCCGACGACACATTCAGCTGGACGCTCGCGTCAAACGGAGTCTGGGCCCGCCAGGCCGGCGGCAGCCGGTCGGTCCACCGCGAGCTGATGGAGCGGGCGCTCGCGGAGTGGTCGGTCGCGACCAGCTGAGCGGGCCCCGGCGCCACCCCTGAAACGACTACGGCCGGCTCGAGAGCCGGCCGCCGCCGTGGTGCAGGGAGGATTGCTTTTGCCGGTCAGCCGTTCTGCTGCTGCTGGTTCGGGCGGGTTCCTAGGGTCAGCTTGATCGTCTTCGTGCCTCCGTCGCGCTTGATCGTCAGCGTGAGCGTCTGACCGGGCGCGTACGTATCGACGGTCTCGATGAACTGCTGGGTCGAGGAGATCTGCTTGCCGTCGATCGCCGTCACCTCGTCGCGCGGCTGCAGGCCCGCGCTCGACGCCGGCGATCCGGCCTGGACCTGGCTGATCTCGGCGCCACCCTGGGTGGTCGAGTTCAGGAACACGCCCACGTAGGCGTGCTTGACGCTCTTGCCGGCGATGATCTCGTTCGCGATCCGCGCGGTCATGTTCGACGGGATCGCGAACCCGACGCCCGAGTTCGAGCCCGAGTTCGTCTGGATCTGGTCATTGAGCCCGAGCACGTGGCCGTCGCCGTCGAGCAGCGGACCGCCGGAGTTGCCGGGGTTGATCGCCGCGTCGGTCTGGATCGCGCCCTCGATCGTGAAGTTGTTGGGCGCGGTGATGCTGCGGCCGACCGCGCTCACGATCCCCTGGGTGACGGTCTCGGGGAGGCTAAACGGGCTGCCGATCGCGACCACCGGGTCGCCGACCTGGGCGGCCGAGGAGTCCGCGAACGGGATCGGGTGAAGCTGTGACGCCGGCACGTCGACGTGGATCACGGCGACGTCGGTCGACGGGTCGGTCCCGAGCACCTTCGCCTGCGCCTTCTGGCCATTCTGGAAGGCGACGGTCACCGACGACGCCTTGTCGACGACGTGCTCATCGGTGAGGATGTCGCCGTTGGTGTCGTAGACGACGCCCGCGCCCTCGCCCTGCGTCTGCTGCGAGCTTCCGAAAAAGCCGTTGCCGCCGGAGTTCTGCGTGACGGTGATGTCGACGACGCCCGGGGAATCCTGGCGGTAGATCTGGCCGACCGATAGGCCCTTCGAGGTCGAGAGCGATGTCGGCAGGCCAACGCCGTGCGACGACTGGTAGACGGTCGTGGTGGTCGACGTGCTAGACCCGCCGCTGGCCACAGCCAGCGCGATCGCGCCGCCGGCGACAGCGCCGCCAATGATCGGAAGTACTCGGCTGAGGCGTTTCATGTTTGGTGCGTTTCTCCTGGATTCTCAGTTGTCCGGGCTACCCACTAAAGCAACGCGCAATGAGAAACCCCGAAAGGATCTTTTAGAGCCCGGTAAGAGTCAGGCCGCGGGCGGCGGCGGCGAGGGGCCCTCGAATGCCGGATGGGTGGGGCCTTGCGACCCGGAGTTTCCGGAGCCGGCTGAGCCTCCGGGAGCGCCCCCGCCTCCGGGGCCTCCGGGGGCTCCGGGGCCGCCCCAGCGTCCGGGGCCGCCCGCGCCCTTCAGGCCTCCGGGGCCGGCCCAGCCGGGCGGGCCTCCGGGGCCTCCGGGGCCGAACGCGCGGCCGCCGTGCATCCGCCCGAACTTCGGCCCGGCCCGGTTGACGCGCTTGTCGAGCCGCGCCTGGAAGCGGTTCAAGATCGTCTGCTCCTGCGACTGCGTGATCCGGCCAGCGGAGACTGCCTTGTCGAGCCGCGCCTTGAACGCCGTGGTCATCGCCTGCTCGAGGCCCGCGGTCGTCTTGCCCTTGTCCTTGGCGACCTGCGCGAGCGACTTGCCGCTGCGCAGCTGGTCGATCAGCTGGGCGTCGGTGAGACCGACGTAGCCAGCCGCGGCATCGAGCTCGATGTTTCGGAACGGGTGGCCGAGGCGGGGGGCGCCGAGCCCGTGCCCGCCGAAGCCGAGCGGCAGCTGGCCCTGGTTGATCCGCTGCTCGAGCGCGTTGGCCTCGGCCTGCGTGATCTTGCCGGCTTTCACGGCATCGTTGATCCGGTCGATCATCGCGGCCTTGAGCGCCGCGCGAAGCTGGTCGGGGCTGACGTTGAGGCGGTGCGCGACGTCGTTGAGGAACTGCTGGCGCGAGGTCGATCCCGACTGCGTGGCAGCGTAGGCACCGCCGGCGAACGCCGCGGCGACCAGCGCTGCGCCGGTCAGCGCGACCTTGTTCTTCAGACGGGGCTTCACATGCTCTCCCTTCGGTCGGGGCTCCGGCCGTCCCGAGCGTGTCAATTGCGTCTTAGAGGACCGTAAGAGTTAGGCGGCACGGCGCCGCTGCGCGAGGATCCGGCGCAGGCGCTCGGCCTCCCGCACCGGCTCGTTGTCCATCCGCTCCTCAGTGACGCGGACGGTCGGGTGCCCGAGCGCGAGCATGGTGGCGTCCCGATCGCGGTCGAGCTCGAAGCTCGCCGGCCCAGCGTGGACGTCGCGCCCGTCGATTTCGACGATCAGCCCGTGCTCCGGGAAGAACGCATCGACCTCGACACCGTCGATCTTGTGGTTCAACAGCGGCTCGGGCAGGTCGTGGCGTTTGCGGAAGGCGTCGAACTTGCGTTCGAGGCGGGAGCGCGTGGCACCGCGCCGGACCCCAGCGAGCGGCCTGACGCGGGCCGCGCCCGGGTGGCCGGGGAACTGTTCGAGTACGTCCTTGAGCTGGTCGGTGGTGAGGCCGTGGTCGAGCCTGAGGCGGTTGAACGCATACTTGATCTGGCGGTCCGTCAGCCGGGGAGCCATGTCGAGGAAGGTGCGGGCGGGGCTGGTGACGCGGAGCCCGTGCTGCATCGACGCGTCGCTGCCCGCGAGCTTCGCGCGGTGCGTGCGGATCCCCTTCCGCTCCCGCTTCGCGGGCGTTGTGACCTCGAACGGCACGTCCCAGCGGCGGTAGATGCCGTACAGCGTCGCCGCCGACCCG
The DNA here is from genome assembly GCA_963770735.1 of uncultured Solirubrobacterales bacterium. Taxonomy (GTDB): domain Bacteria; phylum Actinomycetota; class Thermoleophilia; order Solirubrobacterales; family Solirubrobacteraceae; genus Palsa-465. The sequence continues at coordinate 252,596 of CAVYRB010000005.1, read as the reverse complement.
TGGCTGAGGAGGGCCTTCGGCCCGCACGCGAGGAGGGCGGCGTAGGCACGATCGTACGGAGGCGGGGGATGTGACCAACGGCGTAGACGCCGGTGTGGACGGGGATCAGGAGGCCAGACTTGATGCGCCGGTTGATCGCCTCGCGCCCCAGGCCGATAGCGAGCAGCTGCGCGCGCTTCACGTATCCCCGCTGGCGGTTTGCGAGCCCCGAAATTCGGCTATCGAATGAGTCGCCCATCGTGAGCGTGGTCCATTTGACACGCACGTGCGTGTCAAACACACCACGCTCTACGTAGCCCCAGCGTCCGCCTTTTCTCCCCCCAACCGCACGAAAAAGTCCAACGCCGCGGGATTCGCCAGCGACTCCCGCGACGCGGCCTTCTCCGCCGGGACGCCCGAAAGGATCCGCTTCACCGGAACCTCCAGAATCTTCCCCGACAGCGTTCGCGGGACCTCGTCGATCGCGACGATCTCGTCCGGGACGTGTCGCGGGGAGCAGTCCTCGCGGATCCGGCGCCGGATCTGAGCCACGAGCGAGTCGTCCAGCGACGCCCCGTCACGCAGCACCACGAACAGCGGCATCCACCCGTCGGTGCCGTCGCGCGGCAGGTCGACGACGAGCGCGTCGACGATGTCGTCGGACGACAGCACCGCGCGGTAGATCTCCGAGGTTCCCATCCGGATGCCGCCGCGGTTGATCGTCGAGTCCGAGCGGCCGTAGATGATCGCGGTGCCGCGGGAGGTGATCTCGATCCAGTCGCCGTGGCGCCAGATGCCCGGGTACATCGAGAAGTACGAATCGCGATACCGGGATCCATCCGGATCGCCCCAGAAGAACAGCGGCATCGACGGCATCGGGCGGGTGATCACCAGCTCGCCGACCTCGTCGATGAGCGCCTGCCCGTCCGGGTCCCACGCCTCGACCGACGCGCCCAGCGACCGCGCCTGGAGCTCCCCCTGATACACGGGCAGGGTCGGCACGCCGCCGACGAACGCCGTGCACAGGTCCGTGCCTCCGGAGGTCGAGAACAGCCACAGGTCGGGGCCGAGGTGCTCATAGAGCCAGCCGAAGCCTTCCGGCGAGAGCGGCGATCCCGTCGAGCCGACCGCCTTCAACGACGACAGCGAGCGCCCGTCCGAGCGCGGCTCCACCCCGGCCTTCATGCACGCGGAGACGTACGCGGCGCTCGTGCCGAACGTCGTGACCCCGGCGTCCTCCGCCAGCTGCCACAGGACCGACATGTCCGGGTAGCCGGGGTTGCCGTCGAACAGCACGATCGACGCGTCGGTCAGCAGCACGCCGACGATGAAGTTCCACATCATCCAGCCGGTCGTCGAGAACCAGAACAGCCGGTCGTCGGGCTGGGCATCGAGATGCAGGTGCCCCTTCTTGACCTGCTCGAGCAGGATCCCGCCGTGGCCGTGGACGATCGGCTTCGGCAGCCCCGTGGTCCCGGAGCTGTAGAGCACCCACAGCGGGTGGTCGAACGGCACCGGCTCGAACGTCAGTGATGCACCGGAATTGTCGGAGAGGGGGGCGTGCCAGCCCTCGCCCGAGAGGTAGCCGAACGTCACCACCTGCTCCAGCGACGGAATCCCGGCGGCGATCTCCTGCACCGCCTCGCGCTTGTCGAAATCGCGACCGCCGTAGCGGTAGCCGTCGACGGCCAGCAGCACCTTCGGTTCGATCTGCGAGAAGCGGTCGACCACGCTCCGCACCCCGAACTCCGGCGCCGCTGAGGACCACACCGCCCCGAGCGAGGCGGTCGCCAGGAACGCGGCGAGCGTCTCGGGAATGTTGGGCATGTAGGCAGCGACGCGGTCTCCCGCGGTGACGCCCGCGGCGCGGAGCCCCGCGGCAATCGCAGCGGTGTGCGAGCGCAGCTCGGACCACGTCCATTCACCGAGCGGACGCAGCTCCGATGCGTGGCGCAGCACCACTCGATCCGGGTCGCGCTCGCGGAAGATGTGCTCGGCGTAGTTCAGCCGCGACCCCGGGAACCACTCCGCGCCGGGCATCGCCGAGCTCCCGAGCACCCGCTCGGAAGCGGTCTCGAACTCGACCCCGAAGCACTCGACGATCGAGTCCCAGAACGCCTCGAGCTCGGTCACCGACCACCGCCAGAGCTCCTCGTAGGAGTCGAACGTCAGGCCCCGCGTGTCAGCGAGCCAGCGCGAGTATCGGGTCAGCGTGGCGCGCTCGATCCGATCCTCGGACGGCGTCCAGAGCACTTTCGGGGCGGTGGCGGTCATCGGCCGGGCAGTATTGTCTCTTTCCGATGCTCGGCGCGGCAAGCGAGCGGCAGCAGTCCCACCCGCCCCAGCGCGCGGACGCGCTCGCCGAGATCGTCCTGCCCGATCAGGAAGGCAACAAGGTCCGGCTCGGCGACCTCTGGGGCGACCGCCCCGCGGCCCTGATCTGGTTGCGCCATTACGGCTGAATTTATTGCAAGGCCCACGCCGTCCAGTTGGACGGCGCCCGGAAGCAGTTCGAGGCGGCCGGCGCGAACGTCGTGTTGATCGGCCAGCTGACTCCGCGCCATGCCGCGCACTTCCGCCGGCGCCAGGGGATCGGGCTGACGGTTCTGGCCGACGAGCAGCGCGAGAGCTACAGCGCGGCCGGCGCCAAGATCGCCACGATCAGCGAGTTGATCAGCCCGCGCGTCGTGGCCAAGGGCCTGCTGACGAGCCTCACGACCGGCCGCGCGCAGACCCGGACGATCGGACATCCCGCGCAGCTCGGCGGGGCGATGGTGATCGCGCCCGACGGCACCGTCGTCTGGTCGCACATGTCCGAGGACGCCGGCGACAACGCGCCGCCCGAGGAGATCCTCGCCGCGCGCTCAAGTCCGCCGCCGGAAGCTGAGCCACGCCTACCGGCGGCCGCTCGCCGGCCGCGCGCTGCCGCCGCGCACGCGGCTAGGCTGACGCGATGCCCGACGATCACCAGCTCCACGCGCCGTTCGCCGGTACCGTGATCGCGATCGCGCGCGGCGCCGACGAGCCGGTCGGCGAGGGCGAGGCGCTGGTCGTGCTCGAGGCGATGAAGATGGAGCACGAGGTGATCGCGGAGGCGGGCGGGGTCGTCCGCCGCGTCGAGGTCACGGTCGGCGAGACGGTCGAGGAGGGTCAGCTGCTGGCCGTGATCGAGGCCGGCGCCACGCCGACGGCGCCGGACAGGACGACGGGCGCCCGAGCTCGAGCAGGACGCGCCAGCGACCTCGACGCCGTGATCGCCCGGCACGCGCTCGGCCTCGACGATGCCCGTCCCGAGGCGGTCGCCAAGCGCCACGACGCTGAACCGCCGCACCGCGCGCGAGAACCTCGACGACCTCGTCGACCCCGGCAGCTTCGTCGAGTACGGGCCGCTGATCTTCGCCGCGCAGCAGACGCGCCGCGTCGAAGGACGAGCTGATCCGCCGTACTCCGGCCGACGGCCTCGTCGCCGGAGTCGGCGACATCGACGGCCGGCCGGCGGTCGTGATGTCCTACGACTACACGGTGCTGGCCGGCACCCAGGGGATGCGCAATCACCTGAAGAAGGACCGGCTGTTCGAGCTCGCCGAGCGGCGCCGGCTGCCGCTGGTGCTGTTCGCCGAGGGCGGCGGCGGCCGGCCGGGCGACGTCGACTGGCCGCACGTCGCCGGCCTGGACTGCCGCGCCTTCCATCTGTTCGCGCAGCTCAGCGGGCTGGTGCCGCTGGTCGGGATCGCGTCGGGCTACTGCTTCGCCGGGAAACGCCGCGCTGCTCGGCTGCTGCGACGTCGTGATCGCGAGCGAGGACTCGAGCATCGGGATGGGCGGGCCGGCGATGATCGAGGGCGGCGGGCTCGGCGTGTTCGCGCCCGCAGGATGTCGGCCCGATCGACGTGCAGTGGACGAACGGCGTCGTCGACCTCCGGGTCAAGGACGATGCCGACGCGGTCGCCGCGGCGAAGCGCTACCTGTCGTACTTCGGCGGTGCGACCGAGCCGGCCGGAGGCCCCGAGGACCAAGCGGCGCTCAGCAACCTGATCCCGACCAACCGCAAGCGCATTTACGACGTCCGCCGGGTGATCGATGCGCTGCTCGACGACGTGCTCGAGCTCCGACGCGGCTTCGGCCACGGGATGGTCACCGCGCTCGCTCGCGTCGGCGGGCAAGCCGCTCGGCGTGATCGCCAACGACCCGTCGCACCTGGGCGGCGCGATCGACGCCCACGCAGCCGACAAGGCGGCCCGATTCATGCAGCTCTGCGACGCCTTCGAGCTCCCGATCCTGTCGCTGTGCGACACGCCCGGATTCATGGTCGGACCCGCCGGCCGAGCGGACCGCCACCGTCCGCCACTTCGCGCGGATGTTCGTCACCGGCGCCAACCTCGAAGTCCCGATCGGCACGATCGTGCTGCGCAAGGGCTACGGGCTCGGCGCTCAGGCGATGGCCGGAGGCGGCTTCAAGGCGGGGCTGTTCTGCGTCGGGCTGGCCGACGTCGGAGTTCGGCGGGATGGGGCTCGAGGGCGCGGTCCGGCTGGGGATGCGCCGCGAGCTCGAGGCGATCGAGGACGCGCGAGAGCGCGAGCGCGCCTACGAGGCGATGGTCGCCGCCGCCTACGAGCGCGGCGGCGGGATCAACATGGCCGCCTACGGCGAGATCGACGACGTGATCGACCCCGCCGACAGCAGCCGCTGGATCGAGCACGCTGTTCGGCGAGGGCTCGGCCGAGTGGTGGAAGCGGCCGGGCAAGCGCCGGCCGTTCATCGACGCCTGGTAGGCGCCACTAGTCGCAGTCCCCGCACGCGCCGCGGAGCACCACCTCGTGGTGATCGACGCGCGCGCCGAGGCGCCGCGGACACGCGGCTGATCGCGCGCTCCAGCCCGGGGTCGTCGAACGCCACGCAGCCGGCCGCAGCTGCTCGCAGACGAGGTGATGGTGGTGCTCGCCGCTCGGAAGCACGCGCTCGAACCGCGCCTGGTCACGGTCGACCGCCACGCGCTCGACGAGCCCGTGCTCGACCAGCAGATCCAGTACCCGATAGATGCTGGCGCGCCCGGTCCGGCGTCCCTGCGCGCGCAGCGCGTCCTCGATCTCGACGGCGGTCAAGCGCGCAGCTCTGGCTCGCCAGCAGCTCGATCACCCGCTCGCGGGCGCCGCCCCGTCGCAGCCCCGCCCGCCGCAGCACCAGGCGGACGTGATCGGTCCAGCTGATCGTCTCCGTCGGCATCCATGCGGCCTAGCTTACCCGCTGACCGGCGGCTACGCGATAACGAGACTCATTCTCATCACGGTGACTGGTAGGCGGGTTGCCGTGCAACGCCTCATCGGCGGCGCGCCCGCTCGGCCGCCGCGCTCGCCCTGCTCGCCACTCGCGTTCGCCGCCTGCGGCTCCGGCCCGGCCGCCGCCGCCGGCGGCAGTCGCGTCGTCGCCGCGGAGAACTTCTGGGGCAGCGTCGCCGCGCAGGTGGGCGGCTCGAAGGCCAGCGTCCAGAGCATCATCGTCGACCCCGCCAGGACCCGCACTCCTACGAGCCGACCGCGGCCAACGCCCGGACGCTGGCAACCGCGCAGCTCGCGATCGTCAACGGGGTCGGCTACGACCCGTGGGCGCCGAAGCTGCTGGCCGCCAACCCCACCCCGGCCGGGTCGTGCTGACCGTCGGGAGCCTGTTCGGCCTGAAGGAGGGCGACAACCCGCACCGCTGGTACGACCCCGGCGAGGTGACCGCCGTCGCGAACGCGATCGCATCCGACCTGAAGCGGCTCGACCCGAGGGACGCGCCTACTTCGACCAACGGCTGAAGGCCTTCGAGACCGACGACCTCGCGCAGTACCACCAGCTGATCGCGCAGATCAGCCTCCCGCTATGCGGGCGTCCCTGTCGGCGCCTCGGAGAGCATCTTCGCGCTGCATGGCGCCGGCGCTCCAGCTGCGCCTGATCACGCCCCCGAGCTTCATGAAGGCGATCAGCGAGGGCACCGACGTGAGCGCGCAGGACACGCTCACCACGCAGCGCCAGATCGAGTAGCCACCGGATCAAGGTCTGGATCTACAACTCGCAGAACACGACGCCCGGCGATCCAGCGACTGAACGCCTGCCCGCGAGGCCGCCCACATCCCGATCGTCACGATCACCGAGACGCTCGACCCGGCGAACGACAGCTTCGAGCAGTGGCAGGTCGGCGCAGCTGGAGCGGATCGCAGCAGGCGCTGCACCAGGCGACGGGCACATGACCGGCCGCCCGCGGTCGAGTCCTCACGGACGGCGCGGTCCGGCTCGGCGGCCGGGAGATCCTCAGCGACGTCGACCTGACGGTCGAGCTGCGGCGAGTTCCTGGCCGTGCTCGGGCCGAACGGCGCGGGCAAGTCGACGCTGATGCGCGCGATCCTCGGGCTCGCTGCCGCTCGCGCGGCGGCCCGCGACCGTCCTCGGCCGGCCGCCGGCGCAGGCGCGCGCGCGGATCGGCTATCTCCCGCAGCGCCACGGCTTCGACTCACTCCACGCGGATCCGCGGAGTCGACTTCGTCAGGCTCGGGCTCGAGGGCACCCGCTGGGGCATTCCGTTCCCGGTCACTCCCGCGCGGCCGCGCTCGGCGCAAGGCCGAGCGCCGGCGGGTCGCCGAGGTGATCGAGCTGGTCGGCGCCACCGCCTACGCGCGCCGCGCGATCGGCGAGCTGTCGGGCGGCGAGCAGCAGCGGCTGCTGATCGCGCAGGCGCTGGTGCGCGAGCCCGAGATGCTGATCCTCGACGAGCCGCTCGACGGGCTCGACATCCCAAACCAGGTCGCGGTCGCGGCGCTGCTGAGCCGGATCGCGACCGCTGAGGGCGTCGCGGTGCTGCTGGTCGCGCACGACGTCAACCCGCTGATCTCGGCTACCTCAACCGCGTCCTGTACCTCGCCGGCGGACACGCGCTCGCGGGCCCGGTCGACGAGGTGATCACCGCCGAGAACGCTCTCGAGCCTGTACGGCGCGCCGATCGAGGTGCTCCGCACGCGCGACGGCCGGCTCGTCGTCGTCGGCTCGCCCGAGGCCCCGCACCACCACGGCGACCGCCACCGGGCATCGAATGAACCCTTCGCTGTCGCTCAACATCGTCGACGACATCCGCCAGCTGACGGCGTTCCCGTTCATGGTCAACGCGCTCGAGGCGGGAACGATCGTCGCCGTCGCTCGCGGCGCTGACGGGCTGGTACGTGGTTCTCCGCCGCCAGGCGTTCGCCGGCCACACGCTTTCGGTGATGGCGTTCCCGGGCGCGACCGGCGCGGCGCTCGCGGGGATCCCTACCGCGCTCGGCTACTACATCGCGTGCGGGGTGGCGGCGCTCGCGATGCGCGGCACCGGGCGCGCGCGAGCGTCGAGCCGCAGCGCCGAGACCGCGGCGATCGGGACGATCCAGGCGACCGGCCTCGCGCTCGGGTACCTGTTCCTGTCGCTCAACCAGCAGGTGCTCGGCGGCCCAGAGACGCTCCTGTTCGGGACGTTCCTCGGGATCAGCAGCGGCCAGGTGCTGACGCTGCTCGCGATCGCCGCCGGCGCGCTGGTCGCGCTCGCGTTCGCCGCCCGGCCGCTGCTGCTGGCGACGCTCGACCGCGAGGTCGCGCGCGCGAGCGGGCTCCCGGTCGCGGCGCTCGACCTCGCGTTTCCTGCTGATCCTCGCGGCGGCGGTCGCGACCACCAGCCAGATCACGGGCGCGCTGCTCGTGTTCGCGCTGCTGGTCGCGCCGCCGGCGGCGGCCCAGAAGCTGACCGTCCGGCCGCTTCCGAGTCTCGTCGCTGAGCGTCGTGTTCGCGCTGCTGGTCGTGTGGCTCGGTCTCGGGATCGCGTACTTCTCCCCCTACCCGGTCGGCTTCTGGACGACGACGTTCGCGTTCGGCCTGTACGTGCTTGCGGCGGGCTGACCGGCGGGTGCGCGGCTAGCGATGTTCGCGCACGAGTTCATCCGCAACGCGTACCTCGCCGGGACGTTCGTCGCGCTCGCGTGCGGGACGGTCGGATGGCTGGTCGTGCTGCGCGCCCAGGTGTTCGCCGGCGACGCGCTCAGCCACGTCGCGTTCGTCGGCGCGATCGGCGCCGCAGTGCTCGGGCTCGACGTCCGCGTCGGGCTGTTCGCGCTGACGATCGTCGTCGCGCTGGGGATGGCGGCGCTCGGGCAGGCGCGGCGCGGCCGACGACACCGTGATCGGGATCGTGTTCGCGTGGATCCTGGGGATCGGCGTGCTGCTGATCACGCTGCTCGCGACCGGGCCCCACGGCGGCAACGGGATCGCCGCGACCAACACGCTGTTCGGCTCGATCTTCGAGCTCGGATCAGGCCAGGCGCTCGTCGCCGCGCTGGTCGGCCTGGCCGTGAGCGTCGCCGTCGTGGTCGCGTTCCGGCCGCTGCTCCTCTCGACGCTCGACTCCGAGCTCGCCGTGCGCGCGGCGTCCGGGTCCGGGTGCTCGGCGCGGGCTTCCTGGTCGCGCTCGCGGTCGTCACCGCCGAGAGCACGCAGGCCGTCGGGGCGCTGTTGCTGCTCGGGCTGATCGCGGCGCCCGCCGGCGCCGCGCATCGGCTGACGGGCCGGCCCTACGCCGGGCTCGCGCTGTCGGCGGCGACTCGCGGTCGCGGCGGTGTGGGGCGGGATCGCGCTCAGCTACGCGATTCCGTCGCTGCCGCCGAGCAGCGCGATCATCGCGCTCGCCGCGGGTGCGTACGCGATCGCAGCGGTGCTGGGACGCGCGCGCCCGCGCGGCTTGAGGTCCGAGCCGGCGGACCGGATGGGAGTCGAGACCCGGCCCGCCGCCGGGGCCTCAATTTGCGGGGCACGGGGTTGTCCCGCAGCGACGAGGCGCACTTCGTCGCAGCCATTTCGGCTGTCCCGCACCCTAGATTTTGAGCCGTCAGGTCCCCGTAAACGGGGCCTAAGAGGTTGCCTCGGAACTCCGCGCGGGGGTTCCGAGGCGTCTCTAAGACCTCGCTGAGAGTGCGAGCAGCTCGTAGGCGACGGCCGCCGCCGCGAGCGCGGTCACCTCGGCGTGGTCATAGGCCGGGGAGACCTCGACGACGTCCGCCCCGGCGAGCGGCAGGCCGTCGAGGCCGCGCAGCAGTTCCTGGAGCTCGCGCGTCGTCAGCCCGCCGGGCTCGGGCGTCCCGGTGCCCGGCGCGTGGGCCGGGTCGAGCACGTCGATGTCGACGCTGACGTATACGGGGCGGTCGCCGACCCGCTCGCGGATCCGCTCCACCGCGCGCCCCGACCCCGTCACGCGAAATCCCCGCGGTCGAGATCACGGCGTACCCGAGTGCGGCGTCCTCCTCGAGGTCAGAGCCTGCGTACAGCGGTCCGCGGATACCAACGTGGAGCGAGCGCCCGGTGTCGAGCACGCCCTCCTCCGCGGCCCGCCGGAACGGTGTCCCGTGCGTGTACGACGCGCCGAAGTAGGTGTCCCACGTGTCGAGGTGGGCGTCGAAGTGGACCAGGGCCGGCGGGCCGTGGCGCGCAGCGACGGTCCGCAGGAGTGGCAGCGCGATCGTGTGATCGCCGCCGATCGTCACGAGCCGGCCGGCCCGCTCGAGCACGGTCGCAGCGGCGCGCTCGACGTCGTTGACCGCGGTCTCGAGATCAAACGGGTTGATCGCGGCGTCGCCGGCGTCGGCGACCTGTTGCGCGCCCCACGGATGGACATCGAGCTCCGGGTGGTAGGGCCGCAGCAGCTTCGAGGCCGCGCGGACCGCGCCGGGCCCGAACCGCGCGCCGGGCCGGTACGACGTGCCGCTGTCGAACGGGGCGCCGAGGATCGCGACCGCGGCGCTGCCGACGTCGTCGAGTCGCGGTAGCCGCGCGAACGTCTCGGGCCCCGCGAACCGCGGCACGACCCGCGCTTCAGGAGGGCCCTCTGGCACCCCGGGGATGCCAGTCCTACCCGCCGCGAGTTCCGCCCAGGGCTACGTGGAGCGCAGCGCCTCGGTGGGGCTGAGTCGAGCCGCCTTCGAGGCCGGATACAGCCCGGCGAGCGCCCCGATCGCGAACCCGGCAACGGGCGCGGCGATCAGCGCATACAGCGGCACCACCCAGGGCTGGCCGCGTGCGACCGCGTAGACGAGCGTCGCGATCGCGCCGAGCAGCAGCCCGGCGATCCCGCCGAGCGCCGCGAGCAGCGCCGACTCGGCGAGGAACTGGATCGTGATGTGCCGGCGGGTCGCGCCCGAGCGCGCGCCGCAGGCCGATCTCGCCGCGGCGCTCCAGCACCGAGATCACCATGATGTTCGCGATCCCGATCGCGCCGACGAGCAGCGCGACCGCGCCGAGCCCCAGCAGCAGCGTCGTGAACTGGCCCTTCGCCGCCGCTCGCGCCTCGAGCACATCGGACGGGCGGCTGACCTCCACGCCGTCGGGGTTCTGGGGGTCGGCGGTCGGCGCCAGCAGGCTCGACACGCCGGTCACGTCGTTCTCGTTTGCGCGTACGTAAATCTCATCGGGGTTCGGCTTTACGTTGAACAGCCGCTCGGCGACCGGCAACCCGATGAACACGGTCGTGTCGAGGTCCGAATCGAGCAGCGCCGGCTTCATGATCCCGACGACGGTGAACCAGGTGTTCCCGAGGTAGACCTGGATGTGGCCGTTCGCGTTCGGGATCTGGAGGATGCTGGCCGCCTGGGCGCCGAGCACGACGGTCGGGAAGCTCTGGTTGCTCGCGTTCAGGAACGTCCCGGAGGCCATCTGGTCGCTGAGCGCCCGCATCAGTCCGGGGTCGGCCGCGTCGACGGCGAGCCCACCTGTCTGCTCGGCCGGCACGTACGGGCTACGCAGCACGTTGACGCTCCGGACCTGGTAGACGGCGGCGGCGTTCAGCACGTTCGGCATGTGCAGGATCATCGACACGGACGTGTCGGGCAGCACCTCGTTGTTACCGAGGAACGTCTGGCCGGGAGCGACCGTCAGCAGGTTCGTGCCGAGGCTGTCGATCGTCGCGAGCAGGTTCGCCTGGCTCGAGGCTGAGATCCCGACGACCGCGACCATCGCGCCGATTCCGATCGCGATCCCGAGCGCCGACAGCGACGCGCGCAGCCGCCGCGTGCGCAGTCCTCCGAACGCGATCGACAGCAGCTCGTGCGGAGGGAGGCGTGCGACCTCGGCGACGGCGGCGACGGTCACTGCTGCTCGTCCCCCACGATCTCGCCATCGTGCATCTGGATCCGGCGCGGGAACGTGCCGGCGATCCGCTCCTCGTGGGTGATCAGTACCAGCGACGCGCGGGCCGCGCCGTCCGAGCGCGGTGCCTCCGCCAACTCGTGCAGGAGCGCGACCACCTCCGCTCCCGAGCGGGAGTCGAGGTTCCCGGTCGGCTCGTCGGCGAGGATGATCACCGGGCGCTTGGCGACGGCGCGCGCGATCGCGACGCGCTGGCGCTCGCCCCCCGATAGCTGCCGCGGCCTGTGGTCGAGCCGGTGTCCGAGGCCGACCCGCTCGAGCGCGGCCCGCGCGGCCTCGCGTCGCTCGCGCACGGGCGCGCCGGTGTACAGCATCCCGGTGGCGACGTTGTCGAGCGCGGTCATCGTGTCCTGCAGATGGAAGTCCTGGAAGACGAACCCGATCTCGAACGCGCGCAGCCCCGCCAGATCGACGTCCGATGCCGCGACCACATCGCGGCCGGCGACCTCGACCGCGCCGGTGCTCGGCCGCTCGAGCGTGCCAAGCACGGTCAGCATCGTCGTCTTTCCCGACCCCGACGGCCCGACCACCGCAACCCTGTCGCCGGCCGGTATCTCGATCGTGACCCCGCGCAGCGCATGGACGCCGCCGGGGTACTCCTTGCCGACGTCGCGCAGCGCGAGCGCTACACCATTCATCCCTGCGAGTCCGTCACCTGCAGCCCCGGGTAGATACCCGACCCCGAGATCTGCACGTAGCCGGCGGCGAACAACCCGGGGGTGATCGGAATCAGCGAGTGCGGCGCGGCGGCCTCCTGGACCGCGTAGCGACCACCCTGGGTCGCGATCAGCGCCGTCACCGGGACCGACAGGACGTTGTTCGCCTTCTGCTGAGCGAAGTTGACGCTGACCGCGGCCTGGTCGAGCCCGCGGACGTGCGTGTGGCCGCTGAGCGTGATCGTCACCGGGATCACGGCGGACGAGCTGCCGGATCCGTTACCGGAGCCACCGCCTGAGCCGCCGCCGGCGCCGGAGCCGCCGGAGCCGGACCCGGACCCGGACGAGCTCTGCGCGACCGGGCTGACCTCGGTGATCTTGCCGTCGACGGTGCTTCCGTTCGGAAGCTCGACCGTGACCGGCTCGCCCACGACCGCCTCGCTCTGCTTGGTCGCGTCGAGGTTGACCGTCACGACCACCTGGGTGGAGGTTGTCTTCATCACGGCCTCGGCGTTCGAGCCGCCGGAGCCCGATCCGCCGCCGGAACCGGAACCGGCGCCCGATCCGCCGCCAGAGCCCGAGCCGGAGCCCGATCCGCCGCCGGAACCGGAACCGGCGCCAGAGTTCCCCGACCCGTGGCCCTGGCTCGACGGCCCCGTCGACGACGAGCCGCTCTTCGACCCCGAGCCGCCGCCGCTCGGGGTCCCCCTGCCTCGGGCCCGCAGCTCCGCGAGCTCCGCCTCGAGCAACGCGGTCAGCGCCCGCAGCTCCGCGTTCGTCTTGGATTGGCGCTTGTGGCTCGAGCCGGTGGGTCCGGCCGGTCCGGTGGGACCGGTCGGACCCTTGGTCGCGGGCTTGGTCAGGGAGACGAACTCGGAGTGGGAGCCGACCGGGGTGTCGTAAGCCGTGTTGCCCGTGGCGCCGGAGCCGGTCGATCCAGATCCGGAGCCGCTCGACTGCCCGTTTGAGCCGAGCACCGTCGACACCGACGAGATCAGCTGAGTTCCGGGGAGGAACGCGACCTGTCCGAGCTTGATCGTGCCGGTCTCGGTCGCGCCGACCGACCCCTGCCAGCGCTCGACGGCGTCGGTCGTCCCGGCCTGCCATGTGTTGTTGACGGCGACCTGGCCGTCGGCGAAGCCGAGCTTCACCAGGTTCCGGTTGAGCTCGAGGATGTCGAGACCGTCGCTGTCGCTCGGAGCCAGGTCGCGGTAGGCCGGGGTCGAGCCGTCGAACAGGATCACCGGTGCGTTATCGACCTTGTACAGCGCCTGTCCGGGGCTGATCTGCTGGCCCACCGCCGGCAGCCAGGTGATCGTGCCGCCGAGCCGGTCGTAGACCATCTGCTGGTCGGCGTAGCCGAGCGTGCCGGATTCGGTGTCGGTCTCGACCAGGTCGCGCCGCTGCACCGTCGCGGCGCCTGCGACCTTCGGCTGGCTCGCACCCTTGCTCGAGCCGGGTGAGTCGACGATCACGACGGCGACGATCGCGAGTACCGCGACCCCGATCGCCACGAGCGCCGCCGCCGCAGACCGGCGCGGGCGTTCTCTGTTCAGGTTGATGAGCCGTGACACCAGCTACCTCGATCGAGGGAAGTGGTACGCGACCGCGGGTTACAGCAACGGAACAGCGCCGGTTACGGGGCGCGCCGCCACGGGCCGAGCAGGGGGCTATGTGGAGCGCAGCGCCTCGGTGGGACTGAGGCGGGCCGCCTTCGATGCGGGATACAGCCCCGCGAGCGCCCCGATCGCAAACCCGGCGACCGGCGCCGCGATCAGCGCGTACAGCGGGACCACCCACGGCTGGCCGCGCGCCACCGCGTACACGAGCGTCGCGATCGCGCCGAGCAGCAGCCCGGCGATCCCGCCGAGCGCCGCCAGCAGCGCCGACTCAGCCAGAAACTGGATCGTGATGTGCCTGCGCGTCGCGCCGAGCGCGCGCCGCAGGCCGATCTCCCCCCGGCGCTCCAAAACGCTGATCACCATGATGTTCGCGATCCCGATCGCGCCCACCAGCAGCGCCACCGCGCCAAGCCCCAGCAACAGCGTCGTGAACTGGCCCTTCGCCGCCGCCCGCGCCTCAAGCACATCGGACGGGCGGCTGACCTGCACCCCATCGGGGTTCTGCGGGTCGGCCGTGGGCGCGAGCAGGTTCGAGACCGAGGTGACGTTGTCCGGGTTGGTGCGGACATAGATCTCCGAGGGGTTGGGCTGCGCCTGGAACAACCGCTCGGCGACCGGCAGCCCGACGAACACGGTCGTGTCGAGGTTCGGATCGAGCAGCGCCGGCTTCATGATCCCGACAACCGTGAACCAGCTCCCGCCAAGGTACAGCTGGATGTGCCCGGTCGCGCTCGGGATCTGGAGGATGCTCGCGGCCTGGGCGCCGAGCACGACGGTCGGGAAGCTCTGGTTGCTGGCGTTCAGGAAGTGGCCGGAGGCCATCGTGTCGCTGAGCGCCCTGAGCAGCCCCGGATTGGCCGCGTCGACCCCGATCCCGCCCGTCTGCTCGGACGGGACGTACGGAGTGCGCAGCACGTTCGCGTTCTGCACCTGGTAGACGGCCGCGGCGTTCTGCACATTTGACATGTGCAGGATCGATGGCACCGACGTGTCCGGGAGCACCTCGTTCGAACCCAGGAACGTCTGGCCGGGCGCGACCGTCAGCAGGTTCGTACCGAGGCTGTCGATCGTCGAGAGCAGGTTTGCCTGGCTCGAGGCGGAGATCCCGACGACCGCGACCATCGCGCCGATCCCGATCGCGATCCCGAGCGCCGACAGCGACGCGCGCAGCCGCCGGGTCCGCAGCCCCTGGAAGGCGATCGAGAGCAGCTCGTGCGGGGGCAGCCGCGCCGTCTCGGGCTCGCGCGGGGCGCCCTTGCGGGCGCCGCCGGGTAGTGGCACCGAGGTCGCGGTCATTGCAGCTCGTCCTCGACGATCTCGCCGTCGCGCATCTGGACCCGCCGGGCGAACCCGCCCGCGATCTTCTCGTCGTGGGTGATCAGCACGAGCGACGCCCCGTCGGCGGCGAGCCCGTGCAGCAGCGCCAGCACCTCGTCCCCGGAGCGCGAGTCGAGGTTCCCGGTCGGCTCGTCGGCGAGGATGATCACCGGGTTCTTGGCGATCGCGCGGGCGATCGCGACCCTCTGGCGCTCGCCGCCCGACAGCTGCTGCGGCCGGTGCGTGAGGCGCTTGCCGAGGCCGACTCGCTCGAGCGCGATGCGCGCGGCTTCGCGACGCTCGCGCACCGGCGCGCCCGTGTAGAGCATGCCCGATGGCGACGTTGTCGAGCGCGTTCATCGCGTCCTGGAGGTGAAACCCCTGGAACACGAACCCGATCTCGAACGCGCGCAGCCCCGCCAGATCGACGTCCGATGCCGCGACCACGTCGCGGCCCGCGACCTCGACCGCTCCGCTGGTCGGGCGCTCGAGCGTGCCCAGCACGGTCAGCATCGTGGTCTTGCCCGAGCCCGACGGGCCGACCACCGCGACCTGATCGCCGGCGGGAATCTCGACGCTCACCCCGCGTAGCGCCTGCACGCCGCCTGGGTACTCCTTGACGACGTCGCGGAGCCGCAGCGCCGGCACGGTCATCCCTGCGAGTCGGTCACCTCGAGCCCCGGATATACCCCCGAGCCCGAGATCTGGACGTAGCCGGCGGCGAACAGCCCGGGCGTCACGGCGATCAGCGTGTGCGGCGCCGCGGCCTGCCTGGACCGCGTATCCGCCGCCCTGCGTCGCGATCAGCGCGGTCACCGGCACCGACAGCACGTTGCTCGCCTTCTGCTGGGCGAAGTTGACGCTGACCGCCGCCTGGTCGAGCCCGCGGGCGTGCGAGCGGCCGCTCAGCGTGATCGTCACCGGGATCGTCGCCGACGGCGTGCTCGACCCGTTGCCGCCCGGACCCGCGGCCAGCTGGACCCGAGCCGCTGCCGCTACCGCTCGACGAGCTCTGGGCTACCGGGCTGACCTGCGTGATCTTGCCGTTCACGGTGCTGCCGTCGGGCAGCTCGACGGTGACCGGCTCGCCGACGACCGCCTCGCTCTGCTTGGTCGCGTCGAGCTGGACGGTCACGACCTCCTGGGTCGAGGTGGTCTGGAGGATCGCCTGCGCGCGTCGCCGCGCCGCCCGACCCGACCCGATCCGGAGCCGGTGCCGGCCGAGCCGGCCCCGCCGCCCCGCCGCCGCCGCCGCCGCCGAACCGAGGCGCCGCCGCCGCGACCCGCTGGCGCGCCGCCGCCGCCCGCCGGAGCCGCCGACCCGCCGCCCGAGGACGAGCCCCGCTGCTGCTTGAGCTCGGCAGTCTCGGCCTTGAGCAGCGGGGTCAGCGCCGCCAGCCCCGGCCTCCCGCACTCGTCCGCGGAACCGCGTCTCGCGGCACCCGTCCGCCGAGGCCGCGCCGGAGCCGTTCTTCGCAGGATTGGACTTCTTCGTCGGTCCGCTCGGTCCGGTCGGGGCCGGTGGCCCCGGTGGCCGCATCGCGGCCGGCTGGTCGTCGTCGGACTTGGTCGTGGTGAGGCTGACGAACTCGGTGTCGAGCCCGACGTCGTGTAGCTCGCGGCGCCGGTGCCGGAACCGCCGACCGGACCCGGACCGCCGGAGCTGCTGCCGCCGGTCGAGCCGAGCACCGTGTCGACCGAGGTGATCAGCTGCGACCCGGGCAGGAACACGACCTGCCCGAGCGTGATCGCGCCGGTCTCGGTCTGGCCGTGCGCGCCCTGCCACCGCTCGACCGCGGCGGTGGTCGCGTCCTGCCAGGTGTCGTTGACGGTGATCTGCGTGGCTCGGGTCGAACCCGAGCGCGACCAGGTTCGCGTTCAGCTCGCCGACGTCGGGGCCGTCGGTGACGCCGGAGCGTGAGGTCGCGGTACGCCGGCGTGGTGCCGTCGAACAGCACCACCGGCGCGTTGTCGACCTTGTACAGCGTGCCGCCCGGCTTGATCAGCTTGCCCGACCGCCGGCAGCCACGTGATCGTGCCGGCTGAGCCGGTTGTAGACGGTCTGCGGGTTGGCGTAGCCGAGCGTCCCCGACTCGGTGTCGGTCGCGACCAGGTCGCGGCGCTGGACGGTCGCCGAGCCCGCGACTTTCGGCTGGCTTGCGCCCTTGCTCGAGCCGGGCGCCGTCGCGCCGACGATCACCCCGGTGACCAGGCGAGCGCGGCCACCGCGCCCGCCGCGGCGAGCGAGCCCGCGAGAGCGCAGCCGCTCAGCCACCGCCGCCACCGCCGCCACCGCCTCAGGCGCCGGCCCCGCCTCCGCTGCCGGGACCGCCGGCCGCCGGCCCCGCGCCCGAACCGCGGCCGCAGGCTCTGGCACGCCTTGAGCGCGGACTGGAACGCGGGGCTGTTGCGGTCGATCGAGCGGAATCGCCCGCCGAACCCGAAGCCGCGGCCGCTGCCGCTGCCGTTGAACGTCGGGTCGGGGACGTTGACCCCGTGCGAGCGCATGCACTCGGCGAACTTGACCAGCTGCTGCTGGACCTGCGCCCGCTGTGCCGGCGTCAGGTTGAACCGCGGGAACGCCTTGGCGAAGTACTGCGGCAGGCCTGAAGCGCGGCGTTGACCTGGGCTTGGGGTACTGGCGCAGTACTCGGCAGATGCCCGCCGACCACCGGCCGGCCCGCCGCCGGGGGACGGATCGGGCACGTTGATGCCGTGCGCTCGGAAGCACTTGGCGAGGTTCAGCCGCGCCTGGAATTGGGCGCCGCGTTGCGCTCGCCGGACGAGTTCGACGAGCTCGACGAGCCGCACGCGCCGAGCGGTGGCGCCGAGCGCGAGTCGGCCGCCAGGCAGATGGTGAGCACGCGCCGCACGTTCATGCGCGTGAAAACAGACTTAGACAACTCCGATCCTCCGATCGCTGGTCGCTCGCAAGCGTTGTAGCGCCCCAACCGTCAGCTCTCCGTAAGCGCTCCTTGCCGTTCACTTACGAAGCCGGACGAGCCCGAACCTGGAGCGCGCCCGGCCGGCCGGAGCGCGGCGGGCAGCGTGATCACGACCTCAGACCGCCGTCCTCGGGCGGCCCGCAGCTCGGTCGTGCCGCCGTGCGCGACGACGACCGAATGGACGATCGACAGCCCCAGCCCGAGCCCGCCGCTGCCGCGGTCCAGGCGCCTGAACGGCTCGGTCAGCGCCTGCGCCTGCGCTGGCTCGATCCGCCGGCCGCCGTTGGCGCACCGTCAGCTC
This sequence comes from uncultured Solirubrobacterales bacterium, assembly GCA_963770735.1. Lineage (GTDB taxonomy): Bacteria > Actinomycetota > Thermoleophilia > Solirubrobacterales > Solirubrobacteraceae > Palsa-465. The sequence goes on along the minus strand of CAVYRB010000005.1, from coordinate 234,585 downwards.
GATCGCTGCCCCTGCCGCGGTCTGCGTGCGAGACGTCGACGTGACCGCCGGCGCTCGTTGTAGCGGATCCCGTTGTCGATCAGGTTGGCGATCATCCGCTCGAGCAGCTGGCGCTGCGCCGCGCGTCCACGCCGGCTCGAGTCGTCGCGGATCTCGACCGAGAGCTCCTCCGCCCGCGCGCGCAGGTCGGTGATGCAGTCGCCCGCGAGCGCGGCGAGGTCGACCTCCTCCTCCCGCCCGTGGCGGCCTCGCTGCGCGCCAGCACGAGCAGGCTCTCGATCAGCCGCTCGCAGCGGTCGATCGTCTCGCGGACGGCCTCGCCCATCTCGCGCAGCTCGGTCTGGCTGGCGTCGGGGTCGGCGAGCGCGACGTCGACCTCGGTGCGCATGATCGCGAGCGGAGTCCGCAGCTCGTGCGAGGCGTTGGCGACGAAGTGGCGCTGGCTCGCGAACGCGTGGTCGAGCCGCTCGAGCATCCGGTCGAACGTGTCGGCGAGCTCCTTGAGCTCGTCCGCGGGACCCTCGAGCGCGATCCGCTCGCCGAGGTTCTCGCCGGAGACGCGCCGCGCGGTGCCGGTGATCTGCCGCAGCGGCCGCAGCGCGCGCCCCGCGAGCAGCCACCCGGCGACGACCGAGACGATCGTCATCGCGCCCAGCGCGAGCAGGTACTCGACCAGCAGCCGGTGCAGTGCGTCGCTGCGCAGCTGCGCGTGGACCGCCGACGGCCACGCGCGCCTCCGGCGATCCCGGAGCGAACCTGAACGAGTTGCCGAACGGCGGCGTACCCGCCGGCGGCACCAGCCCGAGTCTCTGCAGCTGCTGGCGGACCTCGCGGAAGTTGGCGCCCGCGTTGAGGTTGTGGCGTACCAGCAGGTAGCCGAGCGTCAGCAGCACCGCGCCGGTGATCAGGAACACGACCCCGTAGAGGACAGTCAGGCGCAGCCGGATCGTGGGCGCCGGCCAGCGCATCACGCGAGCCTGTAGCCGACCCCGATCACCGTCTCGACCACGGGCGGGTCGCCGAGCTTGCGCCGCAGCGTCATGATCGTCATCCGCACGACGTTGGTGAACGGGTCGATCTGGTCGTCCCACACGCGCTCGAGCAGCTCCTCGGCGGAGACGGTCGCGCCGTCGGCCGCCATCAGCGCCTCGAGCACGGCCGAGCTCCTTGCGCGCGAGGCGAACGTCGCCGCCCGCGCGGGTGACGCGTGCGGCGCGCCGGGTCGAGCTCGATGTCGCCGTGCGTCAGCACCGGCGGCCGGCTCGGCAGCGAGCGCCGCCCGAGCGCGCGGATCCGCGCGACCAGCTCGGCGAACCGGAACGGCTTCGGCAGGTAGTCGTCGGCGCCGAGCGACAGCCCCTCGACGACGTCGTCGAGCGTTCCGGCGGCGGTCAGCATCAGGATCCCCGTCTCGGGACGCTCGTCGCGCACCGTCCGGCAGACCTCGTCGCCGTGGACACCGGGAAGGTCGCGGTCGAGCACCAGCACGTCGTAGCGGATCACCCGCGCCTTGATCAGCGCATCGGTCCCGTCCGGCGCCAGGTCGACCGCCATCCCCTCGCGCCGGAGGCCGCGGGCGATCGCATCGGCAAGCCGCCGCTCATCCTCGGCGATCAGTACGCGCACGCTTCAGAGGATGACGGCGCTCAGCGTAAGAGCGCCATAAGACTGCCTGCCGTATACAAGGCGTTTGCCGGATGGTGACACCAAATGATGTCACGTTCACTATGGTTACTCCGCAGCGATGGCGCCGACGCAGAACCTGGCAGAGCGGGGGATGGCCGTCGGCCTGCGCGCGCTGAACCGGCTGGCGGCCTCCGGACCTGCTCGACCGGCTCGGGCTGCGCGAGCCGACCGAGCGGTTCCTGCTCGGCGCGTCGAAGACGACCGCGCGGACCGCCGCCAGCGCCGGCCGCACGTTCGCGGCCGCGCAGAAGCGCTCCGGCCCGGCGCGCCAGCCCGAGGCCGGGCGCACCGACCTGTTCGACGTCACCCCCGACGAGGAGCAGCAGATGCTCCAGGACTCGGTGCGCGACTTCGCGCTGGCGAAGCTCCGCCCCGCGGCGCAGGAGGCCGACGCGGGCTGCGAGGCTCCCGAGCAGCTGCTGGCCCAGGCCAACGAGCTCGGGCTGACGATGGTCGGCGTGCCGGAGGAGCTCGGCGGCGCCGTCGAGCAGCGCTCCGCGGTCACCTCCGCGCTGATGAGCGAGGCGCTCGCCCAGGGTGACATGGGAATCGCGGTCGCGTGCCTGGCGCCGGCCGGCGTCGCGACCGCGCTCAGCCTGTGGGGCGACGCCGACCAGCAGGCCACCTACCTGCACGAGTTCGTCGGCGACGACCCCGCCGGCCGCCGCGCTCGCGATGCTCGAGCGCCGGGCGCTGTTCGACCCGTTCGAGCTGACCACGAACGGCGCGCGAGGCGAACGGCGGCTACGTGCTCGACGGCGCCAAGTCGCTGGTCCCGCGCGCCAGCGTTGATGAGCTGTTCATCGTCGCCGCCGAGCTCGAGGGCCGCGGCCCGGCGCTGTTCATCGTCGAGTCGAAGACCGACGGGCTCGAGCGTCGAGCCCGAGCCCGCGATGGGCGTCCGCGCGGCGGCGACCGGCAGCCTGATCCTCGAAGGACGTGAAGCTCCGGCGCCGGCGCGCTGCTCGGCGAGGGCGACCCCGCCGTCTACTCCGAGTGCGTCCAGCTCGGCCGGCTCGGCTGGTGCGCGGTCGCGGTCGGCACCGGCCAGGCCGTGCTCGACTACGTGGTCCCGTACGTCAACGAGCGCCGTGCGTTCGGGGAGCCGATCTCGAACCGCCAGGCGGTGGCGTTCACGGTCGCGAACATCGCGATCGAGCTCGACGGGATGCGCCTCGCGACCTACCGGGCGGTCAGCCGCGTCGACCAGGGGCTCGAGTTCGCCCGCGAGGCGACGCTCGCCCGGCGGCTGTGCGCCGAGCGCGGGATCGCGATCGGCTCCGACGGCGTGCAGCTGCTCGGCGGCCACGGCTACGTCAAGGAGCACCCGGTCGAGCGCTGGTACCGCGATCTGCGCGCCGCCGGCGTGATGGAAGGGGCGCTGCTCGTCTGATGATCAACCTCGAGGTCCCAAAGCAGTTCGAGCAGCTCGTCGACCAGGCGCACATGGTCGCGATCGAGATCTTCCGCAAGAACTCGCGCAAGTACGACCTCGCCGAGCACGAGTACCCGAAGGAGCTCGACATGCTCGCCGCGGTGATCGAGGGCTCGAACCCCGCCGGCGCGGGCGCCGGCGCGGTCGGCGGCGGCAGCGGGCAACGGCTCGGAGCCGAAGTCCGAAGACGGCAACCGCAACGGCTCGAACATGGCGACCCTGCTCGGTCTGACCGAGCTGTGCTGGGGCGACGTCGGGCTGCTGCTGACGATGCCGCGCCAGGGCCTCGGCCAGGCCGCGATCGCCGCGGTCGCCGACGAGGAGCAGCTCGAGCGCTTCGGCGGCAAGTGGGCGGCGATGGCGATCACCGAGCCCGAGGCCGGCTCCGACTCCGCCGCGATCCGTACCACCGCCCGCTGGGACGAGGACGAGCAGGAGTACGTCCTCAACGGCGAGAAGATCTTCGTCACCTCCGGCGACCGCGCCGACCTGATCGTGGTGTGGGCGTCGCTCGACCCGAGCAAGGGCCGCGCGGCGATCAAGTCGTTCGTCGTCGAGCGCGACAACCCCGGACTGAAGCTCGACCGGCTCGAGCACAAGCTCGGGATCCGCGCCTCGGACACCGCCAACTTCGTGCTCGACGACTGCCGGGTGCCGAAGGAGAACCTGCTCGGCAGCCCCGAGATCGAGGCCAAGCGCGGGTTCGCCGGCGTGATGCAGACGTTCGACAACACGCGGCCGCTGGTCGCGGGGATGGCGATCGGGGTCGCGCGCGCGTGTCTCGACCGCACCCGCGAGCTGCTCGCCGAGGCCGGGATCGAGATCGACTACGACCGCCCTCCCCACGCCCAGCCGGCGGCCGCCGCCGAGTTCATCTCGATGGAGTCCGACTGGGAGGCCGCGCGGCTGCTGACGCTGCGCGCCGCCTGGATGGCCGACAACCGCAAGCCGAACTCGCTGCAGGCGTCGATGGCGAAGGCCAAGGCCGGCCGGGTCGGGACCGACGTCGCCCTGCGCTGCGTCGCGCTCGCGGGGTCGATCGGCTACGGCGAGGGCGAGCTGCTCGAGAAGTGGGCCCGCGACGTCAAGATCCTCGACATCTTCGAGGGCACCCAGCAGATCCAGCAGCTGATCGTCGCCCGCCAGCTGCTCGGGAAGACCTCGGCCGAGCTCAAGTAGCCTCGAGGCCGGCCGCCGCCACACTCATCAGCCGGCTGGTGATCGGGCGGGTATTGCGCGTCCAGGCGAGCACCGAGCCGCTCGACCAGCGCATGGATCATCCCCAGTGAGGCGTGACCGCAGGCGCCCGAGGGGGTACTTATGAGCATCGCGACGATCAGCACCTCAGCCTCCTCCCAGCGCCGGCGGCCCAGCCTCGCTGGGCTGCAGCCGACCGAACGCGAGATCATCCTCCACGGTCACCGGGTCAGCTACCGGACAGCCGGTGACGGCGGTCCCGTGGTGTTGCTGATCCACGGCATCGTGGGTTGCGCGGCCCAGTGGGACCAGGTCGCTCCGTTGCTGGCCGAGCGCTACACCGTCATCGCGCCCGACCTCCTGGGACATGGGGAGTCCGCCAAGCCGCGCGGGGACTACTCGCTCGGCGCGTACGCCGCCAGCGTGCGCGACATGCTGGTTGCGCTCGGGCACCGGCGCGCCACGGTGGTCGGACACTCGCTCGGCGGCGGCGTGGCGATGCAGTTCGCGTACGAGTACCCCCCGTTCGCCGAGCGGCTGGTGCTGGTCTCGAGCGGGGGCCTCGGGCGCGAGGTGCATCCGATGCTCCGAGCCGCGACGCTGCCCGGCTCAGAGGTCGTGCTCCCACTGATCGCGCACGAGCGCCTGCTCGGCCTCGGCGGTGCGGTTGGGGGCTTGCTCGGCCGGCTGGGTCTGCGGGCCGGCACCGACCTCGGGGAGATGGCGCGGGGCTATGGCTCGCTGGCCGACGCCGGCGCCCGGCAGGCGTTCATCCACACCCTGCGGGCCGTGCTCGACATCGGCGGCCAGCGCGTGAGCGCGACCGACCGGCTGTACCTGGCGGCATTGGTCCCGTCGCTGATCATCTGGGGCGCCCAGGATCCGTTGATCCCGGTCGAACACGCGATGGTGGCCAGCCGCGGACTGCCCAACAGCCGCCTCGAGATCTTCGAGGATGCCGGTCACTTTCCCCAGCTGCATGAACCGGTGCGCTTCGCCCACACGCTGATTGACTTCATCGAATCGACCGAGCCGACCCGCATGGAGTTCAGCGACGCCGACTTCGACCACATGCGCACGCTGCTGCTTCGCGGCAAGCCGTAGCAAACCGAGGGGCAGCGCGTGAATCTGCCCGGTCCGTGATGATGGGTGCCAGATGCCAGACCAGACTCCCCCGCGCAGCGTGAGAATCGGCTCCGACGAGCGGACCGGATGGTCCTCCGAGCGACCGCGCCGCGATGGAGCGCCGCCGCGGCCGGCAAACGTGTCGGTGCGATCGCGCGTCCTGCGTCCCTCGGATCGCCTTCGCTACTCCCCCGGCAGCCTGGTGCTGATCGTCGGCGCCGCGGCGACGGAGCCCGACCGGTTCGCCGAACGCGTCGTCGAGGAACGCGGCGCGGTGCTCTCCCTGTCGAAGGTCCACGCCCTGCTCGATGGCCGTGTCGGGGCCGACGAGATCGACGCACGATCTCGCGAGCTGCTCGACGTAGCGATCCTGAAGCGACTCAAGGCGGGTCAGAGCGTTGTCGTGGCGATTCGGGGTTTCGACCCGGACGAGCGTGAACGGCTCGTCCGCCTCGCTCACGGCGAAAAGCGTCCGCGGCACCTGATCCTGATTGAGACCGCGCGCGATCGGGTGCTCGAGGAGGAGCGTCCGGGCCTCGACGAGCTTCGCCGGGCCGTCGACGCAGGCGAGCTCGGCAGCGAGGGCTTCCAAACGGTCCTGCGGCTCGGCGGCAGCAGCCTGACCGAGCTCAAGCGGGTCGTGTTCCAGCGCCCTCCGCGCGACGACTGACGGGTTCGCATAAGGTCTGCGCGTGGGCATCCTCGACGGCCGCGTAGCAGTCATCACCGGCGCGGGCCGCGGCATCGGCCGCGAGCACGCGCTGCTGTTCGCGGCCGAGGGCGCGACGGTGGTGGTCAACGACCTCGGCGGCGACTGGCACGGTCTCGGCGAGGACGCGGCGCCGGCGCAGCAGGTCGAGCACGAGGTCCAGGCCGCGGGCGGCGAGGCGCTTGCCAACGGAGAGGACGTCGCCGACTTCACCGGCGCCGGCCGGCTGATCGCAACCACGATCGAGCGCTACGGCCGGCTCGACGTGCTGATCAACAACGCTGGGATCCTCCGCGACCGGTTCCTGATCAACATGTCGCCGGATGAGTGGGACGGGGTCATCCGGGTGCACCTGCGCGGGCATTTCTGCACCCTGCGCCACGCGGCCGCCCATTGGCGCGAGCGCTCGAAGGCCGGCGAGAGCTTCGACGCCGCGGTCGTCAATACCGCCTCGCCGGTGGGGCTGACGCTGCCGAATCTCGGCCAGATCAACTACGCGGCCGCGAAGGCCGGGATCGCCGCGATGACGCAGCTGGCGGCGGCCGAGCTCGGCCGCTACGGCGTGCGCGTCAACTGCATCGCTCCGGGCGCGCGCACGCGGATGACGGTCCAGACCCCCGGGCTCGAGGAGATGATGGCCGAGCCCGACGATCCCGAAAAGTTCGACCGGATGGACCCGGGCAACGTCTCGCCGCTGGTCGCCTACCTCGCGAGCGCGGGCTGCACCGCGACCGGGGACGTATTCGCGGTCTCAGGCGGCGGCGTCGAGCGGCTCGTGGGCTGGAGCTCCGGCGAGCAACTGCTCGACCTCGACCGCCGTCCGACGGTGGCCGAAGTCGCAGCCGCGTTCGACGCCGGCTGAGGTCTGAGCTCCGACGAGACGATCGGCTCAGCTCAGCTCAGCTCAGCTCAACTCAGCCTCAGCTCAGCTCAGCCACCGGCACGGCACTCTCGTTGCACTCTCAGCGGTTCCGCCGGCGAGTGCAACGAAAGCGCCCGCTGCGGGCACTTTCGTTGCGGACTCGGGCGTCGGGCGAACGTTCGCAACAAACGTGCCCGCGACTGGCGCAGCGGGGGCCCGCCTAGCCCCGGTTCGGCGAGCCCGTCACCTTCGAGTTGTCGGGCGGCCAGGTCTCGATGTCCCAGTGCTGCTCGACCTGCGGCTTCGAGAAGAACGCGAGGATGCAGAGGTTCTCGGAGCCGGTGTTGTGGAGGTCGTGCTGGGTGCCCTCGGTGAGCACGAACACGTCGCCCTGCTTGACCGGCTTGGACCCCTCGTCGAGCAGCAGGTCGCCGCTGCCGGACAGGATGTACTGGGTCTCCTCGGCCGTGTCGGCGTGCTTGCCGAGGCGGTCGCCCGGCGGGATCGCGAAGTAGATCGTGCACGACTGTTCGGCCTTCTTCCCGCCGTATGAGAAGTAGCCTCCGATCCAGGCTGCGTCGTTGGTTGCCCCGGACCGCAGCGACACGGTCTGCAGGTCTTCGACGTTCTCAGGCTCTACCGCCATTCTCTCTCTCCTTTTCGTGGGCCCCGCGTCAAGCGTAGTCAGCGCACGGGGCCGGCGGAGAAGATTTCGCGTTAAGCCGATCAGCCCCCGTCGCGCATCGACACGATCCCGCTGAGCGACCCGAGGTACTCGGCGCCGCTCGGGCTGATCGAGATCCCGGCGTAGTTGTTGTTGTAGCCGATGCCGGTGCCCGCGTAGGACTTGTAGACGACCTTGCCGGTGCGGAAGTCGAGCGCGGTCCAGTACCAGTCGTTGTTCGCGTCGACCGTATACGTGTAGAGGAGCCCGGTCGCGAGCGCGAGCTTCGAGACGACCGTCGGCGTCGCGACGGCGCTCGTACTCCAGACCCTGTGGCAGCCCTTGCCGTTCGCGTTCAGGTCGACCCGCACGATCCCGGGCGCGGTGGTCTTGTCCTCGATCGAGGTCGGGCCCGTGTAGCCATAGTTGTCCTCGGCGATCATCGAGCGGCCCGCGGCGATGATCGAGTTCTCGTCGGCGCTCGAGCCCTTGTTGAAGATCGGGAACTTGCAGACCTGCCGCGGAAGCGCGACCCGGCGGCGGTGCCCGTGCTTGCGCACCCATCTGAACGGGTGCGTGGCGGTCCGGTAGACCATGATGTCCATCGGGTCGGCGTTGTCGGTGATGTTCACGTAGCCGCCCGGCATCACCGTCGGGGTCGTGCCCGTGCCGTCGTCGACCTGCCCGGGCTTCGACTCGCCGCTGTTCGGATATTTCACCTGCCAGACGGCCCGCGGGACGCCTCCAGCGCCGGCGCCGAACCGGTACAGCTCACGGTTGGTGGCGATGTACACGCCGCCGTTCTGGTCGGTCGCGAACGAGTTCTCGATCTCCCCGCCCGAGCCGTTGCCGAGGTGGATCGCATGGATCGCGCCGGTCGCGAGGTTGAGCGTCCCGACGACACCGTCGGTCTTGGTCACGAACCACAAGAGGCCGTTCGAGTCCGGCAGCGCCGAGGTGATCTTCTCTGCCGAGCTGATCACCGACGTCAGGTTGTAGTCGTGGACGAGGCTGAATCCAGGCGATCCTGGCGTCTCGGCGATCACGAGGATGTGCTTGGTCGTCGTCGACGTGACCACCCGGTCCTGGTTGTCGAGATAGAAGTAGCCACCGCCGGTGAAGTCCTGGAAAGTGTTGCTCGGGACGCTCTGGCGCGGCGGGAGCGAGTAACGTCGCGAGCGTGTCCAGCGTGTTCGGGTCGAACATGTAGAGCTGCGGGCCGCTCAACCCGACGCAGACCGACACGACCCGGCCCTGTCGGTCGAACGTGATCGACCCGCAGTCGCGGAGTACCTGCGAGGAGATCGTCTTCGGCGAGCGGCCGAGCGGCCCGCCCCACGTGCTGACGTCGGTCTGCCAGCCGTCATCGTGAATTTCGGACTTGCCGTTCGGCGCCATGAACGGGTTCCGGGGCGTCGTCGGGATACCGCGGATCGGGTTGCGGAGTCGCCGCGGCGCCGATGAACTGCGGCGGCGGCGGGACGGCCACGGACGGGATCGGGACGGCCGGCTGCGCCCGCGCCGCAGCGCCGGCAAGGATGCAGCGCGAGCGCGCTCGCGGCCAGGGCGGCCCGCCGGATCAAAGTTCCGATGCCGTCCTTCTCAACACGTCCCATGCGATCCTCACGTCCTCCTCGGTCGTCCGTCATCTGCCCGACGCGAGCCGCAGCACGTAGCGACCGTCGAGCACGCACGAGGAGATGAACATCTCCCCGCTCGCGTTAACACGCTCGAGCAGCCGTCCGGTTGCGCTCGTCGTCGTCGCCGGCCAGTCTGAAGCAGACCAGCGAGAAGTGCCGCGGCGCGCACAGCTCCCACCCCGGCTCCTCGGCGACCCAGCGCTCGAACGTCGCCGCGAGCTCGACGCCGCTCCGGATGTGACCCTGCAGCCCCTCGCGGCCGTAGCAGCGCAGCACCGCCCACAGCTTCAGCGCGCGGAACCGGCGTCCCAGCGCCGGCCCGTACTCGCTCAGCGACAGCGCGTCCTCGGCGTCGGGCGTGCGCAGGATCTCGGGCACCAGGCTGAACGCTCGGCGCAGATCGCTCCGGGCCGCCGGGACCACAGCAGCGAGCAGTCGATCGGCACGAGCATCCACTTGTGCGCGTTGACGACCACCGAGTCGGCGCGCTCGACGCCCTCGAACGCCCACCGGTGCTCGGGGCACACCATCGCCGAGCCGGCGTACGCGGCGTCGACGTGCAGCCACGTCCCCGCCGCGCGCGCACGCGTCGGCGATCGCGGGCACCGGGTCGACCGCGGTCGCCGCGGTCGTCCCGACGGTCGCCACGACCGCACGGCGGCGTCCGAGAGGTCACCGAGCTGCTCGGCGCGCATCGCGGAACGCCGTCGTCGACCGGCGACCTTGCGCAGCCGCATCGCGAGCATCCGCGCCGCCTTGTCGACCGACGAGTGCGCCTGCTCCGAGCACACGATCAGATCGCGCCCGGTCGCCTCCCGCGCCGCGGCGATCAGCGCGGCGAGCGTCGAGGTCGAGGCGCGTGTCCTCGATGTGCCCGTGCCATCCCTGCGGGCAGCCCGAGCAGCTGCGCCACCCAGTCGAGCACCAGGCCCTCGAGCTCGGTCGACGCCGGCGCGGTCCGCCACAGGATCGCCGACCGAGTTGAGCGTCGGCCGCCAGCAGCTCGGCGAGGATCGCCGGTTCGGACGAGCTGGCCGCGAAGTACGCGAAGTAGCGCGGGTGCTGCCAGTGGGTGACGCCCGGGCAGCAGCACCTCGTCGAGGTCGCGCAGCACGGCGGCGAACGGCTCGGGCTGCTCGGGGCGAGCTCGGGCAGCCGCGAGCGGATCTCGCCCGGCTCGACCTGCGCCAGCACCGGCAGCTCGCCGACGCGCTCGAGGTACCGGGCCGCCCACTCGAGCGCCGCGGCCCCGTCGGCGCGAAGGTCGGTCAAACCGCTCGCGGGGGCGGTGAACTCGTAGTGCACGCCGGTCAGCTCCTCGGAGACCTCCCACAGCCGCCGCCACGCGTCCTCGTCGTACGCCCGTGCCCGCGGCGGTGACGACGCTGCGGATAGCCGCGCTGCTCCATGAACCCGTCCGGACCGACGAACGACGCCGCCCGGGCAGGTCCGGCACTGTCGCGGCGTACAGCGTCGGCAGCGCGCCCATCTCGGCGCTCTGGCGATCACGCGGTTGGTGACCCCCATGACCACCTGCTCGTAGCACGGGCGGGGCCGCGAACTGGAGGTTGGTCGCGCGCGTAGCCCGGATGGGCGGCCATGCTCGTCAGCGCGCGTGCCGGCCGTCGGTCGCCCGGCGCTGGAGCTCGAAGCAGAACATCAGGTTCGCGAGCTTCGACTGGCCGTACGCGAGCCAGCGATGTAACGCGCGCTCGCCCTGGAGGTCGTCGAAGCGGATCGCGCCCGATCCGGTGCGCGCCGCTCGACAGCGTCACGACCCGCGGCTCCGGCGTCGCCAGCAGCCGCGGCAGCAGCAGCCCGGTCAGCGCGAAGTGACCCGAGATGGTTGGTGCCGAACTGGCTCTCGAATCCGTCCTTGGTCAGCCGCCGCGGCGGCGCCATCACGCCCGCGTTGTTGATCAGCAGGTCGACGCGCTGCTCGGCCAGCCGCTCGGCGAACGCGCGCACCGAGTCGAGGTCGGCGAGGTCGAGCTGCTCGACGCGCAGCTGGGCGTCGGGCACGTCCTGCCGGATCTGCGTCGCGGCGTCCTCGCCCTTCTGCGTGTTCCGCGCACGCGACGATCACGTTCGCCCCGGCCCGAGCGAGCTCCCATGCGGTCGATCGTCCCGAGCCCGCTGTTGGCGCCCGTGACGATCGCCAGCATGCCCGCTCAGGTCGGGGATGTCCGCGGCGGTCCAGCGCGGCGCCATCAGGCGCCTCTCCCTGCGGCCGCTCCCCGCTGCGCGCGTATACCGACTCCGAGTAGGCGCGGCTGCGGAAGCGCAGCACCGGGTCGTCCGAGAGCTCGATCCCGTCGGTGACGCGGGTCGGGTCGAACACGAGCACGTCGCCGCCGCTCTCCCGCTCGGTTTCGAGCGCCGGTGAGCTCGAACGTCCCGGCGCTGACCCGCTCCGCGGTCCTCGGGCCACCCCGCCGACGGGTCGTTCACCGGGTCACCCGGTTGCGCGACCTGCAGCTCGAGCGTGAACGCGACCGGGCCGCGAGCGACCCGGTCGCGGATGTCCTCGAACAGGTAGTCGGCGCCGCGGCGCTTCGCCTCCCCGGGGCCAATCCGCTTGTCGCCGCGCCTCGGGCACGAACGTGTAGCGGACGTAACGCGACCCGCCGTCGGCGTCCAGGAAGTGGTAAGCGTGCAGCGCGTAGTAGTTGGTGGTCGCGAAGCTGTCGAGCGGCCGCAGCGCATTGATGCTGCCGGGGAGCACCGTCAGCGCCCGCGGGTGGCGCGCGAAGAACGCCGGCACCTTCCAGGCCATCGCCGGCCCCGGGACCTGGGCGCGCATGAACTCGACGAACGCCTCGGGCGTGGCGACCGGGAACCGCGGCGCTGTCTGCGCCACGATGTCGGTCTTCGACCCGTCCGGCAGGTACAGCTTGACCGCGAGGCCGCGGACGTCGGGCTTGTAGTCGGGGACGGTCGGGTCGCCGCCGCCGTTCGAGAACCTGGCGGTGACGGGGATCGGGGCGCCCTGCATCTGTACGCGCGCGCGTGAGGCGGGCTGCCTCCGGCGTCGCGGTGAACGTCCCCTTCAGCAGGATGCCCTTCGCGTGCAGCGCGCGGTAGCCGTCGTGGCGGCCCGAACACCTCGTTGGCGGCCTCGACCGCCGCCTCCGGGGTGACGCTCACCCCTCGACCACCCGGAACTCGATCCCCGCGCGCTGCAGGCGGTCGATCAGCGGCTGGCCCATCGCCGACCGCGGGCGTCAGCTGGCCGGCGCGCTCGGGCAGCTGATCGTGCGCCAGGCACAGCGCAGACTCAGAAAGCATCTTCGAGGTCTCGCCGTAGCCCGGGTCGCCGCCGCTGACCTCGGCGACGACGCGCTTGCCGTCGGACGAGCCGACCATCCGGACGTTGAACCACGCCTTCGCGCGCTGCTCGGGCGACGGACCCTCGCCTGGGTCCTTGCCGGCCTTCAGCAGCAGGTTGCGGGTCGGCTCGAGCTGCGCGAGCCCGATCACCACCCCCGCCCCGAGCCCGAGGCCGATCGCGGTCGGGAGGCTGCTTGACCACGAGGTAGTGGCTGTAGGTGAAGTCGGGCCCGTACCGGTCGAGCGCGCTCGCCGATCGGGCCACCGTCTGCGGGTCGATCGTCGGGGACGGCACCGCCCAGCCACCGGCGCTGTCGTCGTGATGCGGACGGCCCAGGTCGGTCCGGACCGTGCCGCCCCTGCGGCCGCGGCTCCTGCGCGCGGCGCTCGCGGGCGACCCGCGCACCCTGCCGCATCCGGCCCATGATGTTGACGGCGGAGTGGAAGGTGCCGCCGGAGAAGTTGGCGCCGAAGCGGACGAAGCCCGCGAGCCTGATCGGCGCACCCTCGGGCAGCTGGTTGACCGCAAACAGCGCACCCAGGTCGTACGGGATCGAGTCGAACCCGCAGCGAATGGACCAGCCTTGCCCCGGTCCGCTCGGCCTCGCGCGTGGTAGCGCAGCCACATCAGATCGACGAACTCCGGCTCGCCGGTGAGGTCGACGTAGCTCGTGCCGGCGGCCGCGCACGCGGCGACGAGCGGTTCGCCGTACTTGATGTACGGGCCGACGGTGGTGATCACGACCCTCGTCGACTCCGCCAGCGCGCGCATCGACGCCGGGTCGCTCGCAGTCGGCGCTGAGCAGCGGCAGCTCGGCGTGCTCGGGGCCGAGCCGGCGGCGGACATCCTCGAGCTTGGCGGTCTGCGCCCGGCGAGCGCCCAGCGGGTGCCCGGGTCGGCGTGCTCTGCGAGGTACTCGGCGGTCAGTCCGCCGGTGAACCCGGTCGCCCCGAACAGGACAACGTCGTAGTCGCGGTCAGCCATCGCTCGACGCCGTTCCGATCTCCTTGGCGGCGGTCAGCGCCTCGTGCGGTGGGACGCCCGCCTTCGCGGCGACCCAGCACGCGACCGGTGCCGCAACCCGCTCGGAGGAGTGCGCCGCCTCGCCGGCGACGTCGAGCAGCGTCGCGAACTCCTCGGTCGTCGGGGCCGGCACGCCGAGCCGTTCGGCGTAGGCCGTGATCCATTCTTTGGCATTCATGCGGCACGTCCCGGGGGCAACGGGCGCCTGACTCTATACGCTCCTTGGCGGTGGAGGCAGCCGTGACCGCAGGCGCGCGAGGCAGTCGCTGGGCGCCCTTTCGCTATCCGGCCTTCCGCCACACGATCACCGCCCGGGCGCTGTCCACGCTCGGCGACTGGATGCAGAACCTGGCCGCCGGGTGGCTGATGTTCAGGATCACGCACAGCGCCGCCGCGGTCGGCGCGATCACGCTCGTCGGCCGCGGACCCGGGTTCGCGATGGCCGCGTACGGCGGCGTGCTCGCCGACCGCCACGGGGAGCGGCGGATGGGGATCCTCGCCGCGTCGGTCGAGGTGCTCGCTGCGGTCGCGCTGACCGGCGCCGCGCTCGCCCACGCCGTCTCCCCGCGTGGCTCTACGCGACCACGTTCGTGATCGGGTCCGCGTCCGCAATCTCGAAGCCGCTGATGCAGGACATCGTCCCGAAGTCGGTGCCGGCGGAGCTGATCACGCCCGCCAACGCGCTCAACGCCACCACCAACACGACGGCGCGGATGGTCGGGCCGCTGCTCGGGGGCGGGCTGGTCGTCGCGTTCGGGGTGTCCGTTTGCTTCGCGGTGAACGCCGCTTCGTTCGTCGTGATGCTGGTGCTGTTCGCGACGCTGCCGCGCGACATCGGCAAGGCCAGGCACGCGAAGGGCGGGCTCGGCCCCGCCGTGCGGGCGGCCCGAGCGAGTCCGCTGCTGACGGCGGTCCTGCTCGCGGTCGGTGCGGTGACGTTGCTCGTCGCCCCCGTGCAGGAGCTCGCGCCGGCGATCGCCGACCGGTACGGGAGCGGCGCGCACATCGTCGGCTTCCTGCTCGGCGCGCTCGCCGGCGGCGGCGTGCTCGGCACGTTGATCGCCGACCGGCTCGTCGACGACGCCCGGCCGCGGCGCTACGCGATCGCCGGGGTCAGCGCGGCGGCCGGCCTGTTGATGGTCGCGCTCGGCTTCGCGCACAGCCTCGCGCTCGCGCTGGTCGTACTCGTCGCGATCGGAGTGTGCCTCGAGTGCCTTTACGTCAGCACGCAGATTGGGCTGGAGGTTGAGTCCCCGCCGCACTTGGCGGGACGCGAGATGGGCCTCTACTTCATGCTCGTGTTCGCCGGGCTCGCGATCGGCGCCCCGCTGCTCGGAGGCTTATTCGATCTGTTGACCGTGACCGCGGGCCTGGCGATCGCCGGCGTCGCGACGCTGGCGTTCGCCGCCTGGCGGGTGTTCGTGGTGCTCCAGCGAGCGCGTGGCCGCGCGCGCCCTGGCATGATCCCCGCTTCGCAAACGACGAAAGGCCAAGACTGATGGCAGTGTTGGATGACAAGGTCGCGATCGTCACCGGATCGGCGCGCGGGATCGGGCGTGCTACGGCCGAGATCCTCTCCGAGCAGGGCGCGAAGGTCCTGATCAACGACCTCGACGGGGACGTCGCCGAGCAGACGGCCTCGGAGATCTCCGGCGACACGCTCGTGTTCGGCGGCGACCTGACGAAGCCGGGCGTGCCCGACGAGCTCGTGCAGAAGGTCGTCGACGAGTGGGGGAGGGTCGACATCCTCGTCAATAACGCCGGGTACACGCTCGACGCCCCGATTCACAAGATGAGCGACGAGTGGTTCCAGAAGATGCTCGACATCCACTCGATCGTCCCCTTCCGGATGTGCCGCGCGGTCGCGCCGCACATGCGCGAGCCCGCCAAGAAGGAGAAGGAGGAGGGCCGCGAGGCGTTCCGCAAGATCGTCAACGTGACGTCGATCTCCGGGACGATGGGCAACGCCGGCCAGGCCAACTACTCCTCCGGCAAGGCTGCGGTCACGGGCCTGACCAAGACGCTCGCCAAGGAGTGGGGTCAGTTCAAGATCAACGTGAACGCGGTCGCGTTCGGCTACATCGAGACGCGGCTGACGGCGTCGAAGGACGAGACCAACGTGGCCGAGATCGCCGGCGAGAAGGTGCAGCTAGGGATCCCCGATCAGCTGCGCGGGATGGCCTCGATGCTGATCCCGCTGGGCCGGCCCGGCACGCCTCAGGAGGCGGCCAGCGCGGTGTTCCTGCTGTGCTCGCCGTGGGCCAACTACATCCACGGCCAGATCATCAACGTCACCGGAGGCCAGTTCTCCGGGATGTACACCTAGCGCTGACCGGGGCCGCGGCTACAGCCGCGGCCCCGCTGTTAGCCTCGAGCGCAGATGTTGGGGGCTCGCCGCACCGGGCGGTGGATCGTGGTCGCGTCGATCGTGGCGCTGTGCGTCGCCGTGCCCGCGACCGCAGTGCGCCGGGCCCAGCTCGGCGGCAAGCGGGTGACGATTCGGGCTGCCCGCGCACCCGGACCCCCGTCGCTCGAAAGGGTCTTTCTGCGCGAGTACGGCCCGAGCGGCGCGCGGACGGTGCTCGTGCTGGTACCCGGCTCGCCCGGCGGGCAGGGGAACTACGCGCGGCTCGCGCCGTGGCTGGTCGCGCGGGTACCCGGACTCCAGGTCTGGGCGGTCGACCGCCGCGGCAACGCGCTCGAGGACGTCTCGGTGTTCGAGCGCCGTCGGCCGCTCGAGTCGCTCGCGTACTACCTGCTCGGGCAGCCGATCGGCGGTCACAGCTTCCGGCCCGTCACCGACGCGCCCTACATCCGCCGGTGGGGCGCGACGGTCGCGATCGACGACCTGCACCGGGTGGTGCTCGCCGCACGGCATGGCGGTCGCAGCGTGATCCTCGGCGGCCACTCGGCCGGGGCGGTGATCGTCCCCGCCTACGCGGCATGGGACTTCGACGGGCGCCCGGGCTACAAGGACCTCGCCGGGCTGATGCAGATCGACGGGGCGGAGTTCGGGGCGTTCAGCCGCTACCTCCGGGGAACGCCCTACTACCCCGCGTACACGACTCGCCGCCAGGCGGAGCAGGGCCTGAGACGTCACGCCCGACTCCCACCTTTCGGGATCGCCGGGGCTCCGTTCCCGGTCCCGCTGTGGACGGTCGGCGTGCTGCCGGAGATCGCGTGTCAGTTCGCGCTCGCCGACCCGCAGGGGGCATCTGTGTTGCAGAGCGTGGTCCCGTCGAGCCTGCGCCCGCTGATCGGTCTCCCCCGCGAGTCGATCACCAACGAGGCCTTCATGGGCGTGTACACGACGAACGGGCTCGCCGCAGCGTTCCAGATGCGGACCGGACGACTCGCGCGCAGCGGGTCGCCCCGCCGCTGGGTCAACGGCCGCTACTCGAGCGTCCCCAGCGTCTGCGCGACGTTCACCCAGGAGCCCGGTAACGGGTTCGAGTGGTACTACCCCGCCCGCCTCGACGTCGACCTGTTCCAGGGGATGACGATGCTCCGGCCGACGCCCGCGGCGCGGTACCTCGGCCTGCGGCCCTTCCATCTACGCCAGGTGAACACTCCCGTGTATTCGTTCGAGACCGGCCTCAGCCAGGGTGGCGTGCTGCGCGGCACGAGCGCGTTCATCCGCGCATCTCGCGTCCGGAGCCACTGGCTCTACGAGGATCCACGGATGGGCCACTTCGACCCGCTCGAGGACTTCCCGTCGCGGAACCGCTTCATCCAGACGGTCGTGCCGTGGCTGCGCGAGCTGGTCGCCGGGCGTAACCCGGGGAGTCGCGGGATCGGCGTGCGCTAGCGGGGCGGCCGGAGACTCGTCGCGCATAACCGCGCGACATGCCAGCTCGAACGAGCGGCCGCGACCAGAGTTGCGCTACTGCGCTACCGCGGAGGCGGCGAGCCGCGGCACGGCGCGAGACTGCGTGACCTCCGGATACCCGGCCAGCGCGGCCATCCGCACTGGGCAGCCGATCGAGTGCTGCATCCACGGCACCGTCTCGGGCCGCATGTGGCGTGTGCACGCGACGCAACTGACGCGGCGGTCCTGCCGGGGGCAACTCTCCAGCGTCCTCATGGTTCCCTCCATGTCGGCTTGCTGGCGCCTCCCGCAAGGCACTTCGACCAATCAACGCGCGCACCTGCCATCAACTTGCACAGGATTTCCGTTTCACCAACTTCCGGTGGTTTAGGTGATACCCGTGAGAAGCAGCTTCATCACACGCTGGGTGCAAGAAATGTCGCGTGCAAGCCAGGGCGCCGAAGCCCCGGCGCTAGCTCACAGGACCTGCGCTCGCGCGAGCGCCCCCTGAACGGGGCCCGGCGCGAACCGCAGCAGCCGGAACGCGAGCGCCGACTCGATCCCGACCGGCACGATCCCACGGTTGTGCTCGACCGCACCCGCGATCGCGTCCGCGACCACGTCGGGCGAGTGCCCGCGGCGCAGCAGCCGCTCGGCGGCGCCCCGCTTCGACGCGACCGGCCCGACCATCCGTGCGCGCGAAGCGATCGGCGTGTTGATCGCGCCCGGACAGATAACGCTGACGCCGACGCCGTGCGACGCCCAGTCGGCGCGCAGGCACTGCGAGAGCATGATCACCGCCGCTTTCGTCGCGCAGTACGCGGTCAGCGTCTGGTGCGGGACGTAGCCGGCCCCGGACGCCACGTTGACGACGTGCCCCGAGCCGCGCTCGACCATCGCGCGCCCGAACGCGTGACAGCCGTACGCGACCCCGTCGAGGTTGACCCCGCGCAGCCAGTCCCAGTCCTCGGCCGTGCCGTCGAGGAAGTTCCCGACGAGGCCGACGCCGGCGTTGTTGACGAGCACGTCGACCGGGCCCAGCTCGTCGGCCAGCGCGGCCACCGCGCGTGGTTCGGCGACGTCGCACTGACGCGCGGACGCGTCGCCACGACACCGCTCGGCGGTTCTCTTGGCCGACTCCAGGTCGACGTCCACCGCCACGACCTTCGCTCCGCCGCGCGTGAAGCGCAGGGCGGTGGCGGCGCCGATGCCGCTCCCCGCCCCGGTGATCACCGCCATGGCTCCCGCCAGCTTCAAGCCACCCTCCTTCGCGCGATCATCCGCAGCCCCTTGCGCGGCCTGAGCGTCAGCGTCGCCTCGGGCTCGACGGGATGCCCGGGAACGAGGTCGTAGACGAACCGCTGGCTCATGATCGCCGCGATCAGCGTCGCCTCCATCAGCGCGAAGCTCGAGCCGATGCAGATCCGCCGGCCACCGCCGAACGGCATGTACGCGGAGCGGTGACGGCGCTTGGCCTGCTTGGGCATGAAGCGAGAGGGATCGAACGCCTCAGGGTCCGGCCAGAAGCGCGCGTCGTGATGGATCGCGTGGATCGGGATCAGGATCGACGCACCCCTCGGGATCCTGTGCCCGTCGATCTCGTCGTCCTCGATCGCGGTTCGCGGTATCGCCCACGCCGGCGGGAACATCCGCATCGCCTCCTGGAAGCACGAGGCGGTCCAGGTCAGCTTCGGGAGGTCCGCGGCCGTCGGGCGGCGACCATCGAGTACCGCGTCGACCTCGGCGAGCATCCGCTCGCGCGCGTCGGCATTGAGCGCGAGCAGGTACCACATCCACGAGAGCGCGTTGGCGGTGGTCTCGTGCCCCGCGAGAATGAACGTCGTCGCCTCGTCCCGGACGCGTTTGAGCGGGAGCTTGCGGCCATCGTCGGTCCGGACCGACAGCAGCAGTCCGAGCAGGTCGTCGGCCTCCCCCGGGTCGCGCTGGCGCTCGCGCACGACCCGCCAGACGGTCTCGTCGATGTTCCGCATCACCCCTTGGACGCGGCTCATCGGGCGCGGCAAGAGCGGCGCGTGGTGGACGAACGACGCGCACGCCCGGAACAGCCACCACGGCGGATTGACGACCATGATCGCGCGCGTCGCGCGCTCGGCGGCGTGCAGCCCGAGCGTCACATCGGGGCCGATCTGGCGCGCGAGGTCCGCCATCCCGCGGCCGAACAGTGCCGAGCCGACGACGTCGAGCGTGAGCTCAGTCATCCCCCGGCTCATGCTGAACTCGATCCGTTCAGAGCCGTCGTCGAGGCGCTCGGCGAAGGCCTCGATCGGGTCGATCATCAGGTCGCACATGCCGACCAGGTGGCGCTTGGCGAACAGCGGGTTCAGCAGCATCCGGTGCCGGCGCCACGACTCACCCTCGTCGGTGAACAGGCTCAGCCCGACGACCGAGCGCAGCAGCTCGTACTCGACCGACTTGCGGTAGCGGTCGCAGCCCTCGTGCAGGACGTGGTCGACGTAGTCCGGGTGGCGAAGCACGAACGTCTGCCGCCCGGCGAAGCTCGAGCGGACGATGTCGTTGCCCTCGAGCCCGGTGATCAGCGGGTTGTGGATCGTGAGGCCGTCGCGAAGCGTCGCGCGGACGACGTCGAGGCCGTTGAGGCTGGGCGTGCGGCGCGGCGAGTGCGCGGCGCTCACGCGACCGGCGCCGCCGGAGCTGTCGGGTACGGGCGGTTCGTGAAGAACTCGGCCTCGAGCCGCCCGAGCTCGGTCGCCGGCTCCTCGCCGAGCAGCCACTCGCGCGCCACGTTCAGCCACGTGCCCGTCGCCCGCAGGTGGCCGAGCAGGCCGATCAGCAGCATCACGGCGCGCATCATCACGAAGTGCTCCGCCGGCAGCTGCAGGGCGTCGAACTGCCCCGAGTTCCGCATCCGCGTATACGACCGCATCATCGCCCCGGTCGCGGAGCCGTCGACGGTGACCTCCTTGTCGGTCAAGAGCCACCCGAAGATCGCCTGGTAGTTCTCGAGGAACGGCTCCTCGAGGCCCTTGTCGCGCGGCAGGTTGCCGAGCGGCGCGATCACGTCGAACAGCGCCTGGGCGTCGCCCTCGTACGTCGCCCGAGTCGACGCGATCAGCTGCGAGACCTCGTCGTCGGACAGCGTCTTGAAGAAACCGAAGTCGAGGAACGCGACCCGCCCGTCGTCGAGGAACAGCGAGTTGCCGGGGTGCGGATCGCCGTTGAGCAGCCGGTGGCGCAGCGGGCCGTTGATGTAGAAGCGGATCAGGATCTCGCCGAGCCGGTCGCGCTGCTCCGCCGGCCACTCGCGAGCCTCGGAGAAGCGGTGGCCGTCGATGTACTCGGAGACGAGCACACGCTCGCGGCAGAGCGAGCTGACGACATCCGGGACGACGATGAACGGATGGTCGCGGTACGCGCGGGCCATCGCGTGCTGGTTCGAGGCCTCGAGCTCGTAGTCGAGCTCTTGGCTGATCCGCTCGCGGATCTCGTCGGCGATCGGCCCGGTGTCGATTCCCGGCGCGATCACGTTGAGCAGCTTCAGCGCCAGCCGCAGGTTCTGCATGTCGGCGTGGATCGCCTCCGCGATCCCGGGGTACTGGACCTTGACCGCGACCGTGCAGCCGTCGTCCAGCGTCGCGCGGTGCACCTGGCCGATCGACGCGGCCGCGATCGGCTCCTCGTCGAACGAGGCGAATGCGTCGGCGAGCTTCTCCTCGAGGTCCTCCTCGATCACCTTGCGGATCGACTTGAACGAGACGGGCTTGGCGTCGTGTTGGAGCGAGGCGAGGATCTCCTGGAACTGTGGCCGGATCTCCTCGGGCACCAGCCCCAGGTCGACGGCCGACAGCGTCTGCCCGACCTTCATCGCGGCGCCGCGCATGCTCCCGAGCACCTTCACGAGCGCCTGAGCGGATTTGAGCTGCTGCCGGGAGGCCCGCTCGCGGCTGGCCTCCGAATTGCGCCCGCCGGCGCGCATCGCCCGCGCCGCCGCCTCACGCGCGGCGACGTTCGCGGCCGCGCCCGTCATCGACGCTGCCCTGCGTAGTCGCGACCCGCGAATCTCGTCGTCGTCGGCCACCTGCAACTCCTTCCCGCGCTCGTCGATCACTTGATCGGCGAAGTGCTCAAGATATCATTTCGCTGATCACATGATCGATGAAACGGTGCATGCCCCGCGCCGCATCACCCGCGCCGAGCAGCGTGCGGCCACGCGACAGGCGCTGATCGACGCGACCGCCGCCTGCCTCGTCGAGGAGGGATACGCGGCGCTGACCACGCGACGGGTGGCCGAGCTCGCCGGCGTCGCCCAGAGCACGCTGATGCACCACTTCGAGACGCGCGAGGCGCTGCTAGTGGCCGCTGTCGAACAGCTCGCGATGCGGCTCGCCGATCACGCGCTCGACGAGATCGACCTGGCCGCGCTGCACCGTCCCGAGCGCCGCGAGGCCGTGCTCGACCAGGCCTGGCGTGAGTTCACCTCGCCGCAGGCGCTCGCTGCCGCGCAGCTGTGGATCGCCGCATGGTCCGAGCCCGAGCTCGCCGAGACGCTGCGCGAGCTCGAGCTGCGGATCGAGGCGATCCTCGCGGCGACCGCCGCCGCGCTGTTCCCCGAGCACGCCGAGGATCCCCGCTTCCCGGCCCTGATCGCGGCCTCGGTGGCGATGATCCAGGGGCTCGTGATGGAGATCCCGATCGCCGGCCGCAAGGCGATCGACGCCCGCTGGCGCGCGATCAAGCCGGTCCTGATCGAGGCCGCAGGCCGCCTGCTGGACGCCTAGGCCCGGGTCTCCGCCCGCCCCGCCGCGACCCCCACCCTTGAGCGTGGTGCGTTTGACACGGACGTCCGTGTCAAACCGACCACGCTCACCGCGGCATCGCCCTAATTGGCAGCCTGCCAATTACTGCTACGCTGGCGCGATGGCCGCCGCGAAGCGCCCGTCCAAGCGCCCCTCGTCCTCGCCGCGCCAGCCCCGCTGGCAGCGCCTCGATCACGACGAGCGCCGGCGGCAGATCCTCGAGTGCGCGCGCAGGCTGTTCTCCGAGCGGCCGTACGCATCGGTCTCGACGACGGAGCTCGCGCGCGAGGCGGGCGTCGCGCGCGGCCTCCTGCACCACTACTTCGGATCCAAGCGCGACCTCTACCTGGAGGTCGTACGGACGCTCGTGCGCGTGCCGACGAACCCGGTTCCGCTCGAGGCGCCGGGCCGCGGGATCGAGGTCGTGATCGACGAGGGCGTCTCGCGGTGGCTGACGATGCTCGAGCGCAACAGCGGCATGTGGCTGGCGGCGATCGGCGGGCGCGGGTTCGGCCGCGACCCCGAGGTCGAGGAGATCCTCGAGGAGGCGCGCGAGCAGGCGGCCGACCGGCTGATCGAGGCGCTCCAGACCTATGAGGCCGCGCGAGCGCCGGCCGAGCTGCGCGCCGCGATCCGCGCCTACTCGGGCTTCGCCGAGGCGGCGAGCATCGAGTGGCTCGAGCGCCATCGCCTCACGAGAGAGCAGCTGCACACGCTGCTCACCGAGACCTTCCTGACCCTCGTCCGGGACGTCGTCCCGGCTGTCCAAAGGAGAGACGCAGCATGAACAAGACATATGTGATCGGCGTCGGGATGACGAAGTTCGACAAGCCGGGGACGAAGGAAGGCGACTACCCCGACTGGGCCAAGGAGGCCGGCGCGAAGGCGCTCGCCGATGCCGGGATCCCGTACGAGACGGTCGAGCAGGCCTACGCCGGCTACGTCTACGGCGACTCGACCTACGGCCAGCGTGCGGTCTACGAGCTCGGGCTGACCGGGATCCCCGTGCTCAACGTCAACAACAACTGTTCGACCGGCTCGAGCGCGCTGTTCCTTGCGCGTCAGGCGGTCAAGGGCGGACTCGTCGACTGCGCGCTCGCGATCGGCTTCGAGAAGATGGAGCGCGGCTCGCTGGGGATGAAGTACACCGACCGGACCCCGGCGATGGACAAGCACATGATGCGCATGTTCCAGCTCCGCGACCCCGAGTCCTCGCCGTTCGCGCCGCAGATGTTCGGCAACGCCGGGCGCGACCACATGGAGAAGTACGGCTCGAAGCCCGAGCACTACGTCTGGATCGGGTGGAAGAACCACAAGCACTCGACGAACAATCCCTACGCGCAGTTCCAGACCGAGTACTCGCTCGAGGAGATCGCGGGCGCGACGATGATCCACGAGCCGCTGACGAAGCTTCAGTGCTCCCCCACGTCAGACGGAGCCGCCGCGGCGATCGTCGCCTCGGAGCGGTTCGTCGACGAGCACAACCTCTGGGATCAGGCGATCGAGATCGCCGGTCAGTCGATGACGACCGACTTCCCGTCGAGCCTCGACGACACGGCCGACTGCATCACGATCGTCGGCTACGACATGTCCAAGGAGGCGGCAAACCGCGCCTACGAGGAGGCTGGGGTCGGCCCCCAGGACGTCGACGTGATCGAGCTGCATGACTGCTTCTCGGCGAACGAGCTGATCACCTACGAGGCGCTCGGGCTCGCGGCCGAGGGCGAGGGCCACAAGCTGGTCGAGGCGCAGGCGACGACCTACGGAGGCGACGGCCCGGTCGTCAACCCAAGCGGCGGGCTGATCTCGAAGGGCCACCCGCTCGGCGCCACCGGCCTGGCCCAGTGCTCGGAGCTGACCTGGCAGCTGCGCGGCCAGGCCGACAACCGCCAGGTCGACGGCGTCGATCTCGCGCTCCAGCACAACATCGGCCTCGGCGGAGCAGCGGTCGTGACGATCTACCGCCGCGCGGCCTAGGCACCGTCGTCGACTCCCGTCCGGCCCGCCCTCGGCGGCCGGGCGGGAGATCGTGCAATCGGCGTATGGACGGGGGTTCAGCCGCCACATAGGGTGGTTCGAGCCGCGGCCCTCAGCCGCGGAGGTCGAAGGCTGGGTCGACGTCTTCGGCACGTGCCCCTTGGGAAAAGAGATGCCGCTTGGACCGTCGCTCGATAGCGGGCCTGGTCGCTGCCGATGCGAGCAGAATGCTGGCCGCGCGCGGCGACTCAGAGCGCCTGATGGCGCTGTTCATGGAAACCGTCGTGCCGATGCTGTTGGTCGACGACGAACGCGGGGTCGTCGAGGCGAACCCGCCCGCGCGGGCGGCGCTGGCGGCGACTGCGGACGAGCTCGGAGGGCACCACGTCCGCATCAGCTACTACGCGATCGCCGAGGTCCTCCCCGGCCGGCACCTGATCGCGTTCGTGGCCAACGACCCCGACACGGGCGACGGGGCCGGTAAGCCCGCGCCGCATCTGACCCCCAGGGAGCGGGAGGTGCTCGAGCTGTCCGCCGACGGGCTCAACGGCCCGGCGATCGCGAAGGCGCTGGTGCTGAGCACCGCGACCGTGCGCACGCACTTCGGCCACATCTATTCGAAGCTCGACGTGACCGACCGCGCCGCCGCGGTCGCCAAGGCGATGCGGCTCGGGGTGATCAGCTAACCGCCTACAGCCCGAGCGTCCGGGAGATGATCTCGCGCTGGATCTCGCTGGTCCCGCCGTAGATCGTCGTGACGAGCGCGGTGCGGACCTGGCCCTCCATGTCGTACTCGGTCGCGTAGCCGTAGCCGCCCATCATCTGCATCCCCTCGAGCGTCGCCTGCTTGGCGACCTCGGTCGCCTTCAGCTTCGCCATCGACGCCTCGCGCGGGAGCGTCACGCCGGGGTTCTCGTCCGAGCGCGCCGCAACGTCGTAGACCAATAGCCGCGTCGCCTCGATCTCCGTCGCGAGGTCGGCGAGCCGGTGCTTCAAGGACTGGAACGAGCCGATCGGACGGCCGAACTGCTTGCGCTCCTTGACGTAGGCGAGCACGTCGTCGAACGCCCGCTGCGCCATCCCCAGCGCCTGCGCGGCGATGATCAGCCGCTCGTGGTTCAGCCCCGCCATCAGCTGCCGCCAGCCCTGGTCCTGCTCGCCGATCAGCCGGTCGGCGGGCACGCGGCAGTCGGTGAGGAACACGTCGTTGACCTCGCGGCCGCCCATCGTTCCGATTGGACGGATCTCGAGGCCGTCGACGCCGGTCGGGACCGAGATCATCGACATGCCCTCGTGCTTGTCGCCACCCTTGGTCGTGCGGCACACGAGCAGGATGTGCTCGGCCGCGTGCGCGCCGGTGATCCACGTCTTCTGGCCGTTGAGCACGTAGCTCCCGTTCGCGCGCTCGGCCCGGCACGAGAGGTTGCCGACGTCCGATCCCGCCTCCGGCTCTGACATCGCGATCGCCTCGACCTGGCCGCGGACGACGCCGCCGAGGAGCTCGCGCTTCTGCTCCTCGGTGCCGAACCGGCGGACGGCGCCGGCGGTGATCATGCTGACGCCGACGAACCCGATCGGGATCATCCCGCGCGAGACCTCCTCGAGCAGCAGGCACAGCTCGACGGCGCCGGCGCCGGAGCCGCCGTACTCCTCGGGGATCGTGACGCCGAGCCAGCCGAGCCCCGCGATTCGCTCGTAGAGCTGCTGGTTGTGGACGTCCTGGCCGTTGTCGGTGAGCGCGTCGCGCTGCTCGCGCGTGCCGCACTCGCGGTTTGCGAAGTCACGAAGTGCTTCGACAAACGCGCGCTGCTCGTCGGTGAGGGTGCGAAGTGGCATGGGTGGATCCTATTTCTCGAGTGGTTTGGGGGCGTGGTCGAACCTCGAGGGGCTGGACGAACCGCCGATACGTCTGGTACGAATTCACTATCATTCGTACCAGGAGGCACCGATGAGCACAACCGTCTTCCCTCCCGACACCGAGCTCGAACAGATCGTCGTCGGTCCGGATTCCGTCACCTGGCGGACGACCAGCGACGCGCGCCTGTACGCGGTGATGCTGTACCCGCTGCTCCTGCAGGTCGCGCATCCCACCGTCGGCGCCGGCGTGCGGGACTACTCGGACTTCGAGCGGCGGCCGTGGAACCGCCTGATCCGAACAATCGACTACGTGACGATGCTCGTCTACGGCGGCGCCGACGCCGGCCCGGCCGGCCGCCGGCTGCGCGACATCCACAAGCAGTTCAAGGGGGTGCGCGAGGACGGGCAGCGCTACCACGCGCTCGAGCCGGACGCCTACGCGTGGGTGCACGGGACGCTGATCGACACCTACGTCCGCGGCCACGAGCAGTTCGGCCGGCCGATGACCCCCGACGAGGTGAATCGCTTCTACCGCGAGTACCGCCGGCTCGGGCGGCTGATCGGCGTGCGCGAGCGCGACCTGCCGGAGACATGGCCGGAATTCCGCGAGTACTTCGACGAGATGACCAGCGCCGAGCTCGTCCGCACCGAGTCGGTCGGGCGCGTGCTCGGATCGATTGGCGAGGCACCGCCGCCCGTGCCGGTCCCGGGCGCGATCTGGCGCGCGCTCCAGCTGCCGATGAGCCGGATACTGTGGCTCGGCGGCGTCGGTCTGCTGAGCCCGGAGATGCGCGAGCGGTTCGAGATCCGATGGAGCCGCCGCGACGAGCGCGATTACCGCGCGTTCGGTGCGATCAGCCGCGGGCTCGAGCCGGTGATGCCCGAGCGGCTGCGGATCATGGGCCCGGCGCAGCTGCGGATGCGACGCCGCGCGATCGCGCGCGGCCCGCTCGGCCCCCGTGCCTGATCTCAGCTCGACGCGGCTGCTCGCGCTCGCGTTCGACCCGGACGTCCAGCCGGCCGACGACGCGCTGTCGGAGCGGATCCTCGACGCCGCGCTCGAGCTCGCCGCCGCCTCCGGCTTCCGGCGCCTGACGATGGACGACGTCGCCAGGCGCGCCCAGGTCGGACGGATGACCGTCTACCGCCGGTTCGGCGGTCACGCGAACCTCGTGGACGCGCTCGCGGTCAGGGAGTGCCGGCGGTGCCTGGCGCGGATCCGCGCGGCGCTGCACCCGGACGCGCCGCTCGACGAGCGCGTGACGTCGCTGATCATCGCGACGCTCGAGGTGATCCGGGAGCATCCGCTGCTCGAGCGCCTGGCGCGGGTCGAACCCGAGGCGCTGCTGCGCGAGCTGAGCCGCGGCGACAGTCAGGTAGTGGCGCTGTTGCGCGGGTTCCTCGCGGGGCTGATCCGGGAGGGCCAGGCGAGCGGAGAGCTCGCGGCCGGCGGCGACCCGGAGCTGCTCGCCGAGCTCGGGATCAGAGTCGGGCTGTCGTTCGTGCTGCTGCCCGAGAGCGTGCTGCCGGCCGGCGACGAGACCGCCACCCGCGCGGCGGTCCGCTCGCTGGTCGTCCCGCTTACATTGCACGGGTGATCATCCGCCACGCCGACCCCGAACGCGACGCCGCCGCGTGCGCTGCGATCTACGCGCCCGTACGTCACCGATGGGGTCGTGTCGTTCGAGGAGGTTCCGCCCGACGCCAAGGAATTCGTGCAGCGGATCGAGCGCACCAGCCGGTCTCATCCATGGCTGGTCGCCGACGACGACGGCGAGCTCGCGGGCTACGCGTACGGATCCCAGCACCGGACGCGGGCGGCGTACCGGTGGGCGGCCGACGTGACGGCGTACGTCGCGCCCGACTACCAGCGCCGCGGCGTCGGACGCGCCCTCTACGGCGCGCTCCTCGACCTGCTCCGCGCGCAGCGGGTGCAGGTCGCGTGCGCCGGGATCACGCTTCCCAACGACGCCAGCGTCGGCCTGCACGAGGCGTGCGGCTTCGAGCGCGTCGGGATCTACCCGCGGATCGGGTTCAAGCAGGGGAGATGGTGGGACGTCGGCTGGTGGGAGCTCGAGCTGATCGAGCCCACGGACGGCCGCCCGCCCGAGCCGGGGCCACCGGCCGCGCTGCCCGAACCGATCCGGCTGTAGAGGGCCTCAGGCCTCTTCGGGGCCTGCCAGCCGGCCGAGCGCCGGCGCGCCTCGCAGCCGCGCGACCCACCCGCGGGCGATGCGCAGCAGCGGCACGTCGGGCCACGCGAGCGTGCCGAGCAGCACCAGCAGGACGGTGTTGCGCGCGACGACGGCCCACGACTGCAGCGCCTGGAACTCCTTCAGCTCGAGGAAGTGCTGCGGGAACCAGATCTGGGTCAGGATCATCGCCAGCGCCAGCAGCCCGACGGCGGCGAACCCGCGCCTGCCGGGGGCGATCATCACCAGCGGCACCAGCCAGATCAGGTACTGCGGCGAGAGCACGCGGCCGAGGAACAGGAACGCGCAGACGGTCGCCGCGCTCGCGAGCAGCAGCCGCTCGCGGGTCGCGCGGCCGAGCGCGTACGTGACCCACACGCCGACGATCGCAAGCCACTGCACGATCGTCATGATCGACGCTGCGGTCGTCGGCGGGTGGCCGTAGAGGTTGTCCGAGCCGTGCGAGAAGAACGTCTTCAGGTGCAGCCCGATCAGCTGATGCGCGGCGAGCCACAGCGACGCGCCGGCGCTCTCGATCTGCAGCGGCCTCGTCCCCTGGTCATGGAAGCTCCACGCGAGCCCGTGGGGCGCGATCACGGCCCACGGGAGGAAGCAGACGGCGACCACGCCCACGAACCAGCCAAGTCCGATCAGCGCCTCGCGCCGCGAGAAGTTGCGCCACACGTAGACGCCGAGCAGCGGCACCATCACGAACGGGTACGCCTTCGTGGCCGTCCCGAGCGCGAGCAGCACGAACGCCGTGCGCGGCTTCTTCGTCAGCACAGCGGCGAGCGCCGCGACCGTCAGCAGGGTCGGGAACAGGTCGAACCTCGAGTAGATCACCGGGCCGAGCAGAAGCGGCGTCAGCGCGCCGAGCGCGACGCCCGCCGCCAGCCGCGCCGGGCTCGGGTTCTCCCGCGCCAGCAGCCACGCGCCGAGACCCACGGTCGCCATTCCGCAGACGAGCATCATCAGCTCGAACGTCTGCTCGAACACGTGCCAGCTCGAGCCCGCGATCCATCCGGGGATCAGGAACAGCGGCAGCGACAGCGGCGGGTACTCGAACTTGAAGTTCAGGTACGGCACCATCCCGCGCTTCATCAGCGCCGCGTAGTGCGCGTAGACGGTGGTGTCCTCCATCAGCTTGCGGGTGAACCACCCGTGGTGGATCAGCACCCACGAAACGACGAACCCGCATACCGCGAGCAGCACCGCCGTCGAGACCCGGTATCGCGTGTTCAGCATCACAAGGAAGGCGCCCCCGTCGGACAGCGGAGAATTCTCCCCTTAAACGGCTAAGTGCGCGCTAAACCCCTCGTGGGGCTTCGGTTAAGTTGGCCGTGCGGCCCGGGGCTCCTGCCGGCGGGCTCAGTCCTCGATCAGCAGCGCGAGCGTCGGGCACGCCTCGACCGCGCGCCGAGCGAGCCCGATCAGGTCGCTCGGGACCTCGGCGGTGTCGATGATCGGGTAGCCCCAATCGTCGAGCCGGATCAGCTCAGGCAGCAGTTCCGCGCACAGCCCGTGGGCCTCGCACGTGATCGGGTTGACGCGGACGCGCATCGTCACGCACTCACCGGTAAGCCCGCCGGACGCGCTCCGCAACGCTGATGGCGGTGCCACTCGATCTCGTCGGCGAACACCGACAGCGCGCTCGCCACGAACCGGGTCGCG
This sequence comes from uncultured Solirubrobacterales bacterium, assembly GCA_963770735.1. GTDB lineage: Bacteria > Actinomycetota > Thermoleophilia > Solirubrobacterales > Solirubrobacteraceae > Palsa-465. The sequence continues at coordinate 204,633 of CAVYRB010000005.1, read as the reverse complement.
CCGTCGGGGTGATGGCACGCGCCGCGGCCACGAATCTCGCTGCACCAGCGGGCTACCCGCTCGCGCTCGCGCGAGCCGGCGACCCCGCCCGCGATCGTGGCGAACGCGTCGGCGATCGCGCGCAGGCCGTACACGCACGGGCCGCACTGGCGGGCCGACTGCCGGGCGAGGTAGTCGATCACCTGGGCGCTCTCGTGCAGGCCGCACGAGCTCTCGCCGAGGGCGATCAGCACGCCCGCGCCGAGCGTGCATCCGACCGACCGCAGATCCTCGCGCGCGAGCCGCAGGTCGAGCGCGTCGTCGGCGTCGACCCAGGTACCGAAGTACCCACCGACGAGCAGCGCGCGCAGCGGCTCGGTGGCGCCGCCGGCGGCGTCGACCAGGTCGCGCATCGAGGTTCCGAAGGCGAGTTCGTAGACACCGGGCGCGCTGACAGCACCGGAAATCGTGACGAGCGCGGACCCCGGATCGGCGCTCGTCCCGAGCTCGCGGTACCAGTGTTCGCCGAACCGCGCGACGAGCGCGATCTGGGCGAGCGTCTCGGGGTTCTGGATCAGCGTCGGGCGGCCGCGGTAGCCACGCTGGAAGGGTCGTGGCGGAATGAACGTCGGGAGCGGGTCGCCGCCGTTGAGGTGATGGATGACGGCGCTCTCCTCACCGGCCACGTATCCGCCCGGCGCCTCGACCAGGTCCACCCGGAGGCGGTCGTCGCGCAGCGCGACCGCCCCCTCGAGCGCCGGAAGCGACTCCGACGACCCCGGCCCGACGTGGACGATCACCTGCGGGACGCCGATCGCACGGGCCGCGAGCACCGCCCCGTCCAGCACCAAGTGCGGAAGCCGCGAGAGCAGCAGCTGGTCCTTGGCGCTCGCGGGCTCGGTCTCCGAGCCGTTCACGACCACCGCCGACGGCCGCCGCCCGGATGCGACCGCGCGCAGCTTGCGCGCGGTCGGAAAGTCGGCGCCCCCGCGGCCGCGAAGTCCGCTGTGCTCGATCGACTCGATCAGCTCCCACTGCGCCGGGCGAGGCAGCTCGCCGTGGACGCGCTCGTGCTCGGCCAGCGACATCGGGCCGCCGCCCGCGGTCAGGCCTGCCAGCAGCCGCGGGAGGCCGGGATGACCCTCGAGCCAGCCGCTCATCAGGCCGGCCTCCCGGTCAGCGTGCCGCTGACCGAGCCGCTGTTCTGGTCGATGTTGAGGTTCGCGTCGAGGTCGACCTTGGTCCCCGAGCTGTCGGTCACGCGGGCGCGGAAGTTGTCGCCCCGGAGCGCGACCACCCGACCGACCATCGCAGATGGCATGCCGGGCGCGGTCACGGCGACCTGGCTGCCCGTCAGCGACAGGCCGCCGCCCTGGAGGGGCGCGCCGCCGAGCCGGACCCGCATCTGTCCGTGGACCGACCCGCCGAGCCGCATCGACAACTGCACGATCGCGCCGCCCGGCTGGTTGGACTGGGTCGCGGTCCCGGCGAGCGTCGCCCTGAACGGGTGATCCAGCGGGCCGGTCGTCGTGTGCCTCGACACCGGCGTCCCGCGCGAGACGCGCCCGCCGCTGGCGGAGCCGAGCAGGCTGGCCGGCGTTCCCGCACGCTTGGCCCATCCCGGCCGCAGCGGTCCCGCGAGCGCAAAGACCGCGAGCGCCAGCGGCGTCGCGATCGCGAGCCCCGCGGCGCTCGTCCGCGCTCCGGGGGTCGCCGTGTTCGCTCGGGCGACGCGGACCAGGACCGCGATCACGACCGCGGCGACGCACACGACCGTCAGCGCGAGCAGCCACCAGCTCTTGGCGTCGGTGCCGCTGCCTAGCCCGTGCAGCACCGCGATCGGCCAGCTCGCGTACGCGAGCCAGTGGATCGCCCGCCACGACCGGTACCCGAGGCGCCGGCGGAGCAGGCTCGTCACCACCAGCGCGATCAGCACATCGAACGACAGCGTGCCGAGACCCATCCAAATGGGCCGGTACGGGGTCGCGAACGGGATGATCCCGTCGGTCAGCGTGATCGGCGCGAACCCGTCGAGCACGCCGGTGACGATGTGCACGACGATCAGCACGATCACCAGCAGCGAGGTGTCGCGGTGCAGCGAGTCGATCGCGAACCGCGGCCAGCGCGGCCCCGCCGAGAAGCGCAGCGAGTCGAGGATCCCGAGCACGACGGTGACGGTCAGCAGCACGAGCGCGACCGCGCCGGTGGCGCGAGTCAGGTACCAGTAGGCGCTCGGCGAGAGTGCTGAGGCGAGCGTCGTCATCCGAGGTCATCCCCCTCCCGGGCCAGCCGGCAACGCGCCGGACGGTGCCGTCGGTGCGCACGAGCCGCGACGGCAAGCCCAGCGACTCGAGCCACTCGGGCGCCCGCTCGCCCTTGATGATCGCGGCGGTGCTCGCGATGTTCGCGTCAAGGCAGGAGGCGGCGGTGACGCTGACGGTCCGCCACGGACTCGCGACCGGGCGTCCGGTAGCGGGGTCGAGCAGGTGGTGGGCGGAGCCGCCGTCGGTCTCCCAGCGGCGGACGGTCGTGCTCGACGTCGCGAGCGCCCCGGCGCGGAGCGTGATCCACTGGCCCGGCGCGGTGACGTCGGATCGGTGGTCGTCGGTGATGCGGACCCGCCACCCTTCGGGCGGGGCCGGTCCCACGATCGACAGGTCGCCGCCGAGCGAGACGAGCACGCCGGCATCGCCGATCACGGCGCCGGCGTCGGCCGCGGCGTGATCGGCGGCGAGCGCCTTCGCCGTCGCGCCGAGGTCCAGAACCACGCCGCGTGCGGTGGACACCGTGCCGGCGGCGTGATCGACCTTCACCGTGTGCCAGCCGGGGACCGACGCGATCCGCGTCGCCGTCGCGCCCGGCGGCCCCGATCTCGTCGAAATCGCGGTCGTAGCCGAGCGCGATCAGCGCCTCGCCGACCGTCGGGTCGACGTCGCCGTCGGTCACGCGCGCGGCCCGCAACGCGGCCTCGACCGCCTCGAGCAACAGCGGGCTGACGTGGACCGGTGTTCCCGCCGGATCCGTTCAGCGCGATCAGCTCGGAGTCGTCCCGGAACCGCGAGCACGCCAGGTCGAATCGGTCGACGACCTGCTCCACGCGCTCGCGCGCTCGCTGGAGCACGGACGGCTCACTCGACCGCGACGACCGCGGTGCTTCCGAGCGCACCGAAGCTGACCGACGTCTCTCTGATAGCCATCGGGTCTCCTACGAACGGTTCAGGAGCCGCCGGACACGACGCCACCACCGCTGTTGCCGCCGTTGCCCGAGGAGCGGGAGCAGGTGCGGGAGCGGGAGCCGGCTGCGGCGCAGGCTGGGCAGCCCGGGATCCGGAGTTGCCCGAATTGCCGGAGTCGGAGTTGCCATCGCCGGAGTTGCCGTCGCCGGAACCACTTGAGCCCGACCCGTCCGAGCTCTCGGAAGCGCTCCTGAGGCCGAGCGCCGCAGCGCCCGCCGGGGGCGGGAGCCCGGGAGTCGAGGAGCCCGATCGGCGCACGACCGGCCTGCTGGTCGCGGCCTTTCCATGATGGTTTGCGCCCAGCGACTTGCCGGGCAGCAGCGCGGATGCGAGCGCGGCCAGGGCCGCCGTCAGCGCCGCGGCGCCGACGAGCAGCCAGCGGCGGGTGCGGAGATCCGCCCGAGCGCCGCGTCGCGCTCGAGCACCGCCGAGGCGCGATTGCTTCGGTTGTCGGGGTCTCCGACCATCGCCATATCCTCGTCATAGGCAATCAGGGACCCGTAACGAACGCCCCCTTTACAGGGGAATTCGCGTCCGTCAAGCGGCGCGGATCCCCTCGATCCGCCGCCGGCCACGTCGCGGCGCAGAAACACCAGGTACGCGGCGATCGAGCGCGGGGATCCCGTACAGCGCGCAGACCCAGGCGGCGCGGACGATCGGGGACCAGTCGATCGGCGTGCGCAGCAGCCCCTGCCAGGCGTTGAACTGGGTGCTCAGCAGGTACGGCTGGAGCCCGCCGAGTCCCGGGCAGGATCCCGATCAGCTGGAACAGCAGCGAGACCATCAGCGTGCCGACGACCGCGGCGGCGCTGTTGCGGGTGATCGCCGACAGCAGCAGCCCGATCGCGACGATCGTCAGTGATCGGGATCAGGTAGACGAGCAGGCTCACGTACACGAGCTCGAGCGCCTTTGGCGCGGAGACGATCGTGCCCGACAGGCTCTGCAGCGGGTTGAAGCCGGACTGGATGCTGCCGGCGATCACCGCGACGGTGCCGCTCGAGCGAGATCGCGACGATCGCGTAGGTGGTCGCGGCGAGCGCCTTGCCGGCGAAGATCTGCCACCGCTCGAGCGAGCGGGTGAGCATCGTCTTCAGCGTCCCGTTGTGGTCCTCGGAGGCGAAGATGTCGCCCGCCACCAGCGCGGTGATCAGCGGGAACATCCAGACCGCGCCGAACAGCAGGATCACCAGCGGCACCGCCAGCCCGCTCTGCGTCAGGTACGAGGAGAACGCGAAGTCGCCGCCGCGGCGGTTGTGGCGGAAGTGGACCGCGACCACGAACAGGATCGGCACGATCACCGCGGCGCCGAGCCCGAGGTAGGTGCGCTTCTGGTAGCGGAGCTTGAACAGCTCCCAGCGGTAGACGGTCGCGACGCCGCGGGCTTCACGCTCGCGGTCGCGGTGTCACCGCGGCTCCGGGTCGCTCACCCGGGCTCCGCCTGGCGGCTCGCCGGCGCCCGTCGCCCTCGGTCAGCGAGAAGAACAGGTCCTCGAGGCTCGCGGTCTGCGGCGTCAGCGCGAGGATCAGCGCCCCCGCCTCGACCAGCGCCTGGGACAGCGTCGGCGACCGCGGCCTCGATCGGCCGTGAACGCGATCCGGCTCCGTGCCGTCCGCGCGCGCGACGTCGGCGATCCCCGGCTGCGCCCGGCACACCGCGAGCGCCCGCTCGTCGTCGGTCGTCGACAGCGTGTACGTGGTCGCCGGCGCCGCGCTTCAGCGCCGCGATCTCGCCCTCGTACACGATCTTGCCCGGTGCGCACGATCGCGACCCGGTTGCACACCTCCTCGACCTCGGTCAGCAGGTGGCTCGAGAGCACGATCGTGATTCCCTCGCCGGCCAGGCGCCGGATCAGCTCGCGCATGTCGCGCATCCCGCCCGGGTCCAGGCCGGTGGTCGGCTCGTCGAGCAGCAGCAGCTCGGGGTCGCGCAGCAGCGCCGCCGCGATCCCGAGCCGCTGGCGCATCCCGTGCGAGTAGCCGCCGACACGGTCGCCGGCGCGGTCGGCGAGCTCGACGAGCTCGAGCGAGCGGTCGATCCGCTCGCTTGCGCCTCGTCGCCGTCGAACGCCGCCAGCAGCTCGAGGTTCCGGCGGCCGTTCAGGTACGGGTAGAAGGTCGGCGCCTCGACGAACCCGGCGACGCCCTGCGAGCGCGCGCACGGTCACCGTCGGGTCGCGGCCCGAACAGCCGCACGCGTGCCCGCCGTCGGCCGGATCAGGCCGAGCATCATCCGCAGCGAGGTGGTCTTGCCGGCGCCGTTCGGGCCCAGATAGCCGTACACGTCGCCCGAGTTCGACCGTCAGGTCGACGCCGGCGACCGCGGTCAGCTCGCCGTAGCGCTTGACGAGCCCGCGGACCTCGACCGGGGGCGGCCCGCCCCCGTCGCTCATAGGCCCCGAGCCGCGGCGTCGGCGACGCTCGGCGTCACCGAGCCGAGCACCGTGTAGGTGACGCCCGAGCGGGTGAAGCGGACCACCGTTCCGAGCGCGGTGTCGAGCTCCTGGGCCGTGGTGCCGTTGATCGTGACGGTCGGCAGCGATGAGCCCGTGCTGCGTGCTCGCCGGCGCCGCTCGAGGCGCGAGCTGCTCGAGCCGTTGGCCGTGGCCGGCTGCTCGATCACCGCGATCCCGCCGAGGCCCTGGCCGTAGGTGACGAGCGCGCGCCGTGCTTGCCGCCGAACCGAGCAGCCTGACCGTTGCCGGCAGCGTCCAGCCCGACGAGCGTCGCAGGCGCGACAGCGTGAACTTCAGATGGCTCTGGACCGCCGGACGCCGGTCACCGCGACGTGCGCGGCCGCGGCCGCTTGCGGCGCGCGCGGCCGTGCGCGCGTTCGCGGCGGCGGTCGCCGGGCGTCCCGACCTTCACGACCTTCGCGCCGCCTGGCGGCGAGATCGAGAACATGCCGAGCGGCGACCGCGCCGTACGTGATCCCGGTCGCCTCGAGCTCGATCACCGGGCTGGAGTCGCCGTGCGCGTAGACCGCGAAGCGCAGCGGCACGCCCTTGAAGGCGTCCCACGCGAGCTGGACGGAGCCCAGCAGGCCGGCCGTCCGGCTTCGGCGACACGCGTGACCGTGTAGGCGGGCCGGCCGGCGACGTCGGTGGGGACCGCGCCCGAGAGGCCGAGGTGCTGTGCGAGCGCGGTTGACGTCGGTCTGGATCTCGGCGACGGTCGGCAGCCCGTGGTCCTTGCGGGCGTGCTCGCGGGCGTCCGGCATGCGGCGGGCAGCTTGCCCTCGTAGACGGTGTTCGAGGACGGGACGTACGCCCACCACGAACCGTTCGAGACGACCATGTTCGCGTCGCCATTGGTGCCCTGAAGCTCGAGCCGGAAGCGGTGGTCGTTCGACAGCCACACGCGTCCGCTGGCGCCGTTCAGCAGCGGGTCGGAGCCCTGGATCTCGGTCGATCCGATCAGGTGGTTGGTGAACTGGATGTCCGCGCTGATCCCCTGCACGCTTGGCGCCGCGAGCGCGTTGTGGATCGCCTGCGCGAGCGGCGACGGCGGCGGCACGGGACCGTTCCCGGCCGCGGCGACGGCGATCGTCGCGCCCGCCGCGATCACCACGAGCACCCCCGCGATCACCGTCAGCAGCCGGCGGGTCGGAGCCGTGCGCAGGAACCGGTTCACGAGCTCCATTCTGCCAGGTGCCGGAGCCGGGCTCGTGAGCGTGAGAGGGATCTAACCGATGTAGGGCCCGGCTAAGAAACCGCGCTCGCGTGCTGCTCGCGGAGCTTGCGCTTCAGGACCTTGCCGGTCGGCGTCCGCGGCAGCTCCTCGACGAACGCGACATCGCGCGGAACCTTGTACCGCGCGAGGTTGCGCTTGACGAACTCGCGAAGCTCGTCCTCGGTCAGCGACTGGCCGGGCATCAGGACGACGTACACGGCCAGGCGCTTGCCGAACTCCTCGTCGTCGACGCCGATCACCGCCGCCTCGCCGATCGCCTCGTGGGTGATCAGCAGCTCCTCTATTTCATTAGGGAACAGGTTCTCGCCGCCCGAGACGATCATGTCGTCGTCGCGGCCGTCGACGAACAGCCGGCCGCCGGTGTCGAAGTGGCCGACATCGCCGGTGCTCATCAGCCCGTCGATGATCTCCTTGTTGCCGCCGCCGGTGTAGCCCTCGAACTGGAAGCCGTTGCCGACGAAGATCCGGCCGATGTTGTCCGGGCCGTAGACGGGGCGGCCGTCGCCGTCGAACAGCCGGACGATCGTCCCGAACGGCGGGCGGCCCGCGGTACCGGGGGCGGCGCGCAGGTCCTCGGGCGTGGCGAACGTCGCCCACGCGACCTCGGTCGAGCCGTAGAAGTTGTAGAGCACGTCGCCGATCGCCCGCTGCGTCCGCCGGACGAGCTCGGCCTCGAGCTGTGACCCTGACGAGAAGATGATCCGCAGGGAGCTCGTGTCCCAGCGGCCGGGCTGCTCCTCGATCAGCGACACGATCCGGTGGAGCATCACCGGGACGACGGCCAGCACCTGCGGGCGCTCGCGCGCGATCGCGTCGAGCACCCGCTCGGGCTTGAACCGCCGCTCGACGATCACCGTGGTGCCGATCGTCACCGCCAGCGCCATCTGCGTGAACCCGAGCCCGTGGAACATCGGCGCGGCGACGTAGCTCTTCTCTCGCGGGCGGTACGGCACCTTCGACAGGAGCGCTCCCAGCGGATGCAGCGAATGCCCCGCCTGACGCGGCGCGCCCTTCGGGGTGCCGGTGGTGCCGCTCGTCAGCAGTACCACGCGCGAGGGCTCGGACGGCGGCTCCGGGGTCTGCCCGGCGTACTCACGTATCAGCGCCTCGAGCGTGTCCTGCTCGCGCGGCTCGTCGGTCCACGCGTGCAGCCGGCCGTGCGACGGCTCGATCCCCTCCATCAGACCGTCGTACTCCTCGTCGTGGACGAGCAGCGTCACGCCCTCGCGCTCGCACACGTCTCGCAGCTGCGGGCCGGCGAAGTCGGTGTTCAGGTACAGCAGCCTCGCGCCCACCTTCGAGCCGGCGAAGGTGACGTCGCAGAACCCGCGGTGGTTGCGGGCGAGGATCCCGATGCAGCTGCCCTCTGCGACTCCTCGCGCCCGCAGCGCGCAGGCGAGCGCGTTCGAGCGCTGGTCGAGCTCGCCGAACGTGAGCGATCCCAGCTCGTCGATCAGCCCGACCCGGTCGCTGTGCCTGATCGCGGCGATCGCGATCCCGCCACCGAGCTGCCCGAGCTTGTCGATCGCCTTGAAGACGGCGACAGTCCGGGCCGGCGGCTCGAGCATGAGCATGCCCGCTCGCCACGCGTATCCGATCGACCGCAACTCGATCCCGACGCGCCGAGCGAGCATGGAGGCGTTGTCGAGCGCGGTGTTGGCGGCCATTGCGGGTCGCAATTTATACGGTCGCCCGATACCTTCGCGGCACGTGTGCCGCCTGTTCGGCATGAGCGGAGGTCGCGCGCGTGTGCGCGCAGCGTTCTGGCTGCTGGAGGCGCCCGACTCGCTCGCGAACCAGAGCCGGCGAAACCCGGACGGCACCGGGCTCGGCTACTACGACGAGGACGGCACCCCGCGGGTCGACAAGCAGCCGATGCCCGCGTACGAGGACCGTCGCTTCGCCGCCGGGGCACGCGATGCCTGCTCGCGCACGTTCGTCGCGCACGTGCGCTATGCCTCCGGCACGCCGGTGACGCTCGAGAACACGCACCCGTTCCTGATGGACGGCCGCCTGTTCGCCCACAACGGCGTGCTCATGGGGCTGCCGGAGCTCGAGGCCGAGCTCGGCGATGCGATCTCGCTCGTTCACGGCCAGACGGACTCGGAGCGGTACTTCGCGCTGATCACCAGCGAGATCGCGCGCACCGGAGACGTGATCGAGGGGATCGTCTCGGCGGTCGGCTGGATCGCGGATCACCTGCCCGTGTTCGCTTTGAATTTCGTACTGATCACCGACTCCGATCTGTTCGCGCTGCGGTATCCGGACACGCACGAGCTCTACGTGCTCGAGCGCGCGGCCGGCCGCGGCGGCTTGCGGCACTCGAGCGCACGTCGGCGGATCCGGGTCGACTGCGACGACCTCGCGGATCGGCGATCCGTCGTGGTCGCGAGCGAGATGATGGATGACGACTCCGGGTGGCGGCCGCTCGAGTCCGGGGAGTTGGTGCACGTCGGCGCGGACCTCGAGCTGGAGTCGGTGACCGCGATCGACCGCCCGCCCGTCCATCAGCTGACGCTCGCCGACCTCGAACCCGCCGCGGCCAGCTCCCAGTCGCCACTATCGTCTAAGCCGTGAGCACGCTTCCACCTGGGCCGCGGCTTCCCCGCGTTTTACAGACGCTCGGGTTCATCTTCGGCGGCGTCCGGTTCCTCGAGGCGTGCCGCCGGCGCTACGGCGACGCGGTGACGATGGGAACGCTGTTCGACTCGAAGTTCGTGATGGTGTTCGACCCGGCGCTCGTCAAGCAGCTGTTCCAGGGCTCGAACTCGCAGCTGCACGCCGGCGAGGCCAACGCGCTGCTCGGCCCGATCCTCGGACAGCGTTCGGTGCTGCTGCTCGACGAGGACGAACACCTCCGCCACCGGCGTCTGATGCTCCCGTCGTTCCACGGCAAGCGGATGCAGGTGTTCGCCGACGTGATGCGCGACGCCGCCGATCAGGAGATCGACTCCTGGCCGGTCGGCGAGCCGTTCGCGGTGATGCCGAGCATGCAGTCGCTGACGCTCCGGGTGATCATGCGGGCGGTGTTCGGGTTCGAGCAGGGCCCGGCCGAGGACGAGCTCCGGGCGCGGCTGCGCGAGATGATCGAGCCGGTCGCCCGGCCCCGCGGGCTGATCCTGATGACGCTTCTAGGTCGGCTCGGCCGAGGTCGCGGCGAGGCTGCGAAGTTCGAGGCCCGGCGCCGCGCGGTCGACGAGCTGCTGTTCGCGGAAATCGCCCGCCGGCGAGCCGCCCCGGACCTCGACCAGCGCGACGACGTGTTCTCGATGCTGCTGCTGGCGGAGGACGAGAACGGCGCTCACCAGGCCGGCGGAGCCGGCCCGGGTCGTCTCACAGATCAGGAGGTCCGCGACGAGCTCGTGACGCTGCTGCTCGCGGGCCACGAGACGACGGCGACCGGCCTTGCGTGGACATTCGACCTGCTGCTGCACGCCCCCGACGCGCTCGCGCGGGCGACCGATCTCGACGACGAGTATTTGGACGCGGTCGTCAAGGAGTCGCTCCGGATCCGGCCGGTGATCCCTGGAGTCGGGCGCGTCGTCCGGGGCGAGCCGTTCTCGCTTGGCCGCTGGACGATCCCGGAGGGAATCGAGGTCAACCCCTCGATCCGCGTCATGCACCGGCGCGCGGACCTGTATCCGCAGCCGTTCGCGTTCAAGCCCGAGCGGTTCCTCGGCCCGGACGCGGGCGGGCGGGTACCTGATACCTACACGTGGATCCCGTTCGGCGGCGGCACCCGCCGCTGCCTGGGCGCGAGCTTCGCGCAGATGGAGATGCGGGTGGTGTTGCGGCGGGTGCTGGAGCGGACGGTCCTGCGTGCGGCCGCTCCGGAGCTGGACGAGACGGCCTTCCGCGGGATCACGCTGGCCCCGAAGAACGGGGTCCGCGTCGTGCTCGAGCGGGCGCCGGCGGCGGCGGCAGCTGAGCCCGCGCCCGACCTCACGGCCGCGAACTTTGCTTCCTGAGTTCCGTATGCGGAACTTGAGAAGCATCGTTCGGGCTGAGACCGGCCGCTAGTCCCCCGTCGCCACCGGTCGCCCCGGGTCCGTGATCCACTCGCTCCACGAGCCGGGGTAGAGCGCCGCGCTGAAGCCCGCGAGCTCCAGCGCGAGCACCTCGTGGGCGGCGGTCACGCCCGAGCCGCAGTAGGCGCCGACCTCGACGCCGTCGCGGACTCCGGCCCCGTCAAACGTCGCTCGAAGCGCGTCGGGCGCCAGGAACCGCCCGTCCCCCCCGACGTTCCCCGTCGACGGGGCGTTGACCGCGCCCGGGATGTGGCCGGCGACCGGGTCGATCGGCTCGTGCTCGCCCCGGAACCGCTCCGGCGCGCGGGCGTCGAGCAGCACGCCGCGCTGCGCGAGCGCGGAGGCGCGGGCGGCGTCGAGCACCGGCATCCCCCCGGGCCGGGCTGCGAAGTCACCGGGCGCGGGGACTGGCGCGTCCGTCGACAGCCTCCGCCCGGACGCGACCCACGCCCCGAGCCCGCCGTCGAGCACGCGGACGTCGCGGTGCCCGAAGTACCGCAGCAGCCACCACGCCCGAGCCGCGGCCGCCGAGCCGGAGTCGTCGTACACGACCACCGGCCGGTCGGCCCGGACCCCGGCGCGCCGCATCGCCGCCTCGAACGCAGCCGGCTCGGGGAGCGGATGCCGGCCACCGAGGCCCGGCGCCGAGGCCAGCTCGGTGTCCAGATCGACGAACGCCGCCCCCGGGACGTGGCCACGGGCGTACTCGTCGCGACCCGGGGGCCCGCCGAGCGCCCAGCGAACGTCGAGCAGCGTCGGCGCCAGCGCGTCCGTCTGCTCCGGTGTGACGAGCACGCTCACCGGGTGCCCGTCGCGTACCTGAACAGCGAGAGGTCGGTCAGCCACTCGACCGGCGCCCGATCGTCGGTGTACACCGGGCCGCCGCGGAGCCCGGGCCCGAGCCGGGCACCGACCGTGTCCGCGACCCCGTCGAGGACGGGCGGCAGCCATGGGCTACTCGCGGCCTGGACGATCCGCCCACCCGACAGCGCGCCGGTGCTCGCGACGACCAGCGAGTTGCCGCTACTGACCGGGTCGCGCGCCACGTCCGGGAACACTGCTCCGGCCGTCGCCGAGACGACCTTCTCGAGCTGGTCGTCGCCGGGCACGTGGCCGACGTTGATGACCACGACGCCGCCCGGCCGCAGGTGCGAGCGGACCGACTCGAAGAACTCGCGGGTGACGAGGTAGAACGGGATGTACGGCTGGCGGTAGGCGTCGACGAAGATCGCGTCGTAGCGGGCGTTGCTCGCCGCCAGCCACGGCCGCGCGTCCGCTGTGTACAGATGCAGGTGTGGGCCGCCGAGGGCGAAGTACCGCTTGCCGACCGTGCTCAGCTCGCCGTCGAGCTCGACGGCGTCGACCCGGGTCGACGGGAAGTAGTGGCCGTACGCGCGGGCGACCGTGCCGGCCGCGTCGCCGAGGATCGCGATCCGCCGGGGAACTCCGCGCTGCCCGGCGAGCGGCAGCACCAGGAAGTCGTCCCAGTAGCCGCCGGTCAGGTACGTCCACGGCCGGTACTCGGAGTGGACCGCGACCCCCTCGTTCAGCTGCAGCCAGCGCACGCCGTTGCGGAACTGGAGCACCCTCACGTACTGGTACTGCGTCTCAGTCTCAAAAATGACCCGCGCGCCGCGGACGTCCGACCCGACGGCCGACGGCGGGATCGCCGCCAGCGCCGCGATCGCGAGCGGGACGAGCGCGAATACGCGCCGCCCCAACCCCGGGAGCGCCACCAGCGCGAGGGAGAACGCGAACACGAGGAACGTGCGGTGCGTCCCGATCAGCGGAATCAGCAGCAGCGCCGACGCGAACGTCCCCAGCAGCGAGCCGGCGGTCGAGATCGCGTACAGCTGGCCCGTGACCGTCCCGGTGTCGCTCACCCGCTGCACCGAAAGCCGGTTCGCGTACGGGGCGACCGTCCCCAGCAGCAGCACGGGCACCGCGACCAGCACCAGCACCCCGACCAGCGAGCCCAGAAACCCACCGACCGAGATCGACCCGAGCGCCTTGACCGACAGTCGCAGGAACGGGTTGGCGGCGAGCGGAACGAGCGCCAGCAGCCCTCCCGCGACGAGCACGATCACGCACAGCCCGCGCAGGTCCGACCGGCGGTCGGCGATCTTCCCCCCCAGCCAGTAGCCCACCGACAGCGCGACCAGCACCGTCGCGATCGTGTTCGCCCAGATGATCGTCGAGGCGCCGAAGTAGGGGGCGAGCAGCCGCGCGGCGGAGATCTCGGCACCGAGGGCCGCCGCACCGACGACGAATGCGATCAGGCGCACGTACCGCAGCGAGATCACAGGACGCTGTGGCGGACCCGCCGGGACGTCTGGAATGGTGTCGGTTGCCGTCACCTGATGGGATATTGCCGTGCTGCTCTATGACAACGAGCTGTCGGGCAACTGCTACAAGGTACGGCTGCTGTTCGCGCAGCTCGGCATCCGGTGCGAGCGCGAGCAGGTCGATGTGTTCGACCGCTCCGACCGAGCGCAACTGCTCGGCTCGCTGAACCCGGGGCTCCGGATCCCCACGGTCGTGCTCGACGACGGACGCTCGCTGGCGGAGTCGAACGCGATCCTCCAGTACTTCGCCGACGACACCCCGTACCTACCGACCGATCCGTTCGAGCGCGCGCAGGTGCTCCAGTGGCAGTTCTTCGAGCAGTACAGCCACGAGCCCAACATCGCGGTGGCGCGGTTCTGGGCGCACGCGGGGATCGAGCCGGATGCCGCTGTCCTCGAGGAGAAGCTGCGGGGTGGAAATGCCGCGCTCGCGGCGATGGAGCGCCACCTCGCAGACCGCGAGTTCCTTGTCGCAGAGCGCTACACCGTCGCCGACATCTCCCTGTATGCGTACACGCACGTCGCCCCGGAGGGGGGCTTCGAGCTCGATCCCTACCCCGCGGTCAACGCGTGGCTCGGCCGCGTCGCGGCCGAGCCGGGCCATATCCCGATCAGATCGGGCTGAGCTTTCTCGCGACCGCGCCTACCGCGAAACCGTAAAGCCCAGGCCCACCTGGTGCGTTTCGCAGTTGAGCCGAGGGAGGGAGTGGGGTCCCGGCCTTGGCAGGCACTCTGCCTTGTACCCCCCGCCCACGCCGAGCTGGGAGAGCTTGATGATTACCTCTGCCTGTCCGGCCTTGACGAACCAGTCCATTTGGCTCGGCTGATCCCAGCAGGGCGGAATCGCGCTCTCGCTCGCGTCGAACCACACCACCGTCGGATCGACATCCTTCTCAGTGACGAAGGACCCGTGCTTGCGGTCGTTGACGCACTGTTCCTCCGCCCCTCCGACGGACGAGAGGGTGTACGCAGTGCCGGCGCCGAGTTTGAGCTCCAGATCCGCATAGACGCGGTACTGCCGGGACGCCGGCGGACCACCCCTGGAAGGTGGTCCCAAAGTGATCGTTGCCTCGCGCCGCCGGCAACGGAGCCCCTGAACGGGCCGCCGTTGGGCCGCGCATCTCCATCCCCTGGGCGCCACCTTCCCGCGGCGCCGGTACGTCGGGACGAAGGTCTTCGCGGCGTAGCGGCAGGTCACGCTCTTGACGACGACCCGCTTGAACCCACCGACGGTTCCACACGACCGCTGACCGGCCGCAGCCGCCCCAGAGCCAACGAACACGCCGCCGATCAGCGCCGCAACGGTGGCCACGGTCACGGTACCTCGGACTGCCGTCTTCCCCACTTGCATACTGCCCCCTTTGGTCGTCACTGACCCCAATGGAAAAGCATCGCAGCCACGCCCGCAGGCGTCAACGCGCAAATCAGATCGGGCTGAACTTCCTCGCCACGCTCTTCGCGAACAGCTTCGGCTCGACCTTGGCGACGAGCCGGCTGAGCTCCTCGCGGTCGCGCTGGGTCAGCCTGCTCGGGCGTCCCCGGCCGCGGCGCACGAGCGTGATCAAGCGCCGGCGCTCGGCCGGCGTCAGCCGTCCGAGGTGCTGGCCGGCGAGGATCGCGACCTCGGCGATGATCACCAGCCGGGCGAGCGGGATCTTGCGGACGACCGGGATCCCTTTGAGAAGCGAACTTGGCATTCGGCCACCGAGTGTAGGAAGCCGCGCGGCTAGGCTCACGAGATGGCCTCGCTCGTCTACCAGGAGCGCCCGGCGCGGCGCGACCCGCGCGGCCTGCTCGTCCTGCACCACGGCCGCGGCACCGACGAGCTCGACCTGCTGCCGCTGGCCGACGCGTTCGATCCCGAGCAGCGCCTGCACGTCGCGAGCGTGCGCGCGCCGCTCAGGCTCCCGGGCTCGCCGGGTTATCACTGGTACATCGTCCCCCAGGTCGGCTATCCGGACCCCGAGACGTTCGACGCGTCCTACCGAGCGCTCGGCGAAGTCCACGACGAGCTGTGGGAGCAGACCGGACTCACAGCCGAGCAGACCGTGCTCGGCGGCTTCTCGATGGGCACGGTGATGAGCTACGCGCTCGGCCTCGGCTCGGACCGGCCCGCCCCCGCCGGGATCCTCGCGTTCAGCGGCTTCATCCCGACCGTCGAGGGCTGGGCGCCGTCGTTCGGCGATCGAACCGGCACCCGGGTGCTGATCGCGCACGGCCGAAACGACCCTGTGATCACGGTCGATTTCGCCCGCGAGGCGCACGCGCTGCTCGACCGCGCCGGCTTCGACGTCGACTACCGCGAGTCCGACGCGATGCACTCGATCGACCCGGCGGACGTCCCGCGCGCAGCCGCCTGGCTAGCGAACACGATCGAATAAGCTCGGGCGATGGCGCTCGCCACCGAGCTCGAGCTGCCCAGCTTCGATCACACCGACCCGGGACTGAGAGGGGACTGCTACCGCGAGGCGATGGCCGGCGTGGCGAGCCACGACGGCTGGCTGGCGGCGAACCCATACGGGTTCACGGTGCTCGAGCGCGAGGCCGGCGAGTTCTTCCTGCGCACCAAGGACGCGGTGTTCCCGGGGCTGACGATCGCGCAGATGTTCGGGATCGCCGACGGCCCGCTGCACGAGGAGATCGTCCGCAACATCATCAACATCAACGGCGCCGACCACGGCCGCCTGCGCCGGCTCGTCAACCCGGCGCTCTCGCCCCGGGCGGTGGAGCGCTACCGGCCCGCGATGCGCGAATTCCTCGACGGGCTGCTCGACCAGGTGCCGGACAACGGGAGCGTCGATTTCGTCGCCGACTTCGCGAAGCCGTATCCGTCGCTCGTGATCGCGGAGGTGATGGGCGCCCCGCTCGCGGACGCGCCTCGCCTCCATCACTGGTCGAACTGGATCCAGCGGCAGTTCGACGCCGGCAGCCTGATGACCGAGCGCGAGCTGATCGAGGAGGCGGTCGCCGAGTTCTACGTCTACGAGGACGAGCTGATCGCCACGCGCCGCCAGGATCCCGGCGACGACCTTATTTCTTCGTTGATCGAGGCCGAGGACGAGGGCGACCGCCTCGACCACGACGAGCTGCGCAACCTGATCCTCAACATCCTCGTCGGCGGCGTCGACACGAGCCAGAGCCAGCTCGCCCACGCCGTCAGGCTGCTCGCGCTGCATCCCGGCCAGTGGGAGCGGCTGCGGCGAGACCCGCGCGGGCTCGCGCAGCCGGCGATCGAGGAGGCGCTTCGCTACGAGCCGATCACGCCGTTCACCGCGCGGATCACGATCGACGAGGTCGAGTACCGCGGAGTCACCTTCCCACCGAACTCGATCGTGCTCGTGTCCGCGTGGCACGCCAACCGCGACGGGGTCGAGGGCGACACCTTCGACATCACAGCCGACCGCCCACGCGCACGGCTGCTGACGTTCGGCGCCGGCATCCACTACTGCGTCGGGGCGAACCTGGCGCGCGCCGAGATGGAGGAGGCGGTCATGTTCCTCGGCGAGCGGGTGCGCTCAATCGAGCTCACCGGCGAGCCGGTGTTCGGCTCCGCCTCCGGGATCTACGGACTGGATTCGCTCCCGGTTCGCCTGGGCCTCTGAGGCCTACGCGGACTGCGACATCACGCCGATCACGTGACCCTCGGGGTCTGACATCAGCCCGATCACGATTCCGACTCCGGGCACCTCGTCCGGGCCCATCATCCGGCTGCCGCCGAGGCTCTCGGCCTGAGCCAGCGTCGCCTCGACGTCGGGGACCTGGACGTAGAACGTCACGTGGCCCGGGTAGCCCTCGGGCGCGCCGCCGAGGCCACCGCCGATCCCGTCGGCGTTCGACACCGTCGAGTAGTCGGTCGGACCCATCGGATCGGACCATTCCCAGCCGAAAAGCTGCCCGAAGAACGAGCGGAGCTTGTCCGCATCCTGACCTACGACCTCGAAGTGCACCACAGGTTGAGCCATTTCCTCGCCTCCAAGCGATGAGTTTTTTTCTCCCACCCGGTCATAGGCTTAGCATGGCTGTCATGGAGCAGGTCACCAGCCCGCCGAGAGACCTCGAGCGCACGTTCGAGCAGTATCGCCGCGAGCTCACCGGCTACTGCTACCGGATGCTCGGCTCGCCGTTCGAGGCCGAGGACGCTGTGCAGGAGACGCTGCTGCGGGCGTGGCGGAGCTTTGACAAGTTCGAGGGCCGCTCCGCGGTCCGCTCGTGGCTTTACAGGATCGCGACCAACGTCTGCTTCGACATGCTCGGCAGCCGCAGCCGCCGCGCGACCCCGATGGACCTCGGGCCCGCCCAGGAGCCGGTCGCCGAGAACCTGTTCACGCTCCCGGAGGCGTCGTGGATCGAGCCGATTCCGACCGGCGCCGTCGGCGCCGAGGGCGACCCGGCCGAGCTGGCGATGGAGCACGAGACGATCCGGCTCGCGTTCGTCGCCGCGCTCCAGCACCTGCCGGCGCGCCAGCGCGCGGTCCTGATCCTCTGCGAGGTGCTGCGGTGGAAGGCCGCCGAGGTCGCCGAACTGCTCGAGACGAGCGTCGCCTCGGTCAACAGCGCGCTCCAGCGGGCGCGGGCGACGCTCGAGAACGCCGGGGTCGGCACGGAGGACGCAACTCCGGCAGCGCTCGACGACAGCCAGCGCGAGCTGCTCGAGCGCTACGTCGAGGCGTTCCAGAACTACGACATGGAGGCGCTGACGTCGCTGATCCGCGAGGACGCGTCGCAATCGATGCCGCCCTTCGACATGTGGCTTCAGGGCCGCGACGACATCCTTGCGTGGATGGTCGGACCCGGGATCGCCTGCAAGGGCTCGAAGGTGCTGCCGGCGCCGCAGGCTAACGGCTCGGTCGCGTTCGGCCAGTACAAGCCGAGCGAGTCGGGTTCGGGCCACGACCCGTGGGCGCTGATGGTGCTCGAGCTCGACGGCGACAAGATCGTCGAGCTGACGTTCTTCCTCTCGACCGAGCGGCTGTTCCCGCTGTTCGGCCTGCCGGCGCGGCTAGAGGACTAGACGGCCAGCGGCTGCTCGGGGAGCGCCCGCTCGAGCCCGGCGAAGGCGATCAGCTCGCGAAGCTCCGGAGAACTTCCGTGCAACCAGAGCTGGAACCCGCTGCGGCGCGCGGCGAGCGCGATCCGCGCCAGCAGATCGAGCGTGAGCGCGTCGGCTTCGAGGCCGGCAGCGTCGACCAGCAGCGTCCTGGCGCTGGGATCGTCGGGGTCCATCGCCAGTTAGACCGCCGCGGTCTCCAAAACTCATCGGGCGCCGACCGCGCCGGTCCCGACCGTCCGGCGTGCTCAGGCTGGCCTACTGATCCGAGGCCGCGCGCCAGAGCGCGTCGTCGCCGAGCGGCTCGCGCACCGCGCGGCCGTCGGCGACCAGCTCGAGCAGCGCCGCTTCGGCCGCCGCGCGGTCAGGCCGCTCGTTGCCCTCCGCGAGCAGCGCCGCGACCTCCTGGGTCGTGAGCCCGAGCTCGAAGCGCTGCAAGCAGCGGCTCCGGCGTCTCGGGCGGCGCCTCGCGCCGGAGGTCGGGGTCGAGGTTCGCGACGAGCACGTCGTACGCCTCCACCGGCTGAAAGCCGCCCGCGACCAGCCGCGTCCCGTTGCTCTGAAAGACGACCGAGGGCGCGGTGAAGCGGACCGGACCGTCGGTCATGCCGGGTCTTGCCCTGGAGCTCGGCCGCCGATCCCGCGGCGGTGCGGGTCTCGTGCTTGTCGGCCTCGTATGCGGCCACCACCTCGGGCGAATCGATCGCGCCGACGATCGCCTCGGCGTCGACGCCCGGCACCCGGCGCAGCGCGTCGGTCAGCTGCTCGTCATCGTCGAGCACGAGCGGCGTCGTGAAGTTCGCGAACTGGATCGCGCGGAACGCGCCCCACTCGCTCCCGGGCGACTGGAGCCGCGCCGCGACCACCGCGCGGCACGCCCTCGAGGTCGCGCTCAGTCGCGACTTTGGCGCCGGCGAGAACGGCATCCCGTAGCGGCGCCGGAACAGCGCCTGGCCGAGCGCCCCGCGCAGCGGCGTGTAGCCGCGGTCCGCGTACTGCGAAGCGTCCTCGGTCAGGCCGACGAGCACGAGCCGCCATTCGAGCTGGTCGCCGTAGCGCCACTCGATCACCCGGAGCGCCGGATTCTCGGAGTACGCCCACGGACAGGCGGGATCGCTGTAGAGGGTCGTCGAGATCACTTGGTTGATGCCTCAATTATATGCGTTCGGCTGGGGCCGCCGCGGCTGCGGCCGAGCACCTCGACCGCCGGCCGGGTGCTCGCGGACGCGAACCCCGCCTTGCAGAGCGCCGCATCGGCGTCCTCCGGGCCGGTCGAAGTGCAGGTGGACCTCGCCCGCGCACGAACGCCGCCAGCAGCACCCGGAACGCACGCGCCTCAGGCGTCATGCCCATCTCGCAGCTGAATGTCGGAGATGTAGCGTGCCGGCCGCGAACCGCCCAGCGGCGCGCGCGAACCGCCGCCAGATCCCGTCGACCGCTTCGCGCGGCGAGGTAGCTGAGCAGCCCCTCGGTGATGATCGCGAGCCCGGCCTCGTGTCGAGCCCGCGCGGCGACGCCGGTGATGCTCGTCGCGCCCTGCGGGCGCAGCGCGTCGAGCTCCACGACGCGGTGGCGGTCGCGACAGCGACCCCATCCGCTCGAGCGCCTCGCGCTTGCGCTCGACCATCCCCGGCAGGTCGCCCTCGATGTAGACGAGCTCCCGTAGCGCTCGGTGAACCGCCAGCCGCGCGGCGACAGCCCGGCCGCGACCTCGATCACCTGCGTCACCGCCGTCGCGCTCGATCGCGTCGCTCGAGCAGCTTGTCGATCGCGCGTGTGACGCGCGAGCAGGTAGCGCTCGAGCGTCGGCCGGCCGAGCGCGCCGCGGCGGCCATTGGCAGTCGCATCGACTCGTACATCAGCCGTCCCTCGAGCGTCTCGAGCTCGGGTGCGAGAGGCCGTTGCGCGCCCACACGTACCCGGTGTAGTGCGCGGTCGGGCTGATCGACTCCGAGCCGCGGCTCAGCCGTGCGACTGCCTCGAGCGCGTCGCCGAGAGCGGTCGAGCAGCTCCGCCTGCGCCGGGTTGATCTTCTCGCGCGCCGCCTCGAGCGCGAACCACTCCGCGCGGTCGACCTCGGGAACGCCTCGATCATCCGGCCCGAGCGCGGCGGCCACTCGCAGCTCGAACGTGTTGCTCTCGATCGCGCTCGCGTCGAGCTCGCCGGCGAGCGCCCAGGCGCGGACGCGCTTGCCGGCCTTCTGCCGGACCTCGCCGAGGTCCACGGCCGGTCCCGTCCGGCGGGGCGGAGCCGAGCTCCTCGGCGAACTCCCTGCGGGCCGCCGCAAGCGGATCCTCGTCGGCGCCGTACTCGCCCTTCGGGATCGACCAGGCGCCCGCGTCGCGGCGCGCCCAGATCGGGCCCGCCCGGATGCACGAGCAGCACCTCCACCCCGCCCTCGCGCCGGCGGTACAGGAGGATCCCGGCGCTCGACGCAGGCATCGGCCGGGATCGTAACCGTCCGCTCTTCGACAGCTCTTATCGACCGTTGACTTTGCTCTCGCAAACGGGTGGTTGGGTATGGCCATGACCACTCAGACCTCACCCCAGCCGGTTCACCATCCCAAGCCGTACGGACCGTTCGGCCTCTCGCCGGAGCGGGAGACGGGGTCGCTTCAGCCCGAGGACGTCGACGCGGTACTCGACGCGTTGCCGTTGCTCGACCACGCGGTCCGGCGCCGGACGCGGTCGACGATGCTCGTGGCGCGCGGCCACTACCTCGCGATGAAGGACGGCGACGAGACGCGCCTGCTGCGAATCGACGACAACGTCACCCACATCGGCCGCGGTGCCGACGCGGGCATCCGCCTCGACGAGCACCGCATCTCGCGCTCGCACGCCGTGCTGGTTCGCCACGGACGTCACTTTCGGATCCTCGACAACCGCAGCTCGAACGGGACGTTCGTGAACGGTCGCCGGATCGCCGCCACCAACCTCGAGAACGGCGATCAGGTCCTCGTCGGCCCGGTGGCGATGCAGTACCTGTTCGTCGAGTAGCGCTAGGCCGCGGGCTGCTCGATGACGTCTCGCGCCACGAGCGCGGCGTACTGCCCGCCGCGCTCGAGCAGCTGCTCGTGGGTGCCGCGCTCGACGATCTCGCCGCGGTCGAGCACGACGATCTGGTCCGCGTCGCGGACGGTCGAGAGCCGGTGCGCGATCGTGACCGTGGTCCGGCCCTCGGAGAGGCGCTCGAGCGCCGCCTGCACCGCCGCCTCGGTCTGGGTATCGAGCGAGCTCGTCGCCTCGTCGAGAACCAGCACCGGCGGATTGCGCAGGATCGTCCGCGCGATCGCCATCCGCTGCTTCTCACCGCCCGAGAACCGGTAGCCGCGCTCGCCGACGATCGTGTCGTATCCCTCGGGGAGAGACTCGACCAGCTCGTGGATCCGGGCTGTCCGGGCCGCGTCCTCGATCTCCTCGTCGGTCGCGTCTGGCCGTGCGAACCGGAGGTTCTCGCGGACGCTCGAGTGGAACAGGTACGTCTCCTGGGAGACGACTCCGACGGTCGACGCGAGCGACTCGAGCGACGCGTCGCGCACGTCGACACCGTCGATCGTCACCCGTCCCTCCTGGGGCTCGTACAGCCTCGCGACCAGATATCCGAGCGTCGTCTTGCCCGCGCCGGTCTCGCCGACGATCGCGGTGCGGGTGCCGGCGGGGACCTCGAGGTTGATGTCGCGCAGCGTCCACTGGTCCGATCCGGAGCCGTTCGCGCCGTAACGGAACGACACGTTCTCGAACCGGACCTCGCCCAGCACCTCGTCCGCGCGCAGCACGACCGGATCCTGCTTCTCGACGATGTCGACCGGTAGGTCGAGGTACTCGAAGATCCGGTCGAACAGCGCCATCGACGCCTCGACATCGGCGCCGACCGACAGCAGGCTCTGGATCGGGAACAGCAGGCGTGTCTGGAGCGTGGTGAACGCGACCACGGTCCCGATCGAGATCGAGCTGCCGAGGAAGTTCTGGCCGGCGAGCCAGTAGATGATCGCGGGCTGGATCGCGAACGTCATCTGGATCGTCGACATCACCCAGCGACCCGCCATCCGCGAGCGGATCTCGAGGTCGGCGATGTTGTTCGACTCCCGCGTGAAGCCGCTCGGCGAGGTCGCCGCCCCTCCCCATCGTCTTGCCGAGCATGATTCCCGACACCGACAGCGACTCGGCGACGAGCGCGGACATGTTCGCGAGCTGGCCCTGCTGCTCGGAGGTGATCTTCCGCCGCACCTTCCCGACGCGTCGCGTCAGGTACACGAACAGCGGCAGGAACACGAGCGAGATGATCGCCAGCTGCCAGTCCAGCAGGCACATCGCCACCAGCGACGCGATCACCGTGGTCGCGTTCTGGGCGATCGAGGTCGCGGTGGTGGTGACCACGTTGTCGAGGCCGCCGATGTCGTTGGCGATCCGCGACTGCACCTCGCCGGTGCGGGTGCGGGTGAAGAACGCGAGCGACATCCGCTGGAGGTGCCGGTACACGGCGGCGCGCAGGTCGTGCATCACCCGCTGGCCGATCGAGTTCGAGATGTACGTCTGCCAGACGCTCAGCGCCGCGTTCGCGATCGCGATCGCGATCATCGCGAGCACCAGCCATGTCAGCAGCGTCGTCTTGTGCTGGAAGATCCCCTCGTCGAGAACGTCGCGGAGCAGGAACGGCTGCAGCATCCCGAGCCCCGCCGAGAACACGATCAGCCCCATCACCGCCGCAAGCCGCCAGCGGTACGGGCGGAACAGCCGCAGGATCCGGCGGCGTTCACGCTCGCGGGTCGGATCCATCAACGGCGGCGGCTTCTTGTCGGGCTGGCGCGTGCGGCGCATCGCCCCGGTTCCGGGCGTTCCGGCCGCTGCTCCCATCCCTCTACCTACAAAGCTCATCCCATTGATGATGACAACCGGAAACGCGGTTTCCGGCAGCTGGCGGATGAGCGCTGCGCGCGGCGGCTACCGATGATCGGGCGGGTAGCCCGGCGGCAGCAGCAGCGACCACACGCGCGGCTCGCCCACGGACCGGCCTGGGCGCGCGTTCGCGCGAGGCGGACGCCCGCGTGCGGCGGGCCGTCGCAGCCACACCGTGAGGGCCTTCAGTGTCATCCCTGTCTCCTTGCGCTTGCGCGATCCGTGCATTGGAACTTCCCTGCTAATACCCCAAAATTGGGCTATTGGAACGCAAGTCGCCGCCCAAACCGGGTCGAGCGACGCGCGGCGCGGGATACTGATCGGGCGATGAGCGGCCCCGACGGCTCGAACGGACACTCGCTACCGGACACGATCTCGCCGTTCGCGCCGGGCGACGAGCCCGTGATCGAGACGGTTCCCGACGTCACACTCGGAGGCAGCGCGTTCCCGCCGATCGCCGACTACGGGTTTCTGTCGGACTGCGAGACCGTCGCGCTGGTCGCCCCGAGCGGCAGCGTCGAGTGGCTGTGCCTGCCGCGCGTCGACTCGTCGAGCGTGTTCGGCTCGATGCTCGACCGCAGCGCCGGCTACTTCCGGCTCGGCCCGTCGGGCGTCAACGTCCCGAGCTCACGGCGCTACCTGCCGGGAACGATGGTGCTCGAGACGAGCTGGGCGACCGGAGCGGGCTGGATCATCGTTCGCGACCTGCTGTTGATGGGGCCCTGGAACCACGAGACCGAGCGCTCGCACACGCACAAGCGCGCGCCGACGGACTACGACGCCGTACACGTCCTGCTGCGCACGGTTCGCTGCGTCAACGGCGAGGTCGAGGTGGTGCTCGACTGCGAGCCGGGGTTCGACTACGGGCGCAAGCGCCGCGAGTGGAAGTACACGGGGACGGGCTACCACGAGGGCATCACCCGCTGGGACAAGGGCGGGATCGAGCTGCGGCTGACGACCGATATGAACCTCGGCTTCGAGGGGCCCAGGGCGACCGCCCGTCACCGGATGAAGGAGGGCGAGCAGATCTACGTGGCGCTGTCGTGGTCAGAGCATCCCGCCCCGCAGGATTTCGACGAGGCCTACAGCCGGCTGGTATGGACCGCCCACCACTGGCAGCACTGGCTCGACCGCGGGAACTTCCCCGACCATCCCTGGCGCGCGTATCTGCAGCGCAGCGCGCTGACGCTCAAGGGGTTGACCTACACGCCGACCGGCGCGCTGATCGCGGCGGCCACGACCTCGCTCCCCGAGACGCCCCACGGCGAGCGCAACTGGGACTACCGGTACAGCTGGATCCGCGACTCGACGTTCATGCTCTGGGCGCTTTACACGCTCGGCTTCGACTGGGAAGCCAACGACTTCTTCTACTTCATCGCGGACGTCGTCGATCACAAAGAGGACCTGCAGGTGATGTACGGCGTCGGCGGCGAGCGCGAGCTCGACGAGCACATCCTTCACCACCTGAGCGGATACAACGGCGCCAAGCCGGTGCGGGTCGGCAACGACGCGTACAAGCAGGAGCAGCACGACGTCTGGGGCGCGCTGTTGGACTCGGTCTACCTACACACGCGCTCGCGTGACTCGCTCGACGAGCGCGTATGGCCGATCCTCGTCCGCGCGGTGGAGGAGGCGATCAAGAACTGGCGCAAGCCCGACCGCGGGATCTGGGAGGTCCGCGGCAAGCCCAAGCACTTCACGTTCTCGAAGATGTCCTGCTGGGTCGCGTGCGACCGCGGCGCGCGGCTGGCGATGCTGCGCGAGGAGCTGGGGCACGCCGAGCGCTGGCGGGCGGTCGCCGACGAGATCCACGCGGACGTATGCGAGCACGGGGTCGACTCGCGCGGTGTGTTCGTCCAGCATTACGACACCGACGCGCTCGACGCGTCGCTGCTGTTCGCGCCGCTGATCCGTTTCCTGCCGGCGAGCGACGACCGGATCCGCAAGACGGTGCTCGCGATCGCCGACGAGCTGACCGAGGACGGGCTGGTTCTGCGCTACCGGCCCGAGGAGACCGACGACGGCCTCACGGGCCACGAGGGCAGCTTCATGATCTGCTCGTTCCTGCTGGTGTCGGCGCTATGCGAGATCGGCGAGCACGCCCGCGCTCGCTCACTGTGCGAGCGGCTGCTCGGATACTCGAGCCCGCTCGGCCTGTACTCCGAGGAGTTCGACGCGAGGACCGCCCGCCAGCTCGGCAACTACCCGCAGGCGTTCACGCACCTGGCGCTGATAAACGCCGTGATCCACGTCGTCCGCGCCGACCAGCGGGAGCTGATCGAGCGCTCGCCGTGGGCGAAGCTGGGCTGACGCCCGACCCAGCGCGCCGGCGCTACGCGCGCACCTTGACCGGCAGCGTCTTCAGCTGGTTGATGAACGCCGACTCGGCGTACAGCGGCTTGCCGTCCATCGCCATCGCGGGGAACCGCTTGAGCGTCTCCTCCATCATCACGTTCAGCTCGAGCCGCGCCAGCGCGGTCCCGAGGCAGAAGTGCCGGCCGCCCGCGCCGAACGCCTGGTGCTCGGGGTTGCGGGTGACGTCGAACCGGTCGGGATCCTCGTAGCGGGTCTCGTCACGGTTTGACGCCACGTACCACATCACGACCTTCTCGCCCTCGCGGATCTTCTTCCCGTTCAGCTCCGTGTCGCACGTGGCGGTGCGGCGGAAGTGCGCGAACGCGGGGAACATCCGCAGCGCCTCCTCGACGGCGCTCGGGATCAGCGACGGGTCCGCGAGCAGCAGGTCGCGCTGGTCGGGATGCTCCATCAGCGCGCGCATCGCGCTGCAGTAGGTCGCCTTGGTCGAGTCGTTGCCCGCCGCGACCAGCAGGAAGAAGCCCATCACGATCTCGTGCTCCTCGAGCTTCTGCCCGTCGATCTCGGCGTGGACGAGCACGCTGGTCAGATCGTCGGTCGGATGCTCGCGGCGCGCCTCGATCAGCTTGCGGCAGTTCTCGAAGATCTTCGGGATGTACTCGCCCATGATCGCCTCGGGGCCGCCGGGGTTGAGGTCGGGGTCGCCGGCGCCCAGCGCGGCGTTCATCAGCTGCGCCCACATCGCGTCGTCCTCGGGCGGGATCCCCATGAAGCTCCCGATCACCCGGGAGACGATCGGCTGGGCGACGTCGTTGACGAGGTCACAGCGCTCGCGGCCGTCGAGGCGGTCGAGGACGCCGTCCACGATCTCCCGGATCGCGGGCTCGTGCGCGGCGATCCGCTTCGGCGTGAACCCGGCCTGGAAGAGCATCTTCAGCCGGTCGTGCTTGGGCGGGTCCATGCCGATGAACATCGCCTGCGAGAGCTCGAGCGGGAACCCCACGGTCGCGGCGGTGACCCCGCCGGTCTCCGACGAGTACGTCCTGAAGTCGCGGCTGACCGCATGGATGTCCTCGGCCCGCGTGACCGACCAGTACCCCTGCTCCTGCGGGAACTCGGTCATGTGCGAGGTCCAGTGCACGGGGCACTCGTGCTGCAATCGCTTGAACGTCTCGTAGGGCGGGCCTTCGAGCCACAGCTCCCGCTCGGTGACGAGGATCTCGTCGACGTCGGCGTGCTTGGGATCGCTGCTGATCGAGGCCAATTGCCCTCCCTCCGGGTCGTCACACGCTCCACCTGGGCGCGCCTGGCGCGATCCTACTGGCTGGCTGGCCAACTCGCGAGCATGTGACCGATGTCACACATATGTCGTCAGAGTATGTATCCTTTGAATCAGCATGGCAAGCAGGCCCTTGAGATCAAGAATGCAGGACCTAAGAGACTGGACCTAGCGGCGGTCCGCGCGGTGCTCTGGCGATTACTGGCTGGCCTCGCCATAACGAGCGTTCCGCACGGGAGGACGCTGGCCGCATAAGCGCGACCGTTGGTTCACAACCTCGCCGCCCTCCCGAAGTGTTCTTCTACTGGTCGAAGTCCGTCTTCGAAGTCCGTCTTCGTGCGTCTTGAGCGTCGTCGTAGACGTCGCCAGACCGCTGCCTTGGCGACCGGGAGAAGGCGCTCTCACTTCGGCGATGCGTGGTGGCGACGTTCAGGTTCGTTGCCCCAGACAACGACATCGCCCGAGGTCGAGTGGTCGAAGCTTCGGAGAATGTCTCGCTCGCCGACCGCCCTCGACGCTGTTGCGAGGGCCAAGGTTGGAGTCCACGAAAATATGGGTCGGTGGACTCGTCCCACCATCGTTCGATCGCGCTCGTCCAGGTGCTCGTAGTCGTTGCGGATCTTGACGCGGCGCAGCGGCGAATCGTCGCTTATGCCGAGGCTGTCACGAAGCGGCTTACGTCGTTCCCGACGTGCCGCCGCCTCTTCCTCGGTCCTGCCGGTGCCCCAGAGCGTCTTCGAGAGATTGCCGGCCGCGATGATGAGGTTCTGGACGCCGTACCACACACGAGGGTCCACCCCGGGCCGATCGTCGTCCAGGCCGAGCTTGATGTCTTCGAGTGCGAATAACGCTGCCCGGCAGTTGGCAACGACTTGGTACTGATAGATCCTGATTAGCCTCGGCTCCAATGCGCCTCCCCTTTTGGTCATGGCCGCAAAGGCGCATACTCTCCAGCGATATGAGCGAACGCAATGTCAGCAAGCCGACCCAGAGAACCAGGCCCAAGCAAGGCAAGCCAGTCGAAATCCCCGTGCCGCGACGCGAGGACTTTCAGAAGGTGGTCAAGCGGGCTTCTCGCGGCTCAACTACGCGCCGCTCGGCCAAGTAGCTGCCTGAACATCGGCGCTGCGTTATGCCGCGCGTTGTACCGCCACGTGTACTCGTTCAGGTAGGACTGGAGGTATGCGGGCGACACCTTCTTGTACGCGCCCCGCATCCCCGTCTTGAGGTTTCCAAAGAACCCTTCGATGGTGTTCGTGTGCGTCGAGCCTTCGACGTACGACCCGGCCGAGTGGTTGATGACCCGGTGGTCTAGGTACTCGCGCTTGAGCGGCTTGTAGGCAACCCAGTCGTCGGTGAAGATGATCGCGGTCGGATCGACGTTCGCTCGCACCTCTCTACTAAGGGCAGGACCGCGACGGGACGGGATCACGCGGGCGCGAACACGTCCGCCGCGCTCGACCATTCCGAGAACGGTCGGCTTGGCTTCGCGGAACGCGGCACCACCGACGCGGCCCAGGTGCTTGCGCGGCTTTCCGCCCCACGACGTTTCGTCCACTTCAACGTCACCGGACAGCGGCTCGCCATCATCGTCGGCCATCAGCTCGGTCCTGATCTTCTTCATGATCCGATGCGCGGTCTTGTACGACACGCCGATCTCGCGCTCCAACTGCTTCGCAGAGATTCCACAGCGAGTGCTCACCATCAGGTACATCGCGTAGAACCACTGGTGCAGCGAGGTCGTGGACTTCTCAAAGATCGTCCCCTTCATCGGGTGGACGTGCAGCCCGCACGAGTCGCACGTGTACGAGGCGCGCGTCTTGGTCCGGTGGAACTTCCGTTCCCGGTCGCACTTAGGACAGTGGGCGTGATGGCCGTCAGGCGCGTACTTCTCGCGCCATAGAGCGTCGAGACACGCGGCATCGTCCGGGTACTCGCGCATGAACTCCATCAGCGAGTAGTCGGAGGCTGAGGATGCTTGACGAACCGGGTTGTTGCGGTCTTTCGCGGCCATGCCCACATTATACATACTCTGACGACATATATGTGACCGATGTCACACGTCTCTCACGTCACCGCGCGTCCTCCACGTTGACTTAGTGTGACCAGCGTGCCCGGCCGATCCGGATCGACGGCGAGTCGTACACCCTGGGAGCTCCAGTTCGTCGCGCTCGCCGCGATCTGGGGGTCGAGCTTTCTGTTCATCAAGGTGATCGGCCGGCACTGGCCGGCGCTGTGGGTGTCGTTCGGCCGCATCGCGCTCGGCGCCGCGACGTTGCTGATCCTCGTCGCGGTGCGGCGGGAGCGGCTCCCGTCCGACCGGCGGCTTTGGCTGCACACGGCGGTCGCCGCGGTTTCGTTCAACGCGATCCCGTGGACGCTGCTCGCGTTCGGCGAGCAGCACGTGTCGTCGATCGTCGCCGGTCTGCTGAACGCGACCACGCCGCTATGGGTGCTGCTCGTGTCGATGGCGGCGTTCCCCGAACAGCGTCCGACGAAGGGGAGGATCGCGGGGCTCGCGATCGGGTTCTTCGGCGTCGCGGTCCTGCTCGGCCCGTGGCGCGGCTTCGGTGGCGGCGAGCTGATCGGATACATCGCCTGCGGCGGCGCCGCGCTCTGCTACGGCCTCGGCTTCCCGTACACCAGACGCCATCTCGCCGGGCGGCCCGAGAGCGGGGTCGTGCTGTCGGCCTGCCAGCTCCTGTGGGCGACCACGATGCTCGCCGTGTTCCTGCCGTTCGCCCCCGGTCCGTCGTCGAGGATCGGGCTCGATGGCGCCGCCAGCCTGCTGGCGCTCGGCGCGCTCGGGAGCGGAATCGCGTTCGCGCTCAACTACGCAATCGTGCGCGCCAGGGGAGCAACGACGGCGTCGACGGTCACCTACCTGATCCCCGTGTTCTCGACAGCGCTCGGCGCGATCGTCCTCGCCGAACCGCTGCACTGGAACCAGGCGGTCGGGGCCGCAGTACTGCTGCTCGGGATCGCGATCTCGCAGGGCCGCCTCCGCCCGGCCGCGACGACCGTCAGCTCGGCATCTCAACGGGCGCCGACCGCGCCTCCGGCAGCTCGGTCGTGAGCGGCGCGTGCTCGTCGCGCGCGACCGCGAGCGCGTCGTCGAGCCCGGGAAGCGTGTAGCGGTCGATCACGCGCTGCGCGACCATCCGGATCGGCAGCAGCGGCCCGACCCATCCGGGCGCCACGATCCTGCGCGAGCGCCGCGCGATCCCGCGCTCGATCGCGTTGATGCCAACCTCGAGCGGCGCGACCCGCCGCGGTCCCATCCGGATCTTCGAGGCGGCCTCGGTACCGAACCCGCGGCTGGTCATGTCGGTGTCGAGCTCGGCGAAGTAGGCGACGCCGACGCGAGCGCCGCTCGCGGCGAGCTCGATCCGCAGCGCGTCGCCGAGCGCCTCGACGCCGGCCTTCGACGCGCTGTACGCGCTGAGCAGCGGCGGGTGGACGGCGGCCGCCAGCGACGAGACCGCGAGCGCGTAGCCGTCTTCGTGCGCGATGTGCGGCCCCGCGGCCCGCAGCGTGTAGTAGACGCCGCGGAGGTTGACGTCGAGCGTGCGCTCGAACACCTCGGGGTCGCCGCCGACGATCGGCAGCTGCGCGGCGACGCCGGCGTTCGCGACCACGACGTCGAGCCCACCGAGGCTCTGGACCGCGGCCTCGACCGCGGCCTCGACCTGCTCGCGGTCGCGCACGTCGCACACGACCGCCAGCGCGTTCCCGCACCCGGCGGCGACGCGCGCCAGCTCGTCGGGCTCGATCCCGGCAAGGACGACCCTCGCGCCGCGCTCGTGCAGGCGACGGGCGAGCGCGGCCCCGATCCCGCGGGCGGCGCCGGTGATCAGCACCCGCTTGCCCGCGAGGCCCGGCATCGCGTCCGGCTTCGAGTCCGCGTGCTCGTCGGGCTGGACCCGGAGGCTGTTGATCGTCATCGCGAGCATCTCGTAATGTCCGATCAGCATCAGCAGCTCGATCAGCTCGGCGTCGGAGAACTCCTCGCTCAGACTCGCCCAGAGCTCGTCGCTCAGCTCGCGGCGATCGTGGAGCTCGTCGGCGGCGCTCAGCAGCAGCGATTGCCGCGGGCTCCAGCCGGCGGCGGCCGGCCCGTCGAGCACCCGGCCGATCTCCGCTTCGCTCAGGCCGGCGGCCCGTCCGAGCCGTTGGTGATGGCCCCACTCGTAGTCGCAGCGGCTGTTGTGCGCGACGCGCAGGATCACGAGCTCGGTGTCGGCCCGGGGCAGCGAGCCCCGCGGCATCAGCGCCCCGGCGAACCGCAGCCACGCCCTGAACAGCCGCCGGTTACGCGCGAGCGTCGTGAACACGTTCGGCGGGCGCCGCGTGCCCGCGGCGCGGCCGATCACGGTCACGATCAGCGAGTTCAGCGGCCCGATCTGCTTGCGCGATCCGGGCCGGAGTCGTGGCTGCTGGGCGTTCATCGAGGCGCTGCTCCGATCTTCACGGTGGTCGTGTACACGGCGGTCCCGGCGGCCTGCGCCTGGACGGTGTCCTGCTGATAGGGGTTCGCGGGACCGAGCGGCACCTGGATCTGCAGGCGCCCGGCGCGCGAGGCGGCGATCGTCACCGTGTGCGCGGCGACCTTGTCACCGGAGAGCGTCACCCGGTAGCGAGCTCCCGGCTTGTACTTGGCGGGGGTCAGGACTGTCCCCGAGCCGCTTCCGGCGAGCTTGAATCCGAGCTTCGACGCGTTCTCGAGCGTCGAGAACTCCCGCGCGGTCCGGTGCGTCGTCACCGACCAGCCGTACACCGAGTACGCGTCGTCGGCGCTCGTGTACGTCAACGGTGAGGGCGCGGGAGCCGGATGCGCGAAGTCGGCCATGATCTTGTCGATCGACCACTGCAGGTCGCGCGTCCAGTACGGCCACGAGTGCGTCCCGTTGCCGTACGGATCGAAGTACGCGGGAATCCCGAGCGACTTGATCCGCGCCTCGAAGTCCTGGTTGTCGGTGTTGACCAGCGCCTCGATCGAGCCAGCGCCGTA
Organism: uncultured Solirubrobacterales bacterium; assembly: GCA_963770735.1. Lineage (GTDB taxonomy): Bacteria > Actinomycetota > Thermoleophilia > Solirubrobacterales > Solirubrobacteraceae > Palsa-465. The sequence goes on along the minus strand of CAVYRB010000005.1, from coordinate 172,804 downwards.
CGTCGAGGGAGTGTCGAACGGCCCGGGCTGACCGTTGCCCCAGTACATGTACATCTTCGTCCAGCGCAGATTCTCGGCCAGCGTCGCCGGGTCGTGCGCGGCCCAGTTGATCCCGTCGGTCGCCTGGTCGCCGAAGAATGTGTCGGGCGCGACCTGGTCGAGCCCGACTTCCGTCGCGTTGATGATTCCCTTCGCGCCGACGCGGGCGGTCGGGTCGTTGTAGATGTCGGGCGCGCCTGAGTAGCCGAGCGCGACGCTGAACATGTCCGGGTGGCGCGACGCGTAGCTCATCGAGCAGAAGCCGCCCTGGGAGAGCCCCGCGATCGCGCGCTCGGCGCGCGCCGGGATCGTCCTCAGGTTCGAGTCGACCCACGGGATCAGCTGGTCGATGTGGAACGTCTCCCACTTCTGGGCGCCGTCCGGCCAGTCGCTGCACCACCCGCCGCCGCCGTCGTTGATCGCGATGTCGGGCATCACCGTGATCAGCTCGCGGTTGCCGATCACCTGCTGGGCGTTGCCCTTGGCAGTCCAGTCCGAGGCGGTGCCGCTGGTCCCGTGCAGCAGGTAGAAGACCGGGAAGCGCTTCTTCGGATGCGTCGCGTAGTCGGGCGGGAACAGGACGTAGACGTTCAGCGGGTCCGGAATCGCCTTGGTCGTCACGACCAGTGCGGCCAGGCGGGGGTTGAGCTGCTTGACGCTCTTGATCGTGAGCCCGTCGCCGTTGCGGAACTGCGCGGCTCCGGCGGCCGGCGCGCACATCGCGACCAGGACCGCCACGACCAGCAGAACGACGCGTCTCATGCCGCCGCTTACCTGCTCAGCCACGAGTCGAACGAGGCGCTCGTCCAACCCGATCCCGAGTCCTTCGGCGCCGGCCCGAGCGGGTGTCCGCCGTAGATCACACTTCCGTTTGCGTTCTGGTAGGTCTGCCATGGGACCGTATTCTGCTGGTCGGCCCCGGGCTTGGTCCAGTCGCACACCCCGCTCGGGAACACCTTTTCGAGCGTCGCCCATTCCTGATCGGTGAACGTGATCGGGTAGTAGTCGGACTGCTTTAGCGGCTTCAGCTGGCAGCGCTCCTGGTCGGTCGCGATCCCCTCACCCGCCGCCATGTACGGCGTCGCGAACTTGGTCTGTGCGAGCGGCAGCTGGCACACCTCCCCGACGCCCGGAACGTTGACCTGGTCGAGGTCGGGGACGTCGGAGCACTGGTCGTGGACGGTCGCCGGGCGGTCGCCGGCAACCTTGTCGGCGAGCGAGACGTTGCGGTGGTCGGCCTCGACCGACGACAGCCAGCTGTCCATCGCCTCGAGCCCCTCGACCGTGTAGTTGGGATCGCCGATCAACGGGGTCTCACCGAACCAGATCACGTCGTTCTTCGGGAAGTGGCCCTCCTGCGCCTCGAGCCGGGCGCGGATCGTCCACGAGCGGTACGCGTCGTGGAACGCTCCCGGGTCGGGGCCACGCAGATCGATGATCGCGACGTTCGTCAGGTTGTTGGTCTCGTTGACCGCGCCGCTCGTGTAGTCGTTGTGGAGCGTGGGCTCGGTCGTGTCGGTCCGATCGGCGGTGGGGTTCAGGTCGATGTCCGCGCCGCCGACCTTCTGGTTGAGGTCGACGAACTGCTCCGGCGTGATCGTGCCGGCCTGCAGCGCGCTGAGCCCGAACTGGACGCCGACGTCGGAGATCGGCAGCCCGGCGAAGCCGTGCCCGAGCTTCTTCTCGTTGGCCGTCCAGACGCTCTTCGGCCGTGGTCCGAAGACGTTGATCATGTCGTCGGCGAGCGTGCAGCGAACGCCGGCGGGGTTCGTCTGCGCGTTGTAGACCTCGTTCTTGGGCACGCCCGCGCAGTTGTTTGACGGGTTGGCCAGCGCGTTCCAGTAGACCGTGTCGAAGATCACCGCGTTGGCGTAGTTGGGGTGGCCCATCACGGCGGCGATCTGCGTCGGGGTCCACACGATCCCGGTCCCCCACTTCTGCGGGTTCTCGAAGTAGAGGCGGCCGAAGTGGTACGCGGCAAGCTGCTGGCCGGTGGACCACGCGTCGGGGAAGCTGCACTGCGGCAGGATCCCCTGGTAGATCCCCGGGTAGGCGTTGGCGACCTGCTGCTGGACCAGCGAGCCGCCGGAGCAACCGGTCCCGATCGTGTAGCGGAGCGTCCCGTACTGGGCGATCAGGTGTTGCTTGGCGATCACCAGCGACTCCGCCTCGGTCACGAGGTTGCAGTTGTGCCCGGCGTTGTCGAGCGCCGTCGACATCACCGCGAATCCCATGCCGAGCGCGGTCGTCGGGCTCGACCCGGCGCTGGGACCGCCCGGGATCCCGACGGTGTCGCCGGTCGTGCTCGGCGCGGTCCCCGACTCGTGGTCGATCCCGCAGCTCGCGCCGTGGGTGATCAGCAGCTTGTGGCCCCACTGCGGCTGCGGCGCCCACGCGGCCCACGGCTTGCTCGGCTGGTACAGGACCGCGATCTGGTACTGGTCGCGGTCCTCGTACCCGGTCTCGAAGCGGACGATGAACGGCACGGTCGCGCCGGTCTGCGTCGTCGTCGTCGCGACGTCGGACGGCGGCTTGCTCGGGTCATAGGCCTCGAAGCTGTGCGTCACGGACGACATGTATTCGTATGAGTACGTCGTCGGCGCGTTGCACTGCGGGTCCTTGGAACCGTTCTGACAGGCCCACGGCTGCACCTGCGGGCCGGCGAACAGGGGGCCGCCGACCGGGTGTCCGACGAGCGTCGTGGTCGCGGCCGGGCGGCCGGGAAGCGTGGCGCGCAGCACGTTCGAGCCGTTCGGGATTCCGGTGAGGAGGCCCTCGTATTGACCGTTCGGGCGCATCGCGAAGGCGCCGGTCACATTCCGGGCCCCGAGCGTCATCCGGAGCGCGGAGGGTTTCGAGCCGTGCGGGACGGCGACCGCGATCAGCGCCTCGCCGCCGGAGACCAGGTTCGAGCGACCCGACAGAACCTGGATCGTGGGCGCCGGCGCCGGCGTGTGGCGGCGCGCTGCGAGCGCGCTCGAGCCGATGGCACCGAGCGTCACGGCAGCGAGGATTACTGTCAGTCGCAGACGCAAGTTGGACTACCTCCCGCGCGGCACTATATGCACGCGCAGCGGGCGGTGCGCAGGTTCCCTACGGGTGCGTAGCTTTCTTTTAGCCGTCCAGGTCGAGCGCGGCCTGCGCCGGCGGATAGGTGAGCGACCCATCCCCGCCGAGCACCGCGAACGACGTGAGCTCGTGCTCGATCGGCTCGCGCCCGAGCCCCAGGTGCAACACGCGCCAGCCGTGGGCGGTGAGCGCGTCGGCGATCAGCCGTCGGTGGCAGCGCCACCACTGCGCCTCGGCGCACATGATCGCCGTGGGGCGCTCGCTTGCCAGTTGCTCCAGCCGCGCCAGTGCCGCGACAAACTCCGGCGTCTCCATGTGGTCGGCGTAGCCGCGGAACGCCCGCTCGGACCAGCCGCCATTGGGCGAGTTAGGGCGCGGCCTGCGAAAGCCTCCGAGCGCGGCCTCGTGGAGGTAGCCGATGCCGACTCCCCCGGACAGCGAGGCGGCGAGTGCCGCCCCGTCGTACTGCGGATTCCGGCGCGAGCCCGGGAACCTGCGGACGTCGACCAGCAGCTCGACGTCCGCCGCCGTCAGCAGCCCGATCAGCTCGTCGACCGGGCGCGTCGAATGGCCGACGGTGAAGAGTGTCTGCGTGCTAGATCGTCTCGTTCGGGCGGCCGAAGATGATCTCCGGCACGACGCAGTTGGGGGAAACGCGCAGCAGGAACCGCAGCGCCTCGGCGATGTCGGTCGGCTTGATCATCTCGTCCGGCGACACCGAGTCCTTGACGAAGTCGGTCATGTCGGTGTCGACGAATCCCGGGGCGAACGCGGTCGATTTGATCCCGTCGGCGCCGAGCTCCTTGTTCATCGCGACCGTGTAGGCCAGCACCGCCGCCTTCGTCGCGGAGTACACCGACAGCCACGCGGCGGGCGACTTGCCGGCGATCGAGGCGAGGTTGATCACGACCGCGTTGCGATGCTCGGCGCCCGCCGCGCGGAGCATCTCGACGCAGTCCCGGTAGAGCAGCACGATCGCGCGGAGGTTGACGCCGATCTGGAGGTCGACGTGCTTGGTCTGCTGATCGCCGGCGCCGCTGCCGATCCCGACGCCTGCGTTGTTGACGAGCACGTCGAGCCGGCCGAAGCGGGCGCGGTGCTCCGCGACGAGGTCGGCGATCGCCTGCTCCTCGGCCATGTTCGCCGCCACGGCCTGTACGTCGTAGCCCTTCGCGCGCAGGCTCTCAGCGGCGTGCTCGATCGTGTCTGGCTTGCGGGCGCTGATCGTCAGCGCGTAACCCTCGTCGCCGAGCGCGTCGGCCAGCGCTAGGCCGATCCCTCGGGAGGCTCCGGTGACAAGTGCGGCTCGATCGGGCATCTGACTCTTTTCCTTGCGTGGCTTGGAGGGGCGCGGTCAGAATATCCGCATGTCCGTGATCACCCGATCCGATGTAGCAAGCAACGCTCGGGTCGCGCTCGATCGAATCGCGGGCGGGCGCCTGCGGGCGCTCCCGTTCACGCTCAAGTTCTGGGACGGCAGCACGCTCCCAGGCGAGTCTCCGACACCCGTCACCGTCCTGCGCAGCCCGAGGGCACTCGCGTATCTGCTCCGCGCCCCCAACCAGGTCGGGCTCGCGCGCGCGTGGGTGACCGGCGTGCTCGACGTGGAGGGTGACGTCGAGGCGCTGCTCGCCGCCCGCGACCGGTTCCAGGGGATCGCGCTGTCGGCGGCAGACCGCGCGAAGCTGCTGCTCGCCGCGGCCCGCGCCGCGCCGTCGGCGGTCGTGCGACGCGCGCGGATCCCGGCGATCGAAATGGCTCCCCGTGGCCGGCGGCACTCGCTGGCCCGCGACCGCGCCGCCGTCCGGCACCACTACGACGTCTCGAACGACTTCTACAGGCTCGTACTGGGACCGAGCATGACCTACTCGTGCGCCTACTTCGACAGCTCCGAGGACACGCTCGAGGAGGCGCAGGGACGCAAGCACGAGCTGATCTGCCGCAAGCTCCGGTTGTCGGCCGGCGAGCGGCTGCTCGACATCGGGTGCGGCTGGGGATCGCTGCTGCTGCACGCCGCCGAACGCCACGGCGCCCGGGGGGTCGGGGTGACGCTGTCGGAGTCCCAGGCCGAGCTCGCGCGTGACCGCGTCCGCGAGGCCGGACTCGGCGACCTCGTCGAGATCCGCGTCGCCGACTACCGCGAGCTGCGCGACGGCCCGTTCGACAAGATCGCGAGCGTCGGGATGTACGAGCACGTCGGGCGCGCCGAGCTCGCGGGGTACACGGCGAGGGTCGCGCGGCTGCTGCGGCCCGGCGGCCTGTTCCTCAATCACGGGATCGCCCGGCTCGCCTCCGAGCAGCCCGGGCCGAACACGTTCATCAACCGCTACATCTTCCCCGACGGCGAGCTGCACCCGGTGACCGAGGTTCAGGCCGCGATGCAGGGCGCCGGGCTCGAGGTGCGAGACGTCGAGTCGCTGCGCGAGCACTACCCGCTGACGCTTCGGCGGTGGCTCGCGAACCTCGAGGCAAACGCGGACCGGGCCGTCGAGATCGTGGGCTCGGAGCGAGAGCGCGCGTGGTGGCTCTACCTGGTCGCCTCGGCCGTCGGGTTCGAGGACGGCGAGATCACGATCTACCAGGTGCTCGCGGCCCGGCTCGGGGGCCAGCACCATCTCCCGCTCGACCGAGCCGACCTGATCGCCGCTCGCTCCGGCGCCGGGCGGTCGGCCTGAGGGCCGCCGGGCGGTCGGCCTGAGGGCGCCTAGGTCGGCCTGAGGGGCGCCTAGGTCAGCCTCGCGAGCCGCTCCCGCCCGACCCTCTGCAAGCCGCGCAGATAGTCGAGGTGCGCGGCCCACGCGGTCGGGGCACGGTCGACCGCGCTCACACGGTCGGCGAGCGCGATTGTGTCGACGTGCGCGTCGAGCAACTCGTACACGAGCTCGGCGAGGTTGCTCATCTCCTGCCTCGTACTCGCGTCCGCCTCTAGCACGCTCAACGCTCCGTTATGCCGACCACGCAAGGATGAACGCGTGAGCGGACGGAAAGTCGCGGCGGGACGGGAAATGTGAACGCGAACACGCCCGGCGCGGCGCCGCGCGCAGGGGCGCGTGGTGGGTTTGACACGGACGTCCGTGTCAAACAGACCACGCGCCATACGCACCACGTTCAACCAGCCGCGCCCTACCGCCGCCGCGCTCCCGCCTCGAGCGCCGGGTTCTGCCAGCCGCCGTCCGACGGATTGACGTTGATGCCCGGCGGCACGATTTCGTCGATCCGATCCAGCACTTCGTCGGACAGCGCCACCGACGCGGCTGGGAGCTGGGAGTCGAGGTGCTCCATCTTCCGGGGGCCGATGATCGCCGCGGTCACGGCCGGGTGGCGGATCACGAACGCGAGGGCGAGCTCGATCAGCGTCATCCCGTTCTCCTCGGCGAGCGCCGCGAGAGCGTCGGCCGCCGCGAGCTTGCGCTGGTTTCCGGGGAGGGACATGTCGTAGCGGTCCGGGATCATCTGCGCGCGCCTCGAGGCCGGAACGTCGGTACCCAACCGATAGCGGCCGGAGAGCCACCCGCCGGCCAGCGGGCTCCACGGGATCACGCCCATCCCGTACCGCAGACACGTCGGCAGCACATCGTTCTCAACTCCGCGGACCAGCATCGAGTACGGCGGCTGCTCGCAGACGAACCGCTCGCGGCTTCGGTCACGAGCGACCCACTGGGCCTCGACGATCGCCGACGCCGGGAACGTCGAGGAGCCGACGTATCGGATCTTCCCGGCGTGCACGAGGTCGGAGAGCGCCCCGAGCGTTTCGTCGAGATCGGTGTCGAACTCGGGGCGGTGGATCTGGTAGAGGTCGATCCAGTCGGTCTTCAGCCGACGTAGCGAGTTCTCGACCTCGCGAATGATCCAGCGGCGGGAGTTGCCGAACTCGTTCGGGTCATCGCCCATCTTCCCGTGCACCTTCGTCGCGAGCACGACGTGCTCTCGACGGCCGCCGGCGAGCGCCTTGCCGACGATCTCCTCCGATTCGCCGCGTGAGTACACGTCGGCGGTGTCAATGAAGTTGATCCCGGCGTCGAGCGCCCGGTGGATGATGCGAATCGACTCGCCGTGATCCGTCTCGCCCCAGGCGCCGAACATCATCGCGCCGAGGCACAGCGGGGATACCTTCACTCCTGTGCGGCCAAGCGTTCTGTAGTCCATCAGCTCACCCTAGCGATAGGGTGACCGGGCGATGAGCCAGTCCGCCCCAACGCTGAGCCCGCCCGTCCGGCGGCAGCCGCGGCTGGCCCGCTGGCGCCACGCGCTGAGCACGATCAACCCTCCCGAGGGCGAGCTCGACGGCGTCTCGAAGTGGCTTGTGATCACGCGCGCGGGCGTGCTGCCGATGACGCTCACGGCGGGCGCGATCGCGGGCCTGCTGGCCGTGCGCAGCCCCCACTTCGCCACCGGCTGGTTCGTGCTCGCGTTCGTCGGGATCGTGCTCGCACACGTTTCGAACAACCTGCTCAACGACCTGTTCGACACCGACACGGGTCTGGACACCGGCGACTACCCGAGGGCGCTGTACGCCCCGCACCCGATCCTCTCGGGGATGATCAGCCGCAGGGGGCTGCTCACGGCCGCCGTCGCGGTGACGCTCAGCGGGCTCGCGATCATGGTCGTGCTCACGATCGCCCGGGGGCCGGTCGTACTCGCGTTCGGGCTCGGCGGCGTGCTGCTGAACGTCGCCTACACGGCGCCGCCGCTGCGGCTCAAGAAGCGCGGGCTCGGCGAGCTCGACGTGCTGCTCGTATGGGGCCCGCTGATGATCGCGGGGACCTACTACTCGGCCACCGGGCGGCTGCCGTGGCAGGTGTGGCCGGCGTCTATCCCCTACGGGCTGCTGTGCACGGCGGTGTTGATGGGCAAGCACATCGACAAGATTCCCTGGGACCGGAAGGCCGGCGTGAAGACGCTTCCGGTGCTGCTCGGCGAGGCGCGCGCCCGCGTGCTCACCGAGGCGCTGATGGTCGGCTTCTACGTCGCGGTGGTCGCGTGCGTGATCGTCGGCGCGCTGCCGTGGCCGGCGCTCGCGTGCGTAGGCGCGCTGCCGTTGCTACGCCGTGCGCTGAGGGCGCTGCGCCGCCCCCGCCCCGACCACCCGCCGCGCCGTTTTCCGGTGTGGCCGCTGTGGTTCGCGGCGTTCGTGTTCACACACACGCGCCGAGCCGGGGCACTGCTCGTGGCAGGGCTTGCGATCGCGGCCATCTTTGCGATCGGTCCGCACTGGCTCCGCTGATGCGTCGCTGAGCGCCGGTGTTTGCCTCCCGCGACAGCGGGTATGCAACCGCTTTCCGGGGAGAAGAGCTTTCGACTCTCCGGAAGTTGTGATGCGTGCAGGCCCGGTCGGCCGGCAGGGGGCCTCATTTCGAGACCAGCTAGTCAGGAGGCACGACCGAGAGATGGTCCAATCGATCTGCAAACAGCTAGCGCTGCCGCTGATCTGCGCGGCGGCGATGGGCGGCGCGCCGCCCCCGAGCGCTCAGGCACAGCCGCAGGCGAGCCCGGCGAAGTCGACGCTCACGGTCGGCGTCAGCGACAACGGCTCGTCGATGTTCGCATCGCCCCAGTTCGCGGCGCTCCACGTGAAGACCGCCCGCGACATGGTCTTCTGGAACGTCGCGGTGATGAAGAACAAGAAGGATCTGAACGCGACCCGCCAGTGGGTGAACGCGGCCGTTGCGGCACACGTCACTCCGTTGATCTCGTTCGCCGGGAATGGCAACTACATCCCGAGCGTGAAGGTCTACACGGCCGCGATCAAGGCGTTCCTGCGCGATTTCCCGCAGGTCAAGACGTTCACGCCGTGGAACGAGCCGGACTGGATCTACCGTCCGGCACTCGCGAAGCACCCCAGCCTCGCCGCCGGGTACTTCAACGCCCTGGCGCGGTACTGCCATCACTGCAAGGTCGTCGCCGGTGACGTGTACCTCCCGACCAACCAGGGACTCGCGAGCTGGGTCCGCGCCTACGCGCGTGCGCTCCACCATCGGCCGGCTGCGTGGGCGCTCCACCCCTATGACGACATCCGCGGCCACAAGACGTCGCAGATCCGCGCGTTCGAGAGGGTCACGAAGGGCCCGATCTGGCTCACCGAGATCAGCGGAGTCGAGCGGCGCGGCCACTGGCAGTTCAAGAACCAGAACCAGAACGCCGCCAACAAGGACGAGCGCTACCTGTTCGCCCTTCCGAAGCGGTTCCACCGGATCACGCGGATCTACCATTACCAGTGGCAGGGGACGCCGGCGGCGCCGTGGGACTCCGGTCTGATCGGCCCGCAGGGCCGTCCGCGCCCGGCGTACTACACGGTCCGGAGCGCGGCGGCAGGCCACCTGCCGTAGGGCTCGCAGCAGACGTGAGGGCCGCCGCCGGCGCCGCGGCGGCCCTTTCACGTCCATGCGGCACGGGCCGCCCAGCCGGGGCGCTAGAGTTCGCCAGGCAGGCCCGGTCGGCCGGCGGGGGCCTCGTTCAAGCCAATCCAGCCCACCCCAGGAGGCGACGACCGACGATGGTCAGACGACTTGCGAGATTCACCGTGCCGATCGCGTGCGCGTGCGCGCTGACAGGTGCGCTCCCGGCAGCCGCCAACGCCAAGGTGGTCGTCGGGATCAGCGACAACGGGTCCTCGATGTTCACCTCGCCGCTGTTCAAGCAAGCAGGCGTGAAGACCGCCCGAGACATGGTCTACTGGAACGTCGCGGTGATGCCAGACAAGACCGCACTCAATGGCCTCAAGGTGTGGCTCACCGCGGCCAAGGCCGCAGGCGTGAAGCCACTGATCTCGTTCGCCGGCAACGGCAACCTGATCCCGAGCACGGCGGTCTATACGAAGGCGATCAAGGCGTTCATCCGCATGTTCCCGCACGTCAAGCTGTACACAGCCTGGAACGAGCCCGACTGGATCTACCGCCCGAAACTTGCGAAGAACCCGAAGCTCGCGGCGTCGTACTACAACGCGCTCGTCAAGGCATGCCGTGGCTGCACCGTGGCGGCCGGCGACGTGTACCTCGCGGCCAATCAGGGGCTCGCCAAGTGGGTCAAGTCGTACGCGAAGTTCCTGCATCCGCGTCCGAAGGCGTGGGCGATCCACCCGTACAACGACATCCGCACCCACACCACCAAGCAGCTCCAGGCCTTCCAGAAGGTCACCTCGGGCCCGATTTGGTTCGACGAGATCAGCGGCGTGCTCCGCCGCGGTCACTGGCAGTACAAGAATCAGTCGGCGGCCGCCGCCGGACGGGACGAGAAGTTCCTGTTCTCGCTGCCGAAGAAGTACCACCGCATCGCCCGCATCTACCACTATCAGTGGTTGGGCGAGATCGACACTCCCAGCACCGGTTGGGACTCGGGACTCCTGAACCCGAACGGCAGGCCGCGGCCCGCATACCAGTGGGTGAAGAAGGCGGCCCACGGCAAGTTGCCGTCAGGGCCGCGTTAGCGGGCCGCGGCAATCCGCCGCGGCCCTGCCAGGGCTTTAGCGCTCAGGCGGTCGGGTCGTCTCCCGGAATGCCGCCCCCGGTCGGATCGTCGCCCGCGTCGCCGCCGGCCGTGGGGTCATCGCCGGGCTCACTGCCGGTCGGATCCTCGCCGGGCGCTCCGCCCGGGCCCATCGGATCATCGCCGGCCCCTTCAGCGCCCTGCATCGGATCATCTGTAGCCATCAGGTGCCTCCTATCGGCTGCTGTCGGCTGATTCTCCCCCCGTTGACCGGGCATTGCAAGCGCGCCGTCCTACCATCACGGCATGCGCCTCTCCGTGCTGGACCAGTCGCCGATCCCTGAGGGATCGACAGGCGCCGACGCTCTGCACAACACGCTCGACCTGGCGACACTGACCGACGCGCTCGGCTACCACCGCTACTGGGTCGCCGAGCACCACGGCGGCCCGATGCTCGCAAGCGCCAGTCCCGAGGCGCTGATCGGCCCGATCGCCGCCGCGACCACCCGTATCCGCGTCGGCAGCGGCGGCGTGATGCTGCCCCACTACAGCCCGTTCAAGGTCGCCGAGACGTTCACGATCCTCGCGGCCCTGTTCCCGGGCCGGATCGACCTCGGGATTGGTCGGGCCGCGGGCACCGACCCCGTCACGACGTTCGCGCTGCAGCGCGACCGCCGCCAGGCGTCCGCCGACGACTTCCCCCAGCAGCTCGCCGAGCTCCTCGACTACCTCGACGACGCGCTCCCCGAGGACCACCCGTTCCACCGGCTCGCGGGGACGCTGCCGGGACGGCCGGAGCTACCCGATCCGTGGCTGCTCGGATCCTCGCCGCAGAGCGCGATCTGGGCGGGCCAGCTCGGGCTGCCGTACGCGTTCGCGGACTTCATCAACCCCGGCGGCGCGGAGATCGCAGCGCTCTACCGCCAGCGGTTCCAGGCGGAGCGGGAGTCCGCCGTGCCGCGGACCGCGGTGGCAGCATGGGTGCTGTGCGCCCCCACCGACGAGGAGGCGCAGCACCTCGCGAGCAGCAGCCGGATGACGCTCACGCTGTTGCGTCGCGGACGCCTGATCCCGGTGCCGACGCCGGAGCAGGCGACCGAGTTCCTCCGCCGCGAGGGCAAGCTCGACTCCAGCCGACCGCCGACGGATGGCGGGTCGCTGGGGGGCCGGCGCGGGATCGTCGGGCGTCCCGAGAAGGTCCGCGCCGAGCTCGAACAGCTCGTCAGCGAGTACGGCGCCGAGGAGGCGATTGTCGTGACGATCACCCACGACCACGCCGCCCGCCGGCGCTCCTACGAGCTGCTGGCCGACGCGTGCGGGCTCGAGCCCGCGGACGCTCAGACAGCGGCTCAGACCAGAGCCGAGGCCTGAACGCCTTCGGCCGCGCCGTGATGGACGCGGATCGTGGTCCCCGCCTCGCCGGTCCGGACCTCGACGAGGTCGCACAGCTGGTTGACGGTCCACAGTCCCATACCGCCCTCGGCGTCGAGCGCCGGGGTGTGCCGGCCCGCGAGCGGGTCGTGAATCTGGCCGGCGTCCTCGACCTGGCAGACGACCCCACCGGGCACGCACCAAACTCGCAGCAGGCCGCCGCCGTGCGCGTGCCTGATCGCGTTCGTCGCGAGCTCGTTGATCGCGATCACCAGGTCGTCGCGGCGGCCTCCTGACATACCCGCCTGATTTGCCGTCCACTTGACCAGCGACCGGACCGCGTACAGGTTGGGGAGCCCGAACGGGAGCGACTTCGCATCCCGCGGCGGCGCGGGCATCGGGTCGTCGCAGCCGAGCGGGAGCTCCGCCCCCGCATACGAGCGGCTCGGGACGATCCGGCCGTCACGGATCAGGTGGGGGTGCGTCTTCTCGGCGTCGACCAGCACGTACGGATCGAGCAGATCGGCGTCATACGGGCACAGCAAGCGGATGTGCGCACCGGGCCACGCGAGGTTGATCAGAGCGTCGTGCTTTGTCGCCTCGCGGACCTCGTCGCGGGAGCGCCCCGGCCAGATCGGCTCGCCCACGTAGTGCAGGAGGCTTCCCTCGTGCTTGGCGAGCACGCCCTCCACCGCTGGGATGATCCGCGCCGGGTTGTGGCCGAGCTCGACCATGTCGAACAGCTCGATCTCGGAATGGCCGCCGAGCGCATCCCTCAGCAGTTCGCTTTTCGCGCTAGGGATCGCGATCGCCACCGGCTCGCCGGCCTCGAGGGCGGGCAGCACAAACCGCAACACGCCGTCGACGTACTCGGAGTCGCCTGAGTAGAACAGCGCGAGGTGCATCTCGCCTGTGTCCGTGGGGTGTTGTCGCGGTTCGTTCGTGGTGATGATTGCGTCATCGCCTTGTTCGTTGCGAAAACCGGGGGCTGCAGGAGGTTTTCCCGCCTAACCGCGGTTCTAACGTCCTCCGAGGTTAAGCGTGGTCGCGCGCTACGCCAGTTCGGGCCCCAGCGCCTCGGCGACAGAGCCGTAAACACGGAACGCCTGCTCCTGGCGGGTCAGGGACAGCAGGCGCCAGATCGCGGGGGCCGGGGCGGCGAGCACCAGCTGCTTGCCCCTCGATTCGGCGCGCCGCCGTGAGCGGGTCAGCGCCCGGAGTCCCGAGACGTCCATGAACTCGAGCCGCCCCAGGTCGAGCACGACCAGCTCGGCAGCGGAGTCGGAATCGACCGCCGGCGCGAGCGCGTGCTCGAGCTCGTGGTAGGAGGCGAGGTCCAGCTCTCCGCCGAGCTCGACCACGGTGGCACGCGGCTTGCTACGGATGCTCAAGCTGAACTCCACTGGCACGTCGCTGCGGCCCCTCCGTCCGGTCGCCTTCGCCCCGTCGCCGCGACCGCGGCGAGCCCGGGCCAACGTACCAGTTCTACGTTTAATCCGGAGCGATCCCTGACAAGGATCGACGCGAGCACGCCGCCCGGGTCCTCGACGATCCACCGGCGCTGGCCCGCCCGCAGCACCCGCTTGGTCCCCGGCTGTGCCGGGGTCCGGAACTCGATCTCGACGTCGAGCGCCTCCGGCTCGGGCCCGCTCACGAGCTCCTCTTCGAGCGGCGTCCAGTACGCCGCGTTGTTGACGTGGCCGGCGATGTCCAGCTCGGTGTCGCGAAACAGCCACGCCGAGCTCTGCTCGTGCCCGTCCGGGGCCGGGTGCCGCAGCCTGGCGGTGACCCTGCGGCCGGCGGCCGCGGTCCCGTACTGCTCGAGCTCCTCCTCGCCGAGTGGGACGGGTCGCCAGTTCTCGGGGTCGAGGTGGACCCAGAGCGCCACCGCCTCGACGTCGCTTTCCTCGGCGCCGACGCGGGTGACGGTCGTCCGCCGCTCGGCCCACATCCGCCCCATCCCGCTGCAGAACGTCGCGAGCGCGAACTCCTCGCCGAAACGCGGGAACCGGCGGACATCGATCCGCGTGCGCCGCACGACCCAGACGGACTTGTCGGCGAGGCCGGCGTCCTCGACGTCGGCGTACGCGACGTCCTGGAGCCATCGCGCGAGCCCGTCAAGCCGCATCCGCCCGCTCGGCGCGCAGTCGGCGAAGCCGGGACGCACCACGCGCTCGAACACCCGCCCGTTGGGCGGTTGCCCGACCAGCTCGGTCATTACGGCGTCGGCGGGCGGCACCTAGCCGAACAGACGCGGATCGGCCGTGGCGATCCCATGCACGCCGATGCCCGCCAGCCGCTCGATCGCGGGCCGCTCGTTGACCGTCCACGCGTACAGCAGGCCGCGGCGCGTGACGATCTCCTCGAGCAGGCGCGGCTCTACCAACCGGTGGTGCGCCATCACCGCATCCCACCGGCGCCGCCGGAGGCCGGCGAGGACCTGCGCACGCCAGCCTTTCCGGTGATGGGTCCGCCGGGATACCGGGCCGGCGACGGAGATCCCGAGGCGCGCGCGCGGCTCGAGCGCTCGCACTCGGTCGAGGATCGCCGGGAGCTGCGAGGAGATCAGCGTTCGCTCGAGCATCCCCGCGTCCCGCAGCGCGTCGAGCAACGCCGGCTCGCAGCCTGTTCGCTTGAGGTCGACGTTCAAGTCGACGCCGTCGAAGCGGGTGCTCGAGAGGTGCTCTAGGGCGTCTGAAAGGCGGACCCGGCTGGGCAGTCGCACATCCAGGAGGGTGTGCGCGAGCACCAGCTCACCGCGGAACGCACGCACGTCGAACTCGACCATGTCGATCCCGACCTCGAGCGCGGCGTCGAACGAAGCCAGCGTGTTTGCCGGCGCCAGCGCGCTGGCCCCACCATGACCGATTCGCTTGCACGAGTCCGAGAACACGCCGTACCCACGGTTAGCGTACCGGGGCGTGTCGACCGACCATCGATCTCGCGGCGGAGCCCTGGTCACGGGCGCCGCGGGCGGGCTTGGGATCGAGATCGCCCGACTGCTGCTCGGCCGTGGCTATTCCGTCCACGTGACGGACGTAGATCGCGAGCTCGCCGACGCGGCCGCCGAGCGTTTGGGGCCGCCCGCGTTCGGATCGGCGCTCGACGTCCGCAGCCTGCCGGCGTGCCGCGCCGCCGCGTCGAGGACGATCCGGCGCGTCGGCTCGCTCGAGGTGTGGGTCAACAACGCGGGCGTGATGGCCACCGGACCGGCCTGGGACCAGGACGAGCGCACCCGCCAGCTGATGCTCGAGGTCAACGGGGTCGGAACGATCAACGGGACGCTCGCGGCGATCGAGCAGATGCGCCCTTCGGGCCGCGGGAAGATCCTCAACGTGATCTCGATGGCCGGCCTGATCGCCGTGCCGGGGCAGGCCGTCTACTCCGCCTCCAAGCACGCGGCGATCGGCTTCAGCCTCGCGACATTGGCGGACCTGCGGCTCGCGGGCATCGACGGCATCGAGATCTCCTGCGCCTGCCCGGACACGATCTGGACGCCGATGATCGAGTCAAAGCTCGACGACCCGCACGCGGCGGCGTCGTTCTCGGGGATCATGATGCGCCCCGAGCGGGTCGCGGCCCGGATCGTGAAGCTGCTCGACCGGCCGCGCCCGGTGCTGACGATCCCACGCTGGCGCGGGGCGCTGGTGCGGATCTCCGAGTCGTTCCCGGCGCTGACGCTGCGCTCGCTCGGGCCGGTGATGGCGCTCGGTCGCGCGCAGCAGCGGCGGTTCAGGGAGCGGCAGCTCAGGGAGCGCCGGCGCGGGTGAGGCATCGGGCGCCCGCCCGGGCCCCGATCGCCGCCGCCTCGGCGGGCGACACGCCCGACGCGAGCCCCAAGGTGAACCCGGCCGCGAACGAGTCACCGCACCCGTACGCGTCCCGGACGGGCGCGCCCGCGGGTGCCGCGCGCCAGCTGCCGCTCGACTCCCCGGTCCACACCCCGCCGTCGGCCCCGCGCGTCTCGACCAGCAGCCTGGCGGACCCGTCAAGACGCCGCACCCAGTCGCATTCGTCGGCGTCGCGGGCGCTGTAGATGAGCGCGTCGATCCCGGGGCCGCGCTCGATCACTGAACGCCCGCGCGGCGAGGCGACCACGTTCCGCGCCGCGCGGGCGCGCTCGAGCGCACCGACGTCGCCGGCGGTGAAGTAGACGCCGTCCGCGCCGGCGAGGCGCTCCCACGGGAGCCGGTCGGACCCGCAGGGCTCGAGCCGTTCGCCGACAGTCACGATCGTCCGCTCGCCCTCGCCCAGAAGCGTCACTGCGCGCCGCGTAGGACGGTCGGGCCGCCACGCGACATGGACCTCGACTCCGCGTGAACGCAGCTGCTCGGCGGCGGCGCGACCGTCGGGATCGTCGCCGAGCGCGGTGAAGAACTCCACCTCGGCGCCGAGCTCGGCGAGCACCGACGCGACCACCGCGCCGCCCCCCGCCGCACGGGCAAACGCGGCCCGCGCGCCGAGTACCTCACCCTCCCGCGGCATCCGCTCGAGCTCGATGAAGTCGACCCACTCGACGTGGCCGACTACCGCGACGCGGGCCATCTGTGCGAGGGTACGCGTATGGGCAAGATCGTCGGTAGCTCGACGGAGGAGATCGACGCTCCGATCGAGCGCGTCTGGGAGCTGGTCGAGGATGTCGAGAAGGCGCCCGACTGGCAGGGCGGCCTGAAGGCGCTGCGCGCGTTGGAGCGGGACGACGAAGGCCGCGCCACCCTGTGCGAAAGCGAGTCCGACGCCAAGGTGCGGACGATCAAGTCGGTCGTCCGTTTCGAATACGCGGGTCCGACGACGCTGACCTGGCGCCAGGAGAAGGGCGAAATGAAGTCGGTCGAGGGCAGCTGGAATCTCGAGGACCTGGGGAGCAACGGGACGCGTGTCCGGTACGACCTCGAGGTCGACCTTGGGCGGATGCTGGGGATGGTGATCCGCGGCCCTCTCGTGGACCTGCTGCGCGGACAGCTCGTGAATGCGCGGGCCGGTGAACTGAAGCGGGCGATCGAAGCCGGCTGATTCAATGCCCGGCTGATGTCGGGCAGGAGCAGGGGACTTGCGCTGATCGGATGCCTGGCGGCCGCGCTCGCGACCGTCGCGCCCGCGTCTGCTCGGGTGGTCCAGGCGACCTCGATCCTGCCGCCGGGGAACAGCGGCTACGTGTCGCTGCTCGGCGTCGCCTCCGGTGCCGGCTCGCCCCATGACTACGACCAGCAGCAGCCGTTCATCGACTTCGATCGCAAGCACGCGATGCTCGGCCAGCCCGGGACCGCCGAGAGCGTGCCGATGCCCGGGGTGACGATCGTCCGCGACGGCTACGGCGTGCCCTCGATCACCGGCGAGACCGACCAGGAGCTGTGGTGGGGCGACGGCTACGCGACCGCCGAGGACCGGCTGTTCGAGCTCGAGATCTTCCGCCGGGCGACGACCGGCCATCTGGCGGAGGTGCTCGGCGCGAGCTATCTCCCGATGGACGTCGAGATTCGCCGGGACTTCTACACCCCCGACGAGCTGACCGCGCTCTACAACAGCCTGCCGGCGTCGTTTCAGGCCCGCTACACCGATTACGCCGACGGGATCAACGCGTGGGTCGACCACGTCAACGGCACGCCGACGTTGATCCCCGCCGAGTACCCGGCGCTCGGCATCACCCCCACCCACTTCACGCCGGAGGACCTGATCGCGATCGGGTCCTACCTCGCGCGCACGACCCCGAACACCGACGGCACCGACCTGCTCGACATGCAGGCGGTGCAGGCGAGCGGCCCGGCCAAGTTCAACCGGATCCTGCCGCTCCGGATTCCCGGCCAGATCGCGACGACCCCCCGCGTGAACGGGCTGTTCCCCTCCGTCCCGGGGCGCACGCCCGCGCAGGAGCGCGCGGCGCTGAGGCGCTCGTACGCGTACGTCCGTGGGCTGCCGCAGCCGGCCGCCGACGACCTCGGCACCGAAATCGTCAGCGGCAAGATGCCGACCGAGTCCTCGGCCGCGATCGAGGCAGCGGCGAGCGACGGCGCGAACGTGGCCAACCCCCTGTCGCCGATCCACCGCGGCGGCTCGTCGATGGTCGCGATCGGCAACCCGCGCTCCCACCGCGCGTTCCTGTTCAGCGGCCCCGAGCTGGGGTTCGCGGCGCCCGAGGAGCTCTACGAGCAGGAGCTCCACGGTCCGGGGGTCGACGTCCGCGGCGTGACCGCTCCGGGCGCGCCGGTGATCGCGATCGGACACGACGAGCACATCGCGTTCGGGCTCACCAGTGGCCTCTCACAGACAAACGCCCTGTACGTCGAGCACCTCGTCCCTGGCCACCCCGACGAGTACTACTACCGCAGCAAGGTGCTGCAGATGAGCTGCCGGGACGAGACCTTCAGCTACCGCCCCTCCCCCACTTCGCTGCTGCCGACCGGCGGCCTGCCTTCGTCGGCGCCGCAGGTCGGGTCGGTGACGCTGCGCCTCTGCCGGACCATCCACGGGCCGGTCCAGGAGCGGGTCGGGAACATCGCGTACGCGCGCCGTTACGCGACCTGGATGCGCGAGCTCGGGACGCTCACCGGGCTCGCAAGCGTCGACACCGCCTCGAGCGTCGCCCAGGTCAACCGCGACGCGGCGCAGCTGACGTGGAACGAGAACCTGATGGCCGCCGACGACCGCGGGAACATCGGCTACTGGCATCCCGGGCTGCTCCCGATCCGCCCGAAGGGGTGGGACGAGCGGCTTCCGTACCCGGGCGACGGGCGGGCCGAATGGAGCGGCTTCCTCCCACCCGCGCAGCGCCCGCACGTGATCGACCCGGCCAAGGGATGGCTGAGCAACTGGAACAACATCCCGTCGCAGGGGTGGACGACCGGCAACGACCCGGCCTCCGAGCGTGTCGCCGGGCCGTGGTACCGGGTCGCGTGGCTCAACCGGCTGGCCGGCGCGGTTGCCAGACATCCCACCTTCGCGGGGATGAACCAGATGATCCAGCAGGAGGGAAGCACCGCCCAGCAGCGCCCGCTCGCGACGGCGAAGCTCCACGCCGCGCTAAAGGGAGCGAGCGCCCCCGCGGCGGCTGTGCTGCGCACGATCCTCGCGCTGGAACGGCAACTACGCGCAGGAGGACTCCAGCGGGACCGTCGACCCCGGCGTGGCAGCGTGGCAGGAGCTGAAGGACCAGCTCCAGAAGCTCGCGATCGCGCCGCTCGGGCCGGCGGGCCAGCTGATCGGCGGCGGCGAGCCGAACGAGGAGCACGTGTTCGACGTCGACCTCGGCCAGGCGTACGCGCTACGGACGCTCGGCCCCGCGGCCTGGCGTGCCGCGGCCGCGGCGACGTTGGGCGCGCTCGCTGCCCATTTCGGCTCGAGCGACCCGTCGAAGTGGCGGGCCCCGCGCGCGATGTACGCGCAAACCGAGTTCGGCGCCGAGCAGCCGCCGCCGATGCCGTTCTTCGACCGCGGCACGTTCGAGCAGGTCGTACAGCTCGGCCGCTAACCGATACGGTCCGGCGTCGATGCTCGCCGTCTACGCCTCCTCGATCTCGCGCGACGACCCGCTCGGTGGCCTGGTCGTCGGAGACCGGCCCGACCCCGAGCCGGCCGAAGACTGGACGACCGTGACCGTCAAGGCCGCGTCGCTGAACCATCACGACCTGTGGTCGCTGCGAGGCGTCGGGCTGCCCGAGGACCGGCTGCCGATGACCCTCGGCTGCGACGCCGCCGGGCTCGACGAGGACGGCAACGAGATCGTCGTCCACGCGGTGATCTCGAGCCCGGACTGGCGCGGCGACGAGACGCTTGATCCCAAGCGCTCGCTGCTCTCAGAGCGTTACCAGGGGACGTTCGCCGAGCGCGTCGCGGTGCCAAAGCGCAACGTGCTGCCGAAGCCGGCGGCGCTGACCTTCGAGCAGGCGGCGTGCCTGCCGACCGCGTGGCTGACCGCCTACCGGATGCTGTTCACGCGCGCCGACGCCAAGCCCGGGATGACGGTCCTGATCCAGGGCGCCGGCGGCGGCGTCGCGACCGCCGCGATCGTGCTCGCGAGCGCTGCCGGGCTCAGGGTGTGGGTGACCGCGCGCTCTGAGGAGAAGCGCACGCAGGCGCTCGAGCTCGGCGCGGACGGTGCGTTCGAGGCCGGCACGCGGCTCCCCGAGCGGGTCGACATCGTGGTCGAGACCGTCGGCGAGGCGACCTGGGCTCACTCGGTCCGCTCGCTCAAGCCCGGTGGAACGCTGGTCGTCTCCGGCGCGACCACGGGCGACTCGCCCCCGGCCGAGCTCGCTCGCGTGTTCTTCCTGCAGCTGTCGGTGATCGGCTCGACGATGGGCACCCGCGAGGAGCTCGAGCGGCTGATCCGCCTGTGCGTCGAGCGGGACATCCGGCCGGTGATCGACCGGACCGTCCCGCTCGTTCAGGCGCGCGACGCGTTCGAGGCGATGCTCGACGGGAGCTTCATCGGCAAGCTCGTGTTCACGGTGTAGGCGGCCGCGCCGGCACTCACCGCAAGTTCTTCGCGACCCGCACGTTGCGCAGGTGTGCGCCTGGCCACCGCGCGACTCGGCGGGATACACGTCGTCGCTGCGCCCCGGTTCGTATGTGGACGAGGCGACGAACTACGGGTCGAACGAGGGCAACAGCCCCGCGATCAACCCGACGGGGCAGGGGGTGTGGACGATCTCGCGGCCACTGCCCTGGGACGCGCACCTCGCGGGAGTCCCGAAAGTCGCGCTCACCGTCAGCTCGTCGCTCCCGAACGCCAACCTGTCCGTCGACCTCTACGACATCAACGCCGCCGGGTCGGCGCTGCTGCTGAGCCGGACCGCGTACGTGCTGCCCCGGGGCACGAGCCGCATCGCACCGGAGATGTACGGCAACGACTGGCTGCTGCCGGCCGGTCACCGGCTCGGGGTGCTGGTCACCACCGCCAACGCGGAATGGTGGACGCCGACTCCGACCATGTCAACGGTGACGGTCACCGGAGGAACGGTCACGCTCCCGTTCCTCCGGCACCTCCGCACCGCCAACCTTTCGGGCTACCGGCGCCCCGCTCGTCTCGACCAGTGGCGGTCGCCTCGAGCCCCGACGCCGTGTTCTCGAAGCCCCCGAGGACCGCTTGGGCGCCGGACGTACAGCTACCAGACGGCACGCTCCCGGCGCCCGCGAGGTTCTCGCAGCCGCCGGCAACGCTCGCGAACGAGGCGCGCGCCAGGTTGTATTCGCCGCCGGTGACGCTTGCGTACGATCCGCTCGCGACATTGTGCACGCCCCCGAGCGCGGACGACACGGACCCAGACGCGGTGTTGACATCGCCCGCCGCGAAGCTCGAGCCGCCGGACGCGACGTTCCGCGTGCCGACCACGGCCGCGTAGCTCCCGCTCGCCCGGTTCGTGTTGCCCCCGACGATCTCGCCATAGCTGCTCCAGCCGTTGTTCTTGCCGACGACCAGGTCGTTCGAGCCGTTCTGCGAGTAGCTGCTGGCGTTCTCCGCGTACCCGACGACCAGATTGCCCTCGCCGTTCACGGCTCCGTCGGTCACTCCCGAGCCGGAGACGATCTGAACGTTGACGGCCGAGAACTGGACCGTCGGCTTGCCGCCCACGCCGGTTGAGATGAACGTCGGCGCGAGCACGGCGGTGGTACCGGCGCCGCACGACGGGGCCGCGCCCGTCCCGCCCGAGACGACGGCCTGACCGGCCGTCGTCGGAATGCACTCTCAGCCCGGTGTCACCGCTCCTATCGCGGCGGGAGCCGCCCATCCGAGGACGATCGTCGCCGCCGCGGCGGCCTTGCTGAACCTCATCTCCACCCCTTAGGTCAGCGCCCCACCCTGTGTGCGGCGCCTGCAACGTCAGCCTACCTGCCGAGCCCCGCGGCCCGTGGACGTCCGGGCGATCTGGCTAGCTTTAGCCCGCCGATGTTGGCCACGCGTACATTCAGCTCGGCACCGTTTACGCCGATGCTTCGGTCATGAAGCCGCTGATCGGGGTGACCACGTCCGAGCTGCGCCCGGGCGAGCTCGCGACGCTGCGCCGCCACGGGGAGCCGCCGCACGCCGAGATGGCGCTAGGGATCACGTACGTGCGGGCGGTCGAGGCGGCCGGCGGGATTCCGGTGGTGATGCCGCCGCTGGCGCCGGCGGACGTCCCGGCGCTGGTCGCACGGCTCGACGGGCTGCTGCTGTCGGGCGGCCCCGATCTCGCCCCGGACGCGTACGGGGCAGCACCCCACGCCGAGCTCGGGGACACCGAAGCCGGCCTCGACGCGTTCGAGTACGCCGTCGTCGGCGAGGCGCTCGACGCGGGGCTCCCGATCCTAGGGATCTGCCGCGGCGCTCAGGCGCTGAACGTCGCGCGCGGCGGCACGCTTCACCAGCACCTACCGGACCTCGGTGACGTTGTCCTCCACCGCCAGCGCGACGAGGCACGGCGGCCCAGTCACCGGGTCAAGGTGACCCGCGGCACGCTGCTCGCGCGCGTGCTGGGCACCACCAAGCTCGAGGTGAACTCGTTTCACCACCAGGCGGTCGACCGGCTCGGAGCCGGGCTGCGCGTGAGCGCGACGGCGCCCGACGGGACGATCGAGGCGATCGAGGACCCCAAGCGGCCGTTCGTGCTCGCGGTCCAATGGCACGCGGAGACGCTCGTCCCCGACTCGCCCAGCCAGGGGCTGTTCGACGAGCTCGTCGCCGTGGCAGCAGGCGCCGGCAGGCTTCCGCGCGCGGCTTAGCGCACGATCAGCGCTCGAGCAGCCGCTTGAGCCGCTTCAGGTCGCCCTTGTTCGCCTTGTAAATCGCGCGAGCCATCACCCGCGCCGAGACCGCGGCGAAGCCTGTCGCCTCGCCCCGGTTGCGGAGCGTCATCCGGGTGCCGCCGTCCCGGGCGTCCTCCCACGTGTAGGTCGTCTCCATCGGGAACGGGCCCTGGGCCGTCGACATCACGAACCGGCGCCCGGGTTCGTCCTCGCGGACCTCGTATGTGTACTCGAGCGGGCGGCCGAGGAACCTCGCACGGAACCGGAGCCGCGAGCCGACGACCGCGGGCGGCGGCGTCTCCCACTCCACCTCACGGATGTTCCTGTACCAAGCGGTTGTGTTGCCGGGGTCGGCCGCGAACGCCGCGACCTCCTCGCGCGGGCGCGCGATCTCGATCTCGGTCAACACGTCGACCGTTACGGCATCCCGAGCCACCGCTTCGGATTCTCGACCATCATCGTCTCGAGCTGCTCGTCGGTCATC
Organism: uncultured Solirubrobacterales bacterium; assembly: GCA_963770735.1. GTDB lineage: Bacteria > Actinomycetota > Thermoleophilia > Solirubrobacterales > Solirubrobacteraceae > Palsa-465. Next base: position 149,700 of record CAVYRB010000005.1, on the reverse strand, counting down.
CCACCCTCCTTCAGGGCCGGAATCACGCTCTCGAATAGGAAGGTCATGCTCCAATCGCTCGCGGCGCCTGCGGCCTGGAGCTGCTCGATCACCGCCGGCGGGTACCAGTCCAGGCCGTTGGCGATCGGGATGTCGAAGTCCTGCGAGAGGAACATCCGCTCAACGTAGCCGCGCCGTAGGAGTTCGAGCACGGTCGCGTTGCGCTTCGCGGTCGGGAGGAACAGGTCGATCCCGTAGCGGTCCATCCCGATCCAGACGCCGGCGTCGAGCAGCCGCTGGATGTAGTCGAGATCGTCGGTGTCGCCGGTGTGCGCGATCTGGATCTTGTCCGGGGGGACCCCCTCCTCGAGGAAGATCTCGACCTGGCGTGGCCCCGTCCCCGAAGCGGGGCGCGAGTGGGCCATCACCGGCACGCCGGTCCGGACCGCGGCGCGTGCGGCCGCCCGGTGGACCTTCTCGACCCGCTCGTTGACGCCCGGCTCGTCGGCGGCGCATTTGACGAACGCCGCCTTGACGTCGGTTCCCTGGATGCCCTGCTCGATGTCGTGGACGAACAGGTCCGCGATGTAGTCCTCCGAGCGGTTGAGCAGGAACTGCGGCAGGTGGTCGTACGTGTAGATCCCCGTGCACGCGACGATCTGCAACCCGGTCTCGTCCGCGAGCCGCTTCGAGGCCGCCACGTCACGCCCGAGCAGCATCGCCGTCGGCTCGATAACGGTCTTCACCCCGTGCCCCTTGACCGCCTCGGCGGTCTCGAGCGCCAGCTCGAATTCGCGCTCGAGCTCGCGCACGTGCGGCCACTGCGCGGTGACGGCCTCGTCGCTCGAGAAGAAGTGCTCGTGGATCAGGGTCAGGCCGAGCTCGTCGGCGTCGATCCGGCCATTCACGGTCTCAACAGTCGGCATCAGCCAAACCTCCGATCTTCGGTCAGGCGCCGGTTAGCGCGGCGTGGCACCGGGAAGTACTCCCGAGAGCAAGGGAGCATCTCATGTCGAGACGAGTCACCACCAGATTTGCGGGGTTCGTGATCCTGATCGCGGGCCTATGGGGCGGCCTGGTCCCGTTCGTCGGACCGTACTTTCACTTCGCGCTGGGCCCGAACCACAGCTGGACGTGGACGAGCGGCCGGTTCTATTTGAGCGTGCTGCCCGCGATCGCGGCGGTAATCGGCGGCGCGATGCTGATCGCAAGCGGACCGCGGGTCAGCGGCAGGGTCGGCGCGCTCCTGGCGCTCGGCGCCGGCGTCTGGTTCGCGGTCGGACCCGACGTCAGCCTGCTCTGGCACTCAGGTGGCGCGCAGGGCGTCGCCCACGGCAGCAAGGCGACGCGGATGTTCGAGCTGCTCACCTACCACACCGCACTCGGCGTGCTGATCGCGGCGTTCGCCGCCAACGCGATCCCGCGGGCCGCGGTCGTGCGGCCCGCCGCGGCGGAGCACGGGGCCGAGGCGGACGCCGCACCGGCCACGGAGACCGTCGCGGAGAGCGCTTCGGAGCCCGAGCCGACGCGTGCGGACCCGACTCCCACGCGCGAAGAGGTCGCGGCCGGGCGCTGACAAGCTTGCCTGCGCGGCGTCGGGCCTTCGTCGCGCAGGCAACCCCTTCCCGCTCAGCGCCGCCGCGCGAGCAGCGCCAGCACGACCGCGGCGATCGCCGCGACGACCCCGGCGAACACCAGGCCCGCGGTCCTGAGGGTGGTCGCCTCGGCCAGCAGGCCGACCCCGATCACGGGAACCGAGATCGCCAGATAGGCGACGACGAAGAAGCTCGAGGCCACGGCCGCGCGATCCTCCGGCGGCGCCGCGGCGTTGATCCCGGCGAGGCCGGCCCGGAAGCTCAGTCCCTGCCCGATCCCCGCGATCACGCCACCGACAATGAGCAGCGCCAGCGAGGATGCCGCGAGGCCGATCGCGAGCAGCGCCATCCCCGCGATCAGCCCGGCGCACCCCGCCGGCAGCGGGAGGCCTTCGGGGACCGCCTCGAACCCGATCTGCCCGACGGCGGAGGCCGCGAACACGGCGAACACGACCAACCCGACGATCGCCTCGTTGGTGACGTGCAGCGTCTGCCCGAGGAACGCCGGGCAGACCGCGGTGAACAGCCCGAGCACCGCGAACCCGGCGAAGCCCGCCAGCGAGGCGCGGATGAAGATCGAGCGCACCTGCTCGGGCACCCGCAGAGCCTGAGGCCGCAGTCGCGGCCCGCCGCTGACCGATACCGGCTCGGGCATCGCGAAGACCACCGCCGCCGCCGGTAACAGCAGCGCGAGGTCGACCCAGAACGGCAGCCTCAGCGGGTGCGAGGCGTACTCGGCGAGCAACCCCGCGAGCAGCGGCCCGAGCCCGAGCCCGAGCATGTTCGCGGCGGTCGCGACCAGCGTCCCTCGCCCGGGCCGGCGTGCCGGCGCGAAGTCGACGAGCGTCGCGGTTGCGGTGCCGGTGAAGATCCCGGCCGAGAACCCCGACAGCAGGCGTCCGACCAGTAGCGGCGCGACCCCGTTGGCCAGCAGGAACACGACCGCGCTGAGCGCCGAGAACGCGAGCCCGGGCAGCAGCACCGGGCGCCGGCCGATCTCGTCGGACAGCCGCCCGACGAGCAGCAGCGCCGCGATCACCCCGGCGGCGTAGGTCGCGAAGATCACCGTGACCATCAGCTCGGAGAACCCGAACTGCTCGCGGTACAGCGCGTAGAGCGGCGTCGGCAGCGTCGTGCCGAGCATCGTCACCGCGAACGCGTAGGCGGTGAGCGCGAACGCGGCACTTCGGCTGAGCCGGCGGCGGGTCCCGAGCGAGGTCATGCCCGGATCATGCCCGCTTCCGCTCCGCACCGTTCGGGCAGAATGCGCCGATGCTCAGACGCCTATTCGCCCGGCCGGGGCCGCTCGTGTACGGGACGATGGTCGTCGGGACGGTGCTCGACGCGGAGGGGATCAAGACGGAGACGTTCTCCGAGACGATCTTCGGCGTGGCGCTCGCGATGGTCCTGCTGTGGCTGGCCCACTCGTACGCTGCACTCACCGGGCACCGGTTGTCGAGGGGCGAGCACCTGACCCCGAAGCTGTTCAGTCATCACCTCGCGCACGAGGCCCCGATTCTGCTCGGCGCCGTGGTTCCGCTGCTGACGGTCGTCATCTGGAGCGCGACCGGGGCCTCCCTGTCGGAGTCGCTGTCCGCGGGGATCTGGGCGGACGTCGCGATGATCGTGGTCATCAACCTCGTCGCCGCGTTCGTCTCTGCGCTCAGGGGGAGGGATCTGATCGTGCAGACCGCGGTCGGCGTCGTGCTCGGTCTCGGAATCATCTTCGTGAAGCTGATCTTCCACTGAGCGGCTGAGATTCGTACAGGCTCTGGCGCCGGCCCCGCTTGGCGACCGTACGATCGGCGTCGATCAAGGTGAGGCGTGCGGTGGGAGTGGTCGCGGTCGTGATGGCGCTCGGCGTGAGCGGCGCATCCGCGAGCGCCGCGACGGCGGCCGCTCGGGCGCCGTTCATGGCCGGAGCAGCGATCGAGAGCTATACGCCGCCGGCCGCCGGCGAGGTCGGCTCGGACCCGGCCGACTGCCTGACGCCGGCTGACGCCCCGTTCACCGGCAAGCGGTACTTCGCGTTCGAAGAGCCGTACGTCGACGAGCAGAACGACGGTCACTACGACCCCGGCGACCCGTTCATCGACTGTAACCACGACGGCCGGTGGGACGGCGACACGCTCGGCGGCGGCGGCAATTCCCCTCGCTACTACGACCACGTCGCCGACCCGGCCGGCGCCCGCGCGCTGGTCGTCTCCAATCGCCACAAGACGGTCGGAATCGAGGTCGTCGACAACGAGGGCCTGTTCAACGTCTATGCCGACCGGATCCGTGCGAAGGTCGCTGCCGACGGCTACCACCTCGACAGCATCCAGATCTCCTCGACCCACGACGAGTCGGCGCCGGACACGCTCGGGCTCGGCGGCAACGACGAGGTGATCTCCGGGACGAACGAGTACTTCGCCGACTACCTCGTCGACCGCTCGGCGCTGGCGATCGAGCGCGCCTACGAGCAGATGCGGCCCGCGCACATCCGCTACGCCGAGGCGCAGGAGCCGTCCGACCTGCGCCAGTGCTGGTCCTCGTACCCGTTCATCGACAACCCAGTGATGCCGGTGATGCAGGCGGTCGGCGACGACGGGACCGCGATCGCGACGCTCGCGAGCGTCTCGCAGCACACCGAGTCGACGGGGTTCAACGGCGGCTCGCAGCTCGACGCGGGCACCCCGTACACGCTCGACCAGGAGAACCTGTGGGTGACCGCCGACTGGCCCTACTGGTTCAGGAGCGAGCTCGAGCAGGCCTACGGCGGGGTCGGGATCGAAATGGCGGGCGCGGTCGGCAGCGTCGAGACGCCGGAGGTGTTCTCGGCGGCGCTGTCGCGGACCCCGGAGCGGTTCATCGACGAGAGCCACCCGGCCGGCTGCCGGACCCTGTTCGACGCCCCACCCGGCGCGACCAAGGCGCCGCTCGGCTACTACAACGAGACGCGCCAGCTCGGTCAGGCGCTGGCGGGCGCCGTCCGGAGCGCGCTGTCCACTAGCGCTTCGTGGTCGCGGACAAATGAGATCTGGGCGCAGACGACGAACGTCTGCGTCCCCGTCGCGAATTCGCTGTTCAAGGCCGCCGCGGTCGGCGGGACGTTCGCCGAGCGCCCGGCGTATCTGCCCGGCTGCCGGAAGCTCGAACAGGCGCCGGTGGCACCGACGGGCCAGACCGCCGGCACGTCGATTCAGTCCCAAGCGGCCGCGTGGCGGATCGGCGATGCGGAGTTCATCGGCGCTCCCGGCGAGGTGTTCCCGTTCACGTACTTCCGCGGCCCGGTCGGGCCCGAGGACATGAACTACCCGAAGTACGCGCTGCCGCCCTGGCCGCTGCCGTACATGCACACCCCGTGGCGATTCTTCGACGGCGTCGACAACGACATGATCGGCTACATCTTCCCCCGCGGCAACGACGCCGGGGTGCCCGGCCAGCACGTGGTCAAGAACCCGACCGCGACCGGCACCGACCGCTTCGGCTGCGGTCACTCCGACGACTCCGAGTCGGTCAACGACAAGGCTGCCGACATCGTCGGCACGGCGCTCGTCGGGATCCTCGAGCAGCACGCGGGCGGCCCAGAGTCAGTCGTCCAGGGCCGCTACGTCCTCCCCGACGGCAAGCTCTCCCGCAATCCGCTCGGGACGACCGACACGATCAAGTGCGCGGCGCCGACGGACACGACGTTCGCCGCCGACGGCCCGGCGGTCGCGGTCTGGGTCCCCGGTCGCGGCGTGATCCACCCAGCGAGGTGGCTCGACCTGCTGGGCCACGCGCAGGCGACGCCCGACCGCGACACGCGCGGCTGGATCGACGCCGCGAGCCACCGTCACTGGCTCGACGCGTTCGCCGATCTCGCGGGGCAGCCCGCGACCATCACCACCTAGCGACACGCGCCGAATACGCTCTCGCGATGCGCGCGTCGCCGAGCGGCCCACCGGTCGCGGTCACCCGCACCGGCACGGGCCCCGAGGTGCTGCTGGTGCACGGCGGCGCGAGCCCGGCGACGACCTGGACGGGGCTCGAGCCGCTCAGCGAGCGCTGGACGCTGGCGTTCGTCCACCGCCGCGGCTACACCCCGAGCCCGCCGCCCCCTGACGGCCACCAGGACTTCGAGCTCGACGCCGCCGACGTGTGCGAGCTGCTCGACGGCCGCCCGCACCTCGTCGGTCACTCGTACGGCGGCGTCGCGGCCGCGCTCGCGGCGACGATCAGACCGGACGCGGTCCGTTCGCTGACGCTGCTCGAGCCCGCCCTGTTCCTGCCCGAGGACGATCCCGAGGTCGAAGGCTTCCAGCGGATCAGCGATGAGGTTCTGGCGCGCGGGATGCAGACCGACCCGGAGACGCTGCGGACGTTTCTGAGGATCTCGGGCGCTCCCGTCGCAGACGAGGGCCCGCTCCCCGCGGAGGTCGTCCGAGGTGTGAACCGCGCCCACGGGGGTCGCCCCCCAAGCCAGGCGCACGCGCCGCTGGAGCTCGTGCGCGACGCCGGGATCCCGTCGCTCGTCGCCTCAGGCGACCATCACCCCGCGATCGAGCGGATGTGCGACGCGGTCGCGACCGCGCTCGGCGCGAGGCGTGTGATCACCCCGGGCGCCGGGCACTTCGTCGCCGCGGCGCCGGGGTTCGCCGAGCGGCTCGAGCGATTCCTCGAGTTCGGCCGGGACGTGACTCCGTTCATCACCGCCGGCGCGGGCTTCCTGCTCGCGGTCCTGTGGTTCGACCTGATGTTCGACGTGCAGAGCACTCGCAGCGGGGCGGCGGAGCTGGCCGAGCCGGTGCTCGCCTCGATCGCCGGCTACTACGGCCGCGTGACGACCGCGGCCAGGCCAATGAACCGCCTGGTCGCGGCGGCGATGCTGCTGACGCTCGGGACGATCATCGCCCAGATCGCGCGCGGCGAGCGTGCCGCGTGGGTCGGCTGGGTCTCGCTCGGGCTCGCCGGCACGGCGATCGTGCTCGCGGGCGCTCGCACCGTCCCCCACGCGGTCAGGCTCGGCACCCGCCGCGACCCGCCGTCGACGCAGAGCGCGCTCGCGCGATCGATCCTCCGCGATCACCTGGCGTGTGCCGCCGCAATCGCCGGGGTGCTGGTCATCCAGCTCTCCGGGGCTTGATCGGTCAGTCGATGCGATCGCCGAGCAGCGTGGCCCTGAACACCCGCTGCTCCTGGGCGAGCAGGGCGTGCGGGCTCGCGCCCCCGCGGTGCAGCAGCATCCGGCGCTTGACCTCGGCGGTCGCCGGGGCGGGCGCACGGGCGATCTGATCGAGCGCCTCGCGGCCCTCGCCGATCCGCGAGACGACTCCGACCGAGAGCGCCTCGTCCGCGTCGATCACGCGGCCCGTGAGGCACAGGTCGGCCGCGACCGCCGGCGTCAGGCCGAGCGCCGCCGCGGCGTAGCTCGGCGGGATGTACCGGCCGAGCTCCGGGAACCCGAAGCTCGCGGCCGGGGTGGCGACGCGCACGTCGCACAGCAGCGCGAGTGCGAACCCGCCGGCGAGCGCCGGCCCGTTGACGAGCGCGACGGTCGGCTTGGTGCACTCTGCGAGCGCGTCGAACGCCCGCACGCTGGTCTCCACCAGCAGCCGCTTGTGGTCGGCATCTCCGCCGAACTGGGTCACGTCCATGCCGGCGCAGAACGCGCTCCCGGCGCCGGTCAGACCGATCGCCGCGACCCCGCGGTCCGCCGCGAGCGCCTCTAGCGCTTCAGCGAGCTCGATCCGTAGCTGCACCGACAGCGCATTGCGCTTCTTCGGGCGGTTGAGCGTGACGAGCGCTGCGGGGCCGTCGCGGTCGAGGAGGACGAGCTCGTCGGTCACGGCCCTATTCCACCATGCCGCGGGCGCATGGTCAGGCATGCCCCCTTAGGGGCGCACACGCTCGAGCGCGAACGGGCTCAGATCGACGTCCCCCTCGCCGCGCGTCAGCAGCTGCGCCACGGCCTCGCCGATCGCGGGGGAGTGCTTGAACCCGTGGCCCGAGCAAGCGGATACCAGCATCACGTGGTCGTGCTCGGGGTGGCGATCGATCACGAACCGGCTACCGCGCGTGTTCGTGTACAGGCACGACACGCTGCGGACGGGATCGGCCCCGAGCCACGGCAGGTACGGCTCGATGCAGCGGCGGTACATCGTCTCGGCCTCCTCGCGGGTGGCCGGATGCTGTCGCCCGTCGGGCCGCGTGGTCCGCTCGTAGCTCTCGGTCGCGACCTTCACCCCGCCGCCGGGGCCGTCGAGTGCCGGGAAGCCGTAGAAGCCGTCGAGGTGGACGAACCCGTCGGCGTTGCCACCCAGGTCCCACACGAACACCGGCATCTCGCGCAGATCTTCGTAGCCCTGGCGGATCGGGAACCAGTACATGAGCTGGCGGTGGACGGCGAACAGGTCGCGGCCTGCTTCGACCAGCGTCGGCGATCCATGGACCGGCGCACACGACAAGCCGGTCCGCGACGTGCATGGCGGCGTCGGTCTCGACCCGCACGCCCTCGGCGCCCGCGGTCCATCGGACGACCGTCTCGCCGAACCGTAAGCGGGCGCCGAGGCGGCGGGCGAGCTCGAGCTGCGCCCGGACCGCGGCTTCGGGACGGACGCATCCGGCCTCCGGCTCGTAGTAGCCCTCGATCTCGGTTCCGGTTCCGGTGGCGAACATCGGGAACTGTTCCGTCGAGCTCCGCGGCGCGCAGATCCTCGTGCTCGATCCCGTACCGGATCGCGGACGCGCGGGTGCGCGCGAGGAACTCGCTGCCGGGAGTGAGCGAGCACCACCCCGCCGGTGACCGTCAGCAGCTGGACGCCGGCCTGGAGCTCGATCTCCCTCCAGAGCTCGTGGGATCGGCGAACCAGCGGGACGTACTCCTCGCCCTCGCCGATCGCGATCCGGGTGATTCGTGTGTCCCCGTGCGTCGATCCGTACGGGTGCGGCGGCTCGAAGCGGTCGATGCCGAGCACCGACGCGCCGCGGGCGGCGAGCTGGAAGCACGCGGCGCTACCCATCGCCCCCAGCCCGAGGACGATCGCATCGGTGCGGGAGTTCGTGCCCATCGACTCGGGCGTGTCGCTAGCGGTCAATCGTCACCGTGCGGGCGGCGGTCGTCTTGACGACGTTGCCACCGCCGTCGAGGACCACGCCGAACGCCTCGGCGAAGATCGAGCGGTGCTTGGCGATCGCGGTTCGCAGCTTGCCGAGCTGCTTGCCGTTGAACGGGATCGGGATCGACTTGCGCTTGTTGCGGCCGAGGTTGAACGTCTTCGACTCCGCCGTGAACGAGCCGCCGCCGCTGATCGAGACGACCGCGAGCGCCGCCGCCCGGCACGGGGTCGAGCACGCCATCGCGACGACGATCCTGTGGCTGTGGACCGGACGCTGGCCTCGCGGGACCGACAGCGACACGTTCGGGATCTTCGGCAGGATCTGCACGGCGGCGCGGTCGAAGTTCGCCATGTCGACACTCCCCCAGCCGGACGCGTCGTCGTACCCCGGACCGGCCGTGCAGCAACCGAGTGGCTCTCCGTTGCCGGTGATGAACGGCCCGACATCGTTGCCGTACTGAAGGACATCGTTGAAGATGCTCGTCCTCAGGCTCGAGCGGCCGAGCTGGTAGAGCAGCGGGTTCAGCTGGCCCACGAACTGCTTGCCCTGGCGGTGCAGGTCCTGGTTGACGAGCGCGACCCCGGCCGCGAGCAGCGGCGTCGCGGCACTGGTCCCGCCGACCGCCTGCCACGGATCCGCCTCCTGCGCGTTGACGCACTCGGGCCGGGCGGTGCAGTAGGTCGTGTACCCGGGGACGACGTCGGCGAGGGCAGAGACGTCGGGCACCTCGCGCCGCTTGATCGCGACCGTGCCGTTCTGGTAGCCCGGCCGAGTGAACAGCTGACTGACGCCGCCGCCGCCCGCGGCGCCGGGGTCTTGGCTGGTGTCGTTCCAGACGATCTGCTGCTCGATCTGATTCGCCGCGTTCAGCTGCAGGTTGGTGCCGCCGACGGAGGTGACCCACGGCGATGAGCCGGGGTACGAGACCCCCAGCGAGTCCTGTGGCTGTCCCCGGTCGTTGGTGCAGGCCGCCGAACCCGCGTCGCCGCTCGCGGCGAGCACGGTGATTCCGGTCGCGGCCATCAGGCTGAACTCGCGCTCGGCCGCCCGGATCGATGCGCCGCCGTCGACGAACAGCGCGTCCTGCTCGCACTCGCCCAGCGAGATCGAGATCACCTGCGGCTTGGCGTTGGGCGTGAGGAACGGCTGCACCACAGCACGCAGCAGGCTCGCGGTGTCGGCCTTGTTCTCGAACACCTCGATCTCGTCGAGGTCGGGCACGAGCCCGTCGAGCACCTCGAGGTCGAGCGTCGTCTCCGCACCGGGAGCGAGCTGGTGTCCGACGCCGCCGAAGTACGTGGTGATCGAAGGGACGTCGAGGCCGAAACACTTCGCGTACGTGCGCAGATCCGAGTACCTGAAGCCGTCGATCTCGATCAGCGCGACCCGCTCACCCTTGCCCGCGAGCTTGGCGGCTCGCAGCGGCCCATAGTCGTAGGCGTTGAGGTACTCGTTCGGGGTGAAGGCGAGGCTTCCGACGCCGGCGGCGCAGCCGGCGGGAGTTCCGCTGGCGGGAAGGATCGACGAGGGCTGCGAGGACGCCGCGCGCGCCGCCGGCGCGTGCGCCAGTCGCACCGGGTCGTCGTGGAGAACCGGCTCCGTGTCGAGTCCGACGACCCCGGTGACGAGCCCGTGGAGTGCCGGCGGGATCGTTACGGACGACTCCGGAGCGACGAACCGCGCGCCGCGGGCCGCGAACCGCGCGAGGGGGGTCCGGAACAGGCGCTCGGCGGTGGCGGCCGGCAGCGTCGCCTCGGCGAGCATTCCGGTGGGGTCGATCGTCGCGTCGCGGGCGCCCTGCGCGCGGAGATACGCGAGTACCTGGGCGCGGGTCGCCGGGGTCGCGCCGAACCGCGCGGCGAGGTGCGAGACCGATGCGTACTGCGCGTACTTCGGCGAGCCCGGGGTCGAGACCGCGCGCGCGAACGCGTCGAGGCCGCCGTCGTCGGCCTTCAGCGGAAACACGAGCTGCAGCGGCTGCGCCGAGGCGACCGCGCCGACCCGGGCGGCACCCGCCCTCGGCCCGGCCGCGAACGCCGGGGTTGCCACGAACGCTGCGCTCGCCGTGATCGACGCGGCAACGGCAGCCACCCTGTTGATCGTGCGCCCCATTGCGATACCCCTCCTCGGTTAGGCTGGCCCTCGGGTGATTCTCGCAGAGCGGATCATGGGAAACAACGACGCCCAGGACTCCGGAAGCCTCCTCTCGCTGTGGTCTGAGAACTCGACGCTGTCGATCGCTTCGAGCGGCTCGTTCGTGTCGATCGGCTCCGTCGGCTCTGCGCTCTCGATCGGATCGATCGGTTCGTTTGCCTCGGCGTTCTCGGTCGGGTCCGCCGCGTCGTTCGGATCGGTGCTCTCGTTTCGCTCGAGGGCGTCGGTGATGTCGCCCCAGGGCAGCTCCGCGATCCTCGGCCAGCAGTCACAGCGGGCACCACTGCTCGCCGCGACCGTGCTCGCGGTCGTGGCGGTGCTGGTCGTGCGGCGCGCCTAGCCCGCTCGCGGCCGCGGCTGCCAGGCGAGCCCGAGGTCGGTGCCGCCGGCATCCAGCGACGGAGTCGTCCACAGCGGCACGACCTTGCCGCCCGCCGCCGGGACCCTCACCACGGACGGATCTCCTTCCGGGTCGTAGTACGCGGGCGCGAACGCGATCTGCTTGCCGTCCGGCGAGAACCTCGGGTAGCCGGCGTACGTGAGCGAATGCGGCCGCCGCTGGCCCGGGTACGCGCCGAGAACCTGCCGCGGACGGCTGCCGTCCGGGCGCGCGACGTGCAGCGTCTGCTTGGCGCCCGACAGGTACACGATCGTGCGACCGTCGGGCGAGAAGTCGGGGAATCCACCGCTGTGGATCAGCGGGCGGGGAGCGCCGCCGTCGATCGCGACGACCCAGATCCCGGCGCGATGATCGAACAGGACCTTGCGGCCGTTCGGAGAGACGACGGGATCGGCGCCCAGGACGCTCGTGACGACGCGGATGTCGCCACCGGTCAGGTCGCTGGTGACAATCTGCCCGTGCGGCGGTGGGCTGTCCTCGGGACCGGCCTTCACGCTGCGGACGAACACCAGCCGCTTACCCGAGGGCAGGAAGCTCGGCTCGAAGTAGTTCTGCGTCTTGGCGGGGTCCGCGATCGTGACCGGATGAGAGCCGTCCGGCGCCGACAGGATCAGCTGAGACGCAGCCGGCGAGGCGTCGGAGGCGCTCAGCGGCACCTGGTCGTAGACGAGCTCGGTCCCATCGGGGGAGTACTCAGGATGCGCGTACACCGGGCAGCCGTCGAGACTCGTGCACTCGACCATGTTCTTCCCGGGCGTCTTCTTCTTCCAGGAGAGGTTCACGACCGCGTACTCGGCCTCCTCGTGCGCGCCCTGGTCGTTGTCGAGCCACGCGGTCGAGATCTGGCCGTTGGCGCCCGCGAACGTCGCACCGGCTGGCGCCGCGCCCAGCGCGAGCGATACCAGGGATGCCACGAGCACCGCCACCCACGCCGACTTCATTCGCCCCATGGGGGCCGAGACTAGCGCGTGGTCATCCCGCCGGCAGGCCGGGCTGCTCGAGCTCCTGCTCGGTGCAGTTCAGCGACGGCGGTACGGTCCCCGGCCGGTACGCCGCCACCGCGCTGTGGGGCTTGACCCGGAACCCGAGCGCCTCGGCGTTGCTCTGCGACAGCCGCTCGACGTCTGACCCGAACACGGGCGAGATCGTGAAGAACCACTCGTCGGACGTCGAGCACTGGAGCGCGCCGTTGTAGTCGGAGAGCTCCTCGACGTACCCGAGCTGGTCCTGCGCGAGGCCGAAGATGAAAGAGACCGGCGCCTGCACGTTCTGGCTCAGCGAGAACTTGATCGACGGGTACGGCTCGCCCGGCACCCCGTAGAACGGGAGGCTGCCGATCCGCAGCGTCGTCACCGGCGAGATGAATACGTCGCCAGCGCCCCACGGCGGCGTGATCGAACGGTCGATCTTGTAGCCGCCGAGCGGCGACGAGTTGGCTGGCTCGGCGCCGGCTACGAGCAGGATCGGGTTCGTGTTCTCGACGTGCACCTCGCGCTCGGTCCCGCCCACCGTCGACTGGGTCAGCCAGAAGCCCCGTCCGCCGCCGACCGCGGCGATCGCCTGGCGCGCGACGGCGTTGCCGAACATGTCGGCCGGGTAGTTGCCGTCGGTCGCCGTCGAGGTCGGGTCGACGGCGGGGTCCGCGTCGCCCGCCGGAACGCGCGCCGGCCAGCTGTGGCCGACCGCGCCGACGGTGACGATCGCGACCGATCCCGGGTACCCGTACCTGGCGCCGGGCTGGGTGTCCGGTTCGTCGCCCTCGAGATACGTTGCGGTGGCGCCGGGCCAGTCGGGCGAGACCTTGTTCAGCGGCCCGTAGACGGTCGGGTGCGTCGAGTAGTTGACGAGCGTCGCGATCACGTGCGAGCTATGGGGTGCGACCGCCTGCAGCACCCGGAGCTGCTGGTCGATCGGGTAGTCGGCGTTGTCGCCGGTGTCGGTGTCGTCGGTGTTCGAGCCGAACGTGTGCGAGAAGCCGGTCATGTTCGCGGTGCCGACGTGCAGGTTCGCGGGCTGCTCGCTCTGGACCGCGGTCGTGATCGCGCTCTCCATCTGCCGCGTGACGAACGCGAAGTACGCGTCCGGGACCCCTCCCCAGACGCCGATCTCGTCGGGGCCGTTGTGGCTGTGGGTGGCCTGGAGCACGATGTGATCGGCGGGGATCCCGAGCTTGCTCTGGATCGCGTTCTCGACGTCACGGAACCCGTACGGGCCCTGCTGGTAGGCGACCGAGTAGCCCTGCGAGTCGATCACTCCGATCACGGCCTGGTTGCCGTGCCGGTCGCGGATCGCGATCGCCCGGAAGTAGATGTGCCGGAGAACTCCGGTCGCCTCGTGGACCGGCCCGATCCCGTACCCCCCGAGATAGAAGTCGGTCAGATCGGTCGGTGTGACGTCGGCCTTCGCGGCACCGACGTAGAAGGTTGCGCTTTTCGGCGCGGCGGGCTCCGGCGCGGCGGGCTTTGGCGCACGGGCCCCCGCAGGCCCGGCGCCGCCCGCAAACGCGAGGCACGCCACCGCGCACGCGACCAGCGCGCGGAGGATCCGCCTCTCTCCCTGGACCGGAAGCACTTCGTCTAGTGAACGTTGGGAGCAGCGGGAACTTGCGCGCGGCCGTGGCGCAGCGCGCAACCAATAGCGATGTGGCTAGCGGTTCAGCCGTACGCCCGCGCGTACGGCTCGACCGCCGGCTCGGCCGCGACCCCCGAGTGGTCGGCGAACGCGACCGCCGCCTCGCCGTACAGGAACGCGTTGCCGGCGAGCACGCCCGGGGCGGTCGCGTACGGCATCGTCGCCCGCAGGCACGCGCCGCGGTCGATCCGACCGGGATTCGCGGACCCGGCGTGGGTCATCGCGTCGAGCACGAGCTCCCAGACAAGGGGGTCCGACAGCAGCCCTGCGTGGTGCACGACCCGGCCGGGGCAGATCGACTGGACCGCGATGCTCGCGGTGTTCGAGCCTCCCGACAGCGGGGCGGTCGTCGACGGCTCGACCAGCTCGTCGGTCTGCGAATAGATCTGCGTGTACGCCGTCGCACGCGGCGTCTCCGATACCGAATTCAGAGCCTTCAGGAAGTGCGAGCCGCTCGCCATCTGCCAGACCGCCGGCCAGCAGTTGCCGGAGTCGGCGCACGCGTCGGCGGCGAGAATCCCGTGGTTGGGGCTCGCGAGATCGATCAGGTCGGCGGTGTCGGCGCGCGCGGCGGTCCACCAGCGCATCGCCCACCTCCCCTCCATCCCGCCCTGGCTGTGCGTGATCACGGTCAGCCGCCGGTGCGCGAGCGCGTGGATCCGCTCGATCGCGTAGACGACGTACTCGCTGGAGACCTGGATGTCGCCGAGTGCGCGGTCCGGGAGCGTGACCGCACACCAGTCGTAGCCCGACGGCGGCAGCGCGAGCTCGTAGTTCCAGTCCCAGCTCTCGTCCGCGTTCAGCCCGGTGCCGTGGACGAGCAGCACCGGGTTGCGGTCGGGATGGGCGAAATGGGCCGGGCACTGGAGCGCCGCACTCAGCGCGCCCGCGGGAACGTCGAGCTTCGGGTCCGCCGAGGCCCCCGCGGGCGCCGAAAGCGCGAGGGCGGCGACGAGACCGAGCAGCACGCCCCTCAACACGAGCCGTTGCACCCGCCCCAGTCGACCGGGCTCCTCAGCAGCGCGCTCGCGGCCGCGGTCGGCAGCGTGATCGACGAGTGCGCGAGGTCGATCGAGTAGACGCCGCCGGCCAGACGCTGGATCTGCACCGGCGAGGGCTGGAGCGCGGTGTCGCCGCTTGTCAGCTCCACCCGCAGGCTGTCTCCGGGCGCGATCCGGGCGACCGTGGGGTACACCTCGACGTCGAGCCGGGTGACGTGCCCGGGTTGCATGTCCTGGACGCTCGCCGACGTGTACGGATGCGATGGCAGCACCAGCTGACCGTTCTCGAACCAGCTGAGCCGCGGGTCGACCGCTCGCAGCGAGCCGAGCAGCGCGCCGCTCGACACCGGCTGCGAGCTCGCGTCGGGATGGACGACCTCGACGTTCGCGACGAGCTCGGCGTCGGGCGTGGTGCTCGTGATCGAGACGGTCACGTCGATCGGACCGGCGATCGTCGTCGCGGTCTTGAACGCCGGGGTCGTGTACGTGACGGCGCCGGCCTGGGTCGTCGCGTCGTTGTCGGCGCACGGATCGCCGCTCCCGCCCGCCTCCGCGATCGCGTACGCGGGGAGCCCGGTGCTCCACTGGTCGGTGCCCGCGTTGCACGGGCTGCGGACGTCAGACCAGGGAAGCGTCGCGGTCCCGGGACCGAGCGAAAACGTGCGCGCCGAGGTCTGCGCGATCGGCCACCGCGCCGCGTCGATCCACCGGTTCGCGCCGAGCTCGAACACGTGCAGCGGCGTCGCCGTCTGGTCGATCCCGTCGGGGATCCCCTTGAGCCACCGGTCGAACCACGCGAGCTGGAGCTGCTGGAAGGTCAGGCCCATCGTCGCGGGGTTGTGGAACCACGGGCCGATCACGGCCTGGTAGCGGGAGGTCGCGCGGATCCCGGCGGTCATCGGCGGCGAGTCGGTCGCGGGCCGGCCCGGGCCGCCGTGCAAGCGTGAGAACGCGTTCTGGAAGCCGGCGTAGTCAAGCACGGCGCCGCGCTGATAGACGTCGTGCCAGCCGCTCACGACGAGCGCCGGGATCCCGTTGCGTACGATCTGGTCGAGGTACTGCGACGGCGCGCGCTGGGTCCAGAAGTCGTTGTCGAACGCGCGGGGACCGCCGGTGTCGACCTCGGCGTAGAGCTGCGCGTCGAACGACGCGAGCGTCGCCGCCCTCGAGGCGGGGTGGTCCACGAGCGCCTGCGGGTTCTGCTGGGGCTCGTCGGGCGGCGCGGCGATCATCGAGGCGCGGAGCCCCTCCCACACGCCGGCGAACTCGAGGTTCGAGATGCCGCCGCCGAACACGAGGTCGCGGTACAGGTCGTTGCCGACCGTCGACGGGATGATCGCCTTGACCGGCGAGCGCGCGCCGCCGAGCGCGGCGGTGAAGATCTGGTTCAGCCCGACGTACGAAGAGCCCGCGAGCCCGACGGTGCCGGTCGACCCGGGCAGGCTCGCGGCCCAGCGGGCGAGCTCGACGCCGTCCTGGCGCTCCCGCGGGCCGAACAGCGAGAAGTCGCCGTCCGAGGAGCCGCTGCCGCGCACGTCCGCGACGACGTCGATGTATCCGCGCTGGACCAGGTACGGGTAGTACCCGTCGCCGCCCATCCCCTGGCCCATCGACATGGTCGTGACCGCCGAGCGCTTGCCGTACGGGGTCTCGGAGAGGATCACCGGGAACTTGCCCGGCGCGTTGGCGCCGCTTGAGAGCGTCGGCCGGTACACGTCGACCGCGAGCTGGACGCCGTCGGACATCGTCACCATCTGCTGCACCGGCTGCGAGACGCCGTACGCCCCGGGCTCAGCGTGCCACGGGCCGTCGGCTCCGGCGGCCGCCGGCAGCGCGAGCGCGCAGACGAACACGGCGCACAGCGCCGCGAGTGCCGAGCACCTGAATCGTGCCTCCCTCACCGCAACACCTATAAATACCGGGATCCCGCGACCGATGCTCCGCTTCGCCTTCACCGAGCTGACCGACCCTGAGCGCTCACTCCAGACCACGGTGCGCGAGTTCCTCGCGGCCGAGCTGCCCCGCGGCACGTTCACGCCGGGGCTCGGGATGGCGGCTCCGCGCGACCAGGAGTTCTCGCGCAAGCTGGCCGAGCGAGGCTGGCTCGGAATGGCGCTACCGACCGATTTCGGCGGCCGCGGAGGGACCGCCGTCGAGCGGTTCGTGGTCGTCGAGGAGCTGCTCCGTTGGGGCGCGCCGGTCGGGTTTCACTGGGTCGCTGATCGGCAGACCGGGCCGATGATCGCCCGGTTCGGGACCGAGGAGCAGAAGCGGCGCTTCCTCCCAGGCATCTGCCGTGGCGAGCTGGCGTTCTCGATCGGGATGAGCGAGCCCGAGGCCGGCAGCGACCTCGCGTCGGTCCAGACCCGAGCCGAGCGCGTCGACGACGGATGGAACATCACCGGCACCAAGATCTGGACCGGGGGCGCGCACCTGAACGACTGGTTCGTGGTCCTGTGCCGGACCTCCGAGGAAGAAGATCGCCACGCGGGTCTCTCGCAGCTGATCGTCGACCTGAAATCCACTGGCCTGAAGGCCACCCCGATCCCGTACATGGACGGCAACGCGTTCTTCTGCGAGGTGACGCTCGACGAGGTGTTCGTCCCGGACGAGCTCGTGCTCGGCGAGATCGGCGGCGGGTGGGCGCAGAACACGTCGGAGCTCGCGTTCGAGCGAGCCGGGCCGGAGCGGTGGCTGTCGGAGTATCTGCTCGTCGAGCAGTACCTCCGCGAGGGGCGCTGCGCGGACGCGCAGGCCCAGCGAGTGCTCGGCGAGGCGCTCGCCGAGTGGTGGGCGATCCGGGCGCTGTCGCTGTCGGTCGCACGGCTGATCGACGCCGGCGAGGCGCCCGCGGCCGAGTCGGCGCTGGTCAAGGAGCTCGGGACCCGGTTCGAGCAGCGGGTGCTGGACGCGGTCTGGGGGCTCGTCGACGTCGAGCCCGAGCTCGAGTGCGGCTCCGGGTTCGAGCGCCTGCTCGCGGCGTCGATCCTGATGGCGCCGTCGTACACGATCCGCGGCGGCACCAACGAGATCCTGCGGTCCGTGGCCGGGAGGGCGCTCCAGGGATGAGCGCTCTGGCCACGCTTCGCGAGCAGAGCCCGTCGCCGGAGCTCGAGCTCGACGCCTTTGGCGGGATCGTGCCGGTGCCGTGGGCGGGCCGCGATCAGCTGGGCCTCGACGGATTCGACGTCTCGGGGACGGTCGGGCGCGTGCCGTGGGCGCGGCGGGCTTCGCGCGTCGCGCTGGCACTGGAGGAGCGCGTCTATCTGGTCGCGCTCGACGACGCAGAGATCCGACCCGGCGCCAACCTCGCCGGCGAGGAGCGCGACACGGTGGTGCTCGACTGCGTTCAGGCGCAGCCCGCGAAGGACCTCGATCCGGACTCGCTGCTCGTCCACGGCGTGCTCGTCCGCGTCGCGATGATGGCCGCCGCGCTCGAGCGGGTCAGCGCGCTCGTGCTCGAGCACGCGCGCGAGCGGGTCCAGTTCGGCCGCCCGATCGGCCGCTTCCAGGCGGTCCAGGCGCACCTCGTGACGATCGCGCAGCAGGCGGCGCTGGTCGGCGTCGCCGCCGACGCCGCGATCGAGCGTCAGCGCCCGTTCGAGATCGCGGCGGCGAAGGTGCTGGCGGGCCGCGCCGCGGTCACCGCCGGCCGGGCCGCGCACCAGGTGCTCGGCGCGCGCGGCGTCACGCGCGAGCACCCGTTGTCGCTCGAGACGCGGCGGCTGTGGTCGTGGCGCTCGGAGTACGGCGACGACCGCTACTGGAGCAAGCGGCTCGGAACCGCGGCGATCCACGCGGGCGCCGATCGGCTGTACCCGACGATCACCGCCGGCTCTGAGGTGCTCGAGGCATGAGCGTGCGGATCGCCCACGGAGCCCACGGGTCGCCGACGGATCGGCCCCCGCTGCTGCTCACCCACGGCTACGACCAGAGCGGGCTGATGTGGGAGGCCAACGTTCCCGCGCTCGCGCGCGACCGGCTGGTGATCACGTGGGACCTGCCCGGCCACGGCGAGTCGGAGGCACCGGAGGACCCGACGGCGTACACCCACGAGGTCTGCCTCGCGGCGATGTCGTCCCTGCTCGATGCGGCCGGCGCCGAGCGCGCGGTCCTTGGCGGCCAGTCGCTCGGCGGCTTCCTGTCGCTCGCGTTCACGCTCTCTAAGCCGGACCGCGTCGCCGGGCTCGTGCTCGTCGACAGCGGCCCCGGCTTCCGCGACGACGAGGCTCGCGAGCGGTGGAACGACGCCGCTCGCGAACGGCAGGACGGGCCCGTGCACGGCCTGCTGCTCCAGCACGACGGCGCCGTCCTCGACGGGCTCACCGAGGTCTCCGTCCCGACTCTGATCGTGGTCGGCTCTGAGGACGCCCTGTTCCTGCCCGCCGCCGAGGTGATGGAGCGGCGGATCCCGGGCGCGCGGCGGCTCGTGCTCGAGGACGCAGGCCATATGGCGAACGTCGATGCGCCGAACGAGTTCAATGCCGCGGTCAGCGAATTCCTGGAGGAGATGTGACAGTCAGCGAAGAGGTCTCGGTCGAGGTCCGCGACGACCACGTCGCGGTGGTCGAGTTCGACCGCCCGCCGCACAACTTTTTCGACGCGGCGCTGATCGAGCAGATCGCGGACGCCTACGAGCAGCTCGACGGCGATCCCGCCTGCCGGGCGATCGTGCTGTGCTCTGCCGGCAAGCACTTCTGCGCCGGCGCCAACTTCGCCGCGAAGAACCCGGCCGAGGGCGGCCACCTATACGACCAGGCGATCCGGTTGTTCACGTTCGCCACGCCGGTCGTCGCCGCGGTCCAGGGAGCGGCGATCGGCGGCGGGCTCGGCGTCGCGCTGTCCGCGGACTTCCGCGTTGCGACCCCCGAGTCGCGGTTCAGCGCGAATTTCTCGAGGCTCGGGATCCACCACGGGTTCGGGCTGACCGTGACGCTGCCGCTGGTCGTCGGCGAACAGCGCGCGCTCGAGCTGCTCTACACCGGCGAGCGGATACGCGGCGATGATGCGCACGCGATCGGTCTCTGCGATCGGCTCGTGCCGGCCGAGGAGCTGCGGGGCGCCGCGACCACGCTCGCCGGGCAGATCGCCTCCTCCGCCCCACTCGCGATCCGCTCGATCCGCTGGACGATGCGCGGGGAGCTCGCCGATCGCGTGCGCGCCGCGACCGCCCACGAGCTCGAGGAGCAGCGCAAGCTGTTCGGAACGGCCGACTTCGCCGAGGGCATCACCGCGAGCACGGAGCGGCGCGAGCCCGAGTTCAAGGGCGAGTGAGCCAAACAAGGGGGCACCGATGAAGAGGACGCTGCTGGGAACCGCAATCTGTGGCGTGCTGCTGCTCGTCGCGGCGAGAACGGCCGCCGCCGCCCCGAGCCTCGGCCCCGTCAAGCACGTCTCCGCCAATGGCATCCGGATCGGCTACCGCACGGGCGGAACCGGACCGACGCTGATCATGGTGATGGGCCGCTCGGGAACGATGGCCGAGTGGGATCCCCAGCTGATCAAGCAGCTGATCCACGACCACCGGGTGGTGATCTTCGACAACCGCGGCATGGGGACGTCGAGCCACAACTTCTCGCCGAAGAAGGTCACGGTCCCGGTGATGGCCAAGGACACGCTCGCGCTCGCGGACGCGCTCCACATCGGGCGCTTCGAGATCATGGGCTGGTCGATGGGCGGCGAGATCTCGCAGCAGGTCACGGTCGACGCGCCGAGCCGGGTGCTGAAGGTCGTGCTGTGCGCCACCTCCGCCGGCGGCCCGACCGAGAAGCTGCCGAGCAAGCCGGTTCAGACGATCATGAGTCAGCCCAACCTGCCGGCGACCGAGCTGCTTGCGCTGAGCTTTCCGCCGACGCGTGCCGGGGTCAGAGGCGCGGTCGGCTACGGGACGCGCGTCTGGGCCCAGTACGTCCACGATCACCTGCCGAAGGACAGCTTCACCGCGAGCTCGCAGGGGACCGCGGGGCAGGCCAACGCGCGCAAGCAGTGGACTTCCTCCACCGGCGGCGTCTACGACGATCTGCCGAAGCTCACCCAGGACGTCCTGGTCATGTGGGGCGACCTCGACGTGATCGACCCGCCGGCGAACGACAGGACGATCGCCAAGCAGGTTCGGGGCGCGACGACGAAGGTCTTCAAGGGCGCCGGCCACGCGTTCCTGTTCCAGGATGCGCAGCAGGTCGGCCAGACCGCCGACGCGTTCCTGAACGGCTAGGCAGTCTCGAGCGCTAGTCGACGAGGACCTTCGCGAGAGCGGTCCACGACTCGCGCGGGATGCCGTCCTCACCCAGCGGCTGCACGCAGACGTGGTCGGCGCCGGCGGCGAGGTGCGCGCGGACGACGTCGGCGATCTGCTCGGGGCTGCCGTGCGGGATCACGGCGTCGATCAGGCGGTCGGATCCACCGCCTTCGATGTCGGTCTGCTCGAAGCCGAAACGGAGCAGGTTCTGCGTGTAGTTGCGAAGCCCGAGGTACAGCTTCGCGTAATCGCGCGCGACGGACCTGGCGCGCTCCGGGTCCGGCTCGATCACGCACGCCACCTCGGTCGCGACGAGCTTGCCCGGACCGAGCCGCTCGCGGGCGAACCGGGTGTGCTCGACGGGCACGAAGTACGTGTGCGCGCCCGCCGCGCGCTGCCCCGCGAGATCGATCATCTTCGGGCCCAGCGCCGCGAGGCACCGCTCGTCGAGTGGCGGCGGAGTCGGCGCGGCGTCGAGGCCCTCGAGGAACGCGCGCATCGACGCCAGCGGCCGCGTGTAGTCGCTCGTCGCCTCGGGATGGCCGATGCCGATCCCGAGCATGAACCGGTCGGGGAACTCCCCGCGGACCTCGGCGTCAGCCGCGGCCGTCTCCGCCGGATCGTTGATCCAGACGTTGAGGATCCCGGTCGCGGCGACCAGTGTCGAGGTGGCTTCGAGCACCGGGCGGATCTGGGGAACGTGCGGGGAGCCGCCGACCCAGAAGGCGCCGTACCCGAGCTGCTCCGCGAGCTTGGCTGCCTCGCCGGCGCGTTCGATCCCGAACGGCCGGTAGCTGGTCCAGACGCCGACCCTGCCGATGTCCATGCTCGCAGTGTGACAGCGCCGAGGTGTTGCCGATCTCACCCCTGGGATGCCTTACCGGAGCGCGCCGCCGATTCGATCATCGCCTCCAGAGACCGTTCGACCACCGGAGGCAAATCGATGTCCATGCTCACCATCCACAGATCCGGACTCGCCCGGCGCGCGGCCCTGGCCTTCGCGCTCGCCGCGGGCGTCGGTGCGGCGACGTCCTCGGCCGCACTCGCCGAGACGTATACCGTGACCCGGACCGACGATCCGCCGCCCGCGAATTGCATTCCCGGCGACTGCACGCTGCGAGAGGCGATCAACGCGTCAGATAACAACGGCCCCAGCGCGAACGACACGATCGTCCTTCAGGGCGGCCAGACCTACACGCTCGAGCAGCCCGCGGGGAACGCCCCGACCGAGACACGCGGCGCGCTGATCACCCTTCACAACCTCAGGATCATGAGCACCGGGACCACCAACGCCGTCATCAACGGCAACGGCGGCACGACCCACGACCGCGTATTCGACGTGCTCGGCGGCGGCCTCGAGCTGCACCACGTCGACGTCGACGGCGGCGTCGCCTCGAGACTGGTCCACCCCGGTGGCGGCGGCGTGGTCGTCGACAACGGCGCGTTCTACATGTTCGACGGCACCATCGCCGGCAACTCGGCCCCCGAGTTCGGGCTGGTGGGCGGCGGCGCGATCTACAACTACGGCGGCCACGCGGTGCTCCAGCGCGTGATGGTCGCGGGAAACCACGCCGACAACTCCTACGGCGGCGGGATCTACACCGGCTCGCACGGGCTGACCGAGGTGTATGACTCGAAGCTGTTCGACAACTCCGCCGCGCTCGGCGGCGCGCTCGCCTCCGACGAGCGCGAGTCCGGCGGCAACGTCTACGTCGACCGCGCGCAGATCAGCTTCAACCGCGCGGACACGGGCGGGGGCGCCGCCTTCGACCGCGGTTCGCTCGACGGCGACGGCGTCACCTACAGGTTCGCGAACGTGACGTTCAACAACAACGTCGCGCAGCACGACGGCGGCGCGCTGGCGGTCTGGACCGCCCACGTCACCCTCAACAACGACACGGTGACGCTCAACACCTCCCCCCTGGGCGGCGGGATCTCGGCCCACGGCGACCGCTACGAGAAGCCGGGAGCCACGGCCGTGCGCCTCAACAACACGATCCTGGCCCAGAACCTGACCAGCGGTGCCGCATACGACTGCTACGAGGCTCTGGGCGGGGAGTTCGTCTCCGCCGGGTACAACCTCGTCGGCAACGACACCGGTTGCTCCACGGGGCTGGTGACCGAGCATCCCGGGACCGGTGACCAGATCGGCACCGGGAACTCACCGATCAACGCCAAGCTCCAGACGACCGCGTTCAACGGCGGCCTGTTCAGCCTCCTGCTGACCGCGGCGCTCGAACCCGGCAGCCCGGCGATCAACGCGGGCGACCCGGGCGCGAGCTGCGAGCCGACCGACGCGCGCGGCGTGCTGCGGTCGCTGGGCGGCCGCTGCGACATCGGCGCCTACGAGGTCACGCCCGGGTCCGCGACGGCCACCCCGCATGGGAAGAACACGCCCCAGGCGAAGATCACCGTGCGCCTCTCGCGCACCCAGGTCCGGACCGGCAAGCGCGTGCTGCTCGGCGCGAAGCTGAGCTCGACCGACGCGGGCTGCATCTCGGGCACGACGGTGAAGGTTGGCCCCTACAACGCCGCACGGAGCGACCAGCACGGCCACGTCACGATCGCCGTGCGGTTCTCCCACGCGGGGGTCAAGACGATCACCGCCTCGAAGTCGGGATGCACCTCCGGCGCCGCGACCCTCAGGGTCGTCCACGCCCACTGAACGTGACGCGACCCCGGGGCGGGGATGGCCCGCCCCGGGGGTCGATCACACCCCGGCCATCGTCACCTGCGTCAGGCGGAAGCTGTTGCCCGACGGGTCGCGGAAGCCGGAGTCGATTCCGTACGGGCGCTGCTCGGGCTGCTCGGTGAACTCGACGCCGCGAGCCTTGAGCTCCTCGTAGTCGGCTTGGACGTCCTCGGTCGTCAGGAAGACCGTCCCCGCGAACCCCTTCGCCATCAGCGTTCGGACCTCCTCGGCCGTGTCGGCGCTCATCACCGGCTCGCCGGGGATCTCCATCAGCACGATCGATACGTCGTCCTGGCCGGCGGGCCCGACCGTGAGCCAGCGGAAGTTGCCCATCTCGGGGAGCGTCACGTCGGAGCGGACCTCCATCCCCAGCTTCTGCGTATAGAACGCCAGCGCCTCGTCCTGGTCGTGAACCCATAGCTGTGCGCTTGCGAGCCTGATCATCGTGCCCTCCTGTGGTCGACTGAAGTGATGCCGGCCAACCTAGTTCGCGATCGACCCCGTGTCTTCTCGAAATGTGCTGTGTTCGACGCGGCCGTAGAAGCGCACGATGCACGCCGGAACCCGCGCGTAGCTCGACGCCGCGGGGTACTGCACGCGGTACGCGGTCGGGGAGATCCCGTAGGCCCGGGTGAAGCTGGTCGTAAACGAGCCGACGCTCTGGAGCCCGACCGAGAAGCAGATGTCCGCGACCGAGCGGTCGGTCATCCGCAGCAGCGCCGCGGCGCGCTCGAGCCGCCGCGTCAGCAGGTACGCGTGGGGGGACTCGCCGTACACGCGCCGGAACTCGCGGCTGAAATGGGCCCTGGAGAGCCCCGCCGCGCCGGCGAGGTCGGCGACGGTGAGCCGCTCGAAGTAGCGCGCGTCCGCCAGGTCCTTGGCCCTGAGCAGGTGGCGGGCTGGCGGTACGAACGGCATCCCGGATGACACTACCTCGGCGATCGCGCGCGCTTGACCCGGAGTGCACGCTCCCCCGGCGCAACGCTTGCGCTCTCAATCTCGAAGGTAGAGAATCGGCGCACGAGAGAGAGGGTTCGACAGATCGGAGGTCCGAGTTGCCCACTGTGATCGGTGCTTCCACCGGTTGGTACATCGGACTCGCGCTGGGGGTGGTGGTGGTCCTCGTCGCGGCGGTGATCGTGATCACGATCATCATGCAGGCGCGCCGGATCGCGGGGCAGGCCGACACCGCCGTCAAGGGCGTCGAGGTCGTCCGCGACCAGACGACCGAGCTCGCCGGGATCGCGCGGATCAACGACTCGGGCGTCCGGATCCTCCACTCCGCCCGCGCGCTGCGGAAGGTGGCGGTCGGAAAATGATCGGGCTCGCGCTCACCAACCACGGCGCCTGGGGCATCGCGCTGATCATCGGGCTCGTCGCCGCGCTCGCGGTTGCCGCGCTGCTGCTGATCCTGATCAGAACGACCAGCGAGATCCGGCGCTCGACCGGCCAGCTGCTCGAGGTCGCCGGCCAGGTCGCCGGCCAGACCGCGAACATCCCGCAGCTCGAGGCAACCGCCCCGGTGCTCGGGAAGATCGTGGACGAAGCGATCGTCCAGGACGGGTACATGAACGCGCTCACGGACGGCTACGGTCCGGCCGCCACCGCGGCGGCTGAAAAGGACGGTGCGGCATGAGTCAGACGACCCTGATCATCCTCAGCGTGATCCTCGCGGTGGTCGTGATCGCGGTGCTCGCCGCGGCGCTGATCAAGATCCGGTCAGACCTCGAGGCGGCCTCGAGCGACCTCGACCAGCTCGCGGCCGCGCTGACCGCGGTCGAAGCGGAGCACCTGAAGCCGCTCGAGCCGGCGGTCAAGGCGATCAACGCCCAGTTCGACGTGATCCTGAGCGCGTTCCCGGGGATCGCGCGGAAAGCGAAAGTCGTCGCCGAGAGGAGGCCGACATGACGCTCGAATGGATCGGCGACGCGGTGCTGCTCGTGGTCGTGCTGCCGATCGTGATCTACCTCCTGCACGGCGTCCTGCGAGCGGCCAACAAGATCGTGAGCAGCAGCAGGCAGATCGCCGTCGCCGCGACCGCCGGGTCGCAGGATCTCGACGCGGTCCCGCTGCTCTTGACCACGCAGGATCAGGTAATCAAGACGATCGAGACGGCCGCGGATTACGGCGGGTCGCTCGACCGGATCGTCGACGACGCGTAGGGAGGAGACGATGCCAGCAGCAGGAGTAGTCATGATCGTCGCGGTTGTCCTGATCATCGCCGCGATCGTCGTGTACCTGGTGTCGACGATCGTCGCGCTCCAGCGGATCACGAACAGCCTCGACGACGCGATCACCGGGGTCAAGGGGATCATCGAGAAGACCGCCCCGGTCGCCCCCGTCGTCCAGGACATCAACAAGAACCTCGACGCCGGCGTCGATCTGCTCGAGGGCCTGCTCGTCAAGAAGGCCGGTCTCGACGACGCGGTCGGCCTCGTCGACGGGTTGTACCCGGGCGCGGGCGCCGCCGGTCTGCGCAACTTCGCCGACAGCGGATCGATCGTCGCCCCGCGGATCAGCGAGGTCTACACGAAGGGGACGCTGACGCTCGCCCGACTAGGCCGCGAGGCGCCGATCGCGGTCGCGAGCCCGAACGGCGCTGCGATCCGCGACCCCGCCTACGGGAGCGCCTCGGCGCGCGCGCTGTACCCGGGCGGCCGCCCGGAGCACGGCGCGGAGATGCCGCGCTCGCCAGTGATCGGGACCGACTCCCCCGTCCAATACCCCGAAAGGAGCGACGGTGCAGACTCCGGCTCCGTTTGAGTACGAGCGCGCCACGAGCGTCCAGGGCGCGATCGCCTCGCTCACCCGGCTCGGCCCCGAGGCCCGGGTGATCGCAGGCGGCCACAGCCTGCTGCCGATGATGAAGCTGAGGCTCGCCAACCCGCAGCACCTGGTCGACATCAACGACCTCGACGAGCTCTCCTACATCCGCGAGGAGACCGACCGGGTCGCTATCGGCGCGATGACCCGCCACGTCGAGCTGCTCGACTCGGACCTGCTCGGCCGGCTGTTCCCGATCTTCCGGGACGCCGAGCTGGTGATCGCCGACCCGGTGGTCCGCAACCGCGGCACGATCGGCGGCTCGCTGTGTCAAGGCGACGCAGCGGAGGATCTCTCGGCCGTATGCGCAGCCCTCCACGGCGAGGTCGTGCTCCGCGACTCCGATCGCGAGCGGATCGTCCGCCTCGACGAGTTCCACCTCGGGCCGTACATGACCGCGGTCAAGGACGGGGAGCTCCTGACCGAGGTGCGGCTGCCGCTCAAGCATGGCGGCGGCTCGGCGCACGAGAAGGTCGAGCGTCGCGCCGGAGACTGGGCGATCGCGGCCGCGTCCGCCGCGGTCTGGGTCGACGGCGGCAAGATCGTCGACGCCGGCGTCGCGCTCAGCGCGGTCGGCCCGACGACGGTCCACGTCACCCGCGCCGAGGAGCACCTGCGCGGCGCCTCCCCATCGGACGAGCTGTTCGAGCAGGCGGGCGCGATCGCCGCCGAGGACTGCTCGCCGATCCCCGACGGCCGCGGGCCGGTCGACTACAAGCGCCATCTCGCGGGCGTGCTGACCAAGCGCGCACTGAAGACGGCGAGCGCCCGCGCCCTTAAGCAGGAGGCCTGAGACATGCAACTGAACCTGAACATCAACGGCGAGCAGGTCTCCCGCGCGGTCGAGCCACGGCAGCTGCTCATCCACTACATCCGCGACACGCCGGGGCTGACCGGTACCCACTGGGGATGCGACACCTCGAACTGCGGCGCCTGCGTCGTCCTGATGGACGGCAAGCCGGTGAAGTCGTGCACGATCCTCGCGGCGATGGCCGAGGGCCACGAGATCCGCACGGTCGAGTCGCTCGAGCAGGGCGGAGAGCTCGACCCGATCCAGCAGGGCTTCCACGAGCTACACGCCCTGCACTGCGGGTTCTGCACGCCGGGAATGATGATGACAGCGCGCGCGCTGCTCGACGAGAACCCCGACCCGAGCGAGGACGAGATCAGGATGGCGATCTCGGGCGCGATCTGCCGCTGCACGGGCTACAAGAACATCGTCGCCGCGGTGCGGTGGGCGGCCGAGCACCAGACACAGGAGGTTTGAGATGGCGGTTGCTGAGCGCCCCATCGGCTTCGGCCGGCTCAAGCGCAAGGAGGACGCGCGCTTCATCCGAGGCAAGGGCACCTATCTCGACGACATCCGCCTCCCGGGGATGTTGCACGGCGCGATCCTGCGCAGCCCGTTCGCGCACGCGAAGATCACCTCGATCGACACCTCGCGTGCGCTTCAGCACCCGAACGTCGCCGCGGTCGTCACGGCCAAGGACCTCGAGACGCTCGGGCTCGCGTGGATGCCGACGATCTCCTACGACACGCAGGCCGTGCTCGCCGGCGACAAGGTGCGCTTCCAGCATCAGGAGGTCGCGTTCGTGATCGCGACCGACGAGTACTCGGCGCGCGACGCGCTGGCGCTGATCGACGTCGAGTACGAGCCGCTGCCGGTCGTCGTCAACGCGCGCAAGGCGCTGGATCCCGACGCGCCGCTGATCCGCGACGACAAGCCCGACCAGACCGACAACATCGCGAGCCCGCTGTGGGAGGCCGGCGACGAGCAGGCGACCGACCGCGTGTTCGCCGAGGCGGACACCGTGGTCACGCGGGACATCATCTACCCGCGCTGCCACCCAGCGCCGCTCGAGACGTGCGGGATGATCGCCGACTTCAACCCGCAAACCGGGCAGCTCGACCTCTACAACGGCAATCAGGCGCCGAACGCGCACCGGACCGTGTACGCGCACGTCGCGGGGCTCGCCGAGCACATGATCCGGATCAAGTGCAACGACATCGGCGGCGGGTTCGGCAACAAGGTGCCGATCTACCCGGGGTACGTGTGCGCGATCGCCGGCTCGATCGTCGCGGGCAAGCCGGTCAAGTGGATCGAGGACCGGACCGAGAACCTGGTCTCTACCGGCTTCGCGCGTGACTACATCATGCACGCCGACATATGCGCCAAGGAGGGCAAGATCACCGGTCTCAGAGTCGATGTGATCGCCGACCACGGCGCGTTTGACTCGACCGCCCAGCCGACCAAGTTCCCGGCCGGGTTCTTCCACATCTGCTGCGGCTCCTACGACCTCGAGGCCTCGCACGTGCAGGTCAAGGCCGTGTACACGAACAAGGCGCCCGGCGGCGTCGCCTACCGGTGCTCGTTCCGGATCACCGAGGCCGTGTACCTGGTCGAGCGGATGGTCGAAGCGCTCGCGCTCAAGATGGGCGTCGACCCGATCGAGCTGCGGATGCAGAGCTTCATCCAGCCGGAGCAGTTCCCGTACGAGACGACCACCGGGTGGACGTACGACTCGGGCGACTACGGCAAGACGATGAAGGTCGCGATGGACATCGCCGGCTACGACGAGTTGCGCCGCGAGCAGGCCGAGAAGCGGGCCCGCGGCGAGCTGATGGGGATCGGCGTGTCGTTCTTCACCGAGGGCGTTGGCGCCGGGCCGCGCAAGCACATGGACATCCTCGGGCTCGCGATGAACGATGGCGCCGACCTACGGGTGCACCCGTCGGGCAAGGCGGTGATCTCCGTCTCCTGCCAGACCCAGGGCCAGGGTCACGAGACGACGTTCGCGCAGATCGTCGCCGAGGAGCTCGGGATCCCGCCCGAGGACGTGCAGGTCCGCCACGGCGATACCGACCGCACGCCGTTCGGGCTCGGGACGTACGGAAGTCGTTCCACGCCCGTGTCCGGCGGCGCCGCCGCGGTCGTGTCGCGCAAGGTCCGCGACAAGGCGCGGCTGATCGCCTCGACGATGCTCGAGACCCGCCCCGAGGACCTCGCGTGGGAGAAGGGCCGCTGGTACGTCAAGGGCGACCCGTCGCAGGGCGTGCTGATTAACGACATCGCGCGGTACGCGTACAGCGGTGAGGCGATGCCGGAGGGGATGGAGGGCGGCCTCGACGCACAAACGATTTACGACCCGCCCAACTTGACGTACCCCTACGGCGCGTACATCGCCGTGGTCGACGTCGACCCGGAGACCGCCGCGGTCAAGATCAGACGCTTCATCGCGGTCGACGACTGCGGCGTGCGAATCAACCCGATGATCGTCGACGGCCAGATCCACGGCGGCCTCGCCGAGGGGATCGGGATCGCGCTGATGGAGGTGATCACGTTCGACAGCGAGGGCAACTGCCTGAACTCGTCGTTCATGGACTACCTGATCCCGACCGCGCTCGAGTGCCCCGACTTCGAGCTCGGCGCGACCGTCACCCCGTGCCCCCACCATCCGCTCGGCGCGAAGGGCGTCGGCGAGTCGCCGAACGTCGGCTCGCCCCCGGCGATCGTCAACGCGGTGATCGACGCGCTGCATGAGAGTCACGGGGTCGACCACGTCGACATGCCGTGCACGCCGGCGCGGGTGTGGGCGGCGATGCAGGGACGTCCGGAGCCGCCGCAGTGAGCGCTTCGGTGACGGGTGGCGCCGCCGACGAGGTCGCGCACCTGGTCCCGGACGTCGAGTCGCTCGCGCGCCGCGCTGGGGGCGGCCGACTACCTCGTCGACGAGCAACTCGCGACCTCGATCTTCCTGTCGCTGCGGCTCCCCCAGCCGCTGCTGCTCGAGGGCGAGGCCGGGGTCGGCAAGACCGAGGCCGGCCGGGCGCTCGCGGCGGTGCTCGACACGCCGCTGATCCGGCTCCAGTGCTACGAGGGGATCGACGCCGCCGAGGCGCTGTACGAGTGGAACTATCCGCGCCAGCTCCTCTCGATCCGGCTCGCCGAGGCGTCGGGGAGCGAGCTGCGCGAGTCGGACCTGTTCGGCTCGGATTACCTGATCCGCCGGCCGCTGCTGCGCGCGCTCGAGCATCCCGGTCCGCGGCCGGCGGTGCTGCTGATCGACGAGATCGACCGCGCCGACGACGACTTCGAGGCGTTCCTGCTCGAGCTGCTCGCCGACGCCGCGGTGACGATCCCCGAGCTCGGAACCATCAAGGCGACCCATCCCCCGGCGATCGTGCTCACCTCGAACCGGACCCGCGACCTCCACGACGCCGTCAAGCGCCGCTGCCTGTACCAGTGGATCGACTACCCGGGCCCGGAGCGCGAGATGGAGATCATCCGCCGCCGGGTCCGCGGCGCCTCGGAGACGCTCGCGGTCCAGGTCGCCGACGCGATCTCGCTGATGCGCGACTCCGACATCCAGAAGCCGCCGGGGATCGCCGAGGCGATCGACTGGCTCGCGGCGCTGAGCGAGCTCGGCGTGCAGACGCTCGACGAGGCGGCGATCGACCGCACGCTCGGGTCGGTGCTGAAGTACCGCGAGGATCAGGAAGCCGTCCGCGCGGAGGGGCTCGGCGCGCTGGTCCGATGAAGGTCGAGACGATCCAGCTCGATCTGCCCGCGGTTGCCGGCGCGTTCGGCCGACGGCTGCACGACGCGGGGGTTCCGGTGACGGCGGAGCGGGCCGCGGCGTTCGCCCGGGCGCTGACGCTGACGCGCCCGGTGTCCCGGCGTCGCCTGTACTGGACCGCGCGCGGCGTGTTCGTCACCGAGCGCTCGCAGGTGCGGGCGTTCGACCGGGTGTTCCGTGAGGTGTTCGGTAGCGTCGTGGGTCCGCGCCCCCTCGTGAGCGATGCGGACGAGGTCGTCGACACCGAGCCGGCACCCGTGGACGATCGGGATCCTGACCCCGTCCCCTCCCCCCACCGCCCGGATGCATCGGATTTCGGCCTGGCGTCGCTCGGGGCGGGCGACGGAAGCCCCGATGAGGACGCCCCGGAATTGCCGGTCGCGCTCTCCCCGAGTGACGAGGAGGTCCTGCGGTCCAAGCGCTTCGACGAGCTCACCCCGGCAGAGCTGTCGCGACTCAACGAGCTGATGGCGCGGATGCACGTGGCCGCGCCGCTCCGGCGCACCCGCCGCGCCGAGCGCCACCGCCACGGCGAGCGAATCGATCTTCGCCGCACGTTGCGCGCCAGTCTCCGCACCGGCGGGGACCCGGTCCACCTGCGGCGCCGGCGGCGGCGGATCGTCCCGCGCCGGGTCGTGATGCTGTGCGACATCTCGGGTTCGATGGAGCCCTACGCACGCGCATACCTGCAGTTCCTGACGTGCGCGGCGCGGACCGGGCCGAACGCGGAGGCGTTCGTGTTCGCCACACGGCTGACGCGGGTGACCCGCGCGCTCGGGGTGCGCAACCCGGCCCGCGCGATCCGCGACGCCGCCGCTGCCGTCCCCGACTGGTCGAGCGGCACCCGGATCGGCGACGCGCTGAAGGCAGTTCAACGACCGCCACGGCCGGCGCGGGATGGCCCGCGGCGCGGTGGTCGTGATCCTGTCCGACGGCTGGGAGCGCGGCGACCCCGAGCTCGTCGCCCGCGAGATGGAGCGGCTGAGCCGGCTGGCGCACCGGATCGTGTGGGTCAACCCGCGGGCCGGGGCCGACGAGTTCGTCCCGCGCGCCGGCGGGATGGCCGCGGCGCTGCCGTTCGTCGACGCGCTGGTGAGCGGGCACAGCCTCGACGCGCTCGACGAGGTGATCGACGCGATCGCCGGGTCGGGCGCCGCGGCGCCCGAGGCCCCTCTCGAGGATGAGCCGGAGGAGGCCGAACCGTGGGCGAGCGCGACCCCGGTGCCGGGCAGCTCGGTTGCGATGCCGAGCGGCTACAGCCCGAGCCGCGGCCGCACGACGCCGGGGTGGGGCCAGTCGTGACCTCGGAGTTCCCGAAGACCTGCATCTACCCGGGCTGCGAACGCCCGGTGGTCGCACCGCACACGCTCGGTGGGCCGCCGTCGGCGTTCTGCGATCTGGAGGAGCACAACGCGCTGAGCGCGCACCAGGAGCGCCAGCGCCAGGCGCGCGCAGCGGACGAACAGCGATCACGAGGAGGCCGACCGTGGCCGATGAGGCATATCGAGCAGTGTTCCTGCGGGTCCACCCGACCGGCAAGATGGTCCTCAGCCTGACGACCGAGTCCGACGGCAACGAGCCGCGCTATGCGCAGCTGGTCGCGTCCGAGCTCGGCGTGCCCGCACTCGACGTCAAGGTCGTCCCCGCCGACGTCGACCGCTTCGGCGAGGGCCACGGGTACAACACGGCCCCGTCGTCAGGCACGAGCGCCGCGGTCGAAAGCGCCACCGGCAAGATCAAGGCCAAGGCCCAGCTGCTCGCCGGCGTCGCACTCGACGCCCGGCCAGAGACCTGAAATGGGCGAACGGCGCCTTCCTGACCGAGGCCGACCCGTCCCAGCTGAAGACGATCGCCGACCTCGCGATGTACGCCCACGGGACCGGCGCGCTCCCGCCCGGGGTCGAGGGCGGCCTCGACGCCCAGACGGTCTACCGGGACTAGACCGGCAGCTCCGCCGCGACCGTGACCTTGACCTCGTCGGCGACCTTGAGCGCCCCGAACAGGGTCGAGTACGGCTTGATCCCCCAGTCGCTCTGCGTGACCGTCGCCTCGCCGGTGAGGTGCCCGTCGTCGGTGAGGTTGCAGCTCGAACTCGACCGGTCGGGTGGCGCCGGCGAGCTCGAGCTCGCCTTCGAACGCGGAGCTGGCCCGGCTCGGCGCCCGGCTCGGCGGCGGTCGAGCGGAACTCGATCGCGCCGCCGCTTGAGCACCTCCTCGTCGATCGTCTGGGCGATGCCCTGCTTGTCGTCGTCGCCGAGCTTGGTCATGCCGCCTGGCCCTCGCGCACCCGCAGCGATCCGCCGTCGGCGCTCAGCGCGAGCGACGACCCGGCCGGGTCCGCCGCCAGCTCCAGCGTCGCGCTCCACGCGGTCACCTCGATCGTCGAGGTCGTGGCCGGCCTTCGCGGCGCCGCCCCGGCGCCCGGTGTGCACCAGCAGCTCCGCGTTCTCTGGGCCGAGGGTGTACGTGCCAGGCGCGGCGGCATCGTCCGCAACCCTAGTCGAGAGTCCCGCACGGGAACCACAACGCGACCGGGACCGCCGGTGTGGTCGGGACCGCCGGTGTGGTCGGGACCGCCGGTGGTCCCGTTCCGTGCCGCCGCACCGCACACCGAACCCCGAGGAGGCACCTTTGGTTGAACTCGATCACTCGTTCTCGAGCTCGAAGCCGATCGACGAGAGCTGGAACGCGATCCTCGACCTCGAGCGCTGGTCCCGGCCGTCCAGGGCGGCACGCGTGGTCGAGCGGACCGGCCCCGACAGCGTCAAGGCCGAGATCCTGGTGAAGATGGGCGCGATGTCGATGACGTTCGCGGGCACGGTCGACGGTCACCGAGAAGGACGAGGCCGCGCACCGCGCGGTGATGCAGGTCAAGTCGAGGGAGCCCGGCGGCAGCGGGTACGCCAACGCCGACGTCACGTTCACGCTGTCCGACGGCGGCGGCACGTCCACACCGCGGCGCAGATCACCGGCAAGGCCGCGTCGATGGGCGAGGGCGTCGTCGTCAGACGTGCTCGACGCGCTGATCAACGACTTCACCAGCAAGCTGGCGACGCTCTAGCGGGGTTTCGCGATGGCGCAGCGGACGATGCGCGAGATCCAGCCGGGCGAGGTCCCGGTCGACGGCGGGACCGCGGTCCAGGAGGACCCCGACCGCCCGGTGTTCCGCGGCAACGGCCCCGACGACTACGTCTGCGTGAGCTGCGGCAACGTGCTCGCCGTCGGGATGGACGACGCGTACATGACACGCCGCGTGCGGATCCGGTGCGGGCGGTGCCGTACGGTTAACGTCTCGGCGGAGGTTCCCGTCACACCCGCGAGAAGGCCTCGATGATCAAGGGCGCGTTGTCAGATCGGATGCAGCGGCTGACCGAGGAGCGCACGCCGTTCGTGCTCGCCACCGTCGTACGCGCGCGGCGTCCGACCAGCGTCCGTCCCGGCGACAGCGCGGTCGTGCTCGCGCGACGGCACGATCGAGGGGTTCGTCGGCGGCGCGTGCGCCGAGTCGTCGGTGCGGCTGTACTCCCTGCGCGCACTCGAGACCGGCGAGGCCGTGCTGCTGCGGCTCGTGCCGGGCGAGGACACGGACGGAGACGGCGACGACGGGATCGACGGGGCCGTCGTCGAGCACAACCCGTGCCTGAGCGGCGGCGCGCTCGAGATCTTCCTCGAGCCCCAGCTGCCGGCGACGCGGGTCGCGGTCGTCGGCAGCTCCCCGATCGCCGGTGCGCTCGCGCGAGTCGCCGCCGCCGCCGGATACGACGTCGCGAGCGGGTCTCCCGACGCGCCCGGCGACGCGGCCGCGGTGGTCGTCGCCTCGCACGGCTCGAACGAGGAGGACGTGCTCGCCGGCGCCCTCCGCGCCGGCGTCCCGTACGTCGCGCTGGTCGCCAGCTCGAAGCGCGGCGAGGCGGTGCGCGAGTCGCTCGACGTTCCGACCGAGCTCCGCGCCCAGCTCCACACGCCCGCGGGCCTCGACCTCGGCGGCTCGACCCCCGAGGAGATCGCGATCTCGATCCTCGCCCAGTTCGTCGCCGAGTACCACGCGCATCCGGTCGCGCACATCGGCCGGCACCGCCACCGACCCGATCTGCGGGATGAAAGTCGCCGTCACCGGCGCGACGGCGTTCCTCGACGTCGACGGCGAGCGGCTGTACTTCTGCTCCGGCGGCTGCCGTGACGCGTACGCCGCGCGGGATGCGGCCCGCTGAGGATTACGTCACCGGGCTCGTCCTCGCCGCTGGCGGCTCGAAGCGGCTCGGGCAGCCGAAGCAGCTGCTCCAGTTCGGCACGACCACGCTGCTCGACCACGTGCTCGGCGTCGCGCGCGAGTGCCCGTTCGACCAGCTGCTGTGCGTCGTGAACGCGGAGTTGCCCGGCGTCGACTTCGCCGGCTTCGACGTCGTCGAGAACCCGCGGTTCGGCGAGGGTTGCTCGTCGACGATCGCGGCGGCGCTGGGAGCGGTCGACGCGCGTGCCGACGTGCTCGTGCTGATGCTGGGCGACCAGCCTGGGGTCCGCGCTTCGAGCGTCGCCGCGCTGCTCGCGGGGCGCGGCGATGCGCGGCTCGCAGCGTGCGCCTACGACGACGGGCGCGGCCACCCGCTCGCGTTCGCGCGGAGCATGTTCGGCGAGCTTGCGGATATGCACGGCGACAAAGCGGTCTGGAAGCTGCTCGACCGCCACGCCGCCGAGGTCGTGGACGTCGCGATCGCAGGCGCGATCCCCCGCGACGTCGACACGTGGGAGGACTACGAAGCCGTGCTGGCGTCCTGAGGCTGGTCGCCGGCCGGGGCCCTGTCGCGCGCCTGCGCGAACACCTCGGCGTGCTCGGCGATCCACTGCTCGGCGGTCGTCGGATCGCGGCCGGTCAGCTCCCTGTAGGTGCCGGTGAGCGCCTCGGCGTCGCCGTTCCGCCACGCCCGGAGGTGGCAGATCACGCCGATCTCGGCCTGCTCGGGCGTCATCCCCGCCTGCTCGACCAGCGTCTGCGCGAGCTCCTCCTCGGAGACGTCGACGTACGGGATCGACCGGCCGGTGACGCGCGAGAGGATCTCGCAGAGCTCCGCGAAGGAGAGGAGCTCTGGCCCGGTGATCACGTAGTCGCGCCCGTTCTCGCTGCCGTCGGCGAGGATCGCCGCCCCGGCTCGCGCGACGTCGGCGGCCGCGACGTGCGCGACCCTGCCGTCGCCCGCGCACGCGATAATCGCGCCGGTCGCCTCGATCCAGGGGATCATCGATAAGAGGCTCGTCTCGAGCACCGACGTCGGAGATAGCAGCGCCCACTCGAGCCCCGAGTCGCGGATCGCCTCGAGGCTCGCGCCGTGCAGGCGGCCGAGCTGGTCACCGTGATGCTTGACCGCGCCGTGAAGCTTGACGATCCGCCGGACTCCGGCCGCCTTCGCCGCGGCGAGCACGTTGCCTTCGCGGGTTTTCACCCGATCGTCCATCGGCGAGACGAGGAACACCGTGTCAACGCCGGCGACCGCGGGCGCGAGCGTCTCGGGGCGGTCCATGTCCGCGACGACTGGCTCGACGCCGCGGCGCGCGAGCTGGTCGACCTTGGCCGGGTCGGAGGTCATCGCGCGGATCGACGCGCCGCGCGCGGCGAGCTCCGCGGTGACGCCGCCGCCGAACATCCCCGTTGCCCCGGTGATGAGGATCATCTTGATTCCCGATCATAGAAAGCGATGAACGTCCAAGGCCACTGCGACCCCCGCTTCGCCGCACTCGAGGACCAGCTGCGGATCAACTTCGTCGAGCACGGCGAGGTCGGGGCCGCCGTCGCCGTGACGCTCGACGGCCAGCCCGTGGTTGACATCTGGGCCGGGTGGATGGACGCCGCTCGGACCCGCGCGTGGCAGCAGGACACGCTGGTCGACGTGTTCTCGGTCGGCAAGCCGATGGTCGTGCTGTGCTTGCTCCAGCTCGTCGAACGGGGCCGACTGGATCTGGACGCGCCGGTCGCGACCTACTGGCCCGAGTTCGCCGCCGCCGGAAAGGACCACGCGACGGTCCGGGCGCTGCTCGCCCACCGCGCCGGGCTACCGGCGATCAGGGAGGAGCTCCCGCCGGACGCGATGTACGACTGGGACCTGATGACGTCGGCGCTGGCGAGAGAGCAGCCCTGGTGGGAGCCGGACACCGCGCACGGCTACCACACGAACACGTACGGATTCCTCGTCGGCGAGCTCGTCAGGCGGGTCACCGGCGAGAACCCTGGGGACGTGTTCCGGCGCGAGATCGCCGAGCCCCTCGGCGCCGACTTCCACTTCGGGCTCCCGGCGACGGAGGACGCCCGCGTCGCCGAGTTCAACTTCCCGGACCGGCCTCCGGCCGAGATGTCCGACCCCGACACGGTCCCGCTGATCATCCGCCGCGCGTACTTCAACCCGCCGGGGGTCTCGGGGATCGGCACCGTCAACACGCGCGCGTGGCGGGCAGCGGTGATGCCGTCGACGGGCGGGCACGCGAACGCCCGGGCGGTCGCGAGGATCTACGGCGGGCTCGAGCAGATCATCGGTCCTGACACGCTCAAGGAGGCGACCCGCGAGGCTTCCTACGGACCCGATCGCGTGCTCACGCGACCCTCGAGGTTCGGACTCGGCTTCCAGCTGACGATGCCCGAGCGCCCGCTCGGGCCCAACCCGGGCGCGTTCGGCCACTTCGGCGCCGGCGGCTCGCTCGGGTTCGCCGACCCCGACGCGGGTGTCGCGTTCGCGTACACGCCGAACCAGGGCGAGGGCCCGCGCTGGCAGAACCCGCGCAACCGCGGGCTGATCGCGGCGCTATACGGCTGTCTCTAGCAAGCCGGGCAACATCCCCGGCATAAACTGACCGGATGAGTAGTGGGGCGACATGGAGCGCCGCGTTTGGGGGCGCGTCCACCGAGGCCATGCAGGCGTATGACGAGGTGCTCGTGCCACGGGTGTTCGAGCCGTGGGCCCGTCTGCTGTGCGACCAGCTCGAGCTCGCGCCCGGCGACGCGGTTCTCGACGTCGCGTGCGGCCCGGGATCGCTGTCGCGGGTCGCGTCTGAGTGCGTCGGCGTGGGCGGCCGGGTGACCGCCTGCGACCTGAGCCCGGCGATGCTCGCGCTCGCGCGTGCGAAACCGCCGGTCGAAGGCGGCGCGAGGATCGAGTACCTCGAGGCGCCGGCGGACCGGCTGCCGGTGAGCGTCGCCTCCTATGACTTCGTCACCTGCCAGCAGGGTCTGCAGTTCTTCGGAGACCGCCACGCAGCGGTCGCGCAGATGCACCGGGCGCTGCGGCCCGGTGGCTCCGCGGGGATCGCGGTGTGGACGGAGATCGCGCACTCGCCGGCGATGGCGGCGGTCGCGGATGCGATCGAGCAGGTGGCCGGCGCCGAGCTCGCGGATCGCTACCGCGGCGGCCCGTGGGGCTTTCCGGACGCCGGTCCGCTCGCCGAGCTACTCGAGTACGCTGGCTTCAGGGACGTGCGCGTCTCCAGGCACGCGCTGCCGGTCACTTACGAGCACGGGGCCGAGCAGCTGTACCGCACGCTCGCCGCCAGCGGAATCATCGAGCGGCTGAACGAGCTGGCGGGCGAGCAACAGCAACAGCTCGCCGACGCCCTGACCCGGATCACGGGCGAGGGGCGGATCGACTCCGAGATGGAGTCGAACGTCGCGATCGGGCAACGCTAGCCGCCGCGGCGTTCACAGAAAACCCCTGGCGATCTTGTGACGGATGCGCCAAAGTACGCGCATAACCTGCTCGTGCTCCGAGGAGCTTCGCCATGACCGTCCACTCCGCGCCAGCCCCGAGATCGAAGATCCGACCGTCGCATTTCATCGCGCCAGTGGTGCTGGCGCTCTTCATCGGTGCGGTGCTGATCGTCGTCATGAAGGTGCCGGGCGCGTCGGACTCGAGCTCCGGCGGCCAGAGGGCACACGCGGCGGCTCGGAAGCTACCTCCCTACTGGATCGTGCACCCCGGCGACACGCTCAGTCAGATCTCGTCGAAGACGGGTCTGACGATCGCGCAGCTCCAGGCCTTCAACCCCCAGGTCGATCCCGGAGCGATACAGCCCGGGGAGCGATTGAACCTGTGGCACCATCCGCCCGGTTCGGGGCGGCCCCCGAAGCCGCTCGGCCCTCAGTTCCTGACGGTCCGCGACGGTGACTCGCTCGGCTCGATCGCGAACGACCACCACATGAGCCTCGTGAAGCTCGAATCGCTGAACCCGTCGCTCAGACCGCCGGTGACGCTGCAACCCGGAGACCGGGTCAAGCTTCGCTGAGCGCGCGCCCGCTCAGGGCCCGAAGCGGGGCAGGACGGCAGCGATCTGCGCGAACTGCGGCACGCCGAGCCCGCTCGCGAGGTCGTAGCCCGGCCGGGCGCTGTAGCCGGCGATCTTCCGGTAGTAGCGATTCGCGCCCGAGACGATGTCGTAGATCGTCCCCGGCACGGCCTGCCTCAGCGTGTAGAGCAGCCCGTCCACGGGGCCGAGCGGCGGCCGGAGTGCCCGCCGCTCGTTGGCGCTGAGGATCGCGAACGCGGCCGCGATCAGCGGGGTCGAGGCGCTCGTCCCGCCGTCGAGCGCCCAGTTGCCGGCCAGCACCACCGGCCACCCCGGGAACATCGAGGCGTGCGCCGAGACGTCGGGCACCCCCCGGCGGTTTCCGTGAAACGGCAACCCGCGCTGGAACGGCGGCCGCGCCGAGACGCCGGATAGCCCGCCACCGGACGCGCCGCCGCCGTTCAGCGGCGACGCCCACTCGAGGTCGTTCCAGACGACCTCGTTCACGCGCTGGTTGGCCTTGTTCAGGACCAGGCGGGTGCCGCCGACCGACGTCAGGTACGGCGAGGAGCCGGGCCACGCGATGCCCTTGAACTGCTCGCCGTCACAGCTCGTGCCGAAGTCGCCGGCCGCCGCGAACGTGCTCACGCCCGCGAGCCCCAACCGCATGAGCACTGAATCCATCAGGTTGGCGCCGGCCCGGGAAGCCGGAGGGGCCCGCAGGCCGCGAATCGCGCGCTCGCACTCCCCCGTAGGAGATCGAGAGCGAGCCCGGGAGACTGTGGGCGCCGAGCAGCTTCGACGGCGCGAGGAACCACAGCGACGGGATCCCCCACGCTTGGGTGAACGTCAGCGAGGTCAGCCCCGGCGCCATCCCGCGGACCAGCGCGAGGTCCTCCTGCGGCTCGAACGACCCGCGCCCGAACAGGTGCGCCTGCCCGTCGCTCCGCCGATCCAGGTGCCGTTGTTCTTCGGACCCGGGGCCTTCGCGCGAGGGCTGGGCGACGCCGCCGTGCGCGCGGCCGGGAACCGCGAGGAGCGGGCGTAGTTCGCAACCACGTCCTTGACCAGCGGCCGCAGCGCCGGCGGGAGCCGCAGCGGTTTGTTGCCGGCGGTGCCGTAGCTGGTCGAGATCGTGTCGTTCGAGAACTCGCTCGTGATCTTCACTCCGAACGCTCGCTCGAACCGCCGGACGGTGCCGGCCACGCGCGCGAACACACCCGAGCGGTCGATGCTCGCGGTGAATCCGAGTCTGCGGACCTGCGCCAGGAACGCTCTCCGCGTGGCGGGGCTCGCGCCGTAGCGGGCGGAGATCTGAGCCACGGTGCCGAACCGCCGGTAGGTCGGCGAGCCGGGCTGCTGGGCGGCGAAGAATGCGGCCACCGCCTGCGCCTCGGGGCGCTTGAGCCCGAAGTAGAAGGTGATCCGCTGTGAGGGCGAGGCCGAGGGGGCGGCCGCGGCGGCCGCCGGCGCGGCGGCGAGCGCGGCCACCGCGACCGCGGCCACCGCGAGCGCGGCCACGGCCAGCGCGGCCACGGCGCGGACCATCCCAACCGCGAGCATCGAGCGCCGGCGCCTCATTCCCGCGCGAAGGTATCGATCACGGCGGTCACCGCGGCCGGGTCCTCGATCTGCGGATAGTGGCCGAGGGGTGGAAAGCGCGTCAACGGCGCGTTCGGCCTGAGCGCCAGCACCGCCTGCAGCACGGCCTCGGTGCAGATCGGGTCACGACAGGCCCACGCGAGCTCGAGCCGGCCCGGCCACGAGCGCAGCGCGCCGTGCCAGCGGGGACCGAGCGTGACCCGCTCGTGGAGGTAGAAGATCAGCCGGTCGAGGATCCGATCCCCATCGTTATAGGAGAGCAGCGCCCACTGGTCGTCTGCCTCCTCGCGGCTCAGCGGGTGCGCGGAGGAGAAGATGCGGCCCAGCGACGCGCTGAACCCGCGCCGGTTGCTGAGCCGCGCGACGATCGGCCCGAACCGGCTCCGCAGCAGCTTCTGCCCGAGCGTCAGGCTCGCCCGCTCGATCACCATGCTGCCGTTGAACAGCAGCACGCGGTCGAGCTCGAACGGCAGTCGCCGATCGAGGTCGCGCGCGAGCAGCTCGGTCGTGACCGACGTGCCCATGTCGTGCGCGATCAGCGCGACGGGCTCGCCCGGGAAGTAACGCGCGACGACCGCCTGCGCCAGGTCCGCCTGCCCGCACAGCGAGTACAGGTGCTCGCGCGGCTTGTCCGAGAGACCGAAGCCGAGGAAGTCGAACGCGACGATCCGGCGCTCGGGCATCCGCTCGAGCACGGATCGCCAGTCATACGAGCTTGACGGATACCCGTGCAGCATCAGCAGCGGCGGCCCCTCGCCGTCCTGCGCGCGCACGAAGATCCGGTGGCCGTCGAGATCGATCAGCTCGCCGGCGTCGCGCCACGCAAGCACCCGCGAGGTCAGCGCCACCTATGCGACCTCCAGCCGCGCCAGCGTCGAGAACGTGCACCAGTACAGGTCGCGTCCGAACCCCGCCGCAGGAAACAGGACCGACTGGAACATGCTCGGGACCCGCGCGCGGGCCAGCTCCACCCCGGTCTCGATCTCGACGACCGTCACGTCGTCGCCGGAGCGCCGTCCGAGCGCCCGCCGGATCCGCGGCGAGCGCGCGGGGCCCGACCACCGGCCGGCGAGCTCCCGCGCGAGCCGCGTCCGTGCCGCCGCGGGACCGTGGTAGTCGTGCAGCACCACCTCTCCAGTGTCCGGGAAATGGATCATGTGTGCCGCGTGAGCGAGCTCCCGGCGCCACAGCGGCTCGAGCCTCGCGCCGAACCGGAACGCCTGCACGACGCCGTTGCCCGAGTCATAGCCGATCGCGATCCGGCGCTCGGCGTCATAGAGCGGCGGATTCGTGACGGTCCCGCGAGGGAGCCCCGACACCTCGACGGACTCGTGGTGCCGGGAGTCTGAGAGCGAGACCCGCAGCAGCCGCACCGGCCCCGACGCGACGCCCGCGCCCTGCATCGTCGTCGTGTAGCGGTGCGCGCCGTTGTCGAGCAGCCACAGGTGCCCGCCGGAGATCACCGGGTCCCAGCCGTAGCTGTGGCCGGCGCCGCCGTGGTACGGGAACGACCAGACGGTGTCGCGCTCGAGCCGCCGGCCGTCCCAGCGATACCGCCAGACGGTGGTGACGCCGACGACGTAGAGCGCGTCCCCGTCGGCGGCGAGCCGCGCGATCGACGGCTCCGGCAGCTCGACGTCAGGACAGCGTGGCTCAAGCGTCTCGGGGTCCAGCAGCGTCACGAGCGCGGGCGTGCGGAGCTCGCGGTCGAAATCCTTGGCCGCAAGCGTCCCGTCGAAGAGCGCGACGAACGAGTTGTACGGCCGCGGGCGCGGGAGCTCGCGCGAGGCGGTCACCGTGAGCTCGGCCGACAGCCGGTGGCAGTGGTTGCCGTGCACGACGTGCAGCGAGCCGCCCGCGTGCGCGGCGAGGCCGCCGGGCCAGAACGGGCCGCCCGGCAGCTCAGGCGAGCGGGCGAGCGGCTCGAGCGTCAGCGGGTCGATCCGCTCGACCCAGGCCGCGCTCGGATCTTCGAGCGGCCTCGGGCCCATCGTGTGCCGCAGCGCGAACACCTCTCCGGGGTCGCGCAGCACGACCATCGTGGTCGCGTACGCGTCGCGCGCCGCAGCGAGCCGCAGCGTCTCCCCGTCTTGGATCCCCAGCCCCGGCGTCCCTGTCGGCCGCTGCTCGCGCCGGGGACCGCCGTCCTCGGCCGGCCACGGGCTCGGCCACAGAGCCGAGCTCACATGCCGGCCGGCGTGGAGGCGATCAGCCTCGCGTCGGACAGCGCCGCCACGCGGTGCGCGTGGACCTTCAGGTAGTCGGGATTGGTGGCCATCGTCAGGAACGCGGCCCGGGACGGGTACTCGACCGCGAGCATCATGTCCCACTCCTGATGGTCAGGGCCGACCACCGACTCGGTCGCGGCGAGCGCCAGCAGCAGCCGGGCGCCAACCCCCTCGAGGAACGGGCGCGTGGCTTCGGCGTAGCGCCGATAGGCCTCGGCGCCGCTGATCCCGTCGGCCGCGTCGATCCCGTCGGCTAGGTCCTTGAATCGCAGCAGGTTGATCATCACCACCGGCGACTGGTCATCGGAGGCGACCAGGCGCTGGATCTGCTCGGGTGTCGGCTCGATGCTCATCGGTGGGTTACCTCCGGGGTTGGGGACGCAGCGGCAGGAACATCGCCGGCCGCGGCTTCTGGTTGAAGTTGAAGTCCTTGACGAGGTTGCCGAGGCCGTGCGCCTTCTCACGGACGCTCGGTCGGGGGTCTGGGCGTCCGTCGGTCTTCGGGTCGAGCCGCCGGCCGCCGAGGAAGTCGTCCTCGACGAACTTCGCGAACGCGTCGAAGCTCAGCTGTTGGTGGTCGATGTAGCCGCGCCGGGCGTACGGGCTGATGACGAGCGCGGGGACGCGGAACCCGTA
Source organism: uncultured Solirubrobacterales bacterium (assembly GCA_963770735.1). Classification (GTDB taxonomy): domain Bacteria; phylum Actinomycetota; class Thermoleophilia; order Solirubrobacterales; family Solirubrobacteraceae; genus Palsa-465. The sequence goes on along the minus strand of CAVYRB010000005.1, from coordinate 105,802 downwards.
CCCGTTGAAGTCCGTCTGCGGCGGGCGCACGTTGTCGTAGAAGCCGCCCCAGTCGTCCCACGCCAGGAAGATCGCGGTGCTGTTCCACTCGCGGCTGCGCCCGATCGCGTTGATCAGGTTGGTCACGTAAGCCTGGCCGGCCTTGATCGATGAGGTCGGATGCTCCGAGACGATCCCGCTCGGGATCACCCACGACACCGACGGCAGGCGGTTGCGGCGCAGCGCGGTGAAGAACGCGCTGGTGTCTCGGATGTTGCCCAGCTGGTGGTCCTGACGGACCGTGTCGAAGCTCGGCAGCGGGTTCCAGATCCCGGGCGTGCGCGGCGCCTGCGGCTTGTAGGTGCAGAACACCTGCGCGTCCTCGCAATCGGGCTCCGGACCCTGCTTGACGTAGTAACCCCAGCTGACGTGCCCGCGGTCGAACATGTATGTGAGGTCGGTCCAGGCGTAGTCGGGCGGCGTCGAGTGCGGCGGCCCGATGTCGGTCGGCAGCCCGGGGAGCTCGATGTTGTTCTTGCAGCTGAACGGGTCCGCGGGCGTCATGCATTGCGCCGACCACTCGGAGACGAGATACAGGTGGGCCGGCAGGCTCCACGAGGTGACCGGCTCGAACATGTGGTCCTGGAGCACGAAGTTCTTCGCGTACGTCCAGTAGTTGGGGATCTCGCGCTGGTCGTGGTAGCCCATCATGTCGACCGACAGGTTCGCGATGCAGTCGCGCGGGTCGAGCGCGTTCGTGCAGTTCTCACGGGAGCGCACGAATCCGTCCATCCGGCCGTTGTCGTAGTCGGTCCAGAACGCCAGCGTGTCGTGCGGGCCGCCGTCGTTCACGTCGCGGCTGTTGTGGAACGGGCGCACGCAGCCGTGCCGGAGCGGGTCCGGAACGCACGGCACGCGGCCGCGGTTTCCCGCGAGTCCGGGGATCCCGTCCGCCCCTGGATACGTACCGAAGTAGGAATCGAACGACCGGTTCTCCTGCATGATGATCACGACGTGCTTGATCTTGTGGATGCCGCCCGCGGCCAACGCGACGGGCGCGGCGATGGCGGTGATCGCGGCGATCAGGCACGACGCGAGCAGAATCGTGAGCCCCCGCATCAGTGGTTTGTCAGGACCGGGATCAAGTTCGGCGGGAGCTTGCTCGGCGGGATCCGCGGCAGCAGGAACGGCTTGCGGGGCTTCTGGTTGAAGTCGAAGTCGCTAGCGAGGTCGCCGAGGATCTTGGCGTTCTCACGAACGTCCGGACGCGAGTCCGGCCGCCCGTCCGTCTTCGGATCGAGCCGCTGAGAACCGAGGAAGTCGTCCTCGATGAACTTCAGATAGGCGTCGAAGCTGAGCGTCTGGTGATCGACGTAACCCTTCCTCGCGTACGGGCTGATCACCAGCCCGGGGACTCGCAGCCCGTAACCCTGCGCGTCGACCCGCGGCGGCTTGACGTGGTCGTAGAAACCGCCCCAGTCATCCCACGCGAGAAAGATCGCGGTCGAGTCCCAGTCCTTACCCGACATGATCGCGTCGATCGCCCGGGTGACATGGTCCTGGCCCCAGCTGACCCGTCCGGGCGCGTGCTCGGAGGTGTCGCCGCTCGGGATCAGCCAGGAAACGGCGGGGAGCGTGCCGGCGTACGCGTCCCGATAGAACCGCCCGGCGTCGACAATATTCCCCAACTGTCGGTCCTGGTGGACGTCCTCGAAGCTCGGTAGCGGATTCCAGATCTGGGGCGTCTCGACGTTCTGCGGCACCGGCGTGCAGGTCATCGCGCCGCTGTCGCAATCGGGCTCGGTGCCCTGCGTCAGGTAATAGCGCCAGCTGACGTGGTGCTTGTGGAGCAGATAGGTGATGTCCGTCCAGCCGTATTGCGCGATGCCGCTGTTGAGGGTCAGCAGGCCGAGCAGCGCGGCCGAATTGTTGGTCGAAGTCGGGCTCGGCTTGCCCTTGCCGGGATTGACGAGGTTGGTCTGGCAGCTCATCGGCTTGAGCAGGTTCAGGCAACTCGCCGACCACCCGGAGACCATGTCGAGGTGCGCTGGCAGGCTCCACGTCGCCGCTTGCTCGAACATGTGGTCCTGGAGCACGAAGTTGCGCGCGTACGCCCAGTAGTGCGGGATCTCGCGCTGGTCGTGATAGCCCATCACGTCCAGACACGGCGGCCCGCTGAGTACCTGCAGCAGCTGTGCGGTCGACGTGATCGGTGCGTGGCAGGCGAGCCGATCTGTGTCGGGGTGACCCGACTCGACGCTACGGATGAAGCCGTCCATTCGGCCGCCGTCGATGTCGGTGAGCGCGTCGACCGTCATGTGCGGCCCGCCGGCGTTCGAGTCCTGGTGGTCGTGGTAGGGCCGCTGGCAGCGGTGGCGCGCCGGGTCCGGTACGCACGGCACCTTCCCCGGATGGCCCGCGAGTCCCGGGATCCCGTCCGCCCCCGGGTACGTGCCGAAGTAGGAGTCGAACGAGCGGTTCTCCTGCATGATGATCACGACGTGCTTGATCTTGTGGATGCCGCCCGCGGGCGCGGCAGCCGCGCTGGCGGCGCCGAGCACCAGCAGCGCCGCGAGACCGCCGGCCATGGGAATCAGCGCGCGGCGGATCACGATGCGCCGACGACGTTCGAGCTCGCCAGTACGCGCCCGCCGGCGCCGAACGCGCGGACCTCGAACCTGCTCGCGCGCGTGCCGAGGTTGATGCGGGTCTCAAAGGCGCGGTCGGCGACCGTCGCGACCGGCCGCAACGTCTTGCCGTTCGAGCCCGCCAGAATCTTCCAGCACTTGACGGTGTTCGCGCCGTTCCAGCTCACATAGACGGACACGCGGCCCCACGCGGTTCGCCTCGCCTTGACCACCGGGCGGGTCTTCGGCATTGCCGCCCACGGGAAGCCGTACACGCGGTAGCTGCCGTCGTTCTCGGGCAGGCTCGCGTCGAACAGCATCCGTCCGCCGGTGGTGAACTCGGTGAAGTCGGGCTCGGAGCCGAATCCGACGAGCGCGTTGCCCCCAGCGAGCATCTGCACGCTCCCCTCGCTCTCGGCGAGTGTGCGGGCCCGCGGGTACTGACGCACGCGCGACGCCGTGCGGCTGCGCGTGTTCAGCGCGAGGACCAGCCCCCGCGATGCCTTTGCGAAGGCCGGCGGGCCCGCCTCGTCGTCGAACAGGCTGATCCGCCCGCCGGGGAGCAGGCGAGCGTCGTGCTGGAAGTAGAACCTCGCCCCCGGTCCCATCTTGAAGCTGCTCTGCAGGCCGCCGAGCGTCCACAGGACCCGGCCGGTCCCCTGGTCGATCTCGTAGACCGCCGAGGTGTCGCGCGCCGAGATCAGCAGCCGGTTGCCGGGAACCTGTTCGATCGAGTTGACGTGGAAGACGTCGTCGTACGGGCTGGTGGCAGGCGTCGCGTACGAGGCGCTGAGCGGGATGTGACCGAGCGCGTGCCACTCCCATACGACCAGGCCGGTGCGAACGTCCACCTCCTGCACGATCGAGTCGATCAGCGGCGACAGCTTGCCCGGCGCGGTCCCGGGCAGGTGGACGTCGATCAGCGACTGAACCGTCATCAGCGCGTCGCCCGACGGCGTCAGCACGAACTCGTGGATGTCCGCCGAGTAGCCGTTGCCGGCGTGGACGACCTTGAGCGGGCGATACGAAGTGTCGTAGATCTCCCCTTCGCCGAGCCCGTACGCGGCGATCGTGACCGCGCCCTGCCACCAGGTCATCACGGTCTTTCCGTTCCACCGCTGGAGCTGGAGGTTGCCGGCGACGATTGGCCTCGGGAGCTGGTGGAACCAGACGAGCCTGCCGTTGCGATCGATGATCATCGGTCCGCCGGGGCCGACCGGCTTGATCGAGATCGCGTTCATGGAGGCGGGATGCACGATCGGCGAGGGAAGCGGCGTCAGGAAGAGGTTGCCCCGGACGTTCGGGCGCGTCTTGTGGACGGCGATCTTCGGTGGCAGCAGCGCCGGCTGGGTGACGAAGTGCTGGAGCTTGGCGGGCTGGGTCGTGGGGATGTTGATGATCGGCGGGTTTGGGAGCAGCCGCGCGACCGTGAAGCCGAACGCGATCGGGGTGTGACCCGCGATCCGGATCGCGACAGTGACCCGCTCGCCCTGGGTGAGCGGCCGCCGCAGCACGAAGCTCGCGCCGCGATCGCGGCTATAGGTTCGAAGCGTCCCCGGATGCGTCCCGCTGATCGAGCCGGCGACCCGAACCGACTCGATCTTGCGCCGTCCGATGCCGAAGATGCTGATCTGCGTGTGGGGAGAGGCGTCCTGCGTTCCCGGCTGGGGAGAGATCTCGATCGGACCTGCGGCGGCCGCGCTGCGGGTTGTGAGGATCATCGCCACCGCGAGCGCCGTCGCGGCAGCAGCTAGCCAGAGGTTCCCCCTTCGCGTCCAGCTCACCAAGCAGTTATAGCCCTTCTGTGACGCACAGTCAAACACCGCGTCACTCAACTGGTACGATCGGATGATGAGCCCTCAGGCTCAGCGCACGAAGCGCCGCGAACAGCGCGAGGAAACCCGCCGCCAGATCCTCGCCGTCGCCGAACGTTCGCTGCGCGAGCGGCCGTATCGAGAGCTGACGGTAGACGTCGTGATGGCGGAGACGGGCCTCACCAGGACCGCCTTCTACCGCCACTTTGACGACGTCACCGATCTCGTCCTGCGGCTCTACGAGGACGTCGGGCTGGAGCTGTTCGCGGTCGCGAAACGATGGGCCGAGACCGCCGGCGTCGGCTATCCCACGCCGGGACGCGAGGGCCTCGCCGGGATGATCGACTTCTACGTCCGCCACGGCCCGATGATCCGCGCGATCGCCGAGGCGGCGGTGACCGACGAGCGAATCGAGCTCGCGTACCGCGCCTCGACCGATGCGTTCATCGGAGTGACGACGGGCGCGCTCGAGCGGATGGCCGGCGCGGGCGTGCTCAAGGTTCCGGATCCCCGCGCGCTCGCCCGCGCGATGACGATCATGAACCAGTCCTACCTGCTTCACGAATTCGGCCGAGACCCCCAGGGCGACCCGAAGGTCGCCCTGGAAACGCTCGAGCAGGTGTGGCTGCGGCTGGCTATGCCGCTGCCGAGGCGCGACTGATCATCCGCGGCGGTGCCGGCGTGACTTGCAGGTGCCGGTCACGTAGCACGCGAGCGGCGGCTCGCCCACGGCGCGAGGGCCATCGGGCCCGAGGTCGTGCACCAGGGTCGCCGTATAGGCGCCGAGGATCTGGTTGGCCTCGGCCGTCGTAACGCCCCGCATCGTCGCCATTTTGCAGTAGCTCCCGCTCACACGGCTGAGCCGGGCCGGTCCCTTGTGGTTCAGGGCGTCGAGCACGATCCCCGACGTCGGCCCGTCGTACGGGAGGTTGTTGTGCTGCGCCTGATCAGTTGGACACAGGCTCTGAACCAGGATGTTCGCGGCGCCGGGCATCCGGGCCTCGGACGGCGACACGAAGACCGTGTCAGCCGAGGTCGTGATCGATGTCCACGGGATCGAGTAGGTGCTCGCCCCCCTGTTGAGCGCGGCTAGGAACTTCGAGTCCGAGCGCATCTGCCACAGCGACGCCGAGCAGCTGCTGGGCGCGGTGCAATTCTGATTCGGATAAAGCGCGCCGTAGTTGGGCGCTCCCAACGTCACGACCTTGTCGACGTCCGCGCGGGTGTCCGGCCAGTACTTGAGCGCCCAGCGCGCCTCGAGCCCGCCCTGGGAGTGCGACATGACCGCGATCGGGCGGGCGGATTTCGTCGCGAGCATCCGGATCGCCGAGACGACGTATTCGGTGTTCGCCTGGATGTCGCCGGAGCCCGTCTGCGGCAACGTGATCGTGCACGCCGCCCACCCAAGCTTCGGGAGCAGCTTCTGCCAGTTCCAGCTCCAGTTGACCTCGGCCGTCGCGAACGTTCCCGGGATCAGCAGGATCGCGCCCCGCCTCGCGCGCGCGACGTTTCCCTTGCAGACCATCGCGGAGGAGACCGCGCCGGCAGGGACGGTGATCGCCGGCCCGGCGTTCTGCTGCTGTGATCGGGCGGCGGCGGACGCCACTGCGGGGACGACGACTGCACAGAGCCCCAGGACGGCGGCGAGACAAGCGATACGGCGGGTCATCTTCCTCTCCTTGTTGGACAGAGGGCCGCTCATGACGGCCGACTAGACATATATCAGTTTTGTCTAGTTGCGTCAACAGTTGTGGGTTATGTCCAGAGGACGGCGTCGGCCGCGGGCGGAGCGTGAGCCACACGGCGATGGGACCGGTCCGGCGAGGGCGAGGGCGAGGGCGAGGGCGCCGAGCGTCAGATCGTGGCGGCGAGCAGCAGCTCGAGCTCGTCGACCCGGCGAGCGGAGGTGTGCTCGGAGAGGACCCTGCGCCGGGCGCGGTCGCCGATCGCCCGACGTTGGTCGTCGGGCATGTCCCACGGAGCCTCCACGGCGTCGGCCGGCTTGTCCGCGACCAGGATCTCGCTGCCGTCAGCGAACAGCTGCTCGAGCCCGCCGCAGCGGTCGCTGATCACCGGCACCCCGCACGCCGCGGCCTCGAACAACCGAAGGTTCGGCGCCCGACCGTTGCCGCGCAGGCGGCGGCCGGTGATGTTCAGCGTCCACGCTGCGCGGCCAGGAACCCCGGGTGCTCCGGAGCCGACACGTGCTCGAGGTGCTCCACGTTCTCGGGCCACGCGAGGCCCGGCGGGTACTCGTCGCCGGCGACCAGCCACCGTGCGGGCGGATCGCGAATGGTTGTCCAGACACGGTGTACGCAAGCTGCGAGAAGTTTGCGCACCGCATTCCGTAGTATCGGACCCCGATGGGGGCGAAGTTCCGTGTTCTGATGCTGCTCTTCGGGCTACTCGCGCTCACTGGCGCGGGCGCGGCCGCGGGCGCGACGACGGCGCCGGCGCCGCCGAAGAAGTGCAAGCCTCCGCGCTCGACGCGGTGCCTGCGGCTGGTGCGCGGGCACGAGCCGGTGATCGTCTCCGCCGCGGCTCGGGTCTCGAAGAGCGACGCGCTCCAGGCGTTCGTCCAAACGGTCGGCCCGCTCCCGGGCGTGAAGGCCCAGGCGGGCGCGGTTGACCGGACCACCTACCCGTCGCTCTCGGGCCCGATCCGGTGGGCGGCGGCGTACCTGTCGACGATGACGCCTGCGCAGCGCGCCGCGTTCCAGAAGCTGATCTCGGGCCGCGGGGGCAAGCTCGCGCGGATCGCGTCGAACCCGCCCAAGGGCGCGCAGAAGAAGTGGGCCGACGCGGCGAAGACCGCGGTCGCGCTGCTCTCCGCGCACCTCGGCGTGTCGCTCTCGAGCGCGCCGGCGCTGCCCGTCGAGGTGAAGCTGATGACGGCGCCCGACCCGGACGGTCCCGGCAGCCAGGCGGCCGCCGAGCCGATCGACAAGAACGGCAAGTGGGCGAGCTCGCTCGGCCCGGGCGTCAAATGCCAGATCCAGGTGTTCCCGCTCGGGTGGCAGAGCTCCAACCCCGACCTTCCGATTTACGTGGCGGCGCACGAAGCCGTGCACTGCTTCCAGTTCAAGCTCAACTCGCCCGTCTACGCGACGCTCGCGCAGTCGCCGTGGTTGCTCGAAGGCGGCGCCGAGTGGGCGGGCGACCAGGTGGCGCGCGAGGTGCTCGGGCACGACCCGAAGGACAAGTACCTGACCGACTACTGGAACGCGTACCTGAAGTATCCGGGGATCGGGCTGTTCAACCGCGTCTACGACGCCGTCGGGTTCTTCGCCCACCTCGCGGAGACTGAGCCGGGCGGGAACCTGTGGCCGACGCTCCGCCAGATGTTCATGGCGAAGGGCAGCCAGGCCGCCTACGACGTCGCCGTACCCGACGGCAACACCGCGTTCCTCGACAGCTGGGCGTCGGGGTACGCGCGCGATCCCTCGCTCGGGGCGGGCTGGGACACGACCGGGATCGGGATCACGCCGGCCAAGCCGCCGATCCCGTTCTACGCCGGTTCGGGCAACACGCAGGTGTCGATGGACGCCGGGCCCCGCTCATCCGCGATCGCACAGGTCCAGATCGCCGATCAGGTGCTGATCGTCTCGGGCAGCGGCGGCACGCCGTTCGGGCGGCTGCGCGACGCCTCGGGGAGCACATTCGATCTCGGTGCGGGCGCCTACTGCGTCACCGGCCAGGACTGCAGCTGTCCGCAGGGATCGCCGGGCTTCGGCGACACGCTGCCGGGGATCGCTCCGGGGCCCGCATACGTCGCGCTCTCCGGCAACAACAGCGCCACCCACATCACGCTCGCGCGCGTGAGCGCAAGCGTGTGGTGCCAGCAACCCGGTCGGCGGTATCCCCGGCGGCACGAGCAACATCGTCGTTTCGGGTGGCGCGTCGGCGACGAGCTTCCAGAACGGGCACAACGACAGCTGCACGATCCATCAGACCACCGCGTTCGGCAACCCCGAGCTGCAGTGCTACTTCGAGATGTTCGAGCCCGGCGAGCCGTGCTGCACGCAGGTCGCGTTCACCACCTACGGAAACGTCGGTCCCGGCTCCTACGACGCGGCCTTCCCCGACGACTCGTTCGGGCCGGTGGTCAGCTACGCCGATCTGGCCACCACATTCGTCACGTCGGAGATGCCCACCCAATTGGACTCCCAGGGTTACGAGCAGTGGCAGACACCGCCGGGCGGCTTCTCGATCAGCTCCGAGACCGCAACGACGATCAGCGGCAGCGTCAGCGCGACGATGGAGGACGTGCAGTCGCCCAACGCCGAGTCGAATACCGCGAGTGCCGGCGGCACGTTCACAGTGCCGCTTCAGATCCTGCCCAACTAGGCTCTACGTCGATGGCGAGTGTGTTCGTCACGGGCGGATCGGGATTCATCGGCGGGAGGCTGATCGAGCGGCTGCGTGCTGACGGCCACACGGTCCGGGCGCTGGCCCGGTCCGACAGCGCCGCGGACAGGGTGCGCACGCTCGGCGCCGAGCCGGTGGCCGGAGACCTGTCCTCGGCCGACGCGATGCGCGACGGCGCCGCCGGTTGTGAGTTCACGTTCCACGCCGCCGCGACGCTCGGCGATTGGGGCAAGCGTGAGGACTTCGTCCGCGGCAACGTCGACGGGACCCGCAACGCGCTCGCGAGCTCCTCGGCGGCTGGCGTCCGCAGGTTCGTCCACGTCGGGACCGAGGCCGTCCTGCTCGCCGGCAAGCCGCTGGTGAACGTCGACGAGACCGCGCCCCTGCGGCCCGACTCGCCGGCGCTCTACAGCTCCACCAAGGCGCAGGCCGAGCAGCTCGTGCTCGACGCGAACCGCGACGGCGCGTTCGAGACCGTGGTCGTGCGGCCGCGGTTCGTCTGGGGCCGTGGCGACACCACGCTGCTGCCGACGATGGTCGAGATGGTCCGTTCCGGCAGATTCGCATGGGTCGGCGGCGGCAACCACCTGACGTCGATAACGCACGTCGACAACGCGGTCGAGGGCCTGGTCCTCGGCGCGCTCGAGGGCGACCCCGGCAACGTGTATTTCGTGACCGACGGCGACCCGGTCGTCTTCCGCGAGTTCGTCTCCGAGCTGCTGCAGACGCAGGGGGTCGAGCCGCCGACGCGCACGGTCCCGGCCGGAGTGGCGGGCGCGCTGGCGATCGGGGGCGAGGCCACCTGGCGGACGCTCCGACTGAAGGGCCATCCACCCCTGACCCGCTTCGCGTACTGGGTCACCTCACAGGAGTGCACGATCCGGATCGACAAGGCGCGCAAGCAGCTCGGCTATGAGCCGGTGAAGACCCGCGAGCAGGGTCTTGCGGAGCTCCGCGGGTAGGCTCTGCGCCATGTCGTCCGGCGGCGAGTCCGAGCAGTTCCAGGTCGGCGTCCACGTCGAAGCGACGGATGGGCGCTGCGGCAAACTCGAGGGCGTCGTGATCGACCCGGTCAAGGGAGCGCTCACCCATTTGATCGTCAAGCCCGAGCGCCACAAGGGGTTCGGCCGGCTGGTCCCGATCGAGGACATCGAGTCCGACGGCGACCCGATCCGGCTGAGCTGCACAGTGGCGCAGTTCCTCGGGCTGGACGAGGGCGAGGAGATGCACTTCCTGGCGGCGAGCGACGACCCGTGGAGCGACGCCGGCGGGCGCGCATACTCGTGGCCGTACTACGGCGCCGGGCTCGCGGGCGGCATGGGCGCCGGCGCGATGTCCGACACCGAGATCGGCCAGCACGGCAGCCCTCAGCCGTTCGTCGAGGAAGCGATCCCGCTCGGCGAGGTCGAGGTGCGCCGCGGTGATCCGGTGCACGCCACCGACGGCTACATCGGCTCGGTCCACGGCCTCGTGATTAAGCGCGGCGACGACCACCGCGTGACCCACGTGCTGCTCGAGGAGGGCCACCTGTGGGGACGCAAGCAGGTGGCGATCCCGATCTCGGCGACCGAGAAGATTCAGGACACGCTCCGCGTCGACCTGACGAAGGAGCAAATCGAGCGGCTCCCACCGGTCGATCTCGCTCATCCTCAGTGATCTAGCGGGGGCACGGCGTCGGGCGGGTGTTCCGTCCAGCACAAGGAGTTCACTTCCAGGGTGAGAAAGTTTGCGCCGCGTTCACACGCTGGATTCCCACTCACAGGACCGGAAATCCGTCCGCTCTTGATATTGACCCCGCATTCAGGGGTGACAGCGCACGAGAATGTTGCAAACGACGGGCTCAGGCAGATGCTTCCGATCACCGGTGGCCCGCTGCTCGAGGCTGTGATGTGCTCGACGATGGCCGAGGGCGTGCTCGTCGGCCTGCTGATCGCGATCGGGGCCTTGGACCTCGAGCCCGACGCCGTTCCGGACTTTCCGCCGCTCGAGCCGTAGGCCCGAGCCCGCCCGCTGGCTGGTCGGGCCGCTGGCCTAACCGGGGTGCTCGGTGATCGTCGCCCCGGATCCTGAGCCCTGGGGATGGACGACGATCGTCGCGCCCTCGTTGCCGCGGGTCGCGTTGAACACCGCGTGAAACGAGTTGACGGACGCCTCTCTGATGTTCCAGCCGCCCTTCGCGAGCCGCGCCTTGTAGAAGGCCGCGACCTTGCCCACGGAATCGGGCGAGGCGATGACGGTCACGAAGCCGTTTTTCCTGACGATCGTCGACGGGTGGTAGACGGCGATGTGGACGCTGTTCGAGCTGCCTCCGGCGCCGGCTCCGCCGACGGACGTCGTGGTCGTCGCGCTCGTCGCGGTCTGAGTCGGGGTGCTCGTCGACGTCTGCGTCGGAGTCGATGCCTGGGTAGTCGCGCTCGTGGTGACAGTCGTCGTGCTCGACCCTCCGCACGCCGCGAGGGCCAGCGCCGCCACCGCGGCGATGGCAGCCGACATCGCAGATCGTCGCATCGCCCCAGTCATCGGCGCGGATCCTATCCGCTCAGCCGATGTCGTCCTCGTCGTTGCCGGCGGCCGGCGTCAGTCCACGCCGCCGCAGCCAGTACTCGAACATCGGGTCGGTGTGCCTCGGCTCTACCTCGATCGTCGATCACGTCGGCATTGGCGACGAGGCTCTCGAGCGCGGAGCGGATGCTCGTGCGCTTGATCCCGACGGCCGACGCGGTCTCCTCGCTGTAGAGCGGCGTCGAAACCACCGCGAGCGCGCGCGCGACCCGCCGCTCGTTGACGGTCAGCGCCCGCCAGATCGCACGCATCAGCTGGCCGGTGTCGTCGGCGGCCTGATCGAGCGCGGCAACCCAGGTCCCCTCGTCCGCGACGCCGCCGCGCGGCGTCCCCTGCCACAGGTAATGCGCGAGCATCATGCTCCGCTGCGGGTGTCCGCGGGTGAACTCGAGCATCGGCGCGAGCGCCGGCCCCGCGTCGCGCCCGGTCCGCTCGAACCGGCCCTCGACGTATGCGCCGACGTCGTCGATCGGCAGCGGGGCGAGGCTCTTCGGAACCGCCTGGTCGAGCAGCGGTCGGCGGGGATCGGCGAACAGCTCCTGCATCACGCCGGGCGCCGATCCGGCGAACGCGTAGGTCGCGGCCTCCGTCTGATGTTGGATCACGCTGCGGATCTTCCCGTCGGCCCCGTTCACCGCGAGCACATCCTGGATCTCGTCGAACACGATCAGGCTCGTCGTGCCCTGGCGGTCGAACAGTGCCGCCGGCAGCTCGAGCAGGCGCAGCAGCACCGACTCGGCAGTCGACATTCGGATTGCGCTGCAGCGTCGCGGTGAACCCGCCGCCGCCGAGCGAGAGCCCGATATTCCAGCTCCGCAGCAGGCTCTCGACGTTCCTGCGGATCGGCCCCTTCAGACGCTCGTAGCCGCGCTCGATCCGGACCACGATCTCCGCGATCGAAAGCACGTCCTGGAGATCGACGAGCACCGTCGCCATCTCCTGCTGCTCCGCGGCCTCGAGCACCCGGCGCAGGAGGGTCGTCTTGCCGTAGCGGCGCGGCCCGACGAGCCGGAACGAATGGCCGCCCTCGGCCAGCGCGAGCAGCTCGTCAGCCTCTGGATCCCGGTCGATCATCTGCTCGGGCGGGAGCGGCCCCGAGAACCGGAATGGGTTCAGGTCGCGCGCCGGCGTCGCGGTGCGCCGCGGATTCGTGTCGCGCCGGGGCATGTTGACCGCCAGCATACCTTTCTGTATGGAAAAAACCTACGAGTTCGTAGAGTTCTGCCATACAAGACCGGTTACGGGCACAATCCCCGGGCGATCCCCAAGACCAGCACCGAAACCGTCACGACGGCACGAGCACAACCGCCAGCGCGCTCGCGGGCAGCAGCACCGAGAACACGAGCGTCGCGTCGCGGGCCCGCAGGCGCAGCTGCGACACGGCCTGCGGCTCGTGCACCGGCAGTGATTGCGCCTCGTCAGCCGCCCACACGAGCACGGCGTTCACGATCGCCATCGGGTCCGCGGTGAGTCCGCGCAGCCGCTCTCGGAGCGACTTGGCGGACCCTTCGAGCAGTGCGCCCGAGTCGAGCTCGCCGAGGATCTCCGCCTCCTGCGCGCCGGGGATCCAGTGCAGGCGGATCAGCATCCGGCGGAACGCCTCGCGCAGGCCCGCGCTCCCGGCAGCCAGCCGCAGCCACGTCGGCACCATCACGAGCAGCGCCCCGCGGACGGCGCGGCTCGCCGCCTCGTCGAGCCCGAGCCCCCCGATCAACGATGCGGCGAGTGTCCCGACCGCGACGATCAGCGCCAGCAGCAGCCCCACGCGAATCACGTCGCCGTCCCGGTAGCGCGCCATCGTCGACGCAACCGCGAGCCACGCCGCGACCGCGCCCAGCACGATCCAGCTGTGGCTGACGAGCAGCACGATCGTGACAAGCGTCGCCGCGATCAGGGCTACCCGCGGGTCGGTGCCGCCCGCCTCCACCGGCTCCTGCGGCAGCGCCTCGCGAGGCACCGACTGCGCGGGGGCGCGCGCCGACCACCCGAACAGCGCGTGCCGGTAGAAGGCGACCTGGAGCCCTGAGAACAAGATCGCGAACAGGACGTTGCCGATCGCGGTGAGGATCAGCGCGCCCGCAAGGCCGCCCGGCAGGCCCGGGATCCACCCGAACAGCGTCTGGTAGGTCCCCGCGTACGCCTTCGGTCCGAGCAGGATCAGCACCGCGAACGCGGTCAGGATCGTGTAGTGGATCAGCCTGATCACGAGCGCCGCGAGGAACTGCGTGAACGGGCGCCGGCCGCGCGCGTGCATCGCGCCGAGCAGCGGTGCGCTCACCGCCTGCGTGAGCGGCGCGTTGATTCGCAGCGGACCGACGATCGCGACCGTCTGGAGCATCGCCGCGGCGCTGCTCGCGTAGCCCGAGCGCATCCCGCGAACGTCCGATTCCCGCGCGACCGCCGCCCCGCCGGTGAGGCTCAGCCAGAAGCTCCCCGTCGGCGCGACGCGCGCGGCGAGGAACGAGACGGCGGCGACGTGCGATAGGCCGGCAGGTGCGGGCATGGGTGGAACGTTACGGCCCCGTGACCCCCGGCCAACTGAATCGGCGGCCGGCCCCGCCCGCGGCGAGAATGTCCCCCGACAATCGGGACAAGGAGATCAATATGCCTGTCGGCAAGGCCGTTTCAGCTGAGGGTCGCGGCAAGGACGAGTGGTTTCAGTTCGTGGTGCCGTGCCTCCACACGATCGACGAGGCGAAGATCCGCGACCACCTCAAGCGCGACCACTTCTTCTGGCTCGATCTGAAGGCCCCAACCCACGAGGACCTGGGCCGCCTGCACGAGCTGTTCGGATTTCACCCACTGGCGCTCGAGGACGCGGAGGAGTTCGGCCAGCGCCCGAAACTCGACAACTACGGCGACTACATCTTCCTCGTGTTCTACGGCGCCTGGCGCGACCGCCCGGATCAGGTGGACCCGCTCCACGAGGTGCACATGTTCATCTCGGGCAAGTACCTGGTCACGATCCACCGGCGGCCACTCCCGCCGCTCGAGGAGCAGCGAGACGAGCTCGAGGGGCGCGCGCTGCACAGCGAGCAGTTCCTGCTCTACCGGGTGCTCGATGTGCTCGCCGACAGCTTCTTTCCAGTGCTGTCGGAGATCGACGATGAGATCGACGTGCTCGAGACAGCGATGCTCGGCAAGCCCAACGAGCACCAGCTGGCGCGCCTCTTTCAGCTGAAGCGCGAGCTCGTCACGATGCGCAAGGTGGTGACGCCTCAGCGCGACCTGTTCGCCCGCTCGATCGATGACCTCGCCGCCCTCCCCGGTCTCCAGCTCGACGAGCAGGACTACTTCCGCGACATCTACGACCACCTGATCCGGATCAGCGACCTGATCGACTCTTATCGCGACCTGCTGTCCGGCGCCGCCGACCTCTACCTCTCGACCGTCGGCAACCGCCAAAACGACGTGATGAAGCAGCTCACGATCATCGCCACGATCTTTCTCCCCCTGTCGTTCATCACCGGCTTTTTCGGGATGAACTTCGGCAGCATGGTCGAGCACATCCGCAGTGCGTGGATCTTCTGGGGTCTCGGCGTGGGGAGCATGCTCGCGACGCTCGCCGTGTTGCTCGTGTTCTTCCGGCGCAAGTCCTGGCTGTAGGTTCCGCACTCACAGGTGCGCGCTGAACCACTCCACCGCGGCCCCGGCCGCCCGCTCGAACTGATCGGTGTACGCGGAGAAGTGACCGCCGGGGTAGAGCTCGAGCCGCTTCGGCTCGCCGGCGCGGTTGAACGCTGACAGCGCGAGATCGGTCGGGCAGACGACGTCGTTGTCGCCGACGATCATCAGCAGCGGCGTCGGGGCGATCCGCTCGATGAACGATCCGGGCTCGTACTCGGAATACAGCTCGAGCGACCTGCGCGTCACCTCGTTGCGCCACTTCCGAAACCGCCACTGGTCCTCCGCGGGCGCGGCGCGCCCGGTGAAGAACTCCCAGGCGTCGGAGCTCGCGTGCGACGCCGCGCCGCCGGCGGACGGATCGACAACCATCGGAACCGTCTCGGGCGCGCCGCCGCGAAAGCGAGTCAGGCGGTCGGCGTCGAAGGCCTCGCGCTGACCCGCGAGCGCCTGCGGCGGCGTCCGGCGGAGCGTCGACTGCCAGCCGCTGATCGTCGGGACCTGCGACACCACGCACCCGACGCGCCGGTCGATCGCGGCGAGGACCAGCACATGCCCGCCGGCGTAGCTGGTTCCCCACACCCCGACCCGGCCAGGGTCGACGCCGTCCAGCGTCTGCGCGTACGTGATCGCGTTGCGGTAGTCGCGCACCTGCAGCCACGGATCCAGCTCCTGCCGAGGCTCCCCATCGCTGTCGCCGAAGTTCCGATGGTCGTACGCCACCACCACGTGCCCAGCGGCTGCGATCGCGGCAGCGTACTTGTCCAGGTACAGCTCCTTGACGCAGTTGTAGCCGTGCGCCATCACGACCACCGGCGCGAGTGGCGGCGCCGGCTCCGGACGGTACAGCCAGCCGCGGAGCATGGCTCCGTCCACCGCGAACTCGATGTCAGCGGCCTGATACGCCCCGTCCGGGTCGACCACGGTCGCATTCTCTCAGGATCGGCGCTACCCCCGCACGCGATCACGCTCGCGCCAGTAGCGCCTGACTGCCCGATGGAACGGATCGAGCTGGACGCCGCGCGCGGCCTTCAGCCGGCGGCGGTGGTGCAGCAGGCCGACGAGCCCGATCGCCCAGAACAGGTACTGGACCGAGAAGGCAAGCTTGAAGTCGTGGAGCGTGTAGGTGGCGGGACCGCGACGGCTGGTCGCGCTCAGGATGATCCCGATCAGCAGGATCGTCGTCAGGGATGCGACGAACCCGCCGACGTTGACGATCCCGGTCGCCGATCCGATCCGGTCGAGCTGGTTCTCCGTGCGCGCGTAGTCGAACCCCATCATCGAACCCGGTCCGTTTGACGCGAGCACTACCACGAGCAGCACCAGCAACCACAGCGGCGCGCGGCCCGGCCACGCGATCACCAGCGTCCACGCCGCCGCGGTGCAGCCGACGATCGCGAGCACCGGAACCGAGCGCCGGTACGGCCAGCGGTTGGCGAAGTGGCCGAGGATCGGGCCGAGAGGGATCGCGACCACGACCATCAGCGTGATCAAGAGGCCGGCCTCGGCGGGACTCCGGCCCTCGCCGAGCACCAAAAACGGGTAGCCCCACAGCAGCGCGAATACGACGCCCGAGAACTGGCTGACGAAGTGGGTCCAGAGCCCGAGGCGGGTGCCCGGCTCGCGCCACGCGTGGCCGAGCCGCTCGAGCGCGGAGGCGAGCGTCACGTTCCCGTGGGTGATCGCCACCCCAGGCGGCGCGTCGCGCAGCCACACCGCGGTCGAGCAGGCGACGACCCCGCCGGCGAACGCCGCGCACAGAAACGACGTCGTCCACCCCTGGCTCTGCAACAACGCGACGAGTGGATACGCGGCGACGATCTGGCCGATCTGGCCGAGCATCCCGGTCGACTGGGTCAGCAGCGGGACCTGGCGGCGCGGGAACCAGCGGGGGATCAGCCGCAGCACGCTGATGAACGTCATCGCGTCGCCGGCGCCGACGAGCACTCGCGCAAAGATCGCGAGACCGATCGCGTGCGCGGTCGCGAGCACCAACTGCCCGATCGCCATCAGCACCGCGCCGGTGACGATCAGCCGCCGCGAGCCGAACCGGTCGAGCATCACTCCGACCGGCACCTGCATGCCGGCGTAGACCGCGAGCTGCATCACGGCGAACAGGCTGAGAATTGCCGCGCTCGTGCCGAAGCGGTGCTGCGCCTCGACGGCCGAGACGCCGAGCGACGCTCGCTGGAACACCGCGACCGCGTACGCGGAAATGCCCAGCCCCAGAATCAGCCAGGCGCGTCGTGGTGTCGACCCCTCGTGCACCGTTTCTGTTGTAGCGGGCGCGCACCCACGCGCGAGACATAGAATCGCCCCACGGCAACCAGGAGGGCAGTGATATGGCAGTTGTTGCGGGCGTATTGAGCGACACGCGGCGACGGACGCTGGACGCCGCATGTGACACGTTTGCGCCGTCGATCGACGTTGACACAGACGACGCAGTGCTCAGCGCTTTCTTCGCGCGGAGCGCGTCGGACCTGGGGATCCCGGCACAGCTCGAAGGGCTGATGGCGCAGTCGATGGTGCCCGAGGAGATCGAGGGCATGGGCCAGCTGCTCGACGCGATCGGCGACAACGAGTTCGCCGAGCAGCCGCTCGAGGTACGCACGCAGATCCTCCACGCGGTCGCGGACTCGAGCCCGGAGGCGAAGCTCGGGGTGAGCCAGCTGCGGGGGCTGACGCTGCTGTTCTTCTACTCCCTGCCGGACGCGGGTGGCCACAACGCGAACTGGGACGCACTCGGCTATCCCGGTCCGATCTCGGCGCCCCCGACCCCCGAGGCGGCGCCGAAGACGATCGCCGTCGAGCCCGTCGCCGGCCCGACGGCGCAGCTGGAGGCCGACGTGTGCGTGATCGGCTCCGGCGCCGGCGGCTCCGTGATCGCGGCCGAGCTCCAGCGCGCCGGACGGCAGGTGCTCGTGCTCGACCAGGGCCAGTACCGCAACGAGTCGGATTTCAAGCAGCTGGAGCTGCCTGGGATGCTGGAGCTCTACCTCGGCGGCGGCCTCGCCGCCAGCGAGGACGGGTCGATCGCGATCTTCGCCGGCTCGACGCTCGGCGGGGGAACGGTCGTCAACTACATGAACTGCATCCGCACGCCGGACCGGATCCGCAGCGAGTGGGCGTCGATGGGGATCGACGGGCTCGACGCGCCCGACTACGACCGCCACATCGACGCGATCTGGGAGCGGCTGTCGGTCAACGAGGCCGCGACCTCGCAGAACCGCACCCACAAGAAGCTGCTCAAGGGCTGCGAGGAGCTCGGCTACCCGAGCCGCGCGCTGACCCGCAACGCCGACACCAGCTGCGACGACCCGCGCGTCTGCGGCTACTGCTTCACCGGTTGCCAGAAGGGCTGCAAGCTCTCGACGATGAAGACGTTCCTCCAGGACGCCGCCGACGCGGGCGCCCGATTCGTCGTCGGCGCGCGGGCCGACCGGATCCTGGTGCAGGACGGCCGGGCGGCGGGGGTCGCGGTCACCGTCACGCACGCCGACGGTTCGACGACGGCGCTGACGGTCCGCGCCGGCACCGTCGTGGTCGCCTGCGGCGCGATCGAGTCGCCGGCGCTGCTGCTGCGCTCGGGCATCGGCGGTCCGGCCGCCGGCAAGCACCTGCGGCTGCATCCGGCCGGCGTCGTCAGCGGCACCTACGAGGAGCCGATCGAGGGGTGGATCGGGCAGATCCAGTCCGCCCTCTCGGATCAGTTCACGCAGTGCGAGGGCGACTACGGCTTCCTGATCGAGGCGATCAGCGTCGCCCCCGGTCTGCTCGCGGGTTCGTTCCCGTGGATCGACGGACAGAGTCACAAGGAGCGGATGGCATCGACGCTCAGATACTCCGCGCCGTTCGTTTCGGTCGCCCGCGATCACGGCGAGGGCGAGGTCGTGATCGACGATTACGGGCGCGCCGTCACGCGCTGGGGCTTCGGCGACGAGGTCGACGCGCGGATGTTCCGGCGGGCGATGGTCGAGCAGGCGCGACTCCACCGCGCCGCCGGCGCCAAGGAGATCGTGACGCTGTTCCAGCGACCACTGATCTGGCACGACGGCGACGACTTCGATGCCTTCGTGGCCAAGATCGAGAGCGCGTCGCTGGCACCCAATGACGTCGCGGTGTTCACCGCACATCAGATGGGCTCGTGTCGGATGGGCTCGGATCCCGCCGAATCGGTCGCCGACGGTCGCGGCGAGCTCCACGACACGCCCGGCGTCTGGATCGGCGACGGATCCGCGTTCCCGACGGCGCCCGGCGTCAACCCGATGATCTCGATCATGTCGCTCGCCCACCGCACCGCGGAGAACATCGGGGCTTGATCAAATCGGCGAGCGCGATCGTCAGCGCTCGCGGGTCGTTGCCTATGCTGGGACGATGCCCACGACAAGGAGTGGTCGTGGTCGGAGGGCTTGGGTGGTCGTCCCCGTGCTCGCCGTCCTATCCCTGGCCGCCGTGCCGACGGTCCCCGCGTCGTCGGCCGCGGGCTGGCGTGCCCCGCGCCTCGCATGGAAGAAGTGCAGCCGCGCACCGAAGGTTCAGTGCGCGACGTTGTGGGTCCCGATGGACTGGTCCCGCCCGAGGGGTACTGAGATCAAGCTCGCACTGACCCGGCTGCCGGCGACGGGGCGGAAGCTCGGCACGGTCCTGTTCAACTGCGGTGGCCCCGGATGTGCGAGCGCCCAGGTCTTGAAGGGCGCGCCCGGAATCTTCACCCCCGGCTGCGCCGCCGCTTCGACATAGTCGCGTTCGATCCCCGCGACACCGGCGAGAGCACCCCTGTCAGGTGTGGCCTGCCGTCGCTCGATCTCAGCATCCCGCGCTTCCCACGCCGCAGGTCGGACTACGAGCGGCTGCTGTCGTTCAACGGCACGCTCGCCCGAAGCTGCCGCAGGCTGAGCGGGGCCTATCTGATGCACGTCGGGGCTGTTGACGTCGTGCGCGACATGGAGGGGATCCGGCTCGCGCTGCGCGACGGGAAGCTCAATTGGCTGAGCCTTTCGTACGGGACGATGCTCGGCGGCCTGTACGCGGAGCGCTACCCGACCAACGTCCGTGCGATGGTCCTCGACGGGGCGCTCGACCGGGCGCTGACCGAGCGGGTGATGCTCGCCGATGAGGCGCGAGCGGCAGAGAACGGGTTCACACGCTGGGCGAGATGGTGCGACGGGAGCAATCGGTGCGTGCTGCACGGCCAGCGAGTCCTCCGCATCTGGAGTCGCCTGATCGCGGGCGCCAACCGCTCGCCGATTCCCGTGACCGGCATTCCGGAAGGGGTGACCGGCGAGGACATCCAGAACGCAACCGACGGGAGCTTCCTGCTGTTCAAGCGGGCGACCAAGTTCTCGGGGCTCGACTGGAGCGTCCTCGGACGCGCGGTCGCGGCGGCCGATCAGGGCGACGCTTCCTCCTTCGCACCCGAGGTCATGCCACCGCCACTCTCCGGCGGCCGTGCGATCGAATGCCTCGACTTCCCGGTTCAGGCTCGAGGTTTCAGCGGGTTCCTCGCCCGGGTCAACGCCGCCCGCAGGATCGCGCCGGATCTCGGCGGCGCCGTCCAGACGCTGCGGATCATCTCCAACTGCGTCGGCTGGCCACGGCCGCGAGTGAATCCCCGACACTTCCTTCGCGTGGCCGGCGCGCCGCCGATCCTGATCGTGAACGCCACCCATGACCCGTCGACCTCGTACGTGTGGGCGCGCAACCTGCGCGCCCAGATCCCACGCAGCGTCCTGCTGAGGAGGGACGGCGACGGCCACACCTCGTACCTGAGCTCCCCCTGCGCGCAGCGGGCGATCGATCGCTATCTGATCAGCCTGGTGCTGCCGCGCCGGGGCGCTGTCTGCCACGGCTAGAACGGCTGGTGGTCCTGGCGGCACCTGGCGCCGCGCGGCGGCAGCACGCCGGAGATGAAGTAGCGGCTCTCGTAGCTGTTGACGCACGCGCTCGGGTTGAGCAGCGAGGTGTGCCCGTAGCCGTCCAGGGTGAGCAGCCGGGTCCGCGCCAGCTGCCGGGACATGGCGAGCGCGCCCGAGTACGGCGTCGCGGGGTCGACGGTGGTGTTGACGAGGAGGATGGTCGTGTGGGTCCTCTTGTTCCAGGGCCCCGCGTAGCGCTCGGCCGCCCGTGCCGGCCAGGTCGAGCAGGGCTCCCCGAGCCAGGTCCAGTACTGCCCGACCGGACCCGATCGCGCATCGGCGAAGGCCGCCTGCTCGGCGAAGCTGCTCGGCGGCGGGTTCGGGCTCTCAGAGCAATAGATCGCCTCCAGCGGGACCTTGGCGCTCGCGCAATCGAAGTCGGAGTGCGACGGACAGCGATGCCACTTCAGGGTCGGCACCACAGGCGCTACCGGGTATCCGATTGCCGGCGCGGCGAGGGTCGCGCCGATCGCACCGAGGATCAGTAGCGTCAGCAACTGCGCGCGACGCGGTCCGATACGAGCATGGCGAGTCATTCCATGCTTCAGGATCCCGGTTCCGCCCCGCTGCGGCTAGGGTAGTTTCCGCGAAGCCCGCAGTGAGAGGAGAGCCAGATGGCAGTGCAGCGAGTGGCAGTCCAAGCGGCCCCTCGGGGCCGCAATCCGTTTGACACGAGCGGGGTCGAGCGCGGCGCCGACGGCATCGCCCGGTACACGGGCCGGCCGGATTCGCTGGTGCACATGCTCCGCGCGAGCGTCGAACGTGATCCAGGCGCCGAGGCCGTCGTCGAGGTCGGCGGCGAGCGGCTGACGTTCCAGCAGCTCTGGGACCGCGCCGCGCGAGTCGCGGGCGGCCTCCGGGCCGCGGGGCTGCAACAGGGTGACCGCGCCGCGATCGTGCTCCAGAACGGGATCGACTGGGTGCTGGCGTTCTGGGGCGCGCAGCTCGCCGGCCTGGTGACCGTGCCGGTGAACACGCGCTTCACGGAGCCCGAGGTCGATTACGTCGTCACGAACTCGGGAGCGGCGTACGTCTTCAGGCCCGGCGAGCCGCTGCCCGACGGAGAGCCGCTGGCGATCGAGGGCTCAAAGCCCGGCGACCTCGCCGCGATCTTCTACACGAGCGGCACGACGGGGTTCCCCAAGGGCGCGATGACCTCGCACGAGAACTTCCTCGCGAACACCGAGAACGCGTTCCGCTGCATCGGCGTCGACAAGTCCGAGGGCCCGTCGCTGGCGACGCTGATCAACGTGCCGCTGTTCCACGTGACGGGGTGCAACAGCCAGCTACTCGTCTGCAACGAGCTCGGCGCACGGACGTTCATCCTCGCCAACCCGCTCGACCTGGAGGGTTTTCTGCGCACGGTCAGCGAGGAGGGCATCCAGATGCTCACCTCGGTCCCGGCGATCTACCACGCGCTCACGCGCCATCCGCTGTTCGAGCAGGCCGAGCTCGAGTACGTCCGCTGGGTCTCCTACGGAGGTGCGCCGATCGCGGCCGACTCCGTACACAAGATCATGGATGCGTTCCCGGGGGCACGCGTGGGGAACGGCTTCGGGCTGACCGAGACCTCGTCGCTGACCTCGTTCCTGCCGCACGAGGAGGCGGTCGAGCACGCGGACTCGGTCGGGTTCGCGATGCCGGTCGTCGACCTCGCGCTGCACGAGCCCGACCCGGAGACGGGCGTCGGCGAGCTGCTCGTGCGCGCCCAGAATGTGGTCCAGGGCTACTGGCAGAACCCCGAGGCCACGGCCGCGACGTTCGTCGACGGCTGGCTCCACACCGGGGACCTCGCCCGGATCGACGACGAGGGCCTGCTGTACATCGTCGACCGCGCCAAGGACATGATCAACCGCGGCGGCGAGAACGTCTATTCGATCGAGGTCGAGTCCGCGCTGATCAGTGCGCCCGGAATCCTCGAGGTGGCGGTTGTGCCGGTGCCCGACGACATGATGGGCGAGAAGGTCGGCGCGGTCCTCGTCACCGGCGACGAGCAGAGCTTCGAGGTCGACGCCGTGATCGCGCACTGCCGCGAGCGGATCGCCGACTTCAAGGTCCCGCAGTACGTCTCGGTGCGCACCGAGCCGCTGCCGCGAAACCCCGGCGGCAAGATCCTCAAGAAGCAGCTGCGCGAAGAGACCGAATGGGGTAAGCCGTTGCGGTGAGCCGAGGCGGGGTTCCCCTCGGGTCGAGGGGAACCCAACCGCGACTAGGCCTTCGGGCAGTTGGCCAGCGCGAACTGCTGCGCCTGCTGCGGAACGGTCGCCTTGATGATCTCCGTGCAGACCTGCGCCGCGGCCTTCCGCGCACTCTGCTCGTTGCCGCTCGCCGCCTGATCGCAGATCTGCGTCAGCTTCGACTTGACGCTCGAGGAGAGCCCCGACGCGGAGCCGATCCGCGACTTGCACGCGGCCACCGCCTGCGCAATCGCGGGGTTCGACGCGTTGGTCGAGCCGGTGTTCCCGCTGTTCCCGGTGTTCCCGGAGGTCGTGGTCGTGGCGCTCGTGGTGGTCGGCGCCGATGCGGTCGTCGTCGGTGCGCTGGCCGTGACGGTCGAGGTCGAGCTGCCCCCACAGCCCGCCGCGAGAATGCCGACAGAGGCTGCGACCAACAGCAATGCGAATGTTCGACGGATCACGATGCCACCCCCGCGTGGTCGAAGATCATCGCCACGTTCTGATCGTCCGGATCGACCTTGACGATCACGTTCTCGCCGTCGGTGAACGGATTCTTCGGGTAGATGTACTGGTTCAGCGTCACCTCGTAGGGCTCCCCGCCCGCCGGGCTGACCGTCAGCGCGATGTCGTACTCGGTCCCTCCCGGCGTGTCTGAGTTGCCGGTCGCGGTCATCGAGTTGATGTGCGCAGGCGTGTCGACGCCGACGTCCCTCAGCTTCTTCGCCCGGTTGGCGAGCGCCATCTGGCCGGCAGACGCCCCGACCCCGACCTTGCTAGTTGCGGCCTGCGCCGATTCCGCGACTCCCTTGAGTCGATCCATGAAGCCCATTGCCCCTCCGTTCTCGTTGTGTGGACGGCTGGTCCCGTGTGCGCGGCCCGAGCCCGACCGCGATCAGCAGAGACTACCCCCGCTTGACCGTCCCTCGGAGCTTCGCACGTAATCCGAGGTCGCGCCCCGCGCGACCTCGGGCTCAGTCGCCGGACTCGTACTTGAACGAGATGCCCAGACGCACCCTGAAGCTGACGATGCTCCCGTTCTCGATCGTGACGTCCTGTCGGACGACCTCGGCCACGCGCAGGTCGCGCACCGACTTGCCGGCAGTCTCGACCGCATTGCGCGCCGCGGCATCCCACGACTCGCTGCTGGTCCCAATCACCTCGGTCACTCGGTAGACGCTGTCCATCGACCTCTCCTCTCCGTTGGGTTGAGCCAACCGGCTGGTTTGACCACCCTATACCGAGGCGCGGGTCGGGGTGTTCAACCGACACGGCCTCGCCCGCACACCCCCTGCGGCGGTTCGCCTGTCAGACACGCGCGCGTGATGTAGCTGGCGCCGCCGAACACGTACCGACGGGCCCCGTCAATCCGCAGCGCCGCGAGGTAAAACAGCGTGTGCTCCCAGACGTGTGGCATGTCCTCGACCGGGAGCGGCCTCCCGGCAAAGCGCTCCCATGCCTCGCCGAACAGCCCGGTCGGGGTGGTCAGCGTCGACGCGAGGTACGCCAGCACGCCGTGCAGCTCGCGAGACTGCGCAGGCGTCGGCTGGCTCCACGCGTACGCGAGACCAAGCAGAGCCTTGCCCTCATACTCGCCCCGCGGCGATCGCAGCGAGGCGTCCATTGCCGCACGGACCGCATCTGCCTCCCCGCCCATCGTCGGATCTGGGTACGGGCGGAACGCGACGGGCCACAGCATCCAACCGCCGTCGCCGTAGCTGACGTTGTAAGCGTTGGAACCCGACTGCGCCTCACGGTAGGAGTGGGTCGCGGGGTCGTACAGGCGCGCGATCGCGGCGTCGAGCTGCTGGAGGCGACTGCGCCAGCTGACCTCCTCGGGGCCCTCCTCACCCAGTGAGGCGGCTGCCGCCAGCGCGGACCGGAGGCCGAGCTCGGTCGTCTCGGCGCCGTGCAGGCTCTGGCTGGGCGTCAGGTTGTCGTCCTCGTTGGCCTCGCACTGCAGGCCCGAGAGCGGGTCGACACAGACCGTCAGGAAATCGGCCGCGCGCGAGATCGCCGGGAACACTTCGCGCAGGTAAGGGCCGCGCGCCGGGACGGACAGATAGCCGGCGTGGCTCTCGAGCGCCCAGATGCCAAGGCCCGTCTCGTCGATCTCCCATGGGATCGGAGCTCCGTCGATGCCGTCGCCGTAGGACGCCATCGTCCAGTTTCCCGGCGGCCGCAGCGGGCTGGGGTTCGTCGCGGAAGTCTGAACCGACGCGTAGAACAGGTTGTGGCGGGTGACCGTCGCGGTGAACCCATTCAGGTCGAGCAGCTGGTTGATGAACGATCCGTCCCTGATCCAGTCCTCTCCGTAGGGCCCCTGGGTGTCCGAGGAGGCGACGATCGCGCCGCTGTCGGGGTCGATCGCGAGCCGTACCGTGATCAGGCTTCGCTTCGCGATCGACACGACCCTCGAATCGCGTGACGCGGGCAGGAGCGTGTGCGCGAGCCACGTGCGCCAGTAGCTCGTGACGGAGCGCAGCTCTCCGGGGAAGCTCTCCTGGCGGGCGTGTGCCAACCCGGCCTTCGCGCCGGCCGCCGTCGTCCCGGCGGCGATCAGAAGGCGTAGCGACGCGCGACCGCTGCGATCGAAGCGCAGCGGCGATTCGAGCGCGCCGGTCGTCTGCCCCTTGGCGGAATTCCCGCCTCCGAGCTCGTAGGGCGGATGGGCGACCTCGAGATATGGATCCTCCGGCTGCCCGCTGAGCAACGCGGGGTCGAACCCGTCCCCTCCGACCTGGTGCTGCGCGGCCGGCGCGGCCAGCCCGATCGCGACCGTCACGGATGTGGCTCGGCCCGAGGCCTGATCGACTCCCTGCCAGGAATTCAGGATCGCCTGGTGAGCGGAGTCGTAGCTCGCGGTCTGGTCCGACAGCTGCGACATGCACCAGTCGGCGAGCGGGGCGTACGTGAGACGGTTGGCGACCGGATTGAAGTTCTCGAAGTAGACGAGGCGGGCGGCGCGGACCGGTGAGCGTCGTGCCCGACTCACCCAGAACTGACGCACGAATGTCCCGGTCCCCGGAACGACCAGGTCCGCGTCGCTCACCGTGAGCCCGAGCCGCGCCGGCGACCGGTAGGTCGTCACCGGCACCGCCGTGTCCGGTGAGTCGTAGCGCTGAGACGACGTCCAGTCCCGTAACCAGGCGAACGCGGTGCCGTGCTTGGTCACGTACACGAGGCCCGCGAACGACCCTTCGTTGGGGTACTGTGCGAGCACGCGGCCGCGGGCGTCGCGGCTCACCGCGAGGTACTTGATCTGGTTGTAGTAGCTGGGGTTTGGATACTTGAAGACGGTGAGCGTCCCGGCGGCGTTCTCGTTCACCGTCAACCTGCCGTCGCCCGTCTGCGCTTGCACGTCGGTCGGCCCATATGCCTCGAAGTCGGCGTTCGGCTGCGCGGCGTTGTAACAGCTCGACTCGCTCAGCGCCGCCGCACTCGACGGCGAGCCGAGCAACGCGCCGCACGCACACAGGCAGATCGCCCACCTAACGCAAGTCACGGTGAGCAGTCTGCCGATGCTGCCGCGAGGACGCGCCGAACCGCGACTTCGCAGCGTCATGCAGCGTTTCCTTTGTAATGGGCCGGGTTAGAGTCCGCCTCATCACGCGTCTCGTTCGCCGATCACTTGCCGGGACGTTTGCCGCGCTCCTGGTGCTGACGGCGCCCGCGATGGCCGGGGTCGCGAACCGCGGCGTGCCGGGCGCGCCCGCGTCGAATCCGCTCGCCGGGATGCGCTGGGGCGTCTACAGGGGCCAGTACTACAACAGCATCTACCCCAACTACCAGGCTGCGCGAGGCCACAATCGGCAGCTGCTCGGCAGGATCGCGCTGCGGCCGCTGGCGTTCTGGTTCGGCTCCTGGTTCGCCGACAGCGACGCGCAGCAGGTCGCGCACAACTTTGTCGCGAGCGTCACGGGCGGCGACCCGAACGTGCTCAGCCAGATGGTCGTGTTCAGGCTCGACCCCTGGGAGGGCGGCGCCTGCCCGGGAGGCTGGAACGCCGCCAACCAGCGCAGCTACCGGCGGTGGATCGACGGGTTCGCGGCCGGGATCGGGCGCGCTCGGGTCGCGGTCGTGCTGCAACCGGATCTCGCGTTCTCGACGTGCGCGTCCTCGCACGTCCCGCTCGAGCTCGTGCAGTACGCCGCGGACAAGCTGAACGCGCTGCCGCACACGACCGTCTACATCGACGGCGGCGTCCACTACTGGCCGTCGTTCAACCAGGCCGTCTCGATGCTCGAGCAAGCGGGGATCCGCAGCGTCCGCGGGTTCGCTCTGAACATGAGCGAGTTCGACACGACCGGCGCCGAGATCCAATACGGCGCGGAGCTGGCGCGGGCGCTCGCGGGCGCCGGGTACCCGAACAAGCACTTCGTGATCAACACCGCCGGCAACGGCCACGGCTTCCTGAACGGGCAGATCTCCGATCCGAACAACCCGCCCGTCTGCCGCAGCGCCTCGCAGTCGCTGTGCGTCACGCTCGGGCTTCCGCCGACGACGCACGTCGCGAGCTCCCGCTGGCACCTGTCCGCGGGCGACGCGAACCTCGCCTTCCACTACGTCGACGCGTACATGTGGGTCGACCGCCCATGGCTGCCGGGCGCGGCGCAGTTCGACCTGCAGCGGGCGCTGCTATTGGCTGGAACCACGCCGTTTCCGTGAGCCGATCCGCCGCACCGGCGACGCATGAGACATCGATTAGAGACGATTCGTCGGCGAGCGCCGGTGGTAACGCCACGCGGGATGTCTGAAAACGACACCCCAAGGAGACCAATGCAACTCGAAGCCCGTTCCGGGCGGACCCACGCCCCGGACGCCGCTCTTCGCAAGCGCCACGCCCCCCTGGCGCTCTCACTGCTGGCGGCGGCGCTGTGTCTCGGCGTGACCGCGATCCACATCGTCGACCAGGGCGGCCTGCCCGGCGACAAGACCCCCGGGTACGTGCAGGGTCTGTACTACGCGCTCGAGCTCGGGGGCGTGCTGACCGCATTCGCGCTGCTCGGCTCCCGAGTGCGGACCCGCTGGGCGCTCGCGCTGTCGATCGCGATCGGACCGATCGTCGGGTACGTGCTCTCGCGCGGGCCGGGGCTGCCCAACTACACCGACGACGTCGGGAACTGGACCGAGCCGCTCGGCGTCATCTCGCTCGTCGTCGAAGGTGCGCTGCTCGTCACCGCCGCGACCGCGCTCGGCGTGTCGCTGCGTCGGGAGCGCGTCTACCGGCGCCACGTGACCGAGTCCTAGCGAGGCTGGATCCGTCGTGCGCGAGCCCGCCTGCACGGGGCTCGCGTGCGACGGGCCTTCTATCGTCATGCGTCGATGGCGAGGCGCCAGGACATCCGGAACGTCGGGATCGTCGCCCATGTCGACCATGGCAAGACGACGCTCGTCGACGCCCTGCTGTGGCAGTCGGGCGCGTTTCGCGCCGGCCAGGACGTCGCCGACCGCGTGCTCGACTCGATGGACCTCGAGCGCGAGAAGGGGATCACGATCCTCGCCAAGAACACCGCCGTCCACTACGGCGGGGTCAAGCTGAACATCGTCGACACGCCCGGGCACGCCGACTTCGGCGGGGAAGTGGAGCGAGGTTTGACGATGGTGGACGCGGTGCTGCTGCTCGTCGACGCGAGCGAGGGACCCCTCCCCCAGACCCGGTTCGTTTTGCGCAAGGCACTCGAGGCGAGGCTCCCCGTGATCCTCGTCATCAACAAGGTCGACCGGCCGGACGCGCGTGTGGGCGAGGTCGTCGACGAGGTGTACGAGCTGTTCCTGGATTTGGATGCAGACGAGTCTCAAATTGAATTTCCGATCGTGTACACGAACGCGAAGGCCGGCCAGGCGTCGCTCGACCCGGCCGTGTCGGGAACCGACCTCGCGCCGTTGTTCGAGCTGCTGCTCTCGCACGTGCCGCCGCCGGAGTACGACCCCTCGTATCCGTTGCAGGCCCACGTCACGAATCTCGACGCATCGCCCTACGTCGGGCGGCTCGCGATCTGCCGGCTGCGAAACGGCACGATCCGCCGGGGCGAGGCCGTCGCCTGGTGCCGGACGGACGGGCGGGTCGAGCGCGTCACCGTGAGCGAGCTGTACGTGACCGAGGCGCTCGACCGAGTGGATGCGGGCGAGGCCGCGGCCGGGGAGATCATCTGGGTGGCGGGAATCCCCGAGATCATGATCGGCGAGACGCTCGCGGCGGTCGACGATCCGCGACCGCTGCCGGTGATCACCGTCGACGAGCCGTCACTGTCGATCACCGTCGGGATCAACACCTCGCCGCTCGCGGGGCAGGACGGCGACAAGCTCACCGCCAGCCAGCTCAAGGCACGCCTCGACCGCGAGCTCGTCGGCAACGTCTCGCTGCGCGTGCTGGACAGCGAGCGGCCGGACGTGTGGGAGGTTCAGGGTCGCGGGGAGCTGGCGCTCGCGGTGCTGGTCGAGCTGATGCGGCGCGAGGGCTTCGAGCTGACGGTCGGCAACCCACAGGTCGTCACCCGCGAGGTCGACGGCGCGCTGTGCGAGCCGATCGAGCGGATGAGCGTCGACGTTCCCGAGGAGTACGTCGGCGTGATCACGCAGATGCTCGCGATGCGCAAGGGCCGCATGGAGCAGATGGTCAACCACGGGACCGGCTGGGTGCGGATGGAGTACCTCGTGCCCGCGCGCGCTCTGATCGGGTTCCGAACCGAGTTCCTGACCGAGACCCGCGGCACCGGCCTGATGCACCACGTGTTCGACAGGTGGGAGCCGTGGCAGGGCGAGCTCAGAACACGGCCGACGGGGTCCCTGGTCGCAGACAGGCGTGGGACGGTGGCCGCGTTCGCGCTGTTCAAGCTCCAGGAGCGGGGAACGTTGTTCATCGAGCCCGGCGACGAGGTGTACGAGGGGATGATCGTGGGCGAGAACGCGCGCGCCGAGGACCTCGACGTCAACGCGGTCAAGGAGAAGCACCTGACGAACATCCGCTCCTCGACCGCGGACGAGCTCGTTCGGCTCGTGCCGAAGCGCGAGCTCTCGCTCGACCAGGCCTTGGAGTTCCTGCGGGTCGAC
This sequence comes from uncultured Solirubrobacterales bacterium, assembly GCA_963770735.1. GTDB lineage: Bacteria > Actinomycetota > Thermoleophilia > Solirubrobacterales > Solirubrobacteraceae > Palsa-465. The sequence continues at coordinate 75,686 of CAVYRB010000005.1, read as the reverse complement.
GAGGCGGTCGAGGTGACACCGCACGCGGTCCGGCTGCGCAAGGCGGTGCTCGACGCGACGGCGCGGCGCAAGGCAGCGCGGGCCGGACGAGACTGACTGTCTCAACTCTGTTCCGAGTTGGTCCTGACGTCTGTTCGAGGGCCTAGGCTGGGCGGTCTATGAGCGATTTCTCGCTACGGGCGCACGCGTTGGTCGAGCGGATCTCGGCCGACCCGTTGGACCCCGGGGTTGAGGACGAGCTCGACGCCCTGCGAGGGGTGTGGCGTTCGCTTCCTGACGATCAGCGGGCGTTGGGTGCCGATGCCGCTCGGGCGCTGGCGGAGGTGTCGCGGGCGCGACCGGCGCCGCGGCGGTCCTCACGGCTCAGCGACGAGCAGGACGAGGCCCAGATGGCCTTGAGCGGCCTGGACCGGATCGAAGTCGGGGAGGTTGCGGAGCGGCGCTACGAGGGGCCGCGGGATCCCGACGCGCTGCTCGCACACTTCGGGCTCTCGAGGTTCCGCCCGGGCCAGAGGGAGACCGTGGCCGCCGCGCTGGCGGGTCGCGACAGCCTCGTCGTGATGCCGACCGGCGGCGGCAAGAGCCTCTGTTACCAGCTGCCCGGGATCGCATCCGACGCGTTGACGGTCATCGTCTCGCCGCTGATCGCGCTGATGGCCGATCAGTACCGGCGGCTCGTGCTGGGCGGCCACCCGGCCGCGATGATCGCGTCGGGGATGGACGCGGACGCAGCTGCGCGGGCGCTCGCGGACGTCCGGGGCGGCCGCGCCCGGATCGTGATGTGCTCGCCCGAGCGGTTCGCTTCGACCTCGTTCCTGGCGGCGCTCTCGCAGCGGACGCATCGACCTGTTCGCGGTCGACGAGGCGCACTGCGTGTCGGAGTGGGGTCACGACTTCCGCCCCGACTACCTGCGGCTGCGCGGGGTGATCGAGCGCCTCGGCTCACCGACGGTGATGGCGTGCACCGCGACCGCGACCGAGCAGGTGGCCGAGGAGATCAGCATGCGACTGGGTCTCCGCGACCCGCACGTGGTGCGAGCAGGCTTCGACCGCCCAAATTTGTCGTTCGACGTGATCACGCTCGAGGGGACCGGGTCCAAGGCCCGCAAGCAGATGCTGCTGTCGCTGGCGCTGTCGGATCCTTTGAATCGACCCGCGATCGTCTACTGCGGCACGCGGCGGGACGTCGAGGAGGTGACCGAGCGGCTGCGCTCCGAGGGGCTGCCTGCGGTCGGCTACCACGCCGGCATGGCCGCGGACGAGCGCGCGTCGGCGCAGCACCGGTTCATGGAGGGCGACGCCGAGATCGTCGTCGCGACCAACGCGTTCGGGATGGGCGTCGACAAGGCCGACGTCCGCGCGGTCGTCCACTGGGCGATCCCGAAGAGCGTGGAGGCCTACTACCAGGAGGTCGGCCGCGGCGGTCGCGACGGCCGTGCCCGCGCGCGCGATCCTGCTGTCCGGGCGCTCCGACCTGGGTCGGCTGATCAACTTCATCAAGCGCGACTCGGTCGAGGCGGAGGACGTGCTTTCGTTTGTCCGGCGGCTTTCTTCGTCGTCTCTTGACGGGAGCGTTTTGATCGACCCGCCCCGGGAGGATCGGGACCGCGTGTGCTTGGGCGTCGCCGAGCGCGCCGGGCTGTGTTCGCTTGAGCCTGCGGGGCGGGGGCAGCTGCAGGTGACGCTCGCCGGCAGCGACGGCTCGGGCGGCCGCGAGGTGTCGTCGATCTGCCGCGCCGCACGCGATCGGGCGTGGCGCGCGTATCGGGCGGTCGAGGAGTTCAGCTCGGGTCTCGGCGGATGTCGTCGCCGCGCGCTGCTCGATCACTTCGGCGACGACACGCCGGGCGCGCCGGTCGGGCGTTGCTGCGACGTGTGCGATCCGGACACGATCGGCCTGCCGGACCCATCGTCGCTGACGCCCGCCAAGGCCCGGCGGTCGCGTGCGGCTGATTCTCCACCGCTCGACGCCGCGGACGCCGGGTTGTTCGAAGCCCTGCGCGTTTGGCGCACGGAGGCCGCCGACGGCAAGCCCGCGTACACGGTCGCCCACAACAGCACGCTCGAGACGATCGCCTCGTTGCGCCCGGCGTCGCTGGGCGAGCTCGCGGCGATCAAGGGGATTGGGCCGGCGTTCATCGAGCGGCATGGGGAGCGGGTACTTGCGGTGGTTGCGGGGGGCTAGGGGCGGGGCGGCGCCGGGGCGGGCGCAGGCGCGCGGCGCGCCGGCTACGCCAGACAACCATGAGTGCGAGTCCGATCGCGCCTCCGATCACGATGCCGCCGCCGAGCGCGAAGACCCAGTGCGTCGCGATGACCATGATCGAGTGATTCGCGCAGCGGCCGAGTGCCTGCCCCGTATGCGCGGGGACGCAGGTGGGATGGACTTGGTGGTGGAAGCCCCACAAGAACCCGAGCACGATTCCGCAGGCCGCGCCGAGCCGGACGAGCCAGAACCCCATCAGTTGCCCCCGTGTCGAGCTACCGACCGGAGCTCCACGCGCGAATAGTCGGCGCCGTGCGGCGCGTTGCTTGAGCTTCAGGCGGCAGACCTCAACGGATCGACCGGGCCTCGCGGCGTCAAGCGCCGGGCTCGTCCCGAGCGGGCTTGCGGCAAGCCGCGCCGGAAATTTGGCGATTTAGCTCCACCTGTCGGAACCGAAACGCCAAAGTTCTCCCCCGAGCTACCCCGCCGCTGTTCTTTGCGGATCCATACACCCATGCGGGGTATAGATCCGCAAAGAACGCGCCCCGAACCCCCGACACTCGCCCGCCGGAACACTTCCGTCGCAGAACTGGCTCTGAATTGTTGCGTTTGCGTCTTGTTCCGTTGCAGCGGATCGCGGGACGCTTCGAGGCGTGATCTCGCTGGAGATGAAGAGGAAGGCGGAGGGACGGCTGCGACAGCTGCTGTTCGAGGACGGCTACGCGCAGCCCGATGAGGTCCGGTACGGGTTGAACTCCGTGGTGCTGATCTGGCGCTCGGTCAACAAGTCGATCATGGTCGACGTCACGGAGGACGGTGAAGTAGGTGAAACGAGGATGGGACCGCCGCCGCTCGGATCCCCGGACCGTCCGGCGGCGACCGTCAAGGAGAAGCTCGCGGTTGAGCGGAAGTTACGAAAGCTGCTGACGGACGGCCATCTCCCGCAGCCCGATGAGATCGAGTACGGCCACCGGTGCATCCGAGCGATCTGGTGGGACCGGAAGCTCGCGGTCGTGGTCGACCTCGACGACCCGCCGTCCGACGGCGATCTCGAAGCCGCGTTCGAGAACCTCGGCTAGGCCGCGACGCGCGTCCGCGCCCCCGGCTCGGGCAGCAGCCGATCAACCAGCCCGAGCGCCGTACGACCCTCGAACAGCGGCTGCACGTCCGGCCGGTACAGGATCAGCGCAAGGCTCGGCACGACCATGAAATCGGCGACGTTCAGCTCCTCGCCGCCGAGGACGCCCGCGGCGATCCAGGCGTCGACCCGATCGAGCATCACCGTTAGCTGCTGGGCCAGCTGCCCGTCATCGGCCGGGCTCGTCGCGAACACGAGCCGACCGATCCACGGAGATACCAGGCGTCGCGACAACTCGTGCTTGTAGAGCAGATGCCCGAGCCTGCCGTCGCCGGACCCTCGCGCCATCCCCGACGGATCGCGCACCACCGCGCTGGAGATGATCCGGCGCGCGGCCATCTGGAGCTCTCCGTTCGCCCACCGCTCGGCCTCCTCCACCTCCGCTCGGTGCTCCGGATCGACCGGGACCAGCCGCGGGTCCGGATGCCGTTCGTCGAGGTATCGCGCGATCCGGTAGTTGGTCGAGATCCGCGCCTCGCCGTCGGCGAGCCCGGGGACGGTCCCGAACGTGTCGCCCATCCGCAGCGCGAGCGGTCGCTTGCCGCCGGCGGATCGAGTCTGTCCGCCGGCGTTGAACCCGTGCAACCGCACCATCGTCGAGTGCGTGAGCGTGATGAACTCGACCCGCCGGTAGGACAGCTGCTTGTGCTCGAGCATCAGCATCCCCGCACGGCACGCGTGCGATCCGGGGATCACGTAGAGCTTGTACATCCAGTGCTAGCTCTACCAGAACCGAGGCCCGGCGGGTAAGTGCTTATCCCTCGATCTTCCCGGGGGGACCACCGAGGGCCCGGATCAGCGCCGAGAACCTCTTGCCCGGCCCGCTCGGATGGTTGTCGGCATCGTCGCCGGCATTCCACCGATGGGTCGCCACCGCGTACGAGGTGGTGCCGCCGCCGGCGCTCCAACCGATCTCGATCCCGGTCTCCGACTGGGGAATGATGTTGACGACGGGCTGACCTGCGAGCAGCGTGTCGCCCCTGCGCAACCCGGGCGCCGGCGTCACTCCCTCGGCGTAGTACACGTAACAGCCCGCGTCGGGGCCGTCGAGCAGCCGATACTCGATGAACGCTCCCGGCCATCCCGTCCCCTCGGTGGCGACGTGGGTCACCCGCGCGGTCCCGATCGCCAGCAGCGGTCCGGACCCCGCGTAGTCGACGCCCTGGTCGACCCGCTCGGGCGTCACCTTCGCGCTCGTCAGCGGATTCACGTAGCCGGAAGTGGCGGTCGGGGTGGCCATCGGGCAGGCCTTCCTGTGGATCGCCCCCGCGCCGGCCGCGATCGGTCCGTCCTGGCGGGTCTTGGCGTACGCGGGAGGCTGGATCACCACCTGGTGCGCCGATGCCGGAGAGACCTGTCCGTGGCCGTCGAGTACCAGGAGGAGTAACCCCGCGAGCAGCACCAGCCCGATCACGGGGCTGGCGGTCAGGGTCAGCTTGAACCGGCGACTCGAGACGGTCGGCCGCCGCCGAGGCCGAAGCCGGGCCGCCGGCCGCGCCTGAAGCACCTGCGGCTTGGGGGGAATCGTCCGCGGCTTGGCGGCTAGCGCCCTCGGCTTGGCGGCAATCCTCCGCGGCTTGGCGGCAAGCGTCGCCGGCTTCGCGCCGACCGTCGCCGACTCGGCCTCGCCCCCTCGCAGCTTCGCGTCGCGCCCACGCAGCTTCGGCGCGCTGGCACGCCGCCCACGCCGCCGGTGCCCTCGAGCCTCCGACGACGCCGGCTTCCCGGCTCTGCGAGCGCGCGAACGTTCAAGCGATTCCCGCCACAGATCATCCTGGGCGAGGTCACGGTCAGTCTCCACAAGCCTCCTTGTGAATTCCAAACTCCAGAGCCTGCGGAGTTAGCTGACGGGCTCGCGCTCTGCGCTACGCCGCACTGTGGCGGAGATTCGCCCCATGCGATCGGTTCGCAAGTGGGTCCCCCGCTCACCGCCCACGGAGGGTGCGGTGACTCGGCTCGTTATGTGAAGCGGCACCGTATCACGCCGAACCACCGGAACTCGGCAATACGGTGCGGCCGGTCAGTGGATCCCCGCTAAGCCCGGCTTTGACGCGCACACACCGAGCTCCACCTGGACGACCGTCGGCAGCGAGTCGACCGGGCATCTGTACTGAACCGCGTCCAAAACGCGGTACCAGGCGCCCGCGACCCGGTGGAAGATCGCGGTCGGCGCCCACGTGTAGCGACGGCAGAGAAACGTGCGGCTGAAGTCGGCGCGGGCGTAGTCGCGGTCGTGGGCGGGGATCGTCACGGTCAGGCACCGCCGGGGGTAGCCGTACGCCGCGGCGACCCCGGCGACGCCTGGCGTCCGCGACATCGCGACGACGGCTCGACTGCCATGCCGGCCGCGCGCCCCTACGACCTCCACGACGGCCACGCCCACCAGCGCGGCCACGAGCGCGAGCGCGACGACCGCGCGCACGAGCGATCCCGGGATCGCGTCGATCGGCCCCCGCGCCTGGCGGGCGGCCGGGTCGGGCACGGTCACGATCTCGATTACCTCGACCTGCGGTCGTTCGGCGGAGTCGGGCGGAGCGTCAGTCCGTGAGCCCACGAAGGATCTCGTCCACGGAGCCGCGCGCGAGCTCACGCAGCTCCTCGTCGGTCCGGTCCTGGATCGGGTGCGGGACGAGCACCCGCCGGATCTCTGGCTGGCCGAGCGCGGCCGACTGGTGATCCGCCGCCTGCGCGAACGCCGAGGACGCGACCAGCACCGCCGGCTTGTCCTTTTCGCTCTCGAAGCTGAGAACGTCGCGCAGACCGCACGACACGCAGGACCCTCAGTCGGCGAGCGCCTCGATCACCGCGTCGCAGCGGGTCGCGATCTCGGCGCGCAGGTCGGGCGGCGCGGGCTTGGTGAACGTCGGCTTGGCGGTGCGGATGACCGTATGACCCTTCGCCGCGATCAGCCGCTCGAGCTCGTCGAGAAACACGTCCCCGCGTGGCTTGTTGATGTCGAGCAACGCGATCGTCGCGGGGCCGTCGGCGCGCAGCCGCTCGGCGGCCAGCGGTCGTCCTGCGAGGGTCGCCTCGCGCGTGGGATCGAGGATCGTTACCGCCACGGCTCGACGCTCCTTGTCACCGGTGCCGACCCTATCTCCCCCGCCACCCAGCCGCCGTAGACCATGCTGAACAGGCCCGCGTCGCCGCCGGCATGAGTGAGCAGGATCCGGTCGGGCGCGGCGAACTTGGGGATCGGGGCCTCCGGGTCCCTGACGAACCGCGCCTCGATCCCTTCGGCGATCCCGCCGGCGCCGCGCGCGAGCTCTCCGGCGGGGGCGGCCGATCGCGCCTGGAGCTCCCCCGTCACGCGCGCGCGATCCCAGCCGGCCTCGCGGAACACGCGTCCGTGCTCGGGCCCGATCACGAGCAGCGCGTCGAACGCCAGCCGCTGTCGTCGGTGCCCGATCCACTCGAGCCCGCCGGCGAGGCTCCCGCACAGCTCCTCCGGGGTGCGCGCCAGCTGGTCGAGGATCAACCTCGGCGCCTCGCCGGCGAACAGGGTCACGCCCGTCTCGCCCTCCGGCACGCCCCGATCCTGCGCGAGCCCCGGCCAGGGCGAGTCGCGCAACCGCTCCGCGAAGCACGAGCTGAGCTTTCCGGGCTGCCCGTGCGCCGCCCGATCCTCCTCCTGTGGCCGGCCGCCGCCGACGTTCCGGACCACGAGCTGGAGTGCCCGGCCGATCGTCAGGTTCGCGCGGTTGCCCTGGCCGAGCGCGTTGCCGGCACCGTTCATCCCGACTTGATCTGAGAGCGGCCCGGAGACGGCGATCACCGGGCCCGAGGGATGCGTCGTCGAGACCAGCCCGAGCAACGCGAACTCCGGCTCGCACGCCGCCTCGACCGCGGCGAGCACGATCGGGAACACGTCCGGCGGGCAGCCGGCCATCACCGCGTTGATCGCGACCTTCTCGACGGTCGCCTCGCCGCCGTATGGAGGGATCTCGGCGACCCGCTCCTGGGCGTCGCGGCTGGTCGAGTCGAGCATCGCGACCACCCGCTCGGGGGTCGGCGGGATCAACGGCAGCCCGTCGGAGAAGCCGCGGTCGAACATCGCCTCGAGCGGATCCTCGAGCTCGCCGATCGACAGCTCGCGGGCTCGGAGCCGCCCGGACGCGCGGGCGGCTCCGGCCTGCAGGCGCGCGGCGACGTCGGGGTCGCGCGTGATGCTCGCGCAGCCGGGGCGACGGTCGGGCAGGCCGTCGAGCGTGAGCTGAATTCCCGCAAGATCGGCGAGTTCGATCAGCCGCGCGCAGTCGAGGCCCTCGACGCGCCCGCGCTCTTCGCTTCCGTCGAGCAATACCACCGCGGGCACGGCGTCCGGGTCGAACCTGACCGACTCCGCGAGCTCAGCGTCGAGCTCGGGAACAACCTCGAGCTGCAGCCGCTGCGCCTGTGCGGCGGTCTCCGCGGCTCCGGACTGCGACAGGATCCGGATCGGCGCGCCGCCGGCGCGGGCCCGGTCGAGCGCGGGCAGGAGCTGGTCGCATACCGGGCAGTCGTGCTTGACGAGCGTGACCAGCTCCACGAAGCGACGGTACCACCGGCGCAACGGGCAGCGGGGCCGTCGGCGCGCATACGATCCCCGCTGGTGGACGACAGCCCCTCTGCGCTTCGCGGTGTCCGCGTCCTCGATCTCTCGCGTGTCCTCGCGGGACCGCTCGCGACGATGATGCTGGGCGACCTGGGCGCCGAGGTGCTGAAGGTCGAGCGCCCCGGGATCGGCGACGAGACCCGGACCTGGGGACCGCCTTACGACGAGCGCGGCGAGGCGACCTACTTCCAGGCCGTGAACCGCAACAAGCGAAGCCTGGTTCTCGACTTCGCGGATGACCGGGACATCAAGCACGCGCGATCGCTCGCGCTCGAATCGGACGTGCTCGTGGAGAACTTTCGCCCCGGCTTGCTCGACGAGCTCGGGCTCGGGTACGACGATCTGCGGCGCGAGCACCCGTCGATCATCTACTGCTCGATCACGGGCTTCGGCCGCCTCGCCGGAGCACCGCTGCCGGGTTACGACCTGTTGGTGCAGGCGCTTGGCGGCCTGATGAGCATCACCGGGCCGGCCGACGGCGAGCCGCAAAAGGTCGGTGTCGCCGTCGTCGACGTGCTCGCAGGCCTGTTTGCGACGATCGGCATCCTCGCCGCGCTCCGGCACCGCGAGCGCACCGGCGAGGGCCAGCGCGTCGAGGTCGACCTGCTGAGCTCGCTGCTGGCTGCGCTCGTCAATCAGGCGTCGGCGTACACGATCGCCGGCGTCGTCCCGCAGCGGATGGGGAACGAGCATCCGAGCATCACGCCGTACGCGTTATTCGCAACCGGGGACGGTGAGATCGTGCTCGCGCTTGGCAATGATCGTCAGTTCGCGGTCCTCTGCGAGGTGCTCGGGGCGCCCGAGCTGGCGACCCGTTCCACGTATCGGACCAACGGCGACCGGGTCCGGCACCGCGATGCGCTTCGCGAGGATCTGGAGCGCGCGCTCGCTGCTCGCAGTGCGCGCGATTGGGCTCGCGACCTGATCGCCGCGCGGGTGCCCGCCGGGGTCGTCAACGACGTCGCGGCGGCGTTCGAGTTCGCCGGCTCGCTCGGCCTCGATCCGGTCGTTCAGATCGATCGGGACGAAGACGGCGGTGCCGTGAGGCTCACCAGGAACCCGATCGGGCTGTCGGCCACGCCCGCGCGGCTACAGGCTCGCGCCGCCGCGGCTCGGGGAGACGGATCGCGGCGAGTGACGGCGGTCGGGTTGCGCCTGTCAGCCGAGCCCCGGCGCGGCCGGCTTATCCTTCTCGGCCGGAGCGGAGTGCTTGTCGGCCGGATCGGGCGCGCCCCGCTGAGGCAGGCCGCGGCGGATGAAGATCAACAGGATCGTGAGCAGCGCGACGGCAACCAGGGCCTCGGCCCAGAAGAACGATAGGTAATCGATCAGCGCGCCCATCGGGGGCACCCCAGGCAGGGCGTTGCGGACCGCGGGGAACGCGAACAGCAGCCCAACGGACATACCGGAGAAGGCGAGCTCGAGACGGTGCCGGCGCAGCAGGAAGCGCACTGCGATCACCAGCGCGGCGATCGCGAGGCACCACATCATCACCATCACGAATACGGCGAAGCCGATCGTCGTGGCGGAGCGGCGGATCGCCATCGCGACGAACGGACCGGTCGGTGTGCTCTGCGCGCTCTCGGAGGGGTGGACGCGGAAGCCGGCGAACTTCGGCTCCACGCTCATCTCGAAGGGGACGGCGACGCTCCGCCGGCCGATCAGCGCGTGGGCCTCGAGGCCGAAGCCGCTGCGGTAGGAGTCGAACGGGTACTTGTTGACGTCGCCGTCGAACAGTCCCGTGCTGAGCTCAAGCTCCTGCGGCACCTGACCCGCTGGAATCCTGAGCTCCGTCCTGCCGGTGAGCCCGAACGCGACGATGTCAAGCGGATAGCGCGTCGCCAGTCCACTCCCCGAGGCCAGCCCACGGTCCGGAGTGATGTCCATCCGCAGCCGCAGGAGACCGAGCTTTGGGTCGAGGTCGGTCACGGTCACGAGCGCCGAGAGGAGGTACGCGGACTTCGGAGCCTGGATCTCGAGCGTCCGCGTGGCCGAGCTCTGATTCTCGAACGCGATCAGAGTGACGGCATACAGCGCCGCGACAACGGCGACCAGAGACACCCCGACCGCCACGAGCATCCGGCGGCGCCAACGTTCCCTCACACGCGGAATCGGGTGCGACGTCGGGTCAGCCTGAATGGTCATGGGTGCGCGCTGGACCGCTCGGCCGCGGCACCGACCAAGTGCGCCCCGTCGGGTTCGCCCACGTGGTGATCTTGACAGGACAGGAGGGTCGCGTGGGACCTAATGCTCCCGATGGGGAGCGCCCGAAGTCGCGGCTTTCAGCGCACGCGGAGCGCCTGGGCGTTCGTGTTGCCGTAGCCGTCGCGGGCGCCGCCCGCGGGAATCACGACGCTCGTCCCGGCCGGGATCGGAAAACCGGTGGCGCCGCGTTCGCGCACCGGCTCGCGGTGCCCGTCGACGATCAACGTGACCGTTCCGCCGGCTGCGTTCAGCGGCCTCCAGGTCCAGTCGTTGAGCAGGAACGGCTGGGGGTAGCCGAGCGTGACGCGGCTACCGCTCACCTGCGGGTGCAGGATCGCGCCGCTCGCGACCCGGAACGGGCTCGAGGCCAGCCGATACCCCTTCGCCGTCACGAGGAAGCGGTAGCTGCCGGGAGCCGCGTCGAGCGGCACCTCCCATGCGGCGGTGTAGTTCCCGTCCTTGTCCGAGGACCACTCGATCTGCACCCCGAGGTCGTCGGTCACGGTCGTCCAGCCCGCGTGCAAGCGCCGCTGGATCGTCACGAACGCGCGATCGACGGGACGGTCGATCCCGTTCGCGCCGGCGGTACCGGTGCTCCACCCGAACGAGGTGTGGCCGAGGTGGACGGCGGCCTGCGGCTGCGCGGTCGCCGTGGCCGAGGAGGCACCGTTGCCATAGCCGGCCCCCGTGACGTGCACGCCCTCGTTGGGGTCGTAGCCGTACGGCGCCGGCGCGGGCTGGCCGGTCAGGAGGTCGTGCGTGAGCCCGGCGAGCGCGTCCCGCAGCACGCCGGCGGAGTACTCGCCGTACATCGTGAACCCGCCCTCGTAGGCCTGCTGCTCGTACTCGGCCGGGGTCGTGAAGTAGTTGAGGTAGTCGCCCGCGTAGCCGACCAGCGCGAGGTGTTGGATCGGCGAGTTGCCGAGCTGCGGCTGGATCGCCGCGCGAATCTGCGCGCCGACGCCGACCGTCGGCTCGCCCGGGATCGTCGCGAACATGCCGTCGCCGACGCGGAGCACCGTGAACGGCACGGCCTGCGAGACGGGCGCCTTCAGGATCGTGATCTTGTCTCCCTGCGGGCCGCGATCGAACGGCAGGCGGTCGCCCTCGTTGGCCAGCCCGTGGTAGTAGAAGATCGTCCGCCCCTCCTCGGAGCCGGCGCCCGCCGCCTTCCCGACCCACGCGTTCGAGTCGACGGTGCCCTCTGAGGTGGTCTGACCGCAGAAGCACACGCGAGTCCACCGCAGCGCGATCACCGGGTGCGTGCTCATCGACCGCCCCGCCGCCCGCCAGGCGCTGAGCATCGCGGTCGCCTCCTGATCCCCGACCCACTGCGCCGCCGCCGGGCCGACGTGGTCGATCCCCGCGGTCATGTCCCCCGCGTCGCTGTTCGCGAAGGCGTTGACCACGTCCTGAGAGGCCGGTGCGCCGCCGGCGGCCCGAATCGCCGCTTCGACGACCCGCTCGGCCGTGCCCTGGTGGTCGCCGGCGTAGTACCGGAAGTTTGCGTGGTCGACGGTCCCGTGGTTGGCGAAGGTCGAGAACATGCCGACGGGGACGCGGCGGGTCACCCACCGGCCGTGCACCCTGACGCGGCGGTACTGGTCGACGCGGAGCACGTTGACCCGCGGATCGATCGTGTCCGCATAGCCGCCCGGGTCCTCCGAGACGCTCCCGCCGTTGGGGCCGGCGTTCGTGATCCCGTGGTCGGCCAGGTGCGCCCCAAGACTCCGGTTCTCGGTGACGCCGAGCAGCTCCGTCGCGCCCCACCCCTCCGCGCCCGGCCGCAGGTCGGCGTTCGCGCGGCGGATCGCGAGCGCGAGCTGGCGCGTCATGAAGCTGTACATCACCGGGTCGGCCGCGGACCCCGTGGTATGAGACAGGTCAAGATTGCCGTCGCTCGGCAGGATCAGGTTGTCGCCCGAGTTGTTCATGTACCCGGACTGCGAGCTGTGGTCGTGCGTGGCCGAGTCGATCACGTTCTGCTCGCTGAACCCGAGGTCGGCGTCGAGTGCGGCCGCGTCCCGGATCATCCCGGCTGGGACCGCGAACAGGTCCTCGGCGACGAGCGCGACCTTTGTGCCGCCCTCCATGAGCACGACGACCCGCGCGTAGAGCCGCTCCTGCTGGCCGGTTGCCGTCGCGCAGGTGCAGGCCCAGCCGCCCTTGTAGACGCCGGTGACCGGGGTGATGTCGGCACGGCCGACGCCCACGAGGAGCTTCGGCGGCTTGGACGCTTGGGCCGCCGCGGGCGCGACGATGAGGGCCGCCGCCGCGACGCAGCCGAGCAGCACGGTTCTGAGTGTCCCCCGCGACTTCACGGGCGGACATCTTGCCGGGATCCCGCGAGGCGGGCGCCGGCAGGCGAACGGCCTAGCGGGAACCCTTCCGCTTGGGCGTGTGTACGCGGGGCGGGTACCGGCGACGCTCTTCCTCGGTCATCTTGCGGATCACGAGCGAGCCGCTCGTGACCTGCTCCTGGACGAGGTCGAGCTTTTCCTGGCGCTTCTTCTCGGCTCGCTCACGCGACGTCGTCATTTCATGGCCTCCTGGCGCTGTTCGCTCGAGACGAACATTGCAGGTGACACGGACGGGCACATCGCTGGCGTTGACCGTAGCACTGCGATGGCCGCCGCATAGCCGGTCGGAACGAGACCTACTGGCCCGCGCTCGGCTCCGGCGTCACCGGATCGGCGGCCTCAGGGTCGCCGTCGGTGACCTGCAGTTCGCCGTTGGCGACCTGCTCGCGCTCGGTTTCGGCCGCCCGCTTGCGCGCATCCTTCCTGGCCTTCTTCTCGAGCCGGCGCTCGCGAACGCGCTGCTCACGGGCGAGCTTCGCGAACGTCGTCTTCCTCTTGGCGTTTGAGGCCATGGGGTTTCTCCTGTCGTGATCGTTAGCCATCCAGCATGGCACGCCTCGCCTGGCGCGCGCCAGCGGGGGTCGGATTCAAACCTCGCAGAGAGCGAAACCGACCGGGTGCGACGGCCGATGCCCGGTTGTCAGTATGCTCGCTGGGCGTATCGGTGGCTGGACGTTGGCGCCATGGATGGGCGTCACGAGCCGCACCGCCTCTTGGGCGGTCAGGGCTTGAGACCACCACCGTTCCTTTAATTACCGGTTCATCCCGACTTGACTCCTGCCTCAGCACGCTCGCTTCGCAACGCCGACCTCGCGCCGTTCGCGGTCCCGAGCGTCAGCCGCGGCTTGATCGCGATCGCGACGTCAGTGCTCCCGTACCTCGCGCTCTCCCTGGTGATGTACCTGGCGCTCAACGTCTCTGTTCTGTTGACCCTCGTGCTTGCGATCCCGGCCGCCGGATTCCTGGTCCGAGTGTTCGTCGTATTCCACGACTGCGCGCACGGTTCGCTGCTTCCGTCCCGGCGCGCGAATGCCCTTCTCGGCTCGGTCCTCGGCCTATTCGTGCTCTCGCCGTTTCGCCGTTGGCGCCATGACCACAGCGTCCATCATGCGACTTCCGGAGACCTCGACCGGCGTGGAGTCGGCGACATCCCGACGCTGACGATCGAGGAGTACCGGGCGCGCTCACCAAAGGGTCGCGTCGCGTACCGCCTGATTCGGAATCCGCTCGTGATGTTCGGCGTGGGGCCGGTGTTCGCGATGATCATCGGACCGCGGATCGTTGCGCGTGGGGCGCGGCCGCGGATGCGCAACAGCGTGCTCGGCACTGACGTCGCGCTGCTTGTCCTCCTCGCAGCGGCGTGCTGGGCGATCGGATGGAAGGATTTTCTGATCGTGTGGGCGCCCGCCGCACTGCTGGCGGGGTCGATCGGCATCTGGCTGTTCTACGTCCAGCACCAGTTCGAGCACGCCTACTGGGAGAGCCGAGACAACTGGGACTATGCCGACGCCGCCCTGCGCGGGAGCTCCTACCTGAAGCTGCCGGCGGTGCTGCAGTTCTTCACCGGCAACATCGGTCTGCACCACGTTCATCACCTGAACGCGCGGATCCCGAACTACAACCTCCAGCGCGCCCACAATTCGAGCCCGAAATTGGCCGCGGTTCCCACACTCTCGCTCTGGCAAGCGCTTCGCGCGGTCCGGTTCAAGCTCTGGGACGAGCAGGCCGGCAGGCTGGTCACGTTCGCGCAGGCGCGCCCGCTGGTCGCCCAGCCGCAGCGCTGAGATCGACCGAGTGATCGACCAGGGGAGTCGACTCCACCCCTAGGGTGGCTGGTTGGACGGACGACGACATCTCACGATGGGAGCGCCACACGAACCGCTCTCAGGGGAGATCGAGATGTCCAAGATCATCGCCACCTTCATCACCTACGTTCGGCGCCATCACATCGGGTTGCTGGCGCTGTTCCTCGCGCTCGGCGGAACGTCGCTCGCGGCCGCCAGCTTCGTCAACGGCCACCAGATCACGCAGCATTCGATCCCCAGGGACCGGCTCACGTACGGCGCGCTCGCGTCCCTGAAGGGCCAGCACGGCGTCCGCGGCGCGCAGGGTCCGCAGGGACTCCAGGGCGGGCCGGGGTCCCGGGGGCCGCAGGGCCCGAGCGGGCCGACCGGGCTCACCGGACCCACCGGCCCGCAGGGAGACCGAGGCCCACAGGGATTCCCGGGGCCGACCGGTGTGAGCGGCTGGCAGTACGTCGTCGCCAGCCAGACGATCGCGTCCAATCACAACTCCGGGACGGTCATCGCCTACTGCCCGAGTGGGAAGCGGGCATTCGGCGGCGGCGTCACCGGAGTGCACGACACCTACCTCCAGCTCACCGAAGACGGTCCGGCCGGCCCTGACACCGGATGGCAGGCCTGGGCGTACAACGCGTCGCCCAGCTACTCGCTGACGATGTACGTCTGGGCGATCTGCGCGTACGCGTCGTAGACGCCGCCTTACACCCCGTGCAGGTTCGGCTGGTGCTTGTCGAGGCAGACGGCCCACATCTGAACGTGGGCGGTGTGCTGGGGGTTCCAGTTGTGGAACTTGTAGTTCCAGTAGCCATCGTTGTTGCTACCGAAGCCGCCGTGCACCTGGGTGAGCGCGTCCTGCGGATTGGAGTGGAAGCCGGCGGCGCCATGCTCCGGCCGCTGATCCGAGGGGCACGAGATTGAAATCCCGTCGCTCCCCGGGCCGGTCGTGTTGTGGTGAACCTCGAACACGTCCGAGCAATAGACCGTGCCGACGTAGTGGTGGACGATCCCCTTGGTCAGGGTCCGGTTCCACGTGATGCGCCTGTGGCCACCCGCCGAGATCCCGTGGGTGGCGCAGAAGCTCTCCGTGTGACGGCCGGCGATCACGCCAGTGCCGCCCCAGTTGTGATTGAACCCAACCGAACCGCTCGCGACGGCGGCGGTCGTCGCGACGGCGCTCACGGCCGCGGCGGCACAGAACCCAGCGATAAGTCGGCGAAACACGGAAACCCCCTATACACGTGGCTCGGTCATCGAGTGCGTCGATTGTGGGCAGAGGACGACGCCGAGACATCGCACACCTCCGCGATCTTTGGGTGTCGGCTCAGTCGGCGATGGAAGACTCGCCGTCGACCCGAGCAGCCGCCAGCTCGTACCGCGACCGCAGCGCCAGCTTCCCGAGGATGTGTGACATGTGCGTGACCACCGTGTGCCGCGACACGACTAGCCGCTCCGCGATCTGCGGGTTCGACAACCCGTCGGCGGCCAGCTCCGCGACGCGCCGTTCCGACGCCGTCAACGACCCCCAGCCGCTCTCCTCGCGCCGTCGTGATCCCCGTTGCGCGGGCCGCATCCCCGCGGCTCGGAGGCGCCCACGGAACCGGGCCGCGTCCCGGGGAGACCCGAGCGACGCGTACACCTCGAGTGCCTGTTCCGCGAACTCCATCGCGCGCTCACGCTCTCCGGCTCGAGCGAGCGCGACGGCTGCGTCCTCGAGTGCCAACCCCCGATCGTGCGGCCGAAGGCCGTCAGGGTGAAGCTCCGCCGCGCGGACGAGCCCATCGGCGTCCCCGTCGGCGAGGGCCCGGCAGCGGATCGCGAGCGCGCTGACGGTACCGAGGCCGGGGTTGGCGCGCGAGAGCTCCTCGATCGCGCTCGCCACTTCGGCGAGCCGATCAGCCTCGCCCGCGGCCGCGAGCAGCCGCGCCAGCTCAGGCGCGAACGCGCGCTGCTCGCCAAACGCACCGGCCGCGGTCGCGTCCGCCCACGCACCCCACAGCGTCTCGACCGCCTCCGCCTCTCGGCCGACCGCCTCCTCGAGCATCGCCTCGGCCCACGTCGTCCAGCCCATCCTGTAGCTCGGAACGCCCGCCGCCAGCGCCCCCTTCGCCTGCTCGACCAGCTGCTCGGCCCGCTCGAGCTCGTCGCGGTGCACGTGGATCCAGGCCCGGGTCGAGTCCAGGTCCGCCGTCCAGCTGATTCCCGCTTCCTGCGACAGCGCCGCTGCGGTCTCGATCTCGGCCAGTGCGTCGTCCCAATTCCCGGCGAGGAGGTTGGGATAACCGGCGTAGTGATGGCTGTTGCGGAGCGTCTCCTCCATCCCGAGCCGCTCGTAGATCCAGCGGGCCTGCCTCAGGATCTCGAGGCTGTCATCGGGGCGGTCGCTGTCGGCAAGCGCCATCGCGTAGATCAGATGGGCGTGCGAGAGGTGGTGCGTGTCCCGCGTCTGCTCGCGCTCGGCGACCGCGGCCGCCTCGGCGGCGAGCTCCTCGGCCGCTTCGAACTCGCCCCGCAACATGGCGATCAAGGCGAGCCGACTCAGAGGGAACGCGATCAGCGCCGCGGCCTCGGAAGCCTGCCCCGCTTCGAGCGCGCGCCGCGCGATCGCCTCGGCCACGTCGAACTGGTGGGTCATGATCGATCCGGCGGCCTGCCACGAGATCGCTTCGGCGCGGTGTTCGGGCAACGCATCCTCGGAGTCGGCCACCAGCTCGGCCTGGGCCATCGCGTCGGGAAGCTGTGCGCGCTCGAGCAACGAGCGGGCGAGCGTCAGTCGGAGCCGTGCCTCGCCCTTCGGATAGGCCCGCTCTTCGAGCGCGCGCCGGCACACCTCCTCCCCCTCCTGGCGGCGCGCCGCGGCCACGAGGTTCAGTCCGAGCTCCACGAGCACCCGACCGCGTTCGGGGTCATCCTCGTCGGCGAGCTCGAGCGCCGCCTCCAGCAGCTCCGCTGCGACCTCGGCGCTCCGCGAAGCCGCCTGCCTCGCGGCCCGTTCGAGCCACTCGACCGCTTGGCGGTCACCCCGTCGCGCACCCCGGAGGAGATGCTCGGCGACCACCCCGGCGTCCGCGCCCTGCGAAGCGAGCGCGCGGCCGAACTCGAGGTGGAGCCCCGCTCGCACCGTCTGCGGCATGTCTCGGTAGAGCGCCTCGCGGAGGACGTCGTGCTGGAACTCGAGGTGGTCTCGGGCGTCCACGAGCGCGCCCGCGTCGAGCGCCGAGCGCAGCGAGGTCCACAGCTCGGCCGCCGGCTTGCCGGCGAGCAGCGACAGATCGGACAGCGTGAACGACGAGCCGACCACGGCAGCAAGCCGCAACGCATCAACGGCCGGCGACGGCAGCGAGCTCAGCCATCCGAGCACGACCACGTCCAGCGATGCGGGCACCGCACTGCTCGGAACCTCGATCCGGCTGTCGGCCGTGCGCTCGAGCTCACCATCGGCCGACGTCGCCTCGACCAGAAGCCGCACGAACAAGGGATTCCCGCCCGCGGCTCCGAGCCGTGCCGCGAGCCTCTCCCCCGGCGCCGCTCCGAGCATCTCGGTCGCGACCGCATCGCACGCCTCGCGATCGAGCGCGCCGAGCTCGAGGAAGTCGGCGCCGCGCTCGCGGGAGACCGCGACGACGCGCTCGAGCTCCTCGCGACGCGGCAGCCGCCGGGTCGTGCAGAGGACCACAAGACCCATGTCGGCCACGCGGCCCGCCAGGCTTCCGATGAAGTGCAAAGAGGACTGGTCGGCCCACTGAAGGTCCTCGAACACGAGCACCGCGACCCCGTCGGCGCACAGGTCCTCGACCACCACGAACAACGCCTCGCGGGTGGCCAGCTCGAGCTCGCCGCCCTCGCGGAGCTGGTCGCCGGGCTCGCTGCCCGCGACCCATCCGGTCAGCAGCGCGGCGGCTCGCTCGCGGTGCTCGTCTCCGCGCTCGTTCACGCGCAGGCAGTCCGCGATCACGCCGAACGGGCGATGTCGCTCGAACTCGTCCGCGTGCGCCGACAGGGCCGGGATCCGCTCGCCGCGCGCGACGTCCGAAAGCGCGGAGGCCAGATAGGTCTTGCCGATCCCGCCCTCGCCGACGAGCCACACGAGCGACCCCTGATCGCGACGTGCGCGCCCGAGCAACTCGACGAGAGCCGTGAGATCGCGCTGACGGCCGATCACCGCGTCGGCCGCGAGGCTCGAGCGCGTCATCGGCCGCAACCGGCCGCCATGCGTGCCTCAGAAGATCGCTCACTACGCGATGTCTTCGCGAGGCCGACCGCCCAGACTGCGCTCATGCTTCGACTCCAGCTCCAACTCCGACTCAAGCAGGACGATCCGCCCGAAGGCGAGCTGACCAGCGACGACGGCACGATGGTGGCCTTCAGCGGCCGGCTTGAACTGCTAGCCGCGTTGGAACGCTTCACAGACGGGAACCCCGACGCCTCACCGGCAGAAAATGGTACTGCGCCGTCTGCCACCGACAGGAGCTGACGCGCTCGTATGACGGCGGGGCCGGTTGCCGGCGCAACCAATATCGCGAAGGTGTGCGATGTCTCGGCGCCGGACCTCGCCGATAATCGTCGTGGCCGTCGGGCTGACGGCCGCGAAAGGAATCACACAAGTTCGGATGCACCTGGGGCGCGTGGGGGACCACCGAGCGCCCACAGGATGCCGTCGCTCTTGACGTGCCCAAGAAAGGAGCCTTGCTGATGTTTCGACGTCTACTTGCCACCGCGGGAGTCGCGATGGGGGTGCTGCTCGCCACCACGGCGGTCGCAGGTGCCAACGATGCTGCGATCCATTTCCCGCACACCTGGGGCGGCTCCGGCCACATCCCCAACAAGCATCGACACGACTTCTGCCTGGCCCACGAGATCCGGCCGGGCCAGTCAAAGGCCGTTTGGGTCGACAACGGCTACGGCGACACCTTCCACGGAAGGGTGTACTGCTCTCACCGCATGGAGATCCCGCCCCACCACACGGGGCCGTGGGACAACGGCTGGTCGCTCTCGATCCCGTGCCCGGAAGGGACGCGGCCGATGAATGGGGGTGCCGGCTTCGAATCGACCCCGGAGGACGCGGTGTCGTTCATCGACGGCAGCTTCGGCCACGGCAGGGACGGCTGGT
This sequence comes from uncultured Solirubrobacterales bacterium, assembly GCA_963770735.1. Lineage (GTDB taxonomy): Bacteria > Actinomycetota > Thermoleophilia > Solirubrobacterales > Solirubrobacteraceae > Palsa-465. The sequence continues at coordinate 56,274 of CAVYRB010000005.1, read as the reverse complement.
GGCACTACCGGTTCCACAACTGGAGCTTCCGCACCGCGACGGTCGAGTTCTGGGCCGTGTGCCTGAACAAGTCCTGAGTCCATAGCTGGACCCTCGGATCCCGGCCGCGAGCCTTGGCCTCGCGGCCGGGTTCGTTAACGGAGTGCCGGAAGGACGTGCTCGATCACCAGGTCGAGCTGAGCCGCGTCGTCGCCGACGGGGCTGACGAGCAGCATGTCGGCGCCGGCTTCGCGCAGGTGGAGCAGCTCTTCGACGACCTGTTCCGGGCTGCCTGCGGTCGCGACGTCCGGTGGGATGCCGCCGCCGTACACAGCGCGGAACCAGTCGCTGACCTCCTGCGGGGAGCGGTCGATCGCGACGTAGGCCCGCTTGCCGACGGGGAATTCGCTTGGTTCCCGGCCCTCCTCTTCGAGGTACTCGCGCAGCTCCGCGAGCATCTTTGGGAACGCGCTGGACGGGCTCGAGCCGGCGGCGATCCATCCGTCCGCGAGCCTCGCGGTGCGCTTCAGTGCCGGCGAGCTCGAGGCGCCGAACCACACCGGCAGCGGGGTCTGCACCGGCTTTGGCTCCATGTTCGCCTTGTTGAGCGTGACGAACCGCCCCTCGAAGTCCACGTCGGTGTCCCGCCAGAGTCGGCGCATGACGTCCATGTCCTCTTCGAAGCGCGGGGCGCGCTCGCGCACGCCGGCTCCGAACGCTTCGTACGGGAGCACGGGCGCACCGATCCCGACGCCCAGCGTGAGCCGCCCGTCCGACAGATAGTCGATCGACGCCGCCTGTCGGGTTAGCTGGACGGGCTGATGGGTTGCGAGGACCGCCACGGCCAGGCCAAGGCCGATCGACCGCGTCTGGCCGGCAGCGAATGCAAGCGTCGCGAGCGGATCGAGCGCCCGGGCCCTACCGAGCGCGTGCTCCATCACCCACGCGCTGTCGAAACCTGCCTCCTCGACCAGCTTGAGCATCGACGCCAGCTCGGCCGCGCCGATGGCCTCATCGGGTCGGACGTTCGGAATCTGGATGGCGACGGGCATGCGTCGAGATCCCGAATCTACTTCCCCAGGCCGGCGACGAGGTTGACGGTCGTGGCGATGATCAGCGTCCCGAACACGTAGGAGATGAGCGCGTGCCGAAGCGCCATGCGCCGGAGCTCCTTGCTCTGCAGCGTGGTGTCCGAGACCTGGAACGTCATCCCAATTGTCAGCGCCAGGTAGGCGAAGTCCGAGTAGACAGGGTGAGTCTCGCCGCTGAAGTTGATCCCGCCCGAGGTCCCGCGGTAGTACTGCCTCGCGTAGCGAAGCGCGAACACGGCGTGAACGATGCTCCACGCGAGCACGATGCTCAACACCGATGCGCCCACCAGCAGCCCTTTGTCGAGCGCGTGCTCGTGACTCGCGCGGACGAGTACGAGGCCGACCGCCAGCAGGCTCACGAGGCTGGCGCCGATCAGCAGCAGGTCAGCCGTCGGCCGACTGGGGTCCTCGCGTTGCGCGAGCGCGGCGGTTTCCGCGGCGTTGAGCGGCGCGAGGCGATAGGCGATCCCGAGGAGGAAGACGAGGGCGGTGACGTCCCAGCCTGCAAGCGGGATCAGCCACCAGGGGCCGAGGATCGCGACGACGATCGCGGCTGCGACGCCCACCGCGGCCGCCCGCACGACCCGCATGGTTGCGGGGAGCGCTCCGGCTCCGGCCGCGCTGACTGAGTGACGCCGGCGACTTCGCATCGATCCGGGTAAATGCATAGCGGATGCGGCGGCTGGGCTCCCGCTCGGATTTGATGGAAGCGCGGGTCAGTCCTTGCGGCGTTCGCCCGTGAGCTTCGCGGCCAGCTCGTCGATCAGTTCGACGAGGCGCTTGCCCTGCGTGGTCTCGCGCGCGTCGTTCAGTCGATCCGAGAACTCCACGCGCGCGTCGCGCAGGACGTCCGCGAGCGTGTCGTCCGTCTTGACGTACCCGAGCTCCTCGTCGGTCGGCCGCTTGTGGGTCGCGGCGGCTGCTTCTCTCGCGGCGCGCATGGCACGCTCGCGGGCGGCCTGCGCTTTCTTCAGCTCGCGCTCGAGGTCGGCGATGCGGGACTCAACGTGGGGGTCGACCTTCGGGGCGGTCGACTCGCTGGAGTGTCTGGGCGTGGCGGGCGCGTGCTCGCGTTGCTCGCGGATCCGCGCGTAGGCCTCCTGCACCTCCTCGAACTTACGTGCCGACTCGGCCGAGCCACCGTTGTGGTCAGGGTGGTGGAGCTGGACGAGGCGGTGGTAGGCGGAGCGGAGCTCGGCGTCGGTGGCGGCTGGGCTGATGCCGAGGACTTCGTAGGGATCGCGGGGCGTCGGCACGAGTGTGAGCTTAGTCCTCGCTTCTCTGCCGTTCCGGAGCGCCGGAACCGGACTTTCCTAGCCCCGGCGGACGCAGATGGCCCACATCTGAACGTGGATGGTCTGGTGAGGGTTCCAGTTGTCGAACCTGTAGTTCCAGAAGCCGTCCTTGTTGTGGCCGAAGCCGCCATGCACCTGGGTGAGCGCGAAATGCTCCTCGTCGGTGAAGCCGAGACAACCCCCCTCGAGACTCGATGATCAAACCGCGGTGATTTTGAGGGGGCCGGGCTCCGAGACATCGCACACCTCTCTGACCTTGGTTGTGAGCGCAACCAGACGCTTCCCGCCGCCCGCGGTCGCTGAGGATCTCGCGATCCGAGCCCCGGGTGGGGCCGCTCCGGCCAGTCGATTAGGGTTCCGCTCGACCAATTTCAATATCTCAAGCTGACGGGGAGATTCATATGGCCAGCGAGATGCAGATCAGAAACAGCGACGCGCACGCCAAGGTCCGCAGTCCTTGGGCGGTCGCGCTGCTGCCGTTCATCACGTTCGGTATCTACCACCTGGTGTGGTGGTACAAGATCAACAGCGAGCTTCGCGACTACGGCCGCGCCAAGGGCTACGACCTTGGACAGAACCCCACGAACTCGGTGCTGGCGCTGTTCCCGGGCGCCATCATCATCGTGCCCGCGATCCTCACCTACTGGCGCGGCACCCAGCGCATCCAAGGCGCCGCCCGCTTGGCCGGGCAGGAGCCGGTGAGCGGGTGGCTGTCGATCATCCTCTACCTCATCATCTCTCCGGGCTACTGGGCCTACCTCCAGGTCGCCCTCAACAACCTCTGGCGCTCTGAAGCCGACCTGCTGCCGGGCCAGGACGCTCTCCCCCCGCAGCGTGACCCGATGCCTCCGCGTCTGCCCCAGGAGCAGGAGCAACCTGCCGCGGCGCCGGCGGCGGAGCCGCCCGCGCCAGGAGCGTCGTAGGGGGAATCAGGAGCCGGCGTTGGGCGAAGGGCACCAGCGCCGGCAGCCGCCTTGCGGCGCCCTTTGAGGTTTTGTTGGCAGGATGGCTCTCGGATGGAGCGCGCCGAGACAGTCACTCCTACGTACCGAGCCGTGATGGCCGTGACGGCTCCGGCTGTGCGCTGGTGGGGGCGGCTGGAGGTGCTGGGGCTGGAGCACCTGCCGCTCGAAGGGCCCGTTCTGCTTGCCGGCAACCACGACAGCTACTGGGATCCGGTCGCGGTCGGCATCGCGGGCCTCCCGCGTCGTCAGATCAAGGCACTCGCGAAGGCTTCGCTCTGGAAGCCCGGGATCGGCAAGGTCCTCGATGGCATGGGTCAGATCCCGATCGACCGAGGCGCCGGGGATGCCCGGGCCCTCGATCAGGCAGTGGACGAGCTGCGGCGTGGCGCGTGCATCGGCGTGTTCCCGGAAGGGACGCGCTCGCTCGGGCGAGAGCTGCGTGCGCGCAGCGGGATCGGGCGCCTCGCGGAGGCAGTTCCCGACGCGCAGGTCGTCTCGTGCTCGGTTGAAGGGACCGTTGACATTCCGAAGTTCCCGGGTAGCCGGCCACATGTGCGGGTGGCGTTCTTCGAGCCGGCGGGGGGCGGACTCCAGCCGGGCGAAAGCGCGGGCGATTTCGCCGAGAGGTTGCTAGCGGAGATCCGCGGGCGAGCGCCGATCAGGATCGCGGGGCGAAAGCGAGAGCGAAAGCTCGCGGCCGGGGTTTGACGAGGTCAGACAGCGCGCGCGCTTTGGCGTTGACCGCGCGGCTAGGTCGGGCGCTCGCTCAGATCCACCGCCGCGGCGACGAGCTCGGCGTTGTTTGCGGCAACGTGACCGTCCGGCAACACGAGCACGTCTTCCAAGCCGACGCGCACGTCCAGCCCCGCGGCGGCAGCTGCTGAGATCACCTCCCAGGTCCGCTCGCCGTAGCCATGCCACAGCTGCGGGACACCATCGGGAATGAGCCGGGCGATCGCGTAGGCCTCGTCCTCGCCACCGTCGACCTCCACGAGCGCCCGCACGATCTGGTGTGTGAAGGTGCTGCGAGCGAACTCCTCAGCGTCAGCGGGCGTCCCCAGACCCGCCTCCACACCGATTGTCGCGTGGAGGGCGGCGCGCACGATTCCGGCCCAGCCAAGCTCGCCGACGTTCACCGAGACGAAGTCCGGGCGTTGCCGCCACGCCCCGACCCCGGCAGCCCTCGCGAACGGGTCGGGATCGATCGTCTCCGAGGTCGAGAGTCCAACGGGCAGGCCCGGGACCGCGTCGCGGATCGCCGCAATGGCGGCGTCACATGCGCGCGCGTCCAGCGTTTCAGTTCCGCCGGGGTCTCGGGGATGCACGTGCACCGCGAACGCACCCGCACTGCGCACCGCGATCGCGTCGGCGGCAAGCTCGGCCGGGGTCTGTGGCACGGCGGGGTGCTCTGTGCGGGTGCGCCGGCCGTTCAAACACGCCTTTACCGCCATCTCAGCCGCCGGCAGCCTCAGCTACCGCGAACAGAGGAGAGGGTGCGCCAATCGGTAGCCGGGCGCGGAGGTGTCGCGTCTCGCGCATGGCGCCCGTCTCGCGCATGGCGCCCGTCTCGCGGTCCGCGGCCCGGATCTCGAGAACCACGAGGTGCCGCCGTTATCTAGTGCCTGGGTTCGTCAACGAATTCCGTGATCTTCGGTGGGCCCGCCAGACCAGAATCACCCAAGCTTTGCAACGCCGGCAGCAGGGTCTCCTCGAGGAACCCATCCCAGGCCTCCTTCGATTCCCAGACCGCGACCACAACCCAGCCGGTCGCACTCGGACCCGCGAAGTGCTCCGTCTGACCGGCGGGCAGCCCGGTCGGCGGGTGCACAACCTTGACGGTCGCGTCGTACTGCTCTCTCGTTCCACCTTCGAAGTCGTTGACGATCACATATGCCATTAGATCTCCTGCCATTTGGGTTTTGACGGATTGCGCCAGCGGTGCCAACGCTAGCCGGTCGAGTGGTCCCGAGCTCGCCGCTTCTTGGGAAGACGATCACCCAGCATGCTCATCGAGGAGCTCACGCCTGAGCTCCAGTGAAAGTCGCTCGCCGTCAGCCAGATCACTAGCCGGCGGTGGACGCGCTGGCCGCGTCGTCACGCTCGCCCTGGCGGTGCAGCGCCGCGGGATCTCGGGCCGGCCTGGGGCACCGGAACCACATAGGGCACCTCCCAGCCACGCAACGAGCGCACCGAGAACTCCATCGTGTTGACGACCTGAAGCCTCTGCGCCAGCCAATCGATCGCGTTCTTGAACGAGCCCGACACCGATCCGTTGTACATCGGGCTGATCCAGAGCATCCCGTTCGCCCACAACAACCACCACCGGTCGCTCATTGCCCCTCGTGATCTGGTCCGCATCTCGGAGACCACGAGTGGAGCAGCGCGTCAACTGGACCGCTCCCCTGCTGTCCCCGGCAGATCTACAAACGAGCCACGCGGTTGGGGATATGCGCTGGTGCGGTCGCCGGCCCGCCTAGCGGGCGTGTTTGTCCGCGCAGGCGTGGGTGTATCTACAGCCAGCCGAAGCCGACGCCGAACACCAGCCCCATCGCCAGATCGACCACCGCGAGACCCCCGACCCGCGTCCACCGCTGGCGCGGAGTGGGTGCGTCGTACACCCAGGCGGCGTAGAGGTAGAACCACAGGTAGCCGAAGATGATGATCAGCGGCACGAACGGTGTGTTCCACCACCAGTAATGCCAGTGGAAGGTGCCCGTGGCGTGGAGGAACAGCTCGACCCCGACGCTGATGATTGACAGCCCCAGCGCCACCGCAAACCGATTCGGCAGGCCGAGGATCCGCACGGAGCGATCCCTCGGCAGCAGCTTCACGTAGACGATGCCGGCGATCGCGAACATGAACATGATCTCGACGTTCAGCCCGACCAGGATCTGGTAGGCGGTCGGCCCCGTCGAAGCCCACAGTGGCGCAGTGTTCGACGCTTGTAACACGAGCGCGTTGACGATCTCGTTGAACCAATCGGCGAGCCACACCGCTAGCCCAGCGGCGATGATGTCCCATCGTCCGCGCTCGACCTCGACGGCGTAGACGTAGACCCCGAACGCGAGCAGCGCGACCGCGTACCACTTGAACAGGTGGGGATTTCGGACCTGGTGCAGCGCCTGCAGCGTTGACTCGGTCCGTGTCGCGATCAGCAGCCCCATCGTGCCCGCGTGCAGCCTACTGCCGGCACTCAGCGGCCGGTGTGGCGCCGCGCCGCCGACTGGTTGCGATCATCGCGGGCCGTGCCGATCCGCCGTTCGTTTCTACTCACCGTAATGACGGTCGTCGCCGGGCTCGTGCTTCCGGCTCTCGCCGCCGGTGCGCGGCCGGCCAAGCGGCTCGAGGCGACGATTGTTCGCACCCGTTACGGCGTCCCCCACATCACGGCTCCGACGTACGCGAGCCTCGGGTTCGGCTTCGGCTACGCGTTCGCGAGCGATGACATCTGCACGATCGCCGACAGCTACGTGACGGTGGCCGGCCAGCGCTCCCGGTACTTCGGACCCGACGCCACGTGGGTCTTCTCCGGCAACTCGACCGTCAACAACAACCTCGACTCCGACTTCTTCTACACCCGCATCAACCGCTCGGGGATGATCGAACGGCTCGTGGCCGCACCGCCGCCGGCGGGGCCGCTGCCCGCCGTCAAGCAGCTCGTCGCCGGATACGTCCGCGGCTACAACGCCTACCTACGGCGGACCGGCGTCGCCCATCTGCCCGATCCGCGTTGCCGTGGCGCGGCATGGGTGCGCCCGATCAGCGCGATCGACGTGTACCGCCGCTTCCAGCAACTGGGGAGTCTCGCCAGCTCCGGCGCCGCGATCGACGGGATCGGTTCCGCGGCCCCAACGCTGGATCCGACCGCGGCGGCCGCGGCCGCAGCGCAATCACACCAGGCGCTCGACGCGGTCGCCACCGGTCACCGCACGCTCGAGCCGTTCCCGCTGGCAGCCGGCTCAAACGCGTACGGACTCGGTTCTGCGGCGACCGCAAACGGCATGGGCATGGTGCTCGCCAACCCCCACTTCCCGTGGACGGGATCCGAGCGCCTGTACCAGGTCCAGCTCGAGATCCCGGGCAAGCTCGACGTTTCGGGCGCGACCCTGTACGGCGTGCCGCTGGTGCTGATCGGGCAGACGCGCGGCCTCGCCTGGTCGCACACCGTCGCGACCGCGTGGCGATTCACCCCGTACGCGCTCACGCTCGCGCCGGGCGATCCGTACAGCTACATGCTCGACGGCCAGCGCGTGTCCATGCACCGAACCACGATGACCGTGCTCGCACGTGATTCAAGCGGTGGGCTGACCCACGTCACGCGCACGCTCTATGACACGCAGTTCGGGCCGATCTTCACCTCGATCGAGGGCGTGCCGCTGGCGTGGACCCCAGGTACCGCGTGGGCGCTGGCCGATGTCAACGCGACCAACTTCCGCTTCCTCAACCACTTCCTGCTGACCGACCAGGCGCAGAGCATCCAGCGCTACGACTGGATCGAGCGTCACTACCAGGGGATCCCGTGGGTCAACAGCATCGCGGCGGACCGCCAGGGACACGCCTATTACACGATGGACGGCGCGATCCCGTTCGTGACCGACGCCAAGGCGCAGGAATGCGCGGTCCCCGCGGTGGGCATCGCGTTGGCCCACGCGACCGGGATCCCGTTCCTCGACGGGTCACGGTCCGCATGCCGCTGGCAGAGCTCGCCGCATGCCGCCGCGCCGGGGATCTTTCCGCCGCCGCTGACCCCGACGCTCGAGCGGCGCGACTTCGTCGAGAACTCGAACGACAGCCACTGGCTCGCCAACCCCCGCCAGCCGCTCGAGGGTTTCGCACGCGTGATCGGCGACGAGCGCACCGAGCGCTCGCTTCGGACCCGGCTCGGGATTCTGATGGTCGAGCAGCGGCTCGCCGGTACCGACGGCCTGCCCGGGCGGGGCTTCACGCTCGGCGAGCTGGCGCAGGTGGCACTGTCTGACCGCGTCTACTCCGGCGAGCTATGGCGCGGCCCGCTCGTGTCGTTCTGCCAATCGCACCCGCTGCTGCTGGGATCCCATGGCCCGGTCGACGTCAGCGCCGCGTGCCCGGTCCTGGCCCGCTGGAACGCTCGCTACAGCCTCGATGGGGTCGGCGCGCTGATCTTTCGCCGCTTCACCGAGAACCTGTACGCGTCGACGACCAGGCTCCCGACCGGCACGGCAAGCGGCCAGTGGCTCGGCGCCGACGCGTTCTTCACCCGGCCGTTCGACCCCGCGAACCCCGTGAGCACTCCGAGCGGCCTGAACACCGTCAACCCGCTCGTCGGCAGGGCGCTCGCCGACGCCGTCAGCGACCTGCGGTCGGCCGGGATTCCGCTCGACGCGCCGCTCGGGAGCTATCAGTACGTCGTGCGGCAGGGGCAGCGGATCCCGATCCACGGCGGGCCGGGAGACCCGTACGGCGTGTTCGACGCAATCGACTCCCCCTGGGATCCGGCGCACGGCTACCCCTCGGTCGTCCACGGGTCAAGCTTCATCGCCGCGATGGGTTTCCAGCGCCACGGCTGTCCGGTGGCGCAGCTCACGCTGCTGACCTACAGCGAGTCCGAGAACCCCGACTCCCCGCACGACGCCGACTACACGCGCGCGTTCTCCGCCGGGCGGTGGGAGCCCGAGCCGTTCTGCGACGCCCAGGTCCGCCGCGAGGCGCAGAGCGTCACGCGCGTCAGCCAGGGGCTCTAATCGACACGCTCCGAGGCACCGAGCTATTGCTCAGAAGGCGAACTTGAGCACGCTGAATGTGCCGGCGTGATCGGAGTCCCAGAGACCGTGTAGTGGTTGACGCCCCGTGACGGTCGAGTCGATTAGCCGGATCTGCTTCGGGTCGTTGGTCATGATGTGGTCGACCTTGTGATTGAAGTCGCTGGCCTTTCCGTGGCCGCCCGGGAACGTCAGTACAGCGCTGTTGAGGCAACAGCTAAGCGGCGTGTACCTGCTTCGCTCCCGGAAGCCCGCGCTCAGCAGCGCTTCGTCTGCCAACTGGTCGCCGGGCTTGAGCGGGGTCTTGACGTCGGAGTTCAGGTCGCCGACCAAGATCACCGGCAGCTTGCCGGTGGCCGGGCCGCCCTTCCGGATCAGCTCTTTGGCCTGCGCCTCGCGAATCTGACCGTTGCCGACCTCGGTGCCCTGGCTCGTGGCGGTGTTGGCCTGGTCGTCAAAGGACTCCAGGTGCGTGTCGATAAACCGGAACCAGCGACTGCCGCGGACGGTGACGTCGGCGCTGATCCAGCCCCTGTCGACGGGCACCGTGGTCAGGCCGAGCAGCTTGGGCGCGAAAAGGGTCTTGTAATGGCCCTTCTTTACGTCCTTCACCTGCACGCCATCGTTGACACGGGCGAGGATCGCGTCGCGCATCGTCAGCCTGATGTCCTCATTGCAGCTACCAGGGGGACCGCCTTTGGTGTTCGCCTCGGCCTCGAAGTCGAACTCGGGCTCGGTGGCCACGAGCCGGTAGCGCTCCTTCCCTGTGTTGAGCTGCGCCAGCAGCAGCTTCACGTAGTCGTAGGCAACGTGCGTCGCGGTGTAGGGACCCGGTGGGATAAACAGCTTGCAGGTCGGCGAGGTGCGCCAAAGGGCGGCTTCCTGCAGGCCGACAAGGTCGGGACTCGTCTCGAGGATCTCCTTGGCGAGGCCGTGCGCCCGGACCCGGAAGTCGTTCTGCCTGACCTGGTTGAAGATCTCCCCGACCGCATCATTTAGCTGCGAGAAGCTCGTCGCCTGGAGCGCAGGCCCCAGATCGGCGCCCAGATAGAGGTTCCGGGTCATCACCCTGACGGTGTGCTCGGACTTCGCCGCGGACGCTGGCGCGGCGACGAAAGCCAGGCTCGCGACGACCGCCGGCAGCAAACCAAACCGCCACCCGCGATGCCAACTTGCCCACAGTCGCCGCCAGGAACTCATGCCGCCACTGTAGGTTCGCGCAGGCCGAACCCCATCCGGTCGCAGTACGGAGTGCACCTTGCGCTGAAACCCCAACCGGGAGCCGTAGTGGGTCTCGATGCGCACGCCCGCGTGCAGGTCCATCTTCGGGTGTATGTGGGTTGCGTTCCGATCGACGCGACTCCGTCTCTTTGGAGCCTTGGCGTCACTGGCACTGATTTCTGCCGCATTGTGTGGCTGTGGCAGCACGGCGAAAGGGCCCGCGCGCTCTTCGCCTACACCGCCGGGCCCGGCTCGCACGACGCGGGTCTCGGCTACATCCAATCCGCTCGGGTTCCGGTTCGGCTCGCCGACGTACTCGGTACACGCTCGAGACCGCCAGCTGAGGATCACGGTCGTGCGCACGACCGTCCTGCAGGGGGCCCAGGTCCGGTACATCACATCCGGCATGGGCTACAACCCGGCGACGCACGGGGCGTTCGACTGCGGGGGAACGCCCTGCACCGCGCTGGACAAGACCGACTTCGGCTCGGTCAAGGGCCAGTTGAACTTCGCGGCTGGCCAAGCTCGTGCCAACGTCACCGTGCCGATCGTCGACTTGGGCGTTCAAACGGTCTCGAAGTCGTTCATCGTTTCGCTATTCGGACCCTCAACCTGGCCGGGGACGATCGGCCTCGCAAGTCCTTCCAGGGCGGTCGTCACGATCCTCAACGACCCCGCTATCAGATCCCGGGACCCGCTGAATCCGCTCGACTTGCCGGTCGCCCCGGGGGGCCACAACCCGCTGGCGGGCGCGCGCTTCTTCGTCGATCGGCAGAGTCCGGCGGCGAACGCGGCGAGGCGCTATCCCGCGCTGAGAGTGATCGCCCGGGAGCCGGGGACCGCGCGGTTCGGCAGCTTCAGCTGGGGCACTCAATGGGTCCCGAGCATCGGTATCGCAATCTCTCGCTATCTCGCCCGTGCTGCCGCGACGGCGCCGGGCACCGTGCCGCTGCTGGCCACCTACCGCCTCGTCCACGGCCAGTGCACGCACAACGGGAAGCGCGACACCCCCGCCGACCAGGCCGCCTACCACAGCTTCATCACCGGGCTCGCGCGTGGGATCGGCTCTTACCGCGCGGTGCTATTCCTGGAAATGGACGCCCTGATCACGAGCCCGTGCCTGAACCCTCAGGGGCTGGCGAGCCGCATCCACGAGCTAAGCGACGCGATCAACGTCCTCACCGCAACCGACCCGCATCTGGTGGTCTACCTCGACGCGGGAGCCGCCGACGCGCTGCATGCGCGTAACGCAGCGAATCTGCTCAAGCGCGCGGGCGTAGCCAGGATCCAGGGGTTCCTCCTGAACGCCACGCACTTCGACTGGACCAGCAAGGAGATCAAGTACGGAACCCAGATCTCGAGGATGATCGGCGGAAAGCACTTTGTCGTGAACACCGGTACGAACGGAAAGGGCCCTCTACATCCGCATAACATCGTCAAGAGCGGCCTGGAGACCCTATGCAACCCCACAGGCCGCGGGCTCGGGCCGACGCCAAGCACCCGGACCGGCTCTCCGCTCGTCGACATGTTCGCCTGGACCAGCAATCCGGGCGAATCGGGAGCACGGTGCAGCGACCAGCCGGACCTCGAGATGCAGGGCGCTCCCGGCGTCGGCGCCTATTGGCCGGCCTACGCGCTGATGCTTGTCAAGAACGCCGACTTCAGGGTCAGATAGCGCTCACCGGGCAGCCCGTAGGCGGCGCAATCGAAGCTCTCGGCCCCACAGGAACACGGCACAGCGCACCTCTATTACTCGATCCACACACGGCCGTGATGGTGGGTTGATCTCGGTGTCGAACACTCTGACCACGACTTCCTGAGTACCGAAACGGAACGAGGCGCATGGCTACAGCCCCTGGATCCACCCTGAAGCTCAACGGAGCGGTCTTCGCTTCCGGACGCCGTACGTCCAAGCGGGACGCTCGAAGCTGTCCCCCGCACACGTGGGAGTGCCCGGTTCTCACCAAGCTCGACCCGTCGGCCATCGCCTGGACTTGCTCAAACTGCGGCGCGATCGCGAACGCGCCGATTGGCGCACCGCGACCGCCTGGTGCCGCTGGGTAGTCACGACCGCCCGCTCGCGCGCAGCGACAGATGTTCGGGAAGCCGACCACCGTCCCGATGGCCTGCGCCGCGTACCCCATCGAGAGATTGAGCTGCCGCTCCGTACGCTTGTCGTGTGGGTCGCTACGGGAAGCGCGCGGACATGGTGGTGCACGCGGAGGAGCCGTTCAACGCCGAGACGGGGTTGGCGGTCTTGGGCGAGGGTCCGCTGACGGCGACGGACGCGTTTTACGTGCGTGGGCACGCCGCGGTGCCGGAGATCGACCCCGGGGCGTGGCGGCTGCACGTGCACGGGGTCGTCGAGCGCGAGCTGGATCTTTCTCTGGTGACGTTGCGCGAGGCGTTCGCGGAGCGCGAGGTCACCGCGACGCTGCAGTGCGCCGGCAACCGGCGCACGGGTCTGATGGCCATCCGCGAGATCTCGGGCGAGGAGCCGTGGGGTGCTGGCGCCACTGGGACCGCGACGTGGACCGGCGTCGCGCTGGCCGACGTGCTCGCGCTGGCTCGCCCGTTGCGCGAGGCCGCGCACGTGGGCTTCGCCGGCGCGGACCTTTGCTTGGACGCGGAGCCCGCACAGCGCTTTGGCGGCTCGATCCCGCTCGACAAGGCGTGCCGCCCCGAGGTTCTGCTCGCGTGGGGGATGAACGGGCGGCCGCTCCCGCTCGTTCATGGCGCGCCGTTGCGCGTGATCGTGCCCGGCTACATCGGCGCGCGCAGCGTCAAATGGCTCGCGCGGATCGAGGTCCGCACGAGCCCCTGGGATGGGTACTTCCAGAACGTCGCATATCGGCTGTTGCCGCCGGACGGGAAACCGGGTCCGGGCGCGGGGATGCCGCTCGGCCTGGTCGCGCTCAACTCCGACGTGTTGTCTCCGGCCGATGGGGAGACGGTCGCGGCTGGTCCGGTCGAGGTGCGCGGTTACGCGTTCGCCGGTGGGGAGCGGCACGTCGCGCGGGTCGACGTCTCGATCGATGGCGGAGCCAGCTGGGCGCAGGCGCGAGCTGCTTGAGGACCTCGGCCGGTGGGCCTGGCGCCAGTGGAGGCTGACCGTCGACCTCGCGCCCGGAGAGCACCAGATCCTCGTCCGTGCCTGGGACTCCTCGGCCGCTACGCAGCCTGAGGACCACGCGACGCTGTGGAACCCGAAGGGCTACGTGAACAACGCCCGCCCCCACGTCCGCGTGCGGGCCGTCGCCGCGTAAGCCGCTCGCTCGCGTCGCACGAAGGCCGGCCACGCGGGCGCGCGCGAGACGTGGCCTCGCACGGTCCGTTTCAGCCGTTGGGGCGGCGAGCAATCTCGTTTGCGGCTGTGATGAGGTCGCCGTTGAGCCGCCGTACACCGAGCTGGGCGCAGAGGGCGTCGGATGCGCCGGGTCCGCTGAGGAGGAGTGGAGCCGTCTTCGCGAGGCGGCGGAGTCCTGTCGCTTCCGCCTGCAGCAGTGCTGGGTCAAAGCTGGTGAGCACAGCGATCGTTGGTCGGGTCGTCTTCGCAGTCTGTGTCAAGGTCGAGATCGGCGTGTCGGCTCCGAGGAAGAGGATGCGCCAACCGTGGGAGCGCAAGAGGAGCCCGAATGCGAGCAGGGAAATGTCGTGTTGCTCGCCCGGCGCGCAGGCGAGCAGCGCGAGCGGCCCGATGCCGCGGCCCCAGAGCCGGGCGAGCGCGAGCAGCCGCCCGCGGATCAGGTTGCTGGCGAAGTGCTCCTGGCTGACCGGGAGGGTGCCCTGTCGCCACTCCACCCCCACGCGACTGAGGGTGGGGAGGATGAGGTCGCGCAGGACTGCTTCGAGACCGAACGCCGCGAGGCTCCGATCGAGTACCGCGTGAATACCGCCCTCGTTGTAGTCATGGATCGCGGCGAGCAGGCGCGCCACTGCGTCTTCGAGCAGGCCGTCCGAAGGTCGGGCGCTCTCCAACGCGGCGCGCGCTGCTTCCGCCGCCGACAGTCCCTCGTCAAGGCCTCGGCGCATGCGAGCGACCCGCTCGGCGTCCTCGCTCGTGTAGAGCCGAAACCCGCCCGGTGAACGGACCGGCTCAAGGAGTCCATAGCGGCGCTCCCACGCGCGCAGGAGCTGGGGGCTGACACCGACGCGGCGGCCGAATTCCCCGATCCGCAGTGATTCCGGGGTGATCGACACGAAATCATTATACGTACCTTAGACAAACTCTTGACAGATGCATGGTACCCCCAGTACTTTGGGCCCATGGCTTGTCCAATGTTTGTCGAAGGATGGTCCGGTTTGACGAAGGGTGATCGCTAAATGCGGGTTGCGGTGGTGGGTGCCGGGGTCTCTGGGCTGGTGGTGGCGCATCTGCTGCACCGGGCGCATGACGTCACGGTGTTCGAGGCGAATGGCTATGCGGGCGGGCACACGAATACGGTCCGCGTCGACACGCCGAACGAGACGCATCACGTCGACACCGGGTTCATCGTGTTCAACGACCGCAACTATCCGAACTTCGAGCGGCTGCTCGAGCACCTGGGTGTTGGCGGGCAGCGGTCGACGATGAGCTTCAGCGTCAGCGACGGGATCGGGGATTTCGAGTACAGCAGTGCGTCTCCCAGTGGCCTGTTCGCAAAGCGCGCCCACCTCCTGACCCCGTGGTTTCACCGCATGCTCGCCGACCTGGGTCGGTTCAACCGCGCTGCTCGCGAGTTGCTTGGCGATCGTGCCCAGGACGTCTCACTTGGAGACTGGCTGGAGCGTCATCGTTTCTCGCGGGCGTTCACCGAGCGGCTGATCGTGCCTCAGGCGTCAGCGGTGTGGTCGGCCGCGCCGCGCCAGATGTGGAGTCTTCCCGCCCGTTTCTTGGTGGAGTTCTTCGACAATCACGGCATGCTGTCGTTCCGGGGCCGGCCGCGGTGGCGGACGGTCCAGGGGGGATCGGCTCGGTACGTGGAAGCCGTGACGCGAGCCTTCGGCGAACGGCTGCGGCTGCACACGCCGGTCGATGCCGTCACGCGCCACCCTGATCACGTGCTGGTCAAGCCGCGTGGTGGCGAAGCAGAGCGCTTCGATGAGGTCGTTCTGGCGACCCACTCCGACCAGGCGCTGGCGCTGCTTGCCGATGCCGGCGATCGGGAGCACGAGATCCTCGGCGCGATCCCGTATCAGCACAACGAGGCAGTGCTCCACACCGATGTGCGGATGCTGCCGCAGCGCCGGCGCGCGTGGGCGAGCTGGAATTACCACCTGCTGCCCGAACCGAAGCCTGCTACCACCGTCACGTACCACATGAACCGGCTTCAGTCGCTGCGCGCCGAGCGCGAGTTCTGCGTGACGCTCAATCACACCGAGGCGATCGATCCGACCCTCGTGATCCGCACGATCCCCTACACACACCCGGTATTCACGGCCGCGGGGGTCAAGGCGCAGGCGCGAGTGGGCGAGATCGACGGGCACAACCGGACGCACTTCTGCGGCGCCTACTGGGGCTGGGGATTCCATGAGGACGGCGTTCGCAGCGCGCTGCGGGTGGGCGAGCGCTTCGGGGCGCGGCTGTGAGCGCAAGCTGCATCTACGAGGGCACGATTCGCCACCGGCGCCTCGACCCCCAGCGCGAGTTCAGCCATCGGCTGGCGCTGGCCTACCTCGACCTGGACGAGCTCCCAGGGCTACTTGACGGTCGGCTCACCGCGCGCCGGCCTGGACTGGTGCGCTTCCGTCGCCGCGACTACCTCGGCGATCCCGCCGTCCCGCTGCAGCGCGCTGTGCGTGACGCGGTGGAGGACCAGACCGGTGCGCGGCCCGAGGGCCCGATCCGGCTGCTGACGCAGCTGCGCTCGTTCGGGCACTGCTTCAACCCTGTCAGCTTCTACTACTGCTTCGAGCCGGGCGGCGAGCGCCTGCAGGCGCTGATCGCGGAGGTGACGAACACCCCCTGGGGGGAACGGCACGCCTACGTGATCGAGGCCAGGGAGCGCGAGTCTGCGGCGCTCGCTGGTCATTTCGACAAGGCCCTTCACGTCTCGCCATTCATGGGCATGGATCATCGCTACGACGCTCGAGCGGCGACGCCCGCCCAGACGCTGTCGGTCCACATCGCCTCGAGCCGCGCGGGCGCCACCGTCTTCGACGCGACACTGTCGCTGCGCCGCCGGGAGCTGACGCGGGCGTCGACGGCGAGGATCTCCCTGCGCTACCCGCTCGCGACCGTCCGCGTGCTGGCGCTGATCTATGCACGTGCGCTGGGGCTGAAGCTCGCGGGCGTGCCCGTCCACCGTCATCCGGGGGCGCGAGCGGCATGAGCGCCTGGCTCGCTCGCCGGCTTGTGTCGACCCTGCTGCGGCGGATCAAGGTCGGCAGCCTGATCGTCGTCGATGGCGAGGAGCGACTCGTCTTCGGCTCCGGTTCACCGACTGCGACCGTCCAGATCTCCTCCTCGCGTACCTGGCGAATGCTGCTGCGCGGCAGCCGCGGAATGGCCGAGGCCTTTGCCCAAGGATTCTGGGACTCGCCGGATCTGGTGGCGTTGATCAGGCTGGCGGCCCGCAACGCCGGCGGCCTTGACCGGCTCCGCTCGCGTCTGGCGCCGGTGCGCTGGCCGCTACAGCGCTTCCGGGCGCATCTGCATCGGAGCACCGAGCGCCGGCGCCGGCGCGACATCGCCGCGCACTACGACCTCGGGAACGAGCTGTTCGCGCGGATGCTCGACCCGACGATGAGCTACTCCTGTGCGCTCTTCGAGCACGACGGGATGACGCTCGAGCGGGCGCAGGTCGCGAAGCTCGAGCGCATCTGTGAGCGGCTCGACCTCGGTCCGGGGGATCGGGTGCTCGAGATCGGAGCGGGCTGGGGCGCGTTCGCGCTCCACGCCGCCGCCACGCGCGGCTGCCATGTGACCACGACCACGATCTCGCACGAGCAGCACGATTACGCCGTCGAACAGGTCCGCCGCGCGGGACTGAGCGACAGGGTCACGGTGCTGACGGAGGACTACCGCGAGCTACGCGGCCGGTACGACAAGCTCGTGACGATCGAGATGATCGAGGCGGTCGGCTGGCGGCACTTCGGCACCTTCTTCGCCAAGTGCTCGGAGCTGCTGGGTCCCGACGGCGCGATGCTGCTGCAGGCGATCACGATCGACGACCGCGCCTACGAGGTCGAGAAGGCGTCGAAGTCGTTCATCAACACCCACATCTTCCCCGGCGGATGCCTGCCCTCGCTCGAGGTGATCGCCCGCAACGTGGCCCGGCGAACCGACCTGCAGGCGGTGGGGCTCGAGGACCTGACGCCACACTACGTCGAGACGCTCCGGCGCTGGTGCCAGAACTTCACGGCCCACGCCGACGAACTCGCGCAGCGCGGTTACGACGAGTGCTTCCGCCGGCTGTGGACGCTGTACCTCGCCTACTGCGAAGCCGGCTTCGCGGAGCGCCGGATCTGCGACGTCCAGCTGTTGCTGACCAAGCCCCGGTCGCGGCTCGCCTCACGCACCTACCGGACGGGCTCTGCCCGCAGCCAGCAGCCCAACCTCTCGCTGAGCGCATGATCAACCCGCTGCTCGATGACGTCCTCGACCGCACCGTGGTTGCCGGGTTCACGAACGTCGGCTATCGGATCCGCAGCCGGGGATGGGCCGCGAACGAGCTGCAGCGGATGCACGGCAAGGTGGTGCTGGTCACGGGCGCGAGCTCGGGGCTTGGTCTGGCCGCGGCTGAGGGCTTTGCACGTCTGGGTGCCTCCGTCTGGCTCGTCGTCCGCAGCGCCGAGCGCGGCAAGCGGGCGCGCGCGAGGATTCTCGAGCGGTCCGGTCGCGGCTACGTGCACGTGGGGCTCTGCGACCTCAGCGATCTCGAGTCGGTGCGGCAGTTCGCTGGACGCTTTCGAGATCAGGTCTCGCGCCTGGACGTGCTCGTCAACAACGCCGGGTTGATGACCGACGCGCGCGGTGTTTCGGCCGATGGGATCGAGCTCACGCTCGCGACCAATGTGGTCGGCCCGTTTCTGCTGACGAACCTGCTCCTCCCGCTGCTCCGGGAAAGCGCCCCGGCGCGGATCATCAACGTGTCCTCTGGTGGCATGTACACGCAGAGGCTCAGGGTTGATGACCTGCAGAGCGAGCGCGGGGACTTCGACGGACCGAAGGCGTACGCGCGCACCAAGCGCGCCGAGGTGATCCTGACCGAGCTCTGGGCAGAGCAGCTGGCGGGCACCGGGGTCGTGGTCCACTCGATGCACCCAGGGTGGGCTGACACTCCCGGCGTGCAATCCTCGCTGCCTGGCTTCTACCGGGTGACACGACCCCTGCTGAGGACGCCGGAGGAGGGCGCCGACACGATCGTCTGGCTCGGTGCCGCCGCCGAACCGGGCCGCAGCTCTGGCCGGTTATGGCACGACCGCCGACCGCGTCCCACGCACCGGTTCCGAGGTACACGAGAGACGCGGCAGGAGCGCGACCAGCTCCTCGCCGAGTGCGTACGCCTCAGCGGCTGGCGCGATGCGTCCGCTTCGACCTCGTCGACTTCGATTCCTGTAGGAGAATCTTGATGGCCCACTACCGAGCATCGATCGACATCCGGCGACCCCTTGAGGACGTATTTGCCTACCTCAGCGACTTCTCGACAACCCGGGAATGGGATCCCGGTGTGGTCGAGGCGGAGCGTCTGAACGGTCAAGCGATGGGCGAGGGAACCAAGTTCCGGCTGGTCGCGGCGTTCCTCGGCCGCAAGAACGAGCTCACCTACCGGATCGTCGAGTACGACCCGCCGCATGCGGTTGCGTTCCTCGGCGAGAACGGCACCGTGGTCTCGCGGGACAGGATCACGTTCGAGTCAACCGCCACGGGTACGCGCGTCACCTACGACGCCGACCTCGCGCTGAGAGGCCTGCTCAGGATCGCCGATCCGGTGCTGGCGCTCGCGTTCAACCGTGTCGGCGATCGCGCGCTCACCGGTCTCCGACGAACACTCGCCCCCTCGCAGCCGCAGACGCTGAGTGCACTGTCCGGTCGCGCTCTCGACGGCAAGGAGTACGAGCTGCCGGCGGAGCTCCCCAAGCAGCACAACTTCCTCGTCGTCGCTTTCCGCCGCGAGCAGCAGCGCCTCGTCGACCAGTGGCTGCCGTGGCTGATCGATCTCGAGCAGCACCGTTCCGACGTCGCGGTGTACGAATTGCCGGTGCTCTCATCCGCGTACGGTCCGGCGCGGTGGTTGATTGACGGTGGCATGACGCGCGGGATCCCGGATGCCTCCGCCCGCGCTCGCACGATCACCGTGTACACCGACGTCGGGAAGGTCGTTGACAACCTCGGGCTTGCCGGCACCGACACGATCGCGGTGCTGCTCGTCGAGCGCTCCGGCCGGATACTTGCCAGCGAAGTCGGCGGCTTCGAGGAGCAGAAGGCGGAGCGGCTAGCCGCCTCGCTCGCGCCGACACCGTCGCCCACCGCACCGTGACATGGCCGAAAGGGTGCTCGTAACCGGCGCGACGGGATTCATCGGCGGTCGCCTCGCCGCCAGGCTGGCAAGCTCCGCACGGGAGGTGCGATGCCTGGTGCGCGACCGCGGCGGGGCTCGCGCCCGCGGGCTCGAGCGCGCTGGGTTCGATCTGCACGAGGGTGACGTGCTGCGCCCGGAAACGCTCCGCGGCGCGGGTGAGCGTGTGGACGTGGCGTATTACCTGATCCATTCGATGGGTCGAGGTGGACCCAAGGACTTCGCCGCCAGCGAGCGGGCGGCCGCCACGGCGTTCGCGCGGATGGCGCGGGCGGAGGGGATCGAGCGCGTGATCTACCTCGGCGGTCTCGGTGACCGACCGCAGTCCGAGCATCTGCGCAGCCGGCATGAGACCGCCCTCGCGCTCCGCGAGGAGGGCCCCCCGCTCACCTACTTCCGCGCCGGAATGGTGGTCGGGCCGCAGAGCGAGTCCTATCGCACGCTGCGCTACCTCGTGCAGCGGCTGCCGGCGATGATCGCTCCGGCGTGGCTCAAGAACGCGACTCAGCCGATCGCGATCGACGACACCCTGAGCTATCTGATCGAGGCGCTGAAGGTCGAAGCGTCGGCGGGGAGGGAGATTCAGATCGGCGGCCCCGACGTCCTCACGTACGGCGAGATGCTCGACCGGATGGCCGAAGTCCTCGGCCTCCGTCGCCGGCCGCGAATCCCGGTGCCGCTGATCACTCCGTGGCTCTCCTCATTGTGGATCGGGCTCGTCACGCCCGTCGACGCCGGGGTCGCAAGGCCATTGATCGAAGGGCTCGCCGTGCCAACGGTCGTCACCGACCCCTCCGGAATGGCGCTGTTCGACATCGAGCCGATCAGCTTTGACGAAGCGCTCCGGCGTGCGGTCGCAGAAGACCCCGAGCGGCCGGCGGCGTTGGCAGCCAGAGGCTCCCCGGACCGCCGGAACTGAGGATGGAGCAAGTCTGGGACTACCCCCGCCCGCCCGCCGTCTTGCCCTGCAAGCGTCGCGTCAGAATCGAGCTGGTCGGGGAGGTATTGGCCGACTCCATTCGCGCGCTGCGGGTGCTCGAGACCAGCCACCCGCCGACGATCTACGTCCCGGCGGCCGACGTCCGTAAGGAGCTCCTGGCCGGGAGCGACGCACGCTCGACGTGGTGCGAATTCAAGGGCGCAGCGCGGTACCTGGACGCGGTCGTTCACGACCGGCGATTCGAGGCGGTCGCCTGGACCTACCCGGACCCGTCGACTCGGATACGAGGCGCTGCGCGATCACGTCGCCTTCTACCCGGGTCGCGTCGACGCGGCTTGGTTAGACGAGGAGCGCGTTCAAGCCCAGGAAGGCGACTTCTACGGAGGCTGGATCACCGCCGAGCTGATCGGGCCGTTCAAGGGGCCGCGGGGCACTCACGGGTGGTGACGTCAGGTCCGGTAACCCTCCCTGTCGCGCAGAAGTCCCCAAGGGAGCAATCCCGAGTGGCCGCAACAGGCGACAGCGGCCCGCGGGTCCAAACGCTGTGCCGCGCCCCGAGCCTTCAGGCGCGCTAGGAGACCTTCGCGCCGAGCGCCAATCCGAACGGGCTTCCCTCGGAGTCCTTGCAGACCGCCCACTGCGACCCCGGATGCACGACGGTGCCTCCAAGTGCTGTGACCTGCTCGAGCGCGGCGTCGAGATCGCTCACCTCGAAATAGGGCAACGAGAACGAATCCCCCGGGCCACGGCCGCGGACATGAACGCCGACAAGGGGCGTCGATTGGCGGGTCTGCCAGCCCTCACCTTCGCCCTCCGTGCGGGCCGCCAGTTGCGGCCCCCAGCAAGGTCGACCAGAACCGCCGAGCGCGCTCAGGGTCATCGGCCGGAAACTCGATCAGCGCTGGGCGAGCCTTCACCGTGCAGACGATACCCCCGCCACCATCCATCCCGCCAGAGCTCAACAGGCGGAGCAAGAGCCGACCCTTCAGACGCCGGCCCGGCCGGCGATGGATCCGCCGGACCGCGAACTAGCGTCCCGATGAGTGATCCGGGCAATGGAACGTTGCGCTTTCGGCTGCGCGGCGGTGACTTTCGCCGCGGTTGTGTCTGCGGCGGTCATCGCTGGTTGTTCGAGCACGTCGACGAGTGCGTTGACCGCCCCGGCGCCGACCGCAACGGCTGCTGCGCCGAGCGCTCACCGCTCCTCCGCTCGCCCCCATCGGCGGCGGCGTTCACCGGCCCGATCACGGGTCGCACTGCCGGTGAGCAGGGCGAGCTCGACCGTGGTCCAGCCCCAGCCAGAGCCCGGCTCCTGTCACGCGGGTGGCTCGGGGCCGTTCTCGCTGCCCGACCCCCACTGCACCCCGGGCGCGATCAGCCCCGTGGTGACTCAGGCCAACATCCGGTCGACGATCTGCAGCCACGGCTACACCAGGACGGTGCGCCCGCACGAGTCGATCACGGAGCGTGAGAAGCGGGCCAGCCTCGCCGCCTACGGCGATGCTGGCCCGCTGCACGACTACGAGTACGACCACCTAGTGCCACTCGAGCTGGGCGGCGCGCCGAATGACCCGCGCAACCTCTGGCCCGAGCCGGGCGCCTCCCCCAACCCCAAGGACGAGCTCGAGAACCGGTTACGCGAGATGGTCTGTGGCGGTGAGATCCCGCTGGCGACCGCCCAGCGCGAGATCGCGAGCGACTGGGCCTCGCTCTACCGCCGACTGGTCAAATAGCCTCGCGGCACCGACCACCAGCGCTATCGGCGCACCGGGCAGGCGTGGCCGTCCGCTCCGGCGCCGGTGCTTGTATCCGCGCTGTGAGACCGAGATAATCGCGGGTCATGGGGCTTCTGTGGACCGGGCTCCGCAAGCGGCTGGCGATGGCAGTGGGCGTGCTGAGCGCGGGGCTGCTGGCTGCGCCGGCCGCGCAAGCGCTATCGGCACCCGAGGTCTTCCTGCAGGAGGAGAATCCGAGCAACCAGCCGGTCGGCAACTGGATCCCGCTGTCCAGCGCGGGCATGCATTCGGTCAACCGCTACCTGATCGGCGTGCGTCTCCAGGACACCGGTCAGCCCGGCAACACCCAACGGATCAACGTTCGGGTCAACTCGGTCCCGAGCGGACCGCTGAAGCAGCCCGACGTCTACACCTCGATCTGCCCCGAGGTCAAAGGAACCGCCGGTCAGATCGTCCCAGCCAGCCAGAACGGCCCGGAGGACGTCCGCTATCAGGGCGACGGTACGTACTCGATCTCGGTCACGGCCACCCCCGCAATGAACGGCGACATGGGGACCAACTGTGGTTCCGGACCGACGACCACCGGAACGTTCACGGCGTCGGCCCCGACCGGGCTGCGATTCGTCGGGCACATGGTGACAGCGGATCCGAACCCGAGGGACCCGTTTGCCGGGATCGTCGTGTCGCCGGCATTCGGCGCCGGCGGCACCGACATCACCTGCGCGCGTGACCCGCGTCCAGCCCCGGATGGGACGCTCACGGGCAGCCTGGTCATCCATCAAGGTGGTAACGGCTACGAGACACCGCATTGGAGGATGCACGCCGCCAACCTGTTCGAGCAGCCCGGCCGCTACGCATGCATCGCGCGCAGTGTCGGGGGCGGCGAGCAGCCGGGGCCATGGAGCGCGCCGACGCCGACCGAGGTCGTCCAAACCGGCTTCTACCCGCAGCTCAGAACCTGGCGTCTATTCAACTCCTACGGGCCGGTGTTCAAGCTCACCGGCCGCATCACCTCGCCGCTCGGCGCCGGCGGCAATCTGAGCGTCGTGATCAAACGCACCGACAAGCGCGAGCGGATCGTGCACCTACGGACACGCGTCGGCGCCGGCGGCACGGTCTCGCTGAGATTCCGACTCCCGCCTTCCACCTACGTCGCATACCCGCCCACATTCCTGATGAGCTTCTCGTTTGGCGGCACGCGCCTGGTCGCGGACCGTCCGCTGTTCGGCGTGTTCGGGTTCAGCCTGTTCCCCCAGCAGGTCGGGAATCAGCTTCAGTTCGTGGGGAGCTGCCTCCCCTTACGCTGCTGAGCGCGCAGTCCGTAGTTCTCCAGCGGGCGGTGTGGGCCGCTGCGGACGGTCCGCCGGGCGGAGCGGTCTAGTGTCGCCTGACTGCAGGGTTCTCGTTCTCAGGAGGTTGTGAGTGATGCATCCGGTTGGTCGTCTCCGACGCGCGATGCTTGCCGTCGTGGGTGCCGTCGTCGTGTCGGCCGTGGCCGGGGGCGCCTACGGGGCGCTCGCGGCCGGCGCGGCAACGCCCCCGACTGTGCATCTGCGCGGCACCGCGTACGAGTTCAACAGCGTCCACACTCTCCTGCACGGCGCGACGATTCGCGTTGCTGAGTTCCCGAGACTGAAGGCGGTGGTCCGGCGAGACGGGACGTATGACCTCACGGTGCCCGATCGGGCCTCGGTCACGCCATACATCCAGGCCAGCGGGTACCACACGATCTATCTGCAGACGTTCAAGACGGCGGGCGAGGACTTCGCCAACGTCAACTTCCAGACTCCGTCGGATCCCGTCTACAGCGGGTTGGTTGCGTTGCTGAACGTTCCGGTCGACAAGCGAGGCAATCCCGTTGCGTGTGCGATCGTCTCGACCTTCAGCACGCGGAACGTCCGCGATCTCGACTACGCGGGGTTCATCGCCTACGGCGCGCACGGCGTCGCCGGGGCGACCGCGACGGCGAAACCGACGCTTCCCAAGCCGACCTACTTCAACGCGAACGTCATTCCCGACCCCGCGCAGACCGTTTCGTCCAAGGACGGCGGCGTTGTCTGGACCGGGGTGCCTGCGGGGGTCTACACGATCACCGCCCATGACCCTGCGAGCCGGTTCGCGAGCTTCGTCGCGTCTTGCCAACCGGGCCGGATCGTCAACGCGAATCCGCCCTGGGGCCTGCACCAGCTGGGTCTCACTGACCCGGCGCGCGCGTCGGCCATCTGGTCGGTTCACGGATCGCAGGTCACGATGCGGTCGCTGACGGTTCGACGGCTGCCCGCGAAGGCCGTCGTCCGCGTGCGTTGCTCGGGCCCGGGCTGCCCGTTCGGTTCTCGCAACTTCAGACCCAAGACGGCCGCGCTGGACGTGCGCCACGCGCTCGGCTTCCCGGCCCTGCGGCTGCGGGCAGGCCAGACCCTTGAGGTGACGGTCTCGGCGCACACGTTCAACGGCAGCGTCTTCCGTTGGATGCTGCTGACAAGACGACCGCCGGCGTACTCGACGCTGTGCGTGCCGCTTGGCAACACACTGCCACGGCATCGCTGCTGAGCCCGACCCGCGTTGATGACGCTTACGCGGCGCGCAAGCGCACGCGTTGCCTCTAGGGGCGCGAGATCTGTCGTGGCACTACCGACGGTCGTAGAACGCCGCAGTGCGTTCTGGGGGGCATTGCCGATGCGCTGTGGCGGAGCGGCGCAGGAGGATTGGCTTACTCGCCGCCGTGTCGTACCGCGGCGGCGCCCAGCCGGCCCGAAGGAGGAAGACATGACCAGCGGCCCGATTACACGGATGGCGTCAGCACCCGCCGGACTCGCGCCCTCGCCCTCCGCGGTGACTGTGCCTGGGGCGGAGCACTCGGCCGTGGAGCTGTCGACCGGGGCGCAGACCCTTGGAGAGATGATCCTGCGCGCGCACGACCGTGACGGTGTCGCGCTGCGCTACAAGCAGGACGGAACCTGGAAGGAGATCGGCTATCCCGAGCTGGTGCAATCCGCGCGGGACATCGCCAAGGGACTGATCGCGCTCGGCGTCGAGGCCGGCGAGCGGGTATCGATCCTGTCCGACACCCGGCCCGAGTGGACGATCGCCGATGCCGGCAGCTTCTGCGCCGGTACCGTGGTCGCCCCGATTTACCAGACCGACTCCCCCGAAGAGTGTGAGTACGTGCTCCGTCACTCGGAGGCGCGGGCTGTGTTCTGTGAGGACGCTTCCCAGCTCGCGAAGATCGAGCAGATCCGCGACCACTGCCCGGACCTGCAGCACGTGATCGCCTTCGCCGACGCAGGCCAGGGATCGATCAGCACGGAGCAGTTGGTCGAACTCGGAGCCGCGGTCCCCGATCACGTGGTCGACGACCGCGTCGCGTCGGTGGCTCCCGACAGCATGGCGAGCCTGGTCTACACGTCGGGGACGACGGGCCCCCCGAAGGCGTGCATCCTCACGCATCAGAACTTCATGGAGGCCACCCGCGCGCTCGAGGAGCGCCTCGACCTGACGCGCACGGACGCGCCGATCGATTTCTTCATGTTCCTTCCGCTGGCCCACGTGTTTGCCCGCATCACGCAGGTGTTCACGCTGGATCTCGGTGGCACGATCATCTACTGGCAGCGTGACCCCCTGCGTCTGCTCGACGACATCAGGGAGTCCCGTCCCACCTACTTCTCGTCGGTGCCGCGCGTGTGGGAGAAGATCTACACCGCTGCGACCAGCGGGATCGCCGATCAGCCGCGGCTCAAGCGCGCGATCTTCAACTGGTCGCTCGGCGTCGGGCATCGCGTGCGCGAGCTCGAACGCAGCGGCCGCACGCCAGGAGGCGTGCTCGCGCTCCAGCACCGGGTCGCCGACCGGCTCGTGCACTCGAAGGTTCGCGACCTGTTCGGAGGTCGGCTGGAGCTCGCCGTGACCGCCGCGGCTCCGACCGCGCGTGAGGTGCTCGAGTTCTTCGACGCCTGCGGAATCCTGCTGGTGGAAGCCTGGGGGATGACGGAGACCTGTGCCGCCGGCACGATCAACACCGATCTCGAGATGAAGATGGGCACGGTCGGAAGGCCCGTGCCCGGTCTAGAGATGCGGATCGCCGCCGACGGCGAGCTGCTGGCCCGGGGGCCGAACATCTTCGCCGGCTACTTCAAGAACGAGGAAGCCACGCGCGAGACGCTTCCGGACGGCTGGCTGGCCACCGGCGACCTCGGCTCGATCGACGCCGACGGATTCGTGTCGATCACCGGCCGCAAGAAGGACCTCATCATCACTTCGAGCGGCAAGAACATCAGCGCCGCCAACATCGAGAACGCGCTCAGGCAGACCCGTTGGATCTCGGAGGCTGTCGTCTACGGCGATAACCGGCCGTACCTGGTCGCGCTGCTGACGCTCGATCCGGAGGAGGCGCCGAAGCTCGCCGACAAGCTCGGCGTCTCGAACGATATGGCCTCGATGGTCCGCGACGAGCGTGTGCTCGCCGAAATCCAGAAGGTGATCGACGAGGTCAACCGGCGCTTCGCGCGCATCGAGCAGATCAAGCGCGTCGCGATCCTCGACCGCGAGCTCACCCAGGAGAACGGGGAGCTCACCCCGACCTTGAAGGTCAAGCGAACGGTGATTTACGACAAGTACGAGGACGTCTTCAACGGCCTCTATGACGGATGAGAGAGGACGAACGATGAGCGCGCAGCGAATGAACAACGCAGACGCGGCCTGGCTACATATGGACCGGCCGACGAACTTGATGGTCGTGAACTCGGTGCTCTGGTTCGACGAACCCGTTGACCTCGAGCGCTCAAAGGAGATCCTCCGCGCGCGGCTCGTCGAGCGCTTCCCGCGCTTTCATCAGCGGATCGTCGAGCCGCGTCTCGGGATCGGGGTTCCCTCATGGGAAAATGACCCTAACTTCGACCTCGACCGTCACATCCATCACATCGCACTTCCCGCGCCCGGCGACAAGGCGGCGCTCGAACGGCTAGTCAGCGACCTGATGGTCACCCCGCTGGACCGGTCCAAGCCGCTGTGGGACACCTATCTCGTTGAGGGCTACGGCGATGGGATGGCGATGATCTCGCGGATGCACCATTGCATCGCCGACGGGATCGCCCTCTCGCGCGTCCTACTGTCACTCACCGATGCGCATCCCGACGCCGGGATCGCGGCGCCCCAGGACGGCGAGGGCGGGCGCAGCATGCTCGGCTCGGTCGCTGCGCCGGTCAAGGTCGGTGCACAGCTCGCCAAAGGGGGCATGCACGAGGGCACCGAGATCCTCACGCACCCCGCGTCCGAGCTGACGGCGCTCGCCGAACGCGGCGTTGCCGATGCACGTGCGCTCGCAAAGCTGCTCCTGACCGGTTCCGACGCCAAGACCGTCCTCAGCGGCAAGCTCGGGGTCGCGCGAAAGGTGACCTGGTCTGACCCGATGCCGCTCGACGAGATCAAGGCGATCGGCCACGCGACCGAGACCACCGTAAACGATGTTCTGGTCGCGTCGATGACGGGCGCCCTGCACCGCTACCTCAGCCGCCGCCACAGCCTCGTCGAAGAGATCCGCACGATGGTTCCCTTCAACCTGCGCCCGCTCGACAAGCCGCTCCCGCGTGAGCTCGGCAACCATTTCGGGGTCGTCTACCTGACACTGCCCGTCGGAATCTCCGATCCCGCCGCCAGACTCACCGAAGTGCATCGCCGGATGGAGGCGATCAAGCACACGCCCGAGGGCGTCTTGTCGTACGGCATCCTCGAAGCGCTCGGCCTGACGCCACCGCAGATCGAGCAGCGACTGCTCGACGTCTTCGCCTCGAAGACGACCGCGGTCATGACAAACGTCCCCGGCCCGCGCGAGCCGCTCTACTTCGCCGGCACGAAGCTGGCCGGCGTAGTCGGCTGGGTGCCGGCGACGGGAACGATCGGGATGGGAATGAGCATCTTCAGCTACAACGGCGGCGTAACCGTCGGCTTCCAGGTTGACGCCGGGCTCGTCCCCGACCCCGAGACGATCATCGCTGACTACGAGCGCGAGGTCGCCGCACTCCAACGGCTGACCCCAGGGCGTCCGGCCAAGACGCCCACGCGTTCGCGCAACAGCAAGCGCTCGACGCCCGCGCGCCGTGGGGTCCGGAAGGCTGGGGCGACCTAGAGGCAACGCCTTGATGAATACGGCCCGCGGCTGCCTGGAGCGACCGCGGCTGCCTGCCTGCGTTCTGGGTGAGGTTCGGGTTATGGGCCCGACGGCGTAACTCCCGCACCCCGTCCCACGGCGCGGAAGCCGACGAAGTGCCGCCAGCTCTCACCGCCGTCGGGATCGCAGGGGGCCGGCCAGTCGGTTGCTCTAATGGATCCTCAAGCCGGCCGGCGCGTGGACCCCTACAGCGCTCGCGAGTACTGATCGCTCCCTGGAAGCTCCCCGGGCACCAAGAGGTCGTGGGATTGCGTGTCACGAGGGGCACGCTCGCCCTCCGCGCCGGGGCCCCGGTCAGCCTCGCCCGCTCGTTGGCGCTACTGGCCTCGGCGCTACTGGCCTCGGCCCCGATGGCGTGGGCGGCGCCAGCGAGATGACCTGTTGGTAGGTCGGCCGGTTAGTGGTTGGGAAGGTGGTGGGGATGAGACTCGGGGTGAACCCCGTCCGACCCTGATCGATGCGCCAGGTCGACTCGTTGGGACCATGCTGGCTGACCACGTCCGCGCGTCCGGCCTTGATCGCCAGCCACAGGGAGCGCGCGCAGGCGGGGATATTGCCGCGCCCGCAGTAGCGAACCGAGTAGGGGGCGAGCACAGGGCGTCCGAGCTGCGTCTTCAGGTCCTTGTCCACATACGAGGGGTCCATGCCGAGGAGGTTTGTCCAGGCCTCGAGCAACGTGCCGAGCCGCGGGCGCATGACGGCGTCAAAGATGTGCGGCCAGGCGGCGTTCAGGAGCGCCGCGCCGGCGTAAGGGATCAGGCCACCAGGCGGGGTACCGACCGTAGGTGCCCCGTGGCGCACCCAGTCGTCGATCAGCACGATGGCGCGCGCCGTTGCCGCATCAGGCGCCCGGCCGCGGGCCAGCATGGCGCGGACGACCGGCCACACCAGGACACCCGTCTCGTCCTGCGTGGCGGCCTTGTTCATCACGCCTACCACGTCGTTCACTCGCGGATGGGTAGGCCAGGGTCCGAAGAGCTCGACGTGCTGCACCGAGCCCAGGTGCTGGTCGTCACCGTGCATCCACCCCGGTGCGGCCTTGTTATTCCAGTTGAGCAGCAGGCTGTTCGGGCCTCCGATGTCGTGCGGATGGGCGAGCTCGGGGAGGAACCCGCGCCACTCAAACCCACCGGTGCCGAGCGTCGGCAAGCGGCGGTCCAGCCTCGGGGCGCGGATCGGGAGCCGTCCCGAGGAGAAGAACGACGTCGCCGTCCGCGAGACGTAACCCCAGTTGAACGTGAAGCCGAAGCGATTGGCGAAGCTCCAGAACCGCTGAGGCGTCGTGCCGCGGCCCTCTGTCATCGCTTTGAGCGCCCCGAGAGACAGGACATCCTGCCCGTAGGTCGAGCGCTTCCGGGTAAGCGCGTAGGCCTTGCCGTGCACGGTCGCGGTCCCGATCACCGGCCCATGCACGGTCATCGGGAAGATGATCTCCTTGTTACCGAGGCGCCCGGCGTCGAACATCCGCATCGCCCGGCAGCGTCCGCCGAACACGTAGAAGCGGGTGGCGCGCGTGGGCGTACCACCACCGGGGACGCAGAGCTTCTCCGCGAACACGTCCTCGTTGTCGTTGCTGGCGGAGGTGAGGCTCCACGCGTAGTCACGGGTCCGCCCGATCAGGAGGTACAGCCCGATGCCGGATGCGGCGACCCCCTGCGCGTCGATGCCGGGGCCCTGGAGCTGCTCCTGGTAGACGATCTCCGGGTAGTAGTAGCCGAGCTGCGGCCCCATGACGGCCATCGGCCGCCCGGGGGCCGAGCGCCCCGGCGCAACCAGCTGCCAGTTCGAGGCGTGACGCCGAGCGGGCTCCCTTGTCCGCTTGGCGCCAGTCCGCGGATCCTGCGCAAGCTCGATCGATCCCGGATCGATGACGACCGAGCCGCGTACCTTCCCCCCCGTGAGCGTGGGGTAGGGGAACAACTTGTGCGTCGTGGTCGGTGCGTCGGGGTCGTTTGCCTCCATCGCGTCGCTCCACATCCCATGCCCGCGCCCGATACCGAACCGTTGCTCGAGCCGCGCGAGAAGGTCTGAGTTCTCGTGCTCATCACCCCCGCCGTTGCCGAAGATCGAGCCGATGAACGCGGTCACCGCGATCACGTCGTTGGCGTCGAATGGGCGGCCCCCGGGAATCGCGAGGTGATGTGCGCCGTAATAGGCATTGAGCCCATCGGTGTAGTTCGCCATATCGACCAGCATCTGCCGCCCCTCCGCCCCGTAGGCCCGGACCAGCTCCTGGCGTTGCTGGGTGACGAGAGCCTCGGCCTCGCGGCTCGGCTCGAAGGTGGTGGCGCTCGTGACAAGCGAAAAGGCGTCGAGACCGGGGATGTCAGCCACGGCAGCCCGCGCCGGGTTGCGGCCGAACTGCAGGAGGAGACCGCGGTCCCTGGCCATGACCCAGCCCGCACCGAACATCATCCCGGCGCGCGTCTTGCCCTTGATGTGCGGGATCCCATACGCGTCGTAGGTGACCGTCACGTCACGCCGCCCGACAGGCTCAATCCGGGTCGCTCCGATCGGGGCGAAGTTCATCGGCAGGTAGAAGCGCCGCACGTCCGCCATCGAGACGCTCCGCCGCAGCGGGGTTAGCCCCGAGTACAGAGGCAGCTGGTCGAGCGAGTGCGGACCAGTCGGAATACCGCCGTAGTTGCCGGGCGGCAGGACGTACCGAGCAATGTCTGTCGGCGCCGCCCGGGCCGGGGCGGGCAGGCAGAACGCGAGGAGCAGAGCCGTGGGCGCAATCAGACGTCGGACCGTGCCTATGTTCTAACCGGAATCAGACCGACGAGCAAGTGTGGGCGCTGGCGGAGGACAGTCGAGCGGTAGCCTCGGTCGGCCGGTGTGCGGGGCTCTGGCGAGTCCCACTCCTTGTCGGCCGGGAGTAGCGGGGGCGGGACCCGAACCCGCGACCTTCGGGTTATTAGGCCCGACGATGCCGGACGAGTGGTATCAGGGCTGATACCATCCACGCCCATGGCGATGACACTTCGGCTGAGCGACCAGGAGACCGACGCGCTGCGCTTGCGCGCCCAACGCGAGGGGCGCTCGATGCAGGAGGTCGCCCGCGAGGCGGTCCGGGACTACATCGATCGCACCAGCCGGCGGGAGCTCTTGGACGAAGTCCTCGATGAGGAGCTCCCCCGCTTCGCCGAGGCGTTGCGGCGTCTGGGCGAGTGATCTTTCTCACCCTCGAGGAGCTGCTCTATGTCGCGGAGCGGGCTCTTGGGGGGCAGCAGGGCGTGCGCGAACTGGGTCTTCTCGAGTCCGCGCTTGCCCGCCCGCGAGCGTCGGCATTCGGGAAGGACGCCTATCCCACGATTCATGAGAAGTCCGCAGCGCTGCTTCACTCGCTCGCTCGTAATCACGCCCTGGTCGACGGCAACAAGCGACTCGCTCTCGCGGCAACCATCACGTTCTATGGCCTGAATGGGATGCGCCTCACGCTCACCAACGAGGATGCCTACGAGCTGATCATCGACGTCGCGAGCGGACGGCTCGACGATGTTGAGGCGATCGCGGTCGTGCTCGCGCGAGGTACCGAGACCGCCCGGCGATAGGGCGGTCTGGTGATCACTCGGCCAAAGTCGCGCTAGCGCCCTGGGCCAACGTTAGTTCAGCTCCGGAGCGCCTCCCATCGCTTCATCGATGAACTCGGGCTCGACGAAGAAGATCTCCTCGACGATCGCATCGGTCGCCGCTTTCACGATCGCGGCGGCGACCCCGATGTCCCGCTTTGAGTAACGCGTTGCGACGCCACCGAGCACGTCGCGGATGAGCGAGTGAGCAACGTCGGGGATCGGGGCGGCGTCGGGAGCGGATCGACCGGAGGCTTCGAACCGGACCATATGGCTGATCATCTGGCTGAGGACGGCTCCGCACTCGAGGATCTCGACGACGAAGTGATCGAGCGGGGCTGGGGCTGCTGCGCTGTGTTCGGTCATACAACGTATAGCCCCCAGCCCGAACGATTCCCCCCCCTGTCAAACGAGATCAAACGCGATCGACGCCTTAACCACGAAACCCCCGATTCCTCGGAGGTCTCGATTTCCGGGCCTGTCTTAGAGGAACTGCGTGGCCCATGGCCACCGGGCGGGCATCCGGAGTGTCACTCTGCGGGCGGTGCGGGTGATCCGTCCCGGCACGGTCAGCAGCCGGCGGCGGAAGGTGCGCGCGGTCGGGACGGTGGTGTCAGGCAGCCCGATCAGGGTGGTCCACCGCAGCAGGTTGTGCGCGAGCGCGGCGATCACCGCCCACGCGGCATTGGCGAGGAACTTGCCCGACGGGAAGTGCGCCAACGCCTGGTCTTTGAGGTCGCGGATCGCGAGTTCCACGACGGCGTGCTGGCGGTGCTCTGCTTCCACGAGTTCGATCGCGTCGACGCGGTTGGTCAAGAACGCAAAGTGCCGCCAGCCGGGCCACAACTCGGCCTGCGCGCCAACCAGCCGGGTGCGGCGCACGATCAGTCGCTGGCGGCCGAGCATCGTCTGCGCGATCTGCGCCTCACCGCCGTCGGGGTAGTCCTCAAGCGTCTGCCAGTCCTGCTCAGGGATCGCCGCGATCGCTGTCTTCACGTGCTTTTGCTGGCGCACCCCGATCGAGTACGTCCAGCCCGCGCGCTGCAGGCGGGCCATGATCTTGCCGTTCCAGAACCCCGAGTCCGCACGCAACAACTTCGGGCCGGTCGCGCCGGCGCGC
Source organism: uncultured Solirubrobacterales bacterium (assembly GCA_963770735.1). Classification (GTDB taxonomy): domain Bacteria; phylum Actinomycetota; class Thermoleophilia; order Solirubrobacterales; family Solirubrobacteraceae; genus Palsa-465. The sequence continues at coordinate 22,954 of CAVYRB010000005.1, read as the reverse complement.
GCAACGCGCGGGATGAGCTCTTCGACGAACCGCAGCGCGCCGCGCGAGGTGTTCGCCGACCCCTTCCGCGCCCGGATGTGCAACACCTCGCCGGTCCCCGCGCGGGTCGCGACGATCGGGTGATAACCCGCGCTTGTGCGTGTACCCATAGCCGGCGCCCTGCTTGTCATAGCCATAGACCTCACCAACAAACGAATCGACATCCACCACGAGCCGGTCCTCGCCCGGGCCGGCGCCGGCCGTCCACGCACGACACAGTGCCTCGGCGAGCACACGGTCGAGCTGGCGGACATGCCCGAAGGTGAACGCGCGCAAAAACGTCCCCACCGTCGACGGCGCAGCGACCGTATGACCCAGCACCGCCTGGGTCTGACCGGATCGCAGCACGTCACAGTCATCGATGCAGTCCGCTCCGAGAGCACATCGCCGAGACCAGCGTCATGACCTTGCGCCCCGGGTTCGCCGCGCCGTCTCGGTCGCCGAGATCCACGGCCCGGTCGACCAGAACCTCGATCCCGAGCCGCTCGGCGAGCAGCGCTGGCAGCAGAACCCCTGCGTTGGCGACCGCCCGCTCGTCATCGAACAGCACCCTCGTCGCGTCCGACAGACCCTTCACCATGTAGGTGACCTCCTGGTGCAGGCCCGCCGTCGCCGCATACGACAGCTTTCTGCCTGCTCAGGAGGTCATTTAAATCTCAGCCCCGGACGACCGGGTGATCCGGCCTGGAACGTTCAGCAGCCGGCGGCGGATTGTCCGGGCGGTCGGGATGATCGTGTCCGGCAGCCCGATCAGGTTGTCCATCGCAGGAGGTTGTGCGCCAGTGCGGCGATCACTGTCCAGGCGGCGTTGGCGATGAACTGCCCCGACGGGAAGTGCGCCAGTGCCTGGTCTTTGAGGTCGCGGATCGCGAGTTCCACCACGGCGTGCTGGCGGTGCTCTGCCTCGACGAGCTCGAGCGCGTCGACGCGGTTGGTGATGAACGCGTGATAGCCGCCAGTCGGGCCACAGCTCGGCCTGGGCGCCGAGCAGGCGGGTGCGGCGCACGATCAGCCGCTGGCGACCGAGCATCGTCTGCGCGATCTGCGCCTCCCCGCTCTCGGGGTAGTCCGGAGCGTCTGCCAGTCCTGCTCGGGGATCGCCGTGATCGCTGCCTTTACGTGCGGTTGTTGGCGAACCCCGATCGAGTACGTCCAGCCCGCGCGCTCCGAGCCGCGCCATGATCTTGCTGTTCCAGAACCCCGAGTCCGCGCGCAACATCTTCGGGCCGGTCGCGCCAGCGCGCGCGACGCGCGGGATCAGTTCTTCGACGAACCGCAACGCGCCACGCGAGGTGTTCGCCGACCCTTTCCCCGTGCGGATGTGCAACACCTCGCCGGTCTCGCGCGGGTTGCGATGATCGGGTGATACCCGCGCTTGTCGGTGTACCCATAGCCGGCGCCCTGCTTGTCGTATCCGTAGACCTCGCCAACAAAGCTAGTCGACATCCACAACGAGCCGCTCATCGCCCGGGCCGGCACCCGCCGCCCACGCACTAGACAGGCACTCGGCCAGCACCCGGTCGAGCTGGCGGACATGCCCAAACGTGAACGCACGCAGAAACGTCCCGAGCGTCGACGGCGCCGACACCCCATGACCCAAGCACCGCCCGCTCTGGCCCGAGCGCAACACGTCGCAGTCATCGATGCAGTCCGCCCCGAGCGCCATCGCGGACACCAGCGTCATCACCTTGCGCCCCGGTTCGCCGCCCCGGCCCGGTCGCCGAGATCAACGATCTCATCGACCAGACGCCTCGATCCCCAGCCGATCAGCAAGCACCGCAGGCAGCAGCACCCCGGCGTTCGCGACCACCCGCTCGTCATCGAACACGCACCCTCGTCGCGTCCGGCAACCCTTCACCATGCAGGTGACCTCCTGTTGCTTAGCGGCGGCGGGATTCGAACCCGCGACCTTCGGGTTATCAGGCCCGACGAGCCGAACCCGCGGCGGAGACCGCTAAGCGGGGATCTACTGATCGACGACTCGCAGCTTCCCCGGTTTCCGGGCCCGAGGCCGTGACCAAGAATGGAAGGTCCAGCGGCGGTGGAGTCAAGCGACATGCGCGCGATCGGATGCGGGCGCGATAGGAGGGCCGGATTTCCGAGGACGCACACGCGATCGTGAACCGCAGCACAGCGGTTCCGCAACCGGTTCTGGAGCAGCGATCACATCCAGGCCCGGCTTCTGTCGGCCCGGCCCGACCCTCCGTCGGGGTGGTGATCTGCGCGTATTCGAATGAACGCCGGGGGGAACTCGTGAGGGCAGTCCGATCAATCCACGCTCAGACGCGGCCCCCGGAAGACTTCGTCGTGGTGATCGACCACAACGACGAACTGCTCGCCAGAGCGCAAGCCGAGCTCGCACCCGTCCAGGTGGTCCCGAGCACCGGCCCGCCGGGTCTCGCCGGCGCGCGCAACACGGGCGTTGATCAGCTTGAAACCGACAGCGTCGCGTTCCTGGACGACGATGCCTACGCCGACGACGACTGGCTCGCCGCGATCACGTACGGGTTCAGCGCCCCGGACGTGATCGGCATTGGCGGCTGGGTCGAGCCGCGCTGGGAGGCCGCGACGCCCACCTGGCTCGCCCCCGAGCTGTACTGGGTCGCGGGCTGCAGCTATCGCGGGCTGCCCGCCTCCGGAGGGCCACTTCGCAACGCGATCGGGGCCAACATGGCCTTTCGCAGCGCCGCCCTCCAAGCGCTGAACGGGTTTGCGACGGATATCGGCCAACGGCCGGGTACCGAACTGCGCGACGACGACACCGACCTCGGCATCCGGATCCACGCGCAGTTCCCGGATAGCCGGCTCCTCCACCTCACGCAAGCACGGGTCCACCATTCGGTCCCCCCCGAGCGGACCACTTGGCGCTATCTCGTCCGGCGCTGCTGGGGCGAGGGGCAGGCAAAGGCGCAGCTTGCCGGGAAGTTCGGCAATTCATCCGCGCTGGCCTCCGAACGCGCCTACGTCGCTAGAGCGCTTCCGGCAGGGATTGCCAGAGGAGCCCGCGATGCCCTCCGCGGCGACCCGGTCGGCATCACTCGAGCGGCGAGCATCATCGTCGCGCTCGCGGCGACCGCCGCGGGATACGCGTTCGGCCGAACTGCGTCTCGGAATCACCCACGGTGACCGCCGCGAGGCCAATGCGATTCGCGGGAATCAGACCCAGTGCTAGTCCACCGGAGGATTGCGGGTTTCCCCGAGTTTTCCACTTTGTAAATAGCGTACGCTCGGCGAGAGGCGATCAGAGGCGATCGCCGAGCGGACCGGGGAGCGCGGCCCAACCCACGTCGGCGCTGTGCGTGACCTCACGGTCGCCGGCGCCAACCAGCGAGAGACCAAGATGAGCAACGCGTTCCACGACCCCGTCGGTGCCCTGGCCCTCGATGAGTCCGTGTTCCCCGGCGACGTCGGCGAGAGTGAGCCACCTCCGGCCGACGTTCGCGTGAGTGTGGTGATCCCGGCGTACAACGAGGCGGCGAACCTCGCCTACGTCTTCTCCCGGTTGCCGCCGGATCTCCACGAGGTGATCCTCGTCGACGGACGCTCCACCGACGGCACGTCCGAGGAGGCGCAGCGGCTGCGGCCAAACGTCGTGCTCGTCGATCAACCTGGCACCGGCAAGGGTGACGCGTTGAGTGTCGGCTTCGCCGCGTGCACCGGCGACGTGATCGTGATGCTCGATGCCGACGGCTCGACCGACCCAAGAGAGATTCCGCGGTTCGTGGCCGCCCTCTGCGCCGGCGCGGATTTCGTCAAGGGTTCCCGCTACGCCCAGGGGGGCGGCAGCGCCGATCTCACAGCGGTCCGCCGGCTGGGCAACTCGTTCCTGTGCTGGCTCGTCAACGAGCTGTACGGCACCCACTACACGGACCTGTGTTACGGATACGCCGCGTTCTGGAGGCGCTGCCTCCCGTACCTCCACCTCGACGTCAAGGGCTTCGAAGTCGAGACCGTGCTGAACGTACGCGTGGCTCGCGCGGGGCTCACCGTCCAGGAGGTCCCGAGCTATGAGCGGGCACGGCTCGCGGGAGTCGGGAATCTCCGCGAGTTCAGGGACGGAATGTTGATCCTGCGAACGATCGCGCTCGAGCGCCTGCGCGTGTCGACGCGCCGTGCGCTTGGAGCGATCCTGGGATCGGGGTGAGCGAGGTGCACATCCGCTTCCTCACGGCGTCATTCGGACCATCCGGAGGCATGGTGGGCCGCCACGTGGAGGCGCTCGCCACCGCTGTGGCCCGCGATGGTGGCACGGCGGAGGTCCTCGTCCACGGCGGTCGTCCAGGTGAGTGGTCAACCGCCGAGGGGGTACGGATACAACGGTTCCGCAGGCCGCTGCAGCGTCTGGACCATGCGCCCTCCGCGGCGCTCCTCGCGGCGCTCAAGGATCGCAGCTCCGACCCCGACCTCCTGCACGTGCACGGAAGCCACATGCTCACGGCACTGGGGGCCGCGCGCCCCTATATCTCGCACCTCGCGGTCACGCCGCACTACTACGCCTCGGCGCCGAAGGCGCTGCGGCATCTGGCCCAGGGGCGAGACCACTGGCTCGACCGGCACCTCCTCGACGCGGCGGATCTGGTCGTGTGCGTGTCGCACACCGAGGCGGTCGACGTCGGCCGGTCGGCGCCAGCGACGAAGATTCGCGTGATCCCGAACGGCGTCGATGCGCAGGCGCTAGCGGCGGCGCAGCCGCTCCCGACCGACGGAGCAATGATCCTTACCGTCGACCGCCTCACGCAATGGAGCGGGATCCACCGGATCATCTCCGGGCTCCCCGCGCTGCCGCCGAGCCACCGGCTGACCGTCGTCGGCCGCGGCCGACGCCGGAACGCGCTCGAGGCGCACGCGGATTATCTGGGCGTGAGCGATCGCGTCAGGTTCGTGGGGTGGGTCGATGACGTGGGTCTGCATCGATTGCTGCGAACGGCGTCGGTGCTGGTCACGCTGAAGGAGGAGAGCCTGTGGGGTGGGATGCTGCTGGCGGCCACCTGCACCGGTACGCCCGTCGTCGCCTCCGACCTTCCGGCCAACCGCGAGGCCGCGACGCTGGCGGGCCGAGACAACATCGCCTTCGTGTCGCGCCGCGCGTCGCCGTTCGTGGTTGCAGACGCGATCTTCGACCAGGCGCTCGCGGCCCGGCACCCGCATCCTGACCGTGTCCCAACCTGGGAGCAGATCGCCGAACAGACCCTCGAGGCATACAAGGACGTTCTGCAGGCCAAGCCGCTCCGACGGGTGGCATGAGCATGCCGGCCAGCGGCCGCCCCCGCGACCGGCCCGCGCCGGCACGGGAGCGCTGATGGCGCTCGCGGCGACACGCGAGCGGGCGACGGCGTCCGCGGCCCTCCCCACGCGGACCAGAGCATCCGAGGAGCGAGCCAGGCGAACGCACCTGGCGCTGACCGTGCTGGTGATGGCGGTCGGGCTGGTGGTCGTCGCGGGGGCCGACAGTTTCGCCCGCGACGGGCACACCGGCGCGGGCTATGGATTGCTGTGGGTAGGCCTGCTCGCGGTCTTCCTGCCCGCGGTCGCCCACGCCTGGAGCGGCTGCACCCGGACCGAGGGCCTACTCCTCGTCGTCGCCCTGGGGGTCGCGCTGTACATGGTGCGGGTGCTCTACGCGCCGCTCCACTTCACGTTCCACGACGAGTTCTCGACGCTCCGCGCCACCCAGGACATCCAGCGGTACGGGCAACCGTTTCACCACGATCCGCTGATCACGATCCACCCGTACTTTCCGGGGCTGGAACTCGTCACGAACGCGCTCTCGAGCGTCGCCGGCATATCGCTGTTCGGCAGCGCGCTGCTGCTGATCGGCGCGATGCGGGTGCTGATGATGGCCGCGCTGTTCCTGCTGTTCGAACGGGCAGCGTCGGCGCGGGTCGCCGCGCTCGCGACCGTGCTGTATGCGGCCAATCCGAACTTCGTGTTCTTCGACGCGCAATGGGCGTACGAATCGTTCGCCCTGCCCCTCGCGCTCGCGGCGGTGGCGCTGGCGTCGCGCGCGCCGTGGAGCCAGTGGAGCCCGCCGCTGCACCGAGTTCGAGAAGGCGCGGGGCGCCCGATGTTCCTGATCACGCTGCTGATCGTGCTCGTCGTCGGGGTCTCGCACCCGATGACCTCGTATGCGCTGGTCCTGTTCCTGCTCGTGTGGGCCGGCCTTGACGCAGTGATGGCGCGGCGGGCGGGACGAAAGCCGAGCCGTGAGCTGTGGCTGCTGGGGTCGCTGGGTCTCGCCGCGACCGCCCTGTGGACGGCAATCTTCGGGGCCTCGGCCGGGCGCTACTTCGGCCCGCTGCTGGACAAGGCCGCCTCGGCCGGCTTCAACCTGTTGGGGGGCGGATCCGCTCCCCGGCAGCTGTTCCACGCCGCAGGGGTTCCCGCGACTCCCCTCCTCGAGCGACTGATCGCGTTCGGCTCGGTGGGGTTGGCGCTGGTGGTGCTGCCACTCGGGCTGATCGCGCTGCGCCGGTCGCTGACGCCGCTGCGCGCGACCCTGCTGTGTGCCGCCGTGCTGTACGTGCCGACGCTGCCGCTCAGGCTCACCCAGGCCGGGACCGAAATCTCCAACCGTGCGTCGGAGTTCGTCTACGTCGGGATCGCCTTCCTGGCCGCGATCGTCCTGACGCGCAACTGGCGCCTGTGGCGGCCCGACGCAAGGGGCTGGGGGCGAGTCGCCACGGTCACCGTGCTGGCGCTCGCCGCGATCGTGTTCGCGGGCGGGATCGTGATCGGGGTGGGCGCGCTATTCGCGCATCCCCGGGCCCTACCGTGTGATCGCGGACGAGCGCTCGGTCGAGCCCGAGGGGATCGCCGCCGCGCAGTGGTCAGCGAGCCACCTGGGTGCCCAGAACCGGCTGCTCGTCGACCGCGCCACCGGCCTGCTGATGGGATCCCTCGGCGACCAGGACCCCCAGGGCGGCGCGCTGATCGGCCGCCCGCTTCCGACGGTGCTGCTCGGGCCAGAGTTCAGCCCGACCGACTACTACGTGCTGTTGAAGGACCACCTGAGCTACGTGGTCGTCGACACACGGCTCGCGAGCGGGCTGCCGCTGGTCGGTGTTTACGTCGAGAACGACGAGCCGAACGCGTACGGCCATACTCACCCGCCTTCGAGAGCCGGACTGCTGAAGTTCGACGGGGTCTGCCCGATCGGCCGCGTGTTCGACAGCGGCAACATCTCGATCTTCGACACGCGGAGCATCAACCAGGACTACTGCCCCGCGACGCGTACCGGGCCGTCGCACTACCCGTGGTTGCCGGCAAGCCGGTTCAAACTCGGGCAGCGCTCGCTCGACGAACGGGCGGTCGTCGAGCGGTTCGACGTGCTGAGGCAGGATCCCGCGCGGAACGCGGCTGCGTTGGCTGGGCTGAGGGGCGAGTTGCGGTTGCTGCGCGACCGGCTGTGGCGGGTCGCCCACACTCCCGGATCGGGTGGCTGGAACCAATACCACCGCTTCTGGCGCTGGCAGGCGCTCGACAACCGGCTGCTCGGCTGATGATCCCGCTCGCGCCGACAGCCGCCGCCGTGCTCCCCGCCCTCGCCAGGACCCTCGGTCTGCTCGTGCTGCTGCTGCCGATCGCGATCGCGGCCGGTCGCTGGGTCGGTGCCGGAGGCGATCGCGCCGCCGCGATCCTCGCGGGCGCCGCGGTAGCGGTGTGCACGGTGGTGGTGGGCGGGATCGTGCTGTCGTCGTTCTCGGGCGTCGGCGCGGTGGGTTGGATCGCGACGCTCGCGCTCGTCGATCTGATGCTGCTTGCCGTGATCATGGTTCGCCGGCACGGTCACGTCCGGCCGCTGCTCCACGGACTGGCCCTCAAACGACCCCGTGCGCCGCGGCCGCTGACGGCGGCGATCTCGATCGCGGCGTTGGCGCTTGTCGCCGGATCGGTCGTGATGTCGGTCGCCAGCGCCCACCGGCAGGAGCGCCGCGTCCACTTCACCCAGCTGTGGATGCTGCCCACGGCCCAGGCCACGGGCGAGAGCGCAGAGATCGGCGTCCGCAACTTCGAGGGCCGCACGACCAGCTACCGGATCAGCGTCACCGCCGGTCGCACGACGCTGTTCTCCGCCCCGGTGCAACTTCGGTCCTCGCGGGCGTGGACCACCTCGCTGCAGCTGCCCGCCACGACCCCGCGTGAGTTGGTCACCGCGACGCTCTATCGAGCAGCGTCGCCGAGCCCGTACCGCGTCACGAACCTTTGGACCCCGGGAGGCTGAGTGCGCAAGCGAGCCACAGCCGTCGCCACCGCCGTCCTGTTCTCGCTGCTGCTCGCCGCTCCGGCGTTCGCCGACCCGATTGCGATCGGCGCCCGGGTGCCAGGCGTGCCCGAGCACCCGGGGCTGATCGACGTCTACGCGCGGGCGACCGGCCGGGCTCCGGCGATCGTCTCCTACTATCGCGAGTGGGACCAGACGGTGTTCGACCAGCCGTCGCTACGCGCCGCCACCAGCCGCGGGGCGGCGCCGCTGATCACCTGGGAGCCGACCGTGACCGGGTGGCGGCGCGGAGACCGCGGCACGATCTTGCAGACGATCGCCGCCGGCGGAGCCGACCGCTATCTGCGCGCACAGGCGCTGGCTGCCGCGCGGTGGAAAAAGCCGATCCTGTTGCGCTTCGCGCCCGAGATGAACGGCGGCTGGTCGCCGTGGGGCGTCAAGACCCCCGGGAACACCCCCGCGGCCTACGTCGCCGCCTGGCGGCACGCGGTCACGGTCTTCAGGGCGGCCGGCGCCCGCGACGTCCGCTGGGTGTGGTGCCCGAACGTCGACGACGACGGCGCGCTCCCGTTCACCGCGCTGTACCCCGGCGACCGGTGGGTCGACTGGGTCGCGCTCGACGGCTACAACTGGGGGCGCTCCTCAGACTGGCTGTCGTTCACTCAGATCTTCGCCCGCTCCTACGACACGCTCGCGCGGCTCAGCTCGAAGCCGATGATGATCGCCGAGACCGGCTCGGGTCAGATCGGCGGCAGCAAGGCGGCCTGGATCAGCAACATGTTCGGTCGCGAGCTTCCGAGGTTCGCGCTCGTGCGCGCGCTCGTGTGGTTCAACGGCCTGGGTGACAACGGGACCGACTTCCGCTTCAACAGCAGCCCGTCGTCGGCCGCCGCGTTCAGACGCGGCCTGAGCTCGCCGCTGTACGCCGCGACGGGCTCATCGCTATTTCCGGCGGCGTCCGCACCGCCGCGATTCACGCCGGTGCCGGCGCCGTCCCTGCCCAAGCACGGGCTCGCGCGGGTGGGGCAGCTGGTCGAGCGCTACTGGCCGGTCGCGGCCGCGGTGCTCGCGGCCGTCCTGATCGCACTGGTGGCCCTGCGACGCTCGAGGCACAAGCGCCGTCGGCGCAGGCCACTTTCGTCATCGCCCGGAGGGGCGCACGGATGATCGGAGCCACCAGACCCGTGACCGAGCCGGCGTCACCCGACTTCGAGCCGGTGAGGATGGACCTGATCGACCTTGACTCGGAGCTCGCGCCGATCCCGGCGCAGGACGCCGAGACCGGGATCCGCTACGGGTCCTCGCTGACGCTGGTCCGCCTCCACGATCGCCCGCTCGGGCTGCTCGAGCTCGACCTGCCCCCGGGCGGGCTCTCCGCCGTGGAACTCGCCGATCGCATCGCGCTACGGCTCGGCGATCGCGTCGCCGAGCATCTGCGTCGCGACGGCCTCTCACCGTCGCGGGTGACGGCGGACGGGATCGCGGTCGGGACCGAGGCGCCGCCGTGCCTGGCCGCGCGCGAGCAGCTGCTTCGCGACCCCCCCACGGCGTCCGTGGTGATCATCACCCGCGGGCGGCCGGAGCGGGTTCGCCGGACCGTCGGCTCGATCCTCGCCGGGAGCTACCCGCACGAGCGCTATGAGGTGATCGTCGTCGACACGCCATCGGACGACGCCCCGCTGCTCGACTTCTCCGACGACCAGGAGCTGGCGGGAAGCACCCCGATCCGCGTGGTCGAGGAGCTGCGGCCGGGGATCTCACGCGGACGGAACACCGGGCTCGCGGAGGCCGGTGGCGAGTTCGTCGTGTTCGCCGACGACGACGTCGACGTCGACCACAACTGGCTGGCGACCTCGATCAACGCATTCGGATACGCGGACAACGTCGGCGCGACATCGGGCATGACGCTTCCCGGTGCGCTGCTGACACCCGCGCAGCGGTGGTTCGAGGGATTCGGCGGGCTCCAGCGACGATTCGACAGCCGCGTCTACGACCTCCACCGGCCCCCGGCCGACGAGCCGCTGTTCCCGTTCACAGTAGGGGCGCTCGGCAGCGGGCGGAGCATGGCGTTCCGCCGGAGATTGCTGAGGCAGCTCGGCGGGTTCGACCTCGCGCTGGGCCCCGACAACGCTGCCCGGGCCGGCGAGGACATCGAGGCGCTGGCGCGCGTGCTGCTGTCCGGAAGGCAGGTCGTACACGAGCCCGCGGCGATCGTCTGGCACGAGCACCCCTCCACGTACGCGGCCCTGCGGCTACGGATGTGGGGCTACGGCGTCGGCCTCACCGCGTGCCTGACGAGGTGCCTCCTCGACAGCCCGGAGTTGCTCCCGCTGCTCGCCATCAAGCTCCCTCGCGGCCTCGCGTTCGCGCTCTCGCCGCGGTCGGAGAAGAACCGCAAGCGCCAGCGTGACTACCCACCCGAGCTGATCCGCCTCGAGCTCGCGGGGCTGGCGCGCGGTCCGCTGGCGTACGCCCGCAGCCGCTGGCAGCGTCGGGGATCCGGGCGCGCCGTGGCTCGGGGCGACGGGCGCGCACTGTGACCGAACCCCGCCCGCCGCTGCGCGCGCTGATCGTGACGGACTACTACCGCCCGATGATCGGCGGCTCGATTCGCAGCCTCGAGCTGCTGACCCGGCACCTCACCGCGCGGGGCCACACGGCGGAGGTCGTCACCGCCTGGCAGCCGGAGCTCCCGGCGGCCGAGGAGCTCGACGGAGTGCGCGTCCACCGGGTCAGGGATCTGAGCAGCCGGATGCGCTGGATCTCGGAGGACCCCTACAAGCACAACTCGCCGCCATTCCCGGATCCGGAGGCGGCCTGGCGACTGAGGCGGCTGTTCAGGAGCTTCTCGCCCGACCTGGTGCACGCGTACGGATGGCTCGCGCACTCGACCGCCGCCGCGCTGCTCGGAACGGACATCCCGCTGCTGTTGACCGCTCGGGACTACGGCAACATCTGCGCCGTCGGCACGCTGGTCCGAGACGGAGCGCTGTGTTCCGGACCGGCGCCCGCCAAGTGCCTGGCCTGCGCCTCGCACAGGTACGGAGCGGCGAAGGGCGCCGCCGCGGTGTCCGGGGTGTTCGCCGCCGGGCCGCTGCTCCGGCGCCGGACGACGACGCTGCACGCGATCAGCCGGTTCGTGGCGGGGATGATGGACCAGTATCTGCGGGTGCCCGGGGCTCCGGCCGTCGTGATCCCGAACTTCCACGAGGACGAGCCGGATGATCCCCCGGACCAGGCGGTGCTCGACCGGCTGCCACGGGAGCCGTTCATCGTGTTCGTGGGGGCGTTCCGAAAGATCAAGGGGATCGACCAGCTGCTCGCCGCCTACCAGGCCCTGACGGATCCTCCACCGCTGGTGCTCGTCGGCACGAGGATGACCGACACCCCGTCGCGGTTCCCCGACGGTGTCACCGTGATCACCGACGTCGCCGCGGGTACGGTGCCCGCGATCTGGGACCGCGCGCTGTTCGGCGTATCCCCCAGCATCACGCCCGAGGGGCTCGGCAATGTCGTGCACGAGGCGATGAGCCGGGGGTGCCCGATGATCGGCACACGGCCCGGCGGCCACGAGGACATCATCGAGGACGGCGATAGCGGCCTGCTCGTGCCCCTGGCCGACGCGGCAGCGCTGGCCGACGCGATGGCACGCCTGATCGCCGACCCGGGACTTCGCCGACGGCTAGGCCGCCGGGCACTCGAGCGCGCGCGCCTGTTCACGCCGGAGCACGTGTTTCCCCAGCTCGAGCGGCTCTACTACGAGACCGCCGGCAGGCGAGCGCTAGGTAGACGGAATGGCCAGAACCGACGACGTTGAGAGGCTGTAGCGCGAGGAGTCGATCGCGTTGCGGAAGGCGGTCAGAGAGCCGCCCGAGCTGTTCACGCGCCAGTCGTCGTTGCCGAGCGGCTGGTCGAACCAGACGACGGCGCGGACGCGGGGAAAGCGCGCCGGCAGCTCGGACGACAGGGCGCTCGTGATCCACGACGCCTTGCTGCCGCCCTGCTCTGCAGAGCTCGTCTCGGAGACCATCATCGGCTTCGATGTGAGCGCGAGCATCGCGCGGTAAGAGGCGCCGAACACCTGGGTGAACGACTGCCAGGTGTTCCCCGAGGTGGTACCGAAGTTGTAGCCGTCGATCCCGACCCAGTCGACGTACGCGTTCCCCGGGTAGAGGTTGGCGAAGCCGGGCGTGCCGCTGTCCGTCTCGTTTGGCGTCCACACCCAGCGCACGTTGGCGGCCCCCTGGGCGCGGAACACGCCCACGATGTGTCGCCACGCCGCGATGTAGTCGGCGGGAGTGTTGCCGTTCACGCCCACCCCCCACGGGAACCAGTGCCCGTTCATCTCCTGTGCGAAGCGGACGAAGATCAGCTTGCCCCACGCCGCGGCCGCCCGAGCATTCGCCGCGATCAACGAGTCGTAATCGCCCCGTGCGATCGCGGCCAGCGAGATCCCGGTGTGGTCGGGCGTCCACGGCTCCCAGGTGATCATCGGCAGCTGCCCGCGCGAATCGACGGCCTGCAGGTCGTGCGTGGCGAACGGCTGCTCGGTCCAGTAGCGGTACCACAGCACGATCGCCGGCGCGCGCCCGACCAGCGAGCTGAACTGATCGAGCAGCGACGGATAGTCCGGCACACCCGGGACATACGCTCCGAACGCGACCGGCCGCGCGGCGGTCGTACGTGCGCCGGACCTGCTCGTGCTCACCGGCTGGAGCCGGTCGACCCGCGACACGGCCTCGGTCCGACCGGCGGCGACGGTATGCCCGGGGGGCGGCTTCGCGACCGCGGGCGAGACGGCCAGGATCGAGATCGCTGAAGCCAAGCCCGTCGCGATCACCGCCCACGCCGCAATGGGCGAAGCGTGGCGGACAGTCCCGGCTCTACGACCCCGGTCTCGACCAGTACCTGCTACCCCCCCGGGGGGTTGCGGAGCGACCAGGTTATGGCGTAATTTACGAAACGTAAACACTCGGGGCGGCCCCTGTCGCGATCCCGCCTGGGCGGCAGAACTCCGTCGGGATCGCGACTACATGGCCAGTGTGACCGGCCGCGCAGAATAGCGGCCCATGTGGTGTTTCAACAGCTCGGTGAGAAAACTCTACGGCTAAGTACCGATTGGCGGCCAGCGGCCATACGACGGCCGACGGCCGTCTAATAGCGTGACGCCATGCCTTCGAGGCCACGGGCCTGCGACGTACTGGTGCTTTCCTACCACGCGATCAGCCGCAGCTGGCCCGACGTGATCGCGATCGAGCCCGGCCGTCTCGAGGCCCAGGTCGCGCGGCTGCTCAGGCGCGGATGGCTGGCCACCACCTTCACCGAGGCGGTCCTGGCGCCACCGGGGCGCCGGACGCTCGCGGTCACGTTCGACGACGCCTTCCGCTCGACCTACGAGCTCGGCGCCCCGATCCTCAGCCGGCTGGACGTACCCGCGACGGTTTTCGTGCCGACGGCGTTTCCCGACTCGGGGCGGATGCTGACGTGGCCCCACCTCGACCGATGGCTGGGAACTCCGCACGAGGACGAGCTCGTGCCCGCCTCGTGGGAGCAGCTGCGGCAGCTTCACGAGGCCGGCTGGGAGATCGGCTCGCACACGATCTCACACCCGCACCTCACTGAACTCGGGGTTCGCGAGCAGCGGGCGGAGCTGGGAGGCTCGAGGGACGAGATCCAGCGCCGGCTCAGCGCGGATTGCCGGTCGATCGCATATCCCTACTCCGACGTCGATCCGGCGGCGGCGCGCCTCGCGGAGCAGTGCGGATACGAGGCCGGGGCCGCGCTGCTACCGCTGGGCGATCGTCACGACGGCCTACGCTTCCCGCGCGTGTTCATCTCCGGGAGCGAAGGGCGGGTACTGCATCGTCTGCACCTGCTGCGAGGCGTCCGCCGGCTGCAGTCGACCGCGGCGTGGTCGCGGGTTGCGCAGTCTGGGCGGGTCGCGGACGACGCCGCCTGAACGCGATGTGCCCGACCACCGCGAGCGTGCCTGCGGTCTGAGCCGCGGCCCACGCGAGGCCGGCACCGACGATCCCCATCGGCGGCAGCAGCAGCCAGGCGCCGAGCAGCGTAACCGCCGCCATCCCCATGTTCATCGCCGCGGGAAACGCGAGCTCCTCCCGCGCACGTAGCCTCGCGTTGTAGATGTTGGTGACGGCGTCGGGCACCGCCGACGCTGTGAGCACGAGCAGCAATGTGGTGCCGTGGCTGGAGTAGCGCGCGCCGAATACGTCGAGCAGCCAATGGCCGGCGACGAAGAACAGCAGCATCATCGGCGCCAGCAGCGCCGCGGTGATCTTGACCGCCGACCGGGTCTGGGCATCGACGTGAGCCGGGTCGTGCGAACCCTCCGCAAACAGCGCCGAGCTCACCGCCGAGGAGATCACGAAGAACGCGCCGCCGAGCAGCCATGTGACGTAGAAGTACGCGTTGTCCGTGGCCGACAGGCGCGCGACGACGATCGTCGGCAGCAGGGCGAAGGGGATCACGTTGCCGAGCGTGGCCAGGTAGTTGCCGATGTACGCGGTGGACATCGAGCGGAGCGACTTGAGCGTCCCGCGGATCACGAAGTGGAAGCTGTGCGTGAGGCGCCGTATCAGCAGCTGACCGAGCACTAACGACAGCAGGCATCCCACGATCCAGACGGCGAAGATGCTGAGCGCGCTGTCGGCACCGGCCGCGACGACGAGCACGATCAGCGCGAGCTTCAGCACGCCGAACGCGAGGTTCCGCAGCGTCATGTTCTCGGCCCGCCGCTCGGCGATGAACAGGTAGTCGCTGATCAGCGAGACGCTCCAGATCGCGACGCCGAACGCGAACAGCAGCGCGGTCCAGACACTCGTGCCGGCGACACCCAGGCTCTGTGAGACCGACGGCAGGATCACGAGCGCTGAGAGCAACGCGATCGCGAGTCCGGCGACCGCGCCGGTGATCAGGCTCGTGCTCAGCGTCCGCGACCACTCCCGGTCGTCGCGCGCCCGCGGCAGCCGCTGGATCAGCGCCGGGCTGGTACCGAGGTTCGAGATTGCCGCGATGAACGTCATCGCGGTGATCAGTGCCGAGCCCACGCCGATCACGGCCGTCGGATACGACCGCGCCGCCACGATCCAGAACACGTACCCCAATGCCGAGTTGATCCCGGTCGTGAGCATGATGTAGCCGCTGTTGCGCAGCAGCGAGCGCCGGGGGGAAGACAGCGCGGTCCGGCCTCGGGTTGCCAGCGAGGCGCCGATCCGCGGGCGGACATCACTAGTCGGGCGCGGACTGTCGCGCCGAAGCGGCTGCCGATCCGCGTCGATCCGAGTCACCACCATCGATCGTCGAGGCCGGGAGGTCTGCAGGCATCGGTGGCGCTCCGGGGCCTTGGTGCGGATAACCCGCACCGGCCACGCGGCGCTGGTTCACTCGCTCGCGCGCAGTTCCGCGGTCGACGTGGCGGCGATCGCCTCGATTCCCGCCGCCCCCGGTCGGCCCACGATTCAAACGGCGTCATACGCCACCGTCGCCCTAACAAAAAGCCCTCCGATCTCTCGGAGGGCTCAACTACTGGGCCTTCTTCAGTAGCGGGGGCGGGATTCGAACCTGCGACCTTCGGGTTGTGAGCCAGATTTGGGCCGTCCGGCTAGTACGGTCGGATGCTGCCAAATCCCCGGAAATACTGGAGATTCGGGGTGTCGGGCCTCCGTCGTGATGCCCTGATATCGGTCCGTTCGGCGCCGGTCGTTTGACAAAATGTTTGACGCGAGGCCTTAGCCGAGGGCGGTCAGGGCGGCGCGGGTCAGTTCGACGAAGTCCTGCCAGTACTCGGCACCGGGACTGCCATCGAGGGGAACTCGTACGCCGGCGTAGCGGAGTGCGGGGACGATCTCGTCAGCGAGGGTTCGAGCCTCGCTCGCGAGCATGTAGTCCGAGAGCTCGTCGTGCTGCTCGTCCTCGAGCCATCGGACGAGCACTCGCAATGAGCGGAAGAGTTGTGGCCAGTCCCGCTCGCTCGGGAAGCCGGCCTCTGTTAGTCCGAGCAATGTCGCCCACCTCTCGCGATCGATGCCATAACGCTGCTCGTTGCCCACCGTCACCGCGTCGATGACACCAGCCGAATGGAGAGCGGTGAGCGCCTCGTGGACGTTGCGCTTGGCGTAGGCGGCGGATGCGCTGACGACCTGCGTGTTGACGCTTGGGGCCCGCATGGTGAGCAAGAACCTGGCTACCTCGGCACGAGCGCCGATGCCAAGGATCTGACGAAGCCGAAACGCGATGTTGATCGGCGCGAGCAGGTTCGGCGGCTGCGACTTGCGGCTGCGCTCGGTGCTCGGTTTCAGCCATCCATACGTCCGGAATGTGTTGTCCGCCCTGCGGGCGTCAACCTTCATGTCCCGAAACAGCTGTGTTGCACGGGACGACTCACTCGCCGGGCGGCGAGAACCACGTCCCCTCGGGTACCTCGCTTGCGCGACCCAGGCAAGCGCAGCTTCTGCCAGCGTGCGATCCGTGTCGTCGCGACACAGATTGCGAAGTCGTTGCACACTCATCAAGCGCTCGTTCATGGCGAGCCAGTCGAGCACCTCGTCGAACAGCCGTGCGTCCGCACGGGCGATCTGCAGCGTGAAGAGCAGCAGCGCCTCGGGATCGGCTGCCCATCGATCTGTGCGCCGCGCGGCCCCAAACACGCCCATCTGCGTCCATTGATCCCACGCGAACGCCACAAGGCGAGCTCGTACTTCTTGCCTAAGGTCCGAGATCTGCATTCTCGACTCCGAGATACCGCAAGGCCCGCTCGAGCATCTCCCGGAACCCCTCGGAGGGGTCGTGGGTTCGCGTCCACCGAGCAGCCTGAATGAGCTCGTCTGCGGTCGGGGTCAGCGCACGAAGATCCTGCTCGTGCTTACCGGCTCCCTGATCTACGAGCGCGTAGAGCTTGAAGTGGATCTGATCCAGCCGCGACGCGAAATGGACTATCAGACCATCGCCGAACTTTTGCGTCTGGACGCGATCTACGAACCCCTTCGGCAGCCCGAGGTCGATAAGGGCTGCTGGTCCGGGATTGAGCCAGTTCTCTGAGAGGCCAAAGTCGCGTGCGACTCGATTGCGAGCATCGACGAGCCCTTGTGGCAGTGGCTCCGCCTTGCGCAGCGACCCAGAGTCCCAGAGGGCAACTACGTCAACATCACTCGTTGGCCGATCAATGACACCGAGAGCGAGCAGCCCCGAGCCGCCGACGACGACCAACTCGTAGTGTTGGCCGCGAGCAGCGAGCTGCTCGGAAAGGGCCGCAAGCAGCTCTCTCACGCGGTCGGAAGTCGTGATGTCAGTCATCCTAAGTCGAGATGATAAACATCGCGACCCAAGACGAGTGCGTCATGAAACCGCTCTTGCAGCGACCTCTTCGGACTGATTGTGTCCCGATGGCGCGGTCGATGCTGACCGCCTTATGAGCGCGATGCGGCCGGTCCTCGTGGTCCGCCCAGCGCGCGCCACCGACGAGAAGTGGACGGTGGCGTCTGTCCGGCATAGCTGGGGCAAGGAGTTTGATGCGGGCTTCCCGACCGAGCTGTCGACGATCCCGAACTTCGGCGTTGGGTGCGTGACCCTTCATCTCCTGAGCGGACCCGTTCAGACCGAGACAGCATTCAGAATCACACTGTGGCCGTCGACCCTGATGCGGAGATCGAAGCCGCTCGGCAAGACCTCGCTGAGCTTGACCGTCTGCGGGAGCTCGCAGCGGCTCGCCTGAACGAGCTGGACCGCCTCCGAGCTCCGCCAGGCACCGCCAGCACGAGTAGCAACGAATGGTCAGCCGTGTCCAAGCTTCGGCTCTTTCGCGAGTTGTTCCGCGGTCGCGAGGACGTGTTCGCCGTCCGCTGGGAGAACCATGGCCGGAGCCGGTTCGGCTACTCGCCGCGGTGCGCGAACGAATGGCAGGGCGGCGTTTGCGGTAAGCCCAAGGTGCGCTGCGGCGAATGCATCAACCAGGCGTTCGTCGCGCTCGACGACCGCCAGCTGCTCGCCCACCTCCAGGGCCGCCAAGTTATCGGGATCTACCCACTTCTCCCCGATGACCGCTGCTGGATGCTTGCCATCGACCTCGACCGCGGCTGTTGGCGCGCTGACGTGCGAGCGCTCGCGAGTACGTGTCACTCGCTTGGCCTCCACCCGGCAATCGAGCGCTCCAGATCTGGCAACGGCGCGCATATCTGGTTCTTCTTCACCGACCCGGTCCCAGCCGCGGAAGCACGACGGCTCGGCTTAACGATCCTGACCGCCACGATGGCTCAGGGTGCCGCGCTCGGTATCGACTCCTACGACCGCCTGTTTCCAAGCCAGGACGTCCTTCCGAGCGGCGGATTCGGAAACCTCATCGCCCTCCCCTTGCAACGCGCGGCCCGGAACGCCGGCAACACCGAGTTCCTCGACGACAAGCTCGAGCCCCATCGCGATCAATGGTCCTACCTCGCGGCTATTCCCAAGATCACACGACATCGCCTGGCTGAACTCGTCGCCGACGGCGATGAGGACGGAGCCCTGGCGGTACGCCGAGGCACGGATCCGAGCGACCCGCCATGGCGCCCGCCACGCACTCTGCGAGAGCGACTGAGCGAGACTCGACTACCCGAGTCGATCGAAGCCACGCTCGCCGATCGCGTCTATATCGATCGATCGAAACTCCCCCCGACGCTCGCCCACGCGATCAGGCGACTCGCAACGTTCTCCAACCCGATGTTCACCGAGCTCCAACGGATGCGGCTGTCTGTCGCCCGCACGCCGCGAGTCATCGGTTGCTTCGAAGATCTGGATGGCTACCTGACTCTCCCGCGTGGCTGTTTAGCCGACGTCGCTTCTCTGTTTGGAGAGCTCGGCGTCAAGCTCGATCTCCGCGACGAACGCGTCGATGGCGAGCCGCTCGAGCTCGAATTTCGCGGCGAGCTCAGCGAATCTCAACTCGCTGCCGCCCGCGCGGTCCTCCGGTATGACGTCGGCGTCTTGTGCGCGCCACCTGGGTGGGGCAAGACCGTGCTCGCGACGAACCTGATCGCCACCCGTGGGCGCTCCACACTTGTCCTTGTCCACCGCAAGCCCCTCGTCGAGCAGTGGACCGAACGGCTCTCCGAGTTCCTCGACATCACGCCGAAGTCGATTGGAAGGCTCGGCGGCGGTCGGCGCCGTCTGACGCAGCGTGTCGACGTCGCGATGGTGCAGACTCTTGCGCGGAGTGACGAGCTTCACGCTTTGGTCCGCGCCTACGGACATGTCGTGATCGACGAATGTCACCACGTGCCGGCCGTGCAGGTGGAACGTGTGCTTGCGGCGATCCCCGCACGCTACATCACGGGCCTCACCGCGACTCCGTACCGGCGTGACGGTCATCAACCGATCATCACGATGCAGTGCGGCCCGGTGCGCCACGCGATCAGTAACCCCTCGGTTCGGACAGCGCCCGCTTTGGAGCGTCTCGTGATTCGCAAGGACACGGGCTTCGATCCGAGCGTCCTCCCGCGAGAGGCGTCGATCCAAGAGATCTACGGCGCGCTCGCCGCCGACACCGGTCGGCTGGACCTGATCCTCGCTGACATCCGCCGGCTCGTCGGCGAAGGCCGCGCTCCGGTCGTCCTCACCGAACGCCGCGCTCACCTCGATTGCATCGCCGAGCCCCTCCGCGAGGAGATGCCCAACCTCGTTGTGCTTCACGGCGGTATCAAGCCGAAGGCGAGACGTGCTGCCATGACACAGCTCGCTGAGCAGTCAGACCGCGAGCCCAGACTCATCCTGGCGACCGGACGGTACCTCGGCGAAGGGTTCGATGACCCACGCCTCGACACCCTCCTGCTGACCATGCCAATCGCTTGGAAGGGCACCGTCGTCCAGTACGCCGGCCGGCTCCACCGCGCCCACCCCGCCAAGCGAGACATCCGAATCTACGACTACGTCGACGGCGAGGTGCCCATGCTTCGGCGCATGTACGCGAAGCGCCTCCGCACCTACACGGAGATGGGCTACGTCTCCGCCGAGTCGGCGCAAGAACTCAGCCTCGCAGTTTGACTGACGATCTTCAGTTTCATTCCGGGGATGTCGAGACTGCTGAGACCTCTGCACCTGACCTCCGCAGGCCGCGTCCACAACGACTGACCTTCGGGTTTCGGCCCGAGGACGGCCGGGTTATGAGCCCGCTTTGGGGCGTTCGGCTGGTACGGGCCGATGTCGGGAAATGCCCGTGAATACACGGGATTCGGTGATTTGGCGGTCGGTCGTGACCGCCGGAAATCGGCCCGTTCGGCGCCGTTCGTTTGACATACGTTTGACACGGGCGCTCGGTTAGGCAGCTGGTAGAGCCGCAGCCAGCTGTCGAGCAATGCTCTCGATATCTGCGGCGCCGAGTGCTCCTTCGGCGTTGAGTCGCTTGGCGAGCGCTCTGCGATACAGCAGTAGGTGGCCACGCAGCTTTGGTGTCTTGAGCCATGGAAGGTCTGCTTGTGTAAAGCAGAGCGCCCCTTGGATCGGAATCTCGCTGTACTCATGACGATCGAGAGCCGCCCGAACAGCCGCGATTTGTCGCTCGAGTCCATCGATCAGTTTGGTGCAGTCCCGGCGATTGACCCGGAGCTTTGGCGCCCCAAACCACGGCCTCACGATCTCGACCTGCCCCCTCCAGTCTTTCGTGTCGATCACATAGACGCCGGTCGGCGCAATCGCTATGTGGTCGATATCGCCGCGGCCACCTGGCATGCGACGGTTGTGCAACGTAATAGTCGGCCGGCCGTCGCTACGAGCCTCGAGTGAGGCCGCAACAGCCTTCTCTGCGAGGCCCCCTCGATGGAAGGCAACCTCGTGTTGTGGCTCGCTCCCGAGTGCGAGGATCAAGCGTCCTATGAGAGGGTGGGCCCGCCGCACTCGGTTCTCGCGATTCTGCTTCCGGCGCTTGTATTCCCGTTCGAGGCTGGCCCCCGGCTTGCCGCGAGCAAGCTCCTTGCGAGAGGGAGGAACTGACTCTCTCTGCTCGCGTGGCTTCCGGGATCCAATACACGTCAAGGTCCGCTGCTCCGGATCCCACCACGCCTGATCTCCCACAGCAAGCGCCACGCCGCACCGGGCACAGACGTCGGGGCGACGCAGCGTCAGCTTCCGTGCGGCCACACGGCTAAATCGTCATGGCGATGACGATGCTTAAGGACCTGGTGATGCGAGCCAACGATGAGCCGACCAGGACGACTCGGCGTGCGGGTAGAGAGCGACCACGAGGGAGGCGGATACGCATTCGCCGCCGGGAGCTGTCGCTCAGTTCACGCGATACCGACGGCGCTGTGACCCGCGTCTCGTGCCGCTCGGTTTGGGGAATAGGAGAAGGTCGGGCAGCCGCAGAACTGATGGAGCCGCTCGCCCCAAACCGGCGAGCGTTCCGGGTGCCATCTGCCTCAGTCGATCAGCTCACTGCGGTTTCCCGCTAGGAGGAAGACGTGTCCGGCCCCGCCGACGCGAATGCCGGCGAGTCCGAGATGCTGGTCTATCTTCTTGAGCGCGCCAGCCACTCGGGTTCGGTCGTCGGCCCGTGCGGGTCGGCCGTGAACAGTAGGTGGACCAGCCAGGCGCGGACTCCAAGCGAGCGAAGCCAGCAGAGGTGGGCGAGCCTGTTCGCGTTCTGGTACAGCGGCCCGCACCAGTCCGCGCCGGCCCTCCGATCACGCCGAGCTGGTGCTGGGTCCACTCGAGCGAGTTCTCGATCAGCTCCGCGAGGCGGAACCCGGTTTGGCGGCGCAGCCGCCGCCATAGACCTCGCTCGGGTAGCTCTTGCCTTCGCCGAGGATTACGCCTGGGCGCTCGCTGCCGTCAAATGACCACCGCCAACGCATCCCAGCGGGGTCCGCCGGCTGGCCAGAAGGCCTTCAGCTGGTCCGCATGATGGGCAAGCCCTACCCACTGCAGGAAGGCATCGTCGCAGTACTCGCCGTAATCGTCGTCCGCGAGCGGGCTCTTCCAGCCAATACACCGCGGACCGAAGGTCCGCGAACTCCGCCGCGAGCCCTCCGTTGAGCTGGCTCGTGCGCCTGTTGACGTAGAGCTGCGTCTGCAGCTGGCTGCCGGCATACGCGGCGCCATGCTCATCCACCCGGCCTGCCACAAAGCGGAAGTCTAGGGCGGCCAGCTGCCCAGCGGACGACATTACCGCTTACGAGCCGAGCCCGAAAGGCGAGAAGCAGCATGCCCCGGACTAGCATGCGCAGCATCGCCAGCACCCTCGAAAAGCTGAACTTTCGCCGCCTACAAGCGGGTTGTCGACGAACTCGCCGACCAGCGCACAAGTGGGCGCGCGTTCGTCGCGAATCCCTTCGAGCAGGAACTCGTCGAGGTCGATCTGAATCCGTGGCTTGCAGCCCTACGCAACAGCTTCTCGACCGCACCTTCGCCTGCGAGGACCTAGCGATCTGCGATTCGCCGAAGGGAGCGGACCTCGTGAGGCCAGGATCCCGAATGTCGCTTGCAGATCGCGTTGTCTACACGGCTGCGGTTGGTGGCTGCGTACGGCATATCGTTGCCGCGACCAAGTGGTCTCAGCGCAAGATTGACTTCATGCCACTGTTCCACACGACCCATTCACAGATGCGTCACTGGTTGCTGAAGCCGTATATAGGCTGGAGCGGTTGGACTGACCAGACTCTCGCGAAGCTGAAAGCGCACAAGCACAAAGTACGTAGTTAGGAGGCCACG
>CAVYRB010000004.1:0-953578 GCA_963770735.1 uncultured Solirubrobacterales bacterium | reverse complement strand
GTATCGCTGAGTCGCTCACGTGATCATCGTAAATCGCCTGAGTCGACGATCCGGGTCCAGCCCCTATGTGCGGGGCGAGCACCGCGATCAGCTCAATCAGCTGGATTACGCCGGTCATCAGATCGCCGCGCGCCACAGCCGGCGGTCGGCCGCCAGCGCGGCGAGCGGGATCAGCCACGCCATGTACCAGGGCAGCAGCGAGCTGGTCGGTGACCAGCACGGCCGCGGTCATCCAGCCGCTGGCCGCCAGCCAGTCCAGCTCGCCCGCGCCACACCCTCCACAGCGCCACAGGAAGGCCGCCACGGACGCGAACGCCAGCAGCCAGCCGGCGACGTGCGCCAACCCGGAACCGATCGCGCGTGCCGATGAAGCCCGGGACGCTGTGCCAGTCGCCCTCGCTCTGGACCTTTTGGATCGTGCGCGAGCAGATGCAACGGGCCGGTCCCGAACAGCGTGAACGACAGCCCGGCGATCCCCGTCGCCGCGACGCCCGCGCCGACCAGCACGTCGCTGTCGCCGTTCCGGCGTCGCGCCCCGCGCCTCCGCTGGCGATCGCGAACAGCAGCAGCAGTCTGGCGGTCAGCTTGATCGCGGCCGCGGCGACGATCATCGCGCCGCCGAGCCCGCACCCGGTCGCGAGCATCAGGTACACGCCGGCGATGACCATCAGCATCATCAGCAGGTCGTTGTGGCCTCCGCCGACGCCGAAGATCACGATCAGCGGGTTGAGGCCGACGAGCGCAACCGCCTTCACGGGGTCGATCCCGCGCAGCCGCGCGGCGTTCCACACGAGCGCCACCGTCCCGAGGCTGGCGAGCGCGGCGATCGCCTTGTAAGCAGCGCGCTGGCGGCGATCGAGAGTGGTGCCAACGACATGCTCAGCGCGGTGAACAGAGGGCCGTAGACGGTCGGGGTGTAGGACCATTTCGCGCCGATGTACGGGAACAGCGGGTCCAGCGCCAGCGCGTGCGGCCCCGCGAGGTACGGGTTGGCCCCGTACACGGCGCCCATTCGCCCGTAGAACTGGTAGCTGAAGATGTCGGTCGAGAGCAGCGGCGGAGCGAGCAGGACGAGGGCGTGCATCGCTGCGATGCACATCAGCACGGCCCGCGCCGAGAGACGGTCGGCCGCCCGCACGGCGAGCACGTAGGACCCGAACATGGCGACCAGCACGACGATCAGGCCGCCGCTGCGGAGGTCGAGCCCGGTGCTCCCGAACGGGCCTGCGAGCGAGCCCGGCACGGGGCGGACGGACTCGGGGAGCAGCAGATCCGTGTTCGCCGCCGCCAGCGCTACCAGCAGCGTGGTTACGAGCAGGCCGGCGATCCCGACGGCGCCGTGCGCGGTCACGCAGCGGCAGGCCGGCGGGTCTCGAGTCGCGCGCGCGCGAAGATCGACGGCGCCGGTGTCAGTGGCGCCGAGCGGACCGCTGGACGCTCATCGCAGCAAGGATGCCCGCATGGACATTTGTTTTACGTTAGGGGACGGCGTCGCCGGAGGGCTGTCGGTAGCGCCGCGTCCGCGGGCGCCGCGTGCGCGCTCGCCAGCGCCGCCGGAGCGCTCCGCCGAAGCCGCGGGACCGAGCCACATCGCCTCGATCGCGATCGGGGCCGACATCTTGCTGCGTCCCGCTGCTGCGATCGCGGAACACGATCGGCACCTCCCCGACCCGGAATCCCGCCAGCATCGCCCGGTAGGTCACCTCGATCTGGAACACGTAGCCCTCGGCGCGAACGCTCTCCAGGTCGATTGCCTCCAGGACCTCGCGGCGGATGCACTTGAAGCCTCCGGTCAGATCGTGGACGTCGACGCCCGAGGATCAGCGCGCGCGTAGAGCCAACCGCCGCGGCTGATCAGCCGACGCACCAGGCCCCAGTTCTCGCACGCCGCCGCCGCCACGTAACGCGACCCGAGCACCAGGTCGGCGTCCTTCGGCGGCCTCGAGCAGGTCCCCGAGATAGCGCGGGATCGTGCGAGAAGTCGGCATCCATCTCGATCACCAGCCCGGCCCCGCCGGCGAGCGCCTGCGGCAAATCCCGCCAGATAGGCGTGGCCGAGGCCCGTCTTCGCGCTCCGGTGCAGCACCTCGACGGCGCTCAAGCTCGCGCGCGAGCGCGTCGGCGAGCTGTCCGGTGCCGTCCGGCGACGAGTCGTCGACGACCAGAATCCTGTACTGACCGGGCGCCACGTGTTCGAGCTCGGCGAGCCGCGGCGCGGAGATCGCCTCGATGTTCTCGGCCTCGTTGTATGTGGGCATCACGACCCAGACCCGGCTGTGCATCAGGCCGGAGAGTAGAGCGCACCCTGAAGCCTGATCAGAGCACCCCCGCATGACGGCCGGGCGACGTCGGCATCATGCGAAGCGACCGAATGCCGCGAGACAGCCACACCACCACGGAGCCGATCCAGGCTCCGCCGCCCGCGTCCGCCCGGCGATCGACCCGGCGCGCACATGGAGCCACGAGCCGCACCACCGCCGGCGCCGCACGCTGCGCGGGGCTGGCGATTCTGGTGCTGATCGTGCTCGTGTTGATCGTGGCCGGATCGGGCAGGCGGCGGCCGCGCCGCAGCCGGCGACGATCCACCGTGCCGGCCTGTTCGGCCCGATCCAGACGCTGTCCGGCACCGGCCCGGAGCTCGCTTCGCCGGCGATCGCAGACCGCGGCCGAGAACGCGGCGATCGACCGCACGCTCGCGTACACGCCGCGATCGTGCGATCGCCGGCTCCCAGCACCGCGAGCTCGCGCTCACGTTCGACGACGGCCCGGGTCCGTACACGCCAGCAGCTCGTCTCGGTCCTCAAGCAGATGGACGTGCCGGCCACGTTCTTCGAGGTCGGCGATCGGCGAGCAGTACTTCAACGCCGGGACGCAGCGACATCGTCGCGCACGGCTACCCGATCGACGACCACACCTTCACGCACCCGCCGATGTCCCAGCTGTCGGTCGCGACCAGCGGTCGCAGCTCCTCCAGCGAGGCGAGGGCGATCGGACGTTACGGCGCGCCCGTACCCGCGGCTCTTCCGCCCCCCGTACGGCGCCTTGGAACACGATACGCTGGCGCTGCTGCAAGCAGTATCGGATGCTGATGGTCCATTGGACCGTCGACACGAACGACTACCAGCTGCCCGGGGTCGGACTCGATCATCAACACCGTGCTCGACGGCGCCAAGCCCGGCGCGATCATCCTGATGCACGACGCCGGCGGCAACCGCGCCGAGACGATCGCCGCGCTGCCGAAGATCATCGCCGACCTCCGCCGCGCAGGGCTACAAGCTCGTGACGGTCCCGCAGCTGATCCTCGACAACCCGCCGCCGGCAAACCAGGACATCGCGTCGGTGTCAGGCCGGCGGGAGGCCTGAGCCTGGCGGACGGCGCCGGCGCCTAGCGCCGGACGTACGCGACGCGGTTCCAGCTCGGCTCCGGCGCGAGCCGGATCGGCTCTCCGCCGCGGTCGGGCTGGACGTAGATGAAGCCGCTCGTCTCGCTCGTCGAACGCGACGTCGAGCTCGCCCTCCTTGACGCGCTGATCGAGCCACGCGCTCCGGAAGATCAGCCGCCGAGCCAGTGCACGAGCGAGCGTTCGGACGGGCCGACCAGCTCGGGCCAGCACTCGTTGACGTGGTCGCCGAGCGCCGACGCCGGATCCGACACCTCGCCGTTGACCACCAGGTTGATCAGGTCCTCGGCCTCGTCGGGCTCGATCTCACCCTCGATGAAGCCGACCTTCCTTGCTGCCTGCTCGCAGCGCTCGCGAAAGTCGCGTTCGTTGAACGTGAAACGGAGCTCTCCGTACTCGAGCACGAAGTCCTCCCCGGAGCTGTAATTCCCGCGTCTGTACATCGAGTGCGTCGTGATCATATGTCGGAATCCTCCGCGGCCGCATCGGTTGAACGCGATGTTGCACTGGAGTGATTCAGAGCCCGTCGATGATCGCCGGGGGAGGGGGATTTTGGGCCGCCGCAGGCTATGAACAGGTATGGAGGCACTACCGGCGAGGATCCTGGTGGTGGAGGACCACACGGCCACCCGGACGATTCCTCGCCGACAACCTCGCTGCGGACGGCTACGAGCCGCTCGAGGCGTCATCGGTGGCCGACGCGCGCGAGCTGATCCAGACCCGGCTTCCCCGACGTCGCGATCATCGACCTGCGGCTCACCGACGGCGACGGTCTCGACCTTCTCCGCGAGGTCCGGGAGACCGACCGGATCGCGAGCCGCGTCGATCCGGACCTCCCCGTGCTGCTGCTGACGGGCCGCGGCGGCGAGCTCGACCGGGTCCGCGGCTTCCGCAACGGCGCCGATGACTACGTGGTCAAGCCCTTCTCCTACCAGGAGCTGGTGCGCCGGATCGGCGCGCTGCTGCGTCGCAGCCGGCGGCGGCCGCAGCTCGGGCGGCTGCGAGTCGGGGGCCTGGAGGTCGATCCGGTCTCCCGCCGGGTGCTCGCTCGCCGGGCGAGCCGGTGACGCTCTCGAAGAAGGAGTTCGCGCTGCTCCGAGCGCTCGCGGCCGAGCCGACCCGGGTCTTCACGCGCGAGGAGCTGCTGCGCGGCGTGTGGGGCTTCAAGACGATCGGGGCGACCCGGACGCTCGACTCGCACGCTTTCCGGCTGCGGAAGAAGCTGAACGCGGCGGGCGACGGGTTCGTCGTCAACGTCTGGGGCGTCGGGTACCGGCTCGCTCGATGGCGAGGTCGCGTGATCGGCTCGGCGCTTGCTGCTCGGCCGGCTGGGCGGTCGCGTCGCGGCGGCGATGGCGGCGACGCTGCTGTCGCCGCGCGCGCTCGGCGCGCGGGCGAGGCCGTCGCGCGGGCCTGCCACGAGCTCCGCGGGCCGCTGACCGCGGTCAGCCTCGGCCTGGCGCTCGAGCCGGCGCGCCACGGCGACCTGCCGCCGGCCCGGCTGCGGGCGATCGAGCTCGAGCTCGGCACGGGCGGCGCTCGCGCTCGAGGACCTCGAGCCGCGCGCGGCGGCGGCCGGGGCCGCGGACCGACGGCGTGCCGGTCGCCGTGCGAGACGCTGCTGGCGGACTCGGTCGAGGCGTGGCGGCCCGCGGCGGGTGCGCGGCGGGGTCGAGCTGCGAGTCGCCTGGTCGGGCCCGGCGCGCTCGTGCGTGGGCGACCGGCTCCCGGCTCGCGCAGGCGACCGGGAACCTGATCGCCAACGCGATCGAGCACGGGGGCGGGGACCTGGCGGTCGTCGGTGGCCGGGTCGACGACGGGCGTCGTCCGGGTCGAGGTCAGCGACCGAGGGCCCGGGCCTGGCGGCGCCGGTCGCCGAGCTGATCCGGCGGGACAGGCCCGGCGACCGCGCATGGCCACGGGCTGCGGATCGCCGCACGCGATCGCCGAGGCCCACGGCGGTCGGCTCGCCGCCGCCCCAGTCGTACGGCGGCGCGCGGCTCGTGCTGGAGCTGCCTGGGTGGCGGCAGCGGCGTCGTCCGCCACGACGCCGGGGACAGGCCAACCTCCGGGCGGCTGAACCTGGGCTCGACCTCCGCCGGGCGGGGAGTGTGGCTGCGTTCGCCCGGCCGCAAGCGGGCAAACAGACCACGCGGCGCGACAGTAATGGCCTCACCTGACCCCACCCAGGTCAGTTACAGCGACGATCGCACGCCGCCCGGACGGAGGACCTCGCCAGGTGCAATCCGCCATCCATCAGCCGGCGAGCTGCACCGGGCGTTGCAACCGGCCGACGGCCCTCAACCGCCGAAGTGCCCGGAATTCGCCTACCCGCGCCGATCCGGCGAACCCGACGTCGGCGGAGCGGCCCCGTGGGAGAGGATGATGGCATTTGGGTTGCATTGTGGGAGAAAGTGGGTTACAGTGGGGCACGCATGCATTGTGAACCCGGGTGGCAGGGCTCCTCCCACCCAGCCACCCGGGTTCAAAGCTTCGGCCCGAACGATCAGAACCCTTGAGCCCTCCGGATGAGACCCCCTCTAGAGAGCTGGAGCGCATCCGATGATCGCGTTCCGCGGAACCTTCGAGCACACGCTCGACGTCAAGCACCGGCTCACGATCCCCGCCAAGTTCCGCGCGGCGCTCGCGAGCGGCGTGGTGCTGGCCGCGTCGCCCGAGACCGCGAAGGACGCGCCTCGCTCGATCGCGATCTGGACGCCCGACGCCTACGACGACGTACACGAGCGCGACGCTGGCTGGACTCAACCCGATGTCTTCGACCGCCCGAGACCTCAAGCGCTTCTTCTTCGGCTTCTCCCATGACACCGAGCTCGACTCCGCCAACCGCGTGATGATCCCGACCGAACCTCATGGAGTACGCGGGCCTCGACAAGGAGGTCGTCGTGATCGGCTCCGGAGAGTGCCTCGAGGTGTTCGACCGCTCCCGCTACGCGCCGTACAGCACGACGTGGAGACCCGTGTTCCCGACCTTGCAGCGAGCCTTGGCGACACTGCTTGACATGACCCAGACCCACATCCCGGTTCTCGCCGGGGAGCTGATCGACATCGCTCGATCCGCGTCCCGGGGAGATCGCGGTCGACTGCACCTTCGGCGGCGGCGGACACGCCCGCCTCGTCGCCGAGCGGATCGGCCCGGCCGGCACGCTGATCTGTATCGACCGCGACCCGGCCGCGGAGGACCGGTTCGCCGAGCTCTCGGCCGAGCTCCCGTGCCACACGCGGTTCATCCGCGCCGACTTCGTCTCCGCGCTCGAGCAGCTCCGCGACGAGCAGCTCGCGGCCGATCTGATCTACGTCGACCTCGGGATGTCCTCGATGCAGGTCGACACCTGGGCGCGCGGGTTCTCGTACGCATACGACGCGCCGCTCGACATGCGGATGGACCCCGACCAGGAGCTGACCGCCAGCGAGATCGTCAACACCTGGGACGACCGCCGGCTCGCGCGGCTGCTGCGCGAGTACGGCGAAGAGCGCTACGCGACCCAGATCGCGCGCGCGATCGTCCGCGCCAGCGGCGCCGCGAGCGAGCTGACCACGACCCACGAGCTCGTCGATGTGATCAAGGCGTCGGTCCCGGTCCACGCGCCGTTCGCCAGCGGGCATCCCGCCCGCCGGACATTCCAGGCGCTCCGGATCGCGGTCAACGACGAGCTCGCCCAGCTTGACGCGGCGCTGCCGCTGGCGTGGGACCTGCTCCGTGCCGGCGGGCGCTTCGCGGCGATCTCGTTCCACTCGCTCGAGGACCGCGCCGTCAAGCGCTTCCTCGCCGCGCGCGCGCGCGGATGCGTGTGCCCGCCGGACCTGCCGGTGTGCGTCTGCGGTCACGAGCCCGAGGCGGAGCTGCTCACCCGTCGCGCGGTCGCGCCGACCGCGGGTGAGATCGCGGCCAATCCCGGGCTCAGCTCCGCCCATCTGCGCGCGGCGCGCAAGCTCGAGGAGGCATCCGGATGACGCCATCGGCGATGACCGCCGCGGGACGGAGCGCCGCGCCGCGCCCGGTGCCGGCCCCGCCCGCGCCGGGACGGCGGCATCCGGGTCGCGGTCCGCAGCCACCGCGCCCGAGGCGCGTCAGCGGCCCCGCTCGCGGTCGCGCGCAGCCGGCCTCGCCCGAGGTCGCGGGACGCCGGCCGAGCATCGCCGCCCGCGGGCTGCTCGTGATTCGGGGCCTGCCGGAGCACACGCTGCTGGACAGGATCGTCCGCGGTCGGGCCTGGATCCCGCTGCTCGGCGTGCTCCTGGTCGGGAATCGTCGCGATGCAGGTCGAGATCCTGAAGCTCGGGGCCGGGATGGGGCGGTGGATTCACCGCAGCTCGACCTTGCAGACCCGCAACGAGGCGCTCCAGGCGAACGTCGCGGCGCTGATGGATGACCAGCGGATCGAGCGGCTCGCGGCCAAGATCGGGATGGTGATGCCGGACCCGACGGCGCTGTCGTTCCTGTCGGCGCAACCGTCCAGCGACGCCACCCGCGCGGCCGCGAGCATCCACGCTCCGGACCCGTCGAACTTCGCGGCGCAGGCTCCCGCTGTAACCGGAAACACCGGGACGAGCACGAGCACGAGCACCAGCGCCACGGGCAACACCGGCGCGACGGGCAACACAGGCGCGACGGGCAACACCGGCTCGAGCGGGGGCTAACGCGGGGTGGGGGCGCTCGACCGCCGCATCGGCCTCCTTTTCCTGGTTTTCATCGCGCTCCTGAGCATCGCGCTGCTGCGCGCGACCTACCTCGGCTCGTTCAAGGCTCCGGTCGCTGCGCAAGGCCGCGGCGACCCAGCAGGTCCAGACCGTCACGATCCCCGCCCCACGCGGCGCGATCACCGACCGCGATGGGGTCGAGCTCGCCGTCAGCGAGGCCGCCGACGACGTGGTCGCCGACCCGTTCCTGATCAAGAATCCCCAGGCCGCCGTCCAGAAGCTTGCCCCGCTGCTCGGCAAGCCGGAGCCCGCTGTGCTGCAGCTGCTCACGAAGCCGCACACGGGCTTCGTGTACCTGGCACACCAGCTCAGCGGGACTCAGGGCGACGCGATCAGCAAGCTCAATCTCGCCGGGATCTCGCTGATCCCCGAGACCAGGCGCGAGTACCCGCGCGTGTGGGCCGCGTCGCAGGTGCTCGGCAGCGTCGGATGGGGGAATCGCGGCCTCAGCGGGCTCGAGTACAAGTACAACAGCCTGCTGCGCGGGCAGAGCGGCGTGCGCAAGATCGTCAGCGACGCGATCGGGCAGCCGATCTCGGTCGATGACGTCCGCACCGACGAGGCCCGGCAAGACAGCTGCAGCTGACGATCGACGCGGCGCTTCAGGACGAGGTCGAGCAGGTGCTCGCGGGCGTCGGCGCCGAGTACCAGCCGAAGGGTGCGACCGCGATCGTGATGGATCCGAACAGCGGCCAGATCCTCGCGCTCGCGAACTGGCCCCGGATCAACGCGAACGATCCGGCCTCGGCGCCTTCGTACGCCAACGAGGACCGCGCGGTCGGGTTCAACTACGAGCCGGGCTCGACCTTCAAGGCGTTCACCGTCGCCGGCGCGCTCCAGGACGGCGTGGTCACTCCGAGCACGCAGTTCAACATCCCGTCGGTGCTCCAGGTCGCCGACCGGCAGATCCACGACGCCGAGGACCACGGTGATGAGACGCTTTCGGTCGCCGACATCCTCAAGTACTCCAGCAACATCGGCGCCGACGAAATCGGGATGAAGGTGGGACCCCAGCGGTTCGACTACTGGGTCCACCGGTTCGGCTTCGGGTCGCCCACCGGCGTGGACCTCCCGGGCGAGGCGCAGGGAATCGTGTTGCACTGGCAGCAGTACTCGGGATCCTCGATGGGCAACCTGCCGATGGGACAGGGCGAGTCCGTCACGCCGATTCAGATCGCGACGGCGTACTCGGCGATCGCCAACGGCGGGATCCTGCGCCCACCGCGGATCGTGAAGTCGATCGGCGGAAAGCCCGTCCGGGAGCCGGCCGGCCAACGGATCATCTCGGCGTCGGCCGCGGCCGAGCTGCGCGGGATGCTCCGCGGCGTGCTCGCCGACGGCGGCACGGCGTCCGGCGCCGCGATCCCCGGCTGGGACCTCGCCGGCAAGACCGGAACCGCCAACGAGGTGATCAACGGTCACTACTCGAGCACCGATTACGCCGCCTCGTTCATCGGCTTCGTCCCGGCCAGCCACCCACGGCTGCTCGTCGCGGTGATGGTCGACCGGCCGCAGGGAGCGATCTTTGGCGGCGCCGTCGCCGCCCCGGCATTCCAGAAGATCGTCGGCTGGGCGGTCCCGTACTTCGGGATCCCGGTCCGCTAGCCGGGGCTCACGCCTCCGCCAGGCGACGCAGTAGCTCGACCGCCTCGGACACGACCACCTGCTCGTCGGCCGAGAGCTCGTGCTCGATCGCGCCGGCGAGCCAGCCGTCCCGGCGCAGGCGATCGGCGGCGAGCACGATCCGGCCCTCCTCGGTCAGCTCGACCAGCGCGCGCCGCCCGTCGGCCGGGTCCGGCCTGCGCTCGACCAGCCCGTCAGCCTCGAGGTCGCCGACCGTCTGGGCCATCGACTGAGGTCTCACGCGCTCGGAGCCCGCGAGGTCAGAGACGCTCTGCGCGCCCTCCCGATCGAGCCGGCCGAGCACGGCGCCCTGGGAGATCGAGAAGCTGTGCTGGGCTCGCAGCCGGCGGATCAGCTGGCCGATCACCACCCGCAGCTCGGAGGCGATCAGGGCCGGGTCGGTTGTGGTCGGCATGCGCGGACTATATCCCGATGTACAGGCAAACTGCACAGGTTGCCTGTATAATTGCCTGGAGTGAAGGGAACAAGTCGGACCGACAGCTACAAGTGGATCGCGCTGTCGAACACGACCCTGGCGATTCTGCTCGCGACGCTCGACGTCTCGATCACGATCATCGCGATGCCGGCGATCTTCCGCGGCATCCACCTCGACCCGCTGGTGCCGGCCAACAGCTTCTACCTGCTGTGGATGATCCTCGGCTACATGATCGTCGGCTCGGTGCTGATCGTCAGCCTGGGACGGCTCGGCGACATCTACGGGCGGGTGCGGATCTACAACCTCGGGTTCGTGATCTACACGGTGGCGTCGCTGATCTTGGCCGTCGACTGGATGACGGGCCGGGCCGGCGCGGACTACCTGATCATCTTCCGGATCGTCCAGGGCATCGGCGGGGCGTGCCTGATGGCGAACTCCGCCGCGATCCTCACCGACGCGTTCCCCCAGAACCAGCGGGGAATGGCGCTCGGGATCAACAACATCGTCGGCGTCAGCGGGATGTTCGTCGGGCTCGTGCTCGGGGGGCTGCTGGCGCCGATCAACTGGCGCCTGGTATTCCTGATCTCGGTCCCGGTCGGGCTGTTCGGGACGGTCTGGGCGTACCTGAAGTTGCACGAGCTCTCGACGCCCAGGAAGGCCCGGATCGACTGGTGGGGCAACGTCACGTTCGCGCTCGGCCTGATCTGCCTGCTGGTCGCGGTCACCTACGGGATCCGGCCGTACGGCGGGCACGCCACCGGCTGGGGCAGCCCGCGGGTGATGGCGCTGGTCGGCGTCGGGATCACGTTCCTGATCGCGTTCGCCGTGATCGAGCGCCGGGTGGCAGACCCGATGTTCCGGCTGCCGCTGTTCAAGATCCGCGCGTTCACCTTCGGGACGTTGGCGACGTTCTTAGCCGCGGTCGCTCGCGGCGGCCTGATGTTCATCCTGATCATCTGGTTGCAGGGGATCTGGTTGCCGCTGCACGGATTCAATTACGAGGACACGCCGCTGTGGGCGGGGATCTACATGCTGCCGCTGACCGTCGGGTTGCTGTTCGCCGGCCCAGTTTCCGGCTACCTGTCCGACCGCTACGGCGCGCGCCCGTTCGCGACCGGCGGGATGCTCTTAGCCGCGCTCAGCTTCGGCCTGCTGCTGATGCTGCCGATCGATTTCTCCTACCCCGTGTTCGCGGCGATCCTCGCGCTGAACGGCATCTCGATGGGTCTGTTCGCCTCGCCGAACCGTGCCGGGGTGATGAACAGCCTGCCGCCTGGCGACCGCGGCGCGGGCAACGGGATGAACCAGACGTTCCAGAACTCGGCCCAGGTGGCGTCGATCGGGATCTTCTTCACGCTGATGGTGATCGGGCTCTCGAGCGCGCTGCCGCACGCGGTGACCACGGGACTCGAGGCGCATGGCGTCAGCGCCACCGCCGCGGGGCACGCTGCCCACCTGCCGCCGGTCTCGATCCTGTTCGCGGCCTTCCTAGGGTCGAACCCGATCGCGCACATGGTCGGCGGGCACACGCTCGCGACCCTTCACCCGCACGCGCAGGCGATCCTGACCGGGCGGTCGTTCTTCCCGGCGTTGATTTCAGGCCCGTTCCAGAGCGGGCTCCGCGAGGCGTTCTCGTTCGCGATCGTCGCGTGCCTGCTCGCCGCGGGCGCTTCGCTGCTGCGCGGCGGCCAGTACCACCACGCGCAAGAAGCAGCAACCAAACCGACCCTGGAGCTACAGACCAATGTCCGATGAGAACGCCGCCCTGCTCGTGATGGACTTCCAGGAAGGGATCGTCGAGCGGTTCGGGGACACGGCCGTGGTCGATCGCGCCGCCCGTGCGCTCGCCGCCGCCCGCACCGCCGACCTCCCCGTGATCTACGTCAAGGTCGACTTCCGCCCCGGCTTCCCCGAGGTCAGCCCGCACAACCGCGCGTTCTCGCAGGTCGCCGGGGGTGGGTTCCTTGGCGACAAGGCGGGGATCCACCCGGACGTGGCGCCCGAGGCCGATGACGTCGTCGTCACCAAGCGGCGCGTCAGCGCGTTCTCCGGCTCGGACCTCGGGGTCGTGCTGCGCTCCCAGAGGATCGGGAAGCTGATCCTCGCCGGCATCTCCACCAGCGGTGTCGTGCTCTCGACCCTGCGTCAGGCGGCGGACAGGGACTACGAGCTGGTCGTGGTGTCGGACTGCTGTGCCGACGGTGACCAGGAGGTCCACCGGGTACTGCTCGAGAAGGTGTTCCCGCGCCAGGCCGAGGTGCTCGACCTCGAGACCTGGACGCGGACGCTCAGCGGGTGAAGCCCCGCTCGAGCGCGGCCAGCCGGTCGTCCCATTGGGCCCCGACGTGGGCCATCCACGAGACGGCGTCGGACAGCGGCTCGGGCGTCACGCGGTAGCGGACCTCGCGGCCGGCCCGCTCGCGCTCGAGCAGGCCGGCGTCGGTCAGCGCCCCGAGGTGCTTGACGACCGCCTGGCGCGAGATTGGTAGGCCGCCCGCGAGCTCGGTAGCGGTCGCGGGATGCCGAGAGATCGCGCTCAGCAGCTGCCGGCGCGTGGGGTCGGCGAGGGCGCCGAAGACGTCTGTGCTCATGCGAGCGCGAGCATCGAAGGTCCTTGGGGCGCGCCGCCGCCCGTGCCAGGGAGCGGGATGCCGGTGACGTCGAGCACCTCGAGCGGACGCGCCTCGAGGACCCGCAGCCGCGTGTAGCCGTCGGCCTCGGGCTCGAGCGTGAGCTCGACGCGCGAGGCGGGCTCGCCGTCCCAGGACCACCAGTAGGTCAGACGGGCGTTCTCGTCGGCGCCCGGAGGGACGGCCTCCTCGACCCAGCCCGTGCGCTCGACGTCGCCGTCCACGAACCGCGCCTCACCGCCCGGAAACAGTTCCAGCTCGACCTCGCCGGCGAGGAAGCCCGATGCGGTCACGACTCCCCACACCTGCTCGGGAGGGGCCGGCAGCAGCAGCTCGCGTTCGATCTGGTCGGTCATGGCTCCTCCTCGGCGTCAATGTGGGCTATTCCTTTCATATAGCGAAAGAAATATCCCAAACCTCCGGACGAGGCGCAACCCTAGGGTTGCGCCTATGCTACGGTGTGCAACTGTTGGGTTGCACAATACCACTGGAGGAAGCAATGCCCCTCGTACCGATGGTCGTCGAGCAGACCGCACGCGGCGAGCGCTCGTTCGACATCTACTCGCGCCTGCTCAACGACCGCGTGATCTTCCTCGGCGGCCAGGTCGACGAGGACATCGCCAATCTCGTCGTCGCGCAGCTCGTCCACCTCGAGTCGGATGACCCCGACAAGGACATCCACCTGTACATCAACTCGCCGGGCGGGTCGATCTATGCCGGGCTCGCGATCTACGACACGATGCAGTTCATCAACCCCGACGTGCAGACGATCTGTTACGGGGTCGCGATGTCGATGGGGTCTCTGCTGCTCGCCGGCGGCGCGCCGGGCAAGCGGATGACGCTGCCCAATTCGAGGATCCTGATCCACCAGCCGTCCGGCGGATTCGAGGGACAGTCGAGCGACATCGAAATCCACGCACGGGAGGTGCTCGCGCTGCGCGAGCGAATCGACGAGATCTACTCCGAGCACACTGGCCAGTCGGTGGAGCGCGTTCACGCCGACATGGAGCGCGATCGCTACTTCACCGGCGAGGAGGCGCTCGCCTACGGGCTGGTCGACAAGGTGATCTCCAAGCGGCAGCTGACCTCGCGCGGACGGGGGTTCGCGGGCGTTTCTGCCTGAGCCCATCTCTACACTCGGGCCGCGATGCGGCTCGGAGAGCTGATGCCCGGTGTCCCGCCGGGCGGCCGGGACATCGAGGTTTCTGGCCTCGCCTACGACAACCGGGTCGTGACTCCGGGGACGCTGTTCTTCTGCGTCCCCGGCTTCACGCGTGACGGACACGACTTCGCGCCCGACGCGATCGCGCGCGGCGCGGCGGCTCTGGTCGTCCAGCGCCCGCTCAATCTCGGCGTCCCGGAGATCGAGGTCGACGACGTCCGCGCGGCGATGGCGCCGTCGGCCGCGCGCTTCTACGGCGATCCCACGGAGGCGCTCGACGTCGTCGGGATCACCGGCACCAACGGCAAGACGACGACCGCGTTCCTGGTCCGGGCGCTGCTCGAAGCCGGCGGCCGGCAGACCGGCCTGCTCGGGACAGTCAAGAGCGTGGTCGGCGGCGTCGAGCACGAGGTCGAGCGGACCACCCCGGAGGCGATCGACCTGCAGCGCACATTCCGCCAGATGGTGGACGAAGGCGATCGGGCGTGCGCGATGGAGGTCTCCTCGCACGCGCTCGCGCTGCACCGCGCCGACGCGATCCACTTCGCCGCGGCGATCTTCACAAACATCAGCAGGGACCACCTCGACTTCCACGAGACGATGGAGGACTACTTCATCGCCAAGCGCCGGCTGTTCACCGAGGCCGACACGCTGCGGGCGTTGATCAACGTCGATGACCCCTACGGCGCCCGCCTGGCCCAGGAGCTCGAGCGGCGGCCGGGTGGGCCGATCACCTTCGCGATGGACAGCGACGCCGCCTACCGGGCAGCCGATGTCCAGACCGGGCTCGAGGGATCGAGCTTCACCGTCCACGGGCCGGACGGCGCGATCGAGCTGCGCTCGCCGCTCCGCGGGACGTTCAACGTCTACAACGTCCTCGGCGCCTTCGCGGCTGCGCACACGCTCGGGGTCGAGCGCGACGACGCTGCCGCCGCGATCGAGACCGCCGGGCAGGTTCCGGGACGGTTCCAGACGATCGACGAGGGCCAGGGATTCGCGGTGATCGTCGATTACGCCCACACCCCGGACTCGCTCGAGAACGTGCTGCGGGCCGCGCGCCCGCTGACCTCCGGCCGCGTGCACGTCGTGTTCGGCGCCGGCGGGGACAGGGACACGGGCAAGCGGCCTTTGATGGGCGAGATTGCGTCGCGGCTCGCGGACCGCGTGATCGTCACCTCGGACAACCCCCGGTCCGAGCGCCCCGAGGCGATCATCGATGAGATCCTCGCGGGGGCGCGCCCCGACGTCGAGCACAACGCCGACCGCCGCGAGGCGATCGCGACCGCGATCCACACCGCCGCCCCTGGCGACGTCGTCGTGATCGCTGGCAAGGGACACGAGCAGGGCCAGGAGTTCGCGAAGGGGCGCAAGCTGCCGTTCGACGACGCAACCGTCGCCCGCGAGGCGCTGAGGAGCACGGCCCTGGCTCGATGAGGAGCTGGAGCCCTGAGCAGATCGCGCAGGCGGCCGGCGCGCGCCTGCTGTCCGTGGCCACGAACGGCTCCGGTCCCGAGCGAGCGATCATCGACTCGCGAGAAGCCGGACCGGGGACGCTGTTCGTCGGGCTCCCCGGGCAGCGCGCCGACGGTGGTCGCTACGCGGCGTCCGCGCTCGCAGCCGGGGCATGGGGGGTCCTGACCAACGCGGAGCACGCCGACGCGGCGGCCGAGCAGGCCGCCACGGGAGTCGTGCTGGCCGCCGATGACCCGCTCAGAGGCCTTCAGCGACTCGCGACCGCGTGGCGACGCGAGCTCGGCGCGCACGTGATCGGCGTGACCGGCTCCACCGGGAAGACGTCGACCAAGGACCTGCTGCTGGCGGTGCTGGCTCGGCACCGCCGGACGGTCGCCTCACGGGCCAACTTCAACACCGAGATCGGAGTGCCGCTCGAAATCTTGTCCGCGCCGGCGGGGACCGAGGTGCTGGTGCTCGAGATGGCGATGCGAGGCTCGGGACAGATCGCCGAGTTGGCCGAGGTGGCCGAGCCCGACGTCGGGGTGATCGTCAGCGTCGGCCCGGTCCACCTGGAGCTGCTGGGTACCGTCGAGGCGATCGCGGCCGCAAAGGCGGAGCTGATCGACGCCCTCGCTCCCGGGGCCACCGCGATCGTTCCGGCCGGCGAGCCGTTGCTCGGTCGCCACCTCAGAGCAGACCTGCAGACGGTGACGTTCGGGGATGGCGGAGACGTTCGGCTGCTCCGGAGCGACGCCACGGAGGTCGAGATCGGCGTCGGCGGGGAGCGAATCACCCTCGAGCTGAACTTCGAGCAGGCCCATCTGCGCCACAACCTGCTGGCCGTGATCGCGGCTACGCGGGCCATCGGCGTCACCCCTTCGGGGCCGGTCGAGCTCGCGCTTTCGCCCGGGCGCGGGCAGCGCGTCGAGCTCCCCGGGGACGTGATCTTGATCGACGACTGCTACAACGCCAACCCGATGTCGATGCGCGCCGCCCTCGACGAGCTCGACGCGACGGCGCGCCGCGATCGCCGCGGCCGCCGCGTCGCGGTGCTCGGCGACATGCTCGAGCTCGGTGCGACCGAGCGCGATCTGCACAAGCAAATCGGCGAGTACGCCGCCGCCACCGGCGTCGACCTGCTCGTCACCGTCGGGCCACTGGCGCGGTCGATCGGCGAGGGCTACGGCGGCGGCGCCCACTCGGTCCCCGACGCCGCGGCCGCGGCCGAGCTCGTGCCGGGGCTGCTGGCACCGGGCGACGTCGTCCTTGTCAAGGGCTCGCGGGGCGTAGGGCTCGAGCTCGTCTGCCACGCGTTGTCGCCCGAGGATCGCGCCCGCTGATGGGCTCGGTATCCGGGCGGATCCTGATCGCAGGGACCGCGTCGCTGCTGATGTGCCTGTTCCTCAGCCCAAAGTTCATCCAGTTCGTCCGCCGCAGAGAATTTGGCCAGAACATTCGGGAGGAAGGACCACAGGGACACCAGACGAAAGCGGGCACGCCGACGCTCGGCGGGATCGTGATCATGGTCGCGTTCGCGGTTCCGTTCCTGATCCTCACCGACTACAAGTGGGAGTCGATCGGGGTCTTCGGCGCCGCGATCGCTTGCGCTCTGCTCGGCTTCGCAGACGACTACACAAAGATCGCGAAGCGACGCTCGCTCGGGCTGCGCGCCCGGACGAAGCTGATCGTGACGGTCCTGATCTCGGTCGGCCTGTGGTACATCGCCACGCAGAAGGCGCACATCTCGACGTCCGTCCGGATCAGGTTCATCGACGGATCGATCGATCTCGGACCCCTGTACCCCGTGTTCATCTACCTGGTCGTTGCGGGGACCACGAGCGGGGTGAACCTCGCCGATGGGCTCGACGGGCTCGCGGCGGGCTGCGTCGCGATCACGCTGCTCGCGTACATCGGGATCACGTTCATCACCACCGGCGAGAAGGACCTGACCCTGCTGGCGGCGTGCCTCGTCGGCGCCTGCATCGGGTTTCTCTGGTTCAACAGCTTCCCGGCGAGCATCTTCATGGGCGACACGGGGTCGCTCGGGCTAGGAGGCGCGATCGCTGGGCTGGCGGTGATGACCAACACGACCCTGCTCCTGTTCCTCCTGGGCGGGATCTTCGTGCTCGAGGCGCTGTCGGTCCTGATCCAGGTGATCTCGTTCCAGACGTTCCGCAAGCGGGTGTTCCTGATGGCGCCGATCCACCACCACTTCGAGCTCCTCGGCTGGTCGGAGACGAAGATCATCCTGCGCTTCTGGATCGTCGCTGCGGCGTTCTGCGCCGTCGGCTTCACCGTGTATCAGCTGAGCATCCGGGGGTGAGCGGTAAGCCGCGACCGGGGCTTCCCGGCGGCCCCTATCTGGTCCTTGGTCTGGCCCGCTCCGGCGTGGCAGCGGCGCTGGCGCTTCGCGCCCGCGGAGAGGAGGTGATCGGTTGCGATGCGGGCGCGATTACGGACCCCCGGCTGGCGGAGTCCGCACGGAGGCTTTTGGACGCCGGCGTGGAAGTAAGGCTGGATGCGTCAGGCGTCGCTCTTGCCGCCCGAGCCCGGACGCTCATCAAGAGCCCCGGCGTACCCCAGTCGGCCCCGCTCGTCGTGGCCGCGAGGAGCCGTGGCATCCCCGTGCTCGGGGAACTCGAGGTCGCCTGGCGGCTGCTCGAGAACGAGTTCGTGGCGGTGACCGGGACGAACGGAAAGACCACCACCACCGAGTGGATCGGTCACATCCACAGGGTGGCGGGGGTGCCCGTGGCGGTCGCGGGCAACGTCGGCACGGCCGTGTCGTCGCTGATCAATGAGATCGACAGCGACACGACTGTCGTGTGCGAGGCGTCGTCGTTCCAGCTCGAGGACACCGAGGCGTTCGCGCCCGAGGCGGCGGTGCTGCTGAACCTCGAGCCCGATCACCTCGACCGACACGTCAGCATGGAGGCCTACACGGCCGCCAAGCTCCGGATCTTCGCCAACCAGGCCAACGAGGACATCGCGGTGGTCCCGGTCGACCTCGGGGTCGAGGACCTCGGCGGCTGCGCCCGGCGGGTGCCGTTCGGATCGTCGCCGGCGGCCGAGCTGGCCGAGCGCGCCGGGCAGCTCTGGTGGGACGAGCAGCCGGTGATCGAGGTCGAGCGGATCGGGCTGCCGGGCGCGCACAACGTTCAGAACGCGATGGCCGCCGCGGCGGTGTGCCTGGCCAGGGGGATCGACGCGGAGGCGGTCGCCGACGGCCTGCGCAGTTTCCAGGGCGTCGCCCACCGGCTCGAGCGAATCGCCGAGATCGAGGGCGTGACCTGGGTCAACGACTCGAAGGCGACGAACGTCGCGAGCACGATCGTCGCGCTGCAGGCCTTCCCCGGCCGACCGATTCACCTGATCGCGGGAGGCCGCGGCAAGGGCCAGGACTTCTCGCCGCTGGCGCCGCTCATCGGCGAGTGCTGTCGCGCCGTGTACCTGATCGGCGAGGCCGCGCCGGAGCTCGCGACGGCGCTCGAGCCGGCCCACGTCGAGCTGATCGAGGCGGGCGACCTTCGGAGTGCCGTCGCCGCGGCGGCCGAGCGGGCCTGGATCGGCGAGACGGTCCTGCTCTCGCCGGCCTGTGCAAGCTATGACCAGTTCCGGGACTTCGAGGCCCGCGGCGAAGCCTTTCGCGAGCTGGTGGAGGGCCGCGAGTGAGCTCGGCGGCGGCAGCCGCAACCGCCTCGGCTTCAGGGCGCCAGCGCGCGACCTCGAGCAAGCGCGTCGCGCCGCCGCTGGAGCACCGGATGCTGCTGACCGCGACGCTCTGCCTGCTCGCGTTCGGCGCGGTCATGGTCTACAGCGCCTCCTCGCCGCTCGGCGTGCTCAGCGGCCGCAGCGGAACCGGGATCAGCGAGTTCGTCCGCTACCTGATCTTCGCCGCGCTCGGGCTTGTCGGCATGCACATCCTCGCCCGCGGCGGTGTCACGCTGTTCCAGCGGCGGCTCGTGACGGTGCTGCTGTTCGTGTCGTTCGTATTGCTCCTGCTGGTATTGGTTCCCGGGTTCGGCGTCCAGGTGAACGGGGCCAGGCGGTGGTTCTCGGCCGGGCCGATCCAGTTCCAGCCTTCGGAGCTGATGAAGCTCGCGCTGGTCCTGTACGTCGCCCGCTACCTGGCCGAGCATCCGAAGCGGATGCGCGGATTCAAGGAGGCGATCGCGCCGAT
Organism: uncultured Solirubrobacterales bacterium; assembly: GCA_963770735.1. GTDB lineage: Bacteria > Actinomycetota > Thermoleophilia > Solirubrobacterales > Solirubrobacteraceae > Palsa-465. The sequence goes on along the minus strand of CAVYRB010000004.1, from coordinate 933,972 downwards.
CGCGGTGATCGCGGCCCCGGCGTGCCTGCTGGTCGTGGTCGAACCCGACCTCGGCACGACGCTCGTGATCGTTTTCACGGTCGGGATGCTGCTGGTCGCCGCCGGGATGACGAAGCGTCACCTCGGGCTTCTCGCCGCGATCGCCGTCGGCGGAGTGGTGCTGCTCGCGATCGCTCAGCCCTACCAGCGCGCGCGGCTCACCTCGTTCCTGCATCCCTGCGCCGCCGAGGCCAAGTCGACCACCGGGTATCAGTCCTGCCAGGGCCAGATCGCGCTCGGCTCCGGCGGTCTGGTCGGCGTCGGGCTCGGCCGCTCAGTCCAGAAGACCTTCTACCTGCCCGAGGCCCAGACTGACTTCATCCTCGCGGTTGTCGGCGAGGAGCTCGGAGTGCTCGGCATCTTCGGGGTGGTGTTCCTCTACGGGATGATCGCCTACGCGGGCCTGCGCACCGCCCGCCGAGCGGCGGGGCGGTATGCGAAGCTGCTGGCGACGGGGCTCACCTCATTGATCCTGTGCCAGGGACTGCTCAACATCTTCGTCGTGCTCGGGCTCGCGCCGCTGACCGGCGTCCCGCTGCCGTTCATCTCGTACGCGCCGACGAACCTGTGCATCATGCTCGCGGCGGTCGGGCTGCTGCTGAACATCGCGCGCCCCGGAGCCGGCCGCCTGCGACTCGTCCACGGCCCCTCGGGTGAGCGCACCCAGGATCGTGGTCGGCGCCGGCGGGACCGCCGGGCACGTGGTGCCGGCGCTCGCGGTCGCAGACGCGCTGCGGGCTGAGGGCGCCGACGTCGTATTCGTCGGCGGGGAGCGCGCCGAGTTCGAGCTGGTCCCGAAGGCCGGGTACGAGCTCCACGTGCTGCGCGTCGAGCCGCTCCCGCGCAACAAGCCGTTGAAGGCCGCGGGCGCGGCGCTCATCGACGCCGCGGCGGTGCGCAGCGCGTCCCGGCTGCTCGGGTCGCTGAGCCCGGACGCCGTGCTCGGGGCCGGCGGCTACGTGTCGGGCCCGGTCGGGGTGGTGGCGGCGCTCCGGCGGATCCCGCTCGTGCTGATGGAAGCCGACAGCCACCTCGGGCTCACGAACCGGGTGCTCGCGCGGTTCGCGCGCCGGGTTTGCCTTTCGTTTCCGATCGAGGGGCGGAGCGGTCCGCGGTACCGCGTGACCGGCCGTCCGATCCCGGCGCCCGCGACCGAGCGCGGAGCCGCCCGCGAGCGGTTCGCGATCGACGCCGACGAGACGTGCGTGCTCGTGTTCGGGGGGTCGCAGGGCGCGTGGTCGATCAACCAGGCGTCGGTCGAGGCGTTCGCGGGCGCCAGGTTTCACGTGCTCCACGCCGCCGGCACCCGCGACCTCCCGCGTCTGCGGGAAATGGCCCCGCCCGCCCCGCACTACGACCTGCGCGGCTACATCTCGGAGTTCGGCGACGCGCTGCTGGCGAGCGACCTGGTCGTCTCCCGCGCCGGCGGTTCGATCTTCGAGATCGCCGCCCACGGCCGGCCGGCCGTGCTGATCCCGTACCCGTACGCGACCGCCGACCACCAGGCGTTCAACGCCCGCTACATGGCCGACGCCGGAGCCGCCGTGGTGATCCCCGACCGCGAGCTCAGCGGCGCGCGGCTGGCGCACGAGGTCGGCTCGCTACTCGCCGACACCCAGCGACTCGCTGCGATGGCCCGAGCGTCGGCTGAGCTCGCCCGCCCGGATGCCGCGCGCGAGGTGGCTGGGGAGCTGCTGTCGGCCGCGGCGTAGCGGCCGAAGCGTCGCGATCGTGGCCGCATCCGGCTTTGGGCCTGCGCGCGCTCCCCTCCTAGTTAGCGCGGAGACCGCTCCGCGCGCGCAGGCAGTTAGCACCGGCCAGCATCCGGCTGGCCGTTCGGGCCTCGCTCCGCCTCCAGCCAGCCGTCAGTACGGCTGGCTCGGGTACCCGGGCCCCAGCTGCCCGTTGGCGCGAGCGGAGAGGCCGATCGCCTTGGCGGGCCAGAACGTGCCGGCGGCCGGGCCGCCGTTGCAGGAGCCGCTGCTGTTGCCGGGCGGCGCCGTCCACATGAACGCGTCGACGTGCGAGATCACCTTGTGCGTCCGCGGGTCGATTGCCGTGGTCGTCGGCAGCGGTCCGACTCCGCGGCCGGGCGGGTTACAGAGGACCTCGTTGCCGTACCGGACGCGGTTGCGCGGGACCAGCGGTCCGCGCCCGTTGGTCGCCGTGTTGATGATGAAGTGCGTGCCGCCGGTCAGCCGCGAGACCTGCTGGCCCCAGCGGACCTCGTTGCTCGTCCAGCTCTCGTGTGTGTCGTTCGTGAAGAAGCCGCGGATCTTGCCGACGTCGACCGCCTTCAGCACGGCCGCGGTGTAGCTCGGGGAGTTCCCGTCCGCGTAGCCGCCTTCGACGTACACGACCGTGTGCGGGAGCGCCGCGATCCTGTCGACCTCGTAGCGAATGTCGGCCTCCCAGTAGGGAAGCGCGCCGGTGTGCCGCATACAGGCGGACGCGCCGATCGCGTCGAGCTCGAGCAGCATCACGGCGGGGTGGCGGTCGATGCCGCTGGCCATCTCGTCGATCTGGCGGCGGAATGTGCCGCGGCGGGCGAGGATCTGGCCCTTCGTCTCGCAGTAGCCCGCCTGATACAGGAAGAAGGTCGTGAACACCGGGATCGAGCCCGGGTCGGCCGCCATGTTCTGGCAGAAGATCTTGTGGACCTGCCCGTAGACCTTGCCGGGGCCGCCGCCGGCGGAGTAGAGGCTGAAGCGGTTGGCCTCGGGCTCCGCGGCGATCTTCTCGAGCAGCTCGACCTTGTGGGCGAGCCCGGGGTTCTTGCCGAGCTTCGCCGCGATCGGACCGCTCTGCAGCTTCTGGAGGAACTCCCCCCAGCTCTCGTCGCTGGCGATGTTCTTGGGATTAAGCCCGACAAGTGATGCGATCGCGCCCGCTGCGGCGCCGTGCGCGGGCCCGTCGATGAAGAACTGCGCCCCGGTAAGAGGATCGGCGCCTGGCGGCGGGGGCACCGCCAGGTCGAGCGGATTCGATGCGTCGCGCGCGGCGGGGAACGAGTCCCGGACGGCGCATGAGCTGGACGAGGCGTGTGCGCGGACCGCGCTCCCGCTCGCCCCGGATGCTCCGAGGATCAGCGACGCGCTCGCAAGCAACGCTCCAACAGGCAGCAGCCACCGTAGACACCGAATTCGTCCCACACAGTCGGGTTACCGTACCCACGGTCTTCTAAAACTTCGCTTAAGCGGGTGACGGGGACGAACTTCGGCCGAGAACATAGGTTCGCCCCGAGGGGCGGTCCGTGTCCCGCCAGCCGCTAGTAAGGCTGGCTCGGGAACCCTGGGCCGAGCTTCTGGTTCGCGTTCTGCGCGAGCTCGCCGGCGAACCTGGAATCGAACACGCCGGCGGGCTGCCATGGTCCGCCGGGACAGTTGGAGTTATGGCTGCGACCGGGGACGCCGGTCCAGAGGAACGCGTCAAGCCCCTTGAAGGTCTTCCCGTCGAACGTCGGCGAGACGTTGCCGGTCGGCAGCCGGCCGAGTCCGCGCCCCGGCGGGTTGCAGAGGCTCTCGATGCCCTGCTGGACCGGATGCGGGTTGAGCTTCGGCCCCTGGCCGTTCTGCGCCGTGTTGACGACGAAGTGGGCGCGGTAGCCGCGAGTGAGCCGGGCGATGTCGTTGGTGACGTTCTGGGCCCAGCGGATCTCGTTGATCGACCATGCGAAGTGGGTGCCGTTCGTCCAGAAGCCGCGCACCAGGTTGACGCCAGCCTTCGCCAGCCGCTTCGCGGTCCAGCCGGCCGCGTTGGCGTCTGAGTAGCCCGCCTCCTCGTAGGTGACCGCGTGTGGCAGCTTCGAGAACTGCTGGGCCTCGTACTTCAGGTCCTGGAGCCACAGCGAAAGCGCCCTGCCTTTCAGGCACGCGCTGGTGCCGATCGAGTCGATCTCCATCAGGATCACCGCGCGCTTGCGGCCGATCGCGCCCGCCATCTCGTTGACGAGCCGCCTGAACGTCGCCTGCCAGCGCTGGACCGCCGGCAGCTGGGAGCAGATCTTGCCCTGCGGGTAGATCAGGAACGTACTCAGCACGGGGACCGTCGCCGGGGTCGGATCGGCAAGCATGTTGTTGCAGAGGAGCTTCGTGGTCTGAGACGCGATCGCCCCGGGTCCGCCGCCCTGGGCGAAGTTGCTGACGTTCTGGGTCTCCTCCTGGTCGGCGATCTTGCTCAGCAACCGCGCCTTGCTGTTGCCGTTGATCGCGCTCGCGTGGTTCGCCTTGAACGTCGCCCAGCTGTCGCCGTCGGCGTAGTTCATCGGGTTGATCCCCAGCAGCTGCGCGATCGCGCCCGCCGCCTGGCCGTGCCGGGGGCCGTCGACGAAGAAGTGCGCGCCCTGGAGCGGGTCCCCGCTGAGCGGGGTGCTGGGCAGCGCGAGCGGGTTCGCGGGATTGGTAGGCCCGACTACATCCGGGTCCGCGCACGCAGCCGCCGGCCGCGCCCCCGCGGACCGTCCGGACGAGACCGCGGGCAACGCAAACGCTAAGGCGATCCCCACTGTGCAGATCGCCCCGAGCCAAAACCCAAGGCGTCCCCCATTCATCGAAATCAGTGTGGCACGCGCCGGGATCAAACTCAAGCGAGCGGAGCGCCGGTAGCCTCGCGGCCGATGGCGGCTGACGACTGGTCCTCCCGGCGGCTTCACTTCGTCGGCATCGGCGGTGCCGGGATGAGCGGCCTGGCGCTGATCGCCCGGGCGCTCGGCGCGCAGGTGACCGGCTCGGACCGCGCGGAGTCGCCCTACATGAGGCGGCTGCGCGAGCACGGGATCGAGCCGGTGATCGGGCACGCGGCAGAGAACGTTCCCGAGGGCGCCGAGGTCGTGTACTCGACCGCTGTCCCCGCCGAGAATCCCGAGCGGCGGGCCGCGGCACACGAGCTGCACCGCGCGACCCTGCTCGCGCAGATCGCCGCTCTGCGGTCGTGCGTGGCCGTTACCGGGACGCACGGGAAGACGACGACGGCCGGGATGGTCGTCCACGCGCTGCGCGGAGCCGGACTCGACCCTTCGTACGTGCTCGGAGGCGAGCTGCGCTCGACCCGATCGAACGCCGGCTGGGGGACCGGGGAGTGGATCGTGATCGAGGCGGACGAGTCCGACCGCTCGCTGCTCGAGCTGTGGCCGCAGGTGGCGGTGCTGACGAATGCCGAGCTCGACCACCATTCCACCTACTCCTCACGTCTCGAGGTCGAGGAGACCTTCCGCACGTTCATGTCCCGCGCCGGCGAGCGCGCCGTCGTCTGGAACCGACCCGAGCTGGTGGCGCTGTGCCCGAAAGGCGCGATCACCTACGACGCGGTTGCCGAGCTGTTCCCAGGTGGTTCGAGGTTCGAGTGGGGCGGACTGACGGTCGAGCTCACCGTGCCGGGCGCACACAACGCGATCAACGCCGCCGGTGCGCTGAGCGCGGCGGCGCTCGCCGGCGCCGACCCGGACGCGGCCGTTGCCGCGCTGCGCGACTTCTCGGGCGCGCGCCGGCGCCTGGAGCTGCTCGGGACCACGTCCGCCGGCGTGCCGGTGTACGACGACTACGCCCACCACCCGACCGAGGTCGCCGCCGCGATCGCCGCCGCGCGCACGCTCGGCGCGCGACGACTCATCGCCGTGTTCCAGCCGCATCTGTACTCGCGTACCCGGGCGCTGGCGGCGCGGTTCGGCGCCGCGCTCGCCGCCGCGGACGTCGTCGTCGTGCTCGACGTGTATCCGGCGCGAGAGCGGGCCGAGGACTTCCCGGGCGTGGATGGGCATCTCGTCGCGTCTGCCGCCGCGGACGCAGCGGGTGGGCGGATGGTCGCGTGGTTGCCGGGATTCGAGCACGCGCGGCGGTTCCTCGCCGAGACGCTGCGGGATGGAGACCTGTGCCTGGCGATGGGGGCCGGCGATGTCGACGCGCTCGCGCGGTCGCTCGTGCGGGGTGCGACGGCGGCGGACTGACCGGACCCGCTTCTACCCTGCTGTCGATGGCGAGCCCGCCCCCCGGGGTTCAGCGCGACTACTCGCTCGCACGGCTGACGACGATCCGCACCGGCGGGCCCGCGGAGCTGTTCGCCCGTCCGGGTTCGCAGCAGGAGCTCGAGCGGCTGCTCGCGTGGGCCGCGGACGAGCAGCTCGAGGTAGGGGTCGTCGGCTCAGGGTCGAACCTCCTGGTAGCGGACGCCGGCGTCCGCGGACTCGTGCTGAAGCTGGACAAGGAGCTGAGCAAGATCGAGATCGACGAGACGCGGATCGAGTGCGGCGGCGGCGCGCGGTTGCCTTCGGTCTCCGCACGGGCCGCGCAGGCGGGTCTCGCGGGGATCGAGTTCGGCGTCAACATCCCTGGCACCGTGGGCGGCGCCGTTCGGATGAACGCCAACGCCTACGGCGGCCAGCTCGCCAGGGTGCTCGAGTGGGTGGACGTCGTCGACGGGACCGGGACTCGGCGGCGCGCGCCCGGCGAGCTCGGGTTCGAGTACCGCCGCTCCAACCTCGATCCTGGTGAAGTGGTCGCGCGCGCGTCGTTCGGCCTCGAGGCCGCGCGCACCGAGGAGGTCAAAGCGACGCTCGCGGACATGCGCGCGCGCCGCAAGGCGGCTCAGCCGTCGGGCATCAAGACGTTCGGCTCGACGTTCAAGAACCCGGACGATCCCGGGGCCGAGGGGCGGACCGCCGGGCAGCTGCTCGAGGAGGCCGGGTGCCGTGGCCTCCGAATCGGCGGCGCGAGCTTCTCCTCCAAGCACGCGAACTTCATCGTCAACCATGGCGACGCGACGACCGCCGACGTGGTCGCGCTGATGGCCGAAGGCAGGCGCCGCGTGTACGAGCGCTTCGGGATCAAGCTCGAAGCCGAGGTCCAGGCGCTCGGGCCGGTCGAGCTGCCCGTGGACTGGGCGGACGGGGAATGAGCTTCGGCCGGGCGCTCGCCCGAGGGCTGCCGAGAGGCCGGCGTGTGTCACTCCCGCGGCCCCGCCTGTCGCTGCGCTCGCGGCTGGCGCGGCGGCTTCTGGTGGTCGTGATCCTGCTCGGCGCGCTGCTGGTCGGAGGCTGGCTGTGGCTCCGCGACTCCTCCCTGGTCGCCGTCACGAAGGTGAGGGTCACGGGCGTCGCCGGGCCGGACGCGGGAGGGATCCGCAGCGCGCTGGTCGGGGCCGCTCGCGGGATGACCACCCTCGACGTGAACATGGCACAGCTGCGCTCGGCGGTATCGACGTTTCCGGTCGTCTCCGGCCTCCGTATGAGCACGCAGTTCCCGCACGGGATCCGGATCCACGTGGTCGAGCGGCCGCCGGTCGCGATGGTCTCCATCGCGGGAAAGAACGTCGCCGTCGCCGGCGATGGGACGCTGCTGCACGGCCTGGTCGTGAGCGCGCAGTTGCCGCTGATCCCGCTGACGGTGCCGCCCGGCGGCCCGCGGCTGACCGGCGCCGCGCTTCAATCCGCCAAGCTGCTGGCGACGGCCCCGGACGCGCTGCTCGCGAAGATCGCCCAGGTTTCGACCGAGCCCGGCCACGGGTTCGTGGCACAGATCCGGGGCGGGCCGCGGGTCTACTTCGGCAGCGCCTCGAACGCACGCGCGAAGTGGCTCGCGGCGAGCGCGGTGCTCGCCGACCCCGGCTCGGTCGGGGCCACGTACATCGACGTCACCGATCCGGTGCGCCCGGCGGCGGGTGCCGGGAGCTCGGGCGGATCGACGCCGGCAAGCAGTGGCGGCTCGGCGACGGCGGGCTCCGGCGGTTCGGACGCGGCGAGCTCCACCGCGGCGGGGTCGACAGTGACCAGCTCCGCGGCGGGCAACACCGGCTCCGGCAACACCGGCTCCGGCAACACGGGCGCGGGAAACACCGGCTCGGGCAGCTCCGGGGCAGGCAACTCGGGCTCCGGCAACTCGGGCTCGGGCAACTCGGGATGAGGGCCCGGCGACTGATAACCCTCAACTGAAGGTTCAGCCCTTGTCGAGGCGAACTCTGAGGCGCTCCTTGAGAATTCCCCGATCTGCAACGAACATTGCGAGCGCGCCCGGGTCGTTGACTTGCCACATCCTCAGCACCTAACGTGCAAAACTGCGCAAACAGCGTGAAGATGGAAAAGAACCTCAACGCTAACTAGAGGCTCGGACGGTCCACATGGAAAGCGGCAGCTACCTGGCAGTCATAAAGGTCGTCGGTGTCGGCGGCGGCGGTACCAACGCGGTCAACCGGATGGTCGACGCGGGGCTTCGCGGCGTCGAGTTCATCGCGGCGAATACGGACGCGCAGGCGCTCGCGATGTGCGACGCCGACGTCAAGCTGAACGTCGGGCACCAGCTCACGAAGGGTCTCGGCGCCGGCGCCAACCCGGACATCGGACAGGGCGCCGCGGCCGAGTCGCGCGACGAGATCAAGGAGGCGCTGAAGGGCGCCGACATGGTGTTCGTCACCGCCGGCGAGGGCGGCGGCACCGGCACCGGCGCTGCGCCGGTGATCGCCGACATCGCCAAGAACGAGATCGGGGCACTGACCGTCGGATGCGTCACGAGACCGTTCTCGTTCGAGGGGACACAGCGCGCGCGGCAGGCCGAGGAGGGAATCCAGCGGCTGCGCGAGAACGTCGACACGCTGATCGTGATCCCGAACGAGAAGCTGCTGACGATCGTCGAGCGGCGGACCTCGATGCTCGACGCGTTCCGCGAGGCGGACAACGTGCTTCGCCAGGGAGTCCAGGGGATAACGGACCTGATCACGATCCCCGGGCTGATCAACCTCGACTTCGCCGACGTCCGCACGATCATGCGCGACGCGGGCACCGCGCTGATGGGGATCGGGTCTGCCAACGGCGAGAACCGTGCCGCGGAGGCGGCCAAGATCGCGATCTCCTCACCGCTGCTCGAGGAGTCGGTCGACGGCGCCACAGGGATCCTGCTGAACATCACCGGCGGCCACGACCTCGGGTTGTTCGAGGTCAACGAGGCCGCCGAGATCGTGCAGGCCGCGGCCGACTCGGACTCGAACATCATCTTCGGCGCGGTGATCGACGACGCGATGGCGGAGGATGTCCGCGTGACGGTGATCGCGACGGGCTTTGACCACGGCGGGATCCGGCGCGGAACCTCGCGCGCGGCCCAGGCACGCAGCCGCGACGTCACGATCGACGACGTCCGGCGCTCCTCGCTCGAGATCCGTGACGAGGAGATCGACATCCCCTCGTTCCTCAAGGACTGACGTCAGCCGCCGCCGTCCGTGCCATGCTGAGGCACGGGGAGTCTGACCGCAACCCAGACGCTGCTCATCTGTTCTAGCTCCGTCAGATCCACGGCCGACACGGAACGTAGGCTGCGAGGGCCGAGTCTCGGGCTCGCAGTCGCGTGCGCGGTTGCCGCCTGCGCAGCGTGGGCGCAGACCGCCGCGGCACAGCAGCCGGTCGCAGCCCCGCCACGCGTGATCGACGGTCCCAGCTCCGCGATCGTCCGACCGTCGGGGATCGCGATCTCGATCGCCCGCGACGGCACCGGCGGTCTCGTCTATCTCAAGCAGGTCGGCGGGGTCCAGCACGTGTTCGTCTCGGCGCTCACCGGCGGTTCGTTCCAGCCGCCGGTCCAGGTCGACCAGGGGCTCGGGTCGTCGTCTCAGCCCGTAATCGCCGCCGGCAACGGCGGGGTGTTGCTGGTCGCGTTCGTCAGCGGTGGCGAGCTGTACGTGGTCGACCGTGCCGGCGCTTCCTCGGTGTTCGCGCCGCCCGGAGGGCTGGCGGCGGGAGCGTCCAACCCGGCGATCTCGATCACCCAGTTCGGCAAGGCCTATCTCGCGTACGTGTCGGGCGGCAACGTCAGGGCCGCTTACTACAACCTCGGCATGTGGGCGGTGGCGCCGAGCGCGTTCAGCGTTTCACCGTCGGACGGCGCCGGTTCGGGCGCCGGAAAGCCGGCGGTCGTCGCTTCCGGAGACGGAACCGGGATCGTCGTGTGGGGCGAGGCCGGCCGGATCCTCACGCGCCGGGTGTGGGGGACCGCGGTGAGCGTCGCCACCGAGCAGGCCGACGCCGCGCTCCCGGGCTGCTCGGAGGTTTCGGCGGGCGAGCCGGCCGTTGGCACCGAGGGGAACTCGTCGTACGCCGACGTCGCATTCCACGAGGTGCTGAGCTGCGGCGGCACGCAGCAGTCACGGGTGCTCGTCAACCGGCTCGTTGGGTCCCAGTTCCTGGGACTGGCGGCGGCCGACGCGTCGGCCGGGTCGGGCGGAGCCGATGACCCCCAGATCACGACGGGCGAGTACGGCCACGGGTGGATCACGGCATCGGGCAACAGCTCCGACGCCATCAGCGGAACAGCGCTCGGCGACGACGGCCAGATCTGGGGGACGACGCAGGTCAACGGTTCCCCCAATCTCGCTCCTCCCGACGCCACCCCCGCCACCGCCGGCCTGTTCTCGAACCTGATCGCTTGGCAGCAGAACCCCGGTTCGACCGGCCCGGCAGAGATCAGGGTCCGGTACGCCCCGGGCGGCTCGACGCTCGGTCCCGAGATCACGGTGTCGTCACCCGCCCAGGGCCCGACCGACGCCGACAACGGCCTCGCCGCCGCCGGCGACGTCGAGGGCGACTCGGCCGTCGCGTGGGTGCAGGGCGCGCCGGGCGCGACCGAGATCGTGGCGGCACAGCTGTATCAGCCCCCGGCGCCGTTCGGCACGACCGGGCCGCGGCGGTACATCGGGCTCCCGGAGCCGCAGCTTACGTGGGCGCCGTCGAACGAGCCGTGGGGCCCGGTCACCTACACCGTGACGATGGACGGCAACCAGATCGGCGGGACGCAGGCGACCTCGCTGGTCGTCCCGTCGGTGCTGGCGGACGGCCCGCACTCCTGGACTGTCGCCGCGACCAACCCGGTCGGCCAGACCGCGCAGACCGGACTCGCGTCGCTGTTCGTCGACACGGTCGCGCCAACGGGGCAGCTCGCGCTCAGCGGATCGCGGCTCCTCGGCCACGCGGTGAACACCTTCTTCACCTACGCCGACCCGCCGCCGCCCGGGGATCCGGTGACCGACGCCTCCGGCGTCGCGTCGGCCGTCGTCAGCTGGGGCGACGGGAACGTCTCGAAGCTGCACGTCGGATGGCACCGCAGCTTCCACACGTACGCGCGCGCCGGCACCTACACGATCACCGGGCTGGTGAGCGACCGAGCGGGCAACGTGGGCCACGCGACGCTCGTCGTCAAGATCGTCAAGCCCAAGCCCAAGCCCAAGCCCAAGCCGAAGCCGAAGAAGCCGCGGCACGGGAGGCGACGGTGATCGCCCGGCGACTCGTCCTGATCATGATCGCGGCGATGGTCGCGGTCCCCGCGATCGCGCGCGCGCAGTCGCCCGTCTACACGGCTACGCCGCCGACCGCCGGGGCGCTGTACCGGGACGGGCAGACCGGCCGCTACCTGCTCGGGGGGCAGTGGCTCGCCCGCCTGGACCCGTCCGACGCCGGTGTCGCCCAGCGGTGGTATGCCGGCTCCTCGACCGCGGGGTGGTCGCCGGTGACGGTGCCCAACTCGTACAACGCGGGGGACTTCACGAGCGCCAGCATGGCCGGCTCCGTCGGCTGGTATCGCCGCGATTTCACGCTGCCCACGGGCGCGTTCGGGCCGAAGGTCCCCGCTGGCGTGCAGCACTGGATCGTGCGGTTCGAATCGGCCAACTACCGGGCGTCGGTGTGGCTCAACGGCCGGCTGATCGGAAGCCACGTCGACGCGTACGTGCCGTTCGAGCTCGACCTGGGCGGGCTCCGTCCCGGCGTCAACCGGCTCGTGGTCAGGGTCGACGACCGGCGCGGCCAGGGAGACCTGCCGCCCGGTCCGTCCGGCGGCTGGTGGAACTTCGGCGGCCTGCTCGGGGAGGTGTATCTGCGCGCGGTCGACGCGGCCGACCTCTCGCAGGTGCAGGTCACGCCGGTGCTTCCGTGCCCGACGTGCGCCGCGACGATCCAGGAGACGGCCACGGTCCGCAACGTGACCGGAGCCTCGCAGCAGGTCACGCTGAAGGGCCGCTACGGCACCGTGCCGCTCGACTTCGGGACCTCGACGATCGCCCCGCACGCGACCTGGACGGCCACGTCGACGGCGGTCGTCCCGAATCCGCAGCTGTGGTCGACGAACACCCCGCGCCTGTACAGGGCGACGCTGACGCTGTCGGACCTGAAGGGGAATCAGCTCGGCGGGTACGTGACCTACAGCGGCATCCGAACGATCTCCGTGACCACCGGCGGCCAGCTCGCGCTCAACGGCCGCCTGCTCCATCTCCGAGGCGCGTTCATCCACCAGCAGAACGTCCAGACCGGCGCGGCGCTGACCGTCCCGCAGATGACGGCGCTGATGGGCTGGGAGCATGAGCTCGGCTCGACCGTGATCCGCTCGCACTACCCGCTGCCGCCCGAGATCCAGGAGATGGCCGACCGGCTGGGGATCCTGATCTGGTCCGAGGTGCCCGTCTACCAGGTCGGCGACCAGTACCTCGGGCTGTCGTCGTGGCGAACGCGTGCCTACTCGCTGCTGCAGCAGAACATCCTCGCCAACGAGAACCACCCGTCGGTGATGTTGTGGAGCATTGGCAACGAGCTGCCGACACCGGTGACCGCGAACGAGGCGGGCTACGTCGCGGGCGCGGCGGCCCTCGCCCGCAAGCTCGACCCTACCCGACCCGTGGGGATGGCGATCTCGGACTGGCCGGGGGTCCCGTGCCAGGCCGCGTACGCGCCGCTGAACGTGATCGGCTTCAACGACTATTTCGGCTGGTTCGACGCCGGCGGCGGCGGCACCGACGATCGCGACCAGCTTGGACCGTTCCTCGACTCGCTACGCGGCTGCTACCCGACCCAGGCGCTGATGGTCACGGAGTTCGGGTTCGAGGCCAACCGCCACGGACCGGTGGAGGAACGGGGCACGTACGAGTTCCAATCAGACGCTGCCGCGTACCACCTCGGCGTGTTCGCGACGAAGTCGTGGCTCTCAGGGGCGATCTACTTCGCGCTGCAGGACTTCGCGGCGCGGCCGGGGTGGGGCGGAGGCGACCCCTGGCCGCAGCCTCCGGTCGTGCAGAAGGGGCTCGTCGACCTCACCGGCAATCTCAAGCCCGCGTTCGCGGTCGTCTCGGCCCTGTACCACGCCACCGCGCAGATCGCCCCGCTGCGACGGGCCGCGCATCGCCCCGCCCATCCGAAGCGCAGACGCCGCGCGCACCCCGGCCGCGCCCGATCGGCCGGGACCTGACCCGCCGGGGCGGCACCGCCGGCGGGGGTCTCAGGTCCTCTTGTCCCTGGCCCAGTCGTAGCCCGTCCTCACCCTGCCTACGTGCCATTCGATCCTCGAGTACGCGAGCGTCACCTGCTCCTTCAGGGTCGCCGCGCCGCTGCTAGCGGTCTCGAACTGCTGATTGTCGTCGGCCACCCTCACGTCGCTGAGGGTGTACGTGACGGCCGTCTCCGTGCCGGAACGAATGGTGATCAGCGCGGCCCGATAGCGCGTGCCATCGGCTGCGCTCTCCGCGAGGACTGGCGTCGCGGCATCGACCGGCTTAGTGAGCGTGAAAACGTGCGGGACCGCTTTGCAGCCCGGCTCGGTGTCAAGTCCCGGACGGCAGTCCGACGAGATTCCCACGGACGCGTACAGCAGCGGGAATTCGCCGACCCCATGAAGGTTGACGTGCCCGTCGGTGGCGTTCGCTTGAGTGCCCCCGGGAACGGTCGGTAGGAACGGCGTTGCGCCGGCCCCCGACGAGGCGACGGCTGCGGTCACGGCGATCAGTCCGGCGGCGGCCGCTGCCAACAGCAGCCGCCGACGCGCGGGCGGCCTCATGCCCTTCGAATCCATCAGACCCTCCTTTGGTCCTCGATGTGCCCCTTCGATCGGACAGAACCCTACCCTGCCGCACAAGTCGCGGCCGCCAGGGCGGAGGGACTGCCGCGCTCTGTAATAGCCTCAGCGGCAGTGTCCTCTGCTGCCGACACGGCCCTGCGCCGCAGCCCGCTTCACGACCGCCACGTCGCGGCCGGTGCGCGGCTGGTCCCGTTCGCCGGGTGGGAGATGCCAGTCCAGTACGAGGGCATCCGCCCCGAGCATCTGGCGGTCCGCCGCGACGTCGGCGTGTTTGACGTCTCGCACATGGGCGAGGTCGAGACCCGCGGGCCGCAGGCGCTCGCGTTCCTCCAGCGGATGCTGTCGAACGACGGGCGCAAGATCCCCGAGGGCGGCGCGCAGTACAGCGTCATGTGCCGCGAGGACGGCGGGATCCTCGACGACCTGTTCACCTACCGCCTGGCCGATTGCGTGTACCTGACCGTCACCAACGCCGCCAACCACGACAAGGACTTCGAGTGGCTCAGCTCACACGCTGACGGCTACGACGTCGACGTCGTCGACGTCGCCTCCCGATTCGCGATGCTGGCGGTCCAGGGACCGCGGGCCCGCGCGCTCGTCGCCGGGTTGTCCGATGGGGCGCTGCCCGCGCGGATGCACTGCTGCGAGCGAAGCGTGGCCGGTGCGCCGGCGCTCGTGTGCGGCACCGGCTACACCGGCGAGGACGGCGTCGAGCTGCTGCTCGCCCCCGATGATGCGCCCGCGGTGTGGGACGCCGTCGTCGGCGCAGGCGCCAGCCCGGCGGGGCTCGGTGCCCGCGACACGCTTCGAATGGAGGTCTGCTTCCACCTCTACGGCAACGACATGGACGAGCACCGCAACCCGGTCGAGGCCGGTCTCGGCTGGTGCTGCAAGGACGACACCGGGTTCATCGGCTCCGAGGCGGTCGCGCGGGCGCGGGCGGAGGGGACCGACGAGCGGCTCGCGGCGTTCGCGATCGACGGCCCCGGAATCGCGCGCGCGGGCAACCCGGTGATCGGCGGCGGCGTCGTGACAAGCGGCACGTTCTCGCCGTGCCTGGAGCGCGGGATCGGGATGGCGTACGTTCCCAGCCCGGCGGCGGAGCCCGGAACTCGGATCGAGATCGACGTCAGAGGCACCACCCGCCCCGCAGTGATCGAGCGAAAGCCCCTGTACCGAAAGGGATCCTGAAATGGCCGAACCCAGCTATCCAGCCGATCTTCTGTACCACCCAGAGCACGACTGGGCCCGCGTCGACGGAGACGAGGCGACCTTCGGGATCACCTGGTACGCCCAGGACTCGCTCGGCGAGCTCGTGTTCTTCGAGGCCCCGGCGGTCGGCACGGCGGTCACGAAGGACGAGCCGTACACCGAGATCGAGTCGGTCAAGGCGGTGTCCGACGTGTTCGCGCCGCTGTCGGGCGAGGTCGTCGCCGTCAACGAGGCGCTGTCGGACAGCCCCGAGACCGTCAACGAGGACCCGTACGGCGGCGGCTGGCTGGTGCGGGTCAAGCTGGCCGAGCCCTCCGAGACCGAGCAGCTGATGGACGCCGCCACGTACGAGGCGTCGCTCTCGTGAGTCGCTACACCTCAGCGACGGACGCCGACCGCGCCGAGATGCTCGAGCAGATCGGCGTTGGCTCGATCGAGGAGCTGTTTGAGGAAATACCCGCGCAGCTGCGGCTCGGGCGGGCGCTGGCGCTCGACGACGGGCGCTCCGAGCAGGAGGTCTATGAGGAGCTTCGCGCGCTCGCAGCCCGCAACGTCTCGACCGAGGACGAGGTCTCGTTCCTCGGGGCCGGAATGTACGACCACTACATCCCCTCGCTGGTCGACTCGATCATCCTGCGCTCCGAGTTCCTGACCCCGTACACGCCGTATCAGCCGGAGATCTCACAGGGCGGGCTCCAGGCGATGTTCGAGTACCAGACCGCGATCTCCGAGCTGACCGGCCTGCCGGTCTCCAACGCCTCCGTGTACGAGGGCCCGAGCGCGGTGGCCGCTGCCGGCTACCTCGCGAAGCTCACAAACGGACGCGGCCGGTTCGTCGCGTCTCGGGGCGTTCACCCGCACTCGCGCGAGGCGCTCGCGACGCTCGCGCGCGGCTGGGAGATGGAGGTCGTCGAGGCGCCGCTATCGGGTGGCGTCACCGACTGGCCGGCGATCGGGGACGACGTCAGCGCGGTGATCGTGCAACAGCCGAACTTCCTCGGCGTGGTCGAGGAGCTCGAGCCGATCGTCGAGGCGGCCCACCGCGCCGGAGCGCTCGTGATCTGCACGTGCGACCCGCTTGCCGCTTGCGTTGCTCAAATCGCCCGGGGAGTGCGGCGTCGGACATCGCCGTCGGCGAGGGTCAGACGCTCGGAAACCGGCTCGACTACGGCGGCCCGTCGTTCGGGTTCTTCGCCGTCACCGAAGCGCTGATGCGGCGCGTCCCGGGCCGGATCGCGGGGGAGACCCGTGACGTCGAGGGCCGACGCGGGTTCGTGCTCACGCTGCAGACCCGCGAGCAGCACATCCGGCGCGAGCGCGCGACCTCGAACATCTGCACCGCGCAGGCGCTGAACGCGCTCGCCGGGATCATCTACCTGTCGTGGCTGGGCCGCCAGGGGATCGTCGAGCTCGCGGAGCTGATGGTCCAGCGCACCGCCTACGCCCGGGACCGGCTCGACGCGATCGACGGCGTGTCGCTGCTGGGCGACAGGCCCGTGGTCCGCGAGTTCGCCGTCGCGGTCGACGCGCCCGTTCGGGCGGTGATCGAACGGTGCCGCGAGCAGGGGGTCAACCCGGGGTATCCGCTCGGCCGGGACTACCCGGAGTTCGAGGACGGGCTGCTGGTCGCGATCACCGAGCGCCGCACGCGGTCCGAGATCGACCGACTGGCCGAGGTGCTCGCTGCCGCGATCGCGGCCGAGCGCAGCGCGCTGGCGGGGGCACGAGCATGAGCGCAACGGAGCGCTGGTTCACGGCCGCGGCCGACGACGAGCTGACGATCTTCGAGCGCTCCAAGGCAGGGCCGCCGGGCGTTCGTCGCTCCGGAGCTGGACGTCCCCGAGCGCCCGCTCGACGAGCTGCTGCCCCGCTCGCTCCGGCGCGCGCGGCCGGCCCGCCTGCCGGAGGTCTCCGAGCCGGAGATCGTCCGCCACTACAACCGGCTGTCGAAGCGCAACTTCGATCTCGACACCGGCTTCTACCCGCTGGGCTCGTGCACGATGAAGCACAACCCGAAGCTCCACGAGCGCGTCGCCGCGCTGCCGGGCCACGCGAAGCTGCACCCCCTGCAGGACCCCGCGCGGGCCCAGGGCGCGCTCGAGCTGATGTGGAACCTGCAGGAGGCGCTCGCGGAGATCGCAGGGCTCCCGCACGTGTCGCTGCAGCCGTCCGCCGGCTCCCACGGGGAGCTCGCGGGCGTGCTCCTGACCCGCGCGTTTCACGAGGACCGCGGCGAGCGCCGGACGAAGGTGCTGACCCCCGACACCTCCCACGGGACCAACCCTGCGACGGTGACGATGGCCGGCTACGAGGTGGTCAAGGTAGGCAGCGACAGGCACGGGAATGTCGACCTCGACGACCTGCGCGAGAAGGCCGATGAGGACGTCGCCTGTCTGATGCTCACCAACCCTTCGACGCTCGGGCTGTTCGAGACCGGGATCGAGGAGATCGCGAAGATCGTGCACGGGGTGGGCGCGACGCTGTATTACGACGGCGCCAACCTGAACGCGATCATGGGGATCTGCAGACCGGGGGACATGGGCTTCGACATCGTCCACTTCAACCTGCACAAGTCGTTCACCCAGCCGCACGGCGGCGGCGGCCCCGGGGCCGGGCCGATCGCGGTATCCGAGCGGATTGAGCCGTTCCTGCCGAAGCCACAGGTCGTGCGCCGTGATGACGCGCCGGGCAACGGTGCCGCGAAGTCCGTACTTCGAACTCGACTTCGACCGCCCCAAGTCGATCGGCCGGCTGCGCGGCTTCCAGGGCAACTACGGGGTGTTCGTGCGCAGCTACGCGTACATCCGGTCGCTCGGCGCCGCCGGGCTCAGGAGGTCTCGGAGGTAGCGGTGCTGAACGCCAACTACCTGCTCGCGCGGCTCCGTGCCGAGGGGGTGCTCGAGCACCTCCCCGCCGCGTACGAGCGGCTCTGCATGCACGAGTTCGTGCTGTCGGGATCGCCGATGAAGCGCGAGCTGGAGATCAAGACGCTCGACCTCGCCAAGCGGCTGCTCGACTACGGCGTGCACCCGCCGACCGTGTACTTCCCGCTGATCGTCGACGAGGCGCTGCTGGTCGAGCCGACCGAGACGGAGACCAAGGAGACGCTCGACCGCTTCGCCGAGATCGTCGCCGAGCTCCTCCGCGAGGCCGCGCGAGGATCCGGAGATCGCGCGGAACGCGCCGTACTCGACGCCCGTCGGCGGCTCGACGAGGCGGCCGCGGCCCGCAACCCGGTGCGTGCGCCGAGCCTGCACACCCTTCGCGGGCAGCGAGATGTGGGCCGCGCCGCTAACCCGCATCCTACAAATGGCCGATAAACGAATATGCCCGCCGGTGGGGCAAACGGCACGTTCGGAGAAGGCTGAGAAACCTCTCGGCGCGGATCGCCGTGGCAGCCGGAGGAGCGCGCGCTCGCGGGCCTGGTGAGCGGCGCCTTCTACATGATCGGCGCGGTCACGGTGATTCCGCTGATCGTGCTCGGCAGCGGCCCCCACTACCACGCCGGGGCTTTGATCGCGATCGCCGCCTCCGCATTCGTCTGGGCGATCTGCTCGCTGGTAGTGATCGACTGGGACCGTGCGCCGGCGCTCCTGATCCACGTCTCGATCGGCGTCGGCCTCGGCTGGTCACGGCCGTCGTCGCCTGCTCCGGGGGATCGCGTCGCCGGCGTGGGCTACATGTTCTACGTCGCCGTGTTCGCCGCCTACTTCTTCCCGCGGCGCGGTGGCGTTCGGCTACCTCGCGGCGTGCGTGGCCGCGAATGCGCTTGTGCTGCTCTACGACCACCGGGAGCTGGGCGGCGTGTCCGCATCCCAGCTCGTGATCTCGACCGCCGCGTTCCTCGCGATCGGCGGCGCGATCATCGCCGGCAAGGCGCTGCTCTCCGCCTTCCGAGGGCGCGCCGAGCTGCTCGCTGCCGAGCAAGGCGCGCTCCGCCGCGTGGCTACCGCGGTCGTCGGCGGCGATCCGCCCGAGCGGATCTACGAGCTGGTGGCGCGCGAGGCCGCCGGCGCTGCTGGAGCAGGGCGCCGCCGGCATCCTCCGGTTTGACAGCCGGGAAGCGGCTACCGTGATGGGATCGTGGGCCGACCACGACGGCGGCAGCTACCAGCCGGGCACGGTGATCGAGGTCAAGTCCGGCGAGCGACGTCGCTCGCGCGCGCGACACCGGGGCTCCGGTCCGGACCGACGGGCATGCCGCCGACAGCCCGGTGGGGCTGCTCGGCTACACGACGAGCATCATCTCTCCGGTGCAGGTTGGGGCGACCGCGTGGGGGGCGCTGGCGGTGACCGTCGCCGGAGCCCATCCGCCTGACGGCCGGCGACGAGCAGCGGCTGCAGCAGTTCGGGGACCTGCTCGCGACCGCGATCGCGAGTATCGACCACCGGGCGAAGCTGGCCGCGCAGGCGGCGACCGATCCGCTCACCGGCCTCGCGAACCGGCGCACGCTGCACGACCGGCTTGCCGGCGAGGTCGCGAGGTCCACCCGTCACTCGCGGACGCTGTCGGTGGCGGTGATCGACATCGATCACTTCAAGGAGGTCAACGATTTCGGCGGCCACGACGCGGGCGACGAGATGCTCGCTCGGGTCGCGCGGTGTCTCGCCGACAACGCCCGCGCCGAAGATATCCTCGGCCGCGTCGGTGGCGACGAGTTTGCGTGGGTGATGCCCGAGACGACGCGCGAGCAGGCGCTCGTGGCGGTCGAGCGGGCGCGGCGCCTGATCGCGGCCACCGTCTCGCAGCCGTTCCGGATCACCGTCTCGGCGGGTATCTGCGACACGAACGCCGGCACTGACCCGGCCGAGCTCGTGAGCTTTGCCGACGCGGCTCTGTACTGGAGCAAGGCGCACGGGCGCAACCGCTGCTGGATCTACGACCCCGAGGCGATCTCGGAGCTGTCGGCGCCCCAGCGGGTCGAGCGGATCGAGAACTCGCAGGCGTTCCTCGGACTATGCGCGCTCGCGCGCGCGATCGACGCGAAGGATCCGACCACCCGCCAGCACTCCGAGCGAGTGGCCGCGCTCGCCGTCAAGCTCGCGCGCGCCGCCGGCTGGTCCCCCGAGCGCGCCGGGCGGCTGGCGGACGCGGCGCTGATCCACGACGTCGGCAAGGTCGGCGTCCCGCACGAGCTGCTCCACAAGCACGAGCCGCTGACCGAATCCGAGCGCGAGCGCGTCAAGGAGCACGCCGAGCTGGCCGCGCGGATCGCGGAGGGCATGCTCGATCCCGAGCAGGTCGTCGTGGATCCGGATCCACCACGAGCGGCCCGACGGGAGCGGCTATCCGCGCGGGTCTGACCGAGCACGAGCTCCCAGAGGGAGCCGCGCTGCTCGCGGTCGCGGACGCGTGGGACGCGATGACGAGCGGCCGCTCGTACCGCGCCGCGAAGAGCGTCGACGAGGCCGTCGCGGAGTGCGCTCGTCTGGTCGGCGCCCAGTTCACGAAGTCGGCGGTGGGCGCGCTGCTGAAGCTCCACGCGCGGTGGCGAGCTGGACCCGACCGGCCGCGCCAGCAGCACCCCGCCGCGCGGCTTGCCGGGCGCGAGTGACGCAAACTACCGGGGTGGACGAGTTCGTAGCCCAGGCCGGTGAGGGAATCGCCGCACATGCCGAGCGCGAGCTGGAGGCGCTGGTCGCGGTGTCCTCGCCGTCGGGCGACGTCGGTGGCGCCGAGGAGGCGATCGCCGTCTGTTCGGCGCTGCTCCCCGACCGAAGCGAGCCTCGAGCGCGACGCGCTGCTCGACTCCCGGCGGCGCCCCCGACCTGATCGCCCGGATCCGCGGCTCGGGCCGCCGGCGGCTGCTGCTGCTCGGGCACCTCGACACGGTGATAGGTCACGACGATCACACGCCCGTGCGGCGCGAAGGCGACCGGCTGTACGGGCCCGGGACCAACGACATGAAGGGCGGGGTCGTGCTCGCGTTCGGAGTTGCGCGGACATTGGCCGCTGGCCCGGAGCGGTTCGGGGAGCTGTCCGTGCTGCTCGTGACCGATGAGGAGTGGCGGACGCACCCGTTCCGCCACGTCGAGCGGTTCGCGGGCTACGACGCGTGCCTGTGCTTCGAAGCCGGCGAGCGCGGTCCCGACGGCGAGGAGGGAGTCGTGGTACGCCGCAAGGCGGCGGGCACGATGCGGGTGACCGCCGCCGGGAGGCCATCGCACTCCGGGAGCGCGCCCGACAAAGGCGCCAACGCGCTGCTCGCGCTGGCCCACACGGCGCGCGAGCTGGCCGGCCTGCACGCCCCTGACGGACGCGGACCGCCTGAGCGTCGTCCCGACGGTGATCCGCTCGGGCAACGCCTTCAACGTCGTCCCTGCCGCACGGCGAGCTGGTGTTCGACATGCGGGCTGACTCGGCTCGGTGGCGTTCGGGCCGGTGCAGGCGGCGGTGCCCGAGGCGCTCGACGGCGTTCGGCTCGAGGCACGGATGGAGCGGGTGTGGCCCGGGCATGGACTCGCGCGAGGCGACCGGTGGGCTGCTCGGCGGGGGCGAGCGCGCTATTGGGCCGCCGTCTGATCGGCGCCGCGCGCGGCGGCGCCAGCGACGCCAGTCACTTCGCCGCGGCGATCCCGCTGACGGTCGACGGGCTCGGACCGCGCGGGGGCGGCGCCCATACCCCAGAGGAGTTCGTACTCGCGCCGTCGCTCCGCGAGCGGGCCGAGGTGGCGCTCGCGATCGCGCTTATGGTGCTCTCGGGTTGACCTGCCATCCTGTAGATCGATGAGCGATCAGGTTCCCGCACGGCGGCGCCCGGATCAGCTGGACAAGTACATGACCCAGGTCCAGGGGCTGGTGCTGCTCGGCGGAATCGTCGCTGATCATGTGGGTGCTCGAGGTCATCAACACGATCGACTCGAACGCGCTCGACAACGACGGAATCTGGGCGCGCAACTTCGGGCGCATCTGGGGGATCCTCACCGCGCCGTTCCTGCACGTGAGCTTCCAGCACCTGATCGCGAACACGATCCCGCTGATGTTCATGGGCGTGATCATCGCGCTGCACGGGGCCAGGCGGCTGGCGCTGGTGACGCTGATCGTGATCCTCGTCGGCGGCATCGGCACCTGGCTCGTCGCGCCGTCGCACTCGATCACGGTCGGCGCGAGCGGCCTCGTGTTCGGCTACGCCACGTACCTGCTGGTACGAGGCCTGTTCGACCGCAGCGTGCTCGAGGTGCTCGTCGGGATCGTCGTCGGCGTCGTCTGGGGTGGCGCCCTGATCTCGAGCATCGTCCCGCACTACGGCGTCTCCTGGCAGGGACACGTGTGCGGCGCGATCGGCGGCGTCGTCGCGGCCTACGTGCTCCGCCGCGACCGCCCGCGCGGCGAGCAACGCCAAGCCCGAGCACCACCACGGCCGCGGGCGCGCTGCCCGCTAGGCGCGGGCAAACCCAGGCTCGAGATGCGGATTTTCTCCGGGATCCAGCCGACGGGGCGCAAGCACCTCGGCAACTACATCGGCGCGATCATCCAGTACGTCGCCGGCCAGGACCGCGGCGAGGCGATCTACTGCATCGTCGACCTGCACGCTATGACGGTCGCCTACGAGCCGGCCGCGCTGCGCGAGTCGGTGTACGACACCGCGGCGATCCTGCTCGCGGCCGGGCTCGACCCCGAGCGGTGCATCTTCTTCCGCCAGAGCGACGTCCGCGAGCACTCCGAGCTGACCTGGCTGCTGTCGAGCGTCACCTCGTACGGCGACCTGACTCGGATGACCCAGTTCAAGGAAAAGGTCGGGCGCCCAGCGCGACCTGGTCTCCGCCGGCCTGTTCTTCTATCCCGGTGCTGATGGCCGCGGACGTGCTGGCCTACCGCGCTCACGAGGTTCCGGTCGGGGACGACCAGCGCCAGCACGTCGAGCTGATGCGCGACGTCGCCGAGCGCTTCAACGCCCGCTTCGGCGAGACGCTGCGTCGTCCCCGAGGCGCGGATCCCGGAGGTCGGCGCGCGGATCATGGACCTCCAGCACCCCGACCGGAAGATGTCGACCACCGGCGGGACCGTCGCAAGGCACCGTCTACGTCACCGACGAGCCCGACGCGATCCTGAAGAAGTTCCGCTCGTCGGTCACCGACTCCGGCCGCGAGGTCGTGCGAGCGCCCGACAAGCCGGGGATCTCGAACCTGATCGAGATCCTCGCCGCGGTCCGCGGCCTGAGCCCGGACGCGGTCGAGAGCCGAGTTCGACGGCGCTGGTTACGGCGCGTTCAAGACGGCCGTCGCCGAGGCGGTCGTCGACTACCTGGCGCCCGGTGCGCGAGCGCTACACAGAGCTCCGCGGCAGACGAGCGGGCGCTCGAGCGGACCCTCGCCGCCGGCGCCGAGAAGGCGCGCGCGATCGCGGCCGTGACGCTGGTCGACGTCCGCGAGGCGATGGGCGTCGGACCGGTCCGCCGCTCCGGGTAGCCTGCCGGTCGATGCGCCTTGCCGACCTCGAGCTCGACCTCGACGTCTTCGCGGGTCCGTTCGACCTGCTGCTGACGCTGATCCTCCGCGAGGAGGTCGATCTGCTCGAGGTCGACCTCGCCGAGATCGTGATCTCGTACATCGATCATCTCGAGCGGCGGGGAGAGCTCGATCTAGACGCGGCGACCGAGTTCCTGGTGCTGATCGCGGCGCTGCTCGAGCTGAAGTCGCGGCTGCTGCTCCCCGGCGAGGAGCAGGAGCTGATCGAGCTCGACCCCGGCGAGGCCGCCGAGGAGCTGCTCGCGCGGCTGCTCGACGCGCACCGCTACCGCGCGGCCGCGGCCGCGCTCCGCGACCGCCTTGCCGTCGAGGAGGGCTACCGCTTCCGCTCTGCGCCGCTGCCGCCAGTTCCTCCGCCGCGCGTCGCTCGCGGATGCCGACGGCGGTATACGAGCCGGAGCTGCTCGGCCAGGCGGTGTGCGGTCTGCTGCGGCTGCCCGAGCCTGTCGACGTCCGCCACCTGCCGGCGCCGAAGGTGAGCGTCGCCGAGCGGCTCGCGCACCTGCGGACGCTGCTGCGGCGGGGCAGCTTCAGCTTCGACGAGGCGGTCGAGCGCGCCGACCGGGTGACGATCGCGGTGACGCTGTTCGCTGTTGCTCGAGCTGTACAAGCAGGGCGAGCTGACGTGGACGCAGGAGCAGCCGTTCGGCGAGATCACTGTCGAGCGCTGCGGCCGCCGGCTCCGATCCCGCGAGGCTGTCGGCATGAGCCTTCGCGCTCGAGGCGACGCTCGAGTCGCTGCTGTTCCTGAGCCCCGGCCCGGTCGACGCGTCCGCGCTGGCCGACGCTACCGGCGCCGAGCTGCACGAGGTCGTGACCGCGCTCGAGCGCCTCCGCGAGCACTACGAGTTCGAGCGGCGCGGGCTCGTGCTGCGGGAGATCGCGGGTGGCTGGGTCGCTGTCCAGCCACCCCGACGCGGAGCCTGCCGCCCGGCGGCTGCTCGCGAAGCCGCGCACGCCGCCCCTGACCCCGGCCCAGGCCGAGACGCTCGCGATCGTCGCCTACCTGCAGCCGGTGTCGCGGCCGGAGATCGCGCGGATCCGCGGCGTCGGCGCCGAGTCGGCGGTCGGCACGCTGCTCGAGCGCGGGGTCCTGGAGGAGGCGGGTCGCTCACAGTTCGGCGCGGTCCTCTACCGCACGAGCGACCTGTTCCTGCGGCTGTTCGGACTCGAGGCGATCGGCTCGCTGCCGTCGCTCAGCGAGTTCGACCCGGCCCCCGAGCTCGAGCAGGAGCTCCGTGACCGGTTGCTGCGAGCCGGCGACGCGCGAGCGGGGGCGACGCCGGGCAGCGGCTGAGCCGGCGCTCCTGGCGAACTTTGGCGTTTGACTTCGACCCCTCCGAAGTGAATCGCCATTCATCGCCCGCGACCCCCGGAGTACGCCCTCCGTACCTCTGAGGTACGATCCCGCCCGTGAGCGGGTCGCTGGTCACCGACCACCCTGAGCTGGGACCGCTGCTGACGGACCGGCCCCAGCGCGCGAAGCTGCTCGACGCGATGGTGCGCGTCGTTGCGGAGAAGGGCTACGAGGCGGCGACGGTCGCCGACGCGGTGAAGGTCGCGCGCGTGTCGAGGGGCACCTTCTACGAGCTGTTCGAGTCCAAGGAGGCGTGCCTGGCCGACGCCTACCGACTCGGGCAGGCGGTGTTGGCCGCTCGGGTGTCGGACGCGGTGCTGCGGCGCCACAGGACTGGCGTGAGGAGCTCCGACTCGGCCTGCGCGCGTATCTGCGCACGTTCGACGACGAGCCCCTGTTCGCCCGCGTCTACCTGTTGGAGTGGGCGCCGGTCAGGGCCGAGCGCGAGGTGGCGATCCGGCGGTTCGCCCGGCGCTACGGCAAGAGCTTCACCCGGGCGGGCGTGCTGGTGCCCGAGCAGGCGCTGTACACGCTCGCCGCCGGGGTGCACGAGACGACCTGCGCGCACGTGCGCGCCGGTGGCAAGGCAATCGAACTCGAGGACGTCCTGGTGGGCTGCGCACTGCGGCTCGCCGGCAAGGAGGAACCATGGACCTGACATTCACCGAGCCCGAGACCGCGTTCCGCGACGAGCTACGAGCGTGGCTCGCTGAGAACCCGCCCGGCGAGGAGCCGGTCGGCGAGGACGCCGAGGCCGTATCAGTGGCGACGCGACTTCCAGCGCCGGCTCGCCGACGGCGGCTGGGCGGCGGTCCACTGGCCGGTCGAGTACGGCGGCCGCGGCGGCGACGCTGACCCAGTCGGCGATCTTCTTCGAGGAGCTGGCCCGGGCTCAGGCGCCGCTCCCCGCCAACGTGCTCGGCCTGCTGCTCGCGGGCCCGACGATCATGGCGTACGGGACCGACGAGCAGAAGGAGCGCCACCTGACGCCGATCGTCACCGCCGAGGAGATCTGGTGCCAGGGGTTCTCCGAGCCCGAGGCCGGATCCGACCTCGCGTCGCTGAAGACGCGCGCGGTCAAGTCGAACGGCGAGTGGGTCGTCACCGGCCAGAAGGTCTGGACCAGCGGCGCCCAGTACTCCAAGTGGTGCATGCTCGTCGCCCGCACCGACACCGAGGCGCCCAAGCACAAGGGCCTCACCTACTTCCTGATGGACATGGAGCAGGACGCGATTCAGGTCAGGCCGCTGCGCCAGATCACCGGCGAGTCCGAATTCAACGAGCTGTTCATCGAGGAGGCGCGGATCCCCGACGAAAACGTGCTCGGCGGCGTCGGCAACGGCTGGAGGGTCGCGCTGACCACGCTGATGAACGAGCGCGCCGGCCTCGCGTTCTTCCTCCAGGTTCGGCTGCGGCAGGTGCTCGACGAGGTGTTCGCCGAGGCCGACCGCCGCGGCTTGCTCGAGGACCCGGTGATCGCCGACAAGCTCGGGCGAGCTCCACCTCAAGGCCGAGGTCCTGCGGCTGACCGCCTACCGCGGCCTGACCACGATCGAGCGCTATGGACAGCCCGGCCCGGAGGGGTCGCTGACGAAGTGGATGTGGTCTGAGACCAACCAGCAGCTCACGCAGTTCGCCGCCGACGTGATCGGCCCGCAGGCGCTGACTGCGGGCGACCGCTGGGCTACGAGCTGCTGCGCGCGCGTGGGAACACGATCGAGGGCGGCACGACCGAGATCCTCAAGAACATCGTCGCCGAGCGGGTGCTCGGCCTGCCGAAGGCACGTTAGGAGGCCCAGAATGGATTTCGATCTGAACGACGAGCAGAAGGAGATCAAGCGGGTCGCGCACGAGCTGCTCGCCGCGCGCTCCCCGTTCTCGAAGGTGCGCGAGGCGGCCGAGAAGGACAACTACGACGCCGCGCTCTGGCCCGAGCTGGTCGAGCTCGGCTGGCCGGGCATCGCAGTCTCGGCCGAGCACGGCGGCCAGGGCCTCGGCGCGGTCGAGCTGTCGGTGCTGCTCGAGGAGCTCGGCTACGCGTGCGCCGCGACGCCGTATCCTGTCGACCGCCGACGGCGGCGGCGGTGATCGCAGGCGACCGGCACGCCCGGAGCAGCGGTCGAGCTGGCTCCCAGGGCTTGCGTCGGGAGAGCAGACCGCGGGCATCGGCTCGCGCGAGCTCGCGGCCGACGCCGCCGACGCGGCGGTGATCGTGCTGCTCGACGGCGACGATGCGCAGCTCGTGGACCGCTCGGCCGCCGACGTCGAGGAGCTGGTCTCGATCGACCCGACGCGCCGGTTCGCGACCGTCTCCGGCGAGGGCGAGCCGCTCGGCGCCGGTGCGGCCGACCGGATCCGCACGGCGATCGCGTCCGAGGTGATCGGCTTCAGCCAGCGCGCGCTCGAGATGACGCTCGAGTTCGTCAAGGACCGCAAGCAGTTCGGCGTGCCCGTCGGGTCATTCCAGGCGGTCAGCCACCGCTGCGCGCAGATGCTGCTGGGCACCGAGAGCACCCGCTCGGCGGCGTACTTCGCCGCGTGGGCGGCCGACGCCGACCCGGACCGGCTGGCCGAGGCCGCGGCACTCGCGGCGGCCGCCGCCGCCGACAACGGCCGCGAGGTCACGGCGAGCGCGATCCAGGCGCACGGCGGCATCGGCTTCACCTGGGAGGCCGACGTCCACTGGCTCTACAAGCGGGCGCAGCTCGACAGCGCACTGCTCGGAGGCGCGATGCGCCACCGGGCGGCGCTCGCGAGGCTCGGGGCCGCCCGCGTCAGGAGCACCGTGGGCGCCGCCTGAGCGACGCGACATCGCGCCAACGGCTCGGCCGTTTTTCAGCCGACCACTCGCAAGTTCGGGGACCGCCGCAGCGTTCAGTGAACGATGAGACTGCGGCGGGTCACCCGGCGGCAGGCGCTTAGTGACGCCGGGAAGATGGGCGCCGCCGGCGTGCTCGCGCTCGCGCTGCCGCCGTGGCTTCTGAAGCCGCGCGGCGCGCGCCGCGCTCGCGCCGAGCGCACAGGCGACCCTCAAGGCCGCCGTCGCGAGGATCGTGCCGGCATCCGGGCCGGGCGACTGGTCGGCCGCCGACGTCGGCGCCGACAACTACATCCTGACGCTGCTGTCCGGCACCAAGCAGATCTACGCTGGCGGGCCGTACCGCTCGCGCTTCGCCCGCTTCCAGGTGCTCTCGCGGATCAAGCAGATCGGCTGGAGCCGGGAGGTCAAGCGGGTCCAGGCCGTGTACGCCGCCGGCCTCGCCCAACTCGACAAGATGGCGGGCGGCAACTTCGCGGCGGTGCCCGCGCCGGTTCAGGACGCGATCCTGACCGAGCTCGACGACTCGGGCTCCGATTTCTTCAGCGCGCTTTACAACCACACGCTCGAGGGCGTCTACTCGCATCCCGTGTACGGCGGGAACAAGGACTACCGCGCGTGGCAGGCGTTCGGGTACGCAGGAGACGTGCTCGGGGTCCGCTTCCCGAAGATCGGGCCCGCGGACGCGCCGTGGAACGTGTACGGGGGCTACGCGCCCGAAGAGATGGTCCAGCCCGGGAAGGAGACCACCCAGCCGTGATAAGCTGCCTCAGCGCTGCTCGCGGTGGCCCACGCCGCCGCTGCAACCCCGTTCCAGACTCGACTCGCTCGGCCCGATCAAGGACGTGACCGCGAACTGGACCGCGTATCAGCCCGCGAACATGTTCTGCGTCAAGCCGAACGTCACGGAGTACACGCCCGGCGGCACCGGGCCGACGGTCAGCGCGGCGCGACCCGGCCTGCCGGCACTCGGGGTTCGCGCCGGGCACGACCGGGCCTTGTAGTGATCAAGCTGCGCACGCCGACCCTGTGCGCCGGGTGCAGGCGGCTGTTCGTCGACTTCTCGAAGATCCCGCTACGCGCCGAGCTACTCCCACGGCCACGTCTTCTACCGGCTCATGTCGGCCAACCCCACGTACACGCTTGACCCGGTGGCTCACAGCCCGAACACCAAGAACTTCACCAACGACAAGCTGCTCGTCCCGGACGGGTCGCCCCAGCAGCCGTGTCGGGGCCGGCGATGACCACCAGTTCGCCGGATTCACCACCGACACGGCCAACTTCATCCACAACACCGAGCAGGGCCCCTACTACACCGGCCCGTGGTACGTGAACAGGGCCGGGCGGCGGATCGACGGCGTGTTCCTCGACATCGACGTCGCCGACGCGACCGAGAATCCGGGCGGCGCCGAGGCCAACGACATCAGCTACGCGGCGGGCTTCAACAGCGGTACCCATTGCCCCACGGATGCCGATCTGCTGTACGCGGGCTGCTTCGACTCGTGGGGATTCAGCGCCAGCTCGGTCGACCCATACGCGCCGCCTCGATGAGAGGCTCAACTCAGGATCCGTTCGACGTCGTGATCGTCGGCTCGGGCGCCGGCGGCGGGATCGCGGCGTACGTGCTGACGAAGGCCGGCGCGAACGTGTGCGTGCTCGAGAAGGGGCCCGATCTCGGGCCTGAGAACTACGGCGACGACGAGCTGCGGTTCGGCGACCGGAACTTCATCGAAGAGGACCCGCTGATCGAGCCGCGGACGTTCCGCAACTCCAGCCGACGACGGCGAGCACCTGTACGTCGGCCGGGTGCTCGGGATCAGCCGGTGTGTCGGCGGCGGGACGGTCCACTACGGCGCGGTCTCGTTCCGGCTGCGGCCCGGAGGACTTCCGCGCGCCGAGCTACTGGGGGTCGCTCCCGGGCGCCGAGATCGTCGACTGGCCGTTCGGCTACGACGAGCTGCGCGCCCTACTACGGCAAGGTCGAGCGGATGATCGGAGTCGCGGGCGGCCAGCTGTCGCGGGGCGGCGCGCCCCGGTGCCCCGGTGCCCGGCGGCGGAATGGCGCACCGACTCCTACCCGATGCCCGGCCACCCGCCCAACTACGGCGCCAAGCTGTTCGAGGACGCCGCGACAAAGCTCGGGACTGCACCCGTACCCGACGCCGGTTGCGATCAACAACCTGGGGCGAGACGGACGGCCAGGCTGCTCATACTGCGGGTTCTGCTCGAGCCACGGCTGCCCGATCGAGGCCAAGAACGACATGCGCGTGACAGCGCTGCGCAAGGCTCAGGCGACCGGGCGCCTCGACCTCCGTCCCGACTCGTACGTCTACCGCGTGGTCGTCGGCAAGAACGGCCGCGCCGAGCGGGTCGAGTACATCGACGCAAACGGCCGGCACCAGTCGGTCGCCGGGAACGCGATCGTGATCGCGTGCTCGACGATCGACACGCCACGGCTCGTGCTCCTCTCCGAGCTGCCGCAGGAGCTCGTCAACTTCGATGTCGTCGGCCGCCACCTGATGGTCCACCACTACCCCGGCGGGATCGGGTTCTTCTCGGATCGGATCGACTACTACCGGGGGTTCTGGAGCATGCGCTGCCTCGACGACCTGTACCTGGGGCCTCGGTCCGGGGTGCCCGCGTTCGGGTACGGAAACGTCCAGACCATCGGTCCTTCGTCGGGCTATCCGTTCGGGGCCGGCGGGATGATCTCGACCGCCAAGTTCGCCGGGTGGGGCGCCGCGCACAAGCAGGCGATGGCGCACGAGTTCGGCCACGTGCAGTGGATCGGGATGGTCGGCCAGGACCCGCCGGTCCCGTCGAACATGGTCGACCTCGACCCGACGGTCACCGACGCGTACGGGTTCCCGGTGTCACGGATCACGTACCTGCACCACCCCAACGACTACGCGGTTGCGGCCGACGTGGCGCCGCAGCTGGCGGCGATCCTGACCGCGATGGGGGCGGACTCGACCGAGTTTGTGCTGCCGTTCGCCGCGACCACCTCGATCCCGCAGCAGGGGCCCGGCGGCCTGACCCAGCGTGGCCCCGGTCGCGCGGCCCCCGACGCGATCGGCGGGCTCGTCAACCACCAGATGGGGACGATGCGGATGGGCGACGACCCCGACACGAGCGTCGTCAACTCCGACCAGCGCTTCCACGGGATCCCGAACCTGTACGCGATCGACGGCTCCGTGTTCCCCACCTCCGGCGGCTACAACCCGACGCTGACGATCGAGGCCCTGGCATGGCGGGCGGCCGAGCGGCTCGCGGCTGCCCAGAAGGCTCAGGGGACGTCGAAGGCGAAGCGGATGGTCGCCGTTCGGTGAGCGCGGGCGGTCGCGCGCCTGCGCTGGATCACGCGGCCGTGGACGTGCCTGCCGTCTCCGAGCAGCTCGATCGTGTAGTGGCCGGGGGTGAGCAGCAGGCGGAAGCGGCCACGCTTGAGCTTGCCGACCGCGACGCGCCGACCGCGCGAGTCGATCGCGGCGACCCGGTCGGAAGTCACACATCCGCGTGGCTGCGTACAGAGGCCGATCTTTTCAACCCGGCATCGGCCAGGCGCGGGTCCGCCGCACACCTGAACGTAGCCGGCGATGACGGCGTTCCGCGGCGGAGCCCGCACGACCGGTGGATTGCGCACCACGAGCCGGAGGCTGGCGGTTGCGGTCTGGCCCGCGGTGTTCGTCACCTGCACGCGGACCTGCGTCGTCCCCGGCTTCATGAAGCTCCAGCTGATCGTGGGGCGCGTGCCGGTCTGGTGGTCGAAGCGGCCGGTGCCGAGGTCCCAGCGGTAGTCGACGAGCTGGCGGTCGAGCGGGTCGCTGGAGGCCGACGCGTCGAGCAGCACCGGGGCGCCTGTGAGCGCTGACGCGGGCCTTGCATTGATTGCCGCGGCGGGCGGCTCTGACGGCGGCGGCGCGAGCAAAACAGCCAGCAAGCCGTCGGGGTTGCCGTATGAGACGAGTAGGGCCTGGCGCCCGTCGAGGGTGCCGGGAGCAAGCATGAACGCCCGAAAGACCGATCCGGGCTGGCCGAGGGGTGACGGCGAACCGGAAGCGAGCCTGAAGTGCCCGTTGCCGTCTCCGAGGAGCAGGTACACGCTCGCCGACAACTGCATCACGCCGACGAACGCGAGGTCCGGCGCGCCGTCGCTGTTGAAGTCGCCCGGGACAACGCTCAGGACCAGCGGACCGCTGAACCGGAGCGGTAGTGCCGGGGCAGGCGTGAACGAGCCGTCACCTTTGCCCAGCAGCACCGACACGGTGTCCGAGTAGGTATCGGTGTCGCCAACGGGCGCGCCCGCGACAACCCCGAGATCCGGCTCGCCGTCCCGGTTGAAGTCCGCGACCGCGATCGAGGCGAAACCTCTCGGCAGGATGATCGGCGAACCGGGGGCCAGCGTGAACGTGCCGTCGCCGCTGCCGAGCAGCACCGAGATGCTGCTGCTCGAATCGCTTGCCGTGCTCTGGACGACCAGGTCAGGCTTCCCATCGCCGTTGAAGTCGCCAACGGCAATCGTCCTCGCGAATTCACTCCCGAGTGTGATCGGAACGCCCGGCGCCTCGACGAAGGTCCCGTCACCGTTCCCGAGGAACACCGAGACGGTGTCGTCGTCGTTCAGCACTGCGAGGTCCGGCTTGTGATCGGAGTTGAAGTCCGCGACCACCACCTGCACGCCATGGCGATCGTCGGGGATCTGCGACACGTTCGACCCGAACGTGCCGTCGCCATTGCCAAGGAGGATCGATACGTCCGAGTAGTCGGTCGCCGCCAGATCCAGGTGTCCGTCGCTGTTGAAATCCGCCGTCGCGACCGAGATCCCTCCCTCGCCCAGCTCGACCGACGAAACCGTGTGGGCGTTCCCGCTCGCGTAGCCAAAGCCGCCGGCCCCGTCGGCCAACATCATCGACACCGAGGCCGTGCCGCCGGGGTTCGCAGGCGAATGCGTATTGACCCCCACCGCGAAATCCGGCAGCCCGTCGCCAGTGAAGTCCCCGAGTGCGGCGGATTCAGCACTCCCCGGGAACCCATACGGCGAGCCAGGCGCCGCGGTGAACGTGAACGCTCCGGCGGTCGCGACTAGAACCGCCTGCCACAAGAGAACGGCTCCGACTACCAGCGCAACCCGAACGCGACTCATCCCCATCGCACGTAACAACGACCGCCGCCGACGCAAGTTTCGCGAAACGACCGCCGGCTACAGGAACAGCCGCTCGAACGCCGCGCCCTTCGCCGGGTCGCCCGTGATCCGCACCCGCCCGAACAGCGTCACGCGCCGGTTGCCCCGGACCCGCCGAAGCCACGTCTTCGCGCCCGCCCGGATCTCGACGTCCGGGGCCTGGCCCGGGTCGTCCGTCAGAACCTCGGCCTTGCCGCCGGCGATCCGCACCCACCAGACGCCGCCGTCGCGCCCGCGGACATCGATTCGGTAGAGCGCGTCGAGGCCGTCGGCCTTTTCGGGCCTGAACGCGAGCGGCAGGCTCCGGACGGCGAGATCGGGGGTCAGCGCGGCCGAGTCGCGCAGCAGGATCCGCAGGTCGGCGTCGCGGAAGCTGTCGCGTCCCTGCTGGCCCGGCGACGGGGCGGTCGTCTCCCGCAGCGCCGGGATCACCCGCTCGCCGAGCAGCTCGATCGTGCGCAGCGCGTCGGCGTGCGGGACGCCGCCCGCCGAGACCGCACAGAGGACGTGATCGATACCGGTGTTCGCGAGCCGCTGGAAGCGCTCGATCGCGTAGTCGGGGCTCCCCGCGATCACCATTCCCGCGTCGTCGAGCGCCTCGAGCGAGGGCGCGCCGCCGGTGAGCTCGCGCAGCGTCGCTAGCTCCTCGCGGTAATAGCGATAGCTGTCGCCGCCGCGCTCGAGCACGTGCGCCGTCAGTCCCAGCAGCCGCTCGTAGAACCAGCGGACGTGCCGCTCGGCGATCTGGCGTGCGCGCCGGTGGTCGTCGAGCACGACCACGCCGAGGGTCATCCCGAAGCCGAGCGCGCGGGGGTCCTTGCCGAGCTCTTCGCAGCGGCTGATGAACCGGTCGTGGTCCTGGGCGACCATGAACAGCGGCTTGAACGGCCCCGCCAGCACGCCCAGGTCGCGGTCCGCCGCCAGCGCGAACGTCTCCGGCTGGACTGCGGCCGTCCACAGCGGTGGATGGGGCTGCTGCACCGGCTTGGGGAACACGTCGACCTCCGGGAACGACCAGAACCGCCCCTCGAAGGAGGCCGCGCCGTCGCTCCAGCAGCGGCGCATGATCTCGATCCCCTCGTCGACCCGCGCGCGGCTGTCCTCGATCGCGCCGCCGAACACCTCGTACTCGAGCGGCGACAGGCCGCGGCCGATGCCGACGTCGATCCGGCCGTCCGACAGCGTGTCGAGCGTCGCGATCCGCTCGGCGCTCATCACCGGGTGATGGAAGGGGAGCAGCATCACCGCGTGACCGACGCGCATCCGGCGGGCGCGCTGCGTGACCGCTCCCAGCAGCACGTCGGGCGCGGAGCTACGTGAGAACTCGCGCTGGAAGTGGTGCTCGGCGAGCCAGACGCCGTCGAGCCCGGCCTGATCGCCTGCGGCGATCTGTTCGAGCGCCTGCCCGAACACCTCGCGCTCGGTCGTCCGCGCGAAGTCGGGGGCGGCGAGCTCGTAGAAGAGGTCGAAACGCATCGCGCCGCAGCCTAGCTGCGGGCGACGACGGCGGGCTCGCCGGCCTTGACGGCAAGCTGTCCGCAGGCGGCGTCGATGTCCCGGCCGCGCGTCAGCCGCACCGTTGCCCGCACCCGTCGGCGCTCGAGCTCGTCCCGGAACGCGTCGATCGCCTTCGGTGTCGAGCCCTCGAAGCCTGAGCCCGTGGGGTTGTACGGGATCAGGTTGACCTTGTAGACGCGTGAGTCGAGCAGCTCGGCGAGCTGCACCGCCTGAGTCCGCGAGTCGTTGATCCCCGCGAGCATCACGTACTCGACGAACACCCTGCGCCGCTTGCGCGCGTGGTGGGCCGCGCACGCCGCGAGCACGTCAGCGAGCGGATAGCGGTCGTTGACCGGCATCAGCTCCGAGCGCAGTGCCGGCTCCGGCGCGTGCAGCGAAAGCGCCAGGCGCAGCGGCCTGGGGTCCTCCGCCAGCCGCTCGATCCCGGGGATCCAGCCGACGGTCGAGATCGCCGTTCGCCGGGAGGTGACACCGATGTCGGGCAGCCGGTCGCACGCGCCGAGCACGGCGTCGAGGTTCATCATCGGCTCGCCCATCCCCATGAACACTGCGTGGTCGACCGTCGTCAGCCGCCGGAAGTGGAGCGCCTGGTCGACGATCTCCGAGCTGCCCAGATTGCGCCCGAACCGCATCGACCCGGTCGCGCAGAACGTGCAGGTGAGCGGGCAACCGGACTGTGAGGACAGGCACAGGGACCTGCGACCGTCGCGATAACGCATCAGCACCGCCTCGACCGGCCGTCCGTCGCCGGTCCGGAACAGCACCTTCACCGTCCCATCCAGCTGGGAATGAGTCTCATTCTCAACGGTGAGAGTGGAGAACGGGACGGACTCCGCGAGCGCACCGCGCAGCCGCTTCGGGAGGTCGGTCATGTCGTCATACGACGCGGCGCCGTTCGCCGCCCACCGCCAGATCTGACGGCCGCGGAATGCCGGCTCGCCGAGCTCGGCGAGCGTCTGTTCGAGCAGCTCGAGGTCCATTCCACGACAAGCGTAGGCGCTACTTCTGCGCCCGCGGGGCGCTCAGCTCGAACTGGACTTCGCCAGGCGCAGGTAGCCGAGCGTCATGCCGAGGTTCGCGAGACCCGCGAGCCGCAAGCCGGCCTTCGCGCCCGGCCGCGTCAGCGCGGGCGACCGCGCCCACACGGCGTCGGTGGCGATCTCGGTGGCGCGCAGCCACGCGAGCGCCCACCAGTCCTGTGGGCGGTCACCGGCGGCGGCGCGGGCGTGGGCGGCAGCGAACGTCAGCCAGATCGGGCCGCAGCGCCGGAACAGATGCTCGGCGTCGGGACTCGGGGGATCGTGCCCGAGGACTCGCAGCGTCGCCGCAGGAGCAAGCAGCGCCGCCGACCCGAGCACCAGATCGAATCCGACCATCACCTTGTTCCAGCGACGCAGCGCCTCGTCGATCTCCATCCGCGGCAGCCTATACGGCGTAACGCGGGAACGATGGCGATCGCGACACCACAGCTGTGACGGATTCGCCATCGTTCTCGGCGACATGCGCCTCGCCAAGTTCCTCGCCTCGGCCGGCGTCGCCTCCCGCCGCGCGTCGGAGGAGATCGTCCGGACGGGAAGGGTCACCGTCGACGGCGAAACCGTCACGGACCCCGCCCGCGACGTCACACCCCAGGACACCGTCCTCCTCGATGGCCAAGAAGTTCGGCCTGAGCCAGAACGCCTCGTCTACGCGGTCAACAAACCACGCGGCGTCGTCTCCACCGCCAAAGACACCCACGGCCGCAAGACCGTCGTGGCGCTCATCAACAGCGACGCTCGCCTCTACCCCATAGGCCGCCTCGACGCGGACAGCACCGGGCTGATCCTGCTCACCAACGACGGCGACCTCGCGCACCGCCTCACCCACCCGTCCTTCGAAGTCGACAAGACCTACAGAGCTACAGTCGCGAACCCACCCGTCAGGAACGACGCGATCAAGGCTCTACAACAGGGTGTCGAGCTCGAGGACGGCAAGACCGCCCCCGCCAAGGTCCGCCGGCTCGCCCCCGACACGCTCGAGATAACGATCCACGAGGGGCGCAAGCGTCAGGTCAAGCGGATGTGCGAGGCGGTCGGCCATCGCGTCCGGCGCCTCGAGCGGGTCGCGTTCGGCCCGCTCCAACTCGGCGAGCTCAAGCCCGGCAGGCACCGACGGCTCACGGGCGCCGAAGTCCGCGCCCTGGCTAGCGCTGGAGCAGCAGCTCGTCGTTCCGGTAATGCGTCGTCACGAGCGCGCGGGAGACGGTCGCGGGCGTGACCCGGGCGCGGCCATCGACCGCGACCATGTGCAGCACCGTGAACTGGTAGATGCGGCGGCGCCAGACCGGCCGGAAGCCAGGGACCTCATACGAGGACTGCGCCCGCGACGGCCACAGGTTGCACGCCGACCCCCACCAGCAGAACCCCGAGCTCGCGGGCGACGTGAACGACACGATGTCCAGCGCGGACACTGTCGCGCCGCGCCGGCTCGCAAAGTGCAGCCCGGGGAGGTAGAGCGACAGTGGGAGCAGGTCCCGGTAGTGCTGGACGACGATCGCGCGGCCGGAGGGCGCCGCGGCCGGGCGCGCGCCGAGCACGCGCGCGACACCGCGCCAATCGGGCCTTTGGTACTTGCGATTCGTCGCGATCCCGATCGTCGACGCGACCCCGATCCCGCACAGCGCGACCGCTGCGAGCAAACCCGGGAGCCGCGCTCGCCGCGCCGCGAAACCGCCTGCGACCGCGATCGCAGCGGACATCCAGATCGCGAGCATGTTCCGCGTCAGCAGATCGTCGAAGCCGCCCGCGACCAGCGCGAACGCGAGCGCGAGCCCCGCCACCGCGAGCCCCGCCGCGATCAGCCCGCCGATCCGCTCCTCGGGATCGGATCGGAGCGCGAGCAACACCAGCCCGAAGACAGCCAGCGCGAGCGCGACCGGCTCGAGCACCGAGGACCCAACCGACGGAAACCCGGCCGCGAACTGGGGGAAGATCTCGGCCGTCCGCCGGCCCAGCGGGGCGTGGGCGATCCAGTTGCCCTTGCCGGTGCCGTGCTGGCTGATCGCGAGCGGGATCAGCGCGAGCCCGCACAGCGCAACGAGTCCAAACCCGACCTGCACGGCCCTGTCGCGGCGGTGCACGGCGAGCAGCCACAGCGCCTCCGGAACGACCGTCGCGACCGCGTAGTAGTGGGTCGCGAGCGCGAGTGCGGAACAGACTACCCACGCGGCCGCCGAGCGGCCCGTGGGGCGCTCCAGCACGTACGCGAACGCGAGCAGCGACGCCGCGCTCAGCAGCACCAGCAGCGCGTACGCGCGCGCCTCCTGCGAATACCAGACGAGCAGCGGGCTGCACGCGGTCAGCGCCGCTGCGATCAGTCCTGCGCGCACGGAGATCAGCTTCCGCGCGGCGCCGTAGGCCACTGGGACCGTGAGCACGCCCGCGATCGCCGACAGCGAGCGCAGCGCCGTCTCCCCGTAGCCGAAGATCCGCGCCCACACCCACGCGACGCTGTAGTACAGGGGCGGTGTCGACTCGGTCTGGGGGACCAGCCCCAGCATCTTGCCGGGGGAGAAGTGGACGAGCAGCGCGGTGTTCGCCTCGTCGAACCAGAACCCCTGGTGGCCGAGGCGATAGAAGCGCAGCAGGGCGGCCAGCGCGGTCAGCGCGACGACGCCGACGATCGCGCGGTCTTCGAGCAGCGCTGAGGCCCGCCGCCGGGACCTCGCACGCCGCGGCCGCGACCCCGTCTGCGGGGCGATGGCACCGACGCTCACGCGCCGGGATCTTAGGTCGCTGTCATCCTCTTAACCAGATTTCAACCCGGTACGGCAGCAACCTGCACGGTGTGCCGGGCACTATTTGCAGCAAATGAGTCCAAAAGCCGCTCACCGGGACGGCGCCGTCGGTTTCCGGCCCGCAGCTGTTTCTGCCTCGTCGGTCGCGAGCTCGAACGCCAGCGCCGCCGAAGGGGCAGTCGCGCTGCCCACCCCGGCGCCGGCCCTCGGTCGGCTCACGCTCCCGCGCGTGCGGATCGTCGTCGGGCCGCTCGCCGGCCGGATCGCGCTCGCCTCGATCGTGGTCGGCGTGCTGGTCGTGGTCGCGTTCGCGACCGCAGGCCCGTCCGTGCTCGTGCCTCGGTCCGACCAGGTGTTCCCCGGCTGGGAGTCCGGTCCGCTGCACGGTCTGTTCAGCTGGCTGCCGACGCACCAGCTGACGCTCTCATACGGGCTGAGCGTGCTGCTGGTGTTGATGGGTGCCGCGTACGGCGTCGTGCTCGCGGCGTCGAGGGCGCTTTCGACCCGCGCGATCGTGGTCACCGTCGTCGCGATCCACGTTCTGCTTCTGCTGAGCCCGCCGCTGCAGCTGACCGACGTGTTCAACTACATCGGATACTCGCGGCTGGGCGCGCTCCATCACCTCAACCCGTACTCGCACGTGATCGGGGCCGAGGCCCACGACCCGATCTTCAGGTTCGCGACCTGGCACAACCTGCACAGCCCGTACGGCCCGTTGTTCACCGCGGGGACGTACCTGTTGCCGATCTCGTCGCTGTCGGTCTCCTACTGGCTCCTGAAGACGATCACGGTTCTCGGGAGCCTGTCGTTCCTCGGGTTGCTGTGGCTGTGCGCCGTGCATCTCCGTCGCGACCCCCGGATCGTGATCGCGCTGGTCGCGCTGAATCCGATCTACATCATGTACGCGGTCGGGGGATTCCACAACGACTTCTTGATGCTGGTCCCGGCGACGGCCGCGATCGCGCTGCTGACCGCGCCGGTGCAGAACGGCGCCGACACTCGCTGGCGCGACCTCGGGGCCGGCGCGGTGCTGATGCTCGCGGTGGCGGTCAAGTTCACCGCGATCCTGCTGCTGCCGTTCCTGCTGTTGGCGGTCGACACCCGCCGGCGCCGGGTGCGGATCCTCTCCGGCGCGGCGCTCGGCGCGATCCCGCTGGTGGCGATGAGCCTGGCGGTGTTCGGGCTGTCGCTCCCGAACCTCCAGGATCAGAGCACGCTGCTGACTGACTTCAGCATCCCGAATGTGGTCGGGCTTGCACTCCACATCGGCGGTGGCACGCCGGTGCTCCTGCGCATCGCCGACGCGGCGGTCGTCGTGACGGTAGTGGTGCTGGTCGCTCGCGGGTTCGGCGACCACCCGCGAGGTGACTGGATCTCGAGAGCCGGGTGGGCGACGCTCGCCCTGATCGCGAGCCTGGCCTGGCTGATGCCCTGGTACCTGATCTGGCTTCTGCCGCTGGCCGCGCTCGGCTCGAGCCGGGCGCTGCGGCGCACGACGCTTGCGCTCACCGCGTTCCTGATCGTGACGTTCATTCCGGCCACGGGGATCTACCTGACGAACCACGGCATCGACCCGTTGGCCACCTCCGCCGGGCACGCCTCGTCGGTGCTCCAGCACAAACTCTCGCGTTAGACGGCCGGCACAAAGCGCCGGACCGGTCGTTTACGGATTGATTATTAGCGTGCTGTTAGCGTCGGACGCCGATGCGCGCTGAAGTCGACCTCGTCGGCGCACCCCCTACTGCGCCACAAACCACCACGCCGCCGCCGTCGCGGCCGGCCAAGCCGAGCCGTAGGCGGTTCGGCTGGTTCGAGCTCTCGGTGCTCGGCGTATTCGGCGCGGTGTCACTTTGGGTGCTGGCACTCGACCTGTTCCAGGTGTTCGCGCACGGCCGCGTCTGGACGGGAACCGACGGCGTCTACGTCGTCGACCAGATGCAGTACCTGGCGTGGATCAAGTCCGCCTCGCACCACGTGCTGTCGGCGAACATGTTCGTGCTCCGCGGGACCCCCGCCGACTACCTGCAGCCGGCGGTCACGATCTCGGCGGGCCTGACCGCGCTCGGCGTCGCGCCGTGGTTGACGCTGCTGCTGTGGAAGCCGGTTGCGGTCGTGGCCGCGTTCTTCGGTTTCGAGGCGTTCGTCCGCCATACGGTGCCGGGCGTGTGGCCGCGCCGCGCGGCGCTCGTGCTCGCGCTGTTCTTCGGCTCGTTCACGATCGTCAACGGTTCCTTCGGGGTCGTCGGCGACCTGTTCGCGGGCTTCCTGTCGTGGGGGTACACGTTCGGTCTGCTCGCGCTCGGCCTGATGGTGCTCTCGCTCGTCTGCTACGCGGGCGCGCGCAGCCGGGGGTCGCGCCGGCTCGCTTGGGGGGCGGCGCTGCTCGGGGCAGTATCGAGCTCGCTGCATCCGTGGCAGGGCGAGCTGTTGATCCTGATCGTGCTCGGGTCCGAGGTCGCGGCGTGGCGGGGCACGCGGCGCCGGCCGCGCCCGCTCCTGCCGATCGCGACGATCGTGGCGACCGGGATCCCGCTCGCCTATTACCTGCTGCTCGGCCGGTTCGACCCGTCGTGGGAGGCCGCGAGGGACGCGAGCAAGCACGCGTTCTCGTTCTGGACGATCGCTCTCGCGCTCGCGCCGCTGTT
Source organism: uncultured Solirubrobacterales bacterium (assembly GCA_963770735.1). GTDB lineage: Bacteria > Actinomycetota > Thermoleophilia > Solirubrobacterales > Solirubrobacteraceae > Palsa-465. Next base: position 893,149 of record CAVYRB010000004.1, on the reverse strand, counting down.
GATCGTGTCGATTCCCGCGTGGAGGCGCCCGCCGCGGACGTTCCTCGAGACGGTCACCCGCGTGTGGCCGCTCGCGGCCGTCGTCATCTTCCTGTTGTCCGCGACCGCGCTCTCCGCGACCCCGCTGCACTCATTCGAGGGGATCACGCTGCCGCTGTCGGTGCTCGCCGTCGAGGGTGCACAACGGTGGGGCTTCGGGCGTCTGCGCCACCGGGTGCTGATCGGCGTCGTGGCCGTCGCAGCGTTCACGATCCCCACCACGTATTGGGAGCTGCGCTACGCGAAGACCCTGGCCGCGCCGACCCCCGGAAACGCGAACTTCATCACCAAGGGCGAGCAGGACGCGCTGCACTACCTGGCGGCCGACCACACCTCGGGCGGCGTCCTCACCCGCTTCTACCTCGGCGCGGTCGTGCCCGCCGAGACCGGCCGGCGGACGTTCGTCGGCAACTGCCTGTGGTCCGAGCCCGGGTGCAGCTGGAGGGCGGTCGTCGCCCAGCAACTGCTCGACGGCACGATCCCGCCGCCGCAGGCTCAGGGGATCGTCAACCAGATCGGAGCGCGGTTCGTGCTCACCGACTGCACGGCGCCGACCAGAGTCGGCCGCATGCTCACGGCGATCTCGTCGTCGGTGCGTAGATTCGGGTGCGCGGCGGTCTACCAGCTCAGCGCGCCCGGCCCGCCCGAGGGGGCTCTGGCAGAATCACAGCTCAATGCGGCTCTTCGCTCTCCGGGGCGCGACTAGCGTCGAGTCAAACACGGCCGAGCAGATCCTCGCTTCGACGAGCGAGCTGATGCGCGAGTTGATGGACCGCAACGAGCTCGAGCCCGAGGCGATGGTGAGCTGCATCTTCACCGCCACCGAGGACCTCGACGCGGAGTTTCCCGCGCTCGCCGCGCGGCAGCTCGGGCTCCACTCGGTGCCGCTCCTGTGCACTCGCGAGATCCCCGTCCCGGGTTCGCTGCCGCGCGTGATCAGGGTGCTGGTCCATTACTACGCGCCCGAGGACCGCCCTCCGCGTCACGTGTATCTCGGCGAGGCGCGCTCGCTGCGGGCCGATCTCGACGCGGCACAATAACTTCAATGCCGCTCGAGTTCGCCCAGCGCATCCGCAGGATCCCCGTGTACCCCGTCGCCGGGGGCTACGAGCTGGGCGACGACGTCGCGATGCTGGCGTCGAATGAGTCGTGCTTCGGGCCGCTGCCGGCGGTCGTCGACGCGGCGCAGCAGGTGATCGCCTCGAGCCACCGGTATCCCGATCCGTCCTACTCGCGCCTGCGGGCCGCGCTGGCGGACCGTTACGGCGTTCCGGCCGAGCGGATCGCGCTCGGCAACGGGTCGTGCGACATCCTCCTCTCCGCCGGCGAGGCGCTGCTCGAGCCCGGGGCCGAGGTCGTCTACTCGTGGCCGGCGTTCAGCGTCTATCCGCACCTCGCCGCCGCGTCGGGCGCGCGCGCGATCGAGGTGCCGCTCGACTCCGACGAACGCCACGACCTCGACGCGATGGCCGCGGAGGTCACCGTCGCCACCCGCCTGGTGCTGATCTGCAACCCGAACAACCCGACATCGACGGCGGTTGGACTCGACCAGGTCGAGCGGTTTCTCGAGCGCGTCTCCCCGAGCGTCTGCGTGATCCTCGACGAGGCCTACGTCGAGTTCTCGCTCGCGATCGGCGACCCGTTCGCCTCACTCGAGCTGCTGCGCCGCTATCCGAACCTGGTGCTGCTGCGGACGTTCTCGAAGGTCTACGGGCTGGCCGGGCTCCGGGTCGGGTACGCACTGTGTGGCACGGCCGACTTCCGGGTGGCGGTCGATCAGGTCCGCCAGCCGTTCTACCTGGGGATCGGCGCGCAGGCGGCCGCGCTCGAGGCGCTGCGTCACCAGGACGAGGTCGAGCGGCGGGTCGAGCGCACGATTGCGCAGCGGCTGTCGCTGGTGGACGGGGTCCGGGAGCTGGGGTGCTGGGTGGCCGATTCAGACGCGAACTTCATCTGGGTGTTCCTGCCAGAGGACGGTCCGGAGGAGGCCGACGTCGTTGCCGGCCTCGCCGAGCGCCGAGTTTTGGTCAGGGCCGGAAAGTCGCTGGGGAGAGAGGGCGCGATGCGGGTGACGGTCGGGACCGACGCCGAGAACCACAAGTTCGTCGCGGCCCTGGCGGAAATCCTGGGCTGAACGTTGCGTGGTGTGTTTGACACGGACGTCCGTGTCAAATCGACCACGCTTGGAATCCGACGCCCCCTCTGGTAGAACCCCTCGCGATGACCACCAGCGGCCGCATCACGACGGACCTCCCCGGCTGCTGCTGGTACGCCTGGCGATTTAGCTAGGCGTTCGACCCTGCTCCCACCCTCGGCCCGCGATCGAAGCGGGCGCCGTCGAGCTCTCGAGCGCCGCAGATGCCTTCCGCTCCACCTTCCCTACGCTTTCGCCGAAAGGACCAGCAGGATGATCGCCACAGAACCAAGCACAAGGCAGCGACTCGAGATCGGCGACGCGACGATCGGCGGTGAGGAGTTCGCGCTGATCGCCGGGCCGTGCGCGGTCGAGTCGCGCGAGCAGCTGCTCGAGACCGCGGTCGCGGTGCGCGACGCCGGCGGCGCGCTGCTCCGCGGTGGCGCCTATAAGCCCCGCACGAGCCCGTACGCGTTCCAGGGCCTCGGCGCCGAGGGGCTGGCGCTGCTGGCCGAGGCGAAGGCGCAGACCGGACTGCCGGTCGTCACCGAGGTGATGGACCCCCGAGAGATCGGGAACGTGCTCGAGGTCGCCGACGTTCTGCAGATCGGCTCGCGCAACATGCAGAACTACCCGCTGCTGACCGAGGCCGGGCGCTCCGGCCGGCCGGTGCTGCTCAAGCGGGGCCTGTCGAGCACGATCGACGAGCTGCTGTCGTCTGCCGAGTACGTGCTCAAGGAGGGGAACGAGTCGGTGATCCTGTGCGAGCGCGGGATCCGCACGTTCGAGACCGCCTACCGGTTCACGCTCGATCTTGCCGCGGTGCCGGCGCTGAAGGAGCGCACGCCGCTGCCGGTGATCGTCGACCCGAGCCACGCCGCCGGCCGGCGCGAGCTCGTCGGGCCGCTGTCGCTCGCGGCCGCCGCGGCCGGTGCCGACGGGCTGCTCGTCGAGGTCCACCCGAGGCCGGAGGAGGCGATCTGCGACGGGCCGCAGGCGCTGCGCACCGACGAGCTGGCCGACTTCGCCGAACGCGTGCGCGCCGCCGCCGAGCTGGGACGGATGCGGTGGGAGTGACGCCCTCCCGCACCGCGGACGCGATCCGCGACCAGCGGATCGAGCGGGTCGAGCCGCTCGTCTCGCCGAACCGTCTGCTCGACGAGCTGCCGCTGTCGGACGAATACGCGCGAGTCGTCCTGGAGGGCCGCGAGCAGGTCCACGCGGTGCTCGACGGCGAGGACGACCGGCTGCTCGTCGTCGTCGGTCCGTGCAGCGTCCACGACCTCGACGCCACGCTCGACTACGCGCGGCGCCTGAGCTCGGTCGCCGAGGACCACAAGCACGACCTGCTGATCGCGATGCGCGTCTACTTCGAGAAGCCCCGCACGACGACCGGATGGAAGGGGCTGATCAACGACCCCCATCTCGACGGCTCGGGCGACGTCAACGAGGGCCTCCGGCGAGCCCGTCACGTGCTGCTCGGCGTGCTCGGCGCGGGGCTGCCGGTCGGCCTCGAGTTCCTCGATCCGATCACCCCGCAGTACATCTCTGACGCCGTCAGCTGGGGCGCGATCGGCGCGCGCACGACCGAGAGCCAGATCCACCGCCAGCTCGGCTCGGGACTGTCGATGCCGGTCGGCTTCAAGAACCGCACCGACGGCAACGTCCAGGTCGCCGTCGACGCCGTCCGCGCCGCGTCGGTCCGGCACGCGTTCGCCGGGATCTCGCAGGACGGCAAGCCCGCGATCCACCACACCCGCGGCAACCGCGACTGCCACATCATCCTTCGCGGCGGAAGAGGAGCGCCCAACTACGGCGCCGAGGCGTTCGCCGAGGCGATGTCGCTGCTGCGCGCCGCCGGGCTCCCGGAGCGCGCGATGGTCGACGTCAGCCACGACAACTCCGGCAAGGACCCGTTCCGCCAGCCGGCCGTGGCGGAGGACCTCGGACGCCAGATCGCGGACGGCAACGGCGCGATCGTAGGCGCGATGGTCGAGTCGTTCCTGGTCGGCGGCAGCCAGAAGCTCGGCGCGGAAGAGCTCGTGTACGGGCAGTCGATCACCGACGGCTGCCTCGACTGGGACGCGACGGTCTCGCTCCTCGACGGCCTGGCCACAGCGGTCAAGGCCCGGCGCGCTCAGAGCTAAGTGCAGATCGCGGTCGTCGGCCTCGGCCTGATCGGCGGCTCGTTAGCGCTCGCGGCTCGCGAGCGCCTCGAGGCGACCGTCACCGGGTTCGACTCAAGCGAAGAGGCGGCGCGGGCCGCGCTCGAGCGCGGCGCGATCGACCGCGTCGCCCCGTCATCGGCCGAGGCCGTCGCCGGCGCCGACGCGGTGTTCGTGGCGGTGCCGGTGCGCTCGCTCCCGGAGTCGGTGAGCGACGTGCTCGCGGCGGCCCCACAGGACTGCGTCGTCACCGACGTCGGCTCGACCAAGCGGGAGGTGGTCGCCACCCATCGCGACCCGAGGTTCGTCGGCGGGCACCCGCTCGCGGGCGCCGAGAGCTCGGGAATCGAGCACGCCCGCGCCGACCTGTTCGAGGGCGCGATCTGGTACCTGACGCCGACGACGGCGACCTCCGGCGTCCTGTACGAGCGGCTCCACCGGCTGCTCGTCGGCGTCGGTGCCCGTCCGGCGGCGATCGAGCCCGAAACCCACGACACGATCCTCGCGACCGTCTCCCACCTTCCCCACGTGTTCGCGAACGTGCTCGTCGCGCAGGCGGCGGACACGCTCGAAGCCGGGGGAGAGCGGCTCCCCGCGGCCGGTCCGAGCTTCCGCGACGCGACCCGGGTCGCCGGCGCCCCGAGCGCGATCTGGACCGACATCTACATCTCCAACCGCGACGCGCTCGGCGCCGGCATCGACCGCGCGATCGAGGCGCTCCACCGCGTCCGCGACGCACTGCGCGATGGGGACGCCGAGCGGATCACCGCGTGGAACGACGCCGCGGCCGCCGATCGCCGGCGGCTGCTCGAGGCCCAGCTGGCCGGCGCGCCACTGTTCGAGCTGCGCGCGTCGGTCCCGAACCGGCCCGGCGTGGTGGCGACGCTCGCGCTCGAGCTCGGTCGCGCCGGGGTAAACATCGCCGACATGGCGCTATACCCCGCACCCGATATGAGCGAGGGCGTGATCGCGCTGTGGATCTCCGGCGAGTCGCCGTGCGACCGCGCGCAGGCGCTGATCTCAGGGCTCGGCTTCCCGGTGGTGCGGGCGTGAACGCCCGGTTCGACCCCGCGGGACCGCTGCGCGGCCGGCTCCACGTGCCGGCCGACAAATCGATCTCGCACCGCGCGGCGATCCTCGCGGCGATGGCCTCCGAGCCGGTCGCGGTCCGCAACTACCTGCACGCCGCCGACACCCGCTCCACGCTCGAGGCGGTCCGCGAGCTCGGCGCGATCGTCGAGGAGCGCGACGACGGGCTCCTGATTCGCGGCTGCGGGCTGCGCAACGCGCAGCAGCCGGCCGGCCGGATCGACGTCGGCAACGCCGGAACGCTGATGCGCCTGCTCCCCGGGTGGCTCGCGTCCCAGCAGGGGCTGATCTTCAAGCTCGACGGCGACGACTCGATCCGGGCGCGGCCGATCGACCGGATCGCGCAGCCGCTCGAGCTGATGGGCGCCGAGATCGATGCGCGGCAGGGGCGCTTCCCGCCGTTCACCGTGCACGGCGCTCAGCTCGTGGGCATCGACTACGAGCTGCCAGTCGCGAGCGCCCAGGTGAAATCGTGCGTGCTTCTGGCCGGGCTGCTGACGGACCGAACCAGCGTGATCGAGCTGGTCGCCAGTCGCGACCACACCGAGCGGATGCTGCTGCGCGCCGGGGCGGCGCTCGAGCGCGAGGGCGACCCCGGGGACGGCTACAGGACGACCATCTCCAACACCGACGAGCTCGAGCTCGACGAGCTCACGATCCCCGGGGACCAGTCGTCGGCCGCGTTCCTGATCGCGGCCGGTGTGCTCGTCAAGGGGTCGCGGCTGGTGCTCGAAGGCGTCGGCGTCAACTGGACCCGCACCGGCTTCATCCGGATCCTTGAGCGGATGCACGCGATCGTGCTCGGCGAGCTCGAGCCCGCGGGCGCGTTTGGCCCCGACGAGCCCGTCTCCGACCTCGATGTCTGTGAAGGGCCGATCAAAGGCACCACGGTCGAGCCCCAGGAGGTCCCGCTGGCGATCGACGAGCTGCCGCTGGTCGCGCTGCTCGGGTGCTTCGCCGAGGGCGAGACGGTCGTCCGTGGCGCCGGCGAGCTCCGGGTGAAGGAGTCGGACCGGATCGCGACCGTGGTCGAAGGGCTGCGCGGGCTCGGCGCCGAGATCGAGGCGCTCCCGGACGGCTTCGTCGTCAGGGGCACCGGACGCCTGCGCGGGGGTCGTCTGAACGCGCACGGTGATCACCGGCTGGCGCTGCTCGGGGCGGTGGCCGGCCTCGCCTCGACCGACGGCGTCGAGGTGGTCGGGATGGAGGCGGCCGACGTCTCCTACCCGCGCTTCGCCGACGATCTGGCGGTGCTCAGCGGATGACAATCGTCGCGATCGACGGGCCCGCCGGCGCCGGGAAGTCCACCGTGGCGCGCGCGGTCGCCGCCCAGCTCGGATTCACGTATATGGACTCCGGCGCGATGTACCGCGCGGTCGCGCTCGCGTCGCTGCGCCGTGGCGCCGAGCCGGCAGCGATCGCTTCGGCGCTGCGGATCGAGCTCGGGGACCGGGTGCTGCTCGACGGCGAGGACGTGACCACCGCGATCCGTACGCCCGAGGTCTCCGAAGCCGCGTCGCGGGTCGCGGCCGATCCGGCCGTGCGCGAGGCGATGGTCGCCGAGCAGCGCCGGCTGATGTCGACGGGCGACTGGGTCGCCGAGGGGAGGGACATCGGCACCGTGGTCGCGCCCGACGCCGGCGTCAAGGTGTTCCTCACCGCCGATCCTCGCGAACGCGCGCGGCGGCGCGCGGCCGAGCTCGGGGTCGACCCCGAGACGGTCCTCGCCGAGCAGACGATCCGCGACGAGCGCGACCGTTCGCGCGAGCACTCGCCGCTCGAGCCGGCCGCCGGAGCGGTCGAGCTCGACACGACCGGACTCGATGTTCCAGGTGTCGTGCGCCGGATCGTCGATCTGGTGCACCGCGCCCCAAGCTAGCCTCAATCGCGAGATGAAGGTCGCGATCGTCGGTTATCCGAACGTAGGAAAGTCCTCGCTGGTCAACCGGCTCACGCAGTCGCGGGAGGCGGTCGTGCACGAGGCGCCCGGGGTGACGCGGGACCGCAAGGAGATCTCGACCGAGTGGAACGGAACGCCGCTGACGCTGATCGACACCGGCGGCGTCGACCTCGAGGACACCGCTGACCTCGCCCGCCGGATCCACGACCAGGTGCGGGCGGCGCTGGCCGAAGCGGATGTCGCGGTGCTGGTGGTCGACGCAAGGGCGGGGATCAGGCCCGGTGACCTCGACGTCGCCGACCTGCTCCGGCGCGCGCCGCTGCCCTCGATCGTGGCCGCGAACAAGATCGACACGGCGGCCGACCTGCCGCTGGCCGCGGACTTCCACCGGCTCGGGCTCGGCGATCCGGTAGCGGTGTCGGCCGCGCAGGGACTCGGTACCGGCGATCTGCTGGACCGGGTGGTCGCGCTGGCCCCCGATGCCTCGCACGACGCCGGCCCGGACGACGATGCGGTCCGCTTGGCGGTGATCGGCCGACCGAACGTCGGCAAATCGTCGCTCGTGAACCGCTTCATCGGGGCCGAGCGCGTGATCGTCTCCGACCAGGCCGGGACCACTCGGGACGCGATCGACCTGCCGCTTCTGTATGCCGGCCCGCCCGCCCGCGAGCTCGTCCTGGTCGACACCGCCGGGCTGCGCCGCCAGGCGAAGGTCTCGGAGTCGGTCGAGTACTACACATCGCTGCGGTCGCGCCGCGCCGCCGAGCGGGCCGACGTGGCGCTGGTCGTGTGCGACGCGACCGACGGGATCACAGCCCAGGACCTCCGGATCGCCGAGCTCGCGATGCGCAGCGGATGCGCGACCGCGCTGGTCCTCAACAAGTGGGATCTCGCGCAGGACGTCGACCTCGACCACGAGCGCGCCCGCGCCCATCAGAAGCTGCGGCTGCGCCCGCGGGTGCTGACCGCCAGCGCCAAGACGGGCCGCCACGTCGAGCGGCTGCTCGTCGAGGCCGTCGCGCTCGCCGACCGCAGCCGCGCGCGGATCCCGACGCCGAAGCTCAACCGATTCCTGGCCGACGCGATCGCCGCCCGCCAGCCGCCGGCGGGCACGATCCGCCGCGGCGGCACACGGCTGAAGCTGCTGTACATGACGCAGACCGCCACCAGGCCGCCGCGGTTCTCGATCCAGGTGAATTCCCGCGCGAAGCTGACGCGGGATTACGCCTACTTCATCGAGAACCGGCTGCGCGAGCGGTACGGCCTCGACGGTATCCCGCTGATCATCGACTTCGTCGAGCGCAGCCAGCGCCGGGAAGTGGCGCAAGCGGGATCGCGCCGTGGTTAATTGACCTGACCGGTGTCAACGCTTACGGAGGAGCCGCGGCTTTCGACCCCAGCCGCGACCGAGAGGCGATCCAGGCGGTTCGACGGGCGCCTGATCGTGATCCTCACGGTCGCGATCGCGGGCCTGATCGCGCTCGCGGCGGTCGTCGCGGCAAGCCTGCGATCTGCCGAGCCGCCGCCGGCCAACGGCGCGGCCGCACTCGTGCCCGGTGACGCGCTCGCGTACGTCCACCTTTCGACCGACACCACGCGGCCGGCCGTCCGCCGGGCGATCGCGCTCGAGCGCAAGCTCCCCGACGCCCCGCTTGCCGCCGGCGCGCTGACCGCGCGGCTGGGCGCGATCTTCACCCGCTCCGCGGCCGCGGCGGGGACCTTCGATCTCAGGGACGTCCGCCCGTGGCTCGGGAAGGAGGCTGCGTTCGCGCTCCTGAACACGCAATCGACGACGGCCGGGTCGCTGATTCTGCTCGACGTCCGCAATCGGGCCCGGGCCCAGGCGTTCCTGGCGCGCAGCGGGGCGACGACGGCGGGGTCCTATCGCGGCGTGAGCGAGCTCGGCTACCGCCCCGGGACCGTGCTCGCGTTCGTGCGCCACTACCTCGCGATCGGCCAGCCGGCGAGCGTCCAGGGCGCGATCGACGTCGCCGATGGCTCCGCGCCCTCGCTGGCCGCCGATTCCGCCTACGCCCGCGCCGCGGCGCCGGAGCCCGCCGACCGCGTGTTCGACGCGTATCTGTCGGACTCAGGCGTACGCCGGGTGCTCGAGCCGCGGGGTGGGCTGCTCGGGGCGCTCGGCCAACTGCTCCTTGGGCCCGCGCTGTCGGCGACCACGATTTCGCTGTCGGCGACCTCGGGCGGAGCGCGGGTGACGGTCCACAGCGCGCTCGATCCGAGCATCGCGCGGATCACCGGATCCGGGCCGCGCTTCACTCCGACGCTCGCCACGGTGCTGCCCGCGGGCTCGTCGCTGCTGCTCGACGTCCACGGGCTCGCCCGCGCCGCCCCCGGTGTGCTCGCCGCCACCGCCTCCGCCGGGATCGCGCCTCAGCTCGGCCCGCTGCTGCACCGGCTCGGAATCGCCCTGACGGCGGCGGGGGCGAGCGTCCGAAACGTCCTTTCGGTGTTCTCCGGCGAGACCGCGGTGGCGATCTCCCCCGGCGCCGGGAAGAGCGGTGGCCCCGCTCCCGTGATCGTCGCCCGGACGCAGCATCCCGACCAGGCGCTGGGGCTGCTCGGCAACCTCGAGGGGCCGCTCGCGCAGGTGTTTCCGCCGCCCAGCGACGGCCCCGGCCAGGCTCCCGTCTGGAACGACGTGCCGATCGACGGGATCACCGTCCGCCAGCTTTCGATCAGCCCCGCGCTCCAGCTCGACTACGCCGTGTTCAAAGGGCTCGTCGTCGTCTCGACCAGCGTCCGCGCGATCGGCGCGGTGGCGAGGCATTCGAGCACGCTTGCCGACGAGGACCAGTACGGCGCCGTGCTCCCGGCGGCCTCATCCCGGGTCACATCGCTACTCTTTCTCGACTTCAGCCAGCTCCTCAACCTTGGCGAGCAGATGGGCCTGACGAGTAGCGCTCGACTGCCGGCCTTAAGGCCGGACCTGCAACGGATCCGAGCCGTGGGCCTGACCTCGTCGAGGGGGGAGGCCGACACGACCGCGGAGCTGTTCCTCCAAATTCCATGAGCACCCTTTCCGACAACGAGTTCCTGTTCACCTCCGAGTCCGTGACCGAAGGTCACCCGGACAAGATCGCCGATCAGATCTCCGACGGCGTCCTCGACGCCGTCCTGCGCGACGACCCCACCGGCCGGGTCGCGTGCGAGACCCTGGTCAACACGGGCCTCGTGGTCGTCTCCGGCGAGATCACGACGGAGACCTACGTCGATATCCAGGAGATCGCCCGCGAGACGATCAAGCGGATCGGCTACACCAACGCGGAGTACGGGTTCGACTGCCACACCTGCGCCGTGATCAACGCGATCGACAAGCAGTCACCGGACATCGCCCAGGGCGTCAACCAGGCGTGGGAAGCGCGGACCGACCCGTCCGACGACGACGAGCTCGACATCGCCGGCGCCGGCGACCAGGGGATGATGTTCGGCTACGCGAGCAGCGAGACCGACGAGCTGATGCCGTTGCCGATCTCGCTGGCGCACAAGCTCGCGAAGCGTCTCGCCGACGCCCGCAAGGCGGAGATCGTCCCGTACCTGAGGCCCGACGGCAAGACGCAGGTGACCGTCCGCTACGTCGACGGCAAGCCGGTCGAGATCGTCAAGCTGCTGATCTCGACGCAGCACAAGGAGGGGGCCGAGTCGCTGATCAAGGACGACCTCTGGGAGCACGTGATCGAGCCGGTGCTGCCCGACGACCTGTACGACTCCCGCACGCTGCACAAGAGCCTGCTCGTCAACCCAACGGGACGGTTCGTGATCGGTGGTCCGATGGGCGACTGCGGCCTCACCGGCCGGAAGATCATCGTCGACACCTACGGCGGGATGGCCCGCCACGGCGGCGGCGCGTTCAGCGGCAAGGACCCGTCGAAAGTGGATCGCTCCGCGGCGTACGCGGCGCGTTGGGTGGCCAAGAACGTGGTCGCGGCCGGTCTCGCCGACCGCGCCGAATTGCAGGTCGCGTACGCGATCGGCGTCGCCCATCCGGTATCGGTGATGATCGAGACGTTCGGGACCGAGAATGTCGGCCGCTCGAAGATCCTCGAGCTGATCCGCGAGCACTTCGACCTGCGGCCGGGCGCGTTCCGCAACGAGCTGAACCTGCACCGACCGATCTACCAGAAGACCGCCGCGTACGGCCACTTCGGCCGCGAGGACCACGATTTCACGTGGGAGCGGACCGACAAGGCCGCCGTCCTGCGCGAGGCCGCGGGGCTCGGCGCAGCCAAGGTCGAGGCCGCCTAAGGGTTGTGGCTCGGATGGACGAGGCGCTCGCGTAGCGCCTTGTCCACGGTGCGCGCGAGCCGCTTCGGCTCGGCGACCCCGACGAACGCGAACTCGAAGGACGCGCCGGCGGCGGTGTCGAAGTCGATCGTGCCGACAGCGAGCATCCGGTCGAGCAGCGACTGACGGAGGTTGACGTTCTGGACACGCTCGAGCCGCGTCTCGTGCAGCTGGCGCGTCATCAGCCCCCGCTCGATCGTCAACCGCTCGGTCGTGACGGTGTAGGTCGTCTGGAGCCGGCGAACGATGCCGATGCCGAGGTTCACGACGAACACCGCCAGCACGGCGACGATCACCCATGGCACCTGGACGTTTCCGTCGACGATCGCGGAGATCAGCCCCGCGATCGCGCCGATCACGACGGCCGCCAGCAGGCCCTTGAGATGGAAGCCCGGCATTGACCGCCACGACGGGTGGGCGTGATACAGCACCTCTTCTCCGGGGTGCGGGTCCACTGCGGGGACCCTAGCGACCGCGGCCCGCAGGGAACCATCGTCGGCCGCCTCTACGCTGACTGCCCCGATGAGCACGCCCACCCAGCCGGACATGATGCCGATCGCCCGAGTTGAGCCGCTCACCCAGACGCGGGCGGTGCGAGGCCCGTTCGACTACCGGCTGGCGAGGAGCCACGAGGCGGTCGAGGTGGGCTCGCTGCTGAGAGTCCCGTTCGGGCACCGCACGACGCTCGGGGTGGTCGTCGAGCTGGCGCGAGAGTCCGAGCTCGACCCCGGGAGGCTCGCGGAGCCCGAAGCCGTGGTCGCGGCCGGCGTCCCGGCCGACCTGGTCGAGCTCGCGATGTGGCTTGCCGACGACACCTGCTCGACGCCGGCGCGGGCGTTGGGCCTGATGCTGGCCCCGGGCTCGGCGACCGGTGCGAAGGCACTGGAGGCACTGGCCGCGGCGATCACCGAGCGGGGGAGGGAGGCACTCGGCGGGGACGAGCGGCTGACCGGCCCTCAGCGAGCGGCGCTCGAGCAGCTGCGAGACCGCGGTGAGACCGTCGCGGCGACGCTCGGGACCCCGCTGCTGCGACGGCTCGAGGGTCGCGGCCTCGTCTCGATCCGTCTTCAGAGCAGCCGCCGGCGACCCGCGAGCCCCGCCCTCGGCGTGGGACCGCCGCCGGCGGCGCTGACCGCCGACCAGCGTCTCGCCCTCGATCAGGTGCTCGCGGGGCTCGATCGGCAGAGCGCCGACCGGTTCCTGCTGCACGGCGTGACGGGCTCCGGGAAGACCGAGGTCTACCTACGTGCCGTCGAGGCGGCGTTGCGGGCGGGCCGCGGCGCGATCGTGCTCGTGCCGGAGATCGGGCTGACGCCCCAGGCCGTCGCGCGCTTCCAGCAGCGGTTCGGGGACGTCGTCGCGGTGCTCCACTCGGCGCTCTCGCGCGGCGAGCGCTACGACGAGTGGCACCGGCTGCGCTCGGGCGAGGCGCGGGTCTGCGTCGGGCCGCGGTCGGCGGTGTTCGCACCGCTCGGGAACATCGGCCTGATCGTCGTCGACGAGGAGCACGACGGCTCCTACAAGCACGAGGGCGAGCCGCGCTACGACGCGCGGACCGTGGCCGTCCACCGGGCCGAGCAGCACGGTGCCGTGCTCCTGTGCGGAAGCGCGACCCCACGGCCCGAGAGCGTCCACGTCCTGCGCACGCTGCGGCTGCCCGAGCGGGTCGACGGCCGCCCGCTGCCGCCCGTAGAGGTGCTCGACATGCGCGGCAAGCACCATCCGCTGCATCCGCGCACGCGGATGGCGCTCGCGGACGTGCGCGCGCACGGGCGCAAGGCGGTCGTCCTGCTCAACCGGCGGGGCTGGTCGAACTTCCTCTCCTGCCGCGCCTGCGGGCGGGTGTGGATGTGCCCCGAGTGCGATGTCTCGCTGGTGCTGCACATGGCGGAGGGCGCGATCGCGTGCCACCACTGCGGTCATCGAGAGGCGGTCCCCAGCCGCTGCCGCGGGTGCGGCTCCGCCGCCCTCGCCCGGCACGGCGCCGGCACCGAGCGGCTCGAGGACGAGCTCCGCGCTGCGCTCGGCGACGACCGCTTCCCGATCTTCCGACTCGACGCCGACGTGGCGGCCGGCAAGGATCGGGCGGCGCGAACGCTCGAGCGCTTCGAGCGCGCCGAGGCCGGGATGCTGATCGGCACGCAGATGGTCGCCAAGGGCCATGACTTCCCCGACGTGACGCTCGGCGTCGTGCTTGACGCCGACCGCACGCTCCGGTTCCCCGACTTCCGCGCCGAGGAACGGACGTTCTCGCTCGTCACGCAGCTCGCCGGCCGCGCCGGGCGCGGCGACAGCGAGGGCCGGGTGCTGGTCCAGACGATCGCGCCGGGCGCGCAGGCGATACTCCACGCCGCCCGTCACGACTCCGACGCGTTCCTCGCCGACGAGCTCGCCCGCCGACGGGCGCTCTGTTACCCGCCTTTCGGCTCCCTGATCCGCATCGTCTGCGGCGCCGAGTCAACAGTCGACGCGCACGCGACCGCCGCCGAGCTGCGCGCCGAGATCGGGCCCGCCGGTGCGATCGTGCTCGGACCGGCACCGCTGTTCAAGCTCCGCGGGAAGGCCCGGAGCCAACTCGTCGTCAAGGCCGCCGAGCGGGCGGAGGCGATCAAGTCCGTCGGGCTCGCGGTCGACCGGATCGGAACCCGGGCCCGGCGGCGCCGCGTCAGCATCAGCGTTGACGTCGATCCCCAGTGACCGCGTACGTGAGCTCGACGTAGCCGCCGGGAAGGCGCTGCTGCTCGTCGAGCGCCAACTCGGTGTCGACGCTGAGCGCCGGCGTCAGTTGCATTCCGGAGCCGACGAGGATCGGAATCACGATCAGCCCGAGCCTGTCCAGCGCGCCGAGCGCGCGGACCGTCTCGACCGTCCGCGGACCCCCGACGAGATGCACGTCGCCGCCCCGATTGGCCTCCCGCACCCGGTCGAGCAGGCGCGCGGGATCGCTGGCGGTGACCACGTCGTCGGGCGTTCCGGCGGGCCGCTCGGACGCGAGCACGAACACGTCGAGGCCGGGCCACGGCCAGCGGTCCGCGCCGATCGCGGGTTCGAACGTCGTGCGCCCCATCAGCACCGCGTCGCAGCGCTGTTGAAATCTGTCGAACCCGTAGCTCTTCGCTGAGAACGCCGGATCGGCGAGCTGTACGGGCCATCCGTCGGGCGTCGTGACGTAGCCGTCGAGGCTCACGCACATCCGGGTGCGGATCTCCATGTCGTCCAAGACGTTCGCACACACCGAAACTCATCGGATCGCACGTAGACTGACGCCGTGGCCAACGATCACGCCGAGACTCTCGACGCCGACGAGACCTTCGAGGTCGAGCCCGACGAGGACGAGCAGCAGGAGCTCGAGATCGATCCCGAGCTCGCGCGGCGCCGTGCCGCCGCGCTCGCGCACGTCCGAAAGTTCGGGGACCCGGTGCTGAAGACTCGCGCCCGTCAGGTCGATCGGTTCGACGAGGCGCTGCGCTCGGAGGTGGAGCGGATGGGAGAGCTGATGGGCGATGCGCTCGGGGTCGGCCTCGCCGCGACCCAGGTCGGAGTGCTCCATCGCGTGCTCGTGTACCGCGTGCAGCATCAGGCGCCCGTGGCGGCGCTGGTCAACCCCGAGGTCGAGTGGACCGGCAGGGAGCTCGAGACGATGGAGGAGGGCTGCCTCAGCCTCCCGGGGGTGCTCGTCGACGTCGAGCGGCCCGTCCACGTGCGGGTCCGCGCGCTCGATGAGCGCGGAGGGCCGGTGGTGGTCGAGGCCTCGGGGCTCGAGGCACGCGTGATCCAGCACGAGATTGACCACCTCGACGGGGTCCTGATCCTCGACCGGACTACGCGCGAGCAGCGCAAGGAGGCGATCCGGGCGCTGCGCGAGCCCCAGCAGGCCGCGTAGCGTGATCCCCGTCGACCGGTAGGCCGCCCCGGTGCGAACCGTCTTCCTCGGCACGGCGCCGTTCGCCGTCCCGGTCCTGCACAAGCTTGCGGACTCCGCGCATCGCCCGGTGCTGGTGGTGACGCGTCCCGACCGCCCCCGCGGCCGGGGGCGCCGCGTCGCGAGCCCGCCGGTCGCCGCGGCGGCGGCCGAGCTCGGGATCGACGTCACTCAGCCCGCGTCCGTCAACGATCCTGACTCGAGCGAACGGATCGCCGCCGCCCAGCCGGAGGCGGTGTGCGTATGCGCATTCGGGGGCCTGATCAAGGAGCCGCTGCTGTCCCAGTACCCGATGCTGAACGTTCATCCCTCGCTGCTGCCACGCTGGCGCGGCGCCGCGCCGATTGAGCGCGCGATCATCGCCGGGGACGAGCGCACCGGCGTCTCGATCATGCACGTGACCGCGGGACTCGACAGCGGCCCGGTGTGCGCCCAACAGACCGACCCGATCGGTCCCGAGGACACCTACGGCACGCTCGCCATCCGACTGGCCGAGCTCGGCGGGGAGCTGCTCGTCGCGACGCTGACCGAGTGGCCGCCGTGCGCCGAGCAGGACGACGAGCTGGCGACATACGCCGAGAAGATCGGCCCGGAGGACCGCCGCCTGGACCCGTCGCGACCGGCCCGCGAGCTCGAGCGGGTGGTGCGGGCCCTGACCCCTCACATCGGCGCGCAGCTGCCGCTCGCGGACGGAGACCCGCTCGGGGTGCTGCGGGCGCGGGCGCTCGAGGGGGGCCCGTCGCCCGGGGAGCTCGCGGTCGACGGGCCGCGCCCCGTGCTCGGGTGCTCGGAAGGGGCGCTCGAGCTGCTCGTCGTCAAGCCCCCCGGACGCCGTGAGATGAGCGCCGAGGATTGGCTGCGCGGGCTGCGCGGGTGAGCCCGGCGCGCGCGTGCGCGCTCACCGCCGTCCGCCGGGTGTTCGAACAGGGCGCGTACGCCGATCGGGCGTTCGCCGCCGAGGCGCGTCGCGCCGAGCTCGACCCGCGCGACCGGGCGCTCGCGATGCGGATCGCGTACGGGACCGTCCAGCGGTGCCGCACCCTCGACCACGTCGCCGGCCGGCTCGTGCGCAGGCCGCTCGCCGAGCTCGAGCCCGCCGTGCTCGCGGCGCTGCGAATCGGGCTGTTCCAGCTGCTGTACCTCGACGCGGTCGGCGCGCACGCCGCCGTCAACGAGAGCGTCGAGCTGGTCAAGCGGGCGAGCCCGGGCGGCGCGGGGCTGGTGAACGCGGTGCTCCGCCGGGCCGTCGCCGAGGGGCCGGAGCTGCTCGCTGCGCTCGACGACGACGAGCCGGCGGGAGCGTCGATCATGCACTCGGTTCCCGAATGGCTGGCCGAGCTGTGGTGGCGCGAGCTCGGCGCCACCGAGGCCCGCGCACTGCTGCGTCAGATCAACGAGCCGCCCGAGTCCGCGATCCGTGCCAACACGCTCCTCGCCGCGCCCGACGGGGTCGCGGCGGCGGTCGGGGTGCCGAGTCACCGGGCGCCCGGACTGCCCGAGGGGCTCGTGCTCGACGCGGCGTTCGACGCCGAGGGCTCCGCGCTGTGGAGGGAGGGCGCGATCATGCCCCAGTCGCGCGGGTCGATGGCCGTCTCCCGGGAGCTGGCCCCGGAGCCCGGAGAGCGCGTGCTCGATCTCTGCGCCGCGCCCGGCGCCAAGTCCACCCATCTGGCGGCACTGATCGAGGACCGCGGCGCCGTGGTCGCGGTCGAGCGCAACCCCGGCCGCGCCCGCGGGCTCGAGCAGACCGCCGCGCGGATGGGCGCCTCGTGCGTCCGCGTCGAGCTCGGCGACGCCGCCGCGCCCCGCACGGACTCCGAATTCGATCGCGTGCTCGTCGACCCCCCGTGCAGCGGGCTCGGCACGCTGCAGTCGCGGCCTGACCTGCGCTGGCGGGCGAGCCCCGAAGCGATCACGGAGCTCTCCGAGCTCCAGCATCGGATCGCGGCGGCCGGCGCCTCCGTGCTTCGGCCCGGCGGAGTGCTCGTCTACTCGGTCTGCACGATCTCATCGGCGGAGAGCGTGCAGGTGGTCGATCGTCTGCTGGTCGAGCATCCCGAGCTCGAGCTCGAGCGCACGGCCCAGCTGCTCCCGCACCGCGACGGCACGGACGGGTTCTTCATCGCCCGGGTGCGCCGGGTGGCTCGTTAACCTGAACGACGGTGAGCGACCCGTCGGTCAAGCTCGGTCCCGAGTGCCCCAGCTGCGGGGAGCCGTGGCTCCGGCCGACGACGGTCCCAGGTCGTTACCGCTGCGTCTACTGCCTGCAGCGGTACGAGCTGGTGTCGGTGTGCCCCAATTGCGGCGAGCACTCGACGATCGTGCGGATGTCGAGCACCGCCGAGATCTCCTGCAATCACTGCAAGGGCAGCATGCTGCAGCCGGTATAGGCGTGGGTTCGAGCATGCTTCTCGAGCGTCGCGTCGCGCCGTCGATCCTGTCTGCCGATTTTGCGCGGCTCGGCGCGCAGGTGGACGAGGTGCTCGCGGCCGGCGCCAAGGTGATCCACGTCGACGTGATGGACGGCCACTTCGTCCCGCCGATCACGTTCGGCCCGTTGATGGTCAGCGCGCTCGCCGACCGCGTGCACGACGCCGGCGCGATCATCGACGTGCACCTGATGATCGAGCGTCCGGAGCGGCACGTCGAGGAGTTCGCCCGCGCCGGGGCGAACAACATCACGATCCACTTCGAGGCGACCCCGCACATCGACTACACGCTCGGCAAGATCCGCGAAGACGGCTGCACCGCGGGCGCCGCGATCTGCCCGGCCACGCCCGCGAACGTGCTCGACGAGGTCGCCCCGGAGGCGCTCGACCTCGCGCTGTGCATGAGCGTCAACCCGGGGTGGGGTGGGCAGTCGTTCATCCCGCACTCGCTCGACAAGCTCGCGCGCATGCGGGCGGCGCTGCCCTCGCGCGTCGCGCTGGAGGTGGACGGGGGGATCCACGACGCGACCGCCCGCCCGGCCGTGGAGGCCGGCGCCAATCTGCTGGTCGCCGGCTCGGCGGTGTTCGAGTCCGAGGACCCGGGCACCGCCTATGCCGCGTTGGCGCGCGCGACCGGGGTCCTCTGAGGCGCCGTGCCGCGCCGGTAGACGGCCCACAGCAGCCCCGACAGCACGAGCGTGGCGGTGAAGTAGCCGACCTCGACGCGGGTCACCTCGTTCGAGATCGTCGGCGTCGCGACCAGCAGGATGAACAGCGCGCCCGCCACCAGCCAGGCGATCGAGGCGATCTTTGCGCGCCCGCGCGCGAGCGCGGCCTGGTTGAGCGTCCCCGAGATCAGGTGCAGGCCCATGCCGACGCCGACCAGCGCGAGCCCGACGCGGCCGTAGTGAAAGCCCTTGTTGCCCAGCAGCGCGGTCATCACCGCGGGGCCGACGAGCAGCAGGCCGAGCGCGACCGCCCCGGCGAACGCCGCGATCGCGAGGATCGTGATCCTGATCGCGCGGTGGAACTCCGCCGGACTCTCACGCGCCTCGAGTCCCGCGAGGTGGGGGAGGATCGACGTCTGGATCGCCTGGAACAGCTGTAGCGGCGCGCGAACGATCAGCATCACGTTGAACACGAAGCCGGTCAGGCCGCTGGTCAGGGCGGCCGCGCCGGAGCTTGCCGCGATCACGAGGACGCCGCCGTTCATCAGCGTCTGCTCGGCGAACATGATCCCCACGACCGCGACCGCGAACCCCGCGCCGCGCCGGAGCGTCAGGTCGGTCGCCGCCTCCTCGATCTCGGCGTGGGCGGGGCCCTCGCGCGCCGCGTCGGCAGCGGGCACCCCGGCCGGTCCGCGGCGCCGCACCCGCGTGAACGCGAACGGGATCACCGCCAGCGACACGAACGGCGCGACCGCCATGCCGAGCCCGACGGCGTTCTGCCCGGATGCGATCCCGACGGCAACCGCGGCCGCGAACAGGAACCGCGAGGTCGACTCGAGGAACACGAGCCCGCCGTACAGGTCGAAGCGCTCGTGGCCGGCGAGCCACCCGCGGGCGAAGTAGCTCGCGGCATACGCGAGCACGCCGACGACCAGGATCCAGTACAGCGCGCTGGACCCGTTGAACATGTCGTTCTCGATCTGGGGCCGCAGCGCGAGTGCGACGATCAGGAACAGCAGCGCGAAGCCGGACTGGATCAGCGCTGGGACCCGTAGCGAGTGGCCGTGCAGCCCGCGGGCACGCCGGTCGGCGATCGTGCGCGAGAGCAGCTGCTCGATCGGCCGGTAGATCACCGACAGGATCACGAACATCACCGCCCACAGCAGCGAGATCCGGGCATACGCGGCGGGGGTCAGCTCGTGCGAGGCGAACGCCAGATAGAGAAACGTGAAGATCCCGGTCGACGCGATCCCGATCGACAGGATCCGCGCGCTCGAGGCGTAGGAGCCCTTCTTCTCGTCGGGAGGCTCTGGCCGTGGAGTCGCCGGGGGGGCCGGCTTCTCGCGTACCGCGGTGCCCGTTTCCTCCTCGGACATCAGCCGACTCGCAGCAGCACCATCGTCCAGGGAAACGGTGAGCGGACCTCGATCAGCTCGCCATGACGTGCCAGCAGCCGCGCAAAGTCTCCTCGCGACCAATGGTTGAGATGGCCGGGCGTGTTCCCGAGCTGGCGCACGTACGCGCCGCGGGCGACGTTGAGCATCCGCCACAGCGGCTCGCGGGGCACCGACGCGAGCACGTGGCGGCTGGCGACCCGCGCCAGCTCGGCGACCGCCCGGTCGGGATCGGTGACGTGTTCCAGCGTCTCGATCGCCGCCACCAGCTCGAACTCATCGCGCTCGAACGGCAGCTGCTCGGCGCGCCCGGTGGTGAACTCGAGGTTCGGGCGCGCTGCGACCCGCCAGTGGGCCTCGAGCTTCGGGTCCGGAAGGTCGATCCCGACGATCTGCCCGTCTCGGAGACGGTCCGCCCACTGAGTCGTCAGCACTCCCTCGCCACAGCCGACGTCGAGCACCGAGCCCGGATCGGCGAGCGCGAACAGCTCGTCGAGCGCGCCTTCGAATGACGCCATCAGGCGCCGCACGACCGGGTTGCCGGAGCCGTACTTGTCGAAGGTGTTGCCGGTCGGGACCTCGGCCTGCGGCGCGGTCATACCTCCAG
Organism: uncultured Solirubrobacterales bacterium; assembly: GCA_963770735.1. Taxonomy (GTDB): domain Bacteria; phylum Actinomycetota; class Thermoleophilia; order Solirubrobacterales; family Solirubrobacteraceae; genus Palsa-465. The sequence goes on along the minus strand of CAVYRB010000004.1, from coordinate 872,500 downwards.
CGCCTCGCGGTCGGGCTCCTTGTCATCGGGACCCCGCCCGCCCCCGCCGCCGGCCGCGGCGCCGGTTGCGTCCCCGCGGGCCGGTTGCGCGCCCGGCTCGTAGTGCGACGGCTTGACGCCGAGCTGCAGCTCGATCCGGCGGACGCGCTCGAACGTACGCTGGGAGATCGTCCGCTGGGCGTCCAGCAGATCGCCGATCACGCCGAGCGAGCCGAGCAGCATCGCTCCGATGAACAGGACCGCGCCCGCGATCAGCGACTGGATGTGGCCGCGAGCCGCCTCGTGCGGGCTGTCGACGAAGAACACGAGGAACCGGATGAACAGCGCGAGCGCCGCGAGCCCCATCACCACGGCCCCGCCCCAGAACACCTTCAACGGCTGGTACTGCGAGTAGACCCGGAAGATCGACAGGGCGTTGCGGCGGATGTACGAGCTCATCGACGGGAACAGCCGCGACTCGCGGGTCGTCGGGTTAGTTCGGACCGGTACGTGATCGAGCGCGACCTCGAGCTTCCCCGCCTGGATGATCGTCTCAAGCGTGTACGTGAACCTCGACACGACCTGGAGCTGCAGCGCGGCCTCGCGGTTGTATGCGCGGAAACCGGAGGTCGTGTCCGGCACGTGTGTCTGCGACGCCTGCCGGACGACCCACGAGCCCGCCCGCTGGAGCAGCTTCTTGACCCCCGAGAAATGCTGGATCGTGTTGATCTGGCGGTCGCCGACGACCATGTCCGCGGAGCCGCGGACGATCGGCTCGACCAGCTTCGGGATGTCTCTGCCGTCGTACTGGTTGTCCGCGTCGGTGTTGACGATCACGTCGGCCCCGAGCTTCAGCCCGGCGTCGATCCCGGCCTGGAAGGCGGCGGCGAGTCCCTTGTGGTTGGTCAGGCGGACAATGTGGTCGACGCCGTGCTCACGGGCGACCTCGATCGTACGATCGGTGGACCCGTCGTCGATGACGAGCCACTCGACGGCGTCGATTCCGTCGACGCGACGTGGCAGATTCGCCAAGGTGACGGGAAGTTGGTGCTCCTCGTTGAAGCACGGGATCTGGATGATGAGCTTCATGCTGGACCCGAGCGCATACTCCAACCGCCCATGACAACACGGTAGCGAGATACTCGCTCGGAATGGACGCTGCAACAGTCGCCCCAAGAGCCCCTGCGCCCACCTCGCCGCAGGCGCCCGAGCAAGATCGGCGCGTTCGCCGCGGCCGAGAGCGGCTCGCCACCGTCGGTCGTCGCGATTGGCTGTTTCCGGCTGCGCTCGGCGCGCTGCTGTTCGCGAGCCTGCTGCTGAGGCTGTGGGGGGTCAAGCAGGGCCTCCCGTATAGCTACAACGCGGACGAGTCGACGCACTTCGTGCCCCGTGCGGTTGGGTTCCTGTCCCAGGATCTGAATCCGCATTACTTCCTCAATCCGCCGGCGTACTCGTACCTGCTGTACGTGGTGTTCGAGCTGTGGTTCGGGTCTGCCGACGCGATCCGCACGGCGTACACGTCGGACCCGACGGCCGTGTTCGTGGTCGCGCGTGTGGTCGCTGCCGTGCTCGGAACGGTCGCGGTGTGGCTGACATTTCTGGCCGGCAGGCGGTTGTTCGACCGGTGGGTGGGGTTGCTGGCGGCGGGAGTCATGGGGTTCGCGTTCCTGCCGGTGTTCTACAGCCACCTCGCGCTCAACGACGTCCCCACGCTGGCGCCGGTGGCGCTGTCGCTGTACGGCGTCGCCGGGGTACTGCGGCACGGGCGCAAGCGGGACTACGCGATCGCCGGAATCGGGATCGGGCTCGCCGGAGCGACCAAGTACACGGGCCTGATCATGCTCGTCTGCCTGCTCGCGGCGTCGCTGTGCGATGGCCTCGACGGGTCGGGTCTGACCGCGGCCCGTCGGTGCGGGCTCGCGTTGGTGCTCGCGCTGGTCTCGTTCGTGGCCGCCAATCCGTACTCGGTGCTCGATCCCTCGTCGTTCTTCTCCGGCGTCGGCCAGCAGGCGTCGGAGGCCGCGGGAAGCGAGCAGTTCAAGCTCGGCAGCAATCCGGGCAGCGGGATCGACTACTACCTGTGGACGTTCACGTGGGGGCTCGGCTGGGGCCCGACGATCGCCGCGCTCGGCGGCTCCGCGCTACTGCTCGTGCGCCGACGGCTCGCGATGGCGCTCGTGCTGCTTCCGGCGCCGATTCTGTTCATCGTCTTCATGGGCGATCAGCAGCGGTTCTTCGGCCGCTGGCTGATGCCGATCTTCCCGATCGTCGCGGTGCTGGGCGCGTACGGCGCAGTCGAGCTCGCCCGAGCGCTCTCCCGGGCGCGGGGCGCCGGGTCCGGCCGCGCGCTGATGCCGGCGGCACTCGCCGGCACGATCGTCGCGGTGCTGCTCCTCGGCCAGAGCGTCGCGGCCGACGTCCACAACGACCAGGCCCTCTCGCGACCCGACACGCGCAACCTCGCTCGGGCGTGGATGGTCAACCACGTCCCGGCGGGCTCGAAGATCGTGCTCGAGCCGCTGGTGCCAGACAACTGGGCGCTCGACATCGGCCGGGTGCTGCCGGTGACCTCGACCGGCGAGCGGTGGTGGCGGTTCCCGACGTGGCTGACGAACCTCGACCCGAGCCTGAACCCCCTGCCGCCGGGCCAATCTCGCTACGTGTTCGTCGACCAGTACGAGCGCTACCTGCGGCCCGAGCTGCTCGACCAGTACACGTCCCAGGGCTACTGCTGGGTCGTGATCGGCTCGCTCCAGGCCGGCCGCGCGTTCGCTCAGCCCGGGGCAGCGCCGCGGGCGATCGCGTACTACGCGGCGCTCGCCCGGCGCGCGAAGCTGGTGTACCGGATCAACCCGTTCGGTTCGGGCGACCACCCGGTCAGGTTCAGCTTCGACTGGTCGCTCGACTACTACCCGCGCCAGTACCGGCTACCGGGCCCAGAGCTCGGGATCTACCACCTCAGCGGAGGTAAGTGCGGGCCGGCGACGCCCAGTCGCTAAGCCGGGGCGGCCGCGGGTATTGGACCGGCCCGCGGGCCGGCCGGGGCCAGCAGGATGCTGGCCCGTGGTAACTGCCGAGCGAGCGGAGCGGTCTCCGGTCTAATCCAGAGCGGAGCGAGCGAGGCCTTAGAGCCGGATGCGGTCACAACGGCGGCGAGGCCTTAAAGCCGGATGCGGTCACAACGGCGGCGAGGCCCGAAGCCGGATGCGGTTACAAACGGGCGGTCAGAAACTCCGCGTGTCCGTCGTATCCTCAAATCCGGATGACACTGGCAACTGAAATCGATCACCGGCATCTGGCGCGGGCGATCGAATTGGCCGAGCAGGGCCGTGGGCAAGTGAGTCCGAATCCGCTCGTGGGAGCGGTGATCGGGCGCGACGACGAGACCATCGCCGAGGGCTTTCACCACGCGCTCGGCGGGCCGCACGCGGAGGTTGAGGCGATCCGCGCAGCGGGCGATGCCGACCTCGGCGGCGCGACGATGTACGTCTCGCTCGAACCCTGCTGTCACCACGGCCGGACCGGGCCGTGCACCGAGGCGATCCTTCAGGCCGGGATCGCGCGGGTGGTCGTGGGCTCCGACGATCCGAGCGACCACGCCGCGGGCCGCGGGCTCGGGATCCTGCGCGACGAGGGCGTGGAGGTGCTGGTCGCCGACGGTGACCTCGCGACCCGGGCCCGCCTTCAGAACCAGCCGTTCCGCAAGCATGCGCGGACCGGCCGACCGTGGGTGCTGTTCAAGTCCGCGATGACGCTCGACGGCAAGGTCGCGACGCACAGCGGCGACTCGAAGTGGATCTCCGGCGAGCAGAGCCGCCGGCTCGCACACTTGTGGCGCGCGGAATGCGACGCCGTCGCCGTCGGAATCGGCACCGCGCTCGCCGACGACCCCCAGCTGACCGCCCGCGTGGAGGGGGTCGACCGCCAGCCGCGGCGGATCGTGTTCGATTCCCTCGGCCGCCTGCCGCTCACGTCGAAGCTCGTCGAAGGCGCCCGGCAGACGCCGCTGACGGTCGTCGTCTCGAGGGCGGCCCCGCGCGCGGCGACGGACGCGCTCGAGACACACGGTGCGGAGGTGATCGTCGCCACCGGCCAGAACGAGCCCGCGCGGGTTCGTTCCGCCCTCGACCAGCTTGGTAGCGCCGGCGTCGGCTCGATCCTGCTCGAGGGTGGCCCCCATCTCGCCGGTGCGTTCTTCGACGTCGGCGAGATCGATGAGATCCGCCTGTTCCTGTCGCCGCTGGTGCTCGGCGGGCGCACCGCGCGCGACCCGCTCGAGGGCGAGGGCGTGGAGACGATCGCGATGGCCTCGAGGGCGTTGACGCTGGAATGCGAGCGGGTCCACGACGACCTGCTCGTGACCTCGAGGATGCGGGAGTGGTGAACGGTGTTCACCGGTCTGATTAACGATTTGGGGCGGGTGTCGAGCGTCGAGCGCTCGGCCGACGGGGCGCGGATCCGGATCGACGCGAGCTCGGCGTCGGAGCTGAGCGAGGGTGACTCGGTGGCGGTCAACGGCGTGTGCCTGACAGCGACCGAGATCGACGGCGGCTCGTTCGCGGCGGAGGCGATGAACGAGACGCTCGCGCGGACCTCGCTGGGGACGCTCGACGACGGCGCACCGGTCAACCTGGAGCTGCCGTTGCGGGCGGGCGATCGTCTCGGCGGACACGTCGTCCAGGGCCACGTCGATGGTCTCGGCACGGTCGCGGCGAGCGACGAGGACGGATTCGCGCGCCGGGTTCGGATCGATGCCCCCGGGGACGTGCTCCGCTACGTCGTCGAGAAGGGCTCGATCGCCGTCGACGGCGTGTCGCTGACGGTCGCCGAGCTCGACGACCGATCGTTTACCGTTTCGCTGATCCCCGAGACGCTCGAGCGCACCAACCTCGGCTCGGCGGCCGTCGGGACCCCGGTCAATCTCGAGGTGGACGTGCTGGCGAAGTACGTGGAGAAGGCGGTGAACGCGCGATGAGCAGTGGCACCGAGGCGAAGTTCGCGACGATCGAGGAGGCGATCGAGGACATCCGCCAGGGCAAGATGGTGGTCGTCGTCGACGACCCGAACCGCGAGAACGAGGGCGACCTCACGATCGCCGCGCAGTTCGTGACTCCGGAGGCGATCAACTTCATGGCCAAGGAGGGTCGCGGCCTCATTTGCCTGGCACTGACGCCAGAGCGCTGCGACGAGCTTGGGCTCGATCTGATGGCGGCCAAGAACGAGTCGGCGTTCCACACCGCGTTCACGGTCTCGATCGAGGCCCACTCTCGCCACGGCGTCACGACCGGAATCTCCGCCGCCGACCGCGCCCGCACGGTCCAGGTCGCGATCGACCCGGGCTCGAGTCCGCGCGACCTGGTCCAGCCGGGTCATGTGTTCCCGCTGAAGGCCAAGGCCGGGGGCGTGCTCGAGCGCGTCGGCCAGACCGAGGCGGCGGTCGACCTCGCGAGGCTGGCCGGGCTGATTCCGGCCGGCGTGATCTGCGAGATCATGAACGACGACGGGACGATGGCGCGGGTGCCGGACCTCGAGCCGTACTGCCGGCGCCACGGGCTGAAGATGGTGACTGTTGCGGACCTCGTCGCGTACCGGCGCAAGCACGACAAGCTCGTCGAGCGGGTCGTTGCGACGAAGCTGCCGACTGCGTTCGGGGAGTTCGTCGCGGTCGGCTACCGCTCGCTGGTCGACAACAAGCACCACGTCGCGCTCGTCAAGGGCGAGGTCGCCGGCGCGCAGGACGTGCTCGTCCGCGTGCACTCCGAATGCCTCACCGGCGACGTGTTCCACTCGCTGCGCTGCGACTGCGGCGAGCAGCTCGAGTCGGCGCTGTCGATGATCGACAGCGAAGGGACGGGTGTGCTGCTCTACCTCTCCCAGGAGGGCCGGGGGATCGGCCTGCTCAACAAGCTGCGGGCGTACAAGCTCCAGGAGGAGGGGCTCGACACCGTCGACGCGAACCTGCGGCTGGGGCTGCCCGCGGACCTGCGCGACTATGGCATCGGCGCGCAGATCCTCGTCGACCTGGGACTCACCTCGATCCGGATCCTCACGAACAACCCGAAGAAGATCTCCGGCCTGGCCGGCTACGGCCTGTCGGTCACCGACCAGATCCCGATCCAGCACGTCCCGAACCCGCACAACGAGGCGTACCTGCGGGCCAAGCGCGACCGGCTCGGCCACACGCTGCACCACCAGGGGCTCGCACTCGACGAGGAGATGCTCCGCGAGGAGGAGCAGGAGGACCGGCGCCGCCAGCGATGAGGATCGCTCTATGTGAGGCGCGGTTCTACCCGGAGCTCGCCGACAAGCTCGAGGACGGGGCCCGCGACGCGCTTTCGGAGGCGGGGGTCGAGGACGTGGACGTGTTCACGGTGCCCGGCGCCTACGAGCTCCCGCTGACCGCGAAGTACGCCGCCGAGTCCGGGCGCTACGCCGGCGTCATCTGCCTCGGCGCCGTGATCCGCGGTGAGACCGACCACTACGACTGGGTCTGCGGCGAAGCTGCGCGAGGGATCCAGGACGTCCAGCTCAGGACCGGGGTCCCGTGCGGCTTCGGGGTGCTTACGGTTGACACGCTCGAGCAGGCGCTCGACCGCGTGAAGGGCGGATCCAAGCGCGACACCGGCCGGCACGCGGCCGAGGCGGTGCTCGCCTCGCTCGCGGCCAAGGACGCGCTGGCCTAGCGCGCTAGCCGCCCCCGTTCTGCGGGAACGCGGCGCCGCCCGACGGCCCGTGGCCGTGACGGCGGCCGTGCTTCCCGTCCGGGGGAGCAGGGGCGCCGCCGCCGCTCGTCTGTGGCGGGGTGTCCGCCGGCCGTTCGCCCGCCGCCTGCAACGCGAGCTGAAGCTCGGCCCGGACGACCCCGGTCTGGTTGGGAATCGCGAGCCGCCGCTGGAGGATCGGGATCGCGGCCTGCGGGTCGCCGGCCAGCCGCAGCGATCGCCCGAGGTCGTAGAGCGCGTAGGCATACGTCAGGCTTCCCGGTGACGCGTTTGCGACCGCTTGGCGGAGCACCGGAATCGCGGCGGTGTAATTCCCGGCCTCCATCAGCGCGTGGCCACGCGTCTGCAGCGCGTCGGCGCTGGGCGGCGCCGTGACGGCGGCGGCCGCAGGCGCGGACGCCGTGTGGGTGGGAGCGGCCGGCTGCGACTTCGCGGCGGCGTGCGTGGTCTGTGGGTGGGTCGCCGGCGGAGTTGAATGTGCCGTCGCGCGTCCGCCGGCCGATGCGCGAGCCGGCCGCGATCCGCCGGTACTGCCGGCGCCGACGGCGATTCCCGCGGCGAGCGCGCACGCCGCAAGCGCTGCCAGCGCGGCGACACGGCCGCGCCGTCCGCCTCCGGTCGCGAGCACCGGCGCCGTTGAGGGGGCCCGCCGGCCACCGGACGCGAGCGCGTGCTCGACCGCGTCGGCGAACGCGGCTGCGGTCGGCCAGCGCCGCTCGGGCTCCTTCTCCATCCCGCGCTCGAGCACGGCGTCGAGCGCCTTCGGGAAGCCGGCGATCGTGAGAGCTCGCCGGCGGCGGCGAGTTCTCGATCTGCTGACGAGCGAGCACGGCCGGCTCGTCCGCGAGGAACGGTCGTTGTCCGGCGAGCAGCTCGTAAGCGCACACCGCCAGCGAGTAACGGTCGCTCGCCGGGGTCGCGGGCTGGCCGAGCGCGCGCTCGGGCGCGATGTACGCGGCGGTGCCGAGCAGGTACCCGGTCGCGGTCAGCGTGTCCTCGGTGCCGAGGCTCGCGATCCCGAAATCGGCGACGTGCAGCGTCCGGTGGTCGTCAAGCATGAAATTGGACAGCTTCACGTCGCGGTGCACCACCCCGCGGGCGTGAGCGTGGTCGAGCGCGGCGGCGGCCCCGTGCAGCCATCCGACGACCTCGTCGGGCGCGACCCCGCTCGGCCGTGCCGCGTCGGCGACGGTTCCGCCGGCGAGGAACTCCATCACGATGTACGGCCGTCCGTAAGGCGCCTCGTCGGTCGCGGGGCGCTCCCCGACGTCGTAGATCGTCACCACGTTCGGGTGGCCCGAGACGCGCGCGGCCGCGCGGGCCTCGCGCTTGAACCGGCGCACCGCGACCTCGTCGTGCGCGAACCGCTCGGCGAGCAGCTTCACCGCCACCTCGCGCTCGAGCTTGCGATCGCGCATCGCCCAGACGGTCGCCATCCCTCCCCGGGCGATGAGCCCGACGTTCTGATAGCGATCGGGTAGCCGAAGCCGATCGTCCACGGCCGCCCGTCGCTCCTCGACGGCGCTTCGCGCACCCGCGCGCCGATTCCCACTGCCGGCCATTGGAACACCCGTCTACCCGGGACGGTCGGGTTTCTATCTGCGCTCTATACTCGCCGCATGGCCAAGGTCTGCCATTCGTGCGGGAGAGCGCCTGCGTTCGGTCACAGTCGGAGTCACTCGATGGTGGCGACGAAGCGCCGGTTCAATCCCAATCTCCAGCGCGTCCGGATCCTCGACTCCGGGACGCCCCGCCGTGTCTACGTGTGCACTCGTTGCCTCAAGGCCGGCAAGGTGACCAAGGCGCCGTAGGGGCGCGCAAGCCGCTACGCGAGACCGGTGATCCGGCCCCGTGTCTGACCCATCGATAGTTCGGTTCCGCGCCGTCGTCGCGGCCGGACTCGCGGCGCTCGAGGCCCGCCGGGAAGAGGTCAACGACCTCAACGTGTTCCCGGTCGCCGACGGCGACACCGGCGACAACATGGTGCTGACGCTGCGCGCCGTGCTGCAGGAGCTCGACCGGCTGAGCGGCGCATCGCAGGAGCGCAGGTTCGACGAGATCGGCCGCGACGAGATCGTCGCGTCGGTCGCCCGCGCCGCGCTGCTGGGCGCGCGCGGCAACTCGGGCGTGATCCTCTCGCAGCTGATCCGCGGCGCGGCCGAGGAGCTCGCCAGCCGGCCCGGCGAGCTCGTCGATCCGGTGCTGATCGGCGCGGCGCTGGCGCGGGCGGCCGACCAGGCGTACGGCTCGGTGCGCGAGCCGGCCGAGGGGACGATCCTCACGGTCGTGCGCGAGATGGGAGCCCGGGTGGCGTCCGAGCTCGCGCACATGGACGACGGACGGCTCGGGCCCGACGCGACCGCCGAGCAGCAGGACGCGATGATCGCCGACGTGATCGAGCGGGCGCTCGACGCCGGCAAGGAGTCGGTCGCCCGCGGCCCGGACCTGCTGCCGGTCCTGCGCGAAGCCGGAGTCGTCGACGCCGGCGGATACGCCCTGACCGTGCTGCTCGCCGGGATCATCGGCGCGCTGCGTGGTAGCCAACCGCCCGAGATCGAGCACCAGCAGGCCGCCCGCATCACCCACCCTGAGCACTCCTCGACGACCTACCGCTACTGCACGAACTTCGCCGTCACGGGGTCCAGCCTCGAACAGATCGGGTTCGTGCGCGAGCTCGAGCAGATCGGGGACTCGGTGCTCGTGGTCGGAGATCCGACGACGTTGAAGGTCCACGTCCACACCGACGACCCTGATGCCGCGACGGCGCTGTTCCTCGGTTCCGGCGTCGTCTCTCACCTCGACGTCGCGGACATGCGGGCGCAGGTCGCGGAGCGCGACGCGCGGCTGCAGTCGCTCGACGGTGGTCCGGCGCTGTGCGGGGCACTCGCGGTCGTGACCGGCGCGGGCATGCGCGCGCTGTTCGAGAGCTTCGGCGTCCGCACGCTTGACGGCGGCCCGACCCTGAACCCTTCGACCTACGAGCTGCTGGCGGCGATCCACGCGGTTGACGCCGAGGAGGTCGTGGTGCTCCCGAACAGCCCGAACGTGGTGATGGCGGCCGAGCGCGCGGCGATGCTGTCGGACCGGACCGTCGCGGTCGTGCCATCGGGTTCGCCGCAAGCGGGCCTGGCGGCGGCGGTGGGCCTCGACCCGGGCCGCCCCGCCGAGGCGAACGCGCGGGTGATGGAGGAGACGCTCGAGCGGGTCCGCACGGGCGCGGTGGCCCCAGCCGCGCGCGACGACGCGGGCGGCCGCTTCCGCGAGGGCGACGCGGTCGGGTTCGTCGACGACGAGATCGTCGTCTGGGGCAGACCGCGCGACGCGCTGCGCGGCGTGCTCGAGCAGCTCGCGACGGACGCCGAGCTGATCACATGCCTTCGCGGAGCCGATGCGCCGCTCGACGACGAGACGGTTACAGCGCTCGCTCAGGGGGACGTCGAGTTCGAGCTCTCCGATGGGGGCCAGAAGAGCTATTGGTGGCTGCTCGCGGCTGAATAGCCGGGGCGTAGGCCACCATCTTGGTGTGCCCACTCGGTTTGGATCCGCGGACGAGCTCACCGCGAGTGAGCTCGAGACCGAGTTCGTCCGTTACCCACGACCGTCACGGCTCGATCAGCTGCTGAAGGTTCGCGGGCAGAAGGCGCAGCGGGCCGCTGAGACGCTCGGGCTTCGCACCGTGGGCGACCTGCTCGAGCATCTGCCGCGTGACCGGCGGGAGGCGCGGACGATCGCCGAGCTGGTGCCCGAGGAGACCGCGACGATCGTCGCCGAGGTCCGGAGCATCTCCTCGCGCTCGGTCCGCCGGCGCGGGATGCGCCCGCTGGTCGAGGCGACGGTGGCCGACGACAGCGGCGTGCTCAAGGTCGCGTTCTTCAACCAGCCGTGGCTCGTGAACCGCTACCCGGCCGGGACGCGGCTCGTGCTTCACGGGAAGTACGCCGCTCGCAACCGCTTCACGGTCCAGTCGCATGCGCGCACCGCCGAGGCCGTCGCGGGGGTCGGCGCCGTCGCTCACTATCCGGCGACTGAGGGGCTGTCGTCGACCGAGATCCTGGCGCTCGTGCGGGAGCATGCGGCCGCGCTCGCCGACGTGATTGAACCGCTCCCGGGCTCGCTGCGGGTCACCGACTCGCTCCCGGACCGCCGGGCCGCGCTGACCGCCGCACACTTTCCGCGTATCGACGCGGAGCTGGAAACGGCCCGCCGACGGCTCGCGTTCGACGAGCTGTTGCTGGCGCAGCTCGCGCTGATGCGCAGGCGACGGCTGCGCGAACGGTCGGCGACCGCGCCGGTGTTCGACGCGCCGCGGGAGCTCACAGGCCGCTGGCTCTCCGAGCTGCTGCCGTTCGAGCTGACCGGGGATCAGCTCCGTGCGCTCGACGCGATCGACGCGGATCTGCGGACGTCGCGGCCGATGCAGCGGCTGCTGATGGGGGAGGTCGGGTCGGGGAAGACGGTCGTCGCACTGTACGCGCTGCTGCGGGCGGTCGAGCACGGCTATCAGGCGGCGCTGATGGCGCCGACCGAGACGCTCGCCGAGCAGCACTTCGCCACGATCCAGTCGCTGATGCCGGGCGAGGCGGTCCCGGTCGGGCTGCTGACCGGCTCGACACCCGCGCGGCGTGCCGCCGACATCCGCGGGAAGCTCGCGAGCGGCGAGCTGTCGCTCGTCGTGGGCACCCACGCGCTGATCGAGCCGACGGTCGAGTTCGCGCGGCTCGGGGTTGTCGTGGTCGACGAGCAGCACCGTTTCGGCGTCAGCCAGCGAGCGGCGCTCGACGCGAAGGGGCCGAGAGACGAGAGGGTGGGCGGGATCCATTCCCTGCACATGACCGCGACGCCGATCCCGCGGACGCTGGCGCTCGCTTCCTACTGCGACCTCGACTTCACGGTGCTGCGCGAGCTGCCGCGCGGCCGGCGGCCGATCAGCACGTTCGTGTGCTCGACCGAGGCCGAGCGCGCGCGGGCGTACGAGCGGATTCGCGAGGAGCTGCGCGCCGGCCGGCAGGCGTTCGTCGTCTGCCCTCTGGTCGAGGAGTCGGACGTCCTGCAGGCGCGCGCGGCCACAGCCGAGTTCGAGCGGCTGCGCGACGGCGAGCTGCGCGATTTCGAGGTCGTGTTGCTGCACGGTCAGATGCCGAGCGCGGCCAAGCAGCAGGCGATGGCGACGTTCGCGGCGGGCGCCGCGCACGTGCTCGTCGCGACGTCCGTGATCGAGGTCGGGATCGACGTCCCCAACGCGACCGTGATGCTCGTCGAGGACGCGGACCGCTACGGGATCTCGCAGCTGCACCAGCTCCGCGGGAGGATCGGCCGTGGCGAGCACGACTCGCTGTGCCTCCTGTTCGGTCCGAAGGAGTCGGCGCGCCTGTGCGCCCTGGCGGCCAATCGCGACGGCTTCAAGCTGGCCGAGATCGACCTCGAGCTGCGCGGCGAGGGCGAGCTGGTCGGCACCCGCCAGCACGGCCAGGCGGTGTTCCGGGTCGCGGAGCTCCCACGGGACGCCGAGCTGCTGGAACGCGCGGCTGCCGTCGCCGCGGCGATCACCGCCGAGGATCCCGAGCTCGAGCTGCCCGAACACGCGCTGCTGTCGGACGCGCTGATCGAGGTCTACGGGGCGGAGGCGGAGGCGCCGATCCGCGCGTGAGGATCGTCGCCGGCCGGTTCGGGGGACGGACGCTCGTCGCTCCGCGCGGCCGGGCGACCCGCCCGACGCCCGAGCGGGTGCGCGAGGCGCTGTTCTCGATCCTCGGCGACGTCTCACGCGTGCGCGTGCTCGATCTGTTCGCGGGGTCCGGAGCGCTCGGGATCGAGGCGCTGTCGCGAGGTGCCGGCGAGGCGACGTTCGTCGACTCCTCGAGCGCCGCCGCGGCCGCCGTCCGCCGCAACCTCGAAGCACTCGAGGCCGAGGCCGAGGTCCAACAGCGGGACGCGCTCGCGTTCCTCCACAGCGCACGGTCACGCGCGCGTCAATACGATCTCGTGTTGCTCGATCCCCCATATCGACAGGCCGCTGGGCTCGGACGGGAGCTCTCGGCGGCGCTCGGTCCGGTGTTGGCCCCCGGTGCCCGAGTGGTAGCCGAGAGCGACAGGCGCGCCCCGCTTGAGCTCGAGCTCGCCCTCATGGACGAGCGTCGATACGGCGACACCCTGATCCGAATCTATGCCTCCCCCGGATAACCGCGTAGCGATCTGCCCCGGCACGTTCGACCCCGTGACCTACGGGCATCTCGACGTGATTGGACGCGCCTCGAAGATGTACGACCAGGTGATCGTCGCGGTCGTCAACCTCCCGTGGCGTAAGGGCAAGACCGTGTTCGAGACCGAGGAACGGGTGGGCTTCGTGGAGCGGGCGACACAGGGGTTCAGGAACGTGTCGGTGGAGCCGTTCAGCATCCTGCTCGTCGAGTTCGCCCGGCAGCGCGGCGCGCTCGCGATCGTCAAGGGTCTGCGCGCGATTTCGGACTTCGAGTACGAGCTGGAGCTCAACCAGCTCAACCGCACGCAGGCACCGGAGATCGAATCCGTGTACCTGATGGCCTCGGCCAAGTACAGTTTCCTCAGCTCCAGCGGTGTGAAGGAGCTGGCCACTTTCGGCGGCGACATCGACGACCTTGTCCCCAAGGAGGTCGCGACGGCGTTGAAGGAACGGCTCAGCCGCTGACGAAGAGAACGGAACTACGCAATGGACGTCCTGGTACTGATTGACAAGCTCGACGATCTGGTCCACAACGCGAAGCCGGTGCCGCTGACCGATCAGGTGCGCGTGGACAAGGAGGAGATCTACGACATCCTCGACCAGATGCGGGCCACGATCCCCGAGGAGATCAAGCAGGCGCGGTGGATCGTCAAGGAGCGCCAGGAGATGCTCGCCGAGGCCAAGCGCGAGGCGGAGCGGATCGTCCAGGAGGCGCGCGATCGCCAGGACAGGATGATCTCCCAGGAGGAGATCACCAAGCAGGCCGAGCGGGCCGCTGAGGACATCATCGAGGAAGCGCGCGCGAGGGAACGGGAAATACGGCTCGGCGCCGAGGACTACGCCGACGAGATCCTCAACACGCTCGAGGTCAACCTCTCGAAGTTCACCGCCGCCGTCCGCCGAGGACGCGAGCGGCTGGCCGGCAAGGAAGAGCCGGCCGAAGTCGGTTAGCGCGGGCCTTGGCCGCGGTCGAAGTCCTCGAGACGGACATCACCGCGTTGGGCCTCGACGCGATCGCCAACGCCGCGAACACGCAGCTTCTGCACGGCGGTGGGGTGGCGGGTGCGATCGCGCGGGCGGGTGGGCCGTCCGTGCAGGAGGAGTCTTCGGCTTTGGCGCCGATCGGCCTGGGGGAGGCCGTTGCCACCGGCGGGGGCGAGATGCCGTGCCGCTGGGTGATCCACGCCGCGACGATGGAGCTCGGGGGACCGACCTCCGCTGAGGTCATCCGTCGGGCGACGGCTTCGACTTTGGAGGTGGCCGATTCGCTCGGGGCTCGGTCGCTGGCGCTGGTGGCGTTCGGAACGGGGGTCGGGGGGTTTCCGTTGACTCAGGCGGCTGCGATCGAGGTTGCGGAGGTTCGGCGGCATTTGGCCGGCGGGGGTTCGGGCGTCCAATGGGTCGTCTTCGCCGTCAGGGGAGAGGCAGCGAAGCAGGCTTTCGAAAGGGTGCTGGCCTCGTGACCGCGGCCGACACCATGGCCCCTCACGGTTGTCACCCGCCCCCTCCTCGCTTGTAACAATTGCGATTTGGGCGATAACAATCGTATAGCGGTAGTTATCTCCCAGATTGACCGCTCAACTACCGGATTTCGAACCCGCGCAACCCCTCCGGCTCCTCTTCGAAAGCCTCGACGTTCGTCACCGACGCCCGCGGCGGGCCGGTCCGAGCAAAGCGCTCCACCCGCTCGACAGCGTCCAACGGTCCCTCGAGCACCGCTTCGACAGAACCGTCGCCCCGGTTGCGAACCCAGCCGGCGACCCCCGCAGCGGCAGCCCGCTGCCGCATCGAGTCCCTGAAGAACACGCCTTGCACGCGTCCCTGAACCACGACTCGCCGACGCACCATCGACCCGATTCTTACCGTCCGACCGCGCCGCCATGCTTGGCGGTCGGATGCAAGCGATCTGGTTCATCATCGGAGCTCTCGCCGGCGCCGCGGCCTTGGCGCTCGTCCTCTGGCCGCGGTTGGTCCGGGCGCAGGCCGACCTGCAGAACGAGCGCGAGGCCCAGGACCGACTGCCCGAGATGTTCAAGTCGCTGTCGACGGACGCGCTGCGCGCGAGCATCGAGCAGCTGACCGAGCTCAACAGTGCGCAGCTGAAGGCGGTCAACGCCGAGGCGCAGGGGGACCTCGACAAGCGCCGGCAGGCCGTCGAGCAGTTGGTCGCCCCGCTCAAGGACCAGCTC
Organism: uncultured Solirubrobacterales bacterium; assembly: GCA_963770735.1. Lineage (GTDB taxonomy): Bacteria > Actinomycetota > Thermoleophilia > Solirubrobacterales > Solirubrobacteraceae > Palsa-465. The sequence continues at coordinate 857,411 of CAVYRB010000004.1, read as the reverse complement.
GGGCGCGTCGACGCGCAACTGCTGAAGCTCGACCAGGATCGGCGCGAGTCGCGCGGACGCCTCGAGGCGCAGCTGCGAACGCTGGCGGAGAACAACGACAAGCTCCGCACCGAGACGGGTGCGCTAGTGACCGCGCTGCGCAAGCCGAACACCCGCGGCCAGTGGGGCCAGATGCAGCTGCGAAACGTCGTCGAGCTCGCTGGGATGGACCGTCACTGCGACTTCATCGAGCAGTCCTCGCTGGCCGGCGACGAGGGGACGCTGCGACCCGACCTGATCGTCAACATGCCCGGCGGCAAGCACGTGGTGGTTGACGCGAAGGCTCCGCTCCAGGGCGTGCTCGACGCGTACGAGGCTCGAGACGACGCCGAGCGTGAGCAGCACCTGCAGGCGCACGCGCGCCTCCTGCGCAGGCACGTCAAGGCGCTCGCCGACAAGGGGTATTGGCAGCGGCTGGACACCGCGCCGGATGTCGTCGTGATGTTCCTCCCCGGCGAGTACCTACTCGGATCCGCGCTCGACGCCGACCGTGACCTACTCCAGGACGCGATGGCGCAACGCGTGCTGATCGCGACCCCGACCACCCTGCTGGCGCTGCTTCAGGCGATCGCCTACGGCTGGCAGCAGGAGCGCGTCGCCGAGTCCGCCCAGGCGGTGTCCGAGCTCGGCCGTGAGCTGCATGGTCGACTCGCGAAGCTCTCGGGACACCTCGGCACGCTTGGCACCAAGCTCACGAGCGCTGTCAAGGCCTACAACGAGACCGTCGGCTCGTACGAGGCGCGGGTGATTCCCGCCGCTCGGCGCTTCGAGGACCACGGCGCCGCTTCGAGCGGGCGCGAGCTCACCGAGGTCGACCAGGTGACGGTCACGGCCCGCCGGGTCGAGCCGGTGGACGACCCCGCCGGCGAGCGGCCGGAGGCCGAGCAGCCGGCCGTCGAGCAGCTCACGATGAGGCGCCTGCGAGCCGCGGAATAGGGCCCGGAAGAGCGGCACGCGCGCCGCTAATCTCGATTCGATGCCGCTCCGTACCGACACGTTCGATCTCGGTGGTCTGCATCTCAGCTCGGGGCAGGGGCGCTCGGTCGAGCTCGCCGTCTCGATCGATCCGATCGAGCTCGGCGCCGAGCGATACACGGTGAGGCCCGAGCTGGTGCCCGTCCGGCTCGACATCTCGAAGACGACCGGCGGCGGCTTTGCCCTCAGGCTCCGGTTCGAGGCGTCGCTCGAGGGTCCGTGCATGCGCTGCCTCGAGCCCGCGTCGCCGACGTTCGCGGTCGACGCCAGGGAGGTGTCCCAGCCTGGCGGCGAGGGCGAGGAACTGACGACGCCGTATGTGGTCGGGAGCGTGCTCGACCTCGACGCCTGGGCGCGCGACGCGCTCGCGCTGTCGCTCCCCCAGCAGCTGCTCTGCCGCGAAGGGTGCGCTGGCCTCTGCCCGGTGTGCGGCGTCGACCTCAACAACGCCGAGCCCGGGCACGCGCATGAACGCGAGCCCGACCCGCGGTGGGCGAAGCTGTCCGAGCTGCGATTCGAGTAGCTCGACCTGCGGTTACACTCAGGCCCATGGCCGTCCCCAAGCAGAAGCAGTCACATTCCCGCACGACCAAGCGCCGCTCGCAGCACAAGCTCACGGCGCCCGGGTACAACGAGTGCCCGCAGTGTCACAGCCCGCGGCTTCCGCACCGCGTGTGCCCTGAGTGCGGCTACTACCGGGGACGGGAGGTGGTCGCACCGGGCGACGGCGACCAGGCCCTCTGACGGCCTGAGCCGATGGTCACGGTAGCGGTCGACGCCGGGGGCGCGGATCTAGGGCCCGACGAGGTCGCGGCGGGCGCTTCGCAGGCTGCTCGCGGCGGAGTCCGGGTGCTGCTGTTTGGCCCCGCGGACCAGATCCAGTCCGTCGCCGAAGGGGTCGAGGTCGTCGACGCACCGGTATCGATCGCGAAGGCTCCGGATCCGGCGTTCGCGGTAAGGACGACGCCCGAGGCGTCGATCGTGCAGGCAGCGCACGCGGTCGCCGACGGCCGCGCCGAGGCGCTCGTGTCCGGCGGATCGACCGGCTCCGCGCTCGCGGCCGCGCTGTTCAACCTTCGCCGCGACCGTGGCATCTACCGACCGGCGCTCGCGCTGCCCCTCCCGATCCCCGGGTCCGCGCCCGTGCTTCTGCTCGACGTCGGCGCCAACGTCACCTGCCGCCCCGAGCACATGGTCCAGTTTGCGCACATGGGCTCGGCCTTCGCGCAGGCAGTGATGGGGATCGAATCTCCCCGCGTCGCGCTCCTGTCCAACGGCGAGGAGCCGGGGAAGGGGACCCCGGACCTCGTCTCGGTGCACGAGCAGCTGGCCGGCACGGCTGGCGCCGGCCTGAACTTCGTCGGCAATATCGAGGGCACGCAGCTGCCGGAGCGCGCCGCCGACGTCGTCGTGATGGACGGGTTCACCGGCAACATCGCGCTGAAGCTGACCGAGGGAATCTCATCAAGGACGCTGCGGGCGATCCGCGAGTCGGCGATGAGCTCGTGGCGCGGCAAGCTCGGCGGGATGCTGCTCCGGCCGGCGGTGCAGAGCCTCCGGGACGAGATCGACCCCGAGGCGCAGGGCGGCGCGTACATGCTGGGGCTGCGCCAGATCGGCGTGATCGCGCACGGCCGCTTCACCCGGCGCGGATTCGCCCGCGCGATCGAGGTCGCGGCGCGCGGGGTCCAGGAGGACGTGATCGGCAAGACGCGCTCGGCGCTGGTCGAGGCCGGAGCGCTGAGGTCGACCCCCGCCCAGGACGACGAATCCCCGTCCGAGACGACGGCTACGGTGTCAAACGGATGAATCGCGAGCAGATCTTCTCGCTGATACGCGCGCACCTGGCCGACGAGCTCGAGGTCGATCCCGACCGGATCACCGAAGCCACTCGCTTCAAGGAGGACCTCGACGCCGACTCGCTCGACCTGTACACGCTCGTGCAGGAGCTTGAGGACTCCTACGGCGTGAAGATCTCCGACGAGGAGGCCGCGAAGATCCTGACCGTGGGTCAGGCCGTGGACTTCGTGCTCGCGAGCGGCGCGCCTACCGCGTCGCCCTCCGCGACCGCGAGCAGGGGTCCAGAGCCGGAGTGATTCGAACGCGAAGTCGGGCCGAGACAGAGGCGGGGGAGGGGCTGGACGAGCTACTCGACCAGCTTCCCGACGAGCTCGCGGGACAGGTTTTCACCCACGCCTCCTGGACGGAGCGCCGCTCGGACTCCTACGAGCGGCTCGCGTTCCTCGGCGACAGCGTGCTGGCGCTCGCGGTCACGTCTCACCTGTACCCCCGGCTCGCGGCGGAGCGGTTCGGCGCGGGCCGGCTGACGAAGATCCGGGCGCAGGCGGTCTCCGGCCGTTCGTGCAAGGCGGTCGCGGAGCGTCTTGGGATCCCAGAGCGGCTCCGAGTCGCGGCTCCGTCCGGCGCCGAGGGAAGCGTGCGGGTGCTGATCGCGACCGAGCGGGTGCTCGCGTCCGTGATCGAGGCGGTGATCGGCGCCTGCTTCTTGTCGTTCGGCTACGACCGCACCGCGCAGGCGGTCGTCGAAGCGTTCCGGGAGCAGATCGACGACGCGCTCGAGCACCCCGTCGACTTCAAGTCCGCGCTCCAGGAGCGGCTCGCCCGTCGCGGCGCGCTCGTCAGCTACGACGTGGTCGAGGAGCAGGGCCCACCGCACGACCGCATCTTCTCGATCGTCGCCACCGTCGGCGGCGTGGAGGTCGGACGGGGGACGGGTCGAAGCAAGAAGGACGCCGAGCAGGAAGCGGCGCAGGCCGCGCTCGACTCGCTGGAGCAGTGAGCACTCGCCCGTGTACCTGAAATCGATCACCGTCAAGGGCTTCAAGTCGTTCCCCGAGCGCACGCGACTCGAGTTCGGGCCCGGCGTCAGCGTGATCGTCGGCCCGAACGGATCGGGCAAGTCGAACGTCACCGACGCCGTGCTGTGGGCGCTCGGCGAGCAGTCACCGGTCGCCGTCCGCGGTCAGTCGATGCAGGACGTGATCTTCGCGGGCGCGCCCGGTCGGCAGGCGAGCCGCGGCGCCGAGGTCGAGCTGGTGCTCGACGACAGCGCCGGCACGCTCGGGCTCGGAACCCCCGAGGTGTCGATCGTCCGTCGGCTTGACCGCGCTGGCGAGGGCGAGTACCGGCTCGCGGGGGCGAGGTGCCGGCTGGTCGACGTGATCGAGCTGTTGTCGGACACCGGCCTTGGGAAGGAGATGCACTCGGTCATCTCCCAGGGCCGCGTCGAGTCGCTGGTGACCTCGAAGCCGCGAGACCGCCGGCTGCTGATCGAGGAGGCCGCGGGCCTCGGCAAGCACCGCAAGCGCCGGCGCCGCGCGCAGCTGAAGCTGGTCCGCACCCAGGACAACCTCGACCGGGCGCTGGACGTCGAGCGCGAGGCTCGCACCAGGCTGAAGCCGCTCAAGCGCCAGGCCGAGGCAGCCGAGGTGCACGCGCGACTCGAGCGCCAGACGCTCGAGGCTCAATGGGAGTTGACGCGTGACGCTCTGCGCGGCCAGCTCGCGGAGCTCGCCGCTGCCGAGACCGAGGCCGCCGACGCCCGCCGCCGGCGCGAGGCGATCGAGCGCGAGCTGCACGAGGTAGCGGGCCGCCGCGAGTCCGCGGAGGAGGCGCTGGCGGGGCGGAGCGCCCACCGCGAGCAGCTCTCGCGCCGGTGTTACGTCGCGCAGTCCGCCGCCTCGCGCGTGTCGGACCGGCTCGACTCGGTGCGCGCGAGAGCGACCACCGTCGACGCGCGGCTGGCACGGTCGCGGGAGATCCTCGAGGCGCTGCGCACGGGCCCCGTCGAGCCGGTGCCCGACGAGGGAGCGCACGACCGGATCGCGAAGCTCGAGTCTGCGCTGGCCGAGCTCGAGCGCGAACGCGAGCGCGCGCTCGCCGACCAGCTCGCCGAGCTCGAGCAGCAGCGGGCGGCCGCCGCCGGGACGGTCATCGAGCTGGCGGACCGAGTGCACGCCGCGGCCGAGGGACGCCAGCGGGCCGACGGCTCGGTCGAGCAGGCGGACGCGGCCGTCCGAGAGGCCGAGCGCGCCGTCGAAGCGGCCCGGCGCGAGGCGGCGCGAGTCGGAGGTGAGCTCGCCGCGGTCAACCAGTTCCTGCGCGGACAGCACGGCGCCCCCGGCGGCACATCCGTGCTCGCGGACCGGCTCGAGGTCGATTCCGGATACGAGCTCGCGGTCGCGGCCGCGCTCGACGGCAGGCTCAGAGCGGCGCTCGTCGGCGACCACGCCGAAGCCGCGGCGCTGCTCGACCGTGCTGGTGCCGAGGGCGGCCGCGCGCTGGTGGCGCGCTCCGGCGCTCAGCGCGAGTCCCCGGCTGGGGTCAGCGCTCCGGTCGCCGGAGCCGAGCGGCTCTCCGACCACGTCCGCGGCCCCGATGACGCCGTCGCGCTGGTCCGGGCGCTGCTGCGCGACACGTGGGTGCTCGAGACCCTCGACGCGATCCCCGATGCGTTCGCCGGGGTCGCGGTGACGCGCGCGGGCAGGGTCTGGTCCGCCGCGACGCGCGAGCTCCGCCAGGCGCCCGCGGTCGGCGAGGAGCGGGTGCTGGCCGAGCGCAACCGCCGCGACGAGCTGATCCGCTCGAGCGAGCAATCCGCAACCGCCGAGCTCGCGGCCGCCGCCGAGCTCGAGCGGACGGTCGAGGCGCAGCGCTCCGCGCAGGCGGAGCGCGAGCGGGCGATCTCCGCGCACCGCGCGGCCGTGTCCGAGCGCGACCGGGCGGCCGAGGAGGAGCGGCGGACTGCGGCGGTGATCGAGCTCCGACGCAGCGCGCCGGACGGCGGCCCGAATGAGGCCCGCCGGCTCCGCCTCCAGGCCGAGCTGAATGGCGAACGCGATCGGCTCGAGCGCGCGGAGCGGGCCCGCGCCGAGCGCGCGGCGGCGATCGAGCGACTCACGGCGTCGGTCGCCCAGCACGAAGCACTGACCGAATCCGCGGCGTCGCTGATCGGGACCCTCCAAGCGACGGCCGAGGCGATCTCGGGGCAGTACGATCGATTCCAGACTGCGCTCGAGGCCGATCGTCAAGCCGGCGAGCAGGTCGCCGCCGAGCTTCGCGCCTGCGCTCAGCAGGAGGCGTCACTGCAGGCGAAGCTCCACGCCGAGAGCGAGGCCCTGACCCGAACCGAGGTCAGCCTCCAGCGGGCGCGCGACCGTTCGACCGAGACCGAGGAGGAGTTGCGCGGGCTGGCCGGAAGGCTCGAGCTCGAGGCGGTCCCGGCGACAGACGCGCTCGACGACGAGCAGCGCGAGGCGCTCCGCGCTCGGCTCGAACGTCTCACGCGGCGGCGAGAGCAGCTCGGGCCGGTGAACCCGCTCGCCCAGGAGGAGTACGCCGAGGCGGTGGCCCACGTCGAGGAGCTCGAGACCCAACGCGCTGATCTCGAGACCGCGCTGCGGGAGCTCGAGAAGCTGATCGCCGACACCGATCGGCAGATCCGCGAGACGTTCGAGCAGACGTTCGAGGCGGCCGCGCGCAACTTCGAGGAGGTCGCCGGGCAACTGTTCCCGGGCGGGCGCGGGCGGCTGCGGCTGGTCGCCGAGAACGAAGGCCCGGCGCGGACGCTTGGAGGCGAGCAACCGCCGAGCGACGACTCGGCCGAGGGCGACGAGTCCGAGCAGGCCGACGCCGAGCCCGGGGAGGAAGAGGAAGAGGAGGTGCTGGGCGTCGAGATCGAGATCAACCCGGCCGGCAAGGAGATGAAGCGGCTGTCGCTTCTGTCCGGCGGGGAGAAGTCGATGACCGCGCTGGCATTTCTGTTCGCGGTGTTCCTCGCGCGACCCTGCCCGTTCTACATCCTCGACGAAGTCGAGGCGGCGCTCGACGACCTCAATATCGACCGGTTCCTTGGGCTGCTGGGCAGCTACTCGCAGCGGGCCCAATTCATCGTCGTCACCCATCAGCGCCGGACGATGGAGGCGGCGGACTTCCTGTACGGCGTGTCGATGAGCGGCGACGGCGTCTCGAAGGTGATCTCGCAGCGGCTGCCCGAGCGCGACGTGAACGAGCCGCAGCGCGAAGCCGCTGCCTAGGTCGTCCCGACCGATTGACCCCGCGCCGGGGCCGGACTAAGCTCGCGGGGGCTCGATTGACTGACGATCGAAGGGGACCGGAACCATGGCGCTATTCGGTGGACGCAAGCGAAAGCAGCGACTCGAGGAGGCCGGCGTCAACGCGCCGGCGCAGATCGTGGCGGTGAACGACACCGGCATGACGATCAACAACAACCCCCGGATCGCGTTGACCCTGCAGGTGTCTCCGACGGACGGGACGGCGCCGTTCCAGCTGAGCAAGAAGGTGACCGTGTCGCGGGTCTCGATTCCGCGGCCCGGAGACGCGCTCGCCGTCCGCTACGACCCGTCCGACCACGACAACTTCGAGATCGGGGCGGCCTCGGCGGGGGCGGCGGCGCCCGCCGGCGCTGAGAATCCGTTCCTCGACACAGCGAACGCGGGGCAGATCGCGGCCGCGGCCGCCGCGGACCCAGGCGATGTGCAGCGCGGATCGGCGGCCGAGCTGCTCGCCACCGGACAGCGGATGACGGCGATCGTGCACGAGTTCTCGCCGACGGGAAAGACCGTTGGCCAGGTCGACCCCACGAAGCCGGATCCGAACGACCCGCTGTACGTGTTCAAGGTCGAGATGCCCACCGGCGGTGGCAGCCCGATCGAGGCGGTGTTCATCCATCGAGTGCCGGAGACGAAGGTCGGCACGCTGGCGCTCGGCGAGCAGCTGAGCGTCGCGGTCAACCCCGCCAACCCGACGCGAGAGGTGGCGATCGACTGGGCCGCGGCGCCGGTGGCCTGATCGCGCGCTGCTAACTTCGCGCGCCGATGGCGCGCGACTGGCAGGACCTTTTCATCATCGACGGCGCCGTCGCCGGGCAGGAGTCCGAGCCGGACGACGCGGCGGCGGAGCAGCGCGGCGGCCGCTTCCGCCGGCTGCGCGAGAGCCTGCGCCGGACACGGCAGGCGCTCACCTCGGAGATTCACTCGACGCTGTTCGAGGAGCTCGACGACCAGACGTGGGAGCGCCTCGAGGAGGCGCTGATCTACGCGGACGTCGGCGCGCAGACGACCGCCAAGGTCGTCGGCCAGCTCGAGCTCGAGGCGACCAGCGGCGAGCTCTCCGGCGGTGAGCAGCTCAGCGAGCGGTTGACCGAGCTGCTCGCCGATATCGCCCGGACCGGGGAGGACCGGATCGACCTGCGGGCCGAGCCGACGGTGATCCTGGTCGCCGGCGTCAACGGCACCGGCAAGACGACGACCGTCGGCAAGCTTGCCTTCCACTTGTCCAAGGAGCTCTCGCGCCGCGTCGTGCTGGGCGCCGGCGACACCTTCCGTGCGGCCGGGGTGGAGCAGCTCGAGCTGTGGGCCGAGCGGGCCGGCGTCGGCTTCGTCAAGGGCCCGCCGGAAGCCGATCCGGGGTCGGTCGCCTACGACGCGGTCACCGCAGGGCGCCGCGACGGGGCCGATGTGGTGATCATCGACACCGCCGGGCGGCTGCACACGCAGGACGACCTGATGGCCGAGCTCGCGAAGGTCCGGAGGGTGATCGCGAAGCAGATCCCCGAAGCGCCGCACGAGACGCTCCTGACCGTCGACGCCACCACCGGCCAGAACGGGCTGCGCCAGGCGCGACTGTTCTCCGAGGCGATCGGCGTCACCGGCCTGGTGCTGACCAAGCTCGACGGCACCGCGAAGGGGGGGATCGCGCTCGCGATCGCCTCCGAGCTCGGAATTCCGGTGAAGTTGATCGGGACGGGCGAGCAGCTCGAGGACCTGCGCCCCTTCGATCCGACCGATTACGCCCGGGCGCTGATCAGCTGAGCGGCGCCGCCCGGAGGCGAGCGCCTACTCCACCAGCGGCGGCTCGCGGAGGTTCGAGTTGATCCGCTCCGACAGAGCTTCGGACGCGGCTCGCACCGCGGCCAGCCGCTCCTGCTCGTCGGCGTTCGCGAGCACCGCGCGCTCGTAGGCATCGTGTGCGACCTCGTAGCGCTCGCGCTCCCGGGCGGTGTCCGCGGCCGCCTGACGGCGGCTCAGCTCTGCGCGCTCGGCGACCACCGCCGCGGGCTCGTCGCCCGAGTGGTGCTCACGGCTCACCTCTTGCTTCGTGAAGGTGAATTCATTCTCACCCGTGAGGACGGGCTGGTATCGCGTCGTCGCGATCGCGATCGAGCCGTCCTCGCCCGTGCTCGCCGTCACCTCCCAGCGGGGGTATGGCTCGATCGCGGCCAGCCAGCGCTGCCGGCTGTCGAGCACGTCGCGGTTGGCGCCCTGCTCGAGCCGCTGCCCGGTGAGCTCGGCGACGTGAACCCAGCCCCAATGGGTGCTGATCAGCACGATCCCGACAAACAGCGCGACCAGCGAGGTGGCGTCGAACCCCGAGGCGAAACCGTCGACGGCACCGAACGCGGTTAGCGCCACGCCCAGCACCAGCGTAACCCCCGTGAGCACGGCGCCGATCGCGACGACCCGCTTTCGCCCCGGGCTCGGCTGGATGTCCTCGGGGCGGCCGATCGCGGAGGGCAGCATCTCGAGGTCCGCGCCGAGCAGCCGCTCGTCGGGCTGTCGACCGATCAGCTCCGCAAGATCCACTTCCCGGGGCATCGCCCTGAAGGTACTCTCAGCAGTACCACGCCGCGACCCAATCGAGGGGATCAGACATGCCAGTTTTCTTCTTCACCGTCGAGCAGCAGGAGCGCGCGATCGTCGAGCGCTTCGGGAAGTTCGTTCGGGTCGCGGGGCCCGGGCTGCAGACGAAGACCCCGTTCGTCGAGCGGGTGGCGGGCCGGATGAGCCTCCAGGTCGAGCAGCTGAACTCGCAGATCGAGACCAAGACGAAGGACAACGTGTTCGTCCAGGTCAAGCTCGCGGTCCAGTACAAGGTTGGCGCCGGAGACCAGCAGGTCCAGGACGCCTACTACAAGCTTGACGACCCCGAGGTGCAGATGCAGTCCTACGCCTTCGACGTCGTCCGCTCGCACATCCCGAGCATGGATCTCGACGAGGCCTACGCCGACGCCGACACGATCGCGATGCACATCCAGGAAACGCTGCACGCGCAGATGGGCGAGTACGGGTACGAGATCGTCAAGGCGCTGATCACCAACATCGAACCCGACCAGCGGGTCAAGGACGCGATGAACAACATCAACGCGGCGCAGCGCAACCAGGTCGCCGCCTCGGCGCAGGGAGATGCCCAGAAAACACTCGCCGTCAAGAAGGCGGAGGGCGAGAAGGAGACGATGCGCCTGCAGGGCGAAGGCGTGGCCGCGGAGCGGATGGCGATCGCCCAGGGCCTGCACGAGTCGCTCGATGTCATCGCCCAGCACGGCCTCGACCTCAAGGAGGCGATGGCGCTGGTGGCGCTGACCCAGTACACGGACATGATCCGGGCGCTGGGGGAGGCCTCCAACACGAACACGGTGTTGCTGCCGCACTCGCCGAGTGCCGTCGGTGACCTGATGTCCCAGATCCGCGACGGGATCCTGATTGCGGACGCCGCGAGCCGCGAGACCGGGGCGCGGCCGCGAGCGATTCCGCCGGCGGGCGGGGCCGCTGCGAGCCGCTGAACACCGCCTGGGCGCCACTAACCTCGACTGAAGATGTTCGACTCGCTCTCCGAGAAGCTGCAGGCCACCCTCGCCGACGTCCGCGGGCGCGGGACGCTGACCGAGGACGACATCAAGGCGGCGATGCGCGAGATCCGGCTCGCGCTGCTCGAGGCCGACGTCAACTTCAAGGTCGTCAAGAGCTTCACCGAGGCGGTCAAGGAGCGGGCGCTCGGCGCGGACGTCGTCGGGCAGCTGAACCCGGGCCAGCAGGTGGTCAAGATCGTCTCCGACGAGCTGACCGAGCTGATGGGCGGCGCCGCCCGGGATCTCGCGTTCTCCTCAAAGCCGCCGACGATCGTGTTGATGGCCGGGCTGCAGGGCTCTGGTAAGACGACCGCTACGGCGAAGCTCGCGCGATACCTGCGCGAGGAGCATCCCTCGTCGGTCGCGATGGCGGCCTGCGACGTGTACCGCCCGGCCGCTGTCGACCAGCTGGTCAAGCTCGGCTCCCAGCTCGGCGTCGACGTGTACGAACAGGGGACCGACCGCGAGCCCGGTCGAGATCGCCAAGTGGGCGCGCGAGCGGGCGATCTCCGAGGGAAAGGACGTGCTGATCGTCGACACGAGCGGTCGGCTGCACGTCGATCAGGAGCTGATGGCCGAGCTCGCCGACATCAAGAAGGCGATCAAGCCGCACGACGTGCTGCTCGTGGTCGACGCGATGACCGGTCAGGACGCGGTCAACGTCGCCGAGCAGTTCGCCGACACCGTGCAGTTCGACGGCGTCGTGATGACGAAGCTCGACGGCGACGCTCGCGGTGGCGCGGCACTGTCGGTGAAAGCCGTCACCGGCAAGCCGATCCTGTTCGCCTCGACTGGCGAGAAGCTCGACCAATTCGAGCGGTTCCACCCCGATCGGATGGCGCAGCGGATTCTCGGGATGGGCGATGTGATGACGCTGATCGAGAAGGCCGAGGGCACGTACGACGAGCAGCAGGCGGCCGAGCTCGAGCGCAAGCTCCGCAAGCAGGAGTTCGGGCTCGACGACTTCCTCGACCAGCTCAAGCAGATCCGGCGCCTCGGCCCCTTGCAGTCGCTGCTCGGGATGATCCCCGGGATGGGCAAGGAGCTCCGCGGAGTCAAGGTCGACGAGCGGCAGTTCGACCAGCTCCAGGCGATCATCCTCGCGATGACCCCGCAGGAGCGACGGCACCCGGAGCTGATCAACGGCTCGCGCCGGCTCCGGATCGCGCGCGGCTCGGGCACGAACGTCCACGCGGTCAAGCAGCTGATCAAGCAGTTCGAACAGATGCGCAAGGTGATGCGGCAGGTCGCGCAGGGCCGAACGCCTGACCTGGGTGCGCTGATGGAGAGCGCGCACGCTAACCTCGTCGTCCTGATGTCAGTAAGGCTCTTCGCCTAACAAGGTTCGTGGCAGTCAGATCAGCTGACGCGAGTCGTCACAAGAACCCCATCTGGCGGGTGGTGGTCGCCGATCAGCGTTCGCCGCGCGACGGACGGGTGATTGAGACCGTCGGGCACTACAACGCCCAGACCAACCCGTCGACGATCGTGCTCGACGAGGAGCGCGTCCGGGATTGGCTGGCTCGCGGGGCACAGCCCAGCGGGACCGTCAAGAAGCTGCTGCGCACGCAGGGCATCAAGTAGCGGGCGCGGGGCGCGATCTCATGAGGGAGCTGCTCGAGTACCTCGCGAAGGGGCTCGTCGCCCATCCGGACGCGGTACGGGTCAACGAGGTCGAGGAGGACGGCTCGACCGTGCTCGAGCTGTCGGTCGACGACGACGACTACGGCAGCGTGATCGGCCGGGGCGGACGCACCGCGAGTGCGCTCCGGACCGTGATCAAGAGCGCCGGCGTCAAGCAAAAGCGCCGGGTCTTCCTGGACATCGTCGAGGACTGATGGCTCCGCGCGCGGGGCGCGTCGGGCGACCCCACGGGTTGGACGGCAGCTTTCACGTGATCGAGCCGAACCCGATGCTGCTGGAGGCCGCCGGGCAGGTGATCGTGGACGGGAGGGAGCTGACGATCGTCCGGCGTGCCGGAGACCGACCGCCGGCCGGTCCTCAGGCTCGACGGCGTCGAGAACCGCGAGGGCGCCGAGCAGCTGCGCGGGCACGAGCTGATGGTGGACCGTGTCCAGGCGCCCGACTTGCCGCCCGACGAATGGTGGCCCGAGCAGCTCGAGGGATGCGCCGCGCGCGACGGCGAGCGTCCGGTCGGAACCGTTCGGCGGGTGCTGGTGCTTCCGTCGTGCGAGGTGCTCGAGGTCGAGCGCCTCGGCGGCGAGCCGGACCTGCTCGTGCCCCTCGTCCCAGACGCCGTGCGGTCTGTCGACATCGACCGCCGCGAGATCGACATCGACCTCCGGTTTCTGAGCGAGGGCTGATGGAGATCGACGTCTTCACCCTGTTCCCCGACGCGTTCGGGTGGTTCGAGCGCCAGCGCCACGTCGCGAACGCGCTCGCGAGCGGCACGCGCCTCGAGTACGTCAACTACCGCGATCACACGCCTCTGAACGCGGGCCAGGTCGACGACACGCCGTTCGGCGGCGGTGCGGGGATGGTGCTGAGGGTGGACGTCGTCGAGGCGGCGCTCCGCGCCCGCTACGGACGCGACCCGGTCGAGCTGCGAGGGCAGCGCCGGGTGATCGCGCTCACGCCGAGCGGCCGCCTGCTCGACGACGCGCTCGTCGACGAGCTCGCGCGCGAGCCGGCGCTGACGCTGCTCTCGGGCCGGTACGAGGGTTTCGACCAGCGGATCGTCGAGCAGTTCGCGACCGACGAGCTGTCGATCGGCCGGTACGTGCTCGCGGGCGGCGAGCTCCCCGCGATGGTCGTCGCGGATGCTGTGGTGCGAAAGCTGCCCGGCGTGCTCGGCGACGAGCGTTCGGCCGTGGAGGAGTCGTTCAGCGCTGCGCTCGAGGGTGCGCCTGAGTACCCCCACTACACCCGGCCCGCCGAGTACCGGGGCTGGCGGGTCCCGGACGTGCTGCTGTCCGGTCACCACGCCCGGATCGCCGCGTGGCGCCGCGAGCAGAGCAGGGCACGCGCCGAGAGCGGTCCGCTACCATGAGCTTTCCGCGGGCGGGGCTGAGCGGTTGTGCACAGCTTCCCCGCGCTTCACTCTGCCGGCGCTGCGGCGCCCAACGAATGTTATGAGCACCGTGATCGACAGCCTGGAGCGCGAGCAGCTCCGTCGGGCGCCGGCCTTCGACGCTGGTGATCGGGTGCGCGTCCACTTCCAGGTCGTAGAGGGCCAGCGGCGCCGGACGCAGGTGTTCGAAGGCGTCGTGCTCAAGCGCCAGGGCCACGGACCCCGCGAGACGTTCACCGTCCGCAAGCAGTCCTTTGGCGTCGGCGTCGAGCGGACGTTCCCGCTGCATTCGCCGAAGATCGAGCGGATCGAGGTGGCGGCTCGGGGGGATGTGCGTCGGGCCAAGCTCTACTACCTGCGGGGACGGGTCGGCAAGCGTGCGCGGATTCGCGAGCGGCGGAACGTTGGGATCGAGCAGGCGGTGGATCGGGAGCTGCTGAACGCGGCTGTCCCTGAAGCGGCTGCCCCCGACGACGCCGCTGCGGCGCAAGCGGTCGCCCCTGACGACGCGGCTGCGGCGCCTCCCGACGAGGCGGTCGTTGAGGACGAGGCCACGCGAGCAGCCGCGTCGCCAGGGACGACCGCTGAGCCCGTGGAGCCCGAAGCCGAGGCGGAGCCCGAAGCTGCTGAGCCCGCCGCCGAAGAGCCTGTCGCCGAGGAGCCTGAGGCTCCCTCGGCCGATAAGCCGGCAAAGCCGGAGGAATGACGAGCGGCCGGCCGTCGCCGACGGACTCCGCGCTCGACATCGGACGGTAGAAGCAGATGGCCAAGTCCTCCGGCACCAAGGCTCCCAAGTCGACCATTAAGTCGATCATCGAGCTCGTGATCACGGTCGCGATCGCGGTCGGCCTGGCGCTGCTGATCCAGGCGTTCATCGTCAAGCCGTACCGGATTCCGAGCGGCTCGATGGAGCCGACGCTGCACATCGGGCAGCGGATCCTCGCCAACCGGCTGATCAACCACCCGAGCCTCGGGGACGTCGTCGTCTTCCATCCGCCCGCCGGCGCCGATCCACAAAACGCGACCTGTGGCAACACCAACCAGGGAGCCGGGCACACGCGGGCGTGCGACACGCCGACCCCGAAGGAGTCCAGCCAGACCTTCATCAAGCGCGTCGTTGGCATCCCGGGCGACACGATCAAGATCATCAACGGACACGTGATCCGTAACGGCGTGCGCGAGAAGGACTCCTACATCCTGCCGTGCGGCGGCGATCCTTCTTGCAATTTCCCGGTTCCGATCAAGGTTCCGCCCGGCGATTACTTCATGATGGGCGACAACCGTGGCGCATCGGACGACAGCCGTTTCTGGGGACCCGTCCCCGACAGTTCCGTCATCGGGATCGCCTTCTTCACCTACTGGCCGCCCGACCGAATCGGCTTCCTCTAAGCCGATCCCGATCAAGGCCGCGGATCCCGCGCCCGGTCCCGGAAGCGCGGCGGCCGTGCCGCCCGCCGGTTGTTCAAGTTCGACCGCGAGCTCGGGGTCCGGTTCGTCGCCGGCGCCGACGAGGCCGGCCGCGGCTGCTTGGCGGGACCGCTGGTCGCCGCCGGCGTCCTGTTCGACCTCGAGCGGATCGGGCCGGCCGAGGTTCGCGCGCTCGGCGCGCTGAACGACTCCAAGCAGCAACTGCCGGAGGCGCGCGCGGAGGTGTTCCCGGTGATCCTGCGTACCGCCGCCAAGGTGGTGGTCGTCTCCAGATGTGCCCCCGGAATCGACTCGCGGGGTCTCCACGTCACCAACCTCAAGGCGCTCCACGACGCGCTCGCGCGCGTCGCCTGCCCCGGGTGCATCTGCCTGAGCGACGGGTTCCCGGTCGCCAGGCTCGAGCACGACCAGCGCGCGATCGTCGGCGGCGATGCCAAGAGCGCGGCGATCGCGGCCGCGTCGGTGATCGCCAAGGAGACGCGAGACCGGTACATGCGCCGGGCCGACACGACCCATCCGGGGTGGGAGTTCGCCGCCCACGTCGGTTACTCGACCCCTGAGCACCGCGACGCGATCGAGCGGATTGGGGTCTCGCCGCTTCACCGCCGCTCGTTCCAGTCGGCGGCCTACCAGCAGCTCGCGCTTTAGACCTCCGCGCGACGAGTACGGATACGCGTTCGCGGTCGTCGAATTAACTAGATCGCGTCGCGCCCCCGACATATGGTGGCCCGCCGACCCCCAATTACGGGGCGCAGCCGGAGGGGCGGACGACGTCCCAAGGAAACGGAGGGGTCGGACATGAGGAACGTCAACGGTCTCAGGATCGTCGCGCTTACGTGCGCGGCGCTCGCCGCGGCGCTGGTTGGCGCTTCTGCGGCATCGGCGGCGACGACGGAGTACGCGATCGGGAAGCCGCTGTGCAAGGCGGCGAAACCGGGACAGGCGACCTGCTTCGCCGAGCGCAAGATTCTCGTGAAGAAGGGCACGCCGGGTGCGCGGCCGTTCCAGCCAGGCGCCGGCGCGACGACGAACGGCGTCAGTCCGAACGCACAGACGATCGGGCCGGCGGGCGGGATCACGCCGTTTGACCTCGCGACCGCGTATGGATTCAACTCGGCCGCGAGCGCATCGAGTCAGACGGTGGCGATCGTCGACGCATTCGACGACCCGACGATCGAGAGCGACCTGGGGACGTTCGACACGCAATATGGGCTTGCGACCTGCACCACGGCCAACGGCTGCTTCAAGAAGGTCAACCAGAGCGGCGCGCCGTCGCCGCTTCCGGCGGCCAACACCGGCTGGGCGGGTGAGATCGCGCTCGACGTTGAGAGCGTGCACTCCGTCTGCGAGACCTGCCACATCCTGCTGGTCGAAGCGACCACCAACTCGTTCGCGAACCTCGAGGCTGCCGCCAACGAGGCGGCGGCGCTGCACGCGACCGAGATCAGCAACTCCTACGGTGGCCAGGCGACCCCGACGTCGACGGATCTCGCGGCCTACAACCACCCCGGCACAGTTGTCACCGTCTCCACTGGCGACGACGGCTGGTACGCCTTCGACGACTACGCGCTCGGCCGCTCCGGGGTCGATCCCGGGCTGCCGGACTTCCCGGCGTCGGCGAACACAGTCGTCGCGGTCGGGGGGACCTCGCTGTTCCTCGGCCAGGGCGGCCAGCGACAGTCCGAGTCGGTGTGGAACGACAACGGCACGAAGGACTACTGGGAGAAGAACTTCTTCCAGTCGCTCGGCGCCTCTGGTGGCGGCTGCAGCACGACCGTCCGGGCGCAGGGCTGGCAGTCGCATGTTCCCTGGCTGGGCGAACACCACGTGCGGCAAGTTCCGGCTCGACGCCGACGTCTCCTCCGACGCCGACTACCTGACCGGGATCGACACCTACGACACCACCGGGGCCCTCGGCTGGTCGACGATCGGCGGGACATCGTTCTCCGCGCCGACGATCGCCGCGGAGTTCGCGCTCGCAGGAGGAGCGCACGGGATCAACTATCCCGCGCTGACGCTCTACGCGCACAACAGCAGCTCCGCGCTCTACGACGTCACCGTCGGCGGCAACGGGTACTGCGGTGGCAAGGGCGCGGCCGGCTGCGGGAACGTGAACAACCTCGGCGACGGCCCGCTCGACTGCGACTACAACGGCGCGGGCACGGCCGTGGCCGCCGGCAACGGTGCGTGTGACGCGGCTCCCGGCTACGACGGACCGACCGGCGTCGGCACGCCGAACAGCCTTGCCGCGTTTGCTGCGAGCGCCCCGGCGGCGACGGTGACCGGTCCCGTGCTGGCGACGCCAGGCACGGCCGCGACGTTCGGCGCGACCGTCGCCGATCCGTTCCCGGGCGGTGCCCCCGCGACCTACACGTGGAACTGGGGCGACGGCACCGCCAACACGACGGTGAGCTCGACCAGCCTCACCAACTCGACCCCGCACACGTTCACCGCGGGTGGTGTGAACCGCACGATCACGATGAACGTCAAGGACAACTACGGCGTCGGCGTGACGAAGACCTTCGTGGTCTCGGTGTGCTGCGCGGGCGAACGGCGCCGGCACGCTCACGACGCCGACCACGACCGTCGCGCACGCGACCACGGGCAACACGATCGCGTTCACGTACACGCCCGCGGCCGGCGGCATGCAGAGCGGCGCGGTCACGCTCGCGGTGCCGACCGGCTGGAGCGCCCCGTCGACGACGGGGACCGCCGCCGGGTTCACGACAGCGAGCGCGGGAACCGTCTCGGTCTCGGGCCAGACGATCACGGTCTCCGGACTATCCCGCGCGTCGAGCCAGCCGATCACGATCACCTACGGCGCCAAGGGCTCTGGCGGCCGGGTCGCCGTGCCCGGGCCGCGCTGCCGAGGTCGCCGTAGACCTCAGAACGCGCCCTCGAGGTGCTCGAGCGCCAGGAGTCGCCCCGAGCGGTCGAACGTAATCCCGATCGCGTCGAACCGGAGCGCCCTTGCGAACGGCCGCCCGGGCCGTTCGCTCAGCCAGCTCGCGGCCATCCTTCGCACCTGGTCGCGCTTGCGCGCGTGCACCGACTCGAACGGGGTGCGCCCGGCCGCCGCCAACCGTGACTTGACCTCCACGAACGCGAGCGTCGCACCGTTGAACGCGACGATGTCGAGCTCGCCCCAGCGTGTCCGGTAGTTGCGCTCGAGGATCCTGAATCCCTGCCGGACCAGGTGCTGAGCGGCCAGCTCCTCGCCGGCGTCACCGAGGCGCTTGCGCCGATCCCCGCTCACCGGGCCGACGCTACGCCGCCGCCGGTCAGCCGTGTGTGACGCGGTGTTCCAACTCTGCGCAGTTCCGGGCGTCGTTTTGAACAGAGTTAGAACGCGCCGTCACCCACGCCTCGCATATCCGCGCGTAGCGTCATCGGCGTGCTCTCGCGGCTCGCCACATTCGCGATCGACGGCGTCGAGCCCCGCCAGGTGTGGGTCGAGGTCGACATTCGGTCGGGGCTGCCCAGCTTCACGATCGTCGGCCTCGCCGACACGGCGGTCCGCGAGTCCCGCGACCGGGTGCGCGCCGCGATCCTCAACTCCCGCTTCGAGTTCCCCCAGACCCGGATCACCGCCAACCTCGCACCCGCGTTCCTGCGGAAGGTCGGTCCCGGATTCGACGCCGCGCTGGCGCTCGGGGTGCTCGCGGCGAGCGGACAGGTGCCGATGGCCGCGCTCGGCTCCTACGCCGTGTTCGGAGAGCTGTCGCTGAGTGGCGATCTCCGCGACTCGCCGGGCGCGCTGGCCGTCGCGGAGGGCGCGCGCCGAGCAGGGCTGGCCCGGCTGATTGTGCCGACCGAGCGGGGCCGAGAGGCGGCGCTGGTGGATGGCCTCGAGGTGATCGCCGTACCGACGCTGCGCGCGGCCGCCGAGGTCGTGTTGGGAGCGCGCGCGCCCGACGTGACCGCGCTGCCGCGACGGCCAGCACCGTCGGGCGGCACCGAGCCCGACCTCGCCGACGTGCGCGGCCACGCGACGCCGCTGCTGGCCCTCGAGATCGCCGCGGCCGGGGGTCACAACCTGCTGCTCGAGGGCGCTCCCGGGACCGGCAAGACGATGCTCGCGAGGAGGCTCGTGTCGATCCTCCCCCCGATGAGCCGACGCGACGCCGTCGAGGTGACGCGCATCCACAGCGTCGCCGGCCTCTGCGCCGACGGGTTGATCACCCGCAGGCCGTTCCGCGCGCCGCATCACACGATCTCGCCCGCCGGGCTCGTCGGCGGCGGTTCGCCGCCGCGGCCGGGCGAGGCGACGCTCGCCGACCACGGCGTCCTGTTCCTGGACGAGCTGTCCGAGTTTCAACGCTCGAGCCTCGAGGCGCTCAGGCAGCCGCTCGAGGATGGCCGCGTGACGATCGTGCGTGGGCAGCGCGCGCTGGTGTTCCCGACGCAGTTCATGCTGATCGCGGCGACCAACCCCTGCCCGTGCGGATTCGCCGGAGTCGGGGACCGCTGCCAGTGCGGAGAGGCCGACCTGCGCCGTCACCGCCGTCGCCTGAGCGGCCCGCTGCTGGACCGCATGGACCTGCTCGT
The DNA here is from genome assembly GCA_963770735.1 of uncultured Solirubrobacterales bacterium. Classification (GTDB taxonomy): domain Bacteria; phylum Actinomycetota; class Thermoleophilia; order Solirubrobacterales; family Solirubrobacteraceae; genus Palsa-465. The sequence continues at coordinate 837,723 of CAVYRB010000004.1, read as the reverse complement.
GAACGTGGAGCGACCGACCGAGCGTGAACTGCGCTCGCCTCCCGTCACCTCCTCGGAGGCGGCGCGCGGCCGGATCGCCGAGGCCCGGGAGCGGCAGCGCGCGCGGCTCGGGGACGATCCCGCGCGGTGCAACGGCGAGCTCGGCTCACGCGCGCTGCGGCGTCACGTACGGCTCGAGCCGGCCGCCGACCGCGTGCTCGCGAGGGCGTATGCCGCGGGCGCGCTGAGCGCTCGGGGCCGCGACCGCGTGCTCCGGGTCGCGCGGACGATCGCCGACCTCCAGGCGCGGGATGCGGTCGCGGCCGAGAACGTGCTGAGTGCCCTCAGCCTCAGGCAACGAGGCTCGGGCGAGGAGCGGTCATCGTGGGAGGACGCCGCGTCGGGATGAGTGGGCCGTCCGACCGGGACGCCTGCGCCTGCGACCGTCACCTGGCGCGCCCCTGGCTGCTCGCCAGGCTCTCCGGTCACCTCGACCGGGTGAGGGCGCGGATCGACGACGTGCTCGCACTCGATGACGGCGAGCTGATCGACGCGGTCGGAGGCGACGGCGCGTCGCAGCTGCACGCGGCGCTCGAGCGGTTCGACCCCGACGAGGCGCGAGCGGCCGCCGAGCGCGCGGGGCTCGATGCGATCTGCTCCTGTGACCCCGCCTATCCGGAACGACTGCGGGCGCTGACGGTGCCACCCGCGGCGTTGTACGTGGCCGGCAGGCTCGAGCGCTGTCTCGCGCTGCTCCGCGAGGACCCGGTCGCGATCGTCGGAGCCCGTCGCGCGTCGCAGTACGGGCTCGAGGTTGCGCGCTCGCTCGGCCGCGGCGTCGCGTGCAGCGGCGTGACCGTCGCAAGCGGGATGGCGGCCGGGATCGACTCGGCGGCTCACGAGGGCGCGCTGTCGGTCGGCGGGCCGACGGTCGCGGTGCTGCCGAGCTCGGCGGACCGGGTGTACCCGGCGTCGAAGCGGTCGCTGCATCGCCGTCTGGTGGAGGTCGGCGCCGCCGTCTCCGAGCTTCCGCCCGGAGCCGACATCCGGCGCTGGATGTTCCCCGCCCGCAACCGGATCATCGCCGCGCTGTCGGCGATCACCGTCGTGGTCGAGGCGCGGCACCGCTCCGGGGCGCTCGTGACCGCGCGCCACGCAGCGGCGCTGGGGCGTACGGTCGGTGCGGTGCCGGGGCGCATCACCTCGCCACAGTCGGCCGGTCCCAACGGACTGCTCGCGCTCGGCGCGGCGGTCGTCCGCGACGCCCAGGACGTGCTCGATGCCGTGTTCGGCGCGGGTGTCCGGCGGGCTGGGGCGACGCCCCGGGCCAGGCTCGAGCCCGAACAGCAGCAGTTGCTCGACGCGGTCGCGAGCGGCCGGGACACGATGGACGCGCTCGCGCGCGGTGGGATCGAGCCCGGGCGTGCGCTGGCGGCGCTCGCGGTGCTCGAGCTGGACGGCTACATCGTTCGCGAACCAGGAGGGAAGTTCGGCGTGCAGCCCGGCGTCTAAGTGCCCGCCGTGGCATCTACCGGTGCCCACGGCGACGGCCACTAAGCTCGAAATCGATGGCCGCAAGCCGCACTCCGCGAGTGCTGTCGATCGCCGGCTCGGACTCCGGAGGCGGAGCCGGGATCCAGGCCGACCTGAAGGCGTTCGCGGCGTGCGGGGTGCACGGGATGACCGCGATCACCGCGATCACGGCGCAGAGCACCGTCGGCGTCACCGCTGTCCATCCGGTCCCCCCGGACGTGATCCTCGCGCAGGTCCGGACCGTTGCGCAGGACATCGGCGTCGACGCCGTCAAGCTCGGGATGCTCGGCGATTCGACCACTGTCGAGGCGGTCGCGCGAGCGCTCGACGAGCTTCCGGATGCTGTCCCGGTTGTGCTCGACCCGGTGATGGTGGCCGAGTCCGGCGCCGAGCTGCTCGCGCCCGGCGCGCGGCAGGCACTCGCGGAGCTGCTGCTGCCGCGCGCGACCGTCGCGACCCCGAACGTGCCCGAGGCCCAGGTTCTGACGGGCTCGGACGGCGCGGAGGGAGTCGAGACCCTCGCCCGTGGCGTCCACGCGCTCGGCCCCGGCTCGGTGGTAGTCACCGGCGGGCACCGCGATCAAGCCGTCGACATGTTTTTCGACGGGAAGCGGCTCGTCGAGCTCCCGGGCGAGCGCCACGCCTCGGGTGCGGCGCATGGGTCGGGCTGCACCCATTCGTCGGTGCTCGCGGCGCGTCTCGCCTGGGGGGACGACCCGCTCGAGGCCGCCCGCGTGGCCAGGGCGATGGCGGCGCGCGCGGTTCGCGACGGCCTGCGCGACGTCGGCGCCGGCGCCGGCCCTGTCGACGTACTCGGGGTTTCGAGGTTCAGGTCGTAGAATCTGGACATGCGCTTCCTGCGGATGAAGCCCGGTCACGGAGAGGTCCTGATCGCCGAGGGAGACGTCGAGATAGCCGACGACGAGGAGCGCCTGGTCGAGGAGTTCCGCCGGCAGCTGGACGCTGGACTGTGGGCGGCCGTGCCGGTCGCCGGGAGCGGCGGCCAGCGCGAGTCGCTGATGGTCAGCTCCTTCCAGGACATCCCACGGGATGCCGACCGCGTGATCTTCTTCCCGCGGGCGGCCGGCGGCCGGTAGGCCCGCGTGGTCCTGGCGCTCGCGGCCACCGCGCTAGTCGCGATCGCGCTGCTCTCCGATCTGATCATCCCGCGGCTGGATGAGGGGTGGAAGCGGTTGCGCGCGCGTCGTCAGCGCGTCCCGGCGATCGCTGGCATACGACCCGGGCCGCGAACGCCGCGCGGAGGCCGCGCGCGCGGGCGCTGCTGCGCTCGTGCGTCAACGAGGAGGAGTGGGCGATGTACCGCGACCTCGGGTTCATCCGGGTCTGGGGCGCGCAGGCGGACGGCCCGGGCGACGCCGACGGCACCGGCGGCGCCGCGTACGCGTACCTGATCTACCCGCACCGGCCGATCGTCGCCTACCTCGCACAGACCGACCGGCTGCTCGGCGAGTATTGCGTCGCGTTTCCGGACGAGACCCGGCCCTACGGGAGCGCGCGGCTGCCCGATTCCGACGACGTGCTCGCCAAGTGGATGGCGCTGACCGGAGACGAGCGCCGGCTGATCGCGGCGGCCAACATGCACCTGCCCGGCCGCCAGCTCGACCCCGACCAGGTCCGGCGCGACCTCTGGCGGCTGTCGCAGTGGGAGCGCAGCCGGATGCGCTCCGCCGCGGCGCGGACGACCGCGACCGAGGAGCATCCGCGCAGCTGACCGCGGATCCGCCGGTGGCCCGCGCCGCCGGCGGCCCGGTACAGTGCCCGCGTCATGGCCACGCTCGACCCCAAGCACCGCAGCCGTGCGCTCACCGAGGGACCCGAGCGCGCCCCCGCGCGCGCCTACCTGAAGGGCATCGGCTACGACGACGAGGCGCTGAGCAAGCCGATCGTCGCGGTCGCCAACACGTGGATCGAGACGATGCCCTGCAACTTCCACCTGCGGGCGCTCGCGGCGAAGGTCAAGGAGGGGATCCGCGCGGCCGGCGGCACGCCGATGGAGCTCAACACGATCGCGATCTCCGACGGGATCACGATGGGGACGCCGGGGATGCGGGCCTCGCTCCCCAGCCGCGAGGTGATCGCCGACTCGATCGAGCTCGTCTGCGACGCCCACATGTTCGACGCGGTGATCGCGATCTGCGGCTGCGACAAGACGATCCCCGCGCACCGTGATGGCGCTGTGCCGGCTCAACGTCCCGAGCCTGATGCTGTACGGCGGCTCGATCCTGCCCGGCCACTTCCACGGCGAGACGGTCACGATCCAGGAGGTGTTCGAGGCGGTCGGCGCGCTACGACGCCGGCACGATCACCGAGGAGGAGCTGCACGAGCTCGAGGACGCGGCGTCCCCGGGCGCCGGCGCCTGCGGCGGCCAGTTCACCGCCAACACGATGGCGATGGCGTTCGAGGTGCTCGGGATCTCGCCGGCCGGGTTCTCGATGGTCCCGGCCGACGCAACCCGCGCAAGGCCGAGGTCGCGGCCGACGGCCGGCGAGCTCGTGATGGACGTGCTCGCGCGCGGCCAGCGGCCGAGCGACATCATCACCCGCGACGCGCTCGAGAACGCGATCGCCGCGATCGCGTGCAGCGGCGGCTCGACCAACGGCGTGCTCCACCTGCTCGCGGTCGCCACGCGAGATGGGCGTCGAGCTGTCGATCGACGACTTCGACCGGATCAGCGAGCGCACGCCGCTGCTGTGCGACCTGAAGCCCGGCGGCCAGTACGTCGCGCCCGACCTGTACGAGGCCGGCGGCGTGCCGCTGTTGCTCAAGCGCCTCAAGGACGCCGGGCTGCTGCACGAGGGCGCGCAGACCGTCACCGGCCAGACGGTCGGCGAGGTCGCCGACGCGGCTCAGGAGACCGCCGGCCAGCGGGTGGTGCGCCCGCTCGACGACCCGATCAAGCCGACCGGCGGCCTCGCGATCCTGCGCGGCAACCTCGCGCCCGAGGGCTGCGTCGTCAAGCTCGCCGGCCACGAGCGCCGCAAGCAGAGCGGCCCCGCCCGCGTATTCGAGTCCGAGGAGGACGCGATGGCGGCGGTCAGCGCCGCGCTCGATCAAGGCCGGCGACGTCGTCGTGATCCGCAACGAGGGCCCGGCCGGCGGCCCCGGGATGCGCGAGATGCTCGCGGTCACCGCCGCGCTCGTCGGCGAGGGTCTCGGCGAGGACGTGGCGCTGCTCACCGACGGCCGCTTCTCGGGCGCCACCCACGGCCTGATGGCCGGCCACGTCGCGCCCGAGGCGGTCACGCGGCGGGACCGATCGGGCTGGTCCGCGACGGCGACCAGATCACGCTCGACGTCGACGCACGCCGGCTCGACGTCGAGCTCTCCGACGAGGAGATCGAGGCGCGCACGCGCGCGTACCGCCCGCCCGAGCGCCCATATCCCGGGCCCGCGCTGGCCAAGTACGCGCGGCTGGTCTCGAGCGCCTCGCTCGGCGCGGTCACGCGCTGAGGCGCGGGTTCTGCCTCTAAGATGTCGGTTGGGCACGCCTGCCCGGCGTAGCACCTCTGGCGGTTAGCGCGGATGCAATTCGCGTTGCAGGACAGCATCCTGCACGGTGCAGGGCTTTAATGCCCGCTGGGGCGATCTATAGATTTTCTTGAGACTCAAGTGGCTCTCGTCCAGCAACCACGGCCCCGTAGGCTCGGAAACGGAATCCAGCGCGGCAAGCCCCCGCGGCGGACGTCGTCGCGGCCTGTGCGGCGCTCGGCCGGGTGCTGCTCGTGCTGATCCTCGGTGCCGGCGTCGGCGCGCTGATCGTCTCCTCGGCCTCGGCGAGCCTGACCCCCGACTCGCAGGCGCTGGCCAAGATCGGGATGCCGCTCGGCGGCGGCAAGATCGCGAGCGTGGTCGTCACCGGGGGCCGCCGCGGCAATCTGTTCCCGGTCGCCGTGCGCGGCGAGCAAGATCTGGCCGCAGGAGACGATCCCGGCCGGCGAACGCGTCACGATCAACGTCATCGTCAAGCGCCCGGGCTGGATCTCCTGGCTGACCGGCTCGAAGGAGCGCCTGCACCTGACGCTATGTCACGCCCAGCCGCGAGCGTCAAGCAGACGTACGTGACGCTGAAGACCGGCGCGCCGCTGCAGCGTGCACTTCACGCACTCCGGTCGCCGCCGTCTCGTACGGGCCGAGCGGCGCGCAGATGCGCCCGCCACCTCGGTATCGCCCACCAGCGATCAGCTAACGCTCGTGCGCGAACGCCCAGGCCGGCTCGGTGTGGGTCTCGGGCGTCCCGCGCACGTGGGAGACCGCGGGCTCGACGGTCGTCAGCTGGTTCCCGGCCGGCAGCCGCCGCGGCCGCCGTCGCCAACCCGGCCCCCGGAGGCACGATCAAGCCGAACACCCAGATCTCGCTGACCTTCTCGAAGTCTGTGTCGGCGGCGCTCGACGGGAAGATGCCGCCGGTGTCGCCGATCACGCAGCGGCAGCTGGCACCAGGTCAACAGCCACACGATCGTTTTCCGCCCCGAGGGTTACGGCTACGGGCTCGGCGCGCACGTGACCGTCAGCCTCCCGGCGGGCGTCAAGCTGGTCGGCGGCCAGGCGAGCGGCACCGCGGAGCTCGGGGCGTGGACCGTGCCGCCCGGATCGACCATGCGGCTCCAGCAGCTGCTGGCCATCGCTCGGATACCTGCCACTGTCGTTCAAGGGCGCCTCCGTCGGCTCGACGCCGCAGGCGCAGGAGAACGCGGCGATCGAACCGCCGACAGGGAAGCTTCGACTGGCGCTACGGCAACGCCCCGAGCGCGCTGCGCTCGATGTGGCAGGCCGGCACGTCCGGCGTGATGACCCGAGGCGCGGTGATGGCGTTCGAGAACGATCACGGCATCGCGCCCGACGGCGTGGCCGGACCCGCCGTCTGGAAGGCGCTGCTGAGCGCCGCCGTCTCAGGCCACGGCTCCAGTTTCGGTTACACGTTCGTGTCGGTCAGCGAGGCGTCCCCGGAGAGCCTGTCGCTTGGCACAGCGGCAAGAACGTGATGACCACGGCGGTCAACACCGGGATCCCCTCGGCACCGACCGCGACCGGCGTCTACCCGACCTTCGAGCACTCGCCGTCGGTGACGATGAGCGGCACCAACCCCGACGGCAGCCACTACTCCGATCCGGGCGTTCCCTGGGTGAGCTACTTCAACGGCGGTGACGCGTTGCACGGCTTCCTCCGCGCGTCCTACGGCTCCGCCCAGAGCCTCGGCTGCGTCGAGATGCCCTACGACGTGGCGCACAGCGGTGTACCCGTACACCCCGATCGGCACGCTCGTCAATGTCGACGTAGCCACGCGACCAAGCCGGAAGGCATGGCCATGGCCGTGGCGAATAGCGTCCACGCGATGCACTCGCCGGAATGGACAGCTGCGCTCGAGTCCTTCGAGCAGGATCTGGCCGCGCCGCGCCGTCGCGGAGAAGACCCGCCGCGCGTACGCGATCGACTCCGGGCAGTTCGCAGCCTGGGCGACGAGCCGGGATCTCGAGCCGGCCTCGGTCGGTGTCCGCGACCTGCGGCGCTACCTCGCGGCGCTGTCGGAGAGCGGCCAGGCGCCGTCGACGATCGCCCGCAAGCTCGCGGTCCTCCGCGGTCTCCTGCGGGTGCAGACCGAGAACGGGTCTCGCGCCGAGAACCCCGCGGAGCTGCTGCTCATCGCCGAAGCGGCCCCAGCGGCTGCCGCGCGTCCTGAAGCCCGAGGAGGTCGCGGTGCTGCTCGACCGGATCCCTGCGACGACGCCGCTCGAGCTACGCGACCGGGCGCTGTTCGAGCTCGCCTACTCGTCGGGGCTGCGCGCCGAGGAGCTCGTGTCGCTCGACGTCGGAGTCGATCGATTTCGACGCGCGAGATCGTGCGGGTCGAGGGGAAGGGCTCGAAGACCCGGCTCGTGCCGGTCGGCGAGCACGCCCGGCGCGCGCTCGAGCGCTACCTCGAGCGTGGCCGCCCGGCGCTCGAGGTCGCGAGATCAACGCGCGTTGTTCCTGTCGAAGTCGGGACGGCGGCTGTCCACGTCGGATGTGCGCCGGCGCCTGCGGATTTGGAGCCGGCAGGCGCATCCCGCGCTCCTGCGGTTACCGACGCACATCCGCACGCCTTGCGTCACTCTTTCGCGACTCATCTGCTCGAGGGAGGCGCAGACTTGAGAGCAATTCAAGAACTACTTGGCCACGCATCGATCTCTACAACCCAGGTCTACACTCGGGTAGAGTCGCGGCGATTGAGGTCTGCCTACGCCCGGGCGCATCCTCGGGCGTGATAGTTGGGGGTTGTCGTGGAAACGAACGTCAAAGCGATCGAGCTCCAAGACCTCTGGCGGCGCTATAAGACCAGAGGGCGACGAGCGGGCACGCGAGCGGCTCGTTGTCGCGTACTCACCCCTGGTCAAATACGTCGCCGGACGGATGAGCTCCGGCCTCCCGGGGCACGTCGAGGAGGCGGATCTGATCTCCTACGGGCTCGGCGGTTTGATCTCCGCGATCGAACGTTTCGATCTCTCGCGGGAGATCAAATTCGAGACCTACGCGATCACCCGGATCCGCGGCGCGATCATCGACGAGCTGCGCAACCTCGACTGGGTGCCGCGGTCGGTCCGCGCGCGCGCCCGCGAGATCGAGCGCGTCAACATGAAGCTCGAGGCGCGGCTCCAGCGCGCCCCGACTGACGAGGAGATGGCGGCCGAGCTCGAGGTGTCGGTCGAGGAGTTCCAGGAGAGCCTGCTCCAGATCTCGAACTCCACGATCGTCGCCCTCGACGAGCTCTGGAACGTTCAGGACGCGACCGGCGACCAGGTGTCGCTGCTCGACACCCTGCCCGACCGCGACGCCCCCGACCCTGAGCAGCTCGTCGACCAGTCCGAGCTGCGCGACCGGATCGCCGACGCGATCGCGGCGCTGCCCGAGCGCGAGAAGCTCGTGGTGGCGCTCTACTACTACGAGAACCTGACGCTCCGCGAGATCGGCGAGGTGCTCGGCGTGACCGAGTCACGCGTCTCGCAGCTGCACACGAAGGCGGTGCTGCGGCTGCGGTCGAAGCTGCAGGGCGAGCTGGACTAGAGGTAGCGCCGCAGGTCGGCGGCGACGGCTTCGGGGGTGTCGATCAGCTGGCGCCTCGTGTAGCGAAGGACGATGTATCCGGCAAGGCGGAGCTCGAGGTCGCGCTGGTGGTCGCGCTGAACCTGGGCCGGGGTTCGGTGGCCGCGGGTACCGTCGATCTCGACGACGACCCGTTGGCCGGGCCAGTACGCATCGACGAGCCAGCCCTCGAGGTAGACGTTTACGCTCGGGATCGGGAAGCCCTGGCACTCGCAGAATTCGAGCAACACGAGCTCCGGCTCGCTGCGTGTGCGAGCGAGCTCCGGGAGGTGGAGCGCGAGCGCTTCGCGCAGGGCGGCGGATCCGGCGATGCCGCGGCCGATGAGGCGCTGGAGCGCTGCGACGTCGAGCACGTCGTTGTAGTCGGCGTTGGCGAGCGCGAGCCGCAGCAGATTGCCGGGTTTGTTGGCTGCGAAGTCGAGCAGCGCCTGCGACGGTGTCGTCACCGGCAGTCCGTTTCGCACGATCCGCTCGAGCCTGCGCCGGCCGTGAACTCTGATGCTGCCGTGGTCATTGACCCGGCGCGGGGTACTCACGTGGATTGCCGGTGGCGGGTACTTGAGCAGCTCGAGCCACCAGGCGGCCGTCCCGTGGCTCAGCATCGCCCCGGGACCGGCGTACAGCAGCGCGGCGGCGAGTTTGGCCTCGGTCGATGCCGCCGTATGGCCAACGGCGTAGACGGGCGGCATCTCCGGGAAAAGGTACCCGGAGTCGACCCAACCGCTGATCGTCGACGCGCGCACCCCGAGCGCGCGAAGCTGGTCATGCCGAACGCGTCCGCGCTGGCCGCCGGCGATCGCCGCCACGCGACCTTTGGCGTTTGACTTCGGAGGGGTCGAAGTGAATCGCCATTCATCGTGGGCGCGGGAGGCCATCGGCCGGAAAGTCTGCGCCTGACCGCGGCAACAGAACAAGACGCATTCGCAACGCCACTGTGCCAATTCGGCGCCAACTCCGTTACCTCAGCGGCGCCGATGCGCGCCGCCGAACCTAAGCGGTAAGGTCGCTTTTTCGGCAGCGAAGGAGAGGAGCAAAGGCATGCACAAGGCCGCGGATCGGATTCGCAACGTGGCGCTCGTCGGCCACCGGGGTAGTGGGAAGACTTCCCTGCACGAGGCGCTGCTGTTCAGCGGCGGCGCCGTCAACCGGCTTGGATCCGTCGTCGAGGGCAGCACCGTGTCCGACACCGACCCGGACGAGAAGGCGCGCCAGATGTCGATCTCCGCGGCGCTGTCGTCGTTCGAGTGGCAGGACCGCAAGGTCAACCTGATCGACACTCCGGGCGATTCGAGCTTCGTGGCCGACGCGCTCGGCGCGCTGCGCGTCTGCGAGTCGGCGGTGTTCGTCGTCAACGCCGTGATGGGCGTCGAGGTCCACACGACACGGCTGTGGCAGCGGGCCGCCGAGCTCGACCTCGCGCGGCTGTTGTTCGTCAACATGCTCGACCGCGAGCGCGCCGACTTCTTCCGGACGCTCGAAGTCGCTCAAGTCCGCCTTCGGGCAGCACGTCGTCGCCACCGAGATCCCGATCGGCTCCGAGCACGAGGTCTCGGGCGTGATCGACCTCGTCGACATGAAGGCCTACCGGTACGACGGCGACGGCCGCGAGAACTGCGGCGAGACCGAGATCCCCGATGAGCTCGCAGGACCAGGCGCAGGAGTACCGCGAGAAGCTGATGGACGAGGTCTCGGAGACCTCCGATGAGCTGATGGAGCGCTACCTGGAGGGCGAGGAGATCTCCCACGAGGAGATCGTCGCCGCGCTGAAGGAGGGCACCAACCACGGCAGCCTGTTCCCGGTCACCTGCGGCGTCGCGACCCGCAACCTCGGCACCAACCGCCTGCTCGACGCGATCGTCGAGGACCTCCCGTCGCCCGGTCAAGCACGGCGGGCTCGAGGTCGGCGACGTCGTGCTCGAGCCGGTCGAGGACAAGGAGCTGTTCGCGTACGTGTTCAAGACCCGCGCGGATCCGTTCGCCGGGCGGATCAACCTGTTCCGCGTCTACCAGGGCGTGATGAGCAGGACTCGCAGGTGCTCAACACGCGCACCCACACGCAAGGAGCGGATCGGCCAGCTGGTCACCTTCGAGGGCAGCCAGACCGGGCACACGACCGAGTTCGGCCCCGGCGACATCGGCGCCGTCGCGAAGCTGAAGGAGACGAAGGCCGGCGATTGGCTTGCGGCGCGCGACGAGCCGATCCAGATGCCGAGCATCAAGCTCCCCGCGCCGGTGATGGCGTTCGCGATCGAGCCGAAGAGCAAGGGCGACGAGGACAAGGTGTTCACCGCGCTCCGACGGCTGCAGGAGGAGGACCCGACGATCGACCTGCATCGCGACCCGCAGACCGGCGAGCAGATCGTCGCCGGGCTCTCGCAGGTGCACGTCGAGGTGATCGTCGAGCGGCTGAAGTCGCGCTTCGGCGCCGAGGTCAACCTGAAGCCGCCGCGCGTTCCCTACCAGGAGACGATCCGCAAGGCCGCCAAGGCGCACGGCCGCCACAAGAAGCAGACCGGCGGCCGCGGCCAGTTCGGCGACTGCCACATCGAGATCGAGCCGCTCGAGTCCGGCGCCGGCTTCGAGTTCGTCAACGCGATCAAGGGCGGCGTGATCCCCACCGGCTTCATCCCGGCGGTCGAGAAGGGCGTGCACGAGGCGATGCAGGCGGGCGTCGTCGCCGGCTACCCCGTCAAGGACGTCCGCGTGCGCCTCTACGACGGCTCGTACCACACCGTCGACTCCTCGGAGATGGCGTTCAAGGTGGCCGGCTCGCAGGCGATGAAGCAGGCGCTCGAGCAGGCCGGGCCGGTGCTGCTCGAGCCGATCATGGAGGTGACCGTGAACGTGCCCGAGGACGCAGTCGGCGACGTGATCGGGGACCTCAACTCCCGTCGCGGGCGGCCGCTCGGGATGGAGCCCGTCGGCGCCGGGATGACCGAGATCAAGGCCGAGGTGCCGATGGCCGAGATGCTCTCCTACGCGCCCGATCTGCGCTCGATCACCGGCGGCCAGGGCGAGTTCACGATGGAGTTCGCGCGCTACGAGGAGGTGCCGGCGCACCTTGCCTCAAAGGTGGTAGAGGAGGCTAGGGACGAGGCTGTGAAGGCCTAGGGTCTATTTGGGGGCGGGGTGTGGCTCCCCTCTGACGCCCCCGAACTGCGCAGCCCATGTGGTGTGGTTGTGCGGGGCGGTGGCGCGAGGGTACGCCAGAGGGCAGCCACACCCCGCCTTCAGCGCCAGCCGTTCTCATCGACGCACAGGAGCCCCGGCCGCAGCAGCAATACAGCAGCCCACGCTCGCACCGGCTCACATGAGCAGCAAGGATTTGCCAGTTTCCGGGGTGATGCGCATGAAGGGTTGCGGAGGGGCGGGGGGTGTCCGCTAACTCTCGCCCGACGTGACGACTAAGGACATTCGGGCGTCGGCCGCGGATGCGCCGACTTCCTGTGACGTGTGCGGCCGGACGCTGCTGCGCGGGGAGCACGCGTACGCGTACCTCGACGGGACAACGCATCGCTGCGGTCTGCGAGCTGTGCACGAGCGCGCGATCGACGAGGGCTGGGTTCGCGAAGGAACCGTGCCCGCGTACGACGGCCGCAGACTCCGCGTCGGACCGCGGCGCTCGCTGCTCGGCCGGCTGCGCCGCAGGCGCGACGACAGCGCCCCGGCACCGGACGTCGCCGACGACGAGGATGAGGACGACGGCCAGCGCTGGACGCCGCCGCCGCGCACGCCGAGCTCGCGGATCCGCGAGCCGCGCCACGTCCGCGCGATCCCCTCGAGCGCCGAGCACAAGGTCAGCGTCCGCGATCGACGCGTTCAACGCCTCCGAGCACCCGCGCACGTCGCCGGGATCGCGCGCTCGCTGGGGCTCCCGATCGTCTCGGTGCGCCCGGTCGCCGACCATCCGAGCCTCGTCAACATCGTCGCGGCGTGGGAGCTGTGCTGGTACCGGTACGAGATCGACCTCGCCGAGGAGCGATCACGCCGGCGGTCCGCGTCGACGCCCAGGGCGACGAGTTGAGCCGAGCTCGACGAGTCGCAGCTCGAGGACAAACGCGTCTGCGACGAGCGGGGCCTGCTCGCACTGGGGTCCTGAGGACGCTGGCCGTCCGGCGTGGACGAAGGTTCGATGGCCGCTGTCGGCGGCGCTCTCTAGCATCCAGCGACCGTGATCTACTGCGTAGTCCCCGAACCGCTGGCGGACGAGCTGTTCGACAAGCTCACCGAGTACTACGCCGACGACCCGAACGTGAAGGTGATCGTCGACCGACGGCAGCGCGTCGCGGCGCGAGCCCGGGTCAGCGGCGGCGGCGACCGCGAGCGTCGTGACCGCCGGCGTGCGCGGGTCCCCGGCGAGCTTCCGCCGCTGGCCGGCGACTGAGTACCCGCGCAATCGTTGAAGCTCGTCCTGCACGTCGACGGGGGCGCGCGCGGCAACCCTGGACCGGCCGCGATCGGCGTGGTCGTCTCCGAGCCGGGCGGCGAGGTGATCGACGAGCTCGCCGAGCGGATCGGCGAGTCGCCACCAACAACGTCGCCGAGTACCGCGCGGTGCTGCGCGGGCTCGATCGGGCGCGCGAGCTGGGGCCACCGAGGTCGAGATCATCGGCGACTCCGAGCTCGTCGCGCGCCAGCTCGCCGGCGCCTACAAGGTCAAGCACCCGGCGCTGAAGCCGCTGTACGCGCAGGCGACCGCGGCGCTGCGCGGGTTCGAGCACGTGGAGCATCCGCAGCGTGCCGCGCGCCGCAGAACGCCGACGCCGACGCGCTCGTCAACGCGGCGCTCGACGCCGCCTGATTCGGCATCGACCCCGGGGTGGGCATGCGCGACTCGGTGTCGCGCGGCGTACAGGAGGTCCAGGCGGCTGATCGCGTACCGCGGCGAGGCGCCGGTGATCAGCCTCTACCTCGACCTCGACCCCGAGCAATTCGCGACGCCTCCGGCCAGGGCCACGAGATCCGTTCGCTGCTCGACACCGCGGCGAAGGAGATCGAGTCGCTCGAGGGCCTCGCAGCCACGAGGACCGTGATCGGGCTGCGCGAGGATCTCGGCCGGATCGACTCGTTCCTGCTCCTCCGCCGACGCGCCGTTCAAGGCAGCGCGCGGGCTCGCCGTGTTCAGCTCGCGCCGGCGGCGACGCTGTTCGAGGTCGATCAAGCTCACCCGCCCGGTTCCGGCGCAGGTCGTGATCAGCGCCACGCCGTACGTCGCGCCGATGCTCGAGGCCGTCCAGACGGTGCGGTGGCTGGTCGCGCTCGTCAATCGCCGCGTCCGCGCAGCGTGCTGACCGGCTCCGCCCGACGGGCTTGACGAGCGCGTCCGCGTCGTCGATGACGTGCATGGCCAGCATGAGCAGCGGCGGCTGGTCCCAGGCCAACTACGAGCGGAGCATCGAGGACGACGTCGAGCGGCACCTCAAGCGCGTCGCCGAGATCGTCAACCGCCGCTGGCTGCAGGAGCGCTTCGACCGGGTCGCGATCGGTGGCCAGCAAGAGACCGTGCCGCGATTCGAGGAGCTGCTCACCGATGAGGTCGCCGGCGCCTGGCGCACCCGGCCGGGTCGACGTCGACCTCTCGAGCGCGACCGAGGCCCAGATCCGCCGAGGCCGTCGAGAAGCTCGTCAGCCGAGGACGAGAAGCGCAACCGAGCGCGAGACCTGCTCGATCGTCTCGCGGACGCCCTCGGCGCCGGCGGCCGGGCGACCGGAGGGCCCGAGGCGACGCTCGAGGCGCTCAACGAGCGGCGCGTCTAGACGCTGCTGCTCGAGCCCGGGTTCGACCTCCGCGGGAAGCGCTGCCCGTGCCTGCGGGCTGTTGCTTCTCGAGGGCGACGACCAATGCCCAGCCGATGGCTCCGCGCTCGCGGAGGTCGATCACCTGCGCGAGGCGGTGGTCGAGGCCGCGGTCGCCCAGGACGCCGACGTGCTCGTGGTCCGCTCGCTATCCGGACCTCGGCCCGCACCGCGGGATCGCGGCGCTGCTGCGGTTCTAGCGTCCTGATCGTCCGGATCAGCCCGCGCGCTGGCCGAACATCTCCGGCAGCCGCGCGGCCAGCGCCGAAGTCCCCCCGGACGGTCGCGTGCCCCGACAGCACGAGCACGACGGCGTCGGCGGCGCCGGTCGCGACCCGCATGAAGTCGGCCAGCGCCATCGACATCCGACAACCGCGGCTCCAGCGCCGCGCCCGGACGCGCTCGCGCCCGACCGTCGTCGATCTCGATCGTCCAGCGGACCGGCGGAGCGCCGGTCGCGGGCCGCGCTCAGCTCGTACTCGAGCTCGCCCGCGAAGCCCGCCGCGGCCTCGGGCACGAACGAGCGTGCCATCCCTGCGAACAACGCTCGCTGCCCGATATTCGAGCCGAAACGCCGCTCGATCTGGGCGTCGCTCCACGAGCCGACGATCCTCGCGAGCAGGCGCAGCATCGCAGGGCGCGTCCTCACGGTGTCGATGTTATGCGCTCGTGCAGGCGGCGGTGCCGCGGCACACCGGCTAACCTGCTCGGCGTGACCGATCCCCTGATCGAGCTACGGGCGCGGCTCGAGGAGGCCGCCGCGCGGTTGCGGTCCGGCGAGCTCGAGCCCGATGCGGCGCTGGCGCTGGTCGAGGAGTGCGCGCGGCTGGCCTCGGAGGCATCCGCGCAGGTCGAGGAGCGAGCGCGCGCCGCGCTCGAGCCGCTGCCCGACCTGCCGGGCCAGCTGCCGCTCCCGGCCGGATAGTGCATCCGGCCGCGGTGGCGCCCGCGCTATCCCGACCATCTGCGGCTCGAAGTCGAGCACTACCTGGAGGCGCTGCGCTTCGCCGCGCAGCCCGCCTCCGCGGGCCTCGAGGAGGCGATGCGCTACTCGCTGCTCGCCGGCGGCAAGCGGATCCGGCCGGTGCTCGCGCTGGCGACGGCGATCGCGATCGGCCGCGACCCGCGCCGAGGTGCTGCCGCTGGCGGCGCGCGCTCGAGCTGATCCACACCTACTCGCTGATCCACGACGACCTGCCGGCGATGGACGACGACGACCTGCGCCGCGGGCGCCCGACCTGCCACGAGGCGTTCGGCGAGGACGTCGCGATCCTCGCGGGCGACGCGCTCTACGCCGAGGCGTTCCGCCACTGCTGCGCCGAGCAGCAGGGCGAGCCCGCGGCTGCTCGCTGCGCGCGCTGCGGCCGCTCGCGGGCGCCACCGGCGTCGACGGGATGGTCGGCGGGCAGTACCTCGACGTCGCCGGCACGCGCCCCGGAGGGCCCCGACGGGCTGCGCCGGCTGCACGCGCTGAAGACCGGGCGGCTGATCGCGGCGAGCGTCGAGTGCGTGCTGCTGATCGCCGGCAGCCTGCGAACCTGAGACAATCGCTGCTTCGGCGCACTTCGCGAGCGAGCTGGGCGTGCTCTTCCAGATCGTTGACGACATCCTCGACGTGACCGGTACCGACGCGGCGCTCGGCAAGCCGCAGCGGCAGCGACGAGCGGCACGGCAAGCGCACCTACGTGACCGAGTTCGGGCTCGACGGCGCGCGCGAGCTCGCGGACGCCTCGCACCAGCGCGCGCGCGCCGCGCTCGCCGGCGGCCGCGCCGGCGGAGCCGCCGAGCTCGAGCAGATCACCGACTTCATCGCACCCGGACCTCATGACGATGCCGACGCTGCCTGCTCGACCGCATCGACCAGCCCGCAGGACCTCCACGGCCTCAGCGACGAGGAGCTCGCAGCAGCGTCGCGCAGGAGGTGCGCGAGCACATCATCGACACCGTCGGCGAGATCGGCGGCCACTTCGGCGCCAACCTCGGCACCTGCGAGATCGCGGTCGCGCTGCACTCGCTGCTCGACTCGCCGCGCGACAAGATCCTCTGGGACGTCGGCCACCAGGCCTACCCGCACAAGGTCCTGACCGGCCGCCGCGACCAGCTGCACGACGATCCGCAAGTACGGCGGCCTCGCGCCGTTCTGCTCGATCGCGCGAGTCCGAGCACGACATCATGGGCGCCGGGCCACGCCTCGACCGCGATCGGCTACGCGGTCGGGATCAAGGAGGCGATGCGGCGCGGCACGGCGAGCCCGACGCCGGCACGTCGTCGCGGTGTCGGCGACGGCGCGATGACCGGCGGCGTCGCGTTCGAGGCGATCCACCAGGCCGGCGGGCTCGGCACGCCGATCGTCGTCGTGCTCAACGACAACGGCATGTCGATCGCGCCGAACGTCGGCGCGCTGTCGCGCTACTTCAACCGCGTCCGCCTGAACCCGAAGCTGTGGCACGCGCGCGAGGGCATCGAGGGCGGCCTGACGAAGCTCCCGGTCGGGATCGGCGCCGCGTTCGAGCGGCTCGGGCCGCACGCTCAAGGAGTCGATCAAGGCGTTCTGGGCGCCCGGGCCTGTGGTGGGAGGAGCTCGACTGGGCCTACATCGGCGTGATCGACGGCCACGACGTGCGCGCGCTGCGCGCGCGCGCTGCGCGACGCGCTCGCCGCCGAGCGCCCGGTCGTCGTCCACTCGCGACCGTCAAGGGCAAGGGCTTCGCGCCCGGCCGAGGACGGCGGCCTCGAGGGCATGGAGAAGTGGCACGCCGCCAAGCCGCAGTCGATCGCCAACGGCGAGCTCGGCCAAGGCCGCGCCGAGCCGCGCGACGGCGCCGCCGCCGCCGCCCGCAGTACACGAAGGTGTTCGGCGAGGCGCTCGTCGCGCGAGTGCCGCCGCGACGAGCGCGTCGATCGGCATCACCGCGGCGATGAACTCCGGCACCGGGCTGAACATCCTCCAGCAGGCGATGCCCGAGCGCTACTTCGACGTCGGCATCGCCGAGCAGCAGGCGGTGCTGTTCGCCGCCGGGCTCGCGCTCGCAGGGCGCGCAAGCCGGTCGCCGCGATCTACTCGACCTTCCTGCAGCGCGCCTACGACCAGATCGTCCACGACGTCTGCCTGCAGAAGCTGCCGTCGTGTTCGCGATGGACCGCGCCGGGCCTCGTCGGCGACGACGGCCCGACCCACCACGGCGCGTTCGACATCGCCTACCTGCGCTGCCTGCCGAACATCGTGCTGATGGCGCCGCGCGACGAGGCGATGCTCGTGCACATGCTGCACACCGCGCTCGCTACGACGACGGCCCGATCGGCGCTGCGCTACCCGCGCGGCGAGGCGGTCGGCGTGCCGCTGCCCGAGCGCGCCCGCGGCGATCCCGATCGGCACCGGCGAGATCCTGCGCGAGGCGCCCGAGGCGGCGACGCGCCGCGTCGCGCTGCTCGGCTACGGCACGCGGCGTCGGCAAGGCGCTCGAGGCCGCCGCGCTGCTCGAGCGCGACGGGATCGCGGCGACCGTCGCCGACGCCCGCTTCGCCAAGCCGATCGACAGCGGCCTCGTCGCGCAGCTCGCCGCCGAGCACGAGCTGCTCGTGACGATCGAGGAGGGCGTGCTCGCCGGCGGCTTCGGCATCGCCGTCTGGGAGACGCTGAACGAGGCGCGGCGGCGCGCCGACGCGGATCCTGCGCGTCGGCCTCCCCGACCGCTACGTCACGCACGGCGCGCCGGAGCTGCTGCACGAGGAGGTCGGCTTCACCGCCGAGCGGATCGCCGAGCGCGTCGCGCGCCGGCGATGGACCGCCCGGGCGCGACGCGTCGCCGAGCGGTAGCCGTCGCGAGCGCGATGGCCGCGGAGCGACGGCGGCTCGACGCGCTGCTCGCCGAGCGCGGGCCTGTTCGAGACGCGCAGCCGCGGCCGCCGCCGCGGTGCTCGCCGGCGAGGTGCGCGTCGGCGCCGACGGCGCGCGCGCCGCGAAGCCCGGGCAGCTCGTCGCCGACGACGTCGAGCTCGCGGTCGACGAGGTGCCGCGCTACGTCTCGCGCGGCGGCATCAAGCTCGCCAACGCGCTCGACGCGAGCGGCGCTCGACGTCGCGCGGCCGCCGCGCGCTCGACGTCGGCGCCTCGACCGGCGGCTTCACCGACTGCCTGCTCGCAGCGCGGCGCCGCGCACGTGGTCGCGCTCGACGTCGCCTACGGCGAGCTCGAGCTGGCGGCTGCGCGGCGACCCGCGCGTGACCGTGATCGAGCGCGCGCAACGCGCGCGACCTGCACGCCGACGCGCTGCCCGTACGCTCCCGACCTGATCGTGGTCGACGTCTCGTTCATCTCGCTGCGCAAGGTGCTGCCGGCGGTGCTCGCCTGCGCCGCGCCGCGCTTCGACTGCGCTGGCGCTGGTCAAGCCGCAGTTCGAGGTCGGCCGCGGGCGCGTCGGCAGCGGCGGCGTCGTGCGCGACGCCGCGCTGCGCCGCGCGCGCGCTGCTCGACGTCGCCGCGGCCGCGACGCGGCCTCGGCGCCGCGCGTGCGCGGCTTCGCCAGCTCGCGGCTGCCCGGCCCGAAGGGCAACCTCGAGACGTTCGTCGCGCTCGCCGAGGGCGCGCGCGGCGGCGTCGGACGACCTCGACGGCGCGCGGCGCTGGAGGCCGATGCCGTGAGCGAGTCGACGCCGCGCGACGCGTGATGACGCACGGGCGCCCGCGAGGAGACGCGCGCCGGCGCTGCTCGAGCTCGCGCGAGCTCGCGCGCGCGCGCGGCGCCGTGCTGCGCGCTCGACGCCGAGGAGACCGCCAAGCACGGGCTCGAGCCGAGGCCGTCGCGGCATCGAGCTCGACGCGCCGCGCGACCGCGACGTCGACCTCTGCGTCGCGCTCGGCGGCGACGGCACGATCCTGCGCGCGCTGCGCGCCTACGCGCGGCACCGGGTGCCGGTGTTCGCGCGTCAACTTCGGCGAGGTCGGCTTCCTCGCGACCGTCGAGCCGCGAGCATGCGCGGACGGGCTTCGAGCGCGCGCTCGCCGGCGACGCTCGAGGTGCTGCGCTGCCCGGCGATCGAGGTCGACGGCGCCGGCCGGCGCCGGACTCGCGATCAACGACGTCTCGCTGCACCGCCAGCGTCGGCGGCGCGCGTCGCCGAGCTCGTCCTACGCGGTCGGCGGCGAGGAGGTCGGCAGCGTCCGCTGCGACGGGCTCGTGGTCGCGACGCCGGCCGGCTCGACCGGCTACAACCTCGCCAACGGCGGCCCGGTGATGGCCTGGGGGGTGGAGGGCATGGTCGTCTCGTTCATCGCGCCGCACTCGCTAGCGCGCGCGCGCTCGTGGTCGCGCCCGACGACGTGCTGACGCTCACAACAGCTCGCGCGAGGCGCTCGTCGATGTCGCGTCGACGGCCGCCCGGTCGGCGAGCTCGCGCCCGGCGCGAGTCGCTGCGGGCGCGCTTCGCCGACGGCGTCGCGACGCTCGCGCAGATCGCAGGGCTCGAGCTTCTACCGCCGCCTGCGCGAGAAGTTCGGCGCGCCTCGCCACGGCTCCGCGGCGCGTCGAGCCGTCCCGCGGCGGTCCGCTGCCGTTCCGTCCCCGCGCGCTGGTAGACCGTGCGCGATGCTGCTCGAGCTGTCGCGTCCAGAACCTGCTGCTGATCGAGGACGCGCGCCTCGAGCTCGCGCCCGGGCCTGAACGTCATCACCGGCGAGACCGGCGCCGGCAAGACCGTGCTCGCGCACGCGCTCGACCTGCTGCTCGGCGGCCGCGCGCGCGCCGGGATCGTCCGGCCCGGGCGCCGCCGAGGCCTACGTCGAGGGCATCTTCGAGCTGCCCCGACGGGCTCGACGCACGAGCAGCTCGCCGCCGGACGCCGGCGAGCTCGTGCTCGCGCGGCGCGTCGGCGCCGACGGCCGCACGCGCGCCTACCTCGGCGGGCGCTCGATCGACGGTCGGCGAGCTGCGCGAGCTCGGCGGCGCGAGCTGCTCTCGTTCTACGGCCAGCACGAGCACCGCCGGCTGATGCTCGGCGGCCGCGCAGCTCGAGATCCTCGACGGCTCCTGCGGCGCCGAGCAGCTCGCGCTCCGCGAGCGCGTGCGCCGCGGCCTGGGAGGCGGTGCGCGAGGCGCGCGCGCGAGCTCGAGCGAGCTCGAGCGAGCTCGCCGGCGCGCGCGAGCGCGAGCTCGACCTGCTCGAGTTCGAGCTCGACGAGATCGAGCGCGCGCCGACGCCGAGCGAGGACGCAGGCCGAGCTGACGCGCCGAGCGCGAGCGGCTGCGCAACCTCGAGGCGCTGCGCGGCGCGGCGCTGGGGCGGCCGAGCAGGCGCTCGCCGGACGAGCGAGGCGGGCGGCATGCGCGCGCTGCTCGCGCAGGCGGACGCCGAGCCTCGAGGCGGCGGCGGCGATCGACCCGCGGCTCGCGCGCGCTCGCCGAGCGCGCGCGAGGCGCTCGCGATCGAGGCCGAGGACCTCGTCAGCGAGCTGCGCCGCTACGGCGAGGGGCTCGAGGCCGAGCCCGGCCGCCTCGAGGAGGTCGAGGAGCGCCTCGCGGCGATCGCGCGGCTCGAGCGCAAGCACGGCGGCAGCGATCGAGGCGTGCTCGAGCACGCCGAGCGCTGCCGCGCGCGCCGCGACGAGCTCGACGGCGCCGAGGTCGCGATCGAGGCCGCGCGAGCAGCGCGCTCGCGAGGCCGCGCGCGCGAGCACGCACGTGCCGCGCCGCCGCGCTCAGCGCGCGCGCGCGCCGCGGCGGCGCCGCGCGCTGGCCGCGGCGGTCGCGCGAGCGGCTGGCCGAGCTGGCGATGGCCGGACGCCGGCTTCGAGGTCGCGCTCGTGCCGCTGCGAGCCGCGGGCCGCGCGGGCGCCGAGCAGGCGCAGTTCGAGATCGCGCCGAACCCCGGCGTGCCCGGCGGCGCCGCTGCGCGAGATCGCCTCCGGCGGCGAGCTCTCGCGCGTGATGCTCGCGCTGCTGAGCGCCGCCCACGGCGTCGACGCCGGCGGCCGGCGGCGGGCGGCGCGACGCTGCGTCTTCGACGAGATCGACGCCGGCATCGGCGGCCACACCGCGCGCGCCGTCGGCGAGCAGCTGCGCGCGCTCGCGCGGGGCCGCCAGATCCTCGCGATCACCCACCTGCCGCAGGTCGCCTCGCTGCGCCGCGCGCACTTCACGATCGCCAAGGACACGTCGGCCGCCCGGCGCGCACGACGGTCACGGCGCTCGGACGGCGACGGGTCGTCGGCGAGCTCGTGCGGATGCTCGGCGCGGCGACGAGCGACCGGGCCGCCAGCCGGCACGCCCGCCAGCTGCTGCGACAGGCGGCGTAGCGCTCCGCCCCGTGGGCGGCTTGAGCGGTGTGTGACAGACCCGTATGGGCCGCGATTCGGGGTGCGGTAGCTGGGGCAAAGACAATGAAACTGGCGAGATTCATCGGTGAAAGACGCGTGGCGTGCCGGCGCGAGACGGCTGAATCGCGCGGTCCGAGAGCTGCCGCCCGAGGCGCGGCGGGCGATGCTCGAGGCGCTCGACGACGACGAGCTGATCCTCGGCGCGTACACAGACAGGCGGGGACGGACGTGCCCGATGCTGGCCGCCCACCGCCGCGGGGCGAGGATCGACGTCGGCGACTTCCCGCGCGCCTGGGACGCTTTCGGGAGGGCGCGCCGGCCGCGTCCGGCGACGGAGCGCGAGCTCGAGATCCTCCGCGCGCTGCTGGAGGAGTCCGTCGAGGGCGACGCGCCGGGCACCGTCGCACCGCGAGCCGCCGGCTCCAGCGGTGCGCTGAAGATGGACTCGAGCGCCCGGATCGCTCGCCCCGTCGGGGCGCGTCGGGGTGATCCTGCTGCTCGTCGCGCTGCCGCTGGTGCTCTGGCACCGGGTGCTGAGCGACGTGCTCGTCTCGTTTCACTGGAGCCTGTCGTACGCGGGCGCCGATCTCGGGCCGTGGCTGTTGCTGCTCGCCGGGGTGATGTTCCTGATCCCGGTGGCGGTCTCCTCGGGCCTGCACCCCGAGAGCAGGCTGTATCCGCGCGCTCGCCGCTCCTATTTCGTCTGGGGCGTCGTCCTCTACCTGCTCGGCGCGCTGCTCGCCGCGCAGATGTTCGAGGTCTGGGGCTACGCCCACTGAGCGACGCGGCGACGGTGGTTGGCCACCGTCGCCCCGTCCGTCCGCGCCCGCGTACCTTGAGGGCAGGGATAAACTCGAACGCCGAAGGACCTATCGATGGCGGCAGCCGAGACTCGCTTCATCTTCATTACCGGCGGCGTCGTCTCGTCCCTCGGCAAGGGCATCGCGGCGGCGTCGATCGGCCGGCTGCTGGTCGCACGCGGGCTCGACGTGCAGCTGCAGAAGTTCGATCCGTACATCAACGTCGATCCCGGGACGATGTCGCCGTACCAGCACGGCGAGGTGTTCGTCACCGAGGACGGCGCCGAGACCGATCTCGACCTCGGCCACTACGAGCGGTTCACCGACGCGAACACGAGCCGCGCGTCGAACGTCACCGCCGGCGGGATCTACAACAGCGTGATCCGGCGCGAGCGTCGCGGCGACTACCTCGGCGCGACGGTCCAGGTCGTCCCGCACATCACCGACGAGATCAAGCACCGGATCCGGCTGATGGCCGAGTCCAGCGACGTCGACTTCGTGATCACCGAGATCGGCGGGACGGTCGGCGACATCGAGTCGCTCCCGTTCCTCGAGGCGATCCGGCAGTTCCCGGTCGACGTCGGGCGCCGCCGGTGCATGTTCATCCATCTGACGCTCGTCCCGTACATCGGCCATGCGGGCGAGCTGAAGACGAAGCCGACGCAGCACTCGGTCAACGAGCTGCGGCGGATCGGAATCGCGCCCGACATGGTCGTCTGCCGCTCGGAGTCGGCGCTGTCGCTCCGAGATCCGGAAGAAGATCGCGCTGTTCGCGAGCCTGCCGGTCGAGGCCGTCGTCTCCGCGCGCGACGTTCCCGACATCTACCAGGTCCCGCTCGTGTTCCGGGCCGAGGGCGTCGACGACTACATCCTGCGCGAGCACTTCGGGCTCGAGGCCCCGGCGCCGGACCTGCTCGACTGGGAGGCGATCACCCGCAAGGCCGCCGAGGCGACCGAGTCGGTCCGGATCGCGCTCGTCGGCAAGTACGTGAAGCTCGAGGACGCCTACCTGTCCGTGGTCGAGGCGCTCAAGCACGCCGGCGTCCACCACGGCTGCACGGTCGAGGTCGACTGGGTCGACTCCGAGTCTGTCGGTGATCCCGCCGTCGCGGCGCGGCTCGAGCAGGCGGCTGGGATCCTGATCCCCGGCGGCTTCGGCGGCCGCGGGATCGAGGGCAAGATCCGGGCGGCCGAGATCGCCCGCGAGCGCGGGATCCCGTATCTCGGGATCTGTCTCGGGATGCAGATCGCGGTCTCCGAGTTCGCGCGCCACGTCGCCGGGATGGACGGCGCCAACTCGACCGAGTTCGATCCCGAGACGCCGTTCCCGGTGATCGACCTGCTCCCCGAGCAGAAGGAGATCGCCGACATGGGCGGCACGATGCGGCTGGGCGCCGACCCGATCAAGCTGCACGACGGGACCAGGATCCGCGAGCTCTACGGCGAGGCGGTCGTGTACGAGCGCCACCGTCATCGCTATGAGGTCAACAACCACCTGCGCCGGCGGCTCGAGTCGGCCGGGCTCGTGTGCTCGGGCACGTCGCCAGACGAGCGGCTGGTCGAGGCGATCGAGCTGCCGCGGGACGTCCACCCGTTCTTCGTCGCGTCGCAGTACCACCCGGAGTTCAAGTCGCGCCCCGAGCGGCCGGCGCCGTTGTTCGACGCAGTTCGTCGAAGCGGCGCTCGCGCGCTCGACCGAGGCGCCCGCGGAGACCGGCGAGCCAGACGTCTCGCGACTCCCCGGCCACGTGAGGCGCGCCACCGAGGCCGAGCGCCAGCGGCTCGGCGACACGTTCGCCGCGCTCTGCCGGATCGAGAGCCCGTCGGGGCACGAGCGGCCGTGCGCCGACTGGGTGGCCGCCGAGCTCGACGGGATCGGGCTCGAGGTCGAGGAGGACGACGCCGGGCCGGCAGGTCGGCTCGGACGCCGGCAACCTGTTCGCGCGCATGCCCGGGCGGGGCCCCGAGAGCATCCTGCTGTGCGCGCACCTGGACACCGTGCCGTCGACCGCGCCGGTCGAGCCCGGTACTCGTCGACGGCGGCTGGGAGAACGCCAACGACGGCGATCCTCGGCGCCGACAACAAGGCGGCGGTCGCGGTGATGCTCGAGCTCGCCCGGCGCGTGCGGGCCTCGCCCGAGCCGCCCGAGGTCGGGTTCGAGCTGCTGTTCACGGTCTGCGAGGAGATCGGCGCTGCGCGGAGCCAAGGCGTTCGACCCGCTCGCCTGACGCAGCAGCTTCGGTTACGTCTTCGACCACGCCGTCGCCGATCGGCGAGATCGTCGTCGCCTCGCCGACGTACCACCGGATCATCGCCGACGTCCACGGCCGCGCCGCCCACGCCGGGATCCGGCCCGAGGACGGCCGCAGCGCGATCGCCGCCGCCGCGCGCGGGCATCGCCGCGATGCGGCTCGGTCGGCTCGATCCCGAGACGACCGCGAACGTCGGCACGATCGCGGGCGGCACCGACGCCAACGTCGTCGCCGAGCACTGCCGATCTCGAGGCCGAGGCCCGCAGCCTCGATACGGCGCGCGCGGAGAGGTCGCGACGGAGATCGTCGATCACCTCCAGGAGGCCGCCGACGCGTCCGAGTGCGACCTCGACGTCACCGTCGAGCGGATGTTCGAGGGCTACCGGACGCGCCGGCCGCGAGCCGCAGGTGACGCTCGCCGAACTGGCGCTGCGCGACTGTGGCTACGAGCCCGCCCGATCGCGACCGGCGGTGGCTCCGACGCGAACGCGCTGCAGGCGGCCGGCTTTGCGTGCATCAACCTCGCCAACGGCACCGAGCGCAACCACGAGCCGACCGAGCGGGTCAGCGTCGACGCGCTCGAAGGAATGCTCGAGGTCGCGATCGCGCTGATCGAGCACGCGCCGGCGCTGATGCGGGAAGCCGGCGATCGATGAGCGAGATCGAGGAGGTCTCCGAGAAGATCCAGTGGGAGGGGAGATTCGTCCGCGGGGGCGAGTTCGCTACCGCCACGCCGACGGCGATGTGGTCACGCGCGAGAAGCTGTGGCACCCGGGGGCGGTCGGGATCGTCCCGATCGACGACGAGTACGTGTGGCTGACCCGCCAGCCGCGCGAGGTGGCCGGCCTCGCCGACTCGCTCGAGATCCCGGCGGGCAAGCTCGACGTGCCCGGCGAGTCGCCGCTCGAGACGGGCAAGCGCGAGCTCGGCGAGGAGATCGGCAAGCGGGCCGGCTCGTGGGAGGAGCTGTTCGTGTTCTTCACCAGCCCCGGCTTCAGCGACGAGCGCGTCTGGCTGTACCTCGCGACCGGACCTCTCGGACGACCCGGACGCCGAGCCGGGCCGGACGAGCGGATCGAGGTCGTGCCGTGGCCGCTCGACCGGCTCGACGACGCGATCGCCGCGTCTCAGGATTCGAAGTCGCTGATCGCGCTGCTCTGGCTTAAGGACCGCCCCCGAGCTCGCTGAGCCTGGGAGGACTCGCCCGCCCCGGGGCGAATCCCCGGTTATGACGACTACGGCGAGCGCGCCGCCGACCCGCCTTACCGAGCTGATGCTCGAGTTCCTGGGCCTACCTCGAGCTCGAGCGCGGGCTCTCGCGCAACACGCTCGACGCCTACCGGTCGGACCTCGAGCAGTACGGCGAATACCTGAAGAGCCGCGGGCTCGACCCGCTCGCCGTCGGCCCGAACGATCTTGCCGGCTTCATCACCTCGCTGGCCACCGGCGCCGCCGGCCGCCGGCCGGTGGCGGCCGCGACGCTGCAGCGGAAGATCGCGTGCCTGCGGTCGTTCTACCGCCACCTTCGCCGGGAGCAGCTGATCGGGCACGATCCGGCGTCGGAGCTGCGCGCGCCGCGAAGCCCCGCGCGGCTGCCGGAGGTGCTCAGCAGGGACGAGGTGACCCGGCTGCTGTCGCAGCCTCGCGGCGCGGCGCCGGCCGCGCATCGCGACCGGGCACTGCTGGAGACGATGTACGCCTGCGGCCTGCGCGCGTCCGAGGCGATCGGGCTCGAGCTGTCCGACGTCGATCTCGACGCGGGCGTCCTGCGGGCCCGAGGGAAGGGATCGAAGGAGCGGCTCGTCCCGATCGGGAGCAAGGCCGTCGAGTCGCTGCGGATCTACATCGACCGCGCCCGCCCGCGGCTGGTCGGGATCCGAGACGAGCGCCGCGTGTTCGTCAACCACCGCGGCACCGGGCTCTCCCGTCAGGGGCTCTACAAGATCGTCCAGCGTCACGCGGCCGCTGCCGGCCTCGCGCACAGGATGAGCCCGCACACGCTCAGGCACACGTTCGCCACCCACCTGCTGGCCGGCGGTTGCGACCTGCGATCGCTCCAGGAGATGCTCGGTCACGCCGACATCGCGACAACCCAGATCTACACGCACCTGTCGGCCGACCGGCTGCGGGACGTGTACTTCGACTCGCATCCGCGTGCGCAGATAGACCGCGGTCCGTAGAGTCCGGCCTCAGTGGGAATCACGCACTTCGACGAGGCGCCGTCGAACGAGCTTCGGGTCGGCCACCTGAGCGGTCGTTGGACGATGCTCGGGGAGGCCGCCGGATCGGTCAGCGTTGGCGTCAGGCGGATCCAGGTCCCGGCGGGGGCATGGTCGACGCCCGCCCACGAGCACGGCAGCGAGGAGGAGATCTTCTACGTGCTCTCAGGGCGGGGGGTAACCTGGCAGCGCGAGCGGACCACCGAGATCGCCGCCCGCGACTGCATCGTCTACCACGCGGGCGGCGGAGCGCACAGCCTGCACGCGATCGAGCCGCTCGACGTGCTCGCGTTCGGTCCGCGCCACCGATCCCCGGGAGTGTCGTTCCCGCGCCTCGGGATGTCGCTCGTCGGACGCCGGGCGGTCGAGTCCTCGCACGGGGTGCTCGAGGGCGCCCCGATCCAGTTCGTCCGCGAGGCGCAAGCTGGCCCACCGGAGCTCCCGGACGAGCCCGGTCCGCGGCCCACGACGATCGTCAATGTCGACGCCGTGCCGGGCCGGGAGGTCGCGCGCGCGAGGGTCCAGGGCCGCAGACGGGACCTCGGCGTCGCCGCGGGGTCGAGGACGACCGGCATCAAGCACATCGAGGTCGCCCCTGGAAAGGACTCCTCGCCGCAACATTGTCACTCGCTGGAGGAGGAGCTGTTCGTGGTCCTGGAGGGCGGCGGCGTGCTGGTCCTCGGCGACGAGGAGACGCCCGTCCGCGCAGGGCACGTCGTCGCGCGACCTGCGGGCACCGGGACCGCCCACATGTTCCGAGCCGGCGACGAGGGGCTGACCTTCCTCGCGTACGGCACGCGCGAGCCCGGCGACCTCTGCTACTACCCGCGCTCGAACAAGATCGCGTTCCGCGGGCTGGGAGTGCTCGCGAGGGTAGAGCGGGTCGACTACTGGGACGGGGAGGACTGACGCGGGGGTGTGGGGCAGGGCCGTCGCGAACGCCCGCGACTCGCTGACGATCGACGGGGAGTCCCGCTGAGACGCGCGTTCGTGGTCGTGCTGGACGCCTGCGGGATCGGAGCGCTCCCCGACGCCGCCGACTACGGCGATGCGGGCACGGACACGCTCGGGCACCTGGGAAGCGTGACCGGTGGGCTCGAGCTCCCGACGCTGGCGCGGCTCGGCCTCGGCTCGATCGCGCCGATCGAGGGCGTCCCGCCGGCCGACGCGCCCGTCGTCCACGGCCGGCTGCACCCGCTCGGCCCCGGCAAGGACTCGACCGCCGGGCACTGGGAGCTGATGGGCGTCGTCCAGAGCGCGCCGCTCCCCACGTATCCGGACGGTTTCCCGCGGGAGGTGGTCGAGCTGATCACGTCCGCGGCCGGCCACGAAGTCCTCTGCAACCGGCCGTCGAACGGGGTCGGAGGCGATCGAGGCGTACGGCGACGGAGCACCTGCGCACCGGGTCGCTGATCGTCTACACGAGTCAGGACTCGGTGCTGCAGATCGCAGCCCACGTCGACGTGCTCGCACCCGAGGAGCTGTACGCGATCTGCGCGGGCGTCCGCGAGCGCCTGCCGCCCGAACACGCCGTCGGAAGGGTGATCGCGAGGCCGTTCGGCGGCTCTCGCCGAGCGCTTTCGTCGCACCGACGGGCGCCGCGACTTCTCGATCGCACCGCCGGCCCGGAGCTATCTGGACGAGCTCCAGCGACGCCGGCGTCGAGGTCCACACGGTCGGCAAGGTCGGCCAGCTGTTCGCGGGGCGCGGCGTCGACGTCGCAGCATCCGGGCGCCACCAACGCCACCGCGCTCGCGCAGACCACGCGGCTGCTCGAGACGCTCGACCGCGGGCTCGTGTTCACGAACCTGATCGAGACCGACCAGGTCTACGGGCACCGGCACGACGCCGAGGGCTTCCATCGGGCGCTGCGCGAGATCGACGCGCACGTGGCTCGCTGGCTGGGGCTGCTCCGCGACGACGACCTGCTGGTCCTGACCGCCGATCATGGCTGCGACGTCACCTCCGCAGCGAACCGACCACACGCGCGAGCACGCGCCGCTGCTGGCGGTGTTCGAGGGCCACCGCTCGCGCCGGCACGACGGGCCGATGGCCGACGTCGGCGCGACCGTGGTCGCCTGGCTCGAGGGACCGGAGACGACGCTGCTCCCGGGAAGCTCATTCCTCTGAACTACCTTTGAGGGAATGCCCGAGCTTCCCGAGGTCGAGACGATCCGCCGCCAGCTGGCGCCACACCTCGAGGGCCGGACGATCGTCGACGCGGAGATCCTCGATCCGCGCTGGACCAGGCCGACTGCCGCCGGGACCGATCGCAGCCGAGCTGCGCGGGGCGCACGTCGAGCGAGTGGCGCGGTCCGGGAAGTACCTGGACCTTCAGCTGGCCGACGACCGCCATCTGCTGATGCACCTGCGGATGACCGGGCGCGCTGCTGCTCGATCCGCCGTCCGACCCGCCGCACACCCGAGTTCGCTTCGAGCTCGACGACGGTCATAGGCTCGTGTACGTCGACCCGCGGCGGTTCGGCACCGGCCATCTGCTGCCGGACTCGGGGGCGAGCGCCGCATACCTCGACGAGCGGCTCGGGGTGGAGCCGTTCACCCCCGAGTTCACCGCCGAGCACCTCGCCACGATCGCGCGCGGGCGAACGGCGCCCGTGAAGTCGTTCATCCTCGACCAGCGGCGGATCGCGGGAGTCGGGAACATCTACGCCGACGAGGCACTGTTCCGCGCCGGGATCCATCCGCTGCGGCCGGCGGGCCGACTCACGCGGGCGCAGTGGTCGCGGCCTGCGCGACGCGATCGAGGAGGCGCTGGCCGCCGGGATCGACGCAAAGGGCGCGTCGATCGACGACTTTCGCCACGTCGACGGCGCCCGCGGCTCGTTCCAGGACGGGTTCCTCGTGCACACCCGTGCCGGCGAGCCGTGCCCACGCTGCGGTGGCACCGTGCGCAAGCTCGTCGTCGGCGGACGGGGGACCTACGTGTGCGAGCAGTGCCAGCCGCGCCCCCGGGCGCGCGGTCAGGCAGCCAGCAGCCCGGTGAGGCGACCTTCGCGGTCGGCCGCGGCGAGCTCGTTGAAGCCGCCCACGTGCTCCTCGCCGATCAGGATCTGCGGGAACGAGAACATTCCGGTGATCCGCTGAAGCTCCGCGCGACCGTCCGCGTCGCGTGCCAGATTCACCTCGTGGTAGTCGATTCCGCGCCGCTCGAGCAGCGTCTTGGCGCTCATGCACAGTGAGCATGCATCGGTCGTGTAAACGGTGACGTTATTCATTGCTTCAGAAAGTATAGCTTCGGTTCACGCTAGTCGTGGCGGACGGTCGGCGGGAGCGTCGTGCCCGGCTTGCTGAAGACCGAAGCGGTCGTCCTGCGCTCGATCCGCTATGGCGAGGCGGACCGGATCCTACATCTGTACACGCCGAACTACGGCGGGTCGGCGCGATCGCGAAGGGAGTGCGTCGCGCGAAAAGCCGGTTCGGCGCGCGGCTGGAGCCGTTCTTCCATGTCCGCGCCGTTCTCCACGAAGGGCGTGGGGAGCTCCACACGGTGACCGGCGGCGGATACCGTGGCGGCGCATCCCGGCCTGCGCGAACATGCGGCGACGCTCGACGCGGCCGCGCTCGCGTGCGACGCGGTCAGCCGGCTGTTCGAGAGCTCGGAGCCCCACCCCGAGGTGTTCCGGCTGCTGTGCAACGAGCTCGCACTGCTGGGCGCGGACCCCGGTCACGCCCGCCCGGCGAACGGCCTCGCGTTCCGCCTCAAGCTGCTGCTCGCGGCGGGGGTGCTCCCGCAGCTCGCCACGTGCGCCGCGTGCGGCGACCTCCGAGCACCTGCGTGGGTTCTCGGCCGCCGCCGGAGGGGTCGTGTGCAGCGCCCACGAGGCGGCCGCGTTCCCGCTCAGCGAGGAGTCGTACCGATTCCTGGTCGGCGCGCTCGGCAGCCCGCTGGCGCAGGCGCCGGAAGCGCCCGAGGCAGCGCTCCGGCAGGCCGAGCGGGCGATCTCCGAAACCGCCGAACACCACGCGCACGTCCGGCTGCGGCGACTGCTACGGACCGGCTGAGGCGGCGCGGCGCAGTCGCGGGGGCTCGAGCCTCGGGCCGAGCCACAGCCAGCGCGACGCCGAGCACCAGCCCGACGAGGCCCCAGACGATGTACGGAGGCGCGTAGCCGAAGCTCACGACGTGCGTCCCGGCCGGGACAGAGATCGACTGGAACACCTGGCCCGTGCGCCGGATCGGCACCGAGCGCCCATCGAGAGTCGCGTGCCATCCGGGCATGTCGGTCTCGCGCCGGACGAGCGTCGCGGGCGCCGTGCACGAGACCCGGGCGCTCGTGTTGCCGCGCGGGGCGATCGTGCATCCGGTGGCCGACGCGGTGAAGTACGGCTCCGAGCCTGAGAGCTCGTAGATCCAGGTGCTGCGGCTGCGGAACACGACCCGGAGGGCCCCACCTGTCTGCGGAAGTGCCTGGCCGGCGGGCGTCAGTATGTATTTGACGCCGGTGGCGCGGTAGCCGTCCAGGTTGCGAAGGAGCTCCTTCGCGGGCGACGGGGCGAAGAACGAGCGCCCGCCGTAGTTGCCGACGAACACCGTCGGATCGACCAACTGGTCGAGACGCGTGTGGATATAGCGGCCGAACGTCGACGGAATCGGGAGATCGTTGATGTTCAGCGACGAGACGCCGAAGTACGACCCGTAGTTGGGCGCGAGCGGTCCGAGCGTGAAGAACCTCGAGTACCCGATGTGGCTCCTCAGGTACGCGACCGGAGCGGTGTCGACGGACACCGACCTTGGTGCCGAGAACTCGGGCACGACGAATAGCGCGAGCGCGTCGAGGGCCAGCACCGCCGAGAGCAGCCGGACCCTCGCGCGGGCCGACCGGAGCGCCGCCCCGGCGGCGGCCGCGAGCACGACCAGCGCGCCCCATGCGACCGCGAGCGCGAAGTACGGGCGTTGGCTGAACCGCGCTTCGAGCTGGCCGATCAGCGACCGCGACCCGATCGCGGCGACCGCCACGACCGCGAGCGACGCGCCGGCGGCGAGAAGCAATCGCCGCCGCGGCCGTGGCGCGCGCGCCAGATCGTCGATCCCGAGCGCGGCGAGCACGACGATCGCGAGCTCCAGCGACGCATTCCCGTATCGGAAGAACGCGACGCGGGACATCTCGGGCAGGACCCCGAGCACGTGCCCGAGCAGCGGCGGCTCGCCGTACGTCCTGGCGATCGCCAGCACGATCCAGATCAGTAAGGCGATCCGGAGTCCGCGGTACCGCCGGCCGAACAGCCCGATCAGCCCAAACAGGACCAGCGAGGTGTTCAGGTAGCCGCCGACCGCCCCCCAGATCTTTGCGAGCTGCAGCCCGCGGCCGGTGAAGTCGAAGATCGGGCCGTACACGTAGGGCAGGACGAGCTGCGGGAGCGCCTGCGACGGGAGCTGGTCGGAACCAAGCGTGCCGCTCCCGTGCAGGCCGAGGTTTCCGTGGCTGACGTAGTCGAGCGCCGCGATCGCCAGCGGCGCGGACAGCAGCGCCGCGCCGAGCGCTCCTGCGAACGCCTTGACCAGCAGCGCCCGAAGCCGATCGCGGGGGACCGAGGCGCAGCGCCACGCCAGCCAGAAGACGCCGAGCAGCCCATCGATGTAGGCCACCTCGGGAAAGCCGGCGTACAGCGACAGCGCCAGCGCCACCGCGATCAGCCACCAGCCACCGCGTCGTCCCTCGAGCGCCGCGGTGTACGCGACCTCGATACCGAGCAGCAGCAGCGGCAGAAACGCGATCGGGTTGACGGTCGCGTGCGATAGCCACGCGAACGTCCCGTTCAGCGCGAACGCGACGCCGGCGGCCGCGGCCGCCCAGCGGTTGACCGAGATCCGGCGCAGCAGCAGAAAAGTCGCGATCCCGGCGAGGATCTCGAGCAGCATGTGCTCGTACATCTGGCCGTTCGAGATCAGCGTCAGCAGCGTCGGCGGGAACAGCGCCGCCGACTGCATCTCGCCCGCGAGCGGCGCACCGGTTCCCTCGTACGGGTTCCACCACGGCAGGTGGAGGTGGACCAGGTCGAGCATCGCCCGGTGGCTCAACGCCTGCGAGATGAACCCGTTGTTCGGGTCGATCGTCTGCGATCCGCCGAGCGGTCCGGTGAGCACCGAGTAGGCCAGGCCGCTGCGCGGCCCGAGCGGATTCGCCTCGAACACGCCGAGCAGGTACGGGAGATAGGCGACGATCACGGCTACGGCGATCGCCACCATCGCCCACGCGTCGGGCGAGAGCCGGGAACTCCAGCCGAGCAGCCGCGGCGGGGTGCGCCGCCGCTCCGGCCCCAGGTCGATCGTTGCCTCGGCGCCGGCGCGCACGGCCTCGCAGCTTACGTGTCACAGCTTCGGCACGATTCGCGGTGCTCGACCTGGTCCGCTGTCAGAATCGATGGTGTGTCACGCCCGTCGCTGACGACATCTTCAGATCACCCCCGCGGCCCGGTCGCCGAGGCGTTCGAGGAGCGGATCCGCGTGCGGGAGGACCGCGACCTCTCGCCGCTGGCCACGCGCTCGTACCCCGCAGACCGTGCCCGGCCCGAACCCGACTGCGGGCTCCGAACTCCATTCCAGCGCGACCGCGACAGGATCGTCCACAGCAAGGCGTTCAGGCGGCTCAAGCACAAGACACAGGTGTTCGTCGCCCCGACCGGCGACCATTACCGGACCCGGCTGACCCACACCCTGGAGGTCACGCAGGTCTCGCGGACGGTCGCGCGCGCGCTCGCGCTGAATGAGGACCTCGTCGAGGCGATAGGGCTCGGTCACGACCTTGGGCACCCGCCGTTCGGCCACATCGGCGAGGACGTGCTCGACCGCTGCCTCGGCGAACGCTTCGGCACCTCGTTCAAGCATCACGAGCAGTCGCTGCGGGTCGTCGACACGCTCGAGCGTGACGGCGAGGGCCTGAACCTGACGATGCCCGTCCGCGACGGGATCGTCAGCCATTCGGGACGTGCGCCCGATCCCGCCACGCTCGAGGGCAAGATCGTGCGGCTGATGGACCGCGTCGCGTACGTCAACCACGACATCGACGACGCGCTGCGAGCGGGATGGCTGGCGGTGGACGATCTCCCTGCGGGTCCGATCGAGATCCTGGGGGACACGGGTCCGAGGCGGATCGACACGCTCGTCCACGACCTCGTCGAGCGCTCCGAGGTGGCGGGAGATATCGTCCAGGGCGACCGGATCGGCGGCGCGATGGCGGACCTGCGCGCGTTCATGTTCGAGCGCGTGTACCTGGGGCCCGAGGCGACGCGCGAGCAGGCCAAGATCAAGCTTGTCATCGGTGCGCTGTTCAACCACTACTGCGACCACCCCGAGGAGATCCCGGCGTCGATCCCGGACGGGGAGCGCTCCCGGCGAGTCACCGACTACGTCGCCGGGATGACAGACCGGTTCTGCATCCGGGCGTTCGAAGCGCTGAGCGTGCCCGTCGCGTTCGCCCCGTGAGCGCGGGCGCGTGCGGGCGGCCGGGTGAGGGCGGGCGGGTGAGGGCGGGCGGGTGAGGGCGGGCGGGTGACCCGATACACCGACGATTCCCGCGACCGCGTCCGCGACGCCGTCGACATGGTCGCGCTGGTCTCGGCCCGGACCGAGCTCCGGCGCGCCGGCGTCAACAGCTACTTCGGGCTGTGTCCGTTCCACCAGGAGCGCAGCGGGTCGTTTCACGTCCGGCCGGACGAAAAGCACTATCACTGCTTCGGCTGCCAGGCCTCCGGGGACCCGTTCGATTTCGTGATGGAGACCGAGGGGCTCGATTTCAAGGGCGCGCTCGAGACGCTCGCGAATCGCTTCGGGGTTGAGCTCCAGACGGCGGCCGAGGATCCCGCGGCCGCGTCGAGACGGGAGCGAAACGAGCGGCTCCACAGGCTGCTGGGAAGGGCGGCGGCGTACTACGCGCGCTACCTGTTCGAATCGGCCGAGGCAGGGGTCGCGAGGGACTATTTGCGCTCGCGGGGATTCACGGAGGAGACGCTGAAGACGTTCAAGGTCGGCTACGCGCCGAGCGCGTGGGACCGGATGCTGGTCGCCTCGCGCAAGGCCGGCTTCAGCGACGACGAACTGCTCGCCGTGGGGCTCGCCCAGCGCTCCAAGGTCAACCAGGGACGCGTCTACGACCGCTTCCGCGAACGGATCATGTTTCCCGCCGCGGACTCGCGAGGCCGGGTGCTCGGCTTCGGGGCGCGCGCGATGCGCGACAACCAGCCGCCGAAGTACCTGAACACGTCCGAGGGCGAGCTCTACCACAAGCGCAGCGTGCTGTTCGGGGTCGACCTGGCCCGGCCGGCGGCCGCGAAGGCCGCGCGGATGATCCTCGTCGAGGGGTACACCGACGTGCTGGCGCTGCACCAGGCCGGCCTGACCAACGCGGTCGCGATCATGGGCACGCAGCTGACCGAGGAGCAGGTCTCCGAGCTGCGACGGATCGTCGGCGCCTGGGACGTGACCACCCCTGACCGCGGCAATCTCGACCTGTGCCTGGACGCCGACAGCGCCGGCCAGGAGGCGATGCTCCGCGCCGCCAAGAGCGCCGAGGACCAGGGCCTCCGCCTGCGGGTCGTGCCGCTGCCGCCGGGCAAGGACCCCGCCGACCTGGTGCAGGCCGAGGGCGCGGACCGACTCCGCGAACGGGTCGAGTCCTCGGTCCCGTTCGTCGAGTTCCACGTCGAACGGATCCTCGAGCGGGCCGACGCTACGACGGCGGAGGGGAAGGACCGGGCGATCGCGGAGCTCGCCCCCGCGCTCAAGCTCGACGCCTACGCGGGGACGCTGCGCGAGGAGCTTCCGCGGCGGATCTCGGGGCGCCTCGAGCTCTCCCAGGGCCAGCTCGCCGAGCTGCTGAGGACGGCCGAGTATCGCCGCGGCGCGCCGGGGTCCAGGCCGCCCGCTCAGGCCGACACGATCGACCCGGCGATGCGCACCGAACGCGCCTTCCTGGTCCTGTGCATCGCGCTGCCGCAGGCCGGGCGGCGCGCGCTCGGAGCGATCGATCCCGAGCTCCATCTGACCAGCGAGCGGTTGCGGCGGGCCGCCCGGCACCTCGCCGGGCAGACGGAGATGCCGCTGTCCGGGCTCGCGGAGGACGACGAGGACCTCGCCCACGTGATGGCCGACCTCGTCGAGCGGGCCGGGCGTGCGGGTCAAGTCACAGCCGAGCAGCTCGAGCAGCAGCGCCTGCTGCTGGAGCGCGCGCGGCTCGAGCGCGCGATCCGGCGCGCGCGCGAGGAGGGAGCGGCGGGGATCGGAGCGCTCGCTCGCGAGCGCGAGCACGTGCTCGAGGAGATCCACGCGATCGACACGCGGAGCGAGCGAGCGGTGTGACGGCGGTCGAGCACGGCCCCCGTGGACCGTGCTCGACCCGTTCGTCCTTCGGCGCGTTCGGGACGTGCGGCGATTTGATCCGGCCTAGCCGGACAGCGACGTACAGGCCGGCTCGTTCTTCGCGGCCGTCTGGAGATCCGCGCTCTTCAGCGCGCTGAGGCTGGAGAGCATCCCCTGGATCGAGTTCTGGATGTTGGTCTGGATCGACTTCGCGCCTGCGGCGAACGCCGTCTTGCTGCTCGTCGACAGCGAATTCGTCGACGTCTCGGCCTGCTTCAGCGCCGAGCTCAGCGTGTTGAAGGCGGTGACCAGCGACGTGCTGATCTGCTTGCCGTTGTTGACGTTGGGCGACCCGGCGCCCTGCAGCTTGGTAACCGCGGCATCCGCGCTCGTCGAGGCCGCGGACAGGAAGTCCTGCAGCGCCTTCTTGCCCTGCGCCGGCGTCGTGATGTTGGCCGCGCCGAGCGAGGTGATCTTCGACTGCACGTCGGACCGGAAGGTGCCGACAGCCGTGCACACGCTCTTCACGTAGCTCGAGGCGCTGACGCTCGAGGACGCGCTCGAGCTGCTGCCACCGCACCCGGCGACGACGAGAGCGGCCGCGACCAGAGCCCCGGCTGAGATTCTTCGAATGGAGGTCATGGCGCATGACCGTACCCGAACCGACGGATGGGGACACACTCGTCCGGAAAGCGGGCGGAGAAGCGAACTGCGCCGCACGGGGCCGGACCCGATTAACCTCGCCGCCTACATGGTGGGAGAGGGATCGCTGGTGGGGTCGATGAGCTGGACCGCCGATCGCGTTCGCAGGATGTGGCGGATGATCGCGTGCGTGACAATCGTCGCCGCGGCGATTCTCGTGTCGGCGAGCGGCGTCGCGCGCGCCAACCAGCTCGTGACGATCACGCTTCCAGACCGCCACGGTGAGGTCGGAGCGAAGTACCTCACCTACCAAGGCCCGCCGCGCGCGGACGTGCTGCTGCCCGACGGCTTCAAGGCGAGCAAGCGCTACCCGCTGATCGTGCTGCTCCCGGGCTTCAGCAACACCTACGCGATCCTCGGCCCGGGCATGCTCGACGCCCAGAAGGTGCTCGCCGGACTGCAGGCAATCGTGGTCTCGCCCGAGGGTGAGGTCGGCTGGTACGCGGACTGGTACAACAACGGCGTCTACGGGGCGCCCCAGTGGGAGAGCTACATCCTCGACGAGGCGATCCCCCAGATCGTCCAGCGGTACAAGATCCTGCCGCAGCGGCGCTACCACGCGCTGATCGGAATCTCGATGGGCGGCCTCGGCGCGGCCTACCTCGGCGGGCGGTTTCCCGGGTTCTTCGGCTCGGTCGGCGCCCTCTCCGGGTTCGTCGACACGCAGATAGCCCCGTCGGTCGTGTCCGTCAGCATGGACGAGCTGAGCGGCGCCCCGGTCGGATCGGTGGTCGGCCCGGAGAACGGCTTTTACGCGACCGGCCACAACCCAACGGCGCTGACGGCCAACCTGAAATACACGCGCGTCCTCGTGAGCGCCGGGAACGGCGTCCCGACGCCCGCCGACGGCACCGGCGGCGGCGAGGGCAACGCCGAGGAGGCGGCCGTGATCCGACCGATGTCAGACGCGTACGCCTCTGCGCTCCGGGCCGCCGGCGTCAACGTCGTCTACCACACCCACACTGGCTGCCATTGCTGGCCTGACTTCCAGGACGAACTGCGGGACCTGATCGCGTGGGGCCCGTTCCAGCCGGTCGTCGAGCAGCCGGCGAACTGGGTCAACGACACGGTCGCCATGCACGGGCAGCTATGGGACGTCGGCTACTCGTTCGCCCGCCACCCGACTGCCGTGGCGCGCTTCACCCGCACGGGCAGCCGGCTCCAGATCAGCGCCGCCGGCTCACCGGTGACGATCACCACCGCCGGCGGCTGCGTGCTGCACGCCGCGACGCCGGCGGACCTTCGGATCCCGTCCAGGTCGTGCAGAGCGAAGCCGCACGGGCCTGAGCGTCATCCGCGGGCGGCTTGCCGGGGGAGGCGGTCCGGGGCGAAGGGGCGGTGTAGACGGGCTGCTGCCCATCGTCGCCCGGGCCGCACCGGCCGCTGAGCCCACGCCGTGGGCAAGCGATCCGTCCGAGCGGCACGCGAACATATGTTCGATCAAGTGGGAGGATCGAACACATGGAAAAGCAGACACTCGAGCTTCTGCTCGGGCAGGGGATGAGCATCGAGGCGGATCGCGAAGCGATTCGGAAAGGACCCGTCGACCGTCGGCTATTGGGTCAAGAAACACGGACTCCGCTCGCCTTACGCCGACAAGCACGCGGCGAAGGGCGGGATCGAACGGGAGCGGTTGGAGGGGCTCGTCGAGGCTGGGATGACGATCGCCGAGATCGCGAGGGAGGTCCGGAGGAGCAAGGCGGCCGTCAGGCACTGGCTGGCGCGCTTCGGGCTCAAGACGGCCGGTGCCCGCGGTAAGCGGGTCGAGCTGGCGCGCGCGGCCAAGGATGCGGGACTCATGAGCGTGCCGATGGCGTGTGAGCGCCACGGCGAAACGGATTTCATCCTCGAAGGCCGGGGCTACTACCGCTGCAAGCGCTGTCGCGTGGAGTCCGTCACACGACATCGCCAAAAGCTCAAGCGGACCCTGGTCCGGGAGGCGGGTGGGAGTTGCGTGATCTGCGGCTATTCCGAGAGCGCGAGAGCGCTGGAGTTCCATCATCTGGATCCCGGAAACAAGCGGCTCCAGCTGAGCGCTCAAGGGGTGACCCAGTCTCTGGCGTCCCTAAGGGCGGAGGCCGCGAAATGCGTGCTCCTGTGCGGCAATTGCCACGCGGAAGTTGAGGCTGGGTTGGCGTCGGTACCGCTAGAGTTCTCCCGGCGCGTGGAGCCCGTCGAGCCGCCGGGGAACCTCGCCGCCAATACACAGAAATCTGGGGTAGCTCAATCGGCAGAGCGAACGGCTGTTAACCGTTAGGTTGTGGGTTCGAGTCCCACCCCCAGAGCTCCGGGTAAGCACCCAACAAGATCGATGAAGCTCTACGTCTGCTACGGCACATGGAGGCCGGCGCCGAGGCCGGGAGGCCACCCGTGCGGTAAGGCCTATGAGGCGCTCAAGGGCGCCGGGTACGAGCCGGACGTGAAGCTCTCCTACGGGCTCGGGGTCTTTCCGGGCTTCCTCAACGATCTGAGTCCCGCCCGCCGCGAGGTCAAGCGTCTGACCGGGAAGTATTGGGTCCCGGCGCTCGTCAACGACGACGGCTCCGTGATCCAGGGGTCCGACGAGATCGTCGATTGGGCGCAGGCGAATCCGGCGGCCGGCACGCCGGGGCAGTCGGCGGCCGCGGCGAGCTGAGGCGAGTCGATGCGCCTCGGGACGGTTGCCGAGCTCGAGGACTGGGAGCGGGACGGAGCCGTGTGGCGACCGGTCGAGGTCACGGTCGACCAGGCGGTCGTGGACCTCTGCAGCTGCTCGGGCGAGCCGATGGACAGGGTCCAGAGCGCTGCCCCCGAGTTCATCGAGTTCGTCAAGTCGCGTCAGCCGGCCTGAGCTCGTCAGGCCGCGGAAGCCGAGCCGAGCGCCAACCGCTCGACCAGGTCCGCGGCACGCGCCGCGCCGTCGTGCGCAGCCGCCCACGCAGCTAACCGTCCCGCGCGCTCGGCGATCGACGCGTCCCCGAGCGCCCTCCGCGTCGCCAGCCGCACCGTCGCCGGCGAAAGCAACCGCCAGGGGAGCCGAACGCCCACTCCCGCCCAGTCCGCCCGGGCCGCGTTCTCAGCCATATCCCCCGCGTGCGGCACGGCGAGCACCGGGGAGCCCGAGGCGAGCGCGCGGACCATCGTCCCGTGACCGGCGTGGCAGATGACAAGCGCACTGCGAGGCATCGTCCGCGAGTACGAGACCCACTCGATCAGCCGCGTGTTCTCTGCGGCGAACAGCGGCTCGGCGAGCGGCTTGCGGTTCCAGGTGGCGAGCACCCGGATCGGCTCGCCGGCAAGACCTTCGACGGCGGCTCGGAGCAGACGGTGCTCGGGGTCCTGCGCGGTCGAGGGCGCCACGAGCAGCAGCGGTCCGTCACCCGGAGGCGGCTCG
This sequence comes from uncultured Solirubrobacterales bacterium, assembly GCA_963770735.1. Classification (GTDB taxonomy): domain Bacteria; phylum Actinomycetota; class Thermoleophilia; order Solirubrobacterales; family Solirubrobacteraceae; genus Palsa-465. The sequence goes on along the minus strand of CAVYRB010000004.1, from coordinate 797,341 downwards.
ACGTCATCGAACGGCGGCTCCCAGAACAGCGGCCCGACGACGTGGACGTTGTCCGGCCACTCGCGGGGATACTCGAGCTGGGGAAACGTGCCGACAATGCAGAGGCGGTCGCTGAGTCCGCCGTGCAGTCGTGTCACGGGCGGGAGCCCGAGCCGGCGCCGCGTCTCGTTCAGCTCCGTGCGGCCCTGCCGAAGCCCCGCGTCGACCGCCCGGTCGAACAGTCGCCACACGCGCCGGCCGGTGGCGGTTCGCGGGAGTCTGGCGCCGACCGCGTACGGGGGAAGGCCCGGCGCCCCCGCCGGGTACACATGTGGCACGAGCGTCGCGACCGGGACCCCTTCGAGCTCGCCCGCCATCGCTGGCGCGAGCGTCAGGATGTCGTGCACGACCGCATGCGGGGCGAGGTCGGAGACCGCCGGCCGGGTCTCGGCCGTCGCTCTGACGACGGCCTCGTAGGGCTGGAGCGGTCGCTCGCGCGTCGGGAACACCGGGTACTCGGGCGCCGCGACGAACGCCATCCCGGCGGCCTCCACGTCGGGGCGCCAGCGCTTCCACGTCTCGAGCACGACCTCGTGACCGCGGGCCGCCAGGCACGACCCGAGCGCGAGCATCGGAAACGCGTGCCCGGGATCGCCGAACGCCCCGAGGAACAGTCGCAGCGGCCGCGCCGGCGCGGCGGCGTCGCCGGTCGGCGTTCCCGCGGCGCTCAACCCGCGGCGAGCTCGGCCACGGCGCGCAACTGGGCCACGTATTCCTCGGTCGAGAACGCCATCGGTGCGATCAGCAGCGTGCCGACCCCGGCGTCGCGGTAGGCCGCCAGCCGCGCCCGTACCGCGTCGGGTGCCCCGGACAGCGTGACGGTGTCCACCAGCGCGTCGGGCACCGCCGCGGCGGCCTCGTCCTTCTTGCCGGCCAGGTACAGGTCCTGGATCTCGCCGGCCTCCGCCTCGAACCCGTAGCGCTGCACGACGCGGTTGTAGAAGTTCTGCTTGCGCGAACCCATTCCGCCGACGTACAGCGCGATCCCGGGCCGCATCAAGTCGCGTGCGCGCTCGGCGTCCTCCGACACGTACGAGTTGACGACCGGCGCGATGTCGAAGCCCTCGAGCGAGCGCCCGGAACGCGCGGCTCCCTCTTCGAGCAATGCCCGGAACTGGCCGACGTGATCGGGAGAGAACAGGGTCGGCAGCCAGCCGTCGGCGATCTCGCCGGCGAGCGTCGTGTTCTTGGGTCCGATTGCGGCCAGGTAGATCGGGATCTGCTCCTGCGCCGGGGCGATCATCAGCTTCAGCGCCTTTCCGGGTCCGTCGGGGAGCGGCAGCTCGATCGTCTCGCCGTGGAACTCGAGCCGCTCGCGGGCGAGCGCTGCACGGACCACCGCCACGTACTCGCGGGTCCGCTGCAGCTGGCGCGCGAACCGCTGGCCGTGCCAGCCCTCCGCCACCTGCGGCCCGGACGGCCCGAGGCCGAGCAGCATCCGGCCGCCGGAGAGCTGGTCGATCGTCGCGGCGGTCATCGCCGTCATCGCCGCGCTACGGCCGGGCATCTGGAAGATCGCCGAGCCGAGCTTCAGCTTCTCGGTGCCGGCCGCGACGTACGCGAGCACCGTCGCGGCGTCGGAGCCGTACGCCTCGGCGGTCCACGCAGAGTCGTAGCCGAGCTTCTCCGCCTCCCGCGCGGTCGTGAGCAGTGCATCGCCACCCCAGCCGACACCCCAGTAACCGAGGTACGCGCCTAGCTTCATCGTGCAACTTTCCTTTCGCCGGGAGGGGATCGCTTGTGGGCCGAGACGGGCCCGATTAGATTGGCCCGAGCGCTCGCCAGGGAGCTACGCACCCGAGGCGCGCGGCCCAAACCCTATGCGAACCAGGCGCCGAGCGACGATCGAGGACCTGCGACTGGCGGTCCAGTGCCTGCCGCGCCACACCCGCGTGGCGATGCTCGAAGGACTGCGGTCCAACGAGATCATCGTCGGGGCCTACAGCAAGGACGGCGGCATCTGCCCGATGCTCGCGGCCCACCGCGCCGGCGGCCGCACCAGCATGATCTCGTTCGCGAACGCGTGGGACAGGTTTGCGACCGGCGGCGCGCGCGTGACGCGGCCGCGCAGGGCCACCGCCCGCGAGCTGAACGTGCTGATCGCGCACCTCGAGGCGAGCCTGCTCGACGAAGATGCTCCGCAGACCGAGCTCGCCGCTGCGATCGAGTCGCACCGGCGCCTGGTAGCCGGCCGCGCGAGCGAGCAGCCGCGTCCCGCTGACAGCGACAAGCCCCGCCCCGGCGACCCGAACCGGGCGCCCGAGCTTCGCCAGCGCCACGGCTGGGCGTGGACGCGCGTGCTGCGGAGCTACAACGAGTACGAGCGCGCGCTCGAATGGATCGAGCGCGAGGGCGCGGTGCTCGCAGAGCGCGAGCAGCAGCCGGTCTGAGCGTCGTAGGCGAAACTTTGTCCGTGGCCCAGGTCACGGCGGAGCCCCGGATCGACACCCAGGCGCAGGCCCGCGCCGAGCGGCGGACCAGCCCGCTGGAGCTGCTCTGGGACCTGGTGTTTGTGTTCGCGATCACGCAGGTCACGACTCTGCTCTCGCGCCACCTCGACTGGTCGGGGTTCGGGCACGCGATGCTGATCCTCGCGCTGATCTGGTGGGCGTGGTCGGCGTTCGTCTGGGCCGCCAACGCCCAGGAGAGCGAGGCCACCTCGCTGCGCCTCGCGCTGCTGGTGGCGACCGCCCTGATCTTCCTGGCCGGCCTCGCGGTGCCCGACGCGCTCACGTCCAGGGGCCTCCTGTTCGCAATCAGCTACGCGGTCGTCAGGCTGATCCACCTGGCCCTGTACGCCGACGCCTCACGGCGCGGGAACGCTTCCTGGAACGCGATCGCCGGGTTCGGGGTGACGGTCCTGATCGGCATGGGCCTGCTCGTGCTCGGCGCCGCGTTGAGCGGGACGGCCCGGATCGCTCTGTGGGGGGCGGCGGTGGCGATCGACTACGCCGGCCCGGCTTGGTTGACCCGCGAGCGGCTGCGTGGTCTGCAGCGGGTCGCGGTCGCGCATTTCGCAGAGCGGTACGGGCTGTTCGTGATCATCTGCCTCGGCGAGTCGATCGTCGCGATCGGGCAGGGCGCGACCACCGGGCATCAGCGGCTCGGAGGCGACGAGGTCGTAGTCGTGATGCTCGGCCTGGTGACGACGGTCGGCCTCTGGTGGACGTACTTCGACCGGTTCGCACAGATCGCGGAGGATTCGCTGCGAACCGACCAGGACCCGGTCCTCGCAGCCGCCGACGGCTACAGCTACCTGCACCTGGTGCTGGTCGCCGGGATCATCACCTTCGCCGCGGGCGTCAGGCTGCTGGTGCAGGCGCCCCACCTCACCCCGAGTGAGGGCGTCCGGCTCGCGGTGTGCGGCGGGGTCGGCCTCTACCTGATCGGGCATGTCGCGTTCAAGCTGCGGATGACCGGCAAGGTCGGCTACGAGAAGCTCGTCGTCGTGGCCGCGCTCGCGATTCTCTACTTCGCCGGCGGCGGACTCGCGCCGTGGGTGCTCGCGGCGGTGATCACCGCGCTGCTGGTGGCGCTCTGCGCGGCCGAGACGGTCCACGCCGGCCGGCTGGGACTGCACCGGAGGGCGAGCTGAGCGAGCGCCCGGCGGTGACGGTCGTCGTGCCGTTCGCGGGTACCGACGCGCAGCTCGGCGAGCTGCGCGCGACCCTCGACCGCCTGCGCTTGACTCGGCACGACGAGCTGATCGTCGCCGACAACCGCTCCGACCCGGTCCGTACCCCCGGCTTCGCCCGGAACAAGGGCGCCGAAGGCGCTCGCGGCGAGTGGCTCGTGTTCATCGACGCTGACACGATCCCCGAGCCGGATCTCGCCGACCGCTATTTCGACCCGGCGCCGGGGCCGCGTACCGCGGTGCTGGCGGGCACGATCCGCGACGTCGCGCTCCGCCCGACGGCGGTCGCACGCGCGAGCGCCTCGCGACAGCGGATGAGCCAGCGCGCGACGCTCGACCGGCCGGGGACCCCCTACGCGCAGACCGCGAACTGCGCGGTCCGCCGCGACGCGTTCGAGCGCGCGGGCGGCTTTGACCCGAGCGCTCGGGCCGGAGAGGACGCCGACCTCTGCTTCCGGCTGCAGCGCGCCGGGTGGGCGCTCGAGGAGCGGTCGGGCGCGGCCGTCGAGCACCGCAGCCGCGGGTCGCTGGCGGCGTGGCTGGCCCAGATGCTGCGCCACGGGAGCGGCGCGGCGTGGATCGATCGGCGCTGGCCGGGCGAGCTGCCGAGCCCCGGTCCGCGGCGGCTCGCGCGTCGGCTCGCGCGGGAGGCGGCGCGCGCAGCCGAAGCCGCGGTTCGCGGCGAGCGTGAAGAGGCGGTGGGCGCCGTGCTCGAGATCGCGGGCGCCGCCGCATTCGAGCTCGGAAGGCTCCTGCCGAACACTCGCGGCGCCGGGCTGAAAGGATGAGCTGATGAGCGCGCAGAACAGACTCGAGCTCCGCGGGCCGATGGACACCGGCTTCGAGCGGGTGCTGACGCCCGAGGCGCTCGACTTCGTCGCCGAGCTCGAGGCCCGGTTCGGCCCGAGGCGCAGGCAGCTGCTCGAGGCGCGCGTCGAGAAGCGCGCGCGGCTACGGGCCGGCGAGATGCTCGACTTCCTGCCGGCGACGCGCGAGATCCGCGAGGAGGACTGGCTGGTCGCCCCGGCTCCGCCGGAGCTGCGGCAGCGGTGGGTCGAGATCACCGGTCCGACCGACCGGAAGATGGTGATCAACGCGCTCAACTCGGGCGCCGACGGGTTCATGGCCGACTTCGAGGACGCGAATGCGCCGACCTGGCGGAACATGGTCACCGGTCATACCAACCTGCGCGACGCGATCGAGGGCACGATCACCTACGACGGCTCGGATGGTCGCCACTACGAGCTCGCCGAGCAGATCGCGACGCTGTTGGTCAGGCCACGCGGCTGGCACCTGCCCGAGCGACACGTGCTCGTCGATGGGGCACCGGTCACCGGCGCCCTGTTCGACTTCGGGATGTACTTCTTCCACTGCGCGCGCCCGCTGCTGGCCAACGGCGCAGGCCCTTATCTGTACCTGCCGAAGATGGAGTCGCACCTCGAGGCGCGGCTCTGGAACGACGTGTTCGGGTTCTCGGAGGAGGCGGCCGGGATCGAGACCGGCTCGATCAGGGCGACGGTCCTGATCGAGACCCTGCCCGCCGCGTTCGAGATGGAGGAGATCCTGTACGAGCTGCGCGAGCACTCGGCCGGGCTCAACGCCGGGCGCTGGGACTACATCTTCTCATCGATCAAGTGCTTCGCCGACCGCCCGGAGATGGTGCTCCCGGACCGGTCCGATGTGACGATGACCGTCCCATTCATGCGCGCCTACACCGAGCTGCTGGCCGCCACCTGTCACCGGCGAGGAGCCCACGCGATGGGCGGGATGGCGGCGCTGATCCCCTCCCGCAGGGACCCGGAGGCCAACGACCGCGCACTCGACGGCGTCCGCGGTGACAAGGAGCGCGAGGTCTCGCAGGGCTACGACGGCACCTGGGTCGCGCACCCCGACCTCGTGCCGGTCGCGCGCGAGGTGTTCGAGCGCGGCCTGGACGGCGCCCCGAACCAGCTCGAGCGTCGACGCGACGACGTGGCCATCACCGCCGAGCAGCTCCAGGACCTCGCCGCCACGCCCGGGCGCGTCACCGAGGCGGGCCTGCGTACGAACGTCAGCGTCGGCTTCCAATACATCTCGTTCTGGCTGACCGGCCGCGGCGCGGCGGCGATCAATTCGCTGATGGAGGACGCGGCCACCGCCGAGATCTCCCGCAGCCAGATCTGGCAGTGGGTCCAGCACGGCGCGGAGCTCGAGGACGGGCGCACGGTCACGCCCGAGCTCGTGAGGCAGATCCTCGACGAGGAGACCGCCAAGATCCGCGAGCAGGTGGGGGAGGAGACGTGGACCGCGGGGCGACCGGCCGAGACGCGCGAGATCTTCGACCGCGTGGCCCTGTCGCCGGAGCTGATCGAGTTCCTGACCCTGCCCGCCTACGATCTCCTCGACTGATGAGCGCGATCGGCGAACGGAACCTTGCGGCGCACGCGGAGCGCGCGCACGCGGAGAAGGGGGACTACGAGTCGCTTCTGTTCGAGGGCACCTGGTACCGCTCCGGCGACCTATTCGCGCGCTCGCGGCTTCTCGGCGCGGGGATCTCGGAGCTCGGGATCGAACCCGGAGATCGGGTGGTCGTCACGATGGGCAACTCGCCCGAGGTCGGGATCGCCTACCAGGCGCTGTGGCGCGCCGGCGCGGTCGTCACCCCGGCGAACTTCCTGCTTGCCGCCGCCGATCTCCGGCACGTCGTCTCCGACGCCGAGGCCGCCGCCGTGATCACCACACCGGAGTTCACCGGCAAGGTCCGCGAGGCGACGGACGGGCTCGGCCACGTCCGGCACCTGATTTCGACCGCGGAGGACGACGGCTTCCTGACCCTCGCCGAGCTTTCGATCGCGGAGCCGGCGGAGATCGTCCCGCGCGGCGACGACGAGCTCGCGGCGCTGCTCTACACCGGCGGCACGACCGGGCGCTCCAAGGGCGTGATGCTGACGCACGCCAACCTCGCGTTCACAGGTGAGGCCGCGCACCGGTCCTCCCACGTCCCGGGACTGAACCGCGGGATCCTCAGCCTGCCGCTGTCGCACGCGTACGGCCTGCTGGTGACGATCGCCGGCCTGTTCAACCCCGAGCCGAGCGTCGCGGTCCTGCTGCGGTGGTTCGACCCCAAGCTGTACCTCGAGATGATCGACGAGCACCGTGTGCAGCTTGCGGCGGCGGTGCCGACGATGCTCCAGGTGCTCCTGTCCCAGCCGCTCGAGGAGTACGACCTCAGCTCCCTGCGGTTCGTCTCCTCCGGCGGCGCGCCGCTTGCGCAGGACGTGGCCGAGCAGTTCGTCAAGCGCGTGCCGTCGGTCACGATTCGGCAGGGATACGGGCTGACCGAGACCGCGGCGCTGATCTCGAGCACCCCCGTCGGCCGCGAGAAGCGCGGCGCTGTCGGCATTCCGGTCCCGGGGACCGATGTGCGGATCCTCGACGACGCCGGCCGCGAGCTGGCCACCAGCGAGGTAGGGGAGATCTGCGCGCGCTCGCCCGGGGTGATGAAGGGCTACTGGCGCTCCCCGGACGCGACGGCCGAGGCGCTCCGGGACGGATGGCTCCACACAGGAGACCTCGGTTATCTCGACGAGGAGGGCTACCTGTTCATCGTCGATCGCAAGAAGGACCTGATCATCCGCGGCGGTTTCAACGTTTATCCGCGCGACGTCGAGGACGCGCTGCTCGAGCACCCGGCGGTCGAGAGCGCGGGTGTCATCGGCCGGCCGGACCCGGTTTCAGGCGAGGAGGTCGTCGCGTTCGTGTCGCTACGCCCCGGCGCCGACGTCGCTCCCGACGAGCTGGTCGAGTGGGGTCGCGCCCGGATCGGCGGCTACAAGTACCCCCGCGAGGTGCACGTCATCGACGGGGTCCCGCTGACCAACGTCGGCAAGGTCGACCGCAAGGCGCTACGCGCCCAGCTCGCGGTCAGCCCGAGTTGAGCTCGACCGCGACCGTCGCCCAGGTCTTGCTCGAGCCCATGTTGAGGGACTCGGTCTGCTGAGCCGGCGCGCCGGCGAACGTCCCTACCGAGCCGTTAGTGGCGGCGACGTTCGTGCTCGTTACGACGGTGAGCGTCGAGGAAAAGGACCATGACGACGCCGCGGTCACTCTCTGCGCGCTGTTCCAGAAGATCAGCTCGCCGTCCGAGGGATCCGGGGCCCCCGACAGGTTCGCGGTCGCCGGGTTGCTGGCGGTCGTCCCGCTCATCTTCGCGAACGCGCTCTGCACCACCGGTGAGCTGGTGTCGGCGCCCGTCACCGCGATCACCTCGAAATAGGCCTGCTTGATCGTCTTCGCGAACGTCACCGTGAGCGTGCCGGTGCCCGATCCGTTGACGAGATAACCGCCCCACTCGATCGCGGCGTTGTCATAGGAGGCATTGCCTATCGCGTTGACGGTCGGCGCCGAGGTGAATCCGCTCGCGGTCACGGTGGCGCTGTCGCCGGTCGCGCCCGAGTTGCTCGAGGCGAACACGAGGTAGGTGGTGTTCGCGGCGAGCGTGAAGCTGTTGGTCGTGACCGTGGTCCCGCTGGTGGCCTGGTTGCCCGCGACCGCCGAGTAGGCGTAGACCGAGAAGCTCGAGCTGGTCGCGGTGGTCAGGGCGCCGTCCGTCGCCGTCAGCGTGTAGCCGGCGCCCCCGGCGCTGATCTTGCACGCCGCAAAGCTCGCGACGCCGCTCGTCGCCGTCAGCGGGTTGGTGGTGCAGGTCAGCGTGCCGCTCGACGGGTTGGTCCCGATCGCGAGCGTGACGCTGCTGGTATTGGTGGTCACGACGTTGCCGCCGGCGTCCTCGATCGCGACCTTCGGCTGGGTCACGAACGCGGTGGCGGCGACCGCGCCGTTCGGCTGCTGGGTGAACGCCAGCTTCGCCGCGGGGCCTACCGAGATCGTGAACGTCGAGCTCGTCGCGGACGCGAGGCTGCCGTCGGTCGCCGTCAGCGTGTAGCCGGTGCCCGACTTGTCGATCTTGCACCCCGCGAAGGTCGCGATGCCGCTGCTCGCGGCGACGGGGTTCGCGGTGCAGGCGAGCGTCGCGCCGCTGGTGCCGGTGCCGCTCGTGATCGCGAGCGTGACGTTGCTCGCGTCGCCGGTCACGGTGTTGCCATTCTGGTCCTGGACAGTCACCTTCGGCTGGGTCGAGAACGCGATCCCGCCGGTCGAGCTGTTCGGCGACTGCGTGAACGCGAGCTTGCTGGCGTTGCCTGGCGTGACGTTGAACGAGTTGGCGTTCGCCGGCGCCGTCCGCGACGGCGTACTGGTCGCGGTCAGCTTGTAGCCGGTGCCCGGCTTGGTGATCGCACAGCCGGTGTAGTTGGCGGTGCCGCCGGCGACGGTCACGGTCAGGCCGCCGGTGTTCGTGCAGCTGAGCGTGCCGCCGCCAGGGTTCGTGCCGAGCGCGAGCGTCACCGACGTCGTCGAGTCGGCGGTCTCGACGTTTCCGAATGTGTCCTCGACCGCGACCGCGGCGGAGAACGACCCGGTGCCGGTCGCCTGGATGTTGGCGCCCGAGGCGGGCTGCGTGGTGAACGCGAGCTTGGTCGCGGCGCCCGGGGAGTTCGTCTCGCTGAATGTCGCGGAACTCGCGCCGCCCGCGCTCGCCGTGATCGAGTAGCCGGATCCGGCGACGGTGTTGGCGGTGAACGTGCTGGCGGTCGCCTGGCCGCCCGACGCGCTGGTCGCCGTAGTCGTCGCGGTCGAGTTCGCGAACGTCCCCGTGGCGCCGCTTGAGGGCGCCGTGAACGTCACGGTCACGCCCGGAACGGCGTTCCCCTGGGCGTCCTTGACGATCGCGACGAGCGGGCTCGCGAATGCCGCGCCCACGGTCGCCGACTGCCCGGCGCCCGAGACGACCGTGACGGCGCTCGCGGGACCGTAGGTGAGCGTCACCGAAGCGGTCGCGCTGGTCGCGGTCCAGGAGTGCCAGTACGCGGTCACCCGGTACTTGTAGGTGCCGGCGGCGAGGCCGGCGTCCGCGCAGGTCGTGGAGGTGAAGCTGCCGCTCGCCGTCGGACAGGTCCCGCCGGCGTTGCCCCAGGTGGTGCCGCCGTTGGAGCTGCGCTGGACGACGTAGCTGGCTGGGTTGCCATCGGGCGTGGTCGGCGCGCCCCACGAAATGCTCACGGTCCCGGGGGTGGCCGTCGTGCCGGCCGACACGCCGGAGGGCGCCGACAGCGCGCCGACGCTGCCACCCGCGCCCTGAGAGCCCGGCGTTCCGGTGAAGTACGCGAAAGCGGCCGCGGCGCTCGCGGCCATGACGAGCACGATCGCGGCCCCGAGCCGTCGGCTCAGCAGCGCTCTCATATCGTGATGCCCCGCGCGGAGTAGGTGAGCAACACGGTTGCTCCCTGACAGCCGTCCTGGTTGTACAGGCGATTCACGAGCGCGACCTGCGGCTGTCGGGTCGGCGGAACCCCGAGGCTCGAGAGCCGCTGGGTGCTCGACGGCCGCATCACGAGCGGGTAGATCCCGGACAGCTGTCGCGTCGAGAAGTCAGAGAGCGTGCATGGGAGCGCCGCGGAGGACCGCGGCGCGGAGACGCTCGTCGCGGTCACCGTGAGGCTGGTGACCCACAGCCATTCCTTGCCCCCGTTGCGCAGCACCAGGTCAAGCGATTTGGGCGCCCCGGGCATCAGGCCGGTGACCGTGCCCGTGATCCCGATCCGAACGAGCGCGGGGGCGCGGACCTTGAGAATGAGCGGGATCACGCTGCGGTTGGCGCCGCCGCGGGCTCGAACCATCAGCCGGTACTGACCGGTCGGCGTCCGGCGGCTGGTTGCCACGGTCAGCATCCGGGCCGAGCCTCGTGCGGCCGCCATCTGAGCCTGGGCGAACCGCGGCGTGCCCGTGATCGAGAACTTGACGGCCCCCCGGAATCCCCGCCTCGAGACCGAGATCCTGTAGCGCACGCTCCCGCCTGCGATCACCTCTCGCCGCGACGGCGAGACATCGACCGCAAACCGCGGCTTCGGCCGCGCGGCGCTGTGGACCGTGTAGGCGCCGAGGGCAGTCGCGGCAAGAACGCCCGCTGCGACGACCGTCAGCACGAGCCCGGCGCGCTTCGCGAGCTTCGAGATCGTCCCCGGTCGCCGCCTCCGCGCGCGCGTCGGGAGACCGCCCGATGTGTGTCCCGTGGTCCCGTTCATGGCTAGTTCGTCGATCCGTGCCTGGTCGTGAGACGCGACGGGCCGCCGCCTGGAGGCGGCGGCCCGTAGGCCCAGCTAGGCGTGTGTCTCCTTAGCTGCCAGCGGTGACGGTGACGCCGGGAGAGGCGCCCTGGCAGGCGTCCTGCGAGGTGCCGGAGTCGCTCATCGCGACGTCGGCCTTGCCGGTGTACGTGCCTCCGGCAACGAGATCTGATGGCAGCGCCGCGTTGGTGACGTCGCCCGTGGCTGTGAACCACGCCGCCTGGCAGCCGGTGATGACGGTGCCCGTGGACGTCTCGGCGTTGGCCGGGCTGCCGCCGTCGTTCTTGATCGCGTAGGCGAGCGTCCTCAGGTTCTGGGAGCCCTTGCCGTTGTTGCTGACCGTGAACGGGATCGCCTCGACCCCCGAGCCGGGGTAGATGGCGGTGTACCCGGCGGGCGTGAACGTCGCGCTGCCGGAGTTGACGGCGACGCTCCACGCGGTCGAGGAGCCGACCGTGCTCGCGCCGGTGCCCGACCCGCTCGCACCGGTGAAGTACGCAACCGCGATCGCGCCGACTGCGAGTGCGGCAAGTGTTCCGACTGCCGCGAAAATCTTCTTACGCCTCGTGATCATGCTGAGCCTCCCTGGGCTTTCCCCGGCCTGCCCCAATTTGCGGCTTCCGGTCCGTATTCGTTTGTGCCTCCGCAAGGAAGCGTGGACTCGACCCCAGGAGGGGCCCGTCCTCGGACTGCATCGAGTGACTGCTGCTCTGATGCCGGCCTGCGATCGCCCCGACCGCGCCTGCACCCGACACCCACTGTAGTCGTTATTTACATTCTGTCAAGAAGAATTGGCTAAGAGCCTGATCGCCCGCCGCGAGGTTTTGTGGGGCGCCTCCCGAAAGGCAACGTGAATACTGCCGTGGGGGGCGATGTCATCCATCCGGAGGAGGCCGTTATTTCCGCCGCGGAAATAACTGATTCGATTGCGGATTACCCGCAGCCGAAACGCGGCCCCTCCCGCTACGCCAAGGCCGCGCGCGGGGCGAGGTGGCCCTGCCAGGATTCGAACCTGGGCGCGACCGGTTATGAGCCGGCTGCTCTACCACTGAGCTACAGGGCCGCGGCGCGACGCTAGCACTCGCTCCGGGCCGCTCCCCGGTGCCGGAGGCGCGCTGCTTCAGGTACGCTCCGCGCACCGCCGATGCTGATCACCGCCGACGAAGCGACCGGCCAGACGATTGCCCTGCTGCTCACGTTCGTGGGCATCGGCGTGATCGTCAACGTTCTGATCGTGTACATCGTCGCCCAGGTCCTCGCCGAGCGCAGGCAGAACAGGGAGCACGACCGGAGACTCGGCTAGGAGCCTCGCGCCGTCGTGAAGGAACGGTGCGGGCGGGCGTCGAAACACACGCCTGCCGATGAAGCAAGCAGTCAGCTCCACCGGGTCGGCCATGGCGACCTCGACCACCGCCAAACCGTCGGGCGCCGAGCGCCAGGCGCTGTCGGCCTACATCCGCTCTCGGTTCGAGGATTTCTCCCGGTCGCAGAAGGATGTCGCGCAGTACATCGTCGACCATCTCGACGAGGCCGCGTTCCAGACGGCCGAGGAGCTCGCCCGCCGCGCCAACACGTCGTCGAGCACCGTCGTCAGGTTCTCGCAGGCGCTCGGATTCGAGGGCTTCCCGGAGCTTCAGCAGGCGGCGCGCGACGAGTACCGCCGCCGGGCGCCCGACGGCAACGGCACACTGACCGCGGCGCCGCTGTTCTCGCTGGACCAGACCGAGTTCGAGGCGGTGCTGGCCGCCGACCACGTCAACGTCGAGGACACCGCGCACAAGCTCTCGCGATCCTCGGTCGAGGCCGCGATCGACGCGATCGTCTCCGCCGAGAAGGTCCTGATCGCCGGCACCGATCAGATGGCGTTCTTCGCCAGCTACCTGCGACACCTGCTGATGCTGCTCGACCTCCGGGCCGAGATCGTCGCGAGCCCTTCGCAGGAGGCGCTCGGCCGGCTCAGCCGGATCGACGAGCGGACGCTCGTGGTCGGGCTGTCGGCGGGCAGACCCCACCCGCTGATCACCCGCACGATGAAGCTCGCCCGGCACCGAAAGGCGCCGACGCTGGCGATCACCGACGCGACCCTGTCGGAGGTCGCCCGGCTGGCTCGCATCCGGCTGTACTACTCGTCCAACACCCCGGCGTTCCTGCGCTCGCACACGGCGCTGCTGTCCCTGATCCAGGCGCTCGCCTACGGCGTCTACTCGCGCGACGCGCAGTCTTACGACGTCCGGATCAAGGCGTTCCGGCTGAAGTGAGCCCCGGCGGCCGCCCCGAGGGGCCGCTCGTCCACCACGAGCTGTGCTTCGGCTGCGGGCGGGCGAACCTGTTCGGGCTGCTCGCGGAGATCGAGCGGCGCGAGGACGGCTCCGTCGCCGGGCGCTGCTTCCTCAAGCAGGACCACCAGGGACCTGAACCCGGCACCGCACACCCCGGCGTGGTCGCAGCCGCGCTGGTCGAGGCGATCTCGCTGGCCGCCGGGCCGGACGCGCCGCCGCCAGTGGTCGAGCTGCGGTTCGAGTCCGCGGCGCCGGTCGGTACGTTCCTCGCGCTCGAGGCGACGAGTGAGGCGGCCGTCGCAAGCTCAGACGGCCGCCTCGTCGCGATCGCCGCCGCGTCGATCGATCCAGATACGGCCGAGATGAATAGATAGATCACTCCCGTGGGAGGCTGCAGATATCGCCACCAACCTCGCCACGCAGATCCTCTCCGAGCACCTCGCCGACGGCGAGCTCGAGCCCGGCACCCCGATCTCGCTGCGGATCGATCAGGCGCTGCTCCAGGACGCGACCGGGACGATGGCTCTGATGCAGTTCGAGGAGCTCGGCGTCCCGCGGGTGAAGGTCGACCGCGCCGTTCAGTACGTCGACCACAACGTCGTCCAGCTCGACAACAAGAACCCTGACGACCATCGGATGCTGCAGGCGCTCGCGCGTAAGCACGGTCTCAGCTTCTCGCGGCCTGGGAACGGGATCAGCCACTACATCCACATGGAGCGCTACGGCAAGCCGGGCCAGACGATGCTCGGCGCCGACTCCCACACCACCCAGGGCGGGTGCATGGGGATGATCGCGATCGGCGCCGGCGGACTCGACGTCGCCGTCGCACTCGGCGGCCATCCGTACGAGATCTCGTGCCCGGAGATCGTCGAGGTCTACCTCGACGGGACGCTCAACCGACCGTGGGTGGGCGCCAAGGACATCATCCTCGAGCTGCTGCGCCGGCTGACCGCCAGCGGCGGCAAGAACAAGGTGTTCGAGTTCACCGGTCCCGGGACCGCCGATCTGTCGATCCCAGAGCGGGCAACGATCGCCAACATGGTCGCCGACCTCGGTGGCACCTCCGGTCTGTTCGCGCCAGACGAGAAGACCAGGGAGTGGCTCGAGCGCCAGGGCCGGGCGGAGGACTTCGTCGAGCTTGGCCCCGACGACGGCGCCGAGTACGACGATCGAGTCGAGATCGACCTCGGCACCCTCGGGCCGCTCGTCGCCAAGCCCCACAACCCCGACAACGTGGTCGGCGTCGAGGAGGTCGCCGGGACGCCCGTCGCCCAGGTCTGCATCGGCTCCTCGGTCAACTCCGGCTACGCCGACCTCGCTCTGCCCGGAGCGGTGCTCGCCGACCGCGGCGGTCAGATCGTCCACCCCGATATCTCCGCGACGGCGACCCCAGGATCCCGTCAGATCCTGATGGCGATCGCCGAGTCGGGCGTCTACCGCCAGCTGTCCGAGGGCGGTGTGCGGATGCTCGAGCCCGTCTGCGGACCGTGCGTGGGCATGGGCCAGGCGCCACCGTCGGACGCAAATTCGCTACGGACCTTCAACCGCAACTTCCCCGGCCGCTCGGGCACTCCGGAGGACTCCGTGTTCCTGTGCTCGCCGGCGGTGGCCGCGGTGTCGCTGCTGAGCGGGAAGATCGAGGATCCCCGCGAGTACGGAGACGCGCCCGAGCTCGCGCCGATGCCCGAGCTGCGCCCGTACGTCGAGGACGTCCACATCTTCCCGCCGGCGGACGAGGCCGAGGCGGAGAGGATCGAGATCCCGCGCGGCCCCAACATCAAGCGCCCACCGGAGCACACCCCGATCGGGGACTCGCTCGAGGCGCGCGTCGCGACGGTCCAGCCGGACGACATCTCGACGGGCGACCTCGCGCCGGACGGGGTCGAGGTGATGGCCTACCGCTCGAACGTCCCGGCGATCGCCGAGTTCACGCTGCGCCATCGCGATCCCGAGTTCCGCAAGCGATTGAAGGAGTGGGGGAGCGGGATCATCGTCGCGGGGCACAACTACGGCCAGGGCTCCTCGCGCGAGCACGCCGCGCTGGCGCCGCTGCACCTCGGCGTCGAGGCGGTGGTCGCGAAGTCGTTCGCCCGGATCCACCGCCGCAACCTGATCGCCCAGGGAATCGCCGCGCTGACGTTCGCCGACGAGGCCGACTACGAGCAGGCGGAGGTGGGCCAGTGCTGGTCGTTCCCGGAGCTCCGAAAGGAGCTCGAGGAAGCCTCGGAGACGATCTCGGTGAAGATCGACGACGGCGTCGAGCTGACCCTCACGCACGATATGTCGTTACATGAGCGCGAGCTCCTGCTCGCGGGCGGGCTGCTCAGCTATCTGCGCGAGCAGGAGCAGCCGGCACGGCCCTGAGCGCTCATCTCGGCGCGACGAGCAGCGCTTGGATCGCGCGGCCGACCCGGCCGTGCTCGTCGTAGAGGACGCTCTCGGCGCTTCCGATCCCGCCGGGCGCGATCCGGGTGCGCGCGTCGAGGCAGATCCACTCGCCGCTCGGCGGGCGGTCGATGTACAGCGTCAGGTCGGGATTGATGAACGCGTAGGAGCCCCAGTCGAGCACGGCACTGATCCCGTTGCCGAAGTCGCCGGCGGCGGCGAGCCGCTGGAGCGGCGTCGGCTCCTCGCCCGCGACCACCGGCACGCGAAGGCGGAACCACGCGGTCGCCGGCCCGCGGCCGAAGATTCCGGACACGAACCGGATCTCGATCGCGTCAGGGGCGAACATCGGCGAGTGCGGTGGCGTGAAGCCCTCCCCGCCTGAAACGTGCTGCTTGCCGTGCCCTGGACCCGGCGGCGCCTCGGCGCCGTCGCCGTCGACGGCGGGAGCATCCGCTCGGCGCACCTGCAGCGCCCGTGCCCGCACCACCTCGGTCCCGTCCGGGGTCGCGATCGTGCCCTCGAGCAGCTGCACGCGCCGGCCGCGCCTCACAACCTCGGCGTGCGCGTGGAGCTCGCCGATCGGCACCGGGCGGAGCAGCTCGTAGGTCGCGCGCGCGAGCTCGAGGCCGTCCTCGGCGGGCAGCCGCTCAAACTCGCGCATCAGCAGGGCCGCGGGCGCGCCGCCGTGCTGTGCGCGCGGATCCCAGGGGCCGCGGGCGAGCTCGGATGCAACGAATCGTCCATCGCCCAGCTCCGTAAACACCGCCGTGTCCATCGCCGGCGGAGGGTACCCGCGGGCTACACTCAGCGCCGATGGCGGCGCACGACCACACCCCGCGCGACGAGGCGACCTTCACGGTCAAGGCCGGTCTCGCCGAGATGCTCAAGGGCGGCGTGATCATGGACGTCGTCACGCCCGAGCAGGCGAAGATCGCCGAGGACGCGGGCGCGGCCGCGGTGATGGCGCTCGAGCGCGTGCCGGCCGACATCCGCCGCGACGGCGGCGTCGCCCGTATGTCCGATCCCGAGATGATCCGAGGGATCCAGGAGGCGGTGACGATCCCGGTGATGGCGAAGGCGCGGATCGGGCACTTCGCCGAGGCCCAGGTGCTCGAGGCACTCGAGGTCGACTACATCGACGAATCGGAAGTTCTCACGCCCGCGGACGAGGCCAATCACATCGACAAGTGGGCGTTCAAGGTGCCGTTCGTATGCGGCGCCACCAATCTCGGCGAGGCGCTCCGGCGCATCGGCGAGGGGGCGGCGATGATCCGCTCGAAGGGCGAGGCGGGGACCGGCGACATCGTCGAGGCCGTCAGGCACCTGCGCCTGATCCGCTCGGAGCTCCGCAGGCTCTCGACGCTCGACGAGGACGAGCTGCCGACCGCCGCAAAGGAGCTGCAGTCGCCGCTCACCCTCGTTCGCCAGGTCGCCGCGGCCGGGCGCCTGCCGGTGGTCCTCTTCTGTGCCGGCGGGATCGCCACCCCGGCCGACGCGTCGCTGGTGATGCAGCTCGGGGCCGAGGGCGTGTTCGTCGGCTCCGGGATCTTCAAATCCGAGGATCCGGACCGCCGCGCGCGTGCGATCGTCGAGGCCACGACCCACTTCCGCGACCCGGCCAGGGTTGCCGCGGCGTCGACCGGCCTCGGCCAGCCGATGGTGAGCGTCGAGACCTCGAAGCTCGAGGACGAGCAGCTGCTCGCGCCGCGCGGCTGGTAGTGACGCAGGCGGCCGGTCGCAAACGGGTCGGAGTTCTCGCACTCCAGGGCGACTTCGAGGCGCACGCGAAGCTGCTCCGTGCGCTCGGCGCGGACGCGCGGGAAGTCCGTGTACCGGTCGATCTCGAAGATCTCGATGCGCTGATCATTCCGGGCGGCGAGTCGACCGTGATGACGCTCGGGATCGAGCGCGAGGGGCTCGCCGAGCCGATCCGAACACTGATCGACGCCGGCACCCCGGTGCTCGGCACGTGCGCCGGGATGATCATGCTCGACCGCGACCACCTAGGCGTGCTCGACATCGCCACCCGGCGCAACGCGTTCGGGCGCCAGCTGCGCTCGTTCGAGGCCGACGTCGAGCTCACCGGAGTCGAGGGTGGCCCGATCCACGCCGTGTTCATCCGCGCGCCGTGGGTGGAGGACGCCGGCGAGCGCGTCGAGGTGCTCGGGACCGTCGACGAGCACCCGGTCGCGATCAGGCAGGGGCGGGTGCTAGCGGTCTCCTTTCATCCCGAGCTGACCGGCGAGGACCGGCTGCACCGGTTGCTGCTGTCCGCGAACGGACGCGAGAGCTAGCGGGTTCCGGTCGTCGTCTCGCGGTCGTTCGAGTAGGCCCGGAACTCGCGCTCGAACGCGACCCAGTCGAACCGCGGGATGCCGTCGGGATCGGGCGGAGGCTGCTCGTCGGCGGGCTCGTCACCGGGCGGCGGGCCGCCGCCGGAGTCGCTTCCCCGCGAGAGCCACGCCGCGAGCGCCGAGACGATGATCCCGGTGGCGTACAGCGCCGCGGCGAGCCCGCCGTGGTGGGTGAGCGACGCGAACAGCCCGACGGCGTAGAGGACGAGCGCCGCGAACACGAGCCGGCGCAGGTCTCCGCCCGGGAACGAGCGGCGCGGCGCCTTCGCGTAGGCGCTCGCGATGATCGCACCGCCCAACACCACCGCCAGTACCAGCTTCCACGCGAATGAAGGCGACAACACCATTTCCCCTACCAGCGATGATCGACAGCTAGGCGACGGAAATCAAGACCTCCGGCCGAAAAAAGGCGCGCGGCGGGCGGCTTCGAGACCCACTAGTTGAGCGGTCAATCTGGGCGATAACTGGTGCTATGTGACAGTTATCGCCCAAATCGCAATTGTTACAAGCGCTTGGACGGGGCAGGCCGCGGCTCAGCTGACGAGACCGGGGCTCAGACCACGAGCCCGTGCCTGACGGTGTTCTCCGTGAACGCCTGCGGCTCGACGAAACCGAGCAGATACCCCGGCCCGCCGGCCTTCAGCCCGTTGCCCGAGAGCCGGTTGCCGCCGAACGGCTGGCGCCCGACCTTGGCGCCCGTGATCCCCCGATTGACGTACAGGTTGCCGACCGGCGTGCGCTCGCGGACGTAGCGGACGGTGGCCGGATCGCGGGCGAACAGGCCGCCCGTCAGCGCGTACGGGAGGCTGTCGACGACGTCCATCGCGTCCTCCACGTCGCGCACGCGCTCGATCGTCAGCAGCGGTCCGAACACCTCCTCGCCCAGCACCGCCGATTCCCGCGGCAGGTCGACGGCCACCGTCGGGGCGCAGAACCAGCCGCGCTCTGGTACCTGCTCGGCCCGCGCGACGATGCGTCCCTCCGACGCCGCGAGCTCCGCGTACCGGTCGATTCGCTCCTTGGCCGCGTGCTCGATCACCGGCGGGACCTCCGTGCCGAGCTCGTCGGCCTGCCCGACGACGAGCACCCCGACCGCGCCCGCGACGCGCTCGATCAGCCGGTCGGCGATCGCCTCGTGGACGAGCACCCGGGACGCCGCCGAGCACTTCTGGCCGGCGTACGCGAACGCGGATCCGACGATTCCCGGCACCGCCTCGTCGAGGTCCGCGTCGGCGTCGACGATCACGCAGTTCTTGCCGCCGAGCTCGGCGATCACCCGCTTGATCGCGCGCTGCCCGGGCGCCAGCTCGGCGGCGGCCCGGTTGATCTCGAGCCCGACCGCCAGCGACCCCGTGAACGCCACCGTCGCGATGTCCGGGTGCCCGACGAGCGCGGCGCCGACGTCGCCCTCGCCGGGAAGTAGCGAGATCGCCGCCGGCGGGACGCCGCCGGCACGGAGTGCCTCGACGATCCGCAGCCCGGATGCCGGCGCCTGCTCGGCGGGCTTGAGCACGACCGTGTTGCCCGTCGCGAGCGCCGCGGCGGTCGTGCCGCACGGGATCGCGATCGGGAAGTTCCACGGGCTGATCACGGCGGCGACGCCGCGGGGGAGGTAGCGCAGCTCGTTGCGCTCGCCGGCCACCTGCAGCAGGGGCGCCCCGGCGTCGAGCTCGATCGCGGCGCGCGCGTAGTACTCGAGAAAGTCGATCGCCTCGCATACGTCGGCGTCGGCCTCCGGCCACGGCTTTGCGCACTCGCGCACCTCGAGCGCCGCGAGCTCGAGCCGCCGCTCGCGCATCCACGCAGCGGCGCGGACTAGTGCCGCGGAGCGCTCACGGGCGGGGGTCCGGCGCCACCCGTCGAACCCCGACCTCGCCTCGGCCACCGCCGCCAGCACCTCGTCCGCGTGCGCAGCAGCCGCCCGCGCAACGAGCCGCCCGGGCTCACCCGGATCGGTCGAGCGCAGCTCGTCCCCGGCACGCCTCGAGTCGCCGATCATCACCGGAACGTCGAGCGGCAGCACCGCGTCGACGCGCGCGAGCGCGTCGCCGAGCGCTGCGCGGACCGCGGCCCGTCGCAGCTCGAGCACCGGCTCGTTGTGGAACGGCGACAGCGGCGTCGGCTCGGTCATGGCGCGACCAGGAGCTCCTCCAGGGCTCGGCCGCTGGCCTGCTCGTGGAGGAAGGACTCGTTGCTGGTGTTCTCGAGCAGCCTGCGGACGAGGTACGCCATCCCCGCGACCAGATCGCCGACGGGGCAGTACGTGCGGACCCGGAACCCGTTCGCCGCGAGCGCTTCCTGGAGCTCGTCCCCGAGGCCGCGCAGCACCTGGAGCTCGAGGTCGGAGTCCTCGCCGCCCGTCAGGCGGTTGTACGCGATCGCGTGCGAGACCGAACGGAGGTTGTGCGAGGCGATCGCGACCCGGACGTGCGGGCGGGCGTCAAGCAGCGTGCGGGTGAGCGCCTCGAAGTTCCGGTCGCAATCGGCCTTGACCTCGAACACCGGCGTCGGCCAGCCCTGCTGGCGCGCCTCGACCAGCTCGTGATCCCAGTAGGCGCCCTTCACGAGGCGGACCTGGAGCGGTGGCTCGCGGCTGCCCGCCCGCGCCCAATCGAGCACCGTCGAGAGCTGCTCCGGCGAGTCACGGAGATACGCCTGGAGGACGACGCCCACCGACGGCCCGATCTCGAATTCCGTGTCGGCCAACAAATCAAGCACCAGCTCGAGGACCGCCTCGCGCGAGTCGAGCGACTCCATGTCGATGTGGACGTGGGCACCAAGCTCCCGCGCCCGGCGCAGCAGCGGCCGCAGCCGCTCGGCCGCGTCGCGCTCGCCGATCGCGGGCGCGTTCGCCCGCAGCAGCGGCGTCAGCGCGGAGATCTTCACCGACACGTTCACGCGGGGAAGCGGCCCGCTCGAGTCGTGCTCCAGCACGCCGCGCTCGGGCCAGCGAGGCGCCTCGCCGGCGAGCTGCTCGAGCGCCTCGAGGCACCGCCCCGCGTAAACGTCGGCTTCGGCGGGGGTGACGGTCGCCTCGCCGAGCAGGTCTACGGTGCTGGCGACGCCTCGCTCCCACAGGGACCGCAGCACCTTGACCGCGTCGCGCGGCGTCTCGCCGACGATGAACCGGTGAGCCATGTGCTTGACGCCGGCGGCGGCCGCCGCGCCGAGCGCCGGCCGCGCCGCGCGGACGTCGGCGATCCGCATCGCCGCCGACAGCGACGGCGGCACGTCTGGCACCTCGTCGACGAAATCCCGCAGGTGGCGGGCGACGTCGTCGAGCGAGCGGCAGGCGGGAACGACGTCCACGAATCGGAACAGGGCGGCGCGGAGCTCGCGGTCGCGGGCGGCGAGGTCCATCGCGCGGGCATCGAGCGCCCTGACGGGATGGCGGGCACTCGAGGGAAACGATCCCGCCAGCTGCTCGCCGACCCGGCGGATCTCAGGCTCGAGCTCGCGCACCCGCTCTCCATCCAGCTGGCGTCGTCGACTCGATCTCCTCCCATGACATCGACGCCTCCCGGCGCCGCTCGTCGACGGCGGCGCCGCCGCGGACGCCAAACAGGCGCTTCGCGTACACCAGCCAGATCACGATCGCGAGGTTGATCGCGATCGTGATCAGCTTCAGGATCGAGATGCGGTTGACGATTTCGTACACCTCCAGCGGTAGTAGCAACGCGGTTGCGATGAGCGTCAGGTACTCCGCCCATCGCTTCGCCAACCACAGCCCAACCGCCTCGATCCCCTCGAGCAAGCCGTACGCGAGCAGCGCGATCCCGACCGCGTAGAGCGTCCGGGATCGCAGCGAGAACAGCTTGTCGAGCTCGCCGAGGATCCCGACGTGCCCGCGGGTCTGGACCACGCCGCCCTGGAGCGCAGCGAGTACCCGCTCGAAGTCCCCGCGCGCGGCCTTCTGGTTCGCGGCGAGGATCAGGACGACGATCCCCAGCAGCGTCAGCACTACGAAGTGAAACGCGCGGTCGATCGCGATCAGCCGCAGCACGATCCTGTCGCGGAGCGTCTTGCCCCGGGCCGGGATCTCGATCTCGCTCCGGTCGGGCGGATGCTCGCGCTGGGGCTCGACCGGCGGCGGCAGCGGGACCCACGTGTCGCAGCGCAGGCAGCGATACCAGCGGGAGCCGTCGTACTCCCGGGCGAACAGGGCGTCCTCGCGGCCGGAGCTCGGCGGCGTCGGTCCCGATCAGCATGTGGCCATTCCACCCGCAGACGATCAGCTCCCAGCCGATCCGCCGGCGAATCCGGGGACCCGGAATGCGGGGGCTCACGAGATGATGCCGACGGCTCGGGCAACCACGAGGATCACGATCACGAGCGAGACCATCGCCTGGAGGCTCATCAGCCACTTTGCCGTCGCCGTGAGCGGCATCGTGTCGGTGGGGCTGAACGCCGTGGCGTTCGTGAACGACAGGTACAGGTAGTCCGTCAGGCCGGGCTTCCAATCGGGCGGCACGTGCTGCTTTCCGTCGTCGGTCATCTGCATGAACATGAAGTCCGGGTAGTACTTCTCGCCGAGCAGCCTCGCGACGGGTCCGCCGCGGTCGACCTCGTAGTACCAAAGGGCAAAAACGAGCACGTTGGTCCCCCACAGCGCGATCCCCGAAAACGTCAGCGCGACGCCGTTCTTCACGTGTCCGCGGAGCGTGTAGTGCGCCAGCAGGATCACCGAGATCGCGTTCACGGCGCTGACCAGCGCGATGAGACCGATCGCCACGCGCCGGCGCAGCGAGGAGCGGCGCAGGTGCTGCTGTGGGGAGAAGAACACCAGACCGACCAGCAACAGGGCCTCGACCGCCGGAAGCAGCCAGCTCGGCCCAACGGTCAGCCTCTCTGGAAGCGCGACCTGAAGCGCGATCGCGCACGCCACGATCAGCTGCGGTCCCCAGAACGGAGACCAGCTGTCGAGCTTGGCGACCAGCGCGGTGGCGATCGTTCTCCGGCGCCGAGGGGTGGTCGTGCTCATCGGCGCAATGGTGGCACGCGCCGCCCCCGACGATGGGGAGGAGGTGCGGGGGTGTCCGGCGAAACCCAGCCTCATGCGACGACTGGCAATGCTCGCGCTGCCGTGCATCGCGCTGGTGGTAGCCGGCTGTGGGGGGTCGAGCAGCTCGACGGCCGCCTCGGCTCCGGCCACTAAAACGGTCACGGTGACGACGTCCGCCACGACCCCCTCGACGCAGACCTCGCAGAGCACGACCGCGACAACGCCCGCGGGACCGCCGATCTGCCGGGCGTCGACGCTCCAGCTCTCGTTCCTCGGCAGCCAGGGCGCCGCCGGGCACGGCCTGCTCGGCTTCGCCCTGAAGAACACCGGCAGCACCACCTGCAGCACCGTGGGCTTCCCCGGGATCCAGTTCCTGGACAAGAGCGGCGCGCCGCTGATGACCAACTCGACGCGCACCACCAACGACTATTTCGGCCCCGCGCCGAAGGTCGCGCTCACGGTGCCGCCGGGCGGCACCGTCTCGTTCCGCGTCGGAGTTACGCACGTTCCGGCCGGTAACGCCAAGTGCACGACCGCGTACCAGCTCCAGGTGATCCCGCCGAACGACACTTCGACGCTCGACGTTTCGCTGTCGGACGGGGCCTACTTCTGCCAGACCGCGACGGTTTCGCCGGTCCGGCCTGGGACCTCCGCCTACCCCGGCCCGTAGCGCCCCGGCGTTGCTCGGTCAGCGGACCGCTTCGAACCGGACCACGCCGTCCTGTTCGCGCTCGCGGACGCGCTCGTCACGGACCAGCAGGTCGAGGTGCCCGAGCACTTCGGAGAGCGTCAGGTACGCCTGCGTGACCGCGACGTTGCCCCACATCCGCACCGCGATCTCGTAAGCGGTCAGCGGCTCGGGGTCGAGCATCCGCAGCATCTTCTCGGCGCGGCGTCGGTGAAGGCGCAGGCGCTCGTCGATCAGCGCCGGCGGATCGACGATCGGCTCGCCGTGGCCGCCGAGCACGACCTGCGCGGGCAGCTCGCGGGTCGCGAGCATCGAGTCGATGTACTGGATCAGCGCCTGCGGACGGGTCGGCGGGGCGCCGGGGTCGAGTGGCCGGTGGACCAGCGGGTTGGAGGAGATGTGGGAGAGCAGATGGTCTCCCGCGATCAGGATCTGCCGCTGGGCGTCCCAGAAGATCGTGTCCGACGGGCTGTGGCCGGGCCGGTGCATGACCGTGAAGGTCCGGTCGCGCAGCGCCAGCTGATCGCCGTCGTGCAGCTCGCGCGTCACCCGGCCGCGCGAACCGAACGCCCTGAATGCGGCGCCGACCGCGCCCAGCACGGTGACCATGTCCGCCGGGATCCCGTGGCGGCGCATCACCCCCTGCGAGAAGTCGTCGTCGGCCGAGATGCTCGCCCTGAAGTCGGCCAGGTACGGCCCGAGCAGGTAGAGCGCGGCGACCTCGGCGCCCGAGCGTCGCACGAGCACCTCGAGCAGCCCGACGTGGTCCATGTGCTGGTGGGTCAGGACGATCAGCTCGAGGTCCTCGATCGTCCGGCCGTGGACGGCGAGCGCGCGCTCGAGCTCGTCTAGCGACTTGCCGGAGTTCGGGCCGGTGTCGACCAGCGTCAGCGGCTCGTCCTCGATCAGGTAGCAGTTCACCCGCCCGACCGCGAACGGCGTCGGGATCGGCATGCAGTGGATCCGCGCGCTTCGGGCGAGGGCGAGCGCCTCGTCGGCGGACGACGGAGCCGCGCCCGCAGTCACGCCCGGATCACGGCCAGCACCTCGTCGCGCCGGCGCTCCATGTCCTCGGGCGAGCGCAGCGACTCGAGGCACAGCCGCAGCAGCGGCTCCGTGTTCGACGGGCGCACGTTGAAGTGCCAGTCGTCGTACTCGACCGAGAGCCCGTCGAGCCGGTACTGGTGCGCGTCCGCGTAGCGCTCGGACAGCTCCTCGAGCTTGGCCTGCTGGTCGGAGACCTCGGAGTTGATCTCCCCGGAGATGAAGTATCGCGACCGGTACGGCTCGAGCAGCTCCGACATCGGCCGACCACGGAGCGACAGCAGCTCGAGGATCAAGAGCGCCGGGATCGTCCCCGAATCCGCGCAGTAGAAGTCGTGGAAGTAGTAGTGCCCGGAGACCTCGCCGCCGAACATCGCGTGCTCCTCGCGCATACGCCGCTTGAAGAACGCGTGGCCGACGCGATTCATCAGCGCCCGCCCGCCGCCGCCCTCTACCGTGTCGGCGACCGCGCGGCTGGCGCGCACGTCGTACAGAATCGTGGCGCCGGGGTACTTCTCCAGGATCGACTCGGCCAGCAGCGCGGTCAGGAAGTCGCCGGCGACGAACGTCCCCGTCTCGTCGATGAAGAAGCACCGGTCCGCGTCGCCGTCCCACGCGATTCCCAACTCGGCGCGGTGGTCGACGACCGCGCCCATGATGAACTCGCGGTTCTCGGGCAGCAGCGGGTTCGGCTCGTGGTCGGGGAAGTTGCCGTCGGGCTTCCAGTAGGTCTCGACGAGGTCGAGCCCGAGGCGCTCGAGCAGCGGTCCCACCATCGGCCCCGCCATCCCGTTCCCGCCGTCGGCCACGACCCGCAGCGGCTTGACCGCCTTGGGGTCGATGAACCGCAGAACCGCCTCCTGAAATTCAGGTGTGATCTCGACCTGCTCGACGTGCCCGCCACCGGGCGGCTCGCCGAGGCCCGCCTCGATCCGGTCGCGCACGTCCTTGATCCCGGCGTCGCCGGACAGCGCGATCGCGCCGCGACCGACGAGCTTGACCCCGGTGTAGGCCTTTGGGTTATGCGACGCGGTCACCATCGCGCCGCCGTCGAGCTCGTGGGAGCCGACGAGGTAGTAGAGCATCTCGGTCCCGACCATTCCGGCGTCGAGCACCGTCGCCCCCTCGCCAGTCATCCCGTCGCGGTACGCGTCCGCCATCTCCGGCGCCGTGAGGCGCATGTCGCGTCCGAGTCCGAGCCGCAGCTCGGACGGCGCCTTTCCCTCCTGGTCGGCGATCACGTGCGCGAACGCGCGGCCGATCAGCTTCGCCACCTCGGGGTCGAGATCGGGGCCGTACAGGCCGCGGATGTCGTACGCCTTGAAGATGTCCGGATTGGCGACCGCGCCCACGACGCCTGATCCTACGGATAATCCGCGCGTGAAGCCGATCGTGATGATCCTCTGCGGCGGCCGCGGCACGCGACTGCAGGAGCACATGCCCGCGGTCCCGAAGCCGCTCGTCGAGATCGGCGGGCGCCCGATCCTGTGGCACGTGATCCAGATCTATCTCGCCCACGGGTTCAGGCGGTTTCTGCTGCTGACGGGTCATCGCGGCGAGCAGATCGAGGCGTTCGCGGAGGGCGAGCGGTGGCCCGATGGGACGGAGTTGCAGTGCCTCGACACCGGCGCCGACACGCCGACCGGCGGCCGCCTGCACCGGGCCCGGCAGGCCGTCGACTCCGAGCAGGTGTGCGTGACCTACGCCGACGGGGTCGCCGACATCGACCTGGACTCGCTGCTCGGCTTCCACGCCGATCACGGCGCACCGGCGACGATGACGGTCGTTCGCCCGACTCTCCAGTTCGGGGTCGCCGAGCTGAACGGTGACGGGGTCGTGCGCGGCTTCGCGGAGAAGCCCCGCAGCGATCACTGGGTCAACGGCGGCTTCTTCTGCCTGCAGAGCGCGACGCTCGAACGGTTCGGCCCCGACAGCGTGCTCGAGCGCGAGCCGCTCGAGCGGCTCGCCGCGGCCGGGGAGCTGCGGGCGTTCCGCCATCACGGCTTCTGGGAGTGCATGGACACCTACAAGGACGCCGTCGAGCTCAACGACCTGTGGGCGCAGGGTCGGGCACCATGGAAGCTTTGGGGCTGAGCGGCCGATCGGTGCTGGTGACGGGCGGCTACGGGCTGCTCGGCTCGTGGCTGATCTCGTCCCTGCTCGACGGGGGCGCCCGTGTCGTCGCGCTGCGGCGCGACGAGCCGGCCGTCTCCGGGCTCAGCCTGCTCGGCCTCGCCGACCGCGTCGACGTCGTCTCCGGAGACGTGTGCGACCAGGACGTCGTCGCCCGGGCGCTGAACGAGTACGACGTCGACAGCGTCTTCCACCTCGCGGCGCAGACGCTCGTCGGGACCGCGAGCCGCGACCCGCTGTCGACGTTCGAAACGAACGTTCGCGGCACCTGGGTGGTGCTCGAGGCCTGCCGGCGACAGGGGGCCGAGCGGGTTGTCGTGGCCTCCTCCGACAAGGCCTACGGGCCGCAGGACGAGCTCCCCTACAGGGAGGACCAGCCGCTGGCCGCACGGTTCCCGTACGACGTCTCGAAGGCCTCGGCGGACATGATCGCGCGCTCGTACTGGCACACGTTCGGCCTGCCAGTGGCGGTCACCCGGTTCGCGAACCTGTACGGCGGCGGCGACGTCAATGGCTCACGGCTGATCCCGGAGGCGGTCTGCGCCGCGATTCAGCGCCGGCCGCCGGTGATCCGCTCCGACGGCTCGCCGGAGCGCGATTTCCTCTACGTGGAGGACGCCGTCCGCGCCTATCTCGCGATCTGGGAGCTGCTCGGGACCGGCCGCGGGGCCGGAGAGGCGTACAACGCCGGTGGTGGCGAGCCTCATCGCGTCCGGGACGTGGTCGCGACGATCTGCCGGCTCGCCGGGACCGACGTCGAGCCCGACATCCGTGGGCAGGGGACGCCGCCTGCGGAGATCGACCGCCAGTGGGTCGACTCGGCGAAGCTCCGGTCGCTGACCGGATGGAAGCCCGAGGTCGGGCTCGAGGAGGGCCTGCGGCGGACGATCGAGTGGTATCGGGAGCATCCGGAGGCCTGGAAAGCGGCCTCTCGACACTAGACTCATTCGATATGTCTGGACATTCAAAATGGGCCTCGATCAAGCACAAGAAGGCCGTCGTCGACGCGCGCCGCGGGCAGCACTTCACGAAGCTGGCGCGAGCGATCACCGTCGCCGCACGTGAGGGTGGAGGCGACCCCGACGGCAACCCGTCGCTGGCGCTCGCGGTCCAGAAGGCCCGCGACGCGTCGATGCCCAAGGACAACATCGAGCGCGCGATCGCCAAGGGCACGGGGGAGGGCGTCGACGCCGAGCAGCTCGAGACGGTGCTGTACGAGGGGTACGGCCCGGGCGGGGTCGCGCTGTTGATCGAGGCGGTCACCGACAACCGCAACCGCACCGGGGCCGACGTCCGTCACCTGCTGACCAAGAACGGAGGGAACCTCGGCGAACCCGGGTCCGTCTCCTACCTGTTCGACAAGCAGGGGGTGATCGTCGTCGATGCCTCACGCTACGACGAGGACGACCTGATGGCCGCGATCGACGCGGGCGCGCTCGACATCTCGCTCGACGACGACGTATTCGAGGTGATCACCGAGCCCGGGGACCTGGTGCCGGTGCGCGAGGCGCTCCGGGGGTCCGGGGTCGACGTCGAGAGCGCAGACGTCGCGTGGCGCCCGAAATCCCGGGTTCCGGTCGACGAGGCGGACGCCTCCAAGCTGATGCGGCTGATCGATTCGCTCGAGGAATCCGACGACGTCGGGGGCGTCCACGCCAACTACGACGTCGACGCCGCCGTGCTCGAGCGGATCGCCTCCTGATCGGCGTTCGCTACTCTCCCGCGCCGATGCGCAACCGAGTACTCGCAACCTTTGGCGCCGTCGCCGCCGGGGCCGCACTGGCCGCGTGTGGCGGCTCGACCGCGCCCGGCGTCACGCAGGCGCCCTCGAGCGGCGCGACCGCGGCGCCGGTGGCCACCACGCCGACCGTGCCGCCCCAGCTGTCGAAGAAGCCGACGGTCACTCCGAGTGACTGCGGCACCAAGACGCTCGTCAAGAAGGACCTGATCCCGGGTACCGGGGCGACGATCCAGTCGGGTCAGACGGTCACCGTCAACTACGTCGGCGTCCTCTGCAAGACCGGCACGGAGTTCGACTCCTCGTGGAAGCGCAACCAGCCGTTCAGCACCGCGCTGACGACTGGCAGCGTGATCCCGGGCTGGGTCCAGGGGATCCCGGGCATGAAGGTCGGCGGGCGCCGCGAGTTGATCATCCCGGCGAACCTCGCCTACGGGGCAAAGGGCAGCCCGCCCACGATCCCGCCTAACTCGCCGCTCGTCTTCGTCGTCGACGCTCTGTCGACTTCCTAGCGTCGGCCTCGCCGGCCCGCTCGGCGCCGGGCGGGCGCGCCCGGTAGACCGGCACGGACTCCCCGATCCCCTTCAGCCGGTGACGCCCTGCGAACGACCAGTCGAAGTCCTCGCCCGCTGCGTCGTGCACGGACTTGTCGCACAGCACGCTGCCGGGCCGAGCGATCCCGGTGATCCGGCTGGCGAGGTTGACAGCGTGCCCGTAGAAGTCGCCGGCGCGAAATGACGTCGACCCAAATGCGATGCCGGCCCGGACCGCCGGAAGGTCGGCGGCCTGGACCGCGTCGACGAGCCGTAGGGCGGCCTCGACGAGCGGGCTCGGCTCGCGGCTCACCAGCATCGCGGCGTCGCCGATCGTCTTTACGAGCCTCACCGGCGGCTCGGCCGCATCGGCGGCGAGCTCGTAGAACGTGCCCACGACGGAGCCGAGCTCCTCGGCTTCGAGCTCGCCACCCAGCCTGGTGAAGCCGACCAGGTCGACGAAGCAGACCGCCTGCTCCTGTTCGACCGCGAGCCGCCCGGATTCGAGCTCGGCGCGGCTCAGCACGGCCCGGCGGACCTGCTCGTGGAGATGGGCCCGGTACGCCGACAGGAGCACCGGGCTGATCGCCGGGACGAGCTCCTCGGTGAGCGCCGAGAACCTCCTGCCGACGTCCTCCTCGGTGTCGCCAGGCTCGAGGAACGCGCTCGCAAACGCGGCGGTGGTGGTCGCGGTCAGCCGCGACATCGCCTCGCCGAGCACCCGCGTGATCGTGACGATCGCCTCCTCGCCGAGCCCCGTGTCGAAGAACAGGCGCGTCGACTGCGCCGCCGCCACATCCTCGTCTCCGAACGCGCGCTCGTCGGGACCCGCCTCAGGCAGGCCCATCAGCCGCCGGATCCGGAGCAGCGTCGCCGCCGGGACGCCGGTGCGCTCCTCGACGTCCGCCGCCGTGTATTTCCCTCCGAGCACGCGCTCGACTGGCAGCAGCGCGAGCCGGTCTTCGGCGACCGCCGCTATCAGCTCCTGCTCGCTGAAGCCGTCCGCGAGCAGCTGGTCGAGCAGCTTGATGCGGGCAGTTCGCTCGCGCTCGTCGAGTCCATCGAGCAGCCCGGCCGCGTCGTAGTCCACCGCAGGATGATCTCCAATCGGGGCGCTGTTCGCTAGCTTCTCCGCTCCGATGCTGTCGATCCTGATGCCGGTCTACAACGAGCGCGAGCGTGTCGAGCGCGCGATTGCCGAAGTTCTCGAGACGGAGCTCCCGGTCGAGTTCGAGCTGGTCGTCGTCAACGACGGCTCCACCGACGGGACCACCGAGATCCTGCGAAATGGCAACTGGGACGGGCGCGTGCGCCTGTTCGAACACCCCGAGAACCGGGGCAAGGGCGCCGCGGTGCAGACCGCCCTCGCGGAGGCGGGCGGCGAGTACGCCGCGATCTTCGACGCCGACCTCGAGTACGACCCCGGCGACCTCGCGCTGCTGATGCCGCCGCTGCTCGACGGGCGCGCCAACGCGTCCTTCGGAGTGCGGGCTTTCGACGGGTACACCAGCCACTCGTTCCTGTTCGTGCTCGGCAACAAGGGCGTCACGCTGGCGTGCAACGTGCTGTTCAACGTGTACCTGCACGACATCATGACCTGCCACAAGATGATCCGCACGGACGTGTTCCGCAGCCTCACGCTGCGTTCGCCCGGGTTCGCGATCGAGCCCGAGATCACCGCCCGCCTGGTCCAGCGCGGCGAGCGGATCTTCGAGGTGCCGGTCCACTATCGCGCCCGCGCCACGTCGGAGGGGAAGAAGCTGACGGCGGTCGACGGCTTCCGCGTGATCGCGACGCTCGTGCGCTGCCGGCTCTCGCCGTAGCCGATGTCCGGCGTCGGCTCTCCGGTCGCGGTGCGGGGACGCCCGTCTCTGACCGCGGTCCGCGAGCACCCGTTCCTGGCCTCGACGGTCGTATGCGTGCTGCTGGCGGCGCTGTCGGCCGCCGTGCTGCCGACCGTGGCGAGCTACGACCCCTGGTCGTGGATCGTCTGGGGGAGGGAGGTGTTCGACCCGCACCTGAGCTTCTTCGTCGGTGGTGGGCCCTCGTGGAAGCCGCTGCCGGTGGTATTCACGGCCGTGTTCGGGGTGTTCGGCGGCGCGGGCCCGACGCTGTGGGTGATCGCCGCGCGCGCCGGTGGCCTGCTCGGGCTCGTCGCCGCCTACCGGCTCGCGTCGAGGATCACCGACGAGCCGGGGTGGAGCATCGTCGCCGGAATCGTCGCCGTCGTCGGCGTGGTGCTGACCCAGGACTGGTTCTACTACATGTTTCGCGGCACCTCGGAGCCGATGCTGATCGGCACCGCGCTGTGGGCGATCGACCGTCACCTCGACAAGCGGTACGCGACCGCGTTCATCCTCGGCGTCGCCACCGGCCTGCTCCGCCCGGAGGCGTGGCCGCTGCTGTTCGTCTACGCGGTCTGGCTGTGGATCCGCCAGCCGCGACTGCGCGTGCTGGTTATCGTTGGGCTGGTCGCGGTCCCGGTCGGCTGGTTCGTGCCGCCGTGGATCAGCACCGGCCAGCCGCTGCTCGCCGCGTCCCACGCCCACGAGTACAACGGCCACCTCGGCAGCGACCCGTTCGTCGAGGTGCTCCGCCGCGGCGCCGACCTGCAGGTTCTGCCGGCGCTGATCCTCGGGGTGGTCGCGGTGGTGCTGTCGGTCCTGCGGGCCCCGCGCCCACTGCGCTGGCAGACGATGGATCCCCGGGACCGGCTGACACTCGCGTTCGCGGGGCTGATCGTCAGCTGGTGGGTGATCGTCGTCGGGATGACGCTCGTCGGCTATCCCGGGCTCGAGCGCTTCTTCCTTCCGGCGGCGGCGCTGACGTGCGTGCTGGCCGGATCCGCGGTTGTCCGGCTCGGTCTGCTGGTGGCAGGCCGGGTGCGGACGTCTGACGCTCGCAGCCCGCTCGTCGTCGCGGGCGTCGTCGCGGTGGTGCTGATCGGCGTCTCGATCCCGTTCACGACCACGCGGATTTCGACCGCGCGGGCGCAGGAGCCGATCGCCTCGCGCGCGGTCACGCGGCTCGACGAGCTCACCCAGGCGGTCAACGCGGTCGGGGGCCACGACGCGGTGTTCCCGTGCCGTTCGAGCTTCGTCGCGGTCAACCACTCGGTGCAGACGGCGCTCGCGTGGAAGTTGCACGTCACGCTCGGCCGGGTCGGCACCTCGATGCGCCACCAGGGCTTGATGTTCCTCGGCCCGCACGACTCGATCGATGGGGGTGCGCCTCGCATCAACCACCGGCTCACCAGCCAGGTGCTGATCGCGACGGCGGGACCCTGGCGCGTCTACCGGATGACGACGCCGGGGTCGAGCACGCGCTGCGTGGGGCGGTAGGGCGTCGGGCGAGCGCGGCGGCGCCGGACGGCCCCGGAAGGCGTCCGGGCGCCCGCGCAGAATGAGTCGCGGATGATCGTCCTCGGCATCGACCCCGGAACCGCCGACACGGGCTACGGCGTGGTCGAGAGCGCCGGATCGCGCCTGCGGGCGCTGGACGGCGGCGTGATCCGGACCCGTCCCGGCGTCGCGCTCGAGCTGCGGCTGGCCGAGATCCACGCCCGAGTCGCGGAGCTGCTCGACCGTCACCAGCCCGAAGGGGTGGCCGTCGAGGAGCTCTATTTCGGTGCCAACGCCCGCACCGCGTTCGCCGTTGGCCAGGCCCGCGGCGTGGTCCTGCTCGCCGCCGGGCAGCGCGGCCTGCCCGCCCGCTCGTATACGCCACAGCAGGTCAAGGGAGCCGTCTGCGGTCACGGGCGAGCCGACAAGCACCAGGTCGTGCACATGGTCACCCGGTTGCTCGGGCTCTCCGAGCCGCCCGCGACCGATCACGCTGCCGACGCGCTCGCGGTCGCGGTCTGCGACCTCAACCGCGCGCCGCTGGCGAAGGCGGTGGCTGCTTCGTGATTGCGCTGATCTCGGGCGAGGTGGCGCTCAGGCGCGCCAGCTACGTGGTCGTCTCCTGCGGCGGTGTCGGCTACCAGCTGACCGTCTCGGCCGAGACGCTCAGCCACGTGCCGGCCGTCGGCGAGCACGTGACCCTGCACACGCAGCTCGTGGTCCGTGACGACGCGCTGCAGCTGTACGGGTTCGCGACCGAGGAGGAGCGCGAGCTGTTCCAGATGCTGCTCTCGGTGCAGTCGGTTGGGCCCAAGGTCGCGATCGCGGTCCTCTCCGGCGGGCCCCCGGCCGAGCTCGTGTCCGCGCTCGCGGCGGGGGACACGGGCCGATTCCAGGCCGTACCGGGGATCGGCAAGCGCACCGCCGAGCGGATCATCGTCGAGCTGCGTGAGAAGGTCTCCGCGGTAATCCCCGAGCAGCCGATTCGGATCACGCGGCGCGACGACCCGCGCTCGCTCGCCCGCGAGGGCCTGGTCGAGCTCGGTTACAGCACGCAGGAGGCCGACGGGCTGCTCGACGGCGTCACCGGCGAGCGGGTCGAGGACCTGATCTCCGAGGCGCTGAGGACGGCTCGGAGGTGAGCGGCCCGGAGGTACGCGTCCACGCTCCCGAGGAGCTCCCGGAGGACGAGCTCGACCGCTCGCTGCGGCCCCGTCGGCTCGAGGACTTCATCGGCCAGGAGGCGGTCAAGGAGCAGCTCGCCGTCTCGATCGAGGCCGCCGCGAGCCGTCACGAGCCGCTGGACCACGTGCTGCTCGCGGGCCCGCCCGGGCTGGGGAAGACCTCGCTCGCTCAGATCGTCGCCCACGAGCTCGGGGTCTCGTTCGTCCAGACCGCCGGACCCGCGCTCGAGCGCAAGGGCGACGTCGCCGCGTTCCTGACCGCGCTCGAGCCGCGCTCGGTGTTCTTCGTCGACGAGATTCACCGCCTGCCGCGTGCGCTCGAGGAGACCTTCTACCCGGCGATGGAGGACGGAGCGCTGCCGATCACCGTCGGGCAGGGAGCCGGGGCGCGCGTGGTGACGCTCGACCTGCCGCCGTTCACGCTGATCGGCGCGACCACCAGGACCGGTCTGCTGAGCACCCCGCTGCGAGACCGGTTCGGGATCCAGCACCGGCTCCAGCACTACGCGCCGACCGACCTGGCGAAGATCGTGCTCCGCTCCGCGCGGCTGCTCGAAGTCGAGATCGACAAGCTCGGGGCGGAGGCGATCGCGGCCCGCAGCCGCGGAACACCCCGGGTCGCCAACCGCCTGCTCAACCGCGTGCGCGACTACGCCGAGGTCCGTGGCAGCGGCGTCGTCACCGCGCCGGTCGCCGGCGCGGCGCTCGACATGCTCGAGGTCGACCACCAGGGCCTGGACCGCCTGGACCGCGAAATCCTCCGCGCGATCTGCGAGAAGTTCGGCGGCGGCCCCGTAGGCCTCTCAACCCTCGCCGTGGCCGTAGGCGAGGAACAGGACACGATCGAGGACGTCTACGAGCCATATCTGCTGCAGCAAGGCCTGATCGAAAGAACGCCGCGCGGACGCCAAGCAACAAAGCGCGCGTTCGAACACCTAGGCATGCAACCCCCGGGCCCGCTGGCTTTGCTTTAAGCCAGGAGCGCCCGTAGGGGTGAGCCGGTGAGAGGTCGGGGAGCCCACGCCGCTCCTGGCGCGCTCGCGAAGCGTCGCGCGCCCCGGAGCGGCGTGGGCTCCCCCCAAACGTTCTTACGTGGCTCTCAAACCCCCCTGGGTATCCTGATCCGCCAATGGCGCGCGAGCATTACTTCATCTGTCCTCACTGCGGCCACCGTTCGATGGCGCCGGAGCGGACCGTGGCGTTCAGGCCCGGGGAGGCCCGGGGCTGCGAGAAGTGCGGATTCGCGTACCTGTTCGAGCTGCTCGACGACTACTACCCGGCGCCGAACGCGGCGTTCTTCGCGTGCGACGGCGACGGCCGGATCGTGGACTGCGGAAAGGGCTCGTTCGAGCTCACCGGGCTCACCACCGAGAAGGCGATCGGACGCCCGATCGGGGATGTGCTCGGACTCCAGTTCGACGACGGCACCGACCACGTCCAGACCGCGCTCGAATGGGAGGTCCGCGTCCAGCGAAAGGCCGTGGGAGTCCACGCCGACGGCGATCTCCCGGCCCGGGCCGTCGCCGACATCTTCCCCGCCTATGACGACGAGGAGGGCGGGGTGCTGGTGGTGCTCACGCCGACGAACGGCCGCTGACGGCCGCTGTCGGGGCGCAGGGGCACTAGCATCAGGCCGGAGCGATGACTGACCGTCAGCGGAACGTCTTCATCCTGACATTGGTCGTCGGCCTGATCGCGGCGTCGATCTTCGTGATCGCCTCCAAGCCCACGCAGCTGGGCCTCGACCTCAAGGGCGGCGTCCAACTCGTCTACCAGGGTCAACCGACGCCCCAAACGCCTGTGGTCACACAGGATGCGCTGACACGGGCCGTCGACACGATGCGCCAGCGCGTCGACCAGCTCGGCGTCTCGGAGCCGTCGATCCAGACCTCCGGCGGCAATCAGATCACCGCCGGCCTCCCGAACGTGACCGACACCGCCCGCGCGGAGAAGCTGATGGGCACCACGGCCCGGCTCGCCTTCTACGACTGGGAGGCGAACGCCCTGACACCGAGCGGAAAGCCGGTCGCGAGCCTGCTGCAGACTCAGGACCCGACCGCGACCGAGATCAGCCAGGGGGCCGGATCCCAGTCGCCGGGGTCGGCGGGAGCGGGCAGCATGGGGCTCTACCAGGCGGTGAAGCTCGCCTCCCAGCAGCAGAAATGGGTCTCGAAGACGAACGCGCGCCGGGGCGCCGAGTACTTCATGTTCGGGGCGCCCGGGAGCCAGGCCTGCAAGACCGCCGCGAAGGACAAGGGCACGACGCCGGTGGTGGGACAGCACTGCTACCTGTCGGGGCCCGCCGACAACGTCCAGGACCTGTATGCCGGGCTGCCCACCGGGGTCACCGCGTCCGAGGGGCAGGTACTGACGGTCCCGCAGGGATGGGTCGTGCTCCAGGCCTCGACGCCCAAGTACGGCCAGACGATCCCGTGGGGCGCGGCGAACGGCCAGTACTACGTGCTCCGCGACAACGCGGCGCTGTTCGGCCAGGACATCAGCAACCCGCAGGGGTCGACCGACCAGTCGGGCCAGCCGGACGTCCAGTTCGGCTTCTCCGGCAGGGGCGCGACCGAGTTCCAGAACGTCACCGCGAAGATCGCCCACCGCGGCGACCTCGTCTCCGGGCTCGGACACGCGCTCGACCAGCACTTCGCGGTCGCGCTCGACACGCAGCTGGTCACGGTCCCGTTCATCGACTTCAAGCAGAACCCGGATGGGATTCCGGGGACCAACGGTGCCCAGATCCAGGGCGGCTTCACGGTTGACACGGCGAATCAGCTCGCCCAGCAGCTGAAGCTCGGGGCACTGCCGATCAACCTGAAGCTGATCTCCGAGTCGCAGGTGTCGGCCACGCTCGGGAAGCAGGCGCTCCACCAGGGGCTGCTCGCGGGTGGGATCGGGCTGCTCGTGGTCGCGGTGTTCCTGGTCCTCTACTACCGCGTCCTCGGCGTGATCGCCGTTGGCGGCCTGCTCGTCTACGCCCTCTACTTTTACGCGCTGATCAAGCTGATCCCGATCACGCTGACGCTGCCGGGGATCGCCGGGTTGATCCTGACGATCGGCGTCGCCGCAGACGCGAACATCGTGATCTTCGAGCGCGTCAAAGAGGAGATCCGTGGCGGCAGATCGATCCGCCAGGGGATCGCGATCGGCTATCGCAAGGGGTTGACGGCGATCATCGACGCCAACGTGGTCACGATCATGACCGCGTTCATCCTGTTCGTGCTTGCGACCTCCGAGGTCCAGGGATTCGCGTTCACCCTCGGGATCGGCACCTTCGTGTCGCTGTTCACGGCGGTGATGGCGACCCAGGCGATCCTCTCGACGATGGGCCGCTCGAAGCTGATCTCGCACCCGTCGGCGCTCGGCGCGGGCGGCAAGAAGCGGGTCTGGCGCTTCGACTTCATGGGGGCATCCCGGTACTTCTTCACGATGTCGGGCGTGATCCTGCTGATCGGCGCGCTCGCGATCGGCGGACGCGGACTGAACCTCGGAATCGACTTCACCTCCGGGAGCCGTGTCACCGCCAGCCTCGTGCAGAACGCGAGCCAGTCGCAGGTCTCCTCCGTCGTCTCCTCGGCCGGGGCGGCCGGCGTCACCGTGCAACAGGTCTCCAACAAGGCGCTCGGGCCAAACGTGTTCCAGATCTCGTCCAAGCAGCTGCGACCCGCCCAGCTCGCGGCGGTGCGAAGCGCGCTGCAGTCGCACTTCGGTCTGCGTTCGCCTCCCGAGGAGACCTCGGTCGGCCCGACGTTCGGGAAGACCGTCGCCAACAGCGCCGTGGTCGCGATCATCGCTTCGCTGCTCGTGATCTCGGCATACGTCGCGCTGCGGTTCGAGTGGAAGTTCGCGGTACCCGTGCTGATCGCGCTGGCGCACGACCTGCTGATCACCGCCGGTGTCTACGCGTTGCTGGGCCGGGAGGTGACCGTAGCGACCGTGGCCGCGCTGCTGACGATCTTGGGCTATTCCCTGTACGACACGATCATCGTGTTCGACCGGGTGCGCGAGAACATCCCGCGGATGCCGCGCGCCGCGTTCTCGCAGATCGTCAACCGCTCGATGTCCGAGGTGCTGACCAGGTCGATCGCGACCACGTCGTGCACGCTGTTGCCGATCATCGCGTTGCTCGCGTTCGGCGGCTCGACGCTCCAGGACTTCGCGTTCGCGCTGATGATCGGCGTCGCGTCGGGCGCGTACTCGTCGATCTTCATCGCCTCGCCGGTGCTCACCCACTGGAAGGAGCGCGAGCCGCAGTACCGCTCGCGCCGACACCGGATCGAGGAGGATTTCGGACGGGTTCCCGCGTACGCCGACTCGGGGGCCGACATCGAACCCGATGCGAAGAAGCCGCGGTCCGGCCGGCTCACGACCCCCGATCCTGACAAGGTCTCGGCGGCCGAGTTCGAGCAGATGAAGCGCGACCTCGAGGTCGAGCCCGAGACCCCGTCGCGTCGCACCTCGACGCTGACGAAGCCGAAGCCCAAGCCGAAGCCCAAGCCCGCGCCCGCGCGGCCGGCGCCGCCGCCTGTGCCCGAGCACGAGCCGGACGGCGACGTCGCCGCCAAGGCGCCCGCCGACGAGGCCGAGGCCGGACCGCCCGCGCCGGCCCCCGACGTCGCCGAGAACGAGGGCGTCTCGCCGGTGCAGAAGTCGCGCGGGGCGTCGAAGTCCCGCCGCACGACGCGACGGCACGGGAGGAAGCGCTAGCGATGGGGATGCTCGCGTGGGTGATGATGGGCCTCGCGCTCTGGCACTTCACGATCTGGCTGCCCGACCACTACTGGGGCGGGATCGTCGGCGCGTTCATCGCGGCGCTGGTCGGCGCCGTGCTGTTCGGCCTGATCGTCAACGGGTTCCACATCCCCGGTCGGCACGACACTCACATCGCCACCGCGCTCGAGGCGATCCCGGGCACGCTGATCGCGCTGGCGCTCGTGTACCTCGAGGGACTCCGGCGCGAGCGTCTCGGGGCGCCAGGCCCCGAGACGGTCTGAGGGCGTCTGCCCGCCTGAGAGCGTCTGGCCCGCTTGAGGGCGTCCCGGCCGCCCGAGGGCGTCCAGGCCCTAGAGCGACTCGTTCAGCGCCAGCGGGTGTGCGAGATATCGCGCTGAGGACCGGAAGAACAGGCTGCCGTCGGTCTGCGGGCTGGTCGTCCCGTCCGCCCCGCCGCCGAACAGCAGTCCGACCACGCCCGAGTCGCGGGTCGTCGCCAGGTGCGGGGCGGACCCGTTCCCGAGCCACCACTGCACGCGGTTGTCGCGGAAGTGGTCCCAGGTGTTGTTCAGCGTCGTGTTGCCGAGCGGCAGCTGCCACAGCACGACCGGCGTGCGCGTGCGCCGGGTGAAGCCGGCGATGTACGCATCGTGGCGGCGGAAGTCGGCGGGGCCCCACGCCGTCCTCGGGTTGCCCTCGATCACCTTGTAGAAGCCCGCGTCGCGGTCGGTGACGTCGTTGAAGACAAGGTCGAACCTGGTGTGGAGGCTCTCGTAGAACGCCGCCGACTTGGCCGCGAGCCGGTCCATGTGGGCGAGCGCGGGCTTCGAGTACGTCGGGTCCTCGTTCGTCCCCCACACGCTCAGGTGCCACGCGAGCACGACGTGGGGCGCGAACCGGTCGCGGAGCGCGACCAGGCGGCGAGCGAACGAGCGAGCGAGGCCGACGGCGTGCGCCTGCTCGAAGTACCCCCACAGGTCCGGCTCGACGTGGACGACGACGAGGTGCCGGGCGGAGGGAGCCGCGATGCTCCGCAGCAGCAGTGTCCAGTCGGCCCAGTAGGCGGCCATCGTGGCCGGGTTGCGAAGGTTCGAGAGGTCCTTGTGAAGCTCATCGGTACCGAGCGCCGGGCGTGACTGGAGCAGCTGGTAGTAGGTCAGCACGGGGATCATGTGAGCCGCGATCGACTCGTTCACGTAGCGCGACGCAAAGCTCGCGCCGGCGTTCCACGTCGCCCAGCCGCCGCCGGTATTGACGCCGCCCGAGAGGTACTGGTAGCGGGCGTCGAAGCGGGCGTGGCGCCTCAGTCTTCCGGCGCCCCCTGGTTGGTCGGCGACGCCGAGGAGGAGGTGGTGGGGCCAGCCGGCGGGGAGCGGGAGGGGGAGGGTGCTGTGGCCGCTGGCGTTCGACGCGGTGGCGAGGATGAGCGCGAACGACATGGCAACGAGGAGGCGGCGCATGCTGCGGTTGCATCGGCCTGGGGGACGCGGGGCTTGAAGCGCCTTCCGGGACCGACGCTCACATGACGCACCCCTCTCACCGGGCGGGGGTGTGTCATCCCAGCCGCGGATATCGACGCTCATACGACACACCTCGCCCTTGGCAGAGGGGTGTGTCGTGCTGGCCGCGCTTTGTCTCATCCTCGTGACGCTCCGCACAACCATTGTGCCTGCCGGCCGGCCGATCCCCGATCCGTCGGCACCCGTACCTAGGCTGCGTCCGCGATGGCAGAACCCGCATTGCTTCCCCAGCCTGACTCGGAGCCCGGCAACGAGTCCGACCCCCAGCCGGACTCCCGCCCCAGCCTCCGGGTCCTCGATGGCACGCCTGCACCCTCCAAACCGCCCCAGCCCCGACTGGAGATCCCGCCCTACGACCTCCGCGCGGCGCTGGCCCTGGAGCGCGCCCTGGGCATCGGCCACGTCCTCGCGCAGATCCTCGTCCGCCGCGGGCTCACCGACCCCGGCCACGCCCGCGACTTCCTCGAGGCGCGCGAGCAGCACGCGCCCGACCGATTCGCAGGCATCGACGCGGCGCTCGCGACGATCCGCCGCCACATCCGCGCCGGCACCCGGATCACGATCCACGGCGACTACGACGTCGACGGCGTGTGCGCGACCGCGGTCCTCGTCCGGGCGCTGCGAGAGCTCGGCGGCGACGCCGACTGGTTCATCCCGTCGCGAACCGAGGACGGCTACGGGCTATCCGCGGCGACCGTGCAGAGACTCCACGCGCGCGGCACGCGGCTGCTGATCACGGCCGACTGCGCGATCACCGCCGTCGACGAGGTCGCGGCCGCGACCGCCGCGGGGATCGACGTGGTCGTGACCGACCACCATCACCCGCGCGCCGACGGCCTGCTTCCGGGCGCGCCGATCGTGCATCCGGCCGTGTGCGGATATCCGTGCGCCGATCTGTGCGGGACCGGTGTGGCCTACAAGCTCGCGCTCGCGCTCGGCGCGCCGACCGCGGACGAGGATGTGGAGCTGGTCGCGCTCGCGACCGTGGCCGACCTGATGCCGCTGAAGGGTGAGAACCGCCGACTCGTCCGCGCCGGCCTCGCGACGCTCGCCCGCACCGCGAAGCCGGGGCTGCGGGCGCTGATGGAGGTCTCGCGGGCCGACCCGAGCGCGCTCGACGCGCAGGCGCTCGGCTTCCGGCTCGCGCCGCGGATCAACGCGGCCGGGCGGCTGCGGCGCGCTGACGGTGCGCTCGAGCTGTTGCTCACGGAGGACCCGGAGCGCGCGCAGGAAATAGCGCACGAGCTCGATCAGCTGAACGCGGAGCGGCGCGCGGTCGAGCAGCGGATCACGTGGGAGGCCGAGGCGCAGGTCGCCGAGCTCGGGGATCGCCCGGCGTTCGTGCTCGCCGGCGAGGGGTGGCACCAGGGCGTCGTCGGGATCGTCGCCTCCCGGATCGTCGAGCGCCACCACCGCCCCACGGTCGTGCTCGCACTCGACAGCGAGCGCGGGGAGGCCCACGGCTCGGCCCGCAGCATCCCGGGGTTCGACCTGCTCGAGGCGCTGCACGCGTGCGCGCCCGAGCTCGAGCGCTACGGCGGTCATCGCGCCGCGGCCGGGATGACCGTGCGCGCCGAGCGCGTCGAGCGGCTCCGGGACGCGCTCGAGCGCCACGCCGCGTCGGTGCTGACCGCAGAGATGCTCCAGCCGGTCGAGCGGGTCGACGCGATCGTCTCGGGCTCGGAGCTGGGGCTCGGGCTCGCGGACGAGCTCGAGCGGCTCGAGCCGACTGGCATCGGCAACCCGAGGCCGCGGCTGCTCGTGCCCGGCGCACGGCTCGGCGAGCTGCGGACGATGGGGGAGGAGGGGCGCCACGTCAGGTTCGTGGTCAGCGCGGGTGGCGCGCGCACCCCAGCGGTCGCGTTCGGCTGCGACGGCCGGCTGCCCGTCGCCGACGGTGAACCTGCCGACGCGACCTTCCGGCTCGAGCGCAACACCTGGAACGGCACCGTCGAGCCGAGGCTCGTCCTTCGCGAGGCATGGGGCTGCGTCCCCGAGCAGATCCTCGTGCTCGGCGAGCGCGACCCCTACCTGGAGGCGGTGTTCGAGGAGCTCGATCGCGCGCTTGGCGACTCGCCGGATACGGTCCGCGAGGAGGGCGCCCGAACGGTGATCGACCGCCGCGGAGAGAGTCCGCTCGCGGTGCTCGCGGACGCGCTCGCCTCGGGGTCGGAGGTGCTCGCCGTGTGCGCCGACGTCGATCGCAGGCGCGACGGGCTCGGCGCGCGG
Source organism: uncultured Solirubrobacterales bacterium (assembly GCA_963770735.1). Taxonomy (GTDB): domain Bacteria; phylum Actinomycetota; class Thermoleophilia; order Solirubrobacterales; family Solirubrobacteraceae; genus Palsa-465. The sequence goes on along the minus strand of CAVYRB010000004.1, from coordinate 755,353 downwards.
GTCGGCGGTTTCTCACTGATCTCCCACGACGCGCTCGAGCGCGCGCCCGAGACGGCCGAGCGGTTCGAGCACGTGGTCGCGCTCGACCCACCCGCGGCCGAGACTCAGGCGGCGGCGCTACGAGCAGGTAGCGGCTTTACCCACGTGGGATGGGGCGACGCTGAGCTACGCTTTGCTCAGCAGATGCACGAGTTGGAGTACGGTCTTCGGGCCTCGCTCGTGGCTCTCTACCGGGACCTCAGGTCTCGGGAGAGGGTGGCTGGTGAGGAGCTCGAGCGACTGCTTCGCGGCGAAGGCTCGCGGGGCCGCCCGGCGCGGCTCGCGGGGAGATTGATCAGGGTGCTCGCGGAGCTGGAGCTCGTCAGCCTCGACAGGGATCTGCCGGCCCTGGCCGTCGCGGGCGCCACTCGCACAGAGCTGGAGCGCTCGCAGGCGTTCAGGGTGTACACAAGGCGACACGAGGACGGACGGCGATTCCTCAGCAGCGCAAATCCAATGGCAAGCAGCCCAGCCCGACGGCCCTGATTCCGCCGTCGCGGGCGCCCGTGGACCGCGTCAGCGGTCGCGCCCAGGGCACGGTCGAGCGCGCTGAGCTGACGGCGGTCGAGCAGCGGCTGCTGTCGGACCTGTTCGCGATCGTCGAGGAGCACGCCGACCAGGCGGTCACGCCGATCGATCGCGACCGGGTCGAGGAGGCGTTCGTGTACGCGTGCGTCCACCACGCCGACCAGCGGCGCATGTCCGGCGAGGACTTCATCATCCATCCCGTCGGCGTCGCCAAGATCTGCGCGGGGATGCGGCTCGACACCGAGACGCTGTGCGCCGCGCTTTTGCACGACACGGTCGAGGACACCTCGGCATCGCTTGAGGAAGTGCAGGAGGCGTTCGGGGAAGAGATCGCCAGCCTCGTCGACGGCGTCACGAAGCTCACCGGGCTGACGTTCCAGTCGCGCGACGAGGCGCAGGCCGAGAACTACCGCAAGATGATGGTCGCGATGGCGACGGACATCCGCGTCATCCTGATCAAGCTCGCCGACCGCCTGCACAACATGCGCACGATCGACGCGATGGCCAAGCAGAAGCAGATCGACAAGGCGCGCGAAACGCTCGACATCTACGCGCCGATCGCCCACCGCCTTGGTATCCACGCGATCAAGTGGGAGCTCGAGGACCTCTCGTTCCAGGCCCTGCACCCGCGCAAGTACCGGGAGATCAAGGGGCTCGTGGCCCAGCAGCGCGCCGAGCGCGAGCGCTACGTCAACCAGGCCGGCGACTACCTGAACAAGGAGCTCGACGAGCTTGGGATCGACGCCGAGATCTCGGGGCGCGCCAAGCACTTCTATTCGATCTACTCGAAGATGACGAAGAAGGGGCGGGAGTTCAACGAGATCTACGACCTGACCGCGATGCGCGTGATCGTCGGCTCGGTCAAGGACTGCTACGGCGCCGTCGGCGTGATCCACTCGCTGTGGAAGCCGCTGCCCGGGCGGTTCAAGGACTTCATCGCGATGCCCAAGGCGAACATGTACCAGTCGCTGCACACGACCGTGATCGGGCCCGAGGGTCGTCCGCTGGAGATCCAGATCCGCACCCGCGAGATGCACGACCTCGCCGAGTTCGGGATCGCCGCGCACTGGATGTACAAGGAGGTCCCTGGCGACGGCGAGGCCGCCGGGCGCAAGCAGGACCCGGAGGGCAAGCTCAAGTGGCTGCGGTCGCTGCTCGACTGGCAGCAGGACGAGGCCGACCCTCGCGAGTTCATGGAGACGCTGCGCGTCGACCTGTTCGAGGACGAGGTGTTCGTGTTCACGCCGAAGGGCGAGGTCAAGTCGCTTGCTGCGGGCTCGACGCCGCTGGACTTCGCCTACGAGATCCACACCGACGTCGGGCACCGCTGCGTCGGGGCCAAGGTAAACGGCAAGATCGTGCCGCTCTCCTACCAGCTGCGTTCCGGCGACATCGTCGAGGTGCTGACCTCCAAGCGCGAGCGCGGCCCTTCGCGGGACTGGCTCGCGCTGGTCAAGACGACCCGCGCGCGCAACAAGATCAAGGCGTGGTTCAAGGCCGAGTCCCGGCGCGACACCGAGCACGCCGGCCGCGAGCTGCTCCAGGAGCACCTCCGCAAGCAGGGGCTGCCGGCGCAGAAGATCGTCGGCTCCTCGCTGCTAGCCGACGTGATCCGCGAGGTCGGCTTCCGCAAGGCCGACGACTTCTACATCGCGCTCGGCGCCGCCAAGGTGTCGCCCAAGGTGGTCGTCAACAAGGTGCTGCAGCGGCTCAAGCAGGGCGAGGCCGCGGACTCGCAGCCGACCGCGACCGACGACCTGCTGCAGACGCGCCGGCGGCGCTCGCGCGCGACGGTGTCCTCGACGCGATACGGGATCACCGTTCCGGGCGTCGACGACGTGATGCTGCGGCTGGCGAAGTGCTGCCGGCCCGTCCCCGGCGACCCGATCGTCGGCTACATATCCCTCGGGCGCGGCATCACGATTCACCGCGAGGACTGCCCGAACGCCGTGATGCTGAAGAAGGACCCCGACCGGTTCACGCCCGTCTCGTGGGACGGCGACGCGCAGACCGCCTTCCGGGTCGAGCTCCAGGTCGACGGCTGGGACCGCCACCGCCTCCTCGAAGACATGACGCGGACCTTCTCCGAGGCGGGCATCAACATTCTCGAGGCGCGCTGCACGGTCAACCATCCGATGGTGAAGAACCGGTTCGTCGTCGAGGTCGCCGACACCCGCACGCTCGATCAGACGGTCAGCCGGCTGCGCAACATCGACTCGGTGTTCGACGCCTACCGGGTGACCCCGGGCGGCGGCGCGACCTAGTCGGAGTCCGGGCCGGGGCCGTCGTCCGCCGGCAGCCAGCAGCCGGCAGCCGGAGCACTATCCGAGCTCGGGTCCGGAGCGGTTCGGCCGCGAGTCCCGGCGTGGCGGCGGGGCGACCCGCACCGTGCTCGCGCCCTCGCCGCGGAGCTTCGAGACGAGCACGGCATCACCCGTCCCGAGCGTTTTGATCTCGTTCGGGTGGATCACGAACTGTTCGCCGAGCCGGCGCGTCCCGCGACGGCCCCAGTGGCCGCCGGCCAGCACGCCGCCGACCTGCTCGGTGTACTCCCACCGCTTCTCGGTGCCGGCCATCTGTGCCACGGTCTGCGCCGACGCGGGAACGTCCTGGCGATGGGCGACTTTGAACGCGGTGTTGCCCAGCACCTGATCGCGCAGCCCCGTCGCGACGCGATCGAAGTCGGCGAGCTCCTGCGTGGCGGCGAGGACGCCGATCCCGGCTTCGCGCGAACGGGCGAACAGCGAGATCAGGTTCTCGCCCATGACCGAGGCCTCGTCGATCGCGACAGTCGCGGGCTCGCGGGCGCCTTCGGAGAGCCTGCGGCCGGCGGCGCACACGAGGTCCTGAACCGCGAGCGTGCCGAGCTGGGCCGCGAGCTTGCCGTACGTGCTCGAGTTGAGGCTGAACAGCACGACCTCGCGGCCGGACAGGGCCGAGCGCACGTCGACGTCGGCGGGTCCTCCGGACGGCTCCAGGAAGCGCCCGGTGTGGGACTCGGTGATGATCGCGATCCGGGTCTGCAGCCCGCGGACCGCGCTCAGCTGGTCGTGCGTCAGGCCGGCGAGGTAATCCTGGACGCGCTCCGCGTGATCGCGGGGGATTCCCCGCAGCGAGCCGGACAGGCGGTGCGGGTCCATCAGCCGCACGACTTCGGTGAGCGTCGGCGGGCGCTCCGGCTCTGAGGCCTCGAGCACCTGGAGAACGTTCTGGACATACCGTTCCGCCGCGCGCTGGTAGTGGGGCTCGGTGAACCGCTCGGTCGCGATCAGCTTGTCCTTGAGCTCGGTCGCGTTGCCGTGGGCGAGCGGGTTCCAGTGGCGAGCGCCGTCCGGGGTCCAGATCCGCAACGGCCGCCCGGCGTGCGCCGCCGCGTCGGCGAGCGCCTCGGCGAACGCGGGCGAGCCCTTCATGTCGATCGCGACCACGGGCCGGCCGCGTCGGACCTGCTCGCAGAGGATCGTCAGCAGCGTCGTCGTCTTCCCGGCGCCGCTGGCGCCCAGGATCAGCCCGTGGGCGGCGAGCTCACGCTCGGCGATCGAGACTGCGCGTCCTCGGGAGTCGGTGCCGAGCGCGATCGCCGCGCCAGAGGCGCGCGGCGCCCGAGCCCGTCGCCGCGCCGCGAGCGATCGGCCGGCTCGGAGCGCGGTGACCGCGAGTGCGACGCCGACGGCGACAGCCGGGAGCCACGTCACCGGGACCGCGAGCAACGCGACCAGCGCGACGACGGTCCAGTACGGCGGCCGGCCGCTCACCTGCCTGCCACCGCCGTCCGTGCGCGGTCGATCGTGCGACCGCCGCCGCCGGGGCCGATGCCGGGAAAGTCGACGCTCTGGACGTGCACAAGCTGGCCGATCCCGAGCCGCCGCGCCGAGCTCTGGATCGCACGGCCGACGCGCCGGTCGCGAACGAGGTACAGCACCACGTCGACGCGGGCGTCGGCGGCGTAGCCCGCGAGGATCTTCTCGCGACGCCCGCGGCTCTTTGACGTGAGCTCGAGCTCGATCGCGATCCGGCGGCCCCCGGGGTCGATCAGCAGTAGGTCCGGGTAGTGCAATCGCTCGCGGCCGCCGGGCCCGACGCCACCGAGTCGAACCCCATACGGCGCTCCCCGCCCCTCGGGCTTGGCGTCGGAGGAGCGCAGCCGACGTTCGCCGAGCACCTCTCGCAGCGGGCCGAACGCGCCGTCCGACGCCGCCAGCCACAGCCACGCGGCGCCGAGCTCGTGCTCGCACGAGCGCAGGTCGAGCCGCCGCGGCGCGTTCAAGTCGGCGTCGATCGCGCCGAGCCCCGGGCGCGCGATCTGAAAGCACGTGGGACCGCGGTCGAACGGCCTGTGGGCGCTCAGGAACCCGGCCGTGGACAGCGACCGCAGGCGGCCCGCGGCCGCGTTCGACGAGGTCCCGCGCAGTGCCGCTACGTGGTCGGCGAGCACCACACGCTGCTCGGCTGCAAACGACAGCGTCTCGAGGTCGCGGCTGGTAAGCCTGAGGCGGCCCACACTTCACTGAGCCTGCAGCGGACGAGTTTCGCCCCCCTCGGGGCGAGAGCGGGGCCTCGGTCAGCCCGCGGCTACGCGCCCGGGTGCGGCAGCGAGCTGCTGTTGACGACCTCGAAGTCGCGCCCGGTGAGCCGGCCGAGCTCGTGGAGCGCGTCGTCGTTCCAGCGCGGGTTCGGCGCGCCTGAGATGTACCAGGGCGAGCCGTTGTCCGCGAGGATCAGTCCGTACGTCTTCAGCGCCTGGGCGACGATTCGCGCCTGACGAGGAAGGCGAGAGATGTTGACGCTCCGCTTCAGCCGGACCCGTAGGCCCATCGGCGGGTAGAAGCCATGGCACGTCGAGGCCTCGTGGCGCGCCGGGTACACGTAGCGCGGCGCGGTGCACGGGGCGGTGAAGCGCAGCGCGTGGTCGATCACGCCTCGCGCGACCTCGTCGTAACGCGCGAGCCCGGGGAAGATCGGTAGACCGGCGGCGTCCGCCGACGTCCATCCGGCGGGCCGCAGGCGATCGGATGAGAGGTTGAAGATCGCGCCCGAACCGGCGCTCCAGGAGCTGCCGCCGTTGTGCGGATAGGCGGCGTACAGCTCGTAGTCGGTGCAGTTGCTCTTGTCGATCACGATCACGTGGCGGTCGCCGGACGAACTCCGTCCGCCCTCGATCGGCGCGTTCGGCGGAATCGGGTACGGACCGCGGTCGGACTCGTCGGCGTACTGGAAGCGGACCGGGACGCGCCGACTCTTGTTGGAGACGACCACGAACGGGATTCCGTTCGGGGCGCCGTTGTAGACGGTTCCGAAGTCGGGATGGACGGGATCGCCGAGACCGATGCTCGCGATCAGCCTTGAAGAGTCCTTCGCGACCGCAAGCCGGTCGACGCGCTGGTTCCACGGGTTGTCCGGCGGGAAGATCTCGCACCCCGGCGCGGAGGGGAGCGGACGTGCGGAGCCAAGCGCGGGAACGATCACCGCGGCCAACAGCACCGGCAGCAGCGAGAGGCGGCGCATCGGCGGCGGACTATACGGGCGATCCCGCCCCCCGGGCACCGGTCCGGCCCGCCGGGCACCGGTCCCGCCCGCCGGGCACGGGTCCGGCTCACCGCCAGGGGCGACGCTCACCGGCTGTCGGCGTCGCCGAGGTCCAGCGGACTGCCCGGGCAGCGCGGGTCGATCGCGGCCGCGGACGGGGACTCCGAATACGCGAGCACGCAGTAGCTCGAGCGCGGCAGCCCGGTGGTGTCGAGCAGCGCCGAGTCCCAGCCGACGCCGGTGCCGTTGTTCGGGGTCCACCAGTCGACCTGGGTGACGCGCGGCCCGGACGGCGTCGCGAGGTCGTGGAACGCCTGCGCCGCCCACGCCTGCCGGAGCCGGGCGAGCTGGGGGTCGGGAGCCCAGTCGAGGCAGTTGCCGACCTTGTAGCCGCCGGACCAGTTCAGGTTGAAGGCGTCGAGCTCGCCGTTGTTGCACTGGGGCTCGCTGCCGTCGGGCTCCTGGATGTTGGGCTGGTCGAGGCGCGCCCCGGCCTCGGTGATCCAGATCGCTGGGTCATAGCCACTTCCATAGCGGCTGACGAGCACATTCTCGAACGCGTCCAGGTTGTACGCGTATGGGCTCTGCTCTCGCGCGCCGGCGGCGGTCACGTCGTCGTAGTCGTGAAACGACCAGTACTCGGGCACACGCTGAAGCCCGTTGATGTAGGCGTTCAGGTAGTCGACGAGGCTCGAGCAGACCGCGCCCGGCCCGCACCCCATCGACGAGAGCGTGCCCGCGGCCAGCTCGGGGGTCGGCATCGACGGGTGGTCCGCCCGCAACTGCGCGATCGCCTGCTCGGCGGTGTTGTAATCCACGGCGGCGCCGGCCGGGTTGCCCGCGTAGCCGTTGACGTCGGGCTCGTTCCACGCCTCGACATAAGGGATCGACAAGCCCCACCGCGCCGCGGCCCAGAGCGTCCAGTAGACGGCGCAGTAGTACCGGCGCTGGTCGATCTGCGCGGTCGACGGGATCCCCTCGTCGATGTCCGACGTGCCCGTGTTGAACGCGATCACCGGCTGCAGCCCGAGCCGCTTCGCGGACGCCAGCCAGCTGTAGACGTACTGGCGGTACTGCTCGCCGTTGTGGTGGGGGTTCGGGTTGCTGTAGGCGTCCCGGCCGGCGCCTGACCAGATGCAGCGCCCGTTCGCGTCCGCGCTCGCGACCGCGTCGTACGGGATCGTTGTGCGGACGTAGGACATCCCGGATCCTCCGTGGATCAGCGGCTCGAGCCACCGCTCGGCCGGGCACGGGCCGGAGGCGGGGCACTGGGCATCGAGGTTCGGGTCGCCGAGCCCATACGGCGCCGCATGGGCTGAGACCGGCGCCAGCAGAAACGCGAGCGCCGTCAGCAAGATCGCTCGGTATCGAAGCTTCAGTGCCATCGCGCCACCTCGAAGAACGCGCCCGCGAGTCGGTGCCCCCTTGATCTCCAACCCCTGATCGGTCGGAAGGTTGCGGCTTTGGCTGTTCAGGCGATGACGAGCAGGCCGCCCGGCTGCACCGCGAAGCTCGCCGTCGAGACCTCGCCGATGTAGTCGCCGTCGACCTGGATCGGCAGCTCGCGGTCGTCGAGCGAGCGGACCTCGAGTGCTCCCAGCCCCGAGAACGCCGTCACGTGACGGTGGCGCCCCAGGGCCCAGCGCTTCGACAGCGCCCGCGCGCCGATCGTGGGAACGTCGATCGGGTTGGCCCGCTCGAGCACCACGCCGGAGAGCGTGCCGCTCTCGAGCGTCGCGCCCTCGCCGATGTGCACGGGGCGGTTGCCGAAGTACGTGTACGGCGCCGCGTTCTGGACCACGGCCGTCACACCCTGCACGTGCCCCTCGCTGAGCGTGGCCTCGAGCCGCGGCGGGTTGAACAGGTAGCGGCGCGACAGCACCCGCAACACGACCGACGTGTAGTACCACTCGCCCAGGCGGGCCTTGAGCCTCGGGTGCGCGTCGACCCGCTCGACCACGCTCGCGTCGAGGCCGACGCCGGCGGAGAACAGGAAGTAGCGCCCGTTCAGCCGGGCGACGTCCACCCGGCGCGGCCGCCAGTCGTCCGTCAGGCGCAGCAGGTGCTCGGTGGCGTCGACGACATCGATCGGGATTCCGAGCATCCGGCAGTAGACGTTCGTGCGCCCTCCCGGCAGGCAGCTCAGCGGGGTGTCCGATCCCGCGAGGCCGTTCGCCGCCTCGTTGACGGTTCCGTCGCCGCCGAACGCCACCACCACGTCGTAGTGGTGGCGGGCGGCCTCTCGGCAGAGTGCGGTGGCGTGGTCACGGGACTCCGTCTCCACCGCCTCGACCTGGTAGCTGCCGCGCAGCGCGTACACGACGAGGTTCTTGAGCCTGTCCGAGACCGTCGTCGCGTACGGGTTGACGATGATCAGCATCCGCTTGCGTGACGCGTCAGGCGCTGCGCGGAGCGCCTGCTCGAGCCGCTCCAGCCGTTCGAGGGGGTCGGTCGTCGCGGCGGTCATGGCAGGCTCCTCAACACCGCCGCGCCTCCGGTGTTACGCGGCGCAGGCGCCCGGACAGCCTGTATACTCGCGGTACATAGCAGTGCGCATCAAGAGGGGTGGAGGGACTGGCCCTATGAAACCCCGGCAACCTCCCGCAAGGGAACGGTGCCAATTCCATCAGGCTCCAACTACAAGCCTGGGAGATGTGGAAAGGGCGGTTTCAAAGGACCTCCGACCACAGACCCCGGCGGAGGTTTTTTCACATATGCCGCCAGAGTCTCTTAGTTGCAAAGAATGTGGGACCGAGTATGAGCTCGAGGCCCGCTACGTGTGCGAGCGGTGCTTCGGCCCGCTCGAGGTGACGTACGCGTCACGGACGGACGCCGACCCCGCGGCGCTGCGCCGCAGGATCCAGGCGGGGCCGCACTCGCTGTGGCGCTACTCCGACTTCCTGCCGGTCGCCGCCCCTCCGAAGGGGACGCTGCCGGCCGGATGGACGCCGCTGCTGCGGGTCGATCGCCTGGCCGAGGCACTCGGCCTCGACGAGGTCTGGATCAAGAACGACGCCGCGAACCCGACTCACTCGTTCAAGGACCGGGTCGTGTCGGTGGCACTCGCGCGCGCCAGGGAGCTCGGCTTCCAGACGGTCGCGTGTGCCTCGACGGGGAACCTCGCCAACGCGGTCGCCGCGCACGCGGCGGCGGCGGGGCTCGAGTCGTACGTGTTCGTCCCCGCCGACCTCGAGGAGCAGAAGCTGCTCGCGACCGGCGTCTACGGCACGAACCTCGTCTCGGTCCAAGGGACCTACGACGACGTCAACCGGCTGTGCACGGAGCTGTCGGGTGAGCACGAGTGGGCGTTCGTGAACATCAACCTCCGGCCGTACTACTCGCAGGGGTCGAAGACGCTCGCGTTCGAGACGGCCGAGCAGCTCGGCTTCGAGCTCCCTGACCGGGTCGTGTGCCCGATCGCCTCGGGGTCGTTGTTCACGAAGATCGCACGCGGGTTCGAGGAGTGGCTAGAAGTCGGGCTGGTCGACGGACCGCTGCCGGCGTTCAACGGCGCGCAGGCCGCGGGTTGCTCCCCCGTGGCGAGCGCGTTCGACGCCGATCTCGACGTCTGCCGTCCGGTGAAGCCCGAGACGATCGCGAAGTCGCTGGCGATCGGGAACCCGGCCGACGGGCCTTACGCGCTCGAGCTCGCGCGCCGGACAGGCGGGTCGATCGACTCGGTGACCGACGACGAGATCCGAGAGGGCATCAAGCTGCTCGCCCGCACCACCGGCATCTTCACCGAGGCGGCCGGCGGGGTCACAGTTGCCGTGCTCTCGAAGCTCGCTCGGCGCGGCGACATCGATCCCTCCGAGCGTGTCGTCGCGTACATCACCGGCGAGGGGCTGAAGACGCTCGACTGCGCACGCGGGACCTTCGAGGCGTGGGAGATCGAGCCGACGGTCGACTCGTTCGAGCACGCGTCCGAGCGGTTCCAGGCGGTCGTGTAGCCGAGCCCCGGCGACCATATACTGCGCGCCGATGACCGTGACCGTGAAGATCCCAACCCAGCTGAGAGCCGCCACCGAGGGTGAGGCGACCGCCACCGTGGACGGCGCGACCGTCGGTGAGGTGCTCGACTCGCTATACGAGCGCTACGACGAGCTGCGCTCGAGGATCGCCGAAGACGGCGGCCTCAGGAGGTTCGTGAACGTCTACGTCGGCGGCGAGGACATCCGCTTTCTCGACGGGCTTGACACGCCGGTGTCCGACGGCGACGAGGTCACGATCCTCCCCGCCGTCGCCGGAGGCTGAGCGGCCCGGCCCTACGTGGGCGTCGCCCTGATGGCGACGTGCGGGTCTCCGCGCAGGCGCATCAGCGCGGCGTCGCGACCGGTCCGTGACAGCAGCAGCCGCGGGCGTGGCCGCGGCAGCGCCTGCCCCTCTCCGGGCGGCATGAACACGCGTCGAGGACGCTCGAGCATCCGGAACCGTGCCGCCTCCAGCATCCGCACGATCCCGGCGGCGTTGCACGTCCACCACCACGGGCGGCCCTGCATGTCGAGGCTCGCCACCGGGCGGCGCGGGAACATCAGCGTCAGCAGCAGGTCGATGTTGTCGACGATCAGCAGCTCCCCGTCGCACACCTGTCGCAGACGGTCGAGTGCCCGCACCGGGTCACGCAGGTGCAGGAGCAGGCTCCCCATGTAGACGAAGTCGAAGCGCCCGAGTGCGTCGGGATCGACGTCGTAGACGCTCAGCTCGCGACGCACCACTGACGAGCCGAGCCACTCGCTGGCGATCTCGAAGCCGCCGCCACCGCGTTTGTGAGACGAGAGCGCGGCGACCGTCTCGGGCCTCGTGTTCGGCGGCCAATCCGCGCGGGCGTGGTCGAGCAGGTCGATCGCCACGACCTCGGCGGCTCCGCGGCGCTCGAGCTCGAACGCCCAGAACCCGTCGAACGTGCCGACGTCCAGGCAGCGCTTGCCGGCGAGCGACGCCGGCAGCGGGAGCTTGCCGACGACGCGGCGCGTATCGAACCAGCCGGGTGTGACGACGCCGGGCGCGAGCTCGAGCGTGTGGTACCAGTCACGTCCGGCAACCTGCGCGCGCAGGCGCTCGAGCGTCACTTCCGCGGTTCCCAAGGCGTCCGAACCGTACAGCGCGTCCCTCGACTACGCTCCTGCGCGGTCAGCAGATGCGCTTACCCGACGTCTCCTCAGCCCGGATCCGGAACTCCCTCCGCTGGCTGCCGGTGCGGCTCGGCTACGGCGTGGCTCCGAAGCTCGCGTCGTGGTTGCGTAAGCGGTGGGTGATTCTGCGTCACCCCCAGGCCGATATCAGGTTCGGCGCGGGTACCTATCTCGGGCCCAGGTTCAGCCTGTTCATGCCCGGGGAGGGAAGCTTCATCGTCGGCGACAGCGTCGAGTTCAGGCGCGATTTCCGCGCCGAGATCTCGGGCAACGGGCGCGTCACGATCGGCTCGCGGAGCGTGTTCACGTACTCGGTTCTGATCCAGTGCACGACCACGATCGAGATCGGCGAGCGGTGCACGTTCGGGCAGACGACGATCCTGCTCGACGGCCAGCACCGGTTCCGCGATCTGGACAAGCCGATGCTCGAGCAGGGCTACGACTGGCATCCGATCACGATCGAGGACGACGCCGTGATCACGACCAAGTGCACGATCATGGCCGACGTCGGCGAGCGCGCGTTCATCGGCGCGAACTCGGTCGTGACCCGTCCGATCCCCGCGTACACCGTCGCGGTCGGCGCGCCCGCCCGGCCAATCGACTACTTCGGGCCGCCGGGGCAGGAGCCGGAGGGGCTCAGGGAGCGAACGGTCACGTGACCGCAACCAGGCCGTTCCACTTCGACCCCCAGCAGCTCGAGCGTGTGGCGGCCGCCCATCACGCGCAGTACGTCTCGGCCCAGCCGTTCGAACACGGTGTGTTCGACGAGCTCGTGCCAGAGGCGGTGCTCGACGCGGTGCTCGACGAGTTTCCCGATCCGGGCACCGACGCGTGGATCAGCTACGAGTCAGAGAACGAGCGCAAGCTCGCGAGCACCCGTGAGACGCCGATCGGCGAGGCGACTTTGCAGCTCCTTTCGGAGCTCAATTCATCAGCGTTCGTCGACTTCCTCGAGCGGCTGACGGGCATCGCCGGATTGGTGCCGGACCCGCATCTGGACGGGGGCGGACTTCACCAGATCCTGCCGGGAGGCCATCTCGGTGTCCACGTCGACTTCAACCGCCATCCCCGCACCGGCCTCGAGCGGCGTCTGAACGTGCTCGTGTACCTGAATCGAGATTGGAGCGAGGAGTACGGCGGCGCCCTCGAACTGTGGCGGGGCGAGCCGAGACGGTGCGAGCGGCGGATTCTGCCGCTGTGGGGCCGGGTCGTCGTCTTCAGCACCACCGACCGTTCCTTCCACGGCCACCCCGAGCCGCTTGCGTGTCCCGAGGGGATGACCCGCAAATCGCTCGCGCTCTACTACTACAGCGTCGCGCCGGAAGCGCGGAACGGACAGGGCTCAGCGACCCATAACACCCTGTTCATGCCGCAGCAGGAGCGCCGCGCGAAGCGCGTCGTGCGGGGCCTCACCCCGCCCGCGCTGGTCAGCCTCGCGCGGGCCGCGCGGCGCCGGCAGCGCACGCGGACGTGATCGGCCGCCGCAGGCAGGGGCGAGACCTGGAGCGTCCCGACACGAACGACCTCGGCGCGATGTTCGGCTGGTGCCTGGCCCGCGGCCTCGACGCACGACCCCAGTACGTGTGGGGCTCGCTGCTGGCCGCGCACACGGCCGCCGCGCTAGGGCACCAGGGGTTCACCGCGATCGAGTTCGGGGTCGCCGGCGGCAACGGCCTGCTCGCGCTCGAGCAGGCCGCGGCGACGGCCGCGCAGCTGCTTGGGGTGGACGCCGAGGTGTACGGGTTCGACACCGGCGCCGGGATGCCCCCGCCCGTCGACTACCGCGACGTGCCGTGGGTGATCTCCCCGGGCCTGTTCGAGCTCGACGAGCCGAGCCTGCGCGCCCGGCTGACCACCGCGCAGCTCGTGCTCGGGCCGGTCGCCGAGACGGTGCCGCGGTGGCTGTCGGAGGAGCACGCGCCGATCGGGTTCGCCGCGTTCGACCTCGACTACTACTCGGCCACCGTCGACGCGTTCGCGATCTTCGATGCTCCCGCCGAGCGGCTGCTGCCGCGGGTCGTCTGCTACTTCGACGACCTGTTCGGGCTGGGGTGGAGCGACTTCGCCGGGGAGCGTGCAGCGATCACCGATTTCAACGCCGGCCACGAGCGGCGGAAGATCGGGAAGATCCACGGGCTGCGCTACGACCTCCCGGAGGCACAGCAGCGGCTGCCCTGGCACGAGCAGATGTACCTCGCGCACCTGCTCGACCACCCGGGCTATTCCAAGCGGGTGGTCGATATCGCGGATGCGTGGCTGGACGCGCACCGGCTTTCGCCTGATCCCTGATGCGCTCCTCCGAGCTGGCGGTGGTGATCCCGACACGGGACCGATGGAGCATCCTCTCGCGCACGCTCGACGCGCTCGCCGGCCAGTCGGCCGCGGGGTTCGAGACGATCGTCGCTGTCGACGGCGAGGACCAGTGCGTTCCCGAGCCGCTCGCGGACGTCACGGTCGTGCGCTGTCCGCGCGGCGGTCCCGGCGCGGCTCGCAACCGGGGAGCCGACGCCACCGACCGGCCGCTGCTGCTGTTCCTCGGCGACGACACGCTCCCCACGCCCGATCTGGTCGCGCTGCACCTGGACCGCCACCGGCGCGAGCCCGAGCCGGAGGTCGCCGTGCTCGGGCGCGTCGAGTGGCACCCGGACGTCGCGGATGACCCGCTGTTGCGATGGCTCGACTGGTCGGGATCGCAGTTCGAGTACGCCGCGCTTGGTGCCGCACCGCTCGACGACGTCGGCTACGGCCGGCTCTACGCCAGCAACGTGTCGCTGAAGCGCTCCGCATTCACGGCCGCGGGGGGGTTCGACCCCAGCTTCTCGACCGCGGATTACGAAGATCTGGATCTGGGCTTCAGGCTGCACGAACGCGGCATGCGGTTGCGCTACGAACCCGCCGCGCTCGCGTACCACCTGCATCGCTACGACTGGCCGGCGATCGAGCGCCGCTACGAGAACCGCGCCCGCGCGGAACGGGTGATGCTCGCCAAGCACGACTGGTTCGAGCCGTGGTTCTACAACCGCATCACCTCGTACGCGAGCCAGCCGCCGGTCGGCCGGGCGTGGCCGTCGATCGCAGATCGCGTCCCTCCGAGGCCGCGGCGGCTGCAGAAGTGGACGCGAGAGCGCGCCGACCGCTGGTACCACCAGCAGCTCGCGCCAAGCTTCCTCAGGGCCTGGGAGGAGACCCGGTAGCGTTCGCGAGGTGGACGAGGATCGGGGCGCAGTCTCTCGTCGTCGGTTCATCGCCGCTGGGGCGGCGGCGGCGACGAGCGTGCTCTGGGTGCCGGCGGCGCGTGCGGCGTCGGCGGCGCGGCCTCCCGGGTTTCCGGCCGGCGTTCCGCTGGGTCAGGAGCGGTTCGAGAACTGGGCGCACGCGATCGACGTCGACGCGGTGTGGACCTGCGCGCCGGCCACGCCCGCGGCGGTTCTCGATGTCGTCAATTGGGCGTGGCGGCACGGGTACCGCGTGCGGGCGCGCGGCGCGATGCACAACTGGTCGCCGCTGACCCTGGCCGCGGGCACCCGGCGCTCGCCGCGCGTGCTGTTGGTGGACACCACCAAGCATCTGACGCGGATGCGGCTCGCTCGGTCAGGACCGCCCGCGGTGACGACCCAGACCGGCGCGACGATGGACGCCCTGCTCGCGTTCATGGAGGACGCGGGGCTGGGTCTGATCGCGCATCCGGCGCCCGGAGACGTGACCGTCGGCGGCGTCCTGGCGATCGGCGGCCACGGTACGGCGATCCCGGCTCGCGGCGAGCACCGTCGCTCCGGGGACACGTTCGGAACCGTCAGCAATCTGGTCCTGTCGCTGACGGCGGTCGTATGGAGCGAGCGTCTCCGGCGCTACCTGCTGAGGACGTTCACGCGCGAGGACCCAGCGTGCGCGAGCCTGCTCGTCCACCTCGGCCGGACGTTCATCACCGAGGTCACGCTGCGCGCGGGCCCGCTCCGCCACCTGCGCTGCGTCAGCCGAGTCGACATCGCCGCCCGCGAGCTGTTCGCGGCGCCGGGCGCCGGGGGTCGCACGTTTGCCGGCCTCGTCGAGCAGAGCGGCCGCGCCGAGGCGATCTGGTTCCCGTTCACCGAGCGCCCCTGGCTGAAGGTGTGGACCGTCAGCCCTCGGCGCCCGCCGGGTTCGCGCGCGGTCCACTCGCCTCACAACTATCCGTTCGCCGACACTCTGGACGGCCCGGCGCTGGAAGCGCTGCGTCGGCGGATCGTCGCGGTTCCGCGGGAGGCGGTGGCGCTGGGGCAGCTGTCCTACGCCACCACCATCGACGGTCTCCGCCGCCACAACGCCTACGACCTCTGGGGGCCCGCCAAGGACGTGCTGCTGTACGTCCGGCCCTCGACGCTGCGCGTGACCGCAAACGGCTACGCCGTGCTCACCCGCCGGCGCGATATCCAGCGGGTCGTCAGCGACTTCGTCGCCTTCTACCAGCGGGTGGTCACCCGATACCGCAGCCGGGGCCTGTATCCGATGAACATGCCGGTCGAGATCCGAGTGACCGGCCTCGACCATGCCCGCGACGCCCGCGCCGGCGCCCAGCCCGCGCTGCTCTCCGCCGTCGCGCCCAGGGAGGACTTCCCCGCCTGGGACGTCGCGGTATGGCTGGACATCCTCTCGTTCCCGGGGACCCCGGCCGCGAACAGCGCCTACCGGGAGATCGAACGCTGGGCCTTCTCTCACTACCGACCGCCTTACGCGACCGTGCGCCCCGAGTGGTCGAAGGGCTGGGCGTACACGGCGAGTGGCGCGTGGAGGGACCGGCCGACGATCGCCGGCACGATCCCCGCCGCCTTCCGGGTCGCGCGGCCGCCGCAGCGGCGCTGGAACGCCGCGGTGCGGACGCTCGACCGCCTGGACCCGCACGGAGTGTTCACCAGCCCGCTGCTGAATTCGATGCTGCAGGCCCGGTAGCCCGACGCCTAGCCGGCGTCCGCCGGCGGCCGCGGCCGCGCTCGGAACCCGCGGTGCAGGCCGCCGCGCCCCCGGAGCGTACGTGCCGCCAGCGAGTCGATCGGTGTACGGCGGTTCTCCCAGCCGGGGCCGTGAGGGACGAGCACACGGCGGCCCACCCACGTGACCTCGAATCCGGCGCGCTGGAGCAGCGCGACCATCCCGGTGCTGTTGGCTCGCCACCACTGGTCGCCCTCGGGCGCCACCCGGGCGGCGGCCACCCCCGGCGCGAGGACCTCGAGTACCGGGTCGAGGTGCTCGAGCAGCACGAGCTCGCCGCCGCACACCTCCCGGATCGCCTCGAGCGCCCGGACGGGGTCTTCGAGGTGAAGCAGCAGGGCGCCGCAGAAGACAACGTCAAAGCGCCCGTGCTCGCCTGGATCAAGTTCGTACACCGAGCTGCAGACGCGGGTCACGGAGGAGCCAAGCGCTGACGCGGCCCGGGTGAAGCCCCCGCCGTCGAGGCGCGCGTCGGCAGCCAACAGTTCGGGACCGGAGCGCCGCCAGTCGTAGGGCCAGTCGAACGCCGTCGGGTCGTCGATGTCGAGCGCGACCACCTCGCGTGCGCCGAGCCGCTCCATCTCGAACGCCCAGAACCCGTCGAACGTGCCGACGTCCAGACAGCGGCCTCCTGCCACGCCCGCGGGCCAGTCGACCTCGGCCCGAGCGGCGCGCGTGTCGGTGTATCCCGGCGTGACGGTCCCGTCCGGGAACTCGATCGTGTGATACCAGCGGCGCTCGCCCGGACTTGCCCGATCCACCGGCGGCAGTGTATGGCGGCAAATCCCTGCGCGGATCGATGAGAATGCGCGGCGTGCTGCTTGCCCGCTCCCGCGCTGCGATCCTCACTTGCCTCGCGGCGGTTGTCGTGGTGGCGTTCGGTGCGGGTCCCGCCAGGGCCGCGGCTCCGTTCGAGGGGATTGTGGTCAAGGCGACGCTGATCGCCGTGAATACCCCGACCTCGAGCGCCACCATGCGCATCGAACCCGAACCGAGCGGAAGCTACGTGAAGGGCAGGACCGGACTGCTGACCCAGGACGTCGTCCTCTACACGAGCACAACGAGCGGCGAGCTGGCGCATAGCTACCGCGCCGGCACGTTCATGGACCCTTTCGAGACGACCGTCCCGGTAGAGGGCGACACCTCGACGTACCCGTTCTTCCACTTGAGGACCGGAACTGGCGTGCTGGCATCGACTGGCGGCGGCACCCGGTCGGGAACCGGCGTCCCCGTGCAGCTCGTGTTCGGGAGCTCCGTCGCCGGCTACCGCGTCTCGCCAAACCCGGCGGTCCGAGAGGGCTCTGGGGAGGAGTCGGTGCAGCTCGAGGTCCGCGTCGACCCTTCCTGGGCCACCGTCGTCTTCGCCGTGTTCATGATGTTCGTGATGTGGGCGCTCGCGCTCGGCGCGGTCTCGGTCGCCGTGAACCTGATCAGGCGCCGGCGCAAGTTCGAGGGGTCGTTCGCGACCCTGCTCGCGGCGCTGCTGTTCGCGTTCCCGACCGTCCGCAACAACCTCCCGGGGATCCCGCCGGTCGGCGTGCTGTTCGACTACGCGGCGTTCTTCTGGGCGGAGGCGCTGGTCGCGCTGTCGCTGATCGCGCTGCTGACCGGATGGACGTTACGGGCGCTGGTCGGTACGACCGAGCGGCGCGACTGAGCGGCCCCAACCTGCGGAACTTTGGCGATTCACCGCCCAGAGGTGGCGGTGAATCGCCATTCATCGCTCGGGCGCCGCGAGCGCCGGCGCCTAGCAGGTGTTCGTGGCCGGGATCGTCTGGCAGTTGGTGCTGGCCGTGTTCGAGAAGCCGCCGAGGACCGACGCCCCGATCGCCAGCGCGCTGTTGGACTCCCCGCCCCCGGGTACCGGTAACGCTACCCGCGCTCGAGCTCGCTGGGGGTTTCGTTCGTTGACGCAGCCACGCCCACGCCCACCGGGCAGCTGACGCCGGTGCCCCCGAGCCCGCAGTACCCCCACGGGTTCTTCTCGAGGTACTGCTGGTGGTAGTCCTCGGCGTAGTAGAACGGTCCGGCCTGCGCGATCTCGGTCGTGATCTCCGCGTAGCCCTCGTCGCGCAGCCGCTTGTTGTACATCTCGCGTGACGCGATCGCCGCCTCGCGCTGGGCCTCGGAGGTCCAGTAGATAGCGGAGCGGTACTGACTGCCGACGTCGTTGCCCTGGCGCATGCCCTGGGTGGGGTCGTGGTTCTCCCAGAAGAGCCGCAGCATCTCGTCGTAGGAGGTGACCTTGGGATCGAACACGACCAGCACGGCCTCGGTGTGGCCGGTGCGCCCGCTGCACACCTCCTCGTAGGTCGGGTTCGGCGTGAAGCCGCCCGCGTAGCCGACCGCGGTCGTGTACACGCCGGGCGCCTGCCAGAACACGCGCTCGGCGCCCCAGAAGCACCCCAGTCCGAAGATGGCCCGCTCGAGTCCCTCCGGGAACGGCGGCTTCAACGGCGTGCCGAGCACCGCATGGCGGTCGGGAACCGGAATCTCCTGCTCGCGGCCGGGCAGCGCGTCGGCGGCGTCGATCATCCGTTTCTTGTCGCCGAATCCGAGCATCAAGTCAAGCTTAGCTCGCCGTCGTGGGCGATTTTGACCTCCACGCGGTCAAGATCGCCCACGACTTCCCTCACAGAACCAGCGTCCTGTTCCGGATCGCGCCGCGTGCGATCGCCCAGCACTCGACCGAGTCGTACGCCAGCAGGAACGGAATCAGCCATGCCTCCCCGCCCTCGCGCTGCGCGCGCCGGCGGAGCTCGAGCAGATGGCGCGCCAGGATCAGCCGCCGCAACGGCCGCGGTGCGGCGAGCGCCAGCACCGATCGCCAAAGCAGGTAGTGCCAGACGTTCCAGAACACTCGCCGGTGGAGCATCGCGCGGGTCTGTGGGTGCTCGGCGAACAGCCGCGTCGCCTCGCCCCAGCGGGCCGCGAACCGGAGCATGCCCCGCACCCCGACGCGTTCGACGGCATGGAGCACGACCGCTTCGGGCGCGAGCGCGGTGGGCGCGCCGTGCTCGATCGCGCGCCACGCGAGGTCGGTGTCCTCGCCGGCCGGAAGCGCACCGTAACGCTCGTCGAACCCGCCGAGCGCCTCGAGCAGCTCGCGCGGATAGAAGATGTTGCACGCCTCGTACTGCGGGCCGAGCGTCTCGACCAGCACCGTCCGCGACAGCGGCCCGTCCTGCTCGACCTCGCGCGGGTCGGGGCGCGTGACGCCCTGGATCACCGCTCCGGGTATTTCGAGGGCGGTCCGCACGCCCGCCGCGAGCCATCCCGGGTCGGCCGCGCAGTCGTCATCGGTGAACGCGACCAGCGGCGCGCGCGCGAGCCTCCAGCCGGTATTGCGCCCGCCCGCCGGCCCCAGCGTCACCGCGTTGCGCACCGAACGAAGCCGCAGGCCGGGACGCGGGGTTTCTCGCGAAAGCACGGCCTCCGTCGTCTTGTCGGACCCGTTGTCGACGACGATCACCTCGAACTCGTCCGCCGCGAGCTCCTGGTCGCGCAGGCTCGCGAGCAGCCGCTCGAGCCTCGCCGGCCGGTTGTAGGTCGAGACCACGACCGACACGAGCGGCTCTGCCACGGCGCGTACGGCTACTCGAGCTCGCGCTTGAGGTAGAGCTGGGTCGTCGAGGAGCCGCCCGCTTCGAACTGAGTACCGGTCACGAGCTCCCAGCCGTCGCGACCGAGCTCGTTCAGCGCGGCGATCGTGTTCGCATATTCCCGCTCGGATCCGTCGGGGAAGAAGGCGACGGTCTCGGGCTCGGCCTCCGAGGCCGCGCCCGGCGCGAACCGGTAGACCCTCACATACTCGAAGCGGCGCGCCATCGGGACGAGACGCTACCGAATACGGTCTCGCAATCGTCGGGTCCGTGCTTCAGCTTCGTCGGCCCAACAGGGCCTCGGTCGAGTTCGCGGCGAAGGCCGCGATCTCGGCGGCGCTCGCGATCTGGATCGGGGACGCGATCGGCTTGCAGGACTCCTACTGGGGCGGCATCTCGGCCGTCGTTGCGACCGCCGGCACGCTCGGTGCGAGCGTCGGCGCCGCGGTCTCGAGGATCAGTGCCACGATCGTCGGCCTGCTGATCGGGCTCGCGTCACTCGCGCTGCCCGTGAGCGGCACCGTCGTCGACGGCTTGACCGTGTTCGTGGCGCTCGTCGTGCTGCCGGCGCTGTCGCTCGATGCCGGCGCCCGGCTCGGCGCCGCCACGACCCTGATCGTGACGGCGATTCCGGGGAACCAAGCGGTCAGCGACGCGCTCGCTCGCGGCGCGAACGTCCCCCTGGGATGCGCGATCGCGGTGGCGGTCGGCGTCGTGCTCCTGCCCCATCGGGCGGCGGACCGGCTCCGCGACGACCTCCGAGCCGATGCCGTGGGGGCCGGCGAGCTCGCCCGTGCGGCCGTGATCGCCTACGCAGACGGCGTTGCCGCCCCGGATCTCGACCGGCGAGCCGAGCAGCTGAGGCGGACCAACGCGGCGCACCTGGCGTCGCTGCGAGACGCCGCGCGCGAACCGGGAGGGCGGGGAGGGCGGTTGCTGGCGCTGCAGGAGCGAGTCGCCGTCGTCGAGTCACTCGTGGGACAGGTCCACCAGCTCGTCCAGGTGGTCGCTGAGTCCAACCACGACCACGCGCCCGCGCTAGTCGGCACGCAGCTTCGTGACGTGGCCGACGAGCTCGCCGCGGCCACCCGTCAGCTGGGCTCGAAGCCGGAGCGGTTCGAGCGGCACGGACTCGATCGAGCGCTGACGGAGCTCGACGCGGCGTTCGCCGGCGCCCGCGAGCGGCGCGCGACGGCGAGCGCTCCGACGGACGAGCTGATGCGGCTGCTGTCCGTGATGCGGTCCCTGCACGCCTCCGGGTCCGCGCTCGCGCGGCTCGGATGAGCGGCTACATGTAGCCGAGCAGCCGCATCTGCTGCTCGAGCGCCTCGAGCTCGGCCGCGCTTGATGCGACCGAAGCGCTCGCGGGAACCCCGGCCGCAGACGCGAGCGCGGGATGGTCGAGCGCCGCGACCAGGTCGTCGAAGCTCCCGTTCACGCCGGAGGGGTCGAGCGGCGCCCGCTCTCCTGGATCGCGTTCGAGGTCGTAGAGCAGCAGCTCATCCTCGTTGCGGCGCACCAGCTTGCGGTGCCCGTCGGTGACCGCCGTGAAGCTGGCCGTCAGTCGTCCGACCGCCTCGTCGTCGAGGTCCCAGCGCCGCGCGAACTCGATCACGCGAGGGTGATCGGGCGGCCCGAGCGCGTCGTACTGCGACACCGCCAGCCCCACGGGCAGCTCATCCGTCGGCCACGGGTGCCGCTCGATCCCGGCGGCCTCCGCGACGACCCGGGGGATCGACGCGAGGCTGACGGCCCCGTTCGAAGCGAGTGCGCCGGGACCCGCGATCACCAGCGGTACGTTGATCAATGTCTCGTTGACCGCGAACCCGTGGCCGACCAGCCCGTGCTCGCCGAAGTTCTCGCCGTGGTCGGCGGTCGCGATCACGAGCGTGTCCTCGAGAATGCCCCGTCGGTCGAGCGCCTCGAGCACGTCCGCAAGCCAGCTGTCGCTGTACGCGGCCGCTCTCCCGTACAGGTGTCGCATCCGCTCGAGCGCCTCGGCCGGCACCGTCGAACGGCCCGCGACACAGAGGAGCAGCGCCTCGAAGCTGAGATGCCTGCGCGCCTCGATCGCGGCGCGTGTCCGATCGGCGGCCGTCAGGTCGTTCCAGGGCCGCGGCGGCAGGCACGGCGAATGGCACTCGCACACGTTCGCGAACCAGAACGTGGGGCGCCCCGACCACCCGTCGATCGAGGCTCGCAGAGCTGCGCCAATCTCCGCGGCGCCATTGTCCGAGCGGGCGCGCAGGCCCTCGAGCATCCACGCGGCGCTCGCGCGCGGCCCGCGCGAGAGCATCGCCTCGATCCGCCCGCCGCGGTCGGGCATCGCATATACGAACTCGTCGAATCCGGTGTCAAAGCCCGCGTGCGGCGACGCCCACAGGTTCGCGCTGTACGCGCGTGTCTCGTACCCCGCGGCCCGCATCACCTCGGGGAGCAGCCGCTCGCGCAGCGCTTCGATCACGCCTCGCGCGCCCTGAGGAGAGCCCTCGGGCGCCTGCCCGACGCCGAGCCGGCGCGGCAGCAGTCCCGCGAACAGCGACGCGTGCGACGGAAGCGTCCAGCTCGACGTCGCGTACGCGTGGGGCAGGGCACTCCCGCGGCGCGCCAGCTCGGCGAGCGCGGGGCTCGAGCCGGGTGGCGCTCCGTGCGGCTCGATCGCGTCCCGGCGGAGCGCGTCCAGCACCACGAGCAGGACGTTGGGCCTCCTCCTCACTGAGTTGTGAACATTAGTGGCCCCCGCGTCAAATCCCCGTCGCTACGATCGCGCACGCGTGGCCGATACGAGAAGCATCGACACGCGCGGCGTCGCGCTCCGCAGCTTCGCCGCTCGCGGTGTCCTGGTCAACAGCGCATTCGACGTCGGGCTGAGCGTGCTCGGGTTGATTCGCGGCCTGATCCTCGCCGCGCTGCTCACCACCTCCGACTACGGCGTCTGGGGGGTGCTCGCGGTGTCGCTCGGGGTCCTGGCGCAGCTCAAGTTCGTCGGAGTGAGCGACAAGTACATCCAGCAGGAGGAGACCGACCAGGAGCTCGCGTTCCAGCGGGCGTTCACCGCCGAGTCGATCGCGACCGGGATCGCGATCGTGCCGATGCTGATCGCGCTGCCGGTGATCGCGATCGTCTACGGCCACTGGGACCTGGTCCCGCCGGGACTGGTGCTGATCACCGTGATGGTCGCGAGCGCGCTGCAGGCGCCGATCTGGATCGCCTACCGCCGGATGCACTTCGTCCGCCAGCGTTCGCTGCTCGCGGCCGAGCCGATCGTCGGTTTCGTCGTGGCGGTCGCGTTGGCGGTCGCCGGACTCGGTTACTGGGCGCTCGCGATCGGGGTCGTCGCCGGCGCGTGGTCGGGCGCGGTCGTCGCCGTCTGGACGTCCCCGTACCCGCTTCGGTGGCGCTACGAGCGGGGGTCGGTGAAGCTCTACTTCTCGTTCTCGGCGCCGATCTTCCTCGCGGTGCTGTCGTCGGTCGTCGTTGCCAACGCGGCCGCGATCGCGACCAACGCCCATCTCGGACTCGCCGGCGTGGGTGCCGTCGCGGTGGCCGCGAACATCAGCGCGTTCACGACGAGGCTCGATGACCTCGTGAGCGGGACGCTGTACCCCGCGATCTGTGCGGTCCAGAACCGTCTCGAGCTGCTGCGCGAGTCATTCGTCAAGGTCAACCGGGTCGCGCTGATGTGGGCGATGCCGTTCGGGTGCGGGCTGGCGCTGTTCGCAGGTGACCTGATCACGTTCGTGATCGGCGAGAAGTGGCGGCCGGCGCTGGTGCTGCTCCAGGTGACAGGCGTGGTCGCCGCGGTCGCGCACATCGCCTTCAACTGGGACGACTACTTCCGCGCGCGGGCGCGGACGATGCCGATCGCGGTCGCGGCGGTCGCGTCGACGACCGCTTTCCTCGCGGTCGGGCTGCCGCTCCTGTTCGCATACGGCCTCGACGGGCTCGCGATCGGCTTCGCCGCCCAGGCCGGAGTCCACCTGGTGTTCCGCAGCTGGTACCTGACGCAGATGTTCGACGGTTTCTCGTTCGCGCGCCACGCGTGGCGCGCGATCCTCCCGACGGTGCCCGCGGTCGCGGTGGTGCTGGTGATGCGCCAGCTCGAGAGCGGCCCGCGCACGGGGGGGATGGCGATCGTCGAGCTCGTCGTGTACCTGCTCGTCACCGTGCTCGCGACGTGGGTGCTCGAAGGGGCGCTGATCCGGGAGGCGCTCTCGTACGTGTTCCGGCGCGAGGCGCGCGCGGCGCCGCTCCCCGGATGAAGGCCAGCGTGATCGTGCCCGCGCGTGACGCGCGGCGGACGCTCCCCGCGACCCTGGCAGGACTCGGCGAGCAGGAGCTCGCGGACTCGTTCGAGGTGATCGTCGTCGACAACGGATCGCGCGACGAGACCGCCGAGCTGGCCGCCCGCAGCCCCGTCGTCTCCGAGGTGATCCGTCGCGACCGCGGCGACGGCCCCGGCGCCGCCCGGAACGCGGGCGCGGCGGCGAGTCGAGGAGCGGTGCTCGCGTTCCTCGACGCCGACTGCCGGCCGGCTCCGGGCTGGCTCGCGAGCGGCGTGGCCGCGACCGCCGAGCACGACCTCGTCCAGGGCAAGGTGCTGCCCGATCCCGACGTCGACGTCGGCCCGTTCGACCGGACGCTCGCCGTCACCGGCGCGCACGGGCTGTTCGAGTCGGCCAACCTGTTCGTCACCCGTGCGCTGTTCGAGCGCGCCGGCGGCTTCCCGGAAGGGCTCGAGGCCGGCGAGAACGGCGCCGCACCGTTCGGCGAGGACGTCCTGTTCGGCTGGCGCGCGCGCGGGGCGGGCGCGCGGACCGGCTTCGATGAGCGCGCGCTCGCGTTCCACGAGGTGTTTGCTCGCGGGCCCCGTGGATTCGTCTCCGAGCGCACCCGGCTGGCGATGTTCCCGGCGCTCGCGGCGCGCGCGCCTGAGCTGCGGACGAGCTTCTTCTACCGCCGCGTCTTCCTGAGCCCCCGCTCGGCGGCCTTCGACCTCGCGGCGGCCGGCGCGGTGCTCGCGCTCCTCGGCCGGCGTCCGTGGCCGCTGATCGCGGCGGCACCGTACGCGCGACTGCTTGCGCGGGAGGCCCGCCGATGGGGTCCACGCGCGCCGCTCGTCGCGCCCGTCGAAGCGCTCGCCGACGTGATCGGCGCGACGGCGCTGGTCCGCGGCAGCCTCGCCTCGCGCTCGCCGGTGCTCTGAGCCGCTAGCGAGGGCGCGCGAGCACGGCGTGGTGCACGACCCCGTCCCCGCCGGCGAGCGCCCTCCTCGCGAGGCGACCCAGCGGCGGGACCGGACCGGGCGACGGAGGCGGGCGGCCGGGCCCGAACGGGATCGCGTACAGCCCGGATTCCCGCAGCGGGTCGAACCCGGCGGCGCGCAGCAGCTGCCGGTGTCCGCACCGGTTCGCGAGCCACCACTGTGTCGACCCGCTGGTGCCGTCGAGCCTGAACACCGGCAGCCGCGGGTGCAGCACGGTCAGCCCCAACTCGACGGTGTTCGTGCACAGGAACTCGCCGGCGCACACCGAGCGGATCGCTTCCAGCGCCCTGAGCGGATCGCGCAGATGGAGCAGCAGGCTCCCGCACACGACGACGTCGAACGAGCCGAGCGAGCCCGGGTCGAGCTCGTACACGCTGACCTGCTCGAGCCGCACCGACGACTGCAGCAGCTCGCGGGCGACGCGGACGCCACCGCCCACGTTCGGCCCCGCGACCCACCGCATGTACTCGGGCCCGCGCTCACGCTGGTTCAGCTCCCAGTCCCAGTGCTCGTACCCCGGAAGATCGGCGGCCACCACCTCGGCCGCGCCGCGGCGCTCGAGCTCGAAGGCCAGGAACCCGTCGTAGGTGCCGACGTCGAGGCAGCGCTTGCCGCGCACATCGGGCCACGGCAGCCGTTCGACGATCGGGCGAAGGTCGAACGATCCCGGTGTCAGGACCCCCGGTGCAACCTCGATCGTGTGGTACCAGCTGGGGACACTCGCGACCGCGGCGCGGGCGTCGGCAGGGGCCGTACGATCGGAGCTCGCCGCCATCGGCGCGCAAGTCTAGGAACCCCTCGATGCTCGAGCAAAGTGCAACCGCCATCACCGACCGCGTCGGCGACGACGCGCTCGTGCTCGACGTCGGCGGCGGGGCGCGCCCGTATCCGCGCGCCGACTGGGTGATCGACGCGCTCCCGTACGACGCGCGCGGCCAGCTCGGGTGGGATGGCGACCGGGCCGGCGAGCGGTTCGGCCCCGACACCTGGGTGCAGCGCGACGTCTGCGACCGCACGCCGTGGCCGTTCTCGGACGGGCAGTTCGAGTTCGTCGTGTGCTCGCACACGCTGGAGGACGTGCGCGATCCGGTCTGGGTCTGCGGCGAGCTCCAGCGGGTGGCGGCCGCCGGGTACATCGAGGTGCCCTCGCTGAGAGAAGAGCTCACGTACGGAATCCAGGGCCCGTGGGTCGGGTGGGGGCACCACCGCTGGCTGGTGATCGTCGATACCGAGCGGATTGAGTTCGTGTTCAAGCACCACGTCGTCAACCGCGCCGGCAGCCACCTCCCGGAGGGGGCGGTCGACGAGCTTCCCGACGACGAGCGGGTCCAGACGCTGTGGTGGGAGGGTGGGTTCGACGCGTGCGAGCGATTGATGTGGACGGCGGCGGAGCTCGACGGCTTCCTCGAAGACGCCGTGGGCGAGTCGCCTCGCCGGAGGCGCCGGTGGCGGTGACGGCCGCGGTCGTCTCGTGGAACACGCGCGAGCTGCTGAAGCGCTGTCTGCGATCGCTCGAGCCCGACGCGCGGACGGGCCGGCTCGACGCGTGGGTGGTGGACAACGGCTCGAGCGACGGATCGCTCGAGGCGGCGAGAGCAGTCGCCCCGTGGGCGGACGTGCTCGAGCCGGGCTCGAACCTCGGGTTCGGCCGAGCGGTCAACCTCGTCGCGGCGCGGACCGAGTCCGAGTGGCTGCTCGTCGCCAACGCCGACGTGGCGCTCGAGCCGGGGGCGCTCGACGCGCTGCTCGCCGCCGGGTCGGACGCTCGGATCGGGTGCGTGGCGCCGCGACTGATCTCGCCGGACGGAACCACGGAGCACTCCGTTCACCCGTTCCCGACGCTGCGGTTCACGACGGCGTTCAACCTCGGGCTGCATCGGCTCAGCACCGGGGGCGCGGAGCGCCTGTGCCTCGAGGGCCATTGGGACCCGGAGCGTCCGCGCGCCGTCCCGTGGGCGATCGGGGCGTGCCTGCTGCTGCGGCGCGAGGCGTTCGACCAGGCTGGCGGATTCGACGAGCGCCAGTGGCTGTTCGCCGAGGACCTCGAGCTCGGGTGGCGGCTGCGCGACCGCGGTTGGGTGACGTGGTACGAACCGGCCGCGCGCGTCCTGCACGCGTCGAGCGCGGCGACCGCTCCAGCGTTCGGCTCGGCGCGGACGACGCGCTTCATGACCGCGACGTACTCGACGCTCGCGCGCCGCCGCGGTCGCGCACGTGCGCTCCTGACGGCGCTCGTGAACGTGTTCGGGGCCGCGGTGCGCCTCGACCGCGGATGGCTGTGGGCGCACCTGAACGGTGCCCGCGGCGCGATACGCTCGCGGCGATGACGGAGGTACGCGAGGCGATTCGCTCCGGCCCGGTCTGGTATCACACGCTCGAGCTCGAGCCGGGTGTTGTGACCCCCGGCCAGGTGGATCTCCGAGGCATCGCGGCCCGGGTCCTCCCGGACGATCTCCATGGCAAGCGGTCGCTCGACGTGGGGACGTTCGATGGCTTCTGGGCATTCGAGCTCGAGCGGCGCGGTGCGGAGGTCGTGGCGATCGACGTCGAGCGGATCGACGCGGCGCAGTGGCCGCCCAACAACCGGGAGCGGCTCGAGCGAGAGGTGCGCGAGCTGGGCGTTCAGCTCGGCGGCGGGTTCGAGCTCGCCGCGCAGGCGCTCGGATCGAACGCGAGACGCGTCGTCTGCGACGTGCTCGAGCTGACGCCGGAGGCCATCGGCGGGCCGGTGGACGTCGCGTTCATGGGCGCGCTGCTGATCCATCTACGCGACCCGGTGCAGGCCCTCGAGCGCGTGCTCGGCGCGCTCGAGCCTGGAGGCGAGCTCTACCAGGTCGAGCCCGTGTCGCTGCCGCTGTCGGTGCTCCACCCGCGGCGGCCGGTCGCGCGCCTGCAGACGCTCCAGACGCCGTTCAACTGGTGGCGCCCGAACTGGGCGACGCTCAAGGCGTGGCTCGAGACCGCCGGTTTCACCGACATCCGCCGCACCACCGTCCGCCGGCCGCCTCAGCGCCGGCCGATGAACGACTGGATGTGCGGGATCGCCTCGCGCAGGCCGCGCTCGTGACGAACGTGAACGACGAAATGCTGGAGGCAGTCGCCCGGTACGGCTGGTACCACACGATCGACCTGGGGGACGGCGTCGTGACGCCGGGGATGTTCGACCACCGCCCGGTGCTGGAGCGCTACATGCTGCCCGAGAGCCTGACCGGGATGCGTTGCCTCGACGTCGGAACGATGGACGGCTTCTGGGCGTTCGAGATGGAGCGCCGCGGCGCCGCCGAGGTGATCGCGACCGACCTCGGGGCGGTCGACGAGCTCGACTGGCCGCAGCAGTGGCGCGACCGGGTGCAGCCGGCGCTCGACGAGACCAAGGCCGACCGGTTCGCGCTCGTCAGCGATGCGCTCGGCTCGTCGGTGACGCGGCTCGAGCGCTCGGTGTACGAGCTCGATCCCTCCGAGCTGGGGCTCTTCGACCTCGTTTTCTGCGGCGACCTGCTGGTCCACTTGAAGGACCCGATCACAGCGGTTCAGCGAATTCGCGGCATCTGCCGCGGCAGCGGGATCCTTTGCAACCCGGCGAAGCGGTTCCCGTTCGCGCGGCGGCGCCCGCTGGCGCAGTTCGACGGGATCGACCAGTTCAGGTGGTGGCTGCTGAGCGAGGCGAGCGTCGAGCGGATGCTGCTGGCGGCGGGGTTCGACGGCGTCGAAGTGGGCCGCCGGTTCGAGTTGCCGCCGACCGCCGGCGGGCGCTGGCGCGGCCTACGCTGCGTGATGCGCGGCTACGTTCGCTGACTGCGGTTCGTCCTCGACGGCTGCGAGCACCGCGTCCCCCCAGGCGGCGTCGGTATGCCCGCGGGCCGTCTCGAAGCCGCCCTCGCGCAACCGGGTCCGCAACCCCGGATCGCCGGCGAGCCTCCTCACGGCGACGGCGATCGCGTCCGGGTCCCCGGCCGGGACGGTCAGTGAGTTGGACCCGTCGCGCAGGTACTCGCCCGAGCCGCCCCGGGCGGTCGCTATCACCGGCCGGCCGACGCCCATCGCCTCGAGCGGCACAAGCCCCCACGGCTCCTCCCAGCGCACCGGGAACAGCACGACATCGGCGGCGGCGTACACGTCGGAGAGCTCCGCGCGCGGCCGCGGGCCGAGCTCGCGCACGCGATCACCGAGTCCGAGCCGCCCGGCGAGCGCGCGGAGCTCCGCGACGACGCGGTCGTCGCCTGCGCCGGCGAGCGTCAGCGTGGTCTGCTCTGGAAGCTGGGCGAGCGCGGCGACCGCATCGAGCACGCCCTTGCGCTCGTCGATCCGCCCCACGTACAGCAACCGCCACTCCCATCCCCGCATGGGCCGGGAGACCAGGAACTCGGGATCGATTCCCGAGTGCGCGATCGAGCTGCGTGGGAGCGTGTATCCCGCCGCCCGGGCATGCGAGCGAACCGTCTCGGAGACGAACACGCAGCGCGCCGAGCGGTCGATCTCGACCGTCGTAGGCAGCCCGGTGAGGTGCTCGGCCAGCGCCGCCAGCCGCGGCCGGCCGCGGAACGGCGCGATCCAGCGGTCGACCGACGGCCCGTAGGTCAGCCAGTCGTCGTGCACGAACGCGAGCGCCGGGAGCCCGGCGCGGCGCGTGCGCTCGATCAGCGAGAGCGACATCCCGCCCATCGCGAACCACGCGACGAGCTGCGGTCGGAGCCGGCGGAGATGATCGTCGAACACCGTTGCGTTGTGGCGCTCGAGCTCGA
Organism: uncultured Solirubrobacterales bacterium; assembly: GCA_963770735.1. Classification (GTDB taxonomy): domain Bacteria; phylum Actinomycetota; class Thermoleophilia; order Solirubrobacterales; family Solirubrobacteraceae; genus Palsa-465. Next base: position 725,553 of record CAVYRB010000004.1, on the reverse strand, counting down.
TCCGCCCGCGCCAGGAGATCCGCGGCCAGGCGTGATCGCGCCAGTACCACCGCAGCTCCCGGAACGTGTCCGGCTCGTCGGGCTCGCGGGTGGCGGTGCGGAAATCGGTGGTGAGGACCTGCACCTCGTGCCCGCCGGCGCGTAGCCGGGCGGTAGCGGAAGCCCACGCGAGCTCGTAGCCGCCGAGGTGGTGCGGGGGGTACATGCTTCCGACCGCGAGGATCCTCATCGCGCCGACCCCAGCTCGCGGTACAGCGCCAGGTAGCGCTCGGTACAGAGGTCGGCCGAGAACCGGCCCGCGTGCTCGCGGCAGCGCGCCGCGGTCGCCGGATCGCGCGCGGTCTCGAGCGTCCGGGTGATCGCGTCGGCGAGTGCGTCGGGCTCGAGGCGGTCGAACAGCCGGCCGGTGTCGTCGCGATCGACGATCTCGGGGATCCCGCCGCCCGCGTACCCGACGACCGGAGTCCCGCACGCAAGCGCCTCGACGAGCACCAGCCCGAACGCCTCGTCGACCGCGGGCAGCACCGCGACCCACGCCTCGCCGTAGGCGCTCGCGAGCGAACGCTCGTCGTCGAGGTCGCGCCACTGAACCCCCGGGGCTCCCGCGTCGAGTCCGGCGCGCGCGAGCGCGGCCCGATCGCGCGGGCGCGAGAGCACGAGCTGAGCCTCGGGTACGCGCTCGCGCACGAGCGAGAACGCGTCGAGCAGCACCGCGACGTTCTTGCGCGGCTCCTCGACCGCGGCCGGGCACACGATCGTCGGGTGCTCGGCGCGGGCGTCGGCGGGTCCGAAGCGGCGCAGGTCGACGCCGGGATGGATCACGCGGACCTCGCCACCGACCGACTGGCTGTACTGCGCCGCGGCGTAGTCGCTGAGCACGACGACGGCGTCACATCCTTCGGCGGCGCGCGAGAGCACGCCGCGCCGACCCCTGGCAGCGTCGAGCCACCGCCGGGTCGGGATCCCCATGTACGACAGCACTGCCGGCCGCCCGGTCCGCCTGCGCCACCGTGCGGCGGCCAGCGCGTCGGTCGGATACAGCGCGTGGGCGACGTCGTAGCCGTCCGCGCGCAACGCCAGGTAGCTGAGCGGCACGTGGGTCAGGTAGGACTCGTACCCGCGCCTGACCAGCCACCGTTGCGGCGGGCGAGGGAGACGGATCACCCGCAAGCCGTCCTCGCGCGAGCGCCGCGGCCGCCCGGGGTGGCTGGTGATCAGCGTCGGCTCCTCGCCGCGGGCGAGCAGGCCGTCCGCCAGCTCCCTGGCGAAGCGTTCGGATCCACGACGCACCTCGGGCCAGTAGCACGGGTTCAGCAGCGCGACGCGCTCGGGCACGCGGCGATTATCGCCACATGCGTCGGGTAGCCCGACAGCGAGGAGATCGCAAGCGAAAGGACTGATCACATGGCAGACGAGCTGCAGGGCAAACGCATCGCTTTTCTGTTCACCGAGGGAGTCGAGCAGGTCGAGCTGACGGAGCCACTCGGAGCGGTTCGCGACGCTGGCGCCGACACCGACCTGATCTCCCTCGAGCAGGGCGAGGTCGAGGCCTGGAACCACTTCGACAAGGGCGACAAGTTCAAGGTCGACATTGCCGTCGCCGACGCCGACGCGTCGAACTACGACGGCTTGGTGCTACCGGGCGGGGTAGCGAATCCCGACCAGCTGCGGATCAACGATGACGCGGTCAAGTTCGTGCGCGCCTTCTTCGAGCAGGACAAGCCCGTGGGCGTGATCTGCCACGGCCCGTGGATGCTGGTGGAGGCAGACGTCGTCCGCGGACGGAAGGTCACCTCATGGCCGAGCCTGAAGACCGACTTGCGCAACGCAGGCGCGGACTGGCTCGACGAGGAGGTCGTGGTCGACAACGGACTCGTGACGAGCCGCAAGCCCGATGACCTGCCGGCGTTCTGCGCCAAGATCGTCGAGGAGTTCGCCGAGGGCAAGCACGACCAGCAGGTCGCGGCTTAGCCCGCCGCTGCTAGCCGAACAAAGGCAGCCGGCGCCGTCGAGCGAGCGCGTCCATCCCGTCCTGGATGGACGCGCAGACCTCGCGGTAGGCGTCCCGCACGTACTTGTCGTCGTCGGCTCGCTCGGGGCCGGCATCGAGCCAGATCGGATCCTGGAACGCCGTCCGGATCTTCGTCGGTAGCGGGATCTCGGGGAGCAGTGCAGGGGAGATGCCCCAGGGAAACTGGACCGCGATCGGGAACATCTTCAGCCGCGCCACACGGTCGAGCGCCAGCAGCTTGGCGAGGCGCTTGCCGGTGGCGAGCACCGGCATCGAGTCCGGACCGCCGACCGTCGAGATCGGGACGATCGGGACCCCGGTTCGGATCGCGAGCTTGACGAACCCGGTGCGGCCGGCGAGCACCGCGTCGTCGCGCTTGGACCAGGCGCGCAGCGCGTCGCGGTCGCCGCCGGGCCACAGCGCGACGTCGCGTCCGGCCGCGAGCGCCGAGGAGATGCTGTCGGGCGCCGCCGGCAGCACTCCCATCTTCCGGAAATACGCACCGAGCACGGGGAAGGCCATCAGCGCGTCGTGGGCGGTGCCGTGCAGCGGCCGCTCGCGTCCGAACCGCCGCCACCACTGGATCCCGACGGTCCACGCGTCCCATGGAAGCGGCGCACCCGCGTGGATCCCGATCAACAGCGCGGGCGCGTCCGGGATTTTCTCCCAGCCGCTCATCTCCATCCGGAACCAGTAGTCCATCAGCGGGTTCCAGAAGTACTTCTGCAGCTCGAGAAAGTCGAAGTCGGGGCCGTCGAGCGTCCAATCGGAGGCGCGGTCGCCAACCCACCCGGTGACGCCCGATTGACCGGCTCGGCGCCGCGCGACCTTGCGGCGCGCGTGCTCGGCTTCCCTTTTTGCCTGCGCCCCCGGGGGCCTCTCCTGTACGGCGGTGGCCCGCCGGTCGCGTCGATTGCGTAGCTCGTCCATCTCAGCGTCTCCCTCTCGGTGCGGAGTTCAGCTCCTCTACGGGGCCTACCCCGGCTTCCCGACCGCAACCGTGCGCGATTCGAAGGAAAGCGCTCGTCCCAAACGAGAAACGCCCGGCGCGCACGCAGCGCGGCCGGGCGCGGGTCCCTTGGATACGGGCGAACCGCTAGGAGGTCTTCGGCTCCAGGTTGGCCACCTCTTCCGCCTTGCTCTCGGCCCGCTCCTGATCGCGGGCGAGCTCCTCCTTCGCCTCGCCCTTGCGCTCCTCCTGGCGCCCCTCTCGGCGCAGGCTTGCGTCGCCGGCGAGGTCGCCCGCGGCCTTCTTGGCGCGGCCGGTGATCTTGTCGATGAGGCTCATCGGCTAGCTCCCTTCGGGTTGGCTTGCCGGTGCGGACTACCCGACGCCACGACGGTTTACGCCGGCACTCGACGGGTATCGCCGGTGAACAGGACCAGCCCGTGGCGGGTAGGCTGGATCCATGGCCGACGAAGCTGAAATTCCCCGCCCGGAGCCGGTCCGGCGGCTCGCAGACGACCTGATCGCGCGCAGCGAGGCGCGGGGAGAGTCGTGTGTCGAGTTGTCTGAGCTGAGCGAGCTGGTACAGGAGGCTGATCTGGGAGACGACGACGCCCAAGTTCTCCAGGATCTCCTGGAGGCGCGCGGGATCGACGTGCGCGACGACTGCGGCCGCGCGGGGATCGAGCAGACCACCTACGTGATCGACGATCTCGCCCAGCAGACCACCGACGCGATGGCTCTGTTTCTCCAGGAGGTCCGGCGCCACCCGCTGCTGACCCGGGAGCAGGAGGTCGAGCTTGCCAAGCGAATCGAACGCGGCGACCTCGACGCCAAGGAGCAGCTCGTCAACTCGAATCTGCGGCTCGTGATCTCCAACGCACGCAAGTTCCAGGGCCACGATATGCCGCTGCTGGACCTGATCCAGGAGGGGATCCTCGGGCTGATTCGCGCGGCCGAGAAGTTCGACTGGCGCAAGGGCTACAAGTTCTCCACGTACGCGACGTTCTGGATCCGGCAGGCGCTCCAGCGGGCGCTCGACAACCGCTCGCGCACGATCCGGATCCCGGTCCACCTCGGGCAGCGCGAGCGCAAGATCGCGCGAACTTCGCGCGAGCTGGCGGCAAAGCTCGGCCGCGAGCCGACCGACGAGGAGATCGCGACCGCCGCTGAGCTGAGCCCGAACGATGTGCGCGAGGCGCGGGAGACCGCGCGCGTCGTGACCAGCCTCGACCGGCCCGTCGGCGAGGAGGAGGAGACAGCGCTCGGCGCGTTGCTGCCGAGCGACGAGCGCGGACCCGAGGAAGAGGTCGACATCTCGCTGCGCGAGGACGCCCTGCGACGGGCAGTCGACAGCCTCCCGGACCGCGAGCGCGAGGTCGTGAACCTGCGATACGGGATCAACGGCGACGATCCGACGCCGCTCTCAGAGACCGGCCGCCGGCTCGGGATCTCCCAGGACGCGGTCCGCAAGCTCGAACGCCGAGCGCTCACCGAGCTCGCTCAGAGCCGCGAGCTCGAGGCGCTGCGGCCAGCGGCCTGACCTAGAGCCGGCTCGGTTTCGCCTGCAGGTCGTCATAATTCGGACTGTCCGTTTTCGGCGGTGCCCGTCTTTCACGGCGGCGCCGCCGATTTGCGCACCCGAAACCCAAAAGGACCGAAGATGATCTGCCCACACTGCAGCAAGACGATTCGCGAAGAACAGCGCTACCTGATGTCCGTCGACCCGAATGCGGAGACACTGCCGTGGGTCAAGTCGTTTGCCCGGTACGTGGTCCTGTTCCTCGTCCTCGTCGCGCTCTTCGCGCTGCTCGCGCACGCATCCCTGTTGTAGGTATCGGGTAGCTCGTGGTCATGACCGACCGCGACCACGAACAGCTCGCCGACGAGCTCGACCAGGAGTCCAACCGGCTCGAGCGTCACGCGCGCGCGCTCGACGAGAAGATCGAAGAGACCAGGACCGACTGGGAGCGCAGGCGGGCCGATCCCGGAGTGCCGGGCGCACAGCCGCTGGACGCCGATGGCGACGAGCCGCCGAGCGAACAGCGGGGTTCCTCGTCGTAGCCGTCTGAGCCCCCTACCCCGGCGTTCGCGCGGCGCGCGCCGGTTGCAGAACGTACGCGACGGGGTAACTTGGAGACGGGATGCCCTCGCAGCGTCGCCTGTCCCCGCCTTTCCTGCGCCAGCTGAAGGGTGACCCGCTGGGGTTGGGGCGGGCCGCCCAGTCGGCCCGCTCCGAGCAGCTCGAGCCGCGGACGAAGACCGCGGACCGAGTCGTCCAGTCGATCTGCCCGTTCTGCGCCGTCGGCTGCGGGCAGAAGGTTTTCGTCAAGGACGAGAAGGTGATCCAGATCGAGGGTGATCCGGACTCCCCGATCTCGCGCGGGCGGCTGTGCCCGAAGGGCTCGGCGTCGGAGAAGCTCGTGAACAGCCCGATGCGCGAGACGCGGGTCAAGTACCGCGCGCCGGGCGCGACCGACTGGTCCTACATCTCGCTCGAGCAGGCCAACGAGATGATCGCCGAGCGGATGATCCGCGCCCGCGAGGAGACGTGGGAAGAGCAGGACGACGACGGCCAAGCCCTGAAGCGCACCCTCGGGATCCACTTCCTCGGCGGCGCGACACTCGACTCCGAGGAGAACTACCTGATCAAGAAGTTCTTCACGGCGATGGGCGCCCTGTCGATCGAGAACCAGGCCCGCATATGACATAGCTCCACGGTGCCCGGTCTGGGCACCTCGTTCGGGCGCGGTGGCGCGACCACCTTCCAGCAGGACCTGCAGAACTCCGACTGCATCCTGATCATGGGATCGAACATGGCCGAGCAGCACCCGGTCGGCTTCCAGTGGGTAGTCGAGGCCAAGGAGCGGGGCGCGAAGGTGATCCACGTCGATCCGCGGTTCACGCGCACGAGCGCAATGGCCGACCGTCATGTCCCAGTGCGCGCGGGCAGCGACATCGCGTTCCTCGGCGGGATCGTCAACTACATCTTCGAGCACGACGCCTGGTTCAAGGAGTACGTCCGCCACTACACCAACGGTCCCGTGATCATCAAGCCGGAGTTCGAGGACACCGAGGACGCGGCTGGGTTGTTCTCCGGCTGGAGCGCCGAGGACGACGCCTATCGCCTCGACTCGTGGGGTTACGCCGAGACCAACGGTGCGGCGAGGACCGGCAAGAACGAGCGGGAGGCCGATGTCTCCGGCGAGCAGTCGCACGGGGCGCACGGGATGGAGCTGAAGGGCGGGGACCCTCCCGAGATCGACAACACGATGGAGCACGAGCACTGCGTGCTCCAGCTCGTCAAACGGCATTTCGCGCGGTATACGCCGGAGTTCGTCGCCGACATCTGCGGCTGCTCGAAGGAGGACTTCCTCGTCGTCGCTCAGGCCCTGTGTGAGAACTCCGGGCGCGAGCGCACGTCCGCGGTGGTCTACTCGGTCGGGTGGACGCACCACACGATCGGGGTGCAGAACATCCGCGCCGCCTCGATCGTGCAGATGCTCTTGGGAAACATGGGGCGACCGGGCGGCGGGATCCTGGCGCTCCGCGGCCACGCGAACATCCAGGGCTCGACCGACATCCCGACCCTCTACAACATCCTCCCGGGGTACATCCCGATGCCCCACCCACAGTCGCACCCGACGCTCGATGAGTTCGTCGAGCAGAACGGTCCCGACACCGGCGCCTGGGGCAACCTTCGGTCCTACATGGTCTCGCTCTTGAAGGCGTGGTGGGGCGACGCGGCGAGAGAGGAGAACGACTACTGCTTCGACTACCTGCCGCGGATCAACGGCGATCACTCGCACTACGCGATGATGCTGAAGATGCTCGACGGCGGGGTGAAGGGAATGTTCTGCGTCGGGCAGAACCCCGCCGTCGGTTCGGCGAACTCGAAGCTGATGCGCCTCGCGCTCGCGAAGCTCGACTGGCTCGTCGTGCGCGACTTTCAACCGGTCGAGTCGGCGACGTTCTGGAAGGACTCGCCCGAGCACGAGTCGGGCGAGGTTCGGGCGCAGGACATCCAGACCGAGGTGTTCTTCCTCCCGTGCGCCGCCCACACCGAGAAGGCGGGCAACTTCACTAACACGCAGCGGCTGCTGCAGTGGCACTCGAAGGCGTTGGAGCCGCCGGGCGAGGCGCGCGCCGATCTGCACTGGATCTACCACCTCGGCACGACGATCCGGAAGAAGCTCTCTGGATCGAGCGATCCGAAGGATCGTCCGGTCCTTGATCTTGTATGGGACTATCCGCTCGTCGGCGCCCACGGCGAGCCCGACGCCGAGTCCGTGCTCCAGGAGATCAACGGACGGGATTCGGGCGGGGCGCTCCTGCCGGCATACGACGAGCTGAAGGACGACGGCTCGACCTCGTGCGGTTCGTGGATCCACTGCGGCATCTTCAAGGACGGCGTCAACCAGGCGGCTCGCAAGCGACCCGGGGCGGGCCAGAACTGGATCGCGCACGAGTGGGGCTGGGCGTGGCCGAAGGACGTCCGGATGCTCTACAACCGGGCCTCGGCGGACGCCACCGGCAAGCCGTGGTCGGAACGCAAACGCTACGTGTGGTGGGACGCCGAGCAGGGGCGATGGACGAGCCTCGGTGACACGCCCGACTTCCCGCCGACGAAGGCCCCGGACTTCAAGCCCGGCGACAGCGCGAGGGCGCTCGAAGCGATCGCCGGCGACAAACCGTTCGTCGTGCATCCGGACGGGCGCGCCTGGCTGTACGCGCCCACGGGTCTCGTCGACGGACCGCTCCCGGCCCACTACGAGCCGCAGGAATCGCCGTTCACCAACCCGTTGTACTCCCAGCAGCGGAACCCGACCCGGCAGCGGTTCGCCCGCCCCGAGAATCCGTACCACCCGTCCGCAGGCGAGCGCGGAGCCGAGGTCTTCCCGTTCGTGCTGACGACCTACCGTCTGACAGAGCACCACACGGCGGGCGGCATGTCCCGGACGGTCCCGTACCTCGCCGAGCTGCAGCCCGAGTTCTTCGTCGAGGTCTCGCCGGAGCTCGCGGCCGACCGGCAACTCGAGAACGGCGGCTGGGCGACCGTGATCAGCGCCCGCCAGGCGGTCGAGGCACGGGTGCTCGTCACACAGCGGATCAAGCCGCTCGTGGTCCAGGGTAGGCCGATGCACCTGGTCGGAGTGCCCTACCACTGGGGCGGCGTCGGGATCGTCACCGGCGACTCGGGCAACGAGCTGCTTCCGGTCGTGCTCGACAACAACGTGCACATCAGCGAGAACAAGGCCGCCACCTGCGACGTCCGTCCCGGCCGGCGCCCGCGCGGCCGCGCCCGGCTCGAGCTCGTCGAGAGCTACCGGCGACGGGCGGGAGTGAAGTGGTGACGTGGCTGAACGGCGGAGCTTTCTCTCGCACTCCTGGAGCGAAGCTGTGAGGCCGGGAGCGAGCGAAGCGAGCGGTCTCGAGACGATCGCGTGGCCCGGGAGCTACGGCGACGACGCCAAGCCCCGGATGGGGTTCTTCACCGACACCTCCGTGTGCATCGGCTGCAAGGCGTGCGAGGTCGCGTGCAAGGAGTGGAACGGGATCCCGATGTCGATCGAGGGCTTCACCGGCAAATCACTCGACAACTCGGTGATGCTCGATGCCGATCGCTGGCGGCACGTCGCGTTCATCGAGCAGAAGGTGACCTCCGACCCGCGCGAGAACGGAGGCGAGCTCGTGCGCGCGGCCCAGGCCGGCACGGCGATCGACGCGGGCGTCCAGACCTACCAGGAGGGTGACGGGCTCCGATGGCTGATGGCCTCCGACGTGTGCAAGCACTGCACCGACGCCGCCTGCCTCGAGGTCTGTCCGACCGGCTCCCTGTTCCGGACCGAGTTCGGAACCGTGGTCGTCCAGGAGGACATCTGCAACGGCTGCGGGTACTGCGTCCCCGCGTGCCCGTTCGGCGTGATCGATCGGCGCGAGGACGACGGTCGGGCCTGGAAATGCACCCTCTGCTACGACCGGCTGAAGGACGACATGGAGCCGGCGTGCGCCCATGCCTGCCCGACCAACTCGATCCAGTTCGGCGAGCTCGTGGAGCTGCGCGAGCGCGCCGAGCATCGCCTGGCCCATCTACAGGAGTCCGGGCAGAAGCAGGCGCAGCTGTATCTCGCCGACGAGGAGGACGGGATCGGCGGCGCGGGCGCGTTCTTCCTGCTGCTCGACGAGCCGGAGGTCTACGGGCTCCCGCCTGACCCGATCGACACCCGCCGCGATCTGAACGAGATCTGGGCAGCCGCCGGCGTCGCCGCCGCGGCGCTCGCGGCGACACTCGTCGCGGCCGTGTTCGGAGGCCGCTCGTGAGCACCGAGGCGGTCCGCTCTTATCACGGCCAGCCGGTGCTCAAGCAGCCGGTGTGGACGTGGGAGATCCCGATGTACTTCTACACGGGCGGGGTCGCAGGCGCCGGGGCCGGGCTCGCCTACCTGTCCGAGCTGCGGGGGAACAAGGTGCTCGCGCGCCGCGCGTGGGCGATCGCGCTCGCCGGCGGGGGCGTCAGCCCGCTGCTGCTGAGCTCGGACCTCGGCAGGCCGATGCGCGCGCTGAACATGTTCCGGATGGTCAAGGTCACCTCGCCGATGAGCATCGGGTCGTGGATCCTGCTCGGCACCGGCGCGTCGACGGGGATCTCGACGGCCAACGCCTGGCTCGGATGGTTCCCGCGGCTCGGTCGCGGCGCGAAGCCGACGGCGGCGCTGCTCGGGCTACCGCTCTCCACCTACACCGCAGCGCTGATCGCCAATACCGCGGTTCCGGTGTGGCACGAGGCGCGGAGGATGCTGCCGTTCGTGTTCGGCTCGGGGGCGGCGCTCAGCGCGGGCGCGCTGGGCGTGATCGCCACCCCGGTCGAGAGCGCGCGTCCCGCTCGCCGCCTGGCGATCGCCGCGGCGGCGCTTGAAGGGCCGCTGGTGGAACTCATGATCCGCAGGACCGGCGAGCACGGAGAGGTCTATCGGAAGGGCACCGCCGGCAAGCTCGCGAAGGTCAGCGGCGCGTGCATCGCGTCTGGCGGCGCGTTGCTCGCGGCGCGTGGAGGACGCTCGCGCGCCGCCGCGGTCGCCGGCGGACTGCTGCTCACCGCGGGCGTGCTCACGACTCGCTGGGCGGTGTTCAAGGGGGGCTTCGCGTCCGCCGCGGATCCGAAGTACGTGGTCGGGCCCCAGCGGGCGGCGATCGACGAGGGCCGGCGCACCGGCGCGGCGCGCCGCAAGTCCCGGGTCGCCGTGGCCGATCGATCGTTCGGCTCACCGGCGAGCACCGACTGACGCACTGGTACGGTGTCCCGGATGGGGGACCGGATGTTCAAGGGGCTGATCGCCTTCCTGTTGACGCTGGGTGCGTGCGCCGGCACCGCCCTCGCCGACAGCACCACGGTCACCTCCTTCGACGGCACCCAGATCCACGTCAACTTCTTCCCCGCGCCCGGGCTGAAGCCGGGGGCCCGCACCACAACCGTGCTGCTCGGCCCCGGGTGGAGCTCGCCGGGCGACACGAACACGACCGACTCGACCGACTCCTCGACCGGGATCCCGGGCGTCGGGACGATGCTGCGCGCCGGCTTCAACGTAGTCACGTGGGACCCGCGCGGCTTCGGATCCTCGGGCGGGCAGGTCGAGTCCGACAGCCCCCAGTTCGAAGGACGCGACGTCTCGGCGATCATCACCTGGCTGGCGAAGCAACCGCAGGCGCTGCTCGACGCGCCCGGCAACCCCCGGGTCGGGATGGTCGGCGGCTCGTACGGCGGCGGGATCCAGCTCGATGCCGCCGCGATCGACCCCCGGATCGACGCGATCGTCCCCGACATCGCGTGGAACTCGCTGGTGACGAGCCTCTACAAGGAGCAGACCGTCAAGCAGGGCTGGGCCAACCTCCTGTACGCGCTCGGGAAGGGCAACGGGCACCTCGACCCGATGATCGACCAGTCGTATGAGACCGGGCTCTCGGGCCAGCCGCTGACCCCGGCGGAGGTGAACTTCTACGCGACCCGCGGTCCGGGGAGCCTCGTCACCAGGATCAAGATCCCGACGCTCTTGATCCAGGGGACCGCCGACAACCTGTTCACACTGCAGGAGGCCGTCACCAACTACTCGATCCTTCGCCACGACGGCGTCCCCGTGAAGATGCTCTGGTTCTGCGGCGGACACGGGATCTGCTTGACGAACCCCGGGGACACGGCGCTGATCGACAGGGACACGATCGCCTGGCTCGATCGCTACCTGAATCGCGAGCACGCGCGTGAACACCGGACCGACGTTCGAATGGGTCGATGAGAACGGCGCCGAGCACACCGGCGCGGACTACCCGCTCGCGCCAGGCGCGCCGATCACCGCCCAGGGCTCCGGCACGCTCCCGCTCACGAACGCGGGCGGCTCCGGGCCGGTCATACCGAAGCAGGGCGCGAGCGCGACCGCCTCGGTGGCGGCGCCGATCACGCCCGCGAAGGCGGCGAGCGCGGTCAACGTCACGATCCCGGCCCCGCACACCTCGGAGCTCGTCGTCGGGCCGCCGAAGCTGACGATCACCTATTCCGGCACCGGCGGCGGCGAGACCGGCACGTCGGCCCGGGTGTTCGCGCAGGTCGTCGACGACGCGACCGGGCTCGTGCTCGGCAATCAGATCACGCCAGTGCCGATCACGCTCGACGGCGCCGCCCACACGTTCACCGAGCCGCTCGAGGTCCTATCCGCCACCCAGGCGCCGGGGCAGACGTTCACGCTGCAGGTGACCGCCAGTACCGTCGCGTACGCGGCGCAGCGCGAGACCGGCACGGTCAGCTTCTCGAAGATCACGATCCAGCTCCCGACCGTCGATCCCTCCGCCGCGCCTCCGGGCTACGGCCCGGTCGCACCGAACGGGTGCACCGACGGCGGCGTGATCCGCGTTGCCCTGCCGAAGACGACCCGCTCCGCATACGCAGCGATCGGACGTCGCGTGATCGCCCGCGGCCGGCGTTCGCTGCGGCTTGACCTCGTCGGGCTGGGGTCTGGTCCCGTCCACGTTCGGATCGTGGCTGTCCCGAAGCACGGACACCGCCGGGTGATGAGCCGCACGCTCCGCGCGTGCCCGTGATCTAGCGCCAGGCGGGCGGTAGAAACGGCGGCACGTCGGCCGCAAAGGCCAGGAACACGTCACGGGCCGCTGCCGCGCAAGCGCGGTCGTGGACCTCGTCGGCGAGGTCGGTGAACCCGTCGAGCGAGCGCACGCTCGCGAGAACCTGGAGGGTCGCGGCGTTCGGCTGCCGCGCGTCGAGCGTGCCGTCAGCGAGGAGCGCGTCGGCGCGGTCGAGCAGCGCCGGCAGGGCGGCGAGATCGCGCCGGACCGCTGCCTCGTCGGCGCCTGCGACGTGCGCGTAGTAGCGAGCCGCCGGGCCACTGATGCGCGCCGCGAATGCCGGCGCGGGTAGCTTCGACTGCTCGGCCAGCCACCGGCGCAGGCCCATGTCGTGGACGATCCCCCAGCGGATGATCCGCCGCGGGACCGGCTGGAGCTCGCGCTCGCCCCACGCCTCGGCCTCCTCGACCCGGGCCCGCGCGGCGGGGTCGGACGGGAACAGCGGCGGATCGGGCGCCAGTTGGTCGAGCGCCCGCGTGATCCGCAGCGAGCCCTGGACGCGGCGCCCGTCGAGCTTCAGCGCGGGGACGGTACCGTCGCGGAAGCCCGCGAGCCGCAGATGGATCCGCTGCATCCCGGGCATCACGTTCACCGACTCGAACTCGATGCCCTTCAGCTCGAGCGCCTTGCGCGCCGCCTGCGCGGGGTGCGAAAGTCCGAACCAGTAGAGCTTCGCCGTCACCCGGCGGACACTACACGGGTGATCCGCCGTCGCCGGCGAGTCGGGCTACTGTGTCGGAATGCCGCACGAGGGCCAGGAGCTCGAAGGACCGAACGGGATCACGCTGCGTTTCGTCCAGATCACCGACGAGGTGCTCGAGATGGAGCAGACCTACGGTGGCGAGGGGCCGCTGCCGCCGACGCACCTGCACCCGACCCAGGACGAGCGCTTCGAAGTGCCCGCGGGAACGGCGCATCAGATGGGCGGGGACGGCGCCGCACGGATCAAATGGGAGGTGCGTCCCGCGCTTCGCTCGGCGCATTTGTTCGAGGAGCTCTACACGGCTGCGGCGGCATCCGATCCGGCGGCATTCCTCGAGCGTTACGCCGACGAGTTTCAGCTCGTCGCGCCCGCCTAGTGTCGTGATTCGTTAATTCGTGTGGAGGTGGGAATGATGGTGGTATGCCATCTCCCTTTGCGGTGCGAATCGAGCTCGCCGATGGTGAGCGTGAGCAGTTGGAGTCCTGGTCTCGGCGGCACACGAGCGCGCAGGCGTTGGCGCTGCGCGCTCGGATTGTGTTGGCGGCGGCCGACGGTCTGAGTAGCAGCGAGGTCGCTAGGCGGCTGGGCATCCAGGTCGGGACGGTTCGTAAATGGCGCAATCGGTTTGCCGATCAGCGGCTCGATGGGCTGCTCGACGAGCCTCGGCCTGGGCAGCCGCGCAAGATCACTGATGCGCAGGTCGAGGAGGTGATCGTCAAGACGCTGGAGACGACCCCGAGCGACGCTACCCACTGGTCGACGCGCTCGATGGCTCGCGAGGTGGGGCTCAACCAGTCGGCCGTGCATCGGATCTGGAGAGCGTTCGGGCTCCAGCCGCACCGGCAAGAGACCTGGAAGCTGTCCAAGGACCCGCAGTTCATCGACAAGGTCCGCGACGTCGTCGGCCTGTACCTCGATCCGCCCGAGCGGGCCGTCGTGCTGTGTGTCGATGAAAAGAGCCAGATCCAGGCGCTGGATCGCACCGCGCCGATCCTCCCGATGCTCCCCGGCGTCCCCGAGCGCGCGACGCATGACTACAAGCGGTCGGGCACCTCGAGTCTCTACGCCGCTTTGGACATCACGACCGGCAAGGTGATCGGCTCATTGCACTCCCGCCACCGCGCGGTCGAGTTCAAGAAGTTTCTGCAGACCCTCGACCGCGAGGTCCCCGCCGAGTTAGACGTGCATCTCGTGCTCGATAACGCCTCGACGCACAAGACCCCAGCGATCCAGAAATGGCTCGCCGGCCACCCAAGGTTCGTTCTGCACTTCACCCCGACCTCCAGCTCATGGCTAAACCTCGTCGAGCGCTGGTTCTCAGAACTCACCACCAAGAAGCTGCGGCGCGGCGCGCACCGCTCGGTGCGTGACCTCAACACCGACATCCGCGCCTGGATCCAGACCTGGAACGACAACCCACGCCCCTACATCTGGACCAAAACAGCCGACCAGATCCTCGAATCGATCGCGACCTACTGCACGCGAATCAACGAATCACGACACTAGGCGCGAGCGTCGTAGCGTTAACGCACATGAGCACCGTGGCTACGGTGGTTCAGTCCGGCCGCCGCGTGGTCGTGGTCGGCGGCGGCTTCGGCGGGCTCCAGGCGACCAAGGCGCTGGCGCGCGCCGGCGCCGAGGTGACGCTGATCGACCGCAACAACTACCACCTGTTCCAGCCGCTCTCCTACCAGGTCGCGACCGGTGCGCTCGCGCCGGGGGAGATCGCGATCCCCCTGCGCCACGTGTTCCGCCGGCGAGAGCGGGTCCGGGTGCTGCTGGGCGAGGTGTGTGGGTTCGACCTTGCCGCGCGGGAGCTCACGGTCGATGATCCCGGCAGCGACGAACGGATCAGGCTCGCCTACGACCAGCTGATCGTGGCCGGCGGCTCGGACTATTCGTACTTTGGCCACGAGGAGTGGCGGACGGTCGCGCTCGAGGTCAAATCGCTCGACAGCGCGCTCGAGGTCCGCGGTCGGATCCTGCACGCGTTCGAGGCCGCCGAGCTCAAGCCCGCCGAGCAGGAAGAGTGGCTGACGTTCCTGGTCGTCGGCGCCGGCCCGACCGGGGTCGAGATGGCCGGTCAGATCGCCGAGCTGGCGAACGACACGCTGCCGGGTGAGTACCGCTCAATCGACACCCGGCGGGGCAGGGTGCTGCTGGTCGAGACCGAGGACAAGGTCCTCTCCGGGTTCCCGGATCCGCTGCCCGGGCGGGCCGCCGCCTCGCTCGAGCAGCTCGGTGTCACCCTGATGCTGCGGCACACGGTCGTTGATGTCGGCACGGAATCGGTGACGGTCGACGACGGTCGGGGATCGCGGACCCGGATCCCGACCCGGACGGTCGTGTGGGCCGCGGGCGTCACCGCCTCGCCCGTCGCCAGGCAGCTCGCCGACGCGGCGGGAGTCGGTGTCGACCGGGCCGGACGGCTGACGGTCGAGCCCGACCTGTCGCTCCCGGGTCATCCCGAGGTGCTGGCGCTCGGCGACATGGTCAACGTCAGCGACCCCGGCTCCGGGACGTCGAAGACCTATCCCGGCCTCGCGCCGGTGGCGATGCAGCAGGGCCGCTACGCGGGCAGGGTGATCGCCGCCCGGCTGGCGGGCCGGCCGGCGCCGGGACCGTTTCGCTACCACGACAAGGGAACGCTGGCGACGATCGGGCGGGATCGTGCGGTCGCCGAGGTCTGGAAGCTCCGATTCAGCGGCCGGCTCGCCTGGCTCGCGTGGCTGCTGGTGCACATCTACTACCTGATCGGGTTCGCCAACCGGCTCCTGGTACTGCTGCAGTGGGCCGACAGCTACGTCACCCGCGGGCGCGGCAGCCGGCTGATCACGCAGGCCGCCGACCTGCCCGCCCACAAGCGGCCGCCGGCGTGACCAGCTCAGGATGACCGGGATCTCAGCCAATCCGCCGGCGCCCCCTCACCCATTACCGCCTGCGTCGCGCCCTCCCACCGGTCACACGCCCGGCATTCCTGGACGGCGCCGCGCAGCTTCGACAGCGTCGGCCGTGGCGGAATCGGGGGCGCGGGGCGGTCGGTTATCTGCTTGAGGTACTCGAGCGTTGAAGGAGGTACGCGTCGGCTGCTCGGGGTGGATGTACGACGACTGGCGCGGCCGGCTGTACCCCGAACGCGAGCCTAAGCGCCGCTGGCTCGAGCTCTACGCCGAGCGCTTCGACACCGTCGAGGTCAACAGCACCTTCTACCGGCTGGCGCGACGGGACGCGGTCGCCGGATGGGTGCGGCAGACGCCGGATGAGTTCGTGTTCGCGGTCAAGGCTTCCCGCTACCTCACGCACGTCCGTCGGCTCGTGGATGTCCGCGACGGGATCGCCCGCTTCTACGAGCCGCTCGAGCCGCTGGTCGAGGCCGGCCGCCTCGGGCCGGTGCTGTGGCAGCTGCCCGAGAACTTCCACCGCGACGACGAGCGGCTGCGCGCGTGGCTGGGCGAGCTGCCACAGGGCCGCCACACGATCGAGTTCCGGCACGAAAGCTGGTTCGTGCCGGAGGTGATGGAGGCGCTACGAGCGGCGGGCGTGGCACTGACGATCGGCGATCACCCTTCGCGGTCCTTCCAGACCCACGAGCTGACCGCCGGCTGGACGTTCATCCGCTTTCACTACGGCCACCGCGGGCGCGGCGGCAACTACTCCGCGACCGAAATCGGAGAGTGGGCGGAGCGGATTCGCCGGTGGCGCCGGCGCGTCGACGTCTACGCCTACTTCAACAATGACTGGCAGGGGTTCGCGCCTGCCAGCGCCGACACGCTACTGGGGTTGCTGCACGTGCCCGCTGGGTAGGCGTCGCCCATGGGCATTCCCGCCCCCACGCCACGTCCGCCCGACCCGGTGCCGCCGACGCCGACGCCGAACCCGACGCCGCTGCCGCCGGACCCCAGCCCGGCCCCGATCTAGCGGAAGTCGTCGCCTCCGGCGGCGGTCCTCAGGACGCGAAGCCGACGATCAGCACGCCGACGCCGACGAGGCCCGCCGCGCCGCCGCCGTAGAGCAGCCAGCGACGGCGGACGATGATCGACACCGACGCCAGCACGATCCCGATCTGCAGGCCGACTACCGCGAGCTCGTAGAGCAGGTGCTGGTTGTTGTTGTGCTTGACGGACCGCTGCTGCTCGCCGGCGGTCTTCTCGAGATCCTTGATCACAGGATCGAGCTTGTCGGAGGTGTTGCCCAGGGTCTCGGCCGCCTGCTGGAGCTCCTTGCGCGCGGCCGGGGCGGTGGAGATCGAGATCGCGTTCAGGACCGCGTTGTTGAGCTGGAGCTCGACCTGCCGCGAGATCTGGGTCTGGGTCTCGAAGTGCGTGTCGGAGAGCTGGGTCTGCTCCTGGATCGCGTCCTTGACGACCTCGTTGGCCTTGAACGTCGCGACCGCGAGGAACGCCGCCAGGACCGCCACCACCAGGGCGGCCTGGCTCGCGAACGGGACCCCGCCGCCATCGGCCGCGTGATGATGGGTGTGCTCGAACCGCTCGTACGCCTCGTGAGCCTCCATGGCGCGCGGCAGCGTAGCCGCGTGCGTGGACGGCTCAGCCGTACATCGACTCGAACAGATCCTCGTAGCGGTCGTGACCACGTTGCGCTTGACCTTCAGCGTCGGCGTCAGCTCGCCGGTCTCGATCGAGAGGTCGTGATCGAGGATCTTGAACTTCTTGATCTGCTCGACCTGCGCGTAGTTGGAGTTGGCCCGGTCGAGCTCCTTCTGGACCATCTCCTGGACCTCGCTCGTTCTCGGCGAGCGCGCTCGAGCTCCTCGGGCAGGCCGTGCTCCTTGGCCCACGGGCATGATCTCCTCGGGATCGAGCGTGATCAGCGCAACCGGATAAGGCTTGCGGTCCCCGTACATCACCGCCTGCGAGATGAACGGAGACTGCTTGAGGTCGTTCTCGATGTTCGCCGGGGTGAGGTTCTTGCCGCCGGCGGTGATGATGATGTCCTTCTTGCGGCCGGTGATCTTCAGGAAGCCCTCCTCGTCGAGCTCGCCGATGTCGCCGGTGTGCAGCCAGCCGTCGATCAGCGTCTCGGCGGTCGCCTCAGGGTTGCGCCAGTACTCCCGGAAGACGTTGCGGCCCGCGCATCAGGATCTCGCCGTCCTCCGCGGCGATCCGGATCTCGACGCCCGGCAGCGGCCGCCCGACGGTGCCGAACTTGAAGTTGTCGAGCGTGCCGACGGTGCCGACGGCCGTGGTCTCGGTCATGCCCCAGCCCTCGAGCACCGGCACCCCGGCGGCGTAGAAGAACTCGAGGATCTCCGGCGCGATCGGCGCCGCGCCGCTGACCGCCTGGCGCACGTGGCCGCCGAACAGCTGGCGGACCTTGGCGAAGATCTGCTCGTCGGCCTGCTCGAACGGCGTCTGCATCTCCTCGGGCACCGGCTCGCCGCGCTGGCGGCGCCGGCGGACCTCGACCCCGAGCTTGATCGCCTGGCGGAAGCGCTGCTGGTCCTCGTCGGAGGCCTGCTCCTGCATCTTCATCGCGGCCGCGTAGAGCTTCTCGAAGATCCGCGGCACCGACGGCAGGTAGGTCGGCTTGCGTCTCGATCAGCTCGGCGAGGATCTGCTTCGTGTCGCCGCCGAAGTAGACGATCGTCGTGCCCTGGTCGTAGGACGCCGAGCTGCGCGCTCAGCGCGAACACGTGCGCGAGCGGCAGGTACAGGTAGGTCGTCTCGCCGGGCTGGACGAACTCGAGCTCCTCGACCATGCTGGCAGACCGACATCGCGTTGCCGTGGGTCAGCACGACGCCCTTGGGCGGCCCGGTCGTGCCCGACGTGTAGATGATCGATGTAGGCATCGTCCGGTCCGACCTGCGTCCTGGCGCGCTCGCGAGCTCGGCGGCGTCGCCGCCGCGCCTCGCTCGCGCAGCTCGTCGAGCGTCATCTCGCCGGCCCCGGGCTCGATCCCGATCACGTGCTCGAGATCGGGCAGCTCGCCGCGGACCTGGTCGATCTTCGCCTCGCTGGTCCTCGTCCTCGCAGATCACGATCCGCGCCCCCGAGTTCCCGGCCACCCACTCGCACTCGCTGGGGGAGTTGGTCGGGTACACCGGCACCACGACCGCGCCGGCGGCCGAGATCGCGTAGCTCGCGAGCGTCCACTCGAGCCGCGTGTTCGCGAGCACGCAGACCCGATCGCCCGGCTCGATCCCGAGGTCGACCAGGCCGAGCGCGATCTCCTCGATCGCCTTCCCGACCTCGCTGTAGGTCAGCTCGTCGCCATTCGCCGTCGTCGCTGGTAGCGCGCCGCGACGCTGGTCGCGAACCGCTCGGCCGCCGAGCCCGGAAGCGCGGCGACGGTCTTGCGATCGGCCGGAGTCGATGTCGTGTCGGTCATCCGAGTCCTCTCCTCTCAGACACGGCCTGGCTTGAAGCCGCCGTGCGGGTCCTCTACCCGCAATCCTGACACGTTTGCATCCACGCCCCGGTGAGCACGCCCGGCTGGATTCGAACCAGCGGCCTCTGCCTCCGGAGGGCAGCGCTCTATCCACTGAGCTACGGGCGCGGGAGGGCGAAGGCTAGCGGTTCGCCTCGGGTCCGCCAGAGGCGCGAGGGCGGCTGCGATGACCGACCCCTCGGCGCGGCGAAACGTGAGCCGTCCCGTCGCCGCCGGCGCGGCTGAGGCGAAGACCCCGTGCCGCCGGGCGAGCTGCGGCATCCGGGCCGTCGGAATCCGCGGCCCGGACTACACACCCCGCCCCAGAATCGGGCCGTGTCGTGCGAGCCGCGCCGAGGCAGGCGACGCTCCGGCGTCACACCCCCGACACTCCAGTTACGTGTGGCGTCTGGGCGTCGGAATCCGACGCTCACATGACACACGTTGGCCTCAGAATGCGGGTGTGACGCCTCAGCGTCGGCGAGCGACGACCTTCGAGCGCGAACCACGATGCGAATCGCCCTCATCGCAGACACCCACATGCCGCGGGGCCGCGGCGGCTGCCGGACGCCTGCGTCGCGCAGCTCAAGCGCGCCGACGTGATCATCCACGCCGGCGACCTGTCCACGCTCTCCCTGCTCAGCGAGCTCGAGACCCGGCCCCCGTCATCGCCGTCCACGGCAACGTCGACTGACGCGGCCCGCGCGAGCTCCTCCCCGAGACCGCCCGAGTTCGACGCCGCCGGCGTCACGATCGCGATCGTCCACGACGCCGGGCCGCGCCACGGGCCGGCTCGACCGCCTGCGCGCCCGCTTCCCCGGCGCCGACGCGGTCGTCTTCGGCCACTCGCACATCCCGCTGCACGAGCGGGCCGACGACGGCTTTCAGATCTTCAACCCCGGCAGCCCGACCGAGCGCCGCCGCGCGCCCCGGCACACGATGGGGATTGCGAGCGTCCGAGACGGCGAGCTCGAGCGTTCGAGCTGCATCGCGGCTCGACTGACACACTGACCGGTCGATGGACCTCTCGGTGTTCTTCGCCGGCACCGCCGGCTCGATCCCGACCGCGCGCCGCGGGCTGCCCGCCGCTGCTCGTGCGCCGCGGCGGCGAGCGGATCCTGTTCGACTGCGGCGAGGGCACCCAGCGCCAGCTCGTCCGCTCGGTCGGGCTGGCCGACCTCGACGAGGTGTTCCTCACCCACTTCCACGCCGACCACTGGCTCGGGCTGCCGGGGCTGCTGAAGACGTTCGACCTGCGCGGGCGCGAGCGGCCGCTGGCGATCCACGGCCCGCCGGGGCTGCAGGCAGCTGCTCGGCGCTCGCGCTGCGCGCGGCCGGCCGGGTCCGCTTCGAGCTGCAGCTGGTCGAGCTCGAGCCGGGCGACGTGCTCGAGCGCGACGGCTACCGGATCGCGCCGTCCCCGTCTCGCACCGCGGCCGCGGCCTTCGGCTACGTCGCTCTTCGAGGACGCAGCGGCCCGGGCGAGTTCGACCCGGCGGCCGCGACGGCGGCTCGGGCTCACCCCGGGCCCCGAGTTCGGCCGGCGTCCAGCGCGGCGAGAGCGTCCACGGCGTCTCGCCGGAGCAGGTGATGGGCCCGCGCGGCCCGGGCGCAAGCTCGTGATCTCGGGGACACCGCGCCGTGCGAGTGCGCTGCGGATCGCCGCCCATCGCGGCCGACCTGCTGATCCACGAGGCGACGTTCGCCGAGGACGAGCGCGAGCGCGCCGCCGAGACCGGCCACTCGACCGCGGCCCAGGCGGCGACGCTCGCGCGCGAGGCCGAGGTGAAGCTGCTCGCGCTGACCCACTTCTCGACGCGCTACCCGCCGTCGGCTGCTGCGCGACGAGGCGCGCGCGATCTTCTCCGACACCGTGCTGCCGCGCGACTTCGACACGATCGAGATCCCGTTCGCCGAGCGCGGCGGGCCGGAGCTCGTCCGCTGGGCGGAGCGCGCGCAGGCGAGACTGACCGCCGAGGCCGAACGTGCCAGGCAGCCGGGCTGCGCCCGATCCCGTCGCCGTGAGCGCCGCCCAGTGCGGACTCGAACGGATCGAGACGCCGAGGCTGGTGCTCGAGCGGCTGCGGGTCGAGCACCTGGTCGAGGTGTCGAGGCTGCTCGCGCGATCCGCGCGTCGCGGCGACCGCTCTGGCCGGGAGGCCTGCCGCCGAGCGAGCGGCGAGGTGCTGGTCAGCGTCGACGGACAAGCAGCGCCACTGGGAGCGCATTCGGCTTCGGGATGTGGCTGATGCGCGATCGCGAGACCGGGGAGATGGTCGGGCGCGGGGGTCTGCAGTGGACGTTCGTACGTCGAGGACCTCGACGAGGTCGAGGTCGGCTGGGCGGTCGTCCCCGAGCGGTGGGGTCAGGGCTCGCGACCGAGCTCGCACGCGCGTCGGTCGACGTCGCCTTCGGGCCGCTCGAGCTCGAGCAGATCGTCGCGTTCACGCCGCCCGACAACGTCGCCTCGCGGCGGGTGATGGAGAAGGCGGGGTTCGCCTACGAGCGCGACATCCTCCACGTCGGGCTGCCCCACGTGCTGTACAAGCTCCGCCGAGCCCGCTGATACGCTCACGTCGAGTCGGTCCTTTAACCCGGTCCCGTGAGGCCAGGAAGGAGCAAGTTGGCAAGCCGCCACGGTCGTCCTCGACCACGATGACATGCGCCGCACGCTGGTGCGGATCGCCCACGAGATCGTCGAGAAGAACCCGGACGGCGCGATCGCGCTCGTCGGCATCCACCGCCGCGGCGCGCTGCTGGCCCAGCGGCTGCACGCGCTGACGAGCGAGCTGCTCGACACGACCGTCCCGCTCGGCTTCGTCGACATCTCCTTCTACCGCGACGACCTCGCGATCCGGCCGAGCGCGCCGATCGTCCACGCCACCCAGCTCGACTTCCCGGTCGACGGCCGCACGATCGTGATCGTCGACGACGTCCTCTACACGGGCCGCACCGTCCGCGCCGCGATCGACGAGATCTTCGACTACGGCCGCCCGGCCCGGGTGCAGCTGGCGGTGCTGGTCGACCGCGGCCACCGCGAGCTCCCGATCCGGCCCGACTACGTCGGCAAGAACATCCCGACCTCGCAGAGCGAGCGCGTCAACGTCCGCGTCGAGGAGATCGACGGGCGCGACGAGGTCACGATCGGCCCGGCCCGGCCGACGGGAGGCCGCGTGACACGGATCGGTCGCCACCTGATCTCGATCGACGACCTCGACCGCGCCGGGATCGAGCGGATCCTCGACCGCGCCGAGTCGTTCGCCGAGGTCTCCGGCCGCGAGATCAAGAAGGTCCCGGCGCTCCGCGGGCGGACCGTCGTCAACCTCTTCTACGAGGCCTCGACCCGGACCAGCTCGAGCTTCGAGCTCGCGGCCAAGCGGCTCAGCGCCGACGTCGTCAGCGTCCGCTCGGCCGGCTCGAGCGTCGACAAGGGCGAGTCGCTGAAGGACACGGTCCAGACGCTGTCGGCCTACGACCCGGCCGCGATCGTGATCCGCTCGCCGCACGTCGGCGCCGCCCAGCTCGTCGCGGGCTGGACCGCCGGCCGCGGTGATCAACGCCGGCGACGGCAAGCACGAGCACCCGACCCAGGCGCTGCTCGACGTGTTCACGCTGCGCCGCCGGCTCGGCGCGCTCGACGGCGCGCGGATCTGGATCGTCGGCGACGTCCTGCACTCGCGGGTCGCGCGCTCGAACATCCTCGCGCTGCAGCGGATGGGGGCGGAGGTGACCGTCTGCGGGCCGCCGACGCTGATCCCGCGCGACATCGAGGCGCTCGGCTGCGAGGCGGCCGTGACGCTCGACCGGCCTGCACGAGGCCGACGTCGTCTACGTGCTGCGGATGCAGCACGAGCGGATGCACGACTCGTTCGTGCCCTCGCTGCGCGAGTACGCCGCGCGCTACCAGATCAACGCCGCCCGGCTGCGCCCGGGCCAGCTGCTGATGCACCCCGGCCCGGTCAACCGCGGGATCGAGCTCTCGGCCGACGCGATCGACTCGCCGACCAGGCGCTGATCGGCGAGCAGGTCAAGGCGGGCGTGGCGGTGCGGATGGCGGTCCTGTACGAGCTGCTCGTCGGGCTCGCCGATGCTGGCGGCGGTCGGCGTGACCGAGTCGCGTCTCTATCACCGGCGAGCGGCAGCCGGCGCGAGCTGCTGATCCGCGGCGCCCACGTGCTCGATCCGCGGACCGGGCTCGACGAGCCGCACGACGTCCTGATCCGGGACGGACACGATCGCCGAGCTCGGCGCGCCCGGGTCGCTGCCGGCGCCGAGGACGGCGAGCTGTTCGACGCGACCGGCAAGCACGCGTTCCCCGCGTTCGTCGACCCGCACGTCCACCTGCGCACCCCCGGCCAGGAGTACAAGGAGAATCTCGAGACCGGCACCGCCGCGGCGGCGGCCGGCGGGTTCTGCGCCGTGATCGCGATGCCGAACACCGACCCCGTTGTCGACGACGCGTCGATCCTCGGCTCGCTGGTCGACCGGGCCCGGCGCGAGGCGCACGTGCCCGTCGGCTTCCTCGCGTCGATCACGCGCGGGCTGCGCGGCGAGGAGCTGACCGAGATGGCCGCGCTGCGCGACGCCGGCGCGCTCGGCTTCACCGACGACGGCAAGCCGGTGGTGTCCGCCGGCATGCTGCGCAAGGCGCTCCAGTACCAGCGGCTGTGCGGCGGCGTGATCGCGCTGCACGAGGAGGACCCCGAGCTGTCGCGCGACGGCGTGATGCACGAGGGAGCGGTCTCGGCGCGGCTCGGGCTGGCCGGAATCCCGTCGGTGTCGGAGTCGACGATGGTCGCCCGCGACGGGGCGCTCGCCCTCTACGAGGACGCGCGAGTCCACTTCCAGCACCTCTCGTGCGCGGAGTCGGTGGAGGCGCTCGAGCGCGCCAAGCAGGCCGGCGCCGCGCGTCAGCGGCGAGGCGACGCCGCACCACCTGACGCTCACCGACGACGTCGTGCGGACGCTCGACAGCCGCTTCAAGATGAACCCGCCGCTGCGCACCGAGACTCGACCGCCGGGCGCTGATCGAGGCGCTCCGCAGCGGGGTGATCGACTGCGTCGCCACCGACCACGCGCCGCACGCCCGGCACGAGAAGGAGGTCCCGTTCGAGCAGGCGCCGATGGGCACGACCGGACTCGAGACCGCGTTCGCGGCGCTGTACACCGAGCTCGTGCTGCCGGGCGAGCTCGAGCTCGGCCTGGTGGTCGAGCGGATGACCGCCGGCGGCGCGCTGTACGGCCTGCCGATCCCGCGGATCGCGCCCGGCGAGCCCGCGAACCTGACGGTCGTCGACCTCGACGGCGAGCTGGGAGGCCGGGCGGGACGGCTACGCGAGCCGCTCGGAGAACTGCTGCTTCCACGGCCGCACGCTGCACGGCCGGGTGCTGCTGACGGTCGCCGCCGGCGCGGTCGCGTTCCGGGAGCGGCTACCGATCGGGGCGGCGGCCGCCCGATGAGCTCAGCCCGCCTACGTCCTGCTCGAGGACGGCGCCCGGTTCGACGGCATCGCGTGCGGCGCCGACCGCTACGCGGTCGGCGAGATCGTGTTCACGACCTCGATGTCCGGCTACCAGGAGGCGATGACCGACCCGAGCTACGCCGGCCAGCTGATCACGTTCACCTACCCGATGATCGGCAACTACGGGGTCTCCGAGGAGGCGATGGAGTCAGACCGGATCCACGCCCGCGCCGCGATCATGCGCGCCGCCGTCGACCGCGAGGACGCGCCCGGCGCCGAGCGCGGCTGGCTCGGCTGGCTCGAGGACTGCGGCATCCCGGCGATCACCGACCTCGACACGCGCGCGCTCGTCCGCCACATCCGCGATCGCGGCGCGATGCGGGGCGGCGTCTTCCCGGCGACGCTCGACGAGGCCGAGGCACGCGAGCTGATCGACGCCGAGCCGGCGATGACCGGCCGCGACCTCGCGCGCGAGGTGACCCCGCCGCGAGCCGGTGATCCTCGGCGACGGCGCCGGCCGGGTCGGCGGGCCCCGGATCGCGATGATCGACACCGGCGTCAAGCTCTCGATCGTCCGCAACCTCCGCGCGCGCGGGGCCGACGGTCGAGCTGCACCCGTGCACGGCGACGGCCGGCGAGCTGCTCGAGCGAACGATCCCGACGCGATCTTCCTCGCCAACGGCCCCGGCGACCCGGCCGCGCTCGACTACATCGTCGAGACCGTCAGCGGGCCTGATCGGCGAGGTCCCGGTGTACGGGATCTGCCTCGGCCACCAGCTGCTCTGCCGCGCGGTCGGACTCGAGACCTACAAGCTGCCGTTCGGCCACCACGGCGCCAACCACCCGGTCAAGGACCTGTCACCGGACGCATCGAGATCACCAGCCAGAACCACGGCTTCGCGGTGCTCGGCCCCGGACGGCTCGAAGACGATCGACGGCGACGAGGCGGTCCGCTGGGAGACCGATTTCGGCGCCGCCGAGCTCACCCACATCAACCTCTACGACCGCACCGTCGAGGGGCTGGCGCTGCGCGACGTCCAGGGAGCGACCGTCCAGTACCACCCCGAGGCCGGCCCCGGCCCGCACGACTCGCTCCACCTGTTCGACCGGTTCGTCGAGGAGATCGAGGCGGCCGCGTAGCGATGCCCCGCCGCGACGACATCCACAAGATCCTCCTGATCGGCTCCGGGCCGATCGTGATCGGCCAGGCGGCCGAGTTCGACTACTCCGGCACCCAGGCCTGCCGGGTGCTAGCCGAGGAGGGCTACGAGGTCGTGCTCGTCAACTCCAACCCGGCGACGATCATGACCGACCCGGAGCTCGCCGCCGCCACGTACGTCGAGCCGCTGCTGCCCGGGCCGGTCACGCAGGTGATCGAGCGCGAGCGACCCGACGCGCTGCTGGCGACGCTCGGCGGCCAGACGGCGCTGAACCTCGCCAAGGCGCTGTACGAGGACGGGACGCTCGAGCGGCTCGGCGTCGAGCTGATCGGCGCCGACTACGACGCGATCGACCGCGCCGAGGACCGCGAGCGGTTCCGCGAGACGATGACCGGCGCCGGACTGCGGGTCCCGCGCAGCGCGATCGCGGTCAGCATCGCGGATGCCGAGGCGGCGATCGACGAGATCGGGCTGCCGTTCATCGTCCGCCCGGCGTTCACGCTCGGCGGCAGTGGCGGCGGGGTCGTGCGCGACGCGGCCGAGCTCGCGACCGTCGTCGGCCGCGGCCTCAGGGCCTCGCCGATCGGCCAGGTGCTGCTCGAGGAGTCGGTGCTCGGCTGGGGCGAGTTCGAGCTCGAGGTGATGCGCGACCACTCCGACAACGTCGTGATCGTGTGCTCGATCGAGAACCTCGATCCGATGGGCGTCCACACCGGCGACAGCGTCTGCGTGGCGCCGCAGCAGACGCTCACCGACAAGCAGTACCAGCTGCTGCGCGACCAGGCGATCGCCGTGATCCGCGCGGTCGGGGTCGAGACCGGCGGCTCGAACGTCCAGTTCGCGGTCAACCCGGCGACCGACGAGATCGTCGTGATCGAGATGAACCCGCGCGTGTCGCGCTCGAGCGCGCTGGCGAGCAAGGCGACCGGGTTCCCGATCGCGAAGATCGCCGCCCGGCTCGCGGTCGGCTACACGCTCCAGGAGATCCCCAACGACATCACCCGGGCGACGCCGGCCAGCTTCGAGCCGGCGATCGACTACTGCGTCGTGAAGTGGCCGCGGTTCGCGTTCGAGAAGTTCCCCGGCGCCGAGGCCGGGCTGACCACCCACATGAAGTCGGTCGGCGAGGTCGATGGCGATCGGCCGGACGTTCAAGCAGGCGTTCGCGAAGGCGCTGCGCTCCCGCGAGCTCGACACCGAGCAGCAACCGGGGTCCGACGCGGAGCTGCTCGAGGCGATCGCCGAGCCCCGGCGCCGACCGCTTCGACCTGCTGCTCGAGGCGCTGCGCCGCGGGATCGGATCGACGAGGTCCAGCGGCGGACCGACATCGACCCGTGGTTCCTGCGCGAGCTGCTCGAGCTGGTCTCCGAAGATGCGCCGTTCGACGGGCGAGCGGACGTTCAAGTCGGTCGACACGTGCGCGGCCGAGTTCGCCGCCGCGGACGCCGTACTACTACTCGAGCTGGGAGCGGCCTCGCGCACGCGGCCCCGCGAACGAGGTCGAGCGCGGCGAGCGGCCGAGCGTCGTGATCCTCGGCTCGGGCCCGAACCGGATCGGGCAGGGGATCGAGTTCGACTACTGCTGCGTGCACGCCGCCCAGACCGTCCGCGAGTCGGGTCGCGACGCGGTGATGATCAACTGCAACCCGGAGACGGTCTCGACCGACTACGACACCTCCGACCGCCTGTACTTCGAGCCGCTGACGCTCGAGGACGTGCTCGCGGTCTGCGAGGTCGAGCAGCCGGAGGGGGTGATCGTCCAGTTCGGCGGCCAGACGCCGCTGAAGCTCGCGGCAGGGCTCGACGAGGCGGGCGTGCCGATCCTCGGCACCAGCATCGACGCGATCGACCTCGCCGAGGACCGCGCCCGCTTCGGGGCGCTGCTCGATCGAGCTCGGCTACACGCGCGCCGCCGTACGCCACCGCCGCGCGGGCCCGAGGAGGCGCTCGGCGTGCGCCGAGCAGGTCGGGTTCCCGCTGCTGGTGCGGCCGAGCTACGTGCTCGGCGGCCGCGCGATGGAGATCGTCTACAGCGTCGACGGCCTGCGCGACTACCTCGAACGGGTCGGCACCGAAGCCGGACGCTCGCGATCTACCTCGACCGCTTCCTCGAGGACTCGATCGAGGTCGACGTCGACGCGATCTGCGACGGCGACGACGTGTGGGTCGCCGGGATCATGCAGCACGTCGAGGAGGCCGGGATCCACTCCGGCGACTCCGCCTGCGTGCTCCCGCCGCACACGCTCGGCGCGGAGATGCTCGAGCAGATCCGCGAGCAGACGGTCGGGATCGCGCGCGCGCTCGGTGTCGTCGGGCTGCTGAACGTCCAGTTCGCGATCCATCGGCGAGCAGGGCCTGCACGTGATCGAGGCCAACCCGCGCGCCTCGCGGACGGTGCCGTTCGTGTCCAAGGCGATCGGGCTGCCGCTCGCCAAGCTCGCCTGCCGGGTGATGCTCGGCGAGAAGCTCGCCGACCTCGAGCTGCCGGAGGACACCACCAACGGCCACGTGTGCGTCAAGGAGGCGGTGCTGCCGTTCAACCGCTTCACGGGCGCCGACTCGCTGCTCGGGCCCGAGATGCGCTCGACCGGCGAGGTGATGGGGATCGCCCGGGACTTCCCGACCGCGTTCGCGAAGGCCCAGGCCGCGGCCGGGGCGCCAGCTGCCGGACACCGGCACGGTGTTCATCACCGTCGCCGACTCGCGACAAGCCCGCCGCCACCGGGCTCGCGGCGCTGCTCCACGAGCTCGGCTTCCGGATCATCGCCACCCGCGGAACCGCCCAGGCGATCCGCAGGCAGGGGATCCCGGCCGAGGCGATCAACAAGATCGGCGAGGGCTCGCCGCACGTCGTCGACTGGATCGAGCGCGGCGACGTCGACCTCGTGATCAACACCCCCGTCGGCACGGGCGCCCGGTCCGACGGATACGAGATCCGCACGGCGGCGATCGCGCGCGGGATCCCGTGCATCACCACGATCGTCCGGCGGGATCGCCGCCGCACGGGCGATCTCGGCGGCGCGCCGCGGCGCGCCCGGAGGTGCTCTCGCTCCAGGAGGTCCACGCCGAGCGCCGAGCGCCCGGGCGCGCAGGACGCCGGTGGCGCCTTGACCGCCGGGCGCTCGCTCGCGCCCGTTCGGGCGCAGGCTCGCGGCGGTGCACGGCGTCCGAGGCTCA
This sequence comes from uncultured Solirubrobacterales bacterium, assembly GCA_963770735.1. Taxonomy (GTDB): domain Bacteria; phylum Actinomycetota; class Thermoleophilia; order Solirubrobacterales; family Solirubrobacteraceae; genus Palsa-465. The sequence continues at coordinate 696,576 of CAVYRB010000004.1, read as the reverse complement.
CGGCGCGTACGTCGTGCTGCGCTGCGCCGATCTCGGCGGGCCCGGCGCCACAGCCGGGTCAGTTCTACATGCTGGCGGCGTCGACCAGGTGGGGCGGGGGAGACGGCGAGCGGCCGTTCCTGCCGCGCGCGTTCAGCGTGCTGCGGGCGCGCGGTCGGCCGACGCCGGCAGCGATCGAGCTCCAGTTCCTGGTCGAGGACGTCGGGCCCGGGACCCGGCGGCTGTGCGAGCTCGCGCGCAGGCGACGGGCTGCTGCTCGTCGGGCCGCTCGGGACGGGCTTCGAGTCGCCGCGCGAGGGGCGCCGGCCGCTGCTCGTCGGCGGCGGCGTCGGGATCGCGCCGCTCGCGATCCTCCAGGACGAGCTCGGCGCCGAGCACGCCGGTGCTGCTCGGGTTCCGCGACGCGCGCCCACGCCGCCGGCGCCGCCCTGCTCACGGGCGCCCGGGTCGCCACCGACGACGGCAGCGTCGGCCACCACGGCCTCGTCACCGAACTGCTCGGAGCGCGAGCTCGAGCAGGCCGGCGGCGAGCTCGAGGTCTACGCCTGCGGGCCGCCGCCGATGCTCGAGGCGGTCCGGCTGATGTGCGCCGAGCACTCGAGTGCCCGCGCAGCTCGCGCTCGAGTCCGGGATGGCGTGCGGATTCGGGGCGTGCTTCGGCTGCGTGGTGCCGACCCGCGACGGCTACGTCCGGCTGTGCCTGGAAGGTCCTGTGCTCGACGCCGGCGGTGCTCGAGGCGATCGTCACTGGGCAGGCCATTGAGCGTCACCTTCTGCGGCATCGAGCTCGCGCACCCGATCATCAACGGCTCGGGCACGTTCGACGCGATCGCCGCGCGCCGAGCGTTCGGCGACGAGCTGCTCGAGCGGTTCCCGTTCGCGGCGTTCGTCACCAAGACGGTCACGGTCGCGCCGCGCCAGGGCAACCCGCCGCCGCGGCTGTGGGAGCTCCCCGGCGGGGCTGATCAACTCGATCGGGCTGCCGAACAAGGGGCTCGAGCGGTTCGTCGAGCGACGACCTGCCGGAGCTCGCCGGCTCCCGGTCCCGCTGATCGTCAACGTGATGGGCTTCACGCCGCGAGGAGGTCGGCGAGCTGGTCGAGGCGTTCGACGCCGCGCGCCGAGGTGGCCGCGCTCGAGCTGAACGTCTCGTGCCCGAACGTCGAGACGGGGCTCGTGATGGGCGCCGACCCCGCGGAAGTCGCGGCGCTGCTCGAACGGGTGCGACCGCTGACCGCCAAGCCGCTGATCGTGAAGCTGACCCCGAACGCGACCGACGTCCCGGCCGTCGCCAGGGCCGCCGAGGCGGCGGGAGCGAGCGCGCTGTCGCTGATCAACACGCTCAGGGGAATGGCGCTCGACCCGGGCACCGGCGAGCCATGGCTCGGCGGTGGCACCGGAGGCGTCTCCGGGCCCGCGGTGACAGGCGATCGCGCTCGCACAGGTCAATCCGTCGCGGAGGCGGTGGACGTCCCGCTGGTCGGGATGGGAGGCGTACAGACGGGCCGGCGACGCGCTCGATCTGCTGCGTGCTGGCGCAACCCTGGTGGCGGTCGGGACCGAGAGCTTCCGCGACCCGGCGGCCGGCTCTGCGGATCGCCGGAGAGCTCGATCGGCTGCTCGCGGACAGCGCCGTCCAGGGTCGGGGCGCGGGCGCCCTCGCGCGTCTAAATGAGCCGAGATTCGGGAGCGTAGGTTGACAACAAACCTCCTGCAAACCACGGATGATTGCCGCAACCATCCTCGACAATGCTCAAGCTCAACTTGAGGTTCAGTCGAATTCGGGCCGATTTGGCCTTGATCGCGCCAGCCTCAAGATGTATAGTCGCCGCCCATGCCGCCGGTCAGCGAACCGCTCATGAAGCCCACCGTTGCGCCGGAGCGCTCCTACAACCAGCGCATGGAAGCACTTCAGCGGGCGAATGACATTCGCAGCCGCCGGGCCCAGCTGAAGCGCGATCTGAAGGCGGGACGGCAGCCGATCGACGAGCTTCTGCTCGCGCCGCCCGCGCTACCTGGAGACCGCAAAGGTGTTCGATCTGCTGCTGGCCGTGCCGAAGTACGGCCGCGTCAAGGTGAACAAGATCCTCACGCAGTGCAAGATCTCGCCGAGCAAGACGGTCGGCGGCCTGTCGGAGCGCCAGCGGGGCGAGCTGGTCGCGCTCATGCGCCGGCGCTGAGCGATCAGCGCCGGGCGCAGACGGTGGCTCGGGTGTTCGTGATCACCGGCCCTTCGGGGGTGGGAAAGGGAACGCTGATCGCGCGCTGCGCGAGCGCATCCCGGAGCTCGAGCTGTCGGTCTCGGCGACCACCCGGCGCGCCGCGGCCCGGAGAGCAGCGACGGCGTCGACTACCACTTCCTGAGCACCGGAGCAGTTCCAGGCAGCACGTCGAGGCCGGCGACTTCCTCGAGCACGCCACGTACTCGGGCAACCGGTACGGGACGCTGCGCTCCGAGGTCGAGCGGCGGCTGCGGGACGGGCGCCCGGTGGTGCTCGAGATCGAGGTGCAGGGCGCGCGGCAGGTCCGCGAGGCGATGCCGGAGGCGGTCGCCGTGTTCATCGCGCCGCCCTCGCGCGAGGCGCTGCGCGAGCGGCTGCTCGGGCGGGGCACCGACACGCCCGAGCAGGTCGATCGAGCGGCTGCGGACCGCCGAGCGCGAGCTCGACGCGCAGCCGCGAGTTCGCGCACGTGGTCGTCAACGACGACCTCGACCGGGCGACCGACGAGCTGGCGCGAATCGTCAGGCTCGGCGCTCGGCGGTCGCTAACCTTGATCGCTCCCACTAGAAAAGGAAGAACCGTCTTGATCTCCCCCCGTATCGACAAGCTGCTCGAGCACGTCGACTCCGACTACGCGAGCGTGGTCGTCGCCGCCAAGCGCGCGCGCCAGATCAACTCCTACTACCACAACCTCGGCGAGGGGACGTTCGACGAGTTCCCGCCGCCGATGGTCGACACCCGCTCGAAGAACTACCTGACGATCGCCCTCGAGGAAGTCGCTCAGGGCAAGATCAAGTACCAGTACCGGTAAGGGGCGCAAGAGCCGCTGGAGGTGCGGATGGCCCGATTGCTCATAGGCGTGAGCGGCGGGATCGCTGCCTACAAGGCGCTCGAGCTCGCGCGGCTGGCGATCAAGTCCGGCCACGCAGTACGCGTGATCCAGACGCCGACGAGCGAGCGGTTCGTCGGCAGGGCGTCGTTCGAGGGGATCACCGGCGCGCCGGTGCTGATCGAGCGAGTTCGAGCACGACCCGGCGCGCGGCGCATACCCAGGTGATCCAGCGCCCGAGCGCGCGCCCGATCAGCCATCTGGCGCTGGTCGAGCCGGCCGACCTCTACCTGATCGCCCCCGCCAGCGCGAACACGCTGGCCAAGCTCGCGAACGGGCTGGCCGACAACCTCGTGACGACGGCCGCGCTCGCGGCCGGCTGCCCGGTCGTAGTCGCGCCGGCGATGAACGACCGCATGTATCTGCACCTGGCGACCCAGGAGAACCTCGAACGGCTCCGCGCCCGCGGGGTCACCGTGATCCCGCCGGCGGTCGGCGAGCTCGCCTCCCGTGGCGAGCGCGGCGTCGGCCGGCTGGTCGAGCCGCCGAAGCTGTTCGAGCGCAGCCGAGGCGCTGCTTGCCGGGACAGTCGTAGCCGACGAGCGATTGTCAGGCGCGCGCGTGCTCGTGACCGCCGGGGGCACCCGCGAGCCGATCGACAGCGTCCGCTTCATCGGCAACCGCAGCTCCGGGCGGATGGGGGTCGCGTTCGCCACCCGCGCCGCCGCGCGAGGCGCCGAGGTGACGCTGGTCGCGGCCAACCTTGCAGTTGCGCCGGCCGGCGGGAGTGCGAGTCGATCGAAGTGGAGACCGCGGCCGAGCTGGCCGAGACCTGTGCGGCGGAGTTCGAGCGCTGCGACGTGCTGCTGATGGCGGCCGCGGTCGCCGATTTCCGGCCGGCCGCACCGTTCGCCGCCAAGCTCAAGAAGGACGCCGGCGCGCCCGCGCCGATCGAGCTCGAGCGCACCGAGGATGTGCTCTCCGACGTTGTCGGCGCGCGAGGCGCTCGGACCAGGTGCTGATCGGATTCGCGGCCGAGCACGGGGAAGGTGCGATCGGCATACGGCCGTCGTAAGCTGCATGACGAAGGGGCTGGACGCGATCGTCGTCAACGACATCTCACGCGCGGACATCGGGTTTGACTCGAGCGCGAACGAGGTCGTGATCGTGACCGCCGAGGAGGAGCGATGGGTGCCGCGCGCGAGCAAGGAACAGGTCGCCGACGAGGTCCTCGACGACGCGAGCCGGCGCCTGGAGCAGACGCGGAAGGAGGAACGTGGACGCATCCGAGCGCATGGCACGGGCGGATCCGGCTTCCCCGCACGAATCTGACGCCCCGGCCGCGACCGGGCCGGCGGATCGCCGAGAACATCGCGAAGGCTGTTCAGCTGCGGCCCGAGACGCTCGAGCAGCTGCTCGTCGCGCTGTTGGCCGAGGGCCACATCCTCGTGGAGGACTACCCGGGGGTCGGAAAGACCGCGCTCGCCCGCGCGCTCGCGCGGTCGATCGACTGCCAGTTCGCGCGCGTGCAGTGCACCTCCGACCTGCTGCCCGCCGACGTCGTCGGCACCAACGTCTACGACCAGCGCGAGCACCGGTTCGAGTTCCGGCCCGGTCCCGTGTTCGCCAACGTCGTGCTCGTCGACGAGATCAACCGTGCCTCTCCCAAGACCCAGTCGGGGTTGCTCGAGTGCATGCAGGAGCAGCGGGTGACGGTCGACGTCCAGACCCATGAGCTGGCGCGGCCGTTCCTAGTGCTCGCGACCCAGAACCCGATCGAGTACGAGGGCACCTACCCGCTGCCCGAGGCCCAGGTCGACCGGTTCATGGTCCGGATCTCGCTCGGCTATCCCTCGCCGGGCGCCGAGGCCGGGATGCTTGCCGACCACGAGGCAGGCGACCGCGTGCTCGCGCTGCGGCCGGTGGCGACCGCCGCGGAGGTGCTCGCCGCGCAGGACGCGGCGACGCGCGTCCGCGCCTCGGAGGCGCTGCGCGATTACGTAGTACGGGTGCTGTGGCGTACGCGCGAGGACCCGCGGGTGGATCTCGGCGCGAGCCCGCGTGCCGGCCTGATGCTGCTGCGGGCGGCCAAGGCGCCACGCGATGCTCGGTGGGCGCGATCACGCGCTCCCGGACGACGTCCAGGCGCTCGCGCCGGCGGTGCTCGCGCACAGGCTGGTGATGGCGCCGGGCTCCTCGCGCGCGGCCGCGTACGACGTCGTGTCCGACGCGATCGCCTCGGTGCGAGCGCTGTAGGGGTCACGGGCGATGAGCCGGGTGCTGCTCGCGGGCCTGGCGCTGATTCTCGCGGCGCTCACGTTCGACGCCACCGTCGTGCTCGTTCCCGGCGCGGCGCTGGTCGTGCTCGGCGCCGCGATCCCGGTCTGGATCCGGCTTGCGGCGAGAGGCGCGTCCGTCCACCGCCGGCTCCACGGCGACCGGGTCGAGGAGGACCAGCCGCTCGAGGCGACGATCGAGGTTGGCCGCGGCCGGCTCGGGCTGCCGGGCGGCCAACTGCTCGACGACTTCACCGGCGGGACGATGACGCTCTCGAGCACGCGCGGCGCGCGAGGAGCACGGGGTGCCCGCTCGACGGTCCGCGTCGTGGCCCGGTTCCCGCGCCGGGGCCGGCGGCGGTTCGCCCAGCCGACGCTCTCGCTGCAGGATCCGCTCGGGCTGACGCGGGTCAGACGGGCGAGCCTGGGCGCGAGCGAGGAACTGCTGGTGCTGCCGCGGACTGAGCGCGTGAGGCAGCTCGCCACGGAGCTCGGCAACCATCCCGAGGCGCCGTCGGACGCAGCTGCCGCCGAGGCGTTCGCGGCTACCGAGGTCGACGGGCTGCGGCCCTACCGGCCCGGCGCGCCGGCATCCCGGATCCACTGGGCGGCGCTCGCCCGCGGTGCCGGGCTGCTCGAGCGACGGCTGCGAACCGACGGCGCGACCGGTCCGATGGTCGTGCTCGACGCGAGAGGCTCGGGGCCGGCTGAGCTGCTCGACGCCGCGGTTCGAGCCGCGGCCTCGCTCGCGCTCGAGCTTGCGCGACGCTCGGGATGCGAGCTGCTGCTGCCGGGCGAGCGGCGGCCGATCCGTCTCGGGGTCGATCTGGCCGGTTGGCCAGCCGCGCACGCGCGGCTGGCGCTGGTCGAGGGCGGCCCCGACGTCGCCGCCCCCGCGCTCGGCGGGCGGCCGCATCCGGGACCGATCTACTACGTGCTCGCGGCGCGGCCCGACCAGCTCGATCGGCTGCCACTCGAGATGCGGCTGCGGTCGGTTATCGTCGTGCCGGAGGAGCTCGCGCGGGGGCTCCGCTACCGGCCCCTGTTCGACGTCGCCGGCTGCCGCGCGCTCGTCGTCGACGGGCGGCGGATCCCAGAGCCGGTGCAGGCGGCATGAGCAGCCGGATGACTCGTGCTGCCGCCGGCCTTGGCGAGCCAGGATGGCGAGCGGCGGCATGAGCAGCCGGATGACTCGTGCTGCCGCCGGCCTTGGCGAGCCAGGATGGCGAGCGGCGGCATGAGCACGAGCCCGCAGGTCGCGGTGCTGCCGCCGCTCGGCCGGCACGAAGCCGCGCCGCGGCTGCGCGGCGAGGCCCGGCGCGAGCGCCCGCTGGTGCGGCTGGCCACGTTCGGCGCGCTCGCGGCATTCGGCGTGACGCGGTGGGCCACGCTCGACCGCGGAGCACCGACGTGGAGGCTCGTCGGTCTGATCGCGCTGGCGGTGGCGCTGGCGGCGTGCGGCCCGCCCCTCAGGCGGCGTAGCGCCGTGCTCGCCGCCGCACTGACCGTGGTCGTGGTGATCGCGGCGTTCCCGATCTCCGGGATCCCGCTGAGCTGGGTCACCCACGCGCGGATCGCGGTTTCGGTCTCGGCGATCGGCGACGGCCTCTCCGCTCTCCCGAACGTTGCGGTCCCGTACACCGGCGGCGACGAGTGGGTCCGGCTGGTGCTGGTGCTGGGCGCGGCCGTGCTCCTGATCGACGCGGCGGCGATGCTGGCCTTCGCCCCGCGCGAGCCGAGCGGCGCCCGGCGGGCCGCGGCCGCATTTCCGCTGATCGTCCTCGCGGCGCTCCCGTCGACGATCATCGCCCCCCAGTTCCCGTACCTGCTGGGGCTGATCCTGTTCGTGCTGCTCGCGGCGTTCCTGTGGGGCGAGCGGATCGAGCACACGCGCGTCGCGGGAGCCGTCGGACTCTGCGCCGCGGCCGGGATCGCGGCGCTCGTGATCGCGCCCGCGCTCGAGACCCACAAGCCGTGGCTCGACTACCGCACCCTGTGGGGCAAGCTGGCCGTCAAATCCGAGTCGTTCGACTGGTCGCAGAGCTACGGCCCGCTCAACTGGCCCCGGACCGGGAAGCCCGTGATGCAGGTCCGGGCCGTGCACCCGGACTACTGGAAGGCGGAGAACCTCGATCTGTTCGGCGGCAAGGGGTGGGTGCTCGGCGACGTGCCCGGCACGCAGGACCCGTCGGCGTCGATCAGCCGCCCTGCGCGCCGGCGGTGGACGCAGACGATCCAGGTCACGGTCAACCAGATGGTCACCTCGCAGGTGATCGCGGCAGGCAGCGCGGGCCCGCCGACGCACCTCGTCAAACCGTACGTCGCGGGCCCGAGTCCGGGCACCTGGAGCACCAACGGCGAGCTCGTCCCCGGCGACAGCTACTCGATCACGACCTACTCGCCGCACCCCTCGGACACCCAGCTCGCGCGCGCGGGAACCGCATATCCCGCCGAGCTGCTGCCCGGCTACGTGACGATCTACATCCCCGAGCCGGCGCCGTTCGTCGGACAGCTCCAGCAGGTCGTGTTCGCGCCGTTCGGATCGACGCGTGCCGCCGCCTACGGTCCGGCCAGCGCGGACCCCGGGGCGGTGCTCAGGGCCTCGCCGTACGCGCAGGCGTACGCGCTGGCGCAGCGGCTGCGCCGCGCAGCCGCGACGCCGCTCGCGTACGTTCACGCGGTCGACGGCTACCTGCACCACGGCTTCGTATACGACGAGAACCCCGCGCCGGCGACGTATCCGCTCGAGAGCTTCCTGTTCCACACCCGCGCGGGCTACTGCCAGCAGTTCGCCGGCGCGATGGCGCTGCTGCTGCGGATGGGCGGGATCCCGGCGCGCGTTTCGGTCGGGTTCACCCCGGGCACCTACGACACGGCGACCCGCCAGTGGACCGTCTCCGATCTCGACGCGCACGCGTGGGTCGAGGCGTGGTTCCCGAGCTACGGCTGGGTCAGGTTCGACCCGACCCCGGGCGCGGCGCCGGCGCTCGGGGGACACTCGCCGATCGCCCCAAGCACCGGGTCGGGGACGAACAGCCCCGCGCAGCACAACTCCAACCACGGCGAAGGGTCGGCCACCACCACGCACGTCACGAGCAGCCCCGCCAGCCGTCCGACCGGCGAGCCCGGGAACAGTCCGGGACTCGCGATCGCGCTGGTCGTGCTCGTCCTCCTCGCCGGCCTGGCCGCGTTCCTGACGCGGCCGCTGTCGGGGGGCGAGCCGGAGCTCGCCGAGCTCGAGCGAGCGTTCGCGCGCGCCGGGCGGCCGCTGGGGTCGGACACGACGCTGCTGGCGCTGGAGCGCCGGCTGTCGACGTCGCCGCCGGCCGCGGCGTACGTGCGGAGACTGCGGCGCGCGCGCTTCTCCGCGGGTGACGAACCGCCGTCGCTACCCGAGCGCCGGGCGCTCCGCGCGCAGCTGCGGATGGGACTCGGTCCGCTCGGCCGGCTGCGCGCGCTGTGGGCCCTGCCACCGCGCCGGGCACGCCGCGGGCACGCCTAAACTGCACCGGCGATGGAAGACGTATACGAGCTGTTCACGCGTGGCACCGAGCTGCTCGAGGCCGGTCACAACCACCAGGCGGTGATCCCGTTGTCCCGCGCCCGCGACCTCGATCCCGACAAGACCTCGATCCGAGAGGCGCTCGGCCGCGCGCTTTTCGGCGCGCGCGATTACAACGGGGCGGCAGTCGAGTTCGAGGCTGTGATCGACCGCGCGCCCACCGACGACTTCGCGTTGTTCTGCTTCGGTCGCTCGCTGCAGATGCTCGGCCGACACGCTGAAGCTCGCAAGCCACTCGCGCTGGCCGCGTGCATGAAGCCGTCGCGTCGCGACTACCGGATCTACCGGGACCGCGCCAGGGCCCGGGCGGCGGCTGCCTCCGGCTCCTAGAGTCCACGCCGCGCTCCGCATCGGTGCTAACCTCAGCTTCACAGCAGTCGCGCCGGGGTGCTCCCGGTAGTAGTACCCGAAGTGGGCGCGAGCCCGCTTTTTTTATGAGTTATCTGGAGGAGATCGTGACCGTCACAGCACTGCAAACCGAGATCGAGGCTCGGCTCGCGTCGAGTGAGCCCGAGGTCGAGGTGCTGCTGGCGGAGGTGTCGGGGTCGACGCTGCAGCTGTTCATCGACCATCCCGACGGAGTCACGCTGGCCCTGTGCGAGCGCGTGACCGCGCGGCTCGGCGACTACCGAGACCGGTACGCGCTCGAGGTCTCCTCACCGGGGCAGGACCGTCCGCTGACCAAGCCGCAGCACTACACCAGGTTCCTAGGGCAGCGCGCCCGCGTGCGACTGCGCGGCGACGGGGACCACGCCGAGCATGGACACAAGAGCGTGAGCGGCGAGCTCGTCGGCGCCTCGAACGAGGACGTCACGATTGCGGCGGGCGACGGCGTTGTCACGATCCCCTACGAGCGGATCGCCCGCTCCAACCTGATCCCAGGAGACTGAGCAATGTCACGCGAAATCGTAGAAGCGGTGCGGGGGCTCGCAGCGGAGAAGAACATCTCCTCGGAGAAGCTGATGGAGGCGCTCGAGGACGCGCTGTTGTCCGCGTATAAGAAGACGCCCGGCGCGGCCAAGTACGCGAAGGTCGAGATGGATCGTGAAAGCGCCGACTTCAAGGTCTGGGAGCTGAAGATCCCGCCGGAGCTCGAGGAGCACCTGCTGGTCGACGCGACCGTCGACCAGGAGCCGACGGTCGACCCCGAGACGGGTGAGCTCCGCGAGCCGCCGGAGCCCGAGCTCGACATGGAGAAGCTGAAGGAGTACGAGGACCGGATCGAGACCGAGGACGTCACCCCGCATGACTTCGGCCGGATCGCGGCGCAGACCGCCAAGCAGGTGATCCTGCAGCGGATCCGCGAGGCCGAGCGCGACATGATGTTCGAGGAGTACCGCGACCGCGTCGGCGAGCTGATCACCGGGATCGTCCAGCAGTCGGACTCCCGCTACACGCTGGTGCAGCTCCGCGAGCGCGTCGAGGCGCTGCTGCCGAAGTCCGAGCAGGTCGACGGCGAGCGCTACGACCACTCGCAGCGGATCAAGGCCGTGATCAAGGACGTCTCGAACTCGACCAAGGGTCCGAGCATCATCGTCTCGCGCCGCGATCCCGAGCTGATCAAGTCGCTGTTCGAGCTCGAGGTGCCGGAGATCGCCGACGGGCTGGTCGAGATCACGGGCGTCGCCCGCGAGCCCGGCTACCGGTCGAAGATCGCGGTCGTCTCGCACGTCGACGGCGTCGATCCGGTCGGCGCCTGCGTGGGCCCGCGTGGCTCGCGCGTGCGGATGGTCGTGTCCGAGCTCCGCGGCGAGAAGATCGACATCATCCCGTACAACGACGAACCCGCGCGGTTCGTCGCGAAGGCACTCTCGCCGGCCCGGGTCCGCGAGGTGCTGGTCGACGACGCCGGCAAGCAGGCGACGGTGATCGTCCCCGACGACCAGCTGTCGCTGGCGATCGGCCGCGAGGGCCAGAACGCGCGACTCGCCGCCCGGCTGACCGGCTGGCGGATCGACATCCGCTCGGAGACCGAGTTCGCGGCCGAGGAGGCCGCGCAGGGCTACGACGAGGAGGAGACCTCCGGCCGCTGCAGCGCGATCCTGGCCAACGGACGTCGCTGTCCGAACGCGGCGCTGCCGGGTTCACGCTACTGCGGCCTGCCGGCCCACCAGGCGCTCGCCGACCAGGGCACAGACCAGGTCGCGGCCGCCGCGGTTGAGTCCGCCGCCGTCGAGCCCGCGGGCGACGGAGCGCCGACCGCCGAATGAACAAGCGCGTCCACGAGATCGCCAAGGAGCGTGGCCTGTCCTCGAAGGACGTGCTGGTGCGACTGCAGGCCGCCGGCGTCGACGTGAAGGCCGCCTCCTCGAACGTCGACGCGGACGTCGCAAGCAGGGTGCTGTCCGACGGCGGTCCTCCGGCGAAGGCGGCCCCCGTAGCCGCCGCGCCCGCGCAGAATGCCGAGGCGCCCGCCCAGACGGCGCCCGGGCCCGCCGAGCCGGCCCCGCAGGGCGCCGCGGACGCGGCCTCGCAGGCTTCCGCCGAGTCGGCGCCGGCGAAGCCGTCGGAGCACAAGCGGCCGACTCGCGACTCGCTTCAGGGCGAGCGCGCACCCGGCTCCGCCGGCGGTCGACGGCGTGTCGTGATCGACTCGCAGGCCTCGCGCCGGGCTCCGGGCGGAGGCCCGCCCCAGAGCAGTCAGCCGCCGCGCCGCCAGCGGCGGGGCCGTCGCCGGCGCGGCACCTACGACGATGAAGCGGAGTCGCGGCCCTCGACGCAGACGGCCGTCGTCGAGGCGGTCAAGGTCAACTCCGGCTCGACCGTCAAGGACGTCGCCGAATATCTCAACGTCTCACAGGCCGAGATCATCAAGAAGCTGATGCAGCTCGGCGAGATGAAGACGCTGACCCAGACGCTCTCCGACGAGGAGATCGGGGTGATCGCGTCGGAGCTCGGTAAGGACGTCGAGATCGTCCACGTAGAGGATGAGGCGGTCGAGGAGGAGGTCTTCGAGGACGACGAGCAGGACCTCGAGGAGCGGCCGCCAGTGGTGACGATCATGGGCCACGTCGACCACGGCAAGACGTCGCTGCTGGACGCGATCCGCCAGACCGAGGTCGCGGCCGGCGAGGCCGGCGGGATCACCCAGCACATCGGCGCCTACCAGGTCCACCACGAGGACAAGACGATCACCTTCCTCGACACGCCCGGTCACGAGGCATTCACCGCGATGCGTGCCCGCGGCGCGAGCGTCACCGACATCGCCGTGATCGTCGTCGCGGCCGACGACGGGGTGAAGCCGCAGACGCAGGAGGCCGTCGACCACGCCAAGGACGCCGACGTCCCGATGCTCGTCGCCGTCAACAAGATCGACAAGGAGGGCGCTGACCCCAGCCGGGTTCGGACGGAAATGACCCAGCTTGGGTTGCAGCCGGTCGAGTGGGGCGGGGACACCGAGTTCGTCGACGTCTCGGCTAAGACCAAGGACGGGCTCGATGACCTGCTCGAGACGATCCTGGTGATGGCCGAGGTCGAGGAGCTTCGGGCGAACCCCGGCGCGCCCGCCTCCGGATCGGTGATCGAGTCCAAGCTTGACCCCGGTCGCGGCCCGGTCGTGAGCGTCCTGATCGCCCGCGGCACGCTGAACGTGGGGAACGCGATTGTCGCCGGCGCTCGGTGGGGGAGGGTCCGCGCGATGCAGGACTTCCTCGGCAACCGCGTGCGCGAGGCGACCCCCGGTGAGCCGGTCGAGCTGCTCGGATTCGACGGCGTCCCCGAGGCCGGCGAGCACGTTCGGGTGGTGGAGAACGAGCGGCTCGCGCGCCAGCTCGCAACCGAGCGCCAGACGCGCCTGAAGACCGAGGCGCTGGCGCGCCGCGCCGGCAAGAAGATCTCGCTCGAGGACATCTTCAAGTCCGGCGTGCAGGAGCTGAACCTGGTGCTGAAGGCAGATGTAGCCGGCTCGCTCGAGGCGATCGCCGACGAGATCGCGAAGCTCCCGCAGGAGGAGGTCTCGGTCAACGTGATTCGCAGCGCGGTCGGCGGCGTGACCGAGTCCGACGTGATGCTCGCCGCCGCTTCCGACGCGGTGATCCTCGGCTTCAACGTCCGCCCGGTCGGCGACGCGCGCGCGGTCGCCGAGCGCGAGGGCGTCGAGATCCGCCATTACGCCGTGATCTACCGCGCGATCGAGGAGCTTCGTGACGCGATGCAGGGGATGCTCGCGCCCGAGGAGGTCGAGGAGACGCTCGGGACGGTCGAGGTGCGCCAGACGTTCCGCGCCTCGCGCGTCGGCACGATCGCCGGCTGCCACGTGCTCGACGGCACGGTCACCCGTGGCTCCAAGGTACGGCTCGTGCGCGACGGCACCGTCGTCTACGACGGCGAGATCGCGAGCCTCCGCCGGTTCAACGACGACGTTCGAGAGGTCAGCGCCGGGTTCGACTGCGGGATCGTGCTCAGGGACTTCGCCGACATCAAGGAAGGCGACGTCCTTGAGACGTACACCACGCGACAGGTCGAGCGCGCGCTGGTCTAGCGGGGGCCCTTGTCGTGGCTCCCGACGGGGAGAGCGGATTCGTGGCGGTGCTGTTGATCGATCTGCATTTTCCGGAAGCGTCGAGCCTCAAGGGCAAGCGCAGGGAGCTGTCGTCGATCAAGGCACAGCTGCGGACTCGGATGGGAGTCGCGGTCGCCGAGGTCGACCATCACGACCTGTGGCAGCGGGCGCGCCTGACCGCGGCACTCACCGGCGGATCACTGCAGACGCTGTCCGCGGCCGTCGACAGGATCGAGCGGTGGCTCGAGTCGCGCTGCCCGGACGGCGTACGGGTCGAGCGGCTGCTCGCCTCGGTGGAGGACCTCCGATGAGTTGCCGTGTTAGCGCGCGCCGGTCGAAGGGCGGTTAGGATGGCCACAGGACGCATGCGTCGCGTGGATGTGGCCGTGCGTGCCGTCCTCAGCGACGCCATCTCGAGGGAATTGAAGGATCCGCGCGTCGGATTTGTGACCGTCACTGCCGTGAAAACCAGTCCGGATCTGCGTCATACCCGTGTCTACGTCAGCGTGCTCGGCGACGATGAGGCACGCGCTGCCTCGCTCGAGGGCCTGCGCTCCGCGCACGGCTATCTTCAATCGAGGATCGCGTCGGAGCTGACCCTGAAACACACGCCGACGCTGACCTTCGAGTACGACGAGACGGTCGATCACGCGGCACGGATCAACGAACTGCTGAGGGAGTCGGCAGATGACTGAAAACGGATCGAGGTCCAACCGGCACCAGGTGCTCGAGGAGCTCCGCTCGGCGCGCAAGCTGATCGTCGTGACCCACGAGAATCCAGACGGCGACGCCCTCGGGTCGCTGGCGGCGATGCAGGAGATCCTCACGGCGCTCGGGAAGGACAGCATCCCGTTTGTCGGCGAGCGCGACCTACCGCTGCCGAGCGAGTACCGGTTCCTGGCGCTGCCGGGGCTGATCACGGCGCCGCCGGCGGACGTCGACGAGCGCACCGTGGTGTTCCTGGATTGCGGGAACCTCGAGCGCAACGCCGCCGAGGCGCTGCGCCGCGACGGGATGCACATCGTCAACATCGACCACCACCACGACAACACCCACTTCGGCACGGTCAACCTCGTCGACCCACAAGCGTCGTGCACGGCCGAGATCGTCTGGGACCTGATGGGCGACCTCGAGGTCAAGCCGACCACGTCGATCGCCGAGGCCCTGTACGTCGGGTTGATCACCGACACCGGCCGCTTCATGTACGAGAACACGACGGCGCGGTCGCACCTGATGGCCGCCGACCTGATCGACGCGGGCGTCAACCCGCACGGGATCTACCGTCGGGTCTACGAGGGCGTCCCGCTCGGGAAGCTCGCGCTGCTCGCGAGGGGGCTCGCGAAGGTCGAGCGCTACGACGACGGGCTCCTGACCGTCACCGAGCTGAACGCGCGCGACTTCGCGGAGTCGCACGCCGAGGAGAGCTATTCCGAGGGGCTGATCGACCACCTCCGGGCGGTCGAGGGAACCGCCGTCGCGGCCCTGATCCGCGATCGCGTCAGCGACGGTGACGGCGGGCGCCTGCGGAAGGTCTCGCTGCGCGCCTCCGACGACCGCGTCGACGTCTCGAGGATCGCGCGCGCGCAGGGCGGAGGCGGCCACCGTCAGGCCGCCGGGTTCACCACGTCGATGAACTGGGACCAGCTGGTCGAGTTCCTGCGCGACGAGTTGGACCAGCAGCTCGCCTCCCCGTGAGCGACGACGGGGGAGAACGCTCGGCTTCGCCCTCGCTCCCGGCCTCGCAGCTCCGCTCTTGAGTACCGAAAACCGCTCCGCTGCTCGGCCACGTCACCACGACGACGGCGTCGTCCTTTACGACAAGCCCGCCGGGATCAGCTCCGCGAAGGCCGTCGCCATCGTTCGCCGCGGTCTCGGCGGCCGCAGCGTCAAGGTCGGCCACGCCGGCACGCTCGACCCGTTCGCCACCGGCCTGCTGCTGATCCTCATCGGCCGCGCGACCCGGGTCCAGCGATTCGTGATGGCGCTGCCCAAGCGCTACTCGGTGACCGCCCGGTTCGGCGCGACGTCGAGTACCGGCGACCCCGAGGGCGAGATCGTCGAGACCGGCGTCGTGCCCGACGGTGACCTCGTGCTGCCGACCGGGCGGCTGCGGCAACGACCTCCGATCTATTCCGCCGTGAAGGTCGGCGGCCGGCGCGCCTACGCTCTCGCCCGCGCAGGCGAGAAGGACCTGGTTCTCGCGGAGCGCGACGTAGAGGTCCACCGGTTCGCGGAGACCTGGCGCGAGGGCAACCGCCGCGGCTTCGAGATCGAGTGCTCGTCGGGTACGTACGTGCGCAGCCTGGTCGCCGACCTCGGTGACGCCTACTGCGAGCAGCTGCGCCGGACCGCGATCGGGCCGTTCGACGTCGGCGACGCGGATCCCGACGCCGTAATCGGGCTACCGCGGGCGATCGAGTTCATCCCGGAGGTCCGGCTCGACCCCGAGCAGGCCCGCCTCGCCGCGCACGGACGGAGCGTCGCGGTGGAGGCTCCGCCCGGTGGGGCCGTCCGGCTGGTCGGAGACGAAGGGCTGATCGCACTGGCTGAGGCCGCGGACGGAGAGCTGAGGACCGTGGTCGGTTTCTCCCCTCCGATTCCCGCCTGAACTCCCCGAGCCTCTAGGCTTCCGCGCCGATGAAGGTGACGATCCTCGACGACGTGGAGCGGCGACCCCGGAAGGTCGCAGTCGGAGAGTTCGACGGAGTCCACCTTGGCCACCAGGAGGTGATCAGGGGGGCGGACACCGTGCTCACGTTCGAACCCCATCCGCTCCAGGTGGTGCGGCCCGAGGCGGCGCCGCGGCTGCTGACGAGCTTCGACGTCAAGGCCGAGCTGATCGCCGCGCTCGGGGTCCAGGAGCTGGTGGTGATCCCGTTCGATCAGAAGTTCGCGGCTCAGTCCCCGCAGGAGTTCATCGACCAGGTGCTTGTCGAGTCGCTGCAGGCGACGCGGGTGTCGGTCGGGGAGAACTTCCGCTTCGGCCACCGGGCCGCCGGCGATCCACACGCGCTGGCCGCCGATCCGCGGTTCGAGACGCGAGTCGTCCCGCTCGTCGAGCTCGACGGCGAGATCGTCTCGTCGAGCCACATCCGCGCGCTCGTCACGGCCGGGGAGGTGGACCTCGCCAACCGGATGCTCGGCGCGCCGTTCCAGCTGCGCGGCGAGGTCGTCGAGGGCGATAGGCGCGGCCGGACGCTCGGCTTCCCCACGGCCAACATCGTCCCCGACGAGGCGCTCGTGTGCCCCGGCCACGGGGTGTACGTGGCGCGGGCCGACGGTGCCTGTGCGGCGGTCAGCGTCGGCGTGCGGCCGACGTTCGGCACCGGACGCGGGGTGCTGGTCGAGTCGTACCTGCTCGACCGCGACGTCGACCTCTACGGCCAGATCCTGCGGGTCGAGTTCCTAACCCGTCTGCGGGGCGAGCGGCGGTTCGACTCCGTCGACGCGCTCGTCGAGCAGATGCGGCTCGATGTCGAGCGCACCCGCGAGCTGTGCTGAGCGGCCTGCTAGCCTCATCGGCCGCATGACCCTCACGAAGGAACGCAAACAGGAGCTCGTCGCCAAGTTCGGCGAAGGCGAGACGGACACCGGCAGGACCGAGGTCCAGATCGCGCTGATGACCGAGCGCATCAACGAGCTGACCGAGCACCTGCGCGCCCACCGCAAGGATCACCACTCCCGCCGCGGGCTGCTGATGCTCGTCGGGCGCCGGCGCCGGCTGCTGAACTACCTCCGGCGCGATGACCTCGACCGCTACCGCGCGCTCGTCGCAGAGCTAGGGCTGCGCCGGTGATCGAAGCGGGGGAACCCGCTCCCGAGTTCACACTTCGCCGCGACGACGGCAGCGAGTTCACGCGCGCCGACCTCGAGGGCAAGACGACGGTGCTGGTCTTCTACCCGTTCGCGTTCAGCCCGGTCTGCACCGACCAGCTGAACCTGTACGACGACGTGCTCGATGAGATGACGGCGAAGGGCGCGACCCTCTATGGCGTCTCCTGCGACTCGCCGTACTCGCAGACGGCGTTTCGCGAGAAGCTGGGCGTCAGCATCGAGCAGCTGTCGGACTTCGAGCCCAAGGGCGCGGCGTGCCAAGCGTTTGGCGCCTACCACGAGCTCGGCTTTCCCCAGCGGGCGCTCGTGATCGTCGGTCCCGACGGCGTCGTCCAGTGGAGCTACCTGGCGCCCTCACCGGGCGAGCTCCCCGGCGCGAACCTGATCTTCGATGGCCTCGCAGTCGGATCGGGTGGCGCCTGACCTAGGCTCGGCGCCGGTCCCGCCGCCGGGGCCGGGCGATCATGTGCGGGGATCGGAGGATGCTCCGCTCGTGATCGAGTACGCCGACTTCGAGTGCCCGTTCTGCGCGGCGCTGAGCGCGAAGCTGGCGCGGGCCCAGGTGCGCCGCGTGTTCCGCCACTTCCCGGTCCGCTCCAGCCATCCACGGGCCTGGGCCTCGGCGTGCGCAGCCGAGGCCGCCGGCCTGCAGGGCCGCTTCTGGGAGATGCACGAGCTGCTGTTCTCCGACCAGGGGCGGCTGGAGGACCCTCACCTGTGGGCGCGGGCGCGGACGCTCGGCCTCGACCTCGAGCGGTTCGACGCCGACCGCCGCGGCGACGCGCTCAAGGCACGGGTCCGCCGGGACTTCGAGTCCGGCGTCCGCGCCGGGGTCGTCACGACGCCGACCGTGTTCGCCGGCGGCCGGATGCTGAGCGGACGGATCGAGCTCGCGGCGCTCGTGGCGCCTAGCTGATCTCGGCGGCGTCGAGCTGCTCGAGCGTCGGTTTGCGTCCGCGGAGCGGGGTCGTCTCGGGATCGGCGGTGATGCTCGCCCGGAGCAAGTCCATCTGGCGGTCGATCAGGCTCGAGTCGAGGTGCGCGAACGCGGCCGCCGCGGCGCACAGGCCCTTGAACAGCATCAGCACGTCCATCGCGCCGATGTCACCCCGAACCGTGCCCTCCCGCTGGGCCCGGGTGACGAGCGCGTCGAGCACGCCGACCACCTCCGCGTGGGCATCGCGGATCTCCTCGCGCGCGAGCCACGTGTCATCGATCGCGTCGGTGACCGCGCGGTCGTGCTGCTGGCGGCCGAGCATCTCCGCGAGGAACTCGAACAGCGCCCCGTCGGCATCGGCAGCGTCGAGCAGCTCGCGCCCGCGCTCGCACGCCTCGTGCATCAGCTCCGCGACGATCGCCGCGATCAGGTCCTCCTTGGACGCGAAGTTCCGGAACAGCGTTCCCCGGCCGACCCCGGCCGCCTCGGCGATCTCGGCGACACCCACCTCGAGCCCGCGCTCACGGAACAGGGACGTTGCCGCCTCGATCAGCCGCGCGCGGTTGCGCGCGGCATCCGCGCGAAGCTGCCTCTCCTCGGTCGGCATCGTCACATTGTCTCCTATGCGGCGGCAGCGACGGGCACCATCTCGGTGTCGATCGCTTCGACGTGGTGCCTGCGCAGTCCGAGCACGAGGACCAGCGCGCCGGCTCCGAGCATCGCGGCGGCGGCGGCGAACGCCACGTGGTAGCCGGACACCAGCGCCGCCGTATGCACCGCCGGGATGTTCGCGGCCGGGGATCCGTGCAGGAGGCTGCTCGTCTGGCTCGCCGCGAGCGACGCGAGGATCGCGAGGCCGAGCGACCCGCCGACCTGCTGCGCGGTGTTGAACAGGCCCGACGCGAGGCCGGCGTCCTCGTCCTTGACCCCGCCGGTGCCGAGCAGCGTGATCGGCACGAACGTGAGCCCCATGCCGATGCTCATCGGCAGCAGCCCGCTCAGCAGGTCCCCGAGATAGCTGCCGTGCACCGGTAGCTGGGTCAGCACGATCATCCCCACGGTCGCCAGCGAGACCCCGATCAGAGCGACGTTGCGGACGCCGATCCGGCGGACGAGCGGCTGCGCGAGCCCGGCGCCGATCACGATTCCGGCCGTCACCGGCAGGAACGCGAGCCCGGCCTTCAGCGGGCTGTAGCCGAGGATCTCCTGCACGTAAAGGGACGCGAAGAAGAACATCCCGAACATCCCGGATGCGACGAGCAGCAGCACGACGTCGGCGACCGCGAGCGTCCGGATCCGGAAGATGCTCAGCCTCACGAGCGGGGCGGGGCTCCGGCGCTCGAGCACCACGAACAACGCGAGCAGCGCGAGTCCGGCCGCCATCAGCCCGATCGTCTTCGGCGAGCCCCAACCCCACGCGGTGGACTTGACGATCGCGAACACGATCACGATCAGCGCCGAGGTGACGGTCACGGCGCCGCGCAGGTCGAAAGTGCGGTGCGTGAGGTCGGCCCTGGACTCGGGCACGTACCGCAGGGTCGCGATCAACGCCGCGATTCCGACCGGGACGTTGACGATGAAGATCCACGGCCACGAGACGAGGTCCGTGAGCACGCCGCCGAGCAGCAGGCCGACGGCGCCGCCACCGGCGGCGATCGCGCTCCACACGCCGAGCGCGCGGGTGCGCTCGTCGGTGCGGGTGAAGGTGGTTGTGATGATCGAAAGCGCGGCGGGGGAGAGCAGCGCGCCGCCGAGGCCCTGGAGGCCGCGACCGACGATCAGCATCGTCGGCGACTGCGCGAGCCCGTTCAGCAGCGACGCGAACGAGAACAGCGCGATCCCCGCCGCGAACAGCCGCTTGCGGCCGAGCAGGTCGGCCGCGCGGCCGCCGAGCAGCAGGAACCCGCCGAAGATCAGCGTGTAGGCGTTGATCACCCACGGCAGGTTCGACGGCGAGAAGTGCAGGCCGTGCTGGATCGACGGCAGCGCCACGTTCACGATCGTCGCGTCGAGCACGACCATGAACTGGGCAAGGCAGGCGATCACGAGGACCAGCCAGCGGTTGCTGGAACGGGCGGGGGCGGAAATCGGTGCGACGGCGGTGTCGGCGGTCATGCGGGGCTGTCCTCCTCGCTAAAATGGAACTCAGCGGTCCGGTTACGATAACAGAACCGGACCGGCCGGTCCACTTAATCTGACCGACGTCACCGAAAGGGGGCAGACGGCGCTCCAAGGAGCGGACCGGGACCACGTCTGAGGGCGGATTTGCGCCGTAGACCACGGCGCCCGCTACCCTTACGACGTTCGGATAAGAAGAAACAAAACGAGAAGCACTCCGCCTACCGAACGGCGGAGCAGGAAGGAAATTGAATATGTCTGACGCCGTTACGCGCGTCACGACCGAGATCGCAGGACAAGAGATCTCGTTCGAGACCGGCAAGCTGGCCAAGCAGGCCTCCGGCGCAGTGGTCGTCCGTGTGGGCGACACGATGGTCCTCTGTACCGCCACCGCGGGGAACCTGAGGGATGTCGACTTTCTCCCTCTCACGGTTGACGTCGAGGAGCGGATGTACGCGGCCGGGAAGATCCCCGGCTCGTTCTTCAAGCGCGAGGGCCGCGCGGGGGAGAAGGCGACGCTGACCGCGCGCCTGATCGACCGCCCCGTCCGCCCGCTGTTCCCGAAGGGCTGGCGGTATGAGACCCAGCTCGTCGCGCTCCCGATCTCGGTGGACCACGAGCATCCCTACGACATGCTCGCGATGAACGGCGCCTCCGCGGCGCTGATGATCTCCGACATCCCGTTCCCGACGCCCGTCGGCGCGGTCCGGATCGGCAAGATCGACGGCAACTTCGTCGTCAACCCGAACGAGGAGGACCTGCTCGAGAACACCGATCTCGACCTGATCGTCGCCGGCACCGATGAGGCGATCCTGATGGTCGAGGCGGGGGCAAATCAGGTACCCGAGGCTGAAATCCTTGATGCGCTCGACATCGCCCAGCAGGAGATCCAGAAGCTGTGCGCCGCCCAGCGCGAGCTCGCCGAGAAGGCGGGCAAGCCGAAGATGGAGGTGCAGGCACCCGAGGTCGATTCCGAGCTGTACGCGCAGATCCAGGCCTCGCACGGTGCCGCGCTCGACGCCGCCACCCAGGTCGAGGACAAGCTCGACCGCCAAGCGGCCTCGAAGGAGGTCGAGGAGGCGGTGCTGACGCAGTACTCGGGCGACCCCGAGGCCGAGTCCTACGCCGAGTACCGGGCGAAGGCCCAGCTCGCGTTCGACCGGCTCGAGAAGTCGATCATCCGCGAGCGGATCGCGGTGCAGAAGAAGCGCCCTGACGGACGCTCGGCGGAGGAGATCCGGCCGATCTCGATCGAGGTCGGGGTGTCACCGCGGGCCCACGGGTCGGCGCTGTTCACCCGCGGGCAGACGCAGGCGCTGAGCGTCGTCGCGCTCGGTACCACCCGCGAGGAGATGCGGCTCGACACGCTCGGACTGGAGACCTCCAAGCGCTACTTCCACCACTACAACTTCCCGCCGTTCTCGGTGGGTGAGGCCGGGTTCATGCGCGGACCCAAGCGCCGCGACATCGGCCACGGCGCGCTCGCCGAGCGGGCGCTCGTCCCGATGATTCCGAGCCAGGAGGAGTTCCCGTACACGATCCGAGTGGTGTCGGACATCCTCGAGTCCAACGGGTCGAGCTCGATGGCCTCGGTCTGCGGCTCGACGCTGTCGCTGATGGACGCCGGCGTGCCAATCAAGAAGGCCGTGGCCGGGATCGCGATGGGCCTGATCAAGGAGGGCGAGGACTACATCATCCTCACCGACATCGCGGGCGTCGAGGATCATCTCGGCGACATGGACTTCAAGGTCGCCGGGACCGATGCCGGAATCACCGCGCTCCAGATGGACATCAAGATCACGGGCGTCACCTTCGACATCATGCGCGACGCGCTCGCGCAGGCGAAGGTCGCACGCGAGTTCATCCTCAATGAGATGGGCAAGGTGATCGACACGCCGCGGACCGAGCTCTCGAAGTTCGCTCCGCGGATCTCGACGATCCAGATCGACCCCGAGAAGATCGGGCTGCTGATCGGCAAGGGCGGCGAGACCATCAGAGGCCTCCAGGAGGAGTTCGAGGCCCAGATCGACGTCGCCGAGGACGGACAGGTGCTCGTCTACGCCGCCAGCGGCGAGCAGGGCGATGCGCTCGTCGACCGGATCCGGTCGATGACCAAGGACGTCGAGGTCGGCGACGAGTTCACCGGCAAGGTCGTGAAGACCACGGCGTTCGGCGCGTTCGTCGAACTGTCCAAGGGCACCGACGGGCTGCTGCACATCTCGAACGTCGCCCCTGGGCGGCGGATCGCGTCGGTCGAGGAGGTCCTCAACAAGGGCGACGAGCTGGGCGTGCGGGTGGTCGAGGTCGACCGCGAGCGCGGTCGGATCGGGCTCCGGCTCGCCGACGACCCCGAGGTCGCGGGCAAGAGCGTCGAAGAGCTCGCGCAGGTCGGAACCGGGGATCCGGGTCCGCCATCGCGCGGCGGGCGCGACCGCGGCGACCGCGGCGGCCGTGACGGACGCGGCGGCCGTGGCCACCGGGACCGCGACCGTGATCGCGATCGCGACCGCGACCGTGGCCCCTCCGACGACGGAGGCGGCCGGGTCCGCGACCGCGACCCGGAGCGGCCCCGCTCCTAGCCGGACCGGTGGCGTCTGAGCACCGGCTGACGACGCTCGAGTCGGGCGTCCGGATCGTGACGGAGGCGATGCCCTCCGTCCGATCCGTGTCGCTCGGTTTTTGGATCGGGACCGGCTCGCGCACCGAGACCGACGCGCAGGCGGGCCTCTCGCACCTGCTCGAGCACCTGCTGTTCAAGGGCACTCCGAAGTACAGCTCGGTCGAGATCGACCAGATCTTCGACACGATGGGCGCCGAGCTGAACGCCGGGACCGGCAAGGAGTCGACCTCTGTCTACGCGCGGGTGATCGACCAGCACCTGCCGGAGGCGATCGACGTGATGGCCGACATGGTGTTCCGGCCGTCGCTCGAGGAGATCGACTCCGAGCGGGCGGTGATCCTCGAGGAGATCGCGATGTACGAGGACGATCCCCAGGAGAAGGTGTTCGACGTGTTCGGCGAGGCGGTGTTCGGCGACGACCCGCTGGGCCGCGCGATCATCGGCCGCGCGCCGGTGGTCGCCGAGACGCCGCCCGAGGAGATCGCGCGGTTCCACGCGAGCCGCTACGTCCCCTCGAACATCGTGATCGCCGCGGCCGGGGCGGTCGACCACGAGCAGCTCGTCGCGCTGGTCGCGGAGCGCACCAGCTCGGCCGTGGACCCGTCCGGCGCGCCGCGAACGCTGTCGACGCCCGAGCCGATCGGCCCGAGCCGCCGGTTCGAGCGCAAGGACACCGAGCAGTTCCACGTCTGCCTCGGCGGCGTCGGTATCTCGCGCCACGACGACCGGCGGTTCGCGCTGCGGGTGCTCGACACGATCTTCGGAGGCACCTCGTCGTCGCGGCTGTTCCAGGAGGTCCGCGAGAAGCGCGGCCTCGCCTACGCGGTGTACGCGTTCACGAGCGCCTATCAGGACACCGGGCAGGTCGGCATCTACCTCGGCACGCGGCCAGAGAACCTGCGCGAAGCGCTGGCGGTCCTCGGCGACGAGCTGCGCAAGCTGCAGGACGAGCCGGCGACGGCCGAGGAGCTCGAGCGCGCGAAGGAGAACCTCAAGGGCCGGGTGGTGCTGGCGCTGGAGTCGACCGGCGCGCGGATGAACCGACTTGGCTCCGAGCTGCTCGCCGGCGCTCCGCTGGAGTCGATCGACGAGGTCGTCGCGCGGATCGAGGCGGTCACGCTCGAGGACCTGGGGGCGCTCGCTCGCGAGCTGTGGCCCCCGGAGAAGCTGTCGGCGGCTGGGATCGGTCCGGACGAGGAGCGTTTCGAGGAGGCGCTCGCCGCCGTCGGACCAGCCGTCGCCGAGGCGCGCCGGTGATCAGGGTCGCCGTCGCCGGCGCCGCGGGGAGGATGGGCCAGGCAGTTTGTGCCGCCGTCGAGGACGCCGACGACATGGAGCTCGTCGCGCGCGCTGACCCGGCGCTCGGGAGCTCGGTGGCCGACGCACTCAGCGCCGGGCCGGACGTGCTCGTCGACTTCACGGTGCCGGGGTCGGCGCTCGCGAACGCGCGCGAAGCGCTCGCCGCCGGGGTGCACGTCGTGATCGGGACCACCGGGTTTGACGTGGCCGAGCTCGCCGGCGTCGAGGGAGCCAAGGTCTTCGTCGCCCCAAACTTCGCGATCGGGGCGGTGCTGATGATGCGGTTCGCGGCTGAGGCCGCACGGCACATGGCGCGCGCGGAGATCATCGAGCTGCACCACGACCGCAAGGTCGACGCCCCCAGCGGCACCGCGAAGCTGACCGCGAAGCTGATGCACGACGCGGCGCCCGAGCGTGGCGACGTGCCGATCCACTCGGTCCGCCTCCCCGGGCTCGTCGCCCACCAGGAGGTGATTTTCGGCGACCTGGGCCAGACGCTCACGATCCGACACGACTCGATCGACCGCGAGTCGTTCATGCCCGGCGTGCTGCTGGCGATCAGGCGCGTCGGGGAGCTGACTGACTCGCCGGTGGTCGGATTGGAGCACCTGCTTTGATCCGCGCCGCGGCGGCGTTCGCGGCGCTGACCGCGGCTGGTGCCGCCGTGTACGCCGGTAGCTCGGCGGCCTCGAGCACCCCGAGCTGTCTCGCTGCCAAACCCGTCCCGTGCTTTACCCCGCAGCGACTCCGGACCGCGTACGCGATCTCGCCGCTGCTCCGGCGAGGGATCGACGGCCGCGGATGGACGGTCGCGATCGTCGACGGAGCCGTAAGTGCGAGCTCGACGCCGCCGATCACCAACATCCACCAAGACCTCGCGGCGTTCGACGCCCGGTATGGATTGCCGGCGCCGCGCTTCGGAGTCGTGGCCCCGTTCGATCGCGGCCTCAACACGAGCCTCGCGACGGGCGAGGAGGTGATCGACGTCGAGATGGTCCATGCGATCGCCCCCCGCGCGGCGATCAAGCTGGTGCTGATCCGGCCCCACGGGGCCACGTTCGCCAGCCAGTTCGCGGCCTTCCGCCGGGCGCTTCGCTACGGGGCCGCAAGGGCTGCCGTCGTCTCGCTGAGCTACAGCTGGGGCGAGCGCTGTTTCACGCCGTCGCTGCGCGCGTCGACCCACGCCGTGCTCGAGCAGGCGAGGTCGCGGCGCGTGACGATGGTCGGGTCGTCCGGTGACTACGGCGCGATCGGAAAGCCGTGCTTGATCAACGGCACCCAAACCCGGTTCATCCCGGTCAAGCAGACCGAGTACCCCGCCGGCGATCCGCTGATGCTCGCCGCCGGCGGCACGCGGCTGACGGCGCGGCCGACCGGCGCGTACCAGCACGAGGTCGCCTGGAACCGAGCAGCGGAGCCTGGCGAGGGCCCGAAACTGGCCAACTCCGAGGCGTCGGGCGGCGGCTTCAGCGCCGCACTCAGGGTCCCCGGCTACCAGCGCGGGATGCCCCGGATCGCCCGCGGCCGCGGCGTCCCCGACGTCTCCGCGGACGCCGCCAAGACGACCGGCCTTGCGCTCGTCAAGCTGATCAACGGGGAACCGGTGATCTCGCGGGCAAGCGGCACGAGCGCCGCCGCGCCCCTATGGGCCGCGCTCTCCGCGTTAGCCGATCAGTACGCGGGACGCCGGCTCGGGTTCCTCAACCCGGCGATCTACGCGATCGCGCGGGGACGGAGCTACCACCGGGCGTTCCACGATGTGAGGAGCGGCAACAACACGATGGTCTTCGGCCGCACGTACACCGGTTACCGCGCCGGCCCGGGCTGGGACCCGGTGACCGGCTGGGGAAGCCCGAACGCCGCCGCGCTGGTGCCGCTGCTCGCGGCTCGCTTGGGCTGACCCCGTCTAGCGGTCGATCTGGGATGTAACTCGGATATAGACCGAGTTACCGCCCGCGACTCGCCCCGATCGCGCTTGCCCGTCGCCTACGCCGTGACCGCCGGCAGCCCGACGCCGATCACCTTCAGCCGGCGCGACAGCGCGGTGAACGCGAACTCGTTCATCTCCTGGCTCGTGTAGCCGAGATACTCGTACTCGTCGCCGAGCTGGTAACCCGGCGGGACCAGCACGCCCGCGGCGGCCGGGAGCGTCTCGGCGAGCTTCTCCTGGACGCGCCCGGCGAGCTCGGGATCGCGGACCTTCTGCTGCAGGAACCAGGTCCCGTACGCGACATGGCGGTGCTCGTCCTGGGCGATCTTCTTGAACCCCTCGAGGTGGCCGGGCATGATCCCGCGGTCCTCGAGCCGGGCGGTCTGAAAGCGCTGGCCGGTGAGCGCGAGCGTCCCCTCGATCACCATGTGGTAGATCGTGATGAAGTCGACCTTCGCCTCGATGCTGGACGGGTCCGCCAACAGCGCCTGGTGGGCATCCACGAGGTGTCCGTCGAACAGCGCGATGTAGTCGTCGTTGAGGTCCTCGCGGGCGCGCTCGAGCCGATCCTCGAAGCTGCCGTCCACGAGGAAGACCTCCTCGTAGACGCGGTTGAAGTGCTGCGCGTGGCGCGCCTCGTCGACCTGCTGGGTGAGCAGGAACGCCTCCTCGTTCTTGTCCTCGGCCGCCATCACCAGCCCCGAGAACTGGTTCGTGACCCGCTCCTCGCCGACGAAGAAGGCCGACAGACCCCACAGCATCGACTCGCGCTCCTCGTCGTCGAGAGAGTCCCAGTCGCGGCGGTCCTGCTCGAGGGAGATCTGGTGGGAGGCCCACGCCTGGCGCTCCCACAGCCGGTACAGCTCGAGCGGCCCCATCAGCTTGATCTTGGGCAACTGGGACTCATCGGTGATCGTCCCCACGTCGCCCTGGACGGTCAGGTCAAGCAGGCTCGCCATGCGAATCTCCCTCGTTAGCTGTCCGGCCGGCCACTCTATCGGCCACCGCGGGCTCGGATTTGGGCCCGAGCGCACCGGCCGGGTCGGCGGCCGGGTCGGCCGCGGCGTGCAGGATCCGCTCTCGGAGCTGGTCGGCGGTTCCCGCCCTCGCCGCGCGCGCGGCGCGCTCGTCGCTCAGCTCGATCCCGCGCTGGGCGGCGAGGTCGAGCAGCGACTGGCGCTCCTCGTCCTGCTTGGCGAAACGGAAGAACAGCCACCCGAGCAGCAGGATCGTGAGGATCGACTCCTCGACCATCATCACCCCACCGGCGAGGTTCTGGTCGGTCAGCGGGCTCAGGCCCCGTGCCGCGTCGGTCGTATTGTACACCGGGTAGAACACGGTCTGCGACCACAGCAGCACGTTCGCGAGCACCGCGCCGATCAACCGCACGGCGATGATGTAGCCGAGCGCGCCCCAGCCGGTGAACCACGCCGGCTTCGGCAGCGGTCCGATCAGCGCGAGCCACAGCAGCGAGCCGAACCACAGGAAGGTCGCGTGCTCCAGCGCGTGGACCAGGTCGTGATTGATCGCCAGCTGGTAGAAGAACGGCACGTGCCACAGGTAGAGGTTGACCGCCCACAGGACGAGCGCGACGGCGGGGGAGGCGAGCACGCGCAGGGGCCGCGTCGCGTGCATGTGCAGCAGCGGTGAGATCACGGGGCCGGTCAGCCCGAGGACGATGAACAGCGACGCGACATCGCCGATCACGAGGTGCTGGATCATGTGCGCGACCAGGACGTCGTCCGCGATGCTGTCGAGCGGCGGTAGCTGGACCACCATTACCAGCAGGACGCCGAACACGAACGAGGCGACGCGCCAGCCGGGCACCGACCGGCGCTCGCGCGAGAGCGTGCGCACCCGCTGGATGTAGAGCAGCAGGTACACCGCGGAGGCCAGCAGCGGCGGCACGAACTCCGCGAGGTGGAGCGCGGCCGCGGGGATCAGCGGCGGGCCGTGCATCTCGGCTTAGGCCGATCCGCCGCCGTACGAGCTCGGCGGAGCGGCGTTGTGCTGGATCGCCGCGATCTGCTGGAGCAACGCCGGGCCGCTGGTGCCGCCGACGACGCGCAGGCGTGGGAGCCGGTAGGGATCGTTCGAGCGGCCCGCCCAGCCCGGAACGACGGTCGTCGAGCCGACGAACCCAGCGGACTTGACCGCGCTTATCACGGTCGAGTCGTAGTGGCCGGACGGGTAGCAGAACCAGTTGACGGCGGCGCCGTAGCGGCTGCGAAGCAGCTGGCGCGCGTGCGCGATCTGGTACTGGAGTCCGGCGGCGTCGAGCGTGATCAGGTCGGCGTGGGTCATGCCCTGCGTGTCGAGCTCCCACCCCGCCGCGAGCAGCCCACGCACCTGTTGATCGGTGAGGCCGCCCTGCGCGGGAGGCAGGCCGAGCAGTTGGATGTTCTCGACCCCGTCCCAACCGAGCCGCTTCAGCACCGGCAGCGCGTTGGTGTACTGGGACTCGTAGCCGTTGTCGAACGTGATCACGACGGGCTTGCCCGGGCCGAGCGGCACGCCGCGGGTCCAGTTGGCGCGCAGCTGATCCATCGTCACCGCGTGCCATCCGGCGGACTTGAGCGCGTCCATCTGCTGGGCGAACTCCTCCGCGGGCACGTACAGGCTCGGGAACGGAGCACCGGCCGGCGGCGGGTTGATGACGTGGTACATGAGGATCGGGACGGTCGCATCGCCCGGCACGCCGGTTCCCTTCGCCATCGCCGTCGAGGAGCCGGGGCTCGTCCCCGTTCGGCCTGCGTGGGTGCCGCCCGAGGCGTGCCTCGAAGCCGCGGCCTGCTTGGGCGCGCTCGACGGGCCGCCGTTCGAGGCGATCGCGATCCCGGCCGCGACCAGCACCACTACGAGCAGCAACCCGGCCGCCGCGATCCGCCTGCGGCGAACCTGCGCGCGCCGCGCTCGCTCTCGCTCGAGGCGCCGGGCGTGCACGTCCCTGAAACTCATCTCCCACCAAGTTAACCGCGTCCCGCGGTCGGGCGGTCCGCTGCGATAATCACGGCCGTGCCCGTAGAGCTCGGAGCAGTCCTGACCCCGATGGTGACCCCGTTCGACGCGCACGGACGCGTCGACGAGGAGGCCACGGTCAGGCTGATGCATCACCTGCTCGAGCACGGCTCGGACGGGCTCGTGCTGTGCGGCACGACCGGTGAGGCCTCGACCCTCACAGACGAGGAGCAGCTGCGAGTGATCGAGTTGGGCGTGCGCGAGGCGCGGCCCGTCCATCGCGGCGCGACGATCGTCGCCGGCGCGGGCTCGAACGACACGCGTCACGCGGTGCACCTGACCGAGCGGATCACCGAGCTCGGCGCCGACGCGATCCTGTCGGTCACCCCGTACTACAACCGCCCCAGCCGCCGGGGGATCCTCCGTCACTACGAGGAGATCGACCGCGCCAGCGGCTTGCCGATCCTGCTCTACAACATCCCACAGCGGACCGGCTTGGACCTGCCGAACGACCTGCTCGCCGAGCTGGCTCAGCTTGAGCACGTGGTCGGGGTCAAGCAGTCCAACGACGACAACCTCGCGAAGATCGACGGCCTGCAGATCTACGCCGGCAACGACGACGCATTCGCCGACGTGCTCGATATGGGCGAGCCCGGTGGGATCCTCGTGTCAGCGCACCTGTTCGGGGAGGACATGCACCGGATGGTCGAGGAGCCACAGCTCCGGCGCGAGATCGACGCGAGCCTTCAGGACGTCTACCGTGACCTTGGCGTCGCGCCGCTCGCGTGCACGACCAAGGCCGCGCTCAACATGATCGGCCTGGAGGTGGGCGGCCCGAGGCTGCCGTACGTGGAGCTGGACGAGCGCGAGACAGGGGTGATCCGCGCGATGCTCGAGCGGCACGGGCTGCTGCAGCCGGCACAGGCGTGAGCAGCACCCTGCGCGTCCTCCCGCTCGGCGGCCTGGGCGAGATCGGCAAGAACATGATGGTCATCGAGTACGACGGGCGGATCGTCGTGGTCGACGCGGGGCTGCGGTTCCCGACGACCGACATGCTCGGGATCGACCTCGTGCTCCCCGACTTCGGCTACCTGCGCGAGCGGGTCGACGACATCGAGGCGATCGTCATCACGCACGGTCACGAGGACCACCTCGGGGCGCTCCCCTGGGTGCTCCGCGAGCTCGGCGCCCAGCCGCGGGTGTACGGCCGCCGGCTGACGATCGCGATGGGGCGCTCGAAGCTCGACGAGCATCGCCTACGCGATGCGCCGCTCGAGGACCTCGAGCCGGGGGAGCAGCTGACGCTGGGGCCGTTCGAGGTCGAGCTGGTGCACATGACCCACTCGATCCCCGACTCGTGCGCGGTCGTGGTCGGGACCGAGCTCGGCCGCGTGCTCGTGACCGGCGACTACAAGTTCGACCAGACCCCGGTCGACGGCAAGCCCGCTGACATCTCCCGGCTCGCAGAGCTCGGGCGCGACGGGGTGCTGCTGCTGTGCGGCGACTCCACCAACGCCGACCGCCCCGGCTTCTCGCCGTCGGAGAGCGGGGTCGGCCGCCACCTGCAGGAGGTGTTCTCGCGCGCGGAGGGCCGGATCGTCGTCACCAGCTTCGCCTCGAACATCCACCGTGTCCAACAGGTGATCGATGCCGCCGGGGCACTGGGCCGGAAGGTCGCGCTCGTCGGCCGCTCGATGCGCAAGAACGTCAACATCGGCCGCTCGCTCGGCCACATCGACTTTCCGGAGGGCATCCTGATCCAGCCGCAGGAGGTCGAGGACTGGCCCGACGAGAAGGTCGTCGTGGTCTCGACCGGGTCGCAGGGCGAGCCGCTGTCGGCGCTGCGCCGGATGGCGCACAACGACCACCGGATGATCAAGCTCCGCCGCGGCGACACGGTCGTGTTCTCAGCGACGCCGATCCCCGGCAACGAGCGCGCGGTCGGCGACACGATCGATCGCCTCTACCACATCGGGTGCGACGTGATCACCCCCCGCGAGGCCCCGATCCATGCGTCCGGCCACGGGTACACCGAGGAGCTGAAGCTGATGCTCAACCTCGTGCGCCCGAAGTACGTGATGCCCGTTCACGGCGACCACAAGCGCCTGCACCTGCACGCCGAGCTGGCGATCGCGGTGGGGATCGACCCCGACCACGTGTTCGAGGGCGAAAACGGGCTGCCGCTTGAGATCGACGAGCGCGGGGCAGCGTTCGGAGCGCCCGAGGAGTCGGGGATGATCTTCGTCGACGGCGTCGACATCGGCGACCCGGCGGACGTCGCCCTGCGCGACCGGCGAATGCTCTCCGACGACGGGATCTTCATCGTCGTCGCGACGATCTCGGAGCAGACGGGGGAGTCCGTGGTTGATCCGGAGGTGATCTTCAGGGGCGTTCCGTTCGTCGAGCAGGCGGACGGACTGCTCGACGAGATCCGACATGAAGTAGAGCATTCGCTTCGGCGCGCGGTCGGCGAGGGGATCAGGGAGATCGATCTGCTCCAGCAGGAGCTGCACGACGATCTCGCGGCGTTCGTCTACGACCGGCTGCGGCGCCGCCCGATGGTGCTTCCGGTGGTGGTCGAGGTCTGAGCGCCGTTGACGTGTGGGGTCACGGTGGAGGGAAGCCGCACGACGAACCGTGCGCCCGCGCCCCCGCCGGGATGCTCGAGCGCCACGAGGCCGCCGTGTGACTCGGCGACCGCTCTGACGATCGACAGCCCGAGCCCGGAGCCGTGGCCGCGGTCGCGTCGGTCGGAGCCACGGACGCGCCCGTCCGAGCCACGGTCGCCGGCTCCGCGGACGAACCGCTCGAAGATTCTGCCCTGGAGCTCCGGGGGGACTCCAGGCCCATCGTCCTCGACCACGACCAGGACCTCGCCGTTCGAGGTCGTCGTCGACGCGCGCACGTGCGTGCCCCGGGGCGTGTGCTTGACCGCGTTCTCGATCAGGTTCAGCACCAGGCGGTGCAGGTCGTCCCGGGCGCCGGAGACGACCGCGCGTCCGGCGTCGATCTCGAGCGGGTGATCCTCCGCGAACGGCCCGACCTCCGATGCCGCGTCCATCAGGACCTTGTCCATCCGCGTCGGTTGGCGCTTCTGGGGCCGCCTGGCGTCGACCCTCGCGAGCAGCAACAGGTCGCCGACGAGCCGGCGCATCCGCCGCGCCGAGCGCAGCGCGGTCCGGGCTGTGTCGGCCTGCTCGCCGTCGAGCTCCTCGGCGAGCAGCTCGAGGCTCGCGAGCACGCTGGTCAGCGGCGTGCGCAGCTCGTGCGACGCGTCCGCCACGAATTCGCGCTGACGCGCGAGGCTTGCCTCCGTGACCCCGCGCGCCTCGTCGAGCCCCTGGAGCATCCCCTCAAGCGTCCGCGCAAGCTCCGCGACCTCGTCGTCGGCCTTCGGGTGGGGGAGGTGGCGGCTCGGGTCACGGGTGCGCTCGATCTCGCCCGCCGCGTCGGTCAGTTGGGAGATCGGGCGGATCGCGCGCTGCGCGGTCGCGAGCCCCGCCAGCAGCGCGAGCACGGTCCCGCCGAGCACGCCGAGCAGCAGGAACAGCTGCACCTTGTTGAGCGTGTGGTCCACGTTCGACAGCGGCACCGCGTACATCAGCCACACGTCTCCCTCGGGCTTGACGCGGATGTGCTTGGGCACGACCACCCGGTAGCCGAGCTGCGTGAACGTCCCTGCCCGCACAGGCGGCGAGAACGCGGGCGTCGGTGGCGGCGTCTTCGTCCCCTTCGGCCGGACCTGGTCCTGAGTGCAGAGCACGTCGCCGCTATCGAGGTCGAAGATCCGGATCTGGGCGCGCTCGGCGGTCACGTAGTCGCTGAGGCTGACGCTGCTGCTGTTGCAGCTGAGCGAGCCGTTCGGCGTGAACCTGAGCTTGAGCTCGTTGCGCAGCTGCGCCGCGGCCGTCGCCGCCTGATCGTTGAACTGGTCGCGGACCTGGCGCGCGGTGAGGACGCCGACGAGCACCGCGAACGCGGCCAGGATCACGAACGTCAGCGCCGCGGATCCGCCGGCGAGCCGCCAGCGGATCGGGAGCGACCTATACGCGGAGAACGTAGCCCGCGCCGCGGATCGTATGGAGGAGCCGAGGCTCGCCACCTGCTTCAAGTTTCCTTCGAAGGTTTGAGACGAACACCTCGATCGTGTTCGTCATCGAGAACGGGTCGTAACCCCAGACCTCGTCGAGCAGCCGCTGACGTGAGATCACGATCCGCTCGTTGCGCATCAGATATTCGAGCAGCTCGAACTCTCGCTGAGTTAAATCGATCCGCCGGTCCGATCGCGTGACCTCGTGCGTGTCCGGGTTGAGCCGCAGGTCGGCGACGGTCAGCGCCGCCTGGCCGCGCGGCGGACGTCGCCGCAACAGCGCTCGCAGGCGCGCGAGCAGCTCCTGGCGCTCGAACGGCTTGACCAGGTAGTCGTCGGCCCCGGCGTCGAGCCCCTCGACCCGCGCCTCGACCGCGTCGCGCGCTGTGAGCACCAGGATCGGGACGTCGTCGGACTCCCGCAGCCGCTTGGCGACCTCGATTCCGTCCAGTCGCGGCAACCCGAGGTCGAGGATCACGAGGTCGGGCAGGAACGCGTGCGCCTCCTCGAGCGCGATCACGCCGTCGGCGGCGACCTTCACCTCGTAACCCTCCAGCCTCAGCGAGCGCTGGAGGACCTGTGCGATCGCGTCGTCGTCCTCGACAACGAGTACGCGGGCGGAGCGATCGTAATCGGCCATCTGATCTCCAGATAGTACGGAGCAAGCCGCCGTGGTCGGCGGCAGGAGGCGCCGGCTCCCCGTCGAAGCCATAAATTCGGAGATGGCCGCCCGCAAGCGAAAGAAGCCGCCCCCGAAGCGAGCCACGCGCTCGCTCGTGGGAGCACGTCCCTCGCTGTCACTTCCGAGGCTCGATCTGGAGCCCCACCAGGTCGACATCCTCGCGCTGGCGCTGATCGCGATCGGCATCTTCCTCGGGGGGGTCGCCTACTTCCACTGGTCGGGCGGCACCGTCGGCGAGGGCGCGATCTCCTCGTTCCGGTTCGTGATCGGCGCGCTCGGGTACGTGGTGCCGGCGGCGCTCGTGCTCGGCGGGGTCTTGATGCTGGCGCGGGAGCTGCGGCCTCCCGCTCGTCCGCTGCGGGCCGGGGTGATCTGCATGACCGCGGCGCTGACGCTGGCGCTGGCCGCGGGGACGCTCGGTCTGGGCCCGGGGATGCTGCACGGCTCGAACTTCTGGAACGCGCACGCGTTCGAGGCACGTGGCGGCGTGCTCGGCCAGGGTGAGCTGTGGGTGACGACTCACCTGTTCTCGACCGTCGGCGCGCACGTGCTCGCGGTGTTCCTGTTGATCGCGGGCGTGATCTTGCTGACCGGCGCCGGGGTGGCGACCTCCGTGAACGCGGTCAAGCGCTCGACCGAGGAGCTCGCCGCCACCGTCGTCCGCAGGCCTCCGCGCACCGCCGCGGCTCCGCGCGTCCGCGAGCGCGAGCGCGAGCCGTTGCTCCCGCCCGAGCCGGATACCTCGGAGCTCGTCGTCCGCGCGACGCACGTCGAGGCGCCTCCACCGCTCGAGCACGAGTCCGACGAGCCCGAGCAGCTCCACCTGGAGCCCGAGCCGGAGCCCGACCTGCCGGAGCCCGAGACCGAATACGAGCACGACCCGCCCGACCCGGCGGACCTGACCCCGCAAGGCCGCTACCGGGCGAGCGTCACCGACGACCCGGACTTCGCCTGGCGGGTGCCGTCGGCTCGGTTCCTGGTGCGCGCGACCGGCGACGCGGCCAAGCCCGACACCGAGGGGCAGGAGCAGACCGCCCGGACGCTGCTCGAGGCCCTGGGGCACTTCGGGATCGACGCGAAGCTGATCGGCCGCACCACGGGTCCCCACATCACCCGCTACGAGCTGCGGCTGGCACCGGGCACCAAGGTGTCGAAGGTCGCGCAGCTGAAGGATGACCTCGCCTACGCGCTCGCGGCGACCGATATCCGAATCCTCGCGCCGATCCCCGGCAAGCAGGCGGTCGGCGTCGAGGTTCCGAACGCGCGCCGACGGATCGTCCACCTCGGCGATGTGTTCCAGGATCCGCCGGACGACTGGTCGCCGCTGACCGTCTGGCTCGGCAAGGACATCGCCGGCCGCGCGATCGGCGCCGACCTGGCGAAGATGCCCCACCTGCTGGTCGCCGGCACGACCGGCGCCGGTAAGTCGGCGTGCGTCAACGCGATGCTGTCCTCGATCCTGCTGCGCGCGACGCCACACGAGGTCCGCTTCGTGCTGGTCGATCCCAAGCAGGTCGAGCTCAACCATTACGAGTCGATCCCGCACCTGCTGACGCCGGTGATCACGAGCCCGCGGATGGCCGCGAACGCGCTCCAGAACCTCGTCCGGGAGATGGAGCAGCGCTACGGGATCATGTCGCTGGCGCGGACCCGATCGCTGCCCGAGCTGAACCGCGTTCGGGAGAAGCGGGGCGAGCCACACCTTCCGTACATCCTCTGCGTGATCGACGAGCTCGCCGACCTGATGATGGTTGCTCCGGCCGACGTCGAAGATTCGATCATCCGGCTGGCCCAGAAGGCGCGTGCGGTCGGCATCCACCTGGTGCTCGCGACCCAGTCGCCGCGGGTCGACGTGATCACCGGGATGATCAAGGCGAACGTCCCGTCGCGGATCGCGTTCGCGGTCTCCTCGCAGACCGACTCCCGCGTGATCCTCGACCAGAACGGCGCCGAGTCGCTGCTCGGCCAGGGCGACATGCTGTTCTCGCCGGTCGGCGCTTCCAAGCTCCAGCGGATCCAGGGGGCGTACATCGACGAGCCGCAGATCGAGGAGCTGACCGACACCTGGCGGCGTCAGGGAGAGCCGGAGTTGCACGAGGAGCTGCTGGAGGAGGTCGAGTCCGCGGATTCGGGATCCTCGGGTGAGGAGGAGTTCCACCCCGACGAGGACCCGCTGCTCGAGGAGGCGATCTCGCTGGTCGCGCAGATGGGGACGGCGTCCACGTCGATGCTCCAGCGCCGTCTGCGGCTCGGCTACACGCGCGCCGGTCGGCTGATCGACATGCTGGAACGGCGGGGGATCATCTCCGGGTACGAGGGCTCAAAGCCACGGCAGGTGCTGATCACGGAGGCCGACCTGCCGCGGATCCTGTCGCACCTGAGCGAGGCTGACGCGCAGCCGAGCGCCGCGGCGGCACAGCCCGACGGACACTGATTCGAGGGCGCCCGGCCGCGCGCGCCTCGTGGCTCCGCCCACCAGTGGGTGCCGCGCGACTCGCGGACGCGCCCACTAGCCTTCGCCACGATGACGGACATCGGTTCGACACTGCGCGAGGCGCGGATGCGGGACCGGATCGACATCAGCGAGGTCGAGACCCGTACGAAGATCCGTGCCAAGTATCTGCGCGCGATCGAGAACGAGGAATGGGACCTGCTCCCCGGTCCGGTCTACGCGAAGAGCTTTCTGCGGACCTACGGCGACTTCCTCGGGCTCGACTCGAGGATGCTGATAGACGAGTTCAAGCGCCAGTACGAGCGCCCCAACGACCACGACATCCGCCCGACGACGTCGATCGCCCGTGAGCGCGAGCGCCGGCGCCGAGGACCGAGGATTCCCTCGTGGGCGCCGATCGCCGTCGTGGTCCTCCTGATCATCGGGGTGCTGT
Source organism: uncultured Solirubrobacterales bacterium (assembly GCA_963770735.1). Taxonomy (GTDB): domain Bacteria; phylum Actinomycetota; class Thermoleophilia; order Solirubrobacterales; family Solirubrobacteraceae; genus Palsa-465. The sequence continues at coordinate 659,833 of CAVYRB010000004.1, read as the reverse complement.
ACGTGGTCGGCAGCGCCACGCAATCCGGCCCGAGCTCGCCGAGCGCCCACCGGCCCGTGCGCCACCGCCCGCCGCACCACGCGACGACCGTCAGAACCACCACGCCCGCCAAGCCGACCAACGTGACGCTAAAGCTCACACCGACGAGCGCCGTGTACGTGTGCCTCGTCAACGGCTCCGGAGCGAAGCTGATCAACGAGCGCACGTTCAGCTCCGGCGAGCAGATCCCGACGGAGACCGCGGGGACGATGCTCCTCACCCTCGGCAACGCATCCGTGCAGATGAAGGTCAACGGCAAGTCGGTCCCGGTCGCGGCCTCGTCCAGCGCGATCCGGCTGCTGCTGACGCCGACGGCGGTAACGCACATCCCGCTTTCCCAGACCCCGACCTGCCCATGAGCCCCCCGCGCGCCGGCATCCTCGTCACGGGCACCGAGGTGCTCACCGGGATCATCTCCGACCGCAACGGGCCGTGGCTGTCCGAGCGCCTGCGGGAGATCGGCGTTGACGCCGCACTGATCCAGATCGTCGGCGACCGCCCTGACGACCTCCTGCAGGCTCTGCGGTTCATGGCGTCCGAGGGGATGGCAGTGATCGTGACGAGCGGGGGACTCGGCCCGACGGCCGACGATCTGACGACCGAGGTGGTGGCGCAGTTCAGCGATCGCGAGCTGGTGCTCGACCCCGCGCTCGAGCGCCGGATCGAACAGATCCTCGAGGGGATCATGCGGCGCTGGCCCAACCTCGACCGCGAAGCGATCAGGGTGTCGAACCGCAAGCAGGCGATGATCCCCGAGGGCGCGACCGTGATAGATCCCGTCGGCACCGCCCCAGGGCTCGTCGTCCCTCCTCTCGAAGGCACGAGCCCGACCGTGGTGGTGCTGCCGGGACCGCCCCGCGAGCTCCAGCCGATGTGGGAGACAGCCACAGGCACCGAGGCGTTCAAGGCGGCGATCACGGGCGCGACCACCTACGAGCGCGGGATCCTGCGGTTGTTCGGGATCCCGGAGTCGGAGATCGCGAACACGCTCAGGGCCGCCGAGGCCGACGGGCTCGAGCTGGACCGGCTCGAGATCACGACCTGCCTGAGGCGCGGCGAGATCGAGGTCTCGACCCGGTATGAGCCCACCGCCGCGGCCGCCTACGAGGCGCTGGTGGGATTCATCCGCGATCGCCATCGCGACACCCTGTTCTCCGAGGACGGCGCGACCGTCGACGAGCAGGTCGCCGGGCTGCTCGGCGACCGTAAGGTCGCGGTCGCCGAGTCCGAGACGGGCGGGCTGATGGCCGCCCGTCTCACGGAACGACCGGGCTCATCCCGGTACTTCGCGGGCTCGGTTGTCGCCTATACGAATGAGGCCAAGGTCGCGCTGGTGGGCGTCGACGCGGCCCTGATCGAGCGCCTCGGAGCCGTCTCGGCGGAGGTCGCAGACGCGCTCGCCGAGGGTGCCTGCCAGCGGTTCGATGCTGACTTCGGGATTGGGATCACGGGGATCGCGGGCCCCGACGGAGGAACCGAGGAGAAGCCCGTCGGAACCGTGTCCTTCTCGGTGCTGGAGCGCGGGGGAGAGCGGATCACGAGATCCACGCGGCTGCCGGGCGGGCGCGCCGACGTCCGCGACCGCTCGACCACGGTCGCGATGCACCTGCTGCGGAGGCTGCTGGTCGGCGAAACCGGGGGATCGCTGCCTCCAGGCGCGCCCGCCTCCGCCCGAACCGCACGGTGAGCGACGAGCGAGCGCGCCTCTTCTTCGCGCTCGAGCTCCCCGAGGAGGTCAGGAGCGCGCTTGCGCAATGGTGCGCGCGAGTGGTGCGGGAGGGCGGAGGGATCCGGGCCGTGCCCGCCGAGGACCTTCACGTCACGCTCGCGTTCCTCGGCTCGCGGGCGTGGGACGACATCGACGGGATCGCCGGGGCCTGTGCGCCCCTCAGCGGACGCGGCGCCGCTGAGCTGTCGCTCGGCGAGGCCGCGGTGCTCCCGCGGCGGCGCCCACGGGTGCTGGCGGTAGCGCTCGAGGACCCCGCCGGCGCGCTCACCGCCGCGCAGGCGGTCCTGTCCGACGCGCTCGCCGCGGACGGCTACTACGAGCCCGAGGAACGGCGCTTCTACCCGCACGTCACGGTCGCACGGGCGGGGCGGGGCGGCCGCATCCCCCGGAGCGCGCCGCTGTCTGAGCCGCCCCCGCGATTGTCGTTTCGCGGATCCGCGGTGGTGCTCTACCGCTCGCGCCTGCGCCGGTCCGGGGCGAGCTACGAGGCGCTCGCCCGGACCGCGCTCTGCTCCTAGCGGCGGCGCGTCGGTGAGCCCCGCAACCGGCCCGGGCCCAGGATTCAGCCCGAGACTGGTTGCAGTCCCGTCGAGCTGTTCGAGCGGTACTCGAACAGTGGTCCCGATGCGCCCGACGCCTTGAAGTACTCGACCTTGTTGCCCTGGACCGGATACACGAGCCACCAGAGCCCGTGGCCGGAGACCGGGTCGACCATCACCACGATGTAGTGGAGCTGGGAAATCGGGATGTGCCCGGCGGTCGAGATCCGGTGCGCCAGCCCGGCCGGGACGCCGACGCCAACCTGCGAGAGCCGGAACAGCTTGGTGCCACCGGAGCTGCCGCCGCTGTTCGTCTGCTCGACGCGCCCGGTCGCGTCACCGTAGAAGTTGACCTCGCTCCCACCCTTGATCGCCGTGATCGACACGTACCCGGGGTACAGAGCGAAGTTGTCCACCTGCGCATTCGCCCCGAGCGCGGCGCGCGCCTTGCCGAGCACCCGCGCCAGGTTCGCGGTATGGAACAGCGACGCCGAGTCGCTCGCCTTGATCGAGCTCGGGTCGACCGAGCTCGACGAGCCGCCGGAAGAGCCGCCGCCGGAGAAGCTCGAGCCACCCCCGGAGGAGCCCGACGCGGTCGTCGAGGAGCCGGTCGGGGTGGTGTGGATGCTGCTCGCGACGGTGTTCGACACCGCGACCGCGCCGATCACGGCGGCGACCCACACGAGTAGGGCGATCATCAGGCGCACGCGCGGCCCCCTCTAGAGCTGTTGCAGCAGCTTCGCCTTGGCACTTGCGAACTCCTCGTCGGTCAGACCGCCCCGCTCGTGCAGCGCCGCGAGCTTGGACAGCTCGTCGACCGCGTCGCCGCCGGCCACGGTCCGCGCGGCCTGCAGGCCTGGAATCAGGCTCAGTGGGGAAGTCGACGGGCTCGGCACGCCCATCGACGACGACCCCGCGCCGGTGGCGGTGATCGACACGCTCGAGCCCGAGGGCGTCGAGAAGGTGGTCGTCGACGGGGCCGATCCGGAGCCGCGCGAGGAGACCTTCGTCTTGCCGTAGCGCACCTGCTTGGAAGCGCCCGTGCCGATGCTGCTGCTAAGCGACTTGAGCGCCCCGCCGAGCACGGCCAATCCGGCGATCACCCCAACCAGCGCGAACGCGCCGCCGAACGCGGCGGCGAATATCTGCGTGCTGCTCTGGGCGTTCGAGTCGAACAGCAACGACAGCGCCCCGAATCCGATTCCTCCGAAGATTCCGGCGAACAGCAGCCCGATGCTGCCCGCCATCAGGCCGCCGGCGATCCCGCCGATAATGCCCGCGAACACGAACGCCATCCACCAGCCGGTGCCGGCCGGGCAGTGGGGCACCGGACCGTAGTTGGCCGAGTAGCCGGTCGACGAACAGGTCCCGGTCGCGACCAGGTGATGGATCCCGACCCCGAGCAGCACCGCCGTGAACAGCACCAGCGCGACCCCGATGATCCGGACCGGTGTCAGCTGATCTGCCAAGTCTCACCCCTGACTCGCATCATGTGGCCCACCCTACGTCACGGCAGGGGCCTGCACAGTCCCGATCCAGTCTCGAACCAGTCTCGCCGCCGGGGATGTGCCCCGAGAGCGAGGAACCGACGCGCCGGAGCGCGTCAGTAGGGCTTGACTCGCTCCAGCACGTCTTCGCCCTTGCGCACCGCGTCCTCGTCGGGCGCCGGACTCGCCGGGGCGGGATCGTCGGCGGGCCTGACGGTGCCACGGCGGTCGTCGGTCCCGCGCTCGTAGATGTGTGTTTCTTCTCTCTCGCTCATTCGTTTGAGTCTCACCGGCGCGGGGACTCCCAAACATCGGGTTAGGATTGCCGCACGCTCGCCGACCTGCCACTTGGATAGAGGGCGCGCCTCGATCCCTATCCATCTGGCCGATGCCCGCCTCGACATCCCCCCGCAGGATCTCCGACCGATGCCAGTGACAGCAATCATCTCCTACGACGGAACCCCGAACGACGACGACGCGCTCGCGCTCGGCAAGCGCCTGACGCGCGCCGGGATCAAGCTCGCGCTCGCGTACGTCCGCCACTCGCACGAGTTCGATCCAGGCAGGGAGGAGCTCGCCCAGCACGACGCCGAGCAGCGGCTCGAGCGCGGCGCCACCCTGCTCGGGGATTCGGCCGTACCCCGGCACGTCGTCGTCGGTGCGTCCACCGGCGACCGGCTCGGAGCGCTCGCGACCGCCGAGGGCGCGGCGTTGATCGTGTTCGGCTCCGACTACCGGACGCCACCGGGCAGCGTTGAGCCCGGAACGTCTGCGCAGCACCTGCTCGACGGCGGATCGGTGGCGGTCGCGATCGCCGCGGCGGGTCTCAGGACCGCCACCGACGGCGCGATCAGCTCGATCGCGGTGCCGCTGGCGGGCGCGGTCAACGACGTCGCCAGAGACACGGCCAATTCGCTCGCCCAGAGCCTCGGGGCGACCGTGGTCGCCGAGTCGCCCGCGGACGCGGTCGACCTGATCGTCGTCGGCTCGCAGCCCGATGCCCCGTCCGGTCGCGTCGTGATCGGCGGCGACGTGCGAACCGAGCTCGACAACGCGCGGAGCTCGGTGCTCGTGCTCGCGGCGGGTACGCCGATCGTGTTCTAGCGGCTGCGGCCCCGTCGGCGCGCTAATCTCTGACTTAGGTCAGAGAAATGGCGGGCGACGCGACGATCGCACAGGTGCGGAGCTTCAACCGGACCGTGACCCAGCGGGTCGGGGCGCTCAGCGACGGCCACCTCTCTCGGGGCAGGACGCTCGGCGCCGCGCGGGTCCTCTGGGAGATCGGCACCGAGGGCTGCGAGGTCCGCTCGCTGCGCACCCGGTTGGAGCTCGACTCGGGCCAGGCCAGCCGGCTGCTGCGCGCGCTCGAGGACGACGGGCTGATCGAGCTGAGCCCGAGTCCCGCCGATCGCCGGATCCGCGTCGCGCGGCTGACCGCGAGCGGGAGCGCCGAACGGGCCCTGCTCGACGAGCGCAGCGACGAGCTCGCGCGGTCGATCATCGCGCCGCTCGACGAGCGCCACCGGGACGAGCTCGTGGGCGCGATGCGAACGGTCGAGCGGCTGATCACCGCCGCGATGGTCGAGCTGCGGATCGTCGATCCCGCCGGCGCCGACGCCCGCGCCTGCCTGCGCGCGTACTTCGCCGAGCTGAACCGGCGCGCCGACGTCCCGTTCGATCCGGCGAAGGGAACCTCCGCGGAGCCGCACGAGCTGCGGGCTCCGGCGGGCGCGTTCCTGGTGACGTACCTGCGCGACGAGCCGATCGGCTGCGGCGCGCTCAAGCACCATCCGAGCGGGACCGCCGAGATCAAGCGGATGTGGGTGGCCGAGTCGGCGCGCGGGCTCGGGATCGGTCGCCGGCTGCTCGAAGCGCTCGAGCGGCTCGCCGTCGACGGCGGGGCGGCCGCGGTCCGGCTCGACACGAACAAGGCGCTGGTCGAGGCGATCGCCATGTACCGCTCGTCCGGGTACCGCGAGATCCCCCGGTTCAACGCCGAGCCGTTCGCGCACCACTGGTTCGGGAAGCAGCTCGCGCCCGGCTAGCGGCGCCCGCGGCGCAGCCGCCACTTCATCAGCACGACGAGGCCCGCCGACGCGGCGATTCCGCCGACGATCCCGCCGCGGAGCGCCCGGCGCGACACCGCCGGGTCGGCGTGCAGCCTCCGCAGCCCGACGACCGCGACGGGGAGCAGCGCGACCACCGACGTGACGGTCCCGGGGTCGTAGCGCCGGTTGCGCGCCGCCCAATGAAGATGGAGCGCCGCGTTGCCGAGGTGGGTCGTGTACAGGAATGCGGCGGGAGCCGCCGCCGAGGACCCGGCCGCGGCGGTCGCGCTGAACCCCCACCCGAACACGACGTTGATCACAAATCCCGCGCGCCGGTCGATCGGGAACTCGTCGTCGTCGGAGCCGAGGATCTCGTGGTTGATCCACGGCAGGAACTCGCCGGGCCAGACCCACTCCTCGGTCTGGTGCCAGAGCAGCGCGGCGAGCGGCCGGAGCGCCGGCCTGCGGGCGGCGGCGGCCGTAACCGGGAACAGGGCCGCGGCACCCGCGATCGGCCACCGGCCATGCGTCTCGAGCGCCACCCGCGGATCGTCGCAGACTCAGCCCGGCAGGCGCTCGCCGATCAGGTCGCGGAGCTCAGCCGCGTTTCGGACGGCGTAGTCGCGGTAGCAGTTGTTCATCAGCAGGTGCGTCTCCCGGGCCTCGGGCACTTGGTCGGAGACCGAGGACGCGAGCTGCTCGAGCTCTCGATCGGAGTAGAGGTACCTGAAGCGCTCGGCCGCGGTCCTCGAGGTATCCGACCAGGTGCTGTCCGAGCGACCGTGGAAGCGCACCATGAACAGCTCCGGGTTGGTGACGGCGAGCAGCCGCGGCAATCCCGAGACCGTCGGCGCGTCGACACCGACGAACACGATTCCCTGGTCCTGGAGCGTCGTCAGTGTGCGCTCGCGATCGCGCTCCTCGGCGGTCCAGATCGGCGAGCGGAACTCGACGGCGATCCGGTAGTCCGGCAGCCGCTCGCGGAGCTTGTCGAGCTCGGTGCGGTTGTCGCGGCGCGGCACGAACCAGGGCGGGTACTGGAACAGGACCGCCCCGAGCTTGCCGGCGTCGTGGAGCGGCCTGAGCGCCTCCTCGAACCGTCGCCACGCCTCCTCGAGCGCATCGGCACCAAGGTGGTGGGCGTATACGTTGCGCTTCTCGGCCGCCTCCGGCGGGAGCTGCTCGCGCAGGTCCTTCCACAGCGAACCGGGCCGCGTCGGGTGACCGGTCAAGAGCGAGTACGCCTTCACGTCGAAGCTGAAATCGGCCGGCGTGCGCTGCGCCCACAGGCGCGCCTGCTGCTCCGCCGGCGGGGCGTAATAGGTGGAATCGATCTCGGTCAGCGGAAACTGCGCCGCGTAGTAGCGGAGCCGCGCCTCGGCGGTCATCGTGCGCTTCGGATACCAGTCGGAGTCCGCCACCAGCGTCCGGTCGGTCCAGGAGCAGCTTCCGGTACGCACCTCGTGCCCGCCGGAGGCGACGATTGGACCTAGTCGGCTGGATTCCTGTGGGTTCTCACCGGCGCTCATCGCGACTGGATTCTGGCGCTACCATGGGGTGCGGGGCTGGAACTGTCAGGATCGACAGGAGGGCGAGATGAACACCAGGGGGCTGGGCTTCGACGCGGTGTTGCCGCGAGCGCGATGGTGGGTCGGCGCGACCGTCGCCGCCGTGGCGTGCGTGGGTGCCTCCGCCGCATCGGCTGACTATCCCAAGGTGGACAAGCAGATTCGCGCGACCACCGTGTACCCGGCGAACCGGCCGGACGACATCCCGATCGACTCCGTGATGATCCACGACACCGAGACGTCGTACCAGGGGACCGTGCTGGCGTTCACCGGCCCGACCTCGGTGTCCGCGGCGCACTACCTCGTGAACGGACAGACCGGCTCAACCGACCCGGCGATAACCCAATTCGCGCCCGACAAGGACTGGGTTCGCTCGGTCAACAACTGGTGGTTCAACGAGACCTCGATCGGAATCGAGCACATCGGCTTCGCGGTCGCCCCGGCGGGCTATTTCACGCCGCAGATGTACAAGCGCTCGGCGGATCTGGTCGGGTGGGTCGCGTGGAAGTACCGGATCCCGCTGGATCGCGCGCACATCCTCGGGCACGACAACATCCCGAACTCGATCGACAACCCGACGGTGCAGCACTGGGACCCGGGCCCATCGTGGGATTGGCCGTACTACATGGATCTCGTTCGCGCTGCGTACGACCGCTGGTCGCGGGGCGCAGCGCCGCCGCGTCCGGAGATCGGAGAGCAATACACGAAGCCCACCTCGAAGATCCGGATGATCACGGTGGGTCAGGACCTCGCCTCGGCCCGCGACTCGTTCCTCTGGACGTCCGGAGCCCAGAACAACTACACGAATGTCTACGCCGGTCGCAGTGAGCCGGCGCTCGACACCCTGATCAGGGGCGCGAGCGATCCGTCGACATACGTACCGTCGGACAAGATCGGCGACCCCCCGACCTACGACAAGCTCGACTTCTCGTGCGACAACTTCGCCTGGGCGATCGTGCCGAACACGCCGGACGTGATCTCCGAGGTCTCGGCCGGCGACCTCCGCGCCAAGGCGGCGTGGGGCCAGGAGTTCGCACTGCTGGACACGACGAAGGTCGACGGAGTCCTGTACGACAAGATCAACTTCAGCGGGACCGTCGGATGGGTGCGCGACTCGGACACCACCGACGGCTGGGGCGCGCTGGTTCGATTCCGCGGCGGGAACGCGTTGACGACGCTGTACAGCGGTCCCGAGTACCCGACCACCTATCTGGGCAATTCGATCGACACGCGGATCTGCCCGGACACCGCCAACGGCTTCAGCAGAGCGGGGCAGACGTACGTCGCGCAGGTCGCGCGGGTCTCACAGGGCCGCACCTGGTATCAGATCGACTACAACCACAGGGTCGCCTGGGTGCCCGCCGACGAGGTGGAGGTCGTCGCTCCGGAGCCTCCGACGCGAAATCATCCGGGGCCTCCGAAGCGGAATCATCCGCGCGGGCGGGGTTGACTTCAGCCCGACCAGGTCGGCCACCCGCGGGGCATGCTCTGGTCCGGCAGGTTGCCCTGTAGCAAGCCCGACGGCGCTCCCACCGTCACGAGCAGCTGATTGAAGTCCCGGCCGTCGATCGTCGACCAGCCGCCGGGGTCGCCGCACGGGCACTGGTGTCCGTCGGAGATCCCTAGCGCCTCCGGGCCCGGCCCGGCCGCCCATCCGATCTCGACCCACGGGTAGCCCGAGTACAGCGTCGCGATCTGCTGACCGGCCGTGATCCGCTGCCCCGGATGGACGGTGACCGAGATGTGCTCCGCCGTGTAGACGTACTTTCCCGCGAACGGTCCCGCCGTCAGCCGGTAGACGACGATCCCGCCCCCGGGCCAGCAGCTGATCGCCCAGCAGCTCGACGGGCCGTCGTCGTTGTCGGTGGCCATCGTCACGACGCCGTCTCCGAGTGCTAGCAGCGGACCCGAGCCGCCGTAGTCGACGCCGAGGTCGATCCGCCGGGAATACAGGCCGCTCACGGCGCTGACGGGGTTTACGTATTCGAATACCACGTAACGAACGGTCCTTCTGGCTCGGCCGCCGCTCTTGTCGGTGGCGGTCACCACAAAGCGTTCTGCGCCGGGCCGTCGCGTCCCGATCGGCCGGCCCTCGCGACTGCTGCCCGTGCAGGCCGCGATCGCGCTGGTGATGCCTCCCTCCTCGCAGCGGAACCGGGCGAGCACGCGTGCACCGCGCCGGTAAGAACCGTTGGGTGCCGGGGAGAGGACCGTGATCGTGGGGAGCGCGAACTCGTACGCGCCGATGTCGCACGCGCGGCTCTCGGGGCGGCGGACGCCCCGCTGATCGGTTGACGGACAGCCCGACCGCGCACGCGGGATCCGGTCGATCGCGGGGCTACGCGCGCCGAGCGCCATCGTCTCGGTCGCGCCGCCGTTGTCCCGGAGGCGACCGAGCTCGGGATTCGCGTAGCGGCCGGGGCAGGTCCGGTCACCGTAGGTCAGGTCGTGGCCGCCATCAGCGATCGCCCCGGCGCAGCCACCTCCGAGGTTCGACGCGACAATCGAGTTCTCGAGTCTGAGCGGGACCGCGCGCGTCAAGGACGGCGCGAACACAGCGCCCCCGGCGCCGAGCGCGCCGCCGATGGCGGCGGCGCCGACCCCGTCGTCGGCGATCGTGAGATTCCGCAACAGGCCGGCTCCGGCGGTTAGGGCGACCGCGCCGCCGCTGCCGCCGTTCCCGCCGGGTCCGGCCGGAGCGCCGCCGGTCCCGCCCGAGCCGGCGAAGTTGCTCACCAGCGTGCTGTTGCTCACGGACAGCCTGCCGTGGGCGCTGAAGATGCCGCCGCCCAGGCCACCGGGGCCGCCGGCCCCTCCGGGGCCTCCTGGGGCCCCGGGGCCGCCCGGCCCCCCAGACCCGGCATGGTTGTTGGCGACCGTGGACGCGATCACCGACATCGAGCCCTGGTTGTAGATTCCGCCGCCACTGCCGCCGGATCCGCCCTGCCCGCCGGCGCCCGCCGCACAACCGCTCACGCCGGCGCCCTCTCCGCCCGGGCCCCCCGCGCCCGCCCGGTTGCCGGTGACGGTCACGGCGTCGAGGCTGAGCGTGCCGCTGTTGAAGATGCCACCGCCGCTGCCGGCCTGGCCCGCGGCGGGACCGGGGGCACCCGCGCCGCAGTTCGCGTCGACGGGGCTCGGCGGCGCCGGCGCGGCGCTCGATGGACGCCCGCCCCTGATCCTCAGCCCGCGCAGCGTCACCGTCGCCGTGCTCGCGATCGACAGCACCCGGTCGCCCAGCATGCTCGCGTCGATCACCGTCGCCCGCGGGCCGGTGCCGGCGATCGTCAGCGGCGGCGCGCCGGTGATGTCGAGGTCGCCGGTGGCGTCGTCGTTGGTGCCGGCGGGCGGGATCGACAGCTCATACCGTCCGGCGCGCAGCACGATCGTGTTCGACCGGCGGTCGGCCCGGCCGCAGCCGGTCCGCAGGCCGGGCGCGTTCACGGTCGCGATCGCCTCGCGTAGCGAGCACCTCGCACCGCGCGCCACGTCCCGCAGGGTGCTCACCCTGATCGTCGCCGCGACCGCCGTCGCCGCGTTCCCGAGCGCCGCGCAGGCCACGACCAGGGCCGCCAGCCGACGCCCGATCGTTCCCACTGAAGTTGTTCGATCAACCCCCAGGCGCCGGATTCCACCACAAGCTCCGGGCGCTTTCGCCGCGGGGAGCCGGTAACGCTGCTGTTACGCTGCGCCCGCATGCCCGGCGAAAGCGTCTTCGCGTCCGAGCTCAACGAGCAGATCGCCAATGAGTTTGCGGCCCACCAGCAGTACATCGCGTGCGCGGTGTACTACGAGACGCAGACGCTTCCACAGCTCGCTGCGTTCTTCTATCGCCAGGCGCTCGAGGAGCGTAGCCACGCGATGATGATGATCCAGTACCTGCTGGACACCGGCGCGGAGGTCACCACTCCCGGGATTGCCGCGCCCCGCACCACGTTCGCGGACGCCGTGGAGCCGGTGGCGCTCGCGCTCGGACAGGAGCGCGAGGTGTCCGAGCAGATCAACGCGCTCGCCGCGACCGCGCGCGACGAGCGCAACTTCGCCGCCGAGCAGTTCTTGGCCTGGTTCGTGTCCGAGCAGATTGAGGAGGTCGCGACGATGAGCGACCTCCTCCACGTCGCCGAGCGCTCTCGCGACCGCGTGGCGGAGATCGAGGACTACCTGGCCCGCGAGCACCCCGGCGAGCAGGGTCCCGACCCGGCGGCGCCCCGGGAAGCCGGCGGCCAGTAGCCCGGCCGAGCCGCTGTGCTCAGGCTGCGTTGACGGCGGCCTGACCCAAGCGTACGATTGGGTTGGCCGCGGATGGAGGACAAGCGGGCGTGAATCGACCAGCGGCTGTCTGCATTCGACAGCTGATCGCGTGCGCGGCGCTGGCAGCGATCGGCTGCGTCTGGAGCGTCGCGTCGGCAAGCGCCGCCGATGTCGACCCCAGCGTGCGCGCGCAGGTCGACCAGGTCGATCGCGCCTACCACCGAGCTGTGGCACGCCGTGACCTGTCCGCCGTCGCGAGTCTGTACGCGACCGACGCCTATCTCGTGCCGTCGAGCTCGGCCCCGGTGCACGGCCGGGCCGCGATCCGCCAGAGCCTGCGGGGCACGTTCAGAGCGGGTTGGTGCGCGTTCACTTTCACTCCCAGCGCGATCCAAGCTCGCGGTTCGCTCGTCGTGGCCTTCGGTCACTACGTCTCTTCGATCTGCGTCGGTCACAAGATCGTGGCCCGCCCCAAGCGATTCGGCGTGCTGATGTTCAGCCCTCGACGCGGCGGCGGACTGCAGATCACCTACGACATCTTCATCGCCTGAAAACGAGGTCGCGTCCGAGGCGAGTCTCAGCTCCGCACGGGAGCGTGAGCCTGGGCACAGATCGGAAGGAAGGGCCGATCGGTGCGTCGTAGCACCCATAGCGTCCACGTTGCGCGCCGATCACGCAGGAGAGGTCGAGCGCGAGCTCGAAGCGCTGTCGCCGTCCGGCGAAGTACTCGTCGAGTTGGTCGCGGACGTCACGGAGCGCGTCGGGATCGCGCTCGGCGGGGTCCATCGCCGGCGCGAGTCCGGGGAAGTGGACCGCGCGCAGGCCGGCCTCGCCGGCGACGAGCGTCAACGGGCCAAGCGGGCTGTCGTAGGCGCTCCAGGTCATGCGTGGGCCTTTCTGATCGGGTCCGGGACGGCTGCGTCTGCTCGCAGCCTCACCTGATCAACGCCGGGAGCGCACCGGTTGTGAGGGTCTCGCCGGGCCAAGAATTTGCAGTACCGCACGACTCTCGTCGCAGATTTGTGACGACTGCGTCTTGTTCCGTTGCAGGGCCCGGATCTACGGTGCCGTTCCGTCCGGTACCGCACGTACCGTGGCCGGTTCGAACGCATCGAGACAAGGAGCCCGTGGGAAGATGAGCGAGCAAGAGAAGGGCGCGAGCCGGGACGCGGCGTCCGACGCCAAGCGTCAAGCCGCCCTCAAGGGCGCGCTGAGCCAGATTGAGAAGCAGTTCGGCAAGGGCACCGTGATGCGGATGGGCGACCCGGGCGCGCGCGTGGCCTGTGACGCGATCCCCACCGGGGCGCTGGCGCTCGACCTCGCGCTGGGGATCGGCGGAGTCCCCCGCGGGCGGGTCGTGGAGATCTTCGGCCCGGAGTCCTCGGGCAAGACGACGCTCGTCTACCACATCCTCGCCGAGGCGCAGAAGCTCGGGGGAGTGTGCGCGTTCGTCGACGCCGAGCACGCGATGGACCCGCTGTACGCCCAGGAGATCGGGGTCAACATCGACGAGCTGCTCGTCTCGCAGCCCGACTACGGCGAGCAGGCGCTCGAGATCGTCGACATGCTGATCCGGTCCGGCGCGGTCGACATGATCGCGGTCGACTCGGTCGCCGCACTCACACCGCGCGCCGAGCTCGAGGGCCAGATGGGGGACCAGAGCGTTGGGCTCCAGGCGCGGATGATGTCGCAGGCGATGCGGAAGCTGGCCGGCACACTCAACCGCACCCAGACCCTCTGCGTGTTCACCAACCAGATCCGCGAGAAGGTCGGCGTGATGTTCGGCTCCCCGGAGACGCAGCCCGGTGGGCGGGCGCTGAAGTTCTATTCGTCCGTGCGGCTCGACATCCGCCGGATCGAGACGCTCAAGGACGGCACCGAGGCGGTCGGCAACCGCGTCAAGGTGAAGGTCGTCAAGAACAAGGTGGCGGCGCCGTTCAAGCAGGCCGAGTTCGACATCGAGTTCGGTAAGGGCATCTCCACCTCGGGCTGCCTGATCGACTACGGGATCGAGCACAACATCATCACCAAGTCGGGCTCGTTCTTCTCGTATGGAGAAGAACGGCTCGGGCAGGGCCGCGGCAACGCGAAGGCGTTCCTCGACGAGCACCAGGACACGGCCAAGGAGATCGAGGACAAGATCTACGCCGCGCTCGGGATCGGGCGTGACCTGGTCAAGCCGATCGAGGGGCGCGAGGAGCCGCCTCTGTCGGCCGTCGAGTCGGTCGAGGGACGCGCCGCATAGCCGACGACGCCGTCGACCAGGTCGGTCGAGCGCTCGCGCTCGCCTACCGGCACCTGAACCGGCGCGATCGGACCGTCGCTGAGGTTCGCGCGCACCTGCTCGGGCGCGAGCTGGAGCAGGACGCCGTCGACGCCGCAATCGCGGAGCTGATCGAGCAACGGGTCCTCGACGACGAGCGGTTCGCCCGCCTGTTCGTGCAGGACAAGCGCGCGCTCGAGCAGTGGGGCGCCGAGCGGATCCGGCGCGGCCTGTCGGCGCGCGGCGTGGAGCGGGAGCTGATCGAACGCGAGCTCGCCGAGCCGCCGCTCGCGGACGCCTCGCCCGGGGAGCTCGACGAGCCGCCGGCCGACGATCTCCCCGACGGCGAGCGTGGCCGCGCGCTGGCGCTGCTGCGCCGCCGGTTTCCGGCGCCGCCCCGGGAGCGGCGGGACCGCGAGCGGGCGCTCGGCGTGCTGCTGCGCAAGGGATACGAGTATGAGCTGGCGCTCGAGGTTCTCGAGTGTCATTGCTCGGTTCACGGGTAATCTCCCACCGCGGATCAATCGCTCGAGGAGGAGGGAAGATGCGACGGCTATCGCGCGGGATCGCAGGTGCGGGGACGGTCTTGGTCGTCCTGTCGCTCGCTGCGGCAGGGGCGGCGCTTGCCGCCAGAGCTGGTGGCTACACGGGCAAGACCTCGCAGGGTCAGAGCGTGAGCTTCAACCTTTCGAACGGCTCAGTGCGCAACTTCAAGATCGTGGTTCACGACCGTTGCCCGGACGGGCACACGCTGATCGTCCACGCCTCCTATCCCGCGATGCGGGTCACGAGAGGGCAGTTCGGAGGGCGCTTCACGCCCGTCGGAGGGCACCCGGGCGAGCAGGCGAAGCTGAGCGGCAGGTTCGGCCGGCGCGGCGTCTCCGGCAGCGTGAACGACACCAGCTTCAGCCCCCGCGAGAAGCGGCTCTGCCACGGCAGCGCCAGCATCAGCCTCCACCACAAGTAAGCGCCGCGGCTCGGTCCTCGAGACTCGCCACAGCGTCGCGAGCCTGAATCGACTTCTGCGTAATTTGCGCCGCCCGCCCCGCGGTAATACGATCCAGTCAGCGAACGAATGGCCCCCGGGCCGTAGAAAACACCAGGAAATTTCGCAGTTTCATCGGATACCGGATTTTAGTGTTGACGGCGATCTCCATCGGGCCGCTGGGCCCGCCAGAACCCACCCTCACGACCACCATCTAGCCGCCGCCTGAAGCGCGCGACGCGCTTGCCGGCATCCGTTCGTACGTCCCGTACGGGCCACTCGATCGCTCCACAATCGAAGCTGAGGAGAGGGTCAGGGTTACCCACTCAGACCCTGGAGAGGATCGAAAATGGCAATCATCGGTGCCGCAGCGCTGATCGCGGTTGGACTCGTGATCGCCGCGCTCGTGTATGGACGCACGCACCGCGCCGGCCCGGCTGGCCGGTCCCCGGAGCCGAAACCCGGAGGCGCCGCGGAGCGGGAGCTGGCCGAGCGAACCGCCGCGATCGCCCGGCGCGAGGACGCGCTCGCCCAGCGAGACGCCACCCTGGCGGAGCGTGACGCCGGTCTTGAAGCGGAGCGCAGCGCGCTCGAGGCCAAGCACCAGGAGCTTGAGCGGATGCTCGAGCAGGCGGCGGGGATGCCCGCCTCCCGGGCCAAGCAGCTGCTGCTCCAGCAGGTCGAGGAGGACGCCAAGCACGACGCCGCCCGCCGGATCCGCCAGATCGAGGAGGAGACCAAGCGCGAAGCCGAGCGCCGCGTGCGCAACATCCTCTCGGTCTGCATGCAGCGGCTCGCCGCCGGGCACGCGAGCGAGACGACGGTGTCGGTCGTCCAGCTCTCGGGCGACGACATGAAGGGCCGGATCATCGGCCGGGAGGGGCGCAACATCCGCGCGCTCGAGAACCTGACCGGCGTCGACTTCATCATCGACGACACCCCCGGTGCGGTGGTGCTGTCCGGGTTCGACGGCGTCCGCCGGGAGATCGCGCGGCAGACGCTGGAGAAGCTGCTGCAGGACGGCCGCATCCATCCGGCTCGGATCGAGGAGGCCTACTACCAGGCGCGCTCCGAGCTCGAGGACCACATCGTCGAGGTGGGGGAGGAGGCCGTGTTCGAGGCTGGAGTCCAGACCCTCGACCCGGAGCTGGTCAAGATCCTCGGGCGGCTGAAGTTCCGCACCAGCTACGGCCAGAACGTGCTCGACCACTCGATCGAGGTCTCACGCCTCGCGGGAATGATGGCCGACGAGCTCGGCGCAAGTGCGAAGACCGCGCGCCGCGCCGCGTTGCTGCACGACATCGGCAAGGCCGTCACGCACGAGATCGAGGGTCCGCACGCGCTCGTCGGCGGCGACCTCGCGCGCAAGCACGGCGAACCCGAGGCCGTCGCCCACGCGATGGAGGCCCACCACAACGAGGTCGACCCGCAGACGATCGAGGCCGTGATCGTGCAGGCCGCCGATGCGCTGTCGGGGGCGCGCCCCGGCGCGCGCGGCGAGTCGCTCGACCAGTACGTCAAGCGGCTGCGCGACCTCGAGGAGCTCGCGATGCGCCACACGGGCGTCGAGAAGGTCTACGCGATGCAGGCGGGCAGGGAGATACGGATCATGGTTGCTCCGGGCGCGATCGATGACGACGCGGCGACGTTGCTCTCCTACGAGATCGCGCGGCAGATCGAGAAGGAGCTCGAGTACCCGGGTCAGATCAAGGTCACGGTGATCCGCGAATCGCGCGCGGTCGAATACGCGCGCTGACGCCGAGCACGCCGCCGTGACCGGCTGGTGAACGCCGCCGGGTGCTGGCGTGCGGCGCACTTTGTTTGGGTATAACGGGAGCGCGGGTCGTAACGCGGGAGGCGGCGGCTTTAGACCCGTAGCCGCCGAGAAAGGGACTGATGAAGAAGATCGCCTGGCCGGCTTCGCGTATGTCGACGCGTCTGCCGGTATTCGTGTGCGCGGCCCTGGCCGTGTGCGCACTGGCCGCGACGAGCGCGAGCGCGTCGCTCACCTCGCACGGTCAGCTGTTGAAGATCGGGCCGCGTCTGCGGTCGAACACGAACACGAGCGGCAACTGGTTCGGCTACAACCAGGGGACGCTCGAGCAGGGCTCGAAGCTGTTCAACTCGATCGGCGGGCAGTGGACGGTGCCGACCGTGACACAGCACACCGCGGGGCAGGCGGAGGCTTCCTCCGACTGGATCGGAATCGGCGGCGGCTGCATCGACGCGGGCTGCACCGCGACAGACTCGACGCTGATCCAGACCGGCACCGAACAGGACGTGAGCGCCACCGGGCAGACCACCTACAACGCCTGGTACGAGCTCGTCCCGGCACCGGAGCTCTCGATCACGAGCCTGACCGTGCACCCGGGCGACCGGATGTCGGCCTCGATCTCCGAGGTTGTGAGCAATTCGAACGCCTGGACGATCACGCTCAAGGACCTGACCACGGGGCAGTCGTTCTCGACGACCGTTCCGTACAGCTCGACCCACGCCACGGCCGAGTGGATCGAGGAGACGCCGCTCGAAATCGGGACGAACGCGGGCTTCGCCGCGCTTCCGAACCTCTCGAATCCGGCATTCGGCTCCGCGACGACGAACGGCCAGCCGGCCGGGCTCAAGACCTCCGAGGAGCTTGACCTGACCGACTCGAACGGCAACGTGATCGGCACCCCCTCGGCGCCGAACGCGACCGCCGACGGGTTCGACGCCTGCACCTGGGCGACGAGCTGCGGCTGAGCTGAGCGCGAGTTGAGCGCCACCGCTGCGCGCCGCACTGCGGCGCGTGGCGGGCGCGCCGCTCAGCTCCGCTACCCGTGGTCGTGATGGTGGTGGAGCGCCCCGGGCGCCGTCCACACCCCGAAGTGCGGGATCAGGACGATCGCCACAACGACGCCGGCGACGATCGCGCCGCTGAGCGCGATCCACCGCCCCGCCGAGCCGTCGCCGCCCGTGAACGAGTGTCCGTGCTCACCCGCGATGGGCGTTCGCAGAAACGCCCCGACGCGGGGAAGGTGGCCGAGCACGTGCAGCCCCGCGAACACGACCCAGACGATGAAGCTCACCTTGTGGATCGACTGCCACGGCCCGCGATCCCGCGGTCCGAGGAACAGGAGCACGATCCCGCTCAGGAACACGATCACGGTCGTGAGGACGACGACCGGCGCGATCGAGCGCAGCGGCCAGATCGGCGGACCGCGGTCGACGTACTCCCGGTCGCGCGTGTAGTAGCGCGCGAACCGGTAGCCGGTGCTCCCGAGCTTCAGCGCGACCGGTCCGAGCAGCAGCAGGCCCAGGAACAGGTGCAGCCAGGTCAGCTGCCCGATCAGCACGATCGTCACCCCGAGCACCGCGAGCAGCACGATCAGCACGATCCCGGTGGCGGTCGTCAGCCATCCGTTCCCGTCGACGCCGCCCCCGAGCATGCGTGTCCGCAGAGCACCGCTGGTCATGGTCGTAGTGTCTACAGCTCCGCTCAAGCATGATTCAGCGGTATATGAGAATGCTCTTGTTCTGCCCGGAACCGCGCCGCAGCCGCGCAAGGATCTTGGAGTGAGCCCTCTGATTCTCGTGATCGAGGACGAGCCCGGGATCGTCGACTTCCTCGAGCGCGGCCTCGCCGCGCACGGCTTCGACGTCGCCTCGGCGACCGATGGCGACAGTGGCATCGACCAGGCGATGCACGCCGACGTCGACCTGATCGTGCTCGACCTGATGCTCCCGGGTGTGAGCGGGCTCGAGGTGCTCAAGCGGGTTCGTCAGGCCAAGCCGATGGTTCCGGTGATCGTGCTCACGGCACAGGGCGACGTCGAGCATCGCGTCACCGGGCTGGACGCGGGCGCCGCCGACTACATCGTCAAGCCGTTCTCGCTGACCGAGCTCGCCGCCCGGATCCGTGCGCAGCTGCGGATCGCGTCGCAGGCGCCCCAGACGACACTCGATGCGGGCGACGTCGAACTCAACCTGATCACCCGCGAGGTCCGGCAGGGCGGCGAGGTCGTGCGGCTCTCGACGACCGAGTTCGAGCTGCTCTCCTACCTGATGCGCAACCGCGGTCACGTGCTGACGCGCGAGCAGATCCTTCGCGCGGTGTGGGGCTACGAGTACGACCCGGGGACGAACGTCGTCGACGTCTACATCGGCTATCTGCGCCGCAAGCTCCGGAAGGGCGGCGCCGCCGCGCCGATCGTCACGATCCGCTCGGTCGGCTATCGCTTTGATGCGCAGGATTAGCGCCGCGCTGCCCAGTGGGTTGCGGTGGCGGCTGACTGCGTGGGTCGCGGGGGTGATGGTGGTGTCCGCGGCGGTCGTGTTCGTCGTCGTCTACCAGGACACCGGCGCGAACCTTCGCAGCCAGATCGACCGGAACCTCTCCGGCCAGACGGCCCAGTTCGCGGACGCTCTGCGCCCCTACGCGGGCGCCTCACCGGCCGCGATCTCGGCAGCCGCCACGCGGTACGTCCGTGCGCAGCCGTTCACCGCCAGCTCGACGCTGCTGTTCGCGCTGCTGCCCGGCGGCGGGACCGTCAGCAACCACCCCGAGTTGTTCGGCGAATCGCACCCCGAGGCGGGCGAGACCCAGGCCGAGCAGGCCCGCGAGAACGCCTCCGGCCGTCGGCTCAAAGTCGTCCACCTGGGATTCTCGACAGCATTCGTGCCCGACGTCGGGCGCATGCGGGTCCACGAGCGGATCGTCGAACCGGGCACCGTGCGGCCGGTGATCGGGGCGGGCGAGCCGCTGCAGCTGGTCGAGAACGCCCAGCACGACGTCGGGAAGGCGTTCCTGCTCGCCGGAGCAGTCGTGCTCGTGCTCGCGCTGATCGCCTCCTACCTCGCGGGCGCGCGAGTGTCGGCGCCGCTGCGCCGGATGGCCGCCGTCGCGGCCCGCGTCGACGCCGGTGAGCTCGATCCGCGGATGGACGTCGGCGCGCGCCGCGACGAGGTCACCGCGCTGGCCGACTCGTTCAACCGGATGCTCGACCGGCTCGCCGACGCGTTCTCGAGCCAGCGCGAGTTCGTCGCCGATGCCTCACACGAGCTGCGGACGCCGCTGACGGTGATCCGCGGCCAGCTGGAGGTGCTGGCCGCCCAGGAGGACCCGACCGAGGAGGACGTCCGCCGCGTCGAGCGCCTGGTCCAGGCGGAGGTCTCGCGGTTGGCCCGGATGGTCGACGACCTGCTGCTGCTCACACAGGCCGACCGGGTCGATTTCCTGCGGCCCGAGCTGATCGACGTCCACCAGTTCGTCGACGAGCTGTGGGACGGGTTGAGCCTGACCGCCGAGCGCCGGTTCGAGCTCGGGGACCTGCCCGACGGCACGCTCGAGGGCGATCCCGACCGGCTCGCGCAGGCTGTTCGCAACCTCGCGCGCAACGCGATCGAGCACACCAGCGCACCCGACGGCCTGGTCCGACTCGAGGTCGAGCCGGCGGCGCCCGGCCGCCTCCGGTTCAGGGTGATCGACGACGGGCCCGGGATCCCCGCGGCCGAGCGCGACCGGATCTTCGAGCGCTTCCACCGCGTCGACCACGGGCGCAGCCGCAACGAGGGCGGCGCCGGCCTCGGCCTCGCGATCGTCCGCGCGATCGCCGAGGCCCACGGAGGCCGGGTCACGGCTGCCGATCCCCTGAACGGACGCGGCGCGACGGTCGAGCTCGAGGTACCCGGATTCACCGCCGTTACCCTTGGACGGCGGTGAAGAGCTACCACGTCACGACGTTCGGCTGCCAGATGAACGAGCACGACTCCGAGCGGATGAAGGGGATGCTCGAGTCGATCGGGTACGCCGAGGCCCCGACCCGCGCGGGCGCCGACCTGATCCTGTTCAACACCTGCTCGATTCGCGAGAAGGCCGACGACCGGTTCATCGCGCACCTCGGCGAGGCCAAGCGGCTCAAGCGCGAGCGCCCCGACGTCGTCGTCGGCGTCGGCGGGTGCTGGGCGCAGTCGGTCAAGGACGAGGTGTTCGCGCGGTTCCCGTTCGTCGACGTCGCGTTCGGTCCCGGCCAGGTGCACAAGCTCGCGGAATTCCTCACAACCGACAGCCTCACCGCCCAGGGGTTCTTCGAGTTCGAGGGCTTCACCGGGCGCCTGCCGGGCAAGCGCGCCCGCGAGTACCAGGGCTGGGTGCAGATCAGCGTCGGCTGCAACTGCGTGTGTTCCTATTGCATCGTGCCGGCTACGCGTGGCCGCGAGGTCTCGCGTCCGTCGCATGAGCTGGTCGATGAGGTCGAGCGACTTGCGAGCGACGGCGTCCGCGAGGTCACGCTGCTCGGCCAGAACGTCAACTCCTACGGCCGCGAACTGCCGCGCGAGCAGCGCGTCTCGTTCGCGGAGCTCTTGACGATGGTCGACGCGGTCGACGGGATCGAGCGGATCCGCTACACGAGCCCCCACCCGAAGGACATGCGCGAGGACGTGATCCGCGCGCACGCCGAGCTGGAGGCGTTGTGCGAGCACATCCACCTGCCGCTGCAGTCGGGGTCGTCGGAGATCCTCAGGCGGATGCGCCGCACGTACACGCGCGAGCGCTACCTCGACCGGGTCGCGATGATCCGCGAGCACGTCCCCGACTGCGCGCTCACCACCGACATCATCGTCGGGTTCCCGGGGGAGACCGAGGAGGACTTCCGCCGCACGCTCGAGGTCGCCGAGGAGGTCGGCTACGACGGCGCGTTCACGTTCATCTATTCGCCGCGGCGCGGGACCGAGGCCGCGACGCTCGAGGACCACGTCGCGCACGAGCTCAAGGTCGAGCGGATGGAGCGGCTCATCGAGGTGATCCAGCGGCGCGCGCACGAACGTGCGCAGCGGTTCGTCGGACGTACACTCGACGTGCTGGTCGAAGGACCGTCGCGCACCGACCCGACCCGGCTGCGCGGCCGCTCGCGCCACAACAAGGTCGTCAACTTCAGCGGCATCGGCGCTCCCGGGGAGCTCGTCGAGGTCGAGATCGAGGGCGCGACCAGCCAGACGCTGTCCGGTTCTGGAAGGATTGCCTCGTATGCCCGGTGAGCCGCTCGTCCTGATCCACGGTTTCTCCGCGACCCGCAGCGTGTGGCAGCCGCTGCTCGAGTCGCTCGAGCGCGACCACGAGGTGCTCGCTGTCAACCTCGCGGGGCACGTCGGCGGGCCGGAGGTCCCGGACGGCACCGACGTGTCGGTCGGCGCGCTCGTCGACGCGGTCGAGCGCGACATGGACGCCGCCGGTTTCGAGGCCGCGCATCTCGTCGGCAACTCGCTCGGCGGGTGGATCTCGCTCGAGCTCGCCAAGCGCGGGCGCGCGCGGTCGGTCGTCGCGATCGCGCCGGCCGGCGGCTGGGAGCAGGGCACGCGCGATGAGCAGCGGCTGCGGAAGCTGTTCAAGCGCAACCATCAGATGAGTACGAAGATGCTGCCGCGCATCGAGAAGATGATGCGCCGGCCGCGGCTGCGGCGGCTGCTGCTCTCGCAGGTGGCCGCGCGGGGCGACAGGATCTCCGCGGGCGCCGCCGCACAGCTGATCCGCGACTCGCTCGACTGCTCGGTCTACTTCGAGCTGATGGAGGCGATCATGCGCGACGGGCCGCCGAAATCGTTCGACGGGGTCACCGTGCCGGTGATGCTCGTGTGGGGTACGCGCGATCGGATCCTTCCGCCGAAGCGCTACTCCGAGCGGCTGCGGCGGATGCTGCCCGACGCGGAGTGGGTGGAGCTGAAGGGCCTCGGCCATATGCCGATGTCCGACGATCCGGAGCTCGTCGCCCGCACGATCTCGTCGTTCGTCGCCCGCGCCGGCGACCGCCCGGCGGTCGCGGCCTGAGCTTCACCGCCGCGCATCGCGGCGGTGGCGGGGCGCCGCTCGTCCTGATCCACGGCTTCACCGACACGTGGCGCACCTGGGAGCTGGTGCTGCCGGCACTCGAGCGCCGCCACGAGGTGCTCGCCCCGACGCTGGCCGGTCACGCGGGCGGCCCGGAGCTCGACGGCGCGGTGACGCCGAAGGCGCTGGTCGACGCGGTCGAACGGGCGCTCGACGACGCCGGGCTCGAGGCGCCGGACGTCGTCGGGAACTCGCTGGGCGGTTACGTCGCGCTCAGCCTGGCGGCCCGTGGCCGTGCTCGCACGGTCGTCGCGCTCGCGCCGGCCGGCGGCTGGGAGCCCGGCGATCCGGGCGCGGCGGGCGCGATCGAGCGCCACCGGACCACGCAGGAGCTGGTCCGGGGCGCGGCGCCGTACGCGGAGCAGATCGTGTCCTCGACGGAGGGTCGGCGGCGCGCGTCGGAGTTCCTGACCGTTCGTTTCGAGCACGTCCCCGCGGACCTGCTCGCGCACCAGATCAAGGGCGCGGCGAGCTGCCCCGCCGCGCTGCCGCTGCTCGAGCATCTGGCCGTTCACGGCTACGAGCTCGACGCCGAGCGGATCGAGTGTCCGGTGAGGATCGTGTGGGGCACCGAGGACCGGATCCTGCCGTGGCCCGTCGCGGCGCAGCGCTACCGGGACGAGTCGCTCCCGAACGCCGATTGGGTGGTGCTCGACGGCGTCGGCCACTGCCCGCAGCTCGACGTGCCGGCCGAGACCGCCGAGCTGATCCTCTCCTTCACGACGACGCGCTAACCGAAGCCGACGAGCGCGATCGTTCCGTGCGCGACGCTCGTTCCCGCCGCCAGCGACAGGTCGGCGGGGAGGTGGTTGCCGAGCGTGCCGGCGAGCAGCTGCCGGCCGCGGCTCGTGATCGTGAAGAACACATATCCGGCCTCCTCGCCGCCGATCATCTCGGTGCCGGTCTTGGCGATCGTGACTCCCGCCACCTTGATCGTGGCGGCGATGTGGCAGGGGGTCGGCGATGCGCACGCCGCGAGGATTCCGGCCATCCCGTGCGAGGGGACGAAGTCGGTCGTCCCGAGGATCCGCACCGGCGGCGCCTGCGTGATCGTTCGTGAAGGCGGCGGGCCGTTCGTGGCAAAGCCGATCAGCGACAGCGGCAAGGTCGCCCGGCTTCCGCCCGTCTCGCGCAGCGCAACCTGTACGGGCAGTCTTCCGCCGCCGGCGTTCGCGAGCATGAACCGCCCGGTCTGGGTGAGCGTGAAGTAGAGGATTCCGGTGGAGCCGCTCGTGATCGACTCCGTTCCGGTGGTCGCGATCACGACCCCGTCCGACGTGATCGTCGTGGCGATGTGGCAGGTCCGGTTCGCGTAGCAGCCGGCCGGGATCCCGCCGGTCCCGTTCCCGCTGACGAACGCGCTGTGCCCGAACGCGGCCAGGTGCGCGGGCGCGGCGGCGGAGGAGGAGGTCGCCAGCACCTGCCCGCCGGTGCCCAGCGCCTGCACCGCGAAGTACGGAGAGCCGTTGGGGAGCTTGAACGTGGCGCGAGCGCCATGCGCCGTTCCGCCCCCGGCGGACGTCAGCGCGTTCCTGGTGACGCCCGCCAGCACCCGCCACGCCTTCAGCCCCGCTCCGCTCCAGGAGGCGCCGATCGCAGTCGTCCCGTCCGCTCCGGACGAGATCGTCAGCGTCGGCGGCTTCGGTGGCTTGGGCGTCGACGGCGGCCCCGATCCGGAGCTCGTGCCCGCGGTGGCGCCGTCGACGTAGTCGCCGTCGATGTCGAGCGTCGCGCCGCCGTAGGTCTCGGTGTGGTCGCCGCTGTACTGGTGCAGCCGCTGGTGGCCCGACCAGTACGACGCCGGGACGTACGGGTCGCTGGTGCTCTGTTGGCCGTTCCAGTCGGCGATCCAGAGGTCGTCGGGCTCGAGATAGCCGCTGTGGTAGCGGGCGACGAGGTCGCTGATCCCGGAGCTGCCGCTGCTGTACACGCCGGACACATACCCCTTTGCGTGGAGCTCGGCGGTCCAGGCAGACAGGAACGTCATCACCGCCGAGGTGTTCGAGCCGCCGGTCGAGTAGCCCTCCATGTCGTCGTAGATCGGGTTGCCGGAGGGGATCCCGAGCGCCTGCGCCTGCGCGATCGCGTCATCCGCCGCTGCCGTTCCCTGTGTCCCGGCCTGGCTCGCGGTCATGCCGGTGCAGCCGCAGCTGTTGCTCGGCGCCTGCAGCCCGACGTAGATCAGGATCAGGTGCCAGCCTGCGGCGACCTCGGTCGCGACCCAGCCTCGGGTCAGGTTGCCCTCCGAGCAGGCAGCGTTGACGCCGCCGATGTAGACGCCGATCCCGCGATAGCGCGACGCCGACCACGCGGACATCGTCCGGGTCGACGGCGTGTCGCAGACGTCGAAGCCGGGGCCGGTGTAAACCGACGCCGCGCGCGCCCGCGGGGCCGCAGCGGCGCTCCGCGCGGCGGGCGGCCCCGGCGTGAGACCGCGGGTCCCCGCGGCCGTCGTGATCGTCCTGACGCCCCTGCCGTCCGGTTCGAGCAGCATCGCGGCCGTGTGGCCGGCGGCGTGCGCAGGGCAGAGTTGCTGTGCGCCCGGAACCCCGAGGTACAGCGCGTGGCGATCGAACCGCACGCACGTCCGCGGATGGCGGGCGAGGTCGAAGACCGGCCACTGGGCCGGAACGCTCACCGTGTGGCCGTGGTAGCGGACGGTCTTGCGCTCGGGGGATCGCGCCGCGAGCGCGGGGACCGCGCCGCAGGTGAGCGCAACCAGCAGAGCGACGGTCGCACGTCTCACTTGTTCAGATAACACCAACAACCGCCGAACGTAGCGCGCCGGCGGCGTCTGAAACGGTTATTGCTCGGCCGCGCCGACCGACCGCAGCAGCCGCATCGCGGTATGCGCGTTGGCCGGATAGAACGCCTCGATCGCGAGCTCCGAGAGCGTCACGTCGACAGCCGTGCCGAACGTCGAGATCGTCGAGAAGAACGCCAGCTCGGGGCCGCCCTCCGGATCTCGGAGCTTCAGCGGCAGCACGATCTCGACCGGCTGGTGCTCGCCGTGCGGCGGCGTCTCCACCACCCCCGGGTAGGAGCGGATCTCGTCGTAGAGCTGCTCGAGCCGGGGATCGCCGGTGATCTGCATCTGCCGGCGGACGCGGTGCAGCAGGTGGGCGCTCCACTCCGGCAGGTTCAGCGTCCTCGGCGCCATCCCTTCCGGGTGCAGCGCCACCCGCATCCCGTTCGCGGGCGGCTCGAGCAGCTCCGGCGCGACCCCGTCGAGCAGCACGTCGAGCGCGTCGTTGGCGGAGATCAGGTCGTGATAGCGGTTGACGACCACGGCCGGGTAGGGCTCGTGCGCCCGCAGGAACCGCTCGAGCGCCTGCCGGACCGTGTCCATCTCGGGCGTCTCGAGCGCGCGCTCGGTGTACACCGGCGCGTAGCCGGCCGCGAGCAACAGCGAGTTACGTTCGCGCAGCGGCACCTCGAGCTCCTCCGCGAGCCGCAGCACCATCTCGCGGCTCGGGCGCGAGCGGCCGGTCTCGATGAAGCTCACGTGGCGCGAGGACACCGACGCCGACAGCGACAGTTCGAGCTGGCTGATGTTGCGCCGCCGACGCCAGCCGCGCAGCAGCTCGCCGACCGCGGGGGGCGTATCCATGACAGCTGCCATGGAGACACCGTAGCGGCCGCCGCACGCCCGATCGATTACCTCTCAGGTAAGCGATCACGTGACCGGCTCCTGCCTGCGCGGCGGCAGCAGCCGCGACAGTGCGGCGACCGCGACCAGCGTCAACGCCAGCTCGCCGACCGCCAGTTCGAACGCGTGCGCGTAGCCGGCGTGGAGCGCGCCGAAGAAGATCACGCCGGTGATCGCGACCCCCAGCGCGTTCCCGACGTTCTGCACGGTCGCGAGCATTCCCGAGGCGGCGCCGGCGCGCTCGGGGCCGAGGGTCCCGAGAATCGTGGTCGCGAGCGGCGCGAGCACCAGCCCCATCCCGGCGCCGACCAGCAGCAGGCCCGGGGCGAGCACGGCGACCGAGCCGCCGCCGCCGACATCCTCGACGGCCAGCAGCAGCAGCACGTGCCCCGCCGCGAGCACCAGCGCGCCCGCGGCGATCACCCGCCGGCCGTGACGCATCGCCAGCCCGGGAGCGGCTGTCGATGCCGACCAGGTAGGCGACCGCGAGGATCGTGAACACGAGCCCCGCCGCCAGCGGCCGCAGGCCGCGCCCCGCTGGAGGTAGAGCGCGAGCACGACGAAGAACGATGCCTGCCCGGCACCAGAACCCGAGCTGGGCGACGAGCCCGCCCCGGAACGAGCGCGCGCCGAACAGCGAGAGGTCGATCAGCGGCGCGCCGCCGTTCCGGTGCAGCCGTCGCTGGTGGAGCACCAACGCGGCCAGCAGCACCGGCGCGACGCGCGAGCGAGATCCAGGTCCACGCCGGCCATCCGTGCTGGCGCCCCTCGACCAGCGGCAGCAGCACCGCGGTCAGCGCGCCGGTGACGAGCACCGTTCCGATCCAGTCGAGGCCGGGAGCCTTCGACGCGCGGGACTCGGGCATCAGGCGCGCGGCACAGCAGCAGCGCTACCACTCCGATCGGCACGTTGATCAGGAACACGCTGCGCCAGCCGAGCCCGGCCGGGTTCGCCGCGATCAGCGCGCCGCCGATCAGCTGGCCGCCGACCGCCGCGAGCCCCATCACCGTCGCGTAGATGCCGAGCGCCTTTGCGCGGGCCTCGCCGCTGTAGAGGACGGTGATGACCGACAGCACGTTCGGCATCAGCAGCGCCGCCGAGACGCCCTGCACGAGCCGCGCGAGGACGAGCTCGGTCGGCGTCGCCGCCGCGCCGCAGGCCGCGGACGCGATCGTGAACAGCGCCAGCCCCGCCGCGAACATCCGGCGCCGGCCGAACCGGTCG
The DNA here is from genome assembly GCA_963770735.1 of uncultured Solirubrobacterales bacterium. GTDB lineage: Bacteria > Actinomycetota > Thermoleophilia > Solirubrobacterales > Solirubrobacteraceae > Palsa-465. The sequence continues at coordinate 632,189 of CAVYRB010000004.1, read as the reverse complement.
CCGAGCCGGGCCCCGGCGACCAGGAACACCGCCGAGGTCAGCGCGTAACCGGCGATGACCCATTCGATCGCGCCGGCGCTCGCGTGGAGCTCGGACTGGATCGACGGCAGTGCGACGTTGACGATGAAGAAGTCCAATACGACCATGAAGGTCCCCGCCAGCAGCACGGGGAGCGGAGCCCAGGGGCTGCGCTGAGCGCGCGAGCGGGTCCCGGGGAGTGTGTGTGTGAGGGATGTCGTGCTCATGCCCGGCACGATCGCTCGCGCGGAGCCGCCCGTCGATTACCTGTGCGGTAGCGCCATTACCTCCGGGGTCATCGCGCTCCCCCCGCACGACTCGCGCGGGTTAGAGTCGCCGTGAACGATGAGGATCCACGCGCTCAGCACTGGGACGGTGACCCTTAAGCGGGCGTTCCTGTTCGCGCGGCAGGACTGGCGCCGCCAACTCGACCTGTTCCTGCCCGGACCGTGGTCGGCGCCGATGCCGATTCACTGCTGGGCGATCGAGCATGAAGGTCGCGTGGTTCTGGTCGACGCGGGGGAGACCGCGCTCGTCCGGAACATCCCGTTCGCGCGCTTTCAGGTTGCCCCTGACGCCGAGCTCCCGGCCGCGCTAGCGGCGGCCGGGCTCGACCCTCACAAAGTGGACGCGCTCGTGCTGACGCACATGCACGGCGACCACATGGACGGCGCGGTCCACGTCCACCGGCCGGCGCTCGTCAACGAGGTCGAGCTCGAGTTCTCCGCCTCGGCAGGCGCGCGCTTCATGCAGAAGGTGCTGCGCCAGCCGATCCCGACCCGCGTCGAGTTCCAGCCTTTCGCTCTCGATGGCGGCCCGTTCGGGGCGTTTGAGCGAAGCAAGCCGCTGAGCGACGACGGCCGGATCGTCGCCGTCGACACTCCCGGCCACACGCCAGGTCACATCTCGGTCGTGTGCATCGACGACGAGGGACGGCACGTGCTGCTCGCGGGCGACGCGACCGACAGCCTCGAGCAGCTGCGCGCTTTGCGGCCCGACGCGATCGCGCCGAAGCCCGACGTGTATGTGCGCACGATCGAGACGATCCTCGCCCACGCCCGAGAGCACCCGACCGTGTTCCTGCCCTCGCACGACCCGGGGTCGGTGGCGCGGCTGGAGGCGGGGGAGACGCTGTAGGGGCGAGGGCGGCCGAAGTGGCCCCAAGCTCCAGGGTCACTCCGAACCCCATAACGCAGCAAAGCGATCGGCGCTAGGCCGAACGTGCTGCGAAATGGGGGCTATAGCACCCACTTCGCAGATCGTCGCCGCCGCGAGCCCGCGCTCGTCGACGTTACGGGGGTCCGGTTGATCGGGGCCATCCGCCCCGGAAGCGAACATACGTTCTATGCGCTGGGACAACCTCCTCGAGCAAGAGGACGAGCACGCCCGCCTGCCCGGATACCGAGACGACGCGGTCGTGCGGCATTTCGAGGCTCCCGGCGGGGTCCAGACGAGGTTCTACGAAGTCCGCGCGAAGTCGATTCTGAACCGCGTGCCGGCCGCGAGCCGGATGCCGTTCAAGTGGACGATCAACACGTTTCGCGGCTGCTCGCACGCGTGTGTTTTCTGCTTCGCTCGCCCCACCCACACGTACCTGGACTTCAACGCCGGCCGCGACTTCGAGCGGGAGATCGTCGTCAAGGTCAACGCGCCCGAGCGGCTCCGGGCCGAGCTGGCGCGGCCTTCGTGGAAGGGGGAGCACGTCGCGCTCGGGACGAATACGGACCCGTACCAGTGGGTCGAGGGGCGGTACAAGCTGATGCCCGGGATCTGGGAGGCGATGCGCGACGCCGCGAATCCGTGCTCGGTGCTGACCAAATCCCCGCTGCTGCTGCGCGACATCGAGCTGATGAGGCAGATCAACGAACGCACCGACTTCAGCGCGGCGCTGTCGGTGCCGACGCTCGACGAGAAGGCCTGGCGGGCGACCGAGCCGCACACGCCGAATCCGAGGGCGCGGCTCGAGGCGGTGGCCGAGCTGACGAAGGCGGGGATCCGCACCGGCGTGCTGATCGCGCCGCTGATGCCTGGCGTCAACGACGCGCCCGAGCAGGTCGAGCCAATCCTCGAGCTCGCGGCCGAGGCGGGGGCCGCGTATGTGACCGGAATCGCGCTTCACCTCCGGGGGGAGGTGAGAGATCTCTGGTTCGAGTGGCTGCGCGAGCACTTGCCCGACCTGGTTCCCCGTTATGAGCGCCTCTACCGGCGCGGCGCGTACGCGCCGCCCGAGGAGCGCCGCAGACTTGCAGAGCTGGTGCAGGGCACCGAATTCGACCCCGCCGGACGGCTCGCGGAGAGCACGGGACACCGGGGGTTTGTGCGCGAGCGCACACAAACTCCCGCAACGAAAGAGCAAACGCACCTGAAACAAGACCAGCGACGGCTGTTCTAAGGTGGACCGCAGTCCTATGCGAGATCGACTGAGAAGAAGCAAGGAGCTCCACCTGGAGCGGATGTTCGAAACCCGCAGCGAAGCGTGGGACAAGGTCGGGCTGAATGTCGCCGTCGACGAGCGCGCGATCCGCCGGGCCCGGATCGAAATCGTGTTGCTGGTGCCGCTGCTGATCGCGGTGCTGGTGCTCTACGCGCACCGCGACAACATCCTCGGCAAGCAGACCGCCCACCACTACAGCGGCTGGATCCAGTGGGGGACGGTGGTCGTGCTGCTTGTCGTCGGCTGGGCGCTCGCGCGCGCGATCGGGCGCGCCGCCGGGCCGACGATGTTCCGGCGGATGGACCCCGGGACCGCTGGGACCGTTGGCTTCATCATCCGGCTGGTCACGCTCGCGATCACCGTGCTGATCGCGCTGAGCGTCGCGGGCGTCAACACCGCTTCCCTGATCGCGGGAAGCGCGTTCACCGCGGTCGTGCTGGGGCTCGCCGCCCAGCAGACATTGGGCAACCTGTTCGCCGGGCTGGTGCTGCTCACCGCCCGCCCGTTCCGCGTCGGCGAGCGCGTGAGGCTGCAGGCTGGCGCGCTGGGCGGCATCCACGAGGGGATCGTCAGCTCGCTCGGGCTGATGTACACGACGCTCGCGCGCGGCGAGGACCAGATCATGATCCCCAACAGCGGCGTGATCTCGGCCGTCGTGGTTCCGCTCAGGGAGCCCGAGCCGGTCGACGTGAAGGTGCGCCTCAACGCGGGCATCCGGCCGAGCCAGGTCCAGGCGATCCTCGACGAGCAGGTCTCGACCCCGACCCGAGCCGCGCCGAACGTGCTGCTCGAGGAGATCGACGGCGACGACGTCGTCGTCAGGGTGCAGGCGACGCCCGAGCACGCGGGCGAGGGCGCGGCGCTCGCAGACGAGGTGATCGCGGCGCTCTCGACCGTGACCGGCGAGCACGAGATCCTGCGCCAGCACGAGGTTCCGGGCGAGCAGGACGGTGCCGGCGGACGCGACGGCGCGCACGATGCGACGCCGCGAGCGGCGCGCGGAGAGCCGGGCGGCCGGGGCGAGCCCGCGACCCGCGCTCGCTACCGCTAGCGCTTGTCGGTCTGTCCGGCGGCCAGCTCGGTCGCGACCCGGCCGCCGCCGATCTTCCGCTGCACGCTCGCGGCCACGGCGGGAGCGACGCTCGCGAAGTTCGCGCCGAGCCGTAGCCCGAGCGGGGCGACCTCGATCTCCGCGCGGTCGCGCTCGACCGCCTGGACGACGGCCTCGGCAACCTGCTCGGGGCTTCTCGTCCCGACGCCGCGGGGCAGTTCGACGTTCGCGTCGGCGAACATCCCGGCGTCGCTGATGAACCCCGGGAGCACCACGGACACGCCGACGCCGTGGTGCCGGAGGTCCTCGCGTAGCCCCAGGGCGAACCCCCGAAGCCCGAACTTCGTCGCCGAATAGATCGAGGAAGCGGGCGCCGCGGCCTTCCCCGCGAGCGAGGAGATGAACACCATGTGCCCGCTGCCGCGCTCGATCATCCCCGGAGCGATCGCCCTGGCGAGCGCGATCGGGGCTCGCAGGTTGATCTCGAGCATCCGGTCGATCTGCTCCTGAGAGAGCTCTGTGAGGACGCCCGATGCCGGCAGCGCGGCGTTCGCGACCAGCACGTCGACGTCGCCGGCCTCGGCGAGAAGTCGCTCGACGTCCTCGCGCCGGGCAAGGTCGGTCCTGACGGCGCGTCCGCCGACCTCGGCCGCGAGCGGGTCGAGAATCTCCGAGCGCCTGGCGCTGATCACGAGCCTCGCTCCGCGGCCCGCGAACGCGCGTGCGATCGCCATACCGATCCCGCCCGTCGCACCCGTGAGCAGCACTCTCCCGGCCACGAGGCTCATGGCTCCACGATACTGGAGCCGGTGTCGCGAGCGGACGTCATCGCCCTGTTCGGACCAACGGGCGTTGGCAAGACCGGCGTCGCGATCGCGCTCTCCCGCCGGTTGCGGGAGCTCGGAGAGCGGCCGGTCGCCGTCTCGGCCGACGCGCTGCAGGTCTACGACGGGCTCGAGACGCTGACCGGCGCCGCCACGGCGGCCGAGCGCCGTGCGCTCGAGCACCGGCTGATCTCGGTGATTCCGATCGACGCGTCGTTCAGCGCCGGTCAGTACGCGGAGCTCGCGCACGCCGAGATCGACGCGCTGCTGGCCGACGGGCGGCGGCCGATCGTCGTCGGCGGCACCGGCCTCTATCTGCGCGCCGCGCTGACCGAGCTGAGCCTCAAGCCGCCGCCGCCCGAGGGGATCCGCGAGCGGTGGACGGCCGAGCTCGAGCGCCAGGGGCCGCGGGCGCTGCACGTGTTGCTGTCGGAGCGTGCGCCGGCGGTCGCTGGCCGGATCGACCCGGCCGACCGCCAGCGGATCGTCCGCGCGCTCGAGCTGCTCGACGCCGGGGAGCTCGAGCCGCACGCAAACGCCGCCGAATCGGAACTGTGGAGCGACGCGGTCAGGCGGCCGACGCTGCTCGTCGGGCTCCTCATGGACCGGGAGCGGCTATACGCGCGAATCGACGCGCGGGTCGACGAGATGCTCGCCGCCGGCGCCGAGGACGAGGTCCGCCGCGCGAATGCGGCCGGCGCGTCGCTGACCGCTCGCAAGGCGCTCGGGTTCGAGGAGCTGCTGGGCGGCGACGCCGACGGAATGAAGCGGCGCACGCGCAACTACGCGCGCCGCCAGCTCACCTGGATGCGGAAGCTGTCGGGGATCGAGACGATCGATACCACCGGCCGCTCCGAGGACGAGATCGCCGCGCGGATCGTCGCGAGGTGGGTCGCCGAGGCCGGCGGACACTAGGGCAGCGGCGTCAGCGGGTATGCGATCACGGCGGCGATCAGCACCATCGCTCCCCACACCGCGATCAGCCGCGGCCGGTAGGAGAACCGCGTGACGAGCCACGCCGCGGCCGCGTACAGCCCCGGCATCACCACGACCATGTAGTAGATGTAGGTCGTCCGCTGCCAGACGACGCTGAACAGCAGGAACGGGACGAACGTGCCCACGAACCACGCCACGGCGAGCATTGCCAGCTCCCGATCCGCCGCCGGTCGGTGGCGCAGCGCCACGACCGCGGCGAACACGAGCGCCGGCACGCCCATGAGCAGGATCGGCGGGCTGATCAGCCCGAGGAAATGAACCGCGGGGTGGACCCCGATCAAACCGGCGCTTGGCTGGGACGGGTTGATGTTCAGGTACGTGATCGGCTTGTAGTCGACGAGCCATCCGAACGGGTACGAAGCGATCCCTTGCGGACCGTGCGGGCTCGTCTGCGCCGCCGCGTAGCTGAGCATGTGGCCGAGGTGCGCGAACGGGCCGCCGGTGACGAGCCGCCCGGCGGCGTCGTCGTATGGGGGAGCGATCCGATCGAGGATCGCGAGCAGCCCGAAGAAGACGGCCGCGCCGGCTCCGATCAGCCTCGCGAGGTTCCAGCACCGTCGTCCCGCGCCATCGCGCGAGGACAACCAGCGGAGCGCCTCGAGCAGGATCAGCACGAACACCACGTAGACGCCGACGAGCTTCATGCACGACGCCACCCCGACCAGCGCCCCCGCGAGCAGCGGTCTGCGGCGCAGGTAGAGCACCCCGGCCCACAGCATCGGCGCGAGCGCGTAGATGTCGAGCGTCCCGATCCGACCGTGCACGATCAGCAGGTTGTCCGCTGCCATCAGCGCCGGCGGCGCCGAGCGCGGTCCACGGGCCGCCGCCCGCCGAGCGCACGAGCGCGAACATGCCGACGATCGCGAGCGTGCCGAACACCAGGCTTCCGAGCCGCCACGCGACCGGCCCATCCCCGAACAGCTCGATCGAGCCCGCGATCGCGAGCTTCGCGAGCTGCGGGTGCTCGGCGTTGGGGTCGTCGCCGAGCGGCGATGCCGCGTAGTGCGAGCCCGATGGCGGGTGGATCCCCGCGATCACCCTGGCGGCGTTGACGTAGTAGCTCTCGTCGAACACGAGCACGTGATCGTTGGCGGTCCGGCACGGCGATTGGCACGGATCGCCCAGCCAGGCCGCGCGGACCCCGAACGAGACCACGCACAGCACCACCAGCAGCGGGATCGGACGGGCGAGAGGCTCGGGCCATAAGGGCGCGACGCTATACCCTCACCCGCCGTGAACTTCGAGAAGTGGCAGGCGCTCGGCAACGATTACGTGATCGTCGATGCCGACGCGCTCCCGTTCGAGCTGACGCCGGCCCGGATCCGGGCGATCTGCGCGCCCAGAACCGGCGTCGCGGCCGACGGGATCCTGCTGCTCTCGCCGCCCGAGCACGAGGGGTTCGTCGCCCGGCTGCGGATCTTCAACCCGGACGGATCCGAGGCGGAGGTGTCCGGCAACGGCGCGCGCGAGGCCGTCCTGTTCATGCGCCGCAGCGGCTGGACCGACGTGGACACGTTCTCGATCGAGACGGCGGCGGGCGAGCTCCGTCCGACGATCACCTCGCCCACGACCGCGACGACGGACATGGGCAGGGCTCGGCTTCAGAGCGACGACTACCCCTCCGGAGGCCCGGACGGCCTCGGCGAGCTGACCGCCGGCGGAACCAGCTGGCGCTTCCAGCACGTGCAGGTCGGAAACCCTCAGTGCGCGATCCGCGTCGAGGACGAGCAGCAGCTCGAGGCGCTCGATCTCCAGACGATCGGGCCGCAGATCGAGCACCACGAGCTGTTCCCCAACCGCACGAACGTCTCGTGGTTCACGGTTCTCGATGACGGCCCGCCCGCCCGGATCCGCGCGCGGATCTTCGAGCGCGGGGCCGGAGAGACCTCGGCGAGCGGCACCGGGGCGACCGGCGCGGCGATTGCATACGTGCTCGGCGGCGGGGCCTCGCCGGTCACGGTCGCGCTCGACGGTGGCGAGCTCGAGGTCGAGGTGGGGGAGGACCTGCACGTTAACCTGACCGGCTGGGCCGTGCCGGTCTTCAGGGGGACCATGTCCGACGACTTCTTGGAGGAGCTGAATGCGATCCAGTAGACGCCTGGAGCAGATCCCCCCGTACCTGTTCGCCGAGCTCGAGCGGAAGATCTCCGCGAAGCGCGCCGCGGGCATCGACGTGATCAGCCTCGGGATCGGCGACCCTGACCTGCCCACGTTCGAGCCGATCGTCGCCGCGGCACAGCGGGCGGTCGCTGACCCGTCGACCCACGGCTACCCGACGAACCGCGGCCGCCAGGAGTTCCGCGACGCGGTCGCCGGCTTCTACGGGCGTCGCTTCGGCGTCGAGCTCGACCCCGACGGCGAAGTGATGCCCGCGATCGGCGCCAAGGAGTGCATCTTCAACCTCAACCTTGCCTTCCTCGACCCGGGAGACGTCGCGCTCGCGTCGGACCCCGGCTACCCGGTGTACACGAGCGGACCGCTGATCGCCGGCGCCGAGCCGGTCCTGCTGCCGCTGAAGCCGGAGCTCGACTTCGCCCCCGACCTCGGTGCGATCCCGTCCGACGCGCTCGAGCGCGCGCGGATCATGTACCTGAACTACCCGAACAACCCGACCGGCGCGATCGTGCCCGAGGGGCTGTTCGAGCGCGCGGTGGAGCTCGCGCGCGAGCACGACTTTCTCGTCGTGCACGACAACGCCTACAGCGAGACCACCTACGACGGATACGTCGCGCCGTCTTTCCTGCAGACGCCCGGCGCCAAGGACGTCGGCGTCGAGGTGTTCTCGCTTTCGAAGGGCTACAACATGACCGGCTGGCGGTGCGCGGCGATCGTCGGTAACTGGCACGCGATCGAGCACTATTGGCGGTTGAAGTCAAACGTCGATTCGGGGCTGTTCGAGGCCGTCCAGCTGGCGGGCGCGGCGGCGCTCGGGCCCGAGCTCGACGTCCACGTACAGGGGATGAACGAGATCTACTCCCGACGTCGTGACCTGGTCTGCGACGCACTCGCGCAGGCCGGGGTCGAGGTCAGGCGGCCGAAGGGCACGATCTACGTCTGGGCTCCGGTGCCGGAGGGGTTCGAATCCTCCGCGGCTTACTGCGAGTACGTGCTCGAGGAGGCCGCGGTCGTGATCTCGCCGGGCGAGGCGTACGGGCCGAGCGGCGCGGGTTACTTCAGGATCTCGCTGACGACGCCGGACGAGCGGCTGGCAGAGGCTGTCGAGCGGCTGCGGGGGTTACGGGAACGCGCCATCTGACTGAGCTCCCATCTTCGACTGCCTAGGGCTTGGCATTCGTTTAACTGTCTGGTGAGGGGCTTGCACTCATGACTCGCGCCCGACTAGCATCGTTCACCAATCCACGGCTGGACAAAGGGGTCAAGATGCGCGTTTGGAGGCTTCACACGAGTCGGCCTGCCATGATCGCAGCGGCGGCTGTGTCAACGTTGGTGCTCGCGGGCTGTGGCAGCACAGTGATCGACAACAACAAGGTGCAGAACACGATCAAGGGGGAGCTTGCGAAAAACGGCTACACCGACGTTTCGGTCAGCTGCCCGGACAACGTGCCCGCCAAGCAGGGCCGCACGTTCACCTGCACCGCGACCTATAAGGCCAACGGCCAGAGTGGCTCAGCCACCATACCGGTCAACCAACTCGACAACAAAGGCACCATTGCGGTCGACTTCCACGGCTCCAAGACCTCTGGAAGCGGCTCTTCCGCCTCGGGCTCGAGCGGCAACTCCAACTCCGGATCGAGCGGCAACTCCTGATCCTCACGCAACCTGACGGTGACGCCGGCGGACACCTTCAGGTCGGCACCCACGATTTTCATCGTCGGTAACCACACTCCGAGGGGCGTAGCGCGCGCACGGCTCGCGGTGGCCGCGCTTGCGGTGGTGCCCGCGCTCGCCCTCACCGGATGTGGAACGGGCACCATCGACCCCGCGCAGGCAGAGCAGCTCGTCCGCAAGTCGGTGAACGGCTCGACGAGCGGAGCCAAGCTGAAGAAGATCAGCTGTCCGAGCGGCGTCCAGGTCAAGTCGGGCACCTCGTTCAAGTGCAGCCTCAGCGTGAGCTTGCCTAACGGGACCACGCACAGCGGCACCGTCACGCTCCATATCGTCGACGAGAACGGCACGCCGCACCTCAAGGCCACCGACTCCGACTACCACCTGCAATAGCGGTCCGGCCGCAGGTCGCCGGGCTACCATTTCTCGGGTGCAGCAAAGCCGTCACGGGCGGAACAGAGCGACGACCGCAGCCCACGGGCAGCGACCACAGGGGCGCGCACGCCAGCGCGCGTACCTCGTCGCGGCGCTTCCGGACCATCAGGACGAGCAGCTGGGCGAGCTACGCGAGCTGCTGCGGACCGCGGGCGTCGCCGGAGTCGGCGAGCTCGTGCAGCACCGCGACCGGCCGCACCCGAACAGCTACCTCGGGCCTGGGAAGCTCGAGCAGCTGAAGGACGAGCTCTCGCGCTCGGACGCGAACCTGGTGGCGTGCGACGACGAGCTCTCGCCCCGCCAGGAGCGCAACCTCGAGACCGCACTCGGAGTGCCGGTGATTGACCGCACCGCGATCATCCTCGACATCTTCGCGGCCCACGCCCACACGGCGGAGGGCAAGCTGCAGGTCGAGCTCGCGCAGCTCGAATACAACCTCGCCCGGATGCGCGGCCTGTGGTCCCACCTCGAGCGGCTCGGGGCCGGCCGGATCGACGGCGGGATCGGAACCAGAGGCCCCGGCGAAACCCAGATCGAGACCGACCGGCGGCTGGCGCGAGACCGGATCTCCGCGCTGCGCCGAAAGCTCACCAACGTTCGCGCGAGCCGCTCGGTGATGCGCGCCGAACGCGAGCGCGCGCACCTGCCGAGCGTCGCCCTCGCCGGCTACACCAACGCCGGCAAGTCGACGCTGCTGAACGCACTGACCGGTGCCACCGTCGGCGTCGGCGAGCGCCTGTTTCACACGCTCGATCCGACCACCAGGGTCCTGCGCGCCTCGGGCCGCAACTACCTGATGACCGACACCGTCGGGTTCATCCGCAAGCTCCCCCACCAACTCGTCGACGCGTTCGGCGCGACGCTCGAGGAGACGCGGCTCGCCGACCTGATCCTGCACGTCGTCGACGCGTCGGTCGACGAGGAGGAGCTGCTGGCGATGACGCGGGCGGTCCAGGACGTGCTCCATGAGATCGGCGCCGAGGAGGTCGCACAGGTGCTCGTGCTCTCGAAGGCCGACCGGATCGCCGAGGAGCGCCGCCGCGAGCTCGCGCTCAGGCATCCCGACGCGGTGCTCGTCTCGGCGCTCACTGGTGAGGGGATCGAGACCCTGATCGCGCGGATCGAAGAGGAGTTCGCGCGGACGCTCCAGGACATGGAGCTGCTGATCCCCTTCGACGAGGGCACGCACCTCGCCGAGCTCTACGAGGCGGCCGGGGACCTGGAGCGCGAGGAGACCCCCGACGGGGTGCTCGTCCGGGTAAGGCTGCCGGCCGGCGTGGCCTCGCGCTACGAGCGCTTCGCGCTCGGCGCGGCGACGTGAGGGTCACGCGACTCGATCCGCGCGCGGTGATCCCGACCCGCGCGTACGAGCACGACGCCGGCTTCGACCTGTACGCGCTCGAGGAGGCACGGCTCGCACCCGGGCAGCGTGCCTCGGTGCGCACCGGCATCGCCGTCGAGATTCCTCCCGGACGGGCGGGACTGGTGCTGCCGCGCTCCGGGCTCGCGGCCCGCCACGGGATCGCGCTCGTGAACGCCCCCGGTCTGATCGACTCGGGCTACCGGGGCGAGCTGCGGGTGCTGCTGCTCAACACCGACGCCGACGCCGCCTTCCTCGTCGCCGGCGGGGACCGGATTGCGCAGCTCGTGCTCGTCCGGGTCGAGACTCCCGAGCTCGTGGAGGTCGAGGAACTCGAGGAGTCCGCCCGCGGCTCCGGGGGGTTCGGCTCGAGCGGAAGCTGACCGTCAGCCGGTCGCCGGCGCGAGCCCGTGCGCGGCGAGGAACTGCTGGGCGACCGCCGCCGGGTCCTCGTTATAGATGTCGACCGCGGCGTTCAGCTGGCGGATCGCCTGGAGCGTCAGCAGCTTGCTGACGCGGTTGATCGTCTTGGCGAACGCGGGTCCCTCGGCCTGGAGCACCTTCGCCGAGACGACCGGGACCACGTTGCCCCAGCCGAGGACCTTCATCGGGTCCTTGAGCAGCACGTAGTTGCCCGTCGTAAGCTGCCCGTCGGTGGTATTGACGTCGGCGGCCTGGACGACGTTCTGGTCGAGCGCCTGGTACTGACCGCCGATCTCGAGCGCCTTGAACGCCGCCGGTACGAACCCGTAGGCCTGCTCGAGCGCGGGCAGCCCATCCTGGTCCTGCTGGAACTGCGGCGGCGCGCCGAACGTCAGCGATGGCGCGACCTTGCGCAGATCGCGGATCGTCGAGAGACCGTTCTGCACGGCGTAGTCGAGTCCGACCCCGATCGCGTCGGTGTCGCTGAACGGCGTCGGCGAGAGCAGCTGCAGCCCGTGACTGAACGCGTAGCCCTGGCCCGCGTCGACCGCGCCGGAGAGCGTCTTGAACGACCGCTGGGCGCCGGCGATCGTCTGGTTCCAGGTGTCGATGTACTCGGGGTACATCCCGAGTCGCCCGCTCTCGAGCGCCTGCAACGTCACGTCGCTGGGGCCGATGTTGCGATTGAGCTGGACCGAGAACCCCTCCGCCTTGAGCGCCTCGAAGTAGAGCTCGCCGAGGATGAACTGCTCGGTGTAGTTCTTGTCGCCGATGATCACCGTCGGCCGGCCGTTCCCCGGCAGGGTCGTGGTCTGCGAGCTCGGGGTGGCCAGCGGCGACGTGGTCGTGGTCGATGCGCCGCACGCGGTCACTCCCACGGCGGCGAGGAGGCACACAGCGCCACGGAGCAGGCGACCCGCGGTCATGACGCGACCCCCGCGGCTCGCCGGGCGTCCGAGTGCGCCGCGTCCTCGAGCGAGTCGTCGAGCGGCTGCAGCGGCTGCGGAAGGCCGAGCGCCGTCTCGACCAGCCAGTCGGCGAACCAGGCGTTCTTCGGCAGTAGCGGGCCGTGCAGATAGGTCCCGATCACGTTTCGCTCGCGCGCGCCCTCGAACCCGTCCTTGCCGTTGTTGCCGTGGCCCTTGAGAACGCGGCCGAGCGGCGCCGTCCCAGGACCGAGGTATGTCCGCCCGCCGTGGTTCTCGAAGCCGGCGAGCACGCGGCGCTCACCGGGGCGCAGCTCGACTTCGATCGCGACGTTGCCAATCAGCCGGGGCCCCGGCTCCCTGATCGTCTCGAGGTCGAACAGCTCGACCCCTGGCAGTCGCCCGTGTCCGAGCTGGTAGGAGCGCCCGAGCAGCTGGTAGCCGCCGCAGACCGCGAGCACGACCCCGCCGCGGGCGGCGATCTCCCGCATCGCCTCCTGCTTGCACTCGACGAGGTCGACCGCGCATCGCTGCTGGTCTCGGTCCTGGCCGCCGCCGACGTAGAACAGGTCGGCCTGGTCGGGATCGAGCCGGTCTCCGAGGCCGCTGTTCGTCAGCTCGAAACCGATTCCCCGCCACCGGCACCGCTGCTCGATCATCAGCAGGTTTCCGCGGTCGGCGTAGATGTTCATCAGGTCCGGGTACAGCGCGCACACGCGCAGCGCATCAGCCACGGAGGATCACCACCACGCTGCCGACGTGGTCGGCGGTCGGGGGAATCTCGATCCGCCCCGCGGGCTGCAACTGAACCGCCTCGGCCTCGCGCTCGAGCTCGGCGGCCGACAGCGGGTCGATCCGGATCACGTCCTGCTCGACGGTGCGCCGACCCTGGCCGTCGACGGTCTCACGCCGCCGCTCCAACACGAAGCCGCGGGCGTCGGCGCGGACGGCCGTCGGCTGACTCGAATACACGATCCCGCCGAGCTCGCGGATGTCGGGCAGTGGGCCGTCGAGGCCGTCGGTCTCGTACAGCTCGAGCTGCTCGCTGATCGCGATCGCCACCACGCCGTGTTCGGCCAGGTGCCGACGAGCGCGACCAAGGAACCGCCGCCGCCCGTCGGTCCCGCCGAGCAGCTGGATCGTCTGCATCGGCACGATGATCAGCCCGAACCGCTGCTCCAATGAGAATTCGCGGGCATCGGCGACGACCGTCTCGACGTCGAGCCCGGCGCCGCGCTCCGAGAGCTCGTCGAGCAGCTCGCCGTCTCGATCGAGCGCGGTCACCCGATGCTCCCGCCGGGCGAGGTCGAGCGTGATCCTGCCGGTGCCGGCGCCGACGTCCAGCACTGGCCCGGGATGCTCGCTCGCGAGCGAGCGCCATAAGGCGATGTCGGCGCCGTACGCACCGCACTCGATGTCATGCCAGATCACGCTCATCGTCTGGCTCCCGCGGGCTCGGACCAATAATTCAGCACATGTCCACGCGAGGCGAGCATCTCGTGCAGCTCGAGCAGCGCCGTGTAGGTGGGAAGCGCGAACACGCGGCCCGAGGGAGCGTCGGCGACGGCCTCGTCGAGTGCCTGCTCGAGCGACGGGGCGACGTGCAGGAGCCGCTCCGGGATCCCGGCGTACTTGAGGCGCAGCGCCAGCTCCGCGGCGCGCGTGCCCGAGCAGGTGACGCGACGCACCAGGCCCGCGAGCAGCTCGAAGTCGGCGTCCCAGACCCACGAGACGTCGCGGCCGTCGGCGGTGCGGTCGTTGAGGATCGCGAGCACGTCGAGCGGGCCGGCCTCGAGCGCGAGCGTGCGCAGGATCTCGTTGGCTCCGGCGGGATTCTTGACCAGCAGGATCGAGAGCTCGACCGAGCCGACCGTGACCGTCTCGGCACGCCCGAACGCGGCCGTGCACGGACTCGAGCCCCGAGACGACCGTCTCGAGCCCGACGCCCAGCTCGAGGCAGAGCGCGGCCGCGGCGAGCGCGTTATAGATGTTGTAGAGGCCCGGCAGCGGGAGCCGGACGGTCGCGACGCCCGCGGGGGTGCGCAGCCGGAAGCTCGAGCTCCGCGTCCCGTCGAGCGCGATCTGCTCGGCCGCGACCGCCGGCTCGGGCCGCTCACGACCGCAGCCAGGGCACCGGTAGACGCCGAGGTGACCTAGGTATATGGCGTCGTACGAGTACGCGACGCCACAGTTGCGGCAGTGCTTGGAGTCCGCGGCGTGCTGCATCTCGGGCAGCGCGACGGCTGGGTCCTCAACCCCGAAGTAGCTCGCCCGCGGCGCCAGCCGGCCGAGGTCGGCGATCAGGGGGTCGTCGGCGTTCAGGACGACGCCCGCGGCGGGGTCGAGCGCCTCGATCGCCGCCGCCCACCGGTCGGCGATCGTGTCGAGCTCGCCGTAGCGGTCGAGCTGGTCGCGGAACAGGTTGCCGAGCAGCACCGCCCTGGGCGAGAGCTCGGGCACGATCCGGTCGAGCCAGAACTCGTCGACCTCGAACAGCCCAAGCTCGCCGTCGATCCGGCCCGATTCCCGCGCGGCGCCGAGCAGCGCCGAGGCGACGCCGCCGGCCATGTTCGCTCCGGCGCGGTTGTGGACGAGCCTGACCCCGGTCCGCTCGAGGATCTCCGCGATCATCGCGGCGGTGGTGGTCTTGCCGTTCGTCGCGGAGACCACGACCGATCCCTGCGGCAGACGCGCCGAAAGCTCGGCGATCGCGCGCGGCTCGAGCCGGATCAGCACCTTGCCGGGCAGGCTCGTGCCACCGCGCCCGGAGCGGCGGCTGAGGCCGCCGACGGTGCGCGCGGCGGCGATCTTGGCGCTCATCAGCAGAGTCATGCCGGGACGATCACCTTGACCGCCGCGGGCAGCGCGCGGACCGTGACTGGCAGCTCCGCGATCGGGTCGCCGTCCGCGTACACAGTGAACGGCCGGTCGGCGCTGATCGTGGCCTCGGCCGTGCGGAGCACCGTCACCTCCGGCTCGTGGACGTGCGTGCCCTTGAACACCTTCGGCATCAGCGAGAACAGGAACCGGCGCTTGGGCATGTCGGCGAGTGTGACGATCTCGAGCAGGCCGTCGTCGAGCTCTGCGTCCGGCGCCGCGTACATCCCGCCGCCGTATGCCTTGCTGTTCGCCGCGCCGACGCTGTAGCCGATGACGACGTGCCGGCGGCCGCCGTCGAGCGTCAGCTCGAACCGGGCCGGCCGCCAGGCGGCGAGCGCGCGGATCGCGCCGTACGCGTAGACCAGGTTGCCGCGTACGAGGCGGGCCTCGTTCGCGATCCGGTTGGCGTCAGAGTCGAAGCCGCAGCTCGCGATCCCGACGAACGTTCGCCCGTGGATCTCGCCGAGGTCGATCGGGCGGATGGCGCCCGCGATCAGCACGTCGACCGCGGCGACCGGGTCGGCCGGGATCTCGAGTACGCGGGCGAAGTCATTGCCGCGGCCGCCGGGGAGCACCCCGAGCACCCCTTCGGAGTGGCGCAGCGCCCCGGCCACCGCGCCGACCAGACCGTCCCCTCCGAAGGCGGCGGCGATCCGGCCCTCGGCGGCGGCCTCGAGCGCCAGCTCGACCGCGTGATCGAGGCTCCGGGTCGGCTCGACGCGGTGGTCGATCCCGCGTGCGCTCAGCGCCTCTGTGACGGGGGCGAGCGCGCGGCCGGCGCGGCCGCCCCCGGCCGACGGGTTGACGATCACCAGCAGCCGGCGGGGCTCCGCGGAGCTCATCCGGCCACCACCAGCTCGTGCAGGTCGCGCGCGACCGCGACGGGCGCTGGATCGGAGGCCGCGTCCGCGTCCTCGGCGGAGGTGACGCCCGTGAGCACGATCGCGGCGTCGAGCCCGGCCGCGGCCGCTCCGGCGAGATCCGAGTCGAGGCGGTCGCCGACGACCAGCGTCCGGCCGTCGCCGAGCCGGTCGAGCGCGGTCCTGAAGATCTGCGGGTCGGGCTTGCCGAGCACGCGGGCGGTGCCTCCGGTTGCGTACTCGAGTGCCGCCACGACCGAGCCGGACGCCGGCCACGGTCCGTCGTCGGCGGGGAACGTCCGATCGCGGCCGGCGGCGACGATCTCCGCGCCGGCAAGCACGACCTGGGTCGCGGTCCGCAGCTCGCGGTAAGAGAACTCCTCGTGCGCGGCGACGACGACGACCTCCGCCTCGTGCTCGCCGGCCGTCCCGTTGACGATCCGGTGCCCGGCCTCGGACACATGGCGGAAGATCGCGGGAGGGCCGATCACGTACACGCCCGTGGCCGGGTGCTCCGCGAGCGCGTGCTGGATCGCGGCGCCGACGGTCACGACCTCCTCGAGCGACGCCTGGACCCCGAGCGACCACAGCTTGCGGACATAGTCCTCGGGCGAGCGGGCGGCGTCGTTGGTGACGAATGCGAGGCGCTTCCCCGCCGCTCGGAGCGCCGAGACCGCCTCCGGCGCCTGAGGGGTGCAGGTGCTGCCGACCCACACGCACCCGTCCAGATCGAGCAGCACGTTGTCGTAACGCGTGAGCAGGGGGGAGAGGCCCATGCTCAGAACAGCGTCGGCTGCGTCGGCGCCGAATTCGATCCCGCCCACGCCGCCGGTGCCAAACACTCGGGCCCGTCGTAGCGCGCGTCGTTGACCGCGGGCCCGACGGGGACCACGGAGGTCTGATCGGAGGGCAGCGGGGACAACAGTTCGAGCAGCTCGGCGCGCGGGGTCGCGTGGTCGAGCCAGCATCGCTCGCCCTCGCGGGGCAGGATCACCGGCATCCGGTCGTGGAGCGGCGCGAGGACCGGGTTTGCCGTGGTCGTGAGGATCGAGCAGGAGCGGAGCTCGGTGCTCGCGTCTTCGGCGCGCCAGATCGACCACAGGCCGGCGAACGCGAACAACTCGCCGTCGGACCGGGCGATGTGAAACGCCCGCTTCCGAGAGCCGTCAGCCGGAGCGCTCCACTCGTAGAACCCGTCGGCGACGATCAGGCACCGGAAGCGCTCGAACGCGCGGCGAAACGCGGGACGCTCGGCGACCGTCTCGACCCGGGCGTTGATCATCTTCAGCCGCGACCCGGGCCCGTCCGCCCACGACGGGACGAGCCCCCAGCGCAGCAGCTCGCCGCGGGGCCGGCCCTCACGGTCCGTGGTCACGGCAACGACGTCATCGGCCGGTGCGACGTTGAAGCGCTGCCTGATCTCGACCGACTCTCCGACCGGAAACCGAGCCCGGACGGCGGCCGGATCGGGCGTCGCAAGCGTGTAGCGACCGCACACGGCCCCGCGGCTCCCGCGCTACGAGGGGGCGATCTGCTGTGAGCGCTCGGCCCGCGCGCGTTTCTGGCGCCGGCGCCCGTAGTACGCCAACACGCCGAGGACGACGACCACCAGCAGGAAGCCGTAGAAGATCGAGATCTGAACCGAAATGCCGCCCGCCGCGGTCCCGATTCCGTACACGATCCCGAAGCCGAGCGCGAGCACCGCCACGACCAGCAGGATCCCCAGCAGGATCCCCCTGACCCGCGCGATCATGCCGGCGCTCGCGGGCGGAGCGATCAGGCCCATCAGCTGGAGCCCGCGCAGCTGACGATTGGTCGGCGACTCGACTCCGAGCCGCTCGGTCGCCCGCTTCAGGTCGGCGGGCCGGCGCTCGGCGAGCGCGAGCGACGCGTCGGCCATCCGGCGCAGCTGCATCCGCTCCTGCGGGCGCGCCGCCGCGAGCGCCTTCTGGAAGTGCGCACGCGCCGCCTTGGCGTCATATCGCTCCGCCGCCCGGGCGCCGAGGATCGCCTGCGCGGCCGACTTGTAACGGGTCTCGGCCTCGAGCTCCTCGTCCGAGCGGCTCTCGAGCTGCTGCATCGCCGCCAGCTGGCTGCGCTGCTCCACCCGCATCACTCGCTGCTGCTTGGGCATCGGAAGAGAGTCTAGTGGGCGTTCCCGCCCCACTAGCCGTGGGGCTTGATCACGAACGCGCTCTCGCCACTCAGATCCTGACCGCCGGCGTCGGGGCTGCGCGGGGGGGACCGGTAGACGTCGATCCGGTGTCCGTTGATCGCGCCGCCGGTGTCCTGCGCGACGAACCAGCCGCCGTAGCCGTCGTGCTCGTAGGCGGGGATGTAAACGCGGCTGCCGAGCGGGATCACGTGCGGATCGACCGCGATCGACTGGTAGAAGCGGAGCGGCAGCGACGAGCCGGGAGCGAAGCTGACCCCCGGCAGGTCTACATAATTCCTGCCGACGCCGTTCGCCCAACCGCCGCTCTGCAGCGGGAATGTGACGACCCCGCCCGGGCCGCGCCAGAAGGCCCCCGCCCGCCAGTAGGGCGCACCCGCCGCGAAGTCGTTGCCGGCCGAGGTCGGCTTGCCGGATTTGGTCACCCAGCCGCCGTCGCCGAGCGAGTTGATGTGGTACATGTGGCCGTCGAGGCCATAGCCGTCGCCCTCCATCGAGACGCCCTCCGCCGAGTACAGCCAGTCGAGCCGGTGCTTGCCGGCGAGTCCGGGAGCAGTGACGAGCTTGCCGCGGAACCACGATTCCGGCGCGGGCCAGTACTCGGTGATCGTCACGCCGCGCAGCCAGGTTCCGTGCGCGCTCTTCGAGGGAGGCGGCGGTACCTTCGGGTGGCTCGTGGTCGGCGCCGGGCCGGAGCTGAAACCGGCGCCGCCGCTGCCGGCGGCGAGCGCCGCGGGCGGCACCGCGGCGGATACGGCAAGCGCGAGCGTGGCGGCGAGCGTGCGGGCGTGATGAGGCACGGACACGGGTCGCATCCCATCAGATTGTCGGTCTCGGGTCAGATCCCTTGAGTCGTGAGAGAACTTGCGCGGGTGACCGTCAGCTGACGGCGCGCCAGCGAACGACACCGCTGTCGCAGACGATCGCTCCGTCGGGCGCGAGCGGCGTGTCGCCGTTGGCGTCCGGAAGCTCGCTGTAGCGCTCGACGATCCTGATCGTGCCGCTGGCGGTGGCCCCGGCGAGCGCGCCCGTCACGGTCGTCTTGACCGCGCCGCCCGACGTGCTGGTGCGGCTCGCGAAGCGGCCGCGCCGGACGCGGACGTAGTCGGTGAAGTAGGCGTCCAGGAACGTCGAGCGGTCCGAGCAGCGCATCCGCGCGCGGTAGCGGAACGCTCGGCCATCGCGACCCGCCGGGCCGAGCCGCACCGCGATTCCCTGGGTGCTGCGACCGCGGTAGCCGGCGCTCGCAGTGACTCGAGCAAGCGCACCGGCCGCGCCGACCGCGACGAGGAGCGCCGCGAGGATTCCGATCCGGAAAAGCGAACGCGGCATCGGGCGTGGATCCTACGGCGCCGCCACGGGCGCGCAAACGGCTGCACTCCTCGTTCATACCTCGCCGTCGCGGGCGCGTAGCATCCCGCCACCATGGTGGACCGGGCTCACGACGGGGGTGACGACGAAAATCGGATCACGCGCCGGGCCGCGATCGGCGCCGGCGCCGCGGCGACGCTGGCGCTCACCGGAGTCCCGGCTTGGGCGCGCTCGCGTCACCTGCGTCCGCATCGCCGGCGTCCGGACGAGCTGCCGTATCCGGACCGGCCGCTGGGCGAGCCCGGGATCCCGCAGATCGAGCACCTCGTGTTGGTGATGCTCGAGAACCACTCGACCGACAACGTGCTGGGGATGCTGCCGATGTTCTCGCGCGCGCACCGCTGGGACTTCGACGGGCTGCCGGTCAACCGCTACGGGATTCCGATCACCAGCAACCCGGACCTGAGCGGCAAGCCGGTGCGGTCGTTCGCGGCGCCCGACATGTGCCCGGACAGCGGCCTGACCCAGAACTGGAACTCGAGCCACAAGCAGTGGGGCGGCGGCCGCAACGACGGGTTCGTGACCAACGCGCAGTCGCACACCCCGATGAGCTACATGACGCCCGCGCAGATGCCCGTCACGTATGCCCTGGCAAGCCACTTCCCGGTCAGCGACCGGTTCTTCTGCTCGGTGCTCGGCCAGACGCTGCCGAACCGCCGCTACTACTTCAGCGGCACCTCGAGTGGCGAGGTCAACGACGACACCTCGAGCCTGCTGGTGTCGGCGGCCAACGGGACGATCTTCGACCGACTCGACGCCGCGAAGGTCTCATGGTGCGTCTACTACGGCAACACCCCGAGCCCCTTCTACTTCCCGAACTTCCGCAACAACCCGCTCCAGGTGGCGCGGTGCGTGAGCAACGAGCAGTTCTTCTCCGACGCGGCCGCGGGACGGCTGCCGTCCGTCTCCTATGTCGAGGAGAACTTCAACTATCAGTCCGAGGAGAACCCGCAGGACGTCGCGTATGGCGAAGCGTTCCTGGCGCGGGTCGCGAGCGCGGTCATGCACGGCCCGCTGTGGCCGAAGACGGCGCTGTTCGTCACCTACGACGAGCACGGCGGCTACTTCGACCACGTGCCGCCGCCCGCAGCGGTCCCGCCGGACGACATCCCGCCGAACCTGACCCTCTCCGCGAAGGGCACGTTCCCGGCGAAGTTCGATCGCTACGGGTTCCGAGTGCCGCTGACGGTGATCTCGCCGTGGGGACAGCCGCGTTATGTATCGCACCGTGTCGCGGACCTGACCTCGATCCTGGCATTCATCGAGCGCAAGTGGAACCTGCCGCCGATGACGCATCGCGATGCGGCGGCCTGGGACCTGAGCGACATGTTCGACGTCAGCAAACCGCGGCTGGACGCGCCGCCGGCGCTGCCGGCCGCGCCCGACATCGACACGACGCTCGCGAAGTGCCGTGCCGACGCCGAGAGCCCGCCGACGAGCTCGATGACGACGAGCGCGCTGCCGAGCGCCTGACGGCCCGAGGGCCGGCCCAAACGATGGCGATTTCGTCACTACAGGCGTGACGGAATCGCCAAAGTTCGCTTTACCAGTTCACATAAGATCGATTATCGAGCATTAAGGGGTACTGGCTGTTCATCAACGACACTGACCGCGGACTACGCCTCGACGCAGCCGTACGTCTGCCACCTGCCGTTGGTCTGATCAGCGTGGCGCTCGCCGAGCGCTAGCGTCGCGAGCGGGCCATGAACGCCCTGACCTGGTCGAGGATCCGCGGCTGGTCGCGGACGGCGAGGTGGCCGGCGCCGATCACGTCCAGCGTGGTCAGACCCCCGCCGGTGCGCACGTATCCGAGTACGACCCCTCCCTTGTGCCACTGGCGACGCGGTGCGGCACCGAAGCGCCCTGCGCCGGGCCAGCGCAGCCGCGAGATCCATGCCCGTGTGCCGAGCAGGTTCGTGTCCTTGGCGTCGCCCAGCCCCGTGATCACCATCACCGGCACCCCGCGGCGCAGCAGCTCCGCGACGACGTTCAGATAGGAGTCCATGCCGCCCCGCTCGTAGGCCTTGCCGACGGGCGGCGAGTACAGCGAGAACTTGCCGTTCGGCTTCGCGTGTAGCGCCCTGCGGACGTCGGGCCGGTTGATGTAGTTGAGCAGCGGCGTGTAGTCGATGTCGCCGGTCTGCCCGATGTTCGCGAGATACCGGCCGCTCATGTCGGCGATCTTGCTCTGAATCGAGAAGCACGTGTTGGTGGCGGCGGGCGAGGACGGCGGCGGACCGCGCATCAGCCTGCGGCACCTCGCCAGCACCTGGTCGAGCGTGGCCTTCTGGCGGGCGCTGATCAGGCCGTGGTCGTACGCGTACTGCGCCGTGGTCGAGACCTGTACCAGCGGGTCGACGAAGCCGGCGGCGATGATCACGCCTCCCAGCCTGATGTGCGTGACGCTTCGCTTCTGACCGTCGAGGATCCGCTGCGCGAGCAGCGGCATGTAGGTGCCCCCGAGCGACTCGCCGGTCAAGAACAGCGGGCTCCGTTGCAGCCCCCGCCTGGCCACCACGTGGAGCAATGCGTTGTAGAGCTCGCCGATCCCCTGGCTCATGCTGCGCGCGATCTGGCCGTGAAACGGGAACGACAGGCCGACGCCGAGCGGATGGTCGAAGAACAGGTAGTTCGCCGCCTGCGTCCAGCTGTCCGGGTTCGGGACCAGCCCGCCGGCGCCGTCGAAGTCGTAGGGCCCGTTCTCTGTCAGCGGGCCGTAGAAGCTGCTGCTCCCCGGACCGCCGTTGCTCCACAGGATCGTCGGCTGGCTCGCGTAGTTCGCGGAGCGCCCGAACATCCAGTAGAACAGTCCCGCCCGATCCGTGCACAACAGATTCGCGCAAGGCGTCGGGCTCGCCGACGCGTAGCCCGCGAACTCCGGCATCGAGACCGGACCGAGGGTCGGCAGCGCCGCGACGCGGTCGGCGTCATACGCGACCGCCGACGCCACCGGCGCGATCGCGCATGCCAGGAGCGCAGCGACCACCGCGGTGATCGCGCGGCGCCTGTGCAGCGAAGCCGCCGCGCGCGCGAGGACCCGGTGCCCCCAGTAACTCTGTCGGTTCACGATCCGTCGCCCCCCAAGTTCAGGCCAGCATCGGCCACCCTAGCAACCGCTGGGGGTCGTTAAATGCCGTTCGGCGTTCAGCCGGCCGGGCGGCATGCGCTCAAGACCACTCTTCTCTGATCCCGCCCAACTCGCGCTTAACCGCCACCAGACGGTCGAACCGCGGGTCGCCGGGTCGGAGCTGCTCGTCAACTAGCGCGCGTGACATCGCGAGCGAGCGCGCGTGACATCGCGAGCGCGGCCCACACGACGGCGCCGTCGAGCGCGTAGCGCCGGGAGCGCCCCGAACCTGCGCAACTTTGTCCGCGCTCGTGGGATAAATCACACAACAACGCGAGGAGGCGCACATGATCCGCAAGCTCTTGGTTCCGGCGACCGTGGTGGCCGTGATCGCAATATTCGCCAGCGTCGCGCTGGCGGGCGGGTCCCCGACGGTGAGGACGGGCAAGCCGACGCGGATCACGGACAACACCGCCCTGCTGAACGGGACCGTCAACCCGAACGGCGCCAGCACCACGTACTACTTCCAGTTCGGCCTCACGAACGGGTACGGGTCGAATACCTCCCCGCGCGCAGGCGGCGCAGGCGTGAAGACGCTCGACGTCCACCTGACCGCCGGCGGACTCGTCCAGGGAACCGTCTACCACTACCGGCTGCTGGCGACCAACGAGTTCGGCACCACCGTCGGCGTCGATCGCACGTTCAAGACCGCCGGGCGCACGCCCCCGGGAGTGCTCACCGGAGCCGCCGGCAGGCTCAGCACGACGAGCGCGACGCTCGTCGGCGCGGTCTATCCGCAGGGACTCGCGACCAGGTGGTTCTTTCAGTGGGGCACGACCACCTCGTACGGGCAGAACACCGCAGCCCAGGCCCTCCCCGCGAGCGGCACCGCGCAGGTGGTCGCCTCCTCGCTGCAGGGCATCCTCGCCCCCGGGGTGATCTACCACTTCCGCCTCGTCGCCAGCCACGGCGGAAGCGCCGTCTCCTACGGCAACGACGCGGCGTTCATGACCTACCCGTCCCCGCGCCCGACGCCGCGGGTGCTGGCGAGCACGCGACCGTCGCGCGCACGCTCACGGCCTTACGTGCTGACCACCACCGGGCAGGTCGTCCCTCCGGCCACGATCCCGGGTCAGTACGGGTGCAACGGGAACGTGACGATCCGCTTCTTCCGCGGGTTGAAGCAGGTTGGGTTCACGCTCGCGGGGATCCAACCGAACTGCAGCTTCTCGGGACGCACCGTGTTCCAGACGATCCCGGGCGGGCGCAGGCTGCACCCGCACCGCCCCGTCGAGCTGCGGGTCGTGGTCCGCTCGATCTCGAACAACTATCTGGCGACGAACAAGCCGCCGAACCAGCACGTGAAGCTGGGCTGACGCGCCGGCGGCCGGCCCTCAGCCCGCGTCGCGGGCGACCTCGGCGATCACCGCAGACAGTCGGCTCCCCTGCCACGCGAGTGGCGAGGAGCCCGGCTCGTCGGTGAGCAGCAGCGCGCCTGCGATCGCCGCGGCGTACGCCTCCGCGAGCGCCTGCGGGTGTCCGGGATCGGCCTCGTCGCCGCTGGCGACGACCGTCACCGGCACCGACAGCGCCCGCAGCTGATCGAGCGCGCCGAACGGTCGCGCTCGGGGCACCGCCCGCAGCGCATCCGCCACCGCCCCGGGGTATCGGTGGAGCTCCATCCGCTGCCGGATCGCCGTCAGCGTCGCCTCGCGCCACCGCGGCGCGACGCCCCCATCGCCGTACGCCCTGAGGAACCCCTCCACCCCATCGCGCTCGAGCCCGTCGGCGAGCGCATCCCAGCGGCTCAGGCGCCCGGGGTCGTCGAATGTCGCCGGGTCGTATCCGGGCGTTATGACAATCAAGCCCCCCACCCGCTCCGGCGACTGCAGCGCCAGCCGGATCGCCGTATGCGCCCCCATCGAGACCCCTGCCAGTACCGCGCGGTCGATCCCGAAGGAATCCATCACCGCCTCGAGGTCCCGCTGCTGCTGCTCGTAGTCGTACGCGCCCGCCGCCGGGGCGGCCGTCGAGCTGCCGTGTCCGCGGGCGTCGTACCCGACCACGCGGTGGCCGGAGCGCTCGAGCCGGCGCGAGCCCATCACCACGTACCGCCGGGTCGCCGTCAGTCCGTGCAGGAGCACGACCGGAAGACCCTCCCCGGCGGCGGATGCGGCGAGGCGGACCCCGGCGCTCTCGACGTGATGCTCGTCGGCGGACGTGCGCCGCAGGTTATTGACCGGGCCCTACTACCATCGGCTTCGTGGACGTCACCGAGGTCAACTTCCAGACCGCCGTTATCGACCGCTCCCGTGAGCTGCCCGTGGTCGTCGACTTCTGGGCGGAATGGTGTGGGCCGTGCCGTCAGCTCGGGCCGGTACTCGAGCGCGCGGTCGCACAGCGCGGCGGCAAGGTCGAGCTCGTCAAGGTCGACACCGATGCCAACCAGATGCTCGCTCGGACCTACCAGATCCAGGGAATCCCAGCGGTCAAGGCGTTCCGCGACGGCGAGGTCGTAGCGGAGTTCGTCGGCGCGCAGCCGCCGCAGGCCGTCGATCGGTTCCTCGATTCGCTGCTTCCCTCCGAGGCCGACGGCCTGGTCGCCAAGGGCGACGAGGCCTCGTTGCGCCGGGCGCTCGAGCTCGCGCCGGCACGTGCCGACGCCGCGGTCCCACTCGCCAGGCTGCTGCTCGACCGCGATCAGCCCGAGGACGCGCTGGCGATCCTGTCGAACGTCACGGGAAGCTTCGCCGCCGACGGCCTGGCGGCGCGGATCGAGCTCGAGCGGGGCGAGCTGCCCGGTCTCGACCTCGGCCCCGCATTCGCCGCGCTCGACGCCGGTGAGGTCCAGCAGGGCCTGGACGGGCTGCTCGCGGCCCTCCCGTCGGCCGACGGCGCGCGCGAGGACATCCGCCGCGTCGTCGTCGGCGTGCTCGACGAGCTGGGCGTCGAGTCCGAGCTCGCTCGCGAGTACCGCCGCCGGCTTGCTTCGGCGCTCTACTGAGAGGTGTTTTTTTCGCCGAGACGGGTATCCACCGGGTCAGGATGCTTGACACAGATCATGGGTTCACCAACTCGTATCCGGCGGTCCCTGATTCGGTCGCCGAGGCCCGCAACTCGCTGACGGAGTTCGCGGTCGCGGTCGGCGCCGACGGCGACCGCTTGGAGGCGATCCGGCTGGCCGCGTCCGAGGCGGTCACCAACGCCGTGATCCATGCCTACGAGGGCAGGGGCGGCGGGGCGATCCAGCTGAGCGCGTCCTATGTGGACGGCGAGTTCTGGCTGCTGATCGGCGACGACGGGACCGGCCTGCGCCCGCGTGGCCCGCACAGCGGGCTCGGTCTCGGCCTCGCGCTGATCGCGCAGCTCGCCGACGATTTCCAGATTCTCAGCCGCTCGACGGGCGGCACCGAGCTCCGGATGCAGTTCCGGCTCGCCGCGCGTGAGCGCCGGCAGCCCGACCGCCACGACTGCACTCAGCTTCGCGGGTCGGTCTCCTCGGCGGCCGTCCCCGCCTGAGCGAGCTTCTCCACCACCAGATATCCGGGGTGCGTCTCGACGACGACCTCCGCCTCGAGCTGCTCGTGCCCGGGGAGTACGAGGAACCGGCGCGGGTTCGCCCGGACCGTCTCGTACGCGTTGACGCTCAGCTCCATCAGCTCGTTGCACCCGAGCCGGGCGCACTCGCACCTGAAACTGACCGGTGCGTCCTCCTCGCCGGGCCACTGCCCTCGCTCGATCCCCTCGTTGATCTGGCGAAAGACGGCCTCGTTTGCGCCGAGCCGAGCCCTGGTGTCATCGCGCACGTTCGATCCCCCCGGCCTATGCGTTCTTGATGACGATGCCCTCGAGGATGTAGGCGGCCCGCTCGGTCGAGTCGATCGCGTTCTCGAGGCGCTCGAAGATGTCCTTCCAGCGGATCACAAACATCGGGTCGATCCCGACCTCGAACAGCGAGGCGATCGCCTCGCGGACGATCCGGTCGGCCTCGTTCTCGAGCCGATGGACCTCGACCGTGTGCTCGCTGATGTCCTTGAACCCGCGGACGAGCGGGATCGAGCACTCGATCTCGCTCGTCGCCGCCCGTAGCACTCCGGCCAGGCGCTGCGCCTGGTCCATCGGCGCCTCGATCCGGTACAGCCCGAGGTAGTCGGCGACCTCCTCGGTGTAGTCGACGATGTCGTCGAGCGCCGAGGCGAGCTGGAGGATGTCCTCGCGGTCGATCGGGGTGACGAACGTCTGATTCAGGCGGCGGATGATCTCGTGCGTGATCTGATCGCCGTCGCGCTCGCAGCCGAGGATGTCCTCGGCCAGTGCCCGGCGCTCCGGGTACTCGGCGAGCATCTCGTCGAGCAGCAGCGCCGCCCGCGCGAGGTTCTGCCCCGCCCGCTCGAACAGGTCGAAGAATTCTTTGTCCGTGCCGCGCAGAAAATTCGCAATCGACGTCATTGGCGCAC
Organism: uncultured Solirubrobacterales bacterium; assembly: GCA_963770735.1. Classification (GTDB taxonomy): domain Bacteria; phylum Actinomycetota; class Thermoleophilia; order Solirubrobacterales; family Solirubrobacteraceae; genus Palsa-465. The sequence continues at coordinate 605,128 of CAVYRB010000004.1, read as the reverse complement.
TCACGGGCAGCATACGCCGCGCGCCGCCGCGAAAGCGAGCATTTCCGTTACATCGAGAGGGTCAATTGCTCGACCGTGCGGCCCTCGCCGTGCTCGAGCCCGGCGACCCGCACCCCGAGCAGCCGCACCGGCCGCGCCGGAGCAAAACGCCTGAGCAGCTCGAGGGCCACCGGCGAGACGCGCTCGGCGGCGGCCACCGGCGCCGGCAGCGTCCGCGCCCGAGTATGCGTCGAGAAGTCGTCGAGCCGGATCTTGATTCCGATCGTTCGCCCTCGGCGTCCCTGGGTGGTGAGTGTCTCGCACAGCCGTCGCGTCAGCCCGTCGAGAATCCTCTCGAGCTCGGCCATCGACGAGATGTCGCGATCGAACGTCGTCTCCCTTGACTCCGAGACCACCTTGCGCTCCTGGGTGACGGGCGAGTCGTCCTCGAACCGCGCGCGGCGCTGAAGCTCGGCGCCCATCCTCGGCCCAAAGGCCTCGGTCAGCGAGGCCGGCGGCGCCCCGGCGAGCCCGCCGAGCGTGGCGATCCCGCGTGAGCGCAACCGCTCGGCGGTCTTCGGCCCGATCCCGGGGACCAGCCCGCACGGGGAGCCATGGAACCGCTCGCACGCCCGCTCGCGGCTCAGGACGACGAACCCGCGTGGCTTCTCCGCGTCGGATGCGACCTTCGCGACGAGCTTGTTGGGCCCGATCCCGACCGAGCAGCCGAGGCCCGTCTCGCGCTCGATCTCCGCCCCGATCAGCCGCGCCACAGTCTCGCGCCGGCCGCCCGCTCGCCATCCTGGCTCGCCTGAATCGGCGGCGCGCGAGTCATCCGGCTGCTCTGGAACCCCGGTCAGCTCCATGTACACCTCGTCGAGCCCGACCACCTCGACCTGCGCGACGTGGCCGCGAACGATCGACATCACCCGCCGAGAGACCTCCCGGTAGTACGCGAAGTCGGGCGTCAGCACGACGGCGTCGGGGCACAGCCGGCGGGCCCTGGCGGCCGGCATCGCGGAGCCGACACCGAACCGCCTGGCCTCGTACGAGGCCGTGGTCACCACCGCTCGGGGCCCGCTACCGGCGACGATCACCGGCAGACCGGCGAGCTCGGGACGGCGGCGCAACTCGACCGACACGTAGAACGCGTCCATGTCGAGATGCGCCACGCAGCGCTCGTCCATTCGGTCGAGGCTACGAGCCGCCCCGGACGGCTCATCACCCGCCTACATCGAGGACCAGATCGTCTCCACACCGTCGAACCCGAGCGCGCTCGCGGTGTTCTGGTTCAGGTCCCAGTCGCGGCCGTCGACGAACGGCCCGCGGTCGTCGACGACCGCGTTGACGCGGCGGCCGCCGCGTACGAACGTGACCTTCGAGCCGCACGGGAGCGTGCGATTGGCGACGCCGTAGTAGGCGTGGAAGCCGCACGCGGTGCCGCCGGCGTCGTCGTACCAGGACGCGACGCTCTCGCGAAGGACGGTCAGGGATCCGGCGCGCGCCGAGACCGCCCGGCTCCCATGGCCGCCCCCGACGACGACGCGCAGGACCTCGCCGCCGAGGGCGCCGGTCCGGTAGCGGACCTTGAAGCCGCCGTGGGAGCCGGTCTGGGAGTTGGCGATCGTCGACCACCCGTGTCCGCGGCCGGCCTCGAGCCGAACCCGGCGCCAGGGCAGACCGGGAGCGACCCGACCGCTGATCGTGATCGTCTGCCCGCCGAGCGCGGTCAGCGACCGCGGGCGGACATGGACGCGCGCGATCGTGGCGCGCGGGCCCGTCTGGCGGACCGCGGCGCCGCCCGAGGCGTGCGCGCTCGAAGAAATCTGCGGGCTCTGTTTCGGAGCCTCACCGGACGCGCTCGTCACGAGCGCCGCCGCCGAGGCGGGAATTGCAAGCATGGTCGCGCCCACGGCCACGTAGGCCAGGCGCGATTCACGCAGGACTCGCCTGCGTTTCATCGGTACCTCCTGGGTTCTTCGACCGGGCGCCTACGGGGTTAGCTGTCGGGCTCGCGACCTCCGTGCGCGATGCGCCGGATTGACCGCTACGGTCGCGAGCGAGCTATACGCAAGGCGACCGATTCGCCCCGGCCGGATGGAAGTACGCACACCCGGCAATGGGTCCCCCGCTCGCCCCCGCACCTGGCAGGGGCGACTCGGCAGATCGAATCGAAGTTGTCAGCATGGCAACAGCCGCCCGTTATATGTGTGACGAGGCGCACATCCTGTAAAAATCGCGCAGATGGGTGATCCAGACCGTCTGACCGGCCTCGACAGCTCGTTCTTGCATCTCGAGCGCGGCGGGGCCCACATGCATGTCGCGGGCTGCGCGATCTTGGAGGGCACCCCGCCGACGCACGAGGAGCTGCTCGCGATGATCGAGTCGCGCCTGCATCTCGTGCCCCGCTACCGCCAGCGGCTGGCGTTCGTGCCGCTCGGCCAGGGGCGCCCCGTGTGGGTCGACGACCCGCATTTCAACCTCGCCTACCACGTCCGCGACACGGCGCTTCCGAGCCCCGGCGGCGAGCAGCAGCTGCGCCGATTGACCGGCCGCGTGTTCTCGCAGGCGCTCGACCGGTCCAAGCCGCTCTGGGAGCTGTGGCTCGTCGAGGGCCTGTCCGACGACCGGTTCGCGCTGCTGACCAAGACCCACCACGCGCTCGTCGACGGGATCTCGGGCGTCGACATCTTGACGGTCCTGTTCGATGCCTCGCCCGATCCGATGCCGGTCGCCGGGCCGGACCACGACTGGGTCGCCAAGCCGGTGCCGAACGACGCTCAGCTGCTGGCCGACGCGCTGCTCGAGCGGGCCACCGCCCCTGGCGAGATCGTGCGAGGGGTGCGGGCGGCGTTCGGGGGCCCCGCGGCGTGCTCAAGCGAGTCGGGGACGCGCTCGTCGGGGTCGGGGCGATGGCGTGGGCGGGGCTTCAGCCGGCGCCGCCGAGCATCTTCAACGTCCCGATCGGCCCCCACCGCCGGTTCACCTGGGTGCGCAGCGATCTGAATCAGTTCAAGGCGATCAAGAACGAGCTCGGCGGGACCGTCAACGACGTCGTGCTGGCGGTCGTCACGAGTGCGCTGGGCCGGTACATGCGCCTGCACGGCGAGGAGACCGACGGCGCCGAGCTCCGCGCGATGGTGCCGGTCTCGACCCGCGCTGACGTCGAGCGGGGAGCACTCGGTAACCGCGTGAGCGCGATCTGGGCGACGCTGCCGGTCGGGATCACCGACCCGGTCCGGCGGCTGAACACGATCAGCGCCGCGATGCGCGAGCTCAAGGAGTCCGGCCAGGCCGTCGGCGCCGAGGTGCTCACCGCGCTCTCCGGTTTCGCTCCCCCGACGATCGTCTCGCAGGCGGCGCGCGTTGCCGCCAGGCAGCGCCTGTTCAACGTGGTGGTCACGAACGTGCCGGGGCCCCAGCTTCCCCTGTACCTGCTCGGCCGGCGGCTCGAGGCGATCTTCCCGATGGTGCCGCTGACCAGCAACACGGCGCTCGGGATCGCGATCCTCAGCTACAACGGGCAGCTCAACTTCGGGCTCACCGCGGACTACGACGGGCTCCCCGACATCGAGGTGCTCGCCGACGAGCTCCGCTCGGCGATCGAGGAGCTCGCGGCGGCGGCCGGCACCCCGGTCGACCCGAGGCCGAATGGCGGGCGGCGCGCCCGGCGGCCGGTTCGACTGGCCAAGTGAGCCTGCTAGAGCGGGTCGCGATCGTGCTCGTCTCGCTGGCGCTCGCGATCGGGCTGATCGCCGTGCTGTCGGGCTATTTCGCGAGTCACGACCAGGCGAGCGTGACGACCATCCGCCACGCGCCGGCTACGTCCGCTCCCTGACCGCGATCGTCATTCGCGTCAGGACGCACAGCCGATCCTGGTCGTCGGTCATCTCGACCTCCCACACCCAGGTCGTCCGGCCGCGGTGCTTGCGGACCGCGGTCGCGTGGATCGTCCCCTCGGTGATCGGCCGGAGGAAGCTAGTCTGGTTCGAAAGCCCGGTCGCGAACTTGTTATCGCCGCCGACGGCAACCGCGGTCGCGATCGACGCGAGGCTCTCGGCGGTCGCGGCGTAGACCCCGCCGTGCACGAGTCCCATCGGCTGCTTGAGGTCGTCTCGTACTCGGACCCGAGCCCGGGCCAGCTCCTCTCCGATCTCGAGGATCTCGAGCCCGTACAGGGAGTCGAAACCAGGAAGCGTGGTAATCGGGGCCGAGTCGCTCACGGCGCTGTGACCTTATTGATTTCTTCGGGAAATACCGCGTCATGCGGCGGGTTCGGTGGCTACGCTAGGCGGGCATGGCCTCGCTAGACAGCCTCCCGCCCGACCAGCGCGCGGTGCTCGAGCTCGTGCTCACGCGCGGCCGCACATACGACGAGATCGCCAAGCTGCTCTCGATCGACCGCGCTGGGGTGCGTGAGCGGGCCCTGGCGGCGTTCGACGCGCTCGGCCCGCGGACCGGCGTGCCGGCCGAGCGCCGGGCCCTGATCACCGACTATCTGCTCGGCGCGCTGCCCGCACGCGTCGCCGACGACGTCCGCGAGCACATCGCGAGCACGCCGAGCGAACGTGCCTGGGCGCGCGTCGTCGCCTCCGAGCTGCAGTCGCTCGCCTCCGAGCCGCTGCCGGAGATCCCGGTCGGGCCCTCGGCTCTGCACGATGACGAGCCGGAGGACGCCGAGGAGCCGGTGCCCGCCGGCGCCAGTGCCCGGCGCCCGCTGTTCCCACGGCGCGAGCCGAGCGAGGCGGCCGAGCCCGCATCGCGCGAGCCCTCCGCCCCGCGCGAGAAGGCGGCCGGCGGGCGCACCTCCCGCACCGGCGGCGCGGTGCTGCTGGCGGTCGGCGCCGTGATCGTGGTCGCGGTCGTGCTGGTCCTGGTCCTCAGCGGCGGTAGCAGCAAGAACAACACCTCCACGGCGGCCTCCGTGTCGACGCGGACCACGGGGTCCACGGCGTCGACCTCGACCACGACGCCACAGGTGATCGCCCAGATCAATCTGAACCCGCCGTCGGGCGGCTCCGCGAAGGGGATCGCCGAGGTTCTGCGCTCGCAGGGCAAGAAGGGGATCGCGATCGTCGCCCAAGGGCTCGCCGCGAACACCAAGAAGCCACCGAACGCGTACGCCGTGTGGCTCTACAACTCGCCGACCGACAGCAAGATCCTCGGGTTCGTGAACCCCGGGGTGGGCACCAACGGCCGACTGCAGACCGCCGGCGGCCTCCCCACCAACGCGTCGCACTTCGGGAAGCTGCTGGTGACGCTCGAGAAGCAGTCGAACCCGAAGAGCCCGGGGACGATCGTGCTCGAGGGCGCGCTCAGCGGGGTGTAACGATCCCGTCGAGGCCCTTCAGCGCCTCGTCGAGCCGGTCCTTGGTCGCCCGGCGCAGCAGGAACCCGCCGGTCCGCGAGTAGCCGCGCAGCTTCTGGCGCTGGATCAGCGTCACCTGGGTGCCGGCGTCCTGGGGCTCGATCAGTAGCTCGGTGATCGACTCGGCGAGCACCCGCTCGAACGGCGTTCCCTCGATCTCCTGCTCCCAGGTCCGCAGCCCGGGCGGGTCGCCACCCGGACCCGGCGGATCGGACTTGAGCAGGTGATAGTCGACCCGCACCGCACGGCCCTTCTTGGTCTGGAACACCTGCGTCCAGTGCTCCTCGCTGACGTCCTCCATCCGCTTGACCCCGGGCCACCATCGCGGCATGTGATGTGGATCGGCGATCACCTCCCAGACCTGGTCCGGCGACGCGCTCACCGTGCGGGTGCGCTTCGAGGACGGCATCAGTCGTCGAAGCCGACCAGCGCGAACACGTGTCGTGGCGCCAGCCGCTCACGGCCGTCGAGGAAGCTCAACTCGATCAGGAAGCCGCATCCGACCACCTCGGCGCCGAAGCTCTCGACCAGCTCGCACAGCGCCGCGGCGGTGCCCCCGGTGGCGAGCAGGTCGTCGTGGACCAGCACCCGGGCGCCGCCGGCGAGCGAGTCGGCGTGCATCTCGAGCGCGTTGATCCCGTATTCGAGTGCGTACTCGGTGCTGACCGTCTCGTGCGGGAGCTTGCCCGGCCGACGCGCCGGCACGAAGCCGACGCCGAGTTCGCGGGCGAGCGCACCGCCGAGGATGAACCCCCGCGCCTCGGGCGCGACGACGAGGTCGACCTCGAGCGGCTCGGCCATCCGCGCGAGCCCGACGACGGCGTCGTCGAGCGCCCGTGGATCGAGCAGCAGCGGCGTGATGTCCTTGAACACGATCCCGGGCTCGGGAAAGTCCGGGATGTCGCGGATGAACGCGCGCAGGTCCACAGCGTCTACCGGTCGGGCGTCAGGTCGCGATCTTGCGAAGGTCGCGGATCAGCAACAGGTGCTTCAGGTGCGTGGTCACCGACGCGAGGTTCTCGAGCGCCTCGATCGCCTCCTTGCGGCGCTCGGGATTCCGCGAGCGCAGCGCCGGCGCGAGGATGCTCTGAAGCAGCTGCGCCTCGCGGTCGGCCGAGCTGCGGAAGACCCTCAGGTTTCGCCCGCCGACGCCGTAGCGCGCCAGCTCCGACACCGCCCGGACGATCTCCCGGTCGGTCTCCTCGAAGTACCGGACGCCTGCCCTCGTCTCCCCTTTGATCACCCCGAACTCGACGAGCTCACGAACCAGCGTAGGGTCGGCGCCGGTCTCCTCGCAGACGTCGTCGAGCGAGTACAGCGCGCCGGCGTTGGGCGTGCCGACGAGCTCCCGGCGCAGGGTGCGGCCGTCACCTGGCGCCGCGACATCCCGGTCGGTGCGCCCCGCCGCGAGCTCCGAGCGGATCACCCGCAGCGGCAGGAACTCGTCCCGCTGCAGCCTCAGGATCGTTCGCAGCCGCTGGATGTCCCCCTGCGTGTACAGGCGGTAGCCGCCCTGAGTGCGTCGCGGGGACAGCAGCTTCTGGTCTTCCAGGTAGCGGATCTTCGAGATCGAGATCTCAGGGAACTCCTGCCGCAGCGCCTTGCAGACCGCGCCGATCGTCACGGCCTTCTGGCGCGGGCGCTCCTCGTCGCCCCCGGCCGGCGGTTCGGGCGAGCTTCCGTGGGCGGTTGTCTCGGAAGTGGCCATCAGCGGCTGAAGTACGCGAGCTTGTATTTGCCGATCTGGAGCTCGTCGCCGTCGGTGAGATGGTGCGACTCGATCCTCGAGCGGTTGACGTAGGTTCCATTCAGCGAGCCGCAGTCGTCGAGGTGGTACTCGCCGCCGCGGCGGACCAGCACCGCATGATCGCGGGAGACGGTCACGTCGTCGAGGAAGATGTCTGACTCGGGCCGCCGGCCGATCGTCAGCCGGTCGCCGTCGAGCGCGAAGCTCTCCCCCGCGCGTCCACCGCCCGCGCGGATCACGAGCGCCGCCCCGCCGGCCACTACGTCCTCCAATTCGATCTCCTCGAGCTCACCGGTCTCGCCGATCCGGTACGTGGCGGTTGTCGGAGTGCTCGCGTCTCGGGCTGGCCGAGAAACGCCCCGCACTTGCGAGCAGTAGGAAGCGCCTTCGCCGTTGGTGAAGCCGCACTCGGAGCAGTGCAGTGCCACCAACGTGAGCTCAGTCCGCCCCCGCGGCGGGAACGCGCCCGGCAAGGATGTCGCTGAGCTGCTGTACGTCCGCACCCGTGATCACCAGCTCTCCGCTTTCGTCCTTCTTGCGCAGCCGGTTAACGAGCTCCGCGCGCAGAATGTCGATCTTGCCGTGGAGGATCCGCCGTTTGTATGAGATTTCCATCTCGTCCTCGGTCAGCTGCTTGATCAGCTCTTTGAGCTCGGAGTCGGTGAGCGAGCCGAGGTCGGGAAACGTGTCCATTCGGTCCTCCCGTCCAGGGATAAGGATGCGCGAGCCGCCAGTATAACCCGCCCGTTCGGAGGGTCAAGCTGAGCTTGAGAGTTTGTGTGCACGTAGCTGCCGGAGCCCATCGCGAACGTACATCACGGTCGAGATGATCGACAGCGCCAGCCCCAGATACAGGCAGAACAGAGCGAACCAATGCACCCCCAGCATCGCGAAGAACGGCGCCCCGAGCGTCGGCGCGACGCCGAGCCGCCCGGGCCAATTGATCCGCAGCTCGACGCCCCGGCGGATCCCGTATCGGCTCATCACCAGCACGAACAGCTCGCGCGCGATCACGAGCGCGATCGCCCACCGCGGCAGCAGCTCGAAGTGCCAGCAGACGGCCATCCCCGAGATCACCAGCGCGCGGTCGACGATCGGGTCCAGCAGCGCCCCGAGCCGGCTGTACTGGCCCGTGAGCCTGGCGACGAACCCGTCGAGGTAGTCGGCCCACCCGATCACCGCGTACAGCGTCGCCGCAAGCGTGCTGCGACCGTCGTCGGTCGAAAACGCGATCACGAGGAACACCGGGATCCCGGCGAGCCGCGCGAAGCCGATCGCGTTCGGGATCGTCCAGGGATTGAGCGGCCGCCCCGAGAGCGTCTGCTCCGGCGCCGGTCCGGAGCGATCGAGGCCGAACAGGGCGCTTGGGGGTGAGTCGCGGGCTCAAGGGAGCCCCCGCCACACCTCCGCGATCGCCTCCGCGGCCCCCTCCATCGGGATCGTCCGCGACTCGCGGCCCCGCCTGATCTGGAGCTCTACCTCACCCGCCGCGAGCGCCTTGCGACCGACAGTCACCCGTACCGGACAGCCGAGCAGCTCGGCATCGGTGAACTTCTCGCCGGGACCCGAGTCGCGATCGTCGTACAGGGTCTCGAGCCCGTGGTCGCGCAGCTCCGAGTACAGCCGGTCGGCCACTCGCCGCTCGTCGCTGCCCTGCTGGCCGAGCACGACCAGCTCGACGTCGAACGGCGCCAGCGTCCGCGGCCACGAGATCCCCTGCTCGTCGGCGTACTGCTCGACGGCCGCGGCGGCCGCGCGCGCCGGCCCGAAGCCGTACGAGCCCATCCAGATCGGCTGCTCGTCGCCGGACTCGTCGAGGTAGGTCGCCTGCAGCGGCTCGGAGTAGCGGGTGCCGAGCTTGAACAGGTTCCCGACCTCGATCGCGGGTTCGATCCTGATCACCGAGCCGTCGATCGTGTCCCCCTCCACGACCGAGCGAACGTTGACCGTCTCGTAGGAGAAGTCGCGTCCCGGCTCGACACCGCGGAGGTGGGCGTCGGGGCGGTTGGCGCCCGCGACATATGACCCGCGCCCGTCCACGCCCACCGCCTCGTCGAGCAGGACCGGCACCTCGGCGCCGACCGGCCCGATGAACCCCGGTGGCCCGAGCCGCCGCTCGACCTCGTCGGGGTGGGCGGGGCGAAAGTCCTGACCGAGCGCGATCTGGAGCTTGATCTCGTTGACCTGGTGGTCGCCGCGGACGACCACGAGCTTGATCGCGTCGTCGTCGACGATCACGGGGAACGCCTTCAGCAGCGCGCCCTGCGGCACCTCGAGCGCCCGGGCGACGTCGTTGACGGTCGTCATCCCCGGGGTGTCGACGAGCTCGGGCGCGTCCTGCCGCGGCGGCAGCGTCACCGGCTGCGGCTCGGCGCTGGCGACCTCGACGTTCGCGGCGTAGCCGGCGGCCAGCGCGACCTCGTTCTCGCCGGCCGGGCAGGGCGCCATGTACTCGTGCGCACCGAAGCCGCCCATCACGCCGACGTCGGCCTCGACCCGGTACCACTCGAGCCCGCAGCGGTCCATCATCCGGTCGTAGGCGGCGACGTGCTTGTCGTACGCGGCGTCGAGCCCCTCCCGGTCGCGGTCGAAGGTGTAGGCGTCCTTCATGATGAATTCGCGGGTGCGCAGCACCCCCGCGCGCGGCCGCAGCTCGTCGCGCTCCTTGGTCTGGAAGTGGTAGAGGATCAGCGGCAGGTTGCGATAGGAGCGCACGGCGGCGGCGACGTGCTGGGTGACGATCTCCTCGGCGGAGAGGGCGAGCACCATGTCCGCGCCCTTGCGGTCCTGGAGCTTGAACAGCTCGTCGATCGCGTAGCGTCCCGTTCGCCGCCACACGTCGGCCGGATTCAGCACCGGCATCAGCATCTCCTGGCCGCCGATCGCGTTCATCTCCTCGCGCACGATCTGCATGACCCGCTGCTCGACCCGCCAGCCGGCGGGCAGCCAGCTCCACAGCCCCGCGCCGACCTGGCGGATCAGTCCGGCCCTCACCATCAGGATGTGGCTGATCGCCTCCGCGTCGGCGGGAGCCTCGCGCTCGGTCGGCAGGAAGTACGAGGACAGACGAGTCATCGGGGGGCGAAGGCTACCCGGGAGTGATAGAAGAGCGGTCTAGGTCAAAGCGACTTCAAGGAGCCCCGCATGGCGTTCGAGGTGCCGCCCCTCCCATACGACTACAACGCGCTCGAGCCGACGATCGACGACGAGACGATGCATCTGCATCACGACAAGCATCACCAGGCGTACGTGACCAACGCGAACAAGGCCCTCGAGGGCACCGAGTGGGCCGACAAGCCGGTCGAGGAGGTGCTCCAGAACCTTCAGGCGATTCCGGAGGAGAAGCGGAACGCGGTCCGCAACAACGCCGGCGGCCACTACAACCACTCGCTGTTCTGGGAGTGGATGTCGCCGAGCGGTGGCGGCCAGCCCGACGGCGACCTGGGCGCCGCGATCGACGCCGCGTTCGGCTCGTTCGACGAGTTCAAGGGAAAGCTGAAGGCCGCAGGAGTCGGCCAGTTCGGGTCCGGCTGGGCGTGGCTCGTCCACGACGGGTCCGGGCTCGCGGTCGTCTCGACCCCCAACCAGGACAGCCCGATCTCCTCCGGCCAGGCACCGCTGCTCGGAGTCGACGTCTGGGAGCACGCGTACTACCTCAAGTACCAGAACCGCCGCCCCGACTACCTCGACGCCTGGTGGAACGTCGTGAACTGGCCCAAGGTCGCGGAGCTGTACGCGGCGGCCTCGTAGACCCGCCCGGGAGGGGCATGGTCGAGAAGCGACGGCGATCTCGACCATGCCCTCCCGATGGCGTCCGTGATGGATTCCCGCGACCTCTACGGGCTCGCGCTCGAGCGGTTCACCGACGAGCGCAACGCGCTCGTCAAGCGCCTACGTCAGGATGGGCGCGGCGACGAGGCCGCGGAGGTGGCGAAGCTCCGCAAGCCGTCGATCGCTGCGTGGGCCGTCAACCAGATCGTTCGCACCCAGGCACGGGAGCTCGACGCCCTGTTCGCCGCGGGCGACGCGCTGCAGAAGGCGCAGGAGGACGTGCTCGGGGGCCGCACCGACGCCGGTGAGCTGCGGCGCGCGGCCGATGCCGAGCGCACGGCACTCGATGGGCTGACGGCCAAGGCCGGCGGCCTCCTCAGCTCCGAGGGACACGAGCTCTCCTCGGCGAAGCTCGAGCAGGTCGCCGAGACCCTGCACGCGGCGGCGATCGACGAGCAGGCGCGGGGCGAGGTGCGGGACGGGTGCTTGGTCCGCGAGCTCCGCCACGTCGGGCTCGGCGCGCTCGGGAGCGGCGCCGTCACGCCGCGGCGCGCGGCGCCCCGGAACCCGGCCGACGACGAGCGCGCCGCAAAACTGAAGGCCGCCCGACAGGCGGAGGCCGCCGCACGCCGGGGTCTCGAGCGGGCGCAGCGCGCCGTCAGGGTGGCGGACGAACGGCGAGACCGCGCTGCGGGGCAGCTCGACGAGGCGGAGCAGGCGCTCGCCGCCGCGCGCGAGCGGGAGGACGCGGCCAAGGACGCGCACGACCGCGCGCGGCGGGCGCTCGACGAGCTCTAGCCCCGGCCGCAGTACGCTCGCTCGGGTCGTGGGTGCCTGTTCGGCGGAAATGCACGGAGGCGAGCGGCTGCGGATGCCGCTGGTCGAGGACCGCGCCGGATGGCTCGAGGCGCTCTGTGCTCGGCCGGGAGTCGGGCGCGTCGCCCATCTCGGGTGCGCGGACAGCCCCTACACCCGCGAGCTGCTCGACGCCGGGGCGCTACTTCACGCCCGACTGCTGCGGGTGGCCGACGTCACCGGGTTCGACGTCGACGCGGACGCGTTGGCGCTCCTGCGCGACGCCTTCCCGGGGCGGCCGTTCGTCCACGCCGACGTCTCCACCGAGCTGCCGCACGGCCACCAAGCCGCATACGACCTCGTGGTCGCCGGCGAGGTGCTCGAGCACGTCCCGGATGCCGACCTGTTCCTGCGCGGCTGCGGACGGCTGCTGCGCCCCGGCGGGCGGCTGTGCGTGACCGTGCCGAACGCCTGCTGTCCGAAGATCGGCGCGCGGGCGCTCGCCGGCGGTGAATCGGTCCATCCCGACCACCGCACCTATTACGGGCCCCGCACGCTCGCACGGACGCTCGATGGCGCCGGGTACGAACTCGAGACGATCTGCACCTGCTTCCCCCCGGTCGTGGGGACCGGCGGGCGGCTCGTCGTGAACCCGATCCTACGGCTGAGCCACCGGCTGTTTCAGGGACCCGTGGGCGACGGTTTGATCGCGGTCGCGAGCGCCCGGTCGAACGCCTCGGCCATCGCCTCGTAGGTGTAGGGGCGAACGGCCTCCCTGGCGGCGGCGCCGAGACGGGCGCGGACCGCGCCGTCGCTCAGCAGCCGCTCGAGCGCGCGGGCGAGCGAGGCAGGGTCGTTCGCTGGCACGACCAGCCCCGTCTCGCCGTCGCGCACGAGCCCGCCGGCGACCGCCCCGACCGCGTCGGTCGCGACCATCGGCCGGCCCTGGTGCATCGCCTCGTTGCACACGAGCCCCCAGGGCTCGCGAAACCGCGCCGTCGGGATCGAGGCGAGGATCGCCAGCTCGGACGCCGCGTAGGCGGCGGGGAGCTGCGGGCGCGCGAGCGGGCCGAGCAGCCGCGCGCCCGGGGTGGTGCGAGCACGGTCTGCGATCGGGCCGTCGCCGATCAGGACGAGCGTGGCGCCGGAGCGCGCCGCGACCTGCGGCCACGCGTCGAGCAGCACCCCGACGCCCTTCTCTCCGACCAGGCGCCCGACGTAGATCGCGAGTGGCCCTTCGCCGAGCCCGTGGCGTGTCCGGAACGACGCGATCTCCTCGGCGCTGACGCTGCGGGCGAACAGCTCCGGCTCGACCGATTGCGGCGCGACGAAGACGTCGTCGTCGCGGCCTCTGATCGCCGCGACGAACCGCCGCACGTGCTCTCCGTACGCGATCACCGCGTCCGCGTCGCGGTAGATGTGACGGGTCAGCGGGAGCGTCAGCGCGTGCGCGACCGACCGTGGCTGCGACCACACCGAGGCCCACAGCACGAACGGCGTCCGCGATCGCCGCGCGCCCGCGTACGCCGCCGGAAGCACGGAGCCGCCGGCGAACGGTGCGATCACGGCGTCGTAGCGGCCGCCCAGCGCGAACGCCTCCGACGCCCCGCGCAGTCGCCTGGCAGGGAAGGGCGCCGACGCGAGCTGGGCGTCGAGGTCGCGAAACCACGCCGGGACGTACCGCTCACCGCCGCCGAAGCAGAGCACCTCGACGCCGTGGCGTTCGGCCAGCCGCTCGTACAGCGGGGTCCGGTAGCCGGCCAGATACGTAGTCAGCAGGGCGATCGCCATCGCCGCGGACCTTGACAGAATCGCCGCCCCGCTCGGTTCTGAGAAATGCCCCATTCGCCTGGCGCTACCCCCGTCCGCTACAGCCCAGCGTGGACCGCTCGGGTCCCCGCGCCGGTGCTCGTCGGAGCAGGCTGCTTCGCGCTGGTCGCGCTGATCGACGCGGTGATCCGCCACGAGTCGCGGTTGACAGGCGACGAGCCGTTCTACGAGCGGATGGCGACGCACCCCGGAGGTCCTCACAACTTCCCGTACGCCTACCGGATCGGGGTGCCCTGGCTGGTGCACGTGCTGCCGTTCTCGCACGCGGCCTCGTTCACGTTGATCACGCTGCTCGCGATCGGAGCGAGCGCCGGCGCGCTGTACGCGCTGCTGGTCCAGTTCGGCTCCGGTCCACGGCTCGCGATCGGGCTCTGCGTCGGCTTCGCGCTGTCGCCGAACCTGCTGGTGGCGCTCGTCCGCCACGGGCGCGACATCGACTCGGTGTCGGTGCTCGTGATGATCCTCGGCACCCTGTTCATCGTGCGGCGCCAGCGGATCGCGCTGGCCGTGACGTTGCTGCTCGGGGTCACGGTCAGAGAGTCGACCGTGTTCCTGGTCCCGTTCGCGTACGCGGTCTGGGCCGAGCGGCTGTTCGACCGCGACGCGCTCAGGGACACGGTGCTGTGCGCGTCCCTGCCCGTCGCCGCGTACGTCGGCTTGCGTCTCTCGATCGACGCCGTCGGACGGCAGCTGGAGCCGGGCTACTCGGGCCCGTTCTTCACCGCGCGGTGGGACATGGTCCGGACCGCGTTGAGCGGCGGCAACGCCCCGGTCGAGCTGCGCCGGCTCGCGTACGCGTACGGCCCGCTGTGGCTGCTCGCGCCGTTTGCGCTGCGCGACATGCGGTTCGCGCGACGAGGGCTGGTGCTGGTCGCCCTATGCGTGGCGTCGATGACCTACGCGTACGACTGGGGCCGGATCATCTTCCTTGCCGCTCCCGTGTTCTACGTCGCGTCCGCGCACGTGCTGCGAGGCAGGCGGCGGCTGGCGATCGCAACCGTCGTCGTGCTGCTCGCGATGGATGTCGGCTACGGGATCTACCTGCAGGCGTACGGCGTCCGCCACGGGCTCGACACCACGGTCAGCCGCGCGATCCCGGTCTACTGAGCTCGACAGCCGCGGGCGCTAGGCCCGCGTGAACCGCCGCCCCGCGACTGGCGAGGCGTCTTCATCCAGCCGCGCCGCCTCGGCCTCGAGCGCGGCCAGCCGCTCCGGGGTCATCGCGGTCGCGTCCTCGTTCTCGGCCAGCCACGCTCGCGCGGCCGCTGCTTGCGTCTCGTCGCGGACGACCTGCTTGCCCGCGGCGTAGTAGTTGTCGATCTCAGCGAACAGCTCGTCGACGAGCCGCTCGGTCGGGACCTTCTTCAGAGGCTCGCCGCGGGAGTAGATCATCCCCATGTCCTTGGCGCCGGTGATCCCGAAGTCGGCGTGGCGCGCCTCGCCGATCCCGTTCACGGCGCAGCCGAGCACCGAGACCTCGATCGGATCCTCGTACGCCTCGAGTCGGCGCTCGATCTCCGCGACCACCGTGTCCATGTCGAACTGCAGCCGTCCGCAGGTGGGGCACGCGATCAGCACCGGGCCACGCTCGCGCAGCTTCAGCGCCTTCAGGATCTCCCATGCGACCTTGACCTCCTCCTCGGCGTGGAAGGTCGAGAGCGAGATCCGGATCGTGTCGCCGATCCCGTCGGCGAGCAGCGTCCCGAGGCCGACGGCCGACTTCAGCGAGCCCGACCACTTCGTCCCGGCCTCGGTGATCCCGAGGTGGAGCGGATACGGGATCCGCTCGGCCAGCAGCCGGTTCGAGGCGATCGTGTTCGGGACGCTGGTCGACTTCATCGAGACCTTGAAGTTGTCGAAGTCGAGCTGCTCCATCAGCGCCACGTACTCGACCGCAGCGGTGACCAGGGCCTCGACTGGGTTCGTGAACTCGAGCTCGCGCAGGTGAGCCGGCAACGAGCCTGAGTTGACGCCGATCCGCAGCGGCGTCCCGAGCTGCTTGGCACGCTCGACGACGACGCCGGCCTTCTCGGGACCGCCGATGTTGCCCGGGTTGATCCGCACGCAGTGGGCGCCCGCGTCGAGCGCCTTCAACGCCAGCGTGTGGTTGAAGTGGATGTCGGCGATCACGGGGATCGGCGACTCGCGCACGATCGTCACCAGCGCCTCGACGTCCTTCTCGCGCGGCACGGCGACGCGCACGATGTCGGCGCCCGCCTCCGCGACCGTCCGGACCTGCTTCATCGTCGCCGCGAGGTCGGCGGTCTCGGTCTTCGTCATCGTCTGCACAACGACGGGGGCCCCACCGCCGATCGGGACGCCGCCGACGCTGATCTGGCGCTCTGAAGCCACGTCCTCGGAGTGTAGAGAGGCTCCGGTGACCTCAGCTCGGCGGCGGCCCGCTGCCGCGCTGCCGCCACGCGTACACCCCGAAGCCGGCGCCGCCGACCAGCAGCAGCGCCAGCACGACGATCAGCCAGGTCGGGAGGAACGAGCCGCCTCCCTGCCCCGATCCCCCGTGTCCGTGAATCGATCCGACCTCGGCCAGCAGCGCCTGCTGGATCACGTCGCCGCAGTTCGTGTACTCCTTGACGTCGACGGGCATCGTCGCGAGCGCGTTGCGCAGCTGCGCAACGCTGTAATGGCGGGTCAGTTGCGCGTGCGTGTTGCAGTCCTGGACCACCGGAGAGACCCCGGCGGTGGCGACGGGCGTGAGAAAAACAGACTGCGAAACCGCACCAAGCGCGACCACGACCGTTAATAAGGACATGGTTTTGCGCATCGTGTGCCGGGGCAACGTTATTCTCTCGCGCCTTCCCGCGCTCCATCGGTAACGAATGTCCGCACCCAGACGACACCTGAAGCTCCTCGGAGCCGTGGCTATCGCCGCGCTCGTCGTGCTGCTCGTCGCCAGCTGTGGCGGGTCCAAGAAGAAGCCCACGGCGACGACGATTCAGACGACCACGACCGCTCCGCCTGCGCCGCAGAAGGCCGCGCCGCCCCCGCGACCGTCGATGATCTCGATCTTCGGCGATCCGGCGCGCCTGCTGACGGCGCCGGGACCGGCGCTGGATACGTACCGTTCGTTGGGAGTCGATTACGTTCGCGTTACGGTGCCGTTCGCGGGCCTCGTGGCCGACCCGACCGCCACCTCCCCCCCGGCCGGCCTCGACGGCTCCTCACCGTCCTCGTACCCCGCGTCGAAGTGGGCGCCGTACGACAACGTCGTGCTCGACGCGAAGGCCCGTGGCATCGGCGTGATTCTCGATCCGGGCTCGCCGGTCCCGACCTGGGCGACCGGAAGCGGGGAGCCTGCCGGAGGCCTGCCCTACGTCTGGAAGCCGAACGCCGCCGCGTTCGGGGCGTTCGTGCATGCGCTCGGCGTTCGCTACAGCGGCCACTACACGCCCCCGGGCGCGTCGAGCCCGCTACCTCGCGTCAGCTTCTGGTCGGTCTGGAACGAACCCAACTACGGCCCTGAGCTCGCCCCGCAGGCGATCGACCACTCGACGGTCGAGGTGGCGCCGGCCCTCTACCGCGGGCTGGTCGACAGCGCCTGGGCCGCGCTTCACGACACCGGTCACGGCAGCGACCGAATCCTGTTCGGCGAGCTCGCCCCGCGCGGCCGCACCACCGGCGACAACCCCGGGAACTTCTCCGGCATGGTCCCGCTGCGGTTCGTCCGCGCGCTGTACTGCGTGGACTCGAATCTGCGGCCGCTGCAGGGAACGGCTGCGACCGAGCGCGGCTGCCCGTCGACCCCGTCGGCGTCCAAGCAGTTCCCGAGCCAGAACCCGGCACTGTTCCAGGCGACGGGCGTCGCGGTCCACCCGTATCCGCAGGGCTCGCTCGCTCCGAACGTCGTGGAACCGAACCAGCCCGACTACGCCGACCTCGCCAACCTGCCGCATCTGGAGAAGACGCTCGACTCGATCCAGCACGCCTACGGCCAGAGCAAGCGCTTCGACCTGTACTCGACGGAGTTCGGCTACAAGACAAACCCGCCCACCCCGCTCGGCCCGCCACTCGTCCGCGCCGCCGCCTACCTGAACTGGTCCGAATACATCAGCTGGAGCGACCCGCGGATTCGCTCCTACAACCAGTACCTGCTCAGCGACCCGCCACCGAGCGCCTCGCACTTCGACACCGGGCTCGAGTTCCTGGACGGAACGCTGAAGCCGTCCTACGGCGCGTTCCGGCTGCCGATCTTCCTGCCCTCGACGAACGCGTCGAACGGAAACCCGCTGACGGTCTGGGGTTGCGTGCGGCCGGCGCACTACGCGCCGGGCCCGCAACACGTTCGGATCGAGTTCGATTCCGGTAAGCGAGGGTTCAGGTTGATCCGTACGGTGCCGATCACAAACCGGAATGGCTACTTCGACACCAGCGTCCGGTTCCCGTCGAGCGGCACGGTGCGACTCGCGTGGTCGTACCCGCACGGACCCACGATCCACAGCCTCGCGGTCCACATCACGGCCGGCTGACGCCGGCGCCGCCGGCCACGGCGGGCGCCCTCGACGCGCTCCTGGAGGTTGACTGACCGATGCCGAAAGCTCGTAGAGCGCTCCTGGCGCTCGCTCTGATCGCCGCGACCTTCGCGTTCGCCTCGGCGCCGGCGGCGTTTGCCTCGGACGCGCAGGAGTCGCTGTTCGAGGACGACACCGCGCTCCTACACGACCCCGCGGGCACGCTTCAGGAGCTTCGCCATCTCGGCGTCACGATGGTCCGGATGAACGTCCGCTGGTCGTTCATCGCGCCCAATCCGAAATCCCGGACGCGGCCGAATTTCAACGCCGGCGACCCGAACGCGTACCCCGCCGGGGCGTGGTCGGCGTACGACGAGATCGTGCACTACGCGCAGATCGACGGCATCCAGCTGATGTTCACGCCGACGGCGTTCGCGCCGCTGTGGGCGCAGGGAAAGAACCCGCAGAAGTACGGCGCTAAGTACAACTACGAGTTCGCGTTCATGCCCTCGGCGAAGGAGTACGGGCTGTTCGTGCGGGCGGTCGCCAAGCGCTACCCGTCGGTGCACACGTGGGAGCTCTACAACGAGCCGAACTTCGGCGAGGACCTCTCCCCGCAGGGGATCGACCACTCGAACGTGCTGTACGCGCCGGTGATGTACCGCGGCCTGATCAGCGCCGGCTGGCGTGCGCTGCACGCGACCGGCCACGGCAACGACACGATCCTGATCGGGGCGCTCGCCGCGCACGGATCGCACATCCCGTCGAAGCACAAGACCGGGCTCCCCGGCGCCTACGGCGAGACGCCGCCGCTCGAATTCGTCCGCGAGCTGTACTGCCTGGACCCGCACTATCACCCGTATCGCGGCGCCGCCGCCAAGGCCCGGGGCTGCCCGACGACGGCGAAGGCCGCGAAGCGGTTCCGGTCGCAGAACCTGGCGCTGTGGGGCGCGAGCGGCGTCTCTGTCCATCCGTACCCGCTCGGACCCGACGGCGGCCTGCCGCCGACCCAGACCTCGTACCACAACCCCAACTTCGCGGGCTTCGCTCAGCTCCCGAACCTGATCAGAGCACTCGATCACGTCCAGCGCGCATACGGGTCCCCAACCCAGTTCCCGGTGTGGGACACCGAGTACGGCTACATCACCAACCCGCCGAACCGCAGCGAGCACTACGTCTCCCCCGCGAACCAGGCCTACTACGACAACTGGGCCGAGTACCTGTCGTGGAAGAACCCGCGGATCATGAGCACGATGCAGTACCTGCTCTATGACCCCAACCCCAGCGTCGGCACGCCCGAATGCGGCGGTTTCGCAAGCGGGCTCGTCTACTTCCCGAGCGCCCCGATCACGAGCGGCTGCGGCGTCTACGCCCCCGGCTCCACGAAGCCGGCGTACGACGCGTATCGCCTGCCGATATTCATGCCGTCCGGCAGCGCGACCCCCGGGAAGCCGGTGACCGTCTGGGGATGCGTGCGGCCGGCCTTCTACGCGCTGTTCGACACCCAGCAGCCGCAGACGGCGCTGATCCAGTACCAGCGCGGGTCGATCGGGCCGTGGCTGACCGTCGCGACCGTCACCTACTCGAGCCTCAACCAGAGCTGCTACTTCACGAGGCAGGTGACGCTCCCGGCGAGCGGAGCCGTGCGGCTCGCGTGGTCCTACCCGGTGACCGACATCGGCGTCGGCGGACTGACGCCCGATCTCTCGGGGGCCGTCGGCGATTCGCTGCTGCCCGCGGTCAGCCGGACGCTGGCGGTCTCGATCGGATAGCCGCAGGTGGGCGCCGACGGGCGCGCAACCGGCTCGCGACGGTGGCGGGCGTCGCTACGATCCGGCGGGATCCGCGAGGCGCACGGTCAGGTGCCTGACGGGGGCGCAACTTCGATCACCGCGGGAGGTTGATTCCGGTATGCGAGCCACGCTGACAGCAGGGAGAACGGCCGTCGTGACCGCCCTCGCGGTTGCGGCGCTGCTGATCGCCATCCCCGCACCCGCGAGCGCGTCCGGCGGCCAGGTGTCGGTGTTCGAGGACGATGTCGCGTTGCTCCAGAACCCGTCCGGGACGATGCAGGAGTTCCGCAATCTCGGTGTGAGGACGGTGCGAATACTGATCCGCTGGTCCTTCATCGCGCCCAGCCCGGACTCCCGCACCCGACCGAAGTTCAATGCCGCCGATCCGAACGCGTATCCGGCCGGAGCGTGGGCGCCGTACGACGAGATCGTCGCCGCCGCCCGGGCGGACGGGATCCGGCTGATGTTCAACCCGACGGCGTTCGCGCCGCTCTGGGCGCAGGGGGCCAACCCGGGCAAATTCGGCGCCAAATACAACTCCGAATTTGCGTTCATGCCCTCGACCAACGAGTACAAGCAGTTCGTCCAGGCCGTCGCGAAGCGCTATCCGAGCGTCCGCGCCTGGGAGCTCTACAACGAGCCGAACTTCGGCGAGGACCTCGCCCCCCAGGCCATCAACCACTCGACCGTCCTCTACTCACCGGTGATGTACCGCGGCCTCGTCAACGCCGCGTGGAGCGCGCTCCACTCCACCGGTCACGGTCGCGACACGATCATCATCGGCGCGCTCGCCGCGCACGGCTTCGCCAAGCCCAGCCGCACCGGTTTCGGCGATCCGGGCGCGTATGGCGAAACCCCGCCGCTCCAGTTCATCCGCGAGCTGTACTGCCTGACCTCGCGCTATCGCCCGTACTCGGGCTCGGCAGCGAAGGCCCGCAACTGCCCGACGAACGCGGCGGCGTCGCGGAAGTTCCGGTCCCAGAACCCGGCGCTGTTCACCGCGAGCGCGTGGTCCGACCATCCCTACCCGCTCGGCAATGACGGCAACGTCCCGCCGACGCGCACCAACTACCGCAACCCCGACTACGCCGGGTTCCCGCAGCTACGGAACATGGTCAAGGCGATCGACCAGGCCCAGCGTGCGTACGGCTCCCGCAAGAGCTATCCCCTCTGGAATACCGAGTTCGGGTACATCACCAACCCGCCGAACAAGATCGTGAAGGCCGTTTCCCTCGCCAACCAGGCCTACTACGACAACTGGGCCGAGTACCTGTCGTGGAAGAACGGCCGGATCGGCAGCGCGATGCAGTACCTGCTGTACGACCCCAACCCGAGCGTCGGCACCGCGGAGTGCGGCGGGTTCGCGAGCGGCCTCGTGTTCTTCACGAGCGCGCCGAGCACGACCGGGTGCGCGAACTACACGCCGGGCGCCGCCAAGCCGGGCCTGGGCGCCTACCGCCTCCCGATTTTCCTGCCGACCAGCTCGGCTCGCAAGGGCAACAAGCTCACCGTCTGGGGTTGCGTGCGCCCCGCGCACGTCGCGCTGCTCGACACCGGAAAGCCGCAGCAGGCGCAGATCCAGTTCCAGCGCGGCTCGAGGGGTGCTTGGACAACGGTCTCGACCGTCACGATCAAGAATGCCAGGGCGAGCTGCTACTTCACCGCCGGCGTCAAGTTCCCCGCCGCCGGGCTGGTCAGGCTCTCCTACACCTACCCGGCGGGCGACTCCGGGCTCGCCGCGGGCATCCCCAACACCGGGTTCGTGTTCGGGACGCCGTCGGTCAGCCGGACCGTCGCGGTGACGATCCGATGAGCGCGACGCGGCGCGCGATCCTCGCTTTGCTGACGGCGCTCGCGGCGACCCTCGCGCTCGTCGCTCTCCCCGGAGCCGCGAGCGCGTCGGGGCGGCAGGTGTCCGTGTTCCAGGACGACGTGGCGCTGCTCCAGAACCCGGTCGGGACGATGCAGGAGTTCCGCCATCTCGGTGTGACGACGGTGCGAGTGCTGATCCGCTGGTCGTTCATCGCACCCAACGCGACCTCGCGCAAGCGGCCCAACTTCAACGCGTCGAACCCGAGCGCGTACCCGGCGAAGAACTGGGCGCCGTACGACGAGATCGTCGCCGCCGCCCGGGCCGACGGGATCCGGCTGATGTTCAACCCGACGGCGTTCGCCCCGCTGTGGGCGCAGGGCCCCAACCCGGGGAAGTTCGGCGCCCACTACAACTCCGAGTTCGCGTTCATGCCCGCGGCGAACCAGTACAAGCAGTTCGTCCAAGCGGTCGCGAAGCGCTATCCGAGCGTCCGCGCCTGGGAGCTCTACAACGAGCCGAACTTCGGCGAGGACCTCGCCCCCCAGGCGATCAACCACTCGACCGTCCTGTACTCGCCGGTGATGTACCGGGGCCTGATCAACGCCGCGTGGAGCGCGCTCCACTCGACCGGTCACGGTCGCGACACGATCATCGTCGGTGCGCTCGCCGCGCACGGCGCGCACATCCCGAGCAAGAACAAGCACAAGACCGGCCTGCCCGGCGCGTACGGCGAGACTCCGCCGCTCGAGTTCATCCGCGAGCTGTACTGCCTGGACTCTCGCTACCACCCGTACCGCGGCGCCGCGGCCAGGGTGCGGAAGTGCCCGACGACCGCCGCGGCCTCGCGGCGGTTCCGAGCCCAGAACCCGGTTCTGTTCAGCGCCACGGCCTGGTCGGACCATCCCTATCCGCTCGGCAAGGACGGCAACACGCCGCCGACGCGGACGCACTACAACAATCCCAACTTCGCCGGCTTCTCCCAGCTGCCGAACATGATCCGCGCGCTCGACAAGGCCCAGCGCGCCTATCGCTCGGGCAAGCGCTTCCCCCTGTGGAACACCGAGTTCGGCTACATCACCAATCCTCCGAACCGCAGCGGCACCAACGCGTCTCTGGCAACGCAGTCGTTCTTCGATAACTGGGCCGAGTACCTGTCGTGGAAGAACCCCAGGATCTCCAGCGCGATGCAGTACCTGCTGGTCGACCCCAACCCGAGCGTCGGCACGCCCGAGTGCGGCGGCTTCGCAAGCGGGCTGATCTTCTTCAACACCCCCCCGAGCACGCGCGGCTGCGGCGCCTACCCGCCGGGCGCGGCGAAACCAGGCCTGCAGGCGTACCGGCTTCCGATCTACCTCCCCAACGGATCGGCCCGTCCGGGACACGCCGTCACGGTCTGGGGCTGCGTGCGCCCGGCCCACGTTGCGCTGCTCGATACCCACAAGCCCCAGACGGCGCTGATCCAGTTCCAGCGCGGGGGCCGCGGAGCCTGGTCCACAGTCTCGACTGTGACGTTCTCGAACCCGTCGGCGAGCTGCTACTTCACGCGGCACGTGAAGTTCCCGGCGAGCGGCTCGGTGCGCCTCGTCTACAGCTACCCGGTCACTGACGCCCGGCTGGTCCCCGGGTACGGACACACCTACTTCGACCCGCTCACCCCTACGTTGAGCCGCTCGGCCTCGGTCACGATCAGGTAGGCACTTGCGGATCCGGGACCCCCGCCTGCCGGCGCTGATAGGCGCGGCGCTGAGTGCACTGGCACTCGGTGCCGTCCGGGCCACGCCGGCGGTGGCGTCGTCCACTCAGCAGGGGATGCTCGAGGACGACGTCCAGCTCTTGAACAACCCGCAGGGGACCGTGGATCGCCTGCGGATGCTCGGGGTTCAGCGCATCCGCCTCGGCGTCCGCTGGTACTACATCGCGCCGAGCCAGCACTCGAGCCGCCCGCCGAAGGGGTTCGTCCCCTCGAACCCGGCTTCCTACCCCAGCGCCAACTGGACGCCGTGGGATCAGATCGTCGTCGACGCGACCAACGCCGGGATCGGCGTCGATCTCGACCCGATGGGCGGTGCGCCGCAATGGGCGCTCGGGCCCGGGCGGCCGCGGGGCGCCAACAACCCCAACTGGGAGCCGTCCCCGACCCAGTATCACGCGTTCGTGCACGCGCTCGGCGAGCGTTACAGCGGCAACTACAACCCCGTGCTCGGCCGCCTCACTCCCGGGGATTCGCGCGACCTCCCGCGCGTGTCGTTCTGGTCGATCTGGAACGAGCCCGATTACGGCCCGAGCCTCGCGCCCCAGGGCGTCCCCGGCCACCTCACGATCGAGAACAGCCCGCGGATGTACCGACAGCTCGTCGACGCCGGCTGGACCGCGCTGCAGCAGACCGGCCACGGCCACGACTCGTTCATCTTCGGCGAGCTTGCGCCGCGCGGCTTCAACTACTGGGGTGTCTTCTCCGGGATGAAGCCGCTTGTGTTCCTGCGCGCGATGTATTGCGTGGACGCGGGCTACCGGCCGCTGACCGGCACCGCCGCGAGGCTCCGAGGCTGTCCGACGACTGCGGCCGGCGTCCGGCGGTTCCGGAGCCGGCACCCCGCGCTGTTTCGTGCGAGCGGCATCTCGGACCATCCGTACATGCGCTGGTACGCGCCCAACCACGAGGTCTCCCCCGATCCCGTCAACGGTTCCTCGACGATCGAGTACTCGTCGCTCGCGCTGATCGGCAACCTCGAGCGCGCGATCGACCGACTCCAGCGCGTCTACGGGTCGCCGTCGAGGATGAGCATCTGGAACACCGAGTTCGGCTACATCACGACGCCGCCGAAGCACGACAACCAGTACGAGCAGGGTAAGCCCCACTACTACCCGTGGGTCAGCCAGCAGAAGGCCGCCTACTACGACAACTGGGCCGAGTACATCTCCTGGCGTGACCCGCGGATCGCATCGTTCTTCCAGTACCTGCTGCACGACCCCGAGCCGGTCAACAAGTCGACCGACTGGGGCGGGTACGCGAGCGGTTTATTGAGTTATAGCTTCCGTCAGAAGGCGACCTACAGCGCCTGGCGGCTGCCGCTGTACATGCCGAAGACGACCGCCCGGCGCGGCCAGAGCCTCCGCGTCTGGGGATGCCTACGCCCGGGCCACTACGCGATCCTCGACTCCTCGAAGCCGCAATCGGTGGCGATCCAGCTTCAGCGCAACTCGCGCGCGCCATGGCAGACGATCCAGATGGTGACGATCAGCCGCCCGACCCAGAGCTGCTACTTCGACGTCCGAGTGAAGTTCCCGTCGGGCGGGAACGTCCGACTCGGCTGGAGCTATCCGACCCAGGACCCGCAGCTCGGGTACTTCGACCCGCTGGAGCCGCACTCGGTGGTCAGCCGCGGTCAGTCGATAACGCTGCGCTGAGCATTCCGCGATACTGGGGTCCAATGGAGTCCGGTGCGGAGCTCGTGGCCCGGCTGAGCGTGATCTGCGGGGCCGATCATGTCCTCACCCACCCCCGCGAGCTCGCCACGTATCGCTCGGACGCGCTCGCCCATTACCGCCAGGAGCCGCTTGCGGCAGTGCTCCCGGGTGACGCCGACCAGGTCCGCGATGTCGTCCGGGCGTGCTTCGAAGCTCGGGTCCCCTGGGTCGCGAGAGGTTCGGGGACGGGACTCTCCGGCGGCGCGCTTCCGGTCGCCGAGGGGGTTCTGATCGTGCTCTCGAGGCTCCGGCGGATCCTGTCGGTCGACCTCGACGACGCTCGCGTTCTCGTCGAGCCCGGCGTCACCAACCTCGCGATCTCGGAAGCGGTCGCGCCGACGCACTTCTACCCGCCCGACCCCTCGAGCCAGATCGTCTGCTCGATCGGCGGCAACATCGCCGAGAACTCGGGCGGCGCGCACTGCTTCAAGTACGGGTTCACGACCAACTACGTCACGGGGCTCGAGGTCGTGCTGACCGACGGCACCGTCGTCGAGCTCGACCGCGACGCGCCCGGCTACGACCTGCTCGGGGCGTTCGTCGGGTCCGAGGGCACGCTCGGAGTCGCGACGCGGATCGAGGTGCGGGTCGTGCCGCGGCCGGAGTCGGTCCGCACGCTGGTCGCGTTCTTCGAGCACACGGCGCGCGCCGGCGAAGCCGTCAGCGCGATCGTCGCCGCCGGGATCGTCCCGGGCGCGATCGAGATGATGGACCAGCTCTCGATCAGGGCGGCCGAGGGCGCGACCGGCGTCGGCTACCGGCTCGACGCGGGCGCGGCGCTCGTCGTCGAGCTCGACGGTCCGAGTGAAGAGTGCGAGACCCGGTTCGACGAGGTGATCGCGCTGGTCGAGCGCGAGCAGGCGATGGAGATCCGCGTCGCCCAGGACGACGCCGAACGGGAGCTGATCTGGAAGGCCCGCAAGGCGGCGTTCGCGGCGATGGGCCGGATCGCCCCCGCTTACTACGTCCAGGACAGCGTGATCCCGCGGACCCGGCTGTCGGAGGTGCTCGAGCGGATCGACGAGCTCTCGGCCGAGTACGGACTCCAGGTGGCCAACGTGTTCCACGCGGGCGACGGCAACCTCCACCCGCTGGTCTGCTACGACGCGGCGCGCGACGGCGAGCCGGCGCGCGCCGAGGAGCTCGCCGGGCTGATCGTCAAGACCTGCGTCGACGCCGGCGGGTCGATCACCGGCGAGCACGGCGTCGGCGTCGACAAGAAGGCGTACATGCCCTCGATGTTCGCCGAGCCGGACCTCGCCACGTTCCAGCGGCTCCGGTGCGCGTTCGACCCGCACGGGCTGGCGAACCCGGGCAAGGTGATGCCGACGCCGCGGCTGTGCGGCGAGGTGCCCGGCCCCTACCGCGAGCATCCGCTCGAGCGGGCCGGCGTGGCGACGAGGTTCTGATGCCGCGGCAGCTGCGGCCGACGAGCGACGAGGAGGCCGCCGCCGCCCTGGCCGGTGCGGCGGGCGACGGCGAGGCGGTGCGGATCGTCGGCGGCGGCAGCAAATCAGGCTGGGGCGCGACAGGTGCCGCGCCCGCCGTCGAGCTGCGCACCGAGAGGCTGGCTCGGGTGCTCGAGCACAACCACGGCGACCTCACTGCGGTGCTAGAGGCGGGCGTCCCGCTCGCGCGGGCCCAGCATCAGTTCGCCTCAGCCGGGCAGATGCTCGCGCTCGATCCGTTCCTCGGGCCCGGGCACGAGGCGACGATCGGCGGGGTCCTCGCGACAGCCGACTGCGGCCCGCTGCGTCACCGCTACGGCGCGCCGCGCGACCTCGTCCTGGGGATGACCGTCGCCCTCAGCGACGGCACGATCGCCCGTTCCGGGGGCAAGGTGATCAAGAACGTCGCCGGCTACGACCTCGGCAAGCTGTTCACCGGCTCGTTCGGCACGCTCGGTCTGATCCTGTCGGTCAGCGTCCGCCTGCAGCCGCTCCCGTCGAGCACGGCGACCGTCGTGGGCGACAGTTCCGATCCGCAGATCGTGGCTCGCGCCGCCGCCGTGCTCGCCGGGGCGCCGCTCGAGCTCGAGGCGCTGGACGTGGCCTGGAGCGGAGTCCGCGGCGGCGTCCTCGCCCAGTGCGCCGGCGTGGCGAGCGAGCGGCGCTCGGAGCGGATCGCGGGCCTGATGCGAGAGGCTCGGCTCGAGCGCGTTCAGACGGTCACCGAGGACGCCGAGCTGTGGGCTCGTCAGCGCGCCGGGCAGCGGTCGGCGGCCGGTGCGCTCGTGCGTGTGGCGGCCCGCCCGGCCGTGCTCGGACGGGTGCTCGAGGCGGTCCGGGCGTGCGACGCGAGGGCGGTCGGCCGGGCGGCCGTCGGCCACACCTTCGTGGAAATCGACGCGGCGGCGCTCGAGGGGTTCATCGCCATGCTGCCGGCCGCGGCGGTGCCGGTCGTGCTCGACGCTCCCGACCACCTGCGTGCGATCCGTGACCCGTGGGGAGTACCGGCGGACGCCGCGGCGCTCGAGCTGATGCGACACGTCAAACACCGGTTCGACCCGGCCCGAGCCTGCAACCCGGGGGTGTTCGTTGGCGGCATCTGAGGGGTTCGACGCCCGCCGGCCACCCGAGCGGGACATCGTGGACGACTGCGTCCACTGCGGTTTCTGCCTGCAGACGTGCCCCACCTACGTGCTCTGGGCCAACGAGGCCGACTCGCCCCGAGGGCGGATCGTCCTGATCGGGGATGCGCTCGAGGGCGCCGAGGTCTCGGATGAGCTCGTCACCCACATCGACCGCTGCCTCGGCTGCATGGCGTGCGTCACCGCGTGCCCCTCCGGGGTCCGCTATGACCGCCTGATCGAGCGCACCCGGCCGCAGGTCGAGCGCCACCACCGTCGCCCACGCGCCGAGCGCGCGCTCCGCCGGATGCTGTTCGAGACCCTCCCCCACCCGTCCCGGCTACGCGCGCTGGCGCCGCTGCTCGCCGCCGGCCGCCGGCTCGGGATCGACCGGCTCCCCGGCCGGCCTGGGACGATGCTGCGGATCGCGCCCCGCGCCCCGCTCCGGCGCGCGATGCGCACGCGGGTGCCGGAGCTGACGCCGGCGGCCGGGCCGCGCCGCGGCCGTGTAGCGCTGCTGCTCGGTTGCGTGCAGCGCGTGTTCTATCCCGAGGCGCAGGCGGCGTCAGCGGGGGCGCTGGCGGCCGAGGGGTTCGACGTGCTCGCGCCGCGGCTGCCCGAATGCTGCGGGGCGCTCGAGCTCCACGCGGGCGAGGAGGACGCCGCAGTAGCGCGCGCCCGGACCACGGTCGAAGCATTCCGCGCGCTCGGGGACGTCGATTACGTGGTCACGGCGGCCGCCGGCTGCGGGTCGGCGATGAAGGAGTACGGCGACCTGCTCGGCACCCCCGAGTCCCGAGAGCTCGCGGGACGAGTGCGCGACGTGACCGAGGTGCTGGCCTCGGTCCCCGCGCAGGCCCTACGCGGCGCCCTGCCGATCCGGGTCGTCTATCACGACGCCTGCCACCTCGCGCACGCTCAGGGCATCCGCGCGGAGCCGCGCGACCTGCTCCGTGGGATTCCGGAGCTGGAGCTGCTCGAGGTCGCGGCCGAGCGCGAGATCTGCTGCGGCTCGGCGGGCGTCTACAACCTGGTCCAGCCCGAGGCCGCTGCCGAGCTCGGTGCCCGCAAGGCCAGCCACGTGCTCGACACCGGAGCGCAGGCGATTGCAGCCGCCAACCCCGGCTGCGCCGCCCAGCTCGACTTCCATCTCCGCGAGCTGGGACAGCCACTGCCGATCTTCCACCCGGTCGAGCTCGTCTGGCGGTCGATCAGGGCGGGTGCTGGGCGGTGAGCATGCGGCCGGTTCAGATCGCTTCGCTTGCCGTCGGTTTGTGGTGGGTCGCGAACGGCATCGGTGCGTTCATGCTCGACCCGAACTTCGCGACCGGTACCGTCCACGGCAGCGGCGACCTGCTGGGCGTCCAGGTCACGGTCAACGGCTGGCACGCGCTCTTCCACCTGCTTCCCGGGATCGTCGGCGTGGTCGCCGCCTGGCGCCCCCGTGCGGCGTTCGCGTACCTGCTGGGGGCCGGCGCGCTGTACGTCGCCGTGGGTGCCTGGGGCCTGATCGCCGGTGGTAGCGCCGTCGGGCCGATCGCCGTCGACCAGGCAGGCGACGTCGTACACCTGTTCGAGGGGGTGATCGCGTTGCTGGCAGGGATCGTGACGGTGGAGCTGGAGCGCACCGATCGCGACCGGCCGAAGCGTCAGGGTCGCCTGACGCCGCTGCCGCCCGGGGTCCGCAGCACAGCTCGATCTGGGCGGTAACTCGGATATAGACCGAGAAATCGCCCAGATCGCCTCAGCCGCCGCTGGCCGGCCCGGCAAACGAGCGCAGGCGCTCGGTCATCTCCCGATCCGTGGGGTCCTCGTCCTCGTCGTCCGCCTCCGGGCCGTTCGCGCCCTCGTCGAAGGCGCCACCGCGGTCATCCGTCGGCGCCAGGGCGCTGTTGGCCTCCAGGACCACGCTCTCCAGGAAGTGGCGCACGCGATCTTCGTCGCCCGGCTTGATCGACCGCAACGAGACCCGCCCCTTCTTCAGCGTCACTTCGTCCCAGGCGCCCCGGTTCAGGAGTCGGATCGTCCTGTCGAAGGCATCCTTCCATTTCTTCTTCGGCCTCCCCTCCAGCGCGACCGCGAGCTTGCCGTCGTGCACCTCGGCCGAGGACCAGTCCAACTTGACTTCCCGGGTCACATCGTCGCCCATCGAGAAGAGGCTTCCCGCTAGGCCGAGGACTCACGCCTCCCGCTAGGCGTACATCTCCTCGATCATCGGCTCGTACTTTGCGGCGATCGGCTTGCGCTTGAGCTTCATCGTCGGCGTCAGCTCGTCGCCGCCGGGCAGCCAGTCGCCCGGGACGATCCGGAATTTCTTGATCTGCTCGACCCGGGCGAGGTGGGTGTTGGCCTCGTCGATCCCCTGCTGGACCGCTTCGATCAGGGCCGGGTCAGTGGAGAGCGCCTCGAGCGTCTCGCCCACCAGGCCCTTCTGCGTCGCCCACTGCGGCGCGAAGTCGGCATCGAGCACGATCAGCGCCGTGTTGTACGGGCGCCGGTCGCCGATGCAGATCGCCTGGCCGATCAGCGGGCTGGCGGTCTTGATCGCCGCCTCGATGTTGGCGGGCGACATGTTCTTGCCGGCCGCGTTGATGATGATCTCCTTCTTGCGGTCGACGAGCTTCAGGTACCCGTCGGCGTCGAGCTCGCCGATGTCGCCCGTGTGCAGCCAGCCGTATGCGTCGATCGCCTCGGATGTCTTATCCGGCAGGTTGCGGTAGCCCATCATCACGAACTCGGACTTGATCAGCACCTCGCCGTCATCGGCGATCTTGATCTCGCAGCCAGGCGCCGGCGGCCCCACCGTCCCGATCTTGACCGCGCCGGGGCGGTTGCTCGTACCGGCGCCGCAGGTCTCCGACATGCCCCAGATCTCGGCCAGCTCGATCCCGAGTGCGTGGAAGAACTCGAGCACCTCGACCGGCGTCGGCGCGGCGCCGACGTTGACGCCCTCGGCCTGGTCCAGGCCGAGCATCGCGCGGATCCCCGCGAAGTACTTCTCGTCGGCCTCGGCGACCTGCCGCTCGAGCTCCTCCGGGACCGGCTCGCCACGCTGGCGCAGCCGCACCCGCTCGATCGAGGCGGCCAGCGCCTCCTCGATCGGCCTCCGCTGCTCCTCTGACTGGCCGGCGAGCATTGTCTCGAGCCCCGCCT
Organism: uncultured Solirubrobacterales bacterium; assembly: GCA_963770735.1. Lineage (GTDB taxonomy): Bacteria > Actinomycetota > Thermoleophilia > Solirubrobacterales > Solirubrobacteraceae > Palsa-465. The sequence goes on along the minus strand of CAVYRB010000004.1, from coordinate 574,376 downwards.
TGAGCTTCTCCCAGATCCGCGGCACCGCGAAGAACCAGGTCGGGTGGACCTGTGGCAGGTACGTGAGGATCTCACGCGGGTTGGGGCTGCAGGTGATGCTGCCGGCGTAGATCGTCGGCAGGTAGTGGTGCGCCATCCGCTCGGCGATGTGCGCCGCGGGCAACCACGAGATCACCTTCGCGCCGGGCTCGAGCGTGATGATCTCCTCGGTGACCTTGGCCGCGAACATGATGTTGTGGTGGGAGAGCTGTACGCCCTTCGGCGGGCCGGTCGTCCCGGAGGTGTAGATCAGCGTCAGCACGTCCTCGGGCTCGGCGCCCGCGATCGAGTCCGGGTCGAAGTCCGGGTCTGAGCCCTCGACGTCGCTGAGCGCGATCGTTCCCTCGGGAGCCTCCCCGTCGACGACGATCACGTGCTCGAGCCCAGGCAGCTCCTTGCGCGCCTCCTGCATCACCTCGAGGAACGCCTGCTCGATCACCGCCACCTTCGAGCCCGAGTCCTCCATCAAATACTGGATCTCTTCGGGCGGGTAGGTCGTGTAGATCGAGAACGGGGTCGCGCCGAGCGTGACGACCGCGAGGTCGACGATGTGGAACTCGGGGCGGTTGGCCAGCATGATCGCGACGGTGTCCCCGCGCGAGACGCCCAGCTTGGCGAGCCCGCCGGCGACCGCGTCGACCCGGGCCAGTAGCTCCGACCACGTCAGCGCGCCGCTGTCGTCCGGCCAGCGGACGGCGGCGATGTCGGGGTGATTGGCCGCCGTGCGCCGCAGCGCCTCGGTCAACGTCGGTGCGTCGACGGCCTTGGCCGCCGCCTCAGTGATCGTGCCGGTCTCCATGTCTCTCCTCGCTCGAACCCTGCAGTCAGATCCGAACGCTATCGAAGCCGCCGCCGCCTACGGGACGTTGAACCCCTTGCCGGTGAGTGTCCCGATGTCATTGCTCAGGCCGATCACGAAGATCAGCAGGATCAGCACGAAGCCGACCGCGCCGGCGCGCTCCATCACCGAGAACGGAATCCGCTTGCCACGGATCTTCTCGGCCACCGCCCAGAACACGTGGCCGCCGTCGAGCGGCAGGAACGGGAACAGGTTGATGATCCCCAGCGACAGCGAGATCAGCGCGAGCACCTCGAGCGCCTGGGTCACGGAGTGCGAGAACGATTCCTGGGCGACGGTGTAGCCGCCAACCACGCCGTGCAGCTGCTTGCGCTCCTGCGGCTCGAATACGCGGACGATCACGCCGACGGTCCGCTTGGTCACGTCCCACAGTCCTGACACCGTCAGCGTCGCCGCCTTGCCGGGACCCACGGACTGCTGTTGATTGCCGAACTCGAACCCGAGCAGCGGGCGTTTCGCGCTCGCACTGTAGATCGGCCGCAGCCTGAACGTGACGAGCTGCCCGTTACGCCGTAGGACGATCGTCGCCGGCGTCGCCGCCGCGCAGCCGTTCACCTGGGTCCCGGCGCAGCGATGCTTGGCGAGCTGTGCCCGGATCGCGTCGAATGAGCGGCTCACGCCGTCGACCGACACGATCTGGTCGCCCGGCCGGAGCACCCTGTTGGCCGGGGCGGAGGTCACAGCCGCGACCGTGGTGGTCGGCACCGGCTGCCCATGTGACGTGACCGTCTGGCCGTTGGCGAGGAACAGCGCCCAGATGATCAGGAACGCGATCGCGATGTTCACCGCCGGCCCGGCAAGGATCACGACCACCCGCTTCCAGACCTTCTGGTTGTAGTAAGCCCGCGGGGCGACGTCCGGTGCCAGCTCCTCGTTCGGGTTCATGCCCGTGATCTTCACGTAGCCCCCGAGCGGGATCGGGCCGATCCCGTACTCGGTCTCGCCGATCCGCTTCTTCACGAACATCGGGCCGAAGAACAAAGAGAACTTCTCGACGCGCATCCCGACGAGCTTGGCGGCCGTGAAGTGGCCGGCCTCGTGCGCGACGATCAGCGCGATGAACCCCAGAAACGCGAGCAGGTATGACACCACGCCCAGTGTGCCAGGGACGCCTATGGGTTCACGAAGAGGCCCTCCCGCCTGAAGTCACGGACTCTTTGCGGATTTGTGCCCCATATAGGGGTATAGAACCGCAAAGTCCGTACCACGGACTCTGCGGGCGCCGGGGTCAGGCGGCCGCGCGGGCGACCACCAGCCCGTCCGCGACGCGGCGGGCCCGCGTGTCGGACTCCCCGAGCGCCTCGAACGAGTGAATCCTCTGCGCGGGCAGCTGCGCGAGCGTCTCCTCGATCACCGCCTCGATCTCGAGGAAGCCGATCCGCCCCGCGAGGAAAGCGTGGACGGCGACCTCGTTGGCCGCGTTCATCGTGCATGGGGCGGTCCCGCCGGCGAGCGCGGCCTCCCGCGCCAGCCGCAGGCAGCCGAACGTCTCCGCGTCGACCGGTTCGAACGTCAGCGCGCCGACCGAGACGAGGTCGAGCGCCTGGATCGGCACCTCGGCTCGCTCCGGGTGGTGCAGCGCGTAGGAGATCGGCACCCGCATGTCCGGATAGCCGAGATGGGCGAGCGTCGCGCCGTCGCACAGGTGGATCATGCTGTGGATGATCGACTGCGGATGGACGACGACGTCGAGCTGCTCGTAAGGGGTGCCGAACAGGTGGTGTGCCTCGATCAGCTCGAGCCCCTTGTTCATCAGCGTCGCCGAGTCGATCGTGATCTTGCCCCCCATGTCCCAGGTGGGGTGGGCGAGCGCCTGCTCCTGGCTGACGTCCCGCAGCTCGTCGCGCCCCATCCCCCGGAACGGACCGCCGGACGCGGTCAGGACGAGCCGCTCGACCGTCCCGGCCCGCTCGCCCGCGATCAGCTGGTAGAGCGCCGAATGCTCGGAGTCCACGGGAATGATCTGCGCCCCGGTCGCCTCGGCGAGCTGGGTCACGAGCTCGCCGCCGACGACGAGCGACTCCTTGTTCGCGAGCGCGAGATCGATCCCCTCGCCGAGCGTCGCGACCGTCGGGACCAGTCCCGCCGACCCGACGATGGCGTTCAGCACCAGGTCGCATTCGGACTCGGTGATCAGCCGGACGATCCCGTCGATGCCGCCGAGCACCTCTCCCTCGGTCCACGCCTCGGCGGCTCGCGCGGCCGCGTCCTCGTCGGCGAGTGCGATCCGGGTCACGCCGCGGCTGCGCGCCTGCTCGACCAGCTGCTCCCACGCGCGCGAGGCGCTCAGCGCGATGACCTGGAGCTCGTCGCCGGCCCGGTCCACGACATCGAGCGCCTGGACTCCGATCGACCCGGTCGAGCCGATGATTGCCAGCCGGCGGGGCACGACCGGGATTCTAGGTCGCGCTCAGTGGATCGCCGCGAACCACACGTAGTAGCCCGCGACGAGCGTGAACATGGCCGCGTCCGCGCGGTCGAGCACGCCGCCGTGCGGCCCGAACAGCGTGCCGGCGTCCTTGACGCCCGAGTCACGCTTGACGAGCGATTCGAACAGGTCCCCGATCGGGCCGAAGACGGCCACGGCGATCCCAAGCAGCAGCGCGTTGCCCTGCGTCATCCACGTCTGGAACCCGCCGGCCACGAACACGGCGAGAATCGCGGCGAGCGCGCCGCAGAACAGCCCCTCCACGGTCTTGTTGGGCGAGATCGACGGCGCAAGCGGTCGGCGCCCGAACAGCCGGCCGCCGAGGTACGCGCCGGTGTCGCCGATGAACGTCCCCAGCAGCACGTCGATCACGACCCCGTTTCCGTGCGGAAGCTCGCGCAGCAGCATCCCGTGCGCCGCGGCCAGGCCAATCCAGAAGACGCCGAGCAGCGTCCCGGCGATCGAGACCGTCGCGTGCCCGCTGCCGCGGGCGACCACGACCAGGAACAGGACCGGAAGCGACGCGACAAGCACACCCATGACCGACCGGAAGTCCCCGTAGCGCGCCGCGAGCACGAGCGCGGCGACGGCGGCGAGCCCGACGATCGCCACCGGTCGCCACCTCGCGAGCAGCCGGTAGAGCTCGCTCAGGCAGGCCCAGCCGACGGCGATCAGGAACAGCGCGAACGCGAGCCCGCCGAGGTCGATGAAGATCACCGCGACGATCGCGGCCGGGATCGCGACGAGGATCCGGGTGAACAGCTCCGAACGGCCGCCACCGTCACCCTGGCTGCGAGAGGCACCTCGACGGCGACCTTGAGCCATCATCGGCCCCCGAAGCGCCGCTGACGGGCGGAGAACTCGTTCAGGCTGTCCTCGAACGCGGCGCGCGAGAAGTCCGGCCACAGCTCCTCGCGGAACACGAGCTCGGAGTAAGCCCCCTGCCAGAGCAGGTAGTTCGAGGTCCGCTGCTCGCCGCTCGTGCGGATGATCAGATCGGGATCGTGCATGTCGGGTGCGTAGAGGTGGGCGCGGAACTCCGCTTCAGAGCCCCCTGTAAAGGTTCGCGCTGCGTCGACGATCTCCGCCCGCCCTCCGTAGTTGAACGCGACGAACAGCGTGATCCGCCGATTGTCCGCGGTCAGCTCCTCGGCCCACGACATCCGCTCGACCAGCGTTTCCGGCACCGGCTCCGTGCGACGGCCGATGAACCGCATCCTGACCCCCTCGTCGTGGAGCTCGGGCGTCTCCGCGTCGATCCGCCGGCCCATCATCGCCATCAGCGCCGAGACCTCCTGGGGCGAGCGGCTCCAGTTCTCGGTCGAGAACGAATAGACGGTCAACTCCGCGACCCCGAGCTCGACCGCGTCGCGCAGCCGCGCCTTGACGGTGTCGGCTCCGGCCTCGTGGCCCGCCATCACGGGGAGACCGCGCCGCTTGGCCCAGCGCCCGTTCCCGTCCGTGATGATCGCCACATGGCGCGCGCGAGCGACGCCTTCCCCCGCCTCCTCGGAGGCCATTCCTAGACCTCCAGGATCTCTTCTTCCTTGTGCTTCAGCAGCTCGTCGAGCTCCTTGATCCTGGTGTCGGTGACCTTCTGGAGCTCGACCTCGGCGCGGTGCTCGTCGTCGGAGCCGGCCTCGCCGGCCTCCTTGAGCTCGCGCAGGTCGTGCATCACGTCGCGGCGGACGTTGCGGATCGCGACCCGGCCCTCCTCCGCGATATGGCGAACCACCTTGACGAGCTGCTTGCGACGCTCCTCGGTGAGCTCGGGGACGGCGAGGCGGATCAGGTTGCCGTCGTTGTTCGGCGTCAGCCCGATGTCGGACTCGAGGATCGCGCGCTCGATCGCCTTGATCGAGCTCTTGTCGTACGGCTGGATCGTCAGCAGCCTCGCTTCGGGCGCGGAGATCGTGGCGAGCTGCTTGAGCGGCGTCGAGGTCCCGTAGTAGTCGACCACGATCCGGTCCAGCAGCGCCGGACTGGCGCGGCCGGTCCTGACGGACCCGAACTCGTGGCGGGTCGAGTCGACGGATTTCCCGGTCCGTTCCCGGGCATCCACCAGCAGCTCGTCGATCAGATCAGATTCAGCCATCCCTCACCTCGGTGCGCACGAGCGTGCCCACCCGCTCGCCCGACACTATCTTGTCGATGTTGCGCCCGTCGGCCATGTTGAACACGATGATCGGCAGGTTGTTGTCCATGCACAGCGCGAACGCGGTCGAGTCCATCACCTGGAGGCCGCGGGTGAGCGCGTCCTTGTGGGTGATCTCGGGGATGAACTCGGCGTCGGGATCCTTCGCCGGGTCGGCCGTGTAGACCCCTTCGACCCCGTTCTTGGCCATCAGCACCACCTCCGCGTGCAGCTCCGCCGCCCGCAGCGAGGCCGCCGTGTCAGTGGTGAAGAACGGGTTGCCGGTGCCGGCGGCGAAGATCACGATCCGGCCCTTCTCGAGGTGGCGCATCGCTCGCCGCCGGATGTACGGCTCGGCGACCTCGGAGATCGTGATCGCGGACTGCACGCGCGTCGCGACCGACTCCTTCTCGAGCGCGTCCTGGAGCGCGAGCGCGTTCAGCACGGTCGCGAGCATCCCCATGTAGTCCCCGGTCGCGCGGTCCATCCCCCGCGCCGCTGCGGCGAGCCCGCGGTAGATGTTGCCGCCGCCGACGACGATCGCGACCTCGACGCCGCGCCGATGCACGGCCGCTACCTCCGCGGCGATCGCCTGGACGCGGTCGGGATCGGTGCCGTATTCGAGAGGGCCCATCAGCGCCTCGCCGGAAAGCTTCAGCAGCACCCTCCGGTAGGCGGGCGCCGCCGGTGTCGAGCGGGGTCGCTGCGCGGTCTCAGCCACCGACCGCGAACCGTGCGAACCGGCGGATCACGATGTTCTCGCCGGTCTCAGACGCGAGCGCCGCGCGGAGCTCCTCGATCGTCTTGCCGCCGTACTTCTCCTCGTTGACGTGCTTCTGGCGCAGCAGGACCACGTCGTCGAGCCACTTCTCGAGCTTGCCGGAGATGATCCGCTCGCGGACGTTCTCGGGACGGTCTGCCGCCTGCTCGGTCGCGATCCGCTCCTCGCGCTCGCGATCCTCGACCGGGATGTCATCGTCGGAGACCGCCAGCGGCGCCGCCGCGGCAATGTGCAGCGCGAGGTCGCGCGCGAACTCGGTGAACCGATCGTTGCGGGCCACGAAGTCGGTCTGGCAGTCGACCTCGACCAGCACGCCGATCTTGTTGCCGGCGTGGATGTAGCTCTGCACCGCACCCTCGCGCGCCTCGGCGCCGGCGCGCTCGGCCGCCTGCGCCTGCCCCTTGGTCCGAAGGATCTCGACCGCCCGATCGAAGTCGCCGTCGGACTCCACCAGCGCGTTCCGGCAATCCATGATCGCCGCCCCGGTCCGCTCGCGAATCGCCTTCACGTCCTGTGCGCTGGGCCCGCCGGCACTCATGCCTGCCCTCCGGACTGCTCGGGAGCAGGCGGGGACGACGGCTGGGACTCCTGCTCTTCATTTGCCGGGGGGCTGGCCGGTGCCTGAGCTTCGGCCGGGGCTTCCGCCGCTGGAGGCGCTTCAGGCGCCGAGGGTCTTCAGGCGCCGAGGGCGCCGACGCTGCCTCGGACGCCGCAGGCTTCGCGGGCTCTGGCGTAGGCGGCGCCGGCGAACTCTCAGCGGCAGCAGGTGCGGCATCGGCGTCCACTCGCGCAGCGGTGGACTCCGATGGCGCGCCTGCGGACGCCTGCTGAGGTTGCGCGGGAGCGGCCTGAGCCTGCGCCGGAGCGGCCTGAGCGGCCGCAGGAGCCGCCTGAGCGGCCGCAGGAGCCGCCTGAACAGCCGCAGCCTGGGCCTGAGCGACCCGCGCAGCCTCGGCCTCGGCAGCCCGAGCAGCCGCCTCAGCAGCCTCCCGCTCCTCAGCCTCGCGCCGAGCGGCCTCTTCGGCCTCGCGCCGCGCCTGCTCCTCGGCCTCACGCCGCTCGCGCTCGAGCCGTGCCGCCTCTTCCGCGGCGACCCACACACCGTGCGCCTCGGCGACGACGCCGCCGATTGCCCGCGTGACCGCCGCGCACGAGCGGATCGCGTCGTCGTTGCCGGGGATCACGTAGTCGATCCCGTCCGGGTCGCAGTTGGTGTCGACCAGGCCGATGATCGGGATTCGCAGCCGCTGCGCCTCGCGCACCGCGATCGCCTCGGTCTTGAGGTCGATCACGAACACCGCCTGCGGAACGCGCTGCATGTTCTTGACGCCGCCGAGGTTCGCCTGCAGCTTCTCGAGGTCCTTCTGGGCGGTGATCCGCTCGCGGGTCGGCAGCAGCTGCAGCTGACCCTCCGAGTCGTAGCGCTCGAGGTCGTGAAGGCGCTTGATCCTCAACGAGATCGTCTGGAAGTTGGTCAGCAGGCCGCCGAGCCAGCGGTGGTTGACGTACGGCATGCCGGCCGAGTCAGCCACCTCCTTGACCACGTCGCGGGCCTGCTTCTTGGTGCCGACGAACAGGATCGTGCCGCCGCGACGGGCGATGTCGGCCGCGAACTGGCGGGCCTGTTCGAGCAGCTCCTCAGTCTGCAGGAGGTCGATGATGTAGATGCCGTCCCGCTCGCCGAAGATGAAGCGGCGCATCTTTGGATTCCAGCGGCGCGTCTGGTGACCGAAGTGAACGCCGGCCTCCAGCAGCTCCCTGACGCCGATTTGAGCCACGGTGCTACTCCCTTTTTCTGCCTGTCGGTTGATGTAAGACCGCCGGCGCCGCCGTTGACCTCGCATCGCGCGAGGCAGGGCACGGTTCGACCCGGCGGGGTCGAGGTACGTTGAACTTCGAGTTTACGCAAGTTTGCGGGGTTTCCCCCGTTGGGTCTCCTGCGGCGGGGCGGCTGTGGACGGGCCGCTCCGCCCACTCATTCGCCGCGCGCTCGCTCGAGCGCCTCGCGCAGGTCCTCGGGGAGCTCGGAGCGCACGTCGACGCGCTCGCCGGTGACCGGGTGATCGAACTCGAGGCGCGCGGCGTGCAAGAACTGGCGCTCGAGCCCGTACCGCGCTGTCGCCCCGTATTGCGGATCGCCGGAGACCGGGAGCCCGATCGCCGCCAGGTGGACGCGGATCTGGTGGGTCCGCCCCGTGTCGAGCACGACCCGGAGGAGCGTCGCGTCCGGGAGCAGCTCTTCGACCTCGAAGTGCGTGCGAGCATCGCGCGGGGTGTCCGTGTCGATCGAGATCGACACCCGGTCGCGCCGGTCGCGGCCGATCGGCGCGTCGATCGTGCCCGAGCGCGACTCCGGCCGGCCGTCGACCAGCGCGAGGTACTCGCGGCGGAGCTTTCGCGAGGCGAGCAGCGATCGCAGGCGGCGGTGGACCTCGTCCGAGCGGGCGACCACGAGCAGCCCCGAGGTGTCGCGATCGAGCCGGTGCACGATTCCGGCGCGGTCGGGCTCGTCGCCCCCTGCGGCGGTTCCCGCCAACGCCTGCGACAGCGTCCCTTGCCGGTGGCCGCGGGCGGGATGCACGACGATCCCCGCCGGCTTGTCGACCACCAGCAGGTGCTCGTCCTGATAGGCGATCTCGAACGGCACGTCGGACGTCGGCGCCGCGTCGTCGGGGCCCACGCCGGGCTCTACCTCGATCTCTTCTCCGGCCGCGACCATGTGGCGCTTGGGCCGCACCGCGCCGTCGACGCGGACCCGTCCGGACTCGATCAGCCGCTGCGCCCGCGACCGCGACCCGAGCGGCGCCGCCAGCAGCAGGTCGAGCCGGGTCCCCGCGTCGTCGTCTGATACGCGGATCCGGATCGGCTCATCGGCCATCGGATCGCGAGAATTCAAGTACCAGCACGAGCGCGATCACGCCGAACGTGATCGACATGTCGGCGACGTTGAACGCGGGCCACGCGGGCAGCTTGATGAAGTCGATCACCGAACCGCTCCCGATCCGGTCGATCAGGTTTCCGAGCGCACCACCGACCAGCATCCCGGTCGGCAGCCACAACCATCGACGCTCCGGCCGGAGCACGAGGAACGTGACCAGCCCGGCGAGCGCGATCAGCGTGAACACGAGCACCACGGCGCCGCCCCCGGACAGGAAGCCGAACGCCACGCCGGTGTTCCGCACGTGGACGAAGTTGATCAACGGCAGGAATTTCTTCGTCTCCCCCGGCTGGACGCCCGCCGCGACCGTGTGCTTGGTCAGCTGATCGAGCCCGACGATGACGGCGACGACGATCGCCGCCCGTCCGAGCGCGCCCGCCCGCGCCCTCGAGCGGGAGCTCCCTCTCGCCTTCGGCGATCCGGCGGCATCGGACACGAGCGGCCCGATCGTTTCAGCCCGAGATCGCATTGACCACGAGCCGGTCGGCCACGTACAGGACGATGATCGCGATCATCGGACTGAAGTCGAACATCCCGATCGTCGGGATGAAACGGCGGAAGATCTTCAGGTACGGCTCGCAGACGTCGCGAAGGAAGTTCAGCAGCACGTCAGACCAGCGCGCGTACGGCATCCGCAGTCCGAGCGAGAACATCAGGTTCAGCAGGATGTAGACGAAGATCAGGATGATGTAGACCTCGAACAGCGCGTTGACGTAGTTCGCTATGTCAACGCGGGTGAGCGCGAGCGGCGGGATCACTCGCGGCTCCGGCCGAGGACCGCGTCAATCGCGTCCTGGAACGCGGCGCGGACGCCCGCGCGTTCCAGCGCCGCGAGCCCGCGTGCGGTGCTGCCTCCCGGAGAAGTGACCTCGCGCCGCACCGTTCGCGTGTCGTAGCCGCGCTGGGCGAGCAGCTCGGCGGTGCCGGCCATCGTCTCGGCCGTGATCCGGTCGGCCAGCGCGGGCGGCAGACCGTGCCTGACGGCCGCGTCGATCTGGGCCTCGGCAAGCAGCGCCAGGTAGGCGGGGCCGACGCCGCTGACCGCGGTCGCGGCCTCGAACACGCCCTCGGACATCCGCTCGACGGTCCCGAGCCGCTCGAACTTCGCGAGCACCCGGTCCTCGAGTTCAGGGTCGATCCCGTCGGCCGGCGCATAGCAGATCACTCCGCGCCCGACTTCGACGGGCGTGTTCGGCATCAACCTGAAGACCGGCTTTCCCGGGTAGGCGCCCTGGAGCTTGCCGATGGGCGTCCCCCCGAGCACCGATGCAACCGCCTTGACCACGTCGCGGATCTCGGCCGCCACCGCCTCGAGCTGCGCGGGCTTGTGACAGAGCACGACGAGGTCGGCCCGCTCCGCCACACCGCGCGAGTCGAGTGCCTCGCCGCCGAGCTCATCGGCGAGCTGCTTGGCGCGGCCCGATCCGCCATCGGACACGAGCACCGGATCGCCCCACCCTTGGGCGAGCGCCCGAGCCATGTTGCCTGCACCGATGAAGCCGACCTGCATGGGGCGAACGTTACCCCGCCGCGACTTTAGGACTGGTTGAAGAAGCCCTTCTCGACCAGCCGCGCGCGTTCTTCGGCCGAGACCTCGACGTTGCGGGGGGTCAGCAGGAAGACCTTGTCTGCGATCCGCTGCATGCCCCCGTCGAGCGCGTAGGTGAGCCCGCTCGAGAAATCGATCAGCCGTTTGGCGAGGTCGGTCTCGGTCCCCTGGAGGTTGATGATCACCGGGATCGAGTCCTTGAATTTGTCCGCGACGTCCTGAACGTCGTTGAAGCTCTTCGGCGCGACGAAGTGGACGCGCACGTCGCCGCCGCCGCGTCCATTCCCGCGGCCACCGCCGACGGGACGCAGCGCCGAGCCGCGCGGCTCGGACTCGGCGTCGTCGGCGAAGATGTCGTCGATCTCGTCTCGACGCCGCCGCGACGAACTCAGACGGCGGACGTTGGGACGCTCGCGGGAGGGCTCCTGCGCCTCGCTTTCGGGCGTGTGGTACGGCTCCACGTCCTCGTGGTACGCCTCATCCTCGGCCAGCCCGAAATAGACGAGCGCTCGATGCCATGTGTCGCGAAAGGCCATGTGCGATTGGGTGTTCGCCCGGGGACGCCGTTTCCCTGCCGTGATTATGACGCTTAGCCGGACGGCTCGGAATACAGAATCGTGCCGAGACGCATGATCGTCGCTCCCTCCTGCGCGGCGACGCGGTAATCCTGGCTGGTCCCCATCGACAGATGCTCGAGCCCGTGGCGCTCGGCGAGCCCCCGCAGCGCGGCGAAGTACGGCCGGCTTTGCTCCGGGTCGGAGGCCAGCGGCGGCATTGTCATCAGACCGACGACGGGCACCGGGGAGCGATCCAGGAACGCGGACAGCTCCTCCGGCGCGATCCCGCTCTTGCCGGGTTCGCCGGCGACGTTGACCGCGACCAGCACCCGGGTGCGTTCGGTTCCGTGCCGCCGAAGCTGCTCGAGCGCCGAGTCGGTCGCGACCGAGTGGATATACCTGACGCGGGGCACGAGCAGCGGCACTCTGCGGCTCTGCAGCTGTCCGATGAAGTCCCACGTGAACTCCGGGTGGGCGTCCTCCTTAAGGACGAGCTCCTGGGCGCGGTTCTCGCCGACCAGCTCGACGCCCGCCTCGGTGAGCGCGCCGAGTTCTTCGACGGGCAGATACTTGACCGCCGCGAGGATCTCGACACCGTCCGGATCCCGCCCGGCGTCGGCGAGCTCCGCGCGGACCCGGGCGAGGTTCGCCCGCACGGTCTCGGGACGGACCCCTGTGATCAGGTCAGCCAAACGATCCCCGCCTGCCGGCCCGTGACCCCACGGTCGCGACGATGGGAGAAGAACTCCTCCGAGCAGATCGTGCACAGTCCGACGTCCTCGACGGCTTCGACGCCCGCGCGCTCGAGCTGGACGCGCGCGATCGACTTCATGTCGAGATTCTGACCCCGGAGGGCGGCCGGACCGTAAGCGGCGAAGGTTGCGTGCACCTCGTCGCCCACCTCGTAGCAGCACGGCCCGGCCCCGGGTCCGATGACGGCCTCGAGACGGCTGCCCGCTCCGAGCTCGCGGACGGCCTCGACCCCCGCGGCGATCACACCCTCGGCGAGCCCCCGCCAGCCGGCGTGCAGGATCGCGGCGGCCCCACCGCCGGCCACGGCGATCGCAAGGCAGTCGGCCGTCAGGACCATCGGCGCCATGCCCGCCACCGCGACCGCCTGTCCGTCGGCTTCGGGCAGTGGCCCGCCGTGCGGCTCGGGTGACTCCAGGCGGCGAACCTCGGCGCCGTGAACCTGGCGGATCATCGCCAGCGGCCTCCCGATCCGCTCGCTGACCAGCTCGCGATTGCGCAGCACCGCGTCCGGGTCGTCGTCGGTCAACCGGCCGAGGTTGAGACTTCGATACGGCCCCTCGGAGACCCCGCCGTGCCTGGTCGTGAACACCGCCCGCGCGCCCGGAAGCTCGACCATCAGCGGCTCGCCGAGCGCTCGCTCGCCCATGGTCACCTCGTCAGCAGCTCGATCCCCTGAGCGGGCTGCCGCTGGCCGACCTCGTAGTGCGCCCTACCGTTCGAGACGAGCGTGCGAAGCGGGCTCCAACCGCCCTCTCCGCGGGAGCGTTCGTGGACCTCCAGCCGCATCGAGGCGGTTTCGGTGTTGTAGCAATAGGCCAGTTCGCCGTCGGGGTCGTGGTAGGTGACGCCGGCCATCTGCTCGCGGACGGTCTCCACCTCGCCCACGAGCCGCAACGCGCCATCGATCGCCTCGAACCGCCAGCCGTCGAGCCCGTACCGGCTCGGGTTGCGAAGGATCCGCAGCGGTGAGGTCGAGCGGAACTCGGCGCCATCGATCCGGGCGACCACGGGCGTGTTCGGACCCAGCTCGCGCCCGAGGCGCGGAACGGTCGCCGAGACGCCGTCGACGAACGCGTCTACGGGGCCGCCGTCGGCGGTCGTGAAATCGTTGCAGTGGATCCACGCCCACGAGCTCGCGTGCTTGGAGCCCCACAGGTGGGCCTGGCCCCCTTGCGTTCCGGCGAGCTCGAGCCGCTCGCCGCCGGGAAGCATGACGAAGCCCTCGACGGGGACGTGGGCGTGCGGGATCACCAGCACCGTCTTCGCGACCCGCAGCCGCCGCAGCAGCGGATGGACGGGTTGGTAAGGCCGCGGGGCCGGTGGCCACCGAAGCTCCCAAGAGACGTCCTCGAACGCGCCGGCCATGCCGTTGTCGGTGAACATCGCGCCTCCGACCTCGAGCGTGAACGGGTCCCGCGTCGAGCGCAGCTGGTCGATCCCGTACGTCGCCTTGCGGGCGAGGACGGGCGTCGCACCCGGACGCGGGTCCATCGCGAGGAACCACAGCGAGCAGCTGGGCCCTCCTGTCCTCCCCCGACCGGCGCCACCATCGTGTAGCGAATCCAGATGCCGACCCCGGTCCCGGGATCGGTGATCGTCAGGTAGTAGACCTCGTAGTGGCCGGGACGGCCCTTCCACCGCAGCTCGTTGGCGCTTCCCATCGGCCCCAGGCTATCCCGTCGACCGTGCCGCGCGGAGCGCCGCGTCGAGCTCCGCCTCGCGCTCCGCGACCAGCCCGTCGAGCTTCGCGGCAAGCGCGGCGGCGAGGCCCCGACCCACGGCTGGGCCCTGCGGCACGCCGGCGTCGAGCAGGTCGTCGCCGTCGATCTCGAGCTTGACCCGGCGGAGCCGTTCGAGCCACGCGCGGGCGGGTTCTTCGGCGCCGAGCGCGCCCGCGAGCGCGACCGTTTCGTCAGCGGCCCCGCCGACCGCCTCGGCGATCTCGGAGGGCCGCGCCGCGCGCTCGAGCCGCCGCGCAAGCGCCGGCGCGCCGTTCGCAGCGGCGACGATCGCGTCGCGGTCGCCCGCCTCGAACGCGAGCGCGTCGAGCAGGCCGCCGAGCTCATCGGCTCCGAGCGCCTGCGCGGCCGCCGCGAGCGCGACCCGGTCGCGACGGCCGTCGGGCGGCAGCAGGACGATCGCATCGCGCGCGAGTCGCTCGTCGGTCTGCCCGAAGGACGGGTGGATCGCGCGGTCGATTCCGAGCTCGCGGAGCGTCGCAAGCGCCGCGATCGGGTCGGGCTCGCGCGCGAGCAGCCGCAGCTCGGCGCCGATTCGCGGTCCCGAGACGGTCGCGAGCGCGCCCTGGCCGAGCGCCGCCCGGGCGAGCGCGAGGGTCGCGGGCTCGGGATCGAATCCGAGCCGACTCGCGTAGCGCGCGAGCCGGAGCAGTCGCGTCGGATCGTCAATGAAGCTGCGGTCGTGGAGGACGCGCAGCACCCCCGCGTCGAGATCGTCGAGCGCGCTCGGCGCGGCTCGCACGGACCCCCGATCCTCGCCGCCGAGCGCGACCGCGATCGCGTTGACGGTGAAGTCGCGCCGCAGCAGGTCCTCCGCGATCGGCGCCGGCTCGACATCCGGCAGCGCGCCCGGGCTCGGGTATCGCTCGCGGCGGGCCCGGGCGACGTCGTAGCTGAACCCGCCGGCGTTCACGGTCGAGGTTCCGAACCGGTCGTGCACGACGGGCTCCGCGCCGATCTGTGACGCCGTGGCCGCCGCGTCACCCTCGACGACGACGTCCAGGTCGACCGGCCGGCCCCCACGCAGCAGGTCGCGGACGGCGCCTCCGACCAGGTACACCCCCGGTGCGTCGCCGAGCGCGCGCAGCAACGGTCCTCCCGCGGGGAGGCTGGAGACCTGCTCGAGCAGCTCGGACGCCGGTGGGATGTCCACGAGCAGCAGATCTTCCCTCAGCCCCCGGCCGATGGGGTTGGCGTGCGGCTCGCGGGCCGTGGCTAGCATGCCTGCGATGCCGAGTCCCGGATCGCGGCGCTGGTTGCGATGGGGGCTAGTCGCCGCGGCCCTCCTGCTCCTGCTTGCCGGAGGGGCTGCGGCGTACGTGCTCCTGCACTCGCCCGGCAACGTCTCTCACCCAAATCTCGAGTTCACCTCCCCCACCACGGCGCGGCCGAAGCCGGCGCCGAAGGTCGCTCCCACGTTCGAGTGGCCCCGCTACGGCTACGACGCCGCGCGCACAAGATATTTCGCCTCCGGGAACCGGCTCGATCCTCCGTTCCACGTCGGCTGGAAGTTCGAGGACTTCGCGCTGCTCGAGTTCCCGCCGGTGATCTTCGGCCACACCCTGTTCCTGCTCGACGACGACGGCTCGGCCAAAGCGCTCGACGCGCGCACCGGGCACAAGCTGTGGGAGACCAAGGCCGGCACGCTCGCCGCCGCGTCGCCTGCCCTCGGCATCTCCCAGGGCCTCCTGTTCCTGCCGATCCTCTCCACCAATCGCAGCGCGGGATCGACCCAGGCGCCGGGGAACGGCAAGCTCGTCGCACTGTCGATGAAGACCGGTCACGTCGTCTGGTCGCACGCGGTGCCGGCCGGGACGGAGTCCTCGCCGCTGGCCTGGCAGAACTCGGTGTACTTCGGGGACCAGAGCGGCACGGTGTACTCGCTTCGGGCCTCCAACGGCCACGTGAACTGGACCTACCACGCGAAGGCCGCGGTGAAGGGTGGACCGGCGCTCGCCTACGGGCGGCTGTACTTCGGGGACTACGCGGGGCGCGCGTACGCGCTGAACCCAGCCACCGGCCGTCAGATCTGGGCGGTCAGCACCAGCGGGGCGGACTTCGGGTTCGGCTCCGGGAACTTCTACTCCACCCCGGGGGTCGCGTTCGGCCGCGTGTACATGGGCAACACCGACGGCCGCGTTTACTCGTTCGGCGCCCGGACCGGCGAGGTCGCGTGGGCGACGAGCACCGGCGCGTACGTCTACGCCTCACCGGCGGTCGCCGATGTCCCGGGCCTCGGACCGACGGTGTACGAGGGCTCCTACGACGGCAACTTCTACGCGTTCAACGCGCAGTCGGGCGCGATCCGATGGCGTCATCTGATCGGCGGAAAGATCTCCGGCTCGGCAACGATCCTCGGCGACGTGGTGTACCTCTCGAACCTCGCCGCCAGGAACACGGTCGGGCTCGACGTCCGCACCGGGCGTCAGGTGTTCAAATTCCCCGACGGCGCGTTCAACCCGATCGTCGCAGACGACGACACCGTCTTCCTGACGGCGTACACCAAGCTTTATGAGATGATTCCCACCCGGTCGAAGTCGGGCCCCGGCGCAAAATCCCCCGCAAAACGCGGCCAAGCCGGCAGTCGGACGACCGGCAAGTAATCATTCACACGGAACGTGCGTTCGCGTTCCTCTGCTATCCTAAAGGGTCTATGCGTTGTCGTAGTGGAAGTCATTGTCAGAAGCCGGCTCTGTCCGGCCGTCGGTTCTGCGCGGATCACGCGGCAGAGCTCGATCGCATGCGCGAGGAGCTCAAGGATGCCGCCGCGGCCCGCATCGGACGGGGGCGCCCCAAGCGGTCCTCGACGTGTTGCCGTCCCGGCTGTTACGAGCCTCGCGTTCCCCCCGCGGCGTATTGCGATGCGTGCACCGCGGCCGGGTACGTCGAAGAGGCTGCCTAGCTGACATCGCCCTTCGGGGCCCGATAAAACAGCAGAACTTGCGGCGCTGGCCGGGTGAATGCCCGGCCTCGTGCGCCCTTGCAGTTACGCACCGGTCATCAGCCCGCCGGTCGACAGGCCAAAACCACCGTCGACCCGGAGCACCGCGCCGGTGACGTAGGCGGCTGCCGGCGAAAGCAGGAAGGCAACCGCGCCCGCGAGCTCGTCGGGCTCACCGATTCGTCCGAGCGGGAGCGGGCGGGCGAGGGTCTCGCGCATCCGCTCAGGGAGCGCCATGACCTTCGGCGTTGCGACGAACCCGGGCATGATCACGTTGCAGCGGATCCCTCGCCCGCCCCACTCTCCGGCCAGCGTCCGCGCCAGCCCGACGGTCCCCGCCTTCGACGCCGCGTAGGCGACCTGCCCCGGGAGCCCAGTTTCGGCCGCCGCTGAGGAGATCAGCACGATCCGCCCGTCGCCGGACTCGGCGAGCGCCGGAAACGCCGCCTGGACGACGTAGAACTGGCCTGACAGATTTGTCTCGAGATCCTTGCGCCACTCGTCCTCGGGGAATCGCTCGGCCCGATGAATCGTGTCGACGATGCCCGCGTTCGCGACCACGGCATCGCAGCCGCCGAGCGAGCGGATCACCTGCTCGACGGCTGCCTCGCAGGCAGTCCGATCGCGAACGTCAAAGCTCGCGGTCGCGACCACCGCCGGCTCCTCGGAGAAAGCCGACTCGACGGCGGGCGCTACGTCGCACGCCGCGATTCGGCAGTCACCGGCGGCGAGCGCGTCGACGATCGCCCGGCCGATGCCGCCGGCCGCGCCGGTGACCAGCACGCGCCGCCCGGCTGGGAGGGTGCTGAGCGCCATCAGGATCCGGCCCCGGCGGTCGGCTTGCTGAGGCCGTACCGCGACCAGTGGCGCTCGGGGATGTCGGCCGGATCCTTGTACCAGTACCAGGTGCACGGATCGCGGTCGTAGTCGTCTGGCGGGTCCGACGGGTACATCGGGTGGCCGATCCATTCGATCGGCTGGACCTCGTTCATGAACGAGCAGTGAGTGCAGTACAGCGGGAATCCCTTACGGCCGTAGCTCCAGTCGTGGGCGTCCTCGGTGACTCCCATCGCGTGCGGGCCGCGGTACGCGCCGTTGCGCCAGAGGCGCTGACCAGAGCCGCATGGATTCATCCGGAACGTGAACTTCTCGTCGTCCTCCTCGATCTCGAACGCGCCGGGATTCGGACCGGTTCCCGAGCACGAGTGCGCGCGCCAGGTCGCCGCCAGCGCGTACACGATCTGCTTGCGGTCGCGGGCCTCGATCTTCTCGACGTCGTCGCGCCATCCGCGCTCGTTCCCGTAGCGCCATGCCTCGGCCACCCCGTCGTCGCCGAGCTTCTCCTGGACGAAGCTGATCAGCCCGAGCATCCCGCCCGCCATCAGGTCGTGCAGGAACCGCCACTCGTGCTTCATCTCCTCGCACAGCCGCCGTGCGGTGTCGAGGTCGCCGGCGTCGATCGCCTCGATCGCGCGATCCATCGTCGGCCTTGAAAGCGCCTCGAGCTCCTGCTCGCCGAACCACCGCTCCTCGGACATGTTGGCTCTCCCCTCTGCTCGGAAAAGATCGTGGTGGCGACCACGATGACAAGCAAAGCGGCCAATAGAAGGCCGCCTGCCACTTCGACTAGCGCGGGTCGATCCCCGACGTTGGCTCTGTGACCCCCTCGCGATACAGCGCCGAGCGGTCGACGCCCGCGAACGAGGTCTGGCCGGTGAGCGCCAGCGCCACGTCGATGTCGGCCTTGATGACGTCGAGCACGTGCCGCACACCCGCCTCGCCGCGCGCGGCGACCGCCCAGGCCCACGCCCGGCCGATCAGCACCGCCCGCGCTCCGAGCGCCGCCATCTTCACCACGTCGAGGCCGGTCCGCACGCCGCCGTCGGCCAGCACCTCGACCTGATCGGCGACCGCGTCGACCACGTCAGGGAGCGCTCGAGCGCTCGACGGCACCGAGTCGAGCTGGCGGCCGCCGTGGTTGGAGACGACGATTCCGTCGACGCCCGCGTCGACCGCCCGCCGTGCGTCCTCGGGGTCGAGCACGCCCTTGACCACCAGCTTGCCGTCCCAGTTGGCCCGCACCCACGCGATGTCCTCCCAGGTCACGCTCGGGTCGAACTGCGCGTCGACCCACCCCCGGAAGGACGCCGGGCTGCGCGCTCCAGGGACCGCCTTCTCGAGGTTTCCGAACGTCAGCGGCTTGCCGTTGATCGGAACGTCGCGGAGCCACTCGGGGTGGGAGACCAGATCGAGCCCGCGCCGGAGCTTCGCCCCCAGGGGCACGTCGCCGACGACGGCGTTGCGAGTGTCGCGGTGCCGCGCCCCGACCACGGCGAGGTCGATCGTCAGCAGCAGCACCGGCGAGCCGACCGCCTTCGCGCGGGACATCAGATCCTCCGCGTAGCCGCGGTCGCGCATCACGTACAACTGGAACCACGGCGGCGTCGACTTCGCCGCCGCGACCTCCTCGATGCCGCAGATCGACACGGTCGACTCGACGAACGGCACACCGGCCGCCTCCGCCGCCCGGGCGGCCTGAACCTCGGCGCGCCGCGCGAACATCCCGCCGAGACCGACCGGCGCGAGAATCACCGGCAGCGCCAGACGCTGGCCGAGCACCTCGACCGAGTGGTCGCGCTGCGAGACGTCGCGCATCACGACCTGTCTCAGCAGCAGCCGCTCGAGGTCGGCGACGTTCGCGCGCAGAGTGTGCTCCTCGTAGGCGCCGCCGTCGATGTAGTCGAACAGCTGCCGGGGGAGCTTGCGCCGGGCGAGCTCGCGGTAGTCGAGCACCGTCGCCGGGGCGACGCCAAGGGGGCGATCAGGGCGTCTGAGCACGCGGCTCCCGCGCTACCCGCTCGGGGTGGCGTTCTGGGCGCAGCTCGGAAGCCCGAGCGCACGGGCCTGCGCGTTGGCCTGGGCGTTCAGCTTCGTCCCCTCCTCGGCGATCGTCCGCAGCTGCACGGTGTTGCCCGACTTGAACGCGGCGAGCAGCTTCGCGACATTCGCCTCGGAAGCGGTCAGGCTCGCCACCCACTTCTCGACTCCGGGACCGAGAGATTTGGGAGCCGCCACCGCTTGGATCTGACCGAGCGCGTTCTTCGCCGAGTTGGCGAGCGTCGTCAGGCCGGCGACGCTCGAGGTGGTGCTCTTGGGGAGCGCCCGGATGCCGTCGTTGTACGCGGCGCAGATCTTGTTGACGCTCGCGCGGTAGCTCGTTGGGGTGAGCGTGGCGGTCGTCGTGGAGCTCGAGCTCGAGCCCCCACAACCCGCGAGCGCGACCGTCACCGCCAGGGCGAGCGCGATCCGCCCGCCGCTCATGACGCGGGAGGCGGCTCCTCGCCGCGCATCGCGGCGATCCCCATCGCCGCCGCGGCCAGCGCGGTCGCCGTCACGAGCAGCGTCGCGCGCTTCGGCAACGCGCCCGAGCGCCCCGCGAGCACCCCGGCCGCCGCGTCCGCCAGATCGCACGCCACGCCGAGCCGCAGCCACTGCTGACGCTCCGCGCCGCTGCTCGAGTTCAGCCCGACGCCGAGGACGACGTCGCGCACTCCGAACAGGCGTCCCAGGTACGAAGCCTGGGGATTGGCGTCCGGGTCGAGCCCAAACAGCCGGCCCGAGAACCGCGGCATCAGCCACGCTCCGGCGCCGATCGCGGCCCGCGTGGCAACCAGCTGCTGCACCAGCTGCTCGTTCATCAGTTCGGCACCCTATCGCCTGAGCCGCCGTTCGTGTGGAGTCGTACCGGCACGTCGGCCTCGGCCATCAGCCGCTTGACCTCCTCCACCGTGTGCTGGCCGTAGTGGAAGATCGACGCGCACAGGACCGCGTCGGCGCCGGACTTCACCGCCTCGACCAGGTCCTCGACGCTGCCGGCCCCTCCGGAGGCGATCACCGGGACGCTGACCGCGTCCGCGGTGGCGGCCGTCAGCTCGACGTCATAGCCGGCGCCCGAGCCGTCGCGGTCCATGCTCGTCAGCAGGATCTCCCCCGCCCCACGCTCGACGCCCTCGGTCGCCCAACGCACCGCGTCGCGCCCGGCCGGCGTCCGTCCGCCCGCGACGAACGCCTCCCAGCCCGAGCCGTCGCCTCGTGCCTTCGCGTCGATCGCGAGCACCACGCACTGGGCGCCGAACGTCCGTGCCAGCTCCTCGATCAGCTCCGGTCGCGCGAGCGCCGCGGAGTTGACCGACACCTTGTCCGCTCCGGCGTCGAGCACCGCCTGGGCGTCCTCGACCGACCGGATCCCACCCCCGATCGTGAACGGGATGAACACCCGATCCGCCGCCCGTCGCGCGAGCTCGACGACCGTCGCGCGCTTGTCGGAGGTGGCGGTGATGTCGAGCAGCACCAGCTCGTCCGCGCCGGCGGCGTCGTAGCGCGCCGCGAGTTCGACCGGGTCGCCGGCGTCGCGCAGGTCGACGAATCCGACGCCCTTGACGACGCGGCCGCCGTCGACGTCGAGGCACGGGATCACGCGCTTGTAGTGCAAGGCCCCTACTCCCGGCCGTCCAGCGCCGCCTGGCCCTCGGCGACCGAGAACCGCCCTTCGTACAGCGCCTTGCCGACGATCACGCCGACGAGGTTGACCTGACGCAGCGCCTTCAGCGCGCGCAGGTCCTCGAGCGAGGACACCCCGCCCGAGTAGACGAGGCTGCCCCGGACCGCGTCTGAAGCTCGCCGGGCGCCGTCGAGGTCCGGGCCTGACAGCATCCCGTCGCGCTCGATGCTCGAGTAGACGAAGCGCCGCACGCCTCGGTCGCCGAGCCGCCCGATCACCGACTCGACCGGGATCTCGGTCTGCTCGAGCCATCCCGACGCGGCGAGGCGCCCGGCGCGGGCATCGACCGAAACGACCACGCGATCCCGGTACCTCGCGATCGCCTCGTCGAGCAGATCGACATCGCGGAACGCGGCCGTGCCGAGCACGATCCGGCCGGCGCCGGCGTCGATCGCGTCGTCCACCGCCTCGATCGTTCGCAGACCGCCGCCGACCTGCACCGGAACTCCGGCCTCGGCGACGATCCGGCGGACGTGCTCGAGGTTCGCCGGGGCGCCGTTGCGAGCCCCGTCGAGGTCGACGACGTGCAGCGCGCGTGCGCCACCCTCCACCCACCGGCGCGCCGCGTCGAGCGGATCGGCGTCGTATACGGTCTGCTCGTCGAACGCTCCCTGCGCGAGCCGCACCGCCTTGCCGTCGAGGATGTCGATCGCGGCGAGGAGGATCATGCGAGCCGGATGATCCGGGCGCCGGCCGAATCAGCGAGGCTGGACGCCGAGCGGCCGGCAAGGCCGGAGGTCGCGCGCTTGTCGGCGACGGTTTCGGCGCCGGCGCACAGGGCGACGAAGTTCTCGAGCATCCTGATCCCGTCGGTCGAGGACTTCTCGGGGTGGAACTGGACGCCGGACACGGTCCCGTGCGCCACGATCGTCGCAAAGCGCTCGCCGTACTCGGTCGTTCCGACCACGTCCTCGGGGCGGCGCGGCCGGGCCGCGAGCGAGTGCACGTGGTAGAAGGCACATCCGGTTGCGGGCAACCCACCGGTGAGTGGCGATTCACGCTCGAAGCGCACCTCGTTCCAACCGATATGCGGGATTCGCAGGCCGTCGGTGCGCAGCCGCGTGACCTCGCCGGTTATCAGGCCGAGCCCGTCGGTCGGCTCGAGCTCCTCGGAGCGGTCGAACAGCAGCTGCATCCCCAGGCAGATCCCGAGCAGCGGCGTGCCGCCGCCGACCCACTCGCGGATCGGCGCGACCAGCCCGAGCTTGCGCAGGTTGCGCATCGCCAGCGGGAACGCGCCCACGCCGGGCAGGACGAGCCCGTCGCACCCTTGCAGCTCGTCGCGGTCGGCCGTGATCGACGCGCGGGCGCCGGCGCGCTCGAGCGCCTTCTCGACCGACCGGCGGTTGCCCATCCCGTAGTCGATCACGCCGACGCGCGGCGCGGTGATCACGCGAGCGTCCCCTTCGTGCTGGGGATGCCGGTCTCGCTCGGGTCGAGCGCGATCGCCGTCCGCAGCGCCCGGGCCGTCGCCTTGAACGCGGCCTCGATCACGTGGTGCGCGTTGGTGCCCGTCTCGACGATCACGTGCAGCGTCAGCTTCGCGTTCATCGCGAACGCGCGGAAGAACTCCTCGACGAGCTCGTAGTCGAACGTGCCGATCGACCCCTGTGGCAGCGACGCGTCGAACACGAGCAGGCCGCGGCCCGAGATGTCGACCGCGCACGCGGCCCGGGCTTCGTCCATCGGCACCCGCGCGTCGCCGTACCGGGTGATTCCGGCGCGGTCGCCGAGCGCCTCGTCGAGCGCCTTGCCGATGCAGATCCCCACGTCCTCGACGGTGTGGTGGGCGCCGGTCTCCAGATCGCCGGTCGCGCGCACGTCGAGGTCGAGGCGGCCGTGCCGGGCGAGCAGGTCGAGCATGTGGTCGAGAAACCCGACCCCGGTCTCGCGCACGCCGGCGCCGGTCCCGTCGAGCGCGAGGCTCACGTGGACGTCGGTCTCGCCCGTCTTTCGATCGATCTGCGCTGCGCGGCTCATCGCTTCTGATTGTCGCGAATGCGGGCCTCCATCGAGCGCGCGTGCAGCTCGAACCCCTCCGCTCGCGCGACCGGCGCGGCCGCGCGAGCGAGCTCGTCCGGGTGCTCGATCCGCACTTCCGTGGTCGTTCGGAGGAAGTGACGCGGCAACAGGCCCGAGGCGAACCGGGCCGCCCCCGCGGTCGGGAGGATGTGGTTTGAGCCGGCGATGTAGTCCCCGAACGCGGTGCCCGCGCCGGGTCCTACGAACACGCAACCCGCGGCGCGGACTTGCGCGGCCCGGCTCTCGAGCGCCGGGCCGACGAGCTGGAGGTGCTCGGGAGCAAACGCCTCGGCGAGCTCGATCGCGTGATCGGCGTCGCGCACGAGCACCAGCGCGGCGACGGCGCCGGTGTCGGCCCCGGGTCCCAGCCGCTGCTCGAGCGCGTCGAGCAGCTCGCTCGAGCTCGACACGCCGATTACGAGCGTCCCGGGCCCGTGCTCGGCCTGGGCGAGCAGATCGAGCGCGAGCGGCTCCGGATCGGCCTGCTCGTCCGCGGCCACGATCAGGTCACTGGGGCCGGCGAACCCGTCGATCCCCACGTGCGCCGAGACCTGCCGCTTGGCCTCCTGCACGTACAGGTTGCCGGGCCCGACGATCACATCGACGGCGGGAATCGTCTCGGTCCCGAACGCGAGCGCGGCGATCGCCTGCGCGCCGCCGACCCGGTAGACGGCGCTCGCGCCGGCCAGGTGGCACGCGGCGAGCACGGCGTTGGCGACGTCTCCGTCCGGCCCGGGCGGCGAGCACACGACGATCTCCTCCACCCTCGCGACCTGCGCGGGCACGACGCCCATCACGACCGTGCTGGGGTACGGCGCGCGGCCGCCGGGGACGTACACGGCGGCGCGCCGGACGGGGTCGGTGCCGACGCGCACGGTGTGCGTGGCGAACCGTACGAGCTGCTCGGGGCTGGGGAGCGCCGCCGCGGCGACCTCCCGGACGTTCTCGATCGCGCGTTCAAGGCCGGCGCGGACCGCCGGATCGAGGCCGTCCGCGGCGCGCGCCGGCTCGGGCGCCTGGACCCGCAGCGACGCGGGCTCTGTCCCGCCCGTGTCGAACGCCCGCGTGTACTCGAGCACGGCCGCGTCTCCGCCGCTCCGCACGCCGGCGACGATCTCCGCAACGGCTCCCGCCACCGACTCCGCACTCGGGATCAGCGCGCGCAGCCGCGACGCGGTCGCCGGCGCGGCCTCCGCCTCGATTCGCTCACACCGCATCGAGGCGCTCCAGGATCGCGTCGATCGCCCCGGCCTTCAGCTTGTGAGCGACCGGGTTGGCGATCAGCCGCGCGGTGCAGCGGGCGATCTCCTCCCGGATCACGAGCCCGTTTTCGCGCAGCGTGGTCCCGGTGGCGGTCAAGTCGACGATCCCCTCGACGAGGCCGGTCAGCGGCGCCAGCTCCACGGACCCCTTGACCTCGACGATCTCGGCCTGGCGCCCGGTGTCGAGAAAGTACCGCGCCGCGATCCGTGGGTACTTGGTCGCGATCCGCATCACCCCGAGCCGTCGGAGGGCCTCGGCCGCGAGGTCCTCCCCGGCGACGGTCGCGAGCACCATCGTGCACTCGCCGAACCCCAGGTCGACCAGCTCGTAGACCTCGCGCTCGGATTGCTCGAGCAGGACATCCTTCCCGGTGATCCCCAGGTCAGCCGCGCCGGCCTCGACGTACGTGGGCACGTCCGAGGGGCGCATCGTCACGATCCCCACGTCCTCGAACAGCAGCTTGCGATCGTTCGCGCGCACCTCCCGGGTGTCGATCCCGAGACGGTCGAGCAGATCGAGGCTGCCGTGAAACAGCGCCCCACGGGGAACTGCCACCCGGAGCTCGGTCATCGCCCGCGCCCCCGCTCCTCGCCCGCGAGCGCGATGTGGAGCTGCTCGACGTGGAGCGCGAAGCCGACCGCCGGGAGCGGTCGCCCGAACCCGGCGAGCAGCTCGTCGTAGCGGCCGCCGCTCCCGATCGGGACGCCGCGCGCGGGGTCGTAGACCTGAAACACGGCGCCGGTGTAGTAGCCCAGGCTCCGCACGAGGCCGAGGTCGAAGATGATCCGGCCGGCGGTCTCCCCGGGGAGCAGCGCGTGCACCGCGAGCATCCCCGCGGCGGCCTCCTCGACCCGCTCACCCAACCCCGTCAGTACGTCGGGTCCGCCCCGTGTCTGCGCTACCCGGAGCAGCAGCTCCGCGTCGGCACCGGCCAGTCCGAGCGCGTCGAGCGCGTTCTCGACGCCGACGAAGTCTCCGGCGACGAGCTCGCCGAGAATCCGCTCCCGCGACTCGACGGCGATCCCGAGCGCCTCCAGCAGGCTCGGGTACAGCGAGGCGTCCCCAAGGCCCACGCGGTAGTTCTCGAGCCCGGCGGCGTCGAGCGAATCGCACAGCACCTTCAGCGCCTCAGCGGTCCCCTCGGGGGCCGGGGCTCCGATCAGCTCGATCCCCGCCTGCAGCAGCTCGCGCGACTGCCCCCGCTGGGGCCGCACGCCGCGGTAGGCGTGAGCGAAGTAGCAGAACCGCAGCGGCGGCTCGACGTGTGTGTAGCGGGTGGCGATCAGCCGCGCGATCGGCACCGTCATGTCGGAGCGCAGCACCAGCACGTTGCCCTGCTCGTCGAACGTCCGGTACGCCGGCTTGGCGTAGGTCGGCGCGTCGTCGCCGCGCGAGAACGTGCTCTCGTACTCGAGCGCCGGCGTGTACACCTCGCCGTAGCCCGCGCGTTCGAACACCGTCCGGATCCGGTCGGTCATCGCCCGAAGCTCCCGCATCTCGTCGGGCAGGACGTCTCGCGTGCCGCTGGGAATGCGGTCAACCATGGTCCTCGTGTCCGCTCCGGGTTGGGATCAGGCGACCGCGGGCACGTCATCCACCCGCTCGATGCGGGCCCCGAGATGTCGCAGCCGCTCGTCGATCCGCTCGTAGCCGCGGTCGATCTGGCGGACGTTCCCGATCTCGGTAACGCCGTCGGCGCACAGCGCCGCGATCAGCATCGCCATCCCGGCGCGGATGTCCGGCGACTCGACCCGCTGGCCCGTGAGCCTCCTCGGCCCGAGCACGATCGCCCGGTGGGGATCGCAGATCGTGATCGCCGCTCCCATCAGCTGAAGCTTGTCGCAGAAGAACAGGCGGTTCTCGAACATCTTCTCGTGGATGATCACCGAGCCCTCGGCCTGCGTCGCGAGCGCGAGCGCGATGCTCGTCAGGTCGGCCGGGAACGCCGGCCACGGGCCGTCCTCGACCTTCGGCATGTGCTCGCCCTCGTCGTTGCGGATCACGAGCTTCTGATTGCCGGGGACGATCACGTCCTTGCCGCGTACCTCGCTCCGCAGGCCGAGCCGGTCGAACACCAGGCGGACCATGCGCAGGTCCTCGGGGACGGTGTCCTTGACGATCAGCTCGCCGCCGGTGACACCGGCGAGCGCCATGAACGAGCCGATCTCGATGTGGTCGGGCGCGACCGAGTGGGTGCAGCCGCGGAGGCTGCCGCTCCCGTGGACCGTCATCACGTTCGAGCCGATCCCGTCGATCGGGGCGCCCATCGCGACGATCATCCGCGCGAGATCCTGCACGTGCGGCTCGCACGCCGCGTTGCGGATCACGGTCGGCCCGCGCGTCAACGCCGCGGCCATCAGCGCGTTCTCGGTCGCCATCACCGACGGCTCGTCCATCAGGAAGTCGCACGGGCGCAGGCCGATCTGCGCATCGAGCCTGATCCCGTCCTCCTCGTGCTCGACCGTCGCGCCGAGCGCCCTGAACGCGTCGAGGTGCGGGTCCAGCCGGCGCCGCCCGATCACGTCTCCGCCCGGGGGCGGCATCCGTACGTGCCCGAACCGCGCGAGCAGCGGGCCCGCGAGCAGGAACGAGGCCCGGATCCGCTCGGCCAGGAACGAATCGACGATCCCGTCGCTGGTGACGCCCGAGGCGTCGATTGAGATCTCGCCGGGAGCCGTCCACCGTACGTCCGCCCCGAGGCCCTCGAGCAGCAGCATCATCGCCTCGACGTCGCGGATCCGTGGGACGTTGCGCAGCGTTACCTGGTCTTCGGTCAGCAGGCAGGCGGCAAGGATCGGCAGCGCGCCGTTCTTGTTCCCGGCCGGGACGACCGTGCCCGACAGCTGCGTCCCGCCTTCGATTACGAATTTCTCCATCTGGGTTCGCAGACTAGCTCGTGTGCCTTCCGACTGCCCCTCGCGACGGGGCTTCGTGCGGCGGATCCGGATCTCCGACGCGGCCCGCTGTGAGCGCTTAGCTAGGGTAGCTCCCATGCCGGATCCTGTTTCGCGTCAAGCGGCCTGGGACCTGCTTGCTGAATGGGTTGCCTCGGACTCGCTGCGTCGCCACGCGATGGCCGTCGAGACGGGGATGCGGGCGTACGCGCCGCGCTTCGACGGGGACATCGAGCTGTGGGGCGCGACCGGCCTCCTTCACGACCTCGACTACGAGCGGTATCCGAACCTCGACGACGGGCATCCGCGGTACGCGATCAAGGAGCTCGAGGCGCGCGGCTACCCGCCGGAGCTGGTCCGGGCCGTGGAGTCACACGCGGATTTCATGGGCGTCCCGCGTGAGACCCCGATGGAGAAGACCCTGTACGCGGTCGACGAGCTCTCGGGGTTCGTGCTCGCCTGCGCGTACGTGCGCCCGGACGGGCTCACCGGCATGACCCCGAAGTCGGTCAAAAAGAAGCTCAAGCAGCCGAGCTTCGCCGCCGCCGTGGGCCGAGAGGACATCTACCGCGGGGCGGAGGACCTGGGCGTCGACTTCGACGAACACGTCCAATTTGTTATCGACGCGCTCGAGGACAGGCAGAGCGAGCTGATGTCGTAGCCTTGGGTGGTCACATCCGGGGGGAGGCGGGTGTCTCGTTGTAAAAGCTTCCGTCCGGAAGGGGCGCCGTTTTGCTGAACCTCGCTCGCTGGTGCATCGCCCATCGCCGCTGGGTCGTGATCGCGTGGGTCGTGATCGCCGTCGGAACGACCGTGATCGCGGGCGCCGCTGGGCGCAATTACTCGACCAACTTCCAGCTCAAGGGGACCGAGTCCCAGCGCGCTCAGGACCTGCTCGCCCGCGAGTTCAACACGCAGAGCGGGGACCAGGACACGATCGTCTGGCACACCTCGAGCGGCACGGTCAACGATTCGGCGGTCAAGGGCACTATCAACACGCTGCTGGGCCGCGTTGCGACGATGCCGCACGTCGTCGCGATCGTCAGCCCGTACTCGCCGCGGGGCACCGCCCAGATATCCCGTGACGGCCGCACGGCGTTCGCGATCGTCAGCTACAGCAAGCGCGCGAACCTGCTTCCGAACAACACCGGCCAACCGGTCCTGGATGCGATTAACAAGACCTCCCGGCCGGGCCTTCAGATAGCCGCGGGCGGGCAGGTGATCGCGCAGGCCGAGGGGTTCTCGATCGGCCCGGCAACGTTCGTCGGGGTGATCGCGGCGCTGGTGATCCTGCTGATCACGTTCGGCTCGCTGCTCGCAGCCGGGCTGCCACTCCTCACCGCGGGCTTCGGACTGATCACCGGAGTCGCCCTGATCGGCCTCGCCACGCACATCACGAGCATGTCCAACGTCTCTCCGGAGCTCGCGCTGATGATCGGGCTCGGTGTCGGGATCGACTACGCGCTGTTCATCGTCACGCGCTTCCGCGAGAGCTACCGGCGCCTCGGCGACACCAACGCTGCGGTGCTCGAGGCGATGGACACCTCCGGACGGGCGATCCTGCTCGCGGGCACGACCGTGGTGATCGCGCTGCTCGGCATGTTCGCGACCGGCGTGAGCTTTCTCTACGGGCTGTCGATCGCGTCCGTGCTCGCGGTGCTGCTGACGATGATCTCGTCGCTCACAGTGCTGCCGGCGCTGCTCTCGCGGTTCGGGCCGCGGCTGGCTCGTCCCGGGCGCCGCGCCCGGGCACGCGAGGCCGTTGGTCAGCCGCCCCGCGAATCGATGTGGCGGCGCTGGAGCCTCACGGTCCAGTCACACCCGTGGCCGCTCGCGATCGTCTCGCTGGTCGTGATGCTCGCGTTCCTGGCGCCCGTGACCGTGCTGCATCTCGAGAACAGCGATGCCGGCAACGATCCGAACAACACCAGCACGTACCGCGCCTACCATCTGCTCTCGAGCGGATTCGGTCAAGGCTTCAACGGGCCGCTGCAGGTCGTGGCGGTGCTCCCGCACACGGGCGACACCTCCGGGCTGCCGGCACTCCAGGCCGCCGTCGCGCGGACCCCGGACGTAGCGACCGCGACGCCCGCGCAGCTGAGCCCGTCCGGCCGCGTCGCGGTGATCCGCGCCTACCCGAGCTCGGCTCCGCAGGACCAGGCGACCAACAACCTCGTCAACCGGTTGCGAGACGAGGTTCGGCCGCCGCTGCAGCGACAGACGGGCTACACGATCCTGGTGGGCGGGTTCACCGCCGGCTCGATCGACTTCTCGCACGTGCTCGCGAGCAAGCTCCCGCTGTTCATCGGGCTCGTGGTCGTGCTGTCGGCGCTGCTCCTGTTCGTGGTGTTCCGCTCGCTCGTGATCCCGATCCAAGCTGCGCTGATGAACCTGCTGAGCATCGGTGGCGCGCTCGGCGCGACGGTGCTGGTCTTCCAGGAGGGCTGGCTCGGGAGCGTCCTCGGCCTCCAGAAGGGGCCGGTAGAGCCGTGGATCCCGGTGTTGATGTTTGCCGTTGTATTCGGCCTGTCGATGGACTATGAGGTGTTCCTCGTCTCGCGGGTGCGAGAGGAGTGGGTCCGCCGCCGCGATGCGCGGACCGCCGTCGCCGATGGAATCGCGTACACCGGCCGGGTGATCAGCGCCGCCGCGGCGATCATGATCTGCGTGTTCCTGTCGTTCATGCTCGGCGACGAGCGTGCGGTCAAGGAGTTCGGCTTCGGCCTCGCGATCGCCGTGTTCCTCGACGCGATCGTGATCCGCTGCGTGATGCTCCCCGCGGTGCTCGAGCTGCTCGGCGACACCACGTGGAAGCTGCCGAAGTGGATCGGCCGCCGGCTTCCCCGGATCAACATCGAGGGCGACGCCGCACAGCGGGCGGCGTCGGTTCCGCCGCCCGATGCGGGGGAGCCGGCCGAGCGTGAGCCGGAGCCGGTCCGCTCGTAGTTCTCGTCCTCAGCGCTTGCGGTGCTTCTTTGGCGGAAGTGACGCCACCGGCGCCGCCGCGGGCAGGTGTTGTCATTGCGCCCGAGCGCTACTCGTACTGGAGCGCCCTGAGCACGTTCAGGCGTGCCGCGCGCCGCGCCGGGAAGATCGCTGCGATCAGCCCGGCGACGATCGCCGCGAACACGAAGATCACGAGCGTCCCGACCGGGATCGTCACCGCAGAGAACTTGATCGCGACGCCCACGAGCACCGCCAGCACGACCCCGAGCGGAATTCCGAACGCAGCGCCGAGCAGCGCCGTGATCACGCTCTCGTGGCGGATCATCCTGCGGACCTGACGCCGGGTCATTCCGACCGCTCGGAGCATGCCGAGCTCGCGCGTGCGCTCGAACACCGTCAGCACAAGCGTGTTCACGATCCCGAACAGGCTCACCACGATCGACAGCGACAGGAGCACGTAGAGGAGGTTCAGCAACGTGTTCAGGCCCTGCTCCTGGTTCTTCTTGAACTGATCCTTGGTCTGGAGCTTCGCGTCCGGGAAGCTGTTCAGCGCCTGGTTCAGCGTGTGTGTGTTGGCCGCCGTCACCCCGCCCTCCATGTTCACGAACGCGTACAGGTTCTGGGGGTTCTGATACGAGCGGTCGAACAGGCCCGAAGAGATCGTCACGTCTCCGTAGGGGTTGCCGCCCTTCGGAGGATCGGTGATCCCTTTCAGGGTCAGATGGAGGTTGCTCCCCGTGGGCGTGACAACGGTCAACGGCGAGCCGACGTGCAGGTGCTGGGCGCTCGCGTACGACGTCGATACGAACGCCCCGTCGTTCCCGAGCTGCGACGGCACCTGTGGACTGCCGTGCTTCCACTTGATCGCGATCACACTGCTGACGTTCGGCTCGACGCCGGTGACGTTGATCCGCGAGCCGAACGCCTTCCCGTCGCCGGCACGGACGCCCGAGACGGCGAGCACTCCCGGCGCCTGCCGGACCGCCTGCTCCGACGCGACGCTGATCGGGGTGAAGTTGTTGGTCGCGGTGACCGCGTAGTTGGCGACGAACAGCTGGTTGATCGCCCCCTCGAACCGGGTTCGCAGCCCGGCCGCCAGCACCCCGACCAGCGTCACCAGCGCGAGCCCGATCATCAGCGCCGAGGCAGTCGACGCGGTCCGCGCCGGGTTCCGCGTCGCGTTGCTGCGCGCGAGGCTCCCGGCCGCCCCGCCCAGCTTCGTCGCCGGCCACCCGAGCACTCTGGCGAGCGGCGGGACCAGTCGCGGCGCAAGCATCGCGACGCCGAGGAACAGCGCGATCGCGCCGACGCCGACGAACAGCAGGCGGGCCCCGGTCGAGAGGCTCGACGCGAACAGGCCGACGAGCATCAGCGAGACCGCGAGAAAGACGGTCGCGATCGCGGCGGGCTCGCCGAATCGCGCGAACCGTGACGGCGGCAGCAGCGATCCCTCGCGCACGGCCGCAATCGGCGGCACGCGGGTGGAGCGGATCGCCGGCCTGAGCGCGGCGAGCAGCGTGATCACGACGCCGACGACCAGCGACAGCACGATCGTCCGGGTCTTGAACACGGTGCCGTTCTGGGGGAGATCGATCCCGAAGGACACCAGCAGGCTGTTGAGGCCCTTGGCGAGTCCGAGGCCGACGAACAGGCCGACGATCGACGCCAGCAGCCCGATCACAAACGCCTCGAGCATCACGCTCGCGAGCACCTGGCGGCGCGTGGCCCCCAGCGTACGCAGCGTCGCCAGCTCGCGCGTGCGTTGCGCGATCGTGATCGAGAGCGTGTTCGCGATCACGAAGCTTCCGACGAACAGCGCGATCCCGCCGAACGCGAGCAGGAAGTCCTGGAAGATGTTGAGGAACCCGCTCGTGTCCTTGGTCGCCTGCGCCGCCTGACCCTGACCGGTCCTGACCTGCGCCGTCGGCGGCAGCAGCGGTCGCACGGCGGCGACGAGCTGCTGCGGCGAGGCTCCCTGCTTGGCGGCGATGTTGATCTGGTCGAACTGGTTCTGCTTGTTGAACAGCCGCTGGGCCGTCGGCAAAGTGAACAGAGCGAGCGTCGCGCCGCCGAGCGACGAGACGCCGCCGAACTTCACCGTTCCGGCGATCGTGAAGTGCTGCTCGGGGCCCCGCGCGACGACCCCGATCTGCTGTCCGACCGCGAAGTGCTGGTTCTTGGCGGTCTCTTCGTCGATGTCGATCTGATCCGGCCCCGCCGGGTAGTGGCCACTGGACAGGCTGAGCGGGCTGAACCGCTGGCCCGCGGGCGTGTAGCTGAACGCCAGTCCCGGCGCCCCGCCCCGCGCGATCACCTTGTCGTTGTGCCCGACGAGCCCGACCTGGTCCGCCACGCTGCCCGAGGCGAGCCCGACCTGCGGGACGCCGCGGATCTGCGTGAGCAGCGAGGCCGGAAGCGTCGGCGGGGTCGCGCGGCCGTTGTTGTTGTCGGTGCCGATCGCGCTCTTGCCGGTGACCACCGCATCCGCGTTCTGGTAGGCGCGCGTGAACACGGTCGAGAAGGCCCCCTTGATCGTGTCGGTGAGGATGTAGGTGCCGCTGATCATCGCGACGCCGAGCACGACCGCGACCGCCGTCAGGCTCGCGCGCAGCTTCCGCCCGAGCAGCCCCTTGAGCGCGACCCGGGTCACGACCCGAGGCCGGCCATCACCTCGAGCACCTGGCCCGGGCTGGCGCCCGAGAGCTCGTTCACGATCAGCCCGTCGGCGAGGAACAGGATCCGGTCGGCGATCACGGCGGCCCGCGCCTCGTGGGTCACCATCACGATCGTCTGGTTGTAGGCCTGTGCGGAGTCGCGCAGCAGGTCGAGGATCTGGCCACCGGTCCTCGAGTCGAGGTTCCCCGTCGGCTCGTCTGCCAGCAGAATCGTCGGACGGGTGACGAGAGCGCGCGAGATCGCCACGCGCTGCTGCTCACCGCCGGACAGCTCTGACGGTCGGTGGTCCCTGCGTCCGGCGAGGCCCGTGCGCTCGAGCAGCTCGTCGAGCCACGCCGGATCGGCCTTTTCGCCGGCGATCGACAGCGGGAGCACCACGTTCTCCTCGGCGTTCAACATCGGGAGGAGGTTGAAGAACTGGAACACGAACCCGATGTGGTCGCGCCGGAGCAGCGTCAGCTCGGAGTCGCTGAGCGTGCTGATCTCCGTGCCGGCGATCGTGACGGTGCCGGTCGTCGGCTTGTCGAGGCCGGCGAGGATGTGCATCAGCGTCGACTTGCCGGACCCCGATGGGCCCATCACTGCGAGCAGATCGCCACGGTTGACGGTCACCGACACGCCGCGGAGGGCGTCCACCGCCGTCGACCCCTCGCCATAGCGGCGGGTGATGTCGCGGGCCGCTACGACCTCCGCGCTGTCGGTCTCGCGCACCAGCGGGGCGCCGGTTGCGGGCATCGCTCCTCCGCCGGGCGCGGACGCTCGATCATTGGCCCCTTGCGCTTCCGCGCTCACTCAGGTCGGTATAGCACCCCCGCGCGCGGTCTGGGTGTTGATTACGTGGGGATCGGGACGATCCCTAGCGTCTCCTCGAGCCGCGCCATCTGGATCACACGCCGGACCGGGCCCTCGTCGCACACGACCCGGAGGCGGTGGCCGCGATTGTCAAGCCTCCGCTTCAGGTTCAGGAGGATCGCGAGCCCGGCCGAGTCGATGAACTGCGTCTGCTCGAGGTCGAGCAGCACATCTCCCGGCTCGACTCGCAGCAACTGATCGACGTGGGCGACCAGCCTCGGCGCGGTCAGCAAGTCGAGCTCACCCTCGACGCTCACGGTGATCATCCGCCCCGCACGATGCTCGCGCGTCGCGAACTGCACCGGGCCCCGGGGCCGGAGCGCTTCCCGCAGCGGCTCGGCCGTGGTATCGGACACACTCACGGGCTTTCCTCGTTGCGGGATTCGAAACCCCGGGGCCTGCCTGTCTCCGCGAGCCGGCGACGGTTGGCTATCTTCGCTCGGGTGGCGATCCCGATCGTCGTGCTCGCAGGTGACCAGACCGGGCAGGAGCTGCTCGAGCAGGCCGTCCGGGTGCTCGACGGGGACCTCCTCGGCGTCGAGATCGAGCTCGACCGCTTCGATCTCTCGCTTGCGGCGCGACGACGGACCGAGAACGGTGTGGTTCTGGAGGCCGCAGCCGCGATGCTGGACGCGGGCCTTGGCATCAAGGCGGCGACGATTACGCCCGAGGGCGCCGATGACGTCGGCTCCCCTAACAGGATCCTGCGCGAGGCAGTCGACGGGAAGGTGATCGTCAGGACCGGCCGCCGGCTCCCGGGCGTGTCGACAATTGCGGGAGTCCACCACCCGATCTCGATCGTCCGGATGGCGGTCGACGACGCCTACGGCGCGGAGGAGCGACGGGACGGGCCACCGGGGTCCGAGGTCGAGATCGCGTTCCGCACCGAGCGGATCACCCGCTCGACGTGCCGCGCGGTCGCCGAGTACTCGTTCCGCACCGCGGAGCGCGCTGAGGCGCGGGTCTACGGCGGGCCGAAATGGACGGTCTCACCCGTGTACGAGGGAATGCTGAAGGAGGAGATGGACGCGGCCGCCGCGAGCCACCCCGGGGTCTCCTACCAGCCGGTCCTGATCGACGCGACCTACGCAGGCCTGATGTCCGGGGCCGCGGACGCGCCGCTGGTGATCCCGGCGCTGAACCGCGATGGGGATTGCCTGTCGGACCTGGTGCTCCCGATGTTCGGCTCGATCGCGGGCGCGGAGTCGGTGCTGCTCGCGTTCGGCGAGCGCTACGAGCCGACGGTCGCGATGGCCGAGGCCCCCCACGGGACCGCGCCCGCGCTCGAGGGCAAGGACCTCGCCAACCCGCTGGCGATGATCCTCGCGTGCGGGGCCGTGCTGCGGCACGCGGCGGATCGCTACGGCCCCGACGCGGAGCGAGCGTCTCGAGCGATCTACGAGGCCGCGCTCGAGACCGTCGGCGCGGGCGTCAAGACCCCCGATCTGGGCGGACACGCCACCACAACCGAGTTCACCGACAGCGTGATCGAGCGGGTGCGCACGAAGCTCGACGTCTGGTCGTCGCTGTGATGTGATGGCAGCTCGTGCTCGACAGCGAGGCCAGAACTGCCGCCTTTGCAGGGCTTTTTCGATCAGGATGGCGGACCGCACGCATCCGGCTCTGCAAGATTTCGTGCAGAACACCTGTTCCGTCCGAGGCGAAATCTAGCCTTACGAACATATGTTCCAGCTAACACCAGAGCGCCTCAACCGCCTGCTCCAGCTCGTCGATGACGTGCTCGCCGGCGATCCGCCCGAAGAGGCCGACATTCATCCCCATCGCCAGCAACTGAGCTGGCAGCCCGTCCGCCGCGCCGGCGCGATCAGCGCCCGCCCCGCGCACTGCCTCTCCCCCATCCGCACCGGCAACCGCCGGCGGATGCGGGACGGCGCTGCGCGTTAGCGGCTCAAGCTGACGGTCGACCGCCGGCGCTCAAGCCGGCGGTCCACCATCGGCTGGGCATCCGCCCGGCGCGGGACCACGAGGGAGCCCGCCCGGTCCAGGTCGCGAGCCGAGGTCACCGCGGCAACAGCAGGTTGAGCAGCGTGATCACACCGCTCGGCTCGCCGGTCGTCTTCGTCGAGCCGGCGGTGATCAGGGCGATCACGACGACGAGGAACGTGCCGAGCCCGAGGACTACGCACACGATCAGGAGCACGAGCACCTGCGGGTTGGCTCGGAGGTATTGGATCAGGTTGTGCATCGCTCGAGCCACCGTCGCCGGCAACCACAGGCGCACGATCTGCGCCCGCAACGACAAACGACCCGCGCGGTGAACTCGCTGCGGGTCGTCGACAAACACATATTCGATGCTGGAATGAAAAACCGGCGGCGACCTACTCTCCCAGGCCCTTGCGGGCCAAGTACCATCGGCGCTGAGGGGCTTAACTGCTCTGTTCGGAATGGGAAGAGGTGTTTCCCCCTCGCCATAGCCACCGGAAACCGGTAGAGACCGCCTCGCCGCGGACCCTCAAAACTACACAGTGCCAATGCACGGATATCAAATATCCGTCAAGCCCTCGACCGATTAGTACCGGTCTCCTGAGGACGTTACCGTCCTTACAGATCCGGCCTATCAACCTGGTGATCTTCCAGGGGTCTTACTCCCTCAAGGGGATGGGAGAGCTCATCTCGAGGCCGGCTTCCCGCTTAGATGCCTTCAGCGGTTATCCGATCCGCACGTAGCTAACCTGCGATGCCCTTGGCAGGACAACAGATACACCAGAGGTGCGTTCGTCCCGGTCCTCTCGTACTAGGGACGAATCCTCTCAACTCTCCAACGCCCACGACAGATAGGGACCGAACTGTCTCACGACGTTCTGAACCCAGCTCGCGTACCGCTTTAATGGGCGAACAGCCCAACCCTTGGGACCTACTTCAGCCCCAGGATGCGACGAGCCGACATCGAGGTGCCAAACCGGGCCGTCGATGTGGACTCTTGGGCCCGATAAGCCTGTTATCCCCGGAGTACCTTTTGTCCGTTGAGCGACGGCGCTTCCACTTGCTACCGCCGGATCACTAAGGCCTGCTTTCGCACCTGCTCGACCTGTCGGTCTCACAGTCAAGCTCCCTTACTGCCTTTACACTCTACGCACGATTTCCGACCGTGCTGAGGGAACCTTTGCGCGCCTCCGTTACATTTTGGGAGGCGACCGCCCCAGTCAAACTACCCGCCTGGCACTGTCCGGCGCCCGGTTCACGGTGCACCGTTAGAGATCCAATACACCAAGGGTGGTATCTCAAGGTTGCCTCCACGCCAGCCGCAGCCAGCGCTTCCTAGGCTCCCACCTATCCTGAGCGAAATGCATCGAACCCCAATACCAGGTTGTAGTAAAGGTTCACGGGGTCTTTCCGTCTAGCCGCGGGTACTCGGCATCTTCACCGAGACTGCAATTTCACCGAGCCCCTCGTTGAGACAGCGTTCAAGTCGTTACGCCATTCGTGCAGGTCGGAACTTACCCGACAAGGAATTTCGCTACCTTAGGACCGTTATAGTTACGGCCGCCGTTTACCGGGGCTTAGTTTCGGTGCTTCGGGTTACCCCTAACACCTCCACGTAACCTTCCGGCACCGGGCAGGCGTCAGCCCCTATACGTCGTCTTACGACTTAGCAGAGACCTGTGTTTTTGGTAAACAGTCGCTTGAACCTATTCACTGCGGCCCGCTCGGGCTTCCTCCGCAAGGGAGTTCACCCTACTGGGGCGCCCCTTCTCCCGAAGTTACGGGGCGATTTTGCCGAGTTCCTTAACGAGGGTTATCTCGATCACCTTAGTGTTCTCCACTTGCCCACCTGTGTCGGTTTTGGTACAGGCACGCGTGTCCTCCCTAGAGGCTTTTCTCGGAGGCAGGGCTTCCGGGACTCGCCGGCTTAGAGCCAGCTGGCATCGCACCTCGGGTTATGCAGCCCCGGATTTTCCTAGGGCCACCCCTACATGCTTACCCCAGGACGACCATCGCCTGGGATCCCATAGCCTTCCTCGTCCCCCCATCGGTCAAACGGACACGACGTGGTACGGGAATATCAACCCGTTGGCCATCGACTACGCCTTTCGGCCTCGCCTTAGGACCTGACTAACCCTGAGCAGACGAACTTTACTCAGGAAACCTTGGGCAATCGGTGGAGGGGATTCTCACCCCTCTTTCGTTACTCATGCCGGCATTCTCACTTCCGACGCCTCCACGGCTGGCTTACGCCGCCGCTTCACTGGCGTCGGAACGCTCTCCTACCGCGTGATCGGCCCGAAGGCCTCACACACCCGCAGCTTCGGTGACTAGCTTGAGCCCCGTTACATTGTCCGCGCTCGAACACTTGACCAGTGAGCTGTTACGCACTCTTTCAAGGGTGGCTGCCTCTAAGCCAACCTCCTGGTTGTCTCTGCATTCAAACATCGTTTCCCACTTAGCTAGTACTTAGGGACCTTAGCTGGCGGTCTGGGCTGTTCCCCTCTCGACGCTGAAGTTTATCCCCCAGCAACTGACTCCCGGAGTAACCGTGACGGTCTTCGGAGTTTGCCTGAAGTCGGTAACCTGGTAGGGCCCCTAGTCCAAACAGTGCTCTACGGCCGCCACGGAATTTATCCGAGGCTATACCTAAATATATTTCG
Organism: uncultured Solirubrobacterales bacterium; assembly: GCA_963770735.1. Lineage (GTDB taxonomy): Bacteria > Actinomycetota > Thermoleophilia > Solirubrobacterales > Solirubrobacteraceae > Palsa-465. Next base: position 535,837 of record CAVYRB010000004.1, on the reverse strand, counting down.
GAGAGAACCAGATATCACTGAGCTTGATTAGCCTTTCACTCCGACCCACAGGTCATCCGCCCAGTTTTCAACCTAGGTCGGTTCGGTCCTCCACGAGGTCTTACCCCCGCTTCAACCTGCCCATGGGTAGCTCGCTCAGCTTCGGGTCTACCGCCTACGACTATGTCGCCCTATTCGGACTCGCTTTCGCTACGGCTCCGCTCATCGCTTAACCTTGCCGCAGACGAGTAACTCGCCGGCTCGTTATGCAAAAAGCACGCGGTCACGGCACGAGGCCGCTCCCACCGCTTGTAGGCACGTGGTTTCAGGTACTATTTCACTCCCCTTCCGGGGTACTTTTCACCTTTCCCTCACGGTACTAGTCCGCTATCGGTCACCAAGGAGTACTTAGCCTTGGAGGGTGGTCCCCCCAGGTTCAGTCCGCGTTTCACGGGTGCGGACTTACTCAGGAACACCTGCGGAAGGTCGTGCGATTTCGTCTACGGGACGGTTGCCCTCTGTGGTGCGTGGTTCCACACGCTTCGACTATCACACGGCTTTGTAACTTCCGCCGGATCGGTCACGATCCGGACCAGGCGTCCTACAACCCCCGACGCGCAACGCGTGACCGCTTACACGCGCCGGGTTTGGGCTGGATCCCCTTTCGCTCGCCACTACTCAGGGAGTCTCGGTTGATTTCCTTTCCTCGGGGTACTGAGATGTTTCACTTCCCCCGCTTGTCTTCACCGTGCCTATGTGTTCAGCACGGGATAACGCCGCATTACCGGCGCTGGGTTTCCCCATTCGGGAATCCGCGGTTCACAGGCCATTCAGCGCCTCACCGCGGCTTATCGCAGCCGTTCACGCCCTTCATCGACTCTTGGTGCCAAGGCATCCACCATGTGCCCTTACTATCTTGACGGTGATCTGAGAGCCGCTTACGCAGCTCTCGGTGATACCCGTGTCATTGGCTACTGTGCAGTTTTCAAGGACCGCGAAGAGGTGACCTCGGCCGACTGCCGAGGGCGGTCTCTCAAAACTCAACAGCACGCGAGCCGCGTCGCCCGGGTCGAAACCCAAGCGTGCGACCTGTCAGGTCCGGTCGACATATCTAGTGGCCGATCGCGCTCGAGGAGAGCGCCGCGGAGCTCGCGCTCCGCCGCCGCGGGCCTAAGCCCGGGCATGGCGATCCTGCCGGCGATCGGTGCCCTTGGTTGAAGGGCTCCCTAGAAAGGAGGTGATCCAGCCGCAGCTTCCGCTACGGCTACCTTGTTACGACTTCACCCCAGTCGCGAGTCCCACCTTCGACGGCTCCCTCCAAAAGGTTAGGCCACCGGCTTCGGGTGTTACTCACTCCCATGGTGTGACGGGCGGTGTGTACAAGGCCCGGGAACGTATTCACCGCGGCAGTGCTGATCCGCGATTACTAGCAACTCCGCCTTCATGCAGGCGAGTTTCAGCCTGCAATCCGAACCGAGACGCGCTTTAAGGGATTCGCTCCACCTCGCGGTATCGCAGCCCTCTGTACGCGCCAATGTAGCACGTGTGTAGCCCTGGACATAAGGGGCATGATGACTTGACGTCATCCCCACCTTCCTCCGGTTTGTCACCGGCGGTCTCGCATGAGTCCCCAACTAAATGCTGGCAACATGCGACGGGGGTTGCGCTCGTTGCGGGACTTAACCCAACATCTCACGACACGAGCTGACGACAGCCATGCACCACCTGTGACTCTGCCCCGAAGGGAAACCAGGTTTCCCTGGCTGTCAGAGACATGTCAAGCCCAGGTAAGGTTCTTCGCGTTGCGTCGAATTAAACCACATGCTCCGCTGCTTGTGCGGGCCCCCGTCAATTCCTTTGAGTTTTAGCCTTGCGGCCGTACTCCCCAGGCGGGGCACTTAATGCGTTAGCGTCGGCACAGGGGGAGTCGACACCCCCCACACCTAGTGCCCATCGTTTACAGCGTGGACTACCAGGGTATCTAATCCTGTTTGCTCCCCACGCTTTCGCGTCTCAGCGTCAGTCGCGTCCCAGCGAGCTGCCTTCGCCATTGGTGTTCTTCCTGATATCTGCGCATTTCACCGCTACACCAGGAGTTCCACTCGCCTCTTCCGGACTCTAGCTTGGCAGTTTCCACTGGCTTTCCAGGGTTGAGCCCTGGACTTTCACAGCGGACTTACCGAGCCGCCTACACGCTCTTTACGCCCAATGATTCCGGACAACGCTTGCCCCCTACGTATTACCGCGGCTGCTGGCACGTAGTTAGCCGGGGCTTCTTCTGAAGGTACCGTCAGTCCAGCCCGCTGTTAACGGGCGAACCTTCGTCCCAACTGAAAGGGGTTTACAACCCGAAGGCCTTCTTCCCCCACGCGGCGTTGCTGCGTCACGCTTTCGCGCATTGCGCAAGATTCCCCACTGCTGCCTCCCGTAGGAGTCTGGGCCGTGTCTCAGTCCCAGTGTGGCTGATCGTCCTCTCAGACCAGCTACCCATCGTAGCCTTGGTGAGCCGTTACCTCACCAACAAGCTAATGGGCCGCGGGCCGATCCCGATGCGGAGGCCGAAGCTTCCTTTCCCCAGCGGCCTTATGGCCGGAGGGCACATTTGGTATTAGCCCGAGTTTCCTCGGGTTGTCCCAATCATCGGGGCACGTTACCCACGTGTTACTCACCCGTTCGCGGCTCTGCCCCAGGCCGAAGCCTGGTTCGTCGCTCCACTTGCATGTGTTAAGCACGCCGCCAGCGTTCGTCCTGAGCCAGGATCAAACTCTCCGTGAAGAACTTCTGGGCGAGGATCGAAATCCTCACCCGTCACAGAAAGCTCGTCAGCGCCCACACGAGGGAGGCCCAGTACACAAGCGGGACTCCGGGGCGCATGACGGGGTAGGTCTTGGCACCGCCGTCCCCCAGGTCCCACGGATGGGACTAGGCGAGCGACGGCGTCGAACCTGGACACACCATCTCGACCGAGGGGTCGGTCGAGGGTGCGCATGCTGTTGAGTTTTCAAAGACCGTCGCGCCTCTTCTGGGAAGGTGGTTCCTTCCCGCCAGGCGCACCCAAAACCAATCGGTCTCGGAGCGGACCAGCGAGTATAGCGCCGAATGTCGCCCGCGCGGGCACCGTCTCAGACGTTCTCGCCGCGCCCACCCCGCCGGGCCGGCTACGACACTACCTGGACCGTGACCGTGCGGCTCCGCGGCCGGTCGTCGAAGTCGATCAGGACGATCTGCTGCCAGGTCCCGAGCGCCAGGCGACCACCGACCAGCGGGATCGTCTCGGACGGGCCGATCACCGCCGCGCGGAGGTGGGCGTGGGCGTTGCTGTCGTGGTTCAGCCGGTTGTGCTCGTACTGCCCGGACTGCGGCACCAGCCGCTCGAGCAGTGCCTGCAGATCCTCGACGCCACCTGGCTCGTACTCCATCGTCGTGACCGCGACCGTCGAGCCGGTCGCGAACACGGTCACGACGCCGCGATCGAGCTCGGCGGTTTCGATCACGCGCCTGACTCCAGGCGTGAGGTCGACGATCTCCCCGTTCCCCGGGGTCTCGAGCCGCAGCTGGCCGCCGTGAACCGCCACCTCAGCCCAGCCTCAGACCACGTTCACGCGCGCGAACCGGCGCTTTCCGAGCTGGATCACGCTTCCGTCGATGGCGGACGCGTCGAGGTCGAGCGTCCCGTCCGCCACCGGGGTGCCGTCGAGCTTCACACCGCCCTGCGCGAGCGCACGACGCGCCTCCGAGGTCGAGACGCCGAACGCCTTCGCGAGCAGCGCGGGCAGGTGCACCTGGCCACCGTCGCCCGGCCAGTCGACGGTCGCGACGTCGTCGGGCAGCTGCCCCCGCCGGTGGACGCGAGCAAACGCGTCCTCCGCGGCGTGCGCGGCCTCGTCGTCGTAGAACCTCGCGACCAGCGCCCGTGCGAGAGCGAGCTTGGCCTGAAACGCTTCCTCATCGGGGACCTCGCGATCGAGCAGCAACCGGTACCAGTCCTCGAGCGAGGAGTCGGGGATGCTCATCGTCTTGCCGTAGAGGTCCTCGGGCGCGTCGGTCACCCCGATGTAGTTGTCGAACGACTTCGACATCTTCCGCTCTCCGTCGGTCCCGGTCAGCAGCGGCAGCGTCATCGCGACCTGCTCTGGCTGCCCGTACGCGCGCTGGATGTCGCGCCCCAGCAGGAGGTTGAACTTCTGGTCGGTTCCACCGAGCTCGACGTCCGCCCGGATCGCCACGGAGTCGTAGCCCTGGAGCAGCGGGTACAGGAGCTCGAGCACGGAGATCGGCTCGCGCGCACGGAACCGGTCCGCGAAATCCTGGCGCTCGAGCAGTTGCGCCACCGTCGTGGTGCGTGTAAGCCGGAACAGCTCCTCCATCGACATGTCGAGCCACTCACTGTTGAACCGGACCTCGAGCAGCTCGGGGTCGGGGTCGAGCACGGTCAGCGCCTGCTCGCGGAAGGTCGCCGCGTTCGCGTCGATCGTCGCTGGGTCTAGCACCGGGCGGGTACTCGAGCGACCGCTCGGGTCGCCGACGCGCGCGGTGTAGTCGCCGACGATAAGGACGACCCTGTGTCCGAGCTCCTGGAACTCGCGGAGCTTCGAAAGGACGACCGTGAAGCCGAGATGAATGTCGGGCGCGGTCGGATCGATCCCCAGCTTCACGCGCAGCTGCCGTCCGGTCGCGAGCTTGCGCTCGAGCTCTCCGTCCGGCAGGCAGTCGACGGCGTTGCGGGCGAGCCAGGCGGCCGCTTCGGACGGTTTCACGGAGTGTTGGGAGCTCGAGACAGAGGGCGTTGAGAGCCGGCTCGTACAGCTGGATGAGAGCCTTGGACCGGGGGGATCCCTACGGGGCCAATGCTAGACTGCCGCCCGTCCACGGGAACTGTTGCCGCCGGCCTCCCGTGTTGAGATAGCGGCCGCCCGGACGGGTTGAGGCAGGCCGTAGCCACATCTTCGATCGCATGAGCGACGACGTCGAAATACCGATTCATGGAACTGTTGCTGGGCTGGGCCCCGTGCGCCGCTCGTCGCGCCGGTCTCAACCTGCGCTACGCCGTCGCCGCCGGGACCCCGGCCCGGCCGCGGCCGGGCCTGTGATGGCCATCGGCGCGGTCCTCGACGAGCCCCAGATCGGGCTCCCGCCAGACACCTCTGGGCCGACCGAGCCGCCGGAGCCGCCCCGAAACGGCGGTGGCGGCGGACGGGGCGGCTCAGGCGGCGACGGACGCCCGCCTCGGCCGCGGCTGCGCAAGCTGCGGCTGCTGGCGATCGTGCTCGGTCTCGCGACGCTCGCGGTCGTCTCGACGATCTTCGGGATGCTGATGGCGGTCGCCTCCGACATCCCCCAGCTCGAGAACCGCCAGCAGTACAAGCACCCGGCGAACTCGTACTTGTACGACGACCATGGGCGGCCAATCGGGCTGTTCGCCCCACCCGATCACGTCGTGCTCGACAACTACGACCAGGTCTCGCCGGCGATGCGCGACGCGATCGTCGCGATCGAGGACAAGCGCTTCATGTCCGACCCGGGCGTCGACATCCGAGGAATCGCGCGCGCGTTCATCTCCGACGTCACCGGCGGCGCCACCCAGGGAGCCTCGACGATCACCGAGCAGTTCGTCAAGAACGCGCTGCAGGCGCAGGACAACCGCACGATCCTCGAGAAGCTGCGCGAGGCCGCACTCGCCTACCACCTGACGCGGAAGTGGAGCAAGCGCAAGATCCTCACCGAGTATCTGAACTCGATCTACTTCGGCAACGGAGCGAACGGCGTCGAGTCGGCCGCCCGCGTGTACTTCGGCAAGGTCCACGGCTACGACTCGCAGGCGGCTCCGGGCGAGTCGCGCTGCGGTGACAGCACTCCGAACCTCGACCTGCCGAAGTGCGCGAAGGTGCTCACACCGTGGGAGGCGGCGCTGCTCGCGGGGATGGTCGCCAATCCGAGCGCGTTCAACCCGTTCGAGCACCCCCAGGCCGCGCTCGGCCGACGCAACCTCGTGCTCAAGGACATGCTGGAGCAGCACTACATCAGCCAGCTGCAATACGAGTACGACAAGGCCCAGCCGCTGCCGTCGGTCAACGACCTCCAGCAGCCGGCCGAGCCGCCGGCGGCTCCCTACTTCACGAGCTGGCTGCGGCCGCAGATCCTGTACGCGATGGGCCTCAAGCCCGCCGCGACGCGCCAGCAGCAGCAGAACGCCGAGTTCCGCGCCTACTACGGCGGGTTGAAGATCAAGACGACGCTCGACCTGAAGCTGCAACAGGCTGCCGAACAGGCGATCGCCTCGGAGCTCCCGTACGGGAAGGACCAGCCGACGGTGTCGCTCGTATCGATCGACAACAAGACCGGCGAGGTGCGCGCGATGGTAGGCGGTCCCGTGCTTTCCGACAGCGACGGCCACGTGTACGAGGACTTCGCCAACCACCCGTTCAACCTCGCGACCGAGGGGCACCGCCAGCCCGGGTCCTCGTTCAAGCCGTTCACGCTCGCGGTCGCGCTCGAATCCGGCTTCGGCCCGGACTCGGAGTTCCTGTCGGCCCCGGCCGACTTCATCGTCCCGAACAGTGGCGGCAAGGAGCACTTCATCGTCCACAACTTCGGCGGCTCGTATTCGGGCGTGACCACGCTGCAGTCGGCCACCGACTACTCCGACAACTCGGTGTATACGCGGCTCGGGATCCAGGGCCTTGGCCCGACGGGTGTCAAGCGGATCTCGAGGCTCGCGACTCGCATGGGCATCCGCTCACCGGTGTCCCCCAACTACGCGATGATCCTGGGTGCGATGAAGATCGGCGTCAGTCCCTTGGACATGGCGCATGCGTACGAGACCTTCGCCACCGGCGGTAACCGCGTGTTCAGCAGGACGCTCGGCACCCCGGACGAGGGCCCCACCGGAATCGCTCAGATCAACTGCCCGGTGTGCAAGCAGAAGATCATCAGCGACAAGCCCGTCGACAAGCGTGTCCTGCCAGCCTCGATCGCCAAGGAGGTGCACGACATGCTCGAGGGCGTCGTCGGTCAGGGCACCGGCACCGAGGCCGCGATCTCCGGCGTCGACGTCGTCGGCAAGACGGGCACGACCACCAACTACGCCGACGCGTGGTTCGTCGGTTGGACGCCGCAGCTGACGACTGCCGTATGGGTCGGATTCCCCGACAAACTGGTGCCGATGACGACGTTCTACAACGGCGGTCCGGTGGAGGGCGGCAGCTTCCCCGCGATCATCTGGCACGACTACGTGTCCTCGGCGCTGCAGATCCTCGCCAGCGAGCGCCCGGCACCGAAGGGATCGCACTCGTCGAACTCCGGCAATTCCGGCAGCTACTCCGGGTCCAGCGGTGGTGGCGGCAGCGCGGGCAGCAGCGGCGCCGGGTCGACCGGCAACACCGGCGGCGGCACCCCGGCCCCGACGGGCGGCAGCGGTGGCGGCGGCGCGCCGACCGGCAACACGGGCGGCGGTGGCGGCGGCAACACCGGCACCGGCAACACCGGGGGTGGCGGCGGCAACACCGGCACCGGCAACACCGGCGGCGGCGGTGGTGGCGGCAACACCGGAGCCGGCAACAGCGGTGGCGGCGGCGGTGGCAACACCGCGGCGGCGGCGGTGGTGGCGGTGGCGGTGGCGGTGGCACCGGGAGCACCGGCTCCGGCGGCGCCGGCGTCGGTTAGCTCACGCGGGCGCGCGCACCGGCCTGGACACGAACCGGCTGCCCGCGGCGGAGAACCGCCACGGGAGCTCGGCCGCCTTCGTGATCCCGATCCTGCGGTCGGCAGCGACCTCGACGTCGCGCCAGCCGACCGGCCGTGACGAGATCGTGATCGGGCCTCGGGTCAGGTCGGCTCCGTTGTCACGCAGCTCGACGTCGAGCGCCTGCGTGAGCTTGCCCGGTCCCGAGCAGAGGTTCTGGACCCGCTCGGTCCGGCGCCGACGGCGCATCAGCTCGATCCCCTCGATCGGCTCGAGCGCACGGAGCAAGACCGCGGCGCCGATGCCCTCGTGCTCGCACACCGCGTTCAGCAGCGCGTGGATCCCGTAGGAGCGGTACACGTACGCGCGGCCGGGTTCTCCGAAGAGGATCGCGGTGCGCGAGGTCACCCCCACGAACGCGTGACAGGCGGGCTCGCACTCGTGGTAGGCCTCCACTTCGACGATCACCCCTGCGCACTCGCCGTAACGGACCACGCACCCGATCAGATCACGAGCAACCTGGACGACTCCCCGATCGTAGAAGGACTCGGGCAGCGTCACGCCAACGCCGCGCGCGCCCGCTCCAGCTGCTCCCCGACACGCGACAGGCTGGTCCCCCCGCGGGAGACCTTGTCCTCGAGCCAGGCGCGATCGCTCAGGACCGCGTAGTACTGCTCGTCGAGCAGATCGGAGTGATCGGCGAGCTGCTCACGGGTCAGGTCCGACAGGCGCTTGCCCTGCTCGAGTGCGGTCCGGACCAGCCCCCCGACGACGCCGTGCGCCTCGCGGAACGGCATCCCGCGGCGGACGAGCAGGTCCGCGATGTCGGTGGCTGCGAGGAACTCGTCGGACGCCGCCGCCTCGAGCCGGTCGCGCCGGAACGCGATCGCGCCGAGCATCCCGTCGGCTGCCGCGAGGCACAGCTCGAGTGTGTCGGCCGCGTCGAACAGGTGCTCCTTGTCCTCCTGGAGGTCCTTGTTGTAGGTCAGCGGAAGCCCGTGCAGGACGCCGTGCAGTGCGACCAGGTGACCCGTGACCCGCGGCGCTTTCGCGCGCAGCAGCTCGGCGGCGTCGGGGTTCTTCTTCTGCGGCATGATCGACGAGCCGGATGTCCAGGCGTCGGGCAGCTCGCAGAACCCGAACTCGTCACTCGACCACAGCACGAGCTCGGCGCCCAGCCGCGAGAGGTGCGTCGAGGTCGTGGCGGCGGCGGCGAGGAAGTCGAGCGCGAAGTCGCGATTGGAGACGGCGTCGATCGAGTTCTCGGCGACCGACGAGAACCCGAGCTCGCGGGCGACAAGCTCCCGGTCGGTGTCGAAGTTGACGCCGGCGAGCGCGCCGGCTCCGAGCGGCAGCACCGCGGCGGCCTCCGCGACCGCAGCGAACCGCCCGCGGTCACGTACCAGCATCCACACGTACGCGAGCAGGTGGTGGCTCAGGTACACCGGTTGCGCGCGCTGCAGGTGTGTGTACCCCGGCATCGGCCAGTCGAGATGGGCCTCGGCGGCGTCGATCAGCGTCCGGCCGAGGTCGGTGATCGCCTCCTGCGCCCACAACGCCCGGTCGCGGACGAACATCGCCAGATCGGTCGCCACTTGGTCGTTGCGGGATCGAGCGGTGTGGAGCTTTCCTCCACCCGTCCGACGATCTCGGTCAGCCGGCGCTCGATCGCCGTGTGGATGTCCTCATCACCCTCGCCGATCGGAAACGAGCCGTCCGCGAGCTCGGCCTGAACCCGTCCCAGCCCCTCGAGCAGCTCGTCCCGCTCCGAATCGGAAATGATCCCCCGCGACGCCAGCATCGTCGCGTGCGCACGCGACTGCGCGACGTCGTACGGCGCGAGCCGCATGTCGAACGAGATCGAGTCGTTCAGCGCCCGAAAGGCAGCGTCGGGCGAGGAGGAGAACCGTGGCATCGCCGGGATGGTAGGGGCCGGCTGCGGCAGCGCGCACGCCGCCGGCGTGGCGCGGCACGCGATTTCAGGCGATCCTGGTCACCGCGGGCAGGCTTACGTTGCCGGCGGCGTTGACCGCGCGGATCGCGACGTACCGTTCGGCGTCGCGCGGGAGCGTGATCGACTGACGCGCCCCGGCCGCGGCAGGTGCGGGCGCGCCCGTGAGCGGCTTTGCGGCCGAGAAGCTCTCAGGTGTGATCGGCTTGTTGGAGGTGACGAGGTCGTAGCGGGCGGCGGTTCCGCACATCAGATCGGCGCCGGGGGCGGTGAAGCTGAGCACCCGGCGGTGGACGGATGAGTCAAGCGGATGACCGGGGGTCACCGCGTCCGTCGAGGAGTTGCCGCTGTTCCAGTTGTCGTGGTGGAAGCGGGGAGACGAGCTCGGCGAGCACGCGGCGGCCGGGGTCCGGAAGACCGCCAGCGTTCCGGATCGGGTGATCGAGACGACGTCCTTGCCCGCGCCAGGGCGCGAGTCGAGCGTCCCGAACGAGCCGAGCGTCGGGGTCGCGATCGTCCAGTCGCCGGTCAGCTTCGGCCAGGCGGGGCTCGCGGGCTTGCCGCCGGCGGTGAACGCCGCCAGGTCGAGCGACGAGGTGCCTCCGATCACCGCTTGGCCACCGTTTGCGGTGATCTGGCCCACGACCGGTCCCGTGAGGAACTGGAGGTCGTTCACCGCTGCCGGGAACCCGGGCAGCGCCTGGCCCGTGGTCGGGTCAAAGCCGCCGATGAAGTCCTGGCCGCCCTGATAGTCGTTGAGCGCGACGTCGAGCGCCCGCAGCAGTCCCGTCTCCGGGGTGAACAGGTCGATCGTCTTGCCGTTGAAGCTTCCGAACGCCGGGTAGCCGACTGCCGCGAACGTCGGATGGTCGTACTGTCCGATCCCCGACTTTGCGTCGGTCTCGAGCGTGTTGTAGTGGCCGCTCGTCGGATCGGTGCCGTAGCACGAGCTCCCATCGGGGTTGAGGACGTAGGCCGGGCCCGCGTCGGGCGTGACGCCGATCTTCAACCCGGTGCCGCCCGACGGGCATCGCAGCGACGCCACCACAGGCGAACCGTTGATTCCCTCGCCGACGTCCGGCAGCAGCCCCGCGTCGATGATCCCGATCTTCACCGGCCAGCCGGGGTCGAAGGCAGACGAGTGACAGGCGCCGTCCGAGCAGATCATCGTCCCGCCGGTCGCCTTGACCGCGTACACGCGGCCGTTGGCAAACGACAGGATTCCCGTCGCGCCGACCGCTCCGAGCGACGTCGAGGTCAGGTTGCCGGCGTTGATGCCGCCCTCGTCGCCGGTGTTCGCGAGGTACTCCTCGTTGCTACCGACGATGATCGTCGGCTTGCCCTCGATGTCCGCGATCGCGGGCGTGTCGACGAGCTTGCCCTGGTCTTCGTCGATCCCCGGGTTCGTCTCCGCACGCGTGGTCGAGAACGTCAGGTGGTTCGTGACCGGGTCGACGGAGGTGATCTTGTCCGGGTCGGCGACGAGCACCGGGAAGCCCGGAAGCGCGGAGCCGGCAAGGCTCGTCTCGCTCGGCCGCCAGGCGTAGAGGTGACGGTCCTCGCCAGCAACGACGATGTCGAGTGGGGCTGTCGCGCTCCCGTCGAGGTGCGCGAGCACCGGTGAGGAGAGGAATCCCATCTCGGTCCGGTCGCGCGGGCTCTGCCGAACAGTGTGGAACGGCTGCAGCGGCGCGCCCGACCATGCGGGGTTCGAGTGCTCGTGGAACACGAGCCGTCCAGCGGAGTTCCAGGCGTAGACGTTGCCGCACAGGTCGTCCGCGACGATCTCGACCTCCCCGTCGCCGAACAGATCACCACCGGCGAGCGCGCCGAGCACCGCGCAGTAGTGGCCTGCCCCGAAAGTCCGGTAGGCGGCCTCCCCCGTGTGCAGCGGCAACGGCGCCGTGTGGACCGGCCACCCGGGGAGCTCCGAGCCGTCGGACCGGTAAGCGTGGATCCACCCGTCGGAGGTCGCGACGATCAGCTGGTTGCGGTCCTCGCCGGCGAGGTCGATCAGCAGCGGGCTCGACGCTCCATCCGTCTGCAGCTCCTTGGGCCACCCGCCGAGCATCTCCCGGTCGCGGTGCAGGTACAGCTGACGCCGGTCCTCCCCGGTCATCGCGGGCCTGCCACCGGCGGCGGCCGTGCTGACCACTACCCGCACGGTGAACGCGTACGGCTGGGTGTTCGGGCGGCCGTTCGACGTCTGAGCGAGGCCGCCGTTCTCGTTGCCGTCGAATCCCTGGACGTTCGGCGGGAACTTCGCCTCGAGCTGCGCGGTGTCGATCAGCGCGATCGTGCCGCTGTACGGCGAGCCGTGAACCGTCTTTCCGTCGCAGTACGTCGAGGCCACGTCGGCGAAGTCGCCCGGCGGCGTGTCGGTCGCGAGGCCGTTGTTGGGCTCGGCTCCGGGCGCCACCTGGACCCGGCAGGTGTAGCCGCCCCGCGCGGCGACATAGCCTCCGACCGCGATCTGCGGCCGGCTCGGATCGACCTGCTGGAACCAGTCCGGCGAGACGATGTCGGCCTCCGGCGGCACGTTGCCGTCCGCGGCGGCGACCACGGCCTTGTACGCGTTCAGCCGGCCGTAGCCGTAGAACTCGTCGAAGCCGTTACGGGCCGGGTAGCGATGCGTGTCCGGAGCGGGCCCGTCGAGGCCGCCGAACAGATTGGCGGCGAACGCCGTGTTGTGGTTCGGGTCCGTGCAGGTGGGGTTCGGCGCCGGCCGGCAGGAAGGCTCGGGGGATTGAGCGAAATCGACGTCGTCGGACTGTCCGCCGTGGCCCGCGTCGGCGCTCGCGGTGCCCGTGCTCGGGCTTGCCTGACCGGGCGTGGCGTCGCCCGCGACGTTCCCCGACGCCATCAGCTGGCGAACCTCGTTGGGTGTGATCGGGCACGCGCTGCCGTCGACCCGCCGGCAGTCGGTCGCGGGCTTCAGCCGGCCCTGCGCGACGGCGTTGATCGCGGCACTGTAGACGAGCCCCGCGATCCCCGCGCCGAGGCCGGTCGCGTTCGAGGAGCACGACGAGCTCTCGACGGCGACCGTGGTCTTCGGCCCGAAGTTGGTGCAGCCGTTGAACTGCAGGTACGAGGGCGGCGCCTCGGTCTCGGTCTCGTACTTGTTCACCGAGTTGACGACGATCACGTCCGGCAACGCGCTCGGCTGGTTGTGGTGCTCTGCCGCCTCGTCCGCCGCCGAGGCGATCGTGACGGTCCCGTGGTGATAGGCGTACTCGATCGCCTGGCGGGCGAAGCTCGAGTTGTTCAGCGTCCCGAGCGGCTCCTGGATCACGTCGGAGCCTCTGTCGGTCGCGTACAGCACCGCCTGGGCAAAGCGGTTGGCGTCGGCGACGAACGACTCCCCGACCCGCAGCTCCATGATCATGCAGTCCGGGCAGGTGCCGAGCGTCGAGTTGGTGTTCGCCTCGCCGGCCGAGTCCTGAACCTCGCCGGTGCCGTGGCCGTACTGGACGTCGTCGAACGGATCGTTGTCGTTGTCGACGAAGTTCCAGCCGGCGATGTCGCTGGCGAAACCGTCGTGGTCGTGGTCGACCCCGTCGCTGAACGCGAGGATCAGATCCTCGGGAATCAGCATCCCGGGCGGGCCGTGCCGCAGCGCGTGCAGCGGACTCGTCCCGTCGACCACCGCCGCCACCCGCGAGTCGCAGGCGTAGTCGAGCACGTTGAAGGCGCCCTGGCCGAGGATGTCGTAGGGCACCGTCCCGTCAGGCTGGCGGGTCCCGCCGCGAGCGTTGTAGTCGCCTCCCTTGCCGACCGCTGCGCGGTGCGCCGCACAGTCGGCGCCGGTGGACGGATCGAACGTCTGGCCCAGGTCGTCGCGCGGCGCGGGCAGCTCACCTGGATTCAGCCAGACCTTCTTGCGCACGGCGGTCATCGCGCCGGGGTTGTTCCACTCGATCCCGGAGTCGAGCTCGGAGATCAACGCGTCGGGCCTGCCGAGCGTCACTTCGAACGCGGTTCGGACGGGACTCCCCGCGGCGACGCACGAGCTCGTTCCCGCCGGGAAGATCGCCGTCGAGTCGACGACGCTCATCCCCCGGATCCCGCACAGCTCGTCGGCCTTCGGATTGACCCCGATTTCGCTCTGGGTGCTCTGCTCCGGGGTCGCTGCGAGCTTCCAGTCGTCGCCGTAGTTGCTCGGGGCGACGCCGGGCGGGACCTTCCAGGTGGTCGGATCGTGCGGGTTGCCGGACGGGCCCGTGTAGGGGAAATCGGCGGTCGCCGGCGCACTCGTGAGCGCGGCGACGGCGAGCGCGGCAGCCGTGAACGCCAGCGATCGGCGGGTCGCTGACCGAAGCCGGTGGCTCGCGCGGCCCCTCGTGTCGCTCCTCTCCTCCACTCACCATGTGAACGCTGTCCGAGTCGCAAACTTGCGTTGGCTTACAAGGCGGTGCATCGGGGAAGATTCCGACCTGTGAAACGGCCAGGGACCTTCGGGCACGCGTTCGTGGTCGCATGCGTGGCGCTAGCCGCGGCGGGCGCCCAGGTGGCGGTCGCGGCGTCCGCGCCTTCCGCCACGACCGGCGCCGCCCAAGCGGTCACGACGACGTCGGCGACGCTCACGGGCACGGTCAATCCGCAGGGCGGGGACACCAGCTACCACTTCGAGTACGGGACGACGACCGCGTACGGCACCAGCACCGCCTCGAGCAGCGCCGGCAACGGGAGCTCCGATGTCAGCGCGTCGGCGGCGATCGCCTCGCTGACCCCGAACACCACGTACCACTACCGGCTGGTCGCCTCGAACACGTCGGGACCGACGAACGGGGCGGACATGACTTTCACGACCGCGCCCAGCGCGCCGACCGCCACAACCGGCAGCGCGAAGTCCGTCTCGACGACGTCGGCGACGTTTACCGGCACCGTCAATCCGCGGGGTCAGGACACCAAATACCACTTCGAGTATGGGACCACTACCGCGTACGGGACGAGCACCTCCTCCAGCAGCGCCGGCAATGGGACCTCCGGCGTCAGCGCGTCAGCGCCGATCGCGGGCCTGATTCCGAACACGACGTACCACTTCCGGCTCGTCGCGACCAACGGGTCCGGAACCAGCCCCGGTGCGGACGCGACGTTCACAACCGGCAAGCGCTTGCCCGTCGCGACGACCGGCAGCCCCAAGTCGGTGACGACGACATCGGCGACACTGACGGGCGAGCTCAACCCGGAAGGACAGCCGACGACTTACTCCTTCGAGTACGGCGGGAACACCTCGTACGGCAGCCATACGGCACAGATCAGCGCCGGGGGCGGAAGCTCAGGCGTCAACGCCTCGGCGGCGATCGGCTCGCTCACCCCCGGCACCACCTACCACTACCGGCTCGTCGCGAGCAACGGCTCCGGCACCACCAGGGGCGTCGACAAGACCTTCACGACCTCGAAGCTGCAGCCGGTGCCGACCGTGTCGACCGGAGATGTGCGCGCCGTGACGCTGACATCCGCGACGCTGATGGGAAAGGTCAACCCGCAGGGCACGACGACCAGCTACTACTTCCAGTACGGCGTGACGACCGCCTACGGCGGTCACACGCATAGCACGAACGCAGGCTCCGGCACCAAGCAGCTCTCCGTCGAAGCGGCGATTGGCAGCCTCTCGCCCGGCACGCTCTACCACTACCGAATCGTTGCAGTAAACCGGTCGGGCACCGTGCTCGGAACCGACCGGACGTTCACGACCGTCGGGCCCTCGCGGGTTACGTTGGCGGCATCGCCGGGGACGATCGTCTTCGGCCAGGGCGCGACGCTCACCGGCACAGTCGTCACCAGCAAGCCGGTCCGCACGACCCTCACGCTTCAGCGCTCGCGCGGCCCGTTCGGGCCGTTCGCCAACTTCGCAACGACTACGTCCACGACCAGTGGAGCGTTCTCGTTCGGCCCGTACACCTTCGGCGTAAGCAGCTACTTCCGAGTGGTCGCCGGCGGCGTCAGGAGTACGACGGTCCACGTCGGCGTCCGCTATCGCGTATCGCTGTTCGCGAACCACGCCCGTCCGCGGCCCGGTCAACTCGTCCGCTTCCACGGGACCGTGGTCCCGCCGCGGAATGGCCATGCCGTCGCGCTGCAGCGGCTCGGCGCCGACCATCGCTGGCACACACTCCGGCTGCCGCGGCTCCGCAGACTTGGGAACGTGTCGGCGTACAGCGTGTCTCTCCGCATCCGCCACAGCGGCCTCTGGCGCGTGCTGATCGGCCCGGGCCCAGGCCACGCCCGCGGCTTCAGCCGGGTTCTCTCTATCCGCGTGCGCTAGCCGGCCGGGACGCGAGCGTCGCTGCGCGGGTCGATCAGGATCTTCGCGTGGCTCTCCGGATCGGATAGCGCGTCGAACGCCGCTTCGACGCCCTCGAGGCCGACGGTCCCCGTGATCAGCGGCCGCGGGTTGACGTTCCCCTCGGCGAGCATGTGGAGCGTGTCGCGAAACTCGAGCGGGGTGTAGCCGAACACGAATCGCAGATCGATCTCCTTGTTGATCGCCATCGCCGGTGTGATCCGATCGGGACCGACGCACACACCCGCGACGACGACCCGCGAGAACAGCGGCGCGCCCTCGATGATGCTGTCGATCACGCCGGGGACTCCGACGCATTCGAAGATCACCGGATGCTTGGGCGCGGCCCCGAGCGCCTCCGCGAGCCGCCACACGTGCCACCACCCGACCGGGAGCCGCTCGAGCTTCTCGCGGGTCCCGACCGCGAGTTCGAGCGCTGCCGGTATGTCCGGGAGCTGCCCGCGCTGCTCGACCGCCGTGTATGGAGACGAGTCGGCGGGGTCGAGCATGATGTCCGCGCCGCACGCGCGGGCGAGCTCCCGGCGGCCCGCCGAGTAGTCGCTGGCGACCACGGTGCGGACTCCCTTCCCCTTCAGCATCAGGATCACGGCCAATCCGATCGGGCCGCAGCCGATCACGATCGCCACCGTGCGCTTGCCGACCTCGCCCCGGTTGACCGCGTGCAGCCCGACGGCCATCGGCTCGGTCAGCGCGGCCACGTCGGGTGCGAGCCCGTTCGGAACGGGCATCATCAGCGACTCCTCAACCAGCAACTGCTCGGCGTAGGCGCCGGGGGCGTGGGCGGACAGCCCGATCGTGTCGACGCCGTGGCTCCCCCGCAGCAGCGGCAGCGCGACGACGTGCGCGCCCGTCGGAGTGCCGCGCCGTGTCTTCGGCCCGTGCTCGGCGACCTCGCCGCAGAACTCGTGACCGAACACGACCTGCTGGTGCGAGCGCCCGAAACGGTCGTAGCCCGCGCGGGTGGCCAGCTCCGCCCAGGTGTCGAGCCCGTGGCGGGCATGGAGATCGGAGCCACAGATCCCGCAGCGGAGCACCGCGATCCGCACCTGCCCAGCGCCCGGCACCGGCTCGGGTAGATCGACCGACTCGAGCTCGCCGTGCTGACAACCGACGGCCTTCATCGCCTGACCTCGGCCCGGGCGAGCACGGAGGCGAGCGCCTGCGCGACGCGGTCCACCTGCCCTTCGGTCATCTCCGGGAAGAACGGCAGCGCGATCGACCGCGCGGCGACGTCCTCGCACACGGGGAACTCCCCTTCGCGGTATCCGAATCGCTCGCGGTAGAAGCTCATCAGGTGGATCGCCGGGAAGTATGGCTTGCTCGGGATCCCGAGCGCGCCCAGCGCCCCTACCGTCTCGTCGCGGTCGACGCCCCGCGGCAGCTGGACGACGAACACGAACCAGCCGCGCCGCGCCGCGCCCGCGTCGTGGCAGGGGAGCTCGAGTCCACCGATCTCGGCCAGCGCCTGGCGGTAGAGATCGGACACCCGCGCGCGCCCGGAGAGGAGCCCATCGAGCCGCTCGAGCTGCGCGAGCCCGAGCGCGCAGGCGATGTCCGACAGCCTGTAGTTGAACCCGAGCCGGTCGTGGTCGAGCCATCCCATGTCCGGGGCGCGTCCCTGGTTGCGCTCGGAGTCGACGCGCTCCTTGAGCTGGGGATCAGCGAGCGTCAGCATCCCGCCCTCGCCGGTCGTGAGCTGTTTGTTGCCGTAGAACCCGAACGTCGTCGGGTGACCGCGTCCGCCGACCGTGCCGCCGTCGGCGTAAACCGCCCCGAGCGCCTCACACGCGTCCTCGACGATCGGAAGCCCCAGCCGTTCGAGCGCGAACATGTCGGCCGGGTAGCCGAACACGTGCACGGGAACGATCGCCGCCGTGCGATCGCTCACCGCGGCGGCCGTCGCGTCGGGGTCGAGGTTCAGCGTCACGGGGTCGATGTCGGCGAACACCGGCTGCGCGCGCTCGTAGAGCGCGACGTTCGCAGAGGCGACGAACGAGAACGGCGTCGTCACCACCTCGTCGCCGTCGCCGACCCCAACCGCGCGCAGCGCCAGGTGCAGAGCGGAGGTGCCGCTGGAGGTGGCGCTCGCGAACGGCGCGCCGACGCGCGCCGCGAACGCCCGCTCGAACTCCTCCAGCCGCGGGCCGAGCGACAGGTGCCGCGAGCGCAGTACCTCCAGGACCAGCTGCTGCTCGCGCTCGCCGATCACCGGCCGCGCGAGCGGGATCTCCTCGTCCGTCACGAGCCGGCGGCGGGCGCTGGGCGGGTGGGCTCCCTATCCCGGGCGTTGGCCCGAATCGTGCGCCGCATTCCGAACTCCAGCGAGTCGACGAGCGCCTCCCACGAGGCCTCGATGATGTTGTCCGAGACGCCTATCGCACCCCACACGTCGTCGCCGTCGGTGGCATCGATCAGCACGCGCGTGACCGACGCGGTGCCCGCGTGCTCGTCGATCAGGCGGACCTTGAAGTTCTCGAGTGAGATCTCGGCCAGGTGAGGATAGATCTCGCCGATCGCGTCCCGCAGCGCGCGGTCAAGCGCGTGCACGGGGCCGTTGCCCTCAGCGGTCCGGACGTAGCGCTCGCCGTCCACCCAGAGCTTGATCGTCGCCTCGGTCTCGACGTGGCCCATGTGCCCCATCTCGACGATCACCCGCCAGTGCTCGAGCGTGAACAGCGGCTCGTACTCGCTGGTCTCCTTGCGGAGCAGCAGCTCGAACGACCCGTCGGCCGCCTCGAACTGATATCCGGTGTGCTCGAGCTGCTTGACCCGCTCGACCACGCGCGCGGCGCCGTCTTCGTCGAGCTCGATCCCCGCGTCCTGGGCGCGCGAGTGGACGGTTCCCTTGCCCGAGAGCTCGGATACGAGCAGCGCCCGGCGATTCCCGACGACATCGGGATCGATGTGCTCGAACGTTGCCGGATCGGCGTTGACGCCGGCGACGTGCATGCCGCCCTTGTGGGCAAACGCGTTGCGGCCGACGTACGGCTGGTCGGGGTCGGGCGTGAAGTTCAGAAGCTCGTCGATGAAATGCGCCGTGGCGGTCAGCGACCCGAGCTGCTCGGCGGTCAGGCACTCGTACCCCAACTTCAGTTGCAGGTTCGGAATGATCGTGACGAGGTTCGCGTTGCCGCAGCGCTCCCCGTATCCGTTGATGGTCCCCTGGACGTGGGTGGCTCCCTCGCGCACCGCGGCGAGCGTGTTGGCGACGCCGCACCCGACGTCGTCGTGGCAGTGGATCCCGACCTGGACGCCCTTCAGCTCGAGCGCTCCGGCGACTGTTGCCATCGCGGCCGCGATCTGGTCGGGGAGCGTCCCTCCGTTGGTATCGCAGCAGACGACCGTCTCCGCCCCGGCCTCGGCGGCTGCCCGAAGGCACGCGAGCGCGTACGACGGGTCGTCGGCGAACCCGTCGAAGAAGTGCTCGGCGTCGTAGATCACCCGCTTTCCCTCGGAGCAGAGGAAGCCGACGGACTCGGCGATCATCCGGAGATTCTCGTCCCGGTCGACCTTCACGACCTTGTCGAGATGCAGCGCCCAGGTCTTGCCGACCAGTGTGCAGACGGGGGCGAAGCACTCCGCGAGCACCTTCAGCGCCGGATCGCTGGAGGCCGGCAGGTCGCGACGGCGGGTCATCCCGAAGGCCGCCACGTCCGCGTGCCGGAGCCCCTGAGAGGCGAGCAGCTCGAACAGCTCGAGCTCCTTCGGGTTCGAGCTCGGGAACCCGGCCTCGATCAGGTCGATCCCGAGACCATCGAGCCGGTGGGCGACCCGCAGCTTCTCTTCGGCCGACAGCGACATCCCCTCCCCCTGCATCCCGTCGCGCAGGGTGGTGTCGTAGGTCTCGATCCGGCTCATGCCAGTCCTTAGATCGATTCGGCGGCTCCCGCCGGCTGCCCGGACGGGATTTCGACCACATCCAGCCACTCGGCGTAGCGCGGGTCGCGGCCGTGGATGGCGTCGTCGTAGATGCGCTGCATCTGCTGGGTGATCGGACCGGGCTCGCCGCCGCCGATCGTGTGGTCGTCGACCTCGCGCACCGGCACGACCTCGGCCGCGGTGCCGGTCAGGAACACCTCGTCGGCGAGGTACAGCTCCGCGCGCGCGACGTCGCGCTCGACGATCTCATACCCGAGGTCCTCGGCGATCTTGATGATCGACCGGCGCGTGATCCCGTCGAGGATCGCCGCCGTGTCTCCGGGGGTGGCGATCTTCCCGTCGCGGACGACGTAGACGTTCTCGCCCGACCCCTCGCAGACGGAGCCGTGGTGGTTGAGCAGGATCGCCTCGTCATACCCAGCCTTCGACGCCTCGACCTTCGCCAGCACGCTGTTGAGGTACTGACCGCTTGCCTTGGCGTGCGGGATCAGCGCGTCGTGGGGGATCCGCCGCCAGCTCGCGACCTTCGCGCGGATCCCCAGCTGCTTGCCCTCCTCGCCGAGGTACGCGCCCCATGGCCACGCCGCGATCGACACCTCGACCGGGGCGTCGAGCGGGAACAGCCCCATCTGGCCGTAGCCGCGGAACGCGATCGGCCGGATGTAGCACTCGCGCAGCCGGTTGGCGCGAACCAGCTCGTGCGTCGCGGCCCGGAGCTCCTCGAGCGTGTACGGGATCGGCATGTAGTAGAGCTCGGCGGACCGGAACAGCCGCTCGAGGTGATCTTGATTGCGGAAGATTGCAGGCCCAGTCGCGGTCTCATACGCCCGGATCCCCTCGAACACCCCGGTGCCGTAGTGCAGCCCGTGCGTCAATACGTGGACCTTTGCGTCCTCCCAGGCAACGAGCTCTCCGTTGTGCCAAATGAGGTCGACTTGATCCACGCCTACTCCTTATAAATATTTGAGGACTTCCCGGGTCGCCTCCGCGGTGGTCGCGCCGCCCCCCAGGTCCTGTGTGCGCAGCCCTTCGGCGAGCGCCCGATCAACCGCCGATTCTACCGCCGCCGCCTGCTCCTCCATGCCAAATCCGTGTCGCAGCATCAGCGCGGCGGACAGGAACATCGCCAGCGGGTTCGCGGCGCCGGTACCCGCGATGTCCGGCGCGGACCCGTGCACCGGCTCGAACAGCCCCGGACCCCCGTCGCCGAGCGATGCGCTCGGCAGCATCCCGATTGACCCCGTGAGCATCGCCGCCTCGTCGCTGAGGATGTCGCCGAACATGTTCTCGGTGAGGATCACGTCGAAGTGGCGGGGCGCGGCGATCAGCTGCATCGCGGCGTTGTCGACGAGCAGATGCTCGAGCTCGATGTCCGGAAATTCCCGGGAGTGCAACTCCCGAACGACCTCGCGCCACAGCCGGCTCGTCTCGAGCACGTTGGCCTTGTCGACGCTGGTGACGCGCGAGCGAGCGGTCTTGAATCCGACTCGCGCGATCCGCTCGATCTCCTCGCGCGTATAGACGCACGCGTCGGAAGCGGAGTCGTCGGTGCGCGTCTTCTCGCCGAAGTAGATCCCGCCGGTGAGCTCACGAATCACGACGAGGTCGGTTCGGTCGATCAGCTCGCGCTTCAGCGGGCTCGCGTCGTACAGCGCGGGCACCGGGCGCACCGGTCGGAGGTTCGCGAACAGGCCGAGCCCCTTTCGCAGTCCGAGCAGCCCCTGCTCGGGCCGGGGCTTCGACGGATCGGTCGTGTCCCACTTCGGACCTCCCACCGCCGCGAGAAGCACCGCGTCGGAGCGACGGCACGCGTCGAGTGTCTCGTCGGTCAGCGCGGTGCCGTGCGCGTCGATCGACGCGCCGCCGACCAGCCGCTCCTCGAACTCGAACTCGGCCCCCACCGCGCCCAGCAGCTCGATCGCCGGCCCGATGATCTCGGGGCCGATGCCGTCGCCGGGGAGCAGGATCACCAGTGGAGCCATCGCGGCGGCCACGGTACCGGATGGCGCCGCCCGTGGATCAGCGGCTGACGAGCACGGCCTGCGACTTCACGAGCTGCGGGGTAGCTCCGGCGGCCGTGTAGAAGACCATCACGGTGATCGCCGCGTTGCGATGGTCGCGGAGCAGGAGCTTGCCGGCCTGCGTCACCGCGGCTCGAATCGACAGCGTCTGCGCCGCGCTTGCGGTGGCCTTACCGCGACCGAACACGAAGCTCCCGAGCGGTGGCTGCACGTCCGCGACACGGGCCGCGTGGGCGGCCAGCGCGAAGCTCTTGAAGCCCGCGACGGCGATTGCCTCGATCGTTCCCGGCCCGGACGCGGCCACCCGCATCGTCACGACCCCGCCGCGCTGGGCCTGCACCTGCGCGACGGACGGCGGCGGGATCACGCGATAGGTCGCGCTCGCCGAGGCCGACAGGCCGTCCTGGCTGGTGGCGGTCACGGTGTACGTGTGGTTGCCGGGCGTCGAGGTGTCGACCGCCCCGCCCGACGTCCCCCCGTTCTGGTCGACGCACGACTTCAGTCCTGGCCCATTCGGGCCCTCCGCGCACTGGAAGTTCGAGTTGACGACCTGGCCGACGCTGTAGGTCGCGCCGTTCGACGGCACCGCGAGCGAGACGCGCGGGGACGACGCGCTCGGCGCGGAGGCAACCGTGTAGGTGACGCTCGAGCTCGAGCTCAGCCCATCGCCCGACTCGGCCGTGACGGTGAGCGTGTGCGCTCCGACGGTCGAGGTGTCGACCGCGGCGCCGGAGGTACGGCCGTTCTGGTCGGTGCAGGAGGTGATACCGGGTCCGCCGGTCCCGTCGGCGCACGTGAAGCTCGTGGCGACGGCCTGCCCCAGCCCGTAGACGGCGCCGTTGGCGGGCGCAGAGATAGTCGTCGCGGGTGGCGGGGCGACGACGTAGAAGAGGATCACTTCGGGAGTCGCCGTCTGCGCGGCTTGCGAACCGCAGCCGCTCACCGAGGGCGAGCAGAAGTTGGTTCCACCCCCGCCGCCCCCGCCCCCGCTGGCCAAGCCGGCTGCGGTTCCGGCGCCGCCGCCCATGTATCCGCCGCCGCCGGCTCCGCCGCCGCCGGACCCACTCGCGCCGACGCCGGGCCCAGCCTTCGTCGACGAAGATCCGCTGCCGCTCTGCGCGCCACCGCCGCCACCGGGCCGCCCAGCGCCGCTGAGCGTACCCCGTGCGCCGCCGCCTCCGCCGCCGCCCGCCACCACCAGCGGGTCGCTGAAGTCCGAGGTCCCGCTGACCCCCGAAGCACCACCTCCGGCGCCACCGCCGCCGCTTGTCGTCTGACCGCCGCCGGAGTTGACGCAAATCTCCCACACCTGCCCGTGGGTCGCGGGAGCGGTCACACTGACGTCTGACCCGCCCCCGCCCGGGGCCGGGCTCGAGCCGCTGCCGGAGGCGCCTGGCGCGCCAACCGCAACCACCCCAACCTTCGACACCCCGTTCGGCACCGTCCAGTTCGAGCACCCCGCCGTCGTGAACGACGCCGTGTCCGCCGCCGCGGGCCCGGCGCTCGCTAGCGCGACGACCAGCGCGAGCGCTAGCCCGCCGGCGCCGTAGCGGCCATGTTCAGCCGCACGTACTCGAGCACGAGCGGCGCGCCACAGCGCTCGAGCACGCGGTCGACGAACGCTCCACGTAGGGCGTCGGGCAGTGGATCGAGATGACGAACCAGACATACCGTCCGAACAAATGCGCGGGCGTCTTCCGGACTCACGCGCTTCTCCTCGAGCCAGCAGGATACGTTCTCGAATCCGGCGGAGCGCAGCTTCGTCTCGGTGGCCTCCGGGGTCGCGTAGTTCCACGGTCCCTGCCAGTCGGAGAAATAGGGCGCGAACGGTTCCTCCTGCCGCGCGACCTCATCCGCTGTCGTCCGGAACGCGTTGATGTTCCCGTAGCCGCCGCACTGTGCGACCAACTTGCCACCCGGCTTGATCGAGCGATGCAAGGCGGAGAACAGCGCGTCGTGGTCGTGGATCCAGTGGAAGGTGGCGTTCGAGAACGCAAGGTCGACGGGCTCGGGGAGCTCCAGCTCGGTCAGCTCCTGGCACAGGATCGTGGCGCGGTCTCCGAGCGCCTCGCGCGCATGCTCGGCCATCGAGGGGGCCACGTCAACGCCGTACACGCGCCCGTGCGGGACGCGGTCGGCGAGGAGCGTCGTAACCCGGCCCGAGCCGCAGCCTGCATCGAGCACGACCTCGTCACCCTCGAGCGCGACGCGCTCGAGCAGCTCGAGCGCCCAGACCAGCTGGACGTCGCCGGAGACGCGGTCGTAGGTCGCCGCGTCCCAATCGCGCTCGGGGCTCACAGCGCGGTGGTCACCGGGCCGGAACGCTCGCGGTCGCGCTCGTAGGAGGCGATCCTGTCCTCCTCGGCGAGCGTCAGCCCGATGTCGTCGAGGCCGTTCAGCAGCCGGTGCTTGGTCTCGGGGTCGATCTCGAACCGCGCGCTGCCTCCCGGCCACCGAACCTCCTGCGCGGCGAGGTCGACCTGCGCCTCCCCCGCCTCGGCGATCGCGGAGCAGTCATGGGCCGACAGCTCGACCGGGAGCAGCCCGATCTTCGTGCAGTTCGAGCGGAAGATGTCCGCGAAGCTCGGCGCGACGACCGCCTGGAACCCGTAGTCCTCCAGCGCCCAGGGCGCGTGCTCGCGGCTCGATCCGCAGCCGAAGTTGCGCCCGGACACGAGGATCGGGTTCTGCGGCAGATCCCACCCCGGCTCCTGTGCCCAGTCGTAGAACAGGAACTCGCCGAACCCGGTCCGCTCGACCCGCTTGAGGAACTGCTTGGGGATGATCTGGTCGGTGTCGACGTCGTCGCGCTTCAGTACCGAAACGCGGCCTGTGATCGTCTCGATCGCCCTCACGACTCCCACCTCCGAATGTCGACGAACCTGCCCTCGATCGCCGCCGCGGCGGCCATCTGCGGCGACACCAGATGCGAGCGGGCGCCGCGGCCCTGGCGACCCTCGAAGTTGCGGTTCGAGGTCGATGCCACGCGCTCGCCCGGCGCCGCGATGTCGGGGTTCATGCCGAGGCACATCGAGCACCCCGCGCCGCGCCAGTCAAACCCGGCCTCGGTGAACACCTGATCGAGCCCCTCGCGCTCGGCCTGGGCCTTCACCAGCTGGGACCCGGGCACGACCATCGCGTATACGCCGTCGGCGACCTTGCGACCGTCGATCACCTCGGCGGCGGCACGCAGGTCCCCGATCCGCGAGTTCGTGCACGATCCGATGAAGACGCGGTCGAGCTTGATCTCCTCGACCGGGACCCCGGGCTCGAGGCCCATGTACTCGAGCGCGCGCTCGTCCTGCTCGGTCTGGGGCGCCGGCACCGCTTCGTTGACTGCCACCACCATCCCCGGGTTCGTTCCCCAGGTCACCATCGGGCTGAGCGCCTCGGCGTCGACGACCATCTCGCGGTCGAACTCGGCGCCGTGATCGGTTTTGAGCGAGCGCCACTCGTCGGGCACCTCGTCGGGGGCACCCGGCCGCCCGAGCACCCACTCGAACGTTGTGTCATCCGGGGCGATCATCCCCGCGCGCCCACCGCCCTCGATCGTCATGTTGCAGACGGTCATCCGGCCTTCCATCGACAGCGACTCGATCGCGGGGCCCGAGTACTCGACGACGTGGCCGACGGCGCCGTCGACGCCCATCTGGCCGATCGTCGCCAGGATCAGGTCCTTCGCCGTCACGCCATAGCCGAGATCACCGTGGTAGTGGATCCGCATCGACCTCGGCCGCGACTGCACCATGCACTGGGTCGCGAGCACGTGCTCGACCTCGCTCGTGCCGATCCCGAACGCGAGCGCGCCGAACGCCCCGTGTGTGGCCGTGTGCGAGTCGCCGCACACGATCGTCATCCCCGGCTGGGTGACGCCGAGCTCGGGGCCGATCACGTGAACGATCCCCTGCTTGTCCGAGCCGAGCGAGTAGACGGGAATCCCGAACTCCTCGCAGTTGCGCTCGAGCGTCTCGACCTGCACCCGCGAGAGCTCGTCCTTGATTCGCGCGGCGACCGGGGTGCCGTCGGTCGGCACGTTGTGATCCGCCGTCGCGAGCGTCCGGTCGGGCCTGCGCACCCCGCGGCCCGCGAGCCGCAGGCCGTCGAACGCCTGCGGGCTGGTCACCTCGTGAACCAGGTGCAGGTCGATGTACAAGAGCCCGGACGCCACCTCGTGGCCGTCCCAGATCTTGTCGAACAGGGTCTCTGGCAAAGCGCTCAACTCCTTCGCAGGCCCGCGCTGACCACCGCCAGCAGGACCGCCTCGTCGTCTCCTGGGTTCTCAAAGTGGTGCGGAAGGTCGGCGTCGAACGTCACGCAGTCGCCCGCCTCGAGCTCGTAGGCCTGGCCGTCGCAGCTCAGCACGACCGTTCCGGCTTCGACGAGCGCCGTCTCGCGGCTGCCGGGCTCGTGCATCGGCGGGTCGCCGGGGCCGCCCGTGACTGCGCCGGGGGCCAGCACGTGCCGGGAGAGCTCCGCGCGCTGACCTGGGAGCGGCGGCGTCAGGATCTCGTAGCTGTGGCCGCGCGCGGCGGCCGGGCCTTTGCGCCGCTCCGAGCGCCGGACGACCGACACGGCGCCGTCCTCGTCGAGACGGAGCAGCTGCGAGAGCCTCAGATCAAGCCCTTCGGCGATCCGGGTCGCGACCTGCAGCGTCGGGCTCGTCTCCCCCCGCTCGACCTGCGAGAGCATCGGCGCGCTGACGCCGGACCGCAACGACATTTCGCGCAGCGACAGATCCATCGCCTCGCGGAGTGCCTTGATCCGGGGCCCCAGCGGTGGGGTCGCGGCGTCGACAGTCGTCATACAAACGTACGCTATCACGTACGCCGCGCCCGCGCCCGTCGCCGCTAGCCTGCCGGGATGCCCTTCCCACCGGACGTGCTGGTGCTCGGCGGCGGCGGCGTGCTCGGCGAGGCCTGGATGATGGGCGTGCTCGGCGGGCTCGAGGACGCCAACCGGATCGACACCCGTGATGCCGAGTACTTCATCGGCACCTCCGCCGGCGCGATCGTCGCGGCGCACCTGGCGGCGGGGAAGTCTCCGCGACGCCCCGAGCCCCACGGCTCCGACGACGGCGACGGCCGGGCCGCGGCGCCCGCCGAGCCCGCGAGCAGGCTCGGCGTCGCCGGCGCCAGGGCCGCCCGCGTGACCGGAGAGTGGGCGCTCGCGGCAGCCGGAACCTTCGCTCCACTGGCGCTCGGCCTCGCCACGCCCGGCGGTGCGCTCGCGAGGGCGGCGCTGCTCAGGCGGCTCCCTCGCCCCCACCAGAACCTCAACGGCCTCCACGAGCACCTCGCCGCCTCGGCCGCGCGGTTCGACGGGCGGCTGCGCGTGACCGCCGTCGACCGCCGCTCGGGCCGACGCGTGGTGTTCGGTAGCCCCGGCGCGCCCGCCGCGTCGGTGGCCGACGCGGTCACGGCTTCGTGCACCGTGCCATGGTTGTTCGAGCCGATCGAGATCGGCGGGCGCGAGTACGTCGACGGTGGGGTCTGGAGCGGAACCAACATGGACGTCGCGCCCGCAGGGCGCGGATCGCTCGTGCTGTGCCTGAACCCCACGGCGAGCCTTCCCGCGACCGCGTCGCTGCTGTCGGTGTTCCGGCGCGTGTCGCGGTCGGCGGCGGCGGTCGAGGCGCTCGCGCTGCGGCGCCGCGGCGCGACCGTGCACACGTTCGGCCCGAGCGCGGAGAGCGCCGCCGAGATGGGGGTCAACCTGATGGACCGGAGCCGGGCCAAGCGCGTGCTCGCCGCCGGCTACCGCCAGGGACACGAGATCGCCTCGAGCGCGCGGGCCGCCTGATGGCGGGACGCTGCTTCGGAGACGGCGACCCGGTTTACGAGCAGTACCACGACCGCGAGTGGGGCTTCCCGGTGCTCGACGAGCACGGGCTGTTCGAGCGGATGGCGCTCGAGGCGTTCCAGTCGGGGCTGTCGTGGCGGACGGTGCTACTGAAGCGCCCTGCGTTCCGCGAGGCGTTCGCGGGCTTTGAGCCCGACGCTGTCGCGGCATTCGGCGACCGGGACGTTGAGCGGCTGCTGTCCGACGCGGGGATCATCCGCAACCGCGCAAAGATCGAGGCGACGATCGCCAACGCCCGCGCGACCGTCGAGCTCCGGCACGCCGGCGAGCCGCTCGAGACCGTGATCCGAGCGCACGCGCCGGCACGCCAGGGCCCGCCTTCGGGTTGGAGCGACGTGCCGTCGAAGACGCCCGAGACGGTCGCGCTCGCCCGCGAGCTCAAGCGGCGCGGATTCCGGTTCGTGGGCCCGACGACCCTGTACGCGCTGATGCAGGCGTGCGGACTCGTCGACGATCACCTCGCCGGATGCCCGGCGCGGCCCGCCGTGGAGCTCGCGCGCGAGCGCGCCGGGCTGACGTAGGTCTTCGGTTCGGCTACGGCGCCACGACGCGGTCGGCCGCCTCGGCCGTCGCGGCCTCGGCCTCGTCCGCGACGCTGCGCCGCCGCACCGCGTTGGACAGCGCTCGCACGTAGGCGCGGGCGCCCGCGTCGAGGATGTCCGTCGAGACGCCCTGGCCGGCGCCGACAACGCCACCGGCCTCGAGCACGACCGAGGTCTCCCCCAGCGCGTCCTGGCCGCCGGTGACCGCGTCCACACGGAACTCGCGAAGCCGCGCGTCGACGCCGGTCGCGGCATTGATCGCGCGGAAGATTGCGTCGACCGGGCCGTCGCCGGTGAACGAGCCCACTAGCTCCTCGCCCGTGGGAGAGCGAATGCCGACGGTCGCGTGCGGCGGCCGGCGGGTCGAGGCCTCGACGTCGAACCACTCGAGCTGGTAGCCGGCGATCTCCTCGCGGAGCTCGTCGGTGACGAGTGCCTCGAGATCCATCGCGGTCACGTGCTTCTTCTTGTCCGCGATCTCCTTGAAGCGCTTGAACGCGGTGTTCAGCACCTGTCCGGAGACCTCCAGCCCCAGCTCCGACAGCGCCTGCTGCAGCGCGTGGCGGCCCGAGTGCTTGCCGAGCACGATCGAGTTGGCGTCGAGTCCGACGGTGGTCGCGTCCATGATCTCGTAGGTCGTGCGCTCCTTGAGCACGCCGTCCTGGTGGATCCCGGACTCGTGCGCGAACGCGTTGCGGCCGACGACCGCCTTGTTCGGCTGGACGGGATAGCCGGTCAGGCGCGAGACCAGCCGGGAGGTCCGCGAGATCTCGCGGGTGTTGATCTGAGTGCTGAGGCCGACATCGGGCTCGCGCGTGTGGAGCAGCATCACGATCTCCTCGAGCGACGCGTTGCCCGCCCGCTCACCGATCCCGTTGACCGCGCACTCGACCTGCCGCGCCCCCGCCTGCAGGCCGGCGAACGAGTTCGCGACCGCCAGCCCCAGGTCGTCGTGGCAATGGACCGAGAGGACGACGTCTTTGAGCGCAGGTGTTAGCTCGTACAACCTTTGGAGGTACGCCGTGAACTCGAGCGGCATCGTGTAGCCGACGGTGTCCGGGATGTTGATCGTGGTCGCGCCCTCGTCGATCGCGATCTGGCAGACCTCGGCGGTGAACTCGACGTCCGCGCGGGTCGCGTCCATCGGCGAGAACTCGACGTCGTCCACGTACTGCTTGGCGTGGGCAACGGCCGCGCGGGCCTGGCCCTTGACGTCCTCGCGGGTGGTCTGCAGCTGGTGCTCGATATGGATGTCGGAGGTGCTGATGAACGTGTGTATGCGAGCGCGGGGGGCGTCCTTCACCGCGTTCCAGGCGGCGTCGATGTCGGCCACGTGGGTGCGCGCCAGCCCCGCGATCACGGGGCCCTCGACGTTCCGGGCGATCGCCTCGACCGCCTCGAAGTCGCCCGGCGAAGTGATCGGGAACCCGGCCTCGATCACGTCCACCCCCAGCCGCGCGAGCTGCTGCGCGATCTCGAGCTTCTCCTGGGTGTTCAGGCTGATCCCGGGAGATTGCTCGCCGTCGCGCAGCGTCGTGTCGAAGATCAGTACTCGGTTGGGGTCCTCGGGTTTGACCATGTCGTTCTCTTCCTTTCTCGAACTGGCTTCTTCTCGGGCTGGTGTGCGGCTACGTGCGGCCGCCGGCGCGCTATTCCCCCCGAAGGGGGAGGAGAAGAAGTCGCAGGTCGAGGCAGAACGCCATCAGGTGTTGAAGCGTACCAGGGGGTGGCTGTGACACAAGGGTGCGTCACGGCTGCTTCAAATCTGTGAAAAGACGCTGTGGAGGGCGGTGGCCGGAGCGATCATCCACGGCGATGTCCGCTCCGGCGAACCACATCGCTACAAAGCGGCCGCGCCTGTGCGGCACGTGTAGCGATGTGGTCCGTATAGAGCCACGAGCACTACACGTTCGACCGCGCGGGCGCCGCTTATGAGCGAAATGGTCGGACGGGGCTCATCGGCGGTCGCCCGCATCGCGCAGGCGCTTGCGCACCGCCTCGCGGCCTAGGACCGCACGTACAGCGCCTCGATCTCCGGGGCGTACTTCTCGGAGATCGGCCTGCGCTTCAGCTTCATCGTCGGGGTGAGCTCGTCGCCGGCGGGCGGCCAGTCGCACGGCAGCACCTTGAACCGCTTGATCTGCTCGACCCGCGAGAGATGTGAATTGGCGCGGTCGACGCCGGCCGAGACCTCCTCCCGCACGGCCGCCTCGACGGACATCGCCTCCGGCGACGCATCCGCGAGCCCGTGCTCCGCCGCGAACGCGGCCGAGGCATCCGGGTCGAGCACGAGCAACGCGACGTTGTACGGGCGCCCGTCGCCGATTGCGACCGCCTGTCCGATCAGCGGGCTGCCCTGCTTGAGCTGCTGCTCGATGTTCGCCGGCGACATGTTCTTGCCGGCCGCGTTGATGATCAGCTCCTTCTTGCGGTCGACGATCTTGACGAACCCGTCCGCGTCGATCTCCGCGACGTCGCCGGTGTGCAGCCATCCGTCCGCGTCGATCGTCTCCGCCGTCTTCTCGGGCTGGTTGCGGTACCCCGGCATCACCGTCGGGCCGCGGACGAGCAGCTCGCCGTCGTCGGCGAGCCGCACCTCGACGCCCGGGATCGGCGGGCCGACCGTCCCGAGCCGCAGATCCTCGCTCGGCACCATCGTCGCGATCGAGGTCGTCTCTGACATCCCCCATACCTCGCCGATCGGGATCCCGATCGCCGCGAAGAACTCGAGCACCTCGAGCGGGGACGGCGCAGCGCCGATCATGTACCACTCGCATCGCTCGAGTCCGAGCTTCGCCCGGATCGCCGCGTACACCGCCTCGTCGGCCGCGCTCGGCGCTCGCGCGTCGCAGACGCCCGAGCGGACGCGCTCGATCCCTCGCGCCACCGCGGCCGCGTCGAGGAGTTCGACGATCCCGCCTCGAGCGCGGCCTTGAGCTTCTCCCAGATCCGCGGCACGCCGCCGAAGAACGTCGGGTGGGCGTCGGCGACGTGGGCGAACACCTGCGTAACGTCGGGGCAGCACGTGACGGTGTGGCCCCAGGCCATGTTCGCGTAATGACTGAGGCCGCGGTCGGCGATGTGCGCGTGCGGCAGGAACGAGACGACCGACCCGCCCGGCTCCGGCCTGCCGACGGCATCGACGCCGCGGCACTCGGCGAGCTCGTTGCCGTGGCTCAGCTGCACGCCCTTCGGCGGCCCCGTCGTGCCTGAGGTGTAGATCAGCGTCAGCAGGTCGTCGGGCTGGACCGCGCGCCAGGCCGCCTCGAAGTCGAACTCGGCCGCGGGTTCGTGGACCTCGAGCTCGCTGAAGCCGATCGTCCCGTCGGGCGCGCCCTCGACCACGACCAGGTGCTCGACCCGTCCGCCGAGCTCGATGGCGGCCCGCGCGCGGTCGAGGAACGCCACCTCCACCACGAAGATCCGGTTGCCGGCGTCGCTCAGGAGGTACGCGATCTGCTCCGGCGACGACGTGTTGTAGATCGAGAACGGCGTCGCGCCGAGGTGCATCGCGGCGGTGTCGATCAGGTGGAACTCGGGCCGGTTGGTGAGCATGAAGCCGACCGTGTCGCCGCGCCCGACCCCGAGCGCGTGGAGCCCGGCCGCCAGCCGCCTGACCCGCTCGGCGTACTCGGCGAACGTGATCGAGACGCCGTTCTCGATCGTCCGCAGAGCCACCTGATCGGGGCGCTCGGCGGCCGTGATCTGGAATGCCTCGCACATCGTCGCGGCGTCGAGCGCCTTCGGGATCACCCGGTCGGCCGGCTGCGTTTTGAGAGCGCCCTCCATCTCGACGGGTAGGTCTACCAGGAATCACCCCCATGGTCGAGCACGCCAGCCACACCTTCTACGAGGACTCGGCGCGGGTCTACGGGCGCGCGGTGACGTGGTTTGCGCTGATCTGGGCGGCGATCGGCGTGTTCATGTTCTTCGCGCCGCTGCGCTGGCACGGAACGAGCGTCGCGCTTTCGATCACAAGGGCATCGCGATCCTGGCGCTCACGATCCCCGTATTTCGGTTCGGCCGCCGCCTCAAGGGGATCGCGCTGATCGCCCGCCCGCGGGCAGGCGGTCCGAGCTCAGAGTCCCTGCAGCGTGACCGTGCGCCCGGCGACGAACCCCTCGCCGCGGACGACCTCGTCAAGGACGTCATGTGGGACCGGTGAGTCGGTCGTGATCACCATCGCGGCCACGCGGTCCTCTCCGTCGCCGTTGTCCTCGCCGGACTGTCGCCCGACGGCCGCGGACACGATGTTGATCCCGCGCTCGCCGAAGATCGTGCCAACGCGGCCGATCATCCCGGGAACGTCGCGGTATTGGAGCAGCGTCACGTGCTCCTCGATCTGCACGTCGAACCGCTGTCCCCACGCCTCGAGCAGGTGCGGGCGGTGGCGGTGGCCGATCAGGGTGCCGACCACGCGGACGCGCTCGTCACCGCTGGCGACCGTCACCCGGATCAGGTCCGTGTAGTCGCGGGCCCCGCTCCGCTTGGTCTCGCCGATCTCGATCCCGCGCTCCTCAGCCATCGCCGGCGCGTTGACCTCGTTGACGTCCTCCTCGGTGTGGCCCCGGAGCGCGCCGAGCAGCACCTGGATCAGGAGCATCCGCGTGTCGCGCTCGGCGATCCGGCCGAGGAACTCGGCATCGAGCCGGTCGATCGACGATCCCGGCGCGAGCGCGATCGCGATTCTCCCGAGGGCCCGGCACAGCGACACGAAAGGCCCCAGCGCCTCCATGTCCTCGGAGGAAATCGAGGGGACGTTGACGGCGCTCGAGACGACGCCGCCGGTCAGCGCCGCGATCACCTGTTCGGCGGCCTGGTAGCCGGCGCGGTCGGTCGCCTCCGCGGTCGACGCGCCGAGGTGCGGGGTCACGATCACGTTCGGGTATCCGAACAGCGGGTGGTCGGTGACCGGCTCCTCGCTGAACACGTCCAGCGCCGCGCCGCCGACCTTGCCGGAGTCGAGCGCCGCCTTCAGGTCGGCGTCGACCACGAGCGGCCCGCGCGCGACGTTCAGGACCCGGACGCCGTCCTTGCACTGCGCGAGCACATCGGCGTTCAGCCACCCCTTGGTGTCGGGCGTGTTCGGCAGGTGCAACGTCAGGAAGTCGGCGGCCGCGTAGACGTCGCTCGGAGCATCGGCTTTCTCGGCGCCGAGCTCGCGGTAGCGCTCGGCCGACACGTACGGGTCGTAGGCGACCAGCCGCATCCCGAACCCGCGCGCCCGCTGGGCCACGAGCTGGCCGATCCGGCCGAACCCGAGGATCCCGAGCACCTTGTCGTAGAGCTCGATGCCCGAGAACTTGGAGCGCTCCCACTTGCCACCGGTGAGCGAAGCGTGCGCCTGCGGAATGTTCCGCGCCAGCGCGAGCAGCAGCGCCATCGTGTGCTCGGCGGCTGTCACCACGTTTGACTGCGGCGCGTTGGCGACGACGATTCCGTGCTTGGTCGCCGCCGGAACGTCGACGTTGTCGACGCCGACGCCGGCACGGCCGATCACCTTCAGCCGCTCGGCGCGATCGATCAGCCCCGCGTTCATCTTCGTCGCCGAGCGGATCAGGATCCCCTCGAACTCGCCGATCCGCTCAGCGAGCTCGTCCGCCGACCAGCCGTTTGCGACCTCGACGTCGAAGTGCTGCTGCAGCAGCTCGATCCCCGACGCCCCGATGTTCTCCGCCACGAGCACCCGGGTCATGACTGCTCCAGCACGAAGTCGATGCAGCCGGTCAGCGCGCGCACGTCGGCCGGGTCGGTCGCCGGGAACATCGCGATCCGAAGCTGGTTGCGCCCGAGCTTCCGGTACGGCTCGACGTCGACGATCCCGTTGGCCCGGAGCGTGGCCGCGATGCCGGCGGCGTCGGCCTCGTCATCGAAGTCGATCGTCCCGACGACCAGCGACCGCTTGCCCGGGTCGCGCACGAACGGCGTCGCGTGGGGATGGTCCTCGGCCCACCCGTAGAGATGATCGGAGGACTCGGTGGTGCGGGCGACCATCCCGTCGAGCCCGCCCCGCTCGAGCATCCACTCGAGCTGATCGTTCAGCAGGAACAGCGTCGCGATCGCCGGCGTGTTGTAGGTCTGGTCCTTGAGCGAGTTCTCGAGCGCGGTCTTCAGCGACAGCGACTCCGGGATCCACCGCCCCGGACCGGTGGTCGGCCGCTGCGCGGCGATCTCCTCGACGCGCTCGAGCGCGGCGGGGCTCATCAGCGCCAGCCACAGGCCCGCGTCGGACGCGAATCCCTTCTGGGGGGCGAAGTAGTAGACGTCGGCGTCGCGCACGTCGACTGGGAGGCCGCCGGCACCCGAGGTCGCGTCGATCAGGACCAGCGCGTCTCCGGCGCCGTCGGGTCGGACGACCGGGACCATCACGCCGGTCGAGGTCTCGTTGTGGGCCCACGCGATCGCGTCGGCGGTCGGGTCCGCGGCCGGATCGGGAGCGTCACCCGGGTCGGCGCTGAGGACGATCGGGTCGCCCAGGAACGGCGCGTCCCTGGTGCACGCCGCGAACTTGCTCGAAAACTCCCCGTAGACCAGATGAATGGCCCGCTCGCGGACGAGGCAACTGGTCGCGGCGTCCCAGAACGCGGTCGTCCCGCCGTTCCCGAGCACCACCTCGTAGCCGTCGGGGAGCGCGAACAGCTCGCGGAGCCCCGAGCGCACGCTCGCGACGAGCTGTTTGACGGGCTTCTGGCGGTGCGAG
The DNA here is from genome assembly GCA_963770735.1 of uncultured Solirubrobacterales bacterium. Classification (GTDB taxonomy): domain Bacteria; phylum Actinomycetota; class Thermoleophilia; order Solirubrobacterales; family Solirubrobacteraceae; genus Palsa-465. Next base: position 500,918 of record CAVYRB010000004.1, on the reverse strand, counting down.
GTTCCCATCACCGCGGCACCCGCCGTCGCGAGATGCTCGAGCTGCTCGGGCCGGACGCGGGACGGCCCAGAGCCGAAGCGGCCGTCGGCGGGCTTTAGCTCCGCCGGGATCTGGATGACGGTGGAGGTCTCGGACATGCGCGCTCCTCGAACGTAGCGGGTCGACATGCCCAGGCGCGCGGCCGTTTCGTTGCCGCCGCTCCCCGGTGGTTATTCCACCTTGCTCGCGCCAGTCACGGCGGCCGAATCCAGTCTAACGGCCGACGATCGGCCAGGCTTCGACCGCGGTGTCGCGGAGCTCGAGCGCGAGCCGCGAGGTCGCGCTAGCGGCGCGGCCCGGGTCCAAGCGTGCGGCGAGAGCCCCCGGCGTCGCGCAGCTTGCCGAAACCCCACACGAGCAGCATCGAGAACAGCACCGCGAGGATGATTCCGGGGCCGTGCCACCCGAACACGTACCACGAGAACAGACCCCCCGCGAACGTCCCGATCAGGCCGATAAGCGCGGTCAGCCCGATCCCCATCGGGTCCGGGCCGGGGACGAACAGCCGCGCGAGCGCGCCCACGAGCAGGCCCACGAAGAACAGGATGATCAGGTAGGCCAGAACGCTCACAGCGGGATCGTACTCCCGGCCGTGCCGGTGTTCGGGACGTTCCGCCGGCGGCGGACCAGGTCGAGCGCCGCGAGCGAAAGCAGCGTCAGCCCGGACAGGGCGAACAGCGCCGGGTAGCCCGAGTACCCGTGGTATTGGAAGGTGACCGTGTGCCGGCCCAGCGGGACCCGGGCGGCGACGAGCGCGGGCGCGACGGACAGCACCTGCGCCGGATGGCCGTCGACCGTGGCCTTCCACCCCGGGTCGTATGACGCGCTGAAGACGGTCACTCCCGGCGCGTGCATGTCAACGGTCGCGGTCATCCGGCCGTTCTCGATCTGCCGGCTCTGCGCGATCACGTTCCCGGGGGCGGGCTCGGCGGACGTCTTCAGCCTCGGCACCGAGCCTGTGCGCCGTCCCCACAGCGCCCGCACGTACTGACCCCGCCCGGCGAGGCTCGAGCCGAGGATCGGGAGTGTCTGGGTGGAGACGTTCGTGCGATCGACCCCGACCGAGCCGACGATCCGGCCGGCGTGGACGTATCCCCCACTGGGGAGCTCGCGCAGGCAGTAGTAGCCGGCGCAAGTGATCGGCACCGACGTCGCCGGTTCGCTCCGGCCGAGCGGGGCGATCACGTACCGGATCCCGAACAGCAGGTAGTCGCTGAGGTTGCGGTCGTTGAAGTAGTACTCCGGGTCGGTCATCAGCGAGGCGGTGCGCAGCGTGTACCCGACCTCGTCGACGTCGCGGGACTCGAGGTACTTGAACACGGGCACCGCGCCGACCCGGAAGTCGCTGCCCCAGTTCGACGGCATGCCGGCGTATATGCGCCCACCGCCGAGGCCCTTCGCGATTCGCACGAGCCGGTCGACGTCGGCTCCTGCGGATCTGTCCGCGCCGATCTGCGCGTTGACGGCGCGGGCGTTGCGGCGTTCGTATCCGAGCGATTGCGACCACGCGGGAGCCAGCAACGCGATCGCGGCGAGCGCGACCACGAGCACCCTCAACGGCTGCGACGAGACTCGCCAGCGCGACCGCGACCATCGGCGCTGCGCCGCTCCGACGAGCTTCCACGCCTGGACGGCGAGCCACGTCGCTCCCACCCCGGCTAGCAGCAGCGCCGCCAGCTGTACTCCCATCTCGAACCGGCGGAAGAACAGGTCGGCGTGTCCGGGGAGCAGATTGGCGAGAGCGCCGAGCGTCGTGGGCCCGAACGACAGCAGCAGGCAGAGGACGAGCGCGGCGATCAGGCCGCGGCCGGTCTCCTCCACGCGCCACCGCCTGATCGCGAGTACAAGGCCGATGCCGGCGAGGATCGAGATCACCGGCAGCCGCCCGCTGTCGAGCACCCGGCCCGTCACGAGCCAGCCGAGCACGCGCCCCGCGCCGTAGCCATTGACCAACGGCGTTCGGTGGAGCACCTCGTTGGTCGCGGCCCACGACCGCTCCGCCAGCAGCGGCACGATCACCCACGCCGAAGCAAGTACCGTGCCGCCGACCAGCAGGGCGGCGCGAGCCACACGCGCCCGGACCTTCGGGATCACGAGGAACGGCCAGATCAGCAGCGGCAGGATCGCTAGGTAGCCCGTCTCGAAGTGGAGCGCGACCGTCAGCGAAACCGCCAGCACCGCTCCGAAGAATCCCCGGCCGTCGCGGATCGCCCGCCAGCTGAGCCCCCACGCGAGCGGCAGCGTCATCGACGCCCACAGCTGCGTCCAGACCCCGTACCCGATCCAGACGTACGCGCCTGCCTCGTAGCCGATGTTCGTCGTGCTGACGAGGAACGGCGACAGCAGCGCGGACGCGGCGGCGCTCCACCGCGCGATCCCGAACGCCCGCGCGCCCGCGTAGATGCTCACGGGCCACAGCGACATCAGCAGGTACATCGACCAGCGGAACGCGGCGCCGCCGCCGATCACCTGCCCCGCGAGGCCGGCGAGCATCGCCGGCAGGCTCTGGTAGTGGAGGAACTGGGGCGAGCCCAGGCCGAGATACGGAAACCAGCTCGTCAGCGGCAGGTGACCAGCGCCGATCTGCGCGGTCGCGAACCGCACCATCTGCTCGTGGACGGAGCTGTCGTCGAGATAGCTGACGCCCGAGGTGGTCGCCCGGAGCGTGATCAGGTTCCACGCGACCGCCGCCGCGACCAGCGTCCACGGAGCCCAGCGGGCAGCCCTCCACCGCGCTGCGGCCACGCCGGCCGCCGGTCGGGCTACAGGCTCTCGATGAGGTGCAAGAACCGGCGCGAGGCCTCTACTCCTGGAAGTCCGTGTCGATCCAGTCCATCTGCGACCGCAGCTCCTTGCCGACGACCTCGACCTGGTGCCGGGACTGCTCGTCGCGCATCCGCCTGAAGTTCTCCTGTCCAGCTTGGTTCTCGGCGATCCACTCGCGCGCGAAAGACCCGTTCTGGATCTCCCCCAGCAGCTCCCGCATCGCCTCGCGCGTCGGCTCGCCGATCACGCGCTTGCCGCGCGTCAGATCGCCGTACTCCGCGGTGTTCGAGATCGAGTAGCGCATCCCGGCGATCCCCTTCTCGTACATCAGGTCGACGATCAGCTTCAGCTCGTGCAGGCACTCGAAGTACGCCAGCCGCGGGTCATAGCCGGCGCCGACAAGGGTCTCGTAGCCGGCGCGGACGAGCTCGGTCACGCCGCCGCAGAGCACCGCCTGCTCGCCGAACAGGTCGGTCTCGGTCTCGTCCTTGAAGGTCGTCTCAATCACGCCGCCGCGGGTGCAGCCGATCCCCTTCGCGTACGCGAGCGCGAGATCGAGCGCGTTGCCGCTCGGGTCCTGCTGGACCGCGACCAGCCCCGGAACGCCCGAGCCCTCGAGGAACTGGCGGCGGACCAGGTGCCCTGGGCCCTTCGGCGCGACCAACGCCACGTCGACGTCGTCGGGCGGCTCGACCTCGCCGTAGTGGATCGAGAAGCCGTGACCGAACATCAAGAGGTTGCCCGCGTCGATCCCGTCGCGGACGCTCGACTCCCACACCTCCCGGTGCAGCTCGTCGGGAACGAGCATCATCACCACGTCGCCCTCGGCGGCCGCGGTGGCGGGATCCTCGACCCGCAATCCGTGCTCGCGCGCCTTCGCGACGCTGCTCGAGTCGGACCTGAGGCCGACGACCACGTCGACCCCGGAGTCTTTGAGATTGAGTGAGTGGGCGTGGCCCTGCGAGCCATAGCCGATGATCGCGACGGTCTTGCCGTCGAGGAGCTGCAGGTCTGCGTCGTCGTCGTAGAACATGGCGCGTGAGCTTACTCAGGAGCCCGCCGCGGCTCCGAGCGAGAGCGCCGGGAACCGCAACGACCCGTCCTCGGCGGTGAACGGCTCGGCGAGCTCCGCGACTCGCGAAGCGACCTCCGCCCACTGCTCGTCGGTCAGCCGCGAGCGCACCTCGGCGAACGGCTGTGAGAGGTCGGTCGTCTCCGCGAGATAGTGCTCGATCCCCCGATCGGCACGCTCGAGCGCGACCGGTTCGACGACGACGTCGACGAACCCCGCGCTCTGGAGCAGCTCGCGCAGCCGCTCGGCGTCGGCGAGCACGAACATTCCGGGCGCCTTCGGGTCCGGTGGCTCGGCGTGGCCGAGCTCGACGAGCGCGCGGGTCGGCAGCGTTGCCCAGGGATTGTGCTCGGGCTCTGCCCAGACCGCGAGCGCGACCCTTCCTCCGGGCCGCAACACCCGCCGGATCTCCTGCAACGAAGAGCCCGGATCGGGCGCGAACATCAGCCCCCAGCGGCACAGCACGGCGTCGACAGACGCGGTGTCGAGATCGATCCACTGGAGATCGAGCTCCCGGAACTCGACGTTCGGGACCTCCAGAGCGCGGGCCCGCTCGCGGGCGACGTCGAGCATCGGCCCGGCGGCGTCCGTCGAGAGCAGCGTCCCTCCCGGGCTGACGAGCTCGGCCGCCATGAAGCCGGTGTCGCCGGGCCCGGCCGCGAGCTCCAGCACCCGCTGGCCCGGCTGCAGCGCGAGCTGCTCGATCAGCCACGCCGAAACCGGCATCCCGAAGGTACGGATCTCGTCGGCGCGCGCCGACCAGCCTTGCGCGGCACGCTGCCAGCGCTCGAGGACCCCGGCGTCCGGCTCGCCGTTCTCGGCCATCAGCGCTTCTGCTCCGAGAGCCGGCGGGTGATCTCGCCGAACGCGCCGTCGATCTCGGTGCTGAGCGTCTCCTGGAAGATCGTGATCAGGGCCTCCGAGGCGGCCGGGCGCAGCCGCTCGACCGCGTCCTCGATCTCCGGCCAGCGGTCGACGGGCATGTCCTCCTTGGCGAACGGCTTCCACACCTCGGTGATGAAGAGCTTGACGAACGAGCGCGATACGGACTCGCAGTGCCGGCCGATCTCGGCGATCACGGTCAGCGCGGCCGAGAGCGGGATCCCGCTCTTCACGGCCTCGTCGGCGACCGCGAGCATCGACGGGTTCGGGGCCTCGTACTGGTCGCCGCCGAGCGGGATCAATACCCCGAGCTTGACCGCGCGCGCCAGCAGCTCGCGCCCCTTCCTCGGGTCCTGAATCCGGAACCGCCGACCGAGCTCGTCCGCGCTCATCGTCTCGGTCTCGGAGCCGTCGTCCTTGGTGGCAAGCGACTCGCGGACGCGCAGCAGCCGCCCCGCCGTCCCGTGGGTGTCGTCCAGCAGGCGCTTGATCCCGCCGAGGTTGAAGCCCTGCTCCTGAAGGTCGCGGATCAGCCGCAGCTGGGCCACGTGCTCGGGGCCGTAGTAACCGACGCGGGCCCGCACCTCCGGGGGCGCGAGCAGACCCCGCGCCTGATGGGAGCGGATGTTCCGCACCGACATCCCGGTGTCGGCAGCGAGCTGCTCGATCGTCAGCTCGTTGGCCGGCACCTCCGCCGGCGGAACGGCCTCGAGCTTGCGGGCGGTCGCCACGGAACGATCATACGAGCCGGGTCAGCTGCCGGCGAAGCAGCTTGCCCGACTCGGTTCGCGGCAGCACGTCCACGACCTCGATCGTCTTCGGCACCTTGAAGCGCGCCATATGAGCAGCGCAGAACTCGCGCAGCTCCTCGGGGGCGACGGTCGCTCCGGCGCGCAGCACGACGGCGGCGACGATCGCCTCGCCCCACTCCGGGTCCGCGCGGCCGAACACCCCCGCGTCGGCGACCGCCGGGTGCACGAGCAGCATCTTTTCCACCTCCGCCGGCGACACGTTCTCGCCGCCGGTGACGATCGTGTCGGCCTCGCGGCCGTGATCACGAGGCGGCCCCGCTCGTCGAACGCACCAAGGTCGCCCGTGTGCAGCCAGCCCTCGCTCCCGCGGCCGCCGGCGCGACGATCGGGCCGCGCACGATGATCTCGCGCTCGGGTCCGTGCAGCCGCATCTCGACCCCGGGCAGCGGCCACCCGAACGTCGCGATCTGCGAGCACGCCTCGGTCATCCCATATGTCAGTGCGACCGGCACCTGCGCAGCACGCGCGCGCTCAACCAGTGCCGCCGAGATCGGGCCGCCGCCGAGCAGCGCCCACCGCAGCGTCGGCGGCCGCTCGAGCCCGGCGTCGAGCAGCCGCGCGAGCATCGTCGGCACGAGCGACACGAGCGTGATCCGCCGCGCTCGGGGTTCATCAGCTCGTCCAGCACCCGTTCGGTGTCGAACCGTCCGTGAAGGACCGCGGTGCTGGCGTAGATCGCGCTGCGGATCGGAATCGAGAGGCCGCCGACGTGGGTCAGCGGCATCGGGCACAGCCATCGCTCGGCCTGATCGAGCCCGAGCGCGACCGCCGAGCCGAGCGCGCTCGCCTGGAAATTGCTCATACGTGAGCGCGACGGGCTTGGGCGCGGAGGTCGTGCCGGAGGTGTGCATGACGGCGACGTCGGGGTCACCGCCGAAGACGAGCGGCATCGTGCCGGCGCTCGAACGCATGGGCTCCGTCACGACCACGTCTGACCCCGCAAGCCGGGTCGATCGCTCCTCTTCACTGAGGCGCAGGTCGACGGGGACCGCGGCCCTCCCCGCTAGCAGGCAACCGTGGACGGCCACGACGAACTCCTCGCTCGGCGGAAGCGCAAGCGCGACCCGCGGTCCGTCGCCGAGGAGACGCACCGCGTTGGCGAAAAGGATCGCCTCGCGCGACAGCTCGGCGTACGTCAGGCTCCGCTCAGGCCCCTCGACCGCTACGCGATCGGGCCGCTTCGAAGCGGCGAGGTGAACCCAGAACGCCATCCGACAAAGGTAGTCTCAGCTCGCGTGACGGTCACCTGGCAACCAGCCGGCGAGTACACCGATATCCGCTACGAGCTCGCGACCGGCGAGAACTCAGGTGTCGCGAAGATCACGATCAACCGGCCCGAGGTCCGCAACGCGTTTCGCCCCGAGACGGTTGTTGAGCTCGCCGACGCGTTCACGCGAGCCCGCGAGGACCTCGACGTCGGCGTCGTGATCCTGACCGGCGAGGGGCCGGACGCGTTCTGCTCGGGCGGCGACCAGCGCGTTCGCGGCAGCCGCGGCGGCTACGTCACCGGCGTCGACCCGTCCGAGGCCGGTAGGCACCAGGCCGTCGGACGGTTCGAGGTGACCGACCTCCACGTCCAGATCCGCAGGATGCCCAAGCCGGTCGTCGCGATGGTCGCCGGCTACGCGATCGGCGGCGGCCACGTGCTGCACGTCGTCTGCGACCTGACGATCGCCGCCGACAACGCCCGCTTCGGCCAGACCGGCCCCAAGGTCGGCTCGTTCGACGGCGGCTTTGGCGCGACCGTGCTGTCGCGTCTCGTCGGGCCGAAGCGGGCCAAGGAGATCTGGTTTCTGTGCCGCCAGTACGACGCCCAGCAGGCCCTGCAGATGGGCCTCGTGAACGCGGTCGTGCCGCTGGACCAGCTCGAGGAAGAGACCGTCGGGTGGTGCCGCGAGATGCTCGCCCTGTCCCCGTTCGCGCTGCGGCTTCTGAAGGCGAGCTTCAACGCCGACGAGGACGGCCTCGCCGGCATCCAGCAGCTCGCTCACGACACCAATCTGCTCTTCTACATGAGCGAAGAGGCGCAGGAGGGGCGCGACGCGTACATCGAGAAGCGCACGCCCGACTTCTCGAAGTTCCCGCGCCGGCCGTGACGGCCTCGACCACCGAGGCTCCGAGCGGCGTGCGGATCTGGCTGATGGCCGCCCGCGTGCGGACGCTCCCGGCCGCGATCGCGCCGGTGCTCGTCGGAACCTCGCTCGCCGGCTTCCAGAGCGTGTTTCACCCGCTGCGATTCATCGCGGCGCTGGTCGGCGCGATCTTCATCCAGGTCGGCACGAACCTGTCGAACGACTACTCCGACGCGCGTCGCGGCGCCGACACAGAGGACCGCCTCGGCCCGGTCAGGGTCACGGCGGGAGGTCTGGTGCCACCGGGACAGGTGCTCAGAGCCACGTACGTGTCGTTCGGTGTCGCGGTGCTGGCGGGCATCTACCTGATCGCGGTGGCGGGCTGGGAGCTGCTGCTCGTCGGCGGGGCGTCAATCCTCGCCGGCGTGTTGTACACGGGCGGCCCGCGGCCGTACGGATACGAGGGGCTCGGAGAGGTGTTCGTGTTCCTGTTCTTCGGGATCGTCGCCGTCGCTGGGTCGTACTTCGTCCAGGTCGAGCATCTGAACTGGGAGGCGTTCGCGCTGGCGGTCCCGGTCGGGCTGCTCGCCGCCGCGATCCTGGTCGTCAACAACATCAGGGACATCGACACCGACCGCCGCGCGGGCAAGCGCACGCTCGCCGTCAGGCTCGGGCGCGAGCGAACGCGCAGGCTGTTCGCGACGGTCGTCTACGGCGCGTATGTGCTCGCGCCCGTCACGTGGCTGTTCGGGCCGCTGAGCGCCTGGCTGCTGCTCTCCTGGCTGACGCTCCCGCTAGCCGCCGAGGTTGTGCGGGCAGTTCGCAACCACACCGACGGTCCGACGCTCAACGCGACGCTCGCACGCTCGGGCCTGCTCCAGCTCACGTTCTGCATGCTGCTGAGCGCCGGGCTGCTGCTGAGCGGGTGAAGCTCGAGATCCACATCGTCACCGCGCGGATGCGGTCACCGTTCGTCTCCGCGACAGGTTCGGTGCAGACGCGCCTGGTCGCCCTCGTCCGGCTCGAGCACATGGACGGCACGGTCGGATTCGGAGAGGCCGCGCCGCTCCCGAGCTACGACCGGGTGAGCGTCGACGACGTCGTCGTCGCGCTCGAACGCTGCCGCGAGGTGCTCGCTCGCGGGGAAGAGCTCTCGCACGCCCAGGTGCTCGACGAGTGCGCCCGACTCGGGGTGCTGCCGCAGGCGCTGGCGGGACTCGATCTCGCGCTGTGGGACCTCGAAGGGCATCGTTCCGGGGAGCCGGTGTGGCGACTGCTCGGCGGGGAGGCTCCGCAAGAGATCGTCGTCAATCACGCGATCGCCGCGCCAGACCGGGCTCGGGCGGCAGGTGAGGCGCTCGCCGCCTCGCGGGCCGGCTTCCGGACGCTGAAGCTGAAGGTCGGGATCGGCGACGACGCGGGGCGGCTGGCGGCCGTCCGCGCGGCCGCCGGACCCGACGTGGCGATCAGGCTCGACGCGAACGGCGCCTGGACGGTCGACGAGGCGGCCGCGGCGCTGCGGGCGCTGGCCCCGGCGGGGCTCGAGCTCTGCGAGCAACCGGTGCCGAGCCTGAACGAGGTCTCGCAGCTGTCAGAGCTGACACTGCTCCCGGTGTCGATCGACGAGAGCACGACCGAGCCGGGCGCGCTCGACCGGCGCGTCTGCGAAGCAGCCTGCCTGAAGCTCGGCCGGTCCGCCGGGATCACCGGGCTCGTCGAGTCGGCCCGGCGCGCCCGGGCCTCGGGTTATGAGGTGTATCTCGCCTCGGCGCTCGACGGTCCACTCGGGATCGCCGCCGCCCTCCACGCGGCGGCCGTGATCGAGCCTGACCGACCGTCCGGGCTCGCAACGCTCGGTCTGTTCGCCGATCGTGAGGACCCGCTGCCCGCGCGGGGGGGCCGGATTGCCGTCCCACCGGGCTCCGGGCTCGGGGACGGACTCCTGGAGTGGTACCGGTAGCTGGCCCGCAGGCCTTGCCTGCATACATCAATCGCATTAGACTTAGTGTCAGGATGCTGACTGCAGGACGCTTGCTCGGCATTGGGGCATTTGTAGCTGCCGGGGCGATGGCAGTGGCGGCTCCGGCTGCCGTCGCGAGGCCCGCCTCGGACCCGGTCGCGGTCACGGCCTGCGCCGGGGAGGGCTGCACGGAGACCTCCAACCTGACCGTTCCCGCCGGTGGACAGGGCGAGACGATGACCGATCAGATCCCGGCAAACGCGACGCGGGGGTCGATCAACCTGCAGCCTGAGCCCTCGGACGACCAGAAGGCCTTCGACGGGCTCGTCGACACGCTGCTCACCGACAACACCGGGCTGATCCCGGCCAAGCTCAACCAGCGCTCGAAGCGGATCCTGACCTGCGTGTACCTCTCGTACCTTCCGTTCACCGGCGACTATCCGGACACGTTCCGGCTCCTCAACGGGACGACCTACCAGGCGCTGGTGCTCGACGCATGCCTGCAGCTCGCGCTCTCGTTCCCGACCCCTCCCGCTGCCGCCGACGCGGCACGCTCCGGGTCGGGGCCGTGCGCCCGATTCGGCGCGGCGGTCACGCTCAAGGTCACGCGCACCCGCTCGGGCTTCAGCGGCGTGATCAACCGGGCGGGCCGACCGTCCGGTCGCCACTCGGCGACGATCTCGTGCCGCCGCAGCGGCCGGGGTCTGTCGATTTCGATCCGGCCGCGCGTGCGCGGGCAGAAGCTGCGCAAGGCGATCGGTTCGAACCTCGGCGTCGCGTTCGTCAACCCGACGAAGTCGTCGGTCGGCGTGCGCACCACATTCAAGGTCAACTAGCCGGATCGCGCGACGATCTCGGCCACCCGCCGCGGCGCCTCGAGGTGCACGGCGTGTCCAACCCCGGGAACGATGGTGATCTCGACGCTCGGGAGCATCTCCGCCATCTCGATGGCGAGCGCCCGGAACTTCTCGTCGCGCTCGCCGACGACAAGCACCACCGGTATCGTGACCTCAGCCAGCCGCTCCCACAGCGACGGGAGCGTGCCGGTGCCGAGGCCACGCAGCGCGCGCGCGAGCCCGGCGGGCGCGCTGCGGAACCGGTCGGCCCGCACGGCGGCCAGGACGTTCGCGGGCTGCCCGGCGAGCACCGGTGTCTTCTCCCACCGTGCCGCAAACTCCTCGACGCTCGAGCGGTTGAGCTCGTCCGCGAGGCGCTCGTCCTCGAGTCGGCGTTGCGCCCGCTCGGCCGGGTCGGCGATCCCCGGGCTCGCGCCGATCAGGACCAGCCGCTGCACACGCTCCGGGTGCGCGACCGCGAACTGCAGCGCCAGGCGACCCCCCATCGAGTAGCCGGCAAGCGTGAACTGCTCCGGCGCGACCGCCGCGATGTCGTCGAGTACCGCGGCGAGCGTCACCGGTCCCCGCTCGGAGGCCGACCCGTGCCCCCGGATGTCGGGCGCGAGCGCTCGATAGCGTTCGCCGAGCTCGGACCGCACCGGATCCCAGCTCGCGCCGGTGTGCGTGAAGCCATGGAGCAGTACCAGCATCGGACGGATCATGACCGCCACCGACACATACCTGCTGCTGCGGGCGTTCTGCGACGAGCTCGCGCGATGCGGGCTCGAGCACGCCTGCACCTCCCCCGGGTCCCGGTCCGCTCCGATCGTGCTGTCGCTCGCGCGCGAGCCCCGGATCCACTGCTGGTCGCACGTCGACGAGCGGTGCTCCTCGTTCTTTGCGCTCGGGGCGGCGAAGGCGTCCGGCAAGCCGACGGCCATCGCCTGCACGTCGGGCACCGCCGCCGCCAACTTCGCTCCGGCGGTGATCGAGGCGCACTGGGCCGGCGTCCCGCTGATCGTGTTGACAGCCGATCGCCCGCCTGAGCTGCGCGACGTCGGAGCCGGCCAGGCGATCGACCAGCTGAAGCTCTACGGCGACGCCGTCAAATGGTTCTTCGAGGTCGGCAACCACGACGCGACGCCGGAGCGGCTGCGGTGGATCCGGACGCTCGCGTGCCGCGCGTATGCGACCGCGGCCGGCGGCCGCCCCGGCCCGGTGCAGCTGAACTTCCCGCTGCGCGAGCCACTCGTCCCCGACGAGCCGCTGCCCGAGGACGGGACCGCGCGCGACGGCGGTCGCCCGTACGTGATCGTCGAGCCACAACACCTTCCGGCGGCCGGCACCGGCCCTGGGCCCCACCCGTCGGGCCGGCTACTGATCGTGGCGGGGGCCGGCACCCCGGAGCCGGCCGGGCTCGCGGCGTTCGCCGCCCGCGCCGGGATCCCGTGCTCGCAGACCCGCTCTCGGGGGCGCGCACCGAGGCGGCCGCCATCGCCCACTACGACCTCCTGCTTCGCGAGCCGGCGTTCGCGGACGCGCACCAGCCGCAGTTCGTGTTCCGCGTCGGCGACCTCCCGACCTCCAAACCCCTTCGCGCGTGGCTGGCCGGCCTCGACGCCGCGCAGATCGCGGTCGACCCCTACGGCACCTGGCAGGACCCCGACAGCATCGTCGGGATGCGCCTGCGCAGCGCGCTACCCCAGCCCGAGGGGCTCGAGGTCGAGTCCGGCTGGCTCGAGCGCTGGCTCGGGGCAGACGCGCGCGCCGCCGCCGCGATCGACGCCGCGCTCGGCGACGAGCTCTCGGAGCCGCTCGTGGCGCGGACGCTCGGCGACCGGCTCGACCCGTCCGCCGCCCTGTTCGTCGCATCCTCGATGCCGATCCGGGACGTGGAGTCGCTGCTCGCCGTTCGCGAGGACGGCCCGCGCGTCCTCTCGAACCGCGGTGCGAACGGGATCGACGGGACCGTCTCTTCCGCGTTCGGCGTCGCGGCGACCGGCGCGCCGACGGTGCTGCTGACCGGAGATGTCGCGCTGATTCACGACATCGGCGGCCTGCTCGCGGCGCGCCGGCTGGGGCTCGCGCTGACGATCGTGCTGCTCAACAACGACGGCGGCGGGATCTTCCACTTCCTGCCGGTCGCGGGTGAAACGGATGTGTTCGAGCGGCACGTCGCGACGCCGCACGGCCTCGACTTCGAGCGCGCCGCCGAGCTATGCGGCTGCGCCTACGAGCGACCCAGGACGATCGGCGAACTCGAGGCGACCGTCGCCAGGTCGCTCGAGTCGGGACGCTCCACGATCGTCGAGGTCCGGACGGACCGGGAGCGGAACCTCGCGCTTCACCGCCGCGTCGCGGAGGCGGTCTCCGCGGCGCTGCGCTGAGCCGGCCGGCCGCCGTTCTGGACGACGTACTCGGCGACCCGCTCGGACGCGGCGCGCAGCCGCCGGAAGTACGCGGCGCGGCTCAGCGAGAGGTCGAGCGCCGCCTGCTCGTGGCTCGCCGACGGCTCGATGTAGCCGTGGACGAGGACGCGCTTGAGCAGCCGCTCGTTCTCGTTGTCGCCGAACGCGTGCTCCGCAGCCTCGCGCAGCAGGCCGCGGACCGACTCGGCGCGCTCGTCGGGTCGGGCGCCGTGGGCGAGGGGGCTGCGGGCAAGCTCGTGCGGCTGCTGGAAGTTGCGCAGGGCTTCCTTGACCCACTCGGGGTCGATCTCGTTGCCGGCCGGCTCGTCCGGGCCGGCGAGCCCGAGCTCGGAATAGACGACGCGGCGCTGCGCCGCGATCAGGCCACCCGGGCCGTAGTCGATCCGGTGGCATTCGATCCGCAGGCCCCCGACCGTCCTGTCGAGCTCCGCGAGGTGCTCCGCGCCCATCGCGCGCGCGAACTCGAGCGCGCCCGGGAGCTCGGGATTGATCGGCATGTACGCGAACCTGGGGTTCGGGACCCCGGAGCGCAGGATCCCAGCGATCCCGAGCATCGCCTGGACCCGGGCCGACCGGTCCCGCGTCAAATCGACCGAGTCGTGCCAGAGGACGGAATCGCCGAGGGGCGCGTCCCCGCGCGCATGCTCGAGCCACGGCCCAACCAGCGGGTCCTCCCAGGCGAACTTCGGAGCGGTCTGAACGCTCATGCACACCATGTATCCGGACAGACGATCGGTCCGGTCGCGGGCGACCGCGACGCGCTCCGGAGAGCGCTCGAAGTACGGCGTCGTCAGCTCCCACCAGTCCGCGAACCGGTGGGCCACGGCGCGCTCGGCGATCTGCTCAGCGTCGCCCGGGCGGACGTCGTCGATCCGGTAGTCGGCGCTGCCCTCCCACCCGAACCCCCATTTGATCGTCGTGTTGTCGACCAGGTAGGCCATGTCGATCGTGAGCAGCGGATCGACGTCACGCGCCCGCGCGTACAGGTAGTCGACGATCCGGCGCCGCAGCTCCCGCTCGCGCTCGGGGTCCCGCCGGCGGAAGTCGGCGCGCAGTGCCTTGCGCACGAGGTCGTGAAGCGCCAGGCCATCGCCGACCGGCTCGGTGAACGTCAGCGACGAGAGCCGCTCGTAGGCCGCCTCGGCATCGCTGTCGGGCAGCACCGCGCGCAGCAGCTCGACCGTCGTGATCCGCGCGATCGCCGCGACCGCCAGCGCCGAGAGCCGCACGCCGGTCAGCTCGGGGTCGGCGAGCCGGCGAACCAGCAGCCGGATCACCTCGGGCGGCTCGGCGCCCGGCACCGGCGAGAAGTCATCGTCTCCGGCGGCTGCGTCGGCCGCGAGCGCGAGCGCGAGCGGGTATCCCTGCGCCCACTCGACGATCGCCCGGCCGCGGTGGTCGTCAAGCCCGTGGGCCTCGAGCAGGCGCAGGGCATCGGCCTCGGACAGCGTGTGCAGCGCCAGCTCCGTCGCGACGCCCTCCCAGATCCCTGTCAGCCAGGCCGGGTCAGGCGCCGCCCGCGATCCGATCACGATCACGGCCGAGCCCGGCAGCGACGGCAGCAGCGTGCTCCGCAGGTAGCCGTCGAGCCCGGTGATCCGCTCGTAGGTGTCGATCAGAATCAGCGGGCGCGAGCTCGCGCGCGCCGCCTTGAGCGTAGGTTCCAGTGCGTCGGGCGCGGGCGAGAGCTCACGACCCTCGACCAGGAACGTGTCCCATCCGCCCGCGGAGGCGCGGCGCTCGAACTCCCTCAGCAGCGTGCTCTTCCCGATCCCGCCCGGACCGTGGACGAACACGACCGCGGCCGGCTGATCGTCGGTCAGGCATCGCTCGAGCAGATCGAGCTCGGCTTCACGTCCGACGAACCGCCTGCGATCGCGGTCCGCCAGCCGCGCCGCGAGCGTTCCCGCCTCTGTGCGGGCCCCACGCGGAGTGTCGTCCTGCCCCTCGTCGCCCACGACCCCCGAAGCGTACCCGCTCGGGGCACGCTCCGGGGGCCGTCACCACAGCGCTGGTCCCGTGTGGTGGAAGCTCTCCTACCAGCCGTACAGCAGCGCGGCGGACGGGTTGTCCGGGTCGTACTTGACCGTGACGACGCCGCCGGCCTCGAGCCCGCCGAGCTGGGCCGCGAGGAAGCTCTGCGTGATCGTCGTGTCGTACGGGCTGCCGCCCTCAGGGGCGATCGTCACGTCGACCTCGGTCTTCTGGCCGCCGCCAATGTCGGTCTCACCGCTTGGACGGATCGCCCTGATCACACCTGACGCCTCGACGCCCTGCGCCCCGAGCTTGTTCGCGAGCTGGGCGGCCTGCATCTGCGCGGCCATGTCGCCGCCGCCGGTCATCCCCCCGATCCCGCCCGCGCCCGCCATCGCCCCGGCGGCCTGCTGCTGAGCGTTCTTGACTCGATCCAGTAGTCCCATCACCCGTCTCCTTATCTGTGGGTTGGCCCAAGAATCGGAACCTGAGGCGAACCTACAGCCGGATCCGAGAATCGCGGTCTCGTTGTGGTCTCGTTCCGGTCTCGCGCCTCTGGACTTGAGCGAATGCGCCAATAAGGTGGCTTGCGATGGTGCTGGACGAGCCGGCGCCCGGGACCCGAGGGGTGAGAAGCGATGAAGGCACTGACGCAAGACGACCTTCGAATGAACCAGCAGGCCGCGAGCGTCGCATCGAAGGTGGTCGGCGAGCCCGTCGAAGCCGCCTGCCGGTGCGAGCAGGCGACGCAGGACATGATGCTCGAGGCCGCCGGAGTCGGCGCGGTCAACCGCGGCTTCGTGAAGGGCGCGAAGGGGCTGAGCCGCGTGATGATGCCCCGCACGATGGGCGGGATGAAGCAGATGGAGACCGGCGGGCTGCCGAGCAGCTTCGTGCTGGCGGCGACCGCGACCAAGGTGTACGCGATCGAGGACAAGCAGAAGGGCGGCGAGCTCGTGCCGGGCAAGGTGCTGCACGAGTGGGACATCGGCAGCTTCCAGGCGAAGCGCAACGAGCTCCAGGGGATGAACGTGACGACCGGTCTGCCCGACGACCGCCAGCTCCTGATCATCTACCTCTCGCTCGACGGGAACAAGAGCCGCTACATGCAGGCGGCGCAGCGCCAGATGGACGCCTATGGCTCACCCGGGATGCCGACCAAGTTCGCGCTCGCCAAGGACGAGGCCAGCGAGCAGCTGATCGCCGCGGTCACCGCGAACGCGCCGGCGGCCGGCTCCAACATCATGATCGGCGGTCAGAGCCTCGCCGACATGCAGGCGGCCGCCGCCCACGCGCGGCGGTGCCCAGGCGGCGGCGGCCCCGGACCCGACCGACAAGCTCACCAAGCTCGCCGACCTGCACGACCGGGGCGTGCTGAACGACGAGGAGTTCGCCGCGCAGAAGGCGAAGATCCTCGGGGCTCTCTAACCGGCGAGGAGGGGCAGCAGGGCGCCGAGCTTGACCTCGGTTTCGGCGAGCTCGGCGCGCCGGGTCGCGAATCGGCGACGATCCCGCAGCCGGCGTACAGCCGGCGGTCGCGCCGCGCAGCAGCGCGCACCGCAGCGCCACGCAGAACTCGCCGTCGCCGGCGGTGTCGGTCCAGCCGACCGCGCCCGCGTACCAGCCGCGGTCGAGTCCCTCGAGCGCGGGGATCAGCGGCACGCGCGGATTCGCGGCGGCTCGCCGCCGACGGCCGGCGTCGGATGCAGCACGCCGGCGAGCTCGATCGCGCCGACCGGCGAGGCCAGCTGGGCGCGGATCGGCATTCGCGAGATGCTGGATGTTCGCGACCCGCACGAGCACGGGCTCGGGCGCCGCCGTCACCCACACCGCCAGCGGCCGCAGCGCCTTCGCGATCCGGCGGGCGACGATCGCGTTCTCCTCCCGGTCCTTCTCGCTGCTGCAGCAGCCGCTCGCCGAGGTGGTCGTCGACGGCCGGATCGGCGCTGCGGCCGATCGAGCCCGCGAGCGCGACCGTGCTCGCGCGCTGTCCCTCGCGGCGCACCAGCAGCTCGGGGCTGGCGGCGATGAACGCGCCTCGCCCCGCCCGACCGCGAACACGTAGCAGGAGCCGAACCCCTAGCGCAGCACGCCGAGCATCGCCGCCGGATCGTGGGCGATCGGGCGCGTGAACCTCGACCTCGCGCGCAAGCACGATCTTCTCGAGCTCGCCCGGAGCGGATCCGCTGCACCGCCCGGGCCACGGCCTCCTCGTAGTGCGACGGTGGCATCGCGCTCTGGACGCGGTAGCACGCCCGGGGGGCCGGGTCGAGCAGCGGCAGCGGCGCGCTGCGCGAGCTCCTCCACACGCCGCGTCGCGCGAGCGGCGAGCTCGTTCGGCGGTGTCGTCGGGCGCCGCCTCGACGTTCACGGTCAGCGACGCGCGGCCGCCGCTGCGGGCAATCGAGACCTCCGGCACGACCAGCGAGGCGGGAGCAAACCCGCTCCACTGCGGCCCCTCGCCCCCGTCGGCGGCGAACGCAAAGCCGCCGACCGCGACGAGCCCGCTGCCCGGCCGGCCCGTCGCCGCCCGCCGTCACAGCGCCGGCGGCAAGCGCCCGCCAGCGCCGCGAGACAGCGCTCGAACCGCTGCTCCCCCGGCCTCGAGCGCCCGCACGCATCCCAGCGCCGCGAGTGCACACCCGTCGCGGTCTGGGTTGCTCGAGGCAGAACCAGGGCTCGCCGGCCCGCCGCGAGGCGACGACGATCGCCGTCGGATCGGTGTGCCCTCGAGCGCGGTGGTGACGCTGGCCAGCACCGGCGTCGCGCGGCACGCGCAGCGCGCCGCGCGTCAGCCGCCGCGCGCGAGACGGCCGGCGCTCGGGAGCTGCGTCGGGAGCCGGCCCGCGGGTTTCGAGCAGGCTAGGTCTCGCCCCGGCCGCGCGAGATCGCGATCTCGCCAGTCCGCGCCATCTCGATCAGCCCGAACGGCCGCACCAGCTGCTCGAATGCGTCGATCTTCTCGCACGTCCCCGTGACCTCGACGACCACCGAGCGGCGGGTGACGTCGACGATCTTGGCGCGGAAGATCTCGCAGATCTGCATCACCTCGGCCCGGCCGGCCCGTCGGCCGAGACCTTGAACAGCGCCAGCTCGCGGGCGAGCGTCTCCTCGGGCTCGAGGTCGCGGATCTTGAGCACGTTGACGAGCTTGTGGAGCTGCTTGGTGACCTGGTCGATCGGGTGCATCGCGCCGTCGAGCGTGAGCGTGATGCGCGACATCCGCTCGTCCTCGGTCGGCCCGACGGCGAGCGTGTCGATGTTGAACCCGCGGCGCGCGAACAGCCCCGCGATCCGGGTCAGGACGCCGGGCTTGTTCTCGACCAGGATCGAGAGGATGTGCTTGCGCCCCGTGCGAACGCCGACGGCCGCCTCGAGCTCGTCGAGCGACAGGACTTCCTTGGTGGCCGGCTCGCCCATCGGCCATCACCCGACCATGTTCCGGGCCGGCTGGCCGGCTGGGATCATCGGGTAGGTGTTCTCCTCGCGCGTGACGCGCACGTCGACCAGCACCGGACCCTCGGTCGCGAGCGCGCCGCGGATGTCATCGACGAGCGTGCGCTTGTCCTCGAACCGCATCCCGGTCGCGCCATAGGCCTCGGCGAGCTTGACGAAGTCGGGCCACGGGCCCATTTCGACCTGGCTGTAGCGCTTGTCCCAGAACAGCTCCTGCCACTGGCGGACCATCCCCAGATAGCCGTTGTTCATCACGAACACCTTGACCGCGATCCCCTCCTGGACGCAGGTCGCGAGCTCCTGGGCGTTCATCTGCATCGAGCCGTCGCCGGCGACGCAAACGACGGTCTTGTCAGGACAGCCCACCTTGGCGCCCATCGCCGCCGGCAGCCCGAAGCCCATCGTCCCCAGCCCGCCGGAGTTGATCCACTGCCGCGGCTCGGAGAAGTGGAAGTACTGCGCGGCCCACATCTGGTGCTGGCCGACGTCGCTGGAGACGATCGCGTCACCGCCGGTTGCCTCGTACAGCGCCTCGATCATGTACTGCGGCTTGATCTCGGAGTCCTTCGAGTCCTCGTAGCCAAGCGGATGGCGCTCCTGCCAGGCCCGGATCCGGGACCACCACTCCTCCAGGCGGCCCGGGTCGGTCTCGAGCGCGCGGTACTCGGCGGTCAGTCGCGGGAGGATGTTCTTCGCGTCGCCGACGATCGGGATATGGGCGGGGACGTTCTTCGAGATCTCCGCCGGATCGATGTCGATGTGGATGAACTTCGCGCGCGGCGCAAACTCAGCCAGCTTGCCGGTGATGCGGTCGTCGAAGCGCGCGCCGATGGCGCAGATCAGATCGGCCTCGTCCATCGCGTAGTTGGCGGCGCGGGTGCCGTGCATCCCGAGCATCCCGAGCCACTGCTCGTGCGGGGCCGGAAACGCGCCCAGCCCCATCACGGTGCAGGTGACCGGGAACCGATCCGCGGTCGCGAGCTCGGTCAGCTCGGGCGCGGCGTCGCCGCTGACCACGCCGCCGCCGGCGTAGATCACGGGGCGCCGCGCGTTCGCCAGTGCCTTTGCGGCCAGCCGGATCTGCTTCTGGTTGCCCTCGATGGTGGGCTGATAGCCCGGGAGGTGGACGTCGGTGACGGGCTCGTAGTTGATGTCCGCCCTCGAGAGATCCTGGGGAATGTCGACGACGACCGGCCCCGGTCGCCCAGTGCGCGCGAGGTGGAACGCCTCGTGGATCGTCCGCGGGATCTCGAGTCGGGTGCTGGATCATGAAGCTGTGCTTGACGATCGGCATCGTGATCCCGATCGTGTCCGCCTCCTGGAAGCCGTCGGTCCCGAGCAGCTCGGTGCGGACCTGGCCGGTCATGAACACCACCGGGACCGAGTCCATCATCGCGTCGCAGATCGGCGTCACCAGATTGGTCGCGCCCGGGCCGCTCGTCCCGATAGACACGCCGACCTTCCCGGTGGCCTTCGCATAGCCCTCGGCCGCGTGGCCGCCGCCGGCCTCGTGGCGGACGAGGATGTGCCGGATCCCAGCGTCGTAAAAGGCGTCGTAGGTGGGGAGGTTGGCGCCGCCGGGCAGGCCGAATACGACATCGACACCCTCGGCCTTCAGGCATTCCATCAGAGCGTCGACTGCACGCATCGCGGCGTCCTCCTTTCGGCTCAGGATCGGGGATGAGGCTTTCTCCGAGCATCGCGCGGGTCCTGCGCGGCCTCGGAAACGCCGAGTCTAACAGGGGTTTTCGGCCCGATCGCCGGGCGCGCTAGGCGACGCGACGGCGCGTCGCGCGCTCCGAGGCGATCGCGACATCGGGGTACTCGAGCTCGGTCCCGCAGCGCATGCACAGCGCGTCGTGGAGCTTCAGCACCGGCCGCAGCCCGGGCACTGGCGACGCAGCTCCTCGTCCTCCCAGCGGTAGAAGACCGCCGCCAGCAGCCCGAGGACGGGTACCACCGCCGAGATCAGGAACCAGAGAAAGAACGAGCTACCCTTCATCCGCCCGACCACGCCGCCGGCCAGCCCGAAGAACAGGCAGATCGACGAGGTAGCCCGTCGCCCGCCACGGGCGGGCCTACCAGACGAGCGTCTTGAGCGCCCAGAGGATCGCGACCACCAGCGCAACGGCGACGATCACCTAGAAGATCCCGATCACGAACCCGATCAGGAGCTTCAGCACCAGCGCAACGGCCACGATCAGTACGACCCCGGCGAGCCCCTTCCGCAAAACCGAGGATGACGCGCCTCGAGTCGTCTCGACTTCAGTATCCATGGAACAAGCGTACCGCTCAGACCGACGCCGGCCGGCCGACTTCGGATTTTCTTCGGTCCAACCTAGTCGAAGGTGCGCTTCAGATAGTCGAAGCGCCTGCCCGGCTGCGCCGGGGCCGCACCGGGTCGAACCCGCGCGAGGCGATAGCGCCGCACCGGAGCCGATCCGGCCGGAGCACTCTCGCCACGCCGATCCTCGAGGAGCATCACCTTTGAGGTTGCCGCTGGACGTGTCATGGCCGGAATCATGCTCGCACTGCCTAAAGGCCACATTGGCCCTGGGTACAAAGTTGATCAAGGAGGGTTGGTCCGCGGGGCCTTACGCATGCGCGGCTGCCGCGCCCGCCGCGAGCGCCTCCCGGGCCGGCCGAGCCAGCCGCCGACGGAGCCGCCAGGGCGCCCCGGAGAAGGCGAGGTTGGCGACCGTCGCAAATCCGGTCTCGTCCTCGCGCAGCGCGAGCAGTAGATGCGCGATCCGGTCACCCGACGGCAGCGCGCCGTCGACCGCCTTGACGCAGTAGCAATTCACGCGCCGGCCGCCGGGCGCACGAGCAGCGCGCCCGCCTCGCCGAGCAGCCATACGCCGAGTGCCCCGCGCTCGAGCACCAGCCCGGTCCGCGCGTGCAGTTCCCGCGCGCGATGATCGACGAGATCGCCCAGCAGCCCCAGCGATCGGCGCTCCGCGGCCGGACCGGCCGGCTTGCGGGGCCGGACCACGCCGGCCCCTCGCGCCGCGTACAGCTCGGGGATCGCCCAGGCGTGCACGAGCGCGATCAGCGAGATCGGGATCAGCAGCGGCTTGACCCACGCAGCCCGATCGCGACGGCGATGAACGGGACCACCAGGCGACGGTGCAGAAGGTCCACAGCCGTCCGTCGCGCCTCGAGCGTGCGTGGGTCGCGCGCGGGCGCCAGTGGACGGTCGCCAGCTCGGGAAGCGTCCCGGCGGGCGCAGCGGGTGCGCCGGTCGGCGCTCAGCACTACCCCCCGGCGATCGGCCGGCGCAGGATCACCGACGGCGCGTCCAGCGGGAGCTCGCGCACGTGCTCGGCGTGCCCCTCGCCGTGGGAGACGACCGCGATAGTAGCCCTGCTCGAGCTGCTCCCGGAACGCGGCGACGGCCGCCTCGACGCTGGCCGGATCGTCGGCCGTCCACTCCGCGAGCGTGGTGTGCCCGGTCTGGTCCATGCGGATGAGTCGCGACATTGACAGGCCTCCTGGGTCGGGGCGGGCGGGGCCGTGAATCCTACGCCTGCCCGAGGCGCTCCAGGATCAGCCTGCGGACCTCGCCGCCGTCCGCTCGACCTTTGGTTTCGCGCATCACGTAGCCGACCAGCGGCCCGATCGCCTTGGCGTTGCCGCCGCGGACCTTCTCGGCGGCGGCGGGATCGGAGGCGATCGCCGCGTCGACGATCTGACTGAGCTCGCCGCCGAGGTCCGCGGCATCGCACCAAGGCCCTCGCGCTCGACGATCTCCCGTGGCCCTCCCCCCTCGCGACGAGCTTCGTCAGCACCTCGCGGGCGGCGTCGCGACTGACCTCCCGCGGATGTGACCATCGCGGCGAGCGCGGCCAGCGCCTGCGGCTCGACCCGGGAGCCCGCCGGGTCGGCGTCCGAGCCGATCCGCTCGATCAGCTGCTCGATCCAGTTGGCGACGGCCACCGCGTCGGCCCCGTCGGCGGCGGCGAGCGCCCGCTCGAAGTACGCCCGAGCTCGGGCCGGAACGCGAACATCCGGGCGCGCTCCGGGCTCAGGCCGAGCTCGCGCTCGAGCCGGGCCGCGCGCTCCGTCGGAAGCTCGGCCGGCAGCTCGCCTCGCGCGCCTTCGAGCATCGCCTCGGTCACCACGAGCGGCACCAGGTCGGGCTCGGGGAAGTAGCGGTAGTCGTGCGCCTCCTCCTTCGAGCGCAGCGGCGTCAGCTCGCCGCTCGCCGGATCGAAGTGCAACGTCTCCTGGACGACCGTGCCGCCGCCGGAGATCAGCTCGACCTGCCGTTCGATCTCCCTGCGGACCCCGCGCTCGAGGAACGCGAACGAGTTCATGTTCTTCAGCTCGGTCTTGGTCCCGAGCTCGTTCGTCCCGCGCGGACGGACCGACACGTTCGCGTCGCAGCGCAGCGACCCCTGAGACATGTCGACGTCGGAGACCCCGAGCTGCCGCAGCGTCTCGCGCAACACCACGTAGCCACTCGCGCGCGTGCTCGGGAGCGTGGATGTCGGGCTCGGTGACGACCTCGACCAGCGGCGTGCCGCAGCGGTTGAAGTCGACCCAGCTGCGGTCCGCCCCGTGGATCCGCCCGCTCTGGCCCAGGTGGTTGAGCTTGGCGGCGTCCTCCTCGAGATGGACGCGGTGGATCCGCACGTCGCCCAGCTGCCCGCCACGGCAAAGCGGGACGTCGTACTGGGAGATCTGGTAGCCCTTGGGATTGTCGGGATAGAAGTAGTTCTTGCGGTGAAAGATCGAGCGAGGCGAGATCTCCGACCCGAGCGCCAGCCCGATCTGCAGCGCGAACTCCACGGCCCGGGCGTTCGCGACCGGCAGCGCCCCGGGCAGCCCGAGGCAGACGGGGCAGGTGTGTGTGTTCGGCGGCTCGCCGAAGGTGACGTCGCAGGCGCAGAACATCTTGGTGCGCGTCTTCAGCTGGACGTGGATCTCGAGGCCGATGACGGGCTCGTACTCGACCGCCGCGCTCATCGCCGCGCCTCGCTCCCGTCGAACCCGATCGCCCGCTCGAGCGCGTACGCCGCATCGAGCAGCCGCCCCTCGCTGAACGCCGGACCGGCGAGCTGGAAGCCCACCGGGAGGCCGTCGCTGAGCCCACACGGAATCGATACCGCCGGGATCCCGGCGAGCGACATCGGCACGGTGCAGAAGTCGTTCAGGTACATCGCCAGCGGGTCGTCGGTCTTCGAGCCGAGCTCGAACGCCGTCCACGGGCTGGTCGGGGTGACGATGAAGTCGAACTGCTCGAACGCGTCGCGGAAGTCCTCTGAGATCTTGGTGCGGACCTTCTGCGCGGTCCCGTAGTACGCCTCGTAGTAGCCGCTCGAGAGCGCGTAGGTGCCGAGCATGATCCGCCGCTTGACCTCGGCGCCGAAGCCTTCAGACCGCGTCCGGTCGTACATCGAGATCAGGTCGCCGTCGCCGCCGACCCGCAGGCCGTAGCGGACGCCGTCGTAGCGAGCGAGGTTCGCGGAGGCCTCGGCCGGCGCGATCAGGTAGTAGGCCGAGAGCGCGTGCGGAGCGTGTCGAAGCCGGCACGGCTCGACGGTCGCGCCCATCCGTTCCGCGAGCTTGAGCGTCTGGTCGAACCGCTCGCGGACTCCCGCCTCGACGCCGCCCTCGGACCCGGCCAGCTCCTCAGGGACCCCGAGCCGCAGGCCCTCGAGGTTCTCGGCGGTCGGCATCGCGATCTCCCCGGGGTACTTGAGCGAAGTCGAGTCGCACGCGTCACGCCCGACCATCTGCCGCAGCAGCAGTGCGGCGTCGGTCACGTCCCGGGTCAGCGGCCCCGCCTGGTCGAGCGAGGACGCGAACGCGATCATTCCGTAACGCGAGCACGCACCGTAGGTGGGCTTGACGCCGACGATCCCGCACAGCGCCGCCGGCTGGCGGATCGAGCCGCCCGTGTCGGTGCCGATCGCCCACGGCGCGAGCCCGGCGGCGACGGCTGCGGCGCTTCCACCCGAGGAGCCGCCCGGCACTCGGCCGCGATCCCACGGGTTGAGCACCGGACCGAAGCCCGAGTTCTCGTTCGAGGAGCCCATTGCGAACTCGTCCTGGTTCGTCTTGCCGAGCAGCGGCGCGCCGGCGTCGCGGAGCTTGGCGACCACCGTCGCGGTATACGGCGGGCGGTATCCCTCGAGGATCCGCGAGCCCGCCTGGCTGGGGATCCCCTCGGTGCAGAACAGATCCTTGACGGCGACGGGGACCCCGGCGAGCGGGGCGCCGTCGCCGGCTCCGTTCGCCGCTGGCGCGTCCGCCACCCACGTGAACGCGTTCAGGTCGTTCTGCGCCGCGCGCTCGCGGTACGCGTCGAACAGCTCGCCGGCGTCGAGCTCTCCGGCGCGGATCGCCTCGGCCGCCGCGGCGCCGGACAGGTCAATGAGCTCGGTCACGCCTCGGCCGGGCCGGGGCTGGGGACGCCGAAACCCCTGCCCGCCGGGGTGTCGACCGGCTCGGGCGCCTGCTCGAGCACGGCCTCGAGCGGCAGGCAAGGCCGCGGCTCGTCGGCCCGCAGCACCCCGGTCACGTCGACCACGTGGGACGTCGGCGGCACGCCCGCGAGGTCGAGCTCGCGGATCTTCTCGATGTGGTCGAGCACCTTCGACAGCTCGGCGCCCATCCGCTCGACCTCGGCTTCGCTCAGCTGCAGGCGCGCCAAGCGGGCGACGTGGAGGACCTGGGCGCGCTCGAGCATTCGAGGCGCAATTCTAGGAACGGGCGTCCGACCACGGTTCGATCGTGGGGATCGAGGCGGGAGCGTCCTTCGGCGGGACGCCCTCCCGCCGCATCGCCGAGAACCCTCCGTACATGATCGCGAGCGCGCCGGCGAGGCCGATCCAGCCCCCCACCTTGCGACCGGTGGGCGGGTCGATGCCCACTCGCAGGATCAGCCACGCCGCGGTGACGGTGCCGAAGATCGCGACGAACACGCTGAGCGCGACCCCGATCGCAGGGCCTCTGCGGGTCGCCTGGAAGAACAGCAGCGCCCCTGCAAGGACAAGCGTCGCGACCGCGAACCAGCGAAAGCTGATCAGCGCATTCCAGCCGGTGACCGTGTGCGACCCGACTTCGTACCACGGGAGCACGAGCATCGAGACGAGCAGCACCACGCTGCCCGCCCCGACGATCCACTCGCCGCGGCGAAGCCTCGACAGATCGAAGCTCATCCGCGACCTATATCGAATTTCTCAGGCGGGCGGCGGACCGGACGACCCCGAGCCGCCGGTCGGAGCCGCGGGCCCGGTCCGCCGCGGCCGTGCGACGGTCGTTGCGTTACGCGCCTGGAGTGCGAAGTACACGAGCGCGATCACGAGCACCAGGCCGATCCAGAATCCGATCCCCAGGTTGCTGAAGTGCCCGAGGTGGAACACGAACTTGAGCGCCATGAACAGCGCCGTGGCGAGCGCCAGCACGAACCGCGTGTTGGTACGGCTGCCGCCGATCGCGGGGACCGCGGTCTGCGGCGACACCTGCTCGAGGACCAGGTCGACGAGGATCAGGACCGACGAGATCACCGCCAGCACGCCCAACCAGCCGTCGGGGGCGTCGGTGGCGGTCAGCGATCCGCCGAAATTGATCGACGTGGACCCAACGGTGACGGTGCCCCCGAACGAGAACCACGCCAGGATCAGCAGGTCCAGCAACAGCAACAGCGCGAGGCCGCCGACGATCCAGTCGTCGCGGCGGACGTTATCCACATTCACGGTAACCCCCTCCTGAGGAGCCCAGTGCCAAGGGCTAAAGATTCGATACGGATCGTCCCCCTCCTGCCCGCCGGTGCGCCGGGCCGTGCGAACACTAGCGCCGCGCGCGGGCCGAAACCAGCGGATCTTGTGAGCGCGAGACCTCGATCGAGCTCCGCGCCCTTACGCGCTGCTCCCTGATCGACTCAAACCCGCCGACCGCGATCCCGTACGCGCACACGAGCCCGAGCACGGCCCCGAGCTTCTGGTCGACCACATCCGACGGCGACGGCAGATTGATCAGCACGCGGTAGGTGAGCAGCACCGCCGTGAGCGATCCGAGCAGCGCGTACCGAGGCGCGGATCAGCGCGACCGTGCTGCGGGAGACATGGACGAGCTGGACGAGCAGGCCGGCCGCGGCAGCCAGGATTGTCAGCAGCATGATCCAACGGACGATGCTCATCGAGCCCCACGCGTTCTCGGTGGTCACGGCCTGGGCGTGCGTGGAGGTGCCCGGAATCCCCGCGACGCCGAACCACTTCGTCCAGAACATGAAGATCAGGAGGAGCAGCGCTGCGACGGCCGCGATCACGTCTCCGTGAGTGAGCGCCGCCCGCGGGTCTGCGCGGACCTCGGCCACCGCCGGGCTACTTCCGCTGGAGCTCGGCGGCCGACAGCGTGTTTCGCATCAGCATCGCGATCGTCATCGGCCCGACCCCTCCGGGAACGGGCGTGATCAGCCCCGCGAGCTCCGAGACGGCTTCGAAGTCGACGTCGCCGGCGAGTCCCTGCTCGGTCCGGTTGATCCCCACGTCGATCACGGTCGCCCCCGGCTTCACGTGCTCCGCGCCGATCAGGCGCGCCACGCCCACCGCCGCGACCAGCACGTCGCCGCGCCGGCACACCGCCGGCAGGTCCCGCGTGCGCGAGTGGCACATCGTCACCGTCGCGTTGCGCTGCTGCAGCAGCAGCGAGACGGGCTTGCCGACGAGGTTGGAGCGTCCGACGACCACCGCCTCGGCACCTTCCAGCTCGACGCCGTAGGTGTCGAGCAGCTCGAGCACGCCGGCCGGGGTGCACGGCCGTAGTCCCGGGGTGCCCTTCAGCAGCCGTCCGCCGCTGATCGGGGTGAGCCCGTCGACGTCCTTCTCGGGCGCGATCGTCGCCGTCAGCGCGGCGTCGTCGAGTCCGTCCGGGACCGGGAGCTGCAGCAGGATTCCGCTGACGGCGGGATCGGCGTTCAGCTCCTCGATCAGGCCGGCGACGTCCGACCTGGCTCGAATCGGCCGGGAGGTGCTGGTGGAAGTCGGCGATCCCGATCTCCGCGGACGCCTTGCGCTTGTTGGCGACGTAGATCGCCGACGCCGGGTCGTCCCCGACCAGGATCGTCGCGAGTCCGGGCGGCCGCTCGCCGCGATCGACGATCGCCTGAACCTCGCGCGCCACCTCTGCCCGGACGCGCGCCCCGACCTCGCGGCCGTCGATGATCGTCGCTGCCATGGGATTGGACGCTAGACGATGGGCGAGACGGCGCTCTTCACACAACGCTAAGGCGCCGATCGTTTACCCGACACCGGCCAGGGATAGAGCGGTCGCCATGCAACGTTCACGCACAATCGCAAGTCTGGCCGCCGTCGCCGCCGCCGCCGCCCCGGCCGCGGCAGCAGCATCGGGCGTCTCCCACGCGAGCGTCTTTCAGAACCGGGCACGCACGGTCACGTGCGGCGTCAAGATCCACATTCCCGGCAAGCCCGCAACGACGGTGCTGTGCCAGGGGAAGGGCGTGCCGACGCCCAAGCACGGGATCGGTGACCCGGCCGTTCAGCTGACCAGGACGGGACGGCCGCAGCTGGTCAAGATCAGCCAGTGCTCATGGAGCTCGTGCTCCAAGGTCGCGACGCTGAGGACCGGGGCGCGGTGGTCGGCGCTCGGCGTCACCTGCACGGTCGCGGGCAAGCTCGTGACCTGCCAGAACAAGTCCCGGCACGGCTTCGCGACCGGCAACGGCCGGTACCGGTCGTTCTGATCCGCCTGTTCGTGTGGCCATGCCCGGCGCGCCGCGAGCTCCGCGCTCGCGGCGCGCTGGGATTGGCCTGAGCACATATCAGCGACGGGTGATCGGCGCGAGGTCGGCCACGAGCTTGCGCTCAGAGCGGTCCTTGCTGAAGCGGATCACGACGATGCCGCCGGGCTCGATCCCCGTGACTACGCCCTCGCCGAACGTCGGATGGACGACGTCGTCGCCCATCCGATACGCGACTGGAGCCGGGTCGTCGCGGGACCACGCGGGCTGGGAGGAGCCGCCGCCCGAATCCCATGACGTCGCGCGCGCGCGGAGCCCGGCGAACGTCGGCCGCTGCTCCTCGCGGTCGGTCAGGCCGGCGGGTATCTCATTGAGAAAGCGGCTCGGCACTCCCCAGTTGCGAGCGCCGAACACGGTCCGGGTCCGGGCGTAGGTCATGTAGAGGTCGCGCTCGGCGCGGGTGATCCCCACGTAGCAAAGCCGCCGCTCCTCCTCGAGCCCGCCTTCGTCAAGCGCCCGCGAGTGCGGGAACACTCCCTCCTCACAGCCGATCATGAACACGATCCCGAACTCGAGCCCCTTGGCGTTGTGGAGCGTCATCAGCGTCACCAGGCCCTCGTCGTCGGTCCGCTCGTCGGCGTCGGAGCGCAGCGACACCTGCTCCAAGAATTGCTCAAGCGTGCGGGACTCGGCATCGGTCTCGTCGTACTCGGTCGCGACGTTGACGAGCTCCTCCAGGTTCTCGATCCGCCCTTGAGCCTCGATCGTCCGCTCCGCCTCGAGCCAATCGAGATACCCGCTCTCGCGCAGGACGTCCTTCAGCACCTCCGCGACCGGCGCGCCGGACTGGGCCCGCTCCCGCAGCACGTGCATCGTCCCCATGAACCGCCTGAGCGCGTTGACCGCCGCGCTGCCGAGGTTCGGGACCTGCTCGGGCTCCGACGCGGCGTCCCAGATCGGGATCCCCATCGTGTTCGCGTACGAGAGCACCCGTGACACGGAGGTGTTCCCGATCCCCCGCCTCGGACTGTTCACGATCCGCGTGAACGAGCCCGCGTCCTGGGGGTTGACCAGCACCTGCAGGTACGCAATCGCGTCCTTGATCTCGGCGCGGTCGTAGAACTTCGTGCCGCCGACGACCTGGTAGGCGATCTCGGCGCGCGTGAGCGTGTCCTCGAGCACCCGCGACTGCGCGTTGGTCCGGTAGAAGACCGCGATCTCGGCGCGCGAGACGCCCTCGTCGAGCAGTCGCACGATCTCGCCGGTGACGAACCGCGCCTCGGCGTGCTCGTCGTCGAGCTCGCGGAGCTTGATCGGGTCGCCCTGACCCAGGTCCGTCCAAAGGTTCTTGGGCTTGCGGCCCCGGTTGTTGGAGATGACGGCGTTGGCCGCGTCGAGGATGTTCTGCGTCGAGCGATAGTTCTGCTCGAGCTTGACCACGTGGGCGTCGATGTAGTCGTCCTCGAACTCGAGAATGTTGCGGATGTCGGCGCCGCGAAAGCCATAGATCGCCTGCGAATCGTCGCCGACAACCAGCACGTTCCGGTCCTCGTTGGTCAGCAGCTGCAGCCACCGGTATTGGGCGCGGTTGGTGTCCTGGTACTCGTCGACGAGGATGTGCCGGAACCCGCCCGAGTAGCCGTCACGGACCTCCTGGAACAGCTCGAGCACGTTGACCGCCCGCACCAGAAGGTCGTCGAAGTCCATCGCGTTCATGCGGTGCAGCTGGCGCTCGTATTCGCGATACACGTCGGCGACCGTCTGCTCGAAGTACGACCCGACCTTCTGCGCGTAGCCGTCGGCGTCCTCGAGCAGATTCTTCGCAGCTGAGATCTGCGAGCCGACCGCGGCCGGTGTGAACCGCTTCGGGTCGATCCCGAGCTCGTCGAGGCAGCGCTTGATCAGGCGCCGCGAGTCGGCTTGGTCGTAGATCGTGAACTGGCGCGTGTAGCCGAGCTTGTCCGCGTGAGCGCGAAGCATCCGTGCGCACGCCGCGTGGAAGGTCATCACCCACATCGCGCGGACCTGACGACCTACGAGCATGCCGACGCGGTCGCGCATCTCCCCCGCCGCCTTGTTGGTGAACGTGATCGCGAGGATCTCGTTCGCCCGCGCCGCCTCGGTCGCGATCAGATACGCGATCCGATGGGTCAGAACTCGGGTCTTGCCCGAGCCCGCTCCCGCAAGGATCAGGAGCGGCCCGCCGGGGTACGTCACGGCCTCCCGCTGGGGGTCGTTCAGCCCTTCGAGCAGGGGTTCGACGTTGGCGGCGACCTCCGGCGTCATCAGTGCCTTCAACGGTAGCGGTGGAGGTGGTCGCAAAGGCTGAGATAGCCTCTCCTCGATGAGCCTGACGAGCCAGCTCCTGCGATGGCAGCAGTCGATCTACAAGGCCACCGACGGGCGGATCGGCCACAAGATGCTCGGCGTGCCGACGCTGCTGCTGGGTACCAGCGGCCGCCGCTCTGGGCAGCAGCGGACCAATGCGCTCGTGTACGCGCGTGACGGCCAGGACTACCTGGTCGTCGCCTCGAACGGTGGCAGTGATAAGGCTCCGGGCTGGCTGTACAACGTCCAGGCGGACACCGCGGTCCAGCTGCAGGTCGGGCGCAAGCGCGGACCGGGAACGGCGAGGGTGATCGAGCGCTCGGACCCGGGCTACGAGCGGCTCTGGAAGCTGGTCAACGAGAACAATCGGGATCGCTACACCGCCTACCAGCAGCAGACGAGCCGGCCGATCCCGGTGATCGCGCTGACGCCGTCCGGAGCGCTCGCCTAGGTACCGGATGGCCGACGTCCTGAGCTGCCTGCGCGAGGCCTGCGCCGAGGTGGCCTCGCGGGCCCGGTTCGTGGCGATCGATCAGGGCGCGATCGACGCGTACGCGGCAAGTCTGCCGCTCGGCCCGGCGGAGCAGGAGCCCGATCCGAGCGGCCGGACACGCGACCATCGGACCGCCTTCTGGCTGACGCTCGACGCGGTCAACTTCGGCTCGGGCTGGTCTCCGACGCTGCGCAAGGCCCCCGGGCGCTCGGGCTACGCGACGACCGCGGCAGGAGTCGCCGAGCGATTCCGGTCGCGCGGGCCATGGAGCGCCGCGGAACTCGCGGCGATCGGCAATGACGAGCTCGCCGGCGTGTTCGGCCAGGACCCCGGCCACGAGCTGATGGCCCTGTTCGCCGCCTCGCTCAACGACCTCGGCAACCACCTGTCGGCCGAGCACGAGGGCAGCTTCACCGCGCTCGTCGACTCCTTCGGGGGCTCGGCGGTCGCGCTGGTCACCGAGCTCGCCGGCTGGGAGTGCTTCGCCGACAGCTCTACGTACGACGGGCTGACGCTGCGGTTCCTCAAGCGCGCGCAGATCGCGGCGGCCGACCTCGCCCGAGCCGGCGTCTGGGAGCCGGCCGATCTCGACCGGCTGACGATGTTCGCCGACAACCTCGTCCCCCACGTGCTGAGGCTCGACGGGATCCTGCGGTTCGACCCCGAGCTCGTCGCGCGGATCGACCGGGAGCAGCTGATCGAGCACGGGTCGCCCGAGGAGGTCGAGATCCGGGCGTGCGCCGTGGAGGCGGTCGAGCTGATCGTCGCCGCGCGACCGGGGTCCGGCACGGCGGCTGTCGACCAGACACTGTGGCTGCGAGGCCAGGGTCCGCGCTACAAGGCCTCGCCGCGGCACCGGTCGCGGACCACGGCGTACTGAGCCCGTCCGCATAGGATTGCGACGGCATGGAGGTCTACCTCTTCGACAGCGGAACGCTCGCCCTGAACGGCGTCGCGGTCCCGGTGCCCTTCTTCCTGATCCGCCATCCCGCCGGCGACGCGATCATCGACGGCGGCAATCCGCTCGCGATCGCTCGCGATCCGCACGCCCACCTGGGTGGCCTGGCCGACATCTTCGTCTCGGACATGACCGAGGAGCAGCACTGTGCCGCCCAGGTCGCCGGACTCGGCATCGACCCGGGCGAGGTCGCCTACGTCGTCCAGACGCACCTCCACTTCGATCACACCGGCGCGCTCGGCCACTTCCCGAACGCGGCGGTAGTTGTCCACAAGCGCGAGCTCAAGGCCGCGAGGGCGGCCGAGTCCGCGGAGGCCTCGGGCTACGTGCGCGCCGACTACGAGCGTCCCGGCCTCAACTGGCGGCCTTGGTCCGGAGAGCTCGACCTGTTCAACGACGGCACGGTTCGGCTGATCGAGACGCCCGGGCACTCGGCCGGCCACACGTCGGTCCTGCTGAAGCTCGACGAAACCGGGCCGATGCTGCTTACCGCCGACGCCTCGGACAATCGCGACATGTGGGAGGGCCGTGCGCACCCCCGCGCGCTCCACTCAAAGGAGGACGCCAACAACTCGATGCGAAAGCTTCGTGCGCTCGCTGCCGACACCGGCGCGCTGGTCGTCTTCGGCCACGACCCCGAGAACTGGGAGCAGCTCGCGCACGCACCGGAGAGCTACCGCTAGATGCCCGACACCGAGCGGATCCCGAGCCTCGACCGCGACAAGCTGTTCATCGGGGACGGCGGCCTCGAGACGACGATGATCTTCGAGCGCGGCATCGACCTCCCCGAGTTCGCGTCGTTCCTGCTGCTCGAGACCGACCGAGGCAGACAGGCACTGCGCGACTACTACCACGGCTACCTGGAGATCGCGAGACGTCACGGCGTCGGGTTCACGCTCGACACGCCGACCTGGCGCGCGAACCGCGACTGGGGCGAGAGGCTCGGCTATTCGGCGGCTGACCTGGACCAGGTCAACGGCGACGCGGTCGCACTCGCCCGCGAGGTCCGCGCCGAGGAGGAGACGGCCGACACGCCGATCGCGATCTGCGGGACGATCGGGCCCCGGGGCGACGCGTACCACCCCGACCACGCGATGTCCCCGACCGATGCGAACGGCTACCACGCCACCCAGGTGCGCACCTTCGCCGACGCCGGCGTCGACATGGTCGGCGCGTACACGCTCGCGTACGCCGAGGAGGCGGCGGGAATCGTCGCGGCCGCGGCCGACGCCGGTGTCCCCGTCTCGATCTCGTTCACCGTCGAGACCGACGGGCGCCTCCCCAGCGGCCAGGGGCTCGAGGACGCGATCGCGCTCGTCGACCGCGAGACGGACAGCGCCGCGATCTACTTCATGGTCAACTGTGCCCACCCGACGCACTTCGGCCCGGTGATCGAGCGCGGGGGCGCCTGGATCGAGCGCCTCGGCGGGATCCGGGCGAACGCCTCGCGCAAGAGCCACGCCGAGCTCGACGAAGCGCCCGGCCTCGACTCCGGCAACCCCGAAGAGCTCGGGAGCGAGTACCGAGAGCTCAGGCCGCACATGCAGCACGCCCGCGTGCTCGGCGGTTGCTGCGGCACCGACACCCGGCACGTCGCCCGGATCTGCGAGCAATGGCTGAGCTGAGCAGCAGCAGCTACGAGCGGCTGCGGGCCGCGCACCTGCACGCGGTCAGGGCCGCGCTCGAGGACCACGTCGCCCGGGTCGACTGGCCGCGCGAGCGGCTCGAGCGCTACCGGACCGAGCGGCTGCGCGGACTGCTGGCGTATGCGAAGGAGCGATCGCCGTTCCACGCGCGCCGGATCGGAAACCTCGACCCCTCGAGCGCGACGATCGACGACCTCGCGAGGCTGCCGCCGATGACCAAGCAGGAGGCCCAGGACGAGTGGGACGCGATCGTCACCGGCCCTGGGCTGAGCCGCGCCGACGC
This sequence comes from uncultured Solirubrobacterales bacterium, assembly GCA_963770735.1. Taxonomy (GTDB): domain Bacteria; phylum Actinomycetota; class Thermoleophilia; order Solirubrobacterales; family Solirubrobacteraceae; genus Palsa-465. The sequence goes on along the minus strand of CAVYRB010000004.1, from coordinate 467,207 downwards.
CGAGCGGATCCTGGCGACCGAGCGCTGGTTCTCCTATACCCCGACCGGCGAGCAGATCTTCAGCTCCGGCGGCTCGAGCGGCGTCCGCGGCGTCTACGTCTGGGACTGGGACGCGTTCGTCAGCTTCGCCTGTCTCGCCTGGCGGATGCAGGCCCGCGAGGACCGCCGCGCACCGACTCGGATCGAGCATCCCCGGCTCGTGGTGCTGGAGGCCGGCGAGCCGCCGCACGCGAGCACCCCGCTGTTCGACATGCCGCTCAGGCCCGGCGTGGAGACCATCGTGATCCCGGCGGCGACGCCGTTCGACGAGCTCGCGGAAGCGGTCGCCCGCGCGCGCCCGACCCATCTCGTCGGCTACGCGTCGGTGGTCGGTAGGCTCGCGCGCGCCGCACTCGATCAGCGGCTCGACATCCGCCCCGTGCGCGTAAGCACCAACTCGGAGCCGCTCACCGACGAGGACCACCAGGCGATCCACGACGCCTGGGGCGCTCCGCTCCACAACCTCTGGGGCTCCACCGAGATCGGAGTGCAGGCCGTCGGGTGCGGTCACGCCGACGGGCTGCACGTATGCGAGGACGAGGTCATCCTCGAGCGCGTGGACGAGTCTGGCGCACCCGTCGGACCGACCGAGCGCGCCGCACGCACGCTCGCGACCGGCCTCGCCAACCGCACCTTCCCGTTCATCCGCTACGACCTCGGCGACGAGGTGACGCTGTTGACCGAGCCCTGCCCGTGCGGGAGCGCACTGACCCGTGTCGCGGACATCGCCGGGCGCAGCGACGACGACTTCCGCTACGGCCCGCTGACGGTCCCGGCGAGCGCGTTCCGCCACGTGCTCGGGACCGACCCCGCGATCTCCGAGTACCAGGTGCGCCAGACGCCCGGCGGGGCCGACGTGCTCGTCCTCGGCGACCCCGACGTGTTGAAGCTGGCCACCGCGCTGATCGAGTCGTGCGCGCGCTTCGGGCTGACCGAGCCCACGATCGACGTGATCCGCGTCGATCGGATCGAGCGCCACGCCGGGACGGGCAAGCTGCGACGGTTCGTGCCCGCGTGAGCCCGGCGAGCAACCGGCGAGCGGAGCCGTCCGCTACTTCATAATCGCCCGACTGTGCGGGGAAGGCGTGCTCTGCTGATCATCGCCGCGGTCGCAGCCGCGGCCCTGACGTCGCTTCACGGCTCGGCGGCGAAGACGACGCCCGCCCGCGGGCAGGCGCTCACCCGGTACTCGCTGGTGCACGGCTGTTACACGCTGAGAGCCGCGCACGGCGGCCCGATCGGCTCGCCGTACGGCCCGTTCCGGATGCAGGCTGCCGCGCTCGGCGTATACCTGCTGTACACGCCGCGCGGCGAATACCTGAACGATGCCGCCGCGGGGTCGCTCCAGCCCGCGAGCACGCCGAGCTCCGCCTCGGAGTGGCGCGTCGGCGGCAGCTCGAAGGCCGGGTTCACGCTCACGAACCTGGCGACGGGCACGCGCCTGCCGGTGCGGTTCGCCGCGGCGAGCGGCTGCGCGATGTATCCGGAGGCGCAGCTCGACGCGACCGGGCCGTCGTTCGCGGGCGCGAGCCCGGAGGCGAACGTGCTCGGCACCGTCGAGGGACACGCGCACGTGACCGCGTTCGACTTCCTTGGGGGCGACTGGCACTGCGGCGCGCCGTTCAGCCCGTTCGGAGCTCCCTACGCGCTCCCGGCGAGCTGCGCCCAGTACCAGCAGGGCACCAACGGCGAGTTCGAGGACTTCGTCGACTTCGGCGGCTCCCCGCGCCCCAGCGACATGCACGGGTGGCCGACGTTCAAGGAGTGGCCGAGCCCGACCGCGCTCGCGGAGGAGGGCGACTACTACACGGGGATCGAACGCGCCTGGAAGGCCGGCTTACGGGTGATGGTGACCAACCTCGTCGACAACGAGGCACTGTGCTCGCTGATGACCACACGCCACAACCCGTGCAACGACATGGCCAACGTCGACATCCAAGACCGCGACCTGCACGCGCTGCAGGACTACATCGACGCCCAGTCGGGTGGTCCTGGCAAGGGGTGGTTCAGGCTCGTCACCGACCCGTTCCAGGCCCGCCGCGTGATCAACCAGGGCAAGCTGGCCGTGATCGAGGGGATCGAGGTCTCGCGCCTGTTCGGCTGCGGCGAATCGGGCGACGTCCCCCAATGCGACCCCTCGCAGATCGACGCCGGCCTCAAGCACGTCGAGCAACTTGGGGTGCGCACCTTCTTCCCCGTGCACGAGTTCGACAACGCGTTCGGCGGCACGAAGATGATCGCCGGCGCGATCGGAACGGTGATCAACGCCGGCAACCGCGAGGAGACCGGCAGCTTCTGGACGCTGCAGCCGTGCCCCGCTCAGGAGCAGGACGCTGAGCAGCTATCAGTTGCACCGAGCGGACCGCTCGCCACGGTCGTCAACGGGTCCCTCGCCTCGATGCTTCACGGCAGCCCGGCCCCGGTGTACGGCTCGGGCCCGCAGTGCAACACGCGCGGGTTAACGGACCTCGGCGCCTACCTGATCAAGCGGATGATCGCCCACCACGCGGTGATCCAGCTCGACCACATGGACTCGAAGACCGCCACGGCCGCGCTCGCGATCGCCACGGCAAGCCACTACTCGGGGGTCGTCTCGGCGCACTGCTGCTCCTCCCCGCAGCTGTTCAAGCAGGTGTACGCGACCGGCGGATTCGTCACCCCGCCGGTCGAGCCGACGAACGCATTCGCGGCGACGTGGAAATCGGATATGGCCGTGAGCGACCCGAGGTACCGGGTCGGCTTCGGGTGGGGCTCGGACGAGAACGGGCTCGGTGCGCAGCCCGGTCCGTCGAATACGCCGATCAGCTACCCGTTCAGCTCCTACGCCGGCCACGTCAGCTTCGGCCGCGAGCAGTGGGGCCAGCACACGTTCGACCTCAACACCGACGGCCTCGCCAACTACGGCATGTACGCCGACTGGCTGCACTCGCTCCAGCTCACCGGCGGCACGCAGCTTATGAACAGCATGTTCCAGGGCGCCGAGGCCTACCTCGAGATGTGGGAGCGGGCGGACGGGGTCCCGGCGACCCGATGCCTGCCGGCCCACGACAAGCGCACGCGGAGGGGGATCGGCCCGATCCGCGTCGGCGAGACCGCGAGGGCGGTGCTGGACCGCGCCGGACAGCCCGTGTCGCGCCCCGGTCACTCCTACACGTACTGCATCTCCGGACGGCGTGGCGCGCCGGTGCGGGCTGTGTTCAACGCCCGCGGCCGGATCGCGACCGTCGCGATCGGCTGACCGTCACAACCTTCAGCGGAACTGCCACACCTGACGGTTCGCCGCGGCGCACGGCGTGAGCACGACGGGCGCCCGGTTCGACGCGTCGTCGCCCGAGAGGCTCAGGCACAGTCCGCGCATCTGCAGCTGCCCGGCGCTCGTCAGCGTCGCCTGTTGCGGGACCGTGCCGTTGCAGTCCCAGATCTGGACCCGGGCCCCCGCGGTGGCGTCGGGCGCGTCCAGGCACTTCCCGACGACCTGAACCTGGCCGGTGCCGGTGCTGGCGAACTGGACCTCCTTGCTGAACCGGAACTGCTGAGCGTTCGTGCCGTTGCAGTCCCACATCTGGATCTTGGTGCCGCTTGTCGTGCTCCCACCCGGGTCGTCGATGCACTGTTGCCCGTTGGTCACGCTCGCCAGTTGAACGAAGGCTCCGGGGATCGCGGCAAACACGTCCCTCGCGCGCGTCGAGTCGTTGCAGGACTTGTCGGCGCTGTCTGACGTCAGCGCGCAGATCATCTTGCCGCCGCGCTCGGCGCCGTAGCGCGCCACCAGCTCGTAGCGGAAGATCGCCCACTGCCGTCTCGCCTCGTTGATCGCGTCGTTGACCGCGCGCTGCGCGTTGTCGCCGATCTTCCCGCGCGGGGTGATCGGGTCGCTGACGAACCCGGTGCTCGTGTTGATCAGCTCCTTGTCCTTGTTGAGCCCCTCATCGTGGGTGATGCGGCCGCCGCACTTGGACGTCGGATAGCAGCCAGTCGCCAGCTTCGGATCGGGCAGCTGCGCCGAGGCTTGCCGCAGATCCCAGTAAGCGGGCAGGTCGCGGTGGCCGAGCCCCGGCGGGTTCGTGACGCTGATCGGCTCGTTGGGGTTGGAAAGGTCGGCCCAGTTGCTGTGTGAATAGAAGTCCTCGGTCGCGTGCAGCACGTAGCCGAACGGCTCCCAGACGTTGCACTTAGCGCGACCGATCTTGCCGTCGAACGTGCAGCTCGGTGAGAAGAATCCCGTCCCCGGATCGCTGACGTCGACTCTGCCGCTCCCGTTCAGCAGCGTGATGGCCTCCGCCACGGCGCCCTGCACCGGCCAGCTCCTGCCGAACGTGTGATCGGATCGCCCGTTCAACAGCATGTCTCGGGCCCAAGCCCGGCACCCGTTGAGTATCTCGGTGGCCTTCGCCCGTGACTGCGGGTAGCTTGGTACGTCGAGGTAGTCGGCCTCGTCGCAGTGCCAGTAGTAGGGCCCCCCGGTCAGACGAAGCGGGATGTTGTCGGGAGCCCCGACCGCGCCGAAGGTTGCGGTCGTGCCGGCGACGTTGCTCAGCGACGCATCCTCGAAGCACGACCCGTCGTGCGGCTGTCCGGGCCGGCAGCCGAGCGCGAGCCGGGTTATCCGCTCGTGCTCGCCGCGCTGCCCCAGGATGTTGACCGTCCCGAACGCGGATGCGGCGGCGGGCATGAGCCCGGCGACGCAGAACCACGCCGCGCCGACGCCGATGAACGTGCGCAGCGGCCGTCGCATCGGCTAGATCCCGCAGTCCCCGGCTGCCGCACAGTCCGGCAGGCTGAAGGTGATGATTGCCTCGACGAATCGGCGGCTCGTTCCACCGGCCCCCGGACCCGATCCCCGCGAGGGCGCGACCGCTACGCGCCCCTTGCACCGGATGTGAATCGGGGTGTCATCGCTGAACGTGAAGCAGCTAAGGCCCTGACCCGTCTTGTGGTAACGCACCATGATCCGCTTCGCCTGCGCGCAGGTGGCGTTGGTGACGTGCACCTTCGAGACCGGCCACCCATCGACCTTGAAATTCCCGCACGACCGGGTCGCGCCCGCTGCAAGCGCAGGCGAGCTCGCCGCGAGCGCCGATGCCAGCAGCGGCACGCTCACCAGCATCGAAAGCGCGCGAGCGATACGCGTTCGCAGCATCATCTGCATTCCTTCAAGCCCCAATCGGTCTAAGCCCCAACCGCCGGGAGGCTAGCAAAGGCAGTCGACGCGGCAGGATCAGCTCGCCACGAGCGCGCTGTCGGCGGCTTTCGCGTGCGCCGAGATCGCGTCGATCAGCAGGGGCCACGCTCCCTGAGGGAGGTCGTGGCCCATCCCATCCACCATCATCAGCCGCGCCCCGGGGATCGCGCGGGCGGTCGCGCGGCCGCCCGAGGGCCGCACCATCTTGTCGGCGGTTCCGTGGATCACGAGCGTCGGCATCGTGATTCGTGTGAGCGCGGCCGTCCGATCGCCCGAGGCGACGATCGCCCCGAGCTGCCTGCCCGAGCTGGCCGGGTCGACGCCCCGGTCGTAGCTGAGCGCGGCGAGCTCGCGGACGCGCTGCTCGTCGCGGGGAAACCCGGGTGAGCCGATCACGTGGAAGAGGGCCGTCAGGTGCTCGATGAACGCGTCGCGATTCGACGGTGCGCGCCGCAGCAGGAACCGGTAGATCCCGAACGCCGGCTGCCCCTTCCAGCGGTTGCCGGTCGTCGACATGACCGAGACCAGCGAGCGGACCGACTCGGGGTACTCGGCGGCGAGCATCTGGGCGATCATCCCGCCCATCGAGACGCCGACCACATGGGCCGGCCCAAGATCGAGCTCGCGCAGCAGCCCGGCGGCGTCGCCGGCCATGTCGGTCAGCGTGTAGAGCACCGGGTCGATCCGGCGGGTGATCAGCTGGCGGGGCGTCGGTGGACGCCCGGGGACGTGCGTCGAGCGGCCTGCGTCGCGGTTGTCGAACCGCACCACGTAGAAGCCGCGCTCGGCGAGCCCCTCGCAGAACTCCTGCGGCCACGCGATCATCTGCGTCGCGAGCCCCATGATCAGCAGCATCGGCGGGTCGCTGGGATCACCGAACGTCTCGTAGCAGAGGGTGATCCCCCTCCCGACGTCGCAGAACTGCTCAGCCATCGCGGTCGGCGCTCGCTTCGCTGGGCTCGGGCGCGGCCGCGCCGCCGTTTCCGCCGTTTCCGTGCCCGTCCGCGTAGAGTTCCGGCGATCCGGCCGGTTGCAGCTCTCGCAGCGCCTCGCGGAGCGAGTCCATCAGCGTCCACAGGTCGGGCATCTGCTCGCGGTCGGCGACGATCCCGAAGTCGAGAAATCCGCAGTAGCTCATCACCGTGATGTTGAGCCCCATCCCGTCCGTGATCACGGAGATCGGGTAGTTGGCCTCCAGCCGCGCGCCGGCCATATACAGAGGGAGCTGCGGGCCCGGCACGTTCGAGATCACGAGGTTCCACGCGGGGCGCCCACGACTGCTCGAGGCGATCGAGAACGTCAGCCGCGCCGCGCGCGAGAAAACCGCGGGAGGGATGAACTGGTTGGCGTCCTGGAGCAGCTCGGCCGGCAGCGCCTTGTGGCGCTCCTTCATCTCCGCCAGCGCTTCGTGGGTCTTCTGCAGCCGGCGGACCGGGTCGTGCTCGTCGGTGTACAGCGGGGCGGTCATCAGCAGGATCCGGTTCCCGAACGTCCCCTGCTGGCTCTCCTTGCGAACCGACACCGGGATCTGCGCGACCAGCGGCTCGGGCGGAAGCTCATTGTGTGCGATCAGCCAGCGCCGCACGGCGCCGGCGCAGATCGAGACGACGACGTCGTTGACGGTGCAGCCGTGGCGGTTCTTGATCTGCTTGACCTCGTCGAGCGACAGCCGCCCGAACGCGAACCGCCGGTGCGCGGAGATCCGGCTGTTGAACGACGTCCGCGGCGGAACCAGGTCCTGGTCCCCGATCACCCGGCTGCGCCCGCCGACCAGCCGCTGCGCGCGGGCGGCGAGGCGTCCCGCGGGCTTCAGCCCCGGGATGTTCCCGAGCGAGGGCACCTCGTCGACGTTGGGGAGCGCTCGCGGCAGCGAGCGCAGCAGCCGGGCCGGGTATCGCGGCAACCCCACAAGGCCGCGGGCGAGCATCTCGAGCTCGCCCGGGCGGGCGTCGGCCGCGTCGCTCAGGGGCGGCGGCGGCTCACGCCCCTCTGGGGCGAGATCGAGCAGCGCCCCCTGGATCTCGTTGCCCGACATCCCGTCGACCACGGCGTGGTGGATCTTCGTCATCACCGCGACGCGGCCGTCCGGCAGCCCGTGGATCAGGTACAGCTCCCAGAGCGGGCGAGAGCGATCGAGCGGGCGGGCGAAGATCCGCGCCACCTGCTCGCCGAGCTCCGCGTCGCCGCCCCCCGGCGGCAGCGCGAGCTCGCGGACGTGGAAGTCGAGGTCGAAGTCAGCGTCGTCGATCCAGTAGTCGTAGTCGAGGTCGAACGGAACTTCGACGAGCCGCCAGCGGAACGGGGGCACCAACGGGAGCCGCTCGGCGATCAGCAGCTGGAGGTCGGCGAGCGTCACCGTCCCCCCGGCGCGGTCGACGGGTCGAGCACGGCGAGCGCGCCCACGTGGCCGAAGTGCCTCGTGTCCTCGAGCGCTAGGAACTGCTGGTCAAGGGCGGTGAGTTGACGCATCTGACTCCACTCCTCTCTCCTGCGAGGAGCCTACCCCGCTCAGCCGGCCAGTAGGTCGGCGCGCATCGTCCAGCTCGCGTTGCGGTCGATCGCCGGGAACGTCCCCTCGCGCGCGAGTGCCCGGTCGAGGACGATCACCGTCGTCTCACCCCCGAGCGGCTCGGGCGCCGTCGCGATCACCGTCAGCGAGCCGTTCTCGAGGCGTCGGGCGGCCGCGAGCGCCTTGCGGGCGACCTGCGGCGGGAGCCCGCCGAGAGTGTCGATCAGGATCACCGCGTGCGCGCCGCGAGCGGCGATCCTGCGTGCCTGCTCGACGGTTCCCTCGACCGCCTGCGACTGCGCGTCCTGCGACGCCGCGAAGCTGACGGCCGTGACAGGTCCGACCGGCCCCTCACGCCACAGCCCCAGCTCCTCGGGGCGAACGCCGGCGAGCACCACCGACACCTGGAGGTCGTCGGGGCCGGCGAGCGCCGCGGCGATGCGGCGCAGCAGCTCGGTCTTGCCCGACTGCGCGGGGCCCGCGATCGTCACGCGCGACCCGCGTCCGATCGGCGTCCCGGTCGCGATCGCCTGCACCGTCGGATCTTCATCCTGCGCGAGCTCGAACCGCTCGCTCGGGAACGACGCGGGAAGGTCTTCATAGCGGGCACCATCGGCCAGCTCGGCCGCCGGCCGGCCGTTGACGGTGTCGATCCGGACGAGTGCGGCGAACCGCTCGGAGCGCCTGGGCGCGCGGCGCGGGCCGGTGACGCGGTCGCCGGACACGAGCTCGCAGCGCCGGACCTGGGCGGAGGAGATGTAGACGTCGGCGTCCGACGGCTCGGGCGGGTCGACCCGGACGAACCCGGAGCCGTTCGGGAGCAGCTCGACGACTCCCTCGACGGTCTCGTCGGGCTGGCGCTCGGGCTCGCGGTCGCCTTCCCCCGCCGGCAGCTCGGGCTCGCGCTCGATCTCCTCGGCGCGCTCCTCGGTGTCCTTCGACGCCGGTGGCTTGCGGCGCCTTCCGCGCCTCCGTGACGAGGTGCGCTCCGGCTCGGGCTCCTCGCCGCCGGCCGAGTCGTCCGAGTCGCCCCCCTGCCGCTCGAGGATCGCGGCGATCAGCTCGGGCTTGCGCAGACGGCGGTAGCCGTCGATCGAGAGCTCCGAGGCGATCGCATGAAGATCGGCCAGCGGGCTCTGCTCCAGTGACTCACGGTCGAGAATTGCCATCGTCCCCTCCTGTCGAAAATCGGTTGGCTCCAGCCGCGTTGGGGCAGCGGCCGGCGATCTGAGCTCACGGCAATCTAGCGACCCTGGTCCCAGCGCAGCTCGTTCGCGAGCCGCAAGCCCGGATCGACGTCGGAGTCCCCGCCGAGCGCGGCGCGGACGGCGAGGAACTCGGCGACCGCGGCGACGTCGTGGACGCGGAGCATGTGCGCCCCCGCATCGACGCCGAACGCGACCGCCGCGAGCGTGCCCGGGAGACGCGCCCGCGGCGGGCGCGAGGTGATCGCGCCGACGAAGTCCTTGCGCGAGGCGGCGAGCAGCAGCGGCCTCCCCAGAGAGTGCAGCCGCTCGAGCGCCCGCAGCGCCTCGACCGTCTGAGCCGGCGTCTTGCCGAAGTCCGGCCCGGGGTCGAGCATCAGCTGCTCGAGATCCATCCCGCGCTCGACCGCGAGCTCGATCCGCTCGTGCAGGAACCGCTCGACATCCTCTGCGACGTGTCCGTCGAGCGAGCGGTCGAGCAGCTTCTGCTTGGGCGCAGCCCGCGTGTGCACGACGACGAGCCCAGCGCCCGTCTGTGCGCAGACGTCCGCCAGCTCCGGGTCGCGCAGCCCGCTGACGTCGTTGACGATCGCCGCGCCGGCCCCGATCGCGGCGCTGGCGACCGCCGGCTTGTAGGTGTCGACCGAGACGATCGCGCCGAGCTCGCGAGCGACGTGCTCGATCAGCGGCACGACCCTGCGCGCCTCCTCGTCGGCGTCGACGGGCGGACGGTTGGTGACCCCTGACTCGCCGCCGATGTCGATGATCTCGGCGCCGGCCTCGAGCAGCTCCCGCGTGAGCGCGATCCGGTCCTCGAGCGTCCGCGCCACCCCGCCGTCGGAGAAGGAGTCGGGCGTGGCGTTGACGATCCCCATCAACCACGGCCGCCCTCCGAGCTCGAGCGTCTGGCGGGTCGTGCGGAACGCTCGCTCCGGGGCGATCACCGAAGCCCGATCCCCTCGGCCTCGGCCTCCTCGTTGAAGTTCTCGACCTCCCGCTCGGTCCGCTGCTCGTCCCAGCCGTGCTCTCGCGCGAGTACCTCGGCGACGCGCCGGGGGACCTCCGAGCGAGAATTCGCCAGCTGGCGGCCGGCGAGCAGCCCGAGGCGGGTCCTTCGCAGCAGCACGTCGCCAACGCTTCCCGCCTGCTCGTTGCGGGCCGAGAACGCCGCCTCAGCCAGCAGGTCGGGAAGCCCGTCGAGGATCGGCTCGGCGAGCTCCGGCCGCTCGGCCGCCAGCGCCAGCACCTGCTCGGCCGCGTGGCCGTACCTGCCCGCGAGCGCGTCGAGCGAGGCCGTTGGGACCCCCGGCGACCCGTCCAGATGGCCCGGCTCGAGGGGTTGCCCGAGCGGAATCTCGGCCGTCCGGCACGGCGCGTTGCGGCCGTCGCGCTCAACCAGCCGATCGACCGCCAGCTTCGCCATCCGCCGCCAGGTCGTGAGCTTTCCGCCGGTGATCGTGATCAGCCCACTCGAGGTCTCGTACAGCTCGGCCTTGCGCGAGATGTCGACCGATTTGCGGGTGTCGCCCGAGGAGATCAGCGGGCGCACGCCGGCGTACGCCCCAGTGAGAGCGTCAACACCCAGGTTGGTCCCGAAGAAAGCGTTCGTCGCCTCCAGCAGGTACTCGATGTCGGCCATCGAGGGCTTGACGTGGTCGATCTCCCCCTCGTAGTTGTTGTCGGTCGTCCCGATCAAGCTGCGGCCAAGCCACGGCAGCGCGAAGATCGACCTCCCCTCCCCGGCCGGGACGATCGCCCCGGCGTCCAGCCGCAGGTCGGTCTGCGCGATCGTCACGTGGGTGCCCCTGCTGGGCGCGATCCTGGGGAGCTCGGCCTCGGAGTGGAGCTCGTCGGGCCGGATCCGGTCGGCCCAGACGCCGGTCGCGTTGATCACGTTGTCAGCGTGGATGACGAATTCCTCGCCGGTGACCCCGTCGGCGACCCTGACTCCCGTCCCGTGCCCGTTGTCGGTCGGGAGCTCGACGACCTGGAGGCGGTTGGCGATGATCGCCCCGAACCGCTCGGCCTCCCCCAGCACCGTCAGCACGAGCCGCGCGTCGTCGGTCTGGCAGTCGTAGAACAGGTAGCCGCCGGTCGGGTGGCGGTCGGCCAGCGCCGGGAGCAGTTCGACGACGTGCTCGCCCGAGATCGTCCGGTGCCGGGCCGGGCTCCAGTAGCTGTCGTCACGGCGCGATCCGCGGCGACCGCGCACGGGCGTCGCCATCACGTCGTACATGTTCAGTCCGATCCCGACCAGCCGGTCGGGCCGCGCGCCGTCGAACGCGGGCACGACCATCGGCAGCGGCCTGACCAGGTGCGGCGCGAGCTTGACCATCAGCTGGCGTTCGAGCAGCGCCTCGCGCACGAGGCCGAGGTCGAAGTTCTGCAGGTAACGCAGGCCGCCGTGGACGAGCTTCGACGAACGGCTGCTCGTGCCCGACGCGAAGTCGGCCTTCTCGACGAGCGCGACGCTGTACCCGCGCGAGGCAGCGTCGAGCGCGACGCCCGCACCGGTGATCCCGCCACCGACGACGACCAGATCGAAGCGCTCGCTCTGCAGAGCGTCGAGCGCGCGGTCGCGGGCGATCATGGAGCGGAGGGTAGTAGCCCTCCGCCCGAGTAACCGCGTCCGGCTTCGGGCCTCGCTCGCTCCGCTACTGGCTAGCGGGAGACCGCTCGACTCGCTCGGCAGCTACCGCCGGCCGGCATCCGGCCGGCCGTCAGCCTCCGGCCTGGTGGTACAGCCCGAGCACGACCTTGTACCAGGCGGGCGAGGTCTCCTGGTAGCCGGGGCAGCACGGCGGTCCGCCTGGGGCGCTGATCCCGATCTCGATGTGGGGACCGGAGGAGATTCCGACGTCGCCGCATCCGATCTCGGCGATCGGCTGGCCGGTGGTGACGTGCGCGCCGACCTTCACGAGTGCGGGGAGGGCGTGGCCGTAGTAGATGTAGCGGCCGGCGTACGGGCCGCTCGAAACCTTCAGCACCGGCGCGGCGGGGCCGAACCCGTCGATCCCCTCCTGCACGATCGTCCCTGAGGTCATCGCGACCTCGATCGCCCTGGAGCCGCATGCGCTACCCATCGAGATGTCGATCCCCTGATCGAGCGACCACGTGCTGACCGGAGACACGCGGCTGATCGGCCGCAGCGGGAAGACGAGCCCGCTGGTCGAGGTCCCAGTCCCGGTGGACGTCGCCACCCCCGACTTCGCGGCCGATTTGACCGCCGCGAGCAGCGCGGCCGCGGTTCTGCGACCGACGACCCCGGTGGCGGGAGAAAGGTTGTGGGCCTGCTGGAATTGCTTCACGGCCGACGCGGTCAGGGGGCCGAAGTCACCGTCGATCGAGACCGGGTAGCCGACCTCGCTCAGCCACGTTTGGAGCGTCTTGACGTCGGCGCCGGTGGTGCCCTTGCGCAGCGTGCGCGTGAATACGGCGGCGGAAGTGCTCGCGCTCTGAATCCCCCGCGGCTGGCTCTTCGCCACCAGTGCGGCGCCGCCGCTGCTGCCCGTCGCCAACGCGGGCGTCGCGCCGGCCGCGAGCCCAAGGGCGGCGGTGAGCGTAGTGATCAGCGTGACGCGCATGCGGTGCATCGTGGGGAGACGTTCGGCGCACGGCTGCCTCGCTCCCCGCCCAGATGCGGTTTTGCGCAAGTTCTGTGTCGGAAAGCTCGAAAAAACCCGCAAGCCTGGCGCTCCACGAGGGCGCTATTGCAATCACGCCTGTGGCCTGCGGAGTTAGCTGACGGGCTAGCGCTCTACCTGTGAGCGCATCTCACGGATCACCGCGAGACTCGCCCCAACGAATTGGGTTCCCCGCTCCCCGGGGCGGCATTCCGGGGACTCGGCGGGTGCGAAGGTATCAGAAACCGCGGCCCGTGTGGGCGCTCACACGGCGTGCGCGGGTCGGTCAGTCGCCGTCGGCGACGTGCGCGGGGTCGGCGACCCCAGCCGCCTCGCGTTCCTTGATCACCTGCCGGATCCGCTCGATCGTGTCCTCGGACATGCGGCGAATCTCCCAGTGGGTGAGCTTGATCACCCGCATCGGCGAGGTCGCGATCACGTCGGCGTTTCGAGGCCGGCGCTCGAACAGGCCCATCTCGCCGATCAGAGCGCCCTTGCCGAGTTCGGCGATCTTGGTGCCGTCCTTGATCACGTCGGCGCTTCCCTCTTCGATCGCGATCAGCTCGACCGAGTAGTCGCCCTGCTTCATCAGGATCTGCCCCTCGGCAATGCTCTGCTCGGTGGCGAATGCGGCCAGGCGGTGGGCCTCCTCGTCGGACAGGTCCGAGAAGATCGGGATCGCTTTCAGACGGCTCTGATCCATGGGCATAGCGCGGGATCCTAACTACAAGGCCGCAATCGCTGCGGTGATCTCGCTCACGCTCGACTTCGCGTCGCCGAACAGCATGCTCGTCTGCGGCTCGTAGAACAGCGGGTTGTCGATCCCCGCGAATCCGGAGGCCATCGAGCGCTTCAGCACGATCACCGATTTCGACCGGTCGACCTCGAGGATCGGCATCCCGTAGATCGGCGAGCCCGGCTCGTTCTTGGCGGCCGGGTTGGTGACGTCGTTGGCGCCGATCACGAGCGTCACGTCGGTCCGCTGGAACTCGGGGTTGACCTCGTCCATCTCCTTGAGCGCCTCGTACGGCACCTGCGACTCGGCCAGCAGCACGTTCATGTGCCCTGGCATCCGCCCGGCGACCGGATGGATCGCGAACAGCACCCTGACGCCCTTGTCCTCGAGCGCCTTCTCGAGGTCGCGCACCGCGTACTGCGCCTGCGCGACGGCCATCCCGTACCCGGGGGCGATCACGACCTGGCGCGCGTAGGACAGCTGGATCGCGACGTCGTCGGGCGTGGTCGACTTCACCGGCCCGCGGTCCGAGTCCTCGCCGCCCGCGGGCGTCGCGACCTCGCCGCCGAAACCTCCCGCGACGATCGCCGGGACCGACCGGTTCATCGCTTTCGCCATCAGGTTGGTCAAGATCGTTCCCGAGGCGCCGACGATCATCCCGCCGACGATCAGCGCGGTGTTGTTCAGCGCGATTCCGGTAGCCGCCGCCGACAGGCCCGTGAACGCGTTCAGAAGCGAGATCACGACGGGCATGTCGGCGCCGCCGATCGGGAGCACCACCATGTTCCCGAGCAGCGCTGCCGTTACCAGGATCCCGAGAATGAACAGCGCCTGCGAGTGGGTCCCCGCCGCGAGGATGGTCGCGCTCGCGACCGCGATCAGGAACAGCGCGCCGTTGATGATCGCCTGACCCGGGAGCTTGATCGGGCGGCTCGGGAGGATCGCCTGGAGCTTGCCGAACGCGATGTTCGAGCCCCAGAACGAGATCGAGCCGACGATCGCCGCGAACAGCGTTGGGATCTCCGCCTTCAGCGCATAGTCGCCACCGAAGTGGTGGCGGTACTCGACCCACGCGATCAGCGCCACGGCGCCACCGCCGACGCCGTTGAACAGCGCCACCATCTGCGGCATCGCGGTCATCTTCACCCGGCGCGCGGCGGGAATCCCGATCGCGGTGCCCAGCAGCAGCGCGAGGATGATCAGGATCGGCGTCGAGGAGCCGTCCCAGACGTGCGGGGTCAGCAGCGTCGCGACGATCGCGATCGCCATGCCCACCGCCGCGATCAGGTTGCCGCGGACCGCGGTGCGCGGCCCGGTCAGCCCGCTCAACCCAATGATGAACAGCGAGAACGCGACGATGTAGCAGACATCGATGAAGTTCCGCTGCTGCAGGAAGATCGTGCCGACGCTCACTGCTTCAGCTCCTCCTGCTTGGCGCCCTCATCGGTCGCCTCCGGTTCCGGCTTGCGCTTGAACATCTCGAGCATCCGGTCGGTCACGAAGAACCCGCCGATGATGTTGATCATCCCGAACGTGATCGCGATGAACAGCAGCAGGTGCTCGAGCCAGCCGGTCGCCAGGTGCATCAGCAGCAGACCGCCGAGCACCACGATCCCGTGGATCGCGTTGGTGCCCGACATCAGCGGCGTGTGCAGCGTGTTCGGGATCTTCGAGATCACCGCGAAGCCGACGAATCCGGCCAGCACGAGAATTGCGATCTCGGTGACGAGTGTCATTGGGTCTCCTCGCTAGCTCGCGGCGGGGGTGCTCGCCGCTTCCTTGGCGGCGGCATTGACGATTTCTCCCCCACGGGTGATGCACGCTCCGGAGATCACCTCGTCCTCGAAGTCGAGTTCGAGCTTGCCGCCCTTGACCATCAGCCCGAGCAGCGCCTCGATGTTCCGCGCGTAGAGCTGTGAGGCGTGCTCGGCCATCGTGCTCGGCACGTTCAGCGGCGCGGTGATGATCACGTCGTGGACGGTGATCGTCTGGCCGGGCTCCGACAGCTCGCAGTTGCCGCCCGCCTCGCCCGCGAGGTCGACGACGACCGAGCCCGGCTTCATCAGCTTGACGGCCTCCTCGGTCACGAGGATCGGCGCCCGGCGCCCGGGGACGAGCGCCGTCGTGATCGCGACATCGACCTTCCCGATCGCCTCGGCCATCAGCTCCTGCTGGCGCTGCTGCTGCTCAGGGGTCAGCTCCTTCGCGTAGCCGCCGGCTCCCTCGAGGTCGCCGCCGAGATCGAACTCGAGGAAGGTCGCGCCGAGCGACTCGACCTGCTCCTTGACGGCCGCACGGACGTCGAATCCCTGGACCACCGCGCCGAGCCGGCGGGCGGTTGCGATCGCCTGCAGCCCGGCGACCCCGGCGCCGAGCACGAGCACGGTCGCGGGCCGGATCGTGCCGGCGGCAGTCATCAGCATCGGGTAGAAGCGGCCGAGCTCCTGCGCGCCGATCAGCGCGGCGCGGTACCCGGAGATGTTCGCCTGACTGGAGAGCGCGTCCATCGACTGCGCACGGCTGATCCGCGGGACCGACTCCATCGCGAAGCTGGTCGCGCCGGACTGGGCGATCGCGCGCACGGCGTCGCCGTTGGTCAACGGCTGTAGGAACCCGATCAGCGTCGTCGCCGACGACAGCCGCTGAATCTCGTCCGGGGAGGGCGGCGCGACCTTGACGACGACGTCGGAGGACCACACTTCTCCGGGGTCCTCCGTCATCCGGGCGCCGGCCTCCTCGAACTGGGCGTCAGGGAGCAGCGCGCCGGCACCGGCGCCGCGCTCGACCACCACCTCGATCCGCCCGGCGCCCTCCTCTGCCGGGTCGCGCGTCAGCTTGCCCACCACTTCGGGCACGAGCGCGACACGTCGCTCGCCTTCGACCGTCTCCTTGGGGACTCCGACCCGCATCGGGCGCGAGAGGCTAGCGATTTGTGTGCGCTTGAGGCTCCAGCTCAGGCCCTGCGCGCCGTGAGCGTCGTCACACCGACAGTGGTCGCTGGCGGCGCGTGGCAAGGACGCAGGGGCGAAGGCGCAGCAGCGCTGCGTCGAGCCACGAAGACGCAGCCAGGCGTCGCCAGAGGCCGCTCGAATGTGACGGCACTTGCGACGCGTAGGGCTAACCGACGCCGACCGGCGCCAGCGCGAGCGCCGCCAGCACGCCCACATCTCCGGCGAGTGTGAGCGAGCCGTGCGAGACCGGCGCCTTCGGAGGGGTCGCGGCTGGGCGGTGACGGACCGCCGTGGCGGCACGACGGGCGTGGTGGGTTGGGTGCGGGTGGACGGCCGTGGGGCTGGCCGCGGTCTGACGCGAGGCCGGAAGCGGAACGGCCGCCAGCGGCAGCGGTTTGCGGGCGAGCGCCATCAGCGCCTCGCCGGTGACCCACACCGGAGTCTGGTCGCTCGAGCGCGAGTAGCGGATGTGTCCGTCCGGCGCTGTCACCGAGCCGAGGTAGCCGAGCGCCCGGTCGACCGCGGACGAGCCGGTCCCGGCGGCGAGCAGCCCCTGGACGGCCCACGCGGTCGATTGCGCGTTCGAGTCCTCGCCCGGCTGGCTCGGGAAGCCTCCGTCGCGGTTCTGGTGGCGCTCGATGTACGCGGCTCCTCGCGGGTCGGGGTGGGCGAGCGCCTCGAGCACCGCGCCGGTGTCGTCGACGTCGCTCGGTCCGCCCGCGGTCCCGAAGTTGAAGCCGCCGTCCTGGTCGCGCTGCCGGGCAAGCCAGCCGAGCGTCTTCGAAGGTGGCGTCACGCCGGCTGCCTTCAGCGCGAGCACGGCGAACGCGGTCAGGTTCGCTTGATCGGAGACTGACCCGTTCGAACCGAGATCGCGCTCGAGCGCGGAGACGGTGCTAGTCGCCGGAATTCCGGCGGAACTGAGCGCGAGGATCTTGCGCTCGAGCGACCCCGCGTCGGTCTCGGTGTCGGACGCGACGTAGCTCGCGAGACTGTGCCCGTCCTTGATCACCCGTTGCGGGTTGATCCCCTCGGCGGCGAGCCCGAGCGCCGCCCACCCCGAGTACAGCTGCGATGAGCCCTGACCCGGGGCGCCTCCGAGGCCGCCGTCGGGGTTCTGGGCGGAGAGCAGGTACCCCGCCCCTGTCCCCGCCGCCGCCGCGCTCGGGCCTGGCTGGCTGGCGAGCCAGGCTCCGGTGGCGGCGGCGCCGAGCGCAAGCACGAGCGCGATCGGCGCGACCGACCCGGTCGGCGCGACCCAGCGGACCTGCAGCCGGGTCGTGAACCTGGCGATCGAGCGCAGCAGCGCGGGCCCGAACGCAAGCGCGAACACGAAGCACCCGGCCGCGTGCACTGCGTCGAAGCCGACCCCCTTGCCGACGTAGATCCCGAGCTGCGCGAGGCCGTGGTCGCTGTAGGTGACCCAGTCGCCGACGTCCTGCAGGACGGTGAATCCGAACCCCACCACCGCGCATACGATCGCGAGCGGCCAGCGGCCGATCCGGCCCCTGGTCGCGACCGCCAGGCCCGCTCCGATCAGGCCGGTCGCGCCCCAGCCGGCCATCTGCCAGGGGGTCCAGGGGCCTTGGCCGAAGAAGAAGTTCGACACGAGCGCGGCAAGCGCCCCGACCACGAACCCCGGCCCGGCGCCGAGCGCATACCCCGACACGAGCACGATGTCGGTCGTCGGCTTGACGTTCGGAATCGCGGCGAACGCGATCCGCCCGAGCGCGGCGAAGGCCGCCAGCGTCGCGACCAGCGCAACGATCCGGGCATCCGGACGGGTCCGCTCGTACCACGCGAAGCCACCGAGCAGCCCGATCCCGAGGATCGCGAATGCGCCGAGCTGCCAGCTCACGCCGGCACCTCCGCGCGCTCGGCTCCACGGAGCAGCGCGACGCCCGCTCCGGGCGTGAGCGCACCGCCGGCGCCGCCGAGGATCCTCGCCGTCTCGGTGGCGAAGTAGGTGCCCGTCGAGAGGATCTCCGCGGCCGACCCGTCGGCGATCGGAGCTCCGTCGGCGAGCAGCACCACCCGCTCGGCGAACTCGGCGACGAACTCCGGGTCGTGGGTCGCCACCAACACCGCGGAGTCGAGCCCACGCAGCAGTGACGCGAGCTCGCTCTTGAGCGCACGGTCCATGCCGCGGGTCGGCTCGTCGAGGCAGACGACCGCCGGCGCCTGCCCGTCGGGATGATCCAGCACCACGGCCAGGGCGACCCGCTGCTTCTCGCCGCCGGACAGGTCGCGCGGGTGGCGCTCGGCGAAGGCCTGCGGGTCGAGGCCGGCGGTCCGAAGCGCGCCCGCCGACGCCTCCTCTTTGACGGTCTCGTGGACGAGGTAGTCGGTCGGGTTCTGGAGCAGCAGCGCGACGCGCCCGGATGCGTTGACCCGCCCACGGGTCGGCTCCATCAGGCCGGCGGCGTGCCTGAGCAGAGTCGATTTGCCCGCGCCGTTCCGTCCCATCAGCGCGACGCGCTCACCTGGGCGAACCGTCAGCGACGCCGCGCGGAGGATCGATCGCCCTCCGCGCAGCTCGTGCCACACGCGGTCGAGCCGCAGCGCCGCATCCTTCGATCGACGTGGACGACCTTGGTCTCCGCGCGGGTGGTCCAGATCGTCCACGTCCGGCTCCGGGAGGAGGCCGCTGTTCCGCAGGGAAGCGCGGGCGGATTTGACGCTCGGGGCGGGTCGGAGGCCGGCGCCGGAGAGCAGCCGCGCGCCCGGTGTCGCGAGCTCCGGCGCCTCGGCCAGCGCCCACTCGAGGAACGCCGTCGGCGGCGCGTCGCACACGACCCGCCCGTCGCTGAGCGCGACGACCCGGTCCGCGGCGCCGAGGCACCGCTCGAGGCGGTGCTCGGCGAGCACGATCGCCGTGTCCCGGTCCTCGTTCAGCCGGCGAAGCACCCCGATCAGCTCGTCGCCGGCGACCGGGTCGAGCTGTGACGTCGGCTCGTCGAGCAGGAGCAGCGCGGGGTCGCCGGCGAGCGCGGCCGCGAGCGCCACGCGCTGCAGCTCACCGCCCGACAGCTCGGCGGTCGGCCGGTCGAGCAGTTCGCCGATCCCGAGCGCGAGCGCGGCCTCCTCCACCCCACGCGCGACGGCGCCGGGCGAGCGGCCGCGGTTCTCGAGCGGAAACGCCAGCTCGGCCCGCACGGTGCCCATCACGACCTGCGTCTCGGGGTCCTGGAACAGGCTTCCGACCCCCGCCGCGAGCTCGCCCGGCCCGTGCTCGCGGCTGTCGAGGCCCGCGGCGCGAGCGCGCCCCGCGAACGTCCCGCCGTGGAAATGCGGGGCGAGCCCGTTGGCCACCCGCAGTAGCGTCGACTTGCCCGAGCCGGAGTCGCCGGCGAGCACCACAAGCTCGCCCGCCGCGACATCGAGCGTGACGTCGCTCAGCGCGGGCCGCTCCGCTCCCGGGTACGTGTAGCTGACGTGTTCGATCTCGAGCGCGGTCATCGGTCGATCCCCCGACGCTCGGCGAACGGCAGCAGCGCGCACGCCAGCAGCGCCGCTGCGAGCCCGAACTCCCGCGCGCCGAGCGGCGCGTGGAGCGTCGGATACGCGTGCAACGGCTCGAAGCCGGCGACCCGCCCGGCGATCGCGAGCCCGAGAATCGCGATCGCCGAGGCGCCGAACGCGAGGTCGTGACGCGAATAGGCGCGCCGTGCCCGCGGCAGGCGGTGGGCGCCGCCGTAGCCGCGCACCTCGAGCGCGGCGGCGACGTCGAGCGCGCGGTCGAGCAGTCCCGCGGTCGCGGCGCGCAGCAGCGCGGCCCGGGACGGCGGCCGTCCCGGCCGGCAGCGCTGGGCGTCGGCCAGCCGGTGCGAGTCGCGGATCAGGATCGGAACCATCCGCGTCCCGATCGTCGCGGTCAGCGCCGAGCGAAACGACACGCGCCGGAACAGCCGCAGGATCTCGTCGGGGTCCACAGCGGCCGTGTACAACGCGCCGCACAGGATCAGCGCGACCGCCCGCAGCCCGAGGATCGCCCCGTACGCGGTCGCCTCGAGCGTCACATCGGTCTGCCCGAGGACCGGGAGGTCGCCGAGCCGGAGGATGACGGTCAGCCCGTCGCGGACGACCAGCGCGTTGATGATCATCACCCCGAGCCCGAGCACGACCGCGAACCTGGCGGCGCGCAGCAGCTCGCGGCCGACGCCGGCGGCGACCCCGGCCAGCACGATCGCGAGCGCCGTCGCGCCGAGCGCGAGCGGAGCCGACAGCAGCAGCGCCGCGCACCCCAGCGACAGGCAGTACGCCGCCGCCACTCCCGCGCGGGCCGCGTGCAGCGGACTTGCGCGGCGGCGGTAGCTCAACTCGAGCCTCGGACCGGCACCGGCGTCGCGGTCGAGCCCTGGACGGCGACCGCGAAGCGGTCGCGGAGCGTGCGCGGAGTCAGCGCCGCGGCCGCGGCGGTCACGCCGGCAACGTTGGTGCCGGTTACCAGCCAGGTCGGCGTGGCCGAGCCCTGCGCCGTCGCCGCGACCAGGCCGCCCCCGGCGCCGAGCGTGCGTGCTTGCTTGCCGTGCGGGTCGAGTAGCGCGAGCGCGGCTCCGCCGCCCGTGAACTTGGCGTACACGCCACTGGCCGACGGGCCCTGCTGGAGCAGGCTCGCGACGATCTCCGCGCGGATGTCGCGCCAGGTCCCGACGATGACCCCAAGCGAGTCGGTGCCCGAGCCGGTGCCGATCTGCTGGGTCGCGAACGGAACGCCGAGCGAGCTCAGCTCGTTCGATACCCGCTTGCACGCCGCGCCCGCGTCGCTCGCGCACTGCAGCACGGTCGGAAATCGCTTGCCGCCGCTGCCGTGCAGGAACGGCTCGGGGAACGACCCCACGACCGCGGGGATCGTGTCGGTCGCGGTCCAGTCGTGCAGGTCCCACCAGATTCGGTCGCCCTTGTGGACCCCGGTGGCCGCCGCCCCCTTCGAGGCCTCGATCCCGTTCACGTAGTAGAACCAATCGCGGCGATTCGAGCTCCCCGTGATGCCGTCGATCGACTCGACGAACCCGCCGCCGTACTTGAGCGAGACGTCGAAGTGACGCTCGAGCACCCGCATCACGGTCTCGGATCCGGGGACGCGGCTCTCGGTGCTCTGCGCGACCCGGGTGGCGCCGAAGTTCTTCGTGACCGTGACCGTGACGTTCGATGTCCCGGCGCCGGCGCCCAGGCCGCAGCCGGCGGTGGCGACCACTGCCGCGGTCGCCACCGCCGTGAACGCGGTCCTTCTGATCACTTGGCGATCTTGAACTCCAGCCGCTGGCCGGGGCGGAGCCTGATTTCGCAGGCGCCGGTGCTCGCGGGCTTGCCGTTGACGAGGACCTCCCAGAAGTCCTTCGAGTTAGGCGGCTTCACGCCGAGGACCGAGCTGATGAACACGTCGTTGTACTTGCCGTACCACTTCGCCGTCCACTTGCCGTGTGTGGCCACGTCGAGCGCGCCGGCGGCGCTGTTGCCCGGGCACTTTCCGCGCGGGGCTCCGCCCTTGGTGACCGAGCCCTGCTCGCCGTGCTCTTTCGTCGGCGGCAACAGCGTCTTGTTGAGCGTTTTGATCGAGACGTTGACCCCCGAGCCGAATGCTTCGACCGCCGTCGGCGCGAGCACGCCGCATGCGAGCACGAGCGTGCTTGAGAGAACGAGTCCAACCTTCTTCATGAGTGCCACCCCTTTCCACGAGGGCGTATGGGCTTGCGGTCGGGCCTGGTCTCCTGGCTTACGGGCCTACCGGCCGCGCCTTCCCGGGAGAACGAATGCTCACCAGTGGCAGAGTGCGGTCGGCTTCCCCGATCACAGTGGCGGGTCCGCGCCGGATTCCCACCGGCTTCCCATCACCACGACCTTGAACGCCCGGGATCGTACCGCGCCTCGCGCTGCCCGATCGTGCGCGCGAGAAGGGAGATCGTCTCGAACGGGCGCTCTTCGATCCCGACCCTGGTCAGCCGGAGCACGACGATGCCCTTCTCCGTCAGCAGCCTCGCGTCCCGCCGGCGGTCGGCCTCGAACCGCGCGGGGCTGCCGTGCGTGCCGTACGCATCGACCTCGACCGCGAGTGCGAGGTCGGGCCAGAAGAAGTCGAGCCGGTAACCGAGCATCGGGACCCGCAGCTGCGGCTCGGGGAGGCCGGTCGCGCGGATCATCGAGAGCAGGCGTTCTTCGGGGGGCGAGTCGGTGCGGGTGTCCCGGACGTGAGCGTTGGCGACGCGGGTGAGCCGCGCGCGGCCGGGGTGGTTGCCCGCGCGGGCGAGGAGCTCGACGATCTCGGCGCGCGTCAGGAGCCGGAGCGCGAACAGCCCTTCGCTGAGGATCTGCTCGACGTCGCGGTCGGGGAGCGCCGCGGCTACGTCGAGGAGCGAGCGGGCCGGGGAGGTGATCGGGAGGTCCTGGTGGAGGCGGACGTCCCTTGGGGCGAGGGTGCGGCTGCGGTGGACGATCACCCCGGTCGGCGCGGGACCGCTTCTGCCCACCGGGATCGTGACGTGGACGGGCCGCGCGATCCCCGGGCGCAGCCCGTACAACGTGACGGCGCTGTGATGGGACAGGGCCGCCTCCTCACCGCAGGCGAGAAGCGCTGCAGCCTCGGTTGCGAACGGGACCTCCTCGGTCTGGGGCAGCGCATAGACCCCGCCGTGAATCGCCGCCAGCCGTCCCGCCCGCAGCCGACGTTTGATCGCGCCGTCACCCACTCCAGCGGCGAGCAACTGATCGCGAGAGAGTCGGGCCCGCTGACACTCGGCAATCGCCTCGATCCGGGCGTCGACTGGGGCGCCGAGATCGACCCCTATGCGGCACGGTCCCAGTAGGCCGACGGTCCGTGCCGCAGAGCGGTCGCTTTCCGGCCCCTCTCCGGCACGGTCTCGCACCTGGGAGGGATCGTGCCGCGTAGGGGTCGCTCGGGAGGACGGGGTCGCTCGGGAGGACGGGGTCCACACTGTTCATAGCCCACAGCCGGGCGAAATCCGCCCCCCCACCTAAACTCCAACCCAGCGATGACCGTCAACCTCACCCGCATCTACACGCGGCTCGGGGACTCGGGCGAGACGCACCTTGGGGACATGAGCCGGGTTGCCAAGACGCACCCTCGGATCGAGGCGTACGGGACGGTCGACGAGCTCAACTCTCAGATCGGAGTGGCGCTAACGATCGACGAGCTGCCCGAGCAGTACCGCCCGTGGCTCGAGCGCGTCCAGAATGACCTGTTCGACGTCGGCGCCGACCTCTCGGCCCCCGAGGACCCCGACTCGACCCGCGAGCGCCTGAGGGTGATCCCGGCCCAGACGGAGTGGCTCGAGCAGCGCTGCGACGAGGTCAACGAGACGCTCAAGCCGCTGAAGTCGTTCGTGCTCCCCGGTGGCACCAAAGCAGCGGCCCACCTTCACGCCTGCCGCACCGTCTGCCGGCGGGCGGAGCGCCGCGCGATCGCGTGCGGCGACGAGCTCAACGCCGAGGTCGTGCGTTACCTGAACCGGCTGTCGGACCTGCTGTTCATCCTCAGCCGCGCCGCCAACCAGGGCAACGAGCCGCTCTGGGAGCCCGGCAGGTACCGCTAAGAGCTACGGCTTCCGCGTGATGACGATCTCGGGCACGACGCCGGTGCGGCGGACGTGCGCGTACTGCTCGACGTCCTCGGGGCACGCGACCTCGACCTCGACTTCGGCGACGGGCTCGAATCGGGTCGTCTCGTAGAGCAGCTCCTGGTATCCGGGCACCCCCTCGACGGTCCCCTCGATATCGAGGTCGTGCGAGCCGCAGCGCAGCGTCCACAGCTGCCCGCGCGCGAGCTTCTCGGCCGTCAGCTTCGTCGGCGTGGTGTCGGTCTCACCGTCGATCCCGCCCCCATCGATCCGGATCGTCGCGTGGGCGCCGTCGAGCGCGCGCGCGAGGCGTTCGAGGTTGCGGCGGTACGGTGCGGGCACGATCGAGACCGGGCCGTGCGCGGCGGTCCGGCCGCGGAGCGCCTCGGCGACCGGGCCCACGAGCACAAACTCGACCCGGTTGGCGTGGAGCCAGCGCAGCACCGATACCGCGCTCGGGTCGAGGTGCTCGAATCCGTGCTTGGTGGCGGCCGGTTTGTCGTCGAGTTGCGGGGGGCGTCGTTTGAGCAGCATGAGGAGCGTTTCGCTCCCCGGCCGCGGAGTCCTTCCGAAGAACCGAGCTTCCCTAGACGGGCGTCGCCTCGACCTGCGCCAGCCGCCTGAGCACGCCCGGAGCAAACCGCGACAGCGCCTGCACGAGCTTGGCCTCCGGCGTGATCGCGACGACCGCCCGATCGGCGCCGATCGCCTCGACGATTTGCGCGGCGACGCGCTCGGGAGTGAAGTTGCGCCGCCGGTAGCGCTCGGTCGCGTACGTCGAGAGCCGCTCCTGCTCATCGGAGTCGCGACCGACCCATTGCGTGGTGCGGGTGATGTTGGTCGCGATGACTCCGGGGCACACCGCCGTCACCCCGATCCCCCACGGGACGAGCTCGGCCCGCAGGCACTCGCTCAGCATCAGCACCGCGGCCTTCGTGGTCGAATAGGCCGGCAGGACACGGCTCGGCGCAAACGCCGCGGCTGACGCCGTGTTGACGATCTGGCCGCCCTCGCCGTGTTCGAGCATCGCGCGCCCGAACAGGCGCGATCCGTACACGACTCCCATCAGGTTGATCGACACGATTCGCCGCCACTCGTCGAAGCTCGTGTCGAGGAAGTCGCCGGCGATCCCGATCCCGGCGTTGTTGACGACGATCTGCGGCACGCCGTGCTCGGCGAGCACGGTCTCCGCCAGCCGCTCCATCGCGGACTCGTCGGAGACGTCGCACGCGAACGAGTGCGCGTGCCCGAGATCCGCAGCGACTCGCTGCGCGCCGTCGCCGTCGCGGTCGACGAGCAGGACCCGGGCGCCGTGCGACGCCAGCTCGCGAGCCGTCGCCGCCCCGATCCCGCTCGCGGCCCCCGTCACCAGCGCGAGCCGGTCTCGTAGCTGCTCGACACCACCGCCCCGCATCCAAGGCCGTCGCGCCGGCGCCGCCGAGGCGTCCCCCGCCTCGACCTGATCGACGAACTCCTCGATCCACCGCGCGATCCGCTCGGGCTGGGCGCGCGGCGCCCAGTGGCCCGAGCCGATGATCCGACGGCGTAGCCGCGGCGCGTACCGCTCGGCGAGCTCGTAGTAGTCGGGCGGGATGAAGCGGTCGCCGCTGGGGACGATCAGCTGGACGGGAACGTGTGCGTCGGGGTCCGCGCGGGCGCTCAGCGCGCGCCGCGGCATGTTGCGCCGGTACAGCTTCGCACCATGAATCCCGTCGTCCGCGAGGGTCGGGGCGGGATCGCCGTCTCGGACCGGCACCCGCTCGACGTTGCGAAGCATCCAGCGCCATCGCTCCGGAGACCACACCCGCCGCCAGATCAAGGTCGGCATCCCCGGGGTCAGCAGCGGCAAGATGTACCACGACCGCCGCAGCCGGCCGAGCCACCGCAGCACGTGCCCGCCGCGGAGGAGCTCGTCGCCGGCGATCGAGACCTGGTCGAGCGACGGCGCGGCGATCGCCGTGAACGACAAAAGCCGCCCGGCGAACCGCTGATGGGTCGCGAACTCCCACCCCTGGAGCCCGCCCCAGTCGTGTCCGACGAGGTGCACGGCTCGGCCCGGAGCGCACGCGCCGGCAACCGCGAGCAGGTCGTCGCCGAGCCGTTCGAAGTCGTACGCCGCGTTCCGCCGGGGCCGGCTCGAGCCGCCCGCCCCGCGTACGTCGTAGGTGATCGCGTGGAAGCGCTCGGGCAGCCGCTCGAGCACCGCCTCCCACATTTCCTTGGTGTCGGGGTAGCCGTGGACGAACACGATCGCGGGCCCGTCGTGATTCCCGGACTCGCGCACGGCCAGCTGGACGTCACCGCTCGAGACGACTCGCGACGTGCCGTTCCCCGTCAAGAACTCACCTCTCCCCTGCAAAACCGCGGTTACCGGCGTCGCGCCGTCGTACCCTTTGTCGCGGTGTCACCGGGGAAGATCATAGAGTCGCGCCCGAGGTCGGCGTGGCTTCGCTCGGCCGCTCGTGTCGCCGCCGAGATCGTCGTCGCGATCGGGCTCGCCACGGCCGTGGTGGCCGCTCTGCACAAGATCGCGCCGGCCGCCGGGCTCGGGATCGTCTATCTGCTCGCGGTACTGGCGATCGCGATCCGGTGCGGTGAGATCCCCGCGCTGATCACCTCGGTGCTGAGCGTGCTGACGCTCAACTACCTGTTCGTCCCTCCGGTCCACCGGCTCGCGATCTCCCATTCGCAGGACTTCGTCGAGCTCGTGGTCCTGCTGATCGCCGCCGTCGTCGTCGGGCGCCTGGCCGCGATCGCCCGTCAGCGCACCGCGGAAGCCGAGGATCGCGCGCGGGTCGCCAGCGCGCACGAGCGCGAGGCGACGCTGCTCGCCGACACCGCCGCCGCGATCCTCGCCGGCACGAGCCTCTCCGAGCAGCTCGAGGGCATCGGCAACCGCGTGGCGCTCGCGGCCGGAGCCGAGAGCGGACGGATCGTGCTCGATCCGCCCGCGGACCAGGCGCCGGGCGAGGAGGCGCTCCTGCTGCGCTCGCGGAGCGGAACGGCGTGGCTGTTGATCCAAGGCGGGCCGGGCTATGACCGGGCGCTCGTTGAGCGTCTCGCCGAGCCGGTGGCGGGACTGATCGACGTGGCGATCGTGCGGGAGCAGGTGGCAAGGCGGGTCGCCGAAACGGAAGCCGCCAACCGGGCGGAGATCGCAAAGACCGCGATCCTCCATGCGATCTCCCACGATCTGCGCTCGCCGATCACCGCGATCGCGACCGCCGCCGCGGCGCTCGGGACCCCCGGCGTCACCGCCAGCGAGCGTGTGGAGCTGATCGCCTCGATCGACGCGGAGAACGTCCGGCTCGCGAGGCTCGTCGACGATCTGCTCGACCTGTCGAGGATCGAGGCCGGCGCGGTCGCCCCGCAGGCGGACTGGTGCGACCTCTACGACGTCGCCGTGTCCGCGGCCGGCCGCTTCGGCACCGGCCATCCGATCGAGATCACGCTGCCGCCGGAGCTTCCGCTCGTCAGGGCTGACGCCGCCCAGCTCGAGCGCGTGTTCGCGAACCTGATCGAGAACGCGATCAAGTTCTCGCCCTCCGGATCGCCCGTGCAGATCACGGGAGGCACCGGCCCGGCGCTGGTCACCGTCCGCGTGATCGACCATGGCCGCGGCATTCCCCGCGAGCATCGGCTCCGGATCTTCGAGCCGTTCTTCCGCGGCCGGGACCGGGGGCCGGGGGGGTCCGGGCTTGGGCTCGCGATCTGCCGCGGGTTCGTCGAGGCGAACGGGGGACGGATCGTGCTCCAGAGCGACGTCGAGCACGGAACCTCGTTCGCGGTCAGTTTCCCCGTCGTCCCTCAGCCCTCGGACGAGACCGAACCCGCGACCGTGCCTTCCGCGTCGGTCGCCCAGCGATGAGCGCGAACGCGACCCGCGTGCTGGTAGTAGACGACGAGCCGGAGATCGTCCGCGGGCTGAGGATCGTGCTGCGCAACGCGGGCTACTCGGTCGAGGCCGCGTCGACGAAGGCCGAGGCGCTCGCGTCGGTGGCGACGCGGCCACCGGAGGCGCTGGTCCTCGACCTGGTGCTCCCGGACGGCGACGGCGTCTCGGTGTGCAAGGACGTTCGGCGCTGGAGCCGGTTGCCGATCCTGGTCCTGTCGGCGGTCGGCGACGAGCGCGAGAAGGTCCGCGCGCTGGACGCCGGCGCCGACGACTACGTCACGAAGCCGTTCGGGGCCGAGGAGCTGCTCGCGCGGCTACGCGCGATCCTCCGCCGCTCGCCTGACTCGGGACAGTCCTCCCTGGTCCAGATCGGCGAGCTCACGATCGATCTCGACGACAGGCGGGTCGTGTCGGCCGGGAAGGAGGTTCACCTGACGCCGATCGAGTTCGACCTGCTGCGAATCCTCGCGCGACACCCCGGCCGGCTCGTCACGCAACGGCAGCTCCTCCAAGAGGTATGGGGCCCGCAGTACACCGGCGAGTCGCACTACCTCCGCGTACACATCGCGCACGTCCGCGCGAAGCTCGAGCCCGATCCGGCCCGCCCGCGCTATCTGATCACCGAGCCGGGGGTCGGCTACCGGTTGCAGGACTCCCCATGAGGAGCGGGCCGCAGAGCTAGAGCCCGAGCTGCGATCCGACCTCGACGGTCCTCGCACCCGGCAGCCCGAAGTGCTCGACCGGACTCGCGGCGTCACGCGCCATCGCGAGGAACACCCGCTTGCGCCAGCGCGAGCCTTGTCGACTCGAGCTTGTGAGCAGCCTCGTGCAGTGAGCGCCGCCTCGCCATCGACTGGATCGAAGCTAGAGCGCCGACCATCAAGATCGCGCTAAGGATCGGCCGGCAGGCGCAGAGAATTCGTCAAGCCGGCACGGCGCGCGCGCGGACGCCGAGGAAACCCCGTCAGATCGAGATCTGAGCGCCCATGATCACGGTGCGATCGCCGGGCAGGCCGAACGCCTCGATCGGGCTGGCGGCGTTGCGCGCCATCATGATGAAGAGCTTCTTGCGCAACGCGCGGAATGGAGGTGAGTCGGTCGCGGTCAGCGCGATCCGGGAGACGAAGTACGACGCGTGCTCGAGGTCGAGGCTTCGCTCGAGCAGCCCCTGCTTGCGCGCGAGCCGGAGCATCTCCGGCACGTTGAGCGTGTCGCGATAGCCGTTGCGAACGGTCACGTGGAACACCTTGAACAGGCCGCGGCCCATGTGCTCCACGACGAATCGGTCAAACGGCTCGACGTTCGGAACGCTGACCCTGTCGACGGACACGATCACGACCTTCTCGTGCAGCGTGTGGGTGTGCTCGACCTCGGCGCGGAGCGCGAGCGGCGTTGTGTTCTTCGACGGGTTCAGGAACACCGCCACACCCGGCACCCGCACGAGCGTCCGGTGCTTCTCGGGAAGCTGCTCGAGAAACTCGTCGAGCGAGCCCTCCTGGGCGATCCGCTTGCCGGTCACGACGCTCTGCCCGCGGCGCCAGTTGATCATCACAAGCGAGAGCACGAGCCCGATCACGAGCGGGAGCCACGCCCCGTGCTCGACCTTGGCGACGTTGGCGCCGAAGAACGCGATCTCGACCGTGAGGAACAGCGCAGCGACGGGGATCAGCTTGCGCTTCGGCGTCCGCCACAACAGGCGCGCGACCGCCATGAACAGCACCGTGTCGAGGATGAACGTGCCCGTGACCGCGACGCCGTAGATCTCGCTCAACCTGTTCGAGGAGCGGAACACGAGCGCGAGCGTGACGACGCCGACGCACAGGACCCAGTTGACGAGAGGGACGTAGATCTGCCCCTCCATCGCGGAGGTGTAGATGATCTTCAGCCGTGGCAGGAACCCGAGCTGGACTGCCTGCTTTGCGACCGAGAACGTCCCCGAGATCACCGCCTGGGAAGCGATGATCGTCGCGAACGTCGCGAGGATCAGCACCGGCCACCGCCCCCAGCTCGGGACCATCGAGTAGAACGGGTTGAACGAGTTCGTGTTGAGCGTCGAGAAGGGATGGTGCTTGATCCAAACCGACTGACCGAGGTAGTTCAGGATCAGGGCGGGCAGCGCGATTGCGAACCAGCCGAGGCGAATCGCCGAGGCCCCGAAGTGGCCGCGGTCGGCGTACAGCGCCTCCGCCCCGGTAACCGCGAGGACGACGCCGCCGAGCGTCAGATACCCGGCGGCCCCGTGACTGAAGAGGAACCGGATGCCCCAGGTGGGCGACAGCGCCTGGAACACGGCCGGGTCCCTGACGACCTCCCCGAGCCCGATCACCCCGATCGCCGTGAACCAGACCAGCATCACCGGCCCGAACAGCCACCCGATCCGCCCAGAGCCGAACTGCTGCAGGACGAACAACCCGATCAAGATCGCGACCGAGATCGGTAAGACGAGGTGGGCGAGGCTCGGGGTCGCCACCTGTAACCCCTGGAGCGCGCCGAGGACGGAGATCGCCGGGGTGATGATCCCGTCGCCGAAGAACAGCGCGGCCCCGAAGATCCCCAGCGTCACCAGCACCGCAACGCGGGCGACGTGGTTGCGCTTCAGCAGCGCCGTCAGCGCCATGATCCCACCGTCTCCCCGGTTGTGGGCGCGCATGATGAAGCCCGCGTACTTGATCGAGACGACCACGATCAGCGCCCAGAAGATCAGCGAAGCGATGCCGTAGACGCCCGCCGTCGTCGGGTGCGCCGCGGCTCGATGGGTCGTGAAGATCACCTGCTCGGTGTACAGCGGGCTGGTGCCGATGTCGCCGTAGACGATGCCGAGCGCCCCGAGCGCGAGTACCAACCTGCCCGCGTGGGCGACGACGTCGTGCTGGGAGTCCGCTAGCGCCGCGAACCGGCGCCGCTGCTCCGCCTCCGATTCGCCGTCGTCGTCGTCATCGGGCGACCAGTAGCCGAGCTTGTGTGCCGCCATGTTGAGGCTCGGCTTCTGGAAGGGTCGCTTGCTCGCGCGGACCTCGTCCTCGCCGTCGCCGTCTGCCCGTGCCTCGAGGTCGACCTTGTGGGCTGCCTCGTGCAGGGTCTTCTTCCGAGTTGACCGATCGGCCATGTGAAGCTCAGGCTAGCCGACCTCGGGTCAGCGGAACCCCCGGTTTCATGGGCTTCACAAGTCAGTCGTGCAGGTGGAACGGCAGCGTCGCCACGACCACGTCGGTTCGCGCCTTGAGCACCGCCTCCAGCAGCCGTCCCCGCTGGTTGTGCAGGATCTCGTGCCTCCGTTTGCGCGGGATCACCTCGGGGATCAGCACCGTGATCGTCACGTCCTCGCCCTCGATCGAGCGGATGTACCGAAGCACCGTGCGAACCAGTGAGCGCTGGGGATCGAGCAGCACCTCGATCGGCACGGTTGTGTCCCAGTCGTTCCACTCGTCCTTGATCCGCTCGGCCTCCTCCTCGTCCCCCGCGACTGCTACCGCGACAACGGTGCTGCCGATCGACAGCGCCGCGCTCAGCGCGCGCTCCGTGAGCACGCTGACGGTCGTGGTCGGGACCACGACGACGCTCTCGCGCTTTCGCGGCGGCGGCGGCGTCTTGCCGAACCTCAGCTCCTGGGCGACGTTCGCGTAGTAGCGCTGGGTATTCCAGAACAGCAGCATCAGCGCGGGTATCGCGATCACGACCACCCACGCGCCCTCGAGGAACTTCGTGAACAGGAACACGAGTACGGCCACCGCCGTCATCACCGCCCCGGTCCCGTTCAGCGCCGCCCGTGTCTTCCACCGCGCCGGACGATCGGTGACCCAGTGGCGGACGAGCCCGATCTGACTGATCGTGAAGCCGACGAACACGCCGATCGTGAACAGCGGAATCAGCTTGTTGGTCTCGGCGCGGACCGCGATCAACAGGATCCCCGAGAGGACCGTCAGGACCACGATCCCGTACCGGTAGACCGCCCGTTCCGCGCGCAGGTAGAAGAAATGCGGAAGCCGGTGGTCCTTGGCGAGCAGGCTCATCAGCACCGGCAAGCCGCCGAAGCTGGTGTTGGCCGCGAGGGCGAGCACGGCGCATACGGCGAGGTTGGAGACGTAGAACGGCCACCCCGTGCCGAACGCTCCGGCCGTCAACTGGGCCAGGACCGTGACGCCGCCGCGGGGCACGATGTGGTGGGCTCGGATCAGGATCGCGAGCCCGATCAGCATCACCCCGAGCAGCACGCCGAGGCTGATCTCCGTGCGCTGGGCGGTCCGGATCCGGGG
Organism: uncultured Solirubrobacterales bacterium; assembly: GCA_963770735.1. Lineage (GTDB taxonomy): Bacteria > Actinomycetota > Thermoleophilia > Solirubrobacterales > Solirubrobacteraceae > Palsa-465. Next base: position 435,240 of record CAVYRB010000004.1, on the reverse strand, counting down.
CCGGCGAAACGCCGGCACGCCGTTGGAGATCGCCTCGACGCCGGTGACCGCCGAGCACCCCGAGGCGAACGCCTTCAGCAGCAGCACGATCCCGACCGCCTCCTCCGCCTTGAACGGCGCCAGCGAGGTCCCGATCGTCGCGACCGGGCGGGCATGAAACGCCCCGACCACGATCGTCGCGAGGATGCTGACGATGAAGATCACGGTCGGGATCAGCAGCAGCCGAGCGGACTCGGCGATCCCGAACATGTTGACCGCCGTGAGGATCACCAGGCCGATCAGCGAGACCAGCAGCAGGTGGTGCGCGAGCCCGGGAAACACGCTCCCGAGGCTCGCCGCGCCCGCCGCGAGGCTGACCGCGACGGTCAGCACGTAGTCCACCACCACCGCGGCGGCCGCGAGCAGACTCGCCGTCACGCCGAGGTTGGCCTTCGCCACCGAGTACGCGCCGCCGCCCTCGGGGTGCGCGTCGATCACCTGCGAGTACGACACGACGAGCAGCGCGAGCATCGCCGTGATCACCAGCGTCAGCGGGACGGTGTACGTCAGCGCGCCCGCCCCCGCCAGGATCAGCACAGACATCATCGCCTGTGGGCCGTAGGCGACACTCGACAGTGCGTCGAGGCTCAGAGCGGAGAGGCCGCCGAGGACCCCCAGCTCATGCCCGTGCTCGCTGTGTTTGCCCGAACGAGGGCGCACGGGCCGGGGACGAGAGACCTTCACGCTCACGTTCCCGGCCCCCGCCCGCGGCTACAGCAACCCGTTGGCTTGCAGGAACTGCCGCGCGACCTCCGGATACGGCTGCTGCTCGAGCGCGACCGCGGCGTTCATCCGCTGGATCGCCCCGATCGTCAGCAGCCCGCTGACCTTGTTGATCGTCTGAGCGAATGCCGGGCCCTCGGCCGCCAGCACCTTCTTGTTGACGATCGGCGCGACGTTCTGGAACCCGAACACCTTCTTCGGGTCAGTCAGAATCGCGTACTTGCCGGTGGTCAGCTGGGGATCGGTGGTGAACACGTCCTCCACCTGCACCTGACCCGAGTCCAGCGCCTTGTACGTGAGGCCGATCGCCAGAGGGACGAAGGTGGGGTTGATGCCGTACTCCTTCTTCAGGCCGACCAGGCCCTCGAACCGCGTCGCGAACTCCGGAGCGCCTCCGAGCTTGACCGATTTTCCGAGCGGCTTCAGGTCGGAGATCGTCGCGAGGTGGCGCTGTCTCGCGTATGACTTCAGCGTCCCGAGCGCGTCGGAGTCGTAGAACGGCGTCTGGTCGAGCAGCGTGAACCCGTGCTTCTCGGCGAACGCCTTCGCCTCGGTGTAGGCCTGCTCGGCGCTGTGCGGTGGGGCGGTGACTCCCGCGACCGCGGTCAGAAGCGTCCCCGTGTACTCGGGGTACATGTCGATCTGCCCCGACTGGAGCGCCTTGTAGGTGATCTCCGAAGAGCCGATGTTGCCCTTGACGTTCACCCTGTATCCCTGCGCCGACAGTGCCTGGGCGTAGAGCGAGCCGAGGATGTACTCCTCGGTGAAGTTCTTGTCGCCGATCGTGACCGGCGGTTTGCCGACCCCGGGCCCGTGCGCGGCGGGCGGCGGGCTGGCATGGCCGATGGTCCCGCTCGTGCTCGAGCTCGAGAACGAGCTCGAGCCCGAGCCCGAGCCCGATGACGAACTCCCGCATGCCGCGAGCACCGCGGCGGTGGCGAGCGCCACCGCCGCTCCCCTGCCCACTCGGTATCTGCGCCTCATCTATGCCTCCTGATTCGTATGAGCGATTCCTACGCGACCTCGGTCACGGGCGCAAGCGACGGCACCGCATCGTCACGTCCGCTCAGCCGCAGTCCACGCGGCGTCAGCAGTCGCTGGACGACTGACAGCACGAGGTCCACGAGCAGCGCGAGCGCCGCGATGCAGATCGCCGCCCCGAGCACCCCCGAGAGGTGGTAGCTGGTCTCGTTGTTGATGATGTCCCCGAGGCTTCCGCTGTACCCGGTCAGCGCCGCGATCGTCGTCGTCGAGACGACGAACAGCGCCGCCGTCCGGATCCCGGCGAAGATCAGCGGGATCCCGAGCGGTAGCTCGACCTTCAGCAGAACCTGCAGCCCCGTCATCCCCATGCCCCTCGCCGCGTCGACGACGTCGCGGTCGACGCCGTTGATCGCGACGTACGCGTTGGTGATGATCGGCGGAACGGCCAGCACCACGAGCGCAAGCTCGACATTGCGGAGCCCGAGACCGAGGAACGCCACCCCGATCGCTAGCACCGCGAGGCTCGGCAGCGCCCGCCAGATGTTCCCGAGGTTGATCGCGACGAACGATCCCCGGTGCATGTGCCCCAGCCACAGCCCGATCGGGAGCCCGATCGCGGTCGCGATCCCGATCCCGATCCCCGCGATCTTGACCGTCTCGAGCGTCAGGTGGACGAGCGTCGGCAGGTGCGGCGACCCGGGGATCTGGCCGTTGCGGCCGATGAACTTGAACGCCTCGACGAAATCGTTCATCAGCCGACGCGGGTCCAGGGAGTGATCAGGCGCTGTGCGAGCACCAGCAGCGCGTCGGCGGCGAGCGCGAGCGCGACCGCCATCGCGCCGGCGACGATCAGCTCGGTCTTGAAAACCTCGTTCGAGATCGCCGTCAGGATCGGGACGCCGAGGCCCTCGTTGTCGATCAGCGCCGCGACAGTCGCAAGCGAGATCACGGTGACGGTCGCGATCCGCAGGCCGGCGATGATCGTCGGCGCCGCAAGTGGTAGCTCGACGCGCAACAGCGACTGCGTCGGGCCCATCCCCATCCCCCGCGCGGCGTCGCGGACCTCCGGCGGCACCTCCCGCAGGCCGGTGAGCGTGTTTCGGAACAGGATCAGCAGCGTGTATGAGACGAGCGCGATCTCCGCGGTCGCGCGGGTCAGGCCGGTCGCCGGCGCGAGCAGCTCGAACAGCGCCAGCGACGGGATCGTGTAGAGGATCGAGGTGACGATCAGCACCGGCCGCTCCAGCCACCCCTGCCGGTAGGCGACGAGCGCCAGCGCTATCGCGATCGCAAACCCGATCGCGACCGCGATCAGCGTCAGCACGATGTGCTGTCGAAGCGCGGGCCACAGCACGGTGCCCCAGTTGCGCGAGACCCAGTCCGGGCAGAACAGCCGGTTGGCGCGCTCGCACGCGAATGACGACGAGCCGCCCCCGAAGTTCGGGATCACCGGATGGACGTCGGCCAGGACGCATCACCGCAGCAGGCCCCCGAGCAGCTCGAGCGTGATCACGCCCGCGACCTTCCCGTCCTCGTCGACAACCGCGAGCGGACGCGATCCCTCGGCGAGAAGCTGGGAGAGCGCGTCGCGCACGGTCATCGAAAGCGCGAGCCTCGGGCCGTCAGGCGCGGACCCGTTCGCGGCCAGCAGCTCGACGTCGGCCAGCGTCGACAGGCCGAGGCGCTTGAGCGCGCGGTCCGCGCCGACGAACTCGGCGACGAACTCGTCGGCCGGGTTCGTCAGCAGCTCAGCCGGCGTGTCGAACTGCGCCAGATGCCCGCCCTGCCTGAGGATCGCGATGTGGTCCCCCATCTTGATCGCCTCGTCGACGTCGTGGGTCACGAACACGACGGTCTTGCGGACCAGCTGCTGGAGCCGCAGGAACTCGTCCTGCAGGTGGTGCCGGTTGATCGGGTCGATCGCCCCGAATGGTTCGTCCATCAGCATCAGCGGCGGGTCGGCGGCGAGCGCCCGCGCGACCCCGACGCGCTGCCTCTGGCCGCCCGACAGCTGCGCCGGATACCGCCGGCCAATCTCCTCGGGGTCGAGTCCGATCAGCTCGAGCAGCTCGGCAACCCGCGCGGCGATCTTCCGCTTGTCCCAGCCGAGCAGCTTCGGGACGGTCGCGATGTTGTCGGCAACGGTCTGGTGCGGAAACAGCCCGATCTGCTGGATCACATAGCCGATGTCCCGCCGCAGCTCGTTCGGCTCGCGCTCGAGCACGCTCTCTCCGCCGAGCAGGATGTCGCCGCTCGTCAGCGGGACCATCCGGTTGATCAGCCGCAGCGCCGTGGTCTTCCCGGAGCCGGACGGACCGACGAGCACGCACACCTCTCCCGCCGGGACGCTCAGCGAGAGCTCGACGATCGCCGGCTCGCGCTGGCCGGGGTACGACTTCGAGACGTCGCGGAGCTCCAGGTCGGCGGCCTGCGGGAAGGCGGACGGCCCCTCGGATTGGGCGGAGTTGGAAGCGGGCAAAGAGAAGAACCGACCGGAGTGCCGGACTAGCCTACTTAGGTACCCCGTATGACCCATCTCAGTCGCCACAGACGCCTTCTGGTGCTCGGCATCTGCTGTATGAGCCTGCTGATCGTCGGCCTCGACACCACGATCGTCAACGTCGCGCTCCCCTCGATCCACCGGGCGCTGCACGCCTCGGTCTCGGGGTTGCAGTGGACGATCTCCGCGTACACGCTGGTGCTCGCGAGCCTGCTGATGCTGGCCGGGTCGACCGCGGACCGGATCGGCCGCCGGCTCGTGTTCCAGGTCGGCCTGGCGGTGTTCTCGATCGGCTCGCTGCTATGCGGCATCGCCCCGAGCCTCGGGTTCCTGATCGCCGCGCGCGTCGTGCAGGCGATCGGCGGCTCGATGCTCAACCCAGTCGCGATGTCGATCATCCGCAACGTGTTCGAGGACCCGCGCGAGCGCGCCCACGCGATCGGCGCGTGGGGCGCGGTGTTCGGGCTGAGCATGGCCCTCGGCCCGGTCGTCGGAGGCGCCCTGATCGCCGCGAGCGGGTGGCGAGCGGTGTTCTTCATCAACGTCCCGATCGGGCTCGCGGCGATCGCGCTGACCGCCCTGTACGTGCCGGAGTCACGTGCGCAGCGAGCGCGGCGCCTGGATCCGGTCGGTCAGGGGCTCGTGATCGTCGGCCTCGCGGCGTTGACGTTCGCGATCATCGAGGGCCCGAACGCGGGCTGGACCTCGCCTCAAACGCTCGGCGTGTTCGCCCTCTCGGTGGTCTCGCTGGTCGCACTCGTCCCGTACGAGCTACACCGACGCGACCCGCTGATCGAGATGCGGTTCTTCCGCAGCGCCCCGCTCTCGGGCGCGAGCGTGATCGCGGTGTTGACGTTCGCCGGGATCGGCGGCTTCCTGTTCCTGAACACGCTCTATCTGCAGGCCGTGCGAGGGCTGTCTCCGCTCCACGCCGGCCTCTACCTGCTGCCGATGGCGGCGATGATCGCGATCTTCGCCCCGATCTCCGGACGGATCGTCGCAAGCCGCGGGGCGCGGCTACCGATCGCGGTCGCGGGGGTGGCGATCTCCGCGGCCGCCCTGATGCTTACCAGCGTCTCCACCACGACGCCGTTCGGTTATCTGGTGGGCGCGTACATCCTGTTCGGACTCGGCGCGGGGCTGGTCAACCCGCCGATCACGAACACGGCGGTCACCGGCATGCCCGCCTCCCAGGCCGGCGTCGCTTCGGCCGTCGCGTCGACCAGCCGCCAGGTCGGGATGACGCTGGGCGTCGCCGTGATCGGAGCGGTCAGCGCCGGCACGATCACCGGCGCGATCGGCGGCAGCTTCGCGTCGGCGACGCACGCCGGATGGTGGATCATCGCCTCGCTCGGCGTCGCGATCCTGGCGATCGGGCTGCTGACGACCGGGAGCTGGGCGAAGCGCACCGCGCGCCGGGCGGCCGAGGAGTTCGAGGAGCATCAGGATCCCGTCCCGCGGCGGCCCACGCGCACCCCGGTGCCGGCTCGTTCGTAGCGGGCCTACGTCGTCCGGATGCTCTGCTCGTACCGGAAGATGTCGTCGGGGTCGTACTTCGCCTTGATCTCGCCGCAGCCGCGGGTAGTGCTCGTCCCCAGTAGGCGGTCTCCCAGTCTGCATGCCGACGTTCGGCACGTTGACGTAGGCGCCGTTCACGTAGGGCTGCAGCGCCTGGCTGAACTCGGCTATCCAGGCCTGGGCCCTGGGCGTGAGCGCGTCGCGACGCCCGGCCGTTCCCGAGTCCCCAGCCGCGCCCGGCTCGGAGTAGAACAGCGCGTCGCGGTGGAGAACGCCGTGCCGCCCGGCGGTGGCTCCGTCGACCGCCCCGCCGAGGCTCGGCGAAGTAGTCGCTCGCCGCCGATCGGCGCGGCGGCCGCATGAACGAGGCAACCAGATCGATCGCCTCCTCCGGGAACGGCTCGTGATGAACTGCGAGAAGAACTTCCAGTTCCGCCGGCTCGACGCGGCTGTCCGCCGGACCTGGAATCCCGACGAAGATGTCGCCCCAGTTGCCGACCTCGACGTGACACGTCCGGCGTGCCCGACCGACAGGATCGGAGCCAGCAGCTCCCTGGCCTCCTCCGGCCTCGGCCGGACCGCGAACAGCAGATCTCCGTCTCGTGATCTCGACCGCTCGGAGCCCCCGAGCGGCCGTCGGTCGTCGGCGCCGTGCTGCTGCCAGGCGTCGAAGACCCCTTGCAGGTCGTCGAGGCCCTCCACTTCGCCCGCACGATAGCGACGCTGTTCAGCGGGTACATCCTGTAGGTCAGCGACGTGACGATCCCGAAGTTGCCGTTGCCCGCGCCGCGCAGCGCCCAGAGCAGGTCGGAGTTGTTCTCCAGGTCGGCCCTGATCGCCTTGGCGCCGTCGGCGCCCGACGGGACGACGACCTCGGCCGCGATCAGGCTGTCGCAGGCCATCCCGAGTTAGCGGGCGAGGAAGCCGAAACCACCGCCGAGCGTCGCGCCCGTCAGGCCCACGGTGCCCTCCGTTCCGGTCGTCGACCGCGAAGTCCTGCTTCGCGAGCGCGGCCACCGCCTCCATCTGGCTCAGCCCGGCGCCGACCGTCGCGTGCCGGACGCCGGGTCGATCTGGGTCGACTTCATCTGGCTGACGTCGATCACGATGCCGTTGTCGACGTTCGACCAGCCCTCGAGGCAGTGGCGCCCGCTGCGCACCCGCAGCGCGACTTGGTTCTGGCGCGCCCAGATGACCGCGTTGACGACGTCCTGAGTGTTCTGGGCGAACACGATGACCGCCGGGTAGGAGCTGTATAGCCCGTCCCAGTCGGTGCGAGCCTCCGTATACGTAGGGCTATCGAGGTGGACGACCCGCCCGGTCAACTGCACGGCGCAACCCTACCGTCGGCTCGGCTGCCTATAGAGTCGGCGCGACCTGCTGACTCTCCTGAAATACCTGCTGATCGGCTGGGCCGTGATCGCGCTGGGGTGCCTCGCGTCGTGGTTGCTGGGAAAGCGGCGCGGGGAGCCAAAGTCGGGCGATTTCAGCGATGCGGTGCTGCTCAGCGCGTTCTCGTTCGGGATCCTGCTGGCGCTGATGCAGGTGTTCGTGACCAACCACTACTCGGACGCGCGCTCCACGGCGCAGTCCGAGGCGGCGACGCTGGTGGCGATGTACGACGACACGGGCCTGTTCCCGCCGAAGGTGCGCGATACCGCGCGTCACGAGGTTGTTTGCTACATGCGGTCGGTTGTTCAGCAAGACTGGAAGGCGCAGGAGCGCGGGGACCCGAACGAAGCGCCCGACACCGTCGTCCGGGGCGACCTGGTTCGCAGCCTCAGAAGCACGCTTCCGGAGTCCTCGCCACACGAGCAGTCCGCATACGGACGTGTCACCCAGGAGATCGGCGACGCGGGCGTGGCGCGGGATCGGCTGCTGTACCTCGCCAGCCCGCAAGTACCGACTGTTCTGTGGGTACTCGTGTTCGTCAGCACCAGCGTGTTGATGTTCCTGATCGTCAGCGAGTTCCGATCGCGAAGGAAACTTATCCGGCGCGCGGTGCTGGTGGCCGTGATCCTGCTGCTGACCTTCGAGATCGGCTCGCTGGTGACCCTCGACCACCCGTTCGATCCCGTCGCCCGGGTTCAGCCCGACGCGATGACCCGCGCCCTCGGGCTGCTCGAGGCTGGCCGCCAGGGCGCGGCCGACCTACGCAACTGCGGTCCGCCGGCGACGTTCAGCTCGTGATCGCGAGGTCGGCGCGGCTCTCGAACCGAACCTCGCGATCAGCGCGCGGTAGGCCGCAAACGACGGCTTCGCCGAGTAGTCATCCCGTAACAGCCCGTCGGACGAGAACGTGACTCCAACCAGCGTGCTCGGACCGGTCGAGGTCGAGTCGCGGAGGTTGAACCAGCGGTAGTCGGTGATGTTGAACGTGCCGGAGTACTCGTGGACGGCGGTGACCAGCTCCCGCAGAGCGGCGGCCTGCTGCGCGTCACTGAGCACTCCCGTCGGGACTCCGTTCTCCGTGATCCAGATCGGGATCCGCCGGCCGATTCCGGCCATCGGCGCGAAGCAGTTCCGCACGGCGCCGGCCGCCTGGGCCAGCTCGCCGGTGTAGGTGTCGCCCGGCGCCATCGCCGGCGGGTAGACGGTGCCCGGATAGAAGTCGAGCCCGACGAATCCGAGCGCCGCCTGCAGCGGCCGCCCGCCGTGGGCGCCCAGGTACGAGAAGAACGACGCGTCGCCCTGAGGCGAGAACCGGTACGCGTAGGTGAAGCCGAATCGGAGCTGCTTGAACCGTCTTCGCACCGCTTCGGAATGGGCCGCCTCGATCCCCTGGATCAGAGCGTCCTCAGCGCCCGCGTAGGAGCCGTCGGAGGTGTTCGGGGAGAACGTCAGGTTGACCTCGTTGGTGATCGTCATCGAGATCACGTGCCGGTTCGGGCCGAACGTGTCGACGACGTGGCGGACGTAGCGCACCCACGCGGGGATGTCTCCCGCCTCGCCGGACGCCGGGTGGTAGCGAACCTGGAGCTCAACGTCGAAACCCGAGCGCGAGTACCGCGTGACGAGCGCCTTGAACGCGTTGACCCCCTGCTGGCCGTCGGACCAGAACAGCCGGTTGAGCCGCACGACGAGCTGACGCCCAGGGGGATCGAGAGCCTTGACGCCCGCGAAGTCCTTGGCCGCGTTGTCGGGCGTCGACGGCAGCTGCACTCCGCCCGCGCTGCCGGCGAGACCGGGGTCGATCCCGAAAAGCAGCGGCCCCCCCGCGCGCGGCGGGGCGTTGCCGTAGGTGCCGGTGCAGTATCGGTCCGAGGTGCTCGCCCCGGCCGCCGCGGGCGCGAGCGCGAGCAGCGAGAGCGCCACGATCGCCGGCAGCAAGCGTTTCAAGCCAGCGATGCTAGAGCCCCCGGCGCCCCCACAGTCGAGCTCAAATATCCTGCCGAGCAGGCTGCAGCGATCCAGACGCAGTGTGTCCGCCGTGCTCGCCGCCGGGGTGTTCGCCCTGGCGTGCGCCAGCGCGTCGGCAGAGGGGACGCGGTGCGTCAGAGGACAGGGCGCGCGCAGCTGCGCGGCCGGCCTCCTCACCGGGCTGCTCGGCGCGGGCCGCTGCGAGGCGTCCGCAGCGCCGCAGAACGCCCCCGCGCAGACCGCGACCGAACGCCTGCAGAGCCTGATCGACTACCTCCCGTGCCCCGACACCGGACGGGTCGCGTTCAACACCCGCGACAACTTCGGCGACTCGATGTCGGTGCTCGACACGCTCCCGAGCCCGACCGGTGGCTACCTCGGCGTCTACCACACCGAGTTCACGCCGCCCGGGAAGCACTGGGGCGCGGACTTCCGCGTCAGCCTCGCGCGGTCAAATGACCTGATCCACTGGACCCGGGCCACCGTGCTCGACCCGACCGGCGCCAGCATGCCGACGCTCAGCGCGATCCCGGGGACGAGCGGCTACCTGCTCGCCTACGAGAAGCGCCCGCGGGGCGGCGGCGGCGACGTCGTCCGGCTCAGGTATTACCCGTCGCTGTTCTGGCTGCTCGGCGGCCAGTGGGCGGCGCAGCGCGACCTTCCACTCACGTTCTCGCAGTACAACGACGGCACTCCGACGATTCTCTGGGTGCACTGGAACGGCGGCCTGGCACGGTCGGCGATCGGGCTCGGATTCCACTACGAGACGGCGATCGCCGGTCAGCGCGGCCCCGATCGCGAGGCAATCGGGACGCTGCACGGCTTTCGGGCCTGGAGCGCGCACACCGACCCCGCGACGGACGGCGCGCTCGACCGCCAGGGGCTGCTCGGCAGCCACGGGGACTGGCGCCAGTTCAGCTTCGACGGCGGCGGCTGGCGCCTCTACGAGGGCCAGACGGCGTTCAACAACTTCGGCGCCTGGCGGGTGATCCTCGAGAACGAGCCGTCGCGCCGGATGTACCCGCTCACGCTGACGCTCGGCGCGCAACCGGTTTCGAGCTCGTTCGCAAATCCCATCGCGCGGGTCGAACCGGCTCCGGGCGGTCATGGTCAGGTGCTTGTCGCGACGATGTTCCTGTTCACCGCGCGTACCTCGGCTGCGCGTGGAGAGCTGGTCTACTACCAGCCGATCTAGGGCGAAAGCCCGCTTGCAGAGGGCGGCGCCGAGCGACGATCTGGCTACGCTCGTGCGCAGATGAGCCCCTCCTCAGGCGCACCCGCGAGCTCGTTCGGCTCCCTCTACGAGCATGGTTTCGCCCGCCTCGCGGCGGCTGTGCCGCGCGTGCAGATCGCCGAGCCCGAGGTCAACGCCGACCGCACGCTTGGGCTCGCACGGCGCGCGTCCGAGCGGGGCGCGGCGCTCGTGGTATTCCCCGAGCTCGGCCTGTCGGGCTACTCGATCGAGGACCTGCTCCATCAGCAGGCGCTGACCGACGGCGTGCTCGCCGGGATCGAGCGGATCGTCGCCGGCAGCGCGTCGCTCGAGCCGATGGTGGTCGTCGGCGCCCCGATCCGAGCGGAGCACGGGCTGTTCAACGCGGCGGTGGTGATCCACCGGGGACGGGTCCTCGGAGTCGTGCCGAAGACGTACCTCCCCGAATACCGCGAGTTCTACGAGAAGCGCCACTTCCGATCGGCCCGCGACCTGGTCGGCGACGAGCTGCGGCTGCTTGACGAGGTCGTCCCGTTCGGGCCCCGGCTCCTGTTCGCGTGCGCCGATAACCCCGCGCTGATCGTTCACGTCGAGGTCTGCGAGGACCTGTGGGCGCCGATCCCGCCGTCCAGCTACGGCGCGCTGGCCGGCGCGACCGTGCTCGCGAACCTGTCAGACAGCAACGCCACCATCGGCAAGGCCGACTACCGGCGCCTGCTTTGCGAGTCGCAGTCCGCGAGGAGCATCGCCGCCTCGGTCTTCACCTCGGCGGGGCTCGGCGAATCGACCACCGACCTCGCCTGGGACGGACAGGCGCTGATCTACGAGAACGGCGACAAGCTCGCGGAGTCCGAGCGCTTCGCCGAGGACGAGCAGCTGATCTTCGCCGACGTCAACCTCGACCGCCTGGTCTCTGATCGAGCGACGACCAGCAGCTTCGGCGACTGCGTCCACGACCACCGGCGTGCGCTCTCCCGGTTCCGGCGGATCGAGTTCGAGCTCGGGGTCGCCAGGGCCGGGACGGTCCCGCTCGAGCGCGAGATCGAGCGGTTCCCCTACGTCCCCGCGAACCCCGCCAGCCGCAACGAGCGCTGTGAGGAGGTCTACTCGATCCAGGTGCAGGGGCTCGAAACGCGGCTGCGCGCGACCGGGATCAACCGGGTCGTGATCGGCGTCTCGGGCGGGCTCGACTCGGCGCACGCGCTGATCGTCGCCGCGCGTGCGATCGACCGCCTGGGGCTCGCGCGCGAAAACGTGCTCGCGTACACGATGCCGGGGTTCGCGACCAGCGAGCTGACGCTGTCCAACGCCCGGCGGCTGATGGAGGCGCTCGGCGTCGGCGCGAACGAGCTCGACATCCGCCCCGCGGCGAACCAGATGCTCCGCGACCTCGGCCATCCCGCAGCCGACGGTGAGCCCGTCTACGACATCACCTACGAGAACGTGCAGGCCGGCGAGCGTACGTCGCACCTGTTCCGGCTCGCCAACTACCACCGCGCGCTGGTCGTCGGGACCGGTGACCTCTCGGAGCTGGCGCTCGGCTGGAGCACGTACGGCGTCGGCGACCAGATGTCGCACTACAACGTCAACGCCTCGGTCCCCAAGACCCTGATCCAGTTCCTGTTGCGCTGGGCGATCGACACCGGCCAGTACGGCGACCAGGCCGGCGCGGTGCTGCAGTCGATCATCGAAACCGAGATCTCTCCCGAGCTGATCCCGCGCCAGGACCCTGACTCCGACAAGCCCGGCGCCGACTCTGAGAGCATCGTCGGACCGTACGAGCTGCAGGACTTCTTCCTCTACTACGTGCTGCGATTCGGCTACCGCCCGAGCAAGGTGGCGTTCCTCGCGCACCACGCATGGGGGGACCGCGAGCGGGGGCCGTGGCCCGACCTGATCCCGCCCGAGCGTCGCAACCAGTACACGCTCGCGGAGGTCAAGCGCTGGCTCGCGGTGTTCCTCGACCGCTTTTTCCGTACCAGCCAGTTCAAGCGGTCGGCCCTCCCCAACGCGCCGAAGGTCGGCTCCGGCGGGTCGCTCTCGCCGCGCAGCGACTGGCGCGCCCCGAGCGACTCGACCGCTGACACCTGGCTCGCCGAGTTGCGCGAGCGCGTGCCCGACTAGTCCCGGCCCGGGCCCCGGTCGAGCAGCTCCCGCACCTGCTCGTCGCTGACCGGACGGAAGTCGCGGTACCAGATCCCGACCGCTGTGAAGGGGTCCGGCGTGGTCGCACAGACGACGTCGTCTACCTCCCGCGAAAGCGACTCGCACGTCTCGCGCGGCGCGGTCGGTACCGCGACCACGATCGCCGCGGCGCCGAGTCCCCGCAGCGCCCGGATCGCCGCGCGCATCGTCGCGCCGGTCGCGAGCCCGTCGTCGACGAGGATCGCGGTCCGGCCGTGGACGTCCACGGGCGGCGCGTCGCCGCGATAGTCGCGCTCTTGCGCGACGAGCGTCTTGAGCTCGCGCTCAGCGACCGCCTCGAGCTCGTCCTCCCGGATCCCGATCGAGCGGATGACGTCGGCGTTCACCACGCGGACGCCGCCCGAGGCGATCGCGCCCATCGCGAGCTCCTCGTGGCCGGGAACCCCAAGCTTGCGCACGAGGAACACGTCGAGCGGGGCATCGAGCGCGGCGGCGACCTCGGCGGCGACGGGGACGCCGCCGCGCGGCAGCCCGAGCACGACGACGTCGTCGCGGCCGCCGTAGCGCGCGAGCCGCTCCGCGAGGCGGCGGCCGCCATCGCGGCGATCGGCGTAACGGGCGTCGCCGCTCATCGGGTCTCGGGGACTCCGAGCCACCGCAGAAACCAGGTGCGCGCGAGCAGCTCGACCCGCTCGAGCGCCCCGGGCTCCTCGAACAGGTGTCCCGCGCCGGGGACGATCTCGAGCACCGTCTCGCAGCGGAGCTCCCGCTGCGCGCCGCGATTCAGCTCGAGCACCGCGTCGTCCTCGCCCCCGACGATCAGCAGCGTCGGGGCGCGGACCGAGCCGAGCGCCTCTGCCGCGAGGTCGGGTCGCCCACCGCGCGAGACGACCGCCCGCACCGCCTCCGGCCGGCCCACCGCGGCCAGCAGCGCTGCGGCGGCGCCGGTGCTCGCGCCGAAGCATCCGATCGCGAGCTCGGCCGTCGCCGGATCGCCGGTCAGCCAGTCGACTGCGGCGATCAGCCGGCGACCGAGCAGCTCGACGTCGAACCGGAGCTCCCCCGTCCGGCGGTCGCGCCGCTCCTCGCTCGGCTCGAGCAGGTCGAACAGCAGTGTCGCGAGCCCGTCTGCGTTCAGCGCTTCGGCGACCTGGAGGTTGCGCGTGCTCCGTCGGCTGGAACCGCTGCCGTGGGCGAACGCGACCATCCCGAGTGCGCCGTCGGGGATCGTCAGGTCGCCCTCCAATCGGACGCCGTCGGCCGGGATGCTGACCTCGCTCCTTGTATTCACGGCCATCGCCTAGGGTAGTGACCAAGATGACCGTCGAGTACACGCCGATGAAGGCGGTCCTCAGCGATCCCCCGTTCGTCGACCCGGATTGGGTTTTCGAGCGCAAGCTCGACGGCGAGCGGTGCGGCGCGATCCGGCAGGACGGATCGGTGACGCTGCTGTCACGCAATGGCCATCCACTCGCTGCGGCGTACCCGGAGGTCGCGGACGCGCTCGCCCTCGACGGTCCCGACCTGCTCGCGGACGGCGAGATCATCGCGTTCAAGGGCGGGGCGACGAGCTTCGAGCAGCTCCAGCAGCGGATCGGGATCAGCGACCCCGAGCGGGCGCGGCACAGCCGCGTCAAGGTCTACTACTACATCTTCGACCTGCTCGAGTTCGACGGCGAGGATCTGCGCCCGCTGCCGCTGCTCGAGCGCAAGGCGCGCCTGCGGAAGGCGATCGACTTCGACGGTGGTCACCTGCGGTACGTGAGCTATCGCCGCGCCGACGGCGTGACCGCGTTCAACTACGCGTGCGCGCACGGCTGGGAAGGCGTGATCGCAAAGCGGGCCGCCGGCCCGTACGTCACAAGGCGCTCGCGGGACTGGCTCAAGTTCAAGTGCGCTCACGGCCAGGAGCTCGTCGTCGGCGGCTGGACGGAGCCGCGGGGCTCCAGGCAGCGGTTCGGCGCACTGCTCGTCGGCTACTACGACGGCGACAGGCTGCGTTACGCCGGCAAGGTCGGGACCGGGTTCGACCAGCGGACATTGAACATGCTCGGCGACAAGCTCGAGCGGCTCGAGCGCCCGACGACCCCGTTCGAGCTCGGCGACCCGCCGCGCGACGCCCACTGGGCCAAGCCGGAGCTCGTCGCGGAGATCGGATTCGCCGAGTGGACCCGCGACAAGAAGCTCCGCCAGCCGCGCTACCAGGGCCTCCGTGACGACAAGTCCGCGCGCGAAGTCGTCCGGGAGGTTCCCTCATGAGCCTCGCGATCCGAGCCGGACGCCGAACCGTCGAAATCAGCCGCCCCGACAAGGTCCTGTTCGCGCCCGGCATCACCAAGGCCGACCTTGCCGGCTATTACGAGCAGGTGGCCGAGGCGATGCTCCCCCACCTCGCGGACCGGCCGCTGAACTACGAGCGCTTCCCCGACGGGATCGAGGCGCAGCGGATCTTCCAGCAGCATGCCAGCGGTCACTTCCCCGACTGGATCCGCCGGGTCTCGGTGCCCGCACGCAACGGAACCGTCGAGCACGTCGTCGCCTCGAGCGCAGCCACGCTCGTCTACCTCGCCGGCCAGGCGTGCATCGTCTTTCACCGCTGGCTCAGCCGCAGCGACAGGCTCGACCGCCCGGACCTGCTCGTGATCGACCTCGATCCCTCGGTGCACGAGCCCGATGAGATCCGCCGCGCCGCGCTCATCTTCGGGTCGCTGCTGCGCGAGCTCGGGCTCGAGCCATGGGCGATGACAACCGGCTCGCGCGGCTACCACGTCGTGGTTCCGCTGCAGCGGCGCGCCGACTTCGACACCGTGCGCGCGTTCGCGCGCGACCTCGCCGAGCTCGCAGCCGCCCGCGAGCCGCGAACGTTCACCAACGAGCAGCGCAAGGCCAAGCGCGAGGACAAGATCCTGATCGACATCCAGCGCAACGGCTACGCACACACCGCGGTCGCGCCGTACTCGGTGAGGCCGCGCCCCGGCGCGCCGGTGGCGACCCCGCTGCACTGGGACGAGCTCGAGGACCCGTCCACCGTCGCCGGCCGGTGGACGATCGAGGCCGTGCCCGGCCGGCTCGAGCGAGACGGCGACCCGTGGCGGGAGATCTCCAGCCACGCGCAGACGCTCACCGCGGCGCGCAAGCGGCTCGCTCAGCTCGCGGCCGAAGCCGGCGTTTCGCTTTAGTACAAGCCGTGCGTGCTGCGTCCGACGATTCCGCCGGCTGGCGGGAACTGATCTACGAGCTGGCCTCGTTCGAGCGGCCGTCCGCCTCGGACGGGGAGAAGCGCGCTGCCGAGCTGATCGCCGCGCGGCTGCGCGAGCTCGGCTGCGAGGCGCGCGTCGAGCAGGAAAGCGCGCACGGCGGCTACTGGTGGCCGATCGCGCTCGCCAACTCGATCGCGGCCGCCGGCGGCCTGCTGGCGCTCCGCGGGCGCGGCCGGCTCGCGCGTGCGGCTGGCGCGCTCGCCGCGGGCACCAGCGCCGCCGCGTTGTGGGACGACCTCGGCCACGGGAGCCGCTGGTTTCGCCGGCGGACGCTGCCGCGGCGTTCGACCTGGAACGTCGTCGCCGAAGCGGGCGACCGCGAGGCCGAGCGAACGCTCGTGGTCGTCGCACACCACGATGCCGCCCATTCCGGGCTCGTGTTCCACCCGGCGCTCGGGCGGATCGGCCCACGGCTGTTTCCCGAGCAGCACGAGCGCTCGAGCCACACGCTCCCGATCCTGTACGGCACCTGGCTCGGCCCGGTCGCGGTTGCGCTCGGCGCTGCGCTCGGGGCGCGGCGGCTGCAGTGGGCCGGGCTGACGCTGTCGGCCGGCGCCGCCGCGGTGATGACCGACATCGGGCTGAGCGAGGTGGTTCCCGGCGCGAACGACAACCTCAGCTCGGTCGGCGTCCTGATCGCGCTCGCCGCGAGGGTCCGCGAGCGGCCGGTCGAGGGACTCCGTCTGCTGCTCGTCTCGACCGGCTCCGAGGAGTCGTTCAGCGAGGGGATGCAGGCGTTCGGGGAGCGCCACTTCCCCGAGCTCGACCGCGAACGTACGGAGGTGCTCTGCCTCGAGGTGCTCGGCGGCCCCACGCTGATCGTGCTCGAGGGCGAGGGGATGCTGAAGATGCGCGACTACCCCGAGCGGATGCGCGAGGCGCTGGCCGAGGCGGCGTCGGCCGCCGGCGTCCAGATCACCCGCGGCATCCGCACGGTCGCTGCCACCGACGCGATCATCGCGCTGCGTGCCGGCTATCCGACGGTGACGCTCGCGTCCGTGGCGGAGACGAAGCTCCCGATCAACTACCACTGGCCGTCGGACACTCCCGACGAGCTGCACTGGGAGACGATCGAAGGAGCGATCGAGGTGTGCGACGCGTTCGTGCGGCGACGGTCAGCCGGCAAGGGCCCGGACTGCTCCGGCGATCGCGTCGGCGTCGATGCCGGCGGCGTGCAGTAGCTCGGCCGGGGTCCCCGACATTGGCATGTCGCGGACCGCGAGCCGGATGACCGGCGGACGCTCGGAGGCGTCGGCAAGCGCGCTCTCGACCGCCTCCCCGAGCCCGCCCTCGGGCCAGTGGTCCTCGACGGTCACGATCGCGGCCGTCTGCGCCGCCGCGGTGCGGAGCGCGTCGACGTCGATCGGCTTGATCGAGTAGCAGTCGATCACGCGAATGTCGATCCCGTCGCGCGCGAGCTCCTCGGCGGCCTTCTCGGCCTCGTCGACGGTGATCCCGCAGGCGACGACCGTGACGCGATCGTGCTCGCCAGCGCGCACGGTCCGGCTGCCGCCGATCCGGATCTGCTCGCCCGGATCGGTACGCACGACCGTCTTTCCCCGAAGCGTCCGCAGGTAGGAGATCCCCGGTCGGTCGGCCATCTCGGCCACGAGCGGCGTCACTTGGTTGGCGTCCGACGGGTGGAGCACGACGCTGCCGTGGACCGCGCGAAGCGCGGCGATGTCCTCGAGCGCCATCTGCGAGGGACCGTCCTCGCCGATCGAGACGCCCGCGTGCGAGCCCGCGAGCCGCAGGTTCGCGCGGGAGATCGCCGCCATCCGGATGAAGTCGTACGCGCGGGAGAAGAACGCCGCGAACGTCGACGCGAAGGGGGCCCATCCTCGTACCTGCATCCCGACGGCCGCGGCCACCATCTGCTGCTCGGCGATGAACATCTCGAAGTAGCGATCCGGGTGGGCCTTCGCGAACAGCTCGGAGTGCGTCGAGTTGGAGACCTCGCCGTCGAGCACGACCACGTCTCCTCTTTGATTTCCGAGCGCCGCGAGCGCCTCGCCGTACGCCTGGCGGGTCGCGACCTCGTCGCCGAGCTCCCAGTGCGGCAGCTCGCCGCCGGGCGTCTCGAACCGGTGGGGCTCGCCGGTGTCAGACGGTTTCGCGGTCTCGACACGGAGATGCCGCTCGCCGCCGAGCTCGGCGATCGCCTCCTCGGGATGCGGCAGCGGCTTGCCGTGGAAGCCGTTCTTGTTCTCGACCTCCTTAACGCCCTTGCCCTTGAGCGTGTGGGCGATGATCGCCGTCGGCTGCCCGGACGCCTCGACGGCGTGCCGGTACGCCGCGTCGATCGCGTCGAGGTCGTGGCCGTCGATCTCGATCGCGTCCCACCCGAACGCCCTGATCCGGTCGGCATATCCGGGCAGGTCCCAGCCGAGCATCGTCTCCCGCGTCTGTCCGAGGCGGTTGACGTCGACGATCGCGACGAGGTTGTCGAGTCGCTGCCAGCCGGCGTGCTGGAACGCCTCCCAGATCGACCCCTCGGCCATCTCCGAGTCGCCGCACAGCACCCACACGCGGTACGGGAGCCTGTCGAGCAGCTTGCCGGTGATCGCGAGCCCGACGCCGATCGGGAACCCCTGACCCAGCGAGCCGGTGGCCACGTCGGTCGGCGGGATCAGCGGCGTCGGGTGGCCTTCGAGCCGGCTTCCGAACTTCCGGAACGTGAGCAGCTCCTCGTCGTCGATCTCGCCGACCGCCTTGAGCATCGAGTAGTACAGCGGCGAGGCGTGCCCCTTGGAGAAGATCAGGTGGTCGCGGCGGGGATCGTCGGGATCGGCATAGTCGAGCCGGATGTAGCCGTCGAGCAGCACCGCCATCAGGTCGGCGGCCGACATCGACGATGTCGGATGGCCCGAGTTCGCGGCGGCGCTGGCGCGCACCGAGTCGACGCGGAGCTGCTGGGCGAGCTCGTGGCGGAAGCCGGCGCGTTCGGCCCGCTGATCGGGTGCGCCGGCGGTGATCGGGGTGCTTTCCATGGACGCTCCTTTTCCGCGTGTCGACAGCTTGACCCTACCGCTGACGCGGGAGCGCAAACAACCGGCTCACGCGCGCTGACCGAGTTCCGAGAGCCGGTCGAGCTGGGCGGGCGTGAGCTCGAGCGTCGCGGCCGGCAGGATCTGCTCGAGCTGCTCGGTGTTGCGCGCGCTGGCGATCGGCGCGACCACCCGCGGACGCGAGCGCAGCCACGCGAGCGCGACCGCCGCGACCGTCGTGCCGTGCGCCGCCGCGACCTCGTCGAGTGCCTCGAGCACGACGGCGCCGCCGCTGTCGAGATACGCGCGCGCCCGCTCCGCGCGGGGTGAGTCGACGGCCTCCCCGTCGGGCCGGTACTTGCCCGTCAGAAAGCCCTTCGCGAGCCCGAAGTACGGCACGACCGCGAGGTCCCACTCCTCGCAGATCGGCAGCAGCGTGTGCTCGAACTCGCGCTCGACGAGGTTGTGGTGCGGCTGCAGCACCGTCCACTCCGCGAGCCCGAGCTGGCGCTGGAGCTCGAGCCCGGCCTGGAGCCGGGCGGAGTCGTAGTTCGACGCGGCGATGTGGTGGACGACGCCGGCCCTGACGAGCGCGTCGAACGCGCGCAACGTCTCCTCGAGCGGGGTCTGCTCGTCGTCGAAATGGGCGTAGTAGACGTCGATGTAGTCGGTCTGAAGGCGCTCGAGCGAGGCGCGTGCCTCGCTTTCGATCGTGGCGGCGCTGAGGCTCCGCAGCTCGCCGGGCCCCGCGCCGACCTTCGTCGCGAGCACAATCCGGTCCCGGTTCCCGCGCGCGGCGAACCAGTTCCCGATGATCGTCTCCGACTGGCCATGCTCGACCAGGTACGCGTTCGCCGTGTCGATGAAGTTGCCGCCGGCCTCGGTGTAGGCGTCGAGCACGGCGTGAGACTGCTGCTCGTCGGCGGTCCAGCCGAACACGTTGCCGCCGAGGCACAGCGGAAAAACTTCGAGTCCGGTACGTCCGAGCTGGGTCATGCTCGTCACGCTACCCGGTGACGGATCGCGAGTCGTACTCGGCCGGCGCGGGCCGTCAGGCCGCGGCGCTGAACGACCGCGTCAATCGCAGGCGACCTGCGGCGCCGGCGTCCCGCTCGACGGAGCTCCGACGCCGAGGGTCGGGTCGCCCTGCTTGAGCGTCGCGGCGGCGGTGCCGTCGAGCTGCCGCGCCAGGTCGGCGAGCCAGGCGATCTGGCGGGAGGCGAGGTGCTCGTCGAGCTTGTCGAGGTCGCCGTCCGGGGAGACCGTGAGCAGGTATTCCGGGCCGGCGATCGCGCCGATCTGCGGGACCCCCGCGGACTGGAACGCGGCGCCCACGCCGAACTGCGCCGGGGGGCGCAGGAGCGCCGCCTTCGGGATGCCGTGCGCCGCGACGGTGTCACGCGTCAGCTCGAACATCTTTCCCTGGGTCGTCCAGATCCCGAACAGCTCCGCGTCGCCGGTCGGGTGGTAGCCGCGATCGACCGTGTCGATCCATTCGCTGCAACCGAGGTGCTCGATCGTCAGCGCCGCCGCGGCGCGCCCGACGAGGTCCGGGTGGGAGTCGATCCAGCCCTGGGTCTGCGGGAGGTCGGCGACCATGTGCCCGGGCCAGGCGGCGAACACGAGCGTCCGGTTCAACCGTTGGTGCGCCGGCAGCGAGGCGAAGTGGCGCGCGAGCTCGAGGAACGCGACGCCACCGTTCTCCTCCGCGAATCCCTGGCCGTCGGTGTGGGTGTTGAAGATCAGCGTCTCGTCGCTGCGGCCGGGCAGGATCGCGGTGACCGCGTGGGTCGGCGCGGGCGCGCGCGAGGCGGTCAGCGTCAGCGTCGTCTTCGGCCTCGCCTGCGCCACCGCCCGGAGCGAGCGCCCGGTGTCACGGTCGACGTACAGCGCCGGCAACGGCTCGAAGCCGTGGGTGAACGGGACGTAGCCGCCCTCGAGCGCTGCGAACGAGGCGTCGCAGATGAACACGACGCCGGCCGCACCGAGCGCCTGGAACGGCGCCAGCGGAACGCTCAGGCCGGGCTCGATCCAGACCCGCTTGTAATCGACGGCCGCCCAGTCGGCGACCGTGTGCCCGGGCCAGTTGAGGTAGGTGGCAATCGGCAGGAACGCCGCGGCCGTGAGCGGGACCGGCATCGGCAGGTCGACCAGGAGGATGCTCCCCCTGGGGCCGCCGTCGAGTGCCCCGGCGATCCCCTGGGCCCACGACTCGAGCTCGGAGGGATAGCGCTCGATCGCCGCCTGGAGCGCGGCGAGGTCGGTCCCGCTGGCGCCGAGGGTCGGGACGGTGCCGCCGTACACGAGCGGGCCGGTCACGCCCTGCGCCGGCGTCTCGAGCGAGCGCGGATAGTACGTCGCGATCTTCGCCGGGCCCGCCGCCGGGCCCTCGCCGATCGTTAGCCCGAAGTCCTCGGCGAGCCACCGATCGGTCGTGTAGCCGTCGCACGGCAACAGCTCGAGCCCGGCCACGTCGAACTCCTGCTCGAGCCAGGAGACGTAGCGCGCGTGGCTCGGCGAGGCGGTCAGCCGCGGCCCGAACTCGACCATCCGCGTGAAGTCCGCACGCACCTGGCGCGGGCTCGGCAACGGCACGGTCCTCGGGCGTCGCGGCCGTGGTCGCCGCGCCGCGGACGCCGTGCCGGTCGCGACCAGGCCGCTCGAGGCCGCCAGCGTTGCCGCCCGCCCGAGCAGCGTGCGGCGATCGATCCGATCGGCGGTCATGCTTGATCAAACGTCGCGGCGCCGCGGGACTTGCGGCTCGCGTCCGGTTCGGAAGCGTCCGACTGGGGGTAGATGATCCCCCGTGGCTGGCCCAGGGCCCGCCCTGGACAGGTAGGCAAACCCGCCTAGTCGCGGAGGAGCGCCACGGCGCGAACTCTGTCGCCAGGCTCGCCCTGGGCCAGTCTCTTGGCGGTAGGGGCGCCCGCGCAGCGCGGGTACGTTGACTTCGAGCGTAGGCTTGTCCCGTGAGACAGGGGCTTCTACCCGGCTTCGTTCCCCACGGCCGATAGCGTCGATGTCCCGAGACGAGCTGGTCCGGCGCCTGGCGGAGGTCTCTCACCTCACCGACGTGCGCCAGAAGAACCGCGACCACGGTGTGCCGCTGTCGGAGCTGTCGCTGGAGGTGACCGATCACGACCGCGAGCGCGCCGAGGACACGGTCGCCGAACTCGAGCGGCTGGGGGTCTATCGGGAGTCGGGTGTCGGCCCGCAGCGGGCTGACCCGGAGCCGCCGCCGGTCGCGGAGCCAACCCCGAGCGAGGCCCCTGCGAGCGATTCGCCACGCCAGCAGGTCACCGACCTGTGGGGCAATCCCCTCGCGAGCCGCAGACTCAGACGGAAGCACTGAGCTCCCCGCCGCTACGCTCGGATCGTGACGCCCGAGGAGCTCGAGAATCTCGCGCATCTGCGGCGCGCCCGGGACCTGATGGACCGCGAATACTCGCGACCGCTCGACGTCGCCGCGCTCGCGCGCGCCGCGCTGATGTCGCCCGCTCACTTCTCCCGGCAGTTCCGAGCGGCCTACGGAGAGACGCCGTATGCGTATCTGATGACGCGGCGGATCGAGCGGGCGAAGGCGCTGCTGCGCCGTGGCGACATGACGGTCACCGATGTCTGCCTGTCGGTCGGCTGCACGTCGCTCGGCTCGTTCAGCGCCCGCTTCACGCAGCTGGTCGGCCAGGCGCCGACGGCCTACCGTGCCCGGGACCACGGCGCGCTGGAGAGCGTGCCCGGCTGCATCGCCAGGGACCTCACCCGGCCGAACCGCCATTCGAGCAGGATCGAAGAAGCCATCGGAGTGGCGGCGCTATAGCTTCGGGCGCATGACACTCACACTCTCCACCTGCTTCGTAATCGTCCACGACCCGGACACGGCGCTGGCCTTCTACCGCGACACGCTCGGCCTCGAGGTGCGCAGCGACGTCCCCCGCGGAGAGTTCCGCTGGGTCACGGTCGGTGCCCGGTCCCAACCCGACGTCGGAATCGTTCTAACGAACCACCTCAACGGCAGCCCCGCCGACGGAGAGGCGATCGCCGGACTGGTCGCCAAGGGCGCTCTGAACGGCGTCCATTTCCACACCGACGACCTCGACTCGAGCTTCGAGAAGGTCCGCGACGCGGGCGCCGAGATCGTGCAGGAGCCGACCGAGCAACCCTGGGGCACTCGCGACTTCGCCGTGCGTGACCCGTCGGGGAATTTGATCCGGATCGACCAGCCACCCGCGGGGTAACGCCGACACCGACGGCCAGAATTAGCCGGTCTTGACATAGGAATACTTGCGATATATCGTTGGACTATCGCGAGTATTCAGGAGGTTTCGAAATGACCGGCGATGCATTTGCTCAGCAATGGGGCGGCGGACGCGGATCGATGGGTCCCCGACACCGCTGCGGGCCGCCCGATTGGGCCTTCTCGAGGGAGGGTCGCCGAGGCCGTCCCCCGATCGAGGACATCGACGACCTCGTCGCGCTCGGGCGGATGTGGCGCAGAGGCGCGTTCGGCGGTCCCGGTTGGGGCCCGCACGGCCGTGGCCGTGGCCGCGGGCGAGGGCGCGCGCGACGCGGGGACGTCCGTCTCGCGCTGCTGAGGCTGATCGCAGAAGAGCCCCGCAATGGCTACCAACTGATTCAGGCGATCGAGGAACGCAGCGAAGGGCTGTGGCGGCCGAGCCCGGGCTCCGTCTACCCCACGCTCTCGCAGCTCGAGGATGAGGGCCTGATCCACTCGGTCGAGACCGAGGGGAACCGGCGGTTCGAGATCACCGACGCCGGCCGCGAACATCTGGACGGCCGCGCGGACGAGCCGGACCCCTGGGAGCCGCCCAAGGAGGATGCCGACAACCCGCTGGCGGAGCTGATCCCGCTCGTGGTCCAGATCGGTAAGGCCGTGTTCCAGGTCGCCTCCGTCGGCGATCAGGCGCAACGCGACCAGGCGCGCGCGGTCCTCACCGACACCAGGCGCGCGCTCTACAGGATTCTCGCCGATGACACCTCCGAGGATGAGCCCGATGACGAGACGCGGGAGGTTTGAGATGAGCAGCGATTACTTCTTGGACCGCATTACCGGTCGCTCCTCGCAGATCCGCGCGGCCGATGCGGATCGCGAGCAGACGGCCGAGCGCCTCCGACAGGCGCACGCCGAGGGCCGGCTCGACCTGACTGAATTTCAGGAGCGGCTCGAGCGGTGCTATGAGGCAAAGACGTTCGGCGAGCTCGGCGAGCTGGTCCACGATCTCCCCCGTCAGAGCGAGCGCCAGCAGGTCGCGGCCGGACCGTGGCGGTGGATGCTCGTGCCGCTGCTTCCGATCCTGATCGTGTTGCTCGCGATATCCGTTGCGGCGGGACACGAGCACCACCATCTCCTCTGGCTTTGGGTCCCGATCGTCTTCCTCTTCCTGTGGAGGATCTCGTGGTCGCGGCGTCGGCGTTGGCAGGCCGGGCCTCGCCGCGGGCCGGGCGGCTGGATCTAGCAGTCCCTGCACAACCCGGCCCGATCAGGTCGCGTGGATGATTCCGCGGACGATCAGGTACACGCCGAGGACCACACACAGCACGACCGCGATCCGGCGTCCGTCGGCGGTGAGAACGTGGTTCATCCGGTCGACGAGCGCCTGGGTTCGCGCAGGGGCGAACACGAGGCCCAGCCACGGAATCTCCGCGAGCAGGAACATGATCGCGTTGAAGCCGACGATCCACGCGAGATCTCCTCCCACACCATGGTTGGCGGCGGCGATGTCCTTGAGCGCAACGAGGTAGGCGGCGCCGGGCAGATTGATCGCCAACGCGGCGACGAATACGATCGGAACCGATCCCTTTGCGAGGATCCGTTGCGACCACGGCTCGCTGTTGTCCTCGTCGAACGCTGTCTTGCCCCTGGCGCGCTCCCTGGCCTCCTTGCGCGCCTCGCGACGCCGCTTGAGCCTGACGTCCGTGCGCCGTGCGAGCGCCACCGCCAGCAGCAACGCGAGCCCGCCGATCGCCAGATCCGTAGTCCAGCTGAACCCCGAGCTGCTGCCACCCTTGACCACACCGGAGCTGTGCAGGATCAGCACGATCCCCAGCCCGACGAGGATGCTGATCGCCAGACCGGTGAACAGGTACACGCTCAGTAGCTCGAATCGCTTGGGCTGCGAGAGCAGGATCACGACGGCCGCGAGCAACGTCGGGTAGAGCGCCGCGTCAAGCGCGAGGATCAGCATGGCGCGCGACCCTATCCACTCCGCCGACGGTTGTGGCGCCCGCTCAGCCCGAGCTGGCTAGCTCGGCAGCGGTCGAGCGAGCCCGTCTTCAAGGCCGGCGAGTTTCTCGGCAAGCCGCGAGCGTTCTTCGGCGGTCGCGGGGTCGTCGTACCGCGGGTGGGCGGGGTGGGCGAGGTTCTCGAGCTCGTGGGGGTCCGCCAGCAGGTCGTACATCTCGTACTCGGTCGGATGTCTGCCTTCGGCATCGAAATAGCGCGCAAACTTGAAGCGCCGCTCCCGGATACAGCGGATGCGTCCGGGTGCCCCGGGCAGTACCTCCGGCACGAGACCCGTGCCCGGGTGCATGTCGTCGAATGTGAACAGCACCTGGTCCTGTACGGGTCCGGCTCCAGGATCTCGCACGAGCGGCGAGAGATCGGTACCGCGCAAGCCGGGCGGCGGCTCGATCCCGAGGATGCTCGCCACCGTTGGGAGGAGGTCGATCAGCGAGGCGGGATGCGGGCACGAACGGCCCTCGGGGACGAGCCCCGGGTTGGCGAAGATCAGCGGGACGCGCAGCGACTCCTCGTAAACGTTGAAGGCTTTCTGGCGCAGGCCGCCGTGTGCCATTGCGAGCTCGCCGTGATCGGAGAAGCGCACGATCAGCGTGTCCTGGCCAAGCCGCGTGGGCTGGCCGTCGGGCTCGTAGAAGCAGTCGATGATCGGCGCGATCTGCTGGTCGATTCGCGCGACGAGGTTGGCGTAGAAGTTGACGTATTGCACGCGCTGCTCGCGCGAGCCGAACACCCCCAGCGCCATGTCGATCACCTGCTTCAGCATCGCGTGGGCGGTCGGCTTGAAGTTCGCGCCGAGGTCTTCGTCGAAGCTCGGCGGCAGCTCCACATCGCCCTCGAGCCAGTCGGGGGTGTAATCGCCCGTCCAGCCGCCCGGGAACGCCAGGACGTCGTGTGGATTGACCAGCGAGACGACCATGCAGAACGGCCTCTCGGACGGGCGTGCCGCGCGCTCACGGAGGAACGAGACGGCCTGCTCGACGTAGGCTGCATCATGGTCGGCCCGGCCGCCGCCAAAACTCCCTCGCCGCATATCGCCCCCGGCATCCGGCGCGACCCAGCCGTCGAATCCGTATGCGGCCAGGTCCGCAGGCGTCGCGTCGAACGCACCGGCCGATCCTTTGCTCAGGTGCCACTTGCCACGGTATTGCACGTCGTAGCCGGCATCTCGCAGCATCGTCGCCAGAGTCGGGATATCGCGACTGAGCTCGGTCTCGGTGGACGACACGGGGCCGTTGCCCGTCAGCGTGTCGAGGACCCCGTGCTGGGCCGGCATCAGTCCGGTGAAGAAGGTCGCCCGGCTGGGGCTGCACATCGCCGTGTTGCAAATCGCGTGCTCGAAGCTGACCCCGTTGCGCAGGAGCCGTCCCCGCGAGGCCAAGCAACGATCGGCAAAGCCGCGCGGCCAATGCATCGGCGCCCGCTCCTGATCGGTGATGATCAGAACCAGGTTCAGGCGCTCAGCAGACTCGTCGGTCGAAGCCATCGTCGCGCGCTACCCGTGGAGCCCCATCAGCGCCCAGATACGACGGGGATGTCGCGATAGCTCGGCGTCTTGCCACCTCGGTACACGGTCGGTGCGCCGACGATGTTCTGGGGATCCCACAGCGTCAAGAGATGGGGGAAGTCGGCAGGCGTGATCGAGCCGTATTACTGCCACCGGTGATCGGTCGCGGAGTTCCATTCGGGGCCACATCGCACACCGTGACGGCCCAGTTCGGGTTCGAAGCGGTGCTCGAGCCAACCAAGGCGAGAGCGATCGGGCCGGCGATCCGCAGAGGCGCGGTCAGCCGCCGCGTCGTATAGGTCAGCTCTCGCGTTTCGTTGGGTCCGTCGTCGAGGTTGCACTTCGCGGTCGGGGGCACGAAACCGGCCGAGAACTGGGTCAAAGACCGGGAGCAAGTCCCGGCCGAGGGATCCCGAACGCCTCGGTCCCTGCCTTCGCGGCTCGGCACCGACCAGGTCAGCGATCCATCGTTGAGCGAGTGTGCGGAACCGCTGCGCTTGCCGCTCAGGTACAGGCGGCGGTACTGAGTGCTCGCTTGCGGCCAGCCGGTCCTACGGGTCCAGGTGTTCGAGCCGTGGTCGAAGAGCGTGACCGGGCCAAGGTCCTCGACACCGTTTCGCGCGCCCTTCAGCCAGTGGTCAAACCACGCGACCGCGAGGTCCACCAGCGTCAGGTTGTTCCTCGGCCCGATCGGCTTCGGCGAGTAATGCGTCCACGGGCCGATCAGCAGCTGCTTTTCGCCCGGCGGGAGCCGGAGGTCCTCGTACTCGTGGGGCGCCCCCCGGAGAAACAGATCCTCCCAACCGCTGTAGACAAAGGTTGGAACCTTGATCCTCGCGACGTCGGTGGTGCGCCGGGTGAAAACCGACGTGTCCCAGAGTTGCCCGCGCAACGCCATCTGAAGGATCTGCATGCGAGTGCCTCTTGGATCCTGAACCCTGAGCTGCTGCTCGACCCCGGAGACCGCAACCCTCGGGTCGGTGACGTCCTCGAGCGCCACGCCGTGGACGACCTGCAGGTTCAGCCACAGCAACGATGCGAAGTCCCAAACGCCACCGCTCGTGAAGAAGTCCCGAAACGCGTCGATCGGCGTGCCCCCGTTGAACACGGCCCTGAGCGCGGGAGGATCGGTCGCAGCGGTCGCCGCCGCGGACGCCCCCATGTACGAGAAGCCGGTCAGGCCGACCTTGCCCGTCGACCAGGGCTGGTGCGCCGCCCACTGCACGACCTCGTATCCGTCCCTGCGCTCGCGAGCATCGAGAACGCCGAAGGCCCCACCAGAGTCACCCGTGCCTCGTACGTCGACGACCACCTCGACGAACCCGTAAAGCGGATACGCCGTCCCCTCCTCGTTATTCCCGAACGCGGCCGTCAGAGCCGCGGTGTAAGGCGTTTGCTGCACGATCACGGGGAAGCGGCCCGCGACCGGCGCCCCGGCGCTGTCCGCTGGCCTATAAACGTCCGCCCGGAGGACGATTCCGTCATCCATCCGGATCGGAACGTTGTGCTCGACCGAGCTGCCCGGGTACGTGGGAATCGCTCGCTGAAGCTGCGCCCACGGACCGGCCGCGAAAGCGCTCTGTGCGTGAGACGCGAGCAGCAGCGCGGAGGCGACCACCAGCCATCCGCCCAATCGGGCGACGGTCCTGCGATCAACGCGGCTCAAATACCGCGGGCTCGTCCGGCCCATCGTCGCTCGTTAGGCATATGCCCCCTCGATGACTCCTCCTTGGTCTGGAGCGAAGACTAGTCGCCGGAGGCTCAGAGGTCCGGCTCGATGGTTTGCCGCTTCAGCATCGCGTTGAGCTGACCGGGCGCGACGATGCCGAGGATTTGGGCTGTCAAAGCTTTCCGCGGGGCGATCCGAACGGGCCGGGTGCGTGCGGCCGTGAGCATCCAGTCAGCCGCTTCGCCGGGACTGAGCGACAGCACGCCGTCGTAGGCGCGCGTCGGCGCGATCATCGGGGTGGCCACCAAGGGGTAGTAGAGCGTCGTCGAGTGCACGCCAAGCTCGCCCCACTCGGTTTCGATAGCGCGGCTGACGGCGCTCAGCGCGGCCTTCGAGGCGTTATAGATGCCGAACAGGGGCGAGGCCTCCGGCAGAACGCGCCAGGTCGCGACGTTGATGATGTGCCCGTCGCCGCGCTCGATCATGCCGGGCGCCAGTCCACGGATGAGCCGTAACGGCCCGTAGTAGTTGAGCGCCATCGTCCGGTCGATGTCGTGCCAACGCTCGAGCGACTCGGCGAGCGGTCGGCGGATCGACCGGGCCGCGTTGTTGATCAGGATGTCCACCTGGCCAACAGCCGCGACGAGCTCGTCGACGGCGTCCAGGTCGGCTAGGTTCGTCGGCATCGCGATCGCCTTGTCACCCTCGGCGGCGATCCTCTCGACGACCGCGGCCAGCAAGTCTTCCCGACGTGCGACGACGATCACCGTCGCGCCCTCGGCCGCGAATTTCTCGGCGGCCGCCTCCCCGATCCCGGATGAGGCACCGGTCAGCAGGATCCGCTTCCCCCGTAGGTCGACCGATGTGCTTGTCGGAAGATGCAGTTCCGGGCGCATCCCGGCAAGCGAGAGCTCCGCCTTCAGCCGCGAGATCAGATCAGGATTCGCGGGCGTTACAGGTTCCTGCTCGGCGGGCGCTCGCGGCAGCGCTCCTGCGTCCGGCTCGGGCAGCCGCTGAGGTTCCCCCGACCCGCCGGGTGGTGTAGACGGGCTCATCGCAAACACTCGTTCGCGTCCGTCAGCTGTGAGCGCACTGGACCTGCCTTAGAGGCCGGCCTTGTCTACCAGGCGATTCACCGTAGTTGCCGCGTTGCCGTTGATTACGCCGGTCGTCGCGTGATCCACGATCCACGTGCTGGTAGTGGCGGGCGTACTCGCATGACCTGAGAGATACAGCGCCGCAATGCCAGCCACCGCCGGCGAGGCCATCGAGGTACCGCTGATCGCGTTGGTGGCCGTCGGGCCCCCGATCCAATCGCTGGAGACTGCCACCCCCGGTGCGTAGGCGTCGACGCACGGGCCGTGATTCGAGAACGTCGCTTTGCGGTCTTGCACGTCGCTTGCGGCGACCGTGAACGCGGCCAGCGTACTCGCCGGAGAATAGTCACAAGCGTTCTGGTTGTTGTTGCCCGCGGCGACGCTTACGAACACGCCCGAGTTGATCATCTCGTTCACAGCCTGATTCAGTGCCTCGGTCTTACCTCCGCCGAGCGACATGTTCGCCACCGACTTGTCGGCAACATGATGGGCCGTGACCCAATTCACAGCCGCAATTACGCCCGCCATGGTTCCGGAGCCACCGCAATTAAGAGCCTTGACGCCGACTAGCTTCGCGAGCTTGGCGACTCCATACTTGGTCCCGCCGACGGTCCCTGCGACGTGCGTGCCGTGCCCGTTGCAGTCGCGATCGTCCCGGTCGACCGAGTTATAGGCCTGGACCGCCCGGGAGCCGAAATCAGAGTTGGCCGTGTATATCCCGGTATCGATTATGTACACGGTTACACCGGCACCCTCCGACGAATAGTCGTAGGTGCCATTGAGGGGCAGGGACGACTGGTCGATGCGATCGAGATTCCACGGAGCGGCCGCCTGCGTCGCCGTTTCCCTGACGCGTTCGTCCTGGTCGACATACTCCACCTGCGGGGAATGCCTTAGCTCGAAAAGCTGGACGCTGGTCAGATCCGCCGCAAAGCCCTTCAGGTCAGCGTCGTACTCGAACAGCGGTTTTGCCTTCACCGACGAGGCAACGCTCGCATCCTCTGCTTTCGCTTCGTTTTCGGATCGCTCGGTCGGCTGGCTCGGCAGAGCACCTTTGAGGACCACGACGTACTGACCTGCGATGCCCCCGCTCCCGGCCATGTCCACAGGCGCCACGTGAGCGCCCGAGGAAGCCTGCGCGCCCGCGGTGACGATGAGGACCACCAACGCCGTCGCCGCCGCGACAGCACTCCGACGCCACCGCCCGCCGCCGGCCCTGCCCCCGATCCATTCAAGCATCAGACCCTCCTTGACCAAGTCGCGCTCACCGGGCTCATCTCAGCGCCGGGTCCCGGTAGGAGAGCTGCGCGCGGGCGCCGACGTGACCGGCGTGATTGTCCAGGTACGCGCACAGGACGTGGCCCTCGCCAGTGTCGCCGGCGTGGACCGTCTCGTTGTGCTCGAACGAGACGAGGCCGACCGCGTGCGGGGGGGCGATGTCGTTCCATCCCCATTCCTGCGCCAGCCCCGGCTTGGCCGCGAACGTGGGGGCGCAACTCGCCTTGCCACGCTCCCAGTAGGCACGCAGGTTCGGGAATTGCGCCGTCGTCGCACCGGTGAAAATGACCGTCCGGGCCCTGGAAGAGGTCCGGGGCGCCGCGATCTTGATGTGCGGGCCCTCGTTCGCGAGCGCCGCGGCGCCGGCGATCGCGAACACCGCCAATGTCAACACTCCCGCTGCCGCGAACCGCCGAAAAGGTCTGCCCCTCATTTGACGACTCCATTCCGTTCGAAGATGGTGGCCGCCCCTGCCCCCGGCCCCCTCACGACAACCTACGCCCACCGCGTCCGCAGCCTCGTTGCGTCTGATCGACAATCGACATCCCTTAGCTCGCTAGCGTTCAGCCGGGGCCGCCTTGTCGACCGCGGGTCAAGAGTACCATCGTCTCGACCGACGGTCAAACAGGCCCAATCGGAGCAGTCGAGTGGGGCTCGACGCAAGTTGCAATCGCAACAAGCCGAGGTTATGATTGTTGAGCCGGGATTTCTGACGGGGTCGATGGGCCGTGTTTGGGGTTGCGGGGTGAAGAGCGGAACTCGGCGGCGGTCACGCAGATGGCCTTTCTGCTTTGGTCCGTAGTGAGCCCGTTCGACCAAAGGAGTCAGCCGATGTCTCGATGGATCCGCCAAGCGAGTCGGGCTCGTGACCTGCGGCACCCCTCGCTCGCCAAGAAGCAGACGCGCCTGGGCTTCATGGCTCTGATCGGCGTGACGGTTGCGGCACTGCTCGCGGTACCCCCCACGGCTAGTGCCCTCGGAGGGTCTGGCACTCGCGTCACAGGCGTTATCTCGCCGCTGCTGACCGGCGACGTCGTGACGGGCGTCCGAGGCGAGTCCGCTCGGACGGCCGTTTTGACTGGCGGCGTTAACGAGGGGACCGGCCTAAACCCGTCGGTTCCGTTCCTCGTCGAGGCCCCGCTCACGGGGCCGATCAGCGCGGCCGTATCGACATTCACCCCTCCCTTCGCGGGGTACAAGGACGGCTTGTTCTACGGCCCCGACACACATCTGTTCAACCCCTCGAGCATTCCCAGCGGTGACGTACGAGCCGTCGGCAGCTACGAGACCTCATCCAAGACCGTCTTGAACCAGGGCATGGTCTATCTCGGACCGGTGAGCGGAGGCGGCGGCAGCTGGACGACGATCGACGTGCCGGCTAACGGCAAGGCCGTGGTCGGACACACCAAGGCGTGCCGCGTATCCGGATCCAACTGCTTTGTGATGGACACGATCCCGCACAGCACGATGGGCGATCTCGTTGTCGGCGATTACGACCTGAACCTCGGCGGTGCCCATCGCGCGGTCTCGGCCAACGCCTTCATCTACAACCTCAGGACACACCGCTGGACCCTGCTGAAGCTAGGTGGGAGCACCTCGAACGGGACCACCCTCTACGGCATCTGGCAGAACGGCGGGGATCGCAGTCCCAACTACACGCTTGCAGGCGGCACCTCGGTGCGACAGCACCCGAAGGTCCTCCAGCGCGCATTCCTGATGAACTACAACGAACGGACCGGAATCTTCGGCGCACGGAGATACTTCAGCTTCGCCAACAAGCCGACGCTGCTCACCCACTTCGAGGGAATCACCGGCGTCCCTGGCGGCTTCAACGTCGTAGCGCAGACGGCGGACGACCAGGTGGGGATGGGCCACATCGCAGTCAACCGCAACCACACATTCGGCCCGGCCCGCTGGTTCCCGGTCGGCGTCCGCACCAGCTCGCTGTGTACCGGTGGCTGCAAGACCGTCACCGGGAACACCGTCTACCGAAACAAGGTAATGGGCATCTACCTCCCAACCTCGACGAACATGCCCAGCAGCTATTTGGAGACCTTTTCACCACAGGTTTCACGGCCAAACAAACCGCTAGCTCCACCGGCCTTTACAGGTTGATGAGCCAGCGCTGGCCACCGACCGGCCGTCGCTGATCAAGCCGTCGATAGTGGAGGTAGCAGGGCGCGTCCGCCGAACCAGCAGCCCGACACCGACGACGAGCGCAAGGCACGCCAGCGCAGCGGCGGCGACGGCGAGGCCCCTCCCTGCGCTACCGGCGGAGCCTGCGGCGTGGCCGCCGGCACTGGCCGCGATGAACAGCGCACCCGCCATCGCGACTCCGAGCGCGGTACCGAATCCGCGGGTCATGTTCAGCACGCCGCCGACGGCGCCTGTGTGCCCGCTCGGGGACGCTCCCATGATCGTGGCGTTGTTCGCCGGGGTGAACGCTCCGAGTCCCAGCCCCGCGAGCGCGAGGCCGGTGAGCAGTCCCGCCGTGTCATGCCGGACTGCGATCAGGAGCAGGCCGGCCGCGGTCAGGAGCATCCCTCCGCCGGTCAGCAGGCGCTCTCGCGAGTCGTTGAGCAGCCGGCCGGCGATCGGAGCGGCGATCCCGAGCGCGATCGGCAGGGCGGACAGCTCGAGTCCGATCTGCGCGGCGCCGGTATGGCCGGCGGTCAGGTAGTAGGGCACGACGAACAGCGTTCCGAACAGCACCAGGTAGGAGATCAGCCCGGTGCTCAACCCGACCCGGAGCGCCGGACGTGCGAACAACGTGAGGTCGATCAGCGGGTCTTCGAGGCGGCGCTCGCGCCGCACGAACGCAACCGACGCCGCGATCCCGCCACTCAGCGCGAGCAGCAGCACGGGGTTGGCATAGCCCTCGTGGCCCCCGAGCGACAGGTACGCCATCGGTCCGGCGGCGGCGATCGCGAGCAGGACGGCGCCCAAGCGATCCTGTTTCCCGATCGGCCTGCGCGAGCGGCTGCGTGGGAGTAGCACCCAGCCGAGCACCAGTCCGACCGCGCCCGCGGGGATATTCACGAGGAAGATCAGTCGCCACCCGCCGAGCGCCATCAGCGCGCCGCCGACGGCGGGGCCGAGCGCCAGACCGAGCGCCTGGGCGGTGCCCTGAATGCCGATCGCCCGGCCGAGCTGCGGCCGCGGCGTCGCATCGGTGATCAACGCGACGCTGTTTGCCTGCAGCATCGCAGCGCCGAGCGCCTGCAGCACCCGGGCGGCGATCAGCACGCCGAGGGTCGGCGCCAGCCCGCAGAGCGCGGACCCGGCCGTGAACACGCCGAAGCCGTAGACGTAGAGAAGCTTTCGCCCGACCGCGTCCGCGATCCGTCCGACGATCGCGACCGTCGCCACCAGTACGAGCAGGTAGGAGAGGGCGACCCACTCGACCGCACCGACGTGCGCGTGCAGGTCCTGCCCCAGACGCGGAAGCGCCAGCGTGACGATGCTCGCGTCGAGCTGGCCCATGAACGCGCCAATGCACACCGTGCCCACCACGTACCAGTAGGCGCGGGGACTGGTCCGGATGCTCTCGGGCCGGCGAGGCTCGGTCAGTAGATGCTCGCGAACCGAGCGAGGTGATGGCCACCCGTCCATCTGACTTCATTGCAGCGAAGTCCGCGGCATAGGTCAAAGACGAGTCTTGAATGCGCTTTACTGCAATTACCTATGGACGAGCGGAGGCTCCGCTACTTCCTCACCGTCGTCGACGAGGGCAGCGTGACCCGCGCCGCCGAGCGCCTGCACGTCGCGCAGCCATCCCTCTCACAGGCGCTACGCGTGTTCGAGCGAGAGCTCGGCGTCCAGCTGTTTCACCGCGTCGGCCGGGGGCTGCGCCTGTCCGCAGCGGGCGAGGCGTTCGTCGGTCCGGCGCGCCAGATCGTCAGAGCAATCGACGAGGCACGCAACGTGATCAGCGGCGTCGTCGAGCTCAGAGAGGGGACGCTCGAGATCGCCGCACTGGCCACGCTCGCGGTCGACCCGATGGCGACCCTGATCGGGCGCTTCCGAGACCGCTACCCCGGCGTGCAGGTCCGCGTGCTCGAGCCCGAGAGCGCCGACGGAGTCCGCGCTCTCGTACGAGAAGGCGCCTGCGAGCTCGGGGCCGCCCACCTTCCGCTCGCGGGGGGCGAGCTGACATCGCATCCACTCGGCGAGCAAGAGCTGCTGTTCGTCCTCCCACCCGGCGCGGACGCCCAGCCCAAGCGTCCCCTCGGAGCGCGCGAGCTCGCGCACACTCCGCTCGTCGTCAGCCCTCCCGGCACCTCCACGCGGATCCTGCTCGAGCAGGCGCTCGCCGCCGTCAACGTCACCCCTCAGATCGCGGTCGTGACCGCTGCGCGCGAGGCGATCGTCCCGCTCGTGCTCGCCGGCGCCGGGGCCGCACTGCTGCCCGCACAACTGGCCCGCGAAGCGCAACGGCGGGGGGCGATCGTCCGCCCCGCTCGCCCCAAGATCACACGCGAAGTCGGCCTAGTGCACCGCGACAGCCCACTCTCCGCGGCAGCCCGCGCGTTCCTCGCTATCGCCTGACAACCCGGACGAGAAAGCAGGAGCCGCTATCGCCGCCCCAGGCTGCTCCTGGTCCTCAGAGTCAGCAGCACGCGACTCCGCACATTCGCGAACACGTTTGCTCGCTTCTCCGATCCAAAGGGGCCTAGCCTGCTCCGGTTCCTCCGGGTCGCAGCGGGTAACCAAGGGTGATCCAGTCGTGGATTCCACCGCGGTAGTAGAGGATCGCCTCGGCGGGGTAACCGGCGTCGAGCAGCTTGTGGATTGCGTCGGGGGAGGCCGCGCACTGGGGACCGTTGCAGAAGAACACCGCGGGCACGCTTGGGTCGAGCTCGTCGTGGCGGTCGAGGATCTGCTCGTGAGGGATCGGGCGCGCTCCGGGGATCGTCCCCTCGCGGCTGAAGTGCTCAAGCCGCGTGTCGATCACGGGCAAACCCCGCCGCAGGTGCTCGATGAGTTCGAGCTCGCCGACCGTGCGCACGCCGGGCGCCAGCTCGATCGGCTGCACCGTGCCCCAGGTGGCATCGACCTCGAACAGCCCCGCGGCGACAGGTTGGGGTACTTGGCAGGTCTGCCCGCGCCGGGGAAGTCGTCGTAGCTGCGCGGTCGAGGACATCGCGTGATGGTTACGCGGTTGGCTGCAGCATCTGCTCGAGCTCCAGCACCTGGCGGCGGACGCCGCCGCACACCTGGTCGCAGAGCTCGAACACGCTCGGGTCGCTGATCGCGTAGCGGGCACGGTTGCCCTCCTCGGTGCGGCTGACCATCCCGGCCGCGTGGAGGATCCCGAGGTGCTTTGAGACGTTCTGCTGGGAGGCGCCGAGCGCCTCTTGGAGTTCCGTGACGGTGGCGGCACCCTCGCGCATCCGGTCGAGCAACTTGATTCGCATCGGCTCGCCCAGCACCCGGAAGCGCTGCGCAACGAGCTCAACCAGCGGATCGGGAAGCGGCTGCGAGACGGGCGGAGTACTGCTCATCATCCGCAGAATACCACAAACAAACAGTTGTGTAGTTGACAAGCGGAACGGGCCGCATTACAGTTGCCTGTACATGTCCACCACTTTACAGTTGTGGAGTCGTTTAAGTTGCACGGCGCGCAAACGCCGGACCGAGGTGATGCTCTGATGGCGATCCTGGAGGGCCAGCAAGCGCCTGCCACTGCGCCCGCCGCGGAGGCGTACCCGCGCGGGGTGAATGTTGGTCCGATCGGTCGGCTTGGGCGCTTCAGCGCCACACACTTCCGAGGTGTCCTTGTGGGCTGGCTGGTCATCGCCCTCGTTCTGGGATTCTTCGCGCCGAGGGTCGAGACGGCGCTGTCGGGCGCCGGGTGGGAGACCACCGGCTCCCAATCGGTCCAGGCGCGTCAGCTGATCGAAAAGCACTTCAAGGGGCTGTCCAGCTACGCACTGATGACGGTTGTCTACTCGCCGTCCAAGACGGTCACCAATCCGGCCTTCCGAGCCGTGCTCAGGAACGTCGAGCACACGCTCAACGCCGACCGTGCCGTCGAGGGTGTGATCGCACCCTCGCCGGGCGTCTCGATCAGTCGTGATGGTCACACCGCGATCGTTCAGGCGGGCGCCGCGAAGAGCTCCAACGGGATGGTCAAGGCCGCCGGTGACGTCAAGGTCAAACTGGCCGCGCTCTCGAGCGCAGGCGTGCAGGTGCATCTCACTGGCGCCGCAGGGATGTGGTCTGACTTCAACGCCGCCAACCGGACCGCAATGTTGAAGTCGGAGGTCATCTCCTGGCCCGTGACGCTGGGGATCCTGCTGCTCGCCTTTGGCTCCCTCGTCGCGGCCGGGCTTCCGCTGATGCTGACGATGGTCGGGCTGGCCTCGGCGGCCGGTCTCTTGTATCTCGGGACGCTGGTGATGCCGATCTCGATCTGGGCGATGAACTTCGCGTTGATGTTCGCGCTCGCGCTCGGGATCGACTACGCGCTGTTCGTCGTGCACCGCTTCCGCGGCGCTCTGTTCGGCCACGACCTCTCACCAGCCGACGCAACCGCGGTGGCGATGGATACGGCCGGCAAGGCGGTGCTGTTCAGCGGCGTGACCGTGCTGATCTCACTCAGTGCGGTGATGCTGGTCCCGTCACCGGCATTCCGGTCGATGAGCCTCGGGATCATGCTCGCGGTCAGCTTCGTGCTCGCGGCGACGCTGACGCTGCTGCCGGCGGTGCTGGCCAGACTGGGAACCCGAGTGGACAAGCTCGCGCTCAAGTGGGTCCATTCCGGCGAGCACCGCTCGGCGCGGTTTGCCGCTTGGGGCGAGCGGCTGTGGCGCCAGCCGATCCGATACGGCCTGGTCGCGCTGGCGATCCTGGTCGGGCTCGCGCTGCCCGTCACCCAGCTCCATACCGCGATGCCATCGATCAAGGTCGTGCCGGCCTCCGACGCCTCGCGCGTCGGCTACAACCAGGTGCAGCGCGCCTTCGGGCCCGGCGCCGTCGGCCCGCTGCAGATCGTGGTGCCTGGAGCGCGGGCGCAAGCGGCCGCGCAGACCGTACATCGCGATCCAGGGATCGCGGCGCTGCTGCCCACCCAGGCTTCAGGCCGCTACGCGCTGATCACCGCGATCCCCCAGCAAGATCCGTCCAACCCGGCGGTCGGCGCGACGATCGACCGGCTCCACGCCCATCTGCCTGCCGGTGCCCTCGTCGGCGGAGCCGTCGCCGAGAACCACGACCTGCAGTCCGCGCTCTCCGCCAAGACACCGGTCGTCATCGGCGTAGTACTCGGACTCGGGTTCCTGCTCCTCCTGTTCGCCCTACAAGCACCACTGCTCGCAGCGGTCGGTGTGCTGACCAACCTGCTGGCCACCGGCGCGGCATTCGGGGTCGCGACGTGGATCTTCCAGGACGGCGCGCTGCACTCCCTGCTCGGCTTTCAGCCCCAGGGGTTCCTCGATGCGTGGGGGCCGGTGTTCTTCTTCGCGATGATCTTCGCGATCTCGATGGACTACACGGTGTTCCTGCTCTCAACGGCCAAGGAGCACTGGGACCACACCCACGACCCCAAGGCGGCGATGATTGGTGCCGTCGCGCACTCCGGCCGAGTCATCTTCGCCGCCGGCGCCGTGATGGTCGCGGTGTTCTTCACGTTCGCGCTTTCCGGACCGCTGCCGCCCAAGGAGATGGGGATCATCCTCGGCGTCGCCGTGCTCCTGGACGCGGCGCTGATTCGGCTGCTTCTCCTGCCGGTGCTGCTGCGCCTGATGGGCCGATCGGCGTGGTACCTGCCCAGCTGGGCGTACCGGATCCTGCCCAAGGTCAAGTTTGGACACGCGTCATGAGCGTCCTTACCGCCAGTGCACGCACTGTCGAAGGGAGCCTCCGCAGCGAGATCGACGTCAACGGGCGCCACGCGCTGATCACCGACGAGCCGAACGGCCTGGGCGGAACCGACACGGCTCCGGCTCCGCACGAGCTGCTCCCGGCGATGCTCGCCTCGTGCATCTCGACGATGATCGCCCTCTACGCGCAGCGCCGCGACTGGCAGCTCGGCGACGTTTGCGTCGACGTCACCTACGACACCGAGACGGTCCCCAGGGACGTCAACGTGTCCGTTCACCTCCCGGAGGGTCTCACCCCTGATCAGGTCGAGCGACTGCGCAAAGTCGCCGAGGCCTGTCCAGTCCGGCGGGCGCTCGAAGCCGGATTCTCGTTCGAGGAGGAGATCGCGCTCGACCAGCTCGCACGCCAACCCGCCTGAGGGCGGCGCGCCCGCCTGAACCACCGATCGCACACCGAGGGCGGCTATGAAGCTCTCAGGAGCAGCGAATTGCCGGGCGGTCGAGAGCTATTCGCCGATGACGCTGCGTGGGAAGCGGGCCGACATGCTGCCGGCCGGCGGCCTCATCTCTGGCCGCGACGCGGTCCTCGAGCAGTAGATTGGAACGATGGGAAAGCAGGCAGGCGTCGTGCTCTACGTGCTCGCGCTGGTAGCCGTCGTGGTTTGCGTGGACGTCTTGTTCTTCAGGCATCGGTTCTGGGAGCGCCTGCTGGTAAACGTCGGGATTGTCCTGGTGTTCGCGGCGTTCGGTTTGAGGTTCCTGAAGCGAGCGTGACCGGGATGCCGATTGCTGCCGAATGGCGCCGAGGTGAGGGTGAACGCGCCGCTTTGCTCATGCGTGCCTCCGTGCACGGTGGGTGGGTGGCTGTGGCGGCATCGTGATCGTCACCGCGCGGTCGACCTTTAGGTCGTGAACGGTCACCAGGGATCCCAGTCCGGCTCCCTGCACGCGGACGTCGACGGAGCGGACGTTGGCAAGACCGAAGTGCAGCACGGCGTCACGGCGGGAGCGATACCCGAAGTCGGTTCGCAGTTCGTCGTCGCCGAGGATCTGGCGGGTGCCCGCGCGGTAGACGGTTACCTTCGCGCCGAGCCCGAGCGGTCCGAGCGGACCGCTGGCCGATCGGACCCGGATCTCGATCCAGTGGTTGCGGTTGCGGATCTGGTTCCACCACGCGTAGTTGTTGTCCTCGACGGTCTGGCCGCCGCCGCTGCCGTTGACCATCACGAGGTCCTCGCGTCCGTTGCCGCTGAGATCGCCGTAGCTGATCTCGCGCGCGGTGTGGATCAGCCCGGTCACGGACGGTTTGATCCACGTGAAGTGGAAGTTGCCGTCGTTTCTGAACACCCACGGCGCGAACTCCTGTCCGGTGAGCGGGTTGCGGCTGGTGAACTGCCGGTCGACCAGCACCAGGTCGGGCCGGCCGTCGTTGCTGAGATCGATCGCGGCGCCCGCGCTGAGGTTCGGCTCGAGCACCAGTGGGCCGCCGCCAAGCATCGTGTTCGGGATCGTGATCGGGTACTGCCCGTCGGTCGCCCGACCCAGTTGCGCAGGCTGGTTCATGAACTCGAGGCCCGAGCGCTTGGTGACGTCGACGAAGCGCAGGCGGCCCGGAGTCGAGACGTTCTTGTAGACCCTGATGATCGGCGTCTGGTAACGCAGCGAGTCGAAGCCCGTGAAATTGCGGATGCCGATGGCCACCAGGTCGAGCTTGCCGTCGTTGTTGAGGTCAACCGGGATCGTCTCGTACGCGTCCATCCGGTCGCCGTATCCCAGCCCCTCGTCGGTCGCGGTCGCGCTCTCGTCCCGGAGGCGGACGTGCCCGGGCGTGGAGATGTTGTCCAGCGCGATGATTCCGTGCGGCCAGGCCCCCTGCCAGCCGCCGTCGGGGATGCCGTCGTGGTTTAGATCCACGCGCGCGCCCGCTGCCGAGGCGGGCGCCAGCGGGGGCGTTTGAATGCCGTCCCACACGTCGGAGTAGGCAGCGGCGATCACGTCGGGCTTGCCGTCGCCGTCGAAGTCCCGCACGACCGCGCCCTTGACGTCGACGATCGCCTGACCGTACCTATTCTGGAACAGGTTGCGTTCGGGCCGGCCGCGCGCCCCCACGATCGCGCCTTGGAGGATGTTGCCGGCGAACGTTCCGTTCCGCCTGCCGGGCAGCAGCGAGTTCGGGGCGTCGCTGCTCCCCCACCAGATGCCGTAATAGGGGGCGTTGAACGCCAGCATGTCCTGGGTGCCGTTGCCGTCGAAGTCCGCGAACAGCGGCGTGCGGGTGTCCCCGTTCACGTCCGCGCCGAGGTTCTTGTAGCGCAACGTGCCGTTGCCCTGGTTCAGGTATGTGCGGTAGCCGTGGTACTCGCACAGGTGGCTGGTGTCGAGGTTGGCTGGGTTGTAGGCGTTGGCGAGGTCGCGGGGGTTCTTGAGATCGAGCGACCCGTCGCCGGAGTTGCCGATGTACAGGTCCAGCTTGCCGTCTCGGTTGAAGTCGGTCAGTCCGAGCGCCTTGCTCTTCTCGACCCGCTGATCGCCCGGTACGCCGATCCGGTACGGCGTCGCGGCCTTGGGGTAGGAGACCGAGCCATTGCGGTTCCGGCGCCCGAGGGCGACGAAGTAGTAGTCGGTTCCGTTGACGATCACGATGTCCGGGATCCGGTCGCCGTTGACGTCGAACACCGCCACGGCCTCGCCGCCGATGTCCCGCGTCTTGCGCGACGCGTTCCCGCAGCGGCCGACGGATGGCGAGTGGGTGGCGATGTCGCTCTCCCGAAACCACGGCTTCGCCGCGGCGACCTCCGCCTGGCCACCGAGCACGAGCGCAACGCAGGTAAGAAGCCCCGCCACCGTCACCCCGATGCGCCGCTCGGCTCTCCCCGCACGCGGAGCGGGGGCGCACGTTGAGATTCGGCAGGTTTGCGGGATCGGCTGTGGTCCCTCCTCGGACACGCGGCAGTTGAGCCGCGTGGGGGACAACAGGCAACTAGAGCGAGGCGGGATTGGCGTGTGAGGTCTCGATGTGATTGTGGCGCTCGGCATGGGCGGCTCCGCGCTCGGCAGAGGAGGAGTAGTAATGCACACCGCGTAGAATGTCAACCATGGTTGACAATCTCGCGCTTGGCCCCGCCCTGCGCCGAGCCTGGATCGGCTACCGGCTCGCACTGGAGGCGGAGATGGCCGCGGCCGGCTTCCCGGACAGCCGGTTCCCGGACGGGCGGGTGCTGCGGATCTGCCTTCGATCCTCAGACGCGACGATCTCGCAGATCGGCCGGGAGCTCGCGATCACCCGCCAGGGCGCGAGCAAGATCGTCGCCAGCCTCCGCGAGCGGGGCTACGTGACACTCACGCGCTCAGCGAGCGACCGCCGCGAGAAAGAGATCGTGCTCACCTCCCGGGCACACGCGTATCTCGCCGCTCACGGCAACGGCGCACGGACGATCGAGGCTCGGCTGCTCGACGCCGTCGGGCCCGAGGCATTCGAGGCCCTTCGGCGATTAATCAACGCACTTGACACACACGAGCAGCCACGCCTACGCGACTATCTGCGCGCCGCCACCCACGCCAACATCAGCCACTCGGAATAGCGATCCCACCACTCGCCAGGAGCCTAAGCCGCCAGGAACATCCCAGCGGGCGTGTCGGTCGGGGGAGACTGGATTTGAACCCGCGTCAAAGCGAACTTGCCAGAGCCCACGGGAAGGAGGGCTCAGCGCGAACCCGCTAACCGGGGGCGGCGGGAAGATCGCCGAACGCCACTTCAACGCGCCCGACTTGAACGCGCCCGCGCCTACTAGTAGTACGCGCCCCAGCAGTCCATCGTCTCGTCGGTCCGCACCCCGCAGGTGCCAAGCCCGCCGGCGCTGACCGACTTGAACGCGGCATAACGCAGGTCGGCGCCGAGCAGGTCGGCGCTGCTCAGGTCGATGTAGGACAGGTCGGCGCCGCTTGGCAGCGAAGTGCCGGCTCAGGGGAATGAGCGTGTCGGTGGGGGGTTCCCTTCCGTACGCCGCATCCGCTTGGCGTGGTGGTCAACCACCCGCGGTGTGGCCTGACCGATGATTCTTCCGCGCCGTGCTGGTCTGTACGCCGAAATGCCGACTTATGGGAGGCTGACGTCATGCGGAAACTGACCTTTGGCATGAACGTGAGCCTGGACGGCTACATCGCCGCTCCCGGCGACGACCTCGGCTGGAGCGTGCCATGCGACGAGCTGTTCCAGTGGTGGTCTGACCGGGTTGGGGCGACGGGCCTGGCGCTGTATGGGCGCAAACTGTGGGAGACGATGAGCTCCCACTGGCCGACCGCCGACCGGCAGCCCGGCGCCACACCGGCGGAGATCGAGTTCGCCCGCCGCTGGCAGGACATGCCGAAGGTGGTGTTCTCCTCGACGGTCAGCACGGTCGACTGGAACACCCGCCTGGTCACCGGCGACGCGGTCACCGAGATTACCCGGCTCAAGGCCGAGGATGGCGGCCCCATTGACATCGGCGGCGCCACACTCGCCGCAGCGGCCATGCGGGCCGGGCTGATCGACGAGTACGTGCTGGCCACCGCGCCGGTCTTGGTGGGCGGCGGCACGCCGTTCTTTACGGCCCTGGACAACTGGATGAACCTGACCCTGGTGGAGACCCGGACGTTTCCCGACGGCGTGGTCCTGACCAGGTACGAGACCAGGCGCTGAGTGCCCGACGTCGGACCGGCGCGGGCTTCGGGCCGCCCAAGGATCTCGTGGCGCTGTGTTCCCAGGCGATCGTGATACCCCCGCCGGATCACAAGCCATGTATGTAAGGGATCCGCGTACGGAACGTCGCCGACGTCACGCGCGCAGCTCGACGTAGCCGCTGTAGGTGGCGCCGTCGGCGCGCGCCCGTTGTGCTGCGCGGGCTTGGTGGATGCCGAGTCGTTCGGCGAGCGGTCTCGCCGCGGGCGGTCATCGTGATGTCGCTGGTGCACAGTTGCGCGATCCGGGTCAGTGGCTGCGCGTGGAGCAGCAGCACGCCGCCGGCGAATCGCTCGCGCAGGCCGAGCGAAGCCTCGATGGACGGACCGCCCAGACCAGCTTTCGAGACCGGGGCGGAACAACACCATTAGCTCGCCGGAATTGGGA
This sequence comes from uncultured Solirubrobacterales bacterium, assembly GCA_963770735.1. Classification (GTDB taxonomy): domain Bacteria; phylum Actinomycetota; class Thermoleophilia; order Solirubrobacterales; family Solirubrobacteraceae; genus Palsa-465. The sequence continues at coordinate 391,777 of CAVYRB010000004.1, read as the reverse complement.
GGCCGAGGCGACGTCGTAGCTCTCGCACGACCTCCGGCCCGGGCGACGCCAGCGAACGTGCCCGATCGGACAGCTCACGCTCCTCATCCCGCAACGCCGCCGCTTCCGGGAACTCTTGGCGCTTAATCGCCAGCGCCTTGCGCACGCGGACATCGTCGATCCTCGCCATCAGCGCCTGACGCTCTTCCGCCCGCCGCTGGCGAATTCGCTCAAGCATGCCCCAGAGAACATCAAGATCGACCCCGGCCTCGCGCAGCGCCTCACCGGCAAGCGTTTCGCGAGCACAAGCGATCGCCAGCAGGAGATCGCCCAAGTCGGGTTCACGCACAAGCTCCTGCCGAATCTCCCGCGCCAACTGCGGCAGCAACTCGCCCAAACCGTCAAACCACGCGAGGTCTACCGGGACCCGCGGCGCGCCGCCGACCACAACGTGGGAAGCCGAAGGCACGCTAGGTGTGGAGCCGACCTGGAATGTCACCTGCGTGCGGATCTCCTCCGCGTCCACGCCGAACTCCAACAGAATCCGCGCGGCAACGCCCTCGTTCTCGCGAGCCAAGCCCATCAGGATGTGCTCGGAACCAATCCAGTTATGCCCAAGGCTCAGCGCCTCTCGCAGCGACAACTCCAGCACCTTCTTCGCCCTCGGTGTAAACGGCACCGCTCCGGACGTCGCCTCCTCGGCGGAGCCCACCAGTCTCGTCACGCTCTCGCGGGTCTCCTGCAAACTCACCCCGAGCGACTGCAGCGGCCGCCAAGAATCGTTCTCGTCTTCCTGGCGCAGGAGCCCCAGCAGGAGATGCTCCGTCCCGATGTAGTTGTGCCTGAGCGTCCGCGCCTCCTCCTGCGCCAGGACGACTACACCGCGCGCTTCTTCTGTGAATCGCTCAAACATCCGCTCAGTGCCCTTCTCCTGCTCGCACCGATCCGGTAAACCTCGAGCCGAGCGTACACTCGACGAACTCAGTCGCGGTCGCCCAGGCAGTACCGCGACGCGGTTCGGCGCGGGGTCTTGCCGGCTCAGATCGCCCTCCGTCCAGACGAAGTCCGCACTCCATCGTTTGCGCCTGTCCCTCCGTGCCTGCCTACGGAACCTGGGCCGCGCCGCGGTCAGGTATCGGGTCAGCAGGCGACGCGTGTCGACCCGTGACCTTGTCGGGCTTCGCTATCAGCTTGCGTTCCATCGCCGTAGGGGTGACGCGCTGCACGTCCCATGCCAGGCCCGTCTTCTCCATCGTCCAGATGAGCCACCACGTCGGATCGAACTGCCACCGCTGCAGGCCATGCTTGGCCGATCTCGGGAAAGCGTGATGGTTGTGATGATTGCCCTCGCCAAGTCCGACCAGTGCAACCAACGAGTTGTTTCGACTCTGATCCCGGGTCTCGAAAGGACGCTTGCCCCAAAGATGGCAGACCGAGTTCACGCTCCACGTGGCGTGGTGCACGAAGAACACGCGCAGCGGACCGCCCCACAGGAAACCCGTCAGCCCACCACGAAGCCTTCTCGTAACGAGCAGCCCAGCCGTGAACGGCGCGACAAAATAACTCAAGAGGACGATGAGGGCGAACCGGCGGTGCACCTCCATCACGACGGGATCATTCAGCAGGTCCGGGACATAGCGATGCCGCGATGCCTTCTCGTCGGCAAACAGCCAACCGAAGTGCGCATGGACGAACCCTCGTATCGGGCCGCCCTCATGGCCGACGTGAGGGCTATGCGGATCGCCGGCTTCATCGGCGTAGGCATGGTGCTTGCGGTGATCCGCCACCCAGTCCGGGACCGATCCCTGAATCGCCGTCGAACCGAGAACGGCGAAGATGCCTCGGATGAGCGGGTAGGTGCGGAAGCTCCGGTGCGTGAACAGTCGGTGGTAGCCCGCCGTGATACCGAACCCGCTCAGGAGGTAGGACACGGCGAAGATACGACGGTTGGCCGGGGTGGCGAGAAACCAGCGTTTGCGGAATGACACGGCCAGCAGCGCGGGCGGACCAAACACGAACATCCCGGTGAATGTTCGATAGACCCGACTGGCCGGGTGGGTCTCAGGTGCTGCGCGCAATGGCACTTGGTCCATCTCACGGACTCCTATTTGGCACGTACAGGCGCGACGGCGGCGGGCCCAGGGCGCCTACCTGCCTCTCCCATCAGATCCTACTCGCCACGTCGCGGTCGTGGATCGGCTCGGGTCGCGGTATCGCTCGTCGCAGGCCGCCGGGCTAATCAGCGTCCTCGAACGGCCAGAGCTCCCGACCGCCGATCCGTACGAGCAGACGCGGCCATGGCGGACGGCCCAGCGCTGTGGCGAGCTCAACCGATTTCGGATCCGTATTCAGCGCTGCGTCGATTGCCACAGTCGTGCCGTCATCAAGGAGCAGCCGCGCGTCATCGTTTGCCTCCGCGTCGCAACTCCCATCGTCGACCTTGCGACCGCTCAGCGACTTGATAAGCGCGTCTACTGGATGGCTCGCAGGATCGATGCTCGTCCGTTGCGAGTTGCTCGCCGCTAAGTGGAAGCGAGTCTCTCTATGAGGGCACCGCCAAGTAGTTCCATTCCGGGGCAGGTGTGCGAAATTGCTCCCGGGTGTACGGACCGGCGCCCTCCATATTGAAGATCCGATACCCGCAGTCGTTCAGAAGATCCCAGAGCTCGTCCGAGGTGGTCTCGTACAGACCCGAGTGCCCGTGCTCGAACATGAGCACAGGTTGACGACGCCGGAGCGTCTCGCTCGCGCCTCGGAAGACTCTGACTTCTGCGCCTTCGACGTCAACCTTGATTAGCGCTGGTTGGAAGTCGTGCGGGAGGTCGTCGTCGAGGCGGTGGAGTTCCACGTCGATCGAGTCCACCCGACCTTCTCCCGGGATGCCTTCGCGGAGACGGAGCCCGCTGTACGCCGATTGGTAGAGAACGTGATGGAAGGTGGCGTGGCCGGTTTCATCAGACAGCGCCGCCTGGCGTACGACCGCGTCCGGAAAACGCGCGACGAGCTGGCGTGAGAGATCGGGGATCGGCTCATAGGCGAGGTAGCGTCCTTCCGGCGCGAGTCGGATCATGTGCTCGAGCACGTCACCTCGGTGCGCACCGACGTCGATCACGTGCGAGCCGGGTCGAAGGACCGCCGCGAGGACAGCTTGAGTCGGTGTTTCAGCGGGAGTGAGGTCGCCGCGAGAGGTCGTCGCCCGCCGGCCAGGGATGGCCGGCGGAACGGCCAGGGATGGCCTGGCCTGCTGTGGGCGCTCATGGACCGCGAGCGCTGTGTCGCCGAGCCAATCGTCGGGTCCACGCTGGCTGGAGGCTCAATGCGATCGTCCGACGCGGAGCCCCGGCGCTCGCGGGCAACCCGTTCACTGCGTGGATCGCGACGTGGCACGCGGCGAGAATTGGAGCCCGATCGCGGCGGATCCCGGCACGCCGGCCGCGGTGGCGCCATTCACGCCGGCGCTCTCCCCGGTGAGCGGCTCGAGCACCGTGTGACGCTGCTCAGCTCGTTTGACTCGTGCGCGTCGGTCCGGGCCCGGGCGCGGCGCGGGTGAGTCGTCCTTGACCTCGCGCCGGTGACCAACGTGTCCGGCCACCCCGTCGAGGTGTCGATCCGCACGGGACCGCGCTCGGCGTGCCCTCGCGTCGTTGGCGCTGCGCGCTACGCGGTCGGCTCGTTCCGGGCCAGCGGTCCCGAGTTGTGGTCTGCGCTCTCGGGCGTTTCCGATCACGAGGCCGCGACCGGTGAGCTCGGCGACCTTCCGGAAGAACCTCGGTGCGCCGGTGGCGACGATCAGACGCTCGGCGAGCCGCGGCGCGAGCTCTTGGATCGCGAGCAGCGGCCGCATCGGCCAGCCGGTGATGAGCATGTCGGGCCGGTCGCCGGTGATCGCTTGCACGACCGCGTCCGCGACCCGGTCGGGGTCGACCGCACGCAGCGCGACCGGGGCGTTGACCCCGAACTCGCGCTGGATGTCCGCGTACATCCCATCCTTGGCGATGAACCCCGGGCAGATCACGCTCGCGCTCACGGGCGTGCCCTCGAGTTCGGCTCGCAGCGACCGTGCGCAGCCGACCAGCCCGGCCTTGGTCGTGGCGTACGGGACGTTGAAGGCGTTGCCGCCGCGGCCTGCGAGCGAGGAGATCATCACGACGTGTCCGCGGCCCCGCGCGAGCATTCCCGGCAGCGCGTGCCGGGTGAGCAGCATCGGGGCCAGCAGGTTGACCTCGGCGATTTCGAGCAGCTCCGCGTCGGTGAACGCGGTGTAGGCGCCGGGCGGTTCGAGCCCGGCGTTGTTGATCAGCAGGTCAAGGGGTCCGACGATCGCTTCCGCGCGCTCCACGAGCCCGGCGGTCTGCTCGCGGTCGGAGAGGTCGGCGATCACCGGCTCGGCAACGGTGCCGTTGCGGCGCAGGTCGCGGCACAGCCGCTCGAGCGGCTCGATCCGGCGGCCGGAGGCGGCGATCCGCACGCCCCGCGTGGCGAGCGCACGCGCGATGTGCCCGCCGAGCCCGCCGGCCGCGCCGGTCAGCAGCGCGTTCGTTCCACGAAGATCGTCCACAAGCCGACGCTAGCGGCGCGCGGCGGCCGCGCGCGTCCGTACTCGCCGCTGATCTCGATCGGTAGTTCGCGGCTAGCGAGTGTGCGGGGTTACACGCTGGCGGCGGCATCAGCGCGTCGCCGTAGTGTCCCGATATGCAGCAGACCGACGAACGGCTGAGTTCGCTGGACGCCACCTTCCTCGAGCTCGAGCAGCACGAGGACGGCGCGACGATGCACATCGGCGGCGCGCTGATCTTCGAGCCGCTGCCGGAGACCGGTGGGCCCCCGTCGCTCGACGCGCTGCTGGAGCTGCTCCATGAGCGCCTCGGCGGGCTTCCCCGCTTCCGCATGCGGCTCTCCGAGGAGCGCGTGCACGGCCTGCAGCGGCCGGCCTGGATCGTCGACCCGGCCTTCGACCTGCGCGCCCACGTCCGCCGCGCGGCGCTCCCGGCCCCCGGCGGCGACGCGGAGGTCGACGACTGGCTGGGCGACTTCTGGTCGCACCGCCTGGACCGCTCGCGGCCGCTGTGGGAGATGACGCTCGTCGACGGGCTGCAGGACGGGCGCTGGATGCTCGCGACCAAGACCCACCACGCGATGGTCGACGGCGTCGGCTCGGTCGACATCGGCCACGTCCTGCTTGACGCCGAGCCGCACCCGGCCCCGCGCGAAGCGCGCCGAGGATGCCGGGCTCGGACGGCGCCGAGGAGCGTCGCTCGCGCCTGCCGGGCTGGCTGCCGTCGGCGCTGTCCGCCGCTCACGACGTGCTCGACGCGACCGTCGGCACCGCGCTGCACCCGCGCCGGCTGCTGAAAGCCGGGCAGGCCACGGCCGCGATGGGCGAGGTGCTCTGGAAGGACGAGGTGCTGGGCGCCCGCTCCTCGACGATGAACGTGCCGATCGGGTCGACCAGGCGGTTCGTGTCGGTGCCGTTCGAGCTGTCCGAGGTCAAGCAGGTCAAGCAGAGCCTCGGCGGGACCGTCAACGACGTCGTGCTCGCGACCTGCGCCGGGGCGCTGCGAACGCTGCTCGAACACCGCGGCGAGCAGCTCGACCGGCCGCTGCGGGCGATGGTGCCCGTCAACCTCCGCGGCGAGGACCACGAGAGCCTCGGCAACAAGGTGAGCTCGCTGTTCGCCGAGCTGCCGATCGGCGAGGCCGATCGCCGCCGCCGCTACGAGGCGACCCGGGCCGCCGCTGGCGAGCTCAAGTCCGGGAGCGCCGCGCTCGGAGCCTCGACGCTGATCAGCGTCAGCGGCGTCCTGCCGCCCGTGGTCCACGGCTCGATCGCCGAGATGCTGTACTCGACGAGGCTCTGCAACCTCACGATCACGAACGTCCCGGGGCCGCAACTCCGGCTGTACGCGCTCGGCTCACGGCTGCGCAGGATCGTGCCGCTGGTACCGCTGTTCAAGGACCACGCAATCGGCATGGCGATCATCTCCTACGACGGCGAGCTCGTGTTCGGCGTCAACGTCGACCGGGCCTCCAACCCCGACCTCGAGGTGCTCGAGCGCGGCCTACGCGACGAGTTCGCCGCGCTGCTGGCGCTCGCGCGCGCCTGAGCCGCCCCTTCATCCCTCCCGCTCGGTCGTCACGCCCAGCCCAAACCAGTGGACGGGCTCGAGCATCGGCGTTGCGACCACGATGGCCGTCGCGCGATCCGGGGCGCGCGCCTACGGCAGACCGGACGATCGCTTCCGCTCTCGCGCTGGCGCACATCTGACGATCGCCTTGGCGACCGAGCGGTTCTCCGAGTTTGGCTTGAGCTAGTCACGAGCCGCGCGCACGAGCGCGTCGAGAGCGACTCGCCGTCCGTTCGGTGTCTCGACGGGCCGCTCGACCCGTTCGGCCCGCTCGATCCGCAGCGCGCTGCCCTGAAGGTCACGGGCGATGTCCTCGGCGGTGTAGAGCACCGTCGGATCCTGCGGGCCACCGTATCCCTGTTTGATGTTGCTGCTGTCGTGTCCAACCAGCAAAAGGGTTCCGCCTGGTGTGACTGCGTCCGCAGCAGCACGGACGATCGGCGTTCGTTGCGTCTCCGGCACGTGGAGGTAGAAGATGAGCACCAGGTCGAACACCTGCTGGTCGGGCCGGAAGTCAAGTAAGTCCGCAGCGATCCAGTCCACCTGAACACCTCGTGCATCCGCGAGTCGCTGTGCCTTCTCGAGCCCGACCTTTGAGAAGTCAACGCCGGTTACTCGCCAGCCCCGCTCCGCGAGCCAGACGGCATTGCGGCCCTCACCACAGGCGAGGTCGATCGCCCGACCAGGCGCGAGCGCGCCACTCTCCTCGACCAGGAAACGATTGGCTTCGCTCGTCCACACGAGCTCGCGTCCGGCGTAGCGATGGTCCCAGGCGTCGCTGTCCATCGTCGGTTCGCCCGCGCTCACGCCTGAGCGGCGCGCTCGATAACCGTGGCGAGTCGCCGCCTCACCTCGGTCGCGGTGGCTGCGAGCTCGTCGTTGCCGACGATCGAGAGCATCTGCTCGGCATCGACCGCGGCGAGATGTGTCGTTCCTTGGTGCTCGTAAACGACGACATTGCACGGCAGCAGGACGCCCAGCTCTGGCTCGGCGTCGAGCGCGGCGTGGGCGAGTGGCGGGTTGCAGGCGCCGAGGATCAAGTACGGCTCGCGTTCGACGCCCAGCTTCTGCTTCAGCGTCGCCTGGACATCGATCTCGCACAGGACCCCGAATCCTTCGCGCGTGAGCTCTTCGCGCACCCTAGCGACCGCGTCGGTGAACGACAGCTCGGTAGTTGTGCTCAGTGTGTAGCTGCTGCCAACTTGGGACATGCTGCCTCCAGTTCCTTGTGCTTTGCCTTGGCCGCCTTTTGACGTTGCGCTGAGGCATCGTGCGGCTCGGTGAAGCGCCCGTTCAGATAACTGAGAATCGCGTCCTCTCCGGCGACGACCTCGTCGTCGCCGGAGAGGATCGGGATCGTCGTCTGGCCCGTCGCGGCTACAAGCTCCGCGCGCGCGCCGGGTTCGACCGCCACCTGATGGGCGATGAATGAGAGGCCGAGCTCGGTCAGCCGCTGGCGCACCCGATGCGACGCCGGGCACCATTCCGTCTGCCATAGCTCGAGCTGTGGTGGTGACATTTCAGCTCCTTGACTCATGTGTGTCCGAAGGTGACGTCGGGGAGGATCCGATGCGCCCAGCGCGGCAGGTACCAGGCCCAGCGCCCCATCAGCCGCAGCAGCACGGGCAGGAGCAGCAGCCGGATCAGCGCCGCGTCGAGCAGCACGGCGACGCCGAGGATGATGCCCATCTCCTTCGGTGGCAGCGGCCCGGAGAGCGCGAAGGTGAAGAACACTGCGACCATCACGGCGCCGGCGGCGAAGATCACCCGACCGGAGTGGGCGAGCGCTCCGACCATCGCCTCGTGGGGATCGTGGCTGCGGTCCCAGTGCTCCTTGGCGCTCGAGAGCAGGAACACCGTGTAGTCCATCGAGATCGCGAAGATCATCGCGAAGAAGAACACCGGTCCCCACGCGTCGAGGAACCCCTGGGGCTGGAATCCGAGCAGCGAATGCAGCGCTCCGTCCTGGAAGATCCACTTCGCCACTCCGAACGCGGCCCCGGTGGCCAGCAGGTTCGTGAGCACGCCGACCGCGGCGAGCAGCGGCGCCTGGAGCGCGATCAGCAAGAGCAGGAAGCCGAGGCCCATCACCACGCCGATCACGAGCGGGGTCTTGGCCGACAGCGCGGCCTGGAGGTCGTGGTTCTCGGCAACGGCCCCGCCGACCAGCGAGCCCGCGGGGAGCTCGGCTCGAAGCCGATCGATCGTCTGAGCGACGGCCGGATTGGAGGGATCCTGCTTGGGAATCGCGGTGATCAGCGCATAGCCGCCGCTCCTCTGCGTGGGCATCAGCGCCGTCACGCCCCGATCGCGACTGGCGACCTGCGCGGCTGCGTTGGCCTGCCCTGCCGGGGCGACGATCTGCAGCGGCCCGGTGGCGCCAGGACCGAATGCGGCTTGCACCTGGTTGTAGCCGACCCGGGACGCGTCGTTGGTGGGCACGACCTTGATCGACGGCATCGAGGTCTTCAGCTGGGTGACCGGAATCGCCAGCCCGATGAGGATCGCGAGCGCGACGACGCCGTGCCGGACCGGCTGGCGCCACAGCCGCTCGCCCCACGCCGCAAAGCGCGCCGAGCGGTGCTCGCCGGAGTGCGCCCATGGCAACGCGAGCTTGTCGACCCTCGACCCGAGCTTCGCGAGCACGGCGGGCAGCAGCGTCAGCGTCGCCGCGAGCACGAAGATCACCGCGAGCATGATCCCGAGGCTCATCGACCGGAAAGCCGGCGAGGGTACGAGCATGACCGCGCTCAGCGAGATCAGAACCGTGATTCCCGAGAACAGGACGGCCTTTCCGGCCGTGTCCATCGTCACCGCCGTGGCGTCGACAGCCGACATGTTGTGCCCGAAGAAGGCGCCGCGGAAGCGGTGCACCACGAACAGCGCGTAGTCGATGCCGAGCGCGAGCGCGAACATCAGCGCGAAGTTCATCGCCCAGATCGAGATCGGCGTGATCAGCGTCCCGAGGTACAGCATTCCGGCCGCCGAGACCAGCCCCACCATCGTCAGCATCAGCGGCAGTCCTGCGGCGACGAGCGACCCGAACGCCAGCAGCAGGATCGCGAGCGTCACGGGCCAGGAGATGACCTCGGACTTCAGCATCGCCGAGCGGTTGGCCGCGTTGAAGTCCGACCACATCCCGGAGGCTCCTGTCAGATGTACCTGAATACCGTTCGCGGAGAGCCCGGCGAGCTTGCCCTTGATGCTGTCGGCGGCCTTCACCATTCCGTTCGAGCTTTTGGCCGCACCAGCCTGGACGATCGCCGTGTGGCCATCATGCGAGATCGAGATGCCCGGCGTGGGCGTGAGCACGGACCTCACGGCCTTGTCCGCCCGGAGCGTGCTTTCAACCTTTGCGACCTCGGCCCTGAAGACTGGGTCCTGGATCGTGCGGGTCGGCGAGTAGATCACGGTCATCAGCGCGTAGCTCGAGAGGCCGTGGAAGTTCTTGTCGATCAGCTGCCGGGCCTGCACCGATTGCGAGCCGGTGGTCTCCCACCCGGCGCCCGACAGCGCGGTCTCCACTTTCGGCGCGAAGAAGCCCAGCCCGAGCGCCACCACCAGCCAGCCGACGAGCACCACCCGGAAGTGAGTCGCCGTGTAGCGGCCGATCCGGCCGATCGGGCCGACGTTGACCGCATGCGGGTAATCCTCCTGGGGGTGGCTCTCGCCGCGCCGCGTTTCCTCGAGGAGGGCCATCAGATCGCCACCTCCTGCGTGTCCGCCGGTGAGCGCTCGCCGCTTCGATAGACGGCTGAGCGCAGGCGGCACGTACGGCTCAGGATGATCGACGCCGGGCACGCCCCCGCGGTGACGTATAGCCACTGGTTGACGCCGACGAACGCGGTCAGCAGCAGGAACCACTTCGACACCGCGAGCGTCAGCGCCACCGACAGCAGCGTGACGGTGCCGGCCAGCGCGAACAGCACTCGCTCGAGCGGCCATCGGCTAGTGCTGTTCATCACGCCGCCTCCTGCTCGGTGGCCGTCTCGGTGCTGGCTGCCGCCAGGCGGTCGAGCGCCTCGACGAGCTGATCGGCGCCGATCACGCCGGACTGCGCGGCGATCGGTTGCCCGTCGCGGAGCACCATCAGGGTCGGGATCGACCGGACCGCGTAGCGGCCGGCGAGGGCGGGCTCGGCGTCGACGTCGACCTTGGCAAAGCGGTAGTTCGGGCGGAGCTCGGCGGCGCGCTCGAACTGGGGGGCCATCGCCCGGCAGGGACCGCACCAGCCAGCCCAGAAGTCGATCACGGAAATGCCCTCGGCAACCGCCTCGGGGAATGTCGTGTCGCTGAGATGTTCGATCGTTGAGTCCATCGGGTTCCTTGTTCGAGTTGGTCAGAGGACGAGTGCGCCACGCTTGCGGCTGGTCAGGAAGATGCGCTCGAACGCGAGCTTGGCCCAGTGGGCCTGCGGGCCGGCCATCAGGTGAGCACTCGGGACCTTGCCGTCGGCGTGTCCGTTGCGCGCAAGCACGTGCTCGGCCTTGAAGATCACGCCGTTGTTCCCGGCGTCGAGGATGCAGATCGCGCCCAGGTCCTCAAGCGGCAGGCTCTTGCGGGCCGCGACATCGATGTCGGCTGCGATGTTGTGCGCCGCGACCTTGGCCATCGCCTCGGTCATCTGCCCGGTCTTCGGGACTCCCGCAGGCACCGGCGTCGGATCCGGTGGGGCAATCGCAATTGCGACCCCTGCGGCGTAGACATCCTCGTGCTCTGGATGGCGGTAGCGCTCGTCGACCGGGATGAAGCCCATCGGGTTGGCGAGACCGTCTGCCTCCCTGACGGCGTCAACGCCGGTGAACGGCGGAACGATCATCGAGTAGGCGAACGGCAGCGTGCGACCGCCCTCCAGCTCGACTTCGTGGTCGCGCACCTCCTTGATCGTGGTGTTCGGCAGGCCCTCGATTCCGTGGCGGTCGAGGAACTTCTCGACCATCCTCTGCGAGTTGCCGACGCCGCCGAGGCCGAAATGGCCGAGGAACGGCTCCGCGGTGACGAACTTCACGGGCGCAACGTCCTCAAGCCCGGCTTTCTTGATCTGGTGCTTGATGTTGAAGAGAAACTCGTAGGAGGCGCCGAAGCACGACCCTCCCTGCGCGGTGCCGATCACGACCGGGCCGGGGTTCTCCAGGAACCGCTGCCACGCGTCGCGCGCCAGCAGCGCGTGGTCGAGATTGCAGACCGATTGCGTGTAACCGGTTTCCGGCCCGAGGCCGGGGACCTTCTCGAACGCCAGCCGCGGGCCGGTGCCGATCAACAGCCGGTCATAGGCGAGCTGCTCGCCAGAGGAGGTGGTGACCGTGTGCGCGGCAAGGTCGAGCTTGGTCGCGGCCGCGTTGATGAACCTGATCCCCTTCTTCTGGTACATCGGCGCCAGCGGGAAGGTGATGTCCCCGGCGTCACGGAGTCCGAAGGGAAGCCAGATCAGCGATGGGATGAAGGTGAAATCCGGCCGCGGGTCGAGCACGACGATCTCGTGGCGGTCTCCGAGCAGCTTGCGCGCCTCAAGCGCCGCGGTCATCCCCGCGAAGCTCGAACCCACTATGACGATCCGTTTGCGACTGGACATTTTGACCCGCTCCTCTATGGACATACTGCACAACCGTACAGTAGTAAGCTTGTTGGCCGACCGTAGCACTCGCTCCCGAGCTTGTCAACCGTACAACTGTGTGCTTGTGCTATTCTCCGTTCCGTGAGCGCACTTCCGCCCCTGCCCCATCCCTTGCCCGAGCCGCTGATCGAGCTCGTGGCGCAGCGCTTCCGCGTACTCGGCGAGCCGATGCGGATCAAACTGCTCGACCGGCTACGCGAGGGCGACGCCACCGTCGGCGAGCTGCAGGAAGCGCTCGGCGCCAGCCAGCAGAACGTCTCCAAGCACCTCGGCGTCTTGCACGCCGCCGGCATGGTCAGCCGAACCAAGGACGGCAACCACATCCGCTACGCGATCAGCGACCCCAGCGTGTTCGAGCTATGCGACCAAGTCTGCGGCGGCGTTCGCCGCCAACTTCAGGAGCTCGAGGCGATCCTGCAACCCACCAACTAGCCATTCCCGCAGACTGCAGACAGCGACCCGCCCGCCGGAGCCGACACTCGCGGGCGTGCGCCCGCGTCAGATGCCTGCCGAGAGCGCCCTCAGGCTGTTGGCGCTGAGGTTCGCGAACGTCATCAGCCGCGCGATCGCCTCTATGTCCAGCCGTCGCTCGCTGTCCATATGGGCGTCGGCGAGCGCTCGGGCGTCATCAGGGATTTGGCCAAAGCGCGACTCCGCGAGCGCCGTCGCGTACACGATCGCCGCTCGGTCCTCGGCGGGCATCGCGGCCAGCTCCCCGGCCCCGATCTGCTCGAGCTCGGCGGTTGATACTCCAGTGCGCAGCGCCCACGCCTCGTGCACTTTTGTGCACGCACCACATGCGTTGGCGCGGCTTACCGCCACCATCACTCGCTCCCGCAGTGGGCGGTTGACCCTCGTGCGGCCGTAGATCGTCAGCAGACGAGGAGTCGCGAGCACCAGCTGGGCAGCGTCGGCCAGCCACTTGCCAGGCGTGTACCTCCGCGGTGTTTTCGCGGGCGCTCGCCTCGCTCGGGTGCCGGTAGCGGCTGCGTCGACAGTCATGCGGTAAGGATGCCACGGGCGAGGCGCGCCGGTGGCGACAACCTCGGTTTCTCCACATCAATGAGACGGGACACTTACCGATGGCAAGCGATCGAGTCGGCTTTAGCGTGAAGGCATGAAGTCGACTCGGATCAAGCGGAGGGTGGATGTCTGGCTTCACTCCGACCTGATCGGGATCCCGTTCACGCTCGCGGTCGTTGGGATCATTGCAGTGAGCGTCGGGCTGTATCTGGTGATCGGCAAGGTCGGTGGACTGTTCGTTGGAAAGCTGCTGTTCGTCCTCGCGCTCGGCGGGCTGCTGGGGCTGATCTTGCTGCTCGAGGGGCGACACGGCGAGACCACTGAGGGCGTGTCGAAACCCTCAGCGGATGGAGTCCGGCGCGTGCTCGTGATCGCCAACGAGGGATTGCAGAACCCGGCGCTGTGCGCCGAGGTATGCGACCGCGGCGGCGATGGAGCGCCTGAAGTGTTGCTCGTCGCCCCGGTCATCGCGTCCTCGCGGTTGCATGCCTTGGCCGATGATGTCGATAACGAGCTGCATGATGCCGAGGGCCGCCTCGATGCGGCGTTGAACACGCTCAGGGGCGCGGGCGTAAAGGCAGGCGGTCACCCCGACATCGGGCAGCCGATGAGGTGCCTGGTCGATGGGTTGCGCGAGTTTCCCGCGACCGAGGTGATGATGGTGCGCGGCGGCGAGCGCGGTTGGGAGGACGCTGAGAGGTTCGCGGAGCTGGTCAGAGCCGAGCTTGGGTTGCGCGTCACGGAGGTCGATACGACCGCGTCCGCGACCCTTGCCGCGTAGACGGTTGACGGCGATGACCGCCGGTGCCCCATCCAGGAGCGGGGCTCGATGACCTTCGTCGACGCTCCGCCGGTAATCCAGGCGATGATCGAGGCCGGCAACACGATCGCGCACCTGCCCTACCGCTTCGGCGGCGGCCACGGCACATTCCAGGACACCGCGTACGACTGCTCGGGCTCGCTCAGCTACGTGTTCGCCGCCGCCCGGATCCTCTCAACGACGGTCGTCTCGGGCCAGTTGATGAGCATGGGCGACCCCGGCCCCGGCAAGTGGGTGACGATCTACGCGAACTAGGGACACACGTTCGCGATCATCGCGGGCCTTCGCTTTGACACAGTCGCGCTCGCGCAGTACGGCTCGCGCTGGTCGAACACCCCGCCTGTCGAGAACCTGTCGAGCGTCGCCGTCCGGCATCCACCTGGACTCTAAGGACCGGGGTGCACGCACCCGACGCCCGGGTTGGACGACCAGCAGGAGCACTCCCGACTATGAGGCCGACAACTGCTCAGCCGGGCGTTTGCGGTGCCTCCGCTGGGTCCTGCTTCGCTCCGCTCGCGGTGCCTCACGCCGGCCCCGCTCGAGTGCCCGCCTTGCGCGGACTGCAGGGAACTCGGCGCCGGCGGAGCCGAGCCTGAACGCGTCGGTGGTGTTCCTGGCGAACTCCAGGTGCCCGGTTCGCGCCGACCAGAGACCTGCTCGGCCGTGCACGCGCTAGTTCGGCTCGACTCCGTGGTGAGAGCCTGAGCCCCCGCAGGCCGCTCGCATCCACTGGACGGCGACACCGACATGTTGCGGAGGGATCGGTCGGTCGCGCGGTCGCGTCTGCGGTCAGTGTCGGCGGTGGCGCCGCCCGGGCTTGGACCCGATCGCGGGCAGCCGTGCGGTGCGCTGCACTCCGCGGGTGCCGCGGACGTTGACTCCGCGCACCGAGACGGAGATCGCTGCGCCGGCGCGCACGCCGCGGAGCACGAGCGCGGGCTCCGAGGTCGTGCGCTGGGTGGACACGCCGCCAGTCGCGCTGATGTGAATCAGGTACCGGAAGGCGCCTGAGGCGCGGTCGAAGCGGATCCGCAGGGTCGTCCCCTTACGCCGCAGGCTGAGCGAACCGACGGCGCCGGGGCGGTGCAGCGCCGGGGCGCGGAAGTGCGCGACCACGGGCTGCGCGCGCGTGTAGCCGTCCTGGGTGACCACCGCGATCACCGAGCGGATCCCACCGGCGCCCGGAGCCGGCGTGAACCGCATCGCGCCGTGAGCCCCGCTCGCGCGACCGATCAGGCGTATGCCTTCCTTCCCCTTCTCGGCGAAGCTCACCTTGGTGCCGACCACCGCGCCGCGGACCGAATACCGCAGCGTCCGCACCGCCCCGGATCCGCGGACGCTTGCCTTCACGGTCGGCGGCTGAATCGCGTGCGCGGTCGCCAGCGACGCGACCGCGGGTGAGCCCGACAGCGGCCGCACGGTCCAGACGCCGGGCTGAGGCGAGCGAATCCCGACGAACGTCTCGGCGCGCGACCGGCTCTGCAAGGCGATGATCTTGGCGCCCTTGACGTCACCCGTGGCGGGCACCGTGGTCTGGCCGTCGGGTGCCACCAGCTCGACGTTGGGCGGGCCGCCGACGCCGGTCAGATCGAGGTCCACGCCATGCTGACCCCGTGCCACCGTGAAGGTTCGCTCGCCAGCCGCTGCTGCGTGAGCCGACGCCCCGCCGGCCGGCGGTGCTTGGAGTTGGTAGGCCGAGGCGTCGCAACCGCCGGCGAGGTGAGTCACGAGCTTGGTCGGATCCCAGTCGGGGACATCGACGCCGAACGGACCGGCGCAGATCGACAGCCCCTTGGGCGAGGCCGCGCCGGTGACACCGCCGCAGACGTCCTTGACAGCGAAGTTGAGGCAGACGTGACCGCTGAGGTTGGCGCCGAAGTCCCCGTGCAGCACGAACACGTCGCCGTTGAACGTGACCGAGGCAACGTCCACATCGATCCCCGCGTCGATGTGGAACAGGACATAGCCGTCGGAGTTGTACGTGAACGAGGCGTGCGCCAGATCGAGGCCGAGCACCTGGCCCGTGCCGCCGATGAACACGATCGTGGGGTTGCTGGCATCTCCCACCTGGATCTTCACTCGGCCGATGACGTCGAGCGGGTAACCGCCCACCCCGTCGTACACGCCGACCGAGATCCCACCTTCGAGCACGGTCGGGTGCAACCCGAAGCCGAGCAGGAAGTCATGGATGTAGACATCCGAAAAGACCGGGATGCCGGGCTTGAAGCTGACCTCGAGCGAGCCATGCTTGAAGGTGCCTCCCTCGAACCGGACGTCGGCCTTTACGTCGGGGCTGAGTGGCCCCGGAAGCAGCAGCTCGCCGCCGCCGTCCCAGACCGAGCCGGCGCGGGTGTAGTCGAGGTGCACGTTCTTCAGCTCGAGCACGCCGATGTTCGCGTCGTCGATCCCCAGGTGCAGCGAGTTCAGCACCAGCCCGTCGGTGTTGTTGGCCTGCAGGTCGGCGTCGCCGTTGACGCCGCCGAAGTACGGCGGCAGCGCGACATGGACCGGGATGTCCACAGCGTCCGGCCGGAGCAGGACCTGGATCCGGCCGGAGAACGGGAAGCCCTCGAGCGACGAGGCGAACTGGCTGGTGTCGAAGTCGAACAGCGTCTCGCCCGTGCCGGCGCCGGCGAGATCGACGTGAAGCTCGCCGTGCCAGAGGGTGATGGGCCCGAGACCGCTCCCGTTCAGCTGCACACTGACCGCTCCCGTCGTGTTGAGCGTCTTGGCGTGCGGATCGATCGCGATCTTCACCCCCGCATCGGGGATGATGTCCAGCCCGTTCAGGCGGATCTCCCCGCTCGTCACCGCGGCGCCGCTGTCCGGGTGGGCCGGATCGCGAAGGAAGCAGCCCGCTTTGGAGAGTGCGTCGATCGCGCCGAAGTGCACCTTCGTGCAGGCGACGAAGGCATTGGGATCTCCGGCCGGCGGCCCGGACTGCCCGGGCACCAGGCCCAGGCCGCGCTGACCGGTGGGCGTGGTCGGCCCGAACTGTGCGATTCCGATCCGGCCGTGGAGCAGCCCGGGGGAGCCGTTGTTGTCACGGAAGGTGACAAATCCGCCGCCGTCCACGCTGACGCCGATCGCGAGGTCGTTCAGGTCCCCGTTCGGCACCCGGGTCACGGCGCCCAGGTTCGTCCAGTGGCGGCCGTCCGGGCTCGTGTGCACCTCCACCGTCGCGGTGACGCTGTCGCCGTTGGTCCTGGCGACAGCAGCTTGGCCGTTGGGCGACTCGGAGATGACGTCGAAGCTTCCGCTGGCCGGGCCCAGGTTCGTCGGCGGCCCCGCAGCGCCGGCCCCGGGACTGATGGCGCGAACCTGCAGCGTCCCACCGTCCAGCGCTGTGTGCGAGAGCAGCAGCAGCCCTGAAGCCCCGCCGACGATCCGCGGCCCAAATGCGCCGGCGATGCGCAGAATCGACCAGTTGGCGGGGTCATTGACCGATCCCTGCCCGTTCCACTCCCGCACCACCGTCGTCCCATCGAGGTCGTCAAACGCGGCGACTGGGCGGATCCCATCCAGGGCGAGCCGTCCGTCGTAGGCGTCGCTCTGATCGGAGCGCGTAGAGAGGTTTGCCTTCTCCCGGGTGAACTGGCCGGCGGGAACGCCCTGGAACATCGTCCCGCCAGTCTGGGTGTCCGAGATCGTGCCGATCATCGGACTGTTGCCGTTGAAGACGAGCGCCCCTCCCGAAGGGTCCTGGGTGCCGATGATCCCGGCCGTGCCGTTGGGGTCGTCGGGACCGGTGAACGAGCTGCCGCCGTCCTCCGAGGTGAAGAGGTAGACGGGGGTTCCGATCGTCGGCCCTCCGTCCGGGGCATTGGCGTTGTTACAGCAGCGCGAGTCGAGAAGCAGGAGCTCGTTGCCCACCGACATCGGGAAGGGGCCGTCGTAGTCGACATCGGTCGCCGGTCCGTTGCCACCGCCTGTGGGCTGCAAGATCGCCCGGTCGTAGGTCGCGGCGCACCGGCTCGAGCCGCGCGGGAATCGGCAGTAGTGCATGATCCCGGGCGCGTCGTTGGGGTCCTCCGACCATGCCAGGTGGGCGGTCCCGCCCGCATCGACGAGCACGTGCGGAGCGTGACCGTCGGCGGTCATGAACACCGGCTGCGGTGGGGGTACGGGCGCCACCTTGGGCAGCCGCTTCGTTCCGGCGTAGCCGGGCGAGTGATAGCTGGGCACTCGCCGGGCCTGGGCGGCGCCGGGCCACGCCAGGAGCAGGGCCAGTCCGGCGGCACCAGCTACGAGCAGAACGCACGAGCAAAGCCCTCTCGCACGCGCGAACTCCCTGAACCCCGGGGAAGATGGCGCCATCCACGATCCACACTACTCCCTCCCAGGCTCCGCGCTGTCTGCCGGCCCGTCCGAGGTCCGAAACGGCACCGGCTCACGAAATGCGAGTCGTCGGGCAACGCGTGACAGTCCTGCTTCGTTCGTCCCGCGGTACTCGGCACTAGGTCGATCGCATGCCCCATTTCGCGCGGGTTGCGCAACTGGCGACAAGCACGTCCCTGGTGAGGCCCGAGTCGACACCTGCCTTCGTCTTGGCGCGGGTGTCGCCGCTGGCACGGGTCGTGGCTGCCTGTGTCCGATACCGGCAGTCCAGGCAGTCCCGAGGAGACTGTCGCTCTCGTGCTTGCTGCCGTCGAGATCTTGGCTAGCGCCGGAGCCGATCAGGCCCGCCAGCCGGCGCGAGAGTGCTGCATGGCCGGGGCGGACCAGTAGTCGTGGCTGGGTTGATCGGCGTGGCTGGTGGCGTTCCGGACCAGCAGTCTCGTCGGGTCTCATCGCGCCGACCGAGACCGCCGCAACTAGCCCAACGCGGTAGCGAGGGAGTAGCTCTTGATGCCGGGGATAGGATCGAGTCGGGCGGATGGCCCAACGGATGCCAATCGAGGGATGATGAACTGATGCGACGCTGCTCGATCGTTGTGGCGATAGCGGCTAGTGGGCTGGTGCTGTGCGTTAGCGCTGCAGCGGCCAGCAAGACGTATTACACGTCTGGTAGGCGGGGCAAGGCGCCCTATATCTCGGTCACGGTCTCGGGCGGGAAGGTGACAACCGTCGATTGGTTGCTAGAGGGTCAATGCACGCCCAACCCGACCCATCTCAACGCGCGGATCAAGCGTAACGGGAGATTCAACGGCACCATCGGCGTTGGGGGGGGCGGCGTTATCGGCGGCACGCATATCTGGGGGCGCCTGAACGGGAGCATGGCAACGGTGACGGTGGACAGCTACTTGTCAGGGGAGCACATCGGAGTTTGCGATTACCAGCACACGTTTCACCCAGTTGACGCGGCGCTTCTTCTAGGCCGCGGCTAGGAGCCTCAAGCTAAGTCCACTCGCGTGGCTCGGCGACAGACGCCGAGGTCCCGCTGGCTAACACGGTCGGCGCGAGGTTTTGTCAGATAAGGCTGTCCGACGGACAGGTATTCGACGGCGGCTGACAGACGCCAGCAATCGCCTCGCATCGACGGCGTGACAGCGTCGCTGTGATCGAGAACCGGCAGTCTCACGGCTGACCCCCGCTGTGCACGGTCCGGCGGAGCCGGTCCGCTGCCCAAAGGAGCGGTTTCGTCGGAAGGCTGCGTTGGCGGCCGGTTGCTCAAGATAGGCGGCGTTTGATCAAACCGACGGCGCGGTTCCTTGACCGACGGTCAACAAGATGCTAGCCTGGCCCGCCGAAGAGCGTTTGCCACACCACGGGGGCGTGCATTCGGAATGCGTCCCCCACTAGTTTCGGGCGGGATCCCTAACTAAACAGAGGGGCACAGTAATGGGACGGATTTTGATTGGACGACCGGCGCAACGGTTTGTGGTGTTGGCGCTGGCGGCCTTGCTTGTCGGTGCCTCCGCGCTCACCGTGAGGGCGCTAGCCACGGGCCCAATGGCGCATTCCGCCGGCCGTAATACCTGCACGGGCCAGCTGGGGGACAGCGGGTTTATACAAACAAGGGCGCCTCTGTCCGTGGAGTCGGCCGAACTGAACAACTCTCACGACACCTGGAGCATCGAACCGAATCAAAACAATTCAGGCCACTTATGGAAGTGGTCGTCTTATTCGGGCTTTGCCCGCGGCTGCTCGAATACGGTCAAGTTCAGGGGCAGCCGCGGCACCATCGAGATCTACCTCTCCGACCCCTATAGCGGCAGCAACAGCTGGGATTGCAAGGCGACCGGCGAACTTCGCTGTTCAGCGCCGTACGGGACCTTCGGCGGGGACCATCTCTCTTTGACCTACCACACAGAGGAAGAGCCCTCCGTGGCGCCGCCACCACGTCCACCAGATCCGTGCCAGATCGTGCAGCACCCCACACAGGAGCACCACACCAGTTGCCCGGGCGCCTACCTGTCCGGCATCGACCTCAACGAGGCCGACCTGTTCGCCGCTGACCTGACCGGCGCCCAACTGGTCAAGGCCAAACTGGACCGTGCCGACTTGCGCAGCGCCAAGCTGACCGGCGCCGACCTGGGCGACGCCGAACTGAAAAGTGCCAATTTGAACAAGGCCGACCTGCGCGGCGCCCAGCTGCCCGAGGCCAAGCTGCACGCCGCCAACGTGTCCCACGCCTGCCTGTCCAGGGCCGACCTGTCTGACGCCGACCTGTCCGACGCCAACCTGTCCCAGGCCAACCTGGTTGAGGCCAACCTGATTGCGGCCAAGCTGGGCGGCGCCAGCCTGTCCGGCGCCATCCTGACTCGCGCCAACCTGGCTCAGGCCAAGGACGCCAACCTGTCCGGCGCCAAGCTCTGCGACACGATCATGCATGACCTGACGCTGTCCAACTGCCACCCCCGACCAGTAAGGTTCCTCTGTAGGTAGCTCGGAGGGAAGCGTCCTACCTTCGACCGCCGGCGCCCGAGCACGTCACGCTTGTCCCGCTTGATCCGCTTTGGGCTAATTCCGACACTCTGCGCTTCGACCGGAGTGCCGCGCCGGCCATGGCCGGGACCTGCCTTTCCCCGGCTTGGTGCATCTCCGCGTCAACGGTGACTCCCCTCCCTTGCGCGGCAAGCATGACCGCGGAACGGCGATCGCGACGATCGCATCTATGGCGAAGGGATCGCGCGGGTACCGAGGTGCAGGACGGCTCCCTGGTCGCCATAGGTCGTCAGCTCGCCGTGCGCGTTCGGCTCGAGCGGACGATCGCGTATAGCCCGAAGCGAATCGCCGTTGCGCTACCCCGCCGGGCGCTGCGTGTTGACGTGCGTGTAAGGGCTTGGGAGGATGACGCCGACGCAGGAACGGACTGGAGGGGCAATGTTTCATCGGTGTCGTGGGGTTAGCGTGCTCGCGGTGGCCTCGTTGCTGCTGGCGATGTCGTCGGCCACGCTCGCGGCTCCGCAGGGCTACAACGGCGGTTACGTGACCAGCGTCAGCAGCAACTCCCCGATTGCCGGTGCTCTCCACGTAACCGGTAAGTGGAACCTCTGGTTGCCCGCCACCTGGTACACACGGAGTGCGTCCGTGGCCACTGTCGACCACAAACGGTCGGGATCGTGGAGGCTCAAGCACAACGGTGCGTTCGCGGACGCTGGCAAGTTCCAGGTCGCGGGCTCAACGATCACGTTCACAGACACGACGCCGGTCGGGAAGAGCCATCTCATCGGTTGCCCGGGCCATGGGAAATACCGATTCAAGCTGAGCGGCAAGAAGCTGAAGTTCACCTTGATCAGCGACCCGGCCAAGCGGTGCCACAACCGCATCATCGTGCTTACGAGCCACTCGTTCACCAAGGTCTGAGCCCGGTCAGGAATCGCGCCCGAAAGCGTCGGGGCCGAAGCGCCAGCAACTAGCGCTTTGATCGAGTTGCACCAGTCTCATCGACGCTGCTGGTCCTGAGCAAGAGCGTCGACGTCGCTCTCTGCCAGATCCGCTGCCGCAACGAGGGGGAGGAGTCATGCTGCGGGCATTGGACGGCGCGGGAGCGCCCGTCGAGGCGCTCCCGGTCGCCTGGCCGGTCCGGTTCGGTTCAGAGCTCGAGGCCGGCGCTGACGTGCATCATCGGAGCGCGACGCGCGCGGATCGTCCCGATGATCTCCTCGGTATCGATGCCCTGCAGGTACACGCTCGTCGTGGACACATACGAATGCCCGAGGTGACGCTGGATGACCGGCAGCGGCACCCCCTCCCGCGCGAGTTCGACAGCGTGCGCATGGCGGAGCTGATGCGGCGCGAACCGACCGCCGCACACCGGCCGCGAGCGCGTATCGGCGCAGCTCCCCGCGTGCGGCGCTCGCGGACCACGGCCGCCCGCGGGTCGGCCCATCGATCACGCAGAACAGCGCGCCGACCGGCAACTCAGCCCAGCACGCGAGCCACGGCGCGAGGTGATCGCTCCAGGCCCATGCGTCCATCCCGACTTCCCGGCGCTTGTTGCCCTTCCCCCGGCGAACCAGAATCGCGCCGCGGCGCCGATCGAGATCTGACTCGATCAACGACAGCGCTTCCTGGATCCGTAGACCGCCGCGCCACAGCACGACGATCAGCGCGCGAACCCGGATCCCGTGCCGATCGGACGGGATCTTGCGCATCACGGCGACGATCTCGTCGACCGTCGGGGGATCCGCCGGATAGACCATCCCCTTGTTGCGAGGCGCGCGCCCAACACTGTGGCCCGGCATCGCCGCCGGCGACCGGCGCCGACCGGTGACGTCGAGCAGCTGCAGAGAAGACATAGCTCCCTCCCTTCGAGAGCGAATCGGTTGACCCGACACGCTCTAGCGCCCGACGGCCGCCACCGCCACCACCACGCACGGAGCTGGCCGTCGTGACCGGACTGTCGATCTCCGCGAATGCGGCAACGCCCGGGCGCGCCGGATCGTGACCCCTACTGCTCAGGACCAGCAGCGTCGATGAGACTGGTGCAACTCGATCTAGGCGGGAGCTACGGTCAGGTGCCGGTGTCACGCGAAAGCAGAAGTCCGGGCGAGTTTGCGGGCGGCAGCGCATATTCGTGGTACGGTCGTTCCGTCCAAAGGATTGGACGGGGCGCTCGACCGCTGATCGGTTAGACGATCTGCCTGCCTCCGCCTGACCCTCAGCCCCGGCACTCGGAGGTACACGGATGAGTCGCTCTGGCCCAATGCAACGCTTCGTCGGTCTCGCCGCCAATCGTGGTCGGGTCATTTCGGTCTTGGTCGTGGCCCTGGCGGCGCTTTGCGCGACCGCGAGCCCGGCCTCGGCGGTGACCTTCGTCAGGGCCTGGGGGACCTTCGGCTCGAGCGTCGGTGAGTTCAAATATCCCGTGGGCGTCGCGATCGACACCAGCGGCCGCGTCTATGTCGCCGACACCATCGCCAGGCGGGTCAACGTGTTCAGCGCCGACGGCGCCTTGCTCACGGCCTGGCAGACCAGCACGGCCCCCTTCAAACATCCCAGCGGCCTCGCGGTCGCCGACGACGACGTCTACGTTACGAACATCTCCGATAGCAGGATCGACAAGTTCTCGAGGGGCGGCATGTTCTTGAGCAGCTGGAGGAGCCCGGGCTCGAACGACGGCCAAGGCGGCGTCGCGGTCGACGCCAACGGCGACTTCTACGCCAACGGCGACGTCTACGTCACCTACATCGACAATGACCGGGTCGAGAAGTTCAATAGCTTCGGCGAGTTGTTGCAAAGCTGGGGGAGCCGGGGCTCGGCCGACGGCCAGTTCAAAGATCCCGGCGGCGTCGCGGTCGACGCCAGCGGCCACGTCTACGTCGCCGATACCGAGAACAGCCGGATCGAGAAGTTCACGAGTGACGGGATGTTCTTGCAAAGTTGGGGGAGCCGGGGCTCGGCCGACGGCCAGTTCAAAGATCCCGTGGGCGTCGCGGTCGACGCCCACGGCCACGTCTACGTCGCCGACACCCACAACAACCGGATCGAGAAGTTCAGCGCCCGGGGCGCCTTCCTCAGGGCCTGGGGGAGCACCGGCTCGGCCCACGGCCAGTTCGACCAGCCCCGCGGCGTCGCCGTCGACGCCCGCGGCCACGTCTACGTCGCCGACACCCTCAACGCCCGGATCCAGGAGTTCAGCCAGCCGTAGGCAATCAGTTCCAGCGCAGTAGGTTCGATTCACCGACGCCGAGTCGCTTCTGCTTTGGCGAACAGGGAGCAGTGTCCGGCGGGTTCATCAGACGATCGGACTGGGCTAGTTGCGGCGGTCTCGGTCGGCGCGATGAGACCCGACGAGACTGCTGGTCCGGAACGCCACCAGCTCCGCCGGCGACGACGGCCACGGTTGCCCGTCTGCCGGGGGGATGCGGCAGTCTCGCGGCCGCTGCCCTGGGTCAGCTCCAGCGTTGGCTGAGATCCCCGACGGCAGCAAGCACAAGAGCAGCAGCCTCGCCAGCGAGCCCGTAACTGCTGCTTCAGGCGTAATCCGGCGGCGCACCGTCCTCCTGGCGATGGGCCCCCACCTCGACGAGTGTTCCGTCGCCAAGCAGGCGTTCGGGTAGACGCGCTAATCGCCGATGGCAGGGCGGATGCGACGGTATGCAGAATCGTTCAGCTGCTTATGCAGAGCGACCACCACTCTGGGGGAGGCGCCTGCCTCTACTGCAGGGCTCGGAAGCTTCGGCCGCGGCGGTCCGATTGTCGGGTGTGCCGGTCAGGCCGCGGTAGGTTGAACTTCTGAGCGATGTTCGGGTCGCCATCGGGGTCCTGGATCAGTCCGGCGCCGATCGTCACTCCCGCGAGCGTCGCGCCACGCGGGACCTGCGGGAGGCAGAGATCATGCATGTTGTCGTCGTTGGCTACCTTCGCATGGTCGTGGAGATCTGCGACAGCGAGCGGAGCAATCGCGACGGCCTTGCCGTTCGGCAGTGTGTAGATCGCGCGGTAGGACGCGATAACGGGGGCACCAACCTCAGCGCCGGTTGGGTAGGCCGTGAGCCCGTTGGACCAGACGACGCGTACGAAGGTCTTGCCGACCATGCAACGGTTGTGGTCAGCGTGGTAGATCGCGGGAGTGAGCGTCCACGCGTCCACGATGTACGGGCCTCCGGACAGCGGGCTTACCGTGGCCTGTGCCAAGGGCGGGATCGGACGCCACCGAAGCGCCCCCGGGGCCTTGCCGCGCAGCGCTCCGACAACGCGAATCGCGACCGGCGTCGGGCCACTCACCGAATCCCCGAAGTCGCCGATCAGATCCACCGTCTGACGCTCGTCGGACTCGTTGGGCGGGAACTGAAGGGCACAGGTGGGGGTCGCGACGGTTCCATCGCTCCGCACGACCTGGAAGTCCGTGGTCTGAATCGATGACGGACGGATGAACACGTTGAACGTGACAGGGATGTTGTCGAGACCCCGCTGGCCATTCGGACAACCGACCCCGTTGTCCGTGCCCCACGCCGCGCTCAGCATCCTCGGTGCAGGACGCGCGATCGAGCCGGCGGCGGTAACCGTCATGGACAACGTGCACACCAGGACTAAGAGTCCTACGAGGCGAGATCCCGGCAGACGATGCATCAAGAGCATGCATCGACCATAAAGCAGCACGAACGTGAGCCGATCCAGACAAGGCTCGTCAGGGTGTCCTAGCACAGCCCGATCCGGGGGCGATCGCTGACCGCGGCGACCGGAATCACGGCCGCGAGGACAGTAAATCAGGCTATTCTGACCTAGTCGGATCGCGCCGATTTCAGCTGGGGGCCGGGCGGTCGCAGGTTCAAATCCTGTCTCCCCGACGGCCGGCCGGGCTAATAGCGCGGCACTTGAAGTGAGCCGTGGCGCTGGCGTTCGACGCCAGGGCTCCGAACCTGTCTCGAGAGTCTCGGAAATGGCGAACAGGAGGTGCCCGCACCGCCGGCGGGTCGAGACTTGCTTTCGCTCCAGCACGGGCATGAGGCGTCGCGGCTGGTCTTGTCCGTGCGCGGTCATCTCAGCCCATGTGTCAGCCCGGCCCAGAGGCTCCTCTGGCTGCAGAACAGCAGCGTGGGGGGTCGGCTCGTCAGTGCGTTCACGCGGTACCAGCGGCGTGACAGGTGCCGCGCGTGGCCCCTCCTTCTGCCCGATCTCAAAAGTCCGCCGCGAGGCCGGCGCGGGCGAGTCGGCAGATCCCTGTGTTGCCCGGCTTCCCGCCTTCGGACGCTCAGTCGGAGATGAAGTAGAACGGATCGGGCAGCTTGAAGTCTCGATCCGCGTGTCCACCGTCGAGGTCGGACTGCTGGTCGCCGACATTGGCGATGATGTCGTAGCCGCGCCCCTCGATCGCCGCGCGGGTGGATGACTTGAACCGCTCCGTACCCGAGCTCGGAGGTTTCTCGTAGATGGCGGTCCAGCGCTGGTCGTAGCCGGCGTCACGCAGGTTGGATTTGGTGATCGAGTCGATCGCCGACGGCCTGCCGGTGACGAAGAAGACCGCGACGCGCTGGGCGAGTGCCGATCTGTAGAGACCCAGGGTGGGCTGGATCGCGGTGCCATGACCGCCGACGGCGGACAGCGCCAGCGCGGAGGTATCGAAGTTATGGGCTGAGAGGTCCGCGTAATTGGACAGTGATGTCTCGTCTATGTCGAGCACGATCGCCGGCTTGCCGGTCAGTGGCTGTCGGTGTAAGCGGCAACGCTGCACGCGCTGGTAGAGCGTGCCGTGGCCCGGGACGCGGCGCACCGGCCGGTAGGAGGCAGCGCATGTCCGCCGCCCCGCCCGCGCCGACACCAGCCGCTGGTGAACGTAGCTCTGGGCCGCGCCGTCGACCGCAGAGAGGTCGCGCTGGTAGGCCCCGCGGTCGTGATATGCCCGCAGCCAGGTCGCGAGCGCGTTCGCGCCGACCGTCCCGGACTCCCCCACATCGGGCAGCCCGACGGCCGTAGGCCGAACACCGTAGAGCGTCTGACCATCGGCGAGATACGGCACCACGGCCTGCTGCGAGTCTCGGCCGAGTGCGGCAGTCGCCGCGACGGCGCCTACCACGAGTGCGGCCGCGATCGTTATGCGTCGATAGCTGCTCATTCCCCTCGCCTCGCGTTTGGACCTGGTGGCGGCGGCTGGGAGCTGTTGGCGTGTACCGAATCCCACAGGATCCGGTCGAACACGTCCTGGGGAACGCGGTCGGGATGGACGAAGTCGCGGCCGCGTGCCAGGTCGCGGTTGGCCGCCGTGTTGGCGTTGCGTTGGAGCAGCGGATACGTAGGCGCCAGCACGTCGTACGAGGCCGCGTTCGACGGACTCCGCTCAAACACGTCATACATCGGAGTCGCGATCGCGTCGGGTAGTCCAAGCGGCTTCATGCCTAGGATCAGCTCGATCGAGCGGATCATTGAGAGCATGTCGTACCGGGTGCTGACGACGGCTCCGCGCTTGGCATAGGGGCTGAAGACGCCCGCGGGCATACGGTGTGCGTCGACATGGTCGGCGCCGTCCTGCGAGTCGTCCTCGATCGTGAAGATCGCCGACGAGCGCCACACCTTTGAGTGCGAGATCAAATCCACGATCTGACCCAGGCCGTAGTCGTTCTCGGCCACCATCGACCGCGGCGTGCGTGTCCCCGGCGCGACCCCGGTCGTGTGGTCGCTCAGCAGGACGAGATAGTTGAATGCCGGCACCGTCCCTGACGCGAGCTGCTGCTCGAAGTGCTGCTTGAAGCACTCGAAGCGCGACTCCGAGCTCGGCGAGGTACCCGGCGGGATCGAGGAGTCGAACGTCTCCGCCGTTTTGTGCTCCAGCGCGGCGACGATTGCATCGGTCCCGATCGAGAGGTCGTTCGGATAGCAGCCGAACGGGAACCCCACGTCCGAGTGGTTGAACTTCTCGGTCTCAAGCTTCGCCTGCGCGGGGCCGACGTCACGATCTGTCACGCCGACGACCTTGAGGATGTTTGGCGGCACCACCCCTGCGATCACCTCGCCGTAGTTGAAGTAGGAGATGCCTTGGCGCTGCGCCCGGTCAAACAGGAACCCGGTTCCGGGCCAGCTGATCGCGTACGCACCGAAGTCGTAAGGCCGCCTGCGACCCGCGTAGTTCTGCTCCCAGTTCTTCTGAACGTAGTCGGACACGGCCGCA
The DNA here is from genome assembly GCA_963770735.1 of uncultured Solirubrobacterales bacterium. Lineage (GTDB taxonomy): Bacteria > Actinomycetota > Thermoleophilia > Solirubrobacterales > Solirubrobacteraceae > Palsa-465. Next base: position 364,223 of record CAVYRB010000004.1, on the reverse strand, counting down.
GCGCTCGTCCAGAAGTGGCCGTCGATCGACGCCTCTGAGTTGGCGTAGACGTGGTCGAGCAGAGGGAACCGCTCTACGAGCGCGTGCATGTTGGGGGTTATCCGCTTGCCGAACAGCGTCAGCGCGGGGTCGCCATCACCGCGCCTCTCGTCGCCGAGGACCTGGTCGTAGGTGCGGTTTTCGCGGATGATGAAGAACACGTGCTTGATCGGGCCGCCACGGCGCAGGGGAGTGCCCGCGGGCGCACGCTCGAAATTCGACGGGATCAGCTGACCGTTTGCGATCCGCGTGAACCGACGGACCTGTCGGTCACTCGGGAACGGCAGGATGCCCGCACGGCCCGAGGTGAGTACGGCGCTCCCAGGATGCGCGAGCAGGTTGTTGTCGTTGGTCGTGTAGGGATTGGGCCCGTTCAGGTTCGGACCCGAGCCGAATCCCTTAGCGGCGATCCACATCAGGCGCTTCCCCGTCGCCTGGACGTCGGCGGGATAGGCCGCGGTCGGGACTCGGCCGATCAGCGCGCCGGAGGGCAGCGCGAATACCGCCAGCTCGTCCGCGGCTGCCTCGGCGACGACCAGCCGGCGACCGTCGGGCGTGACCGCCGGCGCCACCGGCGATTCCCCTCCGCCCTGCGGACGCTCCACCGAGAGCACCTTGTCCACCCGCATGCGTCGCGTGTCGATGACCGCGACCTGGTTCTCGTTGGCGATCGCCACGTATGCGCGGGGCTCCCTCGGGTTGACCGCGATGCCTTCAGGGTGCGAGAGGTTCGCGCCGACCTGGATGTCCTTGATCTTCCTTGCGCCGCGCAGCGCGATCACGGACACCGTGCCCGGCCCCTCGTTCGACACCAGCCCAGTCCGGCCACCTGGCAAGATCGCCGCCCCATACGGATAGGGGCCGGTCGCGGCGTACCGAACGGCGCCGGAACGTGTGTCGACGACGGCTGCCGCGTCAGCAAGATTCAGCGGCACGAGCAGCGTTCGTCCGTTGGGTGATACGGCGAGGCGGTCCGGCCAGGACTCGCCCCCGGACTTCTGAGGCGGGAAGCTCTGCGGAACGGGCGCGGACGCCGGCGGCGGCACCGCGATCGTGCCCGTTTCAGCCGCTCTGCCGCTATGGCGGTTGTAGTGAAAGACGTGGATCACGTCGCCGCCGCTGCCGCGGAGCCCGCGCCGCCGCTCGTCGGCGTTCGGCGAGTTCGCCAAGCCCGAGACGTACGCGACCGATCGCCTCCCGTCGATCGCGATACCTCCCGAGGCACCGGGGAGCGGCAGGATCTGGATCACCCTCGAGTGGCTTGCCCCCACCGAGATGATCCGAATGTCGTTCAACGCCCTCCCAGTCGACACCGTCCAGTAGAACCGACCATCAGGCGTCAGCGCGCCACCCGTAGGGAAGTGGCCGAGCGTCACGAGCCGGCCCGGCGGCCGCAGCAGACGACCGTTAGCGGTGATATGCACGCCAGGGCCGATCCGACCCGAGCCGGCGGTGCTTGCCGCGACCGCGACGGCACCCACGGCGGCCACAGCCGCAACGCCGATCGAGATGCGAACTCTGGAAAACTTCAGCGACGTCCCGCAACCATAACCGCGCTCGCCATCGCGGTCCTCATTATTCTGCGATCGTCTCGTCCGCGACCAGGTCGTCTTCATCGCTTCGGCGGGCGAGTGAGCCTCACCCCGTCGGCTCAGCCCGGTCCTCGGCGTCGTGGTCATCCCCGCCCACGATCAGAGATTTCTGCGTCGGGGCAATCCCATGGACTTGACCGACCGGGACTCGAGGGTGCAGTGATCCGGCGAGAGCTGAGCTGACGACGACAGGCGGTCCCTAACGCCGAGGCTTCGGGGCGCGCACGAGCACCCCAGACTTGTCCTTCCGCCCGGAACGAGCGGTCTCGATCGGCACGCGCTGCGCCGTTGGTATCGCGTGCAACCACGGGCGCGACCGCCGGATCCGCCCGACCGCTGCTCCGGCTACGAAGGCAGCTGTCGGTCCACCATGACACTTCACGGGCGTAATCCGGCAGCCCGCGAGGTTGCTCTCGGACCCCCGATCGGGATCGGCGCAAGCTCTACTCTGATCCCACGACGAGCATCTCGGGCGTGATGCCGACTGACCCGCAACGCGCGGAAAGCGCGCATGGCCAGCGATCGTTTCCGCGCTGGGACCGAACCTCGCGCGTGCTACCGCGCAGCGACGAGGAGCTCGGCGCCGTCGGCCCGGAGTGATCCGACCGCGTGCCCGTTCTTGGCGCCGTTCGTGACGTTGTGGGCCGGCGCACCGGCGGGGCGTATGTCGATCGTGAACTCGATCCCGAGACGCGAGGAGATGCGCATCAGCGTGTCCATACTCGGGTTGACCTCCCCGAGCTCCAGTCGGGCGACCTGCGGCTGCTTCATCCCGAGCCGCTGGGCCAGGTCACGCTGCGAGAGGTCGTGCTCGGCCCGGTAGCGGACTACTGCGACGGCGACGGCGCGGGCGAGCGCCGTCCGCTTCCACTGACGTCGGAAATCCGGGTCGCCGCGAAGCTGCTCGGCGATCAGCTCCTCGTTTGTCCTCATTCCGCTCAGCTTCATCGTGATGTAGGACGATAGCACTTCTGTTATCGCTAAACGTGGGGGCGAAACTCAGTCGACCTCAAGGTCTCGATACCTCTCGACAGCCCAGCCGACGGCACTGTCAAAGCCACGACGATCGATCTGCGCCTCGGGTCCGACCGCCAGGATCGCGAAGCTCGACGGGCTGACGCGGCGGTAGATCAGGCGCCACCGGCTTCGTCCGGCCCTCGGGCGCAGCTCACGGAACCCTTTGCCGAGCTCGCCTTGAACCGCGCTGGAATGTGGATGTCCGAGCCTCGGTCCCACCGCCTCGAGCTTCTGCGCCGCGTGCAGCATCGCAACCTTCTCAGCCGCTGGCCAGGAGGCATCGCGCTCCGCATCGGCTCCGGGATGCCAGAGGACGACATACGGCGGGCCCGGGTCCCGGACCCGGTCGCGAGCGTCCGGTCGCCCGGGACCCTGGCCTGCCGACTTCCGCTTGCGTTTGTCAGGTGTCAACGACTCCGACCAGCGGTCGGGCTCGAGCGGCCCGACGTGAGTTCCGTGTGGCTCGAACGTTGTGCGACGCGGCGAGCGCCTGGGCCTTGATCGTCTCGAGCAGCTCGACCCGCAGCCCTCTCCCCTTCGCAATGCCGATGCTTGCGCCGTGTTCCGCGATTCGCCTACAGCCGTCCCGGTCGGCGCAGACGTAGATGACACCTCCGGTCAGGCGCGTGGTGCGCCATAGAGCGTGTCGGGCAAGGATCGCCCGCAACCGCTCGACTGATTTCTTCGTGAGCTCGACCTCGACCGCGATACGGCCGCCTGTCCGGGCGAGGAGGATGGGGTCAGGGCGGTGTGTGGCGTTCTTGAATCCGCTGCTATCCCGCCAGTTGATCTCGCCCGACCACTGATCGCCTTCGAGCAGCTCGCGCGACCCGAGCAGCTCATGCCCACGAAGTTTGACCCACGCCGCCATCCACGCGACGGCGCAGTGGTGCGCCCACCACGTCGGCGCCGGCGGCCCCGCCGCCCGAACCGGCTCGGCGACCACCGCGATCCCAGTCCGCGTCGCAAGGAACAACGATCCACTCCCCCGCGTCATCGGATACCTCGCCAACCAACCCTCCCTCTCGAGCCGCCTGGCATGACTCCTAGCCGCCACCTCGCTCCACCCCATCGCACACCGCCACGCATCCAAAGGACACGGCCCCACCCGAGCCAACCATCCCAACCCCTCCAACGAAGCCGGACCCGCACGCAACACCCGACTCATCCCCAAGCCCCCTCAACCCCATCGACCCACGCCGGCCGAACCCTCCCCACGCCCCCACCAGGACCGCCTCCGCCCCCGCTGACCCTGATCCAGCGAATCGCGCATGACTACCCGACCATCACACGACGTGGGGGGCGGGTAGTCATGCGCGACCGAGCGCCCGATTCCAATAGCGGCGGGGGCGGAGGCGGTCCCGGTGTTTCGCTCGCCGGTGCAGTTCGCAAAACACTTCATTCCGTAGCCCGAGCCGACTCAACCCGCTTCGTAGCCAACGCGCCAGCTGTCGTCTCGCTCGAGCTCGTCGGCGACCGCCAGCAGCTCATCACCCATGCCACGAAACCCGTCGGCGACCGCGACCGTGTCACGCCCGGTCATCGTGATCGCGAGCGTCTCGACCGCGCTGTCGAAGCGCTCCCAGAGACCCTCTCCCCACGGCCGATTTCCACGGGGCCGCAACTCGTAGGGCAACCTCTCGGTGCCGAAGTCGCCTCGTCCCGTCCAGCGCACACCTGCGACTCTCGACGCGTGACGGAGGGTCGCAGCAACGTGCTCACACGCATCGGCGATCCCCCGGAGCCGGTCCAAGTACCCGGGGCCGGGTGGCGCATGCGCGCTGATCCTGAACGCGTCGTTGAGAGTCCTGTTCGCGATCTGCAGCAGCTCCCCCGCGCTCTCATGCGTCCCGGCCTGTGGCAAAAGCCGCGGATCCCGCTCCCGCTCGTCAGGAACCTCCTCGCGATCACTGCGCTCCGAAGCCGAAGTCGGCGCAGCCGGCGCGCGCTCCGCGCTTTCCCCGCCGCTCGGCGCGTTCGTATCAGCGAGCATCCGATCGAGCTCAGAACGACGCACGATCCACTTCCGCACGCCGGCCCGAGACGCCTTCAGCTGACCCTTGCTCACCCAGACTCGAACCGTCGCCGGATTGACGCGAAGCTCCTCGGCAATCTCCGCCAAGGTCATCCACCGGTCCGATCCATCGTGCTCTTCGTCAGTCAAAGCAAATCCCTCCACTTCACGCTAGCGCAAAAATCGCAAATAGGATACCTTAGATGGACGTAGTCATGAGCCTCGCCGCCAGCAATGTCCCGCGCGTCGCGCTCAGCCGCCAGGAGGCAGCGGCCTCCCTCGAGATGTCGATCGACTCGTTCGAGCGCCACGTCCAGCCCGAGCTGCGACTCATCCGCCGCCGCAAGTTGCGGCTGGTTCCGGTCGCTGAGCTCGAGCGCTGGGCGAACGAAAACGCCGAGTCGTTGTTCGGCCGCGCCCGGCGGGCTTAGCATCAGGCGCGGTCATGCCCACGGGTATCCGCACTCGTCACGCTCGCAGTTGTAAGTCGCGCAACAGCGGACGGTGCAACTGCACCCCGAGCTACCAGGCCCAGGCATACGACACCCGGACCGGCAGGCAGGTCTGGAAAACGTTCCCGACGCTGACCGCGGCGAAGCTCTGGCGCCAAGATGCGCAGGTGGGGCTCCGTCGCGGCACGATGCGTCCGCCGACCGGCAAGACGATCGCGGAGGCCGCCGAAGTCCTGATCGCCGGAGCCCACGACGGCACGATTCTCGATCGCGCGGGCAAGCCTTACAAGCCATCGACTGCCCGCGGCTACGAGCAGCTGCTGCGTCGGTACGTCATCCCAGCGCTCGGCACCTGGAAGCTCACCGAGCTCCAGCGCCGCGATGTGCAGGACTTCGCCGATGGACTCCGTTCACAGGGCCTCTCCCCCTCGACGATCACCAATGTCATCGACCCGCTCCGGGTGATCTATCGACGCGCGATCCGTCGGGATGAGGTCCTGCTCGACCCGACCGACAATCTCGACCTCCCCGCTATTCGCGGCCGCCGCGATCGGATCGAGCCGCCCGAGGTCGCGCACGAGCTCCTCGCGGCGCTGCCCGACAGCGAGAAAGCATTCTGGGCCGTCGCGCTCTTCTGCGGGCTGCGCCGCGGCGAGCTGCGTGGTCTGCAGTGGACCAACGTCGACTTCGATGCCGGCGTGATCCGGGTCGAGCGATCATGGGACCCGGTGAAGGGGCCGATCGACGTGAAGACCGGCGCCGGCCGGCGAGCCGTCCCGATGGCGTTCGTCGTCCGCCGCGAGCTGATGACCCACAAGCGGCGCACTGGCCGCCACGGTCCAGATCTTGTCTTCGGCCGCACCGCTACCGAGGCGTTCTTCGCCTCCACGATCCGCACCCGGGCGAACAAGGCTTGGAAGCAAGCAGGCTTCGAGCCGATCACCCCGCACGAGGCCCGCCACTGCGCGATCAGTTACTTCATCGCCGCCGGCCTCGACTGGAAGCAGATCTCGACCTGGGCCGGACACGGCGACGTACGTCAGACCTGGAACCGGTACGGCCACCTCGTCCCGGGCGGCGAACAGACGGCTCGGGAGCGCCTCGACGCCTACCTGACGCCGCCGAATCTCACCCCGACTGTGGCGCAGACTGTGGCGCACGCCCCCAAGAACGACGAAAACCCCGTGGATACGGGGCTTCTGAAGTACCGCTACCGGGATTCGAACCCGGGTTTCCGCCGTGAGAGGGCGGCGTCCTAGTCCCCTAGACGATAGCGGCGAGGGTTCGCTGCGCAGAGAAGCGTAGCGTGGAGGGGCCGGCCTGAACGGCGATCCCGTGGGGCGCCCAAGCGGTGGCGCTCGCCGGTCGGCGACGCCCGAGGTGAAAATCCGGAGAACGTCGACCGGAATGGTGTTTTCGGCGGGCCACCGTCGGGAAGCCAAACTGTCGCCGCCCCACTAGGACCGCCGCGAGGGTTGGCACGCGACGGGGACCGGCAGGCGCTGGAGACCGGCGCCAGTTCGCTAAGGCACCCACCCGAGGTGCACGTCTCCATGCCTAATAGGAGGTAGTACCGATGAGCAAGCGGCAACGTCGGCGTCTCGAGAGACGGCGCAGCATTCACAACGGCAGGCGAAACGTCAGAACCTGCTCGATCCCCGAGTTCCCGCGGCCCTGGCGATCATGGCCGGCCCGCCGATCGCCGCCTCGGCGGCTGAGGCAGCGACCCCATCAAGACCACCGAGCGAGCCCATCACGCGGCCGCGGTCCGGCACGAGGGCGGTAGGGCGACGCTGTCCGAGCGACTGGCTCGAGAGGCGGCCGCGCGACCGGAGCAGACGCGCCAGAACCGCCATGTGCTCGCCCCGGGCATCGCGCCGTTTGGCCACGCGACCGCGCCTGGAGCCCGCGCTCGGCATCGGCATGCGCCAGCTTCCGGTGCTCCGCGGATCCCAGCTCTCAGTGGTAGCTCGGTCAGCACCACGGGTGGCGGGGCTCCCGCGCAGCCGACCTCACCGGCCGCCCCGTCCCGCCCCGCCGCGCCACCGACACCGTCGAGCTCCGCTCCGGCGCCACCGCCGAGCCCGACGACCGCACCGGTTGCGCCCAGCCAGCCTCAGCCCGCCGCGCCCGTTCCTGCCCCCGCCCCGAGCGTAACCGCTCCCCCGTTCGCGACTCCCCCGGCCCCTGCGGCTTCACCTCCGGCCCCGAGCATCTCGACCCCCGACGCGGCGGCCCCGCAGAGCGAAGGCGCGCCTCAAGCGCCGCCCGACGACAGCACCACCGCGGCTCCAACTCCTCCCACGCCGACCACGCCAACCCCTGCGGCGCCCGGCGATACGAACACCGCCACCCCGGTCCCGCCCAGCCCCACCGCGCCTGTCGGCAGCGGGATCGCCACGCCGGCACCGGTCGCCCCGACGGCCCCGGGCGACGGCAGCGCTGTGACTCCGGGCCCGGCCGTTCCCTCCGCCCCCGGCGATGCCGCCACGGCCACGCCAGCACCGGCGATTCCCGAGGCGCCGGGCGACAGCGGCACCTCCACTCCCGTCTCCCCTCCCCCCGCCGCCTTTGGCGACAGCACCAGCGCGACTCTGACGCCCGCCGCCCCCGCGGTACCGGGCGACAGCAGTGCCGGTACCCCGGCACCTCCGACGCAGAACGGCCTGGTGAACCCGGATGCGCCGCCGATGGTCGCCAACCCGGGGCCGCCAAGCGCCTCGAACACGCAGGGCGGAATCTCGGCAGGCGCCAGCTACTACGAGGGACTCGGCGGCGGCGCGACGCTGGTCGCTACACCTCAGGGCGCCTACATCGTCCCGGAGTTCGGGATCGGGCTCGGTCCGTCGGTATCGGTCAACGCCGGCTCGAACGTGAACGTCCCCAATGCGCCGAGCCTGCAGTTCGGGGGAACGTTCTCGGATCAGTTCGGTCCAGTCGGCATCCGTGGACCGGCCAGTATCACGGCGCCAACCGATCAGCTCGCGAACCCGAACGCGTACAACTTCGGCGGCAACGTCGGCGTCAACCTGCCGGGCGTGCCCGCCGGGAACGTGCGGGCGTCCGGCAACTACAGCACCGCGACGGGACCGACCGGCGGCGTGCAGTACTCCGCGACCAATCAGCTGTTCGATCAGACCGATCAGGTGAAGCTCGCGGTGCGCGTACCGATCCCGCTTCCCAATCCATCGCAGCAGCTTCCGCCCGACAGCAACGGCGTGTACGACGTGATCACGCAGACGGGTGGCGAAGGTCCGGCGGCCATCACCAGCGAGCGAAACGTCTCCTCGCTGGGCTAACCCGACGGTAACGGCAACACCGTCACCTTGAACCCAGACGGCTCCTGGACTCTGCACACCCCCAACAATGACGTCGTCAACTGCGGGCCGAACTACGCCCAGCAGCAGGGCCTTCCGGACGACAGCGCGGGTGGGACGATGACTCACCAGCTGATCAACAACCTCGGGCAGAGGACCGACACCTACACGTGGCAGGGCAACGACGGCGTCACGGTCACCCGCGACTCGTCCCGGACCCTGACCCAGACCAACCCAGACGGGACGGTGGTCACGCAGTCGAGCTCGGGCGTCGTCACCCAGAAGAACACCGACGGTTCGTCGGTCAGCTATGACCCGAGCACGGGCGACATCACGACGAACAGCGGCGGCTGGTTCGGCACGACGACAACGTTCCAGGCGAACGGGTCGGTCAGCCAGTCCTCCCTCGGCGGCACGACGACCTGGGACTCCTCCGGGAGCTCTCAGAGCTTCAGCTCGTTCGACGGCTTTGGGCTGCCGGTGCCGAGCTCCGCGCCGGCGCCGACCGCGCCCTCCGCTCCGACGTCGCTCTCGTTGCCGCACGACCCGAACGCGGCGCCGCCGACGCCCGCAGACACCACGCCGGCACCGGCACCTGCGGCCGCACCAACGGACACCACGCCCGCTCCGGCACCGGCACCCACGGACGCAACCCCGCCACCGGCACCCACGGACACGCCTCCTGCGGACCTCAGTTCACCGATCAGTCCGCTGGATGCGACGCGGTCCCTCGACACCACCCCCTCACTCGACACCACCCCCTCACTCGACTCGACCCCGTCCTTCGACAGCGGCGGGTTCGACGGTGGTGGTGGCGACGGCGGCGGCGACTGACTGACGCGGGCTAGGGGTACCCCGCAGCCGACAGCCTCGGGGAGTCGCGCACCCGGCTCCCCGAGGCGGCTGCGGCCCGCGCGCCGCGGGTCACGTGATCTTCACAACAACAGGCGCGCCGATGGCATGTCTACTGCTAGCTTGCCCGCCGGCTGGGAGCGCCGATGCCACACCAAAGACCGTCATCGATGCCGGGTTCGGGCGCGATCGGCCGCCGGGCCTTCCTCGCTGGGGGAACCGCGGCGGTGGTGGGCGGGACGGTCGTAGGCCGCGCGGTCGGCCGCTCCCGAACCTGGTGGCAGCCGGTCCGTGACCTCACACAGCCGCTGAGCTCGCAGCGCGAGGCTCTGCGTGTGCTCGGCCGCACTCGGATGCGGGTGCCGGACTCGCTTCCCAACCCGTCGCTCGCAGCGGGGACGGACACGATCCCCGGGATCCAGCACGTCGTCGTCCTGATGCTCGAGAACCACTCGTACGACAACCTGTTCGGGATGCTCGGCCGGCAGCCGGGCGGGCGGCCCCGGGGCGACGGCTTCGCGCTCGCCGCTGACGGGCTCCCGAGCGCGACTAATCCGTATCCCGACGGTCGGCTCCAGCGCGCGTTCCGGATGCCGACCACCTGCCAGTTCGGCTCGACCCCGAGCCAGGAGTGGGCGGCCAGCCACAACGCGTACAACAACGGCGCGATGGACGGGTTCGTGCGAACGACGATCTCGCCGTTCAGCTCGCAGGTCGTCGGCGCGGTCGCGATGGGGTACTGGACGGGCGACGACCTTCCGTTCACGTACGACCTGGCGACCAGGTTCGCGATCGCCGACCGCTGGTTCTGCAGCTGCCTTGCGCAGACCGACCCCAACCGGCGCTACCTGATCGCCGGGACCTCGAGCGGGATGACCGACGACATCGGTACCAGCCCCGGCGGCATAGTTCCCGACGCGTCGTTCGGCGCGCCGGCCAACGGAACGATCTTCGACCGGCTCGAGGATGCCGGGATCAGCTGGGCGGACTACAACGCGAGCTTCCCGACCGGCGCGACGATGGAGCTGTATCCGACGAACGACGCGGCGTTCTCGAAGACGAACGCGTTCCCGATCGACCAGTTCTTCACCGACGCGCAGGCCGGGAAGCTGCCCGCGTTCAGCCTGCTCGACCCGGACTACGGCACCCAGTCGCAGGAGAACCCGCAGAACATCGTCCTCGGCGAGGCGTTCCTCGGGAAGGTCGTGAACGCGCTCGGAAGCTCACTGGTGTGGCCCAAGACGCTGCTGATCCTCACCTACGACGAGCACGGCGGCTATTACGACCACGTGCCGCCGCCGGTCGCGCTAGCCCCGGACGGGATCCCGCCCCAGGTCCAGCCCGGCGAGTCGACCTATGACGGATTCGCCCGCTACGGCTTCCGGGTGCCATCGGCGCTGATCGGGCCGTACGTCAAACGCGGATTCGTGTCGAGCGTCGTCTACGACCACACCTCGATCCTCGCGTTCCTCGAGCGCAAGTGGAACCTCAAGGCGATGACGTACCGCGACGCCAACGCGAACGACCTGACCGACTTCCTCGACCTCGACGCTATGAAGCGCGGTCAGCCGACCTTCCCCGAGCTCCCGAAGCGCGCGGCGGCGGGCGACACGCCCGCGCGGCTGGCGTGCTCGAAGTCTGGACCCGGCAGGGTCCCGACGCCGATCCCGCCACAGACGCTGCAGATCCGCTCCGCGCGCGTGAACCGCCGCTTGCGGGGTCTGGTTGTTGAGCTCGAGGTCGATCGCGGGTCGCTGCGAGGACTCGACGTGTCTCTGTACAAAGGCCGCCGCCGCATGGTCCACCACTTCGTCGCCAGCGTCGGGACCTCGCAGCACCGGGTTGTGCTTCGGATCCACGGACGTGCCCCGAAGCGCGGCCGCTACGTGCTGGTCGTCCGGCACGGCGCAATGACGATGGCCCGGCGGCCGGTCGTCATTCCCTGATCAAAACTCGACGGCGGCAGGAGAGCCCTCGTTCCGTCCGCCGCCTGAGCGAACATATGTTCGATGTCGGATATCCCCAGAGCTCTCTCGCGAGGTGCTAGTTTCCTCGTCCCCGCGGCTGTGGCGGAATTGGTCTACGCGCACGGTTCAGGTCCGTGTGGGCGAAAGCCCTTGGGGGTTCGAGTCCCTCCAGCCGCACTCGCCGGACGGTGCTAGATGCATCCGCGGGCGACAGTCCGGCTCGCTTTTGAGCTGGCAGAGCAGGGGCTGGGACGCGGGGAGATCTCGCGACGCCTAAACGTCCACCGTGCGACCATCGGTGACTGGCTCGCTGGACGACTACCGAGGAGCGCTCGGGCTGACACATGCCCACGCTGCGGTCACGTCCACAGCTTCAAGCGACTAACGGAGCCATACGTCTACCTGCTCGGCTTGTACTTGGGAGACGGATCGATCTCCGCGCACGCGCGCGACGTGTTCCGGCTGCGGATCTTTCTCGATATCCGCTACCCGCTGATCATCGATGACCGCGCCGCCGCGATCGCTGAGGTCGTGCCGCAGAACCGCGTTCACCGACTGGAGCAACGAGGCAACTACGTCGTAAGAGACCAACCGTCCATGGTTGTCGTCTCGGCATTTTCGAAGTCCTGGCCCTGTCTGTTTCCGCAGCACGGCCCGGGCCGAAAGCACGAACGCGAGATCGCACTGGCCACCTGGCAGCTCGAGCTCGTGGCGAAGTGGCCCGAGCAGCTCCTTCGCGGGTTGATCCAGTCCGACGGCTCCCGGTTCATGAACACTGGCCGACGCGGATGGTCGGCGCCCAGGTATGAGTTCAGCAACAAGTCCGACGACATCCGGGCGATCTTCTGCGATGCGTGCGATGCCGTCGGCTTGCGTTGGACGAGATCCGGCCGGGAGTCAATCTATGTCTCCCGAAAGGCAGACGTTTCAAAGCTGGACGAGTTCATCGGGCCAAAGCGATGACGCCCGTGTGCACGACGTCCGTCCCTACAACCACCCCTTCTCCTCCGCCACCCGCACCGCCTCACCCCGGTTCCGCGCATCAAGCTTCCGCATCACCGCCGACAGGTGGTTTCGGACGGTGCCCGGCGACAGGTACAGCGCGCCCGCAATGTCGGCGACCGTTGCGTATTGACGGGCCGCGCCCAGCACCTCTCGCTCGCGGGCGGTCAAGGGGCTCTCCCCCTCGCTCAACGCCGCGGCCGCGAGACCCGGATCCACGACTCGCTCGCCGGCAGCTGCCCGCCGTATCGCCCGAGCCAGCTCGGACGCGGGCGCGTCCTTCAGCAGGAACCCGGCCGCGCCGCCCTCCATAGCGCGGCGGAGATACCCGGGCCGGCCGAAGGTCGTCACGATCAGTACGCGGCACTCAGGCGCCGAGGAGCGCAGTGATGCCGCCGCCTCCAACCCGGTCGCGCCGGGCATCTCGATGTCGAGCACGGCGACGTCCGGACGGGCGGCGGCCACGGCGTCAACGACCTCGTCGCCGCGCGAGACCTGGGCGACCACCTCGATGTCGGGCTCCAGGCCGAGCAGGCTCGCGAGCGCGCCGCGCACCATTCCCTGGTCCTCGGCGATCAGGACCCGAATCATGAGCGCAGACCACGGATCACGAGCCGAGACCCCGGGTCACGCGCTCGGAGCCGGGACCGTGACCGCGAGCCGGTACCCGCCGCTTGGCCGCGCGCCCGCCTCGACGCGGCCGTTCAGCATCCGCGCGCGCTCGGCCAGCCCCTCGAGGCCGTGGCCGTCATTCACAGTCCCGTTCCCATTCCCGTTCCCGCCAGTCCCGTCGTCGACGACCTCGACCTCGGCGTCGGTGAGCCCGGAGCTGATCGTCACTCTGCAGTGCTTGGCGTCGCTGTGACGGATCACGTTCGTCGCACCTTCGCGCACCGCCCAGGCGAGCACGCTCTCGACGGACGGATCCAGGTCGCCCGGGGCACGCACCACGTCCGTGCTGATCCCAGCCGCCGCCAGCGCGGCCCGGGCACCCGCGAGCTCGCCGTCGAGCGTCGGCTGGCGGTAGCCGCTGACTGCATCGCGAACCTCGGTCAGCGCGCTCCGGGCCACGGTCTCGAGCTCGGCGACCTCGCGCGCGGCCTCGTCGGCCCGCTCGGGAAGCAGCCGCCCTGCCAGCTCGGCCTTGAGCGCGATCACCGACAGGCTGTGTCCGAGCAGGTCGTGCAGATCGCGGGCGAACCGCTCACGCTCTTCCGCGACCGCCAGCTCAGCCAGCTCCGCGCGGGCTTCTCGCAGCTGATCGTTGCGGACGCGGAGGTCGCGCATCACCAGGATCAGCAGGCCGATCCCGGCGCTGCTCGCGATCCAGCCGATCACCTGCCCGCCGTTGGCGCCTCCGATGCTCGAGGTCACGCCGGCGAGCGCGGCGGAGGTGACGACACCGGCGATCCCGAGCCGCTGACTGATCAGACCCGCGCAGGCGGCGCAGTACGTGAACAGGAAGCCCCAGCTGCCCGCATCGCTGAGCGTCAGCGCAGCGGCGATCGCCAGCAGCGCGACGAACAGCGCGGGCAGCAGGCGCTCGGCACGTCGGTGGCGCCACAGCAGCACCAGCGCGATGTAGAGCGCGACGAACGCGACGGCCCCGACGACCGTGAGCGTGTGGTGCAGTGCGGTGCCGCGCTTCGCGAACGCGTTGACCGCGGGGAACAGGATGAACGCAAGCCATATGAACGCGCCGGTCTGTCTGGTCACCCCGCGCGGGCGGGCATCGAACCACAACCCTCGAGGGTCCTCGCGGGGCGCCGGTTCCGTCATCCGAGCGCGCCCTGTGCCTCACCCTGCGGCCTGCGCAGGTACCGCACCATCATGAACACGCCGACCGCGGTCCAGATCGCAAGCGAGCGGACGTCGGTGGCGTTGATGCCGGGGCTCGTCGTGTGCGGGTTGAACGCGTACTGGAGCCCGTGCGCCAGCGGCTTGATCGGGAAGATGCTCGCGACCGTGTTCAGCAGCTTCGGCATCCCGTTGGTCGGGAACCAGACGCCGGAGATGAACGTCAGCGGCAGCACGGTCAGGTTCACGATCACCGGCGCGACGTCCGCGTTCGAGATGAACCTGGTGATCCCGATCCCGAGCGTCGTGAACGCCGCCGTCCCGAGAACCAGCGTCAGGATCAGGCCCGGGAGCGTCGCGGCGCGAACGTCAACTCCGTAGGCGATCGCGCCGAGCGCCAGCGTCACGACCGTGATCGCCACGACGATCACGCACGGTCGAGCCGATCCGGGCGGCGACGTATCGCCCACCTCGGCAGCGGCGTCCCCTGCATCCGCTTGAGGACCCCTTCGTCGCGCAGGATCGCGGTGCTGATCGCCATGTTCACGTACGTGGTCGCGATGATCGCCGTACGCGAGGATCCCCGGCACGAAGAAGTCGTTGTACGGGAGCCCGCCGAGCTGGCTCAGGTGCGCCCCCTTGTTGATGCTGGCGAAGATCACCAGGAACATCAGCGGGAACACGAACGTGAACACCCCGCGGACCCGGTTGCGCCAGTACAGCCGCTGCTCGTAGCGAATCTGCCAGCCGACGAGACCGAGGTCGCGCCTCAGTGCCGGATTCAGTGCCGCGCTCATGCCGCCACCTCCAGGTCGGTTTCGTCTTCGGGCCGAGCCGGGGCCTGCCCCTCGGGCGAGGATCCGGTCAGCTCCAGGTAGATGTCCTCGAGCGTCGGCTGGGTCACGGAGAAGTGATCCATCTCGACCTGGCGCTCGAGCGCCCAGCTCGTGATTCGCTGCGTCGTGAACACCGGCTCGGTGGTCAGCACGAGCACCCGGTCGCCGTCGAGCGACCGCTCGCCCGGCACCTCCGGGAGGTCGCCGAGCGACCACTCGCTCGGCAGCCGGAAACGGATCTCCGCCGGCCGCAGGTCCCGGCCGCCGAGCTCGTCGGGCCGGCCGCTGCGCGATGATCTGCGCCGGCGTTCATCACCGCCACGCGGTCGGCGAGGAACTGGGCTTCGTCCATGTAGTGGGTCGTCAGGAACATCGTCTTGCCGAGCTCGCACAGCGAGCGGACGGTCGACCACGCGCTCCGCCGCGCGCCGGGATCGAACCCGGTGGTCGGCTCGTCGAGGAACACGAGGTCCGGGTCACCGACGAGTGCGAGCGCCAGGTCGAGCCGTCGGCGCTGTCCGCCGGAGAGCTTGTTCGCCCGCACGTCGCGCTTCTCGCCGAGGTCGACGAGCTCGATCAGCTCATCCACCGGACGCCGCCGCGCGTAGTAGCGGCCGTACATCTCGATCAGCTCGGCGACCGTCAGCTCGCTCTGCACGCCGCACTGCTGGAGCACGATCCCGACCCGCTCGTGCAGCGACGCGTGCACCCGACGACGGATCGATGCCGAGCACCGCCACCTCGCCCGCGTCGCGCCGGCGATAGCCCTCGAGGATCTCGACGACGCGTGGTCTTGCCCGCCCCGTTCGGGCCGAGCAGGCAGAAGACCTCGCCGCGCGCGACCTCGAAGCTGATCCCACGTACTGCGTCTACCGAGCCGTAGGACCTGCGCAGATCGCTGACTGCGATCGCCGGTCCGGCTCCAGATTGAGTCAATCGTTTTCATGTCCGGCAGCGTAGGAACGCCGGCGGGCGAGCGTAAGTGCCGAGCGGCCGAAACCGGGCATGACATTCGTCACGCGCCCGGCGCTGCGCCAGGACGCGGTAGCGCTCAGGTGTTCCAGTGCGCGAGGACCGCGTTCTCGTGCTCGTGCCCAAGGGTGCAGACCGCCCCGGCACCCAACGCAAGCCGGGCGCCGAAGCGGGCTCCATCTCGATCCAGCGCGAGCCCGTGACCCGCAGGATGTGGCCGTGGGCGAACGCGATCGCGTCCCCGTCCGCCGCACGCAGCCGCGCCAGCGCTCGGTCGGCTCGAGCTCCGACCTCCGCAGGCGTCTCGCCCCCCGGGCACCCGTCGCGCCACAGCACCCAGTCGGGATCGCGCTCGTGGATCTGCGCGCGTGGTCAGCCCCTCGTACTCGCCGTAATCCCATTCGCTGCAGGTCGTCGCACAGCTCCATCTGATCGCCTAACCCGGCGAGCTCGCACGTCTCGCGCGCACGCAGCAGCGGGCTGCCAGCACCAGCGAGAACGACCGTCCCGCGAACCGCGACGCGAGCTCGCGGGCGCGCGCCTCGCCGCGCTCGGTCAGCGGCAGATCGGTCCGGCCCGTGTGCCGCCCCGACAGGCTCCACTCCGTCTCGCCGTGCCGGACGACCACGACCTCGTGGCGCCGGGCGACGCCCCACCGCCCGCGGCCATCAGTTATCAGAGGCGTCGTAGGCCTGCTCGGCGATCGTCGCGCGCGCCGCCGACTCGTCCCACCCGGAGTCGGGGTGCTCGGCCTCGATTGGCCGCGGAGCCGTCCGAGCAGCTCCTCGTCCTTGGCTGCGGCGAGCGGTTCGCCGCAGGTGTTGCACTCGATCGTGCGCATCGTCATTGCAAGCCTCCAGTCCGCTCGATGATGGTCTCAGGTCGCGGTCGGCGTCGAACTCGGCCGTCCGCCAGCGGCTGCGAGCCGTGGTCGGCGAGCATCGCGGCGCCGAGCACGCCCGGCGCGGATGCCGTGCCGGGCCAGCGGATCACGCTCCTGCCGACCGAGCCCCGGAAGCACGTAGCTGCGCGCCACCCGCGAGCACCGGCTCGAGCAGCAGCTCGCCCGCCAGCGCGCCGCCGCCGCCGATCACGACCTCCTCGGGATCGAACGTGTTGATCGCGTTGGCGACCCCGATCCCGACTTGCTCGGCCCACGCTCGAGCGCGCCAAGCGCCACCGCGTCTCCGTCGTGCGCCGCCGCGACGACGTCCGACCCGAGCACCGGCCAGGCCTCGCGCCGCACGGACCGGCCGAGCTCGGAGTCCGGCTCGCGCTCGGCCGCCTCGGCCCCGACGACGGTCGAGCGCGTGGCCGGACGCGGCCCACTCGAGCGAGCCCGGCTGTGGGAACCGAGCCCGGCGACGGCACGCCGCCGCTCGGGTCGAGGCCGACGATCGTGTGCCCGAGCTCGCCGGCGCCGCCGTGCGAACCGCGGTAGATCCGCCCGTCGAGCACGAGGCCGCCGCCGATCCCGGTGCCGACGGTGATCATCACGAGATGGCGGATGACTGGGCGCAGCTGCTCGTCGTGCGCCTCCGCGAGCGCGGCGACGGTCGCGTCGTTGTCGACGAACACCGGCACGCCCAGCCGCTCGCCGAGCACCTCCCGCAGCGGGACGTCCGCGAGCGGGACGTTGACCGACGAGACCACGCGACCGGTCTCGAATTCGACGATCGACGGAACGCCCACGCCGACCGCGTCGAGCTCGCCATCGGCCGCCTCCTCGACGACACGCGACGAGTTCGTCCAGAAGCGCGGCGCCGTCGTCGAGCGACGTCGGGCGAACCACCGACTCTCCCAGCCGGCCGTCCCGCAGCGGCGCCGCCGCGACCTTCGTGCCGCCCAGATCGACGCCGACGACCGCGACGCTCACAGACGCCCCGCGGCCGCGGAGTCGAGCAGCACCGTCAGCTCCTTGGCGAGCGGCACCAGCATCGACGACGGCACGTGCGGGTCGGGCTCGGCATCCGGCCCGAACGCCGCGGCGACGGCGTCGGCCTTGCCGGCGCCGGTGACCAGAAACACGACCTGCTCGGCGTTCGCGAGCGCCGGGAGCGTCAGCGTCACGCGGGGGACGAACGGCTCCAGTCCCGCTTCCGGAACCCCGACGACCAGCCGCGAGCGCTCCGACAGCGACGCCTGATCCGGGAACATCGACGCGAGGTGCCCGTCGGGCCCGATACCCAGCAATACCAGCGAGAACTCGGGCTCGCCGGCCTCGTCGAGCTCGCGCTCGTACGCCTCGGCGGCCTCCTCGGGTCCGAGCTCGCCCCGGATCCGCCGCACCGCGCGGGCGCGGCATGTCGGCGAGCGGATCGAGCAGCGACTGCTTGACGAGCCGGTAGTTCGAGAGCTCGTCGTCGGGCGCCACGCACCGGTCGTCGCTGAACCAGATCGTCGTGTCGCGGAGGTCGTGGCCGACCGTGCGCACGGCGCGGGCGAGCTCTTCGTAGGCGGGCCGCGGGGTCGAGCCGCCGGTGAGCACGACGTCACCGCCGCCGAGCATCGCGCTCAGCAACATCGCCGAGGCAGCCCGCGCCGGGTCGTCGACGATCTCGAGCTCGGAGGCTCACCGGCAGATCTCCTGAGCGGCGTAGAGCGCCGGGCCGTAGGTCGGGTCGCGTAGCAGCGCCTGCCGCACGCCCTCGCCGAGGATCCCCCCTCGCCGCGCGAGGCGCCGAGCACCTTCCACACGTGCTTCTCGCCGTCCGGCCGTCTGCTGGCACGCGCACAGGCCGCCGCGGTCGCGGTCGAGCGACAGCGAGCAGCCCGCCGCCCCACGAGACGGTCACGCCCGCCAGTCCCGGCGCCTCCTGCTCGACGGGATCGAGCTCGACCACCGGCGCGGTTCCCGTTCCAGTGCAGGCGCGAGCACAGCCAGCCGACGAGCAGCCCGGCGCTGGCCCTCGAGCTCGGGCGGTAGCGGACCGCACCTCGCTCAGCCCGTTCAGGACCGCGCGTCGGTCGGACGGATCGAAGCTCGCGGCGAGCCGCTCGCGCCACGGCGTCGTCCGCAGCCACGCGAGGTCGACGACGTATACCGAGCGCAGCAGCGCACTCGCCCGCGCGAACGCTGCGTCGGCATCCTCCTCGTCCTCGGAGTCGAG
This sequence comes from uncultured Solirubrobacterales bacterium, assembly GCA_963770735.1. Classification (GTDB taxonomy): domain Bacteria; phylum Actinomycetota; class Thermoleophilia; order Solirubrobacterales; family Solirubrobacteraceae; genus Palsa-465. The sequence continues at coordinate 345,256 of CAVYRB010000004.1, read as the reverse complement.
CAGGATCACGTCGACGATCTCCATCAGGCCCTCGGCGACGTCCTGGTGGCCGTGTGGGGTCCACAGCATCGTCGGCAGGTCCGTCACGAGCACCGGGTCGACGATCGTGTCAAGCCGCGGGAGATGCTCGACGCCCATGTCGATCTCGACGCGCTCGTGCGATCACCGTCAGCTCGCTCCCGGGCGACTCCTCGTAGGACATCACCGCGACCGCGTCGAGCGTGTCGCGGCCCTCCTCGACGGAGCACAGAATCGTGCGCGACGGGTGGTAACGCCCGGCGTGCTCGAGCCGATTGGCGACCTCGCCCTTCCACGCACGGTCGACGACGACCACCATATTCAGCACCCGCGCCGGGGCGATCGCGCGGTTGGCGGCGTGGCGCTCGCGCAGCAGGTTGCGCAGCGCGACCTCGATTTCGTCGGGCGTCGTGTCGTGCTCGGCCCAGACGTCCTCGGTCACGGCCATCGCCGCACCTCGGACCTGCCTACAGGCGCCGCCATCTGCGGTCTCCCTCGATCAGCCTGTTGGCCTCGTCGGGCCCTTGCGACCCGGCGGGGTATTGCGGGACTCGGCGTGGTCGTGTCCTCGTGCCAGGCGGTCAGGATCGGATCGACGATTCCCCAGAGCGCCTCGATCTCGTCGTTGCGCGTGAACAGCGTCGCGTCGCCGCGCATCGCGTCGAGAATCAGGCGCTCGTAGGCCTCCGGCGATTCGGACACGAACGCGGTCCCGTAGTGGAACTCCATCTGCACCGGACGGATCCGCATCGTCGGGCCGGGGATCTTCGCGCCGAGCGACACCGCCACGCCCTCGTCAGGCTGGACCGTGAGGATCACCTGGTTGGGCTGGATCCCCACCGACCCCTGGCTCTGGAACGCGACGTGTGGCACCGGCTTGAGCGTGACCACGATCTCGGTCACACGGCGCGGCAGCCGCTTGCCGGTCCGAAGGTAGAACGGCACCCCGGCCCAGCGCCAGTTGGAGACGTGCAGGCGCAGCGCCGCATACGTCTCGGTCCGCGAGTCGGGGGGGACGCCCTCCTCCTCGAGATATCCCGGCACCCGCTTGCCGCCGACGACGCCCGGGCCGTACTGGGCGCGCACCGCCATCGACTGCACCTCCTCAACCTGTGGAGGCACGATCGCCTCGAGCACCTTCACCTTCTCGTCGCGGACGCGGTCAGCGTTGAACGCGCTCGGGGGCTCCATCGTCAGCAGCGAGAGCAGCTGCAACATGTGGTTCTGGACCAGGTCGCGCAACGCCCCGGCGTGGTCGTAGTAGCCGGCGCGGCCCCCGATCCCGAGGTCCTCGGCCGCGGTGATCTGCACGTGGTCGACGAAGTTCCGGTTCCAGACGGGCTCGAACAGCGCGTTCGCGAACCGCAGCGCCAGCAGGTTCTGAACCGTCTCCTTGCCGAGGTAGTGATCGATCCGGAAGAGCTGAGACTCCCGGAACACCTCGAGCAGTTGGGCGTTGAGCGCGCGGGCCGACTCGAGGTCGTACCCGAACGGCTTCTCGATCACAAGCCGCGTCTCGGCGTCGTCGCACTCGCTGCAGCCCAGCCTCCCCGAGCCGCTCGGCGATCACCGGGAAGAACTCGGGCGCCGTCGACATGTAGAAGACACGGTTCGAGCGTCCGCCGCGCCTTCTCGTCGAGCTCCTTCAGCGTGCGTCCGAGCTCCGTGTAGACGTTCTGCTCGTCGAACGTGCCGGAGATGTAGCGGACGTCCTCGAGCAGCCCCGAGAGCACATCCGGGTCGGGTCGGCGGCGCGAGAACCGCTCGATCGACTGTGACGCGAGCTCGCGAAAATCGGCGTCGGGCTGTTCCCGCCGGGAGACCCCGACCAACTCGAAGCGCTCGGGCAGCGCCCCGTCGGGGGCGAGGTTGTAGATCGCCGGGAGCAGCTTGCGGTGGGCGAGGTCGCCGGTCGCGCCGAAGATCACGAGAACGGTCGGGTGGACCGGCAGCCGCTCGAGGCCCTCGACGAGCGGGTTCTCGTCGAGTACCGCCGGATCTTCGACCGCCGTGCTCATCACCCGATCAAGCCGGAGATCCTGTCGGTCAGCGCCTTCACCGCCGCCGCGGGGTCGCCCTCGAGCTTGACCCGCTCGGCGGCGAGTCCGTGCCCACGCAGCGTCTGCAGGTCACCGGCCGCCTCGGCCGCGACGAGCGTCGCGAACGTGTACGGCTCCCCCGGGATCTCGAGGTCGCTCCGGGGATCGTTGACGAGCTGCAGGAAGCGCCCGTTCGGGGCGCCGCCCTTGTGCTCCTGGCCGGTCGAGTGCTGGAACCGGGGGCCGTAGCCGAACGTCATCGCGGCGCCGGTGGCGGCGCGGATCGCCACGCGCAGCTCGGCGATCGCGGCGTCGAGCTCCGTCGGAATACGGGAGGTAGCCCGAGGATCGCGACGTAGTGCGGCGGGTTGGCGTCGCCCAGCAGCGCGCGCAGCGCGTCGTCGGACGCCGACTCGAATTCGCGGCACCGAACCTGAGGCGAGCACCTCGTTCGTCTTGTCCTTGGCCTCCTGCACGTTCGGCTGGTCGAACGGGTTGATCTCCAAAGCCCACCCTGCGGTCGCGACCGCAAACTCAGCCAGGAAGAAGATCCGCCCGAGGTCGACCGGCCCGTGCGTCGCGAGCGTCAGCGTCGGATGGCCGGCGGACGCCAGCTTCTCGATCGCCGCGTCGAGCACCTCGTCCGGCTCATCGGCGTTGCGCAGATACGCGAACACGCGGTCCGAGCCGTACACGTCGGGATCGCCGACCGGTTCATCGGCGACCGGCAGGATCCCGCGGCCCTTCTTGCCGGTCGACTCCGCGACCAGCTGCTCGGCCCACAGCCCGAAGCTCTCGATCGGCTCCGAGACGACGAACGTCAGCTTGTCGCGCCCGCGCAGCGCGAGCTCGCCGATCACGGCGCCGAGCCACAGCCCGGAGTTGTTCTCGGAAGAGTCGTAGTGGGCGCAGTTCTGCTCCGCGACCTGGCAACGGTGCAGCAGCGCCTCGATGTTCACGCCCATCACCGCGGCGGGGACAAGCCCGAACAGCGACAGCACCGAGTAGCGACCGCCGATGTCGGGCGGGTTCAGGAACGCGTGCCGCAGGCCGTCCTCTTCCGCGATCCGCTCGAGCGGGCTGCCGGGGTCGGTCACGACGACGAACTGGTCGGGGCGCGCGAGCGCCTTGAAGTACCGGTAGTGCGAGAGCGTCTCGATCGTCCCGCCCGACTTCGACGAGACGATGAACAGCGTCTTCTCGATGTCGATCGCGTCCTGAACGGCCTTCACCATGTCGGGGTGGGTCGAGTCGAGCACCTGTCAGCTTGAGCCCGTCCGGGACCTCGCCGAACGAGCGGCGGAGCACCTCGGGCCCGAGCGACGAGCCGCCCATACCGAGCAGCACGGCGTCGGTGAACCCGTCGGCGCGGCACTTCTCGGCGAACTCGTCGAGCTCCGGCGCGTGCTCGAGCATCGTCTCGGACACGGTCAGCCACCCGAGCCGGTCCTCGATCTCGGGGACACCGGGGCCGCCCCACAGCGACGGGTCGCGGCGCCACACCCGCTGCGCGACGTTGTCGGCGACCGCCTGCTTGACCCGCGCGGCGACCGGGTCGACGAGGTCGTCGGGAATCCGCGCCTGGATCGTGCTCGGCTTGCCCGGTGAGCACCGCCGCGCGCCGCTCCTCGATCCCCTCGAGCAGCCGGTCGAGCGCGTCGACGAACTGGTCGACGCCTTCCTCGAGCAGCTCCTCGGTGACCTGCGTCATGTCGATCCCGGCGTCGCGCCAACGCCTCCAGGTCCTCGGCGGGGTCGATCCGCGGCCGTCACCCCGGTCACTTCGCCGTGGTCGCCGAACGCGAGCATCGTCGTTCAGCGGCATCGTGTTGACGGTGTGGGGCCCGACCAGGCTCGTCGACGTACTTGCGTGTCCGGGTAGTTGGGGTTCTTGGTGCCGGTCGACGCCCACAGCGGCCGCTGCACCGCGGCGCCGGCGCTGCTCAGAGCTTCTCCCACCGCGGGCCCGGCGAAGATCTCCTTGAACCGGCGGTACGCAGCCGCGCGTTCGCGACCGCGGCCTTGCCCGCGAGCTCCGTGTGGCCCGAGCTCCTCGAGCTTGCGGTCGACCTTCGTGTCGACGCGCGAGACGAAGAAGCTCGCGACCGAATTGATGTCGAGCGACTTGCCCTCCTGCGTGGCGGCGCTCGAGGCCCGCGGATATACGCCTCCGCGATCGCCTCGTACGGCGGTCGACCGCGAACAGCAGCGTGATGTTGATGTTGATCCCCTCGTAGATCGCCTGCTCGATCGCCGGCACACCCTCCGGCGTGCCGGGGATCTTGATCATCACGTTGAGCGCCGGTCGACGCGCCTTCCAGTACGTGCGCGCGGACTCGATCGTGCCGCTCGCTGTCGTGGCGCGAGGTTCGGGCTGCGACCTCGAGCGAGACGAACCCGTCGCGCCCGCCGGCTCTCGGTGAACGTCCGCCAGCACGTCGGCCGCGAGCTGCACGTCGCTGGATCGCGATCCGGTCGTAGATCGCCTGGGCGTCGAGCTCCTCGCTGCGCGAGCGCGCGCAGATCCTCGTCGTAGTCGGTCGAGCCGAGGATCGCCTTCTCGAAGATCGACGGGTTCGAGGTCACCCGCGCAGCGACTCCTCGCGCGACCATCCGCGCCAGCTCGCCGCCCTCGACAGCGATGCGGCGGATCTGGTCGAGCCAGATGCTGACGCCCGCCTCGGTGAGCGCCTTCAGCCGGGGGTTTACCTCGGTTGCGGTGCTCATCGCTGGCGCCTTCATCGCCTTTACGCGCTCTTGACGACCGCGCGGCCGGCGTCCGCGACGCGCTCGGGCGTGAAGCCGAAGTGCTTGTAGAGCGCGCCGGCGGGCGCCGAGGCGCCGAACCTCGTGCATCCCGATCGCGCTCGCCGTCGTCGCCGACCCAGCGGTCCCAGCCGAACGTGGCTCGCGGCCTCGAGCGACACGCGCGCGCGGCACGCGGCGGGCAGCACCGCGTCGCGGTACGCGTCGTCCTGGTCGGCGAAGTGCTCCATGCACGGCATGCTCACGACCCGGGTCGCGATCCCCTCGGCCTCGAGCAGGTCGGCCGCGCCCGAGCGCAGATGTGCACCTCGGTGCCGGTGGCGATCAGGATCAGTTCCGGCGTCTCCGGCTCCTTGGTATGAGTCGCGCAGCACGTAGGCGCCGCGCTCGATCGCGTCGCGCGGGATCGCCGGCGGGGTTCCAGGTCGGCACGCCCTGGCGCGAGAGCACGAGCGCGCGTCGGGTGGTCGGTCGATGGCGATCGCGTAGCGCCACGCGAGCGCGGTCTCGTTCGCGCCGGCCGGGCGGACCACCGTCAGCACCGGCATCGCCCGCAGCGCCGCCAGGTGCTCGATCGGCTGGTGCGTCGGACCGTCCTCGCCGAGCCCGATCGAGTCGTGCGTGTACACGAAGATCGACGGGCAGCCCATCAGCGCGGCGAGCCGGATCGAGCCGCGCATGTAGTCGCTGAACGCAGAAGAACGTCGAGCCGTAGCCGCGCAGGTAGTGGAGCGTGAGGCCGTTCACGATCGCGCCCATCGCGTGCTCGCGGATCCCGAAGTGGAGGTTGCGCCCGTCGTAGCGAGCCCGCCTCGACGTCGCCGCCGTCGTCGATCAGCGTGAGCGTCGAGGGCGCGAGGTCGGCCGAGCCGCCGACGAGCTCGGGGACGCTGTGCGGCCGCCCACTGGAGCACCTCGTGCGAGGACTTGCGCGTCGCGGTCATCGTGCCGGAGGCGTGGAAGCGCGGGCACGTCCGAGTCCCAGCCGGCGGGCAGCTCGCGCCGGACCAGCCGCTGAAACTCGTCGCCGAGCTCCGGGAACGCGTCCTGCGGTAGGCGTCGAACCGCCGTCTGCCATTCGGCTCGCAGCTCCGCGCCGCGCTCGACGCAGCCGCGGAAGTGGGCGAGCGCCTCGTCGGGGACGTAGAACGGCTCGTCGGGATCCCAGCCGTATCGCCTGCTTGGTCAGCCGCACCTCCTCCTCGCCGAGCGGCGAGCCGTGGGCGCCGGCGGTGTCCTGCTTGTGCGGGCTGCCCTAGCCGATGTGGGTACGGACGATGATCAGCGAGGGCCGGTCCTTCACCGCCATCGCCGTCCGCAACGCCTGCTCGAGCGCGTCGAGCGCGATGTCCTCCTCGAGGTCCTGGACGTGCCAGCCGTAGCCTCGTAGCGCTGCGCCGACGTCCTCGGTGAACGCGAGCTCGGTGTCGCCCTCGATCGAGATGTGGTTGTGGTCGTAGAACGCAGATCAGCCGCCCGAGCCCGAGGTGGCCGGCGAGCGAGGACGCCTCGCCCGAGATCCCCTCCTCGATGTCGCCGTCGGACGCGATCACGAACGTGCGGTGGTCGACGATCTCGTGGTCGGGTCGGTTGAAGCGCGCGGCGAGCATCCGCTCCGCGAGCGCCATCCCGACGGCGTTCGAGATCCCCTGGCCGAGCGGCCCGGTCGTCACCTCGATCCCCGGCAGGTGCCCGTACTCGGGATGCCCGGCGGCCCGCGAGCCGAACTGGCGGAACTGCTCGATGTCGTCTCGAGGCTGACGTCGTAGCCGGCCAGGTACAGCGTCGAGTACAGCAGCATCGACGCGTGGCCGGCACGAGAGCACGAAGCGGTCGCGGTCGGGCCAGTGCGGGTCGCGCGGGCTGTGACGCATCACGCGCGTGTAGAGCACGTACGCGAGCGGCGCGAGCGCCATCGGCGTGCCCGGGTGACCCGAGTTCGCCTTCTGCACGGCGTCCATCGACAGCGTGCGGATCGTGTCGACGCACAGCTCGTCGAGCGCCGTGGCTGATTCAGTCGCGGTCACGATGCGGGAGTGCGGCGCTCGAGGGCAACGGCTCGCAGCATAGTCAGATCGCTTTCGCCTAGCCGAACAAGCACGTCGTAGCGTTCGTACTCCTCGACCGGCACGTGCCGGACCTCCGCGACGGCGTCGGCCAACGGGACCAGTTCGATCGTGGTGGAGTGCAGCGCGGTCATCATCCCCCAGGCGCCGCGTGCGCCGCGTCGATCGCCGCGAGCCCGAGGCTCGTCGCCAGCACGCGATCGAACGGGGTCGGCGTCCCGCCGCGCTGGACGTGGCCGAGCACCGTCGCGCGCGTCTCGAACCCGGTCCGCTGCTCGATCTCCCGCTCGAGCGCGTAGCCGATGCCGCCGAGCCGCGGGTGGCCGAACTCGTCGACGGCGTCGGCGCGCATGACCTCCATCGTCCCCTCCCTCGGCGCCGCCCCCTCCGCGACGACGACGATCGAGAAGTACCGGCCGCGCTCGTGACGGCGGTTGATCAACCGGCAAACCTCGTCGATGTCGAACGGCAGCTCGGGGATCAGGATCACGTCGGCCCCGCCGGCGATCCCGGAGTGCAGCGCGATCCACCCCGCGGTCCGCCCCATCACCTCGACGACCAGGATCCGGTTGTGACTCTCGGCGGTCGTGTGCAGACGGTCGATCGCCTCGGTCGCGATCCCCATCGCGGTGTCGAACCCGAACGTCACGTCGGTGCCGCCGAGGTCGTTGTCGATCGTCTTCGGGACGCCGACGACGTCGACGCCGTCGCCTTGGAGCCGGTTGGCCACGCCGAGCGTGTCCTCGCCGCCGATCGCGATCAGCCCGTCGATGTGGAAGTCCGCCAGCGTCTCGCGGACCAGGTCGAGCCCATCCTCCCGCTTGTATGGATTCGTCCGTGAGCTGCCGAGGATCGTGCCGCCACGGGGCAGGATCCCGCGGATCGACTCGAGCGTGAGCTCGTCGAATTGCCCCTCGAGCACGCCCCGCCAGCCGTCGCGAAAGCCGATCAGCTGATCCCCATAGACGTCGATCCCCTTGCGGACCACCGCGCGGATCACGGCGTTGAGTCCGGGACAGTCGCCGCCGCCGGTGAGCAGGCCGATGCGCATGGTCGCATCCTATTTGCGCCCGGCGCACGAGAACGTTACGTGGCTGTAGGGTTGCCAGCCGTGTCGAATCGCTTTCGGCAGCGGCTGATGTGGGCGGGGACCGCGGGGATTGCGCTCGGCGCGGCCGGATTCGCGGTTCAGCGCCAGTTCAAGCGGCGGATCGCGGGGGACCCCGAAAGGGTGGCGCTCGGCTTGCCGCTGGAGGGTCGCCCGACCAGCGTCCGCTCTCCCGACGGCACCATCCTCCATGTCGAGACGTTTGGCGCCGATCACGCGCCGACGGTGGTGCTCCCGCACGGCTGGACCGAGAATCTCACCTACTGGACCTACCAGATCCGCGAAATGCGGGAGCGCGGGCTGCGGATCGTCGCCTACGACCACCGGGGCCACGGCCAGAGCGATGCGGCGGCGGAGGGCGACTACTCGATCGCGCGGTTCGGCGAGGACCTCGAGGCCGTGCTCGAGGCGTGCGTCCCCGACGGTCGGCGGGCGATGGTCGTCGGCCACTCGCTCGGCGGGATGGCGATCGCCGCGTGGGCCAGGGACCACGACGTCGAGCAGCGGGTCGGCGCGGCCGCGCTGGTCAATACCGGCGTCGGCGACCTGATCGCCGAGCAGCTGCTCGTGCCGGTGCCCGCAGTCGCCCAGGCGCTCAACCACACAATCGCGGTCAACGGCTTCCTCGGCAGCAAGGCGCCGCTGCCGCGCTTCTCCTCCCCGCTGATGGCAGCGGCGATCCGCTACATCGCGTTCGGACCGCACGCCACACCCGCGCAGGTCGCGTACTACGAGCGGATGCTGATCGCGAGCCCTCCGGACGCCCGCGCGCAGACCGGGATCGCGCTGTCGGCGGTCGAGCTGTACGACGCGCTTCCGCGCTTGACCGTGCCGACGATCGTGATCGCCGGCGAGAACGACCGCCTGACGCCCCCCTCCCACGCGCGGCGGATCGCCGAGATGCTGCCGCAGCTCGAGGGGCTCACGGTGCTCCCGGAAACGGGCCACATGGGTCCGCTGGAGCGCTATCGCGAGGTCACCGAGCTGCTCGCCCAGCTGGCCGCGATCATCGGCCACGACGCCGGCGCCGTCCCGGCCTGAGCCCCGGCCGTAAGCCGGTCATAAGCCGTCCCACCGTGGGCGGCGCGCCGCGCGCCCGGGTCTGCCACATTGTTAGTAGTGAGCGTACGTCCAGGTTTTTCTACGCTCTGCTTTCCGCTGCGTGAGGATCCCGAGATCGCGGAGATAATCCCTCCCGATCGGCGAGGTAGGGCGATCGAGGAATGCACGGCCGCCGAGCTGCGGCTCGCGCCCGGCATCGGCGCGGACAGTTCCCTACCCGCGATGGAGGGAGGGATCGGCCTGCTCGTGCTCGGCGGCCTCCTGATCCGGCACGTCGGCATCGAGGGACGGTTCGGAGGGGAGCTCGTCGGAGAGGGAGACCTCCTCCGGCCCTGGCAGCCCGACAGCCAGACCTCGCTGCTCCCGCTCGAGACCGGCTGGTCGGTGATCCACCCGGCGCGGCTCGCGGTGCTCGATCAGAGCTTCGTTCAGCATCTCGCGACCTACCCTGAACTCGCCTCGTGCTTCGTCGCGCGCGCGACCAATCGGGCTCGCAATCTCGCGGTGAACATGGCGATCGTCCATCAGGCGCGGGTCGACGTCCGTTTGCGGATGCTGCTCTGGCACCTCGCCGGCCGCTGGGGCCGGGTCCGCAGCGAGGGGACGATCGTGCCGCTGCGGCTGACCCACTCGGTGCTATCCGAGCTCGTCGCGGCTCGCCGCCCGACGGTCACGAGCGCACTCTCCGACCTGGCACGCCGAGGCGTGGTACGGCCGTTCCGGGACGCCTGGCTGCTGTACGGTGACCCACCGGCGGAGCTTCTCGACCTCGAGAGCTCCCACGAGGGACAGCCGCGCCGCGCGGCTTCGACCAATTAATTTCCGCTGCACATAGATCCATACATCGTTCTGGGGAGCGCGATCATCGGGCTACTGGTCGGGCTGACCGGCGCCGGCGGCGGAGCTCTGATGACGCCGATGCTGATCCTGCTGTTCGGGGTAACCCCGGCGAGCGCGATCTCGAGCGATCTGGTCGCCGCGGTAGTGATGCGACCCTTCGGAGCGGCGGTCCATCTGCGGGCCGGCACCGTCAACCTCAAGCTGGTCCGCTGGATGGTGCTCGGCTCGGTGCCGGCGGCGTTCCTCGGCGCCTACCTGCTGAAGCTGCTGGGCGACACCAAGTCGGCGCAGACCAACGTCGAGATCGCGCTCGGTGTCGCGCTCCTGGTCGGAGCGACCGCGATGGTGGTGCGCATGGTGCTGGACCGGATAAGCGGCCAGGTCCGGAGCGAACGCATCAAGAGCATCGCAGTGAGGCCCGTTCCGACGCTCATGATCGGGGTCGTCGGAGGCGTGATCGTCGGCCTGACCTCCGTCGGCTCGGGCTCGCTGATGATCATTCTGCTGCTGTTCCTGTATCCGACGATCAGCGCGAATCAGCTGGTCGGGACCGATCTCACCCAGGCGGTCCCGTTGACGGCCGCGGCGGCGGTCGGCGCGCTCATCTTCGGTCACGTGCAATTCGGCGTGACCGCCTCCCTGATCATCGGAAGCGTCCCTGCCGTGCTGATCGGCTCGACCCTCTCATCGAGCGTCCCCGACCGCTATATCCGCCCGGTGATCGCGTTCGTGATCTTCGCGTCGGGGCTGAAATACGTCGGCTTGAACACGACGGCGCTCGGGTGGACGCTGTGTACGCTGCTGCTCGTGGCGGGTTTGCTCTGGGTCCAGCTCGCGAAGCCGTGGCGGCGGCGTCAGGAGGAGTCGGCAGCTGTCCGCGACAAGGTTTGACGCCGCCGTTCCGGGCGGCCGGCTCGCCGCGTTCAGGCTGAGCGACGGCGGCGATGGTTCGCCGCCGGTTCTCGCCGTCCACGGGATCACCTCGAGCAGCCGCAACTGGGTCGCGGTCGCCCGCGAGCTCGATGGGCGGGTGTCGCTCGCGGCGGTCGACCTTCGCGGCCGCGGCGCGAGCAACGGCCTGCCCGGGCCCTACGGCCTCGCGGCCCACGAACGTGACGTGCTGGCGGTGCTCGACGCGCTCGGGCTCGAGCGCACGGTGCTCGCTGGGCACTCGCTCGGCGCGTACGTCGTCGCGCGGGTTGCCGCCGAGCATCCCGAGCGGGTGAGCGCGGTCGTGCTCGTGGACGGCGGGCTTCGGATTCCCGGGACCGAGAACGCCGACCCTGACGCGTTCGTCGACGCGTCCCTGGGGCCGGCGCTGGCCCGGCTGAAGATGCGCTTTGACACCCGCGAGGCGTACCGCGACTTCTGGCGCGCCCACCCGGCGCTGGTCTCCGCCGACGCCGACGACGCCGACATCGTCGCCTACGCCGACTACGACCTCGTCGGCGAGGAGCCGGACCTGCACTCGTCCGTGTCCGAGGACGCGGTGCGGGCCGACGGAGCGGACCTGTTCAGGCAGGGGGCGGACGCCGAGCGACTGACCGTGCCGGCGACCCTGCTGGTGGCTCCGCGCGGGCTGCTCGACGATCCCCGACCGTTTCAGCCGGCGGCGCTCGCGCACGAGTGGGAGGCGGGCGCGCCCGAGTTGCGGCGCGTGATCGAGGTCGCGGACGTCAACCACTACACGATCGCGCTCGGGGCTCGCGGGTCAAAGGCGGTCGCGGACGCGATCGCCGACGCAGCCGCGACCTAGTCGCCTCCCCCTCGCCGTCGCCTTTGCCCTCGCCCTTGCCGGGGCCATCGCCCGGATCGGACCGTCTACGCTCCACCTCATGTGCCGAAACATCCGAACTCTCTACAACTTCGAGCCGGCCGCTACCGACGAGGAGATCAGCGCCGCGGCGCTCCAGTACGTGCGCAAGATCAGCGGCTTCAACAAGCCGTCGCAAGCCAATCAGGAGGCGTTCGATCGTGCCGTCGAGGCCGTCGCGCTAGCGTCGGCGGAGCTGCTGCGCGACCTTCAGACGAACGCCGCGCCTCGCGACCGCGAGGTCGAGGCCGCCAAGCGGCGGGTCCGGTCCCAGCAGCGGTTCGCGGCCGCCTAGCGGCTAAGCGGCGGCCTCGCGCTCGAGGTCGAGCTCGGTGCGCACGCCGATCGCGTGCAGCGAGTCGTTGGCCTGGTCGAGATCGCCGGCCGCGTCGACCGCTCGCGCGAGCCGGCCGACGGCGCCGATCGTCGCGTCCACGTCGAGATAGAGCGTCATCGCCGCGAGCGCGGAGAGCTCGAGCGTACGGGTCCCGCCGCGGATCGCGGCCGTGCCGAACGCGCCCCTGAACGCACGCACGGCCTGGGCGCTGGCCTCGGTCGGCACCAGCCGGATCGCCTGCTCGAGGCGCTCGGCGACTGGCTCGGTAAGGCCCCTCGAGCCGATCAGCCCGTCGGCCGCCGCGACCTCGCCGAGGTGCGCGAGCACCTCGTGAGGCGTGAGCTCGGCGTCGCAGCCGATCCCGAACACGCCCAGCAGCACGGGGTTCCCGGCCGCCTGCAGCCGCGCCGCAGCCGCGAGCATGAGCGCGTCGGACAGCGGGCTGCGAAGACCGGGCTCGTCGCCGCGGGCGAGCACGTCGCCGCCGACGTCGATGAACACCGTGAGATCGGTCCCCAGGCGCGCGATCGCGATCGCGAGGCCACCGGCGATCGCCGCGACACCGACGCTCGGGTCGACGAGCACTGTAGGCTCGCCAAGAAACCGAGCCATGTGCGACTCGGCGAACCGCACGTCCCGGTTTCGCACGCGCGTGTCGGGCCCGGCGAGCAGAACGCCCGGCGCGAGCTCCTCGGCACCCTCGATCTCGGCGGTCGTACGCGGCCCCGGGGCGGGATCGATCGGGCGGCGCTCCCACGAGACCCCGCCGAGCACCGGCCGGGCGCCGTCGTAGAGGCGCGCGGACTCGGCCGTCGCGAGCGCGCCGACGACGTCGCCGCCGCCTCCCATGCCGATCACGAGCGGGCGCGACGAGCGACGCAGGATCACCTCGGCGTCGAGCATGGGTTTGAGCATAAGGTCCGGGCCGCTCCGGGCGCTCGGCGTCAGGACTCCGTCGTCAGCTGGCGAGCGCACTGATCGCATCCCCGATCAGCTTCGCCCCGATGATCAGGCAGATGACCGCCATGATCGTCGCATTCTCACGTGCCATCCAGCCGTGCAGTCCGCCGAGGATCTTGGTCGCCCGGTCACCCATCAGGAAGTAGATCGCGACCGGCGCGCCCACGCCGAGCGTGCCGATCACAATGAACGCCGCCAGCGCGACCGCCTGACCGCCGGCGCTCGCGCCGGTCTGCGCGATCGCGGCCGCCGCGCCGACCGTCAGCACCAGGTTCTTCGGGTTGACCGCCGAGAGCGCCACGGCCAGCGCGGCCGACCTGCCCGGGGTGAACGTGTCGACCCTCGTCATCCACCCCGGGAGCTCCGGCGCGGCGTCGCCGCGCGGGCGGCCGCGCCATTCCCTGACCGCGAGCCTCAGCAGCACGACGCCCAGGACGATCTTGAGGATGCTCACCCAGGTGGCGGGCGAGCCGTGCTTGCTGGCCGAGGCGCCGCTCGAGATCACCAGCACCACCGCTCCGACGACCGCGAGCCCGACCATCCAGCCGGCCAGGAACGCCGGCCCGTCGATGCGGCCCTTCGGGGTCGCGAGCATCAGCACCACGGCGATGATCGGGATCGGGCTGAGCGCGACGCCGACCCCGTAGGCGAGGACCTGTCCGATCGCCTGCCCGATCATCGCGCTTGCCTCACCGGTGGGTGACGCCGTCCCGGGCCATCGGCGCGAGCGTCGGCTGCTTGATCGGCACGTCCCCGAGCGCGTCGTCGATCGCCACGAGCGTCTCCGGCGTCAGCTCGATCCCCGAGGCCCGCGCGTTCGCGTGGACCTGCTCGGGTCTCGACGCGCCGATGATCGCGGAGGCCACGTCGGGGCCGCGGAGCACCCACGCGAGCGCCATCTCGGCCATCGACAGCCCCGCCTGTTCGGCGACCGGGCGCAGCCGATCGACCGCCTCGAGCGCCGGCTCGCTCATCCATGGCCCGATGAACGTGCCCATCTCGCTGCTCGCCGCCCGCGAGTCCGGGGGCGGCGCCTCGCCGGGCCGGTACTTGCCGGTCAGCAGCCCCTGCGCGAGGGGTGACCAGACGATCTGGGAGATCCCGTTCGTTTCAGCAAGCGGGAACAGCTCCTGCTCGGGCGCGCGCCACAGCATCGAGTACTGCGGCTGGGAGGAGACGAACAGGTCGGGGCCGGCGAGCTCGATTGCGGCCTCGATCTGCTCGGTCGTCCACTCGCTGAAGCCGAGGTACCGCGCCTTGCCGTCGGCGACGACGCGCTGCAGCGCCTCGATCGTCTCCTCGATCGGCACGTCGGGGTCGAACCGGTGGCACTGGTAGAGGTCGACGTAGTCGGTTCGCAGCCGCTCCAGCGAGGCGTCGATCTGCTTCGAGATCTGCGCCGCCGACAGCCCGCGGTCGCTCGGATCGTCGGACATCTGCCCCCACACCTTCGTCGCGAGGATGTAGGAGTCGCGCGGGCGGCTCGAGAGGATCTCGCCCCACGCCGACTCCGCCGCGCCGCGGCCGTAGACGTTGGCGGTGTCGAAGAGGTTGATCCCGACCTCGAACGCCGCGTCGGTGCAGGCCCGGGCCTGCTCGAACGCCACGCCCCCGGCGTAGGTGAGCCAAGAGCCGAGCGAGATCTCGGAGACCAAGAGGTCGGAGGAACCGAGCTTGCGGTATCTCATCGCTGCTCCTTCTGGTCGTAGCGTTTGCCGAGCTCGTTCCACGCGCTCAGCCCGAACAGGTCGAAGAACTCCTCGAGGCCGGTCGCGTCCGGCGGCGCCGGCGTTTCGTTCTGGATTGCGTGGAGCGCGGCGATGGCGGCCGGGACCGCTGCCGAGAACACAGCGGCGGGGTGGATCGCGATCCGGTATCCGAGCGCGGCGAGCCGCTCGTGCTCGATCGTCGGGGTCCGGCCGCCGGGAACGACGTTCATCAGCAACGGCGCGTCGACCTCCGCGGCGATTCGCTCGATCTCATCGATCGACTCGGGCGCCTCGACGAAGATCACGTCCGCACCGAGTGCGGCGTACCGGCTGGCACGTCGAATCGCCTCCGCGAGCCCGAGCGGCGCCCGCGCGTCGGTGCGGGCCACGATCACCGTCTCCGGGTCCGCTCGCGCGTCAAGCGCCGCCGCCAGCGTCGCCGCGAACAGCTCGGCGCTCGTCACGTCCTTGCCGGATAGATGGCCGCAGCGCTTCGGGAACACCTGATCCTCGAGCTGGATCGCCGCGACCCCGGCACGTTCGTACTCACGGACCGTCCGTACGACGTTGATCGGCGAGCCGTAGCCGGTGTCGGCGTCGGCGATCAGCGGGACCTCGAGCATGCCCGCCAGCACCCGCGCCCGCTCGGCCATCTCGCTCAGCGTGAGCAGGCCGACGTCCGGCAGCCCGTACGCGGACGCGGACACCCCGGCCCCGGTCATATAGGCGGCAGCGAACCTGAGCCGGCCAACCAGCGCGGCGGAGATCCCGTCGTAGACACCGGGCGCGACGATCAACTGATCGCCCGCGAGCAGCTCGCGCAATCGGGTGGCCTTGCTCATCGTCACTCCTCGGGCGCGAGACTAAACGCCGCGCGAGCTGAGCGCCGACCGACGAGCCTCGTACGGTTCGACGATGGACCCGAAGGTCGCGGTCATCACCGGCGCCTCGCAGGGCATCGGCGCCGGGCTCGTCGCCGGCTACCGCGAAGCCGGGTACGCCGTGGTCGGTGTCGCGCTCCGCACGCCTCCGCGTGATGAGCCGGATTGCGTCACCGTCCAGGGCGACGTCGCCGACCCGGACACGGCCCGGCGGGTCGTGGACCTGGCGTTCGAGCGCTTCGGTCGGATCGACAGCCTCGTCAACAACGCCGGGATCTACATCGGCAAGCCGTTCACGGAGTACACGGTCGACGACTACAGCTCGATCACCGCGGTCAACCTGGCCGGGTTCTTTCACATGACGCAGGCGGTGCTTCCGACGATGGTGGCTCAGGGCAACGGCCACATCGTCAACGTCAGCACGAGCCTGGTCGAGCACCCGGACAGCGAGCGGCCCTCAGCGCTCTCGGCTCTCACAAAGGGCGGTTTGGTCGCCGTCACGCGCTCGCTGGCGATCGAGTACGCGCGCCGCGGCGTGCGTGCCAACGCGGTCTCGCTCGGGGTGATCAAAACCCCCGCCCACGATCCCGCGTCCTACGAGGGACTTGGCAGCCTCCATCCGCTCGGCCACGTGGGCGACGTCGACGACGTGGTCGGGGGTGTTCTCTACCTCGAGCGGGCGACGTTCGTCACGGGCGAGGTGCTGCACATCGACGGCGGCCAGGCGGCGGGAGGCTGAGAGCTGAGCGTGGACCCGGTCGGCGTGGTGGCCCTTGACTTTCCTGATCGGTTGATCAATAATCCGACGCGATGGCGACCAAGACGGCCACCCGACAGAGCGCGGAGGAGCGCCGCGAGCAGGTCCTAGCGGCCGCGACTCACGAATTCGCGGCGCGCGGCTACCACGCCGCGAGCACTGCGTCGATCGCCGAGCGCGCCGGCATCTCTCAGCCTTACATCTACGCGCTCTTCCCGAACAAGAAGGAGCTCTTCCGGGCGACGCACACGCGGATGATCGCCCACCTACGGTCGGCGTTCGTCAACGCGGCGATGGGCCTCGACACCCCGCAGGACCGCCTCGATGCGATGGCGCTGTCGTATCGGCCGCTGATCGAGGCCAACCGGGACGAGCTGCTGCTGCAGATGCAGGGGCACGCGACCGCCAGCGACCCGGAGATCGGTCCCGAAGTCGCGGCGAGCTTCAAGTCGCTCTACGACGACGTGCTGCGGGTCAGCGGCGCGTCGCCCGAGAAGGTCTCAGAGTTCTTCGCGTGCGGGATGCTGATCAACGTTGCGACCGCGCTCGGGCTCCCCGAGCTGTTCGAGCCAATGCTCGATTTGGAGGAGTGCGCGGGAGGCTGATCTGTCTCGTGTTTTTTTGCCATGCGTACTGATAGGTCAATCAATAAGAAGCGGAGGGAAACCATGGCCGAAAATCGACCCCGGACCGGATGGACGCTGCTGCTGGTGTCCGCCGCCCTGTTCATGGTCACGCTCGACAACCTCGTCGTCACCACCGCCCTGCCGCGGATCCGGGTCGACCTGGGCGCCTCGCTGAGCGGGCTCGAGTGGATCGTCAACGCCTACACGCTCAGCTTCGCGGTGCTGCTGATGACCGGCGCGGCCCTCGGCGACAGGTTCGGCCGCCGCCGCGTCATGACTATCGGCTTGAGCATTTTCACCGGCGCCTCGGCAGTCGCCGCCCTCGCGCCCAACACCACCGTGCTGATCGCCGCCCGCGCGGTTCAGGGTGCCGGCGCCGCGCTGGTGCTGCCGCTGACGCTGACGCTCCTCTCGGAGGCGTTCCCCGCCGGCCGGCGCGGCGTCGCGCTCGGCATCTGGTCCGGGATCAGCGGCCTCGGCGTCGCGCTCGGACCGGTGATCGGCGGTGCCGTCGTCAGCGGCATCTCGTGGCAGTGGATCTTCTGGATCAACGTCCCGATCGGTCTGATCGTCGTGCCGCTTGCGCTCGCGCGGCTGACCGAGAGCCGCGGCCCCAACAAGGCCCTCGACCTTCGCGGCGTCGCGCTCGCCAGCGGTGGACTGCTCGGGATCGTCTACGCGCTGGTGCGCGCCAACGCGCTCGGCTGGACCAGCGCGACGGTGCTGGCATCCGCCGCCGGCGGCGCGGCGCTGCTCGCCGGGTTCGTCGCCTGGGAGCAGCGCGCGAAGGCGCCGATGCTGCCGATGCGGTTCTTCCGCAGCCGCGCGTTCTCGGCCACCAACGGCGTGTCGCTCGCGATGTACTTCGGGATGTTCGGCGCGATCTTCCTGCTCGCGCAGTTCTTCCAGACCGCGCAGGGCTACAGCCCGCTAGAGGCCGGCCTGCGGACGCTGCCGTGGACGGCGATGCCGATCTTCGTCGCTCCGGTCGCGGGGCTGCTGTCGGATCGGATCGGCAGCCGCCCGCTGATGTTCACCGGGCTCGCCCTCCAGGCGACCGCGCTCGGATGGCTCGCCACCGAGCTCAGCCCGACCCTCGCGTACGGGCGGATGATCGTGCCGTTCATCCTGGCCGGCGCCGGAATGGCGCTCGTGTTCGCGCCCGCCGCGAACGCGGTGCTCGGCGCGGTCCGTCCCGAGGAAGCCGGCCAGGCGTCGGGCGCGACGAACGCGATCCGTGAGGTCGGCGGGGTACTCGGCGTCACCGTGCTCGCCTCGGTGTTCAGCGGCTCGGGCAGCTACGCCTCACCGAGCGCGTTCGTCGCCGGCCTGACGCCGGCCGTCGCAGTCGCCGCGATCGTGCTCGCGGTCGGTGCGATCGCCGCGCTCGCGATCCCCGGGATCAGGCGCGATCGCTCGCTCCCGGCCGAGGTCCCGGTCCCGGCGTGACCCGGCGCTCCACGAGGGCCCGTCCGGAGCTTTGACGCCGGGCGGGCCCTTTGGGTTGCGTCACTCCATGCCCCGCTCCCCTCCAGGCCGGTGTACGCTCCGGTGCTGGGAATGGGGCGACGTCGGGCATGGATCGTCTTCTCGGGGATCGCGGCGGCACTGATCGTGCCGTCCCAGTCGCTGGCGGACAACACCGATCTGATGGCGATCGGGCCGCCCGCGGGGGCGTACCAGAGCCAGTACGCCAACCCGATCTATCCCACGCGGGCGCTGACCTTCACGATCGCGTACGACCCGACCTACTACGAGGGCGACAACATTCAGTGCGAGCTCGAGACGGTGGTCGATAGTCCGGGGTCGAGCTTCCCGACGGTCACCGATACGCCGTGGGGTCCGTGCGGTCCGGTCGCGCCAGGACCCTGCCCAAAGGCCGTCTGCTACAGCTACGCACCGCCGATCACCCGTGATGCCAGCTTCACCGTGTCCACGCGCCTGGTCGACTCGACCGGAGACACGGAGGGCGGTGCCGGCGGGGCCTCGTATGACTTCGCGGTCGACACGACCCCGCCGCGGACGAAGCTGACCCTGTCCTACCTCGGCGCCGGCCAGTCACCGTCCGGCAATGGGCGTCACGCCGCGTTCACCTTCAGCGCCGACGACGAGAACGCGCACTTCCAGTGCGCGCTCTCACGAACGCGCACGATCTCCGGGCCATGGAAACCGTGCCGCTCCGACGCCACGATCCCGTTCCAGATACCGCTCACCACGCGGCTCGTTCACTTCAGCGTGCGAGCCGTCGATCCGTTCGGGCGCCCCGACCCGAACCCCCCCACCTACGCGTTCAGCTCGATCCCCTGCCGCGCCCGGCTGCTCACCCGACCGCGGACGCTTGCCGCACTTGCGAACGCGGGCATGCGCGTCCGGATCACGTGCGTGACGCCCTCGGCCTGGCATTTCATGGTCGTTCCCACCACGCCGCTGGCCCGCCGGCTCGAGATCGGCGAGCTGGCCGGGTTCACCGGAGTTTTCCGCCAAGCCGGTAAGTCCCGCACGATCACCGTGAAGGCGTTCCCGCTGCGCGACTTCCCCTCACAGTTCGCGAGCCAGGCGCTCCCCATCGCCTACGTGACCGACACCAACACCGAGGACTACGAGGATTTCGGCGCGGCGCAGCGGATCCCGGGGCGGCTCGCGCCGGGGTGAGGCCAGCTTTCACTAGGGCGTGATGTCAGCGGCGCCCCGTGAGGGTCGCGTCGTAATTGCAGGGTTTGCGCCGAGGCCCACGATGCCGTGACCGCCGCCGAGGCCGCCGCTGATACTGGGCACACGTGCGGATCTGCGATGCCGTGGGAATCGGCGCCGACCATAGGCGGTTAGCCGTACCAGGAGAATCAACGGTGGCGTAGATCGTGCGTTCGGTGATCGCAAGAGGCCGGCGACTACGACTGCGCTCGAACTCGCGATTGGCGGGGAGCCGTAACCACCGCTCTCCGTG
Organism: uncultured Solirubrobacterales bacterium; assembly: GCA_963770735.1. Taxonomy (GTDB): domain Bacteria; phylum Actinomycetota; class Thermoleophilia; order Solirubrobacterales; family Solirubrobacteraceae; genus Palsa-465. The sequence goes on along the minus strand of CAVYRB010000004.1, from coordinate 325,330 downwards.
CCGCCATCACGGGGGAGGCTCAGGTTCAGACTCGAACCGCAGCGGGCGAGGCGATAGCTCGGGGACTGGTCGGCGTTGTTGGTGATTGTCAGCGCAAACGGCCGTGTTGGAGGTCCATAGAAGCCCCGCGATGCGATTGTCAGGTCGCCTCGGGGAGCGAGGCAGCCGGATAACGCAGCGGGGAACACAGCGGAGTCGATCCCGACGGCGCATTCAGATCGTCGTAGATCGTGCCTCCAGGAGTCGCGGGGTCCTCGACGAGATCGCCGGTCGAAAGGTTCTGTAGGAAGAACCGGTCGGGATCGTCGTAGCCGGCCGTTCGGCGCACTCTCGACTTTGGCCCAATATCGCCCGATCGCGATCACGCCGCAGTCACCGGGGCACTGCGAAGAGACTGCAAACGGTGTCCACTGGCCCGTGCTCAGGCCGTATCGACCGCAGCCGGCAAGCAGCCACGGTCCGCCGAACATGTAACCGCCAACCGGAAAGCCGTAGGCATCCGGGTTGTAGGCGGGAGGCGGCGAGCAGCTCGGGGGATGAGCAATTTGCTCCTCTTGTTCTGCTGATCAACCAACGTAAGCCGGTTCTGGAACGGATCGAACGACGCCAGGTACCGATCACTGATGGCGACAGCGTCCTGCGATAGGTCGACGCCTGCCACGTGACGCCACTTCATGTTCAGCACCACCGGCTTGGCCGCAGCCACGGGGGCACTGATCAGCAGCACAGCGAGGACCCCAAGGGTGGTTGCAACGATAACCCTCCGCATCAGACCCACCCGCTGAAACGCCGTGGCCGGCCCAAAGTTACGGCGAAGCCCCCCTAGCGAATCGCAAGCACCAAGTCTCGACACGCGCCGTTCCAAAGCGTAAGAATCCCGCCCATCCAGGTAAAGGGCGGTCGGTGGCAGAGGGCCGATCGTCGATATCGACCGGCGGGCACATGCCTTGCTGGCCAAGAAAGGTGGGAGGCATGTTCCGTCCTCTTCGCGCGGGAGCTAGGGGCCCGCTGGTCGCCGTGGCTGCGACCGTCATCGTCGGCGTCTTCGGCGCCGGATCCGCTTCGGCGGCACTCAAATTGCCGGCGCACACGATCCTTCCGGCGAGCTGTGCGCTGGACCTGCGCGCCAGCTTCTCGCACTGCAACATGCAGCTCGTCGGGAACCTCAAGCGCAAGCCGCTCGCATCGTCGGCACCGGCCGGTGGCTACGGTCCCCCGGACCTCCGGAGCGCGTACAACCTGGCCTCCGCCGCAGCGTCGGCGGGCGGCAGCCAGACCGTGGCGATCGTCGACGCATACGACGACCCGACCGCCGAGGCAGACGTCGGCACCTACCGTTCTCAATACGGCATTCCGGCCTGCACGACGGCGAATGGCTGTTTCAAGAAGGTCAACCAGAGCGGCGTTCAGGGCTCCTATCCGAGCAACAATCAGAGCTGGTCGCTGGAGATCAGCCTCGACCTCGACATGGTCTCGGCGATCTGCCCGAACTGCCACATCCTGCTGGTCGAGGCGAGCTCGAACTCGAACGCCAACCTGGACGCGGCGGAGAACACGGCGGCCAGGCTCGGCGCAACCGAGATCTCGAACAGCTACGGCGGCAGCGAAACGAGCTCGGATCCCTCGAACAACAGCTTACTTCAACCACCCCGGCATCGCGATCACCGCGTCGTCGGGTGACAGCGGCTACGGCGTCGAGTTCCCCGCCGCGTCGCCGGACGTGACCGCGGTCGGCGGGACGTCGCTGAGCAAGGCATCAAACAGCCGGGGCTGGGCCGAGACCGCATGGAGCGGTGCCGGCAGCGGTTGCTCGCCTACGAGACCGAGCAGGCGTGGCAGACGCTCTGACCCCGGGTTGCACGCACCGTGCCGTCGCTGACGTTTCCGCGGTCGCCGATCCGAACACCGGCGTCAACGTGTACGACAGCAACTGCAACGCGCTCAACTCGCTCCTCGGCAGTTGCTTCAGTGGCTGGGGCGTGGTCGGCGGGACAAGCGTGTCCTCGCCGGTGATCGCATCGGTGTACGCACTCGCCGGGAATGCGGCGTCGGTCAACTACGGCTCGTACCCGTACTCGAACACGGCGTCGCTGAACGATGTGACGTCGGGCAGCAACTCGTCCTCGGGATGCAGCCCGTCCTACCTCTGCACCGCCGGCGCAGGCTACGACGGACCGACCGGCCTCGGTACCCCGAACGGGACCGGAGCCTTCTAGGCGCAGCTATGTGACCTCATCCGGCGCGCCGTCTGCAATGGCGGCGCGCCGGCGGGATCACCTCGCCGTTCGCCGCGTGGCGACCGCGGCTGATTCGCCTGAATACCTGAACGGTCGTACGGGTATATTGGAGGTCGTGACCCACGGGCGACTTCGCAATCCCGAGCAGTCGGACGTCCACTTCGCAGACGCGATCGCGGACACGATGCAGGCGCTCGCGACCCCGAGCCGCGTGCGGATCCTCGGTCGCCTTGGCAGCGGCCCGCTGAGCGTCAACGAGTTGGCCGACGCGGTCGGAATGGAGCCCTCGGCTGTCTCCCATCAGCTGCGAGTGCTCCGGCACCTGCGGTTCGTGGTCGGACGTCGCGAGGGTCGGCGCGTGGTCTACGACCTCTACGACGACCATGTCGCTCACCTCCTCGAGGAGGCCGTCTCCCATGTCGAGCACGTGCAGCTGGGCCTGGCGGGGCGGGCAGAACGGGCCGAGGCTCCCAAGGTGAGCGCGTGAAGCGACCGCTCGAAGCTCAATCAGCCCCCGGCGACGTCAACCCACGCGAACATGGCCACCACGACCATGCGCACGGCCACTCGCATGGCCTGATCGACCCGTCGATCAAACGCTCCCGCGCGGGCGTGCGCGTCGTCCTGATCTCGCTGGCGCTACTCGGCGTCACCGGAGTGATCCAGGCCGCGATCTACATCGCGACCGGCTCGATCGCGCTACTCGCTGACCTGATCCACAACCTCGGTGACGCGCTCACCGCAATACCGCTGGGCGCCGCGTTCGCGCTGGGCTCGGTCCGCGCCGAGCGCTGGGCCGGTGTCGCCGTGGTCCTGACGATCCTCGCCAGCGCGATCACCGCGGGAGTCTTCGCGATCGAGCGAATCGTTCACCCGCTCGCCCCCACGCACCTGCTCGCGCTCGGGTTGGCGGGAGCCGTCGGCATCGTCGGCAACGCAATCGCGGCGCGGGTCCGGCTCGACGGCGGACGGCGACTCGACAGCCCCGCGCTGCTGGCCGACGGACAGCACGCCCGCTCGGACGCGATCGTCTCCGGCGGCGTCGTCCTCAGCGCGATCGCCGTCGCGCTCGGCGCCCCGATCGTCGACCCGATCATCGGCCTCGTCATCACGCTGATGATCCTGCGGATCACCTGGGAGAGCTGGAACACGATCCGGGGGCACGATCAACACAAGTGAGTGACCGTCGAGTCGACGAATACGCTGCCGGCTTGGACCGTTGGCGCGACGAGTTCGCAGCGCTGCGAACTACTGCGTGAACAAGGCGAGAACAGTCGCTCATCGCTCAGGCTCGAGTTTCGCTCGGTTGCCGATGTGACAAGTATGTAGAGCGCACTTCGCGATCTTGTCACCGAAGCCATACGTGTAGAACAGGCCGGGCTGCGCGTGAAAAACCCTCCACCGCCGACCTACCCCGACTCCCCGGCCGAGTTGACGGCGCTGATGGAGGCGGACCCTGCCTTTCGCGACGCATTCGAGCGGCTGACGCCCGGTCGCCAACGGGGCTACCTGCTCCACTTCAACGGCGCCAAGCAACCAGCGACACGCGCGGCTCGCATCGAGCGGGTGCAGGACCGAATCATGGAAGGCTTTGGCATACACGACTGAGCGTCGCTGTCCTCGTAGGCGCAGGGCGGGGGCCCCGGGCGGTTGTCGGGGCCCCCGCCGTCATGTGCCTCGGGTGTGCTCAGCTGGCGGGCACGCTTGAGCCGAGGCCGAGGGCCTGCAGGATGCGGCTCAGCTGTAGTTGCGTGAGCCCGGCGGCTAGGTTGCTGATGCCGAGCTGGTTCAGCAGGTTTTGGAGCTGGGTTGTCGTCAGGTTCAGGCCGAGGCTGCTGAGCAGGCTCTGCAGTCCGCTGAGGCTGTTGACTCCGGTGCCGCCGGCGATTCCGCACAGGAGCTGGCCGAGCAGGCCCTGGCTGGGTACCGCGTCGATCGTGACGATCACGGGGTTCGCGGTGGTCTGGCCGTAGAGGTCGACGTCGAGCCCGAGCAGGTCCAGGTGCAGTGGGCCAAGCACTAGTTTCAGCACCTGGCAGCTCGCTGGCTGCGCCGTGGCAACACGCGCGGGCAATGAGTCAGCCGCGGCGAGGACGTGTAGCGAGTGGCCGTGGAGGCGCGAGTTCAAGTCGCGCGCGACACGCGGGAACGTGACCTTGGCGTTGGCGAGCGCGCAGAACAGGTTCCCAAGGACGCGGCCGCGGATCGCGTAGACGTCCAGACTGATGTACGAGGTTTGAACCCGAACACCGAGCAGCTCGAGGTCGAGCGGCGCGAGCCGCAGGGTGATGACGTCACACCGTCGATTACGGCTCGCGGCTACGACCGCGAACTTGACCGGCGCGCTGTCGCGAGACACGCCGGTTCCGGACTGCAGCTTGCCGGTGAGCACCCCGTCTGCAACGACCCCGGCTGTCGTGGCTCGGAACCCGGTGATCCTCGCTGTCAGCGCGAGCTTCGAGGACGTGGCACCGAACGTCGGCACGCTCGAGTGCGCGCTCGCCGGCGATACGACCGCCAGGAACGCGACTGTTGAGAAACCGGCTGCGACGAGCTTGCGCATCGTCTCCTCCCTCCTTGGTGGATGAATCGATCGGCCTCCCGCCGCGCGGGCTAACTACCCGAACCGTCGCCGCCTAACCGCCCCACGCACGGTCGACCAATGTGCGCGCACGTGCCTCTCTGCACCTTCGCGGCCGGCGCTGTATTACGCGAGCGGTGTCTCGTCGAGCCGTTCGCGCAGCTCCTGCACCGACTCGAAGATCGCGATCGCGCCGGCCTCGCGAAGCTCGTCGGCACCGAAGCCGCCCGTTCGGACCGCCACCGTCCCGACCCCGGCGCGCGACGCAGCCTCGACGTCCCACGGCGTATCGCCGACCATCACCGCCTCTTGCGGCTCGCCGCCGATTCGCTCGAGCGCGGTCTGGATCAGATCGGGCTGTGGCTTGGTCGCCTCGACGTCCGCGGATGTCGTCCACGCATCCGCAAGCTCGCGGGCGTCCAGCTGGTCGAGGTAATGGTCGACCTCGTCCTGCTTGGCCGAGCTCGCGAGCACGACCTTGTGGCCTCGGCGCTTGAGGTCCTCGATCAACTCGCGTGAGCCGTCCATCGGCTCGACCTCCTCGATCAACTCGAGGTAGTGCCGGCTCTCGGCGTCGCGGATCCGGTCGCCAAGCTCGTCCTCGGTGCTCTCGTCGGTGATCGCGGCAACCAGCTGGTCGCCGCCCATCCCGATGTGGCGGTGGATCCGCCAGAGCTCGAGCACGATCCCGTGGGCGCGAAACGCCCGGAACCACGCGAGCGCGTGCTGATAGTTGGTGTCCACCAACGTCCCGTCTATGTCGAGCACCGCGATCGCCATCGGTCTGCTGTTCCTACCCGACGGCCAGGAATGCGATTCGGGCGCGATGGGCAGCATTCCGGTGCATGGCGAACTCACGGGTGACCTCCGGCTCGATCTACCGGGCCGTGCTGCTTGCGTTCGGACTGATCGTCGCCGCCCTGATCTTCCGCCAGCTGGCAACGTTGCTGCTGGCGGTGCTGATCGTCGTGATCGTGGCGCTCCCGCTGGCGGCGTTCGCCGACCTGCTCGAACGCAAGCACGTGCCGCGGCCGATCGGCGCGGCGCTCGGCCTGATCATCGGGCTGGCCGCCATCGGCGGGCTGATCGCCGCGATCGTGCCCGTGTTCAGCCACGAGATCAACCAGTTCGTCAACTCGCTGCCCCACTACACCGACGAGCTGCGTCACCGGCTGGGACAGCTGACCGGCAGCTCGCCGGGCAAGGTCGGTCGGCAGCTCCAGCACTTCGTCAACAATTACACCCAGCACCCCGAGAAGCTGCTCGGTCCCGCCGAGGCGATCGGCGCGAGCGTCGCGACTGGGCTAGGCGCGGTGATCGTCGTGCTGCTGACAGCGCTCTACACGGCGATCCGGCCCGACCCGCTGGTCAATGGATTCCTGCGGCTGTTCCCGCCGGCGAGCCGCCCGGAGGCCGAGACCGTGCTCGGGCGTCTGCGCTACTCATATCTCGGGTGGCTGCGCGGGATGGCGATCGGGATGATCGTGCTCGGCGGGCTCACGTATTTGGGGCTGCTGCTCGTCGGCCTCCCGTTCGCCGCGTTCTTCGCGGTGTTTACGGCGGTCGCGATGATTGTCCCGTACTTCGGTGCGCTGATTAGCTCGATCCCCCCGATCCTGTACGCACTGACGATCTCGCCGGGGAAGGCGGTCCTGGTCGCGCTGATCTACATTGCGGCGCACCAGCTCGAGGGCAACGTGATCCAGCCGCTGGTGGTCGCGCGCACGGTCAAGCTGCACCCCGCACTGGTCGCGATCGGGGTCGTGGCAGTCGACGAGCTGTTCGGATTCGTTGGCCTGCTCGTCGCGGTACCGATCCTGGTGACGATCAAGATCCTCGTCGAGGAACTTTGGATCAACCCGATGGAGCGCAGCCGCCGCCACCGCATCGCCGTCGAACAACCCGCACAGGTTGCGGCCGTCCGGGATTCCGCGGCCGCCCGCGAGTCCGAGGAAGCGCTCGTCTAGAACGCCGAGGCGCGCGCTCTCAAATCCCCTGTGTGCGGTGACGGTGCTGCCCTCCGTCCCGCGCTGTGCTCGGCGTGGTTAGCTGCTCAGCCGCGCTTCGGGGCGGATTGGCTCGAACAGCTCGACCGGGTTTCCCGAAGGATCGTCGACGATGATCTGTTTTGTGCCGATGCCGGTGACGATCTCGTTGCGGAACCTGACGCCGTTTGGCCGGAGGCTCTCGACGGTGTCTTCCAAGTCCGGCACCTGGAGCATGATTCGGTTCCAGCCTCCTGGTTGCTGTTCGCTTCCGTCTGGCATCGGGCGCGAGCCTCCGCCGGGATGGTCGGGGCCCACCGGCGAGACCAGTACCAGGCGCAGATCGCCGCGGGTGAGCATCGCGAACGCGGGGTCTGGGTGCATCTGGTGCTCAAAGCCGAGCCGGCCGCAGTAGAACTCGATCGCGGCGTTGACGTCGTCAACGATGTAGCGGACGCTGACTGTGCTCATCTGCTCACTCCTTCGTGGTTGTTCGCTCGTGGTATCCAGTGCGGGGCTCGAACAGCTCGACGGGGTTGCCAGACGGGTCGGCGAGCAGCGCAGTGTCAACAGCGACGCCGACGGCGATCCCCCGGCGGAACGTCACGCCGCTGGCGCGGAGCGCCGCGACGGTCGCATTCAGGTTCGAGACTCGCAGTGAGATTCGGTTCCAGCCGCCGGGCTCAGGGAGCGTGCCGTCCGCTAGAGCGTGCGGCTCACCGGGAACGCTCAACAGGAGCCGCAGGTCGCCCCGATAGAGCATCGCGAATGTCGGCGGGGCGAGGAACTCCTCCTCGAAGTCGAGCTGGTCGCGGTAGAACGAGATCGCCTGATCGAGGTCGTCGACGAAGTAGCGGACGGTGGCGGATCCCGGCGCAGACTTCTCGTCGCCGGAGATGCGTTGCCACAGCGTCTCCGCGAACCTCGCACGCGGCTCGATCGGAACGCTAGGCAGCCGCAGTGCGTCGAGCGGGTCGTGGGTCATGCAGCCTCCTCCCCATAGATCCGCCGCAGCGCTGCCCGGGCGCGGACGAGCAGCGTCTCGGTGCCGCGGACCGTCCTGTCCAGGTGGTCGGCTGTCTCGGTCACAGAAAGGCCGTCGAGATACCGCAGCACCAGTGCCGCACGTTGTGGACCCGGTAGCTGGGCGAGCGCCGAGAACGCGGCGCTCGTATCGAGCAGCTCCTCCCAGGGATCGTCCGGTTGGTCGGGCCCGACCGACTCAAGCCCGCGCCGCTCGCGCTCGCTGCGGCGCCAGTGATCCACAAGCTTGTGTCGCGCGACGCCGATCAGCCAGGCGACACTCACTGATGGCGGGTCGGGCCGCTTTAGGGCCGCCACGGCCGCCATAAATGTCTCCGCTGTGAGGTCCTCTGCGTCCGCAACACTGCCGCAGCGCGGCAGCAGATACCCGTACACCTGCGGTAAGGCTGTCCGATAGGTCGCTTCGTCGATACCTGATCATCGCGCCAGGTGCGCCGAATCCGAACATCGCCGAGTCGAACTAGCTCACAATTTGCTCGGCGACCGCTTCCTCGAGGCCAGCTGCGGCTTGAGCGGCAAGGCCACGAGCCACTTCTTGTGAATCTTCAAACACATCGAGCGCACACACTTTGCCCCAACGCAGGGTGATTACGTGTAGACCGCGGTTGAAGTACGAGGCGTCGCCGTCGAGCAGCGTCGCGGTGCCGTCCCACTGGACAAACACGGTGGTATGCCACGGCCAGCCCTTCACCCAGGTGTTGTTGATCTTTAGATGGAGATTGGGCAGGACGCGGCCGAGGCGCTCAAACCAGCGCCGCAGGGTTTCTTTGTCGTGGCGCTCACCACCAATCGCGTGGGCGCCGCCAAAGCGGTGATGAACGTTCGGCACGGCTGGTTCCAGCAGCTCATCCCAGCGATGACAAGGGAGATCTCCGTGCTCGAATTTGACGCCGACAAGCGGCTACCAGCATCACGACGGGCACTGAAACGGTTTCTGGGCCTGTGAGTCCGCGACCTCCCGGTCGCGCTTGCCGCGCAAGGGCCACGCCAGCTCACCACCCCACCTCCGAACGCCGCGTCCGCGACCTTCTACCGCGGCTGACGGGATCGCTTCCTCGGCGGACACGCGCGGAGCGCGCTCGAGCTCGCGGAGCGTGCCGACGTAGTGCTTGGCGAGCGTCGCGAGCGGGACGATGGCGATTTATGCATGCATCTGATGTATGGAGCGCCATCGTCCGCGCCGAGGTTGCGGTCAGCTCCTCCCTCCCGCGCCGGATTCTCCTCGATCGCCAGGTGGGCGAGCTGGCCTCGCGCTGACCCGGGCTGCGTCGACGATCTCGACGACCTCGCGCGGACTGTGGACGGTGCGCAGCAGGCGAAGGTCGCGACCGTCGATCCGGCCGTCGCCAAGCGCTCGCGCGCGCAGCCAGTCGATCAGGCCATCCCACTCGCCGTTGCCGACGAGCACGACCGGGAAGTGCTGCACCGTCCCGGTCTGTATCAGCGTGAGCGCCTCGAACAGCTCCTCGAGCGTGCCGTACCCGCCCGGCACAATCACGAACGCGCTCGCGTATCGAACGAACATCATCTTCCGAGCGAAGAAGTGCCGGAGGCGGAGCCGCACGTCGAGGTACGGATTGAATGGCTGCTCGTTCGGGAGCTCGATGTTGCATCCCACCGACAGTGCGCCGGCATCGCGAGCGCCCCTGTTGGCCGCTTCCATCAGTCCGGCGCCGCCCCCGGTGATCACTGCGTAGCCGGCGCGGCCGAGTGCCGCTCCGATCTCACGCACGAGGGCGTAGACGGGGTCAGCGGCCGGGGTTCGCGCGGAGCCGAATACGGTCACCGCCGGTCCGATCTCGGCCAGCTCGTCGAACCCGCGCGCAAGCTCCTGGGCGATCGCCCGAACGCGCTCGGCGTCGGCGCGTCGTTCGCGGCGCGGCTCGTCCCCGAGCCACCGGAGGAGCTCCTCGTCGGATGTCACCGCAGTCGAGGCCTCAGCTCTCCGCGCGCGACGGCACGCAGCAGCGCCGTCACACGCCCCAGTCCCGTTTCGGGCAGCTCGACCGTCACCTGGACGGCGCCCGCGTCCGGGTCGCTCACCTCGACCTCGCCGAGCTCCTTTAGCAGGTCGAGCATCAGCTCGTTGTCCGCGAGCACCAGCCCGGTGAAGCTGCGGATGCCCTCCTCGCGAGCACGGTCGGCCAGCGCCGTAACCAGTCGGCTGCCGACGCCCCGGCGCTGCCAGTCGTCGATCACCGCCACCGCGAGCTCCGCGACCGACGGGTCATCCCGGGAGCGGACGTACCGCGCGACACCGACGCCCTCGCCCGTCTCGGGATCCAGCGCGACCAGCGCCTCGTGGTCGTGATGATCGACCTCGGTGAAGTACCGGAGCTCGCTGAGCGTCAGGTTGGCGTGCGGCGAGAGGAACCGCCGAGAGCGGGATTCGCGACCGAGGCGCTGGAAGCCTAGAACCAGCGCCGCCTTGTCATCGGGCGAAATCGGGCGGATTTCAAGCGTCTCAGCGGTGGCGCTCACCTCACGGATGCTCGGCGACCTGGCGTTCGACGACATTCGTGGAGGACCACGAAGAGCAGCCTCACACACCGATCGGGGGTCGCGGGGAACTACCTAGACGACGCGCGCCTCGCCCCGGATTCGCCGCGCTGATGGCCGCGCTTAGGTTCCAGTGATGGCTGAAGCCCTAACTGCGCTTGACGCCACGTTCCTCGAGCTCGAGCAGGCCGACGAAGGCGCGCTGATGAGCATCGGCGGAGCGATGGTGTTCGACCCGCCGGACGCGGGATCGACCCCTGACCTCGACTCGGTCCGCCGCGAGACCGAGCGGCGACTCGCACCTCTGCCGCGCTACTTCCAGCGCCTGTCGTCGCCCCAGGTGGGCGGCCTTGCCTGGCCGCACTGGGTCCCCGACGACGCATTTGACATCTCAAACCACGTGCGCCGCGTCGCCCTCCCGCCGCCCGCCGGTGATTCGGCGCTCTGCGATCTGGTCGGGGAAGTGTTCTCAACCCCGCTCGACCGCTCGCGGCCGCTGTGGGAGCTGGTACTCGTGGACGGCCTCGAGCACGGACGCTGGGCGCTGGTCCAGAAGACACACCACTGCCTGGTCGACGGCGTCGGGTCGGTCGATGTGCTGAGGGTGCTCCTCGACACGGAACCCGTACCTGCGAGCCGGGCAAAGGCCGCGCCCGAGGCCCGGACCCAGCGGACCTGGGACCCACTCGTCCGCCGGGCACCGGAGCCGGTCCTTCAGGCGGGAGCCGCCGGCGTGCAGGCGGCCAAGGGCGGCGTTCATGCCGCGCTCCATCCACGCGAGGCCCTGGAACGGTCTCGCGGGCTCGCGGAGCTGCTCATCCGCGATGAGATCGTTGGAGCGCCGCACACCTCGCTGAACGACCGGATCGGGCCTACTCGGGAATTCGCCGTCGTGCGGGCATCGCTATCAGAGCTCAAGACGATTGGCCACCGGCTCGGCGGCTCGGTCAACGACGCGGTGCTCGCAGCGTGCACCAGCGGGCTGCGCACGATGCTGCTCGAGCGCGGGGAGGACCTGCCCCGCAGAGGTGTGCGCGCGATGGTGCCGGTCAATCTCCGGCGGGCATCGGAGCACAGCACTCTCGGCAACCGCGTCAGCTCGTTGTTCGTCGAGCTGCCGGTGGCCGAGCCGCTAGCGATCGTCCGCTTCCAGCGGATCGTCGAGGCGACGAAACGACTGAAGTCCTCGCCCGCCGCGGCCGGCGCGGACGCATTCATCGGGCTGTCGGAGCTCGCGCCTCCGGTTCTTCACGCCACCCTCGCACGCTCGAGCTACGCGACGCGGCTTTTCAACTTGACGATCACGAACGTCCCGGGCCCGCAGCAACCGCTGTTCGCTTTCGGCGCTCGCCTCAGGGAAGTGCAGCCGTTCGTGCCGCTGGCCGCGGCGCACGCGGTGGGCATCGCGGCCTTCTCCTACGACGGCGACGTCACGTTCGGGATCAGCGCCGACCGCGAATCGACCCCGGACCTGGGGACGCTTGCGCTCGGGATCGGCGACGGGATCGAAGAGCTCCACCAGATCATCCGAACCACCGCACCGAGAGCCTGATATCGATCCGCATCGAGTCCGATGGAGGTAGCGAGCGCGCATGAATACGCGCGCGAGCGGGGCGTATCGCCGCTCCTATACCGGTTCGCGCGTGTGGTCGCGACGGTCGTGCTGCGGCTCTGGTTCAGGTTCCGGGTGACCGGCGTGGAGCGAGTCCCCACCGAGGGCCCGGCGATCATCACCCCCAACCACAAGAACTTCCTCGACCCGTTCTTCGTCGGGCTCGCCCTGCGTAGGCCCGTCGAGTACATGGCAAAGGCGGAGCTCGTCGAGGGCCCATTCGGCTGGCTGTTGGTCCGCCTCGGAGCGTTCCCGATCCGGCGCGGGGAAGCCGATGCCGACGCGATCCAGACCGCCCGCGAGATCTTGCGCAACGGCCGCATCGTGGTCGTCTTTCCCGAGGGGACGAGGGTCGAGGACCCCGACGCGCTCGGCTCGCCGAGGCACGGCGCCGAACGGCTCGCGCTCGATACGGGCGCGCCGATCGTTCCTGCGGCGATCAGCGGCACCTCCCACCTGTGGCGCGGCGCGCTGCCGAAGCTCAAGCGCGTTCAGCTCACGTTTCTCGAGCCGACGCCACCGGACTCCCGCGGCGCCACGAAGCTGATCGACGAGCGTGTATGGCCGGCCGTGCAGGACGAGTACGGGCGTCAGCTCGCCTTACCTGGCCTGATCGTCGCGGGCCTGACCGCGCTTGGCGTGGGCGGGGGCCTACTCGCCCGGCGTCAGGTCCAAGCCCGCCGCAAGCCCCGGTTGATCGGACGCGTTGAGCCCCGCAAGCTGCGGCGCAAGCAACAGCGACGCGGCTGGAGGCGGTGGCTGCGGCTCAGATGAGGTCGGGTCAGGCGCTCGTCATTCCGAGGCGTCGTCGCCCGGCGGAACGCATACGACCGGACAGGGGGCGACGTGCAGCAGGCGCAACGCGACGCTGCCCAGCAGCAACCCTGCTATGGCCCCGTACCCGCGCGTTCCGATCACGATCAGGTCCGCCTGCGCGTCACGAGCGAGGTCCGCGATCTCATGTGCGGGCTGGGGCCCAACATGGTCGACGACCGCGAGGCTGGCGTCGAAGCCATCGCTCGAGAGCTGCTGGACCGTCTGCTCGAGCTTGCTCTTGACCCGGTCCTCGTCGGGATACACCGCAAGTCCGCCCTCCGTCGCGTAGTGCGGCACGACGTGGACCACCAGAACCGAAGCTCCACGGTCATGCGCGAGCGTCGTCGCGACCTCGAGCGCTCGGTCTGCGTTGGCAGAGCCATCAGAGGCCCAGACGACCGTGCCCGACAACCCGCACCTCCATCGTCTCGTCGACAGGTCCTACGGGTGCTACGTTCCTCGATCAGACTGCTCGGGTCAAGGGTCAGTCGCCGCAGGACATCCCGCGGGGGACGAGCTGTTGCTCGCAGCGCTGGAAGCCGCCGGCCGCCACTCGCCGCGGCTACCGCACGTAACACAGTAATCGCACTCGTTGTCATCAACCTCGCCATTCGTAGTACGGCCGTATACCAAGTAGTCACGTGGGGCGCGGGGGCGCGGTAAGTGGTGTGCGACTCCGATGTCCACGTCCCCAGCCAGGTCCCTTGCAGCTCGCTGCGTCTCGCTGCGTTCATCGTCTTGTAGTCGGGGAGACAGGATTTGAACCTGCGACCGCCAGCCCCCAGCCGGGCTCTGGGGGGCGCCGCCAGAGCAAAACCCTTATTCCATAAGGGTTTGGTAGTCCCGCTTTGCGTGCAGTTGTGCTCAGTTTGATGCCCCCTTTGATGCCCCCGGGAGCGGATCGATGCAACCCGTGCGATTCACGCAGTCGGCGCGGCTCGCCAGCCGAATCACGCCTGTCGCCGTCGCGGGCCGTCGTCGAGCCGGGCTGGCCGTGAGTCAGCTCGCCGGCGGTAGGTGTCCGTCGGCGCTAGAAATCTGCCAACGCATGCCCGGCCCGAACTCAAGCGCGAGCCCGTCGGGCGTGATCAGCTCCCAGCTGGGAGGGTCGTCGTTTGCTTCCCACCGCGCGGGAGTCACCCTCAGCAATCGCTCGCCAGAAAGCCTCACGCGCAACTCTCCGCTGGCCCGATCGATCTCGGCATCCTCGATCGCGCGCCCTACCAGATCGGCCGGGTCGCTCGGCGCGAACTCCGCATCCTGAGTGGCGAGGCGCCAGATGCCGCCGCGCGGGTCGCGGATTTCGACATGAAGCACGTCCGGATATGCCATTCGCGCAGCCCTAACCAAACCGCGCATCGAGCGCAGCACATTCGCCGGCGATGCGTCAAGAGCGACCGTTGCCATCAGCTTCCTTCCATTCTCGCAGCCACTCGACCAAGTCCTGGTAACTCACGTGCTCGCTGACGCCGGATGATCTCTTCGCCGCGTGAAGGGCCTCGCTGGCCTCGTAGCGCTCGCGAGCGCTGAGCCCAACCTCGCGGCAGGCCTGCCGGAACTGCTTGACATCCCGCTTGCGAGCCATCGGCCGGCCGAGTCCTCACCGCGACGATCACGGAGTGCGCAGTGTCGGGGCTCATCTACCCGGTCTCGCTGGCTCACTCGCCTCGCTGGGGTTGGGCCATGTGAGTCTGCGTGAGAGCCAGAGGGCTAGGTAGACGAGGCTGACGAGGACGGGGACCTCGATCAGTGGTCCGACGACGCCGGCGAGGGCTTGTCCGGAGGCGACGCCGAACACCCCGACGGCGACGGCGATCGCGAGCTCGAAGTCGTTGGAGGCGACGGTGAACGCCATGCTCGCGGTCTGCGGGTACGGGAAGCGCATGATCCTGCCAGCGGCGAACCCGGCGGCCCACATGACGGCGAAGTAGGCCAGCAGCGGCAGCGCGATGCGCACGACGTCGAGGGGCTGGGAGGTGATGTTGTCGCCCTGGATCGCGAACAGCACCACGATCGTGAACAGCAGGCCGTAGAGGGTGATCGGCGCGATCTTGGGGATGAACCGCTGCTCGTACCAGTCGCGACCGCGGCGGCGCAGGCCGATGCGGCGGGTCAGATAGCCGGCGGTGAGCGGGATCCCGAGGAAGATCAGGACGGTGCGGGCGATCTCCCAGATCCCCGGCTGAAACCCCTGAGTGTCAAGCCCGAGCCAGCCCGGGAGGACGGTCAGGTAGAAGTAGCCGAGCAGCGAGTAGGCGGCGAGCTGGAAGATCGCGTTGAACACGACCAGCACCGCGGCGCGCTCGCGGTCGCCGCGGGCGATCTCGTTCCAGACGAGCACCATCGCGATGCAGCGCGCCAGCCCGACGATTATCACTCCGGTCCGGTACGCCGGCTGATCGGACAGGAAGATCCACGCCAGCGCGAACATCAACAAAGGGCCAATGACCCAAGAGAGGAGCAGAGAGACGCCGAAGAATCGGCGGTCGCTGACGCCGTCGTGGCGGGCGTGGCCGAGCTCCTCGTAGCGGACCTTTGCCAGCACCGGGTACATCATCAGCAGCAGGCCGGCGGCGATCGGGAGGCTGACCGTACCCACCTGGAGCTTGCCGAGCCAGTGGTTTAAGTTCGGCAACAGCGACCCGAGCGCCAGACCGCCGGCCATCGCCAGGGCAATCCACAAAGGCAGGAAACGATCGAGCGTCGAGAGCCGCGCGACGACCCGCTCGTGCCCGGGGCCGGGCGCTCCTCCGGCGGGCGCTCTGGGAGGTCGTTCAGTGACAGCCATAACGATCGTCCTCGCGCTCGGCGGCATCGGCGAGCATTGCGTCAAACAGATCGCGCAGCCGCGCGAGCCGCTCACGGTTCGCGCAGTAACACGTGCGGGGGCCGTCGATCTCGCCCTCGATCAGCCCGGCGTCCTTGAGTACCTTCAGGTGCTGGGACACCGTTGGCTGTGCGAGCGGCAGGTGCTCGACGATCTCCCCGCAGAAGCATGAATCGCGGCCCAGCAGCAGCCGCAGGATCCGGACCCGTGCGGGATGGCCGAGCGCCTTCGCGAGCACCCCGGCCTCGGCGTCAAGGACCTCCTCGGACGCATGGATGTCGACCGCCGCGCTCAACGGGCCGCACGAAGAAAATGTCGCTTGTGGCCGTTGACGCTCGCCGCGACCGCGGGACGGCTCGCCCGTACGGCCGCTGAGAGGTCGTGGCGGCATCCATAGGTACGGCCACCCACTCGGTAATCCCAGGCCATGCCCAGATGCTTCAGACACATCCCGACGCCGCAGTGTTTACAGGTCCCGACGGCGGGGACCGACTCCCCTTGGATCTCGCACTCGTAGCAGTTCATCATCGCCTCCTCCGGCGGAGCGCCGGCGCCAACCGGGCCAGATCATTGATCGCAAATCAACGATAGGAGCACCAGGTGATGCCGCCATCCGCGCCGCGCACCTACCCGAGGGCCGGGGAACTACCGATCCCCTAGACGGCATCGAGCTCGGTGAGCAGCCACTGCACGCGCTGGGCGATCTCGTCGCGAGTGGCTCGGACCTCGTCCACCGGTCGGCCACTTGGATCCGGGAGCTCCCAGTCGATGTAACGCTTGCCGGGGATGAACGGGCAATGATCACCGCAGCCCATCGTGACCACCACGTCGGCTTGCTGGGCGAGCTCACGGGTGAGCAGCTGCGGGCGACGGTCTGAGAGGTCGATCCCGAGCTCGCGCATCACCTCGACCACCTCGGGGTGAACTCGCTCGCCGGGGGCGGTGCCGGCTGAGGCCGCGGTGTGCCGGCCGTCGGCGGCTTGCTCGAACAGCGCCTGGCTCATCTGCGAGCGCCCGGCGTTATGCAGGCAGACGAACAGGACGTGCGCCATCGGGCTGCCGCTCCCGCTGGTGGTGGTGCCGCTGCGGTGAGTGCTCGCCGCGCACGAGCCGATAGGCGAACGCGGCGAGCGCCTCGGCTCCCGCCCTGCGCCACGGGCTGAGGCTGCGGGCCATCGCTACCCGGCGGTCAGCTCGAGCACGTTGCAGGTGTCCTGGCGCAGGCACTCGCGCGTGCGTTTGTGCGCGAGCGTGAAGATGTGGGTCCGGACTGGGACGTCGTCGTAGTCGTCGAGGATCCGGTCCGCGCACCCGCGGATCACCTCGGGGTCCCGGGCTTCACCGAACTCGTCGATCAGCTGCGGCAGCAGCTTCGCCAGCCGCCAGCGGTGTGAGGTCCCGTCGTCTCGGATCGCGTCGATCTTCTCGGTCGCGAGCTCCTTGACGCGCTCGTCGATCGTGTCGCGGATCTCGCGGACCTCATCGAGCGGGCGGCCGGCTGGGTCGGGGATGTCCCAGTCGTCGACCGTGGTCGGGACGTACGGGCATGCGTCACCGCAGCCCATCGTGATCCCCCAGTCGGCATGCAGCTGCATCTCGACGGTCAGCTTCTTGGGCTTGTGTCCCGTCAGGTCGATATCGAGCTCGCGCATCACCTCGATCACCTCCGGCCACAGCTGCCTAGCGGGGTCCGAGCCGGCGGATTCGGCGCGGACGTCCTCGGGGGCGTAGCGCTCGAACAGCGCCTGCGCGATCTGCGAGCGCCCGGCGTTGTGGGTGCAGACGAACAGCACGTACTTCATCTCAGGACCTCCGTCTCGGCGGCATGCGCGCGCCGGCAGCTTATCCATTGACACCGGTTGCTTCAATCGATAAATATTGATAGATGTCGGTCGATCTAGAGTTCACCCCGAAGGTCAAGCGTCCGCCAGGCGAACCGTGCTGCGAGCCAGTCGTGTATCCCGATGTTGAGCGCGACCGGGCCCAGCGGATGGCGACGATCGCCAAGGCGCTCGGTGATCCGGTGCGTTTGCAGCTCGTCGACGTGCTGCGCAAGCACGCCGGCAAGGTGTGCGTGTGCGAGCTGGTCCCGCTGTTCGACCTCTCCCAGCCGACCGTCTCCCACCACCTCAA
The DNA here is from genome assembly GCA_963770735.1 of uncultured Solirubrobacterales bacterium. GTDB lineage: Bacteria > Actinomycetota > Thermoleophilia > Solirubrobacterales > Solirubrobacteraceae > Palsa-465. The sequence continues at coordinate 307,596 of CAVYRB010000004.1, read as the reverse complement.
GGTGCTCCGCCAAGCCGGGATCGTCGGCTCCGAGCGACAGGGGCTCTGGGCCTACTACTACGTGATCCCCGACGCGCTCACCGAACTTTCCGCCTGGCTGACCTGAGCGGCTCCAGGCCAGCGGAGCCCGAGCGTGCGCTGGCAGGCTCAGATCAGCGGTTATCTGTTCGAGCTCGCAGTCGTGCTAGCGTTCTCAAAACAAGGTTTGTGAATATGACTGCTTCTCTCCCCGTTCTTCTTGGTCCCGCCGCGGCGGAGTGTTGCGCCCCCTCTGCCGGGCTTGATCGTTCGCTCGATGCCGAGCGGATCGCCGTGGTGGCGAAGGCGCTGGCGGAGCCGCTGCGCGTCCGGATCGTCGATGTGGTGCGTCGCAGCGAGCAGCAGGTGTGTCAGTGCGAGCTGATCGCCTTGTTCGGCATTCACCAGTCGCTGCTCTCACATCACATCAAGAAGCTCGTCGATGCCGGCCTGCTCGAGGTCGAGCGCCGCCACAAGTGGGCCTACTACTCCGTTTCCCCTGACGCTCTCAAGGAGCTGACCGCATGGCTGAACTGAGCACCGAATCCACCACCCCCACCGCGGACTGCTGCACCCCAGAGGCGCCGGCGAGTTCTGAGCAGGAGGGTTGTTGCGGGACCTCCTCGGACGGCGGCTGCGGCTGCGCCGAGCGCGAGACGGTCGAGATCTCCGCGCAGGGCGGAGCTGGGGACATTCGCGAGACCGTGCGCCAGAAGTACGCCCAGGCGGCGAGAGCGGTCGCCGAACAGCAGGCCTCATCATCGTGCTGCGGACCGATCGGATTGACCGACGCCGAGGGCACACATGTGTTCGGCGCCGGCCTGTATGACGAGGCGCAGACCGAGGGCGCGACCGCCTCGGCGGTCTCGGCCTCGCTGGGCTGCGGAGTGCCGACCGCGGTCGCCGATCTGCACGAGGGCGAGACCGTGCTCGACCTCGGCTCGGGCGCCGGCGCGGACGTACTGATCAGCGCCCGGCGCGTGGGCCCGACCGGGAACGCGATCGGCCTGGACATGACCGACGAGATGCTCGAGCTCGCGCGCGCCAACGCCGCTGAGGCCGGCGTTGCGAACGTCGAGTTCGTCAAGGGGTTCATCGAGGAGATCCCGCTCGCCGACGACTCCGTGGACGTGATCGTCTCGAACTGCGTGCTGAACCTCTCCGGCGACAAGCCAAAGGTGTTCGCCGAGGCGGGCCGGGTGCTCAAGCCCGGCGGGCGCTTCGCGGTCTCCGACGTGATCGCCGGCCCGGACATGGACGAGGCAACGCGCGCGGACCTCGCCGCCTACACCGGCTGCATCGCCGGCGCGCTGACCGAGCAGGAGTTTCGCGAGGGCCTGCAGGCCGCCGGCCTCACCGATGTGGAGATCCGCGAGACCCACCGCGTTCACGAGCACGCGACCTCGGCGATCATCCGGGCCCGCAAGCCCGACACCACCGCTGCGTCGGCTGCCGACACTCACCATGTCGAGCTCTATGAGCCGGCGATGTGTTGTGAGACGGGCGTGTGCGGCCCGTCCGTGGACCAGCAGCTGATCGACGTTCGTGAGGACCTGCGGTGGGCCGAGGCGCAGGGTGCCGAGGTGATCCGGCACAACCTCTCCTCCGATCCCGACGCGTTCGTCGCCAGCCCGAAGGTCACCGGCCTGATGGCGGCGTTCGGCGACGGGGCGCTGCCGGCGCTCGTCATCGACGGCGAGATCGCGATCCACGGCCGCTACCCCTCGCGCGATGAGCTCGCCGGCCTGCTCGCCGTGAAGGCCGAGCCGGTCGAGCTCCCGGTGGGCTCCGGCGGCTGCGGTTGCGGACCGGGCGAGTGCTGCTGATGGCGCTTCCGCAGCCCGCCGCGCTCCCCACTGTGGAGTGGGCGAGCTGGGACACGCGCTACCTGTTCTTCACCGGCAAGGGCGGGGTCGGCAAGACCACGACCGCGAGCGCGATCGCCGTCGCCCTGGCGGACTCGGGCAAGCGAACGCTCGTCATCTCAACCGACCCTGCCTCCAATCTCGACGACGTCTTCGGGATCCAGGCCACACCCGAACCCACCCCTGTCCCGGGGGCGCCGGGCTTGTTCGTCGCGAACCTCGATCCTGAGGCCGCCGCCGAGGCGTTCAAGGAGCGCGCGATCGGGCCGTACCGCGGGGTGCTGCCGCCGTCGGCGATCGCCAGCATGGAGGAGCAGCTGTCGGGCGCTTGCACGGTCGAGATCGCGGCGTTCAACGAGTTCACCGCGGTCCTGACCGCCCCGCAGGAGATGGCCGAGTTCGACCACGTCGTGTTCGACACCGCGCCAACCGGCCACACGCTGCGGCTGCTGACGCTCCCGAGCGCGTGGAGCGGCTACGTCGACAAGCATCCCGCGGGCGCCAGCTGCCTGGGACCGCTCGCGGGCCTCGACCGCAAACGCGAGCAGTACGCCGCAGCCGTCCGGACGCTCGCCGACCCGGCACGCACGACTCTGATCCTCGTCTCCCGTGCGGAGAGCAGCGCGCTCCGGGAGGCCGCGCGTGCGAGCGGAGAGCTCGCAGCGCTCGGCATCACGAATCGCCGGCTGATCATCAACGGCCTCCTGGACGACCACGAGGACGACGCGACCGCCGCCGCGTTCGCCCACCGACAGACGCAGGCGCTGGCGGGCGCGCCGAGCCAGCTCGCAGCCATCCCCGCCGCCAGCGTCCCGCTTATCGGCGGTGACGTCACCGGACTCCCGGCGCTCCGGCAACTGGCCGGCGCCGCCACCGCACCGCCATCGGGCGCGGCCGACGGTTTGGAAGTCGAGCTTCCCGAGCTGAGCGAACTGATCGACGACCTCGACGAAGCAGGCAACGGCGTGATCATGACGATGGGCAAGGGAGGCGTCGGCAAGACCACGCTCGCTGCCGCGATTGCCCTCGCCCTGGTCGACCGAGGCCACGAGGTCACCCTGTCGACGACCGACCCGGCCGCGCACGTCACCCACGCGCTCGCCGACGCGGCACCTGACGGCCTGCTCGTCGAGCGCATCGACCCCGCCGTCGAAACAGCCCGATACACGGCAGAGGTGCTCGCCGCCGCCGACGGGCTCGACGAGGAAGGACGCCGGCTACTCGAAGAGGATCTGCGCTCGCCATGCACGGAGGAGATCGCCGTGTTCCGAGCGTTCGCGCGCACCGTCGACCAAGCGCGCGAACGGATCGTCGTGCTCGACACCGCCCCCACCGGGCACACGCTGCTACTGCTCGACGCCGCCCAGAGCTACCACCGCGAAGTACAACGCACCAGCGCCGACGTGCCTGCCGAGGTATCAGAGCTGCTCTCGCGATTGCGCGACCCCGACTTCGCCCGGATGCTCGTCGTCACACTCGCCGAATCCACACCCGTCTACGAGGCCGACCGTCTACAGGCAGACCTCCGCCGGGCAGGCATCGAGCCGCTCGGCTGGATCATCAACGCCTCACTGGCGAAAAGCGGCACGACACACACGACGCTCCGCGCCCGCGCCACCGCCGAGCTCGAGCACATCCAGCGCGTGCGGGAACGCTCCCCCAATGCCACCTGGCTCGTCAGCTGGCAACCCGGCACGCCCGAGGGGACCGACGCGCTCCGTCGCCTGGCCAACGACACCACGGCCAGCAGGCGCTGATCACACACCCAACGCCGGCCGCGAAGGCCGGGAAGAACCCGGCGCCAACTGCAGCTCGACGAAGGCGCGCAACGACGACCGCGGGCGGCAGTCACACCAATGCAGGTCTCCCAGGCCGCGGAGGTTGCGCCCTGCTAGTCGCCACGAGCACAACCCGCGCCGGCGCGCCGGCCGCGGGTGAATGGTTGAGGTGTCCCTCGCGGCAGCAGAGCAGGGGTCGCACGCAAGCGCGGTGCTGATGGCCTCGCTGCGAGGCGTCCGCGGGTAGCCCGTGCAGCTGTTCGTGGGGTCGACGGCGCCTACGCTCGGGTCAGTGGCAGCCAAGCTGATCGCACTCGTACTCCCCCTCGGCCTTGATACCTTCGCCGTCGCTGCGGCGCTGGGGATGCTCGGCGCGACCCCCGCCATGCGGCTACGCATCTCGATCGTGTTCCCGGTGTTCGAAGCGGCGATGCCGCTCATCGGGCTCGCGCTCGGTACACCGAGGGCAGCCTCGCGCGGGTAATCGAGGCTGCGGTGGGCGGCTCTCCCGTCCTGCCCAGCGTGAAGACGGAGCGCGAATTTCTATGTGGAAGCGAGTTCGCCAGCGTCGGCGATGAGCTGGAGTTCTTCTCCGAACGAGGCCTCGGCCTCGAGACTGTCGAGATCGACGTCTGCCTGCGCCCTGGGGAGCTACTCATCTTCGACAACCTCATGCTCGCGCACGGTCGCCGCGGAATCCGTCGACCAGGCGAACTACACCAGCGCGTCTTCGGTCACCCGGCCCTCCCTGTGGAGCAGCAGGTGACGATCCGCGATCTGGCGCTCACCGCATTCTGCGACCCCACCTCCTGATACGCCCCTCCTGCCCGCGCAAGGAATGGCCGCGGATCGGCGGATAGGACTGCACGCGTTGCTAGGGCAGCAGGTGTCCGGAAGTCGATTCGATCACGTGGCGCTGCCCCGGTCAGCATCGAACGCTGCGGCAATGAGGTCAGTCACTGGCCCTTCGCTGCCGCCGGGGAACGCCAGTCGGGCGGTCGGGGCGGTCACGGCGAGTGTCGTGCCCGTGTCGGGGTAGCTGACGATGTCGGGGTAGTTCACCTCGGATATGAAGAGAAGCCGGCAGGGCTCCGACGACGCGTTGCGCAGCCGGTGTGCGCCCTCAGGACCGCGCGGGAACGCGACGACCTCGCCTGGCGGCAACTCACGAAGCCCGTCGGGCGTACGCAGCTCCGGGGTGCCGCTCAGCACAATCAGCAGCTCCTCGTTGCCGTGATGAAAGTGGAAGGGGCTACTGAGCGTGCCCGGCGCGAGCTCAACGATGCTCGCGCCGAGGCGCTGCGAGCCGGCGGCCGCCGCCAGCCTGGCGACGCGGTTATCGCCTCTCGCCCCCTGCCACTCGGGTTCGAACGCGTTGCTCATGTGCGAGCACCATACGTCGACCGAGATACGCGCGCCACAGCAAGAGTAGGTCTTCGGAACGGCCCGGCTCGCTCACCCGCTCCTCGCCAGTTTGGCGTCGGGCCGGTCGGCGGACGCCGGCCGACCCGGTGGCACTTTCTCTATCGCGTCAACAGAAGTCCGGCGTTGGCGGAGATCGTGGGTGATGGCCGTCCGTGGACGGTGCTGATGATCTCGCTGCTGTCGATGCCCTGTAGGTAGACGCTGGTGATACCAAGGTTGGCGTGTCCGAGTTGACGCTGGATCACGACGAGCGGAACTCCTTCGTGTGCCATCTCGACCGCGTGAGCGTGCCGCAGCTGGTGCGGCGCGAACCGACGTCTCACACCGGCCGCGACGGCGGCGTGATGTAGCTGCTTGCGCGCGGCTGACGCTTCCCATCGCCGGCCGACAGTCGGTCCATGGATGACGCAGAGCAGCGCCCCGACCGGGAGCTCACGCCGGATCTCGAGCCATGGGACGAGTTGCTCCCACGCCCAGCGGTCCATTCCGACCTCGCGGCGCTTGCCGCCCTTCCCGCGCCGGACGAGCACAGCGCCGCGGCCGCGATCGAGATCGCTCTCCTGGAGCGCGAGCGCCTCGCCGATCCGCAGCCCCGCGCGCCAGAGCAACACGATCAGTGCGCGGAGCCGGTAGCCGTCGGCGCGGTCGCCGACTGTCCTCATCACAGCGACGATCTCCTCGATCGTCGGCGGATCGGCAGGGTACTGCTCGCCCTGGTTGCGCGGTGAGCGACCTCGGTGATAGCCGGGCATGGTCGCGGGGGAGCGGCGGTGGCCGGCCGCGTCCAACAGCGCGGATTCCATGAATCCTCTCTTGGTAGGTTGGGTTGACAATCCGTTGCCAATTGGAACCGAGCGGACGTCCCTCGGGGAAGAGCGGCCAGCTACCGCACCGCGCGTTGCCTGTCCGCCTCGATGCACACGCGTGCTGTGAGCAACGCAGAGCCACCCGCCCGCCTCATGACGCTTGATGCACTGGGCGAATCCGTCTCACCACCTTCGGTCTCGCGCTGTTGGTCTGTCGGTACCCTGGGGTCATGGAACCCGCCCACGAGATTGAGTTCATCTTCGAGCCCCAGCAGGAAGGCGGCTACCACGTCTACGCGCCCGAACTTCCTGGGCTTCACACCCAAGGCGACACGCTCGAGGAGGCGACCGAGAGCGCCCGCGAAGCCTTGGAGCTCTACGTGGAGGGGCTGCGCGAGGACGGTCGCTCGCTCGAGATGGGGATCGTTCGGCGCACGCTGCCGCTGCCGGCCTGAGCGAGCGGCTGCCGGTCGTTTCCGGCCGGCAGCTGATCGGCGTTCTTGAGAAGGTGGGGTGGGTTGCCGTCCGCCAGCGCGGCAGTCATGTGCGCCTCAAGCACGCCGAGCACGCCATTTCGCTGGTTGTCCCGCTTCATCGTGAGCTCAAGCGCGGCACGCTCGCGGGGATCCTGCGTGACGCCGGGATAGACCGGGACGATCTCCGGAAGCTCCTCTGATGCGCCCCGTTACGAGGCCTTCCGTCAGTATGTAGCCGCGGACGACGCCCCTCCCGCGCAAGGCGAGACGCGGGGGCGAGCCGAGCGAAGTTGCATTGCGCAACCAGAAGCAGGTCCGACGAGCTCTCGCCAAGCCCCGGCCAAGCGGACTCCAGCCTCGTGCTCGGGATCGGTGCCGCCGCTCGTCCAGGGCAGCAATACCAAACGACCAAATTCGGCGGGATGAGACTCTTGCTTTGGCACAGGCGCGTGTATATGAACCCGAGTGCTGCTCCGCCGTGACATTGCGCGTGGCCGGCGGGCGCCACTCCGTGTGTCAGTTCCGTGAAGCGGGCCTAGCTAGCGATCACGCTCCCGCTGACCGTGCACACGAGCTCGCCGTTGAAATTGCTCGAGGCGCGGAACATGAACGTGGCGCTGATGACCGTGCCGTCGGTTCGGGCGACAGTGAACTGTCCGTTACCCGCAAGGGAGCCCCCAACGAGGTCCTGCGGGGTCGTACTAAACGAGTTGCTCTCGCCGGTGGTGGTCCCGGCTCCCGTCCATCGCACGAACTCCAGTGTCGCCGCGACGCCCGAGTCGTTCTCAACGGTGCCAATGGGCCTGTAGGTGCTATCGCAGCCAGCCTTGACCACGATCCCATCGACGTTCAGGACGGTGTTCGGCCCGGTGTTGGCGCCGCCCTTGATGAAGAACTGCTTGACCTGGAGGCCTCCAACCGTGCTGGCGTTTGTGGCGGTATCGGCGCTGCCCGCATGATCGGCGTTGGCGGCGCTGGTCGCGCGGCCGGCGGTGCTCGCCGTGTTGGCGTTTATGGCGGTATCGGCGCTGCCCGCATGATCGGCGTTGGTGGCGCTGGTCGCGCGGCCGGCGGTGCTCGCAGTACTGGCGCTCGTGGCGAACAGGGCCGTGTTGGCGCTGGCGGCGGTGTTCGCCGTGTTTGCGCTGGTCGCCGTATTCGCGCTGTCGGCGTGCGGAACTGTGCCCAGCGTCGATGATTTGACCTGCTTGCCGGTCACGGAGTGGTTCACGAGCCGGTTGCCGGGGATCGAGCCTCGCTGGATCTGCTTGCCGTTGATCTTCATCTTCCCGGCGGCGTAGACGCCGCCAGTGCCGATCGCGATGAACAGCGCGAGCACCGCCGCGGCATTCGAGAAGGTCACTCGCCGCCTGAGAGCTTCAAACATTCGGGCCTCCTTGATATCGGCGGGCCACCCGAACTCCCTCTGCCGCATGAGCCGGCGGCGTCCCCGCTCACGAGCACCAGCGCACACAACGGGAGGAGCGCCGTGAGAAACGACACAGAGGCCAGGCTGGCGAGGCTTCGTGTGCTGCGTTGCACTACGGCGGGCTTGACGGGCGCTTCGATGCGTCTATGGTGAGCAATCACTCACATTCCCGCAACTCGCGTTTGGTGAGCTCTCGTCATGGCCTCGACCACCAGGCTGAAACCGCGTCGCAGCCCGCGCCAGGAGCGCTCGCGCGACACCGTGGAGGCGATTCTCGAGGCCGCTGCTCAGGTTTTCGAGCGCCACGGATACGCCGCGGGCACCACCAACCGTATTGCCGAGCGAGCGGGAGTGTCGATCGGATCGCTCTACCAGTACTTCCCGAACAAGGGCGCGATCGTCGTCGAGGTCATGCGCCGGCACATGGACGAAGCCGGGGAGCTGGGCCGCCCGGCGCTGCAGGAGCTCGTCGAGCGGGTGCCGCCTCTGCACGACGGTCTCACCGCGATCGTGCTCGGGATGATCGCGCTGCACGAGCGCTCCCCACGGCTTCACCGAGTGCTCTCGGAGGAGGCGCCTCATCCGCCGGAGATCCTCGCCGCCCAGCGCGCCCTCTTCGACGAGCTCAGCGGGCTGATCGGCCAGTACCTGGCCGCCTGCCCCGAAGTCACGGTAGCCGATCCCGCCCTTGCCGGCCGCATGGTCGGCCAGGTGGTCGACGAGATGACGCACGGCGTCGTCATTCACCCCCGCCCTGGCGAAAAGCCCGGCGTCTATGCGCGCGAGACCGTGACCATGCTGAAGCGCTACCTCAGCGGCTGACCACACAGGGCCGACGGCCCGTCTCGACGACCCCCTCGAGTCAGGCGCACCGGGACCGACGCTGATCACCCAGCTCTCCCCCGTACCGAGGAGAGCACCGCGCGCTAAGGAGAGCGGGTCTCTGTCGGCACTTGCTCTGATACCCGAGTCCGCCCGCCCGGACGGCACGCGCCGTCTGCGTGCCGACCTGGAGAGCAGCGAGGTGGTCCGTCTGCTCGAAGTAGACGAAGTCGACCTCGGCTACGCGTGCTGGTAGCCCTCGGCCCAGGACGGTAAGCAGCATCCGCCCCGCGCTGCCGAGTTGCGATTGCCAGCGAAGCAGGACTCGCGTGCCGACCTGCGGCCTGACGTGCTCCTCGCCAGTTGTGCAACCCGCGCGTGGCAGGTCTCTCGCCCGCGGCGGCGAGATACGTGTGCGATCACGAAGCCAGGTCTGGGGCTTGGTCGCACCGCGCCGGGCCGAGCGTGGCCGCTTTACGCCTTGACCGGCCACGACGGCCTCGTGACTGGTTTCGTGGGCAAAGCGGTCGCCCGGCGTCGCCGGCGGCCGACCACTCTTACGTCGCCGCTGCGATCGCCGGGGCTCGACGCATGAGAACACGAAAGCGACCGTCCCTGTGCGGCACCGTCCCCTTCGCGCGATAGGACCGGCGCGGGAGGTGCCGCGCCACGCCGGTCCTTCTGAGCGGAAGCGCTAGTGGGGCGAGGTCGGCGCGAACACCTGCTGGCACGGTCGGGACCCTCTTCCAGCTGAGCCGCTAGGTGGCGCTCGGCCGCTTGATTACTGGATGAGCGGAAGCCAGCCCACCGAGCACTTACTGGTTTGGCTGACGGCATGGACGATCCCACGGAAGACGCTCGGCGTAAAGAACGAGAGCTTGTCGATTCCCAACGCCGGAGACCCTATTTCCCTGGGCGCGAACATCTTGTTGCCGAGGCTGGCGGGCGGGGAGCTGCCGCCGCCGACGCCACGCGTGAAGAAGAAGATCGCCTTGATCGGGCTGCCGCTCCCGTCGTAGCCGACGGTGGCTTGCATCTGGTCGACGTCGGGCTGAGCCGGCCAATGGGTCGACTCCGTGCACCGGAGGTAGCGCGCGTTGAATGAGTTGCCGCGAATCAGGTACGGGTAGGCAGCCGGCACGAGCGCCTGGTAGAACCACTGCTGCGCGGCGGTCCGCAGCGCGTCGGCTGCGACCGAGGGATTGTTCGGGAGGCTCCAATCCGAGTCGATGTGCGTGTTGGCGTCCATCAACTTGCCGTAATCGCTCACGATCAGCTGTCCGAGCCCGAAGAGCTCCCTTCGGGCGGAGTCGAAGCGGTCAAGCAGCTGGTCGGCGAGCTCCGACGTCTTGGCCGTGATCTCACCGCCGAGGATCGGCTGGCCCTGCTTGTTGGACAGGTAGGCGCCAAGAGCGAACGCCCCGGAGAGTCCTCCTGCGGCGGCGCTGAGCGGCGGTCCCGCGGACGCGCCGAGCTTGAGGATGTTGCTTACCACGCCGAGGGCGAAGGAGGTCGAGTTGTTCACTGGGGAAGGCTGCACGGAGTCGTAGATCTCCTTGCCAATCTTCTGCAGGTCGACGTAACTCCTCAACGCGGAGCGGTCGAAGGGCTCCGCGAGCCTATTCAGGTAGCTCTGGAGGTTGGCGACAGCGGCGATCTCCGGCAGAAGCTCGCGCCTGACGGCCTTGTATGTGTCCTCGGTGAAGCCACGGCCTTGGCCGGGGTATTCGAGGGCGGCCAGGACCGTCTGCTTCAACCCCCAGTCCGCGCTGTACTTCTGCCAGTAGCAGCTGCGAACATCCGGGCAGCTGTCGGTCGCCTGACAGAAGTTCAGCGCTCTGCAGATGAAGTCCTGGGCCGCCGCCACCCCGTCGCGCGGCTGACCCGGCGCCAGCTCGGGCCAAGCCTGAAGCGGCTGGTAGGCCACCTTGATCAGCCCAAGGTTGACGGAGTCGGACGGGTTCGCGATGCCGGGCGTGCCCGACACGGTCGGCTCGAATGTCGAAGAGCGCGTGCGCGCGAGCGCGCCCACGAGGCGGGCCGGGGGGAGGTTCGGCGCCGGATACGGCCCGTGATCGTAGGCGGTGGTGGACTCGGCGGGGGGCAGCTCTGAGCCGAGGCGCCCAACGATCGAATACTCGCTGGTCCCGTCGAGCGCGTTGAGGTCCAGCCGGTTGGCGCCAAGGCGCGCGAGCTGCTCGACGATCCCCGCCCACTCGTACCCGGCGGCCTTGGGCTTGCCGATCGTCTGCACGAGCACGGTCACATCGGGCTGCGCCGGACCGGCCATGCCGGATGGCGCATCGAACCATCTCCTAAGAGAATCCCCCGCGCCACCTTGAAGCTGCCGGTCGGTGAAGATCGTGCTGTTCGCGTTCGTGACCAGGGCCTCATTGTGGAGCGCTCGCAACGTCAGACTGTCAAGAACGAGGACGTGAAAACCGGCCGTCGCACCGGGGATGCCGGCCATACTCGCTTCGTACCTCTTGTCGCCGACTGTCATCACGTTGCTCGTGGCGGTGCCGCCCGCGGCGCGGGTGTCAAATGCGGGGTGCTCGGGCGAGACGTAGTCGTAGATGGGCGCCCCGTCGACGTCAACCGCCTGGTTCTTCTGCAGGTAGCCGGTGATCGCGCCCGACACCTGGTCAGGATCGGGCCTGCCGGGAATCCGGAGTGTCGCCCCGCCGGCCGGCGCACCCGGAATCCCGATGATCGAGAACGGAGACCGCTGTTCGTTGAGGTCCTGGATCTGGGACAGGGTGAGGAGCGGGGCCCCCAGCTTCTTGAGCAGCGGGAAGAACAGGCCGGCCGAGTTAGGCGGAGGGCTCTCGCGCCCGCTGATGATCATCAGATACTTGAGACCGCCTGAGTACATATTCGCGGTGTTCGTGAGCGCACGGATGCCCTGCTCGCTGCCGTCCACGTTTCCCGACTCGACCGCGGCGCGCGTCGTCCGGTCGAGCACGACGTACGCGAGGTCGTTGACCACGCCGCTCCCCCCGTAGGCTCGGCCGGCGATCGTGATCGCGCCCTGGGCACCGAGAGTGTCGATCGTGACCCCGATCGGAGGATCGTTGGGGGCGACACGCGCCGACGGGTGTCGTTTACCGGCGGCGCCGGCCGGAGCGAATTGAGCTCCGAGCCCAACGCCGATCAAGACGGCGATCAGGACGAGGGGGAGCTTCCGTGAGCTCATCTTGACGCCACCGCTAGCGCTTCAGATAGAGATAGCCATGGATATAGACCTGGCCGACGTCGCCGTTCACGTAGTTCAGATACAGCGGCCCTCCGACCTCGCCCGCGGACTGACCCGGAATATCCGGGGTAAAGAAATGATCGCCATTCGGATAACCGAGATCGCTCTGGGCGAAGCCGTCGTCGACCGTGAAGTCGGGCGAGCTGGAGCTGGGTACGCTCCCTGCGAGGCGCCCGACTCCCGGATTGCGCACGTCGGGATCGTTGGCGGAGAACGTCACGCTCCGGCGGACGGCTCCGTTCCACGAGAACTGGACCCCGGGGTAGACATCGCCTCCAAACAAGGTCGCGCCCCAGGGAAACGGTCCGCTGGTCGCGTGGCCCGTGCAGGTGCGAGCGCTCTCGCCGAAAGCTCGGCAGTCGTTCCCGTCGAGGACCAGGCGCATCTCGTAGAACGTGCAGATCGAGCTGGTGGTCTCGCTGACGTATGGGCTGCACGGCGGGTAGCTGGCCTCACCAGCGCCAGTGCCACTTCCAAGGCCCACCGAGGTGACGATCGTGTTGGTGGACGCGACCCGGCAGCCGTTGGTGCCCGCCACCCTGGCGTAGAACCTACCCAACCTGACGCGTCTAGTTGACCATTGATAGGAGCCCAGCCTTCCGGCCGCTCGCACCCTCGCTACCCGCGTGCTCCTTCGCCGGATTCTGCCGCCCGCCGCGCTGATTGAAGACCACGACCCAGCGCCGCGCGGCACAGCGAGCCGGCTTAGGGCTGCTCACGTAGCCGACCAGCCCCTTCGGCCACGTCCGGATCGTGATCCGGGTCTTCGCGGGCTTGGGGCGGGCGGCAGCCGTTCCGGTCGCGGCAAGGGCCAGCGCGGCACAGCAGACGGCTACAACCGTGGTCGAGCACCTTGCTAGGTTCACTTCGCCCTTCCTCGTCACCCCGGACAGCCCGGTCCATGCCGACCCCCGAGCTTCGACAGTAGCCGATGCGGTGGCCCGTTGCAAAAGGCGGCCCCAGGCGAGCCCGCGTGCCCCGCGCCAGATTGACACGGCAATCGAGTCGTTCGGCGAGTGGCGGCCCCAGCGAGGCGCGCCACGGCCGGCGGGCCGGCTGCGAGCGCGGCTCGGGTTCCGCCTCCCCGCATCAAGCGGTCCCGATCGTTGCCCGGATCCGAAGCTCGTACCCGAACTTCAGCCGTCTTGGAGGCGCACTGCCCAACCAGATACACGCTGACCGGCGGCGGCGCGGAGGCGCTCGGCGATCGGCTCGATCCCCAACGCTTCCCGCACAGGCTGGATCGCCGTCGGCCACCAGCCCAGATCCGACTTCGTCGGCCTCCACGTGTTCGCTGTCTGCGCGGAGCTCGGCGACGATCTAGATGATCGAGGGGTGGGCCATCGCGCGCGCGACGAGAGCGCTGGTCCTCGTCCATTTCGATCATCTCGAGGACGTCGACCACACCACACCCGCCGCCACCAGCTCCCGTACCCACGCTCCTCCTCCTCCTCCTCTATGTGGCAGCGGTCATCAGACCGGACGATCGCTTCCACCTCGGCGCCGACTCCCAGCCTGCTATCGCGCTGGCGACGTAGGAGCGGTTCACCGTCGCCGGCGCTGGGCGAGCGCTTTGCCAAGCGAAAGGAGCAGTCCGGACCGACTCCGTACGCCTCCAGTGGGCGGCCGGTATCGGACACACGCGGTCACGAAGCCATGCCGGCGCACATTCGTGCGCGAGCACGATGTGAGTCTGGGCCCGTGCCTCGCGACGTGCCTACCCATGGCCAGCTCCGGGTTCGCCACCAACGCGGCGATGGCGAATCGCAGCGGGCGGGCGGCATGCCCCTCCTGCCCGCGCAAACCGGGTCGCTCGGGGTGTGTGGCGAGGTTCTCGTCGCCGATTGAAGGCGGGTGTCGCCGCGGCGGTCGGGGAAGCGCCGACTTGCTGGCGGCAGGCCAATCGGCCGCTATCAGGCAGCCGTTTGCTCTGGCTGGGCCTCGTTCGCCGCTAGCAGCTAATTGGCGCTTCATCGCCTCTGCGAGCGTTAGCGCGGCTGAGAGTGGGCGCACCATCACGTAGAACTCGTCGATCAGTCCGTCCTGGTTGACGTGGAGGAAATCGCAGCCTTCGATCTCCTTGTCGCCAATGCGACCCTTGAACACCAGGGCATGATCTGGCTGCTCGGGACCTCCAATCTCGCGCTGGCAGGTCCAGCCTTTCAAGACCTGGGCCACGCCGGTCAGGATGGTGGCCACGGCATCCCGGCCGTGGTAGGGCTTGAACACGATGGGGCTGCGGAACTCGACGTTGTCTGCGAGAAGAGACGCTGCCGCGTCATGGTCACGGGCTTCGAGGGCTTCGCGAAACGGGTGCATGATTGACCTCCCGATCCGATAGATACGGTAGAGAACCTAATACGCTACCGTATCTATGGCAGGATTTCAACGCCCCGGACCGTCACTCACGATCGGTACCTCCGAGCAGCAAGCCATGCCGCCTCCGACTCGTACACCTCCCGACAAGTGGATCGAAGCCGGCCTGCAGGGACTCGCGGCCGGCGGCCCCGATTCCGTCCGGGTCGAGCACCTGGCGCAGGCGCTTGGGGTTACCAAAGGCAGCTTCTACCGCCACTTCGACGACCGGGGAGCGCTGCTGGAGGGAATGCTCGAGACGTGGGAGCAGTTGACCGTCGATGAGGTGATCGAGCGCGTCGAGGCCGAGGGCGGAGACGCCCGGGCCAAGCTCACACGGCTGTTCGTGCTTCCCAGCGCCAAGGGCCGACAGGTGCTGAAGATCGAGCTAGCAATCCGCGACTGGGCGCGACGCGACAAGGCGATCGCCAAACGGCTCAGGCGCATCGACAACCGCCGCATGGACTACATGCGCTCGCTGTTCGGGACCTTCTGCCCCGACGAGGAGGAAGTCGAGATTCGCTGCACGGTCGCCTTCTCGATGTTCATCGGCAGCCACTTCATCGCCGCCGACCACGGCCGGCACACCCGCCCAGAGCTGCTCACGCTCGCGCTGAAGCGGCTCCTGGCCTAACAACCAGCAGCGCGAGCCGTACGGCCGCGTGCGACTGGGCGCTGACGGACGTAGTGCCTCGCCCGCTGGAGTTTTACGTCGAGCCGTCGAACGGTGCTTCGGGAGCCGTCGCGGCTCGACTCGGCTGCCGGCTCGAGGGAGTCCTCCACAGCAAGGCGCTCGTTCAAGGCACCCGGAGGGACATGGCGCTCCACGCCCTCCTCGGGTAGGAGCGCCCTCGTGTCCGCGCTGCAGCAGGACCCTGGCCGTGCAGCGGTCGCGTCCAAAGATTGCTGTAAATACGTGTTGGGTGCTGTCAGTACGACGGCGTAGGTTCCCTCAAGTCCGGCAAGACGATGAAGGAGGCCTACGCCGTGAGACGCACCGTACAGCCGTCAGCGGAGATACAAGCGAGCATTGACAAGCTGCTTGGGAAGGGGATGGTCGATGACCCGCAGAAGATGTTGTCCGAGCTTGCCCGGCTCGGCGCTCGGTTGATCATTCAGCGGGCGGTCGAGGAGGAGTTCGACAGCTGGTTGGGTCGCGCTCGGTATGAGCGCCGGCCGGAGCGCCAGCGCGGCTTGCGCAACTATGAGTCGGGGTTGCGCAACGGGTTCCGGCCCCGTCATCTGCAGACAGCGGAGGGTGAGCTGCGGATCGAGATCCCGCAGGCGCGGGAGGCGGCGATGCCGTTCGTCTCGAAGCTGTTCCCGAAGTGGCACTGCAAGCGGCTGTTGCGAACGGACCCGTTGAAGGCGCTGGTGATCGGCGGGTTCGTTCGCGGCCTGTCGGTGCGTGATGTCGAGTCGTTGTGTGACGAGGCCGGTCTCGGCCGCACGTCGAAGTCGACGGTCGCCACGATCTGCGCGGAGCTGCACGAGCGGTTCGAGGCGTTCTGTCGCCGCTCGCTCTACGACGTGAACCTGGTCGTGCTGTTCCTCGACGCGATCTATCTGCCGGTCCGCCCGAGCGGCCCGAAGGAGGGCGTGATCTGCGCGTGGGGGATCACCGAAACCGGTGCAAGAGAACTGGTTTCCGTGCGCCTGGGGATGCGCGAGACCAAAGAGGACTGGCTCGAGCTCGGCCGCGACCTCACCAGCCGCGGACTCGCCGCGCCGCGCCTGGTCGTGGCCGACGGCGCGGCCGGGCTGCCCTCGGCGGTCGAGGAGATCTGGCCGCGCGCCGATCGCCAGCACTGTGCCGTTCACCGGCTGAGAAATCTGCAGGCGAAGCTGCCTAAGTCAGAGCACGACCGGATCCGGTTCAACTACTGGTCAGCGCTCACCGACGCGACCTCGATCAATGACGGCAAGCTCCGCCTCAAGGTCCTGATCTCAGAACTCGAGCACGGCGGCTACGAGTCGGCCGCCCGCTGTCTCGCTGACGACCTCGACGCCCTGGTCGTGCACCTGCGCTATCCGCTCAGACACCGCGAACGGTGGCGGTCAACGAACCTGCTCGAACGGTCGCTCGGCGAGGTCCGCCGGCGCACGAAGGTGATGGGCCGATTCCCCGGCGAGACCAGCTGCCTCTCACTCGTGTGGGCGGTACTCGACCTGTTCTTCAGCCACGCCAGCAACGGCGCAACGTTCACGGACGTCGACCGCCAACACCTCTACCGAATCAAGTACCGGCAAGCCGACCCAGACACGCTCGACGAGGAGGTCACCGCCGCCTAAACTCCCCCCTGGGAACCTCAACCGCGCGCGAATTTACAGCGGTAAATGGACGCGACCCGTGCAGCCGCTGAGGCTCGTGCCGGGAGAAATGCGGGACGTGGGCCCGGAGGGCCGCCCATCGGCGCGGGCGGCCCTCCGGCAGCCACATTCCGCATCAGCTTCGGCGCGCTTGGGCTCCCGATACGGTCGATGGCGCTATCCCGCATCCCGGCGAGAGGTGACGCACTGAAGGGGCCAGCGAGCTGAACAGCCTGGTCGTGCGTTGAATCTCGCGCTCGTGGCTGGCTCTCCCGGCTGGCCCCGCGAGTGACGCCGGGGTGCGATGGGCGGCGCCAGCGAGCCGCCGCGCCGCGGCCTCGACGTCTGCAAACGATGGCCGCGTCTTGAACTCGACGCCCGCCGCGGAATCCAAGCAGCTCAAGACCGCGCGGGCGGTGCGCTCATATCACGAGATGAAGATGTCGTATGCGATCTGCAGACCACCGCCGCGCCGGTGCGTGAACAGCAGTACAGCCAACTTTTTGGGGTCCGGGAAGACCCGGCCACGGACGCAGTTCAAAGACACGTAGTGACCAAACGCCGAGACGAGCGAACCGCTGGCCGAGACGGCGCTCGGCGTGAACGTGAACCCACACCAGCCCGCGCTGAACACTGGCGCCAGGAACCGGCGAATCGCGGCCCGCCCGTGCACCGGGGGAACCCCTGAGGCGACCAGATTCCCGTTGGGCGCGTACAGGGCCATGACCGCGTTCAAATCACGACGCGCCACCGCGCGGTGGTAGGCCCGATCCACCTGGTTGACCTGCGCGCGAATGCTCTGGCGGGCCGCGCCGACGCGAGCGGCGCTGATCGATGGGAAGAAGCACGCCAGAGCCGCCGTCAGCAGCAGTGCGAGGAGTAGCCGCCAGCGCCGCCGCCCGCACAGCGCCGCGCGACTCATGTTTGCCGATCCTCCACCCATCATGCCCTCCAACCCTCGATCCTAGGTCGCGGCGCGAGCGTATACGCCGTGCGGCCCGGCGTCAACGGCCGTCGAGCGGCGTCAACGGCCGTCGAGCGGCGTCAACGCACCTCGTCCACAAGCGCAAGGCGGACCGCTGTGGCCAAGATCGAGATCCGGAAGGCCCAGACCGCTGGCTCAGCACCCGGCAGGACGCCGCGGCGAACCTGCTCGTCGTGGTCGTGACGATCACCGCTGACGCCAACGAGATCGCGATCCACGCGATGCTGAGGCGCGACAAGTGCGCGAAGCTGCTCGAAACATGACCAACCGGCGCGTAAGGAGTCACCCCGACGGGGCTGGGAGCCCGGGATGAGACGACTGCTGCCGGACACAAGCTGCAACGGAAGCGATGTCCAGGACGATGCTCGCGCGAACACAAAGGCAGGGCTCGACTCTGCGCAACGGCGAGCGCCCTGCTCGTCGCCAGTTGCGCAACCCGCGCGTTGCAGGGAAGGTGGCCAAGCGGCCGGGATGTCTGCCGTCGCGAGGGAAGCGGGTGTGCCCGAGATCAATTGGCGGGCCTGACTGGCTTACGGCCGGCGGCGCTTCAGAGCGTGCCGTTGGGGCTCAGCGCTCGGTCGGGGTGGCGGGTGGCTTCTGCCTCGAGCATGGAGCGCCCAGCCCGAGCCGCACGCGCTGTTCGCGACCACTCGACCTGACAATGAGCGAGTAACAACCCACCGCCTGAACCCAAAACCCGCCAGGGTAGGCGAGCCAGTCAGAGCGGCTCTTCGACGGCCTAGCGCATCCGCGGACAACCACTGCCTTGTGTGGCTGCGCCGGTCCGTTCGCCCATCCGATCCAAAGTCGCTCCCTGTGGGAGACCAACAGAGAGAACCTGGAGTCGGCTCTGATCAGCAGCCCGGTCTTCGCGAACAACCGAGGCTCCGGAGGGACCTCGTGCGTACGTGCCGTTTGGAGCGCTCGCGAGTGCGGGCTTGTCGGCAGGCCCACCACGTTCAGCACGACGCTGTAGTCACGCGGCGGAGGGCTGGTGTCGATGAAGTCCGCGCAACGCAGGCGCTGGGTCGCCTCTGGTCCGACCGTCTTCGCCCCCACAGCTGCGGCGGCCGCCGAGGATGCCGTGGTCCCGCTTCCGGTATTCGACGATCCGCTGCCGCCCCCACAACCGCACAGAACCAACGTAGCCGCGATCGCGGCCATGATCGAACGTCGCATCACCTTGAAGGAGCCTACGCCGGCGTGCAGGCCCCCGGGGCTCCGTCACAGGCGCCACCGGAGAGCTCCGTTTCCGCGCTTTGCGGGGCGCTCGCCCAGCATGCTCGTGATGCCTACGCAGTCATCAAAGCGGAACTCCGGTGGCGTGGTCCATCCTCATCGAAGCAGCCGCGCGAACCCCTCCTCGAAGGCGTGATTACCCCCCGTGTGGAGGATCTCGCCGTGGCCGGGCAGGACTCGATCGAAGTCCCATTCGAGGATCCGCTCGAGCGAGCGCCGCACCGCCCCGCGGTCGCGAAGAATCCCGAGGATCCGGCACTCGGTCGAAGGCCCAAGGCGTCGGCGGATACGACCCTGCGCGAAGAGCCGGGTGATGCCCGGGCCGAAGTTGAAGCACAAATCGCCCGCGATGAGCGTGCGCGTGCTGGGGTGAAAGAACTCGATCTCGTTCAGTCGGCGCCACCCCTCGAATTGGGTCTGATCGAGATCGTCGCGCCATTCGGGCTCCGGCACGCCTGAGAGCTGACCGTCGAACTGCAGGTCCTTGCGCTTGCGCTCAAGGCCGGGGGCGGCGAACAGCTTGACCTGCGGGTAGGCGTCCCGGTACTGCTCCATGTAGAGGTGGCCATGGAGCTCGCTCGCGGGAATCACGAAGCGCACCTCACCGAGCTGGTCAAGCGCCGCGCGCAACTCGCTGCTCAGACTGGCCGGTGAGTGGATGAGCAATCCGCCGCCCGCCAGCCTAATCACCGCCATCCGCCGGCCCACCTCGAAACCGAGATAGCGAAGCGGCTGCTCGGCTATCCAGAGCTCGGGCGCGATCTCAGACAGGTTCGCTGACGTCACCAGCCGATGCGAATACTCGCAGCCGACGCGGGGCGGCGCCGTTGTGCGATTTCGACAACCGTGCCCGCGTGGCCAAGAGAAAGCACGTGCCACGGCCGAGGCCGAGAAGACGAGCGCCCTGCTGTCCCCGCGTTGCAGGGACCGGACCCGTCGACCCCTGAGTCGCGCGGCAGGGGCAAAACGGGACAGGTCCTGGGCTCAGTACTCGTTCTTGAAGTCGAAGTAGGAACCGCGGATGGTGCCGGCGAGCTTCGACTTTTGCCTCGCGAACTTGAACCGGGAGGTGAGCTCCGCCGGGACTTCCATCCCTTCGGACAGCTTGAACCCGACCGCCCGCCTCTTGGGGTCGTCGACGGTGTACATCACGTTGATCGACAGACCGCTCTGGTAGAAGACGTAGGCGATTCGGATGTTCTCGACCTGGAAGGCCGCCGCCTCGAGAGGGCGAGACGAAATGACGATGTCGCGTTCTTCCTTGAGGATCCGGTGCACCCAGTCGACGGTCGTCTTGGCGTTGCTCGCGGGCTCCACCGTGAAAGCGTGGTCGTACTTGTTCTTGAAGTAGCGGGCCTCGTGGGCTCGCAGTCCGGCGAGCGCGGCCGCGACCGGCGAGGACTCAAGGCCGACGGTCGAGACATCGTTGAAGTCCACGGCGTAGGGCATGACGCAATCTCCTGGTCACATTGCTTTGCGTTGTGCGTCTGCCGCCCCTGACCCGAACCACGCCGTGATGTGACCTGGATCAGCTCGAAGCGGATGCGACGGCGCTCGGCGCGTCGGCGTCGCCTCGCTGACGTTTGGGGTGGACGTGCGGGCTGGCGGCCTCGCATCAGCACCGGCTGCTCTGCTCGGAGCGCTCGACGCCGCGTTCGGGCTGATCCCCCCGTTCTTCGGGCTCGCCTGGAACTTCGGCGGTGTCAACACCATCCTTGCTCTCAACCCCGGCTACCGCCGCCGAAACGGCGATGACCGAGTCTCCCGCATCGGCACCGAGACGGCCTTCGTGCTCGCCGTCAGCGCCGTACTGCTCGGGTGTGGCAACGTCGCAATCCTCGCGGCGGGAACCTGACCCCGTCCCGGCGCGGCGCGCCCGCACCAGACGCACGATCAGGTACCCAATCCCGCCAACGATCGCCGCGAGGACGGCATAGTCGACGTAGCCCAGAGCGTCCTTCCAATGCGTCCAGTTTCGCCCCACCTGGTCACCGACAAACGCGAGCAGCAATACCCACGGAATGCAGCCAAGCAACGTGAAGAGGGTGAACCGCACGATCGGCATCCTCGCCACCCCCGCAGGCAATGAGATGAAGGTCCTGATGATCGGGAGGATCCGCGTGAAGAACACCGTGGCGTCGCCGTACCGGGAGAACCACCGATCAGCCCACGCGACATGCGAAGGCTTCACGTGCAGCCTGTGTGAATGTCGCTCTACGAGCTCCATGCGCCCGAAGTAGCCGACCGCGTAGGCAAGCCAGGAGCCCGCCAGGTTGCCCGCCACTCCCGCGATGCTGATCGCGACCAGCGAGAAGTGCCCCTCTGAGACACCGAAGCCGGCGAACAGCATGGTTGCCTCCGACGGGATCGGGATACACGCGCTCTCGGCGAGCATCAGCAGGAAGATCCCGACCAAACCAAGGCTGTCGACAACGTTCGTCGCAACTTGCACGAACGAGTTGGTGATGGACGCGAGCAGCACCGAGCCTCCATCGTAGGCGGCTCGGCGGGACGCGCCGCGGCGCCGTGCGGAGTGGACGATGCCGAACGGGACCGCTCGGAGCTCCTCAACCCAGCCGCGCGATGAACCATCACGGCGCGGGCTGCCGTCTGAGTGCTGATGCTCGCGTTCGCCCGGTTCGCCGAACGTGCGCAAGTCGGATTGCCGACCACCGAGGTGGACACCGTTCAGGAGCCGTTCAGGCGAGTCCAAGACGATCCGGGGCCCGGATGGGTCGCCACCGCTCGCTATTGACCGCGGCGTCGCTGCCGCTCGCGCTGTTTACGGGGGCGCTGATCGCTGCGTGCGGCGGCACGGCGACGACTAGGAGCAGCGTTGGCGTTGCGGCCACCGCGCCGCACGCGAAACCTCGCGCGGCGGCCTCCAGCCCGCGACTCTACGCGAGTGCCTCCTTGCGGCTGCCCGCTCCCGTTCGGAATCCCGCGACGACTGCGCTTGGCGGGCGGGCGATCCTGATGGGAGGTCTCGATCAAGCGATCGCCTCTTCGGCCGACGTGGTGGTCGCGGACCAGCGTGGGTCGCGGCTGGTCGCCCAGCTCCCTTATCCCGTCCATGACGCGGCCGCGGCAACCCTCGGCGGTCGCGCCTATCTGCTGGGAGGCGGTGAGCCCTCGCGTGACGAGATCCTCGCGGTCGACCCCACGGGGAGGGCCGCGGTCGCCGGGCGCCTACCGGCTCCGGCGTCCGATGTCGCGGCGGCGACAATCGGCCAGGAGGTCTACGTCGTCGGGGCCATACGGGAACGGCACCGCTGGACACGATCGTGGCCTGGAGCGGGTCCGGGGTGGGCAAGGTCGTCGCGACGCTTCCGCACGCCGTTCGCTACGCGGCGGTGACGGAGGCAGCAGGTCACGTGGTGATCGCCGGCGGGACGGTGGGCGACGCTGCTTCGGCCGCGGTTTATTCGTTTGACCCGGGGACCGGCCGGGTCGTCCAGATCGGCGCGTTGCCGCGCCCGATCACGCACGCAGGCGCGGCGGAGTTCGATGGCCTCGTCTACATTGTCGGCGGACGGGGGAGCGCCCAGGGAACGCAGAGGTCAGAGGTGCTCGCGCTCGATCCGGCGAGCGGCCGCGTGCGGCCGGCTGGACGCCTGCCGGTCGCGCTCTCGGACGTCGGAACGGCGACCGTCCCTCGTGGGATCGTCGTTGCGGGTGGCCGTGAGCTGAGCGGCACCGTCAGCGACCGGCTGTATCTCTTGAGCCCCGCGAGCACGTCCCCATGACCCGAGCTGGAGCGAGGCGTGTTGCGACCAGGATGCTCATGGTCGCCCTCGGCGGGTTGTCATTGGCCGGCTGCGGCTCGTCCGGGGCCGCGCACACGCCCGCAGCGACGACCGCCCTCAAGCCGCGGCAAGTCGCGCGCGGGGCTCGCGGATACGTCGTGCCACCGCTGACAGATCCGGGCAACGTGTACGCGGCGGACGGACCCGGCGAGCTGTCCGCGGCCGTGAAGGGAGACCGGCCGCTGATCTACGTGCCCAACAGCGGCAGCAACACGGTCACCGAGATCGACCCACAAACGCACCGGGTCGTGCGGCAGTTCCCCGTCGGTTTGCTCCCGCAGCACGTCGTCCCGTCGTACGACCTGCGGACGTTGTGGGTGACCAATGACCAGGGCAACAGCCTCACACCGATCGATCCCCGAACCGGGGTGCCGGGGCGAGCGGTCCCGGTGACCGACCCGTACAACATGTACTTCACGCCCGATGGTCGCTATGCGGTGGTGACGGCGGAGCGCCTGGGTGAGATCGACTTCCGGGACGCCCACACGATGAAGCTCCACCACGCGTTGAGCGTGCCGACGTGCATGGGTGTCAATCACGCCGACTACACGGCCAACGGTCGCTTGATGCTCGCCAGCTGTGAGTTCGCCTCGGAGATGATCGTGGTCAACGTCCCGCGCGAGCGGCTCGTGCGCACGGTCCCGCTGCCCGCGGGGTCATCGCCGCAGGACGTGAAGCTCTCACCGGACGGACGCGTGTTCTATGTCGCCGACCGCGGGCACGGCGGGGTGTGGATGATCGCCGCCGGGTCGTTTCGCCGGATCGGATTCCTTCCGACCGGCACCGACGCGCACGGGCTGTATCCCAGCCGAGATGCTCGGTTTCTGTACGTCTCAGACCGGTCGGCCGGGGCCGTGTCGGTGATCAGCTTCTCGACCCGCCGGGTCGTTGCGAGGTGGGCGATCCCGGGTGGGAGCCCGGACATGGGAGGAGTCTCGGCGTCCGGTCGGGTCCTGTGGCTCTCGGGCCGTTACGACGCCGCCGTCTACGCCATCGACACCCGCACCGGCCGGCTACTCGCTCGGATTCCCGTCGCCACCGCCCCGCACGGGCTGTGCGTGTGGCCCCAGCCGGGCCGGTACTCGCTCGGTCACACCGGCGTGATGAGATGAGGGCGGCCCGAGCCTAGCCTGAGGGAAGGCGCACGACGAAGTGAGCTCCGGGACCTTGGGGCGAGACCTCCACATCTCCTCCCGCGGCCCGGGCGAGCCGGCGGGCGAGCGACAGTCCGAGTCCGGCGCCATCGCTGGGCGGGCCGTTCCCGTGGCGACTGAACCCCGGCTCGAAGACCCGCTCGCGGTCGTGCTCGGGTATTCCGGGACCCTCGTCGCCGATGAAAAACTCGACGGCGCCGTTTCGGCGAGCGGCCGACACCGTCACCGGGGCGGTACCGTGCTGACAGGCGTTTTCGAGCAGCGGCCCGAGCACCCGCTCGGCGACCTCCGTCTCGATGCCGATGTGGAGAGGGCGATCCGGCTCGATCGCGATCAGCTCGGTCCCCTGGCGCTCGGCAAGTGGTCTGCAGGCTTGCGCCGCCGATCGGATCGCCGCCGCTGCGTCGCCGGTGCCGCGGGACTGTTGAAGCTGGACGCGGGCGGCGGTCACCAGCGTCTCGAGTATCCGCTTCATCTGCTGCGCTCCCGCGAGCACCCTCTCGTATCCGGCACGGTGCTCCTCGGCCGAGTGCGCATGGCGCAGCGCGTACTGCGCCTCTGCGATCACACCGGCCAGCGGTGAGCGGAGCTCGTGTGAGAGCTCCGCCGAGAACTGCTGCTCGTGGCGCAGGCTGGTGGCGACGCGATCGAGCAGCGCATCGAGCGTCGCGGCGAGTTGTGTGAGCTCGTCGTGTGGGGGGCCGAGGCCGAAGCGCCGGCCCGTGTCGACCTCGCTCCAGGTTGCCGCCTGCGTGGTCATTTGCGCGACCGGCCGGAGCGCGCCGGCGATCAGTAGGCGCGCGGCGATCGCAACCACGGCGAGGATCACCACGCCCAGCAGCAGCGAAGCCACGAGCGCAGTGTGCGCCGTGTTTCGATAGGGCGCCAGCGAGACCTCGGCGACGACGGCGCCGAGCCGCCGCCCGCGGTACAGCACGGGCACGGAATAGAGCCGGTTGGAACCGACGTCCTCGAAGCCGCGTGGTCCGGTGCTGATCGATCCGGCGGCGCGTGCCGTCACCGGATCGGTGCGCGGTGCCTCGATCGCCCGCGTGCCTGAGAACACCCACGTTTGGGCGTCGAGCGCGCCGGCGTCAGGGGCCTCGGGAGTGATCAGGTGCGAGCCTCGGACCTGGAGCGTCGAGAGCTCCGTGGTCGCACGGGTGACCGCCACGTTGTTCGCGTCGCTGTCGAGGCGATCGCGCAGGACGATGTTGAAGGCCCCGATCAGCACGGCCAGGGCGAGGGCCACGCCGCCGATGACCGACAGCTGCAGGCGACTGCGCAGGCCCAGGCGCGAGCGCATCATCGCAGCCGGTAACCCGTGCCGTGGACCGTCACGATCCCCGGGGGGTCGTTCAGCGAGCGAAGCTTCCGGCGGATCCGGGCGATGTACACGTCGAGCGTGTTGTCGTGCACGATCGCTCCGTGCGGCCACGCGGCCCTGATCAGCTCCAGGCGGGTGCACGCCTTGCCCACGCGGCCCGCGAGCGTGCTCAGCAGACGGAACTCGGTCGGGGTGAGGCTGATGACGGTTCCGTCACGCGCTGCGCTGTGCTCGGTCGGGTCGAGGCTCAAGCCTGAAACCTCGAGCGCGGGCGCCGCGCCAGAGCGCCTGACCAGGGCCTGCAACCTGGCGATCACCTCTTCGAGATCGAACGGCTTGGTCACGTAGTCATCGCCGCCGGCGCCGAACCCCGCGAGCCGGTCGCTGAGCGCGTCGCGGGCGGTCAGGAACAGCACGGGCATGTTCAGGCCCTTCGCCCGCAGGGCCTGACAAACGTCGCGGCCGTCGGCATCAGGAAGGCCGATGTCGATCAGGAGCGCGTCCGGCGGCCGCTGGGAGACCCTCTCGAGCAGGTGATGCGCGGTCGCGAAGGCGCGTGCCTCGAAGCCCTCCGCCCGGAGGCTGCGGACGAGTACATCTCGAAGCTGAGCATCGTCCTCGAGGATCAAGACGCTGGCAGTGATCATCGACTCAAGTATCGCGCCCGGCCTGGTTGCGGGGCCGAGGCGTTCAGGAGAAGTTCAGGGTCTGGCTGAAGGATCCACACCATGAACCGCGGGGTCACCACGCTGATCGCGTGCACGGCCATGGCCGCAGCCGCGTCCGGCTGCGGCTCGTCCGGAAGCTCCAGCTCGACCGCGCCGTCATCCGCCGGCGGCAAGACCTCGAGCGCCAGCGGCACTTCGACCGGCGGCGGGGCGACGCCCGGCGCGGGCGCTCTGTCGGCAGAGGCGACCTCCGCTGCGACCGGTGACATTCCCGACAACCAGGTGTTTCTCACGTTCCATAATGCTGCCGGCGGCTACAGCGTCTCCTACCCGGAGGGTTGGGCGCGGAAAGGCACCAGCACGGACGCGACGTTCGCGGACAAGAACAACGTCGTCCACATCGTGATCGCAAGCGGCGGACCAGCCACACCGGCGAGCGTCGCTGCCGAGCTCACGCGGCTGAAGCAGTCCAACCCGTCGCTTACGTTCACCGCGCCGAAGACCGTCCAGCTCAAGTCCGGACCCGCGGTGAAGGTGACGTACACGACCCGCAGCGCGCCCAATCCGGTGACCGGCAAGACGGTGCTTCTGATCGTCGATCGATACGAGCTGAGCAAGGCTGGTAAGACGGCGACGCTCGATCTGGGGACGCCGAAGGGCGTTGACAACGTCGATGCCTACCGGATGATGAGCAACAGCTTCCGGTGGCTGTGAGCGGCGCGTCCGGAGCCGTCGAGAGCCTCTACGTCGAGCCCGAGCGCGCCGAGCACGAGGTCGATTGGCCGGCGCTCCAGTTCAACGACGTGTTCAAGATCTTCCGGGCGGGGCCGGTCGAGACGGTCGCGCTGCGGGGGCTCGATCTGCGGGTCGAGCGAGGCGAGCTCGTCGCGGTGCTGGGGCCTTCCGGGTGCGGGAAGAGCACGATGCTCGCGCTGGCGGCGGCGCTCGATCAGCCCTCGGCAGGGGAAGTGAGAGCCTCCGAGCGGTCGCTGGGGCTGCTCGACGAATCCGCGCTGGCGGTGTATCGCGCACACGACGTCGCGCTGGTGCTGCAGCGCGACAACCTGTGGCCCGCGTTGAGCGCCCACGAGAACGTGGTCGTGTCGCTGCGGCTGGCGGGGCGCGAGGACCCGACCGGCGCGGCCGACGACGTGCTCGCCGCGTTCGGGTTGGGAGATCGAGCGCGCCAGCGCGCCGGCTCGCTCTCCGGCGGTGAGCAGCAGCGCGTGGCGATCGCCGCGGCGGCCGCGCGCCGCGCGCGGCTGGTGCTTGCGGATGAGCCGACTGGAGAGCTCGACGCCGCCAACGAGCGGCTCGTGCTCGGCGCGCTCCGCGAGCTACGAGACTCGTTCCGCAGCACGGTGGTGGCGGTCACGCACTCCGAGCGGGTCGCGCGCGCCGCCGACCGCGTGATCGCGATGCGCGACGGCAGGGCCGTGGCGTGACAGTCGCCGCGACCGGCGCAGACCTCGCCGTGTGCCGGTCCGTGACCGTCGTCTACGGACGGGGCGAGGCGGCGGTCACGGCGATCGCCCGCGTTGACCTGTCGGTCGCGCCCGGAGAGCGGCTCGGACTCGTCGGCAGGTCCGGCTCGGGCAAGACGACGCTGCTGCATGTGCTCGGCGGACTCGTCGTGCCCACCGAGGGGGAGGTTCTCCTGGGCGGCCGGCCGCTGTCCACGCTCGATGCCGCCGCGCGCGGCGAGGCGCGCGCCCGCTCGGTCGGATACGTGTTCCAGGGCGCGAACCTGCTCCCGACGTTCACCGCGTTCGAGAACGTCGCGTTCGCGGCGCATGTCAGCGGCGAACGCGAGGATCCGGCGGCGCTGCTCGCGCTGGTGGGCTTGAGCGCCAAGCTGGATGCGCTGCCGTCCGAGCTTTCCGGCGGAGAGGCTCAGCGCGTGGCGATCGCCCGGGCGCTGGCACAGCGGCCCGAGCTGCTGCTGTGCGACGAGCCCACCGGGCAGCTCGACTCCGACACTGCCTCCCGCGTGCTCGACCTGCTCGAGGCGCTGCACGCGAGGCTCGGCTTCGCGCTGGTGATCGCGACTCACGATCCCGACGTCGCCGCCCGCGCCGACCGGATCGTCAGACTAGAGGACGGCAGGGTCGTCGGCGATGAGGAGCTCGACCGATGAGGGTCGCGGGCAAGCTCGCGATCAGCGGCTTGGTACGCGCTCCGGGTCGCGCGCTGACGCGCATCCTGGTGCTGGCCGCGGCAGTCGGGCTACTCGGCGCGACGCTGCTGTTCATCGGCAACTCGCTGCGAACGATGGCGGGCACAGCGATCCGCAGCGTGCCGCTCGACTGGCAGGGACCAGTCACCTCTGACGGCGCCGCCCGAAAGGTGGCCGCGGAGGTCGCACGCCAGCGCGGCGTGGCACACGCCAGCGCAGCGGCCACTGCGCCGTTCGCCGGAATCACCCACTCGGGTCCGGCCGGGGTCTCGAGCGCCGGTGCTGGGTCGATCCTGGCGGTGCCGCCCGGCTACGAGCGGCATTTCAACGTGTACCGGATCCTCGAAGGCGGGCTCGCGCCCGGAGAGGCACTGCTCGACCAGCAGCTCGCCGCAACGCTCCAGGCGCGGATCGGCGACCGGATCACGATCACCGCTCGCCCGGGCGCGCGCCCGCGCTCGTTCCGGGTCTCGGGCGTTGCGCTGATTACCGCTCCGGACGTCATCTTCCAGCCGCTCAATCCGCAGCTCGGCCCCGCCCCCGCGCAGCCGCCCTCAAACGCCGCGATCCTGCCGCTCGACACGTTCGCGCACACGCTTGCGCCCCAGCTGGCCGCGATCACACCGGGCAACCCCGGCTCCTCCGCCGTCCCCGGCGCACAGAACGGAGTGCAATGGCAGGTAGATGCGCAGGCCACCCCCGCAGGGCTCGGAAGCACGCCGGG
Organism: uncultured Solirubrobacterales bacterium; assembly: GCA_963770735.1. Classification (GTDB taxonomy): domain Bacteria; phylum Actinomycetota; class Thermoleophilia; order Solirubrobacterales; family Solirubrobacteraceae; genus Palsa-465. The sequence goes on along the minus strand of CAVYRB010000004.1, from coordinate 278,977 downwards.
GGAGGCGTACACGCGCTCGCTGCAGACCGTCAACCGAATCCAGCGCACGCTCCCGGGTCAGATTCAGTTCGTCGACAACCTAAGCGACAAGCTCAACACGGCCGCCGGCGACGCTCTCTACGCGGAGGCCCTGTACATCATGCTGGCCCTACCCGGCGCCCTGGTAGGACTAGGGCTCGCGTACGTGGCCGCGCTCGGAACCGCCGACCGCGACCGCCGCGAGCTCGGGCTGCTGCGTGCCCGCGGCGCCGGCAGACGCCAGCTCGTCGGCGTCGCCGCGACCGAGAGCCTGCTGATCGGACTGCTCGCGGGCGTGCTCGGCGCCGGCGTGTCGGTGGCCGCCGTGCAGACGCTGATCACGGGCGGGGTGGGGCTCACCCCCGGCCGGGCGCTCGTCGCTACAGCGGTGTGTGTCGCGCTCGCGATCGGCGGCGCGCTGGCCGCGCGGCTCGGGGCGAGCGCCGCGGTCTGGCGAGCCAGCATCAGCGCCGGCCGACGCAGCGTGCTGCGCGAGCACAAGCCGCTATGGCAACGGCTGTACCTCGATGTCCTCGCGCTCATGCTCAGCGGCCTGATCTACTGGCTGACGGCGAGCACCGGGTTCTCCGCGGTCGTCAACCCCGACTCAAACCCGACTCTGTCGCTGTCCGTATACATGTTCTTCGGGCCGGCGCTGCTGTGGATAGGCGCCACGCTGCTGCTCGTCAGGCTTCGAGGCCGCGCGCTGGCCTGGACGGCCGGACGAGTCGCCGGGCCGCGGGCCAGCACTCGCGCCGGCTTCGTGCTCGCGAGCGCGGCGCGGCGGGGGTCGGCGATCAACCGCGGGCTGATCGTTGTCGGCCTGCTGCTCGCGTTCGGCGTCAACCTGGGGATCTTCACCGCCACCTACGATCAGCAGGCGAACATCGACGCGCAGCTCACCCTCGGGGCCGACGTGACCGCCTCGGCACCCCCCGGCGTCACCACCCAGCACGACCTGGTCAGAAGGATCGCGGCAGTTCCCGGCGTGCAGGCCGCCACCGGGGTCGATCACTCCTACGCCTACGTCGGACCGGACCTTCAGGACACCTACGGGATCGACCCCGCCGCCTTCACTCGCGCGACCAGCCTGCGCGACTCCTACTTCCTCGGCGGCACCGCCACACAGGTGCTCGCCCGCCTGCGAACGCACCCGGACGGGATCCTCGTCTCCAAGGAGACGATCAGCGACTACTCGCTGAACCTCGGCGACCTCCTGCGGCTGCGCGTGCTGGACAGGCGCAACGGGCGCTTCCACGTCGTCCCATTCCACGTCGTGGGCGTGGTCCAGGAGTTCCCGTCGGCTCCCCGCGACTCGTTCATGGTCGCCAACCTCGCATATCTAGCCGGCGCCGACCGCGCCGGCGGCCCGAACGTGGTGTTCGCCAAGGCAAGCGATCCGCCCGCCACCGCCGCACGAGTCGCGGACGCGACCCGCAGCGACGGCACGATCGTCAAGAACGTCACCCAGCAGGCGCAGCAGACCGTCAGCTCGATCACGACCGTCGACCTGCGCGGCATCAGCAAGATCCTCGAGGCATTCACCGTCCTGCTCGCGGCCGCGGCGATGGCGCTGTTCATCGCGCTCGAGCAAAGCGAACGGCGCCACGAGTTCGCCACGATGGCCGCGCTCGGCGCGAGACTGCGCGACATCCGCGCGTTCACGTGGAGCGAGGCCGGGCTGGTGCTCCTCGCCGGCGTGCTGCTCGCCGCCGGACTCGGCTGGCTGCTATCCGAGATGCTCATCGCGATGCTCCAACACGCCTTCGACCCCCCACCCGACCAGATCGCGATCCCCTGGCGATACCTGGCCGAACTGCTGGCGGCCTCCGTGATCGGCACCGCCGTGGCGACAGGAATCGCTGCCGCGGCACAGGCACGCATGCGCCTCGGAGCGATCCTCCGCGAGCAGTGAGGGATACACGGTCGTTTACCCAGCCTGGCCCTACTGTCACGGACTCGCGATGAGCTGGGCGGCAGGGACAATCAGCCTCCCCCCCAACCCCGAAAACGGAGAACCAGTACCGCACCGTTCCGGTTGACAGACGCGACCTACTTCAGGCCGCGTTCACACCCAATGCCTGAGTTGCGCGTAATTGGCAAAGCAGGTGCCTGGAGAATCGTGGGTCGAGCCGTGGTTGCCACGCCTAGATGAGTGATTCCACGGCGGTGGCCGTGTTTGTGGGTGTTTGCAAGGAGAAACGAGCAGCAGGGCCGAAGTCGGCGGTGCTCACATGCATCGCCGACCGGAAGGGGCCTCGATGGACGCCGACCTCGACCTGCTGCTCACGACCGTGTTCGTCACGGCCGACGATCTCCTGCCCGAACGACAAAAGAACGCTGCGAGAAGGGTCACAGACGCGGAGGTCGTCACGCTGTGCGTGGCTCAGGCGATCATGGGAATCCCGTCTGACCGGCGGTTCCTCGCTGTCGCCGGCAAGCGGCTCGGGCATCTGTTCCGCGAGCTGCCTAAGCAACCGGGGTACTTCAAACGCCGTCGCAGGCTGGCGGACACGTTGGAGTGGCTGATGGGAATCTTCGCGAGCCAGAGTCCGGGGTTCTACGACGATCTGCTGTTGATCGACTCGACTCCGGTGGAGTGCGCCCGCAGCCGCGAGACCACCAAGCGCTCGGCGCTGGGTGACGCAGCCGACTACCACGTGCGCCGGAGCTTGCCTGCGGATCCCGAGCCTGATCACGGTCAGCGTCTCGTCCATGCCTTCGCGCAGCGAGCCGGCGGCGCCGGGGTGTCGTGTGTTCGAGCTCGTCGGCGAGCCGGTGAGCTGCTCGAGCGCGCGCGGGTAGTCGGTCTCCCGCCATGCCTCGCGGAGCCGGGCCTTGATCGGCGGCGGTCTCGCTCCGGGAGATGCTGCATGTACGTTGCGCTCCTTGTGCCACAGACACCGCTGTACCGCACCTCGCCGAACACCGACCGGACGCTTTGCGGAGTGCTTTCGATCCGTCGAGCACGAACAGCATTCCCTGCTCTGATCGAGCCGCGCTCTACCAGATCGGACAGCAGCGCGTCGCGACGTCGCGTTCTCCGTCCAGCCTTCCCACAGCCCGAGCGGATCTTCACGCCCTCCGTCGTGATCCCCTAGGCGACGATCATCATCCGCCCTTCAGCTCTAGCCCGTCGAGCATCATCACCGCCAGGCGCAGATCGCCGAGCTGCCAGCTCATCAGCTCGCCGAGCGCCTCGCTGGTCCGCTCCACGAACGTCCGCGACACCGCCGACTTCGACGTCGACCGCGCCCGGACCTCTACCTGCTCGCCGACCAGCTCCTGCGTGCGCCGGTACCGACGCGTGGAGACTCCTGCGAGCATCCTCTCCGGCTACTGCACCAGCCATTCCCGGTTCTTCTGGGGCTTCAGGCTGCACGCGATCTTCGCCCCGGATGGCACCCCCAGAGCGATCGAGCTCGCCTCGCCGAAGATCGACGAACGCGAGATCGGGCTGGTGCTCTTGGAGCGCTGCCGCCGCCACGGCGGCGAGCTGCTGCTCGGCGACAAGAACTACGCCGGCCGCGAGTTCGCCGCCAAAGTCACAGACCGCGGCGCCACGATCATCCGACCATCCCGCAAAGACGAGCCCCGCAACGGACTCCACCTCGCGCCGATCCGCCAACGGATCGAATCGATCTTCTGGACCTGCAAAGACCTGCTCACCCTCGAGCGCCACGGCGCGCGCACCCTCGCCGGACTCAGAGAACGAATCCTCGCCCGCCTCTGCTGCCTCGCCGCAGCAATCACACTCAACCACCAACTCGGACGCCCAAGCCGTGCACTCGTCAACTACTGCGCCTAACCGCGCGGAATCAACCATCTAGGCGGAGAGTGTAGGCTAGCCATCGCCCATCTCAGGCCGCACCGTGGACGGGGCGACCATCTATTGGCATAGGTCTGTGGGCGCGCTCACGACGGCCACCCGGCGGTTTAGGGGGGCGTTTCAGCAGCAGACGCGTGGCCGATTCGGCCTGCGCCTGAGAAACATCAACAGGGGATTGAGGGTGAGGCGCATGTCGGCATCTGTGACCAGACGAGAACTCGTGGGCACGGCCGCGGGTGTCGCCGCCGGAGTTGCGGTTCCCAGGACAGCATGGCCCGAGAGCGCCCGAGCTGCGGGTGGACTCCGGGTCGATGTGGCCATTGTGGGCGCGGGCCTCTCAGGGCTCGCCGCGGCGCGCCGGCTGGTGAGCCGCGGCGCCTCGGTCGCGGTGCTCGAGGCGCGCGACCGGGTGGGCGGCCGCACGTACACCGTGCAGCGCAACGGGACGTTCGTCGACATCGGCGGCCAGTTCATCGGCGACACCCAGAAACGGATCATCGCTATGTCGAGGTCGCTGGGCGTTAAGAGCTTCACGCCGTTCAGCACGGTCACCAAGAAAGAGCACCTGTTCGACTACAACGGCAAGATCAGTCGCTGGACGAGCACGCCTCCCCTACCCCAGCAGGACCTGGTCGAATTCGCGCTGGCGAACGCGGCCTTGGAGCACATGTCCAAGGAGGTCCCACGGGGCGCCCCGTACAACGCGCCCCATGCCACGGAGTGGGACGAGCAGACCTTTGAGTCGTGGATCGACGACAACCTCGCAACTCCCGGAGCGCGAATGCTGTTCCGTCTCATGGGCTTGGCCGCATCGGTCGGGCCCGGGGAGCTCTCGCTGCTGACCGTGCTGGAGGGCGTTGCCGGAGGACCCGAGAGTGAGATGCCCAATAAGGACCGGTTCGTGGGCGGAGCCCAGCAGATCTCGATACGAGCTGCCCAGAGGCTGGGCCGCGGCCGGGTGTTCCTCGGTGCCGCGGTTCGGTCGATCAAGCATTCGGGTGCCAAGGCGGTCCTCCAGACCGATGCCGGGCAGTTCGAGGCGCAGCATGTGATCGTGGCGATCCCACCGCCGCTCGCGGCGCGGATCAGCTATGACCCTCCGATGCCGGCGCTGCGCGATGGCTGGACCCAGCGGGTGGCGCAGGGGTCGGTGATCAAGTGCCAGGCCTTCTATTCCAAGCCGTTCTGGCGCGGGCAGGGACTGAGCGGCCACGCGGTCAGCAACCGGGACCCGTTTTTCCTGGTGTTCGACAATGGGCCGCCGCCGCCACGAGATCGCCCCGGAGTCCTGCTCGGGTTCACCACCCCAGGCGCGACACGCCGTCAGGGGCGGCTCTCGGCCGGCGCCCGCCGTCGGATCGCGCTCGAGGGGTTCGCCCGCCTGTTCGGCGGCCAAGCACGCTCGCCGATCGACTACGTGGAGGGCAACTGGTCCGCGGAACAGTGGAGCCGCGGGTGCTTCTCGGGAATCGCCGCTCCCGGCGCCTGGATCGGCTTCGGTCCCGCCCGGCTCGCGCCGGTCGGCAGGATTCACTGGGCTGCGACCGAATCGGCGAACCGCTGGGCCGGATTCATGGACGGCGCCGTCCGCGCCGGCGAGACAGCCGCCGACGAAATACTCGCACGGGCCGGGCAGGCCGTCAGCAGCGGCTAGTGAGGCACACGCTGCGGCTCGACTAGCTGCTCCGTCGCCACAGCATCGCCGCGAGACACAGAACCCAAAGCCTCGGCACCAACTGAACGCGAGCGGTCCGAGCCTGACCTGGGGATGAAAAAGCGGCCACGGTTGCTTGAGCCACCGCGCGTGAGGGGTTGTATTTCTGACCATGCCCACACGCAGGCTCCGGAGTGTCGTCCTCGCAACGCTGACGATCGCCGCGTCGGTCGTCCTACTGGCTCCCGGGCCCGCTGGCCGGCGACACCGTTGCGGTCTACCTCACTGGGAACAACGGCAAGACCCACCTGACCCGCCAGCCTGACCTCCAGTTCGGCCACCAGCCCAGAAGTCCGCGGCGGCAACTACTACGGCCCATCGCGCCGACTCGGGCTCGTCGGGCCACCCGCCAAGGCAACGCTTTCGGGCGATGAAAATGCTGTTTGAGGTTGTTGTCCGGGGCTGGGCTTAGGTTCCGGCTCACTGGGACAGGGGCCTCTTGGGAGAACGCAGTGTGGGCAGGCCGTTTTGCGCGGTGGGCTGCGAGCCCGTGCTTTCGGTGGCCGCCCCTGCGACTCGCCCGGTTGCGCTTCGAGCGCGGATCCGTCTGTGTCGTTTGCCCGCTGGTTCTCCGATTTCATTGTTCGAAGCGAGGAGGGTGTGGTGAGCTCGGTCGGTCGTGCGATTGGCCTGGACGTGCATCTGGAGTTCTGCGAGGTCGCGGTCTGCGAGGACGGCCGGATCCGTTCCGCTGGGCGGGTGGAGGCCAAGCCCGAAGCGCTCGAGGTGTTGGCGGCGAGTCTGTTGGCGACGGATCGGGTGGCGTTGGAGGTGACGGGCAGCTCGTGGGAGATCGTCAGGATCCTGGAGCCGCACGTCGCGAAGGTGATCGTGGTGAGCCCTAGTGACACGGGGATCTCGCACGCGCGAGCGAAGACCGACCGGCTTGACGCTCGGACGCTCGCCCGGCTGTTGTGGGTGGGTGACCTCGACGGGGTGTGGACCCCTGACGAACTCACCCGGGTGTTGCGTCGGCGGCTATCTCGTCGTGAGCAGCTGGTGCGATCGCGGACGCGTTGCAAGAACGAGATCCACGCGGTGCTGATGCGTCGCCTGAAAGGCCGCTGCCCGTTCTCGGACATGTTCGGCAAGGCCGGCCGGGAGTGGCTGCGCTCGCTCGAGTTGCCGGTCGAGGAGTGCGAAACGGTCGAAGCGACGATGCGCCAGATCGAGTTCCTCGACGCGGAGATCGCGGAGGTCGACCGGCTGGTCGCTCAGCAGGCGCTTCGGTCTGGCGATGCGCGGCATCTGATGACTGTGCCTGGGGTGAACGTGGTGTGCGCGGCGACGTTCCTGGCGGCGATCGGCGACATCCGCCGCTTCAAGACCTCCCGGCAGCTGGTCGCCTACCTGGGGCTGGATCCGAAGGTCCGCCAGTCCGGGTCAGAGCCCGCCAGGCTCGGCCACATCTCAAAGCAGGGGTCGCCACAGACACGCTGGGCGCTGGTCGAAGCGACGCACAGCGTGATCCTGCAGCCCGGTCCGTTGCGCGCGTTCCATCAGCGGATCCGCGCTCGCCGCGGCTACAACGTCGCGAGCGTCGCGGCCGCCCGCAAGCTCGCGTGCCTGTTCTGGTGCCTACTCACCCGCGACGAGAACTACGCCCACGCGCAGCCGTCGCTGACGGCCAAGAAGCTGCGCAAGCTCGAGCTGATCGCCGGCGCCAAGCGCTTTGACCCCGCAGCCGCCGGGGTCTGGTCGGCGAACAGGGCAGTGCGCGAAGCCGAGAAGCAGCTCGCTCGCCAAGCCGAGGCGTCCTACGTGCGGATGGTCCGCGACTGGCAAGCCACAGCACCAAAGAGAGTGGGCGCGAGCGCGACACGCGCATAAATTAAGTCACTCCGAAAAGGACAAGCCGCGCGGCAGACTCAAAGCTCCTGACGTCTGCGCTTCGCTACGTCAGTCACTCGCGCCCGACCAACAACCTAGCGCCGGTCGACCACGCCGACCACCACGACGGCGAACAGCCGCGCGCAAATAGCGGCCCGAACCGCGGCGATCGCGTCGCTGCCGAGACGATCGACCCGCCGGAGGCCACCTGCCGCGCCCCCGAAGCGTCCCCCATGACCAATCGGCCGGCCGCATCGCCCCCCGCATCCCCCAAAGTGGCGTCGCCGAGCCCTTGACTTTCATCCGTCCGCGCATAGCGGGGCGCCCGGAGGGCGTGCTCGAGATGCACCTGGCGTGAGGAAGGCGGGACTCTCACGGCGTGCGCCGAAGTGCGCCTGGGCTCATGGCCAGCAGCGCTCTCCGCACGGACGCCGGCGTCCGCTGCAGGCCTCCCGCAGCTTGCTGAGGTCCGGAATCCTGTGGCTGGTGCAAGCACTCCGCTCGCGGCCGCTTGGGCGATTAAGCGGCAGTGTTTGCCGACGTTGTAACGAAATCCATCCGTCTCCGTCCTAGGGCCAAACAGGCCTCGAAAGGATGTTCAGAGATGAGATCGTTATGGCGGTGAAACTGGTGGCCGATGCGCGTTCGATGCATGCGCGGGTGGTCGATACGGACGCCGAGCTGGTCACAGCCGCTCGTCGGGATCCTCGTGAATTCCTGACGCTGTACGACCGGTACTTCGATCGGGTGCTCGGCTACGTGCGGCTGCGGATACGGGATGCGGCTGCGTGCGAGGACGTGACGAGCCACGTGTTTACGACAGCGCTTGCTCAGCTCGGTCGGTTCCGCGGTGACGGCAGCTTCGCCGGTTGGCTGTTCCAGATCGCGCGGAACGCGGTGCGCGACGTGCAGCGGCAGCGGCCCACCGATCCGTTGGTCGTTGAGCGAGTGGCCTCCGACCCGACCCCGGAGGAGCGGGTGCTCGAGCGCGAGCGAGCAGACGAGCTCCGTGCGGCGATCCAAAGCCTGCGCCCGGAGCGTCAGCATCTGCTCGCGCTGCGCTTCGGCGCCGGACTCGGGTTCGAGGAGATCGGAGCGATCCTCGACACCGCTCCGGCGACGTTACGCGTCCGCCTGCACCGCATTCTCGAAGACCTACGACGGAGGTATCCCAATGTCGATTCATGACGATCCAGATCTGCAACTCCTCGAACGCGATCTGCGACAGCTGGCGGAGCCACGGGCCGAGGACGAGCTGCTTCGCCAGGCGCTTCGCACCCAGCTCGTTGGCGAGCTGCGTCCCCGCCCGCGCCGACGGCCCCGCGTGCGGATCGCGGCTGGCGGCCTGACCGCGGTTGGTGCCGCGGCCGCGATCGCGCTCGTGGCGCTCGTCGGGAGCACCGGATCCGGCGGACCCTCAGTCGCCGACGCGGCGATCATCCATCACGCGCTCGGCGCCGTGACGGCGCCGGCGGGCGAGATCCTGCACACGAAGCTCGTCAGCACCGAGAACGGGACGACGTTCGTGGCGTCGATCTGGCGGCAGACCGCCCCGCCCTATGCCGGCCGGGGCAGCAAGGGTCCGCTCGGCGCTCAGCAGGAGTTCTCGTACAGCGGTGCGACGTACTCCGAGTACGACCCCGCCACGAACACGATCTACGAGCACGTATTCCCATCACCGCCGCGGGCTCCCGACGACTCGGTCTCACGGGTTCGCCAGGAACTCGCGAGCGGGCAGGCGCAGGTAGACGGCACGGTCGTCCTCGACGGAGCCTCTCTCTACAAGATCGACCTTCGGGCCGGACTGGTCGGCTATTTCGACACCACGACCTACGCGCTGCGCTATGTCGATGCGGCGCAGCCTAACGGCACGGTCGCCCGAGAGCGCGTCGACGTTTACGAATACCTTCCGATGACGTCGGCGAACCAGAAGCTGCTCAGCGTGACCGCCCAGCATCCCGGCGCTCGGATCGACACGAAGCCGAGCGACGCGCCCGCATCCTGACGTCGCAGTCGGTCGGGGCGCGGCGGTAACCGCCGCCGCGCCCCACGCTGCCACCAGCGTCTCGACACCACTACCGCTCCCGCGCACAAGCGGCAGCCGGCGGACCGCTTTCTCGATCGCCTTGGACGGGACGCCCAGCAAGCGGCGCGAGGCCGATGGCGGGCGCTCGGACGCCCCAGTTTGGCCCGGTCGCGGCGGGCCGCCCACAGGTATGTCGACGCGGCTCTCTGGATTACTGCGCCAGCGCGATAGCGGGTCTCCCGCCAGCGTCGAGGCACTGCCCTGAGATTCGCCAATTCCGAGACAGCCGATCAGGGGCGGGACCACGATCTGGCTCCGAGCAAACGCGTAGCTGCGCTGTACCCTCGTCGTTGCTATGACCGCGAAGGAAAAGCTCCTGCAACGCGTTCCCCATTGGACCGAGGAGCAGGCTGAGCGCGCACTCCGTGCGGCGGAGGGCGGCGATGACCTCGACGAGTGGGGCGACCTCTCCAAGCTGCGCGAAGTGAGCGCCGCGGAGACGATGCGCCGGCTCGCCGAGGAGGAGCAGGCGGCCGGGCAGAAGCCCTGGTGAGGCGCAGCGAGGTCCGCTGGGCCGCGCATCCCGATTGGCCGAGGCGGCCTGCTCTCGTGCTAACCCGAGACGAGGCGATTGACCACCTGAACGAGGTCTTCGTCGTGCTCGCGACCACGAACATCCGCGGACTACCAACGGAGGTTGAGCTCGGGCCGGCGGACGGCATGCCCCGGGCCTGCGTCCTGAACGCCGACCACGTCGCCTCGCTGCCGAAGAGCTACCTCGGCGACCTGATCACCACGCTGAAGACCGAGACGCTGGACGAGGTCTGTCGCGCACTGGATCGCGCGACCGGCTGTCGCTGACCGGCAAAAAGTGCGTCCTCAGTGCGTCCCTCAGATTTGAAATCAGCCGTATCGCCCTGTGATCGGAGGTCAGGCCAAGCGCTTGAATCCCCTGCATCTACGCGCCTTTCTTGACCTTACCTGTCACCCCCTGACCTCCCTGATCAGTCTCGACAAGGCGGAGATCGCTGGCCCGAGCCCAGCATCGCCCCATACTGCATTTGCAGGGGACTCGTCTATTGCCGTTCGAAGACGCACACCCCGTGGTGCCTCCAGGTCGGAACGGCAGCCTCAGCGAGCACGCTCAGGCCCCGCCACACGGAGAGTGTCAGGCAGCGCGAGAAGAACGTCGGTTGTCGCCTCGCGCACCGCACGGCCGCCGGCGAGTGCCGCGACCGGCTCGATCGCCCATCGCCAATCGCTCCTCGGATTCGCCGTTGGCGTGCTCACGATGGACACGGCAGACGTAAGCGGCGCGGACCCAAGCGACCGGGGTACATACCGAGGCAGCCGCGGCACGCAAATCGTCTGTCACTTCTTCCGCGTAGGTGGGCAGCAGTGTCTCGGTTCGAAACGGCGGAACGGGCTCCATCAAATTCACGCTACCGGAGCGCAGGCGACCCAGATCGCGCTAAGGACTTCGTCGCAGCCAGTCCGGCCAGAGCAGCCGCAGCGCAGGCTCTTGCGGTGGGTTCCCACCGAAGCCTGAGACCAGTACCACGTGGCCGTCCCAAGCCACCTTCGCGAACGCGAATTGCAGGGGATCGTTGAAGCGAGCGCCTCGAGGCCGCTTGATCACGCGGCCGACACGGTCCCAGCGGGCGTCAATGTTCCGGCAGAAGAACTGGTCGTCGCGGATGTCCAGTCGCAGATCGCAGCGTGATGTGTAGCCGCCCTGTCTGAGCTGCCACGTCCATCCGATGCCGTAAAACGCGCGAGGTCGAGCGCACGAAGCAGGTGGGGAGCAGGGCTCGATGAGGTCGGGAGTGTGCAGTCGGCCCGGGGCGTGGACTAGATAGAACGGTGCGTTTCCGCTGGCGCAGTCGTTCGCGTGCCCGTTGCAAATCGCGCCGCGCGCGTGGACGAGCGTGAACGAGCCAACCGGGTAGTGGCTGGCCGGCTGTAGGACTGTCACACCATTGACGTTGGTCCCGGGGCGTAGCGGCGGGAATGCCACAGATGCGATCACGCGTGCGAGCTGGGCTCGAAGCTGCGGCGATGCGCGAGGGCCGATCAGGGCGATCGCGCTGTAGCGCTGTCCATCCGCTTCGATCTGCATGTCGAGCGACGGCGGCACGCCGCGCTTCGTGGAATCGGCCGCCGAGAAATCGGGGTACCGCGGGCGTCTAAAGGAGGAAAGCTGGATGGGGAAGCGAGAGTCGGGCACCGTGACCATCGGTGCGGGGCCACCTTCGACGAGGAGCATCCGAAATGCGACGCCATTCGCTGGGAACCTTCCGTTGGCGTCTAGCGGCGGACGAACGCCGATGTGGAAGCCATCGTTCGTGGGAGCGCTGTTTACCGCCGTCTGCTGCGAGAAGTTGGCGATCGTGACCTCAGAGAACGTCGCCAGGCCGGGCCCACTGGTGGAGTGCTCCACACGCATCCAGCTCGGATATGAGAACGACCAGCCTGACGGATCGCTGTAGCGCTTCAGGATTGCGCGCGCGGCGCCAGTGGACCTCGCCGCTGGGCCGGATTCAGCAACAGCTACACCGACCGCGACAGAGAGAGCCGCGATCGAAACCGCCGTCAACGCGACACGCACCCGTCGCACCACACGAGACACTACTGCCGCGACCACGCCACACCACGCTGAAGGGCCGCGCAAGAGTAGGCGACCGCCGATTCCTCGCAGCTGTTCCGCCCTACGCACCGCGGACCCGAAGCTTCCGGCCTCAAGCCGGCGCGCGGTCGCAAGCGTGCGTCGACCGCAAGACCTGATCCCACCCGTCACTGCCTGCGTTTGATGCCCCTTTGATGCCCTCTCGGCATTTTCGTCCGAATTACGGCCCGACCGAATATGCCGTTTTCCAGGACTTTCGCTAATCGGGGAGACAGGATTTGAACCTGCGACCGCCCGGCCCCCAGCCGGAATCGGTTAGTATCAGAATACGACCTGAATCACTTTGATTTGCGTGGGCTTTTCCGTCCGCCGGATCAGGTACGATCAGGTCAAAATGGAACATGAAACAGTACATGGCGATTCGCGCTGGGCGGTTGCCGGAGTAGCTCGGAGCCAGCGACCGCCCGGCCGCGGTGTAGCGGTCGTCGCCGGGCTCAATCCCCATGTACCGTTTTCTAGCGATCGGGGCGGCGGACGCACGCATGACACGACTGCGACGTAGACTCGTCGTGCCTACGGGACCGGCACGCTCCAGATCGTCGGCCGTTCCTGGATCGGCGTCCTGGTACGGGTCCGACGGCCGGCGCGTGCGGCGCAAGGTCGGCGACGTCCGCACCGAGGGGCAAGCCGACGGGCTCACCAAGGCGCAGGCCGAGCGCGCGCTGCGCCGGATGCGGGAGCTCGAAAGTCCGCGCCACGACGCCAGGCACCGAGCGGGTGACGATGGAGGAGGCGGGCGGCGAGTTCTGCCAGCGCCTGGAGCTGAAGGGCCGGCGCAAGTCGCACCGGCTGACGGTCGCCTCCGACCTGCGCAAACACATCGCGCCGTTCTTCGCGGGCAAGACACTCGACCGGATCCGGCCTGAGGACATCGAGCGCTACGTCGCCGCGAAGCGCAAGACGCTTGCGATCAAGACGATCCGCAACCACATCAACACGATGCACTCGATCTTCGACCTGGGCCTGCGGAAGGGCTGGTGCCAGCTCAACCCGGTGAAGCTCGCCGACCGGCCGACGTTCAAGAAGACCGAGACCAGGATCCAGTTCCTTGACCAGGCCGAGCTCGAGAAGCTGCTCGCGGCGCCGTACCCCGACGACGCGTTCGGCAGGATCGAGCCGACGCTGTACCTGACCGCCGCGATGACCGGCCTCCGCCAAGGCGAGCTGCTCGGGCTGCGCTGGCGCGACGTCGACTTCGAGGCGCGCAAGGTCCGCGTCGTCTCGCCGTACGTGCGAGGCGAGTTCGGCGATCCGAAGTCAGCCGGCTCGGGCCGGTCGGTGCCGATGGCCGATCGCGTCGCGACCGCGCTCCGCGAGCTGCGGGAGCGCTCGCTCTACGCGCGCGACCGCGACCTCGTCTTCTGCCACCCCGAGACCGGCAAGCCGCTCGACCGCTCGAAGCTGGTGCGGCGCTTCAAGCAGGCGCTCGACCGCGCGGGGGTTCACCGGATCACCTTCCACGAGCTGCGCCACACGTTCGGTACGCGGATGGCGGCCGCCGGCACGCCGATGCGCACGCTCCAGCACTGGATGGGCCACGCGGACTCGAAGACGACGCAGATCTACGCGCACTACCAGCCGAGCGACCAGGAGGCCGATGCGGTCGATCGGGCGTTCGGCGACATCAACTCAGGGCCTGCGAGCGTACGGTAGGACCTAGCGATGGCACGCACTCCAGACGCGCTAGTCAGTCCCGAGTTGCTCGTGTGGGCGCGCGAAACGCTCGGCTTGAGCGTCGACGACGCTGCAAAGAAGGCCGGCTGTGAACACCGAGCGGCTTGACCGCTTGGGAGGACGGCGCGGAGCGTCCCAACGATCGCCCAGCTTCGCAAGCTTGCCGAGGTCTACAAGCGTCCACTGGCGGTCTTCTATCTGCCTGAACCACCGAAGGCATTCCGTGCGCTGAGTGACTTCCGCCGTCTTCGGCGCGGCCAGAGCCGGCGAAGTGGTCCCCCGCAGCTGAACATGGCCATTCGGCGCGCGCATTTCCAGCGCGAGACGTCGCGCTCGAACTGATGCGGCTCCTTGACGAGCCTGAGCCCGAGCCGCCGACGGTCGTCGGTCAGCGTCGCCGACATTGACAGCTTCGCCGCCGAAGCTCGACTAGCTTCTCGGCGTCGACATCGACGACCCAGGTCGCCTGGCGCGATCCGTATCAGGGGCTGAACGGCTGGGCTGCGAGCGTTCGAGGACGCCGGCGCCCTCGATCCTGCACGCACAGCGCGTCGAGCTCGACGAGATGCGGGGGTTCTCGATCTCGGGCCCGAGACTGCCCGTTGTCGTGCTCGAACGGCGCCGACTTACCCGAGAGGCCGGATGTTCACGGCCCTGCACGAGTTCGCACACATCCTGCTCAACAGCGCCGGCGTCTGCGATCTCCACGACGCTCCGGCCCGCACGGGCATGACGGCGACATCGAGATCACCTGCAACGCAATCGCGGCCGCGATCTTGCTCCCCAGCGACGTGTTCACGGCGGACCGGCGGGTTCAACGGGCGCCGCGAGGCGGTCGGTGGGCGGACAATGACCTCGCCGGAGCTGGCCGAGTACTACTCGGTGAGCAGGGAAGTCGTGCTCAGAAGGCTGCTCGAGTTCGACCTGACGAGCTGGGAGTTTCGTCGCGGAGAAGGGACGCGAGTACCGCAAGGCATACGCCGAGGCTCGCGCCGCAGAAACACGCGGGACGCCCTCGTACTACCGCGTCAAGCTGCGCGATCTCGGCCACGCCTATGTGGGGCTCGCGCTCGAGGCCTACAACCGTGACGAGATCAACGCTTCCGACATCTCTCAGTACCTCGAGGTGAAGGTCAACAAGCTGCCGCAGCTCGAGGCCGAGTATCGGCGCGGCGCGAGCGGCCGCGGTGTAGCGGTTGTCGTACTGCTTCGACACGAGCGCCCTGCTCCAGTGCTGGGCGCGCTACTACCCTGTGGACGTCTTCCCCGGCCTGTGGGATCGGCTGGAAGCCATGATCGAAGAGCGGCGAGATCCGGTCGCCCGGAAGAGGTTGGGAGAGAGATCGCCAAGAAGGACGATGGACTGAATGAATGGGTGAAGGCACGTGCCGCAGCTGCTCGTCCCCCTCGACGACGAGACCCAGCGCGCTACGGCCGAAGTCCTGAGCGCGTTCCCCGAGCTTGTCAAGGAGCTGAGCGGCCGCAACCAGGCCGATCCGTTCGTTGTGGCGTTGGCGCGCGTCAACTCGCTCGTGCGTCGTCAGTGAGGAGAAGGGCGGCTCGCAGTCTCGGCCGCGGATCCCGATGGTGTGCGCACAGCTTCGAGGTCGCCATGCCTGGATGTCGTGTCGTTCATCCGCGATCGTGGATGGACGTTCTAGCCGATCAGGTCGCTGCGACCATCGCAAGCGCCGCCGACGGCATGCAGCTCTCTATGCGACCAATGAGTCCGTCGGCCCCGCGGGCCGCCCTGATCCGGGCACCGGCGCGTCCGCCGCTGGGCCCACGGCGGTGCGTGCTCTCGCGCGAACGCGGCAAGCAGTGGGTCGGCAATCGCCCAGGTCCGGTCCTCCGGCTGCCAGGCGACGCCGACGTCACGGAGCCGGTTGAGTCCGTCATCAACGGTCTTGCTTGCCGCCGGGATCCCGTGCGGTCTGAATTCCCAGGCTGATCGCTGCGACGAGCGCCTGCGCCGCAGGATGGAGCCGGCGCAACTCGTCCCATTGCTGCCGAACGGACGTCGCGTTGGCGCGCCTCATGCGCTTGCCAACCTTCCACCGCGCGCGCCGTTGACGTCACCTTCCTCTCCGGCCTGCGCGACGATCTCCCACATCAGCGAGGGAACCCCTGTCGCGAGATCCGCCGCCACGCGAAGCAAACCGATCGGAGTGCGGACCATCGGTTTCGTGATCGCCAGGTCCTGGCTTACACGATCCGGCGTTGGACGGGTGACGCGCAGCCTTTGCCCCGCGCGGTAGAGCGGATGCCTCAGGATCTCCGAGCGCCAGACTGATCGGGCCGTGCGGCTGGTCCACGAGCACGAGCCCGAGATCGCCCTTCGTGCTGGCCAGCGGCTCGCGGAACGCGTCAAGAATTTCGACGCGCGTGCCGCGGCCGCTGATGTTCGAGAGCATCGACGCCGAGATGGTCGATTGCGATGAGAACGTACCCCGTCGCCAGCTCCGCCGTTAGGTCGAGTGCCCGTCGCAGCAGCACCGCTCCGTCACCCTGTCCCGACTGCAGCTCGCTCCGTTTCGATCCCGCTTTCGTGAAGTCGTCCGTCGCAGGCGTAGTCCGGTCGTGCTCGACTGGCGGGGCAGAGCCTTGCCACCACCCCAGGGCGTCCGGAGCTATCGGCTCCGACAGCCGCGTCTGCGATCGCCATTGCCAGATCGCGCGTGTCACCGCACATCCGCGCGTCGACCGAGGACGTGTTGGTCCGTCGCTCTCCTTCAACGCTGCGTCGAAGGAGCAAGCTTGCTCCGACTCAGCGGGTCGGCGACGAGAACCGTCAGCCCGACGTGCTCCTCGAGGCTAGCAAGGAGCTCGCCCCACTCGGCGACGTGGCCCGTCAGCAGCTGACCGTCGGGAGATCGCTACTCGTTGGCGGCTCTACGCGGCATCGTCCCGGAGGTGTCGTTCGGCTTCGTCGATGCCCATTTGCACGTCGAACTCGTGACTCGTTGTCGAGTCTGTCTTGCGTGCGCTGAGAGCCGTGTACCGGCAGGCCGCCATCGTCGGGTACGGCCGTCCATCGCTCCACTTCGAGGATGGCCTCCCGCGATGGCCCTCGGGCAATTCCACGCCTAGCCGGCTTGAACCGTTCGGTCAACGGTTCTCGCCAGCTCGTGAGCGGGATCGCTCGGATCGAGTCCGAGACGATCGACGAGTTTCCCGAAGTGCACCGGCGCGCCGAACATGCCTTCGAGGGCGCGCTCGTCGCTCCCGTCGACGAGGACGACGGCGTGCTCGGAGGCACCGTAGATGTCGATGAGGTCGCGGAGCACCTCCTCGCCGTCGGCATAGTCGACGACGCGCTGTAGCTCGTCGAAGAACACGACAGCGCGTTTGCCGGCGATGCCTGGCGAGCTCAACCGGGAGAGACAAGACACGCGTCGCGCCGGGAAGCTCAGCGGACAGCTGACCTAGCGCGCCCAGGTCGAGTGGGATGCCCTGATCGGCAAGAAGCTTCTCGATCAGCGGACGTGCAACCCAGAACGCTGAGACGACCGCGTTCTTCGAGGGATATCCGGCTGCACGCATCGACGATGAGCTGGAGCAGTGTCCGCGAGTCCGGGCGCTCGGGAACGTCCATTTCGACGACGAGCATGCCCTCGACTTCCTTCAGGTCCTCGCACACCGCAGCGCAGACGGTCGTCTTGCCGATCCGACGTGGAGCCGCGAGCATCGTGCTCATCCCGTCCCGCACCCGCCGCGTAAGCTCGTCGATGTCGCCACGGCGACCGACGATCAGATCCCGCGGTACAGGACCGCCCAAGCGGGAACAGGCGCCCGATCGATTCCCGTGCGGTCGGTTCATGCCCTAGATACTACTAATCAGTGATGGCATCATCAACTTTTAGTGATGCCGGGCCGCCTGCGAAAGTTTTCGCCGGCTACTCCTCCAGCGGCGGATATTGCGCCGGCGGCGTGCCGCGTCGCTCGATGACTCGACGGACGCCCTCGTCCCCTTCCAGCCGTTCGCGGAGGGTGAGCATCACGCGCCACTCGTCGCCGTAGTCGAACAGGTAGGCGATTCGGGCGCCTAGGTCGAGGCCTAACTCATCGAGTGGGACGTCGGCGGTGGGGTTCTCTGTATCCGGAGTGCCGGGGCGAACGAACTTCCCGTTGTCGTTGCCCCAGAAACGGCCGTCGAGCCAGAACGAGTACAGGTGATCGTCGGCCCAACCGAAGGCTCGCTGGATCGCGTCGTGGAGGGCGGTCAGGTGCTCGTGGACCGCCACTGCGACACGCGCGGTCACCCCATGTACCGGAGTGGCCATCCCGCTCGTCAGTCTGGCGTCGAAAACGAACACGACCCGACCGCAAGCCTCGTCCGAGCCGGCTCCGAGCACGAGCGGTGCGGCTGCGCTCAGCGCGATCAGCGATCGCCAGCTCCTCGGGTTCTCGCGATCGCGTTGGCGGTCGATCAACCCGTATGCCTCGCCTCGGCGAAGCACGTCCCCGACCACCCACGAGACATCGCGCTCGCCGGGCGGGTTGCCGCTCGGATCGCGCCAGCCGCCGACTGCGGCCGCCCGGAGCGCCGGCGCCACCAGCTCGTGGTGGGTGCAGGGCGCGCTCGTCGCCAGACTGTCAACGACTTCAGCGGCGACCACGGCGGTGAACGGATCGCCCCCGCCCAGATCGAGCGCGAGTTCGTGGAGAAGCGCCACCGGATCGGCCAGAAGCTTTCGCCCCCTCACCGTCGCGTGTAGCTTCCGCCCACGCCGGCGGACGAGCCGGACGCGCCTGAGGCCGTCGTGAAGGGCCTCGAGGACCGCCAGGTCGGCCTCGCGATGCGGCGGACCGAACAGTTCCGCGTTCCACCAATCCGGCCACCGTTCGGCGGCCTCGCGAACCACTGCGCGGGCGAGCGCATTTGTCTGCGTGAGCGGCACGCCGCCCTCCCCGGCCAGCCCGAGCAGCCATCTTGCAGGAGCGGTTGCCGCTTGGACTGGTTCAGGAGCGATCGCGCTCGTGTGCTCGAGCTCGGAAGTGGCCCATGGCTGGTCAGACTGCCAAAGCGACTGGCGGGTCGCGGCCGGGCTGGGCTGGGCGAACGTGCAAATTGCGAGACATGCGCAAGCCAGGCCACGGACCAATGCGCTATCCCATCGCCGTGAGCTTCGAGCAGGCGCTGAAGTCCGGGAACCTCGACGAAGCTCGCGCGATCCTCGACCAGCTCGTTGAGGATCCCGACACGGGCGGCCTGTGGCTGCCCGAGTGCTACGGAGACCTCGCGCAGTCGTTCGACCGCTCCGGCCGGCACGACGACGCAATCGCGGCGCAGGAGCGCGCGATCGAGCTCGGTTGGGGCGGCCGGCCCGACCCTCGTTCGGATATCGCCGAGTTTCACCTTCGTGCCGGTCGAAGGGATAAGGCCGCTCGGCTCTGGGGCGATCTGAAGCAGGAGGACGCGGACGACGTCTGGCTGTATAACGCCGCCGGCCTCTCTTACAGCGAGGTCGGTGAGCATGAGCTGGCGATCGAATGGCTGACCGAGGGGCTCGAACTGGCCATTCGGATCGGAGACCCGGAGGGAATCGCGGCCCAGCTCTCAGAGGTGCGCCGGCGGAACCTGGAGGCGTTAGGTCGAGAGCCGGACGATCTTGAGCGCCGGGTCGACGAGTTCCTGCCGCAGTGGCGGGCGAGAGCACGGACACGCGATCCCCGGTTCGATCTCCAAGAGGCGCTCGAGGAGATCATGCCGCCCGGCGACGCTCCGCCGCCTCCGGGCCGCGCCCCCGAGATCCCGGTCGCGATCTCGTGGTTCCCGGCCGGCGAGTACGAGGAGGCCATCGCGCGGTGGGAGAGCTTGGCCGAAGACTGGGCCGGCGTCTCGCAGGCCGACTACAGCCGCCGGATGGACGGCCACATCAAGTGGATGCGCTCTCACGGCGTGCCGATAAAGGCGCTCGCACCGATCATCGTCGACGAGTACGTCGCCTGGTGCGAGGAGCGGGGCGACGATCCGGAGGACGCGCGGGCGAGCTACGCCGCGCAACTGATCGCTGCGGGAGAAGTGATCCCTTGGCCGCCCGGACGCAACGAGCTGTGCTGGTGCGGGTCCGGGCGTAAACGTACAAGAAGTGCTGTGGGTCAGCCCCCGCACGGGCCATGCACGACTCGGACCCGTAACGGACGATCATCAGTTCGCGGAGGGTCCGCCCCGGCGGACCGTCATTGCCACATAGCCGGAGCGGACCGGCAGTCAAGGGCGGCCCGTCAGGGCCGAGCGAAGCGAGCCGCGAAGCGGCGCCCTTGACGGCCGGGACGCGGAGGCTACCCAGCCGATTCAGACCCGAGCGCGACCCGGGCGCGGCAGCGCTCGGCGAGGTGCACTTCGAGATCGCTCCGGCTGAATCGCAGGGCCCGCCCGATCTTGAGATGGGGAAGCCGTCCGGTCCGGGCGAGGTCGTAGATCGTCGACACCGGCAGGCGCAGCAGCTCCGCGACCTCGTCGGCGGTCAGTAGCTGGTGGTCGAGCGGGACGATCGCGTCGCTCACGACCGGCTCCGGATCGTCGCCGAGCGCCGGTCGACGGGAGCGGCGCCAGCTCGACGATCGCATCGGCGCCGACGGCGCGAGCTGCGCGCTGCACTGCCTCAGCGATCGGCGGAGCCGCGTGGTAGCGCACCACCGTCACGTTCTGATTTCGCAGGTAGCCGCGCAGGATGCGCTCGAGCCGCGTCCGGTTCTTCAGCGTCAGCTCGACCTCGACGGCGATGACCTCGTCGCCGTCACGTCGGACGAGCGCGAAGTCCGGCCTGTGGAGTCCTTGATGTCCGTCTCTGGTGACTCCCGATGATCGCTGACGCGATCGGTTCGCCGGCCGCGTTCTCGGCCGCACGGTGTTCACGGTCGCTGAGGAGCGTCCCGTCGTCGAGCTGCGGTTCGAGTTCTGCGGCGAGCGCCGCCGACGCGATCATGTGCGGCACCAGCGCGAGGCTGATCCGCGCCGGCGTCAGTCGATCGAGGCCCACACAACGGAGGCCTTCGGCCGTTGCCGTGAGCAAGCCGCCATCGTTGTAGAGCAGTCGGTGGCGTCGGACGAGTCCGAACTCCGCGAGCTCGTGCAGACGCCGGTACGTCGCGGTCCGGCCGATCGAGAACCGAGTCATCACGTGTTCGGCGCGGACGGCGCCTTGGCGCCCGATCCACTCGGTGATCGTCATGTCGCGTTCGGTCAGCATTCGACACCATGGCGGCGCAGCTCGTCGGGATGGAAGACGCGGACGATCACGGCCCGCCCGAGGCGGGGTTCGATGACAACGAACTCGCCGACGTCGAGGCTCTTGATCGTGTCCGGATGGATTACGTACTCCCGGCCTCGCGATCGTGAGCCCAATCCGGTCAGTAGACCGGCGGCCGGAGCATGCGTCTGTTGGGTGGTGATCCATGCTCCACGTGTCCCGGCAATCGCGGCAACCAGCTCCGCCGAGGCGGGCATGTTCTGTCGGCCGCATAGGAGCACTTCGATGTTCCCGGCCACCTGGGCCAGGATCCCGCCGCCCCCGCCGAGCACGTTCGTGTCGTTCGGTCCGAGATCGGCCACTTCCTGGGTGCCGAGTAGTTGGCTGAGCCAGGCGCCGCGGCCGCGGCCGAACAGGCGCTGTGTCTGCGGCGCGCCAAACGCGGAGAACTCGTCGATGATCACGAGCGCGGGTCGGTGCTCTCCGTGCTGACGTTCTTGGCTGATCGCGACGAGATCCTGGACGATCGCCGCGCCGAGCATCTCTGCCGCCAGCGGTCGCCGATCGGCCTCGAGCCGGAAGAGGACGACGTCGCCGCGGTCGAGCGATTCGCGGAGATCGATTTGCTACTCCGCCGGTTGCCGGGTCGAGCAGATGACCGACGTCTGACTCGGCAAGGATCGCGAGCCGGTCGCGGGCGCCTGCGAGATCCCGCTCCTGCTGCGGCGTCAACGTCTCGAGGTACGCGAGCAGCGGGCGGGCGTCGGACGGAGTCATCTTGCGGGTCAAGGACGCCAGGCGTCCGTTGTGCATGTGCTCGACCACGGTCGCGAGGCTGACCGGCACGCCGGCAAGTCGCAGCGCCCGGATGACGTGGCCGATGTAGCGCTGGGCGAGCCGCTGGTAGTGGGGCTCGGTGAACACCTCGGCCGCGAGCAGCTTGTCGGCGATCTCGGTGTTCGATCCGCGGTCGTAGGGGTTGTAGATCGTCTTGCCTTGCGGATCCCACTCGCGGTACTGCCGGCCTGCGCGGGACGCCGCGGCGCGCAGCTGCTCGCGCACGAAGTCGTCTCCCTTGGGATCGATGTAGATGACGCCGAACCCGCGCCTGATTGCGGCGAGCGCCAGCAGGATCTGCAAGATCGTCTTGCCGGACCCGGTTGCGCCGAGGAGTAGCGACATGACCGCGCCGCCAGCTCGCAACCGGGACGCGAACCAGCTCCCCCTGCCGCGTGAACCCGATCACTACGCCCTGGGACGTCACCCACTCGCCGTTGCGCAGCTTGCGCCACCCGTACCACCGTCGGATCGGCGTCATCGGGCCGACGCGATCCCGTGCTCGCTGCGCGAGGTCACCGCCGGCGCGCAGGTCGACCAGGTGACGCCACGCGCCGATGCCAACGGCTGCGAGCGCGAACGCGTCGGCGCACAGCTCAGCACGCCAGCTGAGCAACGACGCGTACGGGAGCCGCAACGAGCAGCGGCAGCCCGCACGTCCACGACCACCCGCGCAGACGGATCAGCGATGCAAGCACCGCACCTCCGACGACGCCCGCCGATGGCGAACCACGTTCCCGTCTCGACCAGATGTGCGACGATGCACGACCGGCAGCTCCGGCATCCTGGAACTCACTGCGCCCTGCGTCATTGGGACCTCCCGAGATCGTGTAGCCGTCACATCTCAGGTATTGCGTCGCCGCCTCGCGAGTCCCGTCGTCGTCCCGGTTGATGTCCCGGCTTTGATCCGCCCGGCCGGTCCAGCAGCCCGCCTGCCCGCCCCGGACTCGACAGCCCGCCGTCCGCCCGCCCCGCCTCGAACCTAACGCGCCCGGCCGCTGACCCCGGTCACACACGATGTGGGGGCGGGGTCAGCGGCCGGGCGCGACCTCAAACCCAGGCGGGGCGGGCGGACGGGGTGGACTTCCGGTCCATAGCGCAATCCACGAGCGGTCGTGGTCAGTGTCTAGCTTCAGGCGTGAGCCGTCAACCGCTAGGCAGCCGTGTCGGCGAGGCGCACCAACATTTCCTCGACGTCGGTCCGCGACACATGATTCACGGTGACGAACTCCGTGCCGACCACCGCAGCCGCACGTTGCGGCGACAACCCGCGGTCGGACTCCTCGAGGGCGCGGACGACGGCCACCGCGGTGCCCCCGACGTCGTGCCAGCCGCGGCGCCGGAACTCCGTCATCAGCCGTCGAACGGCCGCCTGAGGATTGGGGCCAAGAGTTCCGAGCACGAGAGCGGGACGGGACAACACGGAGTAAGTCTCCCTCCTACGTCGGATCCCCCGGCAGTCGGCTTGCCTACGGCGTTGGGTTGGCAAGCTCCTCGACGGTGCTCAGCTCGAGTTCCGCGCTACGCGCGATGTCGTCGGCGACCGCACGCTCGGTAATCGACGTCACCACCTCATCGAGCAACGCAAATGTGAATGCTGCCGCGTGGGCGGCAGCGCGCGGTTGGCGCTGCTCGTCCGCTTCGGGGTTCTTATCGTCGAGGAGGTCGGAGACGCCGCGGACAACAGCCGCCTCGATCTCAGGAAACTCGTCAACGGAGGCCAGGAATCCGCCCGACTCCATGTCGATCGCGACCGCATCCTCGTAGGCCAGCCGCAGGAGCGTGTAGACGTCCGAGATCGTCGACTTGACCAGGACGTCGCCGCTTGCCATAGGCTCGAGTGTGGCCTTGGGCCGCTGCTCGGCCAAGCCGCTCCGGAGCCGGCCCCGCCAACCGTCTCGCCGGTCGACCCGCTGAGCAGCGAAGCGCATCCGCTTCGTCGCGCTCCGGGCGCGCGGCCGCTGCCCAAACTGGCCGAGCTCGGTGTCGCCCTTGCCCGTGCCGTAGTGGTAGATGTGCGGGGGTACGATGACATCGCCCGGCTTGACACCCTTCCTCGCGAGGCCGCCGGCTACGCCGGTGTAGATCGCGGCCAGAGGTCGGAAGTTCTCGATGGCAGCCGCCGTGACCGCGGCGGCTCGCGCGTTCTCCGGCCCAGTCTCGATAAGCAGGACATCGACCTCCTGGCCCGCGGTCGTCCCGAACGTCCCGATCTCCCAGTTGCGCTCGCGGTCGAAGGTGCGGACGCCCTCAACGTGCTGGCGCACGACCTTGTACTCCAGCGACAGCGCGGTGAAAACGATGACTCTCGGCCGCCGTGAGTCGCTCGTCGGTCGCAGGGTGGACGTCCCGTGGACGCTAGGCCCTACGGAGCCCTCGGCGTTGGCCCGGACACCGCAACGCAGAGCCCGCTCCGCGACATCGGCGACCTGAGCGCGGCTCGTGTCATTGACGACGACAAACTGATCGGGGATTGCAGCCAATATGACGGCTCGTCTTCGCTGCCCGTCGCCGCGCTGGACGGCGTCGACGATGTCAACGGCGACGCTATTAGTGTCCCTCCAACCACAGCGGCGCCACGCCGCGAGGACCTCGCGAACTGCGGCTTGCGGCGAGAGCGGCGCCACGGGCTACGCAGCTGCCTTTCCAAGCGTGCGGCTGATCCCGAGCGCGCGGTCGAGCCGCGTGTGACGGTAGACCTTCGCGCCACCGCGTCGGTCCACGAGCATGATCAGGTCGAGGTGCTGCAGCTTGGTCATCCGCTCCGAGATTCCTCGCGGACTCGCGCCTTTCATCCCCCGACTCCGCAGGAGTTCCAAGATTTCGGCCTGCGTCCGATGTCCGTCGACGAGCCGGTAGACATCGGCAAGCGTGGGATCGTTGCCCAGGGTGGTAATGACGTGGTCGCGGAACGAGCCGCCGCTGGCCCGGACGAGGGCGTCGATCATCGTGCCCTGCTCCTCGAGTTCGTCGCGCATCGCCGCTACCTCTGCGAAAAGGTCGAGCGTCTCACCCATCGGAACACCCGCCAGGCTTGCCGTTCTGCTTGCGCCGAGCCCGACTGAGTGTCACGCGCACCGTGCTCGGCTGCTTATTCAGGAGCGTTGCGATATCGCCGGCTCCGAGGCCGGCGTCGGCGAGCAGCAACTCGGTCTTCGCCTGGTCCGGTCGGTCAGCAGCGCGGCTCTCGCGCTCGTCGACCATAAGCGCAAGCATCGCGCGAAGGAGTACCTCAGCGTCGGGGCTGTCGTTCGTCGCCTTCTTAAGGTGCGTAGTCGCCATTGTTGTCTCCTAGATCAGGCCGCTCGTGCGATATGCCCGCGTATGAGTTGCCCCGCGCTGCTGAAGCGCCCGCCGGCCGACCAGCTCACCCACGCGGCCGCGTACCGTCCGTGGCTTGGCCCCGGTTTCATTCTCGACGCGCGCACTGAGTTCGCGCGACCCGATCCAGCCGTCGGCGCAGGCTTCGAGGATGGCGGCGTTGACCGGGTCAGACCGCAGTTGATCGGCAGCGCGCACGATCGCATCGTGGTGTGCGAGCTGGAGGACGGCAAGCATGAGGTCGAGGCGCTGGACGACCTCGTCGCGCTCAAGCGTCGCAGTGCTGTCAGGCGGCATTTTGGAGTTCCTCCATGTCAGTGGTTCGTTGGCCGCGACCCGCGGCCTGCCCGGTGCGCTGCCGCGCACGCCGCACCGTGGTTTTGACCGTCTCGTAGTTCTTGCCGGTCAATGCGGCGATCTCGGCAAGCGTCAGGCCGGCATCCGCAAGCACGACCTCGGTCCGCCGAGTCGTGCCGTCGCCGTTGATTCGTTCCTCGCGTTCGGCGATGTGGATGGCGAGCAGTCCAGCATCACCTGGTTGGGGTCGATCGCGGGGATCGTCTTGTCCTGCTTTGCCATGTCGGCCTCCTCGTGCTGATGACGGTGGTTTGTGTTTGTTGGATCAGACAGGGTTCAGTTGCGTGAACCCTAGAAACCCGGTCGGACGAACCAGTGACGGAAACTGAACTCATGGCGGCGTTGGATTCTCCTGCGAGTACCGGACGTTTCAGCACCGCCGGTTCGGCCGTCGAGGTTCACCCGCCACCGACGAGCGGGTCTACGAGCGGTGTTGCACCGCGTTGTGGGCTAGAGGGTTGGCCGAAAGCGAGGGCGTGCCCGTCCGTGAAGCAAGATTCGGCTCTCGGGTGCGAGGCGTCCGCCGACCAGCTCGAAGTCGGCCGGGAACGAGCAACGAAGACGTGCGCCTGCGGATAGCGGATGCCGTTCGTGGCCGACGGACAGGATCTGCCGCCTCGCGACCTCCCCCTCCGCCCGATCCGACAGGCGAGCGGCAGTCCGAGCGGCAGGCTCGGGCCGGCGATCCGCGGTCCGCCGGTGGCCGCGGATCTTCAAACCTTTCCGGCGATGCGGCGCCCCTTCGCGTCGGCCCATACTCACCGCCTCTCGAACGCGTGCGAGACGTACTTCGGGAAGATCAGCCCAACGACGAAACGGGTTGTGCTCGGCCTGCTCGGCCGAGCCGCGCAGCTTGGCGACAGCCTCGAACAGCGCAGTGTCGTTCGGAGCGTCGGTTGCCCTGGTGCTCATGCCGCCCGTAAGCCCGGGCCACCACCTCGTGTCGGAGCGGACCCGATCCAAACGTCCGATCAGGGATGGAGCCCGATGTAGTCCACGATGAAGCGGAGGCCGTCGCTATCGACGGCAAAGTAGATGCGCCCGCACTCACGGGGGTTCTTGAAGTCATCAACCTTCACATGGGGCTCGCGCGAGTACGACTCGCCCTCGAAGCTGAAGTCCACCCAAGATCCGAGCGTCCCGTCATGCAGCGCGACCTCGATTTCGTAGTTCGTCCCGATCCAGTCCGCTAGACGATCGCCGATCTCTCCAGCGAGGCCACGCCACGCCCGCGCGGCCTGCGACAAGCGCTCGGTGAAGTGCCACATCCGCGCCGGATCCGGATACGCGTTGCCGCGGATCATCCCGCGACAGTGCTCTGTGAGCACGAACCCCGCGTGCTCCAGCTCCTCCATCCGCTCCTGAAACTCGTCCCACCCCTCAACCGCGGCCTCATGCTCCGATGTGTGGTGGTCAAGGGCCAGACGTAGCTCTTCCAGCGACTCCGCGAAGTCAGTCTCCTCCAGGTAGATCGCGCGATCGCGCCACCGGGCTGGTAGGGCGGCGGGCGTCGCGAAGGGTCCAGCGGCCGCGCTCCAGACGGCCACGGCATCCCCAGCGAATTGGGCCAGCTGGGCCTGCGCCGCCTGAAACGCGGTCGGCTGCTCGCAGAATTCGGGAGTAAGTCCGCGCGCCTCACTGATCGCGGCGATCTCGGTCTTCCATCCCCCACCGGATGCGCCGGCCCGCCCGCTGTCTCCAACCCATAGGAGCGCTCTGGCACGATCGCGGTGGCGGTCGCCGTTCCGGGCCGCAGGTTGGATCTGCGTGAACAGCTCCTCGAACCGTTCCACCAGGTTCGCGGACGCTGAATCCACGATCTCGAACCTGACGGCAACCGGCTTGGCAGACCCCGGCCCGATGGACTCGCTCACCCACGCAAGGCCGACCACCGTGGAACGATCGGAGAAGGACCACGAGCCGAGGAGCACGGTCGTGCGGACGGACGGATCGTCGCTGGTCGCCGGATACCCCCGCTGCGGATCGCGGAGGACATCGGCGAGCATGGCGAACTCGGCCGGGTCGCGCTTACGCGCGGCGTCCAGCGCCCTGGCGAGCGCGGTGAGTCCGTCGGGTTTCCCGGGATACCGAAGGCGAGGTGCCGGTCCCTGGCTCGGCACGCGACGCGATCGAAGTCCGGCGATCATCTGCTTGACCGCAGCGGGCTTCGGCGCTTGGACAACGTCCAGCGCACGGGCTAGAGCGAGAAGATCCGCCGCGCCAATCACGCCGCCACCTCGGCCCGCGTGCCAGGCAGCTCAGAGGTCCACCAGGTACTCGACCGGAATGCTGAGCGCGTACAACGCGCTCATGGGCATCCGCTCGACAGCCGCGTGAACCTTCCGACGGACGTCGGCCTCATGTGAAGACGCTGGCCTCGACTTCACCGACGAAGGCTCTCCCCTCGCTGCACGCAGGGGAGGCTCGAAGATCCGGGGCTCTATCCCGGCATCTCGCGCCCATTCTGCGATTTCGGCCGCCACGAGCCGGGCCCGCTCGGCCTGCCATCGAGCGCTGGTGCTGTGGTCTGCCCGGACCGCAATGCTGAACGCCTTGAAACGGCTTCTCGTTCGCGAGCGCGAGCACGAGCGCGGTCTTCATCGGCTCTGTCGCGCTGCGGACGCAATATGCTCGCATCCATTCGAGCTGCCGCTCCATGCCAATCGGTGTTATCTGGCGGAACCGTTCCGGGTTCCATCGAGCCAGCAGGCGTCGCCTCTCGGCTTGGCCATGGGGCTCCAGCGGCACCGGCTCCGACGGGAAGCGTATGACCGTGTCTGAGGGCCGGGTCGTAGATCACGCACATCGTCGTCGCGCCAGTCGATGAACGCGCGCCAGAACTCTCAGCCTGATGAAGCGTCCGTATTGCACCGACAGAGCCGCTGAGCGCACCGAGACGTAGCTCCAGCATCGGTGGACGTGATCTCGGCCGGCTCCATGCCGTGAGGGGTGACGAGCACGTCAGGGCCGACAGGTGCTGGCGTTAGATCGACAATCCCGCGTGACTGTGCGGCCTCAAGAAAGCGCTTGAAGCTCGTTGAACCCGCCGTCGATGAGCCTTCTCGTCGAACCCGCCGTACGACCTTCGCTTCAGCTCCGGCTTGAGGCCGGCGGCGTAGATCCGCCGCCCGGTGGAGTGGAGATCGTCGACCGTCGACCGCAAGAGGTCGAACGCTTCTTCGTGTATTTTTGCTGTGGGTGCGGGCATGTCAGCCTCCTTGGTAGCGAGGTGGCCGGGATCCTAAGATCCCGGCCCCTCTACAAGACTTGGCTGCCGCACGTTCCAGATGGCGCCCCCGACATACATCAGGGCCCAGTTGGGTCCGGCGCGACTACTCCGTTCGCCGTGTTACGACACGGGAGTCGCCCGGCAGGCGCTTCACCGGCCCTCTAGGCGATGTTCTCCAATGTAGTGAGAACTCGCTTGAGGATCATCGGCACTATGCGAAGAGTATAGGCGGCTTGCCGTGCGAACTGCAACGCGTGAAACGCGCACGGACATACGTACGAACTACAGCGGCCCGCAGTCCGACGTGTGCCCGCAGCACGTCCGAAACGGTACATCAACGGTACAAAAGGTTGCTAGCTGCAGGTCGTCCTCACCTAACAAAAAACCCCGCCTGAGCGGGGCTTTCCTTCATCGGGGAGACAGGATTTGAACCTGCGACCGCCCGGCCCCCAGCCGGGTGCGCTACCAGACTGCGCCACTCCCCGTGGTGTTCGCGATTCTACGCGCCGCTACAGAGCGGGCGACGGGAGTCGAACCCGTTCCGAGAGCTTGGAAGGCTCTAGTGCAACCGTTAACACCTCGCCCGCGGTGCAGCGGCCCATGGTAGCCGGGCGTTCCCTGCTCAGGCAACGGGGCGCCGCTCCTCGGTCGGCACCTCCCCGTCTCGCGTGAGATCAGGGGGCGGCCACGGGCCGTTCCAGTTGTCCAGGGCCCCGTCGATCGTCACGACCGACCCCGAGAATGCCCGACCGACCGGCGACGCAAGCAGGGCGACCAGCCACCCGTATTCCTCGAGCGTTCCGAGGCGCTGAAGCGGCACCGTCGCCGCGGCCCTGCGCCAGAGCTCGGCCGGGTACTTGCGGAGCGATTCGGTCGCGAATCTCCCCAGGGCGATCGCGCTCACGGCCACGTCGTCGGCCGCCCATTCGGCTGCGAGCTCTTTGGTGATCGCTTCGACGGCCGCCCTCGCGGTGCCGGTGTGCGCCATCGCCGGCATCCCGTGGTGCGGGGAGACGGTGACGTTCACGATCGAGCCACCGCCGGCCGGCCCCATAGCAAGGTCGTGGGCGGCTCGGCACATCGCGATTGTTCCTTCGACGTTGAGCCGCTGCACCGCACGCCAACCCTTGGTCGCGATCCCCTCGGCCGGGACGAAGTACTGGCCGCCGGCGTTGTTGAGCAGGAAGTCGACCCGCCGGTAGCGCTCGAGGACCGCGCGGACGATTTCCTCGGCTCCCTCCCGCGTCCGGATGTCTCCCGCGATCCTCGAGCAGCGCTCGCCGATCTCGGCGGCTGTCTCCTCGAGCACCTCCTCGCGTCGGCCGACGATCACAACTGAGGCGCCGCAGCGCGCCAACTCGTGAGCCGCCGCCTTGCCAAGGTTTGTGCCGCCGCCGGTGACGACCGCCACGGTGCCTGAGAGCGCGTCGCCCTCGAACACCCGCGAGGACTCCACGCCTACTCCCCCATCACCTTGATCACGAGCCGCTTCGATCGCTGTCCGTCGAACTCGCAGTAGAAGATCTGCTGCCACGGTCCGAGGTCGAGCTGCCCCTCCGTCACCGGCACGATCACCTGGTGGTGGACGAGCAGGTTCTTCAGGTGCGCGTCGCCGTTGTCCTCGCCGCCTCGGTGGTGGCGGTAGTCGCCGGGATCCGGCAGCAGCTCCCGCGCAACCTCGTTCGCGGGTGGCTTCCAGCTCGGCGGCGCAAGCTTGTCGAGCCACTCGAGCGCATCGGCCTGGATGCCCGGCTCGTCGTCGTTGATCCACACCGCGGCGGTGATGTGCATCGCCGCGACCAGCACCATCCCCTCCTCGATCCCGGCCTCGTCGACGGCCTCCGCGACGTCCTCGGTGATCCGGACAAACTCGCGACGCTCAGCGGTGCGAAAGGTGCGGTAGACCGTGTGGGCCTTCAAGCAGGGGAGCCGGGATTCGAACCCGGGTTCACGGTTTTGGAGACCGCGCGCGTGGACCACTAGCTTACTCCCCTGGGCGCCCGAGAATCCTAGCTGCCGAGACCCGGTTTCCGTC
Source organism: uncultured Solirubrobacterales bacterium (assembly GCA_963770735.1). Classification (GTDB taxonomy): domain Bacteria; phylum Actinomycetota; class Thermoleophilia; order Solirubrobacterales; family Solirubrobacteraceae; genus Palsa-465. The sequence continues at coordinate 248,225 of CAVYRB010000004.1, read as the reverse complement.
CGAAGAGTCTACGAACATATGTTCGTATATGTGCCGGACGGAAGCCGATTTCGAAGGAGTCAAGCAGCTAGTGAAGTATGGGCTCAGCGACTACAAGATCGCGGAACTCACCGGCATCCCTCGCGCAACGGTACTGCGCTGGCGGCGGCGCGACGAGGCTCCGCATGCCGGACCTCCCCCAGTCGCCGCCACCGAGTGGCGGGTCAACGACGCGGAAGCGTATTGCTATTTGCTCGGCATCTATCTCGGCGATGGTCACTTGACGCACAAGCCTCCGTATAGCTGGACGCTACGGATTGCCTGCGACCAGCGCTACCCCGGCATCATCGATCAGATCCGGAGCGCGATGGAGCGTACGTTTCCCGGGCGGCATTCAAACACAGATCCATGCGTCCACCGGCGCGTCGGACGTCGTGAGCATCTGCCACCCGGCGATCGGACGCGCATTCCCCCAGCACGGCCCTGGCCGTAAGCACCTGCGCAAGATCGAACTCGTCGACTGGCAGCTCAAGCTCACTCACGCACATCCCGGTGCGCTGATCCGGGGCCTGATCCACTCCGACGGATGCCGGGTCATCAACCGGTTCAAGACGAAGCTTCCGAGCGGCCGGGTGGCTGAGTACTCGTACATCCGCTACTTCTTCAGCAATCACTCCGAGGGCATCAGGCGCATCTTCACGGAGCACTGCGAGCTGCTCGGCATCCGCGTGACGCAGTCCAACCACCGCAACCTGACCGTCTCGCACCGGCGCAGCGTCCCGATCCTGGAGGAGCTTGTCGGACCGAAGCAGTAGGCCCCGAGGTGCGGGCGGAGGTGTCTGGGTTCAGGACATATGTCCCAGGTGATAGGTCGCTTGTGTCTCGGGACATAGGTCTCACCCTGCGGGTTGAGGGTCTGGCGGTCGTCGCGGAGGCGCGGCCCGTAGGGCCGGGCCGGAGCGGCGATCGCCGGCGCGGTCTTGTCTGGGGGCGGGTTGAGAGTCGCGGGGCATGTCCCGTACTCGCGTTGCCGTTCTCCAAAGTCGTTTCTGAGCAGTTGTCGGTCACCCAGTCCGCTGCCGAGTACGGGTTCTCCCGCCGGCATCTGCACCGTCTGTTGGCCCGCTACCGATCTGGGGGGCTGGAGGCGCTCGAGCCTCGCTCACGTCGACCGGCGTCTAACTCCGAGGGCGACAGCGTCCAGTGGTGCGTGAGCGGGTGATCGAGCTGCGAGTGCAGTTGGTTGCTGACGGGGTTGGATGCTGGGCCAGTCACGATCGGCTGGCATCTCGAGCGGGAGGGCGTTACGCTCGCCAGCCCCGTCGACGATCAGCCGGATCTTGCACGCAGGCTGGGCTGATCGTCGCTCAGCCGCGCAAGCGGCCGAGATCGTCCTATGTGCGCTTCGAGATGGCTCAGCCGAACGAGATGTGGCAGTCGGACTTCATCCATTGGCGGCTGGCGGATGGCAGCGATGTGGAGATCCTCAACTGGCTGGATGACCACTCTCGATATCCTGCTCTCCTGCACCGCGCACGAGCCGGTCAGCGGCGATGTGGTCGTGAGCGTTTTCCTAGCAGCTCATCGAGCAATCACGGGGCCCCGGTGAGCACGCTCACCGATAACGGAAGCGTCTACACCAGCCGCTTCACGGGCGGGCGCAACGCGTTCGAATACGTCCTGCCGCTGCTCGGCGTGCGCCAGAAGAACGGATCCCCCGGCCACCCCCAAACCCAAGGCAAGACCGAGCGCTTCCACCAGACCCTGCAGCGCTGGCTCAGAGCCCGGCCACCTGCCAGGAGCATCTTCGACCTGCAGCGCCAGCTCGAGACCTTCCGCGAGCACTACAACGAACAGCGCCCCCACCGCGCCCTACGAAGAACAACCCCAGGCGACGGCCTACCGCGCCACCCCCAAGGCCATCCCCGCCACCAACGGGCACGCCCAGGGTCACTACCGGCTGCGCTACGACCGGCTCGACACCAAAGGCCGAATGACCATGCGCCGCGCCGGACGGATGCACCACCTCGGAGTCGGCATCGAGCATGCCCGCAAACGCGTCCTCGCGTTCGCCGACGACCACCAGATCACGGTCGCCGACCTCACCGCCGGCGAAGTCCTCTCCCGCCACCAGATCGAGCCGAACAAGAGCTACCGGCGCAACCAAATGCGAGAACCCGGCCGCTGGCCAAGCCCCTCGAAATGAGACCAACGTCCCGAGACACATGAGACCCATCTCCCGAGACACATGAGACCCATGTCCCGAGACATCACACAGGTGCGGGCGGAGGGACTCGAACCCCCAAGGGCGTTAGCCCACGAGGACCTAAACCTCGCGCGTCTGCCAGTTCCGCCACGCCCGCGGCGATCGGCCGATTCTAGGCCGAGAACTGCTGCATTCGCGTGGTCCAGCTTGTATGTTCCGCAACATGCCGGTCGGGAAGACGCTGACCCCCGGGCACACGGTCATCTACCCCAACCAGGAGAAGGCCGTCAACAAGACGACGAAAGCGATCGTCGTTCTGATCATGCTCGTCTCGGTCGCGTTGATGTTGATCGTGACGATCGGCGGCTGGTCGAAGCTGCAGGGCATGAAGCCGGTCAACTTCGTGTGGTGCGCGGCCTACCTGATCATGGCCTTCTACATCTTCCGGTGGAATCGGGGCTTGCTGCCGATCACCGCCGCGTTCGCGATCCTGCTCCTGATCATGTCCCTGATCGCGGGGAGCGGGGCCGCCGGCACCAGCTGGTTCGACCGCAGCAACTTCGGCTTCGCGGGCGCGCAGTCCCTGTTCGGCGGGCCGGGCCTCAGCCCCGACTTCCTCGGGCTGATCACGCTTCTCATCGCGCCGGTTCAGCTGTTGCTGATCGTGTTCGCGATGTACGGGTTCTCCCAGGGATGGAACGTCGAGCTCGAGGTTCCGATCGAGGAGGCTCGGCGTCGCGGGTATCAGGTGTCCGGCCCGCCGACGGGCGCCGCACCCGCCACGGCCTAGCGGCCGCGCCTTTACGCACCCGGGCTCGCCATGCGGCGGGTGGGAGTCGAACCCACACGCCCGTTAGGGCAGCGCCTTTTGAGGACGCCATGTCTACCGTTCCATCACCGCCGCGCGGGGTGGGAGTCTAGATGCGCGGGCGGGCACGATCGCTCACCGGCGGCCTCCCCCGCACCCAACCCCCCGCCCTACCTCACGATCTCGAATAGCTCCTCGGCGATCGCCGCCGGCGCCACCAAAATCCCCGGGGGGTCCTGGTCGTCGCCGGGCAGGTCCCGGACCTCGAGGCCCGCCCGTGCGCAGATCAAAGCGCCGGCCGCCACGTCCCACGCCTTGACCCCACGCTCGTAGTACGCGTCGAAGCGTCCGCACGCGCACCAGCACATGTCGACGGACGCCGCCCCGATGCGGCGGATGTCGCGCACTCGCGGAAGCACTCGGGCCACGACCGCCGCCTGGCGAGCCCGGACGGATGAGTCGTAGCCGAACCCGGTCGCGACCAGCGCGGTCGCCAGGTCGTCGCGCGTGGACGCCTGGATCGGGTCGCCGTTGAGCGTCGGGGCGCCCGAGCGGGTCGTGGTGAAATGGTCGCCCCGGATCACGTCCAGCACGACTCCGACGAGTCCGCCGGATGCGTCCTCGCAGGCGATGCTGACGCCGAATGCGGGGATCCCGAACAGGAAGTTGACGGTTCCGTCGAGCGGATCGACGACCCAGCGGAGCCGTCCCTCGCCGGTCGCGCCTCCCTCCTCCCCCAGCACCCGATCCTCCGGCCTCCGGCGCGCCAACACCTCCCGCACCGCTCGCTCGGCGGCGACATCGGCCTCCGTCACCGGGTCTGTCGGAGTGCTCTTCGTGCCGAGCGCTCCCGCCCGGTCCCCGAACCGCGCGACCAGCTCGGCCGCCGCCGCCGCAGCGGCCTCGTTCGCCACCGACAGCAGCTCGCTCTCGTCCGGGTCCGTCACGGCGGCCCGTTCTATCTGAACGAGCCGCCGGATGCGTTCTGCGCTGAGAGGCCGTCTCTGAACTGTGGTGCGATCATCCCGGCCCGATGCGAGCACTCGAGACAGTGGCAGGGCTCGAGCAGTTCGAGCGGCGCAAGGCCGGAACCGACTCGGAACGCAGGGCAGCCGGATGGCTGGCCGACCGGCTCGACGCCGCCGGACGCGAGGTGCTCGTGGAGCCGTTCTGGTGCCGTCCGAACTGGCAGCTGGCCCAAGCGTGGCACGTCGGCCTCGCGCTTGCGGGCAGCCTCGTGTCGGTGCCCTCGCCCCTGGCCGGGGCGTTGATGCTGCTCGTCGCGCTCGTGTCGATCGTCGCCGACGCGTTCACCGGGATCTCCCCCGGCCGCCGGCTGACCTCGGAGCGGGCGAGCCAGAACGTCGTCGCGGCAGCGCCCACGGGCTCGAGCCGCGGCCGTCCAGAGATCCGGCTGATCCTCACCTCGAACTACGACGCGGGGCGCGCGGGCCTCGTCTATCGCGAGAGCATCCGCGGCACGACGAGCGCGATCCGGCGGTTCACGCGCGGGTTCACGCCGGGCTGGCTCGGCTGGGTGGAGCTGATGATCGTCTGGCTGCTCGTGATCGCGATCCTCCGGATCGAGGGCCACACCTCGCAGACGATCGGCGCGATCCAGCTTCCGCCGACGGTCGTGCTCGTGTTCGCGCTGGCGCTGCTGCTCGAGCTCGCGACCGCCGAACCGGGCCCCGCGGCCGGAGACAACGGGACCGGGGTCGCGGTCGCGGTCGAGCTCGCCCGCGCGCTCGACGCCGCGCCGCCGCGACACGTCGCCGCGGATCTGGTTCTACAGGGCGCGGGCGACACCGAGGGCATCGGGTTGCGCAGGTACCTGCGCGCCCGCCGAATGGAGGACACCCCAGCGAACACGGTCGTGCTCGGGATCGCGGCCTGTACCGAGGGCTCGCCGCGCTGGTGGGTCAGCGACGGCCCGCTGATCCCGCTGCTGTACGCGCGACCGCTCTCCGGCCTGTGCGGCGAGATCGCCGGTGCGCAGCCCGAGCTCGACGCGGCTCCGCACTCCGGCCGAGGCTCGGCGCCCGCGTACTCCGCGAGGCTCGCGCGGCGTCCGGCGATCTCGATCGGATGCCTCGACAAGCGGGGCACCGTCCCGCACTCGCACGGCCGCGACGACACGGCCGCGAATATCGACACCGCCGCGATCGACGCCGCGGTTCAGTTCGGGCTGATGCTTGTTGACGAGATCGACGCGTGGTTCGCCGCGCGACGCCGCCAGGAGGCGGTCACACAGGCGTGACCGGATTGTGCTTGTGCGTGCATAAGAGCCCGAATCCCCATAAACGCAGGAGATCCCGTCTCTGCGCGCGACGTGCGCGCCATTAGATGCGCCAGTGGGCTGCATCTCTGACTGTTGCTTTTAGCCTCAAGAGCGGTTGCGTCGGAAGGCTGCGTTGGCGGCCGGTTGCTCAAGATAGGCGGCGTTTGATCAAACCGACGGCGCGGTTTCTTGACCGACGGTCAACAAGATGCTAGCCTGGCCCGCCGAAGAGTGTTTGCCACACCACGGGGGCGTGCATTCGGAATGCGTCCCCTACCCACTGGGCGCGTCCAAAGGGGGCAGCTATGGAACGAACCTCGAAGTACTCGCGTTTGCGGATCACGGCGTTGGCCGCGCTGATCGCGGGCGGACTGGTCTTGACGGGGATGTCCGGGTCGGCGAGCGCCACGTGCTTCCACGTGTTCGGGTGCACCAAGAGAGTCTCGCTTGGGATCCGCAACAGCAGCAAAGCGACCATAACGGTGGAGAGGTGTCCAGGCAGCCACGCGAACAATCCGGGCAATACTCACGACAGCCCGTGCCACAGGATCACGTCACCCCTGCCCGAGGTCGTCAAGCCGGGGAGCGTACTGATCGGGGCCAACACCAACCCGGTTGGGATCATCATCAAGGCCCAACGTCAGCATTCCGGGGACCCGACGCAACATAGGACGTTGTACTTCTACGTCAAGAACCCAGATGTCGGCTTGCCCTACTTCCGGGCGCAAGGCCACGAAGTCGAACTCCGCGAAGGACAGGAGAGTGTTCTCGATGTCAACGGCGTCAAGGTCGAGCTCCGCCGCTACCACGACGAGAACCGGAATGGCGAGCCCGTCAAGCTCATGAGGATCGAGATCCTCAAATGGCCGGGAGCCGTCTAGTCGCCGGCTGTAGCCGCTCGATCACGCCCCGTGCCGATTCGCTGAAGAACCGGAGCGCGGAGTGAGGCTTCCCGAACTCCCCCGGCCGATGCGTCAGGGGAAACGTGACCCGGTTCCGATGGCTCCGTGCCGCCTCCTCGTCGTGGGCGATGGCGAGCTGCCAGGCGGCGACGTCGAGAGCGGAACGCAGATTCTGTGCAACGTCGCCAACGATTGCCCCGATGCGAGCTGGTGGCAGGGGATCGGCCGAGAACTGGGGCGCGACCGTGCCCGCTTCGGGGTTGTAGAACGCCTCTGCGTTGAACGCTGGGCCCGCGGCCAGATACTCCTCGCACTCCAGCGCCAGCGCGGCCATGTGCTCGTTGCCGCGGGCCAGCTTGGTCCAGGAGTCTTCCAGCGCGTAAGGCATTTCCGTTCAACCGTAGGCGCAGGCCCGGACGCACGAATACCGGTCAGCGCCCCGCCTCTTTTCTCCGGCCCGTGCGCCAGATGCGCGCCAGTAACCCCCTGATTCGGCCGGATTCAGTCGGAGTCAGCCGGAGTAAAGAGCCTGCTAATCGGTACTTTCGCCCGTGGCTATACGGGATGCACCGGATTGTGCTTCGCGGGCCACTCGCGGTCCGTGCCCGCCGCGAGCGCGTAGCGCCGGACCAGCTCCGCCCGCAGCTCCTCGGGCTGCACGATCGCGTCGATCACGAGCTCGGAAGCAAGGTGCAGGATGTCGATGTCCTTCGCGTACTCGGCGCGCAGCTCCTCGGTCCTCGCCGCGCGCTCACCGTCGTCGGAGATCCCTTGGAGTTGGTTGTAGTAGACGGCGTTGATCGCCGCCTGCGGTCCCATCACGGCGATCGAGGCTGACGGCAGCGCGATGCAGCAGTCGGGCTCGAAGGCCGGCCCGGCCATCGCGTAGAGCCCCGCGCCGTATGCCTTGCGGACGATCACCGAGAGCTTCGGGACGGTCGCCTCCGACACGGCGCTGATCATCTTCGCGCCGTGTCGGATGATCCCCTCGCGCTCGACCTGGGTGCCGATCATGAAGCCGGGCACGTCCGCGAGGAACAGCAGCGGGATGTTGAACGCGTTGCAGGTCCAGATGAACCTGGCGCATTTGTCGGAGGAGTCGACGAACAGGACCCCGCCCTTGACCTTCGGCTGGTTGGCGACGATCCCGATCACGCGGCCGTCTAGCCGCGCGTACCCGACGATCACCTCCTTCGCCCAGCGGGCGTGGATCTCGAGGAACGAGTCCGCATCGATCAGCCGCTCGACGAGCTCGCGCATGTCGAATGGCTTGTTCTCATCGGCGGGAATCAGCTCGGCGATCGACTCCGTCGCCACCGGCTCCGCCGGCGGCGCTCCCGGTGGCTCCTCGGCGAACGAGCCCGGGAAGTATCCGAGGTAGCGCTTGGCGAAGTCGATCGCCTCCTCGTCGCTTGAGACGAGTACGTCGCCGCAGCCGCTCTTCGACGTGTGCATCCGGGCGCCGCCCATCTCCTCGAGCGTCACCTTCTCGCCGATCACCATCTCGGCCATCCGGGGAGAGCCGAGGTACATCGACGCGTTGCCGTCGCGCATGATCACGACGTCGCAGAAGGCCGGGATGTAGGCGCCACCGGCGGCGCTCGGACCGAACAGCACGCACAGCTGCGGCACCACGCCCGACAGCCGGACCTGGTTGTAGAAGATGCGACCCGCGCCCCGCCGGCCGGGGAACATCTGTACCTGCTCGTTGATCCTCGCGCCGGCGGAGTCGACGAGGTACACGAGCGGCACCCGTAGCGACAGCGCGCGCTCCTGGATGCGGAGGATCTTCTCGACCGTCTTCGGGCCCCACGAGCCCGCCTTAACCGTCGGGTCGTTGGCCATCACCGCCACCGGCCTTCCACCCAGGGTCCCCAGCCCGGTCACGACACCATCGGCGCCGAGTCCGTCCTGCTCCCAGTTCGCGAGCAGCCCCTCCTCCGAGAACGAGCCGGGGTCGAGCAGTCGCTCGACCCGTGCGCGGACTGGGAGCTTGCCCTGCTCGGCGGCCTTCTCGCGGTGGCGCTCGGGGCCACCCGACACCGCTCGCTCGACCGCGCCGACGACCGCGTCTCCGTGTTCAACATCCGCCACCGCTACCTCCACTCCACCGGGCCGGCGGTCAGCACGTGGCTGCCCAGCGGCCGCCCGAGGGTCTCCTGCGCCGTCCGCGACGCAGCCAACAGGGCAGGCAGGTCAACGCCCGTCCGAACCCCCATCTCCTCGAGCATCGAGACGAGGTCCTCGGTCGCAATGTTGCCGGTCGCGCCCGGCGGCACCGGGCACCCCCCGAGCTCGCCGAACGAGGACTCGAAGCTCACGACGCCGGCCTCCAGCGCGGCGAGTACGTTGGCGAGACCTTGACCGCGCGTGTTGTGAAAGTGCGCGGTCAGCTCAACCCCCGGCAGCCGCTCGAACGCGGCGGCGAAGAACTCCCGCACCTGGACCGGGTTGGCCATCCCGGTGGTGTCGCCGAACGCGAGCTCATCACAGCCCGCGTCGATGAGAGCCGAGGCAAGGGACAGCACCCGTTCCGCCGGCACCTGGCCCTCGTACGGACACCCGAACGAGGTCGAGATCACGCCCTCGCAGCGCAATCCGTCCGAGCGCGCCCGGGCGAACGTCCTCCGCAGCCCGTCGAGCGACTCGGATACCGCGCGACCGACGTTCTTCTGGTTGTGCGACTCGGACGCCGAGAGGAAGCCATTGATCTCCTGGAAGCGTTCGCGGTGAGCGAGCGCCCGCTCGAGCCCCCGCTCGTTCGGGATCAGAACGCTGACGGACACCTCTGCCGGAAGCGAGATTTCCTCGAGCACCTGCTCGGCGTCGGACAGCTGCGGGATCACGTCGGGCCGGACGAAGCTCGTCACCTCGATCCGCCGCAACCCGGTCTCACCGAGCGCGTCGATCAGCCGGACCTTGTCGGCCGTCGCGATCACCTCGGGCTCGTTCTGGAAACCGTCCCTGGGACCGACCTCGCGGATCAGCACGCTGGTGGGAAGCTCGGTCACGCCGTCGATTCTAGGAGCGCGCCGCTCAGCGGTAGATCAGCCGAAGACCCAGCATCTGCGGGATCGTCACGAACTGATAGCCCTCGCTCTGGAGCTTCGGGATCTCCTGCTGAACCGCGGCGAACGTCTCGTAACGGGGACCGCCACCGAAGTGCTGGAGGATGATCGCGCCGTTGTGCGCGCCGCCGACGGCGCGCTGATAGATCGTCGCCGTGCCCGGCAGCGACCAGTCGACCGTGTCGACGTCCCACTGAACGGTGATCAAGCCGAGCGAGCGGGCGAGCGAGACGACCTGGCTGTTGACCGAGCCGTACGGCGGGCGCCAGATGCACGTGGAGAAGCCGGTCGCCCGCTTGATCGCGTCCGCCGTCAACTGGAGCTGCGAGGTCTGCTCGTTTGTCGACAGCCGGGTCATGTCCGGATGGGTCCACGTGTGGTCGCCGATCATGTCGCCGTCGGCGAGCGCCTGGCGCTCGACCGCACCGGTCGGGTCGAATTCGCTGATCTGGTCGCCGATCTCGAAGAACGTGACCGGCACGTGCTCGCGCGAGAACAGATTCACCCAGTCGCTCATCGGGGGCGCGTTCCACGGCCCGTCGTCGAACGTCAGCGCGATCTCGTGCTGGTTGGAGGGGCCGCTGTAGATCAGCGACGAGCCCGACGCAACGCACCCGACGACCTGCGGGACGTGCATCTTGAACAGCGCCGGCCTCGACGGGAACAGGGTGAAGCAGCGGCTCTGGCCGGGCTTCGCGTTCGCGCAGGCGCTCGCCTTCAGCGTGCTGTTCACCTGCCAGCGGATCGGGACGTACTGGGTGCCGATCGCGCCAGGCAGAAACGTGGCGGTGAGCGTCTTCGAGCTCGACCGGCCGATCGTCGCCGCGATCCGCGTGCCCGGGCTCAGGCCCGAGGCGGTGACCCGGCTGTAGAACAGCCGCGGGCTCCGCTCCCCTGGCTTCGGGCCGTACATGCACAGTGATCCGGCGACGCTGCCGTCTCCAACGCGCTCGCGCAGCATGCACAGCGTCCGGCCGTCCTTCGCGAGCGCCCCGGGGGAGAACGAGCTCGCCATCTCGAGCCGCCAGGTGATCTGCTGGGCGTTCTGGGACATCGACGAGGACTTCACTCGCAGGGGATGGCCATGAGGCCGGTGATGGCGCACCGCGGCGCCGGCACCCGCGGCAGCAAGAAGGGCCACCACGGCGAGGAGCCCAACCACCGCGCCGGTCCGCCTCACCGCGGCACCCCCGCGACGATCCGCCGCTCGTGACTGCCGACCCCGATCGTGCGACCGTCGGCATCGACGACCTCGACCGCGAACCGGAGCTTGCGCCCGTCGACGATCTCCTCGAGCCGGGCATGTGCCGTACACCGCGACCCTTGGAGAGCTGCCGCGACGTGCTTGATGCAGACTTCGAAGCCGACCGTAGCCTGCCCCGGCTCGAGCCGGGGGTACGCCAGCATCGACGCGGTCCGCTCCATCATCGCGATCATTCCAGGCGTCGAAAGGACCGACGACGGGATCGTCCCGCCGACATCTGTGAGGAGGCCGCCGTCGACCTCGAACTCGGTCGTGCTCTCGATTCCCACCTGGAGGGACTCCTCCATCAGCGGCGGAACCATACACTGGCGCGCCATGGCTCCACCGGTTTGCATCGTCGGCGGCACCGGGGCCCTCGGATTCGGGCTCGCGGTCAGGCTGGGAACCGCCGGGGTGCCGGTCGTGATCGGCTCACGCGACCAGGAGCGCGCACAGGAGGCGGCGGCACGAGCAGCGGCATCGGCGCCCGGCGCGGGCTGCCAGGGCGCCCAGAATGCCGACGCCGTGCGCGACTCGGAGATCGTGATCTTGTCGGTGCCTTTCCGCAACCAATCCGAGAACCTCACGAACCTCAAGGACCACCTGAAACCCGGACAGCTGCTGGTCGACGCCACCGTGCCGCTCGCGGCCGCGGTCGGCGGTAAGGCCACTCGGACGCTGGGGGTGTGGCAGGGGTCCGCGGCCCAGCAGGCCGAGGAGATGGTTCCCGAGGGCGTCCGCGTCGTATCGGCGTTTCACACGGTCAGCGCGGCGCTGCTCGGCGATCTCGAGCACCAGCTGAACGAGGACGTGCTGATCTGCGGAGACCGGCGCGAGGACAAGCAGAAGGTCGCCGACCTGGTGGACAAGATCGACGGGCTGCGGCCGGTCGACTGCGGGCCGCTCGAGATGGCCCGGATCGTCGAGCAGCTGACGCCACTGATCATCTCGATCAACGTGCGCAACAAGGTCAGGGCCGGCATCCGGATCACCGGTCTTGAGTAGCCCCGTAGTCGTGCTCGCCGGCGGGACCGGCGGAGCGAAGCTGGCGCGCGGAATGCTCGACGTCGTCGGCGCCGACGAGCTGGTCGTGATCGCGAACACCGGCGACGACGTCGAGATCTACAACGCGTACGTCTCCCCCGACCCCGACCTGATCACGTTCTGGCTCGCCGACCGGATCGACGAGCGCGGCTGGGGTCTGGCGCGCGACACGTTCAACACGATGGACGGCATGCGTGAGATCGGCGTCGAGGTCTGGTTCAACCTCGGTGACCGCGACCTCGCGATCGGCCTCGAGCGCGCCCGGGCTCTCCGAGCGGGCGAGCGGCTGACCGACGCACAGGCGAGCATCGCGACCCGGCTCGGCGTGACCGCCCGGGTGCTCCCGATGAGCGACCAGCCCGTCCGCACCCGAGTGCTCGCGCGGGAGCGCTGGTGGTCGTTGCAGGAGTTCCTGATCCAGGGACGTGGCGAGGGCCCGGTTGACGACGTCGAGTTCCGCGGAGCCGCGGCCGCTTCCCCCACCCCCGACGTGCTCGAGGCGATCGCGACCGCCCGGGCGATCGTGATCGGGCCATCCAACCCGGTGATCTCGATCGGGCCGATCCTCGCGATCCCGGAGCTTCGCGCCGCGCTCGAGGACAGCCCGTCGCCGATCGTCGCGGTCAGCCCGCTGGTGCGCGGGGCCGTGGTCAAGGGCCCGACCGAGCCGTTCATGGTTTGGGCCGGCCAGCCGCTCACGAGCTCCGGAGTCGCGGACCACTACGAGGGCGTGATCGACGGCCTCGTCGCCGATCAGCGGACCGCCTCGGTTCCGGTGCTCGAGACCGACGTGATGATGGACGGGCCCGAGGGCCGGAGCCGTCTGGCGCGCGAGACGCTCTCCTTCGCGCTCGCGCTCAGCTAGCGTTCGCCGCTGATGCGCACGCTCGCGGTGCTCCCGGTCAAGGACTTCTCCCTGGCCAAGCAGCGTCTGCGCCCCGGCATCGATCCGGAGACCCGCGAGGAGCTGGCCGAGGCGATGCTGCTGGACGTGCTCGAGGCACTCGGCGCGACGACGGTCGAGCAGATCATCGTCGTCAGCGCCGGCCAGCGGGCGCGGGAGCTCGCGCACGCGTACGGCGCCACCGCGATCGAGGATCGCGAGCAGGGTCACAACCCCGCCGCGGCCCAGGGCGTTCGCGCTGCGATCGCGCTCGGGGCGCAGCGGGCATTGCTTGTCCCCGGAGATTGCCCGGCGCTCGACCCGGCGGAGGTCGACGAGCTGCTCGGCCGCCCCGCGACGTCGCCGTCGGTGCTGATCGTCCCCGACCGGCACGGGACCGGCACCAACGCGCTGCTGCTCACACCCCCCACCGCGCTCGCGTCGTCGTTCGGTCCGGGGAGCTGCGCCCGCCATCTCGAGCACGCGCGCGCCGCGGGGATCGGCGCCGAGATCGTCCACGTCCCGTCGCTCGCGCTCGACATCGACACGCCCGACGACCTCGGCGCGCTCGGCTCGGTCCGCGACCGCGCGCGCCGGACCCTGGCGCTGCTCGCGAGGTGCTGAGCGCCGCCGCCGTCGAGGGGCTGCCTGAGGTCGTCGAGGGCGACGACCTCGCGGACCTGCTCGCCGAGGCGCTCGTGAACGAGCCCGGCCCGCTCGCCAACGGCGACGTGCTAGTCGTCGCGCACAAGATCGTCTCCAAAACCGAGGGTCGCACCCGCGCACTCGCCGAGATCGTGCCTGGCACCCGGGCGACCGAGCTGGCCGCCGTCCTCGACAAGGACCCTCGCCAGGTCCAGGCGGTGCTCGACGAGTCGACCGAGGTGCTGCGCGCCGCCCGCGGGGTGCTGATCTCCGTCACGCGCCACGGGTTCGTGTGCGCGAACGCCGGCGTCGACGCCTCGAACGTCCCGGGCGAGGATCGGATCGTGCTGCTGCCGCTCGACCCGGACGGCTCCGCGCGTGCGCTCAGGGCTCGGCTCCACGCGCGAACCGGGGTCGCCCCCGCGGTGCTGATCACCGACTCGTTCGGGCGCGCGTGGCGACACGGCCAGACCGACGTCGCGATCGGATGCGCGGGGCTGCGGACGCTCGAGGACTGGCGGGGGCTGCCCGACGCGGCCGGACGGGAGATGCACGCGACCTGGATCGCGGTCGCCGACGAGCTCGCGGCCGCGGCCGACTTGACGCGCACAAAAGACGGCTCCCAGCCCGTCGTCCTGGTCCGCGGCGCGCGCCGCCACGTGACCGCCGAGGACGGCCCGGGCGCAGCCGCGCTGATTCGTCCGAGCGGCGAGGACCTTTTCAGGTAGGTTCCGCACCATGAGCGACGACACCGTCAAATACCTGCTGCCAGAGAGCGAGATCCCGACCCACTGGATCAACCTGCTCCCCGACCTCCCGGGCGAGCCGATCCCGCCACTTCATCCCGGCACGCTCGAGCCCGCCGGCCCCGACGATCTGGCGCCGCTGTTCCCGATGGCGCTGATCATGCAGGAGGTCTCGCCGGAGCCCGAGATCGAGATCCCCGAGCCCGTTCGCGAGGTCTACAAGCAGTGGCGGCCGAGCCCGCTGTTCCGCGCCCGCACCCTCGAGCGCGCGCTCGACACCCCGGCGCACATCTATTACAAGTACGAGGGCGTCTCGCCCGCCGGCTCACACAAGCCGAACACCGCCGTCGCACAGGCCTACGAGAACGCGCAGGCGGGGATCAAACGGCTCTCGACCGAGACCGGCGCCGGGCAGTGGGGATCGGCGCTGGCGTTCGCGTGCGCGCTGTTCGGGCTCGAGTGCGAGGTGTTCATGGTCGGCTCGAGCTATGACCAGAAGCCCTACCGGCGCTCGATGATGGAGACCTGGGGCGCGACCGTGCACCGGTCACCGTCGGAGCTGACCAACGGGGGGCGTGCCAACCAGGAGCATCCGACCGGATCGCTCGGGATCGCGATCTCCGAGGCGGTCGAGGTCGCCGCCGGCCGCGAGGACACGAACTACTCGCTCGGCTCGGTCCTGAACCACGTGTGCCTGCACCAGACCGTGATCGGGCAGGAGGCGATCGCGCAGATGGAGATGGCGGGCGAGCAGCCCGACGTCGTGATCGGCTGCGTCGGGGGCGGCTCGAACTTCGCCGGGCTGACGTTCCCGTTCATCCGCGACGTGCTGCGCGGCAACTCGACGGTGCGGTTCCTCGCGGCCGAGCCCGCCGCGTGCCCGACGCTCACCCGCGGCGCGTATCGGTACGACTTCGGCGACACCGCCGGACTGACGCCGCTGATGCCGATGTACACGCTCGGACACGACTTCGTGCCACCGCCCGTGCACGCCGGCGGGCTGCGCTACCACGGCGACGCGCCAATGCTCTGCGGGCTCGTCCGTGCCGGCGTCGTCGAGGCCAGGGCGTACGGACAGAATGAGATCTTCGAGGCTGCGACGCGGTTCGCGCGGACCGAGGGGATCATCCCCGGTCCCGAGCCGGCGCACGCGATCCGCGCGGTGCTCGAGGAGGCCGAGGAGGCCAAGCAGGCCGGCGACGAGCGGGTGATCCTGTTCGGGCTATCCGGCCACGGTCACTTCGACCTCGCGGCATACGACGCGTTCCTCGCGGGGCGGCTCGATGACCCGGAGTTCTCCGAGGCGGACATGGCCGCCGCGCTCGAGCGCCTTCCGGACGCGCCCGCGATCGCGTAGCCGCGCGGCCGCCGCAGCGGCGCCGTCGCGACCAGCCACATCCACGCGACCAGGGGTACGAGCACGACCTGGATGTTCGCGAGCACGGTCGCGAGCCCGGCGCCGATATCGCCGATCGAGTGGTGCCACAGGATCAGGTCGGCGGCGAAGAACACGCCGGCGCCGACCGCGAAGCGCCGCTCGGACCACCACCGGCGCCCGAGACGCCGGTCCTCGAGCCACGCGAGCAGCCCGAGGATCGGGATCGCGTACGCGCAGCGGAAGATCGCGGCGGTCGATGGCGAGGCGTGGCTGAGCCGGACGAGGATGCTCGAGAACGCGATCGTCACCGCCCCGAGCACCGCGCACGCCCGGACGTTCCGTTCGTGGGCGAGGAACCGCTCCATCGCGCCAGCGTACGGATACCGGCTCGCGTTCAGGGAATGACAAACGTCACGGGTGATTTCGTCCGCCCGGCACTTTCGCCGGCCGCCCCGCGCTCCTACGCTCCGGACGATGACCACATTCGTGCTCGCCGCGTGGGCCGCGTTCTGGATCTACTGGCTGATCGCGGCGGCCACGGCCAAGGCCGGGACGCGCAACCAGCGCTCGCGTCCGGCCGCCGGCCTGATCATCGTCGTGTTCGTCCTGCTGCGTCTGGTCCGGGGCAGCGACAGCCTCATGGTCCACAGCCTGCCGGTGCAGATCGTCGGATTGGTCCTGTTCGTCGCCGGTCTCGGCCTCGCCGTCTGGGCACGGATCTACCTCGGCCGGAACTGGGGAATGCCGATGACCGAGAAGGACGAGCCCGAGCTCGTCACCTCGGGGCCGTACCGGTTCGTGCGTCACCCGATCTACTCCGGGATTCTGGTCGCGATCCTCGGCTCGGCGCTGGCCACGACCCTCTACTGGCTGATCGCGCTCGTGGCCCTCGGGATATTTTTCTTCTACAGCGCACGGGTAGAGGAACAAACGATGACCCGCACGTTCCCGTCCGCGTACCCCGGCTACAAGGCGCACACGAAGATGCTGATCCCGTTCGTGCTCTGAACGGTTGTCACACCCGCGGCCGGTGGCGGGTCTAGTGCTATGACCCCCTTGAGCGACACAGGCAGGTGACGTGGTGAGTGAACAGGACTTGCTGGCGGAACGGTTCGAGCAGCAACGGCCCCGGCTGCGGGCCGTCGCGTACCGGATGCTCGGTTCGCTGAGCGAGGCCGACGACGCCGTCCAGGAGGCGTGGCTTCGGTTGAGCCGGTCGGACGCGGACGAGATCGACAACCTGGACGCCTGGCTGACGACCGTCGTCGCCCGGCTTTCGCTGAACATGCTGCGCTCGCGCCGGACCCGGCGCGAGGAGCCATGGGGTCCGCGGATGCCCGAGCCGATCGTCGACCCGGCGGACGGCGTCGACCCCGAGCACGAAGCGCTGCTCGCCGACTCGGTCGGCCTCGCGATGCTGGTCGTGCTGGAGACGCTTACCCCACCCGAGCGGCTCGCGTTCGTGCTGCACGACATGTTCGGGATCACGTTCGATGAGATCGCCCCGATCGTCGACCGCTCGCCCGCTGCGGCGCGTCAGCTCGCGAGCCGGGCCCGGCGCCGCGTCCGCGGCCGCGCCCCGGAGAGCGAACCCGACGTCGCCCGCCAGCGCGAGGTGATCGACGCGTTCGTAGCGGCGGCTCGCGACGGCGACTTCGACGCGCTCGTCGCGGTGCTCGACCCGGACGTGGTGCTGCGGGCCGACGGCGGGCCCGGCGTGCCGGCGGGAGTCTCGCTCGAGCTGCGTGGCGCCGAGACGGTCGCGAGCCGTGCGCTCGCCTTCAGGCGAGTGGACCTCGTCCAGCGCCCCGCACTGATCAACGGGGCGGCCGGCATGGTCACGCTCAAGGACGGCAAGCCCTTCTCGATCGCCGCCGCAACCGTCGCCGGCGGAAGGATCATCGAGCTCGACTTCGTCTCCGATCCCGAGATCCTGGCCCGGCTCGACCTCACCGTCCTGGAGGCCCGCTAGCTCGGAACGAGATAGGACTCGAGGTGCGAGTCAAGCGCGCCCAGCCCCGCCGCGTCGGCGGTGGCGGCGCGAAAGCCGATGTACCCGTCGGGCCGGATCAACAGCGCGCCGGCGTCGAGCATTCCGGCTCCGCGGCCGTTCGCCGGGGTGAGTTGGACGAGACCGTCCCACCGCCGGCACAGCCGCTCGAGCGTCGGCGTGTCGGCTTCCCCGAATAGCAGCAGGTGGTGCGCCGTGCCCGGGAGCGAGGCGCGGTCCGGGTAGCGGTCGCCGGGCAGCGGAGCTCCGTCCGGGCGCCCGTCTGCGCCGACCAGTGGCGTGCCCGCGTACGAGAAGTCCATCATCGAACGCGCCCTGACGATCGCCGCTTGCTCCTCCGGCGCGGGAAAGTCCGGCTCCTCGCCGGTGCGTGCGGCCTCGACGACCCCGGCGGCGAGCTGGTGCAGGTCGTCCGAGACCTCGAGCACGTGCCGATCGGCGAGCAGCCGCTCCGAGCCGTAGCTCTCGACCAGCGCGGGGCGGGCGCGGGCGCGCAGATCGAGCGCGAGCTTCCACGCGAGGTTGTGGGCATCGTGCAGGCCGGAGTTCAGCCCCTCTCCGCCGAACGGGCTCGACAGGTGCCCGGCGTCGCCCAGCAGGAAGAACCGCCCGGCGGCGAGCCGCTTCACGACCCGCCTGTGCATCCGGAAGGGAGAGGCCCAGGCGACGTCTTCCAGGCGGATCCGGCGTCCGAGGCGGCGCTCGAACCCTGCGGCGACGACAGCCCCGGCGCTCTCGCGGTCGAGCAGCATCGCCTCCTCCTCGTCGAGGGTGCCGACGAAGCAGATCCAGCGCTCGTTTGGCAGCGGCGAGAGGAACACGTATCCGCGCGACGTGGCGATCAGGGCGCCGCCGTCGCGCGGCAGCGTGCAGCTGACCCCGACGTCGGCGACCAGCGCCGTTCCGGCATACGTGTCACCCGTCAGCAGCTCGTGCATCTCCTCGCGGGTGATGCTGTGCGCGCCACCGGCGCCGAGGACCCAGTCGGCGGACACGGTCTCTCGTGTCCCGTCGGCGTGGTCGAGGCTGAGGAGCACACGATCGTCCTCCGTCTCGAGCGAGTGGGCCTCGACCCCGTGCTGCACTGTGCCGCCGAGCTCGGTCAGCCGCTCGGCGAGGATTCGTTCGGTGCTCCACTGCGGCAGGCTGCACTGAAACCCCCACTCGCATCCGGCATCCGCGAATTTCATCTCGCCGATCGGTGCGAGCTCGGAATCGAACAGCCGCGCGAACGGGAGCTGCACCGACGCCTCGAGCACCCGGTCCAGAAGGCCCACCTGCGCGAGGATCTCGAGCGTCCCCGGCTGAATCGCAGTCGCGCGCGCCTCGCGATGCGGCTCCGGCGCGCGTTCGACCACACGCGCGCGGACGCCGTGACGGGCCAGTTCGGCGGCGGCGAACAGCCCCGCGGGGCCGGCGCCGACGACGAGCACCTGAACGTGCTCGGACGGGCCGCTCATCCCTGAGGCTCCCGCGGCGCGCCGACCGCGTGAAAGCCGCCGTCGACGTGGAGGATCTCGCCGGTGATCCCGCGCGCGTAATCGGACAGCAGGAAGCAGATCGCGCTCGCAACCGGGCCCGGGTCCTCGACGTCCCAGCCGAGCGGAGCGACCTCCGGCCAGAGCGACGAGAGCTGCTCGAATCCGGGGATCCCTCGCGCCGCCACCGTGCCCAAGGGCCCCGCGGACACCAGGTTCACGCGGACTCCGGACGGGCCGAGGTCTCGCGCCAGATACCGGCTGACCGACTCGAGCGCCGCCTTAGCGACCCCCATCCAGTCATAGATCGGCCAGGCGACCGAGGCGTCGAAGTCCATCCCGACGACGCTCCCCCCGGCGGGCATCAGCGGCGCAAGCGCTGCCGCGAGCGCCTTCAGCGAGTACGCGCTCGTCCGGAACGCCTCGACCGCGCTCTCCGCGGGCGCGCTCATGAAGTTGCCACCGATCGCGTCCTCGGGCGCGAACGCGATCGCGTGCAGCACGCCGTCCACTCCTCCCCACCGCTCTCGCAGCGAGTCCGCCACCGCGGCCAGGTCCTCGTCGCGGTTGACGTCGAGCTCGAGCACGTCCACCGGCTCGGACAGTCTCGCGGCCGCGCGCTCGGTCAGCCGCCGCACCCGCCCGAAGCTCGTCAGCACCACCGACGCGCCCTCGCGCTGCGCCTGCTCGGCTGCGTGGAAGGCGATCGAGTCCTTTGTGATGACGCCCGTGATCAGCAGCCGCTTGCCGGCCAAGATCACGCGCGCGGCCTCGCCAGCGTGCGCAACGCGCCCGCGAGCCGCGACCGGGTGTCCCCTGGCTCGACGAGCTCGTCGACGAAGCCGGCGGCCGCGGCCGCGTCGGCGCGCAGGTGCTCCTCGGCGTAGACCTCGGCGAGCCGCGCGCGCTCGGCGTCTGGATCCGACGCGACGCGCAGCTCCCGCCGATTCACGATCCCGACCGCGGCCCGCGCGCTCATGATCCCGAGCTCGGCGCCGGGCCACGACAGCACCAGGTCGGCGCCGAGGTCGCGGGAGTTCATCGTGATGTAGGCGCCGCCGTAGGCCTTCCGGAGCACGACCGTCAGCTTCGGCACCGGCGCCGCGGCGAACGCCCGCACCAGCGAGGCGCCGTGGCGGATCACCCCGGCCCGCTCCTGTCGCGTGCCCGGCATGAAGCCCGGTGTGTCGACGACCGCGATCAGCGGCAGCCCGAACGAGGAGCAGAACCCGATGAACCGCGCCGCCTTCTCCGAGGCCTCGGCGTCCAGCACGCCGCCGAGATGGTGGGGCTGGTTCGCGACCACGCCCACCGGCCGACCGTCGAGGCGCGCCAGAGTCGTGACGACGTTTCGCGCCCACCGCGGGCACAGCTCGAGCAGCGATCCGGAGTCGAACATCGCCCGTAGCGCCAACCGAATGTCGTACGCGCTGCGCGGCTCGGACGGCACGACCGCGCCGGGGTCGGGGAGCTCGGGCTCGCGCGGTCCCGCGACCGGTGGCGGCTCGGCCGAGCAGGACGGCAGGTAGGCGAGGATCTCCCGCACTCGCGCGGCGGCGGCCGCCTCGTCGGGCGCGACCAGATGGCAGACGCCGTTGCGCTCGTGGACGCGGGGCCCGCCGAGCGAGACTGCGTCGACCTCCTCACCGAGCGCGTCGCGGACGACCCCCGGACCGGTCAGGAACATCGCCGCGTCCTCGGTCATCAGGATCAGGTCGGTGAGCGCGGGCGAGTAGGCGCCGCCGCCGGCCGACGCCCCCGATACGACCGAAATCTGCGGGCACGACGCCTGTCAGCGCGACGGATTCGCGGAAGATCCGGCCGTATCCGGCGAGCGCCGCCGTCCCCTCCTGCATCCGCGCCCCGCCGGACTCAACGAACGCGACCACCGGAACCTGGGCGCGCCCGGCGAGCTGCAGCACCCGCACGATCGTGTCCGCGTGCCGCTCCCCCAGCGAGCCGCCGAAGAACGAGCCGTCCTCGGCGTAGCACGCGATCGGGCGCCCTTCGACGGTGCCGGTCCCGCCCACCACTCCGTCGCCCGGCCGCGCGCGCCCGCCGAGCCGGCCGGAGACCACCCGCGAGCGCAGGATCTCGATGCTGCCGGGGTCGCATACCGCCTCGAGCCGCTCGAGCGGCGACAGGCGGACGTGCTCGTGGAGCTCGACGACGGCCATTACTCGGCCTCGGGGTCGCGGGACCCTCTGATCACCAGCGCGACGTTGTGGCCGCCGAACGCGAACGAGTTCGAAATCGCGGTCGGTGGCCCACCGTTCGCGGCGATCAGCGGCCGGGCTTCGCCCGGCACGTAGTCCAGGTCGCAGTCGGGGTCGGGGACCTCGTAGCCGAGCGTCGGCGGGATGATCCGGGTCCGGAGCGCCTCGGCCGTCGCGATCGCCTCGACGGCGCCCGCCGCGCCCAGCAGGTGACCGATCGCCGACTTGGTCGAAGACACCGGGACCTGGTGCGCGCGGCGATCGCCGAGCGCACGCTTGATCGCCGCAGTCTCGGCGGCATCATTCAGGGGCGTGGAGGTGCCGTGCGCGTTGACGTACGCAACGTCGTCCGGACTCAACCCGGCGTCGGCGAGCGCGAGCTCGATCGCCCGCGCCGCCGGGCCTCCGGAGGGCTCGGGGGCGGTCAGGTGGAAGGCATCGGACGTCGACCCGTAACCGGCGATCTCGCCGAGGATCGTCGCGCCGCGCGCCCTGGCCGTCTCCTCCTCCTCGAGCACGAGCGCGCCGGCACCCTCACCCATCACGAAGCCGTCGCGGCGGGCGTCGAACGGGCGCGAGACGCCGGTCGGCGACAGCGCCTGCATCGACTCAAAGCACGCGAACGCGAACGGCGTGAGCGTGGCCTCCGATCCGCCGGCGACCGCAGCGTCGGCGTCGCCGTATTGGATCATCCGCATGGCGGACCCGATTGCATGGGCCCCGCCCGCGCACGCGGACACGACCCCGTATGCGTGGCCCCGCAGGCCGTACTTCATCGAGACCCCGGCCGCCGCCGCGTTCGGCATGTATGCGGGGATCCCGAGCGGCGAGACCATCCGAGGGCCCTTGTCGCGCATCACGTCGAGCTGCGTTTCGATTGTCTCCTGGCCACCGATCCCGGTCGCGATCACGCAACCGACCCTGAGCGGGTCGTATGGTGTCTCGCCGTCCCAGCCGGCCTGCGCGAGCGCCTCGTCGGCGGCCACGAGCGCCAGCTGCGAGAAGCGGTCGAGTCGCCGAGCCTCCTTCACCGACAGGTGGTCCTTGGGCTCGAACTCGTCACACGCGCCCTTCCCGTCGGCGATCCCGGACTCGCCGGACGCCCAGCGTTCGTGAAGCGCGCGCGCTCCGACACCCAGCGGCGTGACGGCGCCGACCCCGGTGATGACGACGGTTCGCTTCACGCTGCCTTACTGACGATCAGGTCGATCGCGTCGCCGACGGACTTCAGCTCCTTCATGTCCTCGCCCTTGAGCACGACGCCGTACTCGTCCTCGACGATCTGGGCGAGCTCCACGAGGTCGAGCGAGTCGATGTCGAGCTCCTCGAAGGTCGCCTCACGCGTGATCGCGTCCGCGTCGGGACCGAAGCTCGCGAGCGTTTCGATCACTCGCCCCTCGACCTGCTCTGTTGTGACTGCTGGCATTGCTGCTCCTTGTTGGTCTGATTCCTCGGCTTACGCCGCCAATCCTCCGTCGACGCTCAGCACCGCGCCTGTGACGTACGCGGCGTCGTCGGAGACGAGGAAGCGTACGCAGGCCGCGACCTCCTCCGGGGTTCCCGCCCGCCTCGCCGGGACGGCCGCGAGCAGATCCTTCGAGACCCCGGCGGTCATGTTCGTCTCGATCCAGCCGGGCGCGACCGCGTTGATCGTCACGCCGCGCCGGGCGACCTCGACCGCCGCGGTCCGGGTCAGGGCGATCAGCCCCGCCTTGGCGGCGGCGTAGTTGGACTGCCCGGGGTTCGCGCGCAGCCCGACCACCGAGGACATGTTCACGATCCGCCGCGGCGCGCGCGCATCATCGGCACCAGCGCACGGCGCATCATCCGGAACGCGGCCTTCAGGTCGGTGTCGATCACCGCCGACCACTGCTCGTCGCCGAGGGTCGGGACGAGATCGTCGGCTGCCGATCGCCCGCGTTGTTGATGAGGGCGAGCACCGGTCCGCCGTACCCGGACTCGATCGAGCCGAACAGCTCGTCGGGCGCGGCCGGGTCGGTGACGTCGGCTGCGAGCGCGCCCGCGCGTCCGCCCTCCGCCTCGATTTCGCGGACGACCGCTTCCGCGCCCTGGCGGTCCGAGGAGTAGTTGACGCCGACCGCCCACCCGTCGCCCGCGAGCGCTCGGGCGATCGCCGCGCCGATTCCGCGCGATGCTCCGGTCACGAGCGCCACCCGTTCACCGTTCAACTCACCGCCACTCGAGCCCCATTCGATCACGCCTCCGCCCCACGTGAACCCGGCGCCGAACGCCGCGAGCAGCACCCGCGCGCCTGGCCTCAGGCGGCCGTCCCGCTCGGCCGTCGACAGCGCCAGCGGCAGCGTCGCCGCGGACGAGTTCCCGAGCCGCTCGATGCAGTCGACGACGCGGGCGGGCGCCAGCCCCAGCCGCTCGCCGACAGCCCGGGTGATCCGCGCATTGGCCTGGTGGTACACGAATAGGTCGATGTCGTCCAGCGTCAGTCCGGCATGCTCCACCGCCTCGAGCGTCGCCTCCGACATCCGGCTGACCGCGTTGCGGTACACGACCTGCCCGTCCATTTCAGCTTTCGGTCGGCGTGCTCGGCGAAGATCGCCTCCGGCTGCGAGCCGTCGGCGCCGAGCACGATCGGACCGATCATCCCGTGATCGCCCTCGGACGGCCCGAGCACCGCGGCGCCGGCGGCGTCGGCGAACAACGGCGCCGACTTGCGGTCGCTCCAGTCGGGATGCGGGTGATGAAGTCGCGCTCCGACGACGAGCACCCACCTCGCCCGTCCCGTCTCGATCTGGGCGGCCGCGATCGAGACCCCCGACAGGAACGCGGTGCACGCGGCGCCGACGTCGAACGCGCCCGCGCGGTCGGCGCCGAGCAGGTGGCGCACGAGCGGAGCCGCGTTAGGCGTCAGCTCGTCCTGCGTCATCGTCGCGACGATCACCAGGTCGAGGTCGCCCGCCTCTATCCCCGCGCGCGACAGCGCCGCGCTCCGGCGCGGGCGGCATAGTCGCTCAGGCGGTCCTCGGGGGCCGCGACCGGCCGCTCGCGGATCCCGGTCCGCGAGACGATCCACTCCTCGGCGACCCCTAGCCGCTCGGCGAGCTCGGCGCTCGTCAGCCGGCCGGGCGGGATCTCGGTGGCGAGGGAGTGAAACGCGGCGCGCGCGACGGGCGCCTGGAGCAGCCCGGCGGGCCGCTCGACCGGTTCGACGCGAGCCGTGTCAAGCATTGACGAGCTCCACGTCGGAGAGCGTCCGCTTCGCCAGGCCGGTCAGGACCCGGCCCGGACCGACCTCGACGAACCGCTCGGCCCCCAGCCGGTGCAGCTCGAGCATCGTCTCGCGCCAGCGCACCGGGCTGAGCAGCCCGTCAGCAAGTCGTCTGCGCACGTCGTCGAATGGCTGCGCGATCACCGCCGAGAGCACCGGTACCCGCGGCTCGCGAACCTCCACCCGCTCGAGCGCGGCCGCGAACTCGGGCACCGCTGCCGCCATCATCGGCGAGTGGAAGGCCCCGGTCACGGGCAGCTCGATCCCGCGCAGTCCGAGCTTCTTGGCGGACGTCGCGGCGTCGGGCAGCGCGGACCGCGCGCCGGAGAGCACGATCTGCTGGGGCGAGTTCTCGTTGGCGACCGCGAGCCCGTGAGCGTCGGCAAGCGCGTCGGCGTGCTCTGCCGCCCCTGCGCCGAGCAGCGCGAGCATCCCTCCGTCGCCGGCCTCCTCGCCGGCCCGCTGCATCAGCCGCCCGCGCAGAACGACCAGCCGCAGGCCGTCGGACTCGCTCAGGCAGCCGGCGGCGACCAGCGCGCCCAGCTCGCCGAGCGAGTGGCCGGCCATCAAGTCTCCATTCGGCTTTCCGAGCGCGGTCCATCCGGCGATGCTCGCGCAGAAGATCGCGGGCTGGGCGAAGTCGGTGCCGTCATCGGCCCGCGGGAACGGGTCCTCCCCGACCAGCTCTGTGACCAGCGACAGCAGATCCGGCCTGACCTGCGCGACGGACTCGCGCATGTCGCGTGACTGGCTGCCCTGGCCCGGGAACAGGATCGCCGTGAGCGCCATCTAAACCGCATTTACTCGCACGACCGCGGGCGGGTACAGGGCTGCTACCGACTTCCCCCCGTTCGGGGGGAGGGTAGGCTTCGCGGCGCCATGAGCCTTCCGAAGCCGTTCGCGGAACTCGACCGCGCTGATCACCGGAGCATCGGCGGGGATCGGCGCCGAGGTCGCGCGCGAGCTCGCCCGCCGCGGCCACGGCGTCGTGCTGGTCGCCCGCCGCAAGCAGCGCCTGACCGAACTCGCCGACGAGCTGTCCGCAGAGCACGGCATCCGCGCCGAGACGATCGCTGCCGACTCTCGAAGCCCGCCTCGCGCTCGCGAATCCCGGGTCGGATCACGGAGCTCGGACTCGACGTCGACATCCTGGTCAACAACGCCGGCTTCGCCACCGGCGGCCCGTTCGCCAAGTCGGATCCCAAGCGGGAGCTCGAGCAGGTTCAGGTTCTGGTCGAGGCCGTCGTCGCGCTGACCTCGTCGTTCCTGCCCGCGATGGTCGAGCGCAGGCGCGGCGCGATCCTCAACGTCGCCTCGACCGCCGCGATGCAGCCGCTCCCCTACGGGGCCGGCTACGCGGCCGCCAAGGCGTACGTGCTCAGTTTCTCGGAGGCGATCCACCAGGAGGTCGCGAGCCAGGGGGTGAGCGTGACCGCGCTGTGCCCAGGCCCGGTCGAGACCGAGTTCTGGGACATCGCCGACTGGCAGGTGGGCGGCGGGCGTTCGTTCGAGAAGGCGTTCCCGGCGAAGGTCTCCGCTCCCGACGTCGCCCGCGCCGGCGTTGAAGCGCTCGACTCGGGGAGCCGCGTGGTCGTACCGGGGCTGCCGATGCGCGCCGCGATGCTGGCCGCGCGGTACGTGCCGCACGCGGTCAAGCTGCCGGTGGTCGAGCGCATCATGCGCCGCAAGTGAGCGAGCTGCTGCCGCGGCGCCTGCGGCTGCTGCTCGGCGCGACCAGCG
Source organism: uncultured Solirubrobacterales bacterium (assembly GCA_963770735.1). Classification (GTDB taxonomy): domain Bacteria; phylum Actinomycetota; class Thermoleophilia; order Solirubrobacterales; family Solirubrobacteraceae; genus Palsa-465. The sequence continues at coordinate 222,353 of CAVYRB010000004.1, read as the reverse complement.
CCGGCGTCGGCGACGGAGCGCTGCGCGACGCCGTCGAGGACAAGGTCGTGCTGATCACCGGCGCGTCCTCCGGGGTCGGCGAGGCGAGCGCGAGAAGGCTCGCTTCCGCCGGCGCGACCGTGTTGCTGGTGGCACGGCGTGCCGAGCTGCTCGAGCGGATCGCCGAGCAGATCCAGGGCGGCGGCGGCAACGCGTTCGCCTACCCGTGCGACCTCGCCGACACCGACGCCGTCGGCGAGCTGGTCGCGCGCGTGCTCGACGACCACGGTCACGTCGACGTCGTCGTGTCCAACGCCGGACTGTCGATCCGGCGCTGGATCTCCGAGTCCTACGGACGGTTCCACGACTTCGAGCGCACGATCAACGTCAACTACCTGGGCCCTGTCAGGCTGCTGCTCGGCCTGCTGCCGTCGATGCGCGAGCGCGGCCAGGGACACATCGTCAACGTCGCCACGCTTGGCGTCGACTTCCCGCCGCTGCGCTGGAGCGCGTACATCGCCTCGAAGGCGGCGTTCGAGGTATGGCTCGCCGGCGTCGCTCCGGAGATCCGTGCCGACGGCGTGACCACGACGTCGATCCACCTGCAGCTCGTCCGCTCGCCGATGCTCGGGCCGTTCCGGATGTGGCACTACGTCCCCGGGATGAGCACCGACGAAGCCGCCGGGATCGTGGCGCGCGCCGTCGCCTCGCGGCCGCGGACGATCTCCCCCGCCTGGGCGCGCGTCGGCGGCGCCGGGGCCCGGCTTGCGCAGGCGCCGGTCGAGCGGCTGCTCGCCGCCTACGCCGGGGCGGCGCAGACGTGGCTCCCCGGAGTGCTCGGCGGGCTCGATGCGATCGCCTCCTCAGGGATGGTGCGCCCCGTCCGTCCCGACCGTCTCGCGCGAGCGCTGCTCGTCATACCGCTCGCTCGGGGCGACGCCGGCGTTCGCAGCCGCCGCCGCGGCCGAGCTGTATCCGCGAGCGGCCGGCGGTGATCGACGAGCTTGGGCAGTTGAGCTTCCGCGAGCTCGACCACGACACGCGCTCGCTCGCGGGCTCGCTCCACGCGGAGCACGGCGTGCGCTCCCGGCGATCGCGTCGCGATCATGTGCCGCAACCACCGCGGGTTCCTGTACGCCGTGATCGCGGCCACTCGGGTCGGGTGCGATGTCGTGCCGCTCAACAACGACTTCGCTGGCCCGCAGCTCGGCGAGGTGCTGCGGCGCGAGGGTGTGAGCGCGGCGATCCACGACGAGGAGTTCGAGCCCGCGTTCGACGAGTCGGGATTCGACGGGCTCCGAGTGCTCGCGTGGCACGAGCGCGAGACGCCGCGTCCGACGCTCGCGAGCCTGATCGAACAGCGGGCGCCGGAGGCGCCCGGCCCGGACTCGCCGGCGCGGATGATCCTGCTCACCTCGGGGACGACCGGGACCCCGAAGGGAGCGGCCCGGACGATCCGCCCGCTGTCGCTCGCGCCGATGGCTGCGGCGAGCCTGCTCGATCTCGGGCGGATCCGGCGGGTTCCCCGCGTCCGGGGAGCCGTTCGTCGTCTCCCCGCCGCTGTTCCATCTGTTCGGCCTCACCGGGACGATGGCCGCGTTCGGCCTCGGCTCCCCGGTGGTACTCCGGCGCCGCTTCGACGCCGAGGCGACGCTCGAGCAGATCGAGCGAGATCGCGCCGGCGTGCTGCTCGCCGTCCCGACGATGCTGGCGCGGATCATGGCACTCTCGATCGAGCGCCGCGACGCCTACGACACCTCGTCGCTGCGGATGATCCTGAGCGGGGCCGCGCCGCTTCCGCCCGAGCTCGCGAAGGCGGTCATGGACCGCTTCGGCGACATCCTCTACAACGGCTACGCCTCGACCGAGACCGGCTCCGGCACGCTGGCGACGCCGGCCGACCTCCGAACCGCTCCCGGCACGGTCGGCAGGCCGATGGCCGGCGTCAAGCTGAGGATCCTTGACGAGCACGGCCGGGGGCTGCCGGTGGGCGAGACCGGGCGGATCTTCATCGGCAGCCCGCTGCTATTCGAGGGGTACACGGGCGGCGGCGGCAAGCAGGTGATCGACGGCCTGATGAGCACCGGCGATATCGGCCACCTCGACCCCCAGGGACGGCTCTACATCGACGGCCGCGACGACGACATGATCCTGTCCGGCGGCGAGAACGTGTTCCCGCAGGAGGTCGAGGACCTGCTTTCCGGCACACCAGGCCGTCGCCGACGCCGCCGTGTTCGGCGTGCCCGGACGAGGCGTTCGGCCAGCGGCTCGCGGCGAGCGTGGTGCTGATCGACGGCGCGTCCGTGTCCGAGGACGAGCTCAAGGAGTACGTCCGCCGACGGCTCGCCCGCCACAAGGTACCGCGGGAGATCGAGTTCGTCGCCGAGCTGCCGCGGACCTCTACGGGCAAGCTCAGGCGCCGCGAGCTGGTCTCAGATCCCGGCTAGCTCGCGCGTGCGCTCGGTCGCGGCCGCGGCGCTCTCGCCCTGCTCGGCAATTCTCTGCTCGTACTCGCGGATCGCCTCGGGGACCTCCTTGGCGGCCTGGCGCTCGAACAGCCGCGAGACGAACGCCTGCCGAAGCGGCAGCAGTCGCAGGACCCACTTCGGGTAGGAGACCCGCCGGCGCCGCTCCGCGATCGCGGCCACGACCTCGTCGATCGCCGGGGCGAGCGGGTAGGTCTGGCCGAACAGCTTCGGCATCTTGTCGCGCGCCGCCTCCATCCGCGGCATCTCGCGCTCGGCGTCGCGGACCATGTCGGTGTCGAGGAACAGGAAGTAGGCGCAGCCGACGTCGACTCCGTAGGGATCTTCCTCGGCGCGCAGACAGTCGCTGAGTGCCTCTACGCCCGCCTTCGCCGCGCAGTAGGCGCTCATCCCCGGGGCCGCGGAAGACAGCCGCGGCCGAGGCGATGTTCAGCAGGTAGCCGGGCTGCGCTCGAGGTGCGGGAGCGCGGCGCGGTCGGTGTACATCACGCCGAGCAGGTTGATCTCGATCACCCGCTGCCAGCTGCGGACCGGCTGCAGCCTGAGCGGGCCGCCGGTCGCGATTCCCGCGTTGGCGACGACCGCGTCGAGCCCGCCGAGGGCCTCGGCGGCTGCGTCGATCGCCTCGGTGACCTGGCGCTGGTCGGACACGTCGCACTCGGCGACGAACGTGCCCTCGCCGCAACGCGCCGCGACTTCGTCGAGCCTGTCGCGCTCGAGCCCGACCAGTGCGAGCCGGGCGCCGTGCGAAGCCAGGCGCTGGGCGAGCGCGGCCCCGATGCCTCGCGCGGCGCCGGTGATCAGCACGCGGCGGCCGGCGACCGATGGTGCGGAGGTGCTCACGGCCGGAACACTATCCGAGCAGGCCGATTCGCTGAGCCAGTTGCACGGCCTCGGCGCGGTTGCGCGCCCCGAGCTTGCGGTACAGGGCGCTCGTGTGCTCCTTGACCGTGTACGGCGAGAGGAACAGCCGCTGGGCGATCTCCCGGTTGGTCGAGCCGGCGGCGATCAGGTCGAGCACCTCGCGCTCGCGCTCGGAGAGCACCGGCGCGGGCTGGTCGGACTTCGGCGGGAACGTCGTCATCCCGGAGCCCGACCCTCCGCACGGCGGCGACGACCTCGCGGGCGTCGGAGTCCTTCGAGATGAACCCGGAGGCGCCGGCCGCGCGGGCGGCCGCGGGCGCCATCCGGCCGGCGCCCGAGATCAGAAGGACGCGCGTCGCCGGCGAGGCCTCGCGAATCGGGCGCACAAATCCGCTCCGTAATCCCGCCGAGGAACAGGTCGACCAGAGCCACGTGCGGCCTGAACGTCCGCGTCAGCGCGAGCGCCTCCTCGGCGGTCCGCGCCGCCAGGCACCGCTCGACCCAGGGCTGCTCGGCGAGCAGCACCCGGAAGCCCCAGTGGACGACGTCGTGGTCGTCGACGACGAGCACCCGCAGGCGGACCTGCTCGCGCGCGCGCCGCCGGCGTCATCTCGGCTCCCGCGGAAGCGCGACCACCAGCCGCACCCGCCACGAGCCCTCATCCGCAGGTCCCGCACTCGACGATCGCCGCCGTGCTGCTGCGCCTCGAACGCGGCGAGCCGCAGCCCCATCCACCGCGCCCTCGCGGCGCGGCCGGGTCCTTGACCCCGTCGTTGCGGACCTCGAGCGTGAACGTGTCGGCGTCCCGAGCGACCGCGACCTCCACCCGGCTCGGTTCGGCGTGCTTGGCGGTGTTGCGTAGCGCCTCGGCCAGCACCGACTGGGCGAGCGGCTCGAGGTCGACCGGCACCGTGAAGTCGCCGCGCCAGTCGACCGCGACATCCGATCCCGGTCGACTTGCGGACCCGCTCGAGCTCCTCGGCGAGCGTCGTCGCCGTCTCGGGGGGCAGCGGGGCGAGCGGCCGCTCGAGCGCGCGGCGCAGGTCGGCGAGCGCCTGCTGCATCTCGGCCAGGCAGCGCTCCCGCTCGGCCTTGTCCAGCGGCTGCTCGGCGCTCGAGCGCGAGCGACACGCCGAACAGGCGCTGGAGCACCCGCTCGTGCACCTCCCGCGCGAGCTCGAGCCGCTCTGAGAGGTGGCGCGCGCGCTCCTGCTCGCGGGTGACGTTGCGCGCGGCGGCGACCAGCGCGGTCGTCTTGCCGAGCGTCCACAGCAGGTGGCGCTCGCCGTCGGAGAGCTCGAACCGGCCGCCGCCGCGATCGGCGCAGATCACCCCGTACGCCCGGCCGGCGGCGCTCAGCGGGGTGCACACCAGCGTCGTGATCCCGAGCAGCTCGGCGTACTCGGGCGGGACCTCCTCTTCGATCCGCTCGGACACGACCACGACCCGGTCCTCGAGCAGCGCCCGCTGCGCTATCGGCGTGTTGACGAGCGTCGGGCGGAGCGCCGCGAGCTGCTCGAACGAGGTGCCGTGCGCGCCGACGGCGCGCACCCGCCGGCGGTCGGCGTCGGCCATGAAGATCGCGGCGCGCCGCATCGTCGTCAGTCGGCAGATCGCCTCGCAGATGCGGTCGTAGAACTCGGTCGAGGAGGTTTGGACGTCGATGTCCGAGAGCAGCTCGACGAACACCTCGAGCGGCTCGACCCCCGCGAACAGCACGCGGGCGCTCCGGTCGCTCGTCGTCACGCGGCTACCGCCGTACGTCGTAGCGTGCGGCGGATCTCGTACAGGGTCGTGCGCTCGGCCGCCGGCCGGCCGGCGCGGTGCGCGGCGCCGATCAGGTCGTCGGGCTCGAGCTTGACGCCGTGGTAGCTGCCGGCCATCCGGCTGATCGACTCCTCCATCAGCGTCCCGCCGAGGTCGTTGACCCCCCAGCGCAGCGACTCGGTCGCCGCGTCGAGCCCCATCTTCACCCAGCTCGCCTGGAGGTTGGGATCGTCTCGCCGAGCGCCAGCCGGAACGCGGCCGTGTGCTTGAGGTTCTCCTCCGCGGAGATCTCCTCGATCCCGTGGGTGCGCCCGAGCAGCGTGTGGAACGGGATGAACGACAGCGGCACGAACTCGGTGAACCCGCCGGTCCGCTCCTGCAGCTCGCGGACCACGCGCATGTGCTCGGCCAGCTCCCACGGCTCCTCGATGTGCCCGAACATCACGGTCACGGTCGAGCGGATCCCGCTCGCGTGCGAGGCCTCGATGATCTCGACCCAGCGCGCGACCGGCAGCTTGTTCGGGCGAGATCCGCTCGCGGACGCCGTCGTGGAGCACCTCGGCGGCGGTCCCGGGCGTCGAGTCGAGACCGGCCTCGCGCAGGCGCTCGAACACCGCGCGCGGCTCCAGGCCGCTGACGTCGCACATGTGCGCGACCTCCATCGGCGAGTACGCGTGCAGGTGGATCTCGGGCGCGACCTGCTTGGCGAGCCGCAGCCACCGCTCGTAGTCCTCGAGGCCCCAGTCGGGGTGGATCCCCGACTGCATGCAGATCTCGGTCGCCCCGAACTCGACCGCCTCGTTGACCCGTCGCGCGAACTCCTCCGCGGAGTGCTCGTAGGCGTCGGGCGAGCGCCGCGACTGCCCGAACCCGCAGAACGCGCAGCCGACCACGCAGACGTTGGAGACGTTGATGTTGCGGTTGACGACGAACGTGACCGTGTCGCCGGCCAGCTCGGCGCGCAGCTCATCGGCGGCCGCGCGCATCTCCTCGATCACCTCGGGCCGGCGCTCGGCGAACAGCGCGGTCAGCTCCTCCGCGGTCAGCGCGAGGCCCGTCGCGCCCGCTGCACGATCGCCCGCGGCGCGACGTCGTCGGCGACCGATCAGCTCGCCCCGCCGGCCCGATCCCGCGGCGCGGGATGAACGACCAGAAGCGGGCCTTGATCACGTCCAGCACCGGCCGCGAGATCCACTCCGGGTCGATGTACTCCGGGTACACGCACAGGCGCTCGGTCAGCGCGAACCCGTCCTCGCGCAGCCGCTTGCGGACCTGGGCCGGCGACGGGAACGGGTGCTCGGGCGAGATGTGGTCGCCGTTGGCGCTCAGCCCGCCGAGGTCGGTGGCGCCGGCGCGCGACCAGCTCCGGCCACCAGTCCGACAGGTTCGGCGGGACCTGGATGCCGACGTCGGGCATCAGCCGCCGCGCCTCGACGACCAGCCGCTTCATGTCCTCGATCGTCACCGCGCACGCCCACGCCGGCGCGTCGAGCTCCGGGCCGCGTGCCACACCCCGGTGCGCCAGTACTCGCGCGTCGCCGCGTCGGCGATCTGGGCCGGCTCGCGGCCGTAGTAGCTCTGGTGCGGGACGAAGTTCTGGAGGATCACCTCCTGGATGTGGCCGTGGCGCGCGTGCAGCGCCGCGAGCTGCTCGAGCGCACGCGACCCGCTCCTCCTCGGTCTCGCCGATCCCGACCAGGATCCCGCTCGTGAACGGGATCCGCAGCTCGCCGGCGGCCGCGATCGTCTCGATCCGCCGGGCCGGGTGCTTGGTCGGCGAGCCCTGCGTGGACGGTCCAGTCCGGGTTCGACCGACTCGAGCATCAGCCCCTGCGAGGCGGTCACCTCGCGCAGCCGCGCCAGGTCGTCGCGGTCGAGCACGCCGAGGTTCGTGTGCGGCAGCAGCCCGCGCTCGAGCGCCCGCTCGCAAACCCACACGACGTAGGAGATGAAATCCTCGTGCCCGTGCTCGCGCAGCCGCGCCGCCACCTCGGCGTTGTGCTCGGGCCGCTCGCCCGTCAGCACCAGCAGCTCCTTGACGTTGGCGCTTGGCCGCGTGGTCGAGCATCCGCAGCACCTCGTCCGGCGCGTATAGATGCGGCTTGTGGGTCGCGAACGCGCAGTACTTGCAGTAGCACCGGCACGTCCGCGACAGCGACAGCGTGAGTTGCGGCTGAACGTGACGCGGCGGCGCATGCGCGTGGCGGATTCTACGAGCGGGCTCGATGGCGCCTCGTCGGCCTCGACCCTGGGCTCGCGCCCGATCGCGGTCCGCTCGGTCTCGGTCGCGATCGGCACGCTCGCCGCGGCCTGCGGCTCGCTCGGCGTGCGGCTCGTCGGCCTCGCGCTGACGGCCCGAGCCCGCAACGCGTCGCTGGTGCTCGACTTCACGCCCGAACGCGGTCCACGCCGGGATCTACTCGGCGATCGCCCACCACCACGACCGCGATCGACGGCGTCCACCTGCACGTGATCGTCCCCTCGGCGTCGACCGACTCGATCAAGCTGCTCGAGACCGGCCGCGTCAACTTCGCGATCCTCGACATCCACGACCTCGCGATCGCCCGCGAGCACGGCGCGGACATCGTCGGGATCATGGCGATCGTCGCAGCGCCCGCTGGCCGCGGTGATCGCGGCGCCGCGGTTCGCCGACCCCGACCAGCCTCGAGGGACAGACCGGTCGGCATCACCGGCGTCCCCAGCGACACCGCGGTCCTGCAACTCGATCGTCGCCGGCGCCGGGCGGCAACCCCGGCCGCGTCCACACGCTCACGATCGGCTTCAACGCCGTCGCCCGACCTGCTCGCGGGCCGGGTCGTCGGCCGCGACCGCGTTCTGGAGCGACGAGGGCGTGACGCTCCAGCGCCGCCGCCCGCGGCTTCCACGATCTTCCGCGTCGACGACTACGGCGCGCCCGCATACCCAGAGCTCGTCGTGTGCGCGACCCGGCCGACGCTGCGCCGCGACCCGGCGCTGGCGAGCCGACTCGTGGCAGACGCTCGTCGACGGCTACGGGTACACGCTCGACCACCCGAGCGCGCAGCGCGCGCCGACCTCGAGTCGCTCGTGCCGGGGCTTGACCCAGCGCCTCGTCAGCGCCGAGCTGACCGCGCTGCTGCCGGCGTTCGCCGGCCCGCACGGCCGCGTCGGCGTGCTCGACCCGGCGACGCTGCGCGCTGGGCGGCATGGGAGGCGCGATTCGGGATCGTCGCGCGCAAGCCCCGAACGTGGCGGCCACGTTCGACCCCAGCCTCGCGGCGTCCGCGAAGCCGTTCTCAGGCTGAGAGCCGGTCGACCAGCGCCGCGCCCTCGCGCGCCATCCGCGAGCGCGGGACGACCAGTCGAACCCGGCCGTCCTCGGCGGCGCCCTCGACGTCGCGCTCGACGTGCGAATAGAAGGCCAGCACGCGGCGACGCCGTCCGGACGGTGCGCGCCGACGTCGCCTCGATCCGCTGCGTTCGCGTCGGCGGTGAGATCGACGACCAGCACGTCGGCGCCAACCGCGCCCCGAGCGCTCGGCCGACCAGCTCGACCTCGTGCCCGCCCGCGCTCAGCGCCCCCAGCACGTTCGAGCCGAACAGCAGGTCGGGGATGAACGCGACCACGCGCGCCACCCTGCCGCCCCTACTGCGCGCGGAGCTGCGCCTGAACTCCTGGCGCACCGACTCGGGCGGCCCCACATCGCTCGGGACGATCTCGACCCGGCCGGTGCGGTCCTCGCGCACCGCGAGCTCGCCGTCGATCCGCGCGTCGTCGAGCAGCTTCAGCGCGGCGTGGACCGCCGGCACCGAGGCCGCGTGGCCGAACCGGTGGGCGACCAGCATCCGCCAGTGCCAGTCGTTCTTCGAGTACGGCTGCGCGTTGCAGGTGACGAGCAGCACCGCCGCGTCGACGTAGCGGCGCTCGTCGAAGATCCGCAGGTCGAGCTCGAGGTCGGTCCAGTCGTCGGGCAGCGAGTCGACGATCTGCTCGAAGGTGTCGGCGAGCGCCATCGCGCCGCAAGCGTACTCAGCCGACGAACTGCTGGAGGATCAGGAACACGTTCAGCGCCGTGATCAGCAGCGCGCACGCCCAGGCGAGCAGCGTCGTCAGCCCGCCGGTTGACGTGGACGCCCATCACCTCGCGGTTGCTGGTCAGCATCACCAGCGGGATCAGCGCGAACGGGATCCCGAACGACAGCACCACCTGGCTGAGCACCAGCGCGCTGGTCGGGCTGACGCCGACCGCCAGCACGACCAGCGCGGGCACCATCGTGACCGCGCGGCGCACCAGCAGCGGGATTCGGATGTTGACGAACCCCGCCATCACGACCTGGCCGGCGTAACGTGCCGACGCTCGACGACGATGCGCCCGAGGCGAGCAGCGCGACCGCGAACGCCAGCGCCGCGCCACCGCCGACCAGGCGCCCGAACTCGGCGTGAGCGCTGCTGGATCGTGTTCAGCCCCGACAGCGCCGGGGTGTGGAACAGCTTCGCGGCCACCGCCAGCATCGCCATGTTGACGAGCCCGGCGAGCCCGAGCGCGATGATCACGTCGAGGCGCTCGAACCGCAGCACCCGCCGGCGCTCGCGCGTCGTTGCGGACCGGCATCCGGCCGTTGGTCAGCGCCGAGTGCAGGTAGATCACGTGCGGCATCACCGTCGCGCCGATGATCCCGACCGCGAGGTACAGCGAGCCGGTCCCGCTCAGCCCGGGGAGCAGCCCGCGCAGCGAGTCGTGCGCCGACGGGCCGATCCGCAGCGTCTCGTACAGGAAGCCGGCGAAGATGATCCCGAGCAGCGCCGTGATCGCGAGCTCGAACCGGCGGAACCCGCGCCTCTGCAGCTCGAGGATCCCGAACGCGATCACGCCGGTGATCAGCCCGGCGGTGAGCAGCGGCACGCCGAACAGCAGGTTGAGCCCGAGCGCCGCGCCGAGGAACTCGGCGATGTCGGTCGACATCGCCATCAACTCGGCCTGGATCCACATCCCCAGGTCGAGTCGGCGCGCGGGAAGCGCTCGCGGACACAGCTCGGGCAGGTTGTGGTCGGTGACGATCCCGAGCTTCGCCGACAGGAACTGGATCAGCATCGCCATCAGGTTGGCGAGCAGCACCACCCACAGCAGCAGGTAGCCGTAGCTGCGCGCCGCCCTGGATGTTGGTGGCGAAGTTGCCCGGGTCGACGTACGCGACCGAGGCGACGAACGCGGGGCCGAGCATCGCGAGCGTCGCCCGCAGCCGCCCGCGCGCCAGCAGCCGCTCGAGCGGGCTGCTTCCCTCGAGGCCTTCGCGGAGCGCGACCGGGCCGGCCTCGACGCCCTCGAGGATCGGGGCGCCGATCGGAGGCGGCGGCGGGGTCATCGCTGCACCTCCACCCGCATCGCCCGCGCGAGCGCGCCGCCGAGCACGTGCACGTCGTCGCCGAAGCGGACGAACAGCGGGCCGTCGAACGGCTGCTTGTCGATCACCTCGAGCTCGTCCCCCGGCGCGATCCCGCGGTCGGCGAGCCACCGCAGCATCTCCGGGTCGGAATCGGACACCCGCGTGAACGTGCCGCGGGCGCCGGCCTCGAGCGCCTGGAGGCTCTCGGTCGTCGCCCTCCTCGATCGTCAGCTCGCGGGTCGGGATCGGGTCGCCGTGGGGGTCGACGCGTCGGGTCGCCGAGCTTGGCCGCGATCAGCTCCTCGAGCTCCTCGGAGAGCACGTGCTCGAGCACCTCGGCCTCCTCGTGGACCCGATCCCACGGCACCCCGAGGCTCTTGACCAGGTACAGCTCGAGCAGCCGGTGGTGGCGCATCACCTCGAGCGCGACGCGCCTGCCGTCCTCGGTCAGCGACACGCCCTCGGTAGGGCCGGTGCTCGACCAGGCCGAGCTCGCCAAGCCGCTTGACCATCCCCGAAGCCGAAGCCGGGGTCACGCCGAGCCGCTCGGCGAGCGCGTTGGTCGTGACCGGCTCGGAGCCCCGCGGCGCTCGAGCGCGTAGATCGCCTTCGCGTAGTCCTCGATCGCCGAGGTCCGCTCAACGCGGCCTGGGTGCTCGCGCCGCCATCACCGAATTATGGTACGCCTAAAATCAAATTTTGGTCATGTTGTGGGCGATTTCTTTCGCTATATGAACAGGAATCGCCCAGATCGCCTGGCTATCTTGAATCCATGACCACGATCGCTCCCACCGCCGAGTACGCGGCCGTCACCGAACGGTGCGGCCTGCTCGACCGCTCCGAGCGCGGCAAGCTCGCGCTGACCGGCGCGCAGGCCAAGGAGTTCCTCCAGGGCCAGATCACCAACGACGTCGAGTCGCTGAGCCCGGGACCGGCTGCTACGCGGCGTTCCTGACGCCGAAGGGCAAGATGCTCGGCGACCTGCGGGTGCTCGACGTCGGCGATGAACTGCTGCTCGACACCGAGCGCGTCGCGCTGCAGCCGCTGTTCAACCTGATCCGCCGCGGGATGATCGGCTACGACGTCGAGCTGCACAAGCGCACGCTCGAGCGGGGCTGCTCTCGCTGATCGGCCCGGATTCGGACGCCGTCGCCGGCGTGGCCCGCCTCGCCCGCGAGCGAGCACGCACACGTCGAGCTCGAGCTGCACGGGATTCCGGTCCGGGCGATTCGCACCGACACTCGGGCTCGACCTGCTGTGCGACGCGGGCCGCACGGATGAGCTGCGCGAAGCGCTCAAGCAGGCCGGCGCGTCCGGAGGTCTCCGAGGCGACCGCCGAGTGCGTGCGGATCGAGCACGGCCGCCCCCGCTACGGCGTCGAGCTCGACGACGGGGTGATCCCGCAGGAGGCGGGGCTCAACGAGCGCGCCGTCTCGTTCACGAAGGGCTGCTACGTCGGCCAGGAGACGGTCGCGCGGCTGCTACTACCGGGGCAAGCCGAACCGCCAGCTGCGCGGGCTGCGCCTTTCAGCGCCGGTCGAGCCGGAGTACGCGCTGCGGCTCGGCGAGCGCGAGGTCGGGCGACGTCGCGAGCGCGACCGTCTCGCCGCGGCTCGGCCCGATCGCGCTCGCGCTCGTCCGCCGCGAGGCCGAGCTCGGCTCGACGATCTCGGTCGGCGACGAGATCTCCGCTCAGGTCGTCGAGCTGCCGTTCGACTGACGCCGCGCACGAACCGCTCGAGCGCGTCGCGCTTCGGCGGCGGGTCGAGTGCGAGCTGCGGCACCTCCGGGTGCGAGGCGAGATAGGTCGCGACGATCCGCACCTCGTCGATCTCGTCCGGGGGCACGTGCGCCCCGAGCTCGCCGGTGCGCCCGCCTCGCCGGAGCGCTGCCTCCGTGCGCTCGTGGACCGCGTCGGTCGAGCCCGGCAGCGCTCCCCAGTCGACGAGCCGCCCGCCCGAGAGCCAGAACGCGTCGCGTCGCGCCGGGTCGGCCGGGTGCGCGGCGAGCACCAGCCGGGGCCGCGCGTGGGTCGCCTCGAGCACGCCCCCGAGGCGCTCTGACGATCACCCGCAACCGCCCGAGGCGCCGCCGCAGCCACGCCGCCCGCTCGTAGCGCCGCTCGGCCGGCGGCGGCCCGCATCTGGCGATCGACGTGCTCGACCAGCGCGACCGCCCCGTCGCCGAGGAACAGCCGTAGCGCGTCATCGAGGCGGCGGCGGTAGAGGTTCGGGTCGAGGTCCCCGAGGCACGGAGACAGGCAACGGCCCATCTGCCCGTAGGCGGACGGGTGCTCGCGGCGCGGCAGCCGGCGGCCGCAGTGGCGCAGGCCGAACAGCGAGTCGATCTGCTCGACGAGCTCGCGGGCGAGCGCCCTGCCACGGAGCGGGCCGATCGTGACCGCGTGGCCCGCCGCGGGCTGCGGCGAGACCTCGAGGATCGGGAACGGGATGTCGAGCCGGCAGCGGATGTAGACGAGCCGGTCGTCGGCACTCGTCAGCCGGATGTTTCCCGGACGGCGCGAGCTCCTTGATCAGCCGGTTCTCGAGCACGAGCGCGCCGAGCTCCGAGCACGTCGGGTTGTAATCGACAACCGAGGCGTGCGGGCTCCAGTCGGCCGGCCCGCTCGACGGCGCGAAATGGGCGCGCGCCCGGCTCCGGATCGAGATCGACTTGCCGACGTACAGCGTGCGTCCGGCCTCGTCGCGGAACAGGTACACCCCCGGGTCCCGCGGGAGCTCGGAGAAGTCGAGCTGCGGCAGCAGTCCGGTCGCGGGCTCGCGCGCGCCGGGGCCGAGCGCGGCGCGCTCGGCGTGGCCGCAGCAGCGCGATCGCGTCCGCCACCGTCGCCGCGTTCGCGCACAGCCGCGGGAACAGCGCGCAGAGGATCCTGCGCGCACGTCTCCGCATCCGGCAGTGCCCGGTGCGCCGTCTCGACCTCGATCCCGAGCGAGTCGGCGAGCGCGCCGAGCCGGCGCTCGCGCTGGAGCGGCAGCAGCACCCGCGCGAGCGCCGCCGTGCACAGCACCGGCTGACCCGGCCACTCGACGCCGACGCGATCGAACGCCTGGCGCAGCACCCGGCGGTCGAACGGCGCGTTGTGCGCCACGAGCACGCGGCCGCGGAGCCGCTCGGCGAGCGCCGGGACGACGTCCTCGAGCTCGGGGGCGCCGTCGAGCATCGCCTGGTTGATGCCCGTGAGCCGCTTGATCCCGCGGCGCAGGCTGACCCCCGCGCGCACGAGCGAGCTCCATCGGTCGTGGAGCTCGCCGCCGCCGACGAGCACCGTGCCGACCTCGATCATCACGCAGTCGTCGCCGGCCAGCCCGTTGGTCTCCGTGTCGATCACCAGGAACTCGGCCGTGGCGATCGGATCCTCGAGAAGTTCCAAGCATCGCGTGATACGCCTCGGGTCGGACGAAACGCAATTGACGTTGCGGAAAATCCGTGTCTCGGCGACCGGCTTCGTGGGTAACCTGCCGCAAATGGCGTCAAGGAGAGGAGTCTTGAGGGTGACCACGATCGCGTTTGACGTTGACCGGCTTCGCGAACTCGATGCTGGGACGCAGGATGCGTGGAGGGGCTACAGAGACAGTCTTCGCGATCTCAGCGGCGTGGAGTACGAGCGCGTCGAGACCGAGGCCTGGGACGAGCTCCAGCGGGAGCTACGGCGGATCGCGCGTCGCCGCAAGACGCTGATCGCCAGGTCCGCCTGATTCTCGTCCCCGCGAGGCGAGTTGGTCCTCTAGGGTTTCGTCCTCTCGGAGAGGAGAGCTTTTCAGGATGGGCTTCAAGCGGATCGGGATCATCGTGCATCGCGACGGGAGCGATAGCGGGCTGCGGCAGCAGCGCGCACTTCGCCAACCATCCTTCGCCGCCCGTACCGGTGAACCTGACCGTGTACATCAACGACCAGAGCGTGTCGGTGTCGCCGAACGCCGTCGGCGCCGGCCCCGTCGTCCTGATCATCACCAACCAGTCGCGAGCCGCCGAGTCGCTCACGGTGATGCCCGCCGGCGCCTCCGCCTCGCAGCCGATCGCTGACACCGGCCCGATCAACCCTCAGGCCACCGCCCAGCTGAGCGTCAACCTGAACCAGCCCGGCGCCTACACCGTCGGAATCACCCCGAACGCCTCGACCGAGGCGGCCGCCGCGCTCCCCAGCGGCGTAAAGCCCGCGGTGCTGCGGGTCGGACATCCGCGCCCGAGCGGCAGCAACGCGCTGCTGCAGCCGTAGGCGCCACGCACCAACAGCAGCGCCGCACCTGGGCGCCGGGTGCCGAAAGCGCTGCCGCCTTCTGCAATACTTGCATGCGTGCAAGCAACTGTGACGTCCGAGCAAGCATTGGCGAGCGATCTGTACGCGGTCGTCGTCCACCTCCACAAGAACTGCGCCGCTGACCTGTTCGAGGCGGTCGGTGCGCTCGACCTCTCGTTCACCCAGATCAAGCTGCTGCACTACCTCGGCGACGCCGACGAGGAGCTCACGCTGAAGCAGGCCGCTGAGGCCGTGCACGTCTCCCTCCCGGCCGCGAGCCGGATGGTCGACGACCTCGTCCGCCGTGGGTTTGTCGAGCGCCGCGAGGATCCCGAGGACCGGCGGATGAAGCGTGTCCGGGTCACGGACAGCGCGAGCGCGGTGGTCCGGAAGCTCAACGCCGCTCGCCTCAGTGGCCTCGAGGAGTTCGCCCGCGGTCTCACCGACCCCGAGCGGAGCGTGCTCGCCACAGCCCTCGACGAACTGCTCAAGCGACCCGACGTCGCCGCCTGCAGGCCGGAGCCGGCGCCGTGACCGACCGGATCCTCGCCCACCAGCCGGATGACTCGCGCCCCGCTCGATCAGGCGAGGCTGGACGCCGAGCGGGCGGAAGGCGCGAGCGCCTGGTGACCGACGAGAACCGCCGTTGGTGGACGCTCGGCGCGATGTGCTTCGCGCTGTTCATGCTGATGCTCGACAACACGGTCGTGAACGTCGCGCTGCCGTCGATCCAGCGCGATCTGCACGCGACACTGTCGGGGCTCGAGTGGACGATCAACGCCTACACGCTCACGCTCGCGGTGCTGATGGTCACCGGCGGCCGGCTCGGCGACATCTTCGGGCGCCGCAAGATGTTCCTGTTCGGCGTGATCGTGTTCGGGCTCTCGAGCCTCGTGATCGGGTTCGCGGCCAACGAGGGCATGCTGGTGACGTTCCGGGCGATCCAGGGCGTCGGAGCGGCGTTCATGATGCCCGCGACGCTCTCGATCATCACTCAGGCGTTCCCGCCCGAGCAGCGCGGAATGGCGATCGGAACGTGGGCGGGCGTGAGCGCGATGGCGCTCGCGATCGGTCCCGTGCTCGGCGGCTTTTTGACCCAGTCGGTGAGCTGGCGGGCGATCTTCTTCATCAACCCGCCGATCGCGGCGATCGCCGTCCTGGTGACGCTGTTCGCGACGCGGGAGACCCGCGACGAGACCGTCGGGCGGACGGTCGACTACCCCGGGATCGTCTCGCTGACGCTGAGCCTCACCGCGCTTGTGCTCGCGCTGATCGAAGGCAACGCATGGGGCTGGGGATCGGCGCGGATCATCGGGCTGTTCGCCGTCGCGGTGATCGGGCTGATCGTGTTCGTCCGGATCGAGCTGCGCTCGCGCGCGCCGATCGTCAACTTCAGCTTCTTCCGGTCGCGCTCGTTCCTGGGCGCGAACGTGGTCGCGTTCCTGGTCACGTTCGCGATGTTCTCCCAGTTCTTCTTCCTGACGCTGTACATGCAGAACGTGCTCCACTACTCGCCTTTGCAGGCCGGCGTCAGGTTCCTGCCCTCGACCGTCCTGATCATCATCGCCGGGCCGATCGCGGGCCGCCTGGCGGACCGGATCGGGCCGCGGCCGCTGATCGTCGCGGGCCTGCTGATCGTCTCCGGCGCGCTGTTCATCCAGTCCGGGATCACGACCCACTCCGGTTACGGCCTGCTGCTGCCGGGCTTCATCCTGATGGGCGTCGGGATGGGGCTCGTGATGTCGCCGATGAGCACCGCCGCGATGAACTCCGTGGACCGCACCAAGGCCGGCGTCGCCTCGGGAACGGTCTCGATGAGCCGGATGGTCGGCGGCACGTTCGGGGTCGCGGTGATGGGCGCGATCGTCGCCGCGGTCGGCCGCTCACACCTCGACTCGAGCCTCCCCCACGTCCCGGCGACGACGCGCGCCGCGATCGCCAACTCGCTCGGCTCGGGCGGCACGCTCCCGGGCGCGCACTTCACGCACCAGATCGTCGCCTCGACGAACGACGCGTTCGTGGCGGGGATGACGACGGGCCTCGTGATCAGCGCGACCGCCGCCGCCGTGGGCGCCGTGCTCGCGGCGCTGCTGATCGAGCGCAAGGCGAAGGCCTCCGCGGTACCGGTCGCCGAGCCGCAGGTCCCGGCCGAGCCCGCGCCCACCGCCGAGCTCGTGGCCTGAGCGCCGCTATCACGTTCAAAGGCGCGCCGCCGCGGCCGCACGGGTACGATCCGGCCGGCAGACCGTGCCCCCAAATCCAGGAAGGTGCAACACCATTGGCCGTTGATCTGAGCCAAGTCGCGAACGTCGATACCGAGCCCGGCGAGCTGCCCCGAACCATGTCCGCCTGGGTCATCCGCCAGGAGCGCGAGGGCGAGCCGATGGACGCTTTCCAGCTCGAGGAGATCGAGGTGCCCGAGCCGGGCGCGTTCGAGGTGATCGTGCGCGTGATGGCGGCCGGCGTCAACTTCAACAACGTGTGGGCCGCCCAGGGCAAGCCCGTGTCGGTGTTCGGCTACGGCGACCACCCCGAGTACGGCCACCACATCGGCGGCTCGGACGCCTCAGGCGTCGTCTGGAAGGTCGGCGCCGGGGTCACGCGGTGGAAGCCGGGCGACGAGGTCGTGATCCACTGCAACCAGGCTTCGTACGAGGACCCGGAGGTCCACGGTCTCGACCCGCTCGCCGCTCCGTCGCAGCGGATCTGGGGCTACGAGACGACCTGGGGCTCGTTCGCCCAGTTCACAAAGGTCCAGGCCCAGCAGCTGCTGCCGCGAGCCCCAGAACCTGACCTGGGAGGAGGCGGCCTCCTACGGGCTCGTCTACTTCACCGCGTACCGGATGCTGATCGACCGCTGCAAGCTCCAGGCCGGCCACCGCGTGCTGATCTGGGGCGCCGCCGGCGGACTCGGCGTGTTCGCGACTCAGCTCTGCAAGGCGGCGGGCGCGGAATGCGTCGGCGTCGTCTCCTCGGAGGACAAGGGCAAGCTCGTGATGCAGCTCGGTGCGACCGGCTACATCAACCGCAACGAGTACGCCGGGATGATGCGCAAGGGCGGCGAGACGCCCGAGGAGGAAAAGGCTCGCTTCCAGGAGTCGCGGCGCTTCTCGAAGGCGCTCCGCGGGATCCTCGGCGACGCCCCCGACATCGTCTTCGAGCACGTCGGCAAGGCCACGTTCCCGACGTCGGTGTTCGTCGTCAAGCCGTTCGGCAAGGTCGTCATTTGCGCTGGCACCACCGGTTACAACCTCGACTTCGACGTCCGCTACCTGTGGATGCGCCAGAAGGAGATCCTCGGGTCGCACTTCGCCAACGCGTATGAGTCGATGAAGGCCAACGAGCTGATCGAGCAGGGACTGATCCGGCCCGTCCTGTGGCGGACGATGGGCTTCGAGGGCGTCCCCGAGGCGCACCAGCTGATGCTCGAGAACAAGCACCTCGGCAAGATCGCGATCCTGGTCGGCGCGACCGAGACCGGTCTCGGCAGGAACACCGAAGGTGCGGGCGCGATCTACGCAGAGGTCGGGGCGTAGGGATGGCGGGCGTCGTCCACATCCCCTGGTACGCGACCGGCTTCCGCGGGGACGCGATGGCTGCGGATCTCGGTGCCGTGACGGCGATGTCGATGCGCTACGGCGCCACCCAATACTCGGTCCACCGCGCCCGCGACGACCGCTACAAGCTCCTCCAGATGGTGTGGTTCGAGTCGCAGAAGGACTGGTACCGCTTCTGGGAGGGGCCCGAGATGATCGATTTCCGCCGCCGCCACTCGAGCCACTACCAGATTCCGGTGCTGTATTACTGGCAGGACGAGATCGCCGCCGGTGCGCTCGGCCCGGAGGTGCCGCTCGAGCCCGTGCCCGAGCCGGATCCCGAACCCGAGCCTGAGGTTGCAAGCTGATGACAACGATCGCCGAAAGCCCTGCTAAGCCTCCCGTGATGACGCTGCCGCACAAGATCATCAACCTGATCGGCGTGCCGCTCCCACTGGTCGGGCTGATCGTCGCGATCGTGCTGCTCTGGAACGAGGCGATCGGGCCGCTCGAGCTGGCCCTGCTGGTCAGCACGTACGTGATCACCTGCCTCGGCGTGACGCTCGGCTACCACCGGATGTTCACCCACCGCGCGTTCGAATCCTCGCGGACATTCAAGGCCGTGATCGCGGTGCTCGGCTCGATGGCCGTCGAGGGTTCGGTGATCACGTGGGTCGCCGATCACCGTAAGCACCACGCGTTCACCGACCAGGAGGGCGACCCGCACTCCCCGCACCTGAGCGGCCCCGGCTTCTGGGGCGGAGTCAAGGGCCTGTGGCACGCCCACATCGGCTGGCTGTTCGAAACCGTCGGCACCGCGGACCGCCAGCGGTTCGCCGGAGACCTCGTCAAGGACCGGGCGCTGCGGGTGATCGACAAGCTGTTCGGCCTGTGGGTCGTGTTGACCTTCGCGATCCCGTTCGCGCTCGGATGGATCATTGGCGGCGGCCTCGGGGCGGCGCTCACCGCGCTGCTGTGGGGCGGGTTCGTTCGCGTGTTCCTGCTCCACCACGTCACCTGGTCGATCAACTCGATCTGCCACTTCTTCGGTCGCAAGCGATTCGACATCGAGGACGAGTCGCGCAACGTGTTCTGGCTCGCGCCCCTGTCGATGGGCGAGTCCTGGCACCACAACCACCACGCGTTCCCGACCTCCGCCTTCCACGGCCTGCGCTGGTGGGAGCGGATCGCCGACCCGACGGGTCTGATGATCGCGGCGCTTGAGAAGCTCGGGCTCGTCTGGAATGTGGTGCGCGTCAGCCCCGAGCGCCAGCTCGCGAAGGCGCTGCCGGGCAAGCGCTCGGCGACGAAGGCGCTCGCCGGCCCGGCCTAGGCCCGCGAGACCGCGTCGACCCAGCATCCTGCTGGATCACCCTGATTCGAGCGGCGCCATCGTCAGGCCCGCCGAGTCGAGACGCTCCCAATACTGCTCGGCGTCCTCGCGCGGGCCCGACCACACGATCGCCTGGCCCGTGTTGTGGATCTTGTCGGCGAATCGGTAGCCGTCGGCCAGGGTGATTCCGGGGATCACGCTCGCGAGCGTCTCGGCGACATGGTCGAACGTGTTGAACTCGTCGTTGAGGACGATCACGCGCCAAGCAGCGCCCAAGCCGCTCCCGGGTCCTCCCACCCGCGGAAGCTCGACCGTTTGAGACATCCGGGGGCAGGATACCCGGGCTCAGCGGGCTGAAGCTGCGCCTTCGGCGCGCTTTCGCCAGAACCGCTCGAGCCCGGCGTGCATCTGATCGGGAGCCGCCGCCTGGCCGTAGTTGGGGCGGATCTCCGGCGCCGCACCAGCCGCCACCTCGGCGACGATCCCGGCGATGAATTCATCTCGCTCGCTGTCTCGGACCCGCGCTGCCCAGTCGTCGAGACGCCGCCCGAGCTCGGCGAGCTGCGCGTTGACGTCCTCGTAGGCGCCGAAGTGCGTGACCACGATCCGATCGGGTCGCCACGCGGCGATCCGATCGATCGATTCGTGCCAGGCGTCGAGGTCGATGTCCGGGGGCGGAGTCGGCGGGATCGTCAGCGCGTCCTCGCGGATCCGTACTCCGCCGGTGTCTCCGACAAACGCGGTCGAGCCGTGCAGATAACTGACGTGATGGGACGCATGTCCCGGCGTGTAGGCGACCTCGAAGGCGCCGTCGAGCACGCGCTCGCCGCCCGTCAGGACCCGGAGGTTGCGCTCGGGGACGGGCACCATCTCGCCCCACAGCCTGTCCATCTCCTCGCCGTACAACCGGCGGGCGCTGTCGAGCAGCTTGGACGGGTCGACCAGGTGCCGCGCGCCGCGCTCGTGGACGTAGACCTCGAGCTCCGGCCAGCGCTCGACCAGCGAGCCGGTGGCGCCGGCGTGGTCGAGGTGGATGTGGGTCAGCAGCAGCGCCCGCGGCGGCTCATCACCCAGCTCGGCGAGCAGCGTCTCGAGGCATGAAGCCGGCCCCGGGTCGATGAGTGCGCCGTCGAGCTCAAAGCACCCGATCACGCGCTCGCGCTGAAGGTGTTTGACGTCTATCAGGCGGCCGGACACGGATTCCGGAGCCTAGTCGAGCTTGCGGGTCTCCTCGGTCCCGTCGCCGGGCGGCGGCGCCGGTCCGGGCGGCCGCGCCTGCTCGTCCGGGACCACCGGCCGCATCGCCCTCGTCTTCCCACCCTCGTCCACGTCTTCGTCTTCGGGCTCGTGCTCCTCGCGAGCGTCCCACCGGTCGGGCTGCTCGCGCTCTTCCTCCCAGTGATCCAATGTCGCCGCCGGCTCGGCCTCGGCCCCGGGCTCGGACGCTGCGACGGCCGTTTCCTCGGTGGCGGCCGGGAAGCGCTCGGCGGCCGAGTCGGCGAGCGCCAGCAGCTGGCTCGCGAGCTCGCGGGCATCCTCGACGATCCGGTGGCGCTCGCCCCAGATCCGATCGGTCTCGGAGTCGAGGTCGGTCACCCGGGCGCGGGCGCCCGAGACGATCTCCTCCGCCTCCCGGCGCGCGGTCTGAAGCCGCTCCTCGGCCTCGCTGCGCGACTGCGTGGTGATCTCGTTGGCGGTCTCGTGGGCGCGCTGGAGGATTCCGGAGACCTCCTCGCCGACGCGCCCCAGAGCCCGCCGGACCGCGGCTTCGGGCGAACGCGTCGCCTGCAGCTCCGCGACCAGCTGGCTCGTCTTGCGGACGTATGCATCGACCGCGAGGCGGTCATAGCCGCGCAACGCCGTCGGAAAATCGACGTCGGCAACGTCTGGCACTGGGTCGTCGGGAAGCCTCGCCAAGGGCGCCGTTATCTCCTGAATCAGGGAGTGTTCGGTGGCGGCGGTACTTTGATCGGGCATATCGACACGTTACCCGAGCGATGCGTTGGTCGAACGCTCGTCCATAGAATGGCGGGTATGCCGGACACACCCTCCCCGCGCCTCCCCGAGCGCGATCGCCCGTGGCTGATGCGCACCTACGCCGGCCATTCCGACGCCAGGCGCTCCAACGAGCTCTATCGCCGAAACCTCGAGAAGGGCCAGACGGGTCTGTCGGTCGCGTTCGACCTGCCCACCCAGACCGGGTACGACCCCGACCACGAGCTGGCGCGGGGTGAGGTCGGCAAGGTCGGCGTGTCGATCGCGCACCGCGGCGACATGAGCGCGCTGCTCGACCAGATCCCGCTCGACCAGATGAACACCTCGATGACGATCAACGCGACGGCCGCGTGGCTGCTGGCGCTTTATGTCGTCACCGCCGAGGAGCAGGGTTTCGCCGAGCAGCAGCTTCAGGGCACGACCCAGAACGACATCCTCAAGGAGTACTTGTCGCGCGGCACCTACGCGTTCCCGCCCGGGCCCAGCATGCGGCTGATCGCTGACACGATCGCGTACACGGTGGAGCACATCCCGAAGTGGAACCCGATCAACATCTGCTCCTACCACCTGCAGGAGGCGGGAGCGACGCCGGTGCAGGAGATCGCCTACGCGATGAGCAACGCGATCGCGGTGCTAGACGCCGTGCGCGAGCGAGTCGACCAGGACCTGATGGCCAGCGTCTTCGGCCGGATCTCGTTCTTCGTCAACGCCGGCGTCCGGTTCGTCGAGGAGCACGCCAAGCTGCGCGCGATGAGCGAGCTGTGGGAGGAGCTCGGCCGCACCCGATACGGCGTCGAGGATCCCAAGCAGCGCCGCTTCCGCTACGGAGTCCAGGTCAACTCGCTGGGCCTGACCGAGATGCAGCCCGAGAACAACGTCTACCGGATCGCGCTCGAGGCGCTGGCAGTGACGCTCGGGCGCAGCGCCCGAGCCCGCGCGATTCAGCTGCCGGCGTGGAACGAGGCGCTCGGGCTGCCACGACCCTGGGACCAGCAGTGGTCGCTACGCCTGCAGCAGATCCTCGCCTATGAGACCGACCTGCTCGATTACCCCGACATCTTCGAGGGCTCGAAGGTGATGGACGGGCTGGTGGACGAGCTGGCGATCGGCGCCCGCAAGGAGATGGAGCGCGTGGCGGAGCACGGCGGCGCAGTGGAGGCCGTCGACTACATGAAGGCGTCACTGGTCGAGTCCCACCGCGAGCGGTGGCGGCGGATCGAGGCCGGCGATCTGACCGTGGTCGGGATGAATCGCTTCACCTCGACCGAGCCCTCCCCGCTCACGGCTGACGCGGACGGCGGGATCCTGGTCGTCGACCCGCAGGTCGAGGCCGACCAGCGGGCGGCGGTCGAGCGCTGGCGCGCAGAACGCGACCAGGCTGCGGTCGACGAGACGCTGGCGGAGCTCGCGCGGGTCGCGCGCGCCGAGGACGAGAACATCATGCCCGCGACGATCGCCGCGGCGCGCGCGGGCGCGACCACCGGCGAGTGGGCGCAGACGCTCCGCGACGTCTTCGGTGAGTACCGGGCTCCGACCGGTGTCGGCGACGCCGCCGCGGTCACCAGCGAGGACGTCGCCGAGCTCCGCGACGAGGTCGAGGGCGTCAGCGAGGCGCTCGGGCGCCGGCTCAAGTTCCTGGTCGGCAAGCCGGGCCTCGACGGCCACTCCAACGGCGCCGAGCAGATCGCCGTCCGTGCCCGCGACGCCGGGATGGACGTGGTCTACGAGGGGATCCGGCTGTCGCCGTCGCAGATCGCGACGTCCGCCGCCCAGGAGGGCGTGCACGTCGTCGGGCTCTCGATCCTGTCCGGCTCGCACCTCGAGCTGGTCCCGTCGGTGCTCGCGGCGATGCGCGCCGCCGGCGCCGGGGACGTCCCCGTGGTGCTCGGGGGGATCATCCCCGAGGCGGACGCCGACGCACTGCGCGAGCTGGGCGTCGCCGCGGTGTACACGCCCAAGGACTGGGACCTCAACCGGATGATGCGGGACATCGTGGCGCTGGTGGCGGAGCGCAACGGGATCGCCACTCCCGCTTGACGCCGGCGAATCCGGATGGAGCCGAGCTCGGCGCCCGCCTGCGCGACCATGACCTGAGCGCCGCGCCGGCCGTCCTGAACCTGCTCGAGAGCCGCTCGCCGGACTCCCGCGAGCAGGCTGCGGCGTTGCTCGCCGCAATCTCCCCCGCCGCGGTCGGCGGCGAGGCGCCCGGGCACGTGGTCGGCATCACCGGGCCGCCCGGGGTCGGCAAGTCCTCGCTGCTCTCGCGGCTGGCGGCCGAGTGGCGCGCGCGCGGGCGCACGGTCGCGATGCTCGCGGTCGACCCGACTTCCAAGCGCTCCGGCGGCGCACTGCTCGGCGACCGCGCGAGGATCGACGTCGACCCGGCCGACTCCGGCGTGTTCATCCGCTCGACCGCCGCCGGAGACCGAGTCGGCGGACTCGCGCCGGCGACCCGTGCGGCCGCCGCTGCGCTGTCGGTCGCGTTCGACGTGGTCGTGATCGAGACCGTGGGGGTCGGCCAGTCCGAGACCGACGTCGCCGACGTGGCGGACACGGTCGCCGTCGTCGTCCAGCCCGCGTCGGGCGACGTGCTCCAGTTCCTGAAGGCCGGGATCATGGAGATCCCGGACGTGCTGGTCGTGACCAAGTCGGACCTCGGCAGGGTCGCGAGCCGTGCGGTCGCCGACCTCGAGGCGTCGCTGCGCGCACTCGGGTCGGCCGACACCGCCGTCGTCGCGGTGTCCTCGGTGGCGCCGCCGGCCGGCATCTCCGAGCTCGCTGACGCGCTCGACGCCCATCGCGAACGGCTCGACCTTGCGACGCGGCGGCTGCGCGCGCGCAGGCTGCACGCGCTCGCGGACTTCGCGATCGAGCACGGCGATCGCGGGTTGCGTTTGCTGGGTGGCCGACGCGCGGCCGAGCGCTGGCTGGCCGAACAGGATCCCGCGCTCGACGTCCCGGCGCTGCTCGACCTGCTCGAGCGCCGGGCGGAGGACCGCGGATGAGCGCCCTGTCGCTGCCCGCCGAGCCGCTCGTCGAGGGGGCGACCGCCCTTCGCCCGTGGCGGAAGTCCGATGTCCGCGACCTCGCCCAGATCTGCCGCGACGACGAGATCGTCCGCTGGACGGCCGTTCCGCGCGGGTACGACGAGTCCGATGCCCGGCTGTACCTGCTCCGCCGCCACGACGCGATTCGAGCCGGCACGATGGCGCCGTTCGCGATCGTCACGCACCCGCAGGCGGAGCTGATCGGATCGATCTCGCTGCTCCGAATCGCGTGGGAGCACCTCCGCGCCGAGGTCGGCTACTTCCTCGCGCGCGACGCTCGTGGAGCCGGCCACGCGACGCGCGCCGTCGGCCTGATCTGCGAGTGGGCGTTCGACTCGCTCGGGATCGAACGGGTCGACCTCTACGCCGCGACCGGCAACCCGGCATCACAGCGCGTGGCCGAACGGTCCGGGTTCACGCGGGAGGCGGTGCTGCGCTCGTTCATGCGCGGCAAGGGCGCCCAGCTCGACATGGTCGCGTTTGGCCTGCTCGGCACCGGCTAGCCTTTCGACCATGACGCGCGAGCCTCTGCGCGATGGGCACGGCCGACTGATCGGCGATCTGCGCGTATCGGTTACGGACCGGTGCAACTTCCGCTGCCAGTACTGCATGCCGGCGGAGGGGCTCCCGTGGCTCGAGCGCGACGAGATCCTCCACTTCGAGGAGATCGCGCGGCTGGTGGCGGTGATGGCGTCGATGGGGGTCGGCGACATCCGGCTGACCGGCGGCGAGCCGCTCGTCCGGCGCGAGTTCCCGCGCCTGGTCGAAATGCTCGGCGAGATCGAGGACGTGGCCGAGGTCTCGGTGACCACCAACGGCTTTCTGCTCGAGCGCGACGCCGAGGCGCTCGTCCGCGCCGGCGTCGACCGGTTCAACGTGTCGATCGACTCGTTGCAGCGCGACCGGTTCTACGAGCTGACGCGCCGCGACGCGCTGCCGCAGGTCCTGCACGGGCTCGAGCGGCTCGCCAGCTTCCCGGAGGCACACCCGATCAAGATCAACGCGGTCGCGATCCGCGGGTTCACCGAGGAGGAGGTGCTCCCGTTCGCCGCGTTCGCCCGCCGGCATCCATATGAGGTCAGGTTCATCGAGTTCATGCCGCTCGACGCCGACCACGCCTGGACTCAGGACCAGGTCCTGACCGGCGAGGAGATCCGGGCGGCGATCGGCGCCGTGTACCCGCTCGAAGCCGAGCCGCGCGAGCCGAGCGCGACGGCGAGGGTCTACCGGTTCGCCGACGGCCGCGGCCGGATCGGGTTCATCAACCCGGTCTCCGAGCCGTTCTGCGGTGACTGCAACCGGATCCGGCTGACCGCCGACGGCAGGCTGCGCACGTGCCTGTTCTCGCTCAACGAGACCGACCTGCGGGGGCCGCTGCGCGCCGGCGCGAACGACGCCGAGCTCGAGCGGATCGTCCGTGACGCCGTCTGGCGGAAGGAGCTGAAGCACCACGTCGGTGAGCCCGGCTTCATCCAGCCGCCGCGGACGATGTCCGCGATCGGCGGTTAATCGGGTCGTAATAACTTCATCCAGCATCATGTAGGGACAGATGCTGCTGCTTCTCCTGTTCGCGCTGGTCGCGGGTGCCGGCACGGCTATCACCCCGTGCGTGCTGCCGGTGCTCCCGGCGATGCTGTCCGCCAGCGCGCTCGGCGGCCGCCGCCGCCCGCTCGGAATCGTCCTCGGGCTCGCGATCACGTTCCTGATCGCGATCGTCGCGCTCGCCCAGATCACGAAGGGGATCGGGCTCGCCGCCGGCGCGACCCGGACGATCGCGGTGATCGTGCTGATCGCGTTCGGCGCGCTGCTGCTGATCCCGCAGGCGGCCGCGCGGATACAGGCGCCGCTGTCGCGTCTGGCGCGATTCGGGCCCTCCTCGCGGGGGGATGGATTCTGGAGCGGCCTCGCCGTCGGCGGCGCGCTCGGGTTCGTCTGTGCGCCCTGCGCGGGCCCGATCCTGGCCGCGGTGATCTCGGTCAGCGCCTCGGGCAACACGAACGCGCGCGTGATCGCGGTTGGGATCGCGTACGTGATCGGCCTCAGCGCGGTGCTGCTGCTGTGGGCGCTCGGCGGTCGCAAGGTCGTCGGCGTGATCCGCCGGCACGCCAAGGGCTACGTCGTCGAGCGGACGCTCGGGGCGGTGCTGCTCGTGACCGGGATCGCGATGGCGTTCAACCTCGACGTGCGCTTCGAGAACACGCTCGCCCAGGACGCCGGCCTGCCGGCGTTCCTGGTCGACCCGACCCGTTCGCTTGAGAATTCGAGCGCCGTGCAGAACCGGCTGGCGTCACTGCGCCCGCCGTCGCGATTCGCCACCCGTCAGGCAAAGGAGGCGTCGACCAAGCCGATGCCGCCGGCGGTCGGGGTCGGGATCCCGGGCGTCGCCACGCCGTCGCTCCCGGACCTCGGGCCGGCGCCGGAGTTCACCGACACGCAGCGCTGGTTCAACACACCGGGCGGGAACCCGCTGACGCTCGCCGGGCTCCACGGCAAGGTCGTGCTGGTCGACTTCTGGACGTACACGTGCATCAACTGCATCCGCACGCTCCCGTTCCTCAAGGGGCTGTACGCGACCTATCACCCGTACGGCCTCGAGATCGTCGGGATCGAGGCGCCCGAGTTCACGTTCGAGCAGGAGGCGTCGAACGTCGAGCAGGCGGTCCGCGCCGACGGGATCCGCTACCCCGTCGTCCAGGACAACAACCTCGCGACCTGGAACGCGTACCAGAACCAGTACTGGCCGGCCGAGTACCTGATCGACGCGCGCGGCCAGGTCCGCCACACGCAATTCGGCGAAGGCGACTACAAGCAGAGCGAGGCGGCCGTTCGCCAGCTCCTGCACGAAGCGGGCGCCACCCGGCTCCCGATGCCGATGACGGCGACCGCGATCATGCCCTCGAACGACGTGGGCACGCCCGAGACCTACCTCGACGACCAGCGCTCGCAAGGGTTCGCGCAGCCGCTGCAGGGCGGCGTCCACTCCTACGCAGGCGTGGCCGACCCGCAGCTGAACGAGTTCGGGCTGCACGGGACCTGGCGGGTCAACGACCAGGCGGCGACCGCCTTGTCGAGCGGTGCCTCAATCTCGGCGGGTTTCCAGGCTGCCCACGTGTACCTGGTGCTGACCTCCTCGGGGAACAAGCCAAGGTCGGTGCGCGTGCTGCTCGACGGACGCCCGATCGGCGCGCGAGATGCCGGCGCCGATGTCCATGCGGGCACCGTGACCGTCACCGGCCAGCGCCTCTACTCGCTCGTCTCGCTGCCCGCGGCGGAGCAGCACGCGCTGACGGTCGAGGTCCCGCCCGGCGTGAGCGCCTACGACTTCACGTTCGGCTAGCGGGCCGGCGCCGGTCGACCATCGCCGCCGCCTGCAGCAGGTCATCCGGCGAATTGATGTTGAACAACGCGTCGGCGTCCTCGACCTCGTAGTACATCGGCTGGAGCGCGGCCACCGCCTCGCGGACGGGGATCTCCGAGCGCTTGAGCGCGGCGCTGAGCGGCCGCAGCGCCTCTGGCTGGTAGCAGCCGAGCAGCGGCTGGGTTTGGCCGTCGCGGGCCGCGACCACCGCCGGAGCGGGCCCCCCGGCCGCACCGACGATCCGGCGGATCAGCCCGGTGGAGACAAACGGCAGGTCCAACGGACAGACGAGCACCGGCCGGCCGTCGGCCAGCCCCAGCGCGTGAACGACCCCGAGCAGCGGGTGTCGCGGCTCGTCCGGCTCGATCCAGACCGTCACCCCGGCGACACTCGGAAGCTCCGTGTCGATCTTCGCGACGATCGCCACCTGGCCGAGCGCGCGCCACATCGCCTCGAGCGGATACGAGATCAGCGGACGGCCGTTGAGGTTGACGACCGCCTTCGATCCACCGATCCGAGTGCCGGCGCCACCCGCGAGGATCACGCCGACCGGATCGCGTCGCCCGTCGGGGCCCGGATCGCGCCGGCGACGCATCAGCCGCCCTGGGCCGTGCTCGCTCACAGCGCCATCGTAGAATCAACAGGATGGAGGGCTCAACCTCGGTTAAGAGCTGGCTGCGCTGCTATCGGTGCTGGTCCCAGAACCTCGAGGTCCAGGTCCACTACGAGGGGATTCACCGGATCGACCCCGCGAGCGGTGAGCGCGGCGAGGTGGTCGACGAGATGCAGGAGGCCGTCGTGCAGTGCCTCGAGTGCATGCACGACCAGCCCCACCTGGGGTTCCACAACGGCCGCGTCGAGCCGATCGAGGACCGCTGGGAGCGGATGATCGCCGGTACCCCGTGGGTCGCCTCGTGCACCGTCGGGGTCGACGCCGACGACGTCGAGACCTGCTCGGGGCCCGAGGCCGGGGACGCGCTCTCGTACGCCGCCTTCGGCGACCACGGCACCCGCGAGTTCTTCACGCACGTCCGCTTCCACAAGCACGACGACGACCGGATCGTCGTCCACGTGCTGGTCGAGCTCTACGCGCGCTCGTCCGAGGAGGCCACGCAGGTGCTCGAAGACGCGGCGCGCGGCTCGCTGACGATCACCTCGCTCGCCGAGGAATCACGTCCGCCGGCCGCGACGGACGACGGGCAGCACTAAGGCCGAGCCGGGTGCTGGGCCGTGGCGGCGGGCCCGCGAGCGGAGCGCTCGTCGCTGACCGGGACCCGAGCCAGCGAGGTTCGGAGCCGGACGCGGTCTCGAACTTCGAGGACGATCAAGGCAAGCGCGACCGGAACCGTCGCCGGTAGCTCGGAGACCGTCAGGAACAGCAGGTCGAACACGGCCGCGATCGCGAACGTCAGCAGCGCGCCTTCGAGCTGCTTGCGCCGGTTCCTCGCGAGGACCGCGCCGAGCAGCGCCGCCACGAACAGGTCCCCGTAGCCCATCGAGACCGACCCGAAGATCTCGCTCTGGAGCTGGGGCAGGTTGCCTGCCGGGTGCGCCGCGACGAGCGCCGCGTTCGGCGACTGGAGCAGGTCCGACACGACCAGCCAGACATCGGCCGCGGCCATCGCGATGATCCCGAGCTTCAGCCAGCCCGGCGGCGCGACCGCCGCCAGCAGCACGCCGAGGGTCACGCAGCTGAGCGCCGACAGCAGCGCCGCGGCGGCGCCGCCGACCAGCGACTCGTGCCAGATCCATGCGACCGCGAACAGCGCCGCGGTAATCGCGATCGACCACGCGATCCGCTCGCGTCCCACCGGCCTGCGCCTGGCCACCGCCCACGCGAGCGCGGCCGCCGCGAGCGGCGGGACCGCGACCACGGCCAGGTATGTGAGCCCGGTGGCGGTGTCCGACGCGTACCTGACCAGGAACACGACCACGACGATCGACGCGACCGGGATCAGCGCCCACGCGGGTCCGCGCAGGCGCTTGAACAGCGGGATGTCCGGCGCCGAACGCGGCGCGGCGACGACGGCCGCCTGCAGCGCCAGCATGCCGGCGTCGGACGGGATGAACGGCAGGGCCACGCACGCAGCGTACGTGGCCCGCCGAAGAGCTCAGTTAGAAGGCTGAGCGGAGCGCTATCCGTCGAGCCGCTGCTCGAGCGCCTCGAGCTGCGAGCGCATCTCGGCCGGGAGCCGATCGCCGAATCGCGCGTAGTGCTCGCGCATCTGCGGGAGCTGCTGCTTCCAGGCCTCGGGATCGACCTCGAGCAGCTGCGCCATCGCGTCCGGGGAGACCTCCAGACCTGTCAAGTCGATGCCACCTTCGCCCTGCGACGGCACCAGCCCGATCGGCGTCTCGACCGCGTCGGCCTTGCCCTCGCAGCGGCGGAAGATCCACGCCAGCACCCGCGAGTTCTCGCCGAAGCCCGGCCACAGGAACTTCCCGTCGTCGTCCTTGCGGAACCAGTTGACGTAGAAGATCTTCGGCAGCTGCGCGCCGTTGCGGCGGCCGACCTCGAGCCAGTGCCCGAAGTAGTCGGCCATGTTGTAGCCGCAGAACGGCAGCATCGCCATCGGGTCGAACCGCAGCTCGCCGACGTTCCCGGCGGCCGCAGCGGTCTTCTCCGACGCCATCGTCGAGCCGAGGAACACGCCGTGCTCCCAGTCGGTCGCCTCGTAGACGAGCGGCACGACCGTCGCCCGGCGGCCGCCGAACAGCATCACGTCGATCGGCACCCCGGCGGGGTCGTCCCACTCGGGCGCGACCGACGGGCACTGGTCGATCGACACGGTGAAGCGGGCGTTCGGGTGCGCGGCCGGCGTCTCGGCGTCGGGGGTCCAGTCACCGCCCCGCCAGTCCACCAGGTGCGGGGGCGCCTCCGAGGTCATTCCCTCCCACCAGATGTCGCCGCCGTCGGTCATCGCGCAGTTCGTGAACACGGTGTCGTGCGAGAGCATCTTCAGCGCGTTCGGGTTCGTCTGCTGGCTCGTGCCCGGCGCGACGCCGAAGAACCCGGCCTCGGGATTGACCGCGTACAGACGCCCGTCGTCGCCGAACTTCATCCACGCGATGTCGTCGCCGATCGTCTCGACCGTCCAGCCCTCGATCGACGGGATCATCATCGCGAGGTTGGTCTTGCCGCAAGCGCTCGGGAAGGCACCGGCGATGTACTTGCACTCGCCCTCGGGGGAGGTGAGCTTGAGGATCAGCATGTGCTCGGCGAGCCACCCCTCGTCGCGCGCCATCGCCGAGGCGATCCGCAGCGCGAAGCACTTCTTCCCGAGCAGCGCGTTGCCGCCGTAGCCGGAGCCGAACGACCAGATCTCCCGGCTCTCCGGGAAGTGGACGATGTACTTGTTGTCCGCGTTACACGGCCACGGGACATCGTCCTGGCCGTCGGCCAGCGGCGCGCCAACCGAGTGCAGACACGGCACGAAATCTCCGTCCTCCCCGAGCACGTCGAGCGCGTCCTGGCCCATCCGGGTCATGATCCGCATCGACGCCGCCACGTACGGGGAGTCGGTCAGCTGCACGCCGATGTAGGAGATCGGCGAACCGAGCGGGCCCATCGAGAACGGGACGACGTACATCGTGCGGCCGCGCATCGACCCGCTGAACAGCTCCTTCAGCAGCTCGCGCATCTCCGCCGGATCCCGCCAGTTGTTGGTCGGGCCGGCGTCGGACTCCTTCTCGGAGCAGATGAACGTGCGGTCCTCGACCCGCGCCACGTCGGCGGGATCCGACAGGCACAGGTACGAGTTCGCCCGCTTCGCGTCGGCGAGGCGCTGGAAGGCCCCCGCGTCGAGCAGCGTCTGGGCGAACTGGTCGTACTCCTCGTCCGAGCCGTCGCACCAGTGGATCTCGTCGGGCTGAGTCAGCTCGGCTACCGCCTCCACCCACGCCTGTAGTCCGGCATGGTTGGAGCTGGCTTGATTCTTCGGTGCGGTATGGGCCATGTGGTTTAACTACTCCTAATGTTCGGTGGCCACATCAAGCCTACCCGGGCAGGGCGGCAGATGACCCCAGGATGGTCCGTTATTCGACGTTCGACTCGGCCTGCTGAGCAGGCCCCGCGCCGTCGCCGGGGTACTTGCGCGGGACCAGCACGACCCGCTTGAACTCGGCGACCAGGACCCCGTCCTGGTTGAGCACGCGGGTGTGGACCTTGACGGTCCCGCGGTCCGGCTTGGACCGGGACTCCTTGACCTCGAGTACCTCGGATTCAACGAACAACGTGTCGCCGTGGAACACCGGCGCGGGGTGGCTGAGCTCCTCGGTCGCGAGGTTCGCGATCGCCTTGCCGCTGACGTCGGAGACGCTCATCCCGAGCGCGAGCGAGTACACGAGCGGTCCGACGACGACGTTGCGGCCCTGCTGCGACTGGTGGGCGTAGACGTCGTTGATGTGGAGCGGATGGTGATTCATCGTGATCAGGCAGAACAGGTGGTCGTCCGCCTCGGTCACCGTCTTCGCCGGCCAGTGCTTGTACACGGCTCCCACCTCGAACTCCTCGAGGTACCGGCCGTACGGATGGGCCCCGGAGGCCTCCCGTGCCGCCTGGTCGGTCTCGACGCCTTGAGTCGCTGTCATCACTTCTCCTAGTTCGCGGTCCGGAGAGGGAGGATGCCATCCGGAGGGAATTTGAGGTGTGGTGAGGCCGCGCGGTCACGATCGTTGCATCTGTCCGGCCTGCCGCCAGGATCGCAACGAAAACGCCCGTGGCGGGCCTTTTCGTTGCGTCTGATGAGACGTGACCGAACCGCGCAACGTCTGCGACCGCAAGATGTCGGGATCCGTGGGCGTCCGGGTGGTAGCGTGCGCGCCCGGTGGCCGACTCCTCCCCAGCCCCGCCCCGCATCCCACCGCTCCCGCCCGAGGAGCGGGACGAGCAGCAGCGCGAGTTGCTCGACGGGGTGAGCGCCTCGAGCGCGCCGGCCGCGAACATCTTCTCGACGCTGGTCCGCAACCCGGGTCTGTTCCGGAGGTGGCTGCCGTTCGGCGGCAAGCTGCTCGGCGGCGGCAAGCTGCCGGCGCGCGACCGCGAGCTCCTGATCCTCCGCACCGGTTGGCTCTGCCGGGCCGAGTACGAGTGGGCCCAGCACCGTGAGATCTCGAAGTCGATCGGGATCAGCGACGAGGAGATCGCGCGCGTCCGCGAGGGGCCGGATGCCCCGGGCTGGGACCCGTTCGACGCCACCCTGCTGAGGGCCGCCGACGAGCTCCACGGCGACGCGCGGATCGGCGACGAGACCTGGGGCGAGCTCGCGGACCGCTACGACCAGCAGCAGCTGATCGAGGTGCCGATGCTCGTCGGGCACTACCACATGGTCGCCTTCACGCTGAACAGCCTCGGCGTGCCGCTCGAGGACGGGCTCGCCGGGTTCGAGGAGTGACCCTCAGGCTCGAGAACCGGCGGATCCTCGTCGTCGGCGCCGGCAGCCAACCGTCCGAGGACGTCGACGCGCCCCCCGGCAACGGCCGCGCGATCTCGGTCCGGGCCGCCGCCGAGGGCGCGACCGTGATCTGCGCCGATCGAGACCCCGGGGCCGCGGAGGAGACCGTCGCTTGGGTCGAGCGCGAGGCCCACAAGACGGCGACCGCCCTGACCGCCGACATCACCGACGAGGAGGACTGCAAGGAGATGATCGCCCGGGCGGGCGCCGACGGCCTCGACGGGCTCGTGCTGAATGTCGGCATCGCGCGGGGACGCGACCTCGGGCAGACGACCGCCAAGGACTGGGACCTGACGATGTCCGCCAATCTCCGCGGCCACTTCCTGTGTGCCCGCGAGGCGCTCCCCCTGATGCCCGAGGGCGGCTCGATCGTGTTCATCAGCTCAGTGGCGGGACTCAGCCCCGGCAGCCGAATCCCCGCCTACGACGCCTCGAAGGCCGGGCTGATCGGCCTCTGCCGCCACACGGCGCTCGAAGGCGCGCGGAAGGGAGTCAGGGCCAACGTCCTCGCCCCCGGCCTGATCGACACCCCGCTCGGGCGGCTGGCTTCCGCCGGACGGCCATCCCGCGAGCGCGCACCGGTCCCGCTCGGCCGTCAGGGAACTCCCTGGGAGGTCGCGAGCGCCGTGACGTTCCTGCTCTCGGACGAGGCGAGCTACGTCACGGGCGTCACGCTGCAGGTCGATGGTGGTCTCGGTCTGATCTGACCCCGCCTGCACGACGGGCTGATCGTCGCCGACGCGCTCCGCGCCGCGCAGCCCGCATCACCCCGCTAGCTTTCGCCTCATGCGCAACCCCCGTGACTTCGCCAAGCCGCTCGCGATCGGCGCCCCGGATCCGATCCTCGAGATCCCGTTCAAGCCCAGCCGGATGATCCACTTCCTGGACTTCTCCAACGAGAAGATGGTCGCGAAGGTCCCCGACATCGCCCCGACCGTCGACATCCTGCTCGGCAATCTCGAGGACGCTGTCCCGGTCGACCGCAAGGAGGCCGCGCGCGAGGGGTTGGTCAAGGTGGGCCGCGACATCGACCTCGGCGAGACGCAGCTCTGGACCCGCGTCAACAGCCTCGAGTCGCCATGGGTGCTCGACGACATCACGACCGTCGTCAGCGAGATCGGCGACAAGCTCGACGTGATGATGATCCCCAAGGTCGAGGGGCCGTGGGACATCCACTACGTCGACCGGCTGCTCGCCCAGCTCGAGGCGAAGGTCGGGATCGACCATCCGATCCTGATCCACGCGATCCTCGAGACCGGCCTCGGGGTCGTGAACCTCGAGGAGATCGCGACCGCCAGCCCGCGGATGCAGGGGATGAGCTTCGGGCCTGCCGACCTCGCCGCGTCGCGCCGGATGAAGACGACGCGCGTCGGCGGCGGCCATCCCGGTTACCGGGTGATCGAGGACCCCGACGCCGAGGACCCCGAGCGCCCGCGCGCGAGCGCCCAGCAGGACCCGTGGCACTACTCGATCGCGCGGATGGTCGACGCGTGCACGTCGGCCGGGCTGCTCCCGTTCTACGGGCCGTACGGTGACATCCGCGACACGCTCGGCTGCGAGACGCAATTCCGCGCCGCCTTCCTGCTCGGGTGCGTCGGCGCGTGGTCGCTGCACCCGGTGCAGATCGACATCGCCAAGAAGGTGTTCAGTCCGCCACCGGACGAGGTCCTGTTCGCGAAGAAGGTGCTGGAGGCGATCCCGGACGGCCGCGGCGTTCACATGATCGACGGCAAGATGCAGGACGACGCGACCTGGAAGCAGTGCAAGGTGATGGTCGAGCTCGCGGAGATGTTGGCCCGCAAGGACCCGGAGCTCGCCAAGGCCTACGGGTTCGAGGATCCGCCCGCGGCCGCGGCCGCGTGAGGAGGCGCCGGGGGTGAGAATCTCGGCCAAGACCGACTACGCAGTCAGAGCCGCGGTCGAGCTGGCCGCGGCCACCGACAGCAAGCCGGTCAAGGCCGAGCGCATCGCCACCGCCCAGGGGATCCCGCTGAACTTCCTGGAGAACATCCTCGGCGAGCTCCGGCACTCGGGGATCGTCCGCAGCCAGCGTGGCGCCGAGGGCGGGTTCATGCTCGCCAAGGCCGCCGACAAGGTCACGGTTGCGGACGTGATGCGCGCGGTCGAGGGCCCGCTCGCGAGCGTGCGCGGCGCGCCGCCCGAGGAGGCCGCCTACGGCGGCGCGGCGGAGACCCTGCCACGGGTGTGGATCGCCGTGCGCGCCAACCTTCGCGGTGTCGTCGAGAACGTCAGCCTCGCCGACATCGCCGCCGGCAAGCTCCCGACCAAGGTCGACCGGCTCGCCGAGGACCCGGAGGCCTGGGTCACCCGCTGAGGGC
The DNA here is from genome assembly GCA_963770735.1 of uncultured Solirubrobacterales bacterium. GTDB lineage: Bacteria > Actinomycetota > Thermoleophilia > Solirubrobacterales > Solirubrobacteraceae > Palsa-465. Next base: position 186,574 of record CAVYRB010000004.1, on the reverse strand, counting down.
TACTTGGCCGCCTCGAGCGGCGCCGTCGCCGGGTGTGGAGCCGGCGGGCGCACGTAAACGATGTCGCCGCTCGAGATCTCGAGCTCGTCGGCCTGGGCGCGGGTCAGCTGGGCGCGCGCCAGCTCGCCCTCCGGGAGCTCGAGCTCGACCCGGACCTCGAAGCCGAGATGGACCACCCGGCTCACCATCGCCTCGATCGCGTCCTCCGACGGCGCCAGCAACACGGTCACGTCGTGTGGTCGCACGAGCCGCCCCTCGATCTCTGAGACCGGGCCGAGGAACCCCATCACGAACTCAGAAGCCGGCTTGTCGTAGACCTCGCGCGGCGAGCCGACCTGCTCAATCCGTCCGGCGTTCATCACCGCGATCGTGTCGGCGACCTCCATCGCCTCCTCCTGATCGTGGGTCACGAGCACGGTCGTGACGCCCTGCTCGTCGTGCAGCCGGCGCAGCCAGCGCCTCAGCTCCGCGCGGACGTTCGCGTCGAGCGCGCCGAACGGCTCGTCGAGCAGCAGCACTCGCGGCTGCACCGCGAGCGCGCGTGCGAGCGCCATCCGCTGGCGCTGACCGCCGGACAGCTGGTCCGGACGCTGGTCGCCCCACTTCGTCAGCCCGACCAGAGCGAGCAGCTCGTCGACCCGCTCGTGCACCTCTTCGCGCGGCCGTTTGCGGATCTTCAGCCCGAACGCAACGTTCTGCCAGACGGTCATGTGCGTGAACGCCGCGTAGTGCTGGAACACGAACCCGATCCCGCGGTCCTGGGGTCGGGCAGCGGTGACGTCGTTGCCGTCGATCGCGACCGTGCCAGAGTCGGGGTCCTCGAGCCCCGCGATGATCCGCAGCAGCGTCGACTTGCCGGACCCGCTCGGGCCGAGCAGCGCCGTCAGTGAGCCCTCGGCGACCGCGAAGGTCACGTCCTCGAGCGCGGTGAACTCCCCGAACTGCTTGGAGACTGCGTTGACGTCGATTCTCATCTCGCCGTGGACCTCCTCGATCCCAACAGTGTCATCGCGACCAGGACCGCCAGGGAAATCACGATCAGCTCGGTCGCCGCCGCGTACGCGCCGGTGACCGCCTGCGAGCCGAGCTGCGAATCGCGCTGGTAGACCAGCAGCGGCAGCGTCAGCGTCGAGCCGGCGACGTTCGACGAGACGACCAGCACGGCGCCAATTTCTCCCAAAGCCCGCGCGGTCGTCAGCACGACCCCGTACGCGACCCCCCAGCGGATCGACGGGAGCGTCACCCGCCAGAACGTCTGCCACGAAGATGCGCCGAGCGTCGCCGCAGCCTGCTCCTGCTCGTCGCCGACCTCGATCAGCACCGGCGCGACCTCGCGCACGACGAACGGGAGCGACACGAAGATCGTCGCCAGGATCATTCCGGGCACGGCGTAGATGATCTGGATCCCGTTCTTCTGGAACCAGCCGCCGAACCAGCCGTCCTGCCCGTAGACGAGCAGCAGCGCGAGCCCGACGATCACCGGCGAGACGACGAATGGCAGGTCGATCAGCGAATCGAGGATCTTCCGCCCGCGGGTCTTTCCCCGGACGAGCACGAGCGCGGTCCCGACGCCGAAGATCGTGTTCAGCGGCACCGCGATCGCGGCCATCAGCAGTGTCAGCCAAAGGGCACTGATCGCCGCCGGCGTCGTCATCCACCCCCACGCGACGCCGAAGCCGTGCTCGAAGGTCCGGAACAAGACGACCCCCAGCGGCAGCAGCAGGAGCACGCCGAGGTACAGCAGCGCGATCGTTCGCAGAGACAGGGTGGCGGGCCGGCTAATGCGCACTGCGACCTCCGAGCCGGCGGATCACCAGCAGCACCAGCAGTGAGACGACGAGCAGCACCACCGACAGCGCCGCCGCCGACTGCGGCGAGTCATTCTCGACGTCGGCGAAGATGATGATGCTCGCGATCTGGACCTTTCCGGCGATCAGGACCAGTGCACCGAACTCCCCGATAGCGCGCGCGAACGCGAGTGCCGACCCGGCGACGATCGCCGGTCGCAGCGCCGGAAGCACGATCTTGCGCAGCGTTGTCATGTTCGACGCCCCAAGCGACATCGCCGCCTCCTCGACCTCCTTGTCGAGCTCGAGCAGCACCGGCTGAACCGAGCGCACCACGAACGGGAGCGTCACGAACAGCAGCGCCACCACGACCGCGCCGCGCGTGAACGCGAGATGGATCCCGAACGGGCTCCGCGGGCCGTACAGCGCGATCAGCGTCAGCCCCGCGACGATCGTCGGCAGCGCGAACGGCAGGTCGATCACCCCGTTGATGAGCCGCTTACCCGGGAAGTTGTCCCGGACGAGCACCCACGCGACGATCGTCCCCATCACCGCGCCGATCGCCGCGACGATCAGCGAGAACAGGAGCGTGACGCCGAGCGAGGTCAGCACCTCGCTGGTGGTGATCGAGTCCCAGAAGGCGCCGAAGCCGCCTGAGAACGCCTTCGCGACGATCGCCGCCAGCGGGATCAGGACGATCACGCTCATGTAGAGCGTCGACAGCCCGAGCCCGAGCCCGCCTCGACGAGCACGAGCGCGCGCCCGCTTGAAGGCGGGCGCGCGCGGTGCCGTTGCGCTAGTGGTGGCCAACGCTACGTCGCGCTAGCTGGAGGCCGTGGGTACCCCGGCGGCCTGCTCGATCTTCGTCACCGAGCCGGTCGACGGGTCGAAGAACTCCTTCTTGACCTTCGTCCACCCGCCCAGGTAGGCGATCGTGAACAGCTGCGGCGGAATTGGAAATTGCCGCGAAAACGTCCTCGCGACCGCCGGGTCCACGGGCCGGTATCCCTGCTGGGCCCAGATCGTCTGCCCGGCCGTGCTCCACTGCCAGTTGACGAACGCCTGCGCCTGCTGCGGGTGCGACGTCTTCGCAGTGATCGCGATCGGCGTCTCGATCAGGATCGTCTGCTTCGGGATGATGTACTGGATCGCATCGCCGGCCTTCTGGGCCGCGATCGCGTCGCTCTCGTAGTCGAGCAGCACGTCACCCTTGCCGCTGGTGAAGGTCTGCAGCGCGGCGCTCGCGCTCGAGTCCTGGACGCTGACGTTCTTGGTCAGCAGCGTCTTCACGTACGCGAGCGCCTGATCGGGTGTCTTGCCCTCCTTAAGCTGCGCCCCGTAGCCCGCGAGGATGTTCCAGCGCGCGCTCCCCGACGTCGACGGGTTCGGGGTGATCACGTCGATCCCGGGCTTGATCAGGTCGTCCCAACCGGTGATGTGCTTGGGGTTGCCCTTGCGCACGACCATCACGACCACCGAGTCGCTGGAGATTCCCTTCTGGGAGTCGGCGTCCCAACCCTTGGAGACGATCCCGGCCTTGACCAGGCGGGACATGTCGGGCTCGGTCGAGAACGCGACCACATCCGCCGGCTGTCCGGTCGCGACCGCACGGCTCTGCGAGCCGGACGCGCCGAACGACTGCGTGAACGTGACGCCCTTGCCCGCGCTCGTCTGACCGAAGGCCGTGGTCAGCGCGTCATAGGCCTTCTTCGGCGTCGAGTAGGCCACCAGCGCGAGCTGGGTCGAAGAGCCGCCCGAGCTCGAGCCGCTGGTCGCCGCCGCGTTGCTGGTCGTGTCCGCCGACCCACCGCAGCCGGCGACGATTCCACCGACTAGAACCGCCGTCGCAACGACCCCTCCGGCCCTCAACTTGAATGCTCCGGTCATGGATCCTCTCGCAATATGTGTTTCTCAATCAGATTTGTAGGAAATGGAATTATTCCACATACCCGAGCCAATTAGTCGAATTAGTGGGGAAAGCGGCTCCGGGCCGACGGTGACGCGCACTTCGAGCCGACGATGACGCGCGCGCCGCGCCGCCCGTAACGCTTGGCCTCGCGCCGCCGTCGACGCCTGCTCGGCGCCCCTCCGCTACGCTCCCGCGCCGTCGATGCGCTTCTTCGAGTACGAGTCGCGGGCGATCGTCGCCAAGGCGGGGATCCCGGTCACTAAGCACGGCTTCGCCAAGACGCCGGACGAGGCACGCCGGATCGCCGAGGAGATCGGCGGCCCGGTCGTAATCAAGTCACAGGTGCTGACCGGCGGACGGATGAAGGCCGGCGGCGTGCAGTTCGCCGACACCCCTGACGAGGCCGCGGAACAGGCCGAGAAGGTCCTGAACCTCGAGATCAACGGCCACATGCCGCGCGGTGTGCTGGTCGACTCGAAGGCCGCGGTCAAGCACGAGTACTACGCGGGCGTCGTCTGGGACGGGACCCAGAAGCTCCCGGTGATGCTGTTCTCGGACATGGGCGGGATCGACATCGAGGAGGTCGCCGAAGAGCATCCCGACCACGTCGCGCGCGGCCACTTCTCGACGATCCGGCCGTTCTCGGATTGGCAGGCCAAGCAGGTGATCGCCTCGCTCGGGATCACCGGCTCGGTGCTGAACCGGCTGACCCCGATCCTCGCACGGCTCGCGCGGCTGTTCGTCGAGTACGACATGACGCTTGTTGAGGTAAACCCCCTCGTGCAGCTCGAGGACGGCACGGTCGCCGCGCTCGACGCCCACATGGACATGGAGAACGAGGCCCGCCCCCGCCAGAAGGCGCTGCTGAAGGAGCTCTGCGTCGGCGACGAGGAGACGCGCCAGGCCCGCGAGCCGACGCCGTTCGAGCTCGCCGGCGAGGAGGTCGACTCGCAGGACCACCGCGGAGTCGCGGGAAACGTTACCGAGTTCGACGGCAATCTCGGGCTCGTGATCGGCGCCGGCGGCGGGTCGCTGACGCTGTTCGACGCGGTCCGCGCCCACGGCGGCGACCCCGCCAACTACTGCGAGATCGGCGGCAACCCGTCGGTCAGCAAGGCCTGTGGCCTGACCAAGCTGGTGCTCTCGAAGCCGGGGGTCGACAAGATCGCGGTGATGATGTCGATCGTCTCGAACACCCGGGTCGACATCGTCGCCCGCGGCGTGATCAAGGCGTGCGTCGAGCTCGGCTACGACCCCGCGGAGAAGATCGCGATCTTCCGAATCCCGGGCGCCTGGGAGGAAGAGGGCTTCAAGATCCTCGAGAAGTACGGCGTCGAGTACGCCGACCGCAGCGTCTCGCTGCACGAGGCGGCGCGCCGCGCCGTCGAGAAGATCCAGGGAGTCGCAGCCTGATGTCGATCCTGATCGATCAGAACACGACCTTCATCGTCCAGGGCATCACGGGGCGTGAAGCAGTCGATTCTGACGCGAGAGTGCCTCGACTACGGCAAGGGCGCGAAGATCGTCGGCGGCGTCACCCCCGGCCGGCTCGGGCGCGACGTCCACGGGGTCCCCGTGTTCGACACGGTCGCGCAGGCCGTCGAGCACCACGGCTCCGCGATCGACGGCTCGGTCGTGACGGTCCCCCCCGCCTTCACCAAGGACGCAGTGTTCGAGGCGATCGAGAACGGCGTCAAGCTGGTCGTGATCGTGACCGAGCGGATCCCCCGTGGCGACGTCGCCGAGATGGTCGAGCTCGCGACCGAACACGACGCCCGGATCATCGGCCCCAACTGCCTCGGGATCATCGTCCCCGACGTCGTCAAGATGGGCGGCATCGGCGGTCCCGCGAAGGACGCCGCCAAGTCGTACAGCCCCGGGCCGGTCGGCGTGGTCAGCCGCTCCGGCGGGATGACCACCGAGATGTCCTCGACGCTGACGGCAGCGGGGCTCGGACAGTCGACCGCCGTGTCGATCGGCGGCGACGCGATCATCGGCTCGGCATACGCGGAGCTGATGCCGCTGTACGAGGCCGACCCGCAGACCGAGGCGATCGTGATCTACACCGAGCCGGGCGGCCGGATGGAGGCCCAGCTCGCCGCATGGGTGACTGAGAACAACTCGCGCCTGCCGATCGTGGCGTTCATGGCCGGGCGGTTCATGGACGAGATGCCGGGGATGAGCTTCGGCCACGCGGGCACGATCGTCGAGGGCAAGGAGGACACGGCGACCGAGAAGATCGCGCGCCTGGCGGAGGCCGGGATCACGGTCGCGGAGGAGATCTCCCAGATCCCCGAGCTGATCAAGGAGAAGATCGGGGCTCGGGTATGAGCGAAGCGCTGTTCATCAACGTCGAGGTCGACGACTCCGTCGCGAGCGACGCTGCACTCGCCGCGAAGCTGACCGAGGTCTGCCCCGTCGACATTTTCGCCCAGAACGACGACGGGACCCTGCAGATCGTCGAGGAGAACCTCGACGAATGCGTGCTGTGTGAGCTGTGCATCAACGCTGCGCCCGCGGGCACGGTCAAGGTGATCAAGCTCTACTCGGGCGAAACGCTCCCGGCGTAGACCTAGTGTCCTGAGTCGAATTTTCGACTCAGGACACTAGGCCCCTGCCCGAAGCTCCTCGGCCGACGGGACCCGCATCGGCCCGTCAGGCGGCTGCGTGATCCGGATCGGATTGCCGAACGGATCGCGGAGTGCGCAGTCGGTCCCGTAGAACCGCTCGGTCGGCTCCTGGGTGAACTCGACGCCGGCCGCGCGCAGCCGCTCGTACGTCGCGCGGCAGTCTTCGGTTCCGAAGATCACGCCGCCCCCGCCGGCTCCCTTCGAGACGAGCTCGCGAACCTCCGCCGCGGTCTCGTCGTCGTAGAGCGGCGGGCCGGGGAGCATCAGCCCGAGCTCCCGGTCCGGGTCGTCCTTGGTCGTGACGGTGAGGAACCGCATGTTGCCGAGGTCTGCGTCCGTGTGGACGATCATCCCGAGCTTGCCGACGTAGAAGTCGAGCGCCTCGTCCTGGTCGAGGACGTGGATGAATGAGTGTGTGATTCGATTGAGCATGCGCGGTCACGCTAAACCGCGCGGCCAAGGTCCGCTTCTCCGAATCTGCGCTTTAGCCCGCCGGTCGCAGCCAGGCCATCGCCCAGCACGCGGGAATCCGCAGCCGCCGCCGTGCTCGGCAAACCGCTCCCGGTAGGCCGACGGCGACTCCCCGACGATCGCTCGGAACGTACGGCTGAATGTGCCGAGGCTCCCCAACCCCACGTCGAAGCAGATCTCGGTCACCGGGCGGTCGGTCTCGCGCAGCAGCTCCATCGCCCGCTCGACCCGCCGGCGCTGCAGGTAGCGGTGGGGAGTCTCGCCGAACGTCGCCCGGAACTGGCGGCTGAAGTGAGCCGGCGAGACGTGCGCCACCCGAGCGAGCCCGGGAACGTCGAGCGGCTCGGCGAACATCCGGTCCATCGCGTCGCGAGCCCGCAGCATCCGCCGGTTGCGGTCCTCGATGGTTCGCGACACCGCCCACAGCCTACGGGTGCCGTACCCTGGTCGGGTGCTGTCGCCACCGCTCCGGGGTGAAGCAGTGGATCTGCCGCTTCGTGGCGAGCTGCGATACGGCCTCGAGCTCGCGCGGCTCGCCTCCGCTCCGGAGTTCATTCGGCCCGCCCGCCGGGCCGACGCGCCGCCGGTGCTGCTCGTGCCCGGGTTCATGGCCGGCGACCAGTCGCTGGCCGCGCTGAGGGGCTGGCTTCGGCGGCGCGGCTCCGAGACCGCGAGCGGCGGGATCCGGCTGAACGTCGACTGTGGCGAGCGGATCATGGGACGCCTCGAGGCCTCGCTGCGGAAGCTCGCCGGGCGGACCGGGCGCCGGGTGGTCGTGATCGGCCAGAGCCGGGGCGGCGAGCTCGCGCGGGTGCTCGCGGTCCGCGCCCCGGATGCCGTCGAGACTCTGGTGATGCTCGGCGCACCCGTCCGCGAACCGCTGAGCGTCGGCCCGGCGGTCCTCGGTGCGGTCCGCTACGTCGCGCGCCTGGGCGACCTTGGCGTCCCGGGGATGTTCTCGACGAGGTGCGGTGACGGCGCCTGCTGTTCGGCTTACCGCGCGGACCTCCGCGCGCCGCTGGCGCCCGAGGTGCGTGCGGTCTCGATCTACTCGCGCACCGACGGGATCGTCTCGTGGGAGGCGTGCCTCGACCCCAGCGCGCGTCACGTCGAGGTGGAGTCGAGCCACAGCGGGATGTCGGTCAACCGGGCCGTGTTCCGGGTCCTCGACGAGATCCTGGTGGGTGAGCGGCGCTGATCGACTGGATGAGCCCGATGGACGCCTCGTTCCTCCACATCGAGGGGCCGAACAACCCGATGCACATCGGCGGGGTGAGCATCTTCGAGGGTCCCGCCCCTCCGTTCGAGCGGTTCGAGCAGATGGTCTCGGACAAGCTCGACCTCGTCCCCCGGTACCGCCAGAAGGTCCGCTTCGTCCCGCTCGATCTCGGCCGCCCGGTGTGGGTCGAGGATCCGCACTTCAACCTCTCCTACCACCTCAGGCACAGCGCCCTGCCGAGGCCCGGCACCGACGAGGTGCTCCGCACGACGGCGGCGCGGATCTTCGCCCAACACCTCGACCGGCGCAAGCCACTGTGGGAGATGTGGATGGTCGAGGGGCTGAGCCAGAACCGGTGGGCACTTCTCTCGAAGGTCCACCACTGCATGGTCGACGGCGTCTCCGCCACCGACCTGATGACGGTGATGTTCGCGGAGAGCCCGCCGGCGGACCCGGACCACGCGTGGGTGCCGGAGCCCGAGCCCTCCGGGGTCGAGCTCGTGCTGCGCACGCTCGGCCGGCAGGCGTCGAGTCCGTCCGAGCAGCTCCGGGTCGTGCGCGCCGCCGCCCGCCGCCCCCGCGCGTCGCTCGCGAAGGCTGGGGAGCTCGTCCGGGGCGATGACGTCGGCCGCCGGTTTGCTGCGGCCGCTCGGCTCCTCGTCGCTGGTCGGGCCGGTCGGGCCGCACCGGACGTGGAGCACCGCTTCGTGTACACCTGTCCGACGTCAAGACGATCAGGGCGTCGCTCGGTGGGACCGTCAACGACGTCGTGCTCACGATCGCCGCCGGCGGCCTCCGGGAGTTGCTCTCCGCGCGCGGTGAGGACGTCGAGGACCGAACGGTACGCGCGCTGGTCCCCGTGTCGGTACGCAGCCCCGGCGAGCGCGGCACCTACAACAATCGTGTTTCGGCGATGTTCGCCGATCTGCCCGTCGGGATCGCCGACCCGGTCGCGAGACTGCAGACGGTGCGCCGGCAGATGGACGGCCTCAAGCAGTCAAAGCAGGCGGTCGCGGGCGACGCGCTGACGTCGATGTCGGGTTTCGCTCCGCCGATGCTGCTGGCGCTCGGCGGCAGGCTGGCCGCCCGCGCGCCTTCGCTCGGCCTGCAGACAGGCGTCACCAATGTGCCGGGTCCGCAGCAGGCGCTCCAGACACTCGGGCGGCGGATGCTCGAATCGTTCCCGTTCGTGCCGGTGATCGGGCACGTCCGGGTCTCGATCGCGATCTTCTCTTACGACGGCAACCTGTACTTCGGAGTGACCAGCGACTCCGACAGCTCCAGCGACATCGACATCCTCACCGCGGGGGTCGAGCGTTCAGCGGCGGAGCTGCTCGCGATGGCGGGACCGCCCGGGCCGGCGCCGGCGCCTGCCCCGATCTCGCCGCAGTCCGAGCCGCGCGTCAGCCCGCAGCGCTGAACGCCAAAACGGGAACGGTCCCGGGCTCCGGGCGTCGTTAAGAGCAGAACCTCAATTCGGAATTGGAGCTGATCCGACATGCGACGTCTTTCACTGCTGCTGAGCAGCTCGCCCCGGACGCGCGCCGCCCTCCGGGTCCTGGGTGCGCCGCTGCTGCTGTTCGTGGGCCTCGACCACTACTACGAGTACTCGTCACAGAGCTACTCAGTCATCCCGACGATCGGGACGCTGTTCCTCTTGAGCTTCGTCTCCGCGAGCGCGATCGGCCTGCTGCTGCTCCTGCCGCTCGAGCGGTTCTCGCCCCGCTTCGGCCTGCTCGCGCTCCGCGCCGCCGCCGTCGGCGGTTTCGCGATCGCGGCATCGTCCCTGATCGCGTTGCTCGTGAGCGAGCAGACGAAGCTGTTCGGGTTCATGGAGTCCAACTACCGCCCGGCGATCGTGATCGCGATCGCGTCCGAGGCGGCGGCCGCCGCCGTGCTCGCGCTGCTGGCGCTCTCGACGTTGCGCGAGGAGCGTGTGGAGGCCGCCGCGCAGCTCGAATAGGATCCGCGGTTGATGGCCGCGAGCAAGATCCTGATGCAGGGCGCCGCGATGCGGGCCACGTACGGGCTGTTCGCGCTGCTTTTGCCGAAGGCGCTCAACGCCTCGGCCGGGATCCCCGACGAGGAGGTCGACCCCGACGCCCGCTACCTGAACCGGCTGTTCGGCGGACGCGACCTGCTGGTCGCGGGGCTGACCGTGGCCGCGGTCCAAGCGGGCGACGAGCGGCACGCTCTCAAGATCAACCTGATCTGCGAGGGAACCGACACGATCTCGCTGCTCGAGGAACTCAGGGCTCGCGGCGGCGTCGACCGCACCGTCGCGATCGGGATCGCGTTCAACGTCGCCGGCTACGCGACCTGGGTGCGGGCGCTCCGGGCGCTCGGCGGCTGAAGCCGGGGATCACGAAGCGGCGGCAGCCGGCTCGAGCCCCGACACCTCCGCGTAGCCCTCGGCGGTGAGCGGGCGGTATGTGTCCCGTTTGGGATCGCGGTACCACGCGACTGTCCCATCGCCCGGACGAGGCACGCCGGCGTCGCGCAGCGCCGCGGTAATCGGGCGGTACCAGGTGGTCACCGGGATCCGATCGACGACCTGGACGACCGCCGGGCGCTGGTCTGGAGCCAGCCCCGCGAGCGCGTCGCCGAGCTCCCTTGCGTTCAGGCGGCGACCGCTTCGCAGCGTGACCGCCGCGACCGCGATCTGGTGCGCGCGTTCGTCGGAGCGTACGCCGTAGGCGACGGCCAGGTCGACGGCCGGGAGCTCTCCGAGCGCGGCTCGGATCGGCGTGCTGAACACGGGGCCATCGGCGGTGCGGATTACCTCCGCGACGTTGTCGACTCGCCAGTGGTCCCCGTCGGCATCCCGCCTGAACAGGTCTCCGGTGACGAGCCAGGCGTCGTTCGGCGCGAACACGCCGCGCAGCGGCACCACCGTCAGCGGGTCGGTCGGCCTGACCCGCGCGAGCAGCATCCCCACCTCGTCGACCGCGCACTCGCGTGCGAATCCGTCGCGACCCAGCACCAGGCCACCGGCCTCGACGTCGTACTGGGCGATCTTGACCTCGGCGCTCCCGGGCAGCGGGCGCCCCATCGCCCCGCGCTTGAAGTCGCGGAGGTTCACGAGGACCGCGGCGGCCTCGGTCGACGCGTAGAACTCCAGCACCTGCGCCGGCGCGAACCGCTCCTCGACGCGCTTCCACAGACCCGGCGGCATGCCCGAGCCGATGAACAGCCGGACCGCGTGGAAGCGCTCCCCCGGCTCGGGCGGCGCTTCGGCGAGGTCGTCGAGCAGCGTCCACGTGTAGGAGACGACGGTGACGCCGTAGCGGCGGACCTCCGCCCAGAAAGTCGAAGGGTCGAAGCTGCGCGCCATCGCCAGCCGGGCGCCGCCGGCGATCGCGCCGCCGATGCTCATCATCAGCGCGGACGGGTGATACGGCGGCGTCACGCTGTAGACGGTGTCCTCGTCGGACAGGGCCGCCGACGACGCCGTCCCGAACGCCGACAGTGCCCACCGGCGGTTCGTGATCCGGCTCATCCGTGTCCGCTCCCCCTCACCGGTGAACGTGATGAACGCGACCTCCCCAGCGCGACCCGGGTTCGGCCGGTACCAGCGAGGCAGGTCGACCGCCTGCGGGTCGATCTGCTCCATGTCGGTCGTCAGCGGCAGCCCGAGATCGCGCGGCCCTCCCCCGCCTCCGAGTACGAACGTCGAGACGCTCTCGATGCCGGCGGCCAGCGGTGCGTGCTCGGGATCGGCTATGACCCGCTCGACCTGGCCGAGCCGGGCCTCACGGTTCACGTCACCATCCGGGCGCAGCAGCACCGAGACCGCGCCGAGCCGGCTGAGCGCGACGACCGAGGCGAGCGCGCTCGGCCTCGTGCTCATCAGCACACCGACGTGCTCCCCCTGACGCACGCCGATCGAGATCAGGCCGCGGACGACGTTGTCGATCCGCTCACCGACGTCCTTGGCGGTATACGCGCGATCCTCGAACAGGAACAGCACCTCGTCGGGGGTACGCCGTCGACGCTCCTCGACGAGCAGCCCCAGCGAGATCCGGGTGTTCGACTGCATCTGCTCGAGCCGTACGAGCCGCGGCAGCTGCCCTGCCGCTCCGCGCGCCACGCCCTGGACGCCGCGGATCGCCCTGCTCGCGGTTCCGACGACCGAGCGCGCCATCCCGATCCCAACGCCGGCCGCGAGCTCCATGCCGTACCCGACGCGGCTGCCGACGTGCTCGCCGAGCGTCTCCGACGCCTGCTCGGACAGCGGCGCGATGCCCTCCGGGATGCGGGCCCTCGCCGGCGCGCCAGCGCGTCCAGGCGGCGACCGTCGGCCACGTCACCTCCGTCGACAGCGAGCCCACGACCAGCCCGAAATGACCCGCTCCGAGGGGCAGTTCGTAGATCTCGGCCGCGGGCGCCGCCTGTTCGATCGCGCGGACCCCGGCGGCGGGGGCGATCTGGTCGACCGTGCCGACGACCTCGAGGATCGGCCGGCTGATGTCGGCGAGCGTCACCAGCCGGTCCTCGATCGTGAATCCGCCCTCGAGCATCCGGTTGTGCGCGACGAATTGGCGCAGGAACTCGGCCATCGCGGGCCCCGGCCACGCCACCCAGCCGTCGCCCTCGAGGAACCGCCGCTGCCGCTCTCGGCGCAGCAGCGCCTCGCGGTCGTGCAGGTGCATGATGAACTCGGCCTGACCGCGGACCGTCTTCACGGGATCGAGCAGGCGGAAGCCGGTGCGGCTCGCCCAGGCGGGCAGCGCCATGCCCCTGAAAGCGTCGGCGAGCAGGTCAGCGAGGTCGGAGGTCAACCGCTCCGGCAGCCCGAACGGCATCCCCTGGCGCGTGTCGACGGGGCTTCCGAACGTGATCACCGAGTCGATCCCCTCGCCGCGCCGGTACGCGGCCGTCTGGTAGCAGAACATCCCGCCCTGGGAGTAGCCGCCGAGATGCACGTCGCGGCCGGTGAGCTCGCGGACCCAGTCGACGGCGTCCGACACGGCCAGTACGTGGTCGGCGAGCGTCCGCTCGAGCCCGCCCTCTTCCCGCTCGGGCGCGCCGAAGTCGACGACCCAGGGATCCGCGCCGCCCTCGTGCAGGATCGTCACCGCGCTCGAGCTCGGCGCGACGTCGTACACATCGGCCGCGAGCATCATCGGCGGCACCAGCAGCACCGGCGCCCCGGGGTCCGCGCCGTCGTCCGGCGGGAAGTAGTGCCTGAGCTTGTAGACGCGGTGCTCGGCCGCGATCTCGTACGGCGACGGCTCCTCGTCGGTGTTGAGGCCGCCGAACCGCGCGACCTCGAGCGCGTTCTGCGCGACGGCCCCGATCCTCGTCACCGGCCGGGTCAACGTGTTGGGAAGCAACGGCATCGCCCCCACATCTTCCCCGAAAACCGCGATTGCGCTGCCGCCGCTCCGATCGCGCCGTCGATATCGTCGTCAGCGCTTGAGCCCGCCGCCCACGATCCGCCCCGCCGAGCCGGACGACGTCGCGCCGATCTACTCGATGATCGTGGAGCTCGCAGAGTACGAGCGGGATCGGGAGGCCGTGACCGGAACGCCGGTGCTGCTCGCGCGCGGGCTCTTCGGGCCGAATCCTTCGGCCGAGGCGCTGATCGCCGAGCTCGACGGCTCCGTCGCCGGCTTCGCGCTGTTCCACGGGACCTTCTCGACCTGGGAGTGCCGGCCGGGGCTGTGGCTCGAGGACCTCTACGTCCGGCCGCAGGGCCGCCGCGCCGGGGTCGGGGGTGCGCTGCTCGAGGCGCTCGCGGCGATCGCCGTCGAGCGCGGCTGCGCCAGGGTCGAGTGGGCCGCGCTCGACTGGAACACGCTCGCGCTCGGCTTCTACGAGAAGCGCGGCGCCCGCGCGCTCCCCGAGTGGGTCAGGCACCGCCTCGACGGCGAGACGCTCGAGCGCGTCGCCGCCGGCGGCCGCGCGCAGAAGGGATGACCGAGCCGACCACCCGTCGCGTGCCGCTCGCGACGGTCGCGCGGGAGTGGACCCGGATCGGGCTGACCGGGTTCGGAGGACCGCCGGCGCACGTCGAGCTGTTGCGGCGGCTCGTCGTCGAGCGCGAGGACTGGATGGCGCCGCGCGAGTTCGAGGATGCGATCGCGGCCTGCAGCCTGCTTCCCGGACCCGCGTCCACCCAGCTGGCGATCTTCTGCGCGCGTCGCGTCGCGGGCACCGCCGGGGCATTCGTCGGCGGCCTCGGCTTCATCCTGCCGGCGGTCGTCCTGATCCTCGCGCTGTCGGCCCTGTTCCTGTCGAACTCACCGCCGCTGTGGGTCCGCGGCGCGGGGGCCGGGGCGGGCGCCGCCGTCGCGGCGGTCGCGCTGCGCGCGGGATCCGGACTCGCGTGGCCGAGCTGGCGCCGCGCCAAGGGACGCCGGCTCCGGTGGCTCGTCTACGTGGTGGCGGGCGTGCTCTCGGCCGCGACGATCGGGCCGTACCTGGTGCTCGTCCTGCTCGGCTGTGGGGGGATCGAGCTGCTCGTGTCCCGGGTGTGGCGCCCGGGCGCGCACGCTTCGGGCTGGTGGCCGCTGCCGGCGATCGGCGCGGCGTCCGTCTCGGCGGGCGGGCTCGGCGCGCTCGCCTGGGTCGCGCTGAAGGTCGGCGCGCTGTCGTTCGGCGGTGGCTTCGTGATCATCCCGCTGATGCAGCACGACGCCGTCCACACGTACCACTGGATGAGCTCGGCGGCGTTTCTGAACGCCGTGGCGCTCGGCCAGGTGACGCCCGGTCCGGTCGTCGCGACGGTCGCCGCCGTCGGCTACGCCGCCCACGGGGTCGGCGGCGGCGCACTCGCGGCCGCGGTCGCGTTCGCGCCCTCGTTCCTGTTCGTGCTGCTCGGCGGCGCGCACTTCGAGCGCCTGCGCGAAAACGACGGCGCGCAGGCGTTCCTGAACGGCGCGGGGCCCGCGGCGATCGGCGCGATCCTCGGCTCGGCGATCCCGCTCGCCGGCGCTCTCCAGGAGACCTGGCAATACCTACTGCTGGCGGCGGCCGCGGTCGCGGTGCTGCTGTTGCGCCGCGGGGTCGTCTCGACGCTCCTGTGGGCCGGGGCCGCCGGGGTGATCATCGCCCTGGCCGGCGGCCCCGTCCCGCGCTAGGAGTCGGGATCGGCTCCCGGTCTAGCCGTCCCCGGGGGCGTGGCCGCCGAAGCTCAGGACCTGCTGGATCCCGGTCGGCCGGTTCGTGTAGCGCATCTTGTAGCTGAGGAGCCCGGGCACGAACTCGATCTCCTCGGCGATCGCGCTCGAATGCCAGTTCACGGGGGTCGGCCCCTGCGTCCTGGCCAGCTTGGCGCCGGCCTGGTTGATCGCGTTCCACAGGAGCGACTGGCACCGCTTCACGTTGCCGGCTCCGCAGTAGCGGATCGCGAACTTCCCGCGGACGGTCATCCCGAGCATCGTCCTCAGGTCCTTCTGCATGTAGATGTGCCAGCCGGTGTACTGGCCACCGGGCGGCTGGTCGTAGATGCTGACCAGGTTCGCGAACTGCTGGGTCAGCACCGGACCGAGCACCGCGGACGCCCACGCCTTCGCGATCAGCGGCCACGCGGTATCCATGATCGCCGCGCCGGGCGCAGTGATCTCGCCGTCGCCGGTCCGGTCGAGGCGGCTCCCGCCCTGCCGGTACCAGGTGTCGAGCAGCGAGAGCATCTGGGCGTCACGCGCGTTCGGCGCACGACCGCCCTTCAGCATCTTCGACAGCAACGGCTCGAGCGTCATCTCGCGGACGTCCTGCGTCGCCGCCGCGTTCATCGCGGAGGTGATCCGCGGCGGCGTCAGGTTGCCTCCGCGGCCGAGGTTGTTGAGCAACAGGTCGACGCGCTGGATCGCGCCGAGCGACCAGTTGTCCGACGGCGCCTCGTAGCCCTGCTGAGGCCGGTTGTTCCAGTTGACGATCTGGCCGTTCGGCGGGTTCATCCCCTGGGGGTGGTTCTTGAACGAGACATAGCCTCGCCACTCCTCGCGACCCGAGCCGTTGATCGGCAGATCCGGGTCGACGTTGCTCGGGCGGATCGGGACGAGCCCGCTGGTGAACACGCCGATGTTCTTGTCGTCCATGTAGAACGAGTTGAACGTCTGCGGGGTCTGGTCGGCCGCCTGGAAGAACTGATGGATGTTGTGGACCTGACCGTGCGCGAGCCGGTAGTAGAACAGCAGGTCATCGACGTCCTTGCCATAGCTGGCGCGCTTCTCGGATAGC
Organism: uncultured Solirubrobacterales bacterium; assembly: GCA_963770735.1. Lineage (GTDB taxonomy): Bacteria > Actinomycetota > Thermoleophilia > Solirubrobacterales > Solirubrobacteraceae > Palsa-465. Next base: position 170,371 of record CAVYRB010000004.1, on the reverse strand, counting down.
GCCACCCTGCGGCCCTTGACCCGCGCGTAGCCGAACACGGGCCCGTGAACGGTGCGGTAGAAGGTGACCTCGGTGGTCTTGCCTTCATTCGTGAGCTTGCCGGCGTTGAAGAACTCCATCGGGCGGCACTTGCCCTCCCACAGGTATTTGTGGATGCTGCCATCGCAAAGCGTCTCGACGTACGTGTCGATCTGATTCAGCCCCGCCGAGGTCAGCGACCACGACTGGTCCTGGCTGCGTCCGATGAAGATGTAGCCGGGGAACGGCGCGGTCATCGCGCCGTGCTGGTGGACGCCCGGACCCTCGAGGTCCACCTCCATCGTCAGGCCGGGGTAGTAGTAGCCGATCTGCGGTCCGGCGACCATGATCGGATGGTGCGTCGCGGAGCGGGCGCCTGAAACCATCAGCTCGTTGCTCGCGTGCGCGCGCTCGGCCGTCGCGGCGTCCGCCGCCTTCGCGGCCGACGACAGGCTGTTCGGGTCGAGGATCACGTTGCCGCTCGTGCTCGTCGGCTTCGGCTGGAAGTGGACCTGACCGGGAACGCTCGCCGGCGCCTCGGGGTCGTACGCCTCGCGCAGGTCGTTCCACACGCTCATCCCCTTCTTGGGGCCGAGCCGCCGCTGGAGCGAGGACAGGAACTCCGCGTTCGGCGCCTGGTTGCCGCCGCCCTCACCGACGAACTGGTCCTTGACCGCGTTCAGCGCGTAGACGTCGGTGCGCGTGTACGGATGGGCATTTCCGCCGTGACTCGCGAAGTAGGCGTTGATGCCCTCCAGGTACACGTCGATGTCGTGCAGCGCTGCGTGTCCGACCGGTCCGGCGGACTCGAGCTGGCTCGTCTGCTTGGAGACCTCGTTCTCGGTCTGCGCGGTCGGCGTGAAGCTCGCCAGGTTGCCGATCAGGCCGATCGCGCTCAGTCCAGGCGCGTCGATCGCCGCCAGACGGGAGATGTAGCGCGCCTCGCCGAGCAGCAAGCCACGGTCCTCGGCGACGACCCAACCCGCCCCCCAGGTGACGTCGTCGCGCGTGACGCCGTAGACGTACGGGACGTTGAACGCGTCGCGGTAGAGCGTGATCCCAGGATGCGGGACCGTCTCGGTCGTGATCGGCTTCGCCGCGCCCGCGATCCCGACCGGCTCGGGCTTGAAGTCGTTGACGAGATCGGTCGGCGAGACGTTGTTGAACAGCGGCGTCAGCGCGTTGTACATCTGCGCCTGCTGGTCGGCGTTGGCCGGCGGCGGCACCGATCCGTACTCGCCCGACGGCATGATGTCGCGCGCGATCAGCGAGTAGTCGGCGACCGGTGGCGCGGCCGAGGCGGCGGGTACGAGCACGGCTCCCGCGCTCAGCACGGTGACGGCGATCAGCAGTATTCGACGCAAGGCCCAACCCCCAAAGTCCGCGGCGCCCCCTCCGCTCGTGAACGCGACGTTACCGTATCGCGCGGCCCAGCACGTGCGGGTTGGTGATGTTCCACGACGGTCCGACGTCAAGATCGCGCACTTGCACGACCTCGAATCCGGCACCCCGGATCGCCCCGACCGTGTCACGGGCGCAGTGGCACCCGCCGGCCATCAGCGGCCAGATCCCCGACCGATCGGCCCCCCGCTGAAACCGCACCTTGCGCTCGCCGCTCGCGCGCACGTGCTCGAGGAATCGGAGCTCACCGCCGGGCCTCGTCACCCGCCGGATCTCTGTGAGCGCCCGCTGCTGGTCGGGGACCGAGCACAACACAAGGCTCGCGACCGCCGCGTCGACGGTGCCGTCCTCGAGCTCGAGCGCGTCGGCGACCCCCGGCCGCACGCTCACGCGGATCGGCGCCGCCTTCGCCGCCTCCTCGGCCCTGGCACGGAGGTACGGCTCGGGTTCGATCGCGATCACCTCGTCGACCGTCGCCGGGTAGTGCGAGAAGTTGATCCCGTTCCCCGCCCCGACCTCGACCACCCGCCCGGACAGGCCTGAGAGCAGCTCGTCGCGATAGCGCCCCACCTCCTTCTCCATCGCCCGGCTGAGGCGGTCGAAGAACCGCGCGAACAGTGGATGGCGGACGTCGGGCACGGTTGAAGCATGAACGATGCTTCTGGACTCCGGTATTTCGGAGTTCAGAAGCAAAGTTCGCTGGGATGGGGACGCCGCGGGCCGCTGGCCGCGGCCCCGCCGGCCCCGCGACCCGCCGCCCAAATAGAAAGCCCCGCCGAAGCGGGGCTTCCCGTAGCAGGCCTGTAAGCCGGATTCTGTCTTGAGCAGCCATCCATCTGCGCGGCCTACCCGGACCTTGGCGGGTCACCTACAAGCGGTCCTGCTTGGCCTAGCATCAGGTGGGGTTTACCTGGCCGCCGCGTCACCGCGACGCCGGTGCGCTCTTACCGCACCATTTCACCCTTACCGGCCCGGAGCTCTGCAGAGGCCCCAGGCTTAGGCGGTGTCATTTCTGTGGCACTTTCCCGCGGGTTTCCCCGGGTCGGCGTTACCGACCACCTTGCCCTTTGATGTCCGGACTTTCCTCGAAGGCGATACCTCCGCGACTACTCAGCCTGCAGCTCCGAGCATAGCCTCGCGCGGACGATCGCGGTAGTCCTGAGCGCGATCGATTTGCCCCCGCGCCCCGCCCGCCCCAGAACCCCTAACGCAGAATCGAGGCCCTACCGCAGAATCGAGCCGCAGTCGCGGCATTGGCCCGCGACGCCGGTGCTCGCGCGCGCGACCGACTCCATCTCCCCCTCGCACACCGGGCACCGGACCGCACGACGAACCGACAGCTCCTCCCAGACGTCCATCATCAGGTCGTCGAGCGTCGGCTCGCCGTCGATGCGGTCCAGCGCCTCGGGTGCAAGGGCGAGGGTCGTCACGCGCTAGAGGCTCCTCATCAGGCCGACGACCTTGCCCAGCACCCGCACCTCGCGGCTGCGGATCGGCTCCATCGAGTCGTTCTCCGGCTGCAGGCGGACGTGGTCGGACTCCACGAAGTAGCGCTTCACGGTCGCCTCCTCGCCGACGAGGGCGACGACGATGTCTCCGTCGTCCGCCGCGTCTTGGCGCTTGACCACGACCAGGTCATCGTCAAGGATGCCAACGTTCATCATCGAATCGCCGCGGACGCGGAGCAGGTAGTCGCCCTGTTCGCCGCCGGCGAGCTCCGGCGTCGGCACGTAATCCTCGATGTTCTCCTCGGCGAGCACGGGCTGGCCGGCGGCGACCTGGCCCACGAGCGGCAGCCCCGGACGCACGAGGCTTCGCACGCCCCCGACGGCACGGTCGAGCAGCTCGATCGCGCGCGGCTTCGTCGGGTCGCGGCGCAGCAGGCCGATCTTCTCCAGATTCGCGAGATGGGCATGAACCGTCGAGGATGACGCCAGCCCCACCGCCTTGCCGATGTCGCGAACCGTCGGCGGATACCCGTACTTCGCCGAGTAGCGCTTGATGAAGTCGAAGATCTCCTGTTGACGCTTGGTCAGGTCCATCCGTCCGCTCCTTGCTCGTTTGGCCTGTCGTCCCAGCACGTCGAACACATGTTCGGAAATGTAGCGAGGGTTGCGGACGGACACAAGCGCAGGAGCTCGCCGGCGAAAGCGCCCAGCCACCGTCCGAGGCGCCGGCGGGTACCGGATTTCGGCCGGTGCCCCGGGGCTATACTGGCGCCCCACGCGCCTGTGGCGGAATTGGTAGACGCGCAAGGTTGAGGGCCTTGTGGGAGACAACTCCCGTGGAGGTTCGAGTCCTCTCGGGCGCATGAGCATGACTGGCGGGGAACGGACTTCCCACACCTCCGAAGCCTGCCGGCGAGCTGCGAGAGCACGCTCGCCGGGCGCGGCACCCCGCCCTCGAGGCGGACGGACCGCGCCCCCAGGTCCGGCGGCCGCCAGCCGCGCCTAACGCGAACCTTACCGCCGACTCGGTAGCACTCGGAAACTTGATTTGCCTGATCAGACGAATGCCGCTTTGCGTATCTGCAGCGCTGCTGCTGGGTGTGTCGGCGTGCTCGTCTGACCCGCCGGCGATCCGCGTGTTCCCGATCCCCGGCGCGAAGGTCGCCTCACCGCAGACACAGATCGCGTTCCGTGGGGCCACGGCGGGGCAACTTCGAACGATCGTCGTAAAGGGATCGCGGACGGGCGTCCACACCGGGCGAATCGAAGCGGACTCCGACGGTCAGGGAGCGAGCTTCCTCCCGGTGAAGCCGTTCGTCCCCGGGGAGCAGGTCACGGTGCGCACGCGGCTACAGGTGGACGGTGCTCCCGGCGGGACGTGGCACTTCACAGTCGCGACTCCGGCCGGAGCGATCCCGAGCCAGCCGCTCAACGCCGCCCCCAGGATTCCCGGCGACGCGCTCAGCTTTCGCTCACGCCCGGACCTGACCCCACCCGCGGTCGAGGTCATGAGGGAGACGCCAGGCACCGCCACCGGCGAGATCTTCGTGACGCCACAGCAGGGCCCACTCCAGAACGGCGCCATGATCGTCGCTCCCGACGGCAACGTGATCTGGTTTCACCCCGTCCCGAAGGGGGACATGGCCGCCGACCTGAAGGTCCAGCGGTACCAGGGCAAGCCGGTGCTGACCTGGTGGCAGGGGTACAGCGGCGCCGGTCTCGGGCAGGGCGTCGACGTGATCGACGATCCGTCGTACCGCACCGTTGCCGTCGTCCACGCCGCCAATGGGCTGCAGGCAGACCTCCACGAGTTCGAGATCACGCCCCGCGGCACGGCGCTGATCACCGCCTACTACCCCGTCTACTGGGACGCGAGCTCGGTCAAGGGCTCAAAGCAGCAGATCGTGCTGGACTCGGTCGTCCAGGAGATCGACATCAAGACCGGACTGCTCCTGTTCCAGTGGGACAGCCTCGATCACGTCCCGCTCACCGACAGCTACGAGGCGGTGCCCAAGAGCGCGGGGTCGCCGTTCGATTACTTCCACGTGAACTCGCTCGATCCCGACGGGCAGGGGAACCTGATCATCTCCGGCCGCAACACGTGGGCCGCCTACAACATCGACCCATCCGGACGGACCGTGTGGGCACTCGGCGGCAAGAACTCGAGCTTCAGGATCGGGTCCGCGGCCAAATTCGCGTTCCAGCACGCCGTCCGCACCGCGCCGGACAGCCAACGAACGATCACACTGTTCGACAACGGCGCCGGCCCGCCGCCGATCCACTCGGAATCGCGCGGACTGACGCTGCAGCTAGACCCCGCGACCGGCACGGCCAAGCTGTTGCGCGCGACCGTGCATTCGCCGTCGCTGCTCGCGGACTTCGAGGGGAACGTCCAGTCGCTCGGCGCGGGCGATCAGATGCTCGGCTGGGGCCAGCAGCCGTATTTCAGCGAGTACGGACCCGAGGGGCAGATGGTGTTCGAGGGCAGATTCGTCGACGCGAACTCGAGCTACCGCGCGTACCGGTTCAGATGGACCGCGACACCGAGCACTCCGCCGTCGCTCGCGGCAACCACGACTGCGGGTACGACGACCGTCTACGCCAGCTGGAACGGCGCCACCACGGTCGGGTCCTGGAGGGTGCTGGCCGGCGCCGACCAGAGCGCCCTGGCCACGGTCACAACCGCGCCCAAGCGGGGATTCGAGACCGAGATCACGATTCCAGCCGCCCCCTACGTCGCGGTCCAGGCGCTCGCCGCCGACGGCCACGTCCTATCCACGTCGACGACGATCACGCCGGCGGGCTCGTGACTCCGATTCCCGCGGCCCACCTGACCAGGCGCCAGGCGCTGAGCGGGATCGGCGCGGCGGCGGGCGCGGTACTGCTCGGCACCGGCGCCGCGAAGCTCGCCGGCCTCGGCCATGCGGAACCGCACGTCCGGAGTGAGGCGGCGCTGCGAGCCGGGTCCGTACGGAGATTCGTCTCGCGCCCCGACCTGCGCCCACCCGCGGTCGCGGTCGCGGGGCCGCCCGCGTCCGGGGGCGTGCTGTTCCTCGGACCGGGCTGGAAGGACGGTGCCCAGGGCGGTCCGCTGATCGTGGATCCAAGCGGCGAGCCGGTCTGGTTCCACCCGCTGCCCTCGAGCCTGTGGGGCGCCAACTTCGGCGTCTCCGACCTCGGAGGCGAGCCGGTGCTCGCCTGGTGGCAGGGAACGATCGAGGTCCCGCTGGGCTACGGCCGTGGCGAGGCGGTGGTGCTCGACGGCTCCTACCGGGAGCAGCGCCGCATCCAGGCCGCGAACGGCCGGGTCATGGACGTCCACGAGCTGCAGCTCACCCCGGAGGGCACCGCGCTCTTCACGTGCCACCCGCAGGCTGTCAGGTGCGACCTATCCGAGCTCGGAGGCCCGCGCTCGGCCCGCGTATTGGAGTCGGTGATCCAGGAGCGCGACGTTCGCAGCGGCAGGCTGCTGATGGAATGGCGGAGCCTCGACCACGTTCCGGTCACGGAGTCCTACCGGGCGCTCGAGGAGCCCTACGACTACCTCCACATCAACTCGATCGACATCGCCGACGACGGGCACCTGCTGATCTCCGGCCGGCACACGTGGGCGCTGTACAAGCTTCACCGCCGGACGGGCGAGGTGATCTGGACGCTCGGCGGCAAGCGCAGCGATTTCGAGCTCGACGCCGACGCCCGGTTCTCCTGGCAGCACGACGCCCGCCAACTCGACGATCGCACGATCAGCCTGTTCGAGAACGGGTCCGACGGGCGCACCCGGACCAAATCGCAGTCACGTGGGTTGGTGCTGGACGTCGACACCAACGCCCGCAAGGTACGGGTGCGCGGCGATTACCGCCACCCGCGGGCGCTGCGGTCGGCCGCGATGGGAAGCGTCCGGATCCTCGACACCGGCAAGGTCCTCGTCGGGTGGGGGGAGCAGCCCTACGCGACGGAATTTGACCCCGACGGACGGCTGGAGAGCGACGCGGTGCTGCCGCGCGGCCAGCAGTCCTACCGGTCGCTCCGGCTGCCGTGGACGGGACTCCCGCACGAGCGGCCGACGATCGCCGCTCGACGGGGTCGACGGGGCGCCGCCAGCACCGTGTACGTGAGCTGGAACGGAGCAGTGGACGTGGCGCGCTGGCAGATCAGTGCAGGCCCTCGCGGCGGCAGCCTCACGCCAGTCGCGACCGTTCCGCGCCGCGGGTTCGAGACTGCGATCGCGCTCAACACGCGAGCAGGCCACGCCGTCGCGGCCGCGCTCGACGCGTCAGGTCGGAAGCTCGCGAGCTCCGAGGTGGTGCGGCTATGAAACGCACGCTGACAGCAGTCCTCGCGACGGCAGCGCTGGCGGCGGCGCCGCCGGCGGCCGCGGCCGGCCAGGTGACCGTGTTCCCGACGCCCGGGACGAAGTACAACCGGCCCGGTACGCAGATCAGCTTCCGCGGCGTCGCGCGGTCGCAGATCGGCGCGCTGCGCGTGGTCGGCTCGCGCGGCGGCGCGCACAGGGGCCGGATCGTCGCCGACTCCGACGGTCAGGGCGCGAGCTTCCTCCCGTTCAAGCCGTTCAAGTCCGGCGAGACCGTGACCGTTACCACGCAGCTCAGCGTGCTCGGGGCCGAGCATGGTCGCTTCAGCTTCAGGATCCCCCATGCGCTGGGTCTGCTCGGATACGGCGCGCTGCCGCTAGCTCCCGCTGTGCCGGGCGGCGTTCTGCACTTCCGCTCGGATCCGGAGCTGGAGCCGGCGGCGGTGAAGGTCGACGAGAACCGCGCGCCCGCGTCACAGGGCGACATCTTCGTCGCGCCGCAGAACGGCCCGGTTCAGAACGGGCCGATGATTCTCGACCCGCGCGGGCGGCTGGTGTGGTTCGACCCACACCCGGTCCGCAACAACACCCTGATCAGCGACTTCCGGGTGCAGAGCCTTTCCGGCCAGCCTGTGCTCACCTGGTGGGAGGGCAATACCCGCAACGGGCTCGGCCGTGGCGACGGCGTGATCATGAACAGCCGCTACCAGCAGATCGCGACCGTGCACGCCGGCAACGGGCTCGGCATGGACCTGCACGAGTTCCTGCTCACGCCCCAGGGCGACGCCTACATCATCGCGGCCGCTCCGGTCCAGGTCCCGGGTATCAAGAACCCGACGATCGACGAGGTCGTGCAGGAGATCGACGTGCGAACCGGGCTCGTCCTGTTCGAATGGCACGCGCTCGACCACATCCCGCTGAGCGACTCGTACTTCAAGCCCCGGCCGGAGATCTACACGTTCGACCCGTTCCACCTCAACTCGATCGGGCTCGACCGCGACGCCAACCTGATCGTCTCGGCGCGCAACACCTCGACCGTCTACAAGCTCGACCGCCGCAACGGTCGCGTGATCTGGCGGCTCGGCGGAAAGCGCCCGAGCTTCACGATGGGCGCGGGCACGTCGACCTGGGGACAGCACGACGCGCTCGTCCAACCGGACGGCACGATCACGATGTTCGACGACGGCGCCGGCCCGCCGACGGTGCATCCCTTCTCGCGCGGGATCAGAGTGGCCGTCGACACGCGCACGGTGACGACGCGGCTGCTGACCGTGTACCGCCATTCGCCGCAGATCTCGGCCAACTTCGAAGGTGGCGTGCAACCACTGTCGGGCGGCGACGTGTTCCTGGGCTGGGGCCAGCAGCCGTACTTCTCCGAGGACGACGCCTCGGGCCGCCAGATCTTCGATGCGCACTTCGCCGAGCCGACCACCACCTACCGGGCGTACAGGTTCAGCTGGAGCGCCCAGCCGCCGACTCAACCGGCGCTCGTGTCCTCGCTCCAGCCGAACGGCTCGGTCGGGCTCTACGCGAGCTGGAACGGCGCGACGGACGTCGCCGCCTGGCGGGTTCTGGCCGGCAGCTCGATCGCGACGCTCACCGCCACCGGCCGATCGACCCGCAACGGGTTCGAGACGCGGCTCGCGCCGCACAGCCCCGGTCCGTACTTCGAGGTGCAGCCGCTCGCCGCCGACGGCACGGCGCTCGCGGCCTCGGCCGTGAGGTCGGTGCCGGCTCACCTGGCGATCTTCGGGTCAAGCGCGTTCGTGTCCTCGGGCGGGGTCGGCGGGATCCCGATCGGGTGCGCGGCCCCGACGCCGTGCACCGTGACCGCAACCGTCTCGTCCGGCGGCTCGAGCGTGGCCCGCAGCGGCCGCGTCATGATCCAGCCCGGCGACGGCGCGATCGTGCACTTCGCACTGTCGCCGGCCGGCAGGGGCATGCTCGCCGCGGCTCCCGACAACCGCCTGGTGGTCACGGTCCGCGCGAGCGGCCGCTCGGTCAGGGCGGCCACCGGTGCCGTCGCCCTCGTCAGGTTCGGCACCACCGGCCGCGGCCCGTCGCGCTCGGCGACGCCGTCGGAGGCGCTGAGGATCGTCGGCGGCACGCACTTCGTCTCCTCGCGCGGGATCGGAGGGATCCTCGCCGCCTGCAACGCGGACGCCCCGTGCCCGACGACGGCGACCATCTCCGCGGGAGGCACGACGATCGCCGGAACGGGCACCGAGCACGTAGACGCGCACGGCCTCGGTTACGTGATCTTCGATCTGAACGCCCGCGGTCAGGGGATGCTCGCCCACGCGCGCGGTAACCAGTTGCGGGCGACGGTGACGCTCTCCGGCCCCGGCGGGACCGCGACCGCCACCGTCGCCCTGGTTCGATTCACGTAGCGCGCCTCACGGGTTGAACAGCTGCGTGCCGATGACCGTGATGTCGTTGGACACGCCCTCCAGCGCGATGCTGTGGCCACCTGCGACCGCGCCACCCTGTCCGGCGTTGATCGAGTTCTCCTCGCCGCCGAGGATCGACGAGCCGAGTGGGGTGTCCTGGTTGCCGATCCCACCGACGACGGTCGTGAACGAGTCGCCGAACGACGTGCAGCCGCTGTTGACGGTCGCCGTTCCGACGCCGGCGACGTTCGAGCAGCCGCCTAGAACGCTCGCCTCATCGACGGTCGCGGTGTTGTAGTAGCCGCCCGCGATCGACGCGACCGCGCCGCTCGTCGAGTTCTTGCCGCCGCCGCTGATCGAGCTCTCGTTGCCACTCGACGTGTTGCCGTAACCGCCGCTGACGGACGTTCCGAGCCCGTGAGCATCGTTGGTGTAGCGCGCCGAGACGCTCGCGATCGGCCCGTCCGCGACGTTCAGCTGCCCGCCGCCGACGGTCGACTGGCCGCCGGTCGCGTCGTTGCTCGCCCCACCGAGGATCGCCTCGGCAGGATTCGCGCACGACGCCGTCGGCACGGTCCCCGGCCCGGCGACGTTGTCGGATCCTCCGACGACCGACAACCAGTTGCCGCTCGCACGGTTGTTCTGGCCGCCGAGCACGGACGCCTGACCACCCGACGCGACGTTGCCGCGGCCGGCCGCCAGGCTCGCCGCGCCGGAGGCGACGTTCCCGACGCCGAGCGCGCTCGCGTACGCGCCGGTCGCGCGGTCGCACGAGCCGCCGACGAGTCCCCCATAGCTGGTCCACCCGTTGTCAGACCCGACGACGAGGTCGTTCGAGCCAGTCCGCGGCCGGTTGTCGGGGTTCTCCGCGTAGCCGACGACGAGGTTGCCCTCACCGTTGACCGTCCCCGACGTGGAGCCGGAGCCGGACACGACCTGCACGTTGACCGCCGCGAACTCGACCGTCGGCTTGCCGCCGACGCCGGACGCCACGTACGTCGGCGCCAGCACGGCGGTCGTCCCGGCTCCGCACGCGGGACTCGATCCGGTCCCGCCCGATACGACGCCCTTGCCTGCAGTCGTCGGGATGCATTCCCATCCCGGCGTGGGCGAAGCCTGCGCGCTCGCGCCGATCGGGCCAAACGCTCCGATCCCGACTGTCAGCGCCACAGCGACGCGATTTCTGGACAACACGACACTTCCTTTCCGATCCCGGCCCGGACTGCGGGTCCCGTTTCCACTTACGTGCCTGTGGCCCGCCGGGTTTGCAGCACCCGGCGGGCCATCAGAGCCCCCACTCAGTGCCCGAACTTCGCCTGGCAGGCCTGGACCTTTCCGATGTCCGTGCCGGCCTGCGACAGGCAGCCCGTCAGCTGGGCGCTCTTGCTCAGCGCCTGCTGGGCCGCCGGCGCGGCGGCGCCGGCCTGACTGCTTGCGCTCGAGAACTGCTTCTGCGCCTGGTTCAGCGCCTGCTGGCTCTGCTGCAGGCCCGTCTTGAGCGCTTGGTTGGCCGTGTTCTGACTTGGCTGGATGACGGTGAAGAACACCACCGCGAAGATCACCAGCGAGGCACCGAATCCGGCGAGCCAGAGCCGCCAGTTGTTCGTGACGAGAACCATCTCCATCTCCTTGTTTGAGTGTGTTGCGGTGTGAGTGGGCGGCACTCCGCCGCCGTTGACAAGAGCCTTCAGGCCGCCTCGACCTGCGCGAGCGCGGCGTCCCAATCGATCACGATCTCGTGGTCGTCGGAGTCGGGCATGCGCTTCGCGGGGACGGTGCTGCCCGGGTACACGAGCGGCACGGCGCTCTCGGGAACCGGGTTGCCGACCTGGACCTGATACGGCGACCGGCCGTCGGCCATCACCCTCAGCAGGAACGCGTACATGTCCTTGCCGGTCGAACTGCGCATTCCCATCGGCTGGGACTGGACGATCACGGCCTTGCACGGGACGCCGTACTCGAGAATCCGCGCCGCGGAGCCGGTGTTCGGATCTCCGGAGCTCGCCATCGTGACGGTGGGCGGCTCCTCGCCGAGCGACAGCGCGATCCGGCTGTGGTCGTCGGGGTCGACGCGCACCGCGACGGTCGTGCCCGGCGTCGCCAGCTGGGGCAGCACGGTCGCGCGAACCGCCTGGCGGCAGGTAGCCATGTACCGCGGCACGTTGTCGAGCGACACCTCGACCTCGAATACGCACACGTGCGAGGGATCGAAGTCGGCGCCGGTGCTGACCGACGTCTGCTTGATGCTGACGATGATCCCGCGGCCGAGCGGCCCGTTCTCGAGCAGCTCGTTCGGAACCGATCCGGTCAGGTTGCGCATCTTGTTCAAAAGCCCCATCTGCTTCTCCCTCCTGTGGAATCCGTGATGGGAGCACCTTGAGCCGGGGCGCCTAAGCGGCGCCAAAGAACCTCCAAAGCCGCGCTTGTCCTGCGCCGGGGCCGGGCTTACCCTCTTCCGCGGTGACCGATGGCGCAGTTCGTTTCGGGGTACTCGGCCCGCTCGCGTTCGAGCGCGACGGACGCGAGGTCACGGTGCCGAGCGGCCGGCAGCGGTCGCTGCTCGCACTGCTGCTGCTCGGCGGCGGCGTGCCCATGTCTCGCGACCGGCTGATCGACGAGCTCTGGGGGGATCGTCCGCCGCGCAGCGCGGTCTCGGCGCTGCACGTGCACCTGTCGAAGCTGCGCGAGCTGCTCGGCGATGACCTCGTCGAGCGCCAGGCGGCCGGATACGCGCTACGCACCGACGGCTTCGAGCTCGACTGTGCGCAGTTCGACGCGCTCGTTGAGCGGGCCAGGGCGAACCCGGATCAGGCTCGGACGCTGCTGCGCGAGGCCCTCGGGCTTGTCCGCGGGGAGCCGCTGTGCGACGTCCCGGCAGAGGGAAGCCTTGCCCAGTGGCGCAGGGCGCTCGAGGAGCGGTGCGTACACGCGCTCGTGCTCCGGATCGACGCCGATCTCGCCGGCGGCGCGGCCGCTGAGCTGGTGCCCGAGCTCGAATCGATGGTCGCGGCGCATCCGTTCGAGGAGCGTCCGTGGGCGCAGCTGATGCTGGCCCTGTACAGATCCGGCCGGCAGGCCGACGCACTCGAAGCATTCGCACGGGCGCGGCGAGCGCTTGCCACCGAGCTCGGGTTGGAGCCGGGCGAGCAGCTCACCCGGCTGCACACGCAGATGCTGCAGCACGACGATTCGCTCCTCAGCCCCAACGGCGAAGTCGTCGCGCGCGCCGAGCCCGGGGCGGAGCCACCGAGGACATCGGATCTCCCAACACCGGTCACGAACCTGGTCGGGCGCGAGCAAGCGCTGGCGGTGATGCAGTCGCTGATGGCCGATCCGGGTTCCCGCGTGCTCACGCTTGTCGGCCCGGGCGGCGTCGGCAAGACCCGTCTGTGCCTCGAGCTCGCGCGCCGGATCGAGGCGGACTACCGGGACGGCGCCGCGTTCGTCCGGCTCGAGCGATTGACGAATCCGTCCCTGGTCGGCGCCGAGATCGCAAGCGCGCTCGGGCATCGTGCGGGGACCGACGGGCCGGGCGCAGACGGACTTGGCCGGTACCTGCGGGACATGGAGCTGCTGCTCGTGCTGGACAACTTCGAGCACCTGCTCGGAGTCGCGGTGCTGGTATCCGAGCTGCTCGAGCTGGGTCCGCACGTGAACGTGCTCGTCACGAGCCGCACCCCGTTGCGGATTCGCGGCGAGCGCCTGTTCACGGTGGAGCCCCTCGCACTGCCGAGCGGAACATCCGACGATGAGATCGCCGGCAGTCCCGCGGTTCAGCTGTTTCTCGACCGCGCGCGCCAAGCGGACCCGTCGCTGGATCCCGACACCGACGCCTACCGCACCGTCGCGGAGATCTGCCGGAGTCTCGACGGGCTGCCACTCGCGATCGAGCTCGCGGCGTCGCGCTGCCACCTGTTGACGCTCGCGGAGATTCACGAGCAGCTCTCGCGGCCACTGCTCGTCGGAGAGCGCTCGCTGCGAGACCTGCCCGAGCGCCATCAGACCCTGGGCGCCACGATCAGCTGGAGCTACGAGCTGCTGACCGAGCCCGCCCAGGAGGTCCTCCGGGCGGCCGGCGCGTTTCTCGGGGGATTCACACCGGCTGCGCTCGAAGCGGTGATCGGGCGTCCGCTCGGGCAGGAGCTGGTCGAGCTGCGGGAGGCGAGCCTTGTCCGGCGCCAGGCCGAGGACGGTCGCTTCGAGCTGCTCGAGCTCGTGCGAGCGTTCGCGCGCGAGCAGTCGCGCGAAGCCGGAGAGGCGGACGCGATCGACGCCCGGCATCGACGGTACTTCGCTGACCTGGTTCCCTCGGCGAGTGCCCTGTTCGACGCCGGGACCGCGGTCGGTCTGCTCTCGGTTCCGCTCCGCGCCGATCATTCGAATTTCCGGCGGGCGTTCGCCAGCGCCGTCGAGTCGGGCGATCGTGAGTCGGCGATCCCGCTCGCGCTCGGCCTCCGTCCCTTGTGGATCGCAGGCAACCTCAGCCGCGAGAGCATCGAGTTCGCGGAGCGGCTGTTCAGCTCGTTCGAGATCCCCGCGGAGGACGAGCTTGCGCTGCTGCGGATCGTCGCCGCGCTCGAGCCGCCGGCCGGGAAATGGCAGCGGCGGTTCGTCGAGCGCGCGGCCGAGCTCGGCGACCAGGAATCACTGGGCGTCGCGACGACGCAGCTGTTCGCCGACGCGATCACCGCTCGTGACCGCGCTGAGATGGACCGCCTGCACCCGGTTCTGATCTCGCTGATCACCCCGGAGACCAGCCCACGTGTGCTCGGCTGGGTTTACTACTCGCTGTTCGGCGAGTCGTATCTCGACGGCCGCCTCGAGGAGGCCTACGAACACGCCTGCTCGAGCGCCGAGCGCGCGAGGGAGATCGGCCACGGCTACATGCTCGTCTGCGCGCTGGAAGCGCGGCTGCTCGCTCGCTGGGCCGTCGACGACGAGATCACGCAACCCGAGCTCGCGGAGGTGTTCGAGCTCGCCAGCGGCCACGGCGTGCATTCGGTGGCGGTTGCCGCCGTCTGGTTCGTCGCCCGCTACGCCGCCGCGGTCGACCCGCCGAGCGCCCGCCGCTGGCTGACCCTCGCCGAACGGATCTCCACGGAGTTCGACGCAGGCCCATCGCTGGAGGAGGTCCTCCGCGGCGAGACGATGGACGTCCTCGGGATCAGCGACATCGGCCCGGTGCTCTCGGACTCCCCGTCGTTCGACCCTGGTACCGCACTCGACGAAGTACGAGCGTGGATCGATTCACGGGACCCCGCCGAAGTCGCGCGACGTCAGCCGGGCTCCGGAGGCTGACGAGCAGCCCGCGCTACCTCGTCAGCATCGGAGACGGCGGGATACGGGTGCTGCCGGTGATGTCAGCGATCACCATCGCCAGCTCGTCGACGTAGCACCAGCTCCAATCCTCGCCGGGCTCCAGCGAGCGGATCAGCGGGTGGCCGGTCTCGTGGAAGTGAGCAGTTGCGTGCCGGTTCGGCGAGTTGTCGCAGCAGCCGACGTGTCCGCAGACGAGGCAGATCCGCAGGTGCAGCCAGACGCCGCCGCTCTTGAGGCACTCCTCGCACCCGTCGACCTGCTCGGGGAGCTCGAAGACGGTGATCTGGTCGAGGTGGGTGCAGGTCGCCATGTGGCTCCTCTCTTCGGTTGGCTCACGTCTTCGAAATCTAGTGCGAGGAGCCGGAAGGCATGACTTTGCCATCCTGCCCCGCGGAGGTTTGGAGATCTGGCACTGGTCCACTGACGCGGCGATCCGAGCGGTCCGCGCGGCCGTGGTCGTCTGCGGCCTGTTCGCGATCACGCTGGAGGGAATCGGCAACCTCCAGATCGCGACGTTTGCCGCGTTCGGCTCCTTCGCCACGCTCGTGCTCGCGTCGTTCGGCGGAACCCGCCGCGACAAGTTCCTCGCCCACACCGCGCTCGCGCTCGCCGGCTGCGTGCTGCTGACGATCGGGACCGCCGTGAGCGGCTCGGCTGCCCTTGGCGCGATCGTGACCGTGCCGATCGCGTTCGCCGTGTTCTTCGCTGGGATCGCCGGCCCGAACGCGGCCTCGGCCGCGACCGCGGTGCTGCTCGGCTACGTGCTTCCGGCCGCTTCCCCGGGGACGATCTCGATGGTCCCAGACCGGCTCGCGGGATGGTTGCTGGCGTCGGTCGTCGGCACCGCCGCCGTCCTCGTCACCTCGCGCGGACCCGGTCAGGATGAGCTTCGCGTCGCCGCCTCGCGCCTTGCCATGCGACTCGCAGAGCTCCTCGACGCGGCTCTGTCCGGAGCCGCGAACCGCGATCACCTCGAGTCCGCCGTGCAAGGGAAGGTCGAGCTGCTGGCGGTGTTCAACGCGAGGCCGTACAAGCCGATCGGGCTCGCGGCGGCGGACGAGGCGCTCGGGAGCGCAGCCGAGCTGCTCGAGTGGTGCACGTCGACCTGCGGCGACATGGCGCGCGAACGGCTCGATCTGACCGACGCCGACCCGGCCGACCGCGAGCTGCTCGCGGCGTCCGCGGCGGTGCTCCGAGACTCCGCGACGCTGCTCGCGGGCGGACGCGCGACGCCGGACCTCGAGCGGCTCGACCGGGCCCGCGACGGGAGCCTGTCGTGGCTCGTGACCCCGGCCGCCGACGGAGACGGCTTCCGGGAGGCCGCGCAGGTCTCGTTCCATGCCAACGCGATCGGCGTGACCGTGCGGATGATCGGCATGGATGTGCTGGTCGCCGCCGGCGTCGCCGACGCGGAGTGGTTCGCCGCCGAGCGCCGGCACGCGTTCGGGATCTCGAGCAACGCATCGCTCGTGCCTCAGCGCGTCTCGCGGTTTGCGGCGATCGCTCGCCGCAGCGCGAGCCTGCGCTCGGTGTGGACAATCAACAGCCTCCGAGGCGCGATCGCGCTAGCCGCGGCGGTCGCCGTCGCCGATCTGACCAGCGTCCAGCACGGGTTCTGGGTCGTGCTCGGGACGCTGTCGGTGCTGCGCACGAACGCGGCCTCGACCGGCGCGACCGCGCTTCGGGCGATCACCGGGACCGCGCTCGGATTCGCGATCGGGGGCCTGCTGCTGATCGCGATCGGGACGGGGTCAGGGGCGCTGTGGGCGGCGCTGCCCGTGTCTGTGCTGATCACCGCGTACGCGCCGGGCACGCTCCCGTTCACCGTCGGGCAGGCAGCGTTCACCGTCACCGTCGCGGTGCTGTTCAACCTGCTCGTCCCAGTCGGATGGACGGTCGGTGTCGTGCGCGTCGAGGACGTCGCGATCGGGGCCGCGGTAAGCGTGCTGGTGGGCACCCTGCTGTGGCCGCACGGCGTCGCGACGCTCGTCGCCCAGGACCTCGCCGACGCGTTCCGCTCCGGCGCCGATTACCTCAAGCAGGCCGTCGGATGGGCCGCGGGGTCCCGCCAGGCACAGCCCGACACCGTCGCCGGATCCGTCGACGCCGGCGAGCGGCTCGGAGACGCGATCCGCGGGTTTCTCGCCGAACAGGGAACCAAGCACGTCACGCAGCGAGACCTGTGGATGCTCGTGGGAGGCTCGCTCCGCCTGCGCCTGACCGCGCACGGGATCTCGAGGCTTCCGCAGGACGCGGTCGGCGACGACTTCGCCCGTGGCGTGCTGCGGCGGCGCGCCGAGACGCTGACATCGTGGTACGACCAGCTCGCGACGATGGTGGCCACGCCGCCGCGCTCACCGCCGGCGCCGCTGAAGCCTCCGCGGTTCGCCGCCGCGGACATCGTCGACGAATCCTCTGGCTCGCCGTACGGGGTGTGGCTGTGCGAGCACCTGGATCACCTGGCCGAGCACCTCGCGGACCTGATCGGCCCGGCGGAACGGGTGGTCGAGGTCCGCCGCAGGCCCTGGTGGCGCTAGCCGCGCTCGCGGGCCCGGTCTAGGACACCGGCGCCGGGATTCCCTCGGCGGTCGCGGCCAGCGCCGGATCCCACTCGCACACGGTGCACGAGTGCCTGAACGCACTGCGGGCGAACTCGAGCGCGGCGCTGTGGGAATCGGACGCGGCGCAGACGTCCTCCCAGTCGAGCACATACTCGCCGAGCTCGGCCTCCCACCGCGCGGCCGACGGCTCGAGCGTCGCGCCCGCGAAGCCGTCGGGCGCCGGGTGCGCGTACGCGTAGAACGCGGCCTTTCCGTAGCGCGCGTCCCCCGGCCACCAGCCGACCGCGACCTCCTGGGCGTCCATCGCGTTACGCATGATGAAGTCGTCCGACGGCGGGTCGGCGGGCTCGCCGGAGAACAGGTTGACCGCCAGGTCGAACGAGCCCCACCAGGCGTTGACCGGGGTCGAGCGCCCGCGGTAGGGGGCGCGGAAGGCCGCCAGCACAAGCGCGGCGCGGGTGGCGGCGTCGAAGTAGGACCGAACCCGCTCCACCTCGTATGTGGCGTGCTCCTCGTCCTCGTCCAGCGGAACGGTCCACGACACCTCCTGGGGCCGCGGGTCGATCCGGACTTCACCGGCCAAAGCGCCCGCCGCGTCGAGCAGATCGCGCGTGACCGCGCCCACCGAGCGGTTCGGCGTCAGCGGCACCCGCCGGACGTCGCCGCCGCTGTGTTCGATCGCGGCCTCGTGCGTGTGCAGGTCCAGCAACGCGACGAACGCGCCCGAGCCGTCCGGCGCCGGGAGCGGGAGCGTCTCCCATCCCCGCGGGGTGAGCCGCAGGGCTGCGTGCTGGAGCTCCGGCTCCGGCGGGGCGAGCGCGACCGCGAGCTTCCCCAGCAGCTGGGTGTGAGCGTGGAGAGTGTCGCACGTCTCGCGCCAGTCCTCATAGGTGAACACGGGCCAGCCTGAGGGCATCGCAGCGTTCACGCTACCACCGTCGAAGGCTCATCCTCGCGCGCCGACGGCGGCTCTCCGCACAGCTCGCGCGCGAGCCGGGTGAGCAGCGCCGCCACCTCGGGACGGCGGTCGGCGTCCTCGTCGGCGAGCGCCTCGCTCAGGACGACGCGCCGCGCGGTGACCACGCGCCGCGTCTCCTCCGCGCCGGCGGCGGTGACCTCGACGCCACCGTCCTCGCCGGCGAGCAGTCCGCGGCGGCGAAGCTCGTCGAGCACCTCGGCGATCCTGCTCTGCTTGACCCCGTCCTCGAGCGCCATCGCGCGCGCACGCGCGAACCCGTGCTCGTCGATCCGGATCAGCGCCCAGATCGCGCCCGGGCTGATGTCGACGCCCGAGCGTTCCGCGACTGCAGCGCGGAATCGCTCGCGCTCCTCTGGCGTCGTCACCCTCGTGAGCGCCAGCTCGACCTCGGCCAGCGAGTCCGCCGAGCGCGGAGCGGCGAAGCTGTCGTCCAGGCCGGTGCTGGTGCTCGGCGCCTCACGCAGCTTTCGCTGCGGCAGAAATAGGCTCAAGAAGAATCCAGCGGCGGCGACGCCGGCCGCCATCACGAACACGGGCCGCAGCGAGCTGACGTACGCGTGCTGGTAGATGATCCGGGCCGGGTGCGGCAGTCGCAACACCTGCGCCCCGGTGAGCCGCCCGCCCGCCGCGACCTGATGCGCGAGCGGCCCCGTCAGCGCCCCCGTCAGATGCGAGGTCAGCTGGCTGGAGAACACGGTTCCGAAGATCGCGGTCCCCAGCGATCCACCGATCCCCCGCGCGAGCGTGACCCCAGAGGTCGCGGCGCCGAGGTTGGCGTAGTCGACGGCGTTCTGCACCGCCAGCACCAGCACCTGCATTGTCGAGCCGAGGCCGAGGCCGAGGATCAGCAGGAACACCGAGCTCGTGACCGTGCCGGTCCCGACGTCGAGCGTCGAGAGCAGCGCGAGCCCGGTCGTCATCAGCGCCGTTCCGATGATCGGGAACGGCTTGTAGCGGCCGTAGCGCGTGATCAGCTGGCCCGACAGGATCGAGGTCGTCAGCAGGCCGACGATCATCGGCACCAGCCGCAGCCCCGATGCGGTCGGCGACGCCGCGTCGACCGTCTGGAAGTACAGCG
The DNA here is from genome assembly GCA_963770735.1 of uncultured Solirubrobacterales bacterium. Classification (GTDB taxonomy): domain Bacteria; phylum Actinomycetota; class Thermoleophilia; order Solirubrobacterales; family Solirubrobacteraceae; genus Palsa-465. The sequence continues at coordinate 150,865 of CAVYRB010000004.1, read as the reverse complement.
GCAGGAACGTGACCGCCCCGAACAACGCGAAGCCGACGACCAGCGACAGCGACGCGCCGACCGTGAACACGCGGTCGCGCAGCAGCACCACCGGCAGGATCGGCTCCCGCGCGTGGCGCTCGGCGATCACGAACGCGGCGAGCAGCACTACCCCCAGGCCACCGACGAGGATCGTCGTCCCGGACCCCCACGCCCACGTGGTCCCGCCGAGGCTGGTGACGAGCACGATCGCGCTGAGTGCCGCGGCCAGCAACGATGCGCCCAGGTAGTCGATCGCCGGCCGGGACACCCTCGTCGTCGCCGGCAGCGTGGCGCTCAGCACCACCAGCGCGATCGCGCCGATCGGCAGGTTGACGTAGAAGATCCACCGCCACGACACCTGCTCGACGATCACCCCGCCGAGCAGCGGCCCGGCGATGCTGGCGATCCCGAACACCGCGCCGAACAGGCCCTGATAGCGCCCGCGCTGGCGAGGCGGCACGACATCGCCGATCACCGCCTGGATCAGGACGATCAGCCCTCCGGCCCCGAGGCCCTGAATCGCCCGGAACGCGATCAGCTCGGTCATCGAGTGCGCCTGTCCGCACAGCGCCGAGCCGATCAGGAACAGCACGATCGCGCTCTGCAGGATCCGCTTGCGGCCGTAGAGGTCGCCGAGCTTGCCGTAGATCGGCGTGACGACGGTCTGAGCCAGCAGGAAGGCGCTCGTGACCCACGCGAGGTGGGTGAGACCGCCGAGGTCGGAGACGATCGTCGGCAGCGCCGTCGCGACGATCGTCTGGTCGAGCGCCGCGAGCAGCAGCACCAGCATCAGCCCCCCGAAGATCACCCGCACCTGCGTGCGCGGGAGCTGCGGAGGGGCCGCCGCGGCGACGGTGGCCGACATCGGCGGAGCGTATCGCCGCGAAGCCGGGGCTAGTGGCGCGGACGGCGGCGCGCGGGCGCGCGGCCGGGAGGCTGCGTCGGAGGCTCGAGCGCAGGCGGCTTTGGGATCGGACACTCCTGCGGCTTGCCGAGGGCTAGCTTCACCCTCGTCCTGTGGTGGAAGATCTCGATCGGGTCGCCCTCGAACAGCGTGTATGTGGCAGCCGACGGGGTCACCTCGACGGTCAGCTTCCGTCCCCTCGCAAAGATCTTGAAGCGCAACCGCGCGAGCGCTCCGGGCATGCGCGGGAAGAACATCAGCTCCTCCCCAGGGTCGCGGACTCCGCCGAAGGCCGAGACGGCCGCCATGCACGAGCCGGCGAGCGACGCGATGTGAACGCCATCGCGCGTGTTGTGCTCGAGGTCGTCGAGGTCCAGTAGCGCCGCCTCGGCGAAGTAGTCGTACGCCAGGTCGAGGTGGCCAACCTCGGCGGCGACGATCGCCTGTACGCACGCCGACAGCGACGAGTCGCGTACCGTCAGGCGCTCGTAGTAGGCGAAGTTGCGGGCCTTCTGCTCGGCGGTGAAGGACTGGCTACAGGTGAACATCGCGAGCACGAGATCGGCCTGCTTGACGACCTGCTTGCGGTACAGGTCGAAATACGGGAAGTGGAGCAGCAGCGGGTACTGGTCGGGACCCATCGAGTCGAAGTCCCACGTCGCGTGCTCGGTGAACGCCTCCGCCTGCGGATGGACCCCGAGGGCCTCGTCGTACGGGATCAACATCTTGTCGGCCGCATCGCGCCATGAGGCGGCCTCCTCGTCGTCGACGCCGAGCGCGCCGGCCACGTCGGGATGGCGTTCGATCGCCTCGGCCGCGCCGCGTAGGTTCCGCTGCGCCATCAGGTTCGTGTAGACGTTGTTGTCGGCGATCGCGCTGTACTCGTCGGGGCCCGTCACCCCGTCGATCCGGAACTTCCCCGAGGCGTCATGGTGGCCAAGTGAGCGCCACAGCCTGGCGGTCTCGACCAGCAGCTCGACCCCCACCTCGCGCTCGAACGCCTCGTCCTGAGTCACGACGATGTACCGCAGCACCGCGGCCGCGATCGCCGCGTTGATGTGGAACGCGGCGGTACCGGCGGGCCAGTACGCGGAGCACTCCTCGCCGTGGATCGTCCGCCACGGGAAGGTCGCCCCGCGGAGTCCGAGCGAGCGGGCGCGCTCGCGGGCGAGATCGAGTGTCGAGTGACGCCAACGCAGGGCGTCTGCGGCGGCACGCGGTCGGTTATAGGTGAGCACCGGCAGCACGTAGCCCTCGGTATCCCAGAACGTGTGGCCGTCGTACCCGGGGCCGGTCAGTCCCTTTGCCGGGATCAGCCGCCGCTCTCCCCGGGCCCCGGCCTGAATCGTGTGGAACAGCGCGAACCGGACCGCGCACTGGAGCTGGGCGTCGCCCTCGATCTCGATGTCGGCGGCGTCCCAGAAGTTGTCGAGGAACTCGCGCTGGTCCTTGAGCAGGCCGTCCCAGCCACGGTGCTTCGCCCCCGCAACCCCCGCCGCGACCTGGTCTCGCACCGCCGGAACCGTCCGCTCGTGCGACCACCCGTAGGCGAGAAACTTGATCAGCCGCAGCGGCTTGCCCGGCTCGACGGTGGCGCTGAGCGTGACTCGCGCCTGGTCACCGAACGACTCGACCGTGGTCCCGATTCCGTCCGGACCTTCGACGACGTGATCCATCGCGGCGCCGACGGTCAACTCGCTGACCTTCGTCGAGTGCACAAGCATCCCCCGGAGCTCGTCGGCACCATCGAACTGCGTCACCAGCGGCGTGGCCATCGCGGCGGCCGCGCGGGGGTCCTTGCTCGTCGTCGGTACCGACTCGTTCGCGACGAGCTCGGACTGCAGGACCACCGGCACCGTTTCGTCGACCGGCTCGACCTCGTAGTGGATCGCCGCCACGGCCCGCTGCGCGAACGAGACGATCCGGGTCGAGCGGACGCGCACAGCGGTCCCAGTCGGCGAGAGCCACTCGGCCGTCCGCCGTAGTACCCCCGCGCGCAGATCGAGCACGCGCTCGTGGCTGCGAAGCTGGCCGTAGCGGATGTCGAACGGCTCGTCCTCGACCAGCAACCGGATCAGCTTGCCGTTGGTGACGTTCACGACCGTCTGGCCGTCCTCCGGATACCCGAAGCCTGCCTCGGCGTACGGCAGGGGACGAACCTCGTAGAAGCCCGCCAGGTACGTTCCGGGGAGCCCGAACGGCTCGCCCTCGTCGAGGTTCGCGCGCAGCCCGAGGTGCCCGTTCGCGAGCGCGAACACGGACTCCGTCTGCGCCAGCCGATCGACGTCGAGCGCCGTCTCGCGCACCGCCCACGGCTCGATCGCAAACGAGGGGTGGTCGATCACTTGCTGCCGACTTCGAGCAGCTCGGCGAGATCCTTCACGACCACGTCGGCGCCGTGAGCGCGCAGCGCCTCGCCGTGGTTCACGCGGTCGACCCCGACGACGAACCCGAACGCCCCGGCCCTGCCCGCCTCGACGCCCGACAGGGCATCCTCGAACACGGCCGCGACCTTCGGGTCGGCATCGAGCGCGCGGGCGCCGGCGAGATAGGTGTCGGGCGCGGGCTTGCCCTTCAGGTGCTCCCGGTCGGCGACGACTCCGTCGACGACCGTGTCGAACAGGTCGGCGATTCCGGCCGCGTGAAGCACGTCCCTGGTGTTCGTGCTCGATGACACGACAGCGTGCTTGAGCCCAGCGTCGATCACGGCGTGGACGTACCGGACCGAGCCCTTATACGGCTCGACCCCCTGCTCGTGGATCAGCTTCAGCACGAGCTCGTTCTTGCGGTTGCCGAGCCCGTCGACGGTCCGCGCCGCAGGAGGGTCCTCTGGCGTTCCCTGCGGCAGCTCGATCCCGCGCGACTGCAGAAACGACCGGACCCCGTCGTAGCGCGGCTTGCCGTCGACGTAGGTGTTGTAGTCGTCCTCCTTGTCGAAGGGGACGAACTGCTGGCCGTGGTCACGAGCCCACCCCTCCAGGAACTCGTCGAACATCGACTTCCAAGCGGCCGCGTGCACCTTCGCGGTCTGCGTCAGCACGCCGTCGAGGTCGAACAGGCACACGTCCACACCATCGGGTAGCCCCAGCATCGGCGCAGAGGATACGGTCCTCATCACACGACTTCAGTTTCCGATCACCAGGAGAACACATGCCGACAGACACGCCGATGCAACTGGGAATGGTCGGACTCGGCCGCATGGGGGCCGGCATCGTCGGCCGGCTGATGGCCGACGGGCACCGCTGCGTCGGGTACGACGTCAGCGCCGACGCGGTCAAGGCGCTCGAGCCGGACGGGATGACCGGCTCCAGCTCGCTCGCCGACTTCGCCTCGAAGCTCGAGAAGCCGCGGACCGCGTGGGTGATGGTCCCCGCCGGCGAGATCACCGAGCAGACGATCAAGGCGGTCGCCGAGGTGTTCGAGCCCGGTGACGTGATCATCGACGGCGGCAACACCCACTACGTCGACGACATGCGCCACGCGGACGAGCTCCGTAAGCAGGGCATCCACCACGTCGACTGCGGCACCAGCGGCGGCGTCTGGGGGATCAAGCGCGGCTTCTGCCTGATGATCGGCGGCGAGGACGACGTCGTCGAGCGGCTCTCCCCCCTGTTCGCGTCGATCGCTCCCGGGGTCGACACGGCGCCGCGGACGCCCGGCCGCAGCGGGCCGCCGAGCCATGCCGAGCAGGGGTTCCTGCACTGCGGGCCGAACGGCGCCGGTCACTTCGTGAAGATGGTCCACAACGGGATCGAGTACGGGATCATGGCCGCCTACGCGGAGGGGCTGAACATCCTGCGCAACGCGAACGCCGGCAACGTCAAGCACGACGACGACGCCGAGACCGCGCCGCTCGAGCACCCCGAGTACTACATGTTCGACATCGACACGACCGACGTCGCCGAGGTCTGGCGGCGCGGCTCGGTGATCGGCAGCTGGCTCCTCGATCTGACCGCGCACGCGCTGTTCGAGTCGCCGACGCTGGACGAGTTCTCCGGCCGCGTGTCGGATTCGGGCGAGGGCCGGTGGACGTCGGTCGCCGCGATCGACGAGGGCGTCCCGGCGCCGGTCCTGACCTCGGCGCTCTACTCGCGCTTCAGCTCGCGCGGACTCGACGACTTCGCGGACAAGGTCCTGTCCGCGATGCGCAAGGAGTTCGGCGGCCACGCGGAGAAGCCGGCGGGCGGAGGCTGAGCCTAGGAGGGGACCTGCTGCGCCGGCTCAGGCTCGGGCACGGTGTCGAGCACCTCCTGCGGCTCCACCCGGCCCGGCGGCACGAACCGGACCGCGACGATGAACGTCACCGCCATCACCCCGGCCATGATGTAGAAGATCGTCTGGATCGAGTCGGCGAAGGCGAGCTGGACCGAATGGACGAGCGCCCCGGAATGGCCCGACGCCGATCCCGCCGCGCCCTGGCCGAACGACGAGGCCACTTGGTGGGCCTTGGCAACCGGCACCCCCGCCTTGGTCAGCGCGTTGGTCACGTTCGTCTTGTCGAGGCTGACGAGGATCGCGCCCATCACCGCGAGCCCGAAGCTACCGCCGAAGTTGCGAGCGGTCTGTGTGATCCCGGTGACCTCGCTGTAGCCGGAGCTCGGCGCGCGGTTGACCGCGTCGGTGCTGGCGGTCCCGAGGATCAGACCGGGCCCGGCGCCCGCCAGCGCGATGTAGTACCACTGGCTGTTGATGTTCAGGTCGGTCACCTTCCCCGCCAGCAGGAAGAAGCCGACCGCGCCGATCGCCCCACCGAGCACGACGGCAGGGCGCCCTCCTCGCTGGTCGAGGATCCGGCCGCCGATCTGCGCCGCGATCACGAACCCGATGAAGAAGTAGAGGATGTAGAGCCCGGACTCAGACGCGCTCTTGCCCAGCGACACCTGCGAGTAGATGCTCGCGAAGAAGAAGAACGGCACGAACGTGATGCTCATCAGCCCCAGCACCGCGGTCTCCGCCGAAAAGCCCCGGTCGCGGAAGATCTTCAGGTTGAGCAGCGGCTCCGGGAAGCGGCGCTCCCAGGCCAGGAACCCGACCCCGAGCAGCAGGCCGACGATGATGCAGGCCCACGTCGCCACGCTTCCCCACCCCCACACGGCCGACTGCTGGAGCCCCAGGATGACCAGGCCCATCGCCCCGGTGATCAGCAGCGTGCCGCGGTAGTCGAGCCCGGCGGGGTGCTTGGTGTCGTCGGGCTTCGACAGCCAGATCAGGATCAGCGCGATGATCGCGACCGGCACGTTGATCCAGAAGATCGAACGCCACGTCCACTGCGTCAGATAGCCGCCGGCGATCGGGCCGATCGCCGTCAGTCCTCCAGAGATCCCGAAGAAGATCGCCATCGCCTTGCCGCGCTCGCGGAGCGGGAACGACGCGACGACGATTCCCACCGCGGCCGGGAACATCAGCGCCGCGAACGCGCCCTGCACCACGCGGAAGACGATGATCCAGGTCTGGGCGGCCGACCCCTTTGGGGTCGCCCCGCACAACGCCGAAGCGATCGCGAAGCCGATCGTTCCGATCACGACCATCCGCCGGCGCCCGACCACGTCGGCGAGCTTGCCGCCAAACGCGAACAGCGCGGACAGCGCCAGCAGGTAGCCATTGATGATCCACTGCGCGCCCGTCGCGGACAGCCCCAGCTCCAGGCGCAGCCTCGGGATCGCGATTGCGACGATCGTCTGGTCGATGAAGATCATCGCGACGGCGAACACCATCGCCGCCAGCACTAGGTTCTTGTTCGACGCACCTCGCCCCACGGCGGATATCTTCGCACCGGGAGCGGGCGGTACGCGGTCAGCCCCCTGACCGCGTCTCGTCCCATTCGTTCCTCTTGGACGAGCCCTCGAACACTCCGGGGACGCTGAACGCACGCGGGGAGGCAGGCTCGGCGACAGATTTGGCGCTCGTCCTCGCCTGGCCGTCGCCTGCCTTCCCACGTTTCGCGTCGCGGAGAGAGAGAAGAACGACGCGCTACCCCGTTTACCCCTGCAATTCGACGTTCTCCCACGCGGTGTTGGTAACCAACGCCGCCGCGCTTACGGCTCGACCTCGTCCACGACCTCGTACACGCCGGACACGTATTCGTTCTGCACGAACGCCGAGATCCGGTCGACGCGCTGGTTCTCCTTGGCGTCGGCCTCCTCGCGCCACTTCCGGTAGTCGTCCTCGGTCATGTCGAACAGCCCGAACGAGATCACCTCGTCCTCGTCGCGGATGTTGCGAGCGTGGTACGCGCGCTGGAAGCCGGGCGGCGGCTCGTCGCCCGGGCCCCAGGCCTCGCGGAACTGCTCCCAGGCGCCCGGCTTGAGCCGCCGAGCGGTGAACATCACGATCATCTCGTCCTCCTCGGGGTTTGACGCTCGAACCCGGGCAGCCTATGCGCGGCCGTCGCCGAGGTCCAGCGGCGGCTCGGTAACCGCAACGCGGGCCCGCGCAGCCTTCACCTCCGCCGACAGCGTGTCGACGTCGTACGCGCCGTAGTGGCGGCGGCCGTTGATGAAGAACGTAGGGGTCCCGGAGACCTCGCTGGCGTCGGCGGACTCGACGTCGTCGGCGATCCTCCCGCCTCCCTTGCGCTTGCGCAGGTGCTCCCGGAACCGCTCGACGTCCAGTCCAAGATCAGCCGCGTAGCCGACTAGGTCCCGCGCCATGAGCGCGTCCTGGTGTGTGAGCAGCGTGTCGTACATCTCCCAGAACTTGCCCTGCGCGGCTGCCGCCTCACTCGCCTCGGCGGCGAGCTGGGCGTGCTGGTGGACGTCGCTCAGCGGCAGATGGCGCCACACGTACCGCAGGTCGCCGAACCCGGCCAGCAGCTCGCGGATGATCGGCTCCGCGCGGCCGCAGTACGGGCACTCGAAGTCGCCGTACTCGACGAGCGTGACCGGCGCGTCCATCGGCCCGCGGATGTGATCGCGCCCGTCGTCGACGGGCACCGCGAGGTCGACCAGCGACTCGGGCTGCCCGATCAGCGCGCGCAGCCGCGCCCGGCGGGGCAGCAGCGACGTGGCCCGGAACACAAGTGCCGTCAAGAGGGACGCCGCGACCGCGGCTGTGAGCACCCCGATCTTGGCCTCCTGCAGCTCGAGCCCGTGGAACGCCAAGGACGCGATCAGCAGCGACACCGTGAACCCGATGCCGGCGATCGTGCCGCCGCCGAGCACCGACGCCCATCCGACCGGAGGGCGCACCCGTCCGCGGCTGAGCCGGGTCACGACCCATGTCCCGCCGACGATTCCGATCGGCTTGCCGACCACGTAGCCGACGATGATCCCGAGCGTGATCGCAGAGCCGAACGCGCGGGAGAGGACATCGCCGTTGATCACGACTCCCGCGTTGGCGAGCGCGAACAACGGCACGATCACGTAGCTCGAGACGGGGTGGAAGATCTGCTGGAGGCGCTCGTTCGGAGACAGCGCGGTGCGGACTCCCTGGCGCAGCGAGCGCGCCTGTTCCCCGGTCGGCTGCTCGCGAAACAGCCGGAACAGGTCGGTCGCGGCCTCCAGGTCGGAGCGCGACGCCGGGTAGGCGATCGCGATCAGCCCGAAGAACACGCCGACGATCACAGGGTCGACCCCCGCCTTGTAGAGCGCGACCCAGGCGACGAGCGCTAGGGCGAAGTACACGATCCCGTTGCGGACCCGCCGGAGCCGAACGGCCAGCGCGACCGCCAGCACGGCGAGCCCCACGAGCAGCGGCCCGACGCTGATCGAGCCGCTGTATGCGGCCACGATCACAACAAACGCGACCAGGTCGTCCACGACCGCGACCGTCAGGATGAAGGCCCGCAGGCTCTGCGGGAAGCGCCGCCCGACGAGCGCGAGCATCCCGAGCGCGAAGGCGGTGTCGGTCGACATCGCCGTCCCCCAACCGTGCGCGCCGGACCCACCGGCGTTGAACGCGAGATAGATCGCGATTGGCACCGCCATCCCGCCGATCGCCGCGGCCGCCGGGAGCAACAGCCGCCGCCGGTCGCGGAGCTCGCCGAGATCGAACTCCCTGCGCGCCTCGAGCGCGACGACCAGGAAGAAGAACGTCATCAGCCCGTCGTTGACCCATTGGTGCAGCGACTGCGAGATCCCGGATCCTCCGATCCGGATCGAGAGCTCGGTGCCCCACACGCTCGCGTACGACCCCGGGTCCGCGTTCGCCCAGATCAGCGCGACGACGGCCGCCGCGAGCAGCATCGCGGCGCCGCCGGTCTCCGTGCGCAGGAACGATCGCAGCGGCTCCTCGAGGTTGCGCGCCCAGGCGGTGCGCCCGGTGAGCGGAGCGACGGTTGCGGCCGAGTCGGTCATCTATCGAGTGAAAGCTAGTGAGCGGGCGGATCACGAATCGTCGCGTCGGTCTGCGTAGAGTCAAGGGGTGCCCGATGTGGCCGATCCTCCGGTGCCGGACACCGCGGACGGGCAGATGCCCGAGGAGCTCTCCTCGAGCCACCTCCGGGTACGAATGCTGCAGCTCGCGGTCCTGATCGTCGTCGTCGGGGTCGCGATCTGGCTGACGCCAGGTCTCGGAAGCCTCCGGGACCGGCTCGGCGACGCGAATGCCCCGTGGCTCGTTCTCGGCGCGTTCGCCGAGCTGCTCTCGGCGCTCTCCTACGTGGTCGTCTTCAAGTACGTGTTCTGCGTGCGGATGTCATGGCGGCTCAGCTACCGGATCGGGATGGCGGAGCAGGCCGCCAACTCCCTGCTGCCGGCAGGCGGCGCCGGTGGGCTCGCGCTCGGCGCGTGGGCGCTGTCGAAGGGCGGGATGAAGGCCGAGCACATCGCCCGGCGCACGGTCGCGTTCTTCGCGCTGACGAGCCTCCCGAACTTCGTGACCCTGATCCTGTTCGCGATCCTGTTCGCGACCGGCGCGCTCAGCGGCGACAACGCGCCGGCGTTCACCTTCGGCTTCGCGATCGCCGCCGCTGTCGTGATCGCGGTCGTGCTGGCGCTCCCGCGCTTCTACGACTGGCTCGCGGCGCGCCGGGACCCGGACCGCCCCGCGAAGGGGCGCCTGCGGAGGTGGTCGCGCAAGGGGATCGATGCGCTCGCCGACGGCGTTCGCGATTCGCTGTGGCTGGTCCGCGACCGGCCGGTCGGGGTCCTCGGCGGCTCGTTCGGCTATATGGCGTTCGACATCGTCGCGCTGGGCGCGTGTTTCCAGGCGTTCGGGTACTTCCCACCGGTCGGCGTGCTCGTCGTCGCCTACCTCGTCGGCCAGCTCGGCGGTCTGCTGCCGCTGCCGGGCGGGATCGGAGGGATCGAGCTCGGGCTGGTCGGCAGCTTCGCCGTCTACAACGTCCCCGTGTCGGCTACCGCGGCGGCGGTCCTCGCCTATCGGGTCTTCCAGCTGTGGATCCCAGCAGTGCTGGGCACGCTCGCGTTCGTACAGCTGCGAGACCTGCTGCGCGGCAAGGACCAGAAGGCCGCCGCCGAGATCTGCCAGCCGCTCGCCGATCCGATCCAGGTCGAGTTGAAGCCGAAGCAGGCCGTCAGCGCCTGATCTCCGGCAGGCGCACGGCGATCGTCGCCAGCACCTTCGCGAGCGGCTCGCCGTCGGATTCGACGAGGCAGCTCGTGTGCACGACCGCGCGTCCGACCCGGTCGATGCTCGGCCAAGCCTCCACCCACGCCCCGGCGTTGACGTTTCCGAGATATGAGATGTGCAGGTCGGCGGTGGCGATCGTGGAGCCCTCGGGTACCTGCTCCCACGCGGCGCGGCTGACCGCGATGTCGGCGAGCGTCGCGAGCAGCCCGCCGTGAACCCGCCCGGCGCGGTTGAGGTGATGGCTCTCGACTCCGAGCCCCACCACCGGCAGCTCGTCGCGTCGCGTGATGTAGAGCGGCCCGATCCGTTCGGAGAACGAGCTGGCGTTGATCGGCTCGAAGCCGGCCGGGACGGTCATCGAGCGGGGAGCCTACGGGGAGTGGGCGAATAGCGCCGTTCGAGGGGCGACGCTCCTCGGCACGGCGCGCGCCGCGAGCGAACCCCAACAACGTCGACCAGCGCCCGTCGCCCGCGGCCACGGTCTGCGTTATCGGGGCTATAGCACCCATAACGCAGCAGGTGAACGGACCAGCCCGCCGCCTATCGACGTTCTGGGGGTCGCAGCCCTCGCGCGAACTACCCTCAATTACGTGGCCGAGAAGAAGCGTGAAGAGGACGGCGAGGTCTGGGTACTGGAGACCCAGACGAAGGGCACCGGCGCCAACGTAGTTCCGCTCGAGCGCACGCGAAAGCGCTCGGATGCCGTGCCCGGCTTCGGGTTCCGCAAGCCTGCGCCGCGCGCGCCGGAGGCGCCCGCCCCACGCGAGCCCTACCGCTTCAAGGTCACCGACGTGATGACTCGCGAGGTCCTCGGGGAGGACGTCGACGCGCGCGCGACGGTTGACCTGCTCGACGGCGTTCGCAGCATCGTCGACGTGATCGTCTACGTCTGGGAGGCCGAGGCCGAGCGGTGGCGGATGCTGAGCTTCGGCGAGACGCAGGCGCTGTGGGAGCGCCGCGGAACTACGGCTCGATCACGTTCCGAGGATCCGGCCTGAGCTCGCGCGGCGCCTGGCTGTAGTCGCCGGAGGCCCCGTCGCGCCGCGCGACCGCGGCGCGCACCCCCTCGCGCTCCGCGAGCTCGATGAACTCGACCGCATCCGGCGTGTTGCGCATCAGGCCGTCGAGGACCGGTCCGAGCACCTGGCTCGAGTGGAGCCCCATGTGCTCGTACGCCTGGTTGACAACGAGCTTCATCGCCGCGAGCTGCGAGGCGGGGATCCGCGCGAGCTCGTCGGCGAGCTCTGCGACCCGCCGCTCGAGCCGATCGAACGGCACCGCCTCGTTGATCAGCTCGATCTCGGCGGCCTCGCGTCCGCTCAGCGGGCGTCCCGTCAGCGCGTGGTACTTGGCGCGCGCGAGCCCGAGGCGGTAGATCCACATCGCCGACAGATAGCTGCCCCACATCCGGCTGTAGGGAGTGCCGATCACCGCATCCTCGCTCGCGACGACGAGGTCCGCGCCGAGCGCGAAGTCGCTGCCCCCGCCGACGCACCAGCCGTGGACCTGGGCGATCACCGGCTTCGGCGAGCGCCAGATGCTGAACAGCTTCTGGGTCGGCGAGAACTCCGCCGCGGTCGCCATCACGAAGTCCTTGCCGGGGTCCCAGCGGCCGTCGGTGGTGATCGCCTCGTCCCAGTGGTGAAACCCGCCCTCGAAGTCGTAGCCGGCGCAGAACGCGCGCCCGGCCCCCCGCAGCACGATCACCTTGACGTCGGCGTCGTGGGTCGCCACGGCCACCGCCCGCTGCACCTCGTCGGGCATCGGCGGGACGATCGTGTTCAGGCGCTCGGGACGGTTGAGCGTGATCGTCGCCACCGGGCCCTCGGCGGCGTAGAGGATCGTCTCGTAGGGCTGCTCGGCCATCGCTCGCGCGCTCCTTGTCGGGAGCGCGCGAGCTTAGTCCGTCTCACGGGGCCGAGTTCTAGGCGGCCGGGCGGAGCGCCTCGAGCTCAGAGCTTCCGGCGAGCCGCCGGAGGCCCTGCTCCTCGAGCTTGCGCGCCTGCTCGGTGGTGATCCCGAGCTCCATCCCGGTCTGCCGCAGAGTCCGCGGCTCATCTCCGGTGAGGCCGAAGCGGAGCGCAACGACGTTGCGCTCATCATCGGGCAGCTCCTGGACGAGCCGGTTGACCCTGCGGTCGCGGTCGGCGTCCGCCACTTCCTCGAGTGGCTCGGGCCGCTCGCTCGCGAGCAGATCGCCGAGTGCCGTCTCGCCGTCGTCGCCGACCGGCTGGTCGAGGCTGGTCAGGGCTCGGTTGAGCTCCCGCAGCTCGATCACCTCGTCGAGCTCCAGCTCCGCCAGCTCCGCGATCTCCTCGTCGGTCGCCTCGCGCCCGAGCTTGGTGTTCAGCTCTGACTCGAGCTTGCGCACCTTGACCTGGCGCTGGGCGACGTGGACCGGAAGCCGGATCGTCCGACCGTGGTTCTGCAGCCCGCGCTGAATCGCCTGGCGGATCCACAGCGTTCCGTAGGTCGAGAACTTGAACCCGCGCCGCCAGTCGAACTTCTCGACCGCGCGGATCAGACCGAGCATCCCCTCCTGCACGAGGTCGCCCATCTCCAGGCCGTGGCCCTGATAGCGCCGCGCCTGGGAGACGACGAGCCGCAGGTTGGAGTTGATCATCCGCTCCTTTGCCTCGAGATCGCCCTTCTCAATCCGCTGCGCGAGCTCGACCTCCTCCGCCGCGGTCAGCAGCGGATAGACGCGAGCCCGGCGGAAGAACAGCGCCAGCGAGTCGGGCACCGCCGAGCCGGCCGCACTTGACTCCGCGTCGGCGAGTTCCTTCGCGTGGACGTTCCGCCGCCGCGCCTGCCGGGCGTTGGCGTCCGTCGCGCGGGCGCGCTCGCCCGCGCGTGCTCGCCGCGTGCGGGTCTTCTGTGTTGAATTCTTATCGTGGTCGCCGCGCACCCGGGTGGTGCCGTCACGACCATTCTCTGTGTTAGTCAATTGTCTCCGGTTCATAGACTGTGTTCGATACATATCGAATTTTAGCATTGGTTCGACAGATATCGAACCTGTGTCGAAGAGTTATCGAAGACGGCGATCGGGCCGCGCCGGCTGTTAGAACAAGCGGATGCAGCATGGCCGGGAGGAGTCAGAGCTCGAGCGGCTCGACCGCAACCTGATCGAGCTGATGGGCGAGCTGCGGGTCGCGCTTCCGGGCGTCCAGGTGCTGTTCGCGTTCCTGCTCGTCGCGCCGTTCAACCAGCGGTTCGGGAAGACGACCCACTTCGAGCGGGGTCTGTACTTCGGCGCGCTGCTGTGCACGCTGGTGGCGTCGATCCTGCTGATCGCGCCGACCGTGATCCACCGCCTCGAGTTCCGCCACGGCGACAAGGGCTACGTCGTGAGAACGGGCAACCGGCTCACGATCGCCGGCCTGATCGTGCTGGCGGCCGCGATGACGTGCGCGATCACGCTCGTGACCGGCTTCCTGTTCGGCACCGCGGCGGCGATCGGTACGGCCGCGTTCGCGGTGTTCGCCTTCACGATGGTCTGGTTTGTGGTGCCACTGTGGCGGCGGCGCGCAATCGGCCCAGCAGGCGGTTCCTGAACGAAGTCTCATTCGACTGGGGGCCGAACCGGGTACGGCACAGTCATGTGCCCCGCGCTTGCGAGGAGACCGGGCCCTCATAGGAATCTCATAGGAGTTCCTGACGGACCTGCCACGCGCCGGGCGGAGCATCGACGTCGTTCCAATCGAGCGACAAAGGAGTGAGAAATGCCCACCATGATGATCGTGCTCAACGTCGTATTCGCCGCGTTCGTGGTGCTGGGGATCGTCGGGACTCATCTATACGCCGTCTTGACCCAGCAGCGCGACCACGGAGTCGTCGCGACCGGCCCGCCGCTGCGCCGCCGGATCTGGTCCCGCGGCGGTCGCGCCCAAGCGCAGTACGCGCGCCCGCAGTACGCGCGCCGCGCGCAGTCTTCACCCGCCGCATAGCGGCTTAGCGCCACCCCACCCCCACCCCCGGCCCCGGCCACGTCCTCCGTGCGACGCTTGACGGAGGGCGTGGCCGAGGGCTATACAGCGGTGCGTGAGTAGCAGCGGGCCGCGGACGCAACCGGACGATTTCGGCGTCCCGTGGACTCTGCGCAGCCTGATCGGTGATCACAAGCCGGCCGCGCTCGGGACCGTGGTGGTGCTCGCGGTGCTCGTCGCGATGGTGGTTGTCCCGGCGTTCGGGGCGAAGGGCGGCGCCGTCAGCGACTCGACCACGTGCACGCAATGGGGATCGGCCAACGTCGACCAGCAGGACTCCTACGCGCGGCTCTACATTCGCGAGCACGGCCCCGTCTCACCCCGCTGGGGACAGCCGCCGGCCAGCGTGATCAACGCGATCAACGCCGGGTGCACGCAGGCGTTCGGCGAGAACGTGTCCGACACGGCCACGGTCACGCAGGCGATCGCGCGCACGTTTTGAGCGATCACGGCAGGCCCGGCGCCCGCCCCGCGCAAACACAACGCTAACGCTCACGCGTCGTACTCCTGACCCGTCGTGCTTGACCGCGCTTCGTAAGAGCTATATAAGACCGGGCGGGTCACGGGAATGAACACCGGCGAAACACGGTCTGTGCGCGCGTGGGACTTGTGTCCCAGCGCGTGGAGAACCATCTGATGAGCGGCACGGCGAAGCGCGGCCTCGTCGCCGCGCTCGTGACCGGCGTGATCCTCGTCGCCGTCGGCCTCTACATCGGGCTGTACCTGATCAACGTGCCCGGGTCCGTGGCGGCAACGCAGAGCTCGTCCGGCGCGAATCTGTACCTCGGCACCGTCCCCGCGTCCAAGGGAACCGATCCGCATCCCACCTGGGTCTCGTACTACGCGGTCAGCGCCAACAGCACCCACTGGCGGCACGCCACCACGTTCACGCTGCCGGCGAACACGTTGGTGCACGTGACGGTCTACCAGTTCGACGGCCAGTCCGGCTTGCGCAATGGCTTCCTCTCGCAGGCCAGCGGCACGGTCGGCGGCAACTTCCTGCTCAACGGCAAGCCCACGCAGGCAATCGACCCCGACACCGCTTCACACGTGTTCGCGATCCCGGCGATCGGCCTGTCGGTCCCGCTCGAGGGAGTCGCCGACGACGCGAAGAATCAGTGCGCAAACGCCCCCTGTCCGCTCAGCACCGCCCACTTCACGATCCAGTTCACGTTCCGGACCCCGGGCAAGGGCCTGTATCGCTGGCAGTGCTTCGTGCCATGCGCGGCGGGCTACATCCAGGGCTTCGGCGGGCCGATGCAGACGGTCGGCTACATGGACGGCTTCATCAAGGTCGTATGAGCGGGCGGGCGGCGCGGTGAACACCCAAAACGACCACCACTTCCGCAACGTCGTAGTGCTCTGGCTGCTCGCCTCGGTGATCATGACGGCGATCGTCGTATTCGTGATCGGCCCTGGCCTCCCGCCGGGCAACGGATCGGATCAGGCGCACGGCCAGGTGGTCGACAACACGGTGCTGTTGGCGCTGGCCACGCCGGTGGCGCTCGCAGTGCTTGTCTACTTCGGCTACGTGATCTGGGCATTCCGCGAGCGCAACCCGGACGTAGTTGTCGACGGACCGCCGATCCGCGGGAACTCCAGCGTCCAGTTCTGGTGGCTGACCGTGACTACGGTGCTGGTGCTGTTCCTCGCGGGCTACGGGACGGTCCGGCTGCTCGCCGACGGCTCCGGCGGGGGCCAGGGCCCGAACCCGATCGCGACGCCGGCCGCGTTCAAGAGCAGCAAGGCGCTGCGGGTGCAGGTGATCGCGCAGCAGTGGCAGTTCAGCTACCGCTTCCCGGGGTACGGCGGAGTCGAGACGAACGCGATCGAGCTGCCCGAGAACACGCCGGTCGTGTTCAGCGTGACCTCGCTCGACGTGATCCACTCGTTCTGGGCCTATGAGCTCGGCGTCAAGGCCGACGCCAACCCTGGCGAGAACAACGTCGTCTACGTGACGACCAGAGGACCACTCACCTTCCACGTGCGCTGCGCGGAGCTGTGCGGGGTGTGGCACGGCTACATGTTCCACAGCGGCCAGGTGGTACCCAAGGCGCAGTTCGCGTCCTGGATCGCCCAGCAGCAGCAGCAGTTCGCACCGGGGACCAAGAACGCGGGGCCGTACTCGAAGACGTACTTCCCACAACCGTTGAGGAGAGGCGGATGAGCGCGATTGCAGTTCCCGCCACGGCCCCCCGCGCGCGCGGGCGGCGCCTGCTGAGCTTCAACCTGCTGACGGGGATCGTGCTCGGGATCGGCGGCTGGTACCTGGGCCACTTCATCGGCGGCCGGATCACCGGCGCCAACCTCGACTACTACTCCGACGCGGCGGGCCAGAACGACATCGCGATCATGCTCGGCTACCTGCTCGGTGTGGTCGGCTTCCTGGTCGGGCTCGGGTTCGCCAACTACCCCCTGAAGCGGCTGCTCGGGCACCCGCCGTCACTAGCTGAGAGGGAGTCCGAGTCGCTCGGGCTGTTCCGCTACTTCACGCTCTCCACCGACCACAAGGTCGTGGCGAAGCAGTACATGGTCGGGATCGGGCTGTTCTTCTTTGTCGGCGGCCTGAACGCGATGCTGATCCGCACCGAGCTGCTGCAGCCCAACGTGCACGTGTTCGGCGCAAACCAGTACCTGACGCTGGTGGGCATGCACGGAGCGATGATGATGGGGATCATGACCTCGGGGATCCTGGGGCCATTCGCGAACTGGCTGGTTCCGATCATGATCGGTTCACGCCGGATGGCGTTCCCGCGGATCGAGTCGTTCACGTTCTGGCTGCTGATGGCCGCCGCCGTGGTCCTGATCACGACGATCTTCTTCGGCGGCTTCCAGACCGGCTGGACCGGCTACCAGCCGCTCGGTGACCAGAACACCGCCGGCTACGACGCCTACATCGGCTTCTTCGCGCTGGTCGGGCTGTCGATGATGCTGTTCGGGTTCAACCTGATCGCCACGATCATCACCATGCGGGCACCGGGGATGACGTGGTCGCGGCTTCCGATCTTCGTGTGGGGGACGTTCGCCACGGCGACGCTTATGTTGCTCGCCGCGCCGATGCTGAT
Source organism: uncultured Solirubrobacterales bacterium (assembly GCA_963770735.1). GTDB lineage: Bacteria > Actinomycetota > Thermoleophilia > Solirubrobacterales > Solirubrobacteraceae > Palsa-465. The sequence goes on along the minus strand of CAVYRB010000004.1, from coordinate 133,358 downwards.
CGCCGCTCTGCTGATGGGCGCGATGGACCGCACCGTGCAGACCGTCTTCTACATCGCCGGCGCGGGCGGCAGCGCCTACCTGTTCCAGAACCTGTTCTGGGTGTTCGGGCACCCGGAGGTGTACGTGCTCGCGCTGCCCGGCATGGCGATCGTGCTCGAGCTGCTGCCGGTGTTCTCGCGCAAGCCGCTGTGGGGCTACCGCTTGGCGGTGGCCGGGATGCTCGGCATCGCCTTCTTGAGCTTCTTCGTCTGGCAGCACCACCTGTTCGTGTCGGGCATCAACGCCGACCTGCGGCCGTTCTACATGCTCTCGACCGAATTGATCTCGCTGCCGACCGGCTTCATCTTCCTGTGCGCGATGGGGACGCTGTGGCGCGGGCGAATACGGCTCACGGTGCCGATGTTGTTCTGCCTCGCGTGGATCTTCAACTTCCTCTGGGGCGGGATCTCCGGCGTGTTCAACTCCGACGTCCCGAGCGACGTGACCACCCACGGCAGCTTCTTCGTGATGGCCCACTTCCACTACACGATCATGGGCGGACTGATCTTCGCGTTCTTCGCGGCGATCTACTACTGGGTCCCCAAGATGTACGGGTACAAGCTCAACGAGAAGCTGGGCAAGATCCACTTCTGGGTGATGTTCATCGCCTTCAACGCGACCTTCGCGCCGCTGTTCGGGCTCGGCTTCTTGGGGATGCCGCGACGGGTCGTGACCTACTCGGCCGGGTTCCAGGGCCTGAACGACTGGGTCTCGGTATCGGCGTACGTACTGGGCATCTCGATGCTCGTGTTCATCTTCAACGTCGTCTGGTCGCTGGCGATCAAGCGCGAGCCGGCCGAGCCCAACCCGTGGCACTCCAAGTCGACGGAGTGGCAGCTGCCCACGCCGGTTCCCGTGCACGACTTCAACCGCGTCCCGGTGTTCGACGAGGACCCGTACCCCTACGGGGCCGAGGAGAAGCCCGCCGCTGTGCCGGCGGGCGCCGCCCCCGCCGGGGGGAGCAACTGAGCCATGGAAGCAGCGGCCTCCGCACCCCCCGGTCACGACGTCGAGAACGAGCCGCCCGAGTGGCAGCCGCGCGCGATCTGGGTGGGCGGAAGGCTGCTGTGCGGCGCGATCTCGTTCTTCTTCGCGGCGTTCGTGTTCGCGTTCTTCTACCTGCAGGCACTCGACGTCAACCACGCGTGGAAGATCGGGCACGTGCAGCCGGCGAAGGGGCTCGGGATCTCGATCATGGCGCTGTTCGTGATTGGCGCGGTCATCTACCGGCTGGCGGCGAAGCGGACCGAGGTCGACGAGCTGATCGGGGGAGTGATCGCGGTCGTGTTCACGCTGGTCGCCGTCGGTCTGCAGTTCTTCGAGTACACCCAGCTTGACTTCGGCGCCGCCAGCGGCGGCTACGCGTCGGTGTTCTTCGGCTGGACCGCGACCTACGCGATCGTTGCGCTGATGGGTATCTACTGGGTCTGGATCCAGGTGGCCAGCCTGTCCCGCGTGCGCCGTGAGGGCCAGACGCGCCCGACCGAGGTTCCGACCGACGAGGCCCAGCTGCTGCGCGCGGGGATCGAGTCCTCCTCGTTCTACTGGGCGTACTTCGCGGTGATCGGCTTCATCGCCTGGATCGTCCTCTACTACGCGTCCTGAGAACTGATGGCCTGGACCAACTGGTCCCTCGATCCGTCGCTGATCTACGTCGTGATCGCGGGGCTGCTGTACGTGCTCGGCAGCCGCCGCAGCCGCTGGCCACGACCGCTCGAGGCCGCTTCGTTCTTCGCCGGCCTGCTGACGATCGTGATTGCGCTCGACTCCCCGATCGACGCCTACTCCGACCAGCTGTTCTGGGTCCACATGCTCCAGCACGTGCTGCTGCTCACCGTCGCGCCACCGCTGATCCTGCTCGGCCGGCCGTGGCCGCGGATGTGGCGCGCACTGCCGCTCGAGTTGCGCACCGACATCGGCCGCACGCTGGCGCGCGCCCGCTGGACCGCGCCGTTGCGGGCGCTGGCACGGCCGCTGCCGGCGTGGATCCTGTTCTGCGGGACGATCGTCGCGTGGCACATCCCGGCCGCGTACGACGCGACGCTCACCTCGGGCGTCGTGCACGTGATGGAGCACACGATGTTCTTCTTCTTCGGGCTGCTGTTCTGGGCCAGGGTGATCGACCCCGGCCCGCTGCGGCCGAAGCTGATCTGGCCGGTGCGGATCGCCTACACGGCGAGCGCGATGGTCGTCGGCTGGGCGCTGGCGATCACGCTCGTGCTGGTGCCCCACGCGATCTACGGCTACTACGCGGCGCTGCCGAGCCGGCCCGGCGGCATCAGCGCGCTGACCGATCAGCAAGTCGCCGCCGGCATAATGTGGGTGCCGGGCTCGCTGGCGTTCACAATCACGTTCATGGTCGGCTTCTACCGGTGGTTGGATCCGGACCGCTCGGACGGTTCGGCGTCAGCCGCTCTCACCACCTGACTAGGAGGCAGATTTGGCATTGCTACCCATCGGAAGCTTCCTCGCCGGCGCAGTGATCTCGTTGGTGATCCCGGTGCTCTTGCTGATCGCGCTCACGGTCTGGTACCTGAAGTTCTTCCGCCGGGTCCCGGAGACGACGGAGGGGGAGCTGACGCATAGCGGCGCCGACCCGAGACTCGAGCCCCCGGTCGACGCGGGATCGGTGTCGGGGAGCTGACGGAGGGCGGGCGCGCTTGACGGAGGGCGGGCGCCCGGACGGAGCGCTCGCAACGAAAACGCCCGCCCCCCGCCGCAGGCGGCGCCGGCGGACAAACGTTGCATCCTCCGCGCGCGCCCTGACGCGCGCAACCAGAACGCCCGTTCCGGGCCGTCTGGTTGCGACTTGGGCCCCGGCCCGAACACTCGCAACGAAAACGCCCGCTCCTCCGCGCCCGGCGGCGGCGCCCCGGCGGCCGGCGCCCCCGGGGGCGCCGGCCCCGCGCCGCTCGCCTACCCCTGCTCGCCCCCCACGATCGAGATGAACGACACGCACCCGCCGGGCCGCCCGCCCAGGTTGTGCGTCATCGCCAGCTGCGGATCCGAGAGCTGGCGGTCGCCCGCCTCGCCCCGGAACTGGAGCCAGCACTCGAACAGCATCCGCAGCCCGCTCGCGCCGATCGGGTGGCCGAAGGACTTGAGGCCGCCGTCGGGATTCACCGGCAGCGAGCCGTCCAGGTCGAACTCTCCCTCGAGCTCGTCGCGCCAGGCCGAGCCTCGCTCGGAGAACCCGAGGTCCTCCATCAGCACCAGCTCGGTCGGGGTGAAGCAGTCGTGGACTTCCGCCATCGAGATCTGCTCGCGCGGCCGCGTCACCTCGGCCTGCTGGTAGGCGTCCTGGGCGCAGCGGGTCACCTCGTGGAAGGTCGTGTAGTCGTAGGACGGGATCGATCGGCCCGGTCGCCGGGCCCGGCGACCATCGACAGCGCCTTCACGTACATCGGCCGGTCGGTGTACTCGTGCGCGTCCTCGGCGCGGACGATCAGCGCGCACGCCGACCCGTCGGACACGCCCGAGCAGTCGAACACCCCGAGCCGGCCCGCGACCTTGCCGGCCGCCGCCGCGATCTTCTCCTTCGGCACCTCGGACTGGAATTGCGCGCGCGGATTCAGTGCGCCGTTGGCGTGGTTCTTCCAGGCGACGTGCGTCATCGCGTCGCGCATGTCCTGCTGGTCGACCCCGTACTTCTTGCAGTACGCCGGGTCGAGCAGCGAGAACGCCGCGGGCGCGGTCTGCGTCGCGCCCGGATCGGTCCCGTCGCCGGCGCGGCCGCGGCCGCTGACGAGCCCCGAGTACCCGGAGTCCTTGAGCTTCTCGACGCCGACCGCCATCACCACGTCGTACGCGCCCGAGGCGACCGCGTAGCACGCGTTGCGGAACGCCTCCGAGCCGGTCGCGCAGAAGTTCTCCACGCGCGTCACCGGCTTGTAGTCGATCCCGCAGCGGCTGGCTCAGCACCAGCCCCGACTGCCCCGAGCTCAGCGTCCCGAGCCAGTACGCGTCGACGTCGCCCTTCCGGATCTGACGGGCGTCGAGGCGAAGCACTCCTCGGTCGCGTCGACCAGCAGGTCGTCGGCCGATCGGTCCCAGCGCTCGCCGAACGCGCGTGCAGCCCATCCCGACGATCGCCACCTTGTCCTTGATCCCGTGAGATGCCATCAGACGGGCCTCACCTTCCAGAAGTAGTTGTGGATGCCGCCGGCGGTGTACAGGCGGCGGAAAGTCAGCTCGAGCCGGGTGCCGATGTCGACCTCATCGGGCGCGGCATCGGTCACCTCCAGCGTGTACCGGCCGCCGCCGTCGAAGTCAACCACCGCGTCGATCATCGGCGGCGAGGGCGAGAACGCGAGCCGGTCGACCGTGTACGTGGCGACCGTCCCCGCCTTGTCCGCCAGCGGGGCGCGCTCCATCCGTCGACCGCCCCGCAGCCGACGCATACGCGCCGCGGCGGCACGTGCACGTGCCCGCACTCGAGGCACCGCGACCCGACGAACGCGAACTTCCACGCCTCGGCCCTCGCCGCCGGCGGGCCCGCGGGCCGCTCCGGGTCCGGGCGCCGCGGCGGTTCGCGCTCGAGCAGCCCGCGCCACGTCAGGTAGGTCGGTACGAGACGTCGCGGCCACCCTCCAGCTGCTCGGCGACCGACGGGCCGCGGCGCGCTTCGGTGATCTTCGGGGTCGCCCGCAGCACCGCCGCATCACAGCCGTCGGCGGCGCTCACGCTCAGGATCGTCTCCCCCGGCTTGACCCGGTCGAACGTCGCCGCGAGCCGCAGCCCGAAGTCGGCGGCACCCGCGTAGCCGAGCCCGCGGAGGCCCAGGCGCCGCGCCCAGCTCCTTCGACGCGGTCGCGGCCGCGCGCGCGTGTGACGACGTCACGACCACGTGGTCGGTGCGCTCGACGCCGGCGTCGCCAAGCGCCCGCGCGACCGTCGCACGGATCAGCGGCATGTACATCTCGACCCCGAAGCGCTCCTCCCACTGACGCGAGGCGACCGCGCCCGGCTGGCGCCAGCGGTCGAGAAACTCGGCCGTCGTCGCGGCCCGGGAGATGATCTCGACCGCGGGGTCGGGGCCGTACAGCGAGCGCGGCCGCGCCGTCGGCCCCGTCGCGCTCGTCGGCCGAGGTCGGGAGGCCCGTTCGGATGTCGGCCGACACCGCCATGCCGCCGGTCCCGGACGCGGCGCGCGCAGCCGCGACCGCCGATCGCGCGGAGCCGGCCAGGTCGGCGGCGAAACCCTCGTGCCCGACGTCGAGTGCCGCGTGGATGGCGGCTGCGTTGGCCTTGTCGAGGTACGCGGGCGTGGTCGTCGCGAAGTAGATCGCGCCCGGCGGCGACGTGCTACCGGCCATCAGCTGACGCGCCGCCTCGACCGCCATCGTCGTCGAGTCCTCGTCGTAGGACGCGACCACCCGCCGGCCGTCGCCGCCGCGCGTCCCGAGCGCCCGGCCGAGCTCGGCGTGGGCGAGCCGATGGCGCGGGAGGTACGCGGAGTAGGAGGTGATCCCGTGCATCGGCGCCCCAGCCTATAGGCTCGTTCCCCGCGCATGACCGCACAACGCGAACGGCTCGACCAGCTCCTCACCCGGATTGACGACTTCATCGAGCGCGAGCTGTCGCCGCTGCAAACCGAGCACCCCGAGTACTTCGACTACCGTCGCGAATTCGCTCGGACCGACCTGGACCGCGGCGGCGCGCCGAAGCGGGAATGGGACGAGCTGCTCGTCGAGATGATGCGCCGCGCCGATGACGCCGGGCTCTACCGGTTCGCACTCCCGGAGGAGCTCGGCGGCGCCGACGGCACCAACCTCGAGATGGCGACGATCCGCGAGCACCTCGCGAACAAGCCGCTCGGGCTGCACTCCGACCTCCAGACCGAGAGCTCGTGCGTCGGCAACTTCCCGATCGTGCTCGTGCTCCATGCGCTCGGTTCACCCGAGCAGAAGCAGCTGATCGAGCCGTTGATCCGCCACGAGGTCGCGTGCGCGTTCGGGCTGACCGAGCCCAACCACGGTTCGGACGCAACGTGGCTCGAGACGACCGCGCGCAGGGACGGCCCCGACTGGGTGATCAACGGCGCCAAGCGCTTCAACACCGGGATGCACGTGGCGCAGTACGACCTGGTGTTCGCGCGCACCGGCGGCGAGCTCGGGCTCCCCGCGAGGGATCACCGCGTTCCTGGTCCCGACCGACACCCCCGGCTTCGAGGTCCTCTACCACCACTGGACTTTCAACATGCCGAGCGACCACTCCGAGGTGGCGCTCACCGACGTCCGCGTCCCGAACGACGCGATCGTCGGCGAGGAGGGAGCCGGCCTCGGGGCCGCGCTGATCTTCGTGCACGAGAACCGGATTCGGCAGGCCGCCTCGAGCCTCGGCGCAGCGCAGTTCTGCGTCGACCGCAGCGTCGAGTACGCGCGCGAGCGGATCGTGTTCGGCAAGCCGCTCGCGGTGAACCAGGCGATCCAGTGGCCACTGGTCGAGCTCCACACCGAGTGCGCGATGCTCCGCGAGCTGACCCGCGATACCGCGGCACAGATGGACGAGCAAGGCGGGCAGGCCGTCTCGGACCGGATCTCGATGTGCAACTACCGCGCCAACCGGCTCGTGTGCGAGGCCGCCGACAGGGCGATCCAGGTCCACGGCGGAATCGGCTACACCCGCACGCCCCCGTTCGAGCACATCTACCGCCACCACCGCCGCTACCGGATCACGGAGGGATCGGAGGAGATCCAGATCCGCAACATCGCCCGGAGCCTGTTCGGGTTCGGAGGCCGTTCACCGGGCCGCGACCGCGGCTGATGGAGGAGCTCGCGCAGGCGCTCGGCGACGCCCTCGGCGAACCGGTCAGCGACCTGAAGCGATTGTCGGCGGGCGCCTCGCGCGAGACCTGGTCGTTCGCGACCGCCGGCGGCGAGAAATGCATCCTCCAGCGCCTCCCGCGCGGCTCGTCGCGGGCGAGCGTCGAGCTCGAAGCGGCGATCCTCACCGCCGCGCGCGAGGCGGGCGTCCCCGTCGCCCGGGTGATCGCGAGCTTCGAGGCGGGCGGCCCGCTGGGGATGCCGGCGCTCGTGCTCGAGCGGGTCGAGGGCGAGGCGCTGCCGCCCCGGCTGCGCCGCGACCCCCGCTACGCGCAGGCGCTAAACCAGCTCGCCGGCCAGTGCGGGGAGATCCTCGCGCGCCTGCACTCGATCCCGCGGGACCGCATCCACGGACTCAACCGCCCGGATCCGATCGATCGCGCCCGCGAGGTGCTCGACGGACTCGACGAGCGCCACCCGGCGTTCGAGCTCGTGCTGCGCCGGCTCGAGCTCACCCGGCCCGATGGCCGCCAACCGGCCGTCGTGCACGGGGACTTCCGGCTCGGGAATCTGCTGATCGACGAGCGCGGCGTCAGCGCGGTGCTCGACTGGGAGCTCGTCCACAGCGGCGATCCGGTCGAGGACCTCGGCTGGCTGTGCGTGCCCGCGTGGCGGTTCGGCGGCGACCGACCGGTCGCGGGCGCCGGCGACTACGAGACGCTGCTCGACTCCTACCACGCGGCCGGCGGCGCGCCGGTGTCGCGACAGGAGCTGCTCTGGTGGCAGGCGGCCGGCACCGTGTGGTGGGGGGTCCTCTGCCACGTGCAGGCCTCGCGCCACCTCAAGGGGCACACCCGCTCGGTCGAGCTCGCGTCGATCGGGCGCCGCGCGTGCGAGCAGGAGTGGGACGCGCTCGCGGTGCTGGAGCACGTATGACGGCACCGCACGATCTCCCGGATCCCGCGACGCTGATCGACGCCGTGCGGGAGTTCCTCGTCGATGAGATCGAGCCCGAGCTCGACGGCCGGTTGCGCTACCACCTGAAGGTGGCGATCAACGTGCTCGCGATCGTCGAGCGCGAGCTGCGCCTCGGCGACGAGCAGGCGGCGCGCCACGCGCGGCGGCTCGAGCACCTCGGCTTCCAAACCGATTCAGAGCTGGCGGACGCGATCCGCTCCGGAGCGCTGGACGACCGCCTGGACGAGGTCAGAGAAGCGCTTACGGAGATGGTCGGCGACAAGCTCGCCGTCGCCCGGCCCGACCACATCGACAAGCGGAGGTGAAGATGTTCGAGCTCGACGGAAAGGTCGCGCTGATCACCGGCGGCAGCCGCGGGCTGGGGCTGCAGATCGCGACCGCGTTCGCGGAGCGCGGGGCGACCGTCGTGATCGCGAGCCGCAAGCAGGAGGCATGCGACGCCGCGGCGCAGCAGATCGCGTCGAGCACGGGCGCGAAGACGGTCGCGATCGGCTGTCACGTCGGACGCTGGGACGAGTGCGAACGGCTTGTCGAACGTGTCTACGACGAGCTCGGCCGCGTCGACGTGCTCGTCAACAATGCCGGCTCCTCGCCCCCGTACCCGAGCCTCGACGCCGTCACGGAAGAGCTGTTCGACAAGGTGATCGCGGTCAACCTCAAGGGCCACTTCCGACTGACCGCGCTGATCGGCAAGCGGATGGCGGCCGGCGACGGGGGCTCGATCATCAACGTCTCGAGCACCGCATCGGTCTCCCCCTCTCCCGCCGAGCTCCCGTACGGCGCCGCCAAGGCCGGGCTGTCGACGCTGACGATCGGGTTCGCTAGGGAATTTGCGCCGACCGTCCGCGTCAACACGATCGTCCCCGGCCCGTTCCTCACCGACATCTCGAAAGCGTGGGACATGGAGGGGTTCGAGCAGATGGCGGAGCGCTTGATCCCGCTGCGCCGCGGCGGCCGTCCGAACGAGATCGTCGGCGCCGCCCTGTACCTCGCCTCCGACGCCTCGAGCTACACGACCGGGGCGACGATCACGATCGACGGCGGGCTCACGTCGCCGCGGGGATAGACGCGAGCTCCGCGGCCTCCTCCTGGATCGCCAGCGCCAGCGCTTCGAGATCCGGGAGCAGGTCCGGGTCGGCGCACAGCCCGAACTGCAGCGTGTCGGCAAGCGACAGGACCGCGATCCGCAGCGCGTGGCGCTCGCCGATCTCGGCGATCGCGTACATCGCCAAGACAGGCACCCCGAGCACGTCGATCGGACGCCGCGGACCCGGCACGTTCGAGACGTTCAGCGCGAACGAGCGTGGACTCGAAAGCACGTGATCGGCGAACCGCCGGAGCCCCGGCGACGTCTTCCCGAGCTCGCGCATGACCGCGTCGAGCCACTCGGCGTCGTGGTCGCGCTTACGGGCCCGGGTGGCCTCGTGGATCGTCTCGAGCCGGGCGGCGGGATCCTCCGGCCCGAGCGGCAGATCGAGGCAGAAGTATGAGTCCCGGTTGCCCTGCGTCTCGGAGCCGTGACCCTTGTCGGCGCCGTGCAGGCTGACCGGTACCTTCACGCGGACCGGGCCGGTGGCGCAATGGGTCGCCTCGAGCCATCGTCGCAGGCCGCCCGAGACGACGGTCAGCACCGCGTCGTTGACCGTTGCCCCGCAGATCGTCGACGCCACCCGGTGCAGCCCGTCGAGATCCGCGGTCGCGAACGCGATCGAACGCATCGATCCGATCTCGCCGTCGAACGGCGAGCGATGCCACACGTGCGGCGCCTCGCGCGCGAGCATGTGCAGCCCCTGAAGGTTCTCGAAGTGGTCGCTGTCGGGGGCGTGGTGGTGCGGCGCCGCCTTCCCGTCGGGCTCGGGCTCGTTCCACAGTGCGGTGCGACCCAGCCGCATCACCGTGGTGCCGTCAGCCAGCGCGTGGTGGACCCTCCACATGAGCGCGCAGCGACCGTCGGTCAGGTTCGGCAGCAGATCGAGCCGCCATAGCGGCCGGTCACGGTCGAGCCGCTGCTCGAACAGGTGCGCGATCGCCTTCCGCAGCCCCTCGGCGTCGAGCGGCGGACCCGGGGTCGGCGACCACGTGCTCGCGCATGTCGATCGCGTCGTCGCGCGCCCAGTACATGGTCCCTTCCTCATCCTGGAGGCGCAGTGAGAGCTCCGGCGCGTCGTGGAGTCGCGCGGCGATGCTCAGCCGGAGGTCGTCGAGGTCGACCGGCCGCTCGAGGATCAGCACCTTGCAGGTGTGACCGACGACCGGTCCCTGCTCGAGCTCGAGGATCGCGAGGTCCTCGTCCGACAGCCGACGGACCAGCTCCATCAGATCGACCGGCCCGCCTCGGCCCAGAACGGGTCGCGCAGCTTGCGCTTGAAGATCTTCCCCGAGTCCTCGCGCGGGAGCTCGTCGCGGAACTCGACTCGCTTGGGGACGCTGAAGCCGGCGATCCGGTCCCGCAGGAACGCCTTCACCTCGTCCTCGGTGACCGTCTGTCCGGGATGCACCTGGACGACCGCGTGGACCGCCTCGCCGAACTCCTCGTCGGGGATCCCGAACACCGCGCAGTCGGCCACCCCCGGGAGCTTGTGCAGCTCGGCCTCGATCTGCGCCGGATAGATGTTGACGCCGCCCGAGATGATCATGTCGATCTTGCGGTCGCACAGGTACAGGTAGCCGTGCTCGTCGAAGTAGCCGACGTCGCCCGGCGCGAACAGCCCGCCCCGTTCCGCGGCGCGGCGCTTGGCCTCGTCGCGGTGGTAGGTGAAGTCGTTGCTGCCGCTCGCGGCGCCGGCTACGCACCTCGCCCGGCTCGTGCACCGCCAGGGTCCGTCCGGCATCGTCGATCACCCTCACCTCAGCGCCCTCCATCGGCTTGCCCACCGAGCCCGGATGCTCGAGCCACTCCTCGGCCGTGAGGAACGTGACCGGCCCGACCTCCGTCGAGCCATAGTACTCGTGGACCACCGGGCCCCACCAGTCGATCATCGCGTGCTTGGTCTGGGGCGAGCACGGCGCCGCGGCGTGGACGACGAACCGCAGCGACGAGACGTCGTAGCGCTTCCTCGTCTCCTCGGGCAGCTTCAGCAGCCGCTCGAACATGATCGGGACCATGTGCAGGTGGGTGATCCGCTCGCGCTCGATCAGCGCCAGCAGCCCCTCGGGATCGAACCGCGGCATCAGGTGGATGCTCGCGCCGGCTCGGAAGCTGAAGATCGCGTGCGTGTTGGGGGCCGAGTGGTAGATCGGCCCGACGATCGCCGTGACCATCTCGCGTGGGTCCTCGAAGTAGGTGAAGCCGAAGATCACCGCCAGCGCCATGGTGACCCGCTGGAGCTCCTCCTCGGTGTACGGCGGGCGCTTGACCCCCTTCGGGTGCCCGGTCGTCCCCGACGTGTAGATGATCGAGAGCGTCGTGCCCGGCGTGCCGTCCGTCAGCGGGGGGAACTGCTCACGCCAGCCGTCCCAGTCGATCGCGCCGACCGGGACCTCGCCGGCCTCGGAGGTGGCGATCCCGTAGGAATCGAGGATCTCGGGCGGCGTCGGGACGGCGAGCACAGTGACGCCGTCCGGGATCGCCCCGCGGATCCGCTCCAGCAGATCGGCGTGGATCACCAGCGCCTTCGCCTCGGAGTCCTCCAGCACGTACCGCGCCTCCTCCTCGGTGTAGTGCCAGTTCACCGCGACCGGATAGGCACCGACGAGGCCGGCGCCGAGCGCGGCCTCGAAGAAAGCAAGGTCGTTGCGCAGGTAGATCGCGACGCCGTCCCCAGGACCGATCCCGAGGCTTTGGAGTCCCGCCGCTACGCGGGCCCCCCGGATCCCCAGTTCCTCGGCGGTGACGACACGGTCCCCCGACTGGACGCTCTGCCCAGGCATTGCGGGAGCGACCGTACCACGCGCCCGCCTGCCCGCTCAACCGCCGCCGTAGATCGCCCGCGTCCAAATCGTCATCAACGGCTCGAGCGCCTCCTGCTCGCCTTCGAGGTCGTCGTCGACACCGAGCCCGGCGGCGTACAGGCAATGCTGGGTACCCCAGACCAGCGCGGCGGCCAGCCGGCGCGCGTCGGGGCCCCCGGGGGCGAGCCCGGCCGTCCGATGGCGCTCGATCTGTTCGGCGGCCGCAGTGGTGAACAGCTCGACGCCCGCGATCCACTGGCGACCGATCTCCTCGTTCGTCGACCAGTGCTCCATCGTCGCCCGGAGCGTCGGGCGGTGACGCTCCCAGATGTCGACCGCGGCCTGCAGGCTGCGCGCGAGCAGCTCGTCGGGCGGCGCGGTCCGCTCGCCGCTGACGTACGGCTGCACCAGCTCGAACGTCTCATCGGTGATCCGTGCCAGCAGGCTCGCGGCGACCGAGAACTTCGAACCGAAATAGAAGTAGAACGTCGCGCGCGACAGGCCTGCCTCGGCGATGATCTGGGCGACGCTCAGATCCCGGAGCGAGTACTCCGCGAGCAGCTTCTCGGTTGCGTCGAAGATCGCCGTCTCGGCGACGCTGCTCCCGTCGTGGCGCCGCGGCCGAGCCTGATCTGTTTGAGAGCGAGTGAACTCCATGCGCGTCTCAGCACCTCTTCAAGAAGTACCCACAGACGGGCGCTCGCAAGCCAGGCGGCCCGCCGTCCTCGACCGAAGGACGGCGAGCCGCGCCTCCGTGCACCCGGTTCAGCGGTGCTCGAAGAGCCTCTGCGCGCCGGGATGCCCGACCGCGGTGTCGGCGGCGCCGGCGGTCGGCCTGAACGCCGGCAGGACCGCGACCACCAGCCGCCTGAGCTGCCACCGGCGCCACCGCGCCCCCGGCCCCCGGTCCTCCCGCAGCGCGCGACGGTGCTCCGCGATCGATCGCTCGGCGGCGAGATCCTGCTGGATTGCCTGGATCAGCTGTGCATTGAGCTGCGAGTGCATCTGGGCTCCTTTGGTGCCGGCCCTGAGGCCGCTCCCCTTCCGCTCGCGACGGTCGGGCCTGTGCGGAGCACTCTCACAGCGGCCGCCTGGCCCGACCACGCAGCCGGACGCAGCGCGCGTGAGTCCTTTGACTCAGAGCCCGGCGAGCCCGCGGGCGTGACGCGAGAGCGCCTCGGGGCTGCGGATCACGACCCGGCGCCGGCCGGTCGTGATCGTCCCGAGCGACCGCAGCGACGCCAACGCCTTGACCGTCGCCTCGCGCGAGGCGCCGCACCAACTCGCGAGCTGCTCCTGGGAAAGCGGCAGCTCGACCAGGACCCCGTCGTCGGTGTCGCTGCCGAACCGCTCACTCAGCTCGAGCAGTCGCCACGCGACACGGCCCAGCGTGTCGAGCGCCGAGAACTCGACCCGCTTGCGGTCGGCGTCGCGGAGCCGCTCGGCGAGCACCCTGATCATCGCCTGCGCGACCGCGGGGTCCGTGATCGCGGCGGTGAGCGCCGACGCCGGTGCGACCATCGCCTCGAGCGGATCGAGCGCGAGCGCGGTCGCCGACCGTGGCTCGCCGTCGAGGATCGACATGTCCCCGATCACATCGCCCGGCCCGCGCAACCCGAGCACAACTTCCTTGCCGTCGGGGGCGGCGCAGCTGAGGAGCACCCAGCCGGCCTCGATCACAAATACCCGCTCGGCGCTGTCACCCTCGACGAACAGCGCCTGCCCGGCGGCGAACTGCCGGCGGTGACCCGCGCGCCGGAGAGCCTCGCCGAGAACGTCGGGCGTTTCCTCGTCCTGCACGGCTATCGCTCTCCCCTCCGTTTGTCTTGCCCGGGGGCGGGATGGGGCGACGCTATCAAGCCCCGGGTACGCTCCAGGCGATGAGGGCGCGCGTGACAGCGGCGTTGCTCGGGGCGCTGGTGACGGTCTGCGGAGCTTGCGGAACTGCGGCGGCGGCCCCTGCCTGTCCGCAGCTCGGGAGGCCGGCGCTCGCCGCCGACCCGCGCCCCCACGCGCTGCGGGTGTTCGCGGTCCAGTTCCGGCAGGACCCAGCGGCGATGCTCACACCGGCGAGCTTCTCGAACGCGATCGGCTGCGTGATGCGCCTCGAGGTCAAGCCCGATCTCGTCACGGGCCGGCCGAACCTCGTCGTGTTCGACGAGGACCTCGGGCTCGAGACGCTCGCGATCGGACCACGCGCGGCCGCCGCGCGGAAGCTGCTGCGGGCCGGGGTGCCCTCGTGCCGGGGCAAGCCGTTTCCGTGCGCGACGCTCGCGACGCTGAGCGCGCTCGACACCGGCTATGCGAGCATCCTCACCCGGCTCTACCAGCGGTTCCCGTCGTTGCGCGGCCAGCTCGGCCGGGCGTTCGTCGCCGCAACCGACACCTTCGCTCGGGTGTTCATGGGCACGATGGCGGGAGCCGCACGGCGATACGGCGTGTACGTGATCGCGTCGAACACCCAGGCTCCGTTCCGGCTCATTCGCGGGACATATGAGCCGACCGCCGGCCGCGCCTACGACCAGACCTTCGTCTGGAGCCCGCGCGGGAAGCTGCTCGCGGACAACCGCAAGGTCCCGTTGACCTCGTTCGAGCAGGCGCTCGGCGTCGCGCCGGGCCCCGCCCGCGGCGCGGCCGCGGTCGCCAACCTGCGGCCGGTGACCATTCCCGGCACCGGCGCCCGCCTCGGAATCGCCACCAGTCTCCCCGCGTTCGCCTACGGGAGCCCCGAACCCGGCCACGAGTGCGACGACGTCGCACTCACGTACATGCGCTGCCTGGGCCGGCTCGGCGCCAACCTCCTGATTCAGCCCGACGCCAACGACGGCCAGTGGACCGGCGCCGACGGCAGCGACTCAAAGGAGCAATGGCAGCCGCTCTCGTGGATGGGATCGGCGTGGCGGGCGGTCACCGACCCGTCGGTGCGGTTCACGTACGCCGTCAACCCGATGATGGTCGGCAACCTCTCGGATACGCCGTTCGACGGGCAGAGCGCGATCCTGCAGCGCGGCCGTCGCGGCAACGGCTGCAACTACGTCGGCAACCGGACGTTCGTGCCGGGCGAGGACGACCCCGCGCTGCGGAGCTATGCCGGAGCCAAGCCGCAGTTCCTCGCGCTCGCGCCGTGGGCGGTGCCCGACGGACCCCGGCCGAGGCTCCGCAGCGTCGGCGCGGCGCTCGCCGCCGGCACGGGTCCCCACCGCTACGTCCAGACCGCGCTCGTCGCCGACCTGCCATTCCCGGCCGACCGCGACCGGCGCGGGTGCGTGGTGGCGGACCGATGAGCCGGAAGGTCTTCCGCCGTTGAGAGCCAACCGAGCGGTGGCGGGCCTGCTCACCGCAGGCGTCCTCGCGGGCTGCGGCGCCTCGTCGCACGCGCCGCCGCCGGTCCCGGCGACCGCGCCGGTGAAGGCGCCTCGGCTTCCGTTTCGATGGCTCGATCCCGACCGGCGGACCGCAGCCGTCGATCGCCGTCGAAAATCGCGAACGCGGGACCAGGGCCTGGCGACTGCCCGGGCCTCCGGGCGATGTCGGTGGCCTCGCGCATGGGGCGGTCACCGGCTACGTGGCGGCGCCGACGGTCGCTCCGGGACAGGTGCAGCGGATCTACGTCGAGTGCGCCGGGCTCGCGCAGCGTGCGGATCAGCGTGTTCAGGATCGGGTGGTACGGAGGCGCCGGCGGTCGTGAAGTGTTGCGCTCCGCGAGCCTCCGGGTCCTACGCCAGCCGCCGTGTAGTCACAGCTTCCGGACCGGGCTCACGAACTGCCGCTGGCACCCGACGCTGAGCTTCCCGATCCCCTCCGCGCTTCCGAGCGGCGTCTACATCGCCAAGCTCTCGACTTCAAGAGGCCAGCGCGACTGCCTGTTCGTCGTGCGATCGACTCGTCCACAGCCGCTGCTCGCGCAGCTGCCGACCTCGACCTACGAGGCGTACAACGCTTGGGGCGGCGACAGCCTGTATCCGGGGGGCGCCTTTCGCGTCGGGGTGACGCGATCCACCCAGGGGGTCGAGGTCTCCTATCAGCGTCCCTACGACAGCGCCACCGGCGCCGGCCAGTTCTTCGCGCGGGACGTCGCGATGGTGTGGTTCCTCGAGCGTTACCGCTACCCGATCTCGTACACGGCGAGCGAATCGGTCGACGCGGATCCCGGTCAGCTCGCTCGACACAGGGCGGTGATCGACTTCGGCCACTCCGAGTACTGGTCGCAGCGGCAGGCCTCTGCCTTCGCGCGCGCGCGTAACGGCGGCGCGAGCCTGCTGTTCCTGAGCTCGGACACGATGGCGTGGCGGGCTCCGCTACGAAGCCCGCCGGCGGACCACGATCGTCGCGTACAAGGAGTTCGCGGGGCGCGACCACAACCGGGCGACGCCGACCGGTCGCTTCCCCGATGGCGGCGCTTCGTTGATGGGCTCCGCGTACGAGGGGTGCATCACGCCGCGGCTGAGCGTCACCGGTCCCCCCCGCTACGCCTACTACGCGTGGATGGCCACCCCCGGCCTGCGTCCCGCGTGGCTGTTCGCGCACACCGGGATCGATGCGAGGACGACGATTCCCGGGATCGTCGGCTACGAGCTCGACATGCGCACGCGCGCGACACCGCGAGGCGCACAGACCGTGGGCGCAGGGTTCGCGTCCTGCATGAGCACCGAGCCGGGCGAGCCCGCTCCGGGGTTCGGTCAGAACCTGGCCCAGTCGACGCTCTACACGACGCGTCGCGGCGCGATCGTGTTCAGCTCCGGGACACTCGGCTGGGAGCTCGGCCTCGAACCGGTGCCGAGCGCCTCGCCCAACGCGCCTCGTGCGCCCGACCCGCGGGTCGTCGCGATGACGCGCAACCTGCTCGCGCGGGCGCTGCGACCGCCCGGCGCCCAGGGAGCTGCCTCAGCGCCCGGGCAGGTGGAAAATGAACAGCTCGCCGCTGGTCGCGTGGTCGTTGGCGCTGCCGGTCGGCAGGATCACACGCCCGCCGATCACGATCGGGCTGTTCCAGTGGCCGCTGGCCGCAGCCAGCACCGCCACCTGCGTCCGCTCGCCGGCAGGTAGACGTCGACCCCGCCGCCCTTTCGTCGTAGATGTAGAGGAGGCCGCCCGCGAGCACCGGGCTGGTCCCGGGGGTGCCGTTGTGCCACGCGGTCACGAGCTGAGGGCGGCTCCCGACCCGCAGCACGTACGCGGCTCCGTGCCCGAGTCGGTCGCGACGAACAGGTAGGTGCGACCGCCGTGCGACCAGACGGCCGGGGCGCCGAGCACCTGGCCGCCGCCTGGGGAGCTGATGTTCTGGAGCTCGCCGCCGGTCCGGGGCCCCGCGCCGCCGCGGGTGCCGTTCAGCTTGTTGAGGTTGAGCAGCGACAGAATCCCGGCCTTGCCGCCCTGGACCGCGAGCCGGTAGCCGCGCACCGCCGGGAGCACCGCGGGCGACGTGCTGCCGAGGTCCCCGTCGGACGAGTTGAGCTCGGCTTGGTTTCGCGGCGTCCAGTTGTGCAGCAGACCGCTGGCGTCGGGTGTCAGCTCGAGCACGCTCTCGCCCCAGTTGGTCCGCCCGTCGAACGGGGCGTTGCCGGTGGCGACGAGGATCCTGCCGGTGCCCGGCTCGATCACCGGCGCGTTTCGCCCCCAGATCGCCGAGTCGCTGGCCGGGCACGTGCTGGGCGCGAGCAGCCGCCGGCGGTCGGAACAGAGCGTGTTGAAGACGTGGAGTATCCGGCCGCTTCCGCGGTCGATCGTGACGACGTGGCCCTGGTAGGGCGGCGCATCGCCGATGAAGCCGTCGGTCACGACGATCAGCTTGTTGCCGCTGATGTTGAACGGCGAAGCGAGCTTTTCGTGGGACGGCAGCAACGTGACCCGCACCGGCCAGTGACCCGAGCGCACCTCGCGTCCGGTCGCGACCGCGAGCTTGTGCACCAGCCCGTCGGGGCTCGACGTGTACAGGTACGCGCGAGAAGGGTCGATGATCGGCGTCGCGGTCGTGATCTGCGCCGAGCCGGCCAGCGAACGGTAGGCGCCCGGGGTGAACTCCCACAGCCGCCGGCCGGTGCCCGGATCGATCGCGATCGTCTTGCCGTAGGTGGTCGTCACGAAGATCGCGTCGCGGACGCGGCCGGCGATCTTCACCGCGTGCAGCTCGACCGCGGTGGAGTCGACCGTTCCGTCGATGTGCACCACACGCGACCTCAGGCGACCGAGGTTGCCGATGCCGATCCCCGTGTTGGCCGGGCCGACCCCGCTGCGCTGGGCGTCGTAGTCGAACGTGGTCCAGTCGCCCGAGGGGATGTTCGCGGCGGCGGTCGCGCCCGAGTTTCCACCGTCGCCCGAGTTCTCGCCCTCACCCGAGGCGCCGATCGCGTGTCCTCCACAGGCGACGAGCAGGATCGCGCACGCCGCAACCGAGGTACGTATGAGCCAGCCGCTCACGGCGACTTGATCGGCGCGATCGAGTCGAGCGTCGATCCGGCGCTCTGGAGCGCCCCCGCCGCGGCGGGCCCTGCCGCGCCGGGGACCTGCGAGGCGACGGAGGTGCCGGCCGCTACGACCTTGTCGGCGACCGTCGGCCCGGGCTGGGGGCCGGGCTGCGGCTGCCCGCCGGGCGTCGGACTCGGTCCCGAGGAGTGGCCCGGCCGCGGTCCGGAGCCAGGGGACGGCGCGCTCCGGGACGGAGCCCTCGGCGACCCGCCGTGGGAGCTCGCCGGCGGCGAGCTCGCGGACGCCCCGGCGCCCTCAGCACTCGACGCGCCGACGCCGGCGCCGCCGCTCGACGTGCGGGCCGCGGGCGCCGTCAGCACCGCCGCGAGCGCCGTCGGAACCGGACGCGCCGCGGCCTGCGCGCGAGCCGCGGCGAGCTGCGAAGCGGGCAGCGCCGGGCCCGAGAACGCCTGGCCGACCGCGGAGAGTCCGCCGAACCCTCCGGCGAGCGCGAGCACCGCCAGCGAGCCGATCAGCGCGACCGGAACGGCCGCTGCCGCCCCTACCATCCCCAGGACCTGGCCCCGCCAGACCCGCACCAGAGTCATTGCGGTCATGTTATAGGTAGCAATTCGCATGCAGCGCCTCTCGATCGCTCGCTTGCTTCGCTTGGCGCTTGTCGGCCTCACGTTGGCGCTCGCGTTGGTCGCCGCGCTCGGCGTCGCGAGCCTCTACAACGCGCGTCAGCGCTACGAGACGACGCTGTCGAACAGCGCGTCGCTGGCGACCGCCGCGGCCAACCTGCAAACCGCCGCGATCGCCGAGCAGGAGGTGCTGCGCGACGTCCGCGGGCCCGGCGCGCCGACCGCGCGAGCGCAGGCCGCCGCGGCGTACCGCGCGGCTGCGTCGCGGGCGACTGCGCTCGCGAGCGGGGATCCGGAGAGCCTGCGGCTGGTGCGCGAGCAGATCGCCGCCGGCCCGACGGTGAGTGCCGGTGCGTTCGCCGCCCGGGTACAGGCCCGCCAGCGCGCCCGCCAGGCCGCGGCGCGTAGCCGCACGCGATCCGACACGCGGCGGGCCGTGGTGCTGGTAGCGGTCGCCGGAGTGCTCGCGCTCGCTCGGCGCGCTCGCTCTGATCACGATCGCTGGTCCGCTCGCTGCGGCGGCCACTCGACGAGCTGGTCGAGGCGACGCGCGCGCTCGCCGCGGGCGATCTGACGCGCGCGCGTGAAGCCCTCGGGCCCGCGCGAGCTCCGCGAGCTCGGCGAGCGCGTTCAACGCGATGGGCGAGGACCTGCTCGAGCGCCGCAGCGGCAGATCCGAGGAGCAGCGCCGCCGGCTGGAGGTCACGATCGAGAGCCTCGGCGACGCGCTGATCGTGACCGAGCCCGGGTCGACGACGATCGCCGCGGTCAACCCCAGCGCCGCGCGGCTGGTGCCGAGCTCACGGTCGGCGACCGGGTCGACTCGCCCGACAGCCCGCTGCCCTCCGCTCGACGCCGCGCTAGCCGGCGAGACGATCGTCGAGCACCAGGGCCGCACGCTCGCCGTGACCGCCGCGGTGCTCGCCGACGAGCCGCACGGCGTTCGTCTGGACGGTCCGCGACACCACCGAGCGCGCGCGGCTCGAGCGCGCGAAGAGCGAGTTCGTCGCGACCGCCTCGCACGAGCTGCGGAGCCCGCTGACCTCCATCAAGGGCTTCGTCGAGCTGCTCCACCGCTCGCCCGAGGGCATGTCGCGAGCGCCAGCGGGAGTTCGTCGAGATCATCCTCAAGTCGACCGACCGGCTGACCGAGCTCGTCAACGACCTCCTCGACGTCGCGCGGATCGAGGCCGACCGGGTGGAGATCACGCGCCGTCCGATCGACCTCGGCGAGGCCGTCCGCGAGGTGGCGGAACTGATCGGGCCCGCGGATCGAGGACAAGCGCCAGCGGCTGTGCGTCCACGTCGCGCCGGCCGCCGGCCTCGCGCTCGCCGATCCCGGCCCGAGTGCGGCAGATCGTCGCGAACCTGATCACGAACGCCCACCTGTACACGGGCGAGGGAGGCGCGATCAACGTCGCGGTCGAGCCCGACCGCGCTTGGGTGAAGCTCGTCGTCGATGACACCGGCGTCGGGATGACCCCGGAGGAGGCCGAGCGGATCTTCGAGCGGTTCTACCGTGGCCGCCGACGGCGCCTCGACCCCCGGCACGGGTCTCGGACTGTCGATCGTCAAGTCGCTCGTCGAGCTGCACGACGGCCGGATCGAGGTCGAGTCCGAGCCCGGCCGGGGAACCACGTTCACGGTGCTGCTGCCCGCTGTCGTCGAGCTCGAGGGGGCCGACGCTCGCCGCGATGCGGGGCCGCCGCGTGCTGATCGTCGACGACGAGCGCGAGATCGCCGAGCTGATCGCCGGCCAGCTCGTCCCACTGGGGGTCAACACGGAGATCGCCTCCAGCGGCCCCGAGGCGCTCGCAGATGCTGCGCCGACCGGAGCTTCGACGCGCGTCACGCTCGACCTGCTGATGCCCGGGATGGACGGGTTCGAGGTGCTGCGCCGGATCCGCGCGGACCCGGAGCTCGCGGCGGTGCCGATCGTGTTCGTGTCGGTGTTCTCGGGCCGTCGCGAGCTCGCCGGCGAGTGGGTCGTGTCGAAGCCGATCGACGCCGACGAGCTGCGCCAGGTACTCGGCGCGGCGGTCCAAGCCGGGCGCTCGCGGGTGCTCGTGGTGGCGCGTCCCGAGCTCGAGTCGGAGCTCGAGCCGCGACCTCGTCGACGCTCGGGATCGAGCACCAGTGGGAGCAGACCGGCACCGCCGCCGCGCGGGCCTGCGCGGAGCGGCGGTTCGAGGTCGCGCTCGTCGACGTCGGCATCCGCAACCCCCAGGCGGTCCTCCAGGCGCTCGACCTCCGGGGCCGGCGTGTGCGCCGGGCGGCGATCCTGTTCTCCGACGGGCGCGCGCCGACCCCGCCCGGGGATCGCGCGGCTCGGAATCGAGGTCGTGCCGCTCGACGAGGCCGCCGCGGCAGTTGACGCGGCGCTCCAGGACGAGCGGGTAGGCTGAGCTGCGATGTCGGTCCGCAGCGAGACCGAGCTGATCCAGGAGATCGAGCGGCTGCGCGAGGCGCTCGGCGCGCGGGAGCAGGAAGCGGCGCGAGAAGGAGCGCCAGCTCGAGCGCTACGCCGCCGACCTGCGCGAGACGTTCAAGCGCGAGCGGGCTCGCGCCCAGGAGCTCCGGCGCTCCTACACGGCGACCGTGTCGGCGCTCTCGAACGCGGTCGAGGCCCGCGACGCCTACACCGGCGCGCACGCCGAGCGGGTCGCGGCCTACGGGATGGAGATCGCGGGCGCGGTCGGGCTCCCGGCCGACGACGTACCGCGGCTCGAGTTCGGGTTCCTGCTGCACGACATCGGCAAGGTCGCGATCCCCGACGCGATCCTCTACAAGCCCGAGGCGCTGACGGACGA
Organism: uncultured Solirubrobacterales bacterium; assembly: GCA_963770735.1. Classification (GTDB taxonomy): domain Bacteria; phylum Actinomycetota; class Thermoleophilia; order Solirubrobacterales; family Solirubrobacteraceae; genus Palsa-465. The sequence goes on along the minus strand of CAVYRB010000004.1, from coordinate 111,826 downwards.
GGAGCGAGCGCTGATGGAGCAGCATCCGCTGATCGGCGCTGAGATCGTCGGCCGCGTCGAGTTCCTCGCCGGAGCCGTCGAGGTCGTCCGCTCGCACCACGAGCGCTGGGACGGCACCGGGTACCCCGACGGGCTGGCTGGCGAGGAGATCCCGCTGCCGGCGCGCGTGTTCGCGGTCGCCGACGTGCTCGACGCGCTCACCACCAACCGCCCCTACCGGCCCGGCGTCCAGCTTCGCCGTCGCGAGGGAGATGATCACGCCGAGTCCGGTACGCAGTTCGACCCGCGCGTGATCGAGGCGTTCAACACCATCGACGACCACGTGTTCGCGCAGATCGCGGCCGAAATCGGAGAACCGGCGTGAGCGGCGTCCTGATCGTCGACGACGACGAGTTCATCCGCAAGCTGATCGCGACCACGCTCGAGGACGTCGCGCGAGCTCGAGCTCCACGAGGCCGCCGACGGCGCCGAGGCGGTCGAGGTGGCCCTGCGCGAGCGGCCGACGCTCGTGTTCCTCGACGTCGACATGCCGGTCCTCAATGGGATCGACGCCTGCCGGCGGCTGCGCGAGGAGCACGCGACCAGCGGCGCCACGATCGTGATGCTGACCGCCGCCGCACGGCGACGGCGTCGAGGCGCTGGCCGAGGAGGCGGGCGCCGACCTGTTCCTGACCAAGCCGTTCAGCCCGCTCGACCTGCTGCGGCTGGTCGACCGGCTCGGCGATCAGCAGCAGCTCTAGTGGGCTCGTCCGGAATTCGCACGACTTACGGACGGGTCCCCTAGTTGGGCGGCCCGTCCGCGATTCCGGTGGTGCCGTTCCGCTGGCGGGACGGCGAGCGGCTGATCGTGTTCGGCCGCGGGCGGGCTGGCCGAGGCCGGCGAGCTCGCGGGGGCCGAGTACGCGCTTCTGACGCACCCCGCGGGCGCCGTCTGCGGCCCCCGCGCTGGCCGAGGGCGCGTCGGCGGTCCACGAGGTGGCGCCCGGGCGCGTCGACGAGGTCGCGGGTCAGCTCCGCGCCGACGTTCGCCGCCGAGACGCTGGTCGCGTTCGGCGGCGGGCGCGTGATCGACGTCGCCAAGGCGCTCGCGGCGGCTGACCCGCCGCGCCGCGTGGTCGCGATCCCGACGACACTCTCGGGAGCCGAGATGACCCCGATCCACCGGCAGGCCGCCGGCGCGTCGCAGTCCAGCCCCGGCGTGCGCCCGACCGTCGTCATCAACGACCCGGTGCTGTCGGCGTCCCAGCCGGTCGACGAGCTCGCACGGAGCGCGGCCAACGCGCTCGGGCACGCGATCGAGGGACCGCTGACGCCCTCGCCAACCCGGTCGCGACGCTCGCCGCGCTCGAGGCGGCGCGGCTGATCGCGTCCGGTTTCTGCGATTCCGACGGTCGACGACGACGGTCGGGACGCGCTGGCCCTCGGCGCGATGCTCGCCGGCTACGTGATCGGCTCGACCGGCTACGGCCTCCACCACGTGCTCTCGCAGACGCTCGCGCGGTTCGCCGGGGTCGGGCACGGGGCGGCGAACGCGATCATGCTGCCCGAGTCGGTGCGTGCGCTGCGCGACCGCGCGCCCGACTGGTACTTCTCCGCGTTCGCGGACGCGCTCGGCTCGGAGCCCGAGCAGTTCGCCGGGCGCCTGCGCGATCTCGGCGGCGTCCCGAGCCTGCGCGAGGCGGGCGTCAGCGAAGAGCAGCTCGAGCAGTGCGCCGCGGAGGCGCTGAAGCGGCCCGAGCTGGAGATGACGCCGCCGCCCGCCGTCCGCCGAGGAGATCCGGGGCATGTACGCCGCCGCGTACTGCTAACACTGAGAGCGTGACTCGCAAGGCCTGGATCGCGTTCGCCGCGGTGTCCCTGATCTGGGGGATTCCGTACCTCCTGATCAGGATCGCGGTTCGCCACGGCGTCCCGCCGGGCACGCTCGCGTTTGCGCGCGTGGCGCTCGCGGCCGCGCTGCTGCTCGCGCTCGCGTGGCGCGCCGGGACGCTCGGCTCGGTCCGCGGGCGCTGGAAGTGGCTGCTCGCGTACGCGATCGCCGAGGTTTCGATCCCGTTCCCGCTGATCGCCGCAGGCGAGGAGCGCGTCTCCTCGTCGCTCGCGGCGATCGTGATCGCGTCGGTCCCGCTGATCGGAGCCGTGCTCGCGCTCCGCTTCGATCACTCCGAGCGGCCGACGCCGGTCCGCGCGCTCGGGCTCGCGATCGGCTTCGGCGGGGTGATCGCGCTGGTCGGGATCGACGTGGCCGGGAGCTCCCGCGAGCTCGCCGGGACCGCGATGATCCTGGTGGCGGCCGTCGGCTACGCGATCGGTCCGATGCTGATCAAGCACCGGCTCGCGGACCTCGATCCGCGCGCGACGATCGGCGCGAGCCTTGCGATCGCGTCGCTGCTGCTCTTGCCCGCTGTCGTCCTCGATCCCCCGCACGCCGTCCCCAGCGCGGGCGCGATCGCGTCTGTCGTCGTGCTCGGGCTGCTCTGCACCGCCGCGGCGTTCGTGATCTTCATGGTGCTGATCCGCGAAGCGGGCACGAGCCGCGCGACCGTGATCACGTACGTCAACCCGGTGATTGCGGTCGCCCTGGGCGTCACGCTGCTTGGCGAGCGCCCCGGCGCCGGCGCCGTCGCAGGCCTTCTGCTGATCCTCGCCGGCTCGTGGCTCTCGACCGACGGTCGCCTGCCCCCGGGCGCGTCGGAGTGGGCGCGACGAAGGCTCGTGGGCCGGCCGGCGTGGCGTGGCCGCACGCAAGCGCGCGCTGACATCGGCTCACGAGCAGCCGAACAAACGTTGCGCTCATCGTCCGCCCGCGCCCCGGCCAGGGCGCGTCCCAGCCCTGTGTAGGGTGGCTCGCATGGACCAGCGCAACGGTCTCGACGTCCCGCAGTCGCTCGGCGACGCGTGCCGCGCGGAGACCCTCGGACTGATCGTCTACGACATGCAGATCGGAATCCTGGAGCAGATCGAGGGCCGGGAGAAGGTGATCGAGAATGTCCGCGAGGTTCTCGATCAGGCGAGGGCGGCCGCGGTGAGGACGTACTTCACCCGCCACGTGACGCTTCCCGTGGAGCTGATGGGCGGGGCGCAGCTGCGGATGTGGCGGGCGTGGCAGCGCGTCGATCGCGTCGAAGACGTCCGCTCCCCGTTCCTTCCCAACGCCCCGCAGACCCAGATCGTGCCCGAGCTCACGCCGAACGAGAGCGAGGCGGTCCTCGACAAGCTGACCTTGTCGGCATTCGCCGGCACCCCTCTCGAGCTGGCCTTGCGGGGCGCAGGCGTAGGAACGATCGCGATCGTCGGGGTAGCCACCGAAATCGGCATCGAGCCCACAGTCCGCCACGCCGCCGACCTGGGCTTCATCCCAGTGGTGATAACCGACGCGTGTGCCGCCGGCAACGCGGATGCGGGCGAGCGGGCGATGGAGACGCTGAAGTTCCTAGGCGACGCCTTCCTGACTGACGCAGCCGACTTCCGCGCCGCGCTAGAAGCAAACGCCTGAACTCAGGCTTGAGGACGAGTCACGGCCCCGAGCGCCGAGGCGGGCTTCCCCCCGTCCCGCCATGCCTCGCGACATCACCATCAACCGATCCGCAGAGCCCAACCATAAGCGGGCATGCCGGGACGGGGGGCAGCGCGCCCCAAACCCCTAAGAGATCTTGATGAGAACGATCGTGTTGATAACAAACACGATCGCAAACGCCACAGTCCACCGATTGAGGTTCCGCTCGACGAGCGACCCGCCGCCGAACGGCCCCGTCCCGGTGCCGACGCCGAATGCTCCTGAGAGGCCGGTGTCCTTCCCCGAGTGCATCAGCACCAGGAAGATCAGCACGACGCACAGAAAGACCTGGAAGACGCTGAGAATCGTGGTCATCGCTTGCTGATGCTATCGAGCTGGTGCAGGATCTCGATCGCCTCGGCGCGCAGCGTCCCGTCGAGCGCCTCGTAGTCGGGGTCCGACAGCTTGCCGGTGCGGTGGTCGAGGTCGGCGTCGCGGATCTCGCGGTACTTGGCGTCCCGCGCCGCCTCGAGCTCGGCGATGTCCGACGCGACCGCGTTCGCCCCCGGTGCCGCTCCATTCGCGCCGGCGCCCCCCAGCGCGGGGGTGCGCCTGAACGGCGCGGAGATGAACACCACGACGGCAGCGAGCACGACGGCGACGATCACGACGTCCATCGCTAGACCGGTTCCCTCACCGGCTCGCGCGGCGGCGGCGGCGCGACCGGCGGAACGGGTGGACGCCGCGCGGGCGCGGTCGCGGTCCTGCGCCGTCGCGCCAGCGATGGGATCGGCCACAGCGCGATCAGCCCGCCGCCGGCGATGATGATCGCGCCGAGCCAGATCCACGTGACCAGCGGATCGACGATCAGCAGGAAGTTGACCGGCCACGGGTGCCGGACATAGCGGGCGGTGATCACCCCGACCGCCTGGTCGCGCAGCGCCCACAGCTGATTGACCGCCTGCATCCCCTGGGCGCGCGGGAGCTTCGCGGCCCGCGCCATCACCTTCGGCAATGCCGTGGCGAACAGCTTGTCGGCCCGGTTGATCAGCGGCTGCAGCGGCTGCAGGTTCGGGTTGACGACCGTCCAGATGTCCCGCGTCAGCCCCGCGCGCAATCCGACGTCGCTGTCGGCGTTGCCGTTGAAGAACCTCCCGACCTGCCCGAGCGTCGGGTCCTGCGACGGGTAGAAGCCGCGGGTCGTCCGCAGCGTCGTCACGTGGTGGCCGCCCTTGGAGACGTTGAGCACGGCGCCGAACGACAGCTTCTGCGCGGTCGCGCTCGCGGTCGGGCGGACGTAGGAGATCTTGTAGCCGTCGACCGCCGCGCTCTGGCCTGGCTTCAGCACCACGTCGCGCGAGTGCTGGAACGAGGACGAGGCGGCGACCCCGATCAGCAGCACCGCCAGCCCGAGGTGGACGATGTAGCCGCCGTAGCGCCGGCGATTACGCCCGACCAGCCGCCCCAGCGCCACCGGCGGCGACTCGTGGGTCATCGCGCGGCGGGCGAGCACGCCCCGCACGAACTCCTGGACGACGCTGGCGACCACGAACGTGCCGAACACAAACATGATCAACGCGAACGGGCGCGAGGCAATTCCGCCGACCACGAGCAGCGTCACCAGCGTCACGAGCGCGGCAGCCACCGGGAGCACGAAGTTGGCCCGCAGGTTCGCGGCAGTCACCCGTCGCCATGCGATGATCGGGCCGATCCCGGCGAGCGCGACGAGCACCAGCGCGAGCGGCACGATGAACGGACGGAACGCCGGCGGACCGACGGACACCTTGGTGCCGGTCACAGCCTCGGAGATCAGCGGGAAGAACGTGACCCAGAAGATCACGAACACCATCGCGACCAGCACCAGGTTCTGGAGCAGGAACGCCGCCTCGCGGGATAACAAAGAGTCGAGTCGTGCCTCGGATCGCAATCGGTCTCGACGCCACATCACAAGCCACACCGACGAGCACAGCATCACCGCGAGCAGCACCACGAACGGGATCCCGAGTGTCGAGGCGCCGAACGCGTGGATCGAGTCGAGGATCCCCGACCGGACCAGGAACGTCCCGAGGATCGCGAGCGTGCCGGCGCCGAGGATCAGCGACACGTTCCAGATCTTCAGCATCCCTCGCTTCTCCTGGATCATGATCGAGTGGATGAAGGCGGTCGTGGCCAGCCACGGCATCAGGGCCGCGTTCTCGACCGGATCCCAGGCCCAGTAGCCGCCCCACCCGAGTTCGGTGTACGACCAGCGAGCGCCGAGCACGACCCCGATCCCGAGGAACAGCCACGCCGCCAGCGCAAACCTGCGGGTGACGGAGATCCACTCGTTGCCGAGCCTCCCGGTGATCAGCGCGCCGATGGCGAACGCGAACGGGATCGTCAGCAGCGTGTACCCCGAGTACAGCATCGGCGGGTGGATCATCATGCTCGGGTGCAGCAGCAGCGGGTCCAGTCCGGCGCCCTCGGTGGGCGGGTTGGCGCTGGTCGTGAACGGGTTGGCCCAAAACGCCGCGAGCGAGGTGAAGAACGCCGCGAACCCGAGCAGCACGGCGGTCGCGTACGGCGCGATCTCCTTGACGCGCTTGCGCGTCAGGAACAGGATCAGGCTCGACCACAGCGACAGCAGCCACACCCACAGCAGCAGCGAGCCTTCCTGGGAGGACCACGGCGCCGCCAGCTTGTAGAACGTCGGCGTCGTCGTCGACGAGTGCTGGGCGACGACGTTGAACGAGAAGTCCGAGCGCCAGAACGCCGCCTCGAGGATCACCCACGCGATCGTCGTCACCGCCGCGAGCGCGTACACCGACCGCCGCCCCGAGTCGACCCACTCGCCGCGGCCCGTGCGCGCGCCGTACAGCGATGCGCCGATCCCGTACGCGGCCAGCAGCAGCGCGACGATCAGCAGAGTCCGACCGACGGGAGCCAACTCAGTCCTCGACCGGGGCGCCGGTCACGAGCCGGCTTGGGCCTTGTATTTCGATGGGCACTTGGTCGTCAGCGAGTTCGCCTCGCCGAGGAAGGTCGTACTCCCGGGCCGCTCCTGGACCGTGACCATCACGGCCCGGCCGGCGGCGAACGGGTCGGGGACGATCCCTGTGTAGCGCACCGGAACCGACACGTGCAGCTTCGGGTCGCGGATCCGGAACAGCAGCGCGGTCCCCTGGTGGCTGACCGAGTTGTAGACGACGCTTCCCGCCAGGACGTATGACCGCCCAGGCTTGGCGTCATGCAGCAACTGCGAGGCGGTGACCTCCTGTGCTCCGGACGCGAAGCTCACGAACACGAGCGCCGACGCCAGCACGACGGCAGCGGTCAGGGCGACGGTCAGGCGAATGGCGCGCTTGCGGCTTGGGTCCATCCAAGATCGATTTTCCCACACGACGCGATTGCGCCCGCCGCCGACCCGCGATCGCCGCCCGGGAAGACGGGGTACAGGATTAGCGTCAGGTTAATGACCAGGATCAACGGCGCCCAGAGCGAAACAAATCCGCACGGGGGCCGTTTGTTGGAAGAGAACACATGGTTCGATCTAAACCAGCAACGACACTCATCAGGCGACGCCGGCTGTCCCGCGGCACACGTGCCTCCGGCTATTTTGGCCCTCTAGCGGAAGCGCCCACCGGGCAGCCGCGCTCGAGGCGTCATGGGGGGCCCTCCGAGGACCGCGCGCTGTACACCTGCCACTGCGGCTACATGTTCGACGCGCTCGTGTCCACGTCGGTCGGCTGCCCGCACTGCGGGCGCACGCAGGCCTGGTAGCTACTTGAGCGTCTTCCGGGCTGCCTTCGTCAGCGACGCGGTGACGTCGCGGATGAACTTTGCCTGAGCGGTCGCGAGGTTCGCGATCCACTCGACGTCGCTCGAGCCGGGCCCGCGCTCGATCGAGCCCGCGATCGACTTGAGGAACTTCTCGTAGCTGGTCAGGGTGCTCTCCCCCGCCTGCTTCCCGGCGTCGATGATCTGCTCGTTGAGCTTGCGGACTCGGGCCGCCGCGGCCTCGACGCGCGCCTCCGGAGAGCCCGCCTTGGGCTTGACGGCGCCGGAGCGGGCGCTCGAGGTGGAGCGCTTCGCGGTGGTCGAGCGCTTTGCAGGAGCCTTCTTGCCGCCGGCCGCGCCACTGGTGCGTGAGCCCGATGACCCGGCGCTCGTCGACTTAGCTGCGGTCGACCGCGAGCCGGTCGACTTCGTCCGGCGCGCTCCTCCCCCGGAGCTCGAACCCGAGCTTCCGCCCCCTCTAGACCCCCCGCTCCTAGCTTGCGGCATGTTGCCTCCTTGGTAATGACTTGCGAGTGCTGCGCGCACCCTACCCGGAGGCGCGATGTGGTGCAGCAATGCACGAGTCTGGACATCTGGGCAAGCGGCTAGCATGGCGGCATGGCCATCACCGACGCGATGAAGAATGAGTACACGAAGCGGATCCTCCGCAGCACGGGCGTGCGGCCGCCGCAGCAGATGCCGCGACGCGGGACCCCGCACTACCGGATGCCCAAGCTCGAGGCGAACGGCGGCTGGCTTCAGCTCGGCCCCTACAACGGCCCCGAAATCCCGCGCGAGGAGTACGAGACGCTCGAGTACACGACGTATCCGACCGACGACCGCACGTTCTTCGCGCCGATCACCTCGGCCACCGGCGACATCGAGCTGGGCGCGTTCGGCAACTTCGGCAAGTGCGACCTAGATCGGGAGTGGACGCCGAACGCCGAGAAGTGCCCGACGATCAGAAAGTGGCTCGAGTCGGTCGGCGCGCGGTTCGGCAAGGTCCAGCTGCTGCGGATGAGCCCCAACACGCTGCGCGAGTGCCGCTGGGGCCTCCATCTCGACAACAACAACAACCTCAACCCGGAGACCAATGGCTGGGCGGTCCGGGTGTGGCACGAGCTGACCGACGACGCCTCGAGTCGCCTGGTCGTCCGCCAGGAGGAGTTCGACAAGGCCTCCGAGGTTCAGATCCCGCTGCCGCAGCACGCGCAGGTCGTCGTCGATTCGCAGTGGCTCTACCACGGCGGCTTCCACCAGGGGAGCCACACGCGCTACGCGATGATCACGACGTTCGAGTCGGGCCCTGAGCTCGAGCGCTGGGTCGACGCGCAGCTGCCGAGCGCCGCGAAGGCTGCCTAGCCCGCCCGCCGCTACGCCGCCAGCTCGACGCTGTCGTCGGGTTGGAGCTCCGCGATCAGATCCTGCAGGACCGCGTCGACCTGCTCGGCGAGCTCTGGCGAATTGAGGCGTCCGTCCTCATCGAACCGCGTGTGCGCGTGTCCGACCGGGACCTCGCCCTCGACCACCCTCGAGCCGGCCGCAGCCAGCACCTTCCGTAGCTCCGCCTGCGCCCACACGGCGCCGAACATCCCGGTGCTCGCTCCGATCACGGCGACGTACTTGCCGCCGAGGGCGCCGCTGCCGGCGGGACGCGAGAGCCAGTCGACCGCGTTCTTCAGCTGTCCGGGGATCGAGTGGTTGTACTCCGGGGTCGAGAACAGGACCGCGTCCGCGCCCGCGACGGCCGCGCGCAGTCGCGCGACGGCCGCCGGGGCGTGCTCACGGTCGTCGTCCTCGTCGTATGGCGGCACCACCTTGAGCTCCGTGTATATGTCGAACTCGACGCCGTAGCGCTCGAACATCTCACCCGCCGCGCGCAGCAGCTTGGTGTTGTGCGAGTTGTGGCGAAGGCTGCCGCTGATTCCGAGGACCTTCATCGTTACGCCTGCTTCGAGAGCTGGAGCTCCGCCCGCAGCGTCACGTCGTTGGACAGGGCCGGCTCGCCGTTCGGGAGCGGGTTGTTCCAGTCGACGCCGTACTTCGTCCTGTCGGTGGTCGTCTCGAGCTTGAGACCGACGCGCTCACCGCCGTACGGGTCGTTGATCGGACCGGAGATGGCGCCTGTGATCTCGACGGGCTCGGTGTGGCCCTTGATCGTCAGCTCGCCGTCGATCGTCAGCCGCTCGCCGTCGACCCGGATGTCCTTGGACTCGAACTTCAGCTCCGGATAGCGCTCGGCGTCGAAGAAGTCCGGCGCCTGGAGATGCCCCGCGAGGTTCGGGTCGTTGACCTGGATGCTCGATACCTTCACCGTGCCGCTCAGGACACCGTCGCTCAGCTGAGCATCGACGTCGCCAAACGAGCCCTGGAACGTGCCGGCCATGTAGTCGATCCCGAAGCCGACGCTCGAGTGCACCTTGTCGATGCTCCACGTCCCGGCCGGGACTACCTGCTGAACCGTGCTCATTTCATTCCTCCTGAGGATCAGAGTTACTTGCTCTGGCAAGAAACGATAGCAGATGTGGTTGTGCTCTCAAATATTGACCTAGCAAAAGTTGCTAGATCAATCAATTGGACGATACGAGCGTGCGTTGCATACGTCCCACCCTCGGCCTGACGAAGCCCCGCTCTGCTACCGAACTGCGACCGCGATCAGCCGCGGCCCCTCGGGGAGATACTCCCCGCCTCCGGCGCCGAACAATCGGACCGAATCGAACCCGGCTCGCCCGAGCCGCGCCTCGAGCTCGGGCGCGGGCACCTGCTCGAGTGTGAACTCGAGCCTGCGGACGCGGCCCGCGCGGACCACGAACCGCTCGGTGTGCGACTCGCGACGCGACTCGTCGAGCGTGATCCGGTCGACCATCAGCTCGCCGCCACGCTCGGCGCCGGTCCAGGTGACGCCGCCGGCGAGTTCGACGATCCGCCGCAGGCGCGTGGGGTTGTGCAGCTCGACCACGAGCCGCCCGCCGGGACGTAGCGCCCGCGCGAACCCGCGCAGCACCGCGTCGTTGGTCTCCGGGTCGAAGTACCCCCACGACGTGAACCAGTTGACGACTGCGTCGAACTCATCCTCGTATCCGAGCTCGCGCATGTCGCGGTGCTCGAACCGCACGTCGGGGAACCGCTCGCGGCCGAGCTCGAGGAATCGGTGGGTGATGTCGGCCCCGACCACCTCGCAGCCTCGAGCCGCGAGGCGTCCGGCGATCCGTCCGGTGCCGCACGGGACGTCAAGGACGCGCGCCCCCGGCTCGAGCTCGAGCAGCCGCGCGGCGACATCGGCGTCCGCGTCCGCGCGTTCGGCGCTCAGCAGCTCGTCGTAGAAGTACAGGTAGTCCTCGTCGAACAGCTCGGGTGGCACCCGCATCCGCGTATCCTCCCGCACCATGCCGAGCGTGCTTGTGACCGGGGCGGCTCGCGGGATCGGCCGGGCGACGGTGCTCCGGCTGGCCGCCGCGGGATGGGAGGTGATCGCCGGCGTCCGCAGCGAAGCGGACGGCGACGAGCTGTTGAAGGAGAGCCCGGGCCCAGCGAAAACGGTCCCGCTCGATATCACCGATCCCGCACAGATCGCGAGGCTCGACGAGGCCCTCCCCGAGCGGCTCGACGCCGTCGTCAACAACGCCGGGGTCGTCGTCGGTGGCCCAATCGAGGCGGTCCCGCCGGATGAGCTGCGCCGGCAGCTGGAGGTGAACGTCGTCGGGCAGGCCGCGGTCACCCAGGCCGTGCTGCCTCGCCTGCGCGCGTCCCGCGGCCGGATCGTGTTCGTCTCGTCGCTCAGCGGCGTCGTCGCAACGCCGATGATGGGCGCCTACAACGCCTCGAAGTTCGCGCTCGAAGGGATGGCCGACTCGCTCCGGATGGAGCTCGCTCCTTGGGGCATCCGGGTGGTGATCGTCCAGCCGGCGCAGACGGACACCGACCTCTGGCGGCAGGCCGACACCGATCTCGACAACGCGGTCGAGACGCTTTCGCCCGACCACCGTCAGCTGTACGCGAAGCACATCGAGGGATTCCGCCGCAGCATCCCGCGCTCCCAGCGGATGGCCTCGCCGGCCGACGGCGTCGCCGCCACGATCGAGAAGGCGCTCACCGCCCCGCGCCCGCGAGCGCGCTACGTGGTCGGCGCCGGCCCCCGCGTCCAAGCGCTGATCGCCAAGCTCACCCCCACGCCGGTGCTCGACAGAATGCTCCGCGCCGGCACCGGGGTTCCCCGGCGTCCCTGAGCCTTACGACTCCGGGCGCTGCTCCCAGACCTGGATCCGGAGACCCGGCGAAGGCCTGCAGCGCGGCCACGAATTCCCCCGCCGGCAGTCCATACGCCTGCTCGTTGAGCGATGCGAGCGCGTCGGTGTCGGGACTCCGGCGCCAATCGAGGCTTGCCGCTTCATCGAGGCTCGCCGACCCGAGCTCCAGCGTCATCGCGCGCGGAGCGACCGCCAGCGCGTGCCCGTGCTGCCCGAGCCACGCGGCCGTTTCGTGATCGCGTTCGTGGACCCACACCCTCCACGCCCGCACCCCGGCGGCGCGATAGGCCTCCTCGAGCTCCCCACGGGCGCCGCGAAGTGCCCCCGCGTCCGCGTAGACGACGCCGTTGACGATCGACTGATTGGGACACGATGGGACGATCGCGGCGACGAATCCGTCGCGCTCGAGCACCGACGCGCCGGGAGCGCGCGAGCCGAGCAGCCGGTAGAACGCCTTCAGGTTGTCCCGCATCTACTCGAGCGGCTCGGCCACGGCGACGATCGTATGGCTTGGCGGGCACCCCGACTCGATGTAGGGTCGCCGTGTGATCGTCGATCGCCTCGACCAGCCGCCGGACGAGCTCGAGCGACGGACCGGCTGGTCGATCAAGCCCGAAGGCGCCTGCCGCGGCGAGGTCTGCGTCCCGCTTCCCTCGCCGTTCGATTTGAAGGAGGTGGCGAAGCGGCTGCGGATGGCGCTCGTTCGCGACGAGGCGCACGGGCTCTGGGCGCTCGGGCCCGAGTCGGGGGGCCACGCGCTCACGAGCGCGGAGCTGCCGGAGATCACGCTCCCCGACCGCGACGGCCGCGACTTCGAGCTCCGGTCGCTCCGCGGGACGAAGGTGATCATGATCGCCTGGGCGTCCTGGTGAGGGTGCAGATTCGATCTGCCCGGGTGGCGGAAATTGCAACAGGAGCTTCACCCGCAGGGACTCGAGGTCGTGACGGTCGCGCTCGACACGGGCGGCGTCGACGCCGCCGGCCCGTGGATCGACCGCGCTAAGGCGACACACCCGTCGCTGATCGACGCGGCCCACGTGCTGGACGAGCTGCTCGGGATCGTCAACGTACCGATGGCACTCTGGATCGACGAGCGCGGCACGATCGTGCGCCCGCCCGAACCGGCGTTTCCATGGCGACCCAGGCAGCCGAGCGAGGAGCTGCTGGCCCAGCTCCCGCAGATCGCCGCAGAGCAGCTGCGCGAGGCGCAGAAGATCCAGATCGAACCCGAGCGCTACCTCGAAGCGCTGCGCGACTGGGTGCGTAACGGAGAGGATTCTCGCTACGCGCTGTCGCCCGACGAGGTCATCGCCAGATCCGGCACGCGCGACCTCGACCGCTCGCAGGCGGCCGCGTCGTTCGAGCTCGCCCAGTACCTCCAGCGCGCCGGCGCCGGCGATGACGCCGTCGACTGGTTCCGGGAGGCGCACCGCCTGCAGCCGGACAACTGGACCTACAAGCGGCAGGCATGGTCGCTCGCGGACGCGCTCCAGGGCCCAACCGACAGCTACGAATCCGACTGGCTGACCGAGGTCCGCAAGCTCGGACCCGAGAAGTACTACCCCGCGGTCGAGCTCTGACCGGCCGCCGGCACGGCCTCGATGGACGGCCGCGCGAGCTCCGTTGCCTCCGGCCGGACGAGGATTTCCAGCTCGGCCATCGTGCGTAGGAGCGCCCGTTCGCGGCGGTGGGGATTGCCGCTGTAGAGCAGCGTGTCGAGCGGATACCAGAGACCGACCCATGCGGCGACGACGAAGATCCCGTTGCCGAAGAAGTCGCGCAGCTCGTGCGGAAGCTTGGTTCTCAGCACCCATTCCGAGAGCCCCAGGAACAGCGCCAGCACCGGCAGCCCCAACGCCAGCGCCCGCCACCCGTCGCGATGGACCGCCGACAGCTCGTGCTCCGCGCGCGCGATCCCCGTCTCACAGTACCGCGCGACCGCCCGCTTCAGCCCACGCTGGACCTGCGGCGTCGCCTTCGCCGCAGGAAGCACGATCGCGAGCGTGACCGGGCCGCCCTTAGGCCGCGCGTCGAGCTCATCCCGGATCTGCTGGATCCCGGGCTCCTCCGGCGGCCTCCCCCGGCTCACGTCGGCCGGCCGGGGCTGAAACAGCTCGTCCGGATCGTCGAGCCGGATCATGAACTCATATGCCCCCGCGCGACCGTTGCGCATGTTTCAATACGCTACACGCGGGGGTGGATTTCCACGAGGGACTAGGGGTTTTCGACGGCGCGGCCGATACCTCATTCTGGGTGACACGGGTTCTCAAACTTCCGGCGTACCGGCGCTTGCTCGCGGCGTACACGCTGAACGAGCTGGCCTGGGGAATCGGCTCGCTCGCGCTGGCGGTGCTGGTCTACAACAGGACGGGGAACGCGCTCGCCGCGGCGGGCTACTTCCTGTGTGCGATGTTCCTCCCGGCGCTGATCTCGCCGGCGCTCGTTGCTCGGGTGGACCAGCTGGCCTCACGTCCGGTGCTCGTCACGTTGTATGCGCTCGAGGCGGTGATCTTCGCGATCCTCGCGCGCGTGGCCGGGCAGTTCGCGCTCGCACCGGTACTGGTGCTGGTGGTGCTCGACGGTCTCATCGCTGTCAGCGCGCGGGCGCTCACGCGCACCGCCACCGTCACGATCACGTCGGCCGCCGGATTGCTCCGCGAAGGCAACGCGATCACCAACACGTCATTCTCGATCTGCTACATGGTCGGTCCTGCCGTGGGCGGCCTGACGGTGGCGGTTGGGAGCGTCTCGACCGCGCTGCTTGTGACGAGCGGCGTCTTCGTCGCGATGGGGCTGACGCTCGCCACAGCGCGAGGGCTGCCGGGCGCGGCGATCGAGCACGATCCGACTGCTGGGCGCCTTCGGGCGGCGCTCGGTTACGCGCGCGCGACGCCGCACGTCCGCGCTCTCCTGATCGTGCTGGGTGCTTCAGTCCTCTTCGGTTCGATCCCGATTCCGGTCGAGGTGGTACTGACAAGTCACACACTCCATGCCGGCGCCGGTGGCTACGGCGGGCTCCTATCGGCGTGGGGCGCCGGCGCGGTGATCGGAAGCGCGATCTACGCAAGGTGGCGATCGGTGCCGGGCTGGGCGATGATCGCATTCGGGAGTTGCGCGCTCGCCGCTGGTTACGGCGTGATGGCCCTCGCCCCGTCGCTGGGCGTCGCGATTGCGGGCGCCGCGATCGCCGGAGTCGGTAACGGCACGGTGTTCGTCGCCAGCCGGACGACCCTTCAGGAGGCCGTGAGGCCCGATTGGATGGCGTTGATGATGAGCCTGACCGAGTCGATCATCCAGGGGCTCCCCGGCGCGGGGATCCTGATCGGGGGCACGCTCGCCGCCGTCGCCGGTCCCCGTGCGGCCCTCGCACTCGGGGCGGCCGGCTCGGTCGTAGTCGGGTTCGCGGTCTGGCTGGGGCTCCGTGAGTTGGAGCCAGCTCCACTCCAGTCGCTCGCGCAGGAGCCGATCGAGGCGAAGGCCGTCGCCTCCTGACAACCATTGCACGCCCCGCCGCTGTCGAGCGAGCGGGGCGCGCGCACCCGAGCAACTCGATGTGATGTCCGCACTCGAACATTGCGGCCCAACCTGGACGAATGTTCGAATTGTGGGCATGCCGCGGCTGAACTAAGCTGAAGTTGTCCGCTTAGCCAGTCCAAGCCGCACGAACCCCAGGGAAGGAGTGCCTGTGAGCTTTCGGGGTGGTTGATTCTTTCAAGAGGCCCGATTAGCCCCGGGCCTCTTTCATTTGTAGAGGGTTGATCGGCCGGCTCGCTCCGGAGCTTGAGTCGTGGTCCATTTTCCTGGACACACTGTTCAGGAGCGTCGCGGTGCGGCCGATAAAGGGCCTGCATGGAAAGTGCTTCCGAGACGTCCGTCGACGAGCGACGGCCCGGCCGGGGGGTCTTTGTCGTATATGCAGCCGCGCTCGTTCTGGCGGCCGCCGCGATCTCGCTGACCTGGAGCTGGAACAGCTGGAATGTGTTGGGGGTGACCGCGATCGCTGTGTTCGCGGTCGTCAGTGACCTCAAGTCGGTGCCCACTCACTCGCGCAAGCTGAAGGTCTCCGGCGTGGCGCTCGGCACAGTCCTCGCCGCAGTGCGCTTTGGGCCGGCCCCGGCGGCACTCATCGGACTGCTCGCATGCGCCGTCGGTTGGTTTCGCTGGCGCGAAGCGCCTCACTATCTCCGCAACAACCTCGTCACCTTCGGGTGGTCGGCGCTCGCGGCGGGCCTGCTGTTCGGCGCGACGACTCGGCTTGCGCAGGTTAGCCCGGACGAAGCCGGCTATTACTTCCTTGTACTTCCTGCATTCGCGGCCGCCGTCGGCGTAAATATTGCGGGCGTCGTCGGCTATCAGTGCTACCTCGACGGCACTCCGCTCATTCGGAAGCTCCGCGAAGTCCTGCTGCCGGTTCTCTCCGCCGAGCTGTTCTCCGCGGTCCTCACCACGATCGCCGTCTACTTCGTCGTCCAGACGGGCGCGATCGGAATCGTCGTCCTGCTCGTCACCCTCGCGATCTTTCAGTACCTCGTCGGCGAGCTGCTGACCTCCCAGCACCGCGCCCAGGAGCTCCATCGCAAGGCGACGACCGACGAGCTCACCGGGCTTGCCAACCGCCAACGACTGCAGACCGCAGTCGAGGAGCAGATTGCCGAGGCGCGCTCGAGCGGCCGGCCGTTCGCGCTGATGCTGATCGACCTCGACCGGTTCAAGGAGATCAACGACACGCTCGGGCATCACTATGGCGACGTGCTGCTCCGCGATTTGGGCCCGCGGCTGCGGGACTGCGTCGGCGAGGGCGGCATCGTCGCCCGCCTCGGGGGCGACGAGTTCGCGCTGCTCCCCGCGAAGTGGACGGACGATCCGGACGCACTCGGCGAGATCGCGACCGAGCTCGTCGCGTGCGTCAGCGAACCCGTCGTCGTCGACCACATGACCCTCGAGGTCGGCGCCAGCATCGGGATCTCGCGGTTCCCGCTCGACGGTGAGGACGTTCACTCGCTGCTGCGGCGCGCCGACGTCGCGATGTACGCCGCCAAGGACGAGCACGCGACTCACACGCTGTACAGCGCGAACCTCGATCGCCACTCGGTCCGCCGGCTCACGGTGCTGACGGACTTCCGCCGGGCGCTCGCCGCCGATGAGTTCGTCGTCCACTTCCAGCCGATCGTCGACATCCCCACCTCGTACCCGCGGGCGGCCGAGGGCCTGGTTCGGTGGCAGCACCCCGAGCTGGGACTGCTGTCGCCGGCGGATTTCATCCCGATCGTCGAGCAGTCCGGGCTGATCGGGCCGCTGACTCGGCACGTGCTCGAACGCTCGATCGAGCAGTGCGCGTACTGGCACGCACAGGGCCGGCCGCTGGCGGTCGCGGTGAACCTGTCGGTCCGCGACCTGCTCGACCGCGAACTCCCCCGTCACATCGAGCGGATGCTCGACCAGTACGGGCTCTCCGCCGAGGCGCTGCAGCTGGAGATGACCGAGAGCATGCTGATGTCGGACCCCGACCGGACGCTCGAGACCGTCGTCCGGCTCCGCGACCTCGGCGTGCAGGTCGCGGTCGACGACTTCGGCACCGGCTTCTCGTCGCTCGCCAACCTCAAGCGGCTACCGATCAACGAGCTGAAGATCGATCGGTCGTTCATCTCCCCGCTGCTCAGCGAGGAGAGCGACCTGATCATCGTCCGCTCGACGATCAACCTCGGCCACGACCTCGGGCTGAAGGTGATCGCGGAGGGCGTCGAGGATGAGCTGACGCTGAAGCGGCTCGCCGGGCTCGAGTGCGATCTCGCGCAGGGGTACCACCTGAGCCCGCCGCTCCCCGGCGACTCGTTCAACGCGTGGATGGAGCGCGCGACGATGCTCCGCGATCAGTTCGTCACGGGCGAGCCCGCCGATCCCCCCAGGGTGGTCGCGACTGCGTAGGAGTGATGCCGCCGAGGCGGCGCGGCGGCTACTGTCAGCGGATCAGAACCCGACTGGCGATAGCGATTACCGCGGTCGCGGTGGCCGGCTGCGGATCGAGCACGGCGGGGCGCACGCCCGCGTCTACTTCGTCGAAGACCTCCGACCCACCCGCCGCGGCCCTCAAGGCCCATCCTCAGGTCGTAGAGCCGGTAGCCGGCCAGGGCGCGAGCCGGACGACGTCGCAGGTGGCGCAGGCGGCCGGCTCCTCGACTCCCCTGCACGATCCCGTTCCGACGACGGCGGCGAGCAACACGAGCGGGGTCGCCAAGGGAGCGCCCACGGACGCGGAGGTCCGGGCCGCGATCGCCAAGTTCCAGCTGGCGGTCGCCACCTACCACCTCGACCGGCTCAATCTGAACTACGCCCTGCTCGATCCGACCCAGCTTCCGCCGGGCGTCTGGAACGTCAGCATCGCGTCGGTCTTCACCGACTACAACCTGCCGATTGCCTGTGGCGGTGTGCTCCACGTGCCGCAGCTCGGCGTCGCCAACAAGACGCTTCCGTGCGGGACCCAGATCCTGTTCGTATACAACGGGCGCGCGATCAAGGTCCCGGTCATCGACCGCGGTCCCTACATCGCCGGACGCGAATGGGACCTCACCGGGGCGACGGCCGAAGCGCTCAAATTCCCGGGCCTGGGACCGATCCAGTGGCGGATCGTCTCCGGTCCCTAGCCGAGCCCGGCCGAATCGACCGCGAACGACGCCGGCCGATCGAGGTCGTCGAGTAGTCCGTCGAGGCGACCGCCCGCGAGGTCGATGAGCTTGCCCCTGAGCTCGGTGGCGCTGACCGGACGCTCGGGAGCTCCACGCGGCCACTCGACGCGCGAAACCTCCTCCCCGCCGACGCGCAGCACGGCGCCGAACTCGGGAAGCGCCTCGTCCACGCTCACCCGCACGAGCCGCGCGCGCTCGCCAACCGCGGCGTCGACGGCGGCGAAGTCCCGCACCCCAGGCGGGCCGTGCATCAGGGTGTGCGCGACGCAATACGGGATCGAGAACTTCGCCGAGAGTCCATCGCCGACCTCGTCGAGATGGGCGGCCTGTCGCGCCCGCGGGTGCACGACGACCTCGACCGGCTCCTCACCGACCCCAACTCCGCGCGTGCGCGCGCTCTCCGCCCCGTCGATCGGCGAGTGCGTCCCGAGGCAGCTCGGATGGAGCTTGATCCAGTTGCGGAGGATCGCGGGCGTCCGTGCGCCGGCGCCGTCGAGCGCCCACTTCGCCCCCACCACCGCCTCCAACCCGACCGGACCGTGGATCGCGCGCGGATCGACGGTCACGCCGGCTCGAGCAAGCAGCACGGCCTGGACGCCTGCGGCCGATGCGAGCCCGACCTGGATCGCCTTGCCGTCCGAGCCGAACGCGCCACGCGTGCCGCCGGCGCGGAGCACGGCAACCGCGAGGGCGTTTCGCTCCTGCTCCGGGTCGAGCCCGAGCAGCCGGGATGCGGCCACCGCGGCCCCGATCGGTCCGCACACGGCGGTCGGGTGCCAGCCGCGCTCGTACAGCGCCGGATGGCTCGCCTCCGCGAGGGCGCCCATCGCCTCGAAGCCCTCGGCGTACGCGTCGAGCGCGTCGCCCAGCGTGAGCCCCAGGTCGGCCGCAACCATGAGCGCCGCCGGAGCGCAAGCCGCGCTGAGATGGGCGACGCCGTCCGCGAACGTGTCGTCGTAGTCGAGCATGTGGCCGGCCGTCGCCGCGAACGCGACCGTCGCCGGAAGGTCGCCTCCGGCCGCGCGGGCCGCCAGCGCGGCGCGCTCCCCGGCCCCCGCACAGGCGCAGGCGAGCCAGTCGGTGAATGCCACCCCGTACTCGGGCCGACGTTCGACGCTCCGTGCTCGGGTCGCTCCGGCTACCACCCGGCGAAGGCTACGCTCCCAGTCGTGTCCCGAGCGGTTCCCGAGCGCCCGTATTCGTCCGACGGCTTTGTGAGGCTACCCCGGTGATCCCGCTCGCCGTCACGGTCAAATTCGAGCTCGGCATCGGCTACCTGCTGGTGCTGCCGCTGTGGATCGCGCTGATCGGAGTGCTCTCGAGCCGCGTGCTGGGCGTTCACATCGGCCGGCTCCGCAACACCGTCGCGGCGATCATCGGCTGGTTCGTCGGGCTGATCACCGGTCTGATCGCGCTCGGGCCTCACAACAACCACCCGGTGCTGATCGTGGCGGTATCGGTGTTCTTCGGGGTGCTGGCCTCGCTGCCGGTGGCGATCATCATCGACGTCGTCACGCATGGCGGCCATCGGCATCAGCTCGCGCGGTTCACGCTCCGGCACCCGATCAGGGCGACGCGCGCGGTCCTCTCGCCGCTCGGACGCTTTCGCCAGATCGTCGAGAACGCCCGGTCCGAGAACCTCCTCCACGTCCGCTACCGATCTTCGGCGGCGTTGGCCTCGCCCGACTTCGCCCGCCGGCTGCGGATAGTGCTTGAGCGCTCCGGCGGGATGTTCGTCAAGTTCGGCCAGATCGCGGCCACCCGCAGCGACCTGCTCCCGGAGCCGTTGACGACCGAGCTGTCCAACCTCCACTCGAACGTCAGCCGCCTGTCCGACGAGGAGGTCCAGCACGTGCTGAGCTCCGAGCTCGCCGAGCCCGTCGACAAGGCGTTCGAAGAGTTCGACACCCATCCGCTCGCGGCCGCGTCGATCGGCCAGACGCACCGGGCGAAGCTCCACGACGGCCGCGCCGTCGTGGTCAAGCTGCAACGGCCCGCGCTCGAGGAGATCGTGATTCGCGACTCGGCGGTCCTTTCGTTCCTGGCGCGCCAGGTCGACCGGCGGGTGGAGGCCGCCCACCGGATCGGGATCCGCGAGCTCGCCGAGGAGCTGATCACCAGTATCGAGAGCGAACTCGACTACGGCCGCGAGGCCGTGGCCCAGATGCGACTGCGGGAGAACCGCGAGGGCGATCTCGGGGTCAAGATCCCGCTCGTCCATCCGACGCTCTCGACCCGCCGGCTGCTGGTGATGGACGAGGTCAAGGGCCGGTCGATCGCCGACGTGGAGGCCGTCGACGCGGTGCCCGTCGGGCGCACCGAGCTCGCCCGCCGGCTGCTGAGCTCGTTCCTCGCTCAGATCCTGCGCGACGGCTACTACCACGCTGACCCTCACCCCGGAAACGTGATGATCGACACCGAGGGGACGCTGTGGCTGCTCGATTTCGGCGCCGTCGGGCGGATCGACCCGATCACGCGAGAGTCGCTGCAGGGGATCGCGCTCGGGTTCTCGATGCAGGACGGCTCGCTGATCGCTCGCGCCGTCCGGCACATGGTCGGAGACGCCGAGCACATCGACATGCGCCAGCTCGAGCGCGACATGTCGGTGCTGCTGGGCGAGGTCCACGCGTCGGGCCTCAGCCCCGCCGCGATGGCCGGAGTGATCGACGTGATCGAACGGCACGGGCTGCGGCCGCCGCGGTCGATGCTGATCCTGTCCCGCACGCTGCTGACGCTCGAGGGCACGCTGCGCGGCATCGATCCCCGGTTCGAGCTTGGCAGCGAGGCGACGCAGCTGGTCGCGACCGACCACCGCGAAGAGCTCGGCACCCCCGAGGAGCTGCTCCAGCGCGAGCTGATCCGCGCGCTGCCGGCGCTGCGCTCCCTACCCGAGCACGCCGAGGCGCTCGCCAGCCAGCTGCGCTCGGGCCGGATGGTCGTGCGCACCGAACGGTTCACGGGGAACGACCGGGCGATCGTCGAGAACTGGCTGAACCGCACGCTCGTCGCGCTGTCGACCGCCGGCGGGGCGCTGACCTCGGCGCTGCTGCTGATCGCGGGCTCGCTGGCCACGGACAAGGGCGTCCGCGATGCGCTCTGGGTGCTCGGATTCGCGGGCCTGACGGGAACCGCGGTGCTGCTGATGCGCACGGTCGCGCAGGGTCTCCACGCGCAACTCGCGCGCGCTGAGCGCCTGCAGATCGAGCAATAGCTCGCGGCTCAGGCCTTGCGGACCTTGACCGCGGTCCCGTAGGCGCAGATCTCGGTCCAGGTGGATCCCAGCTCCGAGGTGTCGAACCGGAACGCGAGGATCGCGTTGGCGCCCTTGCCCTCGGCCTCCTCGACCAGCCGCTCGGTCGCGTGCTTGCGACCGTCCTGGAGCATCTTCGTCATGCCCTTGAGCTCGCCGCCGACCATGGCCTTGAACGCGGCGCCGATCGTCGAGCCCAGGTTCCGCGAGCGCACGGTCAGCCCGAACGCCTCGCCCAGCACCTCGTCAACCACGTAGCCCGGAAGCTCATTCATTGTGGAGATGATCATCGGCCAACCCTACCTTCAGTGCCGCGCTTGCCTTGACCTGAGCGAACCGCACCTGATAGGCATGGCGAACGGGTCTGGGGAGGCTTCACAACCGGGGAGGTTGTTATGAGCGCGGGCGCGATCGACGAGGCGAAGCTTCAGGAGTTGATGGGCCGGATGGTCGGGTACATGACCGGCGGCGCCGTCTGCCTTGGAATCTGGCTGGGCGACGAGTTGGGGCTGTACACGGCCTTGGCGGGCGCCAACCCGCTGACCGCGGACGAGCTGGCCGGCGCGGCCGGCTGCAACCCGCGGCTCGTCCGGGAGTGGCTGGACGGTCAGGTCGCCGCGGGCCTGGTCGAGTACGACGCGGTCGGCGACCAATACGCGCTCGGCGCGGAGGCGGCAATGGCACTGGCTGACGAGAACTCTCCGGCGTTCACCGCACGGGGAATGAACACCTTGGGGTCGCTGTTCAGGGACATGGAGAAGATCAAAGCTGCCTTCACGGCTGACGGCGGGCTCGCGTGGGGTGACCACGACGCCTGCCTGTTCAAGGGCACCGAGTGGTTCTTCCGGACCGGCTACCGGACCTTCCTCCCGTCGTCGTGGATCCCCGCTCTCGACGGGGTGCAGGAGAAGCTCGAAGCCGGCGCGCGCGCGGCGGACATCGGCTGCGGCCACGGGGCCTCCGTGGTCGTGATGGCCGACGCCTACCCCAACTCGCGGTTCTGGGGCTTCGACTACCACCCGCCCTCGATCGAAACCGCGCGGGAGCGCGCGGCTGAGGCCGGCGTGGAGCGCCGGACGACATTCGAGGTCGCCGGCGCGAAGGATTTCCCGGGAAGCTATGACCTGATCTGCTTCTTTGACTGCCTGCACGACATGGGCGACCCGGTGGGCGTCGCCGCGCACGCGCGCGAGCACCTGGAGGCCGACGGCACCGTTCTCCTCGTCGAGCCGTTCGCGCTCGACGGACGCGCGGAGAACATCGAGGGCAATCCCCTCGCGGCGATGCTCTACACAGCGTCGAGCGTGGTGTGCACTCCGAACTCGCTCTCTCAGGAGGTCGGGCTGGGCCTCGGGGCGCAGGCCGGCGAGGCGAAGCTCCGCGCCGTGTTCGAGGAGGCCGGGTTCAGCCGCTTTCGCCGGGCTGCCGAGACCCCGATGAACCTGGTGCTCGAAGCGAAGCCGTAGCATCTCCCCCACGTGGCCTCGGTCAGCGTTCGCTATATCGTCGACGATGTCGACTCCGCGATCGCCTTCTACTGCGGCGAACTCGGTCTTCGCCGAGGTCATGCACCCAGCGCCGTCGTTCGCGATGCTCTCCCGTGGCGACCTGCGACTGGCGCTGAGCGCGCCCGGCGGAGGACCTGGCGGCGGGCAGGCGATGCCCGACGGGACGGCGCCCGAGCCGGGCGGGTGGAACCGCTTCCAGCTCGAGGTCGACGATCTCGACGGCCTCGTCGCCAGGCTGCGCGACAGCGGCGCCCGGTTCCGCAATGAGATCATCACGGGCGTCGGCGGGCGGCAGGTTCTCGTCGAGGACCCGGCCGGTAACCCGGTCGAGCTGTTCGAGCCGATCCTCGACGAGGCGCGGCTCTCAGGAGGCGACTGAGCCCCGGCTTCCGGCCGGCTCGGGGTGCTGGTGCCCGCCGGCCGCCGGACCGTTCATTCCCCGCAGCATCCCGATCCCACCGCCCTGCCTGAAGTACCGGACGACCAGCACGGCCGCGAGGATCAGGAAGATCACGTTCAGCACGGTCGTGTAGTTGAGCGTCACCCCCGCGTCGGTGACGTGTGCGTGCCGCGGGCCGCTCGGGACCAGGCCGAGCGCACTGAAGAGCAGATCGACGATCAGCCCCGCCGCGGCCATCGTCACGTAGAACGTGACCAGCAGGAACAGGGCCATTCGGCGGCCGTAGTACTTCCGGTAGATGTTGAGGATCGGGAGGATGATCAGGTCGGCGAAGATGAACGCGAGCACGCCGCCGAAGCTGATCCCGCCGTTCCAGAGGATCGCCGCGAGCGGCACGTTGCCGATCGAGCAGACGAACGAGAGGATCGCGACCAGCGGGCCGATCAGCGGGCCCCAGATCGTCGCCAGCGCCCCGTCGTGCTGGAGGAACAGCCCCTCCCAGAATGAGTGCGGGACCCACGCGGCGAGCGCGCCTGCGATCAGCAGCCCGCCGAAGACGTCCAACCAGACCGCGGCCCAGTCCATCACGAAGTAGTTGCTGACCGCCGTGAACCCGGCGGGCGAGCGCAGGCGCTGCCAGAGCGTCCCCTCGTCGTTGACGCTCATGTCCATCTCGGCGTGGCCCTCCATCCGTCCGGCGGCGCCACGGTCGGCCTCGCGTCGCGCCTCCTGTACCCGGGATGTCTTCAGGAATCGCCGGAACAGGACCGCGAGCAGCGCGATCATGATCGGGCCGCCGACGAACTCGCCGGCGGTGAACTGCCAGCCGATCAGGACCGCGAGGATGATCCCCAGCTCGACGACGAGGTTCGTCGAGGCGAACTGGAACGCCATCGCGGAGGTGAAGTTCGCACCCCGGCGAAACAGCGACCTCGCGAGCGCGACCGACGCGTACGAGCACGACGACGACGCGGCTCCGAGACCCGCCGCCTTCAGCAGCGTGCGCGGGGAATCGTCGGGCAGCAGCTTGCGCATCTGCCGCTTCGAGACGACCGCCTGGACGGCGGCCGAGAGCGCGAATCCGAGGATCAGCGCCCACAGGATCTCCCAGGTCATCCCGAAGGCGAACCGGAGCGCGTCGCCGATCGCGTGCATGGTCGTCTACCCCCTGCGCAGCAGCCGCCCGACGGCGGCCATCATCTCGTCGGTCAACTCGCTCCGGCGTCCCCTCGGCGGCGCCCTGGACCACGCAGTGGCGCGCGTGGTCGTCGAGCAGCCCGAGCGCGACCTTGTCGAGCGCGGCCTGGACCGCGCTGATCTGAGTCAGCACGTCGATGCAGTAGCGCTCGTCCTCGACCATCCCCTCGATCCCGCGCACCTGGCCTTCGATCCGCTTCAGGCGCGAGAGCAGCTGTTCCTTGGTCGCGGAGTACCCGCGTGTGGGCTGTGTGTTCGGCATAGCTTCCATTATACCCCCCAGGGGTATACCGACACCGCTTCTCTGCGGCTCCATACCCCGAATGGGGGTGTAGATCCGCAAAGAACGCTTCATCCAGGGGCCGACCGCCCCCCGGCCCCCCTAAGCGACCGCGTCGGCCGGCAGCCCGACCAGGGCGGCGCTGCGCTCCCAGAGCCCGCGCGCGAAATCGTCGTCCTGAGCCGGAAGGCTCGGCTGGGCGACCTTCTCGTCCTCGATGTACTCGCCCGTCAGCGTCGCCCGCCTCCTCCGAGGTGGCCAGCCAAACCAGCGAGCGCGCGCCGCGCTCAGGCGAGCGGAAGAACGGAGCGCCGATCGTGGTCAGCAGCTTCCAGATCCCGTTCTCGTTCTTGCCGAAGCCGGTGCGGACGACGCCGGGGTGAAAGCAGTTCGCGCGGAGCTCGGGCTCGCGCCGCGCGAGCTCGCGCGTGAAGAGGATGTTGCAGAGCTTCGAGGTCCCGTAGACGCGCATCGCGGAATACGAACCCTCTGACTGCAGGTTGTCGAGATCGAGCCGTCCGCCGGTGTGGGCGTCCGAGGCGGTTGTGACCACTCGGCCGCCGGCCAGCCGCTCGAGCAGCAGGTTCGTGAGCAGGAACGGCGCGAGCTGGTTGAGCGCGAACGTCCGCTCGAAGCCCTCCGAGGTGACCTCGCGCGAGGCGAACAGCGCCCCGGCGTTGTTCGCGAGCACGTCGATCCGCTCGTGGGCGCTCCGCAGCTCCTCGGCGAGCGCGCGCACGCTCGCCATCAGCGTCAGGTCGGCGACATAGCTGTGGACCGGGGCACCGCCACCGGCCGCTCGCGCCTCCCCGCGACCCCGTCGACGCGCTCGCGCTCGCGGCCGACGACCGCGACCTCGAGGCCCTGCCCGGACAGCTCGATCGCCGCGGCTCGGCCGATCCCGCGCGTTGCCCCCGAGATCACGACCAGCGTCACGGCGGCGACTCTACAACTCGACGTTAAGCGGCCATTGGAAGCGCGCGTTGTCCGGGTCGTAGTCCTGGATGAACGACGCGAGCCCGTTGCGGAGCGCGATCAGAGCGCGATTGCGTGGGGCCCGCGGGCCGCCCGGGAAGAACAGGTCCGTGTCGAGCCTCCCAGCGGAATGAACTGCTCGTACGGCCAGCCGAGGCCCCGTGGGGCGGGCGGCGGTCGCGCCGCCCTGACCCCCGGAACGAGCCGCTACGCCGCGCTCGCCGCGGCGTCCGCCTGGGAGCCCAGATCCCGATTCTCGGGCTCGAACTTGCTGGCGATGAATGTCGCGCCCTGCGGGTCGGCGAGCACGGTCATCCTCACCCAGGGAGCGTCGAACGGCGGGGCGATCACCGTGCCCCCGAGCTCGGCGGCCTTCGCCGCGATCGCGTCCGCGTCGTCGACCGCGAAGGTGACGCTCCAGTGCGCTGGCACCTCGCCCTGGTCCTCCGGGATCGGATTGATCGCCGCGACGACGTCCTCGAACCCGGCGGGACCGCCGGACTCGAGCACCCGCTGGCGAAGCTCCGGATCGCGCTCGGCCAGGTGATCGCCGTAGCCGGGCAGCGTCCACATCTCGACGCCGCCGGGCAGGCTCAGCGTCCGCCAGCCGAACACCGACCCGTAGAACGCCTTCGCGGACTCGGCGTCCCGGGTGTTGAGGCCGTTGAAGTTGACCGTCCCGTGCTCGTTGACGAGCTCGGCTCCCGGGTTGCGCCGCGCCTGCCAGATGCAGAACACCGCGCCCTCGGGATCGGCGAGCACGGCCATCCGCCCGGCGTCCATCACGTCGAACGGCTCCATCACCACCGTGCCCCCGGCCTCGCGAGCCTGGGCGGCGGTCTCGTCCGCGTCCGCGACCGACACGTACGTGTTCCAGACCGCCATCGGGGGCGCGCCCGGAGGGCTCGATCCGATCGCCGCGACGTTCTTGCCGCGAATCCGCGCCATGAAATACCCGTTCTCCGCGTCGGGCGGCATCACGTCCTCGAGCTCCCAGCCGAACACGCCGCCGTAGAACGCGACCGCGGTCTCCGGATCGGGCTGGCTGCTGTCGACCCAGCACGGCACGCCGGGGATGTATCCGTCTCGCTCGGGCATCTGCTGCTCCTCTCGTCGTTGTGGTCCGGCACCACACTACGACCCATTTAGGTCAGGTTCTGTCCTCAATTTTCGAGAAGATTGGAATCGTTGTGACCGAGACCTCCGGCCGACTTCTGCAGCTCCTCTCGCTGCTTCAGGCGCGCCGCCACTGGAGCGGCGTCGAGCTCGCCGACAGGCTCGCTGTCTCCCGCCGGACCGTCCGCCGCGACGTCGACCGCCTGCGCGATCTCGGCTACCCCGTCGACTCGCTCACCGGGCCGGCCGGGGGCTACGCACTCCGAGCGGGCACCGCGATGCCACCGCTGCTGCTCGACGACGAGGAGGCGATCGCGATCGCGGTCGGCCTCGGCACCGCCGCCCGCACGTCGGTGGCCGGGATCGAGGAGACCTCGGTGCGGGCTCTGCTCAAGCTCGAGCAGATCCTCCCCACCCGCGTCCGGCGCCGCATCCGGGCGATCGGCTCGGCGACGTTCGCCGCCCCGGTCGGCCCGACCGTCGATCCGCACGACCTGATGGTGATCGCGATGGCGCGTCGCGAGTCGGAGCGGCTGCGGTTCGCGTACCGCAGGCGCGACGGCGCCGAGAGCCGGCGCGAGGTCGAACCCCACGCGCTCGTCAACCTGGGGCAGCGGTGGTACGTGCTCGCCTGGGATCGCGGACGCGAGGACTGGCGGTCGTTCCGGGTCGACCGGCTCGCGCGGCCGGCGTCGACGGGCGTGCGCTTCGAGCCTCGGACCGTCCCCGGAGGCGACGCCGCCGCGTTCATCCGGAACAGCATCGCCGGCCGGCCGAACCGGTTCGAGGCGCGCGTCACGCTGCACGCGCCCGCCGAGGAGATCGCGGCGCGCGTCCCCGCGCGCTGGGGCACGATCCGCCATCTCGACGCCAATCGCTGCGAGTACCGCACGGGCGACGACGACCTCCGCTGGCTCGCGCTGCGAATCGCGATGCTCGGCGCCGACTTCGAGATCCACGAGCCGCCGGAGCTGGTCGATGAGCTGCGGGCGCTGGGCGAACGGCTGCAACGGGCCACGGAGTAGGCGAAGCGCGTTCTACGGCGTTTCATACATCCATTCGATGTATAGATCCGCATAGACGGTGGCACGGCGACTCTCTTGATCGCGCTCTTGACGATGCGTCAATAACGGCTTAGCCTCGCGGCCGTGATCCGGGGGTGGTCGAAAGGGGGCCGCGCGGCGGTATTGGCGCTCGCGCTCATCACGGGGCCTGTGCTCGCGCCGGCTGCCGGCGCGAATCTCAAGCCGGGCAGCCGCCATGCGTTCCTGGTCGGGAAGCACAAGCGGCTGGCGCTGCCACTCCCGCTCGCGCTCGCGACGCCGAAGCTGACCCGCGATAAGCAGGGACGGATCAGGGTCGCGGTGCGGATCCGCTTCGTGGTCGCGAACTGGCTGTTCCGCAAGCGCGTCGGCCACGACCGGGCGCTCGTCACCGTGGTCGTGTCGAGGCGACTCGAGACGACCGGACCGGATCCGTCGAAACCGCTCTACCGCCGCACCTACATCGATCTCAAAGGCCTGAACCGACGGCTGATCGATCGCTCCTACGAGTTCCTGCTGCCGAAGTCGGCCTCTCGATTCCTGACGTCGAAGGGAGCGTTCGCTTCCGGCAGGCGCCGACGGGCCGCCCGCCGGCTGCTGTGGATCGACGTCCAGCAAGATCGCGACTTCAAGCGGGTCGACGGCCGCTACGACTGGCGCGAGGGCATGGCGTTCGGGGCCGCCGACACGATCCGCCCGCGCAAGCCGCTGACGGCCCACGCGGCGGCCGGCGAGGCGAACCCGTACGGCACCCTGTCGATCACCAACAACACCGCCGCCGGCGTCTACTGCCAAGGCAAACAGTGCCCGCTGGTCAACTCGGGCACCGGCCTGCCGGGCACGATCTCCGGGACGATGAACTCGTCGACATACGGGATCCCGCTGGCGGTCAACGGCGGAGCCGTGCAGTGCTTCGATCAGGGGACCAACGGCTCGGACCCGGCCGGCTTCGCCAACGACAACTCCTCCGGCACCCCGCAGCCGTACGGCGCGGGCACCGCCTCGGCCGCGTCGAGCGGCTCGGCGCTCCCGAACACCACCGGCACCACCGTCACCGAGGGGATCGCGGCCGATTACAGCCTCGCATGGGCCGGCAATCAGCAGACCGCGAGCGACACCGGCGTGATCATGGGAGGTGTCAAGCTCGGGATCCAGGCGATCAAGGGGATCAAGGACGTGACGATGGTCAGCCCGGGCGCGGTGATCACCGGGATCCTCGGCATCTTCGAGTACTTCCTCGAGAACTCGTGCAAGGAGTCCGGCAACTACTTCAACATCACCGCCGCTGAGACGAACGGCGCCGCGGTCTCGGCGACGTACAACGCGCAGACCGAGATCTTCGAGGCCGACGGCGGTACCGGCTCGACACCGCCCGGGTTCCAGCTCAACCCTTCGGCGCTGACCCTCAACGGCACCCACCTGTGGCTGAACACGCTCGGAGTGGTCACCGGGCTGGCCGACAACATCTGCGACTGCTCGCAGAACGTAGGCAACAACTCGATCGACCTGAGCTGGGAGAACTACGACCCGTGCATCACCTCACCTGCGTCGCAGTGCTCGCTGCAACCCCCGATCGCTCCGGTCGTCACCAGCCAGACGGGGAGCATCAACTGCGGCCCGGCGAACCAGAACTGCCCGGTCCCGGCGGCCGACTGGCCGCCGACCAACGGCCGCCAGCAGATCTACGCGGGAATGAGCGGCGGCTCAACCGGAGTGCTGTGGTCCTGCGACCCGTTCAACGCCCACAACTGCTCGTCGGCCTACCTGGACAGCGGCAACAACATCAATGCGATGGTCTACGCGAACAACGCGATCTACATGGGCGACTCGAACGCGACCCTGTTCACGTGCGGTCCGACGATCTCCGGCGTGTGCAACACCGGCCAGACGATCGGCTCGCACAACGGCAGCACCACGATCGCGTATGGGGACGGCTACGTCTACGCCGGCGTGTACACGGGCTCCGGCATCAACGAGGGGCTGCTCTACCGCTGCAACGCGGTCACCGCAGGTCCGAACGGGTGTACGCAGATCGACTCGCTCGGCAACCACACGTCGGCGAACGACATGGTGTTCGCGAACGGCGAGCTGTACGTCGCGCGCAGCGACGGCGTCCTATGGGAGTGCAACCCGACCAGCGTCAACGCGTGCAGCGTGCTCGACAGCACAAAGGGCCCGGCGATCAACGCGATCACCTACGCCAACGGATACGTGTACGCGGCTCGCTCGGACGGGGTGATGTGGCAGTGCAGCGGGACGACGGCTAACTCCTGCGGCCAGAACTTCAATACCGCGGCTGCTCCGATCACCTCGCTCATCTACGCGTCCAACGGCTACCTGTACGCCGGGATCCCGGAGCAGACCGGCAACGGCAACTCCGGGCTGATCTGGCAGTGCAGCGCGACGCAGGCCAACGGCTGCTCGATCCTGACGCGAGCCGGCAGCAACCTCACCGAGCTCGCGTACGCCAACAACTCTCTGTACTACGGCACATCCGACTCGGCATACCTGTTCACGTGCGGCGCCACCGCGCCCGCGAGCTGCCAGCAGCTCGACGTGGCCACGGAGAGCGAGCAGTACATCAGCGCGCTCGTCGCCGCGCCGCCGGGCTGAGCGGGGAGCAACGACCCGTGGCCGCTCTTACCGGATCTTTGGGCGGAGACTCTTGACGCTCTGTAAATATCGGGTAATCTCGCGCATGTGACCGGGGGGTCGAAAGGGGGCCGCGCGGCGATGCTGGCGCTCGCGCTTCTCACGGGGCTGGCGCTCGCGCCGGCGGCCGGAGCAAACCTCAAGCCAGGCAGCCGTCATGCGTACCTGATCGGCAAGGGTAAGAACAGCCGGCTGGCGCTCCCGCTCCCGCGGCCGCTGAGCGCGCCGAAGCTGACTCGCGACAAGCAGGTTCGGCTCCACGTCGCGATCTGCGTCCGCTACCGCGTGGCCAACTGGTCTTCGCGGCGCGGAGTGCGGCGCGACCGCGCGCTCGTCACCCTGAGCGTCGCGCGGCGGCTGCTGACGACGGGGCCCGATCCGTCGAAGCCACGATACCGCCGGACGCTGGTCGACACGCAGGGCCTGAACCGCCAGCAGGTCAACCGCTGCTACTCGTTCAAGCTTCCGGCCGCGGACTCGCGGTTCCTGACCGCGAGCGGCGCGTTCGCCCCCGCAGCGCAGCGCAAACGCGCAGCGCGCAGGCTGGTCTGGGTCGACATCCAGCAGGACCGCGACTTCAAGCGCGTCGACGGGCGTTACGACTGGCGGGAGGGGACAGCGTTCGGAGCCGCAGACAGGGTCCCGCCACTACGGAGCGGCGGGGCGTTCACCGCGGCCGGAGAGGCGAACCCATACGGCACCCTGTCGATCACGAACAACACCGCCGCCGGCGTCTACTGCCAAGGCAACCAGTGCCCGCTGGTCAACTCGAACACCGGCCTACCGGGCACGATCTCGGGGACGATGAACTCGTCGACGTACGGGATCCCGCTGGCGGTCGACGGCGGGGCGGTGCAGTGCTTCGATCAGGGGACCAACGGCTCGGACCCGGCCGGCTTCGCCAACAACAACGCCGCCGGCACGCCCCAGCCATACGGCTCGGGCGCGGCCTCGGCCGCGCCCAGCGGCTCGGCGCTCCCGAACACCACCGGAACGACGGTCACGGAGGGGATCGCCGCCGATTACAGCCTCGCGTGGGCGGACAACACGCAGACGGCCAGCGCGACCGGAGCGATCATGGGGGGCGTCAAGATCGGGCTCCAGGTGCTCAAGGCGCCGTTCAGCTTCGTCAGCCCTGGTGCCGTGATCACCGGAATCCTCGGGATCTTCGAGTACTTCCTCCAGAACTCGTGCAAGGAGTCCGGCAACTACTTCAACATCACCGCCGCCGAGACGAAGGGCGCCGCGGTGTCGTCGACATTCGACGCCAACACCGAGCAGTTCTATTACTACGCGGGCAGCGGCTCGACCCCACCGGGATTGCAGCTCAACCCGTCCGCCCTGAAGCTGAACGGGTCGCGGCTGTGGCTCAACACCGACGTCGCGATCGCCACCGGACTGGCGACCAACGACTGCCTCTGCTCGAGCTCCGTCGGCAACAACGCGATCGAGGTGAGCTGGAACAACTACAACCCGTGCATCTCGAGTCCCGCCGCGGAGTGCTCGCTTACTCCGCCGCAGTCGCCGGTGGTCACCAGCCCCACCGGCAACGTCAATTGCGGCACGTCGAACACGCACTGCCCGTTCCCGGCCGCCGGTTGGCCACCAACTAACGGAGTGCAGCCGATTTACGCGGCGCTGAGCGGAGGCTCCACCGGGGTGCTGTGGTCGTGCAACCCGTTCTACCACTCCGACTGCACCTCGGCGTACCTGGACTCTCATACGGGCCAGATCAACGCGATGACCACTGGCAACAACGCGATCTACATGGGCGACAACGACGGGTACCTGTTCGCCTGCGCTACCTCGATCTCCGGCGTCTGTAACCAGACCGATTCGCTCGGCTCGAGGAACCCGATCACCGCGCTCGCGACATTCCCGGGGAACGGCCTGTTCGTCGCCGTGTATGACGAGTCCGGCGTCAACGCAGGCGAGCTGGACGATTGCAACGCCAATCAATCCGGGTCCGCGGACTGCAGCCGGGTCTACTCGTTCCCGAACGGGACTCAGGTGAACAGCATGGTGTCCGCGAATGGCGGGGTCGAGGCGGGCGCAAGCAACGGAGTCCTCTACTACTGCAGCAACTCGACGAGCGGCGTATGCACCCCCTCCTTCACCTTCCCGAAGGGAACCGCCGTCAATTCCGTCACCGTCGCCTACGGTCAGGCGTGGGTGGGCCTCTCCAACGCAACGCTGTGGACATGCACGATCGCGGGTACGAGCTGCTCGCTCTGGGACCAGCTGTCATCCCCGCCGGGGTCCCCGTCCCCCCCGGTGATCACGTCGCTCATTCCAGGGCCAAACCACACGGTGTATGTCGGCGCTCCGATCAAGAACGCGCCGCAGAGCCCGGGGATTTATCAGTGCAGCACCGCCGGCGCGAACTCCTGCTCGCCGATCACGGACTCGAGCACGGTCACATCGCTGTTGTATGCCAACGACCTCCTCTACTACGGGACATCCGACAGCGGGTACCTCCTGCAGTGTCCCCCCACCGGGTTCACCGGCGAGTGCATGCAGCTCGATGTCGGCAGCGAGAGCAAGCAGTACATCGCTGCGCTGGCCGCCGGGCCGCCGGCCAAGTAGCTCGACGGCGCGGCGCCCAGGGCCACATTCAGCCGACGACGACCAGCGAGTTCCCCTCCGGGTCGCGCAGCCAGAACATCGGCGGAACGGGGTCTCCCATCCGGCTGATCTCGGCGTCGACGTCGACGCCCGCGGCCTTCAACCGGGCGTGGTAGCCATCGACGTCATTGCTGGCGAGGCTGATCCCGGTCTGGCGGTTGCCGGTCTCAGGCTTGTCGGGCGGCGGCGGCGCGAGCGCGATCGTCGTGTCGGCGCCCTCGGGGCCGACCTCGACCCACCGGTACGCGTCGCCCATCGGGATATCGACGCGCTTCTCGAGGCCGAGCTTGTCGACGTAGAAGTCGATCATCGCGTCCTGATCGCCGACCGGGATGATCACGGTCGCGAGCTTGTCCACGCGGCTGCTGGTGTTGGTGCTGGTCACGTCGTCCTCCTGGGGTTTGGGGTCATGTCGCTTAGACCCGCCAACAGTCAGAAATTCATCGCATCGCGTGAAACCGCCGTCCCCACGGCGCTCGGGCTCAAGCAGTGCGCGAAGGGCTGAAGCCGCCGTCACGGGAGCCGCGGCGACCAGCGGGTGGCCGCGATCCCCGCGAGCGTCAGCAGCGCCAGGCCGCCGATCACGAAGTAGACGGAGACGTCCCGCTGCCGCGTGACCGTCCCGAGCTGCTTGCCGAGCCGCTGGTAGATCGAGCTCAGCTCGTCGGCGCTCTGCGCGTTGAACGTCTGTCCCCCGGACAGCTTCGCGAGCTGCTGCATCAGCGCCGGATCCGGAGGGACCGGCACAGGCGGGCCGAGCGGATCGGGGTTCGGGAGCGTCCCGTTCGGCGTCCCGAGCGCGACGGTGTCGATCGGGATCTTCTCCTTGCCGGCCAGCTTCGCGATCGTGCTCGCGTCGACACCCTGGTTGGCGGAGCCGTCCGACAGCAGCACGATCGCCGCCGGCAACCGCTTCTTCGACCCGCCGTGCAGCAGCTGCAGCGCGAGCTGGAGCGCGTCGCCGGTGGCGGTCGCTCCGTTGGCCTGCTGACCGTCGATCAGCTCCCTGGCGCCGCTGTGGTCGGCGCTCGGCGCCTGGACCGAGTTCGGCGAGGTCGAGAACGCGACCGCGCCGAGGCGCACCTGCGACGGGAGCTGGTCGATGAACGTGTTGGCGGCGCGCTCGGCGGCGTCGAGCCTGGTCGGCTGGACGTCGGTCGCGGCCATCGAGCCGGACTCGTCGCTGACGAGCATCACGGACCCCTCGTTCACGGCCACGGTGTAGGGGACGTGCGGCTTGGCCATCGCCAGCGCGAGCGCGGCGACCGACGCCAGCAGCAGCGCCGCCGGGAGATACCGGAACCACGAGCTGCCGGAGAGCGCCGCGAGCCTCGCCGTCGCCACCGCCGGGAAGCGGACCGCGTACCGGCGCGCGCGCCGTCGCGACAGCGCCCACGCGGCGATCGCCAGCGGGATAAGCGCCAGCGCCGCCAGCCAGACCGGTGAGCTGAAGCTCATCGAAGTCTCCGCCCCAGGGCGAGCAGCCAGTCGTCCTCGGTCGACAGCTCGACGTGCTCGACGCGCAGCCGTCGCAGCTCGCGCGCGACTACGTCGCGGCGCTCCTGTTCGAGCTCGGCGAATCTCCTACGTACGCGGCTGCGGGACGTATCGATCTCGATCCGCTGGCCGGTCTCGGGATCGATCAGCGCGAGCCGGCCGACCGCGGGCAGCTCCAGTTCGCGTGGGTCGACGATCTCGAAGCCGAGCACGGAGTGGCGCATCTGCAGGGATCCGAGCGGCCGCTCCCAACCATGCTGCTCGCGGAAATCCGAGATCACGACCACCAACCCCGGCTGTCGTGCGAGCCGCCCGACGCGGTGCAACGCGTCCGCGAGTCCCTCGGGGTCGTGCCGGCCGTCGGGCGCGACCCCCTCCTCCAGCGTCCTGCGCACCGCGACCATCCCGGGCTTGGCGCCCCGAGGCGGCAGCACGCGGGGGTCGGCGGAGCCGAACGTGACCATCCCGACGCTGCCGGCCCGCCGGATCCCGAGCCGGCCGAACACGAGCGCGACGCCCTCGGCGACGTCGGCCTTCAGCCGCCGGGCTGTCCCGAACGCCATCGACGGCGAGACGTCGAGGACGATCCACGTCGTCAACGCCCGCTCGGGCACGTGTACGCGGACGTGCGGTTGGTGCGTGCGCGCGGATGCAGCGGGGTCGATGTGCCGGACATCGTCGCCGAACGTGTACGGCCGCAGCTGCGCGAGCTCGGTCCCGACGCCGACGCCCGCCGCGCGCCGGTCGCCTGGCAGGCGCCGGGCGACCAGCCTGTTGATCGCGACGTCGAGCGCGTCGATCAACGGCTGCGCGATCGGGCCGGGGCCCTGACGCGCGGCAGGCGGCTCTAGCAGCGCCTTGCTCACACGGCCCTCACGGCGGTCGGGGACTCGTGGAGCAGGTGGCGGGCGTCGGGCTCGGAGACCACCTCGAGCACGCGGTCGAGCATCTGATCCGCGGTGACCCCCTCGCTGAGCGCGTCGTAGGAGAGCACGATCCGGTGGCGCAGCACGTCGGCCGCCAGGTCACGGATGTCGACCGAGGACACGTGTCCCCGCCCGCGGAGCAGCGCGAGCACACGGGCCGCCTGGACGAGCGAGATCGGACCACGCGGGCTCGCGCCGAACTCGATCAGGTTCTCGAGATCACCCAGTCCGTGCTCCGCGGGGTGACGGGTCGCGTCCGCGATCGCGACCGCGTAGGCGATCTCATCGCGGTCGACCAGCACGGTCTCCGCGGCGCGCGCGTAGCGGCGCAGGTCCTCGAGCGCGAGTCGCTCCCTGACCTCGGCCTGAGCGCCGAGGCTCCGCCCGACGACGGCGGCCTCCTCGCCGATGCTCGGGTAGTCGACGAGGATCTTCATCAGGAACCGGTCGAGCTGCGCCTCGGGCAGCGGGTAGGTGCCCTCGGACTCGATCGGGTTCTGCGTCGCCATCACGATGAACGGCAGCGGCACCGGGAACGTGGTCCCACCGATCGTGACCTGTTGCTCCTGCATCACCTCGAGCAGCGCCGACTGGACCTTCGCGGGCGCGCGGTTGATCTCGTCGGCGAGCAGGAAGTTGCAGTGAACCGGGCCGAGCTCGGTGTCGAACCCTCCCGTATCGGGCCGGTACACCCGGGTCCCGACCAGGTCGGCCGGAACCAGATCCGGCGTGAACTGGATCCGGTTGTAGGAGCCGCCGAGCACCGCAGACAGCGTCTTCACGGTCAGCGTCTTCGCCAGACCCGGGACGCCCTCGAGCAGCACATGCCCGCCGACGAGCAGGCTGACCAGCAGCCGCTCGAGCATCGCGTCCTGCCCGACGATCACTCGCTTGATCTCATAGAGCGCTTCCTCGAGGGCATGGCTGGCCTCGGTCCGCAGCTCGTGGGTTTGCTCGATGTCGTTCATCTGACCTCCGTTGGTCGCCATCACCTAGACGAGGCGGCCGAACCAGCGCAGCGAAAGGGCGCCGCCCAGTATCAGCAGTACCAGCGCTACGCCGGCGAAGCTCGTGGTGATCTCCTGTTTGACTTGCTTGTGGCCGAGGTTGGCCGCGAGATGTGCGTAAGCCTTGTTC
The DNA here is from genome assembly GCA_963770735.1 of uncultured Solirubrobacterales bacterium. Lineage (GTDB taxonomy): Bacteria > Actinomycetota > Thermoleophilia > Solirubrobacterales > Solirubrobacteraceae > Palsa-465. The sequence continues at coordinate 75,038 of CAVYRB010000004.1, read as the reverse complement.
ACGCCGGCGGCATCCGATGCCTTGAATGCCTGCCCCTTGGACGCGGCCGCGATCTGCCCCAGCTGCTCGCCGCTGACCGGCACCGGTGTGGTGACGTTGCGCGAGCCGTGCTTGATCTGAATCGTCCCCTTGGGCGTGCCGATCGAGACGGTGAAGATCGGGATGTGCAGCCGTCCCGCCTGGCGGGCCACGGCGACCGGTCCCGTGCCGACGTTCGAGGCGCCGTCCGAGATCAGCACGATCGCGCCCGGGGGCCGCTTGCCGGCGACCTTCGGGACTTTTGCAAGCTGGTTCAGCGCGGTCTGGATCGCCACGCCAACCGCCGTCCCGCCCTTCGTATGCGGCAGCTGCCCGAGCGCGGTGGCGGTCAGCGCGTGGTTGGTGGTCGGCGACTGCAGGACCGTCGGCGTCCGCGCGAACGCGAGCAGTCCGACCTGGACGGTGTTCGGCACGCCCGCAAGGAACTTCCGCGCCGCCTGCTGGGCGGCGCCCAGGCGCGTTGGCGAGACATCGGTGGCCTGCATCGAGCTCGAGACGTCGTTGGCCAGCATGATCGCGCCGTCGGTGACCGGCTTGGCGACGCTCCGCTGCGGGCGCGCGGCGGCCACGATCAGCACCGCCAGCGCGATCAGGAGCACGAGCATCGGCGCGTGCCGCCGCCACCGCGGCCGGTTCGGCGTGACCGATTCGGCCAGCTGTGGCGCGACGAACGCCGACGCGGCGCGCGTGCGCCGGCGCTGCTGGGACGTGTACCACTTGAGGAGCAGCGGCAGCGCGAGCAGGGCCAGCAGGACGAGGGGGTCGGCGAAGCTCATGGGGAGCCGGCCGGCCGGGCCGCGAGCGTCACCTGCGCGGCGTCGGCGAACGGACCTCGCTGGTACTGGATCTCAACCGACTGGCCGACGTGCATTCCCGCCAGCGCCGACGTGATGTCGTTCGGTGAGTTCACCGTCCGGTTGTCGATCTGGGTGATCACGTCGCCCGGCTCCAGTCCGGCCGCGTCGGCCGGGCTGCCGGGAGCGACGTTCGTGACGACCGCGCCGGTGCCCGACGGGAACCCGCCGGTGTTGCCGCTCCCTGACGAGAACCCGCCGCCGGTCGAGGCGAGGCTCTGGGTCTCGACGCCGAGCCAGGCAGGCCCATTGGAGGCCGGTGCCGCCTGCGGCGCAGGGTTGGCTTGGGATATCGGTGGCGTCGAGTTGTCGTTTGAGCCGACCAGCGCGGACACGGCCGCGTAGGCGATCCCCCCGCTCACGAGCACGGCCAGGAAGACCACGGCGAATCGCGAGCCGTGCCACGATCGCCACCCGCCTTCTGCGCGGGCACGTGGCGGGGTCGGCGAACGGCGCGGCGCGGTCGCGCGGGCCTGAGCCGCGACGCTCTCGCGGGCCCTCGGATCGCGCGCAGCGGGCGGGATCGCCCGCGGCTTCGGCGCAGGCGCGGGTGCGGGGGCGTCGCGTGGCTTTGGCGCCGCGCCCTCGCGGGCGCGTTGCACCGGCCGAGCCGGGGCGGCAGCCCTGGCCTCGGTCGGGGCCGGGTCATGCGCGACGGTCGGCTCCTCGTCCTGGGCGCGGCGCTCGGCGAGCTCGCGCTCGGACGCGGCCGACTCTCGCCGCCAGTCGCCCGACCACAGATGCCTGGGGGCGGTCATGCGCTCTGAAGCTAGGAGGCCTGGGTGAGATCTTCTAAGAACCTGAGGCGGCGCCTCGGTCGACGAAGATCTTCTCACGTGGCATCGTTTGGAACCGATGTCCGACCGCAGCACGATCATCGCCTGCCCGAGCTGCGCCACCAAGAACCGGGTCCGCGCGACGCCGCGGGGGGTGCCTCGCTGCAGCTCGTGCCACGAGTACCTGCCGTGGATCGTCGAGGCCAGTCCGGATTCCTTCGACGAGGAGACGACGGCTTCGGTCCCGGTGCTGGTCGATTTCTGGGCGCCGTGGTGCGGGCCGTGCCGCGCGGTCTCCCCGCTGGTCGAGGAGGCCGGGCGCGAGTACGCCGGTCGGCTGAAGGTCGTCAAGCTGAACGTCGATAACGCGCCGGCGATCTCCCAGCGCTTCGGCGTGCAGGGAATCCCGCTGCTCGTGATGCTGCGAGGCGGCGCCGAGGTCGGCCGGCTCGTGGGCGCCGTGCCGCGGCCGCAGCTCCGCGGCTTCGTCGAGCAGCACCTCGAGCCCGCCGGCGAGCGGGCGTAGGCGGCCGTGGCCCGGGTCGCGATCACCGGCGCGACAGGCACGATCGGTGCCGCCGTTTGCCGTGCTCTCCTCGCGCGCGGTGATCAGGCCGTGGCGCTAAGCCGCGACCCCGAGCGCGCGCAGCAGGTGCTGGGCGAGGGCGTCGAGGCGCGCGGCTGGCCCGATCCGTCCGGGTCCCCTCCGCCGGCCGCCGCGCTCGCGGGCACAGACGCGGTGATCCATCTGCTGGGCGAGCCGGTCGCGCAGCGCTGGAGCCCCGAGGCGAAGGCACGGATCCGGGACTCACGCGTGCTCACGACCCGGATGCTCGTGGCCGGGCTCCAGGATCTACCCCCCGACTCTCGCCCGACCGTGCTCGTCTCCCAGTCGGCCACCGGCTACTACGGGCCGAGCGGCGACCGCGAGCTCGCGGAGAACGCGCCGCCCGGCGAGGACTTCCTCGCTCAGGTGGTGGTCGCCTGGGAATCGGCGGCCACCGCCGCCGACGAGCTTATGCGCGTCGTCACGACCCGCACCGGCGTGGTGCTGTCTCCGGCCGGCGGGGCGCTCGCGCAGATGCTGCCGTTCTTCCGCCTCGGCCTCGGTGGACCGGTGGCGGGCGGCAAGCAGTACGTGCCGTGGATCCACCTCGACGACGTGGTCGGGGCGCTGCTCTTCTGCGTCGACCGACCGGACGCCCGCGGCCCGGTCAACCTCACCGCGCCGACGCCGGTCACCAACGGCGAGCTCTCCCGAGCGCTGGGACGAGCGCTCCACCGCCCGGCGGTGCTACCGGTACCGGGATTCGGGCTGCGACTCCTCTATGGGGAGATGGCGTCGATCGTGACCACGGGGCAACGGGCGGTCCCGGAACGGCTCCGCGCGCTCGGTTTCGAGTTCGGCCATCCCGAGCTCGAACCCGCGCTGCGGGACGTGCTCAGCCAGGCGGGGCGGTCTGGCTGAGGACCGCGGCGAGGACGAGCACGAGCAGCAGCAGCCCCATCTCGAACGCGAGCGTGTTGCGGATGCTCGCGGCGGGAGCGCCGTTCGCGATCCGGGGAACCACGAACCGCCGGTGATAGGCGCCGAGCGCGAGCGCGGCGAGCACGACCGCGGTCTTCGCGAGCAGCATCACCCCGTAGCCGCTCGAGAACAGCGCCGACGGCGACGGCAGCTCGCGGACGGCGAGGTAGATGCCAAACAGCCCGACCGCGACCACGGTCGGTAGCGCCAGCTGCGAGAACCGCAGGACCGATCGCCGCGCGATCGCGTCGCGGGTCGAACGGGGCAGCGACCGTGCCTTGGCGACCATGATCGTGATCGCGACGACGCCTCCGACCCACAGCGCGCCCGCGACCAGGTGCGCGTAGTCCGCGAGCAGCGCGAGCGTCCCGCGCGACGCGGGATGGCTCGCCCAGCTGATCCCGAAGGCGATCAGCAGTCCGAGCACTCCGGCGCCTGCGAGTAGCTGCTCGCGCCGCCGGGGCGAGACCCACGCGCCGACCAGCAGCATCAGCAGGCCGAGCCACGCGAACGTCGTCAGCATCCACGCCTGGCCGAGATGCGTCCCGACCCGGATCGGCTCGATCTCGGTGTTCACGAACCCGGAGATCCCGCCGCCGACGATCGGATAGGCGCCGACCAGAAATCCCAGAAGGCTCGCGTGCAGTGCGACGACCGCGCCGCCGACTGCGACCGCCGTCACGACCCGCGCCTCGCGCGTGCCCGCGTCGCCGAGTGCCCGTCGCGACGGGGCCAGCACCAGCGCCCGGAACGCGAGCATGCCGCCCGCCAGCGCCACGCCGACGAACTGAAGCCAGGCGAGCACCTGCGGAGCCACCGGCACGCCGAGGCCCCGCACCGGCGCGGGGGCGGCCGGCTTCACCCGCACCCCGAAGCTGTACACCCCCTCGGTCGCGTGGCCGTCGTCGCTGGCGACCATCCGCCAACGCACCGTGTAGCTGCCGCCCGGGCCGCCTCGCACCGGCACGGTGATCACCGCACCCGCGACGGTCGGCGGGCCGCCGAGGTCCTGGCCGTGGGGCCCGGCGACGGTCACGCGCGCGTACTGGGGCACGACGTTCTCGCTGAACACGAGCCGGAGCTCGTGCGGGACCTTCTGGACCATCCCGCCCCACGTCGGCGTCGAGCCGATCAGGAAGGCGTGCGCCTCGGCGGCGGACGGAGCCGTGAGCGCGACGAGCGCGCACGCCGCGACCAGGAGCGCCCGTCTCACGTCGCCGCCGCCACCGGGATCGCGATCAGTGCCAGCGCGAAGCCCGTCAGCGGCACCACCGCGAGCGGGATCGCCGGCCGGCGGCGGCGCTCGAGCCGGATCAGCTCGAGCAGCCCCCCGGTGATCAGCAGCAACCCCATGGCGATGTGCCAGCCGTCGCCGGGCGAGCTGTGGATCAGCACGTGGACGATGAACAGCACCCCGGTGGCGATGAACGCGACGGGCAGCGCCCGATCGAGCCAGGGGCGCTCGTACGCGCCGCGGCGGCGGACGAGCTCGAGCGCCCCGGCGCCGAACAGGATGTCGCCCCAGAGCGTGTGCACGAGCATGTCGTGTACGACGTCGGCGAACACCGTGGTCGCCCAGACCCCGACGCCGCCGATCATCAGCAGCCACGGGATCACGACCGCGCGCGACGGCACCGGACGGCCGTCGGGTCGCAGCCGCGGCAGGTACTGCTCCAGCACGATCGCGAGGAACAGCGCCCCCAGCGCCCAGTGCGCCCGCGCGATCTGGATGTGGGGCAGGATCACGGGCGACGGCTCCTGTACAGCAGCCACGCCGCGACCACGATCAGCATCAGCGGCGGCTGATCGAGGTCGTAGACGACGTTCGCCGGAGAGAGCCCGTAGAACTCGAGGCCCCTGATCGCCGCCCACACCACGCCGGCCACGATCAGCGTGATCGCGGCGACGACGAGGGGCTGAACAACGACGCGCCCCTGAGCAAGCCCGAGGGCGGTTTCCTCCCGCTCGGCCGGGTCCGGATCGGCGCTACGAAGCTCTGGCGCCGGATCGCGGACAGCCGCCTGAGACTGTTCGCTCCACGACGGCCGTTTAGCGCGCTCGAGCATCCTCAGGGCAGCCGAACGCTAGCACCGGCGAGCCGGAAAAACAGCACCAATACAACCCGATTACTGCCAATTCGTAGGATCCAGATGGCACGCAACCTACTCAGGAGAGGCTCATGACCGCAACGGACGATCTGCTCGCGAACAACGAGGCGTACGCCGCGTCGTTCGACAAGGCCGACCTCCCCCTCCCTCCCGCTCGCAAGGTCGTCGTCGTCGCCTGCATGGACGCCCGGCTCAGCGTCTACCACGCGCTCGGACTGGCCGAGGGCGACGCCCACGTGATCCGCAACGCCGGGGGTGTGGTGACCGACGACGCGATTCGCTCGCTCGCGATCTCACAGCGGTTGCTCGGCACCGAGGAGATCATCCTGATCCATCACACCGGATGCGGGATGCTGACGTTCACCGACGACGACTTCAAGCGCTCGATCGAGGAGGAGACCGGGATCAAGCCGGCGTGGGCCGCCGAGGCGTTCGGAGACCTCGATGAGGACGTCCGCCAGTCGATCGCGAGGATCAAGGCCTCGCCGTTCATCCCGCGCAAGGACTCCGTTCGCGGTTTCGTCTACGAGGTCGAGACGGGACGACTGCGCGAGGTCAACTGAGCCGGATCAGGTCCTGTACGCGGCGCTCGGTCTCGAGCCGGAGCGCGTCGCCGTCCACGTCGGTCGGCAGCTCGACGACCACGAGCCCGTCGCCGGCATCGATCGATAATGGCTCGAGGGCCGCCGTCCCGGCGTCCGGCAGCTCGATCACGACGTCGTGCTCGAACAGATCGATCACGCGCGGATCGATGTAGCTCGCGCGCGCGACCGCGGGGGTGTTGCCGAGCGCGGAGCTGACCTCGCGCACCGCGCGGCGGACGGCGCTCGGGCCGCGCTTGCCGTCGGCGTGCTCTCGAGCGAGCGCGACGGCCGCGAGCACCGTCGCGGCCCAAGTCCGGAATTCCTTGGCCGAGTACGGGCCCTGGCCCCAGCAGCGCAGCGCGTTGTTGACGTCGGGAGCGTGGATCCGATGCCAGACGCGCCCCGAGCGGTACACGAGCAGCTCGTCGGGCTCCCCGCGGCGACGCTTGAGGCCACTTAGAACGCGGACCGACTCCGAGTCCCGGACCGTCATCCTCCGGCGCTTGCCTGACTTCGCGACGAAGTCGAACCGGACCTCCGGACCGCGGAGCGTGACGTGCTCGCGACGCAGCGTGGTCAGCCCCACGTGGCCGTTGTCCCGGGCGTAGCGGTCCCAGCCGACTCGGAACAGCCCGACGTCGAGCAACCGCACCGCGAGCCCCAGCCCGCGCGCCTGCTCAGGATGCTCGAGCGCGAGCAGCTGCCGCGCCTTGGCCCTGACCGTCGGCAGCCGCTGGGCGAACTCGAGCATGTCGTCGAACTTCTCCTCGTCGCGTCGTGCCCGCCACAGTGGGTGATACAGGTACTGGCGGCGCCCCTTGCTGTCGACGCCTGTCGCCTGCAGATGCGCGTTGGCAACGGTCGCGATCCAGACGTCGCTCCAGGCGGGCGGGATCTTGAGCGCCCGCACGCGTTCGAGCGTCTGCTCGTCGGTCACAGGCGTGCCTCCCGCGTCGAGGATCGCGAAGCCACCGCCCGGGCGCTCGAGCCGGAGCCCGAGTTCCGCGCCGCTGACGTAAATGAGCTCGGCCGTCATCCGCGCTCGCGATTGTCGCCCAGTCGTCTTACTTCGCGGGACCGTTCGAGCGGCGCGCGCTGAGCCTGGAGAGGAGCGGACCCGCGCCCGTAAACAGCACCAGCAGCCATACGAGCTCGGCGGCCGTCGGGCTCGCGAACGCGATCGGAATCGACAGCAGAAAGATCGCTGGGGCGAGCAGCCAGTGTTCTCGCCGATCGAGCTCCCGCAGACCCTGCGGGCTCACGAGACCGGCACGCCGGGCGTGGAACCGCGAGAGCCCGGCGAGCGTCGAGATGATCGCCAGCGTCGCGGCATAGAGCACCACCGAGGCCGGCTCGTCCCCGTAGACGCCGACGAGACGCGTCGGGTAGGGGACGAACGCGACGAACGCGAGATAGGCGAGGTTGATGACCGCGAGCCGGGCGTCGATCTGCGTCAACCGCCTGAAGAACACGTGGTGTCGGATCCAGAACAAGGACACGACCGCGAAGCTGATCGCGTAGGAGATGAACTCGTCGCGGTGCTTGATCAGGTCGTGGCCGAGCTTGCCGTGCTCGGTGGGCTTCAGATCCGGCACGGTGATGTTGAGCACCAGCAGCGTCAGCGCGATCGCGAAGATGCCATCGCTCAACGCCACAGTTCGCGCGTAGTCGAACGCACGCTCCTCGAGTGTCTCGTCCCGGTCGAAGCCCAGATCCTCGGCCAAGGGCAGAAGTATCGCGACGGGGTCGGCGGCCCCGGCTCAACCCAGCGCCGCGGCCGCCGCCTCCACGAACCCCTTCGCGAGCCGGTCGCCGACGTCGCCGATTGGGACGAGCCGGGGAACGTCGAGGTCGCCTACGACGTCGAGCCGGATCTCCGTCTCCTCGGGCTCGCGCGGTTCGAGCCTCCAGTCGGCGAGGAAGGTCTCTCTGTCGTCTGGATCGTTCGGCAGCCGCCTGAGCGTCACGCGGTCGGGGAGCTCGGCGTCGAGCGCGAGCGCGAGGTCGATGTCGACGGAGATCGGCCCGACCGGAACCCGAAGCGTGGCCTCCAGCATCCGCGGATGGCCCGCGGCGTCGCGCTCGATCACCACCACCCGCCGCACCACCTCGTAGTGCCAGCTCGGGTACTGGTCGACGGCCCGGAGCAGCCGGACGGTGGCGGCGGCGCTCGCGCGGCAAATGCCGTCGGCGTGGCCAAACAGTCGCTTCATGACGCCTCGAAGTCGAGCAGATTGGCCTGCCCGGGCGCGCGCTTCTGGCGTGAACACCGTGCAGCCGCGTTGCGGACCGCTTAGGCTCCGCGGGCCATGTCCGCCGCAGAGGTCGACGAGTACCTGGGTCGTCTCGACGAGCCGAAGCGCGTCACACTCGAGACGCTGCGCCGCTCGATCCTCGACGTGGTGCCCGACGCCGAGCAGGTGCTCTCCTACCGGGTGCCGGCGTTCCGAGTCGACGGCAAGATCGTGGCCGGATTCGCCGCGTTCAAGGACCACGTCAGCTACCTGCCGTTCAGCGGCTCTGTGCTCGGCCGGCTCGAGGATCAGCTCGAGGCATACCGGATGACCAAGAGCTCGCTGCACTTTCCCGTCGACCAGCCGCTGCCCGATTCGCTCGTCCGGCAGCTGATCGAGGTCCGGCTCGCCGAGATCCGGGAGGGCTCGCGGTGATCGCCGAGATCATCCGCGCCGGCCTCGCCGCGGTGTTCTTCACCGGGGCCGTCGCGAAGGGCCTCGACCGCGAGGCCACCGGCGAGTCGATCGTCGCGTTCGGCGTGCCCGCGGGGGTCGCGGGCGTCGTCGGCTGGACGCTGATCTGCGGCGAGCTCGCGATCGCAACCACGTTGCTGTTCGACCCCACGGTCGGCGCCGCGGCGGCGCTGGCGCTGCTCGCGATCGTCAGCGCGGCAGTCGCCGCGAACCTGATCCGCGGGCGCACGCCGGAGTGCCACTGCTTCGGGCGGCTATCGCAAGGGCCGGTCGGTCCGGCGACGCTCGCGCGCAACGGGCTGCTCGCGTCCCTCGCCGGCTACCTCGTCGCCGGCGGTGGCGCGCCCGCCGTGTTCGGCGCGCTCGCCCTCGCCTGCGCGGCCGCGTGGCTGGCGCTCGGCCCGTTGCGGCCGCGGATCCGGCGCGGCTCGGCGGCGCCGGCCTTCTCGCTGCCCGACGCCGCCGGACAGACGCGGACGCTGTCGGGACTGCTCGGCGGCGGCCGCCCGGTGCTGCTCGTGTTCAGCCAGCCCTCCTGCGGGGCCTGTCACGCGCTCCTCGACGATCTGATCGAGTGGCGCGTGCGCCTCGATGACAGGTTGACGATCGCGCTGGTCGACCAGGCTTCCGCCGCACCCGCTCCGGGCTCCGCGGCCGAGCGCGCAACGGATCATCTGCTGCTGGACGGCTCCGGCGCGGTGGCATCCACGTACGGAGTGACCGCGACTCCGAGCGCGGTGCTGATCGGCGGCGACGGGCGGATGGCGTCCGCGACCGCCCGCGGGGGCGATGAGATCGAGGAGCTGATCGTGGCGCGATTCGCCGACGAAGAGCCGCGAATGGAGCGGCGGGCGCTGATCCTGCGCGCCGCCCGCGGTGCGACGACGCTCGGCGCGTTCCCGCTGCTGGCGGCCGCCTGCGGATCGACGAGCTCGTCCTCGCGGGTCACGTCGTCGACCGGATCCACGTCCACGACCGGATCCGCGACCACGACCGGCCCCAAGCCGGATTCGATCCACGTTGGCGGCGCTTACATCTGCCGCCAGAAGTACGCCCTGTGCACGAACGCGCCGTGCAGGCCGTCGGCGAGCAACCCCAACCTCGTGATCTGCGACTGCGTCGTCAAGGACGGATACTCGGTCGGGAGCCGATCGTGCGAGCGGCGGGCGCCGCACGGCACCAGGCTGACCTCGACGTTCTCGACCGAGCTCGCGACGAGCGGCATCCGGGCGCTGACGTGTCGCGCGGACGTCCCGTGGGCCAACTGCCTCGGTTACCCCTGCGAGCTCGATCCGAACGACCCGACCAAGGCGACCTGCCAGTGCGCGCTCGTCAAGCGCGGCCCGTCGTTCACGTTTGGCGGCGACTGCAAGACGGACACGTGCGGGAAGACGATCTGGTCAGGTGCGCACACGACCGTCGGCGGCAGCGAGATCAACGAGGCGATGAAGCGGGTCGGGCAGCCGCTGGTGCTGCCGTCGCCCTGTCCGACGTAGCTAGCTCGCGAGCGGGGTCGGGTGGCTCGGCTCGTACAGCGGCAGCCGTCCCCCGCCGGGAAGCTCGAGCGTCGTCGACCGGCCCCATGGGCGCTCGACGATCTCCTCGGTGAACTCGAGCCCGAGCGTGTCCCCGAGCAATTCTCGGGTCCCGTCGGCGTCGTCGGTGAACAGGATCGCGTGCAGTCCCGTGATCATCTCGGCGAGAGGCTACCGTCGCCCGCGCTCGTACAATTCCCACCGGACCGGTCAATCGCGCGGGCCGTCCGGGCAGATCGTCCCGTTAGGCTCGGCTCGTGCACCACGTGCGCGTGCTTCGCCCGGCCGACGACGTGTTCGCGTTCTTCGACGGGCGGGTCGCGGGCTACCGGTTCGACGAGCGGCCGAACTGGGTCGACGAGGGAGCGCTGGCGCTCGGCGTCGCCAGCTACGCGATCGTCTCCGGAGCGGAGGCGCTCGTCTATGACACGCACGTCTCGATCGAGCACGCGCAGTACATCCGTGAGGCGCTCGAGCGCGAGGGCGTGCGGAAGTTCACCGTCGTGCTGAGCCACTGGCATCTGGACCACATCGCCGGCAACGCGGTGTTCGAGGACTCCGAGATCATCGCCTCCGCGCGGACCGCGGAGCTGCTCGTTCGGTTCAAGAGGGCGATCGAGCGCGGCGAGCAGGAAGGACCGCCACCGATCGAGCCGCTCGTGTTGCCGACCACCGCCTTCGACGGCCGCCGGTCCCTGTCAATCGGGAGCGCGGCGTTCGAGTTGATCCACACCGACATCCACAGCGACGACGCGACGCTCGTGTGGATGCCCGGTCGCCGACTGCTGCTCTGCGGCGACACGATGGAAGACCCGGTCACGTACGTCGACGAGCCGGGGGAGCTCCCGACGCACCTGACGAACCTCGCCGCGCTCCGGCAGCTCGCGCCGGAGTGGATCTTCCCCAACCACGGCGATCCGGCCGTGATCGCCGACGGCGGCTATTCGAGCGCCCTGATCGACGCGACCGAGCGCTATATCCGGACGCTCGAGCGCTGCCGTACCGAGCGGGAGTTACGCGAGCTGGGCCTGCGGGCGTTCATCGCCGACGCCCTCGACGCTGGCGCGCTGCACTACTACGCCCCATACGAGGCCGTGCACCGCCAGAACGTCGAGGGCGTAGTCGGCTCCGGCTAGCTCGACGGCCCGCAGTGGATGTCCTGGTAGACGATCGCGCGTTTGTCCCTGGCCAGCGCCACGACGTCGGTCTCGCCGGGACGATCGTGCAGGTTGACGTGCTCGTCGAGCGTCGTGCGCGACTCGCGCACCCGCTGGCTCGCCTCGGCGCGATCGTCCAGCACCCGGCTCGTGTAGTAGCCGACGTGCGAGAAGGCGCGGAGGATCTGCATGCCGCGCGGGCAGCTCAGGCTGGCGTCGGTCACGCCGCTGGGGTCGAGCGGCCGCGTGACGAACAGGTGACGCGTTCCGTTGCGCTGAGGCACGGTTTGCACGCGGGTCGAGTAGACGAACGACCTTCCGTTCTCCTCCTTGCCGCTGACGGTGCCGGCCGCGGCTGCCGAAGCGTCGATCGCTTTACCTTGGGGCTTGTCGCAGTACGCGACGTTTACGTAGTTGTTCGTGTCGAACGACCAGTTCGTGACCATGATGTAGCCCGTCGGGACATGGCCGGGATTGTGGCCGCCGTCGTATGGCCATCCGATCATCGAGAACGGGTTCGGCGCGTGTCCGTGGCCGAGGAACGAGTAGCCCCACGACCAGTCCTCTGAACCGATATTCCGGCGCACGGCGAATCCGACCGACCACGCGTCGCCCGAGCTCTGGTGACAGTCGAAGCTCCAGGTCGGCGTCGACAGCGGAGCGACGCTCCAGGTCGGGCCCCACATCTGGTAACCGGTGGCTGCAGCCGCGGAAGCGACCGGGACGAGCGCGCAGCAAAGAACGGCTGATACGGCAAGACGTCGAATCACGAAATCCCCCAATTGGTTTTCAGGTCCAATGTGTCCGGTCAGCGGACCGGCGAATTGTCAGCCGCGGGCAGCGCCGAGACATCCCACACTTGAGCGATCTTGCTTGTTGGCGCAACCAGCGGCCCGAGTCCGCGGCGATGGCCGGTTCGAGGCGAACCGGCCACCCCGCCGCGGTTCTACGTCACGCGAGCTCGAACCGGTCGGCGTTCATGACCTTGTTCCACGCGGCCACGAAGTCCCGCACGAACGGCGCCGATCCGTCGTCACAGCCGTACACCTCCGCGATCGCGCGGAGCTGGTCGTTGGAGCCGAACACGAGGTCGACCGCGGTCGCGGTCCACTTGAGCTCGCCGGTCGCCCGGTCGCGCCCCTCGTAGACGCGCCGCGACGATCCGTTCGCCGACTCCGCCTGCCACTCGGTGTCCATGTCGAGCAGGTTGACGAAGAAGTCGTTCGTCAACCTCCCGGGGCGGTCGGTGAACACGCCGTGCTTCGACCGGTCGTAGTTCGTGCCCAGGACGCGCATTCCGCCGAGCAGCGCGGTCAGCTCGGGCGCGGTCAGGTTCAGCGTGTTCGCCCTGTCGATCAGCAATGTCTCCGGCGTCACCTCTCGGCCGGCGCCGACGTAGTTGCGGAACCCGTCGGCCTTCGGCTCGAGCACCTCGAACGTGTCGACGTCGGTCTGATCCTGGGAGGCATCCGTGCGGCCCGGCGTGAACGGAACGCTCACGTCGTGGCCGGCGTCCTTCGCCGCCTGCTCGACCGCGGCGCACCCGCCGAGCACGATCACGTCGGCGAGCGACACCCGCTTCCCGTCGGACTGCGAGCGGTTGAAGGGCTCCTGGATCTCCTCCAGCTTCCCGAGCACCTGCGTCAGCTCCGGCGGGTTGTTCACCTCCCAGTCCTTCTGCGGGGCGAGCCGAATCCGCGCGCCGTTGGCGCCGCCGCGCTTGTCGGTGCCGCGGAAGCTCGACGCCGCCGCCCAGGCGGTGCCGACGAGCTGCGATACGGACAGCCCCGATGCAAGGATCTCGCGCTTGAGCGTCGCGATGTCCTGGTCGTCAATCAACGGGTGATCGACTTCGGGGACGGGGTCCTGCCACAGCTGCTGCTCGGGGACCCACGGCCCGAGGTAGCGGGAGATCGGCCCCATGTCGCGGTGCAGCAGCTTGAACCACGCCCTCGCGAACGCGTCCGCGAGCTCGTCGGGGTGCTCATAGAAGCGCTTCGCAATCGGTCCGTAGATCGGATCGAGCTTCAGCGACAGGTCGGTCGTGAGCATCATCGGCGCGTGGCTCTTCGACGGATCGTGCGCGTCGGGGACCGTGCCCTGTGCCTCCGGGTTCTTGGGAGTCCACTGGTGCGCGCCCGCGGGGCTCTTGGTCAGCTCCCAGTCGTACTTGAACAGGTTCTCGAGGAACCCGTTGTCCCATTTCGTCGGCTCGTTCGTCCACGCGCCCTCGAGCCCGCTCGTCATCGCGACCTCGCCGCTGCCGTTGCCGTAGCTGTTCTTCCACCCGAGCAGCTGCTGCTCGATCGGGGCACCCTCGGGCTCCGGGCCGAGGTACTTCTCCTCGACCGCGCCGTGGGTTTTGCCGAAGGTGTGGCCGCCGATGATCAGCGCGGCCGTCTCCTCGTCGTTCATCGCCATCCGGGCGAACGTCTCGCGGATGTCCTTGGCGGCCGCCAGCGGATCCGGGTTGCCGTTCGGACCCTCGGGGTTCACGTAGATCAGGCCCATCTGGACCGCGCCGAACGGCTTCGCGAGCTCACGGTCGCCGCTGTAGCGCTCATCGCCGAGCCACGTGTCCTCGGACCCCCAGAAGATCTCCTCGGGCTCGAAGATGTCCTCGCGGCCGAAACCGAACCCGAACGTCCTGAACCCCATCGACTCCATCGCGCAGTTGCCGGCGAAGATGATCAGGTCGGCCCACGAGATCTGGCGGCCGTACTTCTGCTTGATCGGCCATAGCAGCCGGCGCGCCTTGTCGAGGCTCGCGTTGTCCGGCCAGCTGTTGAGCGGGGCGAAGCGCTGAGCCCCCTGACCGCCGCCGCCGCGGCCGTCCTCGATCCGGTACGTGCCCGCGGCGTGCCACGACATCCGGATGAACAGCGGCCCGTAGTGGCCGTAGTCGGCAGGCCACCAGTCCTGCGAGCTGGTCATCACCTCGAACACGTCGCGCTTGAGCGCCTCGACGTCGAGCTTCTCGAACTCGGCCTTGTAATCGAACTCCTCGCCGAGTGGGGTCGCGAGCGGCGAGTTCTGGTGAAGGACCTCAAGGTTCGGCTGATCTGGCCACCAGTCCTCGTTGGTCCTCGGCCGGCCCTCCTTCGGAGTCGGAGACGGGATCGCTGGGCTTTCGCTCTCGCTGGTGGTTTCGGCCATGGGTTCCTCCTACTCGCTCACTGGTTCGTTTTGATGATTACGCGTTCTCGTCCGGCGACGGAGTCCGACGCGACGCAGTCGGGGCACCGGCCCCAATAGATCACCTCGGCCTCGTCGATCTCGTAGCCGGAGTTCTCGGCCGCCGTCAGGCACGGCGTCTGGCCGACCGCACAGTCGACGTCGACCGTCCGGCCGCACGTCCGGCAGATCAGGTGGTGGTGGTTGTCGTCGACCCGGTCCTCGTACCGCGCCGACGATCCGGCCGGCTGGATCCGCCGGATGATGCCCTTGTCGGTGAGGGCCGCGAGCGCGTCGTACACCGCCTGCTGGGAAACCGCTCCGATCTCCGACCGGACCGCCTCCGCGATCTCTGCGGCGGTGCTGTGCGGGCGGTCAGACACGGCCTCCAGGACGGCCAGGCGCTGGGCCGTCACCTGGACCCCGTGTCCGCGGAGCAGCGCAGCTCTGTCGACCGTTTCCCCCATCGAGTCGCACTGTAGCGATTCTGGAATGAATCCAGTATTTTGGTCCTGCGGCCAGCCGAACTTTGCTCCTGGACTCCGAAATATCGGAGTCCAGGAGCATCGTTCCCGTCTACTCCGTCAGCGGACGGGCCTTGTGGACGGCGTTGCGCCGATGCGAGGATCGGGACGCCTACAACCCACCGGAACGGAGGATGCCGATGACTGACCTTGCTGCGATGTTCGACGCCCACGTACGAGCGGAATTCCAGGACCTCGACCTCGAGGCGACGATGGAGACGATGACGAGCGACGACCCCTACGTCCATCACGTCCCGACGATCACCGGCGGCAACGGCACGGCCGGCGTCCGCGACTTCTACAGCCACCACTTCATCGGGCAGTGGCCCGCCGACACCCGGACCGAGCCGATCTCACGAACGGTCGGGACGGACCAGGTCGTCGACGAGCTGCTGATGACCTTCACCCACGACAGCGTCGTCGACATCATGCTCCCGGGTATCGAGCCGACCGGGCGACGGATTTCGATCATGGTGGTCGTGGTCGTCGGCTTCGAAGACGGCAAGGTCCACCATGAGCACATCTACTGGGATCAGGCCTCGGTGTTGATCCAGGCGGGACTGCTGGACCCCGCGGGCCTGCCGGTCGTCGGCTCAGACCAGGCAGAGGCGCTGGTCGACCAGAGCCGCCCCAAGAACGAGGTGATCACTGGCGCGCGCGCGTAAGGGGTGCCTTGACTTAGAGCAGGGTGCCTTGACTTAGAGCACGCTCTAAGTCCTATGCTCGGCCGGATGAGCGTTGAGGCAGGGCTGAGCATCGCGGATGCGGCCCGCGCGAGCGGAGTTAGCGCGTACACGCTGCGCTACTACGAGCGAGCGGGCCTGATCGACGGCGTCGACCGCGCCGATTCGGGGCATCGCCGCTACAGCGACCGGGATCTCGCGTGGATCCACACCCTGCAGTGCCTGCGCGCCACCGGAATGCCGATCAGGACGATCCGACGGTACGCCGAGCTCGTCCGTGCCGGGGACGGCAACGAGGTCGAGCGGCTGGCGTTGCTCCAGGAGCATCGCGCGGCGGTGCGCACTCAGCTGGACGAGGTGCGGCGTCATCTCGCGTTCATCGACCGAAAAATCTCGATCTACGAGGACGCACTTGATGAATAGAAGACGACTTGGAAGCCAGGGGCTCGAGGTGTCGGCCGAAGGGCTCGGATGCATGGGTATGACCTGGGCCTACGGCCGCGGCGACGAGCAGTCGGGGCTCGCGACGATCCACCGGGCACTCGAGCTCGGAATCACCTTCCTCGACACCGCCGAGATCTACGGGCCGTACACGAACGAGGAGCTCGTCGGGCGAGCGATCGCGGGTCAGCGCGACGAGTTCGAGATCGCGACCAAGTTCGGGTTCGTGGTCAATCCGGACTCCCTGACCGACCGCGGGACCGACGGAAGCCCGGAGAACGCGCGGCGGGCGTGCGAGTCCTCGCTCCGCCGCCTCGGGATCGATCACATCGATCTCTTCTACCAACACCGGGTCGACCCGAACGTGCCGATCGAGGAGACGGTCGGCGCGATGGGCGAGTTGGTGCAGGAGGGCAAGGTTCGCTACCTGGGGCTCTCGGAAGCGTCCGCAGAGACGATCCGCCGCGCACACGCCACGCATCCGATCACCGCGGTCCAGAGCGAGTATTCGCTGTGGACGCGCGACCCCGAGGACGAGGTGCTCGCCGCGCTCCGCGAGCTCGGGATCGGCTTCGTCGCGTACTCGCCGCTCGGTCGCGGGTTCCTCACCGGCCAGATCCGGTCCTTCGACGACCTCGCCGACGATGACTGGCGCCGCACCAACCCGCGGTTCCAGGAGGACGCGCTTCAGGCGAACCTCGAGCTCGCGGACCGGGTCAGCTGAGCTCGCCGAGCAGAAGGGGGTGACCCCGGCACAGCTCGCGCTCGCGTGGGTGCTCGCCAAGGGCGAGGAGATCGTCCCGATTCCCGGGACGAAGAGTCCGCGACGGCTCGAGGAGAATGCCGCCGCGACCGACGTCGCGCTGTCGGCCGACGAGGTCCGCGAGCTCGACGACGCGATCGCTCCCGACGCGGTCCGCGGCACCCGCTACCCCGAGCCGATGATGGCGCTGATCAACAGCTGAGCCGTGCGCGGTGCGCCGGCGGAGCCTCGCCGGCGCACCGGAACCGGCGCTCGGACCGGCGCCGGGGAAATATCCTCGGCCGCGCGGGATGATCAGGCAACGGGAACGATTCGCGCTGCTGCTGGCCTGCGTCATGGCCGGCGTCCTCGTGCCCGCGGTCGCGATCGCCGCCCAAGCGCCGCGGCGCGCTTCCGCTCACCGGTCGCACCGCCCCGCCCATCGCCCTCACCACCGCAGGCCGGCGGTACGCGTCAGTCAGCGGCCCTGCGACATCTACGCGAAGGCGGGCACCCGCTGCGTCGCCGCGTTCAGTTCGACACGCGCGCTGTTCGCCGGCTACGACGGACCGCTCTACCAGGTCAGGCGAGCGTCTGACAGCGCGACCTTGAATATCGGCGTGCTGAAGCGGGGCGGCTACGCCGACGCCGGCAGGCAGAACGCGTTCTGCGCCGGGACCAGCTGCGTCGTCTCGAAGATCTATGACCAGACCTCCGACCACAACGATCTCGTCCCGCAGGCGGCGACCACCTCCATCTACAGCAACACGACCTACGCCCACGACCCGGTGTCGGCGAGCGCCCTGCCCATCCTCGCGGGAGGTCACCCGGTCTACGGCCTGAAGTTCCAGAGCGGGTCGCCGACCGGTCTCCCCTGCCCCACCTCCGCCACCTGCGCCGGGAACCACGGACAGGCCTACAACAACGGTCACGTGCGCGCCACGGGAGTCGCGGTGAACGGCAAGCCCGAGAGTGTCTACGGCGTCTTCGGCGGCACCTACTCCGGCAGCGACTGCTGCTTCGACTTCGGCAACTCCGAGATCGCCGGCACCGACGACGGCAACGGCACGATGGACGCGCTCAACTTCAGCCGGGATTGCTGGGACGCGTGCGGGCCCGACGGAGGCCCCTGGGTTCAGGCCGACCTCGAGAACGGGATGTTCATGACCGGCACCCCGACCAGGACTCCGGAGTCGACGACCAGCCTGATCGGCGGTTCGTTCCAATCCGGCGACGGGTTCTGCTGTGACGCGACCTCGCGGAACCTCGCGATGCATTACCCGTTCGTCACCGGAATGCTCGACAACCCCGGCTCGAAGACGTTCACGATCAGGGGCGCGAACGCCACGACCGGCGGCCTGAGCACCTTCTACACGGCCCCACTCCCCCTGGCAAGGGGTACTCGCCGATGCGACAGGAGGGCGCGATCATCCTCGGCTCCGGCGGCGACCAGGGGACCACCGACGGCGAGTTCTTCGAGGGCGTGATGACGGTCGGCGTGCCCAGCCATGCCGCCGAGACCGCGGTGCAGGCGGACATCGTCGGCGTCGGCTACCGGATGCGCTAGTCCGGAGACGGATTTCTTTCCGCTCTCGCCGGTGCCGCTGGTAGGGTCCGATTTCACTAGGGGCAATGTCGGGCGAGACGCCCGTAATCAATATCTCCATAAGGGGGCGCAATGCGCACCAGTCGGACAGCTGGATCCAGTCATCCCATCAGGGGACGCGTCGCCGCGGCGGGCGTCGTCGCCTGCGTCGCCGCGCTGAGCGTCGCGCCGGCCGCGCTCGGGGCCGCTGGCCGCGAATCGGCCAGCAAAACCATCACGTTGAACGGGAAGCAGACCAAGACGGTCACCGTCGGCTATCCGCACGCGCTCGAGTTCAGCGGCGCCAGGTACACGTGCACCTGGAAGATCAAGGGGGTCGATCCCGGGAAGATCAAGATCCTGTCCCACGGGTCCGCCCTGGGCGGGACGGTTTGTCGCGTAAAGGCGCGCAATCCCGCGGCACCGAGCCTCGACGCGAGCGTCAGGTTCACGGTCATCGCGACCACGATCTTGGGCGGCTTGGGCTAAGCAGCCGAGCGCCGAGCTTTGGACGAACCGCCCTCCCGGCCTGGGAGGGCGGTTCGCGTTCTACGGCGTGATCAGCTGGTCACCGCGCATCTCACCTCGACCGTGACGGTGACGTTGAAGTGGATGTCGGTGTCCAGCGCGTCGACGAGCCATCCCGTTCCCTGGTCGGGCGAGAGCGGATGCGAACCGATGATCTTCACCCTCGGACCGACGTTGATCGGGCCGCCGTCGAGCGGCTTGGCGCCGTCGAAGCAGCGCGCCACGACGTCCTGCTCGCCGAAGATCGAATCTTGTTCCTGGACGACCTGGTAGCGCGCGTTGCCATCGAAGCCGGTCGGGCCCGTCGGCCCCACCGGGCCCTTGACCGTGTTGGGCGTCCCGGGCGGTCCGGGATCGCCACTCAATCCGGTTAGGCCCTGGGGGCCCCGAGAGCCCTGCGTCCCTTGCGGACCCGGGACCCCAGCCGGCCCGAAGCTGCCGGGCGAACCCTGCGGACCGCGGGGACCGTCGAGTGCGTCGTTGGCCAGGTCGCGCCGTGCGAGGCTCCCTCGTGCGACCGCGGCCGAGGTGACGGCCCCGTTCGCGAGCTTCTCAGCGATGACCGCGCCCCGCCTGAGCTGTGTGCCGCCAACGCTCGATGCAGGCAGGACACTCGCCGCGTAGGCGCTGCCACCGGCGGTGATCGCGAGCGCCAGCAGTGACAGTGCGGTGGCGTGATGGCGCCGCGCGACGGCCAGCCAGCGAGCGGGCGAGGGAACGGTTGGCCGCCTCATCGGACGATCACCGCGCAGATCGCATCGAGGGCGATCATCGGTCCCGCCGCATCAGCGGTTGCGGTCACGATCCACCCGGCCTCGTCGGGCGTCGGTTGGGAATTGATGAACGTCACCCGCGCAGAGTTCGCTGACGCGCCGCCGCCGATCACCTTCGTCCCGGACGGGCACGACACCGACACGAAGTCGTTCGGGCCGGCCATCTTCTTGTTCATGCTGACGTGCGTGTACTGACTGATCCCGGGAACTCCCTCCGTGCCCTGAGGTCCCGAGTCACCCTGAGGACCCGGCATCCCTGGAGGTCCCTGCGGACCGGTTGGACCCACCAGACCCCGCGGGCCAATCGAACCCTGCGGCCCCTGCAGCCCGGCTGGTCCGGCGGTGCCCTGCAGCCCCTGCGGCCCGTCCCCGCCCTCGGGACCGCGAGGCCCACGCGCCAGCTGTCCTGTGTTGAAATCGGCAGCCACCAGCGAGCCGTCCCGCACCTTGTCGGAGCGGACCGCGCCGCGGCTGAGCTTGCTCGAGCTCACCGCACCCGGCTTCAGCTGCCGGGTCCCGACGCTGTTGGCCGGAAGTGACGTGGCCGCATACGAGGTCCCGCCAACAGCAGCACCGAACGCGAGCAGCGACAGAACCGTCGCGTGATGCCGTCGGAAGTATCTGAGTGGTCTGAGGAACATGCCTACCTCCCGATCGTGAAGTGCAGCGGTCGCAGCGTGGTCCGCTGGCGGGCCGCGTTGGTGGCCGTGGTTGTCATCGCGTAGCGCCCCGGTTGCAACGTCCGGCCGGAGGACAGGCGACCGCGGAAGCCGATCGCGCCCCGACCCGTGCGCGCTGTCACCGTGAGCGTTCCGACGGCGAGCGCACGTGTGCAGCGAGGGCTGTGCTTGGTCCGTGCCGTCAGAGCAACGCAGCGGCCGCCGTGAAGCCGTCCGGCTGCCTGACGCGTGAAGCTGAGGGTGACCGTTGCCGGCTGGTCGAGGACGAACGAGAACGTGGTTCCGATCGGTCGCCGCCGGTCGGGCTTCCCGCCCGTGCGCCACGTGGCGACGGACTGACGAAGGTCGGTCATCGACGGCGGCCGAACGGTCACACGGGCGGCGGTGACCGTGTAGCTCGTCGTCTGCGTGGCCGTCGCGCCGTCGCTGTCGACCGTGCGGACGGTGAACGAGTGCGCTCCCGGGGTTGCGGTATCGATCCGGGTCGCGGCCGCCACGGGCCCGGCGCAGCTCGTCGAGCGTGGCCCCGGCCGGCGCGCCGCACACGTAGGACGCGAGGACGGTCTGGCCCTGCGTGAACGCGGCGCCGTTCGCCGGCGTCGCGATCGTGATCGTCGGCGGCACGGCGAACAGATATGCCGCACCCTGACCGGTGTTCTGGCCGACCGGATGCACGGGTGCGCCGACAGCGACGAGGTTCCCGGAGATTCCCACCGTGTCGCCGAACCCTTCGCGCGCGGCTCCGTCGGCCGCCGTCAGCTGCCCGTTCTGGGTCTCGTCGGACCAGACGAAGCCGGGACGGTCGAAGAAGTAGAGCGCGCCCTGGGCGGGGTTCGGCCCGACCTGGTGCAGGAACGAACCGGTGACGATCGTCGTGCCGGAGACTCCGACCTGCGCGCCGAAGCGATCGTCGGTGGCGCCGTCGGACGGCGTGAGCACGGCGGTCTCGGTGTCGCTTGGACGCTGCGCCCAGCCGAACGGCGGCTCGGTGAACACATACACCGCGCCAGGCTTTTGCCGACCCACCGTGTGGTGAGGAGCGCCGATGACGACCGTATCCGCGGAAACCCCGACCGCGAACCCGAACAGGTCGCCCGCGCCTCCATCGGTGGCCGACAGAGTCGCGGTCTGGGTGCTGTCGGTCCAACCGGCGTCCGGTTTGACGTAGACGTAGGCGAGGCCCTCCTGCTCGTTGTCACCGACCTTGTGGTTGCTCCCGCCAAGCGCGATCGTGTCGCCGAAGATCGCGACGCTGTTGATCAAGCCGATCGAGTCCTGGGGAGCGCCGCCCAGCGCGGTCAGGACGGCCGTCTGAGTCGCGTCCTTCCAGCCGGACCTCGGTTCGACGAACACGTACCCGGCGCCACGTCCGTCGTCGCGACCGGGCGCGCCGCCGACGATCGTGTCGCCGGAGATCGCGACGCCCGACCCAAGCCTGTCCTCCGCCGCACCGTTCGCGGCGGTCAGCACCGCCGTCTGCGTTTCGTCCCGCCAGCCGCCGGCGGGCTTGACGAATACGTAGGCCGCGCCTTGATCCTGGTTGGCGCCTACCTGCTTGCCCGGAGCGCCGGCCACGATCGTGTCGCCGCTGATCGCCACCTCGGCGATCGCGGTCCCGTCCGAAGAAGTCAGCTGCGCGGTCTGGTGAGCGTCCGCCCACCCCGTGGCGGGCTTGACGAACACGTACAGCGCACCCTGCCCGGGATTCGCGCCCACGGTCTTGTTCGGCGCCCCGGCGACAATCGTGTCGCCGTCGATCGCCAACGTCGCCCCGAGCACGTCGTTCGTCGCGCCGTCGGCCGCCGTGAGCTCGGCCTGCTGCACGAACGGATCGATGTGAAGCGGATACCGGGCGCCGCGATCTGCAACGGCGATCGTCACCCTGCCGCTGGCGAGCCTGAACCAGGCCCGCAGGTGATGCCCGGCGGCGTCGCTCGCGATCAAGCCGCCGTAGTGCAGCCGGACCCCGTGCCCGCTGAGCACGACTCCCGATGGACGCAGGGCGGCTTGGAGATTCGACCGGAGCGCCAGCGACAGCGTCAGCGGACCGCTGACCGCGCTCGGCCGCGTCCGGACCTCGAATCCCTGCTCGAGCCCGAACGGCCCGTTCGCGTACCACTCGTCGACGCCGGGGCGCTGGTACACGAGCCGGTTCGCGGCGGCGCGTGGCCGTGCCGGTGGCAGCGCCCGCAGCGCGCCGGCTCGTCCGTAGCTCGTCAGGCGCAACTCCGTGCGGCCGGCGCCCGCGGCGACGGTCACTCCCGACGCCGAGAAGGTCGCGGCTAGACGTTGCGCCGGATTGGCGGCCCGCAGTCCTCTGACCCAATAGGCGGTGTCGTGGCGACCGAGCGTCGCCGAGACGGGACCCTGCGCCGCGAGCGGCAACGTGGCCGTGGCGCCGGACGGGCCGGCGCTCGGCTTCGAGACCCCGTCAAACGCGGCGCTCGCCCACGTCGCCACGACCGCGGCGCACACGATCAGCGCCGACATACGGAGCAGGCCCGCGCGAGGCGAGCGGATCTCGACGGGTGCGACACGGGTTAGCGCGGCAGCAATCATTGGACCTCCAGAAGCAGCGTTGTGCGGCTATTGACGCTCGCCCCCACCGGGCTCTTCCGGTTTCAACTGTGAGCCTGGTCACGCGACGCCGAGGTAGCGTCTCCATCGTGGAGTTCAGCCGCGAGCTGCGCAACGACGTGCTAGCGGGAGACATCACCCTCTCGGTTCGGCTGTGGCAGCGGCCGCAGGTCAAGCAGGGTGGGCGCTACCGGGTCGGCCTAGGCCAGATCGAGGTCGACACGATCGAGCTCGTCCCGTTCGCCGCGATCACCCGCGATGACGTCCGACGAGCCGGCGAGCCCGACCGCGAGACGATGCGCCGGCGCGCCGCGCACGCCGGGCCGATCGAGGACGACACGCTCGTCTACCGGATCGAGTTCCACGCGGTGAGCTCCGGAGAGTGAGTCACGCGAGCGCCCTGCCACCGGTACGATCGCCTTGGGGTGATTAGGGGAGCAGAACCATGCGGACGCGTGACACGTCCGATCGTCGCGGGCGTGTGCGTTGCGATCGCGTTCGTCGCCGCGGGCGGACCGGCCCGTGGCGCGACAACTCGCGCCAGCACCGCGGATCCATCGCAGGCTCGGCCATTCCTGCTCGGTCTACGCCAGCGAGGCAACCCGGCCCCGCTCGCGAGAGCGGTCTCCAACCCCTCCTCGGCCGAGTACCGGCGGTTCCTGTCGCTCGGCCAGTACCAGGCACGGTTCTCCGCGAGCGTCGCCGACCGCCAGCGCGTGCTCCGCTACCTCCATTCCCAGCCCGGCGTGCTGAGCGTCGAGGTCAGCTCCGACGGGTCGGTGGTGTTGGCGGTCCTCACCGCGCGCGCCGGCCAGCGGCTCTTTTGTGCGCGCGGAGCCAGGCCACCGACCGGAGGGCTCTGCCGGCCGCCGGCGCTCCGCGGTCTCGTGCCACTGATCTCGGCCGGCGAGCTGTTCGAGCGCGGTAGCGCTCGGCGGAGGTGGCGCTCGGGCGGCGGTGGCGGTACCGGCCGAGGCGGGTTCCGTCAGCGCGCGACCGCCCGGGCGGCGAAGACGTGCCCCGGCGCCGCCAAGACGAAAGCCTTCACACCGGCCCAGCTCTCGACCGCGTACGGCGTCGATCCGCTGCACGCCCGCGGACTCCAGGGTTCTGGCGTGCGGGTCGACACGCTCAGCGGCGAGGAGGTCGACACGAGCTCGTTCAGGACGTGGGCGCAGTGCTTCGGACTCCCGACTCCGGTCGTTCGGCAGTTTGCGATGCCCGGGGCGATCCCGACCGGCCCGGACGAGACCGTCCTCGACGTCGAGGCGCTCGCGGCGCTGGCGCCCCGGCTTCAGCGAATCACGCCGATCTTCGTGCCCCTCGACCAGGGCTTCGCCAACTCGTACCTGCTGTTCATGTTCGGAGCGCTCGACCCTTCGCGCCAGGGCGGACAGCTGCCGAACGTGCTCTCGATCAGCGACGGCGACTGCGAGTACGCGTTCGCTCACGACCAGCTGATGCTCGGGCAGCGGATGCTCACGCAGGCGGCCGCGCTGGGGATCACCGCGCTTGCCGCCTCAGGGGACCTCGGCTTCCAGGGGTGCTTCCTCGGCAAGCCAGGCGTGCAGTTCCCAGGCAGCTCGCCGTTCGTCACCAGCGTCGGCGGCACCCAGTTGGCGCTCACGCAAAACAACCTGATCGCATCGCAGGTGGTGTGGTCGACCTACGGCAATTCCAACGGGAGCAACGGCACCGGCGGCGGCCCGAGCGTGGCCTGGCAGCGACCGGGCTATCAGGTCGCGCCCGGAATCGGACCCCAGCTGCAGCGTGGCAAGCCGACGCGGCTCACCCCAGACCTCGCCGCGATGGCCTCGTTCACCCCCGGGTTCGCCGACTACGACAAGCAGGACCAGGGGTGGGGCGCCGACGGCGGCACCAGCGCCGCGACGCCGTTCATGGCGGCGATGGTCGCGCTCGTCCTCCAGCAGGAGCGCAAGGCCGGTCGCCCGCCACTCGGCTCCCTCAACCCGCTGCTCTACCGGCTCGCGCGCGGCCCGGGCTACCACTCGATCTTCTACGACATCGCCCAGGGGACCAGCTCCCGCCGCCCGAGGTCCGCCGTCGGCAAGACCCCGGCAGGCGGCGCCGCCCAGCCCGGCTACGACCTCGCCACCGGTCTCGGCTCCTTGAACGCGACCGCGTTCGCGTCCGCGGTGGCGTCCGTCGGTCCGTCGCGGGGGTCATAGCCCGGCGCTTCGTCTACGGCGAGCTCATCAGCGAAGCTCGCGAGCCCGTCGTCGAGGAACTGCAGCGATCGCAGCGCGTCGTCGAGCCGCTCGTCCAGCGTCGAGCTCGCGGCGTCCGTTGCCGTGTCGATCAGGTCACGGGCCGACCGGATCGATGCGTCTCGTTCGCCGATCAGCGCGGCCGCGGACTCAGTGTTGTGCGCCACCTGATCCCCCGCGGACCGCAGGGCGTCGGCAACGTCACGGTGCGTCACGGGCGCGCGCGAAGCTCATGATCGCGGCGAACCCGCCCAACGCGGCCGCTTGGCCGAACCGCGCCACGTACATCCCCGCGCCGATTACGACCACGAACCCGACGTCCATCGCGATCCGGCTTCGAGACAGCGCGGCTCCCAGCAGCAGCGCGCCGATCGCCGGCAGCGGCAGCCAAAGCAGGGTCTCCAGGCGCCTCTGCCGGTCCGCGATCGCGAACGTCATCGACGCCACCAGCGCCACGAGGACGCCGAGCAGGATGCCCGAGAACGGCTGACCGGACGCCTCGGCGACGCCGAACAGCACGAGCACGGACACGAGGATCGTGGCCGTCGACCTCGCCGCGGACTCGAACCGGATCAGCCCCGGATCCCTCGCGAGCAGCCGGTCGCGGACACGCGGCACCGCCCGATGCGAAGCGCCCTCCATCGTCCGCCGGGATCCTGGCACACCGAACCGATGGGCCTCGCGATTCACCTCGACTCCACTCCTCACTGCCAGTGATGGACGACAATCAGCCCGCCGACGATTCCAGGTCAAACGGGCGAGCGCGAGCTTGAGAGTCCCGGCGGGCGCTGAGAGGATCGTTTCGGATGGGCACCACGCTCCAGTTCGACGACGAGGCTTCGCGGCGGGCCGAAGCGACGTACACGACCTCCGATGTCGTCGAGCAGCGCCGTGTCACGCGCGCAGCCCTGGATCTCAGAGAGGGAGAGAACGTGCTCGACATCGGGGCGGGGATGGGACTCCTCGCCTGCGAGATGTCGGCCGAGGTCGGCCGTAACGGCTCGGTCGACGGCGTCGACCCGAGCGAGAGCATGCTCGTGCTCGCGCGCGACCGCCGTCCGCCAGACGGCGCCGGCGAGATCCGGTTCGTCGTCGGCGACGCCTGCGCGCTCCCGTTCGGAGACGAGGTGTTCGACGCCGCGGTCGCGACCCAGGTGTACGAGTACGTCCAGGACATGCCGGCGGCGCTCGGGGAGGCATTCCGCGTGCTGCGACCGGGCGGCCGGTTGCTCGTACTCGACACCGACTGGGACTCGATCGTGTGGCACTCACGCGACGCGGAGCGGATGCGGCGCGTGCTCGCCGCCTGGGATGAGCACCTCGTCGACCCCTATCTCCCCCGGCGGCTGACCGGGCTTCTGTCAGCGGCTGGATTCTCGGTCGCGCGCCGCGCGGCGATCCCGCTGCTGAACGCCGGCTACGACCCGAACACCTTCAGCGCCGGCCTGATCGGCTTCATCACCGCGTTCGTTCCTGGCCGGCAGGGCCTGAGCGAGCGCGACGCGAGCGAGTGGGCGGAGGATCTGAGGGCGCTGGGGGGCGACTACTTCTTCAGCCTCAACCGATACCTGTTCCTGGCCCTGAAGTAGGGCACGGCGGACACGAGAGAGGAGCTTCAGATGGTCGAGCCCTATCAGGCGGTTGGCCTGATTCAGACGATGCGCGGGATCCGACGCCGGGAGGAGATCACGCGAAACCTCGAGCACATCTCGCACATGGTCAAGGCCGCGTCGTGGCTGTCGAGCATGGATCTTCCGGTGCGGATGATCTGCATTCCGGAGGGCGGGCTGCAGGGCTTCACGGACGAAGTGCTCGATCTCGACCACGTCGGCTACGCCCGCGAGTGCGCGATCGACATCCCCGGGCCGGAGACCGACTACCTCGGCCGGCTGGCGCGAGAGTGGAGCGCGTACGTCGTCGCCCAGGCCAAGGCCCGGCACCCGGAGTTCCCCGACCGATTCTTCAACGTCGGTTTCGTGATCGAGCCCGAGGACGGCACGGTGATCCTGAAGCACCACAAGCTCGTGCCGCTGCTGCCGGTCGAGCATTCGGTCACTCCGCACAACGTGTGGGATCGCTGGATCGAGCTCTACGGCCGGAATCTCGACGCCTTCTATCCCGTCGCCGACACCGAGATCGGCCGGATCGGGATCATGATGGCGAACGAGGCGTCGTATCCCGAGAACGCGCGCGGCCTGGCGATGAACGGCTGCGAGATCGCCTATCGCGGGCCGTATCCGGCGCCGGGTGTGATGAGCGGCATGTTCTCCGTCCAGAACCGCGCCCGGGCCCTGGACAACAACATGTACGTGATCGGGATGAACCTCGGGACCTACTACCTCGACAGCGAGTCCACGATCCCGATCGACACCTTCTCGGGCGGCTCGCAGATCGTCGACTACCGGGGCCAGGTCGTGACCGAGGTCCCCTACGGCGCAGGCTCGACGTGGATCGCGGGCACGATCGACATTCAGGCGCTGCGGCACTTCCGCCAGACCGCGCAGTGGGACAACTGGACCAAGGACCTGACGACCGAGCAGTACCAGATCATCTACGAGCCGCCGATCTACCCGAAGAACCTCTACCTCGACCGGGCCCCGTACACGCACGGCGAATACCGCGAGCAGGTGACGCAGAAGCAGGTCGAACTACTGCAAGAACGCGGCGTGTGGGCACGGCCGGCGCGTGCCACCAGGTCGACCGACGACGGTACGTCCTAGCGCCGCCGACGACTGCGCTCTCGGAGGGCTTGCACACCCATGGGTGAGGTATTCGCGATCGCGGCAGTGTCCGCGCTCGACGCCGGGCTCCTGGCCGCTGCCGTGGCGTTGCTCGGGCGGCCGCGCCCGGCCCGCCAACTCGGTGCCTACCTGTTAGGGGGTATGGGCCTCTCGATCATCTTCGGGCTGGTGATCGTGCTCGCGCTGCACGGGTCGACCTTGCGGATCGGCACATCCACGCAGGGAGTCATCGAGGTCGCGGCAGGCGGGCTGCTCGTCGGCGTAGCGATCGCCGTGCTGGCGGGCCGCAGGCTCCAATGGCATCCCCGCCGCACGAACAACCGCGATCCAGGTCGTCCGCGCAGAACGAGCCTTCAGGAACGCGCCCTGGGCAGCGACTCGTTGTGGATCGCCTGGGCCGCCGGCGCGGTGTACAGCGTCCCCGGCGCGTACTACCTCGCCGGACTCGCGTTGCTCGTCAAGCTGAACGCGTCGCCGGCCACGAGCGTGCTGGCGGTCCTCGGTTTCAATCTGGTCATGTTCGCCCTGATCGAGCTCCCGCTCATCGGTCTGCTCGTGATGCCCGACCGCGCGCGCTCACTGACCGAGAAGCTCAGCGAATGGATGACAGCTCACCGGCGCGCTTTGATCGTCGTCGTGGCGGGAGCGATCGGCGCCTACCTGCTCGTCTCCGGAATCTCTGACCTGGGTTGAAATCCTTGTGTCCTGCTGAGGCCGGGACTACGCTTGGCCTGGGTGGAGGGATCGGGAACACACTCGATGGCCGCCGGCGTCGGCCGACGGATAGCGGCGATCTTCGCTGCGGTGCTCGTCGTGCTCGTGGCGCTCCCGTCGCTGGCGCACGCGACGTCGTTGAAGGAGTTCGGCCTGCCGGCGGGTCAGCTTCCGGGGTCGATCACCGCCGGCCCCGACGGCGACGTGTGGTTCACGACTACGAGCGAGGTCGGGCGGATCGCCCCGGACGGAACCATCAACCCCTTCAAAACCGGCCTGAAACCCGGCTCGCAGCCAGTCGACATCGCGCTGGGGGCGGACGGGAACCTCTGGTTCGGCGACGAGGGCACGACCAAGGCGATCGGTCGAATCACGCCGAACGGCACGATCACCGAGTTCACGAGCGGGCTTCCGAGCGGCGCCGCTCCGGAGACCCTCACTCTCGGCCCGGATGGGAACGTCTGGTTCCTGGACATCGGCACCAAACAGATCGGGCGCGTGACTCCAGCGGGCACGATCAAGGAATTCACCACCGCGGACGGACTGAACCCGATGGCCCAGCCGAATGACCTGACCGTCGGGCCGGACGGGAACCTGTGGTTCACCGACCAGGGAAACACGAAGGCGATCGGTCGGATCACCCCCTCCGGAACGATCAAGGAGTTCTCGACACCGAACTCGATGAGCTTTCCCAACCTGATCACGGCCGGCAACGACGGGAACGTCTACTACACCGATGACGGCACGCCGGCGGCGATCGGACGGGTGACGCCTGCGGGCGGGATCACCGAGCTCAAGACCGGTCTGCAAATGGGCGCCCAGCCCGACAGCATCGCCGCGGGCTCCGATGGCAATGTCTGGTTCGTCGATCAGTACGCGGGCCAGCGAGCGATCGGCCGCGTGACGCCGTCCGGCACGATCAAGGAGTTCACCTCCGGCTTGAACTTGGACCTGCCCAACGCGACGGTGCTCGGCGCGGACGGCAACCTCTGGTTCCCGCAGTCGATGAACGGCGCGGTCGCACGGGCCACGACGTCGGGCGCGATCTCCGAGTTCAGCTCCGGGCTGAGCGGCAGCGCCGATCTGGAGGCCATGGTCGCTGGGCCGGACGGGAACCTGTGGTTCACCGACATGAGTTCCTCGGCTCCAGCGATCGGGAAGGCGTCGCTGGAGATAGCTCCGAGCGCCAGCACGGGCGCCGCCAGCGCGGTCACCAGCTCGACCGCCACCGTCGCCGGGTCCGTCAACGCGCTCGGGACGGCTTCGACCGTCACCGTCGAATACGGGACCACTCCGGCCCTCGGGTCGACCGCCGCAGCCGGTCAGCTCCCGGCCAGCGGAACGGCGGCGCCGGTGTCCGCCGCGCTGTCCGGCCTGCCGGGGGGAACGGTCATCTTCTACCGCGTCGACGCCTCGAATCCGTTCGGCAGCGCCCAAGGCTCCGTGCAGAGCTTCACGACCGCGCCGGCGCCCCCGATCCCCACCCCGCCCCATCCCTCGCCCCCGCCACCCCCGCAGACGATCAAGGCGACGTTCGACAACCAGTCGATCACCCTGGTCGTCCCCTCGCTGAAGGTCTGCACGGCGGCCAAGAGCAGCGTTCGCCCGACGCTGCGCTCGTCGGCGAGCTCCGGGTCCCATGCCGCAAAGCTCAAGTTCGTCAGCGCCGCATTCTTCCTGGACAGGGGGATCAAGCACGTCACGCACAAGACCAAGCGGGTGCGAGGCAAGAAACGGAAGGTCACCGTCGTGACCTACAGGGCGAACACCACGGTTAGACACCTGCCGGTGACCGTCTCGCTTCGTCTCAAGGGGCTCAAGGCCGGTCGTCACACACTGAAGGTCGTACTCACCTACAAGAAGAAGATCACCAGTCACGGGCATGTGAAGACCCGGCAGGTAACGAAGACCGTGACCGCGAGGTTCATCGTCTGCTGATGGTGCGGCCCCGAGCTCGCGCTTAGAGGGCGGCTGCGCGAGCCCCGAGATACCGCCGTTCGGGCGAGCTGGTCGTCAACCGCGCCGCGGCGCGATACGCGGCGACGGCGCCACCCCGATCGCCGGCGAGCTCGAGCATGTGTGCGCGCACGGCTTCGACGCGGTGGTGGCCGCTCAGACGCTCGTCGCTTTCGATCGTCTCGAGTTCCGCGAGGCCGGCCTCGGGGCCTTGGGCCATCGCCACCGCGACGGCGCGGTTGAGCGCGAACACCGGGTTCGGAGTGACGCGCAGCAGCAGCGTGTACAGAGCGACGATCTCGGGCCAGTCGGTTTGATCGACTGAAGGGGCTTCGGCGTGGACGGCGGCGATAGCCGCCTGGAGCTGGTAGGGGCCGATCGCCCCGGTCTTCAGAGTTTGCTCGAGGAGCGCCACGCCCTCCTCGATCGCGCGCGGCTCCCACAGCGACCGATCCTGGTCGGAGAGCGGGATCATGACTCCACCCGGGCTGACTCGAGCGTGCCTGCGAGCGTGGGTGAGCAGCATCAACGCCAGGAGCCCAGCGGTCTCGGCGTCCGCCGGCTGCAGGCGATGGAGCATCCGGGTGAGCCGGATCGCCTCCTCGGCGAGCTCCACTCGCTGCAGCTCCGAGCCCACGCTCGTGGTGTACCCCTCGTTGAAGATCAGATAGAGGACGTGCTGCACAGCGCGCAGCCGCTCCGGAAGCTCATCCGGTTGCGGTAATTCGAACCGCATGCCGGCGGCCTTGATCGTCTGCTTGGCGCGGCTGATCCGCTGCGCCATCGTCGCCTCCGGGACCAGGAACGCGGTTGCGATCTCGGCCGTCGTCAAGCCCCCGACGGCGCGCAGCGTCAGCGAGATCCGCGACGCGGGGCTAAGCGACGGGTGGCCGCAGAGGAACAGGAGTCTCAACGTGTCGTCGCGCTCAACTGGCTCCGGCTCCTCCGCCGCCTGCTTCCGGCGCTGCTCGGGCTCGACGACGACGTCCTCGCGCGCCCGTCGGGAGCTCTCTGCTCGGATCTCGTCGATCAGCCGCCTGTTGGCGACCGCGACCAGCCAGCCGCGAGGATGGCTGGGCACCCCATCGGTCGGCCATTGCTGACTCGCTGCCAGAAGCGCCTCCTGGACGGCGTCCTCACACGCATCGAACTGGGCGTGTCGACGCACGAGCGCGCCGAG
This sequence comes from uncultured Solirubrobacterales bacterium, assembly GCA_963770735.1. Classification (GTDB taxonomy): domain Bacteria; phylum Actinomycetota; class Thermoleophilia; order Solirubrobacterales; family Solirubrobacteraceae; genus Palsa-465. The sequence continues at coordinate 43,223 of CAVYRB010000004.1, read as the reverse complement.
GACCTGCGGCGCCAGCTCGCGCAGCAGGTCCTCGATCTCCGGCGTTCTCGACGTCGTCAACCTTCGGGCCCGTCGCCCGCGACCATCATCGGACGGACCTCCATCGCGCCAAAACGCGCGTTCGGCCAGCGCGAGGCGATCTCCGTCGCCCGCCCGACCGTCTCGCAATCGACGATCAGGTAGCCACCGAAATGCTCCTTGGCCTCCGCCAGTGGCCCGTCGGTCACGACGGGCAACCCATCGCGTGGCCGGATCGACCGGGTCTGCGCCGGGTCGGCGAGCGCCTCGCCTCCGACGAACTCGCCCGAGCTCGTCAGCTCCGTCATCAGCGCGTCGATCTCCTGGCTCAGCGCCTCGCCCTCAGGGCCGTGGAACAGCTCGCGAGTGTCCGCGTTGTCGTAGATCAACAGCATGTATTTCATCGTGGCTCCTTTGTGTTGCACGGACGATCCGACAGCAGGTCGGAGCCGCCGACCGGTTCTCTACATCGCGAGTCCGAAAACAAGGCCGGTCCTCAGCTACGGGTGCTGCGCGGACCGACCCATGACTCATATGTCGAGCTGCCGCTGATCCCCACCGGATCGGTGTCCACCGGCGGCTGACCGCTCAGAGCTTGACGCTCACCGTGAGGCTGCGGTAGCCGGGATGGGTGATGGTGACGCTCACGTGGTCGCCCGCTGATCCCTTGATCGTGAGCTTGGCCGAGCCAGTCGCGCTGGTCGTCTTGCTCTGACCCTTGGCGGATACCTTCGCCGAGCTGACCGCATCGCCCGCGTCGGTCACCTTGACCGTGAGCTTGAACGTTCCGCCCCCGAGAGGTGTCGCTGTGCTCGTTGCGGAGAGCTCGGGCAGCAGGCGCGCGTAGTAGATCCCCTCAACCAGGGGTCCCTTCTTGACGTCGGGCGTCCCGCTGATCAGGAGGTCGAGCGGTCCGAGTCTCCCATCCCCGGACAGCGTGAACAGGTCTGCCCAGGTGAAGCTGCGAGTCTGGATCGGCTCAAAGCGCGTCACCGCCTTGTTGGAACGGGTGAACGCGGTGATCCCGTGGCCGTTGATCTCGCCCGCCCAGGCCACCCAGATCCGGCCGTCGAGGCTGGTGGCGGCGCTGCTCACGGCTGCATGCAGCCCCTTGAGCGATCCGACCGCGACCGATCCGCCGCCGTAGCGAAGCAGCCGGACGTGGGTCGAGGGACCGAAGTCCGCCGGGTAGGCCGCGAACACGCCGGGTCCGACGTCGCGCCCGGCGAGGATCAGCGGCGCGCCCGTCCCGTACTGAGTCGGGATCGGCGCCTTCTGTGCGGCCCCGACGGTCGGCGCGGCCTGCTGGAGCCAGATTCCTCCGCTGCCGGCGTTCGAGTCCCAGCTTGCAACGACCGCGCCGGTCTTGGCATCGACGGCCGAGTTGGTGTTGCCCGCCGCGTCGTCGCCGGCATTGGTGAGCTGATACGTCGGCGAGCCCGGGCCAAACCCTCGCTGGATCACGATGTTGCCGCAACAGCCGGCGGTCAGCACCGGCGCGCCGCCCGAGACCTGCAGCGTCAGGTTGCTGTCGCCGAACGCCATCATCCCGCTGCCGATGTTCGCCGGTGCCGCCCACGTGGCACCGCCGTCGGTTGAGGTGATGCCCCACGGACCGTCAACGCCGCTTGGCGAGCCGCCGAACACGGCCTGCAGTGCCCCGGAGGACATGACCGCAAGCCCGGGGATCCCACTGGGGGATCCAGATGTCACACCACTCCACGCGAGCGCCTGCACCTGCGGCCCCGCATGTCCGGACGGGCTGATCGCCACAGTGCCAACGCCGCTCGCCGCGTCGCCCCAATTGAGGTTCGTCGCGAAGGCCACGTGCAACCGACCATCAGCGGACCGCGCAAAGCCGATCGGAGCCGTGCCGTAGCCCACCTTGGCCAGCAACGTGGGATGCAGGGCCGCGGCGATGGCGCCGCCGGGCGCAACCAAGGCGAGCGCCAACCCCAGCAGGACGATCCAAGGAAGCCGCCGCCTACCCCGTTCCTTCATCTCAGTCCCTCCTTCGCCGAACCCCTCAAACGCGTCCCTGCGCGACAGATGTTGATGAGCTAGACGGACGCTACCAGTCGACCCGGTCCCGTTCCAAGGGGGGACCCTTATATGCAACCGCGACGAGACTCCGAGGCGCCCCACGCAGGAACCATCCCGGCCGGGCGAGACACCCGGGTGTCGGCAGCCGCGACCGGTGTGAGGTGGGCCGCGAGTCTGCGGGTAGGCTTGCTTGCGGTGCGGGTCAACGGCATTGAGCTGGCGGTTGACGAACAGGGGCCGCCCGGCGGGCGTGTGGTGGTGCTGTTGCATGGCTTTCCGGAGCTGGGGTTCTCCTGGCGCCATCAGGTCGGGCCGCTTGTCAAGGCGGGCTACCGTGTCCTCGTGCCGGACCTGCGTGGCTTCGGCAGCTCCGATGCTCCGCCCGATCCCGAGGATTACGCGATCGACGTCCTCGCTCGCGACGTGCTTGGCCTGATCGACCATGCCGGTGCCGAGGACGCGATCGTGATCGGCCACGACTGGGGGGCTGACCTCGCGTGGAAGACGGCCTGGCTACATCCGGGGCGGGTGAGCGCCGTGGCGGGTTTGTCGGTTCCGTTCGCACCCCGAGCCCCCGCGCCGCCACTCGGAATCATGCGCCGCCATCTCGGCGAGGACTTCTACATCGTCTGGTTCCAGGAGCCTGGCGTGGCAGAGGCGGCGCTGGAGCGCGACGTCCGGCGAACACTCGCCACCCCACGGGTGTGGGACGCCGCCTGGGCTGCGGATACGACCGAGGAGCCGGCGACACCGTCTTTCCTGACCGAAGCCGAGCTGCAGGTGTACGTCGATGCGTTCACCCGGACGGGGTTCCGCGGCGGGCTGAACTACTACCGCAACCTCGACCGCAACTGGGAGCGCACCGGCCTGGTGGCAGACCAACGGATCACCCAGCCGGCGCTATTCCTCACCGGCGAGCGAGATCCCGTCCGCCGCTTCATGCCCGCGACCGTGATGGACGGGTGGGTGACCGACCTACGCGTTGACGAGGTGATCCCCGACGCCGGCCACTGGATCCAGCAGCAGGCACCCGAAGCCGTCAACGCGCACCTGCTGGCCTGGCTGTCCCGGCTCGAGGCCTGACCCCTCCAGAGCGGTCCGGGCTTGTTGACCGGGCTACCCGGGTCTGTACCCGAGCAGATCGTCGGCCTGCTGGAAGGTCGGCCGATTGATCCACGGGATCAGCGGCTGCGTGATCGCCCCGATCGCACGGAACTGGATTGAGTCAGAGCACATCTGGTCGCCGGCGGCGCAGACCTTGTCAGCCGGATACACCTGCTGGGGGGCCTCCGCGATCGCCTCGCGGAGCGATGCATCGAGCGCGGCGCGGCAGCGCTTGAGCAAGCCGTTGCCGCAGTACACCCGGTTCAGCGGCCCGCGGACGCGGTCGCCGAGCGCCGCCCGCAGGTCCTTCTGGACGATCCCGTAGAACCCGACGTCCCAGCTCGACCCGAGGTGTGAGCCCGAGGTTCCGTGACCCGGCTCGTCGTTGATCGGGAACTCGCCTTCCATCTGGCCCAGCAGGGACGGACCCAGGACCGGTTGGAACTCGGCCTTGACCAGCAGCGGCCACCAGGCGTCCATGATCCGAACCGCGTCGGCCTGGTCGTACTGGCCCGACGCGACCGGATGCTCTCGGTTGATGCGATGGGCGCCCGTGGCGACCCATGTACGCAGAGCGGTGACGGCTTGAGCGAGGCCGGGATCGCTCGGACGACCGATGACCTTCAACGCGTATGGCAGCACCTCGACGCCTCGCAGGTCCTGGGTCCCCGCGTTGCCCATCGCGTTGACGACGTCGACCAGCGACAGCTTGCCGTGTCGGATTGCCAGGTAGTGATTGAGATTGTTGTCCAGCAGCTGCGAGCGGAAGATCGAGGAGTACTGCTGGGCGGTGGCGGCGTCGTTGTATCCAGGGGCCTGCTTGTTGTTCCACGAGGTGAGGTACGGCTGGTCGATCACGTGCGGGTGCGCGTTCTGGGCCGTCTGCTTCTCGGTGACGCTCGCGGGCGTCATCTGCGCGGCGGGCCGGAAGCCCTGCCACGGGTCGCTCGCCCAGCTCGGGAACAGCGGATTGGTGTGCGGCGCTCGGACCGGGTTGAGCCCCGAGTTGTAATACGCGACGTGGGTGGGGTCGGCGTAGAACCAGTTGAACGTGTACCCGATCTTGTAGGCGGCGTTGAAGAAGTCCTGCGGACCGTGGATCGCATCGGGGTCGTTGAGCAAGGAGAAGCCGGCCGCCGAGTCGAGCTCGTGCATGTAGGTCGAGCGGAGGTTGCAATAGACCACCGGCCGCCCGTCGATCCGCGCCCGCGCGATCACAAGCCCGTAGGCGGTGCGCAGCGTCTGGAACGTGACGGACCCCGGCGGCGTCTGGTCGCCCCCGTTGGGCGTCCAGCTCTCCGAGCGGGTAAGCGTCTCCATCTGCACGCATCGGCCCTGCAGCAGGTAGTGGTCCGAGCTGGACGAGGCCGGACCGCCGCTCGGGTTGCAGAGCGGCACCGCGAACGTGTCGATGATGTTCTGCCCGGCGGAGGTCGCCGACCACGCGTAGTCGCGCCCATGCCCGAGCTCCACGTACATGTTGACTCCCGGGAACGCCGCTCCCTCGGCGTCGACTCCGGGGGCGTGGATGTCCTCCTCCATCAGGATCTCCGGCGAGAAGTAGGCGACCTGCGGGCCGGCGACCATCAGCGGATGACCGCTCGCGCTGTCCTTCGCGCTGACTACGAGCGCGTTGGACATCGAGCGCGGGAACGACAGCAGGCTTGACAGAGGGCTGGTCGGGGTCGCGCTGCCCACGGGCGGTCCGGACCCTCCGGGCACCGCGCCGCCGACGATCGGGTTGACGAGCTGCACCGAGCCGCGATCGGGCAGCGCGATCGTCCTCACCGTCGCCTTGCCCGGCTTGGGGAGCGTCTGGTACGGGAACGACTTGCCGTGCACCGTCGTCGGCGCCTCGGGATCGCTGGGGTCGTCGAAGCTCAAGAACGTGGCGAACCCCGACCTGTCGGGGCCCTTTGACCGCGGCTTCTTTGGATGGATCGTGCGCCCGCGGGCGACGGCCGCGCTGGTCGACGGGATCGCCGGCAGCCCCGCGACCGCGCCGCGCTCGGCCCCGAACTTGTTCACCAGGTTCTCGTACAGAACCGCGTTGTTCAGCTGGTTGCCGCCGCCGTTGCCGAAGATCCCGCCGACCAGCGTCGCGATCCTGATCAGGTCGGTGGGGCTGAACGGCTGCGGCCCCAGCGGCTGTCCGATTGCGGCGTACTCGCCCGGCATCAGCAGCGGATCCGTCTGCGCCTTCTTGATGTACGCGTTGATTCCCGCGACGTAGTTGGTGATGTCCGTGTAGATCGTCGAGGACGCCGGAGAGGCCTGGAGTGCGTTGACCTGGTTCTGCAGGTCCTGGTCGGTGTAGGGCTCGCTCGCCCACACGCTCTCGTCCATCGACACGTTGCTGCCGCCGGCGAACTGGGCGAGCGTGCCGTCCCCGGCGTGACGCAGGACGTCGATGAAGAAGAGGCGGTCCTCGGCGGTCGCGTACCCGATCCCGAACATCAGCTCGGCGCGGGTGTCGCCATAGATGTGGGGCACGCCGAAGCGCGCGTCACGGACGATCGTGACCCCGGGCTCGGGGCTCTCGCTGCCCGCGACGTCTCCGGCCGGGACGCCGAACGTCGCGTCCTTGTAGAACTGGCCGAGCTGCGATTCCTGGATGTTGGGCGCAGCAGTCGTCAGGCTCGAGTACATCTGCAGCTGGTCGTTGTTGTGCGGCGGGTAGGTCTTGTTGGCCTCGTACTGCGCCAGCTGCAGCGCGTTGTCGAACCCGTTCTCCCCGGGCGGGAGGATGTTGTTGAAGTAGCCGTTGTCGCCCGACCCGTAGGGCTGGACCTGAGCGCTCGCGCCGGGCGCGAGTACGAGTGCGAGGGCGGCGAGCGCGAGCGCTACAGCGACGAATCTGGACATCGGCGCGCGAAAGTACTACCGAGCGACTGTCGGCGCGCCAGTCGGCGCACTAGGCAGCCGGTGCGGCTCGCAGCAGAGGGATGCTCTGGACGACCGTGATGCGGGCGTGATCCAGGTGCGGTCTCAGTTCGTAGGAAGGAATAGGTGATCACCACCCGTCATACGAGGCAGCAGGAAGCACGGGAGTCGAGGGGGTCGCCGCTGGCGAGCGGCTCAATAAGCGAGCACCTGCTGCGAGGTGCGGCCGGGCTGATCGCCGCTGTGCTCGCGATCGCGCTCCTTGCCAGCGTCGGCCCGGTGTCGCTCGCGCTGCTGCCCGTCACCGCGCTCGCATGGCGAGGCTGCCCGACGTGCTGGACGGTCGGCCTGTTCGGGACATTTGCCGACGGTCGCGCCCGCCGCGGCTATTGCACCGCAGCGCGCGGTTGCCGCCAAGCCGGCCGCGGCGCCAGCTTCGAGATCGACGACTGACCTGTGCGAGCCCGGCTCCCGTCGCTTGACACGCGCCGAGTGGCGCTCATCTGCGGCCTCATCTTCGTTACGGCCGGCTTGGTGAAGTTCGTTCTCTACCGCTGGGAGCTCCACGCGTTCCAGAACTTCGGGATCCCCGCGTCGAGCGTGATGGAGCCGCTCGTGGGCTTGCTCGAAACGGTAGGTGGCGTTCTCCTCATCCGTGGGGTGCTGGTCGTGCCGACCGCGTTCGTGCTCGCAGTCATCATGTTCGTCGCGTTCGTCGCCGGCGGAATCATCCACGGCTCTCTGATTCCGAGCGGCACCCTGGCGCCCGCACTGCTCGTGGCGATGATCTACCTGATAACCGTGGCGCTTCGCGCGCCATCCAGCGAGCCGACAGGCTGACCCATGGCGCCACGCGGTGGGCCAGAATCTCGTGGCTGCATTCTGCGACGAGAAGCCTCCTCGCAGCGCGTCTGCGCGTGGCCTCTCGACAGCCTGCGGGATGAGTATCCGAATCTGTCTCGCGCCAACAGCGCCAGGGAACCGCGTGCGTAACCTGCCCGCACATAGTGCAAGTCGTCCTGGCCCTGATCTCCGCGCTGCTATTCGCTCTCGGAACTGTGCTGCAGCAGAAGGCAGGCATGGCTCTCCCGTCCGGGAGCAGCTCGGGACTGCTTGTGCGGATGGCACGCCATCCGCTGTGGCTCGCTGGGATCGCCTGCGACATCGTCGGCTTCATCGCGCAAGCTGCGGCGCTGCGGCTGGGCCAGCTGGCCGTCGTGCAACCTCTGCTGGTCTTGAGCGTGGTGTTCGCCCTGCCGCTCGGCGCTCGACTCAGCCACCAGCATGTTGGGCGCCGCGAGGCAGCGGCGGCAACACTCGTTGTCGCAGCGCTGGCCGGCTTTTTGGCGATCGCCAATCCCTCAGGCGGACGCAGCGAGGTCCCACTCGGCGAGTGGGTCCTCGCCGGAGTTGCGTGCGCAGCGCTCTGCGCGCCACTGTTGCTGCTGGGCCGACATGGCCCGGCACCGCGCCGCGCCGCTCTGTTGGGGGCGGCCGCCGGGGTCCTTTTCGCGCTGTCCGCGGCGCTGACGAAGTCGGTGGTCGACGAGCTGCACCTCGGCGTGCTGCACGTGATCGCGAGTTGGGAGCCCTACGCGCTGGGCGCCGTCGGATATGTCTCGATGACAATCAACCAGATGGCGCTGAACACGGGTGCTCTCGCCGCGACCCTCGCCAGCAGCACCGCACTCGATCCCATCATCAGCGTGGCGCTCGGGCTCGCCCTGTTCGATGAGCAGCTTCATGCCAGCGGTCCAGAGGCCGTCGTGGCGTTCGCAGCGCTCGCCGCGGCGCTGGTCGGTGTGGCGGTGCTTGCCCGGGCCGAGGTGCCCGACCCGATCACCGCTGCGTGACGCCGGCGTTTTCACGCGCTGACGCTCCGCTGACAGACGTGCGCGATGATCTAAAGCGTGATGGAGCGCGACGGTCGCGGCGGATCCGCGGAGCAGAAGCGGAAGCTGCGGCCGACCTGGCGCGGGGCGGGCATGTTGGCGATCGGTGTGGCCTCAGCCGCGCTGCTTGTTGTGGTGTCGCCGCCGGCCGAGGTGTTGTCCGAGATCAGTCACATGAGGCTGCCGTGGCTTGCGACCGCTGTGGTGCTCGAGCTCTGCTCGTGTCTGAGCTATGTGATCGTGTTTCGCTACTTCTTTCCCGAGCCTTCACGCCGTGACAGCCGGCGGGTTGCCTGGGTCGCGCTGGGCACTGGCGCTGTCCTTCCCGGCGGGTTCATCACTTCAGTAGCCGCGACCGGCTTGCTCATGCGCGGCACCGGCATTGGCATGAGGCAGGTTCTCGCTCGTGCGGCCGCGCTGCTATGCCTGCTTGTCGGGGTCGGGTTTCTCGCCAACGGCCTGGCGGGCGGATTGCTCATCGCGGGCGTTCCCGACGGTCCACTCGATCTGAGCCACACCGGGATTCCGTTCCTCGTGTCGGTCGCGGTCCTGTCCGGTGCCGCGCTGATCGTCTTCCTCGACCGTCGCGCCGGCGAACGGACGCCACGGGCCATCCGAGCGTTTAGCGTCGGGCTGGACGGAGCATGGACGGCGGTTAGACGTCCAAGCTGGCGACTGCTAGGCGCGGTCGGCTACACATGCTTCGACGTCGCCGCATTGTGGGCGGCGTGCGCTGCGACCGGCCACCACCTCGGCTTCCTGCCGGTTCTGATCGTGTGCTGCATCGGCTACCTGACCGCAACCATCCCGATGCCAGCCGGCCTCGGGGTGCTCGACTCAGGCCTGGCCGCCGCGCTCGTTCTGTACGGCCTTCCCCCGGCAGCATCAGTCGGAGCGGTACTCGTCTATCACGCGGTCTCGATCTGGGTGCCCGGCAGCGGCGGCGTGATTGCGCTGCTCTCCACTCGACGGACACCCATCGCCGACCAGCCAGCCGTCGCCACGCCGGCACTGACCGGGGTTCAACTGGCCGAAGTCGCGCCAGCCAAAACCTGACGCTCGACGGCTGCGTCGCACCCGCCGACGGGAGCAGCGGTCATCCTGGGCGCCGGCGAGCGGCGCTTCACCACGCCGCTGACCGTCGAGCCCGTGAGCACCACCGCCTTCAGCCGCGGAGCCGTCGCCCACGTCTTCGCCGCGCAACCGTGTTCGAGCGCGACCGCCAACCGGAGAGCGGACGCCTACCGCTGATTCCGGGGTCCGGTCAGTAAAGCGGACGACGGGTCTCGAACCCGCGACCTTCGGCTTGGGAAATAGCCCCATGAGCAGTGGATTCCGGACGCCCTTGTTGCCGTCGCCCTCGATCCGATCGAGTGCGATCCACCTCCTCCATGCCACAGATGCTCTCCAACTCCACTTCAGCTTCAGCACCCGGGTGATGCGACGCTGATTTGTGTGATCCGTGCGCTCGGAACGCGGACGGGTGGTAAGCCAGTGCGGCAGGTAGCCACCGACGGTGCTGACGCGTTCGCGCTCACTTGCTGGCTTGGCCAGCTTCTCGTCGATGGCGCGCTGGGCATCCTTGCGGAGTTCGAACGTAGCGCTGCCGTGGTTCCAGTCGGGCTTTGCAGTAGTTCTTTCCCGGCCGCATCGAGGCCGTATCGCGAATCGATACGGTCTTTCTCCTGTCATTCGGCAGTCTGTAGACCCGCTTCCTCGGACGCCAGCTCATCGCCTCTCCCTCCGTTGGTCCAGCCAATCGCGCACGTCGACCGGATCGATGCGTCGTTGCGGGCCGATGCGATAGCACGGATATTCTCCGCGGTTCAACATGTCGCGGACCGTCCGCTCGCTCAAAGCCAGTCTCTTGGCCAGCTCAGCGACCGTGTAGAACGGCTCCTCCGCTCGTTGTCGGACAGGAACGGCGCTCATTGCGAAGGCTCCTCTCTGAGCTCGACGGAGGCCTCCACCCGTCGAATTGTCGGCCGACGTAGAGGATCCCGTGGGCAGGTTACTTCGCGCCAGAGGGATGGTTCGCCGACATCCTGCCCAAGCGTTGTCGCTCACTGCCGGTGAGTCCACGAGCGAACTCGGCGCGGGCTTCAGCCTCCATGTCCTGGACGCTCAACATAACTCGCTCTAGCCCGAAGAGTCGGGCGCCGCAGACGATGCAGTTGCGTTCATAAATGGGCGGCTCCGTGGTCAGAGGGTGCTTGCACGGCGGTGTGGGCTTCAGCGCCGTTAGCAGGATGGGAGGATCCAACGGTCATGCGCGCTCATCGGAGTTCTCCGAGTTCCGCAGCGAGCCGGTCGCGCAGGGTGAGGAAGCCGCGGTGCTTTGTCGCGTATCCCCATAGGCGTGCTGCGAAGTCGTAGATGGTGCCCCGACCGTGCAGGCGAAGCAGTACCAGCTCCCGTCGGCGTGGAGCGTCGCGTCCGCGCGCGACACGCGCGCGTTGAGCGTTCACGTTGTCCGCGGCTTCGTGTTTCCTGTGCGGCGGTCGGCCCGCCGCGCGCCGGGACCGAGGTGGGGTCCTGTTCCCTGCGCGGCTGTTGCCTGCCAGCGCCATCCCGGCGTGCACATTACCACGTTTAGCGCTACACTTTCTATATGGCCGACGATCAGCTATTAAGTCTCCAGCAGATCGCAGACAGCTTGCACCTCAGCCTGCCGACGATTCGGGTGTGGGTCACCAACGGCCGCCTACCGGCGGAGAAGGTCCGTCACCGGTGGATGGTCCGCCGCGACGATCTCAGGGAGTTCCTAGCCGCGAATCCGCAGCTCGGGCACCCCAAGACCGCGGCCGGCAAAGCCGCTGTCGCGGCGATCGACCAGACTCCGAAGGACTGGAGCGAGAATCCCGAGCAGGCGATGCATAACCTGGCGCGCTCGGCGTCGCCGGTGGGGCGGGTTCGATGAGCCGCGTGTTCGTCTCGCCCGACCAGGCGATCGAGGAGATGGAAGAGGCCGACGTGCTCTGGAGCGCCGCGCTCGGCGGGCTCGCGAGCTACCCCTCCCGCCTGCGTTCGCTGGCCGAGGCGGCCGAGGCGCAGCGCCGGGCGTTCACGGTGGCGGATCTCGCCAAGGTGGAATGGACGCCGCGCCCCGGCGCGCGAACCCTCAAGTTTCCGTTCGAGGCCCAGGCCGCGAGCGGCCGTCCTGGCCCGACCGCGACCTGGAAGCAGTTCGACGCCGCGGTCGAGCAGCTCGGACTCGCGCTCGAGGGCAACAGCATGAAAAAGCTCGCCGACGCGTTTGACCGGATCTCGTCACTCGCCACCGAGCTCGCCGACGCCGTCGAAGGCGAACAGCAGAGCGAAGGACGGCGCAAGACGGGCTAATGCTCCGGCTGCTCGTCGCCTGGGGGCTGTTTCGGCTCGTTCGGGCGACGCTCGCCGCGGGGTCGTGTTGGCGCTGGGTATCGCGCTTTTGCACAGCCAATTCGCCGGCGCCGAGCACTCGCTGTCCGGGTCCGCGCTATCGACGCTCGGCCACACCCTCCGCCATGACGTTCAGGGCGCCGTGCAACACGCGCTTAGCCCCGTCCCGGGCACGCGGTAGCGCCGCTAAATCGTCTCGCGTTCGCGGGACGTGAGCAATCGGGACAGGACCAGACGGGCTTGCCGTCGACGCGGACCACGCTCCAGCCTGGCTTCAGCGCGTCGAGCTCGACGTCGCGACCACAGACCTCGCACCGGCGCGTCTCGTTGCCCGAGTAGCTCGCGACCGAGCGGTCTGCCACGGCCCCACGGTAGCCGCCCGCGAGGCCACGGCCCTACGTGTACCCCACCCTCAGGCGGCACCTCCGATCACGCTAAAGGCCAGCTGGGGCCAGCGTCGTACCCTACGGAGTCCGTCGTATCGTTCGGCTCGCACGACGTCGAACTGTGCGCGCTTTTCGTTGACGGCAACAGTCGGCTGCTCCTCGATCAGCCACGTTCTTCCCGGCGCTGGTCCGTCTTCTGGCGTCAGCGCGCTCCACGCTTGAGCCGTCGCAGCCTCCGCGACGATTTCCTCCGGGGTGTTCCGCGTCCACCCCATCATGCGGCTGGCCGTTGAAGCAACCCATTCGCCTGGCTGCGTGACTCCAACGGCGCGCACGATCGCGACAAGCGGAAATAGAGGCCGGCGAAGTAGCTGGAGGTATCCGTCGGAGTTCCTCGCTGCGAGCGCTTTGGGAACGATCTGACCAAACCACAGCACGGTGAAGCCAATCCACGTCAGGTCGAACACGCTCGCTGGAACGCCCGCCGTCACACGCGCGGAGGTGAAGGGCACGACGATCACGGATCGCCGAGCCAGCAGGGTGGCGCTGGTAACGGTCAGCGCCACGAACAGCTGCCTGGCCGAAAGCCAGCCGGCCAACTCGGAGGTACTGCCGCCAGGAAAGACGGTGCGCCAACGATCGATGACCGCGACCTCGAGACCTTCCATCCCAGCCAGCAGGGCCAACAGCAAAAGCGCAACCACCGCGCTGACCACGGCCATCGTCTCCCCCGCGTTCGCGAGACGGATCGTGCTGGCCACCCAAATGATCGTTTCGGCCACCCACCCGGCGAACAGCACAACACCAAAGCTCACGCGCAGAGCAGTGAGCAGCCTGGAACTCCGGGAGGCTGACACTAAGCGGCAATCATTCGGTACGAAAGCGGTCCTCGATCAGGCTGGAGCCCGGCGCGGCTGGCCACACGCTTCACGGATCGATGTGCCGTTCCCGCGCACGGCCCGTATGAGCGCCCCAATCACTTCCGACGACCCGGGGAAGTTCGGCGCCGACTCTACCGGATAGTTCACCCTCGTCAGGGGCGACCGCGGCGGCGATTGACGTTCCCCCGCGCCGTATATCGCTGCGAGCCGGTTGCGCCACCCCGAGGCGCCCGCGGTCAAGCAGGCCAGGACCGCGTGGGGCGCGAACCCGGCGTAGTCGAGTGCGCCTACGAGGCCCGCGTCGCGGAACCTGCGCATGTGGTACGCGATGATGCCGAGCGAGAGCCCGGAGAGCATCCCCGCGGCTCGCTGGGACTGTGAGCCTCGCGGGTGCTGGTCAGCGCTTGAAGTAGTCGTAGCCACATCGGGTGTGCAGCGCCGGCGAGCTCGCGGGCGAGGCGCTCGACGTCCTTGTCGTCCAACATTGCCCGGTGCTCTTCCCGCCGGGGTGGTCGATCATGCGACCGCGTGGCGATCGGCCAAGCTAGGCGTCGGGGGGGTAGCGCCAGCCGAAGTATTCGGGTGCGGCGAGGCTCGCGAGCAGGAGCGCGACGGCGCCTGTTGCGAGGAGGGCCCAGCGGCCCGTTTCGGCGAACCCGGTGAGCACTGAGATCAGGATCACGGTGGTCGCGATCGCGATCGTGCTGATCAGCTGGCGGCGGGTCATCGCCTCGCGGATCTTACGCTGCGCCGAGGACCCTCACGACGACGTCGACGAGGATCCCGACCGCCGCTCCGAGCATCGTGCAGCGGGCGACGATCGACCAACGCCGGTTAGCGTCGACGGGCAGCCGGCGGCGGCGGCGGTTGGCGTCTGAGCGCAGCACGGCGAGCGTTCCAACGAGTGCGCCGATCCCGGCGATCTGGGTGATGAACGCGAGGTCCGGGATCGGCGCGACGGTGCTGCTGGCGAAGAACCCGCCGATCGCCGCGGTGATCACTGTGAGCGGGGAGTGGCCGTGCATCGCTCAGTTCTCCGAGTCGGGGAGGAGCGAGACCAGCATCGGGATCTCGTCGTGACGCTCGGCCTGCGCGATGTAGTCGGCGACCAGGGCCAGGAGCGCGGCGTAGCCGTCCTCCTCGAGGCCTCGCTCGACGACGACGGCGCGCCCGCGGCCGCGGGCGGGGTTGTCGGTCAGGCGGACGCGCCCGCTGATCCGCTGTCCGTAGAGCACCCGCTCGCCGCTGCTGATCGTGTAGCGGCCGAGCTCGGCGCACTTGCCTACGAGGTTGCCAGCCACGCCCGTCCCGAGGCGCCCTTTCCGCGCGCGAATGGCGGGTCTACCGGAGGGTCACAGCCAAGACCGTGCGGTATCGGAAGGAGCTCTGTGGGGCGGTTTGCCGATTTGGGGGTTGCGCGCTTGGTCGGGGGGAGTAGGCTGGGTTCATTAGGGGCGTTGTCGAAACGCTTTTGCGTGTTGGCGCGTTCGCCGCAGTGTGAAGGGAAAGGCCGGGCCGTTAGTGCGGCCAGACATGTCCCAGAGTCGTGGCAACGGGGCCAGTGCGCCTCGTTTGTCTGCGGTCGCTGCGCAGTTCGCGGCCGCGCGTGACCGGCCACTAACACCAAGCCGCGAGTCGCGGCTTGGTGTTGCGCTGGCGGGGTTGGCGCAGGAGCTTGCCGTGTCGCGGCGCGAGATCGGGGCGCTCAAGCGGGAGAACGCGGCGCTCAGGTCCAGGCTTGACGCTCGCGGTGCAGCATGACGGGGGCGGAGCGGCATGAGCGCGCTGTCGCTAACTCGCTCGGTTTTGCGCGGGCGGCGGCGGCGGAGGGGAATTTCGCCGGAGCGCTCAAGTGGCTCGCGGTGGTTGAGATCGTCGATGGGGCTCTGCCGGCCCGTTGGGAGCGAACACGTGCCTTGTGGCTGCGTGGCCAGGCCGCTGCTGGAGCCGCGGCCGGGAGGGGGGCGGGGCGTGGCTGACGAGGGTGTTGTGCGTCAGGGTCGGCTTGCGCTGGCGATCTCCAACGCGGTCGTTGGCGAGCTGGCCGGTACTACGGGTCGCGGGCCGACGCAGGCGAAGACGACGTTGGGCGATAACGGGGTGTTCGTGGTGCTGCAGGACACGCTGACGCGTGGGGAGCGGAACCTCGTCGCGGCGGGCGAGAGCAAGGCGGTGCTCGATCTGCGCCGGCTCTGGCAGACGGTGATGCGCGAGAGCTGCAGCAAGAAGATTGAGCAGTTGACCGGGCGCAAGGTGATCGGCTTTATGAGCGATAACCACATCGACCCGGACATCGCCGTCGAGGTGTTCATCCTCGAGCCGATCGGCGCGGATCCCGCCGCGCAAGCGGCGATCGCGGTGGCTGAGCCAGCACGGGAATGAAGCCACGCATCGAGCGCTAACGGCAGCTGCCCGAGAGGGGGCTGGTGAGATGGATTGGACGGCTGTGAAGGAGGAAGCGCGCTTCCCCGTCCCGTTACCGGGTCGCGAGAGTTCTGGAGATCGGGGCTGGGGCGCCCAAACCCGAACGTCGGCACCGACGCGGACGGTCGCGCCAGTCCTGCACGCTGCCGGTCGGAATGCGGGCATGTCGGTTGCGGTGGCTCGCGGGATCGCCGAGCGAGCCGATCGGGGTCAACTCGACGCGAACGGTGAGCCGTGCATCGCTCATGTCGGTCGTGTCGCCGCGGGTGTGCCGCTGTTCGCTCGGGCCGTTGGCTGGGCTGCATGACGTTCTGGACCGTTCGGGTGTCGATGAGTCGGTGCTGATCGCCGCCGGCGCGAGCCGGGATCAACGCGTCGCGCTACGCCTGCTGGCCGGCGGCAACGCCGAGCGCTCTAACGACCGGTATCTGGAGCACGTGCGGGTGGTCGCGCTCTGGCCGGGAGCGTCGGGGTGGATCGCGCGCGCGGTCAAGCGCGCTGATCTGCTCGATCACGTCTTGCACTGGGCGGCGCGCGCGGGGGTGTGGTCGCCGCCGTACGGGGCGGCGGTGGTCACGCTGATGATCGCGAGCGCCGGCGCAGCGTTCGCGGCTCCGGGAGGGTCGTGACGGATGGGGTTGTCTCGCAAGCTGCGCGGTCAGAGGTGGCGCACTGGGTCGATAGCTGATATGCCCGTCGTTCACCGAGCGGGACCGCACGTTGAACCCTGAGGGCAGTCGCGCGGGACCCAGGAAGGAAGCGCACCTATGACGGGTAGCGCGCGACTTACGTTCGACCCAGGTCAGGAGCAGGTCGAAGCGATGATGCGGCAGGGCGTGTCGTTCTGCGCCGTCGAGGACGCGATCGACGCCGCCCAGCTATCACGCAGGCACAAGGCCGCGTTGTGGCTGCTTGCCTGGTCGCTGCGCGACCAGGCGCAGCAACGCCGGGACGCACGGCTTCTGCTGGCAGAGGTCAGCGCCGACGGATACGGGAACTGGTGATACAAGCGGGGCGCGCGAAGCCTCAGCCCCGCATCGACCCGGCAATCCGGAGACGCCCCTCGACCGCAAGCGGCCGATCGAGACGGTGACCAGAGTCTCGCGCAGATCACCAACTAATCTGGAGAGAGCTGGGGGAGTTGGTATCTTCCCTTTACAGTCCAGTGGGGCTTGGCCTCGACCGGGTTGACGTAGGGACGTAAGAGGGCGGCGACCGTCGGATAGGCGTGCGCGGGTACTCGACGAGACTGAACACGAGTTACGTCGGGAGTTCTCACGACCGCTACCCACGTCCCCAAGTGCCGCCGTTCGGGTTTCGGATCGACCCGACCTCGCAGGCCGCCGGAGCTCGGCTTCAGACGATTCCGAGGGGGTCAGCGATGTCATCTGATACCGACCGGCGGGCCGCGTACGTGCCCACGGAATCTCGGTTCCCGGGCGGTCATGTGAGCTTGGCGCCTGGCAACGGCCGGCGCGCGTTGTCTCCGAGCGTCGCGGCGCGTCACGAGCGGGCCGGGAGCGTCTCGTTGCTGGAGGTCAACCCGGACCTCGGAGCCGATCTGACCTCGGACCAGATGCGGCTAGCGCTGGGCGAGCTGGTCGTGCCCGCGATCAGGATCCAGGGGGGCCAGTTGGACTCCGGGGCATGCGCGAAGGACGACCGGTTGACCGGGCCGCTGATCGGGCTGCTCGTGATCGACGGTGTCGTGGTTCGCGAGATGACGCTCGGCCCGTACGTTTCCGCGCAACTGTGCGGACCGGGCGATCTGTTGGAACTGCACAGCGCCCGCGATCCGCGCTGTTTGCCCGCGTTGGCCACGATGTCGGTGCCCGGGACGGCCGTGCTCGCGTTGCTCGACGACCGCGTCCTGGCCGCTTCGCAACGGTGGCCGCGGCTGGGCGGGCGCCTGGTTGCCCAGGCGATGGGACAGATCGGCGACGCCGGCGCGCATCAAGCGATCTCCCAGCTTGCTCGCGTGGAGGATCGCCTGCTCGCGCTCTTCTGGCACCTCGCGGATCGCTGGGGCCACGTGCTCTCCGACGGCGTCCGGATCGATCTCCCCCTCACCCACGAAACGATCGGGCATCTCATCGGAGCCCGCCGACCCACCGTCACTCTGGGCCTCAAAGCGCTGCGAGCCGCAGGACTCCTGCAACGGCAACTCGACGGAGCGTGGCTGCTCGCTCACGACTCTCTGCAGCATCTCACCACAGCCGATCCCGAACGGTCCGCGGGCACCGAAGCACATTGACGTCCTCGGCCGCTGAATTGCCGAGATACCGTGCTCGGGGTTGTACACGGTCGATCGGGATCAGCATCTCGTCAGCCGCCCAGCACAGGGAGCAAGCACACAACCCAAGGACCGATCGATGTGATGGTCGGGTGGGAGCGAAACGACAGCCTGAGTGCAGTTGACTGATCTCGGGTAACGGTCTCACTGGTGGCCTGCCAGCCCGAAGAAGGTCGCATGTTGCTGGGTGCAGAGACCTCTTGGCGCCTGCGAACAGCAATGCGTCTCGCGGATCCGGGGTCCGGCCGTCGATGAGCGTCGAACCGACGGGAACGGCAACACGGCACGCCGGGTTCTTCCACGTAGCGGTGATCTACGGCGCTGACGAAGAGCTTCTCGCCGTTGCTCTGCCATTCCTGCGCGACGGGGCGGCTGCCGGCGAGCCGACGCTGCTCGCTGGCAACGAGCGCCAGCAGCGGATCGTGGGCGACGAGCTCGACGATCTGCGGGGCATCACGCTGCTCGATCTGGACCACTCCGGTGACGTGCTGCTGTCGCTGCGCAACAACTACGCGCTTCACACCAGCCTCGTTCGCGCCGGAGCCGCTCAGATCCGTGTTCTCGGCGGGCTCCCCAACGGCCCCTGGCGCGACCGGGTGCGCTATGAGGCGGCCATCAACCACTTCTTCACAGCCCTGCCGGTGTGGGCAATCTGCCCCTACGACATCCGCGACACCCCCGACGACATGCTCGCCGACACCCAGCGCACCCACCCGCACCTGATGAGCCCGCGTGGTCATACCTCCCCAAGCCCGAGCTTCGAAGACCCGGCAGCACTCCTCAACCAGCGCGCCAGAGACACCCACGACCCGCTGCAGGACCTCGCACCCGACATCGAACTCGTCGATCCGTCCCCCGCGTGGGCAGGTCACGCGGTGATGGTCCTCGCGCAAGCAACCCGGCTCGATCAGGAGAGCGTCGAGGCGCTTCGCCTATCCGTCGGCGAGCTGGTCGGCAACGCGCTCGCACATGGCCGGCCACCGGTGCACGTCTGCGTGTGGGCCGCCGCCGATCGGGTCGTGGTCACGGTACGTGACGCCGGCGCAGGACCCGCCGACCCCTTCGTCGGGCTGCTGCCCCGCGACCCGCACGGCGACCCAGACGACGCAAACCTCCTGCACGTCATCCACCAAGCAATCAGCGACGTCTCGATCTTCACGGCAGCCGATGGCTTCACCGTGCGGCTCGTCCAGCGCCCGCACCCCGACTGAACGAACACGCGGGACCTCGCACGCCGCGGCGAACCGATCGCCCCCCAATCAGCATCCAGCGCTCGCGCCCAGAACCTCAGAGCTCCGACGGCTCGCCGTGACGCTCTTGCTGTTCTGTGACGACGCAGTACGCGGGGAGCGTGCATCTCGACCTCGCGCGACCGCTGGTTGGCATTAGGGCAACGGACGAGACCAGTGTTAGCCAAGAACTCGAACAGCCGCAACAAAGGCAGCTCAAGCGACCGGTCGGCAGCGTCCCTGCGATCGGAGCGCAGAGCAGCCACGATTTCGACGTCGCCAGCCTGCCTCGCGCGGTCGCTTCCGGACAAAGGGGCTCACGGCGACCGCGCCCGCTCCGCGTGCACGCGCCGACGCGAACGAGGTCTCGGCACCGTTGATGACGTCTGTCTCGCATTTCGGGGCATGAAGATCATCTTGTGAGGGTTCCGGCCGGGTCCGATCTTACGGTCGGTAGATCGGGATAGGGGCTCTCTGGGAGAACGTAGCTGCGCAGGCCGTTTGTGGCGATGGGCTGCGAGCCCGTGCTTTTTCGGTGGCCGCCGCTGCGACTTGCCCGATTGCGCTGCGAGCGCGTATCCGCCTGTGTCGTTTGCCCCCGGTTCTCCCGTCATCGTTGTTCTACCCGAGGAGTGACACATGAGCGTGATCGTGAACACGGTCGGCAGGTCGATCGGCCTGGATGTGCACCTGGATTTCTGTGAGATCGCGGTCTGCGAGGACGGAAAGGTCCGCTCGGCGGGCCGGGTGAAGAGTTCGCCCGAGGACTTGAAGGTGTTGGCGGAAAGCCTGCTGCCGACTGACAAGGTGGCGTTGGAGGTGACCGGGTCGGCGTGGGAGATCGTCGGGATCCTCGAGCCGCACGTCGCCAAGCTCGTGGCCGTCTCTGGCGATACGGGGATTTCGCAGGCGCGCGCGAATACCGACGGGCTGGACGCCCGAACGCTCGCGAGGCTGTTGTGGGCCGGGGAGCTGGAGGCGGTGTGGCGGCCCGATGAGCACACGCGCGTGTTGCGCCGGCGACTCTCGCGTCGCGAGCAGCTGGTCCGGTCTCGGTCGCGATCAAAGAACGAGGTGCACGCGGTGCTGATGCGGCGGCTGGTTGGCCGCTGCCCGTTCTCCACTGACCAACACGACCCCCGAAATATTCGTCACAACCCTTTGACTTTCCGTCGCCAGGAGCAGGTCACGCCGCGGGCTTATTCCACGACGGAGCGCCTTCTTCTTAGACTTAGCCGCCGCCGAGCGGAGCATCGGCATAGCCGCGAAGTCCGCATAGTTCGTGCTATGCGGACATCCGCATAGGACGAACTATGCCGACGTTGTGGCTAAGCCGAGCGGCCAGCCATGGGAAAGAACAGCAAGATCTCGGCCGGGCGGCGGAGGCCTCGCTTGCCGTCGCGCTGAGGCGACTTGCGAGACCAGCTCCGTGTGGGCGGGTCTGCCTGCTTCGGCGTCGTGACGAGCATGTCGCGCTTCCGCTCGCACCGCTGCGGCACTGGGCCGACTGCTGGACCAGGCGCTCTCTCCGCGTCCAACTGGCTATGGGTCGCTGTTGGCGTCCGAGTTGCGCCAGCCAGGTGCCGCTGTCGCCCACGTAGGCGTTCCGATCATCTCGATAGGCGACGGGCGCTGACGGAACTCGTCGGTTCGCTAGGGATCCGATCATGTCGGCGGCCGGCGTCTGTCAACGACCGGACTGTCGTGCACGAACGGAGGGAAGGACGTTTGCCGCTCAGCCTACGAGGCGCGGGTCGTGTCTCGTGGCGCCGGGCTCGTGGGTGAGAAGCTCTTGACGAGGCAGCGCAGTCCTTGTGTGAAGAGGGCCTCGTCCTGCGCGGGGTCGGTTGTCGAGATGTGCATAGCGCGATCGATTGACAGCCGTGTTTCAGTGGTGGGGTCCGCGGTTGACGTCGGCTTTGAGTGGAAACGTTTCTTTGGGCGGTTCCCGCTGCCTGCGAGTTGCTCGTCTGCGGATTTCCTCTCGGCTGCGAACAGGACCGCGCCGAGCATGAACGAGGCGTAGTTGTGAAATGCGCCGGTCACTTTCTCACCCTCAAGGCCGAGGCGTTCGAACGCGCTGGCCATGAGCTCGAGGGCGTTGACGATTACGTCGTTCGCTTCGGGGGTTGCGGTCATGTACCTAGCGACGCGGTGGTGGGAAAGCCAGGCTCGGCGGGTCGCGGTTCCGACCGACACGAGGAGCTCGTGGGGGTCGGAGGTGAAGGGTTCTGGGAGAAGTCGCAGCAGCTCGCTTGTGGCTTGTGACCACACGCGTTCGACCACCGCCTGGACGACGGCGGCGCGTG
Source organism: uncultured Solirubrobacterales bacterium (assembly GCA_963770735.1). Classification (GTDB taxonomy): domain Bacteria; phylum Actinomycetota; class Thermoleophilia; order Solirubrobacterales; family Solirubrobacteraceae; genus Palsa-465. Next base: position 22,380 of record CAVYRB010000004.1, on the reverse strand, counting down.
ATGGGAAGTGGTAGTAGATCGCGCCGGGCGCCACCCGCAGCCGGGCGGCGAGGCTGCGAATGCTCGGCTCCCCCGGTCCTTCGTCGAACTGGCGCAGCGCTTCGTCTGCGATTTCCTCGCGCGTTAGTGCGCTGTCGCGCGCGGCCGCGATCCGGGCCAAGGCTTCTCCTCACGGCAGCGGGGGGTTGACAACGTCGACAGCGTTTGGCTACCATACCGAACGCTGTTCAAATGGATCCTGCCTCCCGGGGATCGGGGCGACAAGGTAGAGGGCGTTTTGGGGGTTTGCAGGTGCAGGTAGGACGCGGATCGATAGTCCGCTTGACGTGGCGCATCGGTTGCGTCTGGGCCGTTGCCGTGGCGGCGTCGCTTGCGTTGCTTGGCGGCGGTTCGACGGCCTCGGCGGCGGTCAGGGCTGTGGGACCTGCCGATGTGCTGGTCGGGCAGACCGTACGGGTGAACCCGCCGTTCTCGGTCGGCGCGCCGGGTGGGAAGACGTTCCGCTGGCGCATCGTCAAGGCGCCACGGGGCTCGCATGCCAGCCTGATCTCCCCCCACAGCGCGACGCCCAGGTTCCGCGCGGACCGCAACGGCACCTATGTGCTCACGGAGACGGTTACCAGGGCCGGCAAGGCCTCGATTGCAAGGGTCACCGTCGACGTTCGCCCCGACGACGCTCCGATCGGGGTGCCGCTCGAGACCAACGACTCCTTCAAGAGCGACGGGGCGATCCGCATCGATGGCCAAGGCGTGAAAGACACCGTTAGTCGCCATGACGGCATCTTCTACGCCGTGCTCGAGCGTGGCACCCGTGCCGTGGTGGAGTCGGCGACTGTTCAGCGGAACGGAACGGGTGTCCAGCGGCTCGTGGCTATAGCCAAGCAATGGTCGGGTACCGACGGCTACCTGATGATCGTCGGCGGACCGGCCGGCGTCCCGCAAGAGGCCTTTCTCGAGCTCGACCGGCTGACGAACCTGCTCGGCGCGGGCACCCTGACCGCTGACGACCACGCTCGGCTGAAGGCGGAAGCGCGGTTCTCGATTATCGGGATTCCAGGCGGGGCCCCCGATGCGGCCTGGGTCAACATCGGCGGGAGGGCCGGAAAGGACAACCCCCCCGGCGACATCATCGGCTTTCTCGCGTTCAACCCCGCGACTGAGTTCTACGACTACGTGAACCCGGAGCGGCCGACCTTCGACACGCAAGCCTCCGGTCCACTCACCGGTCGCAACATCATCACCGTCGACCACCGGCCGTACCAGACCTCCCTGCCCGCCGGCTTCACCGACGGCTTCCAGGTCCTGGTCCTAGACAGCGTCACACTGGAGGAGCTGGCCAACGTCGCGTTGCCGACTAACGGCCCGGGCGACGTTGCGGCCCAGCAGCGCGACCTCCCCGCGAGGATCGGCGCCCTTGCCGGCGCGAAAGGCGATCTAGGACGCCCGCCGCTGGTGATCATCCAGAGCATCGGGCGGCCCAAGGGCCAATCGGTGGGCTGGGCCTACACCGGCGATTGGATCCAGCGGCTGGGCGGCACCCGGTTGGTTTTCGACGCCCTTGACGGTACGCGGGACTACACCCTGGTGGGAAGCCTCGACGCTGGCAGGGCCGCCGTCGAGGCCGGCACCACCACCGGTGACGCCCGTCTCGTCGGAGTCCTCGCCCGCACCCACGACATGGGCTTCAAGCCGACCCTGGCCGGGCCTCCGGGCGAGGTCAACACCGACATGATCGATATGGCGTATCAAGCTCCCAAGCCCTTCCCGGCGTTCGACACCCCGCAGAAGCGGGCCGCGGAGACGTATATCGGCAAGCAGATCCACCTATCAGGGTGCAGTGAGGATGTCCAGACGTGCCCGATCCGCAAGCACTACTACCAGGACACCAAGGACGCGTTGTTCCAGGCCGAGATCGAGCTCACCAGCCGCAGGCTCGATTGCCCGGGCGAGGGCCAGAGCTCCTATTGCCGCGACGCCTACGACCCCGTCCGCGTGCAGCTCGAGGCGGAGTTCTCTGCGGTCATCCGCGTTCGCAACTACTTCGCGGCGCTGCGTACGCCGTTCGACATGGCCGCGGAGAAGGGCCGCGTGGATCTCGAGAAGGTCAGCACCCCGATCTACAACGCCGTCAATCCGCCGCTATATGACAACGTCACAGCGAACAACCTGGACTTCGCGAGCAAGGTCGCGTCTATTGGTGGCGCTGCGCCGCCTCCCGCCGGCAACATAGCCAAGGCCATCTCCGTGTCGCTGGGGTTTGCCGCCTCCGCCACTCGCAAGAACGGCTCGCCGGTGCTCGCCAACAAGGTCAAGGTCAGGGCCGGGGAGCTCGCCAAGCAGTTTCAACAGCAGATGTTCGACGCCGAGCAGAGCACCAAACCACTGGAGCTGCTGTTCGTGAGCGACTACGGCAAGCTCATGGGCATCGCCGACAAAATCCTCACCAAAGATTGGACCCTCAACGGCGACGAGGCCTCGCTGAACAGAATCGACCTCGCCGCTCGCCGCTGGTACGCGGAGCAGCTCACCCCCGTCGCCTACCCGTGGCTGCTGGCCGCCTATCCACCGCCCCCAGCCGGCCCAGGAAGCGCCAACGGTCTCTCGTGCCCCGGTGGGCTTACCAGCGGGCTGCATCCGTGGTCCAGCGAACCCGCCAAGGCGCAATTCCGCACGATCGAGGGCTGGAATCCCGATGGATCGCCGTTCCGGCTGATCTTCTTTTTCTCCACGAGCATTTTCGCAACCAGCTCCCCGTCGCCCGCGCAGGCTGTCGCGGACCTCCTGTTCGATCCGGTCAACGCCCGCACCGGTGCGCTCGGGCTCGATCGCCTCCAATTCCTGAGCCCACGCGTATTCGGCAAGCTGCGCTATGCCATCGATACCCACTACTGGTGCAACCTGCTTCCCGTCGACCCGCCGGCGGCGCGCGCGCAGCTGCAGCTGCTGCAGGTGCGCGCGCATCTGGAGCGGCTCCACCTCCGACCCGCCGCGCTGTTTCCTACCCGTCTGCCCGCCCGCCTCACCGCTGCCGCCGTCTTCCTAACGGGCAGCGACCACTACACGATCACCTGGCAACGCGGCAAGGACGCGCATCGCGGGCTCCTTGGCCATGTCACGCTCAGCCGCAGCGTGGACACGCGGCTGAACTCATACCTCCGCGCCGCTCGCCGGAGCGGGTTCAGGCCCAGGACGGTGCGCGTCGGCTCACGGCACGTCTGGTTCCTGTGCACGCCCGCCTGCGGCTACGCCTGGATCGATAATCGGCGCACCTACGGCGTGTTCGGGACCTACCCCACCGCGAAATCGGACGCCGCCCTCGAACACGACGAGCGCGAGTTGATCACGCATCTCGCCCCGATCGTCCCATAGCCCAACGCGGCCAAACCCGCTGCCGCTCTAGCCCAGGCGCCACCCTCCTGCCAGGGGGACGCGCGCCAGCAGCGCTTCGGTGAGCCCCCCAGACAATCGGATCGCTTGCCTGAGCGACAGCGACACCTATCCGCAGTCTCGTGAATTGATCGACGACGCCCCACTCGACCGCTGGGAGGGTCGCCGCGACCGCGCGATGCTCACCCTCGCGATCCACGCCGGCCTCAGAGTCTCCGAGCTGACCGCGATCAACTGCGCCGACATCGCTGTCGGTACCGGAGCGCACGTCCACGTCGAGGGGAAAGGCCGCAAACAACGGGCCGTCCCTCTCACCAAGGGCGCCCAAGCAGTCCTCGCCGTCTGGCTTCGCGAACGCGCGGGGCGGCCCGAGGACCCGGTATTCCCGACCCGCACCGGCCGGCGCCTCACTCGCGACGCCTTCGAGCGCCGCGTCGCGACACATGTCGCCGCCGCAGAGCAGTGCTGCCCGTCACTGGCCGGCAAGCGGGTGCACCCCCACGTGCTGCGGCACAGCTGCGCGATGTCCTTGCTGCAAGCCCGCGTCGATAGCACGGTCATCGCCCTCTGGCTCGGTCACGCCGATACCAGCTCCACTCAGCAATACGTCCACACCGACATGACCATCAAGGAAGCGCGCTGGCGCTCCTCACCCCACCCGCCGTCAAGCCCGGCCGATATACCCCGAGCGACGACGTCCTCGCGTACCTCGACAGCCTCGGCTGACTATGCCGACGGGAGAAGGACCGCCAAGCGCGACAAGCCCACCGACAATGCTCCCGCGCGCGACTTCGGCGAAGCTGTCCTGATAGCTCGACCGTCGGCATAGTTCGTCCTAGGCCGAGGTCGGCCTAGCACGAATTATGTGAATCCCGCAACTATGCCGATGCGCCTCGCCTGCGCGGCTAGATAAACCGTAGGCTCTCCCGCGGGGAATCACTGCGACGGCGTAGCGACGCTTCTGGCGAGAGGGAGCGCTGCGACCTCCCGTCAGCCGACTCCTGCTTCTCTGGGCGGTCGCGGTTTGGAGATGATGCGCCGGTGCGCACCGTCACGGTTGTGGAACCCTCCTCGCGCACCGGTGGCTACGCCTGGGGGGAGGACGATCCGCGAACGCGGGTTGATGCCGGCCAGGTGAAGCAACTGCAGGCGGCAGGCGTGGTCGCGCGTCGTGGCGGCAGATAGCTCCGTTTCGGTGCGTCCGGATCCCGACAGTCCGGAGGCAGCGAGCGTCGACGGGTTGGTCGGCGGCGCCGGTCAGAGGCTCTAGGGTCCGCACTGGCGACGGGATTCCCGTCAGCGGAACGGCACTGAGCGTGCCGGTCACGCAGAGTCGCATAGCTGATCGGTCCGGTGCCCTTTTCAGCGGCGAATGCGGCAGGTAAGCTACCCGGGGTGAGCAACGGGGGCACTCGCTTGCGACTCGTGCTGGTATGCGCGCTGGTGGCCATTGTGGCGATCCTCTCGGGCTGCGGCGCGGCCTCGAAGGACCGTCCGCCCGAGCACGCCAAGGCGAGGGTGGCCTCGGTTTCGAGCGGTGGTGGCTCGATCTTCAGCACCCTGATGAGCGGGATCTGGGATGGCGTGATCATTACCTCGTCGGACTCGATGTCGACGTGGCTGATGTCGGGCTTCGGCGCGGCGAACGGCGCATCGGCGCAGCTTTCGCTGATCAGCAACCAGCTTCAGCAGATCCAGTCGGAGCTCTCGACGATCAACTCGACGCTGGTGACGATCGACAATGACCTCAACCGCCAGACGTGCGACACCCTGGAGGCGACCTCGATCGGCCCCTACACCAGCCGGATCGACAACCTCTGGATCCAGTACCAGACCCTGCTTGGATACAACGCAGCCAGCGGGACGTTTTCGACGAACCCGGATCCGAGTGCGGGCGACATCCAGCAGTTCATAGCGAACGCGAACGATTCGCCGTACGCCGGCTATTACCCCGACGGCGGGTACTCGCTCGGGACCTCGCTGACCAACATCTGGACCGGTCTTGACCCCGCCGGCAGCGGTGCCTACGGGGTGCTCGCGGATTGCATCAAGGCGCTCGGGCAGACACCCGCCCCCGGCACGACCGATGACACCACCTACTACAACAACGCCGTGCTCCCGATGGAGCAGTACTACTACGCCTACCAGCTGGAGGCCTTCCAGATGATGGCCGAGGTCTACCACTACGAGGCATGGCAGGCCGCCGGATCTCCAATCGGCAACGCACCGAACGTGGAGGGCACGACCTGCGCTGACACCAGCTCCTCCAACGGTGGCCTCACACCCGCGTACCTGTGCAACGAGGTCGCCAACTACATCTACGCTGGCTACCAGCAGGTGGTCGACCAGTGGGGGGTCGGCGGCGCGCCGTACACGGACTCGAACGTGATCATGCTGAACGGCCCGGGTTTGCTGTTCGCTAGGTCACTGCAGAACTTCACGCAGGCCAACGACAGCAAGTGCACGAGCCCGGTCAGCTCGAACAACCCCTGCGGCCCGCTCGTCAGCTCGGCGACGACATCGGGTCAGATCACCGGCACGAGTTACGACAGCTACAACGCCTGGCAGGTCGCGACGGCCAACCAGCTCAACGAGCTCGTCAACCCGTCGACGATCAGCGGCTCCTCGCAGCCGGACTGGACCAGCGGGACGCTGGGCGCGTGGCTGAGCTCCCGCGGCTTGAGCGATCCGGGCGGCCCCTATCTCGTGTTCACCCCGCAGACCGGCTCGGTGAACCTCCCATGGACCAACTCGTTCAGGTTCAACACGCTGTGCTTCATGGACACGCAGATGCAGTACTCCGACAGCGGCGTCCAGCCGTTCTGCGACGGGCAGAGCGGATATGGGACCGTCGCGAAGCTCACTCGCTACGTCAAGGGCAACGAGCTGGTGACCACGTACCCGGCCAGCTGGATCTCCGGGCTCGACTACAGCGGCTTCTACAACATCGACCTCGTCAACAACGGCAACACCGGCAAGATCTACTTCCAGACGACCCCCGGGTACAAGTCGCCCTCGGCGGATAACGAGTACCACTGGCCGGTGATCAGCGTCTCCAGCTTGACCTGCAACAGCGGCTTCTCGCAGACGAACCCGGCCGGGGTTCCGACAATGTGCGGCAACAACCTCACCTCGTACATCGCGCAGTACGTGCCGCCGCCCTCAACCACGACCATGACCGGCGGCGCCAAGGTGCACGCCGTCAAGCCGCCCGTGAACGGCAAGCCCAGGGCCGCGAAAGCGAAGACCGGCACGACGGGCTCGACAACCACGTCCACTACCACGCGCTGACTCACCATGAGTTGCCTCCGGCGGCTGTGGGCGACAGTGGCCACCGTGCTCACCGGCCTGCTCGGCGCCGGCTGCTCGTCATTACCCCCGGGGGTGTCGAGCATGCCCGGGAGCACGCGCGTGCTCGTCGCGCTCGCGCTCAAGGTCGACGCCCCGCGCGTCGCGACGCTCGCCGACGCTACCGCGGACCCGGCGAATCCGGGCTTCAGGCGGTTTCGCACAGTCGGCTCGATCGCATCCGCAAACGGTGCCCCGCCATCGGTGATCTCGACCGACCTCCGAAGGCTGGAGAAGCTCGGGATCAGACTGCACGCAGACGCCTCGCACGGAGCGCTGTGGGGAACCGTCACCGCGGCTCAGGTGGAGCGCTACTTCGGAACGCGCCTCGTCAGGGCAGAAGGCCTCGTTGAGCCGCTCAAGAATCCGAAGATCCCGCCGGGGCTGGAAGGGGTTACCGGCGTCATCGGACTCGTCGCCTCGGCCACCTCACCGCCGCCCCCCACGTCGGCCGACGGCTCGGCCGAGCCGGAATGCCCGTCCGCGGTCCCATCTCGCACGAGCATCGCCCAGCGGTTCGGGTTTCCGCGAGCGCTCGCGGCGGGGCTCACCGGCGAGGGGACGTCCGTGGCGATCCTCGCGGTCCACGACCTGGAGCCGGCGACCTTCGCCAATTTCGACCGCTGCGGCGGCTCTGGCACCGAGACGCAGATCGCGCGAGCTCGAGTGCCGCTCACGCACACGCCGACGGGCGGCCCCGAAGTCGCGCTCGATGGCCTGATCCTGACGCTGCTCGCTCCGCAGACGAAACTCTCTGTGATCGACTTCGATGGCGGAACGCCGCTTGCGTTTCCGTTAACGCAGCTGCTCGGGGGCAATGGTTCCCCGCCGAACGTGCTCGACATCACCGTCGACTATTGCGAGTCGCAGCTGAGCGGCAGCGAGCTGGCGCTGTCGGAGTGGGAGCTGTCGGTGCTCGCCGCCACCGGGACGAGCGTTATCGCAGCGGCCGGCGACACCGGCTCGAGTGGCTGTTATCCGCCGACCCGGACCGCGAGCGTCACCTACCCGGCGTCCTCTCAGTTCGTGACCGGCGCAGGCGGTGTGAGCTACGACGGCTCGGCCGAGTCGCCGCGCCAGCTTCAGGTGTGGAACCAGCCTGGCGAGGCAGGGGGCGGTGGGGGAACGAGCTCGAGGATTTCTGCTCCGCCCTGGCAGCGATCACGACTACGCATGGTTCCCGACCTCGCCGCGAACGCGCAACCCGGAGCCGCGGGAGAGATCCCGGTATGCGTCGACTCGGCGCACTGCAAATGGGAGCTAGAGGGCGGCACGAGCGTGTCGGCCACCGCTTTGAGCGCAATCTCGATGCTCCTAGCCGGCGCCACGCACCCCTCGATGCGCTGGGGGAACCTCGCCGCGCGGTTATGGCGCCGCGGGTCTGCCCTCGCGGCGCTAAGGGACGTCACGATTGGCGCGAACACGACCTTCACCGCGTCGTGCTGCAACGCGACACGGGGATATGACCGAGCTTCGGGATGGGGGCTGTTCGTCCCCGACCAGCTCCGTGGCTCGCTGTTCAAAGCCGGATAGCCGGCGGTTGGGACTGCCTCGTCGCGGCCGGGGCACCGCCGCGGCGTGGCCATCGCGACGTACTCATCATCCAGAAGCATTGGAGAGCAACGTGATGAAGCTACGCGTCGGTTCGCGCGTACGTGAGTCGAGCGGACTGCGAACGGCGCTGGCACTGGTCGCTGCGGCGGCTGTGCTCGGCGCGGCCCCGAGCGCGGGCTCATCCGCGCCTCGGCTGCGGCGCCGCCGACGCTCGGGCCGGTGCAGCACATCCACGCGAACGGTATCGACATCGGCTACGGGGTCGGTGGCCGCGGGCCGTGGTTGGTGATGGTGATGGGTCGCGGAGGGACGATGGCGGAGTGAGACCCGTAGCTGATCGCTCAGATGATTGGCGACCACCGCGTGCTGCTGTTTGACAACCGGGGGGTCGCGACTCACGAACAACCCGTCGCGAAAGACGCCGTCGATTCAGCAGATGGCTGAGGACACGTTTGCTCTCACAGTTTGATCTGATGGGGTGGTCGATGGGCACCTGCATCTCCCAGCAGGTGACATTCGATGTTCCCAGCCGTGGCCGAAAGCTGATCCTGTGCGCATCCGCCGCCGGCGGCTCGCACTACGTGCCGCCAATCCCTCCCGGGGAGAAGATTCCGACCAATCCCAACGGCGTCACGACCGCCGAGCTGTTCGCGCTCAGCTTCCCCCGACGAAAGCTGGCCTCAGCGGAGCGGCCAACTACACGTTCAGAGTCGCCACGCAGCCGGACCCGGTTCCCGACAGCCTTGATCATCGTGTGTGCTCGACTCCCCCTCCGGGAGGCGGGTGGATCCCTGGGGTGAGCGTCGGCATAGTTTCGGCACCCGACTGTCCTTTCTGAGGGTTGGAGCGTGAGCTCCGCCGGGAGGTTTGATCATGTCGGGATCTCGCAGGAAGCCTGGGCGGCTCGGTCCGTGCGTGGATGGGTACCGGGCGCGTTTATTGGAGCTCGGGTATTCGCCGCTGAGCGTGACGCGGTCGCTCACGGCGCTCGGGCACCTGGGCTGCTGGATGGACCGCAAGGACGTCGACGTCGACCAGCTCAACGACGAGGTGTTGCAGGCATTCCTTGCCGATCACGTCGCCGAGCACGGGCACTTGCCGTCGGCGGGCGTGATGCCACTGTTGGATTACTTGCGGGAGGAGGCCGTGGTCGCGCCCGAGCCCGCGAGGCGACTGGCCCCGCTTGAGCGGCTCCTCGACGAATACCGCGCCTGGCTGGCTGGTGAGCGGGCGCTCTCGCCTGAGACGGTCCGCGGTTACACGCGGCTGGCGCGCTCGCTTCCTCGCGGAACGGGTCTCGGCTGAGGATGAGCTCGGGGTGGAGCGGCCTCACGGGCGCGGACGTGACCGGATTCCTGCTGCGCGAGTCCGCCCGCGTCAGGCCAGGATCGGTGTGCTGCCACGCGAACCAGCTGCGCCAGTTGCTGCGCTATCTGGGCATGCGGGGCTTCGCGGATCCGGGGCTTGGCCGAGGCGGTGCCGTCGGTGGGGCGCTGGCGCGAGGCGGGCATCCCGCAGTTCCCGGACCGGCCGGCGATCGAGCGGATGCTTGAGTCGTGCGATCGCTCGCGCCGGGTGGGCGTTCGCGACTTCGCGATCCTGATGCTCCTCGCGCGTCTTGGCCTGCGCACGGTCGAGGTCGCTCGGCTCGGACTCGACGATCTGCATTGGCGGGTCGGGGAGATCGAGATCGACGGGAAGGGTCACGAGCGCGCCCGTCTGCCGCTGCCCAGCGATGTGGGTGACGCGCTGGTCGCCTACCTGAGGCTGCGCAACAACCATGACAGTCGCAGCGTGTTCCTGAGCGAGCACGCTCCGACGAGACCGATCGAGGCCGGCCGGGGTGAGATCGGTCGTGCGTGACGTGTGCCGCCGGGCGGGCATCGAGCGCGTTCCGGCACATCGCCTGCGTCACGCGCTCGCCAGCCAGCTGCTGCGCGAGGGCGCCTCGCTGATCGAGATCAGCCAGGTGCTGCGCCACAAGCACCTCGAGAGCACGGCGATCTACGCCAAAGTCGATCTCGCTCGGCTGCGACAGGCGCGGGCCGCTGGCCGGGAGCGGCACGATGATCGCCTTCGTCGGACACGTCGAGGACTACTTGCGGCTTCGCCGCTCGCTCGGCTACAAGCTCCACGACCACGCCCGCCTGCTGCGGCGCTTCGGCGCTCATCTCGACACGATCGGCGCCGAGTACGTCACGGTTGAGCTGGCGCTGGCATGGGCGCTCGAGCCACAGGTGCCGCGCGGAAGCGTGGTGCCGTGGATGCGGCTGCTGGTCGTGCGCGGCTTCGCGCGCTACATGGTCGGGATCGACCCGCGGACGGAGATCCCACCCACCGGTCTGATCCGGTTTCGCCGGCAGCGCCGGCCGCCGTTCATCTACAGCGACGCCGAGATCGTGGCGCTGATGGGGCAGGCGCGGGGAGGCATTCGCCAGGCGTTGTGCGCGGCGACCTACGAGACGCTGATCGGCCTGCTCGCCGCAACCGGCATGCGGATCGGCGAGGCGATCAAGCTCGACCGCACCGACGTCGACTGGGCAGAGGCCGTGCTGCTCGTGCGCGACTCGAAGTTCGGCAAGTCGCGCTACGTGCCCCTGCATGCGAGCACCGTCGAGGCGCTTGAGCGCTACGCGCGTCGGCGCGATGAGCTTTGCCCGGATCCCCGAGACGCGAGCTTCTTCGTGTCGCTGCGCCGAACCCGGCTCTACCCGTGCGCCGTGGAAGCTACGTTCCGACGTCTCTGTCAGACCGCCGGGGTGGGGGCGCACGCGCCGTTTCCCCCGAGGTTGCACGACCTCCGGCACACGATGGCTGTGAAGACCCTGCTCGCCTGGTATCGCGACGGCCTTGACGTCCAGTCGCGACTGCCGGCCCTCGCCACGTATCTGGGGCATCGCGATCCGTCCTACACCTACTACTACCTCTCAGCAGCGCCGGAGCTGCTGGCCTGTGCCGCCGGCCTGCTCGACACCGGCCAGGAGGCCCGCTCATGACTCTCATCGCCCCGACCCTGCAGACGTTCTTCAGCGACCGTCTGGTCAAGCAGCTGCACGCGAGCCCGCGCACGATCGGCTCCTATCGCGACACGCTGAGTCTGCTACTGCGCTTCGTGCATGACACCACCGGCAAGGCACCCTCGGCGCTGGAGTGGGACGAGCTCGACGAGACGGTGATCGTTGCGTTCCTCGAGCACCTCGAGACCGAGCGCCATAACAGTGCGCGCACCCGGAACCTGCGGCTGACCGCGATCAGATCCCTGTTCTCCTACGCCGCCGTCCGTCACCCCGAGCACGCCGCCGTGATCGGGCGGGTGCTCAGCATCCCACCCAAACGCTTCCAACGACGCGCCGTCACGTTCCTGACCGCCGAGGAATCCCACGCGCTGATCGACTCACCCCCGCAGGACCGCTGGGAGGGCCGCCGCGACCGGGCGATGCTGACCCTCACGATCCAGGCGGGGCTGCGCGTCTCCGAACTCATCGCCGTCAACCGCGGCGATGTCACGCTCGGCACCGGCAGCTGCGTGCGGGTCGAACGCAAGGGGCGCAAACACCGGGCTGTTCCGCTTACCCACGAAGCCAAAGCGGTCCTTGCCGTCTGGATCTCCGAGCGCGGCGGCAGACCCGATGATCCGCTGTTCCCGACCCGCACAGGCGGCCGGCTCAGCCGCGATGCCGTCGAGCGCCGCGTCGCGACCCACGCCGCGACCGCGAGCAAGCGATGCGCGTCGCTCAAAGGCAAACGAGTGCACCCCCACGTGCTCAGGCACAGCTGCGCGATGGCGCTTCTCCAAGCCGGAGTCGACAGCACCGTGATCGCGCTGTGGCTCGGACATGCCGACGTTCGCTCGACCCAGCCCTACATCCACGCCGACATGACGATCAAGGAACGCGCCCTCGCGCTCGTCGCGCCTACCTCGGTCAACCCGGGTCGCTACACGCCCGGTGACGACTTGCTGGCCTTCCTCGAGAGTCTCGGATAACTATGCCGACAGCTCCTCACGCTCCGCAGCACCAGAAGCCCGCCGACGCGACTCGCCGCCACCGATTCGAGCAGCATCTCGGCATAGTCCCGGCGTCGGCCCAGTTCGTCCTAGGCCGATGTCGGCCTAGGACGAAGAACCTGGCGACGTCCATGTCGGCCGGGTCGAGCACGGACAGGCCGTTGAGCAGTGCGGCGCCGACGTCGAGGTTGACGCCGTGCGCCTGCTCGCCGAGCTCGCGGATCCGCCGACTCTCGGCCCGGCGCGCCTCCGCGACCGGATCCTCCAGATGGCCGCCGGTGCGCGTGCGGGCCTGCTTTTTTGCCTCCGCCGCGGCGGCGGCCTGCTCGCGCAGTTGCTCGGTCGTGCGCAGGATCGCGGCCTTCGCGAGCTCGCGGTACAGCGACCGGTCGACGATTACCGGGGTCCCGTTCTCGAACTCGATCAGCACCCCGGCCGCGCGGGCCTGGTCGACGTCCTCGTCGGTGAATCGGAAGGCCGGCGGCCTGTAGCTGTAGCGATCGAGCTGCTTCTTCAGCCCGGTCGCCTCCTCGACCAGCTGCTCGGTCCGCTTGCCGAGCCTCAGCGCGGCGAGCTCGTAGGTGTCGACCTGGCTCAGCAGCTCGGCGAACGCCTTCGAGTTGCCCTCGCGCAGCGCGGCGTCGAGCACCCAGCCGGGCTGGCTAGAGAGCCACGCGGCCGCCCACTCGTTCCCGTCGGCGAGGTAGTCGACGACGACGTCGAGCAGCTCTGGGGAGACCTGGCCGATGCTGCGCAGCTGGTCGACCGAGCTGAGCGCGATCGCGCCGGCGCCGACCATCTCCTGCTCCTGCTCGGGCAGCTCGAGCAGCTTCACCCTCGCCGTCACCCTGGCCTTCGGCCAGCCGAGCGCCTTCGCGGCGCCGTCCTCGCTGAGCCCGCTCTCGAGCATCGCCTTGACCGCCTGAGCCTCCTCGTAGGGGTTCAGCTGCGTGCGGACGATGTTCTCGACCGCTCGCTCGGAGTGCTCGGCGTCGCGGCCGCGGACCTCCGCGCGGATCGCGTCGCGGCCGAGCTTGCGCAGCGCGGCATAGCGCTTGTGCCCGGCGACGAGCACGTAGCCGTCGCCGTCCGCGTACACGATCGCCGGCACCAGCTGGCCGACAAGCTCGATCGAGCTGGCCAGCGCGTCGACGTCGCGCTGGTTGAGCTCGCGAACGTTGCGCTCCGCCCGGATCTGAGCGAGCGCGATCGTCCGCAGTTCGGTGGTTTGCGTGGTGGTCATCTGACCCTCCTGATTGCCGAGGCCCCGCCGGGTGCGGGACCGATCCCCGACCCCACGCGCGCGTAGCGCGCGATCCTGGGAGGGGTCGGGCCCGCACCCGGCGTGCTTAGTCCTCCGCGTCGGCGGAGAGCGCGGTGATGAAGAAGAACTCGCCGTTGACGAGCGGCACCTCGTGCCGCGCCCGGGCCGCCCAGCGCAGCATCTCGCCGAGCGTCAGCTGCCCCCGCCTCCGCCGCGGCGACGCGCTCGGCTGCCGTCAGCTTCCAGAGCTGCTCGAGCCGGTCCTGATCGATCGCCAGGCTGGTGACTTTCCGGCTTGGCCGGGCGGCCTGCTTGCGCGGCGTCCTCTCGCTCATCGGGTACCTCCTCGGTCGCTGAACATGGACCGAGGGCGGGCGCCGGCGCCGGGAGCTGTCAAGCCGAAGAACCGGATCCTCGTCGTACCGCCGGCGACGCCGGCGGGGCTCTCTTCGGCTTGACAGCGACCAAGCCAAGCCACCCTCCCAAGGTCCGTTCAGCGCCCGAGACGAGGGCCCCCCGACACCTGCAGAAATCGTGAATTTCACCCCGTCCGGGTGATGCGAAGCCGCGTCGTGGCGCGATCGTTGGAATTGACCCAGTCCGCGAGCCAAGGAAATGCAATGACAGACGTAGCGCCCGAGACACCCGTCCTTGACACCCTTGCCGCGATGACAGCGGAGTCGGTTGCGCGGTGCGAACTGGACGCCAACGCGCTTGTTGCCGCGCGGGTCGCCGCGTTGGCGGCCGTCGGCGCGCCTGCGGCGTCCTATCTCCTACACGTGGGCCCTGCCATGGACGCCGGGGTCACGGTCGAGCAGATTCAGAACATCCTGATTGCCGTCGCTCCGATCGTCGGCACGGCACGGACGATGGACGCTGCCCTGAACATCGCCGAGGCGCTGGGGATCGTCATCGCCGTGCTCGAGGACGAGCTCGAAGCGGAGGAGGCGCAGTAGCGCGTAGGCAACCGTTGCGTGGGCCCGAACCGATTGGTCCGACCGATCCTACGAGCAAGGGTTCGTGGTCCGCGTCATTGCTGGCGGTCCTCGCCAGCCGCGACGGAGGTTACGTCGCGTCGGATCGCGCGCCGCGTGAGAGATCCGTGTGCGGCAGCCGGTCGAGCTCGGCGTCAAGAAGGTCGACGAGGGCGCTGTTCCCGGCAACTGTGCGGAGCATCTGCAGGCTCGCCCTGTAATGGGCGAGCTTGGCGCGGGTCGTGGTTTCGTCAAGGCTTGAGGTTGGCAGCAGCGCGAGCTCCCGGACTTTGGAGATCTTGTCCGCGGTGAAGATCGCGACCGTGTTGGAGCCGGCGTGCGCTAGGCGATCGCGCAGCTCGTGCTTGCGCGATTCGTAGTCGTCAATCGACGGATCGTCTGAGACCGACTCGACAAGCCTGGCGATGGAGTCGCCGAACCGCCGCTGAAGCTCCGCGCCCGTAGTGTGGGTCTTCTCGAGCAGGTCATGAAGCAAACCGGCAGCTATGACTTCGTCTGGCTGCCCGTCCCTGTGCAGCAGCGAGCCGACCTCGATTGGATGGGCGATGAAGGGTGCGTGGTCGATCTCCCGGTACTGATCCGCGTGGCGGGCAGAGGCGAACGCGAGCGCGGCCTGCGCCATTGACAGTCCCGCGAACGAGTCGCTGGCTCTATCGGACCGCACGGTGGCGCTGTCCGAGACCTCCGGATGCCCCTGCACCGGCATGACTTGTGAAGTCAACGTGAAGGGATGGTCGCTGGCCGCGGCCGTGAGGCCGTCATTGCATTCGGATGATTGGAATCGAGGCGCTGATGCGAACTCCCGCCCGCTGGCGGCGGTCGCGTCTTCGTTTCGCGAGGCGAGCGTCTTCTCTACCCCCCGGGTGCTGTCGGCTTGGGTTGGGCCCCGGGTTGCACGGTCGGTATCCCTCGAGTGAACGGGAGGGCGATGAGCGCCAGGAGTGCGAGGATGGCCTCCGAGGTGCGTAGCCCGTCGATCTGACTCTGCTTGTTGACGTTGATGATCTCGTCGGCAGTCGCGGAGGGCACGTTCGCCTTGGAGAGCGCGGACTTGACGTCGGCCTCGGACATGAACGGCACCCCGCTTGCAAGCTGCGTCTGTGCCTTTGAGACGACACTGGAGGGAACGTTGGGGTTGTTCTGGATGCCGGTGAAGAACGCCGCTGTCATCGCGGAGATCAGCACCGCGCCTGCTAGTGCGGTGCCGATCGACGCGCCGAGCTGGGTGCCGGTGTTCTGGAGCCCTCCGACCTCACCGCTCTTCTCGTCAGGCTCGGCTGAGACGGTCACGCTGCCGAGTTGCGAGGCCATCGCGCCGAGGCCGGCGCCGGCGAGCAATAGTGGCCAGGTCACGATCTCGGGGCCGACGCCGACGTCGAGCAAAGCGACCAGCAGCACGAGACCCGCGAACAGCAGCATGAAGCCAACACGGACGACTCGCCGCGGGTTCGCGTTGGGGCGCAGCTTGGGGACGCCGATGGCGAACACGAGCAGGGAGAGCGAGAGCGGCAGCAGCCGGACGCCGGTTTGGACCGCCGAGATTCCGAGCGCGACCGACAGGAACAGAGCGACGGTGAAGAAGATGCCGGCCTGGATCAGGAACATGAAGAGGAATGACATGACCCCGCTGCGGAGCTGGACGTTGCGCAGCATCGTGGGTTCGACCAACACGCCCTCTCCGCGCTTGATGCGCCGGCCCTCCCACCACACGAACCCGACGAGTACGACGGCGCCGGCGAAGATCAGCCAGATCACGGGGGAGAGCCCGAGCCACTCGGGAGCGTCAGGCTTCGGTCTAATGAAACCCCAGGTCCCCGACTTCAGGATCCCAAACACGATCGCACCGAGTCCGAGCGCGGACAAAGCCGTGCCCATCAGGTCCAGCCGGGCTCCCTTCTCGGCCGGCGTGTCATTCATGCGACGAGCCAGGGCGAGGATCACCAGCACGATCAGCACCTCCCCGACGAACACCCATCGCCACGAGGCATAGGTGGTGAAGATGCCGCCGATCAGCGGTCCGAGCGCCGCGGCGATCGCGGCGGAAGCGGCGACCAGCCCGTATGCGCGGGGACGCTCGGGCTTTGCGAAGTTCGACGCCACTAACGCCACGATCGCCGGCATGATCAGCACCGCCCCCAAGCCCTCAAGGAACGACCAGCCGAACATCAGCACCGCCAGGCTGTGAGACAGCGCGGTGGTCAAGGAGCCGCAGGCGTAGATGATGCATCCGATCGCGAACGCGCGCTTGCGCCCGATCATCTGACCGACTTTCCCGCCGGTGATCATCAGCGACGCCATCACGAGCGTGTAGAGCGTGATCGCGGTCTGGATCCCGGTCACCGTCGTTCCGACGTCCTTGGCGACCGTTGCGATCGCCGTGTTCATGACCGTCGTGTCCAGCGCCATCACGAACTGGCCGGCCGCCAGCGTGATCAAGGCGATCTTCGCAGCGCCGGCGCGCTTCGTCGCGGCCCCGGCCCCGACGGACGGTTCAACCTGCGCGTGGGAACTCATCTCGGTACCGGACCCCTCTGAACTGATGCTTGGTCGAGCTCCCCCGTCTCCCGCTCGATCTCGAGCTGCCCGCCACGCTCTCGCGGATCCTGCAGCGCACGTTGGTGACTCAACGCGATCCCGAGATCCTTCCGGCTCGTCAGCACGGCGCTATCCGGCAGGAGGCCCGCGGTCTCAGCTAGCTTGACTGCTTCGGCTCGTTTGGTGGCCCCGAGTTTCTTGTAGATGTTTTGGACGTGCGTCTTCACGGTGGGACGCCCGATGCCGAGCTGGCTACCGATGCCGGCGAGCGTTTGATACGTGGTAAGGAGCGTCAGGACGCGCGTCTCCGCAGGCGTCAGCGAAGCAGTCTTGCGGGACTTGTTCTTGTTCGGACGCTTCGGCTGGCTGGCGATGGTGCCGTTACGGTACGTCGAGGGCGGTCCATTTGTGATCGGCCACTTTGGCTGATATCGCGGTGCCAATCCCGTCGCTCGAGTGGATCCCGTCACCGGCGACTTCACCATGGGTGTTCGCGAGGTACGACGCAGGAGGTCGTCGTCGCCTCCGACGTCTCGGTGGACTGGAGCGGGAGCTTGAATCAGCCTTCACTGGCTACCGACGGTCCCCTGAGGGCGGGCTGGGGCGCGATCGCGCCCCAGCCCTCTGCGCCCGTACGACGCGCCGCCGATATCGCAGTTTCCCGACGGGGTTCCGCGTGGTTTTCACGGATCCCGCGCCGATCAGGCCGAGGTACCTTCGAGACCGTCCATGTATTGGGCCCCGCGAAGTGGCATCTCCTGATGCGGCCGAACGGCGTTGTTGAGCGTTAGGTAATCGGGATCTGGTTCGCGCAAATGGAGCTACCGACTTGTCCGAGATGTTGGCGCGGTCGCGGCCTACGTTGAGTGCGGCGATGGCCGTGCGTACGTTCGTCGTCAAGACAGTTGAGCACCAGACGGCGTGGGGGCACCTGGCCTCCATGTCGGCGTTTGAGATTGGCGGGTCGTGGGCCTGTGCCGAAGTCGCGCTGGTATGGGGAGCGGGGGGGCGCGGAGGGCCGAGCGATTAGTAGCGTTGCCCCTTCCGGGACCAGGCCGCGGCTGTGGGAGTCGAAGCTTCGAGTTCCCACCCTCCCGCCTTGGGTAGTGACGCGACCTCGCCTCTCTGCGTTACAGGAGGCGGCTGAGCGCAGCCGGGTGGTGCTCGTCTCTGCGCCGGCCGGCTACGGGAAGTCGACGCTTGTCGCGCAGTGGAGTGATCTGGATCCGAGGGCCAGCGGGTGGGTGCAGCTCGGCCCCGGCGACAACGACTCCGTCGTGCTGCTCGCCCGTGTCGTGGCGGCCCTCGAGCGCACTGGCCCGGTTCGCGATGAGCTCCTCGAGGAGTTGGCACGACGGATGCCTCGGGTCGATGAAGTCGCTATTCCGCTCCTCGCGGCGGACCTCGGCGAG
Source organism: uncultured Solirubrobacterales bacterium (assembly GCA_963770735.1). Lineage (GTDB taxonomy): Bacteria > Actinomycetota > Thermoleophilia > Solirubrobacterales > Solirubrobacteraceae > Palsa-465. The sequence goes on along the minus strand of CAVYRB010000004.1, from coordinate 3,879 downwards.
CGCGACCCGTTCGTTCTGGTACTGGATGATGTGGATGTCATAACGGCTAAGAAGAGCCGCGCGGTTCTCGCATTTCTCGTCGAGGAGGTTCGGTGCGGCTGTCAGTTGGTGTTGGTCACGCGCGGCGATCCGGGGGTGCCGCTCGGCCGGCTCCGGGCGAGCGGGGGTCTGTTCGAGGTCGGGACCGCGCTCCTCGCTCTGGACGCGATGGAGACCCGTGATGTTGCCGCGAGCGCAGGACTGGAGTTGTCGCAGGCGGCGGCCGCGGCTCTGTGCGAGCGGACGGAGGGCTGGGCCGCCGCGGTTGCGCTGGCCGCGCTGGCGCTGCGCGGCCGTCACGATGCAGCCGTGATGGCCGCCGGTCTGTCCGGCGATCAGCAGCAGATCGCCGACTACCTCTTGGAAGAGGTGCTCGAGCGCCAGCCGGACCATCTCAAGCGTTTCCTGCTCGGGACGTCGATCCTCGATCAGATGACGGCGCCCTTGTGTGATGCAGTGCTCGGCATACACGACGCGGCCGGTTCGCTCGAGGCGCTGGCGCATTCCAATGCTTTTGTCGTCTCGCTCGACGATCACCGCGAGTGGTACCGCTACCACCATCTGTTCGGCGATCTCCTCCGTGCGGAGCTCAACCGGCGCCACCCGGAGCTGCTTTCCGTGTACTTGCGACGGGCGGCGGATTGGTGCGAGCGCCACGGATTGTCTGGCGAGGCGTTCGCCTTCGCGCATGAGGCCGGCGACCTCGCTCACGCCGGCCGAATCGCGCTTGCGTCTCGGGACGAGTTTGCAAGCCGCGGGCAGATCGAGACCCTGCGGCTCTGGCTCGACCGCTGCACCGACACTGAGATCGAGTCAGACCCGCAGCTGTCGATCGCGGCCGCATGGTGCTTCGGGTTCCTCGGCGATGCGGCCCGGGCAAGGCAGTTCTTGGTCGCGGCCGAGCACCGTTCGCCCGCGTTCGCAGCTTCCGACGGGGCATCGCTTCGCTCGGCAGTCTCCCATCTGCGAAGTGCCATGGCACCGGACGGCATCCCGCGGATGCTGCGCGATGCTGAGGTCGCCTACGCGAATGAGAACAAGATGGGCACCGAGTGTCCGCTCGGCACCCGATGCGCCATGGGTGCGGCGTACCTTCTCCTGGGCCGACAGCATGAGGCAATCTCCGTGCTCCGGGAGTCACTAGCGCTTTCAAAAGACCGACCCGATCTCGCCCACACTCGGGTCTTCGCGCTCGCCTTTCTGGTCTTCGCCGCCAACGACCTGGGGATCGGCGAGACGCGCAACGATGGGCGGTCGACGCGGGCTGGCTGGCGGCTCAGCAACACCTCCACGACACGATTTACGGCGCCATCGCATCCACGGCAGCGGCGCTCGCGCACAACCAACGTGGCGACCAGACCGAGGCCGCACGGCAGCTCGAGAACGTCCGGCGGCTCCGCCCGCTGCTCCGCGCGGGCCCATGGCTCAACGCCGATCTAGCGCTGCGTTGCACCGACATCAGCCTCGACCTCGGCGACGTTGCGGGCGCCGTCGAACACGCGCAGATTGCGGGCGACGCACTACAGGGATATCCCGACGCCGGAACGCTTCCGGCCCGGTTGCAGCGTCTCGAAGGGCGGATCAGGCGGGGACAGGACTACGGACTCACACCCGCTGAGCTCCGGCTCATCGCTTTCCTGCGGACGCATCTCTCGCTCCAAGAGATCGCCGACCGCCTCCACCTCGCACGCCCGACCGTTAAGACACACGTCGCTTCGATCTACGGCAAGCTCGGCGTCACGGGCCGATCTGACGCTGTAAAGGTCATCGAGCAGGCCGGCCTCGAATCGACAGAAGTCAAGGTCACGATCCCGGGTCCAGATCGCGACTCGCGTCGCGATGCCGGATCGCCGTTGGCCAACGGGTCGGCGGTGCGGTGGGGTTCGTCCGAGGATGAAGCGCCCGCCATGCGTCGCCCGCCGGCCGATACCCCGGACGTAGCCGCCTGAGGGCCACCCAGCGGTCACGCCGAGCGTGCTCGCGTGGGTCGAGCTGGGTATCGCGACTGCGTGGTTCATCCTTTTTGGCCGATGTGGGGTGGGGGTGGGCGTCGTAGGGTCGTACTTCTGGCGGCGGTGGCCGCATCGTCGGGGAAGGCCCGAGCCCGGTGGTCGCATCCTGCTGAGATCGCTGTCGCTGCCGTCTACTCAGCGAACGCATAAAGGAGCTTGACGATGAGCAAAGACGACCCGGTGTTTGTGTATGCGGCGGTGTACGCGGATCGTGATGACGCCGATGCCGATTACGACACGTTGCTCGACCTGCATTCGGCTGATCTGGTGGGCAGCTATGACGTCGCGCTGGTGTACAAGGACGATGAGGGCAAGGTGCACGTGACGAAGCACGAGAAGCCGACCCAGCACGGCGCGTGGACGGGTGCCGCTGTCGGGGCGCTCGTTGGGATCATCTTCCCGCCGTCAATCATCGGCGCGGCGGTCGTCGGCGCTGCGGCGGGCGGGGGGATCGGGCATGCCATGGGCGGCATGTCGCGCGGCGATGCCAAGGAGCTCGGCGACTACCTCGACACGGGCCAGGCCGCGCTCGTGGTGATCGGAAAGTCGCGCATGCAGGAGCAGCTCGACAAGGCGCTCACGCACGCCGAGAAAACCCAAGAGAAGGAAATCGACGCCGACGGCAAGGCGCTCGCGAAGGAACTCAACGCGCTGCCCGCCTAGCAGCGTCTCGTTCTGGCCCGCGCGCTCTCGCACCGCCCTCGGCTTGGCGGGTGAGAGCGCCAGAGCTCGCTACGGAACGACGCAGGAGGCGAGTGTGTTCCTTGGATCCCTGAAGTTCCCGTCGCGCCAACGGCTCGCAGCGACGCGCGTGCGCGCACCGGCACGTCGCTTGGTCAGATCGGGATCGGGACGACGGACGGGACGACGCCCGGTGAGGCAGCCGGACCCCGCCGATCGGGCCGCCTCACCACAGCAGTCACGGAAGAGACCCGGATACACGAAGAGCATGACTCAGCTGAGGAAAGTGTTCGAAGTCAAGCGGCAGGGATTCAACCTGCGCAGGGGCGCCGTGTTGGCGGTCGTGCTGGGACTGCTGCTCATCGTGGGCGTGCTCCCTCACGAGCGGAGGTACTTCCTTAGTGCGATCTTCGGAGCGCTGTTCCTGGCGCTGAGCGACCCCGGCGGCGAATACGGTCCCCGGGTGCTCGCGATGGCCACGATGGCCGGGGCCGGTGCGCTGCTGACAGCCCTGGGGTTCGGGATCGGCGGCGGTCCTTGGGAGTTCGTGGTGCTGGCCGCTTTCGTGGCCACGTGCTGGGCGGGCTGGCGGCGAAATACGGCCTCCACAGATTCGTCGCGGCCCATCTCCTCAATATCTGGTTCATCCTCGTCCTCGGCCTGCCGACGCTCATCGCCTTCGGCCTTCCGGGTGCCTTCCGCTCCGGCCTGCTCCACACCGAACCGTGGAAGCAGGCGCTCGCCTGGCTCACCGGATCGGCACTGTGGATCACTTACACCTTCATCATGTGGCTGGCGCGCGGGCGGGTCGCGGCGCCCCAGCCAGTCGCCGAGATCCCAGGGGATATCGCGCCGAAGCAGCTGACCCGCCCGCTGATCCTTTTCGCGGTGATCCGCGCCGTGGCGGTCTCGATCGCCGTCGCGATGCGTTCGGACTGCAGCTGCCCAACGCCTACTGGATGCCCCTCGCCGCCATTATCGCCATGAAGCCAGACCTGCAGCAATCCACCTTCTTTGCGGTGCAGCGCGTGGCCGGGACGATAGTGGGCGCCGTGGTGGCTGCCCTCGTCCTGGTCGCCGTCGATAACAGAACCGCCCTCGAAGTGATCATCGTCGTCATGTTCGCGGCTCGGCGGCGTCGATCCGC
>CAVYRB010000003.1:0-1609240 GCA_963770735.1 uncultured Solirubrobacterales bacterium | reverse complement strand
TCATCGTCAGATTTGAGTCCGAACCTGAACCTTGTAATCCTCCGTGTCGACTGTCCACATAGACCATCAGCATCCGATACTGCTTGCAGCAGCGCGAGCGTATCCGTGTCGCAGGGCCGTAGGGGGCCGGAACAGGCGCGGGAACGGGGCGCCGTATCTCGCCGATCGCCGCTCGTCTGCTCGAGCAGCTGCGAGCGCTGGTCGGCTGACCGACAGCTGCGACATCGTCGGGTGCGACTAGGTGTGGTCGCCGATCGGGAAGCCGTGCGCGACGATCGCGTCGGTCCCCGCGTGGAAGTACTGCTCGACGATTCGCCGACCTCGAAGAACGTGGCCGGCACGTGCATCTGCTTGAGGACGCGAGACGAGCTGCAGGGTGTAAGGACCCGGGGCCGTCGTCGAAGGTGAGCGCGAGCTCCCGGTGCTGAGCGCCGGCGACCGGATCGCCGGCGTGTACGCGAGCGTGCGGTCGATCGCCGCGTTCTCGGCCGGCTGCTTGGACGCCCGCGATCGAGCCCGGGCCGTTCCCCGACAGCCTCTTGATCCGCGTCGAACAGGCCGGCAGCGTGGACGTCGCCGGTGCGCCGCGCCGCCGCCGCCCGAGCCGGCCGACGATCAGCCGATCACGATCAGCAGCCAGATCGCCAGACCCCGCGCAGGTGCGGCGCCGGCGATGGTGCGGCGGCGTGGCGCCGATTGTGCGTGCCGCGTCGATGTAGGCGGCCGCGGGCGCGGCGTGCGGGATCCAGGACGGGCTGCGCGGAGGTGGCACGCTATCGCGACTGGTTCTGCGTGACGCCTCCATGATGCCGACTCGCCCGGCTGTATGCGCGCGGTCGCTGACAGCGCTTTAGGGTGCGCTCTACTCTGCCGCCTATGCAGCCACGGATCTGGCTCGTGATCCCGACCTACAACGAGGCCGAGAACGTCGCGCCGATCGTGCCGCGCCGCCGCCGCGGAGCTCGACCGCGTGGCGCCCGGCCAGTACCGGATCCTGGTCGTCGACGACAACTCGCCGGACGGGACCGGCGCGCTGGCCGACGCGCTGCGCGCCGAGCTCGAGCCGTCGAGGTCCTGCACCGCCCCGGCAAGCACGGGCCTCGGCCAGGCCTACATCGCCGGCTTTGCCGAGGCGCTCGCCGGCGGGCGCCGAGCTGTGATCCAGATGGACGCCGACTTCTCGCACGACCCGCGCGTACCTCGGCGACCTGCTGGCCGCGGCCGAGCGACGCCGACCTGGTGCTCGGCTCGCGCTACGTGCACGGCGGCGGGGTGCGCGAACTGGGGACTGGTGCGCCGGCTGATCAGCCGCGGCGGCGGGCTCTACGCGCGCACGATCCTCGGCGTCCACGTCCGCGACCTGACCGGCGGCTTCAAGTGCATCCGCCGCGGGTGCTCGAGTCGATCGACCTGCCCGACCGTGCGCGCCGAGGGGTACGTGTTCCAGATCGAGGTCACCTACCGCGCGATCTGGCGGGTTCCGGGTCGTGAGGTGCCGATCGTGTTCAGTGACCGCACCGCGGGACCAGCAAGATGTCGACGCGCGATCGCGCTCGAGGCGATGTGGCTGGTGCCCGCGCTGCGCCGGAGCGCGCCCGCGGCGCTCGCGAGCGCGCACGCGTCGCCGCGGACAGCGGCGCTACCGATCACCGCTCGTCAGATCGTTGCCCCAACGCGAACCAGTGACCATGCGGGCATCCTTGCGTCGATGAGCATCCACAGCCCGCTCGGCGCCACCGCACGGCGCCGTCGAGCTCGCGCGCGCGCGCTCGGCCGCGTCAGCGCCGCCCGAGCGCGACCGCGCCGGCGCCGTCGGGCTCGCTCGGCCTGCTCGTGCTGCGGCTGCTGATCTCGACTCGCCGCCGCGAACACCGACAGCTGCTGCCCGAATCCGTCGCGCCCGTGCCGAGCTGGCTCGCGGGGCCGTTCGGGAGCGCCGGGCTTCACCTCGGCCGTCGGCGGTGCTGATCGCGTGCTGATCGCTGATGTTCGTCTGCTACGTGGTCGCGGTCGCGCGCGGCCGACCGGCTCTCCGCGCCGCACGGTGCTGATGGCGATCGCGGCGCTTAACGCGCTCGTGCTGCTCGGCGCCGCCGCTGTTCTCGACCGACGTCTTCAGCTACCAGGCCTACGCGCGGATGGGCGCGATCTACGGCGACCAACCCGTACCTCGCACGGTCCGCACGCGATGGCGCTCGACCCGCTGTACCCGTACATCGGCGCCAAGTGGATCTACACCCCGACCGTCTACGGGCCGCTGTTCACGGTGCTCAGCTACGCTGCTCGCGCCGCTGTCGATCGCCGCCAGCGCGCTCGCGTACAAGGCGATCGCCGCGTTCGCGAGCCTGGCGACCGTGGCGCTCGTCTGGAACGCCGCCCGGCTGCGCGGGCTGGACCCGGTCAGCGCGGCTGCGCTGTTCGGGCTGAACCCGCTGGTCGTGCTCTACGGCGTCGGCGGCGGCCACAACGACCTGCTGATGCTGCTGGCGCTGGTCGCCGGGCGATCTACGCGCTGCTGGCCACCGCGAGCGGCGCGGCGGCGCGCTGATCGTGCTCGCGGCCGGCGATCAAGCTGACCGCCGGCGCTGCTGCTGCCGTTCGCGCTCGCTGGCCGGCGGCCCGGCGCGAGCCCGGACCGGCGGCGCGATCTGCTGATCGGCGCCGGCGATCGCGGCCGCGCTGATCGCCGCGCTCGGCTTCGCGGTGTTCGGCTCCGGGCCGCTGCACCTGCTCCCGACGCTCGCAGAAGGTCCAGAGCGAGGGCGACTGGCACAGCATCCCGGGCTTCATCGCAACCCGGCTCGGGCTCGCAGCGGTCGGCCACATCGTCGGCATCGTGCTCGGCGGTGGTGTTCGTCGGCGTGTCTGCTGTGGCTGCTGCGCCGCGTCTGGCGCGGGCAGCTGGACTGGATCGACGGCGCCGGCTGGGCGACGTCGCGATGCTCGTCACCGCCAGCTCGCTGCTGCCCTGGTACGTGGCCTGGCTGCTGCCGCTGGCGGCGCTGGCCACGCGACCGCCGCCTGTGGCGCGTGGCGATCGTGATCACCGGCGTGATCCAGCTGATTCAGCTGCTCGGCTACGTCCCGCACGATCGGCACGGTGCCTGGGCTCGTGAGCCCGTCGACCGTAGCGATGCAGCCATGACGTGCAGCCCGGCGATGGCGACGGCGAGCCCGCGCGGCTCGAGCTGCTCAGCGTCGTCGCCCCCGTCTACAACGAGGAGGCGACGATCGACGCAGTTCTACGCGCGGGTCTGCTCGCGCGCTCGAGGGCCTGCCGTTCGAGCTCGTGCTGGTCGACGACGGCTCGAGCGACGGCACGCCGCGATGCTCCTCGAGCGCGCTGGCCGACAGCGACCCTCGCGTGCACGTCGTGTTCCTGTCGCGGAACTTCGGCCACCAGACGGCGCTGACCGCCGGGCTCGACCACGCCCGCGGCGACGCGGTGGTGATGCTCGACGCCGACCTCCAGGACCCGCCCGAGCTGATCCCGCGATGCTCGACCACTGGCGCGCCGGCTGCGACGTCGTCTACGCGGTCCGCGAGCAGCGCGACGGCGAGTCGCGCTTCAAGCTCGCGACCGCGCGCTGGTTCTACCGGCTGTTCGACAGGCTCGCCCAGGTCGAGCTCGCAGCACAACTCGGGCGACTTCCGGCTGCTCGACCGCCGCGCGCTCGATGCGCTGCTGTCGATGCGCGAGCGCAACCGCTTCCTGCGCGGGATGACCGTCTGGGTCGGCTACACGCAGGCGGCCGTCCCGTACGACCGCGACGCCCGCTACGCCGGCGAGACGAAGTACACGCTCCCGAAGATGCTGCGCTTCTCGCTCGACGCGATCTCGTCGTTCTCGCACCGGCCGCTCCAGCTGGCGACGCTGCTCGGGTTCCTGATCTCGACGCTCGCGTTCATCGCGATCCCGGTCGTGATCGTGCTGCGGATCCTCGGCTCCTACCTGCCGGGCTTCAGCACGATCACGATCGCGATCCTGCTGCTCGGCGGGATCCAGCTGATCGCGATCGGGATCATCGGCGAGTACGTCGGCCGGATCTACGACGAGGTCAAGGGCCGGCCGCTGTACCTCGTGCGCAGCGCGCCGGAACTTCGGTCGAGCGACGAGACCGGCGAGCCGCCGCTGCCGCCGGCAGCCCGCGCAGCACGGGCGACATCGGGCTCTGACGGAGCCGGCGCCGCCGGCCGGGTCCGGCCAGCCGCCGGCCGGGTTCGGCGCCGACCGGCCGGGTCCTAGCCGCCGGCCGGGTTCGGGCCGAGCGCGGCGCTCGCCTCGGCGGCGGCTCGGCGGCCGACGTCTCCGGCGTCGCTCGAGCGCCGCGATCCGGCGCGCCAGGCCCTTGATCGCATCGGCGATCGGGTCGGGCAGGTGGACCCAGTCGGCGTCGGGCCCCTCCGGCCGGCGGCCCTCGACCCGCACCGGATGGCCGGGATTGCCGACGACGGTCGAGTTCGGCGGCACGTCGTGGATGACGACGCTGTTGGCGCCGATCTTCGAGCCGTGGCCGACGATGATCGGCCCCAGCAGCTTGGCGCCCGAGCCGATCGTGACGTTGTCCTGCACGGTCGGATGGCGCTTGCCGGTGGCGAACCCGGTGCCGCCGAGCGTGACGCCCTGGTAGAGCGTCACGTCGTCGCCGATCTCCGCCGTCTCGCCGATCACGACGCCCATCCCGTGGTCGATGAACAGCCCGCGGCCGATCATCGCCGCGGGATGGATCTCGATGCCGGTCAGCGACGCGCGCGACCGCCGCGATCAGCCGCGGCAAGCAGCGGCACGCCGGCCCGTAGAGCGCGTGCGCGACCCGGTAGGCGAGCAGCGCCTGGACGCCCGGCCAGGTCGCGAGGATCTCGAAGGTGCCGACGCCGCGGGCGGCGGGATCACGGCTTCGGGCGGCGCTGACGTCGCGCCGGACCTCGGCGCCATGCGGGCGATACGGCCCGATTACGCATGGCTCAAAGCGTAGCGAGGGTGCGGGCCCGCGCTCAGGGAGCGAAGAACGGCGTCGAGATGTAGCGCTCGCCCGGAGTCGGGCAGGATCGTCACGATCCGGCGCCCGCGCGAACTCGGGACGGCGCGGCGATCTCGAGCGCCGCCCACACGGCCGCGCCACCGGAGATCCCGGCCAGCACGCCCTCGCGCCGCGCGAGCCGCCGAGCGGTCTCGATCGCGTCCTCGTCGTCGACCGCGATCACCTCGTCGATCACCTCCCGGTTGAGCACCTGCGGGACGAAGCCGGCGCCGATCCCCTGGATCCTGTGCGGGCCCGGGCGGCCGCCCGGACAGCACCGCCGAGGCGGCTGGGCTCCACGGCGACCACCCGTGCAGCCGGGTTGCGCGCCTTGAGCACCTCGCCCACGCCGGTGATCGTGCCCGCCGGTGCCGACGCCGGCGACGAACACGTCGACCCGCCCGTCGAGCGCGTCCCAGAGCTCCGGCCCGGTCGTGCGGCGGTGGATCTCGGGGTTGGCCGGATTCGAGAACTGGTCGGGCAGGAAGACCTCGTCGCTGGTCGCGAGCGCGCGGGCCGCGTCGACCGCCTCGGTCATCCCGCCGAGCGACTCGGTGATCTCGACCTTGGCTCCGTACAGCCGCAGCAGCCCCTCCCGCTCGCGGCTCATCCCCTGGGGCAGCGTCAGCACGAGGTCGTAGCCCTTGGCGGCGCAGACGAACGCGAGCGCGATCCCGGTGTTGCCGCTCGTCGCCTCGACGATCGTCGTGCGGCCCGGCTCGATCCGGCCCTCCCGCTCGGCGGCCTCGATCATCGCCACGCCGATCCGGTCCTTGACGCTCCCGCCGGGGTTGAACGCCTCGAGCTTTGCGAACAGCTCGACGCCTTCGGCCGGGCGCGATCCGCGTCAGCTGCACGATCGGGGTTCGCCGACATGCTGGGAAATGTTGGTCGGGATTCGTGCCATTCCGGCGCAACCCTAGCGAGCATCGCCCGCGCGAAACCGGGCGACCTCAGGCGGGTCTGACAGCGGCACCGGCGGTCGAGCGGTGATGCGCGGTGTCGACTGCGATCACAGTGACCCGCAGGCTCCTGACGCGATGGCCGCGGACACGCCCGGCGAGCCCGGGCGACGCCGAGATCCCCGAGCATCTGATCCTGACGTTCGTCTGGGGCGAGGCGAACGCGATCTGCAGGCGTCCGCCGACGAGCTTGGAGGTGAATTTGACTGAGCGGCCGCGCGCGCCGGCGATCGTCAGCAACCGTCTGTTCGAGCTCAGCCGGAGACCGCCCGGGACGGCGAGCGTCAGCGAGCGCAGCGCGGGGGCGTGGTAGCCGCTCGTGACCGTCAGCGACAGCGTCGGGCGCCGCGCCCCGACCCCTGTCAGCGCGGCGCGGGAGATGGTCGGCCGCCCGATCACCGTCCACCCGAACACGACCTGGGCCAGCGGCGCACCCTGATAGGTCCCTGAGACCGCGACCGAGTAGGCCCCTCCGCGCGTCGGGGTGCCGGAGATCCGGCCCGTCGATGGCGAGATCGACAGTCCTGGTGGCAGCCTCGAGGCCCTCCACGTGACCGCGCCGGCGGGCGAGCCGGCGAGCTTCAGCTGCAGCGAGACGGCACGTCCCTGAGCGCTCCGCTGCGTGCCCGGGCTGGTGATTCGTAGGGTCGCTGAGCACAGTGACGAGGCGAGCCCTCCGCCGACCGGGGTTCCGAGACCCGTCGCCATGTCGAATCCAGCCCCGGCCGGATACTTGTCGCCGTTCGTCCCGGTCAGGTCGTTGTTGCCGGAGGTCACGTCGTTGAAGTCCGACCGGTAAGAGGAGCCGGCGGCCCTGTACAGCGCCGGATTGGCGAACCCGATCGACGACGAGTGACATCCGCTCGAGGCGTTGATGTCCGCGAGCAGCGCGGCCCATACCGGCCCGGCGGCACTGGTGCCGGCGATCGCCTGCCAGCCCGCCGCGGAGGTGGGATCCGAGCCGCGACCCGTTCCAGTAGACCATGTAACCGGTGTTCGGGATCGGAGTCCATCGCAACGTCCGGCACCTCCCGGCAGTAGCCGCTTGACGCGCCGCACGGAGATCCCGACGACAGCGACCCGATCACGTCCAGCGCCGGCGCCGCGGAGCTCTGGTAGGCCGGCATCGGCCACGTCTGCGAGACGCCTCCGCCTCCAGCGCCACCGGTGCCGGTGAGACCGGCGATCACTCCGTTGTTCCAGACCGACTCGCTCGGCGGCGGTCCCAGCCCGCTGAGCGTGGTGCCGCCGACCCCGGTGACGAACGGCTGGCTCGACGGGTCGTCGACCGCGAGCGACAAGTCGGGGATGCTCGGCAGCGGCCCGTTGCAATCCTCCGAGCCCTCGTCGCCGGACGCCGAGACGATCGACTGGCCCTGGGCGGCCGCCTCCTGGAACAACGTGCTCTCCGCCTGCAGGCCGTCGGAATTGGACGGCTCGCACTCACCCCACGAGACCGACATCACCTTCGCGCGGTTCTGCGTGATGATCGCGTTGAACGTGTCATAGGGACCCGAGCCCGGAGCGCTCGAGTTCGAGTTCGGCCCCTTGGTAGACCAGGAAGTTGGCCCTGGGCGCGAGCCCGATCGCGTTCTCAATGTCGAGCGCGGCCTCTCCAGACCCCTCGCCGGAGCCCGAGCCCCCGTCGACGTGGACGTAGTCGACACTCGCGTGCGTCCCGTAGCAGCTCTGGTAGGCAGCGATGTCGTTGGGGTCGTCGGGCTCGAGCTCGTAGATCGCGATCGTCTGGCCCTGGCCCTCATCGCCGGAGCCGTACAGGGACGAGAACCCGTACGCGCCGGCGATCTGGTCGGCTGTGTACGCGCCCTGCTGGGAACCGGCCGAGGTCGCGTCCGCGCACGGCTGCGGTCCCCCGGTCGCCGTGTGTCGGGCGCTATGTGTGAGCTCCGAGCGCCTCGAGCCTCGGATCGCACGCCGCGCGTACTGCGGTTGGAACTGGTTCGTGCTCGAGAGCCCGAGCACCGCCTGGACGTGGCTCGCGATCGAGGGATCGAGCGCCGGCGCAGCGCTCGCGACGGTCGCGCTCCGTCCTCCGGGCAGCGCCATCCGCTGCATCGTCAGTGAGAACGCGTGCTCCGCCTCTCCCGTGGTTGCCGAGAGAGGAATCGACAGCCGGTTGGCGCTGACGGCGCCCGGGGCCAGCCCGTGCGCACGCAACGACGACTGCACCGCCTGGACCTGGCCCGGCGTCGCGCCGAACCGGTTGGCGAACTGCGACGGCGTGAGGTAGTCATGAAAGACGCTGCTGCCCGGGGTCGAGACGGCCTCCGCGTACGACGCGAGGCCGGCCGGGTCGCGCGGCTTCAGAACGACGGTGAGATGGAGCGGAGCGCTCGCTGCAAGCGCACCGACGACGCGCGCCTCACGCGCCAGGTGAGGCGCGGTTCCGACCCTCACCGGCTGGGGCGAGCCCGCCGAGGAAGACGCCGGGAGCACGATCGCCGCGGTCAGCCCACCGCAGACGGAAGCCCACCGCACCACGGTTCGAGATCCCCACCGCATCAGACATCCGACTGTACCCGTGCAAACGTCGACCCCGCGTCACTTTCAGCCGTTTTTGGCGCGCTCGCTTGAGGGTGTCAACCGTGGTACTGGGCCGTCTTCTAGCCGCCGCCCGGCGTGTGATGTGACGCGACGTCGAGCCACTCCGCGCGGCTCGGCGGACCGCCGATCCCGCCCTCTTCGAGCGCTCCGGCAAGGCGCTCGTTCATGAACGCCTCCTGGGCCTCGCGGGATTCCCAAACCTCGAGCACGGCCCAGCCGTTCTCCGTCGCACCAGCGGTGTGGATCAACAGCCCGGGCGGCCACTCGCCGGCGCCGCTGCCCATGTCGATCCCCAGCAGATCGCTGACCGCGTCGTATTCGTCGCGGCCCACCCCTTCAAATTCGAGTATCAGAGCCTCAGCCATTCCGTGAACCCTCCAAAAGGTTGTGGTCGGCTGATCCTCGCCGACCCGGCCCAGCCGGTCAACAGCGCCGGTTCTAGATGTGGTACATCGGCGCCCGCGCCTCGCGGGCCTCGGCCTCCGCGACCTCGGCGACAGTCCTCGACGCGAGCACCTCGCGGGCCGCGCGGGCGGCGTCGCCGAACACGCCGGTGGCGTCCTGGCCGACGGGGCCGTCGAGCAGCTCGACAAGCTCGAGGACCGTCAGCTCGGCGGCTGGCCGCGCGAACGCGTACCCGCCCTTGACACCACGCTGGGATCGCAGGATCCCCGCGCGCCGAAGCGTTGCGAACAGCTGCTCGAGGAACTGCGCCGGGATATCCCGTCGGCGCGCAAGCTCCGCGATCGGCACCGGCCCCCGATTCCCATGCCCACACAGCTCGACAAGCGCCGCGAGCGCGTAAGGGCTCTTAGAAGTGATCGAGATCACGCAGCGATGATCGCACGCGGACCCGCGGAAGGCTGGAGGACGGGTGCCACGTCGCGCCCTCGCGCAGCAGGGGGCGCGACGTGGCGCCCGTGCTCAAAGCCCTACAGCCACCCTGCTCGGCAGTTACCACGGACCGGCGTCCCGCCGGTCCAGCCCTACAGCCACCCTCGCTCGGTAGCGATCAAAACGGCCTGGGCCCGATCACGCGCCCCCAACTTGCCGTAGATGTTGTGCAGGTGCGTGCGGATCGTGCTGGTCGACAGCTCGAGCTCGGAGGCGATCTGCTTGTAGACCATCCCGCGCGCGAGGCGACGGACGACCTCGAGCTCGCGCTTGGACATCGGGCACGGGTCGATCGCGCGCGGCCTCGAGTCGGCGCCCGACAACGGGAGGTCGTACATCACCGAGCGCAGCTGCTGCGGCGTCACGCCGACCGAGCGCGAGGCGCTCAGCAGCTCCGCCGGCGAGATCGATCCACCGAGCGCGTAATGAGCGAGCATGTCGGCGAGTCGGATCATCGCCGCGTCGCCCTGCGCATCCTCGGCGTGATGCCGCTCGATCGCACTGGCGACGGACCGCGGCAGGCTCCAGCGCCGCGCGAGCACGCCACCGACGAGTGCGTGGTCGACCCCAAGCTCGCGCCGCTCGGCCTGGAGGCGCTCCTCCGGCGTCCGGGCGTCGCCGTGGACCTGGCGGGGGTAGCCGGGATACGCGTGCACCAGCACGAGCTTGCCGATGTCGTGCAGCAGCGAGGTGATCATCAGCCGGTCGCGGGCCTCGTAGGAGAGCTCGCGCGCCAGCCGGTCGGCGGCCCGCTGCGTCGCGATCGCGTGCAGCCGGAAGCGCTCGGGCATGCCCTTCCACATCGGGCTGCGCTGGAAGAAGTCGAACGTACGCGCGCGGCCGGCGATCGTCCTGACGCCGCGCGGCGAGAGCACCTGAACGGCCTTCACGACCGAGTCGATCCGGCCGCGGCCGCGGCCCTCGACTCTGTTTGCGAGCCGCAGGACGGTGACCGCGAGCGCGACGTCGCCCTCGACCGCCGCCACGACATCCGCGGTCGGCGGCTCGGCGCCTTCGAACAGCCGCATCACCTGGTTGCGCGACTCGGCCAGCGCCGGGAATGCCTCGAGCGCCTCGAACGCCGCCGTCAGCCGGCGACCGTGGCCCTCGTTGTGATGGCGCTCCCTGGTCGCGTACGGGTCAGTCGGACCCGGTGGTACGGCGGCCAGTTTCCGCGCGGGAGGCTCGGGTGTATGAGGTTGGGTTGCCATTGAACGGGCAGCTATTGCTGCGGGGGCCATGCCGTCTATATCGGCATCAACAGAGCGCCGGTTTAGGACTGCGAGAGAGCTGCGCGCTCGAGCGCGCGATCAATTCGAGCCAGCGTCTCCCCGCGTCCCAGGAGCGCAACGCTCTCAAAGATACCCGGTGAAACCGTCGTTCCAGCGATCGCGACTCGCACCGGTTGGAACACGGCGCCCGGTTTGACGCCGCTGCGATCGACGACGCCGCGCAGCGCCGCCTCGACGTTCTCGAGCGTGAACGGCTCGGCTTCGGCGAGCGCGTCCCGCGCGGCGCGCAACCGATCGGCTCCGCCGTCGGCGAGGATCACGCGCTCGAACGCCGCGGGATCCTCGGCCGGACCGTCGAACAGGAACGAGACCAGCGGCCAGAACTCGTCCAGCGTCTGGATCTTCTCGCCCGCGATCTCCGCCGCAGGCCGCAGGCCCGAACGACCGGTGAACTCCTCCAGGCGGCGAGCGAGCTCCTCGTCGCCGAGCTTGCGCAGGTAGATCCCGTTCATGTGCCGGAGCTTGCGCTCGTCGAACACGGCCGGATTCTTGGAGACCCTCTCGAGCCGGAAGCGCTGGGCCAGCTCGGGCAGGGCGAAGATCTCCTCGTCGGACGCGAACCCGGCCCCGAGCAGCGCGATGTAGTTGTCGACCGCTTCGGGGAGGTAGCCGGCCGCCCGCAGCTCCTGAACCGACGCCGCGCCGTGACGCTTTGAGAGCTTCCGGCCGTCCGGACCGAGCAACAGTGGCAGGTGCGCGTACAGGGGCGGCTCGGCGCCGAGCGCCTCGAACACGAGCAACTGCTTGGGAGTGTTCGAGAGGTGGTCCTCGCCGCGGACGACGTGCGAGATCCGGGCGTCCAGATCGTCGAGCGCGACGGCGAAGTTGTAGAGCACGGAGCCGTCGGCTCGGGCGATCACCGGGTCGTCCATGCTCGCGTTGGGGAACCGTGCCTCGCCCCGGATGATGTCGTCGACGACCGTCTCGCCGTCGTCGGGCACGTGCAGCCTGACCGCCCCATCCGATTCCGGCTCGCCGCGGAATCCGCGGTCGGCGCCGTGAAGCTCCTTGTACGCCCGGACGTCCTCGGCTGTCGCGCGCGAGTGATATGCCGCCCCCGACGCGAGCAGCTGCTCGAGCGCCTCGCGGTGGCGCTCCGCTCGCGCGGACTGGAACACCGGTCCCTCGTCCCAATCGAGGTTCAGCCAACGGAGCGCGTCGATGATCTGCTCGACGTTCTCCGGCGTCGACCGCTCCCGATCGGTGTCCTCGATCCGTAGGACGAGCGTTCCCGCGCGACCGCTCGGACCATCGCCGGGGCGATGCGCGAGCAGCCAGTTATAGAGCGCGGTTCGGGCGCCCCCGATGTGCAGTGCCCCGGTAGGAGATGGTGCGAAGCGAACACGCATAGAGTGCGCATCGCATGCTAATCGGCGCTCACGTGTCCAACGCGGGCGGTCTCGACAAGGCCGTCGAGCGCGGCGTCGAACGGGAGTGCGCCGCGATCCAGATCTTCAACCAGTCACCGCGGATGTGGCGTCCGACCGCCTACACCGACGACGAGTTCGCGGCGTTCAAGGCGGCGGTCGAACCTAGCTCGATCAAGGCCGTCCTGATCCACGCCGTTTACCTCCTGAACCCCGCCACCGAGGACAAGGAGATGAGGTCGAAGACGCTGACGTCGCTGATCCAGTCGCTCCGCGTCGGCGCCGGCATCGGCGCGGTCGGCGTGGTGCTGCACCCGGGCTCGGCCAAGACGGGAGACGTGACGAAGGCGATCAAGCGCGCGGGCAAGGTGATCGGGAACGCCCTGGATGAGACGGACGGGTGCGACCTGCTGCTCGAGGACACCGCCGGCGCGGGCGGCACGCTGGGACGGTCGTTCCAGGAGCTGGCCGACCTGATCGACGCGTCCGGCAGCTCGAAGCGGCTTGGCCTTTGCCTGGACTCGTGTCACCTGTACGCGTCCGGCTACGACGTCGCGACCCCGGATGGGCTCGATCAGACCCTCGACGAATGCGACAGGCTCGTGGGCCTGGAGCGGCTCCGCGCGCTGCACTTCAACGACTCGCTCGTCGCGCTCGGGTCGAATCGCGATCGCCACGCGATCATGGGAGAGGGGTTGCTCGGCGAGCGCGGGTGCGCCAACTTCGTGTCCGACCCTCGGTTCGAGCGGCTGCCGTGCGTGCTCGAGACGGGTCGCGACGGCGGCTCCCCCGCGCTGGCCGACGTCGAGGAGGCGAGAAAGCTGCTGAAGCGAGGTCGTGCGACTCGGTCACGAAGGAAAACCGCGCGGAGCTCCCGCTCCCGCTAGGGTGCCGCTGCGATGAGCACCGGCAGACCCCGCGAGGCCGATGCCCTGGTCGTATTCGGGATCACGGGCGACCTCGCGAAGAAGATGACGTTCCGATCGCTCTACCGGCTCGAGCAGCGAGGGCTGCTGGACGTCCCGGTGATCGGCGTGGCCGTTGACGACTGGTCGATCGACAAGCTCCGCCAGCACGCGCTCGACTCGATCGAGGCGTGCGGCGAGACGCTCGAAAAGAGCGTCTGCGACGCATTCTGCGCGCGGCTCTCGTACGTGCAGGGGAATTTCGACGACGCCGGCACATACACGCGCCTGAGCGAGGCCCTGAAGGGGCTGGGCGTGAAGTTCCCGACGTATTACCTCGAGATCCCGCCGTCACTGTTCGCGATGGTGGTCGCCGGTCTCTCGAAGGCCGGGCTCGTCTCGCACGACGAGCGGGTGGTCGTCGAGAAGCCGTTCGGGCACGATCTCCAGTCGGCCAGGGCACTAGCCGCCGACCTGCACAAGTACATCTCCGAGCCGCAGCTCTACAGGATCGACCACTTCCTCGGGAAGATGGGGCTAGAGGAGATCCTCTACCTGCGGTTCGCCAACTCGATGCTCGAGCCGGTGTGGAACCGCAACCACCTCGCCTGCGTCCAGATCACGCTCGCGGAGGAATTCGGCGTCGAGGACCGGGGTCACTTCTATGACCCGGTCGGAGCCCTACGTGACGTTGTCGTCAACCATCTGCTGCAGCTGCTCGCGGCCGCGGCGATGGAGCCGCCCGCGGGCAGCGACCCGGACATCATCAAGGACGCCAAGCAGGCGGTGTTCCGCGCGATGGACAAAGCCGACCCTGCCCGCTACATCCGCGGCCAATACGACGGCTATCAGAAGATCCCCGGCGTCGCGGCTGACTCGACGACCGAGACGTTCGCGGCGTTGCGGCTGCAGATCGAGAACTGGCGCTGGGCGGGTGTCCCTTGGTTCATCCGCACCGGCAAGCGGCTCCCCGTGACAGGGACGGAGCTGCGACTGATCTTCAAGCATCCCCCCCGTGTCCACTTCATCCAGATGGGGCGGCACCGTCCCGAGCCGAGCCAGATCGTGTTCAGGATCGATCCCGGAACCGGGATCCGGATGCTTTTGGACGCTCACCGGGCCGATCAGTCCGGACCGGCCGTGATCGAACTCGACATGGAGTTCGCGCAAGAGGGCGGCGAGGGCGATACGCCCTACGAGGTGCTGCTGCACGCCGCGCTCGTGGGCGACAGCACGCATTTCACCCGCCAGGACATGGTGGAGGAAACCTGGCGGATCGTCCAGCCGCTGCTGGACCACCCGCCGGAGGTGCATCCGTACGCACCCGGGTCGTGGGGGCCGAAGGAGGCCGACAAGCTGGTGGCCGCGTTCGGCGGCTGGCACGGCCCCTGGATCCCCGGGGAGCCGCACGTCCGTAGCAGTAGCAGTACTCCTGGCTAGGCCGTAGCGGCGACCTGGGCGGGGCGCTCCACGCCGCGCATCGCGTGGCCCAGCAGCGCGTCGAGCTCGGCGTGAAGGCCGGCGCTCTGGCACACCCGGAAGTCAAGGCCGAGCCGTAGCTGCCGCGGACCCGCGGAGGTGATCAGCTCGACGACGACCTCGGCATCGCCGGGGAAGCCGGCCAAGAGCTCCTTGAGCTCGCGCAGCGCAGACGCGGGGAGCGACGCGGCGTCGAGGCGCAGGCGCAGGGCGCTCGGGGGCAGCGCGGCCTTGGCCGCCTGCTCCTCAGCCAGCTGGACCTCCTCCGGCGTCGGGTCGAAAGGGTCGACTTGCTGGACGACGAGACAGGTGCGCTCCCGGTCCTTGTGATCGACCCGGCCTCGCACGAGCACGATCGAGTCGTTGGCGAGCGCGTCCCCGCTGGCGTCGAGCGCCTTGCCGAAGATCACCAGCTCGACGGACCCCTCGAGGTCGTCGAGCGTCGCGAACATCATCGGGTCGCCCTTCTTGGTCCGGATCCGCTTGGCCGAGACGATCATCCCGCCGACGGTGACCCAGTCTCCGTCGCGACGGCTCGAGAGCTCCGTCAGGGGGCAGTCGGCGGCCGCGGCGAGCGCGACCCTGACGTCCTTCAGCGGGTGGGCCGAGATGAACAGTCCGAGCGACTCTTTCTCGGCGGCGAGCAGCTCGTTGCGGTCGAATTCGATCATCGGGATCGGCGCGTGGCTCGGCACCGCGGCAGGCGCGGAGCCCGCATCCGGGGCGACGTCGAGGTCGAAGATCGAGCCCTGACCGATCAGCGCGTCCTGCTGGGCTTTCTGCCCGGCCCCCTGGGCCTGCTCGAGCACGTCGAGCATCCCCCTGCGGGTTGCGCCGGTGGATCCGAACGCCCCGCACTTGATCAGCGCCTCGATCGCCTTCTTGTTGACGGCGCGGCCGTCGACGCGGGAGCAGAAGTCGTAGAGGTCGGTGAACGGCCCTGCGTCGCGGGCCTCCTTGATCGCCTCGACAGCGGCGTACCCCACGCCCTTGACCGCGTCGAGCCCGAAGCGGATGTTGCGCTCGACGACGACGAACTCGTGATCGGACAGGTTCACGTCCGGCGGCAGGATCGAGATTCCCATCTGCTCGGCCTGGGCGACGAAGAACGGGACCTTGTCCTTGGTGTCCATCACCGAGGAGATCAGCGCCGCCATGTACTCGGCCGGGTAGTTGGCCTTCAGCCAGGCGGTGCGGTAGGCGATCAGCGCGTAACAGGCGGAGTGCGACTTGTTGAACGAGTAGTCGGCCGACCGCTCGTTGGTCGTCCACAGCTGCTCGGTCACGCGCTCATCGGTGCCGGACTTGCGGCAGCCCTCGAAGAACTCCGGCTTCAGCTTCGCCATCGCCTCGCGGTTCTTCTTGCCGATCGCCTTGCGGAGGTCGTCGGCCTTGGCGCCGCTGAAGCCCGCGATCTCCTTGGCGATCTGCATCGCCTGCTCCTGGTAGACGATCACGCCGTTGGTCGATTCGAGGATCGGCCGCAGCCGCTCGTCGGTGTACGTGATCGTCTCGGGGTGGTGCTTGGCGCGCGTGTACGCCGGGATGTTCTCCATCGGGCCGGGCCGGTACAGAGCGTTGAGCGCGATCAGGTGCTCGAACTCGGAGGGCCCGAGTCGCTTCAGCGTCTCGCGCATCCCCTCGGACTCGAACTGGAACACGCCGACCGAGTCCCCGCGGGCCATCATCGCGTACGTATTCGCGTCGTCGAGCGGCAGCGTCGTCATGTCCGGCCGCTCGCCCGTCGAGCGTTCGATGATGTCGAGCGCGTCCTCGATCACGTCGAGGTTGCGCAGCCCGAGGAAGTCCATCTTCAGCAGCCCGAGCTGCTCGACCGGCTTCATCGTGAACTGCGTGACCATCCGGAAGACCTTCTCGCCGTTCTCGTCGGTGCCGGCGTCGGCGATCTGCAGCGGCACGATGTCGGTCAGCGGACGGTCGGCGATCACCACTGCCGCGGCGTGGATCGAGGAGTTGCGGACGATCCCCTCGAGCCCCTGCGCGACGTCGACGATCTGCCGCGCGGTCGGCTCCTTGTCGACCTCGGCGCGCAGCGGCTGGCCGGGCTTGAGGCAGTCCTCGAAGCTCGGCGGACGGCCCATGATCGGATCGGGGATCAGCTTGGCGAGCCGGTCGCCGGCGCCGTAGTCGTGGCCGAGCACGCGGGCCGCGTCGCGCGTCGCCGCGCGCGGGAACATCTTGCCGAAGGTGACGATCTGCGCGACCGACTCCTTGCCGTACTTGTCGGTCACGTAGCGGATCACGCGCTCGCGGCCGCGGACCGAGAAGTCGATGTCGATGTCCGGCATCGACACGCGCTCGGGATTCAGGAAGCGCTCGAACAGCAGGTCGTAGCGCAGCGGGTCGACGTCGGTGATCTGCAGGCAGAACGCGACCAGCGATCCCGCGGCCGAGCCGCGTCCCGGACCGACGGCGATCCCCGAGTCCTTCGCGTACTTGACGAAGTCCCAGACGATCAGGAAATACCCGGCGAATCCCATCCGCTCGATCACGCCGAGCTCGTACTCGGCGCGCTCGACCGCCTGCGCAGGCGCGGGATCTCCGTACCGCTCGCGGAGCCCCGTCTCGACCAGCCCGCGCAGGTGCTCGACCTCGGTCTGACCCTCGGGCGTCGGGTAGCGGGGAATCAGCTGCCGGCCGAGCTCGAGCTCGACGTCGCAGCGCTCGGCGATCTCGATCGTCGAGGTGAGCGCCTCCGGCCACTCGGCGAATGCCTTCGCCATCTCCTCGCTCGAACGCAGGTAGAACTCGTTGTTGTCGAACGTGATCTTCGGCTCGGCGAGGGTCGACTTCGTCTGCACGCACAGGAGCGCGGCGTGGTGGTGGTAGTCCTCTCGACGGAGGTAGTGCACGTCGCCGGTTCCGACCAGCGGGCGCCCGAGCGCGCGCGCGATCTGGACGATTCCCTCGTTGGCGCGATCCTGCTCGGCGAGCCCGTTCTTCTGAACCTCGAAGTAGACGTTGTCGGCGCCGAACGCGTCGAGCAGCTGCTCGGCGTGGGCCTTGGCCTCAGCGGCGCGCCCGTCGAGCAGGTGCTGGCAGAAGCGGCTCTGGAGGCAGCCGGTGAGCGCGATCACGCCGTCGGCGTGGGCGGCGATCTGCTCGAGATCGACCGACGGCTTGCCGCGCTGGAAGCCCTCGAGGAACCCCGCAGAGGACAGCTTCACGAGATTTCGGTAGCCGGTCGGCGTCGCCGCGATCAGCGTCAAGTGGAAGCGATCGAGCTTTCCGGGAGCCCGCCGCGCGTGGTCCTCGACGACGTACGCCTCGCATCCCAGGATCGGCTTCACGTCGTGCTTGCGGCAGGCCGTGAACAGCTCGACGGCGCCGTTCATCACGCCGTGATCGGTCAGCGCCAGCGCCGGCTGGTCGAACGCCGCGGCCCGCTCGGCGAGCTTCTCGATCTTGCACGCCCCGTCGAGTAGCGAGTACTCGGAATGGACGTGGAGGTGGGCGCAGGGAGAGCTCATCGACGGGTGTTCGAGGATAGGCGCCGAGGCGGACGATCCGGGGCCTCCGAGCTCGGATCGGCGGCAATTTCCGGCAGTTGCTTCGGCCCGGCCATAACTTTGGCGATTTGCCCCTCGTATAGCGAAGTAATTCGCCATCGTTCTCGAGGCGACAGGCGAACTCGGGTGCTCTACCGCCCGATCGCGAGGAACCGCTCGAGCATCGCGTTGACCTGCTCGGGGACCGCGAGCGGGCTGAAGTGCCCGGATCCGATCGTGCGGCCGATGATCAACCCCGGCTGCAGCGCGGACGCGCGCGCCAGGTCGGCGTTGGGCGAGCCGGCGTCGAGGTACGCGAGCGGCACCGACGCGCGCGCGAGCGCTCCCGCGTCGCTCCAGCCCTCGAGCGACTCCTCCCAGACGGAGCTGGTGACGTACGGGGGCGTCCGCACCGCCTGGTCGAGGACCCACGCTGCCAGCCCTGGGTCGTCGGCCGGGCCGAAGAAACGCCCGTAGTAGTCGCGCAGGGTCCCGTCGGGATCCGGCCCGCGGAGGCCGGCGACCTCCGCATGCACCACGCCAGCCCGATTCCCTCCGGGCAGGAGCACGGAGTCGATCATCGCGACGGCCCGCACCCGCTCGGGCTGGGCGGCGGCGAGCTCGAGCGCGACCAGCCCGCCCATACTGTGTCCGACGAGCACCGGCTGGACGGCGCCGAGCTGCCCGCAGGTCCACGCTAGGTCGTCCGCCAGCGCCTGCATCCGGTAGCGCTGGTGCGGCGCGTCGCTGTCGCCGTGGCCGCGAAGGTCGACCGCGATCACGCGGTGGCGGGCGGCGAAATGCTCGACCTGGAAGGGCCAGAAGCCACGGTTGCAGGCGAGGCCGTGGACGAACACGATCGGCGGGTCGCCCGCTCCGGCGTCGTCGTAGGCGAGCGCCACGCCATCTCGTATCAGCCGGGCCATGGCGCCATTCTCTCCCGCTTGGCGGATAATTGCTGGCGATGCGCTTTCCGACCGCCGCGCTCGCCGCAATCGGGTTGATCGCCGGCTATGGGGTCGCGGTGGCGTCCGGATCCCGGCCGCTCGGCGGCGTCGTACTGCTCGTGTTCGCCCTGCCGTGCGTGGCGATCTGGGCGCGCCGGCACGGGCCGCGGATGACCGCGCTGCTCACCGGGATCGGGGTCGTGGCGTTCGCGCTCTCGCACGCGCTTGGGGAGGCGATCGGCGCCTGGCCGGCGGTGCTCGTCACGGCGGCGCTCGTGTTCGCCGTCTACCTCAGGCTTTCTGACCTGCGTCCGGCGCTGATCGCCGCCGAGCGCCGCTGAGGGCGACCGCGACCGCCACGCCCGCGATTCCTGCGATCGCCAGGTTCCGGCGCGCGTGCGGGAACTCATGGCGGAAGTACCCGCGGATGATTCCCCAGAGCCCGCGTCCGAGAAGCCGATAGATCATCTCGAGTTCCTAACCCTCGTCTCCATGCCTGACCCTCCACGCCATCCGCGACTGCAGGGACCATAGCTCGATGAATCCCGGGGACGCTGACTGCGAGAAGAGTCCGCCCGACTCGGAGAAGCCGGCGAGCTGCTGGTCGTAGACCGCGTTCGGCGACTCGCGGGTCACGACCCGCGCGGAGCCCTTGTAGAGCTTCATGCCGATCGTCCCGGTCACCTGCTCGTTGGCGGCGAGCATGTAGGCGTCCAGGTCCTCGCGCAGCGGCTCCCACCAGAGCCCTGCGTAGACGAGGTACGCCCAGCGCTGATCGAGGATCGGCTTCAGCTGGTTCTGGTGGATCGTGCCGACCAGCCGCTCGAGCTCCGCGTGCGCGGGCAACAGGATCGCGGCGGCCGGCACCTCGTAGATGTCGCGCACCTTCAGCCCGACGATCCGGTCCTCGATGTGGTCGACGATTCCGACTCCGTGGCGCGCTCCGATCGCGCCCACGCACTCGAGCAGCTCGACCAGATCGAGCCGCTCGCCGTCGAGGCCGACCGGGACCCCACGCTCGAACTCGATCGTCACGACCTCGGCCTCGTCGGGGGCCTCTTCCGGCCGGGTCACGAGCTGGAAGACGTCGTCCTCGGGCGCGTGGTCGAGCTCCTCGATCCACCGACCCTCGCTCGAGCGACCCCAGACGTTGTCGTCGATCGAGTAGGGCACGACCTCGGTACCGCCCTTCACCGGGATCCCGTGCTCGCGCGCGTAGCGGATCTCCTCCTCGCGTCCCATCCGCCACGAGCGCACCGGCGCGATCACCTTCAGCTCCGGCGCCAGCGTCGCGATCGTCGCCTCGATCCGTACCTGGTCGTTGCCCTTCCCGGTGCAGCCGTGCGCGACCGTGTCGGACCTCGTCTTCCGCGCGTACTCGACCGCCAGCTTCGCGATCAGCGGCCTGCCGAGCGCGGTGAACAGCGGGTAACCGAGCCCGTACAGGCCGTTGGCCCTGATCGCCGGCGCCACGTATTCCCGCGAAAACTCCTCGCGCGCGTCGACCACGTGCGACTCGGTCGCGCCCAGCCGGCTGGCCTTGTCGCGGACGACCTCGAAGTCCTCGCCGGGCTGCCCGAGGTTGACCGTCAGCGTCACCACCTCGGCGCCGTAGTGCTCCTGGATCCACTGCAGCATCACGCTCGTGTCCAGCCCGCCGCTGTACAGGAGCAGCACGCGGTGGACATCGGCGGGATTCGCCTCGTACGAGGCGGTCGGCTGCGGGATCGAATCAGTCACTGCGGCGGCGAAGGGTATTGCCCCAGCCGTTCGAGCACGTCGCGCCAGAGCGACTCATACGCCGTCGCCGCCCGTCCGTTCGGCGCGAAGCCGGCAAGCACCGTTCGCTTTGCGCCCATCCTCTCGACCTCGGCGGACGCCGGAATTCCAGCCGGGAGCACGCTCGTGTGTTCGGCGCGCATGCTCTCCATCACCTCGCGGTGCAGCCGCTTGCGCGCGTCGAACATCGAGAAGAACGCGAGCACCGCCGGGTCGCCGTTGACGAGCCCCTCGAGCTGCCCGAGCGTGCGCGAGGAAAGCGTCGCCGGGATGACCGGCACCAGCAGCGCGTCGGCTGCCTCGAACACGCTCTCGGAGACGAGCGAGATGCTCGGGGGGCAGTCGAGGAACACGTAGTCGTAGTCGTCGCCGAGCGGCTCGATCACCCGGGCCAGCCGGCGCGTGGGCCGCTTGAATCGCTCCAGCACGAGGTCCATGTGGCGGTAGGAGAAGTCGGCGGGCAACAGGTCGAGGCCCTCGTGATCGGTCCCCTTGATCAGCCGCGCGGGGTCGCTCCCCCGCCGCAAGAGCTTGCGGCCTCCCCCCTTCACCTTCGGGCGGACGCGGAACAGGTAGGTCGAGGCGCCCTGCGGGTCGAGGTCCCACAGCAGCGTCCGGGCCCCGTCGCGGCTCGCCAGATACGCGAGGTTGACGGCGGCGGAGGTCTTGCCAACGCCGCCCTTGATGTTGTAGGTGGCGAGGACCGTCGTCATCCGAACGTCTCCCGAACCCGCTTTCGCCGGTGCTTGGACGCGAACTTCTCGAAGGTCGACGCGAACTGCTCGCGCGCCGCGTACTGGTCCTCCTCGAGCCGCTCGACCAGCGCCCCCATCGCCATCAGCGCCGCCGGCGAGCCGTCAGCGGCGGCGGCGGCGGCGACGGCGTCGCCGCAGCGACCGGAGCGTCGCGGCCTGAACCTCGCGGTCCTGGTGGCGGCCGAGCACGTCCTGGAGCGCCTTCAGCGACTTGATCATCGGCTTGACCACATGCTCGCTGAACATCGGCGCGCCGAACAGCTCGAGCAGGTAGCGGAGCTCCTTGCCCTGTTTTGCGGAGCTCGTGGTAGTCGGCGGCGGGGCTGTCCGGACCGATCGCGGCGCCCATGCGGACCATCCGCGCGTAGACCTTCGCGATCCGCTCGCCGGCGAGCTCGCCGATCGGCCGCTCCGCCTTCGGACCGGCGGCCGCGCCACGAACGTCCGCCGCCAGTCGGTCAAGGAACGAGGACCACCCGGACAGCAGCGCGCGCGTGCGCTCGGAGCGCAGCGCCCGCACCGTCCTGCGCCGCGCGGTCGCCCGCCGGCTCGTAAGCACCTCGTGCAGCGCGTCGAGATCTGCCCGGATCGGCTCGGGGACGAGCGTGCGCATCTCGTCGAACTCGAGCAGGTACACATCGAGATCGCGGACGTCGCCGGTGACCTGCTGGATCCAGCGGAACTCGGCACGGAAGCGCGACAGCGCGTCGTGCTCGAACACATGGCGGAGCTCCCGCTGCACCGCGCGGGTCCGCCTCACCGACACGCGGAGGTCGTGGAGGAACTCCGGATCGAGATCGGACACGGCGCCGGGGATATTCGCCTCGGTCACCTCGAGCAGCGCCTTCAACACCGACGCCGCGGCGAGCGCGGCGGGCTCGTCGCGGCGGAGCGCGACGTGAACCTTCGACGACGCACCGCCGGGCGTGCGCCCCGGATGCGGCGACGGCCTCGTCCATCAGCGTCTTGCCGGCGGGCTCGAGCCCGAGCCCGGCCGTAAGCGTCTCGCCGACCCGGCGCAGCTGCTTGTCGTAGCCGCGGACCGCCACGACGTGGACGCGGGCCCGCAGCCGCCGGCGCCCGAGCGCCGGCTGCTGGAGCCGCATCCGCACCACGGTCTTGCGCTCGGAGTCGAGCACGTCCAGCAACCGCTCCCGATTGCGGATTTCGACCAGCGGCAGCAGCGCCCGCTCGGCGAGCGGCTTCGACAGCGACGCGCGCAGCGCGCCGTCGGGCAGATCTCCCGCAAGCAACGGCCCGCCGGGCTTGGCGATCTGGGCGCGCGCGAGCACGCGATCGGCGGACACATCCTGGAGGATCAGCCACCCGTCCTCCCAGACCGCGACGCGACCCGCCTCATGGAGTCGCCCGTCGAACGTGTCGTAGTAGGCGCGCTCACCCGAGAGCGTGCGACCGTCGCGGACGTCGAGCAGCTCGCCGACGGCCTTGCCGGCGTCCGCTAGCGTCATCCCCTCGGGCAGCAGGTAGTCCCCGACGGTCAAGACCCGAGCGCCTCTAGCCGCCCGAGCGCGTCGTCGATCTCCTCCTCCGACACGATCAGCGGCGGCTCGAGCCGGATCGTCGCCGGGCCGGTCGCATTGACCACCAGCGCGCTGCTCGAGCAGCGCTCTGAGCGCCAGCTCCGGCGCGATCCTCCCCGTCGATCAGATCGATCGCGAGCATCAGTCCGCGGCCGCGAACGGCCGCCACGTACGGTAGCCGCTCGAGCCCCGCCGCGAGCGCCGCGCCGAGCGTTCGGACGTGCTCGTGCAGCGCCGGGTCGGAGCAGATCTCGAGCGCCTCGAGCGCCGCCCTGCAGGCGAGCGGGCCGCCCGCGAACGTCGAGCCGTGATCGCCCGGCTGGAACGTGTCCGCGAGCCGCGCCCCGGTGACGAGCGCACCGATCGGAACGCCGCCTCCGAGCCCCTTGGCGGCGGTCATCGCGTCGGGCACGACGCCGGTCTGCTCGTACGCCCACAGAGTTCCGGTACGGCCCATCCCGGTCTGGATCTCGTCGAAGATCAGCGCCGCCCCGGTCCGGTCGCACGCTTCGCGCGCGACGGCCAGCAGCTCGTCCTCGACGACGAGGATCCCGCTCTCCCCCTGGATCGGCTCGACCAGCACGGCGGCGGTGCGCTCGCCGACCGCCGCCGCGAGCGCGCCCGGGTCTTTCGGCACGACGACGAACCCGGGGACCAGCGGCGCGAACGGCGCCTGCTTGGACTCCTGCGGCGTCGCCGACAGCGACCCGTAGGTGCGGCCGTGGAACGCTCGCTCGAGCACCACCACCTCGCCGCCCGGACGCGCGCGGCGCGCGAGCTTGATCGCCGCCTCGACCGCCTCCGTCGCCCGAGTTCGTGAGGAACACCTTGCCACCCAGCGAGCTCGGTGCGAGCGCCTCGGACAGCCGCAACGCGGGCTCGGTGTAGTACAGGTTGGTCGCGTGCGTCAGCCTCCCGGCCTGGTCGCGGATCGCCTCGACCACGCGCGGGTGGCAATGGCCGACGTTCAGGACGGAGATCCCCGCGAGAAAGTCGAGGTACTCGTCGCCCTGCTCGTCCCACAGGCGCACCCCGGACCCGCGGACGAACTGGACCGGGTTGCGGACGTACGTCGGGATCGCGTAGTCGCGCTCGAGCTGCTGGAGCTGGGCGAGGGTCGAGGTCACTCGGACACCGACTTGGCCGGCACGATCCGCGTCCCCTGCCCGGCGTCGGTGAACAGCTCGATCAGCAGCGAGTGCGGCACCCGCCCGTCGACGATGTGCGCGTAGGAGACCCCGCCGTGAATCGCGTCGACGGCGGCCCGCAGCTTCGGCCGCATTCCGCCGGAGACGGTCGCGAGCGCGCCCTCGACCTCGTCGGCCGTCGCCTCCGAGGTGACGGTGCCGGGATCGCCCGGGTCGCGCAGCCAGCCGGCGACGTCGGTCAGGAACACGAGCTTGTAGGCGCACAGCGCCCGCGCGATCGCGCCGGCCGCCTCGTCGGCGTTGATGTTGTACGACTTGCCCTCGCGGTCGGCGCCGACGCTCGCGACGACCGGAATGTAGTCCTCGGCGATGTGGTTGAGCACGTCGACGTCGACCCGATCGATCCGGCCGACGTACCCGATGTCCTGCCCGCTCGGCGACGGCTGGCGGCTGGCCCGGAACAGCAACCCGTCGTCGCCCGAGAGCCCGACGGCGGGCTGACCGTGGCGGTTGATCAGCAGCACGATGTCCTTGTTGACCTTCCCGACCAGCACCATCTTGGCGACCTCGACCGTTGCCTCATCCGAGACGCGGAGGCCGTCGACGAACTCGACGGGCAGGTTGAGCCGCTCCATGTAGTGCGTGATCTCGGGCCCTCCCCCATGTACCACAACCGGGTTCATCCCGACGTACTTGAGCAACACCACGTCACGCGCGAAGTCCTCCTTCAGGCGGTCGTTGCTCATCGCCGCGCCGCCGTACTTGATCACGACGGTCTTGCGATGGAACTCGCGGATATATGGCAGCGCCTCGAGGAGGGTGGCGACGTCGCGCACGGTCAGGATGTGTACTCGGAGTTGAAGACGACATAGTCCGCAGAGAGATCGGAGAAGAACACCTCGGTCTCGCCGCCCGATCCCGGCAGCGTCAGCACGTACTCGACCTCCTCGCCGGAGACGAGCGGCTCGAGCTCGTGCAGATCGTCGATCAACGCCTCGCCGGCGGACACGACGGGCCGTCCCTCGATCTCGAGGTCGGCGACGAATCCGTCGCCCGACGGGTACACGGCTCCCGCCGCCTGCAGGATCCGTCCGAAGTTCGGATCGCCTCCGTGCAGCGCCGTCTTCACGAGCGGCGAATTCGCGATCGCCCGTGCGACCGGCTCGACCACTTCGCCCGCGCCGCGTACGACGATCCGCCCGACGCGTTTGCAGCCCTCGCCGTCGGCCACGATCTGGAGCGCGAGCCCGCGCAGCAGCGCGTCCATCGCCTCGCCGAGGCGGAGCTCGTCCTCGCTCTCGGGCTCCACACGTACCCCGGCGGCCCCGTTCGCGAGCGCGAACACGGTGTCGCTGGTTGACAGCTGCCCGTCGACGCTGATCCGGTCGAACGAGCGCTTGACGGTGACGCCCGTCAGCAGGTCGAGCGTGGCGGGCGACAGCTGGGCGTCGGTCTGGACGAAGCAGAACATCGTCGCGAACCGGGGCGAGATCATTCCCGCGCCCTTCGCCTGCGCCGCGAGCCGGACGGTGCCGCTCGGGAGCTCGACCTGTAGGCACGCCCGCTTCGGAGCGCGGTCGCTCGTGAGGATCGCGCGCGAGAACTCATCGGCACTGTCGCCGAGCCCGGCGACCGCCGTGCGCACGCCGGCGAGCAGCGGCTCACGCGGGAGCTCGGAGCCGATCACTCCGGTCGACGCGACCCCGACCTGCGACGGCTCGATCCCGAGCAGCTCTGCCGCGAGCCGCTGGGTGGCGTACGCCGTCTCGAGCCCGCGCTGACCGTCGCCGGTGTTGGACCCGCCGGCGTTCGCGACGACCGCGCGGAGCCGTTCGAGGTCCGCCGCGCGCGACGCGGTGACCGGCGCCCCGACCCGGGCGTTGGTCGTGAATCGCGCCGCCGACACGGTCTCCTCGACCTCCGAGACCAGCACGCCGACGTCGAGGCCCTCGGGCTTCAGTCCCGCGGCGACGCCGGCGGCGCGGAAGCCGGCTGGCAACAGCGTCTGCTCGAGCTCGGTCGTGTGCCGGGGCTTCTCGACCCAGCGTGAGCCGAACAGTTCGCTCATCAGGAGATGCCCTCCCGTTCGTCCAGCCCGAACATCAGGTTCAGGTTTTGGACCGCCTGCGAGGCGGCGCCCTTCCAGAGGTTGTCGATCGCGCCGAACGCGATCACGCGGCCGGTGCGGGCGTCGCGATGCACCGAGATCCGGCAGATGTTGGTCTCGCGGACGTCGCGCACGCCCGGCGGCGCCGCGCTCAGCTCGACGAACGGCTCGTCCGCGTACATGTCGGCGTAGAGCCCGTCGAGGTCGACGTCGTCGAGCGCCCCGTTCGAGGTGACGTAGCAGGAGACGAGCTCGCCCTGGTCGAGCGGGAGCAGGTGCGGCGTGAACGTGATCCGCACGTCGGGGTGGGCGGGATCCAATCTCGCGAGCTCCTGCTCGATCTCCGGCGTGTGACGGTGACGCGGCACCCCGTAGGCGGTGACGTTCTCGTCGACGGTCACGAAGTGGGTCGCGTCGGTCGCCGCCCGGCCGGCGCCGGAGACGCCCGATTTGGCGTCGACGACCACGTCCTCGATCAGCCCCTCGCGAGCGAGCGGCGCGAGCGCGAGCAGCGTCGCCGTCGGGTAGCAGCCGGGATTGGCGACGATGTCGGCGTCGCGGATCCGCTCCCGGTAGCCGAGCTCCGGCAGCCCGTAGACCGCGCCGGGGAGCAGCTCGGTCGCCGGGTGCTCGCGGTACCAGTGCGCGTAAATGGCCGGGTCGCGCAAGCGGAAGTCTGCAGAGAGATCGACGACGCGCACGCCCCGCGCGCGGAGCTCGGACACGAGCTCCGCGGCGGCGCCGTGCGGGTAGGCGACGACCGCGGCCTCGACCTCGCCGTGCCGGTCGAGGTCGAGCTCCTCGAGGGTCAGGGGCACGCGGTGGTGCGGATAGAGGTCGTCGAGCCGCTTTCCGACGTCGCTTCGGGCGGTCACCGTCTGCAGCTCGAACGACGGGTGCCGAAACAATAGGCGCGCGGTCAGCGCGCCCGTAAAACCGGCCGCTCCGAATACCGCCGCGCTACGAGGCACGGACCCTCCCGCCGAGCTCCTCGGCGAGCGCCGAGGCGATCGCCTCACGCCGCTGCGCGACCTCCTCGTCGGTGAGCGTCCGGTCCGGGGAGCGGTAGGACAGCCTCAGCGCCAGCGAGACGTTTCCCTCGCCGAGCGTCTCGGGGTTGCGATAGACGTCGAACACCTCCGCGCTCTGCAGCAGCGGGGCGCCGCTGCGGCGAACGGTGTCGAGCACCCGCGCCGCGGACACCGCGTCGGGCACGACGACCGCCAGGTCCTCGCGGATCTCGGGGAAGCTCGTCACGTCGCGATACGCGGCAGTCGCCGGCTCCGGGACCGCGTCGAGATCGAGCTCGAACGCCGCGACCGTGTGCTCGATGTCCCATTCGGCGGCGACGAGTGGGTGGACCTCGCCGATCCAGCCGACGGTGCCGCCGGCGACGTTGATCTGCGCGGCCCGGCCGGGATGCAGGAACGGCTGCGCCGCGGGCTCGAGCTCGTAGGGGGCGCGCAGAGCTTGCAGCACGGCCTCGAGCGCGCCCTTCGCCGCGAAGAAGTCGGCGCGCGGCGGATCTGGATCGCGCCACCCGGGGCGGCGTACCGGGCCGATCAGCACGGCGGCGACGCGGTAGGGCTCGCGCGGAAGCAGCTCGCCGGCGACCGGCAGGAACGCGGTGCCCGCCTCGAACAGCCTTACGGCCGGCGCGCCGTGCGCGAGATTCCGCTGGGCGGCGTCGAGCAGCGACCCGAGCAACGTCACCCTCAGAATCGCCTGCTCGGCCGACATCGGGTTCTCGAGCTCGATGACCGGCGTGCCCGCCAACTGCAGCCGGTGCAGCTGCTCGGTGCCGGCGAAGCTCCACCCGACCGCCTCGAACAGGCCCTGCGCGGCGAGCGCGTCCGCTGCGCGGCGGCGCAGGCGTTGGCGGGAGGTGAGCCGGCCGTAGGAGCCGTGGCGGCTCGGGAGCGTCGACGGGAGCTTGTCGAGCCCGTCGAGCCTCGCGACCTCCTCGATCACGTCCGCCTCGCGGGTGACGTCACCGCGGCGGAAGTAGGGCGGGCGCACTTCGAGGCCGTCGGGGGCTTGCTCGGTCGCGAACTCGAGCGAGCACAGGATCTCGTCGCAGCGCTCGCGCCGGATCGGGGCGCCCAGCAGTGCCTCGACGCGGGCGTCCCGCAGCCGGATCGTCACGGGCGCCGGGCCGGACCCCCCAACGTCGATCGTCCCGTCTGCCAGCGTCGCGCCACAGACCTCGACCATCAGCTGGGCCGCGACCGCCTGCGCGTCCATCGCCTGCTCTGGTTGCAGCTGCTTCTCGAACCGCAGCGATGCCTCGCTCTGGAGCCCGAGCGACCAGGCGGTCCGGTGGATGTTGGGGCCGTCCCAGGTGGCCGCCTCCATCAGCACGCGCGTGGTGCCGGGCTCGACCTCCGAGCGCGCACCGCCCATCACACCGGCGATCGAGGTCGGGCCGTCCGCGTCGGCGATCAGCACCATCTGATCGTCGAGCGTGCGCGTCTGGCCGTCGAGCGTCTCGACCTGCTCGCCCGGCGCCGCCCGTCTGACCGTGAGCGTGCCGCCCGCGACCCGGTCGAGGTCGAACGCGTGCAGCGGCTGGCCGGTGAGCAGCATCACGTAGTTGGTGATGTCGACGACGTTCGAGATCGGGCGCTGACCGGACGCCATCAGCCGCGCCTTCAGCCACGGCGGACTCGGCCCGATCTTCACGTCCTCGAATACGCGCGCGGTGAAGCGCGGGCACAGCTCGGGGTCTTCGACCTGGATGCTGATGCCGTCGATCGGACCGGGCGTGCCCGGGTCCTCATGCCACGGCGGCGGGTCCAGCTCCGCGCCCGTGGCCGCGTGGGCCTCGCGCGCGATCCCGTAGACCGCGAGGCAATCGGGGCGGTTCGAGGTGATCTCGAACTCGAACACGTCGGTGGCGAGCGTGAACACCTCGCCGAGCGGCGTCCCGGGCCGGACGTGATCATCCTCGAGCACCAGGATCCCGTCGTGGTCGGTCCCGATCGCGAGCTCATCCTCGGCGAGGATCATTCCGCTGGACTCGACCCCGCGGAGCTTCGCCTTGCCCAGCTTCGTCCCGTCCGGCATCACGGCGCCAGGGCGCGCGACCGCCACGGTCTGGCCGGCGGCGACGTTCGGCGCGCCGCATACGATCTGCGAGGGCTCGCCGGCGCCGATGTCGACGAGGCAGACGCGGAGTCGGTCGGCATCGGGATGCTGCTCGGCCTTCACCACCCGCCCGACGATGAAGTTGTGCAGCTCGGCGACGCCGTGGCGCTCGATCCCCTCGACCTTGGTGCCGGTCATCGTCAGCCGCTGCGCCAGGTTCGCCGTGTCCAGCTCGGGCCGGCAGTACTGCTGGAGCCATTCGAGCGGCACCCTCACGCGAACTGCTCCAGGAAGCGGACGTCGTTGTCGAAGAACATCCGCAGGTCTGGGACGCCGTACTTGAGCATCGCGATCCGCTCGACCCCCATCCCGAACGCGAAGCCCTGGACCTGCTCCGGGTCGTAGCCGTTGTCGCGCACGAACGAGAAGACGTTCGGGTCGACCATCCCCGCGCCGAGGATCTCGATCCAGACGTCGCCCTTGCAGACAGGGCAGCGGGACCCGTCCCGGAGGAACCCGTCCTTGCAGTTGAAGCACGAGACGTCGACCTCGACGCTCGGCTCGGTGAACGGGAAGAAGTCGGGCCGCAGCCGGATCTCGCGCTCGGCGCCGAACACCGAACGGGCGAACACCTCGAGCGTGCCCTTGAGGTCCGCGAGCGTCACGTCGGTGTCGACGGCGAGGCCCTCGATCTG
Source organism: uncultured Solirubrobacterales bacterium (assembly GCA_963770735.1). Lineage (GTDB taxonomy): Bacteria > Actinomycetota > Thermoleophilia > Solirubrobacterales > Solirubrobacteraceae > Palsa-465. The sequence goes on along the minus strand of CAVYRB010000003.1, from coordinate 1,579,187 downwards.
GTGGAACTGCGGCGTGTGCGTGGCGTCCGTCGGATCGGGCCGGAACACGCGCCCAGGAACGACGATGTAGAGCGGCGGCGGGTGGCGCTCCATCGAGCGGATCTGGACCGGGCTCGTGTGGGTGCGCAGCAGCACCTGATCGGAGACGTAGAACGTGTCGGTCTTTTGCCTCGAGGGGTGCGTCGCCGGTGTGTTGAGCGCGGTGAAGTTGTAATAGACGGTCTCGACCTCGGGACCCTCGGCGACGTCGAACCCGAGCCCGATGAAGACCTCCTCGATCTCGCGCCGGGTCTGGGTGATCAGGTGCAGCCCACCCTGGTTCGGAAGCGGGTCCGCCGGGAGCGTGACGTCGATCCGGTCGTGCTCGAGGCGGAGGTTGAGCTCGTCCGCCGCAAGCTCGGCCTGCTTGGTGTCGATCGCGCGCTCGAGCGCCTGGCGCGCCTCGTTGGCGGTGCGGCCGGTCTGGGCGCGCTCCTCGGCGGGCAGCGTCGCGACCTGCCTCAGGAGGTTCGGTAGCTCGGCCTTGCGGCCGAGGTATTTGATCCGCACCTGCTCCAGGTCGTCGCTGGTCGTCGCCTTCGCGATCGCATCCTCAGCCTCAGTCCTGATCTGCGTCACCCGTTCGAGCGTCTCACTCATCGCGCGCCATCCTAGATGTGAGCTCGTAGAGGGCGACGGTCGCGGCCTGTGCGGCGTTGAGGGAGTGGGTCTGGATCGGGATGTGGGCCGTGACGTCGGCCTGGTCGATGATCGGCTGAGGAAGGCCCTCGCGCTCGGCGCCGATGAGGAGCGTCGAAGCTGGAACTTCGGCGTTTTGCTTCGGGAGGCTCGAAGTGGATCGCCAAAGTTCGCGGAGGGGCACCCCTTCCCCAGCCGCGAGCGCGATCTTCGCCCCCGGTAGCTCGGAGACGACGTCGACCTTCGCCAACGGCACGCCGAACACCGCCCCCATCGACGCGCGGACCGCCTTCGGGCCGAACGGGTCCGCGGTCCCGGGGCCGAGCGCGACGCTCGATGCCCCGAACGCCTCGGCGCTCCGCAGGATCGTCCCGACGTTGCCCGGGTCGGCGAGGCCGTGGAGGTAGACGCACAGCGGCCCGGCCGGTGCGTCGAGCCACCGCTCCTCGTAGACGGCCAAGGCGCGGGTTCCTGACGCGAGCCCCGAAACCGAAGCCAGCGCCTCCGCCTCGACCTCGACTCCGGGCAGGCCGGAACCAACCGCCGCGTAGCGCTCGACCGGTTCCCAGCCGGCGGCGTCGGCGGCCGCCAGCAGGTCCTCGCCCTCGGCCACGAACCGCCCCGCGTGCTCGCGCCAGCGCCGCCGCTGTCTCAGCTTGCGGATCTCCTTCAGTCTCTGGTTGTGCTGGCTCGAAATGGTCATAAAAAAAGGCGCCCTCCCGTCAGGAGCGGCGCCCGAGTGGCGGTGCTGGTGGTTCGGCTGCTCAGCCGGCCGCCAGCGCCTCGCGGGCGCGCTCGGCAAAGCGTCGAAAGGTGTCGGCGTCGCGGACGGCGATGTCCGCGAGGATCTTGCGGTCGAGCTCGACTCCGGCGAGCTGCAGACCGTGCATGAACTGCGAGTAGGACAGCTCGTTCTGGCGGGCCGCAGCGTTGATCCGGGTGATCCACAGCCGGCGGAAGTCGCGCTTGCGGTTGCGCCGGTCGCGGTAGCGGTACTGGTCGGCCTTGAGCACCGCCTCCTTGGCGGTCCGGTAGTGCCGGCTCGCGTCGCCCCGGTAGCCCTTGGCCAGCGCCAGCGTCGCGCGGCGCTTCTTGCGCGCGTGGTTCGAGCGCTTGACCCGGGTCATCGTGAGCCCCTGCGCGTCCCGTGCGGCGCCCCGAGCAGGATCTTGACCCGCTTCTCGTCTGCCTTGGCGATCACGGCGGGCTTCGCGTGCCGCCGCTTGCGCTTGGGCGACTTCTTCTCGAGGATGTGGCTCGTGAACGCGCTGCGGCCGCGCACCTTGCCGGTGGCGGTTACCTTGAAGCGCTTCTTGGCGCCAGAGTGCGTCTTGGACTTCGGCATCGCGGCCGCTTAGTAAAGCAGAGTGCCGGCGCTACGCCGCAGCGTCGGCCGAGGCCGGGACCGGCTTCTGCTCGGCCTCGACAGCGGGCTTCTTGGCCTCGGAGGCCGCCTGGCCGTCCTCGGTCGCGAGCACCGCCTTCGACGGCCCGAGCATCATTGTCATGTTGCGGCCGTCCTGGAGCGGCGACTGCTCGACGACGCCGACGTCGGCGAGCTCCTCGGCGAGCCGGTCGAGCAGCGCGATCCCGCGCTCGGGATGGGTGACCTCGCGACCGCGGAACATGATCGTGATCTTGACCTTGTCCTTGCCCGTCAGGAAGCGGCGCACGTGGCCCTTCTTGGTGTCGTAATCGTGCTGGGCGATCTTCGGGCGGAACTTGATCTCGCGGATCGTGATCTGCTGCTGGTGCTTGCGCGCGGCCTTCTGCTTCTGGGCCTGCTCGTACTTGTACTTCGAGTAGTCGAGCACGCGCGTGACGGGGGGACGCGCTTCGGGCGCCACCTCGACCAGGTCGAGATCGCGCTCCTGCGCGTACCGGAGGGCATCGTCGGTCTTGATCACGCCGACCTGATTCCCCTCCTCGTCGATCAGACGGACTTCGGGTACGCGAATCCGTTCGTTGATCCGAGTCTGGTCCCGCTCCGGGGGTCGCCGGTCGAACTTCTTGGGGACCGGCACTAGCTGCGGTTGCGTCCTGCGGTCAAGCGGCGCCAGGCCCTATTTGATGTGAAGCTTCGATCAACACAACTGAGTATAGCGGCGGGTCTACCCTGGTGAGCGACTTTCAACCTGCTCGGAGAGCCGCCCGATCAGGTCTGCCACCGACTCGGAGCCCCGGTCGCCGTGGCGGTGCTCCCGAACTCCGACCTGGTCGCTCTCCTGCTCGCGATCGCCGACGATCAGCATGTACGGGACCTTCTTGAGCTCCGCGTCGCGGATCTTCCGACCGACGGATTCGTCCCGATCGTCGAGCTCGACCCGCAGCCCGGCGGCGCGCATCCGCTCGACCACAGCCCCCCCGTACTCGTTGTGACGGTCGGCAATCGGCAGCACGATCGCCTGGACCGGCGCGATCCAGAGCGGGAACTCGCCGCCGAAGTGCTCGATCAGGATCCCGATGAAGCGCTCGAAGGACCCGAACAGGGCGCGGTGGATCATCACCGGCCGGTGCTCGAGGTTGTCGGAGCCGGCGTAGGTCATGTCGAACCGCTCGGGCATCGCGTAGTCGAGCTGGACCGTGCCGAGCTGCCACGAGCGGCCAATCGAGTCGGTCGTGTGGAGATCGATTTTCGGTCCGTAGAAGGCGCCGTCGCCCTCGTGGATGTCGTACTGGAGCCCTCGATGCTCGAGCGCCCCGCGCAGCGCTCCCTCCGCGTGGTCCCACATCTCGTCCGATCCGATCCGGTTCGGCGGCCGGGTGGAGAGCTCGAGCCGCGGCTCGAGGCCGAACAGGCTGTAGAGGAAGAACGCGAAGTCCATGCAGCCGATCACCTCGGACTCGATCTGCTCCTCAGTGCAGAAGATGTGGGCGTCGTCCTGGGTGATGCTGCGGACCCGGAGCAGGCCGTGGAGCGTGCCGCTCGGCTCGTGGCGATGGACGAGGCCCTGCTCCGCCAGGCGGATCGGGAGGTCGCGGTGCGAGCGGCGCTGGGTGTTGTAGATCTGGATGTGGGCCGGGCAGTTCATCGGCTTCAGCCCCATCTCCCGTCCCTCAACCTCGGTGAAGTACATGTGGTCGCGGTACTTGTCCCAGTGGCCCGACTGCTTCCAGAGCTCGACGTCGTAGAGGATCGGGGTGTGGACCTCCTGGTAGCCACGCGCCGCGTTCTGCTCGCGCCAAAGCTGCGCGAGCGCGTTCCAGATCGCCTGGCCCGCCGGATGCCAAAACGGCGAGCCTGGGCTCAGGTCGGAGAAGGAGAACAGGTCGAGCTCGCGGCCGAGCTTGCGGTGGTCGCGCGCGCGGGCCTGCTCGAGCCGCTCCAGGAATGCGGCGAGCTCCTTCTTTGAGAAGAACGCCGTCCCATACACGCGCGTGAGCATCGTGTTCGCGGCGTTCCCGCGCCAGTACGCGCCGGCGACCGACTGCAGCTTGAACGCTCCGATCCGCTTGGTCGACGGCGCATGCGGGCCGCGGCACAGATCGGTGAAGTCGCCGTTGGTGTACAGGCTGACCGTTTCGACGCCTTGATCGCGAACCAGGTCCTCGATCAGCTCGACCTTGTAGTCCTGACCCTCCTTGACGAAGCGTTCGAGCGCCTCGCCGACCGGCACCTCGACGCAGGCGAAGTGCTCATCCGCCCCGATGTGCTCGGCCATCCGCTGCTCGATCGCGCCGAGGTCGTCCTCTGACAGCGAAACGCCCTCGGGGAACTCGAAGTCGTAGTAGAAGCCGTCCTCGATCGGGGGGCCGATCGAGACCTTCGTGCCGGGATACAGCTCGAGCACCGACTCGGCGAGCACGTGCGCGGCGTCGTGGCGGATCAGCCACAGCGCGTCGGCGCCGCTGCGGTCGGTGACGATCTCGATCCGCCGCGGCCGGCCATTCGCCGCGGGCAGCGGCCGGTCGAGATCCCGAAGCTCGCCGTCGACTTTGACCGCGAGCGCGGCGCGCGCGAGGCCGGGCCCGATCGCGGCCGCCGCGTCTAGGCCGGTGGCGCCGTCGGGGAGGTCGAGGGTGTCGCCGTTTGGAAGCTCGAACTGCATGGGCGCGGGATGCTATCCACGCGTGCTCGCGCGGCCGAAGGCCGTCGCCGGCGTGGTCGAGCTCAGCGGACCCGGAACGAGAACTTGCCGACGTCCATCACTGCGATGAACATCGGACAGGCCTCGCGCGGCGGGCACTCCGGCGTAAGGACCTCGGTCAGCTTGCCGGTGTAGCGGCCGCGGCACCAAACCCGGGACGGCGCGGGCCCTAGCCGCACATGCAGGCGTTGGCCGCCATGGGCGGGCCCGACCGCGGTGGATGCCCTGGAGGCGCAGCGCCGGCCGGATGGCCCGCTCGCGCTGAGCTCGTACCTGGGGCCACCGAGCCCGGTCGTGCTCGTCCGCTGAGGCGCCCGGAAGCTGACCGTGAACTCGGTCGATGGCCGCCCGATCGCGGGCGTCACGCTGACCGGGACGCTCGATCCGCCGCTTGCGCCGGCCGCGCCAGCCGCCAGTACGCACGCCGTCGATCCCGCCGCCAGCACTGCCAAACCCGCGCGCCTCATCCGTCGCGACTCTACTCCCCGCCGGCCAGGGCCGGCGCTCCCGCCGCGCGCCTGGCGCCGCTACATTTACGAGGTCTCCCGGGCGATTAGCTCAGCTGGGAGAGCGCCGTCTCGACAAGGCGGAGGTCGCTGGTTCGAGCCCAGCATCGCCCATTATTGAATTTGCAGGGGATTCGTGTGGTGGGGGCCATCGAGGATTTACCAGGTGCGTCCTCAATGCGTCCCTCAGATCTCGTCGCGCGCCTGCGGCGAGCAAGCCCTCACCGCCACAGCCGGGGACTTCGTCTACACACCCAAGAACGTGCCGCACAAGTACACCGTCGTCGGCGAGCAGTCAGCGCGCGTGCTCCTGCTGTTCTCACGACCAGGCTTCGAGGCGTTCTTCTCCGAGGCCGGCACACCGCTCGACCAGCCGCCGACCGGGCCACCCGACCCCGACCAATTCCGGCGCATCGTCGACAAGTACGACATCGAGCTCCTCGAGACGCCTGCACACTGACAGCCGCGACCCGATACTCCTCGGGCCAAAGCGGCCGACGCGTTCTGCCATCCGCGCTTAAGACGTGTCCGCGCGCGAGCGGCTTGGGGTACCGAGACGCGAGGAGAGCGGGTTTCCCCAGTCCCGCCTCGCGGAGCTCTCCTGCTATCAGACAAACGGGCGGTCAGGCGATACCGCTGGTTCTCGATCGAGCCACCAACCTGCGGAGCCGAAGCACGAGGGTGTCCGCCACCGCGGCACCCAGGGTCAGCCGATAGCGAAGAATCGCTTGATGCCGTTCAGCATCAGCTGGATCCCGATCGTCGCGATCAGCAGGCCACCGAACTTGGTTGCGATGCCGATCGCGGTCGCCGAGAGCGTGAGGCGATTGGCGATGAAGAGGTGGGCGATCGGCAGTAGCACGACGGCCACGGCGACGGCCACCAGGGCTGCGATCGCCCCTTGGAAACCTGGTGTCGAGGACGCGAGCGTGATCACCAGGGTTATCGCCCCGGGGCCGGCGATAAACGGGATCGCATACGGAACGATCACGCGGTGCTCGAAGCTCTCCGGTTCCTCGTGCGCGGCCTTGCCTCCTTGGGCTCGACTCGCCTCGCCGCCGAACAGCATCTCGAACCCCATCAGCGCCACGAGCAGGCCACCCGCGATGCCAAAGGCGCCAAGGTTGATCCCCAGGAGGTCAAGAATCTCTCTCCCCGCGAGGGCGGCAACGCCAAGCGTGATTGCCACCGTGATCGTGATTGTCCGCACGTACCGCGCCCGTCGCTCGGGCTCGTGCTCGGTCATCGACTTGAAGAAGATCCCCCGCGTGACCGGATCGGTGATCACCAGGACCGAGACAATCGCCTGCACGTAGAAGTCAGCGTTCGCCTTCATTAGCGCGGCTAGCCTAATCCACCGTTCCCGGCCGTCAGGGGAGGGGAGCGTTCGGCTTGACGCCGCGTCGTGTCGGCGATGTCTGGGGCGCGCGAAGCTGAGGTCGAGGGCGGGAGCGTCAGGCGGCCGGTCGATCCCGGCGGGCCGGCCCAGAGGAGGCGGATCGGCTGGGAACTTGCGTTTGTCCGCCGGGGGTCACAGACCGTGCTTTTGGTCGGAGCATTTGGGGCTGGGGGCACAGGACGGATAGCTTCTGGAATCTTGCGCCGACTCTTAGCTAAGACCGGCCGAAGACGCGTCCGAGAATCGGCAGGCTCAGCGTCGATCCGCTGGTGCCGAGTGAGAGCGTGGTGGTGACCGGTACCGGCTCGGGCACGAGCCAGGTGGACTCGCCGCCGTAGACCATGAGTCGCAGCTGGTCGCCTTTGGCGAAGCGCCAGTGCACCGGGAAGATCGGGATCGAGAAATCCGTCACCTGGCCGGGCGTCACGGGCGCTGGGTACAGGCTGGAGAACCGGTGGCTGGCTTTAAGCATTCCCTCCTGCAGGAATGTCGCGGTGCCGTTGGGCGCCACGTCGTAGAGCAGGGCCATGAAGTTCGCGTCGCTGTGGGAGATCGACGCGCGCAGGTTCACGGTGACCGTACCGGCGATCGACAGGGGCTGTGTCATGGGCGCGGTGTTGAACACCAGTGATTCGGCCGGCACCTCCTGGCCCCCCGCCCCGATCGCTGGTCGCTGCGTGGGCGAGACCGAGCCGTCGTTGTTGACGCCGTTATAGCCCGCGTCGGTCGGGAGCGTGGTGTAGGAGTTTGTTCTCGTCGGGCCAGCCGTTGGCGCGATCGAGTTGTCGGCGTTCAGCGCCCAGCGCTGGGTCTGGTCCTGCGGGGGCGGCCAACTCGAGAAGCTCTCCCAGCCCTCGCCCGCGCCCGGTATCGGTTGCTCGAAGCTGGTGACCGGCGAGCTTGGCAGGGGCGCGGACTTCAACCCCATGACCCAATGATCGAACCACGCGAGCTGAGCTTCTGGGGGCAGCGTTGCTTCCGCGGAGCTGATCGAATCGTGTCCCCAGGGGCCGACGATCATGTAGTTGTTGCGGTTGCCCGCCTGGTGGAGGCCGATCCAGTTGGCCGGCGCGCCACCGGGGACGAGCGTGTCGTTGTAGGCGGAGATCCCGAGCACCGGGACTTTGATCTTCTTCCACTTCGTGATGATCGAGATCTGCTGCCAGAAGCTGTCCCACAGGGGATGCTGCATGTACTGCGCGTAGGTGTAGGCGGCGTTCTCGCGTCCGCCTGACAGTGCCACGGTAAGCGCCGGCCAGTCGTCCCCCGTCACGGGCGTGGTTTTGATGCCGCCTGGATAGATGTTCTCCTGGTAGAGGTCGTACTCCGAGGAGATCGGGGAGATCGCCAAGAGCCCGGGCGGATCCAGTGCGGCAACGCGCATCGAGGTCATCCCGCCATAACTCCCGCCGAGCTGGCCTACCCGGCCGTTGGACCAGGGTTGGTGACGCATCCACTCCAGCAGGTAGTAGTTGTCGCGGTTTTCTTGTGCGGAGAGCAATCCCTGCCAGACGCCGCCCGACAGTCCCGTGCCGCGAATGTCGCAGCTCGTGGTGACATACCCATGATCGGCCCAGAAGTCGTCGCCGCCGGGCACATCCCCGAGCAGTCCGACACCGCCATATGGGAGGTACTCCTCCATCAGTGCCGGGAACCGGCCCGGTGCGGCCGCGCCGTTCTTCGCCGGCTGAGCCAGGAGACAGTGGATCGGCGTGCCGTCCGGCAGCGTGACGTAGATGTTGCTCGTGACCGCGGTGTAGTCCGCCGGCCGGTTGTAGCTCCACCAGGCGGGAGCGCCAAACCTGATCGAAGATGCGCCGGCGCCGGCGGACAGCCAAAGCGCACCCAAGACGACGGCAAGGACGGTGGCCGTAATGTGAGCCCTGCGCATCGATCCTCCCTCGCGATCAGTCCCTGGCACACCGAACGTATCAGGCAGCCTGAGACTGTCAACGGCGGCGCGGACGAAAATCGGCTAGTCGACCGCTACGACCTCGCCGTCAGAGATCCGGCAGTCCTGCGCCCAACGCTTGGATGCAGATCGCCAGTTCGTGAACCAATCGCTCCCGCGATTTCAGGTCCAGATCCGCGAGCATTCGGTCCTCCATCTCGGACACGGCGGCTTCACAGCGCTGAATCACGCGGCGCCCCTCCGGGCTGAGCGTCGTCCGAAGGATCTTTCGGTGATCAGGGTGAGGCTGGCGGGTAACCAATCCTCTGCGCTCGAGCCCGAGCACCACGTCATGCATCGACTGGGGGGTTATGTAGCTGCGGCGAGCCAGCTGTGCATTCGACAGCCCGCTCCGACGGAGCAGCACCGACAGGGTCGTGAACTGCGGGATGGTCAGCCCGAACGGCTCGAGGCATTCCTCGATCGCGCGTCTCACCGCGCGGTCCAGGCGCGCGATCACGTAACTAAGGCGAAGCCCCGATGCCCGAACGCGCCCATCCTGCGATGAAACCGCAACCTCTGAGGAAGCCACTGGCTGAGCATAAACCCCTCCCCTCAAGGCCCAAGCGGACCGCCAAGGATGGTCGAAGCGCCACGGCGCAGAGAAACGCACTGGACAACCTGCGCATGCCCGAAAGCGGCGACGGTCGGGACGCCGAAGCCGCCAGAGTTCGTGACCATTGCCGGACACAACCAACCACGACGTCGTGGGCCTGATGCCCGCGCGAGAACTTGGCCTCAACTGGTCGGTGCACCACCCCTGACGTGCGGATCGTGTCATTCCGTCCGGGCGCTGTCGAGCGAAGGCCGTAGGCCGAAGCGAGATCAGCGCCCGGACGCGCGGCTCGTGTGGGGCCCGTCGATCAGTTCGGTGAGTTTCTCGGCGGGTGTCCTGAACCCGAGTGTTTGGCGGGGTCGGTCGTTGAGTTTGCGGGCGACCTCGTCGAGCTCTGCCTGACTCACGCCGGCGAGGCTCTTGCCTTTCGGGAAGTACTGGCGAAGGAGGCCGTTGGTGTTCTCGTTGGACCCTCGCTGCCACGGGCTGCGGGGATCGCAGAAGTAGACCTCGACGCCGGTCTCGATGCTGAACCGTTGGTGCTGTGCCATCTCCTTGCCCTGATCCCAGGTGAGCGAGCGGCGCAGCTGGACGGGCAGCGTCACGATGCTCTCCTTGAGCGCTTCGCAGACCGGCTCGGCGTTGGTTCCCTCGGGCAGCGCGACGAGCTGGCAATAGCGGGTCTGGCGCTCGACCAGGGTCGCGATCGCTGTGTCACGCGTTCCCATCAGCAAGTCGCCCTCCCAGTGCCCGGGCACCGCTCGGTCGGCAACCTCTGGTGGACGCTCAGAGATCATCACCATCCCGGCGATGCAGCCGGGACCCTGCCCGCGATTGGAGTGCGTCCGTGCGTAGCGCTTCTGACGCCGGGTTCTGAGATGCCGCGTCAGCTCGCGCCGCAGCGACCCCCGCGCCTGGACGTACAGCGCGCGGTAGATCGTCTCGTGCGAGACGTGCATCTGCGCATTGTCGGGGTATGAGAGCCGCAGCCAGCCTGAGATCTGCTGCGGAGAGTGATCCTCCTCGAGCCGCTGGATCACGAGCTCACGCAGCTCGCTACACAGCTCGAGCTTCGACGGTCGCGGGCGCCCGGCCCGACCCCAGGCAGTCTGCTCAGCTACGTGAGCGCGATAGCGCCCACGGCCACCGCAACGGTTGATCTCGCGGGAGACGGTGGTGTGGGACCGGCCGAGGGTGCGACCGATCGCGCGGGCCGATTCTCCCCGAGCGATCCCACGCGAGATCTCCTCACGCTCAGCCAGCGTCAGGCAGCACTCAGCCCGACGACGCGGCCTCGGGCGGATCCCTCCCATCCTCTGCAGGTACTTACTCACCGTCCGCTTCGGCATCACGAGCCGACGGGCGATCTCGGCCTCGCTCACCCCCTCCGCTCGCAGCACCCAGATCGCATCCTTCACACCCTCGGCCAGATACTGACCTCTCGGCATCTCCACACCTCACCTCGTTCGTCAGCGAAGTCGCTGACTCTCCCGGGTGGTGCGGCGACAGCCTGAGACCGCCAACGAAAGCGAGTCTGGACCACGCCTCGCCGCGCACGTCCTGGTTCGCCAGGAGCACAATCCGTCCCGGCAGGGCTCGGGTCCGTTCAGATCGGAAGGCGCCTGCTGCCCTGCAGCCCGCGCTTAGGAGGGACGTTACCGTCACGCCTGAGATGCTCGTGCCATCCGCAGAGCAGGTCTCGGCGGAGGCCGACGGCGCTGCCGGTTCACCGCCTGCGGCAGTGGGACATCCCGTGACTGCTCCGGTGAACGAGCGGGAGCATTGGACCCCTTCTTCGACCTGCCAAATTTCCGGGTCTCGGTGACGTAACACAGGGAGTAATATCTCGCCCGCACGGCGCCCAGCGGGGGTGACCGGCGACCACCGGGGTGGGGACTGTGGGAAGCATATGGTGTGGTTTGATGCGGGGTGGGGTATTGGTCGCTCTGACCGTGGCGATGAACGGCGAGGTCGCCGCCGCCAAGGGGCATCCATTCTCGACGCCCGGATACCACTGGAACCATAAGCTGCCCAGGGTCGCGCCCGTGATCCCGGGCAAGCTGATCAAGCTGGGCGACGGCGTCGAGCCCCGGGTGCTCGTCGATGCCGCCGGCACCGGGCAGGTCGCCTACAACGTCACCCCGACCAACGTCAGCGCACCGTCGGTCCTGCACGACTGCGTGCTCCTGCGCGGCCAGACCGGCTGCGCCTCCAACGCCGGCCTGGTCCCTCCTGAATCCGGATCCCCCCAATACAACATCGACGAGCATGGCCCGGTGCCGTTGTCGATCGGCAACGAGCTGCTCATGGTCGACAGTCGCTTTCCCAATCCGGAGAACCTGCCCGACGGGACCACCGGGTATCCGACGTTCCTGTGGACATCCGAGGATGCGGGAAAGACCTTCACCGGCCCGGGCATCATCGGCAACCTCGAGATCACCGGCAACGCGGTCGTGTTCGGCGGCGCCAATCCGCAGATCGGCGTCATCACCGACACCACCACTGGCGGCACGCTCTTCCAGGCCACCCCTCCGGGGGCATTCTCCGGTCAGACCCTGAACCTGGGTGACAGCGGTCCTGACCAGGCCTATGACGGCCGGCTCGCCGTCGATGGGACGCGCCCCATCGCCGAGTTCCAGGACCTCTCCAACCACATCTACGTCCGCGAGTACAACGGCACCGGTGACATCTACAGCACATCGAGCTGGTCACGGGCCGAGATCAACGGCCAGGGCTACTCGCGCATCGTCAGTGGTCCCAGCGGCGTGTGGTTGATGTACCAGAAGACCTTCTCAGGCCCGCTGTTTGACCAGCGCATCATCAACGGCCAGCCGTCGGGCGCCGCGAGCCGGATCACCCCCAACAGCGACTTCGAGCACGCCAACTACGACATCACCGAGGACGCGTCGGGACGCATCACTGTCGGCTACTTCGCCTCCACCGGCAACGCCTTCGGCCTGTACGTGACGAGCTCGAGCGATGGCCACCACTGGTCCGCTCCCCAGATCGTCGCGCGCAATCTCAAAGGGGCGAGTGACCTCCAGCTGGGCGCCGCTCAGGACGGCGGTGGCTTTGCGGCCTTCCAGGCTCCCGAGCCGGGTGGGTTCAGCGGCTCACAGATCGACGTGGCGGCCTTCGGGTCGTTCGCAGCCACGCATATCCCCGGGCTGGGCAACCTCGACGGTGACGGGCTCGGGGGGCTGGGCGGTGATCCGCTGGCCTCCGTGTCGTGCACCGACGTGCACTTCGGGGATATCGACGCCATCGCAGAGGCGGGCTGCTTCCTGCGCGACCCGTCCAACCCCACGAGCGGCGCAGCCATCATCTCCGGCGAGATCCGCCTCAACGGCCTGGAGATCATCCCCGACGCCGGCGTCCAGATCGTCATCGACCCGCGCCAGCACACGATCAACACCACCGGCCAGGTGCGCGTCGTCCTGCGCGCCCCCGGGATCGGGGACATCACCCTGTATCACCAGGCGCTCCACATCAGCCTGAGCGGCTCGGGGGACCTGGCCGGCCACACTCTGTTCAACTTCGACACCTCGACGGCGTCAACGCTCAAGGGTTTCCCCTTCGACGGCTCGATCGACGTCCAGATCCAGCACGACGCCGTGGTCATCCCGGTATCGCTCAAGCTGCCGGCCTACATGGGCGGCGTCACCGGCCAGGCGACCCTCCAGGCCGACAACGCCAGCGGGATGAAGCTGTCCTCGCTGCACATCGGCGTCGACGAGCTCCCACTCGGCGCCCTGGAGGTCAAGAACCTCAGCATCGACTACGCCGCCATTGGCAACGTGTGGACCGGCACCGCCACCCTGAACATCCCCGAGGGCACGCCCTACTTCGGGATCGACGTCGCCGTCCGCTTCGACGACGGCGACTTCACGATGGGTTCCTTCAACGTCAACGTGCCCTTCCCGGGGGTGCCTATCTTCACCGACACCTACCTCAACGGCTTCGGCGGCGGCTTTGACATCCACCCCGCGAAGCGCAGCTTCCACGGCTCGATCTCGGTGGGGGCGATCCCGCTCGACCCGCCCAACTACACCATCGGCGTCACTGGCTCGGTCACCATCACGTTCATCAACGCCGGTCCGGTGGTCCTGGAGGCCGACGGGTCGGGCTCGGTCCATGGCTTCAACATCGCCAACGCCAAGCTCATCTTCCAGACCAACGGCTACTTCGAGGTCAACGGCGACGTCGACCTCGACCTCGACGTCGCCGAGCTCAAGGCGGGGCTCGACGCGTTCGTCGACCTTCCCGCCAAGGAGTTCTCTGCCAACGTCAACGGGGACCTGTCGATCGGAGGTGCCTCCGCGATCTCGGTGCAGGCCGTGATCTCGTCCCTGGGCGTGGCCGCCTGCGGCTCGGAGTTCGGGCTGCACGCCGGGCTCTCCTACCCGTGGGGCGGCACGCCCGACGCCACGGTGGGGACCGGAAGCTGTGACCTCTCGCCGTTCGAGGTGCGGCCGGTGTCGGTGGCCTCGGTGGCCGGCCGCAGCGGGCGCACGCGCGTTGCCAAGGTGGCGACCGCCGGCGGGACCCCGTTCGAGGACATCGCCGTCACCGGCGCCGGCGGGCCCCCGTCGGTGGTTCTCACCAGCCCCGGCGGCAAGACGGTGGTGCCGGTGGCCTTCGGGCCGGGCGCGGCGAGCGCGGGCGCCGTCGCGCTGCCCGTGGCGAGGACCAGCACCACCTACGTGATGGTGCGCAACCCAGGCGCCGGCAGCTGGAAGCTGTCAGCGGCGCCCGGCTCGAGCGCCATCACCCGGGTCCGGCAGGCGCGCGGCTACCCGGCGCCGGCGCTGCACGCCCGGGTGTCCGGGCAGGGCGCCACCCGCCGGCTCACCTACTCGGTGACCGAGCGCCCAGGCCTGTCGGTCTCGTTTGCCGAGCGTGCGCACCGCGTCTACCGGATCCTGGGCACCGCCAGGGGCGCGCACGGGACGCTGCGCTTCACCCCGGCGGCCGGCGCCGCCGGCAAGCGCACCGTGTACGCGATCGTCTCGGAGGGCGGGGTCGCTCGTGAGAGCGTGGCCGTGACCAGCTACCGCGCCCCGGCGCCGGCCGCCCCGGCGCGCGTGCGCGGGCTGCACGTCCGCCAACACCGCCGGAAGTTCGCCATCTCGTTCGGCAGCGCACGCGGCGCGGCGTACTACCTGCTCGCCGTGCGTGGCACCGACGGGCGCCATCTGCTGCGGCTCATTCGCGGCCGGCGCCACTCGCTCACGCTGCCCTACCTCGGCTACACGGACCATCTCACCGTCACGGTGACCGGCGTCTCCGCGTTCGGCCGCCACGGGCGGCCGGTGAGCGCGCACGCGTAGGGCGCCAGTGCCCTTGGCGGGAACCGCCGCGTGGGCCGACGCCGAAGTTGACCGGTACATCGCGAACCCGGCCAAGGCGCTCAGCTACGCGAACGCCCGGCATGAGGTGTTGCGCATGCGCGCGGAGAGCGTGCCGTGCGGTCCGTTCTCGCTGCCGCCTATCGGGACAGAGTGAGTCACGACGACTGCGCTGGCTCCGCGAACACGCGCCAACACGAATGCAGGTCTGAGCACCGTAGACGACGCCCGTCTCGCACCTCGCCAGCATGGGGTTTGGCTTCGGGTCGGCCCGGCGAACGCCGAGCCGACCCGGTCGCGATCCGACCTAACGCCTCATCTGGAGACCGGCGCTGGCGGAGATCGTCGGAGACGGCCGTCCGTGGACGGTGCCGATGATCTCGCTGCTGTCTATGCCCTGCAGGTAGATGCTCGTGATGCCGAGGTGCGCGTGTCCGAGTTGCCGCTGGATCACGACAAGCGGAACACCTTCGTGCGCCATCTCGACCGCGTGGGCGTGTCGCAGTTGGTGGGGCGCGAAGCGCCGTCTCACGCCGGCGGCTGCGGCCGCGCGATGCAACTGTTTGCGCGCGGCGGACGCTTCCCAGTGTCGTCCGGCGGTCGGTCCGTGGATCACGCACAGCAGTGCGCCGATCGGAAGCTCGCGCCGATCTCGAGCCAGGAGTCGAGCTGGTCCCATGCCCAGCGATCCATCCCGACCTCGCGGCGCTTGCCGCCCTTTCCACGCCGGACCAGGACAGCGCCGCGGGTCCGGTCGAGGTCGCTCTCTTGGAGCGAGAGCGCTTCACTGATCCGCAGTCCGGCACGCCACAGCAACACAATCAGCGCTCGGAGTCGCTGACCGTCGGCGCGGTCACCGACCGCGCTCATCACAGCGACGATCTCTTCGACCGTCGGCGGATCGGCCGGATATTGCTCGCCCTTGTTCCGGGGTGGACGGCCTCGGTGGTAGCCGGGCATGGTCGCGGGAGAGCGGCGGTGGCCGGCGACGTCCAACAGCACGGATTCCATGAATCCTCCCTTGGTGGGACAGGTTGAAGATGCGCCGCTCATCGACCGAGCCGCCGCCACCGCAGGACGGGACTGCCCCGGCACGCAACCGGCGCTCTTGGTGTCCGCGCGCTTAGCGGGACACTTGTCGGCTGCGGCGACATGCTCGTCGCAGAGTGAAGCGGGGCTATCCCGTTTCCGCCGCGGATCGCCGGCAGTGGTGTCCGCTCAATCAGTGCTGCATCGTCTCGCTGAGCAGGAGGATGACCGACGCGCCGAGACGCCGCTGCTCGCGTTCCAAAGCAGCAGTGTTGGACGTCCGGATCGAGTCGATCGAGCCCACTCCAAGTGCGCCCGAACGAGCAGTGGACGAATCCGCCGCAAGTCGTAGCGCGCTTTGTTACGGAGCGATCGATCGCACCGGCGACCCGTCACATAAACGCCCGACGCCCGGCTGAGTGGAATAGACTCAGGACCGAGTCAAGCTTCTGGAGGGAGGCCTTCGTTTCGTGCACCCGAGGCTCTGTGGGTGCCTCCTAGCCACGATCGTCATGCTGTTGGCGGTGGGCACGCGCGCGGTGCCTCTCGCGTCGGCGGACGTGCCGACCCCATTCCAGTCTCACCCGGTAGCGCTTGGATTCGATCATCCGCTATTAGCTGTCGATGGGCCGGCGGTCGATTGCGATAACGATCCGAGTACGGAGCCCGACGGCGACCCGGACGAGATGGATGAGTGTTACCCGCTGCCCGGCGACGCCTGGTTGGGACTGGCCGAGAAGGCGGCATTTGTGACCACGATCGCCCTCGGGGTCGTGTTGGCCTCCGAGACTCTGCCTGTGGTAATCGGTGGGCTGGCCTTTATCGAAGCGACGGGCGGGTTTGGTGCCGGGGTCACGGTGTTCGCGTACGGGGGCGAGTTCAGTGCAAACGCTCTGTTTCTGAGCGATGCCGCGACGTTCTTGGGGATTGATGCGCTGACCGGCCTTGCCCTCGGCATGCTGCACGACCCCGTCGACAACTCGACCGCGGTCGCGCTTCCAGAGCCCCTCACGCTCGCCTCTCGACCGCTTGCTGGGTCGCTCTGCCGCCGATCCCCAAACGAAGCGAGGTGTCGCGCATTTGTGGCGGGCAACGCCCAGTACGTACGAGTCCTTGGTCGCACCGTGTCAGTGGTGCGCGCTCTGTACACGACGGCCAACCGGTATCAGAGCGCAAAGCGGCGTCATGATCTGGAGACCGAGATCGCCCAGGCGGCCGTGGGCAAGATCGAAACCGGCTGGCTCGCGGATGCTCTGGACGCCCAGAGCCGGGCCGGCAAGGCCTTCGCCTCAAAACTGCAAAGACTGCACATGGACATCCGGCTGTCTCGCGCTCAGGCCCGCGCCGCCGCGTCCGAGATCGCGCGGTTGCAGGGGGCGAGCGCATCGGCTTATACGAAGGCGGCGAGGCTGGTCGGCGTAACCCGATCGCAGTTGCGCTCACTGCTTTCCGCGGCGGTGTCTCGCGCCTTCCCGTCACGTGGCGGGCTGGACCTGCAACGAAGCCTGTCCGCTCCATTCTCTACCGCTCCGCTGCGCCAGACGTTCGGCGCGCTCACCCCTGCCGAGGCGGGCTACCTAATCAAGTCGCTATACGGCCACGGCAAGCTCAAGCGCACCACGGCCAGCAACCTCGTCAACGACCTCCTGCTCTCCGAGCAGGGCTGCTCGTCGCGTGAACGCGCAGGACCGATCGCGCAGTTCCGCAGCGACGCCGCCGGCGCGGGTGCGTACGCCTCGCTGTTTCGTGCTGCCACAGGTGCGCTGACCGGCGCGCACCCGCCAACCACAAACGTCG
Organism: uncultured Solirubrobacterales bacterium; assembly: GCA_963770735.1. Classification (GTDB taxonomy): domain Bacteria; phylum Actinomycetota; class Thermoleophilia; order Solirubrobacterales; family Solirubrobacteraceae; genus Palsa-465. The sequence continues at coordinate 1,561,835 of CAVYRB010000003.1, read as the reverse complement.
CTCCGGCTGCCTCGTTCCGGTCCTCGCCCACGAGCGAGCGGCTCGACAGCAACGGTCGCGCCAGGTTCGCCTTCTTCGACAGCTCGAGCGACAAACAGGACGACGGGCATGTCGTGTGCTGGCAATGGGACTTCGGCGACCCCTCCTCGGCAAGCAACAGCTCCACCGCCCAGAACCCGGCGCACGACTACACCGCGGCGGGTAACTACACGGTCACGCTAGCCGTCACCGACGACGACGGCTTCGCCACGTCTCATACCTCTGAGACCGTCACCGTGCTGCCGCCGCACTGATTGCGCGAGTGCAGATCAGCCAGACGCTAGCCGCACAGTCTCTCCGCGTTGATCGACGTGGAGCAGTCTCGATGGCGCCGCTGCACTTGAGCAGCAGGAGGAGGAACGCTGCGCCGAGAACAGTGGCTTGATCGAGGCGCAGCGCTTCGACCCGGCGCTGTGGCGGCCGCTCCTCTGGGGCGGAGCGAAGCGCCTGGCCCTCGCCGACACCGGGCCCTGCTGACCGCGCAAGGGGGAACTGCCGGCCGCTGCGCCGACAGGCGCGTCCGGACATCAAAGCGGGTCTGGACGCGGGCGATCGCTCGCGTGGGAGGCTGTCGGAATATCCGGGAAGAGCGGGGTTCGGCTTCTCGGCGAGGACGCGAAGAGTGGCCTCGAGGGTGAGTGCCGGTCTGCTGTCAGGCGGGGTTGGCGATCCAGTGGTTGTGGAGCTTGAGGATGTTGTGGGTGGCTGCCACTAACCGCAGCTTGGACTGCGCGGCGGCTCTGCCTCTTCGCATGAACTGATCGACGCGGCGGTTGTATTTGATCTGGCCGAAGACCGGCTCGACCGTGATCTTGCGTAGCGCGTAGAGCGTGCGGCCGTGCGCATGAGATCGGGTCGTCCCGATCCGCTCCTACGTCGCGCTGTTGGTATCCGATGCGATTCCGGGCGTCGCTGCAATCCCTGACAGGTCACGGGCGCACAGCTCTTCGCGATCGCGCGAGCAGCCGCGATCAGTAGCGGGTGCAGTCCGCGAGCGCTTCGCGCGTGAGGCTGACTCGATCGCTCACCTCGGCGTGTGCGAGCTGACGGATCATCCGCGCCCGCGGCTCGGCGGCCTTACGTCTACAAGGGGGGGTGGACACCGTGCAGGTAGTCGCACCGCGCCCGGCTGCGCGCGGAAGGTCTCCATCCTGAGCCATTCGTCCAGCTCGGGGTCGTAGAGATTCTGGAGGCCGAACTGCAGCACCTGCCAGAACGTGCCGCGATTGCGCTGATCGACGTAGATGTCAGCGAGCGCGAGCGGGAACCGCAGGAAACTACCCGACGGTAGCTGCGGGAATACGACTCCGACCCTCCAGTGATTCACGTACCGGCGTGGTCTTCCCTGCAGGATCTCGCGTCCCACGAACCGCGATCTGTTCAGCGCCTGGTTCAAGATCTCAAGGTTGAAGAAGCCGACTCTCGAGCAGGGATGCTGGGTCACGCCGGGCCACCTGTAGGTCAGCGTGTAGAGCGTGTCGTGGTAGATCAGGTTCGTGAACCAGATCGGGTAACCAGGACCTCCAGCAACCATCTGGCTATTGCCGTCCGTGCCTTGCCAGGTGAAAGGAACCGTGATGCCCAAGTCCCGGACGATCCACACACCCCTTCCTCGGAAGTTCCGCGGGAGCTGGGGCGGCCGCGGAGTTCGCGAATTGAGCGATTTCGGCGCGCCCTCACCCCGGCGCGCCCTCGCCGTGACCGCATCAGCCAGGCCGACCGCCCCAACGATCCCGATGACCGCAGCAAAAACGCACGCCCACCGCACGCGTACCCAATCCATAATCCTCCTTCCGCCCACCCCTCGGACCGCTCCGACGCAGGTCACCCCAATCCAATCCAGCCGACGCCACGCTACCAGGCCTGGAGCAGCGGCCAGCTTTGGGGCTGGCCAACGAACCCGACGCCGGACCCGGATTCCCTGCCGCTAAGGAGCGGGTGCGATCCGAATCGCCGGGACCAGCGCGACGCGCGCATTGCGCGCAAGGGAGACGCACAAAGGTTCGGGTGAGACGTCGAGCATCGAGCATTCCGACAGCGTTCGCGCATCATGCGCCGCATGAGGTTGAGAGTGCTAGGGGACGTTGAAGAGATCGTGGGATGAGCGCCACGGTCCAGTTCGACGATGAGGCTTCCCGGCGGGCCGAGACGACGTATACGGCACCTGATGTCGTCGAGCAGCGCCGTGCCATACGCGCCGCCCTGGCGCTCGGACACGGGGAGAACGCGCTGGACATCGGGTCGCGGCTGGTACTCCTCGCCTGCGAAATGGCTTCCGAGGTGGGCGCTGTCGGCTCGGTCGACGGCAGCCGTCCGGCGCACGATCGCTTTGGGACGTCTGAGGCGTCGGCCGGCCCCGGCTGGACGACACTCTCAAACAGGGGGTGAGGTACCGGCCGCTCCGACGGCCGGCACCAGTCCCCTCGGGTCACGCGACCTGCAAGGCCCCCAGCTCCCACGGTTCCCACACCACGTCCTGGCGGAGAACCAGTCAGGGATCCGGCGTCGCTGCGGCGCTCGGCACGCCGGCTCAACGACACGCCCAGTCTTACTTGTCGAGCGCGGCGTCCAGCGCTGCTTGATCCACTCCTTCGATCTGGACACGCTTGTCCCGCGAACGCTGCCCGCGCGCGATCGTCACGCTCGAAGGAGGGACGCCCACACGTTTGGCCAACAGCCGACACAGCGCTCGGTTCGCGCGACCGTCCACCGCCGGCGCCGCAACGCGCACCAGCAGCCTGCCCGCGCGAACCCCGACGAACTCATCGCGGCGCGCATTCGCCCGCACCCGCACCGAGACCTTTGCCGTACTCACCGAAACGCATCATCGCCCCTAAGGCAAAGCTGCTCCTGTTCGATCAACGCGGCGGTCGTTACGGTGGCTTTCCCCGTTAGCGTCGGACGCCGGGAACCCCGCGACCGTCTTCGAGATAGACGCAGTGCTTCGTGCGCACAGATGCTGAAATCCGACGCCGGAGCGGACCGCTCAGGAGAGCCTTGGCCTCCGTCACTGGGGCGAAGCGGTACTCGTCGATCTCGTCGGCCTGCAGCCGGATCGTGGCCAGCTGCTCCTCGCTGAACGTGCCGCAGTCAAACAGGAACCGCACCCCGCCCGGGCGGTTCGCTCTTGGACGCAGGAAGTCGACGCACACAAGTCGGCCGTGCTCGACCTGGAGGCCGGACTCCTCCAAGGTTTCGCGCTGACATCCCTCCCAAGGCGACTCGCCATCCGGGTTGATCTGCCCACCCGGGACCGTCCAACCCTTCTTGTAGTTCGGCTTCAGGATCAGCAGCCGTCCGGCCTCATCGAAGATCAGCGCCCCAGCCGAGGCGGGAATGCGCGGGACCTCCGAGAGGGCCGCTGCGGCAACGTGATCGTGCACCAGACGATCATGACGAAGGGCAGGCATGGACGCCGGGTCAGACACCCCAGGTCTTGTGGGATGAGAGCCGAACGTGACACAGGTCATGAGCTCGCCAGCTCCTGTTCGATCATTGCGGCAGCGGCTTCGGGAAACCGGAAGGGGCGTCAATCACGATCTCCCAACCGTCGGCGCGGCGTCGGTAGACCGTGACGTAGTCGCTTGGAAGCTCAAACGTCGAGGCGGCGTCCCCGCCTATGAGGAGCTTCAACCGACCGACCCGGATCGCGGTCTCGCCCGCCACATACGTGCTCGAAGTCTCGATCTGGATCAGCGTCCCGCTGCTCGTCAATCCGCTGAGCAGCTGCCCGATCGCTTCCTTGCCCACAACCGCGCTTCCCGCCGCCGGAAGGAACAGTGCGTCATCGGCCAAAAGGTCGATCGCAGCCGCAAGGTGCTGACTGTTGACCGCTGCTACGAATGCTTCCGCGACTGCCTCAGGTGAAGCTGCTGGCATCTCGTCGCCCATCGTGCCATCACCTAGCAATCTGGCGACTTCCGGATGTCGATCTAAGCGGCTGCGATCGCTGCACGAAAGGCTCGCTCTCGGAATACTCCTGGTGTGCGGAGATGGGGCCTGTTGCTGATCGGTCTGATCCTGGTCGCCGGGGCCGCGGTTTGCTTTCGCCGGGACTCGCGGGCGCGGCCAGCCAGAAGTGTCTGCTGACGCCCTACCGGTGGTGGCCACGGCACACCAGGTCGATGTATACGTCGACTGCTCGAAGGGCCATGCGGTGGCGTACTTCCCAGACAACCCATGTCAAACCTTCGTGCGCCTTCAAGGTCAGCATTTCCGCTCAGCGGGTGCGTTCTGGGCCGCCGAAACCCACCGAATGAGACTCTCGGGTTGGCATCACAGCGCGCCACAGGTGGTCGACTACGACGGCGCGCATAGCGGTATGGCCACCCTCGCCGAAAGCTGGGTTGCTCCCGGTCATGAGGCATGTGCGGATGTCGCTACCCCCCAAACGGGCGTGGCGGCAGAGGCCAAAGCAGTCTTTCCGTACGACCCCTACGACATCCCTCGCGGCGTGTACGCCTTCTACCGAAGAGCCAAAGCGGCCGTCCTGAGCCATACCCTTTGGGTCCGACTTCGTCCTCCGAATAGCGACCGGCGATGCATCGGATGAGCGACCGGAGCTCGGGCGGCCTCCCCGCACGCGACGCTGCTGCTCAGGGCTACGCGCTACAGGACGCCGCTCGGCTAGCGGACACCCGTTGCTTCCCCCCTGATCGAACTGCGCGGTCCTTGGGCGTAATCCTTCGCCGCTCCGCTGTGTGATGAGCGCAAGCCTGCGGTTAAGTGCGGCGGCTCAGGACTCGCGAGCGTCCGGCCGTGGCTCGAGGATCACGAGCGGGATCTCGCGCCTGGTGCGTTCCTGGTAACCGCCGTACCCGGAATATGTGGCGAGAGCCTTGGGCCACAGTCGCTCGCGCTCCTCGGGTGTGGCGACCCGAGCGCGAACGGCGCGATGCTCAGTCCCGATTTGAACGGTTGTGTCCGGGTGTGCGCGGAGGTTGTGATACCACGCCGGGTGGCTGGGGTGCCCGCCCTTAGACGCGACGAGGACAACGTTGGAGCGATCCTCAACGTAAACCAGCGGCGTCGTGCGTGTGATGCCGGTCTTGGCGCCGACGTGGTCGAGCAGCAGCACAGGCGGCGCGCCGGGAAACCGGTGTCCGATCATCCCGTTGGTGAGACGGTAGATCACCGTGTGCGCGCCGATCATGCGACGCAGAACCGGCCACGAGCGGTCAGCCACAGACATCACGTCCATCGCGCGATCCTAGAGCAGCCGGCTCAAGGCGCAAGCGCCAGGCACCCCGGCGTGTCGGTCCCCGCTCGGCTCTCGCTTCTCGATCATTGCGATCATCTTGCAACGGCGGCGAGGCTTTTGTTTTCGCGCATTCTCATTCCCGCGCGGTATCGCGTTGCTCAGGTGATGGTGATCGTGACCGAGAGTCCTGTGCGATGGTAAGTAACGTCGACGACGGTGATCGTGAGCGAAAAGTTGCGGCGCCGAGATCAGCAGTTCAGCAATCAGGCCCGAGCACGTGCAACCTGATGGTTTCGTGTGCGGAACGGCTCGACGATTCTCGTCAGCGAAAACCCGATTGACCTTCAGCCGAGGTCGTGGTGGATCATGGAACGAGGAACGTCGGTTAGTCGCCTGAGCACATGACCAAGCACGAGCGGTATCCCGAGCAGTTCGATCGTAGATTAGGTCGGGAGATCCGATCCCCGGCGCGTAGCACGTGGCCGGGTGTCCCCGGCCTCTGTTCCATCACTGGCCGGGCATCCTGGCCGCCAGCCATCGCGCGAGCTTCTCACTCTTCGCAAGTCGAGCCCGTCTTCCACTCGGGCCCGCGGAGCCGGTAGAGCAGGACGGGCGGGAGCACTCCGATCAACAGCACCCCGGCCAGCAAAGCCGACGCATACGCGGGGATGCTCGCGTGCCCCAGCTGACTCGGCGGCACGAGGCCGACGACGCAGGCCGCGACCGACGCGACCGTTCCCACGATGCAGATCATGAGCAGCGCTGGGGCGCGATAGCCGCGCACATGCTCGGGCTGGCGCCGCCGCAGGTTGCGCGCGGCGATGAACATCAGCACGTACATGATCAGGTACACCTCCGTGGCCAGCGCGGCGAACACCCAGTATGCGCGCGATACGGTCGGGACCAGCGCGTACAGCAACCCGATCATGGTGATCACGATCCCCTGCGCGACGAGGATCCGCAGCTGCACCCCGTTTGAGTTCACCTGCTGGAAGTAGCGCGGCAGGTAGCCCCGCTCGCGCGCGATCTGCACCAGCCCAGTCGACGGGCCGGTGAGCCAGTCCAGTAGGCCGCTGATCGAGGCGACCACGAGCCCGATCGCGACGACGGGCTCCAGAAAGCTGAGGCTGAAATGGTCAAGCAGGCTCCTGAACGCCTGCATCACCCCGGCCGTAAGGCTGATGTGCGGCGAGGGCACCGCGATCGTGATCGCGAGCGTCGGCGGGATGAACACGAGCAGGATCACGATCACCGCGAGCAGGATCGCTCTGGGGAACTCGCGTGCAGGGTCGCGAAGTTCGTCAACGTGGACGGCGTTGACCTCGACTCCGGCGTAGGTGAAGAAGCCGTTGACGATCAGCACGATGCTGGTGAGGCCGTGCCAGGGCGGCAGCACGTGGTGCCCGTTGAGCGGCGCGGCGGCATGGTTGCCCTGCAGCAGGTAGATCGCCGCCAGCACGACGAGCAGCAGACCCGGGATCAGCGTGCCGATCAGGATCCCCCACGACGCGAGCCTGTCGGTCGCGACCACGCCGCGGGCGGAAACCAGTACCGATGCCCAGAACAGGACGATGATCACCGCGGTTATGTACACGCCGCTGTGGGCGAGGCCCGGCGCGAACACGTACGAGAGCGTGCTCGCGACGTACGCGAGCACTGCCGGGTAGTAGAAGGTGGTCTGGGCGAACTGGCACCACACCGCTGCGAACCCCATCGCCGGCGAGATCCCCTCGCTGACCCAGTTGTAGACGCCACCCTTCCAGCCGGACGCGAGCTCGGCCGACACCAACGAGGCCGGCACCAGGAACACGATCGCCGGGATCACATACAGCGCGACCGAGGCCAGCCCGAACACGGCCATCGTCGGAGCGGAGCCGAGATCCCCGACTGACCCCACAGTCAGCAGTGCGAGTGCCAGCCAGGTGAGAGTCGTCCTGCGGGGGACGCCGGCTGAGTCACGATCCGGTTGGCGCTGGCCGTGCGATCCAGCCCCGCTGCCCAACTAACCTTGCACTCTCAGACGGCACGTGGAAGCGCAATCCGGAACCGTTCAGAGTCCGTAACCGTGCGCACCCCTCGCGGCCCCGTGGAAATGGTCCGCCAGCAGGTCCGGGGGCTGCGCCGCAACACCGGCTGGACCTGGTTCTGGGTGGCCCGGCCTGCCGGCCACACCGATTGGCACGAAGCCAGCATCCCCGCCGAGGCGATCCGCCGGGCGATTCTGCTGCCCGCACGCAAGCCGCCAGTGTGGCTGCGCGAGGCCGACAGCTCGAGCGGCGGCGACAGCTCGGGGTAGCGAGCCTGAGCCGCGCCACGAATGTGGCGGGTAGCCTGCAACGATGCGCGCCGGGTTCACCGCGGCGATCGACCGGCAGCTCGCGAGCTTGATCTGCCGCCGCGCGCGACGCAAGTCCCTGATCCTGAGGCTGATGCCGGCCGTGTGGCTCGAGCCGCTGGTTGCGCCGAGGGTCAGGCAGCTGAGGATCAAGCTCATCGCCGCCGCCCTCGGGTTCTCGCTCCTCCTCGCCGCCGCGTTTCTGTACCTGGCGGCTGACTCATAGCCCGACAGTGACGAGGTCCTTCGTAGTCCGGACCGCTGACTCCAGGGACGTGCCGGCGTACTCGAGCTGTGGGAGCAGGCGCGTGGCCCTGCCGCAGTCACTCCTGCGGCGGAAGGTTGCGCAAGCCAGAAGCCCTTGGCCTGCTGTCGGGTGATCGTGGCTCGATTTGGGACCGGCGGCCAGTGTGGGCCGCAGCCGGGGGCGCGATCCTCATCACGATCTCTGACCCCGTCGATGGAGGGACTAGATGCCCCGCATTCGCATCACGACCGAACGGACAGGCACCGCCGGCCGAGCGGTGACGCTCGACGAGCGCATCGCCACGAGCGATCTGACCAGCGATCACTTCGCCTCGGCGCTGATCGAGCGGATCGGCTGGGCGCTCTCCGACGCGGACGACGCAGAGCAGCGACTAGGAGGCTACGGCCCTGACTAGGCTTGCGGTCGTCCTAGTCGCTGGACGGCGCCCCATCGATGAGCGCCGGCGCCGGGAGGCCTCATCGCTCGGCTACCGTTGCCGGCTTGTCCGAGACCCCGCGCGCCACCGAGGTCGTCATTCGCGCCGCGCACCTGGAGGACGTGAGGCGGGTCCTCGCGCTCTGGGACCAGGCGCGCAGCCCGGCCGCGGTCACGCCCGATGACGTTCGGTCGGTATCGCGGCTAATCGCGCACACCGACGACGCGCTACTGGTGGCCGAGCACGACGGACAGATCGTCGGCGCGCTGATCGCGGCATGGGACGGCTGGCGGGGCAATATGTACCGCCTGGCCGTACTCCCCCACCGTCGTAGGCAAGGCATCGCGACACGTCTGGTCGAAGCGGGGCACGAGCACCTTCGGGACAAGGGTGCGACTCGGGTGACCGCGCTGGTGGCCCACGAAGAAGAGGACGCTGTCGGCCTCTGGGAAAGAGCGGGCTACCGGCGGGACGAGCAGATCGCTCGCTTCGTCAAGAACCTCTGACACAGGAAAACCCGCGCCGATGGGTATGACCGGGTTCGGAATGGTGCTTCTTCGGACGGCTGCGCTGCTGGCTGTGCGAGACTCCCGCGGGTGCGGGCAGTTGTGCTCAATTCGTTCTCCGGGGTGGACGGCCTGGAGCTTGTCGACGTTCCCGAGCCCACACCCGGAGACGGCGAAGAGTTGGTGCACGTCCGTGCGGCATCGCTCGGTCCGTGGGATCTTTCAGTCGCCCAAGGTGCGTTCGTGGATGCGGGCGGTTCCAGCACGTTGCCGCAGGTTCAGGGATGGGATTTTGCTGGCGAAACCGCCGACGGACGACGCGTCGTGGGGTTCGTCGTGCAGCCGTGGATGGGAGTCGGGGCTCTGGCTGAACGGATCTCCGTGCCCGGCGCGATCCTCGCGACGCTTCCGTCCGCGCTTGGTTTCCCGGAGGGCAGCGCTATGCCGATCTGCTCCTTGACGGCTCGGCTCCTGCTTCATGCGGGAGCGGTGGGCACTGGGGACCTCGTTCTCGTGACGGGCGCGGCTGGGATGGTCGGTGGTTTCGCCGTGCAGCTTGCCGCTGGTCGTGGCGCGCGCGTGGTTGCGGCCGTTCGGAGCGTCGACGAGGATGAGGCGCGCCGGCTGGGGGCCGAGACGATCGTCGACCCCGGGATCGACCTCGAGGCCGAGATACGGGGTCGGTGGCAGGACGGAGTCGATGCCTGTCTCGATACTGTCGGCCTGGCCGCGGACGCTCTGGTTTGTGTTCGCGACGGCGGCTCGTTTGTAACAACCGTTCCTTCGGCGGTGCCGGACGCAGCTCGGGAAATAGCTCCTCAGACCGTGCAGGTGCAGCCCGACGCAGGCGCTCTGGCCGAACTAGCGGGCAGCGCCGCCACTGGGGAGCTGACCGTGCGCGTTGCCGAGGTTCTGCCACTCGATCGCTTCCGCGACGGGTACGCCCGATTGGCGCGCGGCGGCTTGCACGGAAAGATTGTGCTGACTCCTTAGCGTCAAGCCTATGCGAGCCACCGAACAGCTCACGCCGATCATCCGCGATCCCCCGAGTGTCGCTCCGCTCGCCTTCGTGCTCTCGCACGCGTTGATCTCACCGCGCATGGCGACTGACATACACGGCAGGCGGTCGCCCGCTACTCAATCACGCCAAGAACGATTGACACCATCGTTACCGCGACAGGTCAGCGTTAGCAACCTGCGCCCGCGTCGGGGCCCGGCGGCCGTATCCTGATATCCGCGCTGAGGGAGCCAGTGGCCTGCGGGTATCGACATGCGCGTGGCGACGATGAAGCGGGAGCGTCACGACCCGGAACGAACGTGAGGTAACGGTCGTGTACTCGTCGCGTAGGTACTTGAGATGAAGCGTCCCTCCGGTTTACGCCAGCCAGAGCTCTTGTCATGACTGGCCATCAGAGTCCTACCTATGATCGGATCGGCGGGGGAGATGTGGCCCTCCGAGGTGATGCTTGCCCAGCGGCCCGTGGGCGCCGCACCCGCGGCCAAGGCACGCGCTGAGGCGCTGCCGTTCACCGACGATGAGTTCGATGCTGCGATGGCGGTGCTGTCAGTCCACCACTGGACCGATAAACGCAAGGGACTTTCCGAGATGCGACGGGTCGCGCGTGGGCCCGTTGTGGTGTTCGGTCGCGTTGCGGAGACTTCGCCATGGTGGTGGCTGTATGAGTACTTCCCGGCCACCGCTCGACTTGTGGCCAGGCGGGAGACTCCGCTACGGGAGTTCGAGGCCGTTCTCGGCACGGTGGAGCAGATACCCGTACCGATTCCCGCAGACTGTGTCGACGGCTTTGAGGCGGCGTACTGGCGGCACCCTGCAGCGATCCTTGATCCCGAGGTGGGGGGCGCGATGTCGGCCCTCGCCCTGATACCCGACCCGGACCGCGCAGACGGCATGGGCCGTCTGCGGGCCGACCTCGAGAGCGGCAAGTGGGAGCACCGGTGGTCCCGTCTGCTCGAGGTAGACCAACTCGACCTCGGCTACCGGGTCCTGCTAGCCCTCGACTGAGGACATTCAGCGGCAGTGCGTCTGGCGCTGCTGAGTTGCGAGTTTGGCGAGTTGCGAGAGCGGCCTTGCGAGGCCAGCTCTGCCCTGCTTTGGGGACAGTGGGCTTATCCGCAGTTGGTCGTGGAGCGACGGTGACGGTGGGGCGGGTCGCGGAACTTTTGGGCCCGTGGGTCGTTCTTGCGGGTGTGAGGTTCCGTGGCAGGGATCGGGTGGGGACGGTCGCGGCGGTGGTGATGGTCGTCGTGGTGGTGGCCGGGGGCGTGCTCGCTGCGCCCGGCGCTAGCGCTACCAGCCGGCGCGCTCAGGTGCTTCGGGTGCCGTGGCATCTGGTCTCCGACTTCGGCCCGGTCGACCTTTGGGGTAGCGGCCGGTTCGTCCTCGCCGAGTTCGAGAACGGGACCGGGCATGACGAGCTGATTGACGATCAGACCGGTCGGAGCGCCCGGCTGAACGTCCCGCACGGCTGCGGGCTTAGTCCGGGTGCGATGGGTGGCGGCTTGCTGCTGTTCCCGTGCGGGTACGCCGGGGGGTCGTTGCCGCCGATGAAGCTCTACAGGCTCTCGTCTCCCCGCGGCTGGCGTACGCTCGCTTGGAACCCGCAGCTTGTTCAGCAGTGTGCGTCACCGGACCTCGCAGACGGTCAGTACACGCAGTGCGCCCCGACCGCGATCGGCAGCCATTGGATCGAGGTCGCAGTGACTAACTGCGAGCAATATGGCCACGACTGTCCGTCCGGGGGCAACGTGTTTCAGAACCTTGACACCGGGCGGCTGGCCAATGACCCCACCTCGGTCGGCGGGACGGTCATTCCTGATCTCAACTCGCCAACAGCTGCGCGAGAGCTCTGCGCGCCGCTGCGGGTGCCCTCGGCAGGCCAAGGTCGGGCCGACCCGGGCCCGTTGCCCGGGACGGTCGCCCTGTACGGGCGCTTCGCCGTGTCCTCCGTGGCTTACGTTGACGACCCGGGCGCGGGTTCGGCGTACCTTCAGGAGTGCGGATCGAGTCTCAATCAGCAGCTCTCGTACAACGCCGAACCCTCACCGGACTACGCTCCGCCGGTCGGTAACACACGTGTGATCGTCTGGGCGCCGGGCGTGGGCATCGGGCAAGTCGGGCGGCAGCTCAACGCGGTTCTGCTACCTACGCTCAAGCGATTGGTGATCGCGGTCCCGGCAGCGATCGGCGCGTCATCTACGTTGTTCCTCGGGCCACGTCACCTGTACATGATCGGCTCGGAAACCAGGGACCTCTACACCATTCCGACGCAGGCGCTTAGCCGGTCATCCGCACGTCGGTAGGCCTCCCGGGTTGAGCAGACGGTTCGCTCTCAATCTCCGTGCGATGCGTCAAGTGCTCCACCAGCTAGCGAGCTAGTCCGGATTTGGGTGTCCCCCGGAACTCAAGCCGTAGAGCACCGGCACCCCCAATGCGCGGATTCCTGGCTCCCGGCCCGGCTGACGGCCGCCTAGTGAGGCTCAAGCGCGCAGCTGGCGATAGGGAGGGTCCTATCACGCGCGCGACGGGCATCTGCATTGCGCTCGCGACGGCATTCGGACGGAAACGGCCAGTATCGCCCGGCGTGGGCGAGTTCCGGGGTCCGAAACTTCGTTGCTGTCGATTCGTTTCGGAGATTGGGATGAAATGGATCAGTCGCCTCGCGGCGGTCAGTGCTGTGGCGGCCGCGATCGTGTCGACGGCAAGCGGTGCGGCTGCTCGGCCGGTAACGCTTCACCTCAAGTTCCGCGGGTCCGGTGTCGCGGCGCTGGGCGTGGCTACGAACCTCCGCTATGCGTTCATCGAGCCGTACTACCCGACGGACGGCAGTCTGGGAATCCTCATTGATGACCGGACGGGGATGCGGAAGCAACTCGTTCGATCAGGATGCCGCGATACCCAAGCTGGCGAGATCGTGGGGCCGTGGCTCGTGTTCGATTGTCCAGCCAGCCCAAGCGATCAGGCTGCTCCTGAGCTGTACTCGCTGGCAACCGGCGCCTGGCGGGCGGTGAGCGCTGATCCCAGTCTTGTCGGCTATTGCTCGACTGAATCTTGCGTCAGGCCGAGTAGGGCCGGCAGCACATGGCTCCAGTACGACGTATCCGACTGCCCCGACGGGGAGCATTGCAGCGGCCACAGCGATTTCCAGAATCTGGCTACCGGCCAATTGCGCCGCGATCCGACGGGCGGTCGAACGATCACCGATTTGAACTCGCCCGACCTAGCGCGTGAGCTGTGTGACCCTCTACGGGTCCCGAACGCGGTCTACACGTACGGCGGTCCCCACCCCGGAAGCGTGACGATGGACGGCCGGTTCGCGATCGCATCGGGAACGGACCAGAACGGCAATCCGAGGGCTTACCTCGAGCGGTGCGGCTCGCGACGGCGCCAGCTGTTGAAGAAAGGCCCATACGCCAACGCCCCGGTCGCAGTGGGGTGGAACCAGTCCACAGTCGTATGGCAGTCCGCTCCATACCAGTTGAGTGGCCTGTTCCTGCCGAGCTTGCGACCGTTTCGAGTTAGCTTTCCGCCCGGTACGGTCACGCCCAATAGTTGCTGGTCGCCGGATGACTGTTTCCTGCAGATCGCGCTCACGCGCCGCACGCTATATCTCCTCGGAGGTGGCGGCCAGGAAATTTGGTCGGCTCGTGCCCCTGTCCCTCCGTTGCCCCGCGCCACGCGCACGAACTGACGGCAACGCTGACCCCTTTCCGCCAGTCCTGCTTTCCTCCGGCCACGATCATCCCGGCGCGCACGCTGAGCAGGCCCCCAAAGCGCGGAACGCGCGCGTCTCGGGCGGCGATCGCGTTCGCCGTTTCGACCGGTGAGTCCGCTCAGAGCCGACCGCAGGTGCGCGTAATGGTGGTGTGTCCAGGGTCGTTTGACCGTCCCGATCTTGATTCGTCGCGGGGGCTCATTTCCACGTTCGTTCGACAGCGGGGTGGTACGGTCGCCCCACGACGCGAATGCCGCTCGCGTGAGAGGGGCGGCGGAGGAGGTGTTGCTTCGTGGCAACGGCCGGGCGCGATGACGTGAAGAGTCTGGGACTCGCCGAGGGCGAGTTGTGGCAGGAAGGGCCGCCGTACGGGGCCTTCAGGGAGCTGCGCTCCAGGTGCCCGGTGCACTGGAGCGAGCGCATCGAGCAGTACCCATCAGAGGCCGGGTTCTGGTCCGTGACGACGGCAGATGACGTGCACCAGGTGAGCCGCGACTGGCGGACCTACTCCTCGGCGATCGGCGGCGTGACCGTGTTCGCCGAGATCTTCCCGCTTGAGCTCGTGCAGGGGATGTTCATCGGCATGGACCCCCCCAGGCACGACAAGGTCAAGGCGCTCTTCCAGCGCGGCTTCACGCCGAAGCGAATCGCGGATCACGAGGATCGCATTCGGGCGATCGTGATCGACGTGCTCGACCGCCTGGAGGGTCGCGAGACATGCGACCTGGTCGCGGACGTCGCTCAGCCGGTCGTCTCGCGCGTTATCCACAGCTTCATGGGCACGCCTCCCGAGGACGACGCGCTGTGGGCGCGCATCTCGAACGCGGCGCTCGCGCCCGACGACCCCGACATGGCACCGGAGGGCATCGATGGCGTTCTCGAAAAGGACATCCCCGAGGTATTTGCGCGCGTGCGCAAGATGATCGCCGAGCGCACGGAGAATCCGACCGACGATCTTACGAGCGTGCTGGTTCACGCGGAGGTGGATGGGGAGAAGCTCTCGGAGCTCGAGATCGTGATGGGCTTCTTCCTGCTGATCCTCGCAGGAAACGACTCGACGAAGGCGACCTACTGCTCGGGGATGCGTGCGCTGATGGAGAATCCTGAGCAGAAGTGCGAGCTCGTGGAGGACGCCACCCTGATCCCCGGGGCGGTGGAGGAGGCACTGCGGATGTTTCCTGCCTTCAGCCATTTCCGCCGCACGGCGACCACTGACACCGAGCTCCACGGCCAGCACATCAAAGAGGGCGACAAGGTGGTGATGTGGTACGTGTCCTCAAACCGCGACGAGTCGCGCTACCAGGACCCAGACCGCTTCGACATTCACCGCAACCCAGAGCACCAAGCGTTTGGAGCCGGCGGCCGCCACTTCTGTCTCGGCACCGCGCTCGCGCGCCTGGAATTGCGGATCCTGATCGAAGAGACGCTCGAGCGCTACCCCGAGATCGAGCTTGACGGCACCCCAGTTGCCGCGGAGGCGCTGTTCGTCAACCAACTGAAGACGCTTCCGGTCCAGCTCACGCCGTGATTCCCGGCGCAGCCGTGCGCCCGCTACTGCCCTGATGTATTGCGCCGGTTCCGCCTCATGAGCCAGCGACGGCTGAGGTCGGGCCACGTCTCAGCGCGGATCCTCTCAGACCCCTCGGCGTCAGGCCAGCCGTCGCCGCATGCAAGTCTCACTCTTCATCGGGTAGCTCGATCCCGGCCGCCCGGTACCGATCGATCATCATCTTGCGCATCGCTGGATCCTGCATGTACTGCAGGGCGCGTCGGGCGCTGTCGGCGGCGAGCTTGCGCATCTCGGGGGCCATCGCGCCCGCGAACGCAGCGCCGCCCTCGGGCGACATGCCGCCCCCAGCGGCGTCGGCTCCGGCCTGGCCCAGGGCGGTCTGCCACTGCTCGGTCATCGCAGCTTGGCGCGATTCGGCCAGCGCCATCGAGCTGGCGATCCGATCTGAGAGCTGGGACTCGACCGACGGGACCTCGTCCCAGAGGATCTCGATGTTCTTCGGATCGCTCTCGGAGACGAGCGCTGGGTACCCCGCTCCGGTGTAGTCGGTCCGTGACTTGCGCGGAAACCTGAACTTGCGCAGATAGACCGCGTAAGGCGCGCGACCGGGGACGTTGACCGACAGGACAGCGGCGCTGCGCAGCTGGAAGCTCATCTCATCGCTGCCGATTTCGTTGGGACCGCTGGCCCCGCCCATCGCGCCGCGCATCGCAACGACCATGACCACAGCGCGAACCTTCCCCGGCGGCGCCGTATGACGGGTCGCCTCCTCGAGGGCAGCCTCGAAATGCTCAGCGCGCGAGGTCCCGGTGTCGGCCTGCGTGTAACCGAGCGCGTGGGCGACCTTGCGCGCAGCCCCCGCAGGATCGGCGAGCGTCGGATCATTTGCCGCCACCCGCTCCTCGATCGTCGGCACTCCGTCCCAGTCGACGTCGAACCTGGTGCGGTCTTTGGAGAGCAGCACCTCCACGTCCATGCCCGGTACCAGCCATCGCTCCTTGTCGAGCCGCAGCTTGGCCTCCAGCACCCGTTGGTCCGGCCCAGGGTTCACGAGGACCCGCACGACGCCAGACGCCGGTCCGCCGCCCTCCGGACGTTGATCAGCGCCGACCACCAGCGCTGTGGTCGGCATGGCACCCCCCTCGACCATGCGATCACTTCCCCGCTTGAAGAAACCCACCAGTCCCTCCGGCCAGTACAACACCAGTGTCAGAGCATCGTACCGCCGCCGCATGGGGCAGCCAACGCCTGCGCCGCGGTTCTAGACCGCCTGCGCGTCCGACCACCCGAGACGCCCACCCGGATGCGATCGAACTGTCTCCGGCCTTCGCAGACCAAGGCGGGGCTGGACGAGCGTGGCCGAGACCCTTGACCGGTGCCTCGAGCTATGCCGATCGCTCGGGATACCCGGGTACAGTCCGCCCCTGGTCTCAGCTTGCACACAGGAGGACTTTCTCGACCGCCGTCGCTTGGCCCGGCACAGCCGACGCGTATGAGGAACCTCGTCCTCGCCGCGCTGTTGATCGCCTCGCCAGTTTCTGGCTGCACCGGGATCGACAGGACGAACACGATCTCGCACGCCGGCGCCGTCGGCCAGACGCTGCGCGGACCCGGCGGGCTCCAGGTGCAGCTCGTTCGCTACCTGCCCCGCGTGCCGGCTAAGCACAACATATCCGGGCTCGCGACGCCGAGGCCGGGCACGCACTTCGCTGCCTTCCTGATCCGCATGTGCATCGACACGACCGGCCTACCGACAATCGCCCCGCAGAGCTTCGCCCTCGTGCTCGCGAGCGGCGCCGACGCGACGCTGAAGTTCCCGCAGAGCGTGTTCACCGACGACCTCGACCTGCTCGGCGAGCCTGGCTGCGAGCGCGGCCACATCGTCTTCCAGGTGCCGAAGAGCGGACGGCCGACCACGCTACGGTTCGGCCTCGATTGGGGCACCCACAACATTCAGGGCCTCACCGACAACACCAAGGTCCGGTTCGAGTGGAAGCTCTAGCTACTCCGCGTGCCTGTTTGCGGTCGAGCTGCGTACCTGCTCAGCGCGGATTGCTGGACTGCACTAGTCGGAGCGCCGGCCGGGACAGTGTGTGAAGGGTGCGAAGGCCGGGGCCGTTCGCCCTATTTCTTCGCGCCCCGCCCGAACCGCGACAATAGGCGGCCCAGCCTGCTCCGGACCTCCTGGCTCGCGTCAGCGGCGACCCTGCCAACCGTGTCGTCGGTCTTGATGATCCCCAGCTCCTCGTCCGTCGGGCGCACTGGGCCCCCTCGGGCGACTGTATCTGCGGACTCCGCGCGGTAGCCCGCGCGGCGGGCCTTGACCTCGTCGATCTGCGCCTTCAGGCGGGCGACGTGGTCGTCGGGATCGGGCGCGGCAGGCGTTGCGTCGGAGTCGTCGGTCATAGGACGCATTCCAGCACCTATCAGGAGGCCTCGCCCCGATGAGCTGCGCGAAGCACTGCAGCCGAAGGCGACCTCGAGCCCGGCTGCGCGATGGGTGGCGATCTGGTCGACGACCGGCTGGCGGGCGTACTCACGATTTAGGCCTGGCGAACACTGGGAACAGCTCGCGGCGAGCCGGGCGCATCTCACGCGTCGTGCAGGGCTTCCAGCGCGGCACGGGTCGCGGCAGCGCGCGTGCGGACCGCGAGCTTCGTGTAGATCCGCTCGACGTGACGTACGACGGTGGGGCGGCTGATGCCCAGGTCGTGGGCGATGCCGTCGTTCGTGCGCCCCGCAGCAAGGCGCGCCAAGACATCGGCTTCGCGGCGCGTGATCGGCAGCAGCCGCCCAAGCTCTGCCGCTTGCGGGAGGCTGTTGCCTGGCTCGGTAACGATCAAGAGATCCTCGTCGGCGCCGCGCACGAGCCGCGCGCGCAGGCGGCGCTCGCCCGCGGCGACCTCGAACACCGGCGCAGCGGATTGCGCCCGCGCGCTGGACCACCAATCGGCCAGATCGCCAGGCAGCGCGTGCGCGCCAGTATCGAACCAGCGCATGAGCAGCTCGCGGGCCTTCGCTACTTTCGGTCGTGTCGGTCAGGATCTGCGTTCTGCTCACAGCCATCCCTGGTCGCGAAGTTCTGCTCAATCAGTACGAGGACGGCGTCCTCGCTCTGCTTCCCGACCACGGCGGACGAATCGACGCCCGCGTTCGGGCTCTGGAAGGCCCGTCCCCGGACGGAACACAGCGCTGGTCATCTCGTGTCGTTGCATATGCGAAGCTACGGCAGCGATGGAGCGTCGGTTGACTCTGGATGAGGCCGCGAGGGCGCCCGGCGTTAGCGCGGGTACGCTGCGGCGGTGGGATCGCGACGGTAAGTTGCATACGCACCGCGATGAGCGCGCTGGTCGAACTCGAGGCGGGGCGACGGCGACGGTGAAGGCAACATCCGTGATGATCGAGAGGGAGTCATAGTGAAGCGAAACTGGCTGGCTGTAACGATCACTGCCCTGGCGCTGCTGGTGGCTGCGTGCGGCGGGGGCAGCAGCGGAAGTACGTCGAGCTCCGGGAGCTCGAAGTGCGTCCAAACCGGAGCTCACGGTGTCGGCGGCGGCGTCGCTGAAGGCGGCGTTCACAGCGTACGGGCAGCAGTTTTCGCAGGCCACGGTGCGCTACTCGTTCGCGGGGTCCGACATGCTCGCCGCACAGATCGAGCAGGGGGTCAAACCGGACGTGTTCGCCTCCGCGAACACGAAGCTGCCCGACATGCTCTATGCCAAGGGCCTGGTGTCAAAGCCCGTCACGTTCGCCGCGAACAAGCTCGTAATCGCGGTCCCCTCCGGCTCGAAGATCAGGAGCATCAGCGACCTCGAGAAGCCCGGGGTGACGATCGCGATCGGCTCGGCGACAGTCCCGATCGGCGCGTACACACGCAAGGTGCTGGCGAAGCTGGGCCCGGCGGCGAGCGCGAAGATCCTCGGGAATGTCCGCTCCGAGGAGCCCGACGTGACCGGGATCGTCGGCAAGCTCACGCAGGGCGCGGTCGACGCTGGGCTCACCTACGTCACCGACGTGAAGGCCACGAAGGGCGCGCTCAAGGCGATCCCGCTTCCGGCGTCGGTGCAGCCCGTCGTCGCCTACGGCGTCTCGGTCGTCAAGGGCAGCCCCCATTCGGCGCAGGCCCAGCAGTTCATCTCGGGATTGCTGAGCGGCGCGGGCCAGGCCCAGTTGATGGCCGCCGGCTTCCTGCCCCCGCCCGCGAAGTGAGCACCCGGGCGTGGTTTCCGGCGCTGCTGGCGGCGGCGCTCGCGATCACGCTCGTCTTCCTGGTGCTTCCGATCGTGGCGATCTTCACGCACACGCCACCCGGACAGTTGATCTCGAGCCTCGGCGACCCCGCCGCCACCGACGCGCTCAAATTGAGCCTCGAGACGACATCGATCGCCGTCGCCGTGATTCTCGTCGTCGGGACTCCCGCGGCGTACATGCTCGCCACGCGCTCGTTCCGCGGTCGCTCGGTGGTGATCACGCTCGTCGAGCTGCCGCTCGTGCTGCCGCCGGCGGTCGCGGGGATCGCTCTACTCGCCGCGCTCGGCCCGGACGGGATCCTCGGCGGCGTTCTCAAGGACGCCCACATCGAGCTGGTGCTCCAGACGGCCGGGGTTGTCGTGGCGCTGATCTTCGTCTCGGCCCCGTTCTATCTGCGCCAGGCGCAGTCGGCGTTCGAAGCGGTGGACTGGTCGCTGATCGAAGCCTCCCGGACGCTCGGCTCGAGCGAGGCGGCCAGCTTCGCGCGGATCGCGATTCCCGTCGCGCGACCTGGCCTCCTCTCCGGCCTGGCGCTCGCGTGGGGGCGGGCGCTCGGGGAGTTCGGGGCGACGCTGATGTTCGCTGGCTCGTTTCGCGGTATTACTCAGACCGTGCCGCTGGCGATCTACGATCAGTTCCCGACGGATTTCCCAGCAGCGCTGGCGCTGTCGGCGATCCTCGTCGTTGTCTCGGGCGCGCTGCTCCTCGCGGTCAAGCTCGCCCCGGGACACGCGGTCCTCGGCGGTGCTGCACGCTGAGCTCGGCCACGCGGTCGGCAGCATCGAGCTCGACACCCGCTTCGATGTCCCGTCCGGCCGCTGTCTCGCCCTCGCGGGGCCCTCGGGAGCCGGCAAGAGCACGATCCTGCGGATCATTGCGGGCACCGTGCGACCGGACCGCGGGCGGATCGCGAACGGCGAGGAGGTGTGGGTCGACACCGCCGCCGGTGTCTGGTGGCCGCCGGAGCGGCGCCACTGCGGCTACGTGTTCCAGGACTACGCCCTGTTTCCCCACCTCAGCGCGTGGAGGAATGTCGCCTACGGTCTGCGGTCGACTCCATCCGGCAAGCGGAGGGAGACCGCGCTCGAGCTGCTCGACCGGTTCGGTCTCTCCGAGCTCGCCGACGCCCGTCCCGCGACGCTGTCGGGCGGCGAGCGTCAGCGCGTCGCGCTCGCCCGTGCGCTCGCGCCTCGTCCGAACGTGCTGCTGCTCGATGAGCCGCTGTCGGCGCTGGATGCCCGCACCCGGGCGAGCGCGAGCCGGCAGCTGACCGCGACGCTCCGCTCCCTGGAAGTCCCGGTGGTGCTCGTCACCCACGAGTTCAACGAGGCGTCGCTGCTGGGAGACGAGATCTGCGTGATCGACCGCGGCAGCATCATCCAGCGCGGCACCGCGACCGAGCTCGCCGCGTCGCCCGGCAGCGCCTTCGTCGCCGACTTCACCGGGGCCGTGGTGCTCACCGGAACCGCCAGAGGCACCGATGGCGAGCTCACGATCGTCGACCTTGACGGTGGTGGCGTCGCCGCGAGCACCGATCCGGGCGCCGGACGTGTCGCGCTCAGCGTGTACCCGTGGGAGATCACGATCAGCCACGCCAACGGCGGCGGGGATGAGTCTGCGCAGAACCGAGTGAACGCCACGGTCACCTCCATCACCACGATCGGCAACCGGGTCCGCCTCGGCCTGAGCGCAGGACAGCCCCTCGTTGCAGAGGTCACCGGCAAGGCGATCGAGGACCTTCAGCTCGCCGTCGGGGAGCCGGTGAGCGCAACGTGGAAAGCGACCGCAACGCGGCTAGTCGCGCTTTGACGCGCGGCGGCCGAGTCCGACGCGCGAGAAATCGACTAGCGCTCTAACACTTGGTCGTGGCAGCAGGCGATTGCGTCGATGCACCCGCTGAGCCGGACGCTGCATACGTGAAGACGCTCTTGAGGGCCAGTGTCGTTGCCGTACAGCGTGCGCTGGCGTAGCCGGGCTTGGTGAACGTGAACGTGAACGACGTCATCACGGCCCTCCCGCCGGCGAAGGGGGGGAAAGCGATGTCGAGCGTTCCGCCGGTTTTCTTGCCGAAGGTGCCGACAATCACTCCACTGTTGGGCGGGAACTCGCCCTGCAGAATCACCGTCGGCGTTCGCTTCGACGAGGTCTGGCCGTTGTAGAGGGTCAACAGCGGCAACACGGAGTTGCCCATCGGTCCGTAGATCTTGGAGATGCCCCTACCGACGATGTCGGCGGAGGCGCACGAGCCACCGTTCGTGATCGTTCGCACGGCGCACTGTCCGATCCCGCCGGCGTTGAACTTGATGGCCCCAGCTGAGGCCCTGGGTGCCGTTCGCCCAGGCTACGCCTGTGACCGTGAGCGCGAGGGTCAGGCCGAGGGACCATATGAGGTGCTTGCGCATCGGTCTCCAGTCGTTCGCGAGCGGGCTCGGAAGGCCCGACCCCCCGGCTACGGGGCGGGCGTCCGAATGACCGAAACGACCCCGGCGTCATTGATCGACAGGTAGACCGGCTTGGTCGGATCGCCCCAAGCGGCGAGCGCGCCGAGGCCCTGCTTGCCCAGATGGCTCAGGGCTACGTGGATCCCGGTACGGAAATGCTGTCCGAACGGGTGAAGCGTGGCCAGCACCCGCGGCGCGGTCGAATCCGTCGCGGGGAGGCCCAAGCGACGGGCCAGCGCCGCGAATTGGGTGCTGGACCGTGTGCGCAGCCCGTGGAGGCAGTACAGCAAGAGCTCGGAGGATTGCGACCAAACGCCTGCCCTGACTCCGTGCCTGAGTGCGTCTGTGGCCGCCTTTGCCGCGTCTGCCGGTGACGCCCCCGGCACGGTCGGGTCCCCGATCAAGGCGGGCTTAAAGTGCGGCTCCTCGAACGGTGGGGTCCAGACCTGGACCGTTCCCGCCAGGCGACCGGTCTGCGGAGTCGTGATCAGGTTGGCAAGGATGCCCGGACGAGTCTTAGGGTCGTAGTAGCCGGCGGCGAGATTGACCCCGGATCCGGGGCCGCCCGCTGCCACGAACGAGAACAGCTTGTGGGGTGCCCCGGAGCGGTTCAGCAGCTGGTATCCGTCGAGCGCCACAACCCGCGGACGCGCTCCGCGTCCGGCGCCGATCGCGACGTCGTCGTAGTTGTCCCCGTTGAGGTCGGCGCTGGCGACGGTCACGCCGTTGGGCAGCGGACCGGGGATCGTGCCCTTGATCGTCTGCAGGAGCGTTCCCTTGGCGCTGAAGATCCGCACCAGGCTCGGGCCGGGGCCGACCCGTCCGACGATGATCTCGGCTGGTCCGCCTCCGTTGATGTTGCCTGTCGCGACGCTCACCCCGGCGCG
Source organism: uncultured Solirubrobacterales bacterium (assembly GCA_963770735.1). Classification (GTDB taxonomy): domain Bacteria; phylum Actinomycetota; class Thermoleophilia; order Solirubrobacterales; family Solirubrobacteraceae; genus Palsa-465. Next base: position 1,539,250 of record CAVYRB010000003.1, on the reverse strand, counting down.
GGGGAAGTCACGGAACGGGCGGAACCGCGCGATCCGCCGGTTGGTCTTTCCGTCGTAGACCGAGACCGTCGCGGGCGACCCGCCGCTGCCGGGCGCTCCCACGACCGTGTCCTCGGTGAGGTCGTTGGTCAGCTGGCCGGTCGCGGTGGCGACTCCTGCTCGGGCGCCCGGAGGCCCGGCGTTGATCCGTCCAGCCGACCCGCCGTTGCCGTTCTTGACGAACACGGCGCTCGGCTGTCCGGGCTGGGTTCCCAGCGCGACCCGGCGGTCGAGTGGGCTGGCGATCGCGAGCGCGGCCATCATCATCCCGGCGTCCTCGTGCGGAAGAATGTGGCAGTGGAACACGTACTTCCCGAGCTCGGGGCTGACCCGGAAGCGAATCAGCACGCTCCCGTCCGCCGGGATGTTGATCGTGTCGCGTAACGACGCGTACTGGTACTTGCCCGGCACCGGCTGGTTGAAGGGATTCGTATAGCTGCCGGGGAGCGAGTTCGTGGCGATCACGGCGAAGTGGTTCTGGTGAATGTGGAAGGTGTGATCGACGGGTGAGGTGTTGACCAGCAGCCACTGCTCGACCTGGCCGGCCTGGAGCGTGACGATCGGGTTCATCGGGAAAAAGCCCCCGTTGATCGCGAACGCGATCGTCTTCCCGGAGGTGACGTTCTCCCACGAAAACGTCCGGTAGTGATCGGGTTTCGCCCGGTAGATCTCTGGCGCGGGGCCGGTGGGCGTCAATTTGGGGGGCGGCACGGTCGCCGGCGCGCCCTCGACGTCGATCGTGGCCAGCGCGAAGAACTGCGGTGCGGGCCTGCCCGGTAGCGTCATGTCGTCGGCGACGTAGTAGGTCCCGGGCGTCTTGGGGGCGGTCACCGCCATCGTGATCCGCGCGCCGGGGTCAAGGACCGTCGGACCGTTGTACGCGTACGGCACCGGAAGTCCCGTGGTGATCCGCTTAGGGAACAGGTCCTTGCCGTACCCCTCGTAAGAAAGGATCGTCGCCGCCCACGGGTTCTGCCCGTTGCGGTCGCTGATCCCGAGGTTGAAGTTGCCGTTCCGCCCGATCGAGGCGAACGTCCAGATCTGGGTCTCGCCGGGCCGGATCGTGATCGTCGGGTTGTACTGGCCGTTCACGTACTTTCGCCAGGCCCCGCCGTACGGGTTCGGGGGCGTGCCCGAGACATTGTTGGACGGAGCAGGAAACCTGATATACCGCCGGCCCTGATCGTCTGTGAGGATGATGCCGGTGGTCAGACCGAGCAGCCGCTCCTGGTACCTGCCCTTGTACGGGGGCCACGGATCCAGCGGGTCACCGACCTGCAGCATCCCGGCCAGACCGCCGTACACCTGGTCTGAGACGAAGCCGTGTTTGTGGGTGTGATACCAGTCGACCCCGTCTCCATTGGTGGGCAGGATCTTGATCCGCGACTCGGAGGTGGTGCCCGGGTTCATCGAGCGGAAAACGTTGTCGCCGTCGGCGAGCGGACTCGTTTCCAAGCCATGGGTGTGCAGGTTCATCTCGAGCGCCCCGGCGGGCAGCTTGAAGTTCGACTTGCCGTCCTGGAGCTTGTTGACCGTGGTCAGATCAACCGTGTCCCCGACGTTGACCCGGAGGGTCGGCCCAGGAAACTGGGCACGGTAGCTCCTGCCGTACGCCGTGAACTGAAAGCCGGCGGCGAAATCCAGTTGGAAACGGGGAGGCGCGGCAGGAGGTTGCCCCGGCTTGAACAGCGGGCTGGCAGCGGGAATCAGCGGGCTGGAGTACGTCGGCAGACCCCCATACAGAATCGGCCTGCCCGATCCGGGAATCCCGGCGCGGATCACGCTGTCCTCCGCTTTCAGAACCCCATTCCTGCTCGCGATCACCGGGGGCTCCAGCAGCGGCCCGGCCGACTCCGGCGGCACGAAGATCGGGGTCGAGGACTGTCCGGGCCCGGACTGGGACCCAGACCCAGCCTTTGTGGAAGCCTCCGCCACGACGCCGCGAACGGCCACGACAATCAGCGCAAGCAGCGCCACGGCGAACGGCACCGCCGCCGGCCGCACGCCTCTCCGCACGCTCGATCCACGCACTTCCTCATCGGCGAGCCGCCGCATCGACCGCCCACCGAGATCGCGTCTAAGCCTACGGACTAGAACCGAAGCCCACCTCCCCGTGGCCCGTCTTAGCGCCGTTCGCCTGGCGGCGAACGGCCTCGCCAGCGAGCGGAACCTACATATGTCGACGGTCCGTGTCCAGTTTTCACGACCCAGGGGGACACGCGGATCGACCGACCGGTCACCTGAGCCTTGGAGTGAGTCACCCTCACCTAGCCGTCCGCGAGCCGGCTCCGCCGCCGGGTGATCCGCCGAGTGTCTGAGCTCACCCGGCTGGCCGCCGGGATGAGCGGTTCAGCCCGGCGCGGCTGCTCGTGGAGCCAAGCGGCCCCCGCCGCGACATGACCGGTGTAGGCGTGAAGCGGCAGCGCCCGCTCAAGTCGCGACGGGAAGCGAGCGCTCGGTCACAAGACCTGCTCTGCGGGTGCCACGAGCATCTCCGGCGCGCCACCGACTTGCCTCCCTTGGGCGGATGGCAGGGCTCCAGCCAACGTCGGCGCAACCCTCAGTCGGCAGGGATTGGAACGACGGGGTGCGAGCTCCGCTCGGAAGGCCGCCAATAGCACGTTCTTCTTACGTGCTGATGCCCTTCCGTGCCCTCGGTGATCCGTTACTGACTTCAAACATCGACGCGGCAACGGAGGGCGATCGTCAGACCGCCCTCCTCCTCAGAAGGAGGCTCATCGGGATAGCGCTGCTAGCACTTGATCGTCGACGAAGGCGATTGCGTCGATGCGCCGGATGAGCCGGACGCTGCATACGTGAAGATGCTTTTGAGGGTCAGTGTCTTTGCTGGACAGCGCGCGCTTGCGTAGCCGGGCCTGGTGAACCTGAACGTAAAAAACGTCATTGCCGCCCTGCCGCCAGCGAGATGGGGGAACTTGATGTCGAGCGTTCCGCCGGTTTTCTCGCTAAAGGTGCCGACAATCATTCCACTGTCAGGCGGGAACTCGCCGTACAAAATCACCGTTGGCGTTCCCTTCGACGAGGTACGGCCGTTGTAGAGAGTCAACAGCGGCAACAGGTAGTTGCCCCTCGGCCCGTAGATCTTGGAGATGCCCCTACCGACGATGTCGGAGGACGGGCACAAGCCAGTGCTCAAGAGCGATCTCTTCGCACAGTGTCCGATCCCGCTGGCGTTGAACTTGATGGCCGGGGGAAAGGCCAGTTTCACGTCAGAGGGCGACTGGTCCGCGGGCTCTGAAGCCTGCGGGGAGAGCTCGGCTTTGACCGTCAGCTTCACCGGCTTGTAGGTCGTCTTGGAGAGCTTGGTCGAGTTGATGCTCCAGCTGAGGCCTTGTGTGCCGTTCGCCCAGGCGACGCCTGCAACCGTGAGCGCAAGGACCAAGCCGAGGGACCATGTCAGGTGCTTGCGCTTGCGCATCTCTGTCAAATGGTAGGTGAGACGACGCATCATTGGAGCGCCGCCTGAATCGCCTGGCGCAGCTCGTTCATGCCAAACGCGCCCTCGAGCCGCGCCGCGACCACTTCCTGGCGGTTGGTCTTCCGCAGCGGCCTACAGCTGCATTACCGAGTCGGCGTACGAATCGTCGAGACGGCTCCGCCAGAGTCGATTGAGGTGTACACGGGATTGCGAGGGTCGGTCCACGCGGCGAGCGCGTCGAGGCCCTGCTTGCCGAGGTGAGTGACCGCGATGTCGAGCCCGGTAAGCAGGTGCCGTCCGAGCGGGTGAAGGGTGGCCATCAGTTGCGGCGCGGTCGAATCCGTCGCCGGCAGGCCCAAGCGACGCGCCAGCGACGCGAATTGGGAGCTGGAATGTCTGCTGAACCGGTGCAAGCAGTACAACAACAGATCGGAGGATTGCGACCATGCACCTGCGTTGCCGCCGTGCCTGAGTACGTCTGTGGCCGCCTGTGCCGCCTCTGCCGGTGACGCGCCCGGCACGGTCGGGTCCCCGACCAAGGCGGGCGTAAGGTGCGGAGCCTCGAAGGGTGGAGCCCAAACCTGCACCGCGCCCGCCAGGCGGCCGGTTTGCGGCGTCGTGATCAGGTTCGCTAGCAGGCCGGGACGTGTCTTCGGGTCGTAGTAGCCGGCGGCGAGATTGACCCCGGATCCGGGGCCTCCCGGAGCCACGAAGGAGAACGCTCTGCGAGGCGGCCGCGAGCGGTTTAGCAGCGTCGATCCGTCGAGCACCACAACCCGCGGGAGCACCCGCGGGTCCGCCGCTCCGAGTCCGGACGGGGGCGCCGGGGGACGCAGGGGCGTCAGGGGACGGCTGGCTCCACGTCCGGCGCCGATCGCGACGTCGTCGTAGTTATCTCCGTTGAGGTCGGCGCTGGCGACGGTCACGCCGTTGGGCAGCGGGCCGGGAATCGTGCCCTTGATCGTCTGCAGGAGCGTTCCCTTGGCGCTGAAGATCCGCACGAGGCTCGGGCCGGGGCCGACCCGTCCGACGATGATCTCGGCTGGTCCGCCTCCGTTGATGTTGCCTGTCGCGACGCTCACCCCGGCGCGGGGGAAGTCACGGAACGGGCGGAACTGCGCGATTCGCCTGAGGCTGTTTCCGTCGTAGATCGAGACCGTCGCGGGCGACCCGCCGCTGCCGGGCGCTCCAACGACCGTGTCCTCCGTGCCGTCGTTGGTCAGCTGGCCGGTCGCGGTGGCGACCCCTCCTCGAGCGCCCGGAGGCCCGGGGTTGATCCGTCCAGCCGACCCGCCGTTGCCGTTCTTGACGAGCACGGCGCTCGACTGTCCTGGCTGGGTTCCCAGCGCAACCCGGCGATCGAGTGGGGCGGGGATCGCGAGCACGCCCATCATCATCCCGGCGTCCTCGTGCGGAAGGATGTGGCAATGGAACACGTACTTGCCGAGCTGGTTGCTGACCCGGAAGCGGATTACCACGCTCCCGCCCGGCGGGATGTTGATCGTGTCGCGCAGCGACGCGTACCGGTACTTGCCCGGCATCGGTTGGGCGAAGGGATTCGTGTAGTCGCCGGGGAGCGTGTTCGTCGAGATCACCGCGAAGTGGTTCTGGTGAAGGTGGAAGGCGTGATCGACCGGTGAGGAGTTGATCAGCGTCCACTGCTCGACCTGGCCGGCCTGCAGCGTCACGATCGGGTTCTCCGGGAAGAAGGCCCCGTTGATCGCGAACGCGATCGTCTTTCCGGAGGTGACGTTTTGGAAGTCGAACGTCCGGTGGTGATCGGGCTTCGCGTGGTAGACGTCCGGGGCGGGGCCGGTCGGCGTGAACTTCGGGGGCGACACGGTCGCCGGCGCGCCCTCGACGTGGATCGTGGCGAGCGCGAAGAACGGCGTTTGGGGCCTGAGAACCTGCCTCATGTCGTCGGCGAGGTAGTAGGTCCCGGGGCGGTTGGGAGCGGTGACCGCCATCGTGATCCGCGCGCCTGGATCGAGCACCGTCGGACCGTTATAGGCGTAGGGCGACGGGAGCCCCAGGGTGATCGGCTTCGGGGACAGGTTCTTGCCGTACCCCTCGTAGGACAGAATCGTCCCCGCCCACGGGTTCTGCCCGTTGATGTCGGTGATCCCGAGGTTGAAGTTGGTGTTGCGGCCGATCGAGGCGAACGTCCAGACCTGGGTCTCGCCCGGCCGGATCGTGATCGTCGGGTTGTACTGACCGTTCACGTACTTCTGCCAGGAGGTGCCATACGGGGCGGGGGGCTTGCCCGAGGGCGTGCCGCCGACGGACGGAGAAGCATCCTCGAGATACCGCTGGCCCTGAGGGCACTCGTTCGCATTGACCGGCTGGGAGCCGCAACCGTCCGCGAGGATGATGCCCATCGTCAGACCGAGCAGCCGCTCCTGGTACTTGCCCTTGTACTGGGGCCACGGATCCAGCGGGTCGCCGACCTGCAGCATCCCGGCTAGGCCGCTGTAGACCTGGTCGGACACGAAGCCGTGCTTGTGGGTGTGATACCAGTCGATCCCGCTCCCCTCGGTGCCGAGGATCTTGATCTTCGACTGGGAGGTGGTGTTCGGCGGCATCGTGCGGTAGATGTTGTCGCCCTCGCCGAGCGGACTCGTGAACAAGCCATGGGTGTGCAGGTTCATCTCTTTCGCGAGGCGCGGCAGCTGATAGTTGCCTTTGAAGTCCGCCAGCTTGTTGACCGTGGTCAGGTCAATCGTGTCCCCGATGTTGACCCGGAGGGTCGGTGCAGGAAACTGGGCGGGGTAGGTCTTGCCGTAGGCCGTGAACTGAAAGCCGGCCACGAAGTTGAACGGGAAATGGGGAGGCGCGACAGTCGGCACTGCACCGGGCACCGGGGTAGTCGGGGGAACCAGTGGGCTGGAGTACGTCGGCAGATACCCCCACATGATCGGCTTGCCCGACCCGGGAATCCCGGCGGGAATCGCGGTGTCCGTGGCGTTCAGAACCCCGTTCCGGCTCGAGATCACCGGGGGCTCCTGCAGCGGCCCGGCCGACGTGTCCGGCACGAAGATCGGGGTCTCGGCCCCTGACCCGGACACAAACCCGGACCCGGGCTCAGGCTGCGCCGACGCCTCTACGACGGCCAGAGCGCCCAGCGCCAGCAGCGCCACGAGGAACGGCACCAGCGTGAGCCGCGCGCGTTTGCCCATCCGCGTCCAGCGCCGTTCCGCGCCGGTTCGCAAGCGCCTCATCGTTCACGCTCCGACGACCGATCGCGACTAAGCCTGCGGACTAGCACAGAAGCCCACCTCCCCCTTGGCCCGACCGTTGGGCCGTTGCTCGTGCCCCATGACGACGATCGGTCGGCATCCGTTGAGAAATAAACCTACACAAGGCGACACGCCCCGTGGGGTTTTTTCTCACCCGGAGTGCGCGCATGGGCGGTGCATAGGTACCTAACAGCGGGTGAGTACCGGACGATCTGACTCACCGATGCCAGCAGGTTCAGCCGGTAGCGTCGCGGCGCACGATCGTCCCCACGTGCTCGCCGTTCAGTGCGGGCTCGAGCAGCTCAGGCTTGAGGCCGTTGATGACCTGAAAGCTCGTCAGCTGTCTGGCCGAGGCCAGCAGGTCGACCAGGACGCGATCGAAGGGCAACGTCGGCAGGTTGCGCTCGGCGAGCTCCGCGACCGTGATCTCGCCGATGAAGTTCGCTGCCGGATCGGCTTTCGGGTCGCGGTCGTAAAGGCCGTCGACATCCTTGACCAGAGTGAGCGTGGCGCAGCCGAAGCACTCCGCCAACAGGAACGATCCCGCGTCGCTGCGATGGGGCGGGATCCTGCCCACCTTCGGGGGATGCTCCCACAGCGCGAACGGAGGGTCCCCGTTGAAGATCACGCCCGGCGCGGCCTGGACGAACAGAGGCAGGAGATGCCCGAAGATCTCGGGCGGTATCGCCACCACCCCGTAGGGCGCGAGCAGAGCCCCGAGCATGTGCGCGTTGCCCAGCGCGTCGGCCAGGGCCAGCTGCGCGAGCACACCCGTCGGCAGCCCGAGGTCGATCCCGATCGAGAAGACGTGCCGGGTCCTGACGCCTCCACCGGTGCCGAGGATCAGCTTGTGGCGCTCCAGCGCGCTGCCGATGGCTTCCACAAGTGGGTACGTCGAGGGCCTGCCGCCGTCGAGGATCGAGCGGCCACCGACCTTGACGACGTGGCAGGACGGAAGCATCGCGACGGTCGGCGCGTCCGTGGCTCGCATCACGTCCCGGTCGAGCAGGCTCTCCCGCATCAGCAGCGACCGCACGTGATGCCGGCCGTCGGGCGCACGGTCGCTAGGCACTGATGATCGTCCCCACGTGCTCGCCTTGCAGGGCGCGCGTCAAGTTGCCCGGTTTGAGGCCATTGATGATCTGGATCGAGCGACTGGACTGGGCGTTCTTCATCATCTCGAGGACGCTGTGCTCCACGACGAGGTCTCCGAGGTTGAGGGCCTCGAGCTCTTCGACCGTGATCGCCGGGATGAAGGTCGCGCCTGAGTCCTTCTTGGGATCGGCGGTGTAGAGGCCGTCCTCGTCCTTTACGTAGATCATCGACCGGGCACCGAATACCTCGCTGACCAGGTAGGCGCCGGTGTCGGTCCGGTGGGGCGGAATCCGCCCGAGCTTGGGATTGGGCTGCCAGAACGTGTACGGAGGCATGCCGAAGAACACGCACGCCTGACGCTCCGACAAGTACAGCGGGAGCTGAGGAAACTGCACCGGCTCGATAAAGGGAATGCCGTGTCGGGCCAGCAGGTAGTGGATCATCCGAGCGTTCTGCATGCTCACAAACGTGCCGAGCACGCTCAGAACCCCGGTTGGCATCCCCAGGTCGATCCCGACGCTGTACGCGTGTCTCGCGCGGGTGCCGGCGCCTGTCCCGATGATCATCTTGTGGTCGGGCAGGTTGGCGACGAGCTCCTCGATTACCGGAAGCACCGCCGACCGGCCGCGATCGATCACGCTCTGGCCGCCGATCTTGACCACGTTGGCCTCGGGAAGGATCCGTACCGTCGGCTGGTCACCGGTCCGAAGCAGCAACTCCTCGCGGGTTAACGAGCCGTCGACGAGCGCCTCGCCCAGCTCGGTCAGAAGTGAGTCACCGATATTCCCCGGTTCTCTCATTACGGGTGATCCGCCATCCGCACCCCCTGGAGCACGTAGCGCTCCTCCCAGGTCGCGACCTCGTCGAGGCCTCCGAGGTCCCGCGCGGCCCAGTTCTGAACCTCGGTCAAGACTTTGGCACCGCTCGCCGTATGGAGCTGCTTGCCGCCCATCGCGCCGACCGTGCCCCATGCGCCCAGGATCTGTCGCGCCGTCGCGCTCGCTGTCCATGTGGCGACAGAACGAGCATGCACACGAACGGCGCCGCCACTGACAAGCTCGCCCAGTACGCGTTCGGTTGCCTCCTCGGCGTCCCTGGGGGTCACACCCTGCCGGCGTAGCAGCAGCCCCCGCTGCCGGCGCAGCCTGCTCTTCAGGCTGTCCGGATCTCGAATCACTCGGCCAACAAGGAAATAGCCCCCCAACCGACAGACGCGTCGCAGCTCCGCCGACAGGTGCTCGGCGTCGAGGAGGTGTCCGACTCGCGACGCGAACACCACCCTGGCCGATGCGTCATCAACCGGCCACGGCTGGTCGGCATCGGCGCGCACCAACTGAACCCGGGCGTCGTCGGCGCCCGCAAGCCGCTCGTGGGACAGCTCGAGCATCGCCCTGGAACGGTCGATCCCGATGTAACGGATCGACTCGATCAGGTGCCGGCCGATCTCGCCCGTTCCCGCCCCGAGCTCGACCAGCAAGTCATCCGCACCTGCCGCGGCAATCTCGAGGAGCGCGTGCGCGACAGCACTCGCGGCATCCGCGGGCAGCCCGGCTCGCCGGTCGAAGCCACGCGCTTGACGGTCGAAGCGCTCCGGCTCCCCCCCTGCTTTCCCCGGGGCGTAGCCCGAGTGGATGCTCTCCAGCTCCTGCGACACGATCCGCAGTATCGCTGAGAGCGACCGGCGGTGGCTTTTCCGCAAGCGTGCATCTCAGCGCTTGGCGGGTCGATCGCGCCGGAGTGGGCGCTCGGCGCGTTCCTCGGCGTCAGCGGGTTCGCCGGTTCGTATCTCGGGGCGCCGCTGCAACGCCAGGTCCCGGAGCTCGCGCTGCAGCGCTTGCTCGGGGTGATCGCGTGCGCGGCCGCCGCGCGCCATCTGCAGCAGGCGGCAACGACGCGCGACCCGAGCCACGCGGCGGTGACCGAGCGCGCAGTGGCGGCGGCGACGCCGTAACGAACAGTCCTCGCAGGGCGTCGAGCGCTGGGTGCTGCTCGCGCTGTTCGCGGGTTGCGTAACGTGACCGACCTGTGCTGCGCTTCGACTTCCGCTTCGCGCCCGCCTACCGTCGCGCGGCGCGACCGTTCGGCATCACACCTGAGCGCGCCTGGGTGGAAATTGATGACGAGCACCTACTCGTCAACTACGGCCCGTGGCGGCTGCGCACAACGCTCGCCAACATCAGCCGAGCGGCAATCACCGGCCCGTACCGCTTCTACCGGACCGCTGGACCGGCGCGGCTCGGAATCACCGACGGCGGTCTGACGTTCGCGAGCAACGGAGAGCAGGGCGTCCTGCTTTCGTTTCGCGAGCACGTGCCAGCGATCGATCCGCTCAGGCTGATTCGGCACCCCGAGCTGACAGTAACCGTCGCGGACGTGCGTGGTCTGGTCGCCGCGGTCGGTGCCGGCGGGTAGCCGCCGACGGGTCGTCGCGCAGGCGCAGGCCGGCTGACCGCGTCGGACGATCGCCGGAAGCTCAGAACTCGAGCAGCATGAGCCCGACGGTGACGCCGGGGCCCACGGTGATGACCAGGCCTCGCTCGCCGGGGCCGGGATCCCGGCGCCGGGTCGTCTCTGAGAGCACGTAGAAGATCGACGGGGTGCCGACGTTTCCTCGGGTCGCGAGCACGTCGTAGGAGATCTCGAGCTGCTCGCGGTTCAGCGAAAGCGCTTCGCGGGCGCAGTCGAGGATCCGCCTGCCGCCTGGATGGATGATCCAGTGGTCGATGTCCTCCTGGGTCAGCGCGACCGAGTCGAGGAACTCGTCGACGAGCGCCGGAAGCCCGGCGGCCGCAACCTCTGGCAGGTCGCGGTCGAGGTGGAGATAGCTGTCGTCATCCGAGAGCTCCATCCGCACCACGTCGAGCGTGTCCTCGATCTGGTGGACCTTCGACGCGGCGATCACCGGACCGGTGGTTCCCTGCTCGATCAAGGCGGCTGCGCACCCGTCGCCGAAGATCGCCGATCCGACCGTCTTGGCACGGTGATCGTCGGCCGAAGCTCGCGTCAGAAGACCGCTCATGCTCTCGGCCGCCACGATCAGCCCCTTCTTTCCCGGGTGGTTGCCCAGCGAGGAGACCACCAGCCGAATGAGCGGCACCGCGCTGGCGCAGCCGACGCCGACGACGTGGTACTTGTCGGTGGAGGGGTCCATCCGGAATCGTTCGACGAGGCGATGGGCAAGCGTCGGACCGCCCAGTGAGTAAAGGCTCGCGGTCACGACCGTCCCGATCTCGGCCGGATCCACGCCGAGCCGTTCGACGGCGCCGACGGCGTCCTCGAACAGCTGGTCCTCGGTCCACGCGGTGCGGCCCTGGAGCGTGCGCGCCAGGGTCACCGGGCGCAGGCCAAGGCTGCGCGTGGCGACCGCGGCGCGGTCGAAGACTCGCTCCGCGAACTCGTTGCCGTCGAGCTCGAGCAGCGACAGCACGTCGCGCTGTGACAAGGCCGTGCTGGGCTCCGTGACGACGAGCCCGCTGATCCGCGGCGCGACGCTCACGCCTGGTCCTGCTGACCAGCGCGCCACTGCTCGAGCGTCGCGAGCGCGCCGCCGATCACGCGGTCGAGGAAGGTCGCGCGGTCGTTGGCGTGCGGGAGTGGCTCCGGCGGGACCGGCACCTCGAGGAACTCGCACAGCGGCTCCCAGCCTTCCGAGACCTCCCAGACGAGCAGACGGTCGTCAGGGACGACGCGCTTGACCTGCTCGTTGTGAGCGATGAAGCCGTCGATCAAGGCATCAGGCGTGTGGCCGGATGGAAACGTCCCCTGCTCGGACCAGAACATCCGGTCGACGAATTCGAGGTAGCGCCGCCAGTTGGGATCCACGTGCGCGCGCGCGGTCGACAGCAGGTGGATCAGTGTGTCGCCGAAGCACATGTCGACGATCGTCTCGCGGAAGCTGGGCTCCCAACGCTCGGGGTCCCGCACGCTCAACAGCACCTTCGCCTCCGGATAGGCGTCGAGCAGCTGTGCGTAGAAGTACCCGCCCGGCCAGTCGACGGTCGACTGGTAGCCGTCAAGAATCTCCGACGGCTCGACCTGGCCACCGAGCGCGTTGTCCCACAGCGGCACCTGAGTCTCTAAGTCGGCGAGGACGTCGACCCAGTGGTAGCAGGGCCCGAGACCGAGCAACTCGAGCGCCACCTTCTGGGTGAGCGTGCCGGTACGCGGCAGCCCCGCCCCGATCAGCGCGACCGTCACGCCGCCACCGGTGCTCTCGCGGGACGGAGCGTCTCGGTCAGCTCGAGCGCCAACTGGCCCATCTCTTCGAGCCGACCGGTGATCCGCGCGGTGGGCCCGGTCACACCGATTGAGGCACGTGGCCGCCCGCCGTCGAACATCACCGGCACGGCGACGCCGGAGACGCCGTCCAGATACTCATCCTCGGCGACCGCGTATCCGACCGACCGTGCATGCGCGATGTCCTCGGCAATCTGCGAGTGGCTGGTGTGCGTCTCGGTGTCGAGATCCGCCAACGGCAGGCGCTCCAAGAGCGTGTCTGCCTCCTCCGATAGGAGCCCGAGCAGCAGCGCCTTGCCCGGTGCCCCCGGGAGCATCGACTGGTGATGTCCGGTCACAGGCACCACGGACAGCGTCTGCGGGCTGACGCGGGCTGCGACGATCGTCAGCTCGAGCGCCGCCCAGTCGGCGGCCGCCAGCAGCACGGTCTCGCGCGTTGCCTGCGCGAGCGCGTCCATGGCGGACGAGCACGCGTGCACGATGTCGAGCTCAGCTTGCGCGACCGCGCCGAGCTCTGAGAGCTTCAGCCCAAGCGAGTAGTCGCCGTCATCGCGGTGCTCCAAGAGCCCGTTTGCGACCAGCGAGCCGGCCAGCCGGTGGACGGTCGCCTTCGGCAGACCGACCCGCTCGGACAGCTCGCGGAGGCCCAGGTGCGGCTTGCTCGTGGAGAACGCGCACAAAACGGCGCACGCTCTGTCGACCGTCCGCAGCGTGTGGCCCTCTGTCTCTTGCAGTGAGACACGTTTCACGGAGCGGGACGATAGCCGTCCGGCCGGTCGGCCGCTCCAGGACCGCCAAGGGATGGCGCTGCGGCTGACGAAGGGAGCAAGCGTGAAGCACTTCCTGCGAGCGCTACCCGTGATCGCGGCTCTTGGCGCGGGTTCTGGCGTGGCCGGCGCCGCCCAGTCACCGAGCTGCGGCTTCGTTGCATTCGCGCCGCAGTCAGACAACGGGGCCTTCGGGATCGTCGCCCACGAAGCGACGTGCCACGTCGCGCGAATCGTGGCGGGTGGCTCGCGGTCGAGCCGGTTCCGCTACGGCGACCCCCGGTACGACACGCTCGGCTACGCGTGCTCCGGTCTCGGCGGACAGCTCGGCGGGCACGGCAAGTACGCCGTGCGCTTCCGTTGCATCCGCGCGAATAGCGTCGTGTCCTTCGTACGAGGCTGAGCCACTCCCCGCGGCGTGCCGCCGGCGCGTGGCGAATCGGCTCGTGCTTGAGGGTTTGTTTATCTGCGGTGCACACGCCGACAACGTGTGAGGGCGCTGGCGTCCATATAACGGACCGGCCTCAGTCACCTCACTCAAGGAGTCACTACATGCGTAGACCTACGCGACTCGGCATGCCGGCCGGGTCGGCGCTCGCCGCCGCAGCGCTGGCCATCCCCGTGGCGATCGCCTCGGGCCAGTCCCCGGACGCCACCACCGCCGCCGGGCCGATCAAGCACGTCCTACTGATCTCCGTCGACGGTTTGCACCAGTCCGATCTGAACTGGTATGCCGCGACCCACCCCGGCTCGGAGCTGTGGAAGCTCGACAAGCTCGGCGCCGTCTACTCACATGCCCAGACGTCGGATCCGTCTGATTCCGACCCGGGCGGCACCGCGATCATGACCGGCGGCGAACCGCGGGCAACCGGCGTCTACTACGACGTCGAGTACAACCACTCGACCTACGAGGCCGGGACGACGAAGTGCGCGGGCCCGACCGGCGGCGACGTTATCTACGACTCGCCCGACGACAAGGACGACACGAGGCTGGACGCGGGCCAGGGCATCCCCGGGCTGCAGCAGGACCCCTCGAAGATCATGCAGATGACGGGCACTCCGCAGACGTTGCTGAACCCGGCGGCGTTCCCCGTCGACGCGAAGACGTGTAAGCCGATCTACCCGCACTCCTACCTCCAGGTCAACACAATCTTCGAGGTGATCAAGGCCGCGGGCATGCGGACAGCGTGGTCGGACAAGCACCCGGTCTACGAGTCGTTCAACGGGCCATCGGGCAACGGAATGGACGACTTCTTCGCGCCCGAGATCGACTCCAACGCGATCGAGCCGAACGGCACGCCCTATCCCGGCGGCGGCAGCTGGACCGACGACAACGCCGCCACCCGCCAGTACGACTCGTACAAGGTCAAGGCGGTCCTCAACGAGATCAACGGTTTCGACCACAGCGGGATGCATCAGGTGGGGACGCCGGCGATCTTCGGGATGAACTTCCAGACCGTCTCGACCGCCGAGAAGCTGCTCAGGTCCGAGGCCGCGATCGGCGGTCCTGTGCTGAGCGGCGGCTACCTCCCCGGCACGACCACGCCGGGCCCGCTGCTGAGCAGCGCGCTCGACTGGGTCAATTCGCAGCTCCAGGCGATGGACGACGAGCTCCAGAACCAGGGGCTCGAGAGCAGCACCGCGATCATCATCACCGCCAAGCACGGCCAGTCGCCTCAGGACCCGAATCAGCTGACGCGAATCAAGGACGGCCCGATCATCTCCGCGATCAACGCGGCGTGGACGAAGGCGCATCCGGGCGCCCCGAACCTGATCGTCGCCGGCACCGACGACGATCTCTGGCAGAGCTATCTCTCAGACCGCAGCCAGGCGGCGGCGGACTTCGTCAAGAGCTACCTCTGGAACCACGCCGCGACCGGCGTCACCTACAGCGGCGGCTCGCGGACGCTGGCCCACTCCGGGCTGGCGAAGATCTACGCAGGATCCGCGGCGGCGAGCTTCTTCGGCGTGTCGGCCACGGACCCCCGCCATCCGGACGTGTTCGGTCGCGTCCAGGTCGGTGTCGTCTACACCGGCGGCACCAAGATCGCCGAACACGGCGGCGACAATCCGGCCGATCGGAGCGTCCCGATCGTGGTCTACGCCCCGGGCGTCGTCCCGGCCTCGACCAGCGGGGCAGCCGTCTACACGAAGCAGGTCGCCCCGACGATCCTGGAGCTGCTCGGGCTCAATGCCCGCGCGCTCAAATCCGTGCAGGTCGAGGGCACGCAGGTCCTCCCGGGCATCCACTAACCGACGGACGAAGCTCCCGGGGTCCCCTCCAACGACGGGACCCCGGGGGCGATTCCGGTCAACCGCGACGCTCACGCGGCGGCGGCCGGCGCGGCCGCCTCGACGCGATAGGTGAGCACGACCCGCCCGGACGCTCCGGCCTCCGTTTTCACGAGTTCGAGGGCCTGCCTCTCGCTGTCGGGCCCGAACAGGGGCGTGCCGGCTCCGACCGCGACCGGATGCACGATCAGTCGCAGCTCGTCGAGCAGGCCGCAGCCGACCAGACTTCTGACCAACCCCGGCCCGCCGACCACGTAGACGGGGTTCCCCGGCTCGTGTCTGAAGGCGCGGAGCTGGTCGACCTCGCGAACGATCCGGGCCGTCGGCCATGTGGCGCGGGCGAGCGTCGTGGAGAGGACCAGATGCGGGGTCTCGGATGCGACGCGCGCGTAGGCGATCTCGCGCGGGTACGGATCTCGGCCGAGCCACTCGGAGACCGCGGTGGGGTCGTTCAGGATCGTCGCCCAGAAGCGCTCGTAGTCGGGGAACATCCCGGCGCCGAGGACGAACGCGTCGACCGTCGGCAGCAACTCGAGAGCGTCGGCCCACGAGTCCACCCAGTCTGCTTCGCCGTCGGGGCCAAGGATGTAGCCGTCGAGCGTGACCTGCATCGCGGCGATGAACGATCGTGAGCGGTGTGTGGACATGTCGGTCTCCGCTAGGACGAGGGGACGAACCCGTACGCGACATAGGTGAGGCGTTCACCCAGCGGACGGCTATCCAGGAGACGGAGGGGCTTCTCGTCGCTGATCCCACCGAGGAGACGCTCGCCGTCGCCGAGCAGGACCGGGAACACCACGATCCGCAACTCGTCCACGAGGCCGTGCTCGACCAGCGTGCGGGCGAGCCGATGACTGCCGGGAACGACGATCTCTCCGTCCAACCTCTGCTTCAGCTCAGAGACCGCGCTCAGCACGTCGCCCTCGAGAACCGTCGAGTTGTTCCACTCGGGATCTTCGAGCGTGGAGGACGCGACGTACTTGGGCAGGCCGTTCAACCTGTCGGCCAGCTCGCCGGTGCGGGGACGCCATCGCACTCCGAAGAACTCGTAGCTCCGCCGACCGAGCAGCCATGCTTCGGCGCGCAGTGCCTCGTCGAGCGCGACCTTGTTCCATTCGGCGAGGTCATCGCCGCCGAACTCGACGAACCAGCCACCGAGCCTGAAGCCCTCCGCACCGTCTGGGTCCTGGACGACTCCGTCGAGCGAGACGTTCTGCGGGCCACCCATCACGATCTTTCCCATCTCGGTTTCTCCTTTTCGTGCGACCGCCAACTGCATGTGCACGACGAGACACCGTGGTCGATCAAAACGGACCGGTCCCTTTCGGCCTCAGCTGGTGTCCTTATGAGCGATGTCGATCGAACGGGCAAAGGCAGGCGACGAGCGTGCGTTCGCCGCACTCGTCGAGCCGTACCGGCGCGAGCTGCAGCTGCACTGCTACCGCATGCTCGGGTCGCTGCAGGACGCCGAGGACCTGGTCCAGGAGACGCTGCTCGCCGCTTGGCGGGCCCTCGGCGGCTTCGAGGAGCGTGCGTCGCTACGCGCGTGGCTCTACCGGATCGCGACGAACCGCTGCCTCAACGCCCTGCGCGACCGCGGGCGCCGCCCCGCGGTGGAGGAATACATGGCACCGTCACCAACGCGTTACGTCGAGCCGACGTGGCTCGAGCCCTACCCGGACAGCGCGCTTCCCGACCAGGCGCCCGGCCCCGAGGCGCGCTACGAGCAGCGCGAAGCGACACAGCTCGCGTTCATCGCGGGGCTCCAGCAGCTGCCCGAACGACAGCGCGCCACGCTCGTCCTGCGCGACGTGCTCGGCTTCCGCAACGACGAGGTCGCGGCGATGCTGGACCTGAGCCCGCAGTCGATCAAGGCTGCGCTGCAGCGCGCGCGGGCGACGGTCGACCAGCGGATCCCGGAGCTCGAGAGCGCGCCGCTGCCGGACTCGCCGGCCGAGCGCGCGCTGGTCGCACGCTTCAGCGACGCCGTCGAGTCTGGCGATGCTGCGCGTGTCGTGGCGCTGCTCACCGATCAGGCGCGGCTGACGATGCCACCGCTCCCGCTCGAGTACACCGGCCACGCCGCGATCGCCGAATTCCTGGACTACCGCGCGATGCTGCGAGGTGCGTCGCTCGGGGTGCGCCCGACGCGTGCGAACGGCCAGCCGGCGTTCGGCTGCTACCTGCACTCACGCGCCTGGGGGGTGCTCGCGTTGACGCTGAGCGGCGAGCAGGTCGCAGAGATCACGTTCTTCTCCGACCCGTCCCTGCTCGAACGGTTCGGCCTGCCGCGCCAGATCTGAGACGCCGGCGATCCGCAGCTAGTCTTCGTCGCGGTGGATTCCTCCATCGAGCTGCAGGGGCTGACGAAGACGTACCGCGGTGGCTCTCGCGGGCCGGTGCGCGCGGTGCGAGGCATCGACGTGTCGATCGCCAGGGGCGAGACGGTGGCCCTGCTCGGTCCGAACGGAGCCGGGAAGTCGACCACGATCGACATGATTCTGGGGCTGACCCGGCCGGATGCCGGTGAGGTCCGCGTCTTCGGCAGGACCCCACGTGAGGCGGTCGACGCCGGGGCGGTCGGGGCGATGCTCCAGACGGGAGAGCTGATCCGCGATCTCTCGGTGGGTGAGTTGATCGCGCTCGTGGCATCGCTCTACCCGCAGCCGATGGCCGTCGACGAGGTGCTCTCCCTCGCGGGGCTGAGCGAGGTGGAGGGGCAACGCACGCAGAAGCTCTCCGGGGGTCAGACGCAGCGTGTCCGCTTCGCGGTCGCGCTGGTCTCAGACCCGGAGCTGCTGGTGCTCGACGAGCCCACGGTGGCGATGGACGCACAGGGGCGTCGGGACTTCTGGTCGGCGATGCGCGCCTATGCCGCCCGCGGCCGAACGATTCTGTTCGCGACCCACTATCTCGAGGAAGCCGACGCCAACGCAGACCGGGCGGTGCTGATGGCCCAGGGTCGGATCGTCGCCGACGGACCGACCACCGAGATCAAGGCCCGGGTGGGGACGCGCACGATTCGGGCAACCCTGCCGGAGGCCGGCCTCGACGCGCTCGAGGCGCTACCAGGCGTGTCGAGCGCCGAGCGTCACGGCGACGCCGTGATCCTGCGCTGCGGCGACTCCGACGCCGCGATCCGGGCGCTGCTCGAACGCTATCCGGACGCCCGCGACATCGAGATCGCCGGCGCGGGTCTGGAGGAGGCCTTCCTCGAGCTCACCGAAGACCACGACGAGGAGCCGGCGGAGCCTCCGGAACCGCTGCAGACGCGATGACTGGCAGGCTGTACATGCGCTTCGAGCTGCTTCGCGCGTTTCGCAACCGCCGCTTCTTCATCTTCTCGTTCGGATTCCCGCTGGTCCTGTACTTCCTGATCGCCGCGCCGCAGAAGAACACCCAGAGCCTGGCCGGCACCGGGATCCCGGCCCCGCTGTACTACATGGCCGGGCTGGCGGCGTTCGGGACGATGGCATCGATGATCTCAAGTGGCGCTCGGATCGCCGCCGAGCGGCAGGCCGGCTGGACGCGTCAGCTTCGGATCACTCCGCTCACCCCGCGCAATTACTTCCGGGCGAAGGTCGTGGCGTCGTACGCGATGGCGATCACGAGCCTGCTGCTGCTCTACGTGGCCGGCGCCAGCCTAGGCGTCAGCCTGGCCGCGCGCGAGTGGCTGGAGATGACCGGTTTGATCCTGGTCGGGCTGCTTCCGTTCGCCGCCCTCGGCATCACGCTGGGCCACCTGGTGAACGTCGAGTCCGTCGGCCCTCTCACCGGTGGGCTGCTCGGGATCCTGGCTTTCCTCGCCGGCACATGGTTCCCGCTGACGCACGGCTTCCTCTACGACATCGGCCAATATCTCCCCGGCTACTGGATCGTCCAGGCGAGCCACATCAGCGTCCACGGCCATGCGTGGGGCCTCAAGGGCTGGGTGGTCGTGCTCGGTTGGACGGTGGTGCTCGTGTTCATCGCCCGGTTCGCGTACCGGCGAGACACGCAGCGCGTCTAGTTCCCGGCGATGCGACTAGAAGAATCGCGCGCCCGGCCGCGTTAGGTCCCAGACCATGGATGGCCAGGGCCGGCTGGAACAGATCGTTCGATCGACGGAGTGGCTGCGGCGCGCGTTGATCGCGGCGCGCGAGGTCGACGCGCCGGATTGGATGATCGGCGCGGGCGCCGTGCGAACGGCGGTCTGGGACCGGCTGCACGGCTACGAGAGACCCAGCGACGTCAACGACATCGACCTGGCCTTCTTCGACCAAGACGACCTATCCAACGAGCGAGAGGATCGGGTACGCGGCCTCCTCGAGACGGCGTTCGACGACGAGCGCTGGGATGCGAGGAACCAGGCCGCGGTCCACCTCTGGTACCCGGAGAAGTTCGGCTACGCAGTCGAGGCGCTGCGGTCGACCGCCGAAGCAGTGGCGACCTGGCCGGAGACCGCGACCTGCGTCGGGCTCCGGCTCACCGACGACGACCGGCTCGTGATCGAGGCACCGTTCGGACTCGACGACCTGCTCGGGCTCGTTCACCGGCGCAACCCGGCACGAGTCAGCATCGTCGAGTACGAGCGGCGCCTGGCCACCAAGCAGATCGTCGAGCGGTGGCCCGAGGTCACGGTCGTGCCGGCGCACTGACGTGTTACTGAACCGCCTCAGACGGGAACCCGTACCCCGTGCCGCTCTACTGCTGTGAGCTCTGTGGTTGGGCGTTCACGGGCCTCCGACTCGACGCCGCGGAGGCGCACCGTACGGACTGTCCCGTCTGTGAGGGCACGCTCCGGCTCGCGTTCTCCTCGCAAAAAGGACGCCGTGAGAGCGCGCTGTCAACGTGGGCCCGGCCAGATGCGGCGAAATCGAGTGACTCGCGCGCCGCGGACGTGAACTAGCCCCTCAGCCGACGGCGGTCCGAACCAGATCGGCGGTTCACGCGGGTCCCGATGCGAGACTGTCGGCATGTGGGGGTCCCGGGGACATCGGGCGGCGGTCATGGCTGCGCTGGCGGCGGCGGTAGCGGCCGCGCTCGTGGCGGCCGCAACTGCGCTGCCGGCGACCGCCGGAGCGGCCGCTTCACGTAGCACCCGCGCCGCGAACCTGGTCACGATCGTCGGACCGGCACCGATCCAGCCGATCCGCTCGGGATTCCTGGGGCTCTCGCTGGAGTACTCCGCGATCGAGCCCTATGCCGGCACGGATCCCGGCGCGATCGATCCGGTCCTCTTGCAACTGGTTCGCAACCTCGCTCCCGGCCAGTCGCCGGTGCTCAGGATCGGAGGCGAGTCCACCGACTGGGCCTGGTGGCCGATTCCCGGCGTGCGCAAACCGGCCGGCGTGCACCTGACGCTGACGGCTCGCTGGGTCGATGTCACCCGGGCGCTGACCGAGGCGCTCGGAGCGCGTCTGATCCTCGGAATCGACCTCGAGGCGGACAGCACGGTCGTCGCGAAGGCCGAGGCGCGGGCGCTGAGCGCGGGAATCGGCAAGCCGCTGATCGACGCGTTCGAGCTCGGCAACGAGCCTGAGGACTACGGGATCTTCAACTGGGACGGATCGGGAGCCCTGGGTCGCGCCGCCACCTACGACTTCCCCGCGTTCGTGCGCGACTTCTCGCGCGTCGGCGGAGCGCTGCCGTTCCCTCTCGCCGGACCGACGATTGGCGTGCCGGGGTGGTATCGCGACCTCCCAGCCTTCCTCGCCGCGGAACCCCGACTGCGCCTGGTGACCCTCCACCGCTACCCGGTCCAGCAGTGCTACGTGAGCACGCGAGCGCCCAACTACCCGACGATCCCTCACATCCTCGCGAGCCGGGCGTCACGAGGACTCGCGGCCAGCGTCGCGCCGGAGGTCGCCGCCACGCACGCGCGCGGCCTGCCGCTGCGGATCGACGAGATGAACACCGTCTCATGCGGAAACGAGCCGCAGGTGGGCTTCTCGTTCGCCTCCGCGCTGTGGGCGCTCGACACACTGTTCGCGATGGCCCGGGCCGGCGTCGACGGAGTCAACATCCACACGTACCCCGGGTCGACCAGCGGGCTCTTCAACCTGACGCGGCGCCAGGCGGTCTGGCAGGCGTCGGTCGAGCCCGAGTACTACGGCCTGATGATGTTCGCCCAGGCCGCTCCGCCCGGATCAAAGCTGCTCCGAGTTTCCGGCGCGGGCGCGCTGCGCGCCTGGGCCACCCGCGCCCGGGACGGGCGGATCCGGCTCGTGCTGATCAACCCCAGCGCCTCCGCCGCCGAGACGGTCGCGGTGAGTGCCTCTGGGCGCCCCGCAGCTGCCACACTCGAGCGCCTCGTGGCGCCGAGCCTCAGCGCAAGCAGCGGAGTCGTCCTTGGGGGTCAGAGCTTCGGTGCCGGCACCGAAACCGGCGTGCTGTCGCCCCGCGCCTCGAGCGTTTCGCCTCAGGCGGACCGCTACGCCGTCGTCGTGCCGGCGGCGAGTGCGGCGCTTCTGACTTTGCCGCGGCCTTCTCTCACACGGCCGACACCACAGGGCTCGATTGCCGGGTGAGCATTAGTTGGCCGTGTAGGTGGCGGTCAGCGTCGTGGCTTGGAAGGGCGGGACGAAGCACCTGTGAATGTGTTTCACGCCGACCTGCTTGCGCTTGCCAGCGACGACCTTTGTGATCGGTCGCGTGATCTCCCCGCAGAACTGATCAGGACCGAACGGGCCAAAGAACGTGCCCACGTAGTAGCCCTGCCCGCTGTTCTGCGCGTCTGACACCGAGATGATCGGGCCGAGCGTCAGACCGGCCGCTTTCGCATAGTCGAGCGCGTACTCGTGCGCGTCCTTGAAAGCGCCAGAGATTCCAGCCTTCCGTGCCTTCTCGACGGCGGCCGCGATCGAGGCGTTGCTGTTCCGGTTCTTGGGCGTGACCCTCTCCTGAGAGGTGCCGGTGGCCGTGATGCTTTTCGCCTGGTCGGCGGCGGCTGGCGCGGCTACCGCGAGCGCGGCAATTGCCGCTGGAACCGCGGCGATGCGAAGAAACATTGCTTCTCCTGTCTGTCGACCCCACTCGGTGCAGCGTTCACTAAAGAAAAGTTTAGCGGTGCGTCAAGTTCGTGAGCGCCGGGGCGACTATTTGGAGTCGCGGCATCTCCCACTCACCCGCCACGGTGGACCGACTCGACGTTCGTCCCGTCGGGATCCAGTACGTACGCGGAGTAGTAGCCGGGCGCGTACTGCGGCCGCTCGCCCGGCTCACCATTGTTTCGGTACCCGGCGGCCACGGCCACCCGGTGAAACTCATCCACGGTCTGCCGATCAGGCGCCGGGAACGCCAGGTGAAGATGCTCCGTCACCGGCGCGCCGTCGTCGACGAGTGAGAAGGTCGCCCACGCGCCTCGGAATTGGACCCCTCGATCCCAGCGGCGGCCCTCGCGGAGCCCCGTGTAGCGCGCGATCGTGCCGTAGAACCTCTCGCTCGCATCAAGATCCCGGACGCGGATCCAGAGGTGATCGATGAACCCGCCGCGCCGTCCGTCGGAGTGGTGGACGGCCTCGGCGCTGTTGCCGTCCGGATCGAGCAGGAACGCCCCGTAGTAGTCCGGCTTGTACTGCGGGCGTTCACCGGGCTCGCCGGCATCCTGGTAGCCCGCGTCGATGCCGCCCCGCCAGAAAGCGTCGACTTGCTCGCGTGAGGGCACGACGAACGCGACATGCAGGTGCCGCGTGGGTGGATGCTCGGAATCGGCTCCGAGGATCGCGAAGTCGTCCCACGCGATGAGCTCGGAGGTGTCATCGGTCGGCTCGATCCCGACGGTGCCCAGAACGGTCCGGTAGAAGCGCTCCGATGCCTCGCGGTCGGTGCTGCGGATCGTGGCGTGAGCGAGCATTGCGCGCGGACGAGTTGGACTAGCCGGCGAGCCGGGTCGCGAGCTCAGGCAGGTCGTGCACCGAGACGTCCGCGTCCGGATCCTCGCGTGCCGGCGACCCGGTCCCGTACTCGAGCGGGCGGTCGACGAAGGCCGTCCGTAGCCCTGCTCCGCGCGCGCCCTTGAGATCGAACGGGTGAGCCGCGACCAACATCGCCTCGTCCGGTTGGATTCCGAGCAGGCGCACAGCGGTCAGGTAGACCTCGGGCGCCGGCTTGTAGGCACCGGCCGTCTCCGCCGAGAGCAGACAGTCGAAGCGCAGGTCGCCATGTCGGGCCAGGTCGATCAGCAACGCCACGTGCCCGTTTGACAGCGCCGCGACGACACGATCGCGGCGTAGCGCCTCGAGACCGTCCTTGACGTCGGGCCACGGATCCAGCGCGTGCCACGCCGCGACGAGCCCGCGACGGGCCTCGATCGAGAGCTCGAGCCCTCGCTGGTCGAGCAGTCCGTCCAGCGTGGCGAGGTGAAGCTCATCGAAGCTCACCCACGGCCGCTTGCCCGCGTTCACCTCCCTGGTCATCGGCCACAGCCGCTCGCGCCACGCGACGGCAAGCTCCTCCGGATTCCCCGCCAGACCTGTCTCGCGAAACGACCGCGCGATCGTCGAGCGCCAGTCCACCAGCGTGCCGAAGACATCGAAGAGGAGCGCTCTCACCATTGGGCGACGGAGCCTCTCACCGGCGAGCCCGGCCTCCCCCGCCCTCGGCCGCTATGACGAGGCCGGTGCCGCGGACGCCCGCTCGAGCGCGCGCTGGTACGCCGGGCGTTCGAGCAGCCGCGTCAGATAGTCATCGAGCACTGGCGGGAACGGCTCGGGGAATTTCGCGCGCTTGGCGAATGAGAGCGCCGTGCTGACCATCACGTCGGCGACGCCGAAGCGCCCTTCGACGAGGTAATCGCTGCCGTCGAGGCGCTGGGCGACGGCGTCGGCCGCCTTCCAAAACCGCTCGCGAGCCTTCTCTGAGCGCTCCGGCTGCGCCTCGCGGAAGATCGCGGCCTCGATCAGCGGCGGCTCGAGCTCAGCCGGCGGGAACACCGACCACTGATACGCCAGCGCTCGCGCGTACGTCCCCAATCCACCGATCAGGCCGGCGTCCGGGTGCAGGTCGGCCAGGTGCAGGCAGATCGCGGCCGACTCAAACACGTAGCCATCGTCGAACTCCACGACCGGCACGCGCGCAAGCGGGTGCCGCGCCCGATGCTCCTCGCCGCTCCCCTGCTCGTAGTCCATGATCGTCAGCTCGTACGGCTCGCCGATCTCCTCGAGCATCCACAGCACCCGCCGGGGGCGGCCCGCGTGCTCCCGGTGATAGACGTGCAGCACGTCGCGCACGATATACGCGTCAGCGGATTCGCAGCGACCGCTTGGCCAGCGACACGCCTTCCTGCGTGACGGCCAGCGAGTAGCGTCCGGCGCGAAGCTGCTTGGTCCTGTGCCCCAGGACCAGTCGGCGGCGGGCCGTGCCAAGCTGCTGGATCACCGTGCTGGCGATCGGCCGGCCGCCCCGGCGCAGGCTCACCGTCAGGTCGGACATCGTCCCCGTGCTCGCCCGCAGCAACACCGCTACCCCGCGGGGCCGCGCCGAGGCGAGCGCGAGCCGCAGCTGCGGCGCCGGCGGGACGGGGGTAAGAGCGTTGCCCGCCGGGATCGAGGCGCAGCCGTTCTGGGCGGCTACGCCGTTCAGCCGCTCGGTCAGCCACGCGCCCGCGGACGGAAGGAAGGCGATCGCGGCGTTGGTGTGGTCGTCACCGTTGTAGACGTGGAGCTCCACGGATAAGCCGCGCTGGCAGTACGTGTGAGCCAGCGCCTGGACGTCCTTGGTGACCATCACGCCGTCGCCGGTGCCGTCGGCGTCCCCGACCCCCATCAGCAGCGGCTCGGCGGGAGTGCCGGTCCGGCTCATGATCAACTCGTTGTCGATGTGTACGACGGCCGGGATCGAGTAGATGTTCTGAAACGCCGGCTTCAGTAGTTGCTGGACCTTCAGGTTCGGCCACGCGCCGATGAAGTTGTTGATGCACTCGTCGCTGACCTGTTTGACCAGCTTGAGCCCGTACGCCGACAGGTACGGCTTCAGGTCGAGTCCGAAGGCACGCCCGAGCGACACCAGCACGGCGGGGATCACACCCGACCACGATGGACTGCCGTTGATATAGGCGAGATTGTGGGCGAAGTCGACTGGGATCCCACCCTCGGCGACTCCCGCGAACTTGAGCTCCGGTGCATACCGCGGCGCGAGCTCAGAGGCGAAATCGGTGGCGATCGAGCCGCCCGAGTAGCCGACCATCGCGGTCGGGGTCGAGGGCGAGAGCTTCAGCAGGTAATCGGCCGCGCGGATCCCGTCGAGCGTGTTGTACCCCGACTCCTGGCCGGCGGACCAGTCCAGGTGAGTGCCCTCGTAGTCGGGGACGACGACGGTGTCGCCGGCGGCCACGAGACCGAGCGCGAACTGCTCCTCGTCGGTGTTCGTGGTGCCACCGGACGGCATCCCTCCCTGCATCGTGTATGACGGATCGCATTGCGCGCCGAGCGCGTCGTAGGCCATCTGGTAAGAGACGAGTCGGGGAGCAGCGGTGCCCGTCGCCGGCTCGAGGATCGTCGCCACGGTCGCCGTCGGTTGGCCGAGCTGGCCGGTCGTCCGGTAGAGCACCTGGGTCGCGGTGACCGGAACGCTCTGTCCGGCGTCGGCGAGCGTGATCGGCCGCTGCTTCAGGATCGCCCCTGGCGCCACGGCCGCGAGCGAGCCCGGGTAGGAGTAGAACGGGTCGCTGGTCGGCAGCGGCGGCCCGGAGGACGCGGCCGCGGCCACCGACGCCGTGACCAGCGCAGCGCACGCGGCGAGCGCGACACACAGGATCTTCCGTGCTCCTCGTCGCACCGGCGGTGATTGTCTCAGCCGCGTGGTCGGCGCGCGCCGGCTCGGCTCAGCCTGTGCCGCCTACGCCGCTGCCGTGGCGAGGTGCGCGTGAACGAGCTGCACGGCCCACGCTCCCTCGCCCACTGCGGTGGCGCAGCGCTTGGTGGAGCCCGAGCGGACGTCACCGGCCGCGAAGACGCCGGGAACGGTGGTGCCGAGCAGGTGCGCGGCGCCGGCCTCGGCACCGGTGAGGATGAAGCCGTGGTCGTCTCGCGCAACCGTGTCACCGAGCCATTCGGTGCACGGAAGCGCTCCGAGGAAAAGAAACAGGAACGACAGTCGCAGGCGCTCCCCGTCCTTGAGCGTGACCGCCTCAAGCTGACCGCCCGTGCCGTGGAGTTCGGCGATCTCGCTGCGGTCGCGCACCGACACTCCATAGCGCTCGAGCTCGCGTACGAGGTAGTCGGACATCGTCTCGTGGAGGTCCGCCCGTCGGTGCAGGAGCGTGACGAGGGCGCCGCCGCGGGCGAGCCACACGGCGGCCTGGCCGGCCGAGTTCCCTCCTCCGACCACGGCGACGCGCTCGGCGCCGCAGAGCTGAGCCTCGGGCGGTCCGGCCGCGTAGAAAACGCTGATCCCCTCGTAGTCTTCGAGATCGGCGACGGGAAGGCGCCGGTACTGCGCGCCGGTGGCGATCAGGACCGTGCGAGCGGCAATCTCGTGATCTTCCTCGAGGCGCACGAGGTGGCGGCCGTTTCCAGGTTCGAGCGCGACCGCCCGGAACGGCGTGGCCAGCCGCGCGTCGAACTTCCGCGCCTGTGTGACGGCGCGGCTGGTCAGCTCGTTTCCGGTGATCCCCGCCGGGAAGCCGAGGTAGTTCTCGATCCTCCGGGACGCGCCGGCCTGCCCGCCGAGTCCGGTGCTCTCGATGACCAGCGTGCCCAGGCCCTCGGAAGCGCCGTAGACGGCCGCGCCGAGCCCGGCGGGACCGGCGCCGACCACGAGCAGGTCGACCTCCTCGCGCGCACCGAGCTCGCGCCCGATTCCAAGCGCGCGGGAGACCTGCCCGGGCGACGGTCCCTGGAACTCGGCGCCGCCCGGCAACCTGACCAGTGGCAGGCGCGTTTGATCGAGGCCCTCCACGAGCGCTGCCGCTGCCCGATCGTCCCCGCGCTCCGGGTCATGCCACGTGAACGGCAACCGGTTGGCCCGCGCGAACGCGACCATCCGCATGGTGGCGTCGGACGAGTGGGGGCCCACGATCTCGAGGCCGATGCCCTGGACCTGCTGGAGCGCCTCGCGCCGGGCGATGAACGCCGGCAATACCACGTCGCCGAGCGAGCTGTCCTCGT
The DNA here is from genome assembly GCA_963770735.1 of uncultured Solirubrobacterales bacterium. Taxonomy (GTDB): domain Bacteria; phylum Actinomycetota; class Thermoleophilia; order Solirubrobacterales; family Solirubrobacteraceae; genus Palsa-465. The sequence continues at coordinate 1,512,060 of CAVYRB010000003.1, read as the reverse complement.
AGAGCAACGAGCGCATCACGTCCCGATCGACCGCGATGTAACGCAGCGGCTGGGTGACGACGGCCGTGACAAACACCGTCTGCCCGGACAGCAGGTTCAGCTCGCCGAGGAACCCCGACGGTCCGTGGCGGACGATCTCGTTTCCGGCCGCGTCGCGGATCGCGACCTCGCCCTCGAGAATCGCGATGAACGGATAGCTGCGATCTCCGACGCCGTATAGAACCTGGCCGACCTCCGCCGTGCGCTCCTCCCCGATATCGGCGAGCTTCCCGAGTTGCGATGCAGACAGAATCGGGCTCCCCGGAACGACGAACGCGCTATCGGCGGCCGTACTCATCGTGCGACTGAGCGTAGTACGCGTGTACCGGCCCGCTCGGCCGACTGCTCCCGGTCGGCTCAGCGAGCGAGCGTCGAGCAGGCGCGGAGAACCGTCGTGCCCTTCTGAAGCTCGACGACTCTGCCGCCCGAGCGCAGGTGCAGCAAGGTCAGCGCCGTCGGCCCGTCGGTCGTGACCGTGATCGTTCCGCAGCGAAGGCCGGTGCGGGCGGTGTCGATCGCGGCCTGGGCGACGTCGGTGAGGTCGAGTGTGACCGCCTGCCGTGTCGCCGGCGCGGAGCCGGCGGTCCAGGTCTGGGAGTCCGTCGCTGCCGGCGTCGGCTCGGGGGACGGCGAGACGCCGAGCTTCTGCGATGCCACCTCTGGGGGCTGCCGGATCGCGTCCGAGTCGGCCTCCACCGTCGCGCGCGTCCCGGGCGTGCTCATCCGCGCGGACAGCCCGCCGATCCAGTAGTCGCCGGTCGGCCCGATCTGCCCGGCCTGACCCGCGTGGTCGATCGTGCCGACGAGGTCGGGGTACCAGGTGAAGGTGAATGAACCAGGGTTCTGGACGCGGTTGAAAGTGCCGAGCTGCGAGTCCGCGGGGGTGAAGTCGTTCTGCATCGCGAACACCATGTGGTCCTCGGCGGGATAGTCGACCGCGTAGTAGCGGTAGCCGAGGCTGCGGAACTGCGCGATCTGCTCCTGCCCGCCGGCGAACGGTACGAGCTCGTCGATCGCTCCGTAGGTCATCACGTACGGGATCCACTTGAGGTTGACGATCAGCGGCGTCGAGTCGCCGTCGTTCGTGCACTGGCCGCTGCCGGCGTACGACTGCGCCTGGCCGTACACGCGTGTTCCACAGATCACGGGACCCTCGAGCGGCATCGACTGCGCGAACAGGTCGGGGTATTCCTCGGGCAGCTTGTACGACGCCCAGCCACCCATCGAGTACCCGGACATCACGGTCGCGTCTGGATCGAGGTCGTAGGAGAGCGCGAGCTGATGCCAGACGTCGAAGAAGTCGACCTCGGCCTCGGCGTAGTACCACATGCCCGCGCCGAAGCCCTCGGTGGTGGCGCAGATGCTGTTGCGGCTCTGGCACTCCTCCTGGAGCTGACTCGGCGCAACCCCGCCGTACTGATTGAGGTTGGCGCCGAGCGAGTGCAGGATCCACGTCAGCCTCGCCGGCTTGCGCGGGTCATACGCGGTCGGGACGTACACGGCGTAGGGCTGTACGCGGCCCACGTAGGTGGGCGGGGTGAGGGTGGAGCTCGACGGGTCGACGACGCCCTGGCCGAGCGACAGCGGCGTCACGTACCAGCGGTTGGTGTAGCCGGTGGGCTGCGGCTCGGGGGTCGTGAGCTTCGCCGCAAGCCGGCGCCAGTCGACGCTGAGCGAGTACTTCGAGACATCGCCGCCGGCGAGCGTGTTCGCCTGGTCGTTCTCCATCCAGAAGTTGCCGCACTCCGCGGCCGGGAGGTGGTCGTACGTGGCGCCGCCGACGCCGAGGCCGTTAGCGACCGTCGAGGCGATCCCGGGGTCGGGCAGCGGCCCCGTGGGACACACGATCTCCCCCTCCTGCCGGTAGCCGCGGAACGTCACGTTGTAGACGTTGACGCCGTTGCCGCTCGCGCCATCGGTCACCGGCACCGAAGCGAACTGAGTGTCGGTCGGATCGGCGAGCCCCGCACCCAGCTGCAGCTTCCACGTCCCGCCGACCGGCAGCACGCTCGTCGGGATCCTGACGATGAACGAGCGCGAGCCCGCGTCGACCGCCGTCGGGAAGGTCGCCACGGGCGCCGCGGGGTTGGCGGCCGTCACCAGGCGCGCCTGCTTTGCGGTCACGATCAGCGCGTACTGGATCCCGGTCGAGGTCTTGACGCCCGCGTTCCCGGGCCACGCGGTCGCGGTGGCGGGGGCGCCGGTCGCATTGTCGCCGGCGATCGTCCACTCGGCGACCGGCACCGACGGATCGGCGAGCGTGTTCCAGTCGACCCTCCAGTACGTGGCCTGGGGCGTGTAGCCGACCGCGGCGGTGAAGATGTCGGCGCCGTTCTGGTCCGCTGGCCCGGACGGATACGCGAAGCCGCCGTGGACCGGAGCGAGGTCGGAGGCGCTGCTGCTCTTCGCGATTCCGATCGGGCTCCCGAGCGGGCCGTGGTCGTCATAGACCATGTCCGTCCACAGCGTGGCACCGCCGGCGAGATGTCCGCTCCCCTCGGTGCGGGAGAAGTCGCTCGGGAACGGCCACTCGCTGCCGGACGGAGCCGGGAGCGTCGCGGGCCGCGCGGTCGCGGCGGCCGGAACGCCCGTCGGCAGTCCGGGGATGCCGGGCGCGCTGTCAGCGACCCGCGGCGGCGCGGATCGCCGCTCGGCGGCCTGCCTGCGGCGGTGCGATCGCGCCGGTGGGCGATGCCGCGGCGCGCGGTGCGAGGCGGTCGCTGCCGGCGCCAACGCGAGCGTGGCGCCCACGAGCGCCACCACCGCGCACGCCGTAGCTCTCCTCAGATCTCGAACCGCCATCGGCTACTCAACGTCCGGGAGACCCGGAAATTGCGGTGAGCGCCGCCTACCGGGGATGCACTTGCCGGGTGGTGCCGATCTCCACGACCGGGTGCGCGGACGGCCTCAGCCAGCGGAGCACCCGGAGCAGCTCGGGCTCACGCACGGCCACGCACCCTTCCGTGGCGCCACCGACCCAGTTGTGCAGGAAGATCCCCGAGCCGAGCCCATCCGAGCCGCCGCGGACCGGGTCCATGTTGAAGCGGATCACCGCGAAATACGGATAGGCGACCGTGGCCTTCCAGAGCGGCTCCGACCACGCCGCGAACCCCGGCGTGATCCCGCACGGCACATAGACGAACTCGTTGTACCGCGGCGAGTACGGGTCCTCGTCCCACCAGTCGCCGCACCGCAGCCGGCGGTACCTGTAGTGAAGGCCGCCGGGATTCGGCTCGTTGCCGTACATGGTCCGTCCGATCCCGAACACCCCGACCGGGGTTGCGTGGTCACCCTCGCGGCGGATGCCGGCGGGAAGCAGGTGCCCCGAGCCGGTCTCGGCCTGCCAGGCGCCGAACACCGGTCGCCAGGGCGAGCTCGCGCTCGCGCGCGCGTACGTACGAAGCGTCGCGAGGTACCCGGGTGCGGGTGGATCGTCGGTCGGACTCGAGACGACGATCAGCTGCTCCGCGCTGTGCGGAACCACCAGGCCCGGTCCCGGCCCCGCGATCGCGGGCGCCGCATCTACCGCGGCCAGCCCCGCAAGCGCCGCGAAGGTCGCCAGTCCGGCGACGGTCGATCGCCACTGGCGGGCCGGCATGCCGGCTAGTCCCCGGTCGGCACGACCCCGGCCGACTCCACCATCAGGATCGCCGTGCGCCGCGGAGCGCGGGTTCGATGAACGACGCCGCGAGGCACGGTGTATCCCTGGTGGCGGCCGAGCGTGACCGTGTCGCGGTCCTCGAGGTCGATCAGCAGCTCGCCGTCGAGCACCAGGAAGAACTCGTCCTGCCCGTCGTGCTTGTGCCAGTGGAAGTCGCCCTCGAGGATCCCCAGCCGCACGACGGCGTCGTTGACGCTCGTGAGCGTTTGGTTGAACCACGGCTCGTGCGCCGCGATCTCAGCCTGGATGTCGATCAGCGTGAGGCTGCCGTACTTGTCGTCAAGTTGGATGTCGTAGTCCTCAGTGCTCATCTGCATGCCTCCGGGGCTCGATCGATCAGTTCACAGTTCTCGACGACGTTGCCACGGTCAAGCACGACGATGCTGGGTCGCGCGCAATCTAGGAGATCGGCGTCGCCGTTTGCGAGTCGGCCGAAGGGGAACGCTCAGAGCGTGGCCCGGGGCGGCCATGGGCGCCGGCTCGGGACGACGAGAGGAGAGAGACAGATGACCGCGTGCGTGACCGGAGCGACCGGGTTTCTCGGCGCCCACGTTGCGCGCCTGCTGTGCGAGCGAGGCGAGGAGGTCCGCGTGACCTGCCGCGACCCGCGCCGCCCAGGCGCGCTGGAGGACCTCGGGACCCCGAGGGTGAAAGCCGACATCCGCGACTACGAGTCGCTTCGAAGTGCGTTCGAGGGAGCCGAGATCGTCTACCACACCGCCGGTTATGTCGGCTCGAGCCCCGCGGGCTGGGCGTGGCAGATCAACGCCGAAGGCCCGCTGGTCGCCGTCGAGGCCGCGGCCGCAGCGGGCTGCCGACGGGTCGTGCTGACCTCCTCGATCTCGGCGATCGGACTGCCGTCCGACGGGCGACCCGCCGACGAGCGCACGACGTACCCGAGCGACTGGCTCGGGCTCACCTACCCGGACTCCAAGCACGAGGGCGAGCGGGTCGCGCTGTCCGCGGCCGACCGCCACGGCACCGAGCTGGTCGTCGTCAATCCCGCCTACGCGCTCGGCGTGCCCCTTGATCGCGGGCGGCCGCGGGCGATCTCCTCGCGGATCGTCGGCAACTACCTCCGCGGCCGCCTGCCGGCCGTGATCGGCGCCCCGATGAACTTCGTCGACGTCGAGGACGCGGCGGCCGGGCACCTGCTGGCCGCAGACCGCGGCCGGCCGGGAGAGCGGTACATCCTCGGCGGGCACAACACGACCTGGCCTGCGCTGATCGACCGCGTCGCCGAGCTCTCCGGCGTCCACCATCCCGTGATGGTGCTGCCGCGAGAAGTCGCGCGGCTCGCCCGGATCCGGGAGGCGGCCGGGCTGCCGGGCGCGCTGTCGTCGGAGGGCTACGAGCTAATGGCCCAGGACTGGCGGTTCTCCTCGGCGAAGGCGAGGCGCCAGCTCGGGTATCGGGCGCGCCCGCTCGATCGCACGCTGCGCGCGACGATCGACTGGTACACCGATCTGATCGAACGCCGCGTGTACGCGAACGCGCGCCGCTCGAGGCTTGCGACCGCCGCCCTCGGCACTCGGATGCTGAGCCGCCTCGGACTGCTCGAGCCGCTCAAGCTCGGACAGCGGGCCGTCGGCCGCCGGGTGATCGCCGGAGTCTGAGCGCGTGCGCGGCCGGGGGCTCACGCTGAGCTCGCGTCGTCCATCTCGGCGCGGAGCCGCTCGTGTCCGAGTACCCGCGGGCTGTCGAGAATCAGGCCGCGAGCGCGCAGCCGAGACAGCGAGGTGCCGGCTTCGTCAAACGCAACGAGCGTGGCGTACGCCGCCCGCCTGGTGACCTCGAATCGCAGCTCCTCGCTCGGCACCGGGAAGCCGTCGACATCGAGGAGACAGCCGCTATGGCCCGGCTGAAGGTCGAGGGTGATCGCGCTCGAGCCCGCGACGAGCAGCGGCGGCGCGCAGCCGCCGTGCATCGCCACCGGAGTGCAGAGGAACGCGTCTGCTTGCTCGGCTAGCACAGGGCCGCCGGCCGCCATCGAATATGCGCTCGAACCCAGAGGCGTCGCGACGATCACGCCGTCGCCTGCGAGCCTGGCGTAGAGCTCGCCGTCCACCCGCACGTCGACCAGCAGCTGGTTCCCTCTCCCCCTTGAGAACACGAGGTCGTTGATCCCGGCGGCGAGCTCCGCGTCTCCGGCGCGCAGCTCGAGCGCCGGAAGCGTCCGCGCTTGCCAGTCTCCAGTAGCGAACCGATCCAAGCCGGCGCGCAGCTCATCCGGCGGTACCGTCGCGAGCGCGCCGAGGCTGCCGTATGCGACCCCGAGCACCGGGACCTTCGCGGCGACGGATGTGTGCAGCGCCTTGAGAATCGTGCCATCGCCTCCGAGCGCCACGATCAGGTCGCCGCTGGAGACATTCCCGGCCGGCGCCACGCGGGCCTCCCCGGCGCTTGCCAGTTGGACAAGCTCGAGCCCGTGCTCTGCGGCCCAGTGCTCGACGACCTCGAGGGAATCGAGCACCGGCCGGGTCGGGTGGACGACGACGGCTACGCGCTCCATCTGCCGCCAGAGGCTACGGGTCGATCAGTCGGCGACGCGAACCACGAGCTTGCCGACGTTTGCACCGTCGAACAGCATGTTGATCGCGGTCGGGAGCTGTTCGAAGCCCTCGACCACGGTCTCGAGCGGCTCGAGCTTGCCCTCCGCGATCCAGCCGGCGAGCTCGGGGCCCGCCTCGCCGATCCGGTGCAGGTGATCGAGGATGATGAACCCCTCGACCTTGGCGCGTTGGACGAGCAGGTTCGAGAAGCTCCGTGGTCCCGGCGGTGGCTCGGCGTCGTTGTATCCGGAGATCAGCCCGCAGAGGATGACCCGGCCGCGGAGGTTTATGCGCGCGATTGCGGCGTCCATGATCGCGCCGCCGACGTTCTCAAAGTCGATGTCGATCCCATCCGGGGTGGCTTCGACCAGCGCGTCGTACCAGTCGTCGGTCCTGTGGTCGACCGCCGCGTCGAGCCCGAGCCGTTCCGTCAGCAGCGCGCACTTCTCGGGGCCGCCGGCGATCCCGACGACCCGAGCTCCCTTGATCTTGCCGATCTGCGCGGCGACCGAGCCGACGGCGCCCGCGGCCGCCGAGACGAGCAGCGTCTCCCCCGGCTGCGGTCGTCCGATGTCCTGAAGCCCGACCCATGCCGTCAGCCCAGTCATGCCGAGCGCGCCGAGATACATGCTCGGCGACACGCCCGGGATCTCCGTCACCGGGAGCAGCGGCGCGGCATCGGAGGTCACCACCCATTCCTGCCAACCCACCAGCCCCTGCACGAGCTGGCCCTCGCGGTAGGCGTCGTTCTTGGAGGCAACCACCTGACCGAGACCGAGGCCGCGCATCACCTCGCCGATCCCGACGGGCGGCAGGTACGTGGGCGTGTCGTTGATCCACGCGCGATTGGTCGGGTCGAGCGAGATCCACTGCGTCCGGACGAGCGCCTCCCCGTCCTGGAGGTCCGGAATCGGCTCCTCGACGAGCTCGAAGGTGTCCGTGGAGATCCTGCCCTCCGGGCGGCTGCGAAGGATGAACCGGCGATTTGAATCGGGCATGTTGCGACCCTACAGGGCCGGGAGCGCTACGACGAGCCGTCTTCGTTTGTTGCGGCGCGGAGCTGCTCGAGCTCGCTCTTGACGCTCTGCAGCTCGGTTCCGATCTGGTCGAGCCTCTGCAACACCGGGTCGTGCTCCGGCGAGCGCCGGTGGGCCTGTGCGCGAGCGACGAAGGCACTGGTGATCGCGGCCGTGACGATCGCGAGTAGCGACAACCCGCCGAGCATCAGGAACGCGCCGATCACCTTCCCGAGGGGCTGGTCCGGAACGACGTCGCCGTAGCCGACGGTCGTCACGGTCTCGATCGCCCACCAGATCCCGAGCCAGACGGTGGTAAACGTCTTCGGGTCGACGATTCGCTCGATCACCCCGAACGAAACCGCGGCGATCGCCCAGAAGCCGGCCACCAGATAGGCGGCGTCGCGGGGGCGCAATCCCTTGCGCTCGATCCGCCGCTCCCACCAGCGCTCGAAGCGGAAGGTCGAGCGCTGGTCCTTCGGTGGCGGCTTGTCGGGCATCAACGGGCAGCTAAGCAGGCGGGTGGGACGGTTCGATCACCACGCCACGCCATCCCTCGAAACGGGTGATGCCTCGGCTGCCTCTGCGGTTAGCCTCGGTCGCCGGTATGGCAGCGACGGACCCCACACCGGAGCTCTCCTCCGAGCAGGCCGACGCCACCATCAGCAGCCGGCCGTTCCTCGTGCTGCTGGTGCTGGTCGCGGTGATCGGCGTGCTGGTGTCGCTCGCGGCGTGGTGCTTCCTCGAGGGGGTCTACCAGCTCCAGCAGGAGCTCTACACACACCTCCCCCACGCGCTCGGCTACCCGCACGGACCGCCGAAGTGGTGGCCGCTTCCGGTGCTCGCGATCGGGGCGCTGTTGGTGGCGCTCGCGATCACGCGGCTGCCGGGCAATGGCGGTCACATCCCGGCGAACGGGCTGGCGGCCGGCAAACCGCCGCGACCGAAGGAGCTGCCCGGCGTGCTGCTCGCGGGTTTCATCACAATCGGCTCCGGGCTCGTGCTCGGGCCCGAGGCGCCGCTGATCGCACTCGGCGCCGGCGGGGCCGCGCTCCTGATCGGCCTGGCGCGGCGCGACCCGCCGCCTCAGGCGCTGATGCTGATCGTGGCGGCCGGCAGCTTCTCCGCGGTGTCCTTCATCTTCGCCTCCCCGCTGATCGCAGCCGTGCTGATGATCGAGATCATCGCGATCGGCGGACCGAGGCTCCGGTTCGTGCTGATCCCGGGTCTCTTGGCCGCCGGCATCGGGTCGCTCGTCTCGCTGGGAATTGGCTCGTTCAGCGGACTGAGCTCGAGCCACTACGCGATCAGCGCGCTTTCGCTGACGCCGGCCCAGCGCCCGGACATCGGCGAGTTCGGGTGGACGATCGCGCTGGCGATCGCGATCGCGGCCGTGACCTCCGTCCTGCTGCGCGGCGGCCTGTTCACGCATTCGTTCGTCTCGCGGCGAAAGCTGGTCGTGCTCCTGCCCGCGATCGGTCTGATCATCGCCGGACTCGCGATCGCCTTCGTGCAGATCACAGGCAAGAGCGACAATCAGGTGCTGTTCTCGGGTCAGGACCAGCTGCCGGGCCTGGTCAGCAGCGCTTCCACCTGGTCGGCGGCGGCGCTCGCCTGGCTGCTCGTGTTCAAGGGCATCGCGTACGGGCTGTCGCTCGGGAGCTTCCGCGGGGGACCGACCTTCCCGGCGCTGTTCCTGGGCGCCGCGGCGGGGATCCTGGCTTCGCACCTCCCCGGGTTCCCGATCCAGGTTGGAGTCGCCGTCGGCATGGGTGCCGGGGTCGTCGCCGTCCTGCGCCTGCCGCTCTCGGCCGTCGTGATCGCGACGGTGCTGACGACCAAGGCCGGTGCGAACGTGGAGCCGTTGATCATCGTCGGCGTCGTCGTCTCGTACCTCGTCACGGTGCTGCTGGGGCGCGCGTGGAAGTCTTCCGAGCCGGCTGGCACCGAGGCGCCGCAGCCGGTTGCGACCGCGTCCGCTTAGCCGCTGTTGCCGGCGGCGAACTCGCGCAGCGCCTCGCGCGCGCCACCCACCACCGGCGCTCCGTGGGCAAGCAGCAGCAGGTCGAAGTCGAGGTCGGCGAGCCTGGTGTACGCCTCACGCAAGCCGCCCTTGGTCACCTCGGGCTCGTCCATCAACTGGTCGGGCACGAACCCGAGCGCGCCGCCGTAGTGAATGACGCCGTCGGCGCACGCGAGCGCGCTGTGCACGGGAATATGTAGCGCGGTCTCGTCCGGGCAGATCGCGTCGACCTCGTACACGACAGCTCCGCCGGGGAGCTCGTCGCCGAAGTCGAACGCCTCGACGGGTCCCCGCCCGTCAAGCTCGTAGACGCCGTTGCGGATGCAGTGCACGGTCGAGCCGAAGGCGTCGCGCAGCCGCCAGGAGTGCCGGTCGTGGTGGCGGTTGGTCAGCAGGATGTCCTCCGGGCCGCCGCGCTCCTCGAACCATTCGAGCACGTCGGGTGGAGCCATCGGATCGATCGCGACCCGCTCCGGCTCGAGGTAGTAGGAGCTGACCTCGGTGCCGATGCGGTCGTGCGGCGTCGTCCAGTGCCACAGTCCAGGCGCGATTTCCTGCACGGAGCGGAGCCTATACCCGCAGTCGGAGCCCCGCCGCCCTGGACATATTTGATCCGTCAACTATACTTAATGCGGTGGAAAACGTCGCCTCTTCAAGCCTCGATGGACTCTCGCTCGACGCGTGGCGCAGCTACCTGCAGAGCCACGCAGCGATCCTCCGCGAGCTCGACGCGCAGCTGATCGCCGAGCACGGAATGACGACGCGCGACTACGAGGTGCTGCTGTACGTGGCGCAGGCGCCGGACCGCCGGCTCGCGATGTCGGCGCTCGCGGCACGCACGATGCTCACGCGTTCTGGGATCACGCGGCTGGTCGACGGGCTCGTCGCGGACGGCCTGATCGAGCGGGTCGCGTGCTCGGAGGACGCGCGCGTGTCGTACGCGGAGCTGACGGACGCCGGCTACCGGAAGCTCCGCGATGCCGGCTGCACGCACGTCGCGAGCATTCGGCGGCTGTTCGTCGAGCGTTACTCCTCGGAGGAGATCGAGCAGCTCGCGTCGCTGCTGAGCCGCCTCCCCGGTGCAGGACAGGGCGGCGCTTGCACGGTTGAGGAGGAGCCGGTATGAACGCGACAGCCGCTGGCAGCTCTGATCGGGTCGCGATTCATCCCGATACCTCGCTCGGCCCGGTCCGCCTGACCGTCTCCGACCTTGACGCCTCGGCTCGCTTCTACGAGCTGGCGACTGGGCTGCGCGCTTCGGAGCGTGACGACGGGACGATCGGGCTCGGCGTCGACGGCAATGCACGGCTGATCGAGCTTCGCGGAGATCCGAGCGCGCCGGCGCTCGACCCCCGCGCGCCCGGCCTGTTCCACGTCGCGATCCTGCTCCCCGGCCGCTCCGATCTCGCGATCGCGCTCGCACGGCTGGCGCAGGCTCAGATCCAGCTGACCGGAGCCTCCGACCACCTGGTCAGCGAGGCGCTGTACCTGCGCGACCCCGACGGCAACGGAATCGAGATCTACCGCGACCGCCCCCGGGACGAGTGGCAGGTCCGCGACGGGGTTCTCCAGATGGCGACGCTCCCGCTCGATCTTGACTCGCTGATCTCCGAGCTCGACGACCAGTCCGAGCTCTCGCCCGCCGCGCCCGCCGGCACGCGCGTCGGCCACGTCCACCTGCAGGTCTCAGACCTCGCCGAGGCGGAGCGCTTCTACGCCGGCGTGCTCGGGTTCGACGTGACCGTGCGCGGCTACCCCGGCGCGCTGTTCGTATCCGCGGGCGGCTACCACCACCATCTCGGACTGAATACCTGGAACAGCCTCGGCGCTCCCGCTGCGGCGCCCGGAGCCGTGGGTCTCGCGAGCTTCGAGATCGTACTGCCGAACGGTGACGAACTCGCCCGGGTGCTCACGAGCACGCGGACCGCCGGAATCGAGACGCTGGAGCGCCCCGACGGGTGGCACGTCCGCGACCCGTTCGGCAACGACGTCGTGTTCCGCACGAGCTGACCATTCGGCCGCAACGAGCGGCGCTACGCTAACCGCCGCGGCGACGTGGCGGAGTGGCTACGCAGCGGCCTGCAAAGCCGTCTACACCGGTTCGATTCCGGTCGTCGCCTTCAGGGAACTGCCTGCTCAGGTGCCACTTTCCTCGTCGCCGGCGTCGTCCGCTTTGTCGGCGTGTCCCCGATGTGTCCCGAACAGGCGCCGCTCCCGTGGCTCCAGATACTTCGTGGCGCGATTGACCGCATCCAGCGCGTAGCCGGCGCGGTGTGGACGAATGCAGCCGCGATCCTCGGCCTCGGCGACTATCGCGCCCATGCCCCAGTAGACGTATTCGATCGCCTGCCAGGCGTCGTCTGAGAGGTCCCTGGCGAGCCGGTCTGCGTTGGCGTCCCATCGCGAGTGGTCCCCCAGATCAGCGGTGAGCGGCTCCGCGAGTGCCCTTCCCCCCGCCGCGAAGTCAAGCGCCGCGCGGTACGTGCTCAGCTCTGCGTGGACGAGCCGCCGCGCGGCCCTCCCGTCGCGTCGCTCCGCGCGAGCCGTAAGCACGTACTGGAAGCCTCCGGTGATGGCCGAGCCGGTGACTACGCCGACGAGTCCCGCGATCGCGTCCGAGGAGATGCCCATGGCGGCGAGGGTACGGCGGCCCCCGGTCAGCCTTGACACCCAGGTGTCAAGTTCAGGTTGAGGGTTCTATCCGATCGTCCCGGTAGCGTCGTCGTCGTTGTGATGACGCGGCGGATCACGATCCACATCGGCGAGGACCAGGCGCGCGTGCTAGAAGCGCTGGCGCGCCACCGCCGACACAGCCTCAGCGCCGAGCTGAGACGGGCCGCGGCCCGACATATTGAGGCCGAGGAACGAGCCCTTAACGGCGACCACCCGCGCGACTTGGCGGCCAGCGCGGGCGGTCAGGATCTCCCACCAGGATCAGGAGGTCAACTGTGGGCCACCCTAGACCCGCCGGCGGACACCAGCCGCACGGAGAGGTCGAGATCCTCCGCCGCAGCCTCGCCCGCGCCAAGGCCCAACCGAGCAGCGATCCGTTTTGGGCCCTGCGACGAGTCCAGCTCGCACGTGCGCTCGCCCTGGCGCTCCGCATCGCCCGCGCCGCCACCCGGAGCGCCACCGCGACCGTCCAGCGTGGCCGCGGACCCACCGGCCGGCCGCGAGCCCGCCGCACCCGCACAAGCTCCCGCGCAGGACCTGACGACGGGCCAGACGAACCACACTTAGCCCGACGGGTGAGGGGCGCCGCGTGACGCTCTCGCCACACCCCGACGCCGAGCGCCACCGCGCCGCGCTCCAACGCGACCGGGCCCGGCTCGAGAACGTCCTCGCGGACCACCGGCGCCGACAGCTCGCCTACGGCCTCGACCCGCTCGACCTCCCGGACCTCCGGCGCGACGCGATCGCGCCGAGCATGTACGCGATCGCTATGGACTTGCTCGACGGCCGCTGCGGCTGCGAGCTTCGCGAGCGCGGCGAGTGCGCGCTGATCCTCGAATCCAAGCTCGGCACCGGCGGAGGCGGCCTCTGGCTCGACGTTCACCAGCTCCAAGACGACGCCGCCCGGCTCAAACGACGGCTCGCCGCCGCGCCTGAGCGCACCCAGGCCGGCCACCGGCCCAGCCTCCTCGCCCTGTTCATGCACCCGCGGCCCGGCACCCGCGGCGACACCCTCCGCACCATCGCCGGACACCTGCTCTCGACCGGTTGCCGGCCCGGTGTCGCGCTCGGACTCCTAGAGGCGTGGGACGCCCAGCAAAACCGGCCGCCGCTCGGACGGCTCGAAGTCGAACGCATCCTCCGATGGACCGCACGCAAGCAGGCCGAACAGATCGAAGGCGCGGCGTGACCGACCCGGCGACCACGCGAAAGGCAGTCGCGGCGACGAACGGGCACGAGCCCGACGAGTTCGACCGACTCAAAGCCGCCCGCGAAGCGATCCTCGCGCTGGACGAGGACGGCGAGCCCGTCCCCGCGCTCGACGCGGCCCGGAAAGCGCTGAAGCTGCCGCAGCTCGCCCGCGTCATCCGCTACGGCCAGCGCGAGCCGATCTTCGACCTGGAGCTGCTCGACGGCGGCCGGATCCCGATCGGGTCCCTCGCCAAGCTCCGCGACCCGCACCACGTCGCCGACGCCATCGCCGAGGTCACCGGCCAATTCCCGCCCTACCGCGGCCCCAAGGCGTTTCGCCCCACCGCAAACGCGCTGCTCGCCGTCGCCGAGCTGGAGGACACCCACGCCAGCCCCGAGAGCGACACGCGCGACTGGCTCGATCGGTTCACGAGCGACCGCCTACCTAGCCGCGGGTTTGACCTCACCGACCCGGAACGCCGCGAGACCATCATCGCGGAGGCCCACCACGCCTTCCGGGACACGACCGGCCGCCTCTACATCTACCTCCCCGCCTTCGAGCGGTTCATGCGGACCGTCGAGCGCGTCCCGACCACGAAGCGCGACCTCAGCGCGCGCCTCCGCCGGCTCGGCTTCGAGGACACCCAGCTCGAAGGACCGCGCGACCACGACGGCCGCAAACCCAAGCGCCGGTACTGGTTCAGCCCGATCGACTTCGACCCGGAGAGCTGACGTGTCCTCGCGTCCTCATCGAGACAGGTCAAAAACAAACTTGGAGCCGAGGACACCGAGGACACCGAGGACAGCCGCCGAACGCAGGCGAAACCACGACCCGCGCGCCGAGGACACACCGAGGACCACCGAGGCCACAACCGCCGGACACAGCCGACCACATCCGCTGAGGCCCGTCTCAATAAGGCCGAGAGCCGAGCGCCGGCCGCCGTGGCCGCGCCGCTGCCTTCGAGCGCCCATACATCGAACGGCGCGCGCCTGCTGCTCGCCGGCGAGGTAGCGGAGCGCTGGCAAGTGCCGGTCGTCGCAGGTCTACCGGCTCGCGCGGGACGGGCAGCTCCCCACCGTGGCGATTGGCCGCTACCGGCGCTGGCGAGTGGCGGACCTCGAAGCGTGGGAGCGATCGGGGGGCGTGGTCAGCGTATGAAGCCGTCCACGCGCCAGCACTGGCGGGCGTTTTCGGGCCGCGTGTCCCGGGAGCTGTCCCGTTGACCGGCGATCACAAGCCGGTCGGCGGTGGCGGCGCGCGCAACCCGCGCTCGCTCGCGAACCTGCGCCCGGGCGCCGGCGCGTGGCAGCCGGGCGCGACTCCGCACCTGCGGCACGGACTGCGCTCGCGCCGACCGGGACCGCTCGCGCTCGACCCGATCGCCGAGGAGATCCGCCAGGCGATCGCCGCCGATCTCCCGCTGAAGGACGGCTCGGGGGACGTGCCGGCACCGGACAGGTTCATGGTCGAGCTGGCTGCTATCGCGCTGCTCCGCGTGCGCCGCTGCGCCGCGTTCCTGGAGCTGCACGGCGATTCCGACGACCGCGGAAACCTGCGCCCGGAGTTCGACCAGTTCGGGAAGGCGGTCGAGCAGGCTGCGCGGCTGCTCGACCGGCTCGGCTGCTCGCCCGTGGCCCGGGCGCGGCTCGGCGTGGATCTTGGTCGGATGCAGACGTTCGATCTCGCGCGGGCGATGGCGGAGGACGCGGAGCTGGAAGCGCGCGAGCATGCAATCGCGGAGGACGCAGCGCGCGACGCGACGGCCGCGGGCGATGAGCCGGAGGCGGCGGCCGATGCCTGACGTGCGGGAGCTGAGATCGAACGTGGCGGCGTTTGCGGCGGAGGTCAGCGAGCCGCTCGCGGCCTTCCAGGCGGCGGCGCTGCGGTTCGAGTCGCGGATTACGTGCATCGTTGCGGGCCGGCAGATGGGTAAGTCACGTGCGCTTGCGCGGACGGCGTTGTGGGCGGCGTTCCGGGCGCCGGAGCAGCGGGCGTTGATCGTGTCGGCGTCGGAAGAGGCGGCGCGCCGCGTGCTGGCGGAGGTTCGTCGGATTGCGGCGGGGTCGGAGCTGCTGCGCGGGAGCGTGATCGATGAGCAGGCGGGGCTCGTGCGTTTGTCGAATCGGAGCGAGGTTCGGTCGGTGGCTGCGTCGGAGGCGGCGATTCGTGGTTGGTCGGCGGACGCGCTGCTGATTGACGAGGCCGCGTTGTTGCCGGCGGCGATCGTGACGGATGCGGCGTTGCCGACGACCGCGGCGAGGCCGGACGCGATTGTGGTTTTGGCTTCGACGGCGAGCGCGGCGGATGGGCCGTTCTATGACTTGGCGAGGGCCGGGGAGGTCGGTTCGGAGCACGTTCGGACGTTTCGGTGGGTGTCGCGGCTGGCGGGTGGGGATTGCGATGCGCCGTGGATCAGTGCGAGCGCCGATCGAGGCGGATCGGGCGACGATGCATCCGATTCGGTTCGACGCGGAGCATCGCGCGGTGTTTGCCGGGTCGGCCGACAGCTTGTTTTCGTGGCGGGCGTTGGAGGCGGCGACGGTCGATTTCGAGCCGGACGCGCTGGGGTCGATGACCGGGCCGGCTCGGGTGTTTGCCGGGGTGGATTGGGGGGCGAGCGTGGACAGGTCGGCGGCGGTCGCGATCGGCCGCCTGCTGCTCGGAGATGGTGGGGTGTTCGCGGTGCGTGGGGTGAGGCGGTGGCCGGCGGGCTGGCCGTTGCATGCGGTGGCGGAGGAGTTCGCCGCGTCGCCGGCGCACTTCGCTGGGATCTACAGCGAGGTCAACGGGTTGGGGGCGGCGGCGACCGAGATTCTCTGGCGGGCGGTCTTGCGCCGGCCGTATGAGGCGGGCGGGGGCGTGCAGGGGGCGCGTGTGGCGCTCGCGGAGGACACGGGCGATCCGTTCCGAGATCCGCCGAGGCGGCCGCGGCGGAGGCGGGCCGGGTTCGTTACGCGCCGGTGGAACGTGGTCACGTCGGCACCGTTGAAGGCGGCCGCGTGGGGCGCGTTGCAGCTCATGGTCGGGCAGCGGCGGTTGCTGATCCCGGCGAGCGCGACGGACTTGCTGCGCGAGCTGCGGCTGTTGAAGGTCGATCTTTCACCCGGGTCCGGTGTCGAGCGGATCGAGGCGTCGTCCGGTCATGACGATCTCGCGGATGCGCTGATGTTGGCGTCGGGGCCGTTTCGCCGGCGGGATGGGCGATGGTCCTCGCTGCTGGCCGAGGAGGCGCAGCGGCGCGCCGCAGGGCTCGGCGGCGGGCTCGGATTGGGTGGTGCCGCGGCGTCCGACGTGGGTTTCTGTGGCGGGCGATGAGGTCACGCGGCCGGATCCGGAGGCGCCCCGGCGGGAAGCGGCCGACCGAGCGCCGGCGAGTTTGCGCGAGCGGGTGCGCCAAGCGATGGAAGCAATCGACGACGAAAGGATGGCTAGCGATGCCGGATGATCTGGAAGAGCGTCTGAAGGCGCTGGAGTCGGCGCAGGAGCGCCGTCACGCGGAGCTGTTGAACCGCTTGGACGCGGATCGGCCGCTGACGGCGGCGGATGCGGCGGCGACGCTTCGCCGCGGCTACGAGCAGTCGGGGCAGGAGCGCCGAGAGGCCGCGGAGCGGGGTGATGGCGAGTGAGCGCGCTGGAGCGGTTCGCGGAGCTGGAGGCCGAGATCGAAGCGGCTCGGGCTCGGCTGACCCAGGAGCAGGAGCGCCGGCGCGAAGCGGTGCAGCGGCTCGAGCGCGCCGAGACGGCGTTGCATGAGCACATCGCGGGAGTGGTCAGCGGCGAACGGGAGGACGATTCCGAGCGCCACGACGACTTGCACCGGCAGGCGCGTGAGGCCGGCGAGGCGGTGAGCGTGCGCGTGGTCAATTACGGGCAGACGTCGGAGGCGCAGCTCGTGGACGTTGCGGCGGAAGCGCGGGTGGCTGGCGCGGGTCGGCGCCTGGAGCTGGCGGAGGCGGCGTTGCGGGACTTCGCGAGGGCGCGGCTGGCGGAGCTCGCGGCGGAATTGGCGCGTGGTGCGAGCGCGGAGGTCGGTCGGGAGGCGTTCGCTGCGGTATCGGCCGCGCGCCGCGCGTCCGCGCGGTGGAACGAGGTGTATGGCCGGTGGGCGGCGGTGCTGCGCGCGGCCGATCAGGTCGAGGCGCTGCAGTCGGCGCCGGCGAGTCCGTTCGGCGGTTTGGAGCCGATCGACGTGGACGTGCTGCAGCTCGGCCCGGCGCCGAGGGGGCTGTTTTAGGTGCTGGGTCGCGCGCGATCGTCCGGGACGCCTGAGCGGCCTCCTGGCCCGGACGGTCGCGCGGGGCTCAGCCCCGCGGTGGTGGCACCTGTGCGTCGGTCCCGGGTTTCTAGGCGGCCCGGGCCGGCGTACAGGGGTCCACCACGACAACAAGCAACCGATGAGAGGAGGCCCACGTGGCCACTCGCAAGCCGTTCTCCAGCACACGCCCGACCCACGGGACGGAGCTGCCGATGACGATGGGCCCGGCGCAGCCGGGAAAGCCGATCCCGCCGGCGGACGAGCCGGTGATCCGAGCGATGATCTCCGAGGGGCAGGACGGGGAGACCGCCGGGTCGGAGGGGCAGGACGCGCCGCCGGCCAAGAGCAACGGCGCGCTCGGCGCGTACCGCTCGGCGATCGTGCCGCCGGACGGCTACAACGTGCCTTGAGTGCGGCCGTACACTTTGGTGACAGCACAAAGCGGCGCCCGCGGTGCGGTAACACCCGGGCGCCCGGCCCAAGGAGGGATTAGCTCCATGAGCACCAGCAAGCGTACGGCCGGCGGGACGGTCGGGCGATGACGTCGCCGATCGAGCAGGTCACTGTCAAGTGCCCCAACTGCGGGCACGTGTATGACGATTGGTTCCGCGCGTCGATCAACCAGACGCTCGGCGAGCGGTTCGACGAGGCCGACGTGCGCCGGGCGACCGCAGCGACGTGTCCGCGGTGCGGTCACGTGGTCGAGTTCGACGCGCTGATTGTCGACGGGGACGGGGTGTGGCATGTCTAGTGTCCGCGCGAGCGGGCGCGTGAGCCTCCGCAAGAGGCGCAGCGGCCCTGTCTTCTACGTGAAGTTCCGCCTTCCGGACGGGCGCCAGGTGCAGCAGTCGGCTCGGGCCCGGCGTGGACCGAGCGCGGCCGCCCGCCCGAGCGGCTTCCTCACCAACAAGCACGGCGGAGGGCCAGCTCGACGGCGATCTGCTCGCCGCCGCGCGTCGCGGGACGCTCGCAGGCGAATGCGGCGTCCGGGCGCGACGTTCGCAGGACGCGGCCGACCGAGTTCCTCCACTACGATCGAGCACGTGCGCCAGCGATCCGGCCACGACGTCCGCGACTACCGCAGCGTGGTCGACACTATCTCGCTCCCGCTGTTCGGCGCGCGTCCGGCTCGAGTCGATCACACCGCGGATGACATCGAGGCCATACACAGACCGGCTGCATCGACGGAGCGCGCCGCTCTCGAACCGGACCATCGTGCGCCACCTGACCGTGACTGCACGGCATCTTCCGCCGCGCGATGCCCGGGTCTACGGGCTCACGGGCCAATCCGGCGTCCGCGGACCTCGTCGAGCGTCCACCGACTGCGCTACACGGGCGAGTTTCAGCACTGCTCTCGCCCCGGACGAGGTTCGGCTGCGCTCGCCGGCGCACGCCGAGCGCGCCGCAGGACGCGGCGCTTTACATCACGGCCGCGTTCACCGGGCTGCGGCAGGGCGAGCTGCTCGGGCTGCGCTGGCGTGACGTGGATTTCGCGCTGCAGCGCGTGCAGGTGCGTCGGAACTTCACCGATCGGGCGGGAGAAGGCGCCGAAGTCGGGCCAGGTGCGCTCGGCGCCGATGATGCGATCGAGGTGACTCGTCGGCGCTCGACGGGCTCTCGCGCCGCGAGCTATTTCGACGCAGCCCGGACGATCTCGTGTTTCCGCGGCGAGCACCGGCGGCCACGCGCGACGCGTGGGCGTCTGCGCCGGAAGCTTCTATGCGGCGCTGGAGCGCGCGGGGCTGCCGCGCGATCCGACTTCCACGACCTGCGGCACTGTTTCGCGACGCTTGCCGTGCAGCGCGCTGCCGCTCACGGACGTACAGGGGTACCTCGGGCACGCGCACATCGCGACGACGATGCGTTACGTCCACCACACGCCGGCGGTCGAGCACGCGGCGAAGCTCACGGCGCTTCTCGGCGGCGAGGACGTGTCCCGGGACGTGTCCCGAACCGCGGCACTTCCGGCGGAACTGAGCGCAACTGAGAGAACCTGATCGCCCGTGGTAGAAGGGAGCGGGGCATTCAGGCTGAGCCTGCAAAGCCGTCTACACCGGTTCGATTCCGGTCGTCGCCTTCAGGTGAACTGCCTGCAAACACGGGAGTTTCGCGAAGGCGGTTGCTGGCCGCGGGGCACACGGCGAGCTAAAGCTCCCCAAGGGCTCCCCAAACGGTCAGGCGGCCGCGCTGCGCATGCGGACGTCCGAACGCCTCGGTCGCCCAAGCACAGCGAGTTGCTGCGACGGCCTGAGCCGCCGTCCGGCCTCCGTGCCAGTTCCGTCCGCATCCATGCCGCCGGGCGACGACCTCGCGCAGGCACGCTCCGTCCCGCTGAAGCACGAACGAGACGAGCGAGATTCGTCGGCACCCTTGGCGTCGCATCCAGGCTCACCGTATCCGCGCCATTAATCGCCAGCCATGGCTGCTGGGATTGCGAGCGGTCTGCTACGAGATCCGGATCTTCAGGGTGAGCGGGGTGGCGTGGTTGGTGGCGTCGATCACGGCGCAGTGCATGCTCACCGTGAGGGCGTGCTTTCGCCGGTGCGTGCGGTTGTATGTACGGATGCGCCGCATCTTGGCGGTCAGGCTGTTTTGTTCGTTGAACGCGGGCCGGATCAGCTTGATGGCCAGGCTCTGGGCCGGCCGCCGGAGGGTTACGGTTAGGGTGTCGGGACGGAGTCTCACCCGCTGGGCGGGCGCGCTGATGCTCACCCCTGAGGTGTAGCCGGTGCGGTGGGGTATGAAGCGCAGGCCGCGCGGCAGACTCAGTCTGAACGACCGGATCGGCGCCGCGTTTTGCCCGGCATCGAGCGTGAACCGCAGTCTGGGCCTGCCGATCGTTAGCCCGGAGAGCGAGACGCTGCGAGCGGACGGCGATCCGGGCGTGATGGTGAGCAGGTCGATTGCGTTCAGGCCTCCCGTCGCGATCGTTCGTCCCGCGATCGCGAATGGACCAACTGTCCCAGCGCCCGTGCTAGCCCCAGCGATCGTGCCTTTCCACCCGCCGAGTGGCTGGCTGAACCCGTACAGCGTCGCGGGGCAGGGCGGAAGGAAGCCGCAGTATTGGTCCTCGCGAATCACGAACACTGCGATCTCGTCCCCCGAGCCGACGACGCGCTCGGTATACGCGATCGGATCGACAGGAGCCACCTTCAGGCTTGCGGCGGGCTGGACAGTCCCCGACCATCCGCTCGCCGGCTCGTTGAAGACGACCGGATCGACCGGGGTGTCGCCGGTCTCACCGGCTACCGCGACGCTTGATCCGAGGACCGCCACCGAGTCCACCGAGATCGTTGACGGCGCTAGCAAGGTTGCGCTCGGCTGGATTGTGCCCGTCCAACCGGCGGCCGGTTCGCTAAACACATATGCGTCTCCCGGACTGCAGTAGCTACCACCGGCGACAACCGTCGAGCCATCGATCGCGACAGCAGTCGGGCGCGCGCACGAGCTTGAGGTGTCCGGGTCGGTCAGCGTCGCGCTCTGCGGGATAGTGCCCGACCAACCCGAGGCGGGCTTGGTGAATACGTAGACGGCGCCCCCATAGCCGTTGCCGACCGACGAGCCGACCACGATCGTGTCGCCGGACGCCGCCAGCGAGTTCATGTAATCGCCGGCGCCGGGACCGGCGACAGTCAGCCGTGCGCTCTCGTGCAGCGTCCCAGACCATCCCCCTGGGGGCTCGGTGAACACGTACAGCGCAGTGGCGAGCCGACCCTGGCGGCCCACGACCACGGTGTCACCCGCGATCGCCACGAAGGCCCCGAAGTTATCGTTCGCCTGGCCGTCGGAGGCGACGAGCTTCGCCACCTCGGTCTCATCAGACCAGCCGCTCGCGGGCTCGGTGAATACGTACGCAGCGCCCTGGTTTTGATTGGAGCCGACGGTGACCTGAGGCGCTCCGGCGACCGCCACCCCGTCCGACATCGCCGCCGAAGCAAATTGGATCGGACCACCGGGCCCGGTGACCCCCAACGAGGCCGTGGGCTGTGCGCTTGACGACCAGCCGCCGGCCGGTTCGACGAACACGCCTCCATTCCCAACCACCGTCTGACCCGAAATCGCGACAGACGGCGCCGACGAGCCCTGGCCCGAGGTGAGTTTGGCCGTTTCCGTCGCGTTTGCCCAACCCCCCGCCGGCTCGGTGAACACATACGCAACTCCGCCTCCAGCGACGATTGTCCGATCCGATGCGGCGAGCGAGTTGGAGCCCTGGAAGGATGCGCCGTCGGAGGTGGTCAGCACCGCGCTTTCGTGCAGGGAGCCCGACCAGCCGCCCACGGGCTTGGTGAACACATAGGCGCTCCAGACAGCAGCGGGAGCGGCAGCTGCCGCCACCACGTTGTCTCCTGCGACTGCTAGCGACTCGCCATTTAGGCGTGCTTGGGTGCTCGACGCGCTCAGCGTCGCGCTCTGGTGCAGCGTTCCGGACCACCCCTGGGCCGGCTGGGTGAACACGTACACTCTTCCGCCGCCCGGACGCTGTGGTGAAGAGTCGGCGTCGGGCGCGCTGACTGCGATCGTTTGCCCCGAGACCGCGACCGACGTTCCAAACCCGTCGCCGTCTGCGCCACCCGAAGCCACCAGCCTCGCGCTCTCCTGCAGATTGCCCGACCAGCCGCGAGCCGGCTCGGTGAAAACGTACGCCTCCCCTGGACTGCCTGTTTGATTGTAGGTCCCGGCAACGACCGTCCGGCCGTCGATCGCGAAGCCGGTCAGGCCGCCGGATTTGGAGGCATCGGAAGCGGTCAGGCGCGCGGACTCGTGCACCGTCCCCGACCAGCCGCCCGCCGGCTCGGTAAACACATCAGACCCCGCAACGACGGTTCGACCTGAGATCACAGGCCAGCCGACGCTCCCGCCACGTGAGTCGACCAGCATCGCGGACGGGTTTGGCGTGGCCGACCAGCCCCCAGCAGGCCGAGTGAACAGGTACACCACGTCCTGAAGGCGACTACCGACAATCGCAGAGCCGCCTGCGGCGACCGTGTCACCGGAGATCGCGAACGGCCCCAGCGGAATCGCGGTATCCGATGCCAGCAGGTGGCCCGTTGGGATCAGCGGAACTTGCCGAGAATTCGCCGTAGCGGGCGCCGCGACCCAGGTCAACAGAACGACCGCGGCAACCGCGGCGAGCGCACTCACCAAGGACCGCCGTCCGGACAAACTCCGCCCTGAAGTTGGTCCCCCGGGCTGCACGTGCATGACAGCCCCTGGCCGGGTCCCGACCGCCACGCCCCAATCCCCGGACAACCCCTCTCTCCTCATCGGCGAATCACTCTACGACTCAAACGGTCACGCCCGGCCAGAGTTGCTCAAGATCATCGAAAGCGCGACCCTGAACGCGGCCAGAAGAAGCTCCGCTCCCAGTTACCCCGTTGCTCGGGCTCGTGCCGACGACCGACAAACAGCCGGACGCCAAAGGCTCAAAGGAGAAGCCCTCCTCCGTCAGCCATCAAGCTCAGTCCGTAGATCAATCCCCGGACAGCCGATAAACACGGAATCGTGGGCAACGAGCGGAAGACCCCAACGGATCGCGGCCGCGGCGATCCACAGATCGGGGTTGTGGAGACGCTGGTGCAGCGCATGACCGATCAGACGAGATTGATTTCGGAGCTGCGCGACCGCCTCGATCGTCGCGCCGTCCACATCGAGGACGCGGACGCGAGTGGTCATCTGCTCGACTTCCCGCAGCCGCCTCGGACCCCAGCCGGCTTTGAGGGCGCCGTATCGAGTCTCGGCAACCGTCTGAGGTGAGACCGCAAACTGTTGGCCGACGAGATGTCTCGCGTAGCGCAAGGCGAGCGGAGAGCGGCTCCCGCGCAGCCACGCCGTGAACACGTTCGTATCGACGACGACCCTGCCGGTCAATCGTCCTTCAGCGCCGACTGGAACGCCCCCCACTCCTCATCGGTCAGGTCTGGGATCGCGAGGTCGTCCACTGACTTGATCACGGGAACCCCCGCCATCAGTTCGTCGAGCGTGCGCGGGTTGCGGAACCTCGCGTCCGCCTGGTCGATCTCATCTGGCTTGTGGGCTTGATCCTCCATCGGTGCTTGTGCGAGATGAAGTCTACGGCCGGGATCTGCGCCGGCCGGAAGGCTCCCCCGAAGGCTCCCCAAACTCGCGAGTTCTCAGCGCTCCCGAGCGAACTCAGAGCACCGCAGAGAGCGCAAACACGGCGCAATAACTGAGCCGGCCTCGACCCGCCGCGCTGCAAAGCCGTCTACACCGGTTCGATTCCGGTCGTCGCCTCTCTCGGGCCTGCTAACTCGCGAGCCGGCAGCGAAGCTGGAGGAAGAACGGCTTGCTCGCGGCCGGACCCAGGTCGGGGCAGCGCCGGATCAGCTCGGGCGCCGGACGGGGCTCGCGCAGCGCATCGATCACGAAGCCCGAGTCGAACAGCGCGCGGGTGTAGTCCTCGAGCGGTCGGTCGACCCCCTCGAAGGTCATCGTCAGCCCTTCCCGCGTGATCGCCTCGCTGAAGCGCTGCTCCTCGAAGTAGCGCTCGAGGTGGGTGGCGGGGCGGTTGAGCGGGTGGACGATCGCCATGCACAGCACGCCTCCCGGCTCGAGGACCCGCGCGATCTCGCCGATCGCCGCGGCGGGATCCGCCATGTCCTGCAACGACATGAACGCGATCGCGAGGTCGAACTCGTCCGCGGGCCACCGGCAGCGCGACGGCGTCTGCACACGCGACCTCCTCGTAGCCGCCGGCCTCGCGGGCGAGGCCTGCCAGCGTCGGGGAGCTGTCGACGCCCGCGACGCGATGGCCCGCGTCCGCGAGCCAGCGGCCGATCCGTCCCTCTCCGCACCCTACGTCCAGCGTTCTCGCGCCCGCCGCGGGCACGAGTTCGGCGAACGCCGGCAGGTTTAACCGCCAGCAGTAGACATCGTGCTCGGGAGTCCGAGCCCAGGCCAGCCAGTCGCGGGCGTTTCGCTCCCAGGCGGCACTGACCTCAGCAAGCTGGTTCACGCGGCGGATGATCGCAACGTCGTCGCCGCGTCGCTTGACGCTGCCTTATCCGCGGTTTAGCTTCCGACAGATGGGCGAGGCCGGGAGGCGCAGGCTCGCGTTGGGAGGCGGTAATTCGAACCGGGGTGTTGCTGGCAGTGGCGTGCGCGGCGCTTGTCGCGCTCGCGTCCGTGCCGGCGGCGGCGCTCGCCGCGGGCGGTGACGACACGGCCGACTTCGAGATCGGGCGCTCGGTGTTCACGACCGGCTATCCGAGCGAGTGTGCCGTCCCTCCCACCGCATCGTCGCTGTGTCAGCCGATGCAGTCCGTGGTCGACGGAGCCGGGAACGTGTGGGCGGCCGATTACGGCAACAGCCGAGTGCTGATGTTCCCGCGCGGCTCGAGCAAGGCCACCAGGGTGCTCGGAACCGACGGGAGCTTCACGACCGGCGAGCCGCCGTCGTCGAACTACCCGGGCCCGGGGGACAGCTGCAACGACCAGCGGGACACCGCCGGCGCGGACACGTTGTGCGAGCCCGAGGGCCTCGCGATCGACCGCGTCACCGGCACCCTCTATGTCGCCGACACCTACAACAACCGCGTACTCGTGTACTTCAACGCGGCGTCGAAGACAGGCAGGGCGCCGGCCGATCTCGTCCTCGGCCAGCCCAACTTCGTCAGCACCGACGCCAACAACGTCGTCGGCGGCGGCATCGCGCCGTACACCTGTCCCGGCTCCACGAACGACCGCGCGACCCAGTGCACGCTGAACGAGCCGGAGTCGGTCAGCCTCGATTCGGCGGGCGACCTGCTCGTGGCCGACACGTTCAACAACCGCGTGCTCGAGTGGCCGGAGGCGACGCTCAGCCACTTCGGCCCCGGCGCGTGCGCCTCGAGCTGCTTCGTCCCGGCGGCCCACGTGTGGGGTCAGTACGGGAGCTTTGAGACGGCAGACCCGAACAACCCGGACGTCCCGTCCGCCTACGCCTCGAGCTGTCGCGCGCCCGCGCGCGCGAGCGCCTGCACGATGTTCATGCCCTCGGACGCGATCGTCAGCGGCAGCCACCTGATCGTCGCCGACTACGCAAACAACAGGTTGCTCGACTTCGCCTCCGCGCTCGGCCACCCCTCGACCCAGAACGCCGCGTCCGTCTACGGCCAGCCGACCGCCGCCGCCAACTCGAGCAACCAGGGATCGCTGAGCCCCACTGCCGGCACGGTCTGGAACCCCGAGCGCGTCGCGGCCGACGGCGCCGGAGACCTGTGGGTCGCCGACGCGCTGAACTCGCGGGTGCTCGAGTTCCCGCCACCGGGTACCGCCGGCGCCACGACCGCGAGCCGCGTCCTCGGCCAGCGCGGGAGCTTCACCTCCGGCGACCTCAACGGCTACGGGCTCGACGCGCGGGCACTCGCCGTCCCGGCCGGCGTCAGCGTCGACGCCGGCGGAGACGTCTGGGTCGCGGACTCGGACAACAGCCGGCTGCTGGAGTTCGCTGGGCCGTTCGGAGCACCGCCTCCGGCTCACGCCGACGCCGCTCTCCCGCCCCGGCCTGCCCCCAGCGCGACGACATCGAGCCGGCCGCTGGCGATGATCCGCCCCGCCGATCTGGCGGCGCTGCAGTCGAAGGTCTCGGCGGGCGACCCGACCTGGACGCGCGTCAGGTCAGACGCCGACGACAACGTTGCCTGGACGCTCTACCCGTACGTGCACCGAGATCGGACGGCGGAGCCTCCGAACACGCTGTTCTACGACTACCAGGGCTCCAACTGGCTCGATGCGACGATGAGCCTCGGGCTGGCCGCGCTGATGAAGCCCTCGAAGACCGGGTACGCGGCCCAGCTCGAAAACCTGGCCGACGAGATGCTCGCCGCCCAGGTCCGCCCGCAGAACATCTTTCCCAGCGGCCTGCCGCCGCTCGAGGTCGACGACTACTACCCGACCCGCAACCTCGGACCGTCGATCGGAGTGATCTACTCGTGGCTCCACGACGCGCTCGGCGCCGATCGGCGCGCGCGGATGGTGAAGCTGATGAACGCGTGGTTCACGGACCTCGCCAAGAACGGCTACGAGGTCAACGACAGGGCGGACGGCAACTACATGTTCGGCCACGCGCTCGCCGCCGCGTTCATGGGCTACGCGTCGCTCGGCGAGAACTCGACCGCGCAGGAGATGGTCGACTTCGCGCGGATCCGGTTCGACGGCACGCCCTCGAAACTGCTCCCCTCGGCCTACGACCCCGCCAATCACCTCGATCAGGTGTTCGCCGGCGGCTATACGAGCGCGGCGGCGGAAAACGCGCTCTCGAACGGCACCGGCACGGCGGGGCTGCTCGGCGCGCCCTTCAAGGCCGGGTTCGACTTCCAGGGCTGGGCCTACGGCAGCGGCACGTTCGAGCGGATGATCGATTACATGGTGCTGGTTCGCTCGGCCGGCGGCCCGGACTTCACGCAGCCCGGGAGCGCCTCGACCGACCACTGGACCTGGCTCGACGCGATCCTCCACGGCCTCAAGGCCGCGATGCTCCCGAACAACTTCGAGGTCGACACGACCGGCGACTGGGGCGGCGACGTCGGCGGGGTCGTCGACCCGGGCCTCACGCTCCGGCTCGCGTCGGTGCTCGCGGGCAAGGCCGACGGGCCCCAGGCTGAGCACTTCAACTACTCCGAGATCGCCAAGTCCCCGTTCCCCGATGTCGGCAGCGTGTCGCCGGCACCGTGGGAGGACTTCCTCTACGGCGATCCCAAGCGCCCGTCGTCACCGCTCGCGACCCCGCTGTTCTACTCGGGGTTCCACCTCCCCTACCCACGAGGGGCGAACCTCCCGCCCGACCATGCCGTCCCCTACTTCCTGATGCGCAGTGACACCGGGACGTCGGCGACGTGGGCGTCGTTCAGCGCCGGGTCCGCGTACTACGACGACCACCAGCACTACGACGCCGGGACCGTGTTCATCCAGCACGGCAACGATCCGCTGCTCGTCGATGCCACCGACTGGAAATGCGACGGTCCGAGCTTCTGCACCGAGGGGATCCTCGGCAACTCGACCGAGCTCAACCAGTCGGCCCAGGCGAACACCCTCTGGTTCGACGACTTCGGCGATGCCCAGTGCACCGACGAGGGGTACTTCGGCGGGCAGGGCCCGTACGGCAAGGACCAGATCGTCGCGGCGGAGCAGAGCGCCGCGCACACGTACGTCCGCACCGACCTGACCACCGCGTACTCCTCGCCTTACGCGACCGGGTGCAACCAGACGTCGTCCGTCTCCAGCGAGCTTGCCGACTACTACCGCAGCTTCGTGTTCGTCCCCGGAGCCGGCCTGTTCGTGATCCTCGACCAGCTGAAGGCGAGGTCGTCCGCCAATCGGCACGGTCCCTACCTGAAGCACCTCAGGTGGCACTTCCCCAAGGCGCCGACGGTGTCGGGCAGCTCGGTGCACGTGCTGAACGGCAGCTCGGGTCTGTGGATGGACGCAGTCGCGCCGACGTCCACGCAGCTCACCGCGGTCAACGAGACGAGCAACCCGGACGGCTGCGACAACGGCTCGAGCCCGTGCTTGCCGTGCGACGGGAAGGCCGACGGACTGACGTCGCACTGCACCCCGTGGGGCGACGACGAGGCCTACACGTACCGGGTCGAGGAGCGGTATCCGGGCAACCCGCTCGCGGAGAGCTACCTCAACGTGTTCCAGTCGGGCGCGAAGGGCTCGGCCAACCCGACGACGGTCGCGGTCACCAGCGCCAACGGCAACATGACCGGGACGAGAATCGTCCAGTCCGGCGGCGCGATCACGTATGTGTTGTTCAACGCCGGCGCCGGCCAGACCACGACGCCGATCTCGAGCACGAGTTTCACCGGCGCCACGACCGCCGCCAGATACCTGCTGGCGGGGATGACGCCCGGGGCTCGCTACTCGGTCACCAGATCCGCTGCAACCGTTTCGCTGACAAAGGCCTCGAGCGGCACGGTCGTCGCGACGCCGGCGGGCGTGCTCGACTTCACCGTCTGACGGCGAGCGCTAATCCGAGATCGTGACCGCGGAGCCGCCGTAGGCCTGCGCCTGGTCGACCGGCACGATCTCGCGGCCGAGCGGCATCAGCGAGATCGGGATCATCTTGAAGTTCGCGAGCCCGAGCGGGATCCCGATGATCGTGATGCACTGGACGACGCCGGTGATCAGGTGCAGCAGCGTCAGCCACCACCCGAACAGCAGGAACCAGAGGACGTTGCCGATCCCCGAGCCGACGCCGGCGTCGGCGCGTCTCACGACGGTCCTGCCGAACGGCCACAGCGCGAACAGCGCGATCCGGAACGCCGCGATGCCGAACGGGATCGTGATGATCAGGATGCAGGCGATGATCCCCGCGAGCACGTAGCCGATCGCCAGCCACAGCCCGCCGAAGATGAACCAGATGATGTTGAGGATGAAGCGCATGCTCCGACCCGGTTTCTACCGGGCCGGGCCCCGCTTTACAACGATCCGGAAGGTTGTGTGCACCGAATGGCCGGTCCGGCCGGCGGCGCTGGGCGTCGCGATCAGCCTGTAGTTGCCGGGGCCGAGCTTGCGCCCGGACAGCCGGCCGGTGAACTTGAAGCCGTCGTGCCCCGACGCACCGGAGACGGTGAAGCCGCCGCGCAGCGGGACCACCCTGGTGCAGGCCCGGCCGTGGCGGTTACGCCGGCTCGGCTTGGCGCAAACGCCGCCAGCCGCGCGACGGCCGGGCAGCAGCCGGGCGATCGTGAAGCGGACCCTCGCGGCCATGTTCAGCGTGTAGGTGACCTCGGTGCCGGCGCCGCGATTCGAGGCCGCTTGTGCGCTGGGGCCGCTCGGCCCGGCGGCGAACGCGCTCGGGTCGATCGTCAGGCTCCGGATCGAGACCAGGCGCTGTCCCCCGCCGGGGGTCGGGCCCGAAGGGCCCGAAGGGCCGGAAGGACCTGACGGTCCGGTCGGCCCCTTCGGGCCGCTCGGGCTCGTGGGTTTGGTACCACCCGGCGTCGTCGGGCTCTTGACCACCTGGATCAGGGTCGGCGAGCGTCCGGCAACGAAGTTCGCATCGCCCGAGTAGGTCGCGACGACCTTGTGCGATCCGACCGCGAGCGACGAGGTCCCCGGCAGCGTGGCCTGACCCGCCGGGTTGAGAGTGACGGGATCGCCGACGTAGCTGCCGTCGATCGCGAACCGCACGGTGCCGCCGTCCGGCACGGGCTGGACCGTCGCCGTGAAGGTGACGGCCTGCCCGGGGGCCGACGGGTTCGCCGACGAGGCGACCGTCGTCTGGGTGATCGTCACCGGCACCGTCTGGCTCGCGCTGTTGTTGCTCGTATTCGGATCGAACTGGTCCGAGTGCGTGACCGAGGAAGTGTTCTCCACGGCGCCAGGGCCGGTGTACGTGGTCTGGAGCTTGAGCACGTCCGGCGTGCCCGGGGCGACCGTTCCGATCGTCCAGACGTCGGTGCTCGAGACGTAGGTGCCGTGGTTCGGGGTCGCCGCGACCAGCGTCAACCCCGAGGGCAGCAGGTCGGTGACGCTCACGTTCGTCGCCGAGTTCGGGCCGCTGTCGCGGATCGTGACGGTGAACGTCACCGGGTCCCCGGGATTCGGGCCGTTGTGATCGACGGTCTGCGCGACCGTCAGATCGGCCTGCTGCGGGGTCTCCTTGATGCTCGCGGAGTTGTTCGCGGTGTTCGAATCCGATACGCCCGAAGACGCTTTCGCCTGGTCCGTCTGGGCCGCCGGCGAGACGACCTTGGCCTTGATCGCGAGCGTCTGCGACGCGCCCGAAAGCATCGTCCCGACGGCCCACGCGCCGGTCGAGGAGGCGTAGGTCCCCTGGCTCGGGGTGGCGGAGACGAACGTCAGGCCCGCCGGCAGCTTGTCCTGAACCGAGACGCCGGTGGCCAGCGAGGGCCCGGCGTTCGAGACCGTGATCGTGTACGTGATCGTGTCGCCGACATTCGGCGTGGCATTCGAGACGGAGATCGTGACTCCGACGTCGGCACCAAGCCCCAGCGCCGACGCCGTCGGCACCCCAAGCGCGGCGATCGAGAGAGCCGATACGCCCGCCAGCAGGAAGACTCGAACTGAGCGCAACCCCGTCACGAAATCCGTTCCGTCGGAGCGGCGGATTACCCGCACCGCCGCACCGGAGGCTGCATCAAGCTCACCGTTCTGTCAAGTAGGAACCGGCACTCCTGGACTGCCGTCCGTGTCGACGCGAGAGAGGGGGCGTTCGTGCTGCTCGCGGGGTGCGTCGCGATCGCCGGCGCCCTCAACACCATGCGCGTCCCGCGCGCGGTTCTGCACGCCCGGCACCTACGCCCCCGCCTCTATACTCCGCGGCCTCGCGGCTGTAGCTCAGTTGGCTAGAGCGTCTGCTTGCCATGCAGAAGGTCGAGGGTTCGAGTCCCTTCAGCCGCTTCAACGAAAGCCCTGGTAATCCGGGGTTTTTTCTTTGCCCGAACGACACGGATAGGGGTGATTTGGTCGGCGCTACCAGTCGGCGCTACCAGATCCGCGTCCCAAGGCCACCACGCGCGCAATGCGGTCGGTCAGAGGAACGTCCGTCGCGTCAGCAAACATATGTTCGATGGACACGACGACTAGGTTTACGAACCGTGGCTGATCGCAGCACCATCGAATGGACGCAGGCGACCTGGAACCCGGTCACGGGCTGCGACAAGGTCTCCCCCGGCTGCGCGCACTGCTACGCGGAGACGTTCGCCGAGCGTTGGCGCGGCATCCCGGGTCACCCGTACGAGCAGGGCTTCGATCTCCGCCTCTGGCCCGAGCGGCTCGAGCAACCGCTCCGTTGGAAGCGCCCGCGCGCTCATCTTCGTCAACTCGATGAGCGATCTCTTCCACGAGGACATCCCGGAGACCTTTATGCGCGACGTGTTCGACGTCATGGGACGCGCGCCGCAGCACACGTTTCAGATCCTGACCAAGCGCCACGAGCGGCTGGCCGAGTTGGCGCCGACGCTTCCGTGGCCGCGAACGTCTGGATGGGCGTTTCGATCGAGAACCGCGCTTCGTCCACCGCGCCGACTACCTGCGCGAAGTGCCAGCGGCCGTTCGCTTCATCTCGGCAGAGCCGCTGCTCGGGCCCCTCGAAGGGCTCGACCTCGACGGCATCGACTGGCTGATCGCCGGCGGCGAGTCGGGCCTGGGCACCGCCGCTGCGACCCGGAGTGGATCCGCGAGCTGCGCGACCGCTGCGAGGCCGAGGGCGTCGCATTCTTCTTCAAACAGTGGGGCGGACGGACGTCGAAGGCGGGCGGACGATCCTGGACGGGCGGACACTGACCATTGGCCCGTCGCCCTTCGTCCGTCCCCGGATCTACCGTCGCCTAGTCTGCGTTCCCGCGGGCCGCTTTCCATGTTGAACAGCGTGGTCTGCCCGAGTTCCTCATTGACGCGGATCCTCACGCGATCGAAGACCCAGTCCATGATCTTCTCGCCCGCGTCATTGTCGGTTGCGAAAATCAGGAAGTACATCGGCGTGCCATTCGCCTTCGTGATCTGCCGATCGAGCACGGTCCCGTAGCCGAGGCTTGTGAAACCGCTGGCGTACAGGCGAACGTACTCACTCCGGGCCTGTTCAGCGGTGATCTTGTTGGCGCTCCTACGTTCGTAGATCTCTTTCCAGCGGTCATGGCCGTAGATTCGCGTCACCATTTCCGGGTGGTCAGGGGCGAGCCGGACGAACCCCATGTCCGTCGGGAACAGGATGAGCTGCTCGATTTTGTTCGGGCTATGGCCGCGCTTGAATTCGGCGATCCTCTTCGACCGTCGGCCATTCAAGCTCCGAGCCCTCGGGGTCAAGAAACGCGAACGTCGGCGCACGTCTCGGAATAATCGCGAGCATGTCGCCAACGATCACGTTGGCGTCATCGGTGAAGCGGACCGCTCGGTCACCGTAAGTCGCCGTTCGGTGTTTGAGAGCGGCAAACGCCCCAGATGTCGCTCGGCGATGATGACCTTCGTCGCGCATGGTGGCTCTGCCTCGAGCGCAATGAGCGCAGATCCGTTCACAGGAGCGTCGCGCGTCGTCGACCAGTTCAGGCCGGTACCGGCGAAAGGATCGAGTGCATACCATCCTCCGACCTTCTGGCAGGCCTTCGCGAATGCGTTGAGATACGCCTCGAGGATCATCAGCTTCTCCTCGGTCCACGATTGTGCGTCGCGTGCCAGATATCCATCGGCAGCGATGTGGAAGGTCGGCTGACCCATCGGGCCACGGATGGTGTCGGCTTCTGGGCTAAATCCCGATTAGGGCTTTGACCGCGGCCGTGGCTGTCCCCGCAACTACGCCGATGGTGAGATCCCCAGCGCGTAGCCGCTCGGCCCAGCGTCGCAACCGCCCAGCTTCGTGCTCGTTCGACGCCGTCTGGCTGCGTCGCTCAAGAAGGCCGGCGGGATCGTGGACCGCCGCGCGTCCATCCGTGGTCGGCCAGAAGGCCTTCCCACGATCCTGCGCTGATGAGCTAACCAGACCAAGCTCCTCGAGCTGCTGCAGATCGTGCATGCGGACCACATCAGGCTGCAGCGGCCAGTGTGGATGCTTGACGAGATCGATCGCCGCCATCGGCCATATTCGAAGCGGTTCCGTCGGGTCAGCCTCGAACGCTTTGACCGTCGCTTCGAGAATCAGCCGAGGCGCTGGTCGGGATCTCCCGAAGCTGCCGCTACCTCCCGCTCGCTGTCGTCACCGAACTGCGAACGAGCAGCCGTCGACGGATATACGCGCCACACCGGAGCGGCGGCGCGATCGACGTCAAGCATCCCGAGATGGTGGAGGTGACGGATCTCTTCCCGATCTGGCACACGTACGTCTGCCGGCCAACCGGAATGTGAAAATTCTGCCCTGGGGCAAGGTCGAAGGGCACGTGGTTCGATCGTTCCCACGCAGCTACAAATGCCTTCGCGAGTTCCTCTTCTCGAGCCTCGAGCACTGTTGTGGCCACGGTCGTCATTTGCACCTCTGGACCTTGCAGTTATGCGCCGGCATTTGCTCGCCTCGGTCGGAAGCCACGTGTCCTTCGGCGGGTCCCCGAAAGACGCTCGTAACGCTCCAGCGTGTCGGCGTAAGCGTCCTGGAGTGCCGCGGCATCCGCTTCGCCGCGCATACCGAAGTACGGGAAATGATGCAGATAGTCGCCGCAAGATCATGTCGCAGTCGTCGCGATAGGCGTGGGTATCGAGGATGTGCTGATGCCAGAACTCGTCAACCATCTTGCACGGCGCGATCTCTGCATCGGGAAAAACCATGTGCAGCGCAAGGAATTTCCGGTACTCGCCTTCCCGTAGGTCGAGTTCTTCCGTCGAGTAGCCTCGGCCCTCGTCCGGATCGGCGAGCTTCATACGAACATTCGAGAGATCGAGGATCTCGTCTAGGCGAGCCAATGCTTCGACGGTTGTGACCGTGGGTGATGTTGCGACTATGCTTGTCAGCACCTCCTTCGGTGCGGGTTAGTAGCGCGGTAGCGCCAATAGGTTGTCCGTCCACACGCCGTCGGCGTGAGTTCGCAAGTACTCGGCGGGGCGCCGTTGACGACTCCGACTTCGCGAGCTGGCCATTCCCACGTACGCTTGACCATTCTCGGTCCGGATCCACGCCACCATCCTCGAACGGTTGTCCTCGCCCGATTTCCCGCCAGGGGTCTTTCCGTCGGACCGAGTCCGACGCTCTCCAAGGGAGGAAGAGTCTTGTTAGATGTCCATGACCGGGCCACAGCTGCGCATGATGGAGCCGCTGTCGGACGAAACGCTCTGGCCGATCGCGCTACCTGTATCAGCCGCGTATCGGACCTGCAGCAATCCCGCACTTTGCGGGGAATGGCCGGCTAGGTCCTGCGTTGGTCCGTTGAAGCCCGCTGTCCGTGGGCAAAATGTTCCGGCTGCTGTCGACAACTTTGTCGATAACTGCTTGATCCCTGTTGATGATCTGTTCATTTGTTCGTATCGACCTGACCCGGCACATGTATCAAGAGGGCATGACGGAGCCTTTCGGCTAGCCACCGATGGGCGGCTGCGCTTTGATCGGCCGATGAGCCGTCCACGCCCGTCCCTCGCAATGGACATCGAACGCAACGCCCAGCGCAGCCGCGAGCGCCTCGACGCCTACCGCCGACAGGTCGAACAACGAATCAACGGGTTACGAACCGGTCAGCAGATCGAAGGCCGAGCTCGGCCTGGATTGAGGAGCGGTCCGAGTCCTCGCTCGGCTAGCCAATGACCGTTACGCCGAACGCGGCACGACCGTCCTCCAGGGTTCCCGCCTAAGGGAGCGAGCAGTCATCTTGTCTTGGCGACGCGAGTCGGCGCTGACCGCCCCATGCATTACAAAGACTGGTACGACCGAAACGCTCCGAGCCGGTTTCGCGGTCTTGGGGAAGCGGCCGGCTGCCGGATTCCTAACCGCAGCTATTCGGTCCCCATTCGTGACTCGGGCGGCCGACCCGGGCTTCTATCGATTCGACCCTAGCGCCGGTCGCGCTCTCGAGGTGAGGCTGACAAGATCCGTCGGGAGCTAGCCAACGTCGAAGCGCACGTAGCACAGCAGGAGCAGCTGTCACCCGTTATGCGCAAGCACCGGACCGGGCTCCTCGCGTCGCTGCGGCGGATCGAGCGCCAGCTAGCAGAGGGTGATCGCATCCTTAATCGCCTATCGCTCCGCGCAAGAGTCATCGGCGGCGGCCTAAAGCTCGTCGCGACCACCTCGCCGCCCATGCAATCGTGGGTTCGCCACGCGGTAAGCGGCTGTTGCGTGACCGAGGCTGCCACGGAGTGCAGCAGTACCTCAGCTTTGACGATGCCCGAAATCTCACTCGCCGGGACTCGCACATCGATCCACCCGAGGAGGATTGAATTTGTGACGGCATCCCTAAGTTACGACCGGCAGGTCACGATGCCTCCCGGTCCGTCCGAGGACTGTGTAAATGTCGATTTCGATGACTGCGTACGCCGAGAGCGCCCTGGCTGAGTACCCGCCGATCCAGCCGACGCATTGATTCTGGGGTTGGTCTATGGAGCCGGTGCGGAGACGGATACGTTCCAGACCTCGCTGGCCGAGAGCCTCCAGCACTACGGCTACAAGCTGCGCACGGTGCACATCAGCAACTACTTCCCGGCCGCGCTCGGTATCACGGACTTCGCGCAGGAGCGTCCTGAGGCGATGCGCGATCTTCAGGACATGGGCGACAAGCTTCGGCGCGAGACCGATCGGAACGACGTCGTGGCGCTGCTCGGGGTGTACCTCATGGCAGCCAAGCGCCGCGGCGTTACCGACGAGCGGACCGCGTGGCTGCTGCGGTCCTTCAAGAGACCGGAGGAGATTGAGCTACTCCGCCGTATCTACGGGCCCCGGTTCATCTTGCTCTCGTTGCACGTTCCC
Source organism: uncultured Solirubrobacterales bacterium (assembly GCA_963770735.1). Lineage (GTDB taxonomy): Bacteria > Actinomycetota > Thermoleophilia > Solirubrobacterales > Solirubrobacteraceae > Palsa-465. The sequence continues at coordinate 1,476,306 of CAVYRB010000003.1, read as the reverse complement.
GAGGTCCTGAGGCGACGTGACGCCGAGCGCCGCTGGCAGCGATGGGCCCCTCAGACATCTCTGCGTTACGAGGAGGAGGCGACACGCGATATCCGTCGGGACGAGGAGGACCGGACCGTCGATTACGGGCAGGCCGTGCGCGAGACCTTCGCCGCAGCGGATTTCATTCTCGACGGACGGAGCCGAGGCCGGCTTCAAGCAACAATCGCCCGCTGTGTGAGGCTGATGTTCGCTGAGCCGTTCGAGCCGCCGCAACGTGACGAGCAGGCCATGTTCCACGCATTCACCGCGGCTCTCAGGAGTTCGGAGATGGGTCGTCAGGTCGGCGCGGCAATCGTCGACCAGGACGGTGACGTGCTGGCCGTGGGAACAAACGATGTTCCTACCGGCCGTGGCGGTCTCTATTGGTCGCCGGACGAGCCGGATCACCGCGACTTCGCGGAGGAGCCCCCGGTCGATCGAACACGCTGTGGCAGCGGCGCATCTCGCGCGAGCTGCTGGTGCAGATGGCGGACGCCGGATGGCTGAAGGGCGCGAAAATCACGAAGCTCGACGACGACGCGTTCGACGTCAGCGAGGATCAACTCGACAATTTCCTCAAGGCGATCAAACCGACTCGATTCCGGGCAATCACCGAGTTCGGTCGCGCGGTACATGCCGAGATGGACGCCTTGACTACGGCTGCGCGTCAAGGCATCAGCGTCGCCGGAGCGACGCTGGTCTGCACGACGTTCCCCTGCCACAACTGCACGCGCCACGTCATCGCAAGCGGCATCAGGAAAGTTCTCTACGTCCTGCCGTACTCCAAGAGCCTTGCGCGCGAACTGCACGGTGATGCGCTGGTGATCGAGCCTGAGACAGCTGAGTTGATCCAGGAAAGGTCGTCCTCGACCAGTACACCGGCGTGACGCCGCGGGTCTACCCCCAGTACTTCCACTTCGGACAGAGCGACCGGAAGGACAAGAGGTCGCGCCATGACGCTCGATCATCGCCAGGCGGCGACTCCGCGAGCGCTCGAGAGCGGAGGAAGCTTCACATTTGGCGGTCCGTCCGTGCCGGTTGCCAGGATCCTGGAGATTGAGGCCGCAGAGTTGCGCCAGTTCGAAGCAATTGTCGAGGCCACACCCGATTTAGCTCTACCAACACCGTCTGAAGAGGAGGACGAACGTTGAGCGAGACCACATTCCAGATTGCCACGATCGAAAAGATCCGGGCTGCGACTCCTGGAAGAGCTGCGCTGGATCGGCCGTAAGCCGAACCCCCAAGTGATGGCACAGATCGCCGAGGTCGAAATTGAGGCAGCGCTGACCGCGACCTCACGCCCGCGGCAGTGGACGCCGGTCGATGTTGCGGAAGCTCTGCTGCGTTGAGCTAAGTAGCGGCAGGCCGGAGACGGGCCTCCACAGCGGCCGGTAGCGCCTCCAGCAGTGAAGCGATGCGAGCGGAGAGCTGTTCCAAAGTTCCATCGTTCACCACTTGGAGGTCCGCAAGTGCGATGGGCGTTGCCTTGTCTACGTTCCGCACTTCTGCGAGGTCGCGTTCGTCGAGCTCAGCCCGCCAGCAGCGGGCGGTCTCGGCGACTGGCGGCACGCTGCTTCCGCAACCATCGCGGCGCGTGCACGGCGAGTGTCACGAGTCCCACCTCTCCAGCAAGCAGCTGCCACTCTGCCCCGCTGTAGAGGCCGTCGATACACACTCGGCGGCCAGCATCAATTGCGGCGCGGATCGCCCCAAGCGACCGTCTCGCCATTACATCCATACCCTCCGCCTGTCTGAGCTCCTCACGGACCTGGCGCTCCGATTGCGGTCCCGGCTGCAAGCCACGCGCCGCGACCTCGTCCAAGACCACCTGACCGAAGTAGATGCTCTCAAAGCCGTAGCCCGCGACCAGCTCAGCGCTGACCTCTGACTTGCCAGCACATGCCATGCCGACCACTGCGAGAGGAACACTGGAAGGCTCCATCGGCAGCGACTGTAGTCGAGACCTGGACCGGTCTGCCCGAGCCTCTGCCGAGGTGCTTCGGGGCTCCCGCGCGCGCGTGCTCAAGGCGCAGGCCCTCGCCGGCCCGGCGGGCCGATCTGGATACCGTGCCACGCCACATTCGCCGATCCGCTTCAGTTCCCGTTCGTGAAAATCGCGTGGACGGGGTCCTCCCAGGCCTCGCAGGCAACCCGCCGACGCGGAACGAACGCCCTGCTCTGGTTTGCGGCGGTGAGAAGCGATATTCGAGGTGATCGCAGACCGGGCAGGATCACGCTAACCACGGGTACGCTTCTGCCATGGCCGCCCGCGAGAGTGTCAGCGTCGACCTCGACGCCGAGGTCGCTGAAATCCTCCGCCAGCGTGCCGCGGACGCACACATCAGCAAGGGCGAGATCATCGACCGCGCGGTCCGCGATGGATTTAGACGGACCCTAATGGCCGGCCTCCAGGCGAAGAGCGAGCTCGACGACGATCAGGCCAGGGCATTGGCACGCGAGGAGCTGAGGGCCGCTCGCGCGGCCCGTCGCACAACAAGTTGATGAGCGTGGTAGCCGACGCGAAGTGTTCGTGTCGGCGGTGCTGGGTCGCTCCCCTGCGGCACCGTCAGTGCAGACCATCAGCCGCGCCGAGCTCTTCGCCGCCCTCCCCGCCTCCCACCTGTCAGCAGCCATCGACCGCGAGGACGGGCCGCTTAGCGGCGGATCGCCGGGATCAGCGCGTCGCCCGGACCTCCTCGCAAGCGGCGAGCGCCTGGGCCTTGATCGTGTCGAGCAGCTCGACTCGCAGCCCTCTCCCCTTTGCGATGCCGATGCTTGCCCCGTGCTTCGCGATTCGCTTACAGCCGTCCTGGTCGGCGCAGACGTAGATGACGCCTCCGGTCAGGCGCATCGTGCGCCACAGCGCGTGCCGGGCAAGGATCGCCCGCAAGCGCTCGGCTGATTTCTTCGTGAGCTCGACCTCGATCGCGACACGGCCGCCCGTCCGAGCGAGGACGATCAGGTCAGGGCGATGTGTGGCGTTCTTGAACCCGCTGCTATCCCGCCAGCTGATCTCGCCCGACCACTCATCGCCTTCGAGCAGCTCGCGCGCCCCGAGCAGCCCATGCCCACGAAGCTTCACCCACGCCGCCATCCACGCGACCGCGCAATGATGCGCCCACCACGTCGGCGCCGGCGGCCCCGCCGCCCGAACCGGCTCGGCGACCACCGCGATCCCGGTCCGCGTCGCAAGGAACAACGATCCACTCCCCCGCGTCATCGGATACCTCGCCAGCCAACCCTCTCTCTCGAGCCGCCTGGCATGACTCCGAGCCGCCACCTCGCTCCACCCCATCGCACACCGCCACGCATCCAAAGGACACGGCCCCACCCGAGCCAACCATCCCAGACCCCTCCAACGAAGCCGGACCCGGCACGCAACACCCGACTCATCCGCAAGCCCCTTCGACCCCTTCGACACACGCCCGCGAACCGCTCCCCACGCCCCCACCAGGACCGCCTCCGCCCCCGCTGACCCTGATCCAGCGAATCGCGCATGACTACCCGACCATCGCACGACGTGGGGGGCGGGTAGTCATGCGCGACCGAGCGCCCGATTCCAATAGCGGCGGGGGCGGAGGCGGTCCCGGTGTTTTCCTCGCCGGTGCAGTTCGCGAAACACTTCATTCCGTAGCGCCGCGCCGCTCAACCGACCTCGTGGCCGACTCGCCAGCTGTCATCTCGCTCGAGCTCGTCGGCGACCGCCAGCAGCTCATCACCCATGTCACGAAACCCGTCGGCGACCGCGACCGTGTCGCGCCCGGTCATCGTGATCGCGAGCGTCTCGACCGCGCTGTCGAAGCGCTCCCACAACTCTGCGCGCCATGGGCGATTGCCACTGGGCCGCAACTCGTAGGGCAACCTCTCGGTGCCGAAGTCGCCTCGTCCCGTCCAGCGCACACCTGCGACTCTCGACGCGTGACGGAGGGTCGCAGCAACGTGCTCACACGCATCGGCGATCCCCCGGAGCCGGTCCAAGTACCCGGGGCCGGGTGGCGCATGCGCGCTGATCCTGAACGCGTCGTTGAGATTCCTGTTCGCGATCTGAAGCAGCTCCCCCGCGCTCTCATGCGTCCCGGCCTGTGGCAAAAGCCGCGGATCCCGCTCCCGCTCGTCAGGAACCTCCTCGCGATCACTGCGCTCCGAAGCCGAAGTCGGCGCAGCAGACGCGCGCTCCGCGCTTTCCCCGCCGCTCGGCGCGTTCGTATCAGCGAGCATCCGATCAAGGGCTCGAGAACGACGCACGATCCACTTCCGCACGCCGGCCCGCGACGCCTTCAGCTGACCCTTGCTCACCCAGACTCGAACCGTCGCCGGATTGACGCGCAGCTCCTCGGCAATCTCCGCCAAGGTCATCCACCGGTCCGATCGCATCGTGCTCTTCGTCAGTCAAAGCAAATCCCTCCACTTCACGCTAGCGCAAAAATCGCAAATAGGATACCTTAGAGGGACGTTGCAATGAGCATCGTCTCCAACAACGCCGGGACGTCATGAGCATCACGCGGGAGGATGTGCTTACTGCCTCGGATGTTGCGGCGCTTCTCGATCTGAAGCCCTACACCGTGAAGGAATACGCGCGCCGCGGCATCCTCCCCGGCCGGAAGCTCGGCCGCACGTGGCGGTTCCTCCGTCCCGAGCTCGAAGAGGCGATCAGACATCTGCCGAGGGCCGTCGAGTCGGGCGGGAACTCGTCCCCGCGTCATGACGCCGTGCGACACCCTTGTGATGGTGGCTCAGATCACCGTCGTCGGATGTTCGACCAGCAGCTCGCCAGGGAGTGGATCGCAGCGAGCCGCGTATTCAGAGTCCGGGGGCTGTTGTTCCGCTCGCGCTCCAGGTGGTCAAGGAACGCCGTGACCCGCGACGAGTCCAGATCGCTGACGTCGAGCGCGCTCGGCGCCTTGCCGGTCTGGTTCGTGGATGAAGACGAGCAACAGCCGAAAGGTGTCGCGGTAGGCGGCGATTGTGTGTGGGCTGGCGTCTCGCTGGTTGATCAGCCGGTCGGTGAAGAACGCTTCGAGCGTGGGGGCCAGGGCGCTCATCGGTCGCTCCTTCGCGCGAGCCGGTAGCGCCGAGCACGGCTTGACGCTTGACCGGCCCACGGAACCGCGAGACGGTCCTCCTCCTGCGGTGAGGTGCTGGTGGATCGTTCGAGACGCTGGGCGGCGAGGCCGAGAAGATCGGGCGAGGCCGAGATATACCAGTAGCTCGCAGCAGGATCCACGTGCCCTAAGTAGGTCGAGAGAAGTGGCATCCTGGCCGCCACGTCGACGTCGGCGCGGTACCACCCGAGCAGCGTCTTAACGGCGAACGAGTGGCGCAGGTCGTGCGCCCGCGGATGAGCGGGCGGTGACACAGGCTCCAGTCCAGCGAGTCGCAGTACCGCGTGGAACGTCGGGTTGAACGTCTGGTGGCCGAGCCTCGTACCTCGGACGGATAGGAACACGCTGCGCGGATCGCCGGTCGGGCGGACCCGGTCCCGGAACTCGAGGTAGCCAGCGAGGGCGCCCGCGGTGCTGGGGTGCAGCAGGAGCTCGCGGGATTTCCCGAACTTCGAGTCGCGGATCGCGAGCAGTTGGTGCGTCCAGTCGATGTCCGTTCGGTCGAGCGTGAACGCTTCCCCGATGCGCATGCCCGTGCACGCGAGCAGGCCGATCAGGGTCTCTGAAGTGGCCGCTCGGAGCCCGGGTCGCAGCTGACGAGCGGCGTTCCTCAGAGCGGCGATCTCGTCGTCGCTGTAGATGTACGGGCTCGGGCGGTGCTTGCGAGCCGGCAGCAGATCAAGCGGCGGGATCTCCGTCGTGGGATCGAGCGCGTGCAAGTAGCGGGCGAACCCGCGGACGGCGCGCATCCGCTGGGCCAGGTAGGCGTGGCAGCAGCCTGACGGCTGCCGGGTCCACCGCAGCGCAGTCTCGGTCGTGATTGTCGACTCGCCGGTGGCTTCGACAAACGTCACGAAGTCGCGCAGCGCCCGACCTTCGGTCACGAGCTTGAAGCCGACGGCACGCCGCAGCGCGAGGTAGCGGTCGAGGTGTTCGCTCAGCGCGCTCATGACTCACCTGTCCCCGGCCAGGGCTGAACGAGCGCGGCGAGCGCGTGCCGGTCGACCTTGGCGTAGACGGATGTCGTGTCGGCGTGGCGGTGGCGCAGCACCTGCCCGACGTCGGAGAGGCTCGCGCCGGCGCGGAGCATCTCGGTGGCTGCCGTGTGACGCAGCCGGTGAGGGCCGATCTCGGGCAGCTGTGCTCGGATGCACGCGGCGTGAACGATCGCCGCGATGCCGGTTGGGGTCAGGCCGCTGTGGGGTGCGCGGACCCGCGGGTAGACGAGCTCGTGATCGCACCACGGTCGTCCGTCCTGCAGCCAGTCGGCGAGCGCCTCGCCGACATCGACGGGGAGCGGAAGCTGTTCGTAGCGATTCCCCTTCCCGCGAACCATCACCTCCCCGGCGCGCCAATCGATGTCATGCAGCTGGATCGCGGCGACCTCGCCGGCGCGTAGCCCGAGTCGCGAGAGCGAGATCAAGACCGCAAGGTCGCGCCGGCCGACGGCGGTGCCAGGGTCACAGCTTCCGAGCAGCCGCGCGACGGTGTCCGCGTCTAGGGCCTTGACCAGCGAGGCGTTGCGCCAGCTGGCCGGGCGCGGGACCGCGCCGGTCAGGTCTCGGGGGAGGGCGCCGTCCAGGTAGAGGAAGCGGAGTAGCGAGCGAAGGCGGTAGACGACGCACTGGGTGCCGCCGACTTTCCGTCGCCGCGCCTCGGTGAGGACGAACTCGTTGATGGCTGCGGCGTCCAGCTCGTCGAGAGCGAGATGTCCGCGACTCCTCTGCCGCTCGTCGAGGAACACCCGCGCGATGTCAACGTAGTTGCGCACACTCGTGCGGGCCATGCCGCGCCGATCCAGCAGATACCTCGCGTAGCGATCCAGCAGCTGCGCGGACTTACCCGCCGGTGCTCCAGGAGCGCCAGTCGTGACCAGGCCGGCACGACGCAGGTAATCGATCAGCGGCCCGAGACCCTTCAACGAGACGACGTGAGTCCAGCCAGAAGCACGCCGGTCGCATGCGAACTCCTCAAACACCGGCTTGGTCAGATCGCCCGACTCCACGTCGCGTTCAGCCATCCACCGACTGAGGTGCGACATCGCCTGCAGCTGCTTCGCCGCGGTCCCGGGGGGTATCCGCGGCGCAGTAGATCGTCGAGGAAACCTGCCGCGAACACCGACAGCGGACCGGACATATCGACCCGGAACGGGTTACTCATGATGCATCTCCTTTCTTGGTGGGCGGGAGATGAGAGCCTCGGTCAGCCAGAACCGGGGCGGCAGATTCCTCTCGACTCGGTCGCGGCCCGATTCGAGCGACCCTCAGCGAGCCGCCAAGCAATCCGTCCGAACTAGTCGCCCCTGCCGCGCATCGCGGGGTGCATGGCTTCGCCGGCGAGATGCGTATGTGATCACGAAGCCAGGTCTGGGGCTTGGTCGCACCGCGTGGGCCCGAGCGTGACCGCTCGACGGCCATGGAGATCGACGCTGGCGGGGCACGGCCGCAACTTGGGGTTTGCTGGATCGTTCTGGGGTGTGTGAGCTGGGTTCGGTTTTCTCATCTTCGCTGTTTGGGGGTCACGGCTGCGGTGGTCGTCGCGATGGTGTGTGTCAGTCCGGCAGCGGCCGCCGGGCAGGGGGCGGGTTCGGGGTTCGTGCAGGTTGGTGGGGAGCTCGCGCCGGCGGATGCGGTTGGGGCGGCCGGGTTCGGCTCGGCGGTTGCGTTGTCGGGCGATGGTCGCACGATGGTGGTCGGCGGGCCTCAGGACAATGGTGGGGTCGGCGCGGCGTGGGTGTATGAGTGGACTGGGTCGGCGTGGAGTGAGTCGGGCAAGCTGACGCCCGTGGCGGGCGGGGGAAGTAACGTGTCGTTCGGTTCGGCGGTCGCGATCTCCGCGGATGGGAGCACGGCGCTGGTCGGCGGGCCGGGGTCGGGTGAGGTGGACGTGTTCGCGCGCTCTGGGGGTGGCTGGAGTTTGCAGGCGACGCTCTCGCCCCAGGGACTGGTGACTCCCGCTCCGGGCTGCACTGGCTGCGGCCCGCCCGGCACCAGCTTTGGGTCAAGTGTGGCGCTGTCGGCCGACGGGGATACGGCGCTGGTTGGCGCGAGCACCGACACGTGTGAGGACTGCGGCGCTGTCGTGGCGTTCGTGCGTTCGGCCGGAAGCTGGCTGCAGCAGGGTTCGCCGCTGAGACCCACCGACGAGACGACCAGCAACGCGGCGAATCGCGCGATCCCGATTGGCGGGTTCGGCTCGAGCGCGTCGCTGTCGGCGGACGGGAACACCGGGTTGATCGGCGATCCAAACGACGGTGCGGGGTGCATCACGGCGTGCGCGGGGCCGGGTGCCGCGTGGGTGTTCACGCGTCAGGGGCAGGCGTGGTCTCAGCTTGGGGGAAAGATCACCGCCCCTGGGGGCGGCTTCTTCTTCGGTACTGGCGTGTTGGCCGCGGATGGGAACAGTGCGTTGATCGGCGGCCAGCCAGTTGTGCCGCTGTTCACCCGCTCGGGCTCAGGCTGGGTCGCGCAGTCCAACGCGATCTCGCGCTACGTCCACTTCGATGAGGGGGCGGGGCTCAGCGGCGACGGTCACACGGCGCTGCTGACCGGTGCCGATTGCGGCGGCGGCGTTGCTGGCAGCTTCGTCGACACGAGCGCGGGCTGGGCGGCCGAGCCGCAGCTGGTCGCGAGCGGCGCACAAGTCGGGTCAGGGATGGTGAGCGACGAGGCGCTGTCGGGGGACGGGAGCATCGCGGTGCTCGGCGAGTCCTTCGCTAACAGCGGTCCGGGCGCGGTCTGGACGTTCGCGCACCGTACGGCACCGTTCACGGTCCCCACGGTCACGCGCGTCACCCCAGGCGCACTGGCGCCAGGGGGGCTTGGCACCCAGGTCGCGATCTCCGGCAGCGGGTTTTCCGGGACCACCTCGGTCACGTTCGGTGGCATCCCAGCCCAGTACTTCTGCGTGGTCTCCCCTTCGGAGATCCTGGCGACCTGGTCGCCCTCCCAGCCGCCACCCCTGGGCCCAGCCGACGTCGTGGTCAGCACCCCGGCGGGCAGCTCACCAACTCCGAGCCTCCCGAACTTCTACGTGACAACTGGCCCGTCAACACCGACGCGCGTTCGCGCCACCGCGCGCGACCACGCCGCTACCGTGACCTTCACCGGATCGCCCGCGACCGGCTCGCCAATCACCTACACGGTCAGAGCAAACCCGTCCGGTCGCACCGTCCAGACCAGCAGGACTCGCGCCACGATCACCGGCCTCACCCCCGGCAAGCGCTACACGTTCACCGTCCTCGCCAGCGATCCGCTCGGCTCAAGCCCCCCATCAACGCCTTCGAACACGGTGACAGCGGCGCCGGCCGTCGGCGGGATGCGCATCTCTGGCATTCAGACGGGAGCTCCACGGCTCCGATTCACGCTACACACCGGCACCGGCACGCGTAGAGTGCGCTCGCTCACGATCGCGCTCCCGCCCGGCCTCAGCTTCCGCACTACGCACGCTGGAATCTCGGTCGGGGCAAAGCATGACCTGCGCCTGATCCGCGGCCGGCTGCGCATCGTCCTCGAGGCACCGGCTCATGAGCTGAGAGTCGCGATCGCGACGCCCGCCCTGACCGCATCCGCGAGCCTCACCCGCCGAGCACAAAGACACGCACACGCCCGCCGACCACTCGCGCTGCGATTCACGATCACCGTCGCCGAACCACGCGGCACAACGACCACGCTCCGCGCCTCAGCCAGCTTCCGCTAACCGGCGCGACCCCCGAGCGTCACGCACTCAGTCCTGCGCACCGCGGCGGAGATGCAGCCACGAGGTCGCGCGCCTAATACCCGCGCGAGAACTTGGCCTCAACTGGTCGGTGCACCACCCCTGACGTGCGGATCGTGTCATTCCGTCCGGGCGCTGTCGAGCGAAGGCCGTAGGCCGAAGCGAGATCAGCGCCCGGACGCGCGGCTCGTGTGGGGCCCGTCGATCAGTTCGGTGAGTTTCTCGGCGGGTGTCCTGAACCCGAGCGTTTGGCGGGGCCGGTCGTTGAGTTTGCGGGCGACCTCGTCGAGCTCTGCCTGACTCACGCCGGCGAGGCTCTTGCCTTTCGGGAAGTACTGGCGAAGGAGGCCGTTGGTGTTCTCGTTGGACCCTCGCTGCCACGGGCTGCGGGGATCGCAGAAGTAGACCTCGACGCCGGTCTCGATGCTGAACCGTTGGTGCTGTGCCATCTCCTTGCCCTGATCCCAGGTGAGCGAGCGGCGCAGCTGGACGGGCAGCGTCACGATGCTCTCCTTGAGCGCTTCGCAGACCGGCTCGGCGTTGGTTCCCTCGGGCAGCGCGACGAGCTGGCAATAGCGGGTCTGGCGCTCGACCAGGGTCGCGATCGCTGTGTCACGCGTTCCCATCAGCAAGTCGCCCTCCCAGTGCCCGGGCACCGCTCGGTCGGCAACCTCTGGTGGACGCTCAGAGATCATCACCATCCCGGCGATGCAGCCGGGACCCTGCCCGCGATTGGAGTGCGTCCGTGCGTAGCGCTTCTGACGCCGGGTTCTGAGATGCCGCGTCAGCTCGCGCCGCAGCGACCCCCGCGTCTGGACGTACAGCGCGCGGTAGATCGTCTCGTGCGAGACGTGCATCTGCGCATTGTCGGGGTATGAGAGCCGCAGCCAGCCCGAGATCTGCTGCGGAGAGTGATCCTCCTCGAGCCGCTGGATCACGAGCTCACGCAGCTCGCTACACAGCTCGAGCTTCGACGGTCGCGGGCGCTTGGCCCGACCCCAGGCAGTCTGCTCAGCTGCGTGAGCGCGATAGCGCCCACGGCCACCGCAACGGTTGATCTCGCGGGAGACGGTGGTGTGGGACCGGCCGAGGGTGCGACCGATCGCGCGGGCCGATTCTCCCCGAGCGATCCCACGCGAGATCTCCTCACGCTCAGCCAGCGTCAGGCAGCACTCAGCCCGACGACGCGGCCTCGGGCGGATCCCTCCCATCCTCTGCAGGTACTTACTCACCGTCCGCTTCGGCATCACGAGCCGACGGGCGATCTCGGCCTCGCTCACCCCCTCCGCTCGCAGCACCCAGATCGCATCCTTCACACCCTCGGCCAGATACTGACCTCTCGGCATCTCCACACCTCACCTCGTTCGTCAGCGAAGTCGCTGACTCTCCCGGGTGGTGCGGCGACAGCCTGAGACCGCCAACGAAAGCGAGTCTCGACACAGCTCGCGGCAGCACACCTCAGTTTCGCCAATAGTGGTCGGCCGTCATCGTCCGCATCGCAGTCGGTCGATCACGCCAGTCGTCCACTCGCCAGCCGCGAGCTGCCCTGTTCAGCGATCCGTGGAGGGGCATCCGGCGGAACTGATCGGCCCGGATTATGCGGAGCCCAGCGAGTCCGTCGTGGCGGTCCGGCAATGGAGACGACGCGGCCTCGGCATAACTCGGCGCTCGGGATAAGGCGACTTATGCGGACATCCGCATAAGTCGCCGTACCACCTTGAGGACCTCGCCCGCGGTGCCATCGCTCGAGCGGACTGGGCTAACGGTACGCGTACGCGGCGTTATTGTGCACGCCGCGCAAGCTGATGCGACGAGCATCGCCCACAAACGAACTCTGCCGTCGCGGGTTGAACAGCTTCTCCAGACGGCCAGAAGGCCCACGAGCCCGAGAAGGACCCGTTCATGGCTCTCCTCTGCGAGGCTCGGCGCGGCCCATCAGGGTGTAACGCTCAGCCAGAGCGTTGCCTACGGCTATGCACCAGCGCGTTGTGGGGCAGGAGATACCGTCCAACTGCTTGGTGATGCCGACGTTGGACTCGGGGAACAGCGTGACCGACCACCGCGAGCCATCCCAGCGCGCGGCCAGTGCGCCGAGCCCGCCCGTGGAACCGTCTCGATACTCGCCCACGGCGCTGCACGACCGAACGGACGCGCATGAAACCGGTCCCAGCTCAGACTCACTGACCGACGATGGGGTCGTAGGTGACTGCACCGACCAGCCTGAGCCATTCCAGATCTCAGCGAGTGGCTGCATAGGAATTGCCTGCCCGTTAGTCGAGTTGAGCGCGGAGACTCCGGCTGCGACGCAGCTTTGGGCGGAAGCACACCCGACTCCGTTAAGGGCGCTACCCGTATCCCCGCCGGGGTTAGGCGCAGCCTGAACCGACCACCGACCACCGCTGTAGCGCTCGGCGAGCGGCAGCTCGATCACGCTCCCATTCGCGGTGTTGGCGTCGTAGTCCCCGACGGCAGTGCAAGCCCGCGGCGAGCTGCATGACACACTGCCCAGCTCACTGAAGGTCGCATCGGGCGGTCTCGGCACTCCGATGATCGACCAACGGGAGCCGTTCCAACGCTCGACTAGGGCCCACCCCAGGTGATCGTTTCCGTTGTAGCCATAGTGGCCGACCGCGACGCAATCACGAGCAGAGGTGCACGACACGCCGCGGAGCTGACTGTCTTGGCCAAGCCCAGGCACGGGACGACGAGTCGGATCCGGAGAGGCCTGCGTTGACCACTGCGATCCATTCCAGCGCTTGATGAGCGGGACGCCGTGCTGGTCCTTGCGCGCTCCCCCGACCGCGGTGCACGCGCTCATCGACGTGCACGAGATGCTAGTCACGGCCGCGCCATTTCGTGGCGTCGGGGCTGACATGAAACGCCACCGCGATCCACTCCAGCGCTCGGCAGTCTGGCTCCCTACGGCAATACAGGCCCGCGGCGTAATGCACGACACGTCATACAGGGAGCTGGGATAGCGCCCGCCCACTCTTGGCATCGCCACCGGCGACCAGCCGCCTGCCTCCGCCGATGGCGTGGCCAACAAGGCGACAACTAACGGCACCACACACACAGCCGCCCAGCGGGCGCGGTGACGTCGGTCACGTTCACGGCATTCCTGCCGCCCGCTGTTTCGATGTGCTTGATCTCCGGCCTGCAACGCTCAAAGTCCGTAACTGACGCTAGCAACGCCGTCAATGACAGAAGGCGACTCATGTTGAGGTGCTGATCCCGGACGCGACGGCACTCGCTTGGACGTAGTTCCCTTAGCGAACTTGCGCGGGGACTGCTGCTCGGTCGTATGGTTGCGACGGCATCGGAGACGGTTTCACCGCTGCTCAGGACGAGCAGCAGCAGTCGCCGCCTCGGTTGACGGACGGCTCCATCCATGACCGAGCAGCAGTCTCGCCGGCCGTCGCCAGACTGCTCCCATCGAAAAGAGGGAGTGACAACGACCGCGTCGCCTCCGCGTACACGTGCCGACCCGAACGCAGGTCTGGGCACCGTAAACGACGTCCGTCTCGCTCCTCGCCACAAACAAGCTCCGCCGCGCCTCGTTGTCAAACGCTCCCGTGCGCCGACACCCCCCAGGAAGGTCCTCGCCAGGCGCTCCAACGCACCGACGATGGTACGTGGGAGGCGGCGATGTCAGTCCGGCTCGGGGCTCCCCCGTGGGTCGCCAAACCGGCGTGCGGCGGCGCCGGCGAGGGGATCCGGCTGGTGGAGGGCGCCGGCCAGGTTCGCGAACTCGATTCGTCCCTGCCGTATCTGCTCCAGCGCCGCCTGAGGGAAGCTCGCAGCTATCGGGTTCTCTGCAGCCCGTCGCGGGCCCTGTCGGTGTACCAGCGCAGGGCGCGTGGTGGGATGCTCGTGCAGTCGATCTCGGCGGGTGGCGTACGCGTGCCGGTGACCGACCGCGATCTGCGCTTTCGGCTCGCGGAGCTCGGCCGGCGCATGTGCCTCGCCGTGGGCGGGGACGTGTTGGGCTGTGACGTGCTCGAAGACGATCGCGGCGTGCTCTGGGCGCTTGAGACCAACGTGAACTTCGGATTCGACGCGGACGACTCTGCGCTGGCTGATCAGTTGGTCACAGAGGTCGCGCGGGGCTTGCCGATCTGGTTCCCCGTCGCGAGTCTGCGGGGCGCGGCCGGCCGGCGTGATCTGGTCGAATAGCGGGGATGCCGCACGGACGCGAGCCCGGGTGCGAACGGTCGTCGCCCGCCCCACGGATGCGCCTGGGCGACGAAACGGTGTCGATGATCCGCCACCCGGGACCTTCCGCGGCGGGCTGGGGTTCCCATCGCGTCACCGCCGTCTTGTGTGTCGCGCAAGCGGCTGGTGGGTCTGCGCGCGCGCACTGCCGGTGTCGTGAGGAGGTCCCGGCGGCATAACCGTCCGGTTGAGGATCACCCGAATCGGGGGATGAGTCTGCCGGCTGCTTGCGGTTTGATCGGCCGTACACGCCAGGACGCCACTCAAGGACTATGGCGTCGACTGGAACGTCCTGACGACGTTGCACGCGGCCAACGGCGATCACCGCCGCCGTGTGTACCGGTTCTTGCGCGACGACCTCGAGGCGTTCCTCCAGCTCATCCCGATCATCGAGTGCGCGAGCACCGAGAAGACGGACGGCATGAACAGCAGCACCGGACCGAGGGGAAGGCAACGACGATGGCAACCACTGCGAGAACAACTACGAGGAACGGAAAGCCGGAGGCCGCGCCGGCCCCGCATCTATCGGTGGCTGAACGGGTCGCGCGCGGTAAAGCGGCGCGGAAAGAGGTGCCGCGTGCGAGTCATGCGAAGTTCGAGCCGCCACTCGACTCGCACCGATCCGGTCGAGTTGCTTGAGCGTCAGGCGAAGACGCGCGTGCCGGAGCTCGTACCGATCCGCTATGGGCGGATGCTGGTCTCGCCGTTTCACGTTCTATCGCGGGGCGGCGCGATCATGGCCCATGACCTCGGCCGTCGACGCCGCGGTCGGGGCTGACGGTGCAGTGCTGCGGGGACGCGCACCTTTCGAACTTCGGGGTGTTCGCCTCGCCTGAGCGAGCGCTGGTGTTCGACGTCAACGACTTTGATGAGACGCTTCCGGGCCCCTGGGAGTGGGACGTCAAGCGCCTTGGCCGTGAGCATGCTGATCGCGGCGCGTGATAACGGCTTCCCGGCCAAGGAGCAGGAGCGGATCGTGCTCGAAACGGTCGGTCGCTACCGCACCGCGATGGCGAGTTCGCCGGGATGAAGAACCTCGAGGTGTGGTACTCGCATCTGGATATCGAGAGTGTGGTGAAGGACTTCGGCTCGCAGTACAAGCCCAAGCGGTCAAGCGGGCCGACAAGCAGATCGCGAAGGCTCGAACGAAAGACAGCATGACGGCGTTTTCCAAGCTGACCGAATAGTCGACGGAAAGCCTCGGATCGTCGACCAGTCGCCGCTGATCGTCCCGATCGAGCAGCTGCGCCGACCGGGGCGGCCGCGATCAGATCTTCGAGAGCTACGTCGGCTGTTGCGTGCTTATCGTGAGCCGCTCGAGTTCGACCGACGGGTGCTGCTGGAGGATTCGAATTGACCGACTTCGCGCGCAAGGTGGTCGGGGTCGGGAGCGTCGGCACCCGCGCATAGATCGCCCTGTTCTTCGGCCGGGACGGCCAGGACCCGTTGTTCCTGCAGATGAAGGAGGCGGAGGCGTCCGTGTTGGAGGAGTACGTTGGCCCGAGCGAGTTCTCTAACCATGGCGAACGGGTCGTCGTCGGCCAGCGACTGATGCAGGCCACGAGCGACATCTTCCTCGGCTGGCTGCACATCGATTCCGGGCTCGACGGCAAGCCTCGGGACTTTTACGGCCGGCAGCTCAAGGACTGGAAGGGCTCGGCTGAGATCGAGCAGATGGCTCCCGAAGGCCTGGCCACCTACGGCACGCTCTGCGGCTGGACGCTCGCACGCGCGCATGCCCGCAGCGGCGATCGGATCGCGATCGCCGCCTACCTTGGCACCAGCGATGCCTTTGACCGTGCGATCGTTGAATTCTCCAAGGCGTATGCCGAGCAGAACGAACTTGACTACAAGGAGCTGAGCAAGGCCGTGAACTCCGGACAGATCAACGCCGAAACGGGCCTCTGACGCGGTTCGCTTCGGCGAGGTCGCGACCGACCAGCGGACGGGCGTCGACGTGGTGGACGCGTTATCGAGCGGGCGAAGTTACGGCTCGCTAGACGTGTCGGTCGGCGCCTCGGCGTCCCCGCTGTGGTCGAGCTGCGCCCGGCGCCATGGCCAAACACCATCGATCTCCACCTCAAGTGAGAAGCTGAGGAGGATCCGGACGAGAACGATGACGCCAAGGACGACGACGCTGTCGATCGTCGGGTCGACGATTATGGTCCGAACGATGTCGGCGACGATCAGGACCTCGAGGCCGAGCAGAATGGCGCGGCCCAGGTTGCGGCGCAGTTCATCGTAAGACTCCCGCGCCTTCGCCGGGGACAGCGCCCTGGATGCGAACACCAGCAACGCGCCGAGTCCGCCGAGAACCATGATTCCAGCTCCGACCGCCTCAACGACCTTGACGACCTCAGAGATGGTCTGCTCATAGCTCATTCGTGTTCGCCCGCTCGGGCCGGTACAGCACTCGCCGCTGGCGAGGCGACTGTCTCTGATGAAACGATCGCCCCTATGCGATGCCGGCAGCGCGTGGAGTCGGGGAGATCAGCGCGCCGACGATCCACAGAAATGGGAAGACGAATCCGATCCAGAACAGCCAGTAGTGCCCTTTACGGAACGTGGTCAGTCCGAAATAGATCCAGCACGCCACGTAGATGATGCCCAACAGGATCCAGAGAAAGGTCACGGTGTAAACCGCCTTTGAGATAAGCGCGAGGCCTCGCTAGTTCCATCGTTACCTGCCGAGCCTCACATCCGCGATCGCGGCAGGCAACGGCTGAAACCCGCAAGTTGACTCGGTAGTCGCTCCGCGAAGACGAGCGCGATGACGTTCGAATGGAATGCGTCAACGGCGACGCAGAGCTTTGCGAGGGGCATGCCCGGGCCGATAGGGAGCTCGACCGAACCAGCTGGTCGGAATCCAGGCGACAGCGCCCTGCGTGAGCGGTCGCAGGAGTCTTACCTACGTGACGGGGACCGGGTGACCGCCTGGGTCGGGATGGTGTAGAGGTCGCTGGTTTCTGAGCCGATCATGTACAGGTGGCGGGGCCCGAGGAACAGTGTGGATGACGCGCCGATCGCTGCGGGAACCGGGATGGCCAACCGCTGGAGGCCGGGTAGTCGGACCGCGTTGAGCTGAACCCCGGTTTGTTCCGGGTCCACGCTCGGGGTCCAGACGATGATGCGCGTGTTACCGACCGGGGGAGCGGACGGGGCGTTGGCGGAGTCCGCCAGCTGCTGATCGAGAGGGATCCGCATTTCTGGAGGTGGAACAAGCCCGTAGCAGTCTCGGAGGACACTGCAAAGCGTCCATACCTGGCCACGGTCCCGGGCGAGGGGCCCTGCTCGTACCCTGCCGAGGGCACCCGCAGCGGCGAGCAGAGCTTGCGCGCAAGTGTCGGCGAGTTGAGATCAGGAATGACCGTGCCGCCGACCGAGGTGGGGTCATTGGCCAGTCGCCCGGAGTCAAGGTTCTGAAACATGTTGCTCCCGGACGAACAGTCGTGGCCAAATTGCTCGCAGTTAGTCACTGCGACCTCGATCCAATGGCTACCAATCGCGGTCGGCGCACATAGGGTGTTCTGCCCGTCTTGGGGGTCCTGCGCGTCGCACCGCTGGACAAGTTGTGGGTTCCAAGCGAGCGCACGCCAGCCGCGGGGAGACGAGAGCCTGTAGAGCTTCATCGGCGGCAGCGACGCCCCGGCGTACCCGCACGGGAACAGCAGCAAGCCGCCACCCATCGCAAACGGCCCGAGCCCGCAGCCGTGCGGAACGTTCAGGCGGCTGCGCTTACCGGTCTGATCGTCAATCAGCACGTCATGTCCGGCCCCGTTCTCGAAAAGGGCAAGGACGAACCGGCCGCTACCGGAAAGCCCAACCGGGCCGAAGTCCGAGACCAGGTGCCATCGCACGCGAAGCACCTGAGGGCGGCGGCTGCTAGCGCCAGCACTCGGCACAGCGAACGCGCCCCCGGCGACCACCACGACCACCATAACCAGCGCCGCGACCGCCCCGACCCGATCCCTGCCAACGAACCTCACACCGGCAAGAACGACCCACGGGGCAAGAAGTTCCGTTGCCCCGCCACGACCGTCACCGTCGCTCCACGACCAAACTGCCCATCTGCGCGCTGTTCCCGAAGCAGGCGGGGGCGATTTTCGGCCGTGTGCGCTCATTTGCAAGCTCACCGCTCAGTGATGATCTGCGCGATCGCTCCGGATGAGGACTGGCCGGAGGCCTGACGTCACCCCAAAGAGGTGACACCGGCAGTCGTGGTGGCCGGTACGTTCCGCCTCCTTCAAGCGACCGCAGGAGGGGTCCATGGCTGAGAACGTGCTCTACACGGTGGTGTACGGGAGCGTCGAAGACGCACTGTTTGATCTCGACACGCTGGAGGAGCTCCACGCGGAAGAGATGCTCGGCAAGTTCGACGCAGCTGTGATCGACATGCAGGACGGCAAGCCCAACATCGTGAGGCGCGTCGACCGCCCGCACGTTCGCATCATTCCGGAGGAATTCGGCGGCGGAGCCCTTCCTCGCCAGGAGCTCGAGGATGCGGCGTCCGAACTCACAGCGGATCAGGCGGGGCTGATCGTGGTTGGCGAGCCCACGCTCGAAAAGGGCTTCGACGAGGCGGTTACGCGTTCAGCTCAGATCGTGAAGCGCTCGCTAGATGCGTCTGCCGACGAGATCGCCGACGAGCTGCGAGAAGCGCTCAAGGGCTAGCGCCTCGGCGCCAAAATCGAACCGGGGACACCACGATTTCGATCAGGTGACCCTTCCTCGAGTCCCTGGCCCTGGATTCATCGCTGACCGCTATCTCGTAGACGGTGCGTCCACTACAACCGCGGTCGCGTGGACGAACAGCGAAACCTGGCGCTACGCCCGGCTCTGACCGCCGGTCGGCGTTATCCGATCATCCGCGGTGCTTGATCACCGCGCCCGACGGGCCGTACCAGGTCATGTACTTGAAGGGGTCCGCGAGCGGACCGCGGAACTCGAAGACGGCGACGTTGTTGTGCACGCTCGCGCTGATGCCGTGCGACCGTTTGCCTCCTCGGCCGGGCGGAAAGATCGTGACCTTGGAGACGCCGTCGGGCACGATCAGGACCCCGTGGCGGCCGTGCGGCTTCCCCCCGAAGCTTCCCATTCCGTAGTGCTCGACGTCGGAGGCCGTGTCACAGCACCCGGCCGCACCCATGCGACTGGAGAGCTCGAACTCCTCAAGCGCGTCTGCCCGGCCCGTGCGTTTGAGTGGGATCAGAAAGACCTTCGCTCCCCAGGGCGTCACGGCCGCCAGCCGGATCAGTCCGATCACCGGCGTTCCGGATTCGCGAATCGGGGCCCACTGTGATCCTTGCTTCAACGCCTGACGCAGAGCCGGCGGTAGATCAGCTCTGGTCTGCGGGCGCCGAAGCACGCCCAGGACCGACAGCAGCGGCGCGGCGGCGCCGCTGCCGCGCGGACCCGCGGCGATGGCCGCCGCGCCCCGCCGCTCACTCGTCTGGCTTCCGTGACCAACGCGAGCGTCCGCGCCGGCCGCTCCAACAGCGACCAGCGATCCCACCACCAACGACAGCGGTAGGAAACGCCAGACGGCGGCGTCAGTCCGGCTCATCACGGAGGCTGCCGTAACGCTCGTAGATCACGCGCGAGTCGACCGTCCTGGTCTCGATCAGGTGCAGCGGGAGTGATTCGGCGACCGGGGGCAGAAACGGCGTGCCGCCGCTGGCCTCCGAGCCTTCGAGCCGCGACGATACGCCTGGGATCGGGTCCGCTTCAAGTGCTGCGGTCGTTCACTCAGAGCTCGAGCACGGGGCCGCGCCGTAGCGGCCTCCCACGGCGGTCGAGCGCGGTCGCCGACGCGAACCGAACGTCTTGGTGCAGCGGAATGGCCGTCTCGAACCCGCGCCGTTTTGCGATCCCGAGTGGGCGCATCCGATCATGGCTGGATCCCGCGTGCACCAGCCAGCTCGCGACCCCGGTGGCGCCGTTCCAGCTCGCGAACAGAAGGTTTCTGCCGCTCTGCCGCTCGCGCCGACCGGCGACCGCGGGCCCCTGCTCGGGAGAGGCGCTCCATCGAAGCCAAAGCCCACGGTAGGAGTACATGCCGGCTGGGAGGGCGTGGTCGACAAGCAGCGCGCCGTCCGCCGCGAACTCGCTCGTGTGCGACTTCGTGCCCCAACCGACGACCACGCGATCCGACGGAAGAATCTGCACCGACCCCATGGCTCCCGCCGACAGCCGCTGCGGGCTGGGGTAAGCCGCGCGGAGCTTTACCGTCTTGCGCGACTCGTCGAGCCCGAGCACGAGGCCCCGTGACACGTGCTCGGTCAGGATCGGACCGTTCGAGCCGTTGTCGAACACCGTCAGCTCCCGCTCACCGCGCTGCTTGGCATCGTGCTGCCAGGCAAATCGGGCGCTTGGATCGATCTGAAAATCGCTGCGTTTGCCGCCGAGCCTCCAGATCACGTTGCCCGTGCGGCGATCGAGCTTGTACACCGCCCACGTGTGGCGCGCCGAGACGAGCAGGTTGCCGTCCGGCAGCTGCTGAATCGAGTTCGGATGCAGGTAGTCGTACGGCTCGGAGAGGGGCTCCTCGGACTCGTCGAGGGGAAGGTGCTCGAGGCTCCGCCACTCCATTACGAGCCGTCCGGTGGCGATGTCGACTTCCTGAATGATCGCCTCGAAGACGTTCGTGTAGCTGGAACCGCCGATCGAGGACAGATCCGCCTGCACGAGCCGTGGATGACAGGTGAACAGAGCCGTCCCCGCGGGCGTCAGCAACAGAGCGTGCATGTCCATCCAGCGGCCGCCCGCCGCGCGTACTCGGGCGATCTCGCGATAGGAGCGATCGACCAGCACGGCCTCGCCGCGACCGTAGCCGGATTGGAGCACGGTCCCCTCCCACCACGCGAGCACCGGTTCGCCCCGGTAGTTCGCCGTCGAGAAGTTGGTTACCTGGCGCCCCGCCGCCAGCGGCCTGAACCATACGAGCTCGCCGTGGCGATCGATGATCATCGGCCCGTACGGCTCTGACGCCTTCAGGGACACGGGTCCCGGGCCGAGGAAGAGGAATCCGGGGTCGGCGCCTCCCCGCGACGCCGACGGACCGCCGGTGACGGTCGCGACCGTCGGCGGGCGCAGCTCTGGCCTGGAATGGAAGGCGGCCACTCGACCTTGTGGGTCGACAGCGAACGACTGGATCCGGCGCGGCCGCCCGGGACCGCCGAGGAGCTCGGCTACGCCGACGCCCGCGATCGCGAGAGCGCCCGCACTCCCGGCTCCGAGCAGTATCTGGCGTCTTGTAAGGCCGTTGCGGCCCGTACGCTCGCGTTCGGTCACAACCACGATCGAGAACCTGGACGATTACAAAAGTCGCCTCGTTCTAGCGGCCGAGACGTAGAGCCCTCGTAAGGCGCGTCACAGGCCGTTGTAGCGTCGAGGCCCCAAGACCGTGGCATAAACGGGAGGCTCCCGCACAGCCGGCTCGCGGTGGGTCGCCGATCGGGACGGTCGAGCCTGGGCGTGCTCGAAGACCGCGGCTTCCTCCTACTATCCCGTAACACGCGTTACCGGGTGGCTCCCGTCCACCTGCGAGAACGCGCTTTTCACATGTCCTACCTGCAAGCGATCGTCATCGCGCTCACCCAGGGCGTCACCGAGCTGTTCCCGATCTCGAGTCTCGGGCATTCGGTGCTCCTCCCCGCCTGGCTCGGAGGGAGCTGGAACACGCTCGTCACCCAATCGGCCCAGGCCAACAGCAGCAGCTCGTTCTACCTGGCGTTCATCGTCGCGCTGCACGTCGGCACCGCGCTCGCGCTGCTGTGGTTCTTCCGATCCGACTGGATCCGGATCGTCGGCGGCTTCCTCCGCAGCGTCCGTCACAGCATCGGCGAACGGCATTTCAGCGTCCGCGACTCGGACGAGCGGCTCGCCTGGCTGATCGTGGTCGCGACGATCCCGGTCGGCCTCGTCGGCCTGATCCTCGAGCAGACCTTCCGCACGATCTTCGCCAAACCCGCCGCCGCCGGCGTGTTCTTGTTCATCAACGGGCTGATCCTGCTGCGAGGCGAAGGGATCGCGCGGAGCGCCGAGCGAGCCAGGGCCCGGGCCGCGCGCCGCGGCGACCGCGCGGCGCGTCCGCGGAGGGCGCCGGTCGCCGGAGGCTCCCAAGAGCTCGACGCCCGGAGCGCGCAGGAGGGCCCGCACAGCGGTCCCCGCTCTGCGCAGGACCTCGCCGCCGCGTACGCGTCGGACGTCCGGATCTCGCGGATCCCTTACGCCGACAGCCTCCGCATCGGGCTGCTGCAGGTCCTCGCCCTGTTCGCCGGCATCAGCCGCGACGGAGTCACGATGGTCGGCGGACTCTGGCGCGGTCTCGACCGTGAGGACGCCGCCCGATTCGCGTTCCTGCTCGCCACGCCACCGATCCTCGCCGCCGGCCTGCTCAAGATACCCAGCCTCACCGGGAGCGCCGGGGCCCACATTCACGGCCAGGTGGTCGTCGGTTTCGTCATCACGACGATCACGGCGTACTTCTCAGTCCGGTACCTCGTCCGCTACTTCCGAGCCGGCCGCAGCCTCAGACCGTTCGCGTTCTATTGCCTGATCGTGGGAGCCGTGAGCGCGATCCGCTTCGCGGCCTTCTAGGCGCGACGCCTCCACCGTTGACGCTGGCCTGTACAGCTGAGAGGCTGCACCGGTCACGAATCGGGGATCGGCGGTCGCTGTGGCGATCACAGCTGAAGAGATCGAGCGTGAGAAGAAGACGCTTCCGTTCGGATGGGGCCGGTTCGGCAAGGCCTACGACGCGCTGGCCGAGGTCTCCGAACCGGATGAGTCGCTGCTTGCAGCCGGGGTAGCGCTCAACCCCGAGTACCGCCAGGGTGCTCGGTTCGTCCCGGGAACGATCGAGAGCGTGGTCTCCGACCTACGGAAGACGACGAACGTGCTGGTGGCTTGCACCAACCGGCGGTTGATCCTGATCAGCACCGGACTGGTCGGAGGCGTTCGTGATCACGCATCGATCCCGTACGAGGGAATGGAGATCGTCGAACGCGCGAGGCGGTACTTCGTGATCGCCGTGCCCGAGGGCCGGATCAAGATCCGCAGCATGGCCAAGCAGCAGCAGCCGCGGTTCCTCGAGGTGCTCGAGGCCAACGTGCGTCCGCCCGGCAGCTCTCCTGAGTAAGGGACCCGCGCGGCGGCGCTCATCCGATCAAAGGCCGGCTTCGCGTTACCCGTCGGACCGCCCACGAAGTTAGGCTGTCGCCACGTGCGCTACGCGGTAACGCGGCTGGACGACCTCGAGGCGATTGCCGGGCCCGGCTCCCTGACCTGGCGCCCGGTACGCGCGCACTTCGACATACGTGCATTCGGCTGTAACGCGTACACCGCGTCCACCGCCGGCGAGGACGTCGTCGAGCCCCACGACGAGACGGGCGACCCTGGGCACGAAGAGCTGTACTTCGTCCACGCCGGCCGCGCGCGCTTCACGCTCGACGGCGAGGAGTTCGAGGCTGGTCCGGGCACATATGTGTTGGTGCGCGACCCGACGGTTCACCGCCACGCCGTGGCGCTCGAGGCGGGAACGACCGTGCTCTCGTTCGGCGGGCCGCCGACGTTTCAGCCGTCGGGCTGGGAATGGTCGTTCCGCGCCGAGCCGCTCGCCGATTCCGATCCCGACCAAGCCCGAGCGATCCTCGAGGAAGGCGCCCGAGAACGACCGCGCTCGGCGAGCATCCAGTACGCGCTCGCGCGGCTCGAGGCGCGGGAGCGGCATCGGGACGCAGCGCTGGCCGCCGCGCGCAAGGCGCTCGAGCTGGTGCCGGCCGAGCGGCAACACGAGCTGCGCTCCGATTTGCAGAGCCACCCGGCCCTCGCCGACGTTCGCGACGGGCTCTAGCGCGCGACCGACACCGAATCAGCCGAGTCCAGGCGCGTGACGGGATCGGTGGTGAAGGTCAGGTTGGCCTTCTCGCTAAGCGCTTTGAGGTCTCCGAGCCACACGGCGACATACGCTCCGGTGACCTGTGGGACGGTGCCCACGTCCCCCGTTTTGCGAGCGTGCGGGAACGCCGCTGCCGGGCGCGCCGGGCGCCCCACCGCACTCGGCGCGTTATCGGTCGGGCCCAGGTCGCGGATCGACTGAGCTTGCGCACCGACCCGGGCCATGTCGACCGGTTGCCCGTAGAGCCAAGCCGGAGCGCTCTTCGGAATCGCACGCTGCGCTGCCGTGATCGCGGGGAACCGCCCGACGTAGGTCACCGTGCGCCCGCGCCCGTTGAGGGGAAGCAGCAGGCGGGTGTAGCCGGCGTCCCAGAAGAACTCCGGCAGGACCAGGTTGAAGTAGGTCATGCGCCGAACCGCCTCGGTCCTCAGATCGACCGCGAAGAGGTCGGAGTGGAAGTCGCTGCCGTCGAAATCCGCCAGGAACTGGAGCGTCTGGGTAGAACCGGTGTCCGGCGCGTCGAATCCGGTGCGCTGACTCGCGGACGCGATCAGGTCATACCACGAGCCCAGCGTCGCGCCACGGTTGGACATCATCAGGACCGTCTTCATGTCCGGGGTGAAGACCGCCTGCTCCTCGTAGAACGGCGCGTTGTCTCCGATCAGGGTCACGCGGGGATGAGCCGGCGAGGCGCCGTTGTCGTACAGGCGCATGTAGTACACGCGCGCGCTTCCCCAGCCGGGCGGGGCGGTCTGGAAGGGCGACCGGCGGCCGCCGGCGGCGAAGAAGAGGAACCCCTTCCCGTCCGGCGACCACGGCTGGGTCTCATAAGCGCCGTAGGGCCGTCCGACGACGCGGACGTTCCTGAGCGCGGGCCGGCCGTGTCGGATCGTGAAGTCGCCGAGCAGGATCTCCCATCGCTGGCCGTCGCAGCCGTGAACGGCGCACCGCGGTCCGGGTCTGAGTTCGTGGTCAGCCGGAAAGGATGCGACCCGTCGGGCCGCATCACGTATAGGTCGCCGCCGTAACCGCCGAGGCCGGCGCCGCCGGTGTGCGTGGGCTGCTGACCGAAGGACTCGAACAGGATCCAGTCGCCTTCCGGCCGCTCCTGGGGAAGCCCGTCCGGTCCTTTGACGGTGGTGCAGGTCAGACACCGCTGCCGGGTCCCGTCGAGCCGGGATCGATAGATCTGCGTTATGCCGGCGCTGTCGTTCTGGACCGACAGAACGCGGCCGCCGTCGGCCCACGAGGCCGCCTGCCCGAACGTGTACGGCAGCTTGGTTACCTCAAACCGGGCGGCGAAATACGGACCGATCAGCGAAGGTCGAGCTTCGGATACGGCCGGCGCCGCGAACGTGAGCAGCGCGAACAGCGCGGTGGCTCGCAGCAGTCGCATCCCGAGCAGGCTCTCACACCGACTCGCTATCCGAACGTGAACACGTTTCGATCAGCGCGGCCTTACCGACCCCGGCCTCGCCCCACAACACGAGCGTCCGACTCTCGCCCTGGCGGACGGCCGCGAGCAATCCGTCCAGTAGTGCGGTCTCGGAGCGGCGCCCCTCCAACGACGGCGTCCCCCCGGTGCGAGACGACCAATGGCCAGGTCTGGTCTCTCATCGTAAAGAAGGACCTATGTGGTGCAAGTAAACGATCTGGTGCGCCGACGGCTGACCTATCGGCCGTCCCCAGTGTTCTCTTATGCTGCCGCCAGGAGCAAACCGCGCAGCGACCGGCGGGGGTTTGAGCCCGGCTGCGCCCGATTAGCGGAGGTGGGTTGTGCGGACGTTGATCGTCGGCGGAGGGGTCGCGGGGTTGACGCTCGCGGCGAAGCTGCGCCAGCAGGGCCGCGAGCCGGTCGTGATCGAGAGCCAGCGGGAGTACGGCGAGCACGGATACAGCCTCGGCCTCTACTCGTTCGGGTCGTGCGTGCTCCACGGTCTCGGCGTGTACGAGCGGTGGGCACAGAGCTCGTCCGAGGTCCGCCGCTACGAGATGGCCAACGAGCACGGCGAGGTGCTCTCGGGAGTGGATATGCAGAAGATCGGCGATCAATACGAGCCGATGTACGACACGACCCACGCCGACCTCGTGAAGACGTTGAAGTCAGCCTGCGGCGATCTCGAGATTCGGATGGGGACGACCCTGAAGGACTTCTCCCAACACGACGAGCTGGTCGAGGCCACGTTCAGCGACGGCAGCAACGGTCAGTTCGACCTGGTGTGCGGCTGCGACGGCATCCACTCGCAGGTCCGAGAGCTCGTGTTCGGCGATCAGCCGGGCTTCGACACCGGCTGGGTGGGCTGGACGTGGTGGGGCGACCAGGTCTTCCCCGGCGACCTGATCCGCGAGTACTGGATGACCGGCTCGTTCTTCGGGACCTACCCGGTGCCCGGCAAGTCGACGTACGTGGCGGCGATCCCCGTCGACGTGATCGACCCCGACGCGCGCCCGTCCGAGCAGCAGGTTCTCGACCGCATCGGACAGGCGCTGGGCGAGCTGCCTGAGCGCGAGCCGAGCATCGCCCGGGCGCTCGAACAGGCGCACGATCTCTGGCCGTGGAAGCTCGCCGACGTGCGCTCGAAGGAGCTGGTCAGAGGACGCGTGGCACTGTGCGGGGACGCCGGCACCGCGTTCTTGCCCACGGCGGGACTGGGCGCATCCACCGCTCTTCGCTCAGCGGCCGCGCTGGCCGATCAACTCTCGCGCGCCGATGCCAAGCTGGTTCCGCTGGCGTTGGAGCTGTACGTCGACCGCCACGAGCAGATTGTCCGCAAGAACCAATCTGACTCCCGCAACCTTGCCCGAATCATGTTCATGGAGCGCCGCCCTGGCACCTGGGCCCGCGACGAGCTGATGAAGCACATGCCCGAGCGCACCGCGACCAAGCAGATCGTGGAGCTCATGCGCAGCCCGCTCTGAGATCCGATCCGGTCAGCCGTCCTGGCCACCTGGAGTCTGGATCCGGCTGTCCCACCGCTCGTAATAGGGTTTGTTGAGCGCGGGGCGCAGCTCGACGACACCAGTTGCGTCTTCCGTGCCGGGGTTCCGCTCGCTGTGCCTCGCGCCGGCCGGCACCACCACCGTCTCCCCCGCTCGGCCCACCACCTCCCGCCCGTCGATCGTGAAATGCGGCTCGCCGGACTCGATCGTGAACAACTCCTCCTGCAACGGATGAAAGTGCTCCGGAATCTTGCCGCCCGAAACACTGCGCCACCGGTAGCGCACCCTCTCACCGCCGGTCTCCGCGCCGGTCTCCAGATACTGGATCCACTCCCCCGTCCCCGGATTGAAGTACTCGCGATAACCCATGCGCACGCCTCCTAGAGCCGCACCCGCCATCCTGGCACTTCTCGATTCGCTCCCGCGAGGATGGCCGCGAGCTCGAACGGAGTCATCGCCGCACCTCCCTCGAAGTTCCGAACGCGAACGCGGGAGCGATTACTACGAAGCTTGCGACGAGTCGACGCCCTTTCGTTAGGCATCCCTAATTAGGGTTGCCTAACTGTAGTAGGGTGCCGCCGGTGACGAATCCAGGCTCCGCGCCCACCGCGAAGCCGCAGCCCACCGCGGCTCAATACGTGCGCGTCTGGCGCCCCCGCCGGCGAGGCGAGCAGGCGGCGCGGATCGCCGAGGCGCCGCCGGAGCCGCGCAGCGCATCGCTGCCGCGCCCGAGCGCCGAAGGGTCGCCGGCGACAGCCTGACCGTCCCTGCGCTCGGGGAACATCGATCCCGCGGTAGGCGTCATCTACCGTGCGGATGATGAGCCTCACCCGACCCAATCGGATCCCCCTCAGCCTGCTGCTCACGTGCACCGCGGTCGCGCTGATCGCCCTGCTGCCGGTCGCGATCACGATCATCCAGGCGTTCCAGGGTGGTTTCTCGTCGGCGCGTCACGCCCTCAGCGCCCCGAATACGCCGACGCTGCTCAAGAACACGCTGCTGCTGTCGGTGATCGTCACGCCTGTGTGCGGGGTGGTCGGCGTCGCCTCGGCGTGGGTCGTCGAGCGCACTCGGGTCCCGGGCCGCCGGATCTGGATGCTGCTGCTCGTGTTGCCGCTGGCGGTGCCGCTGTTCGTGACCAGCTACGCGTGGGCGACGCTCTCAACGTCGCTGACCGGGTTCTGGGGTGCGGCGGGGATCACCGCGTCCGCGTACTACCCGATCGTGTTCCTACTCGTGGCCGCCTCGCTGCGGGTGATGGACCCGGCGCTCGAGGAGACGGCGCGCTCGCTCGGGCACGGGCCGTGGCGGACGTTCTGGCGGGTGGTGATGCCGCAGCTGCGCCCGGCGCTGCTCGGCGGCATGCTGCTGGTGCTGCTCGACACGCTGGTCGAGTTCGACGCGTTCGTGGCGCTCAAGTTCCAGACGCTCTCGGGGAACATCTATTCGCAGTACCAGCTGAGCTTCAGCGCGTCGGGCGCGGCGGCGCTTGCGCTGATCTCGACCCTCGTGTGCGTGATCGTGCTGTTCGGGGAGTCGTGGCTGCGGGGCGGGGCGAACTACACGCGGATCAGCCAGGGCGCCCGGCGCGGGATCGCCCGCTACGAGCTCGGCCTCAGGTCGAAGGCGATTGCGCTCGCCGGACTCCTGCTGCTGGTTGCGATCAGCCTCGGGATCCCGCTGGTCCGGCTCGTCGTGTGGTTCAGCGAAGGCACGAGAACGGCCGGCGCGGCGGCACCCGGGTCGGGGGTCTGGTCGGCGACGCTCGCGACCGTGCTGCTCGGGATCAGCGCGGCGCTGGTCTCGATCCTGCTCGCGCTGCCGATCGCGATCCTGGCTGTCCGGCGCTCGGGCAAGGTCGTAACGACGCTCGAGCGCAGCGTCTACCTGTCGTTCGCGCTGCCCGACCTGGTCGCGGCGATCGCGCTCGCGTACGGGGCGAGCCATGTTGCGCACCTCCTCTACGGGACGGTGGTGCTGCTGGTGCTGGCCGAGGCGATGTTGTTCATCCCGTTCGCGGTCGTCGCACTGCGGAGCACGATCGGTCTGATCGAGCCGGCGCTCGAGGAGTCCGCGCGCTCGCTCGGGCTCGGGCCGCTGCGGACCCTATGGCGGGTCACGGTCCCGCTCGCGCGGCCGGGCCTCGCCGCCGCCGGCGTGCTCGTGTTCGTGTTCGTGCTCGGCGACCTGTCGACCGCGCAGGTGCTGCTGCCGCCCGGCCTGACCACACTCGGCACGCAGTTCTGGTCCGACGCGACGACGGTCGCGTTCGCCGCGGCGGCTCCCTACGCTGCGGCGTTGATCGTGCTGGCGCTGCTCGCCACGTATGTGCTGATGAGCCGCTTCGGCCGTGTCCGCGGGCTCGCGGAGTCGTGACGATGGCCGAGCTGCGCTGCGATCAGATCACCGCGTCGTACGGCTCCGGAGCCGTCCTGGAGGGCGTCGACCTGGTCGTGCCCGACGGGACGCTGACCGCGATCCTCGGCGCGTCGGGCAGCGGTAAGACGACCCTGCTGCGGGTGATCATGGGGTTCGTCGCGCAGGCCCGCGGGACGGTCACGGTCGGAACGACGGTCGTATCCGACAGTGCAGGGATCCACCTTCCGCCCGAGAAGCGGTCGGTCGGCTACGTCGCCCAGGAGGGCGCGCTGTATCCGCACCTGACGGTCGATCAGAACGTCGGCTTCGGCCTGCCGCGCAGCGAGCGCAAGCTCGGCCAGCGCACCCGCGAGGTCCTCGAGCTCGTCGGACTTCCGTCCTCGTACGCGTCTCGCCGCCCCGGCCAGCTCTCCGGTGGCGAGCAGCGTCGTGTGGCGCTCGCGCGTGCACTCGCCCCGAGGCCGCCGCTGGTGCTGCTCGATGAGCCGTTCTCGGCTCTCGACGCGGGGCTCCGGGCCGAGACCCGCGACGCGGTGCTGCAGGCGCTCGCCGCCCAGGGGACGACCGCGGTGCTCGTCACCCACGACCAGGCCGAGGCGCTCTCGATGGGACGCGAGGTCGGCCTTTTGCGGTCGGGGCGCCTGGTCCAGACGGCCCCGCCGTCGGTGCTCTACCGGACGCCGGCGAACCTCGACGTCGCGCGATTCGTCGGCGGCGCCGTGGTGCTGGCGGGCGACGCCGCCGGCGGCGTCGCCGCGACCACGCTCGGCGAGCTGGCGCTGATCGACCCGAGCGTCCAGGGCCGGGTCGACGTGATGATTCGCCCCGAGCAGATCGAGCTGCACCCGCGCGGACCGTCGGCTCCCCCGCCCGGCACCGTGGTCGCCAAGACGGCCGCGCTGACGTTCTACGGACCCGACACCGTGGTCGAGCTCGAGCTCGATGGCCTCCCGACGCCGATCACCGCCCGCGTGCTCGGAGGCCGGGACGCCCCGGCTCCGGGAACCACCGTCAGCGTGACGGTCGCCGGACCGGTGATGGCCTACTCCGCGGACCCGGCCCCGCACTCCCACGACGCCGACGGCGCGCCGGTCGGTGGCCGCGCGTGAGGCGGCGCCGGATTGCGATCGCCGCGTCGCTCCTCGCGCTGGTGGCGGCGGTCTCCGGCTGCGGCGGCGACGCCAAGAACACGATCGTCCTCTACAACGGCCAGCACCCGCAGCTCACGAGCGCGCTCGTCGCCGCGTTCACCCGCCAGACCGGGATCCACGTCAACGTCCGCACGAACGACGGGATCGTGCTCGCGGATCAGATCCTCCAGGAGGGCAGCGACTCCCCCGCCGACGTCTACCTGACCGAGAACTCCCCCGAGCTGATGAACCTTCAAGACCGCGGGCTGCTGACCAAGCTCCCCAGCTCGATCCTCGACCAGATCCCCGCCCGCTACAACTCGCCGTCCGGCCACTGGGTCGGCGTCGCGCTGCGCGTCTCGGCGCTCGCGTACGACCCGGCGCTGCTTCCGAACACGCAGCGGCCGCGCTCGGTGCTCGAGCTCGCGCAGCCGCAGTGGAAGGGCAAGATCGGGATCGCCCCGACCGACTCGGACTTTCCACCGGTCGTGGGCGCCGTCATCGCGCAGCACGGCAACGCCGCCGCCGCCCGGTGGCTCGACGGGCTCAAGCGAAACGGCCAGATCTTCCAGGACGACGAGGCGGTGGTCGCCGCCGTCAACCGCGGCGACGTCGCCGCCGGCCTGATCAATCACTACTACTGGTACCGGCTGCGGCTCGAGCTCGGCGCGAATCGCACCCCCAGCCGGCTCTATTACTTCCCGGACCACGACGTCGGCTCGATCGAGAACATCTCCGGTGCCGCCGTGCTCGCCTCCAGCCGGCAGAAGGCACTCGCCGAGCGCTTCGTCAAGTTTCTCGTCAGCCCAACCGGACAGCGGATCCTCTCAGGCGGCTACGACTTCGAGTATCCGGCCCGTCCCGGAGTCCCCGCGAATCCGGCGCTTCCGCCGCTCGCCACGATCTCGCGTGCGACGCTTCCGGCGAGCGCGCTCGGCACCGACCAGCAGGCGACGCAGCTGATCCAGCAGGCCGGGCTGGCGTAGGCGCTAGCGCAGCAGGACGGCCTTCAGCAGCGCCTGCGCGAGCAGCGCCTGTCCGGCGTAGCTCGGGTGGACGCCGCACTGGCCGGTGCTGAGCTGGGTCAGCAGCCCGGCCTTGCACGTGTCGCCCTGGGCGCCTGACTGGAACGACGCGAGTCGCATCAGCGCGTAGCTCGGCGCGATCTCGACGCCGAACGGCCGGGCGGCCCCGTCGACCGCCGTGTTCAGCAGCGCGGACGACGCGCTCGACGCAGCCGACGCGTAGTTCAACGAGTAGTAGTTGACGATCGCGATCTGGCCCGTGTACCGGGCGTTCCGCCGGATCGCGGAGAGGATCGTCCGCACGTTCTTGGTGAGCTTGTTCAGCACGGCGGTCCGCTCGGAGCGGGCGGTGCACCCGTCGCGGGTCACCTCGACACACACGAAGTAGTCGTTGGCGCCGATCATCAGCGATACCAGCCTGACGTTGCGATGGTGCTTCAGATACGAGACCCCAT
The DNA here is from genome assembly GCA_963770735.1 of uncultured Solirubrobacterales bacterium. Classification (GTDB taxonomy): domain Bacteria; phylum Actinomycetota; class Thermoleophilia; order Solirubrobacterales; family Solirubrobacteraceae; genus Palsa-465. Next base: position 1,444,428 of record CAVYRB010000003.1, on the reverse strand, counting down.
AGGCCAGCTGCGAGCCCGTGTAGCGGACGTGCAGCGGGAACGCGGTGCGGTACCCGACTCCCTTGCCGAGCGTGTTCTCACAGCCGTTGCTCTCGGCCCGAGGGTTGATCAGGCTCGAGCTGGTCTCGCCGGGGCACGCCGCGTTCGCGACCTGCAACCGGAGCTGGGGCGCGAGCTGCTCGGGGTATCCGTAGAAGTTCGAGGCTTTGCGGTAGTTCGGCGTCGGGACCACCGTGGACTCCTCGTAGCCGAACGTCACCGAATCGCCGAGCGCGAGGTAGCCGGATCCGGGCGTGACCGGCAGCCGGCCGGCCGCGCTCGCCGCTGACGGCAGCGCGATCGCGAGCACCGCCGCGATCGCCGACACCACTCCTACGTAACGCCCCGTCGACATCCGAGCGTTCTAACAGATTGACGTGCTCGAAGTTGTGGCGGTCGGCGGCCGGCTCAGCGGCCGACGCGCACGGGCGGCGACAGCGGCGAGCCATAGCCACCGCCCGCCGTCTGGCCGCTCGCCATGCACGCCAGGGCCTTGCCCCGGGCGGCGGCCGGAATCCGGTAGGCCGCGGCGACACCACCCTGCTTGACGAACCCGCCGACGAGGAAATCGAACTCTGGACGCACTGGCCGCTGCAGCCACCTGACCGCGCACCTGACCGTCTGCCCGACGCGAGCCTGCCCGGAGATGCGCGGGCGGCCGGCGACCCGTGGCGCCCACACCGGGTTGCGGGCGAGCGCAAAGCCGCGGCCGCGGGTGACGCTCGCGTAGATCTCGGGGTCGTGCATGCTGCCGCACGCGGGGCCCCAGCTGACGACGCCCACGTCGACGGAGCCCGCGAGCAGCGGGCCGCCGCTGTCGCCGAAGCACGCCGATACGAACGGCGGCTTCGCCCCCGGCACGAGCTGGCGCGGATCGCGCGTGCAGACCGACCACGCGCGCTCGAGCGGCCCGGGCAGCTGCTCGGCGCAGCTCGACAGCGGCATCACCTGGACGGTGCCCTTGCGGAACACGCCCTGGCCGCCGCCGTCCGGCTTGGAGGCGCCACGGCCGATCGTAACCACCCGCGTCCCGGCGACGGGCGCGCTCGTCGCGAGCCTGACCGGGGCGACATCCCTCACCGGGCGATCGAGCTCGATCAGCAGCAGATCTCCCGGGCCCGGCGGGAATTCGCGCTGCGCGGTCCGTTGCCAGCGCACGTATACCTGGTTCAGCGCGAGCAGCCGAACATGGCGCAGCTCGCCCAGAGGTCCGACCCGGACGATCGGCCGCTCGTTTATGACGTCCCGGCAGTGGGCGGCGGTCAGCACGCGGTTCGGCGCCACGAGTGCCCCGCCGCAGCCCGCTCCGACGACGGCGAAATATGGGAACGCTCCGCGGGAGGCGGGCGTGCCGGCGACGACCGCTCCGGCGGGCGGCGCCCCCATCGCGGCCAGGGCCCCCACAGCACAGAGCGCCGCCGCCGCGGCTATCGAGCTCCGAATCACGTGCCGATATTGTGAAGCTCGACGACGATGGGGGACGAACAGCTGGGGCAACAACGCGTAAGCGATGACACTCACAGCCGCGCTCGGAGCGGGCTGAGCCTGGCGCTGGTTGTGATCGCGTGCCTGGCCGCGTTGGTCGGCGGCGTGACCCTCTACCTGCGGGAGGAGGTGCTCGACTCCCAGGCGTTCGCGGACCGCGCGGTCGAAGCCGTCCACCAGCCGACCGTGCAGCACGTGCTCGCACGCCGGATCACGGTCCAGCTGATCGAGCCGGGCTTTCCGGATCTGATCGCGGGGCGACCGATCATCTCGAGCGCGGTCAGGGCGGTCGTCGTGTCCAAGCCGTTCGAGCGGGTGATCCGGCTGGCGGCGCTCCACGGGCACCGGCTCTTGTTCGCGCGCAACGGCGGCAACGCGGTGTTCGACATCGCAGACGCCGGCAAGGTGGTCTCCTCGGCGCTGCAGAACATCTCCCCCAAGCTGGCCGCCGCCTTACCCAAGAAGACCGAGGCGATTCTGCTGACGCTTCGAAAGCGGAACTTCGCGTCGAAGACGCTGCGGCTCTCGGAAACCGTCCGGCTGCTCGGGTACGTGCTGCCGCCCGTCGCGATCGCACTGTTCATGTTCGCGCTCGCGGTGGCCCCCGACCGCCGCCGGGCGCTGACCCGGTGCGCCGTCGGGATCGGCGTGACCGGGATCCTGTTCGCGATCGCGTTCGTGCTGTTCAGGCGTTACTACGTCTCCACCGTCCGCGGCGTCAACGAGATCAGCACCTCCGAGGCGAAGTCCGCCGTCGACGAGATCTGGGGAGCGTTCCTCGGCGACCTCTTGACCTGGACGCTCGCGATCACCGCGATCGCCTGGGTCGTCGCGGCGGCGGCGTCGACGGTGCTGCCGGCGTACTCGCCCGCCGCCGGGCTCCGGCGCGCGTGGGCCGCGATCCCGCGGCCGGCGACCGCGCCCGAGCACGCCGTCCGCGGCGCCTTGCTGATCGCGCTCGGCGTGTTCGTGGTGCTCAAGCCGACGCTGGCGCTGCGGCTCGTCGCGGTCGCGGGCGGGCTGGTGGTGGTCTACGTCGGCCTCGGAGAGCTGCTGACGGCGACTGCTCCGGCGGAGCCGCGACGGCGGGCAGCACCCGCGGTCACCAGACGCCGCGTGCTGGCGGTGACCGGGACCGCGGCGGCGTGTGCGCTCGCGTTCGGGCTCGCATTCGTGCTGATCGGAAACGGCTCGAACGTCCAGGCGAAGACGCTCGGTACCTGCAACGGCTACGCCCAGCTGTGCGACCGCCGGCTCGACGAGGTGGTGTTCGCCGGAGTGCACAACTCGATGTCCGCGGCCGACACCCCCGGCTGGCTGATCGCCAACCAGGACCGCAACATCGCCCAGCAGCTAAACGATGGCATCAGGGCGTTCAAGATCTCAACCCACTACGGGGTACAGACCCAGACCGGCCAGGTCTACACCGACATCCAAGCCGCGGGCGACCGGGTCAACCGGGTCGCCGAACAGCTCGATGTCCCTGCCCGGCTCGCCCTCCAGCGCTTCAGCCGCTCGCTGAACCGCGGCGGCAGCGGCGGCAAGCGCGACATCTGGCTCTGCCACTCGTTGTGCGAGCTCGGCGCGACCGATTTCGCCCACTACCTGTCGGTGATCCACAACTTCCTCAAGCTCAACCCGGGCAACGTGATCGTCCTGTTCGACGAGGACTACGTCTCCGAGCAGAACATCCGGCGCGCGTTCAAGCGAGCGGGATTGTTCAACCGCCTCGCGGTCCTCCAGCGCGGCCAGCCGCTGCCGACGCTCGGAGACCTGATCAGCTCGAAGCACAACATCGTCGTGTTCGCCCAGGAGCCCGTCAGCGGCAACTTCCCGTGGAACGCGCCCCAGTTCACGTGGACCCAGGACACGCCGCTGAAGGCGGTCAAACCGAGCGAGTTCACGTGCAAGCTGTATCGCGGCTACTCGACCAACCCGCTACTGGTGATGAACAACTGGGCCGACATCTTCCCGCCGCGCCCGACCCCCAACGTGCCGCTCGTCCAGAAGGACTTCATCATCAAACGCGCGCACGAGTGCGTTGTCGAGCGGGGCAAGATCCCGAACCTCGTCATGACCGACTTCTACAACCGTGGGGACGTCGTCGGGGCGGTCGCGCAGCTGAACGGGGTCGCCACGCTCAAGCCCGCGGCGATCAATCCGGTCGAGTTCGGCTGAGCACGCGCCTCCGCGCGCGGTGTACCTTCCACGCCGTGGCCGCGCAAGAGCGTTTCGACGTCGTCGTCATCGGTGCCGGGCTCGCTGGCCTCGTGACGACGCTCGAGCTGCTCGAGACCGGGCACACGGTGCTGCTGATCGACCGCTGCCACCCACAGGAGGTCGGCGGGCTCGCGCGTGAGGCGTTCGGCGGCATGTTCATGGTCGACACATCCGAGCAGCGGCGCACGAAGATCAACGACAGCGTCGAGCTCGCGCTCGAGGACTGGAACCGCGTCGCGCGATTCGAGCAGGGCGACGAGTGGCCGCGCCGGTGGGCCGAGGAGTACGTGGCTCGCGCCCGCGACGAGGTCGGAGGCTGGCTGAAGGGCCACGGCGTCAAGTTCTTCCCGGTCGTCAGCTGGGCCGAGCGCGGCGTGTACGGCGACGGCAACTCCGTCCCGCGGTTCCACATCACCTGGGGCTGCGGCCAGGCGCTGATCGACCAGGTCTGGGGAGCGATCCAGCGCCACCCCCGCCGCTCGAGCCTCGACGTTCGCTTCCGTACCCGTGCGACCGGACTCGTCACCCGCAACGGCGCGGTGGTCGGCTGCCGGATCGCGCCCGAGGACGACCCCAGCCTGGTCACGAAGATCACCGCCGGCGACGTCGTGATCGCCGCCGGTGGGATCGGCGGCAACCTCGACATCGTCCGCAAGGAGTGGCCCGCCGAGCTCGGCAAGGCACCCAAGGACATCCTGATGGGCTCGCACTACTACGCCGACGGCGCGATGCACAAGGAGGCCGGCCGGATCGGCGGCAACATCACCCACCTCTCGCGGATGTGGAACTACGCCGACGCGGTCCGCCATCCCAGGCCGCGGCGCCCGCTGCACGGCTTGAAGCTGATCCCGCCGCGCTCAGGGCTGGTGCTGGACCCGACCGGCAAGCGCTACGGGCCGATCCCGCTGATGCCCACGTACGACGCCTACTACGCGCTCGAGCGGATGATGGAGGACGAGCGGGCGTACTACTGGATGGTGTGCAACTGGAAGATCGCGCGCCGGGAGCTCGACATCTCCGGGTCCGAGCACAACCCACTGATCCGCGAGAAGCGGACGGTCCGGTTCCTGCTCTCGGTCCTGTTCGGCAAGCCGACGCTCGTGCGCTACTTCGTCGATCACTGCCCGGACTTCGTGACCGCGCAGACACTCCCCGAGCTCGCCGGCAAGATGGCCGCCGTCACCGACGACGGGGCGCTGGACGCAGCGCAGATGCAGAGCGAGGTCGAGCACTACGACGCGACGATCGCGCGCGGCAAGGGTCTGTTCAACGACGACCAGCTCCGCCGGATCGAGTCCTACGCCAACTACCGCGGCGACCGGCTGCGCACGTGCCGCTTTCAGCAGATCGCCGATCCGAAGGCGGGGCCGCTGATCGCGATCCGGATGACGGTGATGTCGCGCAAGAGCCTCGGCGGGATCCAGACCGATCTCGAGTCGCGCGTGCTCAAGCCCGACGGCGAGCCGATTCCTGGGCTGTACGCGGCCGGCGAATCCGCCGGGTTCGGCGGCGGCGGGATGCACGGCAAGCGCTCGCTCGAGGGCACCTTCCTCGGCGGGTGCGTGTTCAGCGGGCGGATCGCGGCGCGGTCGATCGCGGAGGCACGGAAGCCGGTGGCTCCTCCGGAAGAGCCGGCGCCGGCGACCGCCTGAGCCGGAGCGGGCAAGGCGATCTTTGGCGTTTCAGTTCGGACGTCCGGAAGCGAATCGCCAAAGTTCCGTTGCGGCGATCGCGGCCGTCGCCGCACTCGCCCTGATCCTGGCGGCCTGCGGAACCGCCCGCACGACCCGCTCGGTCCAGACGACCCCCTCCCCGACGGCGCAGACAAGCGGCGGCCCTCCCGCCCACGTCGCCGTGATCCTGATGGAGAACGAGGAATTCGCCGACATCATCGGCTCCAAGGACGCGCCGTACATCAACTCCCTCGCGCGTACCTATGCCCTCGCGAGCTCGATGTTCGCGACCACCCATCCCTCGCTTCCCAACTACCTCGCGCTCACCGGCGGCTCGACCTTCGGGATCGACAGCGACTGCACCGACTGCTCCGTGGGCGCCACCGGCATCGTCGACCAGCTCGAGCGAGCCGGGCTCAGCTGGAAGGCCTACATGCAGGACCTCCCCCACCCCTGCTTCACCGGCGCGGGCGCCGGCGACTACGCGAAGAAGCACGACCCATTCGCGTACTACACGCGGATCACCGGCGACCCCGCACGCTGCAACCGGATCGTCCCCCTGTCGCAGCTCTCCGCGGACGAGCGCTCCGGCAAGCTGCCGCGCTACATCTGGATCACGCCGAACCTCTGCAACGACATGCACGACTGCGACGTCGCGACCGGCGACCGGTTCCTGTCGAAGCTGGTCCCGCCGCTGCTCGCGGCGCTCGGTCCCCGCGGCGCGCTGTTCATCACCTGGGACGAGGGCTCTAGCGACGACGGCTGCTGCCGGCTCGCGTCGGGCGGCCACATCGTCACGATCGCGGCGGGTGGCCTCGCGCGCCGCCGCGCCCGGCTGAACAGCCCCGCCGATCACTACTCGCTGCTGCAGACGATCGAGGACGTGCTCGGGCTGCCGCGTCTCCGGGGGGCCGCGTGCTCGTGCACGCCGACGCTCGCGACGCTGCTGGCCACCGGCGCGCGCTGAGAACGCGCGGGATACGCTTGCGCGCGATGTTCAGGGTGGGAGTTCGCGCCGCGCTCGCCGCGGCGATCCTCGGGGCGTCGGTCGCCGCGCCCGCCGCCGCGCAGTCGCCGGCACCGTACGGAGTCAACGACGCCGGCGGCTTCCGCAACGTGCTGCCCGCCGGCGAGCAGGGGCTGGCGAATATCACCGACCTCGCGAAGTTCCAGGCCCAGGGCACGATCCCGCCGCACTTCGACGACCAGCTGCCGATGTACGAGCACCTCGTGTACGCGGCGCCGACGCTGACCGACGCGCAGGTTCCGAACTACTACAAGGACGCAACGTTCGGCGTTCAGGACCAGAACGTGACGAGCGTCGAGCATCCCGAGCCGGGGCTGACGATCGTCCGCGACCAGTACGACGTCCCCCACATCTACGGCGAGACGCGGGCGGAGGTGATGTTCGGGACCGGATACGCGGGCGCCGAGGACCGACTGTTCCTGATGGACGTTCTGCGCCACACCGCCGAGGGGCAGCTCGCCGCGTTCGTCGGCGGCTCGCCCTCGAACCGCGCCATGGACGAGACGCAGTGGGGGATCGCGCCGTACACGCAGGCCGACCTCCAGCAGCAGATCGACCTCGCGCCGAAGATCTACGGCGCGATGGGCACGCAGCTCGTTCAGGACGGCCAGGAGTTCGTCGACGGGATCAACGCCTACATCCAGTCCGCCGAGAACCCGCTCAACACCGCGACCAAAATGCCCTCCGAGTACACGGCGCTCGGGGCGCTGCCGCAGCCGTGGAAGTTGACAGACGTGATCGACGAGGCGTCGCTGATCGGGGGCATCTTCGGGCTCGGCGGCGGCGGCCAGGTCAACTCGGCGTTCGTGCTCCAGAAGCTCCAGCAGCGGTTGGGCAAGCTCGCCGGGCAGCGTTCCTGGAGCGACTTCCGCGAGGTCGACGACCCAGAGTCGCCGAGCACGATCACGAACAAGCGGTTCCCGTACGAGCTGAACAACCCGTTCTCCCCCAAGGGCCTTGCGCTCCCGGACCCCGGTTCGGTCACGTTCCCGCCGATCGGCTCACCATCGGCTTCGAGCGCCGCCGCAGACCGGAGCGGCTCGGACGCCGGGCGGTTCGCCAACATCGGGGCGACCCTCCGCGCGGCGCTGATGAACCCGACCCACGCGTCGAACTGGGAGCTGGTCTCGGCGCGCCACTCGGCCAACGGCCACGGGCTCGCGGTGATGGGCCCGCAGGTCGGCTACTACGTCCCCGAGATCCTGATGGAGGAGGATCTCCACGGGCCCGGCATCGACGCTCGCGGCGCGTCGTTCCCGGGGGTCAACCAGTACGTCGAGCTCGGGCACGGGCGCGACTACGCGTGGAGCGCGACCACGTCCACCTCGGACAACGTCTCGACCTACGCCGAGGTCCTCTGCCAGGACGCCTACCACTACCTCTACAAGGGTCAGTGCCTGCCCATGGACAAGCTCGTCGACGTCGACTCGTGGCACCCGAACGTGCTCGATCAGACACCACCAGGGACCGAGACGCTGACCGCGTACCGGACGGTCCACGGGGTCGTCTACGCGCGCGGGACCGTCCACGGCAAGCCGGTCGCGTTCGTCCACGCCCGCTCGACCTACTTCCACGAGGCCGACTCGGCAATCGGATTCTCCGAGCTGAATGACCCGAACTACGTCACCGGCCCCGGGTCGTTCCAGCAGGCCGCCTCGCACATCGCGTTCCTGTTCAACTGGGGCTACGTCGACTCGGGCCACACCTCGTACTACATGTCGGGCTGGATGCCGCAGTTCCCGAAGGGCGTCTCGGCCGCGTTCCCGGTGCTCGGCACCGGGCAGTACGACTGGAAGGGCTACGACCCCTCGATCCACGACGCTACCTGGCTGCCGTTCGCGGCCCACCCCCACATCACCGACCAGGACTACATGGTCTCGTGGAACAACAAGCAGGCGCCCGGCTGGTCGGCGGCCGACAACCAGTGGGGATACGGCCCGGTCTACCGCAACCAGATGATCGCCGAGCGTATCGGGAAGGCCATCTCGGGCGGCCGCAAGATCAGGATCTCGCAGGTGGTCTCGGCGATGGACGTGCCCTCGACCGAGGACATCCGCGCGACCCAACTGCCGTTGCTGTTCACCGTGCTCGGCAAGCCCGCGAACCCGAAGCTCCGGTCCGCGATCGCGACGCTCCGCCAGTGGTACCTCGCGGGGGGCTACCGCAAGAGCGCGTCGCTCGCGACCGCCGCCCACGACCTGTACACGCCCGCGATCGAGCTGATCGACGCGTGGTGGCCGAAGCTGCTCTCAGCCGAGTTCACCCCGATGATCGGCGCCGGTGCGTTCAATGAGATACAGACGCTGTTGCCGCTCGGCGGCGCCGCCCCCGTGTCCGGCGACGGCTTCAACAACGGCTGGTGGGGCTACGTCTCCAAAGATCTACGCCGCGTGTTCGGCGTCGGCCGCGAACGCGGCCCGTACAGCCAGGCGTACTGCGGTAATACGCCACACCGCCGCTTCTCGACGCGGGCGCTGCGCAACCGCTGCCGCGCGGCGGTCCGGTCCTCGCTGCTCGCCGCGCTGAGCGTCACTCCTCAGCGGCTGTACGGCGGCGTCTGCCCGAAGGACCCCGAGCCGGGGTGCGCGGACCAGAACACCTGGACGAACGCGTCGGCGATCACGATCCCGCCGTTCCCGTTCCAGAACCGCCCGACCTTCCAGCAGGTCGTGACGCTCACGCGCAAGCTGCCGCGATGAGGCTGAGGAGCTCGCTCGCGCTCGCGTGCGGTATCGCGTGCCTGCTGGCGGGAGCGTCGGCGTCCGTGGCACAGGCGTCGGCGAAGCTCCCGCTGTCCCACGCGGGGCGGTGGATCACCGACGCGCAGGGTCGCGTGGTGATCGTCCACGGCACGAACATGGTCTACAAGCTGGCGCCGTACACGCCGAGCACGACCGGCTTCGGTGCGGACGACGCCGCATTCCTGCAGCGAATCGGCTTCAACGCGGTGCGCCTCGGGGTGATCTGGAAGGCGGTCGAGCCCCAGCCGGGGGTGATCGACACCGGCTACCTCGGGCAGATCGCGGCGACCGTGAGGACGCTCGCCGCCCACCACGTCCTGTCGCTGCTCGATTTCCACCAGGACCTGTACAACGAGCGCTTCCAAGGAGAGGGCGCGCCGGACTGGGCCGTCCAGGATGGCGGGCTGCCGAACCCGAAGCTCGGCTTTCCGGGCAACTACCTCGGCAACCCCGCACTCGAGCACGCGCTCGATCAGTTCTTCACCAACGCCGCGGGACCGGATGGTCGTGGCTTGCAGGATTGGTTCGCGGGTGCGTGGGCGCACGTCGCAGCGCGATTTCGTGGCTCGAGCTCGGTGCTCGGCTACGAGCTCTTCAACGAGCCGTTCCCGGGCACCGCCTGGGAGCCCTGCGCCAGTCCGAGCGGGTGCCCCGCGTTCGACGCCGAGCTGACCGCGATGGACCGCCGCGCGGCGGCGGCAATCCGCCAGGTCGACCGGCGCACACTCGTCTGGTACGAGCCGAACGTGATGTTCAACAACGGCGTCGCGACCCACGTCGGCGCGCTCGACGACCCGCGAGCAGGATTCGCGTTTCACGACTACTGCCTGAGCGAGCCCCAGACGCACTCCCCCCAAGGGTGCGACACGTTCGACGACATGGTGTTCTCGCACGCGCTCGGCCAGGTGGACCTGACCCACGAGGCCCTGATGATGACCGAGTTCGGCTCGACCACCGACGTCGCCTACCTCCAGGACATGCTCGCGCGCGCCGACCGCGAGATGGTGCCGTGGCTCGAGTGGTCCTACTGCAGTTGCGGAGCGCCGACCGACACCGGCCAGCCGGGGATCGTCGTCGATCCCGCCAAGCCTCCACGCGGCTCGAACCTGGTCGCCGGGACGCCCGGCGCGCTGGTCGAGCCCTATCCGCAGGTGATCGCCGGGACGCCCCAATCATGGTCGTTCGACCGAGCGTCGCGCACGCTCAGCGTTCGCTACTCGACCACGCGCGCATCCGGCCGCGGACGCTTCGCGGCGCGCTCGCTGACCGAGGTCGCGACGCCTGCGTTGGTCTACGGCGGGCGCTACGGCGTCACGGTGAGCGGCGGCGCGATCGCCTCACGGCGAGGCGCGTCGGTGCTCGAGATCGCCGCCTGTCGGGGCGCGCGGGCGATCACCGTCACGGTTCGTCCGAGCGGACCGAGCCGAGGCTCGTGCCGGCTCGCTCCCGCAAAACGGCGCCGAGCACGCCGTTGACGAACGCCGGGGCCTCGGCGCCGCAGAACTTCTTCGCTGTCTCGACCGCCTCGTCGATCGCACCCGCGGGTGGGATCTCCCGCTCTCCGGGGACCTGATCGGCGTACAGCATCTCCGTCAGCCCGACCCGCAGGATCGAGCGCTCGAGCGGCGCGATTCGCTCGAGCGTCCAGCCGGTCGCGTGGCTCGAGATCAGCTCGTCGAGCTCGGCCTGGTGGGAGCGGACCAGCTGCGCGAGCTCGCGCGTGAACCCGTGGGTGTCGCGCGGGAAGACGTCGTCGAGCGGCAACCCGAGGAGGTCGCTCTGGTAGAGGGCCCAGACCGCGGCGCGCCGCTGGTCGGTCCTAAGCACGCGAGACGTACTCGCCCGAGCGGGTGTCGACGCGGACGACGTCGCCCACGTTGATGAACAGCGGCACCTGGATCTTGGCTCCGGTCTCGAGCACGGCCGGCTTGGTGCCGCCGCCGGACGCGGTGTCGCCACGCAGCCCCGGCTCGGTCTCGGTCACCTCGAGGTCGGTCGCGGCCGGCAGTTGCACGTCGGCGGGCTCGTCGTCGATATAGAGCAGCTCGAACTCGGATGCGTCCTTCATCCACCGCAGCGCCTCGGCCAGCGCCGTGGTCGGAATCGTCAGCTGCTCGTAGGTCTCGGCGTCCATGAAGTGGGCGTCGGTGCCGTCCTGGTAGAGGTACTGCATCCTCCGCGTCTCGGTGCGGACCGGCCGGAATTTCTCCCCCGCGCGGAACGTACGGTCGATCACCGCGCCGTCGGTGGTCCGTCGGAGCTTGGTCCGCACGAACGCCCCGCCCTTGCCGGGCTTCACGTGCTGGAACTCGATGATCTTGAAGATCGTCCCGTCGACGTCGATGTGAGTGCCGTTGCGGAACTGGTTCGTGCTAATTGGCATATATGGAGGTACGTTATGAGGCCCGTGGGACCTACTCGGATGGACGGCTACGTGAGGGTATCGCGGCGTATGGGACGCGGAGGCCCCGGCTACATCTCGCCCAATGTGCAGCGAGAGGCGATCCAGCGGTGGGCTGACTACCGCAACGTCGAGATCGTCGCGTGGCACGTCGACGAGGATGAGTCCGGGGGTACGCAGGCGCGACCGGGGCTACGTGCCGCGATGGCGCGTATCGAGGCTGGTGAGACGGACGGGCTGGCCTGCTGGCGGTTGAACCGCTTCGCACGGAACGTCGGCGCTGCGATCGCTGACTACATCCAGTGCGAGAACGACCGCAAGAACATCGCCTACGCCAAGCGGACCCTGCATGACATCTGGGAGGCCGCCGGGGCCCAAGACGTGCTGTCGATCGACCGCTACGCGCATCTGGTCGGCGGTTGCCGGATGGGAACCGACCCCGAGCGCAGCGTGGTCGACTCAGACCACCGCGCCTGGGGAATCCCGAACCTGTTCATCGCCGACGGCAGCGTGATGCCGACGCAGGGCTTCGCGAACCCGGCGCTCACAATCATGGCGCTCGCGTCGCGCCTGGCGGAGCGGCTCAGCGACGGCCGGCTCGACGCGCCTGGGGCCGAAGCGCGACGGTCTGCGGCGCGAGGTCGATCAACCCTTGGGGATCACGCTGATCGAGCCGCCCTTCTCGAGGATCGCCCACCGGATGTCCTCGAGCGATGAGATCTGCTGTCGCCGCGCTTCCTCTTCGAGATCGCCGCGAGTCAGGCGTTCACGGCGCAGGTTGCGTTCGATCACGCGCCCGTCCTGCACCAAGACGATCGGCTCGCCTTCGGTCACGACTCGGACCTTCCGCGAGCGAAACGAGACCCAGCCGACGGCGACCGACAGCAGCGTGACCGTGGAGATGACGATCAACGTGCCTGTGACCGACTCGTCACTCTGGGTGATCCCCTGCTGCACGAGATCGCCGAGCACGACGAGCAGGATCACGTCGAACGGTTCGAGCGAGCTGAGCTCGCGCCGCCCGGAGATGCGGGTGACCAGGAAAATGAAGGCAAAGATGACGGTTGCACGGATGACGAGGTCCATGGCTCAGGGGAAGATCGTCAGGGAGCGGTGTACGCGGGCGATCGGCTTGGAGCCGTCCTCGAGCTCGACGTCCTCCGTCCGCTTGCCCACGTTCGTCGGATTGACCTGGAAGTACAGCCACACGATCAGCGTGTGCCCCGCAGGGAGTCCGTTGTAAGAGAGGACGACGCTGCCGTTCTGGGTGCCCTCGTCGCTGGGGTTGGGCTCGAGCGAGTTCACGCTCATCGACTCCCACCAGCCACGAGAGAAGACGAGCTGCGGCATCGAGATGTCCTGATGCGCTGTCACCTGGACGCGCACCTGGAAGATCAGCCCGCTACGCAAGCGCGCCGGTGCAGTGACCACGAGATCCGCCGCAGACACGTGGGCCGAGCTGACCGTTGGGTGCTGCCCGAAGACGTTCAGTAGCGCGAGCACGGGCAGGACGGCGATCAGGGAGAGGAGCGCTCGCCGGTACCACACGGGCTGCGAGCGCCCGCGCAGGTCCCGATTGCGCTCGAGTGTCAGCCCATCCGGCAGGCGACCTGACATCGGTTGCCGTATTTCGCGAGTTGCGTCGGCGCTCCTGCACGACAGCGAGGCAGGCAGCCTCGATGCGTGAGACGTGAGATCGGGTAGGAGGTCATTGAGATGACGATCTCGGCGGATGAATCGCTGTGGCTTGCGGGCCCTGACGCGCAAAAGTACCCAGCGCTGACTCGCGGGCTCGAGGTTGACGTCGCGGTGATCGGTGCAGGCATCACGGGGCTCACGACCGCGCTGATGCTGAAGCGCGATGGCGCGCGCGTCGCGGTGATCGAAGCGCGTCGAGTGGGGGCGGGCGTAACCGGTTGCACGACCGCCAAGGTCAGCGCGCTGCAACAGACGATCTACGACACGCTGCGGCGCTACCACGGCGAGGAGGCCACGGCCGTATATGCGGAGGCGAGTCTCGCCGGCGTCGAACAGATCGCACGGCTAACCGAGGAGGAGCGGATTGATTGCGACCTGGAGCGCAGGGCGGCGTTCACGTATGCCCCAGACGGCGATCAGCGGTCGACCGTCGAGACCGAGCAAGCCGCCGCTCATGCCGCTGGGCTCGCGGTCGAGCTGGTCGACGATTCCGGCCTCCCGTTTCGTACCCACGGCGCCGTCCGGCTCGATGATCAGCTCCAGCTGCACCCGGTCCGATACGTCCAAGGACTCGCGCGGTCAGTCGACGGGGACGGCTCGGTCGTGCTCGAGGACATGCGAGCGCTCGGTGTCGAGTCCGGTGCGCCGTGCCGCGTCGAAACCACCCATGGGGCGATCACCGCTGGGCAGGTGGTCGATGCAGCCCACTACCCGCTACTCGACCGCGGGTTGTTCTTCCCCCGGCTCGAGCCGATCCGCTCCTATTGCATCGCTGCGCGGATACGCGGTCAGGTTCCCGATGGGATGTCGATCTCGACTGGATCATCGACGCGTTCGATTCGCTCCTACGGGGAGCTGCTGATCGTCGGCGGCGAGGGACACCCCGCCGGCTCCCGCGACGCGTCGCCGGAGCGCTTCAAACGCCTCGAGCAGTTCGCCCGTAAGTACTGGGACGTAACGGACATCGCTCACCGCTGGTCAGCGCAAGATCCGGTCAGCTGGGATCACCTGCCGGTCATCGGGCGATACCACCCCCGCTCATCGCGGCTGTTCGTCGCCTCCGGCTTTCACAAGTGGGGGCTCACCAGCGGCACATTCGCCGCATCGATCATCAGCGATCTGATCGCCGGCCGTGAGAACCCCTGGTCAGCCAAATTCAACCCGGCTCGCATCGGGACCCGCGGACTGCCGAAGCTCGCGCGGCTGGGCGCCAAGTTCTCGTTCGACCTCATCGCCGACCGACTCCGGCCCGGAACTGCCGGCTCAACGGCCGAGACACGAGAGGGTGAGGGCGAGGTCGTGCGCGAAGGCATCCGGAAGACAGGCGTCTACCGCGAGCCGGACGGCACCGTGCACGCCGTATCGCTGCGCTGCACACACCTCGGCTGCATCCTGCGCTTCAACTCCGCCGAGCGCAGTTGGGACTGCCCCTGCCACGGCTCGCGCTTCGACGCCGTCGACGGACGCGTCCTCGAAGGCCCGGCTGTCCATCCCCTGACATCACTGAACAAGGAGACCACAGGATGAGTGACGAGCTCGCCACCTACCTCAATGACCATCTCGCCGGCGCGACCTTCGGCCGCGACCACGCCAGCCAGCTGGCCGACGACACCGCAGGCACACCGCTCGGCGACACGATGAGCTCGCTGGCCTCCGACATCGACGAGGACCGCGACGAGCTGATGGCCTTGATGGACCGTCTCGACATCGACCGCAGCGCGCTCAAGCAGGCGACCACCTGGATCGCCGAGAAGCTCGGACGCCCGAAGTTCAGCGGCGTGACCTCCGGAGATGAAGAGCTCGGCCGGTTCCTCGCGCTCGAGGCGATGTCGCTCGGCGTCGAGGGCAAGCTCTGCCTGTGGGAAGCCCTCCTGAGCGTAGTCGACACTCACCCCGAGCTCGACGCGGACCAGCTCAGGCGCCTAGCCGACCGCGCCCGCTCCCAGCGCGAGACTCTCGAACGCGAGCGCGGAGCGATGGCCGCGCAGGCGCTCTCCCCAGACCGCGCAGCCGTGGCCGCGACAGGTCATGGCGCCGGCGGCTGAACGACGAGCGCGGCTCCCTCGAGACGCCGCCAAGCGTGGGGCCGACAAACGGGAGGGCATCAGAGATTCCGACGAGCTCGAACACGCGCTGCACGGCGGGAGTCCCGCGGAGAAGAGCGACTTCGTAGCGGACGTCGTCGGCGTATCAACGCCGAATTGCGCTCTTCGGTCCAACGGCTAGTTCGTATCGCTCTGCTCGATGAGGAGGGAGACCGGATGGAACAGCGGTGTCCCGGCAACGCGAGGAGGGGCGCGGCGGGACGCGTACCGTCGTTGCGTCCCGCCGCGCGATGGGGAGAGAGAGCCCCCTAGCGGCGTCTGTCGTTGGTTCCGGCGGATTGCACCAGCTGATCCGGGTGAGCTTCTGTGGGGGTGTACTCGCGCAGGCGCGCGAGCGCGCGACGGAGGATTCGAGACACCTGCATTTGCGAGACGCCGATCCGTTTGGCGATCTCGCTCTGGGTGAGTTCGCCGTAGAAGCGCAGCTCTAGGACGTGCTGCTCACGTTCGGATAGCCGGCGTATGGCGGAGGTGATCGTGAGGCTCGCGTCGACCTGATCGAAGCGAGGGTCCTCCTCGCCGAGCGCATCGCCGAGCGATCGCAGCTCGCCGTCCAGCTCGTGGTGAGGCTGCTCGAGCGAGGCGGCGTGGTGAGCGGCCGCGGCCTCCAGCCCTTCGATCACCTGCTCGACGGTCACCTCCATGTATTGCGCGAGCTCGTCCGGGCTCGGTGGTCGCCCGAGTCGAGGGCTGACCGCCTGCTCGGCCTGCTGCACCTTGAGTGCCAGCTCCTGTGCGCCGCGCGGGACGTGAGCGGACCAGCCGGTGTCGCGGAAGTAGCGTTTCAGCTCGCCCAGGATCGTCGGTACCGCAAATGAGGAGAACGCCCTTCCGCGGTCCGGGTCGAACCGGTCGAGCGCCTTCAGCAGTCCGAGGCTTGCGACCTGGAGCAGATCGTCGAACGGCTCCCCGGCCGCGCCGCGGTAGCGAGCGGCGAGCTTGCGCGCCAGCGGCAGATAGCGCTCAACGAGACGCTCGCGGGCACGTGGGTCCTGGTCGCGTCGCCAGGCTTCGAACAACTCGCGGGAACCACCGTCCCGCCCAATCGCAGCGGGACTCATCGGATCGTTCCTCCGAGTTCTCCGTCGGGCTCGGGCGCGGTCTGCGCGGTTGGGGCATCGGACCATTCGAAATAACCATCCATGCCCGCGAGCTGAAAAACGCGGTACACGGCGGGCGATCCGCTCAACAGCACCAGTTGCCCATCGGCGGCCCGCAGCTGGCGGTCGGCTCGCAACAGCGCTTCCAGACCGGTGGAGTCGATGAACCCCAGCCCGGCTAGGTCGATGACCACTGACGCTCCGCTGCGCATGGCGCGATTCAAGTGCTCCTCCAGCAGCGGGACCGTGGCCAAATCCAACTCTCCGCGCAAAACCAAGACGACGCCGAGCGGATGATCCACACGACGCACCTCGAACGGTGTCGGCGTGTATTCGACGGGTGTCCCGGCCCGTCCATCGAGATCCGGGCTCACCAGCCGGCGGTTCGCTGGGTCGGCAGTGTCGTTGCTAGGAACAGCGCGACTGAAGCACGCGTCGGGCGAGGCCATCCTGTTCACCTCCAATCCGATAACGGCCAGACAGACTCGTCTATCTACAGCAGACGTACCGGTCTGTCAAGCACTGCTACGTGAGGGAGTTGCAAACAAACAGGGAGCTGATGGGGCTTGGTCCACAGATCGTTCTGTATATCGCAGAACGACCGGTCTGTTAGGCGGTATCATCCAGCGCGTGGCAATCAGCCGGGAACCAGCCGCCAGACTGAGTGCGCGCGACCGGATCCTCGAGACGGCCTACGAGCTCTTCGCCCGCCACGGGATCCAGGCCGTCGGCGTCGACGAAATCATCCAACGCGCCGGCGTCGCCAAGGCCACCTTCTACAACCACTTCGCCTCCAAGAACGATCTCGTGCTCGAATTCCTCAACCTGCGCGAGCAGCGATGGACGCTCGCCTGGATCGACGGCGAAGCCAGAAGCCGTGCCGCGACTCCGGAGGAGCAGCTGCTGACGATCTTCGACCTGTTCGACGAATGGTTTCATCGCGAAGACTTCGAGGCCGACTCCTTCGTAAACGTGCTGCTCGAGCTGGGCGCCACCCACCCCGCCGGCAAGGCCAGCATCGAGCACCTCGGGAACGTCCGCGCGATCATCACGAAACTAGCCGAGGAAGCCGGTCTGCGGGCCACCGAATCGTTCACCCGCTCCTGGCACATCCTGATGAAAGGATCAATCGTCTGCGCCGCTGCCGGCGACCCCGAGGCCGCCAAACGCGCCCAAGCGATGGCAAAGCTACTGATCGACCAACACCGCTAGACCTCCGGCAACGACGGACACGTCACACGATCCAGCGGATGGACCACGCGCGATCTCGACCAGTCCGGGCTGGGGCGGGGCGCAGCAGCCTTGACCGTCGCCGTTTCCGGCGGCCAGGCGAAGAGTTGTGCGCCGGCATCTCTGTGAACGACCCCGGGCGGGCCGCCGCGCGTCCTCGCGAACCCGCGAGGCGCGCTTGGCGGACTCCCTGCGTCTGAAAGGTTGCGTGCGATCCCGGTGCACGGGTAGGACCGGATCGGTCCCCGAACGCACAAAGGAGGAGCGATGACCCAGACGAAAGCCGACCGTTCGGCGGCGGCAAAGAAGGCAGCTGCGACACGACAGCGCAATCAGAAGAAGGCGCGGTCACAGAGTGCTGGCACGAAGGCGGCGGCAACCCGCCAAGGCAAGGCGGCCGGAGAGGCCGCCGGTCAGGCGCGGCGGGCCGCGGGTGGCGTGGTCAGCGCGACCAAGAAGGTCGCCAGCGCTGCCGGCGAGGCGGCCAAGCAAGCGGGGAAGTCGGCGGCGACCCGGTCACGCGGCTCAGGTAGCGCTGGCAAGAAGTAGCCCAGCCGGAGCCCGCCTTCGCGCGAGCGGCGGGTTGCATGCGGACTGTCCGGTCTCGTGAGGTCTTCGTTTGTGCGTTGCGTGTAGTGCAGAGGCCGCTGCTACAGGGGCGGCACGCCCGCGGTCCCGGTGTCCGCGCTGGTGTTGCATAGGAACGCGAGCAGGGTACGTCGCCTGGTGATGTCGGGAGAGCTTTTGCGGCTCCGTGTGCGCTGCGATGTTCACGCGCCCGTCGCCGTACGCGATGCTATGGGTCAGCTTCCCGGGATTGGCTGGATCTCCGGGGATGCGATTCTCGTGGCCAGCGAGCTGGTGAGCAACGCGGTGCTTCACTCCCAATGCACCAAAGCTGACTTCCTGATCGTTCGCGTCACGGCGAACGGCGCGCTTCGAATCGACGTGAAGGATCCCGGGCGCTCGGAGAGCGACGCCGGGGTCGCTGAACGACCGATGGAGCTGGGCGGCATGGGTCTGAAGATCGTGCAGGCACTAAGCAGCGCCTGGGGAACCGAGCGGGACTCGTGCGGCTACACCGTCTGGGCCGAACTCCCGCGACCGAGCTGACCCGCCTCAATCGATGGAGCATCCGGGGGCCTTGCCTGCTCAGATGCTCGAGCTTCACGACCTCCAGCACGCGCATCACCGGCGGCGGCGCCCGGCACAATCGCGAACTCCCGGCCGTCCCGCTCGCCCTCCGGAGCCGCGTCGAGCAGCGCGTGTAGGCCGCTGCCGGCTACGAATTGCAGTCGCGAGAGTCAAGGCGATTCGTGCCGAACACCGTGAACCGTCCCCGACGCCGGAACGGCTTGGGAAGCCGGATGGGACAACTGATCGTCCCGGCTGGACGATATGCTCAGTCGCCGCTTTCAAAACTGGTTGGTGCTGATCACGGCGGTTGAGGGTAGCGGCCCTCGGCCGGGACCCGGGGCAGCTCAGTCGACGACCGTCAGCTGCTTGCCAATCTCGGTCAGGATCTCCGGCCCATCCTGCCGCGCGATCACGAGGTCCTCGATCCGCACCCCGAATTCGCCGGGCAGGTACACGCCCGGCTCGACGGTGACCGACGTTCCCGTCCGCGAGCGTGTCGTCTGAGCGTCTGCGACAGACGCGGCCCCTCGTGGATCTCGAGCCCGACGCCGTGGCCGAGCCCGTGACCGAACTGCTCGCCGTAGCCGGCTGCGTCGATCACCATGCGCGCGGCCGAGTCGACCTCGCGGCGTGCGATCGCCCCAGCGCCGACCGCCCCGAGCCCGGCTTCCTGGGCGTCGAGCACGAGCTCGTAGACCTCGTTCGCGCGGCCGTCGAGCTCGCCGGTCGCGACCGTCCGCGTGCAGTCCGAGCAGTAGCCGTCGAGCTCCGCGCCCCAGTCGATCACCACCAGCTGGTCCGCGGTCGATCTCGACGTCCCGCGGCTGGGCGTGCGGCAGCGCCCCGTGCGGGCCCGCGGCGACGATCGAGTCGAAGCTCGGCCGCCGCGCTCCGCGCCCGGCGCATCTCGACCTCGAGTGCGAGCGCGACCTCGCGCTCGGTGCTGCCCGACCAGGCCGCGCCCGCACGACCGTCCGGAAAGCCTCGTCGGCGACCGCCGCCGCGGCCGCGCATCCGCGCGACCTCGTCGGCGCCCTTGACCGCGCGCAGCCGCTCGACCAGTCCATCGGCAGCGACCAGCTCGATCCGCTCGGGCAGCTGCTCGCGCAGGCGATCGAAGTCCGCGCACCGACACGTGCCCGTCTTCGAAGCCGAGCCGGACCGCTCCGCCGGGCAGCACGTCGGCGAGCGCCTTCGAGCAGGTCCCGCGGGACGCTCGCGGCGCTCGAACGCCGGATCGACCTCGCTCGGCGACCTGCTCGCGGTAGCGGAAGTCGGTGGCGAACGTCCGCAGCTCGTCGGCCCGACGAGCGCGAGCCCGTTGGTGCCGGTGTAGCCCGTCAGGTAGCGCACGTTGACGAGCCCGGTGACGAGCAGCACGTCGACCCCGGCCTCGGCCAGCAGCGTCGACCAGGCGCCTGCACGTGGTCGCTCATCTGTTCGAGCTCCTCTCGCAGCCGCTCGAGCGCTTCACGGTACCCGCCGACGCCCTTGCCGATCACCCGCGCGACGCACAGGTCGCCGATCACCGACTGCCGGCGCCACGGCTCGCGCGTCGTCGACGTCGGAGAGATGGACCTCGACGGCCGGCAGCCCGGCGATCTCGAGCGCGTCGCGGATCGCGTAGGAGTAGTGCGTCCACGCGCCCGGGTTGAGGATCAGCCCGTCGGCGAGGCCGTCGAGCCGGTGCAGGCGCTCGACGAACTCGCCCTCGGGGTTGGTCTGGAAGAACCGCGTGTCCGAGCCCCAGCTCGCTGCGGCCGCCGTTGATCCGCCCTCGAGCTCCTCGAGCGTCAGCGTCCCGTACTGCGCGGGATCGCGGCGGCCGAGCTGGTCGAGGTTGACGCCGTGCATCACCTCGATGCGGTTCCGGACGACGTTCATCAGCGCGAGCTCCCTGACCGCGCTCGATCAGCGCGCCGCGTCTCGACCGCGCAGCCCGGCGCGCGGCTCGCCGGGAGCGTCGAGCAGCACGAACGGGACCGGGCGCTCGCCCAGCCGCTTCTTGTCGCGCGCGGTGGCCATCACGACGGCGTCCGGGTCGACCCCGTCGAGCGCGGTCGGCAGCCCGTGGCGCGCGAGCAGCTCGCGGACCTCCTCGCGCAGCTCGCGGCCGCCCGGAGAGCCGCAGCGCGGCCAGCAGCCCGAGCGCCGACCGCCTCGCCGTGGCGGTAGCGCGCGTAGCCCGTGACCGCCTCGATCGCGTGACCGACCGTGTGGCCGAGGTTCAGCACCTGCCGCAGGCCCCGGCGTCGCGCTCGTCGCGCGGCGACGATCGCGAGCTTCGTCCGCGCGCAGGCGACGATCACCTCGGGGTCGGTCGGGTCGGCGCCCGCGCGGACCCGCTGCCACAGCTCGCCGCCCGCGATCAGCGCGGTCTTGACCACCTCCGCGTAGCCCGCCGCGAGCTCCTCCGGCGGGCAGCGTCGCCAGCGTCGCGGGGTCGACGATCACCGCCGACCGGCTGGTGGTAGGCGCCGACGTAGTTCTTCGCCTCGGCGAGGTCGACGCCGGTCTTGCCGCCGTACGCCGAGTCGACCTGCGCGACCAGCGTCGTCGGCACCTGCACGTAGCGGACTCCCGCGCTGGTAGGTCGCGGCGCAGAAGCCGGCGAGGTCGCCGACCACGCCGCCACCGAGCGCGACGACGACGTCCGCGCGCGTCATCCCCGCGCGCGCCAGCTCGGTCCACACGATCTCGGCGTGCGCGACCGTCTTCGACTGCTCGCCCGGCATGATCGCGACCCGGCCCGCGAGCGGCTCGCAGCGCGTCCGCCGTACAGCCGCCCGACGTGCCCGTCGGTCACCAGGAAGCGGCGGCCGTCGACGGCCGGCGGCCAGAAGCCGCCGCTCGAGCAGCCCCGCGCCGATGTACACCGGGTAGTCGCCCGAGTCGCTCGCCGCCCACAGCAGCTTCGTGCCGGCGGGCAGCGCCTCGAGCGCCTCGCAGCACCTGCGGCCATCGCCTGCGAGCGCTCGGACGGGACGATCACGTCCGCCAGCGCCGCGTAGAGCGGCTGGCGCTCGACGTGCAGCGCGCTCGAACTCCGGCCGCGATCGCGCGCCAGCGGCCGCGCCGGTCGCCTGCGCGCGGCGCCACGCCGTCTCGGCGTCGACGTCGAGCCAGATCACGAGCTGGTCGGCGAGCGCGTCGCGCACCGCCTCGCTGCCGATCGCGCCGCCGCCGAGCGACAGCACCCGCGCCGCCGGAGCCGCTCAGCAGCTCGAGCGTCACCTGCTCCTCGATCGCGCGGAACGCCGCCTCGCCGTCCTCGTCGAACATCCGCTCGATCGGCTTGCCGAGCCGCCGCTCGATCACCGCGTCGACGTCGACCGCCTCGGTCCCGAGCGCGTCCGCCGCGCTGCGCGCGGCCGTCGTCTTGCCGGCGCCCATGAAGCCGATGCAGACGATCGCGCGGCGGGCGGCGCGAACCGGGCCGCCGTCTCCCGGCTCAGGTCTGCCGCCATCCGATCCGCTCCTGGTATGCGCGCAGCGCCGCCCTGACGTCGTCGATGTGGTCGCCGCCGAACTTCTCGCCGGTAGGCGTCCGCGAGCACGAACGCGACCATCGCCTCGCCGACGACGCCGGCCGCCGGCACGGTGCACGAGTCGGTTCGCTCGCGCAGCGCCTCGGCCGGCTCGTGGGTCGCGATGTCGACCGAGCGCAGCGGCTTGGTCAGCGTCGGCAGCGGCTTCATCCAGCCGCGCACGACCAGCGGCTCGCCGGTGGTCATCCCGCCCTCGACCCCGCCCGCGCGGTTCGTCTCGCGGTAGTAGCCGCGCTCCGCGTCCCAGAAGATCTCGTCGTGGGCCTGCGGAGCCCGGCACGCCGGCGACCTCGAACCCGTCGCCGATCGAGACGCCCTTGATCGCCTGGATCGAGAGGATCGCCTGGCGCGAGCCGGCCGTCGAGCCGCTCCTCCCACGAGACGTGCGAGCCCAGCCCGGGCACGAGCCCGAACGCGCGCACCTCGAACACGCCGCCGAGCGACTCGTTCGCCTTGCGCAGACGGTTGATCTCCTCGACCATCGCCGCGCTCGCGTCCGGATCCAGGCAGCGCACGGGCGATTCGTCGACGTCCGCGAAGTCGGCCGGGCGTCAGGTCGTCGCGCCGCGGGGCGCGTGACGGCGGTGATCTGAATCACGTGCGAGAAGACCTCGACGCCGAGCGCGCGCAGGAACGCCTTGGCGACCGCGCCGCCGGCGACCCGCGCGGCGGTCTCGCGCGCGCTCGCGCGCTCGAGGATGTCGCGCACGTCGGTCAGCCCGTACTTCTGCGTGCCGACGAGGTCGGCGTGACCGGGGCGCGGCAGGTGCACCTCCGCGACCGCGGCCTCCACCGGCCACGGGTTCATCCGCTCCTCCCAGTTGGCGTAGTCGCGGTTGACGACCTGCAGCGCGATCGGCCCGCCGAGCGTCCGCCCGTGGCGCACGCCGCCGGTCACCTCGACCTGGTCGCGCTCGATCTTCATCCGTCCGCCGCGCCCGTGCCCGAGCTGGCGGCGCGCCAGGTCGCGGTTGATCGCGTCGCGATCGAGCTCGAGGCCCGGCGGGCAGCCCTTCGAGCATGCAGGTCAGGCCGGGGCCGTGCGACTCGCCGGCCGTGGTCATACGCAGCGCCATCGGCGCTGAAGATTACGGGCGCGGCTCAGTAGTGACCGGCGACGTCGCCAGCGTAGTGCTGGCCACCGGTCGCGGTCAGCGTCATCCGGACCGTCAGGACCGCGTGGCGCAGCTCCTTCAGCTTCGTCGCGTCCGAGCGCGAGAACCGCAGGCGGAGCGTGACGTCTTCCCGCTGGCGATCCCGGCGACGGTGCCCTGGGCGATCACGACCGACGGGCCGCTTCCCGTCTTCAGGTGCACTCGCTTGGCGGCGCTGCGCGGGATCGAGATCGACGCGAAGCCGTCAGCCTTCTCGTTGGAGGAGACGACGACCGTCATGCCGGAGCGCAGCACGCCCTTCAAGGCCTGCGGCATCAGCTGGAGCTTGACCTGGAGGTGAGGACGGCTTGGCGGCGGCTTGCTGGTCGTGGTGGTCGTTGGGGTCGTGGTCGTGCCGGTCGTCGTTCCCGTGGTGGGGCCGGCGCCGGCTCCCGTTCCGGCGCCGGTTCCTGTGGCCGTCACCGGCGGCTCCCCGTTCGGGCCCAGCACCTCGATCGTCTGGGTGAGCGTCCGGACGTTGCCGCCCCGGTCGATGACGGTAGCTTGACGGTATAATTCCCGGCCCTCGCGAAGCTGTGGACGACGCTCGGGCCGTCGCCGTGCTGCCGTCGCCGAAGTTCCAGGCGTACCCGCTGTTGGGGACCATCAGCGTCGAGGCTGTCGCCGAGCCGTCGAACTGGACCACGTCTCCCTGGGTGACGGAGCTCGGCACGACGAAGGCCGGGTGACAGCAGCACGTTGGGCGCGCACCCGAAGTATGTGTTCGGATCGCTCTCGATCACTCCGGCGTTGTTGAATTCGTGCTGGAGCAGGTAGGGGTTCTGAGCTCTTGCGCGACGGTCACGCTGTCGACCGCCCGCGAGCGGCACGCACCCGTGGTTGTCGTTGATCTCTGAGCCGTCCAGCGCGAACCACCCGTCGAGGCCGGGGTTGACGATCGTCGCGATCTGCGACTGGCTGAGCGGGCTCACGAGCCGGGCCCCAACCGCCATGGCCAGCGGCTGGGGAGTCGGGGTGGCCGGGACCGGAGGCGCATTGGGCTCGTCGCATGCCGTAACGCCGACCACGGCTGCACTACGTAGGCAACCTCGGTGCCGTCGATGCTCACCTGTGAGTGATAGGAGCAGTAAAACGGCGTATGCGGCGGTGCGACGGCTGTCGTCGGTAGGTCGATCATGGTGATCGGCGAGCCGACGGCACTCACCGAGTGCCTATCCGCTGGAACGTGGTCTGCCCAGGGCCCATCATGTACGCGTACCAACCGTCCACCCCGTCGCCGGGGCGGGCGAATCGATCGTGATTGACGACCCGGGACCGGCAGTAACCGCCTCGGTCGCGCCGGGCAGGTCTTCGCCCGTGGTTGTCAGGTACGTGATCTTCACCTTATAGGCGCCCGCGGGGAGGCCCCCGCTGCCCGTCGTCGATCGCCACGGGTGGCGGCGTGAGGTTGCCGTTGATCGAACAGAGCTTTGCCGCCGGTTCCATGCAGGTCTCGACGCCGGCCGGCACCAGCAGCGTGACCACCGGCTTGTAACCGGGCTGGGTCCGGCCGAGGATGCCCGTTTGATCGATCATCGTCGACGAGCTCGGCCCGGAGCTGAGCATCGGTCAGGCACACCGTGTTCGGGCCGACCTTGGAGACGTTCAGGAACGAGTCACCAGTCAAGGCTGCATCCGTCGCCGGGGTAGTCGTGCCCGGCCTCGGTCGGGTCGCCGAACTCGCACGCGGACCCACCACGTCACCCCGTAAGTCGATGCAGCCGCCCCCGTACTTCGAGTTGTTCTGGGCCCGGCCGTTGGCTCCCGATATACTCCGGGGTCACAGCGTACGGCGAGTCCGAGCGAGCCGCTTCCATCGGCCACGTCGCGCAGGAACTGCTCGACGTAGCCGCGGTCCCGGCCCAGTACGCACGGCTGGGATCCCACGTCAGCGCAAACGTCTCGTTGCTGGCCGATTACGGCGCCGCCGTGGGAGCAGATCCCGGTATTCGGGAGTATCAGGTCCGGCGTCAGCGCAGGATCCGCGCACGGCCCGCTCGAGGCGACCGTCGGGATCCCCTTCGCCGTCAGCCCGGCGCACGTCCCGCCGACCGTCAGATCCGAGCATGTGTCCGGGACTAGCGCGACTCCGTCGTAGCCGCTCTGGTCAGATGCGCTGTAGGGACGGTCGACTGGCCCGAGGCGTCATGTCGACCACGAGCGCCTGGGCGCTCCGCCGCGCATAGCAGCGCGATCGCGAGGCTGAACACGACCAGCCAGCCAGGTGGAGTCGTCGGCTCATCGAGCGTCTCCGGTGCTCAGCGTGCGAGTTCGATCGACCGCCCCGGTTCCCGGGTCGTACGGGAACAGCGAGAGGGCGCTCAGCTGCGCCGAATCATCGAGGATCCGGCGGCCAGCTTTGCGATTCCGCCCGGCGGGCCTCGATCGGCGGCGGCGACGGAGGGGTAGCTGCGCGGCGGTGATGCCGGTCACCGCAAAGTCGGCTACCGGAACCGCGCCAGTCGACGTCTGGAGCGACGATGCCCTCCGTCTGGTCCTGGCCAAGCGACAGGATCTCGCAGTCGATCGGCCCGGGAGTGCACGTCCCCGGACCGCCGACGACCGTCCCCGGCCGCACCGCGAACAGCACGCGGCGGCCGCCCTTGAGCACGCCCAGCTCGACCACGAGCGCCTGCTGCGCGCTCGGTAGCGGGCTGAGCCGCATCAGCGGATCGACCGTGTCGACGCCCGCCTGACGAGTTGGTGATCCCGACTGAGACTTGGTAGGCCTGATTCGGTGGTGAGCCCGGCGGTCGGGTGCCGGGTGCTTGCTGGGGGGTGTGATCGACGGCGGCGGCGAAGAAGTCGACTGCGGCGGGGCCGACGAAGGACTGGGCGACCCGCCCGAGCCCGACGTCGTCGCCCCGCCGCCGGTCGTCCCGCTCGTGCTCGCGCTCGAGCTCGATCCCGACCCGGAGCCGGACGGGGACGTCGTGGTCGCACCCGACTGCGCGGTCGTCTGATTCGAGCCCTTCTGCGCGAACGGATCCCGCCCGTGCCCTGAGAGATGTGACGCGCCCGCCTTCGACTCGACGTTCAGTGCTGGCAGCGCCGTGTCGTGCAAAGGAGCCGGCACCGTCCCCGGAACGGAGGCGATGGGCGTGGCGGTCGAAGACTTCGACAGTGCGATCGGGACCGCCACGATCGCGACGAGCATCACGATCACGAGCGGCCACAGCCGGGTTCCCCGCAGGTCGCCCGCCAGCTTCGCCAATCCGGCCTTGGCCCGGTCCGCGTCGAGTCTCATCGGACCGGGCGTCGCGACCACCGCGGTCGGGGCGGAGACGCCGGCGGTCGAGGAGCCGCCGCTTGGAGTGGAAACAGTCTGAGCGCCGGGGGTCGCCGGGCCGAGCGGAGTGGCGCCGTTGAGCAGACCCTGAGACGCCGGAAGCAGGTAGGTGCTGGCGGAGATCGTCGCGGTGATCTGCGGGAAGCCGCTCGGTGCCCGGGCCGAGGCTGATCGCGTTCAGCGTCATCAACCGCCCGCTGACCGACAGCTTCTGATCCCCCATCTGCACGAAGCGCTGGAGCCGGCCGAGGAAGTCGGCGAGATGGAAGAAGTTGCCCTGGAAGCTGAACGTGAACGGCTCGACCGGGAACCCGGCCGGGCCGACGGTGGCTCCGGGCGGGAGCGTGGCCGTGGATGCCTGCGCGGTGGACGACGAGGCGGCAGTCGTGCTGCCCCCACTCCCCGCGTTGTACGTGAGGCTCTGGAAGTCGACGCGGGCCGCGCCGGCGGCGGACTGCAGCTCGATAGATCAACGACGGCGTGTTGTCGTCCGTCGGCACGGCCTCACCGAGCCGTGACGAGCGCGGTGTAGCTCGTCCCGAAGGCGCGCACGCGCCGCCTGAGCGCTCACCGCTTCGGAGCGTGCCGAGTCGAGCTGGGACTGCAGGCTGGCGACCTGCTTCTGCAGCTTCGAGGCCTGGTCGCGCTTTGGCGAGATCACCAGCACGTACGGCGCGACGAGCAGCACGACCGCGGCGATCACGACCAGGATCATCCGGTCGCGACCGGTCATTTCGTTGCCCCCGTCGACGTGCTTCGGGTCGCGCCTGCGAGGTGGTGGAGCTCGGGGGAGGCGAGGCGGCCGTTGCGGTCGCTCCCGACGCGGGCGTGCTACCCGCGAGCGCCGCCGCTCCGGGCAGCGGCTGGAAGAACACGACCATGTCGAATCCCGGGCCGTTCGCCGGCGCAGCCGCCGGATCGCTGAGCGCCGGCCGTCGAAGCCGCGCCGGTGGCCGCCCTGCTGGCCCGATGCCCTTGCTCGAGTCCTCGAGCGTCACCCGCTGGACGTCATTGATCAGCCGGAGCCTCGAAATCAAGCGCGCGACGTCGTCCTGGCGTCGCCGTGCAGCCCTTCAGCTCGAACGCGGGCGCGTTGATCGTCGCTGCGGAGATTCCGAGGCGGAGGCGCCGGTGCTGCCCCCCGCGCCCCGGACACGCTTGCCCCGGGGGCCGCCGTCGCGAGCAGCGACTGCAGGGAGGCGTTCGCGGGCATCGACCTTCGACAGGTCCGACAGCGCTCCGTGCCAGTCGAAGCGGCTGGCGGCGATCTGGCGAACGGTCTGGTCCCGCTGCTGCGCCAGCTTTTCGAACTGTCGGTAGGCGTTGAACCGTGCGATGACCGCGTGCTCCTGGTCGAGCTGCTGATGCAGCCCGGCGATCTGGCTCTTGCGCTGCGGAGATCGAGTTGTTCGTGAGCACGTACCACGGTCACGTACGCGAGCACGACGACGAGCGCCCCGAGCACGAAGTGCGTCGGGCCGAGCTGCCGAGCGAGACGCCGCCGCCGCTGCGCCGGCCGGACCCGCCGCTCGGAAGCAGGTTGACGGCCTTCACGCGGGACCTCCTCGACGGTCAGCCCCGCCGCGACCGCATACCGCTCGGCTTCGGCCGCTCCGGCGGCCGTTTCGGGAGTGCGCCCGACCTCGACCGGCAGTCCGATCTGGTCGCCGAGCTGGCTCGGCAAAGCCGGCGATCGCCACGGCCGGCCCGGTCAGGACGAGCTGCTCGACGCCGGTAGAGCCCTCCTGCATCAGGTGGAAGTCGCACGTGTTGCGGACCTCCGCGCCGATTTGCCGGACCGCGTCGCTCAGCACGGACCGCGCGTCCTGGACGATCCCCTCGTCTCCTGCGATCTCGTCGGTCGGCGCCTCGAGCGCCAACGTGCCGGAGCCACTGGCGAGCGTGCTCGAGTGTCAGCCCTCGTCGCTCGGCCAGGTCGCCGGCGATCGACTCGGTGCCGTGAGTGATCGCGCGCGTGAACACACAGGTCGTGCCCGTCGCGATCGCCAGGTTCGTGATCCCGCCGACGCTGACGTAGCCAATCGTGCGCTCCGTCCCGGGCCGATGGAGCGCCCGGATCATCGCGAACGCCGAGAGGTCGATGCCCTGGGGGCGCAGGCCTGCGCGGGTTGCCGTGTCGAGGAGCCGCTCGACCATGTCGCGGCGCGCTGCCACCAGCACGACGCGCATCCTTGTGCCGTCGGGTGTCTCCGTCAGCCCGAGCTGCTGGTGCTCGAGGACTGCCTGCTCGAGCGGCATCGGGATGTGGTCCTGGGCCTGGAAGCGGATCGCGGAGGCCACCTCCTTCGGATCCCGGAGTGGCGGCAGGTCAATCGTCCGCATCACGATCCGCTGGTTGGCGACCCCAAGCCGCACCCGCTTCGGCAGCTTGTGCTCGGCGAACAGGTCGCGCAGCACGCTCGCGACGGTGTCAACGTCCACGACCTCACCGTCGCGAACAGCGCCGCCCGGAAGCGCCGCGTACACCGCGCGCTCGACCGAGATCCGGGCGTCGCTCCCCAGCGCGGCGGCGACGTATCCGGGCTCGATGTCCAATCCGACGATGCTCTTGCTCGCCATAACTCACCGGCTTCATCGGCGGTACCGGGCGGCTAGTTGAAGTCGTCCAGGCCGGCCTGGACGCGTCTTGCCTCAGGCGAACGAGTGCAGGTACCAGTGAACGATCGCGGGGCCTGCGAGCAGCGCGAAAACGCCGCCGGCGGCCAGGAACGGACCGAACGGAACGGCGGTCTTCCGACCCTCGGCGACGCCGCGCCTGGCCATGATCAGGCCACCCACCACCGTCCCCGCCAGCACCGCGAACAGGATCGCGACGGCGACGTACCGGCCCAGATAGAGGCCCATCACGGCCGCGAGCTTGACATCGCCCATCCCCATCCCCTTCGGGTAGAGGAGCGCGAACAGCAGCAGGAAGCCGCCGGCCGCGGCACCGGCGATCAGCTGCTCGGGGACCTTCGACGGATCGAGCGCGAGCCCGATCGCGACGGCCCCGATCGCAGCCGGCACAGTGATCTTGTTCGGGATGACCCTGTGCTCAAGGTCGATCAGCGCGACCGGGACGAGGATCCCGACCAGCACCAGGCCGAGCACGATGTCGTAGGCCGAGTGCTTGACGAGCACGACGGCGACGGCGAGCACGCCGGTGAGCGCCTCGACGACCGGATAGCGGGCGGAGATCTGGTTTCCGCACGAGCGGCAGTGGCCTCGCAGGAGCAGCCACCCGACCACCGGGACGTTGTCGTAGGGCTTGATCGCGGTGTTGCAGCCTGGACACCTCGAACCAGGGGCCACAAGCGACTCCTGGCGTGGGAGGCGGTAGGCGACGACGTTGAGAAACGAGCCGACGATCAGTCCACCGACCGCTGCGAGCGCGAAGGGCATACAGCGTTAATCGGCCGTACGCCCGCCTCCCTTACAAATCGCGCTCGGCACCAACAGTTGGAGGACGTCAGAAGCCGCGAAGCTATACGAGCACCAAAGAGAAAGGGCGGCCAAATGGCCGCCCTTTCTTCACGTACCAATTGGTGCCGTTACCACATGTCGCCGGACGAGTCGGCGGCATGGCAGCCACCCGTACCCGCGGCGGAGCAGGTGCGAACGACCACGCCGGCGGTGTCCGTCAGCGTGTAGGTAACCGCCGCGCCGTTCGGACCGCTCGACGTCGCATTGAGCGTGTAGTCGCTCCCTGTGGACGTCCCGGTCACGTACGGCTTGTTGTTGAGCGACGGCTCGACCTTGACAAGCGGGTCAGTCGCCGACGAAGTGTCGACCGTCGCCGGATACGAGCCGTTGTTGTCGGTCGCGTACGTCTCCATCGCGGTCTGCGCGGTCCGGACGTTTGACTTCGCGGCCGCGTCATAGGCCTTGGCCTGCTGGCTCAGGAACGCAGGAATCGCGATCGCGGCGAGGATGCCGATGATCAGGATGACGACGAGGAGCTCGATCAGGGTGAAGCCCTGTTCCTCCTCTGCGCGACGACGCAGCTTTGCAAGCATGGATCCTCCTGGGATCTGGTGATTGGGTCTTGCCAGAACCCTTGGTCCCAGCCATCGCGGCCCCTCGTCGAGCCCTTCGGTGGCAACCCGGCTTCCTCATTCATTGAGGTCCGTGGCTTTGCGTCCCGCCCTCGCGAACGGTTTGCCTTTGGCACCTGACTCTGGCAGGGGCTGTATCGGCGCAGGCAAGTGACGTCAGCCACGTGCGTCCAATATCTGGACGCATGTGCGACGGGCTGCGCTACTCGTCGCTCTTAGGCGTGGCGCCGGCTTCGGCGGGCGCTTCCTGCGCGTCGCGGCCGGGGGTGAACTTGCCGGTGCCCCCGCACCAGGGACACGTGACCTCGTGCGCCTGTCCGCCGAGGTTCGAGGTGAGCCGCCCCGTCCCTCGGCACGGCCTGCAGGTGGTACGGCTCTCGTCGGGGGTCGCGGCCTGGGGACTCACCGTCGCACCGCGATCAGCACGCCATCGCCTACCGGGGTGAGTGTCCCGGTGAAGTCCGGGTCACCGAGCACTCGCTCGTTGAACGCCCGGATCTTGGCGATCTGCTCGTCGGTCCACTCACCATCCCCGCGGCCTTCGGCTACCGACCCCGACATCAGCACGTTGTCGACCGCGAGCACGGCGCCCGGCCCCAGCAGCGGCAGCAGCGACTCGAAGTAGTCGCCGTACTGGGCCTTGACGCCGTCGAGGAACGCCATGTCGAACGGACCCTCGAGCTCGCGCAGACCCTCGCGCGCGTCCTGGAGCCGCAGGTCGGCGCGGTCGAGCAACCCGGCGCGGTCCAGATAGGCACGGGCGGCAGCGTGGCGTTCGGGATCGATCTCGAACGACACGATCGTTCCGTCCTCGGGGAGCGCGCGCGCCAGGTAAAGGGTCGAGACGCCGATCGCGGTCCCGACCTCGAGTATCCGTCGCGCGCCGCGGGCGAGCGCGAGCACCTGGAGCAGCTCCCCGGTCTCGGGGACCACGATCGGGATCCTGTCGCGCTGGCCGTGGGCCTCCATCTCGGCGAGCACCGGATCGGGCTCGGCCCGCAGGTCCGCAAGGTAACGATCGACTGCTTCGGTGACGATCACCGCCGGGACCATAGCCCTGGGCGGTCATCGACGCCGAGCGGCCCGGTTAGCCCGGCGGAGCGCCCTCGGTGCGTTCTACGTCCCCCTCAGCGATGGCAGACGGAATCGGTACGGGCTCCTTAGGCACGAAGTACCGATACGAGACCGCGGCGAGCCCCCCACCCACCAGCGGCGCGACGATGAACAGCCATACCTGGGACAGGGCCTTGTGTCCGACGATGAGCGCCGGCCCGAGGCTCCGCGCCGGATTCACGGACGTGCCGGTGAGCGGGATGCCGATCAGGTGCACGATCGTCAACGCGACGCCGATCGCGAGGCCCGCGAATCCAGGCGAGCCGACGCGGCTGGTGGCGACGAGCACGGCGGTCACGAAGATGTAGGTGAGCACCACCTCGACCGCAAACGCTCCCCCGAGCGAGATCCCGGTCATCGAGACCTTCGGCCCCCATCCGTTAGTCCCGAGGCCCACGACGGCCCGCGAGTACTCCGGCGAGGACGAGAAGATGCCCCAGAGGACGAGCGCGCCGAGGATCCCCCCGACGAACTGGGCCCCCCAGTAGCCAGTCGCTTCCTTGAGCGACATCCGGCCGGACAGCAGAAAGCCGAGCGTCACCGCCGGGTTGACGTTCGCGCCGGAGATCGGACCGAGCGTGTAGGCCAGGGCCAGCAGCACGAACCCGAACGCGAGCGCGGTCGCGACCACCCCTGCAGACGTCGAGGTACCGGTGAACTTGAACCCGAAGCTCAGCGTCGCGACCCCGACGCCGACGATCACGAGGATCGCCGTCCCGAGTGCTTCAGCGACCAGTTTCCGGTGCGTCATGACCAGTGTCCCTCCCTCTGGCGGATGCTGAGGGTCTGCGGACCGCGACATTGCGACCTTGCCGGTCAGAGCGGGCTGTCGCATCACCCGGTTTGGGTGATCGAGGACGCCGGGTCAGGGTGCTCGGGGGCTACCGTTTCGTGGGCTACGAGGGTGCGTCACCGAGAACCGAATATCGCCGGGTTCCGACCCCGGGCGTTCGCTTGGGCGATCGATGCACCTGTCGCGCTCGGGGTCGTTAGGACGACCTCGTCGAAGGCCCCCTCGCATGACGCCAGCAAGCGCGGCAGCGTGCGCTCCTCGTCGCGCGCGATCAGCGCCAAACCAATTGTCGGCTGGCGTGACATCGGTCATCACTTCTCGCCCCTGAGTCTGCTGCGCGGTCCTATGGGACCGCGCGTCCCTACTTGATCTGGTTGTAAACGTCGAACAGCGGCAGGTACATCGACACGACGATCACGCCGACGATCCCGCCGACCAGAATGATCATCGCGGGCTCGAGGATCGAGGTGAGCGCCTTGACCGCGGCGGCGACCTCATCCTCATAGAACTCGGCGACCTTCGACAGCATCGCGTCGAGCGCGCCGGTCTCCTCGCCGACGCCGACCATGTGGGCGACCATCGGCGGAAACACGGAGGCGCGCTTGAGCGGCTCGGAGATCGTCCCGCCGGTCTTGACCGACGCGATCACCTCGCCCATCGACTTCTCGATCACCGCATTGCCGGCAGTCTTGCCGGTGATGTCGAGCGCCTGCATGATCGGCACTCCGGCCGCGGTCAGCGACGACAGCGTGCGCGACCACCTGGCGATCGCGACCTTCTGGATCACGTCGCCGATCTTCAGCGGGATCCTCAGCTTGAACGCGTCCCACTTCGGGCGCCCGCTCTTCGACTTCTTCCACTTGAAGAAGGTGAACGCGACACCCACGACCCCGACGATCAGGAAGTACCAGTGGTCCCTGATCAGGTGCGAAAAGCCAACCATGAACTGGGTCAGCGCCGGCAGCTTGCCGCCGAACTGCTTGAACACCTTCTCGAACACGGGGATCAGGAACGCGACCAGCGCGATCAGGACGCCGACCGCGAAGGTGATGATGATCGACGGATAGATCGTCGCCGAGCGCACCTGTCGCCGCAGCGACGCGTCCTTCTCGAGCTGATCGGCCGTGCGCCGCAGCGACTCGTCGAGGACGCCGCCCGCCTCGCCCGCCCGCACCATCGCGACGTACAGCGGGTTGAACACCTTCGGGTGGCGCTCGAATGCGTCCGACAGCAGCAACCCGGCCTCGACGTCGTGCCGCACGACGGCGAGTGTCGCCTGCAGGAGCTTCGACTTGGTCTGGGTCTCGAGCACCTGCAGCGCCCGCAGGATCGCCACTCCCGAGGTGACCATCGTCGAGAGCTGGCGGGTCGCCACGGCCAGCTCGGCCGGCTTGACGCGCGCGAACAGCTCGATGTTGAGCTCTCGCGAGCGGTACTTGTTCGCGACGTCGACGACGACCAGCCCGCGATGCTTGAGCTGGTCGGCGACGTCCTGCTTGGAGACGGCCTCGACCTCGCCCTTGGCCGGGACCCCCGCCAGGTCCATCGCCTTGAAGACGTAGGTCGGCATCGACTACGCGGCGCGCATCTGCCCGGCAGTCGGGGTGCCGAGCAGGCGGCGCAGCTCATCCGGAGCGTGGGCGTGGGACTCGGCCAGGTGGGGCGTGATCCTGCCCGCCCGCACCAGGCCGGCGAGCGACGCGTCCATCGTCTGCATCCCGTACTGGCCGCCGGTCTGGAGCACCGAATAGATCTGGTGGCTCTTGGCCTCGCGGATCAGGTTCCGGACGGCGGGCGTCGGGACGAGGATCTCGGCGGCCACGCACCGACCTCTGCCGTCGGCGGTCGGGAGCAGCGTCTGGGTCATGATCCCCTGCAGCGCGACCGACAGCTGGGCGCGGATCTGGCCCTGCTGGGCGGACGGGAACACGTCGATGATCCGGTCGATCGTCTGCGGCGCGTCCTGGGTGTGGAGGGTCGCGAACACGAGATGCCCCGTCTCGGCCGCGGTGATCGCGGTCGAGACCGTCTCGAGGTCGCGCATCTCGCCGACGAGGATCACGTCCGGGTCCTGGCGCAGCGCCGCCTTCAGCGCGTCGCCGAAGCTGGTTGCGTCGGACCCGAGCTCGCGCTGGTTGACGATGCACTTCTTGTGCTGGTGCAGGAACTCGATCGGGTCCTCGATCGTCATGATGTGCTCTTCGCGCGTCTGGTTGATCACGTCGATCAGCGACGCGAGCGTCGTCGACTTCCCGGAACCCGTCGGCCCCGTGACGAGCACGAGGCCCCGCGGCCGCTGAGCGAACTCGCCCACCACCGGCGGCAGGCCGAGCTTCTCGAACGGCACCACCTCGAACGGGATCAGGCGGAACGCCGCGCCGACGGCGCCGCGTTGGAGGTAGGCGTTGACGCGGAACCGGCCCGCGCCGGGGATCTGGTAGGCGAAGTCGAGCTGCCAGTTGTTCTCGAACCGCTGCCGCTGGGAGTCGGACAGGATCGAGTAGACGATCTCCCGCGTGTCGGTGGGCGTCAGCGTCGGATAGCCGTCGAGCCCCGCCAGCCGGCCGCGGACGCGCACCATCGGCGGCGCGCCGGCGGTCAGGTGCAGATCGGACGCGCGGCGGTCGATGACCTCGAGCAGCACGTCGGCGAAGTCGAGCTCCATACGCTCGCGATATCGGCAGCCCGCCGCGCGTACTTATGAACGACGCTCGGGACCTGGACGCCCGGGCTCAGCCGCTGCCCGTGACCCGGGCGACCTCGGCCATCGACGTGACCCCGGCCTTGACCTTGTCGAGTCCATCCTCGCGCAGGCGCCGCATCCCCTGCTCCAGCGCCACCGACGCGATCTGCTCGGCCGCCGCACGCTGCAGCGTCAGCGACCGGATCTCGTCGGACATCTTCATCACCTCGTAGAGGCCGGTGCGGCCCCGGTACCCCATGCCGCCACAGCGGACGCACCCGACCGGCTCGTAGGCCTCGAGCTCGAACTGGGCGTGGAAGCCGTGGTCCTCCAGCACCGAGGCGGGCACGATCGTCCGGCGCTTGCAGTGTGAGCAGAGCGTCCGGGCGAGCCGCTGGGCGACGACCGCGTCGAGCGCGGAGGCCACGAGGAACGGCTCGATCCCCATCTCGATCAGCCGCGTGATCGCCGACGGCGCGTCATTGGTGTGGAGCGTCGAGAGGACCATATGGCCGGTGAGCGCGCCCTCTACTGCGATCTGGGCGGTCTCGCGGTCGCGGATCTCCCCCACCATCAGCACGTCGGGGTCGGCGCGCATCATCGAGCGCAGGCCGTTGGCGAAGGTGAGCCCGGCCTTCGGGTTGATCTGGATCTGGGTGATCCCCTCGAGCTGGTACTCGACCGGGTCCTCGATCGTGATGATCCCCTTCTCCGGCTCGTTCAGCTCGGTCAGCGCCGCGTACAGCGTGGTCGACTTCCCGGATCCGGTAGGGCCGGTGACGAGCACGGCACCGTGAGCGCGGTGGAAGGCCTTGCGAAACCGCTCGAGCTCCTGCTCGGCCATCCCGAGCTTCTTCAGATCCAGGTCGATGTTGTCCTTGTCGAGGATCCGCAGCACGACCGACTCGCCGTGGACGCTCGGCAGCGTCACCACGCGGACGTCGACGTGCCGGCCGTCGATCGTCAGTCCGACGCGGCCGTCCTGAGGGAGCCGCCGCTCGGAGATGTCGAGGTCGCTCATGATCTTGATCCGCGAGATCACACCCGGGACCATCCGCTTGGGGACGGCCATCTCGTCGGTGAGCACGCCGTCGACCCGCATCCGTACGCGCAGCTCCGACATCGCGCGGCCCTTGTCGTCGGGCCGTGGCTCGAAGTGGATGTCCGACGCGCCGCGCTCGGCCGCCTCGGCGATGATCGAGTGCACGAGCTTGATCACTGGCGCGTCCTCGGCGGACTCGCGGAGGTCGACGACCTCCATCGGCGCGGCGCCCTCCTCCCCCTCCTCGACCGCCTCGTGGACCGCGTCCTCGAAGCGGTTCATGCGCGAGATCAGGTTCTGGATGTCCTCGGCCGAGGCAACCGCCGGCCGGACGTCGAGGTGGGTCAGCAGCGAGATGTCGTCGGCGGCGAGTACGTTCGCCGGGTCGGACATCGCGAGCACCACCCCGTTCTCGCCGGCATACGCGACCGGGATCGCGCCGTAGCGCTTCGCGGCCGACGCCGTGATCAGGTTCACGGCGGCCATGTCGACCTTGAACACGCCGAGGTCGAGGTGATCGAGCCCATAGCGCTCGGCGACGGCGCGTGAGAGCTGATCCTGCGTGATCGCGTGCTGTTCGAGCAGCAGCTTCTCGGGCGGGAGCCCGGCCGACCGCGACTCGGTGATCGCGGCCTCGACCCGGTCACGGTCGCAGTGCCCGAGCTCGACGAGCACGTCGGTCAAGAAGCGAGTCGAGCCGCCGCGCCGGCTCGGAGCCGTTACGCCGTCCCAGTCGTCCGGATGCTCGGACGCCGAGGCGTCGGCGGTCGTCCCCTCCCCGCTGACGGGGCGCAGGTGGGCCGGCCAGTCGCTCATCGCGCCCTCGCGGCGGCGCGCATCACCTCGACCGGAGCCGTGCGGCCGGTGAATCGCTTGAAGCTCAGCGCACCCTGCCGGACGAGCAGCTCGAGGCCGTCGACGACCGGCACGCCGCGCGCCTTGGCCGCCTCGATCAGCTGGGTGTCGGCGTGGGAGTACACGAGGTCAACCACGCATCGGTACATCGAGACCTCATCGACCTCGAGCGGTAGCTGCTTGAAAGACGCACGGTCTCCGTCCATTCCCACCGACGTGCAGTTGACGAGCAGATCCGCGGGCTCCGCGCGGTCCACCGCGGTCCCTCCGAGCTCGGCCACTAGACCGCGAGCGCGATCCGCGGTCCGGTTCCACACGCGCACCTCGGCGGCGCCGGCGTCGAGCAGCGCCCACACCGCGGCGCGGGCGCTGCCGCCGGCACCCAGCACAAGCGCCGTCCTCCCCTGCTGGCGCGAACGGCAGCGACTCGACCACCGCCGGAGCGTCGGTGTTGTCCGCGGCGATCGTGCCGTCGTCCTCGAACGTGAGCGTGTTGGCGGCGCCGATCGAGCTCGCGCTGGCGCTCGCGGTGTCCGCCACCGCCAGCGCCGCCTGCTTGTGCGGGATCGTGACGTTGGCGCCGCGGAACCCTGCCGGCGCGAGCGCCCGCACGGTCTCCCCGAAGCGGTCGGGGGGCACCGGCAGCAGCTGGTAGCGCCAGCCGGTGAGGCCGAGCGCCTCGAGCGCGGCGTTCTGGATCTGTGGCGAGCGGCTGTGCGCGACCGGCCAGCCGAGCACGCCGAGACGGGTGCGGTCAGCCAACGGCCTCAGCAGTGCGTCGGCGAGCGCCCGCCGTGCGCGCTGCGGGCAGAGTAGTAGCGCTGCACCTGACCTAGGAACTGGTTGTAGTTCGAGGCGAAGACGTGCTCGCCGTTGCCGCACGGCTTCACGACGAAGTACAGGAAGTTGGTCCGGGCCGGATGCGCCGCGGCCTGGATCGAGGCGAGGCTGGGGTTGTCGATCGGGGTGGGCGTCAGCCCCTTGTGGATCCGCGTGTTGTACGGGGACTTCGAATTCAGCTGCGACTGGGTCAGCGGCTTGGTGTAGTTGCCTGTGGCGTACCGGGTGGTCGCGTCGATCTGGAGCGGCATGTTGTCGTGGAGCCGGTTGTAGATCACCGATGCGATCAGCGGCCGGTCGTGCGCGGTCTCCGCCTCCGCCTCGACCATCGACGCGATGGTCAGCACGTCGTATGGCGTCAGATGCTTGCTGCGCGCGTAGCCCATGCCGACGGTCGCGAACTCCTTGCGGAACTCCTTCAGCTGGTCGGCCACGAGCGCCGGGATGCCGACCGGAACTCGGAGCTGGTAGGTGTCCGGGAACAGGAAGCCCTCGAGCGACGGCGTCGTGCGCGGCGCCCCGTAGGTCACCGGGTTC
This sequence comes from uncultured Solirubrobacterales bacterium, assembly GCA_963770735.1. GTDB lineage: Bacteria > Actinomycetota > Thermoleophilia > Solirubrobacterales > Solirubrobacteraceae > Palsa-465. The sequence continues at coordinate 1,405,663 of CAVYRB010000003.1, read as the reverse complement.
AGCAGCGGCGAGTGCCGCGTATCGTCGAGATAGCTCCCCTTCACGCGTTCCTCGCGCAGCCGCGCGTTGATCTCGGCGCGCGTCCGGCCCGGCACGATCGTGACGCCCCGCACCGGGGCTGCCTTCGGCGCCGTCGTCAGCGCCTTCAGCGCCGCGCCGTAGCTCATGTCGTAGCGGAGGTGGTATGTCCCGGCGAGCAGCTTGCCGCGGTCACCGGCGAGCGTGGCGCGGATGTCGAAGAAGACGCTCGAGGAGACGACGCCGTCGCGCTCGAGCAGGTCGCCGACCTGGCTCGAGCTCGAATGCGGCGGGATCCGCACGACCACGCTGCCGTGGCCGGATCCGTGGAACGGTTGGAACAGCTCGACGAGGAACCAGATCAGCGCCGCTGCGAGCACGAGTGCGAGCACGACCAGGATCCGCGCCCGGCGGGAGTGCTTGCGCTTGGGCGGGGGCGCGGCGGGAATTGCCTCGTCGCGTTCCTCGGCAGCCTGGGTGCGCTCCTGCCAAGCCACGCGGCGCGTACCCGACGCGACCTCGTGAGGCTCGTCGTCCACGCGGTGATCGTCGTCCCAGTGCTCCTCGGCCGTCGAACGATGGCGATTGGGTTGGCACATCGTCAACCAAATCGCCATCGTTCTCAGGGTCGCGCGGGACCTGATCGGCGCGCGGGACCTGATCGGCGGGCGGGTCCGGATCGGCGGGCGGGGGCAGAGCGGCAGGCGGAGCCGGGGCGGCTGGGGCCGTGCCAGCCGGCTCGGACGCGCCCGCCTGCGCTGCTCGCCGCCGCTCGCGCTCGAGCCTCGCGGCCTCGCGTTCCTCGGCGGTGCGCTCGCCGTCAGCCACGAGCGGCCTCCGAATCACGAGCGCCGAGCCAGCTCTCGAGCAGATGCGCCGCGGCGCGCGAGTCCTCGCTCGCTCGTCCTCCGGAGCGCTCGGCGAGCCGCGTCGTGAAGCGCTCGTCGTAGAGCTCGACCGGGACCGTCAACGCCCCGGACAGCCGCTCGGCAAACGCCCGCGTCTCCTCCGTCTGCGCCGACTCCCGGCCCGACAGCGAGAGCGGGAGCCCGACGACGACGCGCTCGACCTCGAGCTCGGCCGCGAGCGACCGCAGGCGCGCGAGTCCCCGCTTCGATCCCGGGTTGGCGACCGGCTCGATCGGTGTCGCGAGCACGCCGGTGGGGTCGCTCACGGCACAACCGCACCTAGCGCTGCCGTAGTCGAGCGCTAGCACCCGCATCAAGCTACCGAGAAAGCGCCGACTCGATCCGCTCGCGGGCGACCCGCATCGCCTCCGGGAGCTTCTCTGCGTCACGGCCGCCGGCGCGGGCCATCGTGTCGCGCCCGCCACCACCGCCGCCGACGACCTCGGCCGCGGCCCTGACGACCTCGTCGGCGCGCACGCCCCGTTCGACCAGCGACGGCGCCACGCTCGCGACGAGGTCGACCCGCCCGTCGGCTCCCGAGCCAAGCACGATCGCGGCGTCGCCGAGCTTGCCCTTCAGCCGGTCGAGGATCTGGAGCAGCGCCTTGCCGTCGCCGGCCGAGACCGAGCTCGTGAGGATCGTCGCGCCCTCGTACTCATGCGCGTCGCCGGCGAGCTGTTCGACGTCAACCGCGTCGGCCGCCTGGCCGCGGCCTACGCCGCGCTCGAGGTCGCGGACCCGGGAGCGCAGCTGGGCGACCAGCTCCGGCACCTGCTCGGGAGTCGTCCGCAGCTCGCGCGCTGTCATCGCCAGCGCTTGGTCGTGACTGCGCAACAGCGACACGGCGGCCGGACCGGTCACCGCCTCGATCCGCCGCACGTTCGCCGCGCTCGACGTCTCGCTCAGCACCTTGAAGAGGCCGATCTCGGCGGTGAAGTGGACGTGCGTGCCGCCGCAGAGCTCGCGCGAGAACGAGCCGTCGCCGACCTCGACCATCCGCACCACGTCGCCGTACTTCTCGCCGAACAGCGCCATCGCGCCGAGCCTCCGCGCCTCGTCGAGCGTGGTCGTCAGCGCGCGCACCGACTGGTCCTCGAGCACCCACTCGTTCACCTGTTGCTCGACGTCGCGGAGCTCCTCCTCGGTCAGCGCCTTGCCGTGGGTGAAGTCGAACCGGAGCTTGTCCGGTCCTACGTATGAGCCGGCCTGCCGGACGTGGGTCCCGAGCCGCCGCCTGAGGGCGGCGTGCAGCAGGTGGGTTGCGGTGTGGTTGCACTCGGTCGCGTGACGGGCGGCGCGGTCGACGATCGCCCTGACCCGCTCGCCGGGCGCGATCGTGCCCCGCTCCGGGATCAGCGAGACGACCTGGTCGCCGCCGATCCGCAGCACGTCGTCGACGCGCGCGCGACAGTCGCCCTCGAAGCACTCGACGTATCCCGCGTCCGCGACCTGACCGCCGCCGGTCGCGTAGAACGGCGACTCGACGAGCTTGACCAGCACGTGTCCGTCCTCACCCGCGGCAGCGCCGATCGATGTGTCGCTCTCGGTCGTCTCGTATCCGACGAACTCGGTTTCGAACCCCGCGTCGCCGGCCAGCGCGAGCGCCCGTTCGCGCAAAGCCTCGACATCGTGTGAGCGCGAGGAACGCCGCGCGCGGTCGCGCTGCTCGTTCATCAGCGTCTCGAATCCGGCCTCGTCGACCCCGAGGTCGTGCTCAGCGACTAGCTCGAGCGTCATCTCGATCGGGAACCCGTACGTGTCGTGGAGCATGAACGCGTCCTCCGACGAGATCCCCTCGGCGCCGGTCTCGACCGCGCGGGCGATCAGATCGTCGAGCATCCGGCTGCCCTGCACGAGCGTGCGGCCGAAGCCATGCTCCTCGGCGTCGAGCCACTTCCGCACGACCTCGCGCTGTTCGTGGAGCTCGGGGTACTCGTGGCCCATCAGCTCGGTCACCACGCCCGCGTAGCGGCCGAGGAACCCGGGATCGAGCCCCAGCGCGCGGCCCTGCTGGATCGCGCGGCGCATCACGCGCCGGAGCACGTACCCGCGATCTTCGTTCGACGGAACAACGCCGTCGGCGACGAGGAACGTCATCGAGCGTCCGTGGTCGGCGAGGATCCGCAGCGACCGATCGGTGTCGGAATCGGTCCCGTAGCCGCGGCCGGACAGCTCCTCGCCGAGCGAGATCAGCGGCGCGAACTGGTCGGTGTCGAACACCGAAGGGACATCCTGGAGGATCGCGGCCAGCCGGTTGAGCCCGAGCCCGGTGTCGATGTTCCTCGCCGGCAGCGGCGTCAACGTGTTCACCGGGTTCTGGTCGTACTGCATGAACACGAGGTTCCAGTACTCGATGAACCGCTCGTTGTCGCCCCCTGGCAGGTCGTCCGGCTTGCCGAAGGCGAGGCCGCGATCGAGGTACAGCTCCGAGCACGGCCCGCACGGTCCGGTCGGTCCGGCTTGCCAGAAGTTCTCCGAGCGCGGGAGCTCGACGATTCGCTCGCGCGGGAAGCCGATCTCGAGCCACGCCTCGACCGCCTCCTCGTCCGAGCCGAGGCCGAGCTCCGCTTCACCGGCGAACACCGTGACCCAGATGTCCGCCGGGTTGAAGCCGAAGCCGTCGGTCGAAAGCTCCCACGCGAACCGGGCCGCCTCCCGCTTGAAGTAGTCGCCGAACGAGAAGTTGCCGAGCATCTCGAAGAACGTCAGGTGGCGCGTGGTCGTCCCGATGATCTCGATGTCGACGGTCCGGAACGTCTTCTGGCAGGTCGTGACCCGCGGGTGGGGCGGGCGCTCGATCCCGAGGAAGTACGGCTTCAGCGGGTGCATCCCGGCGACCGTGAACAGCGCCGAGGGGTCGAAATCGGCCGGGATCAGGGACGACGACCGCAGTCGGCGGTGGTCCCGCTCTAAGAAGAACTCGAGAAATTTGTTCCTGATCTCGTCCGAGGTCATGATTTAATCCAGTGTGGCAGTAAATCCCGGGGTGGGTCTCCGGCGAAACTGGGGCGGTGGGCGTCGTTTCGCGGAGGCTCGGGTTCGAAATCAAGGAAGACCGTGAACGCCAATCGCCATCTCTTGCTCAAGCTCGTGCTCGCCCTCGCGACCGCGTGTCTCCCGCTTTCGCTCGCCGCCGCGGCCCAGGCCGCGCCGCTCGACCCCTTGGGGTTCCAGATTCAGATCCCGGCCGGCGGGATCGTCGTCAATGCGAGCGCCGGCTCGGCGGTGATCACGGTCACGCGTGATCCGCTCGAGTCGCTCCATGGAGCGCAGGTCCGGTACATCACCTCCGGCGACGGCTTCAACCCGGCTACCAACTCCCCGTTCCAGTGCGGGGCGGCGATCTGCACGGCCACGTCCGACGACTTCACATCGGTGAAGGGCCAGCTCAACTTTGACCCCGGGGAGACCAGCAAGACGTTCTCGGTTCCGGTCAAGGACCACGGCTTTGCGAGCGTCCCGAGGACCTTCCAGGTGTCGCTGTTCGGCCCGTCGCCGATCGGACTCGGCCCCGTGTCGAAGGCGCCGGTCACGATCCTCGAGAACGACGTCGCGCCGACGCTCACGCCCGGCAACCCGCTCGGGCTGACGCCCGCGCCGACTGGTGGCAACCCGGTCGCGGGCGCGCGGCTGTTCGTCGACTCGCAGAGCCAGGCCGCGAACGCCGCGAGGGGGAACCCGGCGATCAGGGTGATCGCGTCGCAGCCCGGGACCGCTCGGCTCGGCTACTTCTCCACCTCGACGTACGTCCCGACCATCGGCATCGCGGTCTCCCGCTACCTCACCCGCGCGGGGTCCGATGCGCCCGGGACCGTCCCGCTGCTGTCGACCTACACGCTCGTGCACGGCGCGGGGAAGAACGGCGACACGGCCGCGCAGCAGGCCGCGTACCACAACTTCATCACCGGCTTCGCGCAGGGAGTTGGCAACGCCCGCGCGGTGCTGTTCCTCGAGATCGACTCGCTGATCACCGCCTCGGGCCTGAATTCGCACGGGCTCGCGGTGCGGATGGCCGAGTTGAGCGACGCGATCAACATCCTCACTACCAACTGTCCGCGACTCGTGATCTATCTCGACGCGGGTGCGGCGGACGCGCTGTCCGCTCGGATGGCGGCGACCCTGCTCAACCGCGCGGGCGTCGCGAAGATCCAGGGGTTCTTCCTCAACGCCACGCACTTCGACCGGACCTCGAAGGAGATCAAGTACGGCAACCAGATCTCCAGGATGACCGGCGGCAAACACTTCGTCGTCAACACCGGCGAGAACGGCCAGGGGCCGCTGGTGCCGGCCGACATCGTCAGGACCGGCAACGAGGTGCTCTGCAACCCGATCAACCGGGGCCTGGGCCCGAAGCCGACCACGGAGACCGGTTACCCGAACGTCGACATGTTCGCGTGGACGACCAACCCCGGAGAGTCCGGCGGTCCGTGCCGCACCCCTGGATCGCTCCCGGGCGCGCCCCCGACCGGCCAATACTGGCCGAAGTACGCGGCGATGCTCGTGAAGTTCGCGAACTTCAGGGTCACGTAGCAGCGCTCAGCTGGGGCGAGTGATCGTGCCCCACCCGACGACGAGCTCGCCATCCATCATGCACGCGAGCTGGCCCGGGGCAGCGGCGTCCGCTGGGTGCTCTAGCTCGAGCTCGAGCCGCGCGTGGCGCCCGGGGCCGGGTCCGCCGCGAACCCGCGCGCCGATCGGCTGCGACCGGTAGCGGAGCTTGACGCGGTCGACCCGAGCGGCCTCGCGGCGCAGCTGGACGGCGCGAACGTGGACCTGGGTCGTGCAGAGGGCCCCGCGGGGCCCGACCGTGACCCGGTTCGTGACCGGGTCCTTATCGAGCACGAACTGCGGCTCGCCGCTGGCGATCCGGAGGCCCCGCCGCTGCCCGACGGTGAACAGGTGCTGGCCCTCGTGGCTTCCGAGGACGGCACCGCCGCGGTCGACGAGCTCCCCCGGGCGCGCCCCGATCCGCCCGTGGCGGGCGAGGAAGCGCGCACGGTCGGTGCCCGCCAGGAAGCAGAGGTCCTGCGAGTCGGACTTGGTCGCGACCGGGAGTCCGGCGTCGGCCGCGATCTCCCTGACCTCGGGCTTTTGGAACTCGCCGAGCGGCAGCCGCAGCCGTGCGAGCGACGCGGGCGCGAGCGCCGCGAGCATGTACGACTGGTCCTTCGCGGGATCGGCCGCCACCCGCAGCAGTGGCCCGAGCTCGTGCTCGCGCTCGGCGACCCGCGCGTAGTGGCCCGTGGCCAGCGAGTCGCAGCCGAGGCGGTCGGCAAGCGTCAACATCGAGTCGAGCCGGACGTGCCCGTTGCACCCCACGCACGGGTTCGGGGTCTCGCCCGCCGCGTAGCCGGCGACGAACGGCTCCACGACCCCGGCACGAAACTCGCTGCGCAGGTCGATCGTGAAGTGCGGCAGCCCCATCGAGTGCGCGAGCGCCCGAGCCTGCGCGACCGCCGTGGCCGAGCAGCAGCTCCGCTCGGCGTCGTTCTCCGGATCGGACCACAGCTCGAGCGTCACCGCAGCCGTCTCCCGGGCGCGGCTGGAGAGCAGCGCGGCGACGGCGCTGTCGACGCCGCCGCTCATCGCGACCAGGGTCCGGCCCGCGGCGGGCGCGACGAGCCCAGCTCGTTCCCGAGCGGCCGCCCCGAGCGCGCGGGCGAGCGCGTCGGACGCGAGCTCGGCGGCGTGGCGCTTGGCGGCGCTCAGCCCACCGAGCTCCGCGGAGATCGAGTCGGTGCCGACGCGAGCGGCGTCGAGCAGCGGCACCCCGCGGACCAGGCTGACCGCCGCGCTCCCGGCCGCGGTCGCGGCCCCGCACCCGCGGGCATCGAATCCCGCGTCCTCGACGTGGTCACCGCTGAGGCTGACCGTGATCGAGATCTCGTCGCAGCACGCGAAGCCACCCGCAGTCGCTGCGAATCCCTGCTCCGGGGTCCGGCCGCGGCCCTGAGGCGAGGTCAGGTGATGCTCGAACGCAAGCGTGTCCACTGCCGGCGAGGATAGGAGACGAACGCCGGGCTACCGCAGGGCGAGCGCGTCGACGATCCGCTGGGAGATCTCGAACGGATCCGCGTAGCCGACGATCTCGTCGGTCTGGCGATCGGGCGCCACGAGCACCAGCGTCGGCGAGAGGTTCACCGGCAGCTCTTCGATGATCGACGTGTAGCGGCCAATTTCGCTAAGCGGGATCGCGAGCTTGAACACGCGGCCGCCGTGGGTCGCGACGCCTGCGAGCTCCTGGTGGATCGCCCGGTCGTCCGAGGCTCCCGGGTTATAGAAGAGCAGCGCCAGCACCCGGTGCGAGCGCAGCGCCTGCTCGACGGAGTCGAGCCGGCTCGCCGCGGGCTTCGGGATCGCCGCGGGTCGGGCGACGGGCCTCGGCGCGGCAGCCGGCCTGGCGGTCGCCTTCGCGCTCGCCGGCACCGTCACCCGCGCGTGTGCCGTCCCGCCTGCGGGCGCCGTCGCGCGCGACGGCGCCGGCGGGCTCGCCGTCGGCGGGCTCGGCACCGCGCCCGCCCGCGCGCTCGCCCCGTTCGCGGTCTGGACCGCCTTGTGCGCCGCGTTGATGTCGGTCTGGTACTGACCGAGGCCCTGGTTCTCAGACCCGCTCGCCGAGCCACTCGAGCCGTGTGGCTTGAGCGCGACCATCCACAGCGCGAAGAACACGACGGTGGCGAGCAGCAGCCCGATCAGCGGCCTCGAGACGTGCGTCATCAACGCCGTATCGGTACTCAGGCGGCGCTAGTTGAGCCGGCGCGCCGCGCGCAAACGGGTTGTCTACAGCGGGCGGAGGCCGAGCTCGCGCAGCTGCGCGGGATCGACCGGCGCGGGGGCACCGGTCAGCGGGTCGGCGCCGCTCGCAGCCTTCGGGAACGCGATCACGTCGCGGATCGACTCGCGGCCCGCGAGCGCGGCGACGATCCGGTCGATCCCCATCGCGATCCCGCCGTGCGGCGGCGCCCCGTATCGGAGCGCGTCGAGCAGGAACCCGAACCGCGCCTGCGCCTCATCGGGGTCAATCCCGAGCAGCTCGAACACCCGCTCCTGGACCTCACGGCGGTGGATACGGATCGACCCGCCGCCGATCTCGGAGCCATCGAGCACCAGGTCGTACGCCTCGGAGCCGACGCTGCCGGGATCGTCGAGGTCGCCGGTCGGCGCCGTGAACGGATGGTGCGGGCTGTCCCACCTACCCTCCTCAAGGTTCCAGAAGAACGCCGGGAACTCGACCACCCACAGGATCTCGTGCCGGCTGGAGTCGATCAGCCCGAACCGCCGGCCGAGCTCCATTCGCAGCGCGCTCAACGCCTGGCCCGCCGTCGTCAGCTTGTCGGCGACGATCAGCAACAGGTCGCCCGGCGAGGCGCCGAGCTTCGCGCTCAGAGCGGCGATCTCCTCGGCCGAGAGGAACTTGGCGATCGGAGAGCGCCACCCCTCCTCCCCCTCCTGGACAAACGCCCAGACCAGTCCCTTGGCGCCGTGCTGCCTTGCAAGCTCGGTGAGCGCGTCGAGCTCGGAGCGCGGCAGCTCGCGCGGCCCCGCGTTGATCCCGCGCACGACCCCGCCGGAGGCGAGCACGTCCGCGAAGACCTTGAACTCGGTTCGCGCGAGCGCGTCGCCGAGGTCGTGCAGCTCGAGGCCAAAACGGGTGTCGGGTCGGTCGATCCCGTACCGCGACACGGCCTCGGCGAACGTCATCCGCGGCCACGGCGGCGGCGCGACCGCGAACCCCTCGCGTTCGAACACAGCGCCCATCACTGCCTCCATCACCGCGATCACGTCGTCTTCGGTGACGAATGACATCTCGAGGTCGAGCTGCGTGAACTCCGGCTGGCGATCAGCGCGCGTGTCCTCGTCGCGGAAGCAGCGGGCGATCTGGTAATAGCGCTCGAGCCCACCGATCATCAACAGCTGCTTGAACAGCTGCGGCGACTGGGGCAGCGCGTAGAACGTGCCCGGCTGGACCCGCGCGGGAACAAGGTAGTCGCGCGCGCCCTCCGGGGTCGACCGGGTCAGGTCGGGCGTCTCGATCTCGAGGAAGTCCCTGTCGTTGAGGATCTCCCTCATCGTCGCGATCACGCGATGGCGGAGCGCGAGCGCGTCCTGCATCGGTTGCCGGCGCAGGTCGAGCGACCGGTGACGCAGCCGGAGGCTCTCGTCGACCGTCTCCCCTTCCTCCAGCGGAAACGGCGGCGTGTCCGAGCCGGCCAGCAGCTCGAGCTCGGCGGCGGCGAGCTCGACCTCGCCGGTCGCGATGTTCGGGTTGACGTTCTCGGGGTCCCGACGGGCGACCGTCCCGAACACCGAAACTACGTCCTCGGAGCGAAGCCGGTGGGCCGCCTGGTGCGCCTCGGGCGCGGTGTCGGGGTGGAACACCAGCTGCACGATTCCAGAGCGGTCGCGCAGGTCGATGAAGATCAGCCCGCCGTGGTCGCGGCGGCGGTGCACCCATCCTGCGACCCGCGCCTGGGTCCCGGCGCGGTCGCTTGTCACCTGTCCGCACCAGGTGTCGCGGTAGCCGTTCGGACGGGGCGCGTGCTTCACGTCAGGCGGCTGCCGCGGAGGATCGTCGGGATCACGTCGCCACTCGGGAGCTCAAGCTGGTCGCCGGAGTCCATCTCCTTGAGATTCGTCGAGCTCCCGTCGGAGACGATCGCGACGTACCGCGCGCCGATCCGGTCGGCGTGCGCGAGCTGCCGTCTGACCGAGCGTCGGGAGAGCTCGAGCTGCGCCGCCAGCCCCGCGCGGCGCGCCTCGCGGGCGAGCTGGAACGCGGCGGGCCTCGCCGGCTCGTCGGCGATCGCCACGTACAGGTCGGTGATCGGAGGGCTGGTCGGCAGCTCGCCGGCGGCGAGCAGCATCCGCTCGACGCCCGCCGCCCAGCCGCATGCAGGCGTGCTCGGCCCGTCGAGCTGTTCGATCAGCCGGTCGTAGCGGCCACCGCCGGCGACGCCCGACTGCGCGCCGAGCGCGTCGCTCGAGAACTCGAACAGCGTCCGCGTGTAGTAGTCGAGTCCGCGTACCAGCGTCGGCTCGATCTCGTAGCGGACCCCGGCGCGATCGAGCAGCTGCCTGACAACCCCGAAGTGCTCGGCATCCTCGGGGGTGAGCCTGTCGAGCAGCCGGGGCGCTCCGCCCATCACCTCACGGGTGCCGGGGTCGATCGCGTCGAACGCGCGCAGCGGATTCAGATCGATCCGTCCCCGGACCTCGTCGGACAGGCGCGCCTGGTGCTCGCGCAGGTAGCGCTGCAGCTCCTCCCGGTAGACCTCGCGCGTCTCCGGCTGGCCCAGGCTCGAGAGCCTCAGCTCGGCGCGGATCCCGAGCGCCTCGAGCAGCTCCGCGAGCAGCACGATCAGCTCGGCGTCTGTCTCCGGCTCGGCCGACCCGATCGCCTCGGCGCCGACCTGCCAGAACTCGCGGTAGCGCCCCTTCTGGGGCGCTTCGGCGCGGAAGAAGCTCGACAGATACCACAGCTTCACCGGCTGGGGCCACTTGTGCATCCCGTGCTCGATGTACGCGCGCGAGACCGGCGCGGTGCCTTCCGGGCGCAGCGTCAGCGACCGCCCCGCGCCGTCGGAGAACGAGTACATCTCCTTCTGGACGATGTCGGTGGCCTCCCCCACCCCGCGCGCGAACAGCTCGGTCGCCTCGAACGCGGGGGTCTCGATCCGGCCGTAGCCGGCGGCTCCGAGGATCCGCGCAGCGTGCGACTCGACGAGCTCGCGGCGCGCAGCGTCCTCCGGGAGCACGTCGAACGTGCCGCGCGGAGCCTGGATCTTCATCAGTTGGCTGCGAGCTCCCGCAGGAACGGATTCGTCGCGCGCTCGCGGCCGAGCGTCGTGATCCCCATGTGTCCGGGGTACACGGTGGTTTCGGGCGTGTGCGAGTCGACGAGCGTCTCGATCGAGCGCAGCAACGTCGGCCAATCGCCGCCTGGGAGATCGACGCGGCCGACGGAGCCCTCGAACAGGACGTCGCCGGAGAAGATCGCGCCCTCGGCCGGCAGCGAGTACGTCACGTGGCCCGGGCTGTGGCCGGGGGTGAAGATCACGTCGATCGGCAGGCCCGCGAGCTCGAGCCTCTCGCCACCCTTGACGGTGTGATCGGCGTCATAGCTCTCGAACGGTCCGAAGCCCTCCCACGGCACGAAGTCCATGATGTTCGCCAGCACCCTCGTCTCGAGCTCCGGGCAATACACCGGTGCCCCGGTCGCTCGCGCGACCGGCGCGACCGCGCCGACGTGATCGAAATGGGTGTGGGTGAGGAGGATCGCGTCGACCTTCTCGATGCCAAGCGCCTCGATCGCCCCGAGCAGCTTCTCGGGCTCGTCGCCGGGATCGACCACGAACGCGTTGCCGGAACCCTGTTCGCGCACGATGAAGCAGTTCTCCTGCACCGGACCGACGGTGAACATGCGGACGTCCAGCACCTACTTGCCCCCCTTTCCCGCGGCCGCAGTCGCGGCCTTCTTCCGCATCCGCCTGCGGTACAGAAACGTCTCAAGGTAGTACCCCGCCGGGATGTAGACCAGCAGCGCGACGGCGGTGAAGCCAAGCGCGACCGGGACCTTGTTCTTGCCCTTCGCCGTCAGCAGCAGGAACGTGAACACGAGCACCGCTGCGAGCAGCGCGCGGATGATCGAGGACTTCCAGGTCGGCGGCTTGTTCAGCCGCGCCTCGCGAGCGTCCGCGCGCGAGAGACGCTTGCGCTCCTCGGGCGTCGGCGGACGCCCCGTGCGCCCGCGCGTCTCGATTGTCCCCGCGGCGGTTCCGCGGTGCTTGGTGCGACGCTTACGCCTCGTCTGGGCCATCGTTACAGGGAGCTTAGTCGGTGTCCTGGAGGGCGTCCTCGATCATCGTCCGCCCGCGAACGGAGACTTCGTTTGGGAAGCCTTCGAACGCCGCACGCGGCGCGAGGCCGACGAGCTCCGCCCGCTCGACGCTCGCCCGCGCCGCGACCGCCTCGACCACGGAGCGCAGCTTCGTGGCGCGGTGATCCTCGACGTTGGTCGAGACCTGCGCGCGGTTGCGGTCCGCGAGCCAGACGCCGATCGCGCGCACCGACTCGAGCCCCGCCGGGCCGCTCTCGCGGATCGCGGCCGCGATCGCCTTCGCGTCCTCGAGCGTCGCCGGCGGCGCGAGCTCGACGTTGAACGCGACCAGCGGCGCCCGCGCGCCGACCAGCACCCCCCCGGCGGTCGGGTGCAGCCGCGGCGGCCCGAAGTCGGGCCGGAGCTCACCGCTCTCGATCCGCGCCGCGAGCGCGTCCGGCCCGCCCGCGCGGAGCTGCGCGCGCGTGCGCCCGCCCCCGAGCTCGCCGTACAGGAACACCGGGAGCCCGAGCTCGTCGCCGAGCATGTCGCCGAGCACCAGCGCCTCGGCGCACGCGGCGCCGCGATCGCGGTCGTCCAGGTACACGATCGGGGCGACGTCGATCGCGCCGATCCGCGGGTGGGCTCCGTCGTGCGTGCCCAGGTCGATCAGGCGGACGGCGGCTCGCGCGCCGGCGAGCACCGAGGGCGCCAGCTCTCCGGGCCGTGCGGCGAGCGTGTAGACGCTGCGGTGGTGATCAGGGTCGGAGTGGACGTCGAGCAGACGGGCGTCGAACGACCGCGCGAGCTTGTCGATCACCTCCTGGTTCTGGCCCTCCGAGACGTTCGGGACCGCGAGGAGCGTCGGCGTGCTCACCCGTTGTCGAGGACGTACCGGCCCTCGTCCAGCACCCGGCGCCCGCCCACGTCGAGGGTCGCGTCGAGCACGACCACATCGAGGTGGATCGGGACCGTGACCGTGCCGCCGATCCCGGCGCTCGCGCCGAACGCAACGTGGACGGTCCCGAGGATCTTCTCGTCCTCGAGCACCTGCCCGGTGAGCTTCGCGCGCTCGTTGGTGCCGACGCCCAACTCGGCGAGGTTCGTGCCCTGCTCGCCCTTCGCACGGAGCATCTCGATGAACCGCGGTCCGAGGCCGTCCTCGGCGCCGACCAGGTGCCCGTCGGCCACGGTGAGCGTCACAGGCTCATCCGCCATGCCCACCGACGCGAGCGTGCCGGCGACGACGATCCGGCCCTCGCCGTCGAGCGGCGCGATGAAGCCCTCCCCGCACGGCAGGTTCCCGAAGACCCCGGGCTCGGTCAGGATCCCGTCGTCGGGCAGCCCCTCGCGGCCATGCAGCTCGAGTCTGAAGTCAGTACCGCGCGGGCAGCTCACGTGCGCCTCACTCGCCTCGGTCAGCAGCTCGGCGACCTGCTGTGAGCGCCGCGCCATCAGGTCGAAGTCGCCCGCCATCATCCGCGCGAGCATGTCCTCGGTGACGCCGGGCATCGTGGCCCCGCGCGCGCCCGCCTCGTTCGCCCGCTTGCGCGACACGGTGTGGCTGATCGACCGCGTCGTCGGCGCGATGAACACGTCCGAGGAGGCGAGCGCGCCGGCCACGGTTCGCGGCGGCTCGGTCCCGTCGACCTCGCGCTCGTCCATGATCGCGAGCACCGCGTCGGCGCCGGCGTCCCGCGCCCCGTCACTGAGCGCCTCGCCGATCGTCCGGGTCCCGGGATCGGCGACCACGAGCACCTCCTCGCCGGCTCTGACGGCGAGGCAGCGGTTGACGACGGTGCTGACGGCGGGGCCCAGATCCGGCATCTCTCGATCATATGGTTCGAACGCTGGTCAGCGTCGCGGCGAGCGGATATGCTCGGCCGCGTTCGAATCAGGGGCTCCGAACGCCAAGGAGATCGCGATGACTGGGGTGCTTTACCGACTGGCGCAATTCTGTATCCGCCAGCGATTCGTTGTGATCGCTGTGTGGGTCGTCGTCGCGGTCGGTGTCGTCGTCGCCTCGTCGCAGGTGGGGAACAAGACCAACGACAGCTCGTCGCTCCCTGGCACCAACAGCCAGCAGGCCACGAACACGCTCCAGAAGCCGTTCCCGGCGGTCGCCAACGGGACCAGCCCGATCATCTTCCACGCCCCGTCCGGAGAGCTGACCGACTCCAAATACGCGAACGCGATCAACGAGGGCGCGTCCGACGTCGCCAAGCAGCCCTACGTGGCGCTGGTCGTCAACCCGCTGACGCAGCAGGGCGCGAACTCGCTCAGCAAGGACAAGTCGACCGGCTACATGACGATCGGCCTGTCGGTCAGCCCAGGGTCGCTCTCGACGCAGCAGGTTCAGGACATCGTCGACGCCGCCACGAAGCCGGCGAAGGCCGCCGGTCTCAGGACGGCGACCGGAGGGCAGCTGGGCTCGAAGCTGTCGGTGCCGGCGACCGAGATCAGCGAGGTGATCGGGATCGCCGCCGCGATCGTGATCCTGACGTTCACGTTCGGCACGCTGGTCGCCACCTTCCTGCCGATCATCAACGCGATCATCGGACTGGCGCTGACGCTCGCGATCATCCGGTTGCTCAGCAACGTCACTTCGGTGCCGTCGGTGGCGCCGACGCTCGCGACGATGATCGGGCTCGGCGTCGGGATCGACTACGGCCTATTCATCATCACCCGGCACTTCCGCGGGCTGAGCGAAGGGTTACCCGTCAGAGAGTCGGTCGCCCGCGCGGCGGCAACCTCCGGCGGAGCCGTGTTCTTCGCCGGGAGCACCGTCACGATCGCGCTGCTGTCACTGCTGGTCGCGAACATCCCACAGGTCACCGCGATGGGCGAGATGGCGGCGATCGCGGTCGTGATCGCGGTACTCGCCGCGCTGACCCTGCTCCCCGCCACGCTGGGAGTGCTGGGGCCGCACATCAACGCGCTGCGCGTGCGCCCCGAGTACTCGGAGAAGCGCGCGAACTCCGGGCTGTGGGCGAAGTGGGCGAACGAGATCGCCAAGCACCCCGCGTGGAGCGGCGCGCTCGCGCTCGTGATCCTGATCCCGCTGATCATCCCGATCAAGGACCTGAACCTCGGCCAGCAGGACAACGCCGCGATGGCTTCGTCGACCACGATTCGCCAGTCGTACGACCTCACGACACAGTACTTCGGGCCGGGTGTAAACGGACCGCTGCTGGTCGCGGTCAAGCTCGGCTCGCCGGCCAAGCCGGCGAGCGGCTCGTCCTCCAGCACCACCGACCCGCGGCTGACGACGCTCCAGAAGAACGTCTCCTCCACCTCGGGCGTCGTGTCCGTCAGCGCGATTCAGCTGGACAAAGCGGGGACGACGGCCTATTTCACCGCGGTCCCCAACTACCTGCCCTCGGCCACGCAGACCTCGGATCTGGTCAAGATGCTGCGGTCGGGCGCGGTCCCGAAGTCGGAGAAGGGCACAAACATGACCGCGTACGTCGGCGGCACCACGGCCGGGTTCGTCGATCTCGCGAACCAGATCGGGCAGAAGCTGCCGCTCCAGATCGTGGTCGTGATCGTGCTCAGCTTCCTGCTGCTGGTGCTGGCGTTCCGCACCCTCGTGGTGCCCGCCCAGGCGGCGGTGATGAACATCCTCTCGATCGCCGCCTCCTACGGAGTATTGACCGCGCTCTTCCAATATGGCTGGGGCAGCGGCATCTTCGGTTTACCCGGACCGGTGCCGATCGTCTCCTACGTGCCGCTGTTCATGTTCGCGATCCTGTTCGGTCTGTCGATGGACTACGAGGTGTTCCTCGTCACCCAGATCCAGGAGCACCATGAGGCCGGCGAGGACAACAAGCGAAGCGTCGTTCACGGCCTTGTCACGAGCGCGCGCGTGATCACCGCCGCCGCGGCGATCATGGCGTTCGTGTTCGGTAGCTTCCTGATCAACGGCAACCCGATCGTCAAGCAGTTCGGAGTCGGCTTGGCGGTCGCGGTGATCCTCGACGCGACGGTAGTGCGCTGCCTGCTGGTCCCCGCGGTGATGACGCTCTGCGGCAAGGCCAACTGGTACCTGCCCCGGTGGATCGGCCGCGTGCTCCCGAATCTCAATATCGAGGGCGGCGAGTACTTCGCCGAGCGCGACAAGCAAGCACGACAGAAGCGGCCCGAGCTAGAGCCGGTCGGCTGAGCCGCGGATGACGGCGACCGAGCAAACTCCGGCGCCTGCGACGACGGCGGCCTCGACCGCCGAGAACAACGTCATCGTGCTGTTCGGCGCGACCGGCGACCTCGCCAGCCGCAAGCTGTTCCCAGGCCTCTTCCATCTGTACGAGCTCGGGCTGATGCCCGAGCGATTCCGGATCGTCGGCTCGGCTCACCGCGAGCTGAGCGACGACGAGTTCCGAAAGCTCGCGCGGTCGTCGATCGACAACTCCGACCGAGCCTCGCTGTCCGAGGATCACGTCGACGCGTTCGTCGCGCTGCTCTCGTACGCCCCGGTAACCGACGGGCTCGAGGAGGTCCAGGCCGCGGTCAAGCGCGCCCGTGATGAGGCGGACGCCGAGCTGCTGATCAACTACCTGTCGGTTCCGCCGAGCGCCTCGGCGGGGATCATCGAGCAGCTCGGGTCGACTGGACTGAGCCACGGCGCGCGGGTGATCATGGAGAAGCCGTTCGGCACCGACCTCGCCTCGGCGCGCGCGCTCAACGCGACGCTTCACCGCGCGTTCGAGGAGTCCCACATCTTCAGGATCGACCACTACGTCGGTCGCGAGGCGGTACAGAACATCCTCGCGTTGCGATTCGCGAACGGCATGTTCGAGCCGATCTGGAATCGCGACCACATCGACCACGTGCAGATCGACGTTCCCGAGACGCTCTCGATCGGCATGCGCGCCGCCTTCTACGAAGCCACCGGCGCGTACCGCGACATGGTCGTCACGCACCTGCTCCAGGTCCTCGGGTTCGTCGCGATGGAGCCCCCCACCTCGTTCGACGCCACCGACCTCGCAGCCGAACGGGGGAAGGTGTTCGATGCGATGGGGCAGATCGAGCCCGGCGATGCCGTTCGCGGCCAGTACGTCGGCTACCGCGACGAGCCGGGGGTCGCGCCCGACTCGGACACCGAGACGCTCGTGGCCGTTCGCGCGCGCGTGGACAACTGGCGCTGGTCCGGAGTCCCGTTCTTCCTGCGCGCCGGGAAGCTGATGGCCGAGAGCCGTCACGAGCTGACGCTCGTGTTCCGCAGGCCTCCGCGCCAGCTGTTCCCGCTCGACCCTCGCCATGCGGCGGAATCGTTCGACAGCGATCACCTCACGTTCGAGCTCGGCGAGCCGGGGAGCATCGCGGCAGATTTCCTGGCGAAGGTGCCCGGACCGACGCTGCAACTCGGAGAGGCGCGGATGTCGTTCAGCTACGCCGATGCGTTCGGCGGCCCGATGAGCCTGCTCGAGCCGTACGAGCGCTTGATCCACGACGTGATGCTCGGCGACCGCACGCTGTTCACGACGTCGAGCGCAATTGAGCGGCTTTGGGAGGTCTCGAC
Source organism: uncultured Solirubrobacterales bacterium (assembly GCA_963770735.1). Classification (GTDB taxonomy): domain Bacteria; phylum Actinomycetota; class Thermoleophilia; order Solirubrobacterales; family Solirubrobacteraceae; genus Palsa-465. Next base: position 1,388,403 of record CAVYRB010000003.1, on the reverse strand, counting down.
GCCGCTGCTCGAGGCTCCGCCGCCGGTCCAGCCCTATGAGCCCGGCTCCTGGGGTCCCGCCGCGGTCGACGAGCTGATCGCTCCGCGGCGGTGGAATCTGCCGGGGCACGACGCGTAGGCGCTCCCGCGCGCCCGCGCGCGCGATCCTCAGCCGCCGGGCACGACGATGTGCTTGACGTCCGCCATGTAGCGCCCCGCCGCCGCGGACGCTTCGTCGGGCTTGCTCCCGTGCTCCCGCGCATCCATGTAGGCCGCGTACCAGTCCCACCAGTCGTGGGCCGGCGCGACGGCCTCGAAGGCCCCGTGCCGCTCCGACGTTTCGTGGAGCAGATCTGCCAGCTGTGCGACGTCCATCTCAGTCCTCCCATTCGCGGCCGGGGAGCCGGGTCGTGATCTCTTGGAGCTCCCAACCGTTGCCATCCGGGTCTCTGAAGGTCGCGCGGGCGAAGTACGAGCGTCCTGGCGAGCCGAGACCGGGAGGTTTCATCTCCTGGACCTCGCCGACCTCGACGCCGCGATTTATCAGGTCGTTGCGGGCGGCGTCGATGTCCTTGACGACCAGGATCATCGACTGGGCGGACCCCGGCTCCGCGGTGGTGCGCCCGCCCAGGCCGAATTGGATCGAGCAGCCCGAGTGCGGCGGCGTGAACTGCACGGTCCGGATCTGATCGCTGATCACCAGGTCGATGTCGAGGCGCCACCCGAGGCTCAGGTAGAACTGCTTAGAGCGGTCGACGTCAGCGACCGGCAAGGTCACGACCTCGAGGTTCATGTCGTATCCCAGCTCGGTGGCCATCTTGTACCTCCGTTGAGTCGCTGGATGGTGTCCAGCTCACTGGACGAACTGCTGCCCGCCGTCGATGTCGTAGGTGGCGCCGGTGATCGCCGTGTTGACCATGATGTGGATGGCCAGCGCAGCCACGTCTTCGGGCTCGACGACGCGGCCAATCGGAAGCGTCCCGCGGAGCTCGTCGCGTCGCTTGTCGAAGTCGCCGCCGAGGAGCTTCGCCGACAGCGGGGTGTCGACGAAGCCGGCCGCGATCACGTTGACCCGGACCGGCGCGAGCTCGAGCGCCAGCGATGCGGCGAACGGTCCGAGAGCGGCGGTGACCGCGGAGTAGACGCCGGGGACGATCCGCCGGCCGCCGGTGCCCCCCATCAGCAACAGCGTTCCGCCTGGCGGGGTTCATCTCGAGCAGGGGCACGTAATCCGGACCGGGGCCGGTCACCAGCACGTGGTCGATCGGCGCGGTCAGACCGTCGAAGAACTCCGCGAGTGCCGCCGCGTCGGTCGCGTCGAATGCGGCCGTGCTGCGCGCGCCGACTTCGTTCGCGGCCTGCTCGAGCCGTTCCGGGTTGCGGGCCGCGAGGACCACCTCCGCGCCCTCGGCTCGGGCTTGGCGCGCCGTCTCCAACCCGATCCCCGCGCTGCCGCCGATCAAGACCACGGTCTGTCCCGCCAGTGCGGTACCCATCGTTCCTCCTCTCACCCCATCAGGCTCGCCATCTGCGAAACCATCGGCTCCATGGGGCGCGGCATCTCGTGGATGTCCATCAGCAGCTCCATCAGCGCCGCGTCGTAGATGCCCGAGAAGCTCGGAAACGGCTGGATCGTGTCGATCATCACCTCCACCGGCACGCGCGCCCGGATCGCGAGCGTCGCCTGCTGCAGCCACTCGCCCGCCTCGGGGCCGAGCGCGTAGGCGCCGGTCAGGCGCTCCCCGTCCGACAGCAGCGTCATGAACCCGTTCGATTCGGCGTACGCGTGCGTGTAGGTGGCCGTCTTCGGCACATCCGAGACGCGCGCTGTGCCGCTGTAGTCCGCGTCGGTCGCGCCGACCGACGCCGCCTGCGGATCGGTGTACGTGACGCGCGGAACCGCTTCATAGTTCGCCGGGCGCGGAGCCCCGGTGATGTTCGCGGCGACCACGTCGCCCTCGTATTCGCCGACGTGCGTGAGCGGCCAGATCCCGTTGACGTCGCCGATCGCCCACAGCCGCTCCCCCGCGCGGAGGTGGTCGTCGACATTGATCCCACGCGGGTCGGGCTCGACGCCGACCGTCTCGAGCCCGATCCCCGTGACGCGCGGTCGCCGCCCGGTCGCCACCAGGAGCTTGTCGCCGCGGAGCTCTTCACCGCCGTCGAACTCGAGCACGAAATCGTCGCCGTCGCGCCGCGCCGCGGACGCGTGCATCCCGAGATGCAGCGCGATCCCGTCCCGACGCAGCGCATCTGACAGCCCCTCCCCCAGCGGCGCGGCCTCGCGCGGAATCAGCCGGTCGGCGCCCTCCACGATCACCGCCTCGCCGCCCAGCCGGTTGACCACCTGCGCCAGCTCGACCCCCGCCGAGCCGCCGCCGAGCACCAGCATGCGGCGGGGGACCGTTTCCATGCTGGTCGCTTCGCGCGTACCCCAGGCGCCGTCGAGCTCGCGCAGCCCGGGGACCGGAGGCACGATCGGCTCCGAGCCGGTCGCCACCACGACGTGCTCGGCCGTGTGCCTGACTCCGTCGACCTCGACCGCGCCTGTGCCAGCGAGCCGGCCGGTGCCGCGGAGCAGGTCGATCTTCCGGTCCGCGAGCCATTTCACCTGACCGCCGTCGGTGTGGTTGGAGACCATGTAGTCGCGCCACGCCAGCGCCGCCTCGACGTCGACCTCGGCGGTCGCCGCCGCCTCGCGAGCGCCGTGTGCCGCCTCTCCCGGGCGCAGCATCGACTTCGAGGGGATGCACGCCCAGTAAGAGCATTCGCCGCCCACCAGCTCGTGCTCGACGATCGCCACGCGCTGCCCTCGGACCGCCAGCGCCGCGGCGCAGTGCTCACCGGGCGCGCCGCCGCCGAGGACGATCACGTCGTAGTCATTACCCGAGCTCATCGTTACCTCCGTCGGTTGACATGCAGGTCCGGCGCCTGTCGGCGGCGGCTGGGATCCTCGCTCTCCCAGCTACCGGTCGCCCCCGTGGGTGCCCCTGGTCGATCCTCTGGTCGGTGCACTACGGCTCCGCGGGGATCGGGGGATCGACGTCGTCGTAGATCCGGACCGCGGCGAGCTTGCCCGTCTCGCCGCGCGCGTGGACGGCGATCGCAGCGGCCGGCGGCAGCTCGATGCGGCCCCACTTGACGATATTGATTTCGACCGCGCACGAGCGGCCGTCGTCGGTGATCGCGCAGTGCTCGAGTGGCACGCCGCCCCCGTTGGAGAAGACTCGCTCATACAGCGCGACCAGCTGTTCGTGTCCGCGGTGGATGTACCGTCCGCCGGCCGGCTCGCGCACGTATCCGTCGGGCTCGAACAACGCCACCACCGCGGCGACGTCGCCGGCCGCGAGCGCACGGTGATACTCGCCGACGACATCGGGTGCGAGCAGATCGGGGTCCGATTGCAGCAGCGGTGGACGCCCGGCGTGGCCCCCGGTGAGCGGCCAGTTGCCGTAGTAAATCCGCAGCTCGAGGATCCGGCCGTCGTCGTCGCGGTCAGCCACGGTCGCGACCGGTAGTTCGATCCGGGCTCCGTCTCGATCGAGCTTCAACACCGTCTCCTCGACCGCTCGGCGCGGGGTGGCGACTCTCGAGATCTCGCCGCCCTCGGCGTTCAGCGCGTTCAGCCACGCGTTGGTGTTGACGATGAACCGCTCGAACTCGCGTCGGCCCCTGACGCGCCCGTAGACGGGGTGGTGCAGCTGCGGCTCCCCCGAGAACGAGCGCACGAGCGCCTCCGGCTCGCCGGATCCGACGCCCTCGAAGTACGGAACCGGCTCGGCCGCCCTCGCGTCCGCGGCCCGGCTGCGGACCCGCTCGAGCACGGGCGCGGAGAACAGCTCGGGACTCCAGGGCACGCAACGGAGCCTCTCACAGCGCTGGTCTCGGCGCGAGTGCATCATGCGTCCCGATGCCGACCGATCCGAATGCGGTCGCCGAACAGGCCGCGATGGTGGCGGCGGCCTGGTCGCCGGCCGACGCGCCGGCCTCGTGGGCGCTGACCGCGGCGCAGTTCGAAGCGCTCCGAGACGACCGCGAGCTGCTTGCGCTGGCCGCGACGATCGCCCCGGACCGGCTACCCCCGCTGCTGTTCACGGCGGCCGCGACCTTCCTGGTACTCGAGCTCTCTCCCGAGCCGCTGCGCGGCAACTTCCCTCGGCTGGGCCGGCCCCAGCCCCCGGTCGATCCGCGGTTTGCAGACGAGTACGGCCGGTTCTGCCTCGAGCAGCGCGATCGGCTGCTCGCGTTGTGCGCGGAGCATCGCTACCAGATGAACGAGGTCGGCCGCTGCGCCGACCTGCTGCCCGCACTGGCTCCCGCGGTCGGCGACGACCGTCCGCTCGCGCTGGTTGACATCGGGACGGGCGCGGGCCTGGCGCTGCACCTTGACCGCTACCGCTACGTGTTCCGTGGGCCAGGCGGCGACAGGACCACCGTCGGCCACGAGCGTGCTCCGGTCGTGATCGAGACCGAGGTCCGCGGGTCGCGCAGCGTGCCTCTGCCCACGGCGCCGCCGCGGATCGCCGAGCGCGTCGGGATCGACATCGAGCCGCTCGACCTCGGCGAGCGGGCGGTCAGGGACTGGCTGTACGCCTGCATCCCCCAGGAGACCGGAGCGGTCAGCCGGTTTCACCGCGCGGCGGGCGTCGCGCTCGAGCACCCTACGCGGACCGTGCGCGGGGATGCGTGCGACGCCCTCCCCGAAGTGCTGGCCTCGATCCCCGAGGACCGGCTCGTGTGCCTGATCGACAGCTACGTCCACGTGTTCTTCGAGCCCGACGAGCTGCGGCGTTTCAGAGCGCTGGTCGACGACGTCGCCGCCACCCGGGACCTCGACTGGATCTCGCTCGATCCGCTCGTGCCGATGGGAGACGCCGCGACCGACACGGTGATCGGAATCCCGGCCCCCCGCGCGCTGCTCGAGCGCCAGCGCTGTGGCGCGGTGTTCGGAACGCTGACCCGGGTCAGCTACCGCGGCGGCCAGCGATCGGCGTCCGTACTCGGGCTCGCGCATCCCGGCGCCGCCTGGATCGAATGGCTATAGCCGTACCATTCACCACATGGATTCGAGCAGCCGGACGGTCTCGATCGACGGCGCCGAGGGCAAGACCGTCGGAGAGGTGATGATCAGCCGCCCGAAGACGCTGCCGGGAACGGCGCTCGTGCGCGATGTGCGCGCCCAGTTCGAGCGCCGGTCGGTCCGCACGGTGCTGCTGGCCGACGACGGCCGGTTCGTCGGCGCGATCGAGCGCGATCGGCTCCCGGAGGCTGCGCCGGATGACGAGCGGGCGAACAGCTACGTGGACGAACGGCCGGCCGTGGTGACGCCGACGACAACCCTGGCGGAGGCGATCGAGTTGCTGCGCGAGCGCGCCGAGCCGAGATTGATCGTGTTGGACCCCGACGGGGTCACGCTGCGCGGCCTCCTATGCGTGAACAGCGACGCGACCGGGTTTTGCATCAGGTAGCGAACTGAACGCCGCTCGCCCTCGGCAGCTTCCCCGGTAGGATCCCTCTCGGGGCAATGCGGAACCCTCGAACCCCGGTGAGTAGCTGGGAGGAACGCGCGCGGTGATAGTCGTCCATGTGCTGATTCTGTGGGGGCTCGTCGTTGTCGCGCTGACGGTTGCGTTTCTCGTCGAGCGCCGGCGCAAGCAGCTCGAGCAGAGCCAGGACGGCGAGCAGCAGGACGACGAGAAGAACGGCAGCGAGAAGAAGAAACGCGACAAGCCGGAGTACCAGGTCGCGCTGGGTTTCGTGGCGTCGTCGTACGGACTGTTGCTCGGGCTGCTCGTGGCGTTCGGTGCGAACCACTACTCCGACGTGCGCGCAAGGGCGCAGGACGAGGCGGACTCGATGATTGCGCTGTGGGACACGGTGGCTGCCTACCCGCCAAGTGTCCGGGATCCGACGCACCACCAGATCCTCTGCTACATGCGTGCGATCCGAGATTACGACTGGCCGTCGATGGAGCGAGGAAACCCGCTCGAGACGGGCGCCGCGGGCGCGTTCGGCGATCGCGTACGTAACACGATCAGCGAGCTGCCCGAGAAGGGAGGGCAGGAAGCGTCGGCATACGGGCGCGCGCAGGGGATCGTGATCGAAGCCGACAAGTCGCGCCAGCAGCTGCTGTTCTTCACGCAATCGAGGGTTCCGACGGTGCTGTGGGTCGTGATCTACGTCGGCGCCTTCCTCCTATTCCTGCTGATCGCCATGCACTACGCGGGTCGAACAGCCGGGCGATTCGTCTCACTCGGTGCCGTGGTGACGCTGCTCACGGTGGTCGTGACCGTCCTCAGCATGCTCGACCAGCCCTATGCCGCGGGCGCGAGAGTCGGCCCGAGCGCGTTGCAGAACGCGATCGACGAGATCAACTCGAAGCACTCGACGACGGGCGTCTTCGGGCCATGCACGCCGAGGGCCTAGCGCGTCAATCGCGCCCTCGCGGTCAGCCGTCAGACGCGATAACGGTAAATCCACCGGGGGCCCGTTTTCGTTGGTAGGCTCGCGCTGGGATCGGGCGATGGAACTGGACATCTTGGGGGGCCTGTGACTGAGACAACGCCGCATCGGCACGACCGGACAGTCGTGTGGCGGCTGCGCGGAGGGTCGCGGGAAGCATGAGCGCGCTGAGCTGCCCGTCGTGCGGTACGGAGAATCGCTCAGGCAGGCGGTTCTGCGCCCAGTGCGGATCGGCGCTCGAGCTCAAATGCCCGAGCTGCGGGGCGTCGAACGAGCAGGGTGAGCGGTTCTGCGGGGACTGCGGGGCGCCGCTCGCGGAGCACGCGCCCGCGCCGGCGCCGGCGACTCAGGGGGCCTCGGAGCGTCGCCTCGTATCGGTTCTGTTCGCGGATCTCGTCGGCTTTACGACACTTAGCGAGCACCGCGACCCGGAAGAGGTGCGCGAACTGCTCGACCGCTATTTCGATCGGTGCCGGACGCTGATCAAACGCTATGGCGGCACCGTCGAGAAGTTCATCGGCGACGCGGTCATGGCGGTCTGGGGCACGCCGGTCGCTCGCGAGGACGACCCCGAGCGGGCGGTGCGGGCGGCGCTCGCGCTGACCAAGGCGGTAACCGAACTCGGCGTCCAGGTTGGGATGCCGGAGCTGCGCGTGCGCGCCGGCGTGCTCACCGGGGAGGCAGCCGTCCGGGCCGATACGACCAGCGAGGGGATGGTGCTCGGGGACACTGTCAATACCGCCTCGCGACTCCAGTCGATCGCACAGCCCGGCACCGCGCTGGTCGACGACGTCACCCGCCGGGTGACCGAGGCCTCGATCGAATACGAGGACACCGGTAAGCACGAGCTCAAGGGGCGCGAGGAACCGGTGCACGCGTGGACGGCGCTCCGCGTCGTCGCCGCCGTCGGCGGAGCGCGCCGACAGCGCGGGCCTCGAGGCGCCGTTCGTGGGGCGCGACCAGGCACTTGCCGCGATCACCGGGGCGTCCGAAACGAGCGCCCGCGAGCGGAGAGCCCTCAGGGTGCTGGTCGTCGGCGGTGCCGGCGCGGGCAAGTCGCGGCTGCTGTGGGAGTACTTCAAGCAGCAGGACGGGATCCAGGAGTCCCGCTACTGGCATCAGGGCAGGTGCCTTGCCTACGGCGACGGGGTCGGCTACTGGGCGCTCGCCGAGATGGTCCGAGGCCGCGCCGGCATCCTCGAGGAAGAAGAGCCCGACGCAGCGCGGGCGAAGCTGCGCGAGTGCATCGAGAAGCACGTCGAGGACGAGCGCGAGCGGCGCCTGATCGAGCCCCGCCTGGCGCAGCTGCTCGGGCTCGAGGAGAGAACCGCGCCCGACCTGGCGGACCTGTTCAGCGGCTGGCGCCTGTTCTTCGAGCGGCTCGCGAACGTGAACCCGGTGGTCATGGCGTTCGAGGACCTCCAGTGGGCCGACAGCGGTCTGCTCGACTTCATCGACTACCTACTCGAGTGGTCGACCGACTTCCCGATCTTCATCCTCGCTCTCGGCCGCACCGAGCTGCTGAGCGCTCGCCCCGATTGGGAGCCCGCGGTCTCCCTCGCCCCGCTACCGGAGGACGCGATGGCGCGGCTGCTGGCCGGCCTGGTCCCGGGGCTTCCCGGAAGAGCTCGCGGCCGAGATCCTGGCGCGATCCGAGGGCGTGCCGCTGTACGCGATCGAGACGGTCAGGATGCTGCTCGATCGCGGCCTCGTTGCGCAGGAGGGCTCGCGCTACATCGTCACGGGTGACGTCTCCGATCTCGAGATCCCGGAGATCGCTGCACGCGCTGGTCGCCGCCCGGCTCGACAATCTCGGCCCCGCGGAGCGGAGCCTGCTGCAGGACGCCTCGGTGATCGGCAGCTCCTTCAGCCTGGCGCAGCTTGCTGCGACCACGCGGCGCTCGGAGGAAGAGGTCCAGCCGCTGCTCGACAGTCTCGTCTCCAAGCAGGTGCTCGGACTGATCGACGACCCGCACTCGACGATGCGCGGGCAGTACGTCTTTCTGCAGGCGCTGCTGCGGACGATCGCGCAGGGCACGCTCTCGCGGCGCGACCGCAAGGCCCGGCACCTTGCCGTCGCGCAGTACATCCAGTCGGTCTCGGGGGGCGAGGGCGCCGAGCATCGCTGAGGTCCTCGCGAGCCATTACGTCGCCGCGATGGAGGCCGATCCCGACGCGCCGGACGCCGATGAGCTCCGCGCGCTCGCAAGCGAGACGCTGGCCGACGCGGGACGGCGGGCGCTGTCGCTCGCGCTCGGGCCCGAAGCGCGGCGGTACTTCGAGCGGGCCGCGGAGCTCGCGGCCGAGCCGGCGCAGCGGGGAAGGCTCGTCGACCAAGCGGCAGCGGCCACGAGGCTGACCAGCGAGCCCGCCGATTCGCTGGAGCTTTCGGCGACCGCCGTAGAGCTGCTGCGCGGTGCCGGCCTTGACCGCGACGCTGCTCAGGCGGAAGGTCGCGCCGCGCTCACGCTGCTGGAGCTCGGACGCGCCGACGAGGCGGCGGAGCGGATCGAGCGGGCGTATGAAGTGGTCGATGACGGCACCGGCGACGAGGCGATGGCAGACGTCGCGCAGGGCCGGGCGAGCATCCAGTACGCGCGCGGGAACCTGGAGGAGGCGCTCGCGCTCACCGATACGGCGCTGCGGATCGCCGACGGCCGGCAGCTGGGCCCGATCCTCGTGTCCGCGCTGATCACCAAGGGCATTACGCTGGCGGAGCTGGGGCGGCCGAATGAGGCGACCGCGCTGCTCAAGCACGCCGCCAAGCTCGCGACGGACGAGGGCCTCACCGGCGAAGCCGGCTGGGCCTTCTTCAACCTCGCCGACACGGTGATGGCGGACGGCCGGTTCGCCGAGGCGCATCATCTGCTGAAGGAGAGCTTGGAGCTGGCGCGCGCACGCGGGGATCGGTCGGCCGTGCGGCCGCTGCTCGCGCAGGACCAGTTGGCCCTCGCCGCGCTCGCGCGGTGGGACGACGCACTCCGAGAAGTCGAGGAGCTCGCCGAGGGGGGCGACGACGTCTGGTCCGCGCATGCGTGCGTGACGATGCCGCCCGTGCTCGCCGCTCGCGCCGACGTCGCCGGCCTCCAGGAGCTGATGAACCGGATCGAGACCGACACCGGCTGGAGTGGGTTCGAGGAGATGAAGGCGATGGCGCGCGCCGCGATCCAGCGGCTGACCGCGCCCGGGGACTCGAGCGCGCTCGGCGCGGCATGCGAAGCCGCGCTTGCGCTGCTGAAGCGGCGGAGCTCGGAGTTCCCTCCGCTGTTCGCGGAGGTAGTCGAGTGCGCGTTCGCCGCGGGCGAGCCCGAACGCGTCGAGCAGCTGCTGAGCGTCGCCGATGAGCTCGAGCCCGCGCGGCGGGACCCGCTGCTCGAGGCCGAAGCCATTCGCGCGCGGGCGCGGCTCGCCGCCCATAACGGCGACATCGAAGCCGCGGCGGAGCGCTACTCGCACGCGATCGACCTGTTCGGCGAGCTCGAGACCCCGTTCTACCTCGCGCGGGCCCAGCTCGAATACGCCGAGCTGCTGTCGGAAGCCGGACGCGAGAATTCCGGCGGAAGCGCGTTGCGCGAGCAGGCCCAGGCAGTGTTCGAACGACTCGACGCCCGGCCCTGGCTCGAGCGTGCCCAGGGGCTCGCGCGAGGGGTCCCCGCGTGATCGGGACCAAATCAGCGTTGCGCAAGGTGGCGCTGCTCGAGGGATTGCCCGATGAGCAGCTCGAGGCGCTCAGCCGCCAGCTGACAGAGCGCACGGTCGCAGCGGGCGAATGGATCCTGCGAGAGGGCGAGGCGGCGACGAGCATGTTCATCGTCAGCCGCGGGCGCGTCGACGTGGTGGACGAGGGCCCGCCCGAGACGCTGATTCGGGTGCTGCGGCGCGGCGCCGTGCTCGGCGAGCTCGCGCTGCTGCCGGCGGCACCCGGTCGGCCTCGGCCCGCGCGCGCCGTGACGCCGAGCTGCTCGAGCTGGGCCGAGCGACGTTCGAGCAGCTGATCATGGAGGCACCGAGCTTCGCGCTCGGCCTGACCCGCGCGATGGGCGCGCAGCTGGCGGCGAGCACGCGCCGAGCGTTCGCGGCGACGCCGCCCCGCACGATCGCGGTGGTCGGCCTCGACGGCGCGGCTCCGGTCGCCGAGGTCGCCGACGAGCTCGCGGCGGCGCTCGGACATTACGGCTCGGTCGCACTGCTCCGTGAGGGACGAGCTGGCGACGATCGACCAGGCCGAGCGGGACGCCGATCGCGTGATCATGCCCGCGGGCGCCGACCGCCGATGCCGGCGACGAGTGGACCGACCTGTGCGTGCGCGAGGCCGACCTCGTGCTCGCGCGTGACGACGGGCGTCCCGAGCCCCGCTTGGCTCGCGCACGAACCCGCGCTGCTCACGGCTGCGAGTTGCTCGTGCTCGGCCCGCGCCGTCGCCGACGGCGCGCTCGAGAGCTCTGCAGCCGCGCGAGGTCCAGGTGATCGCCGATCGGGCGCCCGCCGTGAGGCCGCTGGAGGCGACTGGCGCGGCGGCTCGCCGGGCGCTCGCTCGGCATCGTCCTCTCGGGCGGCGGCGCCCGGGCGCTCGCCCATCTCGGCGTGCTCGAGGAGCTCGACGCCGCGGGCTCGCAGTTCGACCGCGTCGCCGGCGTCAGCCTCGGCTCGCTCGTCGCCGCCTCCGTCGCCGCTGGGCTTCACGCCCGAGGAGCTCTACGAGTCGTTCGAGCGCGCTTCGTCGACACGAACCCGACGCAACGACTTCGCCATCGCCGGCGTACTCGCTGCTCCGCGGCGCACAAGGCGCGCCGGCTGCTCGCGGAGGCGTTCGGCGAGCGGCGGATCGAGGAGCTGCCGCTGCGCTTCTTCTGCCTGAGCTGCGACCTGATCGCGCGCGAGCCGGTCGTGCATCGCACCGGGCGCGTCGTCGACGCCGTCTACCCGAGCCTCGCGATCCCGGGCGTGTTCCCGCCGGTCGCCACGCCCGACGGGCGGCTGCTGGTCGACGGCGGCGTGCTCGACAACCTCCCGGTCGCGACGATGGCGCGGACCGGCGAGGGCCCGGTGATCGCGGTCGACGTGACCGGCGGCGCGGCCATTTCCGCAAGCAGCAGTTCGCCGCTGGTCGACCGCCTGCGGACGCCCGTGCGCCGCGCGCTGACCGGCAGCGAGGCCGAGATCCCCCGCCTCGGCGAGACGATCATGCGGACGGTGACGGTCGGCAGCATCGACACCGCCGCTGCGGCGCGCGACTGCACGCCGACCTCGTGATCACGCCCGCGGTCGACGGGATCGGACTGATGGACTGGAAGGCGTTCGCCCGCGTGCGCGAGCTGGGGCGCCGCGCCGCTCGCGAGGCGCTCGCCGCCAACCCGGCTGCCAGCGCGGATGGCGGCTGACGCGGGATGTCAGACCGTATCGACCGCCCACAGCCGAGCCGCCCGGCTCAGCGCGCCGCGCGCCGGCGCCATCCCGCGGTCCTCGCGATCGCGTCGCTCGGCGCGGCTGTCGCGTTCGTCGACGCGACGATCGTCAACATCGCGTTCCCGAACATCGAGAAGTCGTTCAAGGGCACCTCGATCTCGTCGCTGTCGTGGGTGCTGAACGCCTACAACATCGTGTTCGCGGCGTTCCTCGTTGCCGGCCGGGCGGATCGCCGACCTGCTCGGCCGCCGGCGCATCTTCGTCTTCGGCCTCGAGCTGTTCACCGCCGCCTCGCTGCTGTGCGCGATCGCCCCGTCGCCGGCGCGCTGATCGCTCTTCCGAGTCGATCCAGGCGCTCGGCGCCGCGTGCCTCGTTCCGGCCTCGCTGGCGCTCGTGCTGAACGCGTTCCCGCCGCAACCGGCGCTCGCACGGTGTCGCGCTGCTGTCGGCGGTCGCCGCGGCCTCCGCCGGCCTCGGGCCCTCGCTCGGCGGCGTCCTGGTCGCGATCGCCGACTGGCGGCTGGTGTTCCTCGTCAACATCCCGATCGGCATCGCCGCGGTGCTGCTGGCGCGCCGGCGGCTGGTCGAGAGCCGCACGCCGGGCCGCCGGCGGATGCCCGACCTGCTCGGGGCGCTGCTGTTCGCGCTCGCGATCGCCGCGCTCGTGCTCGGCGTCGTCAAGGGCAGGAGTGGGGCTGGGGGAGCCCGCGGATCATCGCCTCGTTCGCGGTCGCCGTGGTGCTGGGCGCCGTGTTCTTGTGGCGCTGCAGCTGGCACCGCTCGCCGATCATCGACCTGTCGCTGCTGCGCAACCGCACGTTCAGCGCCGCCAACGGCATGACGATCATCGCCGCCGCCGGCTTCTACGGCTACACGCTCGCCAACGTCCTGTTCCTCACCGGCGTGTGGCACTACTCGGTGCTCAAGGCCGGCCTCGCGCTGACGCCCGGCCCGTTCGTCGCCGCGGCGCGTCGCGGTCCGACGAGCCGCGTCGTGCAGCGGATCGGCCACCGCCCGGTGCTCGTCGCCGGCGGGCTGATCTGGGGCGGGGCGGTGCTGTGGCTGGTCGAGCGGGTCGGCCGTGACCCCGACTTCCTCGAGCGTCTGGCTGCCCGGCATCGTGCTGCTCGGCATCGGCGCCGGCACGCTGTTCCCGAACCTCACCGGCGCCGCGGTCGCGTCGGCTCCCGGCGAGAGCTTTGCCACGCGCGACCGGCCTGAACTCGGTCGCGCGCCAGGTCGGGGCCGCGCTCGGCGTCGCGCTGGTGGTCGCGATCATCGGCACGCCCGTCGCCGCTCACGCGCTCAGCGCGTTCGACAACGCCTGGACGTTCGCCGCGGTGTGCCTGTTCGCCGCCGGCGATCGGCTCGCCTGCTCGTCGGCCCGGTGAACGAGGAGAGGGCGCCGTCGCTCGGCGAGGCCGCGCGGTACAGTCCTGCGCCGCCCTGCCCGGAGGAGCGCTCGCCGCGGAGCGCCCCGGGCCCGGCGCAAGCTCGTCCTTGACCAGGCTCGCTGCCGGTGACGCCCGCCCGGGGCAGTCCCGTCGCGACTTCCTCGCCGAGGTCCCGCTGTTCGCCGAGCTCGAGGCTCGAGCTGCGCGAGCAGCTCGCGGCGCAGACGACCGCGCGTCTGCGTGCCGGCCGGCGAGTGGCTGTTCCACGAGGGCGATCCCGGCGATGCGATGTACGTGGTCCGGGCCGGGCGGCTGGAGGTCGTCGACGAGCCGACCGGCGCGGTGGTCCGCGAGCTGGGTCGCGGCGACGCGCTCGGCGAGCTCGCGCTGCTGACGGGCTCGCCGCGCTCGGCGTCGGTCCGGGCCGCCCGAGCCAGCGATCTGCTCGGGATCGGGCGCGACCGACTTCGAGCGGCTGCTCGAGGCCGCGCCGGCGCTCTCCCGCGCGCTGAACCGGGTGCTGGCCGAGCAGCTCCGCCAACACGCGCGCCGCGAGCCCGGCGACGCGGCCGCGCCCCACGACCGTCGCGCTCGTGGCGCTCGACGAGCGGGTGCCGGTGGCGGAGCTCGCGCGCGGGCTCGCGTCCGAGCTCGGCAATCAGCTGCGTTGTCTGCTGCTCGACGGCAGGGAGGTCGACGCCCTCGCTCGACGCCGAGCCGGCGGCCGTGTACGGCCCCGTGCTGGATCGCGCCGAGGCGGAGCACGACCTCGTGCTGCTCGATGCCGGAGGGCTTGCTCCGCCGACCGCGTGGACCGAGTTCTGCCTGCAGCAGGCCGATCGCATGCTCGCGGTGACAGCCGGAGGACACCTGCCCGGCGCCGTGCGGACCGCGCCGAGCTCCGCGGGTGCGATCTCGTTCTCCACGACGTCACCCCGGGGACCGGCGCGCTCGACGGCTGGGCGGAGGCGCTCGATCCAGTCGAGTCACATCTGATCCGGAGCGAGGAGCTCGATCAGGACCTGGCGCGGATCGCGCGACGGCTGACCGGCCGCTCGGTCGGCATCGTCCTGTCGGGCGGGGGCGCTCGCGCGTTCTCGCACATCGGCGTACTCGAGGAGCTCGCCGGAGCCGGCCTGGTGATCGACCGGGTCGCAGGCGTGAGCATGGGCGCGTACGTCGGGGCGCTGTTCGCGATGGGGCTCGACGTCGACGAGATCGACGCCCGCTGCTTCGACGAGTGGGTGCAGCGCCGTCCGCTCGGCGACTACACGATTCCGCGCCACGCCCTGATCCGCGGCGACCGGATGGAGTCGATGCTCCGCCGGACGTTCGGGGCGGTGGCGATCGAGGAGCTGCCGCGCAGCTACATGTGTGGCTACGCCGAGCTCCGCAGCGGCAAGCTCGTGCTCGGCCGCTCCGGCCCGCTCTGGGAGCGCGTCGGCTTCAGCATCTGCCCGCCGATCATCGCCCCGCCGGCCGTCCGGGGCCGCGACCTGTTCATCGACGGCTCGCTCGTTGACAACCTGCCGGTCAGCGCGATGGCCGACCTCTCTGAGGGGCCCGTAATCGCAGTCGACGTGAAGGGGGCGATCGCCCACGATCCGGACGGCGGGCCTTCCGAGGCCGAGAGCTCACCGAATGGCGTCGTCCAACCGAGCCCCCCGAGTCTCGGAGAGACGCTGACGCGCGTGCTGCTGCTCGGAAGCGCGAACACCTCCGAGGCCGCCCGTCGTCACGCGGACCTTGTGATCACCCCGCGCCCCGAGGGCGTGGGGCTGCTCGAGTTCCACCAGCTCGACGCCGCGCGGGAGGCGGGTCGGGTGGCGGCGCGGCAGGCGCTCGAGTCTGGCGTGGGCCTGTCGTTCGCTTAGGTGCAGCCGCCCTTGGCGGTGACTCGCTCTTGCGGATCTGCGGCCGCTTGAACCAAGCCCGGCGGCCCCGCCCGGGTGGGGCGGGGCCGCGTTCGGTCCTGGAGGGACGTGCTAGTACTTTCTGGTCTTCACCAGGGCGAGCCTCGCCCGTTGTGAGCTCGGGGCGATCTTGCCCGACGGGCCGGTCGACGCGGCCACCACGACGTTTAGGTGGCCCTTTCGATCGGTCAGGCGTCCGATGCCGTTGGCGAGGTTGACCCTCACTCTCCTCTGGGGCCGGTCCGGCAAGCGTCCGGGTGCGTGAACACCCGTCAAGCCGAACCGCGACGGCGGCCGACCGGCGCGATTACGAACCAGAAGTCTCCTCGAGCAGGCGCCGGAACCGTTCGGCGAACAGGTAAGCGTCGCCCGGCCAGCGAGCGGACAGGTAGTTACCGTCCTGGACGACGAAAGCGGCGCTGTTGTCCGTGCCGGTGCCCCGACGCTGGGTGCGTGGGCCACGGACGAACTGCCTGGGGTCACTCAGGGCAGCTGTGACCTCGTCCTGGACGTACGCCGGGTAGGTTCGGTAGTAGCGGCCCAGCCGCCACGCCGTGAGGTAATAGGCCCCTCGCTCCATGTACTTCGGCAGGCAGGTGGTCCTGCGATCGGCGATCACGCTCCGCCCGATATGCGGGTCGCGGGCGCGGGCCAACACGAGAACGCCGTGGCAAATCGCGCCGACCGGCCGATCCAGCCTCCAGAACTCGGCCACCTTACCTCCGAGCACTGCTGAGGATAGGTACTGGCGCATGCCAGGAGCGTGCCCGCCCGGGAGCAGCAAACCGTCGTAATCGTCGGGTCGCAGGTCCGCCCACGCGAGCGGATTCTGAAACGCCGGCGTTTCGACAAGCTGCCGGTAGAAGGTCTTCGGCTCTTCGTAGGCTCCGAGCTGGCCGAAGATGACCCCGTCGAGCAATCGCTTGTCCGCCTCCGGAGCAAAACCGCCGTGCTCGGTGGCGAACACCGTGTCGTGACCGGCGTTCGCCAGCAGCCGGCACGGCACTGAAACCTCAGTCACATCGAAATCGTGGTCCGGAAGCGGGATCAGGACACGCACCAGCAAAGCCTCTCAAAGCGGTTCACCAACACGGAGCCCGGCTCGTCAGAACGAGCAACGTCGCCCTCGGCCGCGACTCCGTCGCCTGCGAAAGGACAGGCTGCGCTCTTGCGGGCCATCAGCGAGGTCCCGCTCTCAATGTGTCGCGCCACTCTTGGCTGCACCCGGCGCAGATGCTCGTTGAACAGCCCGGCCTTCTTGCGTCAGTAGGGACGCTGACCAGGGTGGTGGTCTCCTCGGGGGCCGTCTCGGCCAAACCGCGCCGCCCTACCTGGGAGATGCGGGGGTCAACAGATCGACCAAGCCGTCGAATTGCCACAGGGGATTCGGTGCGTCACCCGTCGCGGTGCGCAGCTGGAAGAAGCCGTTGACCTGTTGTGGTCCGTCCCCGTCGGCGCGGTAGCGGCCGTCCGGCGAGACGTCGAGCTGATACATCGCCGAACCGATCGCCGTGGCGCCCGGGAGGCGCCACGAGACGACGCAGCGCCAGTCATTGCCCGCCCCAACATTCGCGACGAGGCCACCGCCCTTGTCGCACCGCTCGCGATGGCCTCCGCGCCGGCCGCGAACGCGCGGAACGTCCTAAGCAGGTCCGACGTGGCGAGGTGGCCTCTGCCCTGCTACTCGGCAATAGGCAACCGGCGGCATCGGGCCGCCGCCAAGGATCGCGAGCGTCCTCCATCCGCGCTGAGCAGGGTCCGTGGAGTCGCCGACGCTGGACATCAGGCAGCGACCGCGCACGCCGAGCCCGGCCCGCTAGTCCGAGCCTTGCATCCCGCCGCGAGGGTCAGCGGCCGCGTCGGCCTGCTCGCTGGCGCGCTGAGCGGCGTGGGCCTCCTCGGATGCCGCGCCCGCCCGGTGGCGCGCCTCCTCGGCCTCGCGCTTGCGGTCCTCGGCCGCGAGCTGTAACTCGTCTGCGCGGCGGCGAGCCTGCTCGGCCTCTTCGTTCCGGCGCGCCCGAAGGCTCGCGCCAACCAGCGGGCCGCTCGACTGGGGCACCGCGAACAGGGCACAGACCGCGGCGGACTGCTCGGCGGTGAGCTCGTCCTCAACCGTGACGTCCGGGGCCCCACCGAGCTGTTCGCCGGTGAAGGGAAGGCGAATGTAGTCCCGGCTGACCGCCGCATCAGAGAGCGGCGCCAGCTTCACCTGATGGCCGAGCCTTCCGCGTTTGATCGAGATCAGAACCGGCTCGTCCCCGGCAACGTCGTAGAACACCTCCTCCAGACGCCCGGCCTTCTCGCCCGCGCTGTCCAGAACATCCTGCCCCCGCCAGCTCTCGATGCTCTCAACTCTCGGCACGGTTCCTCCTACTCGTATCGAACGATGGTCAGGATCGTGTCCGTGTGTGGGAGAGCCTTCCGGACCGCGGTGATCGGCGAAGGCGCGAATGTCGCGGCTTTCGCAGCTCGCGCTGCGTACCGTTCGGGAGGCACTCCCGACCCGGATGATGAACCGAGAATACTGCGCCGGCGGCGCCGAACAACCTCACCGCGCGACGTCCGAATCCCCTCTACCGCGGATCGAGTTCACCCCAGCGCGGTCGGGCCACGATCGCCTCGAGCAAGACATTCGTGGGCGCACCAACAACCCCCGCCACCCTCGCTTACGAGGATAGCCACCGACCAGAGCCACGCCCAAAGCGCTCCCCCGGGGAGAAGGCCGAGACAACCACCGAGTGGGACACGCGAATCGGCCCGAAGGCTCACCGCATATGGGGGGCACGGACATCGCGGGAGCTGAGATCCCGGCCAGAACAAGATGAGAGGGTCGTCTCCTGCGACGCGGCCACGGATCGAGGGCTTGCACGCTCGGCGAGGGTCCCTCAGATGACTCAGGGAAGTGCAGTTCAGCCCAGTTACGGCGGAATCGTGGTTCTCTCCCGCCAAGGCCACTTTGATCACATGACGCCGTATGCTGGGACGGTGCGCATCAACCAAGATCCACAGCGCCGATCTGAGGGCCTTGTTTAGCGCAGGTTTCGCAGGGCAACCAACCGTCTACTCGATGGACTTTCGGAGGGCGATGAACGGCGTAACGTGAAGCTTTCGCCGTCACCTCATCGCCTAGGTGCGATGCTCGCCCTCGCGGCCGTCCTCAGCCTGACCTCAACGGGCGCCGACGCACGCTCTGTAGCCGACGGCTCGTCCTCGCCGATGACCAATCCGACCCTGATCAAGAAGCTCGCGGCAAAGGCTTACGTCTGGGGCCTCGCCCCCGAGTTCGTCTACCGCTTCGAGCGCTACAACGACTTGGTGACGGCACCGCGCAACACGTTCGGTGGTGTATCGACGGCCGCGGCGTGGAACAACAACGCCACCAACGCAGGCGACGCATCGGTGCTCTACCTCAACGCGATGGTCGATCTCAGCGGGCAGAAAAGCCGTGGCGGCACCAAGGAGCTCGTGCTGACGGTGCCACCGTCCAAGAGCAACTACTACGTGGTCAACCTGCTAGACGACTTCATCAACACCGTCGGCAGCATCGGCACACGGACCACGCCCTCGGCGCGCGCGCAAACCTACCTGATCGTAGGCCCGACCTCGCGCTACGCGCACAAGCGCAGCGTGCGCATTCACGGGTTCACCTACCGGGTCATGCCATATGACACGAATCTCGGCTGGATCCTGATCAGGGTCCGCGCCGACACGCTCGTTCCCGCGAGCGACCCCGCCTCTGCTGCGACGATCGTGAAGAACGTCGATGAGCGATTCGCCATGAGTACCCTCGCCCAGTTCGAGGCCCGCAGACATCGGCCGAACTACTTCAAGCCCGGCCAGTACACCCCGACGGCGCAGCAGATAAAGCGAGCAGCCAAATGGCACAGCGCCCCGACGAACGCCGTCGCGTTCTTCAAACAGATCGGCGCGTCGCTGAGGCTAAACCCGCTCCCTGACGCGACAACCGGACTTAACGGCACACCGCTGAGCGCTCTCCCCAGCTGGATCGCGCCGCAGGCCGGTGCCACTCGACGCTACCGCAACCCGTCGTACCTCCAAGGCGGAACGCTGGCACAGTTCAAGCCCCTCGGCCTGACGGCGAATAACTTCACAATCCCGCGTAACTGGGGGCCCAAGCAAATCAAAGCCCTGCAGGCGGGCTTCGAGGCGGGGCAGCAAAAGATCACCGGCCTGGTGACCTCCGCAGCCGTGACCCAGCAAACCAATTTCTGGAACTATCTCAACCACAGCATCGGGACCTACCCCAACACGCCCCAGGGATACCAATACCGAGCGGTGATCGTGGTCTCGGGTGGGTCGGCAAACGTGCCTCTCGACGGGGTCTACGCCCAGCTCAACAATCTCGACGGTACGTCCGCCACCACGCTCGACGGCAACAACACCTACACGTTGACGTTCACGCCACCGATGACCACCCCGGCCACGTTGCCGGTCGTGGGTTCGCTACCACCGACAGTGAACGACAGCCAGGGCAATCCGCGCGGGTTCTGGTCAATCCACGCCTACCAGACCGATACCACCGAATCCGCCGCCCCGTTCATAACCCAAGCGAGCGTCCTCAACACCGCGTACTCGAGCGCGAACCTTATGGTGACCGGGGTCGATCCGTCGACCGACACGATCACGGTGCAGCCGTCTACGTGGGGCCCGCTGGTTGCGAGTAGCCCGATCCTGTTCGGCCCGACCGCCGCAAGCTACGGCCTCAAACCCGACGTGCCGTACTACGTCGCGACCACCCCAACACAGCAGACCGACCCGACCACCAAGGCAACGACCTACTCATTCAAGGTCTCGACTCAATGGCTTCAGCAACTGTCCCCTGCCAATGTGCCGATCCAGGGCAACACGGGGAAGCCGGGGCCGGACGTTCAACTGACGGACCCAGGCGGGCCCGTCAATCTTCAGTGGGGTCCGATTCAGCCGGTCTCGCAGCTCGGATCGCAGCAGCTGACCTCCGGCAAGCTCGCCAAGAACCCCAATGGATCGGTGACGATCTGGATCGGCCCAACGCTCCCGCCAGGCGCGCCGGCGACCAACTGGCTCCCGACACCATCGACTGCCTACTACGCGACCCTGTACCCCGGAATAAACGTGCCGACGCAGATCCGGTTGATGATGCGAATCTACTATCCCGCGCCCGGAAGCGACACTCAGGCGTCAATCCTGCCGCCGCCGAACGGATCGATGGCCGCCACCTACGTATTCCCGGCCCTCCAGAACACGGGGTAGGAGGTCACGGGCGGCCCCGCTGCTCGCGGTCAACGGCGGCACGATCAGCGGTCCGTCGACCGGAGGCTGGTCCTACGCCACGGCAAATCGGGGCGGCAGGCCGATCTGTGCTGCCTTGGACGGACGGATGCGGACGGTCACCTTTACCCGACGACCTCGGCCACACGCGGTCACGAAAGCCGTGCCCGGTCCGGCGACGGTCCAATCGCTGCTCGGTCACTCCAAGATCACGACCACCGAGCGCCACCTCCACGGCGGCCGCTCACGGAGCTGGCGGAGCGGATGGACTCGATATCCGCGGTCACTCCTCCTACCGAGGAGCGGAGCGTCGACTCGGCGAGTGCTACTAGTCCTCGGTCGGCTCGCGCCAGCCGAAGTATTCGGGCGCGGCGAAGCTGGCGAGTAAGAGCACGACAACACCGTTACGAGCAGCGCCCATCGGCCCGTTTCCGCAAAGCCGCTGAGCAGGGAGATCGCGATCACACTGGTAGCGAGGAGATCAGCACGATGGCCAGGATCGCACGGGCGACGGCGAAGCCGGCACCGACCAGGAACGCCTTCGAATCCCTCGTTCGCCACCTAACAAGGTGCGGCCCTGCTTCAAACGCCTTCCGAGATCCAGGTATCATCGCCAGACGGGACCGCCGTTCGATAGGTGAGGTCTGCGGCGTCATGCGGGACGTATTCCGCGAGTACGATCCAACGTCCGGATGACTGGCCTAGCGGCCAGTTTCTCCGACGCGATCCTGGCGATTCACATCCTCGCCACGGTGATCGGCTTCGGGGTGCTCTTCGCCTACCCCATCGTCTCCCTGGTCGCGGCGAAGATGGACCGCCGCGCGATGCCCTGGTATCACCGGATGCAGGAGCTGTTTGGCCGCTACCTGGTTGCCCCCGGGCTAGTGGTGATTCTCATCGCCGGCATCTATCTGGCCTCCCACGAGCATCAGTGGAGCAAGTTCTACGTGCAATGGGGGATAGGCGCGCTCGTCGTCATCGGCGGCGTTGGCGGGGGCTTCCTCGGGACGCGAGAGGGCAAGCTGGCGAAGCTCGCCGCACGTGACGTCGCCGGGACCGCCCCAGATGCCGAGGTCACATGGAGCGCCGAATACGAGGCACTGAACAAGCAGGTACTGATCGTCGGATCGATCTTGCTGCTGATCATCGTGTTGACGGTCTTCTTTATGGCGCTTCACCTAGGCGCCTGAGTGCAGGGACGCTCGCCAGCTCGGGCGGGCGGCGGCCATGACTTGGCGCTGCCTAGCTTCCGTCGACGTGTGGTGAGTTCATGAGCACGATTCGCGACGATGGGCGAGGTACCGAGCGGCGAACGCACGAGCGTACGTCGGAGTCCGTGTGGCAGGCGATGTTCGGAAGCCCGATCTCGGACGAGCTGCTTGAGTGGCCCCCGGATCTGTTCGCGCTGGTGAATCTGATTCTCGAGGGCTCGGAGGCGTTCCGTTTCGCCCTCTCCCCGCTCGGCGCGTGGCCGCCGCGTCGTGTTCCAAACTGGGCCGACGCGGTCGAGGAGGCGGCCCGGCGCTGGAGCGCCTGGGTGGAGGACCGGCGTGGGTCCATTCCCGATCTCCTGACCGAGGAGTGGGGCGCTTTCCGTGAGCGGGCCGACGTGCCGCTCGAGCAGCTTGCAGCCGGTTACGACTGGCGTATGTGCGAGGCGCTGTTGACCTTGCATGCGATCGCCGACGAAGCTTGCGCCGGGCTTGGCATCGCCCTCGACGACTCAGACGGCCAGGCGGTCGTATACCGCGCGCGTGGCCGTGAGCTACTGGTCAGAACTGGATCGATGGCTCGGATCAACCCACGTTCCGTGCGGGTGCTTCCGAAGGTTCGCACCCCGTCCACGGGACGAGCGTCGTTCTCACGCTACGCCTGTGTCCACGGTCCGGGGATAAACGCCCGCTGGCACAAGGCGCCCGGCCGTCATCGCGGTGCCGACCCCCCGGTCCGAGTACGCGAACCTGTTGCTGCTCCCGTGGCCGCTGCGCGTGCGGGGGTCTGACTTCCATCCGGTCGAGGGCCCCGTGCAACGACTGTCGAAGGAGCCCTACAGCTTTTTCGAGTTCGCGCCCCCTGAAGGCGTCGACCTGGACCTCTTGGATCGCGTGCTCGTCGCCGCCCGCGAGGAGGGCGGGCAGTGTCGACGTCGTGATTCTCCCGGAGAGCGCCGTCGACGAGGGCGACATCGAGGGCCTCGAAGTGCTGTTGGACCGCCATGCCGTGAACTTCCTCCAGGCGGGGGTTCGCGACCGCTCACCTGGACAGGGGCGGTTTCCCGGCAACTGGATGCACATCGGGACGACCGCAAGGCTGGAGAAAGGTGGGCCGACGTCTACCGCGCAGGACGAACCGTGGTTTCACATCCGCCAGAACAAACACCATCGATGGTCGCTCGACGAGGACCAGATCTACCAGTACCACCTGGGAGGCGCCCTCCACCCTCGCATCCGCTGGTTCGAGGCGATGGAGGTCCCGCGCCGCGAGATCCATTTCATTGAAGTCGCGGAGCTCACGCTCGTTTCGCTGATCTGCGAGGACCTCGCGCAGTACGACGATCTGGCCCGGCTCATCGGCTCGGTTGGCCCGACGATCGTCGCGACGGTCCTCCTCGACGGACCGCAGCTCAATTCTCGCTGGTCGGCGCGCTATGCGAGTGTGCTGGCGGATGATCCCGGCTCGGCCGTGCTGACCCTCACTTCGTATGGGATGGTGCAGCGGTCCCGACCGCACGGGCGAGATGCTTCACGGATTGTCGCGCTGTGGAAGGACCCTGTGAGCGGAACTCGCGAGATTCCGCTCGAGACGGGTGCGCACGCCGTTCTCCTGACGGTTTGCATGGGTCGCGCGACGCGCCGAAGCGCCGACGGCCGGTGGCCCGTGGACGACGGGACGCACGTGTTCGACGCGGCTGTACATCAGATCACCGCCGCGCCCGCGGGCTCGGGAACATCGCCGTCGCGCGCACGGACGACGACCCACCGCGTTCTAGAGATGGACGACTTGACGATCCTCACCGTCTGGGCAGAGGCCGTGTCCGAAGCGCTCGGGTACGCGCCGGAGCGGACTGCGGACTTGCTCGCCGAAGCGCGCCCAGGCGCCAATTGGCGGTGCGCGCTCGGTCTCTCGGAGCCGTCCGCCCGGCCGACTCGGAAGTTGCGCAACTTCATCCGGACCAGTTCCGCCGGCCATCCGTGGCCGGCGGGCGACGTCCTCTCGCAGCGACCTCGCTCCGCCATAAGCACAGGGGATCCGAGGCCGGTACGTCACCGGAGCCGGAACAACCTGCCGGCCCGTCGGATTCACCCCCAAACCGACCGGAGACCCCGAAGGAAGCGTACTCGCAGCGCATAACACGCCAACCGCACTGGAGTAGCTGCTTACCGCCTCAATCGGACGGAAGCACCAGCACGGCCGAGGCTCCCCGCTCCGATCGAAAGGGAGCCACGAACCGCACGCGATCCTCGGAATCCCTCCGCTGCGCGGGGCAAGCGCCGGGATGAACAGCGGGATGCCGAAAGCGATCGGTCGAGGTTGGGCCGCAGGCGCGCAGGGTGTCGCGGTGAAGGGCGAGACCGGGGCCTCTCGCGCAGTGGGGACAGCGCTCAGTGCGATTCAGCCCAGGCCGGATTGAGGGGCTGGAGGCTGAACCGATACCCAGCGTCCACCAACTTTTCGAAGTGTGAACTTGTGAGAGGCGCTGTACGCACCATTGCTGTCAAGTGGTCCAACGGCGAAATAGTCACTCAGGGTCACGGTCGCCGTATTCCCCGCGATCGCCCCGCTCAGGTCGGTGGAGCGCGATCCGCGGTCGATCTCCTTGGCGAAGTGTCCGCGTCTGATCCGCGCGTCGAACGTCAGACTTCCCCAATAAAAACCACTCGGGGCGGGGTCCATGCCGGGGTAGGAGAAGTAGGCAAGCATCCGCCACCACGCTCTGAGGACCATCCCGTGGGAAACGGTCATCGCGAGCTGCGCGGGCTTCGCGCGCGCCGCCGATGGGCGGGTGTCTCGCCCTGATCCGAACGCTGGAGCGACGCAGACCAACAGCGCAGTAGCCACTCCGATCCCTATCGCGACGGAGCGCAACTTGTCAGATCTATCCATTCTGAACCCCCCCCTCCTCGGCTAGCCCGCCATGACCGACCGTCGTCGATCACCCTGGGCAATATCGCACCGTCCGCTGATGCATGCAAGCCGCCGGACAAGCGCCGTCGCCGAGAGCCCCGCGGGACCAACCGACACCGGGTCGTTGGGCGACGCAAACTCACCGGACGGCGGCCTGGCTTAGTCCATGCGCCGTCCCGCGCAAACCGCCTCGGTTAACTCGGCGGTCTCAGACGGGACATCTCCTTCGGCGACAAGCGAGCGGAGGCGTGCGATGCGCCGCGGCCTTCCGTTCGCGTGTCGACCGGGTCCGAGGAGCTGCCGGCCCACCTGTGTGGCAGATTTTCTCGGTACCTGAACGTGATCTCGTTCGATGAACATCTTCGCGGTCGGATCCGCGTCAACCTCGAGGCGCATCAGCGTCTTGTCCAGCCGCTTGAAGGTCGGCGCCATGCTGCGGTGGCGATCGTGCTGATCGACAGTCACGCCGAGCGTGATGACGGCGATCCGGTCGTGGCGGTTGACATGTCGATCGTGCCGGGAGACCCGCGCGACCTCCACGGCCGCCCGCTCGACGGGCGGATGATCGGAGTTGCCGGCGGTAGCGCGTTCCTTTTGTGCCGGCGAGCGGCGAAACTACGCCGACACGCCGGACAGTGGGCGCTCCCGGGGGGACGGCTCGATCCCGGCGAGACGCCGGTGGACGCCGCCATACGCGAGGTGCGCGAGGAACTCGGGCTCACCCTTGGCAGCGAGAATGTCCTTGGCTGGCTTGACGACTACCCCACTCGCTCCGGATTCGTGATCACTCCTGTGGTTCTCTGGGGCCCCGCCAACCCAGCCATCGTCCCAGCTCCGGACGAGGTGCTGGCGGTCTACCGAATCGGCCTCCAAGCGCTGCTGGATTCAGAACCGCGCTTTCTCGCCATCCCCGAGAGCCACCAACCGATCCTTCAGCTTCCGCTGGGCAACGACCTCATCCACGCACCAACCGCTGCGGTTCTCTACCAGTTCAGACAGGTCGCGCTTCGAGGTCAGGCCGACGAGCGGGTGCATCACATCGGGGAGCCGGTCTTCGCCTGGCGCTGACCTGCGGTCCGCACGGGCCTCCACTCCGGGGCGACGGCACCGCTCGCTTACGACAAGGCACACTCGTTGATCAGATGAACGGGCGTGGTCCGCATCTTTAGCGCCGCCGCTATCCCGGCAGAACCGAATGCAGGGATTGCGAGGCCACTGCGCAGACCGGCCTCCGACCGCTGCCACCCGGGCGATCTCTTTCATCCTGGCAGCGGCCTCGCGCGGTGCCACCGCCTTGGCGAGGCCGCAATTGACATCCGCCGAATCGCAGCAACCACGGGAAATTCCCGCAAATCGCCCGATGCCGGAGGAGGGACTCGAACGCCCGACACGCGGATTAGCGAGTTCCCGGTTGCGAGGCCGCTCAGCGCGGGCTGGAGCGTGCGTGCCTCCGTCCGGCGGCTTTGGCGACTATCCGGTATGCGGGTCGAGGTGCTCCGAGGGGGCCGATCAGGCCGGAATCCCAGCCGGTGTCGGGTGAGGGCCGGGTGCCTTGCCATTGGTAGTGGTAGATCCGCTTGAGGCGATGAAACCGCTTGGGCAGCGCGAACAGGTACTTCTCGTCGCGTGCGGCAGCGAACACACTCTGGTTGGGGTACTGCCAGTGTCCCCGCCGTTCGACGCCGCTGATTTCGGTTAGCCAGATCTGTCCCGAGGTGAGACGTTCCATCGTTCGCAGCTGTGCGGTGGTGTGGGTGCGGATGTCGTGGTAGTCGTGAAGCGCCCATGCTTTCGGTCGCACGTGCAGGTAGCGCCGGTACTTCCGGATCCATGGGCCGAGCTGCTTTGCGGGCAGGTAGAGGTCGCCGGCGGCGACGGTGCAGTGGTGGCACCTGCGGATCAGCGCGTTGAAGTAGTCCGCGGCGAGCTTGGGATCGTGCGCGAGCCGCGGGCGGTAGATCCAGTCGGGCTCGTTCCACGCGGTGTAGGTCTTGACGTGCGGGAAGTCGTGGAGGAACGCCTGCACGGCGCGTGCGTACTGCTTCCAGGTGGGGGTGTAGTTGCCGTTTCCGGTGAACGAGATCATCGGCGTGACCCCCGCGCGCTCGGCAGCGCGGATCCAGGCGCGGGCGGCCCGCAGCGGTCGCTTGTCGCGCATCACCGCGACGTTCCAGTAGACGATGTCGCGAGCCTGGCGGATGTTCAGCTGCAGAAAGCTGGGCTCCGTGAACATCGCGGGGCCGTTGTCGCTGATCCCGACCGTGACCGCGCCGGCGGTGGCCGGCGTCGCCGTCACCGCCAGCGAGCAGACGCAGATGGCTGGGAGCAGCACTCGTAGAAATTTGTGGAGCGGTTTGTTGGGCATGCCCAACCGAACAATGTCCGCGGCATTGGGTTGCGAGACACGACGTGAACCGGTCGGCGTGCTGACCACTCATGGCTTCGCGAACGGTGCGATCCGACCTCGCGGAGGCTCTGCTTCCGACCCCGGAAACTGCGGCCGCCGGGCGTGCGGTGCCGGCATCCGGTCAGCGGTCGAACGGATGTGGTTGCGGCGAGTGCGACAAAGCGCTAGTCATCCCGGCGATGCGAGTTCGTCACTCTGCGGCGGTTACGGCTGCTCCGGACGAGATCCGCAGGTGACGTGATGGCGGCCGTCAGGGGAGTACGTCTTAGGTTGGGCGGTCCGGAGGACGCGAACGTGATCGCCGAGCTCGCTGCGCTCGAGGGCGCCGATCCTCCCCCGGCTCCGCTGCTGGTTGCCGAGGCGGACGGCGAGGTGCGCGCGGTGCTGTCGCTGTTGACCGGCGCGGTGATCGCGGATCCAGGTCATCACACGGCGACGCTGGTGGGCCTGCTGCAAGAGCGCGCGAGCGAGCTCACCGGCTAACTCGACGTTGGTCGCCGCGGCGGCGCGCCGGCGGCTTGCATCCTGCGCGGTGAGGTCGACGGCGAGCTTTGGCGCACGGGTACCGTCGGCAGCCGCGGCGAGTCAGGTGCGCGATTTAGTCGAAGGCGGCGAGCGCGACGTCCGCGCTGGCGGTAGCGGATCCGTTGGTGAGGGTGATGTGGGCCCCGAGTTGGTTTCCGGGGGCCTGAGCGAGCATCGCGTGCCCGGCTGCGGTGAGGGTGAAGTACAGGTATCCAAGTTCGTTCGCGCCGAGGAACTCCGAGCCCGTGTGGGCGATCACCGTGTTTCCGACGGAGACAGTCGCGGTGACGTGGCAGGGGGTGCCTCCGGCGCAGCCGGCGAGGATCCCGCCGGTCCATCCGGATGAGACGAAGTGGGTGACGCCGATGATCTTGAGCGTCGAGGAGTTGCTCAGGCTGCGGTGCGGTCCGGCGCCGCTCGTGTGGAAGGGAACGAGGTTGAGCGAGGTGTTGGCGGCCGTGCCGGAGCTGTCGTGCGCGCTGATCTGGACCGCGAGCCGGCGACCGCGCGCGTGCTGCAGCAGCGCGCGTCCTTGTCCGGAGAGCTGGAAATAGAGGATCGCCGAGTCGTTCTCGCCGACCGCCTCGTTGCCGGTGCGGGCGATCACGGTGCGGCCGGCGGAGATCGTTGTCGCGACTCGGCACGGGTGGTTCGCGAAGCATCCGGCCGGGATTCCTCCGAAGCCATTCGCGGACACGAACGCGCTCCGCCCGTAGATCGCCAGGTGCGCTGGCGTTGCCCTGGGCGTCGACGTTGAGAGCGCGTTGCCGCTGGAGCCGAGCGGCTGCACCGCGAAGTAGGCGGCGGCGCTGTGCACCGCTATCCGGGTCTCGAAGCCGGTCTTCGGCTCCTGACCGATCGCGCTCAGCGAGCCCGGCGTCGACCCCGCCAGCACGCGCCATGAGGCGACGTCCGTGGCTCCGTTCCAGCTCGCGTAAAGGCTGGTGGAGCCATCCGAGTTCGGCGCGACCGCGAGCGCTGGGAGTGTCGGCGGCTGCGCGCTCCACGGGAAGCGGTAGGCGCGGTAGCTCGAGGTGGGGACGTTGAAGTGGGCGTCGAAGTCCTGGCGTCCGGCGGCGTCGTACTGCGAGAAGTACGGCTGCTGCCCCCAGCCGATGAACGCTTCGCCGTCTCCGAGCAGCTGCAGGTTGCCCTCGAAGTTCGCGCTGATCGCCGGAGCATGACCGTACTGCTTGACCAGGCTCGCGGTCATCTGGTCGCCGTTGAGGCTTTCGCGGATCCCGCGCGAGTACGAATGGACCTTGGGTGGCCCGGCGCCATCGTCGAACAACGTGACGGAACCGTCCTGCTGCACCACGGCGTTGTGTTGGCCCCAGGTGCTCGTCCCCGACCCCATCTTGAAGCTCGATTGCTTGCCGCCGAGCGTCCAGATCACCTTGCCGGTCTGGCGGTCGACCTTGTACACGGCGGAGGTGTTGCGCAGCGAGATGATCAGATTCCCGTCGCGATCGAGCGCGATCGAGTTGAGGTGGTAGGGGTCGAAGATGTGACCAGGGTTCTTCGGCGTGAAGTAGGACGCGCTCAGCGGCACGTGGTCGATCGCATGCCATTCGAACAGCACGAGGCCGGTCTTGATGTCGATCTCCTGAACGACCGAGTCGACCGACGGCTTCCCCACTCCCGGGAGGTGCACCGGCGATGACGCTCCGATGTACGCGTCGCCCTGTGGGGTGATCACGAACTCGTGCAGCCCCATGTCGAGCCCGTCGGCCGCGCGGACGGTCGCGATCTGGCGGTAGTTGCGATCCCAGATCACCCCCACCCCGCGGCCGTGGCCCGCGTTGCTGTTGCCCTGCCACCAGGTCAGCACCGGCTGGCCGTCCAGCTGCTGTACGCGGAAGTCCGTGATCAACGTGTTCCTGGACACCGGATAGGGCAGGAACCACACGAGGTTGCCGCGCGGATCGAGGATCATCGGCCCATCCTGGGCGGGGCCGAACTGCGGGGCGAGGAAGATGTCGCCGTCCGAGGCGGGCGCACGGTTGGTGGTCACCGTGAGGGCGGCCGGCTCGAGGTCTGGACGGGAGTGAAACCGCTGGACCCCGTTCGAGCCCGCGGGCGCGACCGGGAACTTTCCATACGGGAGCAGGCCCCAGGAGTGCGCGATCCCGAAACGGAACGTCCCAGCGGTCCCACCGATCACGTTCAGATGAGTGCTCACCGTCACGGTCTCGCCGGCGGCGAACGGCTTGTCGGGCACGAAGCTTGCGCCGTCACCGTCCGAATGCATCACCAGCCGTCCTGAGTGGGCGCCGCTCGCGGAACCCGCGACCCGAATCGCGCCGATGGTCCCGCCGGAGACCCCACGGAAGCTGATCTGGGTCCGCGGCAGGTCGTATCGGGTGCCCGGAGACGGGAACACCGCGACGGGCGACGAATCTGCGCGAGCCGCGAACGGCGCCCACAGCAACGCGACCAGCGTCAGGCACCCAGCGGGAAGTAAGGGAAGCCTGCGCACAACTCGCATCGCGAATCCCGGAACCCAGCGAACCGGCGATGGTTGCGTGAGGAGGTCGCCACCGGTCAGCACACAAACCGCTTTGCTCCGCTAGGAGCAACTCCGATCCGCCGCGCCGGTTCGTGCCGGAATCGAGCACACGACAACGGAGGCGTCATGCGAAAGTCTCTAAAAGCGCTGCTGTGTGTCACAGCGGTGGCGATCACGATCCTGCCGGTGGCGCTCGCGCAGGGAGCCACGTCGGCCCCGACGGCCACCACTTCCCCGGCGACGGGCGTAGGCGACACGAGCGCGAAGCTGAACGGAACCGTCAACCCGGCCGGGCAGCCGACCAGCTACGCGTTCCAGTGGGGTCCCACCACCGGCTACGGACACGAGACCACGCCCACCTCGGCCGGGTCCGGCACCAGCGCGAGCTCGCTCAGCGCAACCCTGACCGGGCTCGCGTCGGGCAGCACCTACCACTTCAGGATCATTGCGATGAACGCCAGCGGCACGTCGGTCGGAGCCGACCAGAGCTTCGCGACCACCGGGACGCCGCCGCCGCCGTCGCCGCCTCCTGCGGCGAGCACCGGATCCGCCGGCAACGTCAGTGCGTCGGGAGCGACGGTGACCGGCACGGTCAATCCGGCCGGCCAGTCGACCACCTACTACTTCGAGTACGGGCCCAGCTCGAACTACGGCTTCGAGACCTCGGCCGGCGGCGCCGGCGCCGGCCTCAGCGAGCAGTCGGTCAGCGCCAACCTGAGCGGGCTGCCGGCCAGCACCACCTTCCACTACCGGGTGGTGGCCGTCAGCAACGGCGGCACCGCGCTGGGCAGCGATAAGACGTTCAACACCGCGACTCCCCCCGCAGCGACCACCGGAGGCGCGACCCGCGTCGACGCTTCCTCCGCGAGGCTGAACGGGACCCTCAACCCACGCGGACAGGCCACGAGTTACTACTTCCAGTACGGAACCACCACCGCGTACGGGCTACAGACCAGGCCGGCCGGCGCGGGATCGGGGACCGGCGACGTTGCGGTCTTCTCAGACATCGCCCAGCTGCAGAGCAACACGACCTACCACTACCGCCTCGTCGCCCAGAGCGCCGGCGGTAGCTCGGATGGGGCCGATCACACGTTCAAGACCACCGGCCCAGTCCAGACGCCCTCCCACGTCGTGTTCATGGGGCGGATGGGATTCGTCTCCCCGGGCGGGATCATCGGCGTCGAGGCCGGGTGCATGGGCGGCCAGACCGGCTGCGCCGGGCAGGTCGCGATGTACCACGACGGCAGCCTGATCGGCCAGCGTAACTTCTACATCGCCGCCAACAGCGGAGGGTTCCAGAACCTCGGGCTCAGCTCCCTCGGCAAGCAACTGCTGCGCCACAACGGGGTCTGGCGCCTGATGGCCGTCGACGTTGACGTGACCACCACCAGCGGGCAGCGGACATCTCAAGTGATGCACCTCGCCCGCTGGATCTGGCACTAGCCCCCGAGGCCAAGCGGGACTCGCCCGGATGGGCGGGTCCCGCATCGGTCAGCGCGCGGACGGGTCCGGTTCCGGCCTCAGGTGCGCCGGGCAATACTGATCGTGACGGGACCGACGTTCCCAGATTGGAGCAGCCATGTTCCCCAGAATGCGCTCCCGCTCAGCCACGGATCTCGAGGCCGTGAGCTTGCGGGTCTCGTCCGATGACGACGCGGGGGCCCTCGCTCGCCTGGCGGAGCTGGATAGCAGCAGGATCCCGCCTGGGCCGATGCTGCTCGCCGAGGTCGACGACCACGTGCGTGCCGCCGTGTCGCTCGCAGACGGAAGCGTCCTGGCGGACCCGTTCCACACGACAAACGAAACGATCAAGCTGCTGCGAGCACGCGCCAAACAACTCAGCCGCTGAGCGAGCCGCGTCGCGGAATAGACGCGCAGCCGCTCGCAACAGCCAGGTAACACTGGACCCCGCCTGCCAAGCCGCGGTAGTCGCGACCCCGGAGCTGCTTAGGCTCGCGAACTGCGCGAGTTGTGAGGTCGGCCGCCGTCGGCCCCTCGCTCGGGTGGTGAGCGAGCGGGTTCGACCGGTCGCGGCGCTGCCGATCGTTCGGTCAACCACCTCGTGAGCCCGGTGCGGAGGGAGGGTCCACAGGCCCGGCCGCGCACAAGCTTCCGGCTGCTTCCGGGCGGGATGGGTCCGCGTTCGGCGACACCGACCAGCACTCCACCCGCTGAGCAGGCCGCACCGCACTTCGCTAACCGCCACCGGTCGGGGGCTGAGCGGTGATCGCGGTGCGGTCCTGCGTCAGTGCCGGGCGCGTGAAGTCTCGCTGGTCACACGCGTTCGGCTAAGAAGCGACCAGCGGAACCACGGAGCGGTGGAAGCGCGGCTCAGCCGATGGGTGCGTGATGTGACGCAGACTCCTGCTCGCCGGGAGCAACAGTCGCTGTCAACTGTGTCAGCACGCGGACCCGTGCGAGGTGAAATGGTCGGACTGAGGGGAGGCTCGCTGTAGAAGGGAAGGAGCGAGATCAAGATGACCGACGGCGATCAGAATTTGCTGCATCACACGGGGGCGCGGCCCCGCCGTAGCACCAGTGATTCCCACGAGCGGGCGGTGCTGCACGCGGAGATCGAGCGCCTCGTGCGAGCGCTTAGTCCATATCGCGTCCTGCGACGCACCGCGCTGAAGCAGGCGTCTCGGGCCGAGAGCTGGCACGAGGTCGGGTTCGATCTGGCGCTTCAAGCGGCGATCGAAGACGGCAAGATCGAGAAGCTACCGCTCGGCTTCTTTCGCCTACCCCATCCCGATTCGGGGAGACCGTGCTGAGGGGACCGCCGTCAGAGCGCGGCCTGACTCAGCCTCTACAACTCCAGCGGAAAAAGGAGGGCGAGATGGACAATCCCGACACGATTCGCGACGAGGTTCTCGAGCGGCAGGGGCGCGTCATCGGTCGCTCCGGCAGGTGGTTTTTACTGGTCGGTTTGATCACCGCGGTCCCCGGGATCCTGCTGGTCGTGCTGCAGGGGCACTCGGCTCAGCGCTCTCGCAGACCGCAACAGAGCTGATCATCGCGCGCTTCGTGCTCGGGATCGCGGTCGGCACCGCCTCATTTGTGTCGCCGATGTACATCTCCGAGCTCGCTCCGAAGCGAATCCGCGGCGGGTTCACGTCGTTCAACCAGCTGATGGTGGTGGGCGGGATCTTCTGCGCATACATCGTCAGCTGGGCGCTGAAGGGGGCAGCAAACAACTGGCGCTGGATGCTTGCGCTCGGCGCTGTTCCCGGCCTCGCGCTCGCGATCGGGATGTACTTCCAGCCGTTCTCGCCCCGCTGGCTGGTCGAGAACGAGCGCGAGGACGAAGCACGAGATGTCTTGCTTCGCGCTCGCAACGGCGACGAGGAGGCCGTTGACCAGGAGATAGACGACATCCGGGCGGCGGCCAAGCGGGAGGGAGGGCTGGGCAAGCTGTGGCAACCGCAGGTGCGGCCGTTGGTGATCGTCGGGGTCGCACTTGCATCGCACAGCAGTTCATTGGCGTGAACACGGTGATCTATTACGCGCCGACGATTCTGAAGTTCACCGGGCTGGGGACGGGCAGCGCGATCACGGAGGCGTTGTCCGTCGGCGTCGCCAACGTGGTTTTCACGATCGTGGCGATCCTGATCTTGGATCGGGTGGGACGGCGGCCGCTGCTGCTGATCGGCACCGGTGGCTGCATCGTCTCCCTTGCGGTGCTCGGCGCATTCTTCGCGAGCCATTCCCTGCAGGCCAGCGCCCCATGGCTCGCGCTCGTCTGCCTGATCACCTACATCGCGTCGTTCGCCATCGGGCTCGGCCCGGTCTTCTGGCTGATGATCTCCGAAATCTTCCCGCTGACGGTCCGGAGCCCAGCGATGAGTGTGTCCACTGTCGGCAACTGGACCGCGAATTTCCTTGTTTCCTCCTTCTTCCTAACCCTGACCACTGCGATCACGCGACAAGGCACCTTCTGGCTGTACGCAGCGTTTGGGGTCGCAGCGCTGATCTACTTCGCCTTCCGGGTGCCAGAGACGAAGGACCGCTCGCTCGAGGAGATCGAACGAGAGCTCGGCGCAGGCGACGCGGAGGAGGCAGGGAGCCAAAGAAAGGCTGCGTGAGGACGGCGCTTTTGCTGTCGGAGTCACACCGGCCGTGGCTCGTCTCTCGCGGTCTATTTTAGGAGCTCTAGCAGCGCGTGCATCGTCTCGCGCAGGTCGTCATCACCCACCCGAAGCCCCGCTCCTGACGGTGGGCGTCCCGCGAGGTCGGTGTCACCCGACTTGGATGACGCAAGCACATGGACCACCGCGCACTCGGCATGTGTAACGCCGAGCGGTACTAAGCCGATCGCGTCCTCCGCGCAGACGCGCGTGCCACACACAGCACAACGGACGGGGTGCCCGCGGCGCGGGCATCGTCCAGACCGTGCGAGACGTGCCAGCTTCCACCACTGGCGAGCAACGCGTGGTCGACTTGCGGTCAGAGAGCTAACCCGTTGGTCGAATCGCACCGCGAGCACGCGTGACCCATGCCCGCGGAGTCGCCGCCAGTCTCACTTGCGGCCGAGCAGGAGCCCAGCGGCGCCACCTATCACCCCCGCCGCAGCCGAGCCGAAGATGGCCGCGACCAGCAGGCCTCCGCCCTGCGCATGATGAGCCATCTGGAGGCATACCCATACAAAGTAGGCGGCGATGATCACGACGCCGATGAGCACCGCGGCGCCTCGCACCAGCGAGAACTCCGTGCCGGGTCGCCGGGCTTCCGTCCGCCTCGGCTCATTGTCTTCGGCTGGGGATCGCGACCCGCGCGTCGCGCCGGCTGGGAGCGATCCTCGCCGAGGTTGGATGGCGGCACCCGGACGCTCGGCACTTACGGCGGCTTGCGGGGAGGGGGCGTGGCGAGCCCCGCTCCGGGATCTCTCCATTTGTGCTGGTTGATCGGGATGCGGCGCAGCTGGCCCCCGATGATCTCGGCGCGCTGCGGCCGCTGCGGCCGGCGCGTTCGCTCTCTGGGTGTCAGCGCTCTCGGGCATCGGTGTGAACGTGTGGTGGCGACTCCCATTGTCCGACGCACGACCCCCGTGACCAAGCCCAGGTGGTTGGTTGCTGACCGGATGTCTTGCCGGTCGGTAAGCGAGGCGACCAGATGCCGGCCGGCGCCCGCCCCGCCATTGCCAGTGTGACTCTGTGGGTGTCGCTGGTGGTGGGGGGGGCGTCGCGGCTGCGGGTCGCGCTGGACCGTTGGGAGCGGCCCCGTCGTGACCACGTACGTGCCGCCGTGTCGCTAGCGGACGGAAGCGTCCTCGCCGACCCTTTCCCACCACACACGACACCATCAAGCTCCTGCGAGCGCGCGCGAAAAAACTCAGCCGCCGAGCGGACCGCGTCGCGGGATAGCCGCGAGCGGCTCGCGTCGAGAAACCCGCGAGATCGCGTCGGCGGCGTTGATCACCGACAGGTGGGTCAAGGCCTGCGGGAAGTTGCCGCGCATGGCGTGGTCGCCGGGATCCATCTCCTCGCTGTAGAGGCCGACGTCGTTGGTGAGCGCGAGGATCGACTCCATCGCGTCCGCGGCCTCCTCCTCGCGGCCGGCGATTGCCAGCGCCTCGACCATCCAAAACGAGCACGCGAGGAACGCGTTCTCCTCCGCTTGCATCCCGCTGTAGCGGTATAGCAGCGGGCCACCGGCGCCCAGCTCAGAGCGAATCGCGTCGATCGTGCCGTTGATCCGCGGACCACGGACGTCGCCGAACCCGCGGCGTGCTGCCAGCAACATGCCGCAATCGAGCTCGTCGCTGCCCGCCTTGAACAGGTAGCTGTGGTTGCGCTCAGAGAATAGGTGGGTCTCGATGAACCGGCGGGCCTGTTCGCGCGCTCGGCGCCAGGACTCGGTGTGCCGCGCGGGCACGTGGCCCTTCTCGACGAGACCGAGCAGGCGGTCGAAGGCGACCCACACGCCCAGCTTGGAGGTCCCGTATTGAGCGGAGTCACCCAGCTCCCAGAGGCCGGCATCTTCGGTTTGCCAGATCCGGGCGAGCAGGTCCCCAATGTCGGCCAGCCGCTCCCCGGTGGACGGGTTCAGCAGATGGCCTTGATCGACGTAGGCAGAGACCGTTTCGAGCATGTCTCCCCAGCCCCCCAGCTGAAGCTGTCGTCCCGCACGGTTGCCGAGGTGCACCGGTCGGCTGTTGCGATATCCGGCCAGCGGGAGTGTCCGCTGGCGGCGCACCACGGCGCCGTTCAAGGCGTACACCGGGTCGATCCGCGGATGGGTACGGGCGGTGGCGTTCAGCAGCCAGGTGAGCGACGCCTGCGTGAGCTCGCGCATCCCGACCGCCAGCAACGCGTCGAGTGTGAAGCAGAGGTCGCGGACCCAGCCGAATCGGTAGTCGTAGTTGCGCTGTCCGCCGATCGCCTCCGGCAACGAGGTGGTGCCCGCAGCAGCGATCGCACCGGTGCGGCCGTCCGCGAGCAGCCTGATCGCGAGCAGGCTTCGCTCGACCGCGTCCCGCCAGGGGCCGTCGTAGGTGTGCCTGCCCACCCACGCTCGCCACACGTCGATCGTCTCCTTCAGCCGGCGCTCGGCCTCCTGGCGTCGGGGCACGGGCAGTGGCTCCTCCTCCGTGGCGGCCATCGCCAGCATCGCCTGATCCCCGTCCGCGATCCGAAAGTTGCCCTCGAACGCGCCGGCGGAGATTCGGCTCTCCCCGGCTTGCCACGTCTTGACCGCGATCTGAAGCTGGTCACCACGGATCACATCGGCCCCCCCGAACCGGTGGAGGTCCGGCGTCCGGGCGCCGTACTGGAAACGCGGCTCGATTCGCCAGCGCATTGGTACGTCGCCCGCGAGGCCTTCGACCTTGCGGACGAGCTCCCTCCATGGCGCCGCTTGGCTGGAGTCGATCGTCAGCGCGTCGGTGAGGATCACCGTGCCGAGATCGGTTTTGAAGCTCGTCTGCAGGACGTTCGTCCGCTCGATGTACCGCCGCTCGCTCGAGAAAGGCACATCGGGCTGAAGCACGAAGTTGCCGCCGCGCCCCGGATCCAGGATCGCCGCGAACACGCTCGGTGAGTCGAGTTCCGGCAGACACATCCAGTCGATCGCGCCGTCGCGCCCCACCAGGGCGAGGGCGCGGCTGTCTCCGATCGCAGCGTAGTCCTCGATCGGCAGGTACCCGTCGACTCTGGTCATGACAGGTCGGTACCCGGTGTCGCCCGGTACCGGGCCGCCATTGTTCATCCTCAGACACTGGCGCCCGCGCCGAGAGTCGCAGCGGGTAGGCCGATGAAAACGAACTCGAGACGCGCCTGCGTCGAAGCGACAGCGCGGTGAAGGAGACATCAATGGCAAGAGGCGAGGTAGTTGTGATTACCGGCGCTTCCGGCGGCATCGGCCGCGCAGCGGCGCGGAAGTTCGGAAGCGATGGAGCGCGCGTCGCGCTGATCGCGAGAGGCCGGCGTGGGCTCGAGGCGGCGGCGCGCGAAGTGGAGCAGGCGGGCGGTGAGGCGCTGGTACTGCCCGTCGACGTCGCCGATCACGACCGCGTCGAGGCTGCGGCCGCCTCGGTGGAAGATGCCTTCGGCCCGATCGACGTCTGGGTCAACGACGCGATGGTCACCGTGTACGCCGAGTTCCTCGACATCGAGCCCGATGAGTACCGTCGCTCGACCGAGGTCTCATACCTCGGGATGGTGTGGGGGACGCGGGCTGCGTTGAAACGGATGGTGCCGCGCGATCGTGGGTCAATCGTGCAGGTCTGCTCGGCGATGTCCTACCGCGGGATTCCGCTGCAGTCCCCCTACTGCGGGGCAAAGCACGCCTGCAAGGGGTTCACCGAGAGCGTGATCACCGAGCTGCTGCACCACAAGTCGAAGGTGCAGGTCTCGATGATCCAGCTACCCGGGCTGAACACGACCCAGTTCACCTGGGGACGTACGAAGCTGCCCAAGCAGACGATGCCCGTACCGCCGATTTACCAGCCGGAGATCGCGGCCGACGCGATCCACTACGCCGCTCACCACAAGCGCCGGCAGATCTACGTGGGGATCCCCACGGTCATGAATATCCTCGGCGAGCGGGTCGCCCCCTGGCTGCTCGACCGCTACCTCGCGAAGTCCGGGCTCAAGTCTCAGATGACGGGCGAGCACCTGGACCCCCGCGGCCACGACAACTTGTTCGAGCCGGTCGACGAGGACCGGGGCGCGCACGGGGCGTTCGACGAGAAGGCGCACAGCGTGAGCCCCCAGTATGAGCTCGCCAAGCGTCGAGGGCTCGTGCTCGCAGGTATCGGCGCCGTGGTCGGCGCGGGCGCCGCAGCGGCGCTTGCCGCGCGATAGGCGCCGCTTGAGCTTCGGGCGCGCCTGTCCGTATACGAACAGCGGATAGCTCCCCCCGTGGGCGTTCGGGTAGCGCCAAAGCACCGTTCGCGACTAAGGAGCACCGATGCCCGACACAGCGCAGTTCATCCTGAACCGCCTCACCGAGTGGGGAATCGAGCGGGTCTATGGGTATCCGGGAGACGGCATCAACGGTCTGATGGGCGCTTTCCACGAAGTCGGCGACAAGCTCGAGTTCATCCAGACCCGGCATGAAGAGATCGCCGCGTTCGCTGCGACCGCGCACGCGAAGTTCACCGGCGAGGTCGGGGTGTGCATGGCCACGTCTGGCCCCGGTGCGATCCATCTCCTCAACGGCCTGTACGACGCCAAGCTCGACCACCAGCCCGTCGTGGCGATCATCGGGCAGCAGAAGCGGATGTCGCTCGGCGCCAACTATCAGCAGGAGGTTGACCTCAACACGCTGTTCAAGGACGTCGCGAGCGAGTACCTGATGACGGTCATGGACCCGACCCAGGCGCGGCATGTGATCGACCGGGCGATCCGGATCGCGAAAGCGTCACGATCGGTGACGGCGGTGATCGTCCCCGAGGACGTGCAGGAGGCCGAGCACACCGAGCCGCCGCGCTCGCACGGGGCGGTTTACTCATCGCTCGGGTTCAGCCGGCCCGAAGTGGTGCCGTCGAAGGCCGACCTCCAGCGTGCCGGCGAGATCCTCAACGAGGGCGAGAAGGTCGCGATGCTGATCGGGCAGGGCGCCGCCCACGCCGCCGACGAGGTAGTGGAGGTGGCGGAGCTGCTCGGCGCCGGAGTGGCCAAGGCGCTCAACGGCCGTGCCGCGCTGCCGGACGACCTTCCGTTCGTGACGGGCGCGATCGGCCTGCTGGGGACCAAGCCGAGCTACGACATGATGATGGGCTGCGACACGCTGCTGATCGTCGGCTCGAACTTCCCATACGCGGAGTGGCTGCCCGAGGAGGGATCGTGCCGCGCGGTTCAGATCGATATCGACGGCCGGCTGCTCGGGATGCGCTACTCGCCAACCGAGTGCAACCTCGTCGGGGACTCGAAGGACACCCTCAAGGCGCTGATCCCGATGCTCGAGCGCAAACGGGAGCGCTCGTGGCGGAAGCAGCTCGAGCAGGAGATCGAGCGGTGGTGGCGGCTGATGGACGAGCGCGCACACCTCGACGCGCATCCGATCAACCCGCAGCTCGTGTTCGCCGAGCTGAGCCCGCGGCTTCCCGACAACTGCATCCTCACCTCCGACTCCGGGTCGGCGACCAACTGGTGGGCGCGACACCTGAGGCTTCGTAAGGGGATGCAGACGGCGCTCTCGGGGACGCTCGCGACGATGTGTCCCGCGGTGCCGTACGCGCTCGGCGCGAAGTTCGCCTATCCGGAGCGGCCGGTGATCGCCTGCCTCGGCGACGGCGCGATGCAGATGCTCGGCAACGCAGCGCTGATCGACCTCGCCCACTACCAGGAGCGCTGGCCGAACAAGCAGTGCGTCGTGCTCGTGCTGCACAACAATGACCTCAACCAGGTCACCTGGGAGCAGCGGGTCATGTCCGGCGACCCGAAGCTCGACGCCTCGCAGGTGCTGCCGGACTTCCCCTTCGCGCGGTACGCGGAGACGCTCGGGCTTGAAGGGGATCCGCGTGGAGCGGCCCGGAGGACGTCGCCCCCGCCTGGGATGAGGCGCTGGCGACCCAGGGGCTCGGTCGTCTACGAGGCGATCACCGATCCGGAGGTTCCGCCGCTGCCGCCCCACATCAAGTTCGAGCAGGCCAAGAAGCTCGCCAAGGCGCTGCCCGGCGACCCGCACACCGGGCCGGATCATCAAGCAATCGGTCAAGGGCAAGGTCGAGGAGTTCGTCACCCGCTGAGGGGCCGCACGATGAGCACCGTCACCCGCGCGGTCGGGACAGCGCGGTCGAGTCGCCTCGCGGTGTCGGCCTACCATGATCCCGACCGCCACCGAGCAGGAGGCGGACGGCACGCTCGTCTGGGAGTCGACCAGCGTCGTCGTGGTCGAGGTGCAGGCGGACGGCGAGACCGGCTTGGCTACACCTACTGCCACCCGGCGGCCGCCGCAGGTGATCGAGAGCAAGCTCGCCGGCGTGCGTCGAGGGTTGCTGACGCGCTGATGCCCGAGCGCGTGCTGGGCGCAGATGCAGGTGCAGGCGCGCCAGCTCGGTCACGCCGGGATCGCGGCGATGGCCATCTCCGCCGTCGACGTCGCGCTGTGGGACCTCAAGGCGAGGCTGCTCGGTGTATGCCTGGCTGATCTACTGCCGCGCTTCCACGAAAGCGTGCCGATCTACGGCTCCGGCGGGTTCTGCAACTACACACGATGCCGAGCTGCCCGAACAGGTCGGCGAGTGGGTGAGGACGGGTTTTCGCAGCGTGAAGATCAAGGTCGGCCGCGACAAGACCGCGCGATCCCGGGTCGCGTCGATCGAGGTGCGCGATCAGCTGGTCGGTCCAAACGTGCGAGCTGATGGTCGACGGCAACGGCGCGTACGCGGTGCAGGAGGCGCTCGAGTGGGCCGATCGGTTCCGCGAGCGCGGCGTGAGCTACTTCGAGGAGCCGCTGTCCTCGCAGGATCTCGACGGGCTTGGCGGAGCTCCGGCGCCGCGCGCCCGCCCGGCCTGGCGATCGCCGCCGGGGAATACGGCTGGAACCTGCCCTACTTCGAGCGGATGCTCGCCGCCGGCGCCGTCCACATCCTCCAGGCCGACGTGACGCGCTGCGGTGGGATCACCAACCTGCTGCGCATCGACGGGCTCTGCAAGGCGCGCAACCTTCCCTTCTCGGCCCATTGCGCGCCCGCCATCTCGGCCCACGCATGCTGCGCGATGGAGACGTGTGATCCACATCGAGTACTTCTTCGACCACTACCGGATCGAGAGCATGCTGTTCGACGGCACGCTGGATCCCGACCGACGGACTGCTCGCGCCCGATCGCGTCGCGTCCCGGGCCTTGGGTCTGCGAGCTCAAGCGCGACGAAGCCGAGCGCTACGACGTCTCCGACCGGAGGAGGCTCGAGGTGACGGCAACGGAGACGATCCCGGCGCGGGTCGACACGCGCTACCGCGGCGGGATGGCGGCGACCGGCAGACGTGGACGTGCGCGCGTCTGCGCCGCGCGGCTGGAGGAGACGGTCGAGGGCGAGGTGCGCTTCGACACCGCGTCGCAAGGCGCTGTACGCCACCGACGCCTCCAACTACCGCCAGGTGCCGCTCGGCGTCGTGATCCCGAAGACGCTCGACGACGTCGTCGCCACCCACCGCGCCTGCCACGAGTTCGGCGCGCCGATCGTCAACCGCGGCGGCGGCACGAGCCTCTCCGGCGAGACGGTCAACTTCGCCGTGGTGATCGACCACTCCAAGTACCTGACCGAGATCGGCGACGCCGACCCCGCAGACGCAGACCGTCGATGTGCGAGACCGGCGTGATCAACGAGCAGGTCAACGAGAAGACCGGCGAGCAGATCGGGATGATCTTCGGCCCCGACCCCTCGACGCCACTCGCGCTGCACGATCGGCGGCAACCTCGGCAACAACTCGTGCGGGATCCACTCC
The DNA here is from genome assembly GCA_963770735.1 of uncultured Solirubrobacterales bacterium. Taxonomy (GTDB): domain Bacteria; phylum Actinomycetota; class Thermoleophilia; order Solirubrobacterales; family Solirubrobacteraceae; genus Palsa-465. The sequence goes on along the minus strand of CAVYRB010000003.1, from coordinate 1,346,525 downwards.
GTGCAGTCGCAGCTCTACGGCCCGGGGCCGCGCACCTCGGACAACGTCGAGGCGCTGGAGATCGTCACCTACGACGGCGAGCGCTTCTGGGTCGGCGTCGACGAGGAGGACCGGCTCGAGGAGATCATCGCGGCCGGCGGGCGCAAGGGCGAGATCTACGCCAAGCTGCGGGACCTGCGCGACCGCTACGCGGACGCTCATCCGCGAGCGCTACCACCCGGTCGACGAGCTGCCGCGGCGCGTCTCGGGCTACAACCTCGACGAGCTGCTGCCCGAGCGCGGATTCAACGTCGCGCGCGCGCTGGTCGGCACCGAGAGCACGTGCGTCGACCGTGCTCCAGGCGAAGTTCAAGCTGACGCCGGCGCTGCTGCATGCGGACGCTGGTCGTGGTCGAGTACGACGAGCTGCCCGACGCCGCCGAGCACTGCATGGAGATCATCGAGCAGTGGAAGCCGATCGGCCTGGAGGCGCTTGACCACCGGCTGATCGAGAACCAGTCGGCGGCTGGGCAATGCACGTCTCCGACCTCGCAGGAGCTGCCGCGGCGCGACGCGCCGGAGTCCGCCTGGCTGCTGGTCCAGTTCGGCGCCGACAGCCGCGGCGAGTCGGAGGAGACCGCGCAGCGGTTCCGCGAGTGGCTGGTCGAGCGAGAAGGGCTACGCCGACGATCGAATCAAGATCGATGCGCTCACAGCAGGAGGGCGGCCACAGCGGCGACCTCTGGCAGGTCCGCGAGGGCGGGCTCGGCGCGACCGCGTTCCCGCCCGACGGCGACGACCACTGGCCGGGCTGGGAGGACTCGGCGGTCCCGCCGAGCGGATCGGCGACTACATCCGCGACCTGCAGCGAGCTCTACGACAAGTACGGCTACCGCGGCGCGATGTACGGCCACTTCGGCCAGGGCTGCATCCACTCGCGGATCAACTTCGACCTGCGCAGCGCGCAGGGGATCGCCAAGTACCGCGCGTTCATGGAGGAGGCCGCCGATCTCGTGCTGCTCCTACGGCGGCTCGCTCTCCGGCGAGCACGGCGACGGCCAGCAGCGCGCGGAGCTGCTGGTCGAAGCAGTACGGCGAGGAGCTGCTCGAGGCGATGCGGGAGTTCAAGCGGATCTGGGATCCGGACTGGAAGATGAACCCCGGCAAGGTGGTCGACCCGTACCGGCTCGACGAGCACCTCAAGCTCGGCACCGACTACAACCCGTGGCGCCCGCCGGTGCGCTTCGCCTACAAGCAGGACGGTGGCGACTTCGCGCACGCGACGCTGCGCTGCGTCGGCGTCGGCAAGTGCCGCGTGCCGGACGCCTCGACCGTGATGTGCCCGAGCTACATGGTCACCCGCGAGGAGAAGCACTCGACCCGCGGCCGCGCGCGGCTGCTGTTCGAGATGCTCCAGGGCGAGGTCATCACCGACGGCTGGCAGTCCGAGGAGGTCTACGACGCGCTCGACCTGTGCCTGGCCTGCAAGGGCTGCACGAGCGACTGCCCGGTGCAGGTCGACATGCCGACCTACAAGGCCGAGTTCCTGCACCACCACTTCAAGAGCGCTGCGGCGCTGGCGGCCCGCGCTACGCGTACGCGTTCGGGCTGATCGACCAGGCGGCGCGCGCTCGCGCTCGCAGGTGCCGGAGGTCGTGAACTTCGTCACCCAGACGCCGGGCCTCTCGCGGGTGGCGAAGCTCGCCGCGGGCATGGCGCCGGAGCGGGAGATCCCCGAGTTCGCGCCGATGACGCTCCAGCAATGGTGGCGTCAGCGCGGCGGCACGCAGAACCCGGCCGGTCGCCGCGTCGTGCTGTGGCCCGACACCTTCAACAACCACTTCCACACCGACGTCGGCGTCGCCTGCGTGGAGGCGATCGAGGCCGCCGGCTGGCAGGTCGTGATGCCCGCAGGGCCACGTGTGCTGCGGCCGGCCGCTGTACGACTACGGCTTCCTCGACCTGGCCGAGCGCTACCTCCGCCGCACGCTCGACGTGCTGCGCGACGAGATCCGGCGCGGGACGCCGGTCGTCGGCATGGAGCCGAGCTGCCTGGCGGTGTTCAAGGACGAGCTCACCGGCATGCTCCCCCACGACGACGACGCCAGCGCGCTTGGCGCAGAACGCGATGCACTTCTCCGAGTTCTTCGAGCAGTTCGAGATCCCGGTGCCGCGGCTCGAGCGCAAGGCGCTCGTCTGGGGCCACTGCCACCACAAGGCGACCGGCGGCATGGACCCCGAGCACAAGCTGCTCGAGCGGATGGGCCTCGAGATCGAGCCCGTCACCGGCGGGTGCTGCGGCCTGGCGGGCTCGTGGGGATTCGAGCAGGGCCACCACGAGATCTCGATGCAGTGCGGCGAGCAGGCGCTGCTGCCCGGCCGTGCGCGAGGCCGACCAGGACACGCTCGTGATCGCCAACGGCTTCTCCTGCAAGACGCAGATCGAGCAGGGCGACACCGGCCGCCGCGCGCTGCACGTCGCCGCAGGTGATGAAGATGGCTCGCGAATACGGAGCGGACGGCTATCTGGCCGGGCCCCCGGAAAAGCCCTACTACCACGCCAGACCCGAGCGCCGTCCGGCCAGACGGGCGAAGGGGATGCTGGCTGTCGCGGGAGCGGCTGCAACTGCCGCCGGAGTCGGGCTCGCGATGCGTTCACGCAACACGTGAATCGAGTCCTGATCTGGATCCGCGGGCTGTGGGGGGGCGTGCTCCTGCTCTCGGTGATCAGACCCCTGCGGCCGCGGTCTGGAGCATCGGAGCTCCCGGTCAAGGCCGGTGCGGGACTCCTCGCAGCCCGCCACCTCGTGGAGACGGCGCTACTCGCCACCCGCACCGATCCTCGACCGCCCCGATGGTCGATCGGTGTCGACGCAACACACGCCGCGAGCATGCTCGGAGTGGCCGCTGCGAGCGTTCATCTCCGCCGCGGTGCGCTGGTCAGCGTCGTAGCGTCCGGCGGGCTGGCGAGCCTATCGCTCCGAGCTCGACGTAAGGCGGTCGTCGGCATGTCCGGCCCCGGCCGCACCTGAAGCGCGGAGCGGTCGGTAACGAAGCGCGGCGGGCGGCTGCTCAGCCGGTGGAGTGCTGGTCGGTGTCGCCGAACGCGGATTCATCCCGCACCGGGGCGGCCGGGAGTTTGTCCGCGGCCGGGCTCTTGGACCCACCCTCCGCGCCGGCCTTGCCAGGTATGTCTTCGGGCGCGATCCGTTCGTCGTCGTCGCGTCGTTGCTGTTCGTCGTGTTGCGCCATAGGTTCTACGGTCAGCGTTTCCAGTTCCTCGCTTGCGTGTTCGTATAGGCGTTACCCGACAGCTTTGTGGCGCAGCGTAAGGCGGTCAGCGCGCGTACATGCTGGGGAATAAATAGCCTCACCGGCGGTGAACCGCCGGTGAGGCTCCCGGGGAAGGAGGGCCGGTTTACTGGCCCTGTTTCACGCCCGGCTCACCGAGCGCGAACTGGATCGGGTACGTCACCTGTTCGCCCGGCACGTTCGCCACACGGCGGTACTTGCCGAGGGGGAGGATCACCCGCCCGAAGGTGCTCGACAGCATCATCGCGCTGGCGGTGTAGAAGGCGGTGAACGCGGAGGCCATCGTCACGTAGCCGGCGGCCGTCTCCCAGCCGCTTCCGCCGACCGTGTAGAAGACACCAAGGAGCGCCACGCCGACGGTCAGCGGGAACAAGACCGAGGAAAGCGCGAGGCTCTCGCCGAGCGACGCGATCGCGCCCACCAGCGTGATCGCGGCCAGCGGAAAGAACCAGTAGCCGAGCTCCGGGACCGCCGCGTGCGGGGCCGCGGCGGGCAGAACCTTCAGCGCGATCATGAAGTTCAGGAATCCGTAGCCGAGCCAGAAAGCCGCCCAGATTCCGTGAATCGCCGTCGCCAGGTTGTCGCGTGCCTTGAAGGCCCACAGCGCGGCGGCCCCCTGAGCGATTCCGCCTGCCGCCGCCGCGAACGGGAAGATCAGCGACGGCGAGGACGGCGTCCCGTACCACCCGACCAGATATGCGGTCACCATGAACGTGGCGGCCGCGAAGCCGAACAGCCCGAGAATCGAGGGTGCGGCGATCGGCTGGAGAAACACTCGCGCGTGGCTGCGCCGTTCACTCAACTCGCTGGTCGCGCCGTTCGTCGCGTGCGACCTGTACGTCGTAGTTCCGGTACTCATCTGCCACCTCCTTGCGATGTGGCGTCGACTAATTCGTGTGGACGCTTTCGAGCGTCACCAACGGCATACCCGACGGTCAAGCGGGCGGACATGAGCGTCGTTAGCTCGCGGTCAGCGCGGTACGTGTGGTGACCGCGAGTTGCCGCCAGTGACGGCCGCGGGTCCGACCGTAAGCTGACGCGACTCGTTTGCAGCCACGCGCCGCGGGCTACCCATCGTCCACGATGCCTACCCTGCAACTCCCGAGGCCGTCGACGCGCGATCGGGTGGTTGCGCTTCTCGCCTGCGTCCTGGCACTCGAGGGGGCCGACCAGGCCGCTGTCGGGGCGGCCGCTCCCGAGCTCGAGAGCGCGTTTCATATCTCCAACACGCAGCTCGGGCTGCTCGCGGCGATTTCGACGTTCGTCGGCGCGATGGCGACGATTCCGGCCGGGGTGCTCGCCGACCGCGTCCGCCGGGTCAGGCTGCTCGTGCTCGCGGTCGCGCTGTGGGGCGTCGCGATGGCAGCGGGCGCCGCCGCGCCCAGCTATGCGTGGCTGCTGCTGTCCCGGCTCAGTTTGGGGGCCGTCACGGCCGCGGCCGGCCCGGTTGTCGCCTCATTGACCGGCGACTTCTTTCCGGCGGGTGAGCGGGCGAAGGTCTACGGCTATGTCCTCAGCGGCGAGCTGCTGGGAGCGGGCTTCGGGTTTCTCGTCAGCGGCTCGGCCGCCGGCCTGCTCTCGTGGCGATGGGCATTCGGCGTCCTCGCAGTGCCGGCCGCTGTGCTCGCGGTCGCGATCTGGCGCCGCCTGCCCGAGCCAGATCGCGGAGGCCAGGGCCGGCTTGATACGGCAGCGGTGCGCCTGGAGCGGGGGGTGGCGCGCCGGGCAGTTGCGGTCGGCGACGTCCAGCCGGTTGAGGAGCACATTCTCCGCGAGGATCCCGATCGAATGGGGCTCTGGCGGGCGGTTCGCTACGTCCTCTCGATCCGCACCAACCGTTGGCTGATCGCCGCCAGCGCGATCGGCTACTTCTTCTTCGCCGGCCTGCGTACGTTCGCGCTCGTGTTCGTTCGCGGCCACTTTTCGCTCAGCCAGCCGACTGCGACGGCGCTGCTCGTGCTCGCCGGGTTCGGCTCGCTGGCGGGGGTGCTGCTGGCGGGCCGGCTCGCCGATCGGATGATCCGGCACGGCAGGCTGAACGCGCGGATCGTCGTCGGGGCAGCGTGTTATCTCGCCGCTGCAGCGCTGCTGCTTCCCAGCCTCCTCGTGCCGACCCTTGTCGTGGCGGCGCCGCTGCTGGCGCTGTCGGCGGCCGCGCTGTCGGCTCCGAATCCACCGCTTGACGCCGCCCGTCTGGACATCGTCCCCGCGCGTCTGTGGGGTCGCGCCGAGGGCGTGCGGACGGTGCTGCGTCAGATCGCGCAGGCCGGCGCGCCGGTGGTGTTCGGGGTGATCGCCGACCTGTTCGGAGGCGGCGGCGGAGGGCTGGTCTCCCAGCAGCACGTCTCGGCGGCGGCGACGCGCGGCCTGCAGTACACGTTCCTGATCATGCTCGTCCCGCTTGCCCTCAACGGCCTGTTCTTGCTCGCCGGGCGGCGGAGCTATCCCGCCGATGTCGCGACCGCGGTCGCGTCCGAGGACCGGACGAGTCACGCTCGCGCCGACGCCGCCGAAGCTCGTCCTCGCGCGCGCGCAGCGGCTTGATGAACAGGGCGCTCGCGAGGATTGCGGCCGCGCAGACCAGCCACATCGCTGCGTACCCGTGGGTCGACGGGAGGACCGGGCGCAGCAGGGTGATCGCGGCACCGGCGAGCAGCGGCCCGAGCAGGATCCCGAGCCCACGGCTGAACGAGTAGAACCCGGTGACGAGCCCGTGCTCGTGCTCGGGCATGAGTGGCATCAGCATCGCGTACGGAAGCGTCAGGATCATCCCGCCGCCGAACGCAACGAACGGGACGACCGGCAGCGCGATCCACGGCGACTGGGTGAACAACGGCACCAGCAGCCCGAGCCCGTAGAACCACAGCGAGATCCCCACGACCCGGGCCTTGCCGAAGCGGTCGCCGAGCTTCCCGCTGATCGGCGCGGCAACGAGCACGAGTACTACCACGAGCGCGATCACACCGACCGACTCGGGCATGGTGAGCCCGACTCCCGCCGTCAGGAACAGCACGATGAACGTCTTCAGTGCGGCTAGCGACAGCTCCCACAACGCGTTGGCAAATAGGAATGCGCGCAGCTCGGGACGTTGTCGTACGAGTCGTACGATCAGCTTCGCTGTCTGACGTGCGGACCGGGCCTCGCGCTCCTTCTGCTCGCGCACCTTCGACCAGCCGCGGACGCTCCAGGCGAAGGTGGCTATCGCGGCGAACGCGATCACCGCGAAGATCAGGAACGGAAGCTTCGGCGAGAGGCTGAACAGCAGACCGCCGCCGATCAATGCGACGCCGGTCGCCGCGCCTCGGAACAACGCCTGGGTGCTCTGCGCGCGCCCCGCGATCTCGGGCCGGAGCAGGTCGGGGTACATCGCCCGGTAGGGCTCGTACGCGGTGTAGTAGGCGAGGAAGAACAGGAGCAGGGTCAGCGCCAGCAGCCAGAGCGATCGCATGAACGCGGTCAGCGCCATCGCCGCGCCGATCACCGGGGCGCCCGCGATCAGGAATGGGAGCCGGCCGCCGAGCGGCGTTCGCAGCTGATCGGACCACGCGCCGGCGACCAGAGGCACGACCAGCGCCACGAGCCCCTCTGCCGCGATCACGAGCCCGATCACAGTTGTCGACGAGGTGAACTGCTTGGCCAGCAGCGGCGCGTACGTGGTTACCGCAGTGATCCCGAGCGCAAGCCCGAAGGTCGGGAGTCCCAGCAGCGCGAGCAGGCGCTTCTCCGCGCCGCTCACGGAGCGTCCTGCGGTCCATCCGACGCCGCGGGCTCGACCACACGCAGCCCCTCTACCCGAGCCGCGCGGCCGTCACTCCGGCTCGGTCAGCGCGTGAGCGGCCGATCGGCTCGCCGCCGCGGAGAGCTCGTCCTGCTCATCCCCGGCTTCACCGGCCTCGTGGTTGGCGATCAGCAGGCTCTCCGGGTTGCCCAGCATCTCAGTGGCGCGAGCCGTGAGCAGCCAGCGGTCGGGGCGCTCCCGAATCAGTAGTTCAGCCTGAGCGAGGCGCCGGAGCGCGATGCTCACCGTGGGCCGATGCGCTCCCACGACCATCGCCAGGACCTCGTGGGTCAGCGGAAGGCTCACGCGCACGCCCTGCGGACCCATCCTCCCCCAGCGCTCCCCGAGCAGCCAGAAGAGAATCAGCAGACGCGCGTATACGCGCCGAAGATGGGTCACCGCTTGGATCAGGGCGAGATACCGGGCGCGCTGTGCGACACGGCCGACGATCCGGCTGCTGATGCTCGGCCATCGCGCCACGCGCATCGCGAAGGCCGTGTCGAGCGCGGCGAGGCGGGTGGGCTCGAGCACCAGCCAGCTGACGGTGATCGGGAGCGGCTCGTACTCGCCGTCGGCATCCCACGGACGGAAGAGATCGCCCGGGCCCAACAGCTCACAAGCATGGCGCTTGCCGACGCTCACCCGACGGACCATCAGCCCTTCGACCAGGTACAGCCCGAGCCATCCGGGCTCCGCGGCTTCACGCACCGGACTGGGATCCCAATCGGGAGCTTCGAGCTCGAGCACGGCCGCGACCGCGCGCCGACGCGCCTCCTCCTCCTCGTTGGGATTGAGGTCGGTGGCCAGGTCGGGGTCGACATCCAGCAGGGCAACGGTGTTTCGCAATCCGATGGCCATGCGCTGATAACTACCCGGAGGCGACATCGTTCGCACGAGTACACGGACGTCCGTAGGAATACAACGCGTTACCCGCGCCGGGGCGATTCGAGATGGCTCGAGCACGCGCCCGGGTCCGGGTCCACCAGCTCCATCACGAGCGCCGACCAGGAGAAGTCACGAGCGCCCATGCCCCGTCCCGTGAACGGGTCGTAGTACTCGCGCAGGCCGGCAGCAGCGACCGCCCGGCCGATTCGGCGAGCCATCTCGGCGGCTTCAGAGTGATAGCCCATGCGGACCAGGCCGAGCGACAGCAGCCAAGCCGCATTGATCCACGTGGGGCCGCGCCAGTAGCGGCGCAGGAACAGGAGATGGTCGCGGGTCGAAAAGCGCGGATCGTCCGCGGCTACCGAGGGCGGAGGTACCGGAAGCCAGAAGCTGCGCGGGTTCAGTAGGTGCTCCTCGATCAGCCGCCGGGCGATGTCGACCGGCAGGTCCGGCAGCGCGAGCGGGGAAAGCGCCGCCCAGGTCGTGACCGGATGTGGAGCCTCGCGCCGGCGATGGCGCTTTCGCACGAGCTGATGAAAGCGGCCGCGCCGGTCATCGTAGAGGCGCTCCACGATCGTCGGGGTGATCGACGGCCGTCCCAACGCCAGCCGCGAGAGACCGTGCAGGACGTTGGTTGCGGTGCCGCATACGACCGCCCCGCCGGCCGCTTCCACCTGGCGGATATCGAAGCCGAGCCGTCGGTTACGCCTCACCAGAAGCGGAAACCCGGGAAGGCCATCCGCGTTCCAACCGAAGGCGGAGTCGAACTTCGGGGAGGCGTCGAGCCCTGACTCGTCAGGCTGCAGGATCCAAAGCAGGCCGTCTCCGTCGAGCGCACGGTGCTCCTCGATCCAGTCGTGGTGACGCACGATTCCAGGCACCGCCGAGGGGTCCCCAACGGCGATCTTCCAAGCCCACGCCAGCAGCGGCGGCTGGATCGTCGAGGTCATGAAATCGCGCCGCGATCTCATGTTGTAGAACAGCGACCGAACACGAGTCACAGGCTCCTCCCAGAAGATTGTGTGACCGATGAAGCCGTCCGGCGTGGCCGCCGCGAGCAGCGACTCGAGCTCCGCCCGTGCTCGCCGGGGATCGAACCGTCGCCACACGATCGCGGTGAAGCACGAGTCCCAGTACCACTGCCATGGGTAGCGCCCGGTGCTGGGAGTCGTGTAGCGAAACACGGTTCCGTCCCGGACTCCCTCGCGCCAGTTGCGCTCGAGCGTGACGCCGCACAAGTGCCGGAGTCGAGCGGCCGGTTCGGAACTGGACACGCCCGGATCGGGCCTGGCTGCGTGTTCGCGCGCTGACAGCGGGGGACTCGCGGTTGTCTCCGTCATCGACACGGGTCGCTGTGCTAATCAGCCCCGCGCGTTCCGGCGATAGCGAGCTGCACACTCGCTATCACCATGTAGACGCTGGTGGCGCCGAAGGCCGCGAGGGGCCACGCTACCCAGGCCGGGATCATCGCGATAAGCGAGGCTGCGCCCGCCGCCAAACCGACGGCAAAGATGTCGAGCGTGCCGGCACGCGCGCGCGCTGCACCTTGGGGCAGCGGCCGGCTGTGCTCGATCGCGGGTCGGCCCACCATCCAGAGAAGCGCAAACGCAAGCACCGCGCCGGTCACGAATAGGAATACCTCCCAGACTGCGGGCGGATGGCGAAAGTGGACCAGCAGCGCGCCGGTGCACCACACGGTAAGCGTGTAGCCGTAAGGAGCCGCACTCGCGGACACCATGGTCGCGAACGAACGCCTCAAGGCCCGACGCCGGGTCTGGACACCGGGATCGGCAGGGACCCAGGTCTGGACCGTGCCTGGTGGGCGTTCACTCGCTGGTTTCGTCGCCACACTCGTCCGCTACCCGCGGTCCCCCTCGCAGAGCACGACGCCCGTCAGACAACGGACTGCTGCCGGGCGTGGACGGCGGCCTGCCGGTCAGTGTGGTGACCGGTCTGGTTGCGCTGTCATGGCTAACGGGGGCATTGTGCAATTGGTGTCGATGTCCACAGTGGATGCGGAGGCCTCCGACGACGGCGATGAGCTGATCGACGCGTTGCTCGGCGCGAGCCGTGTGCTGGTTGCGGTTGCCGCCCGTTCGCTTGCGGGGCTGGTGGAGGATGTGACGCTCGCTCAGTACCGCGTGCTGATTGAGCTCGCCGCGCGGGGGCCGCAGCGGGTAGCGGACCTGGCGAGGCTGCTGGATGTCGAGCGTTCGACGGCGACGCGGATGTGTGATCGGTTGGTGCGCAAGCATCTCGTGCACCGCAGGCGGACACGCAGCGACCGGCGTGAAGTGCGCGTGGGGCTGACGCCCGCGGGGCGCGAGCTGGTCGAGGCCGTGAGCGACCGCCGACGTCGTGAGATCACGCGGATCGTGCGGCGGATGCCGCGGCCGCACCGGCAGGCCGTGTTGAGTGCGCTGCGGGCGTTCGCCGCCGCGTCGGGCGAGGTGCCCGAGCAGGACTGGTCGCTGGGCTGGCGCCTTCGCGATCGGCGGCGGGGTCCGACCGAAACATCCGCCGGGCAGAGGCGGTGAGCGCCCCAACGCCGGGTCGACGCCCGGCGACCCAGAACCCCAACGGTTCGCCCGCCGCGTCGGCCGGCTCCGGGGGTGCGTCTGATGTCTCGCCAACGTCCGAGGTGCTGCGGGCGTTGTCAACGTGGCTGGCCGACTCGAAGTTGGGGCTGGCGGTGATGGCGCTGGTGGTGGGAGCCGCTGCGGGCGTGGGCGCGGCGTTCTTCAGGTGGCTGATCTTCTCGGTCACGTGGGTGGCGACCGGTTATCAGCAGTTCGGTCAGCAGGGCCGCGTCGCGAGCCTTCACTTCCCGTTCCTGGGGATCTGGTTCGTGCTGCGTGGTCCCGGTGCTCGCGCGGCCTCCTCTACGGGCCGCTGATCCAGCGCTTCGCGCGCGAGGCGCGCGGACACGGCGTGCCGGAGGTGATGCTCGCGGTGGCCGAGAACGGCGGCCGCATCCGGCCGCAGGTGACGGTCGTCAAGGCCCTCGCGTCCGCGCTGTGCATCGGCGACGGGCGGCTCGGTTGGCCGCGAGGGGCCGATCGTGCAGATCGGCTCGGCGCTGGCCTCGACGCTCGGTCAGTTGGTGCGGATGTCCGAGGGGCGGCTGCGGGTGATCGTGGCGTGCGGCGCTGCGGGCGGGATCGCGGCGACCTTCAACGCGCCGATCACCGGGCTGTTCTTCGGCTTTGAGATCGTGCTGCGCGAGTTCTCGCTCGACGCGCTGTTCGCGACGATCCTGGCGGCGGTCACCGGCCGACGTGATCAGCCGCGCGTTCTTCGGCTCGCGCGCCGTTCTTCACCGGTGTTCCGCATGACCTGTCGCGTCACCGATGACTCCACCTACCTGCTGATCGCGGTGCTCGGGCTCGCCGGCCGGGCTGATCGGCGTCGGCTTCAAGACGCTTTCTCTACGGGCTCGAGGACCGCGTCGACGCGCTCTGGCGACGGGCGGCCCGGAATGGGCTGCGGCCGGTCGCCGGAGGGCTCGCGCTCGGGCTGCGTGCTGCTGGTGCTGCCGCAGATGTACGGCGTCGGCTACCCGGTGATGGACCGGGTGCTCGGCGGCCACTACGTGCTGTGGTTCGTCGTCTGATCCTGATGGTCGGCAAGATCCTCGCCGCCAGCCTGACCCTGTCGATCGGCGGGCTCGGGCGGCGTGTTCGCGCCATCGCTGTTCACCGGCGCCGCGGCCGGGACGGCCTTCGGGATCATCGCGCACCACCTCTTCGGCCCCGCGGTCGGCCCGCCGGCGCATGTACGGCGTCGTCGCGATGGGCGGCGTGTTCGCCGCCGCGGCGCAGGCGCCGCTGACGGCGATCGCGAGCGTCGCCGAGATGACCGGCAACTTCACGCTGACGCTTGCCGATCATGCTCGGCGTGCGGGATCGCCGCCGCGCTCTCCAAGCGGCTCAGCTACGGCAGCATCTACACCACCAAGCTGCTGCGGCGCGGGATCGACATCGAGCGACCCAAGGCCACGGGCGCGCTGCAGGCGCTGACCGTCGCGGAGGTCATGCAGCCTCTCCGGGCAGCTCAACGGGCAGCCGCGTCTGCTCGACGCCACGGAGCCGCCCGAGCGCGACTCGGCGATCGCAGCGGTGCGCAGTGGGAGCGGCTGCGTCGGCCCGGTCACGCTGGCCCGCGCAGCCACAGGTGCTGTTCGCCGAAGAGGATCTCGAGCAGGCGCTGCGCCAGCTCGTCCTCTACGGCCGCGACGGACTGCCGGTGCTCTCACACGACGGGGAGCACCTGCGCGGCTGGATCACCCGCGCCGACGTGCTGCGCGCCTTGGCGACGCGAGCGTGGCTCGCGTCCGACCGAGAGATCGAGCGCGGGCGCGGTCGCCGCCGAGTTCGCCGTCGATGATCCCGCCGCGGCAGTCACCTGCCGAGTACCCCGCTGCGTGGCTACCAGCTCGTCGAGCTCGCGCATCCGCGCCGGACTCGCCGGCGGTCGGACGGCGCCTCGACCGACATTCGGTGGCCGGCGGAGCCTCGCCGTCGCGATCACCAACGGACGCGAGATCCTCGCCGCTCGCGCCGATACTCGAGCTCGCGCCCGGCGAGCGTGTCATCGTGCTCGTACCGGGCATCAACCCCAAGGACACCCAGCGTGACCAAACCGTTGCCTGCTAGTAGATCCCTCACACTTCGTCCCGATCGGCAGATTCGCGTTCCCGACCGCTCGACGGTGAGCCGATGGTGATGGTCTGTCAGCTACTCGTGGAGGATCCCGACCTGGCGGAAGCGATACCGCGCGATCTGCAAGCCCGAGCCACACAGGAGTGCATCGCGCCAGTGGAGCGCCTGACCCGAGGGCGCTGGACCGGCGAACAGCCCGACCTCCCGCGCGACGCGATCGGGTTGCTCGTGCTCGAGGGACTCCTGATCCGCCGCGTCGGTGTCGACGGCCGGTTCGGCGCAGAACTGCTCGGGGTCGGCGACCTACTGAGGCCCTGGCAAGGCGAGGACGCAGAGCCGACCCTGCCTCACACCGCCGGCTGGCGGGTGCTGCAGACATGCCGCGTCGCGATCCTCGACAACCGCGTCGCGGCGAGACTCTCGCGCTACCCGCAACTGACCGCAAGGCTGGTCGGCCGTGCGCTGGAACGCTCGCGAAACCTTGCCGTGCAAATGGCGATCATCCACCAACCCCGCATCCACATACGGCTCCACATGCTGCTCTGGCACCTCGCCGATCGCTGGGGCCGAGTCGGGACCGACGGAATCAGCCTCGCCCTGCCGCTGTCGCACACGATGCTCGCGGACCTCGTCGCGGCCCGGCGTCCTACGGTCACCGTCGCGCTCGCCGAGCTCGAAAAACGCGAGCTCGTCCGACGCGTCGACACCGGCCTCGTGCTGATCGGAGAGCCGCCCGGCGAGCTCCTGGAACTCCGCTCACTCGCTGTCCCACACGCGGCGGGATCATCGGGGATCCGACGCGCCGCCGGTTGAGTTCCTCTCTCTCGGACCTGGTCGCGAGAAGACCTACGAGCCGCGCGGGCCGCTCGTTGATGCGCGCGCCGCGCGGGGTCGGGCGGTGAAGCGACGGTCTCGTGTAGGCGTCACCTCGTCGCTCCGGATCTCGAACATCCGCGCGCTCAGCGGTCTCTGTCGGATCTCGGTGACCGGAGAAAGCCGGCCGGAAGCCGCTCGATTGCACCGGATCCCACCGCCCTCGACAGTGCGTGATCGAAGCTTCCTTCATGCCATCTCTCGGCCCCGGCGGCACGTTCAAGCGCGTTCCGGTGAAGTACCCCGTACGGTCGCAGCGCTCGGGCGAGGCGCCGGACCTCGGCTTGGATCACCGCCTCGCTGTGCCGTTTGGACAGGCAGCGCCCGCGACTGACACGCGCTCGGCCAAGTCTCGACTCGGTGCCGTCGATCTCTCGTTTCGGTGGTGCCATCACACTCCCTCGCTCGCATGGCCACAGCAACAAGATCTCGCGAGCCGCTGCTCGCGCTAAGGGCATCGGTCCGGCCGCTGACGGATGATGCTGCGGTCGTGTACGAGGACGTACCGCAAGCACGCCCCTATGTACCAACGGACGTTAGGATGAACTGGTGTCCGTTGACCGCTGTGATCTGCTGTGTCTCGACCTTCCGCGTGCCGAGGAGCTGCGCAAGGCTCGCCTCGAACCAACTGCCGCAGAGGACCTGGCGGGAGCGGCCAAGGCGTTAGGCGACCCGACGCGGTTGACGCTCGCGGTTGCGCTGCGCGATGGCGGCGAGCTATGCGTTTGTGATCTGAGCTGGGTGGTCGAGCGCGCCGAGAACCTTGTCTCCCATCACGTTCGCGGGTTGCGCGCCGCGGGTCTCGTCAGCTCGCGCCGCGAAGGCAAGATGGCCATGTACGCGCTGACCGATCGCGGCCGGGCGCTGCTCGAGGTGATGCTCACAAACGCGGCGCCGGCGTGAGCACACAGGTTCCGCTGCCGGCCGCGATCCGAAACGGCGGCGAGCCGACTCGCTCCCGTCTGATCCGCCGCGCGAGGATGCTCTCGCTGCTCAGCATCGGGTGGATGACTGTCGAGGCCGGGGTCGCAATCACCGCCGCAGTGTTGGCTGGCTCGGTTGCGCTGCTGGCGTTCGGGCTTGACTCAATGATCGAGCTGGCCTCGGCGGGCACCATCCTGTGGCTCTACACGGGCGACCTCGACCGCTCTGAGGCGGCCGAGCGCCGCGCGCAGCAGCTCGTGGCGGCGTGCTTCGTAGCGCTGGGGCTGTACGTGACCGTCGACGCGATAGCGACACTCGCCGGAGCCTCACGCCCCGCTACGAGCTGGCTTGGGGTCGCGGTGGCCGGCGCGGCGATCCTCGTGATGCCTCTGCTCGCCCGCGCCAAGCACCGAGTCGCTATGCAGCTCGGCTCCGCGGCGACCGCAGGCGACGCTGCGCAGTCTTGGCTGTGCGCGATCAGCGCCGTCGCTGCGCTCGCGGGCGTTGCGGCCAACGCCGCGCTCGGCTGGTGGTGGCTTGACCCGATCGCGGGGCTCGCGATCGCTGGACTCGCCGGACGCGAAGCCCGGGAAACGTGGAACGGCCGGCTCTGCGACGAGTGTGCGGCGCAGCCGAGCCGCTGAGCTCCGATCTGAGTCGCTTTCGACTTCCGGATTCTCATGCCGGAGCAGCGTTGCGTGTGGTCAAGGTCTGAACGCGGCCGCTAGAGCAAGGACCTAACTGCCTCGACCGAGCTGTACCGCTTGTCCCGCTCAGCCGTGGTTGAGCTCGAAGGCGATCGTGCCCCACGCCTGGCTCGGGATCGTGAACGAGGAGCTCTCCTGGGCTGGGATCGCTCCCCAGGCACCGGCGCTGGCGGCGCTGTTGTTGGCGTAGAAGAGGTTTGTCAGCCCGGTGGCCGAGGGGGCGCTACCGCCGAGCGCGCTGGCGCCTGTCAGGAGCACCAGCTCCGCGTCGCTTGAGTCTGGCGCGTTCGGGACAGCGGCGGTCACGGTGGTCCCGCTTCCGGTGGCGGCGGCGACATTGGTGGTCACGATCGGATTGGTGATGTCGTTTCCGGCGAGCTGAATCAGACTGACGGTTGTCTGCTGGCCGCTTCCGGTGGTGTTCTGGAAGGTGACGGTTAGCGTCCCTTTGCCGGTGGCGTTGCTGGCGGTCGTTACCCAGTAGGCCCACTGGTAGTAGGTCGTGCCGCCGCGGGTGAAGTTCTGTGAGCTGATCGACGTGAATGTCGGCGAGGACAGGTTGGTGGCGGAGATGCCGGCGATCGCATCGCCGCTTCCCGAGCCCCTCGAGACCAGCAACACGTAGGTGGTGCTCTTCTTGACGGTGAATTGGGAGGTCGTCGTGGAGGTGTCCTGGGTGGATCGGTCGCGCTGGCCGCCAACGTTTCGCTCCACGCCGAGGTTGAGGTCATGCCGGTGCCGCAGGTGCTGTTGGAGGCGCTGTTGTTGGCGTCGCCGCTGTAGGCGGCGTACCACCAGTAGGCGCCGGCTCTTGTTGGGGTGTATCCGGCGGATGGGTTGTAGGTGCCGTTGCCCGCCACGGTCGCGGTGCCAACGGTGGTGCCGCCGCTGCACCTTGTCGGCGCGGTCGCGCGCGGGCCGATCACGGTGAAGGTGATCGTGCCGGTCGCGTCGGTGGTGCCACCCGACAGCGTCGAGCTGATCGAGCTGGGAT
This sequence comes from uncultured Solirubrobacterales bacterium, assembly GCA_963770735.1. Classification (GTDB taxonomy): domain Bacteria; phylum Actinomycetota; class Thermoleophilia; order Solirubrobacterales; family Solirubrobacteraceae; genus Palsa-465. Next base: position 1,330,412 of record CAVYRB010000003.1, on the reverse strand, counting down.
CGATCGCGGTGTTGGTCGTGCCGCTCGCCGGTGCCGCGACCGTCGTGCTGGTCGCGTTCTGGACGATCGTCGAGGCCATCCCGGCGCCGCACGTGCTGTTGGAGGCGCTGTTGTTGGCATCGCCGCTGTAGCTGGCGTACCACCAGTAGGTGCCGATACTCGCGGGCCTGTAGCCGGCCGACGGGTTGTAGGTGCCATTGCCGCTGACTGTCGCCGTCCCGACGGTCATGCCGCCGCTCGTGCACGTCGTCGGCGCCGTCGCCTGCGGCCCGAACACGGCAAACGTGACCGTGCCCGTCGCACCCGCCGTCCCGCTCGCAAGCCTCGCGCTGATCGAGCTCGGGTCGATCGCGGCGCCGGTCGCGGAGGTCGATGGCGCCGAGATGCTCGTCGAGGTCAGCCTGACGGAGTTCGTGAATCCCGTCTGGGCGGTCCACGACGAGTTGTAGTACGCAGTGATCTTGTACTTGAAGACGCCCGTGCCCGGGGAATCGGTGCACGCGAAGCTTCCGAACGCGTCCGGTACTCCGCTGCTGGCCGGGATCGTGCCGCAAGTGGCGGCGCCGCGATCGGCTCCGCCGCCGCTGTAGCGCTCCACCGTGTAGGTCGTGGCAGCGGATGCCCCCGCGATCGTGGACGCCGTCCAGGTGATCTGCACGGCGGCGTTCCCCGGCGCGTTCGCCGACGGACTCCCGGGCGCGGTCATCGACGCGACGGTAGCGTCCGCAACCTGCTCGTCGCTCAGGCCGGTGAAGTAGGCGGACGCAACCGACCCGGTGAGCAGTCCGGCCGCCGCCAGGACAAATAGCCTGCTGCCGAGCAGGCGCCTCATCCGGGCTGGTCCCATGCTTCGTGCACGCGCCTCGGGACGGCCGTTGGCGGGCCGCTCCTCCTATCGTTGGTGTGGCTAGCTCGAGGCCGTCACCGTCACGTCCGGCGCGGTGGTCTGGCAGGGATCCTGGTTCGTACCCGAATCGCTCATCGTGACATCGACATTGCCTGTGTACGTGCCGCCGTGGGCGAGATCATCAGGCAACGTCGGGTTGTTGCTGTCCGCGCTTGCGCTGAACCAGCTCGCCAGGCAGCCGGCCACTGGCGTCCCGTTGGACGTGATGTTCCCGCTGCCGTCGTGGTTGATCGAGTAGGTGACGGTGTTCAGGTTCTGCGCGCCGCCGCCGTTGTTGGTGACGGTGTACGGGATCTTGTCGGTCCCGTTACCCGGGTAGATCGGGCCGCCGGTGGCGCCCGCGGTGTTGACCGAGACGCTCCAGGCCGTCGACGTCCCAACCGAAGCCTGGCCCGTTCCTGAACCGTTGGCGCCGGTGAAGTACGCGACCGCCGCGACGACCGCGACCAGACCGGCGGTCGTGCTGACGAACGCGAGGATTTTCTGACGCCTGGATCTGAGTAATGAGAATGACATAACGAAGATCTCCTTATCCCTTTTCCGGTCCCGGCCGCGATGCGCTGTTGCGACCAGCCGGTCCCTTTGCCAGGGCTGTCCGGCCCCTGTACTCGGCGAAGCCCCCAATCGATGTCCGCCCTATCCGGCTAGACCCGGTCCTTGTGTGCTGTCTGAAAGTCCCGGTGGCACGTGTTACGTCGATGACAGGCCGTCATCTGTTTAGGGGCGATCCCGTGACCCGCCAATCGAACATTCGTCCGTCCTTCGGGTTTTGGTAAGCGCTCTTACCGTTTTGACGACCAGCGCCGCGAGACCGACCATCGAGCGCCCTCACCGCTCGCGCCGCGGCCCCTGCCAGCCCAGCAGCGACAGGGCCGCCGAACGCCGATACCGCGACGAGCAAGGCGGCCCACGCCCAGCCGCGAGCTGGATCGGCGTCGGGCTCGCTGCGCGTCCTGGTCCGGCGTCGATGGAGGGGCTGGGATGGCTGGCTCGGGTGGGGCCGTGTCCGCTGGATGCGTGGCGGTGTGCAATGGGGTGGAGCGAGGTGGCGGCGAGGAGTCATGCCAGGCGACTCGAGAGAGAGGGATGGCTGGCGAGGTATCCGATGACGCGGGGGAGCGGATCGCTGTTCCTGGCCACCCGGACCGGGATCGCCGTGGCCGCCGAGCCGGTCCGAGCGGCGGGACAGCCGGCGCCGACGTGGTGGGCGCACCACTGCGCCGTCGCGTGGATGGCGGCGTGGGTGAAGCTCCGAGGGCATGAGCTGCTCGGGTCGCGGGAGCTGCTCGAAGGCGATGAGTGGTCGGGCGAGATCAGCTGGCGGGATCGCAGCGGGTTCAAGAACGCTTCGCATCGCCCTGACCTCATGGTCTTCGGCCGCAAGGGCGGCCGTTTCGCGATCGAGGTCGAGCTCGCCAAGAAATCGGGGGAGCGCCTGCGGGCGATCCTCATGCGACACGCGGTATGGCGCTCGAGCGGTCAGATCGGAGGTGTCATCTACGTCTGCGCCGACCAGGAAGGTTGCAAGCGGATCACCGAGCACGCGGCGGACGTCGGGCTTGTGAAAGGAGGAGGGCTGCGGGTCGAGCTGCTCGACACGATCAAGGCACAGGCCCTCGCCGGTTACGACGACGTCCGGGCCGCGCGCTCTTCCCGGCGATCCACGGCCACGCGTCCGGTCCTCGCCGTCGATGGCTGCTGAGAAGCGGAAGCGAACTCAGCGGAGTTGTCCGAGTCGCGGATTCCGCGCGCAAGGCGAGACTGAGGCCGCCGCCAGCGACATGCTCGTGGGATGACCAAAGCAGGGCTGCGGCCCAAGCCGACCGGGTTCAGCGGTGGGGATCGCAGGCTTACCCCAGCACGTCACCGTCCATCGCCCGCATGTGCTGGCCGCCCTGTGTTCACGCGACTATCCGGGGCACCCGCTTGCCGTCGATGCGTCCATCGATCGGGCCGATCGCCTCGACGTCGCCGTTGTCGTGAATGATCAGGCCGCCGTGCTCGGTGAGCACTTGACGAGCATGCTTGGGTCCGAGCAGCAGCGCCATCTTTGAGAGGGTCTCTGCCTCGAGCGCGCTGTCGCCGATCGCAGTGGCGCCGACCAGCCCGGTCCATGCCGGACCGCCGGTGCTCGGATCCAGCAGATGGTGGCCGAAGCTTTCATCGCGGTTTCGCCAGATGCGGACGTTCAAGCCGGAGGTAGCCACACCCCCCTTCGTGAGGCGCACCGCGCCGATCGATTCGCCGCTGATCGGGTGCTCGACGGCGATCTCGTACGGCTCGAGCTGCGCCCCGACTCCTCCTACCGCGATGTCCCCGCCGCAGTCGATGACGAACCGCGTGTAAGGCCCGAGGCGGTGCGCCACGGCGTCCGCGCAAAGGCCCTTGCCGGTCCCTCCCGTGTCGATCATCAGGCCGGGCGGACGGACGATCACGCCCGCCTCCTCATCGACCGCGATCGCTCGCCACAGTGCCCGCGGATGCGGTCGGGCGGCACGGCGCGTCGGCGCGTGGGCCAGTGCCTCCTGTAGCGGGGCTGGGATTGCACCGTCGAGTGAGCTGCAGTAGCCGCTACGCTCGAGTGCTCGCACGAGTGTCGGGTCAACTAGCCCGCCGCTTCGGTTCGCCGCCCACACGCCCGCGCTCACCGCTGCTCGGAGCAGAGCAGAGGCGGCGACCCGGGAGCGAGGATCTCGGTTGAGCGCGGAGAGCTCGCTGTCGGGCGAAAACCGCGACAGCCGGTGAGCGAACGCGAGCACGAACTCGCGCTCACGATCGGCTGCCTGCGGGGCTGGCGGCGCGCCCGGGTGGAGCGGACGGCCGATGAGCAGGCGGACGTCGCTGCCCATCGCGGGGAACGTGTAGTCGAGCTCACCAGCCATCAGATCACGGGTAGATCTGCTCGCCTGTTTGCTCGTCGGTGACGTTGATCGCTCCGGCTGGGCATGCCTGGGCGGCTTTGAGGATTGCCTCGTCGCTGCCTTTGCCGGTCACGACTGCGATGTCTTCGATCGTGAAGACTTCGGGTGCTGCGAGCGCACAGTCGCCGTGGGCGGCGCACGCGAGCTCGTCGATGTGGGGCATCAGTGTCATGCTGCGTTCCTCTCGTGGTTGTTGGTACGGGCCGCGTCGTAAATCTGTTGGCGAAGCTCTGGGAGCGCGCGTGGGCGTCCGACGAGCAGCGCCGCGACGGGGCGGTCGTTGTTAGTGAAGAGTGCGGTGAAGTCTCTGGCGGCGGGATGCCCGTCGATCTCGAGCCGATCGGCGCCGTGCGTGTCGCCAACGAACTGGATCCGCACACCGTGCTGGTCGCTCCAGAAGCTGGGCGGAGTGCCAGCGGGCGTCTGCAGGCCGAGCATCGCCCGCGCTGCGCTGGCGCCTTGGCGGGCTGCTGCCTCCCAGTGTTCGGTGCGGACATAGGCGTTGCGGCGGGGTTCGAACTGGGCGCTGGCATCGCCCGCCGCAAAGATGCTGGGAATCGCCGTGCGTCCGGCGGCGTCGACGCGCACGCCCCCTTGATCGAGCCCGCTGTCGCGCAGCCAGGAGGTCGCCGGCTCGGTTCCGATCCCGGCCACCAGCAGGTCGCATTCGATGCTGCGCCCGTGCTCGAGCTCGACAGCGTGCACGGCCCGAGCGCCGTGGAAGCGCGCGATCCGCGCGGAGAGCACGAGCTTGATCCCCTCCCGGCGGTGAAACTCAGCGAACCACTCGCCGAGTTGCGGTCCGAGGATCGCCTCCAGGGGGGTCGCCGCCGCCTCGATGATCGTCACCGTCGCGCCGAGCCGCTTTGCCGTTGCCGCGACCTCTTGACCGATGAAGCCGGCTCCGATCACGATCAACCTTGGTCTCGTGGAGAGCGCCTCGCGCAGTACGCGGGCGTCGTCGCGCGTGCGCAGTTCATATACGTTTTCGTAGCGCTCGGTGCCTGCCAGGCGACGGGGCGCGCTGCCCGTGGCGATCAGCAGCTGCTCGAACGGGACCCTGCCCCCGCCTGCCAACCGGACCTCGCGCCGCGGGGCGTCGAGTCCGGTTACGCGCTCGCCGAGCAGCAGCTCTACGTCATGCTCGGCATACCACGGCTGCGGCCGGAACTCGAGCGCCCGCTCGTCCACCTCGCCGGCGAGAAACTCCTTGGACAACGGTGGACGGTCGTAAGGTGAGTGTGGCTCTCGGGCGATTACGCGGACCGCTCCGTCGTAGCCGTTGCGGCGCAACGTTTCGCTCGCGCGTTGGGCAGCGAGACCGCCGCCGGCGATCACGACTCCGGCCCGGCGCCGGCCAATGGACGTCGAAAGGCTCATGGCCACAGCATCCGACGCAACGGTGAGACACCGGTAAGACACGCGTCAGAAGCCGCTTACCCAGGCAAGCGCCGCAAAGCCCGCGCAGACGGCGTGCACCACGCTCGGCGACGCCTATCCAAGTCCGAAAGCCCGGGCGACACGTCGCCCGGGCAGCTTCCAGCTAGTCGGATCTCAGACCCCGGGGACGGTGCTCACGTAACCGGCTTTGCAGCGAGTCTCGGGCGGGCCGTCCTGGATGCCACCCCGGCCCGGCCTGAGGACGTGCTCTCCTGCCGCGTGGCAGCCGACCCGCGAAGCCGCCCGGCCGGAAGCACGCGATAGGTGAAGCCAAACACGATCGGCGCCGTCAGTGCGGTCAGCATCGCGATCATCCACCAGCTGCGAGCGTCGGTTCCTGAGCCGACCACATGGCCAAGTGCCAGGAGGTAGACGATGATCGTGAAGCGGTGCATGAACCGCCACGTCCTGACGCCGATCCTCTTGCGCGCATAGAAGCTGAGCCCGAGGATCGCCGCCAGCCAGCCCGCGATGATTCCGATCCCGGTAAACAGCGGCCGGTAGCCAAGCGTGAACGGCACGGTGATTCCGGCGAGACCGGGCCGCAGGTAGCCGTCGAACAGCAACAGCCCCGCGTGGGTGGCGATCAGTCCGAGCGTCACCAGCGTTGCTGGTTCGTGGAAGCGCTTGAGCTTCGCCGGCAGCCCCGGTCGGCTTCCGAGCCGGCCGGACATCGCCAGGCCGACCGCGACCGAGACACTGAGCATGATCATCGCGATGATCCCGAATGCTCGGCTCGCAAACCAGAACACCTGTTGGGTAGGGTCAACCATGGTCACGATCGGTGTCCGTACTCAGATCCAGGCGTCGTCATGACGATCGGGTGGCCAGCGCCGCGGACGTGCCCGCCGTCTGCGCGACAGGGACCGACGCGACGGGGGGCGGTGGGGAGACGACGCGGCCAGACGCGGTGGTCACGACCTGTCGCGTGGGAGCGCCGCTGCCGGCACGGGGCGCGTGGACGGCGCTCACCGTCGCAGCCCGGTTGCCGAGCGCGCTGACGTACAGCACCGAGAACGGCAACCACGCCGCGACGACGGCCGCGACGGCAATGCTCAAGACCCTGCGATACAGCGATGCTCGCCGCCGTGCGGCTCGCACCACGGGTTTCGATGAGGCTTGCTCAGTCATAGTTATCGTGCTCACTGGTCGGGAACGGCATCGCACCCCGCCCGAGCTGTGCCGGTGTGGCTGTCTGAGCCGAGCTCGCGGCGGACACCGTGGGCCCGTGGGTGTGCGTGAGCACACCGGCAGTGCAAATTGCGGCCAGGAACAGCGCCGTGACGACGGCTGCGATCTTGATCCGGAGTCTTTCGGTCATGGCTCGCATCGTCCTTCGCGGAGGTGAGACCCGGGTAAGACGCAGGACAGGGTTCTCTTCGATGACCACCCCGTCCAGTAGCCGGACTACGACAGCACGAGTGTCCTCGGAGAGGACGGGGCGACCTGCGTTGATTCGGGCTTTCGGGTCCCGATGCTTCGCTTGCGGGAGCGGGCGCCTTACCAGCTACGATGGCGCAGCGGCCGGAGGGGTTCGCTGATTTGGGGCTGGTTCGGCTAGGCGATCGCTAACCGAGCCGACAGGCGGGCCGGCTGATGCGCGTGGTTCGTTCTGGTCACTGCTGGGGGTCGGCCGCGAACCAGCAAGCGCTGGCGCCGTGGCAGTGCTCGAGGCCGACGAGGAGGTGGTGTAGCTGCGCGCGCTTGCTCGCGCTGAGGCGCGTGTAGGTGTTGTTCCGCTCGAACGGATCCTGGTCGATGTTGTAGTACTCGCGTTTGCCTGTCCGCTTGTATTCGACGTACACGGCGTTCCCGAGCTGCCTGTTGGAGAGCCGGATCGCCTCGTAGCCGGCTGGATTGCCGCCTGCCTCGCCGTTCTCGAAATCGGGGTCGCTGACGTCGCTGGGTCCGTGATGCTCGATCAGCGCGACGGTCGGCCACTTCAGCGGCGGTCCACCTCGCCGGGGCTGCAGCAGGGGCATCAGGCTGTGTCCGTCGATCGTCGGGCGTGGCGTGCGCCCGGAGAGCTGCACGAAGGTCGGGTACAGATCGGTGTTCTGCACCACCTTGGAGACGATCCGGCCCTGGGGGACTCCCGGACCAGCGATGATCAGCGGTACACGGATGTCGGTGTCGAAAGCGGTCTCCTTGCCGGGGAGCAGTCGGTGCTGACCCATGTGGTAGCCGTTGTCGGAGCTGAACACGATGTACGTGTTGCCGGCGAGTCCGCGGGCGGCGAGCTCAGCCTCAACCTGGGCCAGCAGCTGATCGACGGCCTCCACCGCTTGGGCGCGCATGCGGAACTCCGCATCGATCTTCGCCACCTGTCTCGGCGTCAGCTTCTTACGGGTACCGAGCCAGTCCGGAGGGCTGACGTTACGGGTGTTAAACGACGGATCGCGGGGTGCGTGGAGCCCGGGGAAGTCGGTTGCGTTGCGCGGAGCCGGGGTGAACGGGCTGTGCGGCGCAAACGTGGCGACCTCGATCACGAACGGCTTGTGCGCTTTGGCCGCCCGATCGATGAACGCCGTCGCCCGCGCGGCGAGAACGTCGGTCAGGTAGTTGGTCGCATTCGCGGCGGGCGGCGGACCAGCGCCATAGCGCACCACGGTGCCGTTCTCGTTGAGGTCGTAGTTGAACTCCGGATAGGCGTTGCCCGCGACATGCCAATCGCTCCAGCCGGGCGGAACATGCGTGGTCATGGTCGGCTCGCCGTAGCCATTGAGGTACTTGCCCATCATCGAGTTCAGATATCCCGCCTGCCGGGTCGCGACCGCGAACGTCCTCGTCTCGAGATCCGGTTTGTGGTGTGTGAATGCGTAATAGCCGCCGTCGGTTCCCTGGTTGGAGAAGACGCCGCTGTCATGTGAGAACAGCCCGGTGAAGATCGACGCACGCGATGGGCAGCACAAGGAGTCCGCAACGATGTAGTCCTGAAACGTCTCGCCCTGCCGCTCCAGCTGCATCACATGCGGCATCAACCGCGGTGTGACGAGGTTCCAGGCCAGGTCATCGGTCAGAACAAACACGATGTTCGGCCGCCGGCTAGCCGCAGTGACGCCGGGCTTTCGCCCGGCACTTGCGCCCGGTCCTGCGATCGCCGCGGCGAGCACAACACCAACCGCGACCGCAACGACCAGGATGCCTCCCACGCGCCCGACGCGGTGACTGTTCATGCTAACGCGGTTCGGGCTGTCAGGCGGTCATCGATCCGCTTGGTCGCGGCACAAAGCACGCCTACAACCTTGCCTCACGGCATCAGAGCCGCATCCGCGTCCTCCACCAAGCCGAGTCCGTAGCTTGCACCGATGACCGACCTGCATGTTCGATTTCGGGTTACCAGCGGCAATGTGTACGGTCGCGACGGCCCGGCAAAGCGCACCTCCACAGGAAGGAGCCCCCGCGAGCGCTCGTCGTCATCGTTAGACCGTGCCCGCGATCGTCCACGGCGAGCAGCGGGACAGCGTCGGGTTGGCCACATCGGGTGCGCTTCCGAACGCCTCGCTCAGCTGGCGGCTAACCCATCCATAGCCGCACCTCCGAACTCGAGATCGTCCGACCGAAGCCTCGGAACCTCGCGATCAAGCGGGAGCCGGTCCGGCCCGGCGTCCCGCTACCGGTCAAAACCGGTCGCTCAGGCTGTAGGGGGGTCCGAGGTCGACTCCGTCGGGTTTGGCGAGGTAGCCTGGGCGTCGGCCGGGACGGTGGGTGTGGCCGTACTGCCAGACGATCCGGTCGGTGTGCGGATCGATGACGATGACTCGGTGGTTGTAGTCGTCGTTGGCGAGGATGTCGCCGTTTGGAAGCGGTAGCGCGAGCGATGGCTGGTTGAGCGCCTGCCGCCCTGATGGGGCGTAGCGCCACAGCAGCCGTCCGTGGAGCGTAAACATCTCGATCGCCCCTGGGTTCTCGTAGTCGGCTGAGAGCAGGACACCTGGGCGGATCTCATTGGTGTCCGACGGGTAGCCGAACCCGGGCGCGTTGGTCGAGCTGAGCGGCTGCCCGCTGCGGCTGAGGATGTCGATCCAGTCTCCGTTGATCTCGGTGACGACAGAGTTCCCGTTGTGCATCGGGAACCAGCCGTTGGGACTTCCGTAGCCGATCGGCGGGTCGTGTGTGCAGGCGCCGGTCTCGCCAAGCTGTCGGGCGATCTGATGGGATGGCGGCTTGATCGCCACCAGGCGGCAGTTCTTGATGTCGGCCAGGACAATCTGGCCGCTGCGGGTCAGCAGCGCGTCATCGGGGTTGTAGAGGTAGCCGGCGCTTGATCCAGGAATTCCCGGATGGCCGTAGCGGTAGACGATTCGATGGGTGCGCACGTCGATCACGCTGACGACGAAGTCGTCCTCCTGCGTGACGATCACCTGCCGGCCGCCGGGCGAGAAGAACGCATCGTCGGGGACTTTGAACGTCTGGCCGGGGGCGAGGTCCCCGGGACGCGGGAACTGCCACAGCACCTCTCCGTTCGGACTGACCTCGATCAGCCGGTTGTTGTCGCGGTCAGCGATCAGGACCGCGCCCGGCAGGACAGCGGGATCAGATCCAGGAGCGAGGTTGGCCGTCGACGGACCGCCTGCGACGGTGCCTTTCGCGATCAGCTTGGCTGATCCCGCATGGAGTCCGTGATCGTCATGGGAGCCTTCCGCACCACCGCGGGCTAGCGCGACCCCCGTCGCAACCAGCGCCGTTAGGACTGCGAGCGCGCAGAGCCGTCGGACCATGATCCGCGCTCTCGATGGTCTTGGCTTTCGGGTGCCCAGGGCTCGTTGACGACTGTCGGGTGCGGCGCGATTGTCGCGGGTTCCCACGGACCGTACTCTGCCCCATGAAACTCAGAGAGCGGCTGTCTCAATCACGAGCGGCCAAGCTCTTCCTAGGGCCACCTGCAGCTGCGTCGACCGCCTCGATCGCACTGCCACCGGCAGCCCTCGTCCTCGACGCCGCTGCTCCAGCAAGCGGCACCGCGCTGGCTACGGTTGGCTGGCCGGCCGGTAGCCGGGCAGCTCAAGGTGGAAGGTGGCTCCGTGTCCGGGGGTCGATTCGGCGTAGATGTGGCCGCCGTGCGCTTCGGTGATTGCGCGGGCGATGGCGAGGCCGAGCCCGCTGCCACCGTGATCGCGGGAGCGGCTCGGGTCGAGGCGGTGAAAGCGCTCGAAGATGTGCTCGAGTTCGTCGGGCGGTATGCCGGGTCCCGTGTCGCTTACGTTGATCTGGAGGTGGCCGTCTTGTGCTCGCGCGAGGATGGTTACGCGATCTCCGTCCTGGGTGTGCGCGACGGCGTTTCGGACGAGGTTGCGAAGCACCTGGGTGAGCCGGTCGGGGTCGGCTTCGAGCGTGCCGGTCGCCGCCTGCAGCTGGTAGTCACGTTCGCCGAACAGTGGCAGATCGCGGCGGAGATCTTCGAAGAAGTCGTCCAGGTCGATCGGGCGGGGTTCGACGAGCTGCCCGGCATCAGCGCTGGCGAGCGTCAGCATGTCCGCGACGAGCCGGTCGAGCTCGTCGAGGCGGCGCACCAGCGTCGTCGTGCCCTCGTGGCGGCGAACGTCGTCGGTCTCGCGGTCGAGCAACTCGACCTGGGCGCGCAGCACGGCAAGCGGGGTGCGTAGCTCGTGTGAGGCGTCTGATACGAAGTCGCGCTGGCGTTTGAACGTTCGCTCGAGCCGGTCGAGCATGTGATTGATCGCGTCGGAGAGGACTCCGACCTCGCCGCGGCCGGACCGCGGCTCGGCACGCTTAGAGAGATCGCCGGCTTCGACCGCGGCGGCCACCCGGGCCATCCGGCGCAGCGGCGCGGCGATCACAGACGCGAGCGCGATTCCCGCCACTACCGCAATCACGAGAGCGACGAGTCCGACGATCAGGAACGTTCGCTTCAGACTTGCCTGCGCCTGCTCGACGGGTGTGAGCGGGTTCGCGACGCGCAAGGTCCCCACGGGGCGGCCGCCATGATCGATCGCGAACGTGAGCACGCGCATGTTTCCGGCCTCGGCAACCGTCGCGTTGGAGAGCCCGGCCGGTGCATCCAGCAGCCCCGTCGTCTCGTGTGGACTCCGCTGGCGGTTCTCCTCGCGTGCGACGACTTCGGGATCGTTGGTGACGGTTCGCCCTCCGTTCACGTGCACGGCGATGATCAGCGACTCGGCGTGATAACGCTGAGTTGCGATGAACCGAGTTGCCGCTCGCGTGAGCGCGATCGGGGTCGACGTGTCGGCGCCCGCCGCGAACTGGCGCCACTCCGCTTGCTGCGTCTTTAGCGTCGCGTCGATCTGCGCCCGCAGTCGCGCGCTGGTGCCGCTGTACAGCGCGATGAAGCTGGCGCCGACGGCGAGCGCGGTGACGAGCGCGATACAGAGCGCCAGCTGAGCGCGGAGACCTCCCGGAAGCGCGCGCCTAGACACGAGGTGCCCGCAGCCGGTAGCCGACGTTGCGCACCGTCTCGATCGGATCCGACGCGTCCGTGTCACCCAGCTTGCGTCGCAGGTAGCCGATGTACACCTCGAGCACCTTCGTGCCGGGATCGAAGTCAAACCCCCACACCGCGTTGAGGATCTGCTCGCGGGAGAGAACCTGGTCGGGGTGGCGCATCAGGTAGGCGAGCAGCTCGAACTCGCGCGCGGTCAGCTTGACCTCGTGGCCGTCGCGCTCGACCCGCCGGGTGCGCAGGTCGAGGCGGATGTCGGCGACGTCGAGCACGGAGGATTCACGCTGGCCTGGGGAACGCAGCTGCGCGCGCACACGAGCGAAGAGCTCCTCGAACGCGAACGGCTTGGTCACGTAGTCGTTCGCGCCCAGGTCGAGCCCCTCGACGCGCTGCTCGACCGCCGCGCGCGCGGTGAGCAGGATGACCGGTAGCTCCGGCATCCGTGAGCGAATAGCTCGCAGCACGTCGAGGCCGTCCTTCTCGGGGAGCGTGAGATCGAGCAGCACCAGGGCGTAGTCCCCGGTCAACGCTGCGGCCTCCCCGGTCGCGCCGTCGTGGCAGACGGTCACGGCGTGCCCTTCCGAGCGCAGGCCCTGCTCGATGAACGCCGCCAGGGTGTGCTCGTCTTCGATCGCCAGGATCCTCATGACCGTCTCTCACTTTATGGGCTGATGCAGGCGAAATCGCCCCGGTAAGGCACCTCTGAACCGGCGCTTACCGCGGTCTTGACCGGCGCCTTCACGCTGATCAGCGTCAATCCACCGCACCGCACCGGCGGGGCGGCAACCCTTTCAAGGGAGAACGACATGCTGAAGTCACGAACCATCGCCATCGCCGGCTCGATCGCGGCGCTGTCGCTCGCGGCCGGACCCGTCGCAGCCATTGCGGCCCCGACGCATCACACCACGGCCACGCCCGCGCGCACCGATCGCTCGCTCGACAGCCGTGACGGGCGCCACGTCGACCGGACGCGGGATCGAGCAGATCGAACCGGGGCGGACAGCTCCAGGGACGTGCGCGACGCCTGATCGGCGCCCCGCGCACGGCTATGGGTGGGTCCCTCGACCTGCCCACTGGGGCGCGGGCACCCAACCGCAAAGAGCGCTAACAAGGAGCACTAGAAATGATCACCCTCACCCGCAAATCAAAGCTGCTCGCGGCGGGAGTCGCCGCGGCGGCCATGCTCACTCCGGCGGCGGCGCTGGCAGGCACCGCGAGCGTCAACTGGCAGGTCCCGATGACGCACAGCACGGCATACCCGACCGCCAGCGGATCAGCTCAGTACCAGTCCCAGCCCGGGCAGCGGGAGCTGCAGATCGAGGTCGACCACCTCCGCACCCTGGCTGGGAAGTACGTCATCTTCTACGCCAACGGCGTAAAGCTCGGCTCGGCGAAGGTGTCCTCGACGGGCATCGGCCAGATCGACCGCAACACCGAACTCGGGCAAAGCGTCCCCACGATCGTCCACGGGTCCACCGTTGCCGCGAAAACCGCCACCGGCACACTGATCGCGAACGGCAAGTTCTAAGCCTCCGCAGCGCAACCCTTCGAGCGGCCGGGAAGCTCCCCCGGCCGCTCGAACGCTGTCATGAGAACTCGCCCCGACTTCCGGCCCCCGACGCCCAGCGTGCATTAGCGGCGGGCCGTTGACCAGTACGCGCGCCTGGACCTGCTCGAGGTCGTGCGCGAGGACGCCGAGAGGCGAACCTCGGAGGCGTCAACCCCGGAGCGCGCGTAGCGCGTTGAGGATCACGGCGAGGTCGATGACCTCTTGAAAGAGCGCCCCGGCGATCGGTGGCAGGTAGCCGGCGGCGGCGACCCCCATCGCTGCGAGGCTGAGGCCCATGCCGGCGAGGACGCTCTGGCGGGCGATGTGGAGCGCGCGCCGGCCGGTGTGGATCGCGTCGGCGACGCGGTCGACGCGGTCGACGGTGATGACGGCGTCGGCTGTCTCGGAGGAGACGGTTGCCCCCGCGGCTCCCATCGCGATCCCGAGGTCGGCAATCGCGAGCGCCGGAGCGTCATTGACGCCGTCACCGACCATGATCACGGGTCGCAGTGTCGGATCGGCGCCGATCGTGCGTACGACCTCGAGCTTGTCCTCGGGCGATTGCTCGGCGTAGACGCGGTCCACGCCAACTTCGCGCCCGATGCGTTCGGCGACGGAGCGACGGTCGCCGGAGAGCATCGCCACGTGCCGGATGCCCTCGGCTCGGAGCCGGTCGACGATCCGCTCGGCGTCCGGGCGCAACTCGTCCGCCATCACGATCACCCCCGCGATGTGGCCGTTGAGCGCGACAAGGACATGGGCCTCGCCTGAGCCTCTCGTGCTCGCGAGGCTCGAGGCAGCAGCCTCCTCGGCCGGTACGCCGGATGCTGCCATGAACGCGCGGCTCCCGACGAGCACGCGGTGGCCGTCTACCGAACCGGCGATTCCCTGGCCCGGGTCCTCGTGGACGTCGTCCGGCATCGTCAGTTCCAACCCGTCCTGCTCGGCGGCGGCGACGAGCGCGTGGCCGAGGACGTGCGCCGAAAGGCGATCCACGGACGCCGCCAGTCGCAACAACTCGGCGGGGCCGATCCCGTCTCGCGGATGGATCTCGCGTACCTCGGGCGTGCCGACGGTCAGCGTCCCGGTCTTGTCGAACAGGACCGTCCGGGCTTCGCCGAGCGTCTCGATCGATCCGGCTCCCTTGACGATCACGCCGGCGCGGGCCGCGCGCGAGAGTCCGGAGACAAGCGCGATCGGCGCGGCTAGGATCAGCGGGCACGGCGTGGCGACCACCACGACGGCAAGCGCCCGTTCCGGATCGCCGCTGATCGCCCACGCCGCGCCCGCTACCAGAATGGTGGCCGGCAAGAAGAACCCGGCGTAACGGTCGGCCATCCGCACGAACGGGGCGCGCTGGGTCTGCGCCTGCTCGACCAGCCGCACGAGCGCCGCGTACGCGCTGTCGCTCGCCGGGCGGTCGGCCCGGACGTCGAATGGGGCCCCCGCGTTGGCCGACCCGCTGAGCACCGACGTGCCCTGTCTCAGGGTTTCAGGGAGCGGCTCGCCGCTGAGCGTGCTCGTGTCGACGACGGCCTCACGACTGACCACGGTGCCGTCGACGGGAACGACCTCGCCCGCCCGGACCAGCACGACGTCACCGGCCCGGACACGGTCGACCGCGACCTCCTCAAGGCGGTCGTCGACCCGCAGTTGCGCGACCTTCGGAGCGCGTTGCACGAGCGCGGTCAGCTCCCGCCGCGCCCGTCTGGACGCGATCGCCTCGAGCGATGCCCCACCCGAGAACATCAACCCGATCACAACCCCCGCGAGCTCCTGGTTCAGCGCCAATGAGCCGACCATCGCGACCAGCGCGATCGTGTCCACACCAAGGCTGTGCTCGACGACCACGGTGCGGCCAACCTCGCCGGCCAGCTCGGCTGCCAGCAGCACGACCGTCGCCCGCCACACCATCTGGCCGGCGGCCCCCTCGCCCACCGCGTACAACACACCGCCCACCACGAGCGCAGCAACCGCGATCGACGCCAGGATCTGCGCCCGATGCTCAACCAACCAGCCGAATTGCTGCCCGAGCGGGTGGCGTCCTTGCTTCGTGAGCCTGCCGGTACCGACAAGCCGCGACGCGCGTGCGCCGTTCATCACACGACCCTCGCAGCCGGTACTAGACGTGATATCCGTAGCGGCCCACCGAACGCAAGGGGGAAAGCCACCGCGACACAGTCGCCAGCCCGGGGGCTCCGGACTTGTCGTCGCTGCTCGCTTGCGAGCCGTACTGTGGCCCCCGCGTCGTGACAGTGCTAATGGACTGCCTTGCTCCTGGGCGCGCGAGGGCCAGCGCGGTCGCCTGGGCCTGGGTCAGGTGGCCGCGGGCAACGCCGGCATTGATCCGGTCAATATCCGCGGCGTTATCGCAGCCGTGAGAGAGCTCGGCGCGATGTTGAGATGCCTTGCCACATCGTTGACGTCGGACTGAGCGCCCGAGCCGCCCGAGGTCTACGTCGCGACCAGCGCGCCAGCGCCGCATCGAGCAACACCAGGCCGGTCGCGCCGATCAGCAGTGTCAGATTCAAGAATGACTACACGTTGATTCCTCTACGTCGTTGACAGACTTCCAGTCAAGACCCACTTCGTGAGCATCGGCTTCCAGCACTGGGAAGAACCCCATGGGCCGCTCGCTCGCCGTAGCTACACCTGAAGGCATCGCCGCGTCCGGCGCGCGGGAGACGTGATCACCTCGTGCGTCCGCTGCGCGTTCGCTCGCGATCGGCGGTGTGGAGGCGTTCGGGGTCGGATGCGCCTTTCGCGGTGGCTCGTGGTGCCGGCGCGCGCCAAGGCCGCGAGATAGCCCTCAAACGCGCGCGCCGCGTTTGGGCGTCGGTGTCCTGCGGGCCGACCGGCCGGTATGAGGGAGCGGATCCAGGGCCGGCGAAGATCGGGGTGGGGTTGTGTGTCATGCCGTCAGTAGAGCGGCCACCCCATATGTGTGCCTTAGCCGCGGCGAAGATTCGGCTAAGGCCGCGGTGAGATTCCTCACAGGTGAAGCCTTCGGCCGCGCCCGTCGGTCGAAGGTGCAGCTCGCTACGTAGTCGCCCGCGACGTTGCTCGGCGAAGGTGCCGATGCGCGCCGCTTCGTGGGCTTGGACGGTGCGGACGATGAGCGGCATCTACGTCATGTCCGCGGGCAAACCGGACGAGCGGGTCCTCCGTCGCCCTCAGGGGGTGGCCGTCTCCCGGTTCCGCGTCCTCGAGGGAGACTTATGCCAGTGGCCAGAGAGCGAGCAGTCGCCGTCGCACACCGTGGACGGCCTGGGGTCATGACGTCGCGCCGAGTCACCGCTGTCCTGGCGGTCGGAGGTTGTGCCGTCTACTGGGTGCTGTTGCGGGGGCGGATCCTGACATGGGGCGCGACCGGCGCGGAGGCCGCGTCGCGCCTGGCGGGCGACGAGCTGCTCGAGGACGCCGACGGCGTCTCGACCCGCGCGATCGAAATCGACGCGCCCGCGGCCGACGTGTGGCCGTGGCTCGCGCAGATGGGACCGACCCCCCGCGGAGGCGCGTACACGTACGACTGGATCGAGAACCTGCTCGGCCTCGATATGCACAGCGTCGACCGCGTCCTGCCCGACTTTCAGCATCCCGAGATCGGCGAGACGATCGGCTTCGGGGCAAACCGCATGCGACTCGAAAAGATCGAGCCTGAGCACGTGCTCGCGTGGCGATCAGACGACGGAAACTGGGTCTGGACGTTCGTCCTTGAAGAACACGACGGCCGTACGAGACTCATCAGCCGCAACCGCTTCCGGCTGCCAACACACCTCGCGCGCATCGGCATGCTGCCGATGGAGCCGGCTTCACTCGTCATGGAGCGCAAGATGCTCCAAGGGATCAAGCAACGTGCGGAGCGACTCCGGAGCGCCCGCCCCAGGGTTAGTCGTTAGCCGGTAGTCGGCGCGGCCAGCGAGGCGCGTCAGAGCTGGCCGAGCACCGCTCCGTGAGGGTATTGACTGCTGTCGATGTTGAGGTAGTAGCGACTGGGAGTGCTCCAGATCGCTTTTGTCAGCACCGGGCTGAGCGACACGCAGCCTTGGTGGTACAGACGCCGACCGGTCGACAGTGGCGCCACGATGGCGCCGGCGCGGCCTCTGATCGCGGTGCGGATGTTCGCAAAGGTCGCGCTCGTGAAACCGTGGAGGTGCGCGAATCGCCAGCACACGATCGAGTCACCATGGAATGCGATGATCGCGACGCCTCTGCCCGTGGCAGCGCCGGGCGGTGCTTCCGCCTTGCCGCTCAGCGGGATCGTGTAGATACGCGTCGGACGCGACGCCGACACAGACGCGAGCCTGCCTCGAACACTTGTGGCATGAGTTGTGCCCGTGGCGCCGCTTCCGCACGCCGCGAGGCTGAGCGCCACGGCTCCAACAGCCGCCGCCACCGTGAACTTCACGAGACTCCTCTCGTTCAGGAGGCGCCGAGTCTCAACGGCGAGGCTCAAGCCGTCGTTAGCACATGGTGAGACGGCGTTCACGCGCGCGTCGGGCCAGCGCCGAGGCGCGACCACCGCCGACTACGAGCGCACCGAACGCGGTCGACGCCAGGATCTGCGCCCCGATCCTCGACCAACCAACTGAGCTGCTGGCCGAGCGTCCGGCCAGTGGCTCGCGTCGCCGGCCAATCCGACCTGTGCGTCACCCCTGTTCGTTGGGCGCGTTAGACCCCAGTGAGCACGTTCTCACCGGTGCTTTAGCGTCGCTTGCCCGTGGCATCAAACGATTGCGGGGTGCGAGGCCGCGGGTGGAGGTTGGCAGCGGCGCTGGTCGCGATCGGTGTGACCGAGGACGTGCACGATCGCGTCGCCTTGATCGACCGCGCCGCCAGACGAATCGTCTGGCAGTACGGGCACGACGGCACTCCGGGATCGGTGGCCGGCTACCTCGACAACCCCGACGGGCTACAAGTGGTGCCGTGAGCGCGCCTCACCTGGCAGGAGCGCTGGACTCCTGGCGACGCTGTGCGTCGGCCGGTGGGGTGCTCATCTCCGTGGTCGCTGCCAGCTCGGGGGTCCTGTTGGCGTGCGTTGCCTGTGGCGTGTCGCATACCTCCGGCTCCTCGACGAGCGTAAGTAAGTCCTTCTCCACGGCGAGCGGCTCCCGTGCGAAGCCTGTAGGTGGCTTATCCAGTCCGACTGCGCTCACGGCTTCCTCGCCAGATGTGGTCGCCAGGCAGTCGGAACCACCGTTGATCGCAATCCTGCCCGCGGCGCGACGCCCGGGCCTGTTCGGATGGACGCCGGCAGTCGGCGTGCGAGGGCGGACGGCGGTGTGGATCTCGCGGGAGAGCGCGTATCACGAAGCGGGATTCACGATCACCCTGCTTCGCTTCGATCAGGGTTTGGTGACGCTCGCGCTGCACGCGGGCGGATCGCAGCCGGGTGGAACGGGCTGGCGCTTCGGAGACGCGATCGGTACCGCCGAGAGGCGGATCGTCGTCGCCGCTTTCAACAGCGCGTTCGAGGAGAGCTACGGCTCAGGGGGATTCGAGGAGGGCAGAAGGGTCGGGTGGCCGTTACGCCGCGGCGCGGCGTCGGCAGTGATCTATCGCGACGGCGGCACCGACATCGGCCGCTGGGATCAGACGGTCCCAGCTCCTGATCGGCCAGTCGAGGCCGTGAGACAGAACCTCGGGCTGCTGATTGACGGCGGGCGCATCCCGTCGACAGTCGACACGTGCATCAAGGTGTGCTGGGGAGACCCGCTACACGAACAGCCGATCGTTGCCCGCTCGGGGCTGGGAATCACTCCCAATGGGGACCTTGTCTGGGCGGCGGGCCACGACCTGTCCGTACGTGCCCTTGCGCAGGCCCTGGCCAGCAAGGGCGTCGTCCGCGCGATGGAGCTCGACATCAATCCGAGATGGGTCGCTGGCTACCTCTACGCGCACTCCCGGCGCCACCCCGTCCCCCTGCCGATCCCCCTCGTGCCCGGCCAGACCGGGATCCCGGGCCAGTTCCTCGCGCCCTACTTTCGCGATTTCCTAACCGTGATTGCACGTACACGAACACAGCCGCATTAGCGGACGACCGCGAACACGAATCGGACTGCGATACCGCTGCGCTCGCGTTCGCCCAGACTCAGTCGTCTGCCCCCCATACCCGTAGACGTTTGCTCCACCGCGATGACGTTCGTTCGCTCGCTCGCTCGCTCGCTCGCTGGCGATAGGCCACCCCTCAACAGACAACCGAAGCGGCCCCGATCTCGACGCCGACGCTCCATGCCTCGTGACCCCTCCCGGGACAAACGCAGCCACGCGAACGCCGTCAGCGGCAAATACCCGCGCCAACACGAAGGCAGGGCTCGCACCGCGCGATCCACGAGACCTCGCATTCGCCAATCTCGACACTCCGAAGACCGGGATGGAAACGGTCAGCAGGTCGGCCCGTCCGTGGGCAATTCCGCCGGCCATCCATGGCCCGCGGGCGATGACCTCTCGCAGCGACCAGGCCTCCACCACAAGCACGGGAGCGCCCGACTCCTATGCGTTGGACTGCTCGTTGGACTGCTCGTTGGACTGCTCGTTGGACTGTTTTGTCAGCCAGCGAGCGGTTCCTGGCGGTTCATAGCGGTCCCCAACCGCACCCCGAAATCCGCCGAATCCCCAGCAACCACGGGAAATTCCCGCAAATCGCCCGATGCCGGAGGAGGGACTCGAACCCCCGACACGCGGATTATGATTCCGCTGCTCTAACCGACTGAGCTACTCCGGCGCGGGGGCGAGTCTAGCCGCCCGGACCCGCTCAGACCCTGGACAGTCGGTTGTACTTGGACTTTGTCATCGTCGGGCCCTGGCGCCCATGCCGACATGCAGAACTCTGAAAGGCCGAGCCGCCGGCGGCGCGACTTCCGTGTGACCGCTACCGGTCCACCGCGCCGAGTTTGCTCGCCGGCGTCGAGGCGGTGAGCGACCCCTACGCGGCACGGACGCCGTGTCCGCGGAGTCCGTGCCGCGTAGGGGTCGCTTTTCGGCCCTGTTCCGGCACGGTTGGGCGCCTGACGGGGTCCGTGCCGCTCAGGGGTCGGTGTGCGTGCCGCCATGGCGATCCGTATCCCCAATCGACGTCGTCGCCCAGTGGACGCATGCGGATAGGGGCCGAAATTCGGCCCGTCACCGCACGGGGCAGGCGCAGACCGGTTGCGAGTAGGGTCGCTCGCGGCGGCGTCGCAGCCCGGTCGCTCGCGGCGGCGTCGCCGTCGGGTCGCCGGACTACGGATCCCCCGCGCCGAGTCCGCGCGCCGGTGTCGGGGCGTCGAGGAACCGGTCGGCCGCCGTCCCGACCGCGGTCGCGTCCTGGAACAGGAACGCGTGGCCGGCGCCCTTGAACACCTTGCCGGTCGCGTGCGGGACTCGCCGGACGATGATCTTGTCGTTCTCCGGCCGTACGAGCAGGTCGAGGTTGCCCCACATCACCAGCGTCTGCTGCGTGATCGTCGGGAGCTCGTCGTAGGAGCCGCCCGTCGGCGCCTTCCATGCCGCGGTCGCCTTCTCCTGCTGCTTCTGCGTTCGCGAGCTGATCGTGAAGCTGTCGGATACCAGGTCGGGCTGCGTGGCGATCCTGGCCGCGTACTTCACCGCCCCGCTGATCCCCGCCTTGGTCGGTGGGAAGCTGAGCGCGAGCAGCTGGGCCGTGGTCACGCCGTTCGGGTTGGTGAGGATCTTCTCGACCGCCGGGATCGGCGGCACGTAGTGCGAACCGCCAGGGTCAGCAGCGCACAGGACCAGCTTGCGCACGCGGCTCGGGGCGTCGAGCGTCACCTGCTGGGAGATGTAGGTGCCCATCGACCAGCCCATCAGATCGAACTGGCTGATGTGCAGTGCCGTCGTGAGCGCGACCGTGTCCTGGGCCATCTGCTGGATCGACAGCGTTTTGCGCGACGGGTTGTTCGTGGTGCCGACGCCCCGGTTATCGAACACGAGCACGCGGTGGTCGCGGAGCATCGGCGCGATCAGCTCCGGGTCCCACTCGGCCATCGTCGCCCCGCGACCGATCACCATCACCAGCCACGGCCCGTGCCCCCCGGTGCGGTAGCCGATGTCGATCCCGTTCGCGTGGATGTGCTTGACCGGACCGAGCGTTGGCGCCGACGCGGACGACGCACCGGTCCCGCGCGCGAGCGCGGCGCATGGCGATACGGCCAGCGCGGCGATCGCCGACAGCAACAATCGGTAAGGCTTGCCCCCAACGCCCACGACTGCAGCGTACCCGGGCGAGCGCCCGGACTTCAACCGTCCGGCGATCCGACCTTCGCGGCGGGGACCGCAGCCTCCTCGAGCACGGGCGCCGCCTCCCCCGGAGGTCCGAGGATCGCGTCGACGATCCGCTTGTGCCGAGCCTTGATCTTCTTGTACCGCCTCTCGGAGCGCGCGAGCTTCTTCGGCTTGTACCAGCGCCGCGCCCACCACGACGTCGGCGATGCGAGCCGGATCGAGGCCACAAGCGACACGAACGGGATGAAGAGCCCGACCACCCCCATCATCGGCTTGCCCTTGAGGATCGCCAGGAACGCGAACAACACGTCGATCACTACCGCGGCCACCAGCGTCTCGATCGACGCGGCGTTCCTCGAGAGGTCGAACGGCGCGAACCCGACGACGACCAGCCCGCCGAGCACCGCGGCGACGACCACCGCGTCGAACGACGATCGTCCCTCGTCCGTCCAGTACACGTCGCGCAGATGAATCCACAGCGCGAACTCGTCGAGCGTGAATCCCGCGCCGATCCCGAACAGCGCCGCCAGGATCTCCTCCCACGGGCTCTTGGCCTTGGTCACGAACCCGAGGAAGCCCGAGACGATCAGCAGCACGATCCCCCACACGAGGTGGTGCAGGTGCAGCCCGCTGTCGGTCGTGACGCTCCCCGGCCACCAGGGCACGCGCGGGCTGCGCATCAGCCGCGCGCTGGTGCGGATGAACAGGAATGAGAGCAGGAAGGCGACCAGCAGCACGAAGCCGGCGCGCTGCTCGGGCACGTCCAGAAGATGCTCGGGGAGCTCGAGGGTGATCGTCACTGCGCCCACTGCTAACTAGCTTGCCATGTCCGATCGTGCGAGGAGGTGTACAACTCCGGCAATGGGGAACGAGACGCCGACGATCGGCTTCATCGGCCTCGGCCACATGGGCGGCAACATGGCCGCCCGCTACCTCGACGACGGCTACACCGTCCACGGCGAGGCCCGGCACCGCGACGGCAACGAGTGGCTGATCGATCGAGGTCTGCAGTGGGCCGAGACGCCACGCGAGCTCGCCGACTCAGTCGAGATCGTGTTCACGTCGCTTCCCAGCGACGCCGCCGTCGAGTCCGTCGCCTCGGGTCCGGACGGGATCATCGCGGGCCTCCGCGCGGGCAAGCTCTGGGCGGATCTGAGCACGATCACCCCGAGCGTCAGCCGCAGCCTCGCGGCGCGCGTCCGCGACGAGGGACGCGGAGCCCAGATGCTCGACACGCCGTTGGCGGGCAGCATTCCCCAGGTCAAGGCCGGGACGCTGACGATCGTGGTCGGCGGTGATCCAGACGCATACCAGCGGATCGAACCGGTGCTGAAGGTGCTGGGATCGCCCACGCACATCGGCGACAACGGGCAGGGGCTGGTTCTGAAGCTCGCCATCAACATCTCGCTCGCGGTGGAGATGCTCGCGTTCTCGGAGGGTCTGCTGCTCGCCACGCGCGCAGGTATCGATCCGAAGCTCGCGGCGAACGTGATGACCGGCGCCGCGGTCGGCTCGCCGATGCTCAAGGCCAGGGTCCCGCTCGTGCTCGGGGAGGTCGACGAGACCTGGTTCGACGTCTCGCTGATGCACAAGGACATCCGGCTCGCGCTAGAGGCGGCGTCCGCAGAAGAGACTCCGCTCCCGACGGCCGCGACCGCCGACAAGGTCCTCGAGCAGGCCGAGCAGAGCGGCTACGCGCACCGCGACATCGCGGCGCTCTACGAGCTGCTATCGCAGACCCGGTAGCCCCGGCTCAGGGCCAGACGCTCTTCGGCAGGCGCAGGGCCCAGAAACCGCTGGCGGCGTCCGTGTACCAGACCTCGCGATGCTGGGGGTCGAACGCCGGCTTCGACATCGCCGTGTCGCTCGCCTCCTCGCCGTTCACGGGGGACGCCTTCGGGGGCGAGACGTAGTAGGCGACCTCGCGCGGGTGAGACGGGTCCTGGATGTTGAAGATCCGCAGCCCCGAGTTGATGAACGAGCAGGCGACGATCTCCGGATCGACCTCGCGCGGGATCCCGCAGTAGTGCGCTGCGTAGCCCACGAGGCGGTTCTGGCCGCCGATCCCGCCCGGGTCGTTGTCGGCCTGCGCGCGGTAGGGCGGGTTGTTGACCTGCAGGCGGATGTTCGAGACGACCCGCGGATGGGCCTCGTCGTCGATGTTGATGATCCGTGCGGCACCGACCGTGTCGGCGGGCGTGACCGTGTCGAACCGGAAGGCGAACTCGTCGAACTCGAGCAGGTAGTGGTGGCCGCCGATCGTCATCGCTGATGAATTTTGCGGGATCGTCACCCGTTGCCAGGTCAGGCGGCTCACCTCGCTGACCTGCGGGTCGGGCTTGCGGTTCTCGATCTGCGAGACGTCGAGCACAAGCATTTCGCCGTCGACCGAGTCCGCGGCGTAGAACCGGTCGCCGTCGTCGCTGACGCTGCCGCCGTGGGAGAACTCGTTGCCCTGCCAGATCGTGTGCGGATGCTTCGGGTCGGAGACGTCGACGGCGGCGATCCCCTGTCCCCCACCGGTGATCCAGAACGTCCGGCCGTCGGGCGAGAACGCGCTCTCATGCCCGAACCGGGCCGCCTGGTAGGTGGCGTCGAGGACCGGGTGCCGGCAGTCATGGCTGACGTCGTAGATCGACATCAACCCTGGGTACGACGCCGGGTTTCCGAGGTCCGCCGCGAGCAGGCCGCGCTTGGCGTTCAGATACAGCGACTCGTGCGGCGAGAGCATCGGCAGCGTCGTCAGCGTGTCGGTCAGCACAGGATGCGCAGGGTTCGACATGTCGAGCACGTTCACGCCCTTGGACGGCGGGCCGTTGAGGCTGAGCGCGTCGAGCGGGAACAGCAGCGTGGTGTCGTAGAACGCGCACAGGTGGCCCCGCTTGTCGGTGTAGCTCCAGACCTTGTAGCCGCCGGAGCTCGCGTAGTGGCCGACGACCGAGAGGTTGCACCTCCAGCCGTGCGCCGCCTGCGGCGAATCGATCGCCGACGCCGGGACCCTGCCCTGGGCGCCGGCCAGCGGCGTGGACCCCGGTCCGCAGTTGGCCCGCGGGGTCGCGTCGTAGGAAGGCTCGGCGGGCTGCTGCTCCGGTGCGGCCTTCGGGGTCTGGGAGCCCGGGATCAGCGCCAGCGCGGTATTCAGATCGTTGAGCGGGAGCTTCAGCTGGTCGCCGACGGCGCCCGTGGCCAGCAGCGCGGTCGCGGCAGGCACGGCGCAGACCATCGCGACCGTTCGCGCACGGCGATGACGCGACGAACCTGGCATCAGACATCAAACGGGCGACCCGGCCCGCTTCTTTGACGCGCGCTACGACAGTGCCGCGCGCTCGCGCTCGGTCAGCTCGCGCTTGCCCCGCTTGGCCGGGTCCCACGCCACCATCACGGTCTCACCCGAGGCGGCGACGGTCCCGTCCGGAAGCCTCAGCTCGTGGCGCAGGCGAAAGCTCGAGCGGCCGACGCCGGCGACGCTGATCACGACCTCGATCTCGCCGTGGTCCTTGCGGACCTCGGTGTGGTAATCGAGATCGACGTGCGCGAGCACGTAAGCGCCATGGACGTGGTCCTCGCCCGCCCGCCGCATCAGCTCCCACATCACCGCGGCGCGCCCCTCTTCAAGCAGCTCGTGGTACACGGCCTGGTTCAAATGGCCCAACATGTCCATATCCCGCCAACGGAGCTGGACCGGGATCCGTTGTTCGAGCGCCGCGCTCACCGGCGCAGCATAGGGCGGCGACGACTCACGGCCCGCCCACATCGCGCTCTAGCGCGTCGATCAGATCCTGGAGCGCACCGATCGCAGCAGCGAGCGTGTCGAGTTCGCGCTCGGGCAGACGGTCGAGATACCCCGCAAGGCGGGCGAACGCCCGCTCACGGAAATCCGCGACGGCCGCGGCGCCCGGCTCGGTGATCCTGACCAGGACGACCCGGCGGTCGTCGTCCTGGCGCTCCCGGCTGACGAGCCCTCCGCGCTCGAGCCGCTTGACCAGCAGCGTCGTCGTCGGCTGCGCTAGCCCCTCGGCATCAGCCAGCGCGGTGATCCGACGCGGCCCCTCCGCGAGGCTCCTGAGGATCCCGACCTCGGTGACCGACAGCCCTCCCCCCACCCTGCGCGCCCTGCGTTCGGCCGTGCTGGGCAGCGTCAGCCACTACGTGTTCAATCACAGCCCGGTGCCGGTGCTGATCGTGCACGCGCACGCCGACGGTCGGTCAGCCGACGTTCGCCGCAGCGCCTCCGGGAGCGGCGACCTACACCCGCTTGCGGCCTGAGCGGCACCCCGTCGCGTCCGTGCCGTACAACTTCGTGGCGTGGGCGCATCCCCGGAAACGACCGTCGACGCCGATGGGCGGGAGGTTCGCGTCTCGAACCCGGATCGGGTGATCTTCCCGGCGACCGAGCGCACGGGCCCCGTCACCAAGCTCGACATCGTCAACTACTACCTGTCGGTCGACGACGGGATCATGCGCGCGCTGGAGCGGCGACCGACGACGCTCGAGCGCTGGCCGAAGGGTGTGCATCCCGGGATCCGGATCTCGACCCGCGAGCGCGGCGGCGGCGATGCGTTCTTCCAGAAGCGGATTCCGCGCGGCGCGCCGGACTACGTCGAGACCGCCGAGATCCGCTTCCCGTCGGGACGGACCGCCGACGAGATCTGCCCCACCGAGGTCGCGGTGGTCGCGTGGGCCGCGCAGATGGGGACGATCACGTTCCATCCGTGGCCCGTCCGCTCCGACGACGTCGAGAGCCCGGACGAGCTCCGGCTCGACCTCGACCCGCAGCCCGGAACCGACTTCGAGGACGCGGTGCGCGTCGCCGCCGAGGCGCGAGCTCTGCTCGGCGACCTCGGCTACACCGGCTTCCCGAAGACCTCCGGCGGACGCGGCGTCCACATCTACGTGCGGATCGAACGGCGGTGGACGTTCACCGACGTCCGCCACGCGGCGATCGCGTTCGGCCGCGAGCTCGAGCGGCGCCTCGAAGGCCAGGTGACGACGAAGTGGTGGAAGGAGGAGCGCGGCGAGCGGATCTTCGTCGACTACAACCAGAACGCCCGCGACCGCACGATCGCCTCGGCCTACAGCATCCGCCCGAAGGCGGGGGCGCCCGTCTCCGCCCCGCTGGACTGGGACGAGCTTCCGGATGTCGCGCCCGAGGACTTCACGGTCGCGACGATGCCGGCGCGTTTCGCCGAGTTCGGCGACCGCCACGCCGCGATCAACGACAGGGCGTACTCCCTGCAGCCGCTGCTCGACCTGTACGAGCGCGACGAGGCCGAGGGAGAGGGCGACATGCCCTACCCGCCGGACTATCCGAAGATGCCGGGAGAGCCCAAGCGCGTGCAGCCGTCGCGGGACCGCGACCGGCCGCGGGACTAGGACTGCGGCAGCTTCGCGACGCCGCGCTTGGTGACCGGAGCCGACGGCGGCGGCACCACCGGCCCGATGTCGCCGTCGGGCGCCTCGTCGAGGTCGACGATCACCGGCGCGTGATCGCTCGGTCCCTTCCCCTTGCGCGCCTGCCGATCGACCCACGCCGCCTTCACGCGGGCGGCGACATCGCCGCTGGCGAGCACCAGGTCGATTCGCATCCCTAGATCCTGGTGGAACATCCCGGCGCGGTAGTCCCAGTAGGTGAAGATCCGCTTGCCCGGCCAGTGCTCGCGGACGACGTCGTGAAGCCCGAGCCCCTCGAGCGCCGACAGCGCCTCGCGCTCCGGCGCGGTCACGTGCGTGTGGCCGGAGTACGCGGCCGGATCGAACACGTCCTCGTCCGCGGGCGCGATGTTCATGTCGCCGCACACGATCGCGTCGTCGGGGCCGGCGCCGACCGCATCGCGCAGCGACGCGAGCCACGCGAGCTTGTAGCGGTAGTGGTCCGAGTCGGGCACCCGCCCGTTCGGCACGTACACCGAGTACACCCTGATCCCGCCGCACGTCGCCGCGACCGCCCGCGCCTCCGGATTCGGGAAGCCGGGGGCGCCCGCAATCCCCTTGACGACGTCGTCGAGGCCCACCCGGGAAAGGATTGCGACGCCGTTCCAGGCCGCTTCGCCGTGCGGCGCCGCCGCATACCCGCGCGTCGCCAGCTCGTCGCCGAGCACCTCCTCGAACTGGTCGTCGGCGAGCTTGGTCTCCTGCAGGCAGACGACGTCGGGGCGGCGCTCGTCGAGCCACGGCAGCAGCCGCGGAAGCCGCTGCTTGAGCGAGTTGACATTCCAGGTCGCGACCCGCACCGCCGCTACGGTACCGAGAGTGAATCTGGGGACGGCGATCGGCATCCCGCTCGCGGCGGGGTCGGCGACGCTTGCGAACATCGCGTACCTCCGCGAGCACGACGCCGCGGCGGCGATGCCGGCGCTGTCGATGCGCCGGCCCCTGCATTCGCTCCACCTGCTGCTGAGCGACCACGACTGGCTGCTCGGGTTCGCGATGGAGACCGGCGGCTTCCTGCTGTACGCGGCGGCGCTCGCGCTGGCGCCGCTCGCGCTCGTGCAGAGCATCGGCGCCGGCGGGATCGGCGTGCTTGCGTACGTGTCCTCCCGGGTCACCGGCAAGCCGTTGGGCCGCCGCCGGCAGATCGGCGTGTGGCTCTCGATCCTCGGGCTGGTCGCGCTTGCCGTCTCGCTCGCGAAGGCGAGCGGGAACGGCCACCACGGTTCGATCGCAGGGATCGCGGCCTGGCTCGGCGGAACCGCGGTGGCCGCCGCGCTGGCGCTGCCGATCGGCCGCAGGCTCGGCGCGCTCGGCGTTGCACAGGGGATCGCGGGAGGCCTGCTGTTCTCGATCGGGGACATCTCGACGAAGCTCTTGACCCAGGGCGGCGCCCGGTTCGCGTTCCTGGTCACACTCGTGCTCGGCTACACGCTCGGCACCTCGCTGCTCCAGCTCGGATATCAGCGCAGCGGCGCACTCACCGTCGCCGGTCTGGCGACGCTGTTCACGAACGCGATGCCGATCCTGGCCGGCACCGTCGTGCTCGGCGAGCCGGTCCCGCCCGGGGTGTTCGGCGCGCTGCGGATCCTCGCGTTCGTCGCGGTGATCGCGGGAGCGTTCCTGCTCGCGACGCCGGACGGCGGCGCCGCCGATACGCAGCGAACTCCGGGCGACGCCTTGCCCTCCCCCACCTGAGCGCCTTAGGCTCCCGGCTCGATGAGCCACCAGATCCCAGCCGCCGTATTGACCGAATATGGAGCGCCCCCGCAGTTCTCGTCGTTCGACGCTCCGCCTCCGCCCGACGAGGGACAGCTGCTCGTCGAGGTCGAGGTGGCGGGGCTCAACCCGGTCGACGTCGCGTTCGGGCAGCAGCGGTACGTCGTCCCTTCACCTCCGGTCCCGTACGTGCCGGGGATCGAGGGGGTCGGCCACGTCGTCGAGTCGGCCGTGCCGGAGATCGCCGCGGGCGAGCGCGTGTACACCGACCTGCCGGGGATCCCGCACGGGACGTTCGCGGCGCGGACGCTCGCCTACGGCGCGACCGCGCTGCGGATCGGAGAAGACGCCGATCCCGGGGTCGCGTGCGCGCTGGGGATCGCGGGCGTGGCAGCCCACGCATCGCTGGTGCACCGCGCCGCCATGCAACCCGGCGAGCACGTGGTCGTGCTCGGCGCGACGGGGGTCGTCGGGGTCGTGGCGGTCCAGGTCGCGCGGCTGCTCGGAGCGGCATCGATCGTTGCCGTCGGACGCGACCGCGAGCGGCTCGAGGCGACGCGGAACCTCGGCGCGACGGCGACCGCCCGGATCGGCGAGGACGACATCGAGACGACGATCCATGAGGCGACGGGCGATGGCGCCGACGTCGTCATCGACATGCTCTGCGGCCCGCCGGCCGAGGCCGCGCTCGAGGCGATGGCGATCGGCGGGCGGCTCGTCCAGCTCGGCCGGTCCGCCGCCGAGACGATGGCGATCGGATCGGCGACGGTCCGCGGCCGGACGCTTTCGATCATCGGCCACACCAACATGCTGACGCCGCCGTCCGTCCGCCACGCGGCCCACCTGTGGATGATCGAGCGGGCGATGAAGGGCGAGCTCGAGGTCGAGGTCGAGGCGGTCCCGCTACGCGACGTCGCGGACGCGTGGGAGCGCCAGCAGACCTCACCCGGACACAAGCTGGTGCTCGCGCCCTGAGGTTTCAGGGACGCCCGTGAACAGCGACGATGCTCGACGCGACCGCGGGCCCCGACTGCGCGGACCTTCCGACCCTGCCGATGCTTGACGTTCCCGCGGCAACCCCGACGATCACGACCGCGAGCACCAGCGCCGCCATCCAGCAGACCGCGCAGAAGGCGCGGTTGATCTCCTGCCAGTCGGCCAGCAACAGCGGCGGCATGGACGGGTAGTACCCGCCGCGCGGACTTCCGACGCCGGAGCTAGCTCAGGACCGGTTCGGCTCGAAGCTCTTCCTCGAAGGAGACCGACGACCGCTCGAGCTCGCCTTCGGGGCCGATGCGGTACGCGCCAGTTCGAGTCAGCGGCGGCGAATACGCGTAGATCGTGACCGCCGGCCCCTCACCCGCGTGGAGTACGCGGTGGATCGCGACGGACGGGACGACCACCGTGCTGCCGGGTCCGATCACCTTCGAGTCGGGATCCGATCCGATCCGGAGTCGGTCCTCCCGGACGTGCCCTTCGATCACCCGAATCGCGGCGTCCGAGCGGTCGTGGTCGTGAAACCCGGTGTCCTGGTCCTCGCTCCAGCAGATCAGCCACGCATTGACGAGCTTGTCGTCCCAGATCTGCTCGTACACGCGCCCGCCCGAGGAGTCGCTTATGTGCTCGCGCCAGAGGTCGGGCTCGGCGGCCAGGCCCTCGACGAACCTCTCCAGCTCTCGAGTGGTGAAGTGAGTCGGGGCGGTGGAGTCTGACATCGGCTCCACGCGTACTACACTAAATCGATTGACTTTCTACGCTTGAGTTGTCTTCTGCTCTTGGGCGTAGGCATCGAGGCGCCCGAGCTCGTCCTCGTAGATCCCGCGCATCACCCTCGGGGCGAAAAGCCGCTCGAAGAAGCCGCCGACGCCGCCGGCGCCCTCCCAGGTGGTGGCGATCCGCACGCGCGTGTTGGGACCCTCGGGCGTGATGGTCCACGTGGTGACGAGGCTCGAGCCGGTGTCGGACTCGGTCATCACTCGCCCGGGCTCGGGCTCGGCCACCTCCATCCGGTAATCACGGGTCCTGCCGCCCGCCGTGACCTTGAAGCGCGTGATCGTCCCGGCGCCGATCCCGCCGGCCTCGACCTCGAAGTCGGTGAACGCGTCGGGCAGGAACCGCGGGTGGTGCTCGCGATGGTCGGCGATGTAGCCGTACACCACATCGGCCGGTGCGCCGATCACGTGCTCGGCGGAAACGTTGATCGGTGCCATGGCCGTGACCTTAAAGGAATCGCGCCCCGAAAACCGGCGGATATGAGGCCGGCCCAGCGGGGCGCGATGAGGGAGGAGAGGGTGTGCGCAGCATCCTGACACGGTCGGCTTTAGATGTCCAAGACGAGTATTCTCACTAATCTATAAGCTGTACTTATGGATCTGCGTCAGCTTCGATACCTCGTGGCGCTCGCCGAGGAGCGCCACTTCACGCACGCGGCCGAGCGTGAGCACATCGCACAGCCTGCGCTCTCGCAGCAGATTCGCCGGCTCGAGGAGGAGGTCGGGGTGCCTCTGGTCGAGCGCACGACGCGGCAGGTCACGATCACCCACGCCGGCTGGCTGCTCGTCGCGCGCGCGCGACGGATCCTCGGCGAGATCGACGCGGCCTCCGCGGAACTGGCCGCGCTCAAGGGGATGGAGAGCGGCGTCGTCAGCGTCGGGACGATGCACACGATGGGCCCGATCGACGTGTCGCTGCCCCTCGCGATCTTCCACGAGCGCCATCCCGGCGTCGAGCTCACCGTCCGCGAGCAGTCGAGCGAGGAGCTCGCACAGATGCTCAGAGACGACACGCTCGACCTCGCGTTTCTGTCGGTCACCGAGCAGATGGAGAGCCACGGGCTCGGGTTGCACCAGTTGATGTCCGAGGAGCTCGTCGCGGTGCTCCCCCGCGACCACCGGTTCGCGCAGCGCCGCAGGCTGCGGATGGCCGACCTCGAGGACGAGGAGTTCATCAGCTTCCGCGAGGGTGCCCGGCTGCGCGAGCTGCTGGTCGGCGCGGGCCGCCACGCCGGCTTTCAGCCGAGGATCAAGCTCGAGTCCAATGAGAGCGGGCGGATTCGCCGGCTCGTCGCGCGCGGCATGGGCGTCGCGATCCTGCCGCGCTCCGACGCGGTCGCGCCGGGGGCGGAGGTCGCGTTCGTCGCCCTCACCGACCCCAGTCTGTCGCGGGACATCACGCTCGCGTGGCGCCAGGATCGGCGTCACCCGCCGGCGGTCGCCGAGTTCCTCGCGCTCGCGCGGAGCACGTTCTCCGAGGGCGTGCTCACGAACGGATCGCCGCGCGGACGATCAGGTGGACCCCGACCACGAGGCAAAGGCCCGTAGCGATCTTGTTTCCGTGGAGCCCGAGGAACGCCATCGCCCGCTTGACGAGCCGCTCGGTGCGCTCGGGGGCGACGATCAGGCCGACCAACGGGATCTCGGCAAGCGAGAACATGATCAGGTTGAACGCGATCACCACGACCACGTCGATGGCGGGCGAGTGGTGCCCGGCCGCGATGTCCTTCAGCGCCACCAGGTAGACAGCGCCCGGCAGGTTCAGGATCACCGCCGCGAAGACCACGATCGGCAGCGAGCCCCGGGCCAGCAGCCGATGCGGGAACGGCTCACGCTTCTCGGCGGGATCGGCTATGGCCGACCGCTTCCCGCTCGCCCGCCGGGCTCTTACTCGCCGCGGCAGGTGGGTGCCGAGCGCCGCCCCGAGTACGAGCGCGAACACGCCGACCGCGAGGTCGGTACCCCAGCTCCACCCTGACCCCTTCTCCGAGACCGCCCCGGAGCCGTGGATCAGAAGCACGATCCCGAGCCCGGCGCAGACGCTGACGATGATCCCCGCGAGCAGGAACGCGCTCAGCAGCTGCAGACGCCTCGGGCTCGCGAGCAGGATCCCGACCGCGGCCAGCAGCGCCGGGTAGACCGCCGCGTAAAGCGCCAGCACGAAGATCTGCACCGCGCCCCCTCAGCGCAGCTCGGTCATCAGCCGGCGTCGGCCAGGGGCGGCCGTCGGTCGGCCCACGGTGCGGCCTGCTCGAGCTGCCCCGCGAGCGAGTAAAGCGCGGCCTCGGCCCCGATCCGCCCGACCAGCTGGACGCTCAGCGGCAGGCCGTCGGCGCCGAAGCCCGCCGGGATCGTGACCGCGGGCTGGCCGGTGACGTTGACGAACGGGGTCCATGGCGTGAACCGTCCCGCCTTGTTGAACGCGATCAGCGCGTTCGACCCGTAGCCGCCCTCGGCCGCGATCGGTGTTGTCGCCAGGCCGGGCGTCAGCAGCACGTCGACCTGGTCCCACAGCGCGAGGATCCGGGCTGTGGTCCTGGCGCGCCGCTCGCGAAGCAGGCGGGCGCGGCGCTCCGGGACGAGCCGCCGGCCGATCGCCGCCATCTGGCGCGTGCTCCGCTCGAGGCGGGCCGGGTCAGGGATTTCGAGCGTGTCCTCGTAGATCCCGCGCAGCCACGTCTGCGTGAATTCGATCGCGACCAACCCGTATGCCGGGTCGCGCTCGACGACCTCGTGGCCGAGCTCCGAGAGCAGGCGTCCCGTGCGCTCCCAGGCGCCGCGCTGATCGCTCGAGAGCGGGGCGATCAATCCCGGCGGGACCTTCTTCGAGACGGCGACCCGCAACCGTCCCGGCGGCGTGCCCGCCGCCTCGCGGTAGCTGCCCTCGAACTGGGCGGCGCGATCGACGTCGCCCTCGATCGTCCCGTGCATCGCATCGAGCATCAGCGCGCTGTCGGACACGGTCCTGGCCAGCGGCCCGTAGGTGCTGAGGCCAAGCCAGTGCTCGCCGTCGGGCATCTTCGAAACGCGGCCCCGGGTCGGCTTCATCCCGACGAGACCGCAGCACGACGCCGGGATCCGGATCGACCCGCCGCCGTCGGAGCCGGTCGCGAACGGGACCATGCCGGCGGCGACCGCAGATGCGGAGCCGCCGGATGACCCGCCGGGAGTGCGGTCGGGATTCCAGGGGTTGCGGGTGATTCCGGTGGCGTCGCTCGCGGTCCACGGGAAGATCGTCAGCTCCGGAACGTTCGTGACCCCGATCGGGATGGCGCCCGCAGCCCGCAGCCGGCGGACGGCCTCGGCGTCGGCGGGCGCTGGCGGGCCGAACGATTTCGAGCCGCGCGTGGTCGGCTCGCCGGCGAGCTGCGTGTCGCCCTTGACCGCGACCGGGACGCCCGCGAGCGGGCCGTCGGTCGCCGCCGCGTCGGCCGCCGCGAGGGCCTGCTCCGGCGTCGTCGTCCGGAACGCATTCAGCCGCGGGTCGAGCGCCTCTATCCGGCGCAGGCAAGCCTCGACGAGCTCGCGGGGCTGCATCTCCCCCGCCCGCACTCGCGCGGCGAGCGCCCCCGGTCCGGCGAAAACGAGATCTCCATCAGAATCCGGCACGTGCGTACCATCGCATAGGAGATGGCCGATCGAGTAGAGAACCTCGGTTCAAACGGCGCGCGCGACGTCGACGCGACCGAGACTCGCGAGTGGCTCGAGGCGGTCGACGCGGTCGTCGCACACGACGGCCCCGACGCGTGCCCGCCAGCTGCTCAAGCGGGTGGTCGAGCGTGCCCAGCACTCCGGCACCGGGCCGATCGCATCGCTCAACACGCCGTACGTGAACACGATCCCCGTCGACCGCGAGGCGAAGCTTCCCGGCGATCCGGCGCTCGAGCGCCGTCTGCGATCGATCCTCCGCTGGAACGCGATGGCGATGGTCGTCCGCGCCAACAAGGAGTCCTCGGAGCTCGGCGGCCACATCGCCAGCTACCAGTCGGTCGCGACCCTCTACGAGGTCGGTTTCAACCATTTCTGGCGCGCCCGGAGCGACGACTTCGGCGGCGACCTCGTCTACTTCCAGGGCCATTCGTCCCCCGGCAACTACGCGCGCGCGTACCTGGAGGGGCGGTTGACCGAGGAGCAGCTCGACCGCTTTCCGCCAGGAGGTGTCACGCCCCGGCGGCCTCAGCTCGTACCCGCACCCGTGGCTGATGCCCGACTTCTGGCAGTTTCCGACCGTGTCGCTCGGGATCGGCGCGATCACCTCGATCTACCAGGCGCGGTTCATGAAGTACCTGCAGGCCCGCGGACTCGCGCACGACGCAGGGCCGTCGGGTGTGGGCGTTCATCGGCGACGGCGAGGTCGACGAGCCCGAGACGATGGGCTCGATCGGGCTCGCCGGCCGCGAGCACCTCGACAACCTGATCTGGGTCGTGAACGCGAACCTCCAGCGGCTCGACGGGCCGGTGCGCGGCAACGGCAAGATCATCCAGGAGCTCGAGTCGGACTTCCGGGGCGCCGGCTGGAACGTGATCAAGGTGATCTGGGGCTCACGCTGGGACCCGCTGCTCGCGGCCGACGTCGACGGGCGGCTCGTGCGCGTGATGGAGGAGTCCGTCGACGGCGAGTACCAGACGTACAAGTCACGTGACGGCGCCTACGTGCGCGAGCGCTTCTTCGGCAAGGACCCGGTGCTGCTCGACCGCGTCTCCCACATGTCCGACGATCAGATCTGGCTGCTGAACCGCGGCGGCCTCGACCAGCAGAAGGTTTACGCCGCCTACCACGAGGCGGCGCGTCATACCGGCCAGCCGACCGTGATCCTCGCGAAGACGATCAAGGGCTACGGGATGGGCTCCTCGGGCGAGGGCCAGATGATCACCCACCAGGCGAAGAAGATGACCGAGGACGCGCTGCTCGCGTTCCGCGACCGGTTCGAGCTGCCGCTGACCGACGAGCAGGTGCGAGCCGCGGAGTACTACAAGCCGCCCGACGATTCGCCGGAGATGCGCTACCTGCGCGAGTGCCGA
Organism: uncultured Solirubrobacterales bacterium; assembly: GCA_963770735.1. Classification (GTDB taxonomy): domain Bacteria; phylum Actinomycetota; class Thermoleophilia; order Solirubrobacterales; family Solirubrobacteraceae; genus Palsa-465. The sequence goes on along the minus strand of CAVYRB010000003.1, from coordinate 1,295,011 downwards.
GAGGCGCTCGGGGGCTCGCTGCCCGTGCGCCGCCGCCGCGTCGCGCAGCCGCTGGCAGTGCCAGATCTCTCGCTGTTCTCCTCGCAGCTCGAGGGGACCGGCGACAGAGAAATATCAACGACCATGGCTTTTGTCCGGGTCCTCGCAGCGCTGCTGCGCGACAAGGAGATCGGGCAACGCGTGGTGCCGATCATCCCGGACGAATCGCGCACCTTCGGGATGGAGGGCCTGTTCCGCCAGGTCGGGATCTACTCGCCCGTCGGCCAGCTCTACCAGCCGCAGGACGCCGAGCAGCTGATGTTCTACAAGGAGGACGAGCACGGGCAGATCCTCGAGGAGGGGATCACCGAGGCGGGGTCGATCTCCTCGTTCATCGCGGCCGGCACCTCGTACAGCGCGCACGGCGTGCAGATGGTCCCGTTCTACATCTACTACTCGATGTTCGGCTACCAGCGCGTCGGCGACCTGGTGTGGGCCGCCGGCGACAGCCGCACCCGGGGATTTCTGCTCGGGGGGACCGCCGGACGCACGACCCTCAACGGCGAGGGCCTTCAGCACGCCGACGGCCACAGTCACGTGCTGTTCTCGGTCGTGCCCAACGTCCGTGCCTACGACCCCGCGTTCGGGTACGAGGTGGCTGTGATCGTCCAGGACGGCCTTCGCCGGATGGTCGCCGAGCAGGAGGACGTGTTCTTCTACCTGACTCTGATGAACGAGAACTACAAGCATCCGGCGATGCCCGAGGGCGCCGAAGAGGGCATCCTCCGCGGCATGTACCTGATGCGCGAGGGCTCGGGCGAGGGGCCGCGGGTGCAGCTGCTGGGCTCCGGCACGATCCTGCTCGAGGTGCTCGCGGCGGCGGCGCTGCTCGAGGAGGATTGGGGCGTGTCCGCCGACGTCTGGAGCGTCACCTCGTTCACCGAGCTTCGTCGCGACGGGATCGAGGCCGAGCGCTGGAGCATGCTCCATCCCACCTCGGACCCGCGCCGCGCTTACGTGGCCGAGCAGCTCGGAGCGCGTGAGGGCCCGGTGGTCGCGTCGACCGACTGGATCCGCACGTATCCCGACCAGATCCGCCAGTGGGTCCCGGGCCGCTACCGGGTGCTCGGCACCGACGGCTACGGACGCAGTGACTTCCGCCGCGCGCTGCGACGGTTCTTCGAGGTCGATCGCCATTACGTTACGGTCGCGGCTCTGTCGGAGCTCGCCGACGAGGGGATCGTCGACCGGCAGCGCGCACAGGACGCGATCGAGCGCTACGAGATCGACCCCGAGGCCCCGATCCCGACGACCGTATGAGCACCGCTGAGGCGATCCCCGTCGAGGTCCCGGACATCGGCGACTTCGAGGACATCCCGGTTATCGAGATCCACGTCTCGGAGGGCGACCGCGTCGCCGCTGACGATCCGCTGCTGACGCTCGAGTCCGACAAGGCGACGATGGACGTCCCGGCACCGTTCTCAGGAGTTGTGCGGGAGGTTCGCGTCGGCGTCGGCGACCGGGTGTCGCAGGGGACCCTGCTGGTGACGATCGAGCCGACGGCCGGCGGGGCCGACTCGGCACGGGCCGCGCTGATCGCATCCGAGGGGGTGCCGAGCGAGGCGGGCGCTCCGGACGCGATCGCCAGCGCGCTCGCGGCCGAGGGTCCCGACATCGCTTCCGAGCGCGATGCCGCGCCGGCGCCCGCAGTCGCGTCCGCGTCCAACGGCGGCGAGCCCGTCTACGCGAGCCCCTCGGTCCGCCGACGCGCGCGCGAGCTCGGCATCGACCTGCACTCGGTGAAGGGCACCGGGCGCAAGGGCCGGATCACCGTCGAGGACCTCGAGCGAGGGCCGGCCCCCGCGGCCGCCGGACCTGCCGGGGCATCGCTTCCGGGCCTCGCGCCGTGGCCGTCGCTCGACTTCTCCAAGCAGGGCCCGGTCGAGCGCGTGCCGCGGTCGAGGATCCAGAAGATCTCGGCACCGAACCTCGCCCGCAACTGGGCGCTGATCCCGCACGTCACCCACAACGACGAGGCCGACATCACCGAGCTCGAGGCGTGGCGCAAGCAGCTCAACTCCGAGCACGCCTCCGACGGGGTCAAGGTGACGATGGTCTCGTTCCTGGTCGTGGCGTGCGTCGCGACGCTCAAGGAGTTTCCCGACTTCAACTCCTCGCTCGACGGCGACGAGCTGATCGTCAAGCGCTACTACAACGTCGGGTTCGCGGCGGACACGCCCGGGGGTCTGGTGGTCCCCGTGATCAAGGGCGCCGACGAGAAGGGGCTGCTCGAGATCGCGGGCGAGCTGGCGGAGCTGTCGGCCAAGGCCCGCGACGGGAAGCTCGGGCTTGATGAGATAACTGGCTCGACGTTCACGATCTCCTCACTCGGCGGGATCGGCGGAACCTCGTTCACCCCGATCGTCAACGCCCCCGAGGTCGCGATCCTCGGCGTCACGCGCTCGGCGATGAAGCCCGTCTGGGACGGGCAGCAGTTCCAGCCCCGGCTGATGCTGCCGCTGTCGCTCTCCTACGACCACCGCGTGATCGACGGCGCCGCGGCCGCCCGGTTCGTGGTCCACCTCGCCGGGGTGCTGAGCGACCTTCGGCGGGCGCTGCTGTGAGCGGCGAGGGCGCGACCGTTGACGTCACGGTCCCCGATATCGGGGATTTCACCGACGTCCCGGTGATCGAGATCCACGTCGCCGCCGGCGACGAGGTGGCGCCCGAGGATCCGCTCGTGACGCTCGAGTCCGACAAGGCGACGATGGACGTCCCGGCGCCGTTCGCCGGCCGCGTCGCCCAGCTGCGCGTGAAGATCGGGGATCGCGTGTCGGAGGGGAGCGTGCTGCTGCGGATCGAGACGAACTCGACGGGGGTCGGAAGTGAGGAACGACCTCAACAACTCCAAGATGCACCGAATTCTGGTTCACCCGTGGCCGTCGCCGACGAACCGCCCCCTCCCCCACCCGAGGGCGGCTACGACACCCAGCTTGTCGTGATCGGCTCGGGCGTCGGCGGCTACAGCGCCGCCTTTCGGGCGGCGGATCTCGGCGTCGAGACGGTCCTGATCGAGCGCCACGAGCGGCTCGGCGGCGTCTGCCTGAACGTCGGTTGCATCCCCTCGAAGGCGCTGCTCCACGCCGCGCGGGTGGTGGCCGAGGCCGAGGAGATGCGGGCGCACGGGGTTGCGTTCGCAAAGCCCAAAATCGATCCGGACGCGCTGCGCGAGTGGAAGCAGTCGGTCGTCGAGAAGCTCACCGGCGGGCTCGCGCTGCTCGCGCGCCAGCGGAAGGTCGAGGTCGTCCAGGGTGTCGCGCGTCTGACGGGGCCTCATACCGTGCAGGTCGGCGACCGGACGATCTCGTTCGAGCAGTGCGTGATCGCGGCCGGCTCGAGCGCGGCGACGCTCCCGTTCCTGCCCGAGGACCCGCGGATCGTCGCCTCGACCGGCGCACTCGAGCTTCGAGACGTTCCCAAGCGGCTGCTCGTGATCGGCGGCGGGATCATCGGGCTGGAGCTCGCGACCGTCTACGACGCCGTCGGCTCGCGCGTGACCGTCGTCGAGCTGCTCGACCGGCTTATCGCGGAATGCGACCCGGATCTCGTCGCCCCGCTGCGCAAGCGGATCGAGTCCCGCTACGAGGCGATCCACGTCGGTACCGAGGTCGTGTCGGTCAAGGCGCTGAAGAGCGGCCTGAAGGTCGAGCTCTCGAGCGGGGACGCCGGGACGTTCGGTGGAATCCTGGTCGCGGTCGGGCGCAGGCCCAACGGGCACGAGATCGACGCTGGCGCGGCGGGCGTCGAGGTCGACGCGGCCGGGTTCATCGCGGTCGACCGCGAGCTCCGCACCAACGTCCCCTGGATCCACGCGATCGGCGACATCGTCGGCGCGCCGATGCTCGCCCACAAGGCGGCCCACGAGGGGCGCGCCGCGGCGGAGGTCGTCGCCGGCCTGCCGGGGGCCGGGTTCGACGCGCAGGCGATCCCGTCGGTGGCGTTCACCGATCCCGAGATCGCCTGGATGGGCGTGACCGAGACGGAGGCGCGCGACCGTGGCGTCGAGTACGAGAAGGGCGTGTTCCCGTGGAGCGCGTCCGGCCGCGCGCTCGGGCTCGGGCGCGACGAGGGCCTCACGAAGCTGCTGTTCGAGCCGGGCCCGGGACGTCTGATCGGCGCCGGGATCGTCGGCGTCGGCGCGGGCGATCTGATCGCCGAGACCGTGCTCGCCCTGGAGATGGGCGCCGACGCCGAGGACATCGGGCTCACGATTCACCCCCACCCGACGCTGTCCGAGACCGTCGCGTTCGCGGCGGAGGCGGCCGCGGGGACGATCACGGACCTGATACCGCGACGTCGACCAGCGCGATCAACTCGCTGACCGGCGCGGCGGATCCGAACTGCGGCTAGGACGACACACCCCTGGTCGGCGCGGGAGGTTTGTCGGGTGAGCCGCGGTATACGCGGCTGGCACGACGCACCTCGCGCAAAGGGCGGGGGTGTGTCGTATGGGCGTCGATATCCGGGGCTGCGACGACACCACTCGCGTCCCGGGTCGGGGTGTGTCGTATGAGCGTCGCACCAGCACGGCCTCGCGCGCCAGTCCGGCAGCCCGTCGCGCGGCACGCGCCCCGGGCCGCGACCCTCAGCCGCTGCGGCGCCTGAGCCTGATCAGCCCGACCAAAGCGCCGACTGCGCCGGCGAACAGCAGCGCGCGAACGACCTGGGCGCGACGGTCCAGGCGCTGGTCGAAGTGCGGCTTGACGGCCGGCATCGCGAACTCTTCGGCCGCGAGGATGTCGTGGGGCTCCTGGATCCCGCTCGGATCCGAGGGGAGCACGACGGGCGGATGGTTGAGCTCCGGATCCGGCGCGGGCATCGCAAACGCCTCGGCGGCGAGGACGTCGTGCGCGGGCTCGTCCGCGGGGGTGCGTGACGTGTCGGTTTGTGGCACCCGCTGATGATCCCAGATGTGGCCGGCCGCGGTCCGCCACGCGAGGGGCACCACGCCGCACCACCCACCCGCAGCCGGTCAAACGCGGTGCCGCCGCCGACAAGCGTGCCCCAACCGCCACCCAACACCATACCTGTGCGCTAATCTGAGTCCCTAAGACTTAGATCCGCCACACGCGGACACCAAGAACTGGTATCCTTCCTTATTGAAAGTAAGCAGCTACTGAAAGCGAAGATTTGAGCACCATGTCCGATCGACTCTTACTGGTCCCCCTGGACGACGCCGTCGTGTTCCCCGGCATGTCGCTCACCCTCGCCGTTGACGCCGGCGAGGAGGAGCGCGTGCTGCTCGTGCCCCGTCATGGGCAGGAGTTCGCGAGCGTCGGCACGGTCGCTGAGGTCGCGGATCGCGTCCGCCTGCCCGGCGGAGCGCGCGCCGTCACCCTCCAGGGCCTGCATCGCGGCGTCGCAGGCGCCGCCCACACCCTTCCCGACGGACGGCTGTTCGTCGAGGTCGAGGAGCATCCCGATGACGTCCCGGTCGACGGCCGGACGCGAAACCTAGAACGTGAGTACCGCGCGGTGGTCGAGGAGATCCTCGAGCTGCGCGGCGACGACGGCCGGATCTCGGCCTTCGTCCGTAGCATCACCGAGCCCGGCTCGCTGGCTGACACCGCCGGCTACTCGCCGGACATCGGCTTCGAGCCGAAGGTCGAGCTGTTGCAGACGCTCGACGTGTCCGAGCGGCTCGAGCTGGCGTTGAAGCACCAGCGCGAGCGGCTGGCGGAGCTCCAGGTCCGCAAGCGGATCCGCGAGGACGTCGAGTCCGGTGCCGAGGCCCAGCAGCGGGAGTACTTCCTGCGCAAGCAGATGGAGTCGATCCGCAAGGAGCTCGGCGAGGACGACGCCTCGGTCGTCGAGGAGTACCGCACGAAGATCGAAGAGGCCGGTATGCCCGAGCACGCCCGCGAGCAGGCCGAGAAGGAGCTGGGCCGGCTCGAGAAGATGGGCGAGCAGAGCGCCGAGTCGAGCGTGATCCGTACCTACCTCGACTGGCTGATCGCGGTGCCGTGGAGCAAGCACTCCGAGGAGCGGCTCGATCCCTCGCACGCGAGGGAAGTTCTAGATGCCGACCACGCAGGACTGGACGATGTCAAGAAGCGGATCGTCGAGTACATCGCGGTCAAGAAGCTCCGCCAGGAGCGCGGCATCACCGAGGACAAGCGCTCCGGCGCGATCCTGACGCTGATCGGTCCTCCGGGCACCGGCAAGACGAGCATCGGCGAGTCGATCGCCCGTGCCACCGGCAGAGAATTCGTAAGGATGTCGCTCGGTGGCGTCAGGGACGAAGCCGAGATCCGCGGTCACCGCCGGACGTACATCGGCGCGCTGCCGGGCCGGCTGGTCCGGGCGCTCCGGGACGCCGGCACGATGAACCCGGTGATCATGCTCGACGAGGTCGACAAGGTCGGCGCCGACTGGCGCGGCGACCCGAGCGCGGCCCTGCTCGAGGTGCTCGACCCGGCGCAGAACCACAGCTTCCGGGACCACTACCTGGACCTGGAGCTCGATCTCTCGGGCGTGCTGTTCATCGCCACCGGGAACGTCGCGGACACGATCCCCGGCCCGTTGCTGGACCGGATGGAGGTGATCCGCTTCGACGGGTACACCACCTCCGAGAAGGTCGCGATCGCGCGCGGGTACCTGTGGCCGCGGCAGGTCGAGCGGAACGGTCTGACGCCGGACGAGGTCGAGATCTCCGACGAGCTGATCCAGACCGTCGTCACCGAGTACACGCGTGAGGCCGGCGTTCGCCAGCTCGAGCGCGACCTCGGGACGCTGCTGCGCAAGACGGCGACGAAGATCGCCTCGGGCGAGGCGACGCCCCCGGTCGTGATCGACACCGACCAGCTCCGCGACGCCCTCGGGCGCCAGCGGCACTACCAGGAGTCGGCCAGCGCCACCGCGGTGCCCGGTGTGGCCACCGGTCTGGCGGTCACCGGCGCGGGCGGCGACGTGCTGTTTGTCGAGGCCACCTCGATGGATAAGGCCGCCAACGGCGGAGCCGGTGGCGGCGGCTTGATCCTCACAGGTCAGCTGGGCGACGTGATGAAGGAGTCCGCGCAGATCGCGCTCTCCTACGTCCGCGGCCACGCCGATGAGCTCGGGATCGACGCCCACGCGTTCGAGGACCGCTCGTTCCACGTCCACGTGCCGGCCGGGGCGATCCCGAAGGACGGCCCGAGCGCCGGCGTGACGATGGTCACGGCGCTGACGTCACTGCTGTCAAACCGCCCGGTCAAGCACACCGTCGGCATGACCGGCGAGGTGACGCTCCAGGGTCGCGTACTGCCGATCGGGGGCGTCAAGCAGAAGGTGCTGGCCGCCCACGCGGCGGGCCTGACCGACGTGATCCTGCCGGAGCGCAACCGCGGTGACCTGGACGACGTGCCCGAAGAGGTCCGTGAGGCGATGAAGTTCCACTTCGCGATGACGATCGACGAGGTGCTCGGCACCGCGCTCGAGGCCCCGGCGGTCGCCCACGCCGCGTAGAACGAAGAACCAAGACAACGGACACGGAGGGCCCGGCGAAAGGTCGTCGGGCCCTCCGTCGTTGACGCACCACCATCTCCGGGTACTACGGTTGGAGCATGAGCACGATCACCGCCACCAATGAACAGCAGATTCTCGAGCAGGTCCCTAGACAGCTGTACATCGACGGGGAGTGGAAAGACGGATCGAAGGGCACGCTCCCGGTCGAGGACCCCTCCACCGGCGAAGCGCTGGTCGAGGTCGCCGACGCGTCGGCCGACGACGCCAAGGCCGCGCTCGACGCCGCCGTCGCTGCCGGCCCGGCGTGGGCCGAGCACCCACCCCGCGAGCGCGGCGAGATCCTCCGCCGCGCGTTTGACGCAATCATCGCGCGGGCCGACGAGCTGGCGCTGCTGATGACGCTCGAGATGGGCAAGCCGCTCGCGGAGTCCAAGGCGGAGATCACCTACGGCGCCGAGTTCCTGCGCTGGTTCTCGGAGGAGGCGGTACGGATCGACGGCCGCTACGCGGTCGCTCCCAACGGGCAGGGGCGGTTGCTGACGATGAAGCAGCCGGTCGGTCCGTGCCTGCTGATCACGCCTTGGAACTTCCCGCTGGCGATGGGCACGAGGAAGATCGGGCCGGCGATCGCGGCGGGGTGCACGATGGTGGTCAAGCCGGCGCAGCAGACGCCGCTGTCGATGCTGGCGCTGGCGAAGATCCTGGAGGAGGCCGGCCTACCCGGCGGCGTGCTGAACCTGATCACCGCCTCCTCCGCGAGCGAGAGCACGGGGTCGCTGATCGACGACCCCCGCCTGCGCAAGCTCTCGTTCACCGGCTCGACTCCGGTCGGCAAGAAGCTGATGGCGCAAGCCTCCGAGAACTTGCTCACGCTTTCGATGGAGCTCGGCGGCAACGCCCCATTCATCGTGTTCGAGGACGCCGACATCGACGACGCGGTCCAGGGCGCGCTGATCGCGAAGATGCGCAACATCGGCGAGGCGTGCACCGCCGCCAACCGGTTCCACGTGGCCGACGCCGTCGCCGAGCAGTTCGCTGAGAAGCTCGCCGACAAGATGGGCGCGATGAAGGTCGGCCGCGGCACCGAGGACGGAGTCGAGGTCGGCCCGCTGATCGACGCCAAGCAGCGCGAGAAGGTCGCTGAGCTCGTCGACGACGCGGTCGGGAAGGGCGCCAAGGCGCTCGTCGGCGGCCATGCCCGGGACGGCGCCGGCTACTTCTACGACCCGACGGTGCTCTCCGACGTGCCCGAGGACGCCGAGCTGCTCAGCGAGGAGATCTTCGGTCCGGTCGCGCCCGTCAAGGGGTTCCTCGACGAGGACGAGGCGGTCGCGGCGGCCAACGACACCGAGTACGGGCTCGTGGCGTACGTCTACACGAACGACATCAAGCGGGCACTGCGCGTCGTCGAGAAGCTCGAGACCGGGATGGTCGGCCTCAACCAGGGCATCGTCTCGAATCCGGCGGCCCCGTTCGGCGGGATCAAGCAGTCGGGCTTTGGGCGCGAGGGCGGTCCCGAGGGGATCGAGGAGTACCTCGAGACGAAGTACGTGGCGATCAACCTCTAGCCGGGACGCGCCGAACGCGGACGCATCCCTTGACTTGATCAGGGGATGCGCGGAGACTGCGTCCGGAGTCGTAGCGTGGGGCCACTCCACGAAGGAGGCAGCTCAGATGTCTGTTTCTGAGGATCCCGCACCGGAGCCCAAGGCGGGGACGACAAACGTCGCGCAGACAGCGTCGGCGGCTCCTCGCGGAGGGTCTGGTCAGACCGTCGGCGGAGCGATCCTCGCGGGCATCGGCGCCCTGTTGCTGATCGGCGCGATCGCGCTCGTCGTGATCCACCTGACCCAGCGCTCCGACGGCTACTACACGTCATCGACGGTGCAGGTGGCGTCATCCGGATACGCCGTCACCTCCGAGGGGCTGAAGATGGGCAGCCTCCCGAGCTTCGCGAACGACATCCTCGGCCGGGTGCGGGTCAGCGCCAGGAGCACCAACGGGCGCACGTTGTTCGTTGGAATCGCGCCTCAGCAAGATCTCAACGGGTACCTGGGAAACGTCGCCCGCAGCCAAGTGACCGAGATCTCCGACGGCACTGCCTCGTACAAGACGCTCACCGGCGGCGCGCCGGCTGGTCCTCCCGGCCGCCAGAACTTCTGGCGGGCGTCGAGCAGCGGAAGCGGCCAGGTGACCACCGCGTGGGACGTCAAGGAGGGCAATTGGGCGATCGTCGTCATGAACGCAAGCGGCGCTCCCAACGTCGGCGCGGCGGTGGTGGTTGGCGCGAAGACCAACATCCTGCTCTGGGTAGGTCTCGGCCTGCTCGTCCTCGGGCTGATCTGCGGCGGAGCCGGCGTCGCGATGCTGGTCAGCAGACGCTCGTCGTGACCGCTCAGGGCAGCCCTACAGCCGCACGCTCAGGCTGCTCGCGATCGTCTTCCCGCCCACCGTCGCCGTCACCGTCAGCTTGTAGCTGCCGCGGCCCGCGGCGGCGCCGTCGATCCTGCGGTTCCAGGCGAGCGTGGACCAGCCGGGCTTGCCGGTCGCGCGCGCGACGACAGTCGCGGTGCCCCCGGACCGGGTGACCGAGAGCGTCACCGCCGCGCCGAGGCTCAACACGTAGCGCACGGTGACCGACGAGGACGCGACCGTGGTGCCCAGCGCCAGCACCCCGGCGGTCCCCGATGAGGTCACGACCGACGCCCCGCGCCCCGTGGAAAGCAGCCGGAGCTGGTTGTCGGACGTATCGTCGGCGTAGACGTTGCCGAGCGGGTCGACCGCGACGGCGTCCGGGTAGTTGAGCTGGGCGGTGGTGGCGGGCCCGCCGTTGCCGCAGCCCGGCGGCACGCCGCAAGCGGTGCCGTTTCCGCCGATTCTCGAGATCGTGCCGGCGGCGTTTATCTTGCGCACCTCGTTGTCGCCGCCGTCGGCGACGTAGACGTTCTTGTGGGTGTCGACCGCGACGCCGTCCGGCCCGCCGAGGGTGGCGCTCGTCGCCGGGCCGCCGTCCCCGCACGTGGGCGGGGACGCGCACGCCGCGCCGGTCCCGGCGATCCGGGCGATCGTCCCGCCGACCGAGAACCGGCGTAGCTCGTTGTCGCCGTCGTCGGCGACGTACACGTTGCCCGAGCCGTCGACGGCGACGCCCGCCGGGAAGTTCAGCTGCGCGCTCGTCGCGGCGGCGCCGTCGCCACAGCCGGGCGGCTTCGCGCAGGACGCGCCGCTGCCCGCGATCCGCGTGATCTTCCCGGCCGGCGTGACCTCGCGGATCTCGTTGTCGCCGGCGTCGGCGATGTAGACGTTGCCGGCCTTATCGACGGCGACGCCGAATGGCGAGCTCAGCTGGGCGGTGGTCGCGGTGCCGCCGTCGCCGCAGCTCGGAGGGCCGGCACACGGGGTGCCGTTGCCCGCGAACCGGCTGATCTTCCCGTTCGGCGACACCTTCCGGACCTCGTTGTCCAGCGTGTCGGAGATGTACACGTTCCCCGACTGGTCGACCGCGACGCCGTCGGGGAAGCTCAGCGTGGCGCCGGTCGCCGCGCCGCCGTCACCGCACGCCGGCGGCGCGGAGCACGGGGTGCCGCTGCCGGCGATCGTCGTGATCCGCCCCCCGATCGCGAGCTTGCGGACCTCGTTGTCGCCCCAATCGGCGATGTACGCGTTGCCCGACTGGTCGAGGGCGACGCCGATCGGATACGCGAGCAGCGCGCTCGTCCCCGCGCCTCCGTCGCCGCAGCTCGGCGGCGTCCCGCACGGCAGACCGGCGCCGGCGAGCGGCCAGACCGAGTACGAGAGCGCCTGACCGGCGAGCTCCAGCGAGCCCGCGCAGCACAGCGCGAAGGACGCGCACAGGACCAAGAGCTTGGTACGAAGCCCCCACATCGCCCTCTGATTGTCGCGCCTTCACCACCCGGAGGCGCCGCGAGCGAAAAACGGTTACGCGAGCATGACGGTCGAGTAGCGCCCGATCTGGAGCCGGACCGCCGTCGGCATCCCGAAATCCCGCGCGACCTGAGCTCCCGCGCCGACCACGCTGGCCTCGACCCGGTGGCCGAGATGCTGGATCGAAGCGCCGCTCAGGACGATCGAGTGATCGACCTCGGCGCCGTCGAGCCTCGCGCCGGGGCCGACCGCGGTGTATGGGCCGATGAACGTGTCGATCAGCTCCGCGGCGCCGCCGATCACCGCCGGGCCCCTGACCGTGGTCCGCTCGAGCCGAGCGCTGGGGTGGATCGCGACCCTGCCCTCGATCCGGACCGTGGGCAGGTCGCTCTCGACCGGGATGTGCGGAAGCTCGTCGAGGATCATCCGGTTCGCCTCGAGCAGGTGATCGCACTCCCCCGTGTAGCACCAGCAGCCGCCGAGCGCTCGATCGACGACGTTTACGCCCGCCTCGGCCAGCACCGCGACGGTGCCGCCGATCGTGTCCGTGTCGGCGGTGAAGCCACCGAGCTCGCGCAGCGCGGGGGGCGCGAGGATCGCAGCCGGGGAGACGTTGTCGAGTCCGGCGAACTGGCTGCGGCGGACCGCCGAGCGGGCTCCGACCACGGTTGCCTCAGGGAACGAGTGCGACGGCTCGGAGATCAGCAGGACGTCCGGCCGCTCCTGCCTGAAGTCGGCCAGCGCTTCACCGAGGCCGGCGGTGACGAGCGCGTCACCGGAGTGGACGATCATCGGGCGCTCGTCGCCGAGCAGCTCGCGCGCCGCAATCAGCGTCTCGAGCGCGGTCTCGGACTCGTCCAGCTTCAGGTACCGGAAGCGCGCGCTGAAGCGGTCGCCCTCGCCGATCTGCTTGCTGACGTCGTCGATCGTCTCCGAAGACACGGCGACGGCGATGTCCTGGACCCCGCACGCGACCAGCGCACCCGCTGCGTATCGGACCAGCGCCCGGTTCGCGAGCGGCATCGCGTAGCGCGATCCTCCCTGCAGGCGCTGAACCACATCGTCTTCCTCGGATGAGGCGCCCGCGAGGATCAGGCCGGTGAGGTCCGACATGCCAAGTAAACGCCGCCGGGACTGCGCTGCTTTTGTTCGAAAGCAACTTTTCACGACGAATTCGGGCGGCTGACGCCCTCACCCGGGCCACGCGTACCCTTCGACGCCCAGTTCCCGAGCCCAGGAGAACCGTTGAAGAGACTCGAGACCCGTCTCGACGGACCGATGTTGATCGAGACCCAGGTGTTCGGAGACGAGCGGGGCTTCTTCTCCGAGACGTACCGGCGGAGCGCATTCGCCGAGCTCGGCATCCCCGAGGAGATGGTTCAGGACAACCACTCGCGCTCGCGCCGCGGCGTCGTGCGGGGCATGCACCTTCAGATCGGCGACGGCGTCGCGAAGCTCGTCCGCTGCGCGCGGGGGACGATTCTCGACGTCGTCGTCGACGTCCGGCACGGCTCGCCGACGTTCGGCGAGTGGGAGGCGTTCGAGCTGAGCGATCAGAACATGCGCCTGGTCTACTGCCCGGTCGGCTTTGCCCACGGCTTCTGCACGCTCTCGGAACAGGCCGACGTGCTCTACAAGCAGAGCGCCTATTACGCGCCCGAGCTCGAGCGCGGAATCTCCTACGACGATCCCGACGTCGCGATCGCGTGGCCGGCCGGGCTCGACCTGACGCCGTCGGACCGGGACGCGAGCGCGCCGCTGCTCAGAGACGTGGCGGCCGAGTTCCCGTTCGTGTACGAGGCGTCGCCCGCCTCGTAGCGCTCACGCGGCGGCGCTCACCGCGCGCTGGATCAGCTTCGCCGGGCGCCGGCGGTCCGTCGCCAGCCGCGCGTACACGGCCGCGGTCTGCTCCGCCATCTCGCGCACGTCGAACAGCTTGCGCAGGCGCTCGGCGCCGGCCTCTGCGAAGGCCGCGCGGCGCGCCGGATCGCGGATCAGCTCGACGATCGCGTCGGCGAGCGGCTCGGGTGCATCGACCGGGACGAGCAGCCCGGTGACTCCGTGCTCAACCGTGTCCTGATTGCCGGCGACGTCGGTCAGAACCGTGGCCGTGCGCGCGCGCATCGCTTCCAGCGGCGTGTAGGGGCCGCCCTCGAACCGCGACGGAAGTACGTACAGATCGAGCTCGGCGAACGCGGCCGCGGCGCCGGCGAGCCCGTCGAGCAAGTGGAACCGCTCGCCGAGCCCGGCTGTCTCGAGCTCGGCCCGGACCCGGTCCTCGTGCGGGCCCGAGCCGATCAGGAGGTAGTGAGCGTCGGGGATCCGCCGCGCCGCGAGCCCGCACGCGGCCACGTACACCTCGGGCGCCTTCTGCCATGCAAGCCGCCCGAGGCAGCCCACCAGCGGCGTCGACTCGGAGAGCCCGAGGCGCGCGCGCAGCGAGGGATGTAGCGGCCGCGGCGGCTCGAGATCGATCCCGTTGCGGATCACGCTGATCCGGTCGGGAGCCGCGAGCCGCTTGCTGAGCGCGAACTCGGCCTCGCCGTCGGAAACCGCGATCAGCCAGTCGGTCCGCGAGCGCAGGTATCGCTCCGCCGTGAGCGCCAAGGTCGCGCGGGCGAGCCCATTCGGCGTGTATGCCACCGGGATCTGGGTGCCGGTCGCCGACAGCCGACTGATCGCGCCGCCGAGCGAGCTGTGGCCGTGGACGACGTCCGGCCGGCACCGGCGGATCAGCGATCGCATCGAGGTGATCGCCGCGGCGTTGCGATGCGGCGCCGGAGAGCGCGTCATCTCGACGAGCTCAACGGTCGCGCCGATCTCGCGAGCCCGGACGATCGCGTCGATGGTCGGTCTGCCGAGGTGAATCGACGGAACCGCGATCACGTGCTCGGCGTCGGGGACGTGCGCGACCAGATCGAGCAGATGGCGCTCGGTCCCGCCCGCGAATGCCTCCAGCGCATGGAGGATCCGTAGATTCCTCGCCACATCGGCTTAACGATGCCGGCGGTCCGAACTTTCGTCAGGCGTGCGACCGGCTTCGCTCCGCGCCCGGCGCCACCGCCGGCCGCTTGCCCGACGCCACGAGCCGACCCGCCCAATAGCTGACAAGGAAGCGTCCGTCCATGCGCCGGCGGCGGCGCAGCGCGTCGCTCGAAAGCATCCGCGCGCAGCTGCCGAGGTTGCGGGTCAGCTCCCAGCGGTGGGCGAGGCCGGTCTCTCCCCCCTCGAGCGTCCGGAGCAACTCGTCGCTGACGCCCTGGGCGTAGTACCGCCGCGTGAAGAAGTCCACGGTCAGCCGGTCGGCCGGCACGCAGTGCAGGACGCTCGCCTCCGGCTCGTAGCGGATCGAGCCGCGGGCGCCTCGCAGCCGGTGGAAGAACTCGGTGTCGCCGTTGGAGACCAGCGACCGGCCGATCCGGTCGAGGCCGACGATGAACCCGCCGAGCCGGTCGAACTCGGTGCGTCGGACCGCGCAGTTGGCCCCGACCGGCATCGCGTCGCGGCCGTCGATGTCGTCCGTCTCGATCCAGAACGGCTCGGCACCGAGGTCGTACTCGGCGAGGTACGCGCGCCGCGTCGCCAGCCACCATGGCTCGGGGCCGTCGAGGCGGAGCTTGACGCGCCCGCCGACGCCGGCGCACGGGTGCTCGGCGAACGCCTCGAGCAGCGCCCGAGCCCATCCGGCGGAGACGAGCGTGTCGTCGTCGAGGAACGCCAGGACCTCGCCGCGCGCGACCCCGGCGCCGTGGTTGCGCGCGCCGTTGAGGCCAACCGGCGACAGCCGTTCGCAGCGCATCTCGGCGACTCCCGCCGCGACCTCGTCGACCAACGGGGCCATCTCGGTGGCCGAGCCGTCGTCGACGACGATCACCTCGAGCAGCCCCGGGCCGACGTCCTGGACGCGGAGCGTCTCGAGGCAGGCGCGGAGCTGATCCGGACGGTTGTGCGTCGGGACGATCGCGGAGAGCCTCACAGCGGCGCCAGCGTACGCCCAATCGGCGCCGGTAGCGCCGGCTGCCGCTAATCTGGCCGCGCCGTTGATGGGGAACGACACGGTGAGCGCAAACCTCAGAATCCTCGCGGTCGGCAACATGTATCCGCCGCAGCACGCGGGCGGCTACGAGCTCGCCTGGCAGCAGGCGATGCACCGGGCGTTGGAGCTCGGTCACACCACCCGGGTGCTGACCTCCGACTACCGTGGCGACCCGCCGCGCGAGGAGGAGGATCCGGACGTCCATCGCACGCTGAGGTGGTACTGGGACCTCGAGCGCTACGAGTTTCCCGACCTCACACTCGCCCAGCGGCTGCTGCTCGAGCGCCACAACGCGGCCGAGCTCCGGCGCCACCTGAAGCTGTTCAGACCCCACGTCGTGTCGTGGTGGTCGATGGGCTGCATGTCGCTGTCGATGATCGAGCAGGTACGCCGCGCCGGACTCCCCGCGGTGTTCGTCGTCCACGACGACTGGCTGGTGTACGGGTGGGACCACGACCGCTGGATCCGAACCTGGACGGGCCCTCGCCGGAGCGTCGTCGGTCGGATCGTCGAGCCCGTGTGCGGCGTCCCCGTCCGGGTCCACCTGGGCGAAGCCGGCTCGTTCGTGTTCAACTCCCGCTACACGCTCGAGCGCGCGCGCCAGGCGGGCATCAGCTCGAGGGCGATGACGATCGTCCATCCGGGAATCGACGACCGCTTCCAGCAGCAGGCGCCGCCGGCGCCATGGCGCTGGCGGCTGGCCTACGTCGGCCGGATCGACCGGCAGAAAGGGATCGACACCGCCGTGGCCGCGCTCGCGCACCTGCCGCCGGAGACGACGCTGACTGTCTGGGGTACCGGGGATGGCGGCTACGTATCCGAGCTGAAGTCGTTGGCGGCGCGGGTCGGCGCGGGCGATCGCGTCCGGTTCGAGGGATTCGCGGCGGGCGAGCAGCTGCGATCCGCGTACGCCGACGCCGACGCGCTCGTGTTCCCAGTTCGCTGGAACGAGCCGTTCGGTCTCGTCCCGCTCGAGGCGATGGGGACGGGACGGCCGGTGGTCACCACCAGCCGCGGCGGGACGGCGGAGTTCGTGCGAGACGGCGAGAACGCGCTGGTGTTCGACGCCGAAGATGCGCGCGCGCTTGCGGCGTGCGTGTGGCGACTGGCGGACGACGAGCTGCTTCGCGCGCGGCTACTCGCCGAGGGAAGCCGGACAGCCGCCCGGTACTCCGAGGCCGAATTCGCCCAGCGAACCGTGGAGGAGATCCTGCGCGCCGTGGGGCGCCCCGCCGTCGCGACCCACGAAGGGGTCAGAGCGTGAGGGCGCTGTTCGTCTCCCAGGAGCTCCCGCCGGAGACCGGGTGGGGCGGGATCGGGACGTACGTCGACGTGCTCTCCGAGGCGCTCGCGGCCGGCGGGCATGACGTCCACGTGCTGTCGGTCGTCGACGGCCAGGAGGCGAGCGTCACGCGCCGGGACGGGGTGACGGTTCACAGGCGGCCGCTGCCGCCCGTGCGTGGGTCGTGGAGGCTTCCGCCGGAGTCGTTCAAACGGATCTGGTTGCCGATCACGGTCGGTCGCCTGATCCGCGACCTCGCCCTCGGCCCAACCGTGGTCGAGTGTCCTGAATGGATGGCCGAGGGACTCGCCGTCGCGCTGCGAGGCCGGCTGCCGCTGGTCGTGCGGCTGCACTCGAGCGCCAGGCAGCTGTTCCCGTACACCGGCCAGGGCACGCGTCTCGGCGGTCTCGACGGGCGGCTGGCGGCGCGGCTCGAGGAGGTCTCGGCCAGGCGCGCGAACGTGGTGATCTCGACCCGCTCGAATCTCGACGAGGTCACCGGCCCGATGCATCTCGACGAGCGCGCGCTGCACGCGATCCCCTACCCCGTGCGGCTCCCGGAGCCCGCGGCGATGCCGTCGAACGGCGCATCGCGTGTGACGTTCGTCGGACGGCTCGAGCCGCGCAAGGCACCCGACGTCCTGCTTCGCGCCGCGCCAAAGGTGCTCTCGGCGATCCCCGACGCGCGCTTCACGTTCGTCGGACGCGACGCGATCGCCGACGGCGCGCAGCCCTCGACGAGCTGGCTGCGACGCGAGGCCGAGCGCCTGGGCGTCGCGCACGCGATCGAACTGACCGGGCAGCTGCCGCCCGGCGGGGTCCACGACGAGCTGCGGCGCGCGAGGGTCTGCGCGTTCCCATCACGGTGGGAGAGCTTCGGCAACGTCGTCGCCGAAGCCGCCGCGGTCGGGCGGCCCGTCGTCGCATCCGCGATCCCGCCGTTCCGCGAGCTCGTGGCGGACGGCGTCAGCGGCCGGATCGCCCCGGTCGACGACGTGCAGGCGTGGGCGGATGCGCTGATCGAGCTGCTCGGCGACCGGCGGCGCGCGGCGGCGATGGGAGCGGCGGGCGCCGAGCGAATCACGAAGATCAGCGCGCCCGAACGGGTCGCGGAGCTGACGCTCGCCGCACACCGGCACGCGCTCGAGCGGTTCACCGCCGGAGAGCGGGCGGGATGTCGGTAGCGCAGCGCACCGGAGCCCCCGGAACCGGACGGGTCCTGTGGGTCACCGACGAGGCGCCGGACCGCGCGCTTTCGGGTGGGAGCATCCGGCAGTCCTACCTGTTCGAAGCGCTCGCGTCCGCGTATCCCACCGACCTACTGATCGCCGGCGCGGGTGTCGGCGACGACGTGCGAGCGCTCGCGGAGAACGTGACCGCGCTGCAGACTAGGCAGGCACCGTGGACCGCGCACCCGGTCGGCCGCCGGGCGCTGTCGCTGGCGATCTCGTTCGGCTCGCCGTATCCGCTCGCCGCCTACCCCGCATTCCCGGCGCGCCGTGCGCTCGCACGCGAGCTGCGCCGGCGCGGAGACCGCTACGACCTGGTGTGCGTAGAGCATGCATCGCTCGCCCCGCTGATCCCCGCCCGGCGCTCAGGCCGATGGATCATCACCTTCCACCACCTCCTGTCGGGGATGATCGGGAGCGAGGCGACGCTCGCGCCCGGGCGCCGGCAGCTCTGGTATCGGCAGCGCGACGAGCGCCAGGCTCGGGCGCTGGAGCGACGGGCGGTGCAGGCGTACGACGCCTCGATCGTCTGCTCGGAGGAAGACGCGGCCGCGCTCGCGGCCACCGCCGGCGGGTCGTCAGCCGCGAGCATCGCCGTCGTCCCGAACGGCGTGAACACGGCGCAGTTCAGGGCGACGCCGGTTCCGCCCGAGCCCGCCATCCTGTTCCCGGGCTACTTCGGCTACGCGCCGAACTCCGACGGCGCACGGTGGTTCTGCGCGGAGGTCTGGCCGCGCGTCCGTCGATCGATCCCCGACGCCACGCTGGTGCTCGCCGGGCGCAAGCCGACGCCGGAGGTGCTCGCGCTCGGCGAGCTGCCGAGCGTCAGCGTCCACCCCGACGTGCCGTCGATGCTTCCGTACTTCGAGTCCGCGCGCGCGGTGGTCGTCCCGCTGCGGGTCGGCACCGGCACCCGCCTGAAGGCGCTCGAGGGAATGGCCGCCGGCCGGCCGGTCGTGGGCACGACCACCGGGCTGAGCGGGCTCGGCATCACCGACGGCGTCCACGCCCGCATCGCTGATGACCCGGAGGCGATGGCCGACGCGCTCGTCGACGTCCTGGGGAACGATGCGCTTGCAGACGGCCTCGGCGGCGCCGGCCGCGAGCTCGTCGAGCAGCGCTTCGACTGGACGCGGATCGGCGCTCAGCTGGTGGAGCTGGCCACCGAGACGATGCGCGCGGAGTCATCGCTGAGCGCAGTTCGATAGACCGCCTCGATCCCGTCGAGGTGGGCGTCGAGCCCCCGCTCCTGCGACCAGAACCACTCGTACGCGGCGGCCCCGAGGCGGGCGGCAGCGTCGCCGTCGGCCTGCAGGCGCCGCAGCCGGTCGGCGAGAGCGTCGACGCTGCCGCGGCGAAACCAGAGGCCGGTCACGCCGTCGCTGACGGACTCGCGCGCCACGCTGCCGTCGGACACGATCGCGGGGACGCCGTCTGCGGCCGCCTCAAGCACGGTCAGGCCCTGGGTCTCGTGCACGAGCGAGGGGTTGATGACAGCCCGAGCGCCGCGGATGATCTCGCGGACGCGGTCGGGCTCGACCCACCCCGTCAGCTCCGCGTCGGGCAGGGCGGCGCGAACGGCGTCCGCCTCCTCCCCTTCTCCCACGAAGATCGCTGGGACGTTCGCCTCGCGTGCCGCGCGTGCGAACAGGGTCGCACCCTTGTCGCGCTGCAGCCGCCCGACCAACACGAACGCGCGGTTGTCGGCGACGGCCGCCGGCGGCTCGCGGCGGACGGTCACCGGGCTCGGGACGATGTGAACGCGGGCGGCGCCCGGCAGGAACGGCGCGATCACGTTCGCGGCCGACCGCGACGGGGCGACGAAGTCACCGACTCCTCGCGGCATCCGCCCCGGTCCGCGCTGGACCGCGGCGCGTCCGACCCGCCAGAGCTTGTGGCTGTACGCGCGCGCATCGCAATTCGTTGCCACGCAACGCGGCGACAGCGGGGTCAGGGGACAGAGCTCCTCCGACTGGTAGTTGAAGAACGCCCCGTTCGGGCACGCGGCGAAGTAGTCGTGCAAGGTCGCGACCGTCGGCAGGCCCGACGCGACGGCGGCGCGGACCACGCTCGCGGACAGCACCTTCGTGTAGCCGTGCAGGTGGACGACGGCGGGGCGACCGGCGGCCTCGGCCGCGAGCCGCCGCACGATCGACGCCGGCGCGCGGTTCCAGATCCCGCGCGCGGCCGCCAGCGCGCGGTTCGGGTCGGCGAGCGTGCTCGGCTGCCCGGTGCTGCACACGCGGACGCCCGACCGGAGCAGCTCGGGGTCGGGCTCGCCTGCACCCGCGAGCAGCGTCACCCGGTGGCCGCGCCGGGCGAGTCCGGATGCCTCGGCGAGCGCGACCTGGTCGGTCCCGCCGGCGATCGTCGCGAAGTCGTTGAGCACGATCACGTCGAGCGCCTCGGGGGCGCGGTCCGACGTGGCGGCGTCAGGTTCGCGCGGCATCGCGGTAGAGCTCGAGCATCGTATTTGCCGTCCGCCGCCAGCTGAACGCCGCGGCGCGCTCGCTGCCCGCCGCCGAGAGCTCGTCGCGGCGTTGCTCTGAGCCGAGCAACGCCGTCAGCGCCGCGCCCCACGCCGTGGGCTCGGTCGGCTGCTCGACCAGGATCCCCGCGTCGCCGACGACCTCCGGGATCGAGCCGACCCGCGCGGCGATCACCGGCGTGCCGACGGCCATCGCCTCGAGCGGCACCATCCCGAACCCCTCCGACAGCGCCGGGTGGACGAGCGCCGCCGCTCCCCGGACCAGTGCGGCGACGTCGCGGTCCGGCAGGTAGCCCGTCCGGACCGCTCGGCCGCGTCCGTCGAGCCTCGCGATCTCGGCGTCGACGGCCGCCGCGCCGTGGCCGTCGCCCCCGATCAACAGCAGCGGCACGTCCCCCGATTCGAGCGCCCGCAGGACCGTGATCAGGTTCTTGCGCGTCGTGATCGCGCCGACGCAGACCGCGAAACGGCCGCGATCGACACCGAAGCGACGGCAGCACGCCTCGATCTCCGCGTCGGAGACCGGGTCCGTGAACGTCCCGTTGACGCCGTGCGGGACGACCTCCACCCGCGCCGCGGGGACGTCGAGAAGCGTCGTCAGCCCGTCGGCCGCGTACGCCGACGGCACGACGATCCGGCGGGCGCGGGCGCGAACCAGCTCGAGGCTCCGGTTGTAGCTCCAGCGCTCCGAGCGCGGGAACCACTCGGGCTGCTGCAGCGGGAACAGATCGGGAACCGTCACGACCAGCGGCGCCGAGGTCCTGACCGGCGGGAACGGGTGCAGGAGATGGGTCACCTCCTGTTCGCCGACCGTGCGTTCGAGCCGCGGCCCGAGACCGAGGCACCACACGGCCTGGACGGGGCGCCGGGGCCACGGCACGAGCTCGACCCCGACGCCGCGAGGGATCCAGGCGGGGCGCCTCGGCTCGCGCGTGCTGGCGAGCGTCAGCGCGTCGTCCTGCGCGACGTCGTCGAGCGCGCACACGAGCTCGCGCACGTAGCGCCCGACCCCCGTGGCGTCGCTCTCGGCGAGCCGGTGTGCGTACAGGCCGATCCGCATTTCTATGCGGCTCCGTACATGTAATGGAGGTATAGATCCGCATAGAGCGCGTGCGCGGTGCATCCGACGCACCGGGGCGCCGGTACGCTACGGCGCCGTGCCCCGGCCGCTCGCGCCTTGACCACCGTCGTGATCGACGGCCACGCGCTGTCGGACGGCTCACAGGTGCGGGGTGTCGGTACGTATCTGAAGCGCATCATCGAAGGATTGGACCGGCGGCCGGGGATATCACTTTCGGTGATCGCAGCCCCCGATGCGCCGCTCCCAACCGGGGTTGACCGGATCGCCGAGCGGTTGCGCGCGCCGCGGCGTGCTCGCCGGCTCGAGCACGAACTGCTGCTCCCGCGCCGCCTCGCGCAAGCGGACGTCGAGGTGTTCCACAGCCCCGCGCAGGAGCCGCCGCGGCGGAGCCCCGTCCCCTGGGTCCAGACCCTTCACGATCTCACTCCCTTGACGCGACCAGACCCGCTCCTGGCCGCCGACGCGCGCCGGTGGCGGCGGATCGGCCCGCGGCTCCGGAACGCGCAAGCGATCATCGCCGTCTCCCGCTTCTCGGCCGACGAGGGGATCCGTCGCCTCGGCCTCGACGCGAGCGTGATCACGGTGATCCCGCACGGGGTCGACCACGACCGCTTCAAACCGGGGCCCGTCGCGGTACCGGACGTGCCCTACCTCCTGCACGTGGGGGCCTGGGGCCCGCACAAGGGCTTTCCCGAAGCGCTCGAGGTGATCGGCCGGCTCGCCGAGCGAGGACTCCCCCACCGGCTCGTGCTCGCGGGCCCGCGGGACGAATGGACGCTCGCGCGGCTCCGCGACGCCGTCGCCGCGGCGCCGCGGCCGGACCGGGTCGAGCTCGCCGGCTACGTCGATGACCTGCCGGCCAGCTACCGCGCCGCCACCGCCTTCCTGATGACGAGCCGCTGCGAGGGATTCGGGCTTCCGGCGCTCGAGGCGATGGCGTGCGGCACGCCGGTGGTGGCGTTCGCCAACAGCTCGATCCCCGAGGTCGTCGGCGGCGGCGGAGTCCTCGTCGATGACGGCGACGTGGAGGCGATGAGTAACGAGGTCGAGCGGTTGATCCGGTCCGCGGCCGCACGAGACGAGCTGTCGGAGCGCGCGATCGAGCGTGCGGGGCGCTTCCGTTGGGCCGACGCGGTCGACGCCCACGCCGACGTGCTCGAATCGGTAGCGCGGTGAACGAGCGACGGCCGCGTGCCGCCTTCGACGTCACGCCGGTGATCTCGGGCTCAACCGGGATCGCCCGGTACGTGACCCAGCTGGGCCGGGCACTGGAGTGCGACGGAGTCGAGCTGCGGCGTTTCGCCGTAGGCCGGCGGAGCTTTCGAGCTCCCGCCGGGCTCGCGCCACATCCGGGTCCCGACCCGGATCGTCGAGCGGTGGTGGCGCTCGGCGCCGTGGCCGCGAATCGAGCGGCTGGTCGGCGGCGCCGACCTGGTCCACGCGACCGGCCTGCTCGTGCCGCGGACGCGGCTACCACTGGTGGCCACGGTCCACGACGTCGCGGCGCTGCGCCACCCAGAGCTCCACCCGCCGCGGCACGTCGACCAGCAGCGCTCCCATCTGGCGCTGCTCGATCGTGCGTCGGTGATCGTCGCGGTGTCGCAGAGCACCGCGGACGACCTCGCTCACCTCGGGGTCTCGCCGGCAACCGTCGTCGTCGCGCCGCTCGGCGTCACCCCACTCCCTGACCCGAAGCCGATGCCGTGGTTGCCGGCCGGCGGCTATCTGCTGACCGTCGGCGAGACGTCGCCGCGCAAGGGGTACCCGGTGTTGCTGACCGCGCTGGCGCGGGCGCGCACCCGGATTGACCTCGTGATCGTCGGACCGGCGGCCGGCGACGAGGAACGCCTGCGCACGATGACCGCGGAGCTCGGCCTGGAAGCGCGCGTGCACAGGCTCGGGGCCGTCGCCGACGCTGAGCTGGCCGCGCTGTATCGCGATGCGCTGGCGCTGTGTTTCCCGAGCGTTGCCGAGGGCTTCGGGCTGCCGATGCTGGAGGCGATGGCCGCTGGCCTACCGGTTCTGGCACGCGACATCCCCGTCGCGCGCGAGCTGACCGCTGACGCCGGGCTGCTGATCGGAGGCGACGATCCGGATCGGTGGGCGGCGGCGATCGATCGGATCATCACCGAGGCGGCGCTCAGATCCGAGCTCGCCGACGCCGGGCGAAAGCGCGCCGCCGATTTCACCTGGGAGCGAACGGCCACCGCCACTCTCGAGGCCTACCGGCTAGCGCTCGCCGACCAGCACTGACCGGGGCCGCTCCAGCGCGGCGAAGCGCGCGTACGCGGCATCGCAACGCCGCACGAGCGCCGCGTATGGCGGCTCCTGGAGCAGCGCCCTGGCGCGAGCGTCCCGGCCGGTTCGCGACTTGCTCGGGATCGCTGCCCGCCCGTCTGCCAGGCCCAGCGACCGGTCGTATCCGGCGAGCGTCTCGAACACTCGATCGACGGCGCTCGCTTCGTCGTGTGCGAACAGCGCGAACGTGGTCCCGAACCGGGCGTTCACGGCCGCGGTCACCTCGTCGAAGCACGAAGTGACACGCTCGAACGTGGCGACGACAAACTCATCGGCCCGAGGCCGCAGCCGCTCGTAGAAACGCTCGAACGCACGCAGCTCGTGGCGGACGTCGACCTCGTCGAAGCGCGCCGCCTCCGACGCGATCGCGTCGACCGGGCGGCGAATGATCACGAGCGCCGGCTTGCCCCGCCGGATGCCCTCCTGCACCTGGGCGTGGCTGTGAATGTGGCTCGCCACGGTGATCCCGGGATTGGCCAGCAGCATCGCCTCCCTGGCGAAGCTGTTCCCGCACCCGGGACGGCCCTCGATCACGAGGTCGGCCGAGGCGCCGACCACGGGCCACGCCGGGTGCCGGCGTCGCCGGTATGCGCAGTAGACCCTGGGCTGGCGCTCCAACAGCGAGTACCAGCCGCGGCGGGCACGCTGGTAGGCCCGCCGGTCCTTCACGCCGGTTCAGCCTGCCGGATCGAGCCGACGGGCGCGTCCAGCACGCCGGGGACCCGTTGCCGCGACTCCACCGCGACGGTCGATCGCTGCCGCGCAACCCCGAGCGCCGCTCCCGCCAACCCCCAGAAAGTCCACGCGACCGCGAAGTCGCTCCAGGTCTGCAGAAACCACGCGGCCACCGCCAGCCCGACTCCGGCCGCCCACATCGCGGTCACCAACGGGTCCGGATCCTGTCGCGAAGCACGTCTCAGCGCCACCAGCAGCGCCAACGTCAACGCCACGAAGACCAGCATCGGCAGCACTCCCAGCTCGTCCCCGACCTCGAGGTAATTGTTCTCGGCGATCACGTCGCCGTGGACAGCGAATCGCTGCCCGATGCCGGCACCCGTGCCGAGGCCGAGCCCGAGTGGATGGCGGCCGATCGTGTCGACGCCCGAGGAGAACCCGGCCTCGTGTCCCGCGGTCGACTGGTCGGACTGGTTGCCGGCGCTCGCGACGCGGCCGCTGAGCCCGGAGGAGACCGCCGCCGGGACCGCGACCAGAGCGAGTGCAGCCAGCAGCAGCGCGACCTGCGTGCGCCAGTGACGGGCGCGCCCCGCGGCCGGCTGCAAAGCGAGCGCCGCGACGATCACCCCGCCGAGGATCGCGCTGCGCGTCTGGGTCAGCAGCAGCGCCGCACCGATCATCAGGGTGCCGAGCAGCACCAGCGGCGAGGCGGTCCGCCTCACCGCCCGTTCGAGCCCGACGGCAAACGGGACGATCAGGTACCAGCCACACGTGAGCTGATTGAGGAACACCGATCCGATCCGCTCGATCCGCGCCCCTCCCACGGTCCCGTACACGCGGATGTCGAACGGATTGGCGACGAATGTGTGTAGGACCGCGGACTGATACTGGGTGTACTTGACCGTGTTGACCACGAAGTTGTTCCAGGTGGAGGAGAAGAGCGCCTCGAAGATCCCGACTCCGGCGACGACCGCGCCGACGGCCAGGACCGCGCGCCCCGCCCGCCGCGCGAACCCCGCGCCGAACGGGGCGTGACGGGCGCCGAACAGCAGCAGCACGAACCCGCCGGTCTCGCGGAATCCGAGCAACCGGATGTTCGAGCCCGAGGGCGCGCCGGGGACGAACAGCTGCTGCATCGCCGCGTACAGGACCGTGAGCGCGACGAAGGCCAGCGCGAGCCGGTCGACCGTGTCGAGACGTCGGCCCGAGGCAATCAGGTTGCGAACGCCGGCGACGATCACGCCGAGCGCGAGCGCCTCCTTCCACGCGCCGATATGACTGACGACCGAGGCCGGCATCCCCCAGCTCCAAAGCTTCGCGAGCAGCAGGCCCTGGAACGGCAGGAACACGATCAGCCCCAGCAGGCTGAGGTCCGGGCGCTGCGCCGCGAGCAGGATCACGATCAGGCCGACGAGCCCGGTAACCACGGTGCCGGGCGAGGCGAGGTGTCGCGGCGAGAAGTAGATCGCAGCGATTACGACGAGCGGCACCGCCCACACGAGCGAGCCGCTCGCGATCGAGCGGAGGTCGAGGTCCCGGAGCGTCCTCGCCGGGTTCATCGCGGGCCCTCAGAGCACGAGCGAGCGCCACTCGACGCTGCCGGCGATGAAGCCGCAAAGCGTGGTGGCGTCGATCGCCGGCGCTCCGGCCGCGTGAACCACGGCCCGGCGCAGCGCGTACGCGCGCGAACCCCGGCCGTCGCGATAGATCCATGACTCTCTGCGAACACGGTCCAAATAAGGAACGCACGCGAGCAGCAATAGCTTTCGCTTAGTGAGCGCGGCCGTCAGAAGCGCCGCGAACGCGAGGTCGGACTGCGCGGTCCATTCGCCGAAGAACCAGCGGCGGTAGAAGGTCGTCTGACGGAGCTCGGGGACGAGCCGCGCGAGCCCGGGCATGTCTCGCGTCCAGTGCCATCGATCGGCCAGCGCGTCGGCGACGCCGCCGGGCACGACCGCGTGGTGGACGACGGCATCGGGCGCGAACGCGCTGCGCGCCCCAAGCCGGATGGCGCCCCACGCGAACAGCGTGTCCTCGCCGATCGGCGTCCTCGTCGCGCGGCCGCGTCTGCGGTCGACCGACCAGCGTCTGCGACCCGGGCGCTCGAGCGCCCAGTCCCGGAATCCCCCGACGGCTGCGAACGTTTCGCGCCGCACGAACAGGTTGGCGGTCTGGTAGAAGCCTCCGTCACCGTCGACCCACAAGGTCCTGTCGAACGGAGTCCGAGCGACGCTTGGGTCGGGTGCGACCCGACCCTGGACGAGCTCCGCGTCGCCGACCGCCCGGAGCCCGTGCGCGAGCCACCGGGGCGTCGGGAAGCAGTCGGCGTCGGTGAACGCGAGTACAGGCGCGCTCGCGGCGGCGGCGCCGCGGTTGCGCGCGCCGCCGGGGCCCTCGCTGCGCCCCGAGCGGATCAATCGCACCGGCGGTCCGAAAGCTTCGACGATCTCACACGTCTGATCGCGCGAGCCGTCGTCGACGACGATCACCTCGAACGGCTCGTCGAGCTGCTGGCGCCCGAGCGCGTCAAGCGTGCGACCGATCGTCGGAGCGGCGTCGCGCGCCGGGATCACGATGCTGACAGTTGGGGCGCGCTGCACGGGACCGATCGGGCGCCGAGATTACAGAAGCTCGGTCGGCGTCAGTTCCGCCTCCCCGGACCGTTATTGGATTGCATGACTGTGGAGGCGCCGAGAACCGAACAGCTGGCCCCTGCCCAGCGCGACGACCGACTGCGCGGCATCGCCAACGTGCGCCGGCACGTCGCGAACGGGATGCTGATCACGAGTGTGTTCCAGGTCGGCGTGGTGACGCTGACCGCGGTCCGCGGGCTCGTCGTGGCCGGCTTCATCAGCCGCTCGGACTACGGGCTGTGGGGGCTGGTCGGCTTCACGCTGTGGGCCGCCCTGGGCTTCAAGACCCAGTTCGGCGCGAACGACAAGTACGTGCAGCAGTCCGACGAGGATCAGGAGCACGCGTTTCAGCGTGCGTTCACGATCGAGCTGATCTTCATGGCCGCGGTGGTGCCGCTGGCGGCGGGGATCGCGTTCCTGTTCACCGGCGTGTCCGGAAAGCCGGCGGTGCTCGCCCCCTCGCTGGTGCTGCTGTTGATGCTCCCCGCCGCGGCGCTGCAGTTCCCGCTGGCGACGTTCTACCGGCAGCTCGACTACCGCCGGCTGCGGAAGCTGGCGGCCGTCGACCCGGTCGTCGCGTTCGCGGTGACAGTCGTGCTCGCGATCGCGGGAGCCGGGGTCTGGAGCTTCGTGATCGGCGCGATCGCGGGGTCGTGGGCCGGAGCGGCTGTGGCCCTGCGGGCGTGTCCGTACCGGCTCAGGCTGCGCTACGAGGCCGGGACGCTGCACAGCTACCTCAGGTTCTCGGCGCCGCTGGCGATCTCCGCCGTCGCCGTGCTGGCGATGTTCCAGGTGATCTACCTGGTCGGTGTCGGCCCGCTCGGCCTGGCGGGCCTCGGCGTGTTCACGCTGGTCGGAAACATCGTCCAGTTCACCGACCAGGCGGACGACATCGTCACCAACACGATGTACCCGGCGGTCTGCGCGGTCAAGGACCGGGTCGGGCTGCTGTCGGAGATCTTCGTCAAGTCGAACCGGCTGTCGCTGATGTGGGCGGTTCCGTTCGGGCTCGGCGTCGCCCTGTTCGCGAGCGATCTCGTCCATTTCGGACTCGGCGACAAATGGGTGCCGGCGATTCCGGTGCTGGCGATCATGGGGATCGTCACCGCGGTCCACCACGTCGGCTACAACTGGTTCGCGTTCGTCAAGGCGCGCGGCATCACGTGGCCGGTGGCGGTCCAGGCGGTGGCGATGACCGCGGTCGTGATCGGCGCCGGCATCCCGCTGATGTACAGCCACGGGCTGGTCGGGCTCGCGGTCGCGTTCGCGCTCGGCGAGGCACTCGGGCTCGTGTTGCGCGGGATCGTGCTGGCGCGGTTCTTCGAGGGAGTCGGGATCTTCCGCCAGCTGCTCCGCGCGTTCGCGCCAACGGCGATCGCCGCCGTGCCGGTCCTCGCGCTGCGCGCCGTCTGGGGCCCCGAGCAGAGCCTCGCCGCCGCGATCGCGATGCTGGCGCTCTACGCAGCCGTCACGGTGCTCGCGACCTTCGCGCTCGAGCGGCCGTTGCTGCTGGAGGCCGTCGGCTACCTGCGCCGGCGGTCGGGGCCCGCCCCGGCGATCGCGGGCGGGACCGCCTGATGGAGCTCGCCTCACTCAAGACCGCTGTGCCGCCGGCCGCGGTCGAGCTCGTGCGCTACCCGATGCGCCGCGTCGAGCTCCGCGCGCGGGTAACGCGCCCTTACTGGCGACGCCGGTTTCACTCGCTCGGCGAGGGGTCGATCGTCCACCGGCCGGGCGGCGTGTTCGGCGCCCACCAGATCGCGATCGGGTCGAGCTCGCTGATCCTCGGCGGCTGCTATCTGTCAGTCGAGACACGCGCGTGGCACGGGCCGGCGCCGGTTCTGAGGATCGGGTCGCGCGTCGGGATCAGGCCGTACTGCATGATCTCCGCGTCGGAATCGATCGTGATCGAGGACGACGTGATCGTCGGCGCGTTCAGCAGCGTGATCGACTCCGACCACACGTTCGCCGAGGGCAGGCCGAACGTGATGCACAACTCGGTCGCCGCGTCGCCGATCCGGATCGGCCGCGGGACGTGGCTCGCGGAGCGCGTCGCGGTCCTGCGAGGGGCGTCGATCGGCCGCTGCTGCATCGTCGGCGCAAACAGCGTCGTGCGCGGCGAGCTTCCCGATTACTCGATCGCGGTCGGCGCCCCGGCGCGGGTCGTCGGCGAGGTCTCGGGAGTAAACGCCGATGATCCCCCATACAAGGAGAAGCTGTGGTGAATCCGTCGTCTGACGATTCGGTCAAAGTGGCGCGGGCGCAGACCGGCGACGGTAGCCTGCGCGCAGCGATGCCTACGGAGATGGGCAGCTACTGGGACCAGCGGGCCGAGGAGGACGCGTTCTTCTTCGTCGACAACCGGCTGGACTACGGCGACCCCGATCTGCCGCGGTTCTGGGCGGAGGGACAGCGCGACCTCGACCTGCTGCTCGGCGCGGTCGGAGCGCGGGTCGAGCCCGGCGATGCCGTGCTCGAGATCGGCTGCGGCGTCGGCCGGTTGACGCGCGGCCTTTCGGCGCGCGCGGCGTCGGTGCGGGCGCTCGACGTCTCGGCGCGGATGCTCGAGCTGGCGCGCGAACACAACCCGGAGTTGGGCAACGTCGAGTGGATCCTCGGCGACGGCACCAGCCTCGCCCAGATCGAGTCGTCGTCCGTCGACGCGTGCGTGTCGCACGTGGTCTTCCAGCACATCCCAGACCCCGCGATCACGCTCTCCTACGTGGTCGAGATCGGCAGGGTGCTCCGCCCGGGCGGATGGTCGGCGTTCCAGATCTCCAACGACCCCAGGGTCCATCGCCACCGCCGGCTCGGCGCCCGATTGAAACTCGAGCTGAGGGCGCTGAGAGGCCGCGCGCCGCGGGGACAGGAGGACAGCCGCTGGCGCGGCTCGATGGTCGAGCTCGACGACCTGCGAGCCGCGGCCGCTGAGGGCTCGATGCGGGTCGAGCGGGTGATCGGCGAGGGCACCCAGCTGTGCTGCGTGCTGACCCGCCGCCTCGGCTAAGTGGAGGCCGGAGCATGATCAGGCCGAGACGGCGGGCAGCGGGGCGCGAGAGGACCACGCCCGCGATCATCCCCGCTCCGGCGCAGCCGCCGGCGGGCGCGCGCAACCTCGTGTTCGTCGTGCTCGACAGCCTCCGCTACGACTCGCTGACCGACGCCGCGCCCCAGAACCTCACCGCCCTCGGCGACGTCCAGCGGCGCTGGAGCTACGCGAGCTGGACCGCGCCCTCGCACTACAACCTCTTGATGGGGCTGCTCCCGCACTCGAGCCCGCCCGAGGTGTACGCGTCGGAGTACTACAAGGAGGACTTCCGGCGCTACAGCGAGCGGCTCGGGATCGAGGGGATGGAGTTCTCGAAGGTGCTTCCGTCGATCTTCCTGCCGACGTACCTGAAGCACGGCCTCGGGTACACGACCCACGCGATGGTCTCGATGCCGGTGCTCAACCCGCACACGGTCATCAACCGCGACTTCGACAGCTACGAGCTGATGCCGAGCCACAACGACATGGCGGCGATGCTCGACAAGCTGTCGTTCAGCGACGAGCGCCCGTCGTTCCACCTGCTCAACGTCGGCGAAACCCACTACCCGTACGCGCTGCCTGACGAGGACCCGTCGCAGTGGCCGCGGATCTCCGGCGTCCACGGAGTGTTCAAGCACCTCGACGACCAGCCCGAGGACGCCCTCCCGACCGAGCCCCGCGAGTTCTTCGACCAGTCGACGCTCACCGAGCTGCGCGGCCGCCAGGTCAAGGCGGTCGAGTACATCGACGGGGTGCTCGCTCGGCTGTTCGACCTGCTCCCCTCGAACACGTGGGTGGTCGTCACCTCCGACCACGGGGAGCTGTTCGGCGAGGACCGCTACTTCGGGCACGGGCCGGTCGCGCACGAGAAGGTGTTCGAGGTGCCGTTCGTCGAGGGCGTCGTCCCGTGAGGAGCCGACCCAACGTCCTGCTGCTCGTGCTCGACGCGCTCCGTGCCGACGCGGTCGAGCCGTTCGGCGCTCCGGCGGGATCGAGTCCGGCGCTGGCGGAGCTGGCTCGTCGCGGCCGCGCGGTCCCAGGCGTCCGCTCGACGGCGAGCTGGACGCTCCCGTCGCACACGGCGATGTTCACCGGCGAGCTCGCGCGCGGCCTCGGCCTGGGGCAGGCGCCGGTCCAGAGCCCGCAGAGCGCGGCGCCCGTCGTCAGGGCACAGTCCGACCGGCTGCTCGCAACGGTCCTCGGCCGTTCCGGGTACGAGACCCGCGGCGTGACCACGAACGTGTGGGCGGGCAAGGCGTCGGGATTCGACACCGGCTTCGAGGAGTTCGTCGAACTCGACACCTCGCGTCACGCGCAGCTCGGCGGCGGGCTGCGGCGACGGCTGCGCTGGGACCTGGAGGCGATTCGCGCGCGTGGCGACGACGGTGCCGCGCAGGCGGAGGAGTCGTTCGGCCGCTGGACCCGAGAGCACCGCGAGCGGCCGTTCTTCTGGTTCGCGAACCTCGTCGAATGCCACTCGCCGTACCTCCCGCCGCGCGGCTTCGCCCGAGCCTCCGCCCTGACCCGATTGCGGGCCGCCGACGAGGCGTTCCGGTATCTCAATTTCGACTCGATCGTCCAGAGCTGGCTCGGGGTCACGCGCGTGCCCGAGTCCGCGTTCGCGCGGATGCGACGGCTGTACGCGGCCTCGCTGCGCTACGTCGACGCGTGGGTGGGACGGCTGCTGGCGTCGCTCGAGCGCGCCGGCGTGCTCGACGACACGCTCGTGATCGTGTGCTCCGACCACGGCGAGAACCTGGGCGAGGGCGGGCTGATGACGCACGGCCTGTCGGTCGACGAGCGCCTGCTCCGGGTGCCGTTGATCGTCGCCGGCCCGGGCGCGGAGTCGTTCGAGGGCACGGTCAGCCTCGCGGAGCTGCCGTCGCGGATCGCCGCAGCCGTGGAGCTCGGCGACCACCCCTGGTCCGAGCGTCTGGAGACCGGCTTGCCGGTCGCGCAGTGGGACCCGTTCCAGCTGAGCGAGGAGCGAGTCGCGGAGCTGGTCGGCGACTGGCAGCTCGACGATGAGGAGGTGGGCCGCCTGACCTCGCCGCTGACCGCGGCGGTCTCGGGCCAATTCAAGCTCGTACGTGGTGCAGACCCCGCCGACGAGGCGCTCTACGACCTCCTCGCCGACCCGCTGGAGCTCGCGCCGCTGCGAGAAGCGGGAGCGATGGCCGCCCGGGCTGGCGAGCGGCTCGAGGCGCTGCGGGCTGCGGTCAACCACCCTGCCGCGCAGGCGACGAGCGAGGTCAACGTCGAGCCCGACGTGCTGTCGGCGAGCGAAGCCGAGGAGATCGAACGGAAGATGCGGCTCCTGGGGTACCTGTGAGCGCGCTCGGCTCGGCCACCCGGGAGGCCGGACCCGAGCGGGGTGAAGCGCCCGCGCCAATCACCGTCGCCGTCGTCTCGTGGAACACGCGCGAGCTGCTGGCCGAGTGCCTCGAGTCGCTGCGCGAGGATGCGCGAACTGGGCTCGCGGACGTGTGGGTGGTCGACAACGCATCCACGGACGGCTCGGCCACGATGGTGCCCGAGCGGTTCCCGTGGGTGACGCTGGTCGCGTCGGCCGAGAACCTCGGTTTCGGCGCGGCCGTGAACCTGGTTGCCGCCCGGACCTCCTCGCCCTGGCTGGCACCAGCCAACGCTGACATCAGATTCGAGGCAGGCGCGCTCGCGCGGCTGCACGCCGCTGGGCAAGCGCACCCCGAGGCGGGCGTGATCGCGCCGCGCCTGATCCTCCCAGACGGTTCCACCCAGCAGTCGGTGTATCCGTTCCCGACGCTGCCCTTCACGGTGGCGTATCTGCTCGGCGGGCTCAGCGCCAGCCGCAGTCTCTCCCGCCGGTGGTGCCTCGGCTCCGGGTTCGACCCGGCCAAACCCCGCGACGTTCCGTGGGCAGTCGGCGCGTTCCTGCTCGTGCGCCGCAGCTCGTGGGATCAGGCGGGCGGGTTCGACGAGCGCCAGTGGATGTACGCCGAGGACCTCGACCTCGGTTGGCGCCTGCGGCAGGCGGGATGGACCACGCGGTACGAGCCCGGCGCCCGCGTCGGCCACGCCGAGTCGGCAGCGACGGTGCAAGCGTGGGG
The DNA here is from genome assembly GCA_963770735.1 of uncultured Solirubrobacterales bacterium. Taxonomy (GTDB): domain Bacteria; phylum Actinomycetota; class Thermoleophilia; order Solirubrobacterales; family Solirubrobacteraceae; genus Palsa-465. The sequence goes on along the minus strand of CAVYRB010000003.1, from coordinate 1,261,802 downwards.
ACCCGCGCGTCACGCGCGCTGGCACGCGAGCACGTACGTGTGGCTGACCCGACGCCGCGGCCGCGCGTTCGCGCGGCTGATCGCGCTGGTGAACGTCGGCGGGTTCCTGCTGCGCGCCGGTGCGCACTCGCCGGCCGCGGTCGCGGGAAGCGCCTCCGCGCGGCGCGCCAGGCAGGACTCGCTGAACGCGGCCCGCGCGCACGCGATCGGGCTGCGGCCCGCCCGGACCCGGGGATCCGCGTAGCGGCGATGCCGACGCTCAGCGTCGTGATCCCGACGCTCGGCCGCGGCGAGACGCTGCGGAAGGTGCTCGGCGCGCTGTCGCGCCAGGAGCCCGCCGGGCAGGATTTCGAGGTCCTGGTGGTGCTCGACGCGGGCGCCGAGGCGCTCGAGCTCGACGGCTCGGCGGGAGCCCGGCTGCTGCGCGCCGGCCGCCCCGGTGCGTCGGGCGCGCGCAACGCCGGCTGGCGGACGGCGAGCGCGCCGATCATCCTGTTCCTCGACGACGACATCGTGCCGAGTCGGCGGCTGATCGCCGAACACCTCGAATGGCACGGCGCGCACCCGGAGCCCGAGGTCGGCGTGCTGGGCGACGTCCGCTGGGCGTCGTCGGTCAAGGTGACGCCGTTCATGCGGTGGCTCGAGATGGGGATCCAGTTCGACTACCGCAGGATCGACGGCGTCGAGATCGACTGGACCCAGTTCTACAGCTGCAACGCGTCGGTGAAGCGGTCACTGCTCGAGCGCGTCGGCGGCTTCGACGAGGAGCGCTTCCCGTACGGGTACGAGGACCTCGAGCTCGCCCGCAGGCTGTCCGAGCACGGCTTCCGGGTGCTGTACAACCGGGCCGCCGCGGCCGAGCACCTGAAGACCGAGACGCTCGAGGGGTGGAGGCGAAACCTGCGCCGGATCGCGGTGTCCGAGCGGCGGTTCACCACGCTTTACCCGGATGAGCGCGCGTACTTCTACGAGGAGTTCCGGACCGCGGCCGAATGGCCGCACGCCCGCGGGCGCCCCTCGCGGCTGGCGCGCTTCGTCCCCCCCGGGCTGCCGCTGCTCGGGCCGTTCGTGTGGAAGAACTACGACCTCGTGTGCCGCCAGCGCCTCGCCCCCCAGTTCCTGGCCGAGTGGGAGGCGGCCGGATGAGCGTCTCGGCCTGGCTGGCGCGCGCCACCGAACACCTGCGATGGCTGCCGTCGCGGATCGCCTACGGGCCCGCTCCGCGGGTCGCGTCGTGGTTGCGCAAGCGGTGGGTGATTCTGCGTCACCCCCAGGCCGATATCAGGTTCGGCGCGGGTACCTATCTCGGGCCCAGGTTCAGCCTGTTCATGCCCGGGGAGGGAAGCTTCATCGTCGGCGACAGCGTCGAGTTCAGGCGCGATTTCCGCGCCGAGATCTCGGGCAACGGGCGCGTCACGATCGGCTCGCGGAGCGTGTTCACGTACTCGGTTCTGATCCAGTGCACGACCACGATCGAGATCGGCGAGCGGTGCACGTTCGGGCAGACGACGATCCTGCTCGACGGCCAGCACCGGTTCCGCGATCTGGACAAGCCGATGCTCGAGCAGGGCTACGACTGGCATCCGATCACGATCGAGGACGACGCCGTGATCACGACCAAGTGCACGATCATGGCCGACGTCGGCGAACGCGCGTTCATCGGCGCGAACTCGGTCGTGACCCGTCCGATCCCCGCGTACACCGTCGCGGTCGGCGCGCCCGCCCGGCCGATCGACTACTTCGGGCCCGCCGACCAACCGCCGGTCGAGCTGGCGGCCGGACCGGCGCGCTAGTGGTGGCGCAACAGCTGAAGGCGTCGCAGGAACGCCTGCGGGCACGGCTGCTCGCCGCGCGGTTCCGCCGCCGCTGGGGCTTCTCGCCGCCTCCCCCGTGGGCGGACTCGGTCGGCTACGAGGTGCTGCTCGAGGAGATCGAGCGCCACCGGCTCGACCGCGTCGAGGGCGACGCGCTCGAGATCGGCGTCCTACTCGGGGGCGGCACCGCGAAGCTGTGCGGCTGGTTCGCCCGCAACGCTCCCGGCAAGCGGGTGGTAGCCGTCGACGTGTTCGATCCCGACTTCGACCCGACCGCCACGGTCCAGGGTTGGACGATGCGCGAGCTGTACGCGCACCGGCTCGGCGATCGCAACCAGCGCGCCGTGTTCGACGAGGTCACCAGCGGCTGCGGAAACCTCACGGTGCTCGCCGGCGACTCGACGTCCACGCCGGTTCCGGTCGATCGGCTGGCGTTCGCGTTCGTCGACGGCAGCCACGTTCCGGCGGACGTCAGATCGGACTTCGAGCTCGTCTGGGAGCGGCTCGCGCCCGGCGGCGTCGCCGCGTTCCACGACTACGGCGCGGACCTTCCGGGGGTCACCGACACGCTCGACGAGTGCGTGCACGCGCGCACGGATCAGATCGACCAGGTCTGGACGCGCTCACCCTCGATCCTGCTGGTGCGGCGCGGCTGAGCCGCTGCCGTTTGCGACGGCGGCGCCCGCCCGCTCCTTGATCACCCTCGCGGGAGTCCCGACCGCGGTCGCGAAGTCGGGAATGTCCGAGGTGACGACCGAGTTGGCCCCGACGACGGCGTTGCGCCCGATCGTCACGCCCTGGAGCACGACCACGTTCGCGCCGAGCCACGCCCCGTCGCAAATCCGCACCTTCCCTCCCCGCGCCAGGCCCTGGTCTCGGATCGGGCGGTCGGGGGCTGCGATCGCGTGCTCGGCGTCGTAGATCTGGACGTTCCACGCCATCAGGACCCCGCGCCCGATCTCGATCCCCTCGGTCCGCGCGAAGAACGACGATCCGCCCGTGATCTCGCACTGGTCGCCGATCGTGATCTTCGCCCCGTCGAGCGCGCCGAGCCGCGTGCACTGACCGATCGATACTCGCTCGCCGACAGTGATCTCGCCGGCGCCGAACACCCAGCAGGGCACCACGAGCATCGAATCCGAGCCGAACGCGCCGAATTCCCTGGCGACCCACCTCGTCCATGCCCTGCTGGCGTACCACCAGAGCAGATTCGAGCGTCTCACGCGATCCTCGGGCCAGCGCCCGCGGAGACGATCGAGCATCAGCGGGCGGCGCTGCCGTTGAAGTCCGCCCGCCCCACGGCCCCGCAAAGAAGCTCGACGTACTCCGGCCGGAGCCGGTCCCAGCTGAACGCGTCGTAGACGAACCGGTGGCGGGCCTGCGCCTCGGTGGGGTCGCGCCAACCCTCCTCCTCGCCGGTCCCGATCAGCCCGGCGAGCGCTCCGGGCTGGTGCAGATCGGCCAGCCGGCCGTGGTCGCCCATCGCGTAGCGCGGGATCCCGTAATCGTGCGCGAGGCAGGGCAGGCCGCGATCCATCGCCTCGACGAGGGCTCGGGGCAGGCCCTCCGCGAACGACGCGAGCACGAACACGTCGGCGGCCCGCAGCAGCCGATCGACATCCGGCCGCGGGACGCTGCGGAAGCTGTGTCCGTCATCGCCCAGCAGCTCGGTCGCGAGCGAGCGAAGGCCCTCGGTCTCGGCCTCGGGCTGCCCGACGAGGAGCAGGAACGGTCGTGGCTCGGGAAGGCGCGCGAGCTCCTCGATCACGTAGTCGAGCCGCTTGTGCCAGCGGTTCAGAGCCGCGACGCTGATCACGATCGTCCGGTCGGACGGCAGTCCGAACCGCTCCCGCAGGGCGCCCCGCTCGTCGTCCGACGGGAGCTCGAGCTCCGGCGAGAACCGGAACGCCACCGGCAGCAGGATGTTCCTGGCCGGGTCGGCGCCGCGCTCGAGCACGTACTCGAACGCGGGGGCCGTGTGCTGGTGAACGCGGTCGAACGGCTCGAAGCCCCCGGCCGCCATCGACCCGTTCGAAAGGACGAGCGCGTACTGCTGGCGGTTGACCGCGCGAAGCTTGTTGAGGCCGACGCCGGTGAACCACTCGCTGAAGTAGATGACCTGCGGGCGCCAGCGGACGATCTCGCGCTGGAGGCTGAACGCGAACGCGAACTGCTCGGCCTTGATCGGGCCGTTCTGGCGACCCTTGAACATCTGCGCCAGGCGACCGTCGCGGGTGATCGCCCGGACGGCCAGCTCGCGGTCGCCGCTCTCCCCCGTCGCCTTCACCAGCCGGAGGTCCAGGCGCGGCTCGTCGCGGAGCTCGTCGAAGCACTCGCGCGCGAAGGACTCGAAGCCCCGATGGGCGTGCTCGAGTCCCGAGCAGGACAACATCACCCGCACTGGTGGCGCATCCGGCACCGGCGGCAGGCTACCGTTCGCCGCCGCATGGAGAGCCAGCAGATCTTGATCATCGGCGCGGGCCCCTGCGGCCTCGCGTGCGCGCGTGAACTCGACCGCCTCGGGCACCGCGACTGGGTGATCCTCGAGCGTGCCGCTCACGCCGGCGGGCTCGCCTCGTCGGTCGTCGATCCGGCCGGCTTCACGTGGGATCTCGGCGGCCACGTCGTGTTCAGCCACTTCAACGCGTTCGACGAACTGCTCGAAGAGGTGATGGGCGAGGAGATCCTCAGCCACGATCGGTCCTCGTACGTGCGCTTCGACGACCGCTGGGTGCCCTATCCGTTCCAGAACAATCTCCGTCACCTTCCCGAGCGGCTGATCACCGAGTGCCTGGACGGGCTCGCGGCGGCCGGCGGCGGCGATTCGGAGATGGACTTCGCGACCTGGATGCGCGCGACGTTCGGAGGCGGGATCACGCGCCTGTTCATGGAGCCCTACAACCGCAAGGTGTGGGCGACGCCGCCGGAGTGGATGGCGTCGCACTGGATCGCGGAGCGCGTGTCGGTAATCGACTACGACCGCGCGCTGCGCAGCGTCCAGGATGGGCAGGACGACGTCGGCTGGGGGCCGAACAACCAGTTCGTGTTTCCCGCGACCGGCGGCACCGGCGAGATCTACCGACGGCTGGCCGAGCGGTTCGCCGACCGGATCCGCTACGAGGAGGAAGTGGTCCAGGTCGACGTCGAGCGGCAGACGGTCAGCGTCGGCGGTGGCGAGCTGATCGGCTACGACGCGCTCGTCTCGACGATGCCGGTGGACCTGCTCGTGCAGGCCGTCGCGGGTGCGCCCGACGAGCTCCGCACGGCGGCGAGACGGCTGCGGCACAACGGCGTCTGGATGGTCGGCGTCGGGTACGAGATGCCGCTTGCCGACGACAAGTCGTGGCTGTACTTCCCCCAGGACCACGCGCCGTTCTACCGCGCCACGAACTTCGCCAAGTACTCGCCGGAGAACGTGCCGGGCGGAGATGTGGGCCGCTACTGCGCGTACATGACCGAGACCTCCTATTCACCGGAGAAGCCCGAGCCGCGCGACGGGCTGGAGCGGCGCGTCGAGAGCGGGCTACGAGAGGCGGCGGTGGTCGAGGGACGGCCGCCGGTCGTCTCGGTCCACGTCGAGGACATCCCGTACGCGTACCCGGTCCCGACGCTCGAGCGCGACGCCGCGCTGGGCGTGATCCAGCCGTGGCTCGCGCAGCGGGACGTGTTCTCGCGCGGGCGGTTCGGCTCCTGGCGCTACGAGATTGGAAACATGGACCACGCGGTGAAGATGGGGATCGACATCGCCCGCCGGCTGGTGCTTGAGGAGCCGGAGGAGCTGTTCGCGAGCCTCGACGGCGACGTTCAGCGCGCGCGAGACAGTTCGGCCCAGACCGAGCCGGCGATCCGGGCCGAGTAGCCGAGCCGGGCGAGGCGCGCCATCTTGCGCCATTCGCGGGCGTCGTAGTCGCCGGGGCGCTGTCCGTTCTCGCGCAGCGCGGCATCGCCCCACAGAGCGGGCGCGGGACGCCGCCAGGCGCGGTACCCAGCCCCGAGGCGGTAGTACGCCTGGTTGACCGAGTAGCCGTGGCGATAACAGCGCTCCAGCAGGGGCCGGAGCTCCCGCTCGGCGTCGTGGTCGACGACCGCCCCGGCGCAGTAGCCGAGCCCGTAGCCGGCGTCTCGCGCCCGGAAGCAGAAGTCGACGTCCTCGCCGATGTGGCGCCAGGTCGGGTCAAATCCCCCGACCGCGTCGAACGCCTCGGCGCGGACGAGCAGGTTCGCGGTCGCCGCCCACCCCTGCGGCACCCACGATTCCTGTCCGAACCGCCACATCGCCTCGTAGCGCTCGATCGCGTTCGGGTGCTCGCGCACTCGGACCCGCACGTCGCCGGCGAGGAGGGGGGCGGCGGACCGGCAGCCGAGCAGCGCCTCGAGCCACTCGGGGTGGGCCACGCAGTCGGCGTCGGTGAACGCGTACAGGCGCGTGGCGGCCTCGGCGGCGCCGCGGTTGCGGGCGCGAGAGCGGTTCGCGACGGGCTCTGAGACCACGCGCGCGCCGTGAGCGCGCGCCACCTCGGCGGTCCGGTCAGAGGAGTCGTTGTCGACGACGATCACCTCGAACCGCGCTCGGTCGAGCGTCTGGGCGTCGAGGCTTCGCAGCAGGGGCGGGATCGAGGCCTCGCCGTTGCGGACGGGGATGATCACGGACAGCTCGGGGCGCTCTGCGGCCACAGCGGCGCAAAGCTACTCAGCGGCGGCGCTCGGTGCGCCGCCGCACCGACCGAAAGAGACCAAAAGTTTCTCGCCGGCCGGTCGTTCTGTTTGCGAGGAATGACGACCGACCCGACCATGCCCGCAGGGCGCTATATGACGCTGGGCGACTACGCGCGCGTGATCCGCCGCAACTGGCTGATGATCGTGGTGCTCGCGATCGTCGGTGCCGGCACCGGTTTCGCGACCGTGATCCACAAGAAGCCGGTGTACACGGCGAGCTCCCAGGTGTCCTTCCAGGATCCGAGCGAGCAGCTGAGCGTCGTCGGGCTTGGCTCGAACGTCCCCCAGAGCCCGTCGACGCTCGCGGCGCAGAACGCCCAGGCCGTCACCGGACGGGCGGTGATCGCCCAGGTCCGCCACCAGCTGAAGTCGAAGCTTCCGGTCGCGACCCTGGCGGGCGCGATCTCGACGGAGGTCTCGCAGCAGTCGGGGCTGCTCCAGATCGATGCGACCGGCTCCAGCCCCGCCGCGGCGACCGCGCTCGCCAACGCCGCTGCCTCAGCGCTGGCGGCGCAGGACAACCAGCGCGCCCGGGCACAGTACGCCCGGGTCGCGAGCGCGATCCGGACGCGGATTGCGGGCCTGCCGCCCTTGCAGCGGTCGGCGTCGCCCGCCAGCCCGCTCAGCTATTACGAAAACGAGCTCGCCCGCGTGGAGACGCTGGGGACGGTCGCGACCAGCGCTCAGATCGTGAAGCTCGCCCAGCCCGGCGCCGCGGCGAGCTCGAGCGGCCGCACCAAGAGCGTGCTGCTCGGACTTGCGCTCGGTCTGCTGCTCGGGATCGTCGCGGCGTTCATCCGCGACTCGATGGACCGCCGCCTGCGCGGTCCCGCGGAGATCGACTCCTCGTTCCAGCTTCCGCTGCTCGGATACGTCGGCAAGCGGAGCATGGGCCGGGTGGCGGGCGTCGCCAACGGATCCCGAGCCAAGCATGAGGCGGACATCGAGCAGTTCAGGATCCTGCGGCGGAACCTCGAGCTGCTCGACCATCACAACCCACCGCGCTCGATCCTGGTGACCAGCACCGTCGCCGGCGAGGGCAAGACGACCGTGGCGAGCTCGCTCGCGTTCGCGATGGCGGCCTCCGGCAAGCGGACGCTGCTGGTTGACTGCGACCTGCGCCGGCCGGCGCTCGCGACGCGTCTCGGGATCGAGAACACGCCGGGGATCAGCGAGTACCTCGTGGGCACCGCGTCGCCCGAGCAGATCCTGCGCACCGTCGAGCTGCCGGAGTCGCTGACGCTCGCGGGCGCGACCGGCGACGAGCCGCAGAATGGGAACGGCTCGGTGTGGACGCCGCAGAAGCTCGTCTGCATCCCGTCCGGGGCCGCGACCTCGCGCGCGGGCGAGCTGCTCGGGTCGCGCAGGTTCAGCGACTTCATCGCCCAGGTCAGCGGCGTCTACGACGCGATCGTGCTCGACTCGAGCCCGCTGCTGCCGGTCGCCGACACGCTCGAGGTGCTCCCCTACATCGACGCGGTCGTGATCTGCGCCCGCGAGTCGCGCACCACGCGCGGGCAGGCGCAAGCGGCGCGGGCGACGCTCGACCGCTTCCCGGCACGTCCGGCGGGAGTGGTCATCACCGACGCCAGGCCCGCCGCTGCCAGGGACGAGCGCTACGCGTACGCGTACGGCTCCTCCTGACGCTTCTTCTGGCCGGATGGTTTTCGTATGAGCTCCGGCTGAGAGGGCAGATACGGCTGGTATAAGCAGGTGCGAAGTAGCGGTTGGGAGGCGATCCAGGATGCGACTCAGACACCGAGCGGCGCGCGCAGCGGCATTCGCGGCGACGCTGCTGCTGGCGCTGCCCGCGGCGGCTGGTGCGTACAGCACCGCCCCGGGGTATCAGGCGAGCGACTACGCGAACGGGTTTCCCGAGTCGCTGGCCAACAACTGGGGGCCGATCGGGATCGCGTTCGACCAGTCCGACAACCTGTACGTCGCTGACCGTGCCGACGGCAACATCTACCGCTTCCAGCCTGGCGGCGGCGCAGCCTCCCCGGACACCCGCCTGACGCCGTCGCCGATCCCCGGCCTGATCACCGGGCTCGTCGTCTCGCGGAGCGGCGCCGTTTACCTCGCCCGCTACGCCGCCGGCGACATCGTGCAGGTTGATCCCGACTCGGGAGAAGTGATCCGGACGGTCGCGAAGGTACCGTGCGCCACCGGGCTCGCGATCGACCCGGTGAGCGGCGACCTGTTCGTCTCCGAGGACCAGTGTGGCTCGACGATCTTTCGCGTCTCGCGCTTTTACAGCGGGCCGGGGACCGTGACGCCGTACACGTACGCGCCCGGCGTCGACGGCATGGCGTTCGACAGCGTCAGCGGCACGCTGTACGCCGAGAGCGACGGTCACGTCGTGCGGATCGACGGCACTCGGAGCCTGACGCCCGGGCGGGTCGACAGCATCGCTGACGTCCCGTACGCCGACGGGCTGGCGTTCGGGGCCCACACCTCCGGCGAGCCTTCCTACCTGGTGGCCAATCGCAACAACGGCATCGTCACCAGGGTCGACTTCGCGCTCGGCATCCTGCCGTCCGAGCAGGACCTCTTCACCGGCGGAAGCCGGGGCGACTTCGCGGCGGTGGACTCGCACGGCTGCCTGTACATCACCCAGTCCGCGAGCATCGTGCGGATCGGTCGAACCGGCCAGGGGTGCGGGCTGCAGCCGACCACCCTGGGCCCGGCGCCGCGGACCGCGCTCTCGATCAGCTCGAGCGGCGGCGGCACGCACGTGGTCGCGCGCGGCAAGGCGTGCGTTCGGACCACCGCCGTGCGGCTGCGCATCAGCCAGCGCGGCGGCGTGCGCCTGCGGTCCGCGACCGTGTACGTCAACGGCCGGCGGGTCAAGAGCCTGCGCGGCAGCCGCGTCACCGCACCGTTCGTGCTGTCGAATCTCCCCCGATCCTCGTTCACCGTGAAGATCGTCGCGGTCACGACCACGGGCAAGCAGCTCGTCAGCGGCAGGTACTACGGCAACTGCGCAAAGCCGACCCGAAAGTGCAGCGCCCCGGTCCGGCTCGCGGTGCCGCAGCGCCACGGCACCCACGCGGTGGCGGTCGCGGTGTGGGTCGGCGGCAGGCACACCCGCACCGTCCGCGGTCGCAACGTCAAGACGGTCACGCTGAGCCACCCGCCACACGGCACCTTCAAGGTCAAGCTCGTCACCCGCTACAAACGCGGACGATCCGCGACCACGAGCCGGGTGTTCCCGACCTGCGCGAAGTAGGACGCGCCGGCGGCTGCTCGGCTGCCGTCTAGCGCCGGTGCTTGGCCGGGCGCGGGCGCTTTGCCGAGCGCCTGTGCTTCGAGGGGCGCTTGGGCTTCGGCTTGCGGTGCTTCTTCAGCTTGGGCTTGGGCTTCACCGGCGCCGGGTGGCAGAGCCTCAGCACGGGCATCGTCGCGGCCTGGCTGAACGCCTTGAACCACGCCGTCCCCGCCGGCCGCAGACTCGTGTTCAACGCGCTCGAGTCGATCAGCCCGAAGTCGGGATTGGAGGTCGAGTCGTCGATGCCAGGGTTGACCCAGTCGTACGGGGCCAGCAGCCGGACCCCACAGTCGGAGCGAGCGAGTTCGCCCGCGACCGCGCTCATCATCGAGGCGCGCCACGCTTCCCTGCTCGGATCCCCGGTAGTCCAGCCGATTTCGGTGATGTCGATCGGGGCCGAGGCCTCGCCGATCGAGTCGAGCACCTGGCGGAAGTGGACGGTCCACTCGACGACGTCGGCGGCGGTGGCGGCGTACGGGTGCAGCCCGAACCCGTCGACGTTGCCTTTCAAGCCCGGATCTGAGCCGAACATCTGGTACGCGTACACGGCCGGGTAGTCGTGGCTCGGGTTGTACCCGGGCAGGCGCGCGTCGTCGGATAGCCCCCCGACGATCACGCTGGCCGTGGGGTCGACTGCGTGGATCGCGGTGCGGGCGGCGCTGTACATCGTCGCGAACCGAGCGGGGGCTATGTAGAAGGTGCTGTTGTCCGGCTCGTCCCAGATCTCGAAGAACTGGGCCGGGTAGTACGGCAGCTGAGGGTTCTGGGCCCAGAAGGTCCCGTTCGCGCCGTACCGCGCCGCGACCGCCTGGGCGAACGTCGCGTAGGTCGAATCGCTGGTCGGCGCGCAGTATCCGGGACACGTCTTCGCCCACCCCACGGTGAAATCGATCAACGGCTCCCACGTCAGGTGGTGGGTGGCAAGCGCGGTCACCCACTGGTCGTAGCCGGCCCACTGGTAGACGTGCCCGGTCGGGCCCGGCGGGAGCGGTTCGATCTGGTTCCAGACCGAGTCGCTGCGGACCACCTTGACTTCGGCGGCTTCGATCGCCGCAAGCTGCTGGTCGCGCTGAACCGGCGACAGCTTGAACACCGAGTAGCCGTTGATCCCCGATACCGCGTGGAAGCCGGACACGAGCGTCGGTGCGTCGACGGCCACGGCCGTCGCGCTCGTCGGCGGTGACTGCGGCCCGGCCGCGCTGGGGCTGGCGCTCGCGCCCGTCGCACCCGCGCAGCCCAGTGCGAGCAGCACACAGCCCAGCGCGGGCAGCACCACCAGCGTCCGGCGGACTTGCCCGGCCCCGGACCTGATCGCTCGCGCCAAGTTGCCCATCCCCAACCTGTTAACGGCGCGGGAGCGCGCGTCTTTCATCTCCCGCGTGCCTGGATTCCAGGCAATTCTCCCCAGGCCGTTGGATTCCAACTCCGGCGCTCGTCCGTTTTTCATACCCATGGGTGCAAGACGTCCACCGTCGAGCCGTTTTGTCAGTGTGGCAACGGGCGCGGGAGCAGCAGGCAAGGCGATGGCCGGGACGGAAGCGCGCCCCGACACCGCAACGGTCGCGGTCTGCGCCGCGGACGGGACGTCGCTGGCGCGGATCGAGGCGACGCTGGAACTCGGCGGGTACGACGTCGCGGTCGCGTGTGACTCGACGCGCGAGCTGGTCGAGGGCGTTCGCCGCGAGTTTCCGGCGGTCGTGGTGCTCGCGTTCGCGTTCGAGCCCTTCACCTCGGCAGAGGACGTCGAGGTCCTCCGCTCGGGGCTCGACGGCGCGCCGCTGGTGCTCGTCGCCTCTGGCTTTGTCGGGGCCTCGTGCCGGCGGTTGGTGCAGGCCGGCCTCGAAGGGCTGGTCCACGATCGTCAGCTCGAGCACGCGCTGGTGCCGACGATCGACGCGGTCCTCTCCGGGCAGCTGTGCGTGCCCGGGCCGATGCGGACGACGATCGCCCAGCCGGTCTTCAGCCATCGCGAGAAGCAGGTACTGGAGCTGCTGCTGGCCGGGCTGACCAACGGCGAGATCGCGGTCCGGCTGTTCCTGTCCGAGAGCACTGTCAAGAGCCATCTCGCGTCGAGCTTCCGCAAGCTCGGTGTGTCGTCGCGAGCCGAGGCCGCCAGATGCGTCCTCGCTCCCGACTCAGGACTGGAGCTCCGGGGCCTCGCGGTCAACAACCACGCGACGGTCTGACGCGGGTGGAGCGCGCGACGATGAACGTCACGGCAGCCGCGTTCGCCCCCGTTCCGCTCGTCGTCGAATCCGTCGAGCCCCGGCCGCTGAGCGCCGAGGTGGTGCTGATCACGCGCAACTCGCGCGACGAGCTGGCCGCCTCGCTGCCGGCGATCCGCGAAGCCGCAGCGACGGCCGGAGCGCAGCTTCTGTTCGTGGATCTCGGCTCGGCAGACGGGACCCAGTCGTTCGCGGCCGGCCACGCGCCGGGCGCCCGCGCGACGTGGCTGACCGACCGCGACGGAATCATGGATGCGCTCGCGGCCGCCGCCGCGGCTTCGAGCGCCGATGTGCTGGTGGTCCTCACCCCCACGCTCGAGCCCGCCTCGCCCGATTCGTTCAGATCGTTGGTCGAGCACCTCGACCGGCACCCGTACGCGGGGATCGCAGCGCCGGCGCTGCGGGCGGGCACGGGTGAGCTGTTGGGGTCTACGCGGCCGGCTCCCAGCCCCGGCGAGTACTCGCGGGTCGAATGGGTTCTCGACGAGGCGTTCGCGATTCGCCGTGCGGATCTCGAGGAGGCAATCCGCTGCTGCAAACGGACCCAGCCGTCGCTCAGGGACCTCGCGGTGTGCCTGCAGCTTCGCCGCCGCGGGGTCGAGCTCCACTACGTGCGCTCGGTCGAGCTGCTGGACACCGGCGGACGTGCGTCGGTGCGAGTGGGTCGCTCGCTGTGCTCCTCGGCACGCGATTGGGCGCGCCTGCTCGTACGCCATCCGGGCTACGCGCTGCGGCTGGCGGGCCGGCGGCGGCTCGCGAGGCGGGTCGGCCGCGGGATGATGCGGCTGATCGAGGTCGCGATCGCGTCCACCCTGCTCGTCCTCACCTCACCGCTGCTGCTGGCGATCGTGATCGCGATCCGCCTCGACTCGCGCGGCCCGGTCCTGTTCCGCCAGGTTCGCCTCGGGTGCGGGGCGCGCCCGTTCCGGATGATCAAGTTCCGGACGATGCGCCACGACGCCGACCCCGCGGCGCACGCGCGTTTCGTGCGCGAGATGATCTCGAGGCGGCTGCGAGCGGAGCCCGACGCGGAGAACGGCAGTACCCCTCGGATCTACAAGCTCCACCCGGACCCGCGCGTGACCCGCGTCGGGCGCGTGCTGCGCCGGACCAGCCTCGACGAGCTCCCGCAGCTGCTCAACGTGCTGCGGGGCGAGATGACGCTGGTCGGCTTCCGGCCCCCGATCCCCTATGAGGTCGCCGAGTACCCCGCCTGGTACCACCGCCGGTTCGACGGTCGGCCCGGGATCACCGGCCTGTGGCAGGTGAGTGGACGCAACGAGCGCTCCTACGAGGACATGGTCCGGCTCGACATCGAGTACCTCAACCGCCGCAGCTGGCTGTTCGACCTGTGGCTGCTGGCGCGGACGGTCGTGGTCGTGCTCGGTGGCCGGGGCGCGGTCTGAGCGCGCTCCGCGCTCAGGCGGCCTGCAGGTCTGAGAGCGCGAACCCCGGCGCGGCGCCGAACTCCTTGTTGAGCCTCGCGCGGAACGTGGAGTAGCGCCGCAGCGCCTCGCTCCGCTTGCCGGCGACGAGCAGCACCCGGAACAGCTCCTTGTGGATGTCGGAGTCGAACGGCTCGAACTCGGCGAGCCGGTCGAAGTGCTTGATCGCCGTCCCGTGGTCTCCGCGCTCGAGCGCGATCTGGGCGAGCGCCCGCAAGCTGTCGGTGGCCATCGCGCGCAGCCGGTCGCGCTCGGGCATCGCCCACTCCGCGTAGGGCTCGTCCTCGAGCAGATCGCCTCGATACAGGGACATCCCGAGTTCGAGCAGCTGGGCGGCCCTCTCCCCGTCGTCGCGATCCGCCGCCGCGAGGCCGTCTCGCACCGCCTCGCAGAAAGTGTCGGCGTCGATCCGCACGTGGCGGCGGTTGATCGCGTAGCCACCCGCGGACGGTGACGACGAAGGTCGACTCTGCCCGGGGCGGGCGGCCGGGCTCGAGCTTGTCGCGCAGCCCGTGGATGAAGTGCCTGACGCTGGAGAGCGCCTGGCGTCCCGACGACGGCCACAGCGCCTCCGCGATCTCCTCGGCCTGGACGACCCGGTCGCGCTCGCAGACGAGGTACTTGAGGATCTGGCCGGACCGCTGCTGCAGCCAGCTGCCCACCCAGCGGTCCCTCGCTCGAGTCAACCCGGATCCGCCCGAGCGCCTTGATCGTCAGCTCGGGCCCTTTGATCCAGTGCGGATCAGAGCGGCGCCGGCGGTCGCGCGCGTCTCCGGGCCGCAGGTGAAGCAGCACGCCCGAGTCGAGCCCGAGCGGGACGACCGTCACCCAGAAGGCGCTCACGGCCGAGCCCGGGAGCGTGTCGATCCGGATCTCAGGCAGGTTCTCACCGCTCTGCGAGGCCCGTTGCACCAGGCACCCGTGGGCGCACGGGCCGCCCGCACGTTGGCACGAGAACATCTCGTGGCACACCGTCGGAGGCGCGCCGTCGTCCGTGTGCCACCCCATGTCGATCGCGGCGGGGTTGGCCCGCAGCACGCTGCCCTGCTCGTCCACCACCACCAGCGCGTACGGGAGGCGGTCATAGATCGCCGGGGCGATCCGCCCGGGATCGGCGGTGGCGTCGACCGGCCTGTCGCGCTGTTCTGGGGCCATCGGCTCCTCCATCTCGGGATCCGTTAAGGGCTTATCGGCTTTTTCGACCTGCCGCTCTAACGGCGCCCGCCGGCCGACTGAACGTCGAGTAATCCGACTAATTCCGAACTAACACGGATTCTAATCGACCAGAAATCGGCACTTCGTACCTTGCCCGAGCCGCCTACGAAAAGTGTGATGGAGATCACAGCGGCCAGCCAACGGACGGCCCTAAGGCCGACACAGGACGAGGAGAAATCACATGTCGCAGGGGTGCTTTCAGAGCAAACGGACGCTCGAAGACGAGCGGCGCCCGGGTGAGGTCGCGCGCGCGGTGGCGCGAGCCAAGCAGGGAGATCAGGCGGCGATGCAGTATCTGTACACCCGCTTCTCGGGCAACGTCTACGGCTACGCCCGCTCGATCGTGCGCAACGATCACGACGCCGAAGACGTGGTCCAGCAGGTGTTCACGCGTGTGATGACCGCGATCCGCTCCTACGAGCAGCGCTCGGTGCCGTTCTCGGCGTGGCTGCTGCGGATCACCCACAACATGGCGATCGACTTCGTCCGGCGCCGGACGCCCATCCTCGACGATTCCGAGCGGCCCGTGGCCGAGGACCGTCCGCAGTACGACTCCCACCACCTCCGGGGCGCGCTCCGCGATGCGCTGACCGAGCTTCCCGAGGTGCAGAGGGAAATTCTTGTGCTTCGCCACCTCGGCGGCTACTCGCCGGTCGAGATCGCGGACCACCTGGGCCGCTCCGAGAACTCCGTCCACGGCCTCCACCACAGGGGTCGCCGCGCGCTGCAGCGCGCGCTGACGCAGGCGGATGCCACCCCCTGCACGCTGGCGGCGTAGGCGAGGAGTCGAGCGGGCGGCGCTGCTGCCCGGCCCGCGGCACGGTGGTTTGGCGCAAGTTTCCCGGCGCCACACCGTTTCTACATCGAGGACGTAGAGCGCGGGACCTCGCGCCGGCAAGGAGCTGACTGACGTGGCGATATCAACCGTTCGCACCGCGCCCGCGAGTGCCGCGGCACCGGTGACCGGGGCGGTCGGGATCGTGGCCAACGAGATCGAGAGCCGGCGTCTCTCCGCCGCGCTCAAGCGCGGCTCGTTCCCGGTCGTTGCGAGCGCCGGCGACGTGAACGCCCTGCTCGACATGGCGGGCGACGAGCTCGACCTGGTCGTGCTCGCGGGCGGCCAGGAGCTGCTCGCGCGCGGCGGGGCGGTCGAACTGCTGCACGCGCTCCGGCCGACGGTCGCGATCGTGCTCGTCTCCGGCGGTGGCACCGCCGCGGTCCGCAAAGCGCTGCGGGCCGGGGTCGACGGGTTCGTCGCCGACCCCGATGCGGAGCGCGCGCTCCGGGGAACGATCGCCGCGGTGCTCGCGGGCCAGATCTCGGTCCCGCGGGCGATCCGCGAACGGATCTCCTGGACGACCTTCTCGCTGCGCGAGAAGCAGGTGCTGCAGCTCGTCGCAGCCGGTCTGACCAACGCCGAGATCGCCGACCGCCTGTTCCTGTCCGAGAGCACCGATCAAGAGTCACCTCTCCTCGAGCTTCCGCAAGCTTGGGGTCTCCTCGCGCGCGGAGGCGGCGGCGGCGGTGCTCGATCCCGACACCGGACTCGTGATCGGCCGGCCGATCGCCTCGCCGGCCGGCACGCCCGAGCACAGCTGCTGATCGCCGCCCGGGCCGCCGCGTGTGCAAGGCGGGCGCCCGGCCGGCTGGCGTTTTGGCCCGGGGCATCGCTCCCTGTACCCTGAGCTGGCACAAATGGCTTACGCCGAGGAGAGCACCGGGGCGAAACGCGTGGGGCTGGACGCGACCATGCTCGCGGGAGAGTGGCGCCGCCTGCGGCGCGCCGCGACCGCGGTGGCGCTGTTCACCAGCCCCCTTTTCTTCGTCGTGCTGTACGACAAGCTGGGGCTGTCGATCCCCGCCGCGATCGCGGCGACGATCGGAAGCGTGATCGCATTCCGGGGCCTGGTCGACGTGCTCGCGCGAAGGATGCTGCCGTGGCCGAGCATGTACGGCGTCGACCGCGAAATCGCCGAGGAGGACGTGGTCGCCCGTCGGCGGACCTGGTTCTGGCGCCGGCTGTACAAGCTGGCGATCATCATCTTCGTCCTGCTGGCGGTGATCGGCGGGATCATCGCGCTCGTCCAGCACAAGAGCTGGATCGACGGCGTCGGGCAGATTTTCCACGCGATCGGCTCGATCGGCGGGCTGATCCCGAACCTCGCGTTCAGCCTCGTCGTCCTGTTCTTCATCAACATGCTGATCCTGTTCGGTCCGCTGCTCGCCGCCAACCTCCGGCAGGTTCGCGGCTACGAGCCCGGAGACGCGAGCTGGGGCGTGCGGATGCAGGACGTCCGCGGACAGGCCGAGCCCAAGGAGGAGGTCGCCCGCGTCGTGCGGCTGTGGCAGTCGGGCGAAGAGTTCGAGAAGGCGGGCGGCAAGCGCGAGCGCGGTCTTCTGTTCCTGGGCGCTCCCGGCACCGGGAAGACGATGCTCGCGAAGGCGATCGCGACCAACTTCAACTGCCCGTTCGTGACGATCCCCGGCTCCGGCTTCGCCGCCACCTTCATCGGGATCGACGTGATCGTCGTGATGTTCCTGATCCGCAAGGCGAAGAAGCTCGCGCGCAAGTGGGGCGGCCAGTGCATCGTGTTCATCGACGAGATCGACGCGGTCGGCATGCGCCGAGCAAGCCTCGGCAACGGCGCGCCCGGGATGACCGCGGGGATGACACCCGTCGGCCGTGTCGGCAGCCAGAGCTTCGAGGACTACTGCTTCTTCGGGTCGTGGGGCGCACTCACCCCGACCGGCGATCTGATCCTCGAGACGCGCGCTTGGCGCGAGCGACTGTTCAGCGAGCGGGCCGAGATTCGGGCGAGCGGGGTCCCGGCGCTGTTCGCGAAGCCCGCCCAGTGGATCCAGAACATCATGTTCCCCGGGATGATGGCGGGATGGGCGGCGGTGGCCTCGCGCTCAACCAGCTGCTCGTGCAGATGGACGGAATCGGCGAGGCGCCGTTCATGCGCCAGCAGTTCACCAAGCGGATGAACACGCTGCTGGACGCCATGTACTTCATCCCCCGCAAGATTCGCGAGCGTGTCGCTGCGGTTTCCCCCGCCCCGCCCCACCAAGGAGCAGGTGTTCTTCATCGGCGCGACGAACGTCCCGATCGACCGTCTCGACCCCGCGCTGATCCGGCCCGGGCCGGATGGGTCGCCACGTGTGGTTCCGCACGCCGACGCTCGAGGACCGCAAGGACATCTTCAACCTGTATTTGTCGAAAGTCGACCACGAGCCCGACCTCGACACCGACCGCCGCCGGGACGAGCTGGCCCGGATCACCAACGGCTACGCGCCGGCGATGATCGAGCAGGTCTGCTCGCTGGCGCTGACTTACTCGCACGCCGACGGCAGGCAGCTGTTCGGCTGGTCGGACATCGTCGAGGCGATGACGACGGTCGAAGCCGGCACCGCCGTCGCGGTCGACTACATCCCGGAGGAGACCCGGGCGGTCGCGATCCACGAGGCGGGCCACGCGGTCAACGGCCACCTGTACATGAAGGACGTGCTCTCGACCCGGCTCTCGATCCGCAAGCGAGGCGAGTCGCTCGGGCATCACCAGGCGATCGAGACGCAGGAGCGGTTCTCCTCGTGGCGGAGCGAGGAGTTCTCCAAGCTCGTGTGGACGCTCGGCGCGATGGCCGCCGAGCACGTGTTCTACGGCGAGAACTCGACCGGCGTCGGCGGCGACGTGATGAGTGCGACCGCCCGCGCGGCGTGGATGGTCGGGATGTGCGCGATGGGCCCGAACGCGATCGAACTCGGCGGCCGCTTCGCGTCCGCGAGCGACGAGGCCGAGGAGCGCGAGAAGCTGCTCCGCAGGTTCGAGGAGATCGGCGTGCAGATCATGAACCGCGCCGGCACCGGCGGGCCGTTCGACGAGAACCCGATCGCCGCGGTCCTCGGTGACCGTGACAAACGCAGGTCGGTCAGCGCGCTGCTGGGGCAGGCGTACCTGACCGCCTACGTGACGATCGCGGCCAACCGCCCGCGCGTCGACCGGATCGCGGAGAAGCTGATCCAGCGCAAGGAGATGCACGGCGACGAGGTCGTCGAGCTGCTCGACAGCGTCGACCTCGTGCGCCCGAAGATCGACCTGCTGGACGAGGCGATCTGGCCACCGGTATGAGCGCTCCGAAGCTGCCCCTCGGGGGCCGGCTCCGGAGCCGCTCGACTCCGGAGCACGCCGCCGAACGGCCGGTCTCGGCCGGAGGCCGGGACCTGCTCGCCGCCCGCGAGCGCGAGCGCGAGCGGCCTTCCCGCAGCGGTCACTTCCGCCGCTTCAGGTGGGCGATCGCCGGGCTGTTCGTCGTCGCCCTGTGCGCACTCGCCGCGGCGCTGATCCTGTCGAGCACCGGCAGCCGCAATAGCTCGGAGGGCGGCGACTGGTCCGTCTTCAGCCCCACCGACACCGGCCTCTCGGGCGCCCAGGAGATCGCCGACTACGTCGCCCCCTACTACCGCGCGAGCCCCTCCAACCAGCTCGCGGTTGTGACCGCGGTCAACCTCAACAACGCGAACAGCCCGCTCCAGGTGGCAGTCCCCGCGTCCGGCAACTCCGGCGGCCTCGTCCCGCTCCCCTCGAGCAGCACGATCGTCTACAACATGTGCGGCACCGGCAGCACGAACTGCTCGATCGGCGTCGGACAGCCGTCCGCTGCGAGGCTGCTGCTGCTCCGCCGCGAGGCACTCGAGCTCGCGCTGTACACGTTCAAGTACCTCGACAACGTCGATAGCGTCGTCACGATCCTGCCGCCGGGCAAGACCGTCCAGGGCTGCACCGGCATCTGCCCGAAGCCGCAGACGAACACGACGACCAAGCCGCTCGACGTGGCGCTGGCGTTCGACCGCTCGGAGCTGCAGCCGTGGCTGGGGCGCCCGCTCCGCACCACTCTGCCGGAGACGCTGCCGCCGACCGTCTCCGAGATGCAGAACGCCCCCGAGGCCGAGCTAGTCAGCATCATCACCGCCCACGGCCTGTTCTCGGAGCGCACCGAGCAGGCCCAGGACGGCAGCACGGTGATCGTGCTGAGCCCGCTGCCGCCGCAGTAGGCGCTTAACCTGGAGGCAGACGTCGGGGGCATTTTCGTTGCGAACTCGGTGGCGCGCTCGCATTCGCGCAATCAGGAAGCCCGCAGCGGGCACTTTCGTTGCAATCGCGGGGGCGAGCCGGAGACTCGCAACGTTCGTGCCCGTCAGCGGGCGAAGGCGACTTCAGTCGGGCCTGGGTCGGTCGTTGTCGCGTTCGCCCGGCCGTGCCTCATACCCCGGACATTGGTTGACCGGCAGCCGCGGATAGCGCGGGAACCGCTCGGGCTGGTCGCGCGAGCGCTCGCACAGCGAGAACACGGACCCGCGGGTGTTGCGGACGACCCGCTGGTGCCGGCAGGAGTCGCACAGGCCGGCCGGGGGCCGGCGCTCTACTCCATCCACATTCCGGACGCCACCCGCGCCTGCACGAGCCGCGGGCCGTCGTGCGCCGCGATCCCCTCGCGCAGGGCGTCGACCAGCTCGTCGCCGAACGACACGTCGCGTGCGTCCATCCCGTATGCCCGGGCCACCGCGGCGGTGTCGAGCCCGGGGAGATCGAGGCCGGGGGCACCGGCCACCTGCTCGAGCGCGGCGAACCACTTGAGGATCATGTACTCCTCGTTGCGGAGCACGAGGAACGTGATCGGCACCTTGTACGCGACGGCCGTCCACAGCGCCGTGATCCCGTACTGGGCGGAGCCCTCGCCGAGC
Source organism: uncultured Solirubrobacterales bacterium (assembly GCA_963770735.1). Taxonomy (GTDB): domain Bacteria; phylum Actinomycetota; class Thermoleophilia; order Solirubrobacterales; family Solirubrobacteraceae; genus Palsa-465. The sequence goes on along the minus strand of CAVYRB010000003.1, from coordinate 1,241,377 downwards.
ACGCACACCACGGGACGGTCGGGCTGCGCCAGCTGGACCCCAACCGCCGCCGAAATCCCGAACCCGAGTCCGCCGGAGGCGCCGAAGTAGTAGCTGCCCGGCCTCGACAATCGCAGCCGGTTGCGCAGTGCCAGCGTGCTCGACGGGCTCTCGAGCACCGCGATCCCGTCGTCGGGCCATGCCTCGGCCAGCGCCGCCATCGCCTCGGAGCCGCTCATCGGCTCCGACTCGGGCGGCTCGCTCGGATCCGAGCGCGGCTCGGGTGCCGGCCGGTCGCTCTCGCCGACCTGCGCGACCAGCTCCGTGAGCGCGAACGCGACGTCCCCGAGGATCGCGTCGCCCATCGGCGCGCGCGCCGCCTCGCCGGGATCGCTGGTGAGCTGGACCAGCGACGTGCCCTCCGGCAGCAGCGGGCCCGGCAGGTACGGGTAGTAGGGGAATACCGAGGAGCCGATGACCAGCACGAGGTCGTGGCCCTTGAGCGTCTCTGACAGGGCGCCGATCGCCGGCGGCAGGATCCCGACGAAGTTCGGATGGCCCTCCGGGAACCCGATCCGGCTGCCGCCGGTCGCCGGCGACGCCCACACGGGCAGCCGCTGCCGCTCGGCGAGCGCGATCGCGGCGTCCCAACCGCCGCTCGCGTCGATGTCCGGACCGGCGACCATCACCGGGCTACGGGCACCCTCGAGCGCCGCCGCGAGCTGAGAGAGCGCGGCCGGATCGGGGGCGACGCGGCCGCTCACGTGCCGGCGGAGCGCCTGCTCGGAGCGGTCCTCGTCGGCCTGCTGCGCCCAGTCATCCATCGGGATCGAAACGAACACGGGGCCGCGCGGGGGCAGCGAGGCCTGGAGGATCGCCCGGGACAGGGCGATCGGGACGTCCGCGGCGCGCGAAGGCTCGTGCGCCCACTTGACGTACGGCTGCGGCGCCTCGGTCGCGTCCCGATTTGTCAAATTCGCCTCGATCGTGATGTGCGGGCGGACCTGCTGCCCGGCGGTGATCACGAGCGGCGACTTGTTCGCCTGCGCGTTGAAGATCCCGCCCACGGCGTTGCCGACCCCCGGCGCGGTGTGAAGGTTGACGTGCGTCGGGCGCCCGCTCGCCTGCGCGTAGCCGTCGGCCATCCCGACGACCGCGAGCTCCTGCAGCCCGAGCACGTAGGTGAAGTCATCCGGGAAGTCCGCGAGCATCGGAAGCTCGGTCGAGCCGGGGTTGCCAAAGATCGTGGTCATCCCGTGGGCGCGGAACAGCTCGAAAGTGGCCTCGCGGACGGTGGGCATCAGCGCGCAACGCTAACCGGCGGCCACCGCTCGTGCCAGCGGCGCTCTTGCTCGAGCTGCGCCGCGAGCGCGATCAGCTTGGACTCCTCGCCGGCCGCGCCGAGCAGCTGCGCGCCCACCGGCAGACCATCGTCGGTGAGGCCGGCGGGCACGCTCACGCCCGGCCATCCGAGCGCGTTCCACGGCCACGTATAGGGGCAGGCACCGACGATCACCCTGTCGGTCTCCCAGTTCGACAGCCCGTTGATCGCGCCCACCGGGAGCGGCGGCTGCGCCGTGGTCGGCGTCAGCACGACGTCGAAGCGCTTGAAGATCGATCCAACCTGTCGGCGCATCGGGGCCTCGAGCGCCCGGCCGACGCCGAGCAGCGGGCCGAGCAGCCGGCCCACCTTCGCGTTGTGGCGGGTGCGCTCGTCGAGCCTCGAGTGGTCGGAGATCCCCTCGATCCACGGCACCAGTCCGGCGATCGAGCGGGGCAGCACTCCCGCGCCGAGAACCCCGTAGCTCGGCTCCGCCCGTTCGACGTGGTGACCGAGGCGCTCGAGCGAGAGCGCGAGCTGCTCGACCTTCGCCCGCACCCGCGGATCGAGCCGCGCCGGGGCAATGCTGAATGGGATCTTGAACGACAGCGCGATCCGGAGCCGGCGCCCGGGGTCCGCGCGCTCGGCGGTCCGCGCGTACGGCTCGCGCGGGGGCGCCGGGTGGTCCCGGTCCTCCGGGTGGTTGCCGGTGACCGCGTCGAGCAGGGTAGCCGCGTCGGCGACGGTCCGCGCGAGCGGCCCGACGCAGGCCAGGCCGTTGAAGGAGTCGCGGTAGGGCCACGTCGAGACGCGGCCGCGCTGTGGCTTGATCCCGACCAGGTGGGTCCATGCCGCCGGCACGCGGATCGAGCCGAGGCCGTCGGAGCCGAGCGCCGCCCCCACGACGCCCGCGGCCACCGCCGCGGCCGATCCACCGGAGGATCCGCCGGGCGTGTGGTCGGGGCTCCAGGGGTTGCGCGTGACGCCGAACGACGTCCCTTCGGTGATCGGCCACTGGCCGAGCTCGGGCGTCGTCGTCTTGCCGACGATCACCGCGCCCGCGCCCTTCAGCCTGCGCACGACCTCGCCATCCTCGGACTTCGGCTCGAACGTGCCCTCACAGCCGAACGGGGTCGTCTCCCCAGCGAGGTCGGTGTCGTCCTTGATCGCGACCGGGACCCCGAGCAGCGGCGCCCATTCACCCTCGGCCAGCCGCCGGTCGGCGCGGTCGGCCTCCTGGAGCGCGGCCTCGGGCCTGGTGCAGCGAAACGCGTTCAGCCGGTCATGGGTCGAGTCGATCGCCTCGAGCGTCAGCGCGACGAGCTCCCGCGAGGAGATCGTGCGGCGTGCGAGCTGCTCCGCGTGCCCGGTGAGGCCCGCCAGCAGCGGCTCCGGTACGGCGGTCTCTCGCGGGCTCACAGCCCGTTCAGGACCTCGCTCGAGGCCCGCTCGCCGGAGCGGACGGCGCCGTCCATGTAGCCGTTCCAGTAGTTCGAGGTCTCCGTGCCCGCCCAGTGGATCCTCCCCACCGGCTGACGCAGCCACGGGCCGTACGCGAGCAGGGCGCCCGTGGCCGGGATCCCGACCGGGCAGCCCCGCGACCACTCGTCCCCGGACCAGAACGTCTCGAAGAAGTTGGTGGCCTGCAGCGCCTCGGAGCCGAAGAACTTGGCGAACTGGTTCAGCACCGCGCTCTTGCGCGCCGCCGGTGACATCGTCGCGTACGAGCGGGCGTTGTCGCCGCCGACGAACCCGAAGATGATCCCGGGGCCGTTCGTGTTCGTGGCGCTTGGCGGCGAGTCGTCGAATGTCGCGCTCACCGGGCCACCGGTGTCGACCGCCTGACCAGTCAGGCCCGCGTCGCGCCAGAACGGCCGGTTGTAGACGGCGGCCACCTTACTCAGCGTACCCTGGCTGTAGCGCTGGGTCAGCTGGTCGCGCTGGAACGGCAGCAGCGGTTCGTACTCGATCCTCGCCGCCAGCGCGGGCGGGACGGCGACGATCGCTCGCTTGGCCTTCACCGTGAGCTTGTCCGCGTAGACGGTGACCCCGCTCGCGCCCTGCACGATCCTACGGACAGGCGTGCTCAGCGCCACGCGCGAGCCGAGCTGCGCTGCGATCTTCAGCGCGATCGTCTGCGAGCCGCCGACGAACCGCGACTGCTGGCCGCCTCCCCGGGTGTCGAAGTTGCGCTCGAACGTGCCGGGGTTCTGCTCGTTGCCCGACGAGGCGATGTAGAACAGCGTGAACAGCAGCGACAGCTCGCGCGGCTCGGCGCCGAAGATCGGCCTCGTGGCGAGCGGCACCAGCGCCTGGAAGCTCGGACTGGCGCTGTTCTCCTTGACCCACCGATCGAGCGTGTAGCCCTCCCACTCGGCCGCGTTCGAGGCCTCCCACGGCGCGTCGACGGGGACCGACTGCGACATCTGGTCGAGCCTCGTGATGGCCACGGTGAGGTCGGCGATCGCGCTCGGGTCCGGCGGGGCGGTGCCGAGCGGACCGGTGTCGCTGTAAGTCATCCGGTTCGAGCCGTTGACGTACACGTCGTTGCCGTTGTCGTAGGTGTCGAACGTCTGCACCCCGAGCGCGCTCGCGAGCGCCGCCAGCCGGTCCTGGGTCGGGCCGATGAAGGTGCCGCCCCGCTCGGAGATCACGCCGCCGCCGAGGTCGTGGTTCCAGACGCGGCCGCCTACCCGGTCGCGGGCCTCGACCACGATCACAGATTTCCCGCCGGCGCGGATCGCGCGCGCCGCGGTCAGCCCGGCGAACCCGGCTCCGACGATCACGACGTCGGCGCTGCGGACGCTCCCGGTCGCCGGGCGCTTCGGCTTCGGCTTCGGCTTCTTGCGCTTGGCCGCCTCGGCCGCGGCGGGAATCGCCGCGGCGGCGCCGCCGGCCAGCGTGCCGGCGACGAAGCGCCGGCGGGTGATCGAGTGCTTGCTCACGTCCCTGTCTCCTGGATGGTCGATGTGTCGGCCGAAAATTCATCTGCCGTCTCGAGCGTGAAGTCGCCGTGGTCGGAACCGAGGCCCTGGGCGACGAGCGCGGCGGCGGCGCACCCCAGCACCGCCGACTCGCGCGGCTCCCGGCCGAGCCCGAGCCCGCGCAGAAAACCTGCGGAGAACGCGTCGCCGCAGCCGGTCGTGTCGACGACGTCGGTGACGAATGCGGCCACGCCCTCGGTCCCGCCCTCGCGGGCGATCAGCGCGCCGTCCGCGCCGCGGGTCGCGGCGACGCATCCGACGCCCTGCTCGAGCAGCACGTCGCATCCGGCCTCGAGCTCGGAGGCGCCGGTGAGCCCGAGCACCTGCTCCTCGTTCGGAAGCAGGTAGTCGATGTGCTGCAGCGCGGGCGCCAGCCAGTCGGTGATCATCGCCGCCTGCTCACCGGGCGCGAGGATGTCGGCGGAAGTGACGACGTCGTGCTCGCGCGCGAACGAGAGGATCTTCGCGGCCTCTTCGCCGCCCATGAACTCGGGCGCCCCGACGTGCAGAAAGTCGGATTGCGCGATCGCATCCCAGGGCGCATCCGCCGATGTGTAGGTCGCGTTGGCGCCGATGACGTGGAACGCCGGCCGCGACCCGTCCGGTCGGATCGGCAGCACGCTGGATGAAGTCTGGACGCCTTCTCGCCGCACGAGCAGGGAAGTATCGACGCCGAAGCCGCCGAGAAGCGCCAGTAGCACGTTGCCGAGCTCGTCCGTCGCCGATCGCGCCGGCGCTCCGCACGCCGAAGCCCCGAGCTTGGCGAGCGTGATCGCCGTCCCGCCCGCCGATCCGGCCGGCGTGATCCGGATCTGCTCGACCAGCTGGCCGCCCTGACCCTCGGGGATCGCCTCCACCGGTCGCACGAGCACGTCGACGACGTGGACACCGAGCGCGATCACCTTCACGCGCGGGTCGCCCCCTCCGTACCGGCGGGCGACCGCCGCCTCGACGACGGCACGGGCCTGAGCCTCGTCGAGCGTCCTCGGCTCCCCGATCGCGCTCGCGTGCCAGTAGACGCCGCAGGCCCACTCGAGCAGGAGCGAGCGCTCGACGGCGGTATCGACGTCGTGCGCATACGCGATCGCGCCGTGGTTGGCCATCAGCGCGCGCGGTGCGGCCCTCGAGTGCCTCGAGCGTCGCATCGGCCAGTTCTGGCGTCCCGAACGTCGCGTACGGGGCGACGCGGACCGAGCCGCCCGAGCAACAGCATCTGGTAGTGGACGACCGGGCAGCTCGTCGATCGCGCACGACAGCGCGGTCGCCATCGGCGCGTGGGTGTGGACAACCGCCCCGGCGTGGTAGCGCCGGTACACCCCCAGGTGCAGCCCGAGCTCCGAGCTCGGCTCGAGCTCGCCGCGCGGGGTGCCGTCGAGGTCGACGATCGCGATCTGGTCGGCGTCGACGCGATCGAGCTGTGCTCCGGTGGCCGTGATCGCGACGCTGTCACCCGCTCGCGCCGACACGTTCCCGGCCGTCCCGATCACGAGCCTCTCCGCGGCCAGGCGCCGGGCGGCGGCGGCGACGGTTTCGCGGAGCTCGAGCGTTACATCCATGGGACTTTCGTCAGCCATGGTCACACGATCCCCTCGGCCCTGGCCGTCGACACACAATCCCGCTTGCGTTCCGCCATCACCAGATGATAACATGAAAGTGAGCTCAGTTCGCTTGGTGTGTTTTACCGGCTATAGCGTGCAAAACACACCAAGCACTCGCGCGCAGCGACCGCTTTGACCTCCGAGCCACACCTCCCGCTCCGCAACCCGCCGACCAGGCCCGCAGCCGCGAGCGGCTGCGGCTGGTGCTCGACGCCGCCGACGACGTGCTCGCCGACGAGGGCGCCGCGGCGTTCAGCACGACCCGGGTCGCGGAGGCCGCGGGCGTGCCCGTCGGCTCCGTCTACCGGTTCTTCGACGACAAGGAGGCGATCGCCGAGGCGCTCGCGGTCCGCTACTGGCGTGACTTCGACGAGCTCGTCGCGGCGATCGCGATCGCCGACGAGCGCGAGCCGCTGCCTGACCCCGCGGGTGCGGTGATCGACGTGCTCGCGACCGGCTTCCGTGCGCGCCCCGGGTTCCTGGCGCTGTGGTACGGGGGACTGCGCACCGAGCGGGTGCGCGACTCGACGCGGCACGCGCGCACAGCGATCGCGGCGTCGATCGAGCGGATCCTCACGGTCCACTGGCCGGACGCCGCCGATCACGCACGCGTGACCGCCGCGGCGATGGTCGTGCTCGCCGGTGACGGCCTGCTCCGCGAAGCCTTCCGCCGCGACCGCGACGGCGACTCCCGGCGTGCTCGGCGAAGGGAAGCTGATGCTCGACGCCTATCTCGACGCCCGGCTCGGCGAGCCGTGATGGCGAAGCTCCGCACGTTGCTGCTGACGCTGGCCGCGGCGCTCGCCGCGATCGCCCCGGCGTCCGCGGCCGCCGTCCGCGCGCGCGGCGACGTGCGCGTGCTCGCGCTGATCCCCTCCCCGGGCTACCCGGCGCTTCCCCACGTTCTCGGCAGCTCGATCTTCGAAGGCACCTATGACAACCCGACCGGCTCGAGCCTCCCCTCGCGCGTGCTCCAGTACACGGCGGACGGCGAACTGCTCGGCTCGTGGACCGTCGCCGGACAGGACACGTCGAATCCCCACGGCGTCCAGGTCGCCGCCAACGACGCCCGCGGCCGGCTGCTGCTGCTCGACAAGACCAGCGGACGGATCATCCGGCTCGACCCGCGCACGGGCGCGCAGACCCTGTATTCGCAGGTCCCGGACCTTCCGATCTGCTCGAGCGCAGCGGCGGGGACCCCGTGCTCGCCCGCGATCCTCGACCAGGCGCCGATGCCCGACTACGCGGCCTGGGGCGCCGACGGCAGCTTGTACGTGACGGACTACCAGCAGGCCGTGATCTGGCGGATCCCACCGGGCGGCGGCTCCCCCGGATCTGGCTCGCGGACAGGCGCCTTGACGGGGGGCCGTTCGGCACCGCCTGCATCCTGCTGATGCCCGACCACCGAACGCTGCTGTTCGACCAGGCCTCGAACGGCGGCCTCGGGGGGACGAATCCGTCGACCGGCAAGCTGTTCGAGGTGCCGATCGAATCGAACGGCGGCCCGGGGCCGCTCAGCAGCTGTGGGAGAGCGGGCCGGCCGACGCCCCCGACGGCTGCGCGCTGGCGCGCTCGGGCCACATCTACGTCGCGCTTGTCGGCGCGTCCAACCAGATCGTCGAGCTCGACTCCTCCGGCCACGAGCTCTACCGGTTCGGCCAGCAGTACACAGGCACCAACGACTCGAGCGTCCCGTTCGACTCGCCCTCCGGGCTAGCGTATCTCGGGACCGACCTGATCGTCGCCAACCAGTCCTACCTGGCCGGCAACACCGCCAACCAGGCGCTGCTCGACGTCGAGACCGGCGAGCCGGGGATGCCGCTGTACGTCCCGCCGAACGCGGGGATCGCGCCCGCGCCGAAACGCAAGCCGCCCCACCACAAGCGCAAGCCGAAGCACAGGCACAAGCACAAGCGCCCGCGGCGCCGCTAGGCCTACAGCCTGCGGTAGGCACCCTCGAGCAGCGAGTACACCGCGAACGTCACCAACCCGGCGGCGACGAGGCCGAGCAGCCATGGCCCGAGCGGCTCGTGGTGCAGATGGGCGAGCGCGCCGTCGACGCCGACCGCCCGGTTCGGGTCGTAGTCGATCGCGGTGCGCAGCAGGAAGTAGCCGACGAGCGCGAACACGATCGCTCTGGCGGCGAGGCCGACCCGCCCGGAGCCCATCAGCAGCCGCCGCTGGAGCGGTCCCATCGCCGCGGTCTCGATTTCGCCGGCGAAGCCGCCCGAGAGCGCGTCCCAGAGCTGGTAGAGGCTGACTGCGATCAGGATCGCGCCCGCGGCACCGACGATCAGCCCCCCGGCGGGCCATCCGAGCACGCCCGCGGCCGCGTGCCTCGGGGCGGCGAACGAGCTCCCGGAGCTTCCGGTCAGCACCCCGAGCGCGACGGCGAAGAACACGAGATACGCGAATCCGGCCGCGGCGTTCGAGACGCGATCCCATGGCGCCGAGCCACCGCCCGAATCACCCCCGCGTCCCCAGACCGCCTGGCTCAGCTTCCACGCGGCATACGCGAGCAGGCCCGCACAGATCAGGACGAGCGCGGCTCGACCGAGCGGCGCGTGGTCGATCAACGCGAGCGCGCCCCGCTGGTCGGGGGCGGCGCCACCGATTCCGGCGCCGAGCGCGATCGCCAGCGCCAGCGCGCCGATCACGCCGTAGGTGACGCCCCTGGACGCGAACCCGGCTCGGACCGACCATCTGAAGGCCGCCGAGCGCTCGACGCGCCGGACACGGTCCCGGGCGACCCGGCTCGCTCGCGCGCGGGCCGGGGCGCCGATCGCTTCGGGGAGCGGGCTCACACCCGACGGCTACCCGCAGGTGCCGATCTCTGCGCACCGCAACCAATCGGCATCCGCGATCCGCTCACCCGAATTGGGTGATGCAGTTGACACACCGTCTGCGACCGTGCCACGGGTCGCTCTCCGGAGGTGGAAGATGAAACGAGTTGCCGGGGTCATCGTGGTGCTCGCGACGCTCGGAATGGCCTGTACTGCGAGCGCTCGCGTCCTGCTGGTCGGGACCTACAAGGGAATGCCGGGACAGTACGACTCGATCCAGGCCGCGGTCGATGCGGCTCGGCCCGGTGACTGGATCCTCGTCGGGCCGGGCGACTACAAGACGAACTCCTCGCGGGCGCCTGCGGGCCGCTCGGACACACCCGCCGGCATCTTGATGACCACGCCGGGCGTGTATCTGCGCGGGATGAACCGCAACACCGTGATCGTCGACGGGACCAAGTCGGGTCCGGCCTGCAGCCGGGCGAAGCGCGACCAGAACCTCGGTCCGCGCGGCAAGGGACTGAACGGGATCATGGTCTGGAAGGCCGCGAACGTATGGGTCCAGAACCTGACGGCGTGCAATTTCCTCAGCGGCAAGGGCGACGCCGGCAACGAGATCTGGTGGAACGGCGGCGACGGCAGCGGCAAGATCGGGGGCCACGGCTATTTCGGCTCGTATCTGACCGCGACGAGCACGTTCTACGAGCCGAACGACACTCCGGCGAATTACGGGATCTTCTCGAGCAACTGGACTGGCGGTACGTGGTCGCGGACGTACGCCAGCAACTTCGCCGACTCGGGCTACTACATCGGCGCCTGCCAGCAGCGGTGCGACCAGACGATCACGCTCGCCCACTCTCAGTTCAGCGCGCTCGGCTACTCCGGGACCAACTCCGGCGGCCAGCTCGTGATCAAGAATTCGGAATTCGACCACAACCAGGACGGCTTCGACACCGACAGCGAGAACGGCGACGCCCCGTCACCGCAGAATGGCGCATGCCCGAACCACGGCGTCAGCCCGATCACCCACACCCACTCGTGCTGGGTGCTGATTCACAACTACATCCACGACAACAACAACCCCGACGTGCCCGAGGTCGGCCAGGCAGGCTCGACGCCGCTCGGAGTCGGGCTGTCGCTGAGCGGCGCCCGCAACGACACGGTGATGGACAACCGGATCGTCCGCAACAACGCGTGGGGAGTGCTGATCCAGGTGCAGCAGGGAGAGGGCGGAAAGCCGTGCATCGGCGGCACGCTGAACTTCAACGCGCTTGGGATCCTCACGCTCCCGTGCCTGTTCGACGGCTACGGGAGCGCGATCGTCCACAACAGCTTCGCGGACAACGGCTCCTACGGGCACGCGACCAACGGCGACATCGCGGCGTTCAACTTCGAGAGCGGCAACCCGGTGCCGTGCTATCGCGGCAATACGAACCCGGCCGGGCTGACCACCTCGCCGGCCGGACTCGAGCGGACCTTCCCGGCGTGCACCGGCAAGCCGGGTCCGGCCAACTCGAACGTCCCGCTCGTGCTGGAGATCCTCTGCGGCAACGAGGGCTCGTTGGTCGGGGTTGACATTCCGTGCCCGGGTGGCAAGCCCTACCCGAAGCCCACCCGCGTGGTCATGCACCCGCTGCCGAAGCACCTGGCGACGATGCGGGATCCGTGCGCGGGGGTGCCGACCAACAGATGGTGTGAACCGCCGCCCCCGCCCCCGCCCCCGCCCCCGCCCCCGCCGACGCCGTCGGGCGGCCTCGGCTGAACCGGATCGCTACCGCGGGATCCGCCACCGCCTCCCCCTGCGCTCGGCGCGGCGGGCGGTGCGCTGCTCCTTCAGCTCAACCCGCTTGACCTCGGCGCTCGCGTAGGCGTCCTTGACGAGGACCTTCCCGCCCGTCCATCCGAACACCCACGCGACAACCACCACCGCGAACAGCACGTCCCACGCCGAGATGATCAACTGCTGAGCGGCCGAGTAGGCGGTCGCGTTCGACGATGAGGTCGAGCCGTTCAGTACGACGACGTTCAGCGCCTGCGTCACCCCCACCCCGCCCGGCGTCACCGACAGGCTGCTCGACAGGGAGTTGGCGCCGGTGACCGCCATCACCGAATGGAAGGTGACCGGGATCGAGAACGCCGCGAGGAACACCGCGACGATTCCCAGGCGGGCCGCGAAGCTCGCGACCGACGGCAGCACGACGCCGACGAGGAACCGCCTCGGCTGGCCGAGGACCGCGCCCCCGCTCTTCAGCTGGTCGCGGAGCTTGCTCGCCCGGCGCCAGACGTAGCGCACGAGCAGCACCAGCAGCATGATCACGGCGACGGCGATCAGCGCGCTCAGCACCGGGCGCTTGGAGACGAACCCCAGCTCGAGCGACAGAGAGCCTGAGACCGTCGCGAACAGGTAGACGTAGACACCGATGCTGAGGACCGTGAACGGGATCTTCTGCACGACGAAGCCCGAGAGGATCGCGGGGAACGTGGCGCTCTCGATCAGCGTCACGAGCATCAGCATCATAACCAGCGTGCCGATGTTCGCTGGTAGGAACGCGTTCAGCCCGACGGCGACCGCGTACGCCGCGAGCACCTCGCGGAACCGGAGCCCCGCTCCGGGGAACGCCGCCCGCAGGATCGTCAGCCACGCGACCGCGGCGAACGCCGTCTGGAGCGTGTCGAGCACGACTCCGCCGACGATCGCGCCGGCCGGGACCGCGCGGATCTGCTTGAACAGCTGATGGATCCAGCCCGCGACCGGCACGCCCAGCTGATCGAGCACGAACAGGGCGAGGGCGATCCCTCCGACCCAGACCGCGATCCGCGCGAGCCGGACGAGGAGCATGCGCCAATCATCGCCTCCGGCGACGTCGGTGGGCTACTGATTCGATCCCGACGTCACGTGGGGGAAGTACCGCGTCAGCCCGCCCCAGCGGAGCCCCGGCTGGACCTTGCACGGCACGTTCGGCAGCGCGAACCCCGTCTGCGGGTGATTGCCCGTGTTGTCGCAGTTCGCGGCAAGCAGGCCCCCGTTCTGCATGTTGTTGAGCTCGCCCGGGGCGAAGTACGCGTTCGAGCGGTTGCTCGGCGACCGCACGGTCTGGCCGAAGAGCGACTCGCTTCCGGCGACTGCGAGCGACCGCAGGTAGTGCATGCTGCCGCCGCTCCCGGGGGCCGTCGCCTCGGTGGCCGCCGCGAGATTCGCCATCGCGGAGATCAGCTCGGTCTTGTAGAGGCCGATGAAGTTGATCATCGGCGAGACCTGATTGACGGCCGGAAGCAGCGCCTTCAGCGCGGGATGGAACGCCTTCTGGAAGCGCTCGATCGCGGGCAGCGCGCCGATCGAGTCGTTCACCAGCCTGGGGGCAGCGTGAAGCAGCTTCAGCGCGGGACCCGACAGGGTGATCAGCCCGCGCAGTGTCGGCGTCAGCAGCGGCGCGGCCGGCAGCAGGGCGTCCAGCGACGGCTTCGCGGTCCCGAGGATCAACTTCGCGTGGTCGAGCGTGACCCGCAGCTGTCGCTCGAAGCCGGGCATCGCGTCCACCGTGGCGGTCAGCGCGGCGTTGCGTCGCGCCGTCGCCGACAGCACGCCGTCGCCGGCGGTTACGAGCGACTGGAGGTCCGCGGAGCGCCGGCCGAGCGTCGTGAACACGGTCGCGCCGGACCGCAGCAGCTGGCGGAAGTCTCCCTGCTCGCCGTCGAGAACGCCGACGATCGCGTTCAGGTCGCCGAGCGCGGGATCGAGGTTCGCGATCGCGCTGTTGATCGACTCACCGCGCCCGGCGAGCGCGGTGGCGCTGCCGGACAGGAACGCCTGGAGGTCCTGCTGCGTCGGCTTGCCGAACGAGTTCAGCACCTGGTCGAGCTGCTGCGTGGAGGAGACCTGCGAGCGGGGGATCGTGCCGCCGTCGGCGAGCTTCGGGCCGCTGCGGTTCCCCGCCGACAGTGCGACGTACGCCTCGCCCAGCAGCGTCTTCTGTCGCAGGATCGCCCGGGTGTCGCGGGGGATCGGCGCGTACTGCTGGGAGATGTCGACCGTCACGAGCGAGTTGATGCCGTGGTTGGCGACGCCGCTCACCCGCCCGACGTTGACGCCGGCGATCCTGACGTCGGCTCCGGGGACCAGCAGCCCCGTCTCCTTGAACATCACGTGCACGCGGTAGCCCTGAGGGGCGAACGGCACGCTCCCGCCGAACTGGGTCCAGACGAAGATCACGAGCCCGACGCACGACAGCGCGAAGCCGACTGCTGCCAGTACCGCCGCGCGCTTGGGTGCCTGCGTGACCATTCAGCTGCAGTGGAAGTTCGTCCCGAGCACCTGCTCGAGGATCGGTCCGGAGGGCAGGTCTTTGAGCGACTGGCAGCTCGACACGACGAGCGCCCGCCAGACGGAGCCGTTCGCGTCGGAGTTCGAGATGAACGAGGCGGAGTTGTGTGCGAACCACGCCAGCCAGTAGAGGAACCCCTGATTGCCGTTGCCGGGGTTGTACGCGGTCTCGTTGGTCGCGTAGGCGAGGACCTTGAACGCGTCGATCAGCTCAGGAACCTCGGTCTTCAGGTCGGCGGCCAGCGGCGGAAGCGTCTTCGCGACCGGGAGCGAGGCGTTGACGAACGGCTGGATCTTGTCGAGCGGCAGCAGCGCAGCCCCCTGAAGCAGCGTGTTCGTGTTGCTCAGCGTCGTCGGCAGCTTGCGAGCGGTGGGCTCGAGCGAGGTCGCAGTCGGGCCGAGCGCGTTCGCGAACGGGACCACGTCGGCGAGCGTCGTGCGGGCGCTCTGAAGCGTTCCGGGCAGCTGCGCGATTGACTGCCGCAGCGCCGTGTCCTGATCGGCGAACGCTCGGATCGTCCGGTCGCCCGCCTGCACGAGGGTTCGCAGCTGCCCGTCCTTGGTCCGCGCCGCCTGGGTGAGGACGCCGAAGTTGTGGACGAGCTCGGAGATCTGGCGGTGGCGCCCGGCGAGCAGGTCGCCCAGCGTCCGCAGCTGCGTCGAGGTCGGGCCGAGCGCCTGGAGCAGCGCGTGCAGGTCGGCGCCGCGGCCCGCGGTCGCCTGACCGAGCGAGGTCAGCAGGCCCGCGAGCCAGGTGCGGCTGTCGGTGTCCAGCGAGTCGAGCAGCTCGTCGGAGTCGATCGGGACGAGGGTCTGCGCGGCCGAGATCGTCGTTCCCGCCGGGAGCGCTCCCGCGCTGCGCTGACCGGGGTCGATGTCGACCTGCATGTCCTTCAGCGGCGTGTTCGGGACGAGCGCCGCGTGGGCGCCCCGATACACCCGGGGGAGCTTCGACGGGTCGATCGACATGTGCACGATCGCCTGGCCGTCCTTCAGCTCGGTGCCGGTGATCTGACCGACGCGGACGCCGGCGACGTTGACCGGTTCGCCGAGGCCCGCGACGACGGCCGTCGCGCTCGGGAACGCCGCGTTCAGCGAGTAGTAGCTCTGGAACGGGCTCGGCAGCCGCTGGCCCTGGAGGATGAAGAGGCCGCACACGGTCCCGAGGACGGCCAGCACCAGCAGGGCCGCGGCATGGCGGCCGTAGCGACGGATCTGCACCCGGGCCCGTCCGCTCATGGACCTGCTCCTCCGCTCGGCGTGAGGTCTGGCGCCGCGGTCTTGGCCGCCAGGCTCGGCAGCTTCTGGCTCGTGCACGACGCGTCGGGCCGGTAGTCGGACGGGGTGAGGTCGCCGACCCACTGCGGGCGGGCGCCCTGCAGGTCGCCGCCACCGGGTGCCACCGTCGAGACTAGCTTCTGGCCGCCGGACGACCCGGACAGCGTGTCGGGGCCGGCCCCCGCGAGGAAGCGGGTGTACGGGCCGTTGGCGTCGAAGCTCGCGCTGGCGCTCGCGACGCCGCCCAGGAAGTGGTTGAAGTCCTGCCAAACGGGGCGCCCGGTCGAAAGCTTGCCGTCGGGGACGACCTGGTTGAGAACCGGAACCACGTGGGTCCGCAGGCAGTCGGTGATCTCCTTGCCCACGGGGAACGCGCTCGCCAGCTGGGTCAGGATCGAGGGAAGCTGCTGGAACGTCGCGCGCAGTGAGGTGATCAGGGGTCCGCGCTGCAGCGGGGCCGAGCGCCGTCGCGAGCCGCCGCGCGGTTGCGTGACGCGGTCGAGCAGCGGCGGGGCCACGCGGAGCGACGGGTCGAGTGTCCTGGCGAGCGCGCAGACGGGCGGCAGCGCCGAGTCGACCGCGCTGAGCGAGGCCTGCGCCGCGCGCAGCGTGGCGTTGAGCCCGGTCACGCTCGTGCGAGCGAGCCGTCCGATGCGGTCAGGGCCGGCTCGTCGTGCCCAGGCTCCGGACGAGGTCGGCGAGCTGCGTCGAGCTCGAGGCGAGCGTGCCGGCGACGCTCGCCGAGGAGCTCAGCAGACGCCCGACGTCACCCTGCGTCGTCCCCGGAACGCGCGGTGAAGACCGCCGTGTCGGCCAGCAACGGCCTCAGTTCCGGGGCCACGGACTTCAGCCCGGCCGCGCCGCTGTCCGAAACCGACGACCCGGATGGCGCCCCGAAGCCCTGCGCGAGCTGGTTGAACGTGCCGGTGAGGCTCTCGCGCGTCGGGAGGTCGAACGTCGACAGGAGCTGGAAGAACTGCACCGGGCTGGACGTCTGCGAGGCCGGGAGCGTGCCGCCGTCCGCGAGCCGCGGAGCCGTCGCGGTGCCGGGGTCGAGCTGGAGGTAGTAGCTGCCCTCGAGGAACAGCCGATCGCGGATCGCGATCGTCGCGTCGCGGTGGACCGGCAGCGCCGCCGGCTGCAGGGTCAGCTCGATCTCCGACCGATTCCCGTCGGCGGTCACCGCGGCGACCTGGCCGACGTTGATCCCGCCGATCCGGACCGGGTCACCGCCGCGGACGTTGACGCTGTTGGTGACGACCGCGTTCATCGTGAACTGGTGCTGGAACGGGACGCCGCGGTTGAACGCGTAGTAGGTGATCGCGAGGATCGCGAAGAGCATCAGCGCCGCGATCGCGAGCGGGTGCAGGCGCCGCCGCCGTGGGCGGCCGCGCGAGCGGGAACGCGGACGGGTGCCCCGCGTGGGAGGGATGCCGGGCCGCGAGCTGCCGGCGCGCCTGGTCCGCGCGGCGCTCATCCGCCCGCCACCAGTCCCGCTTGCCTGCCGCGCTCGAGCACACCGGGCGGCGGCGACGTGTTGTCCACCACCGTCGAGGTCTTGAGGCCGTTGCCGACCAGCTGCTTGCCGGTGTAGACCTCGTTGCCGGCCTGGCATTCGCTGCTGTTTTCGATCGGGTAGTAGTTGTCGTGCAGGTCGGATGCTCGGGTGGCGGACTGCGAGCCCATGTTCGGGTCCATCAGCGGCATCGTCCGCAGCCATGGGGCGGTGCTGTCGCCCTCGGTCAACCCTGCGGCGAAGTTCCGCAGCCACAGCCCTGCGACGTTGCACGCGAACTGGGCCGGCGCGACGGCGCGCAGGATCGCGCCGAGCCCGTTCAGACCCGAGGCGCCGAACGTCGCCGAGATCGTTGGATCCGAGCCCCTGGAACACCTTCTGAGAGTCGGGGTCGCGCGCCAGCGCCTGGACGGCGCCGATCGCTCCCTGGAGGTCGGACGCGAGCGTCGGGACGCGCCGGAAGACTGGAGTGGCGCCGGTCACGATCGCGTCGAGGCGCGTTGCCGCGGTCGGCAGCAGGCCGGCCGACGGACGCAACGCGCGCGCCAGCTCTGCGCTCTCAGCGAGCGCCGGGAGCGAGCTGTTCAGATCGTTCGTCGCCGACGTCTCGGTGCGCGGCAGCTCGTCGATCGCCGACCCGAGCGCCGAGTCCTGGAGCGCGCCGAACGTCGTCGCGCCGTCGGCCAGCAGCACGTTGACGGTCGGCGCAACGGCGGCGAGCGCGGTCGTCGTCGCGGCGCCGCCCGCCGATCAGGTCGGCGAGCCGGTTCGAGGGATTCGCGAGCGTTTGCAGCAGCGACTGGAGCGGGCCGAGCCCGCGGGAAAGCGAATGCGCGATGTCGTTCAGCTGGACCCCGCGGCCGGCGACGGCGTCGCCGAAGCCCGCGATCGATCCGCGCAGCGCCCGGCGCGTCGCCGGGCCGAACGTCTGCAGCGCCGTGTCGAGGTCGACGAACGGCAGCTCGTGGTTGAGGGTCGCTCGCGCGTTCAGCGTCAGCGTGCCGCCGTCGGGGACGCCGCGACTGCGGACCCGGCCGGGAAGCAGCTCGAGGTACTTGCCGCCGAGCACCGACGAGAGCCGGATCTCGTAGTGCGTGTCGGGTGGCAGCGGCGCGAGGCTCTTCTGCAGCGAGAGCTCGAGCTGCGCGTACGGATGCGGCCACTTCCGAGACGCCGGCTCGGGCGTGATCGTCAGCACCTGGCCGACTCGCGCCCCGCCGATCCGGACGTCCGCGTTCTTGGGCACCTCGTCCGCGTTCGCGACCTGGACGTTGACCCGGTAGGTCGGGACGTACGGCAGCCCGTTCTCCGCGATGTAGCTCAGGTACACCGCGATCGAGAGCACGATGATCAGGACCGTCCCGACGACGATCGGGCTCTGGAGCACGCCGGGGTTCCGGGAGCGTCTCACTTGAGCAGGTACTTCGCGATCGCTTGCAGGACGCTCGTCGGCGCCTGGGTCGGCGCGGGGGGCAATGAGGGCAGCGACGGCAGCGACGGCAGCGGACCCGCCGGGGTGGTCGACTGCGGCGCGGGCGAGGACGAGGCCGGCGCTGTGGCCGACGGGGTCCCGGCTGGAGCGGCTCGGACCGCTCGCGCGGCGCGATCGCCCGGGAGCAGAGCTCCGCTCGCGGGCGGCCGAGGCGGTCTCGGTCTGATAACCCGGCTGGGCGCCGAAGTGGGCGCTGCACCCGGCGACGGGCTTGGTCGAGTACAGGCCGCAGGCGCCGTTCTGGGGCGCGATCACGAACAGCGGCAGCAGATGAGAGGTCGAGTCGAACCGCGACAGCCCCGTGCCGACGTAGTAGAAAATCGACAGGAACTCCTCCGTGAAGCCGTGCTGCTGAAGGTTCGTGAACAGCTTTCCCGCGGTCGCGGTGCTCCCCTTCGATCGGTCCGCGTAGTTCCGGAGCGACTGGATCAGCGGGGTCGATTGCCGGATCGCCGGGATCGCCTTTCCGAGCGCGGACGACAGGTCCGCGACCGCGGGCTTCGCCACAGTCGCGAACGGCCCGAGATCGGCCGCGACCCGGTTCAGGGAAGGCGACGCGGCGCGGAGCTGCTGGAGCAGCGGCGTTCCCTGGGTCGCGACCGAGTCCAGCTGTGTGAGCGCCGGGCGCGTCGCGGCGAGCAGCGCCGGCAGGCGCGCGATCGACTGTGACAGCGCCCCGCCGTGATTCGCGCTCAGGGTCGAGAGCCCCGCCGCACGGTCGAGGAACCGCCGCAGCTGGGCGGTGCCGGTGGCGCCCGTCGTCGCGAGCTTGTCGCTCGAGTCGATCAGGGTCTGGAGCTGCGCGCGCTGCCCAGTGAGCACGGAGATCGCGTCTCTCGCCGCGCCGAGCGCGGGATTCGCGCGCTGCAGGACCTGGTTGATGTCCTGACCGCGCCCGACCGTCGCGATCCCGAGCTCGTCGAGGATCACCGCGCCGCGCTCGCGGGTCGGAAGGTTGAACGTGTTGAACAGGTCGAGCAGGCTGACGGGCTCTGTCGTGCGGGTGACCGGGACCGTCGGCGGCTGATCCCCCGAGGGTCGGAGCACCGGGCTGCCGCCGGTGCCCGGGTCGCACTCGAGGTAGTTCTCGGCGATCAGGCCCTCCGGCCGGATCGTGCACGTGGCGTTCTGGTGGAACGGCATGAAGCGGCGATCGACGGAGGCCTCGATCCGCGCCTTGAAGCCCGACGTGAGGACGACGTCGTCGATCGACCCCGCCCGCGCGCCGGCGATCTTCACGAGCTGCCCGGCGACGAGGCCCCGGGCGTCATCGAAGATCACGTCGAACCGGGCGGGCGACGCGCTATCGCCGGTCGAGCCGCTCACCACTGCAACCACGGCACCGATCGCAGCCGCGGCGACGACGATCGTCAGCAAGCGCCTCATCGCGAATCGTCCGCGGGGTTGCAGATGTTGCCGACGCTCTTCAGGACGTCCGGCGTCGTCCACGGGTTCGAGTGGTCCGTGGCCTGCGTCTGCCCGCCGCCCGGGCACGGCGCGAGCAGGCCCGTGCGCTCCCCGTTGAGGGGCCCGATCTTGCTGAGCTGCCTGCCGAGCAGATTGAGCAGACCGGTCAGCGTGCTGCCCCCGCCCTGGACGGCGATCTCGCCGTGGAGGAAATGACCGTTGGCGTCGTAGGAGCCGGCGGTCGCGCCGCCGACGCCGTTGAAGAAGCCGGCGACGACGTCGGGGGTGTACGGGCGAAGGCCGGACAGGATCGGGTTGAGCGCCGTCAGCGAGGTCGTCAGCGATCGCACGGCCGGCGTCGCCTTGTGCTCGACCGCCGGCAGCGCCTCGAGCGCCGCCTCGGCGCTCGGCACCAGCGCCTGGAGCGAGGAAACGGTCGGAATCGCGTTCTGGGTGGCGGGGAGCATCGCCCGCAGCAGCGGTCCGAGCCTGGCGGCGACGGGCTGCAGGTGCCTGACCGGCGGGTCGAGCGTCAACAGCGTCGAGTCGACGTGGCCGAGCACTCGCTTCCCCTGCGTGAGCACCGCCGGTGCCCGGCCGAGCGTGTCGGCGATCGCGGAGCGCTGGCCCGCCAGCTCGCGGAGCGCCGCCGCGGTCGAGCTGACGCTGGTGCCGAGGCCCGTCTGCTGCGCCGCCAGCGCCGTCGCGACCTTCGAGGCGCCGGACACGAGCTGGCCGAGAGCGGCGTCGTCCGCGACGACCTCGTTGCCGAGCTGCGCCGACTGGCTGAAGGCCGGGCTGAGGTACGCGTTCGCATCATTGAACTGCGATGCGGTCGGCTGGGAGACGAGGTACGCGCCGGACTTCAGCAGTCCCTGGAGTGACGCCCGAACCCGCGGCGTCAACGCGTCGAGCAGGGTGTCGAGGTCGACGATCCCGCGGGTCTGGGTGACGGGGAGCACGCCGCCGTTCGGTATCTCCGCGCCGGCTCCCGGGGTGAGCCCCACGAATCGGTTGGCGACCCCGGTCAGGCTCAGCTGCCCGATCGTCGCGATCGTTCCCTGGCGCAGCGGCTGGACCGTCGGATTGGAAATTTCGAGCTCGACGTCGGCGAGGCCGTGGTTCGACAACTGGATCGAGCCGACCGAGCCGACCTGGTGCCCCGCGACCGTCACAAGGTCTCCGCGGACGAGCTGCCCGGCGTCCGAGAACTCGGCGTGGATCGTGTATCCCGAGCCCGAGCCCGCGATCACGACGATCACCGCCGCGATGGCGATCCCGATTGCTATCAGGGCGGAGATCCGCGGCATGAGGAGTGGTTCTCCCTACCCCCCGATCGGCGCCCGCGCGTTCCCGCCCCAGAACAGTTGCGTGCCGACCAGCCCGATCAGATGGATCCCGAGGATGTTCACGAACATCGAGCGGGCGGTCGCTCGCCCCACGCCCACAGGGCCCCCGGTGACGTGGTAGCCGTAGTAGATGCAGACCAGCACGATGAACGTCGCCATCGCCATGCACTTGATCCCGCTGAAGAGAAAGTCGTCGGGCGACTGGAACTGCCAGAACAGCTGCAGGTAGCCACCCTTCGAGACCTGACCGAGCTGGATCACGTCGGCGAGGTACGAGGCGACGAACCCGATCGCGACCGCGACCATGTATAGGAACGGCAGCACCAGCCAGGTGCCGAGCAGCCGCGTGGAGCCGAGGTACAGGACCGAGTCGAGCCCCATCACGTCGAGCGCGTCGATCTCGTCCGAGATCCGCATCGAGCCGAGCTCGGCGACGAAGCCGGTGCCGACCTTCGCGGCCATCATGTACCCGAACGCGTACGGGATCACCTCGCGCAGGTCGCACAGCGCCGTGATCGCCCCGGTCGAGGACGGCGCGCCGACGGTCTTCGCGGCGTACGCGCCCTCGATCCCGCACTGCAGCCCGAGGATGAACACGAGCCCGAGGACGATCACCGCCGAGCCGACGATCAGGATCCCGGCCTGGCGGAGCGTCTCGCCGATGAACCGGAACACCTTCCCGTCGAGCACGTTGGCGGCCACCTTGAGGCAGAAGCGCGAGGCCTCGCCGAACGCGGTCAGCCCCGCCAGCGGCCGCGCGAACGCCGCGGTCACGGATCCAGCGCGGCGCCGTCCACCGATCGCGCTCATCGCGGCGTGTTGAGCGCTGGGTGCGTGGCCAGCAGGGTCTGGGTGAATGCGTAGTCGATCGCGCCGATACCAATGAACGCAATGACCACCGCTTGATTTACGGCGCGCCCCACACCTTCTGCGCCGCCGGACGCGGTGAGGCCCTTGTAGCAGCAGACGATCGCGATCATGCCGCCGAAGATCAGCGACTTGACGAGCATCGCCTCGAACTCCGCGACGCTCGCCTGCGCAAAGAACGTCGAGAAGAACGGCCCCACCTGCGCGTGGTTGGAGAGCGTCACCAGCACGCCGCCCAGCGTCCCGAACAGCAGCGCGTAGATCGAGAACAGCGGCGTCAGCAGCATCAGGGAGAGGAACCGCGGCACCACCAGGTTCTTGACCGGGTCGACCCCGAGCACCTGCAGCGCGTCCAGCTCCTCCCGGATCTTGCGTGCGCCCAGGTCGGCGGTCATCGCGGTGCCCGCCACGCCCGCCATCACGATCGCGCAAACCAGCGGCGCGAACTCGCGCATCACGATGATCACGAAGATCCCGCCAAGCCGGTCCATCGCCCCGAGCAGGTTCAGGAAGTTCCCGACCTCGATCCCGGCCGGCCCGTACGTGAACGCCAGCGACGCCACGATCATCGGAAACCATCCGAGCTTCAGCGCGAACAGAAACTGATCGACCAGCTCCGGCCCGTAGTCGAACGGCGGCGACAGCGCAGCCACCACCGTCCTGCGCAGCAACAGGCCCATCGCACCGATCGTCACCACGAAGCCGCGTAGGGACGAATAGCCCAGCCTCAACAGATCCACGTCGTTAGCCGCTCCCTCCCGAGTGGCGACTCTCTCCTGACCCTGCCTGTCGCTCCGGACCCTGCGTCTGGAGCGCATGGATCATAGGAGTGCAGTCGTGCCGACCGCAACGTGGAACCGTCGCGTTGCACCGTCGGGGCGGCGCGTTTCGGGCTCGCGCGGAGGCGCGAGCCCGAAACGGTGGACCTCAGCCCGCTGGTGCGGGCGAGGCCTCGCTCAGAACTTGTAGTCGGAGATGCGGTCGCGGGTCGCGAACATTCAGCGCGCGGTCAGGACTACCAGCGAGTCGTCGACCAGCGGGCGGCGCGCACCGGGCCGCCGAATTGACCCTGGGACCACAGCGCGACGCCATCCCCGTCCACCGACACCGTGGCGACCGCGCTTTGGTCGCTCTCCGGCCCGGAAAGCCGCACGGCGCCGCTGAACGGGTGGCCGTAGCGGCTTGAGTCCGCACCCCACACCGAGCCCACCCCGGAGGAGCTCAGCTCGGTCCAGGTCGCGATCGCGCAGCCGGCCGGTGCGATTCCGATCGCCGGCCGCTCGAACGAGCTCGCACCCGACACCCGCTGCAGCGTCCGCGGTGAGCCGAATCGCCCGTCCGTGCTCGTGGCGACGCGGATCAGGCTCACCCCCTTGGTGCCGGCGGGCGGGTCCTGGGCCCAGATCACGCTCACGTGACCGGCGTCGTCGACGCCGATCCCTCGCGAGCCCGAGCCTCCGCCGCTGAGAATCGCCTCGCGCCCATTGGGGGACAGCTGCTGGGCCGAGCCGAAACGGCGGCCCCATGGCGCCGATGCTGCTTTGACGACCGGCTGCGCCACCCCGCGGGCCTGCACCCACGCGACGGTTGCGCGGCCGTCCGGCGCCATCGCCGCGAGCGGCTCATCAGTCCCGTCCGCCGCCAGCTGCTGGGGCGCGCTCACGGCTCCGCGAGCGCTCTCGCGGGCCGCGAACGCCGGCGTCCGAGGCACGGGGAGCGCCGTGTTCGCGGTCCACGCGAACAGCAGGTCGCCGCCGGGATCGGTGGCCACCGCGGGTAGGTCCGGGTTGGCTGCGTTGGCCACGACGCGCGGCCCGCTCACGCGACCTCCCGGAAACAGCAGCGAGCGTTGCACCGCGGTCAGCGTCACCCAGACAACCGCGGCCCGCCCGGTCGCGTCGATCGCGACGTCGGGAGCGAAGGCGAAGCGCGCGGCTCCGGACAGCACCCGAACCCGTCCGAACCTGGCTCCGCGCCGCGCGATCGTGGCGACGATGCGCTCGCCGGTGCCCTGCGCCTGACCCCACGTGACGGCAGCGGCGCCGTTGGCCGCGACCGCGGCCCGGATCGGCGCCGGCGGGTTGTCGCTGATCGCGACCACGGTCGGGCCCAGCACCTGCTCGGGTCCCCAGCTCCGACCGCCGTTGCTGCTCCTGCGCACCATCGCCCGGGCGCCGCTCTTACGCGTCCGGTACCAGGCGACGACCACGTCGCCGCGTCGATTAGCGGCGACGGTCGGAAAGACGGCCGCCTCGCCACGGGCGGTCAGCGTGACCGGTCCGCTCCAGTCCGCGAACCCGGACGCAGGCAGCGCCGTCGCGGCCGCTGCGACGGTCGCGAGCGCGAGTGCGCCGCGAACAGCAATGTGAACACGCCCCATTCCGATTCCCCCAATTCCGATCTTCGTCCTGCGGTCAGACGGAACCTACCGTAAGGGCCCCCTTACGCCACTATCCTTTATGAAGCATGACGATCTTCTGGAGGTTGCTCGGTTTCCTTCGCCCGTATCGGGGCCCGGTCGCGTGGTCGTTCGCGCTGGCCTTCGGCGCGATGGGCGCCACGGTCCTGATCCCGTTCCTGACAGGCCAGGCGATCAACTCGATCAGCTCGCACTCCAAGCACGACCTCGTGATCTGGGCGCTCGCGATCGTCGCCGCCGGCGTCGGCCGGCTCGGCCTCAGCGTCGCCCGCCGCCTGGTCGCGGGCAAGGTGTCGCTGGGCGTCGAGGTGGACCTTCGTAACAGCATCTACGGTCAGCTGCAGCGGCTCGAGCTGTCGTTCTTCGACCGTGTCCAGACCGGGCAGCTCATGTCCCGTGCGACGGTTGACCTCCAGTCGGTTCGGTTCTTCCTCGGCTACGGGCTGATTTTCATCGCGCAGTCGCTGCTGTCGATCATGCTCGCGGCGATCGCGATGTTCATCCTCCAGCCTGAGCTCGCCGCGCTGTCGCTCGCGCCGGTGCCGCTGGTGGTGGTGATCGCGTGGCGCTACGGAGTGCACGCACGCCCGGCGCTGCAGGAGGCCCAGCAGCGGATAGCGGAGCTGACCGCGGACGCCGAGGAGAACATCTCCGGCGTTCGCGTCGTGAAGGCGTTCGCCCGCGAGGAGCGGCAGCTAGGGCGCTTCCGAGATTCCGTCACGCGCGTGTTCGATCAGCAGATGACCGCGACCAAGATCCAGGCGAAGTACACGCCGCTGATCAGCTTCCTGCCGAACCTCGGGCTCGCGGTGATCCTGCTGGTGGGCGGCCGCCAGGTGATCAACGGGTCGCTGTCGATCGGCGACTTCACCGCCTTCTACGCGTACCTGCTGATGCTGATCTCGCCGATGCGAACGCTCGGCTACATGCTCAGCGCCGCGCAGCGGGCGACCGCGTCCGGCGCGCGGATCTTCCAGGTGCTCGACCGGGCCCCGCGGATGGCGGTGCCGGCAGGAGCGCCGCCGCTCCCGCCGGGCCAGGGCCAGGTCAGCTTCCGCGACGTCGCGCTGACGTTCGAGGGCGCTCCACGGCCCGCGCTGCACGACATCGACCTGACGATCGACGCCGGTGAGACGGTCGCCGTGGTCGGCGCGATGGGCTCGGGGAAGACCGCTCTCGTGTCGCTGATCCCGAGGCTCTATGACGTCACCGAGGGGAGCGTCGAGATCGACGGCGCCGACGTGCGCGGGGTCGACCCGACGAGCCTGCGCCACCAGATCGCGGTGGTGACCGACGACCCGTTCCTGTTCTCCGCGACCGTCCACGAGAACATCGCCTACGGCCGGCCGGACGCCACCCGCGAGCAGGTCGAGGCCGCCGCACGCGCCGCCCAGGCCGACTCGTTCATCCGGGCGCTGCCGAAGGGCTACGAGACGCTGATCGGCGAACGCGGGCTGACGCTGTCGGGCGGGCAGCGCCAGCGGATCGCGATCGCCCGGGCGATCGTCGCGGACCCGCGGATCCTGATCCTCGACGACGCGACGTCGTCGGTCGACGCCTCGACCGAGCAGGAGATCAAGCTCGCTCTGCG
Source organism: uncultured Solirubrobacterales bacterium (assembly GCA_963770735.1). Lineage (GTDB taxonomy): Bacteria > Actinomycetota > Thermoleophilia > Solirubrobacterales > Solirubrobacteraceae > Palsa-465. Next base: position 1,216,472 of record CAVYRB010000003.1, on the reverse strand, counting down.
CGAGGTGATGCGCGGCCGCACGACGCTGATCGTCGCGCACCGGCTGTCGACGATCGCCCTTGCCGAGGAGATCGTCGTGCTCGAGGACGGCACGCTCGTGGCGCGGGGTACCCACGACGAGCTGCTCGCCAGCTCCGACCTGTACCGCGAGATCGTCGAGAAGGGGATGCCCGACCAGGTGTTCCTGACCCGCAAGCCGCTCGCGGCGGAGGTCGCGGGGCTATGAGCCGATTGACCGATCTGAGGCGTCGCTTCCACGCCACCTCCGGCCGGCGGCGCAAGCTTCGCGGGCTCGCCGAGCTGCTGTCGCCCTACCGGTGGCGCGTGCTCGCGATGCTCACCTCGCTGGTGATCGCGACCGCCGCGGCGCTGGCTCCGGCCCCGCTCGCGAAGGTTGCGATCGACGACGGCATCCTGAAGCACGATGTGTCGACGCTCGACTGGGTGGTCGGGGCATTCCTCCTCTCGGCGGTGCTGTACGCGGCCGCGAGCTATGCGCAGACGTACCTCGTCGGCTGGGTCGGCCAGCGGGCGCTGCAGGATCTGAGGATCGAGCTGTTCACGCACCTGCAGCGGCTGTCGATCGGGTTCTATTCGCGCAACCGAGCGGGGGTGATCATCTCGCGCCTGACCAACGACGTCGAGGCGCTCGACCAGCTGGTCGAGGACGGGATGGCGACGCTGATCCAGTCCGGCCTGACCCTGATCGGGGTGGTCGTGATCCTGTTCGTGATGTCGCCGCACCTGGCGCTGCTGACGTTCATCGCGTTCCCGATCCTCGCGATCGGCGCCGTGCTGTTCCGGATCGCCTCCGCCGACGCGTACCGGCTGACGCGCGAGAAGATCGCGGCGATCACGGGCTACCTGCAGGAGACTCTGTCCGGGATCCGCGTGGTGCGGGCGTTCGGCCAGGAGCCGCGCCACCTCGAGCGGTTCGCGGAGATGAACGACGAGAACCGCGACGCGAACATGACCACCGTGAAGCTGAATGCCGTCTACTTCCCGGGCGTCGAGTTCCTGTCCGCGCTGGTGACGGTCGAGATCCTGCTGATCGGCGGGTACGAGGCGATCAACGGCAACATCTCGACCGGTGTCGTGTTCGCGTTCATCGCGGCGCTCAACAACTTCTTCGACCCGATCCAGCAGCTCTCGCAGCTCTACACCACATACCAGTCCGGAATGGCGGCGCTCGACAAGATCTTCCTGCTGCTCGACGAGCAGCCGGACCTTGTCGACGCCCCGGACGCGACCGAGCTTGAGACGATCAGCGGCGAGGTTCAGTTCGACGATGTCTCGTTCCGCTACGGAGACGGCGAATTCGCCCTGCGCGACATCGATCTGACGATCCCGCCCGGGCAGACGGTCGCGCTCGTCGGAGAGACGGGCGCCGGGAAGTCGACGTTTGCGAAGCTCGTCGCGCGGTTCTACGACCCAACCGACGGCCGCGTGCTGGTCGACGGCCACGACCTCCGCGAGGTGACGTCCCATTCACTGCGCTCGCAGATGGGGATCGTCCCCCAGGAGGGTTTCCTGTTCAGCGGCACCGTCCGCGAGAACATCGCGTTCGGCAAGCCCTCGGCCACGGACGATGAGATCGTGGCCGCGGCCCGTGGGGTCGGAGCGGAGAGCTTCATCGAGGCGCTCGAGCACTCCTACGACACGCAGGTCGGCGAGCGCGGCGTGCAGCTGTCGGCGGGCCAGCGCCAGCTGCTCGCGTTCGCGCGGGCGCTCGTCGCCGACCCGCGGATCCTGGTGCTCGACGAGGCGACCTCGAACGTCGACGTCCACACCGAAGATCTGATCGAGCGCGGGCTCAGGCGCCTGCTCGCAGGACGGACGGCGATCGTGATCGCCCACCGGCTGTCAACGATCCGGCGTGCCTCGCGGATCATCGTGCTCGAGCACGGCGAGATCGCCGAGCAGGGCTCCCACGAGGAGCTGCTCGAGCAGCGCGGCCGCTACTGGCGTCTGTACCGCGACTGGGCCGAGCAGGCCTCGGCGGCGTGATGGGCCCGGCGATCGTCTCGGGGCTGGGGATCGCGCCGATCAAGGGGACCCGCATGCACGAGGTCGACGCCGTGGCGCTCGACCGCGGCGGCGTTCGCGACGACCGGCGGTTCCTGCTGGTCGACGATCGCGACCGGATGATCAACGGCAAGCATCTCGGCGAGCTGACCGCGCTCGTCGCCGACTACGCCGAGGCCGAACGGCGGCTGCGGATCACGTTCCCCGACGGCCGGGTCGTGGACGACGAGGTCCGCCACGGCGGGTCGATCGACGCCCGCTTCTACTCCGGGCTGCTGCGCGGCCGGCTCGTCGCCGGCCCGTGGTCTGAGACGATCAGCGAGTTCACCGAGCAGCCACTGCGGCTGGTCGAGGCCGGCGAGCAGGGAGCCGTCGACCGGGGCGGGCTGGGTGCAGCCTCGCTGATCTCCCGCGCGTCGCTCGCGCAGCTCGCGGACGAGGGCGGCTGCCAGGAAGTCGACCGCCGCCGGTTCAGGATGCTCATCGAGGTCGACGGGATCGCCGCGCACCGCGAGGACGATTGGGTCGGGCGAGAGGTCCAGATCGGCGACGCGCTTGTGACGTTTAAGGGGCACGTCGGCCGGTGCCTGATCACCAGCCGCGACCCGGACACCGGCGTCGTCGACCTTCCCACGCTCGACATCCTGCGCGAATACCGCGGCGATCTCGACACGACCGAGCCGCTCCCGTTCGGGATCTACGGGAGCGTGCTCGAGCCTGGTGTGATCCGGGTCGGTGACCCGTTGATCCTGGATCGATAAGCTCGGCCCGATGCCCTCGCCGGATCGCGTCCGCGTTGAGGTGAGCGACCACGTCGCCACAGTGACGCTTGCGCGCCCGGAGAAGCACAATGCGCTGGACCAGGCGATGTTCGCGGCGATCGTCGAGGCCGCGGAGGAGGTCGGCGCGACGCCTGGTGTGCGCGCGGTGGTGCTGCACGGAGAGGGGCCCAGCTTCTGCTCGGGCATCGACGTGTCGAGCGCCTTCTCCGGCGACGCCGGCCTGAACGGCGGGCTCGAGGGCACGTTGACGACGGTGCCGAACCTTTTCCAGCGCACGGCGTACGACTGGATCACGCTGCCCGTGCCGGTGATCGCCGCCCTTCACGGCAACTGCCTCGGCGGCGGCTTCCAGGTCGCGCTCGGCGCCGACATCAGGATCTCCGCCCCCGACGCGCGGCTGTCGGTGATGGAGGTCAAGTGGGGCCTGATCCCGGACATGTCGATCACGCGAACGCTTCCGCGGCTGGTCGGGATCGACGTCGCGAAGGAGCTGACGTTCACCGGCCGTGTGTTCTCCGGGAAGGAAGCGGCTGATCTGGGCGTCGTCACACGAGTGGCCGACGATCCGCTGGCGGCGGCATGCGAGCTGGCGGCGGAGATCGCTACCCGGTCGCCCGACGCCGTCCGAGGAGCCAAGCGCCTATTCAACGAGTCCTGGAACCGCCCCGCCGAGGAGACCCTCGCACTCGAGGCCGCGATCCAGCTGAAGCTGATCGGCTCGCCAAACCAGCTCGCGGCCATCACGGCCGGGATGACCAAGCAGCCGGCCTCGTTCGTCGACCCGGGCTGACCCCAGCCCCCGGACGGATGTCCCCCGAGCGGCAGCTCGACCCCGAGGCGCTGGGTGACCACCTTGATCGGCTCTATCGCGCGGCCCGGGCGCTGTGCGGCTCGCGCGAGGAGGCGGAGGACCTGGTCCAGGAGACCTTCGCGCGCGTGCTTCGCAAGCCGCGGATCCTCCGCTCGGAGGACGACCTCGGCTACCTGCTCCGGGTGCTGCGCAACACGTTCATCTCGACGCGCCGGGCAGCCGCGCGGCGTCCACAGGCAACCGCACCGCCTGAGGCGCTCGACATCGTCGAGGACCGGAGCTCGGCCCAGCCCGAGGCCCGGCTCGAAACCGAGGAGGTGTACGCGGCGATCTCGGCGCTGCCCGATGATTTCCGGGACGCCGTGGTCGCGATCGACCTGATCGGGCTGTCATACCGCGAGGCGGCCCACAGCCTCGGCGTTCGCGAGGCGACGATCACTACGCGCCTTCACCGGGGACGGCAGCGGATCGCCCGAGCGCTGTCGGGCGAAGCGCCGCAGGAGGTCGCGCGCAAGCGGGATTAGGCCGCGGCGGCGGGACTAGCTCGCGGCCGGCGGGACCTTCCACGCGGCGAGCTGCGAGAGCTCGGCCGCGGAGACGCCGACACCTGACAGCACGCACGTGTGACCGGCGCGCCGCCAGGTGACGACCTGTCGCTCGCCCAAACTGAACGCCTGGACGTTCGTCCCGTTGATGTTCATCGTGGTCGTGTTCGGGAGCTTCAGCGCGGGAGCGCTCAGGATCGTGTAGGCGATCCTCTGGCCGTCGCGCGAGTAGTAGACGGTGACGGCCTTCCGCCCGCCGATCTTGTCGACCCGCTGACCTTCCGCCCACCACCCGAACTTCTGCGACCAGTTCGGGAAGTAGACCTCTTCGACGTCGCGGTTGAGCGTCACGCCGGGCACCGCGCCGCCAGGCTGTGGGGCGGCCATCGCCGACCCACGCAGGGCGAGCGACGCCGCTTGGCTCACAGACGGGCCGCCGGGCGTGCCCGCCGGCAGCAGCAGCGCCAGCGCCAGCGCCGCGGCAGCGAGTGCCGCCACAGCCGCCGTGCCCCATGCGAACCCCAGACGCGGCAGCGGTGCTCGCGACCGGCGGCGTCGCTCGCTTTCGATCCGCGCGCGCAGCGCCGCGGGCGCGCGGTCGTCGCGCACCGTGGCAAGCGCCGCCACGGCACGCTGCTCGCGCTCGTAGCGTTTGCTCAGCTCCGGTGAGGCGGCGATCTGCTGGCGCAGCGCCGCCGCACGCTCAGGGTCGAGCTTGCCGTCCGCGAGCGCGGTCAGCTCCGCCATTACCTCCGGCGCGGGTTCGTTTTGTCTTTCGGGCGCTTCCATGTTCCGATCACGAATTGTCGACCTTGTTGCCGCTCGGCGCGAGCGCGTACCAGTCCGCGCCGAATGCGTTCGAGCCCTGTCCGTAGGCGTCGCCGTCGTCCTTGTCCTTGATGAAGTAATACAGCGGATGGCCCTTGTAGGTCACCTGCTTGATCCCGCCCGCCCGCATCGTCGTCCCGAGATCGGACGAGGTCGCCATTCCGGACGCCATCGCCGCACCCTTCGCGACCACCGGCGGCCACGCGACCGCACAGGCGCCACTGCAGTGAGAGGCCGCCGCCCCATTGTCGGCCTCGAACATGTAAACGGTCAGGTGCTTCGGCCCGGCGGCGAGGATCGTTCCGAACTTGCTGTGCTTGGTCGTCACCTCCGTGCCCGCGGCCCCAGCGCTCGACGCGGTCGAGCTGGTCGCGGCGGACACGTACGGCCCGCTCGACACGCTCGAGGTTTTCGCCGCGACGGCGCTGCCGGAGCCCGCCGGCGCGGCGCCGCTGGACGACGATGACGAGCTACCGCCGCATGCGGCGACGAACATAGATCCAACGATTAGCACGGCAATTCCACGTATCTTCCTCACCAGGCCTCCCGCGGTCGTTGAGGGTTCTTCAATGACAGACGCCGCCAGCCCGATTTCCTTCCCGCGCGCGAGTATCGTTCGCCCGGATCGATCGCCCGGATCGATCGGATCGATAGGGCGCGGGAATGATGGCCCCTATCGGAGCGTCTATTGAACTGAGCAGCACGCTCCCAACCTGGTGTAGGGCAGGCCGAGAGGCCTCATACGCGAAGGAGCAGAACTGATGAGAACACTGACGCCCAACACGATTCGCAGGCTCGCGCCGCTCGGGCTCGTCCTGGTCGCCCTCGCGGTTGCCGCCTGCGGTTCGAACTCGTCGACCTCGACGGCTTCCTCAGCGGCCGGATCGTCCGGATCCTCGGGCGCCTCGTCGACCAGCAGCACCTCGTCCGCTTCCGGGTCGAGCGGCGCCGCGGCGACGAGCTCGACGAAGAATGGCATCCCGCAGGGCGCGAACGCCGGCGACGCCGACAGCGACAACCAGGGTGCCCCGAGCGACGGGGACGGGAATATCTAGGCGCGGACGGATCTCAGGAGCCGGCTAACGGTCGGCGCATCTTGTTACGGCCGCCCCACGTGTCGGCCTGCTGTGGCAGTTCGGGCATAGGAGCTCGAGGTTCTCCGAGCGGTTATCGAGGCCATCGCCGTTTATGCGGTGAAGCTCGAGCGACAGCGGCTCGTCGTGCCATTCGCTCAGACCGCAACGCGAACAGCCTTGCGACCGCTTCGCGTGTCTCACCATCGGGTGCTCTCTGACGGCTCATACGAACATATGTTCCTATATCGGTCGGACGGAAGCGGTCCAGTTCAGGGCTATACTCGCCCGCTCCGAAGTGCCCCGATGAACCGCCATGGGGTGCATCGATTTACTGCGGGGTAGTCCAGTGGCAGTGACGCCCGGCTCTGGACCGGGAGACGGAGGTTCGAATCCTCCCCCCGCAGCTCGAGGCATGGCCGCCGCCGACAGCGGAGGCGGAGCGCTTGATCCAGCGAACCCACGCGGGCATACTCTGGGTGATGCGTCTCGCGCTGTTTCTAACGGCGGGCGCACTCGTAATCGGGGGCACGGCAACTCAGCTGTCGGCACACACGGCGCGGCAGGCGCCGCGGTCCCAGAGGACGAGCACGCCGATCAAGTATCTCGTCGTGATCTACGACGAGAACAACACGTTCGATCATTACTTCGGCCTCTATCCGAAGGCCGAGAACCCCCCGGGGGAGCCTGCGTTCCACGCGCGGGAAGGCACGCCCGAGATCAACGGGCTCACCCCCGAGCTGCTGTATCACAACCCGAACGCCACGCAGCCCTTCAGGCTCGCCCGCGACCATTCGTTCACGTGCAATCCAAAGGGTGGCTACTCGCTCGCGCAGCAGGAGTTCAACCACGGCCGGATGGATCAGTTCGTGAGCCCGAATCCGGGATGTACGCAGGCCGGGATCCCGATGGCATACGTAGACGGGAACACCGTCACCGCCCTGTGGAACTACGCGCAAGACTTCACGCTCAACGACAACTCCTTCCAGACCAGCTTCGGCCAGTCGCTCGAGGGGCACATCAACCTCGTCTCGGGCCAGACCCACGGCGCCGAGCCGCAGAACGTCGACCGCTACGTCTCACGGGGAACCGTGATCGGCGACATCGATCCAGCGTTCGACGACTGCTCCAAGGACCGCCGGGTCGCGATGACCGGAACGAACGTCGGCGAACTGCTCAACAAGGCGAGGATCACCTGGGGGTGGTTCCAAGGCGGATTCGCGCCGACGCGGCGCGCCGACGGCAAGCCGGTATGCGACTCCTCGCACAAGAACATCGTTGGGGACACGGTGCCGGACTACGTCCCACATCACGAGCCGTTTCAGTACTACGAGGCGACCTCGAACCGGGCACACCTGCCGCCGAGCACCGAGGCGATGGTCGGGCGCACCGACCAGGCCAACCACCAGTACGACCTGTCGTGGTTCTGGCGCGCTGCCGACTCGGGCAACCAGCCCCAGGTCAGCTTCCTGAAGGCGGACCACTACCAGGACGGGCATCCGGGCTTCTCGGACCCGCTCGACGAGCAGCACTTCCTGGTCGACACGATCAACCGGATCGAGCGTCTGCCGACGTGGAAGTCGACGGCGATCATCATCGCCTACGACGATCCGGGCGGCTGGTACGACCACGTGGTGCCCAAGATCATCCGCAGCTCCGACGACCAGCAGTTCGACTCCCTCTCCGGTACGGGACGGTGCGGCAATGTGGACGTCCCGGGCAAGTACCCGTTGCGCTGTGGCTACGCCGCGCGGCTGCCGCTGCTCGCGATCTCGCCGTACGCGCGGGTCAACTACGTCGACCACACGCTGACCGACCAGACCTCGATCCTCCGCTTCATCGAGGACAACTGGAGCCTCGGGCGGATCGGCAACGACTCCTACGATGCCAACGCGGGCTCGATCAAGAACATGTTCGACTTCTCTAGCCGGCAGGCGCGGCCGCTGTTCCTGGACGCCGAAACCGGCGAGCCGGCCACTGGCCGGCACAAGCCGATCCGGCCCCGCTGAGTAGATCCGTAGAGCCTTGCGCTTTGCTTTTCGAAGCGCTACGGTACCTCCACACGCTGCTCTGCTTTCCGAAGCAGAGGTCCGAATGAGAGCGAGCCCGAGATGATCGATGATCTGATCCACGACCCCGAACCTCCCCGGATCGCCCCGCTGGAGCCGCCCTACGCGCCCGGCGTCGAGGAAATGCTGCGCAAGTGGATGCCGCCGAACAGCGGGCTCGAGCCGCTGGCGCTGTTCCGCACCTTGCAGGTGCACGGGGAGCTGGCGTCGCGGATGCGCCCCCTCGGCGCCGGAATCCTCGGGCACGGGCTGATCGAGCCGCGACTGCGCGAGATCATGATCCACCGGACCTGCGCGCGCTGTGGCGCCGAGTACGAGTGGGGCGTGCATGCGGTCGCGTTCGGAAAGCCGCTCGGACTCTCGGACGAGCAGCTGGCGGCCACCGTCCACGGGGACCCCGCCGACCCGATCTGGTCCGAGCGCGAGCGCGCGGTGCTGCGGCTCGCCGATGAGCTGCACGACACCGCGGGAGTCAGCGATGAGGCGTTCGCCGAGCTCGAGTCGCACTTCGGTCCCGAGCAGACCATCGAGCTGGTCGTGACCGCCGGCTGGTACCACACGATCTCGTTCGTGATCAACGCCGCCCGGGTGCAGCCGGAGCCGTGGGCGATGCGCCTCCCGCGCGCGGCGCCCTGAGCGGACCGGCCCGAAGCCGGCCCTCAGCCGATCGCGGCCAGGTCGCTCGACAGATCCGCGAGCTCGGCCGCTCGGGCCCCAACCTCCGCGCCGAAGGCGATCAGCCGTCGCGCGTGCTCGAGGTCATCCGAGCGGCCCACCGACAACGCTCCCGCCACGCGCCCGCCGTCGAGGTACCAGAGGCTGAACTCGCCGTCGTCGACCGAGCCGCGGACGACCTCCTCGTCCCAGCGCGCCGCGGGCCCGACGTACTCGAGCGAGACCCAGTCCGACATGTCGGAGAAGAAGTACGGGACGACGTCGTGGGGCTGGTCGCGGCCGAGCATGTTCAGCGCGACGGTCTTGCCCATGTTGAATGCGACGTCCCAGTGCTCGACCCGCACCCGACGGTGGTTGGCGACGCTGTCGAACTCGGCGATGTCGCCGGCCGCGTACACGCCGGGGACCTGGGTCTCGAGCCGCGAGTCGACGAGCACCCCTCCGGTCTCTCCGAGCGCCAGCCCGGCCGCCCGCGCGAGCATCACGTCCGGGTTGACGCCGACGCCGACGACGACCGCTTCGGCCTCGAGCTCGAGCCCGCCCTCCGTGACGACCTTCGTCACGCGCCCGTCGGAGCCCTCGAATCGCGCCAACGAATCGTCTCCGTGGAAGACGATCCCGTGCTCCTCGAGCCGGCTCTGGAAGAACCGTCCCGCCCGCTCGCCGAAGCCCTGGCTGAGCGGGACCGGCTCGAGCATCACCAGCGAGCACGAGCAGCCGAGCTCGGTCAGCGACGCCGCGACCTCGCACGCGATGTACGAGCCGCCGATCAGCACGACTCGCTTGCCGGCTACGTCGTCGCGGATCGTGTCGCTGTTGCCGAGCGTGCGGAGGTAGTGAATGCCGGCGAGCTCGCAGCCAGGCGCCGACAGGCGGCGGACGTTCGAGCCTGTCGCGAGCAGCGCCTTGTCGAACGTGATCACGTCGCGGTTGGAGAGCTGGGCCTGCCGCTGCTCGAGGTCGAGCTTCATCACCGACACCTTCGTGAGCGCCTCGACCCGCTGTTCCTCGTACCACTCGGCCGGCCGGAACAGAACCTCCTCGCGCGACTCCTGGCCGCGCAGGTATTCCTTCGAGCACGGCGGGCGGTTGTACGGGAGGTCGGGCTCTCGGCCGACGAGCAGGATCGAGCCGTCTCCCCCCTCCTCGCGCAGCCACCGGGCGCAGTTGCCGGCCGCCAGCCCGCCTCCGATCAGCAGATGGTCGATCCGCCGGTCAGCCACGCTCAGCGACGCGCCCTCGACGAGGTCACTCCCTGGGGGGCGAACTGCGGGGTGATCTCCGACTCGAGGCCGGGGTCGAGGATCAGCATCACCTGATCGCCCTCCTCGATCACGGAGTCCGCCTTCGGAACGAAGCCGGTCCCACCGCGGAGCACGGAGATGATCAGCGAACCGTCCGGGAGCGGCACGTCCTGGATGCTGCTGCCGGCGGCCCGCGACCCCACCCCCACCTCGACCTCGATGATCTCGAGGTGCTCCTCCTCGAGCGCGAGCAGCTGGACCAGGCCGTACTCCGGGACCTCGTGCTCGATCAGGCGCAGGATCAGGTCGGTCGCGGACACCGCCGGCTGGATGTCGAGCAGCCGGAAGTGCTGGAGGTTGCGGGGGTTGTTGACCCGCGCCACGATCCGGTCGACGCCGTACTTCTCCTTCGCCACCTGGCAGATCAGGATGTTGTCCTCGTCGTCGCCGGTCACCGCGATCACCAGGTCGGCGCGCTGGATGCCGGCGCGCTCGAGCACCCAGAGCTCGGTCGCGTCGCCGTACTGGACGGCGTGCTCGAGCTCCTCCTCGACGACCCGGTAGCGGTCGTGGTTGGACTCGATCAGGGTCACCTCCTGGTCGCGCCCGATCAGCTCGCGGGCGAGGTTCCACCCCACCTTCCCGGCTCCGGCGATGATCGCGTACACGCGCCCGCTACCTCCTCGCCGGGCCGGCCAGCATTATCTCGGACGCCTGGTCGATCGCGACCTGGGTGGGGCAGACGGTGTGGAGCCCCTGCTCGCCGTACCACGAAGCGCGCGCCGGGTCCGCGACTCGCACCACGACCCGGCCGACGTTGAATCGGCGCTGGGCGATCTGGGCGATCACGAGGTTGGTGTTGTCGCCGCTGGTCGCGGCCACGAACACCTCCGCGTTCTCGATCCCGGCCTCCAGCAGCGCGTCGATCTCCAGCGCAGTGCCGACTGTGAACCTCCCCCCGCGTCCTCCCACGTCGTCGACTGGTCCTTGTCGAGGCGCTCGTGGGACAGCGGGTCGGAGTCCAGGACGGACACCTCGTGCCCGGCGTCAAGCGCCCGCTTGGCGACCGCGGACCCCACGCGGCCGGAACCGACGATCAGGATGAACATCTGGCTGGACTCTAGACGGGTCGGGACGGCGGTGCCGTGAACGCCGCTTCGGCTTGTCAATAGCCCGCGTTCGGGTTGTGCCGCAGGCGCCCGATGAACGGATGCGCCATCGCGATCGACAGCGCGCGCCGCTGCGCCGGCGACGAGCCCGGCCACCCGATCGTCACCGTGATCAGCTTCGAGCCGTCGGTGGTCTCGAGGTAATCGCTGTCCGGGAACCAGTCGGCGTCGAGCCCGAGACCCATGATCTGCTCCGGCGCGGCGTACAGCCGCTCGGTTCCGAACTGCTGCGAGGCTTCGACGGCCGTGCGCTCGAGCCGGAAGTAAGGCTGCGGCCCGTTGTCGAGATTGACCGTCACCTGCACCGCCGGCTGACCGTGGCGGTGCACCGGCAGCACGCACTGCGGCATCGAGTTGCTGCCCTTCGTGACCGCCTCCGACACGGCCGACGTCGCCACGCCGAGATGCGTGGCCAACAGCGCTCGCGCGCGCGGAACGCAGACCAGCGGCTTGTGCTGCGATTGGCCGCCGCAGGCCGACAGGAGCCCGGCCGCCGCGAGAATCAGGACGCAGCGAGCGGACTCCACGGCAACGTCAGGTGATCAGCGGAATGATCAGGATCGCGACGATATTCGCGACCTTGATCATCGGGTTGATCGCAGGACCGGCGGTGTCCTTGTAGGGGTCGCCGACCGTGTCGCCGGTGACCGCCGCCGCGTGGGCCTCGGACCCCTTGCCGCCGAACGCACCGTCCTCGATCAGCTTCTTCGCGTTGTCCCACGCGCCGCCGCCGTTGGTCATCGAGATCGCCATGAACAGACCGACCACGATCACTCCGATCAGCAGCCCGCCGAGCGCCTGAATCGAGATCAACCCGACGATCACCGGCACCACGATCGGGATCAGCGCGGGGAGGATCATCTCGCGCTGCGCCGCGCGGGTGACCAGCGAGACGGCCGCGCCGTACTCCGGCTCCTCGGTCCCCTCCATGATCCCCGGCTTCTCGCGGAACTGGCGGCGCACCTCCTCGACGACGGCGCCGCCCGCGCGGCCGACGGCCTCCATCGCCAGCGAGGCGAACAGATAGACCATCAGCCCGCCGACCAGCAGCCCGATCAGCACGGGCGGGTCGCCGATCGAGAACGAATAGAACTTGCCCTTGCCGGCGAGCTCGCGCTGGAACGCGTCGAACAGCACCAGCGCGGCGAGCGCGGCGGACCCGATCGCGTATCCCTTGGTGACCGCCTTGGTCGTGTTGCCGACGGCGTCGAGCGGGTCGGTGACGTTGCGGACCTCCTCGGGCAGGTCGGCCATCTCGGCGATCCCGCCCGCGTTGTCGGTGATCGGCCCGAACGCGTCGAGGGCGACGATCAGGCCGGTCAGCGACAGCTGCGCCATCACCGCGACGCCGATCCCGTAGATGCCGTTCGAGCCGCCGCCGGCGAGCTTCCAGGCGCCGAGGATCCCGAGCGCGATCACCAGCGCCGGAGCAGCCGTCGACTGAAAGCCCGACGCGAGCCCCTGGATGATGTTCGTCGCGTGGCCGGTCTGCGACGCCCGCGCGGTGTTCTTGACCGGCGCGAACCGAGTCGAGGTGAAGTAGTCGGTGATCACGAACAGGCACGCCGTGACCCCGATCCCGATCAGCGCGCACAGGTAGAACTTCCACCAGTGCGGCGCCGCCGCGCCCGACTTGTAGACCAGATTGTTCATCATCCAATAGGTGATCGGGAGGAACGCCAGCGCCGCCAGCACGCCGGACGTGATCAGCCCCTGGTAGAGCGCCCGCTCGACGTTGCCGGCGCGCGAGCGCACGGCGAACGTGCCGATGATCGAGGCGATGATCGAGACGGCGCCGAGCACCAGCGGATAGAGCGCGACCGCTGACTCCTGGCGGAACAGCAGCACGCCGAGCAGCATCACCGCGACCGCGGTGACCGCGTAGGTCTCGAACAGGTCGGCGGCCATCCCCGCGCAGTCGCCGACGTTGTCGCCGACGTTGTCGGCGATCACCGCCGGATTGCGCGGATCGTCCTCCGGGATCCCGGCCTCGATCTTCCCGACCAGGTCCGCGCCGACGTCGGCGGCCTTGGTGAAGATGCCGCCGCCGAGTCGCGCGAACACCGAAATCAGCGAGCCGCCGAACCCGAGCCCGATCAACGCATCGACCGCGCTCTTCGTGCTCTCGCCCGCGATCCAGGTCAGGATCCCGTAGTAGCCCGCGACGCCGAGCAGCGCGAGGCCGACCACCAGCAGTCCGGTGACGGCGCCGCCACGGAAGGCGACGGCCAGCGCCCGGGAGACCCCGCCACGCGCCGATTCGGCCACACGCGCGTTCGCCCGGACCGAGACGTTCATGCCGATATAGCCGGCTGCGGCGGAAAGCACGCCGCCGATCGCGAAGCCGATCGCGACCCGGATGTTCTGGATCGGGATCAGGGCGATGAACAGGACGACCCCGACCACGGCGATCAGCGTGTATTGCCGGTTCAGGTACGCGCGCGCGCCCTCCTGGATGGAGGCCGAGATCGAGCGCATCGTCTCGTTGCCTGGCGAGAGCGCGAGCAGCGAGCGTGCGGTCAACACGCCGTAGACGAGCGCGGCGCCGCTGCAAACGAGCGCGACAAGCACGCCATGATTCGTCAGGAAGCTAGTCAAGAAGGTCCTCCGAGCTGAGCGCTAAGAACACGTTGAGGGGCGCGCGCGGCGCACCCAGAAAAGGGCAACCGGGCCACCACCCGTACGGTTCGGGGCGGGGGCCCGGGATAAGAACGGGGCGAGTGTAGCGTGAGGTTCGGCGTCAAGCGCCGCGACGCGCACCGTCGCGTGCCATCACCCGGCGGGCCGTCACTGACCCGGAACCCAGAGACGGCCGCTGCGCTGGGCGGGTCCGGGCTCCTCGGGCGAAGGCTCGTCGGGCTGAACGGGCTCGGGCGGCGACTTCGGAGGCTGCTCCGGCGGCTGGCGCTCGGATGACTCCTGGGATGGCGCTCCGGATGGTGCCGGCGTGCCCTCGGCGCCACCGATCTTCACGAACGCGAACTGAAGCTGCGAGAGCGCGTCCTTGATCTGCGCCGCCTGCTCGGGCATCGAGGCCTCGAGCAGCGGCAGCAGCGCCCGGATCGAGTCAATCGCGACCCGCACCTGCTCGGGATCGCGCTCGTCCTCGGTACCCGGTGCGAGCCCGGTCCGGCGCAGCCCCAGGTTGGCGATCGTGACGACGTGCTCGAGCACCACATGCTCGACGCGTACCTGCTTGATCTGAGCCTCGTACGCCGCCCGCAGTTCCTCCTCGGTCGGCTCGCGCGGCTGCTCGCTTCCTGTGCTCATCGGCTCCCCTTCAACTGTGGCTCCAGCGCACCAGCATACGTCTCGCGCGTCTCGGCGACGGCTGCCGCGAACACCTCCTCGAGGCCGGCCCCGGACTCGTGCATCTGGCGCTGGCGCTGAGTTCCGTTCAGAGCGGGGAACGCGAGCTCGATCCCGAGCTCGGCACGGGCGGGGGCGGTCCACTCCAGCACCCGCGCGACCGCCTCGGAGGTGGGCTCCCTCTGCCCCCGGTCGAAGTCGATCATCTCGCCCTCGAGCCCGTATCGGACGGCTCGCCATAGGTTCTCCTCGATCAGGCTCCTGGGATGGTCGGTGAACGGGGTGCCCGCGTCGACATCGCGCGCCGCCTGGGCCACGCACGCAGTGATCAGCGAGGCCAGCGCCTCTGACTCCTGCGCGGTCACCTGGGCGTCGCAGATCCGGACCTCGACCGTCCCGAACGACAGGTGGGGCCGGATCGACCACCACACCTGCGTGTACTCGACGATCGCATCGGTGCGGACAAGGAGGTCAACGTAGGACGCGAACGCGTCCCAGGTCCCGAACGGATCCGGGATCCCGCACCGAGGGAAGCTCTTCGTGAAGATCTGGGTCCGCACGCTGTGGAGGCCCGAGTCGCGCCCGTCGAGAAACGGCGAGCTCGACGAAAGCGCCAGCAGCACCGGGAGCACGGGCCGGAGCCGGTCGCACACCTTGACCGCCCTGTCGGCGTCCCTGATCCCGACGTGGACGTGCAGCGAGAACGTGTTGTTGCGCCACGCGACCCACTTGAGACCGTCGGCCACCCGACGGTAGTGCTCGGTGTCGATGATCTTCTGCTCGCGGTAATCGGACCACGGGTGGGTGCCGGTCGCCCCGAGCGCCAGCCCCTGCCGCTCGGCGAGCGCGAACAGCCGCCGGCGGTGGTCTCGCTGAGCGGCGATCGCCGCCGCCAGGTCCTCGCCGCGGCCGGATCGGATCTCGATCTCGGAGGCGATCAGCTCCCCGGCGATCGACTGCGCGAGCACCGGGTCGGCCTGCGCCGCCGCGTGCACCTCATCGAACCGGCTCGTGAGGCCGAGGTCACGGGGGTCCAGCAGCGCGAACTCCTCCTCCAGCCCGACCGTGAAGTCGGTCGAGGTGGCGAATGCCGCGCGAGCGGTGTCCAGATCGATGGCCACGTCTGTCAGCGGGTCGGGCTGATCAGGTCAGATAGAAGTAGAGCGCGTACAGCAGGTCGACGGCCGGGCTGGACGTGTGCACGGTCACCTCGGGTGGGACCTGGAGCAGCGCGTCGGAGTAATTGAAGATGATCTTGACGCCCGCCTCGGCGAGGTCATCGGCGAGCGCCTGCGCCGCGGCGGACGGCACCGCAAGCACGGCTACGACGATGTCCTCCTCCTCGACCACCCGGCGCAGCTCGCCGAAGTGGCGCACGGTCAGCGGCCCGATCATCGTGCCGACCTTGTCCTCGTCGACGTCGAACACCGCCACCACCCGGAAGCCGTGGTCCGCGAAGATGTCCGAGGTCGCAATCGCCGTGCCGAGGTGGCCGGCGCCGAACAGCGCGATGTTGTGCTGCCCGGAGGTCCTCAGGATCTTCCGGATCTGCGACACCAGCGAGTCGACGTTGTAGCCGACCCCGCGCTTGCCGAACTTCCCGAATCCGGACAGGTCCCGCCGGATCTGGGTCGAGTTGACGTGGGTGTAGTCGGCGAGCTCCTGGGAGGAGATCGTCTCCTTGCCCATCTTGTGGGCCTGCGTCAGGACCTGGAGGTACCGCGAGAGGCGGGCCGCGACGCCCAGTGACAGCTTCTCGCCTCCGAGCTTGTCGCCGCCCAGATCATCGCTGGCGAGAGGCCCGCCGTGGCCCACGGTGTCCGTGTAGCTCATCCCGCCTCCACAATACCGAGGCGGAGCCGCAGTTCAGACTCGTTCACGACCAGCTCGAACGCCTCCACGCCGTCGATCGCGACGACCGGGATCCGCTCGAGGTAACGCTTGAACAGGGCGTCGTCGCCTTCGATATCGCGCTCATGCAGGACGAATGCGTCGGGGTGGCGCGAGCGCAACCGGTTGAGCTTCTCGCGGGCCTCGTCGCAAAGGCAGCAGCCGTCGCGGCCGTAGAGGATGACCTCTCTCATCAGGCGGCGGCCAGCGGGCGCTCGCCGGTGGCGTAGACATCGAGCCCGAGGTATTCGGGGTACCGAAGCGGCTCGACGAACCGGGCTGCGCTCGCGATCATCGCGGCGTTGTCGGTGCACAGCTCGATCGGCGGAACGCGTAGCTCGACGCCGATCGACGCCAGGCGTGAGCGCAGTGGCCCGTTCGCGGCCACCCCTCCCCCGACCGCAACCCGGTCGAGTCCGGTGGCGGCGATCGCCCGCTCCACCCGCAGCGCCAGCGATTCGACAATCGCCCGCTGGTATGACGCCGCGAGTTCAGCGCGACGGCGCTCCGCCTCCCCGTCTCCCAATTCGCGCACCTTGTACAGGAGCGCGGTCTTCAGCCCCGCGAACGAGAAGTCGAGGCCGCCCATCTTCGCGGCGGTGGGGAACGTGAACGCCTCCGGGTCGCCCTCGCGAGCCAGCCGTTCGAGCGCGGGCCCGCCGGGATACGGCAGCCCGAGCAGTCGCGCCCCCTTGTCGAAGGCTTCCCCGGCGGCGTCGTCGAGCGTCTGGCCGAGGACCTCGTACTCGGGGCCGTGGTCGGTCACCCGCGCCAGCAACGTGTGGCCGCCACTCGCGACCAGGCTGAGGAACGGCGTCTCCAGCGGGCCGGCTCCGTCGCCGAGGTCGAGGAAGCTCGCAGCCACGTGGCCGTGGAGATGGTCGACCGGCGCGAGCGGCGTTCGGTGCGCGGCGGCCAGCGCCTTGGCGGTCGCGACCCCCACCAGCAGCGCCGCGACGAGCCCCGGCCCGTGAGTTACCCCGATCAGCTCGGCGCGCTCGAGCGACGTATCGGCCCGCGCCAGCGCGTCGTCGATCACCGCACCGATCAGCTCGAGGTGGTGACGGGAGGCGATCTCCGGCACGACTCCGCCGTAGCGGGCGTGGACTCCCTGCGAGGAGATCACGTTCGAGAGGATCCGGCCATCGCGTGTGATGATCGCCGCGCACGTGTCGTCGCAACTGGTCTCGAGTGCAAGGATCATCCCGCCGCCTGCGACGGCGAGCCGGCGCTCGCCTCCTCGGTTCGCCACATGATCACCGCGTCCTCACCCGTGTCCGCGTAGTACCTCGGCCTGGTCCCGGCCGCCACGAAGCCAAAGCGCTCGTAGAGCGCGATCGCGGCGGGGTTCGAGGGCCGCACCTCGAGCGTGTACGACATCGTCGGGCCCGCGACCTCGAGCAGCCGCTCGATCATCGACGACGCGATTCCTCGGCGCAGCAGCGCCGGGTCGACGGCGATGTTCATCAGGTGCCAGACGTCGGCGTAGCGCGAGCACACCAGATAGCCGACCAGCCGCTCGCCAGAGTCGGGGCGCTCGGTTGCGGCGAGGCACACGCTCGACGGTTTCGAGAGCTCGAGCACGAACATCGCCAGCGACCACGGCGTCGGGAACGCTCGCCGCTCGATCGCGATCACCTGCGGCAGGTCGGCGTAGCCGAGCGGACGGATCGTGACCGGCTCTGTGCTCATGGCGGTGGGGCGGGACGGTGCTTTCAGGTAGGTGACGGCTTCGCGTCCGGGGGGCGGAGGTACTCCGGGACGATTCGGTCCGCCGGGGTTGGCTCCAGTCGCCTGGCGAGCTGGCAGTGACCCACGGCCGTGACCCTGTGAAGCTCCGCGCGATCTTCGGGAATCGCTGCCCCTGAACGCTCTAGCTGGACCCTGAATTCTACCGCCCCTTCTCCGATCGCCAGGACGCTCCGGCCAAGCTCGGCAAGCCGATCTGCCAGCTCGTGCGGGGCGAGCGCGGCGGGGCGCAGCAGCACCGCGTCGCGGTCCTCGACGTCCGCGATCGGCCATGCGGCGGCGAACACCTCGCGGCGCCGCGCATCGAGTACCGGGGCGACGACTTCGACGTCGCCGGCGTCGCCGCCCAGGTCCCGCCCGTTCAGCGCGAGCGACTGGAGAGTCGAGACCCCGACGGCGGGGATCTCGAGCGCCTGGGCGAGGCCGCGTGCCGTGGCGATCCCGATCCTCAGACCGGTGAACGTGCCGGGGCCGACGCCGACGGCGATCAGCTCGACACCTGCCAGCTCGATGCCGGCGCGCTCGAGCAGCTGGTCCGCGAGCGGCAGCAGCGTCGTCGCGTGGCGCGGGCGGGCCCCCGGGGGCGGGTCATCGCGGGCCTCGAGCACCTCGCCGGCGCCCAGATCGAGCGCCACCGTTGTCGCGCGGGTGGCCGTGTCGATCCCAAGGATCGTCATCGCTCGATCGCGATCGTCCGCGAATCGCGTCCCGTATGCTCGATCGTGACCCGAGCGGCGATCGGTCCCAGCGCGGCGATCTCCGCCTCTCCGTGGGACGGCCACTCGACGAACGTGATCGCGTCGGGCGCGATGTAGTCCGCGAGCAGCTCGGGGTCCTCCCGATGCAGATCGGCGATCCGGAACAGATCCACGTGCCCCACCGGGACCGTGCCGGGGTACCGCTGACCGATGGTGAACGTCGGGCTGGTGACCGTCGCGGTCACTCCAAGCGCCCGCGCGGCGCCCCGAACGAACGTCGTCTTCCCGGCGCCCAGATCGCCCTCCAGCAGTACCACATCCCCCGGCTCCAGGCTTTTTGCGAGCTCCGCGCCGACCGCCTCGGTCTCCTCCGGACCGCTCGTCTGATGGCTTGCGGGCATCGCCGACGGCCACTGTATTCGGTACCGTCACCCCGACGATGACCGCGTCTGCACCCGAAGTACCGAAGGGCCGGCTAGCGCGGCTGAGAAGGCGATACGAGCCGCAGCTGGACAACCTGCGCCGGTCCGACACCGCCAGGGCCGCCGGGCTCGCCGGCGCGATGGTCGCCAACAGCGTGCTCGCGCTGATCGCGACGGTCGTGTTCGCCCGGCTGCTTAACGACTACGGGTCGCTGGCGGCGCTGATCAGCTACTTCCTGATCCTGTCGGTGGTCGGGCAGGCGATCCAGGTGGCCACCGCGCGCGAGGGTGTCCTCGGCCGGCTCGGCGTCGGGCCGGCGCTGATCGCAACGATCAAGCGCTGGGCCAAGACGATGGCGATCGTGACGGTGGGACTGACGGTCGTCTCGGTCCTGCTGCGCAACCCAATCGCCTCGCTCGTCGGTGTCAAGCATGACCAGTGGGCGGCCGCGGTCGGGCTCCCGGCGGGCTGCCTGTGGGTCGAGCTGTCGATCCTCCGCGGCGCGCTTCAGGGCGTCGGGAACTACAAGGCGGTCGGCCTCAGCCTGATCGGCGAGCAGGCCGTCCGGCTGGTCTCCGGCGCGATCCTCGCGGCGGTCGGCCTCGGCGTGACAGGCGCCTACCTCGGCACGCCGATCTCCTTCATCGTGATGGGCGCCTATTGCGTCGTCTACCTGCGCCGGTACGCGGCCGAGCATCAGAGCACCGAGCAGACGGAGGCCGAGCGTCAGGCCTCGCTCAGCCTCTGGGCCCACTTCACGCACGCGTGGGCGCCGATCGCCGGGCTGATCGTGATCGCCGTGCTCCAGAACATCGACATCATCGCGGCCAAGCACCGGTTCAACGGAACCAAGGATCTCGCCAGCTCGTACGCCGCGACCGCGGTCGCGGCGAAGGTGCTCGTGTGGGTCGCGATCGGCGCGAGCTTCTACCTCGTGCCGGAGGTCTCGCGGCGCCGAGCCGAGGGCAAGGACACGCGGCCGGTGCTGTTCAAGGCACTCGCGATCATCGGCGTCTGCGCGATCCCGGTCCTACTGATCTTCGCGTTCGGGTCGCACCAGCTGATGTCGGCGGTGTTCAAGAAGAGCCAGCTGCACGCGACCAGCTCGCTGTTCGTGCTCGGGCTCGCGTTCACGGTGATGGCGGCCACCTACCTCGCGATCCAGTACATGCTGGCGTTGCGGCGCACCTGGTTCCTGATCGTGCTCGCGGTCGTCGCGATCGCCGAGCCGATCCTGCTGCTCCAGGCGCCGCAAAACCCCAAAGGCTTCGCCGCGGTCGTGCTGGGGGTACAGGCGGCCGGGGCGCTGCTCGCGTTCGGGCTCGCGCTGCGCCACGACAGACCACCGCGTCCGACGGCGGTCCAGGCCGCGCGGGACGACGCAAAAGCGACCACACACGCCGCTCCCGCCGGGGTAGGGTCGCGCTAGCGCTTGTCGGCCGGCAGCGGCTCGCGCTACTCGACCTCGGCGAACAGCACGGTCGCCCCACCCGACGCGAAGTTCGGAAGGTCGGCAACGGTTTCCTGTCCCTCAGGAGATGACAGCCCTGCCTGCAGCGCCTCCTGGCTCTCGAACGACAGCTCGGCGATCCGGTAATAGGGAAGGTCGCCGCCCTCCGCGGTCCCAACCACGCGGCTGACCTCGAACAGCTTCAGCCCTGGGAGCTTCTCGACGAGCGGCGTGTGGACGCTCGCATAGTGATCGTCGAACGCAGCTGGATCCGACGGGTGCCCATAGAGGACGATGGCCTTGACCACGGTGGCGCCTGCCTTTCGGTTGGGGTGACGCTGGACTCGCGGGACCCTAATGCACCCGCTCAGCTCGGGCAGCCCGCGAGCGTCACGTGCAGCGGCCCGTCGCTGGCAACCGACAGCTTGGCGGAGCAGTCGACTCCCGCTCGGGCCGGCTCGATCGTCACCGCGCTGATGTTCGTCGCCGCGATCGCGAGCTCGTCGGCCTTCGGCTGAGCCGGCGCCGCGCCCCAGGCGAGCGTGCGCTCCTGGTACGGGAGCGGCCCGTGCGAGCCTCCGTAAAGGACGTGGTATCCGATCTGCACCGGCTCGGCTGGCGGATCTCCCTGGCCGCTCGAGAGCGAGCGGACGTCGAGCTTTCCGGCGCTGGCGGGATTCCGCAGCGCGATCGCGGAGAGCCAGTAGGCGTGATTCGCCGGACCGAGCACCGGATCGTTGGTGCCCGGGTCGTAGTCGTAGGTGATGTGCGCCGGGTCCCGGTCGACCGCGGCGTCGCCGAGGAACGCGGCGGCCGGCGCGTACTGGTCGTTGTTGCCCTCGGTGATGTGTCCGGCAGGGGTGAACACCCAGTGGTCGTAGCGGATCCCGGCCTGCTCGGCGTCGACGAACGCCTCCTCGCTCATCTCCGGCCCGACGAGCTCGTCGTTCTGCCCGTACCACGCCATCACGGGGATGTTGCGGAGATTGGCGAACGACCCCAAGGAGCTGGGCGGCCCGACGATCGGAAAGGCCCGCGCCCAAAGGTCGGGCCACTGGCTCGCGAGCGTGTACGTCCCGCCGCCACCCATCGAGTACCCGGTGACATCGGTGATCTCCGGGTTCAGGCGGTAGTGGCGGGCGATGTCGTTCCACATGTCGAACACGTCTGCCTGGGCGTAGCTCTGATAGGAGCCGTCGGGGCCGCGGCTCTCGGGCGAAGCGAAGATCGATCCGCTGCCGCGATCGGCCATCTGCTCGGCCTCGTGGCTGCCGAGGAACTCGTTGTAGTTGGCCGACAGCCCATGCATGCTGACGACGAGGCCGAAGCCGCGCCGCGGTACCGGCTTGGCGGGCACGTACAGGGCGTACGGCTGGAGCTGGCCGAGGAACCGGCCCGTGCAGTTCGCGGTCCCGTTCGGGATGCAGGTCTTGTTGTAGTCGATCCCCTGGCCGAGGTTGAAGTGGGTCGCGAAGACGCGGTCGATGTTCCCGGTCTTCGGCACCGCGGAGTCGTCGCGCACGCCGCGGAGCAGCTTCGCGAAGTTGACCTCGGCACTGAATTCCGACACGTCGCCCGACGCAAGCGCGTCGGCCTGGTCGCGCTCGCGCCACCACGAGCCGTCCTCCTTGACGAGCACCCCGCCCTCAGCGATCGTGTTCGCGATTCCCGGCTGGTAGATCGCGGGCACCCGCTCGTGCGTCCGGAACGCGAGGTTGAAGATCGCCTCGTGGTCGGAGCTGGCGCCGCCCGGCTGCGTGGCCGTCGCGGTCGTTGCGGGCTTCAGGTACGTGCCGGCCGCCGCGTCCCACAGCCCGGTCCCCATCGCCATCCGGACGGTCGACCGCCGCGGGTTCCACGCTGAGTGCCGCACCAGCACCTGGATCTGACGGCGCGCCCGGTCGACCGACACGCCCGGCGCCGGCCGGAGAACGGCTCCGGTGGCGGCGTTGGTGAGCACGCCGGTGGTCCCGTGGACGGTGAGGAACAGGTGCACCGGCGAGCTCACGCCCGCGCCAAACGGCCAGTCGTGCTCGGCCGGAGATCCGCCGATCGCGATCGTGAACGCCGCGACGCTCGGATCGAGCATCGTGTTGAGCGTCACCCGGAATGCAGTCGCAGCGGCCAGCGGCTTGACCCGGAACTCGACCAGGTCGGCCGCGTTGTTGCCGTACACGGCGGTGTTCGTCGGATAGGTGAGCGTGCCGGCCTTCGGCGAGAACAGGTTCGCCACTCCGGTGAACGGGTCGGCGGGATCGGGCGTGCCCGCGCCACCATCGTCGTCGTACAGGAAGTCCTGGTAGACGAACTCGCCGGCCCTGTAGGACTCACCCCCGGAGACGAGGATCGGCGGAGCCTTCCACACCCCTCCGTTCTGGAGCTGTGGCGCGGTGGCCGGCGCGGCGTAGAGCAGCGCGGGACCGGGTCGCGCGCCCGAGCTCACCGACGGCAGCGACGGGTCGCTCGCGGACGCGGGCGCAGCGTTCACGGCGCCCGCGAGCGCGACGGTCAGGGCGCACAACAGCGCGGACAACGAGCAGCGGATCACGACGCCTCCCTCCGAGGACCTGGATAGGCCCGAAGTTATACGTCAGCTGTGCGCGAGCGGCGCAGCTACCGCCGCGGGCTGTCCCGGTTGCTGATGATGCCGCTCGGCATCACGCGAGGCCGGCGCGCTGAGCGGCGCTCAGCCTCCGAGCAGCGGCGCTCAGCCTCCGAGGAGCTCCGCGGGAACCTCGAGCCGGTCGAACGGCGGCGCCTCGAACACGCCGTTGTCGAACCACTTCGTCCGGCGATAGAGGTCGAGCTGCGGAGGCGCCGCGAACCCGCCCCAGAGCGACGTGTTCGGCACCAGGCTGATCCCGTGCCTGACCCCGCACGGGGCGAACACGCAGTCGTAGGTCTCCATCTCGTGCCAGCCACCGGCCGAGTACGCCCGGGCGCTGCCCGCCCACAGAACCACGCACTCGTCCGAGACCGGATGCGCGTGAACCGCCGCGGTCAGTCCCGGCTCGCCGGTCGCGAAGTGAAACCCGGTCGACCGAGCGCCGTAGCCCGGCCACAGGAGGAACACCATCGGGGCGTCGATCACATCGATCTTGGCGCCGCGGAAGACGTTGAAGAGCGCGCCGCCCGAGGCGATCTCTGCCACCGTCAGGTTCCACGGGCGCGCGTCGGCGGCGGTGTCCCAGTAGCGCATCTCCTGTTCCGGAGAGAGCGATCCGGGAGCCGCATTCTGATGGGCGAAGAACGCGGCCTCTTCGTTGATCACGCCGTATTGGACGTTGTAGAAGCCCGAGTCGGCGTACAGGTCGAACTCGGGCGGGGAGATCGCGGTGACCACGACCAGATCGCTGCTCGCGTTCGCGGCGCCGCGGACCGCGTGCGGCACTCCCGGTGGGAAGAACGCGAGGTCGCCGGGCTGCAGCGGAACCCATTCGCCGCGGACGTACGCCTCGCCCGAGCCCTTCAGGCACAGCATCGCCTCCTCGGCCATGCCGTAGGTGTGCATCTCCATCTCCTGGCCGGGCTTGATCGTGAGCACGTGGATGCTCTGCGTCTGGTAGCCGTTGCCCGGCCAGACGATGATCCGAGTCGAGACGCCGTGGATCTCGACCTCGATCCCCATCGTCAGGTTGCCGATCGCGCCCTCGGCGCGGATCTGCGCGGCGTCCCGGTGCCACGCGCGATAGGTGTCGCTGAAGCGGGCGGGCTCAGACCCGGCGCTCGAATCCCCCATCGATCTGTCCTCCTGACGTCGTGGACCGCGAGCGCGCATCCTAGTCAGGGGCGCACAGGGGTAAGAAAAAAATCTGCCTCGAAAAGCTCGTGGCGGATACCGTTGTCCCGTGGATGACGTGCCGCCTCCAAATGGTGACGTGGACGCCGCCGTGGCCGTCCCCGACCCTTCGGGGCCGCCCGCGCCGAGCTATCCCGCCGCCGTCGAGGTCAGCTACCCGGGTGAGCTGAACCGGTGGCTGCCGCTGGTCAAGTGGCTGCTGGCGGTCCCCCACTACTTCGTCCTGACATTCGTCGGAATCGCGGCGTTCTTCGTCCTGATCTACGCCTGGTTCGTCGTCATCTTCACGGGCCGCTGGCCACGCGGCGCGTTCGATTTCGTGGTCGGCACGCTCCGATGGGGGCTCCGGGTGGTCGCGTACGTCTACCTGATGACGGACGCCTACCCCCCGTTCTCGCTCGAGGACGATCCGCAGTACCCGGTCCGCGTGAACGTCACTTACCCGGAGCAGCACATCGACTGGTGGCGGCCGATCGTCCAGTGGCTGCTGGCGATCCCGTACCTGATCGTGGCCGGAGTGATCTACTACGTGACCCTGGCGGGAGCGTTCATCGCCTTCTTCACCGTGTTGTTCACGAAGGAGATCCCGCGGGGAATCTTCGAGCTGATGATGCCGGGGCTGCGCTGGCAGCTGCGCGGGTCCGCCTACGCGTACTTCATGACGGACGAGTACCCGCCCTGGATCTGGGGCTAGCGGGTCAGGCTCAGAACAGCCCGAGCTGAGGCGCCGGCTCGGGCTCGCGCGGCCCCGTAGCGCTCGGCGCGTCGTCGGTCCCGCTGAAGGCGTCCCCCTCGTCCAGCTCAGGTAGCTCATCGAGCAGCTCGGGCTGTTCGGGCGCGCCGAGCGCGAGCAGCCCGGGGATCCGCTGGAAGTCCGACCGCAGTGTCTCGAGCATCGACGGCGTGTACAGCGCTGCCGCAGGGTGGTACAGCGGGTACAGGCGGACGTTGCGAGGCCCGATCGGCCGCACCTCCTCGCGGCCGTGGAGCCGTGAGATCCCCGTGGTGTCGCCCCGCAAGAGCTTCGTCGAGAAGTTGCCGAGCGTGCACACAACGGTCGGCTCGATCAGCTCGACCGTCCGGAACAGATAGCCCTGGCAGGCCTCGATCTCGTTCGGATGCGGGTCGCGGTTGTCCGGCGGGCGGCACCGGAGCACGTTGCAGATGAACACGTCGCCCCGCTCGAGCCCGATCTCCTCCAGCAGCTTCTCGAGCAGCTTGCCTGCCTGGCCGACGAACGGAAGGCCGATCCGATCCTCGTTGGCGCCAGGGGCCTCGCCGATGAACATCAGCCCCGCATCCGCGTTGCCCGAGCCGAAGACGACCTGCGTACGGGTCTGGTGCAGCGGGCAGCGCTCGCACTCCCGCGCCTCCTCGTACACGGCCTTCAGAAGCTCTCGGCGGTCGGCTGCCGGACGGCTCATCGGGCGGCTCCCCTCACGGTTCTCGATGGTAACCACGAGCCCTGACGGGGTATCATCAACCGCGAGGCCGTCACCGTCAGGGACGAACCTCGAACTCCCAATTTGCATTCTTTCTCGACCGACCGGTATCCGTGAGCGAACTGGAACGGGACTCCTCCGACGATCCATCGTGCTGTAGGCGTCTGGCCGTGGTGGGCCGGGGTCGGCTCGGCAACGCGATGGCCGACGCGCTCACCCGCGCGGGATACGAGCTGCTCGGCCCGCTCGGGCGCGGCGCGGACGGCGCCGGGGCTGACGCGGTATTGCTGTGCGTTCCGGACAAGGAGATCGCGGCGGCGGCGCTGTCGATCACCGCGCGGGTGCCGGTCGGCCACTGCTCGGGCGCGACCGGGCTCGAGCCGCTGGCGCCGCACGAGGCGTTCTCCTTGCATCCGCTGATGACGGTCACGGATTCGGGCGCCGATTTCTCCGGCGCCGGAGCCGCGGTCGACGGGACCACACCCCGAGCGCTCGGCCTCGCCTGCGCGCTCGCTCGCGCGCTCGGTATGCACCCCGTGCGAGTCGCGCCCGAGGACCGCGCCCTCTACCACGCCGCGGCGTCGGTCGCGTCGAACTTCCTCGTCACGCTCGAGGCGGCCGCCGAGCGGCTCGCCGCCGAGGCAGGCCTCGAGCGGGCGCTGCTGGTGCCGCTCGTGCGTGCGACCGTCGAGAACTGGGCGACGCTCGGAGGCGACCGCGCGCTCACGGGACCCGTCGCCCGAGGCGACGACGCGACCGTCGCGCGGCAACGCGAGGCGGTCGCGGAGCGGGCGCCCGAACTGCTCGAGCTGTTCGACGCGCTGGTCGACGGCACCCGGGCGATCGCCGGTCGGGAGGCGCTCGCATGAGGACGGTCCGGACCGTCGCCGAGCTCCGGGCCGCGCTCGCCGAACCGCGGCGTGGCGGCGCGTCGATCGGGCTGGTTCCGACGATGGGCGCGTTCCACGAGGGCCACCTGTCGCTGATCCGCCGGGCACGGGTCCAGTGCGACGTCGTCGTCGTCTCGCTGTTCGTCAACCCGACCCAGTTCAACCAGTCACGAGATCTCGACTCGTATCCGCGCGACGAGGCGCGCGACGAGGCGCTCGCGCTCGAGCTTGGCGCCGACTACCTGTTCGCCCCGACGGTCGAGGAGGTCTATCCGCCCGGGTTCGCGACGACCGTCACGGTCGCCGGGGCGACCGAGGTGCTCGAGGGGGCTCACCGCGGGCGCGCCCACTTCGACGGCGTCACGACCGTCGTCACCAAGCTCTTCAACATCGTGATGCCCGACGTCGCCTACTTCGGGCAGAAGGACGCGCAACAGGCACTCGTGATCGGGCGGCTGGTGCGGGACCTCGACATACCCGTGCGGGTCGACGTCGGCGCGACGGTGCGCGAGCCCGACGGCCTCGCGATGTCGAGCCGGAACGCGCTGCTGTCGGAGTCCGAGCGCGAGAGGGCGGCCGCGCTACACCGTGCGCTGACCGCGATCGGCGACGCCATCGCGAGCGGCGAACACGATCCGGCCGGCGCCCGCGCGCGCGGGCTCGCGGAGCTCGGGGCCGCCGGGATCGAGCCCGAGTACCTCGAGCTCGTCTCGGCCGACACGCTGGCGCCCGTCGAGCGGATCGACGGCGACGTGCTGGCGCTGATCGCCGCCCAGGTCGGGACTACCCGGCTGATCGACAACGAACTGATCCATGGTGCTGATAACGGGAGGTGCTGAATGCAGAGGACGATGCTGAAATCGAAGATCCACCGGGCGTCGGTGACCGACTGCGACCTGCATTACGTCGGGTCGATCACGATCGATCCCGAGCTGCTCGAGGCGGCCGACATCCTGGAGTTCGAGCAGGTGGCGGTCGTCGATGTCAACAACGGCGCACGCTTCGAGACCTACACGATCGCCGGTGAGCGCGGCTCTCGCGAGGTCAAGATCAACGGCGCCGCGGCGCGGCTCGTCCACCGCGGCGACACGATCATCGTGATCTCGTACGCCGCGTACGAGACCGAGGAGCTCGAGCACTACGTCCCCAAGGTGGTCCACGTGACCCCCGGCAACGAGATCCTGAACGTCGACCACGAAGTGGCCACGCTGCTGACCGAGACCGACGGCGCGTCCGTCGGCGCGGTCGCCTGAGGAGGCACCCACTGATGTCCGCAACCCCACGCACCCCCGTCCCCCAGGACCTGCAGGGCCCGGTTCCGATGACCCTGCCGCGGCTCGCCGAGAAGAAACGTCTCGGCGAGCCGATCGTGATGATGACCGCGTACGACTACCCGTCGGCCCAGGTCGCGCAGGAGGCCGGCGTCGACGTCGTACTCGTCGGCGACTCCGGCGCGATGACCGTGCTCGGCTACCCCTCGACGGTGCCGGTCTCGACCGACGAGATGCTGATGCTCGCCTCGGCAGTCCGCCGCGGGCTTGACACGCCGTTGCTCATCGGAGACCTCCCGTTCGGTTCCTACGAGGCATCGGACGAGCAGGCCGTCGCGACCGCGCAGCGGTTCATCAAGGAGGCGGGCTGTGACGCGGTCAAGCTCGAGCGCGGCGGCACCAGCGCCGAGCGCGCGAGGGCGATCGTCCAGTCCGGGATCCCGGTGATGGGACACGTCGGGCTGACGCCGCAGACAGCGACCGCGCTGGGCGGCTACCGCGCCCAGGGACGGACGTCGGAGCGCGCGCTCGACGTCGCCGCGGACGCGCTCGCGCTCGAGCGGGCGGGTTGCTTCTCGATCGTCTTCGAGGCGGTTCCGGCGGCCGTCGCGGCGGAGCTGATGGAGCGGATCGAGGTCCCGGTGATCGGGATCGGCGCGGGCGCCGCGACCGACGGTCAGGTGCTCGTGTTCCACGACCTGCTCGGGATCTACGACGGCCATGCCCCCCGTTTCGCCAAGCGCTACGCCGAGGTCAAGGCGCAGATGGTCGCGGGCGTCGCCGAGTACGCGGCGGAGGTACGAGGGCGCAAGTTCCCCGGACCTGAGCACGTCTACTCGATCGACGACGTCGAGCTCGCTCGGTTCCGGGCCGGCCTGGCCGCGGTCTCGTAGCCGTCAGTACTCGATCGCCCTGAGCACCCGCGCCGGGGCGCCGGCGGCGATCGAGTACGGCGGGATTGCCGAGGTGACGACCGAGTTCGCGCCGATCACGCAGCGCTCGCCGATCTCGACCCCGCTCGTGATCACGACGTTCACCCCGCACCAGACGTTGTCGCCGACGCGGGTCGGTCCCTTGGAGGTGAACCCCTGCCACGGGACCGGGCGCTCGGGGTGGTCGAAGCGGTGGATCCCGTCGCTGACGAAGCAGCCGTTGGCGAACATGCAGTGATCGCCGATCTCGACCAGCTCCAACGCGGCGACCATCACGCCGACGTTCAGGAACGTCCCCGAGCCGATCCGGATTCGCGCCTCCCCCGGCGCCGTCAGCCAGACGTGCGGCTCGAGCAGCGCGTGCTCCCCGATCTCGAGCCTGCCGTCGCCGAACGCCTCGAGCACGTTGCCGTGGAGCGGCCACCGGGCGAACGCCCCACGTCGCATCAGCTCAACGTGGATCCGGGCCCGGTTCCACGGGAGCGAGTTGCGCTCGTACCACAGCCACTTGCGGGCCCACAGCTCGAGCTGCTCAGGGGTCGGCACGCCGCCGCGCACAACGGGAGAAGGCTATCTGGCGCGCGGATGGGTGCCGTACAGCCGTTCGCGGACGGCCAACTCGACGTCCTCGTCGCCTGGCGGGGGCTGGTGCGTGCGGTCCGCCTCATCGCGCTCGTTGGCCGGGCTCCGCGGATAGCGGAACAGACGGACTCCCGCCGGCCACAGCCGCCCTGGCACCACCGCTCTGGGAACCCGGATCGCAAACCCCATCGCTCCGTAACGCTAGCGGCCGATTCGTCCGGAGCGTGTAAAGGAATTGTTCTGAGGGTTACACGCCTCAGCGTGCGCCGGCGGCCTCGCGGCGCCGCCGCTGGCGGGCCGGCCGGGCCTGGCTCGCACGCTGCTTGGCGGGCTCGACGAGCCTTGCGAGGAACTGACCGGTATGCGATTCCTCGTTCGCGGCGACCTGCTCCGGAGTACCCGTCGCGACCAGGTCTCCTCCCTCGTCTCCGCCCTCGGGTCCTAGGTCGATGATCCGGTCGGCCACCTTGATCACGTCGAGGTTGTGCTCGATCACGACGACCGTGTTGCCGGTCTCGACCAACCGGTCGAGCACCTCCAGCAGCCGCTGGATGTCGGCGAAGTGCAGGCCCGTGGTCGGCTCGTCGAGGATGTACAGCGTCCGGCCGGTCGCGACCTTGGACAGCTCAGCTGCGAGCTTGACCCGCTGCGCCTCGCCGCCCGACAGCGTCGTCGCCGGCTGCCCGAGCCGCATGTAGCCGAGCCCGACGTCGTTCAGGGCCTCGACCCGCCGGCGGATCTTGGGGATGTGGGCGAAGAACTCGAGTGCCTCTTCGATCGGCATCTCGAGCACGTCGGCGATCGTCTTGCCCTTGAAGCGGACCTCGAGCGTCTCCCGGTTGTAGCGCCTGCCGTGGCACTGCTCGCACGGGACGTACACGTCCGGGAGGAAGTGCATCTCGATCTTGATCTGACCGTCGCCGCGGCATACCTCGCAGCGCCCGCCCTTGACGTTGAACGAGAACCGGCCCGGCTTGTAGCCGCGGGCGCGTGCCTCCTGTGTCTTCGAGAACAGCTCGCGGATCTGGTCGAACAGTCCGATGTACGTCGCCGGATTGGACCTCGGCGTCCGACCGATCGGCGACTGGTCGACGGAGATCACCTTGTCGAGCTGCTCGAGCCCGGTGATCCGGCGGTGTGATCCGGGCCGCTGCCGGTGCCGGTGCAGGCGGTTGGCGACCGTCTTGTAGAGGATCTCGTTGACGAGCGTCGACTTCCCTGAGCCCGACACGCCGGTCACGCAACAGAACACCCCGAGCGGGACCTTCACGTCGATCGACCGGAGGTTGTGCTCGGACGCACCCTCGATCGAGATGTAGCCCGACGGGCGGCGCCGGCGCTTCGGCACATCGATCACCCGAGTGCCGGCCAGGAACTGACCGGTCAGCGACTCGGGCACCGCTTCGACCTCCGCCGCCGTTCCCTGCGCGACCACGTGGCCGCCGTGCTCGCCGGCCCCGGGCCCCATGTCGACGAGATGGTCGGCTGCCCGCATCGTGCCCTCGTCGTGCTCGACCACGAGCACCGTATTGCCGAGGTCCCGCAGCCGCTCGAGCGTCGCGATCAGCTTCTCGTTGTCGCGCTGGTGCAGTCCGATCGAGGGCTCGTCGAGGATGTAGAGGACGCCGACCAGCGAGGAACCGATCTGCGTCGCGAGCCGGATTCGCTGCGCCTCGCCGCCGGACAGCGTCGCTGACCCACGCTCCATCGACAGATAGCCGACGCCGACGTTGTCGAGGAACTGGAGCCGCTCCTCGATCTCCCGGAGCACCAGCCGCGCGATCCGGCGGTCGTGCTCGGTCAGCTCGAGCTCTCTCACCCACTGGAGCGCCCGGCGCGCCGACAGTCCCGTGAACTCGTGGATCGGGGTGTCTGCGACGAGTACCGCCCGCGACTCGGGCCGCAGTCGCGCGCCGTGGCACTCCGGGCACGGCCGCAGCGTCATGTACTCCTCGATCTTCTCGCGGGAAAGCTCGGATTCGGTCTCCCGGTAGCGGCGCTCGAGGTTCGGGACGATCCCCTCGAACGTGGTCGCGTACGAGCGGCGGCGCCCGAAGCGATTTCGGTAGGAGACCTGCACCCGATCGCCGTTGGTGCCGTAAAGGAAGAAGTCGTGTGAGTCATCGGGCAGGTCCTCCCACGGCGTCTCGAGATCCACCTCATAGCGCTCGGCGATCGCCTGGATCAACTGGTCGTAGTAGTCCGACGCGCTCTGGGCCCAGGGCGCGATCGCCCCCTCCCCGATCGACAGCGTCGGGTCCGGGACCACGAGCTCCGGGTCGATCTCCATTTGCGACCCGAGCCCGGTGCACCGCGGACATGCCCCGTGGGGGGAGTTGAAGCTGAAGATCCGCGGCTCGAGCTCGACCAGGCTTGGGCCGTGGACCGGGCACGCGAACCGCTCGGAGTACGTCTGGACCTCGTTCGTGTCGACGAGCTCGATCTCGACGAGGCCGTCCGCGAGCGCAACCGCAGTCTCGATCGAGTCCGCGAGCCGCTTGCGGAGGTCGGGCTTCATCACCAGCCGGTCGACGATCACCGCGATGTCGTGCTTGTACTTCTTGTCGAGCGCGATCTCCTCGTCCAAGCGCCGGAGCTCGCCGTCCACCTTGACGCGGCTGAAACCCTCGGCGCGGAGCTCCTCGAGCTGCTTGCCGTACTCGCCCTTGCGGCCGCGGACGATCGGCGCCAGCACCATGAACCTCGTGCCGTCGGCCAGTTCCATCACCTGGTCGATGATCTGCTCGGCCGACTGGCCGGAGATCGGACGGCCGCAGATGTGGCAGTGAGGGTGCCCGATCCGGGCCCACAGCAGCCGCAGATAGTCGTAGATCTCGGTGACCGTCCCGACTGTCGACCGCGGGTTGCGCGAGGTCGTCTTCTGGTCGATCGAGATCGCCGGCGAGAGCCCCTCGATCGAGTCGACGTCGGGCTTGTCCATCTGCCCCAGGAACTGGCGCGCGTACGCCGACAGCGACTCGACGTACCGGCGCTGACCCTCGGCGTAGATCGTGTCGAATGCCAGCGACGACTTGCCCGAGCCCGAAAGCCCGGTGATCACGGTCAGCGACCCCCTCGGGATCTCGACCGTTACGTCCTTGAGGTTGTGCTCCCGTGCGCCCGAGACGACAAGCTTGTCCACTAGTGCCTCCCGCGGCGGGTACGGCCGCACCGAGAGCGGCCACTGACGGATGCACGGCAACGACGCAGGACCGAAGGTGTAGCAGCGCTACACCGAGGTTCGAGGACGCAGCCGGGCGCCGTCAGGGGACGCTCGAATGCGGGCGTATCCGGCGTGGGGGGCACATAACCCAGTTTAGTCGGGCGAACAGACGTTCCCCCGGCTCGAACCCCGCTGTTTGCGGAGGCTCGCTACTTGATCACGTACAGCGTCATCGACATCGCTGGATAGGTGGCCTGGATCGCCCCGCTCGCCATCGGCGTGCCGCCGGCCACCTGCGCGATCGAACCGCCCGTCCAGCGCCAAGTGTTGACGACCTCCGATTTCGTGCTCCCGGTTACCGTCAGGCGACTGGTCAGCGACGAGCCCGTCTTGTTCAGCACGAGGATCGTGTACGCATCGTCCGACGAGCGCCGCGCGCCGTACACCGCCAGCTGGCTCTGGTCGGCGCTGACGGAGTGCATGTAGGTGTTCCCGAACTGCGAGTGCTTTCCGTCGTAGTCGCGGAACATCAGGAACGCGTCGTTTACCAGCGAGCCGTCGTACGGCATCGCCCACCGGGTCGCAAGCGCGACCCCCTCTCGGGCAAAGATCCCGAGCGTGTCGGCCTGGATGATCGCGTTGGTCGCGTGGCTGACGCCCGACCGCGAAAGGTTGTACTCGCTGAGCGAGATCTGCGTGCCGGGGTAGTAGCCGGCGGCGTTCGGGCACAGACCGGCGACGTGGCCCGAGATCCAGCACTTCATCCGCGGGATCAGCTGGATCTTGCTGTTGATCCAGCTCGGATCCGTGTAGGTCGGGTCCCAGAGCGACCGCGTCACGTCCGTCGAGTTACCGCCCTGGGCGTAGTAGTGGACGTCGAGGTAGTCGAGGTGGCGGACCTTCGTCGCCGCATCGTAGTGCGCGAACTGCTGCAGGTACCACTCGGCCATCGGCAGATGCCCGTGGTTGGCGCAGTCGGGCGAGGTCGTGCACCCGTTCTGATCGCAGCCGTTGCCAGGCGTGTCGGCGCCAGTGCAGAAGTAGCCCGGCCAGCCCCACTCGGAGAAGCCCAGCACCTTCGCGCTGGGGTCGGCTGCCTTGAGCGCGGTCGCGAGCGCCTCCGACTTCTGCCAGAGCTCCGGCGCGGTCTCCGGCTTGGGGTGGATGTCGCTGTGCGTATCGCTCCACAGCGACGGTTCGTTCCCGAGTTCGTAGTAGCCCACGCCAGTCGAGGACGCCGGCCCGTAGCGGTTGACCAAGGTAGTGACCCACGAGCCGTCGTACGACGCGTCGATCGCGACGCCGTCGTTGGTCGGCTTGCCCGGGATCGTCTGCCCGCCGGTCTGCCCGTTGCCGCAGTTGGCGTCGTACGGGTCGAACGAGTCCTGGCTCGCCCACTGCGTCTTCGGATATCCGCACGTCAGCGGGTGCGCGACGGGTGCGTTCTTGGCGACGTAACCGGCCATCGGCAGCGTGATCAGCGTCTTTGAGCCGAGCTTGCGGTCCTTGGCGATGAAGTCGCGGTACGCGAGCACCGGGTTCTTGGCCATCCCCGAGCACCAGTTGTAGGCGGCCGAGAAGCAGTCCGCGACGTTCTCGAAATACCAGTCCGAGCCTAGGTTCTGGCTGCCGCGCTGCCAGTTGTAGGTGTCCGTCCCGTTGCCGCCCCAGCGGTCGACCGGTAGCCCGATCTCCGCCCCGAGCGTCGGCTCGGCGAAGTTGAGCCCGTAGATGTTCGGGCTGATCGCGTGGTGATCGGCGCTGGTCGGGTCCACCGTCAGCGCGGGACCGGTCGCAGCGCCGGCGCTCGAAGCACCTATCGCAAGCGCCGCGACGACCGTGGCGAGCCCCGGCAGCCACCCTCGTGCCATACGCGCCGACGATACGTCGGTTTGTTACGCGTTAGGGCCCCGGCTGGACGGATGTTCGAGCCGCTGGACGGCTCGCAGCTACCCCTCGACCGACTCGTAGACCTCGTCGAGCAGCGCCTTGCGGTTCGAGAGGTCGAAGTTCTCCTGCAGGTAGCGGTCGATGTCCTCGCGGGAGTTGCCGTTGAGCGCCATGTTGAGCGCGATCAGCCTCGCGCCCTCGAGGTCCTCGTCCTCCGAGGCCGCGGATTCCTCGGGCTCGGGCTCGGCGACGACCGTCTCCTCGACCACCACCTCGGCCTCGGGCGCTGCGACCGGCTCGGACTCCGCCGCCACCTCCGCGCGCTCGGGCACCTCGGCCCCGGCGGCCTGAAGCTGTCCGAGCTCCTCCCGGACCGAGTTCAGCTCGTCGGCGAGCCGCGCCGCGGCCTTCTGCAAACTCTCAACGAGGCTCTGGAGGTCCCGCTCGATCGCCTCGATCCGCTCGAGCAGCGACGCGGCGGTCTCGGCGACCCGCGCGGCATGCTCGTTGGCCCGACTGGCCGCTTGCTCACGGGCGCCCTCGAGCTCGTCGCGGGCCTCGCCGAGGAGACGTGCGGCCTCCCGCTCGGCGTCGGCGCGAATCTGATCAGCGGTCGCCTCGGCCGCCTCGACGATCACGCGCACCTGCTCGCCGGCGACGGCCGCGAGCGATGCGCCACCCGCCGGTGTGGGCTCTTCCTGCTTCCCGCTGCTCTTGCGGCTGAGCGGCACGCCCGGCAGCCTAGCTGATGGGAGCTCGTCCCTCTGCAATTGCCTGATCGAGCTCGCGCTTGAGGTCGCGGATCTCATCACGGAGCTTCGCGGCGTACTCGAAGCGGAGCTCTTCCGCCGCCTGGAGCATCTCCTCCTCGAGCTCAACGATCGCCTTCTCGATCTCGGCGGGCGGCATCCCTTCGGCGGTCGTTCGCCGACGCCTGCGCAAGCGCGGCACCTTCGACTCGGCCTGCAGGAACTCGGCGATGTCGGAGATCCCCTTGACGATCGTCTCCGGCGTGATGCCGTGGGCTTCGTTGTACTCCCGTTGGATTTCCCTCCGGCGATCGGTCTCGTCGATCGCGGCGCGCATCGCCGCGGTCTCCTTGTCGGCGTACATCAGCACCTTGCCCTCGACGTTCCGCGCCGCGCGGCCGATCGTCTGGATCAGCGAGGTCTCGCCTCGGAGGAACCCCTCCTTGTCGGCGTCGAGGATCCCGACCAGCGACACCTCGGGGAGGTCGAGGCCCTCGCGCAGCAGGTTGACGCCGACGAGGATGTCGAAAGATCCCAACCGCAGCTCGCGGATGATCTGGATCCGCTCGAGGGTGTCGATCTCCGAGTGCAGGTAACGGACCTTGAAGCCCATCTCGAGCAGGTAGTCGGTGAGATCCTCCGCCATCTTCTTGGTCAGCGTCGTAACGAGCGTGCGCTCGTCGCGGTCGGCGCGGATCCGAATCTCGTTCATCAGGTCGTCGATCTGGTTGCGCGTCTCGCGGACCTCGACCTCCGGATCGACGATCCCGGTGGGCCGCACGATCTGTTCGACGATCCGCTCCGACTGCGTGCGCTCGTACTCGCCCGGGGTCGCGGACACGAACACCATCTGAGGGGTGATCGAGAGGTACTCCTGGAAGGTCTGCGGCCGGTTGTCGAGCGCGCTCGGGAGCCTGAACCCGTAGTCGACGAGCGTCTGCTTGCGCGAGCGGTCACCCTCGTACATGCCCCCGATCTGGGGCACCGTCTGGTGGGACTCGTCGATGAAGCAGATGAAGTCCTCGGGGA
The DNA here is from genome assembly GCA_963770735.1 of uncultured Solirubrobacterales bacterium. GTDB lineage: Bacteria > Actinomycetota > Thermoleophilia > Solirubrobacterales > Solirubrobacteraceae > Palsa-465. The sequence continues at coordinate 1,179,985 of CAVYRB010000003.1, read as the reverse complement.
AGTAGTCGAGCAGGCAGTACGGCCGGTCACCCGGCCGGCGCCCGTCGAGAATCCGCGAGTAGTTCTCGATCCCGGAGCAGAATCCGAGCTCGCGCAGCATCTCCATGTCGTACTGGGTCCGCTGGCGCAGGCGGTGGGACTCGAGCAGCTTGCCCTGCGACTCGAGCTCGGCGCAGCGCTCGTTCAGCTCGCGCCCGATTTCGGCGACGGCGTCCTCGATCATCCCCTCGCGCACGTTGTAGTGCGACGCCGGCCAGATCCCGACGTGCTCGATGTCGTCCTGGAGCACCTCGCCGGTCAGCGGGTCGAACTCCTGTAGCAGCTCGACCTCGTCCCCGAACAGGACCACCCGGTAGGCGGTCTCGGCGTACGCCGGGAATACCTCGAGCGTCTCGCCGCGCACCCGGAAGGTGCCGCGCGAGAGCGCCGTGTCGTTGCGCGTGTACTGGATCGAGACGAGCTTGCGCAGCAGCCGGTCGCGGTCCACCATCTCCCCCTTGCGGAGCGTCTGCAGGTTCTCGTCGTAGGTCTGCGGCGAGCCGAGGCCGTAGATGCAGGAGACGCTCGCGACGATCAGCACGTCGCGGCGCGCGAACAGCGCCGCCGTCGCTGAGTGCCTGAGGCGGTCGATCTCCTGGTTGATCGCCGAGTCCTTCTCGATGTACAGGTCCTTGCTCGGGACGTACGCCTCGGGCTGGTAGTAGTCGTAGTAGGAGACGAAGTACTCGACGGCGTTGCGCGGGAAGTACGTCCGGAACTCGTTGCACAGCTGCGCCGCGAGCGTCTTGTTGTGGGCGATCACGAGCGCCGGCTTCTGGACGGCCTCGATCACCCCCGCCATCGCCATCGTCTTGCCCGTGCCGGTCGCACCGAGCAGCGTCAGCGCCCGCTCTCCGGCCTCAACGCCCTCGGCCAGCGACGTGATCGCCGCGGGCTGATCAGCGGTGGGACTGAAGCCGGAATCGAGCTCGAAACGGGGCACGAACTGAGCGTAGCGAGCGCACCGGAGCCGAACCGGTGAGCTGCCGTGACCTCGCGCGCAGAAGGTCGACCAACGCCGTCGATGGGTGAAACGGGTCGGCGACGACGGACCCGTCGGCGAGCGACAGCGCGGCGCGGAGCTCGCCTCCGACCTCGCCGAGCAGCACCGGCATCGCCGGCGGCTCGGCGGAGTCGAGCCGAGCCAGGCGCGCGATCGCGTGCTCGTCGTCCGGGAACGCGAACCGCAGCGTCACGGGCGTAGTCGGCGGGATCCCAGAACCGGGGTCGTCCGTCGCCCGCCCTCGGGCACGGCCCGCCCCGCGCAGTTCCTGCGCCCGCGCCCGGGCGAGGAATAGGTGGAGGTCGCTACTCATGGCCTCGGCGGTAGTCACGCAGCGCCGGTGGCTCATCGACCGTGCACGCCGGGTCCGGGACCGGATCTCCGACCGCCAGCCGCAGCGGCAGCTCTCCCGCCCATACCGGCAGCGACAGATCGCCGCGGTTGTCGACCGGGGGGCCGGTGCGGATCTTCGCCGACGCGTGGTCCAGCTCGAGCGCGATCACCTCGGTGACCTTCAGCTCAGCGGCGCTCGGTCCGCGCACCTCGTCAGGGCGGCCGGGCAACACGTGGCCGACGAGCGCCTCGAGCGCGGCGAGCTTCTCGTCGCGCTCGGTCACGGCGCGGCCCTCGCCCAGCACGACGACGCTCCGGTAGTTGAGCGAGTGCCGAAACGCCGAACGCGCGAGCACCAGCCCGTCGAGCAGGGTGACGGTGAAGCTGAAGCTCGCCCTCGACGTGAGCGACCCCAGCACCCGGCTGGCCGGAGCGCCGTGGAGGTAGAGCGTATCTCCGGCGCGCGCGTAGAGCATCGGCACCACGTACGGGTGCCCGTCGGAGACGAACCCGAGATGCCCGACGAGGCCCTCCTCGAGGATCGCGTCGATCGTCTCGCGGTCGTAGGCGGCCCGCTCGGGATGACGCTGGACCTCGGTCTGGAGCGCGCCCGCTTGCGGAGCGGCCTCAACTTTGTTATAGTACAAACTCATACTTGATCTAGCACAATACCAGATTGAGGGGTCGACGGCGCGCGAGATCGCCGCGAGCGTCGAGGCCGGCGTACGTAAGGGCGCGCTCGAGAACGACGTGCGGCTCCCGACCGTCCGCGAGCTCGCCGCGCAGCTCGGGACCAGTCCCGGGACGGTCAACTCCGCCTACCGGACGCTGCGCGAGCGCGGGCTGGTGGTTGCGGAGGGCCGCCGCGGGACCCGGGTCGCCCCCCGTCCCCCGCTGCTATCCGTCGAGCGCGCTCCCCACGGTCTGCTCGCCCCCACCCCTCCGCCCGGGATTCGCGACCTCACGATCGGCCTCCCGGACCCGGAGCTGTTGCCTCCGGTGCGGCCCGCGCTCGAGCGGATCGACGTCGAGGCGAAGCTCCGCGTGAGCCGGCTCGACAACATGGACCCCGATCTGCTCGAGCTGGCAGCGCAGTCGTTCCGCGCCGACGGCCTCCCGGCCGACGCGATCACGGTCACCTCGGGGGCGTTCGACGCGGTCGAGCGCATCTTCCAGGCGCATCTGCGCCCCGGCGACCGGGTGATCATCGACGACCCGGCGTACATCTCCGCGCGCGACATCCTGCGCGCGCTCGGGCTCGTCGCGATCCCGGTCGCGGTCGACGAGCTAGGCCTGCTCCCCGAGCAGTTCGCGGCGGCACTCGAACAGGGACCGAGCGCGGTGCTCGTCGTCCCCCGCGCCCAGAACCCGGTCGGCTCGGCGATGGACGCCGATCGCGAGGCCGCCCTCCGGCGGCTGCTCGAGAGCCACCCGGACGTGTTGCTCGTGGAGGACGACCACGCCGCGGCCGTCGCCGGCGCCCCGTTCTCGACGCTCGTGGACCCCAGCCGGCGTCACTGGGCGGTCGTCCGCTCGACCTCGAAGGTGCTTCATCCCGACATGCGGCTGGCGCTGACGACCGGCGATGAGACGACGATCGCGCGGGTCGAGGGACGCCAGGCGCTCGGGCCGCGCTGGGTCAGCCACGTCCTCCAGGCGATCGTCTTCCAGCTGCTCTCGGACCCTGGATTCCCCGAGACCGCCCGGCGCGCGCAGGAGGTCTACGCGTCCCGGCGCCGGGCGTTGATCGACGCGCTAGCGGAGCGGGGCGTCCCCGCGTACGGAGGCTCGGGACTGAACGTCTGGGTCCCGGTCCGCGAGGAGGCGCGCGCGGTCGGAGCGCTGCTCGAGGCGGGCTGGATGGCGATGGCCGGCGAGCGGTTCCGGATCAACTCCGGGCCGGGCGTGCGAGTCACGATCTCGACGCTCGCGCCCGACGAGGCGACCGGGATCGCGGACGTGCTGGCCGCGACCGAGCACGCCGGCCGGCCGCGGCGTCTCTACGTAGTACCCGAGCTGCGAAGCGTACGTCTGGCGGTATTGCCGCTCGGCGCCCAGAACCTTCTCGACGTACGCCCGCGTCTGCGGGAACGGGATCTCGCTGACCGTCAGCGTCCGGCCGTCGTCGCGCGCGCTGGCGATCCAGCGGTTGACGTTCGTCTCGCCGCCGTTGTACGCCGCGAGCGCGAGCATCGTCGATCCGTGGTACTCGTCGAGCAGGTACCGGAGGTAGTAGCTCCCGTAGGCGATGTTGACCTCGGGCGTCCCGAGGTCGGAGACCCGGAACGTGGTGGCACCGGAGCGGTGCGCGAGGAACCGCGCGGTCTGGGGCAGGATCTGCATCAGCCCCTCGGCGCCCGCCGATGACTGCCTCGGGTCGAACTTGGTCTCGGCGTAGATGACCGCCGCGATCAACTCCGGTTGCAGGTGCTTCTCCGCGGCCTGCTCGCGGATCACGGCGGAATAGGCGATCGGCAGCCCCCCGATGTCGTTGACCGCCTTCTTGAACAGCGGCAACGCGAGGATCACCGCGACGACCACGATCGCGAGCGTCACCACGGTGGCCAGCCTCAACCGGCGCCGGCGCACGATCGCGCTCCTGCGGGCACGGGACCGGCTGATTGTCGCGGCGGGCGGAGTCATCGGTCAAGCATCTCAAGGATTCCCGACAGCTTCGCCGTCAGATCCTCGACGCTGCCGTCGTTAACCGCGACGTACGTCGCTCGTTGCGCCTTTTCCTGCTGCGAAAGCTGGCGTGCGCCCCGTTCGGCGAGCGCCTGGTGGCCGCGCGCGCTTGCCCGCTGCTCCCGCAGCTCCTCGTCGGCAATCACCGCGATCGTCGCGTCGAACGCCGCGTCCATTCCCGACTCGAACAGCAGCGGAACCTCGACGACCGCCGCTCGCGGGAACGGTGACTGCCGCTCCAGACCCTCGCGCCAACTCGCGATCCGTGCCCCGACCCGCGGCCACAGCAGGCCTTCGAGCCACGCGCGCTCCGCCGCGGAGGCAAACGCCGCCTGGGCGACCGCCCCTCGGTCGACGATCCCGTCACGAGCCACGTGCTCCCCGAACCGCTTCACGACGGCGTCCAGCACGTCAGGGTCGTCGTAGAGCTCGTGCACGACCCGATCGGTCGACAGGGTCGCCGCGCCGAGCCGTTCGAGCGCCTCGAGGGCGGTGGACTTCCCGGACCCGATCCCTCCCGTCAGCCCGACGAACGGGACGGCTATGCGGACTTGCCCTCCGGCGAATCCGACTTCGGCCGGGGCTCCTGCTCGGCGGCGGTCTCCGGCGACGCAGCTGCTCGCGCGGCTTCGTCATCGACGACCGTCCCGTCCGCCGGCGCCGCAGCTGCGTCGCCGGAGGCCGCCGCAGTTTCCGCGAACACGTCCTCCGACAGCCCGAGCTCGGGAACGTTGTCGAGATCGCCGGCGCCGGCCTCCTCGGGCGTGATCGGCCGCACCGGGAGCTCCTGGCCTTCGACCCGCTTGATCGAAAGCGACAGCCGCCTGCGCTCGGAGTCGATCTCGAGGATCTTCACCCGCACCTGGTCGCCGGGCTGGATGATCTCCCGGGGGTTCTCGACGTGGTGCTGGGCGAGCTCGGAGATGTGCACGAGCCCCTCGACCCCGTCGAGGATCTCGACGAACGCGCCGAACGTGACGACCTTGGTGACCGTGCCCTCGAGCTCGTCGCCGATGTTATAGGTGTCGACCACCCGCTGCCACGGGTCCTCCTGCGTCTGCTTGAGGCCGAGCGAGATGCGCTGGCGGTCGCGGTCGATGTCGAGCACCTTGACGGTGACCTTGTCACCGATGCTGAGGATTTCACTCGGGTGATTGACGTGCGACCAGGAAAGCTCAGAGATGTGAATAAGTCCGTCGATCCCGTCGAGGTCGACGAACGCGCCGAAGTCGACGATGTTCGAGATCGTGCCCTCGACCACCTCGCCGGGCTGGAGCCGGTCGAGGATCCGCTCGCGATCCTCCTTGCGCTGCTCCTCGAGCACCGCACGGCGCGAGAGCACGACGTTGTTGCGCGAGCGATTGAGCTCGATCACCTTGCACTCGATCGCCTGGCCCATGTACTCGTCGAGGTTCGGGACGCGGCGGATGTCGACGAGCGACGCCGGCAGGAAGCCGCGCACACCGAGGTCGATGATCAGACCGCCCTTGACGACCTCGATCACCGTGCCGGTCACGGGCTCGCCCGACTCGGCCGCCGCCTCGATGCGGCGCCATGCCCGTTCGAACCGCGCGCGCTTCTTCGACAGGATCAGCCGCCCGTCCTGATCCTCCTTGGTGAGGACCAGCGCGTCGACCTCCTCGCCGAGCGAGACCTCCTCGCCCGGGTCGACCGACTTGCGAATCGACAGCTCGTTCGCGGGGATGACCCCCTCGGACTTGTAGCCGATGTCCACCAGCACCTCGTCGTTGTCGATCCGCACGACGTGACCGGTGACGACGTCACCCTCCTGGAACGGATGGATCGTCGCGTCGTAATTCGGAACGACCTTGCCGTCGATCTCCAGCAGGAGACCGCCGGAGCCCTCAACGACCTTGGCGTTGGGCTCTTCGGTGTCTGGCATGAGCGGAGTTGTGGTGGACATGTATTCGCCGGAGGATAGCCGCACTCCGGCTCGGCGGCCCCGACGTATCATCAATTCGCAACGTGCCCCGTAGAGCCACAAAGCGCGGCGAGCAGCGGACCGCGCTCGATCGGGACTGCGACGTCCTGATCTGCGGCGCGAGCTTCGCCGGCTTGGCGGTCGCGCGCGAGCTCGCGGGAACCGGCGCCGACGTGCTCGTGATCGACCGCTACGAGATCGGCGAGCGGCAGACGTCGGCGTGCGGGATCCCGACCGGTTGGCTCGACGCGCTCGATCTTCGAGACGCGCTCCAGCAGACGTTCGGAGAGCTCGTGATCCACACCCCGCACGCGACCGTCCGCTACGACCTGCCGTGGACGTTCTCGACGTTCGACTACAGGACGCTGTGCGAGCTGCTCGCCGACCAGGGCCGCGGGTTCGAGTTCGAGACCGCGAAGGTCGACGGCCGGACCGGCTACACGGTCCACACCGACAGGGGCGACGTGCGTGCGCCGCTGATCGTCGACGCGCTCGGGTGGCGGCGGGTGCTCGGTGCCGGACCCAACGTGCAGCCGCCGGACGCGCTCCTGTCCCGCGGTCTCGAGGTCCACCCGTTCGGCAACAGCGAGGACCTCGAGGTCTGGATCGACCGCTCGTACGTCCCGGCCGGCTACGGCTGGAGCTTCCCCGCTGGTGATGAGGTAAGGATCGGCGTCGGATCGTTCGACCCGCGGTTCCACGTCCGCGAGCCGACCGAGCGGCTGGCGCGCGACCTCGACGCCGACAGGGTCCGCTACCAGGGCAACTGGATCCCCCACGCGCTGCGCGACGCGACCGATGACGGCGTCTTCTTCGTCGGTGATTCGGCCGGCCACTGCCTACCGCTGACCGCGGAGGGGATCCGCACGGCGCTCTACTTCGGGCTCGCGTGCGGGCGGGAGCTCGCGGGCGTGCTCGGCGGCGAGCAGTCCCGCGAGCGCGCGCTCCAGCGATACCACATGTTTTCCGCGTCACACGCCAGGCCGTTTCGCTGGATGCTCCACGTGCAGCGGATGATCCCTCGCGTCGCGCCGCGAGCGCTCGGCGGCTCGCTCCGCGCGATCGACCGCAAGCGGTTCATAGATTGGGCCTTCGGTCACTACCTGCGGGTGGCTCACCCGGACTTCGTGACGGCCAGCCCACGGCCCGTGACGTTGAGCGTCACCGCGTAGAAGGCCCAGTTGCGCCAGCTGTCGGTGGCGCGGAGCACGACCCGATAGCTGCCGGCGCGGCGGTAGCGATGCACGATGCTCACGCCCCGCGCCTGGCGGCCGTCGCCGAAGAACCACAGCCAGGAGAAGATCGAGCCGTGCGGATCGGTGCCGCGGGCGGCGAGTGACGCGGACAGCGGCTTGCCTCGAACCGAGGCTCGCGCGGAACGAGACCCGCGCCGCGCGCGCCCGCGGCTGGCAGCCGCCGTCGGCGTTGCTCCACTCCTGCTGGAGGTAGTAGTGCCCGCCGTGGATCTCCTCGTTCCATGCGGTGGATCCCGAGCCGCCGATCGTCGGCCCGAAGCTGGTGATGCACAGATCTCCGTCCTCGTTGCCCTGGCTGTCGATCCACGCGTCCCCGGCCGGGTCGGTGACCATCTCGGAGTGCTCGTGGCTGATCGTCGACAGCGTCGGGTCGGCCGTGCTGTTGTTGGGTCGCGGGTTACTCGACTGGCAGTGGCCGCGGACGGCGTTGTACGGGATCACCGCGTACAGGACGTTGCCGTCCGAGGACTGCGAGTGATACCCGCAGTAGCCGCTGACGCTGCCGCCGAGCGCGCAGCTCGTCGAGCTCGAGTCGGTGCAGCTCCCGAGGCCCTTCGGCGTGACCAGGAAGTAGCACGTCGCGCCGAGCCTGTCGGGAGGTGGTCGGCGCGGACCACGTTCTCGATCTCGGTCTGCAGCTGCCGGTCGGTCATGCACACAGTCCAGCCGGGACCCGTCAGCGGTGGCTCGACGCAACCGTTGCGCGGCAGCCGGTCGGTATCGACGGTCGAGCCGCCGTAGGTCGAGGCATACGCCGCGGGCCCCTGGGCGTCGGCGTACTGGCCGGTCAGCCCGTAGACGTTCCCCGGCTTGTGGCTGTCCGCTGCGACGCGCATGAGGAACTGCTGGATCAGGGCCTGATAGCCGGGATCGAACGTCAGCCCCGATCCCGACGGCTGCCAGAAGATCACGTGCGCGCGGTTTGAGTGCAGCACCGGGCCGCCGCCGTAAGGCAGGTTCGCAATGTGCGCGCGCGGCTCGTGCGCGGCGGCGTGCGCGTTCGGGACGTCCGGGACGATCCCGCCGATCGTCTTCGCCTGCGCGCCGCCGGCGGCGAGCGCGCCGAGCAGCCCGAGCGACGCAGCCACTGCTGTCAGCCGTCTCATTTTGCGGACAGCCAGTCCCGCCCGATTCCCGCGTCGACCGCCAGCGGCGGGTCCATCTCGAAGGCGGCCCCCATCTGCTCGCAGGCGATCGTCTTCACCCGCTCGGCCTCCTCGGCGGGGCCCTCGAACAAGAGCTCGTCGTGGATCTGCAGCACCATCCGCGACCGCACGCCGGCCTCCCTGAGCGCCTCGTCGCAGCGGACCATCGCCACCTTCATGATGTCCGCGGCGGTCCCCTGGATCACCATGTTGACCGCGAACCGCTCGCCCTGGCGGCGCATCTCCCAGCGGCGCGCGCGCAGCTCCGGCACCTGCCGCCGGCGACCGAAGAGGGTCGAGACGTAGCCCTTCTCGGTTCCCTCCTCGATCGTCTGCTCGATCCACCGCGCGACCGCCGGGAACCCGGCGAGGTAGCGCTGGATGAACTCGTCGGCCTCCTCCTGGGGGATGTCGAGCCGGTCCGCCATCCCCCAAGCGGACAGCCCGTAGACGATTCCGTAATTGATCATCTTCGCCTTCGATCGCATACCCGGGTCGATCCGGTCTGGTGTAACACCAAACACACGAACAGCCGTAGCGGTGTGGACGTCCTCGCCTTTTCGGAAAATCTCCTTGAGCGCGTCCTCGCCGGCGATGTGAGCCAGCAGCCGCAGCTCGACCTGCGAATAGTCGGCCGAGACCAGCAGGCTCCCGGGCTCGGCGACGAAGCAGGCGCGGATCTCGCGCCCGAGCTCCGTCCGGATCGGGATGTTCTGGAGGTTCGGGTTGTTGGACGAGAGTCGCCCCGTCGTGGCGGCGGTCTGGTTGAAGGTCGTGTGGATCCGGCCGTCGCCGGCGATCAGCTCCGGCAGCGCGTCGAGGTACGTCTTCGCGAGCTGGTTGAGCTCGCGCCAACGTTCGATCTTCGGGATCACCGGGTGCTCGTCGCGGATCGCCTGGAGCACCCTCGCGTCGGTCGAGTAGCCGGTCTTCCCGCGCCGCTTGCGGGTCAGGCCGAGCCGTTCGAACAGCACTTCGCCGAGCTGCTGCGGCGAGCCGAGCGTGAACTCGACGCCGGACATTTCGAAGATCTCGAGCTCGAGCGCGTCAGCCTCGGCCTTGACTCGGTCTGAGATCTCCCGGAGGCGTTCGGTGTCGAGCTTCAGCCCGGCCTTCTCCATCTCCCTCAGCACGCGGACCAGCGGGAGCTCGACGTCGTTCATCAGGCCGGTCAGCCCGCGATCGGCGATCTGCTCGCGCTGCCACTCCGTCAGCGCGCTGACCAACAAGGCGTCGGCACCCGCGGGATCCTCGATGTCGGTCGTGAACCCGCGCTCCTCGGTGAGCTCGCGGAACGGGTAGGCCCGGCGAGCGGGCTCGAGCAGGTACGCGCCGATCTCGGTGTCGTGGGCGAGCGTCCTCGGCACCTCGCCCAGCGACTTGGAGTCGTGAGCCGTCGTCGGCCTCGATCCGATCGCGGCCACCAGGTCCTCGGGGCGGTCGGCGCCGCCGACGAGCACCTGCGTCCCTCCCTGGAAGGCGCCGAACCGGTAGCCGGTGTCGGCGGCGAACAGCTGGTCCTCGGGCGCGTCCGGCGCGCGGACCGCGATCGCGACCTCCTTGTGCGCGAGCCGTTCGACATCAGCCAGCGATCTCTCCTTGAGGCTCGCGGTCAGCTGGTGCTCGCCCGCGGGAGCGGGCGCGGCGGCGTCGGCCGAGCCGAGCGCCTCCTCGAGGCGGCGGAGGGGCTCGCGCAGCTCGTATTCGCGGAAGGTCTCCCGGAGCTTCGAGCGGTCGGGCTGCGTCGAGGCGTAGGCAAGGAGGTCGAGATCGACCGGGATGTCGCGCTTGGCGGTCGCGAGCTCCTTCGAGACCCGGGCGGCGTCGGCGTGCTCGATCAGGTTCTGCTTGCGCTTCGCGCCGCTGATCTCCTCGACGTGGTCGAGGACCTCCTCGAGCGAGCCGAAACGCTGCAGGAGCTCGGCGGCGGTCTTGTCCCCGATCCCGGGGACGCCTGGGATGTTGTCGCTCGTGTCGCCCTTCAGCCCGATGAAGTCGGGGACCAGCTCGGGCGGGATTCCGTAGCGGTCGATCACGCCCTCGCGGTCGTACACGCGCGTATCGGTGATTCCACGCGAGGTGGTCATGATCTTGATCGTGCCGTCGTCCACGAGCTGGTAGGCGTCGCGGTCGCCGGTCACGACCATCACCGGGACCGGCGGCTGCTCGTGCCGGGCGCGCTCGACGATCGAGGCGATCACGTCGTCGGCCTCGTATCCGTCGACCCGCAGGTTCTTGTAGCCGAACGCGTCGACGAGGGGCTCGAGCGCCGGCCATTGCTCCTTGAGCAGGTCCGGTCGGGTCGTGCGCTGGGCCTTGTAGTCGGGGTACAGCTGCTTGCGCCCCGTGTCGCCGGCGTCCCACACGACCACGGTGGCCTTCGGGCCGTAGTCGGTGAGGATCTTCACGAGCATCGACGCGAACCCGAAGATCGCGTTGGTCGGCACCCCGGTGGAGGTGGCGATCGACTCCGGCAGCGCGAAGAACGCCCGGTAGGCCAGGCTGTTGCCGTCGATCAGAAAGAGCTCGTCTGGCATCGGTTTCCCCTTTATATGGCAGGCTATCTCGCCGTATGCCGGGGACACCTAGCGCGCAGTACAGCATCACCCTCCGCGTTGAGATCGCGCATCGTCCCGGCATGCTCGGCAAGGTGGCCTCCGCGATCGGCGAAGCGGACGGCACGATTGGGGCCGTCGACCTCGTCCAGGTCGAGGGCCATCACACGATCCGCGACATCACCGTCGCGACCGCCGAGGAAACCGACTGGGAGCGGTTGCGCGCCGCCGTTGACGCGCTCGACGGTGCCCGCGTGCTCGACGCCACCGACCGCACGCTCCAGCTGCACGTCGGCGGCAAGATCGAGCTCCAGAACAAGAGCCCGCTGAAGACCCGCGACGACCTCTCGATGGCCTACACGCCCGGTGTCGCCCGGGTCTGCCGCGCGATCCACGAGGACCCCGACAAGGCGTTCCAGTACACGATCAAGCGCAACACGGTGGCGGTCGTGTCCGACGGGACGGCGGTGCTCGGGCTGGGTGACATCGGGCCCCGGGCGGCGATGCCGGTGATGGAGGGCAAGGCGATGCTGTTCAAGGAGTTCGCCGGTGTGGACGCGTTCCCGATCTGCCTCGACACGCACGACCCGGATGAGATCGTCGCCTGCGTCCGCGCTCTTTCTCCCGGGTTCGGGGGGATCAACCTCGAGGACATCTCGGCGCCCCGCTGCTTCGAGATCGAGGCTCGGCTGAAGGAGGCGCTCGACATCCCGGTGTTCCACGACGACCAGCACGGAACGGCTGTGGTGGTGCTGGCGGCGCTATTGAACGCGCTGCGACTGACGGGCCGCGCGATCGGCTCGTTGCGGATCGTGATCGTGGGGATGGGCGCGGCCGGGGTCGCGGTGACGAAGATCCTGCTGGAGGCGGGAGCGCGGCACATCGTCGGCTGTGACTCTCGTGGGGCTCTGAGCGTGTCGAGGTCGGACTACTTGGACGGGACCATGCACTCGGTCAAACGGCTCTTGGCCGAGGAGACGAACCCGGAGGGGCAGTCGGGCTCTGTCGCCGAGGTGATGGAGGGCGCGGACCTCTTCATCGGTTTGTCGGGGGCGCGGGTCGTGGGCGCGTCTGCCTTGGCGCGGATGAACCCCAACCCGATCGTGTTCGCGATGGCCAACCCGGTGCCCGAGGTCGCGCCCGAGGAGGCGGCGCCGTACGCGCGGATCATGGCCACGGGCCGGTCGGACTACCCCAACCAGATCAACAATGTCCTCTGCTTCCCGGGCATCTTCCGGGGGGCGTTGGACGTCCGCGCGGTCGCGATCACCGAGCAGATGAAGACCACCGCCGCCCAGGCGATCGCGTCGATCGTGGGCGACGACGAGCTCCGCGAGGACTACATCATCCCGTCGGTGTTCAACCGCGACGTCGCGCCGGCGGTGGCCGCGGCGGTCGCGTCCGAGGCGCGGTCGAGCGGGCTGGCGGAGGCGGGGGCGGAGCTGGGGTTCGCGCAGACGGAGGAGTTTGGGGTGGCTGGGGGGCGGTAGGGGGTCGGCTGGGCCGGCGTTTGCTGTGGTCCCCGGTCCTGTGGCTGCAACACCATCGTTTAAAGGCGGGCTGGGGAGGGTGGAGTTTGGGTGCTGGGCGCTCTGTCTATTAGATGGCGCGGTTACGACGACACACCCCCTCGTCCGGCGGGGGGTCTGACGTCCCAGCCGCGGATATCGCGGCTGACACGACGCACCTAGTCGAAGTCTTGGGGGTGCGTCATCCCATGCGTTACGGGTAGTCGCGACGAGCGGATCACCGCGATCGCAACCAGGCAACGAGGCCGGATCTCCCGGGACCAGATGCGGGCCGCAGGGATCAGCGACGACGCCATCGACCGACGCGCCCGCAACGGGCACCTCATTCGAAAGCAAAAAGGTGTCTACGCCGTGGGCCACGCCGCCCCCACCGCACTCGCAGCTGAGACCGAGGCACTGCTCGCTTGTGGTCCGCACGCGGTCCTCAGCCACCACACCGCGGCGCGGCTACTGAAGCTGTTGCCTGAGGGCGACGGGGCCTTCCACGTCACGATCCGCGACCGGCACGGCGCATGCCCGACCGGCGTTCAGGTCCACCGCACCGCCCGCCTCAACCGTTCCGAGGTCCGCGCAGTGGACGGGCTCCCCATCACCTCCGCGCTGAGAACTCTGCTCGACCTCGCGGCCGTCCTCGACATCGCCACCCTGGAGCGTACGGTCGAGGAGGCGCTGCACGAGAAGCTCGTTTCGGTGCGGCAGCTTCGGCAAGCGATCGCCGGAAACAACGGGCGCAAGGGGATTCCGCACCTCCGCGCGATCCTCGACCAGCAGCGCGAGCCCGGCATCACGCGCTCGGAGGCCGAGCGCCGGATGCGGCAGCTGATCCGGCTCGGCCAGCTGCCCGAGCCCGAGACCAACGTCCGAATCAACGGAGTCGAGGTGGACTTCTACTGGCACGAGCTCGGCGTCGTGATTGAGGTCCAGAGTCAGAAGTACCACCTGACCCGTGCGGCGCTCGAACGCGACACCCGCAAGGCCACGAGGCTGACCGCCGCGGGCAAGACCGTCTCCTACGTCACCTGGCTCCAGATGGAGCACGAGCCGTTCGCGGTGGTTGCGCGCGTCGCTCAGACGCTCACGCGTGCCGAGGAGGTGATCCGGTTGCGCAGCACGCCGATCCCCTCGATCTCGAGCTCGACAACGTCGCCCTCCTGAAGCCAGCGGCCGTCGCCGTGCTCGAGGATGCAGCCGCGGGCGACGGTCCCGGACCCGAGCACGTCGCCCGGGCGCAGGCCCGGCGTGTTGCGCGCGGCGGCCGCAAGCAGTTGCTCCCACGAGAAGTACATCCCGCCCGTGGACGAATCCGTCCTGACCTCGCCGTTGACGCGTGCGGCCCCGCGCAGGTCGAGATCGGCGGGCAGCTCGTCGGGCGAGACGAGCACCGGCCCGAGCGAGGTCGCGAAGTCCTTGCCCTTGGCCGGGCCGAGCCCGACCCGCATCTCCCTGGCCTGGAGGTCGCGGGCGGACCAGTCGTTCATGATCGTGAACCCCTCAGGCCGGCCGTCCGCACCGATTACGCACGCCAGCTCGAGCTCGTAGTCGAGCGCCTCGGTGTCGGCGGGCTTCGGGACCTCGTCGCCGTCGCGGTAGACCGCCGACGGGTTCGAGAAGTAGAACGCCGGCGCTACGTACCACGCCTCGGGCACTCCCTCGTGGCCGGTCGCGGCGCGCGCGCCGCGTACGTGCTCCTCGAACGCCATGAAGTCGCGGATCGACGGTGGCTGCCCGTCCGGGAACGGGCGTCTCATCGCTGGAACAGGGTCGAGAGCACCACTTCGGTGACCGTACGCGAAATGCCGTCGACCGCGCGGATCCGCTCGAGCGTCTGCTCGAGGTCCTTCGTGTCCTTCGCCATCACGTGCAGCAGCGCGCTCGCTTCGCCGGCCACGGTGTGCGCGGCGACCACCCCCGGCTCGCGCTCGACTGCACGCTTGATCGCCTCGCCGGGCATGCGCCCGTCGCAGTAGAGGTCGACGAACGCCTCGGCGTGCCAGCCGAACACCGGCGGGTCGACGATCGCGGTGTAGCCGAGGATCGCGCCGGAGGACTCGAGCCGGTCGATGCGGCGCTTGACCGCCGGCGCGGACAGGTGGACGTATCGCCCAATGTCCTGGTAGGAACGGCGCGCGTTCTCGCGGAGCAGCGCAACGATCTTGCTATCGACTTCGTCCATGGGTGCCCGTCGGACCCCTCAAACGCAACGTATCGACATTGAGTATCGCCAACTACAGGCGGATCATTGCACGAGATGGCGATCGACGTTCAGATTCCGCCGCATGAGCGCGAACCCGCGCGGGACGCGATGCCGATCCACGGCATCGATCACCTCGAGCTGTTCGTCGGCAACGCCGCGCAGGCGGCCTACTACTACATGCGGGCGTTCGGGTTCACCGAGACCGCCTACCGCGGCCTCGAGACCGGCAGCCGGGATCGCGTCTCCCACGTGCTCGAGCAGGGCAGGATCCGGCTCGTCCTGACCGGCACGCTCACCGGCGAGGACGAGATCGCCGAGCACCACAAGCGACACGGCGACGGCGTCTACGTGATCGCGCTCAGCGTGCCCGACGCGGCCGCGGCCTACGAGCACGCGGTGGCGAACGGCGCCCGCGGGCTCGAGACCCCGTACGAGCTCCGCGACGACACCGGGCGCGTGAGGCTCGCCTCGGTCGCCACCTACGGCGAGACGCGCCACCTGTTCGTCGAGCGCGACGGTTACACGGGCGCGTTCCTGCCCGGGTTCGAGACCCGCGCGCAGAAACCGACAGGCCCCGACGGCCTGTTCGCCGGCATCGACCACGTCGTCGGCAACGTCGGGCTCGGCCACATGGACGAATGGGTCGGCTACTACGAGCGCGTGTTCGGAATGACCGAGCTGATCCATTTTTCCGACGAGGCGATCTCGACCGAGTACTCGGCGTTGATGTCGAAGGTCGTTATGGACGGTTCGGGACGAATCAAGTTCCCGATCAACGAGCCGGCGGCGGGGAAGCGCAAGTCGCAGATCGAGGAATACCTCGACTTCTACCGCGGCGCCGGCGTGCAGCACATCGCGCTGACGAGCACCGACATCGTCGCCACCGTCACCGAGTTGCGCCGCCGCGGAGTCGGCTTCCTGCCGATTCCCGAGTCCTACTACGCCGAGGTGCCGGAGCGGGTGGGTCCGATCGACGAGAGCCTCACCGATCTCAGCGAGCTCGGGATCCTCGTCGATCGCGACGACGAGGGCTACCTGCTTCAGATCTTCTCCACGCCCGTCGGCGACCGGCCAACCGTGTTCTTCGAGGTGATCGAGCGCCACGGCGCGCGCGGCTTCGGAGAGGGCAACTTCAAGGCGCTGTTCGAGGCGCTCGAACGCGAGCAGGAGCGGCGAGGGAACCTCTGATGCGCTACGAGGCGCGCGGTCGACTTCCGGACAAGCGCCACGTCGCGTTCCGCGACAACGGGACGCTGCTGACCGAGGAGGTGATGGGGTTCGAGGGGTTCAGCGGCAACGAATCGATCCTCTACCACCTGCAGACGCCCTGCCGGGTGACCGAGCTCAACGAATTCGTGCCGATCGAGCGCGACGAGTGGGTCCCCGCGGCGCACGCACACCACCTGTTCAACACGGCCGGTCTCGAAAGCCAGGGAGACCCGATCACCGCCCGGCGGCTGCTGATGTTCAATGACGACGTCGAGATCGCGATCGCCCGCCCCGCGAACGAGCAGGACTACTTCTTCCGCGACGGCGAGGGCGACGAAGTGATCTTCGTCCACGAGGGCTCCGGGACGCTCGAGACGACCTTCGGGACCCTCCCCTTCCGCGCGCACGACTACGTCGTGATCCCCCGCGGCACGACCTACCGGTTCCGGCCCGACGGCGAGCAGCTGTGGCTCACGTTTCACACCCCCGGCGAGATCGAGACCCCGAGCCGCTACCGCAACCGGTACGGCCAGCTGCTCGAGCACGCGCCGTACTCGCACCGCGACTTCCACCCGCCGCAGGAGCTCGTCGCCCACCGTGACCGGGGAAGCCACGAGCTGGTCGTCCGCGTGCGTGGCGGCTACCAGCGCTACGGGCTCGACTACCACCCGCTCGACGTCGTCGGCTGGGACGGGTACGTCTATCCGTACACGTTCAACATCGACGACTTCGAGCCGATCGCCGGGCGGGTGCACATGCCGCCGACGGTGCACCAGACCTTCCAGGGGCCGAACTTCGTGATCTGCTCGTTCTGCCCGCGGCAGCTCGACTGGGAGTCGGACCCCACCCACCCCGCGATCCCGATCCCCTACAACCACTCGAACCTCCAGTCCGAGGAGCTGATCTATTACGTCTCCGGGTCGTTCGGCTCCCGCAAGGGAATCGACGTCGGGTCGATGACGCTGCACCCGTCGGGGCTCCCGCACGGACCGCAACCCGGACTGGCGGAGAGTTCGATCGGCACGTCCCGCACCGACGAGCTGGCGGTGATGTGCGACACGTTCAGGCCGCTGCGGCTGACGACGCTCGCGCGCGACCTGGACGATGGCGCCTACGCGCTCTCATGGGCCGACGACACCGTCCTGGCCACGACCGGCGGTTAGCGGATGTTCAAGGAGGCACAGCTGTACGCACCCGTGACGACCGCCGAGGACGGCAGCGCCACCGTCCACCTGTCGGACGATCACCCGGGGTTCGCCGACGCCGAGTACCGGCAGCGGCGCAACCACATCGCGTCGCTCGCGCTGCAGTGGGAGCCGGGCGGGGACATTCCCCGCCCCGCGTACACCCAGGAGGAGCAGGAGGTGTGGCGGACGGTCTGCCGCGAGCTCGCCGCCAAGCACGAGCGGCTAGCGTGCGCGGAGTACCGGGAGGCGACGGCGCGCCTCGCGCTCCCGAGAGACCACATCCCCCAGCTCGACGAGGTCTCTGAGCACCTCCGCCCGCTGACCGGCTTCGAGTACCGCCCGGCCGCGGGGCTGGTGCCGTTCGACCAGTTCTACGGCTCGCTGGCCGACGGCGTGTTCCATTCGACGCAGTACCTGCGCCACGCGTCGCGCCCCCTGTACACCCCCGAGCCCGACGTGATCCACGAGGTGATCGGACACGGCGGGATGCTCGCGAGCCCGGGGTTGGCGGAGCTCAACCGGCTGGCGGGGCTCGCCGCCCGCCGACTGACGACCAAGCGGAGCCGCGACTTCTTCGCCCACGTGTTCTGGTTCACGATCGAGTTCGGCGTGCTCTACGAGCACGGCGAGCTGCGCGCGTACGGCGCCGGCCTGCTCTCGTCCTACGGGGAGATAGAGGAGTTCCGCGTCGCCGAGATCCGGCCACTCGACGTCGCCGAGATGGGCACGCTCGACTACGACATCACCCAGTACCAGCCGGTCCTGTTCGCCGCCGACGGACTCGAGCAGCTGCTCGAGGAGGTCGGTGGCTTCTTCGCGGGCTGCGACGACGATTCGCCGGCGCGGCTGCGCCCGCTACGCGCTCCGGCGTTTCCGCCGCGGTAGCCAACCCTCGGTCTTCCACGCCGACCCGGGCCGCCCGGGCAGCAACAGCACGATCAGCAAGCCGATCGCCGACAGGATCAGCCCGAATGTGAGCCCGAGCTTCTCGCCGTAGCCCTTGCGCTCGGAGAGCCACGACGCCGCGGCGGCGGACGCGAGCCAGATGAACAGCAGGTAGAGCGCCTTGGCGCCGATCAGCGCGAGTACGGTCATGTCCCCAGGTACGCCCTCTGCACCTCGGGGTCGTCGCGGAGCTCCGAAGACTCGCCCTTCAGAACCACCCGGCCGGTCTCGAGCACGTAGCCGCGAGTCGAGATGTCGAGCGCGTAGTTCGCGTTCTGCTCGACAAGCAGGATGGCGACCCCTGTCTTGTTGATCTCGGTGATCGTCTCGTAGATGCGCTGGACGAGGATCGGCGCGATCCCCATCGACGGCTCGTCGAGCATCAGCAACTTCGGCCGCGCCATCAGCGCACGCCCGATCGCGAGCATCTGCTGCTCGCCGCCAGACATCGTGCCCGCATTCTGCTTCTCGCGCTCCTTCAGCCGGGGGAACAGCTCGAACACGCGGTCGAAGTCCTCACGAATCTCGCTCCCTCGCAGGTACGCGCCGAGGTCGAGGTTCTCACGCACTGTCATGCGGGGGAACACGTGACGGCCCTCCGGTGAGAGCGCGATCCCCCGACCGACAACGTCGTGCGCGGGTACCCGCGTGATCTCCTCGCCGGCGAACGTGACGGTGCCGCTGGTCGCGGGCGTGAGCCCCGAGATCGACCGCAGCGTCGTCGACTTGCCGGCGCCGTTGGAGCCGATCAGGGTGACGACCTCGCCCTCGCCCACCTCGAGCGACACGCCCTTGAGCGCCTCGATCGAGCCGTAGTGGGCGTGAATGTCGGAGACCTCGAGCAGCGCGGTCACTTCGGCGCTCCCAGGTAGGCCTCGATCACCCGCGGGTCGGTTCGGACCTCGGCGGGCGGCCCCTCGGCGATCTTGGTGCCGTGGTCGAGCACGGTCACGCGCTCGGACACGTCCATCACGACCTTCATGTCGTGCTCGATCAGCACGATCGTGAGGTCCAGCTCGTCGCGCATCTGGCGCATGAACGTGGTCAGGCCCGCCGACTCGTGCGGGTTCATCCCCGCGGTCGGCTCGTCGAGCAGCAGCAGAATCGGGTCGCTGGCGAGCGCCCGCGCGATCTCGACGCGCCGCTGGTCCCCGTACGAAAGCTGCGATGCCAGCGACTCGAACGAATCTTCGCGGAGGCCGACGTACGCGAGCAGCTCACGGGCGCGCTCGCGCGCCTCCCGCTCCTCGCGCCGGACGCGGGGCGTGCGCAGGACCGAGCCGAGGATCCCCGCCCGCATCCGGGAATGGCGGCCGACGACGACGTTCTCGAGCGCGGTCATCGCCCCGAACAGACGGATGTTCTGGAACGTCCGCGCGACGCCGAGCTTTGTGATGATGTCCGGTCGCGACCGGGTGATGTTGCGATCGCCGAGCGTGAGCCGGCCCGAGCTCGGCTTGTACAGCCCCGTCATCATGTTGAACAGCGTCGTCTTGCCGGCGCCGTTGGGTCCGATGATCGAGACGATCGAGCGCAGGTCGACGTCGAGCGACACGTCGTCGACCGCGACCAGCCCGCCGAACTCCTTGACGATGTGCTCGACGCGTAACACCACGGATGCGGCCGGGGTGGCGTCCGGAGCCGGGGTGGCGGTGGTGCCGCCGGTCATGGCGCCTCCCCGGTCGTCCGGATGCCTCCGGTGGGCTCGCCGAGCTCGGTATCGGTCGCCGCGATCTGCTGAGTGAGCTCGAGTTTTCGTCTTCGCTCAGGGATCAGACCCTGCGGGCGCAGGATCATCACCAACACGAGCAGGAAGCCGTAGATCCCGATCTCGATCGTGACGAGCTGGAAGTTGAGACCAAGCTTGCTCGGTAACGAATTGAGGACATCGGGGATCAGGTAGTAGTTGATGTAGCCGAGCAGCAGCCCTCCCGCGACCGCTCCCCAGATCGACCCGAGCCCGCCGATGATCACCATCGCGAGGATGAAGATCGAGAACCCAAACTGGAACTGACCCGCGTTGACGGTCGTGAAGTACGTGCCGAGAAACGCGCCCGAGAGACCGCCGAACGCCGCCCCCATCGCGTAGGCCGACAGCTTCGTGCGGACCGACGGGATCCCCATCGAGACCGCAGCGACCTCGTCCTCACGGAGCGCGACCCATGCCCGGCCGAGGCGCGAGTCCCGCAGCCTCAGGTTGACGAACAGGACCACGAGCATGATCGCGAAGATCAGCCAGTACCACGGCCTGAGATTCAATAAGTTGAACTGCCCGATCCCCGGGAAGTACGGCGCGTCGACCGCGCTGATCCCGAAGTTGCCGGCGGTCAGCGTCATCCCGCCGCCGAGGTGGATGTCCGTCCCGTTGACCGCCACCACCCCGATGATCTCCCCGAACGCGAGCGTCACGATCGCGATGTAGTCGCCGCGCAGGCGCAGGGTCGGCAGCCCGATCACGATCCCCGCCAGCGCGCAGATCACCGCCGCCGCGATCAGGATCAGGATGAAGTTCAGGTGGATGCCGGTCTCGTGGGCCGCGATGCCGTGGACCCCGACGTGAACCTTCGCCTTGAAGAAGAAGTCGGAGCCGAACCACCCGAGCGTGTACGCGCCGAGCGCGTAGAACGCGACGTAGCCGAGGTCCAGGAGTCCCGCGAACCCGACGACGACGTTCAGCCCGAGCGACATCACCACGTACGCGACCGCGATGATCGTCGCGTTCATGAACCCGCTGTTGTTCGAGAACGCGAACGGCAGCACGATCCCGATGCCGATCAGCGCAAACGCCAGCGCTCGCGGCCACCACGGGGGAAGCCTGCGATCGATCGCCTCGCGCCATTCCTTCAGCTGTGCGCGCAGCTCGTTCATCCCGCCTCGCGGGTCTCCTCGCCCAACAGCCCCCGCGGGCGCAGGACCATGATCAGGATCAGGTAGCCGAATACGACCGCCTCGGTCCACTCACCGCCGGCGAGCCGGTTGTCGGAGAACGATTGGATCACGCCGATGATCAGGCCGCCGAGCACGGCCCCGGCGATGTTCCCGATCCCACCCATGACCGCGGCGGTGAACGCGATCAGTCCCGCCTTGAACCCCTGGAAGTACCAGACGTTCGTCTGGTAGAGCGCGTAGATCAGCCCGGCCGCGCCCGCCAGGCCTCCGCCGATCAGGAACGTCAGTGAGATCGTCTGGTTGACATTGATCCCCATCAGCCGCGCCGCCTCGGGATCCTGCGCGGTCGCGCGCATCGCCCGGCCGAGGCGCGTGCTCCGGACGAACCAGGTGAGCCCGAACACCAGCGGGATCATCACCCCGATCGCGAGGATGTAGCCGCGCTGGATCGGCAGCGCCGAGATGTGGAACACGGTTTGGCCCTGGTTGATCAGGTCGGGGACGCTCTCGGGCGATCCCCCGCGCCAGACCAGGCCGACGTTCTGGAGGATGAACGAGAAGCCGACGGCTGTGATTAAGGGGGCGAGCTTCGGCGCGCCGCGCAGCGGCTTGTACCCGACGCGCTCGATCAGCGTGTTGAGCGAGCCGCACACGACCATCGACACCACCAGCACGGCGAGCAACCCGAAGATCAGGCCGAACGTCCCGGTCGAGGGCGTCAGACCGAACACGCTGTAGAGCCCCACGGCGGTGAACGAGCCGATCATGAACACGTCGCCGTGGGCGAAGTTGATCAGCTCGATGATCCCGTAGACGAGCGTGTAGCCGATCGCGATCAGCGCCCAGATCGAGCCGTTCGACAGTCCCTGGACGACGTTCAGGCCGATCCGGGTCAGATCGTGATGGACCACAGGGTGGCCGTTTACGACCGCGGCCTGGTAGCCGGTCGTCAGGTCATGGATCAGGTAGTAGACCGGAAGCACCGCAAGCGCGATGATCAGGCCCCAGCGACCGAGCGCCCGCCGCGCCCACGCGATCGGGCGCATCGCGGGGGCGGGAATCCTGGCTGAGAGCGATCCGGCTTCCACGTCTCGTGGGGAGTATCTACGAAGCACGCGGAGGAGGGCGCGCCAGGCGCCCTCCTCCGACGGCTTCTATGTCATCAGGGCGCTGAGACCGTCTTCGTCGGCGTGACCGACTTGAAGAAGACCGGCTCGCCGTTCGATCCGACCTTGTACAGGCCGTAGGCCTTCAGGGTCGTGTCGCCGTTCTTGTCGAATCCGTAGGTACCTAGCACCGAATTGCGCGACTTGGTCGCGAACAGCGCCTTCAGAACGGCTGACTTGCTGTTGCCCTGCGCGCCGAGCTTCGCGATCGTCTGAAGCCCGAGCTGCATGGCCTCGTAGCCGTAGATCGCGTACGGGTCAGGATTGGACACCCCGTACTTGGCCTTGTAGGCCTTCAGGAAGTCCTTGCCGCCCGGATAGGCCGCGAGATCCTGGGTTGCGACCGTGCACTGCGTCAGCGGATACAGCGAGGCCGGGACCCCGCCCTTCGCTTGGCTGGTGAACGTGTCCGTGCACACGCCGTCGGGCCCGAACACCTTTGCGTTCGGGATCGCGGCATGGACATCCTTGGCGATCTGCACCGCTCCGTTCGAGACGATCCCCGAGAAGAAGAAGCAATCCGCTCCCTGCGACTTCACCGTCGCCGCGTAGGACCGGAAGTTCGGCGCGGTCGGGTCGACCCCGGTGTTGCTGGTGATCGTCACGCCGTAGAACCCCTTCGACAGTCCGAGCAACGTTGCCAGACCCTGACCGTACGCCTCCTTGTCGTTGGCGACCGCGACCTTCGTGCAGCCGGCGTTCTTCATCGCGATCAGGTCCGCGGCGGCCTGGATCGAGTCGATCGGCACGATCCGCAGATACGTGCGGTTCCCGGTCGGGTAGTACTTCTGCGGCTCACCCGGCGCGCTCCCCGGCAGGTTCGTGGTCAGGCCGACGTACGTGTTCGCCGGACTCACCTGCGGGACCCCCGCCTGGTTGAGGATCGGAACCGAGACCTCGCTGCAGCCCGAGTTGAACTCGCCCATGTAGTAGACGGCCTTGGGATCCGCGGCCACCTTACGGGCGTTGGCCGCGCACTGGCTCGGGTCCCACTTACCCGCGGCTGCCGTCGAGTCGTCGAGCGACTGGTAGTTGATCTTCCACTGGCCCGCCTTGCCGCCGGCCTGGTCAAGCGCCAGCTTCATGCCATTGACCATCGGGTCGGTCTGCGCAGTCGAGGCGCCCTGCAGCGGCAGGCTCGAATAGACGTCGATCGTGTTCGAGCCACCCGAGCTGCTGCCGCCGCTCGAGCTGTTGCTGCTGCTGCTGCCACATGCCGCGACGGCGATCGCCGCCACCCCTAGCACGCAACCCGTCAGTGCCCTCCGTCGGAACCTCATAGTCCTCCTTTTGGCTGCAACTGCACTTGTGAACGTCCGGGCTTTGTGCGGACGCTAACGCCGCCACCGGTCGAATCAAACCCCTGCAACTCGCCCTAACCGAACGTCAATCAGGCCGACCGACCCGCCCTACAAAGGCCCGACCTGACGCCACATCGACAGCTGGCCGTGGGCGATCTTGTAGATCCCGTACCGGTGCCGCGTCGTGTCTCCGTTGGCGTCCAGCGAGTAGGTCCCGAGCACGCTGCGACGGTCGCGCATCGACAGGATCGCCTCGGCGACCTTCGAGCGGATGGCGTCCTTGCGGCCGTGATCGGTGGCGTCGCTGATCCCCGCCAGCATCAGGCTCATCGCCTCGTAGCCGAGGATCGCCGGCGGCTCGGGCGGTCCGTATCGGCGGGTGTAGGCGGCCAGAAAGGCCTGCCCGGACGGTGGGTAGTCCCGTGCCTCGAGCGTCGGGGAGGTAATCACCACGTGCGACGCCGCGGCCTGCGTGACCCCGCCGCGGGCGGGGTCCACGTACGAGCTGTCCGCCAGCTCACTCGACGCGATGATCGGCGCGCGCGGGAGCGAATGCGCGAGCTGGTCGGTCAGCCGAGCGGAGCTGCCCTCGTCGATCGCGCTGATCAGCACGCAGTCGGCGCCCGTGTGGGCGACGCTCAGCGCCAGCGAGCTGTAGTCCGGCGCCAGCCGGGGGAACTCCTGCACCCCGATCACCCGTAGGTGCGACTGGGCGGTCAGCACGAACGTCAGCGCCCCGTCCTCGCCGTCGACCTCGCCGTCGTGGAGCACGAACACCTGCCGGCAACCGAGCGACTTCGCGAGCCGCAGCTGCACGAGTGCCTGGACCGCGTCGCTCGCAACCGGGCGGGCGAACGTCCGGGTCCCGCTCGGGTAGTACTTCTGCGGCTCGCCGGGGGACGCGCCGGGGCCCGCCGAGGTCAGCCCGACCGCGCTCGCTGCGGGGCTGATCTGCGCGATCGACTGGCGGTTCAGCGGCGGGATCGAGATCGCCGCGGCACCGGAGTTGAAGTCGCCCAGGTACCCGACCGTGGTCGGGTCCTGAACGGCCAGCCGCGCGTCAGCGGTCGTCTGGTTCGGATCCCAGCCGTGACTCTGCGGGGTCGCGTCGTCGAGCGGGCGGAGCATCACCCGGTACTTGCCGACGCGCCCGTGAACGGCGTCGAGCGCCATCGTCGCGCCGTTCAGAGCTGCCAGCGACCCGACGCTGGAGGCCCCGTGGGTCGGCCCGCTGTAGTAGACCGTGAGCGTCGCCCCGTGGATCTTCCCGGACGGTTCGCCGGTGCCGCATCCGGCCAGGCACGCGATCGCGCCGAGCAGGATCAGCGACCGGCGCCGGCTCACCCTGTCTGGATCGCCACCAGCTGTGAGCCCCGCACGTGCTCGATCACGAACGTGGTTGGGCCGAGGCTGGTGTCTCCGTTCTGGTTGATCGAGTAGGTCCCGAGCGGCGAGGACCGGTTCTTGATCTTGAAGAAGTCGTGGGTGACCGTGGTGCGGTCGTTGGCGGCCGAGCCGGCCTCGTGGACCACCGCGAGCACGGCGCTCATCGCCTCGTAGCCGAGGATCGCCTGGCTCGACGGGACATGGCCGTATGTGGACCGGAATTCGGCCAGGAAGCTCCCACCGGCGGTCGCGAGCTCCTTGGGCATCAGACCCGGCGCCGAGACGTACAGGTTCTTCCGTGCGGCGGCCGACAGGCTCGTCGCGAAGCCGTCGGCATCGAGCGCCGAGGGCGCGAACAGCTCGATCTTCGGATTCGTCGCGGCCGCCTGATCGAAGACCCTCGTCGCGGCGGCCTGGTCGCTGCCGCCGTAGAAGACGGCGTCGGCCGTGGCCGCCGACGAGGCGGTCGTCAACGACCCGGTCGCGTTGGTCCGGACCTCGCTCGCGATCGTTCGCCCGTACTCGCTCCCGTCGTCGGTCACGTACACGCTTCTGACTTTTCTCAGCTGCATCTCGTGGACGAGCGCGACCGCCTCCACCTTGGTCGTCGGTACGACCCTGGCGAACGTCCGTCCGTTCGAGCTCAGCGACTCGTAAAACTTGGTAGGGGAATTGGCCACCGTCGGGACCTTTTGGGTGAGCTCCGCGGCCGTGTCGGTCGGACTCACCTGGAGCAGGTCCTGGGCGTTCGTGATGCCGATCGAGCCGGCCGAACCGCCGGGAATGACCTCGCCGAGGTACGCGATCGCGTGCCCGGTGTCGCCGATCGCCTGCCGGGCGTTGTCCGAGATCTTGTCGTGGGTCAGCACCACGAGCTTCAGCTGGTAGGCCGTCACCTGGCCGCGAAGCTGCTGGAAGGCGAGCCGCTCGGCGTTGACGACGTCCTGCGCCTCGGCGTCCGAGGCGAGCGACGCGGGCGCGCTGACGTAGACCGCGAGCGTCTTGCCGGTCAGCGTCGGCGCGGACGAGCCGGCCGCGCTGCAACCCGCGATCCCCGCCGCGAGCACCGCGCAGGCGCCGAGCGCTCGGCTGCGTGCCAGCAGGCTGCCGCGCACGGGAGTGGCTGTCAGCTCCGCCGGCCGGGCAGGAACGGGAGCAGCTGCCGGACGGCGATCGCGATCAGGACCATCACGATCCCGATCAGGATCGAATCGAATCCCCCGAAGATGTCGGTCGCCCAGAGCACGATCCAGATGCACAGCCCGGCGGTAGCGGTGAGGATCAGTCCCATGGGCGCGAGATGCTAGTGCAGGGCGTCCGCAAAGGCTCGCACCAGCGCTCCGACGGCGCCGACGGGATCGGAATCCTCGCCGGCGGCCCTGACCAGCCGGCTGCCGATGATCACGCCGTCGGCCCCCGCTGCGGCCGCGGCCGCGACCTTCTCCGGGTCGCCGATCCCGAATCCGACCGCCACCGGCACGGACGCGTGGGCCTTGGCGCGCGCGAGCACGTCCGCCAGTTCGGGAGCGAGTGCCGCGCGCTCGCCGGTCGTGCCCGTCACGCCGACCGCGTATATGAAGCCGCGGGCGCCCGAGGCGATCTTCGCCATCCGCTCCTCGGGGGTCGTCGGAGCCACCAGCTCGATCAGCGCGATTCCACGCCGCTCGCAGGCCTCGACCAGCTTGCGCCCCTCCTCGAGCGGGAGGTCCGGGACGATCAGCCCGCTCGCCGAGGCGGCCAGCAGCGCGTCCGCGAACCGCTCGGGGCCGCGGACAAAGATCGGGTTGGCGTAGCACATCACGATCACCGGGACCCGCTCCGCGATCGCGCTGCCGACCTCGAGGACCGCCTCGACGGTCGTCCCGCGGCCGAGAGCGACGGTGCCGGCCGCGTGGACCACCGGCCCGTCGGCCAGCGGATCGGAGAACGGCACGCCGAGCTCGATCAGGTCGGCGCCCGCGTCCGCGTACTCCAACCCGATCCGGCGCGAGGTGTCGAGGTCCGGAAACCCGCCCATCAGATACGGCATAAGCGCGGCGCGACGCCCGCTGGCCGCGGCCGAGGCGAACGCCTCGGCGATCCGGTCAAGGCCGCTGTTCAAGCAGCACCAGCGCCTCGTCGAGATCTTTGTCGCCTCGACCTGACAGGCACACGAGATCGAGCTCGGACTCGCCGCCCTCGTCGAGCACCCACGCAATCGCGTGCGCGCTCTCGAGCGCCGGGATGATCCCCTCGAGCGCCGCGAGTTGCTCGAACCCGCGCAGCGCCTGCGCGTCGGTGACCGCCACGTAGCTGGCCCGCCCGGTGTCCCGCAGCCACGCGTGCTCGGGGCCGCTGCCGGGGTAGTCGAGACCGGCAGAGATCGAGTGCGCCTCAAGGATCTGACCGTCCTCGTCCTGCATCACCGCGGAGTAGGCGCCGTGGAGCACCCCGGGGATCCCGGCGGCCGTAAGCGGCGCTCCGTGGCGTCCGCTCTCCAATCCCTCGCCGGCCGCCTCGACCCCGACCAGCTCGACCTCGCTGTCCTCGACGAACGGCGTGAAGATCCCGATCGCGTTCGAGCCGCCGCCGACGCAGGCGATCACCCGCTGCGGCAGCCTCCCGGCGTGCTCGAGCACCTGCGATCGGGCCTCGTCGCCGATCACGCGCTGAAGGTCGCGGACGAGCGCTGGGTAGGGCGCCGGCCCGACGCACGAGCCGATGATGTAGTGGGTGTCGGAGACGTTCGTGACCCAGTCGCGGATCGCGGCGGAGACCGCCTCCTTGAGCGTCCGCGCGCCGGCGTCGACCGGCTCGACCCGTGCCCCGAGCAGTCCCATCCGCTCGACGTTCGGCTTCTGGCGGCGCATGTCCTCGGTCCCCATGTAGACGATGCACTCGAGGTCGAGCAACGCGCAAACCGTCGCGGCCGCGACCCCGTGCTGGCCGGCGCCGGTCTCGGCGATGATTCGGCGCTTGCCCATCCGCCGCGCGAGCAGCGCCTGGCCGAGTGCGTTGTTGACCTTGTGCGCTCCGGTGTGGTTGAGGTCCTCGCGCTTCAGGTACACGGAGTGCCCGGCCGCCTCGCTCAGCCGGCCCGCGAGGTAGAGCGGCGACGGCCTGCCGACGTAGTCACCAAGCAGTGCCCCGAGCTCGGACCGGAACACCGGGTCCTCGCGCGCTTGCACCCAGGCGGCCTCGAGCTCCACCAGCGCCGGCATCAGCGTCTCGGGCACGTACTGGCCGCCGTAGCGGCCGAAGCGGTGCTCGACGGCGCTCACGCGGCCGGCGCCTCGGTGGCCGCGACCGAGCGGACCGCCTCGGCGAACGCCTCGAGCTTGTCCGGATCCTTGCGTCCCGGCTCGAGCTCGATGCCGCTGGCGACGTCAACCGCGAACGGGTGCACCGACTCGATCGCATCGGCGACGTTGTCAGGCGTCAGGCCGCCGCCGAGGATCACGGGAATCGGCCCGCGGTGGCCGCGGACGAGCTCCCACGCGAACGTCTCGCCGGTCCCGCCGGGGACGCCGGCGCGGTAGCTGTCGAGCAGGTGAAAGTCGGTGTGAAACGCGTTCAGCGCCTGGATGTCGGCGCCGCTGCGGACGCGGACGGCCTTGATCACCTTGCAGCCGGTTCGCCGGCGCACCTCGTTGCAGAAGGACGGTCCCTCGTCGCCGTGCAGCTGGACGATCGTGAGCGAGGCGGCGTCGGCGGTGGCCGCGATCTCGCCGAGCGGCGCGTTGACGAACACGCCGGCGACCTCGGCGCGGCGCCGGAGCACCGACCCGATCTCGACCGCGGCGGCGGTCGTCGCGCGCCGTGGGGAGCTGGGCCAGAAGTTCAGTCCCACCGCCCAGGCGCCCGCACTGACGGCCAGCTCGGCGTCATCGGGCGAGGTGATCCCGCAGAACTTGATCCTGGTCGACATGTCGATCACATCGTAGGGGCGGTCAGCGCGCGCACGGCGGCCTCGATCGCCTCGGAGCGCATCAGCGCCTCGCCAATCAGCACCGCGTCGACGCCGGCGTCCTCGAGCTCGTCGAGCTGTGCTCGGTTGGTGAAGCCAGACTCGGCGACGACGGTCATGCCCTCGGGGAGGCGCGCGCGCAGCTCGAAGGTGCGGCGCGTGTCGACCTCGAGCGTGGTCAGGTCGCGGTTGTTGATCCCGATCAGCTCCGCGCCGGCGGCGACCGCGCGGTCGAGCTCGCGCTCGTCGTGAACTTCGACGAGCGTCGCCAGGCCGAGCTCGCCGGCGAGCGCTCCGAAGCTCGCAAGCTCGTCGTCGTCGAGCGCCGCGACGATCAGCAGCACCGCGTCGGCGCCCGCCGAGGCCGCCTCGTGCAGCTGGTAGCCGTCGACTATGAAGTCCTTGCGGAGGATCGGCAGGCCCGTAGCGGCCCTGGCGGCACCGATGTCCTCGAGCGAGCCGCCGAAGCTCGGCCCCTCGGTCAGCACCGACAGCGCCGCCGCGCCCCCGCGCTCGTACGCGGCGACGACGTCCTCCAGCATCAGGTCGTCCCGGATCACCCCCGCCGACGGCGAGCTGCGCTTGTGTTCGGCGATCAGCGACAGCCCGGGGCGCCGGAGCGCGTCGGCGAACGGCCGCCGCGGTGCCGGCTCGGAGCCGGACCTGACCGGGGTGTGCCGTTTGCGCCTGGCCACCTCGGCGCGGGTCCGCTCGACGATCCGCTCCAGATGGTTCACGCGAGCTCCTTCGTGCGCGCGACGAAACGATCCAGCAGCTCGCTCGCGGCGCCGGTGTCGATCGCCTCCTCGGCCGCGCGGACGCCCTGCTCGAGCGTCTCCGCGCCGCCCCCGGCGTAGATCGCGGCGCCCGCGTTCAGCACCGCCAGGTCGCGCGGCGCGCCGTCATCTCCGGCGAAGATCCGCCGCGCGGTGGCGGCGTTCTCGGCCGGGTCCCCCCCGGGAATCGCCTCCGCCGGCGCGCGCTCCAGGCCGACCTGCTCGGGCTCGAGCTCGAACCGCCGGATCTCGTCGCCCACGACCTCGACCACGTGGGTCGGCGCGGAGATCGAGAGCTCGTCGAGGCCGTCCGCGCTCGAGACGACGATCGCGTGCCTGGTCCCGAGCAGCGCCAGCGCGCCCGCGATCGTCTCGAGGTAATCGGGGTCCGAGACGCCGATCAGCTGCCGCGTCGCGCCCGCGGGGTTGGTCAGCGGCCCGAGGAAGTTGAAGATCGTCCGGACCCCGAGCTCGCGGCGGACCGGGATCACGTAGCGGGTCGCCTGGTGGTGGGCGGGCGCGAACATGAAGCCGAAGCCGACGTCCTCGATGCACCGCGCGACCGCGTCCGGGCCGAGGTCGATGCGCGCGCCGAGCGCCTCGAGTACGTCTGCGGAGCCGGACAGCCCGGTCGCCGACCGGTTGCCGTGCTTGGCGACCGTGCACCCGGCTCCCGCCGCGATCAGCGCCGCGGTCGTCGAGACGTTGAACGTCCGCCGTCCGCCACCGGTGCCGGCCGTGTCGAGCAGGTCGTCGTGCGAGACCTCGACCGCCGCGGCGTAGGAGCGCATCGCCTGTGCCAGCCCCGCGAGCTCCTCGACCGTCTCGCCCTTGGTCCGCAGCGCGATCAGGAACGCCGCGATTTGGATCTCGCTGGCGTTGCCGGCCATGATCTCCGACAGCACCTCCTCGGCCTGCGCCTGGCTCAGGTCCCGGCCGCTCGCGAGCGTGTCGATCGCCCGCGGCAGAAGCTCGTCGGTGTCGCTCATCGCGCGCGATTCAGAAAATTCGAGAGCAGCTCGCGGCCCTGCTCGGTGAGGATCGACTCCGGATGGAACTGCACCCCCTCGGCCGGCAGCTCGCGATGCCGGACCGCCATCACGACCTCGCCGCCGAACGCGCTCCGCTCCAGGCAGTCGGGGAGCGCCGGGTCGGCGACGAGCGAGTGGTAGCGCCCGACCTCCAGCGGCGAATCCAGGCCCGAGAAGATCGTGCGCCCGTCGTGCTCGACCGACGTCGTCTTCCCGTGCACCGGCTCGTGCTGGACCACGGCCCCACCCCACGCCTGCACCAGCGACTGGTGGCCCAGGCACACCCCGAGCGTCGGAACCTTGGCCTCCGGGAACCGCCTGACCGCCTCGAGCGAGATCCCGGCCTCGGTCGGCGTGCACGGCCCCGGCGAGACGATCACGCGGTCATAACCCCGCACCAGCAGGTCATCGACGGTCGCGTGGTCGTTGCGCACGACCTCGAGCTCAGCGCCGAGCTCACCCAGGTACTGGACCAGGTTGTAGGTGAAGCTGTCGTAGTTGTCGATCACCAGCACGCGCACGGGAGGAACGGTAAACGACGGCGTTTGCGGGGCGGGGCGGGTCCGCGTGGACCGGGCGACCGACCCTTTTCCGGCACGGGCGGCTTACGGAGCGAGGCCGTGCCGCTTAGGGGTCGGAAACCGACCCTTCTCCGGCACGGGATCCGCGGATCGGGCGCGTGTGCCGCTTAGGGGTCGCCCGGAGGCCGGGTCCGCGCGACGAGCCGCCCGCCTCCCCCGCCTACGGCCAGTCCGGCTGCCCCGCCGCGAGCTCGATCGCCTCGAGCACCCCGCGGGCTTTCGCCTCGGACTCGCGGAACTCGTAGTCGGGCTTGGCGTCGGCGACGGTGCCGCCGCCGGCCTGCACGTGGGCGACGCCGTCCTTGACCACGACCGTCCGGATGTAGATGCACGTATCGAGGTCGCCGTTGTAGCTCGCCCAGCCGATCGCGCCGCCGTAGCCGCCCCGCTTGACCGGCTCCATCTCGTCGATGATCTGCATCGCCCGCACCTTCGGCGCGCCGGACAGCGTCCCGGCAGGCAGCGTGGCGCGCAGCGCGTCCAGGGCCCCGACGTCAGGACGCAGCCTGCCGACCACGCTCGAGACGATGTGCATCACGTGGCTGTAGTTCTCGACGGCCATGAACTCCTCGACCTCGACCGAGCCGTATGAGCACACGCGACCAAGATCGTTGCGACCCAGGTCCACCAACATGACGTGTTCGGCGCGCTCCTTCGGATCGGCGAGTAGCTCCTCGGCGAGCACGCGGTCCTCGTCGACGGTCGCCCCGCGGGGGCGGGTGCCGGCAATCGGGCGGGTCGACACGCGGTCACCGGAGACGGTGATCAGCGGCTCCGGGCTGGCACCGGCGATCTCGAAGTCGCCGAAGTCGAGGAAGTACATGTACGGGCTGGGGTTCACGGTCCGCAGCCCGCGGTAGATCGAGAACGCCTCGACCGGGACCTGCGCCGACCACCGCTGCGACGGGACCACCTGGTACGCGTCGCCCGCGTAGATGTACTCGATGATCCGGGCGACGATCGCCTCGAACCGCTCGCGCGTCATGTTCGACTGAAACGACGGCACGACGCGGCCCGAGGCAGGCGGCCGCGGCGGCCGCGGCACCGGCCCGGCGAGCCGCCACCGGACCTCCGCGATCGTCTCCAAAGCCTTCACGTAGGAGGCGTCGAGGTCGCCTTCCGTGTGCACGTTGGCGAGCACCGTGACCGTCCGCTTCAGGTGGTCGAAGCAAACGAGCGCGTCGGTCAGCATCAGCGCGAGGTCCGGGATCCCGATCGGATCGGGGTTCGGCTCGCCGAGTGGCTCGACGGTGCGCACGAGGTCATACGCGAACACGCCGACGGCGCCGCCGGCGAACGGAGGCAGCCCCGGGACCGGCGCGGGCCGCAGCCGCGCGAGCTCATCGGAGGCCAGCCGGTAGGGGTCGCCCGGGTCGCCGAGCGACCAGCGCAGCACCTTGAACGGCCGATAGCCGATGAACGAGTAGCGCCCCACCCTCCCCTGATCCGCTGACTCGAGCAAGAAGCTCGGGCCTCCGTCGCGGAGCTTCAGGAACGCCGACACCGGCGTCTGGAGGTCGTCGATCAGCGTCTCGCGGATCGGGATCAGGTTGTACTGCCCGGCCAGCGACCGCACCTCCTCGAGCGACGGGGTCGGCCCGCTCCTCGACGCGTCAACGCTGGCGACGGCCATCCAGCACCCGCTCGGCGTCGGCGAGCGTCAGCCCGCGCTCGCGGAGCAGTACCGCGAGGTGGTAGATCACGTCGGCGGCCTCCTCGGCCACCCGTTCGTCGGATTCCTCCCGGGAGGCTCGAGTGACCTCCTCGGCCTCCTCCTGGACCTTCGCCCGGACCAGTTCGGGGTCGGCGAGCAGCCGCGCCGTGTACGAGCCCTCGGGCCTGTCCCGGGCGCGGTCGGCGAGCGTCCGCTCCAAAACAGGCAGCGTCTCGTACGGGGCCGCCGGCTCGAGCTCACCCCGGTGAAAGCAGCTGCGCTCGCCGGTGTGGCAGGCCGGACCCGACGGCTCGACCAGTGCGAGCACCGCGTCGGCGTCGCAGTCGTAGCGAATTGATTTCACAAGCTGCGCATTCCCGGACGTCGCGCCCTTGTGCCACAGCTCCTGGCGGGAGCGGCTGAAGAAGTGAATCTCGCACGTTTCCCGCGTCAGGCGCAGCGACTCGGCGCTCATGTATGCAAGCGTGAGCACCTCGCCGGTGCTCCAGTCCTGCACGATGCACGGAACCAACCCGCGCTCGTCGAATTGGACCTCCGAATCGTCCACGGTCAGCCGATTCTAGGGCTGGACCACTACTCGATTCCGAGTGCGGCGGCCGCGGGCGGCGTCCACGTCGTCAGCAGCGTCTCCATCTCCTCGGCGCCCAGCGGCCGCGAGAACAGGAAGCCCTGGCCGTAGCGGCAGCCGAGCGCGTGCAGCGCGGTCTCGCTGGTCGACCCGCTCGATTCCCTCGGCGATCACGTCGATCCCGAGGCTGTGGGCGAGCGCGACGATCGCGCGGACGATCGCGTCCGATGCCGTCCTCCGCGGCGGACGGTGACGAAGCTGCGGTCGATCTTCAGCGCGTCGACCGGGAGCCGGTGCAGCGCCGCGAGCGAGGAGTAACCGGTCCCGAAGTCGTCGAGGTGGAGGCCCACCCCGCTCGCGCAGACCTCGGAGACGATCCGCCGGATCCGCTCGGGCTCCTGCATCAGCGTGCTCTCGGTGATCTCGAGCCGCAGCGCGTTGGCGGGAAGCTCCGCGTCGCCGATCGCGCTCCGGATCTCCTGCGGCAGCTGCGGGTCGTCGAGCTGCCGGCCGGAGACGTTGACGCTCACGCTGCACGTCGTCGGAGACCAGTCCCGCCCGCCGCCAGGCAGCGAACTGCTCGAGTCCGGCGTGCAACACGTGCAGCCCGATCGCGCCGATCACCCCGGTCTCCTCGGCGATCTCGATGAACTCCATCGGGGCCACCTCCGGCCACCTGTCGGGCCAGCGGGCGAGCGCCTCGATCCCGTAGATCGCGCCGGACGCGAGATCGACGATCGGCTGATAGTGGACCTCGAGCAGCGACTCCTCGACCGCCTGGCGGAGGTCGTTCTCCCGCGCCACGCGGTCGATCACGCGCTGACGCATCGCCTCGGTGAACACCGCGCAGCGGCCCTGACCCCGGCGCTTCGCGTCGTACATCGCGATGTCGGCGTTGCGTAGCAGCTCGGCGGCGGTCATCCGCGCGGCGCTGAGCGACGATCGCCGATGCTCGCGCTCACGCGAATCTCGTGGCCGTCGAGCGCGAACGGCCGGCCGAGCGAGCTCTGCACGCGCTCGGCGACGACGGTGGCGTCGCGGTCGACGACGACGCCGTCGAGCAGGATCGTGAACTCGTCGCCCCCGATCCGCGCGACCGTGTCCCCGGGCCGCAGCACGTCGGCGATCCGCGCCGCGACCTCGATCAGCAGCTGGTCCCCGGCGGCGTGGCTGAGGCTGTCGTTGACGAGCTTGAACCGGTCGACGTCGAGGAACAGCACGGCGCAGCCGACGGTCGGGTCACGGGTCGACCGCTGCAGCACCTGATCGACGCGGTCGATGAACAGTGCCCGGTTCGGCAGGCCGGTGAGCGCGTCGTGGAGCGCGTCGTGCTGGAGCTGGAGCTCGGCGGCGCGCTGGTCGGTGATGTCCGACAGCGACCCCGCGATCCGCGTCGCGCCTCCGCCGGGCCCGCGGATCGCGAGCCCCCGGGTCAGCACCCACCGCCAGTTGCCGTCGGCGTGGCGCATCCGGTGCTCGGACTGCAGGTGCGGGGTCTGGCCCGCGAGGTGCGCGTCGATCGCCGCGCGCAGGCGCGGCATGTCCTCGTCGTGAACGAGGTCGAACCACGCCGACGGCGGCGACTCGCGCGACTGCTCGCGGTGCCCGAGGATCGCGTGCCAGCGCGGCGAGAAGTAGATCAGGTCGGTCTCGAGGTCCCAGTCCCAGATCCCGTCGTTGGCGGCGCTCATCGCGAGCGCGTAGCGCTCCTCGCTCTGGGCCAGCTCGTCGAGCGCGCGTTGGTGCGAGATCGCGTAGCGGATCGAACGCTCGAGGCCGGCGGGGTCGAGCTCCTGCTTGACCAGGTAGTCGGTGACGCCCAGCGCTGAGGCCGCGAGGTCGATCTCGTAGTCGCTCTGTCCCGGTGAGCACGATCACGGGCGCGTGCTGGCGGGTGCCGAAAGCCTCGCTCAGCAGCTCGAGCCCGGTGTGCTCGCCGAGCCGGTAGTCGATCAGGTAGACGTCGTGCCGTCGCTCGCCGATCGTGGCGAGCGCGTGGTCGTAGCTTGCGCACCAGTCGAGCACGAACCGGGCCCGGTCCTGCCGGGCGAGCATGTCGCGCGTGATCAGGTAGTCGTCCTCGTCGTCCTCGACGAGCAGCACGGTCGTCGGCTCAGGCCGGATGTCCATTCGCCCTCGTCCTCGCCGGGAAGCTCGACGATCTCCAACCAGTACCGGGTCCAGGTGCGCATCACCTCGACCAGGCCGGCGAACGTCACCGGCTTGGTGATGAACGAGTTGACCCCGAGGTCGTAGGTGCGGAGGACGTCCTCCTCGTCCTTCGACGTGGTCAGCACGACGATCGGGATCCGGCGCAGCGCTTCGTCGGCCTTGATCTCGGCGAGCGCCTCGCGGCCGTCCTTCTTCGGCATGTTCAGGTCGAGCAGGATGATCCCCGGCCGCGGCGCGTCGAGTGCGGGGTCCGCGTAGGGCCCCTCGCGGCGGAGGTAGTCGAGCAGCTCCTGCCCGTCGTAGACGAACCGCATGTCGTTCGCCAGCCGGGCGTCCTGGAGCGCGTCTCGGGTGAGCTCGCGGTCCTCCTCGTCGTCGTCGGCCATCAGGATCGTGACCGCGCCTGCGTGGCTGCTCAGACACGCGACATGGGCTCCCTCCGGCTCGCGTTGCCCCGCCGTTGGTCGCGGCGCGCGGCGAACGAGTCCACCTCGCGGGTGCACCGGGAGCGTGACCGTGAATGTCGAACCGACCCCGGGCTCGCTGTCGGCGCTCGATCGTGCCGCCGTGGCGCTCGGCGATCTTGCGGCACAGGGCGAGCCCGATCCCGGTGCCTGGATATCGGCTGCGGCCGTGGAGCCGCTCGAACACGCGGAAGATGCGGCCGGCGTACTGCGGCTCGAACCCGATCCCGTTGTCGCGCACGGTGATCTCGACGGCGCCGTCGGTCGTCTTCGCGTCGATCTCGACCTCGGGCACGACACCCTCGCGCCGGAACTTGAGGGCGTTCGAGATCAGGTTCTGCATCAGCTGCCGCAGCTGCAGCTGGTCGCCGTCGATCGTCGGCAGCTCGCCGACGTGCACGATCGCGCCCGCCCGCTCGACCTCGAGCTCGAGGTCCTCGAGCACCTCCGTCGACGATCTCGCGCAGGTCGACCGGGCTGGAACGGCCGGCCGTGGGTCGCCACCCGCGAGAACTTGAGCAGGTCCTCGATCAGGCGCTGCATCCGCTCAGCGGCGGCATTCGCGCGGTCCAGGTACTCGCCGGCCCTTCTCGGACAGGTGGTCGGCGTCGGTCACCGTCAGCTGCTGGGTGAACGTCCGTACCTTCCGCAGCGGCTCCTGGAGGTCGTGCGAGGCGATCGACGCGAACTGCTCGAGCTCGGCGTTGGACCGGGCCAGCTCGGCCGCGCGCAGCTCGAGCGCCGAGTTGACCATCTCGAGCTCGTCGTTGACGGACTCGAGCCGGTCGTTCGTCCCGCCGGACCGCCTGAGCGGAACGGACCACCCTGCGCCCGAGCTCGAGCGCGAGCACCGCGACGAGCGCGAACGCGGCGAAGATCGCCCACGGCATCCATTTGTGCAGTCCGGTGACGCTCGCGAACAGCGGGCCGGTCGGGCGCGCTCAGCACGATCCGCTCGGTCGAGTTGGTCAGCGGCACCGCGTCGTAGTAGTGACCATTGTCGGTCACCGGAGGTGTGGGACAGCGCCGCGCGCTGCGCCGGCTGGCGGAACACGTACCCGACCGGCCGGGCCGGGTTGGTCGACGCGAGCACGGCGTCGTTGCCGTCGATCAGGTAGTTGTGGGCCCCCTTGACGCCGGGGATCTTGTGCAGGTCGGTGGTGATGAAGTTTCCGAGCGCGGCCGGGGCGAACCCCGTGAGCAGGATCCGGTTCCCGAACCTGGTCGGGAACACGACGGCGAAGTTGATCACCCCGGTCTTGCCGTACGGCAGCAGGTCGCCGAGGCCGTAGGGGTGTCCGCTACGGATCAGCGCGAGCGCGGCCGAACGGGGAAGGTCGGCGCGCGCCTGGGCGGTGAACCCCCGCGAGGCCGCCAGCACCTGGTGGCCGGACCCGTCGAGCAGTGCGAGGTAGGTGTTCCGCTGGACACGGGCGTCCATCGCTCGGTTCGAGACCGTCCTGGTCCCGTAGATCTTGCTGTCCTGGGGAACCTGCGAGGTGACGGTCTGGAACAGCCCGTCGACCAGCGCCGCTGCGAGCACCCCGCGCTCGTGCACGCGGCTCTCAACATCGCTCTTGGACTTGGCCTGCGTGTTCGACAGCTCGATCGCGAACACGCTCAGCAGGGCAAGCAGGAGCACTGCCGCAAACAGCGCCAGAATCCCTTCCCGCCGATTCACCGAACTCCTCCTTCCTTGGACAATCCGGGCGCTCCCCGCAGGAGACCTTAACTACTCGATCCCCAGTCGGTCCAGCATTTGTTCGTCGGCGCGCCAGCGCTTGCGAACGCGAACCCGCAGCGCCAGGTGCACCTGAGCCCCGAGCTCGCGCTCGATCGCCCGGCGGGCCGCGGTTCCGATCGACTTGACCATCGCCCCGCCGGCGCCGATCACGATCCCCTTCTGGGATTCGGTCTCGACCAAGAGCACCGCTTCGATTCGGATCAGGTCGTCACGCGATTCATCGGCACCAATCGACTCGATCTGAACCTCGACCGCGTGCGGAAGCTCCTCGCGGGTGCGCGCGAGAACCTGCTCGCGGACGAGCTCGGCCACCCTCAGCTGCTCGCTCTGATCCGACAGCGCCTCCGGCTCGAAGTAGAACGGGCCCTCGGGCAGCAGCGAGACGAGCGCGTCGCGGAGCGCATCGACCCCCTCGCCCGACCGCGCCGAGATCGGGAGGATCTCCTCCGCGATCCCCAGCTCACCGGCCGCCTGCAGCGCGGCCGCAGCGTGCGCACGGTCGGCCCGGTCGAGCTTGTTGACGGCAACGATCACGGGCACCGGCGCGGAGGAGAGCAGCCGCGCGATGAACCGGTCGCCGGGGCCGACGCCCTCCTCGGCGTTCAGCACCAGCAGGCACCCGTCGGCGTCCTCGAGCTCGCGCTCGACCCGCCGCTGCATCCGCTCGGTGAGCGCGTCGCGGGGACGCTGCACCCCCGGAAGGTCGACGAGCACGAGCTGCCAGTCCTCGGTGGTCGCGATCGCCCTGATCGCCCGGCGTGTGGTCTGAGGCTTGTCCGAGACGATCGCGACCTTCGCGCCGACGAGCGCATTGGCCAACGTCGACTTGCCCACGTTGGGGCGCCCCGCGAGCGCGACAAACCCGGAGCGGGTCAGCTGACCCAACGCATCAGCTCCGCCTGGAGAGCGAGCATCTCCCCTTCGTCCTGCTCGTGATCCATGCCGGAGAGATGTAAGGCGCCGTGGACGACCGCCTCGCGCACGTCGGCCGTGTGCTCGGGGCAGATAACGATGTCCCCGAGCTCCCTCGGGCCGGCTGTCGGCCCCGCCTCGTCGACGCCGAACGAGAGCACGTCCGTGTGGTCGTCGATCTGGCGGTAGTCGCGGTTGAGCTCGCGGATCCGCTGCTCGGAGACGAACGCGACCGCGAGGTGGCCGTCCTCGATCCCGGCCGACGACAGCGCCAGCGCGCAGAGCTCCTCGACCTCGGTCGTGCTCGGTCCGTCGGCGTCGCCCTCGGCGCCGCCGGGCGCGATCCCGTCGATCCCGATCACGTCGATCTCGAGCATCGCTAGGCGTCCGTGCCTACGCCCGCCGGCGCGGCCGCAGCTCCGGCGCCTGACGCTGTGTGTGCTCGGCGTAGGCCTCGACGATCTTTCGCACGAGCTTGTGGCGGACGACGTCCTCGTCGCCGAACCGGACGAAGTCGATCCCCTCGACGTCCTGGAGGATGTCCGCGACGACCACGAGGCCGGAGTCCTGCTCGCGCGGGAGGTCCATCTGGGTGATGTCGCCGGTGACGACCATCTTCGAGTTGAACCCGAGCCGGGTGAGGAACATCTGCATCTGCTCCGGGCTCGTGTTCTGCGCCTCGTCGAGGATGATGAAGCTGTCGTTGAGCGAGCGCCCGCGCATGAACGCAAGCGGCGCGACTTCGATCACGCCGCGCTCGAGATATTGGCTGACCCGCTCGGGCTCGAGCATGTCGTGGAGCGCGTCGAACAGCGGCCGCAGGTACGGGTCGACCTTCGCGGCGAGGTCCCCGGGCAGGAACCCGAGCCGCTCCCCGGCCTCAACCGCCGGACGGGTGAGGATGATCCGGTTGACCTCGCGGCGGCTGAGCGCGGCGGCCGCGAGTGCGACCGCGAGGAACGTCTTGCCGGTGCCCGCCGGACCGATCCCGAACGTGATCGTGTTCTTGCGGATCGAGTCGACGTAGCGCTTCTGGTTGACGGTCTTCGGCGCGACCTTGGTCGCGCGGTGGCGCCAGACAACGTCCTCGAGGATCTGCGCCGGCGATTCGTGCGCGTCCAGCGCCCTGGTCACGGCCTCGATCGTCCCCGGGGCGATCTCGTGACCCTGCCCGATCAACTCGGAGAGCTCCCGCACGACCGCCTCGGCGGCGTCGACCGCGTCGGCCTCGCCGTCGAGCGTGAGCACGTTGCCGCGCAGGAACACGTCGGCCTCGAGATGCGACTCGAGCGCGCGCAACACCGCGTCCCCGGAGC
This sequence comes from uncultured Solirubrobacterales bacterium, assembly GCA_963770735.1. Taxonomy (GTDB): domain Bacteria; phylum Actinomycetota; class Thermoleophilia; order Solirubrobacterales; family Solirubrobacteraceae; genus Palsa-465. Next base: position 1,140,036 of record CAVYRB010000003.1, on the reverse strand, counting down.
CCGCCAGCTCACTAGCCACCGCGTTATCGAGCTCGAGTTGCCTGCGCACTATTTCGCCACTCGTCCGCTTATGCCCCCAGCCCCTCCCGGACGCGCGTGGACACTCGCTTGCCGTCCGCTCGCCCGGCGACCCGGCCCATCGCGACCTTCATCACCCTGCCCAGATCCTTTGGACTGCTGGCGCCGGTCTCGGCGATCGCCTCGGTGACGAGCACGGCGAGCTCGGAGTCGTCCAGCTCGGCGGGCAGGTAGCCATCGATCAGCTCCGCCTCGGACTGCTCCTTGTCGGCCAGCTCCGGCCGACCCCCCTCGCGAAACTGATCGGCCGCCTCGAGCCGGCGCTTGCGCTCGCGACGGAGCACGGCGAGTTCGTCGTCGGAGCCGTCCTTCGCGGCCTTCTGTAGCTCGGACAGCACGACTCGCAACGCGCTTACCCGCTCGCGCTCGGATGATTTCATCGCGGTGGTGATGTCCGCGCGGACCTGCTCGGTGACGCTCACGCAGTCTTAGGATAGTGGCGGCGAGCCGGGAATCCCGCAGCGGATTCCGTCGGCGTGGAGCTCCAGACACGCGGCGTTCACAAGCTGCCCGCGGGGCGCCGCGCCGGCGGGCAGATAGCACCGCGTGTAGTCCTCGCTGTACCCCGAGCACTGCGCGTCGGCGACCTTGTCGACGAGCACGAGCTCGGTGCTCCCGAGCTTGCGGCTGCGATGGTGGCGCGAGCGGACCTCCGAGCGTCCGCGCAGCTCGCTCGCGCGGCGCTTCGTCTCCTCGGGCGCGACCCTGTCCCCGAGCCGCTCGGCGGCAGTCCCAGGCCGCGGCGAGTACGGGAAGGTGTGCACCCGGGTGATGCCGGCGGCATCGATCGCCTCGACCGTCCGGCCGAACGCCCGCTCGTCCTCGCTCGGGAACCCGACGATCACGTCCGTGGTGATGTTGACGTCGGGCACCGCGGCTCGCACCGCGCGCACGTGCTCCAGGTACTCGCCCGCGGTGTAGTGGCGTCCCATTTCATGAAGCACGCGGTCGTCGCCTGACTGCATCGGGATGTGCAGGTGCGGGCAGACCCTCGGCTCGGTCGCGAGCGCGTCGAGCAGCGAGTCCTTGACGTGGATCACCTCGACGCTCGACAGCCGGACCCGCTCGACCCCTGGAACCCGAGCGACCTCGCGCATCAGCTCTCCGAGCTCGAGACCGCGCTCGGGGTCGCGGTAGTCGCCGACGCTGATCCCGGTCATCACCATCTCGGGCTGCCCCTGGGCGACCCGCCGGCGCACTTCGTCGAGCACAGCGCTTACCGGGCGCGAGCGCGCGGAGCCACGCACCGTCGGGATGATGCAGTAGGCGCAGTGGCAGTCGCACCCGTCCTGGACCTTGACGAAGCCGCGGGTCCGCGAGGCGCGCTCGGCCCGCGGCTCGCGCGCCAGCACGTCGTGGTCGAGGTCGGCGCACCCGCCAACGTCGGCGGCGACCTCCGCCGCTACCTGCTCGGCGATCCCCGTCACCGGGCGGACGCGGGCGTCGATCTCGGCGAACTGGACGGAGTCGAGGTTCGCGGCGCATCCGGTCACGTAGACGGAGCCGGCGTGCCGCAGCGACCGCCGCACCGACTGGCGCGACTTCGCTTCTGCCTCGCGGGTGATGCAGCATGTGTTGACGACGTGGACGTCCGCCGCGTCCTCGGCGGCCTCGTCGTGGCCGGCGCCGATCAGCGCGGCCCGGGCCGCCATCGCGTCGGCCTGCGAGACCTTGCAGCCGAGGAACTTGACCGCGAACGTGGTCACGGAGCGGTCACGGTAGCGCGCGCTCGAGCAGCACCGCGAGCCAGCCGCCTCCCGAGCGGCGATCGCGCTCGCGCAGCCCGCGAGCCCCGAACGCCGCCGCGACCCCGTCCCCCTCGTGCTCGAGCAGCCCACTCGCGATCACACGGTCCGCGAACACTTCGCCGCCGCGGGCCCATTCCCGCAGCAGCGGCGCCAGCAGGTTCGCGACGATCGTGCCCGCGGCCGGGACCCGCTCGGCGCGAAGATCGAACCGCCGCGCCTCGAGCTCGACGCCGTTGCGGACCGCGTTCTCGCGGGTGGCCTCGATCGCCGCCGGATCGAAGTCGAGGGCCAGCACGGGCACGAACCCGAGCCTCGCCGCGGCGATCGCGAGCACGCCGGAGCCGCAGCCGAGGTCGACGAAGGCGCCTTCGGCAGGAGGCAGCTCGAGCATCAGCTCGAGGCACAGCCAGGTGGTCGGATGCGCGCCCGTCCCGAACGCGCGACCGGGATCGATCACGAGGTCGAGCGGCTCGGCGCCCGGCGCCTCCCACGGCGGCCGGACCCGGAGCCGCTCGTCGAGCACGAGCGGGCGGTGGAATTGGCGCCAGCGCTCGGCCCAGTCGTCCGCAACCTCCTCGGAGCTGACCTCGATCAGCGCGTCGCCCGCGGCAGCCTGGACGCGACCGAGCGCGGGGAGCTCGCCCGGTGCCCCGTACACGGCGTACTCGACGCCGTCCTCACCCAGGTCCACCTCCTCGATCCCGCTCGGCGCGAGCTCGAGCAGCTCGGCGAGCACCACCTCGGCGTCGTCGCGCCCGACGCGGATCGCGAGCCTGATCAACCGCCGAAGGCGCGCCTGAGCTTCGCGAACATGCCCTCGTCGGAGCGGAGGTTGTGGTCGGTCATCGAGCCGGCGAGCTGCTCGTAGAGGTCGCGCTGCTCGGAGTCGAGGTGGCGCGGGACGATCACGTTGACGACCACCCGCAGGCTCCCGCGCCGGGATCCTCGGAGCGCCGGCATCCCCTGCCCGCGGAGCACGATCGCCTCGTGCGGCTGCGTGCCCGCGGGGACCTCCACGTCGATCGTGCCGTCGACGGTCGGAACCTCGACGGTGGTGCCGAGCGCCGCCAGCGGGGCCGCCACGTCGATCACCGTCACGAGGTCGTCGCCGTCGCGGACGAACCGCCGGTCCTCGCGGACCCTGACGACCACGTACAGGTCACCCGCCGGACCGCCGCGCTCGCCGGCGTGGCCACGGCCGGCGACCCGGATCCGCTGGCCGTCGGCGATCCCGGCGGGCACGTCGACCGACACCCGTGCGCGCTCCACCTTCCGCCCGCGCCCGCGGCACTCCTTGCACGGAGAGCTCGCGACCCGGCCCTCGCCGGAGCAGGCGTCGCACGCTGCGGCGCGCATCACCTGGCCGAATGGGGTCCGGGCGACGGCCCGGAGCTGGCCGCTGCCGCCGCACTTCGAGCAGGTCTCGATCGGAGTGCCAGGCTCGGCGCCGTTGCCGTGGCACGTCTCGCAGGTCGTGACCGCGTCGTACGACAGCTCGACGCTGGTTCCGTGGGCCGCCTCGGCGAGGTCGATCTCTACCGCCTGCGCGAGGTCGCCGCCCTGCACCGGTCCGCCGGGCGCCCCGCCCCCGCCGAAGATGTCTCCAAACCCGCCCGATCCGCCGAAGAACGCCTCGAAGATGTCCCCCACCGAGCCGAACGAGTCGAAGTTCGGCGCGTATCCGCCACTGCGCAGGCCGTCGTGGCCGTAGCGGTCGTACATCGCGCGCCGCTCGGGATCGCAGAGCACCTCGTAAGCCTCAGCCGCCTCCTTGAACTTGTCCTCGGCCGCGGGATCGTGCTTGTTGACGTCGGGGTGCAGCTCTCGCGCGAGCCGCCGGAACGCCTTCTTGATCGTGGCGTCGTCGGCGCCGCGATCGACCCCGAGCACCTCGTAGTAGTCGCGCGTCGCTGTCATCGCTCGTCGTACACCTCAGCGACGAAGCTCGACAGCTGGGCCGCGGCCTCCCGGACCGAGTTGATCGCCCGCCCGTAGTCCATCCGCAGCGGGCCGATCACCGAAACGGCTCCGAGCCGTCGCTGCGGCAGCCCATAGCCCGCGGCGACGAGCGCGACCGACCTGAGCGCCGGCGAGTCGTTCTCGGCCCCGATCCTGACCATCACGTCGCGCTCGGTGAGGGCCGTGCGCAGCACTCCGAGCAGCGCCACCCGCCGCTCGAGCATGTCCATCAGGCTGTTGAGCTCGGACACGTCGCCGAACCGCCCGTCGCGTAGCAGCCGCGACGCGCCCTCGACGAACAGAGCCTCCTCGGAGACCTCCTCGAGCTCGGTGAACACCGGCGCGAGTGCGTCCAGGAACTCGTGCTCGGAGCGCGCGAGCGACGGGTCGTGCAGCCGCTGGTGGAGCATCCGCGCGCCCAGCCCGAACCCGACCAGCCGCTCGTTCAGGTAGCTCGCGGCCCAGTCGGCAAGCCCCGCGTCGACCGGCTCGCTGAACGTGAACAGCCGCTTGGTGACGCCGCCGCTCGAGGTGATCACGACGACCATCAGCACCTGCGGCTGCAGGACCAGCACCTCGATGTGCCTGATCGTGGAGGTCTCGATCGGAGGCGCGGTCACGATCGCGAGCAGGTTGGTCACCTGCGACAGCGTCTCGGTCGTGACCCGCATCGCCTCGTCGACCTCGCGACGGACGAGCGACAGCGACAGGCGGGGCGCCGGCTGCGCCGGCTCGCGCGGGAGCAGCTCGTCGACGAAGTAGCGGTATCCAGCCTCCGTCGGGACCCGGCCGGCCGAGGTGTGGGGATGCGCCAGCAGGCCGAGCTCCTCGAGGTTGGCGAGCTCGTTGCGAATCGTCGAAGGGCCCCACTCGACCTCTTCGGCGAGCAGCTTCGAGCCGACCGGCACCCCACCGACGAGGTACGCGTCGAGCACGTTCCGCAACACGAGCTCCTGCCTGACCGTCAACACAATTTTTGATTCTAGGAGCGTCGCCGGGCCTTCCCAATAAAATACGAGCGTGTCCTCATATGTGAGCGGGGTCGCGTGGCAGGGAGAGCCGCTCCCGCGCGGCCGCCACAAGCTCGATCCGGAGGAGGTCCGCGGATCGCAGCGCCGGCGCATCTGCCGGGCGATGCTCGAGGTTGTCGCCGAGCACGGCTACGAGGGCGCGACCGTCGGCCAGGTGGTCGCGGCGGCGCGGGTCTCGCGCAACGCGTTCTACGAGTTCTTCACCGACAAGACGGACTGCTTCCTGACGGTCAGCGCCGAGCTGAACGACGAGTTGCTCGAGGCGGTGCTCGCCGGGAGGGTCGAGGACGACTGGATCGCCTCGGTGCGCCTCGGCACCGACGCCTATCTCGAGTGGTGGCGGCAGCACGCGGCGTTCGCACGGGCGTACTTCACCGGATACGCGGAGCTCGGGGCGCGCGCGGTCGAGCAGCGCCGGGCCGCGTATGAGCCGTTCGTGGCGATGTTCGCCGAGCTCGGCCGCCTCGCTCGCGAGCAACAGCCGGAGCTCGCTCCGCTGGCGCCGATCGTCCCGCGCGTGCTGGTGTTCTCGATCACCGAGCTGGTCGCCGACGAGATCAGGGCCGGCCGCTCGGAGCGACTCGGCGAGCTCGCCCCGGAGCTGTCCGCGCTGGTCGTGCGGCTGCTCGCCGACGACGAGACAGCGGGGAAGCTCAGCGGCTGATCGTGACCACGGTCCGGCGCCAGCCGAGCGTCGCGCCGTCGCCGAAGCGGTACTGCTGGAGCTCGTGGCTCGGTCCCAAGTCGACCGTCAACGCGAGCCGGCCGTCGGCGTCCGCGGTCGCGGTCCGCCGGCCGGTGTTATCGCCGATCTCATACCGCGCACCTGGGATGTAGAGCGCCGGCGTCCTCACCGCCAGCGTCCCGCTGCCGAGCGCGGTCAGGCCGACCCGCCCCACGTCGCTCAGGTACACGAACTCGCGGACCGCGCGGCTGGCGGCGAAGCTCCAGCCCCACGCCGAGAAGTCGGCCCTCGACGAGCGGTAGGAGAAGGCGCGCGGGGCGGGCGGTGGGTGCCCGATGTGCGGTGCGAGCCACGCCAGGAAGTGCTCGAGGTCGCGCTGCCAGTACGGCCACGAGTGCGTGCCGTCGCCGTAGAAGTAGTCGGTGTGCGGGATTCCCGCGCGGTCGAGCACGCGGACGAACGCCTTGTTCATCTGCCAGATCTCGCTCTCGGTGAGCCCGCCCGCTATGACCCCGCCGGTGTTGGAGAGCGTCTGGCCCGGGTTCCCGCCGCCCGGCTGGAGCGTCGGGTCGAGCGGACCCGGCAGGCCGTTGCCGGACGCGAGGAACAGAGCCGTGCCCTCCAGATTGGGCGCGAGGTAGGAGGCGTCGTTGTCCTCCCAGACCACCCGCTGCGTGTATGGATCCCCCCACGTGCAGTGGCCGTCGGGGCCGTCGCCGGGCGCGTCCGTCGCCGCCCACAGCGCCTCGCTCAGGGTGGGGTATGACGGCCACTGCAGGTCGGTGTCGACGGCGCCGGAGAACTCCCCGGCGGCGCCGAACAGGCCCGGGTTGGCCGCCGCGTACTTGATCGTGCCGCCGCCGCCCGACGACAGCCCGGCGATGAACCGGTCGCCCCGGTCGGCGAGCGTCGGGTAGTGGGAGTCGATGAACGGCACCAGCTCGCGCGTGTGGAACGTCTCCCACGCCGGCACAGGTCCGCTCGCGCCGGAGATCAGGCCGTACCAATCGGAGTACGAGCCGTCGTAGCCGTCATCGGGCATGACCACGATCATCGGGGTGTTGCCGATCAGCTTCTCGACGTCGCCGTCCCGGTACCAGTCCATGTAGCCGCCGAGCGCACCGTGAAGCAGGTACAGGACCGGGTAGCGGGTCGCGCCGCTCGGGTCAAAGCCCGCGGGCAGCATCACGTTGACGTGCACGTCCTGCGACATCGCGAGCGAGTGCAGGTCGAGGTCAGTGACGCGCGCGTCGAGCGGCTTCTCGGAGACGATCGTGAGCTGCCCCGGGGTTGGGGGCGCGGGGCGCGTGACGCAGCCGGGGGAGCCGGGCGTGACCGCGGCCGCGTGCGCCGATCCGCACGCGAGCAGGAGTCCGGCGACGGCCGCACCCAAGATCCCCGGCCTGCGAGCGATCACGTGACCGCCCAGTCCGCCGGTCCGCCCGCAGCCGCGCCGAGCGTGAACTGGACGAGCCCGCCGACGACGGTGGACGGAACCTGCTTGCCGTTCGCCCACGCCACAGCGCTGGTCGCGCCCACGCCGGGCGGCGGCGCGACGTCCATCGTCACGCTCCCGCCGGCCGTCCTGAAGTACCCGCGAATCATCCCTGGCTGCTGCGCGACGCCGACGTTCGGCAGGCGGACGTCGAACGTGCTCATCGGGAGGCGCGGCACGATCTGGTAGCCGCCGCTGGTGGGATCCACGCCGGCCAGCTTCACCAGGTCGAACAGGCTGTACGCGGGCTGGTGCATGACCTGCGTGTCGTAGCCCGGGATCGCGCCTTCGCCGGTGGCGAGGCCGATCCCGCAACCGGAGTTGGGCGACTGGAAGTAGGCCGCACATTCGTCGTCGACCGAGATCACCCCGTCCCAGTGATCGGGGAACGCCGTCGCGTGTGCCGCGAGCGTGTTTCGCCAGAACTCGTCGAACGCGTATCCGACCGCGTTCGGAAGCGCGCCGCCAAGCTCCTCGAGCGCCCATGTCCACCAGCCGTTGACGGCGAACCAGGCACCCCCCGGCCACTCGGTGCTGCCGTTGACCGGCGGCTCGGTCTGCTCCTTGGCGCCCGGATCGGACGAGCCGGGGGCGAGCGCGGCCCCGATCTTCGTCGGACCGCCGGGCGCCCCCACCCCGACCAGGTAGCGGCGGTAGTTCGCGACCACCTGCGCCGTCTGGGCCGGGGTCGCCGCGCCCGCGAGCAGCGCCCACGGCTGCGGCTCGGAGAAGATCGAGCCGGCCCCGAATTGCCGGAGCCCAGAGTAACCGCGCGCGAACCAACCGCCGGACACGTACTGCCCCTTGACCGTGGCGAGATCGCGGGCGCCGGCCGCGCGCAGCTGCGCGGCGAAGGCCGTATCACCGAGGTGGTCGGCGACCAGCGCCAGGCGGGGATAGATGTACGCAGCCTGGGCGGTGACCAGGTCGGACTCGGTCATCTGGTTGAACTCGGTGGAGAAGTCGCTCCAGTCGCCCGTCGCGCCGGTCAGGTACTCGCCGTGCGGCCCGCGGCCGATCACGTCCTCCTGGTGGCGGAAGGCGAGCTTCAGGTGATCCCAGAGCGTCCCGGTGCCAGTGCCCTCGTAGTACGGGACCTGCGTGTTCAGGAACGCGTAGTCGCGTGTCGACAGGGCGTATTCGGCCGCCCCCCACAGCAGCCAGAGGTCGAGGTCGTCCGACGTCCCCAGGTCGTATCGACGGCAACCCGAGATCAGCGAGTACGGCACCGCGCCGGTCCCCTCGGGCTGCTCGTGCGCGGAGTACTCGATCACCTGTTGCGCCAGCCACGGATCGGACCAGATCATCGGCAGCATGTGCTGGAGCGGGTCGCGGAACGCGCCCTGGAAGCCGAAGAAGTACTGGTAATAGCCGCCCTGCGAGAGGATGTGGTACCCGCACATCTCGTCGTAGGTCGCGTCCGAGCGCACCGTGTAGGCGTCCCACTGCAGCTCGCGCGAGAACCACGTGTACGGGGGCCCTAGGTCGACCTGTGGGAGCCAGCCCGTCCAGCTCCGCTCGCTCGACTGGAGCGCGTGCGGCTGCGCGCGGTAGCGCGCGACGAGCCCGGCGACCTTGTCGGGGTGCGCGTAGCCGTAGGCGTAGCGGAACGTCACGCTCTGCCCCGGCTTCAGCGTGAACGGGCTCTGGAACGCGAACATCGCACTGCCCTCGGTCCCGTTCGGATCGGGAGGGGCGATCGAGTCGCTCAGCTTCCCCGCGGCGACCGCCGCCGGCGCCGCCCGCGTGCCGGAGCCGAAGAACGAGCTCGTGTCGGTGTCGTACGCGCTCACGGGGGCGCCGAGCGCGCTCGCGAAGATCGTCAGCGGCTGCGTGTCGACGTCGTCGGGAAGCTGGGCGACCGACAGGCTCTTTGAGGACGGATTCCACACGGGCGACTGATAGCCACGGGGAACCTGCTTGACCGCCTGCACCTCGGGGTTGACGTCCCAGTACTCGAAGTACGATCCCGAGCGCGTCGAGGAGGAGGTGTTCGTGATCGTCACGTCGTGCAGCAGCAACGAGTCGTCGCCGAACGGGGCATAGACCGTGTCGTGCGTGTCGAGACCAGACACCGCCGTGCGCTTGGCGTAGTAGCCGACCCCGAACAGCCGCTCGGTGCTCGCGCCGGCGGGGCGGTCGTCGTAGAGCGTCGAGATCACCTTGCCGCCGGTGTTGAGGTACCCGTACCCGCCCGCGTAATGCCGGTTCGAAGCGTCGTAGTAGTTCATCCACTGGTACAGGCGGTCCTGGCTCCAGAGCTGGACGTAGCCGTGATTGACGGCGTCGGCGACGACGTGGTCGTTGCCGATCTGGCCCCAGGCGTCGACCGAGCCGCTCAGCTCGGGCTGCTTGGCGATCGGGTTGGCAAGCTCGTCGATTCCGTAGTCGTAGGCCGGCAGGCCCCACCGATCGACGGTCCAGCGACCGAAGTCGCCGCTTCCGTAGGTGCTCGAGATGTTGACCGGCGCGGTGTCGGCCGAGAGCGGCGGCGGTGCCGCGCGCGCGACGGCCGCCGCCGGCAGGGCGAGCAGCGCCGCGGCGGTCGCCGCGGTCAGCGTCGAGCGCAACCGCACCAGCTTCTCCTCGTGCATGTGACGATCTCCCGCGGCCTTATGGATGACAGGCGCGCGCCCAGAACCGCACGTACCCGGGACCCCGCCTACCGATAAAAATACATTGGCGTCCTCAAACCGGCAAGGACCAAATTCGGGCCGTCGCGTGGGCTAGTGTCAGGACGCTAGGCGACGGCCCAGTTCGCGGGCCGGTTGGCCGACGCGGGAAGCACGAAGGAGACCAGCCCTCCCTGCGTGTGCGCCGGCACCCGGCGCCCGTTCGCGAACGCCTTGACGCGCGACGGCGCAACTCCGGCGGGGATCGCGACGCGCATCCTGAGCGGGCCCGAGCGGGCCACGGTCACGTACCCGCGTAGGACGCCGCGCGCGGCGGCGACGCCGACCTCGGGGAGCCTCACGCTGAAGCTCGACATCGGCAGGTGGGGCGTCACCTGAAAGCCGTCCTCGAGCGGGGTCACGCCCGCGAGGTTGACCGCGTTCATCACCATCCACGTCGGCTGCTCGGTGATCTGGCCCTCGTAGGTGGTGCCGAGCCCGTTGCCGCAGTAGTCGGGGTGGGGCGAGTAGTACGCGTAGCAGACGTCGTCGACCGAGATCGTCCCGTCCCAGTGGTTGGGCCACAGCGCGGCGTGGTTGGCGAGCGTGTTGCGGGTGTACTCGTCCCACGCCAGCGAGCGCGCGCTCGGAACGACGCCGTCGAGTGAGCCGTACGCCCACGTCAGCCATCCGTTAAGGTCGAACCAGACGCCGCCCGGCCACTCGTCCGCGCCCGCCAGCGGAGAGTTCGGCAGCACCGAGTTGAACAGGTTCGGGAGCGGCCCGCTCTCCGGCAGCGGCCCCTTCTCGGTGACGCCCGGGTCGTCGTGCGCCGGCACCTGCGCGGTGCCGAACTTCGCGGGGCCGCCGAGCGACGCCGGCGCGCCGATCCCGTCGAGGAAGCGCCGGATGTTGCCAACGAGCGTGTTCGCCTCCGAAGCGCTCGGCGCGCCCGCGAGCACGGCCCACGGCTGCGGCTCCTCGAAGATCACGCCCGACCCGACCTGCCGGTTGCCCGAGTACCCGCGCGAGTACCAGCCCTTCCCGGTCCACTGCGCGCGGAGCGTGCCGAGGTCCTTCGCGCCGGCGGCGCGTAGCTGCGCCGCGAACGCGTGGTCGCCCTTCAGGTCGGCGAGGTCGGCGAGCCTCGGGAACGCGTACGCGAGCTGGGAGGTCACGAGCATCGACTCGGTCAGCTGCTCGAACTCGGTCGAGAAGTCGTTCCAGTCGCCGGTCGATCCGGCCAGGTAGCCGCCGTGCGGCCCGAGCATCGACTGCGTGTGCTGGAAGGCGACCTTCAGGTGCTGCCAGATCGTCGCCTTGTCGGCGCCCTGCGTGTCGTAGTACGGCAGCTGCTTGTCGAAGAAGGACGTGTCGCGCGTGCCGAGCCCGTACTCGGCGGCGGCCAGCAGCAGCCAGAAGTCGAGGTCGTCCGAGGTCCCGAGGTCGACGCGCTCGCACAGCGGCCCCGTCCCGTACGGGAACTGGGCGGCGGGCGGCGGCGGCTGCAGGGCGACCGAGTACTCGAGGATCTGGCGCGCCAGCGCCGGGTCCGAGTAGACGATCGGGAATAAGTAGTGCAGCCAGCTTCGGTAGCCGAGGTTGTAGCCGTCGGAGTACTGGTAGTAGCCGCCCTGGGTGATCGTGTGGTAGCCGCACGCCTCCTCGTACACGGTCGAGGAGCGCAGCAGATAGGCGTCCCACTCGAGCTCGCGCGCGACCCACGTGTTGGCGCTCCCGAAGTTCGCCCTCGGCAGGTATGACGCCCACGCGCGCTCGCTGGCCCGAAGCGGGTTCTGCTGCCTGCGGTAGGAGGCGACCAGTCCCGGGATCTGAGTCGGGTGCGCCATCCCGTAGACGTAGCGGAGCGTCACCGACCGGCCGGGCGCGAGCTTCTCGGGGGCACGGAAGGCGAACAGCACGTCGCCGGCCCGGCCGTCTGGCGTCGCCGACGCGATCGTGTCGCTCAGCCGGTTGGCCGCGACCTCGGCCGGCGCCGCGCGCGATCCCGAGCCGAAGAACTGCTTGACCGAGGTCTGGTAGTCGGCGACGGGTCCGTTCACCGCGGCCGCGAAGATGCTGAGCGGGTTCATGTCGGCCTCCGGCGTGCCCGTCTGCGCGACGGCGAGCGTCTTCGCGCCAGCGTTCCAGGTCGGGGCGTTCATCCCGATGTTCCGTTGGAAGGCGAGGCTCTGGTCGTACGGGTTGACGTCCCAGTACTCGGTCCAGCTGACGGGCACCGGGCGCTTGGTGGTGTTGCGCAGCGTGACGTCGTGGACGAGGACGGGGTCGTTGCCGAACGGCGCGTATACGGCGTCGGAGACGTCGATCCCGTCGGCGACCAAGTGCCGGTGGTAGTAGCCGACGCCGAACGTTCTCGTGTAGGGCGCGCCCTTGGGCCGGTCCAGGTACATCGTGCTCGCCGTGTGCCCGCCGACGTTCAGGTAGCCCCAGCCGCCGGCGAAGTGGTTGCTCGACGCCTGGTACAGGTTGGCCCACTGCGAGAGCCGATCCTGGCTCCAGAACTCGGTGTACCCGTCGTTGTAGGCCATCCCCTTGATGTGGTCGTTCCCGAGCTGGTGCTGCGCCCGGGTCGCGCCCGCGAGCTCGGGCTGCTTCGCGTTCGGGTCGGTCGCCTCGTCCGCCGTGTAGTCGTACGCGGGAAGGCCGTAGGAGTCGACCAGCCAGTGGCCGAACGACCCGCTCCCGTAGGTCGAAGCGATCGAGGGCTGGCCGGCGGCGGCCGAGAGCGGCGGCGGGGCGCCCGCGGCGCTCGGGGTCGAGGTCGGGGTCGGGCTCGGGGTCGGGGTCGAGCTCGCGGTCGGGCTCGAGCCCGGGCTCGCGGTCGCCGCGAGCGCGACCGGCGTCGCCATCGTGCCCGCGGCGAGCCCGGTCCCGACGCTCGCCGCAAGCACGACCGCTGTGCACCTCATGCGCAACCCCACCCTCCTCGCATTCCCTGCCACGCGCAAAAAATACACTCGCGTCCTCAAACCGGCAAGGACGAAATTCGTGGGGCTAGGAGGGCGGGTGCGTCGCCGCGAGGACGCCGCGCGGTCGGGCCCGGACGGGTCGGGCCGAGCCCCAACGATGCTTCTGGACTGCGATATATCGAACTTCAGAAGCAAAGTTCGTTCGCGCGAGCCCCGCTTCCGCCCCGGGGGCGACCCCCGGCCCCGACCTACTCCGCTGCGAGCTCGGCGACCGCGTTGCGGATGATGCGGTTGCCCGACTGCTCGGCCTCGGCCTCAACGGTCGCGACCCCGCCGGAGAGGCCGGTGACCGAGCCGCTGACGACGATCTCCTCGCCGAGCGCGCCCATGCCTCGGAACTGGACCGACAGCTTCTTCAATGACTCGGGCCCGCCGCCGGCGTCGGTCACGGCGCGGGCGACCTGGGCCATCGTCCACAGCCCGTGGAGGATCCGCCCGGGTAGGCCGACCTGCTTCGCGAATGCCTCGTCGATGTGGATCGGGTTGAAGTCGCCGGACGCGCCCGCATAGCGGACCGTGACGAACGGGTCCGGGGTGACCTTCAGCTCGATCGTGTCGCCCTGGTTCATGAAACCCCTCTCACGATCTGCGTCCAGGTGCCGGTGCAGACGGTCTCGCCGCGCTGGTTTTCCGACACGGACTCGAACACGTAGAACCCCATGTCGCCTCGTTCCGAGACGTCCTTGACGGAGGCCGTCGTCGTGACCTCGTCGCCGGCGACGACGACCGGGCCCCACACGAACTCCTGGCCCGCGTGGACCATCATCGCGAAGTTGATCCCGACCTCGGGGTCGAAAATCCCCGGGCCGACCGCTCGCGCGGCGTACACGACCGCGAACATCGGCGGGGCCACGAGGTCGGCGTAGCCGGCAGCGCGCGCGGCCCCGAGATCGAAGTACAGCGGGTTGGTCTCCCCGACCGCCGAGGCGTACTCGCGGATCTTCTCGCGCCCGACCGCGTACGTGACGGGCTCGTAGGTCTTGCCGATCGCCTCTGTCTTGACGGTCATGCGCGGCGGCAGTCTAACCATCCGGCGGGTAAGGGCGGGTTAGGCTCTCCGCGATGCCCGACGAGCGGTTCCGTCCGTCTCTCGCCGGCGATCAGATCGGCGGCGAGGACAGCGACTTCCTGGTGATCGAGTGGACCGATTCCGGCGACTCGGGCTTTGACTGGATCGCCCCGCTTCACGTCCACCACGCCGACGACGAGGCTTGGTACGTGCTCGAGGGCGCGCTGCGGGTCAGGCTCGGCGACGAGGTCATCGAGGCCGGCCCGGGCGCCGCGGTGTTCGCGCCCAAGGGCACGCCGCACGCGTACGGCAACGCGCGCAAGGGCGAGCCGGTCCGCTACCTGCTCGTGCTGACGCCGAGGATCCGGGCGCTGATCGACGCGCTGCACGCGCCGGGCGCGAGCGACTACCCGGCGATCTTCCGCGCCCATGAGTCGGAGCTGCTCGGGTAGGATCCCCGCCGGGGAGCAGTCGAGGTGGATACGGTCGAACCCGTGAACGAAGCGGTGGACAACGCCGAGGCGATCGAGGCGTGGGACGGGCCGCTGTTCGACCGCTTCCTCGAGTACCGCCAAATCGTGGTCGCCGGGCTGCGCAACTTTGGCGACCACGCGCTCCGTCTGCACCCGCCCCAGCCCGGCGAGCGCGTGCTGGACATCGGATGCGGGTTCGGCGACACAACCCAGCAGCTGGCTGTTCTGGTCGGCCCTGAGGGTCTTGCCCTGGGGGTCGACGCCGCGCCGCGGTTATCGACGCCGCTCGGCAGGAGGCCGTGGACGCGGGCGTCGAGAACGTCCGCTTCGAGGTCGCCGACGTCGAGCTGACCGAGTTCCCCGATCGTTACGAGATGGCGTTCTCGCGCTTCGGGACGATGTTCTTCGCGAACCCGGTCGCGGCGCTGCAAAACGTGCGCAAGGCACTCGAGCCGGGCGGCCGGCTGGTAATGGTCGTATGGCGGGCGAAGGTCGAGAATGTGCGCCGCCTCGACCTTCCGATCAACGTCGGCACCGACGTCGACCAGGCGATCGACCTCGCGATGGCGCTCGGGCCGGCGGGCGAGATCCTCCGCCTCGCCGGCGACCGCGCCGCTCATCTGCATGAGCCGATCCGCGAAGCGCTGCGCGAGGGGCTCGCGGATTGGGTCACCCCAGACGGGCTGGTCGCCCCGGCGTCGACGTGGATCGTGTCGGCCTCAGTGCCGGCCTGACGGCGTTTCAGACGATCGTCTGGACGATCCCGCCGTCGACCGACCAGGCCGAGCCGGCGACATACGACGCCGGCTCCGAGCAAAGGAACACGATCACTCCGGCGATCTCCTGCTCTGACCCGAGGCGTCCGATCGGGACACCCGCGGCCGTCTTCGCGACCGCCTGCTCGTGGCTGATCCCCTGGGCCTCCGCCGTCTGATCGGCCAGGCCCCCCGGCGCCAGCCACAGGTCGGTCCCCACCGGTCCGGGGGCGACCGCGTTGACCAGCACGCCCCGCGAGGCGTACAGGTCCGCGAACGAGCGCGACAGCGACAGCTCCGCGGCCTTCGTCACCGAGTAGGGCATGTTCCGGCTCCCGGGTCGCTTCCCGGACGACGAGGCGACGTTGACGATCCGGCCCCAGCCGCCGCGCACCATCGCCGGAGCGGCCTCACGCATCAGCCGCATCGGGGCGATCACGTTCAGGTCCCACTGCTCCTGCCAGTCGGCGTCGGTCAGCTGCTCGAGCGTTCGCACCGAGCTCGTGCCGGCGTTGTTGACGAGCGCGTCGATCCGTCCGAACCGCTCGAGGCACTCGCTCACCACGCGCGCCCCGGCGTCGGGCTCCGTGATGTCGAGCGCGAGCGTCTCCGGCCGACCGCCGGCGTCGTCGCACGCGCGCGCCACCTCTTCGAGCGAGCGCTCGCTGCGCGCCAGCAGCAGCACCGACGCGCCTTCGGCAGCGAGCCCGACCGCGGTCGCCCGCCCGATCCCACGGGAGGCTCCGGTCACGATGCAGGCACGCGCGCGAAGGCCGAGTTCCACCGGCCGGGATTGTCACACGGCCGCGCGCTACGAGGCGCTTTCCGGGATCGGCGCGGTCGCCGGAAACCCGCGGCGCGAGTACTCGTTGTAATGCTCGCGCCAGCCGCCGCCGATCCGCTCGAGCGCCTGATCGCCGGCTCCGTCCAGCGCCGCCTCGAGCCTCGCGATGCAGACAGTCCAACCGGCCCCGTCCCTCGCGGCCTTCGCCTCGGTGCCGAGCAGCACCGTCAGCCGCAGGTCGGTCTCGCCTCCGTCCACCGGCTCGAGCTCGAACCGGAGATGGTCCTCGCCCCAGTAGAACGCCAGCAGTCGCGGCTCCTCGACGTCGGTCACCTCGCCGTCCATGTCGGGGACGTCCGGGTGATCGACGAACTCGAACGTGAGGCGCTCGCCGCGCCGCAGCTCGCCGCCGACCGTCGACGGAAACCACTGCATCAGCTCCTGCTTGTCGGTGATCGCGGTCCACACGGCGGCGACGGGATGCGCGATGCGGCGCTCCAGCCGCAGCGCCGGCCGCCCCTCGATCGACTCGTAGCTGGTCTCCATCTCAGTCCTCCCTGGGTCGCTGATGGTCGAGGTGGCGCTCGAGCGCGTCGAGGCGCTCGGACCAGAACCGGCGGTAGGGCCCGAGCCATGCGTCGAGCTCTCGGAGCGGCTCGCCGTCGAGCTCGTACACGCGGCGCTGGGCCTCGGCGCGGGACCTCACGAGCCCCGCGTCGCGCAGCACCCGGAGATGCTTCGAGGTGCCCGGCTGGCTCAGGCCGAGCCGCTCGACGAGCTCACCCACCGGGCGCGGACGCTCGCGCAGCAGCTCGAGCATCGCGCGCCGGTGGGGGTCGGCAAGTGCGCTCCAGGTCGTCGCCGTCGTGGTCGCCACCCGGGTTATATTGCCTGATGGTTATATGCCTGTCAAGGCATGCAGCTTCCCAGCACATCTACCCCCCGCGCGATCGCCGCCTCGCCGAGGTTGCCGAACCCGAGCACAAGCCCCGGCGGCCCGTCGCCGGCGCCCGGGTGCGCCGCCAGTCCTTCGACCCCGACCCCCCGCGCGGCCGCGGCCCGCACGAGCGCGTCCTCGTCGACCGCGGGCGCCAGCAGCACGGTCGCGTACAGCCCCGCCGCCGCCCCGGAGACGCGCGCGCCCGGGAGCGCGCGATCGACCGCCGACACCAGCGCGCTGCGCCGCTCGCGGTAGCGCAGCCGCATCCGGCGCAGATGCCGGTCGAGCTCTCCGCGGGCGAGGAAATCGGCCAGCGCCAGCTGGTCGAGCGCGGGCGGCGAGGACCGGCCGAGCCCCTGCTCGTACGTGAGTGCCCCGCTGAGCCACGACGGCGCCAGCATCCATCCGATCTGGACGCCCGGCGCGAGCCGCTTGCTGGCGGAGCCGAGGTGCAGCACGCGCTCTGGCGAGAGGCCCTGGAGCGCACCCACCGCGCCCCGGTCGTAGCGGAGCTCCGAGTCGTAGTCGTCCTCGACGATCAGCGCGTCCTCGTCCTCGGCCCACTCGAGCAGCGCCGACCGGCGCTCGGAGGACATCACGACGCCGGTCGGGAACTGATGCGCCGGAGTGACGACCACGACCTCGCACCCGGAGCTCGCGAGTTCCTCGACGATCGGTCCCTGCCCGTCGACCCGGATCCCGACCGGCTCGAGCCCCGCCGCCTCCGCGACCACGCGCACCCGGTTCCACCCAGGCCGCTCGACCGCGATCCGCTCGATCCCACGGTCGGCCAGAACGCGGCAGAGCGCCGCGAACGCCTGCATCGCCCCCGAGCAGACGAGCGTGTGCTCGGGCTCGGGCGCGGCGCCCCTTACCCGCCCCAGGTACGCCATCAGCTCGTTGCGGAGCTCGGGCGCGCCGCGGGGGTCGCCGTGGCCGAGTGCCGCGAACGGCGCGGCACGCGAGGCGGCTCGCAGTGAGCGCGCCCATCGCTCTCGCGGGAACGCGGCGAGGTCGGGGAGGCTCGGGTCGAAACGGTCCCTGTACGACGGCTCGAGCGATCCCGCCGGGACCGGCGGCCGTTCGATGCTCGGCATCTGGCTGACGCGGGTCGGCGCGCCCTGGCTGGCGACGAGGTACCCCTCGGCGAGCAGTTGCGAGTAGGCCTCGAGCACGACTCCGCGGGAGACACCGAGTGCGCCGGCGAGTGCCCGAGATGAGGGGACCTTCGAGTCCGGGGGCAGCCGGCCGGTGCGGACGTGGTCCCGGAGCGCCGTCTCGAGCTGCTCGTGCAGAGCGCGGGTCGACGAGCGGTCCAGGGCGAGCAGCAGGTCGGGGCCGAGCGCGCCCGGCTCCCCAGGCTCGCCCTCTCCAACTGGCCCTCTATGGCTCTCCACAACTGGACCTTAACAACGGACCAGTTGCGGCATACCCTGCGCGCATGACCAAGATCACAATCGTCGGCGGCGGGCTCGCGGGCCTGACCGCCGCGATTTCCTCAGCAGAGCAGGGAGCGGCCGTACGGCTGCTCGAGGCCCACTCCGAGCTCGGCGGGCGGGCGCGGAGCACGGACGGGCCGTACAAGGCGAACCTCGGCCCGCACGCGATCCTCGCTTCCAGTCCGTTCTGGAGTTGGCTCGGCGAGCGCAACCTGATTCCGCCGTACGCGCGACCGCGGCTGTCGGGCGTCCGGTTCCGGTGGCAGGACGAGATCCGAAGGGTCCCGGCGGTTGGTGCGGCCGTTGCCGCGCTCCGCCTCCGTGGAAAGACCGCCCCGGTGAACCTCGACTTCCGTACCTGGGCCTCGGACCAGGTCGGCGAGCAGGCTGCCGAGATCCTCTCGCGCAGTGCCGGGATCCTCACCTACCACCACGACCCCGGGGAGCTGTCGGCGGCGTTCCTGTGGGAGCCGCTCGTGCGCGGCCTGCTGTCCGCTCCGCCGACGGCCCGGTATCCGATCGGCGGCTGGAGCGCGATCATCGAGCGGATGCGCTCGCGAGCCTCGGAGCTCGGCGTCGAGATCGTTTGCGGACACCGGGTCGACGAGCTTCCGGAGCCGCCGGTGATCGTCGCGACGGAGCTGAGCGACGCCCGCAGGTTGCTCGGCGACGACACCCTCGATTGGCTCAGCGGGAACTCGGTCTGCCTCGACGTCGCGGTCACCCACCGGCGCGGCGACCCGTTCGTGGTCGTCGATCTACAGGAGAGCGGCTGGGCCGAGCGCTACACCGCCGCGGACAGCACGCTCGCTCCCGACGGCGAGGAGCTGATCCAGGCGCAGATGCCGATCCGCCCCGCGGAATCCGTTGAGTCCGCGGCGGAGCGGCTCGAGCGGCTACTCGATGCATCGTTCAGCGGCTGGCGCGAGCGCGAGACCTGGCGCCGGCGCCAGGTGATGGACGGCCGCACGGGTGCGCTCGACCTACCGGGCAGGACGTGGCGCGACCGCCCGGCGGTCGAGCAGCACGAGGGCGTGTACCTTGCGGGCGACATGGTCGCGGCGCCGGGGTGCCTCTCGGAGATCGCGTGGGCAAGCGCGATCGACGCCTCCTGCCTGGCGGTCTCGACGGCGGCCTCGGGGTCCAGACGCGTGCTCGCAGGATGAGAGCGGTGGCCCGAGCTGCGCTCGGGCTCGTCGCCCTGGCACAGGCCGAGATCGGGATCTGGGGGATCGCAGCCCCGCACTCGTTCTTCACGACGTTTCCTGGATTCGGGCACCACTGGGTCGCACCGCTCGGTATCTACAACGAGCATCTGCTGCGCGACTACGCGGCGGCCGAGCTGGGCTTTGCGGTGCTGCTCGCGGGGGCCGCGATCTGGTTCGAGCGCCGGTTGGTGCTCGTCGCCGGCGCCGCGTTCCTGGCGGCGACGCTGCCGCATTTCGCCTACCACCTGACGACGACCGAGCACCTGTCGACGACGGACAACACCGCCAGCCTCGGTCTGTTCCTGCTCGAGCTCATGGTCGTGATCTGGGCGATGGCGGTTGCGGCCAGGCGGCCCCAGCCTCGGCTCCATCCCTCGACCGAATCCCGAGAGCCCGCGGTGCCGTAGCGCTAGGCTTCCTGTATGGGGCAACGTTTCGCCCTCAGGGCATCAGACGACGATCGGGAGCACGTCGTCGAGCGCCTGCGAAACGCCGTGACCGAGGGTCGTCTCACGCACGAGGAGTTCGAGGAGCGCCTGCACCTCGCGCTCGGCGCCAGGACGTACGGCCAGCTCGACCCGCTGCTCGCGGACCTGCCTGGCGGAGAGGTCGTCGCAAGGTCGGGCTACGTCCCGGCCCCGAGGACGAACGGGATGGCGATCGCCTCGCTGGTGACGGGTGTCGCCGGGTTCCTGTTCCTCTGGGGCATCGGTCCACTGCTGGCGGTGGCCCTCGGGTTCGTGGCCAAGCACGAGATCAAGCGGGCGAACGGAAGCCAGACCGGCTCCGGGCTCGCGACCGCGGGAATCATCCTCGGCGTATTTGGACTTTTGCTGCTGGCGGCCGTGATCATGGGCGCGGTCGTCGGACCGCACGTCTTTTTCCACCGATCCTCGATGGCGACGCGGTAACCTCTGCCGATGCCGCGACGTTCGGTTTTGAGAGCCTCGGACGAGGACCGCGATCGAGTCGCCGACCGCCTCCGTCACGCCGCCGGCGAAGGTCGCCTGGTGACCGAGGAACTCGAGGAGCGTCTGGGCGTCGTGTTCGCCGCGCGCACCTACGGCGAGCTCGACGCAGTGGTCAACGACCTCCCGACAGCCCGCGACACCCGCCGCCACAAGACCCCGCTGTGGGTCAAAGCGACGCTGGCGATGGCCATCCTGATGGCCGTCATCGCGGTCCTGGCCGTTTTCGCTCTCGTCATCATCGGACTCGCGGGTGCCTGGCTGCTCTGGGTCTTCGTAGCCTGGGCCTTCTTCGGAAGAGGAGGAGCCAGGGCGAGCCGCTCCCGCGGACACTCGCGCCGCGCCCCGCACCCGACCCACCGCCTGCATTCAAGGCGCGGTGTCCCCGGGAGCGGTTCGGCGTGGCTCTAAAGCACTAGGACCGAGAACCAGAGTCCCCCAGCTCCAGGACGGCGAGGAAAGCCTCCTGAGGCACCTCGATCCGCCCCACCTGCTTCATCCGCTGCTTCCCCTTCTTCTGCTGCTCGAGCAGCTTGCGCTTGCGGGTGATGTCGCCGCCGTAGCACTTCGCGATGACGTCCTTGCGGAAGGCCTTGATCGTCTCCCGCGCGACGATCCGCGAGCCGATCGCAGCCTGGATCGGTACGTCGTACTGCTGGCGCGGGATCTTCTCGCGCAGCTTCTCGGTGAGCGTGCGCCCCGCGTCGTAGGCCTTCGACCGGTGCACGAGCATCGACAGTGCGTCGACCGGGTCGCCGCCGAGCAGGATGTCGAGCTTCACCAGATCCGACTCGCGCAGCCCGATCAGCTCGTAGTCCAGCGACGCGTACCCCCGCGTGCGCGACTTCAGCTGGTCGAAGAAGTCGAGCACGATCTCGGCCAGCGGCAGGTCGTAGCTGAGCTGGACGCGCTCACTCGAGAGGTAGTGCATCCCCGAGTGGTCGCCGCGGCGCTCCTGGCAGAGCTCCATGATCGCGCCCACGAACTCCTTGGGCGCGAGGATCGAGGCGCGGATGTAAGGCTCGCGGACCTCGGCCACCTCGTTCGGCTCCGGCATGTCGTTGGGGCTGTGAACCGGCACCACGGTGCCGTCCGTGAGTGTCACCTCGTACTCGACGCTCGGCATCGTCGCGAGCAGCTCTAGGTCGTACTCGCGCTCGAGGCGCTCGCGGACGATGTCCATGTGCAGGAGCCCGAGGAAGCCGCAGCGGAAGCCGAATCCCAGCGCATCGCTCGTCTCCGGCTCCCAGCTGAGCGCGGCGTCGTTGAGCGACAGCTTCTCAAGCGCGTCGCGCAGGTCCGGGTAGTCATCGGAGTCGATCGGGAACAGGCCGCAGAACACCATCGGCTTGACCTCGCGGTAGCCGGGGAGCGGGCGCGCGGCGGGATCGCGCTTGCTCGTCAGCGTGTCGCCGACCCGGAGCTTCGTGACGTCCTTGATGCCGGTGATCAGGTAACCCACTTCTCCCGCGTGTAGCGCTCCGGCCGGCGTCATCGCCGGCGTGAAGAAGCCGATGTCGTCGATGTCGGCCTCGGTGCCCGTCTGCATCGCGAAGATCGGCTCGCCCTTGGTGAAGGTCCCGTCGACCACCCGGATGTACGCGATCACGCCGCGGTACTGGTCGAACTCCGAATCGAAGATCAGCGCGCGCGGCGGCCCGTCGTGGGTTCCCCGCGGCGCGGGCACCTTCGCGACCAGCTCGTCGAGCACGTCGATCACCCCCTCCCCCGTCTTCGCGCTGATCCGCCTGACCGTGTCGGCGGGCTCGCCGAGCAGCTCGGCGACCTCCTCCGCCACGCGATCCGGCTCCGCCCCGGGCAGGTCGACCTTGTTCAGGCACGGGATCAACTCGAGCCCGGCGTCGATCGCGAGGTACGTGTTGGCGACGGTCTGCGCCTCGACGCCCTGGGAGGCGTCCACGACCAGCAACGCGCCCTCGCACGCGGCGAGCGAGCGGGACACCTCGTAGGTGAAGTCGACGTGGCCGGGCGTGTCGATCAGGTGCAGCTGGTAGGTCTGGCCGTCACGCGCGGACTCGTAGAACACGCGCACGGCCTGGGCCTTGATCGTGATCCCGCGCTCGCGCTCGAGCTCCATCGAGTCGAGCACCTGGGCGCGCATCGCCCGCGGATCGACGGTGTGGGTCAGCTCGAGGATCCTGTCGGCGAGCGTCGACTTGCCGTGGTCGATGTGGGCGATGATCGAGAAGTTGCGGATGTGTGCCTGGTCGGCCATCACTCCAAGGGTATTTGGGGATCCGCGCTAGACGCGGTCGGCGAGCCAGCGGGGCAGCAACCCCAGCTCCTTCAGCGCAGTGCGGCCCGCGACCCCCATCGTCAGCAGCCCGCCGAAGATCGCGACCGCGTCGATCGACTTCCGCCCCTGCTTGTCCCAGTAGTCGTCCTCCAGGTCGAGCCACAGCGCAAACTCGTCGAGCGTCAGCGCCGAGGCAACGCCGTATGCAGTCGAACTGATCCGCGACGGCCAGCGCCCTCCGGGCTGGGGTCCGATCCCGATCCGGTACGTCCACACGTAGCCGACCCCGAGTAGCCCGAGGATCCCGAACGTCGAGTGGTGGATGTGGCGGCCGCCCTCGCTGATGTTGTGGAACGGCCCGACGCCGGCGCGGATCGCGTGGGTAATCGCTCGCGCGGTCGCGAACGCGACGGTGAACCCGGTCGCGCTCAGGAACGCCCGCTCGCGGCGGCAGTTGGAGAAGTGTCGCTCCCAGAAGCTCATTCGGCGAGGTTATGCCCCGCGCAGCCGCTGCACGACCAGCGACTGGATCTGGTGGGCCTCGGGGATCCGCATCCATAGCACGGTCTTCGCGTACAGCGCAACCGCGGCGGCGCACGCGATCCCGACCGACAGGATCTGCGCGACGAGCGAGCGGCCGAGCAGGCTGTCGAGTGCGGCCCACACGACCCACGCCACCGCCGCCATCAGGAGCGTCGCGATCACGATCCGGGTGGTGATCATCAACGTCTGGCCGCCTTCGAGCCGGCCGTTCAGCCCGATCCGGAGCCGGTGGAGCTGCAGCCCCGTCATCACGATGTTGGCGCTCGCCGTCCCGATCACGAGGCCGGCGATCCCCAGCGGCTTGTACAGCGCGAGGCTGACGATCACGTCGACGATCATGTTCATCGCCGCCAGCTTGGTCGGGATCCAGGGCCGCTGCACCGCGAAGAACGTCCGCGTCAGCAGCAGGTTGACGCCCGCGAACGGTAGCGAGAACGAGAACCAGAACAGCGCCGTCGCCGTCAGATGGGTCGACAGCGGCCCGAAGTTCCCGTGCTGGTAGAGCAGCCGGGTGATCGGCGTCGCGAGCACCGCCATCAGCGCGGCGGAGGGAATCAGCAGCAGGTTGATCTGCCGCGTGCCGTTGCCGACCGCCCGGCGGATCCCGCCGACGTTGCGGTGCGCGGCGAGCCGGCTCAGCGTCGGGAACAGCACGGTCGCGACCGCGACGCTGAAGATGCCCTGCGGCAGCATGTAGATCCGGAACGCGTTGTTGATCGCGGCCGGCGCATGGCTCGAGACCAGCGACCCGAAGCCGGCGTTGATGAAGATGTCGAGGTTGACGATCCCGATGCTGATCGTGACCGGCAGGAACAGCAGCAGCACCCGGTGGACCCTGGGGTCGCGCCAGTCGAGCACGAACGACAGCCGGAACTCGATCCTGCGCAGGGTCGCGGCGACCATGAAGAACTGCACGATCGTCGCGATCAGCCAGGCAATCGCGTAGGCGTAGATCTGATTCTCGCCGTGGAACTGCGAGTGCAGGACGACCAGCAGGATCAGGATCACGAGGTTCCAGACCGCCGGCGCGAGCGCCGGGATCGTGAACTCGTCGTACGCCTGGAGAATCCCCACGAACAGCCCCGTGAGGCTGAGCAGCAGCACAACGGGGAACAGCACCTGGGACAGCCCGGTGGTGAGGTCAGCGGGGATGTTCGCCCCGGTGAACAGCGGGACCACCAGGTGGGCGACCCCCATCCACAGCAGCGTCAGCGAGCCGAGCGCGAGCAGGATGATCCAGAACAGCGTCGCGGCGATCCGGAACGCCTCGCGTTTCTTGCCCTGCTGAAGCAGCTCGGTGAACACCGGCACGAACGCCGCCGAGAGCGCCGCCTGCGAGAACAGGTTGCTGAACAGGTTCGGAACCTGCGACGCGAGCGTGAACGCGGAGGCCGCCGCCGAGGTCGCGAAGTACGCCGCCTGGGCGATCTCCCGCCCCAGCCCGGCGATCCGCGAAAGCGCCGTCGCGAACGCGAAGATCGCGGTGTTGACTGCGAGGCGGCGGCGCGGCGGCTCCGGCGGCGGGACCGGGGAGGTTTCGGGCTCGAGAGTTTCGGTATCCACTGGCGGGGAGCGGCTATAGTACGGACGCGCCGCGGCGGAACGCTGCGGCTTTTTTCCTGCCATGGCGAACATTCACTCTCAGAAGAAGCGCATCCTCCGCGCCGAGCGCGAGCGGCTCGAGAACCGCAGCTACACGAGCAAGATCAAGACGTACTTCCGGCGTCTGGAGACAGCTGTGGCCGATGCCGACGACACCCGGGCGGACACCGAGCACCGGACGCTCGTGCAGACGATCGACAAGGCCGTCAAGCGCGGCGCGCTTCACCGCAACACCGGCGCCCGGAAGAAGTCCCGGGCGGCGCGGGTACGCCGCGGCGCTGCCTAGGCCGCGTTTATACGCGCCCGCGCGGGGGTAAGACTCGCCCCCAATGGCAGCGACCAGCGAGCGGGCGAGGGTCGCGCCCGGCCCGATCTCGTTCGAGCTCGATCGATTCGAGCGCGTCGACGGGCGGCTGGAGCTGAGCGGGAGATGGTTTGGGGTGCGGGGCATGCGCTTCGTCAGGCCGACGCTCACGATCTCGTTCGATGACGGATCCTCCGCCCGCGCGCTCGCGGACCTCGAGCACAAGCCGTGGGCGCCGTTCGACGGCGAGGAGTGGGCGGCGGCATTCCCGGCCGCCGAGGAGATCACCGTGCTCGACGCCGAGCTCGCGGTCGCGACCGGCATCGTGATCCGGCTCCCCGCCCCGGGCGAGGCGCTCCCCGACGGGGACCCGATCGCCGCGCTGAGCGTCGCCCGCGATCAGCCGACGAGCGCTCGCACTCCTGCGCCCGTTCGTCGCGCCCGCCAGAACGGCAAGCGGTCCGACGTCCCGTCCGAGCTCGCCGCGCTGCGCGAGGAGACGCAGCGGCTGCGTCAGGAGCCGATCCGGCTGCAGGCGGAGCTCGACCGCGCCGAGGAGCTGCGCAAGGACGTTCAGGACGAGCTCGAGCGGCTCAAGCTCGACGCGGACGGTGCGCTCGCCCGCCGGAATGCGGCCGTCGAACGATTCGAGCAGATGGCCACCGACTTGGACGAGGCCGTGGCGGCCCGCGATCAGGCGGCGCGAGAGCGCGACGCGGCGGCTCGGGACCGGGACGAGGCGGCTCGGGATCGGGACGAGGCGGCTCGGGAGCGCGACGAGGCGATCGCACGCAGGGACCGTGCCGTCGTCGAGCGCGACCGGGCGGTAGCCGAGCGCCATGAGGCCGTGTCCGAGCGCGACCGAGCGCGTGCCCAGGCTCGCGGGATGGCGACCGAACGTGACGCCGCGGTCGTAGAGCGCGAAGACGCTCTCGCCGATAGGAACAAGGCCGTCGCCGGGCGGGGCGAGGCGGTCGCCGAGCGGGACAAGGCGCGTTCCGAGCGCGATCGCGTGCGATCGCCGCGGGCGGTTTCGGGTTCCGCGCGGACCGTGATTGCCCCGGCTGCGCGCACCCTGACGCCGATCTCGCTCGACGGCCGCGATCAGCTGATCAAGCGCGCCGCGGCGCTCGCAGTACTGCTGGTCGTGGTGCTGGCGCTGCTGATCGTCCTCGGCGTGCTCTAGGCGCCCGGCTCGTCCCCGTTCCCGATCCGCTCGATCGCGACCAGCGCGACGGTGTCCTCGGCGGCGACGCCAGGGCCACCCCCACGCGATGCGAGCTCGAGGTCGGCGATCTGCTCGATCGCCTCGCGCAGCCTGGGCGCGCCGGTGCGCTGAGCGTCCGCGATCAGCCGGTCAGCCGCTCGCGAGGCCATCCGCAGCCCGCGCTTGACCTGGGCGGCCGATGCTCCCGCCTCGAGCGCCTCGGCGGCGTCGTGGGCGGCCCGGAGCCGCTGGGAGACCCAGTAGATCACGCCCGGTAGGCGCTCGCCCTGCGAGCGGAGCGCGAGATACATGCGCGTCGCGAGCTCGGACTCGCCGCCGACGATCGCGTCGGCGACCGACCACGACCGCCGCTCGGCCGACGGCGCGGTCAGCTCCTCGATCTCGTCGAGCTCGACGCGGCCAGCCGGCGCGGCACCGAGTGCGAGCTTCTCGAGCTCACGGAGCAGCCGCTGCTGCCGATCTCCGACGTGCTGGATCAGCGCGCGCGCAGCCTCGGGCTCGATCTGGAGCCCGAGCTCGCGGCCCCGCGCGATCACCCACTTGGGGAGCTCCCAGGGCTTCACATTCTGCTCGGCGCTGACGTCCCCACCGGCCTTGCGGACCGCCTCGTGGATGCGCGCCGGAGCCTTGGAGCGGGTGTCCTCGCGCGCGAAGAAGGCCACGGTCGTCTGGTCGGGGATCGCGCTCATCGCCCGCTCGAGCCCTTCGAGGTCCTTCTCCTTCCACCGCTCGACGCCGTCGACGATGATGAACCGCCTCCCGAGCGCGAACGTCATCGCGTTGAGGCTTGCCGCCACGGCCTCAGGCGTGGAACGCTCGCCCTCGAGCAGCTCGACTCCCTGGGCGCCGCTCTCGGCCTCCGCCAGTGCCCGCAGCCGCGCCCGGCGCTCGGCGATCCGTCCGTGGTCGTCGCCGTGGATCAGGTAGGCGGGCTTGAAGCTCGGCACGTCTCGAGTCTAGGTCGCGCGCGCGACGGCTTCCTCGGGCGAGGCCACGCGCGTGATGCCATCGATCTCCCACGTGTCCAGCCCGAACACCGGCACCCCCGTCCGTAACGCAAGCGCGACCTCCGACAGCGTCCCGTAGGCGCCTCCGACCGCGATCACCGCATCCGCGGCGCGCACGATCAGTCCGTTGCGCAGCTCGCCGAGCCCGGTCGCGAGCGCGACCTTGACCCATTCGTTGGCGGCAGCGCGGTCTTGGCCGGGGAGGATCCCGATCGTCACGCCTCCGTTCTGCGCCGCGCCGCGGCAGGCTGCTTCCATCACTCCGCCCAGCCCGCCGCAGATGAGCGTCGCTTGTTTTTCGGCGAGTGCCCGGCCGACAGCCTCGGCGGTCGCGATCTCCTCGGCACTCGCCTCGCCCGGTCCGACGACCGCGACGTAGCGCATCATCTGACGACGACGTTGACCAGCTTGTCGGGCACGACGATCACCTTCGAGATCTGGTGGCCGTCGACGTGGGCCTGGACGCCGTTCGTCGCCAGGCAAAGGCGCTCGAGCTCCCCACGGTCCGCGCCGGTGGGCGCGTCCACCCGGTCGCGGACCTTGCCGTTGACCTGGCAGACGAGCTGGAACGTGTCGGCCAGCAGCATGTCCGGATCGGCGTCGGGCCACGGCTCCTCCCAGACCCGCCGGCCGGTCAGCAGCTCCCAGACCTCGCAGGCGAGGTGAGGGGCGAACGGGAAGATCAGCGACGCCGCGGTCGCGGTCGCGAACCGGCGCGCGGCGGCGTCGGCCTGCGGGTGGCGGTAGACCTCGTTCACGAGCTCCATCACGGCCGAGATCGCGGTGTTGAACCCGAACGTGCCGGTCATGTCCCGCGTGACCTTGTCGATCGCCCAGTTGGCCTTGCGCACGAGGATCTCGTCGTCCCCCTCCGGCTCCAACGGCTGGTCGGCGCCCGGCGCGCTGCCGCCGTCCTGCGCGAGCTCGTCGCCCAGGCGCCACAGTCTCGCGAGGAACCGGAACGCGCCCTCGATCCCGGTGTCGGCCCAGGCGGCGTCCTGCTCGGCGGGCCCCATGAACAGCACGTAGGTGCGGGCGGCGTCGGCGCCGAACCGCTCGACGATCTCCCTTGGGGCGACGACGTTGCCCTTCGAGCTCGACATCTTGTTGCCGTCGGCGCCGAGGATCATCCCCTGCGTGAAGAGCGCATGGAACGGCTCCTCGAACGACAGAAGCTCCATGTCGTGGAGCGCCTTGACGAAGAACCGCGAGTACATCAGGTGCAGGATCGCGTGCTCGACGCCGCCGATGTACTGGTCGACCGGCATCCACATGTCGACCACCCGCTTGTCCCACGCGGCCTCGTCGTTGCGCGCGTCGCAGTAGCGCAGGAAGTACCAGCTCGAGTCGACGAATGTGTCCATCGTGTCGGTCTCGCGCCGCGCCTTGCCGTCGCAGTGGGGGCAGCGGGTGTTGACCCAGTCCTCGGCGGCGGCGAGCGGCGACATTCCCTTCGGCTGGTAGTCGCCGATGTCGGGCAACTTGACGGGCAGTTCGTCCTCGGGTACCGGGACCATCCCGCACCGCTCGCAGTAGATGATCGGGATCGGGCAGCCCCAGTAGCGCTGGCGCGAGATCAGCCAGTCGCGAAGCTTGTAGTTGACCGACGGATTCCCGATCCCTTCGCGATCGAGCCAGGCGACGATCGCATCGCGGCCCTCCTGCGCGTTCATCGCGGTGAACGGCCCCGAGTTGATCAGCTGCTCGTTCGCGGAGTGAGCGACGAACGCCCCCCGCGCGGGTGCCTGCTCACCGTCGGCCGGCGCTACCACCTGGCGGATCGGCAGGTCGAACTCGACCGCGAAGTCGTAGTCGCGCTGGTCATGGGCGGGGACCGCCATGATCGCGCCGGTGCCGTACTCCATCAGCACGTAGTCGGCGACGAACATCGGGATCTGCTCGCCGTTGACGGGGTTGGTGACGGTGCGGCCGAGGTGCACGCCGGTCTTCGGCTTGTCCGCTGCGCCGCGCGCCTCGTAGGACTCTGTCAGTGAGCGATTGACGTACTGGTGGACCTGATCCTCGTACTCGGTCCCCTGGGCGAGCTTGAACACGTCCGGGTGCTCTGGGGCCATCACGAAGAACGTCGCCCCGAAGAGCGTGTCGGGACGCGTCGTAAACACGGGGTAGTCGATCCCGAGCTCCTCGTTTCGGAACACGACCTCGGCGCCGTCGCTGCGGCCGATCCAGTTGCGCTGCATCGTCTTGACGTGGGCCGGCCAGTCGATCCCGTCGAGGCCGTCGAGCAGCCGGTCGGCGTAGTCGGTGATCCGGAAGAACCACTGCTCGAGCTGGCGAACCTCGACCTCGTGCCCGCAGCGCTCGCAGCGGCCGTCGATCACCTGCTCGTTGGCTAGCACCGTCTGGTCGTGCGGACACCACTTGACCGCCGCCTCCTTGCGGTACGCGAGGCCCCGCTCGAACAGCTTCAGGAAGATCCACTGCGTCCAGCGGTAGTAGGAGACGTCCGCGGTAGACAGCTCGCGGCTCCAGTCGATCGAGATCCCCCACCGGTGAAACCAGTGCCGGTAGGCGGCGATCGACCTGTTGGTCGCGTCACGGGGGTGGACGCCCGTCTTGATCGCGTTGTTCTCGGCCGGAAGCCCGAACGCGTCGTAGCCCATCGGGTGCAGGACCCGCTGCCCGATCCTGCGGTGGAAGTGCGCGATCGCATCGCCGAGCGCGTAGTTCTTCAGGTGCCCGATGTGCGGCTCGCCGCTCGGGTACGGCAGCATCTCGAGGATGTAGGACTTCTCCCGATCGTCGGGCTCGTTCGACACCTCCCAGGTGCCCTCGCGCGCCCACAGCTCCTGCCACTTGGGCTCTATCTGCTTCGGTTCGTAGTGTCGGTCGGCCATCTGATGTGAGGTTACTTGCGGGGGATTCCAGCTGGCATGCTGACGCCGGGGCGTACCATCGGTGTGTGGCTGATGATTCGCAACGGACGGCGAATGCGGCCGCCGGGAACACGGCGAAGGCCGAAGCACGAGCGGTCGAGGTCGTCGCGCGGGCGCAGGCCGAGGCGGCACGCGTGCTCGCTGAGGCCGAACGACGCGCCCGCGGGATCATCGAAGACGCGCAGGCCGCAGCCGACGGGGTCCGCTCCGAGGGTATGGAGCTGGTCTCCGCACTGCGCAGCGTGAGCGACTCCTTGAGGGCGAGTGCTGCACAGCTCGAGGAGGAGTTGGAGGCAGTGCATGCGCGGATGTCGGCGGAGCTGGAGGTGGCCGACCCGAGCCCGCGGGAATTGGACGTCGAGTCGAGGCGGGTTCCTAAGCGGGAGCGCGAGCCGGCCTCGCGCGAGCGCGAGGCGGCGGCGCGCGTACGCGAGTCCGCAGCGCGCGAACCCGAGCCGGCCGCCGAGCTCGACGTGCCGGATTTCGTTCAGCACCGCTGAGTGTTTCCGTCCGAGGCGTACGCGAACATACGTTCGTATGGATTCGAACGTCAAGGGAGCCGTCGCGGAGCAGGCGATCGTGTTGGCGGCGACGAGGCTGCCGGTACCGGTGCTCCGGCCCGTAAGCGAGCACGGCCGCTACGACCTGGCCTTGGAGATCGGTGACCGGCTGTGGCGAGTCCAGTGCAAGTGGGGGCGCCTGACAGAGCGCGCTGACGCGATCAGCGTCCACCTGTCCACGTGCCGGTGCACCCCCACCGGCTACGTCCGCACCGCCTATACCGCGGACGAAATCGACGCTATCGCCGTGTACTGCCTCGAGCTCGATCGCTGCTTCCTGCTCCCGATGAGCGCAGTCGCCGAGCAGCGCACGCTCCGGCTCCGTCTCGCCGCTGCCCGTAATGGCCAGCAGGCATGCATTACCCTTGCAGATGACTTCGACTTCGAAGGGGCTATAGCTCAGCTGGGAGAGCGCTGCCATGGCATGGCAGAGGTCGTGGGTTCGAGCCCCACTAGCTCCACTTCTCCGGGAGCGCCGGTCGTAATTGGCGCGAACCCCTTCAGAGACAGGTTCGGCTACTGGATGGAGCGGGTCGCAGCCGGCGAGCAGATCGTCGTCACCCACCGGGGCAGACCGCGAATCAGGCTCAGTCCTGCGACCGCTCCTCGGCCGCCGCTACTCCCCCAGCCTCCGTAACCGGCAACCCCTCGTCACGCCAGGCCTGAAAGCCGCCGATCATGTCCGTGGCGTCGAGCCCGAGCTGGCAGAGCGTCGCGGCGGCGAGGCTCGAGGCGTAACCCGCGTCGCAGAAGACGATCACTTGGAGGTCGGCGCGTGCGAGCGTCGGCTCTCGATGATCGCCGACGGGGTCGAGCCGCCACTCGAGCACGTTGCGCGCGATCACGTGCGCACCCGGGATCTCGCCGTCGCGGTTGCGCTGCTCCGACGGGCGGATGTCGATCAGGATCGCGCCCGCGTCCAGCGCTGCGCTGCTCTGCCCCGGCGTCACTCGCTCGAGCCCCGAGCGGGCCTCGTTCAGGAGCTCGTCGACGCTCATAGCCGAGCCGCGCGCCCGCGGACGCCCGTGTTCGGCCCCGCGCCGGCGCCCGAACCCTCGGCCGCGCACTCGGCGCAAAGCCCCGAGATGATCAGCTCCGCGCTCCGCGGCTCGAAGCCCGCCTCCTGCGCCGCGCGGATCAGCGCACCGGCGCTGATCCGGCCGTCGACGTCCTCGACGCGGCCGCAGCGCCGGCAGATGGCGTGCTGGTGGGGATCGAGCCGCGCGTCGAAGAGCGCGGCGGTGCCGGTATCGATTCGGCGCGCGAGGCCCAGCTCGACGAACAGATCGAGGGTCGCGTAGACGGTGGGTGTCGCCATTCCGGGGAGCTCTCCGTCGACGGCGCGGTGGATCTCCTCGGCCGTGGCGTGGTGGTCGCGGCGTCGCAGCTCGCGCAGGATCACGAGTCGCTGCGGGGTCACGCGCTGGCCGCGCGCGTGGAGGATCTCGATCAGGTCGCGCTGGTTGTGCGGGTCGATCTGAGGGCTGTTTTCGCTCTTTACGACGGCCATCTGCCCGTAAATTAGGGAAGCCTAATTGAACTTGGTTGTTATAATAACACCATGGCAGAAGGGATCCAAAGGCTCCGGGGAATGGACGAGCGAACGCTCCTCCTTCGGTACATCCAACCGGGGCTCGTGGGCCTGATCGACGGCACCCTGTCGACGCTCGCGCCGATCTTTGCCGCGGCGCTCCTTTCCGGCTCGCACGCCGCTCTGTTCGTCGGGCTCGCGACCGCGGTCGGAGCCGGGATCAGCATGGGCTTCTCGGAGGCGCTGTCCGACACCGGTAGCGAAACCGGTCGCGGTTCGGCGGTGGTGCGCGGCGTCGTCACGGGGGCGATGACGACCCTCGGCGGCGTCTTTCACTCGTTGCCGTTCCTGATCCACGAGGTTCACACAGCGCTCGTGGTCGCCGGGATCGTGGTCGCCTTCGAGCTGGTCGCGATCTCGCTGATCCGCAAGCGATTCCTCAACGTCCCGCTGCGCGTCAGCCTGCTGCAGGTAGCCCTCGGTGGAGCGCTGATCGTCACCGCCGGCGTCCTGCTCGGCAACGCGTAACGGCCTAGCCCGGCTGCTCCTTGGCCGCCTCGAGCGCCGCGGGCGGGGCGAGCTCCTTGTTCTGCCGCGACAGCTCGACCGCACGATCGGCCAGGTCGGCCGCCTCGGCCCCGCTGACATCCTGGTCTTGGAGCGCGAGCGACAGCAGCACCTGATAGAGCAGCTCCGAGTTCTGGAGGTCGGGCGGCGGTCCCGCAGGCGGCAGCGAGCGGACGCCCGCCAGCAGCCGCGAAGCGTTCATACCCCCGAACATCCCGGCGTGCTTCTCGGGAATCTCGACCGCGACGCCGCCGGTGGCCGGGTTGACGACGCTGATCCGGCTACGGAGCCCGCGGCGTTCCGGGGTCAGGCGGTACCCGGTCAGCCGAAGGTAGGCGAGCTGCGCCGCGAGCTGGGTGAACGCAAACATCTCGGAGTCGTCCTTGAGACGCCCGTGGTGCAGCGAGACCTGCGTGCCCGGGTCCGGAACCGACGGATCGGGATCGGGCACGATCAACAGGAACGCCTGGCGCCCGAGCCTGCCGCGCCCCGACGCCGGCGACGTCGGCCAGCAGTTGGTAGCCGCCGAGCCCGAGGGCGCCGACGACACCCGAGGGGAGCGGGTGCTCCGCCAGATACCCGGAGGGATACGCGCTGGGGGCGCTGCGGTCTGGAAGGGTCATCGACGGTCGCCTAGTTCTTCAGCAGGCCGCCGACGATGCCGCCGATCACGTCGCCGCCCGAGCGCTGCGAGTTACCGCCCGCCCCCTCCGACACCGGCGGGTGGAAGTAGGCGCTCTGCAGCCCGACCCGGCCCGGACCGGTGAAGCGGTTGAAGACGAGGTTTCCGCCGCCGCCCAGAAAGCCGGTCTTGAAGCCGTAGAGCTCCTGGCTCATCGAGACGGAGTGATCGCGGAACACCCAGCCACCGGGCTCGATGTCGATCGTCTCACCCTGTTCGAGGTCCTTCTGGAACACGTTGCCGTAGCCGTGGACCCAGACGACGCCCTCGCGGTCGCCCGCGGTGAAGTGGTCGACCCAGAAGCCGCCGCCGTACATCATGTTCGCGAACCCCTTGATCCGGCTGTAGTCGTACTCGACCCCGCCGGTGGCGCACAGGAACTGGTGCTCGCGCACGACGATCCCCTCACCGGGCGGGAGATGGAGCGGAACGATGTGGCCGGGCGCGTCGCGGCTGAACGCCAGCTCGCCGGCGGACTGCGCCTCGAGCAGCAGCAGCGGCATCCCGCCGAACACGCGCCGCTTGAGGCCCTTCTTCAGCGGGTGCAGGCCGACCTGGAGGGCGGGGTACTTCCAGAGCAGAACGTGGTGCTCGAAGTAGACCGTCACCTCGCCGTCGAGCGCCATGTGCAGCGCGGGAACCAGCTCCCCCTCGAGGCGGTACGTCAGGCCTGGGGCCGATCCCTCCGGGATCTGGGTGGGAAGAATCTGCGGTGCTGTCGGCATTGGTGTCTCCTGTTCTGGCCGGGCAGAAGCGTTGCGCGTCCCTCCACGCCCCGAAGTCGTTCAGACCGTAGCGGCTGCCGCGACCGCGTTCCAGTACCGCGGTCCGAAGCGATCAGGCGGTGCCGGCGCCGACCGCGGTCCGAGACGCGGGCGCCTCGCCCCAAAGCTGCTCGAGCCGATAGAAGTCGCGCACGTCGGGCGTGAACACGTGCACGATCACGTCGAAGTAGTCCATCAGGATCCATCGCGCCTCCGGGAGCCCCTCGACGCGGCGCGGCAGCATTTCGTGCTCTGACTTCATCCCCTGGTGGATGCCGTCGTGAATCGCCTTCGTCTGGCGATCCGTGCGGCCGGTGCAGATCACGAAGTAGTCCGTGTAGTCGATCATCCCGCGCAGATCGAGCTCGACGATGTCGAGCGCCTTGCGGTCCGATGCGTACTGCGAGATCGCGGCGGCGGTCTCCGCGGGCGTCATTGCGCTGGCCTCCCCTCGTACAGGTGCTTGTGATCGATGTACTCCCTGACCGCGTCCGGCATCAGGTATCGGGTCGACAGTCCCGCGCGAACGCGCTCGCGCAGCATCGTCGACGAGATCCCGATCTCCGGCATGTCGAAGAACCGGCCCGTCTCGGCCCCCGGGAGCCGGCGCAGGGCCGCCGTCACCGCCTCCCGGGACGTCCCCGGGCGCTCGGCCACGGCGAGCGTCGCCTGTGAAACCACCCGTTCGGCCTCGTGCCATTCCGGCAGCCCGGCGGCGATATCGGCGCCGACGATCAGGAAGAGCTCGGTATCTGGCGTTGAGGAATGCAGCTCATTCAAGCGTATCGACCGTATACGACGGTCCTTCACGGCCGACCTCGATGTCCGAGACTTCGAACCGATGCTCGTCGCCCCGCACCGCGAGTCGGCACATCTCGAGACGATGCGACGCCCCGGGTTCCTCGTGTACGGGCTTGTGCGGAGGTATCCGTGCGGGTACGAGCATTACTCGCGCTGAGGCCGAGCTGAATGTACGCCTCCTGGGCGCACACCAAGTGACCAAGATGTGGCGGGTTGAAGGTCCCGCCAAGAATTCCGATGCGCACGGCGTCAGCTGACCGAGCGAATCACGGACGGATCTGGCCGTCGCCTTCGATCACATACTTGAAGGTGCACAGCTCCCGGAGCCCGATCGGCCCGCGGGCGTGGAGCTTCTGGGTCGAGTTCCCGATCTCGGCGCCCATCCCGAACTCGCCGCCGTCGGTGAACCGCGTCGACGCGTTCACGTACACGCACGCCGCGTCGACACCGAGCTGGAACGCCCGCGCCGACTGCGTGTCGCCGGTGACGATCGCCTCGGAGTGACCGCTTCCGTGTGCGTTCACGTGCGCGATCGCCTCATCGGTTGAATCGACCACGCCAACCGCGAGCTCGAGCGCCAGGTACTCCTTGTCCCAATCCTCGTCGGTCGCGGCGTCGATCGGGACGTGGTCGGCCGCGAGGCGCGCTCGGTCGTCGCCGTGGAGGACGACTCCGGCCTCGCCGAGCGCTCCGAGCAGGCCCGGCAGGAACGACTCCGCGATTCCCGAGTGGACGAGCAGCGTCTCGAGCGCGTTGCACACCCCGGGCCGCTGCAGCTTGGCGTTCAACACGATCGCCTGGGCGTCCTCGAGGTCGGCGCTCGCTGTCCACGTACACGTGGCAGTTGCCCGAAGCGGCGTAGATCACCGGGACGGTCGCGACCCCCTTGAGCGACGCCTTCAACCCCTCTCCGCCGCGCGGCACGATCAGATCGACGGTGGCGGTCTGGGTCGCGAGCTCGGCGATGCCCTCGCGGCCGCCGGCGACGAGTGCGATCGCGTCCTCGGGAATTCCCGCCGAGGCGGCGGCGTCCGCGGCAATCCGCGCGAGCAGCGCATTCGACCGGGCGGCGGCGGACGATCCGCGCAGCACGATCGCGTTGCCGGACTTGAGGCAGAGGGCGGTGGCGTCGATCGTCACGTTCGGGCGCGCCTCGTACACGATCGCGACGACCCCGAGCGGCACCCGGACCTTGCAGACGTCGAGCCCGTTGGGAAGCCGCCAGCCGTCGATCACCTCGCCGACCGGGTCCGGCAACGAGACGATCTTGCGCACGCCGGCGACCATCGACGCGACGCGCCCCGGATCGAGCTTCAGCTTGTCGAGGAAGGCCAAGCTGTAGTCACCCTCGCGCGCGGCCTCCAGATCGCGAGCGTTCGCCTCGAGCAGCTCGTCGACCCGCTCCTCGATCGCCGCGGCGATCGCCTCGAGCGCCGCGTCTTTGACGCCCGAGGGCAGCGTCCCCAGCGTGCGCGACGCGCGCTTTGCGGCTGCCGCCGTCTCGGCGACGGTTGAGGCGGTTGTTGCCATCGCCAAAGCTTAGTGACCCGAGCCCTCACTCCAGCACGAAGTAGTCACGGTGGACCGCTTCCTCGGTCGCCCGGGGAAGCAGCTCACGGACCGCCGCGGACTTCAGGCCGCGCACCTGCCGCAGCTCGCCGGCCGAGTAGTTGCTGATCCCCTTCCCGACCGCGCGGCCGTCGTGCGCGATCTCGACCGCGTCGCCCGCCTCGAAGTCGCCGGCGACGTCGACGATCCCGACCGGCAGCAGGCTCGTCCCCAGCTCGCGCAGCGCCCGCGCGGCACCCGCGTCGACGACGACCCGCCCGCGCGCGGGCTTTGCGTACTTCAGCCACAGCTTGAAGCTCGAATAGCGCCCCTCCTGCGCTTCGAACCGGGTCCCGACCGACTCCTCGGAGACCGCGGCGAGCACGGCACCCGGCACCAGCCCGCTCGCGATCACCGCCGGAATCCCGGCGGCAGTCGCCATCTCCGCGGCGATCACCTTCGATCGCATGCCGCCGGATCCGATCGGCGAGGTGGCGTGACCGATCTCGAGTCCCTCGAGTGCGGCGAAGTCGCTCACCGCCGGGACCAGGGTCGCGTCCTTGTCGGTTCGCGGGTCGGCGGTGAACACCCCCTCGGCGTCGGTCAGCAGCACCAGCAGCTCCGCGCCGAGCAGGATCGCGACCTGGGCCGCCAGGAAGTCGTTGTTGCCGAACGAGATCTCGTCGGTGGTCGTCGTGTCGTTCTCGTTGATCACGGGGACGACCCGCCACTCGATCAGCTTGCGAAGCGTCTGCCGCGCGTTCACGTAGTGACTGCGTGCGCTCATGTCGAAGAACGTGAGCAGCACCTGGGCGCTCGGCGCGCCGCGCTCCTGCAGCAGCCGGTCGTAGACCTGGTAGAGCTTGCCCTGACCGACGGCGCTGGCCGCCTGGAGCTCGTCGATCGACCGCGGGCGCAGCGGCGTTCCGCGCTCGCCCATACCGCGCGCGATCGCGCCGCTCGTAACGAGCACCGGCTCGCGGCCCCTGCGCTGGAGCTCGGCGAGCTGGTCGCACACGCTTCCGAGCACGTCCAGTCGCGGCTCGCCGCGCTCGTCGACGACGATGCTCGAGCCGAGTTTGACCACCAGGCATCCCATCGCCGCAAGAGATTACGGCGACGGGCGAGCCGCGCCGCGCGCGATCAGGCTCAGCGCGGCGCTACCGGCGCTTGCCGCTGCACCAGGGGTTGCGCGGAACGCCCCGGCACGGGTTGGGCATCGTCGGCAGCTTGCTCGCCGGCGGGAGCGGGTGCATCTGCACCTGGGTCTCGCGCGGGTAGTGATCGGTCGGCGCGCACGGAGCCGGAGTGCCCGCGATCGAGATCTGCGAGTCGCACAGGACCTCGCTCGTGAACGTCGCCGACTGGGCGTTCGGCGGGACCGTCGTCCCGTCGCAGGTCGGATACAGACTCTGAGCGTTCGAGGGCGTGGTGGTGAAGTTCCCGGACGTGTCCGAGTTCCCCGCCAGGCAGTCGGTCGGACCCGGCCCGAAGTTCGTCATCGCGAAGTCCCCGTTGGTCGGATTTCCGTAGCCGCCGTTGTCGGTGAACGTGTTGTTCAGCAGCGCGTTGCCCCACTGGTCGTACAGGCACGCCGCGCCGGTGTTCGTGCCGCCCGTGCACGGCGGGCCGCTGTCCGGATACGGGACGAAGATCACACCCCAAGCCTTGTTGTTCGAGAACCGGTTGCCGACGATCGTGTCGTTGCGCCCGCCCGAGATCGACATCCCGGTCCCGACCGGGCCCGCGGCAGCGGAGCCGGCGGCCGGCACGTTCGGGTTGTTGTTGTCGTGCACGTAGTTGTTCATGAACACCCAGCACGAATTCGTGTGGGTGACCGGGCTGACGCCGTTGTTCGGGCACGCGCCGTTCTGCGGCGGCGGGTTGTCTCCGTTCTGGCTGTTGGTGTCGAACCCGTCCTCGTTGTTGTCGAACTGGGAGTTCCTGACCACCAGGGAGCCGCCTGAGTTCGAGCCCGAGTAGCCCAGCGCGTTGTACTCGGCCCACGCGCCCGTCACCGTCTGGTTGCAAACCTGCTGGCAGGCGCCGATGTAGTAGCCCGAGTCGTTGAAGTTGCTGGCGTAGGTGTTCGCCCACGTGCCCCCGTTCCAGTTACTCGAGAAGATTCCGTACTGCGCGGCGGTGTCCTCGCCCGAGTAGAAGCTGCTCGTGGCATTGAGGTACGAGCCGTTGTAGCCCCAGCCGCCGATCTTGCCGCTGTCATCGCCGCCGTTCCACCAGAACTCGTTGCCGGTGGCACCGGAGCCGTGAAGGAAGTTGCAGGCGGTCATGTTCTGGACCGAAACGTTGTTGGCCTTCCACACCATGACCCCGTTCGATCCGAGCGCCCCATTCGAGCTCGACGGCCCCAGGTTCTGGTCGGACGCCTTATTGCTGCATCGCGGTCCCGATTTCGTACCGTCGACGATCACCGTGTTGCGGTTCATTCCGCGCACGTGCAGCCGCGGTGTCGCGATCAGGACGCCCGCCGGATGATCGGAGTTCCCCGCAGGCGCGCGGAACGACTTGGTCTTGTAATCGCCGGGGGCGACCAGCACCCAGTCGCCGGGCTTCGCCGCGTTTACCGCGGCCTGGATCGTCCGGTACTGACCCCGGCTACCGCGGTAAGTGCCAACCCTCAGAACCCTTGCGCCCGCCGCCGAGGCAAGTGCCAGCAGGCCCGCCAAGATGAGTGAACAAACCGTGACACGCCGCATCAAGTGCGGATATATACAGATCGCGCGCGGGAGCTGCGCTAGTCCGGGTCGAGCTCGAATGCGACCCCCGCGATCTCGACGTCATCCCCGGCCTCGAAGCCCTCCGCGTGGAGCGCGTCGATCACGCCGATACCCCGCAGCCTGCGCTCGAGGTACGCGAGCGCGTCCTCGTTGTCGAGGTCGTAGCGGGCGATGAGTCGCTCGATCCCGGGGCCGCTGACCCTGAAGCTGCCGTCGCCGACCCGCTCCACCCGCCATCCCCGGTTCGCGGCCGGGCGGTAGACGCGGTGCTCCGCGAGCTCCGGCGCCGGGCCGCCGGGAGCCCGGTCGCGTGACTCGGGCTCCTCGGTGGGCTCGGCGGGAGGGACCCGCCGCAGGAGCTCTCGGCGGAGCTCGTCGAGTCCCTCGCCCGAGACCGACGAGGTCACGATCACCGGCACGTCCGGCCCGAGGCGCTCGCTCCAGGAAGCCCGAGCCGCCTCGCGCTCGGGCTCGCCCACCAGGTCCGCCTTCGACAGCGCGAGGATCCGCGGCAGCGACGCGAGTCGCGGATCGTGCTGGGCCAGCTCGTCCTCCACCGTGGCGTGGTTCACCGTGGGATCGGAGCCGTCGAGTGGGTCGAGCTCGAGCACGTGGACGAGCAGTCGCGTCCGCTCCACGTGCGCCAGGAACTCATGGCCGAGTCCCGCCCCCTCGGCGGCGCCCTCGATCAGCCCCGGGATGTCCGCGATCACGAGCTGCCGGTCGTCGGCGTCGAGCGTCCCCAGCACCGGCTCGAGTGTCGTGAACGGATAGTCGGCGACCTTCGGATGCGCCCTCGTGAGGCGGGACAGCAGCGAGGACTTGCCCGCGTTCGGGAGGCCCACCAGCCCGACGTCGGCGAGCAGCTTGAGCTGGAGCGTGACCCACGCCTCTTCGCCCGGGAGACCCTTCTCGGCGAACCGTGGGGCCTGATGCGTGGGACCCGCAAAGCGCTTGTTGCCACGGCCGCCCGGTCCGCCGCGCGCGACGACGGCCGGCTGATGCGGGCGCACGAGGTCGTGCCGGGTGCCGTCCCCCTCGACGAGCACCTCGGTCCCTGGGGGCACCCGCAGCTCGAGGGTCTCGCCGTCGCGACCGTGGCGCAGCGAGCCCTGTCCGTGGCCGCCCCGCGTCGCCTTGAACTGCGAGCGGCGCCGAAACGACTCAAGGTCCCGCATCGACGGATCCGCGACGAGCACCACGTCCCCGCCACGGCCGCCGTCGCCCCCGTCCGGACCGCCCTTGGGGACGTGTGCCTCGCGCCGGAAGCTTATGCAGCCGTCGCCTCCGGCGCCGGCCTTGAGGTGAATACGCGCTCGATCCTGCATTGCGAAGATGCTGACATGTCGTCGTCGGCCTCCTCCACGGGCGATCCGGTGTTCCTGATCACCGGCGCCTCGAGCGGGATCGGCGCGGCGACCGCGCGTCATGCCGCCGAGGCCGGATACCGGTTGGTGCTCGCGGCCCGCTCGGCCGACCGCGTGACGGCGCTCGCCGACGAGCTCGGCGGGGCGGAGCGCGCGCTCGCGGCGAGCTGCGACGTGACCGAGTGGGATCAGCAGTGCGCGATGGTCGACCAGGCGCTCGCGCGCTTCGGCAGGATCGACGTGGCTTTCGCCAACGCAGGTTTCGGGGCGACGCGCGGGTTCCTCAACGAGTCGCCGGAGCACTGGCGATCGATGGTGCTGACCAACGTCTATGGCGCGGCGCTGACGATCCGCGCGACGCTCCCGGCGCTGACCAACGCGCAGGGGCACCTGCTGCTGACCGGATCGGTCGCGGGCCGCCGCGTGTTGCCCGGCTCGCTGTACTCGGCGACGAAATGGGCGGTCACCGCGATCGGCGAGGCCGCCCGCCAGGAGCTGAGTGGCACCGGCGTGCGGGTGACGCTGGTCGAGCCGGGCGCGGTCGACACCCCGTTCTTCGAGCAGCCGCCGAACGACGCGCTCACGCCGGACGACGTGGCCCGCGTCGTGATGTTCGCGGTCTCGCAGCCGCCGCACGTCGACGTCAACGAGGTCCTCGTCAGGCCGACCGGGCAGTCCGGCTAGCCGTCGGCCACGCCTCGGGCCGCATGGTCGAGAGAGCGCACCCGTGTTTCGTCTTCTCGACCACGCCTCAAATCACCTACAGGAGGTCGTCGAATGAGCGCAGCAAAGCGCACGAAGGGCCTGTTCTCGGACTTCAAGAAGTTCCTGATGCGCGGGAACGTCGTGGACCTGGCGGTCGCGGTCGTTGTCGGCACAGCGTTCGCGGCGGTGGTGAAGGCGCTGGTCACCGACCTGCTCACCCCGATCATCGCGGTGATCTTCGGCAAGCCGAACTTCGGCGCGCTCTCGTTCACGATCAACAACAGCCACTTTCAGTACGGCGACTTTCTCAACAACCTGATCGCGTTCCTGACGATCGCGGCGGCCGTGTTCTTCCTGGTCGTGGCGCCGATCAACGCGCTGCTCGCGCGTCGCGCCAAGGAGGATCCGGACGAGAAGGAGTGCCCGGAGTGCACGAGCGCGATCCCGGTCAAGGCGCGCCGCTGCCCGATGTGCACCACCTACCTCGAAGGCTCACCTCCAGTCGCACCGGAATCCGTTGCGGCATAGGGGAGGCGCGTTCGCGCTCGGGTCGGGGCGCAAGCCGCTCGCGGGCGTGCGCAGAGTCGAGGGTCCCCGCGGTCGAATGCGGCCGCGGGGATCAGCCCGATCGGGCGGGGGCGCGGCGGCGACGCCGAGCCCCCGACCGAACCCCGCCTAGCCCTCCGCTTCGCCCGGCACCACCGAGATCACGCGGCCGGCGCGGCCGCGGTTGAACTCGACCTTGCCGGCCGTGCGGGCGTAGATCGTGTCGTCCTTGCCGATGCCGCGCCGTCGCCCGCCTTGAAGCGGGTGCCGCGCTGACGGACGATGATCTCGCCGCCGGTGACCGTCTCACCGGCGAACACCTTCACGCCGAGGCGCTTTGCGTTCGAGTCGCGGCCGTTGCGCGAGGAGCCGAGGCCCTTCTTATGCGCCATCGCCGTCCTCCTTTGGCTTGCGGGTGCGAGTGCTGCGTGCCGGCTTGTCGGCCGCCGCGGTTTCGCCGGAGGCCGGCGCGGCCACGGGCTTCTCGGCGGCTTCGGACTTCGCCTTCGAGCGCGAACGTGCGGCGGCGAGCTTGACCGAGGTCACTACGAGCCGGGTCAGCTCCTGGCGGTGCCCGGTGCGGCGCTTGTAGCCG
This sequence comes from uncultured Solirubrobacterales bacterium, assembly GCA_963770735.1. Classification (GTDB taxonomy): domain Bacteria; phylum Actinomycetota; class Thermoleophilia; order Solirubrobacterales; family Solirubrobacteraceae; genus Palsa-465. The sequence goes on along the minus strand of CAVYRB010000003.1, from coordinate 1,097,617 downwards.
CGCTTGGGCTTGAACTTGACGATGCGGAGCTTCGGGCCGCGCTCGTGGCCGACGACTCGCGCCTCGACCTTCACCCGCGAGAGTCCGTCGCCGTCGATCGACCTCGGAGCCGTCGACGTAGAGCAGCGGCTCGAGGCCGACCTTGGCGCCGTCGTCGTCGGGCAGACGCTCGACAAGCAGGGACTGGCCCTCCTCGACGCGGTACTGCTTACCACCTGTCTTGACGATCGCGTACATCAGCTCACTCGGATGACGAAGACAGCCGATTCGGCCTTGGCACCGGAACGGCGCCGTCCGCCTCTGCGGCCACGGCGCCGAGGCTTCGATTGTAGGCCATCCTCGTCCGCCTTCTGTTCGCCGGCGTCCGGCTTGCCATCGGCACTCGAGGAGTCCGACGCGCCCGACGAGTCCGACTCGCTCGCGGCCTTCGAGCCGCCGGAGGCACGCGACCCGCCTGAGGCGCCCGACCGACGCGAGCGCGAGCTGCGCGATCGCGAACCGCTCGTCGGCTTGGGAATCGCCGCCTCGCCGACCGGCCCCGGATCCGCGTCCATCAGCGACGCGACCGCGGCGGTGCGGCCCGCCTCGTCGATCCGGACCAGGTGCTTTTCGCCGACGTACGGGCCACCACCGGCCACCGAGATCATGTAGCCGTCGACCTTGGCGACCGCATCGCCCGGGCTGTACATGTGCGGCTCGACGATCTGGACGTGGACCTCCTCGCCGACGCGGAACGGCACCGCGCGCTCGAGAACCTCGCTCGCGCGTGCCCTCGAGCACGACCGCGAAGTGGTCGAGCGGCAGCCCCTCGGAGCCCTCGAACACGAACAGCTTGCCGGTCTCGTGCTCGATCGCGTGCAGCGCGCGGGCGTCGTCTCGGGTGAACTCGGAGCTGACGCGCGGGTTCATCTGGATCAGCAGCGCCTCGGCCTTGGTGCTCTTCGCGATGTCACGCATCCGGCGCTCGAACTCGATCGCGAGCGTCTCCTCGGATTTGATCACGCCCTCGCCGCCGCACGTCGGGCACGGGCGGGTCATGATCTCGCGCACACCGTCGGTCACGTTCTGGCGGGTCATCTCGACCAGACCCGAAGGCGAGATCTCGACCACGAACGTCTTCGTCCGGTCCTCATCCAGAGCGCCGCGCAGCGCCTTCAGCACCGCGTCGCGGTTCCGCGCGCGGGCCATGTCGATGAAGTCGATCACGATGATCCCGCCGATGTCGCGGAGCCGCAGCTGGCGGACAACCTCGTCGGCGGCCTCGAGGTTCGTCTTCGTGATCGTGTCCTCGAGCCGGGCGCTCTTGCCGCGGCCGACGAACGAGCCGGTGTTGACGTCGATCACCGTCAGCGCCTCGGCGTAATCGATCACCAGGTAGCCGCCGCTCGGCAGGTCGATCCGGCGCGAGAGCGTCGAGGACAACGCCTCGTCGATCCCGAACGCCTCGAACAGCGGCTGCTCCTCCTCCCACAGCTCGACCCGCTCGACCAGGTCCGGGGCGGTGCGGGAGAAGAACGACACCAGCCGGTGATGCTGCTTCTCGTCGTCTACCACCGCGCGCTCGAACTCGGCGGAGAACACGTCGCGCACGACGCGGACCGAGAGGTCGGCCTCCTGGAAGACGAGCGCCGGGGCGGGCGTCTCCTCGACCCGCTTCTGCAGCACCTCGTTGAGCTTGAACAGGTACAGCAGCTCGCGCTCGAGATCGGCCCGCTTGGCCCCTTGCGCCGAGGTGCGGATGATCGCGCCGCCACCGCGGAGGTCGAGCTTCGCCGCCTCCTTGCGCAGCCGGTCGCGTTCCTTGTCGTCGAGCCGCCGCGACACGCCGACGCCCTCGCCGAACGGCGCGTAGACCATGTAGCGGCCCGGCGATCGTCAGCTCCATCGACAGTCGCGCCCCCTTCGTCTTCAAGGGGTCCTTGACGACCTGGACGACGATCTCCTGGCCGGGCTTCAACAGATCGCTGATCTCGCGACCCTTGCCGCCGCCGAGCCTCGGCCCCGCCGCGGCGTCTCGACGCCCGGGAGCACGATCTCGTCGACGTGCAGGAAGCCGTTCTTCTCCAGCCCGATGTCGACGAACGCCGCCTCGAGCCCGGACAGGACATTGTCGACCCGGCCCTTGTAGATGTTCCCGACGATCGAGCGGTTGCCGCGGCGCTCCAGATAGAGCTCCGCGACCTTGTAGCCGGCGCCGTGGGAGCGCGCGGCTTACGGCGCCGGCGGGAGCCGGAGCTGCTCTTGCGCGCGGCGACGGTACCCGTCGCCTCCAGCAGCGCGACGCGGGTCTCCCCACGGTCGACGCTGACCAGCACTTGCTTCTTCAATTGTCATTCAGTCCTTTTGAATTTGTGCCACGCCCTGTGGGCGCGAAAGCTTGACTCTGCGTACCGGACCGCATCGGGCGGCCGCGCACTTCGCCGGGGGCGGCGCGCTACGAAACCAATGCGCGACTCTTCCCCGAGGCCGACAGCCGAGCCTGCGTTCGGATCGACTGCAGAAGACCGATCGCGATGAACGTCACCAGTACGGAGGAGCCTCCGTAGCTCATCAGCGGTAACGGCACCCCGGTGATCGGCATGATCCCGATCGTCATCCCCACGTTCACGAAGACCTGGAACATCAGCATCGCGATGATGCCGCCTGCGATCAGTGTGCCGTAGAGGTTCTTCGCCGTCATCAAGATCCGTAATGCTCGCCAGATCAGCAGCGCGTAAAGCGACAGCACCAAAGCCGCGCCGACGAACCCGTACGTCTCGCCGACGACCGCAAACACGAAGTCTGTCTGGTTCTCCGGTAGGAAGTGTAGGTTGGTCTGGGACGCATCCTTTACGCCCCGGCCGGTCTTCTCTCCCGAGCCGATCGCGATCAGCGACTCATGGATGTTGTAGGTCTGGTTCTGGGGGTCGCTCGAGGGGTTGAGGAAGCCCGTCAGTCGCTGCACCTGGTAGGGCTTGAGCACGTGCACCCCGAGCGCCGGCGCGCCCGCCAGCACGATCGCGATCGAGGCGACGAACATCGCCACCAGCGCGGTCAGCTGCTTCCACGACGTCCCCGCGACGAACAGCATCGTGAACCCGATCATCACGTAGACGAGCCCGGTGCCAAGGTCGGGCTGCGGGATCACGATCAGTGCCGGGATCAGCGCCAGCAGCATGATCCTCGCCGTCGTGCGGCGCTCGTGCAGCCTCCGGACTCGGTCGACGGCGAACGCCGCGAGCGACACGATCAGGAGGATCTTCCCGAACTCCGAGGCCTGGAACTGCAGGAACGGGAACGGAATCCAGCGGTGCGAGCCGCGGATCGCAGGCGTCCCGAACACGACCACGTTCACGGCGATCATCAACCCGTACAGGAATAGCTTGTACTCGCGCAGCCGCGAATAGTCGATCCGCGTCAGCAGCGCGGCCAGCAGCAGCCCGACCGCGGCGTAGATCCCCTGCCGCTCGACGTAGTACAGCGGGTGACCCGGAACCGCCCCCCGGGTCGCGCCCTTCAAAGTGATCAGCGAGCAGGCGATGAGCCCGAACGCCGCCAGCCACAGCAGCGGGTCGATCGTCAGCATCGACTGCGGCCGGACCTCGACGACCTCTTCGTTCGTGCGGATCGGGGTGACGGCGGGGACGGTGCTCACAGCGTCTTGGAGGATCCGACCTGGAACGAGCCACGGCTGCCGTAGAACCACTGCGACAGGATCTGGCGGGCCGCCGGAGCGGCCGCCTGGGCACCGAACCCGCCCTGCTCGACCCAGACGACAACCAGGATCGGCTTGCTGGTCGCGGTGCGCGGCACGAAGCACACGTACCACGAGTAGTCCTGCTGGCCCGTGTACTGGGCGGTTCCGGTCTTGCCGTACACCTGCTGGGGGAAGTTCCCCATCACGTCATCGGAGGTACCCCCCGAAGTCTGTGCCGCGTCGTGGAGACCCGTCCGGATCGCGTCGAGGTGGGTCGGGTTGAAGTTGAGGTGCCGCGCGGGGGGCGGATCGATCCGCTGCAGGATCGTGCCGTCGGGCTCCTGCATGTCGAGGCCGATGTGCGGGCGCACGACGGTGCCGCCGTTGGCGATCGCCGAGTACGCGGTGGCGAGCTGCAGCGGGGTCACCTGCACATCGCCCTGGCCGACCGCGAGGTTGATGTTGTCGCCGACCGACCACGGGCGGTTCGGTCCCGTCCGCGATCCCGCAGCCGCCCGGCGAATGCTTGGAGGCTTGCCCTTGAACGGACCGGTCGCGGCGTCGCACTCGGACTCGAGACTGGTTCGACGGTGGTTGCGCCACGTCGGCGTCGGGCAGATTGCCCGCAACCTCGCCGCCGAGGTCGATCCCGGTCGGGCGGCCGATCCCGAATTGTCGCGCCCACTTCTGGAGCTCACCACCGTTCGGGGGCACGGGCTCCGTTCAGCAGCGCGCCGAGGTTGTAGAAGAACACGTCGTGGAGACCCGCATCGCCTCTCGAGGTCGAGCACGCCATTGACGGCATTACCGGCGTTGTGCCGGCACTGGCCCGCGAGGCAATATTTGCCCGTGTCGTCGAACGTGTCGCCGACGTTCCACGCGCCGCTCTGGAGCGCCGCGGTCGCGGTGATCGGCTTGAACGTCGAGCCCGTCGGTCCGGCGCTCTGGATCGCGCGGTCGATCAGCGGATAGCCGCTCGAGGGGTTGTTGAGCTGGGCGTACACCGACGAGGATACCGGCTTGGTGAAGATGTTCGGGTTGAACGACGGGTTCGAGCCCATCGCGTAGATCTCGCCGTTTTGCGGGTTCATCGCTACGAACGCGCCGCCGTTGGGACGGCGGGCTCGAGCTGATCGCCTGCGGCCAGCGCCTTCTCACCGGCGCTTCTGGAGGTCGACGTCGAGCGACAGCTTGAGGTTGTGCCCGGGCGACGGGCCGACCTGGCAGAGCGTGCCCGTGACCGCCCCAGAGCGTCGACCTGGACCTGGTCCGACCCGTCGGTCCCCTGCAGGTAGTGGTTGTAGTACCACTCGAGCCCCGACTGCCCGATGATCGAGTTCTGCGGCAGGCCGTGGAATCGGCGCTCCTTCAGCTCGGCCGGGCTGATCGGCCCGATCGTCCCGAACAGCTGGGCGGCGATGTCGTTGAGGGGGTAGGTGCGCAGCCAGATCGGCTGGATCTCGACGCCGGGGAACTGGTTCTGGCGCTCCTCGAGGTAGAACAGGATCATCCTGCGAGACGTCCTTCTCGACCGTGACGTTGGCGTACGGGACCTGGGCGTACCCCTGCGCGACCGCGCACCCGATCGGCGACAGCCGGCAGCACCCCGTGTCCGGGCACCTGGCATCTTCTGCCTCGCGGTCGGCATCCGGAGCACGTGGGCGAGCCGTGCGTACATCTTCGCGTCCTTGAGCCGGCGTCCGCCCGAGGTTCGATCGGGCTCAGCGGCACTGGCAGGTCCGGCGGCGAGATCTGCACCGCGATCGCTCGCTTGGAATCGACCATGATCGAGCCGTTGCGGTCGAGGATCTCGCCTCTCGCGGCGGGGACGTCGATGTTGCGCACCCGGTTGACGCTCGCCTGGGCGAGGTACTTGTCGCCGGAGAGCACCTGCAGGAACCACAGGCGGAAGAAGATGATCGCGAACATCGCCAGCGCGAAGCTTCCGAGGATCGCCACCCGCAGCGCGAGCTGCGGCGTCAGCGGTGGACGCCTGTCGTCGGGGATCTTGATCATCGCGAGCCCGAGCGGGTCATCGACCCCAGCCGCTGCGAGGGCCGCTGCAGCGGGCTGAGGCCGCCGGTCGTATACGCGCGGCGGCGGCGGCGGCGCGGATCGGCCGGCAGCGCCGGCTCGATGATTCGCCGCACCAGGCGTACACCGGCAGCGCCAGCAGCGTGTTGACCAGCACCGCGATGAAGATCTGCTCGAGCAGCAGCCAGCTGACCGGCGCGTCGACGCCGAGCAGAAACTGGATCACCGCCATCCCGATCCCCGCAAACGCGGTCGCGGCCGCTCCCAGCGCCATCGGAACGAGTCCGTGCGAAGGATCACGGAGCTCGCGCAGCCGCCCCGACCAGTACCCGATCACCAGGAACAGCAGCGACGTCACCCCGAGCGTCTGTACGAGCACCATGTCGACCAGCAGACCCGATGGCGAAGCCCATGATCGCCCCGGCGATCGAGCCCGCGAGCAGGCCGACGCTCATCACGACCAACACCGTCAGGTCGGCGCTGATCCCGAAGATCGAGATCTGCGACACCGCCGCGGCCTGGATGATCACGGTCACGAGCCCGAGCAGAGCGAGCCTGATCGGTAGCCGAAGCGACTCGCTCATCCGGTCTTGCCTCCGGTCGGCGCCTGGGCCCGGGCGGTTCCCGCATGGGGCGCGGTCAGCACCTGAACGATCGTGAAGTGGCGCAGGTCGGCGGCCGGCGTGACCGGCACCTCGCCGTTGTTGGCGAGGCTGTTGCCGACGCTCGCGACCTGGCCGATCGGGATCCCGGGCGGGTACAGGTCCTGCAGCGGCCCGGACTTGAACCCGACCGTGACCACCTGCTGGCCGGTCTGGACCGGTGCGCTCGTCGGCAGATACTGCAGCTGGAGCTGGGTGGGGTTCCCGACGGCGGGAACCAGCACCCCGCTGTCGCCGCTCGTGTCGCTGACCTGAGCGGCGACGGCCATTGTGTGATCGGTGATCAGCGTCACGAATGAGACCGTCGGGTCGACGGTCGTGATGTCGCCGACGAGCGCGCCGTCGGCGGTCACCGGATCGCCCCGGTGGATGCCGTCATCCGAGCCCTTGTCGATCTCGACGTTCTCGTACCACAGCGTCGGGTCGCGGGAGATCACGTTCGACGCGACCGGTTTGTACGCCGCGAGGCCGGCGCTGTTGTCGAGGCCCACCTGCCGGCGAAGCTGCGCGTTCTGGCTGGCGGCGAACTGGGCCTGGTCGAGCTGAGCTTGGAGGTGTAGGACCTGCTTACGCAGCTGGCCGACCTGCGACTTCGCCTTGAACGTGTCCGAGAAGAAGTTCGCGACGTCCTTGAACGGCGTGAGCACCTTGCTGGCGCCCTCCTGGACCGGCGAGAACACCTCCACGATCCCTCGCTGGAGCGTGTGCAGCGGACTCGAGGGCGACTCGCCGAAGTACGCCGTAAGCAGGATCAGGGCTATCGCGACGAGCGCCGCTACGACGGCGCGCCGACGCCTGACTTGCTTGCTGTGCACGAGGTTCGTGTCTCCAAACTTTCGCTCCGGGGCTGGTCGGCCCCCGGTTCCCGAAACCTAGTAGCGGTTGCGGCGGTTGCGTGAATTCTTGCTCGAACGGTGGATCGCTTCGAATTCCTCCAACGACCTCCCCGAGCCGACCGCCACACAGGTGAGCGGAGACTCGGCCAGGTGCGCGGGCATCTGCGTCTCGTGACGCAGGCGCTCCTCGAGCCCCTGGAGCAGCGATCCACCTCCAGCAAGCATGATGCCACGATCCATGATGTCGGACGCAAGCTCGGGCGGTGTCCGGTCCAGCGTCTCCTTCACGGCGTCGATGATCTGGCTCACCGGCTCCTCGAGCGCGCCGCGGATCTCCTCGCTGGTGAGCACGACCGTCTTCGGCAGCCCCGAGACCATGTCGCGGCCACGGATCTCGGCCTGGACCTCCTCGCCGGTGGGGAACGCCGAGCCGATCTCGAGCTTGACCTCCTCGGCCGTCTGCTGGCCGATCAGGAGCTTGTACTCGCGCTTGACGTAATTCATGATCGCCTCGTCGAGCTCGTCGCCACCGACCCTGATCGACTGCGAGACGACGATCCCGCCGAGCGAGATCACCGCGACCTCGCTGGTGCCGCCGCCGATGTCGACGACCATCGACCCGGTCGGCTCGCCGACGGGCAGCCCCGCGCCGATCGCGGCCGCCATCGGCTCCTCGATCAGGTACGCCTGTCGGGCGCCGGCGCTCAGGCATGCCTCCTCGACCGCCCGCTTCTCCACGCCGGTCACGCCCGAGGGCACGCAGACGACCACCCGCGGATGCGCCCACCGGTTCTGGTGAACCTTCTGGATGAAGTGCCGGAGCATCTCCTCCGTGACCTCGAAGTCGGCGATCACGCCGTCCTTCAGCGGCCGGATCGCCTGGATCGTGCCGGGGGTCCGGCCGAGCATCCGCTTGGCCTCGATCCCGACCGCGTGCACCTCACCTGAGCGCGAGTCGACCGCCACCACGCTCGGTTCCGACAGCACGATCCCCCGTCCGCGGACGTAGACGAGCGTGTTCGCGGTCCCGAGGTCGACGGCCATGTCGCGGCCGCCGAAACCTGTCAGGTAGCTGAAGAAACCCATGGACTGAAGGGAAGCAGGATCTGTGGGTAGGGGTAATCGACGGCCATGACCGCGAGTCTCGGGAAGGACTCGCTTCGGGGGCCAACGCCGTCGGCGGCCGAGTGTAGCCGAACGGGGACGCCCCCGGTGGTCCCGCCAGCCGTCGGATCGACATAAATCCGCTGCTAAACCCGGAAGTCCGTCAGCAATCCGGGGATCAGCCCAAGCAGCGTCGCGAGCGGAAGCCCGACGACGTTCAGATAGTCGCCGTCGATCCCCGCAACAAGCCCTGCACCGCGCGCCTGGATCGCGTATCCCCCGGCCCGCTCGCGCCACTCGTCGCTCGCCAGGTACCACTCGAGCAGGCGCTCGTCGAGCGACCGGAACCGGACCCTTGTGCACGCGGTCGCGTCAACGGCGTTCCCGGAGTCGATCACGCATACGCCGCTGAGAACCTCGTGGGTCCGCCCCGACAGCGCCTCGAGCGTCTCACGGGCCTGCAGAAGGTCGGCGGGCTTGCCGTAGATCGTGCCGTCGAGCTCGACGACCGTGTCGACGCCGAGCACGACCTCGCGCGGGTAGCGAGCGGCGACGGCCTGCGCCTTGCGCCGGGCGTTCTCGACGGTCACCGCCTTCGCCGGTCCCTGCTCGAGCTCCTCGACGTCGGGTTCGACCACCGCGAAGCGCACGCCGACCTGCTCCAGGATCGCCCGCCGCTGCGGCGAGCGCGACGCCAGGATCAGCTCAGAGCTAGAGCTCAGGGAAGAACAGCCCCACTTCGCGCGCCGCCGACTCGGGCGAGTCGGAGCCGTGGACCATGTTCTGGCCGACGGAGATCGCGAAGTCGCCCCGGATCGAGCCGGGCGCGGCCTCGACCGGGTTGGTGGCGCCGATCACCTGGCGGGCTGCCGCGACGGCGCTCTCGCCCTCGAGGACCATCGCCACCAGCGGGCCTGAGGTGATGAAGTCGACCAGCTCGCCGTAGAACGGCTTGCCCTCGTGCTCGGCGTAGTGACGCTCGGCGAGTTCGCGCTCCATCGTCAACTGTCGCAGCGCCCCGAGCCGCAGCCCCTTGCGCTCGAACCGGGCGATGATCTCGCCGGTCAGAGACCGGGCGAAGGCATCGGGTTTGACGAGGATGAGCGTTCGCTCCATTCAGGGCCGTCCTTTGGTCGCCTTAGTCGGTCAGGAAGAGGGGCCGCGCTCGGCGGGAGCCGGCGCGGGTCCCGGTCCGCTGCCCTCGGTCAGGCCGGCCACGGTCCGCTCCGCGCTCGTCTCGCGCCGGCGGCGCGTGCGGCGGGGGGCGGGCGGCGGGGCGCCAACCTCGTTCTCGCAGAACGGGCAGACCTTCCAGCTCGGATCGAGCGGCTTCGAGCACACAGGACACGGGTCCTTGAGCTTGCGCATGCAGTTCGGGCAGCGCAGAAAGTCCTTCTCGACCTCGTAGTCGCAGTGCGGGCAAAGGTGGTAGCCGAGCTCCGCCAGGCGCGCCTCGGCGGCCTGGATCTCGAGCTCGCGCTCACGCACGTCGTCGAGGTACTCCGGCGGCCTCACGATCATGTACACGAGCGTGCCCACGAACGGGAACAGCGACGCGGCGGTCGCGCATCCGATCAGCATCGGGTCGGAGATCCGCCTGCGGGCGTCGGCGTAGGTCCAGTAGACCAGCGCCAGCCAGACCACCACGAGGAACAGGATCAGGAGGTCGAGCGCGAGGTTGACCCCGCTGTTGCTGATTCCGAATAGAGCGACGGGAAGCATTCAGAAGGCGAGTGTAATGGTGGTCGGGGTTACAAAGTGCTGCTCGTCACACGCCGCTCTTTGTTCGTCGGCGCCGCTCGCATACCTGCTTTCAAAGGAATACCCGGCCGAACAGGTATCCGATCCCGAAGAACACAAGGATCACGACCGCCACGATCAGCGCGACCAGGCCGATCATAGTCAGGAAGCTGGGCTGATCGTTGTGATCGTTCACAGCACCGACGCCCGGCTCTCCCCTGCGGGTCGCATGAGGTCCGCGATCAGATAGATGGAGCCGGTCGCGAGCACGACCCCGTCGGGGCCGTGGACGCGCGTCGCGAGCTCGCGCGCGCGTTCAAGCGCCGCGCGCGGGTCGGGCACGATCTCCGACTCGGCGGGACCCCCGAGCTGGCTCGCCAGCGACTGCAGCGTCGGCGGCGGCAGGACCCGCGGGTTATGAGATCTCGTCAAGACCAGCCCTTCGCACAGCGGCAGCAGCGCCGCGAGCATACTCGCGGCGTCCTTGTCGTCGAGGATCGACACGACGGCGACGAGACCCGGCTGTCCGCGCTCCGCGAGGATCGTCCTCAACGACTGCGCGAGCGCGGCCATCCCGGCGGGGTTGTGCGCGCCGTCGAGCAGCGTCAGCGGGCGTTCGGAGAGCACCTGCAGGCGGCCGGGGACGCGCACCTCGGCCGCAGCGCGCGCGACCGCATCGGCGTCGAGCTCGCCGAGATATGCCCGCGCAGCGGTCATCGCGACCGAGAAGTTCACGCGCTGGAAGGAGCCGAGTGCGCCGAGCGCGACCCCGGGATCGGCAGGCGCCCGCACGACCCGGGCGGCGCGGTCGTCGGCGACCTCGAGTGCCACCGCCTCCGCCTCCGGGGCGAGGCCCGGTCCGAGCACGAGCGTCGCGTCCTTCTGGACGACCGCGAGCTTCTCGGCGGCGATGTCCGCGATCGTCGGGCCAAGCCACCGCGTGTGCTCGAGCCCCACACTCGTCAGGACCTGGACCTTCGACGGGATCACGTTGGTCGCGTCGTAGCGGCCTCCGAGCCCGGCTTCGATCACGCCGACCTCCACGCCCTGGCGCGCGAGCTCGGCGTACGCGGCCGCCGTCAGCAGCTCGAACTGGGTGACCCGCTCGTCGCCGCCCAGCGAGCGGTCGACCAGCTCGGCCGCGTGCGCGGCGCGCTCGATCGCAGCGGCGAACTCCTGATCGGAGAGGTCCTGGTCGTCGATGCGGATCCGCTCGCCGAACGAGATCAGGTGCGGGGAAAGGTACGCACCGGTGCGGAGGCCGTGCTCCTCCAGGATCGCGGCGATCATCCGCACCGTCGAGGACTTGCCGTTCGTGCCCACCACGTGGATCGAGTCGAACTTGAGCTCCGGGTGCTCGAGCGCGGTCATCAGCCGCCGCACCCGGTCGAGGCCGAACCGCATCCCGAACAGCTCGCGGTCGAGGATGTAGCGCTCTGCCTGCTCGCGGTTCACAGCGCCTCCAGCTCCGCGCGCAGCCGCTCGAGCTTGTCGCGCTCGGCGCCGACGACGTCCGCGGGCGCCTTCTCGACGAAGCCGCGGTTGCCCAGCTTGCCCTCTGAGCGCTCGATCTCCTGCTCGAGCGTCGCGCGCTGGGAAGCGCGCTTGCGCTCCGCCGCGCCGGTGTCGACCTCGGCGGTCGGGAAGATCTCAACGACGCCACCGGGTACCGGCACGCTCGCGACCGGATCGCCACCATCGGACGAGAACGACAGCCGCGCGAGCCGCGCAAGGTGCTCGCCGGTCTCCTCGTAACCCGGAGCGTCGAGCCGGGCGGGGACGATCGCGCCGGCCCGCACCTCGGACAGGTCCCGCCACGCGCGCATCGCCTGGACCGCCTCGATCACGTGGCCGACCGCGCGCTCGGCGAGATCGTCAAGCGGCGCTCGCTCGAGCTGGATGCCGGCGGCGAGCAGGCCGTCGGCGCCGGGGAAGTAGCCGTAGATCTCCTCGGACACGAACGGGATGATCGGGTGCGCGAGCGCGAGCGTCCCGGCGAGCACGTGCAGCAGCGTCGCCGCGACCCCGGGCTCGCCGGCACGCAGCCGCGGCTTGACGAGCTCCAGATACCAGTCGCACAGCTCGCCGTAGACGAAGTCGTAAAGCGAAAGCGCGGCGTGCGAGAAGTCGTAGCGCTCGATCCGCTCCCCGATCTCCTCGGAGGCGCGCTCGAATCGAGACAGGATCCAGCGGTCCTCGACCGTCACCGGCGCGACCGCGGGCCGCGCGTCTGGCGCGACGCCGAGCAGGATCAGCCGCGCGGCGTTCCAGAGCTTGTTTGTCAGCTGGAGCCCCTGGGCGATCCGCTCCTCGCTGAAGCGAACGTCCTGCGAGGAGGCCATCGCGAGCAGACCCCACCGCAGCGCGTCGGCTCCATACGCGGGAAACGAGCCTCCCTCCGCGAACACCGGCGGCCGGGGCCCGCCCTCGATCAGGTCGAGCGGATCGATCCCCGTTCCGAGCGACTTCGACATCCGACGGCCGTCGGGCGCCTGGATGATCGCGTGGATGTGGACGTCGGAAAACGGAATATCGCCCGTGAACTCGAGCCCCATCATGATCATCCGGGCTACCCAGAGGAAGATGATGTCCCGCGCCGTGACGAGCACGTCGGTCGGGTAGTACGCGCGGAGCTCGGGCGTCTCGGCCGGCCAGCCGAGCGTCGCAAACGGCCAGAGCGCGCTCGAGAACCACGTGTCGAGCACGTCTGGATCGCGCTCCCAGCCGTCCCCGTCGGGGGCGGTGACGCCGACGTACGTCTCCCCGCCGCGGTACCACACGGGCAGCCGGTGGCCCCACCACAGCTGGCGCGAGATCACCCACGGCCGGATGTTCTCCATCCAATCCATGTAGACGCGAGTGTTGCTCGGCGGGTGAAACCGCACCCGGCCCTCGCGGACGACCTCGATCGCGGGCGCGGCGAGCTCGTCCATCCGCATGAACCACTGCAGCGAGACGAGCGGCTCGATCCGCTCGCCGGAGCGCTGCGAGAACGGGACCGTGTGCTCGTAGGGTTCCTCTCGCGAGATCGCGCCGTCGGCGCGCAGCTCTTCGAGCACCGCGCGCTGTGCGTCGACGGCCGGCATCCCGCGGAAGCGCTCGGGCGCCTCGTCCATGATCAGGCCGTCCTCGCCGATCACGCTGATCTGCTCGAGCCCGTGGCGGCGCCCGATCTCGAAGTCGTTGGGGTCGTGTCCCGGCGTGATCTTGAGCGCCCCGGTGCCGAAGTCGGTCTTGACGTACTCGTCGGCGATGATCGGCAGCTCGCGACCGACGAGCGGCAGGATCGCCGACTGCCCGACGAGCTGCCGATAGCGCTCGTCGTCCGGATTGACGGCGACCGCCGTGTCGGCGAGCATCGTCTCGGGCCGCACCGTCGCCACCGTGACCGTCCCGTCGCCGGAAGCCAGCGGGTAGTCGATGTAGTACAGCGTGTCGGTGACGTCGCGCTGATCGACCTCGAGGTCGGAGATCGCCGAGCGGCTTCCCGGGTCCCAGTTGACCATGTAGCGGTCCCGGTAGATGTAGCCCTTCTCGTACAGCGCGACGAAAACGCGGACGACGGCGTCGGCGTAGTGCGCGTCCAGCGTGAAGCGCTCATCGTCGTAGTCGCACGACGCGCCGAAGCGCTTCAGCTGCCCGATGATCTGCCCGCCGTATTGCTCGCGCCACTCCCACACCCGCGCCTCGAACTGCTCGCGCCCGAGCTGCTCGCGGCTCGTGCCCTCGGAGGCCAGCAGTCGCTCGACCTGGGTCTGGGTCGCGATTCCGGCGTGGTCGGTGCCGAGGATCCACTTCGTGCGCTGGCCGCTCATACGGTGGCGGCGGGCCAGGGCATCCATCACCGCGTCCTGGTACGCGTGTCCCATGTGCAGCGACCCGGTGACGTTCGGCGGCGGGATCGCGATCGAATAGTTGTCCGCCGCCGTTCCCTCCGCCGGCGGGTGAAACAGCCCCGACTCGAGCCAGCGGTTGACGACCCGGGGCTCAACTTCCGACGGGTCATACCGCTTCCTCGAGTCGAGCTCGGAGTTGTCGCGATCCGCCATCGGAGCGTGAGTGTAGGTGGGCGCCGCCGCTGAATGAGTACCGTTGGCGCCGTGTCGAGCGCCGCGGTGAGCCGATCGAGGGGTCGCCCGCCGGCGGCCACCAGGGACGAGTTCCTCGCGGCGACCGAGCGGCGGTTCCTGGCCGGAGAGCGGATCGACGTCCATGCGATCTGCGGCGAGCTCGGACTGTCGAGAGCGACGGTGCACCGGTGGTGCGGCTCGCGGGACGCGGTGATCGGCGAGGTGATGCTGAGGCTGGTGACGCCGCTGTTCCGGCGGATCGCACGCGACGGCCGCGGCCGCGGCGGCAAGCGGCTCGTCGGCGTGTTCGAGCGCCAGCTGCGGGCGCTGGCCGGCGACCCGGCGTTCCGCCGGTTCCTCGAGCACGAGCGCGAGGCGGCCCAGCGGATCCTGACCGCACCCGACGGGATCGTCGAGCCCCACGTCGTTGGGCTGATCAAGGAGGCGATCGACGGGGAGGTCGCCCGCGGCTACCAGCCGCCATCCGACCCCGACGTGATCGCGTACGCGATCGTCCGGATGGGCGAGTCGTTCCTGTACGCCAACGCCTCGCGCGGGTTCCGCGGCGACTTCGACCGGCTTCGGGACGTGTACGCGGCGCTACTTGGCGTCAAGCCGTAATTTTGGTACAAAAGGCGGGTTCGTACCAAATCGGTACCGTGGGAGGAACGCGAGATGGTGCGAGCCGGGTCTGTCAGTCAACGCCGGCCGCATCCGGTGCCGGCTCGCATCGTGCTCGCGATCCTGCTGATCGCGGCGGCGACGGCGGCAGGGGCTCCGTCGCCGCCGCCCAGCACCCGCGTCAGATTCACCGCCGCGACTCGAGCAGCCGCAGCCAGACTTCGCTGACCGTCGGGAACGACGGGACCGCGTGCCACAGCGTCTCGAGCGGGACCTTGCCGACGATCGCGGTCGTCGCCGAGTGCAGCAGCTCGGCGATCTCAGAGCCGACAAACGTCGCCCCGACGAGCGTGTCGGTGGCACGGTCGACGACAAGCTTCGCCCGGCCCACGTAGTCGTCACGCAGCAACGCCGCCCCTCGAATCGACGCCAGGTCGTGCTCGAGCGTCTCGGCGTCGATCCCCTGCTCGCGGGCGCTCGCCTCGGTGAGCCCGACCGACGCGATCTGGGGGTCGGTGAACACCACCGCCGGGATGGCCGCCCGGTCGGCGAGGTCACGGTAGCGCCGGCCGTCGAGCGGTCGCCCCTCCGCCCGGGCCGCGATCACGTCACCGGCGATCCGCGCCTGGTACTTGCCCATGTGCGTGAGCAGCGCGCGCCCGTTCACGTCGCCGACCGCGTACAGCCACTCACCGGCTCCGGAGACCGCCATGTGGTCATCGGTCTCGAGGAACTCGTCCGAGCCGCTTACGTCGAGTCCTACGCGCTCGAGCCCGAGCTCGCGCGAGGCCGGCGTACGGCCGGCGGCGACGACGATCTCGTCGACCTCGAAGCTCGAGCCGCCCGCGCTCACCGTCGCCGGGCCGCCATGGATCCGGCCGACGCCCGTGTCCTCGACGCCCGCGCGGCTGACCGACTCAAGCGGCGTGCCGACGCGTACGCCCACGCCGAGCTCGCGGAACCGCCCGGCGATCAGCTCCCCGGCAAACGGCTCCAGGTGGGCGAGCAGCGAGGACGCCGGCTCCATGATCGTCACCTCGCGCGCGCCGAGACCGGTGAGCCACGTCGTTGCCTCGCACCCGACCACGCCGCCGCCGACCACCGCGACCCGCGCCGGTACTTCGTGGAGGTTGGTGACGTCCCGCGAGGTCCACGGGTTCGCGTCCCGGAGCCCGTCGACCGGCGGGATCGCCGCGGTCGAGCCCGTCGCGATCACGACCGCGTGACGGGCCTCGAGCGTTTCGAGGCCGCCGTCGGGGACGCTCACCTCGACCGCGCGTTCGCCGGTCAGCCGCGCCCGTCCGCGGACGACGTCGATACCGAGCCCGTTCGCCCACTCGACCTGCCCGGAGTCGTCGTGGTCGTGGACGAACGAGTCGCGGCGCGTGAGCGCAGCAGCGACATCCAGCTCGCGGTCGCCGAGCGTCTCGGCGAGGCCGTGCACGGCGCGCGCCGCGTCACGCAGATCGACCGGGCGCAACAGCGCCTTGCTCGGCACGCACGCCCAGTACGAGCACTCGCCGCCGAGGAGCTCGGCTTCGACGATCGCCGCGGTGCGCTCGCTGTTCCGGACCGCGTAGTGCGCGACGTTCTCGCCGGCGGGACCGCCGCCGAGCACGATCACGTCGTACGTGTTCATAAGCTCTCGAGCGCCGCGCGCAGGGAGGCGATGTCGGCCGCGCCGAACACAACGCGGTCGTCCGTCGCCACGTACACCAGATCGATGTTGATCCCGGCGCGCGCGATCTTCCGGGTGAGGTCCGCGAGCACGCCGGGGCGGTCATGGACGTCGACCACCACCACCTCGCGCTCATGGGTGATGGCGATGTGCGAGATCGCGAGCAGGTGCCGCGCGGCCTCCGCGTGCGGGACGAGGATGTGCAGCTCGGCCGTCTTGCCGGCGCCGATGCACGTCGCCGCGGCGATATTGACGCCGGCGTCGCTGATCGAAGCCGCGACCTCGGCCAGCGCGCCGGGCGTGTTGTAGAGCTCAATCGTCAGGTCGAACGCCATCGCCGATCGGGAACCTAATCGATCCTGCCGGCGTCTGATGGGGCGTGACCACGATTGCGCCGTCGGGTGTGCCCGAGACCAGATACGCCCGCAGCGCGAATCTGAGCGTTGCCTACCAGCTGACGGGCCGCGGGCCGCACGAGGTGGTGCTGGCCGGTTCACCGGCCGCGCACATCGAGGTGATGTGGGAGTCGCCGGTGATGGCGCGGTTCTGGGAGCGCCACGGCCGGTTCGCGCGACTGGCCGTCTTCGACCGCCGTGGAACGGGCGCCTCGGACCCGCTCGACGGGCCGCTCACGCTCGAGGCGCAGTGCGAGGACATCACCGCCGTGATCGACGCTGCGGGATTCGATCGCCCCGCGCTGTCATCGACCGGCGACACCGGCCGCGCGTTCGCGATGTACGCGGCCACGCATCCCGATCGCGTGTCGGCGCTGATCCTCACGAACACCTCCGCCGTCGGCGCCGCCGTGCTCACGCCCGAGACCGTCGAGCCCATGCGCCGCGCGGTCCAGAGCAGCTGGGGCAAGGGCGAGCTCGCGCGGATCTTCACCCCGAGCATGGCCGAGGACCCGAGCTGGACGCGGTTCTTCGGCAAGCTCGAGCGCTACGCGGCGAGTCCGGCGATGGCGCAGAAGCTGATCGAGATGAACCTGCAGGCCGACATCCGCGAGATCCTGCCGACGATCCGCGTGCCGACGCTCGTGATCCACCGGCGCGAGAACAAGGTGGTGCCGCCCGAGCTCGGCCGCCAGGTCGCCGACGCGATTCCAGGCGCGAGATTCGTGGAGATCCCCGGGGAGGACACGCTTCCGTCGACCCAGTACAGCGAGGAGTGGTTCGAGGAGGTCGAGGAGTTCCTCACCGGCGTCAGACCCGGCCACGAGTCCGAGCGGGTGCTGGCGACGCTGCTGTTCACGGACATCGCCGACTCGACGACGGTTGCCGCCCGGCTCGGGGACCGGCGGTGGCGCGACCTGCTCGAGGAGCACAACGCGATCGTCAGGCGCGGGCTCGAGCGGTTCGGTGGCACCGAGGTGAAGCAGCTCGGCGACGGCTTCCTCGCAACCTTCGACGGACCGGCACGTGCGGTTCGGGCCGCTCAGGCGATCGCCGTCGAAGTCGACCGGCTCGGTCTCCGCGTCCGGGTCGGCGTGCACACGGGCGAGGTCGAGACGATCGGCTCGGACGTCGGCGGGATGGCGGTCCACATCGGCGCCCGGGTCGCAGCGATCGCCGGGCCGGGCGAGGTGCTCGTGTCGGGAACCGTGCGCGATCTCGTGATCGGCTCGGAGCTCGAGTTCGAGGACCGGGGCGTACACGCGCTCAGGGGCGTCCCTGGCGAGTGGCGGCTGTTCGCGCTCAGCTGAGGGCTGCGGTGGGGTGTCGCCGGGAGGCTTTGAGGAGGCAACCGCGGTGGGGTGCCGCCGCGAGGCTTTGAGGAGGCGACCCGAGGACGGTGACGGGCGCGGGTGACTGGCTCGGGCGTTCGCCCAGAGGCACAAACGTTGCGAACTGCGTTAGCACCGGCCACGTTCGCAACGAAAACGCCCGCCACGGGCACTTTCGTTGCGAACTCTTGCTGGGCGAACGAGGTCGCAACGTTCGTGCCCTTGAGCTGGCTTTCGCGCTGACTCCACCAGGCGAACACGACAATCGCGCCGCCCCGAAGCGCGAAGGTCACGTTCACCCGCTCTGAGCGGGCCACCGTGACAAGCGCGGTCACGCGCGGCAGCGAATGTCACGTCTTGCGGACGACGACCCCGCCCTTCGACGACGACTCCGGCCTTCCCCGAGACGCCGTACGCGCTTCCATCCACGACCGACCCCCGTCCAGCCCCCCTCACTGCCGCCGTTTCGGCCTGCCGCAGCCGACGCGAGCGAGCTCAGCGGAGCTAGGCCGCTTCTTCTTCGGGCGCCGCGACCGTGACGAGCGTCGGCGGGACGTCCTTCTCGATCGTCTCGCGCGTGACGACGCACTTGCGGACGTCGCGGCGGGAGGGCAGCTCGAACTGGACCTCGAGCAGCACCTCCTCGATGATCGAGCGCAGGCCGCGGGCGCCGGTCTCGCGCTCGAGCGCCTTGTCGGCGACCGACGACAGCGCGTCGTCGGCGAACACGAGCTCGATCCCGTCGAACTGGAAGAAGCGCTGGAACTGCTTGACCAAAGCGTTCCGCGGCTCGGTCAGGATCTGCATGAGCTCGTCACGCGACAACTGATGAATTGCGCTCATCACCGGCAGTCGCCCGATGAACTCGGGGATCAGCCCGTACATGATCAGGTCCTCCGGAAGGCAGTGCTCGAACATCTCGCCGAGGTCGCGCTGGTCCTTGGTCTTGATCGACGCGCCGAACCCGATCCCCTGGTGGCCGATCCGGCGCTCGATCACCTTGTCGAGGTTCGCGAACGCGCCGCCGCAGATGAACAGCACGTTGGTCGTGTCGATCGAGAGGAACTCCTGGTGGGGGTGCTTCCGGCCGCCCTGCGGGGGCACCGAGGCGGTCGTCCCCTCGAGGATCTTCAGCAGCGCCTGCTGGACGCCCTCGCCGGACACGTCGCGCGTGATCGACGGGTTGTCGGCCTTGCGCGCGATCTTGTCGACCTCGTCGATGTAGATGATCCCGGTCTCGGCCTTCTTGACGTCGTAGTCGGCGGCCTGGATCAGCTTCAGGAGGATGTTCTCGACGTCCTCGCCGACGTAGCCGGCCTCGGTAAGCGCGGTCGCGTCGGCGATCGCGAACGGGACGTTGAGGATCTTCGCGAGCGTCTGCGCGAGCAGTGTCTTGCCGCAGCCGGTCGGCCCGAGCAGCAGGATGTTCGACTTCTGCAGCTCGATGTCGTTCTCATCGGACTGCATCATCTGGACCCGCTTGTAGTGGTTGTAGACCGCTACCGAGAGGGTGCGCTTCGCTTGCTCCTGGCCGACGACGTACTCGTTCAGGACGTCGTAGATCTCGCGCGGCTTGGGGAGGTTCTCGATGTCGAAGCTCGGCGGTGCGGTGAGCTCCTCGTCGATGATCTCGTTACAGAGATCGATGCACTCGTCGCAGATGTAGACACCCGGCCCAGCGATCAGCTTCTTGACCTGCCGCTGACTCTTTCCGCAGAAGCTGCAAAGAAGCTGTTCGTTGGAGTCGGTGGGACGTGCCATGTGTTGCCCTCTCCAGAAGTCGCCCGGAGGCGACCCGCGGCACTAAGGGTAGACGCTCAGTGCTGCGAGATCACCCGGTCGATGATTCCGTAGTCCTTCGCCTGTTCTGAGCTCATGAAGTAATCGCGCTCGGTGTCCTGCCGGACCTTCTCCAGCTCCTGGCCGGTGTGGTTGGCGATGATCTCGTCGAGCCTGCGGCGGACGTCGATGATCTCGGCCGCGTGGATCTCGATGTCGGTGGCCTGACCCTGGAACGCGGAGGACACCTGGTGGATCAGGATCTTCGCGTTCGGGAGCGCCATCCGCTTGCCGTGCGCGCCACCGGCGAGCAGCAGCGCGCCCATCGACATCGCGATCCCGACGCAGATCGTCTGCACGTCGGGCTTGATGAACTGCATCGTGTCGTACACCGCCAGGCCGGCGTACACCGAGCCGCCCGGGGAATTGATGTAGATCGAGATGTCCTTGTCCGGGTCCTCGGACTCGAGGTGAAGCAGCTGCGCCACGATCAGGTTCGCGATCTGATCGTCGATCGGCGTGCCGAGGAAGATGATCCGCTCGTTGAGCAGGCGGCTGTAGATGTCGAAGGCCCGCTCCCCGCGGGAGGTCTGCTCAACGACCATCGGTACGAGTGGGCTCATCGTCCTCGCTTCTTTCGCTTCCTCGGGCGGATTCCTGCCGAATGTAGCAACGGGGGACGGGGCGCCTTCCGGGCCGGGGTAAACGCATCAGCTCCGGGCCGGGTGACGGCGTCCAGCTCGGGGCCGGGTGACCGCGTCCGGCTCCGGGCCTCGCCCGCTCAGCTGCCCGGGGTCCACAACTGCCCCGAGCCCTGCCCCTCCCCCTCCTCCTTGCCGGGCTGCCAGAGCTTCTCGCGAGCCTTGGCCTGCTCAACCGGGATCGGCTTCGCCTCGCGCACGAGCAGCTCGAGCGCCTGGCGGGAGGCGATGTCCTCGCGGAGGCGATCGAGCCGGTCGTCCGCGCGAAGCCGTTCGAGCAGCTCGTCGACCGACGTGCCCGAGCGCTCGGCCGATGGCTCGAGCGCCTCGCGGACGTCCTCGTCGGTCGGCTCGATGCCCTCCGCCTCGACGACCGCCGCGAGCACCGCCTCGCGCTTCAGCGCCTGATCGGCGTCGGGCTCGGCGTCGTGGGCGAGCGTTTCCTCGTCCTTGCCGGCGATCTGGAGATACGCCTCCTTTGAGATCCCCTGACGCGCGAGCGCCGAGAACGTGTCCTCGAGCAGCTCGTGTGCGCGCGCGTGGACGAGCTGTTCTGGCACGTCGACCTTCGCGTTGTCGACGGCGGCATCGAGCACTGCCTGCTCAAATTCCCGCTCGACCGACCGCTCGTCGGCATCGCGGATACGGCCGGCGATGTCCTCGCGCAGCTCCGCGAGCGTGTCGAAACCGCCGGCGTCCGAGGCGAACTCGTCGTCGAGCTCGGGCAGCCGCTTCGACTTGACCTCAGTGACGCCGACATCGAACTGGGCCGTCCGGCCCGCGAGCTGCTCTGCCTGGTAGTCCTCGGGGAAGGTGACCTCGACGGTCCGCTGATCGCCCGCCGAGGCTCCGATCAGCTGCTCCTCGAACCCGGGGATCAGCCTCCCCGAGCCGAGCTCGATCAGCTGATCGCGTCCAGCGCCGCCGTCGAACGGCTCGCCGTCGATCGAGCCCGTGTAGTCGATGACCACCTGGTCGGCCTCGGCCGCGGGCCGGTCGACCGTGTCGAGCGTGGCGAACTGGTCGCGCAGCCGCTCGAGCTCCTCGTCGATCCCTGACTCCTCGACCTCGGGCTCGCGACGCCCGACCTCGAGGCCCTTGTACTCGCCGAGCTTCGCACCGGGGCGAACTCCGATCTCGATCGAGAACGACAGCGGCTCGCCCTCGCCGGGTAGCGAGGAGACGTCGAGCTCGGGCTGTCCGACGGGCGCGATCCCCGCGCCCTGGATCGCGTCCGCGTACCAGCTGCCGAGGTGCTTGCGCAGCGCCTCGTCGAGCACCGCCTCGCGCCCGAGCCTGCGGATCACGATCGGCGGGGGCACTTTCCCGCGGCGGAAACCGGGGACCTTCATCTGGCGTCCGAGCTGCCTCGCGGCCTCGGTGACGCGCCGGTCCACCTCTTCTGCCGGCACCTCGGCCTCGAGCCGCACGCGCGACTCGGGGAGCTCGGTGACGCTTGTCTTGACGCTCGGCATGAGCAGCAGACGATAGCTTGGCGCGGGTGTTCTCACGGTTGGCAGGCCGCCTGCTCACCGGCCCGCTCGCGTTCGCCGTGGCGCTGGTCGTCGATTTGCTGACATACGCGCTCCACTCGCTTGTCCGACGTGTTAACCGCTGTCAGTGACCGACGCGCGCACGCGAACCGCTCTCTACCATCCCCTCCCGATGAGCCGTCGGCGAATGGTTATCGCGGCGGTGGGCCTCGTCGTAGCGATGGCCTGCGCGCTGCCATCACATGCACTCGCGTCGACCACCGAGCAAACCTCGCTGCTCGACGACGACCAGCTCATCTACGTCCCGACCAGCCACATGCTGCAGACGCTCTCGACGCTGCACACGCTCGGGGTCGACACCGTCAAGGTCTCGCTCGTCTGGCAGCTGATCGCACCCAACGCCAACTCGACGAAGCGGCCCGCGAACTTCGACGCGACCAATCCGGCCGACTATCCATCCGGCGCCTGGGGCCGGTGGGACACACTCGTCGACGTCGCCCACGAGCTCGGGATGAACGTCTACTTCCTCGTGATCGGCCCGGCTCCGCTGTGGGCGGTTCCGGCCGCAAACCGGCACGCCGGCCAGGGGCCGGCCGTCGGCTGGATGCCCAACCCGCGGGACTACCAGAACTTCGTCGAGGCGGCGGGAACTCGCTACAGCGGCACGTACGATTTCGGCGCCCCGGCGACCGCGACGTCGAACGGATCGATCATCCCCGGCGTCCCGATCCCCGGCGCGGCCAAGCCCGCCGCGACGCCCCACGCCTCCCCGCCGCCGGCGCGCGTCAGCCAGTGGGGCATCTGGAACGAGCCGAACGAGCGCTCGTGGATGAACCCGTGGTTCAAGAAAGGCCCCCACGGGACGAAGATCCTGCTTCAGCCGAGTGACTACCGCAGCCTCGTGGATGCCGGCTACAGCGGCCTGTCCGCAACCGGCCACGCCGCCGACACGATCCTCGTCGGCGAGACCGCGAACCGCGGGATCATGTCCCCGGTCCCGTTCATGCAGGCCGTCTACTGCGTCGGCTCGAGCGACCGGCCGCTGCGCGGGAAGGCGGCGAAGGCGTTCGGCTGCCCGACGAAGGGGCCCGCCTCGAGCTTCGCGAGCGCCCATCCGGGCCTCTTCAACACCGGCTACGCGCACCACCCCTACGGGTTCGAGGCCGCGCCCAACCGCCGCGACCCGAGCAAGGGCTACGTGACGCTCTTCAACATCCCCTCGTTCGAGCGGACGCTCAACCGGATCTTCGGCGCGTACGGCAAGCAGCCGCCCCGGTGGCGTCCCGCTGTACCTGACCGAGTGGGGCTTCAAGACCAATCCGCCGAACCCCTACATCCACACGACGCTCGCCCAGCAGGCGGCGTGGATCAACCAGGGCGAGTACATGATGTGGCAGTGGCCGTACGTGAAGGCATATACCCAGTTCCTGCTGGTCGACAGCCCGCCCAAGCCCGCGCACGAAGAAGGGCAGCGCGCTGTACTGGAGCACGTTCCAGACGGGGCTCGAGTTCCAGAACGGCACCGCGAAGCCCTCGTTCTCCGCATTCCAGGTCCCGATCTGGCTGCCGAAGGCAGGCACGGCTCCAACCGCGCGATCTGGGGCCAGTTCCGGCCGGCGGTGCACACGACGACGCAGAACGGCTTGATCGACTTCCAGCGCGAAGGGCTCGACGACCTGGAAGGAGCTCGCGCCCGGTCCAGACCACCAGCAGCGAGGGGTTCGTCTACAACGCACGTGACGATCCCTGGCGCCGGCGCGGTTCGGCTCGACTGGATCAACCCGAACGGCTCGGTCTACTACAGCCGCGTCCGTCCCGGTCAGCTGACGAGCGCCCGCAGCTCGCGGAGCGCGACCGGCAGCGTCGTCGTGTCGTAGATCCGAGCGGCCCTGATGTCGGCCGCGGTCGCGAGCCACCGCCGGATCGCCTGTCCATGGGCTTCCCACC
The DNA here is from genome assembly GCA_963770735.1 of uncultured Solirubrobacterales bacterium. Lineage (GTDB taxonomy): Bacteria > Actinomycetota > Thermoleophilia > Solirubrobacterales > Solirubrobacteraceae > Palsa-465. The sequence goes on along the minus strand of CAVYRB010000003.1, from coordinate 1,073,550 downwards.
ACGCGTCGATCGCCTGCTCGGCGCCGGCGCGCTCGGGAGCGCTCGACAGCGCCTCGGCGGTCAATCGCCGGTGGACCGCCGTCAGGTCGCTGCGCAGCGCCGAGCGGGTCAGCGACTTCCCACCGGTTGGTCCGCGGCAGCTCGGTGATCCGCTCGCGGAGCCAGCTCACCTCGAGACGGGCCTCCGAGCCCGAAATAGATCGTCCATCACCGGCCGCAGCTCGGCGCCCACCTCGGTCGCGACCGCGACGATGTCGAAAGCCGCCGGCAGCGAACGCATCCGACGCGACCCGCACGGCCAGCCACTGCGGACGCCGCCGTCCGCCAGCCGCGCCACCCCGTCCTCGAACCGCTCGCGGCCGGCGTCGTCGAGGACGTCGGGCAGCGACTCCGCCCAGCAGCCGGGCGCCGGGCTCGAAGCGCCGCGCCGTCTCCCCGATCCGGAGTGGGCCAGCCTGGTCCTCGGCCAGCCACCGCGTCGCCCGCTCCACCAGCCGCCTGCCCTCGATCAGCATCTCGAGCTGGATCTGGGCGTCGACTTGGTTGTCGAGTTGCTGAACCGCGTCCCAGAACGCGCGCATCTCGAATACCTCGCGAGCCACCGCGTACCCGCGAGCCAGCAGCACCGGCGAGGCGTCGGCCTCGTCGGTGAGCCGGAACGCGAACGTCGTCCCGACCCGCTCCACCAGCTGGTTGGCGATCGCCGTCGCGACGATCTCCCGGCGCAGGCGGTGCTCGCGCATCTGCTGGCCGTAGCGGTCGGGCAGCGGCGGCGGGAAGTACTGCTTCAGGTCGCCAAAGAGATCCTCGTCGTCGGGCAGGTCGGACTCGAGCAGGCGGCCGAACAGGTAGATCTTCGCGTACGCCATCACGATCGCGAGCTCGGGCGACACGAGCCCCTGATGCGCGGCCTTGCGGTCGGAGATCTCGTCCTCGCTGGGGAGAAACTCGAGCTCGCGCTTGAGATCGGCGACCTGCTCCAGCCGCCGGATCAGACGCGCGTGGACGTCGATCATCCCGGGGGCCTCGACGGCGTCGATGCTGAGCGCCTGCGTCTGGGTGTAGGAGCCGTAGCGGACCTGCTCCGCGACCGCGTCGGTCATCTCGACCAGCAGCTCGTTGCGTTGTTCGACGGTCAGCTTGCCGTCGTCGACGAGCCCGTCGAGCAGGATCTTGATGTTGACCTCGTGGTCGGAAGCGTTGACCCCGCCGACGTTGTCGATCGAGTCGGTGTTGATCTTGCCGCCCTGCTGATCGGGCCCGCCGGCGATCGCGTACTGGATCCGGCCGCGCTGGGTGAACCCGAGGTTCCCGCCCTCGCCGACGACCCGGCAGCGGAGCTCGCGCCCGTCGACGCGCACCCCGTCGTTGGCCTTGTCGTCGACGTCGGCGTTCTCCTCGTCCGACGCCTTCGCGTACGTGCCGACGCCGCCATTGAACAGCAGGTCAACGGGGGCGCGCAGGATTGCGCGGATCAGCTCCGCGGGCGAACACTCCGCGACGTCGAACGACAGGGCCTCCGCGACTTGCGGGGTGATCGCGATCGACTTCTGATCGCGGCCGTGCACGCCCCCGCCCTCGGAAATCGCACCGGGGTCGTAGTCGGCCCAGGTGCAGTCGCCGCGCTTGAACAGCCGCTCGCGCTCGGCGAAGCCGGCGTCGGGGTCCGGATCGGGGTCGAGGAACACGTGCCGGTGGTCAAACGCGGCGACGAGCCTGGTCCGGCGCGAGAGCAGCATCCCGTTGCCGAACACGTCGCCGGACATGTCGCCGATCCCGACGACCGTGAACGGCTCGGTCTGGATGTCGACGCCGAGCTCGCGGAAGTGGCGCTTGACCGCCTCCCACGCTCCGCGCGCGGTCACCCCCATCTGCTTGTGGTCGTACCCTCGCGAGCCCCCCGACGCGAACGCGTCGCCAAGCCAGAACCCGTACTCGTTGGCGACCTCGTTGGCCAGGTCCGAGAACGTCGCGGTTCCCTTGTCCGCGGCGACCACCAGGTACGGGTCGTCCTCGTCGTAACGAACGACGCGCCCGGGCCCAACCACCTCCCGCTCGCGGATGTTGTCGGTGAGGTCGAGCAACCCCGCGAGGTACAGCCGATAGCAGGCACGCGCCTCCTCGCGCAGCTCGTCCGGGTCGCTCGGCGCCCGCTTGAGCACGAACCCCCCCTTCGCACCGACCGGCACGATCAGCGAGTTCTTGATCATCTGCGCCTTCGCGAGCCCGAGGATCTCGGTACGGAAGTCCTCCGGCCGGTCCGACCACCGGATCCCGCCGCGCGAGACTTTGCCGCCCCGCAGGTGGACGCCCTCGAACCTCGGCGAGTAGACGAAGATCTCGAATCTGGGGCGCGGCTCCGGGACCGCCGGCACGGTCGCCGGCTCGAGCTTGAACGAGAGGTACTCGGGCGGCGCGTCGGACTCGTCCCGGAAGTAGCTGGTCCGGGTCGTCGCGCTGACAACGGCCAGGAAGTTGCGGAGGATCCGGTCCTCGTCGAGGCTCGGGACGTCGTCGATCGCCTTCTCCATCGCCCGCGCGAGGCGCTCGGCGAGATCGGACGCCGACCGGTCCGGGTCGAGCCGGGCGAGGAACATCTTCACGAGCAGCCGGGCGATGTCGGGATGGGCGACGAGGGTGCGCTCGATGTATGCATCGGAGTACGCGATCCCGGCCTGCCGGAGGTACTTGGCGATCGCGCGCAGCACCGTCACCTCGCGCCCGGGGAGGACCGACGCGAGCACGAGCGCGTTGAGCCCGTCGTCTTCGAGCAGGCCCCTGCGGGCGTCCAGGAACGCTGCTTCGAACAGCACCCTGACCGACTCGACGTCCTCGGCTCGCAGCCGAAGGCCGAAGTCGTAGATCCACATCGGGTCGGCGCCGTCGGGAGCGACCCGGTACGGGCGCTCGTCGACCACCCTCGCACCCATGTGCTCGAACGTCGGCAGCACGTCCGACAGCGACACGCCGCCGGTGCTGTACAGCTTGCATCGAAGCGCCTCGGCTCCAGGCTGCCGCGGGCTGTAGAGGTTGATGCTCGCCCCCTCGCCCTCGCACATCCGCTCGAGCCGAGCGATGTCCCGCACCGCCGTAGCGGCGTCCGTGTCCGATCGGTACGCGGTGCCGAACGCGTCCCGGTAGCGGCGGTACAGCCGCAGGCCCTGCTGCTCGCCGTGCTCGACGACCAGCGCGGCCCTGAGGTCGTCCGTCCAGGCGCGTGTGATCCGGAACAGCTGCTCCTCGAGCGCCTCCGCGTCGTAGTCGTCGGGCACGCCGTCGGTGCACCGCATCACGTACGTGACGCGCGCGAGAATCGACTCGGACAACTGGACGGTCCAGTCGAGCTGCCTGCCGGCGAACGCATCGAGCAGGATCCGGCCGATCCGCTCGCGGTTGTCGGTGTTGTAGCGGTCGCGTGGAATCGTCACCAGGCAGGAGACGAACCGGTCGAGCGGATCGCTCCACACGAACAACCTCACCCACGGCCGCTCGCCAAGCGCGAGTAGGCCGATCGCGAGCTCGAACAGCTCGTCCTCGGCGATCTGCAGCAGCGAGTCGCGCGGCAGCGTCTGGAGGATCTCGATCAGGGCCTTCTCGTCGTGGCTGCCGAGGGGGAGCGCCGCGCGCTCGAGCACCGTCTCGACCTTGCCGCGCAGGACCGGGATCTCGCGCGGGCTGATCCGGTAGACCGCGCTCGTGTAGAGCCCCAGGAACCGATGTTCGCCGACCACCTCGCCGTGCTCGCCGAACCGCTTGACGCCGATGTAGTCCAGGTACGCGGGGCGGTGGACCGTCGAGCGCGAGTTCGCCTTGGTCAGGATCAGCGGGTTCGGCCTGCGGGCAAGCTCGACCGCCTTCGGGCGCAGCCGTTTGAACGACGAGGCCGGCCGACGTCGGAGCACTCCGAGCCCGGACCCCTCGATCGCCTCGACGCCGACATCGTGTCCGTGCTCGAGCAGGTCGTACTCGCGGTAGGCGAGGAACGTGAAGTGGCCGTCCGCGACCCAGCTGAGGAACGCGGCCGCCTCCTCGTTCCGATCCAGTCCGGCGGCGAGCTCGCGCATCTTGTCGCGCATCGGATGCCAGTCCTCGACCGTTGCCCGGACCTCGTCGAGCACGCGCTGGATCCCGTCACGCAGCTGCTCCAGCCGCTCCTCGTCGGGCTCGCGCACCAGCTCCGCCTGAAGTACCGACTCCGCCGTGGCGTCGGACGCCTCCACGTCCGGCTCGAGCACCTCGAGCATCCGCCCCTCCGGATCGCGACGGACCCTGATCACCGGATGGATCACGAGGTCGATGCTGTGGCCCTCGCGACCGAGCTCGATCGTGACGGAGTCGACGATGAACGGCATGTCGTGGGAGACGATCTGGGCGACGGTCCTCGGCGACTCGAACCCGTCGCACTCGGACGTCGGGTTCAGCACCCGCAGCTTCGCCTCGCCGGGCCGGCGTGAACGCGCCAGCCGCCAGTGCGCGACGGCGGCCCCGTACAGCTCCTCCTCGCTGCGGCGAGCGAGATCCTCGGGCGGCACCCAGCGGTAGTACTGCCTGACCCACGGCTCGCACAGCGCCGCCTCGTCCTCCGACAGCTCCTCTCGGATGCGCTCGAGGACGGCCTCGACCAGCTCGGATCCGACTCGCTCGGCCTTGACCGCCATGCCGATCATTGAGCCTACCCCGTCGCGCCGCGCACCCGAACAGTGGTAGCGCTCGTGCGCCGGAGAGGGCATATCCTTCTCCGCATGAGGGAAGGCGCCGGGCGCGCGGCCGTGGCAGGACGGCCGGCGCAGGACCGCGACGACAGTCTCACCGCACCCGCGGACTCGATTCCGCGGCGCGATCCGAGCGTGCTCACGCTCGGCGATTGCTGGCGCTCGTTCGTTCGTCGCCGCACGCCGCCAATCCTGGTCGCCGCGATCGTCGGAGCACTGGCGCTCAGGATCGCGCTCGGCAGCTGGGACTGGCGCGACGCCGCCGTCGCGGTCGCCGTGATCGTCGGGACGCCGCTGGCCGAGTGGGCGATCCACGTGTATCTGCTGCACGCCAAGCCGATCCGGCTCGGCGGCTACCGCTACGACCTGGTCGCGGCACGCGAGCACCGCGCGCATCACATGGCCCCCGCGGAGCTCGACGGCGTCCTGATCCCGACCTACGCGGTGCTGATCTTCATCCCGCTGATCGCGCTCACGGTCTGGGGACTGTCGTTCCCGATCCACGCGTTGGTCGGCGGCGACCGGCTGGCCCACGCGGCGACCGGGCTCCTGGTGAGCTACGCGATCCTCGGCGCGTACGAGTGGTGCCACTTCCTGATCCACACGCCGTATCGCCCGCAGGGCCGCTACTACCGCTCGATCTGGCGCGGCCATCGCCTGCACCACTTCAAGAACGAGCACTACTGGTTCGGCGTCACCTCGACGGTCGGCGACCGGATCCTCGGCACCGCCCCCGAGCAGTCTGAGATCCCGAAGTCGAAGACCGCGCGAACGCTCGGCGCCGAGACCGGCTGAGCCGCCCCCGCCCGAGCTAGGCGCCGACGACCGCGCTCCGGACGATCGCGTTCACGACCGCGGCGATCGTCGGGCGCAGCTCGCGCACGTCACGACCCTGCTGCGCGGCGATCACCATCAGCTCGCGCACGCCGCCGACGATCATGATCGCCTCGTCGACGCCGAGCGGCCCGGCGTCGAGCGCCGGCTGTGCCCGACGCGCCCGCTCCACCAGCTCGACCAGCTGCCGCGCGAACCGCTCGATCGCCGCGAGCTGGTGCTCGGCCCCGCGCCCGCCGAGCGCCGGCAGCTCCCGCACGAAGCTCTGGAACAGCGCGGGCCGGGAGATGACCGCGTCCAGATAGGCGCCGAGCGCCTGCTCGACCTGGCTCCCCCACGGCCCCGACGGCTCCGGTGCAGCGGCGACCGCGGCGATCACCTCGTCGTTGGTCGCGTCGAACAGCGCCAGGAAGCAGTCGGCCCGGTCTTCGAAGTGCTCATAGAACGTGCGGCGCGAAGTCCGCGCGATCCGGACGACGTCGGCGACGGTGGTCTCGCCGTAGCCCCGCTCCTCGACCGACGCGGCCATCGCCGCGATCAGCCGCTCGCGATGGTCGATAGGCACGCTCAGCGTTTGGAGAGCACGACGACCTCCCCGCCTCGGCCGGGGATCATCGTGACGTTGCGCTGACGGGCGGGCTCGGGCTTGGGATCGACGGCTGCGAGGTCGGTGCGGCGGGCGATCGCCGACAGCACCAGCTGCTGCTCCGCCATCGCCAGCGTCGCGCCCAGGCACCGGCGGATGCCGCCGCCGAAGGGGATCCACGTATAAGTCCCGGGCTTGCGGACCGCTCGGCGTCCGGCCTCGCCCTTTTGGTCCGCGCCCGGGTCATCCGGCTGCTTTTTCTCGAGGAACCGCTCGGGCCGGAAGGCGTACGGCTCGGGGTACACGTCCTCGCGGTGATGGACGCCGACGATGCTGAGCGCGACGGGGCTCTGGGCCGGAACCACGTACGGGCCGAGCCGCCACGGCCGCTGCACGAGCCGGACCACCATCGGGATCACGGGCCGGGCGCGCATACCCTCGTAGATCGTCGCCTCGACGTACGCGTCCGCCTCGTCGTTGTCGTCCGAACGGACCACCTCGCGCAGTCGGTCATACGCGGCGGGAAACCGGACCAGTCGCTCGAACGTCCACGCGAGGGAGTTGGCCGTGGTCTCGTGCCCGGCGAGCACGAGCGTCGCCAGCTCGTCGCGCAGCTCGGCGTCGCTGAGCGGCTCGCCGTCCTCGTCGCGCGCTTCGAGCAGCAGCGACAGGACATCGCGACGGTCGGCGCTCGCGCCGGCGGCGCGCCGCTGGCGGATCACCTCGTACATCAGCTTGTCACTGTGGCTGAGGATCTTCCGCAGCAGGCCGCGCGGCTCCGCGTGTCCCATGTTCTGCAGCTCGACGACCATCCAGTACGGCCGCGTCGACATCCGCAGGAACCGCCGCAGCGTCTCCTTGAGGTCGTACTCGAGCGACCCCGGCTGGGCGCTCCCCTCGATCCCGAAGATCCCGGCCATGATCACGTCGAGTGTGACCGCCTGCATCCGCGGCGCGAGCGCGAACCTCCTGCCGGGCTCCCAGCGGTCGATCTCCCGCTCGGCGACCTCCTTGATCATCTCGACGTACTGCTTGACCGCCTCGCCGTGGAACGGGGGCAGCAGCAGCTTGCGCTGGCGCATGTGACGCGCGCCGATCAGGTTGAGCACCGAGTTCGGGCCGAGGATCGGACGCAGCGGGCTCTCCCGGGTGGCCGATGGCGCGTCGTCGGCCTTGGCGGTGAAGACCGACTTGATGTGGTCGGGATGGCACGTGACCACGAACGCGTCCCGGCGGGTCGGAAGCCGCATCTGCCAGACGTCGCCGAACCGCCGCTGATTGTGGAGATTGAAGGTGAGCGGCCTGAGCCCGAAGCCGATTGCCTGGGCCAGCTGGGGCAGCTCGATCGCCGGCGGCAGCGCGAGCGGCGCGTCGTCGTCGACGGGGCCGGCGGGCGACGACGGGGCGCCGCTGTCGGTCGGCCTCGGCTCCGCGGCAGGGCTGGCCGCGGGCCCGGTTTGCTCGGTCACCACAGACATCGGTACGTCAGTGTACCACCGGAGCCCGTCACTGTACCGCCGTAGCCCGGTTGACGCGCGCGGAACTTTGCTGCCAAAGTTCCGCATACCGAACTCTGGAAGCATCGTTCGCGGGGAGGGGCAGGTTTGTTCGTGGCACGGTCGGTTTTTAAACGCAAGACGTTCGCCGGCTGCGCCGTCGCCGCCGCGCTCGCCGCACCGCCGGCTGCGCTGGCGGTCACGACCGCCAACAGCGGCGTCGTCGCATCCGCGGCCGGCGCGCGCGCGATCGCGCGCGGCACCGTGACGGGCACCGTCGGCCTCCTCGAAGGCTCGTCTTTAACCGTGCAGACGCCCGGACGCCGGATCGGCGTCGTCAATGCGCTGATCGCGACCGCCAACCGGATCCTGGCCATGGACACGCCCTACGTGTACGGCGGCGGCCATAGCTCGGCCGGGAATGCGAGCATCGGGATCCCGGGCCCGGGCTACGACGGCAAGCGGACCGGCTTCGACTGCTCGGGGGCGGTCGGGGCGGCGCTCGCCGGCGCCGGGCTGTGGACCCCGGGCACTGGCGTCCCCCGCGACGACGGGATCATCACCCAGCTCCGACATCAGCGGTTGATCGCCCCGGGCGTCGGCAGGGGCCCGGTCGAGGTGACGCTCTGGGACCACCCGACGGTCCACATCTTCATGAACATCAACGGCCGCTTCTTCGGGACCTCCGACGGCGGCGAGGGCGCGGACGCGGCGGGCGGCGCGGGCTGGCTGAACGACGGAGCGCCCGACACCTACAACCCCGCGTTCAGGCCCTACCACCTGCTGCCCTGGGTGCTGAAGAGCAGGACCGGCTCGGGCCAGAGCTTCGGGCTGCAGGCCGGGTCGTCGAGCATCCTGGCCGGCTTGGTTGCGGGCGAGAAGGTCAGGGTCCGCTACAGGGAGCTCTCGTCGGGGACGATGATTGCGACCGCGGTCACGTACCCGGGGTCGCTGACGGCGACGGGCACCGTTGGCGCGATCGCGCCGGATGGCAGCTCGTTCACGCTCCAGGGCGCGAGCGGGGCGACCCGCACGATCTCAACCGCCGGACTCGCGGGGAAGGGGATGGACAGCGTCGTCGCGGGCGACACCGTCCGCGTCCGCTACTCGAAGGTCGGCTCCCAGCTGATCGCGCACGCCCTGACGGTCAAGGCGACACCGGTCACAACGACGCCGACGAGCACCACCACGACCACGACCACGACGCCGACGACGACGTCGACGACGCCGGTCACCAGCAGTTCCGGTGGATCACCTCTGCAGCCGGGCGGCGGCTGACCGGACCGAAGCGGCCGCGAGGCCAGCCGACTGGCACCACCGCGAACGTGTTGACGTCCCGAGGGATGCGGAGCTCCCGCTTCCACTCGTGCTCGAGCATCAGGTGCCAGACCGTGATCACGGCGCCGAGCCCGAGCGCCCGCGCCGCGAGCAGCAGGTTCTGGACCCCCGGGTAGACCGAGGACGCCTCCCCGAGCACGCCGACCCGCGGTCCGCGCGCGATCAGCCGTGCCGCCTCGCCCGGTGACAGGGCGCGGAGCAGCCGCGCCGTCGTCGCCGGGTCGACCGCTGTCTTGCGGTAGCACGCGATGATCACAGCCGGCGTCTCGTGGAAGTGGTCGCGCTGGTAGAGGACGGCCTCCCTGATCCCACGGTCCTGCGCTGCCGGCGTGACGCGGCCGATGCTGGCGATGTACGCATCGACGCTGCGGGACCACAGCCGCGAGAGCCGGCGCATCACCTCGCGGTCGGTGACGACCACGAACTCGTAGGACTGGAGGTTCGAGCCGCTCGGCGCCCAGGTCGCTGCCTGAACGAGTCGTTCAAGCAGGTCGTCTGCAACGGGGTCGGGCTTCAGGCGCCTCATCGCGCGCAGCGTCGAGAGCACCTCGAAGATCGGCGCGTCCTCACCGACGGCTGGCTGCGGGGTGGCGTCGGTCACGGCACGGAACGATGGCGAATCTCGTCCGCATATGCGACGCAACTCGCCATCGCTCGCCCGCGGAGCCCGCGCGATCGCCCGGCAGCCGCTACGCCGGCACCACCAGCACCGGGCACGGGGCGATGTGCAGCAGCCGCTGCGTGACGCTGCCGAGCAGCAACCCCGCGAGCGCCGTGTGGCCACGGCTTCCGATCACGATCAGGTCGGCGCCCTCTTCCTGGGCGACGCGGGCGAGCGTGTGCGCCGCGCCGGTCGAGCCGCCCTGGGCGACCTTCACGTCGGCCTCGACGCCGTCCTTCGCCAGCTCCGCGACCTGGCTCTTGATCTTGACCAGCCGCTCGTCGTCGTCGGGCACCTCCGGGGGCGCCCCGCGGCCGCCGGGTCCGACGAGGTACTCGACGGTGTGCACCGCCAGCACCGAGCCGCCGTTCTCGGACGCTAGCGATCGTGCGACCTCAAGCGCCCGGTCCGCGTGCTCCGATCCGTCCGTCGCCCAGATGATCTTCTTGAACATTGCCCGCTACTCCCGGTCGCGACGGCATCCCACCACCGCCAGGTCAATAGGTATGGCGACGATACCTCTATGCCGGAAGCGGTTGCAAGGCGCGCACCCGCTCGCCCTCGGGATCGAACAGCGGCTCGCGGACGACCTCACCGGGTACGAGCCGGCCGAAGATGTCGATCACGACCTCCGCCCCCGCCGCGATCTCCACGGGCAAGTACGCGTACGCGATTGAGCGCTCGACCGTGTACCCGTAGCCGCCGCTCGTGACGCGGCCGCAGACGACGCCGGCAACGCTCACCGGCTCGTTGCCGAGCGCCACCGATCGCGGGTCCTCGAGCACGACGCACCGCAGCCTCCGCTCGGGCTCGAGGCCGGCCAGCGCGTCCGAGCCGATGAAGCGTTTGTCGCCGCGAACGCAGAACCCGAGCCCGGCCTCCGCCGGGGTCTCATCGGGCGTGATGTCGGCCGCCCACACCCGGTATCCCTTCTCGAGCCGCAGGGAGTCGATCGCCCGGTAGCCACCCGCCACCAGGCCATGCGCCCCGCCCCGCCTCCCACAGCGTTTCCCACAAACCGGCGCCGTACTCCGTCGGGCAGTAGAGCTCCCACCCCGCCTCGCCGACGAACGTCACCCGGAGCGCGCGCACCGGAACGTCCCCGAGCGCGAGCTCGCGCATCGACATGTAGCGGGAAGTCGAGCGGGTCGGGGGTCAGCGGCGAGAGGATCGTGCTCGCGCGCGGGCCCCACAGCGCAAAGCACGACCACTGCGAGGTGACGTCGCGCAGCGCCACCGACCCGTCGTCCGGCAGATGCGCGCGGATCCAGGCGGCGTCGTGATTTCCGAACGCGGTGCCGGTGACGATCTGGAAGACATCCTCGGCGACCCGGGTGACGGTGAAGTCGCACTCGATGCCGCCGCGACGATTGAGCATCTGCGTGTACGTGATCCGGCCGACGTCCCGCGCGACCCGGTTGTCGCACAGCCACTCGAGCGCCTCGGCGGCACCCGGACCAGCCAGCTCGAGCTTCGCGAACGACGACTCGTCGAACAGCCCCGCCGCCTCCCGCGTGCCACGGTGCTCGGCGCCGATCGCGGGCGACCAGTGCCGTCCGGCCCATCCGCGCGGCCGCAGCGACGCGTCCCCCGCGGCCTCGTTCGGCGCGTACCAGTTGACCCGCTCCCAACCTCCCTTCTCGCCGAACACGGCGCCGTGGCCGGCGTGCCAGCGGTACGCGCTCGAGGTCCGCAGCGGTCGCCCGGCCTGGCGCTCGTGGCCGGGGTAACGGATGTCGTAGTAGGTCTCGTACACCTCCTTCGCGCGCGCGAGCGTGTACCGGGGCGAGCGGTAGTGGGCGCCGAACCGGCGGATGTCCATCTCCCAGACGTCGGAGGACGGCTCGCCCGCGACGATCCACTCCGCCATCAGCTTCCCGATCCCGCCGGCCCCCGCGAGCCCGTGCGCGCAGAAGCCGGCCGCGACGAACAGCCCGCCGACGTCGGTCTCGCCGAGGCAGAACTCGTTGTCCGGGGTGAACGCCTCCGGCCCGTTGATCAGCCGCGTGACGCGGACGTCCTCCATCGCGGGGACGCGCCGACGGGACGCCAGCGCGATCTCCTCGAACCGAGGCCAGTCCTCCTCGAGCAACCGCCCGTTGAAGTCCGGCGGGATCCGGTCGAGCTGCCGCCCGTCGAGCGCCCACGGCGCGCTATGGCGCTCGTAGCCCCCCATCACCAGGCCGCCGCCCTCCTCGCGAAAGTAGATCAACAGATCGGGATCGCGCAACGTCGGGAGATGCTCGCCCGGCACTCGCTCCCGGAACGGCTGCGTCACCAGGTACTCGTGCGCGAACGGGACGACGGGTACGCGCACGCCGGCCATCCGCCCGAGCTCGGCCGCGAACATCCCGCCCGCGTTGACGACCACGTCGGCCTCGACGTCGCCCCACTGGGTCCGCACGCCGCGGACGCGGCCGCGGTCGACGTCGATCCCGGTCACCCGCGTGTGCGTGAACACTTGGCAGCCGCCCGCGCGCGCGGCGCCGGTCAGGGCGTAGGTCAGCATCGACGGGTCGAGGTACCCGTCGCTCTCCAGAAACGACGCGCAGCGCACGCCGTCGGTCACCATCAGCGGGAACCGCTCCTGGCCGCCTCGTCTGGAGACAGGAGCTCGAGCGGCAGGCCGAACGTCTTGGCCCACGCGACCTGTCGCAGCACCTCCTGCTCGCGCTCCGGGCTGCACGCGAGCCGGAGCCCGCCGCACTCGACCCAACCGCAGTCGAGCGTTCGGTACAGCGCGACCGACTCCATCATCAGCCGCGTCAGCGCGACGCTGCCGCGGAGCTGCCCGACGAGGCCGGCGGAATGGAACGTCGAGCCGCTGGTCAGCTCGTTGCGGTCCAGCAGGATGACGTCGCGTTCTCCGAGCGCCGCCAGGTGGTAGGCGATCGACGCGCCGCCGACGCCGCCGCCGACGATCACGATCCGGGCCCGGTCCGGCAGCTCACGCGGACGCGGCATCGCAGCCACTCCTCGAATCGCTCGCTGGACGCCTCGCGCTCGAGCCGCTCGAAGTGGCTCGTGGCGTACGCGTTGAAATCGAAATCGAGCTCGGAGATCACGCTCTGGATCACGCCCCAGGCGGCTTCGCGGGCGTCGGACATGATCCGCATCAGCCGCAGCGCGGCGACGCGGTCCGCCGACGGCCGCTCACCGAAGTACGCGGTCAGCAGGCGCACCTCGGCCGCGTCGTCGAGCTCGCAGTTGACGGCGAAGTTGCCGAGGTCGAACAGCGCGGTGGCCCATCCCGGCGTACTCCCAGTCGACGAGCAGGATCGAGCCGTCGTCGCCGACCGACAGAACGTTCGCCGCAAGCAGGTCGTTGTGGCACGGGACCGGCTCGCTCAGCGGCAGCGCCTCGCCGATCCGCAGCGCGAGCCGGCGTGCGCCGCCGTAGCGCTCGGGGACGGAGCCCCCGTGCTCGCGCACTACCCCTGCATAGCGCTCGAGCAGCTCCGGCACCCAGAACCGGACCCGGAGCGGCAACCCCGAGTCGTGGAACTTCCGCAGCGCCACGCCGATGGCCTCGGGCGACGCTCGGAGGGCGTCGCCCGAGGCCGGAAGCCCCGTGCGCGTACTCCGTGACCAGGCACTCGTCGTCTCCGGCGACGACCGGCGGCGCGACGCCGAGTCCGCAGCGGCCGAGTTCGCGATCCGCTCGGCGCTGCGGCTGATTCCCAGCAGCGAGGTGTCCTTGCCGGGGAGCCGCACGACGCAGTCACATGTGCCGAACGTCACCCGGTAGTTGCGGTTGGTGATCCCGCCCTCGAGCGGATGCGGCCCCTCGGTGATCGGCCCCAGGCGGCGCTCGAGCCGCCGCAGGACGCCCCTCAGCTCGCTCATGGCGAAAACCTAGCGCTTAAGGCCCGGTTCCTATACCTTCACATTCGTGGCGGCGACGGACGCCAGACCGGAGACCTCGATCACGCTCGAGCAGCTGCGGGCCCAGGTCGCCGAGGGCGTGATCGACACGGTGCTGCTCGCGATCACCGACATGCAGGGCCGAGCTCCAGGGCAAGCGGCTCACGGCTACGCACTTCCTCGACGAGGTCGCGCACCACGGCGCCGAGGGATGCAACTACCTGCTCGCAGTTGATGTCGAGATGACGCCCGTCGATGGCTATGAGATGGCCTCGTGGGAGCGGGGCTACGGGGACTTCGCGATGCGGCCCGACCTCGGCACGCTGCGGCTGGTGCCGTGGCAAGAGGGCACCGCGCTTTGCCTCGCCGACCTCGAGTGGGCGGACGGGTCTGACGTGCTCGCGTCCCCCCGGCAGATGCTCAAGCGTCAGCTCGCCCGCCTCGCGCAGCGCGGCTGGAGCGCCAACGCGTGCACCGAGCTCGAGTTCCTCGTGTTCCGCGACAGCTACGAGGACGCCTGGCGAAATGGTTACCGATCGCTCGAGCCGGCCAACCTCTACAACATCGACTACTCGCTGCTGGGGACCGCCAGGGTGGAGCCGCTGATCCGGCGGATCCGCAACGCGATGGCCGGCGCCGGGATGGCGGTCGAGAACTCCAAGGGCGAGTGCAACCTCGGTCAGCACGAGATCAACTTCCGCTACGCGGACGCGCTCCGCACCGCCGACGACCACTCGATCTACAAGAACGGCGCCAAGGAGATCGCCGCCCAGGAGGGGATGTCGATCAGCTTCATGGCGAAGTTCAACGAGCGCGAGGGCAGCTCGTGCCACATCCACTTCTCGCTCGCGGACGGGGAAGGACCGCTGTTCGACCGCGACCGCCAGACCTTCGACGCGTTCCTCGCCGGTCAGCTCGCGTGCCTGCGGGAGCTGACGCTGCTCCTGGCTCCGAACGTCAACTCCTACAAGCGCTATGCCGAAGGTTCGTTCGCCCCGACGGCGGTCGCCTGGGCTCCGGACAACCGGACGTGCTCGTTGCGCGTCGTCGGAGCCGGGCCTGGGCTGCGGTTCGAGAACCGGGCCGGCGGCTCGGATCTGAACCCATACCTGGCGTTGAGCGCTCTGGTCGCGGCGGGGCTGCACGGCGTCGAGCGGAACCTGGAGCTCGAGCCGCCGTATGAAGGCAACGCCTACCAGGCGTCGGACAAGCCGCGGCTCCCGGGCACGCTTCGCGAGGCGCGGGACCTGTTCGACTTGAGTGCGGTCGCGCGCGCGGCCTTCGGCGACGAGGTCGTCGACCACTACGTGCACGCGGCCGACGTCGAGCTCGGCGCATTCGAAGCGGCCGTCACCGACTGGGAGCGAGTCCGCGGCTTCGAGCGGTTGTGAGGCACACGATGGCGGTCGCATCGCTTCAATCGGTCGCGTCGCTCGAGACCGTGTTCGCGCCGGTCCAGCTCCCAGACCGCGTTCGAGGAGACGGTCGAGCGGCTCGGCACGGCGATCAAGCTCGGACTGCTGCCGCCGGGTACGCGGCTTCCGGCCGAGCGCGAGCTCTGCACGAAGCTCGGGATCGCGCGCTCGACGCTGCGCCAGGCGCTGGTCGCGCTCGCGCAGAGCGGCCATCTTCACGCGGTCCGCGGGCGCGGCGGCGGTACGTTCGTCGCCGACCCGCAGCCACCGTCCGGTCCGCCGCCGCCCGAGCATGCTCGCCGCCTGGCGCGAGGTCTGCGACGAGCGGATGGCGATCGAGGTCGGGATCGCCGTGCTCGCCGCCGAGCGCGCCGACACGGACGGTGCTCGAAGCGCTCGACGAGCTCGCTGCTCGCGCTCGACGGGATGCTCGAGGACTTCGCCGCCTACCGGCAGGCGGACGTGCGGCTCCACATCGGGCTCGCGGAAGCGACCGGCAGCGCCCGGCTCGTCACTTCGATGACCGAGGCGCAGGGCGCGATGACGCGGGCTGATCTCGCTGATTGCCCACCCGCCGGAGGTGCTTGCAGTCCGCCAACGAGCAGCACCGCCGGCTCCTGAGGCGCGATCCACCGGCGCGACGAGGCGGGCGCCGCGCGGGAGATGGCGGAGCACCTGCGGGCGACCGAGCACGTGCTCGCCGGCCTGCTGCCACGCCCTTGACTTCCGTCGGCGACCGGGCGTAGGGTGCGCGCCTAAGGACGGACCATCAGACCTTTTACGAGGAGGGGCCGGATGGCGACCACAGCGGAGACGCTGTCAGCCGACGAGCAGAAGCTCGCCGAGCTCGGCTACAAGCAGGAGCTGAAGCGCGGCTGGAGCGGGTTCGCCAACTTCGCGATCTCGTTCTCGATCATCTCGGTGCTCGCCGGCTGCTTCACGACCTACGGCCAGGCGTTGAACAACGGCGGCCCGATCGCGATCTCGATCGGCTGGCCGGTGATCGCCTGCCTGATCCTGACGGTCGCGTTCTCGATGTCCGAGCTCGCCTCGGCGTTGCCGACCGCGGGCGGGATCTACTACTGGGCCTCGAAGCTCGGGGGCGCCGGCTGGGGCTGGTTCACCGGCTGGTTCAACCTGATCGGCCTCGTCGCGGTCGTCGCGTCGGTCGACTACGTCTGCGCGGCGTTCCTGATGAACGCTGCTCGGCCTCTACAACGTCCACTTCATCTTCAACTTCGCAAGGCCGCCGCCGCGACCGACGTTCACTACACCGCGCACGTGATCTTCGCGCTGTTCGCCGTGATCCTGATCCTCCACGGCGCGATCAACGTCGTTCTCGCAGCCATCTCGTGTCGCTGTTCAACGCCGTCTCCGTCTGGTGGCACGTGATCGGCGTCGCGGTGATCGTCGTGATCCTGATCGCGGTCCCCAGCTCACCACGCCAGCTTCGGCTACGTGTTCGGGCACACGATCAACAACTCGGGCTTCAAGGGCGGCTCCACCGGCGTCCCGTTCTTCTGGCTCTACGTGCTGCCGCTCGGGCTTCCTGCTGACGATGTACACGATCACCGGCTACGACGCCTCGGCGCACGTCTCCGAGGAGACCCACGGCGCCGACGAGTCCGCGCCCAAGGGCGTCTGGCGCTCGGTCTTCTACTCGGCGGTGATCGGCTGGATCGTGCTGCTCGCGATCACGTTCGCGATCCAGAAGTCACACGGAGGCAACGATCCGCAAGGCGAGCTATCCGTCGATCGCGATCTTCACCACCGCGCTCAGCTCGGCCGCGGCCAAGGCGGTGCTCCTGATCTCGACCGTCGGCCAGCTGTTCTGCGGGATGGCATGCGTCACCAGCGCCTCGCGGATGACGTTCGCGTTCTCCCGCGACGGCGCGATCCCCGGGCACAACCTGTGGCGGCGGCTCGGGAAGAACCAGACCCCGACCTGGGCGGTGCTGTTCGTCTGCGTGTTCGCGCTGATCATCACGATCCCGGCATACTTCCCGAACTCGAAGCGGATAGCCCGGTCGCGTTCTTCGCGGTCACCTCGATCTCGGTGATCGGCCTCTACATCGCCTACACGATCCCGGTGTTCCTGCGCTGGCGGATGGGCGACGACTTCAAGCCCGGCCCGTGGACGCTCGGGAAGAAGTACAAGTGGATCAACCTGATCGCCATCGTCTGGGTGGCGATCTGCGTGGTCATCTTCTGCCTGCCGTTCACGCCGGCCGGCGTGCCGTGGAACAAAGGGTTCACCTGGTCTTCGGTCAACTACGCTCCGCTGGTGACGATCGGGGTGATGATTGCGGTCACGATCTGGTACCTGGTCTCGGCGCGCAAGACGTTCAAGGGACCGATCAGGACGATCGATCGAACCCGAGGTTCAGGCGGTCCCAAGGCCGCCGGCGGCGGGCACCTTGACGACGTAGCGGCACCGATGAGTGACACCCTCGCCGTAATCGAGCCCGCCACCGAGGCGGTGCTCGAGGAGATCCCGCGCGCGGGTGTCGCGGACGTCGACGCGGCGGTCGCCCGCGCGCGGGCCGCGTTCCCGGCGTGGCGCGCGCTCGCCCCGGCAGACCGCGCGGCGCTGCTGCGCCGGCTCGCGGACGCGCTCGCGGACGAGCTCGAGGAGCTCGCCCTGCTCGAGGCGCGCAACGCCGGCAAGCCGATCGCGCGACGCCCGCGGGCGAGATGGCGATGGTGATCGACACCTTCCGCTACTACGCGGGCGCGCCCGAGCGGCCGCTCGGCGACACGATCCCGGTCGCCGGCGGCCAGGCGTTCACGGTGCGCGAGCCGCTCGGCGTCGTCGGGCTGATCGTCCCGTGGAACTTCCCGCTGGCGATCGCCTCCTGGAAGCTCGGCCCCGCGCTCGCGGCGGGCAACACGGTCGTGCTCAAGCCCGCCGAGCTGACCCCGCTGACGGCGCTGCGGTTCGAGCGGATCGCGGTCGCGGCCGGGCTCCCCGAGGGCGTCGTCAACGTCGTCGTCGGGCCCGGGAGCGTCGTGCGGCCGGCGGCTCGTCGAGCACCCCGACGTCGCCAAGATCGCGTTCACCGGCTCGACCGAGGTCGGGCGTTCGATCGCGGCGGGCGCGGCGGCGACGATCAAGCGGGTGACGCTCGAGCTCGGCGGCAAGTCGCCCGAACGTCGTGTTCGCCGACGCCGACCTCGAGGCCGCGGCCGCGGCGGCGCCGACGGCGGTGTTCGGCAACGCCGGCCAGGACTGCTGCGCGCGCTCGCGGATCCTCGTGCAACGGATCGGTGCTCGACGAGTTCATGCGCCGCCTCGAGCGCGCGGTGACGTCGATCCGCGTCGGCGACCCGCTCGACGAGGGGACGCAGATGGGGCCGCTGATCTCGGCGGGCCAGCGCGAGACGGTGGCGTCGTTCGTCGACGGGGAGGCCCCGGTCGCGTTCCGCGGGACCGCGCCCGAGGGTCCCGGGTACTGGTTCCCGCCGACGGTGCTGTGCCCGGTGGCGCCCGGCGCGCGCGTCGAGCGCGAGGAGGTCTTCGGGCCGGTCGCCGCGGTGATCCCGTTCGACGACGAGGACGACGCCGTGCGGCTCGCCAACGACACGATCTACGGGCTGTCGGGCTCGATCTGGACGCGCGACGGCGCCCGCGCGCTGCGCGTCGCCCGCGCGGTCGACGCCGGCGTGCTGTCGATCAACTCGAACACCTCGGTCCGCGTCGCGACGCCGTTCGGCGGCTTCAAGCAGTCGGGCTACGGTCGCGAGCTGGGTCCCCACGCGCTCGACGCGTACACCGAGGTCAAGTCGATCTACTACGCGACCGGCGAATGAGCGGCCCGCGGCTCAAGGACAAGGTCTGCGTGATCACCGGCGCGGCCGGCGGGATCGGCGCGGCCAGCGCGGAGCTGTTCGAGCGCGAGGGCGCGCTGGTCGTCGGCGTCGACCTGCCGCGAGCATTCGAGCGGCCGGCTCGCGCTCCAGGCCGATCTGTCTCGACGAGCCCACCGTCCGGGAGGTGTACGCGCGCGCGAGGGAGGAGTTCGGCCGGATCGACGTGCTGTTCAACAACGCCGGGATCTCCCCCACCGACGATGCCTCGGTGCTCGAGACCTCGCTCGAGGCGTGGGAGCGCGTCCAGGACGCCAACCTCCGGAGCGTGTTCCTGTGCTGCAAGCACGGCATCCCCCACCTGCTCGACGGCGGCGGCGGCTCGGTGATCAATACCGCCTCGTTCGTGGCGGTGCTCGGAGCGGCGACCTCGCAGATCTCCTACACCGCCTCCAAGGGCGGCGTGCTCGCGCTGTCCCGCGAGATCGGCGTCGAGTTCGCGAGGCGGGGGGTCAGGGTCAACGCCCTATGCCCCGGACCGGTCGACACGCCGCTGCTCCGCGAGCTCTACGCAAAGGACCCCGAGCAGGCCGCACGACGGCTTGTGCACGTGCCGATGGGACGGTTCGCCCGCGCCGAGGAGATCGCGAGCGCGGCGCTGTTCCTCGCCAGCGACGAGTCGAGCTACGTTAACGCGACCACGTTCCTCGTCGACGGCGGGATCTCGGGCGCGTACACGACGCCGCTCTAGGCCCGACCTCGCGCCCTGAGGACGGGCGTACGCATCCTCCCGGACCCACAGGCCCACCTCATTGAATAATCAGGATGCGCTGGCACAGTTCAGCCGCAGTCCGATGAGCACCGCGTCGCCCCTCCCTGGAGTTGACGCCGCGCCGGAGTCCGGCTGGCAGTCGCTGTTCTTTGACGCGTTTCGGCGCTCGCGCAACGCGATGGTGCTGCTCGACGATCGCCGCTGCCAGATGGAGGTCAACGGCGCATACCTGACGCTGCTCGGCTACACGCGCGCGGAGCTGGTCGGGCGGCCCGTGTACGAGCTCGTCATCGGCGGCCCGACGGTTACCGCACGCCAATGGCGCGCCCTGCTCGGGCAGAGCCAGTTCACCGGCGTCGCGGACCTCCGCCGACGCGACGGGGGCCGGGTGACACTCGAGCTCGCCGGGCACCCGGCGACCGTCGACGGGAAGCGGATGGTGCTGTGCGTGGTCCTGAGCAGCAGCCGGCGCGGCGGGCGGCCCGTCGGCCCGCGTCCGCACCCGGGCGCGGCATCGACGCTGACCACCCGTGAGCTCGACGTCGTGCGCCTGATCGCGCTCGGGTCGACCGGGCCGGAGATCGCCGACGAGCTCCACGTGACCCACAACACGATCCGCACACACACGCGCAACGCGATGAGCAAGCTCCAGGCCCGGACGCAGGCGCAGCTGGTCGCGAAGGCGCTGGCCGAGGTGCTGTTCGGCCCCTGATAGCGCAAGGGTCCGGCACAGCAGTCGCTGGCCGGACCCCGGGGCGCGGATCGGGACGGCTAGACGCCCAGAATCCGCGCCTTCTGCTGTGCGAACTCCTCGTCGGTGAGGACGCCCGACTCGTGCAGCCGGCCGAGCTCGGCCAGTCGCTGGGTGTCCTCTGGAGTGATCCCGCTGGACGCCGGAGCGGCAGCCGGCGCCGCGGGCGCGGCGGCCTGCTGCTGCTGCTCGGCCTGCTTGTTCGCGCTGTGCTTCCCGATCGCGTACGCGCCGCCCCCGATGGCGGCCGCACGCAGCAGCGGACGGCGGCGCATGAATGGCATCGCGATCCCCTCAGTCTTCCTCGGGGAGCGCGAGCCCCAGCGCAACCATGATCTCGGGGGCGGCGGCGATCACCTTCGGCCCGCCGACCTGCGGCGCCACGGCGCGAAGCACGCCGAGGATCTCCTCGGGAGTGACGCCGTCATCGAGCGCGGCGGCGACTTGCCAGGCGTACGACGCCGGCGGCGCATCTAGGGCGATCAGGCTGGCGATCTTGACCAGCGCAAACGTCCGCGGGTCCAGGCCGCTTCCTTCGCGGTTGGCCTCACGCAGGCCGATCACGGTGTCGAGCACGTCGGCGTCGCCCGCCGAGATCCCCGACAGCGTCTGATGAGTTTCTGCTCCGACTACACCCATGGTTCTCCTTTCGTCATCGACTCTCCTGACGCCGCTGCCGGGTGCCTAGGCCGAGCCGGCAGCGGCGATCTCGTGCTCGCTAGGAAGCGGCTGCCTGCGTCTCGGGGTTGAGCGCCTCCTGCAGCTTCTTGGTGTCCTCGTCGGACAGGGAGGTCCGGATCACTGTCCCTCCGTACTGCTGCAGCGCATCGACCGCCTTATCGGGGGTCGCCTGCTCGATCACCATGAACAGCGCCGAGGTGCCGGGCTTGACGTAGTCGCGCACCTGCTCCTGGAACGCCTTGTCGATCCCCTTCTCGCCGAGGTGACCGAACAGGGCTCCGAATCCGGCGCCCATCGCCAGCCCGGCGAACGGGACGAAGAACAGCAGCCCGAACAAAAGCCCCCAGAAGCTGCCCCAGATCGCGCCGCCTCCGGCGGAGGCCCCGCCGTGGGTGGTGTGAACGTGGTATTTGCCATCGAGATCGCGAGAGATCGCTGCAACCTGGTCCGCCTGGATGATGAGCTCCGACTCGAGCTGCTGAACCGTGTGCCTCGCCTGCTCGGCGGTCCCCTGATCGGGATAGCCGATCGCAACGAGCGTCGCCATCGTGAGTTCTCCTTTCGATGCCAGTGTGATCGCACGGTTCGCCGGGTTCGATGCATCGCGGCCCGCCGCCGTGCCTGGATCAAGGTTGCGCGACGAACGCGTCGCGCTCATCACCCGAATCGGATGAGCGTATGTAGTGCTCGGCCTCGAGCGCCCGCCGTCGCGCGCGGCGCCGGGCCGTGATCGAGAGGTTGGGGGACTCGACCACAACCGTCCGGGCCATGATGTCGAGCAGCCCGCGGCGGCGGCGATCGAACAGGACCAACAGGTAGCCCGCGAACAGCGGGAGCGCCGACAGCACCGCCCCGACGATGCGCACCAGCGCCCACCGCGGCTTGACGCGACTCCCGTCGGCGGCAACGACGCGGATCCGCATCACCCGGTCGCCCAGCGTCTCGCCGGTGGTCGCCCAGAAGCCGACGAAGTAGGCGATCGTCCAGACCACGTACGACACGGCCCCGATCACGATCAGCACGTCCTTCGCCGTGGTGGTGATGTGAAACAGCGACAGGATCAGCGAGGCGCCGAGCGACACCAGCAGCGCGACAAGGTTGATCACGGCCGCGTCGATGACCAGCGCGGTCACGCGCGTCACCAGCCCGATGTATCCGGTGTCGTCCTTCACGACGGTGTCGTCCTTCACGACGGTGTCGTCCATCACGACGGATCCCGCCGGCGAATCAGGCGGTGGGCGAGACGTTCGAGCCAGTCGTCGGCCCGCCGCGTGCGACGCCGGACCTCCTCCCCCACCTGGTCGGCGAACCCCAGGCCCTGCTGGCTGATCGCCGCGGTCACGGCCGGGCTGTCGGCGACCTCGTCGACCAGCCGCCACAGCGATGGGCTGGCGAGCAGTCGATCGATGAACTCGTCGAACAGTCCGCTGTCGAAGAAGTCGGCGACGAGCTGCTTGCCCCCGTCGCTCTCGAACGCGCTGCGCAGGCCCCGCTGTACGGCGTCGCTGTCGAGCGCGGTCGCCAGCAGCGCTTCGAGCTCGACGGCGGCTGCGTCGGTGAAGGGCCTCAGCGTCGCCGCGGCGGCCCGCCCGCCGATCCCCCCGAGCGGGCGGAACGCCCGCGAGCGCGCGTTGTCTTTGGGCTCCTCGGGCATCGTGTCCCAACAGCGATCCTCGCACCTCGCCCGGCGGCTTCTCTCATCCGATTCGGACGATGCCGCGCGAACGCCGGACGTCGACGATTCATCACGTGAGCGACGAGCCATCGACCGACGCGCCGGAGCCGATCACGACGACCGACCCACCGACGGGGACCAAGGTCGCCCAGCCGATCTCCAAGACCCGGCGGCGGCTCGTGAACGCGCTGATCGTGTTCACCACGGTCCTCGCGATTTTCGGCATGCTCTCGGTGTACGCGAATCGCCTGCTGTTCAACCCCGACAACTGGCAGGCGACGAGCACGCAGCTGCTCGAGAACGACGCGATCCGCGGGCAGGTGTCGAACTTCCTCGTCGACCAGCTCTACAACAACGTCAACGTCTCGGGGCTGCTCGAGACCGCGCTTCCGCCGAAGCTCCAGCCGCTCGCCGGCCCCGCGGCCGGAGCGCTCCGCGACGGGGCGGTCAAGGCGGTCGACGGTCTGCTGCAGCGACCAGCGATCCAGACGCTATGGGCGAAGGCCAACCGCCGGGCCGACCAGGCGTTCATCGCGATCGTCAACGGGGGCAAGGGCCCGGTCAGCACTACCGGCGGGGTGGTCACGCTCGACTTGCACCAGGTACTCGAGACCGTCGCCTCGCGGCTCGGGCTGCCGGCGAGCATCACCTCGAAGATCCCCGCCAATGCCGGCACCCTCACGCTGTTCAAGTCCAGCAAGCTGAGCCTGGTCGAGGATCTCGGCAACGGGATCCGCCACCTCGCCCTGCTGTTCACGATCCTCGTGCCGCTTCTGTGGGTGCTGGCAATCGTGCTGACTCCGCGCCGCAGGAGGCGGACGCTGATCTCGATCGGGTTCTCGATGGTGATCGCTGGGCTGATCGGCGTCGTCATCCGGCACGTCCTGCAGACCGGGGTCACGAATGCCATCGCCAGCGACGAGGCCGCCAAGCAGGCCATCAGGGCGACGATCTCGATCGGCACCCAGCTGTTCGCCGAGATCGCGATCGCGTTCATCTTCGTCGGCGTGATCGTGGTACTCGCGGCGCTGGTCGCGGGCCCCGCGCGGATCGCCGTCGCCGGTCGCCGCGCGCTCGCGCCGTTCCTGCGCGAGCGGCCAGGCTGGACCTACGCGATCGTCGGCCTCGTGATGCTCCTGTTCTTCATCTGGCAGCCGATCCACTCCGCCGGCACCCTTGTCGGGATCATCGTGTACTCGTGCCTGGCGGTGCTCGGGACCGAGGTGCTGCGCCGCCAGACCGAGCGGGAGTTCCCGGACGCGCAGCTCGGCGACGCGACCGCGGCGGTCCGCGCGCGGTTCGGGGCGTTCAGAGAACGGAGACGGGGCGAGCCCCCAACGGATCCGTCGGGCGGATCGCTGCCCGAGCAGCTCGACCAGCTCGCGACGCTCCGGGACCGCGGTGCGATCAGCGCGAGCGAGTACGACGCCGCCAAGGCGAACCTGCTCCACGCGTAGGCGGGCATGCCGAGCGAATCGCAGAGGGTGCTCGAGCTGCTCGCCGCAGGCGACGAGCGGGCGCTCGGAGCGGTGATGTCACCGGCCCCGGGCCGCGAAACCGGAGAGCTGACGGTCGAAGCGCTCGACCGCCGGACGCGCGCGCTGATCCGGCTGGCGGCGCTGCTCGTGCTCGGCGCGCCCACCGCCTCGGTGCAATGGGCGGTTGAGCTCGCATCGGCCACAGGCGCCGACGTCGAGATGCTGACCGGAGTTCTGCTGGCCAGCGCGCCCGCAGCGGGCAGCGCGCAAGTCTCCGAGAGCGCGCCGCGGCTGGCGCTCGCGCTCGGCTTCGACCTCGGGCTCGACTAGCTACTGCCCGAGCAGGCCCGCCTCGAGCGCCCGGGAGACGGCCTCCGAACGTGACGCCGCGCCGAGCTTGCGGTAGACGGCGTGTGCCTGGGTCTTGACCGTGTTCGCGGACACGCCGAGCTGGCTCGCGATCTCGCGGAACGACCGGTGGCTCGGCAGGAACCGGAGGATCCTCAGCTCGGCGATCGTCAGCGACGACGGGCCCGACAGGCTCGCCTCCGCGAGCGTGTCCATGTACGCCCAGGCGCGGTCGAACCACCTCTGGAAGATCACTGCGTCCGGCGTCTTGCGCGCGAGCCGTGAGGCCTCCGCCAGCAGCGCCCGGGCGCCGACGACATCGGCGAGCCACAGCGACGCGTGCGCGAGCAGGATCCGCGCCTGCGCGCCGTACCACGGGATGTAGTCCCCGAGCTCGGCCAGCAGTTCGATGCCACGACGGAGATCGCGCTTTGCGTCATCGACGCTGCCCTGATGCGCCCGGACCGCCGCCGATGCGGCGTACGCGAGCGCTGAGAGCGGGTACTCGTCGAGCCCGGGGGTCTCGAGCAGCCGGTTCGCGCGGTCGGTGAGCTCCCCGGCGGACTCCCAGTCCTCATGCTCGACCGCGACCATCACCTCTACGGCGAGGCACAGGCACGCCACGCTCGGAGCGGTCATCCCGCTCAGCTCGGCGCCCCGCTCGAGCGTCGCGATGCTCGCCGGGCCCTCGCCGAGCAGATGCTCGGCGGCGCCTTTGAGCAGGCACAGCACCCCACGCCACGGGCTGTCGTCGGCCTCGAGCTGATACGCGCGCCCGGCGACCTTGCGCATCTGCGCGGCGCCGCCGCGCGCGAGCAGCGCATCGATGATCGCCAGCCCCGTCGCCAGCGAGGGGGGGTGTTCCAGGTCCGTCGCGCGCGCGAGCGCGCCGCCGGCGGCGACGGCCCAGTGCTGGGCCTGCTCGATCTTCCCGTGCGCCAGGGCACAGTGAGCGGCGCACAGCGCCAGCGGAGCGTGACCCGCGATCTGGTCGTGGCTGAATTCCTCAAGCCACCGCTCGACGAGCCCGATCCGCCCGTACCCCAGGTATCCCGTGAGGTTTGTCCACAGGAGCTCCCCCGAGCGCGCCGCGTCGCCGGCCGCCACCGCGTGCTCGATCGCCCGGTCGGCGTCGCCGCGGCGCGCGTACCACGCGCTGGCGCGGAGCTGCAGCCGCGGCTCGAGCTCCGGCTCGGAGCGCCGGAGCTCGGCCCGCAGCGCGTCTCCGAACAGTCGCTGCCAACGGTAGGTGTCGTGCGCCCGGTCGAGCGGCACCAGCAACTGGCTCTGCTTCTCCAGCTGCGCGAGCGCGAGCGCCGAGCCGCGCTGCTCGAGCACGTCGTCGCACACCGGTCCGGACAGCTCCTCGAGCACCGCGGTGCGGATCAGGAAGCTCATCAGCTCCGCCGGCAGCGCCGGCAGCACCTCGTCGCGTACGAACTCGGCGAGCAGATGGTCGTCGCCGCCGAAGCCCGTCGCCGGCCGCTCGGGAGCGTCGCGCAGCGCGAGCGCCGCCAGGTAAAGCGCCGCCGGCCACCCCTCGGTCCGGCGCACGAGCGCCTCGAGCGCATCCAGGTCGAGTTGGATTCCGGCCCTGCGGAGCAGCGTCGCCGCCTCCGAGGCGGTCAGCGCGAGATCGCTCATCCGCAGCTCCACAAGCGCTCGGTGCGCGCGTAGCCGTCCGATCGGCAGCGACGGCTCGCACCGCGACGCCACCGCGAGCGTCGATCCCTTCTCCAGTCGCTCCGGCCCGATCCCCTCCTGCAGGAGGGCTCCAGGCACAGCGTCGGCGTCATCGACCACGAGCACGAAGCTGGAGTGCCGCGCCTTGACGTCCTCGACCGCCGCTGCGACCGCCCGCGGCGTCAGCTCCGCGGCCGCACCGGCGAGCCGCAACCACACGAACGGCCGGCGGTCGCGCTCGGCCCACTCGCTGAGCAGCGTCGACTTGCCGTAGCCGGCGGGCGCGACGATCGCGGCGACCGAGCACTCGCTCGCGCCGATCAGGCGATCGACGAGGCGCTGCCGGCGGACGAACCCGCGCGTGAACCCGGCGGCCGGAAGCTCCGCGATCGGGCGCGACCGCGTCCCCATCGCCCGGCGTCGTTTCGGCGCATGGCGCGCCGTGGCCCCGGCAGAAGGCATCGCCGCAGTTCTCTCGCATGACGAGAACCGGGGCAAGCCAGCGTGCCCCCCGGTTTGGAAGGGGGCCCGCACCACCCTGACAAGGGCAGCGGCAAGCCGATCCTCTCCCCTGCAGCGGTTCACGCATCACCCGGTTCGGACGATGTTTCAGCATCCGCCGGGCCTAGATTCCTTGTGTGGATGAAATCGAGCGGCTGCTGCGCCGTCTCGCTCTGAACGACGAGCGGTCGATCGAGAGCGTGCTCATGCGCGGATCGCAAGGCGACGCCGCGGCGACGCTGGTCCCGAAGGTGGACCTGCTCGTCCGGCTCGGGGCGCTGCTCGCGCTCGGCGCCGCGACGACCTCGTTGCGCGCGACCGTCGAGCGAGCGAAGCTGGCCGGCGCGACCGACGACGAGATCGTCGGCGTGCTGATCGCCGTCGCACCCGCCGTCGGTCTGGCGCGCGTGGTGTCGACGGCGCCGAAGCTCGCCACCGCGATCGGATACGAACTCGAGGAGGACGAATGACCCAGAGGTGCGCCTGGTCGGAGCCGACGAAGGGGAGTCCCGCGCCCTCGTGGGCGTGGTGGTGTCACGCTGATCGTCGGGCTGGTGAGCCTGGCCGCGGGGATCATCCTCGTGTTCAAGCCGAGCAACAGCCTCGCCACGCTCGCGGTGATCTTCGGGATCTTCCTGCTGATCGACGGGATCGCTGAGCTGGTCGCTTCGTTCGCCGGCACGGGTGGAGAACCGCGCGCTGGCGGCGATCCTCGGGCGTGCTCGGGATCGTGATCGGGATCGCCCTGATCCGGCATCCATTCCACGGCGTCGCGGCGATCGGGCTGCTGATCGGCATCTGGCTGGTCGCCGCCGGGGTCGTCCGGTTCGTCCGCTCGCTGGTCGTGGGCGCGCGGCCGGCGCTGGGCGTGCTGATCGCGCTGCTCGAGATCTTCGTCGGGATCGTGGTCGTCGCGAACCCGCACATCGGCTACGCGACGCTCGCGGTGCTCACCGGGATCTGGCTGATCCTGAGCGGGATCGGGACGATCGCGCTCGGGTTCGAGATTCGTCGCGCCATCCACGCTGCATAACCGGGCGGGGTCGTATCGCCCGAATTGGATGATGTCCCGGGACGGCGGTAAACGTAGGGTCGGGCGAGGCTAAACGGCGACAAGAAAGGCGCCTATGTCTCCGGTAACCCACCAGACGATCAAGCTGTCCCGGGGTAAGCACCGCTCGTCGGACGAAGGTGCGTGCGTGATGGAGCTCGCGTCGATGCTCGCGGGCGAGGAGTTCAGCGACCATCCCGGGTCGGTGTGTCCTGTGATCGGGGCGCTGTTACGCGCGCATAACGACTCGGTCGACGACGAGCGCCGGGCCGACCTCTACGCCTACGCCGCCAAGGTCGTGGGCAGCCGCTCGCCGGGCCCGGTGCAGGACGCCCGCGCCGCCCGGCTGAGCGACTGGGACAGACAGGTCCGGGAGCGCCAGACCACGCAGCCTTACCTTCCGTGGCCGATGCGGATCCTGAGCCGGATCGCGAGGCTGATGTTCGTGGACAGCCACGCCCACGCCTTCTACCGGCTCACGGTCCACGACGAGAACACCCACGCCGAGGTGCTCGCGCTAGTCGACGAGCTGCTCGAGATCAGGCCGAGCCGAGGGCGAGCGATGACGGAGCCACGCGCGCTCGATCCGCTTGACCCCGCGGTGCCAGGCCCGCACTGAGGTCTGCGATCGTCGCGCCGAGCACCGCACCGGCGATCACGTCGCCGGGGTAGTGCACGCCGGTGTGTACCCGCGAGTAGCCGACGGCGGCGGCGAGCAGGTGCAGCGGCACCGCGGCGAGCGGCATCACCCGGCCGACACCGGTCGCGAACGCGACCGCCGCGGCCGTGTGCCCCGAGGGGAACGAGTGCGAGGCCGGCATCTCAACCTGCCGAGCCGACGGGACGGCGGCGGCCGCCCGATCCGGGCGCCGGCGACGGCCCGCGAACTTGAAGGCGGCGTTGACGACCGCCGAGGTGGTCGCCAGCGACACCAGCCCCGAGGCGGCTGCCCGGCGCCCCCGGGATCCGCCGGCGATCGCGAGTATCGCGCTCGCGCCGACCGACAGCCGCGAGTAGTCGGCCGCGTTCGACAGCCGGCGCATCGCCGCGTCGAGGTGCGGTGTCGGAGTCGCCGCGACCGCGTCGTAGACGGCGTGGTCGACGCGGTCGAGCTCGTCAAGTACCTGATTGGGCACGACGCTGGGGCCGGCTGAGGTTGCTGACGAGTACCGCGACGACCGTCACCAGGTAGATCTGGCCGATCAGCGATTCGGCGTTCGCCAGGGTATGTCCGAGGTTGCTCGCGGCGGTCAGGTCCCCGTAGCCGACGGTGGTGAGCGTGGTGAAGCTGAAGTAGAGGCAGTTGGAGACGTTCGCCGAGACGTGCTGGGCGAAGAACTGCTGCCCGAGCCGGTCGATCGACCCGTACAGGAACGCGAAGCACATCCCGAGCAGGATGTACAGGCAAAGGACGCCGAACACGGCCTCGAACGTCACGCGACGGCGCGCCCGCAGGTTCCGCACCACACCGAGCACGATCGCCGGCGGTGCGAGCACCACGAGCAGCAGATTCGCGAGCCGGGGACCGGCGCCCCCGCTGTGTCCGGTGAGGGCCAGCACGATCGTCAACACGACCAGCAGCGCGCCGACCGCGATCGCGAGACGGACCACCCACGCCCGCGCGTTGGCTGCCCACAGCGCCAGCGCGAGCGTCGTCGCGAGCAGCGCCGTGATCACGATCTCCTGCCAGTCGCCGGGGCTGGCGATGCCCTGAAAGCCGAACGACGCGAAGATCGCCGCCAGCAACAGCCCGTATCGCGCGCGGCGCTCAGACGCGTCTGGTTGATCGGCGGGTAGCTCCACGACCATGTTCGTCCCGTCGCGCGCTAGGCGGGAACGGCGGCAGCCTTCTCGGGCGGTTTCGGCCGGAACGGACGCAGCTCGGCGTCGCCGCCGCCGCCGGCCACGGCATAGCTCCCCTCGGGCATCTCGTGCCACGCCCCGGGGAGGTCGCCGATCGGCTCCGAGAGCACGAGCCGCGCGTCGTCGGAGATGTCATGCAGGATCTGGCGGTCCGGGTAGAGATCTCTGAGCGTGCGGATGTCGCGCGAGAAGAACAGCGAGCGCGACTTCCCCTCGCTCGAGTAGCGGAACGCCCACAGCCGCTCGCCGTCGGTGGTCGCGATCGTCCCCTGGAACGGGTGCTTGACGCCGTGCCGAGCGCCGGCGTCCTCGACCATCCCGATCGCCCGCGCGATCGCCTCCGGCGGGTCGTCCTCGAGCCCGAGCGTCAGCGCCAGGTAGAACAGCACCTCAGTGTCGGCCTGCCCCCTGATCTCCGGGTAGAGCGACTCGTCGACAGCTAGCACGAGCTCGCGCTTGATCTGATCGAACCCGTCGATGAACCCGTTGTGCATGAACAAGCGGCGGTCGTGGCGGAACGGGTGGCAGTTGGTCTGCTGGACGGCCGAGCCGATCGCCGCACGAATGTGCGCGAGGAACAGCGGCGAGCGGATGTGCGCCGTCAGCTCACGCAGGTTCTCGTCGTTCCACGCCGGCTCGATGCTCCGGAACACGCCCGGCGTCCCCTCGTCGTCGTACCAGCCGAGCCCGAACCCGTCGCCGTTTGTCGTCTCCGCCCCGAGCCGGGAGTGCAGGCTCTGGTCGATCAGCGAATGGTTAGGCGTGTAGAGCGCCTGGTGGATCAGTACGGGCGAGCCGGTGTATGCGAGCCAGCGGCACATCGTCGCCCCAAAACCTGAACCAGCGCCCCTCGTCGGTCATCACC
The DNA here is from genome assembly GCA_963770735.1 of uncultured Solirubrobacterales bacterium. Taxonomy (GTDB): domain Bacteria; phylum Actinomycetota; class Thermoleophilia; order Solirubrobacterales; family Solirubrobacteraceae; genus Palsa-465. The sequence continues at coordinate 1,043,169 of CAVYRB010000003.1, read as the reverse complement.
CGATCCGGATGAGCCCCCGGATCGGCCGTCTGGGAGGATGGTCGCCGTGCCCCGGCGGGCGAAGATCGCAGCGAAAGGAGCGCTTGATGGCCGGAAAGGCAGACTTCACCGAGCAGGAGTGGGACGCGGTGCTCGAGGGACCCCCGAGCGCCGGGATGATCGTCGTCACCGCCTCGAAGGGCGGCACCTTCCGAGAGACGTTCGCGATCGGTAAGGCGTATGCGGAGGCGCGCCAGCAGCACGGCGCCAGCCAGCTGCTCGACGAGATCGTGTCGGCCAAACCGGAGGTCGACCACACGCGGTACCACTCGGCCGAAGAACTGAAGGAGCACGCGCTGCAGCACATCCGGGACGCGGTCGACGTGCTCGAGCGCAAGGCGACGCCCGAGGAGCTCGACGACTACCGGCGGTTCGTGGTCGCCCTGGCGGAGCGCGTGGCGCACGCGCATAAGGAGGACGGGATGGAGGTCAGCGGTCCGGAGCAGGCCGTAATCCAGGAGATCCAGGCCAGCCTCGGGGGATCGGGAGATGTCAGCTCAGCAGCTGAAGCAGGCCCTTGATCACGAGCAGGACGCCGATCAGGGCGAGGAATCTGGTGAGCGCCCGGCGCCAATGGCGTCCCGCGAACCTCTTGGCCCGCTCGATCGCCTTCGGCGTCCAGTCGGGCGCGAACACGAAGCACAGCAGCGGAACCTCCAGCAGCGCGAGCATGATCAGGTTGAACAGAACGATCGTCGCCACCGTGCCCGCGACCGAGTAGTGCAGCTTCGCGAGCCGGGTCAGGCCCGCGATGTACGACGCGCCCGGCAGCGTCAGCAGCGCGCCGACCACGAACGTGACCCGGGCCGAGCCCTTGCCGAGCGCCCGCTGCCATCTCGGCGGACCCTTGTCCGGCTTGTTGGCCTTGCGGGCGCGCCGGCGGTCGGCGACGCGCTGGTCGCGTCCGGTCGCGAGCACCCCCGCCAGGGCGAGAAACAGGACTCCCAGCGCCGTCGTCGCACCGGGGCCGAGGCTGTGCTTGGTCGTGCTCACCAGCCCGGAGTGCTCGAGCTCGTAGACGATGATGATCCCAAGCGTGACGCTCGTCATCAGCGCCCCCAGCAGATAACCCAGCATCAGCCGCACCGGACGGTCGAGCAGCATCATCACGGTCGAGGCCGCGACCAATGTCGGGTTGAGCGCGGCCGTCAGCGCCAAGACGAGTACCTGACCCACGGTCGGCGCTAATGATGAGCGACCTAGCGGCGTCTGGGGATCTCGGCGGCTCAGCCGGGGCGGCGACGAAGGCGACCGGGCTCGCGCTGATCACGCTCGCCTCGGGTCAGTTCCTGATGACGCTCGACACCTCGGTGATGAACGTCTCGATCGCGACCGTCGCCAAGGACGTCGGCACCGACGGTGACCGGGATCCAGACGCGCGATCACGTTCTACACGCTGGTGATGGCGGCGCTGATGATCACCGGCGGCAAGATCGGCGAGATCATCGGGCGCAAGCGGGCGTTCGCGATCGGCTGCGTGATCTACGGCTGCGGCTCGCTCGACCACCGCGCTCGCGCCGAGCCTGCCGGTGCTGATCTTCGGCTGGTCGTTGCTCGAGGGCGTCGGCGCGGCGCTGATCCTGCCGGCGATCGTGGCCTTGGTGGCGTCGAACTTCGTCGCGCCGGGACGGCCGCGCGGCGTACGGGCTGGTGGCGTCGGCCGGCGCGATCGCGGTCGCGGCGGGCCCGCTGATCGGCGGGCTGTTCACGACGTACGCGTCGTGGCGGTGGGTGTTCGCGGGCGAGGTGCTGATCGTGCTCGTGATCCTGTCTGCTGACGCGGCGGATGCGAGAGCACCGCCCTGCCAGGCACGGCGTCGCTCGACCTCGTCGGTACCGTGCTCTCGGCGCTCGGACTGGGCCTGGTCGTGTTCGGGATCCTGCGAGTCGGGCGCCTGGGGCTTTGTGCAGCCCAAGGCGGGGGCGCCGCAATGGCTCGGCCTGTCGCCGGCGATCTGGCTCGAGCTCGGCGGCGGCGATCGTGCTGCTGGCTGTTCTTCTGGCTGGGAGAACCGCCGGATCAGCCGAGGCCAGGAGCCGCTGATCGACCCGACGATCCTGCGGAACGCGACGCTGCGCGGCGGGCTCACGTCGTTCTTCTTCCAGTACCTGCTGCAGGCCGGGCTGTTCTTCGCGGTGCCGCTGTTCCTCTCGGTCGCCCTCGGGCTGTCCGCGATCGCGACCGGTGTCCGGCTGCTGCCGCTGTCGATCACGCTGCTGCTGGCGGCCGTCGGCGTGCCGAGGCTATTCCCGAACGCCTCGCCGCGTCTGGTCGTTCGGCTCGGCTTCCTCGCGCTGTTCGCCGGGATCGTGGTCATGGTCGCGCGCTCGACGCCGGCGCGGGCCCGGAGATCGTGACCTGGCCGATGCTGCTCGCCGGCCTCGGCGTCGGCGCGCTCGCGTCGCAGCTCGGGAGCGTCACGGTGTCCTCGGTGCCCGACGAGCGAGAGCGGCGAGGTCGGCGGCCTGCAGAACACCGTCACGAACCTCGGTGCGTCGATCGGCACCGCACTAGCGGGCGCGGTGCTGATCTCGGCCCTGACGTCGCTCGTTCTTCACCGGCATCGAGAACAACCCTGCGGTCCCCGCCGGCGTCACGTCGAAGGCGCAGATCCAGCTCGCCAGCGGTGTCCCGTTCGTCTCCGACAAGGACCTGCAGCCGCGCACTGGAGAACGCCGGAGTGCCGCCGGACGAGGCCAACGCGATCGTCGACGAGAACGCGAAAGCGCGGATCGACGGGCTGCGCTCGTCGCTGTCGCTGCTCGGCCTGCTCGCGCTGATCGCGGCGCTGTTCACATTCCGCCTACCAACCAAGCAGCCCGCGGCCGAGCCGGAGGCGGCGCCTTGACCGAGGGCATGGTCGAGAAGACGGAAAATGACGGCCGCTTTCTCGACCATGCCTCCGGCTCGGAGCCCCTACTCCTTCACCAGCCCCGCGCCCCCGAGCAGCGTCAGCACAGCCCCGACGAACAGCAACAGGCCGACGAGCACCACCGGCCAGCGGCGCTGGACGAACTCTCCGACCCGCTGCAGCAGCGGGTCCGCGCGGTCGCCCGCGAGCAGCAGGATCAGCACGATCACGATCATCGGCAGCACGAACGCGACGTTGTAGAGGACCAGCAGCAGCACCTCCTGTGGGATCGCCGCGTCGGACGCAGTGATCCCGGCGATCACCGCGAAGTACGGCGCCGCCGTGGGGAGCTCGACCGCCGCGATCGATGCGCCGGTGACCAACGCCGACCGACCACCGTCGCCGCTCATCGGCAGCGAGCGGCGGGCGAGCTTGCGCCGTCCGAGCCAAACCGCGACCGCTACGCCGAGCAGCACAACCCCCACCACGAGCTCGATCACGTGCTTGGCGGTACCACGCGGATGGGGCACCAGCCCGAGCAGCAACCGTCCCGGGCCGATCGTGAGGATCACGCCGGCGAGGAGGTTCACGCCGAACACCCCGATCGTGAACTCGGTCACGCGCCGGACGCGCGCGGCGGCCGTCGCCAGGTAGAGCGCCGGCCCGACCGTGCTCGGGTTCAGCGAGTCGGCCAGGCCGACCGACAGCGCGATCCCGATTCGCCGAAGCATCGGCGGCTCAGCTCTCCACCGGCGGCTGGCGCTTGAACGCCTGGACCGCCGCCTCGATCGTCGGCATGAAGTGCTCCGGGTCGAGCGGCCCGATCAGCTCGTAGCGCTCGAGCTTCTCCCGCACGGGGTCCTTGAGCTCGGCGAACACCAGCGAGATGCTCTCGGCGTTGAGCTCGGAGTCGAGCTCCGCGAGCATGTCGGCGGCGGTGGTGTCGACGTCGGTGATCGGCTCGGCCGCGATCACGATCCACCGTGGTCGAGGCTCGGCGCGGGCGAGCCGGCGCACCTGGTCCCTGAAGGTCCGTACGTTGGCGAAGATCAGCGGCGCGTCGAACCGGAAGATCACCAGGCCCGGAACCTCCTCGGCGTCTGCGTGCATCCGGTGATCGTGATACCCCGGCATTCCACGGACGCGACCGAGGGTCGTCTGGTAAGGCCACCACGCGCGCCTGAACACGTTGAGGATCGAGAGCGCGACCGCGACCGCGATTCCCTCGAGCACGCCGAGCAGTGCCACCCCGAGGAAGGCCGTCACCGACAGCAGAAACTCGACCCGGCGCTGGCGCCAGAGCCGCACCGTGGCAGGCACGTCGGCCAGCGAAAGCGACGCCGCGATCACCACCGCGGCGAGCGTTGGGTTGGGAAGGTTTTGCAGCAGGCCGGGGACGAGCACCAGCATCAACACGATCAGCGCGGCGCCGACGACACCCGTGAGCTGGGTCTTGGCGCCAGCCTGCTCGGCGACCGCCGTCCGGGACCCGCTTGTGCTGACCGGGAAGCCCTGGAAGAACCCGGCCGCGACGTTTGCCGCGCCGATTCCGATCATCTCCTGATTACCGTCGATCTCCTGTCCGGTACGCGCGGCGAATGACGAGGCGGTTGAAATCGTGTCGGTCAGCGCCACGAGCGCGATCCCGATCGCACCCGCGATGAGCAGCGGCAGGTCCGAGACCGGATGCGGCCAGGTGAGCGGCGGGAAGCCCTTAGGCAGCGCGCCGACGAGCGAGACGCCGTGCTGAGCCAGATCGAACACCGACGTCGCCGCGATCGCGGCGACGACCGCGACGAGCACGCCCGGAACTTTCGGCAGCCATCGGCCCAGCACCAGGATCAGCGCGAGGCTTAGGACTCCCACCGCGACCGCCGCGCCGACGGCGTCGCCGGCGGACAGCCCGTTGACGAACCCGCGGGCCTCCTCGATCAGTCCGTTGGCCGATACCGAGAAGCCGAACAGCTTCGGGAGCTGTCCGATCAGGATCGTCAGCGCCAACCCGTTCATGTAGCCGATCTGCGTCGGCTTGGAGAGCAGATCGGCCACGAAGCCCAGCTTCGCCACCCCGGCCAGGAGCATGATCGCGCCGACGATCAGGGCGAGCATCGAGGCGAGCGCGATCGCCTTGGCGGGATCGCCGTTGGCTCCGAGGATCGGCAGGAGCGTGGCCGCGATCATCGGCCCGAGCGACGAGTCCGGGCCGAGCACCAGCACCCGCGATGGCCCCAACACCGCGTAGCCGAGCAGGCACAGGATCGTCGTGTAGAGCCCGGTTATCGCGGGCAGGCCCGCGAGCTCTGCGTACGCCATTCCCTGCGGCACGAGCAGCGTCGCCAGCACGATTCCGGCGATCAAATCGCGACGCAGCCACGAGCGCCGGTAGGTCGCGAGCGTGCGCACGCCGGGCAGCGATGCCATCGCGATGCCGCGTACTAGACGCGCTCCGCCGCGACGCGGAGCTCGTACTGGACGATGTTGACCGACGACGTCAGCATCACCCCAAGGCCGAGCCCGATCACGAGCAGCCCCAGCGGCATCCGCCGCCGCGACAATCCACCGCTCGCGGGGGCCGTGCTCTTGACGGTGCTCACGCGGCGGCGTCCTGCCGGCGCGCCAGCAGCTTGCCGAGCTCCCATAGCAGGAGCAGGAGCACTGCGGCGGCGAGCGCGAGCAGGAACTGCCCGGCCTTCAACGGCGTCGTGTGCAGCAGGCGGTTGAACAGGTCCATCTGAGTGATTGCAACCGCGAGTGCCAGCTCGATGATCGTCGTACGGATCATCCGCGTGTTGTCGAACGTCTCGCGCTTGACGATCGAGCCGGAGATGTCGCGGCTCTCATACGCGGCCACCACGAGCATCAGCGCGAATGCGGTGAGCGCGATCGACGAGCCGACCGCGACGCTGTGGTAGTGCTGCTTGCCGAAGTAGATCACCGCGTCCATCACGATCGCCATGTACAGCCCGACGAGCACGGAGGTGAGCTTCACCCCGCGGTTCACGATCGATTCTGTACTCGGGCGCGGACGGCGACTCATCAGGCCCGGAGTCGCGTGATCGAGCCCCAGCGCGATGCCGAATGGAGCACTGACGAAGAAGTGGATATAGAGGACCTGTGGCGGCGAGAACGGCTCACCGGCGGCGATGTTGAGCAGCGTCGCCCCCAGGAACGTGAGCACGAACGCGACCAGCGAGATCATCACGAAGCGGACGTACTTGCTCAGGTTGTCGTAGAGCTTGCGCCCCTCGCCCGACCGCGCGCACGATCGTCGCGAAGTTGTCGTCGGTGAGGATCATCCGGCCGGCGTTCTTGGCCACCTCGGTGCCGCTGCCCATCGCCACGCCGATGTGGGCGGCCTTGATCGAGGGTGCATCGTTGACACCGTCGCCGGTCATCGCCACGACGTCGCCCTTCTTCTTCAGCGTCTCGACGAGCAGCACCTTGTGCTCCGGGGCGACTCGGCCGACGACGCCGATCTGGTCGATCCGCTTTAGGCGCTCGGGCTCGTCGAGCGCGGCGAACTCCGAGCCGAGGATCGCCTCACCGTCGATTCCGAGCTGCCTGGCGATCGCCTGCCCGGTGATCACGTCGTCACCGGTGACCATTCGCACGCGAATGTGCGCTCCGTGGGCGTCGTCGACCGACGGCTTCGACTCCACGCGCGGTGGGTCGATCATGCCCACGAGGCTCGTCAGCTCGAGGCTCTCGACATAGCTGAGCAGGTCGCCGCCGGGGTCGAACGAGCCCGGATCGATGTCACGGAATCCGCCGGCCATCACCCGCAGCCCCGCCTCCTCCATCCGCCTGACGTCGGCGTCGGCACGCTCGCGCATGTCCCTGTCCCACGCGATCCTCTCGCCCGCCGAGACCACAGTTTCGGCGTGGCTCATCACCGCCGGCGCCGCGCCCTTCACCCAGCACCGCACGACGTCCGTACCCGACCCGTCCGAGGCGCTCGTGAAGACCGCCATCAGCTTGTACGTCGGGTCGAACGGGAGCGTCGCCAGCCGTGGGTATCGCTCCCTCGTGGCGTCGATCGACAGGCGCGCCTTGTGCGCGAGCACGAGCAGCGCACCTTCGGTGGGGTCGCCGACGACCTTCCCGTCGACGAGCTTCGCGTCGTTTGCGACCACGTAGGGCAGGATCGCCTCCTCGATCGTGTCGGCCGAGCCCGCCGTGTGCTGGACCGACCCTCGAGCTCATAGCCCGAGCCGGAGATCGTGTATTTGTCCGTCGAGGCGACCACCTCGACGGCGGTCATCTGGTTCATCGTCAGCGTCCCGGTCTTGTCCGAGTTGATCGCCGAGGTGGAACCGAGTGTCTCCACGGACGCGAGGTCCTTGAGGACGGCACCGTGCTTGGCGAGGTCCGCCGCCCCGATCGACATCACGACCTGCAGCACGGTCGGCATCGCCTCCGGGATCGCGGCGATCGCGAGCGCCACAGCGCTCGCGAACACGACGTCCGCGGAGTGACCGCGCTGCGCGCCGAGCACGAACATGATCACCATCGTCACGCCGGCGGCACCCGCAATCCACAGCGTCAGCGTGTTCAGCTGCTTCGTGAGCGGCGTCTGCTCTCGCGCGGTGCTCGCGAGCATCCCGGCGATCCGGCCCACCTGCGTGTCCGCGCCGGACGCGGTGACGAGCATCACCGCGCTTCCGTGGGTGACGGGTGTGTGCATGAACGCCATGTCGGTCTGGTCGCCTGGCGAGAGGCCCCCGCCATGAACCACCTCCACCCCTTTCGAGACGGGGACGCTCTCGCCGGTCAGCGCGGACTCGTCGATCTGCAGTGCGCTGGCCTCGATGATCCGTCCGTCCGCGGGCACGTCGTCCCCGGCGGCCAGCAGCACGACGTCGCCAACCACCACGTTCTCGGCGGGGATCTCGGCGTCGGCGCCGTCGCGGCGGACTCGAGCGGTCGCCTTGACCATCGCCTTGAGTGCGTTCATCGCGCTCTCGGCCTTGCCCTCCTGCCGCAGGCCCACGACGGCGTTAACGACCGTGATCAGCACCAGCAGCAGCCCGGTGTTCCACTGCTTGATCGCCAGCGAGACGATCGCGGCGGCGACCAGGATCATCTGCATGTAGCTGCGGTACTGCCCGAGGAACCGCTTCCAGCCGGCGATCGTCTCCTCGGCCGGCAGCTCGTTGGGGCCGTGCTGCTCGAGCAGCTCGGCCGCCCGCTGGGCGGACAGGCCGACGGCTGGGTCAACCCCCAGCCGTTTGGGAAGCTCCTCGGCAGGAACGCTGTACCAGCCATCGGCGGGGGTGGCCTGCTGGACTGCCGTGGTCGCAGTCGTCGCCATCTTCTCGCGAGAGTCGCTGCAGCCGCGGCGAGGATCATCATCCGCAACGGGTGATGAGCGTGCCGCCGGGCGCTGCCAAGACCGCGATCGGCTCGTCCAGCTGAAGGCGACCGGCGTCCTGACCAAGCAGGAGTTCGCAGCGGAGAAGGCCAAGGTCCCCGCCGCGTAAGGCCCGCGACGCGGGCCGCTAGCTCGCGGCGGCCCCGTCCTGCTGAGCCTGCTCAAACGGGTCGGGAGCGGCGCCCTTGGGGGCCTGCGCCGTCAGCTCCTCCCTCGACCTCGAGCAGCTCTTTGCGCCGCCGCTTCCCGACCGTTGGGTAGTGCGGATCGATCTCCATCAGCGTGTGCACGAGGACCGCGGCCGTTCCGATCCGCATGAACCATTTCCGGTCGGCCGGGATCACGTGCCACGGCGCCCAATCGGTGCTCGTATGGGTGAGCATCTCCGAGAACGCCTCCTGATAGTCGTCCCAGCGCGCTCGCTCCGCGATGTCGGCCTCGGAGAACTTCCAGTTGTGATCCGGGAGGTCGAGCCGCCGCAGGAAGCGGGTCCGCTGCTCCTCCTTCGACAGGTTGAGGAACAACTTCACGATCCGGATCCCGTTGCCGGCCAGATACCGCTCCCAGTCGTTGATCTCCTGGTAGCGGCGCTTCCACAGCTCGCCTCCCTTGGCGGGCCGGGGAAGCCGCTCGCGCTCGAGGATCTCGGGGTGGACGCGCACCACGAGCACCTCCTCGTAGTGCGACCGGTTGAAGATCCCGATCTCCCCCCGGGCGGGGAGGCGGCGCGCGTAGCGCCAGAGATAGTCGTGGTCGCGCTCCTCGGCCGACGGGACCTTGAAGCTATGCACGGCGACGCCCTGGGGGTTCACGCCGCTCATCACGTGCCGGATCGTTCCGTCCTTCCCGGCGGCGTCGAGCGCCTGGAGCACCACCAGCACCCCCCACGTGTCCTGGGCGGCCAGCCTCGCCTGGTAATCGCAGAGCAGCTGCACGCCCCAGATCCAGCAGCTCCACGCCCGCCTTCTTCTTCTTGATCCCCCCCTTGAATGCCGGGTCGAAGTCCCGGCCCAAAACGACTTTCGAACCCGGCTGCACCCGAAACGGCTCGATGAAGTCCGCGAGCCGCGTTCGCTGCGTGCTGGTCAGTTGTTGCCGATCATCTGGCACGCCGACTGTGAACGTTCGATCAATGCAAGCCGTCCGTCGTCATCCCATCCGGATGAGGAAATCCGGCCAGTTGCGTCGAATCCTGTGCACGAGGAGAGTGCAACACCCGCAACGACGCGGGCATCCAGCTACTGGAAGGAGAACTGGACGTGGACAATGTGAGAGGCCTTGGACGGGCCATCTTCGCGGCCGTGCTGCTGATGATCGGCGGGGTCCTGAACATCATCTATGGCATCGGCGCGATCTCGAATTCCCACTTCTTCGACGACCACACGAGCTACGTGTTCGGCAGTCTCCACACGTGGGGCTGGATTACGCTGATCCTCGGGGTGATCGAGCTGCTCGCGTCCGCGTCGCTGTTCGGCGGGGGCATGTTCGGCCGGTGGTTTGGGATCTTCGCGGGATCGCTCGTGGCGATCGAATCGCTCCTGCAGATCCCGTCATATCCGTTCCTGTCGATCGCGATCTTCGCTCTGAGCCTGTGGATCATCTACGGGTTGGTCATCTACGGAGAGCCGGAGGGTCCGGTCTCGACGGGCTAGCCGCCCGCGTAGGAACGGCTCAGGGCGACAGCACACCGGGGCCCGGATCGGCAGACCGGGCCCCGGTCGCGTTCGCGGCCGTCGCCGCAGCCGACTCGGCGTCGTAGGACGCGAACAGCCGGCGCTCCTGCTCCTTCTTCGGGAACAGCAGGAACACCAGCGTGAGCCCGATCGCGACCGCGATCGCGCCGGCACCGTAGGCCCAGTGCTGGCCGTGGAGGAACGAGGTCTTCGCGGCGGCGATGATCTTCTGCGAGTACTGCGGGTATTGCGCGGCGAGGTCGGCAGCGCTCGCGAACGACTTCGTCAGCTCCTCCTGGACGGTGGCGGTGATGTTCTTGCCGGACGAGATGATCGCGGCGCCGAACGCCGCCGCGTAGCCGGCGGTCAGCAGCGCGCCGAGGATCGACTGCATCACCGCGCCGCCGAGGTCGCGTTGCAGATCGGCGGTCCCGGACGCCATCCCCACGCGGCGCACGGGCGTCGAGCGGGTCAGCGTGTTCGAGGTCGGCGGACCCGCGAGTCCCACGCCGATGCCGATCAGCGCGTATGCCAGCGCGATCTTCCAGTAGCCGATCCCCTCGTTCCACAGCAGCAGCATCGCGAGGAACCCAAGCAGGACGATCAGCTGCCCTAGCTGGATGCAGAGGCGCGTCCCCCGCGCTTCGGTGATCTTCGCCGAGATCGGTGCGACCACCACCAGGCAGAGCGCCGCCGGCAGGATCGCGGCGCCGGCGGCCAGCGTGGAGTATCCGAGCACGTTCTGGAGGAACTGCTGGCCGACGAACAGCGCGCCCATTAGCGACCCCAGCACGATGATCCCCGACACGGCGCCCACCCAGAACGTCGGACGGGCGGCGACCTTGAGGTCGTACAGCGGGTTGCTCGCGCGGCGCTGGCGCAGGTAGAACAGCACCAGCGACACGACCGCGACGGCGCCCAGCACGACCGTCGCGGTCAGCTTGTTCGGCACCGGTGCGAAGTTGATCGCGAGGATCGTCGCGCCAACGAGCAGGACCGAAAGGATCCCGCCGAAGTTGTCGACCCGCTCGGTGGTCTCGTTCACGTGAGCGGGGATCAGGAACCATGCCATCGGGATCGCGACCAGCGCGAGCGGCAGCGTCAGCAGGAACACCGATCCCCACGAGAAGTGCTCGAGCAGGAACCCGGCCCCGAGCGGGCCGAGCGCGCTGATCGCGGCGCCGAGCCCCGACCAAAGCGCGATCGCCCTGGTCCGCCGTGGACCCGACCACAGCGCGGTGATCAGCGCCAGCGTCGTCGGGTACGCCATGCCCGCGGACAGGCCGCCTCCGAGCCGCGCGATCGTCAGCACCGTGTCGCTGGGGGCAAACGCCGCCAGCAGTGCGAACGGCACCGCGAGGATCGTGCCGAGCACCGCCATCAGCTTGCGTCCGTAACGGTCCCCGAGCGCCCCGAGCCACAGCACCGAGCACGCGAGCCCAAGCGAGTACCCGACCGCGATCAGGTCGAGCGTCGTCTGGCTGGAGTCGAAGTGCTTGCCGATATCCGGCAGCGCGACGTTCGCGACCGACAGGTTGAGGTTGGCGACCGCCGCGACCAGGATCAGCGCCGCGAGTACCCACCCGGCCCGCTTCGGCGCCGTCGAATCGGTCATCACGCGCGATTCTCTTACAAGTAGGCTCCTGAGATCAGCCCGATCGGAGACAGCAGGTTCCACAAAGGCCAGCCGGTGTGGGTGATGGAGCCCGACGGCTCTCAGCGGCCCGCCGAATACGTCGGCGAGGGAGAGCTCGGCGAGTGGTTCGGCGGCCCACCGGCGGTGATCGTGGTGTACACGGACACGCGGGAGGGCGCCGAGGTCGAGGTGGACCGCGTGATCGCGCGGGACGCCCGGCGGTAGCGGGTCAGCTCAGCCCAAGCGCCAGCTTCATCAACGCCAGGAAGCCGTCGGACAGCGAGTCCGGCACGCCTGCGGATGGCGACGCGCCTGGATGCCCGGGGGCGATCCGCACCCGCAGCACGCCCGGCATCGAGCGGAACCGGAGCGGCGACTCGAGCACGACCGCCTCGCCGTCGATGCCGGCCGGGACGGGGTCCCCCGACTCGATCCGGAACCGCTGGTCGGTCCACTGCTGTACCCCCAACCGGGGCTGCGGGCGGCCGCCGTCGCCTCGCGCCACCGGGCTCACCGCCGCGATCCCGAGCTGGCCACGGTCGAGCCTCGGACGCGTGCCGGCTCCGACCCCGGGCCCGAGCCTGTAGCGGTTGTTCGAGACGAGAATCGCGACACCCGAGGAGCGCCCGTGCGGGCCGACCCAATCGAGCTTCGGGGGCTTCGCGTCGGGCCCGATCGCGTCCGGCACGGTCGCCAGCAGCGTGCTCAGCTTGGCCTCCCGGTACCCGGGCTGCTGGACCGCCTCCGCGTACAGCCCGAGCGAGACGTTGTTGACGAACACGCGCCCGTTGACCTCCGCCAGATCGACCCGTCGCTCGCCGCCGTCGACGAACGCGTCGAGCGCGCCGACGACGTCGTCCCGGTCGACCCCGAGGTCGAGCGCGAAATGATTGCGGGTGCCGGAGGGAATGCACGCGTACGGGAGGTCGAGCTCGGAGGCGATCTGCGCGACGACCGCCTGGGACCCGTCGCCGCCGGCCATCGCGAGCCCGTCGGCGCCGCGCTCGACCGCCGAGCGCACCAGCTCCTCGAGATCGTCGCCCCGCCGGAGCTCGATCGGCTCTATTCCCCGGCTCCTGGCCTCCTCGGGGAGATGAAAGCGCTCCGCCTTGCCGCCCCCCGATTTCGGGTTGTAGAACAGCACCGGCTTGCGCGGCGTGTTCGCGGCTGGGAGGTGCACGTGGGTCGCGAATGCGCGGCGGGCGGCGCCAACCGTCAGCAGCGCCAGGACGAGCACGGCCAGGTCGGGGATCACCTTCCCCTCGGTAGCCACCAGCGCCACCGCGGCCGCCACGAGCAACGCCGCGACCACGGCGGCGACGCGCCTTGCCAGACCCCGCCTGCGCACGCCGTACCACGCGGCGACGAGCGCCAGCGCGATGCACGCGAGCACCGACAGCCCCCGGGGAAACCGGGAGATCGTGATGGCGACTGCGAGCGCTACCGCCGCGATCGCCAGCAGCAGCGCTCCGAGCGCCCAGAACCGCCGCCCCAGCACGCCTCAGACCCCGGTTTGGGCCTTGATCGTTCCCGATTTCACCGCGTCGGCGAGCAGCTGGTAGTCGTGCTCGTTCAGGTCCGCGTACGCGTGGGAGAACTCGAGGATCGCGCGGTCAAAAACGTTGCCGCTCCCGAGATATGACGCGATCGCGACGCGATCGCCGCTGCGAGCGTGAGCCCGGGCCAGTGTCCAACCGCACAGCCTGCCGTAGATCAGCATCCCCTCTGGCAACAGCTGGTCGATCGCGGCCGAGCCCTTCCAGTCCTTCAGCTGACGCCCGTAGAAGTCCCGCGGCTTGGAGTCCATCGGGGACTCGGTGACGTGGAGCCAGCCGAGCAGGATGTCGCTCGACGTCTGCATCAGCCGCTGCCCGCTGACCACGCGCTGGCCGTGGTTGGAGAACTCGCTCGGACCGAGCGGCTCCTCCAACACCGACGCCTCGGCCTCCTTCAGCTGCATCAGCAGCGGATCCTGCTCGTCGCGGCCGAAGAACAGCGCGATCCACGCGCGCGTGCCGACACTGCCGACGCCGACGACCTTGCGCGCGAAGTCGGCCAGCATGAATTCCTCGAGCAGCACGCGATGGTCGTATTCGAGCGACTCGCGGAAGCTGCGCACGAGACTGCGGAGCTCCCCCAGCAGCTGCTCGCGGTCGCCCTCCCCGACGAGCTTGTCGAGCGGCACGATCAGCGGCGACTCGTCGACGATTCGGGGCTGTCCGTCGACCATATGGCACAGCTTCTCGAACGCCGACATGCTGTCGCGCGTCCGTGCCTTGTCAAGCGCCTTCTGCGTCTGCTTGACGGCTCTCGGCTTCAGAGCGGCGGCGCGCTCCCGAAGCAGCTGCTCGATGTCCAGTCGGCTGTACCAGACCTCGAGGTTGCTCATCCCGGCGAAGTTGCGCATCGCCTGCCGGTACTGGGAGACCGTGTCGAGCACGATCTGGTCCTGATCCTTCGCCTTGTAGCCGTTGTCCCGGGCCGCGATCAGCATGCTCGCGGCGAGCCGCTTGACGTCCCACTCCCACGGTCCCGGAAGCGTCTCGTCGAAGTCGTTGATGTCGAAGATCAGCCGGCGCTCGGCCGAGGCGAACACGCCGAAGTTCGACAGGTGCGCATCGCCACAGCACTGCACCGTCAGCCCGGAGCGGGGAGTCGCGGCGAGGTCGTGCGCCATGATCATCGCGGCGCCCCGGTAGAACGTGAACGGCGAGACGAGCATCCGCCCGTAGCGGATCGGCACGAGATCCGGCACGCGCGTTGCCGCCTGCCGCTCGAGCAGCTCGACTGGATCCTCCCGGTCGGGCGACGGCTCGAACGCGCCGTGGCTCGATCGCGGCACCTCGTTGCGCGCGGCCTTGCCCCGCGCCGTTCGCTCGGCGACCGTGAGATGCGGAACTTCGGTCCCACTGGTCCTGTGGGCAACGCTCACCATCGCTCACCATGCTCGTCGGCGCGCGAGCCGATGCATCACCCGATGCGGGTGAGGCGCGCCGCCAGGCGGGCACGCACACTCGGGCGATGGGCAGATTGGCGGTGGGACTGGCGGCGCTTGCCCTCGGGTCGGCGACCGGCGTCGCGATGGCTGCGAGTGGCACCGCCACGACCCCCACTCCCCCGACCACGACGATCACCAGGACGGCGTCCACAACGGTCACCGAACCCCCGCGGACGACCACCCTGACCAGGACCGAGACCGGGTCCGAGAAGACCGTCACAGCTTCGGAGCCCACCACGAGGACCGGCAGCGTGGCGGTGGCGACCACCCCCGGGACCGACGCCTCGTCCGGGGGGGACACCCTCCCATGGTGGGGGTGGCTGTTGATCGGGCTGGGCGCCGTCGGGACGGCGACGGCGATCTACATGGTCGGCCACGACCGCGGCCGCCGGACCGCAGGCGCAGATGAACGCGGGCACGGAGCCCCCCAAGGTCCAGACGCCCCGGCCCGGTGACGCGCATCGGCTCCGGCTCCTGACGACAGTCGCCTGCGTTGCGCTGGCCCTGTTCGCCGGCCTGACTGTGTTGGTGACAACGCACCACACGAGGGGATTCGACGCCCATGGGTTCCGGATCGCGAATCAGCTGCGCGCGCCGTGGCTCGACACCGCCGCGCGCGCGGTCACGACGCTCGGCCTGATCGCCGTCGTCGGCCCGGTTGTGGTCCTCGTCGGCGTCTGGTTGACCGCCCGCGGCCGCGTCGTCCGCGCCGCATCCCTGATTGCAGGCGCCTCGCTCGCGTGGTTGAGCGTCTGGATCGTCAAGTCGATCGTGGACCGTCCCCGGCCACCTGCACCGCTCGTCCACACGTCCGGCCAGAGCTATCCCTCGGCCCACGCCGCCAACTCGGTCGGGTGGCTTGCGCTCGCCCTCGCGGCGGCGGCCTTACTCCCGGCCGGTGCTTGGAGGACCGCTGCGATCGCCGCGGGCGGGCTGCTGGCGGCGCTGGTAGGGCTGAGCCGGATCTACCTGCGGGCCCACTACGCCTCCGACGTGGTCGGCGGTGAGGCGCTCGCGGTGACGATGTACGCGCTCGCGGCGCTCGCGGCGCTGGCGTGGCGGGCGCACGGTGAGACGCGGCTACACCTCGATTCGCGATCCCGGCGCCAGCACCCTCACCTCGATTGACGGCGCGTCGCGGCGCACCAGCCGGGCGAACTCCTGCGCGGGGGCGTTCGGATCCGGCAGCTTCCCCCCGGGCCAGCGGGGCGCGAACGTCCCGTAGTGGATCGGGACCGCGACGTCGGGCTCGATCAGCGACGCTGCCTTCGCGGCGCGCTCAGGATTCAAGTGGCCGGGGCCGATCGACGGCCCCCACCCCCACACCGGCAGCAGCGCCACCTCGACCACTCCGCGCAGCTGCGCCATCTCGTCGAACAGGTCCGTGTCGCCGGCGAAGTACACCGCGCCGGAACCCGCGACGACGTAGCCGACGGGGTCCCCCTGCGGGCCGCCGAGCGGTCGCCGCCGCCGGTCGTGGTCCGCCGGCGTGGCGGTAACGCGGATCGGGCCGAGCGCCGCCTCGGACCCGACCGGAAGCTCCCGCACGTCCTCGAGCCCCTCGTGCTCGAGCCACGCTCCGCTTCCGCGTGGCGCGATCACCGGGACAGACCGCGCGATCGCGCGAAGAGTCGGCAGGTCCGTGTGGTCGGCGTGTAGGTGCGAGAGCAGTACCGCGTCGACCCGTTCCGGTGGGTCGATCCCGCCAGGGGGCGCGGTCCGCGCGAGTGGCCCGATCCGACCGAGCGGGCCGAGCCGATCGCGCAGCGCCGGATCGGTGAGGACCCGGATCCCGTCGACCTCGATCAGCACGGTTGCGTGGCCGAGCCACGTGATCTCCATGGCGCGATCATCGAGCCGCGGCAGCGAACTCCTCATCGCCCGATCCGGATGACGACGCGGCCGCGGCGCGGATCGATAGTCCCGGCCGATGGATCCTGCAACCTACGGCGAGCAGGTGAGCTGGACGCCCCAGGCGCCGCGGTTCCGCCCGCTGCACCTGTTGCTGTCCTGGCTCGTCGCCACGGTCGCGGTGCTGGTCGCCGGGGCCATCCTCCCGGGAGTCACAGTCGGCGACCTCGGCGAGGCGTTCGTCGCGGCGGTACTGATCGCGGCGCTGAACGCACTGCTCCCGCCGATCGTCGCCGCGCTTCGGCTGCCGTTCACGCTCGCGCTCGGGTTCGTGATCGTGCTGGCCCTCGATGCGCTGATCTTGCTGCTCGCCTCTCACATCGACTCGACCGCGATCCACGTGGACGGGTTCGGCTGGGCGCTGGTCGCGGCGATCGTGATCTCCGCGGCGATCGTTGTGCTGGAGGTGATCCTCGGCGCCAACGACAACGACGAGTACACGTTGCGGGTGATCACCCGCGTCGCCCGGCGCCAAGGCGGCGGCGCGCGGACCGACACGCCGGGCCTGCTGTTCCTGGAGATCGACGGCCTCGCCCTGCCGGTGCTCCAGCGGGCGATGCGCGACGGCAACACGCCGGTGCTCGCGCGCTGGATGCAGAGCGGCACGCATCGGCTCGCGGAGTGGGAGACGGACCTGAGCTCGCAGACCGGCGCAAGCCAGGCGGGGATCCTGCTCGGCTCCAACGACGACATCCCGGCGTTTCGATGGGTCGAGAAGGAGACCGGGAAGGTCGTCGCATGCTCGTCGCCGGCCGATTGCGCGGCGATCGAGGCGCGTCTGGCGTCCGGCAACGGGCTGCTCGTGCACGGTGGCGCCAGCCGCGGCAACCTGTTCTCGGGCGAGGCCGACGAGGTGATCCTCACCGCGAGCAAGCTCAGCGCTGAAAAGCGCTCCAATCCCGGATATCGCGCGTTCCTCGCGAACGGCTTCAACGTCACTCGGCTGCTCGTGCTGTTCATCTGGGAGGTGATCCTCGAGCGGGTCGCGGCGATCCGCCAGAAGCGTCGTGACGTTCGCCCGCGCGGGAACCGGGGCGGGCGCTACCCGTTCCTTCGCGCAGGGCTGTGCGTCGGGCTGCGCGACCTGATCGTGTTCGGCGTCCTGACCGACATGATGCACGGCCGACCCGCCGTGTACGCGACGTTCTCGAGCTACGACGAGGTCGCGCATCACTCCGGGCTCGAGCGCGCCGACACGCTCGAGGCGCTACGCAAGCTCGACCAGCAGTTCGGACGGATCGAGCGCGCGCGGCGGTACGCGCCCCGCCCCTACAAGCTGGTGGTGCTCTCCGACCACGGGCAGACCCAGGGTGCGACCTTCAAGCAGCGCAACGGCTACGACCTGCATGAGCTGGTTGCGCGCTCGCTCGAGCGGACCGACGTCAAGCCGGTGAGCGGCGGCGAGGAGAACGACGCGGCGGTCGGCCACGCGGTCGCCGAGGCCACGGGCCGCAGCCGCGACGGCGAGCCCGACGAGCTCGGCGGCCGCGACGCGGTCGTGCTCGCATCGGGCAACCTCGGCCTCGTCTATCTGATGGAGGAGCGCCGCCGGCTCACGCTCGAGGAGATCGAGGAGCGCCATCCGCGGCTGTTGCCAGCGCTGCGCGAGCACCCGCACATCGCGTTCGCGCTGGTGCACTCCGGGGCGCACGGGCCGACCGTGCTCGCCGCCGACGGGATCCGTTATCTGGACGGGAACCGCACCGAGGGCGCCGATCCCCTGCGACTGTTCGGACGTAACGCCGCCGAGCACCTGGTCCGAACCGACGCGTTCGAGCACGCCCCGGACATCCTCGTCAACAGCTTCTACGACCCCGAGCTCGAACAGGGGTGTGCGTTCGAGGAGCTGATCTCGTTCCACGGTGGCCTCGGCGGCCCGCAGACCCAGCCGTTCATCCTCTACCCGGTCGAGCTGCCGATGCCCGTCCGCCGGATCGTCGGCGCCGCCGGCGTCCACGACCTGATCTCCGGCTGGCGGTGGGCGCTGCAGGGCGAGCCCGAGCCTCCCGCGTCACCGCTGGGCGCGCCCGCGCTCGGCTGAGCGTCGGCGCGTGTCCAGGGCTCAGCCGAGGGGGACCCTGCCCCGAACCCAGGTGCCGCGCCCGGGCTGCGCGTGAACCCACAGCCGACCGCCGACAGCCTCGACTCGGTCGTGCATGTTGAGCAGGCCGTTGCGGACCGGCTGCTGCACCGCGTCGAAGCCGACACCCGAGTCGCGTACGTCGAAGGCCAGCGTCTCCCCCACGTGCCACAGCCGCACACGCGGGTCCGCACCTGCGCCCGCGTGCTTGACGATGTTCTGAACCGCTTCCACGCAGCAGAAGTACACGGCCACCTCGACGTCCTCGGGGTAGCGCTGGAGGCCGAACGTGTGGAGCGCGACCGGGCACGGGAGCTGCCGCACCGCTGACTCGAGCGCCACCTTCAGCCCTCGCTCGGTGAGGATCGACGGGTAGATGCCCGCAGCGAAAGACCGCAACGCCGCGAGCAGCTCATCGACTTGCGTCCCGATCGCCCCGAGCATCTGCTCCCCCCGCGCGGGATCGGCCCGGAACGCCTCGGCCGCGAGGTCAAGCCGCAGGCGCAGTCCGAGCACGTACTGCTGCACCCCATCGTGAAGGTCTCGCTCGATCCGCTGCCGCTCGCTGTCAGCCGCCTCGACCAACCGCAGCCGCGAGGCCGCGAGCTGCTGGTTGACTTCGGTCAGGTCGTCCTGGAGCCGCGTGGCCTCGACGCGCATCAGCGCGACCGCTCCCGCCGCCTCGACGAACGCGGCCTGGTCGGACAATCCGGCGTCATAGGTGATCGCCGCGACCGGGGCGCGGTGCCCACCGATCACGGTCACCACCCGGCGCTCGTCGCCCTCTGGGGCGCGGACCGGATGCCCGGCGGAGTCGGCGTACCGCCCGAGCCGTGGCTGGTAGTACGTGATCTGGAGCGACGGATCCCTGAGCGCGCGCGCCAGCAGCACCTCCGGCGATGCGTTCGGATGCTCGGCGAGCCCGGTCACGAACGTCGCGAGCGCCCGGCCCACGGTCAGCCGCTCGACGAACAGCGCAGCCATGATCGTCAGGGGGACGGCGAGCGCGGTATAGATGTAAATCGCTCCGAGCGAGCGCGCCGCTCCGGCTCGCGCCAGCTCCGACGCCGTGAACGCGACCCATAGAACCGCGCTCGCGACCGCAACTACCTCCACCGGGCGCAACGAGCGCTGCACCGGCCAGCTGCGCCGGCGGGAAGCGAGGAACAGCGACATGGCCGTCCCGCACGCCAGCACGATCGAGCTCACCCACAGTGCCGCTCGCGCGAGCGACTCCGCAGTCGAACTGGTCGAGCCGGCGAAGAAGACGTTGTGCGGGCAATGGCTCCCGCAGCCCAACAGCGGCGTCGAGACCGGCGGACGCGCATGGGTCACGACCAGGAAGGCCCACAACGCGGACGTCGCTATCCCCGAGAACAGCAGCAACCGGCGCTGCGCGTCCGATCGGAGCCGGCCCGACGGGTAGGCGAGGATCAGGTAGGCGAACACGAGCGGCGCGAGTCCCGCGAGCAGCAGACCGAGGCTGAACGGCACCGGCTCCCGCGAGCCGTTCAGCAGCCACACCGACGCGAACAGACCGGCACCCACGAGCGCCCCCCCGATGCGCTTGTGTCCGGTCATCGCCTGCGCGTACCCCCCGACCGCGACCAGCGCCGCGACGATGCCAACCCTCAGCGCGACCGCCGTGTCGTTGGGGGCCGCGTAGAAGTTTTGGGCTGTCAGATAGCCGACCGCCGCCGCACCCGCGGCACCGAGCACGAGGCACCCGAACAGCAACCAGTGGCGCGACGCGTACCGCCGTGCCGACCGCAGGTTCGAGTACGGCCCCGCAGGGCGCAAGCTGCCGGCTTCGGGCTCGAAGTACGCGAGTGCGTGTCCACCGGTCCCTGACTGACCCTCGTAGCTCACGTCCGCCTGACCGTACGTTTCGGCCGACCCTAATCCAACCGGAACCGCCGCACAAGCGCTCCGTAGAAACCCGCAGCGGGGGCGCGGTCAACGGCACTTGCCAGCGCGTTCAGCTCGTGCGAGGCTCCGCCGCGTGGGGAACAGCGCGCCTTTGCGCGAAGCACGTTTGCGGCCGAGTGCCCCGGCTCGAGCCGCCGCCGGCCGGTCGGCCGAGCCGATCCGCGTGGTGATCGCCGAGGACGCGTATGTGGTCCGCGAGTTCCTCGCGGTCGCGCTCGGCGCGGCACCCGAGGTGGAACTGGTTGCGGTGTGCACCAACGGGAAGGAGCTCAAGTCGGCGATCGGCAGCTGGCACCCCGCACGTGGTGATCACCGACATCCGCATGCCGCCGTCGCGCACCGACGAGGGGATTCAGATCGCCAAGGAGCTGCGCGACACCGACCCCGAGATCGGCGTGATCGTGCTCAGCCAGTACGCGGAGCCCGCGTATGCGCTCGCACTGCTCGAGCACGGGACGGGCCGCCGCGCGTACTTGCTCAAGGAACGGATCCGCGACCGGGCGGAGCTGATCGGCGCGATCGAGACGGTCGCGAGCGGCGGCGCGGTGATCGACCCGTTGATCGTCGATGTGCTGATCGAGGCCCGCTCGCGGATTGCGCACTCGAGGCTCGCCGAGCTGACGCCGCGCGAGCGGGAGCTGCTCGCCGAGATCGCCGCCGGGAAGAGCAACGGCGCGATCGCCAACTCGCTGTTCCTGACCAAGCGCGCGGTCGAGAAGCACGTCAACTCGATCTTCTCGAAGCTCGACCTGCCCGAATCGCAGGACATCAGCCGGCGGGTGATGGCGACCCTGATCTATCTGTCCGAAGAGGAGAGCGAACCGCCGCAATGAAGCCGCCGTGGCTGGTCCGATGCGTGCTCGCGGGCGCCGCGGGGACCGCGGCTCTGACCGCCGCGTACGCGGTCGAGCACCGGCTCCGTCCCCGCGTCAAGGGGCCGCTCGACTACGACGACAGCCTCGTCCCGGGCCAGATCGTCGCCTCGATCATGCACCTCCCGCACGTCACCGGCCGCGAGGAGCACGAGCTTGGACTGGTGCTGAGGTGGGGGTACGGGTCAGCGTTCGGCCTGTGGCACGGGGTGCTCCTCCGGCGCGCCGGCGAGCCGGCCGCGAGCGCCGCGTTCGGAGCGACGCTGATGACCGCAACGCTGACGCTGTTCCCGCTGCTCGGCCGGACGCCGCCTCCGTGGCGGTGGCCGAGGAGCGTGCTCGCGACCGCGTTCGGGACCCATGCGGCGTACGTGGCTGGCGTCGCGGCGGTAAACGGCGCGGTACGCGGGGCTTAGCCGCATGAGCTGGTCGGCGCGGTTCCGCGCCAGACAGTGGCTCCGCGGGAGCCTGTGGGTGCTGCCACTACTGGGCGGCCTCCTGGGCGTGGCCCTCGGCGTGGTCGACGTCCAGATCGACAAGAGCATTCACCTCCCCGCGGATTGGACGTACTCATCGTCGACGGCGAGCACGGTCCTGTCCGCGATCGTGGGCGCGATGGCGGCGCTGACCGGGTTCGTGGTGACGGTCACCGTGCTGGTCGTGCAGATGGCGACCGGGACGTTCTCGGCGCGGTATATGCGCCTGTGGTACCGGGACCGGATGTTGAAGGCAACGCTTGCCCTGCTGATCGGCACGCTCGCTTTCTCGTTCTCGCTGCTGCGCCGCATCGACACCGAGTTCGTCCCCAATCTCGGGGTGACGATCGCCGGAGTGCTCGTGATCGCTTCGCTGCTCGTGTTCGTGATCTTCCTCGACCGCTATCTGCACCGGCTGAGGCCGGTGGCAGTGACGGTGCTCGTCGCCGGATACGTCCAACGCGACTTCCAGCACTACTTCGCCGGGCTGATCACGATGCCGGATGTGTTCTCCGGCGCGCTCGAACCTGGCGGTGAGCAGCCGGCACTGGTCGTTCGGAGCACGACGCCGGGTTCGATCCAGGCGATCGATGCCCATGGCCTGGTGAAGTGGGCGCGCCGGCACGATTGTCTGGTCGTCGTCCACCACGCGGTTGGCGACTTCGTCCCGGTCGGGGCGGAGCTGCTCGAGGCGTATGGCGGTGACCAGCTCGACAAGCGCACTGAGCGCAGGCTCCTGGGGATGGTGGCGCTCGGACCCGAACGGACGATCGACCAGGATCCGGCGTTCGCGATCCGGATCATGGTCGACATCGCCGAGCGGGCTCTGTCCCCCGCGGTCAACGACCCGACCACCGCGGTCCAGGTCCTGGACCATCTCGGCGACGTCCTCCGTGTGATCGGCAAGACCGACCTGGCGCAGTCGCGCTGGACCGGGGCGCGGGCAGCACGGACGGGCCTCGTGATTCCGGTCCGGCGCTGGGAGGACTACCTTGCGCTGGGCACAACCGAGATCCGCGAGTACGGCGGCCACGCGATCCAGGTGATGCGCCGCATGCGGGCGATGCTCGAAGAGCTGCACGACCAGGTGCTGCCCGAGCACCGCCCAGCCGTCGAACAGGAGCTCGCGCGTCTGGATGCGACGGTGGCTCGAAAATTCGGCGACTCGGTCGACCTGGATCGTGCGAGCACCGCGGACCCGCAGGGGATCGGCGGACGCACCCCCCGGGAGGTCGTCCCGGCTGAGCGGATCACAGCACCGCCACCGGGTTGATCGGGGAGCCGGTTCCGCCGAGCACCCGCAGCGGGGCCGCGGTGAAAAGGAACTCCCAGCGCTTTGCTCGTTCGCAGGCCGACCGGAGATCCTCGAACTGGAGATAGTCGAGCAGGTGGACGCCCATCGCGGTGATCGCGAGCACGTGGATCGGGAAGCCGACCCCCTCCGTCGAGCTCGGAGCCGTATCACTGTTTCCGTCGGACCCGAGGACGGCGACGCCACGCGCCGCGACGAACCGCATCACCGCGGGATGGAGTCCGGCCTTCGCCTCGGGGGTGTTCCACGGCCCGAGCTCGGCGAGCCGGCGCGCGTGACCGGTGCGGACGAGCAGGATGTCGCCTTCACCTACCTCGACCCCCTGCTCGCGCTCCGCCGCCTCCAGGTCCTCTTCAAATACGTGCTCGCCCGGCTCGAGCCACTCGACCCCGCGAAGGCGCGGGATGTCGAGCAGGATGCCGCGACCGATGAGCCCGTCGCGCAGCACCTCGATCGTGTTGATCGCCGCGCCGTCGGCGGTGACCGAGTCCTCCGGGCGGTCGTTGTAGAGCGCGCCTCGGTAGGCGACGTGGCACAGGGCATCGATGTGCGTGTGGCCGTCGTTGTGGTAGTCGCTGCCCACGTAGTCCTTGTTGAATTGCAGCGGCTCGGCCGCTGCGGCGTCACCCAACATCGTCATGTGATGATCGGCGGGCATCGGGTTGTGCACCGCCCTGCGCGTGTTGACCGGCAGGCTCATCGTCACGGTGCGGCCTTCGCGGACGAGCGCGGCCGCTGCGGCGACGCGCTCGGGAGTCAACAGGTTGAGCGTGCCGCGCTCGTCTTCTGGCCCCCACCGACCCCAATTCGAGAGCTCGTCGAACAGCGAGGCGAACTCGGCGCTTGAGACCATCGCGCTGTCGCCCATCGGCGGGCAGCGTAGAGCGCCTGGTGAACGCCTCAGTCATCCGAACCGGGTGATGCCCTGATTCGGAACCCGGCGTACCGTGACCACCGCAGTAGCGCAGCGTCCTTCCCAAGCGGCAGCGAGGAGCCCCTATGGCAGTGGCCACCCAACGGCAAACTGGCGGCCAGGTCAGCCCCGCAGGCAGCGGCGACGCGGCCGACGTGTTCGTCATCTTCGGGATCACGGGCGATCTCGCAAAGGTGATGACGTTCAACTCTCTGTACAGGCTGGAGCGGCGCGGCCTGCTCGACTGCCCGATCGTCGGGGTCGCGGTCAGCGACTGGTCAGAACAGGATCTTCGCGACCACGCGCGCGCCGCGATCGAGGGGTGCGGCGAGCAGATTGACGAGCACGTCTTCGATCGCTTCGCGGACCGGCTCTCGTATGTGAGCGGCGATTTCGATGATGCGGCCACGTACGGCCGGGTCAAGGCCGCGATCGGCGACGCGCAGGTCCCGGTCTTCTATCTCGAGGTTCCGCCGTTCCTGTTCGGCCGGGTGATCAAGGGACTGACCGAAGCTGGGGTCACGAAGCAACCCGCACGCGTGGTGGTCGAGAAGCCGTTCGGCCACGACCTTGACTCGGCGCGCGCGCTGGCGGCCGAGATCCATCAGTACATCGACGAGTCACAGCTATACCGGATCGACCATTTCCTGGGGAAGATGGGGCTCGGAGAGATCCTCTACCTGCGATTTGCGAACGCGATGTTCGAGCCGGTCTGGAACCGCAACTACGTCGAGAGCGTTCAGATCACGATGGCCGAGAAGTTCGGAGTCGAGGACCGCGGCCACTTCTACGACCCGGTAGGCGCGCTGCGTGACGTGGTCGTCAACCACATGATGCAGGTGCTCGCCGCCACCGCGATGGAGATCCCGGCCTCGGGCGACGCCAACACCCTCAAGAACGCGCTGTTCTCGGCGTTCCGCTCGATGCCCGAGGCGGACCCCGCTCACTACGTGCGCGGCCAGTACGACGGTTACCGGTCGATCGACGGTGTCGCACCCGACTCGACGACCGAGACCTACGCGGCGCTGCGGCTCGAGATCGACAACTGGCGCTGGTCCGGCGTCCCGTTCTTTCTGCGCACCGGCAAGTTCCTGCCGATCACGCAGACCGAGATGCGGATCGTGTTCAGGCGTCCACCCCGGCTTGGCTTCGTCGGCTGGTCGCGCCCACCCGAGCCCGGGCAGCTCGTCGTCAAGCTCGACCCGACGACCGGGATCCGGCTCCTCGCAGACGCGCAACGGCACGAAACGGTCGAGCCCGAGCAGATCAGCATGGAGATGGAGTTCGCGCAGGAGGGAGGCGAGGGACCAACGCCCTACGAGGTCCTGCTGCACGCCGCGATGATCGGCGATGCCAAGCGATTCACCCGCCAGGATGGGGTCGAGCAGTGCTGGCGAGTTATGCAGCCGCTCCTCGACCACCCACCGCCGGTGCATCCGTATGGGAAGGGATCGTGGGGTCCGGAGGCCGCCGAACAGGTGCTGGCCGGCTACGGACGCTGGCACCGGCCCTGGGTTGCGTCATGAGCACCACCAAGAACAAGCGCCAGAAGACTAAGCCGGAAAACAAAAAGCCAGCGGCTGAGGCCAAGCCCCTGGCGGGGGAGGTCGACCAGAGCGCCGCGTCACCGTCTCCCTTCAGCCCGATCGCCGACTACGGATTCCTCTCCGACTGTCACACCGGGGCGCTGGTCGCGCTCGACGGCTCGATCGACTGGCTGTGTGTCCCGCGGTTCGACTCGCCGAGCGTGTTCGGCTCGCTGCTGGACCGCGGCGCCGGCGCCTTCCGCCTCGGGCCGTTCGGCATCAACCATCCGAGTGGGCGCGTGTACGAGCCGGGGACCAACACGCTGATCACCGCCTGGAAGACACAGATGGGATGGGCCACCGTGCGCGACGCCCTGACGATGGGGCCGCGTCGCGGCGAGGACACGATCACCCCCCACACGCGACCGCCAACCGACGACGACGCCGACCATACGCTCGTACGGACGGTCCAGTGCCTCGAGGGCAGCGTCGAAATCGAGCTGGTCTGCGAGCCCGCGTTCGACTACGGCCGCGTTCCCGCGGAGTGGTCGATCGAGGACGATCGCCACAGCGCGGACGCATCGGGCGCCGGTCAGACGATGCGGCTGCGGACCGACATGTTGTTGGGGATCGAGGAGAACCGGGTGCGGGCGCGACATACGCTCCACGAGGGGGAGCAGCTGTACTGCGCGCTTGCCTGGGGGGAGGAGCTCGCGGCTCCCGCGAACATCGACGAGGCGAACGCCCAACTGCAAGCGACGACCCGGTTCTGGCGGAATTGGCTGGCCGGGGCGCGGATTCCGGATCATGAGCTGCGTCCGCTGATTCAGCGCTCGGCGCTGGCGATCAAGGGGCTCACCTACATGCCGACCGGTGCCACCGTCGCGGCGCTGACCACCTCGCTGCCGGAGACACCGGGCGGCGAACGCAACTGGGACTACCGCTACACCTGGATTCGCGACTCGACCTTTACGCTCCAGGCGCTGCACTTCCTCAACCTCGACTGGGAGGCGAACGAGTTCATGGCGTTCATCGCCGAGCTCGAGCGCAACGAGGACGGCGGGCTGCAGATCATGTACGGGATCGACGGCCGCCGGGACCTGACCGAGAGCCTCCGCGAGGAGCTGACGGGATACAACGGAGCGCACCCCGTCCGGATCGGCAACGGCGCGTTTGACCAGCGCCAGAACGACGTGTTCGGCGCCGCGCTCGACTCGGTGCTGTTGCACACCCGGCGCAGCAAGCGGCTCCCCCGGCGGCTGTGGCCGCTGGTGCAATCGCAGGCCGAGTGCGCAACCGCCGTGTGGCGCAGGCCCGATCAGGGCATCTGGGAGGCCCGCGGCAAGCCTCAGCACTACGTCTCCTCGAAGCTCATGTGCTGGGTCGCTCTGGACCGCGCTTCGAAGCTGGCGACGATCCGCGGTGACGCCGCCCTGCAGGCCACCTGGGCGAAGACCGCGGCGGAGATCAAGGCCGACATCCTCGAACACGGAGTCGACAAGCGCGGCGTCCTGACCCAGCACTACGACACCGAGGCGCTCGACGCTTCGACGTTGCTCGCGGCGCTGTTCGGGTTCCTTCCCCCCGGCGACGAGCGGCTCCGGGCGAGCGTGCTCGCGATCGCCGATGAGCTGAGCGAGAACGGATTCGTGCTGCGCTACCGGACCGGCGAGACGGACGACGGGCTGTCTGGGAAGGAGGGCACGTTCGTGATCTGCTCGTTCTGGCTGGTCTCCGCGCTCGCGCTGATCGGCGAGATGCGCCGCGCCCGGGAGCAGATGTCGCGCCTGGTCAAAGTCGCCTCGCCGCTCGGACTGTACGCCGAGGAGTACGACGTCGACACCGGCCTGGACCTGGGCAACTTCCCCCAGGCCTTCTCGCACCTGGCCCTGGTCGAGGCCGCCGGCACGATCATCGTCGCCGAGCGCGTTCAGGAGCTGACCGGATGAGCTCATACGACGTGATCGTGATCGGCAGCGGCGCGGGCGGCGGAACGCTCGTCCATCGCCTGGCGCCCTCCGGCAAGCGGATCCTGCTGCTCGAGCGGGGCGGCTGGCTCCCGCGCGAGCCCCAGAACTGGCTGGCGCAGGACGTGTTCGTCGAGAACCGCTATGTCTCGCCGGACACGTGGTACTACGCCGACGGCTCGGCGTTTCACCCCGAGGTGCACTACTACGTCGGCGGCGCCACCAAGCGCTACGGCGCCGCCCTGTACCGGCTTCGCACGGAAGACTTCGGCGAGCTTCAGCACCACGGCGGAACCTCGCCGGGGTGGGCGATCTCATACGAGCAGATGGAGCCGTATTACACGCAGGCGGAGCAGCTCTACCAGGTGCATGGCGCGCGCGGCGAGGACCCGACCGAGCCACCCGCGAGCGCCCCGTACCCGTTTCCGGCCGTCACGCACGAGCCGCGGATCCAACAGCTCTCGGACGACTTGGAGAAGGCCGGGTTGCATCCGTTTCACGCTCCCTGCGGGGTGATGCTCGACGAGTCCAACATGCCCTACAGCAAGTGCGTCCGGTGCGACAACTGCGACGGCTTCCCGTGCCTCGTCCACGCCAAGTCCGACGCCGAGGTGATCGCCGTTCGGCCGGCGCTCGAGCACCAGAACGTGACGCTGCTGACGGGCGCGGAGGCCGTGCGGCTGCAGACAAACGAGGCCGGAACGGCCGTCACCGGCGTGGTCGTCAACCACGACGGCGAACAGGAGACGTTCGAAGGCGAGCTCGTCGTCGTCTCGTGCGGCGCCGCGAACAGCGCGCGGCTGCTGCTCGCATCCGCGAGCGAAAAGCACCCGAACGGGCTCGCGAACGGCTCCGACCAGGTCGGCCGCAACTTCATGTTCCACAACAGCCAAGCCGTGCTCGCGCTGTCGAAGGAGGAGAACCCGACGATCTTCCAAAAGACCCTCGGGATAAACGACTACTACTTCACAGGCGGCAAGGACTTCGAGTCCCCGCTGGGCAACATCCAGATGGTCGGCAAGTCCCAGGCGCCCATGTTCCGCGGGGAGAAACCGGGCGAGACCCGCTTCGCGCCCGAGTGGACGCTTCGCGACGTGGCGAAGCACGCGGTCGACTTCTGGCTCTCGACCGAAGACCTGCCGGCGCCCGAGAACCGGGTCACGATCACCAAGCACGGCGATGTCCAGATCAGCTACACACCAGGGAACCAGGAGGCCAAGGACCGCCTTTATCACCAGCTGCGCTCGATGCTCGGCGACCTCGGGATGCATCACGGGCACCTGCTCCCGCACCACGCCTACCTCAAGAACGAGATACCGGTCGCCGGCTGCGCCCACCAGGCCGGCACCGTCAGGTTCGGGAACGATCCGGGCAGCTCGGTGCTCGACGCCAACTGCAAGGCGCACGAACTCGACAACGTGTACGTCGTCGACACGAGCTTCTTCCCGAGCATCGGCGCCGTCAACCCGGCGCTCACCGCGATGGCGAACGGGTTGCGGGTCGGCGACCACCTGCTCGAGCGTCTCGGGGCGACGCCGACGCGACCGGAGCCGGCCGATGTCGGCTGACGGCACGGGCACCCGCCGCCGCCGGGTCGTGATCGTCGGGGGCGGGTTTGGAGGGATGCAGGCGGCCAAGCGCTTGAAGAAGGCCGACGTCGACGTGACCCTGATCGACCGCCACAACCACCTGCTGTTCCAGCCGCTGATCTACCAAGTCGCCGCCGGTGCGCTCTCATCCGGCGACGTCGCGGCGCCGCTTCGGCACATGCTCAAGCGAAATGCAAATACGACGACGCTGATGGCGGAGGTCACCGACGTCGATGTCAAGCGACGCCAGGTCGTGCTCGACCGCGGGGAGCGGATCGACTACGACAGCCTGATCGTCGCCCCGGGAGGCGAGACGTCGTACTTCGGGCACGACGAATGGAAGGAATTCAGCTGCGGCCTGAAGACAATGGATGACGCCCTGGACCTCCGCAACCGCATCTTCGGAGCCTTTGAGGAGGCTGAACGCGCTGAGGACCCTGACACTCGGGACGAGTGGCTCACGTTTGTCGTCGTCGGCGGTGGTCCGACGGGCGTCGAGGTCTCGGGGCAGCTCGCGATCCTCTCGCGCCATACGATGAAGCGCGAGTTCCGGCGCATCCATCCCAATGCTGCCCGCGTGATCCTGCTCGATGCGGGCGAACGCGTGGTGGCGGCGTTTACCGAGCCGACGTCCGCCAAGGCCGCGAACGAGCTGCGCAGTCTCGGCGTCACGATCCGAGAGCACGCGATGGTCACCGGGATCGATGCACGCGGAGTGACGGTCAAGGTCGGCGACCAAACCGAGCGCATCGCCGCCCGCACGGTGGTCTGGGCGGCGGGCGTGAGATCCGCCGGGCTGGCCGCGCTTGTGGCGCAGGCGGCCGGCGCGACTACGGACCGCGGCGGCCGAGTGCAGGTCAACCCCGACCTCACGCTCCCGGGCCACCCGGAGATCTCCGTCATCGGCGACGCGGCCACACTGGACGGTCCCGACGGCAAGCCGCTCCCAGGTCTCGCCACGGTCGCGATCCAGCAGGCGCGGCACGTAGGGGACGCGATCCGCCACGGCGAGCCGGGGGCCTCGAAGCCGTTCAAGTACTTCGACAAGGGCGCGCTCGCGGTGGTCGGACGCGGTAAAGCTGTGTGCGAAGTCAGGGGCCGCAGGCTGTCCGGCCTGATCGCTTTCATGATGTACATCACGGTTCACCTGTTCTACCTCGGCGGGGTCGGTGGCCGGCGTCTCGGGGCCGGTTACAACATGCTCCAGTCCCTGTTCGGGGCACGGGCAGACAGCGTGATGGTCTGCGAGCTCGGAGGGGTCGAGCGTCCGGCGTCCGAGGGGGCGCCTGCGCAGCAATCGGCCACCTCGACCGGATAGGCGTCCGACTGGGAGATCGCGCGGATGGCCAACGACCTAGCCCGCTGGCAGTTCGCCACGACCAGCATCTACCACTTCATCTTCGTCCCGATCACGATCGGGCTCGCTTTCCTGGTCGCGATCCTGCACACGGCCTGGTACCGCACCGAGAACCCTGACTACAAGCGGATGACCCGGTTCTTCGGGACGCTGCTGCTGATCAACGTCGCGATCGGCGTCGTCACGGGCCTCGTGCAGGAGTTCGAGTTCGGGATGAACTGGTCGACCTACTCGCGGTTCGTCGGGGGGATATTCGGCGCACCGCTCGCGATGGAGGGGCTGGCGGCGTTCTTCCTCGAGTCGACGTTCCTGGGGCTGTGGCTGTTCGGCTGGGGCCGGCTCCCCAAGCGCGTGCACCTCGCGACGATCTGGGCCGTCTCGCTCGGCTCGGTGCTCTCGGCGATGTTCATCCTCGTCGCGAACTCGTGGATGCAGCACCCCGTCGGCTACAAGCTCAACCACGCCGGCCAGCCGGTGCTCAACAACGTCTGGGCGCTGCTCGTCAACCCGACGTTCGTGTGGGGCTTCGCGCACGTGCTGCTGGCGGCGCTGATCACGGGCGCGCTGGTGATGCTCGCGGTCTCCGCGTGGTACCTGCTCAAGCGCCGGCATGTCGAGTCGTTCCAGCGCACCGCGAAGATCGCGCTGATCGTGCTGATTCCGACGATGGTGATTCAGTTGTCGGTCGGCAGCCAACTCGGCGTCGTCGAGGCGCACTACCAGCCGATGAAGATCGCCGCCGCCGAGGCACAGTGGAACAGCTGCAAGCCGTGCTCGTTCTCGGCGTTCCAGATCGGCGGGGGCTCAAACGACCAGACGCCGACGCAGCTGATCGCGATCCCCCATCTGCTGTCGGTGCTCGCGACCGGCACCTGGAGCGGCCCGGTCACGGGTCTCAATCAGCTCCAGAAGCAGTACCAGGCCAAGTACGGCCCCGGGAACTACATACCGAACGTGTTCATCCAGTACTGGTCGATGCGGATAATGGCGTACCTCGCGACGGTGATCCTGCTGCTCGCGCTGTGGGGCGGGTGGCTGTTGAACCGAGGCAAGCTCGCCAGCTCGAAGTGGTTCCTGCGCTTATCGATCTGGGCGGTGGTGACCCCGTTCCTGATGAACACGGCCGGCTGGCTCCTGACCGAGTCGGGGCGCCAGCCGTGGATCGTCCAGGGGCTGCAGAAGACCATCAACGCGAACTCCCCCTCGGTCAGCAGCACCGAGATCTGGATCAGCCTGATTGCGCTAATCCTCGCCTACATCGTGCTCGGCGCCGCCGACGCGGTGCTGATGCTGCGCTACTCGCGGCGCGGCCTCGCGGACGCCGAGGAGGAAGCTGCCGCGTCCGACGCGTCCGGGACCGCCGTCCCCGCCCTGACCTACTGATGGTGCCCTGATGCAGCTTCACACGATCTGGTTCATCATCATCACCGTCTTCTGGATCGGGTTCTTCGTGCTGGAGGGCTTCGACTTCGGCGTCGGCGCCCTCCACATGGTGATCGGGAAGACCGAGACCGAGCGGCGGGTGGCGATCAACACGATCGGTCCGTGGTGGGACGGCAACGAGGTCTGGCTGATCGTCGCGGGCGCGGCCCTGTTCGCGGCGTTCCCGGGGTGGTACGCGACGCTGTTCTCCGCGCTCTACCTGGCGCTGGTGCTGGTGCTGCTCGGGCTGTTCGGGCGCGGCGTCTCGTTCGAATGGCGGGGCAAGCGCGAGTCGCGGCGCTGGCGCATGGGCTGGTCGTGGGCGCTGACGGTCGGCAGCATCCTCACGCCACTGCTGATCGGGGTCGCGCTCGGGGACCTGCTGCACGGGCTGCCGATCAACTCCAACCACGACTACACCGGGAACTTTTTCAACCTGCTGACCGGGTACGGGGTGATGACCGGCGTCACGATGGTCGTGCTCTGCCTGCTGCACGGGGCGACGTTCCTGGCGCTGCGGACCACCGGCGAGCTGCGCGACCGCGCGCGGGGGGTCGGGCGCCGCGTCGGCATCGTCGCGATCGTGATCACGATCGCGTGGGTGATCTGGACGCTGGTCGTGATCGGCGGCGGCACGATCCCGCAGCCGACGCAGATCTTCGGCGTGATCGCCGTGATCTTTGCGTGGGCGCTCGCGTACACCGACCGCGACGGATGGGCGTTCGCCGCGTCCGGGTTCGCGATCGCGGCCGCGATCGGCCAGATCTTCATCGCGCTGTACCCCAACGTGATGATCTCGAGCACCAACCACGCCTTCAACCTGACCGTCAACAACTCCGCGGCCGGGCATTACTCGCTGGTCGTGATGACGGTCGTGGCGCTCGTCCTGATGCCGATCGTGCTGCTCTACCAGGGCTGGTCGTTCCACGTGTTCCGGCGTCGCCTGGCCACGCCCGAGCCATCGGCGGCCGAGCCTCCGGCAACACCCGCGACCCGCAGCTAGCGCCTTGCGCGCCCTCGACCCGCGCCTCGTCGGCCGCACCCGCTCGGTGCGGCCGCTGCTGGCGATCGACTCCGCTCTGGGCATCGCGACCGCCGTCGTGGTGCTCATCCAGGCGACCTTGCTCGCGCGGATCGTCGCCCGGGCATTCGACGGCACCCCGCTCGGTCGGCTGTGGCTCGACCTCGCGCTGCTCGCGCTCGCGTTCGCGATCCGCGGCGCTCTCGGCTGGAGCATGGAGGTCGCCGGACGCCGGGCCGCCGCGAGCGTGCTGTCGGAGCTGCGGATGGCGCTGATCGAGCGCCGACTCCGCGAGGATCCGGCCTCTGTCGACGGGGCCGAGGGCGCAGAGATCACGGCGGCGGCCGTCCAGGGCGTCGATGCGCTCGAGGGTTACTTCTCGCGGTATCTCCCCCAGGTCGTGCTCGCGTCGGTGGTGCCGCTGCTGGTGGTCGCCTGGGTCGCCGTGGTCGATTGGGAGTCGGGGCTGATCATGCTGCTGACGCTGCCGCTGGTCCCGGTCTTCATGTGGCTGATCGGCCGCTACACCGAGCAGCGCACGCGCGAACGGTGGGATGCGCTGCAATCGCTCTCGACCCACTTCCTCGATGTCGTCAGGGGGCTGCCGACGCTCCGCGCGTTCGGGCAGAGCCGTGCCCAGGGCGCCGCGCTTGGGGCGATTGGCGACCGCTACCGGCGCGCGACGATGGGGACGCTGCGCGTGAGCTTCCTGTCGGGGTCAGTGCTCGAGCTCGCTGCGACGCTCGCGGTCGCGCTCGTCGCGGTGACCGCCGGCGTGCGCCTGGTCGAGGGCGGGCTCGGCCTCCAAGCCGGGCTGACGGTGCTGATCCTCGCCCCCGAGGTGTACCTGCCGCTGCGCTCGCTCGGCGCCGAGTATCACTCGAGCGCCGACGGCCTCGCCGTCGCCGAGCGCATGTTCGAGCTGCTCGACGGGCCGCCGGCGATCCGTCGCGCCGGGTCGCTGCCCCCGCCGAGTCCGGCACAGGAGCCGGTCAGGCTCGAGCGGGTCTCGTTCGCCTACCCCGGGCGCCCGGCGCCGGTGCTCGATCGGCTCGAGCTCGAGCTGCTCCCGGGTGAGACCGTGGCGCTGGTCGGCGACAGCGGTGCGGGCAAGAGCACGGTCGCGGCGCTGCTGTTGCGGCTGCTCGACCCCGACATCGGAACGATCACAGTCGGCGACGTCGACATACGCGATTGCGAGCTCATCGCCTGGCGGCGGATGATCGCGTGGGTGCCGCAGCAGCCAACGCTGCTGCGGGGAACGGTCGAGCAGAACATCGCGCTCGGCGCTCCCGACTCGGTCGCGGCGGACGCGATCCGCGAAGCCGCGCGGCTGGCGGGGGCCGACGCCTTCATCCGGGCGCTCCCGCGCGGTTACGAGACGGCCGTCGGCGACGGCGGGCGCCCACTGTCGGGAGGCGAGCGCCGGCGGATCGGGCTCGCGCGGGCGTTCCTGCGCGACGCGCCGTTGGTGATCCTCGACGAGCCGACGGCTGACCTCGACCCGGCCGCGGTTGAGATCGTCTCGAGCGCGGTGCGACGCCTGCAAGACGGGCGCACGGTGCTGCTGATCGCCCACCGCCCGGAGCTCGTCCGCAGCGCCGATCGGGTTCTCACGCTCGGCGATGGCGTCGCCTCGCCCGCGGTGCTGGTGGAGGCCGCGTGACCGGAACGCTGCGACGGCTGCTCCGTCTCACCGACGCCCCGCGCGGGCGCGAGGCGCTCTCGATCTCGCTCGGAGCACTGACGATCCTGCTCGGCGTCGGGCTGATGACGACGGCGGGCTACCTGATCTCGCGAGCGTCCGAGCGACCCGCGATCTTCTCGCTGAGCATCGCGATCGTCGGGGTGCGGTTCTTCGGCGTCTCGAAGCCAGTCGTCCGGTATCTCGACAAGCTCGCCTCCCACGACCTCGCGCTGAGGGTGTTGGGCACTGTGCGGGCGCGGGTGTACGAGCGGATCGAGCCGCTCGCGCCGACGGAGCTCGAGCGCTACCGGCAGGGCGATCTGCTGTCCCGTTCGGTCGCGGACGTCGACGCGCTCCAGAACCTCCATCTGCGCGCCCTCGGGCCGCCGCTGGTCGCGTTGCTAGCCGGCGCCGTGGCGGTCGGGGTCACGTGCGCGTTCCTCCCGGCGGCGGGCGCGATCCTGGCCGCGGGTCTGCTCGTCGGCGGCGTGTTGGTGCCGGCGCTTTCGGGGCGACTCGCGCGCGCGGCAGCGCTCCGGGAGGCGCCGGCTCGCGGGCTGCTGTCGGCCGAGCTGGTGGAGCTGCTGGCGGCGGGCCCCGAGCTCGCCGCGTTCGGCGCCGAGCACGCCGCGCTCGCCCGCGTGCGCGCGGCGGATGCCTCGCTCGTCGCGATCGCCCGCCGCAGCGCCGCGGCGGTCGGGATGGGCGACGGGCTCCGGCTGCTGGTCACCGGAATCACGGTCGCCGGCGTGCTCGTGGTCGCGATCGGCGCGTCGGGGACGGGGCACCTGGACCGGGTCGAGATCGCGATGCTGGCGCTGCTCGCGCTCGCGACGTTCGAGGCGATCGTCCCGCTGTCCGCGGCGGCGCGCGAGCGCGCGGCGGTCGTCGCGGCCGGCCGGCGGGTGCTCGAGCTGACCGACCGCGATCCCATGATCCGCGACCCCGCGAATCCGGCGCCGGCTCCCCAGTGGCCGTTCACGATCGCGCTCGAGCACGTCTGGGCGAGGTACCCGCGCGGCTCGCGCGACGTGCTCGAGGACGCCAGCCTGCGGCTCGAGCCGGGCGAGCGGGTCGCACTGATCGGCCCGAGCGGCGCCGGGAAAACGACGGTCGTCAACCTGATGCTCCGGTTCCTGGATCCGGAGCGGGGACGCGTGACGGTGGCCGGGCGCGAGCTCTCCGAGTACCGCCAGGAGGATCTCCGCAGCGCGATCGCGGTCGCCGGCCAGGAGTCGCACCTGTTCTCCGCGACGATCCGCGAGAACGTCGCGCTCGCGCGACCGGGGGCCGGCGAAGAGGCGATCGAGCGTGCGCTGCGCGGCGCCCGGATCTGGGACTTCGTCCAGGCGCTTCCGCGGGGAATCGACACCCGGGTCGGGGAGCGCGGCCGCGAGCTGTCAGGCGGTCAGCGCCAGCGGATCCTGCTCGCCCGCGCGCTACTGGCCGACAGACCGGTGCTCGTGCTCGACGAGCCCACCTCGCACCTCGATCCCCGCACGGCGCGTGAGCTGATCTACGACCTGTTCGCCGCGACCGAGGGGCGGACGGTGCTGCTGATCACCCATCGGAGCGAGGGGCTCGAGCTGGTCGATCGGGTGGTGAGGATCGAAGCGCCTGCGCCACCCGTTCGGCCGTGACCCCGGCGTCCGGGCCGACGTCGACGACGATGTCCGCGAGCCGCGCGTAGGCGGCGGCGCGGTCGGCCGCAACCCCGCGCAGCAGCGCCTCCGAATCCGCCGGCAGCGGCCGGTGATCCTGGCCGCTGCGCGCGATGTTCTCGGCCTCCTGGCGGACGCTCGCGCGGAGCCACACCGTGACGGCGTTGCGGAGCGGTCCCGGAATCAGCGCGACGCTGCCGGGCGCGGCGATCACCTTTGGGGTCGAGCCGCGCAGCGCCGAGTCCAGCAGCCGCGCCTCGGTCCAGTGCAGACCGTCGGGCCCTTCGAGCGCCTGCACCTCGGCGGCCGTCTTCCCGGTCGCCTGCTCGAGCGCGACGTCGTTGTCCCAGAACTCGTAGCCGAGCTGGGCGGCGAGCAGCTTGCCGACCGTGGTCTTGCCGACGCCCATCATCCCGATCAGGACGACGTGCCGGCCCGATTGCATCGCGACGCGGTACCGGCCGCCGCGCCGCTTACGACGCGGCCGTGCCGAGCGTGATCAGGATCGTGGCCGCGAGTAGCGGCAGCACAACGCCGAGCGCAAGCGCCGCGGCGTTCTTGATCAGCTCGGGGACGCCCTGGAGTACCTGCGCCTCGTCGTAGACGAGCGTCCGCGCTCCGGCCAGGCCAACCACCGCGGCGCCGCACGCCATCCCGAACGAGATCCACGCCCACACGCTGGTGCCGGTGATCCCGTAGACGATCGTCGTGCCCAGACCAATCAGCGTCAGGATCAGCATCAGCCCGAGCGACGGGACCAGCGACCCGCCGGCCGGCAGCGCGAGCGACACCACCACGAGCCACGTGACCAGCGCCAGCCAGACCATGGCGCGCAGCCTACTCCTCGGCGCAGGCCTCCGGCTCGGCGGCCGGGGCGAACCCCTCGGCGGCGACGTGTTCCTGGGCGGCCTTGACGAGCAGCTCGTGCAGCGCGCACCGTTCCTCGTCTTCGAGCCCGGCGAGCACGTGGTCCTGCACGCCCGCGAGCGCCTCCTGAGCACGCTCGAGCGCAGCGATCCCGTCGGAGGTCAGCTCGACGATGTGGCGGCGGCGGTCCTCCGGATCGCGCCGGCGGTCCAGCAGCCCCTGATCCTCGAGCTCGTTGAGCAGGCCGACCAGGTTCGCAGGGTCGAGCCGCAAGGTCTCGCCGAGCGCGCCCTGGGAGATCGCGCCGTGCTCCCGAAGGATCATCAGCGCGACGACCTGCCGCTTACGGAGTCCGAGCGGCTCGAGTGCGATTTCCGAGCGCCGCCGAGCAATCCGGTCGAGCCGGTGGATCAGCATCAGCGACCCGTGCGTGGCGGGCGGAACGTAAGTGGCGCGCGTCACGGTGAGGAGCTCCCACGTGTCATATATGCATCATACCTGGAAAATCATTGGCTATGCAATAATGTATTGTGTCGTAGCAACCAGTATCGATCAGCAAACGACTTAGGCGATGAGCGCGACCAAGATCGACCGCAAACGACCCGCCCGGGAGGGCACGACTGACGGGGATCCCGGCGAGCGTCCGCGGATCGGAAGGCGACTCGCGACCGCCGTGTTGTTCGGTGCGCTGGTCGTGTCGCTGCTGCTCGCGGTGCCCGGGCTGAAGCCGGTCGCGGACGAGATCGGCGAGATGAGCCCCGGCTGGATCGTGGCCGCGGTCGTGCTCGAGCTGCTCTCGTGCCTGAGCTTCGTCGTGCTCTTCCGCCGTTTCTTCGATCGCGTTCCGGGCCGGGACGCGCGGCCGCTCGCGTGGACCTCGATGGCGTCCGGCGCGCTCCTGCCCGGCGGCGGCGTCGGCGGCCTCGCGATCGGCGGCTGGCTGATCCGCCTGACCGGCGCCTCGACCTCGTGGATCATCCGCCGCTCGAGCGCCCTGTTCTTCCTGACCACCGCGGTCAACGCCGCGGTGGTGATCGTCGCGGCGGTGCTGCTGCTCGGCCCGTACCCCGTCCCGGACGAGTTCTCCCGCGCCGGGCTGCCGCTGCTGATCGTCGTACCCGCGACGCTGGCCGTTGCCGCTCTCCCGTGGGCCCTACGCCGGCGCGATCGCGCTCCGTCGAAGTGGGTCGGAGGGATCATCGAAGGGATCCGCGACGCAGAGCTGACCGCTGCGCGGCCGAGCTGGCGGCTGCTCGGCGCGTTCGGATATCTCGGCTTCGACATCGCCGTCCTGTGGGCGACGTTCTCCGGCGTCGGTCACGTGCCGCCGATCCCGGCGCTCGCGCTCGGCTACACGATCGGCTATCTCGCGAACGCGGTCCCGATTCCCGGCGGCATCGGCGTCCTCGACGCCGGCCTCTCCGGCGCGCTTGTCCTCTACGGCGCGTCGCCGGCCCGCGCCGTCGCGGCGGTGCTGGTCTACCACGCGATCGCGTTCTGGATCCCCGCGCTCGGCGGGATCGCCGCCTACGCCCGCCTGCGTCCCCGCCTGGTCGCCAGCACGGGCGCGGTCGAATCCGCCGACGAGCCGAGCCCGATCCCTCTCTCCCCTACTCTTCAAGGAGCTTCAAATGACCGCCCTAGCAGTGACGATCGGACCCACGAGGGACGGCTGGGCCGTCTATCTCACGAACGGCCGCGAACTCGCCCGGTTCCGCGGAATCGCGGCTCGGTGGCGCGCCCTACGCTACATCCGCCGGCTCGTCCGGGGTTGAGCGCCGAACCCCCGGCGGCCGAGCCTTAGTGTTCTGAGTCGGAGGTTCGGCGGCACCGAGAGTGGTCACTGGGGCCGACTGACGCTCAGGACACTAGGCGCTGATCGAACCGGGATCGGCCGGGACATCCACGGCGTACTGCCTGAGCACGTCCAGCGGCACGATCTCGAGCGCTCGCTCGTGCGTCGCCGCGAGCACGACGTAGGCGGCCGCGCCGTCCTCGTGCGAGCGCAGCCAGTTGACCGCGGTTACGCACCACCGATCGCCCGGATTCAGCCCGGGGAACCGGTACTGCGGAACCGGCGTGCTCAGGTCGTTGCCGATGCTCTGCTGATGCTCGAGGAACTCGGCGCTGACGACCGCGCAGACCGTGTGGGAGCCGAGGTCGCCGGGGCCGGTGCGGCAGCACCCGTCACGGTAGAAGCCGGTTAGCGGCTCGCTGCTGCACTCCTCGAGCGGCCCGCCGAGCACGTTGCGCTCCTCCATCGGGCCGAGTATCGC
Source organism: uncultured Solirubrobacterales bacterium (assembly GCA_963770735.1). Classification (GTDB taxonomy): domain Bacteria; phylum Actinomycetota; class Thermoleophilia; order Solirubrobacterales; family Solirubrobacteraceae; genus Palsa-465. Next base: position 1,003,734 of record CAVYRB010000003.1, on the reverse strand, counting down.
CGATCAGCTCGCTCGACCCCACGGGGTCCGCAACTCCGACTACTATCCGGGTTTCTGTGGCGTGGGGGCCATAGGGGGACGCGTGTCAGGGGTCGTAGGAGCCACAAGAAAGGGTCTGAGATGAAGCGAATCGTTGGAACGCGCGGCTCGGTCGCGCTGATTCTGTCTGTCGGCGCACTTGCCGCGCCGGCCTCGAGCATGGCGAACCCGCCGAACGCGGTGACGAAGACGTTCTCGTTCATCGCCGGGCCGAACAGCCGGACCGCGACCCTGTTCAACATCGACAACCTGCTGCTGAACGCGCGCTGTAACGCGCAGGGCTTCCCGGTCGTGTTCGCCTTCTCCTCGGCGAGCGCCGGCGACATCTTCGCCCACATCTTCGACGGAGCGGGTCGGCTGCACATCATCCATAACACGTCGTTCTCCAAGGGCAGCAGGGGCGTGCTGGTCTCGACCTCATCGAACGACCAGGACGCAACTGGGATGATCACGTTCGAGCAGCAGCAGGGCAAAGTCGTCACGATCAACTACGCGTTCGACAACGCCACGACGCTCAACAAGCGCAACGTCTGCACGGTGTTCGGCTCCTACGTCGCGAGCTGATCGATCGGCCGGATCCGCGCCGCGCATCGTCGCTCCCGAAAGCGAGGTAAATCGATGAAGGAAGGCCCCGTTCTGATCCACGTGTGGGACGTTGCTCCGGACGAAGCGGCCGCCGCGACCGACCGGCTCGCCGAGATGTTCGGCGAGCTGGTCAGCGACCCTGGGTTCGTGTCGGCCAAGGTGCTCGAGAGCGGCGACCAGGGTTCGATCGCGGCGGTGATCGAGATGCGCACCGCCGAGGACCGTCAGCGCCTCGAGCAGACCCCGGACGTGCGGGAGACGCTCGAGCACCTGCACGGAACGGCCAACATCGTCTTCAAGCTGTACCACGAGGTCGGGCGGTACCCCGCTTAGGGGTACCGCCGCTCGTCCGCCGCTCGAACCCGCCCCGCTACTGCCGGACGAGGTGCAGGCGCATCTCCGCCTCGTCGTCGGTGATCAGCTCACCGCTGACGTCGACCACGACCGATTCGAGCTTGCCGGTGAACTGGAACGGCGTCTGGTAGTCGGGGGTGACGGTCGAGCCGGGGTTGGCGCCGCACGTCATCGCGCCCGGATTGAACGCGATCGGGGTCGTGTACGGCACCTCCGAGTTGGCGACCAGGCTGCTGTCGATGTAGAGCTGGAACCGCCCGGGGGCGCCGCGCCCGTTGGCCATGTCCATCGCGCCGGTGGGCTCGAACTCGAACCGGAGCTCGTGCTTGCCGGGGGTGAGCGCCGTGTCGGCGCGCACCTCGAACATCTCCCTCGACAGGTAGTTGTGGACGTACTGCAGGGTGTTGTCCTTGACGTACAGGGCGTAGCCGCCGGTCGCCGCCCCCTGGCATAGGAGCACCCCCTCCGCTCCCTCGGGAGGGATTTCGACGCTCGCGGTGATGCTGTGCGGGCGGTTGAGCACGCGCGGGGCGGCGAAGAACGGGACCGAGTGGGTGTTCGGGAACAGCACAAACCGGTCCCGCGGGGGCGCGGCCGTTGGCTTCTCCACGATCGCTCGCGCGAGCCCGCTGCCGTCGACCGGCATCACGTCGTACTTGCCGGCCTCGACGTACCACCGGCCGATCATCTCGACCAGCTTGTCGGGGTGCTCGCTCGCGAGGTTGCGGTTCTCGGCGAAGTCCTCGGCGACGTGGTACAGCTCCCAGCCGTGCGCGTCGAGCTCGGTCAGGGCGCCCGCGGAGATCGCCTCGCCGAACGGCTTGCCCGCCTCCTTGAAGGACGGGCCCGGCCACGGGCAGACGGCCCGCCAGCCGTCGTGGTAGATCGAGCGGTGACCGAGCATCTCGAAGTACTGCGTGTGGCGGTTGGTAGGCGCGTCCGGATCGTCGAGCGCGTGGGCGAAGCTGACTCCCTGAAGCGGCGACTGGGTGACGCCGCGGATCGCCGCCGGCGGCTCGAGCTCGAGCAGCTCGAGCACGGTCGGGACCATGTCGATCAGGTGCGCGTACTGGTCGCGAACCTCGCCGCCGGCCTTGATGCCGGCGGGCCAGTGCACGATGAACGGGTCGCTCGCCCCGCCGCGGTACGTCTCACGCTTCCACCGCCGGAACGGCGTGTTACCCGCCCAGGTCCAGCCCCATGGGTAGTGATTGAACGTCCGCGGCCCGCCGAGCTCGTCGATCTTCGCGAGCGACTCCTCGAGCGACTCCTGGGCGTTGTTGAAGAACTGGGTCTCGTTGGTCGTGCCGGTGAGACCGCCTTCGGCGCTGGCGCCGTTGTCGGACACGACCATGATCAGCGTGTTCTCGAGCTCCCCGGTCGCTCGCAGGAACTCCACTAGCCGCCCGATGTGATGGTCGGTGTGAGTGAGGAACCCCGCGAACACCTCCATCATCCGGCTGTACAGGCGCCGCTCGTCATCAGACAGCGAATCCCACGCCGGTACGTCCGGGTCATGCCGTGAGAGCTCGGCCTCCGCGGGCACCACGCCGAGCTCCTTCTGGCGCGCAAACACCCGCTCGCGGTACGCCTCCCAGCCGTCGTCGAACGCTCCCCGGTAGTTGTCGGCCCACTCCTTCGGGACGTGGTGCGGAGCGTGCGTGGCGCCGGTGCAGAAGTGCATGTAGAACGGCTTGTCGGGGTCCACTTGGCGGGCGTCGGAAACGAATTCGATCGCCCGGTCGACCAGGTCCTCGGTCAGGTGATAGCCCTGCTCCGGCGTGCGCGGCGGCTCGACTGGGTGGTTGTCGTACACCAGGTCCGGATACCACTGGCTGGTGTCGCCGCCGAGGAATCCGTAGAAGCGCTCGAATCCGCGCCCCAGCGGCCATCGGTCGTACGGGCCGACGGCGGTTTCCTGATGGCTCGGCGTGAGGTGGTACTTGCCGACCATGAAGGTGCTGTAGCCGTGCTCGAGCAGCATCTCGGACAGCAGCCCGTTCTCAAACGGCATGATCCCGTTGTAGCCCGGATAGCCGGTGGCGAACTCGGTGACCGCGGCGAGGCCGTTCGAGTGGTGGTTGCGGCCGGTGAGAATGCACGACCGGCTGGGCGAGCACAGGGCGGTCGTGTGCATGTTGCGGAACAGCAGCCCGCCCGCGGCGAGAGCGTCCAAATTCGGCGTCTCGATCGGGCTGCCGTAGCAACCAAGCTGCCCATAGCCGGTGTCGTCGAGCACGATCATCACGACGTTCGGCGCGCCCTGCCTCGCCCTGCGCGTCGCGGGCCACGCCGGCTCCGACTCGTCCACAGTGCGGCCGATGACCCCCGCGAAAGCCTGACCCGACTTGTACTCGTTCAACGCCATCTCACGCCTTTCGTCGTTCTGTGCCTGCATCCAGCCAAGCGAAGGCCCAGCGACCGAGCATCACCCGGATCGAGTGATCAGCAACGCTCCGAACCCCATAACGTCGACCAGCGACCCGCCGGCGGTTGAACGTGTCGCGTTGCGGGGGCTATAGCACCCACAACGCAGCACGTGGCTCGAGCGCGGCGGCGCTCGTCGGCGGTATGGGTCAGGAGCGATCCGGCTTCTGACCCGTCGGCTTCCAGCCGTGCCGGACGCCCTCGAGCAGCCGGCGCTGACGCTCGGCCTTCTCCTTCGTGGTGTGGTTGGAGTAGACCTTTCCGGTCTCACGGTCCACGACCTGGTAGGCGCCGTCTGTCTCTTTGATCGTGTAGGGCAAGCCGGAGCAATTACACCACCCCGTCCCGCGGCTCACAACCGCGTCACCCGGCTGGGAGGATCGTCTCCACCAGTCCGGTCGCGACGTCGTACACGTGCCCGGAGACGCCCACACGCTCCGAGATGGCGGAGGCAGTTCGGAGGCGTTCGACGTCGGTCGTGACCGTCGCCGCGGGGTCGAGGACCGCGCGCTCGCGCAGGGCCGACTCCTCGGCCCCGATCCGCTCCGCGTACCTTCGGCGGAAGCCGTCGTCGGCCAGTGCACCGGCTCCGCACTGCGTGTGGTGGATCACGGCAACCTCAAACAGCGGACCTTCGGGTAGGACGCTCTCCGCGATCTGGCCGATGAAGGCGACGTCGTCGATCACCTCCAGGGTGACTCGGCCGCCGACATTGCGGACGACGAGGGCGTCGCTGAGCTCGAGTCCGAGCACGTGCGCGGGGTCGACGCGCGGGTCGATGCACGTGATCACGAACAGCTGAAGGTTCGGGAAGACGACGGCGCCCTCGTGGCCGCCGGCGGCGGCAAAGCGGCGGTTACGTTCGAGCGCCGCATCGATCCCGGTGGTGGTGACGGATTCGCTCATCTCTGGTCCCTCCGGTCGACTTTCATCACGCAAGTCAGCCTATCGGAGGGCTGGCTTTTGTCAAGCAAGCCAGCTACGATCTATTCGTGCTGCAGCGCGACTATCCGAGCCAGGCCTGCTCGATCGCCCGCTCGCTCGAGGTCGTCGGGGAGCGCTGGACGCTGCTGATCCTGCGCGACGCGATCCTCGGGATCGAGCGCTTCGACGAGTTCCAGGAGAGCCTCGGGATCGCGAGCAACGTCCTCACCAGCAGGCTCAAGCTGCTCTGCGACGAGCGCGTGCTCGAGCGCGCGCCCGATCCCGAACGGCCGGGCCGTCCGAGGTATGTGCTGACCGACAAGGGACGCGAGCTCGGCCCCGCGCTGATCATGCTGATGAAGTGGGGAGACCGCCACTACCCCGCGCCTGACGGCCCGCCCCGGCTGACGCTTCACACCGGCTGCGGCGGCACGATCGGCCGGGACCTCCGCTGCGAACGATGCGGCAACCACGCCGGCCCCGGCGACTTCGAGCTCCCGCTCGGACCCGGGTCGCAACCGCCCGCTTGACACCCGGACGGCCCGCTGCAAGGCTCGGGCATCCGTTGGACGGGCGACCCGATGACCCTGCAGCAGAAGCGTTCGCGTTCACCTACGAGGGCTACGACCCCGACCAGGAGGGTGTGCGCGAGGTCCTGACCTCGAGCGGGAACGGCCGATTCTGCTCGCGTGGCGCGGTCGAGTGGCAGGACGCCGGTGGCGCGCACTACCCCGGGACCTACGCCCACGGCGCCTACAACCGCGAGACCACGATCCTCGGCGGCGTGCCGGTGCTGAACGAGGACCTCGTCAACCTGCCCAACTGGCTCGTGCTCAAGCTGCGAATCGAGGGCGGGGACGCGATCCACCTCGACGACGTCGAGCTGCTGGGCTACCGGCACGAGCTGGACATCCGCGAGGCGGTGACGACGCGGCTGGTTCGCTTTCGGGATGCCGCGGGCCGCGAGACGACGCTTCGCAGCCGCCGGTTCGTGAGCATGGCGGACCCGTACCTGGCCGCGATCGAGTGGACGCTGACCACCCACAACTGGTCCGGTCGGGTCGAGGTCGTCTCGGCGATCGACGGCCGCGTCACCAACCGTGGTGTCGCCCGTTACCTGGAGCTCGAGGGGCGGCACCTCGACCCGGTCTCCCCGCGCACGTTCGGCCCGGACGTGATCGCGCTGAAGGTGGAGACGCGCCAGTCGGGCGTGTACATCAGCGAGGCGGCCCGGACGCGGGTGTTCGCCGGCGAGCAGCCGCTCGCGGTGGAGCGCACGCTGTTCCAGACCGAGGACTACGTACAGCAGGTGCTCGCGTTCGAGCTCGGCAAGGGAGTGCCGGCCCGCGTCGAGAAGCTGGTGGCGCTGTCGACTTCCCGGGATCCCGCCACCAGCGACACGCTGACCAAGGCCGGGAGAGTTGCCGTTCGCCACCCGGACTTCGCCGAGGCGCTCGAGCGACACGTCGGTGCCTGGGGCGAGCTGTGGCGCGTGTGCGACCTGCGCGTGCACGCGGATCGGGAGGTTCAGCGGCTTCTGCGACTGCACGCCGCCCACGTCCTCCAGGTCTGCTCGCGCCACACCGCCGACCTCGACGCCGGCGTGCCCGCGCGCGGGCTGAACGGCGAGGCCTACCGCGGGCACGTGTTCTGGGATGAGCTCTACGTCTATCCGTTCCTGACGCTCCGCCTCCCCGAGGTCACCCGCGGCTTGCTGATGTACCGCTACCGGCGCCTGGCGGAGGCCCGAGCGGCGGCGCGCGAGGCCGGCTTCGCGGGCGCGATGTTCCCGTGGCAGAGCGGCAGCGACGGCCTCGAGGAGACCCAGCACGTGCATCTGAACCCTCTCTCGGGGCGGTGGGAACCTGACCTCAGCCGCAACCAGCGCCACGTCAACGCCGCGATCTTCTACAACGTCTGGCACTACTTCCAGGCCACCGGGGACCTCGCGTTCCTGCGCGACTACGGGGCCGAGATGATGCTCGAGATCGCCCGATTCTGGGCGTCGATCGCGCACTTCAATCCCGAGCGCGAGCGCTACGAGATCCACGGCGTGATGGGGCCCGACGAGTTTCACGAGAAGTACCCGGAAGCGCGCGAGGCGGGCCTGCGCAACAACGCGTACACGAACGTGATGGTCGCGTGGCTGTGCGGTCTGGCCCGCGAGGTGCTGTCGCTGCTGCCGGGCACCCGAGCCGAGGCGCTGCGCGCACGGCTGCAGCTCTCAGACGACGAGCTGAAGCGGTGGGAGGACATGAGCCGGCGGATGTTCGTGCCGTTCCACGACGACGGGATCATCAGTCAGTTCGAGGGCTACGAGAAGCTGGAGGAACTCGACTGGGACGCGTACCGCGAGCGCTACGGGAACATCCAGCGCCTGGACCGGATCCTCCGCGCCGAGGGCGACGACCCCGACCGCTATAGGGTCTCGAAGCAGGCCGACGTGGTGATGCTGTTCTACCTGTTCTCGCAGAGCTCGCTCGCGCCGCTGTTCGAGCGCCTCGGTTACCAGTACCGGGACGACACCGCGGCACGCAACATCGACTACTACGACCGACGCACCTCGCACGGCTCGACGCTCAGCTTCGTCTCGTTCGCCGGCGCGCTCGCCGCGCTCGAGCCGGAGCGCTCGTGGGAGCGGTTCCTGGTCGCGCTCCGCAGCGACGCCGAGGACGTCCAGGGGGGCACCACCCAGGAGGGGATTCACATGGGGGTGATGGCGGGGACGCTCGACCTGATGCAGCGCGCGTATCCCGGGACCGAGATCCGCGACGGAGTTCTTCGGTTTCGCCCGAGGTTGCCCGCGGACGTCGATCGGGTGGAGTTCCGGGTCCAGTTCCAGCGCACCCCGCTGCACGTCTCACTCGACCGCGATCGCCTCACGCTCTCCGTTCACCGCGAGGGAGCGGGCGGGCCGATCCGGGTCGCGGTCGGCGATCAGTCCCGTGAGCTCTGCCCCGGCGAGACCGAGGCGTTCGAACTGTCCTCGCCGTTCGTAGCCGATGGGCACGAAAGGCGCGGGTGAGGAGTCCGATGCCGGCGTTTCGCGGAGCGATCTTCGACGTCGACGGCGTGCTGGTCGACTCGCCGCACGAAAAGGCCTGGCGGCAGTCGCTGCGCGAGTTGATGGAGTCCGATTGGAGCGACATCCGCGATCGGACCACCTGGTCACCGGAGGCGTTCACCTCGCGCGTCTACGAGGAGCGGATGTCGGGCAAGCCACGCCTGAGCGGCGCGCGCGCCGCGCTCGAGTACTTCCGCATCCCCGACGACGAGGAGGAGCACCGGCTGCTCGAGTACGCCGAGCACAAGCAGGAGATGGTGGTGCGGCTGATCGAGGCCGGGGACTTCACCGCCTACCCGGACGCGCTGCGGTTCATCATCGCGGTCAAGGACGCCGGGCTCCGCGTCGCCGCCGCGTCGTCGTCGAAGAACGCCGATCTGTTCCTGAGGCAGATCCGCCTGGACTCGTTCGCCGACCAGCACGGGATCTCCTCGCCGACGCTCCGCCCGGGCCTGACGCTGCTCGATTACTTCGACGCGGACGTCTCCGGGCGCGACTTCGCGCACGGCAAGCCGGACCCCGAGATGTTCCTGACGGCGGCGAGCGAGCTCGACGTCGAGCCCGAGCAGGCGATCGTGATGGAGGACGCCGCCGCAGGGGTGCAGGCGGCGAGGGCCGGCCGGATGGGCGCGATCGGGATCGCCCGCCGCGACGACGCCGAGCTGCTCGCCGCGGCGGGTGCTGACATCGTCGTCCACACGCTCGACGAGGTCGATCTGAAAGCGCTGGCGGACGGCCGGCTGGCGGTCGTCGCCGGCGGTAGGTAGCCCGCGGTCAGTCCGACCGGGGGCGCAGCTCCTCCGGTCGGGCCGGGTCTGAATCGTCGGAATCAGGCGATGACCACTCACCTGACCGACGTGGATAGTCCAGTCGATCGTTTCGGAGCTCGGGGATGGTCAGCGGCCGCCCGCGGTCCGGTCCGCCTCATAATCAGGCCGTGAGCGATGGCTGATTCGGCTGTCCACGTCGAGGGTGTGGTCAAACGCTTTGGTGAGACTACGGCGCTCGCCGGCGTCGACCTGGATGTCGAGGAGGCCACCGTCTTTGGGCTGCTCGGCCCGAACGGCGCGGGGAAGACGACCCTCGTCAGGGTGCTGACCACGTTGCTCTCTCCGGACGCGGGCAGGGCCGAGGTGCTGGGCCGCGACGTCGTCCACGACGCCGCAGCGGTCAGGGAGATCGTCGCACTGACCGGCCAATTCGCGGCGGTCGACGAGCTGCTCACCGGCCGGGAGAACCTCCAGATGTTCGGACGCTTGTTCGATCTATCTGCCGCGGATGCTCGCCGGCGAGCGAACGAGCTGCTCGAGCGCTTCGACCTGGCCGATGCGGCCGACCGTCCGGCCCGCACCTACTCCGGCGGGATGCGGCGACGGCTCGACCTCGCGTCGAGTCTGCTGACCCGGCCGCGCGTGCTGTTCCTGGACGAACCGACGACCGGCCTCGATCCCCGCAGCCGGATTGAGATCTGGGCGGTCGTGCGCGAGCTCGTCCGCGAGGGGACGACGCTGCTGCTCACCACCCAGTACCTCGAGGAGGCAGATCAGCTCGCCGATCAGATCGCCGTGATCGACCACGGCCGCGTGATCGCCCAGGGCACGGGGAGCGAGCTCAAGGACCGGGTCGGCGGACAGATCTTGGAAATCGAGCTGGCGAGCGCCGCCGAACGCGACAATGCGCGGGCCGCGCTGGTCGCGATCGGTTGCGGCGAGCCCGAGCCTGGCGAGCGCCTCGCGCAGCTGACGCTTCCGGCTCCACGAGATGGCCTCGAGATGATCGAGGACGCGGCATCGGCGCTCCGCAAGGCGGAGATCGCGGTGAGCGATCTGGGGCTACGCCGGCCGACGCTCGACGACGTGTTCCTGCAGCTGACGGGCGCGCCGCCGAGCGAGAACGGGACGGCCCCCGAAGCTGCGAGCGGCGACGGACGGTCCAGTCCGGCGAACATGGGCGTTCCCGCGCCGCCCGCACTCACGGTCCGCCCGGCGCCGGCGAGGCGAGCGCCGTGGTGGCGGCGCCTATCGCCGCTGACGCTGCGGGCGGACATCACGGACGCGCGGGTGGTCAGCGTCCGCAACCTCCGCCACTTCGTCCGTCAACCCGACCTGCTGGTGTTCTCGACGATCCAGCCGATCATGTTCGTGCTCCTGTTCACGTACGTGTTCGGGGGCGCGATCAGTCACTCGCTCCCCCCCGGCGTGAGCTACATCGACTACCTGCTGCCCGGCATCCTCGTTCAGTCGGTGACGTTCCGGGCGAGCATGACCGCCGTTGGTCTCTCCGATGACCTGAAGCTCGGCGTGATCGACCGGTTCCGCTCGATGCCGATGGCGCGGTCCGCGGTGCTCGTTGGCCGTACCGCCGCCGATCTGGTTCGCAACGTCCTGATCATCGTGCTGATGATCGTCGTCGGCTACATCATCGGCTTCAGCTTCCAGGCGGGCGTCGCGCAGGCCATCGCGTGCATATTGCTCGTCAGCGCCTTCGGGCTCGCGCTGAGCTGGATCTTCGCGTTCGTCGCACTGACGGTCCGTGGCGCCGAGGCGGCACAGTCAGCCGGCTTCGTGGTCCTGTTCCCGCTCGTGTTCGCCAGCTCGGTGTTCGTTCCGGTCTCGACCCTGCCGGGATGGCTGCAGGCAATCGCGAAGGTCAGCCCGGTCACCCTGACCGCGAACGCAGCGCGCTCCCTGGCCCTCGTCCCGGGAACGCCGTCCTCGCTCGGCGGCGCGATCGCCTGGATCGCCGGCCTGCTGGCCGTGTTCATCCCGCTGTCCGTGTGGCGTTACCGGCGCATGACCTGACGCCCGCTCGCGGCGAGCCCGGCCGACGGTCACAGGATCAGATGGCTGTCGCCGAACTCGTGCCAGCGATAACCCAGACCGAGCGCCGACTCGTACGAGCGCGCGAGCAGCTCCGCGCCGGCAAGCGCCTCGAGCATCTGAAGGTGTGAGGCCTGCGGCTCGTGCCAGCCGGTGACGAGACCGTCGACGGCCCGCAGTCTGAGTTCCGGCCCGATCACGAGGCTCGTCCAGCCGGAAGCGGACGCGAGGGTCCCGTCGGCGCGTACCGCCGTCTCCAGCGCGCGGACGACGGTCGTCCCGACCGCGATCACGCGACCACCCCACCCGCGCACTGCGTCTGCGAGCCGCGCGGTCGCCTCCGGCACGTCGAACTCCTCCGGGAACGGGGCCTCGTGGCGCTCGGGCGAGGAGACGCCGGCGTGCAGCGTGATCGGGGCCATGAGCACGCCATGGCCGGCCAGCGTCGCGATCAGCTCCGGGGTGAACGGCCTGCCCGCGCTCGCCATCTCGGCGCTGCCGGGCGTCGTCGCGTAGACGTTCTGGTAGGCCTCGAGGGGCAAGTCGTCGCGCACGTGCCCGTAGCTGATCGGCTCCCCGTGGCGGGATACGTACTCCTCCACCCCGGCAACGCCGGAGAACACGGCGAGCATCAGTCGCGCCCCCGATGCGTAAGGCGCTACAAGCTCGACTCGCGCGCCCGCCGGCAACGAAATCCGCTCTCCTGCCCGCGCGCGCTGCGGACGGCCGCCGTCGGCGCTGCGGAGCTCGACCACCCGCCACTCCGGACCGAGCCCCGGCGCCCGAGTCGAGCAGTGGATCCGAACGGCCGAGCCATCCGCCGTGCACCCGGCGACCGCGGCCGGGATCGTCGCCGACGCGTTGACGACGAGCAGATCCCCAGGACCAAGCAGTTTCGGTAGGTCGGTGAAGCGGGCGTGCTCGATCCGCCCGTCCGCTCGATGCGCGACGAGCAGCCTCACGCCGTCGCGCTCGGGCGGCGGCTCGCGTGCCTCCAGAGAGGCGGGCAGCTCGAACGCGATGGCGCTCACGCCCTCGCCCCCGCGAGCTCGCGCGACCGGTAGCGGCCGCTCGGGTGGTCGCCCTCGATCAGCGCCAGCAGCCCGGGCACGCTTTCCTTGGGCTCCGGACGATCGGTGATGTCCTCTCCGGGGAACGCCTCCTGATGCATCCGGGTCCGCATGTCGCCCGGATCGACCGCGTACACGCGCAGCTCCGGGTGCTCTGCCGAGAGGATCGCCGTCACCTGCTCGAGCGCCGCCTTCGAGGAGCCGTAGCCGCCCCACCCCTCGTACGGCTCGACCGCCGCGTCGGAGGTGACGTTGAGGATCCGGGCGCCGTCGACGAGCCGCGGCAACGCCAGCTGAGCGAGCGCGAGCGGCGCGAGAACGTTGACCCGGTAGACGCGCTCGAGCTCGTCGAGCGGATAGTGCGCAAGCGCCGGCTGGGGGCTTGGGCCGAGCACGCTCGCGTTGTTGACGAGGATGTCGATCTGCTCCCCGGCGGCTGCGATCAGCTCGCGCCGGTGACCGGGGTCCGAGACGTCGCCCGCAATCGCGACGACTTCGGTCAGGCAACCGAGCTCCGCGGCCGCGCGTTCCAGGTCCTCGGAACCGCGGGCATCGAGCACCAGCGCCCACCGGCGCTCGGCGAGCGAGCGCGCGAGGGCGAGCCCGAGACCTCGCGACGCCCCGGTGATGATCGAAAGCGGCATGGGCTCAACGGTAGGCATGCCCCGGTCGCGCTTTCCAGCGGTAATTGGTCTTAAGACCTGCCGACGAGTCCGTCGCGGACGGCGAGCAGCGCGGCCTGGGTACGATCGGCGACGCCCAGTTTCGCCAGCAGGTGGCCGACGTGCGCCTTGACCGTCTTCTCCGAGATACCGAGCTCCAGCGCGATCCGCTTGTTCGACCGTCCCTGCACGATCTGCTCGAGCACGTCCTGCTCACGGCGGGTCAACCGCTCCGGCTGGGCGCCAGGCGCGCGGTTCTCGGCGATCACCTCGACGAGCCGCGCCGCGACGGCCGGGTCGAGCATCGCCTGACCGGCGGACGCCGTGCGAACGGCACGCGCGAGCTCCGCGGGCTCGACGTCCTTGAGCACGTAGCCCGCGGCACCGGCCTGAATCGCGGGTAGGAGACGATCGTCGTCGAGGAAGCTCGTGAGGACGATTACGCGGATCTGGGGCGAGCGCGCGCGCAGCTGACGCATCGCCCCGATTCCGTCCACCCTCGGCATCACGAGGTCCATCAGCACCACGTCGGGCTCGAGCTGCTCGGCCTGTTCGAGCGCCTCGGCCCCATCGCCCGCTTCGCCGATGACCTCGATCCCGTCCTGCAACTCCAGGAACGTTCGCAGCCCCTCTCGGACGACCGCATGATCGTCGACGATCAGCACCCTGATCATCTCGGTACCTCGAGCGCGACCGTCGTCCCTGCCCCGGGTGATGAGCTGATCTGGAGGCGGCCGCCGAGCTCCCGGGCTCGCTCCTCCATGGAGGTCAGCCCAAGGTGCTTCGCACGCACCTCGGCAACGTCCGGATCGAACCCGGAACCGTCGTCAGCGACCTCCAGCCGGACGCTGTCGTCATCGCCCTCGAGGCGCACCGCGATATGCGCGGCGCTAGCGTGTCGAAGCGCGTTGTTGACCGCCTCGTGCGCGATGCGCAGTACCGCCAGATCTCGTTCCCCATCCCCCGTTGACGCGACGTCGCCGCGGAGCTCGATCTCGACGCCGTGAATCCGCTCGAGCATGTCGATCTCCTTGCGGAGCGCTCCCTGAAGACCGTCGCGCTCGAGCTCGGGCGGCCGCAACCCCATGATCAACGACCGGAGCTCGGCCAGCGCCTCACGCGCAAGCTCCCCGAGCCGCGCCACCTGCGCCCGCGCAGATTCGGGATCCCGGTCGAGTAGGGTCGCCGCCGCCTCGGCGGTGAGGACCAGGCTGAACAGCTTCTGGCTGACCACGTCGTGCAGGTCGAGCGCAAGCCGGTTTCGCTCGGAGACGATCGACAGCTCGCGCCTCTGCTCAAACAGCCGAGCGTTCGTGATCGCGATCGCCGCGTGTGCCGCAAGCAACTCGATCACCGCCTGATCCTGCTCGTCGAACGTGGGCGCGTCTCGCCTCTCTGTCAGATAGAAAGCGCCGATCACCTCCTCGCCGGCGACGATCGGGACGCCGAGGAACGAGCGCATGTCCGGGTGCTTGGACGGCCACCAGCCGCGGAAGCGCGGGTCGACGTGAATGTCGTCGGTGCGGAAGGGCTCGGATCCCTCGAGCATCGCGCCGAGCATCCCGTGCGTCCGTGGCAACGGGCCCATCGCGGTGACCAGCGCATCGCTCATTCCCGAGACGATGAAGCTGCGAAAGCCGCCCGCACCATCGGGGATGCCGAGCGCCGCGTAGCGGGCGTCGATCAGCTCCCGGGCCGAGTGAACCAGCTCCTGCAGTACCTGCTCAACCGATCGCTGCGACGCGACTGCCAGGACGGCATCCGACACCGCCTGCAGCACGGGAGACAGTCGGTCGGTGGGCATCCGCCCACGATAGAGGCGCGCCAGCGGCTCAGCGGGAGGGGATGAGGACGATCTTCCCCGCCATGTGACCGGCCTCGAGCTCGGTGAACGCCGCTCGAACGTCGTCGAGGGGGTAGGTGCGCTGAATCGGCACGACGAGGTCGCCCGCGGCTATCGCCTCGGCCAGTTCGGCCAGGGTCGCCGCGCTCGGCGCGGATGCGCCGCCGTCGCCCCTGACGCCGTACTTTTCGATCGCGGGGAAATCGGCGATCGTGTCGATCTGGTCCCTGGCGATGCCGAGCTCGAGCGCCAGCTCGACGTAGCCGCCACCGACGAGGTCGATGAACGCGACCACCGGCGTCTCCCCTGCCGCCGCGTGATGCGCTCACCGACGCCATCGCCGTAGGCGACGGGTATCGCGCCGCGCTCGCGCAGCCACGGGTGATGGCGATCGCTGGTCACCGCGATCACCCGCGCGCCCGTACGGACCGCGAGCTGGACCGCGAACACGCCAACGCCGCCGGCCGCGCCGGCGATCGCGACCGCCTCACCCCCGTTCGGTGCCACGGCGCGCACGGTGGCAACGCCCGTCGCGCCTGCGACGAACAGCGCGCCCGCCACCTCCCACGGGACCTCCGCCGGCTTCGCCGTCAGGTTGGTCGAGTCGACGACAACGTATTCGGCATGACTTGCGCGGTTGTCGGTCCAGCCGATCACCTCGTCGCCCACGGCCACGCCATTCACCCCCGCGCCGAGTTGCTCGACCACCCCGGCGAGGTCCGAACCCTCGCCGCTGGGAAACTTCGCGGGGAAGATCTCACGGACCAGGCCCTCACGGATCTTCGCCTCGCCGATATTGATGCCGGCGGCGCGAACCGCCACGAGCACCTGACCGGGGCCCGGCTCCGGACGCGCCACATCGCGCACCTCGAGGACCTCGAGGACCTCGATGCCACCGTAATCGTCGAATCGGACTGCCTTCATAGGCGGGTCACCTTCCTCTCGCTGCGGTCACGACGGGTTTTGCCGCGAGGGAGGTGAGGAGGCATCACCCGATGACGGTGATCCGCGCGTGAATCACCGGAATCCGGCGATGACGGATCATCGCCGCCGCGAGGACGATTTCTGCTGTAGTCACCATGGCGAGCGGTGCAAACGGACCGAATCGAGCGATTCGATGAGTGAGATGCAGGCCGGGCAGCGAAGTGCAGTTGTGTTCGGAGCGCGCAATCTAGGTCGCGCGGTCATCGAGCTGCTGGTGAGCGACGGCTGGGCCGTGACGGGGGTCGCGCGATCGCAGAGCACTCTCGACGGGATCAGTGCGTCCGGCGCGTCAGCGCTGGAGGCGGACGTGACAGACCCGGCAAGCGTGTTCGACGTGCTTGAGCGGGTAGCCGCCGCTCAGGGTGGAGTGGAGCTTGTGGTCAACGCGGCCGCCGCGTATGGGGGCCGGCGCTCCGGGCCCTTCGGCGGCGGTCCGATTGCCGAGGCTGACCTTGACGGGTTTGACTCGTGGGCCGTGGCCCCGGCCCGCGCCGCGTTCTCGTTCTTGTCGGCCAGCGGACGCTTCGCGATCGCCCAGGACCGCCCGGCGACCCTGGTGCAGGTCACCGGCGGCTCGGCACGGCGCGCGATGCCGGGCCGCGGTCTGTGGGCAGCAGGATCGTTCGGGGTGCGAGCGATCACCACCGCGGCCGCGCTCGAGCTGCGTCCCCGCGGCGTCCAGGTGACGTTGCTGATCGTCGACGCTGGCATCCAGCCGCTCGACGGGTCCAGCCGCCCCGGCGTATCGCCGGAAGCCCTGGCCGACCCGCGCAGGATCGCCGACGCGGTCCTGTTCCTCGCCAACCAGGACGCGCGCTCGGCGACACACGAGCTGCAGCTCACCCCGCTCGCCGAGAACTGGACGCCCTGAACTTCGACGGTGGCGCCGCTGACCGCGGGCCGGAGCGCGGCCCGCGGGCGTGGCCGCTCCGGAGGCGGATAGGGTTGCGCCGAGCCGATGAGCCGCCCGGTCGTCAGCGACATCGCACCCGGGGTGCGCCAGCTGACGATCTCCTCGGTGGTCAGCATCCACGTCTATCTGATCGAGACCGAGGACGGCACGGTCGCGTTCGACTCCGGGACCAGGGGATCCGGTCGCGCGATCCTCGCCGCGGCCGGCGGCAGCGTCGCGAAGGTCATCCTCAGCCATAGCCACGTCGAGCATCGCGGCGCGGCATCCGAGCTGGGAGCGCCGATCTACTGCCATCCGGACGAGGTCGAGGACGCCGAAGCGCAGGGCGGACAGCAGTACATCGATTGGGATCTGATCCCGGTCAGCCGGAGAGACGGCCTCCCCCGCCTACACGCAGCTTGGGACGGCGGGCCCGTCTCGATCGCGGGGACGGTCGCCGAGGGCCAGCGAGTCGGCAGCTTTCGCGTGATCGATGTGCGAGGGCATGCTCCGGGGCTGATCGCGCTCTATCGGGAATCCGACCGGTTGCTGCTCGCCCCGGATGTCCTCTACACGATCGACAGCGGAACCTGCGGAGACGGCCCACCCCGCGTGCCCCACCCGGCGTTCAACTGGGACGACCGCCTCGCGCGCGCGTGTATCCGGGGCCTCCGCGACCTCGGGATCTCGAGCCTGTGGACAGGACACGGCGGCCATCTCAGCGGCGACGTCGGCCGGCAGCTCGAGGCCGCCACGACGGCGACGTGGCCCGATACCCGTGCTCGGTCGTGAGGGGAGCTGCTACGTTCATATCAGCGGTCGACGCCGTCGGCCGCGACGCAGCTCGCTTGGGTCCCGCCTTAGAGCGGTTCGGGTCAGCCATCGCGTCCCGAATCGTCCGCGGCCCATCTGTGCCGCCAAGGAGTTCCCATTGTCTTCAGAATCATTTGCGGATCTCGGCGTCTCCGACGCCGTCGTCCGTTCACTTTCCGCCGCCGGCATCACCGAGCCGTTCGCGATCCAGAGCGCGGTGATCCGCGACGCGATCACCGGCCGGGACGTGATCGCGAAATCGCCCACGGGCTCGGGCAAGACGCTCGCGTTCGGCATCCCGTTGGTTGAGCGTCTCGGTGCCAACGATCCCCGTCCGGCGGCGCTCGTACTCGCCCCGACCCGGGAGCTCGCGTGCCAGATCGTCGACGAGATCCGCGGGATAGCTCACGCCCGGGCGCTCCGCGTCACGGCGGTCTACGGCGGTGCCGGCCTCGTCAAGCAAGCCAAGGAGGCCGCCACCTCGCACGTGCTGGTCGCTACCCCGGGGCGGCTCGAGGACCTGCTCGGTCGGGGCGCCTTCAGGTTGGACCGGATCCGGATGCTGGTCCTCGATGAGGCCGATCGGATGCTCGACATGGGCTTCCGGCCCGCGATCGACCGGATCGTCGCCGCCTGCCCGCCGTCGCGACAGACGCTGTTCTTCTCCGCCACGCTCGACGGCGACGCCGGCCGACTGGCCGAACGCTATGCGGACGACCCGCTGACCCATCAGCGCGGTCCCCGCGAGCGTCGCGCGAACGCGAAGATCGATCACCGGTTCGTGAAGGTTCAGCACGAGCACCGTGTCGCGGCGCTTGTCGGCGAGCTTGGCCACGACGGCGAGCTCACGCTCGTATTCGTTCGCACCAAGCGAGGAGCCGACCGCCTCGTCAAACGGCTCGCGGCACACGGCGTAACCGCCGCAGCGATGCACGGCAACAAGTCACAGCGCCAACGCGAGCAGGCGCTCCGCCGCTTCCAGTCCGGCGCGATCGAGACACTCGTCGCGACAGACGTGGCTGCACGCGGGATCGACGTGGAGGGGATCTCGCACGTGATCAACTTCGATCCGCCCGCCGACAGCGAGACCTACGTGCACCGCGTCGGCCGCACCGGCCGCGCCGGCCGCACGGGCGTCGGGATCACACTCCTCTCACCGGACGAGCAGCACGACGTCACGAAACTCGCAGCCCAGCTCGGGCTCGACCACGGCCTCCAGAACAACGACTCGCGCCGCCTCACAGCTCACCACAACCGCCCGACGACCACTTCGAACGCCCGGAAGCCCCGACGCCGGCCCCGCCGCCGTCGAGCCGCGACTCGGGCTTGACGTTCACGTCGTCCACCATCGCCCCCGCAGCCCGTGCCACGACCGGGGTGACCGCGACAGCCGCTCACGTAAGGTCCCCCGATCGCTACGAACCTCGTAACTCCGCTGGATCCCGGCGTCGACTCCCTCGGCGTAGTCGCGGAAGCCGCTGACCGCGTAGGAGAGACGATCGACCTGGCGGCTCGCCATCTCGATCGATCGCTCGTCGAGGTGCTGGGGATCCTCGGTTTCGACAAGCAGTACCGATCGGCGCAGGGCTCCTATCTCTACGACGACACCGGTCGCGCGTACCTCGACTTCCACACCGGTGAGGGTTTCGCGAGTCTTGGTCACAACCATCCGGACGTCCGCGAAGTCCTCCACGCCGTCCTCTCCGCAGATTTGGTGGACGGTGTCCAGATCAACCATTCCGTGCTGGCCGGGATGCTTGCCGAGGCGCTTGCCGAGCGGCTGCCAGGCGACCTCGATGCGGTGTTCTTCACGAGCACGGGAGCGGAGGCGGTCGATTCCGCGATGAAGTTCGCGCGTGCGGCAACGGGCCGGCCCCGGCTGCTCTCGTGCGACTCGAGCTTTCACGGGGTGACGCTGGGGCCGCTGTCGCTGGTCGGGGACGACTTCCTCAAGGAAGGGTTCGGGCCGCTGGTTCCCGGGTGCGGGCGGGTCCCGTTCGGCGATCTGTCGCGGCTGGAAGCGGAGCTCCGGGCGGGGGACGTCGCGGCCTTCATCGTCGAGCCGATCCAGGGTCGGGCGGTGACGTCGCCTCCCGACGGCTACCTGCGAGCGGCGGCGGCGCTGTGCCGGCGCTACGGCGCGCTGTTCGTCCTCGACGAGGTCCAGACGGGGCTCGGCCGGACGGGCAGCTGGTTCGCGCTCGAGCACTCTGGAGTCGAGCCGGACTTCGTGCTCGTCGGAAAGGCGCTGAGCGGGGGTTACATGCCGGTCGCCGCGATGGTGACCACCCGCGAGATCTACAACAAGGCGGTCGGCACGCTCGAGCGCTCATATGTCCACCAGTCGACCTTCGGCCGTAACCGCCTGTCGATGGCGGCGGGCCTGGCGACGCTGCGGATCATCGAGCGCGACGGTCTTATCGAGCATGCAGAGCGTCTGAGCAGCCTGCTGTTCGAGGGACTCGGTGAGCTTCAGGCGGACTACGAGATGCTCGGAGCCGTGCGTGGCCGGGGGCTCATGATCGGGATCGAACTGCGCGCGCCGCGCTCGCGGATCGGTCGCCTGAGCTGGCGGCTGGCGCACATGGCGAGCGAGGGTCTCTTTCCACAGCTGGTCGTGATTCCGCTGCATCGCGAGCACGGCGTGATCACGATGGCTGCGGGCAAGAACGACGTGATCAAGCTGCTGCCCCCGCTGACGCTGTCCGAGTCCGAAGCCGGAGATTTCCTCGAGGCCCTCGGCTCGGTTCTCCACGACTGTCAGGGCTCCTCGAGCAAGAACTGGGGCGTCGTGCGCGATATCGCCACGGCGACCGTTGGCCGGCGCGCCGACGCCGAGAAGCCGGTGATCGCCAAGCCGTCGAACGGCCACAAGCCGCGCCCTCCGATGCGCCAGGACAGCTGCGTGATCACCGGCGCTACCGGATTCATCGGTGGCCACCTCGCCGAGCGACTCGTGCAACAGGGCGTTCCGGTGCGCTGCCTCGTGCGCTCGACCAGCGACACGTCGCGGCTCGAGACCCTGGGAGTCGACATCGCCGTTGCCGACCTGGTCGATCCGAACTCCGTCGCGCGCGCGGTTGACAATTGCCGTTACGTGTTTCACTGCGGCGCGCTGGTGTCGGACTGGGCCACGACGGACGAGATCGAACGGGTCAACGTCGTCGGGACACGAAACGTGCTGCAAGCTGCGGCCGACGCGTCCGTAGAGCGCTTTGTTCACCTCAGCACGACCGACGTCTACGGCTATCCCGGCGGTGCGCCGGTCGACGAGACCCGGCCTGCCGGGCCGTTTCGGAACTGGTACGCGCAGACAAAGCTCGCAGCCGAAGCCGAGGTCCGTCGCATCGAGGAAACGCGGGGGATGGACGTCGTCATCCTGCGTCCCGCGACGGTCTACGGCCCCCGCTCGACGGAGGTCGTCGGCGAGATCGCGCGGGCGATTCGCGCCGGCAACATGGTTCTCATCGACCACGGTCGCGCGATCGCCGGCCTCTGCTACGTGCACAACCTGATCGACGCCGCGATCCTCGCCCTCCGTCACGAAGCGGCGCCCGGGAACGCCTTCAACGTCACCGACGGACTGGACGTCACCTGGCGGCAGTTCGCCGGCGGCTTGGCCGACGGGCTCGGCTGCTCGAAGGTCGGCTGGAGCATGCCGTACTGGATCGCCAACAGTCTCGGGTTCTCACTCGAGCACGGCTATCGCGCCCTGCGCAAGACCACACGCCTGTCGACACCGCCCCTGCTCTCACGACAGGCCGTGCAGGTGCTGGGTAACGACCAGAACTTCAGCAACCGCAAAGCACGTGAGCTGCTCGGATGGGAGCCACGGGTCGGCTACGCAGGGGGACTCGAGGCGACCCTCGCGTGGTTGCGGGATGAGCATCTGAGGGACTGAGGACCCGCGGCGGCGGCCGCCCCAGCCGGACGCCTTGACAGCTTCGCAATGCTCGGTCGACCAACGATGAGCACCACGGTCCGAGACAACCCGGAGAAGTCGCGGTATGAGGTGTCGGTCGACGGGCGGCTGGCGGGGTTTGCCCAGTATCGCCTCGACGGCGAACGAATCACGATGTACCACACCGAGGTCGAGCCAGAGTACGAAGGGCGGGGGGTCGGCGCCGAGCTGGCGAAAGGCGCTCTGGACAACGTCCGACGCCGCGGCCTGGTCCTGGTGCCGCTCTGCCCGTTCATCGCTGCCTACATCCGCCGCCACCCGGGCGATTACCTCGATCTGGTGGTGCCCAGCCTGAGAGAGAGGGTGATGGAGGGTGCCGGACAACAGCTAAGAGCGAGACGACGCGGGGCCGGGCGTACACGGGCCGGCGCGTGACCGTCTACTACGACGCTCGCCGCTGCCTGCACTTCGCCGAGTGCATCCGTGGTCTGCCGGACGTATTTGACATGCAGCTGCGACCCTGGATCCAGCCGGAAAACGCGCCGCCAGAATCGGTGGCAGAGGTCATCCGACGATACCCTTCCGGAGCGCTTCACTACGACCTTGCCGACGGTCTCCCCGAACAGCCCGACCGTCCCACCACGGTCCACGCCGTCAACGACGGGCCGCTCACGCTACGCGGCGACCTCGTGATCGAGACTGCCGAGGGCGAGCTGAGTGAACTCCGCGCCGCGCTCTGTCGCTGCGGCCGGACTGAGAACCAGCCCTTCTGCGATCACGAATGCGAGCGGACGGGCTGGAAGTCGTAGCACGCCGGGCTGAGTCGTCCACCCATCACACGGTCTACGGAATGGTGTTTTCTTACGACCATGGTCCGGGCTGGAGCGTCACCTACCGCTTCAGCTTCGAGGCCGTGAATCCAGCCATCGGCAAGCCCTACATCAGGGTCTACGATCTTCGGCCGGATTGCTGCCTCGGGACTGGAACCCGGCGATGGGACATCGGCGAGCACGGCACGGCAGGACCTCTGAACGTGTCCTACTTCCACATCGTGCTGCACCGTGCCGGGGACACCAGCCGCGTCAAGGTGATGTCGATAACGATCACGAAGGTGCCAAACTCTTGACGTTGCTTGGCCCGTCGTTGCGGCTGCTGACGCTGGCCGAACTGCCACTACACACCTGAGCGACCACACGCGGCAGATGGGGGCGAGACTCCCGTGTTGATCGAGTTGCAGCGGCCTCGGTCGGCGCGGCAGCAACTGGAGGACGAGCAGCGACGCGGCAACCGCACGGACGCGCCGCTGCTCTGCGATTCGGAAGCAGCAGTGAGAGTCGCGGATCCCGCGCAAGACAGGAGACTCGGCGAGCGGAGCGAGATGCGCGTCGCAGCCGCGCGGCCTGCCCGTTCGGTCGACGCCGTGGCACTGACGCTACTGGCAGCGGTCCTGGCCGCCGAGCGTCGCGACTGAAGTGGGTCTTGAACGCTGCGAGGCGACGCTAGTCGGTCAGTGCGTCGCGTCGGTGCCGCGCTCGGCGAACTTCCGCAGCGCGGCGGAGATGTTGCGTGTGAGCGTCGCCTTGACGAGCGCTGCGACACCCGGTGCCCTTCCGTCGAAGGCGATCGTGTAGTCCAGGTGTGACCCCTCGCCTTGGCGGGAGAACCGCATCACACCCTCGTGGTTCTTGAGGATCCCACCCTTGGTGATCCGGTATCGGATGAGCTCATTGGGGATCACCTCGGTGTTGGTCTCGACAAAACCGGGCAGCGGTCCGACGCGCAGTTCGCGCGAAGCGCCGACGCCGTTACGCGTCCCGTCCGATCCGTCGCTCAACCGCTTGATCTTTGCTCCGAAGAGCGGCTCAAGGTTCTCCTGCTCGCTGAGATAGGCAAACACTTCCTCGACCGGCTGCGGGAAGTCCTGGATCACGTGCACACGCTGCATCGGCGCAAGTATGCCGAATCGCCACCCGAACAGAGCGACATTGAACCGCCGCAATCCGACCGCGTTTTGGTCGCCGCGCAGTACCGCACTGACGCCCAAGCAGGTGTATCGCAGCAACCGACGCCTGACCCCGTATTCGTCACGAGCGCGACCCGCCGGCTGGGGCGGGCGGCTGAGCCGCCGAACGCCCTGCCTGCGCCGCATTGCGGGGCGCCTGACTTCGGCGGCGAGATGCGGGTGTGATCACGAAGCCAGATCTCGGACTTCGGCCACCCTCACGTGGGGTTGGCGGTGCTGCTCCTGAATCCGCTGGGGGAAGCCTGCCCTATGCTGATCGCGGGCTCAACCCAGGAGCCGTCGGCACGAGTCAGCACGGGACGAGAGCACATGCGTTTGAAGTGGCTGGGCGCGCTCTGCGCACTGGCAGCAGCTATGGGGCTGGCAGGGTCGGCTGCGAGCGCCAAGGCGGCCCGCTCCGACACCGTCTTTGCGGGCCACGCCCGGCTCGAGGTGCTGACCCCGACGTTGATCCGTCTCGAGTACGCCCAGGACGGCCACTTCCAGAACGCGCGGACGATGACCGCGACTCGGGCGCGGCTCGCGGTCCCGCACTTCGAGAGCCAACTCAAGCACGGCGTCTTGACGTTGCGAACCTCGAGGATCACGCTTAGATATACCCTTGCGGGTGGCGCCTTCAGCAGGTCAGACCTGACCGTCATCCTTCGGGTGGCTGGGCGCCGGGTCACGGTACGTCCGAGCGCCGGCTCGGGCCCGGGCAACGTCGGCGGTTGGACCCGCGCGCTCGATAACGAGGACGGGCCTGTTCCGTTGCACCCGGGCCTGATCGCGACCAGCGGCTGGTACGTGCTCGACGACACCCAGACCGTCCTGCTGACGAGATCATCGCCCGGCTTCGCGGGCCGCCCGCCGCACGTGGGCACCTACCAGGACTGGGACCTGTTCGCCTACGGCCATGACTATGCGGCCGGGCTTGCCGACTTGCGGGCGCTCACCGGCCCGGCGCCGCTGCTCCCGCGCAGCGCGTTCGGCGTCTGGTTCAGCCGCTACTACCCGTACTCCGATTCCGATTACGCCGGGCTGATTGCCCAGTTCCGCGCCAATCGCGTCCCGCTTGACACGCTATCGATCGACACCGACTTCAAGCGCGAGAACAATGCCGCCGGCGCCGCCGCGGCGGCGATCGTCGCCGGCGCCCCAGGGATGCCCTACAGCTGGAACGGGTGGGAATGGGACAGCATCCTGTTCCCCGACCCAAACAGCTTCATCGACTGGGCCCATAGCGAGGGGCTCTCGCTGGCGATCAACATCCACCCCTCGATCGATACGACCGACCCGCGATATGCCAGCACGATCGCCAACTCCGGCCCGCTCAGTCCGGCGGGTGGCCAATGCGAGCTCGTGCAGGCCGACCCGACCGGCCAGTGCATGGGGTTCAACTGGACCAACCCCAGGCAGCTCGCCGCCTACTTTGCGCTCCAGCAGCCGTTCGCCCAGCAGGGCATCGATCTGTTCTGGCTCGATTGGTGTTGCGAGGCCACGCAGCCCGACATCCCCGGGCTCACCCCGGACACGTGGATCAACTCGCGCTACGCCGCGTTTGAGCACGCCCGCGGAGTGCGGTGGCCTGCGTTCGCCCGGATCGGCGGCGGTTATCAGAACGACGGCGCCGACGGCGACCGTACCGAGGGCGACGGAGGCGACGGGGCGTTCGCCGAGCACCGCTATTCGATCCAGTTCACGGGGGACACGTGCGCCACCTGGCCGGCTCTCGCCTTCGAGTCCGAGCTGAGTGCGGACGAGGGCAACATCGGCCTGGCGTACGTCAGCCACGACATCGGCAGTTACAACGGCGTGCCCGGCAACCTACCGTGCGGCGACGCCGACCTGGAGGGGCCGCTCGCGCAGTCCTCCCGGCACCTGCCGGACGACTTCTACGTCCGCTGGGTCCAGTTCGGCACCTTCCAGCCGATCGATCGGCTGCACTCCAATCACGGCGACCGCCTGCCGTGGCAGTACGACGCCGTCGCCGACCAGGCCGCCACCCAGTTTCTACAGCTCCGCGAGGCGCTGAACCCGTACCTCTACACGCTCGCCCGCCGCGCCTATGACACCGGGCTGCCCATCACCGGCGGCCTCTATCTCCGGTGGCCGGGTCAGCCCGGAGCCTCCCAGCACCCGTCCGAGTACACCTTCGGACCGAACATGGTCGTCGCGCCGGTGACGGCCGCCGGCAACCCCGCCCCGGCGACGATCTGGGTCCCGCCGGGGACGTGGTTCGACTACTTCACCGGCCGGCGCTTCGTCGGACCCGCCACCAGGGCCCTGTCGGTGCCCTACTCGCAGATGCCGGTGCTGGTGAAGGCGGGCTCGATCCTGCCGACCCAACCCTACGCGCCCTACACCCATCCGGACCCGAACCCGAGGCTGATCCTCACCGCCTTCCCCGGCGGCAACGGGAGCTTCTCCCTGTACGACGACCAGGGGCTCGGATTCGGCTACCAGCATGGCGCGTTCACCCGCACCGAGATCGTCCACACACAGCACCGTCGCATCAGCACCCTCACTATCGACCCCGCCCGCAGCTCGTTCCCCGGCGCGCTTACACGCCGCGCCTGGACGATCCGACTAGTCGGGATCAATCGCCCCGTAAAGGTGACCGTCGACGGACGCGCCGCCCAGTTCTCATACTCGACCCCCGGCCGAACCATCACCTTGCAGACCGGGGTTCGCTCGACGCGCCGGCCGGTCACGGTGACCGCCACGGACTGACCGAGCCGAGGCGCGATGCGGCTAGGCATGGCACAAGAACCGTGTCTGCCGGAGCTGGCTTGCGATCCGGACGACAACCAACTTCTCACCGCCGATGTAGCCACAACGTTGCGCGCCTGGTGCCCGCGCGAGAAAACGAAAGCAGGTCTCGACAGCTCGCAGCAGCGCACCTGCTGTTCGCTAGATGCGCACCCCCCGAGTGGCCGCAACAAGCGATAGCAGCCCGCGGGTCCAAGCGCCATGGCGCACCGCGAGCGCGCACGCGCCGTAGGACACGTTCGTTCATCGCCGAAGCCGTCCCCGGCTGTCGGGCGAGCCGAGGACGAATGCGACCGTGCATTGGCGCGCCTTGCGTTGGTTGCCGCCGCGGCTACGATGGCCCGTGGCTGTGGACTTTGCGCGGCGCACAATCGACGTGGCTATGCATAATGTGGAGGAGGGCGGCCGACCGTTTGCGTGTGTGATCGCGCGGGATGGCGAGGTCATCGCTGAGAGCCCGAACCTAGTCGCACAGACCCAGGATCCGACAGCGCACGCCGAGATCGTGGCGATTCGGAGGGCGTGCCGGGAGCTTGGCACCGAGCACCTCACTCGCTGCGAGATCTATGTGCTTGCACACCCCTGCCCGATGTGCTTGGGGTCCCCCTGTACTACTGCAGCCCCGACCGTGTCGTCTTCATCACTACGCGCGAGGAGTACTCGCGCTACTACACCGATGACCGTCGGTATTTCGAGCTGGAAAGCCTCTACGCCGAAGTTTGTAAGCCCTGGCGGGAGCGCCGCCTGCCGATGGAGTATCGCCCGGACCCTAGCGGCATCGAGGTCTACGCCCGCTGGCGCGAGCTCAACAGCACTTGATGCGCTGGGCCCTTTACGAAGGGTGAGCGATGGGACTCGAACCCACGACCGCCTGGACCACAACCAGGAGCTCTACCAGCTGAGCTACGCCCACCGCGCAGGGATCTGAATCTAGCAGCGCGGGCGTCCAGCGGCGAGCGGAATCGCGGCATAGCGCGGCCTCGCGACGGTTCGGCCGTTTGCCGACCGGCCCGGTCGGGAATGTGTCCTGACAGGGAAGATGCCGATGACGCTTGCGAAGGGGACGATCAAGACGGTGGCCGGCGGCTTGGGAGCCGCCGCGCTGCTGGCTGCAGCTCTGGCCCCGGCGGCGAGCGCATCGCCGTTCGATCCGAGTGGCGTGCTCAAGATCGCGCGTCACGCCCGCGCACACTTCAACACGAACCAGAGCACGAACTGGTTCGGCTACAACGCCGGCACGCTCGAGCGGGGCACGCTGTTCAACTCCGTCACCGCTGACTGGACGGTTCCAAAGGCCACCCAGCACGCATCCGGTGAGGCCGAGAGCTCGGCCACCTGGATCGGGATCGGAGGCGGCTGCCTCGACGCCGGCTGCGGGCTCAACGACGCGACGCTGATCCAGACCGGCACCGAGCAGGACGTCGACGCGTCCGGCCACGCGACGTATTCGGCCTGGTGGGAGCTCGTGCCCGTGCCGGCCGTGACGATCTCGAACATGAGCGTCTCCCCCGGGGACCAGATCCACGCGTCGGTCGCGGAGAGCGTCCCGGACTCCGGGTTGTGGACGATCACGCTCAAGGACGTCACCAGGAACGAGAGCTTCTCGGCGACCGTTCCCTACGCCTCCACCCACTCGACGGCCGAGTGGATCGAGGAGACGCCGCTGAACGTCGGGGCCGGCGGAACCGGCGAGGCGTCGCTCCCGACCCTCACCCCGACGCAGTTCACCGGCGCCACGGTCAACGGTGCGTCCGCGCGGCTCGCGCCGGCCGAGGAGCTTCAGCTGATCGACTCATCGGGCAAGGTGATCGGCACCCCGTCGGCGCCGAACGCGCAGGCGAATGGCTTCGCCGCGTGCGCGTGGACGACGAGCTGCGCGCTGCCGACGGCCGCTCCGGTGCAGACCCGCAAGCCCACCGGCACCCGCAAGCCTGCGGGCCACCACAAGAGACGCAAGCACAAGCGGCCCAAGCACCGGGCCAAGAAGCACCCCCGCCCGGCCAAGCACAAGCGCTCGCGCTAGCGGCGGTTAGTCCCCGGCTTCTTCGAGGCAGGGCACTTGCGGTGCCCGAGCTTGCCGCGACGACACCTGCGAGTCGTCGGCTTCCTGTGCTTCTTGCGCGGCTTGTTCCTCGCCGGATGCGGCTTCTTCGGCTGCACGATCGGCGGCAGCACGCGGGTGTCGATCAGCCCGGGCTGGGTCGTGCACAGCAGCGCGGGCGGCGCCGGCGCCGCGGCGGTCGCGAGCGCCGCGGTGAACGCCGCGGTGTCGGCACTCCCCCCCGCCCCGGGCGGCGAGATTCCGAACCAGTCGTTGGGGTTGGACGGATTGCGTTCAAGCGTGGTCCAGGAGTACAGAAGCACCGCCGCGATCCCACAGTCGGTGTGGCCAAGCGTCGCGAACGTGCTCGTGATGTAGGCGGGGCGCTCGGTCGGCGTCGCCGCGTCAAAACCGGACCCGCGGGTCGTCCAGCCGAGCTCGGTCACGTACAGCGGCACCGCGCCCAGCCCGTCCGAGCGCATCGCGAGCCTTGCGGCGCGGATCGCGATGTACACCTTGTCGGGGGTCGAGGCGTAGGGGTGGATCGCAACGCCGTCGATCTGATTGCGCACGCCCGGATCCCCGGCCAGCATCGCCCCGAGGAACCACGCGGGACGGGTGAGGCCGCCGATCAGGACCTGCGCCGCCGGCTGCTTGGCCTTGATCGCGCTCCAGGCCGCTGAGTACAGGGCGGCGTACGCCGCGGGGTTCGGCGACGGCTTCCAGAAGCTCCCGTTGTCGGGCTCGTTCCAGATCTCGTAGTCGAGCACCGGGACCTGGTGCAGCCCCGGGTTCTCGAGCCAGAACGATCCGCCGGGCCCGTAGCGGGACGCGATCGCCGCCGCGTAGGCGGCGTACGCGCCGACGTTCGAGGTCGGCGAGTGCGCCTGGCCCGGCACCGCTCGCGCCCACGGCGCCGCGTAGTCGATGATCGGCAGCCACCGCAGGCCGTGGGCCGCGGCCGAGCTCACGACCTCGTCGTCGAGCGTCCAGTTGTACCGGTGGATGATCCCGACCGGTGGCTGCGGCTCGTTGTCCTCCCACAACGCGTCGCTGCGGACGACGGTCGCGCCGGTCGCCGCCACGGCCGCCAGCTGCTGGTCGATCTGCGCGCGTGAGTACTGCTCGCTGTTGTACAGCACGCCGGTGTTGACCCCGAACTGAACGGAGGAGTCGAGCGCGGCGGCGGGCAGCGCCGCGGAGGCGCTCGCCGGCATCAGCGCGATCAGCGCGGCGATCGCGAGGGCGATCGCGAGGTGGCGCCATGCCCCCGTCGTTTGCGTGTGGTCCCGATGACTCAACTTCGTGTCGTCCCGTGCTCGGGAATACAACGTCCGAGTCGCTCCAGACTGTCGCACCCGAACCGAGCGCGCGCCGGTTCTCGTCCTTCGGTCGGCGGCGGGCCTCATAATCGGCCCCGTGAGGATCGTGCTCGGAGCGTTATGCGCAGGACTCGCGCTCGTGGCGTGCGGCAGCTCGTCGTCGTCCAGCGCCTCCTCCTCGGACTGGAAGAACCTCGCAAGCGTCCACGTGACCGTCGCCCAGCCGGGGCTTCCACCTCCCTACGGCGCGCCGAAGACGACCGCGTTCACGACGCCCGCTCAGGTCGCACGTGTGACGAAGCTGCTGAACGCCAACCACATCAGGCGGGCGGCGTCGACGACATCGAGCTCGGGATGCGCCGGCGGCTTTCAGATCGCCGTCGCGATCGCCCCGCGATCGTCGGCGCCCGTGAAGCTGGGCGCCTACCGCTGCGCCGGTCAGACCACCGGGAACGTCGACGGCGACCTCGTCGGGTTCCTCCGGGCGATCGGCGTCAACGTCAGCTGAGCCAGCCGGGCTACCCCGCGGGTAATCGACAGGCGCAGCGCGCCGCCGGATCCTTCGCCTCGACAACCAACCGGAGAAGGAGGCTTTCGATGGAGGATCTGACGCAGGTCGTGGAGCGCTATCTGGCGAGCTTCAACGAGACCGACGCGGGTCGCCGGCGGCAGTTGCTCGGCGGGCTCTACGCGACCGACAGCACCTACACCGATCCGCACGTGGACCTGTGCGGGCCGGAGCAGATCGACGGGTTCGTCGCACAGACGCAGGAGCGCTTCCCAGGGTTCACGTTCACCCTCGGTGGCCCAGTCGACTCCCACCACAACCAGGCTCGGTTCCAGTGGCACGCCGGGCCAGAGGACGCACCCGATCAGTTCGTCGGCTTCGACGTGATCGTCACCGACGGCGACCGGATTCGTAACGTCTACGGCTTCATGGACGCTGCTCCGGCCGCTTGAGCCCGAGGTGACCCCGCCGCCCGGCTCGCGGCCGGGCGGCGGGGATCCCTCAGGCCGCTTCCGCGAGCTCGGGCAGCTCGTCGTCCACCCGCTCGACGGCGTCGGCTTCAGCAGTGGCGAGTGCCGGCGTCGGGCGAAGCACCGCCACCGCGGTCGCGAGCGCGACGACCAGCAGGCCGGTACCGATCACCCACGCGAGGTGATAACCGCCGGTCAACGCCGCCGCGACGTCGCGGCCGCCGTGCTCGAGCGTGGCCGTGTGGCTCGCGGAGACGGTGGCCAGCACCGCCAAACCGAGCGCGCCGCCGACCTGCTGGGTCGTGTTGACGAGGCCGCTCGCGAGGCCCGCGTCGGTCGGATGCGCGCTCGACATCGCGAGCGTCATCAGCGCCGGGAACGACAAACCCGCGCCGACGCCGACGAGAATCAGCGGGGGCAGCAGATCCCCGAGATAGCTCGCGCCGAGCGGCACCCGGGCGAACAGGGCGAGCCCGGCCGCGCCGAACGCCAGTCCGGGGAGCAGCGTCGCCCGCGCGCCGAAGCGGACGGTCAGCCGCGCCGAGACGCCCAGCGAGAACACGGCGATCAGCACCGCGACCGGCAGGAACGCGAGCCCGATCTGCAACGCCGAGTAGCCGAGCACCCTCTCCATGTAGAGGGATCCGAGGAAGAACATCCCGAACATCCCGGCGACGAACAGCATCTGCACGAGGTTGGCTCCGCTGACGTTGCGCGAGCGGAGGATCCGCAGCGGCATCAGCGGATTCTTGGCGCGGGTCTCCCAGGCGAAGAAGCCCGCGAGCATCGCGATCGCGAGGGCACCGAGGCCGAGCGTGCGCGCTGATCCCCAGCCGTAGTCCTGGGTCTTGACGATCGTGTACACGCCGAGCATCAGCGCGCCGGTGACGAGCACCGCGCCGAGCACGTCCGCGCCGCCCCGCAGCCCGATGCCGACGTCGCGGTTGACCAGCCGGACCGCGAGCACCGCCGTGAGGACGCCGATCGGAAGGTTCACGAAGAAAATCCAGTGCCAGTTGATCGCCTGCGTGATCACCCCGCCGAGGAGTAGGCCGATCGAGGCGCCCGCGGCCGCGACGAAGCTGAATACGCCGATCGCCCTGGCCTGCTCGTTCCGCTCCGGGAACATCGTCACGATCATCCCGAGGATCACCGCCGAGGCCATTGCCCCGCCGAGCCCCTGGACGAACCGAGCGACGATCAGCACCGTCTGGCTCTGGGCCGCGCCGCACAGCGCGGACGCTGCGACGAACACCGCGAGCCCGATCAGGAACAGGTTTCGACGCCCGAGGAGATCGCCGACGCGCCCCGCGAGCAGCAGCAGCCCGCCGAAGGTGATCAGGTAGGCGTTCACAACCCAGGCCAGGTTCGACTGGGAGAAGTGCAGATCGCGCTGAATCGACGGCAGCGCGACGTTCACGATCGTCATGTCGAGGATGATCATCAGCGCGCCCGCGCAGAGGACGACGAGCGCGATCCAGCGCGAGCGTTCGCTGCTGGGAACCTGCCTTTCGGTGTTCACGATCTCAGGCATTTGTCTCCTTCGCAATCGTCTCTCGGAAGAACGGACTCTAGCAAATCGTCCGGTAGTAGATGATCTCGATGCAGAGGATTTGTGACCAACCGCACAGGCTCGGGCCCGGCAGGGGACCGAATCCCGACGGCCGGAATCCGAACGTCGAGCTACCTGACCGCCGGCAGCGGCGAAACTAAGCGGTGGCTAGCCGCGTGGCGCGCGGCGGCGAAGGGGCGTCGCGCACTCGACCTGCTCGGCGAGCCTGCCCTCTACGAGCTTCGAGAGGGCGTCCATCAGAGCCTGTCCCTCGCGAGCCGACAGCCCACCCAGTACTTCTTGCTGAACCCGCTCCTTGACCTTCTCGGCCTCGGCGACCTTGCGCTTGCCGCCCGTCGTGACCGACACGATCCGGGCCCGGCGGTCGTGCGGAGCGAGCCGGCGCTCGGCCAGCCCGGCGCCCTCGAGCTCGTCGACGGTCGCGACCATCGTCGTCTTGTCGAGACCGACCATCTCCGCGAGCTCGGTCTGCGTATGCTCGCCGCTGAGGGCAGCTCGCAGCACGTGGTAGCCGCGAGCGGAGACGCCGACCGGCTCGAGCGCCGCCGTCAGTTCGGAGGCGAGCGCCCAGTGCGCCTTGTACAGCAGCCACGCGAGGTTGCCCGCGAAACAGCGGGCCTCATCGGATTCCGCGACCGGCTCCTGTGTCTTTACGCCCATAGGCTTGTAATGGTAGCTCGAACTAGTTCGGTAGCGGACTATTTACTGGCGGACCGAATCGCCCGCGCCGACGACGATGATTTCCCGCCGCCCGGGAGGTCTACGGCGGTGAGTGCTTCAAACCCGAGCAAGGAGATGGCTGTGGGACGGATCGTGGTACACGAATTCATCAGCCTCGACGGCGTCAACGAGGACCCGTCGTGGACACAGGACTACCCGTTCGACCCGAAGATGGGCGAAACGATTGCGGGGCTGATGGACCCCGGCACGGTGATCCTGCTCGGCCGGCGGACGTATGAGATGTTCTACCCGGTGTGGTCGAAGCGGACCGCCGAGGAGGATCCCGGCGCTCCGTTCTTCAACGAGTCGCATAAGTACATCGTCTCGGGGACGCTGCAGACCGCCGACTGGGCCAACTCCACGCTGCTCGGCGCCTACAGCCCGGACAAGATCCGGGAACTGAAGGACTCCGTCGACGGAAGCATCTACGTCAGCGGCAGCACCACGCTCGTCCGGGCGATGCTCGCCGACGGGCTCGTCGACGAACTGCACCTGTTCGTGTTCCCGGTCGCGCTCGGCGCAGGGGAGCGGCTGTTCGCTGAGGGCGGCGCGCCGATCAAGCTCGAGCTGGCTGCAACGGACGCGTATGACAGCGGAGTCGTCCACCTCGGCTACCGAGGTGGATGAGGCCCTCAGCGCGACTTGGCCAGGAACGCCTCCACCGCCTGGCGGTGCTCGGGGCTGCGCCAGCACTCCCGGATCAACTCGTGCTCGCGTTCCTGAACGAGGCTCAGATCGGTCTCGACCGCGTTGTCAGTCAGCAGACGCTTGATCATCCGTAGCTGGGGGGCCGGGTTGGCGCCGACCACGCCCGCAAGCTCGAATGCGACGTCCACCAGGTCGTCGGCCGGCGCGAGCCGGTCGGCAAGGCCGATTCGGTACGCCTCCTCGCCGTCGTACAGGCCTCCGCTGAGGCACATCTCGCTGGCGCGGCCGAAGCCGACGCGCTGCACGAGCAGCCGGGTGCTCGCGAGCTCCGGCACCAGCCCCACCTTGATGAACAGCATCCCGAACTTCGCCCGCTCCGAAGCGACGATCACGTCGAACGGGAGGATCATCGTCAACCCGATCCCGACCGATGCGCCGTTGACCGCAGCGATCAGGGGCTTTGACTCGCGGACGAGCCCAACCCAGTCGACGTCGGCGGGCATGCCGCCCGACCGCTCGGTGTCGACGCCGGGGTCGACCCCGTCGAGGCGCTGGCTGAACGTATCGCGCATGTCCGCCCCGGCGCAGAACCCCCTCCCTGCTCCGGTCATCACGATCGCACCGACCGCGTCGTCCTCGTTCGCGGTGCGGATCGCGTCGGCTTGCTCGGACGCCATCCGCGGCGTCCAGGCATTGAGCCGCTCCGGACGGTTTAGCGTGATCAACGCAACCCCGTCGCGGCGTTCGTATTCGATCATCTCGTAGCTCATCGGACCATCCTCGCCGCGGGTGCCGCGGCGGTCAAGCGTCGCGGCAACAGCTATCGCTGCTCGACCCGCTGCCAGGTCTCGAGGTACGCCTCGGCCGAGTGGAACAGGACCTGGCTCGCCTGCGCGCCGCCCCGCTGCTGGCGCATGTACGCGAGCAGGTCCGGGTACTGGCCGTACTGCGCGACGCCCTGGGTGTTGAAGTTGAACTGATGGGTGCCGGTCAGCTCGCAGTAGAAGAGGACGTTCGACCCGTACGCCTTGAAGGGGTAGCGAAGCGGCTTTGCCTGAGCGCTCGGATCGGGTCCCGGAGAGGCGTTGAAGCCGCCGGTGTCGGTGCCGAGACCGACTCCGAGCAGCCGCCCCTTGCGCCGGTACGGCGTGAAGCTGAGGATGTCCTTCGCGAGCGCCGCAGCGGTCGTCGGTCGAGCGGTCGCGAAGCCCCCGAGTCCGTAAAGCC
Organism: uncultured Solirubrobacterales bacterium; assembly: GCA_963770735.1. GTDB lineage: Bacteria > Actinomycetota > Thermoleophilia > Solirubrobacterales > Solirubrobacteraceae > Palsa-465. The sequence goes on along the minus strand of CAVYRB010000003.1, from coordinate 970,074 downwards.
GGCGCAGGTCCGACGCGGTCCAGATCCCACCGGTGTTGGTGTGGCTCGAGATCACCGGATAGTGACGGGCTTCGACCAGCGCCAGCACCTGCAGCCGCGCCCGCTCGGACAGGTGGTCCATCTCGATCAGCATGTGGTGGTCCATCATGCGCTGCACCAGGTAGGCCCCGAGCGCGGTCAGGCCCTTGCTGTTGCACGACTTGCCCTGGCCGGCCTCGGGGCAGGCGCTCGTCTCGAACGGCTGCCCCGTCTGCTCGATCTGCAGCAGACTGATGACCTTGCCGGTCGCGCCTCCCTCGAGCGCGGCGCCGGCGAATGCGTTGTCGACCCAGTGCGCGATGAAGAACCCACTGATCCCGAGGCGGTGGTAGAGCGCGAGCCCGCGGTCGACGTCCGCCCGCGTGCACGCGCTGCGGTCGAGCCGCTCCCCGCACCCGAACGGGTCTGAGGCCTCGACGCCGACGAGCATCGCGAGCTTGCCCTGCTCGATCACGCGACGTGCCTGGGCTGGGCTGGTCACGAGCCTGAGCCAGCCTTTGCCTGGTCCCCCGCTCTGCGCGTCGATGTAGCTCTGAAGCGAGCGCAGCTCGGCGAGCTCTAGCTCGATCGTCGCCGTCTCGTCGCACGAGTGCGACCGCCGCGGCTCGATGTCGCAGAGCGGCTGGTCCTCAACGAGCTGCGCGGTCGTCAGCCGGAGGCCGCCCATCCACGCTCGCTGCAGCCAGCGGTAGTAGACCTGCTGGTGGGTGTAGGTGTCGAACACCGGCCAACCGTCGAACGTCGGCCACCCGTGGGTGTCGTGCGTGCCGGTAGGGCTGCCCGTGCGCAGCAGGTTGCCGGTGACGTCGAGGCTCCCGTCTGAGCCGTGGACCGCGGCGTCGTTACCGAGGGCGACCGTGATCCCGAACGGGTCATAGTTCTCGCCGGACAGGACGAGGCCGCCGGCGCGGAAGTCGGCGGTGATGTGCACGTGCGGGTCGGCGTAGCCATAGACCGTGCCGTCGGGGTAGAGCGCGCGCCGCGCCGCGCCGACCGCGGCCACCTGCGCCTCCGGGAATGGCCGGCAGCCGCGGCGGGCAGCGAACAGGAGGCGGGAGCCGACCGAACGGTTCGCCGTCAGCCCGATCGTGCCGGAGCGCTGCACCGTGAGCCAACCGGCTCCGTTGCCGGCGCGGAGTGCGAGCTTGCCCGCACCCGCTTGGAGCGCCCGCCACGCGGCCGGCGGCCCCGGCGTCGCGGTCCGCACCACCGAGCTCCCCTTGCCGACGCCGATCAGCTTGCCGGCTCGGTCCTGCAGCATGTAGACGCCGAGCGCCGTCGGCTTGAGGAAGAACGGCGTCGCGGCTGCTGCGCTCCGCGCCGACGCACGGTATCCGCCCGAGCCCGCCGCGTTCACGAACCGATGATTCGAGGCGGACACGATCGCGTAGCAGCCGTTTGCCAGCGAGTAGCGCGTCGGCGCGGCGCCGGAGGCAAGCGACGGAGCGGCGAGCAGCGTCAGGGCGACGAGAGCCAGCCCACGCGAAGCGCTCCTCCTCACGGTCGTGCTGAGCTTACCGGCCGCTCTGCCCGCCGCGGAGCCGGAGGCCGAGCGTCCCCGCGCCGCCGCGCCGGCCACCCGGGCCGCCGCCGCGGCCCCGAAGCACGTACGCAAAGCCGACTGCGACGACTGCCCCCAGCAGCGGTCCGACGACGTACACCCAGTAGCTGGTGAAGTCGCCGCGAATCACGTCCGGGCCGAACGATCTTGCCGGGTTCATCGACGCGCCGCTGATCGGGCTCGACCACAGGCCTGCCAGCGCGATGTACCCGCCGACCGCCAGCGCCGAGAGCGGCCCGACGTTCTGAGCGGTCGAGGAGGTCCCGAGGATCGTGCTGACGAGGCCGGCGGTCAGCGCGAGCTCGATCAGCAGCGCCTGCCAGTCGTGGATCCCCGCGCCCGGCAGCGTCGCGCCGAGCTTCCCCTTGTCGCCGAACACCGCCAGCAGGAACGCGCACGCGAGCGCCGCCCCGACGAGTTGCGCGAGCACGTAGCCGAGGCAGCGGCGCCAGGGGAAATCCCGCCGGAGCGCGAACGCGATCGAGACGACCGGGTTCAGGTGCGCCCCGGAGACGCCGCCCATGAACAGGATCACGGCCATCACGGTGAGTCCCGGGACGGTCACCGCCGCGGCACGACTGATCCCGCCCGCAACGGCGTCGACGACGACGGCACCGGCCCCGGCGAGCACCAGCAGGAACGTCCCGAGCACCTCGGAGAAGAGCCGGCGCCACTCGAGCGCGGGATCGTCGAAGTCGAGCCTCGACGGGCTTTCGAGCGCGAGCAGCGCCCGCCACATGCGCCGCGCCTCGTCGTGGACGTCACCGCTCCCGCCACTGGCCTCACCCGTGGCGCGGCTCCCCGCCTCCTTGTCGGCTTCGGAGGCCATGTGCGGTCTAACGCGGAACTCTAATGCGGCGCGAGCCCGCTGATCTGGAACGCTCGGATGATGGGACACAAGGGCTTGACACGCTGCCGGCTTCCCGGCATAGGCTGGCGCGCGTGAGCGCGACCCGATCGGCATCGACGCGCCGCTCCCACGGGCAACAGGCCGAGCGAGCGCGACTCGAGAACGCGGAGTGGCGACGCTGGGGCCCATATCTCTCGGAGCGGGCGTGGGGAACGGTCCGCGAGGACTACAGCGCCGACGGCGACGCGTGGACGTTCTTTCCGCACGATCACGCGCGCTCACGCGCGTACCGGTGGAGCGAGGACGGGCTCGGCGGGATCTGCGACGAGCGCCAGCTTCTGTGCTTCGCGTTCGCGCTGTGGAACGGCCACGACCCGATCCTCAAGGAGCGGATCTTCGGGCTCACCGGGCACGAAGGCAACCACGGCGAGGACGCCAAGGAGTACTGGTGGTACCTCGACTCGACGCCGACGCACTCGTGGATGCGGTGGCGCTACGCGTACCCCCAGCGGGCATTCCCGTATGAGGATCTGATCGCCGAGAACGGTCGTCGCGACCGGCTCGCCCCCGAGTACGAGCTGCTCGACACCGGCGTGTTCGCCGACGGCTACTGGGAGGTATCGGTCGACTACGCAAAGGCCGCACCCGACGACATCTGCATGCGCGTCCAGGTGCGCAACGCCGGACCGCATCGGGCGAGCATCGACCTGCTCCCGACCCTCTGGTTCCGCAACCGGTGGTCGTGGGACCGCGACGTCGAGCGGCCGGCGATCCGCGACGAGGGCGGCGCGCTCGCGGCACAGGACCCGGAGCTCGGAACGATGGTGCTCGCCGGCGACGGGACGCCTGAGCAGCTGTTCTGCGAGAACGACAGCAACACCTGGCGCCTTTGGCGCGCGCCTGGGCCCGAGTTCCCGAAGGACGGGATCAACGACCACGTCGTCGGCGGCACACCCACGGTCAACCCGACGCGAACCGGCACCAAGGCCTCACTCCACTACCACCTCGACGTTGCGGCCGGCGAGAGTGCCGAGGTGCGGCTGCGGCTCGCGCCCGAGCGGCGCGATCTCACCCGCTCATGGTCGACCGCGATGCGGGCTCGTGCGCGCGAGGCGGACGCGTTCTACGCGCGGCTCGCGCCGGAGGCGACCGAGGACGAGGCTGCGGTGATGCGCCAGGCATTCGCCGGAATGCTCTGGAGCAAGCAGTTCTACAACTACGACGTCGCGCGCTGGCTCGACGGAGATCCCACCCAGCCCCCACCTCCGGCGGCCCGGTTGCAGGCGCGGAACGCAGGCTGGCGGCATGTGTTCAACGAGGACATCATCTCGATGCCGGACAAGTGGGAATACCCCTGGTACGCCGCGTGGGACCTGGCGTTCCACTGCGTCACGCTCGCCCACGTCGATCCCGAGCTCGCCAAGCAGCAGCTGCGTCTGATCACCCGCGAGTGGTACATGAATCCGAACGGCCAGCTGCCCGCGTACGAGTGGAACTTCGGGGACGTCAACCCGCCCGTACACGCGCTCGCGGCGCTCGCCGTGTTCAGGATCGACGGCGGCGAGGACCGGGAATGGCTGGCGCGGGTCTTCCACAAGCTGCTGCTCGGCTTCACCTGGTGGGCGAACGTCAAGGACCCGGAGGGCGACCACCTGTTCGGCGGCGGCTTCCTCGGGATGGACAACGTCGGCCCGTTCGACCGCTCGGCGCCGCTACCCGGGGGCCTCGTGCTCGAGCAGGCCGACGGCACCGGCTGGATGGCGCTCTACTGCCTCAGCATGCTCGAGATCGCGCTCGTCCTCGCGGCGGAGGATTGTGCCTACGAGGACGTGGCGATCAAGTTCTTCGAGCACTACGCGATGATCGCCGAGGCGATCAACGACCGGGGTCTGTGGGACGAGGCCGACGGCTTCTACTACGACCAGATCCGGCGGAGCTCGGACGGAGCGGTCTACCCGGTCAGGGTCAGGTCGATGACCGGGCTGATCCCCCTCTGCGCCGTCGCCACAGGGCCCCAGGGGCTGATGGACCGGCTCGACGAATTCGCACGCCGAGCTCGCGACTTCCTGCGCGTGCGCCCCGAGTACGCGGCGGCGGTCGACCCGGCGGTCGACCCCGGCGACGTGATCATGCTGGCGCTGGTCGGACGGGATCGGCTGCCGCGGGTGCTCGAACGGCTCGCGGACCCGGACGAGTTCCTCTCCCCGCACGGCCTCAGGTCGCTGTCGGCGTCGTACCGCGGCCGCCCGTTCGAGCTGTGGCAGGACGGGCACGTGGTCGCGACCGTCGACTACGAGCCGGCCGAATCGACGACCGCGCTGTTCGGCGGCAACAGCAACTGGCGGGGCCCGATCTGGTTCCCGGTCAACTACCTCGTGATCGGCGCGCTCGACCGGTTCGCGAGCCGGATCGGCGACAGGGACACGTTCGAGTTCCCGCGCGGTTCCGGCCGGCAGCTGACGCTCCATCAGGTCACCGGGCAGCTGCTGCAGCGGCTGGTCAACATCTTCCTCGAGGACTCGACGGGCAGGCGCCCGGTGTTCGGCGACCGCGTCGATCCCGACCCGGCCTGGAACGACGCGCTGCTATTCCACGAGTACTTCGACGGCGACGACGGCCGCGGGCTGGGCGCCTCGCACCAGACCGGTTGGACCGGGCTGGTGGCCGACATGATCATCCGACTCTCGGCGCGCCGCGACGCAGGCCGCGCTCAGGAGCCGGCGCCTTGACGGTCGTGCCGCTCGGCGCGCACATCGACGGCGGCGGCGTCGGCTTCGCCGTGTTCAGCGGCGTCGCCGACGCGGTCGAGCTGTGTCTGTTCGATGACGCCGGGCGCGAGACCCGGCAGCCGCTCGAGCTCGACGAGGGCTACGTGTGGCGCGGCCACATCGAGGGGATCGGCAACGGCGCCCGCTACGGCTTCCGAGTCGACGGGCCGTGGGATCCCGACGCCGGGCTGCGGTGCAATCCCGCGAAGCTGTTGCTCGATCCGTACGCGCGCGCGATCGACGGCGGGGTGCGGTGGAATCCGGCGCTCCGGGGTGAAGATCCCGGTGACTCGGCGCCATACGTCCCGCGCTCGATTGTGTGCGAGTCGAAGTTCGACTGGGGCGACGATCGCTCGCCCGAGCGCCCGCTCGAGGACTCGATCTTCTACGAACTCCACGTCAAGGGCTACACGATGCTCCACCCCGAGGTGCCCGAGCGGCTCCGGGGCACCTACCGCGGGCTCGCGCACCCGGCGGTCATCGCCCACCTGCGGCGGCTCGGCGTGAGCGCGGTCGAGCTCTTGCCCGTGCACCAGTTCGTCCACGACGAAGCGCTGGTCGCTCGCGGGCTGCGGAATTTCTGGGGCTATCAGTCGATCGGGTACTTCGCGCCGCACAACGAGTACGGATCGGTCGAGGACTTCAAGGCGATGGTCAAGGGACTCCATGCTGCCGGTCTCGAGGTGATCCTCGACGTTGTCTACAACCACACCGCGGAAGGCAATGAGCACGGGCCGACGCTGTGCTTCCGCGGGCTCGACAACGACGCCTACTACCGGCTCGCCGAGGACCGCAGCCGCTACGTCGACGACACCGGCACCGGCAACACGTTCGACGCGCACGGCACGCAGGCGCTGCGGCTGATCATGGATTCGCTGCGCTACTGGGTCCAGGAGATGCACGTCGACGGTTTCCGGTTCGACCTCGCGGCCACGCTCGCGCGGGGCGACATCGACTTCGATCCGCACGGGACGTTCCTGGAGGCGGTTGGGCAGGATCCCGTGCTCGCGCGCGTGAAGCTGATCGCCGAGCCGTGGGACGTCGGCAACGGGGGCTACGAGCTGGGCGACTTCCCGCCCGGGTGGAGCGAGTGGAACGGCCGCTACCGGGACACGGTCCGTGACTTCTGGCGGGCGACCGCCGGAAGCCTGCCCGACTTCGCGACCCGCCTCACCGGTTCCGCTGACCTGTACGGGCGCGCCCGGCGGCCGAGCGCGTCGATCAACCTGGTCACGGTCCACGACGGCTTCACGCTCGCCGACCTGACCAGCTACGACGTCAAGCACAACGAAGCCAACGGCGAGTGCAACCGCGACGGCACCGACGACAACCGGAGCTGGAACTGCGGCGTCGAGGGCCCCACGGTGGACGCCGAGGTGCTCGGCCTGCGGCTCCGGCAGCGCCGCAACCTGCTCGCGACCCTGATCGCCTCCGAGGGCGTCCCGCTGATCCTCGCCGGCGACGAGCTCGGGCGCACCCAGGGCGGCAACAACAACGCCTACTGCCAGGACAACGCGACGAGCTGGGTCGACTGGTCGCTCGCGGGCTCAGAGCAGGACCTGACCGAGTTCGTTGCGTCGCTCTGCCGCCTGCGCCACGAGAGCCCCGTGCTCCACCGCCGTCGGTTCTTCAAGGAGGATGAGATCGAGTGGCTGCGGCCCGACGGTGACCCGATGACCGCCTGGGACTGGGCGAACCCCGCCGCCCGCGCGGTCTGCGCAACCGGCGCCGATGGGGTAATCGTGCTGCTTCTGAACGGGTGGTGGGAGCCGCTCGCGTTCGCGGTGCCGTGGCTCCGAACCGGGCGCTACGCGGTCGTGGTCGACACGTCTGACGGCGGCGGACCGGCGTCGATCGGACCGGCCGCGCAGCTCACGCTCGACGGACGTTCGCTGGTGCTGCTGCGCCGCGAGCGCTGAACGCCGGACGCTGTTAGCGCCGCCATCGCAGGCGCACGTCCGGCGCGGCTCGGATCAGCCGGCGCCGCGCCTCCGCCGCCACCTCGGAGCCCATCGACCACAGCTCGTCCGGGATGCTCCCCACGAACGGCGTGTCGCCCGCCTCGGTGTCGCGGTCGACGACCGCGGGGAGCAGGTCGACGAGCAGCGTCGACCACCCGAAGCGGCGGGCGGCGAGTCCCTCGCCGTTGAGGGGGTTGTAGTACTCGCGGAAGCCGTGACGCTCGATGAGCTCCAGGCACGAGGACACGATCCGGTCGGCCTCGCGGCCGTATCCGAACCGCCGCATCGCCGGCACCAGCAGCCACACGGTGTTGATCCACGTCGGCCCTCGCCAGCAGCGGAACAGGTGCCAGCCGGCCTGAAAGCTGTGTTCCTCCATCGACACCGACGGGATCCCGTAACGCGCGCGGTACCGGAGCGGATGCAGGAGTTGGTCCTCGATCAAGCGCCGCGCGATCTCCTCCGGGAGCGACGGCAGCGCGAGCGGCGCGAGCGAGGACCAGGTCGAGACCCGCAGCGGGGTGTGGTCGCGTCCCGCGAGGTCGAAGAACAGGCCCCGCTCCTCGTCCCAGCAGAGCTCGACCAGCGCCCGCTCGGTCCGCGCTGCCCTGTCCGCGTACGTCTGCTCGCCGGTCAGTCGCGCCAGCGACCGCAGCGACAGCGCGTAGAACACGTTCACGAGCACGTCCTCGACGTGCTCGTCGTAGCGCGCGATGATCGCCCGCGAGTCGTACCCCAGCCGCCGCGAACGCTCGACCAGCCAGAAGTAACCGGGGAGGTAGTGGCTCATCCATCCGAACACCGGGTCGTACTTGGGCGAGTCGTCGAGCCCCGATTCGTCGGGGTGGATGATCGAGATCAGACCGTCGCGGTCAGGATCGCGGTGGCGCTGGAGCCAGTCGTAGTGGAGCCGCAGCGCGTCGAGCGCCTCAGTTGCGAAGCCGGGCTCGTCCTGCGACCGTTCGGCCACCAGCTCCCACGCGAGCGCGAGCACCGGCGTCTGGATGTGCGCGGTCGCACGATCGCCACGGCTCGAGTGGGTGGCGTAGAACGGCGCCCGGCGCCAGCCGGCGTGGTCGTGCCAGAACACCGTGTGCGGGATGAAGCCGTCGAGCCGGCCGGCGCGAACCAGCGTCCGCAGCTCCTCGCGCGCCCGGTCCGGCCGGAAGTGGCGCCACACGATCGCGTGAAAGCAGGAGTCCCAGTACCACTGATGCCGGTAGCGGGGAGGCGCCGGGCAGGTGTACCCGTAGCGAGTTCCGTCGGCGAGGCTCCCCTCCCTCCAGTTCCCGGCGAGCGTCTCGTGCGCCGCGGCTCTCAGACGCTCGATGCGCCTGCGGCCGACGGTGCGGCTTACCGGCAAAGGCGCTCGTAGTCGGTCACCTCGGACTCGAACACCCGCTCCCAGCTCATCGCCTCGCCGAGCGCGGCTGCGGCGCCGGGGTCCGGTGGCGAGGCGAGCGCGCGGTCGATCGCGCGTACGAGGTCATCCGGATCTTTGGCCGTGAACGTCGTGACGATCTCCTCGGCCAGCGACGCCGCCGGCGTCAAGGAGCACGCGACCACCCGCGCGCCGCTGGCCGCGGCCTCGAGCACCGCCAGGCCGAACGTCTCGTGCGGCCCGGGCGCGACGACGCACGCGGCCTCGCGGTAGAGCCGCGCGAGCGCGCCGCGGTCGGAGACAAACGGGTGCAGCTGGACCAGCTCCTCGAGCCCGAGCTTCCGCGCCCGCGCCTCGACGATCGTGCGCGCCGGGCCGTCGCCGACGACGTGCAGCGGCCTCCCCCACCCTGCGATCGCCATCGCCTCGAGCACGTCGACAATCCGCTTCTCGAGCGACACCCGCCCGACGTAGAGCAGGTGGTTCCCCCGCACGGCGGGGCCCGGGCGGAACGCCGGATGCACGCCGAACCGCAGCTTGATCGCTCGCCGAGCGGCCGGAGTCAGCCTTCGTGTCGACCGTCGACATCACCGCGTCGACGTGCTCATAGGCGTGCTGGTAGATCCGCCGCAGCGTCGGCAGGTAAATCGCGTCGGGCCCCGGAATCCCAGCCGCGTGGAGCGCCGGCGAGGCGTGGTGGACGGCGACGACTGCGGCGCCCAGCCTGTGGCCCTCGCGGGTCACGCTGAGCGGGCGCCAGAACGGATCGTGGAGGATCACGACGTCCGGCCTGACCGCCCGCAGCGTCTCCCTGACCGCGCGGCTTCCGAGTGGGATCCGGTACCCGTTGGAGGCGGCGAGCTGAAGCGAGCGCAGCTCGTGGCGGCCGGAGCGGTGGCGCTCGCGCTTGCCAGGGACCACGAGGTGATGCTCGAACGTGCCGCTCGCTGCGGCGAATCGCGCCTTCTCGTTGAGGTACGTGCGGATCCCGCCGCTCCGCTCAGCGTAGAACAGCGCGACGTCACAGACGACAAACCGGCCGCGGGTGACACCCCTCGCGGCGACCGAACTCCTCACGGCCCACATTGTCGAGGGCCGTGAGGAGGGTTCGTGTTACCGAACCGTGAAAGGGCCGCAGGACCACTAGCGTGTCGGCGGCGATGACGATCGCGATCGACGACAGCGGGAGCGGCGAGCCGCTCGTCCTGTTCCACGGCGTGGGCGCGAGTCGCGTCGTCTGGCGGCACGTGACGCCGCTGCTGTCCACCAAGCGCCGTGTGATCGCTCCCGACCTCCCCGGGTTCGGCGAGTCGCCGCCGGCGGGTCCCGGTTTCGATCTGGAGCGCACGGCGACCGCACTGGCGGGCCCGCTCGCCAAGCGGGCGCCCGGCGGGTTCGACCTCGTCGGGAACTCGCTCGGTGGGGCCGTCGCGGTCGAGCTCGCCGCGCTCAGGCCGGACCTGATCCGCAGGCTGCTGCTGAGCGCGCCGGCTGGGTTCACGCCGCCGAAGCCGGCGCTCGCCGACATGGCGGGAAGGCTGCTCGGCCCGCTCACCGCGCTGCGGCGAACGGTCGGGGTGCCGCTGGCCGGAAGCCCGGCGGCTCGCAGGGTCCTGCTCTACGGCGCGATCGCCGAGCCGCAGCGGCTCTCGGCGGACGACGCCCGGCTGATGCTCGACGCCTCGCGCGGCTCGACCCGCATCGGCGCTGCCGTCGAGACGCTGTTGAAAATCGATCTCGTTGCCGTGTTGCAGCGCGTGAAGGCGCCGATCGGCGTGATCTGGGGCACCCACGACCGCGTCGTGCCGATCGCCGCACTACAGCGGATCCGTGAGATCCGCGACGACGTAGCCGTCGAGATCCTCGACGACGCGGCGCATGTGCCTCAGCTCGAGCATCCGGCGGAGTACGTCGAGGCGCTGACGCGCCTGTTCGAGAGACTCGACTGGACAACGCCTTGGTCACACGGGCACGCCCGCTCCCCCTTACCCTGATTTGCAGGGAAATTGAGCCAGCTGCCCAACGTCATCCCAGGGCCTGGTTCCGTCCGCCTGCCGGACGGACGGTCGCTCACTTTCGCGAGCGCCGGTCCGGCCGACGGGTTTCCGGTGGTCTACTGCCACGGTGCGATCGGGTCGCCGCGATGGCGAACGCCGGGCCTCGACGACGCGATCGACGAGCTCTCGATCCGCTACCTGGTCGTGAACCGGCCCGGCTTCGGCGGCTCGGACCGTTGCGCCGGCCGCACCGTGGCGGGCTTCGCGCTCGACCTCGGCCACGTCATGACCGCGCTCGGACATCAGCGGTTCTCGGTCGTCGGGGTCTCGGCCGGGGCCCCGTACGCGCTCGCGTGCGGCTCGGCGCTGCCGGAGCGGATCGTGTCGCTGGCGGCGGTGAGCCCGCTGGGGCCGTCGAGCGGCGCCGGGTCCAGCGCGAGCCTGCGCTACCGCGTGCCGCTCGCGGCGTTCGGAATGCCCCGCGGCGGCCCGATCCTCGCCGGCACGTGCCTACGTGCGCTGCGGCTCAAGCGGCAGACATCGGCGGAGGCGATGATCGACGACTACCTGGTCTGCCGGAGCCACTGGGGGTTCGAGCCGGCCGATCTGAGGGTTCCGGTGACCGTCTGGCACGGCCGCGCCGACCGGCTCGTTCCGCTGTCGCACGCGCTCGAGCTGGCCGGGGCGATCCCAACCTGCACGCCGGTTGTCGACCCCACCGGCGGCCACTTCTTCTACAGCCGGCGGCTCGCGGAGATCGTCGGCTCGCTCCTGCCGGAAGCGGCGATCGAGCGCGACGATGAGCCCGTCGTCCTGCCCCGCGCGGCCTGAGCCGTCAGGGTCATCCAACCGCATGACTTTTGCGCCAATTTGGGAACTCGGCGTTACTCTGTCGCCGCGGTGACCGGTAGACAGCGCCTAGCTGATCTGGTAGAGCGCTCGCCCCGGGCGCGCGCTGCGGTCGCCTACGGGCAACAGCAGCACGCCGGCCAGCGGCGAAGCTTCGGCCGCGCGCCGTTCATCGAGCATCCGCTCGAGGTCGGCGTGCTCCTGTATGGCGCCGGCGCGCGCGACGAGGTGATCGCGGCGGGCATCCTCCACGACACGATCGAGAAGTCCGACTCCGACGCGGCCGAGATCGGAGCGCGGTTCGGGCCAGCGGTCCTCGACCTGGTGCTCGCCGTCAGCGAGGACGAGACGATCTCGGGCTACCGGGAGCGCAAGGCGGCGCTGCGGCAGCGGGTCGCCGCCGCGGGTACTGACGCGCAGATGATCTTCGCGGCCGACAAGGTGTCCAAGGTGCGCGAGCTGCGGCTGGCGATCGCGCGCGCCGCGAGGCGCGGGGAGGCGCCGGACCCCTCGCTGCTGAGGCCCCGCCGGCTGCACCACTACCGCCGCTGCCTGGGGATGCTGGAGGGGAACCTAGGCGGATCGCCGCTGGTCGATCAGCTGCGGGTCGAGTTCGTCCGCCTCCAGGCGAGCGTCGCCATCTCCGCTCCCGGAGTTCGGGCCGCCTGACGCGGGCGCCAGCCGGCGCCTGAGGCGATCGAGGTCGGCCTCCTCGAGCCCGTTGGCGGTAAGCCACCCGGCCGATCCGCCGAGACGCTCGTCGACGATCTCGAAAAACCGTTCCATCGTGCCCGGGAGCGGGGCGTGAACGCTGGGATCGTGGCCCTCGAGCTCAGCGCGGTAAGTCGACGAGCCGAGCAGGCGGCCCATGATCGCCTCGATCCGCAGGCCGCTCGCGAGATAGTCGGCGGCGATCCGGTCGCGGTCGTGACCCACCGCGTCGAGCGCGATCGCGACGATCACGCCAGTCCGGTCCTTGCCCGCGGCGCAGTGCACCAGCGCCGCGCCGCTGGCCCGCGCGATCGACCGGATCGAGCCGACGACCGAGTCCGGTCGCCTGTGCAGATAACTCACGTACGCCCGGATCACGGGAGGCTCGTCTTCGATGCTCCCGTCCGAGACCTCCCGCCACGGCCCGACGGTCTCGATGTCCAGATCCGTGTTCCCCCCGGAATCGGGGTACAGCGAGCGGTGCTCGATCCGGACGCGGGGCTCGGCCGTCACCGGTCCCGGGCCTTCGAGCGAGACCTCGACGTCGGTCCGCAGGTCGAGCACCACCTCGACGCCGTGCTCGTCGATCAACCGGCCGACGTCGCTACGGCTGAGCGACTGCAGGTTGTCGGAGCGCAGCAACACGCCGGGGACCACCACTCGCGCGTTGACGGCGCCGTCGAGCGGGATCCAGCGAGGCGTTTGCCGCAGAGCGCTCACGCTCTGATCGTCGCAGCTTCCCTGTGGGCTGGCTGCAAACGCCGTGTTACCGGCCGGCGCCGGAAGGGGTCCCGGACAGACCGAGCACGCCCGCGACCACCCGCTCTGCGAGCAGCTCGTCATGCGGCGCCTGTCCGGCGAGCGTGATCACCGCGCCCTCGAGGCCCCCGACGATCGCCAGCGCGACCGCCTTGGCCGGTGGACCGGGGGGAATCGATCCGACGCTGCGGCCCGCGTTGATCAGCCGTACCAGCCGTTTCACGAGCCCGGCCTGAACCCGCTCGAGCTCACGGGAGATCGGATGATCGCGGCCGCTGAACTCGACCCGCAGGGCCATCGCGACCCGCGCGATGTCCCGCCTGCAGAGGACCGCGTGGCCTCGGCCCATCGCCAGCAACGACGCGACAGGATCGCGTTCGCGGTCCGCGGCGGCCCCGACCTCGCCCTTCCACGTCTCGTCGGCCCAGCGGAGCACCGCGAGCGCGAGGTCCTCCTTGTCTCTGAACTGGTGGTAGAGCGCACCGCGGGTGTAGCCGGCATCACGCGCGACCTGCTCGAGGACCAGGTTCGCGTAGCCCTGACGAGACAGGCCCCTGGCGGCCGACTCCAGCAGCGCGCTGCGCGTCCGCGCGCTCCGCTCGGCCTGGGTGGGGCGACGCGAGTCGGCGGTCGTCGTGCTCACGATCCGTCATGGTAGTGTTCCGAGCAGACATACATGCGTGTACGTATGTGTAATCGAATCGGACCCTCCGATCGAAGGCTCCCCACCAGCGCGCACACGTCGCGCCCGTGGCGAATCCACGGGCTGACGCGTGACTTCCGGCTGGAGGACGTGTGGGCGCTCCCCCTCCCGCCGGGCGTCGACAACGTCGCCGACGCCGCCGGACTGCTCGCCTCCTTCGACCCTGCGAAGAGCTCGTCGCGCCCGGTTCGCGTCCTGTTCGCGATTCGCTGGAAGGCCGGAGCGCTGCTCGGCTGGGACGACCCCGGGGGCGGCATCGGCTCGAGGGTCCCGACGCTGCGCGATCGCCTACCCGACGACCTGCGCGAACAGCGCGGACCGGAGCTCCGAGGGCTGCCGTTCACTCCGCTGTACCTGAGCGGCGACGAGTGGGCCGCGGAGATCGCCAACCGGACGATGCACGGAGTGGTGCACGTCGGGCTTGTCTCCGACGACGCCGGCGGTCGGCGAGCGCAGATGGCGGTGCTGGTCAAACCGAACGGCCTGCTCGGCGTCGCGTACATGGCCGCGATACGGCCGTTCCGGCACCTGGTCGTGTACCCCCGCCTGATCGCCGAGATCGAGCACGCCGCGCCGGGCTGCTACTGATTGAAGGGACAGCGACCGAAGGAGACCTCGTGGCCACGGACAGACTGACTGCGGACGGCCGGACGCGACTGCTGGCGGACGGAACCGAGATGCCGATGCTCGGTCTGGGCGTGTGGCAGGTGCCGGACGGCCCCGATTGCGTGAACGCCGTGCGCTGGGCGCTCGAGCTCGGCTACCGCCACATCGACACCGCTCAGGCCTACGGGAACGAGGAGAGCGTCGGTCAGGGGCTGCGCGAGAGCGGCGTCCCACGCGAGCAGGTGTTCATCACGACGAAGTTCTACCCCGCGCGCAAGGACCCGGCGGCCGAAGCGGAACGCAGCCTGGCGCGGCTGGGCGTAGACCACGTCGACCTGTACATCATCCACTGGCCGCAGGGCGGCCCGACGTGGGCGTGGCCGGGCATGGAACGTGCGCGCGAGCTGGGCTACGCGCGGGCAATCGGCGTCTCGAACTTCACCGCGCGCGAGCTCGGGCAGGTGGTCGACGCCGCGACGGTGCCTCCGGTCGTCGACCAGGTCCAGTTCAGCCCGTTCGAGTACCGCCGCGGGCTGCTCGAGGCCGCCGAGCGCAGCGACCTCGCGCTCGTTGCGTACAGCACGCTCGGGACCGGCCGCCACCTCTCCGACCCGACCGTCACCGCGATCGCTGATCGCCTCGGCCGCACATCGGCGCAGGTGCTGCTGCGGTGGTGCGTCCAGCACGGCGTTCCCGTGATCCCCAAGTCGACCCACCGTGAGCGGATCGCGGAGAACGGCCAGCTCTTCGATTTCGCACTCGGCGACGAGGACATGGCCGCGCTCGACGCGCTCGACCAGACCGGCGGGACGAGCGACGCCCGCGAGCGTAAGTGGTGGTGATTCCGAGGCGTGGTACGGCCGGCCGACCGATCAGTCCTCGGTCGCGATCATCACGCCCGAGGCCTTGACCACTGCGGTGACCGTCGGGCCCTCGGTCGACTGACACTACCCCGTCGACACCGGTCCACGCGGGCGCATGCGGTGCTGTGGCAGCAACCGGGATGGTCTCGGTGGAGGAGGTCCGTCGCCTAAGTAGACGCTAGCCGCCCGCGGCCGTGACGCGCTCGACCCGATCGCCACGCCCGACCAGGACCTCGGCGACCATCGACCCTGGGAACAGCCCATGCTCGACCACGCCGACCGCCGCGGACAGCTCCGCCGCCAGCGCCTCCGGGTCTTCAAATGACCCCACGTAGTCGGCGATCACGCCTCGATCCGGGCTCAGCGGCACGCCCCGCAGCCGGACGTGCCTGAGCCGCGCCAGCGTGCCGGCGAGCCCGAACTGGGCAAGCTCGAGCGGGATCGGCGGCGACAACCGGTCCACGATCTTGTTCGCGGACACGATCACGACGAAGCGGTCCGCCGCCGCCGCGACCGCCTTCTCGCGCGTGTGCGCCCCTCCCCGCCCTTCACCACCCAGCCCGACGGCGCAACCTGGTCCGCTCCGTCGATCGCGATGTCGAGCCGGGGCGGCGCATCCGTGCCCTCGAAGCTGACGATCTCGAGCCCCAGCCGCGCCCCCTCCTCGGCGGTCTCGGGCGAGGTCGCCACGCAGCGGATGTCGAGCCCACGGGCCGCGAGCGGCGCGAGCAGGTACGCGACCGTGGAACCGGTTCCGAGCCCGACCATCATGCCGCCCTGCACCAGGCCGGCGGCGGCCTCCGCGGCTACCCGCTTCTCCAGCTCGGTGTCCGGCGCCCCAGCTGTGTCGAGATGCCCCACCCGGGTGTCATACCACGGCGAGTGGTCGTCAACGCGCGCGCAGGGCGACCTCCAGCGCGAACCGTGCGTCGGGGTCGTCCAGCGCGTCGCCGAACAGCTCGCGGAGCCGGCCCATGCGGTAGCGCACCGTCTGCGGGTGGACTCCGAGCTCGTCCGCGACCGCCGTCTGGGCGCCTCGGTGTCGCAGCCACGCCCGCAGCGTCGACTCGAGCCGCGCCCGGCTCGAGTCGGTCTCGTCGCCGAGCGGCGCGAGCGCTCTGCTGCTGAGCGCCGCGACGATGTCCGGCGACCCCGCGAGCAGCAACGCGGGCAGTGCCGCCTCAGCCTCAACCACGACCCCGTCGCCGGCGCCGCGCGCCGCGAGGAGCGCCCAGCGCCACGAGAGCGTGGCGTCCGCCAGCGCCACGGGCGGGCCGAGGCCGACCGGGACCTGGTAGCGCGCGGCGGCGCCCGCAAGCTCTTCGCCCACGACCGTCGGGTCGGGCACGGCGATCCGTCCCTGCCCCGCCTCGGCCGCGTGCAGCGGATCTCCGCTCAGGCGCCGGGCCACCCGCGCGGCGGCGTTCCCGGGGAGCGCGATCATCGCCAAGCGCCTCGGCACCCTCCAGCTGGCCTGCGCCGCCGCCTGATCGATCGCCGATGCCGGAACCGGCGGCTCGGCGAGCAGCAGCTTCAGGAGCTCCTCGCGGCGTCGCTGGAGGCTCCCGGCCTCGGCCGCCTGCGCCTCGGCGTAGCCTTCCACCGACTCCGCCGCGAGCTGGTCGATGTACGCGAAGATCGCCTCCGCAAGCTCGTGCTGGGCCTCGACCGGTGCGCCCGCGTCGGCAGCCAGTCGGCTGACTCGGCGCCACGCCACGCGGGCGCCGACCCGATACGCGGCCTGGAGCGCGTCGAGGCTCCGCCCGGCCCGGTGCTCACCCCGGCCGAGCGCGTGGTAGATCCCTGCCGAGTCCTCGCCGCCGGCTCCGTCGGCGGCGAGGAACCGCCGCAGCGCCTGCTCGACTCCCGTCTGGATTCCGCGGCCGAAGTCGCCGCGAAGCGGCCGCGAGTACTCCGGGATCTCGCGCTGGATCGCGGCCACGATCTCCCGGGAGAGCTCGGGGAGCTCCGGCACGATCGCGGCGGCTGCAAGCGGATGCAGCTGAATTCTTATTGGCTCAGCATAAGAAATCGCGTTTGAATCCGCCTTCTGAACTGAAATACCCCGTTGCTTTGTCGCGTAGCGTGGAGTTCATCACCCGTCTGGAGCGAAACGTCAACCTCACCGCGGTGTTCCTGCCACCGCTCGCGATCGCGGCCCTGGTTCCGCTGCTGTGGGGCAGCATGCTCGGGCCGAGCGACGTCGCGGTCGCGCTCGTGATGTACCTGATCACCGGGTTCGGGATCACCGTCGGCTACCACCGGCTGCTCACACACCGCGCGTTCGCGACGCACAGGACGGTCGAGCGCGCGCTCGCGCTGGCGGGCGCGCTGGCCGTCCAGGGCTCGCCAGGTGACTGGGTCGCCGATCACCGCAAGCACCACGCGCACACCGACGAGGAGGGCGACCCGCACAGCCCGCACGCCGGCTACGGCTCCGGTGTCCGCGGCGCCGTGCGCGGCCTGTGGCACGCCCACGTCGGTTGGCTGTGGACGACACAGGGCGCGGCCGACGCCCGCAAGTACGCACCGGAGCTCGTCGAGGACCCGTTCATGCGTTGGCTACACCGCCACTACCACGTGGTCGCACTGGCGACGTTCGTGCTGCCGGCGGCGCTCGGGCTGGCGCTGACCGGAACCTGGCTCGGCGCGCTCACCGGGCTCCTCTGGGGCGGCTTCATCCGGGTCGCCTGGATCCACCACGTCACCTGGTCGATCAACAGCGTCTGTCACTTCTTCGGTCGCCGCCGGTTCGCGCTGGAGGATCACTCGACCAACGTCGCGTGGCTCGCGCTGCCCTCGCTCGGCGAGGCCTGGCACCACAACCACCACGCGTTCGCGCGGTCCGCGTTCCACGGCCTGCGCGGCTGGGAGGCGGCGCTCGACCCGACGGGCTGGGTGATCCGCGCGATGCGCCGCCTTGGCCTCGCCTGGAACGTCATCGAGATCACTCCCGAGCGCCAGGCGGAGCGCCAGGCGGGGGTCACCTCGGCCGCGCCCGTCCCGTCGTAAGCGGCCGGGCTAGCCGAGCAGCCCGAGCTCGTCGAGGAGCTCCTCGTCGCTCAGGTAGGACCGCGACTCGACGATCAACCCGTCCCGGACTCTGAAGACCACGCCCCATGAGCTGACCGGCTCACCGTTGTCGTGGATGTCGCCGACCGCCGCGACCCGGTCGTCCCCCACCACCCGCACGCCCCGGACAACCACTCGGTACCACTGGTCGCGCTCGACCATCGCCTGCCACCAGGCGCGCACGCCTCCGTACCCGACGTCCTGACGCCGCCCGAACAGCCGAGCCGGATAGCTGACGATCTGCTCGTCCATCAGCGCGAGCATCGCCTCCAGGTCCCGGTCGTTGTACGCACCGACGTAGGCGCTCGCCAGCCGAACCGCCTCATCCTGTGTGAGAACGCCCGGAACCGGCCCGTCTTCGCGTGTCAGCCCCTGCATCGGTACGCGTCCGGATGTTAACGCCGGGTCACCGGGCCTCGTCGGACTTAGGTAACTCATAAGGCGGCCGGACCTCTGTCTTACAGGAGCGGGGCACGCTGCCGCCATGTCGATCGAAGCCCTCCGCGATCTGGAAGGAGCGGTGGCACCGCCCCGCTCGTTCGGCCCGGTGCTGGAGGTCGTGGTGCCCGTCCACAATGAGGCGGCGGCGCTCGAGCGCTCGCTCCGCCGGCTGCACGGGTTCCTCGAGACGACCCTGCCGTTCACGTGGCGGATCGTGATCGCCGACAACGCGAGCACCGACGCGACCTGGGCGATCGCCACGAGGCTTCGCGCCGAGCTGAGCGGGGTCGACGCGATCCACCTCGCGCGCAAGGGCCGTGGCCGGGCGCTCCGCGCTGCCTGGTCGGCGAGCGACGCGGAGGTGCTTTGCTACATGGACGTCGACCTGTCGACGGATCTCCGGGCGTTGCTGCCGCTGATCTCGGCGCTCGTGTCGGAACACAGCGATGTCGCGATCGGTACCCGGCTGGCGCCTGGATCGCGGATCGTGCGCAGCCGAAAGCGCGAGCTGATCTCGCGCGCGTACAACCGGATCCTGCGGGTTGCGCTGCGAGCGCGCTTCTCCGACGCCCAGTGCGGGTTCAAGGCGATCCGCACCGACGCGGCGCGCCGGCTGCTACCCGACGTCGCCGACGACGAATGGTTCTTCGACACCGAGCTGCTCGTCCAGGCCCAGCGCCGAGGGATGCGGATCCACGAGGTCGCGGTCGACTGGATCGAGGATCCGGATTCGCGCGTGGACATCCTCCGCACGTCGCTCGCCGACCTGCGCGGCGTGGTCCGGCTGCTGCTGGCGCTCCCGGTCGTCCGGTTTTTCGCGATCGGCGTGCTCTCGACGATCGCCTACGCGCTGCTGTACCTGCTGATGCGCGGTTGGCTGGGCGGCCCGGTGGCAAACGCGCTCGCGCTCGCGCTGACCGCGGTCGCCAACACGCACGCCAACCGGCGGTACACATTCGGCTTCCGCGGCCGACGGCAGCTCGTTCAGCACCACGTGGCGGGCATGCTCGTGTTCCTGCTCGCGCTCGCGCTGACCGAGGGCGCGCTCCAAGTCCTGAACGGGATCGCGCCCCACGCCCCGGCGGCGGTCGAGGTGGTGGTGCTGGTGCTCGCGAGCGCGGTGGCCACGATCAGCCGCTACGTTGCGCTGCGCAGCTGGGTGTTCGCGCGGCGGCCGCCGGCGGCTCTGCGCGCGCGACGGGCGACATGAGTCTCGATGTGGTTGGCTCTCTCCCCCGCGAGAGGAGATCAGCGATGACTACGGTGCCCACAGAATCGAACCTCGAGTCCCAGCCGGCGTTGCTGTTCGATCTCGACGGAACGCTCGTCGACAGCGTCTACCAGCACGTCGTAGCCTGGCGCCAGGCGCTCGCCGAGGTCGGGATCAATCTGCCGGTCTGGAAGATCCACCGGCGGATCGGGATGAGCGGCGGACTGTTCGTCAACGCCCTCTCCCGCGAGCTCGACACCGAACTCGACCCCGAGACGCTCGCGATGCTCCCCGGCCTCCACGCCGATGCGTACGTGCGCCAGTTCGACACCGTGCGGCCGCTGCCCGGTGCCGTCGAGCTGCTGAGCACGCTCACCGAACGCGGCGTCCGTTGGGCGATCGCGACGAGCGGCGCCGACCGGTACGCGCGGCTTTCGCTCGACCTGCTCGAGCTTCCGGCGGACATCCCACTCGTGACCCGCGATCAGGTGCGCTACGCGAAGCCCGATCCCGACCTGTTCCTCACGGCCGCCGAGCAGATCGGCGCCGACATCGTCGACAGCATCGTGGTCGGCGACAGCGTCTGGGACCTGCTCGCCGCTCGGCGCGCGCGGGCGCTCGGGATCGGCCTGCTGTCGGGCGGCTACGGCCGCGAGGAGCTGATCTACTCGGGCGCGTTCCGTGTCTACGAGGACCCGTACGACTTGCTCGAGCACCTCTACGAGGTCGGCGTACGCGGCGTTTGACGCTACGCGTCCGGCTCGAGCTCGCGCGCGACCGAGTCGGTGTCCGCGCCCAGCGCCGGCGCCCGCGCGAGCGTCCCATCCGCCGCGCCCCTCACCCGCCCGGCGAGCGACATCAGCGGCAGCCGTCCGGCCCACTCCGGGGCGCCGCCGGCATCGCCGACCACTCCTCGCGCGCGCAGCCGATCGTCCGCCCACGCCTCCTCGATGTCGCGCACGTGCTCGCAGATCGCCCCGTGGGCGGAGATCCGCTCGACCCACGCGGCGGCGGTGTCCGACGCGATCACCGGCTCCAGCCGCGCCCGGATCGTGCCGCGGTTCGCGATCCGGGCGGCGTTGTCGCTGGATAGCGGATCCGCTACCCACTCGGGATGGCCGAGCGCCTCGCACAGTCCCCGCCAATGGCGCTCGGTCACGCACACGACCTGAACCTCGCGACGGTCGCTCGTGGCGAACACGCCCGAGGGAACGACCAGCGGGCTCTCCGAGCCGAGCCGCCGCGGAGAGAGATGGCCGCCGACGGCCAGCAGCGCGCTCGTGCTCGCGAGGGTCGCGGTCGCATCGACCATCGCGCAGTCGAGGAACGCCCCGGGCTCCCCCATCCGCACCCGCCAGAGCGCGACGAGGATCGACTGGACCGCGTACATCCCGGTCATGAAGTCGACCAGTGGCACCGGGATCCGCGCCGGGTCGCGCCCCTCATCGCCGGTGATCGAGATCAGGCCCATCGCCGCCTGGAGGCTCGGGTCGATCGCGCGGCCGGGCGCGCCGGCTCCCCACCCGGTGATCGCGCACCAGACGAGTCCGGGGCGTCGCGCCGACGCGTCTTCGTAGGAGGTCTCGAGCAGTGCGCGGGAGTCGCCCAGGTTCTCGACGACGACGTCGGCGGCGGCGATCAGCCGCGACGCGAGCTCTCGCCCGCCGGGCGTCCCCAGGTCCGCGACGACGCTGCGCTTGCCGCGATTGAGCGCGCGGAACTGAGCGCTCTCTCCGTCTTCGAGATACGGAGGAAAGTCACGCAGCGCGTCGCCGCCGCGGGACTCGACCTTGATCACCTCCGCGCCGAGGTCGAGCAGCGTCAACCCGCAGAACGGCGCGGCGATCAGCTGCGAGAACTCGACCACTCGCACGCGGTCGAGCACGGGAGCGTCGCTCGCGCCGTCTGGCATCGACTCCACCCTAACCGGCGGGCGATTGGCGGATAGGCTCTGCCCAGCAGAAGGGCGATCGAACGAGATGGACACGGGCGAGCCACAAGCGATTCTGACGCCGCTGAGCGAGGCGGCCATCTTCCTGACCGCGGTCGTCAACCCCGGCAGCGAGGACGAGGTCCGCGACGTGCTCGCCGATGTCAGCGGGCTGAAGCGCTCGGTCGGCTTCCGGCTCCCCGAGGGGGCGCTCACGTGCGTCGTCGGGATCGGCTCCGATGTCTGGGACCGGCTGCTCGGACCGCCGCGTCCGGCCGGCCTGCACCCGTTCAAGGCACTCGCCGGCGGCCGGCACAAGGCTCCCGCGACACCGGGCGATCTCTTCTTCCACCTTCGCGCCCACCGGTTCGACCTCTGCTTCGAGCTCGCGCAGCGGCTGTCGGACCGACTCCGTGGGCACGCCGCAGTCGTCGACGAGGTGCACGGCTTCAGATCGTTCGACGAGCGCGACCTGCTCGGCTTTGTCGACGGCACCGAGAACCCCGAGGGGGAAGCCTCGAGCGACGCGGTGCTGATCGGCGACGAAGACGGACAGTTCGCGAACGGGAGCTATTTGATCGTGCAGAAATACGTCCATGACCTAAGTGCATGGAACGCGCTCTCGGTTGAGCAACAGGAGCAGGCGATCGGCCGCACGAAGCTGGAGGACCTCGAGTTTCCCGACGAGCTGAAGCCGCCGAATTCGCACCTGACGCTGAACACGATCGTCGACGAGAACGGCGATCAGCGCCAGATCATGCGCTTCAACATGCCGTTCGGACGTGCCGGCGCCGCCGAGTTCGGGACCTATTTCATCGGCTACGCCCGGACCCCGGACGCGACCGAGCAGATGCTCACGAACATGTTCATCGGCAAGCCGCCCGGTACGTACGACCGGATCCTCGACTTCTCGACCGCGGTCACCGGGAACCTGTTCTTCGCGCCCACCGGCGACTTCCTCGACGACCCGCCGGAGCCCGGCCCGGGCGGCTCGTCCGGCGGCGGCTCGCTTTCGATCGGCAGCCTCCGCCCGGACTAGCTGACCAGCTCGTCGAGCACGTCAGCGAGACCGGTCAGCGTCGGCAGCTCCCGCGTCGGCGCCGGGTCCTGACGCTCGGCCAGCCGGTTGATCCAGACCGACGGAATCCCGAGCTCGTTCGCGGGGACGACGTCGTGGAAGTGGCTCTGCGCGACGTGGACGTGGCGCGCCGGGTCCGCCCCGGTCGCCTCGTAGAACGCCTTCCAGTGACCGGGTGCCGGCTTGTAGGAGCCGATCTCGCCGGCAACGATCGCGCCCTCGAACGGGACTCCGATCGCGTGCATCGACGCCTCGATCAGATCGCGGTCGCTGTTGGAAAGCGCGAACAGCCTCCAACCACGGTCGTGGGCCTCTGCCAGAGCGGGCGGGACGTCCTCGAACACCGGCCAACCGGGTAGCGAGCCGCCGAGCGCATCCCGCTCTGTGGCGGGGAGCATCTCCCCCTCCTCGGCGGCGAGCTCGGCGAGCACCGTCGCCATCACGTCCCGGTAGCTCCGCTCCGGATGCTCGGACTGCACCCGGGGCTCGATCACGTGGTACCGCGCCACCAGCCGCTCGCCGTCGCCGGCCCCGAGCAGCCGCTCGAGCTCGGCGCGGATCCCCGCGTTCCAGTCGACGAGCGTGCCGTAGCAGTCGAACGTCGCCCAGCGGGCGCCGGCCATCGGCTACGTCCCAGACGCGGCTACGCCGTAGGCAACGTCGCCTGCTCGGCCGAGGCCGAGGTCGGCGTCCGTCCCGCGTCGGCCAGCGAAGCAAGCGCGACCGACACGCTGCGGACCTCCTCGAGCAGGCGGTCGCGCTCGCGACCGGCGGCGGCGTGTTGCGAGTGGAGCTCGCGCAGCCGCGCCTCGCCCTCGGCGGTGATCAGCGTCGCCTTCGCGGTCGCGTCCGCGACCTCACGATCGGCCTCTTCGCGAGCCGCGCGAAGCATCTCGTCGCGCTGCTCGTTGGCGGCGATCAGCACGGCCGAGGTCTGCTCGCCGACCCGCTTGATCTGAATCGAGACCTCGTCTCGCGGCGCGCTGTGCGCCCGCAGCTCCGCCAGCTCGCGGTCGACCTCGGCGAGCTCCTGTTCGAGCTCCGAGACGTAGGTGTCGACCGCCGCGCAGTGGTATCCGCGACGTGCGAGCGGAAAGCGCGCGGGGGCGTCCTCGGGCGGGAGCACCTCCTCGCTCTCCGACCACCGCTCATCGTCGATTACGCCGGTCGGCGGTTCATAGGCGTACCCGTCATCTTGGATCTTCGGCCCGCGTAGGAAGTTGACGACGCGCTGGCCGACGGGGGCGAGGCTGACGCCACGAGAGCGCTCATTGGATCCGCGCTCGAGCTCGGACGATCGATTGCTGTGCACTGCCATGACTGCTCCCTTCTCGGTCTCGCGAACCCCCACCTGTTCGCGACCGCGCGCCCGATACCTGTCGGCTGCAATGCCGCTCCCGCTCACGGCGACGCCGGGCTCGACGCCGCGAGCTCGGCCCACACCGCATAACCGCCGTCACCGCGTTCGGTGCCCCACCTCCGAGCGATGGCCTCCACGACCTTCAGACCGAGCCCGCCGCGCTCGATCGGTCGGTCTGCGATCTCGGCCTCCGTGCCCGACGCGCCGGGGTCGAGCACGTAGATCCGCACCCAGCCGTCGCCGGTCACGCGGACCGTCAGGAACTCGTCTTCGGTGCACATCGAGTGCTGTACCGCGTTGGTCACGAGCTCGCTCGCGACGAGCATCGCGTCCCCCAGCACCCAGCCCATCCCGGACAGCTCGGACATCGCCTCTCGCACGACGCCGGGCGCGAACGCGTCGCAACGCACGGATAGCCGCAGCAGGTCTCCCGTCATCATCAGTTCTGCTACCCGATGCCCCGGGATCTCAACGACTAGCGAGGACCGGCGGGGCCCGCCGTGCAGCGCCGACGGGCCCGCGGAGTCCGGTCCGCTCAGGCAGCGACGGTCGCGTCCTGCTCGAAGTAGTGCCCCTGCCCGAGGTCCTCGATCAGTCCGACGTGTGTCGGCCGCCACCCGAGCCGTTCCCGCGTGAGCGCACTCGAGGCGGGAGCATCGACCGCGAAGAACATGCCGATCCACCCGAAATGCTCGGCCGCGTCGTCGGCCGCGATCGACTCGACCGGCAGGCTCAGATGGCGCCCGATGACCTCGGCGATCTCGCGCGTCGGGACGCCCTCGTCTCCGACCGCGTGGAACACCGAGCCCGCAGATCCATGCTCCAGCGCCAGCCGGTAGAGGTGGGCGGCGTCGAGACGATGGACGGCGGGCCAGCGATTCGCGCCGTCGCCGATGAACGCCGAGGTGCCCTTCGCGCGGGCGATCTCGATCAGCACCGGGACGAACCCGTGATCGCCCTCGCCGTGGACGGAGGCTCCGGGCCGGACGACCGAGACTCGTACGCCGCGCTCGGCCATCGCGAGCGCCAGTCGCTCGGTCGCGAGCCGGGGGTGGCCGGCCGACGCCGGATCGGCGCCGTCATCCTCGGTCACCACCGCCCCCGGCCTGATCAGCGCCGTCCCTGTGGTCACCACCAGCGGGCGGCCGGAACCCTCCAGCGCCGCCCCGAGCGTCTCGATCGCGCGGCGGTCGGTCGCCGCCGCCACCTCCATCTGCGAGAAGTCGTGGATGTACGCGGTGTGGACCACCCCGTCCGCCGCTTCCGCGCCCGCTCGGAGGACGTCGAGGTCGTCCAGCGAGCCGCGCAGGACCTCGGCCCCGGTGTTCGCGAGCCGCGCGGCAGACTGCTCGGAACGGGCGAGCCCGACGACCTCGTGGCCGGCATCGATCAGCTCTGAGACGACGGCGGAGCCGATGAATCCGGTTGCGCCAGTGACGAAGACACGCATGAGAAAACCTCCCGTGGTCCCGTGCCGCGGCCCGTTGGAGGGCCTGAACGGGGACGATGTCAGTTACTGACATCACTCTAGCACCTGATGACAGCCGCTGACATCATCTACGATTGAACCATGGCCAGGTGGGAGCCCGACAGCCGCCGCAGACTCGCCGAGGCCGCGTTCGAGCTCTACGCGGAACGCGGCTTCGACAACACGACCGTGGCCGAGATCGCGAATCGAGCCGGGCTCACCGAGCGGACGTTCTTCCGGCACTTCTCCGACAAGCGCGAGGTGCTGTTCGCCGGCTCGGAGGCGTTCCAGCAGGCGATGGTGAAAGCGGTCGCGGATGCACCCGAGTCGGCGCACCCGCTCGAAGCGGTCTCCGCGGGACTCGAAGCGGCAGCCGCCCAGATCCCCGGGCGCGAGCTGGCGCGGCAGCGCGGAGCGATCATCGCCGCGAACCCCGAGCTGCAGGAGCGCGAGCTGATCAAGTTCGCGTCGCTGTCCGAGGCGCTCACCGAGACGCTCTGCGGGCGCGGGCTCGACGACCCGGCCGCGAGCCTCCTGGCCGGCGCCGCGCTCACCGTCTTCAGGGTCGCGTTCGAGCGCTGGACCGGCGAGGGGGACGAGCGCGACCTGCCGGCCCTGATCCACGACCTGCTCGCCGAGCTCAAGGGCCTGGTCGCGGAGGACGCGCGCACCACCTCGGCGCGATGAGCGCGTTCAGCGAGGCCGAGCTGCGGTACCTGAGTGGGGGCCGGCAGCTCGGGCGACTCGCGACGGTCGGCGCCGACGGAACCCCCCACGTGGTCCCGGTCGCGTGGATCTACAACGCCGCGCGCGAGACGATCGACATCGGTGGCTCAGAGCTCGCGCGGACGAAGAAGTTCCGCGACGTCGACCGCTCCGGCCGCGCGGCGATCGTGGTCGACGATCTGGCGAGCACGGATCCGTGGCGACCGCGCGGCGTCGAGGTCCGCGGACGGGCCGAGGCGATCGCCCTCCCCACCCCGCTGATCCGGATCCACCCGGAACGGATCGTCAGCTGGGGCCTCGACGGAGGCTGACGCCTCGGCGCGTTAGCAGCGGTTTTGTCGCAGCCCAGGCGCGCTTTTGTGACAACCGTGTCTTGATCCGTTGCGCGGGCGGGAACGATGCTTCTGGAGTTCCGTATGTCGAACTCCAGCAGCAAAGTTGGACAGATCGCGACGCTGGGTGTGTCTCGGGCGACCGTCTCGCGCTGGATCGACGACGGCTACCTCCACCCCCGCCTCCCCCGCGTCTACGCCGTCGGCCACGTATCCATGTCGATCGAGGCGCAGTTCTCGGAAGCCCTGCTCTACGCCGGCCCCGGCGCGATGCTCAGCCACGCGACAGCGGCGCACTGGCTGGGCCTGCTCGACGAACGCCTGCGCACGATCGACGTCACCACTCCCCGACAACCCCGCTCCTTGCCCGGCATACGGGTGCACCGTCGCCGCAACTGCGACCGGATCTGGCACAAGGGCTTCCCCGTCACCGCCCTTCCCCAGACCGCCGTTGACTTCTCGGCCAAAGCGCCCCTCTGGAGCATCCGCCGCCTGCTCGCGCAAGCCCACTACAAGAACCTTCTGGACCTCAGAGCGATCGAGGCCGCCTGCGGCTCCGGCCGCCCCGGCAGCACCAAGCTCCGCACCGCCCTCCGGCGGCACCAACCCGAACTCGCCCGCGCCAAGAGCCATTTTGAGCGCATGTTCTTCGCGATCTGCGAAGACCAAGGCTGGCCGCCGCCGCTACTGAACCGTTACATCGCCGGCTGGGAGGTCGACGCCCTCTGGCACGACAAACGGATCGCGATCGAGCTAGACGGACGCGGAAACCACCACACCCCGGCTCAGCTGAGACGCGACCGTCGCAAGGACATGGACCTACGCCGCGCCGGCTGGACCCCGATCCGCTACTCCGGAGAGCAGCTCGAACAGCGCCAGGACGTCGTCGCCGACATCAACCAACTGCGTACGGACCCCAATCCCGACTCAACACTATGACATACTGCATAGACGGTGGCGGCCACGAGACAGCCTGGGCCTCGCGAACGGATGATCGTCAGCACGGCGCTGCTGGTCCGTGAGCGCGGGGCGCGCGCGACGAGCCTGGACGCGATCCTGGCCCACAGCGGCGCCCCCAGGGGCTCGGTCTATCACCACTTCCCCGGCGGCCGCGAGCAGCTGCTGCGCGAGGCAACCGACTACGCGGGCGAGTACGTGGCGCGGAGGATCGAGCGGGTCGGCGACGACCCGCTGGCCGCTCTCGAGATGCTGTTCGGCGACTATCGCCGCAACCTCGAAGCGACCGACTTCCGCGCCGGATGCCCGGTGGTGGCGGTCGCGATCGAGTCCGCGGAGGACGGCCCGGACCTACGCGACTGCACGCTCGCGGCGTTCGACCGCTGGCGCCAGGCGCTCGCGACCGCGCTCGAGCGCTCTGGGGTCGCGTCCCGCAGAGCGGACGAGCTCGCGATGCACACCGTCGCCTCATTCGAGGGGGCGATCATCCTCAGCCGCGCCTACCACGATCTCGAACCGCTTGACCGCAGTCGGCGCGAGCTCCGCCGGCTGTTAGAGGAGGAGCTTGCCCGAGCGAAAGGACCGTCATGAGCGACACCTGGACACAGACCGCCTGCATCCTCTGCGAGTGCAACTGCGGGATCGAGGTTCAGCTCGACGGGCGCCGGCTCGAGCGTATCCGCGGCGACCGCGAGCACCCGGGCACCCGCGGCTACACGTGCAACAAGGCGATGCGGCTCGACCACTACCAGAACGGCCGGCACCGGCTGACGACGCCGCTCAGGCGCCGTCCCGACGGGAGCTTCGAGGAGGTCGACTGGGACACGGCGGTCTCCGAGATCGTCGAACGCTGCACCGCGATCCGCGACGCGCACGGCGGCGAGACGATCCTCTACTACGGCGGCGGCGGCCAGGGCAACCACCTCGGCGGCAGCTACAGCGGCGCGTTCCTGCGGGCGATGGGATCGCGTTACCGATCGGGCGCGCTGGCGCAGGAGAAGACCGGCGAGGCGTGGGTCGAGCACCGCCTGTACGGAGCCCACACGCGCGGCGAGTTCGAGTTCGCCGAGGTGTCGCTGTTCATCGGCAAGAACCCGTGGATGTCGCAGAGCTTCCCGCGCGCGCGCGTGGTCCTGAAGGAGATCGCCAAGGACCCCGAGCGCTCGATGATCGTGATCGACCCGGTACTGCACCGACACGGCGAAG
The DNA here is from genome assembly GCA_963770735.1 of uncultured Solirubrobacterales bacterium. Classification (GTDB taxonomy): domain Bacteria; phylum Actinomycetota; class Thermoleophilia; order Solirubrobacterales; family Solirubrobacteraceae; genus Palsa-465. The sequence continues at coordinate 941,246 of CAVYRB010000003.1, read as the reverse complement.
CTCGCCGATTTCCATCTGCGCGTTCGCCCAGGAACCGACGCGTGGTGCCTGGCCGCGATGGTCGGCGTGCTCGTCCAGGAGGAGCTGATCGACCGCGAGTTCCTCGCCGACCACGCGAGCGGAGTCGAGCCCGTGCTCCGGACCTTCGCGGAGCTCGATGTCTCGCGCTACGCCGGATGGTGCGGGGTCGACGAGGATCTGCTCCGGGGCGCGTCGCGGCGGATCGCCGAAGCCGCGAGCGTGTCCGCGTTCGAGGACCTCGGCGTCCAGCAGGGTCCCAACAGCACGCTCTGCTCGTACCTGCACAGGATGCTCTGGGTACTCACCGGGAACTTCGGCAACCCCGGCGGGATGCACCTGCACACCTCGTTCGTGAACCTGTTCCGGGACGCCGAAGCTCGCGCCGGACGCCGGTCACCGGCGCGAACGATCATCGGCGGGCTCGTCCCCTGCAACGTGATCCCCGACGAGATTCTCACCGACCACCCGGGCCGGTTCCGGGCGATGGTGGTCGAGAGCGCCAACCCGGCGCACTCGCTCGCCGACTCGCAGCGCTTCGCCGAGGCGTTCGACGCGCTCGAACTCGTCGTCGTGATCGACGTGGCGATGACCGAGACCGGCCGCCACGCCGACTACGTGCTGCCGGCCGCGAGCCAGTACGAGAAGGCCGAGGCGACGTACTTCAACTTCGAGTTCCCCGACAACAGCTTCCAGCTGCGCCATCCGCTGACGGACCCGCTGCCGGGAACGCTTCCCGAGGCCGAGATCTGGGCGCGGCTCGTGCGGGCCGCTCGGCGCTCGTCGGGGAGCGCGAGCTCGAGCCGCTGCGAGCCGCGGCACGGGAGAGCCGGAGCGCCTACGCGGCCGCGTTCGCTGCCGCGACCACCGAGAATCCGACGCTCGTCGAGCCTCGCACCGTACGTCCTCTACGAGACGCTCGGGCCGACGCTGCCCGAGGGGCTCGAAGCGGCCGCCGCCCTCTGGGGGCTCGCCTACAGGTGCGCGATGACCTACCCCGACGCCGTCCGCAGAGCCGGCCATGCCGACGGCAACGAGCTGTTCGACGCGATCCTCGACTCCCCGTCGGGCGTCGTGTTCACGCGCGACGAGTACGGCGACGACTTCGCCCGAATCGTCCATCCCGACAAGCGGATCGCGGTCGAGCTGCCCGAGATGCTCGCCGAGCTCGAGGCGATCGACCGCGGCCCCGTCGTCCACACCGACGACCGGTTCCCGATCGTGCTGTCGGTCGGCGAGCGACGCTCGTTCACGGCCAACGACATCTTCCGCGATCCCGGGTGGCGAAAGCAGGACACCGACGGGCGGCTGCGGGTGAGCGCCGAGGACGCGGTCGCGCTCGGGGTGGCCGACGGCGACCGCGCGCTCGTCAGCACGGTCCGCGGCAGCGCCGAGGCCGTGATCGAGGTGAGCGCGGCGATGCAGCCGGGGCACGCGGCGCTCCCGAACGGCTTCGGCCTCGACTCAACTGGTCCCGACGGAGAGAAGGTCGTGACCGGCGTCGCGCCGAACTCGCTGACGTCCTCGGACTGGCGCGACGAGTTCGCCGGCACCCCGTGGCACAAGCACGTCCCGGCGAGAATCGAGCGGTTCGGTGGGATCGGCTGAGACCGGCACCCTGTTCTCCGCGGTCAGCTCGGTGGAGCCGACCGCCGGCGGGTCGCTGGACGCAACGGTCGACCCGCTGTGGACGATCGGAGGCAAGCCCAACGGCGGGTACCTGCTCGCGATGCTCGGGCGAGCGGCCGCGACGGTCGGCCCCCACCCGCACGTGATCGCGGCGAGCTCGTACTACCTGCATGCGCCGAGCCCGGGGCCTGTCGTGCTCGACGTCGAGCTGCTCCGTGAGGGCCGCTCCGCCAGCCACGTCCGCGCCCGGATGAGCCAGGACGACCGGGCGTGCCTCGAGGCGCTGGTCATCGCCAGCCGGCTCGATCCCGAGGCGTCCCCCTACTGGGATCGCGGCGTGCCCGAGCCAGGGCGCGCCGGGTTCGACGACTGCCCGCGGCTGATCCCGTCCACGCCGGACGGGCTGGCGGTGGCGATCATGGAGCAGGTCGAGGTGCGACTCGATCCCGGCTCGCGCGGCTTCACCCGCGGCGAGCCCAGCGGCTCCGGGGAGCTGCGAGGCTGGCTCGCGCTCCCCGGAGACGAGAGCTTCGACCCGGTGTCGCTGCTGTTCGCGGTCGACGCCTTCCCGCCCGCGACGTTCGAGATCGAGTACTCCGGTTGGGTTCCGACGCTCGAGCTGACCGTCTACGTGCGAGCACTGCCCCGGCCCGGGCCGGTGCGCGTGCTGCATCGCGCCCATCTGATCGACGGGCAGCGCGTCGACGAGTCCTGCCACATCTGGGACCGCGAAGGACGACTCGTGGCCCAGGGTCAGCAGCTCGCCGGCGTCAGGCTCGGCTGACCGCTACGACTGGAGCGCCCTCCACGTCGCAAGCCCGACGACTCCGTCGGCCGTCAGCCGGCGCCTCGTCTGGAAGCTCTTCACGGCAGCCGTTGTGTCTCTGCCGAACGTGCCGTCGACGATCACGCCTCGGTAGCCGTACTGGAAGCGCAGCTGGTGCTGAAGCCCGCGCACCGCGCTCCCGCGGGAGCCATTGCGGAGCGTGACGATCAGCCGCGTCCAGGTTGCAGTGCCGACGTGGCCATCGACGGTGAGCCCGTGCGAGCGCTGGAACGTCTTCACGGCGTGCGTCGTGGCGATTCCGAACGCGCCGTCGACGTTCACGCGAATGCCGCGTTGGTTGAGCAGCGACTGAATCACCCGCACGCGCTCGCCGCGCGCGCCCTGACGGACGACCGGCCAACTCGCCGGCGCCGAGTGGACCGGTGGCGGAGCCGCCGCTGCCTCGGTGGTCGCGATGCCCGCGGGCGCGACCATTGCCGCCGCGCCAATCGCGGCGATCATGAACCTACGCATCACTTGCCCCTCCTTGTTGGGTGGCGATAGGTAACGTCGAGATGATTGGCCATCGCTAAACCGGTTCCTGCCGCGGGAGCCGCGATCGGAGGTGGGTCGACGATGACGAACCACAGGACCGAAACACATGAGCAGTGGCAAACGGAGCGCGACGAGCTGCTGACGCTCGAGAAGGAGCTCACCCGCCGCGGCGACGAGCTCGCCGCCAGGCGACGCGAGCTGCCGTGGGTTGCGATCGTCGAGGACTACAGGTTCGAGACCGAGGCCGGCACCAAGACGCTCGCCGAGCTGTTCGACGGCCGCTCGCAGCTGATCGTCTACCACTTCATGTTCGGGCCGCCGTACGTGGCGGGCTGTCCGACCTGCACCTCGATCGGCGACACGCTCAATCCACAGGTCCCGCACCTCAAGGCCCGCGATACGACGCTGGTGCTCGCGTCGCGCGCGCCGCTCGAGAAGCTGCTGGCGTACAGGGCTCGGATGGGCTGGGAGATCCCGTGGGTCTCGACGCTCGGCGACGACTTCAACCGCGAGCTCGGCTTTCTGCACACCGAAGAGGAGCTGAAGCCGTTCCTCGACGGGACGATCCCGGCGACGGTCGAGCAGAACGCGCAGATGTGCGGAACCGACGCCGCCGGCTACGTCACGGAGGGTCCCGGGCTCAGCGTGTATGCGCTCGACGACGGAACCGTCTACAGGACGTACGTGACGACCTCCCGCGGGGTCGAGCCGGCGATGGCGTACTACGCGCTACTGGACCGGACGCCGAAGGGGCGCGCGGAGGACGGCCCGGAGCCGTCGTGGCTGCGGCGTCACGACGAGTACTGAGGGCGCACTAGCCGCTCGAGATGGTCGAGCAGTCGTTCGGAGCGGGCTGGCCCGCGAACCGCGCCGACAGGTAATCGATCACCCCCGGAACCCCCGCCACCGCTTCGCTGAGGTGCTCACCGACGGGGACCTCGGTGTGGTCGACGGGCACGCCTTTGCTGCAGAAGCGGTGCACGAGCCGGCGGTCGGCGGCGATCGGGGCGAACTCGTCGTCGACCGCGTGATAGTCGTAGATCGGCGCGCTCGGGGTGCCCGGCAGCCACAGCGGGCTGGCCGCGTGGAACATCTTCGTCACCGCGGGTGCGTCGATCGCGTTCGGATATGCCTCGTACTGCGAGATCTTGGCGGCCGGATACTTCGCGATCCCGTCGGTGAGGCAGTCCGTCTGGGAGTTCGCAAGCGCCTTGCGGCCGGCGGCGTTCAGGTACCGCTCGAGGTGGTACTCCGGATACGAGCGATCCACGCCCACCAGGCCGACGACGATCGCGCCGCCCCCAGGGCCACCGTTGAACCCGTACAGCGTGGCCTTCAGATCGGTGACCAGCCCGCCGAGAGCAATGCCCGCAAAGCGCAGCTCCGGGGCGTATTTCGGCTGCGCCATGGCGGCCAGCACGCTCGCGAGCGAGCCGCCCGAATAACCCCACATCGCGACCGGCGTATGGGTGGTGAACCCGGCCGGCGCGAAGCGCAGCGCCGCGCGGATCCCGTCGAGCACGCCGTGTGCCTCTCCAGCGGCGCCGAGAAAGTCGGAATTCGGGCCTTCGTAGTCGGGCGCGATCACCGCCCATCCCTGGCGGAGCGCATCGAACATCACGGCGGTCTCGGCCTCCGAGTTGCCGTCGGCGCCCGACACGCCGCCGTCCAGCGCGTACGAGGGCGAGCACTTCGACCCGACCCCGTCCTCAGCGGTCTGGTAGGAGACGAGCGGCCGCGCCCCCGATCCCGACCACGACGTGTCGGGAATCATGATCGTCGCCACGTCGGCGCTCGCGCGAAAGTGCGTATCGAGCGTCTTGTACTGCACCTGCCAGGCGGTGGCCAGCATCGGCACGAGGCCGTATCCCGCGCTGACCTGGATCGAGCGCGACTTCAGCACCGTCCCGTTCGGTAGCCCCGCGATCCCCGGCGGCACCGCGTAGAACGGATCCTGGTCGGGCGGCGGGACCGCGCCGGCGGACGCGGCCATCAGCAGCGCAGCGCTCGCGACGACGATCGCGATCGCGGCGGCCCTCAGAGAACGGACGGCCGGCACCTGGATCCGGTGATCAAAGAGGTTCGGTGCGCGCGCGTCAAGAACGAAATTCGGCTACGGGAGCGCCGCGAACAGACGCCACGGGTCGTCGATCCCCTTGAGCTGCTGCACACCGCGGTCGGAGAACTCGAGCCCGGACCCGGCGACCAGGTCCCTGACGGTGCTCGTGGTCAGCACCTCGCCCGAGCCGGCGAGCGCACCGACCCGAGCCGCGAGGTGGACCGCGACACCGCCGACGTCGTCGCCGATCAGCTCGACCTCGCCGCAGTGCAGCCCGACCCGCACGTCGAGCCCGAGCGAGCGGGCCGACTCGGCAATCGCCCGGCCGCACTGGATCGCGCGGGCCGGGCCGGAGAAGGTCGCGAGGAATCCGTCGCCGAGCGTCTTGACCTCGTGGCCGCGGAACCGCGCCAGCTCGCGGCGAACCGCCGCGTGGTGAGCCGCCAGCAGCTCCCGCCAGCGCGCGTCGCCGAGCTCCGCGAGTCGCTGCGTCGAGCCGACGATGTCGGTGAACATCACGGTCGCGAGCACCCTGTCGGGCTCGGGCCGCGAGCGGGCCCCGGTCAGAAACTCCTCGATCTCGCCGAGCACCGGCTCGGGCTCGCCGGCCCACGGCAGGTGGTCGATCCCCGGAAGCTCGACGTACCGAGCACCCGGGATTCGTGCGGCGAGCTCGATGCCGGCGCGCCGGTTGACGACCCGGTCTCCGCGGCGGTGCAGCACCAGGGTGGGGACTTGGATTGTCGGCAGGATCGCGCGGACGTCGATGTCCAGGAACATCTCGAAGATCTTGCGGACCATCGCCGGACTGGCCGCGGAGCGCTCCATTCGGCCCACGAGCTCGATCGTTCCCGGGTCCTCAGCCAGGCTCGGAGCGAAGAGCTCGAGCGTGCCCCGAGGGTCACGGCCCCAGTACGGAGCGATGAACTCTTCCGCTGCCTCTCGGAGAGCATCGGCCGACTGGGCCCAGGGATAGTCGGGCGCCTCCGTGGTCCGTCCCATCGCGCCGTGAAGCACCAGGTGCGAGACCCGAGCCGGATGGCTCGCGGCGAACAACACGCTCATCGGGCCGCCCTCAGAGATCCCGAACAGCGCCGCCCGTTCGGAGCCGGCGGCGTCCATCACCGCACGCACGTCGTCTATCCGCTGCTCGAGCGTCGGCACGTCCGCGACCGGGTCCGACAGACCCGTGCCCCGCTTGTCGAACAGGATCAGCCGCGAGAACGACTTGAGCCGCTCGAAGAACCGCCCGAACGCGGGCAGCTCCCACTGGAGCTCGACGTGGGTCGCAAAGCCGAGCACGAGCACGACGTCGATCGGGCCGTCGCCGACGACCTGATACGCGACCGAGGTGTCGCCGGACTGCGCGTACCGTGTGGGCGGGGTGCTCGTTACGTTCGCTCCCAGGTTGAGCCGATGGTACGCGCGTCGCTGCTCCAGATCGAGACTCATCCGGACCCCAGCATCCCGCCCGCCCGAGCGCCGGGCAATTACCCGCGAGGTCAGGTGGACGCGTTCGGTTCGGCCCCGTACTCCTCGTCGGTCACGTGCTCGCCCCAGTTGACGACGCTGCCCGTGTCGTCGGCCTCCTGCATCGCGATGTGGGTCATGAACCGGTCAGGCGCCGCGCCGTGCCAGTGCTGCTCGCCCGGCTCGAAGTACACCCGGTCGCCGGGCCGGATCACCTCGACGGGGGCGCCGCGGCGCTGGCAGCGGCCGAGCCCCTCGGTGACGAACAGCGTCTGACCGACGGGGTGTGTGTGCCAGGCGGTCCGCGCGCCGGGGGTGAAGTGGACGCTCGCGGCCTGCAATCGCGACGGCTCGGACGGCATCGCGATCGGGTCGAGGTAGACGGCGCCGGTGAACCATTCGGGCGGACCGGCAGCGGTCTCGAGCGAGTTCCTCGTGATCTGCATCTCGTGCTCCTTTCAGCTGTCCGAATCGGTTACGACGCGACCCGCAGGACGCGCAGGACGGCGAGCATCCCCCCGACCCCGATCACGGTCCCGACCGCCCACGACGCGATCTCCTTGCCGCTCAGCGTCGAGAGCTCGTAGAAGTTGCGCAGAAACGGGATCGTCAGCGCGAGCCCGTACAGCAACGCCATCGCGACGCACAGGCCGGCCACCGCGAGCCGCCGCTTGCCGCCCTCGGTCTCGAGCCGCATCACGGTCGCGAGCCCGCAGACGACGACGATCCCGGTGGCGACGGTACGCGAACGGATCAGCCCCAGGTCAAACCCATACCGGGCGAGCACGTACCCGGCGATGATCCCGATGCCGATCGCGATCCCCGCGGGGATCGCAAACCGCGCGACCGACTGGAGGAATCCATCGGGACGCCACGAGCCGGTGCTCGGCGCGAGCGCGAGCACGAAGGCGGGGATCCCGATCGTGACCGTCGAGGCGATCGTGAACTGGCGCGGGAGCAGCGGGAAGGTCCCGCTCGGAATCGCGACCGCGAGACCGACGACTGCGGTGAACACGGTCTTGGTGATGAACAGCTTCGCGACGCGCTGGATGTTGCGGAGGATCTGCCTGCCCTCGGCGACCATCCCGGGGACGACACCGAAGTCGTCGCGCACGAGCACGAGGTCCGACACCGACCGAGCCATCTGGGCACCCGATCCCTGGGCGATTGCGAGCCGAGCCTCCTTCAGCGCGGGCACGTCGTTGACGCCGTCGCCGACCATCCCCACGTACCGGCCGGCGTCGGCGAGCGCGTCGACAACCGCCCGCTTACCCTCGGGCGAGATCCGCCCGACGGCGGGCGCTGCGAGCACCGCCTCACGGAGCTCGGGCGGATCGGTGGGCAGCGCTTCGCCGTCGAGCGCCTCGGCAGTGCCGGGCACGCCGGCGTCGCGGGCGATCGCGCCGACGGTCGCCGGGGCGTCGCCGGAGAGGACCTTGAGGTCGACCCCCTGATCGGTGAAGAACCGGACGGTCTCCTCCGCGTTCGAGCGAAGCCGCTCGGCGAGCACGACCAGGCCGAGCGGTTGGACGTCGTCGGGAAAGTGAGGCTCCGTGTCTCCGTGCGGCAGCGGCGACGGGCTGCTCCCGAAGGCGAGCACGCGCCGCCCGGAGCTCGCCTCCGCCCGCGCCCGCTCCGCCAGGGCCGGGTTGGCGTCCGCGAACCGCTCCGGCGCGCCGAGCAGCAGCCGCTCGTCGCCGAGGTCCAGCCCGCTCCAGCGCCGACGCGAGGAAAACGGGACCTGGGCGACGACCTGCTTCGGCGCGACCTCGGCGAGATCCGCGTGCGCGATCGCGTCGAGTGTGAGGTTGCGCGTCGGAGCGCTGAGGGCGTAGATCATCAGCTCACGCCCGACCGACTCCTCGTCCTGCCCGTCGGCGGGGATCACGCCGGCGACCCTGAGCGTCGGCTCGGTCAACGTCCCCGTCTTGTCGGTGCAGACGACGTCAACGGAGGCGAGCGACTCGATCGCATTGAGCTGCTGGGCGAGAACCCCTCGCTGGGCCATCTTGAACGCCGAGACCGCCGCCGTCACGCTGATCAGCAGGATCAGCCCCTCCGGGACGAGGTTGACGATCCCGGCCGTGACGGCCTGCACGCGGGCGCTGCCGGTCTCGGAGTGCGCGAACACCGAGATCGTCAGCCCGATCGCGAGCGGGATCGACAGCACCACGAGCCACAGCAGCAGCCGGTCGTTGGCGCGCTCGAGCGGGGAACGGGGATGGCGGAACGTCCGCGCGGTCTGGGTCAGTCGCTCGGCGCGGCTGTCGGCGCCGACCGCCGTCGCCTCGAACAGCGCGGCGCCCTCGAGCACGAACGACCCCGACCACACCGGCTGGCCCTCGCCGCGCACCTGGGCCTCGGATTCCCCCGTCAGGTTCGCCTCGTCGAGCGCGAGCCCGTCCGCCGAGACGACCGTCCCGTCGGCGACCACCTGGTCGCCCGCCGCCAGCCGCACGATATCCCCCTCGACCACTTGGTCGACGGGCACCTTGCGGTCGGCGCCGTCGCGGACGACGACGGCCTCCGGCGCGACCAGCGCGGCGAGCTTGTCGAGCGCGCGCTTCGAGCGGATCTCCTGAAATGACCCGATCGCGATGTTCGAGACGAGAATTCCGAGGAACAGTGCATCCCGCCACGATCCGAACGCGATCGTGAGCACCCCGAACAACAGCAGGATCCCATTCGGGATCGTGAACGTGTTGGCGCGGATGATGCTCGTGTAGGAACGACTCGACCGCCGGCGCGGCGGCTTTCCGCGCTCCTCGAGGCGGCGGGCTGCCTCCTGCTCAGTGAGCCCGGTTGGAGTCGCCTGGGTGATCCCCACGATCAGGCGACAGTATCTAGCGCGACGGCCCCCGCAGGTGCGGGGGCCGACACGTTCGCGCTAGATCGTCTGCACGTTGGCCGCGGCCGGGCCCTTCGGGCCCTGCTCGGTGTCGAACGACACCCGCGCCCCTTCGGCGAGCGACTTGAAGCCGCTGCCCTGGATCGATGAGTGGTGGACGAAGAGGTCCTTGCCGGCCTCGTCAGGTGTGATGAAGCCGTAGCCCTTCTCGTCGCTGAACCACTTCACAGTTCCGGTTGCCATCTGCTTGTTCCCTCCGGGGAGATCGTGTGTGCTGCGCAACGCGGGAGGTGCAAATAGCAACAACTACGAAGGCTGGCACTACTTCGCCGGGCGAGGTCGCCCGGCTCGAACAGGGCGAGTCTATCCGGACGGCGGCGGGTCCGGGCTCTCAGCGCCGCTCCGCCCGCTCGAACAGCTTCGGCAGCAGCAGCCCGAAGAGGTACGCGATCCCCACGCCCCGCCCCGCGAATCGAGCTCGCCGCGCGCGCGCTCTCAGAATTTGCTGGCAATTTGGGAGATTCCATTGGCCAGCGGGCTAGGAATACACGAGGATTACAAGCCCTGCGGCTGATCTCGGTCCGCGCTCGCGGCGGGAAGATATCGGCCGGAGATTGGTCGTACGAGAGTGATGCCTCACCCCTTCTCAGCCACGCTCGACGCGACGCCGGAGCAACTCGTTCCGGACTGGGCACGGTGGACGCCGTCCGCCCCCTACTCGGTCGGGATCGAGGAAGAGGTGATGATCCTCGATCCGACCGACCTGTCGCTCAGCCGCCACACCGAGCTGGCGCTGCGGGCGGTGTTCGAGCAGCTCGCCGGCAACGCCGGCGCCGAGACTCACGAGGCGGCGATCGAGCTCGCGACCTCGCCCCACGCGACCGTCGAGGACGCGGCCGAGGAGGTCGCAAGACTTCGGGCCACGCTGTCGCGTGAGCTCGACCAGGCGGGTCTCGTCGCGGCCGCCGCCGGGACCCATCCGTTCGCGATGTGGAACGACACCCGCGTATCGGGCGGAGCGCGCTATCAGCTGATCCTTCAGACGATGCGCGAGCTGGCTCGGCGCGAGCCGACGTTCGCGCTCCACGTGCACGTCGGCGTCCCCGATCCCGACAGCGCGATCGTGCTGCTCAATCAGCTGCGGGCGCACCTGCCGCTGCTGCTCGCCGTGTCGGCCAACTCGCCGTACTGGCAAGGACGTGACACCGGTCTCGCGTCCGCGCGTACACCGATCTTCCAGTCGTTTCCGCGCGTGGGGATCCCGCGATCGTTCGCGTCCTACGGCGACTACGTCGAGGTGATCGACCAGCTGCTGCGATGCGACGCGTTCCCGGAGCCGTCGTTCCTGTGGTGGGACGTGCGCGCCAGGCCGCGGTTCGGGACGGTCGAGGTACGCGTGATGGACGCCCAGAGCACGGCCGAGCGCTCGGCGGCGCTGGCCGCGCTCGTCCAGGCGATCGCGCACCTCGAGCTCGAGGAGGGCTACCACGACCCGCGGCTCGCGTACGCCCCCGAGCTGCTCGAGGAGAACCGGTTCCTGGCCGCGCGCGACGGGATCGACGCCCGGCTGCTGGATCCGGTCGCCGAAACACAGGTCCCGGCTCGCGAGCAGCTGGCACAGCTGCTCGAGGCGGCGGCTCCGCACGCGGAGGAGCTCGGCTCCGAGAACGTGCTCGAGCTTGTCGGCGAGATCGCCCGCTCTGACGGCCCGCGGGGCCAGCGCCGGATGACCCGACAGGCGGGCCTTCCCGGGATGTTGCGCGGGCTCGCCGCCGATTTCAGCCCTCGCTGACGGTCGCCCAAGCGCCCACTGCTACCGTCCGCTTCGGAAATCGGAGCGCCCGTTGACCACCGCGAAATCCAACACGCCGCTTCCCGGGCGGCCCGTCCGAGGGTCGCGCACCGGCCGGCCGGTGATGGCACTGCTCGACCTGCTCGGACGAAGGTGGGCGCTGCGGGTTCTGTGGGAGCTCCGCGACGGCCAGCCCGCGACGTTTCGCGAGCTCCAGACGCGCTGCGGCGAAGTCTCGTCCAGCGTGCTCAACGACCGTCTGCGCGAGCTGCGCGAGGCGACGATCGTCGCGTCGCGGCCCGCCGGCGGCTACGTGCTGACGGCCGCGGGCAACGAGCTGCTCGACGCGCTCGAGCCGCTCGACGCCTGGGCCAAGCGGTGGCCCCCGGGCACTGAGCGCCGCTCAGACCGGGCACGCTGAGGGCGCGACCTCGCCGTGGGCAATCGGCGGCCCCAGCTCGCGGCCCAACCGCTCGAGCGACATCCGCAGGGCGCCACCCGCGAGCAGCGCCTCCGTCGCCTTCGCGAGCATCCGGCCGAACAGGCCGCGGCCCTCGACCGCGATCGAAGCCCGCACCTCGCTCGACGCGCCCGCGGGCCGCAGCACGTACCTGACGTCGATCGAGATCGGACCCTCGGCGACGAGCTCGAGTCGGTCGTCCGATGCGCGGAGCACGTCGACGTCGAACTCGAGTGAACGGCCCGCGAGCCGCCCGGCGACGCGCGCGCGGGTTCCCGACACGAGCCGCGTTCCTCCCTCGAGCGACATCACCTCGAACGGAATCGGGGCCCAACGCGCGATCGCGTCGGGCTCGGTCAGGAACTCGAGGACGTCGGTCGGCGAGCCAGGAACAGTTGCGTTTGAGTGCCAGGAGTGCATGCCGGAGAACCTACGAGCCGGCATCCACCGCCACCAGGTCGTTTGACTCATTGCGCAGGAGCGGGACGACCCACTCAGCTGCCCACGACCCACGCCTTCGCCTCGTCCAGCTCCGCGAGCTGGAAGGCGCGCGCCTCGCCCGGGATCAGGCCGCCGAACAGCCGCATCGCGCGCGCGATCCACTCGATGTCGCTGACGATCGCCGACCGCTCCCATGCCTCGCGGTGCTCGATCCCGAGGCCCCATCCGAGCTTGGCGTCGGCCCAGACGGCGCCCGGCTCCATCTCCTCGAGATCCTCGATCACGTACAGCGTCCGCAGCCCGCCCCCGGCCTCGATCGCCCGGCGGAGCTCCGGGGTGAGCACCTCGTCGTAATCCTCGCGCTCGATCTCGCCGCGGACCCGGAACCCGATCGTGCCCGGCGGCATGTCGGTCATGCGCTCGATCATGGATTTGATTTTTCGGTCCGTCGGGCCGAGGCGCTTCATCCGATTTGGATGATCAGCGCTTGCCCTGCCAGAACGCGATCTCCCCGCCGTCCGCCGTCGTGATGACGCTCCGCCAGCCGGCGGGACCCTCCCGCGGTGCGAGCATCACCGATGCGCCGAGCGAGATCGCCCGCTCGGTCGCCACCGGCACCGAGCCGACCTCGACGTACGGCAGCCATAGGGCGCGCTCGGTTCCGCACTCGACGACGCCTCCGCCGAGCGCCGAACCGAGGTCCAGCGCCTGATACGAGGCATCGCTCGACCCGACCCGCTGGGCCCGCCAATCCAGCAGGCCACCATAGAACGCGCAGGCACGACCGAGGTTTGGCGTGTGGAGCTCGAGGTGCACGACCGGGTGTCTCACCGTCTCGATCCGTAACGATCCGTGGCGTGCGAAAAATCAATCGCTCCCGCGATGGATTTCGGCGGGCCGCCGGGTCTAAGGGTTCGAGGTGAGCTCGATCGCACCCACCGCCGGCGATCCCGTCGCATTCGAACAGCTGATCCAGCCGTACCGGGCCGAGCTGCACGCGCACTGCTATCGGATGCTCGGATCGGTCCACGACGCCGAGGACGCGATGCAGGAGGCGCTGCTGCGGGCCTGGCGCGGATTGCCTCAGTTCGAAGGCCGCAGCTCGCTGCGCTCCTGGCTGTACCGGATCGCTACCAACAGCTGTCTGCGCCTGATCGAGCGCAGGCCCAGGCGGGTGCTCCCGATCGACTACGGGCCGCCGACCGACGCGCACGACGATCCCGCCCCGCCGCTCGTCGAGTCGGTCTGGGTCGAGGCCTACCCGGACGCCGGCCTCGCCGAGGGCTACGCCGCGCCGGACGCTCGCTACGAACAGCGCGAGAGCGTGGAGCTCGCGTTCGTCGCGGCGCTCCAGCATCTTCCCGCGCGCCAGCGCGCAGTGCTGATCCTCCGCGACGTCCTCGGCTTCTCGGGGGCCGAGGTCGCCGAGACGCTCCAGACGACGCCGAAGGCCGTCTACAGCGCGCTGCAGCGCGCGCACAAGACAGTCGACGAGCAGCTGCCTGCGCTGACCCAGCAGCAGACGCTCCGCTCGCTGGGCGACCGGCGCGTGAGCGAAATCGTCGAGCGCTACATGGAGGCGTGGGAGCGCGGCGACGTCGACGCGATCGTCTCGATGCTCTCAGAGGACGCGGTGCTCGCGATGCCGCCACGTCCCTCGTGGTACCGCGGGGTGGCAGCGGCCCGGGCGTTCCTCGCCCGCGGGCCGCTCGCGCCGGTGCGCTCCCGCCGCGTGCGGCTCGCGCACGCCAACGGGCAGATCGCGGTCGGCAGCTACTACGAAGGCTGGCCCGACCATCCCGAGCCGGTCGAGGTCCTGCAGCTGCTGACGCTCGACGCGGACGGCCGGATCGTCGACGTCATCGCGTTTGTCGGCACCGCGCTCGCGCCGTTCGTCGCGGACCCGCCGCCCGCCCGCTGATCAGGCCCGCCGCGATGAATCGCGGAGGCGGGGTGGATCTCCTCTTACGTGAACCCGATCGAAGGAGACCGCATGGAGCCACACGCCGACATCACCGCCTCGAGACGAACATGGGTCGTCATCCTCACCGGCATCGCATCGATGATGGCTGCCCTTGACACGGTCGTCGTCGCGACCGCGCTGAGCACCGTCCGCGTCGACCTACACGCCTCGGTGGCCCAGCTCGAGTGGACCGTCAACGCCTACAACCTCAGCTTCGCCGTGCTGCTGATGCCCGCCGCGGCGCTCGGCGACCGGTTCGGGCGAAGGCGCATGTTCGCCGTCGGCCTCGCCGTCTTCTCGCTCGCGTCGGCGGCGTGCGCGCTCAGCCCGGACGCCGGCTTCCTGATCGCCGCGCGCGCGGTCCAGGGCGCCGGGGCCGCGTTCATCCTGCCGCTCGCGCTCGCGATTCTGACCGCCGCCTTCCCGGCCGAGAAGCGCGGCACCGCGATCGGGCTGTTCAGCGCCGTAACCGGGATCGCGGTCGCACTCGGGCCGATCGTCGGCGGCGCGATCGTTCGTGGGATCGACTGGTCGTGGATCTTCTGGGTCAACGTGCCGATCGGGCTGATCGCGATTCCGTTCGTGCTGCGTCGGCTCGACGAGAGCTTCGGCAAGCGGGTGGCGCTCGACTTCCCGGGCGTCGCGCTGATCGCAGCCGCCGCGTTCGGCGTCGTCTGGGGCCTGGTCCGTGGGAACTCGTCCGGCTGGGGCAGCGCCGAGGTCGTCGGGTCCCTCGTCGCGGGCGCGGTGTTCGCGTTCGCGTTCGTCCGCTGGGAGCTCCGCGCACCGGAGCCGATGCTGCCGATGAGCTTCTTCCGCTCTCGGACCTTCTCGGCCGGTAACGCCGCGATCTTCTTCGTACTCGGATCGCTGTTCGCCGACGTGTTCTTCTTCCCACAGCTGCTCCAGACGAGTCTCGGCTACGACCCGCTCCAGGCGGGGCTCCGGCTGATGGTCTGGACCGCGACGTTCATCCTCGTTGCACCGGGTGTCGGCGCGCTCGTCGACCGGATCGGCGAGCGGCCGCTGATGGTCGCGGGGCTCCTGATCCAGGCCGGCGGGACGGCGTGGATCGCGTCGATCGCTCGGCCGAACCTGCCGTTCTCACACCTGATCGTGCCGCTGGTAGTCGCGGGCGTCGGGATCTCGATGGCGATCCCGTCGGCCCAGAACTCCGTCGTCGGGTCGGCGACGCTCGAGACCGCGGGCAAGCTCGCCGGGATCAACAGCATGATGCGCGAGCTCGGCGGCGTGTTCGGGATCGCGGTCGCGGTGGCCGTGTTCGCCGGCTTCGGCGGCTACAGCTCACCGACCGCGTTCACCGACGGGTTCGGCCCGGCGATCTGGGTCTCCTGCGGCCTGGCGGTGATGGGCGCGGCCTGCGGCCTGGCGCTGCCGAGCCGCCGCCGCCGCGAGGTGATCGCGGCGGCACCGGCTCAGGGATTGGCCGCGCCGTAGCGGGCGCTCGCTAGCCTCGGGTCATGGGCGCAGACACGGAAGAACCGCCGCCCGAGGCGAAGCGGCTGCCCACCGGCCGGGTCGCCCGGACGGCGCGGGTCGGCGGACTCGTGACGGGTCAGGGGGTTCGGTGGGCGGGGATGCGCGCCGCGAATCGCGTGCGCACGCCGGAGCGCGCCGCGGCCGCCGAGCAGGAGCGCACCGCGGCGCTCGTGAGCGAGCTCGTGGACCAGCTCGGGCGGATGCGCGGGGCGGCGATGAAGGTCGGCCAGATGCTCTCGATGGTCGAGTTCGACGGTCTCGAGTCCGAGCAGCAGGACGAACTGCAACGCAAGCTCGCGACCCTCCGCGACGGGATCCCGCCGGTGCCGTTCTCACGGATCGAGAAGTTGCTGCGCCAGGAGCTCGGCGGCCCGATCGGGAGCGTCTTCTCGGACTTCGACGAGCGGGCCTTCGCGGCCGCGTCGATCGGTCAGGTGCACCGGGCGAAGACCGTCGACGGGGACGATGTCGCCGTCAAGGTCCAGTACCCCGGCGTGGCCGAGGCGGTCGAGACCGACCTGCGCAACGCGATGCTGTTGATACCGCTCGTCAGGAGGCTGGCCCCGGGGCTCGACGCGAAGGCACTGGCGACGGAGATGCGCGAGCGGATCGCCGAGGAGCTCGACTACGAGCTCGAGGCGCAGAACCAGCGCCGGATCGCTCGGCTGAACCGCGATCACCCGTTCATCTACGTGCCCCGCGTGTTCACCGATCTCTCAACGCGGCGGGTGCTCGTCTCCGAGTACGTCGACGGACAGGGCTTCGAGACGGTACGCCGAGCCGACGAGCAGGTGCGGGACCGCTACGGCGAGATCGTGTTCCGATTCTTCTTCGGCCTGCTGTACCGCGACCGGATCGCGCTCGGCGATCCCCACCCCGGCAACTACCTGCTGCGAGGCGACGGGAGGGTCTGCTTCCTGGACTTCGGATTGCTTCGCGACGTCGACGCCGGCCACCTGGCCGCGGAGGCGGCGATCGCGTGCGCGGCGCGGGAACGGGACGCCGGCGCAATGAAGGCGGCGCTGGTCAACGCCGGATATCTCCCGGGCGAGCGCGCCGACTCGGTCGACGCCGAGCTCGCGCTCAGGCTGATGCGCCACGCGATCAAGTGGTACGCGGTGCCCCGCTTTCGGCGCTTCTCCGCCCCGGGCGAGCGCCGCGACCGCGACGGCGACCGCGAGCGGCCCGGGCCCGAGCAACGCGATCAGATCCGAACCCAGGTCAACCAGTTCACGATCCCGCCCGAGTCGATCCTGATCCGGCGGATGCACGCGATGGTCGTCGTCGTGCTCCAGAGCCTCCGCGCGGGAGCGGATTGGGGTGCGATCGCGGCGGAATACCTGCACGGCGAGCGCGCTTCGACGCCGCTCGGCGAGGCCGAGGCAGAGTTCCGGCGAGGCCGGTAGGGTCGGGCGGCGCCGTTCTTCGATCCGTCGGACATGATCGAGATCGAGCCCGTCGCGGGCTGGAAGGGGCGCGCGTTCCTATACGACCGCACCGCTACACGTGCCGGAGAGCAGGCGGCGCTTTGTAGCGAAATGGTTGTTCCTCATCCCAGGAATCCCGCGATCAGCTCGTTCACCCGCCCCGCCTGCTCCACCGCCGCGAGGTGCGCCGCCGGGCTCACGACCGCATGCCTCGCCTCGGGAACCGCCGCGGCGATCAGCTCCTGATCCGCGACCGGGGTGGCGACATCCTGCGCGCCCGACACCACGAGCGTCGGCGCTCGCACACGCTCCAGATCCCGTCGTAGGTCCATCCGCGCGATCGCCGCGCAACACCCCGAATACCCCTCGGCCGGCGACTCCGCGATCATCCCCCGCAGCGACGCTGTCAGCTCGGGACGACGGGCGCGGAACTCCGGCGTCAGCCAGCGCTCGACGACCGCGGCGGCGATCGGCTCGACGGACCCGGCCTCGCTCACGCTCGTGATCCGCTGCTCCCACATCGAGGCCGGCGGCATGTAGGCGGCCGTGCACAACAGGACCAACCGATCGATCCGCTCCGGCGCGTTGGCCCCGAGCCACATCCCGACCATCCCCCCGAGCGACAGCCCGCAGTAGTGGACGCGCTCCAATCCCAGGCCGTCCATCAGCTCCACCACGTCTCGACCGAGGTCCGCGATCTCGTACGGGGCTGGCGGGACCGGCGAGCCGCCGTGGCCGCGGTGGTCGAAGCGCACCAGCCGCAGGCGCTCGGCCAGCGGCAGCTGACCGTCCCACATCCGCAGCGTGGTGCCGAGCGACGGGCCCAGAAGCAGCGTGGGCGCGCCCTCGGGCCCTGAGATCTCGTAGTGGAGCGCCGTCACAGCTCCAGCAGCCGCGCGGCGTTCTCCTTCAGCACCAGCGGGCGGACCTCGTCCTTGATCGGAAGCTTGGCGAAGTCGTTCAGCCAGCGGTCGGGAGTGATCAGCGGGAAGTCCGAGCCGAACAGCATCTTGTGCTTGAGCTGGGTGTTCGTGTACCGGATCAGGTTCTCCGGGAAGTACTTCGGCGACCAACCAGAGAGATCGATGTAGACGTTTGGCTTGTGAACCGCGATCGCCAGCGCCTCATCCTGCCACGGGAACGAGGGGTGGGCGAGGATGATGTTCAGGCTGGGGAAATCGGCGGCGACGTCGTCGATGCACATCGGGTTCGAGTACTTCAGGCGCACTCCGCCGCCGCCGGGCATGCCCGCACCGATCCCAGTCGTGCCGGAGTGGAACAGGGCGATCAGGCCGGCCTCGGCGATCGGCTCGTACAACGGGTAGTGCTCGCGATCGTTCGGCCAGAACGCCTGCGTGTTCGGGTGGAACTTGAAGCCCCGCGCGCCGGCCTCGATCAGCTCTTCGATCTCCCTCACGCCTAGCTTGCCCTTGTGCGGGTCGACGCTCGCGAACGGGATCAGCACGTCGGGGTTCTCGCGCGCGGCGGCAAGCACCTCGTCGTTGCCGAGCCGGCGGCGCCCCATCCCCGACTCGTCGTCGACGTTGAAGATCACCGCCATCATTCCGCGCTCGCGGTAGTAGCCGGCGAGCTCGCGCGCGGTCGGCTGCGGCGGGCTGCCCCCGAAGTAGCGGGCCGCCGCCTCGAGCACCTCGATCGTCACCGGGTCCTGGGGCTGATCCTCGTTGCGCTCCGCGTGCACGTGCACGTCGATCGCCGTGAGCTGCTGGATGTCGATGGTCATGGCGTTATTCATACACGCGCGCGAGGCTCGAGTACGTTCTCCTCCATCCAGGCGGTGAAATCGTCCCGGTCGCGGCTGACCTTGTCCCAGAAGCGATAGAAGTCGTTGTCGCGGTCGGTGATCCCCGCCGAATAGGAGGGCTGCGAGCCTCCGGGCGCCTCTGCCACCGCTTCGATCACCCAGGCCGGAAGCACCACGGCGCCCGGTCTCGGCTCGAGCTCGTCGACGATCCGCTCGACCGTGACCAGCGACCGCCGGGCGGCGAGGACGGCCTCCTTCTGTACCCCGGGAATCCCCCACAGCTGCACGTTTCCCGCGCGATCGGACTCCTGCGCGTGGATGATCGCGACGTCCGGACGCAGCGCCGGGACCGCGACGAGCTGCTCGCCCGTGAACGGACAGGTGATCGGTGCGACCGGCGCGCGCCCCATCAGATCCGTTCCCACGTAGCCGCGCATCACCATGAAGGGGAGATCGCTCGCGCCTGCGACATACCGATTCGCCATGCCGGCGTGGCTGTTCTCCTCGACTTCGATCTCGCGCGGCCAGCCGTGCTCGATCGCATCGCGGAACCGGTGCAGCGACCCGACGCCGGGGTTGCCGCCGTAAGAGAAGACCAGCCGGCGCGCCGCGCCCATCCCGATCATCTGGTCGTACAGGACATCCGGTGTCATCCGGATCAGCTCGAGTTCGCGGCGGCGCTGCCGCAGCAGCTCGTGGCCGGCGGCGAACGGGATCAGGTGGGTGAAGCCCTCGAGCGCGACGGAGTCGCCGTCGGAGACGAGCTCGCCCACAGCGTCCGAGAGCGACAGCAACTCGGCCATCAGACGGCGAAGAAGACGGTCTCGCCCTCTCCCTGCAGGCGGATGTCGAACCGGTAGCCGCCCTCGATCGGCTCGGCCAGGAGGGTTGCGCGGCGCTTGGGCGGGACCGCGGCGAGCACCGGGTCGGCGGCGTTCAGCTCCGGCTCGTCGGCAAAATAGATCCTGGTGACGACGCGGTTCAACATCCCGCGCGCGAGCAGCGTCACGTCGATGTGCGGCGCCTGGACGGTCGCCCCGAGCCCCGGCACCGGTCCCGGCTTGACGGTCAGGATCTCGTACACGCCGTCACCGTCCTCGAGCCCGTATCGCGCGAACCCGCGAAAGCCCTCCATCTGCGAGGGGCCGCCGTGGCCGTACAGGTCGGCGAACCGGCCGTCCGGGTCGGCCTGCCAGGTCTCGATCAGGTGGTCGGGGATCGGGTCGCCGCGGCCGTCGTAGACCGTGCCAGAGATCGTGATCGCCCCCGGAGTGCCGGCCGCGACCGCGTGCGGGCCCGCTTCCCACGGCAGCCCGATCGCGAAGTACGGCCCGACCGTCTGGGATGGGGTCGTCTTGAAGATCAATGGGCCTCCTCGAACGGGGTCGCCCCGGGCCCGCGCAGGTAGACGTCGAACTGGTACGCGGCCGCCCAGTCGGGGACGGTGTCGTGGATCGAGAAGCTCGAGATCATCCGATCCCGCGCCACTGGATCGCGGACCGAATTGAAAATCGGGTCGTACGGGAAGAACGGGTCGCCGGGGAAGTACATCTGCGTCACCAGCCGCTGGGCGAACGCGCGACCGAGCAGCGAGAAGTGGATGTGGGCCGGGCGCCAGGCGTTGTAGTGATTGCCCCACGGGTACGGTCCGGGCTTGATCGTCGTGAACTGGTAATGGCCCTCGTCGTCGGTCACGCACCGCCCCGCGCCCGAGAAGTTCGGATCCAACGGCGCCGGCCACCGGTCCCAGCGGTGCAGGTAGCGCCCCGCGGCGTTCGCCTGCCAGATCTCGACGAGGGTCCCGCGCAGCGGCTTGCCCTCGGTGTCGTACACGTGCCCCGAGACCGTGATCCGCTCGCCGATCGGCTCGCCCTCGTGCTGTCTGGTCAGGTCGTGGTCCTGCTCGCCGAGCGCCCACGACGAGCCAAGCTGCGGCCCGGTGACCTCGGTGACCGTCTGCGGGAGGTAGATCAGCGGCTGCTTCGGATGTCGCAGCGTGGTCGACTTGTACGGCGGGTAGTCGAGCGGCGGGTGCGCGTCGTCGTCCTCGCGCACGTAGCTCGTCGGCGTGTCGCTCACCGCGTCGTAGATCGTGCGCTGCTCGAACGCTTGCTCGGTCATGCCTCTCTCTCCTGTCGGGTCACCTCGACAACAGCTCCCGCAATGCAGCCAGCTCTTCGTCGGTAGGTGGTTCGGTGACGAGCAGCTCCTCGGCAACCCGAAGGTCCCAGCCCGTCGCGTCCCGCACCTGGTCCACCGTCACATCCGGGTGCACCTGCGTGAGCACCAGTTCCTTGGTTTCCGGGTCCGGCTCGAGCACACCGAGGTCCGTGATCACCGCGGTCGGCCCGCGGCCGCGGAACCCGAGCCGCTCGCGGGACCCCGGGCCGTCGCCATGCCCGACGGTCGTCACGAAGTCCAGCCGCTCGACGAACGTCCGCGGGCTGTGGGGGGCGATCACGATCACCTCGCCGCAGTTGGCGGCGATCTCCGGCGCGCCGCCTGCGCCCGGCAGCCGCGCCTTCGGGTGCTCGTAGTCGCCGATCACGGTCGAGTTGAGGTTCGCATACCGGTCGACCTGCGCGGCCCCGAGGAACGCCACCTCGATCCGCCCCGGCCCGATCCAGTAATTGAACATCTCCGGGACCGAGACGACCACGTCGGCTGTCGCCGCAAGTTCCCCGTCGCCTATCGAGAGCGGGACGTGAAACGGCTTCGCGCCGACCGTGCCGGACTCGTACACCAGCACGAGCTCGGGGTTGTGCACGAGCCGCGCGAGCATCGCCGCGGTACTCGGCCGGCCGACGCCGATGAACACGCTGCCGGCGTCGCGCAGGCGGCGAGCCGCGACGACGGTCTGGGTCTCGCCGGCGCTCGCTCGCTCGGCCGTGGGCGAGCCGACGTCGGTCATCGCCCGCGTCCAGTCATCGTCCTCGGCGAACCTGAAACGATCTCATCCGTGAACATCCGCGACTCCACTTTCGACGTGATGCGCCAGCTGGGGATGACCAGGATCTTCGGCAACCCGGGCTCCACCGAGGTGGCGTTCCTCACCGACCTTCCGCCCGACCTCGAGTTCGTGCTCGGTCTGCACGAGGGAACGGTCGTCGGAATGGCCACCGGTTACGCGATCGGCCGCGGATCCCCGGCATTCGTCAACCTGCACACCGCACCTGGGCTTGGCAACGCGATCAACGCTATCGCGAACGCGCGCGACTGCCACGCGCCGCTGGTGGTGGTGGTCGGCCAGCAGGACCGCCGCCAGCTCGCGAGTTCGCCGTTCCTCGCCGGCCGCGCGCTCGAGCGAGTCGCCGGCGAGTATCCGGTGTGGTCGAGCCTGCCTGCCCGGCCGCAGGACGTCCCGGGCGCGATCGCCCGCGCCTACCACGAGGCGGTCACCCACCGGGGACCGGCGCTCGTCGTCGCACCGATGGGCGACTGGGAGCAGGAGGTCGATCCGCTGGCGGTCGGCGCGCCCGCGAGCGTGCTGCGCCCACGGGGCGTCGACGCCGACGAGCTGGGCGCGCTGCTCGAGCTGATCGGCGCGGCGCGCAGCCCCGTGCTCGTGGTCGGCGCCGGCGCCGCGAGCGACGCCGGCTGGGAGTCGGTCACGGCGCTCGCCGAGGCGCTCGGGAGCCCCGTCTGGCAGGAGGCGTTCGGGAGCCGTCCCGGCTTCCCGCAGACCCATCCGCTGTTCGCCGGGCACCTGCCGTGGATGCGCGCGCGGATGCACGAGGCGCTCGCTTCGCACGATCTCGTGATCGCGGTCGGCACGCACGCGCTCAGGACTTACGTGTTCGACGACCCTGTGGCGCTTCTGGAGCCGGGGACGCGCGTGGCGGTGGTCAGTGACGACGCCGAGGAGGTCCACCGCAGCGGCTGCGACATCGGGGTGCTCGCGCCCGCCGCCGCGACGTGCGCCGCGCTCGTCGCGCAGTTGCCGAAGCGCGACGAGCCGGCGGGTGCGCCGCTGCACCAACCACCGCCGCCTCCCAGCCCTCCCGGGCCCGGCGGCAAGCTCCGCCCGGGTCACGTGCTGCACGCGCTGGCCGAGCGCCTTCCCGAGGATGTGGTGCTCGTAGAGGAGACGCCCTCGAGCCGGCCCGAGCTGCTCGAGCGGATCGCGGCGCGCACGCCGCTCGGGTTCGTCGCGAACGCGAACGGCGGTCTCGGATTCGGACTGACGGGGGCGATCGGGCTGCGGATGGCGCTGCCGGACCGTCCCGTGGTCGCGGTCGTCGGCGACGGCTCGGCGATGTACGCGATCCAGTCGCTGTGGTCGGCCGCGCGCTACGGCGCCGGCGTGCTGCTGGTCGTGATGAACAACGGGGGCTACGCGATCATGGACGGCCAAGCCCGCGAGCGCGGTGGCGCCCCGGCTTGGCCCCGGTTCCCAGGGATCGACTTCGCCGGGACCGCCCGGGCGCTGGGCTGCCCGGCAGCGCGCGTAAGCGATCTCGACACACTCACCGCCACGCTCGACGACGTGCTCCCCGCGCTCGCCACCCGCGAGGACCCGATCCTCGTCGAGGTGGAGCTCGAAGCCTGAGGTACTCAAACCGCGATCGCCCGCGTCGCGCTCGAGAAGTACCCGTGCTCGCCCGCGTGCAGGTAGTCGGCCAGCCGCGCGGCGAGCGACATGATCGTCAGCGACGGGTTGACAGCGGGCGTGCGGGGGATCACCGAGCTGTCGCCGACGAACAGGCGCCGAACATCGTGGCTCTCGCCGTTTGCGTCGACGACCGAGCGGGCCGGGTCCGAACCCATCCGGCAGCCGCCCTGGATGTGCGTGCTGAGCACGTCGGTGTGAAACACGCGCTTGGCGCCGGCTGCGCAGAGCACGTCTGTGGCGAACCGCAGCGACTCGTCGTTGCGCCCGCGCTCGGTCTCCGAGAACTCGTACGAGTAGCGGTCGCCACCGTCGTCATCGACCCAGGCGGTCCCGTGGTTCTCGTCGCTGACCATCGTCAACAGGCCAGTGAAGTAGCGGTAGCCGCGCAGCGCCTGCACCAGCCCCTCGCCCCACAAGGGCGTCCCGTCCTCGTCGCACAGCGCCGTCGCGAACCCGATCGGGTCCTGGACGGTCGACGCCTCGACGACGAAGCCGCCCTCGGAATCGTGACGGAACTTCATGCAGTGAGCGCTGATCGGATACACCATGTGCGCGTCCTGGATCTCGTCGAAGGACCCCTGCACCAGGCGCGCGGGGTGAAAGCCGAGATGCCGGCCGATCAGCTCGCTGCTCGGAGAGCCGGCCGCCGCCTCGCGGACGCCCGATCGGAGCAGCAGTCCGGGGGATCCGAGCGCGCCGGCGGCGACGACGACGACGTCGGCGGCGACCGTCTCGAGCTGCCCGTCGGGGCCGACGTACTCGACCCCGGTCGCGTGAAGCCCGTCGCCGCGATCCTCGATCAGGACACGCCGCACGGTGCAATCCGGGCGCAGCTCGAGCCTCCCTCGCGCCCACGGCGGGTGGATGTAGGTGTTGAGCGTCGACTTGCCGGCGTTCGTGGGACATCCCTGCAGGCAGGAGCCGCAGCGCATGCAGTTCTCATCGGTGTAGGACATAACCGGCTCGAGCTCGGCGCCGAGCGCCTCGAAGCCCGGGACGACGGTGCGGATGCACTGCTGCCAGTCGCTGCGTTCGCGTACGCCGAGCCGCTGCTCGACCCGTTCGAGGTACGGCGCCAGCTCGGCCTCGGAGAACGGCTTGCCGTCGCCGCCGAGCAGACCCGACGCCTCGTACCACTTGGCGTAGTCCTCGCCGTCGGGACGGAGCGCGACCTTGGTGTTGATCGCGGTCGTGCCGCCCACCGACCGGCCCCGGAAGATGATCAGCGGCGGCTCGTTCTCGGCCGGAGGCTCGGCGAACGCCGGCGGCCACCAGAGCTCGTGGTTGGCCCACGCCTCCCAGCGCATGTAGTCCGCGGCGGTCCTGTGGGCGCCGGCCTCGAGCAGCAGCACCCGGTGGCCATGGTCGGCGAGCTCGCCGGCGACGACGCCGCCACCTGCGCCGGAGCCGACGACGACGACCTCGTACCGGTCCGAGCTCGCGCCAGCCGCGCGCTCGGCATCCGGCCTCGCCTGATTGCGCGGCGCGCGAGTCATCCGGCTCCCGTCACTCCCAGGAACGACCAGTCCTTCTTCAGCCGCGCTGCGAGCGGCGGCGCGAAGTCGATCTCCTCCCAGGCGCCGGGACCGGGCGCGCCCGGCGCGACGAAGTCGCTGTAGAACGCCTCACACGCGAGCGCACGCGCAGTCATGAACGGAGGTGTGAAGAGATGCTCTCCGAGCGCCTCCGCGCCGGTGGCCGCGGGCTCCTCGAGCGCCCGGAACGCGGCCAGCGTCTCGTCCCGCTGCGCGGCCGGCATCCGCGCCAGCAGTGCATCGATGTAGACCTCGGGCCAGACCCGCTCCGAGCCCGGCACAAACAGCTCGCACAACCTGCGCACGAGGGCAGCCGTGTGCTCGTCGAGGACCTGCATCGTGTGGCTGAGAGCTTCGCATCCCGGCCGCTCCGACCGCGATTTTTTTGCGCTTGCAGGCAAGCGGGGCTGCGCTCGGGGGCGAGCCGCTCGACCGGCCGACATGGAGCCCATAGGATCGGCCGCAAGCGATGAGCGATGCGCCCTCGCAGCGCGCCCGCGAGCTCCTGCGAGGCGCGTACGACACCCACATCCACGTCTCGCCGGACGTCGTCGAGCGCAGGGTCGACGACCTTACGCTCGCGCGCCGCTTCCTCGAGCTCGGGCTCGACGGTTTCGTGCTCAAGTCCCACTACGGGTCCACGGCTGAGCGCGCGAGCGTCGTCACCGCCGCCGTGCCCGGGATCCGCGTGGTCGGCGCGATCTCGCTCAACCGCGGCGTCGGCGGGATCAACCCGCTGGCGGTCGAGGTCGCCGCGCGGGAGGGCGCACGCACCGTCTGGTTGCCGACGGTGGACTCGGTCAACGAGTCGCACGAGCGCGACGCGCCACCCGGCGCGGCCGTCCCGGTGTGGGTCAAGCTCCAGCGCGAGCTGCGCGACGAGGGGATCGAGATCGAACCGGTACCGGTCGTCGATGACAGCGGGGCGCTGCTGCCGCGGCTGCGCGAGGTGCTCGCGATGATCGCCCGCCACGGGATGCTGCTGGCGACGGGCCACCTGTCGCGTGACGAGATCTTTGCCGTCGTCGACGGGGCGGTCGAGGCCGGAATCGCGGACGTCGTCGTGACCCATCCGGAGTTCCCGTCGCAGTCGCTGTCGGTCGAGGATCAGCGAGCGCTCGCCGAGCGCGGGGCGCTGCTCGAGCGCTGCTTCACGACGCCGCATACCGGCAAGGTCCCGTGGGAGGTCTGGATCGAGAACACCCGCGCGGTGGGCGCCGAGCACTCGGTGCTCTCGACCGACCTCGGCCAGGTCTCAAACCCGCCGGTCGAGGACGGGATGGCGCTGATGGTCGACAGGCTGCTCGACGCCGGCTGCGACGAGGACGAGGTGCACGTGATGGCGGTCGTCAACACGCGCCGGGCGGCCGGAGCGCCGCCGCCGTGAGTCCGCCGGAGACATCCCAAGCGGGTCCCCCTCAGTTCGAGGTGCTGCCGTTTCAACAGGCGCAGAAGGAAGCGGCGCGGCTACCCGAGCCCGCCCGGCTGACCGTCACGAGCTCCCCGCGCCACGGCCCCGAGCAGACAATCGAGATCGCGGTCGCGTTGAAGGCGCTCGGACACTCGGTCACGCCGCACCTGGCCGCGAGACTGGTGCGCGACCGCGACCACCTCGAGACTCTGCTGAGCCGCCTCGAAACGGCCAAAATCGACGACCTGTTCGTGATCGGCGGCGACTCCCACTCGGCTGCCGGCGAGTTCTCCTCGGCGGAGGAGCTACTGCCGCTGATCCGTGAGCGCCCGCACGGTGTGCGACGGATCGGGATCGCGGGCTATCCCGAGGGGCACCCGCTGATCGACCAGGAGGCGCTCGACGCCGCGCTCGCGCGCAAGACCCTCCTCGCCGACTACGTGACCACGCAGATGTGCTTCGACCCCGACGCGCTGTTCGGCTGGATCCGCGGCCTGCGCGAGCGCGGGATCGAGCTGCCCGTGCTGATCGGGATGCCGGGGATGGTCGATCGCCGGCGGCTGCTCGAGGTCTCGATCCGGATCGGCGTCGGGCCTTCGCTCTCGTTCGTGCGCGAGCAGCACGGGTTCCGCAATCTCGTGTGGCGCCCGTCGCATGCGCTGGACCACCTGTTCGACGCGATCGTGCCGCGCATCTACGACCCGCCACTGCGATTCGGGGGCTTTCACTACTACACGTTCAACCAGCTCGTCGACACCTGGAGATGGGATCGCGACAAGCGCGAGCACTGCGTGCGGCTGGTGGGCTAGGACCGAACACTCAAGGGAGAGAGCGATGGCACCAGAGAACCTTCAGGACGTCCTCGACGCGGCGGACGGCACGGTCGAGCTGCTGCGCAACTCGCAGATCGGCGCCTACATCTACCCGGTCGTGCCGTACGAGTTCAGCAACTGGCGGCGCGAGCAACGCGCCTGGCGGGAGACGGCGGTCCTCTTCGATCTCTCCCATCACATGGTGAACTTCTACTTCCGCGGGCCCGACGCGCTGAAGCTCGTGTCCGACACCGGCATCAACAGCGTCGCGAACTTCCCGGTCGACATGGCCAAGCAGTTCGTGCCGTGCACCCCCGCCGGACACGTGATCGGCGACGGGATCCTGTTCCATCTCGACGACGACGAGTTCGTCTGGGCGGGCCGTAACCCGGCGGCTAACTGGCTTCATTACCAGGCCCAGACAGGCGGCTACGAGATCGAGTTCGAGTACGACGACCGCTCGCCCTCGCGTCCGTACGGAAAGGCCGTCTCGCGGATGTACTGGCGCTTCCAGATCCAGGGCCCGAACGCGTGGCCCGTGATCGAGAAGCTCAACGGCGGGCCGCTCGAGCAGCTGAAGTTCTTCCGGATGGCCCACATGAACGTGGCGGGGCAGGATGTGCGCACTCTCCGCCATGGGATGGCGGGTCAGCCTGGACTGGAGCTGTGGGGGCCATACGAGAGCTACGAGGAGATCCGCGGCGCGATCCTGGACGCCGGCAAGGAGTTCGGCCTGCAGCCGTGCGGCGCACGGGCATACGCGTCGAACACGCTCGAGTCCGGCTGGATCCCTTCACCACTGCCGGGGATCTACACGGGCGAGGAGCTTCGTCCCTACCGCGAGTGGCTGCCCGCGAACGGGTACGAGGCGATCAACGCGCTCGCTGGGAGCTTCGTCTCCGGCGACATCGAGGACTACTACCTCAACCCGTGGGAGCTCGGATACGGCCAATTCGTGAAGTTCGACCACGACTTCATCGGCCGCGAGGCGCTCGAGCAGATCGATCCCGAGACGCAGCGCAAGAAGGTGACGCTCGCATGGGAGGGCGAGGATGTCGTCAAGATCTTCGCGTCGCTGTTCGACCTCGACGGCGACCCGTACCAGTTCTTCGACGTGCCGATCGCCAACTACGGCTCGTCGAACTTCGACTCGGTCATCGACGCCGATGGGAAGCTCCTCGGGTACTCGATGTTCACCGGCTACAGCGCCGGCGAGCGCCGCGCCCTGTCGCTGGCGACTGTCGATCCAGAGGTCGAGCTCGGCAGCGAGGTCCACGTCGTCTGGGGCGAGCCGGGCGGCGGCACGCACAAGGCGACGGTCGAGCCTCAGCAGCAGATCAGCGTCCGCGCTGTCGTCAGCCCGGTGCCGTACTCGGAAGCCGCACGGTCGCAGTACGCGCAGGGGTGGCGCACCGGGATCCGGTGAGCGACCGCGAGCGGGCGCCTCAGAAGACGATCGTCGTGTTGCCGTCGCGGAGGATCCGGTCCTCGCAGTGCCACATGACGGCGCGGGCGAGCACCGTCCGCTCGATGTCGCCGCCGAGCCGAGTCAGCAGCTCGACGTCGTCGCGGTGGGTGACCCGGATTGCGTCCTGCTCGATGATCGGGCCGGCGTCGAGGTCGGCCGTGACGTAATGGGCGGTGGCCCCGATCAGCTTCACTCCCCGCTCCTTGGCGCGCGCGTACGGCTCGCGTCCCGGGAAAGCAGGCAGGAACGAGTGGTGGATGTTGATCAGCGGAACACGTACGCGCTCGAGGAACTCGGATGTGAAGATCTGCATATAGCGCGCCAGCACGACCAGGTCGCAGCGCTGGTCGAACAGCTCCAGCAGCGCCGCCTCGGACTCGGCCTTTGCATCCGGGCTGACCGGGACGTGGTGGTAGGGCAGCCCGAACCCCTCGACCTCGCTGCGCAGGTCCGGGTGGTTCGAGACGACCATCACGACGTCTGCGCCGAGCTCTGACCGGCGCCAGCGCCACAGCAGCTCGAGCAGGCAGTGGTCGTAGCGCGAGACCATGATCGCGATCCGCTTGGGCTCCCCGGCGTTCCACAGGCGCCAGCTCATCTGGAACGGCTCGGCGACCGCGAGGCCGAACTGCTCGTCGAACCGGCCGCGACTTGAACCCGGAAGCGTGAACTCCATCCGCAGGAAGAACGACCCGCCCTCGGGGTCGGTCGAGAACTGGTCGGAGCGCACGATGTTGGCACCGGCCTCGAACAGGAACCGGGACACCGCGCTGACGATCCCCGGCCGGTCGGGGCACGAGATCAGCAGCCGGAACAGGCTCGACGGCACTCAGCTCTCCAGCAGCGGGTTCGTCAGCGCGCCGCCCGCGAGCCACGTCGCGCCGCGGCCGTAGAGCTCCTCGACCCCCGGACCGGTCAGCCCGGGCATGTCGCGCTTGACGTCGAACCCGATCCGGGCCTGGACGTAGCCGAGGTGGCGGTAGCCCGCGGGGAAGCGCTCGAGCAACTCCGGGTCGAGCGTCAGCGCCGCCGCGGGGTCGACGGGGTCGAGCCGGTCCTTCTCGTAGATCGGCTGGCGCAGCACGATCCCCCATCGACCATCGCGCTGCTCGAGGAAGTCGTAGAAGCGGCCGGTGCAGACGACGTCGCACTCGACGTCGTGTACCGCGGCCCGCTGCGAGATCGTCATCTTCGTCTGCGAGATCGCTCGTCCTGGGGCGATGTCCACCGACGTCCCGCCGAGGAAGTGGAGGATGCTGACGCCGTGCTCGAACCCCTCGCGGCTGACCCGGATGAACTCCCTCGCCGGACCCTGGAACCATGTCGCCATCATCACGCCGTCGTCGTGCCAGACCGTGGCAAACCGCTCCCAGTCGCCGGCGTCGCGCCACACGACCCAGTTCTGGACGAGGTCGCGAATCGCTTGAGCGTCGTCGCTCATCGAGCCCGGCCGTGCAGCGGCGACGGCAGCGCGCTCGTCGGCGGAATCGGCGGGCCCGGCGGGCGCCCGCTCACGTCCGGCGTGCCGTAGGTGTGGAACGTCTCGATCGTCTTCACCCCCCACGCCTGGCCGCGGGCGCGTTCGGCCTCGGTCCAGACGACGGCCTCGTAGGAGGGGTCGTAGATGAAGTGCGTCCCGGTCGTGACCTCGACCCGGTTGCCTCCCGGCTCGTACACGTACAGGAACATGCCCTGCGCGACCGCGTGCTTCGAGGGAGCGGCCTCGATCGGGACGTCGGCGTCGAGGAACAGGTCGGCCGCGCGGAGCAGCTCCTCTCGGGTGTCGACGAAGAACGCCAGGTGGTGCAGACGGCCGCGCGCGCCGGCGTGGTCGGCGACGTAGATCAGCTCGTGGGCGGCGATCGAGAGGCTCATCCACGCGCCCGACTCGGTCCCGTCGTCGAGGACGATCTGCTCGTAGAGGCGGAAGCCGAGCTGCTCCTGGGCGAAGCGGCGGCTGGCGGCCACGTCAGCGGCGAGCACGTTCACGTGGTCGAGGCGCTTGACCGCGGCGCCGCGGCCGACGTAGCGCTGTGGCACGTTCTTCAGCGCCGGGCGCAGGTGGTCCGGCGGGTCGTAGCGCTCGGTCTCGAAGTACAGCTCGAACAGGTGCCCGTCGGGGTCGCGGAACTGGTACGCGGGGCCGTGCCCGAGGTCGCCGTCGATCCAGCCGACTCCGAGCCCCGTCTGCTCGATCGCGGCGACTCGGCGCTCGAGCGCCTCCTGGCTCCAGGCGCGGATCGCCATGTGGCCGAGCCCGGGGAGCTCGGACTCGGTCAGCTTCATGCTGTAGCGCTGGTAGTCGCCCCAGCCGCGCAGGTACACCGACTGCCCGTCGAGCGCCTCGACCTCCATCCCGAACTGGTCGACGAAGAACCTCAGGCTCTCCGCTGGGTAGGGCGTCCGCAGCTCGGCGTGGCCGATGTGCGCAAGGTCGTGGATGTGTTCGCTCATCGCTTCAGCGACTCGAGCTTGTCGCGCAACCCGTCGCGTTCGAACGACAGCTCGCCGGCCTGCAGCGCCGCGCGCTTGACCCGTTCGCCGTCCTCGCGCCGGCGCGAGGCCTCTAGCACCTCGTCGACACGCTCGGCCTCGACGACGGCTGCGCCGTCGGCGTCCAGCACGACCACGTCGCCCTGGCGGATCGTCGCGCCGCCGACCTCAACCGGATCGCCGATCGTGCCGGCGACGTTCTTGGTCGCGCCCGCGACGCGCGCCCAGCGGGCCCAGATCGGGAGCCCGAGCTCGGCCAGCGTCTCCACGTCCCGGACGGCGCCGTCGACCAGCACCGCGGCGGCGCCGTGGGCCTTGGCCTGAGTGGCGAGCAGGTCGCCGACGAGCGCGACCGGCCGCGGCACCGGCATCGTCAGCACGATCACTTCACCCAGCTGCACCTCGGCCATCACCGCGTGGACCATCAGGTTGTCGTCCTGGCCACAGCGCACGGTGCGAGCCGGCCCCGCGACGCGCGAACCGGGGAGGATCTGGATCAGGTCGGCGTCGACGTAACCGCGCCGCCCGCCGGCCTCGTACACGGTCGCCGACCCGAGCTCAGCGAGCTCCTCGTGGGTCTCGCTCACAGCGCGTCCAACACGGTCGGGGTCACCCGCTGGAACGCCTCGGCCTGCTTGATCTCGGAGCGCCCGGACGAGCGCCTGGCGTGGTTGGCACGGTGCGCGGCTCGCTCGGTGTAGTAGGAGACGAGGTACTGCTGGGCCTTCATCTCGGACATCGCGGCAAGCTTGGAGTCGAACACCGCGGTGATGTCGAGGAACGTGTTCGGGGTGAAGTTGCAGAGCTCCGGTTGGTGCGGCTCGAACAGGTGGAGCGCCGGCGGCCGGACCGTCGCGAACGCACTCGCGACCCCTGCGCCGGCGGCCAGCGTCCGCGCGCGGGAGACCGCTTGGTAGGCGACCGGGTGATCCGGGTTGAACGGATCCGTGTCGGTGTGGGTGATCAACACGTCGGGGGCGAACTCGCGGATCCGGTCGGAGATCTCGATCAGCCTGTCCTTGTCGATTTCGAGCGGGTAGTCGCCGAAGTCGAGGGCCTCGAACTCCGCGCCGAGCGCCGCCGCTGCGCGCTCGGCCTCGCCGTGGCGGATCTCCTTGACCCGCTCGATCGTCTGCCCCTCCTGCTTCCACAGCTCGCCCGACTCGCCGCGCTCTCCGTATGACAGGGCGATCACCTTGGCGTTCCCGCCCCCGGCCGTGCAGACCGCGACCGCACCGCCCGCGCGCCAGACGAAGTCGGCCGAGTGCGCGCCGATTACGAGCAACCGCTCCGGCATCCAGCTACGCGACCCCCGGCTCGCGGATCATGTCTGCGCCGCGCTCGGCGATCATGATCGTCGCCGCGTTGGTGTTCGCGCGTGTGATCGTCGGCATCGCCGAGGCGTCGACGACGCGCAGCGACTCGAATCCGTGAACCCGGAGCTCCGGGTCGAGGACCGGCCCGATCGAGCACGTCGAGGTCGGATGGAAGACCGTCATCGCCTCGTCGCGCACGAACTCCCGCAGATCCGCCTCGGAGTCGGACTTCGGCACGCGGAACGGACCGGTCAGCTTCGACCGGAGCGGTTCCTGCTCGGCGATCTCGAGCGCCATCCGCATCCCCGCGAGCATGCTCTCCCAGTCCTCCTCGGTCGTGAGGAAGTTGCACTGGACCCGCGGCTTCGAGTCCGGGAGCGGTGCGCGAAGCATCACCCTCCCGCGGCTCGAGGGGTTGACGACGACCGGTCCGAACGCGACGCCACCGGCCTCCGGCGCGGTCAGTCCCTGGTCGTAGAGCATCGACGGCGCGAAGTGAAACTCGATGTCGGGCGCCTCGAGGCCGGGCCGGGTGCGGAAGAAGCCGGCCGCCTCAGGGATGTTCGAGGTAAGCGGCCCGCGACCCTCGGACTCGAGCAGCGCGAAGTTCTCCGGCGTGGTCGCGCCGAACAGCGACGGCTCGTCGGTCAGGTAGTTGAGGTTGACCATCGCGTGGTCCTGCAGGTTCTCGCCGACCGGGAGCGCCTCGCGGATTTCGATCCCGAGCGGCTCCAGCTGGTCGGTGGGGCCGATCCCGGACAGCATCAGCAGCACCGGCGACTGGAAGGCCCCGGCCGACAGGATCACCTCGCGCTCGGCCCGCAGCTCCCCGAGGCGCGCGTCGCGGAAGATCTCGACACCGGTCGCCCGCCGCCCGTCGAACAGGATCCGCGTCGCCATCGCGCGCGTGATCACGTCGAGGTTCGGGCGGTCGCCGGCGGGGCGCAGGAACGCGTCCGCGGTGCTCTCGCGCATCCCGTTGCGCTGGGTCAGCTGGAACCGGCCGACGCCCTCCTGCCGGGCGCCGTTGAAGTCGGGATTGTGTTCGTGTCCGGCGTTCCGGGCGGCGTCCACCATCGCGTCGGCGAGCGGGGTCATCGCGCGGCTGTCGGACACCCGCATCGGCCCGCCGGCGCCGTGGAACCGGTCTTCCCCACGCTCGTTGTCCTCGGAGCGCCTGAAATACGGGAGGACCTCGTCGTAGCTCCAGCCGCTCGCTCCATCCGCCGCCCATCCGTCGTAGTCGGCGCGGTTGCCGCGGATGTAGATCATCGCGTTGATCGACCCACAGCCGCCGATCATCTTCCCCCGCGGCATGTACAGGCGCCGGCCGCCGAGCCCGGGCTCCGGCTCGCCCAGCAGGTCCCAGTCCCAGCTCGACTTGAACAGCACCGGAAACATCGCCGGAACGTGGATCATCGGCTCGGTGTCCTCCTCCCCGGCCTCGAGCAGCGCGACGCGGACGTCGGGGTCCTCGCTCAGCCTGGCCGCCAGGACGCAACCGGCGGAGCCCGCGCCGATCACGATGTAGTCGTAGACCGCGTCGGCCACCCGACTGCCCTCCCTTACGTCGCCTGCGACGGGGCGGCCGGGATGCTCGCCAGTGCCTCTTCGGCGGACGCGGTGCCCCGCAGCAGATAGGCGTTGCGCAGCAGGTCCGGATCCGAGCGGAGCTCCTCCGCAGTGCCCGAGTACTGGATCTTGCCGCCCTCCATGATGTGGGCCCGATTCGCGAGCGCCAGCGCGATCGTCGCGAACTGCTCGATCAGCAGCACCCCGATCCCCGCCTCGGCGAGCTCGCGGATGGTCGGCAACAGGCGGTTGACAACGATCGGCGCCAGCCCCAGCGACAGCTCGTCGATCAGGATGAACCGTGGTTCGGTGACGAGCGCTTGGGCGAGCACGAGCATCTGCTGCTCGCCGCCCGACAGCGAGCGCGCCGCGGTGCCCAGCCGGGGCTCGAGCTCGGGGAACATCTCGAGCGCCCGAGTCCGCGAGCGCTGCGCCTCCCCGCGCGGCAGCGTGTACGTGGCGACCGTGAGGTTCTCCTCGACCGTCAGTTCGCCGAGCAGCCGCCGCCCTTCGGGGACGATCGCTACGCCGGCCTTGCGGATCTTCTCGGGCCGGGCTCCGGCGAGGTCGCGGTCGCCGAGCTCGACCTTGCCGGCCACCGGCTTGAGCACACCCCCGACAGCCAGCACCAGCGAGGACTTCCCGGCGCCATTGGGCCCGAGCAGTGCCGTCACCTCGCCGGCGGGGATCTCGAGCGAGATCCCGCCCACCACGCGACGACCGCCGCGCTCGACGGCGACGCTGTCAAGCACGAGCCTGTCGGGAGTAGCCGTCGCGCTCACGCGGCGACATCCTCGGTGCCCAGGTACGCCCGGATCACCTGTTCGTTGCGGAGCACCTCGCTCGTCGGGCCCGACGCGATCAGCTTCCCGAAGTCGAGCACCGCGGTCATCTCGCAGCACGCCTGCACGAGGCTCATGTCATGGTCGACGAGGACGGTCAGCGCCCCGGTGTGCTCGGGGATCCGCCGGATCACCTCGCGCAGGCTGGCGGTCTCCTCCTCGGGTAGGCCCGCCGCCGGCTCGTCGAGCAGGACCACCCGCGGGCGCCCGACGACCCCCCTTGCGACCTCGACGAGGCGGCGCTCGCCCGCGCCGAGTGTGCCGACCGACCGGTACGGATCGACTTCGAGCCCGACGAACTCGATCGCCTCGAGCACCTCCTGGCGGCGCGAACCGCGAGCCATCTTCGCGTGCTCGTGGATCATCGCGACGTTGTCGTACACCGACAGGTCCTCGATCGCCTGCTCGGTCTGGAACGTCCGCCGCAGACCCCAGCGCGCGCGGCGGAAGTGGGTCATCTTCAGAAGATCCTCGCCGTACACGGAGACGCTGCCCGCGGCGGGCTTGACGAACCCGCTCAGGACGTTGAAGAACGTCGTCTTCCCGGCTCCGTTGGGACCGATCAGCCCGCACGTGCCCGATTCGAACGCGACGTTCACGCCGTCTAGCGGGATGACCCCGCCGAAGCGGACAGTGAGCCCCGAAACCTCGATCACTTGGCTTCTCCCTCAATCGCCGGCTTACGTGCGAACAGGCCGCGCAGCAGCCGCCCGAGGCGCGCGACGTCCTTCGGAACCTGGTCGATCAGGCCGCGGGGAGCGGTCGTCAGGACCTGCAGCACGCCGATCCCGAAGATGATCGTCAACCAGTCCGGCGAGACGCCCCAGTCGTTGAGCAGCGCCGCGAGGAACTTCAGCAGGAAGGCAGCGAGGATCGCGCCCCAGACGCTGTACGCACCGCCCATCAGGACGACCGCGAGCAGCGTGATCGAATCGGCCGTCGAGAAGGTCAGCGAGTTCAGATAGCGGAAGCTGCCCGCGACCAGGCCACCCGCGACGCCGGTGATGAATGACGCCAACGCGAACGCCCAGAGCTTGTACGCCGTGGTGTTGATCCCAGCCGCGAGCGCCGCGGATTCGCTTTGTCGGATCGCCGCCCAGGCCCGGCCCGGCCGCCCGCGGAGGTGGAGCACCACCAGCACGAACATGATTGCCGCGATGATCACCGAGTAGCGGAAGAAGGCCGGATCGGACGTCGCGACGTTTGGCCTGCGGATCGCCGGAATGTGGACGGAGCCGCCGTTGTAGCCGGTGAAGCCGCCGCCGCCGTTCGGGAAGTTGATCGTGGCGAGCACGACCGTGATCGCGCCGGCGAGCATCAGCGTGATCAGCGCGAGGTACAGGCCTCGCAGCCGCAGCGCCGGAAGGCCGACCAGCGTCCCCAGCACCATCGTGATCAGCCCCGACGCGAGCAGCACGATCGGGAAGGGCAGCGAGGTCGCGAACAGCAACCGGGCCGCGACCCACGCGCCCATCGCCAGGACCGCGCCCTGCCCGAGCGAGACCATCCCGACGCGGCCGACGAGCACCGCCAGGCCCAGCGTGACGATCGAGTAGATCGCCACCTGGGTCCAGGCGTCGACGTAGTAGACGCTGAACAGCTGCGGAATCGCGAACAGCGCGAACAGAACGATCACGACGCCGGCCGCCGCGTTCACGAGGTCCCGGGTCGCGGGACGCGAGCGTGGCGGGCGCGGACTCAGATCCGCAGCGGCCGGTTCGGCAGGGGCGCTGTTACCCGCTGTCTTGACGCCGGCCGACTCCAAGCTAGAACCCCTGACGCCCGACCGTAATCACACGCTTGCGGTTGCGCACCAACAGCGCGATCGCCGCGAGCACGAACGGGGTTGCATCCCGGTAGTTCGAGACCGAGCTGATCGGCGTCAGCTCGGCATCGACCACGCCGATCACAAGCGCGGCAAAGAACGTGATCCAGATCGACTTCAGGCCGCCGATCAGCGTCGCGGCGAGGGTGGGGATCACGAGGAACGTGAGCGTGCTCGCGTCGAGCGCAACAAGATCGGAGAGGATCACGCCGGCCAGGCCCGCCAGCAACCCGCAGATGAACCACGCCTGCGCAGTCACGAAGCCCACCGGAACCCCGAGAGTGGCCGTGATCTCGCGGTCGTTGGCCATCGCGCGCATCACAGTTCCGAGCTTGGTGAAGCGCAGGAACGCGCTCGTCACGGCGGTGATCACGAGGCCGAGGACGAGCGCGAGCACGTTGGTGTAGGTGACGGAGATCTGACCGATCTGGAACGTGTTGTTGTCGGTCGGGACTGTGATCGATCGCGACGCGCCGCCACTCGACGGCCACAGCAGATCCATCACGCCGAG
Organism: uncultured Solirubrobacterales bacterium; assembly: GCA_963770735.1. GTDB lineage: Bacteria > Actinomycetota > Thermoleophilia > Solirubrobacterales > Solirubrobacteraceae > Palsa-465. The sequence goes on along the minus strand of CAVYRB010000003.1, from coordinate 904,156 downwards.
CAGGATCAGCAGCAGGCCCAGCGTCGCGGTGGCCTTGACTAAAGGATCGCGGTTTGCGAGCGCCCGCCCGAACACCATCCCGTAGGCGAGCGTGATCACCCCGCCGAACAGGATCGAGACGATCAACGCGGGCCAGAAGTTCCAGCCCGCGTGGTTGATCAGCTGCCACGCGATCAGAGCGCCCATCGCACCCACCGCGCCGAAGGCCAGGTACAGCACTCCGGTGGCTTGGTACAAGACGACCATCCCCACGCCCGAGAGGGCGTAGATCCCGCCGAGCGTCAGTCCCGTGATGAGGAACTGCTCCAGGTCAGTGACGCTCGGCACTGGTCCTCGTGCGCTCTGATCGCGTGTGCGTAGCTGTCTTCCTCCTACGAGGTCGGCGGATTGGTCGACGGCGCCGTGCCCGCCACCTTGCGATAAGCCGCGATTTGCGGATCGTCGCTGGAGACGTTGAAGCAGTTCTGCGCCGTCACCATCTTGCCGTTGTCGGGCGTGACCGTGAAGTCCGCGTTGTTGGGAATGTGCAACGGGTAATTCCCGTAGACCCACGGCTGACAGAGCAGCTCCGTCTTGTAGTCCTTGATTCCCTTGAGCGCCGCGTTGACGTTGGCGATCGTGTACGGCGGCTTGACGTTCTGGATCCCCTGGACGAAGAACTTCCCGAGCAGGTAGCCGAACTCGCTGAACGAGCCGATGCCGCCCGCGACGGACGAGCCGTACTTGGCGACGATCGCCTTGTACAGCTGCATCTCCGGACCGTTGTGGTCATCGGCGTTGGTCGCCTCCGCGTTGATGAACAGCTTGTGGTTCCACTTCGGGCCGAGCGCCTTGGCCAGGAAGTCGGTGTCGCACGGCGTCGAGCAACCCCAACCCTTGACCCGGTCCTCGAGACCGAGCTTCTGCGCCGCCTGCAGGATCACCAGCGCCTCGGGCGGGGTGAAGTTGAGCACCACCCAGCCATTGGAGCCGGCGCTGTTGACCAGGTTCAGCGCGACCGAGTTCGCGTCGTTGATCGGGACGTTCTCGGTCAGCTGAGTGATCGGAACGCCCGCCGCCTTCGCCAGCGCCGCGGGACCCGCGGCGATGTACCCGGTCCCCGGGACGTTCGACTGCACGAACACGATCTTCGACGGCTTCTGGCTGAGGCCGTACTGCACGGCTCCGTCGGAGCTGTACCGCGGTCCCATGTTGACCGCCGCGCTGTTCGGGGTCGACCAGCACTCCGGGGCGATCCCGGCGTCCATCTCGTAGATCCCGAGCTGCTTCCAGTACGCCTGGTCGATCGTGCACTCGAGCAGGCTGAAGACGCCGTCGATCGCGACCACGTGGTCCTGCTGGATCAGCTTCTTCGCTGCCGCCGCGATCTGCGCCGGCTGCGTCTGCTCGTACTCGACGAACAGCTTCAACGGGTGCCCGTTGACGCCACCGTTCGCGTTCACGCACTGGAAGTAGGCGTTGATCATGTTCGGGCCGTCCGAGAAGTCGGTCCCGGGCTGCTTCGTATCGATCGTGCCGACGTTGATCGGCGAGCCGGTCGCGGCCACGCCGGGCTTCGGCCCGCACTTCGAGACGTCGACGCTCGAGCCCGAACCACTCGAACCGCTCGAGCCCGATGTGCTCGAGCTCGGCGCGGCAGGGTTGCTGCTCGTTGAGCTGCTGCTCCCGCAAGCGGCCAGGACTAGCGCCCCGGCAACGGCGGCGAGCAAAACGGTCAGCCGCATGCGCGGCCACTCCTGGAACTTCCTCACCAGTCTCTCCTCCTTCTGATGAAGGTACACCCGCCCCGGTTGGCCAGGTTGGGGCGGCACGGTATTGGAACGCGAGGTTGCATGCAACTAGTTCCTAACAGGACCTCAAGAAAGGTCTCTCGCGCCCCGCCGGAGCCGTTTTTGCATGCAGATATTCCGACCGGGATACACTCCCGGCCCGGGGAGCTACGTGGCCAACCACGCAAATCGGACCCAGATCATGCGAGCGCTGCTGCGGCTGCGTGAGCTGATCCTTACCGGCGAGTTCGAGCCCGGCGAGCGGCTCTCGGAGCTGCCGCTGGTCGAGCGGATCGGCGTCTCGCGCACCCCCTTGCGGCTCGCGTTCGCCGCGCTCGAGCACGAAGGGCTGCTGACGAATCTGCCGGGCGGCGGCTACGCGGTTCGCGAGTTCACCACCGACGACATCCGCGACGCGATCGAGCTGCGCGGGGTGCTCGAGGGGACCGCGGCGAGGTTCTGCGCCGAGCGCGGCATCGCGGCTCGCGACGTCCGCTCGCTGCGACGGATCAACGACTCGATCGCGCGACTGCTTCCCCGCAGCGACTACGAGTCGTTCGTCTCCTACGTCGAGTTCAACGACCACTTCCACGGCCGGCTGCGCAAGCTCGCGCGCAGCCCGATGCTCGAGCGTGCGCTCGACGGCATCGTGTCGCTCCCGTTCGCGGGCCCGAGCGCGTTCGTGCTGACCGAGGCGGTGCTGCCGGAGTCGCGCGCGATCCTCGCGACGGCGCACCGTCATCACGCCGGGCTGATCGAGGCGATCGAACATCGTCAGGGGTCTCGTGCCGAGAGCCTCGCCCGCGAGCACGCACGGATCGCAATCACCAACCTGGAGCTGTTCGCGGCCAACGTCGACATGCTCGAGCGGGTCCCAGGCGGTGCCCTGATCTCGCGGGCACAGCTGCCCGAGCCCCAGCCCGCCTGAGCGCGGCGGCGTCATTCCGCCGCCCCTCCCCGTCGCGAGAAGCTGATCTCGGCCGGCTTGTCCCACTCGATCGCGGTCAGCGCCGCGGCGTGGATCTGCTCCGCTCCCGGTCGGTAGGCGTCCTCGAGGGGCGGGCTCACCGGCACCGGCGTGAACGGCGCGCCGACGCGCTGGATCGGGGCCTCGAGCGAGTCGAACACCGCCTCCTGGATCCGAGCCGCGAGCTCGGCGCCGAAGCCGCCCGAGACGACCGCCTCGTGCGCGACCACCGCCCGCCCGGTCCGCGCGACCGATTCGGCGAGCGCGTCGATGTCGAGCGGGACGAGAGTGCGTGGGTCGATCACCTCGGCGTCGATCCCGTCCTCCTCGAGCCACTCCGCCGCCAGCAGCGCGTCGTATACCTGCAGCGAGGTCGCGACGATCGTCAGATCGCCGCCCGGGCGTAGCGTGCGGGCCTCCCCGAGCGGCACCGGCCCGCCCGGCTCGCCGTTGAGCTCCTCGCGACGGAAGTAGAGCGACTTGTGCTCGACGAACACGACCGGGTTCGGATCCTCGATCGCACTCTGGAGCAGGCCGGCGGCGTCGGCCGCGCTGCTCGGCATCGCCACCTTCAGTCCGGGCACGTGCGTCAGCCATGCCTCGAGGCTCTGGGAGTGCTGTGCGCCGCTGCGCTGGCCCGCGCCGCCCTGGGTGCGGAGCACCATCGGGACGGTCAGCTGCCCGCCGGACATGAAATGCGCCTTCGCCGCCTGGTTGGCGAGCTGGTCGAGCGCCAGCGTGACGAAGTCGATGTACATGATCTCGACCACCGGGCGGAGCCCCGCCTGGGCGGCGCCGATCGCGACGCCGCAGACGGCGCTCTCGCTGATCGGGGTGTTCCGGACCCTCGCGGTCCCGAACTCCTCCGCGAGTCCGGCGGTCGCGCCGTACGGGCCACCTTCGGCGACGTCCTCGCCGAGCACGATCACGCGCTCGTCCGCGCGCATCGCGCGTTCCAGCGTCCCGCTGACCGCCTGGATGAACGTCGTCTCGCTCATGCGTACACGAGCTCTGCGGACAGCGACGTGTCGGGGTACGGGCTCGCGCGGGCGAACTGGACCGCTCGGTCGACGTCGGCCGTGGCCTCCTCGGCGATCCGCGCGGCATCCGGCTCGGTCAGCCAGCGCTGCTCGACCGCGTGGCGCTCGAGCCTCGCCAGCGGATCGCGCGCGTTCCATTCCGCCTCGGCGAGCTCGTCGCGATAGGACTCCGCGTCGCCCTCGTAGTGACCGCGCCGCCGGTGGGTGAGGCATTCGAGCAACATCGGCCCGCGCCCGGAGCGGGCGGTTTCGAGGAACGCGCCGAACGCGTCCCAGATGCCATCAACGTCGCCACCGTCGACCGTGCGACGCTCGAATCCGTACGGGGCGACCACGTCGCTGACCCGCTCGACCACCGTGTGCGCAGAGCGCGGCGTGAACTCGGCGAACCCGTTGTTCTCGCACACGAAGATCAGCGGCAGCTCCCACAGCGCGGCGAGGTTGACCGACTCGTTGAAGTGGCCGGCCTGGACCGCGCCGTCGCCGAAGAACGCGGCCGTCACCCGGTCGGAACCCCGCAGCCGCGCGGCCATCGCGTCGCCTAGCGCGAGCGGGAGGTTGCCGCCGACCACCCCGGTCGCTCCCATCATCCCGTGCTCGGTGTCGACCAGGTGCATCGAGCCGCCGAGGCCCTTGCAGCAGCCCGTCGACGCGACCCATCAGCTCGGCCATCAGCGGGCCGAGCGGTACACCCTTGGCGATCGCGTGACCGTGAGCCCGATGGCCGGAGTAGATCGCGTCGTCGTCGCGCAGCTGCCGGCAGACGGCCGCGGCGACGCCTTCGCCGCCGATGCTCAGGTGGATCAGGCCGTGTACCTGCAGCGTCCGCTTGAGCGCCGCGACCCGCTCCTCGAAGCGCCGGATCCGCCACATCGTCTGCATCAGGTCAAGCGCGGCTTCAGACTCGAGCGGCAAGGCCGGTGGGATCAGGCGGTCACGGGGGCCGAGCCGAGCACGCCGCGCACCGCCCCCGAGATCTTCTCCTCGTTCGGGAGCACGTAGGCCTCCATCGGCTCGCTGTACGGCACCGGCGTATCGAGCGCGGTCACGTGCGTGATCGGCGCCTTCAGCGACCCGAACCCGTGCTCGGCGACCTCGGCGGCGATCACCGCCGAGGCCCCGCCGTGCCGCGTCCCCTGGTCGACGATCACGAGCCGTCCGGTCTTTTCGACCGAGGCGAGGATCGTCGCGGTGTCGAGCGGCTCGAGCGTGCGCGGGTCGATCACCTCGGCCTGGATGCCCTCCGCCGCGAGCGTCTCGGCGGCGGCCAGCGCCTTGCCGACCGTCCAGCCGGTGGCGACGATCGTCACGTCGCCGCCTTCGCGACGGATCGCGGCCTCTCCGAACGGCACCAGGTACTCGCCCTCGGGAACCTCCCCCGGCTCGAGCACCAGCAGGTAGTGGATCAGGTAGACGACCGGGTTGTCGTCGCGGACCGCGGTCGCCAACAGGCCCTTGGCGTCGGCGGCGGTCGACGGCATCGCGACCTTCAGCCCGGGGACCCCCATGAACATGCCGTAGATCGAACCCGTGTGCTGGACCGACCCAGCCCGCGGTGAAGCCGTAGCCGGCCTTGAACACCACCGGCACCTTGACCCGGCCGCCGCTCTTGTAGCGCAGGCGCGGCGCCTCGTTCACGACCTGGTTCATCGCGACCAGCATGAACTCCGACCATCAGCAGCTCGACCACGGGGCGATAGCCCGCCGAGCGCCGACGCCGATCGCCATCCCGATCTCGGCGGTCTCGGAGATCGGCGACACCCGTACGCGCTCGGCGCCCGAACGCCTTGACGAGGTCGTCGTCGTCGTTCGGCGCGACGTCCTGGCCGTAGAAGAGGACGGTGTCGTCGCGCGCCATCTCGAGCCCGATCGCCTCGTTGACCGCGGCGATGTAAGGGATCTCTCGTGCCATGGCTGTCTCCTTACGCGTAGACGTGGTCGTATTTGGCTGCGGCCTCGGGCTCCGGGAACGGGCCGTCGAGCGCGAACTGCGACGGCCGCTTCCATCTCGTCGCGCACCTCCGCGGCGATCTCGTCGGCGCGCGCCGCGTCGAGCTCGTCCTGCTCGACGAGCCGGGCGCGGAACCTGGGCACCGGGTCGCCGCGCAGCGCCGCCTCGTACTCCTCGCGGTTGCCGAACACGCTGATCGCCTCGTGCTCGGGGTAGTGCAGCGGCACCCCCGGCGGGGCGATGATGTTGCCGTGGGCCGAGAGCCGGTAGACCTTCGACTCGACGAGCGTCGGACCATCGCCGTCGCGGGCGCGCGCGACCGCGGCGCCAACCGTCTCGTAGACCGCCACCGGGTCGCCCCCGTCGATCGTCACGCCCGGCATGCTGTAGGCCACGGCCTTGACCGACAGCGGCTCGCCGGCCGCGGCGTTCGCGTCCTCCTGCTCGACCCGCGTCGCGACGTTGTAGCTGTTGTTCTCCATCACGAAGACGACCGGCAGCTTCCACAGCGACGCGAGGTTGAGCGACTTCGTGGAAGGCGCCCTGCTTCGAGGCGCCGTCTCCGAAGAAGCAGAGCACCACGCGACCCTCGCCGTCGAGCTGCGTCGCCCAGGCGACGCCGGTCGCCTGCGGGATCCCCTGGCCGACGATCCCGCTCGTGCCCATGAACCCGCGCTCGGGATCGGCGAGGTGCATCGACCCGCCGTAGCCGCCGCACAGCCCGTCGCGGCGACCGTAGATCTCGGCCATGATCGCCTTCGTGTCGGTGCCGAGCACGATCGGGTAACCGTGGCAGCGGTAGGTCGCCATCAGCTGATCGCCGGCTCGAGCGTGGCCAGCGAGCCGACGATCGATCGCCTCCGCGCCGTCCGCGAGGTGCGTGTGCCCGCGGATCACGCCCGGGGTGCTCCTCGAAGCTGCGCTTGACGCGCTCCTCGAACTCGCGGATCCGCAGCATCTGGGTGTACATCCAGATCAGGCGGTCTCGGTCAAGCTCGGCCATTGCGGCTCCTCTCGTGGTCGTCCCCGTAAGTGCGGTCGCACCGAGAGGTGCCGCCGGGGGATGGATCGCCAGGACGCAGGGGGCGACGCGCAGCCGCGCCGCGCGAGCCTCCGAGGACGCAGCGAGCCGCCCCGGCGGCACCTCGAATGCGAGCGTATTTGCGGGGGCGGCCACTGGTTCACGTAACGCCCGCGCGGAACTGCGCGGCCGTCGTCTCGTAGGCGCGGTCGAACTCCTCCTCGATCGGCAGGTTCCGCAGCTCCGCCGACAGCACCTCGACGCCCCACGGCCCGGGGTAGCCGGCCCCGCGCAGCGCCTCGATGTAGCCGGGGATGTCGAACTCGCCCTCGCCGGGCAGCTGGCGGTGGTTGATCGTCCTCGTCGATCGGGTCGTCCATGTACTCGACGGCGCCGTCGGACAGCTCGACCCAGGCGACGTCGCGGGGCTGGACCCGCGCGCAGCTCCTCGGGCGCGATCCCGCAGCTTGCCCATGTGCCAAGTGTCGATCGCGAGGCCCGCCGTTCGGCCGGTCGGCGCCCGCGCACGAGCTCGCAGCGCCGTCCTCGAGCGTGTCGCACGTTGACGTCGAACGGCATGATCTCGTACGTGACCTTCGCGTCGGTGTGCTGCGCCGCGTCGTCGCACAGCGTCGGCGAACTCCTCGGTCAGCCGGTCGAGCTCGCACGGCGTGCCGGGGATGTTGCCGACCTTGATGTGGTGGGCGTCGAACGCGGCGGCGCGTCTCGAACAGCTGCCGGCGCAGCCGGTCGGACTCGCTCGCGCGCCGGCTCGCCCGGCGGCGACGAAGAAGTCCGCGAGGAACTCGACCTCGAGGTAGCTGCAGGCCGGCGTCGTCGAAGATCGGCTTCATCTCCCTCAGCGTCCGCGTCTCGAGCTGGTGCTCGACGTCGGCGTGCCACAGCCCGAGCCCGCGGAAGCCGACCCGCGCCGCCTGCGCGCAGCGGTCGCGCCAGTCGAACAGGCTCCACTCGCGCCCCGTGTGCACGTCGACCGGGCCCGGAGACGGTCCAGTACAGAGCGATCAGCTCGGTCATCGCCCATTGCTGAGCCGGACGCGTAGCTCGCCGCCCCGAAGGGGCGGCCAGCCATCGTGCGCAGCCGTTCTTGCCGATCAGTGCGGTGGTTATCCGGTGCGCCGGAACGAGCGCGCCGACGATCCTGTTCAACGCGGCGACCAGCTCCTCGGTCCGCGAGGCCCATGGCGCGTGGTCGGTGTCGATTTCGAGCACCGGGTCGCATCCGCCGTCGTCCAGCATCCGCCGCTGCATCGCCGGCGGGATCGCGTGGTCCCGTGTGCAGGTCATGTACGCCCGCGGCAGCAGCTCGAACGCCTCGCGCTTGTCCTCCGGGACGCTCATGCGGCCCTCGAACGGCGCCACCGGCTGGGGACCGTGATGGCGCTCGCCCCATTCCGCCTGCTCTGGCGTGCAGCAGTTGAAGATCGCGTCGATCGCGCCGTCGCCCTGCAACTCGCGCCACCGGAGGATCGCCCGCGACCACCATGTTGGCCTGGACCTGGTCACCGGCCGCCTCGGGGTAGGAGACGAGGTCCACCAGGCTCTGGCCCTCGGCGGGTAGGAACGCCGCGACGTAGACGAGCGCGGCGAGCGGCTCGGGGCAGCGGGCCGCAGCCTGGGTGATCGCCATCCCGCCCATCGTGTGGCCGACGAGCACGGCCGGCTCGGCCCGGCCGCGACCGTGGCGCAGATCCGCTGCGCGTAGGCGTCGAGCGATCACCTCCGCGACCGGCGTCGGGTCCTCGCCGGCTCCCGGGCAGGTCGATCGCCTCGACCTGGTGGCCGGCCTCGCCTCAGGCCGGGCACGACCGGCTCCCAGCACCACGCTCCCGCGAACGCCCCGTGTACCAGCACGATCCTGGCCATCTCTCCTCCTATCCGGTTGTCAGTACGATCTTGCCGCGCAGGCCGCCCTGCTCGCGCAGGCGGTGTGCCTCGGCGGCGTCCGTCAACGCGCAGCGTCCGCGCCACCCGCGTTCGCAGCGTTCCCGCCGCCACCTGCTTGGTGAGCTCGCTCCAGCCCGCGTGGATCGGAGTGCACGAGCGGCGTTTCGATCTGCAGATCCGGGCGCTCCGGAACCTCCACTCCGACGCGTGAACACGGCGGCGCCGTGCCGCGTGACAGCCACCGTCGCCTCGGCGCCGATCGGGACCGCATCGAACAGGCGCGTCGACCGGCTCGATCTTTTCCAGATCGATCGAGCGCGGCAGCACCTCCGCCGCCCCGAGGCTTCCGACCCACTCCTCATCGCCCTCGGACGCGATCGCCCAGCACGCGCAGCCCGGCGGCGACCGCGAGCTGGGTCGCGTACCCAGCCGACGGCGCCGCTCGCGCCGGTGATCAGGAGCGTCGCCCCGGGCCGCGGCAGTCCAAGCCCCTCGAGCGCCTGGCGCGCGGTCAGCGCGTTCAACGGGAACGGTCGCGCCCGTGATCGCGTCGAGCTCCGGCGGCCGCCGCACGAGCCACTCGGGCCGTACGACCTCCGCCTGCGCGTACGCGCCGAAGCGCCCCCGACCTGGTACCACGGGATCATCCCGACCACCGGGTCCCCGATCTCGTAACTGTCGACCCCGGGCCCAGTCGCTGACCTCGCCGGCCAGGTCCCAGCCGAGCACGAACGGCGGCTTCAGCTCGGGCATCCGGCGCGAGGGGCCCGATCGCGCCCCGATATCGGTGGGATTGACGTTGGCCGCGGCGATCCGCACCAGGACCTCGCCCTCGGCGGGCACGGGATGGCCGCTCGGCGGGCCTCAGCACCTCCGGGCCCCCGAAGGCGGTGACCTCGCAGACCGTGATCGTGTGCCTGGCGCGCGCCACGATCGCGCGATCCTAGGCGCGATCGGACGGCTCGCGCAACGTGCAGCGCCTCGGGGCAAGGCGCGGTGCGCGCACGCGGCAAAGCCGGTTGACTTCCGCGTGGGGCGGCCCATACTTTTCGCGTTCGTTCCCACACCAGGGATGGGGCTGCCCAACCGCGGCGTCGAGCGAGAGGAGGTACGGATGGCCGAGACGGCACCTGCGCTCGGCGCGTTTCCGAGCCCGTACTCGATCGAGACTCCGCCCGGGTGCGAGGGGTGGGAGGAGATGTATCCGTACTACGCGCTGTTCGACGAGCGCCGCCGCGACCAGGACGAGAACCGGTTCTGGTTCTGGAACTCGATGCACTTCCCGGTGCCGATGCCGGCGTTCGACGTGCTCTGCATCGACTCCCCCTACCAGGCGGTCGGCTCGTGGCAGAACCGTGTGTTCGCGGTGCCGCCGGCGATGGGGATCGACTACCGCTGCGTCAACGGCTACATCTACATCTCCGGCAACCCCGTCACCGACCCCGCCAAGATCGCCGAGCGAGCCGAGTACTTCCAGAAGCGCGCCGGCCACTACTACGCGAACTGGGGCGAGCTGTACGGCAAGTGGCGCACGAAGATGGAGGCGCTGATCGCCGAGCTCGGCGAGCTGACGGTGCCCGAGCTGCCCGAGTACGAGTCCGACGAGGTCGCGTTCGGCGATGACGGCAACACCTCGTTCTACGAGCTGCTCAACGCGTACGGGCGCGTGATGCGGATGGGCGACCTGATGTGGCAGCACCACTTCGAGTTCCTGCTACTGGGCTACGGCGCGTACGCGACGTTCGCCGAGCTGTGCAAGTCGAACCTGCCCGACATCCCCGACCAGCACATCGCTCAGATGGTCGCGGGGATCGACGTGATCCTGTTCCGACCGGAGGCGGAGCTGCGCAGGCTGGCGCGACTGGCGCTGGACACCGGCGTCGACGACGCCTTCCAGCAAGGCCGCACGCCCGTCGAGATCGATGCCGAGCTGGCGCAGACAGACGCCGGCCGGGCCTGGCTGGAGGAACTCGAACGCGTCAAGGACCCGTGGTTCAACATGGCGGTCGGCGACGGCCTCTATCACTACTACGGCAGCTGGCTGGACGACCCGAGCATCCCGTACGCGGCGCTGATCGGATACATCTCTGCGCTCAAGGCCGGCACCCAGATCGACCGCCCGACCGAGGAGATCGCCCGCGAGCGCGAGCGCCTCGCCAGCGGCTACCGCGAGCTGCTCGACGACGCCACCCGCCCGGCGTTCGACGATCTGCTCGCGCTCTCGCGGACGGTGTTCCCGTACGTCGAGGAGCACAAGTTCTACTGCGACTACTGGTTTTTGACCCGGTGGTGGAACAAGCTGCGCGAGTTCGGCGCGCGGCTCGCCGAGCGCGGCTTCCTCGATGACCCGGAGGACATCTTCCAGCTCTCGCGCTACGAGGTCGCATCCGCGCTCGACGAGCTGGTGCTGACGTGGGCGACGGGCGGCGAGCCGCTCGGCCCCAAGCACTGGCCGCCGATCGCCGCGCGGCGCAAGCAGCTGCTCGCGCGGCTGGCGGAATGGACGCCGCCGCCGGCGCTGGGGGTCGCGCCCGAGGCGATCACCGACCCGATGACGATCATGCTCTGGGGCGTGACCACCGACCGCGTGCGCGCCTGGGCCCGCCAGGTCGAGGGCGGCTCGGAGCTGAACGGTGCGCCGGCCTCGCCGGGCCAGGTCGAGGGCATCGCCCGCGTCGTGCGCTCGATCGACGAGCTGGCCGACCTGCGCGACGGGGAGATTCTCGTATGCGGGTCGACCTCACCCGCCTGGGCCGCGATCTTTCCCAAGCTCAAGGCGACGGTGACCGACGTCGGCGGCGTGATGTCGCACGCCGCGATCGTGTGCCGCGAGTACGGGCTGCCCGCGGTGGTCGGAACGGGCCGCGCGACTTCGGAGATCCGCACCGGTCAGACGATCAAGGTCGACGGCACCGCGGGCGTCGTGACGCTGGTCGCCGACGAGTAGCGCCGCCGACGTGGGCTACTGCACACCGCTCGAGGCGCTGCGCGGAGTCGACGAGCCCCGGTTCGGCGGCAAGAGCGCGAACCTCGGTGAGCTGCTCGCGGCCGGGATCCCGGCGCCGGGCGGGTTCGCGATTGCCGCCGGCGCGGACGAGTCCGTGTGGGAGGAGGTCATCGCGCACTACGCCTCGCTCGGCGAGGATCGAGCGGTCGCGGTGCGTTCGAGCGGTGTCGGCGAGGACTCCTCCGAGGCCACGTTCGCGGGGCAGTACGAGAGCTACCTTTGGGTGCAGGGTGCCGAGTCCGTCTGCGAAGCGGTCCGCAACTGCTGGGACAGCGCCACGAGCAGCCGGGCTCTCGCGTACCGAGAACAGGTTGGTGGCGCGCAGCCTTCGATGGGGGTCACGGTCCAGCTGATGGTCGACGCCGCGGTCTCCGGCGTGATGTTCACCTGCAACCCCGTGAGCGGCGATCCGAGCATGGTCGCGATCAACGCCAGCTGGGGGCTCGGGCTGGCGGTAGTCGGCGGCGAGGTCACCCCGGACGACTACCTCGTCTCGAAGGTCACCGGCGAGGTTGTCGCCGAACGGGTCCACGCCAAGTCGGTCGAGTACGTTCCCGACCCGGCCGGGGGCGGCACCGTGGTCATCGAGGTGCCGCCCGAGCGCGCGTCGGCGCCGTCTCTCGAGAGCGAACAACTCGCCGCGCTGCTCGAGCTCGCCGCCCGTGTCCAGCGCCACTTCGGCTCGCACCAGGACATCGAATGGGCGATCGACCGCAACGGCGAGCTGTTCGTGCTCCAGGCGCGACCCGTGACCGCCGTGCGTAAGTCGGAGACGAAGCCCGCGCCGGCCGACGCGCTGTCGCTGGTGATGAAGACGTTCGGGGCTCAGCGGTGAACGCGATCGGCTTCGTCGACACGACGATCCGGGACGGCAATCAGAGCCTGTGGAGCGCGACCGGGCTGACTACCCGGGACGTCGTTGCGATCGCGCCGGCACTCAACCGGGTCGGCTACGACGCGCTCGACTTCACTTCGAGCACGCACATGGCGGTGTCGGTTCGCTTCCACCACGAGGACCCGTGGGAGCTGATCCGGCTGATGAGCGAGGCGATGCCGAACACGCCGCTGGGAATGATCTCGACCGGGATGCGGTTCATCTCGTGGGTGCCGTGCGACGAGGAGGTGATGCGACTCTCTTTCCGGCTCGTCGCCCGCAACGGGCTGCGCAGGATCCAGTTCGCCGACCCCTCGAACGAGCCCGACCGCCTGCGCCGGCTGGCGGCGCTGGCCCACGCCGAGGGGATCGACGAGGTTGTGCTCGGGCTCACCTACTCGATCAGCGAGGTCCACACCCACGCGTACTACGCCGAGCGGGCGGCTGCGTTGGCCGACTGCCCGGATATGGATCGCATCTACTTGAAGGACCCCGGCGGGCTGCTCACCGCGGACGCGGTCCGTGAGCTCGCGCCGCATTTCCTCGCCGCCGCCGGCGAGCGCCCGGTCGAGCTACACAGCCACTGCACGATCGGGCTGGCCCCGTTCGTGTACGTCGAGGGCGTCAAGGCGGGCTTCCAGGTCGTCCACACCGCGTCGGGCCCGCTGTCGCGCGGGACTTCTCAGCCCGAGGTGTTCAACACCGCGCGGAACCTCGAGGCCACCGGCTTCGCGCACCGGCTCGATCTCGACGCGCAGGCGCCGGTCTCCGAGCACTTCTCGCAGCTCGCGCGCGACAAGGACCTGCCCTTCGGGACCCCGCGCGAGTTCGACGCGGTCTACTACACCCACCAGCTCCCGGGCGGGATGGTCACGACCACGCGGCGGATGCTCTCGGAGATCGGCCGCCCCGAGCTGTTCGACGAGGTGCTTGATGAGGTCACCCGTGTTCGCGCGGAGATGGGCTACCCGATCATCGTCACCCCGGTTTCCCAGCTGATCGCGAGCCAGGCGGCGCGGAACGTGATCGACAAGGAGCGCTGGACCCACATCTCGAACGAGACCGTGCGCTACTTCCTCGGGCACTACGGCGAGCCGCCCGCGCCGGTCGACCCGCAGATCGCCGAGCACGTGCTCGACCGCCCCCAGGCGCGCAAGTTGGCGGGGCTCGAGCCGATCACGCTCGATGGCGCGCGCGAGAAGTTCGGCTCGTCGATATCCGATGAGGAGCTGCTGCTGCGGCTGACGATGCCCGCCGAGCAGGTCGACGCGATCGCCGGGACGCGCGCGTAGTGGCGCTCTCGCTCGCCGGCGTCCGCGGAGTCGTGTTCGACGTCGACGGAACCCTCGTGCACCGGGGTCCTGACGGCCGCGCGGAGCCGCAGCCCGGCGCGGAAGAGGTGCTCGACCGAATCCGCGCGTCGGGGCGTCGCCTGGTGCTGTTCACCAACGGCAGCCACGTGCCCTCGGCGCGGATCGCGGCGGGGCTACGCGAGGATGGGCTGCCGATCGCCGACGAGGAGATGATGACCCCGACCGACAGCGCCACCAGCTACCTGCTGCGCCGTCACCCCGGCGCGCGGGTGCAGACGTTCGCGTCGGAATCGATTCGGTCGTGGATGGCGGCGCGCGGCGTGGAGTTGACCGACGGCGGTGACGCCGAGGCCGTGTACGTCGCGCACCTCGATGCCGTCGAGCTGCCGGCGATCGAGCGGGCGGCCCGCGCCGTGATCCGCGGCGCGCCGCTGCTGACGAGCAGCTACGTGCGCGGCTACGCGGGCGCGAACGGGATCATCTTCAGCCGCGGCGCGATGATCACCGCCGCGATCGCGAAGGTCTCGGGCAAGCGCCCGAAGGTGCTCGGCAAGCCCTCGCGGGCGGCTTTGCATGAGCTTGGCGCGCGGATGGGGGTTCCAGTTAGCGATCTGCTCGTAGTCGGCGACGACCTGGGGATGGACGTCGCCTTGGGCCGGATGGGCGGGGCCCGCACGGTCCTGGTGCGTAGCGGGATCAGCGGCCAGATCGACCTCGACGAGGTGCCGGAGCGCCGGCGCCCGGACGCGGCGATCGAACGGGTGGCGGACTTGCTCGAGGTGCTGTAGCGCGTTCTTTGCGGATCTATCCACCACATAGAGGGATAAATCCGCAAAGAACGCTTGTCCTAGCCGTCCCCTCGCATCCCCCGCGGCCAGATCCCCTGCTTGCCCGGCGACAGGATCCCGTTCGGGTCGACCGCGTCCTTGATCGTCTCGCAGAAGCGCCGGTACGAGTGGTCGCCGAACGAGTACTGGTCGGTCGCGAGGTCCATGAAGTCGAGGTGCGCGCGGTACTCGCCGTACCCGAGCTTGGCGGCGTCCCGGACCAGGCGCTTGGCGACGTCATAGGCGGCGCGCGCCTGCGGCTCGTTCTTGGTGTCGAAGATGATCAGCGTGATGTGCGCGAAGCTGCGGGCGTTGACGCAGAGCATCGCCGCGATGTAGTCGAGCCCGGCCTCCTCGATCATCCCCCGCAACAGGTCGCGTAGGGCGACGGCGTCGGGGCCGGTCAGGGGCGCCACCGGCGAGAAGCCGATGTGGCCGCCCTCCTCTCCCCCGTACCACGCGGTCATCGCGTTCAGGTCGAGGCTCGGGACGCCGCCCTGGATCCGCTCAGCGGGGTCCTTGAGGTTGGGGATCTCCTCCGGCGCGCATTTGGCCCCCCACACGTCGGCGCCCTCGATCTGCCCGAACGCCTCCTTGACCTTCGCGAAGCGGTGATCGACGACGGCCTCGTCGCCGTAGAGCGCGGCGCGGATCAGCCAGCGCCCGATCTCGAGCTCGCGGGCCATCCGGTCGATCGACTCCTCGGGCATCGGCCCGTCGCCCTGCCACCACTCCTCACGGTTCGAGAACACCGATCCGTACAGCACCGTGTTCATGATCTGGGGGACCATCCGGATCGTGTCGTCGAGCATCAGCCGCCGGAGCGTGTCGACCAGCGGGCCGAGGTCGGCGTCCTTCCAGACGCGCACCCAGATCGGCATGTAGACCTCCGGGTAGGGCATCAGCCACACGCCCATCTTCGTCACGATCCCGAAGTTCGACTGCATGAACAGCTGGTCCGGCGTGGGCCCGAGACCGCGCTTGTAGACGTGCCAGGCGCGGCTGCCCGGCATCGCGCCCATCCCCGTGCGCATCACATCGCCGTTCGCGAGCACCACCTCCATCCCGCACTGCATGCCCATGTCCACGCCGTACGGCAGGTAGGTCATGCCGTGGTCGAGCGTGTTGCCGATCACGCTCCCCCACCCCACGTCGGCGACGGACAGCATCAGCCGATGGCCTCCCGCCTTGATCGCCTCGTACAGGTCGAACCACCGCACCCCGGGCTCGACCACCGCGTAGCCGAGCTCCTCGTTGATCTCGAGCACCCGGTTCATCCGCCGTAGCGACACGATCACCGAGCCCTTAACCCGTGGGGCGGGTCCGCCGTAGCCGTTGTTGCGTCCCTGCGAGTGGGTCCACAGCGGCACGCCGAAACGGTTCGCGGTACGCACCACCCCCTGGATCTCCTCGACGGTCTCGGGCATCAGCACCGCCGAGGCGGTGTACTCGTCCCAGCTCGGGTGCTGGAACGGGTCGCGCCACTCGTCGAGGTCGGCCTGGGTGCTGAGCACGCGGTCGGCGCCGAGCAACGACTCGAACTCGCGGAGAGCGTCCGCTGGGACACTGACGTGGGACAGGACGGCCATACGAGGACCTCCTTGCGGAGCGGGTACCGACGGTGGCGCGAATCTACCGCCGCGCTCCCCGTCGGGCCAGCCATTCAGCGCGGCGCTGTTTGCTCCGGCGCGCACGCCCCGTCGGGCTCTGGGTTGACGCCGCACCGTCCGCGGGCGGAGACTGCCGCCGTGGACGCAATCGAGCTGTACGACGAGTTGACCGCCGCGTGCACGCGACCCGTGCGCCTCGAGCAGCTGGTGCGCGACGGGGCCGCGCGCGACCCCGGGCTGCTGCCCACCGAAGCGGAGCTGGACGCCGAGCGCGCGCGGCCGCTGGCCGACAAGCACGGCGTCGAGCTCCTCCAGGGGCAGTTCGCGGCCGACGTGCTGTCGGACCCGCGCACCGGCCTGCACCTGGTCGAGTCGATGCTGCGCCCCACCGCAGAGGCGCTCGCGCGGCTCGACGAGTTCCTGGCCGAGGGCAGGATCGACTTCGGCACCGTGCTCGTCGAACGGCGCGGCAATGCGGGGATCCTCGAGCTTCGCAACCCGCGTCATCTGAACGCCGAGGACGGGTCGACGATCTGGCCGAGCGAGTGGGCGACCGACCTGATCCTGCTCGATCCGCGGATCGAGGTCGGCGTGCTCCGGGGCGGGTTCGTCGATCACCCGCGGCACCCGTCGCAGCGGATCTTCGGCGCCGGGCTCAACCTCACCGACCTGTACGAGGGCCGGCTCGACTACCTGTTCTTCCTGGTCCGCGACCTCGCGTACGTCAACAAGATCTTCCGTGGCGTTCTCGCCGACGACGGAACTGTCACCGAGAAACTATGGGTCGCGGCGGTCGAGCGCTACGCGATCGGCGGTGCCTGCCAGCTCCTGCACGTGGTCGACCACGTGATCGCGGCCCGGGGGTCACGGCTGTTCCTCCCCGCGCGCAAGGAGGGGATCATCCCCGGCGCGTCGCCGCTCCGCCTCCCCCGGTTCGTCGGCGACCGCGCGGCGCGTCAGGCGATCCTCTCCGGGCGTGAGTGGGTCGCGGGCGAGGCCGACGCGGCGCTGCTCTGCGACGAGGTCGTCGAGGTTGACGAGGTAGACGGCGCGATCGAGGCGCGGACCGCCGCGCTCACGGACTCCGGCCTCGTCAACGCGGCCGCCAACCGGGCCGCGATGCGGGTCGGCGAGGAGCCGCTCGACACGTTTCGCGAGTACATGGCGCTGTTCGCGATCGAGCAGGCCCGCTGCCATCTGAGCCCGGCGCTGGTGCACAACCTCGAGCGCCACTGGACGGGGCGTGAACGCGCCGCCTGAGACGCCGCTCCGCGACCCGGTCGAGGCGCTGCCGCGCGAGCAGCTGCGGGCGCTCCAGCTCGAGCGAATGCGCGCGACCGTCGACCGGGTGATCGCGAGCCAGCCGCTCGGCGCGAGGCGGCTGATCGCCGCCGGGATCGAGACCGGCGCCGAGTTACCCGCCCTCGACGACCTCCGGCGCGTCGACTTTGCCACCAAGTCCGACCTGCGCGAGCACTATCCGTTCGGGCTGCTCGCGGTACCGCGCGAGCAGCTTGTCCGCGTCCACGCATCGAGCGGCACGCGCGGGAAGCCGACGCTCGTCGGGTATACCGCCGCCGACCTCGAGCATTGGACCGAGCTGATCGCGCGGTGCATGGCGATGGCGGGCGTGCGCGCGGGGATGGTGGTCCACAACGCCAACGGCTATGGCCTGTTCACCGGCGGGCTCGGCTTTCATCAGGGCGGCGAGCGGCTGGGGGCGACGGTTGTGCCCGTGTCGGGCGGCCGTACGGCCCGCCAGGCGATGCTGATCCGCGATCTCGGCGCCCAGGTGCTGGTCTCCACCCCGTCCTACGCGCTGGTGATCGCGCATGCGCTCGAAGCTGAGGGCGCTGGCGATCTGCGACTCGAGCTCGGGCTGTTCGGCGGGGAGCCGTGGACCGAGGAGCTGCGTATCGAAATTGAGCGTGCGCTCGGGCTGAGGGCGGTCAACTTCTACGGCCTGTCGGAGATGTGCGGCCCCGGCGTTGCGGCGGAGTGCCTCGAGGCGCGCGACGGGCTGCACGTCCACGAGGACCATTTCCTCGTCGAGGTCGTGGACCCGGCGACGGGCCAACCGGTGGAGCCAGGCAGAGAAGGCGAGCTCGTGTTCACCTCGCTGACCAAGGAGGCGCTGCCGCTGATCCGCTACCGCACCGGCGACCTCGGACGGCTGGTCGAGGAGCCGTGCGTCTGCGGTCGCACGACCGTGCGAATCGCCGGTCTGCGCGGCCGGCTCGACGACATGTTGATCGTCCGCGGAGTGAACCTGTACCCGTCCGAGGTCGAGGAAGTGTTGCTGAAGGTCGATGGGGTATCGCCGCACTACCAGCTGGTGCTCGAGCGGCTGGGACCGCTCGACGAGCTGCGGCTCGAATGCGAGCCCACCGGCGAGCTCGACCGCGGCGCGCTCGCGACGCAGCTGGAGCTGCTGCTCAAGGAGCGAACAGGGCTGCGGATCCCCGTCTCGGTGCTCGACCCGGGGACGATTCCCCGCAGCGAGGGCAAGGCGGCGCGGGTGCTTGATCGGCGCGGCTAGCGCTCGCCCTCGCGGGCCTCGTGCCGGACCACGCTCGGCGTGATCCCGAACGCGCGCTTGAACAGGCGCGAAAAGTGGGCGGCGTCGGAGAAGCCCCAGCGGAACGCGATCTCGGTGACCGAGCCGCCCGATGGCCGGCGGAGGTCCTCCATGCAGCGCGCCAGCCGCTCGCTGCGCACGAGCCCCGCGACCGACTGGTCGATGTCCTCGAACAGCGCGTGCAGCGCGCGGATCGACATCGAGTACGCGCGCGCGATCGATGCCGGACCGAGCGCCTCGTCCTGGAGGTGCGTGCGGATGTAACGGCCGATCTCGGCTCGCATCGCGGCGCGCGTGGCGGCACGGGTCGTGGGCAGCGTCGGCTCGATCGCGCCGCGCAGCAGCTCGAGCGCAGCGCTCGCGGCGGAGGCGCGGGCGGGCTCGTCGAGTCGCGGCAGCTCCAGCGCGAGCGCGTTCATGTAGCGAACAAGCAACCGCGCCGGGCCGTTGCCGTCGAGCGACGGGAACACGTCCTGCTCGGCCAGCCGCGGGCAGACCGCCAGCACCCGGTCGCGGGGGAAGATCAGCGTGCGCTTGTAGAACGGCTCGACGATCTCGACGTTCGTCGGTTGCAGCCCGTCCCAAAGCACCACGTCGCCCGCGGAGACCGCGAGCTGCCGCCCGCCTTCTCGCACCAGCTCGACGCCCCGGCCGACGAACTGAAAGCCGAGGATGCTCTCGTGCCGGCGCTGCTCGCGACCGCCGTCCATAATCCTGTCTCCGCGCTGTCCGATGAACGGCGTCGCGGCGCAGTCGACCAGCATCAGGTCGCCGAGCCTGCGGCGGGTAACGGCGCCGTGGAATTCCGAGGACGCGCGCGAGCTGGCGCGCACGTCGAACGCGAGGTGCGTGGCCGCGAGAACATCGCGCCAGGCATCGAGCCGCCGCGACGGGCTACCGGCCGCGACCCGCCAGCGCTCGGGTGCGCCGACCGTGCCCACCGCTTCGGAAGCACTCGTCATTTACCGCTCTCTCCTGACCTCGCCAACCAATTCGCCCCGGGGCCCGTCACCCGCCCGGGGGCACCGCTCATGTTAAAGCAGTACCGCGCGATGACCGCTCGCGGGCGAGCGTCACGAACGCGTCGAGCGCCGCCGGGTTGACGAGCGAGTCGCGGCTCGCGAGGCGCTCGGGCGGCTCGCCGCGGAAGATCCGCTTGACCGGCACCTCGAGCTTCTTGCCGGTCAGTGTTCGCGGCACGTCGGGGACCGAGTGGATCGCGTCCGGGACATGACGCGGTGAGAGCTCGGCGCGCAACGCCGCGACGATCCGGCCGCGCAGCTCGTCGTCGACGGTGATGCCGGACGCGGGGACGACGAACAGCAGCAGCTCGCCGAGCCCGCCCTCGGGATCCTCGAGGTGGACGACGAGCGCGTCGGATATCTCATCGAAGTCCTCGACGACGGCGTAGAACTCGCCGGTGCCGAGCCGCACGCCGCCGCGGTTGAGCGTCGCGTCCGAGCGGCCGGCGAGCACGCAGCTCCCGCGCTCGGTGAACCGGATCCAATCCCCCTGGCGCCATACGCCGGGGTAGCGGTCGAAATACGACGCGCGGTAGCGCGAGCCGTCGTCGTCGCCCCAGAGCTTGACCGGCATCGACGGCATCGGCTTGCGGATCACGAGCTCGCCGAGCTCGCCGACGATCTCGTTCCCATCCGGGTCGAACGCGCACGCGTCGACTCCGAGGCAGGGCCCCGAGATCTCGCCCTCGTACACCGGTAGCGCGAACGACCCCTGGACGATCCCCGAGCAGACGTCGGTGCCGCCCGAGCCGTTGATCAGCAGCACGCCCGGAAGCTGCTCGTTCACGTAGCGGTAGCCCTCGGCTGGAAGCGGCGACCCCGCCGTGCAGAATGCCCGGATCGATCCGAGGCTGAGATCGCGTCCGGGCTCCAGGCCCGCCTTCCGGCACGCCATCAGGTACGGCGGCGCCACCCCCATCACGGTCGGCTCGAGCTGTTCGGCGAGCCGCCATTGCTCGAGCAGGTCGGGCCAGCCGGGGTCACCGTCGAGCATCACGATCGAGGAGCGCAACAGCAGCGCCGAGACCAGGGCGTTCCACATCATCCAGGCGGTCGTCGAGAACCACTGCAGCCGCCCGCCGGGCTTCAGGTCCCAACCGATCCCCTGGTTCTTATGGTGCTCGACGAGCTGCCCGCCGTGGCCGTGGACGATCGCCTTCGGGAGCCCGGTGGTGCCCGAGGAGAACAGCACGTACAGCGGGTGGTCGAACGCCACCGGGTCGAATTCGAGCGGCGCCGGCTCGGCCATCAGCTCGCCCCACGTGCTCGCGTCCTCGACGCGCGCATCGCCATACGGGACCCAGACGACGTGCTCCAGCGTCGGCAGGCCCGACCGGATCGTCGCCACCTGCTCGCGCCGATCGACGTACTTGTCCCGGTAGCCATAGCCGCCGACCGCGATCATCACCTTCGGCTCGATCTGCGAAAACCGATCGATCACGCTGCGGGCGCCGAACTCGGGTGCGCACGTAGCCCAGATCGCACCGAGGCTCGCCGTCGCGATGAACGCCACGAGCGTCTCGGGGATGTTCGGCAGTACGCGACGACCCGGTCGCCCGGCCCGACGCCGAGCCGCTGCAGCCCGGCGCGTACGCGCGCGGCCTGGTCGCGGAGCTCGCCGAACGTGAGCTCGCGCTCCGGCCGGGTCTGCGAGCGCGCGAGAACCGCGACGCGGTCGCGATCCTCCTCGAGCCCGACGAGGTGTTCCGCGTAGTTCACCCGCGCGCCGACGAACCACTCGGCCCCGGGCATCTCGCGGCGCCCGAGCACGCGCTCGTACGGAGCGTGCGAGCGGATCCCGAAGAACTGCCAGACCGATTCCCAGAACCCCTCGAGGTCGTCGACCGACCACTTCCACAGCTCGCCGTATGACCCGAAGTCACGGCCGCGACGCCCACGCGCGAACTCCATGAAGCGCCCGACCTCGGTGCTCTGCCGCAAGTCCGCCGGCGGCGTCCAGAGGACATCACCGTTTGCCAAACCGGCCGGAACTCTAGTTACACGATGACGGCGATTGCCAGCACCGCGCGCGCGGGGAGGCAATCAATCCTGCGCGCGAGGCAAACAGACCGCGGCCGGTATCTGGTAGGACTCGACACGATGGCGGTCGGGGTGACGCTTGTGTTCCCGCGAGGAGTGTTGGGCGAAGCGAAAGCGAGAGAGCGATGGCAGACCAGCAACTGTTGATCGGCGGCGAGTGGGTCGACGCTCGCTCCGGCCGCGAGTACGAGCAACGATTCCCGTTCACCGGCGAGGTGGTCGGCACCGCGGCCGCGGCCGGGCCCGAGGACGCGAACGCCGCCGCCGACGCGGCCCGCGCGGCATTCGGGGAGTGGTCCCGTAGCCAGCCGGGCGAGCGCCGGCGGATCCTGCTGAAGGCCGCGGACCTGCTGTCCGAACGGGCCGAGCAGATCGCCGGGATCGTGACCGAGGAGACCGGCGGCGTGTTCGGCTGGGGGATGTTCAACGTCCAGCTTGCCGCCGGCATGCTGCGCGAGGCCGCCGCGCAGGCGTACGGCCTCGTCGGCGAGGTGATCCCGTCCGACGTGCCGGGCAAGCTCGCGATGGGGGTGCGGCAGCCCGCCGGGGTGGTCGTCGCGATCGCGCCGTGGAACGCGCCGGTGATCCTCGCGACGCGCTCGGTCGCGACGCCGATCGCGTACGCGAACACGGTCGTGCTGAAGGCGTCGGAGCTCTGCCCGCGGACGCACGCCGAGGTCGCGCGCGCGCTCGTCGACGCGGGCCTGCCGCCGCGGGCGTCATCAACCTGATCACCAACGCCCCGGAGGACGCCGGCGACGGTCGTCGACGCGCTGATCGCGCATCCGGCGACGCGGCGGATCAACTTCACCGGCTCGACCCGGGTCGGACGGATCATCGCCGAGAAGGCCGGCCGGCACCTCAAGCGCGTGCTGCTCGAGCTGGGCGGCAAGGCGCCGATGATCGTGCTGGGCGACGCCGACCTCGACCGTGCCGCCGCGGCGGCGAGCTTCGGCGCGTTCTTCCACCAGGGCCAGATCTGCATGTCGACCGAGCGGATCGTCGCCGACCGCTCGGTCGCGGACGCGCTCGCGGAGAAGCTCGCCGCGCGGGCGAGCGCGCTGCCGATCGGCGACCCGCGCGAGGCCGAGCACCGCGATCGGCCCGCTGATCAACGCGGCAGGCGCTCGAGCGCGTCGGCGCGCTCGTCGACGACGCGGTCGCCCAGGGCGCGCGAGGCGCTCACCGGCGGCGCGGCGCACGGGACCCTGCTTCCCGCCGACGGTGCTGCAGCGGCGTCGACGCCGAACATGCGGATCTACTCCGAGGAGTCGTTCGGCCCGCTCGTCTCGGTCGTCCCGGTCGACGGTCCCGACGAGGCGGTCGACCGTCGCCAACGACACCGAGTACGGGCTCTCCGCGGCCGTCTTCAGCGAGAACGTGCCGGCCGCGCTCGAGCTCGCGCAGCGGATCGAGAGCGGCATCTGCCACGTCAACGACACGACCGTGCAGGACGAGCCGCAGATGCCGTTCGGCGGCGTCAAGGCGAGCGGCTGGGGCCGCTTCGGCGGCCGCGCCGCGCTCGAGGAGTTCACCGAGCTGCGCTGGATCACCGTCCAGGAGCAGCCTCGCGAGTACCCGATCTGATGTGCGCACGCAGGTAGGCATCGTCGGCGCCGGGCCCGCCGGACTGACGCTCGGGCTGCTGCTCCAGCGTCACGGTGTCGAGTGCGTGATCGTCGAGAACCGCGACCGCGAATACGTCGAGCGCCGGGCTCGCGCCGGGCTGCTCGAGCAGAACACGGTCGATCTGATGCGCGAGCTGGGTGTGGCCGAGCGGCTCGATCGGGAGGCGCTCGAGCACGACGGGATCAAGCTCCGCTGCCGCGGCGAGACGATCCAAATCGCGATCACCGAGCTGACCGGCCGGCACGTGACGATCTACGGCCAGCACGAGGTGCTGAAGGACCTGATCGCGCACGCGCTCGACCGCGAGCTGCCGCTGCACTTCGAGGTCGCCGACACCGCCGTCCACGAGCTCGACTCGGAGCGCCCTCGGGTTACCTATACCGATGCCTCGGGTTCAGCGCAGCAGCTCGAGTGCGACTTCGTCGCCGGCTGCGACGGCTTCCATGGGGTCTGCCGGCCCGCGATCCCGCCAGGGGTCCTCAGCTTCTACGAGATCGAGTATCCGTTCGGCTGGCTCGGGATCCTCGCGCGAGCCGAACCGGCCACCGACGAGCTGATCTACGCCTGGCACGAGCGTGGCTTCGCGCTCTACACGATGCGCTCGAAGGAGGTGAGCCGCCTCTATATCCAGGTCCCGCTCGAGGAGCGACTCGACGACTGGCCCGACCGGCGCGTCTGGGAGGAGCTCCAGATCAGGCTCGCCAGCGAGGGATGGCGCGTCAATGAGGGTGAGGTGTTCGACAAGGCGATCACACCGATGCGCAGCTTCGTCTGCGAGCCGATGCAGTACGGGCGGCTGCTGCTCGCGGGCGACGCCGCCCACATCGTCCCGCCGACGGGCGCCAAGGGGCTCAACCTGGCGGTCAACGACGCCCGGCTGATGGCCGCGGCGGTCGCCGGCTTCTACCGGACCGGCTCGGACGAGCCGATCCGGCGCTACTCGGAGCGCGCACTGCGGCGCGTGTGGCGGGCGCAGGACTTCTCCAACTACATGACCCAGCTGCTGCACGACCTCGGGCACGGCCCGTTTGACGAGAAGCTTCAGCTGGCGCGGCTCGAGTACCTGAAGCGCTCGCAGGCGGCGGCGCGGAGCCTCGCGGAGAACTACGCGGGGCTTCCCGCCGAGCCCGACTTCTAGGCGCTCCGTGGATCGAGCCGCCGCCGAGTTGCTGCTGCAGCGCCTGCACGCGGCGCAGAACGAGATGTACGCGGGCGGCGACGCCGAGCCGGTGCGGGCGCTGCTGACCGACGACGTCGAGTGGACCGTGCCGGGCGCGAACGCGATCGCGGGTCGCTACCGCGGCGTCGATGAGGTGCTGGCGTACTTCGATCGGCGCCGAAGGCTCGCGTCCGACAGCTTGCGGCTGCACCCCGGTGAGCTGCTGGTCGGCGAGCGCGAGCATCTCGCCTCGCTCACCGACGGCTCCGCGACGATCGATGGCGTCGAGCAGCGATGGTCGACCGTTGGGCTCTACCGGGTCCGTTCCGAACGGATCGCCGCGTGCTGGTTGCTGCCACTGGACCAGGCGGCATTCGACCGCGTGTGGGCGGAACCCGGCGGCGACGGCGAGACGTTCGTCGGAATCGACCATGTCCTCCTCGCGGCTCCGAGCGGGAGCGAAGAGCAGGCCCGCCGTTTCTACGGCCGGGTCCTCGGACTCTCGGAGCTGCCGAAGCCGGAGTCGCTGCGCGTCCGCGGCGGCGCGTGGTTCGCACTCGGCGGACACCAGCTGCACGTGGGCATCGACGACGACTTCGCTCCGGCCGGGAAGGCTCATCCCGCGATCCGGGTCACGGCAGACGGTCTCAACCGAATCGCGGACCGACTCGCGGCAGCCAGCGCGGAGGTGGTCTGGGACACGGAGCTTCCCGGCGCCCGTCGCTTCTACACGAGCGACCCCTGGGGGAACCGGCTGGAGTTCCTGACCTACGAGTAACGCCGTTCTCGGCTCACGCCGTGTACGTCCGGGCGGTGTCACGTTTCTCCTCCGTCGCGTGTCAATCAATCAGAGCAACGACAAGACGGAGGATCAACATGGGATCGCGAATCAAGAACCCCGCGCTCACCGTTCCCGGCGCGCTGCAGGCGCTTCAGAACCTCGGCGCGGCCGTCCGCAGCTCCGGACTGCCCGCCACCACCCTGTACCTGGTCGAGGCGCGCGCGAGCCAGATCAACGGGTGCAGCGTCTGCCTGGACATGCATTCCCGCGAGCTCAAGGCGGCGGGCGAGCCCGACGAGCGCGTCTTCATGGTCGGTGCCTGGCGGGAGTCTCCGTACTACAGCGACGCGGAGCGCGCCGCGCTGGCGCTGACCGAGGCCGTCACGCGGCTCGCCGACCGTCCGGACGCCGTCTCGGACGATGTCTGGGACGAGGCAGCGCGCCATTACGACGAGCCGCAACTCGCGGCACTCGTGCTCGCGATCGCGACGATCAACGCCTTCAACCGGGTCAACGCCGCGACCCGCCAGGTCACCGGCCGATGGGTCGAGCAGTGGATCAGCAAGCCCGAGCCGGCCAAGCAGGCCGCGTGATCTACGGGGCCGCGGGGCTCACGGTGGATCGGTGATCCACCGTCCCGCGGCCATCGTCGCCTCGACCGAAAGCTGATCGTCGAGCACGACCAGGTCGGCGTCGAGGCCGGGCGCGACCGCGCCCTTGCGATCGGCGAGGCCGAGTAGCCGAGCGGAGTTGGCCGAGGCGATCAGCACCGCTTCCTCGATCGGGATCTCGAGGAAGCGAACGGCGTTCTGAACCGCGGCCTCCATCGTGAGCCTGCTGCCGGCGAGCCGCTGCTCGCCGGCGATCGCCGGCCGGCCACCGGCGATCGTGACCACCCCTCTCCCGAGCGGGTACTCGCCGTCGGGCATCCCCGCCCCGGCGATCGCGTCGGTCACGAGGCGGATGCCGGACGCTCCCTTCGCGCGGTAGAACATCCGCAGCGCCACCGGATCGACGTGGACGCCGTCGCAGATCACCTCGCAGCTGACCTGCTCGAGATCGGCGACCGCGCCGACGACGCCCGGCGCGCGGTGGTGAAAGGGCGCCATCCCGTTGAACACGTGCGTCGCGGCGGTCGCTCCGGCATCGACCGCCTCGCGAACCCGTCGATCGGAAGCCTCGGTGTGGCCGATCGACGCGACCGCCCCTGCCCCGGCGAGCCGCGCGATCAGCTCGAGCGCTCCGGGGAGCTCCGGAGCCACGGTCATGACGCGCAGAGTCCCCGCGCCGGCGGCAAGCAGGCGCTCGACCGGCTCGCGGCGGGGATCGAGGAACATCGCGGGGTCGAGCGCGCCCGGACGCTCACGGTTGAGGAAGGGACCTTCGAGATGGGCGCCGAGCAGGGTAGGGGCCCGGCACCGGGCGATCGCTGCGAGCGACGCGCACAGGTCTTCGACCGGCGCGGGAACGGTCGTCGCCACGAGCCCGGTCGTCCCGTGGCTGGCGTGAAAGCGCGCCACCGCTGCGATCTCGTCGGGGTCCGCCGTGTTGCACTGTGCGCCGCCGCCGCCGTGCACGTGCGTGTCGATGTAGCCGGGCACGAGCAGGCGCTCGCCGAGGTCGATCGCACGGTCGCGCTCACGCGTGACCGGACCCACCGACGCGATCCGACCGTGCTCCACGACCACCTCCCCCGCCCGGATCCCGTCGGGACAGACGATCTGTTTTGTACGCAGGCGCAGGGAGTCGTTCACTGGGCGCAGCTTCGCACGCGCATCGACGAGCGCGCTGAACGCAGCGGCGCGTGCCGTCGCTGCGGCCCCACGCTGAGACTCTCGGTCAGCTGGGCGGCTGGAACTCCGCGCCGGCCGCGCGACGCATCGCGTCCTGCGCCTCGTTCATGTCGAGCAGCGGGATCGTCTCGGTGCTGATCTGACCACTCGCGCCGACCGCCATCGAGAGGGCGACGACGGCGACGGTGTCCGGTGCCTCCAACAGGAATACGCCGTCGCGCTCTCCGAGCGACCACCAGATGCCCTGAAGCTTGCAGCCGAGCGACGCGGCAGCCTGCTCGGCGGCGGCACCGCGGTCCTGCGGGTCGTCGATCATCGCCCTGATCGCATCGGGCGAGTACTTGAAGCGGCCGAGGTACAGCGGCATGTCAGCCTCCAATCTTGGTTGGCCTACAGCTCAGCGGACCTTCGCCGAGAGCATGCTCGCATTGTGCGGCCCACTTAACAGCAGCGTGTAGCTGCCCCGCCGGACGGGGCGCCGGGCCCGCAGAACGCCACCACGATTCCCGATCACGCCGGTCGCGTAGATCACTCGCCCCCGGACGAGTGAGACGCGCGTGCCGCGCGTGAGCGGCTGATCGATGCCGGTCACCGTGCGACGGTTCGCGCACCCCCGGCCACGGCCGCAGATCACGAGGATGTGGCTGGTCGCGGCACCGGGCGCACCGGGCGCCGCGATCCCGGCCGGATTCAGCGGCGGCAGCACCGAGCAGCGGTCCTTGCGGTCCTGGTCGGTCATCTTCTCGTGCTTGCTGGTGAAGCTGATCGCGTTCAGCGACTTGTCGTCGGGGACGCCGAACCCCGGGAAGTTCAGGACAACGTTGATGACGTTGATCTGGCTGCCGCCGTTGGTGATCGAATACGTGCCGGTCAGGGTCGCCGTCGGGACCTGCGTCTCCGTCCACCCGATCTCCCCGGGTTCGACGCTGACAGAGTTCGTCTGCGTCGTCTTGGTGGCGACCTCGTCCAGCTGCTTGCTGTTCACCTCGGCCTCGACCGAGACCTTCGCGACCTCGAGGATTTCGACCGATGCCTTCACCGACAGCGATTCCTCGAGCGAGGTCGACTGAGAACGCTCGTCGCTGATCGCCACCGTGTCCTCGGCCTCGGCACCGCCACAGTTGTAGAGCGCGTCGCCGAGGATCCGGGGAGCGTCGAGCGCAACCTGGGCCTTACCGGCAGGGGTGAACTTGCACTGGGCGCCGGCGGCGCAGGCGTTCAGCGCCTGCGCGGCCGCGGTCGGGTTCGTCTTCGCGTCGATCGTCTGCGTGTCGCCCGGGCTGCCGATCGCGCTCGTGCTCGAGCCCAGCTGGATCCCGATCGCGACGAGGGCGGCGAGCGCCGCGCTGCCGGCGACGGTGATCGTGCGCTTCCGCTTGCTCATCGGCGATCGCCCCTCATCCGAGCCCGGTTGGCGGGGGGTTCGGCTCGACCACATCGGCCCCCTTCTTGCAGACCGCCTGCCACTCCTGCGGCGTCATCTGCCGGGAGTTGGTCATGATGTTGAACGCCGGCGTCGTCAGGTTCTTGCTGACGCCGCTCGCCGTCTGCTCGAAGTTCGTGATCGTGTAGCTCGCGTTCTTGGTCGTCACCATCAAGGTGCCGGTGACCTTGCCGATCACCGGGGCGACCCAGATGCCCGCGACCCAGTTCCGGGGCACGTAGACCCGCGTGCTCTTCTCGAACGTCGTGGTCTCGGACCACTCGTGCTCGACCCCGATCTTCGCCGTGACCTCCGTGTCGATCACCCCGAACAGCTTGGCCTCGGCCGAGGCGCTGAGGCTGCCGCCGACGCTCACGGACTTCGTCCGCTTCGCCTCGACCGTCACCTCGTGCCAGTCGGGGGAGTCAGCCGGGGGATTCTTCACCTGGCGGCCCGTGTTCAGGCTGGGCGGCTCGGAGTCGCAGCTCTTGATCGTTCCCGTCTGGGCGACGGGATCGCCGATCGACCAGCGGATGTCTCCGGCCTGCGCGAACGAGCAGGTCGTCCCCGAGACGTTTGCGCACAAGGCGTTGATCAGCGAAGGCAGCTGCGCGGGCGACTTCGAGGCGTCGAGCGTGTAGTTGCCGTGGGCCTCGAAGCTGAAGTTGAAGTCGCTGTTCTGGTTGGGCGGAAACACGTAGGTCGAGCCACTCGTGCTCCAGCCGATCTCCGCGTTCTGCGTCGCCGGACCGAAGTCGGTATCGCTGACGCCGTTGTGGGTGTCGGGCGGACGCGTCGCGTTGTACGCCTTCGGCACCAGCGGAGGACCGTCCCGGTCAAAGCAGATGCCCGTGCAGTGCGCGCCCTCGAGATCGACCGTCAGGTACTCGGTGTGGTTGATCGTGTCGACCTTGTAGGTGAAGAACCCGTTGTACTTACGGGTCGTCGCGTAGTTCGCCTGCGGCCTGATCGAGTAGGTGAAGCTCTGCCCGGGCTGAAGCGTCGCCGGGAAGCTGTTGTTCCAGTAGTTGTTGCCGGGGCCGGTATTGCTCGCGGCCTTCGTCACGAACGTCCAGGTGTACGGCGTCAGGTTGGCGATCGTCCCCTCCGCGTTGTCGCCGTTGAAGCCATGGACGAGCGCGCGATGCGGCGGCGACCCGTGTTGCTGAGCGGCGGCGGCGTGCCTCGATCCGACCCCCGCTCCGGTCGCGTTCGCGACGATCAGCGACAGCCCCGCGATGCACCCCAACCCCGCTGCCCCCGCCGCGGCAAGGCGAAGCCTCCACCGTGGACCCTCGTCTGTTCGCCGTGCTGACCCCATCAACCACTCGTCCTTGAACGATCGCTGCCCCGCCCCGTTCAAAACCCTTCCCATCGGTCTGAGTTGCGCCGGGATACTACATCGGCCTCAACCGTCGAGGCGCTCACTCCAGCCGCTCGGCCAGCCGGGCGTAGCGGCCCTTGTGCGCGAGCAGCTCCTCGTGAGTCCCCCGCTCGACGATCCGCCCATCCTCCATCACGACGATCTGGTCGGCGTTGCGCACGGTGCTGAGTCGGTGCGCGATCACGAGCGTCGTACGGTCGGCTTCGACCGCGTCGATCGCTCGCTGGATCCGACTCTCGGTCGCGACGTCGACATTTGACGTGGCCTCGTCGAGAACGAGGATCGGCGGATCGACGAGCTCGGCGCGCGCGAGCGCGACGAGCTGGCGCTGTCCCGCGGAGAGCGCGCTGCCGCGTTCGCCCACTTCGCTGTCGAGGCCGTCGGGAAGGCCGTCGAGCGCGTCGCGCACGCCGATCGCGTCGAGCGCCGCGAGCACACGGTCCTCGGACGCGTCGGGGGTGACAAGCACAAGGTTCTCCCGGACCGTGCCGGAGAACAGAAACGGCTCCTGCGGCACTACGCCGATGTGGGAGTGCAGCCACGAGCCGGCGACGTCGCGCAGGTCGTGGCCATCGATCAGCACCCTCCCCTCCCGTGGGGTGTAGAAGCGGATCAGGAGCTTCGCCAGCGTGGTCTTGCCCGAGCCGGTGCTTCCGACCAGCGCGACGGTCGATCCGGCCGGGACCGTCAGGTTGATGTCGTGCAGCACATCCTCACCCTCCCGGTAGCCGAAGCGCACGCCCTCCAGGCGGATTTCGCCGCGAACGTCCTCGATCGGCTTCGCGGCCGGCCGCTCGATCGCGTCTTCGGGCTCGTCGAGCAGCTCGGCGATCCGGTCGAGCGCCGCCGCCCCCTCGATCCACTGGGTGTAGAGCAGGGCGAGGGTCGGTACCGGACCGAGCGCAAGGCTCAGATACGCCGCGAACGAGACCACGAGCCCGATCTGGATATCGCCCGCGATCGTCTCAAGCCCCCCGAACAGCAACACGAGAGCGATGCCGACGCTGGTCAGGAACTCGACGCTGGGCATGAACACCCGCGCGAGCCGCATCGGTTTCAGGTGGGCGTCACGGTTGATCGCGTTGATCCCCACGAAGTGACGGAGGTGGCGATCCTCCTGTGCGAAGGTCCGCACGACGCGGCGGCCGGCCAGCGTCTCCTGCACGTCGGCCGCGAGGTCTGAGAGCGTGCCCTCCGTGTGGCGGGCCGGCTCGCGCGCCAACCGGTTGTACACGGCCATCACTGCGATGCTGGCGGTGATCACGGTGCAGCCGACGGCCGCGAGCTCGACGTTCAGGAGGAACAGCACGATCACCGTGCCGACGACGATCAGCACCGACGAGATGATCGTGTTCAGCGCGCCGGCGACGAGCGTCTCGAGCTTCTCGATGTTGTTGGTCATGCGGGAGATCAGCAGGCCCGTGCGGTACCGATCGTGAAACGCGATTGGCAGTCGCTGAACGTGGGCGAACACCCGGACGCGCAGGTCGCGCAGGATCCGCTCGCCGACTGCGGCGACCAGGTAGGTCTGGAGCGCTCCCGCGCCCCATGCCAGAACCACTGCTGCAACCAGCGCGATCGAGATCTTGGTCAGTAGGGCGGTGCTCCCGGTGGCGAGCACGTTGTCGATCACCCGCCCCGCCAGATATGCCGGCGCGAGCGTGGCCGCAGTCGCCACCGCCACGGTCACCACGGTGAGCGCGATCGAAACGCGGTGCGGACGAGCCACATCCGCGAGCAGTCGTACCCGCTTAGCCGAGGACGTCACGCCGTCAACCGTTCCCGCCCGGTGGGCCTTCGATGCCGATCAACTCGCGGTAGCTCGCCGAGCGCGAGGCGAGCTCCGCGTGCGTACCGCGATCGAGGATGCCTCCTTCGCCGAGGACGATCACCTCATCGGCGAGCCGCGCCGAGGACTCGCGGTACGCGACGAGCACCGTCGTTCGGTCGCCCAGTTCGGTGATGAGCGCGTCCAGCAGGTCGGCTTCGGTGGCCGTGTCGAGCGCTCCGGTGGCGTTGTCGAGCACCAGGATTCGCGGTGCCGCGAGCACTGCGCGGGCGATCGCGATCCGCTCGCGCTGGCCTCCTGACAGGGTGATCCCCCGGTTGCCGAGGGCGGTCTCGTACCCGTCGGGGAGCTTCACGATGAAGTCGTGCGCCTGAGCCACGCGGGCCGCGCGCTCGATGTCCTCGTCGTTTGCATCGGGCCGGGCGTACGCGACGTTGTCGCGCACGCTGCCCGAGAACAGAAATGAGTCGTCTCCCGCCGCGCCGACTTGCCGGCGCAGCGACCCCAGGTCGACCTCGTGCACGGCGATCCCGTCGACCCGGACGTCGCCACCATCGGTGTCGTAGAGCCGGTTGATCAGTCCAAGCAGCGTCGTCTTGCCCGAGCCGTTGGCGCCGACGATCGCGACTCGCCCGCCCCCGGGCACGGCCGCGCCCACGTGGTCGAGCAGCGGCGCACCCGCGTCCTCCCCGACCGTGACGTCGCGCAACTCGAGGGCGCCGGGTCCCGGCGGCAGTTGATCCGCGCCGGGACGTGAGCGAACCGACGATTCGCGAGACAGCAGCTCGTCAAGGCGTCCGGCGACCGCGGCCGCGTTTTCCGAGCTTCGCACCCACGTCCCGATCGTCGCGATCGACGGCGCCAGCATCACGAGGTACGTGTAGAAGACCGAGAACTGCACGACCGAGAGCTGACCGTGGATCGCGAGCCGAGCGCCGACGATCACGACCGCAGCCGTGCTCACCACCGGGAGGTTGATGGCCGACACCACCCACCCGGCGGTGAGCCGCGCGATTCGGAGCTTGCCGTCAAGCAGCCGCTGGGCGACTGTTCGGTAGCGCACCACACGGCTTGATTCGAGCCCGTACGCCTTCACCAGCCCGATCCCGCTCAGCGTCTCCTCGAGCTCTCCGGCGACCTCGGCGGTGCGCTCGCGCACGCTCACCTGAACGGGACGAGCTCTGACGCCATACCGCTCTAAGAGCCACACCGCGACGGGCAGCGGGACCAGCACGATCACGGCCAGCATCGGCTGGAGCACGATCATCACAATCGCCGACACCACGACCGTGAACGCGGCTTGCATCAGCGCCGCCAACCCCAACCCGAGGAAGGCCGTGAGCGGGATCACGTCGGCGATCGTCATCGACACGTAGTGGGCGCTCGGGCGGTTGTCGAGGAACCGCAGATCGAGCTCCTGCCACTTGCCGTACAGCCGATCGCGAAGCTCGCGCTCGACGTCGAGGCTGAGGTAACCCGCGAGCATGCCTCGGGCCGACGTGAGCACCGATAGAACCGCTCCACAGAGCACGATCAGAGCTGCGATCACCACCAGGCCGGACTTGTCCTCCTGCTGGATCTTGTTGACCGCCGCACCGATCAGGAGCGGCACCAGAACGGCCGCGGCCGTCGCCCCCGCCGCACACAGGGCCGTCAGGGTCAGCCGGCGGCCGTGACCGCGAAGGAGCCGAAGCAGCGGACGGTAGGCGGCGATCATTTCAGCGAGCAGAACGACAGGTCCCAAGTGCCGGTAATCGGGTAGATGACGCCCTTGACGTCGGCCGAGCGCAGGTCCACCGCCCGATCCCACAGCCACGGCACCGCGGGCGCCACGCTCGCCACCGAGCGATCGATCGCCCCCCACGCTCCGGCGCGATCGGCCTGCCCCGTGACGACCTCCGCTCGCGCCATGGCGGCGTTGATCGCCGGGTCGTCAAGCAACGAGATGTTGACGTTGTTGCTCGGACGGATGTTCCCACCGTCGAAATTGGGCTCGAGAATCGTCTGGCTGTCGAGGAAGTCGGCGACCCACGACGTCTCCGGGCAGACGGCGATGCGGTTGGCGGGAACGGCGCATTGAGTCTCGTACGCCGCGTCGTCGAGGAGCCGCAGGCGTACCGGGATTCCCAGGCGCGTGAGCTGCCTCCGCACCGCCAGGGCTATGTTCCTGCCGAAGCCGTCCCGGATTCCCAGCATCGTGACCGCCGGGCCGGCGTAGCGGCCGTTCGTATACCCGGCGCGAGCGAGGTACCGTCGCGCGAGCGCCGGGTCGCCGCCGGGGTTGCGCAGGAAGTCGAGCTTGGGTCCGTCACGGCCTCCGCCCTCCGCGAACCCGGGCATCGTGGGTGGGATGTAGTGCGTCGCGAGGTCGCCGATCACCGGCCCGCCCGCGGCCTCTCGCAGTGCCTCGCGATCGAGCGCCGCAGACACCGCGCGCCGTACGTCGATCCGGTTGAATGGGGCGACCCGGGTGTTGAGTGTCACCCATGAGCTCGACGGCGTGAGCGGGCGCGCGACCTGCGCGCGCCGATGCGCGAGCGCCTCGCGCAACACGCGTTCGGGGGGCGCGAAGCCGCCGCTCAGCATCCCCGCGCCGTTGAGGATCTGCGTAGCCGTCGTGGCGCCGTCGGGCTGGTCGAAACGCAATCGGATGCGGTCCGCGAAAGCGGGACGGAAGTCCGTGCCGCGACTCCAATTGGGATTGCGTACGAGCTCGACCCGACGCCCGGGCACGAACGTGTCAAGGCGGACCATGTATGGACCCGTCGCCACCTGGTGGAGCTCGTAGGTGGAGTGCGCGCCCCGATCGAACCGTGCGGCGTACTCCTCGGGAACCGGCGCGGTGACGGGCATCGTCAGTGCGTTGGCCAGGACGCGTCCAGTTCCGCGCTCGAGGTGGAAGACGATGTCGAGATTGCCGCGTATCTCGATACCGGAGATTCCTCGGGCACGCCCGGCGGCGAACGCCCGCGTTCCGACGATGTCCGAGAAGTACGCGTGGACGTACGGATTCTCGACGGCCGGCGTGAACGCTCGCTCGATCGCGTACTTGACGTCGGCGGCCCGGACCTCGCGGTTGACGGGCGGGCTGAAGTGAACCCCCGAGCGGAGGTGGACCTCGACACGCGTGGCGTTGTCGGAGATCTCGGGCACGCCCAGCGCCAGGTCGGGGATCACGCCGTCCTTCGGGCGAGACGGATCGAACCCGTACAGGGGCCGCTGGGTCGCGTAGGTCACGAGATCCGAGACCGTCGAGTACGACTCACCCGGGTCGATCGAGTCGAGCGACGCCTTCTCCAGCACGGTGAGGGTGCCGCCGCGCTTCCCGGTGATCGAGTTGCTGGGAACCAGGCAGCCCGCGAGCGCGGTCGCGGTCGCGATCACGAGTACGCCGCCGAACAACCTCTGTGCGGCTCGGGTCACGGCTG
The DNA here is from genome assembly GCA_963770735.1 of uncultured Solirubrobacterales bacterium. Taxonomy (GTDB): domain Bacteria; phylum Actinomycetota; class Thermoleophilia; order Solirubrobacterales; family Solirubrobacteraceae; genus Palsa-465. Next base: position 868,843 of record CAVYRB010000003.1, on the reverse strand, counting down.
CCCGTGCCGTGCTACTTCGCCGCGCTCTCGCACGCGGCGACCATCCGGTCCCAGACGACCATTCCGGCCGTGCGCGACCGAGGCGCTGCGACGAGCTCGTCGCGCTCCGCCCGCGCCGTGAAGATCGGCGCGGGCTGTTCCAGCAGCGCGTGGATGAACGCGAGCTCAGTCTCAACCCAAGGTCCCATCTCGTCGCCGGGCACCGGCTTGGCGCCGGGGTCCTCGGCGCGGCGGCGGGCGAGGCGTGCCGCTCGCAGCTGGCTGGCGCCGCCCTGGTAGAGGGTGCACAGGATCGCCGGGTCCTGCCGGATGTCGACACCGGCGATCGATTCGTAGTTCTGGGCGTGGTACGCGAGGATCGCGGTGATATAGACGAGCGCCCCCTCAGGTCGTCGAAGGATCCGCAGCCGGCTCACGGGTCCACGTGGGGAGAACGGAGCCAGGCCCGCCTCCTCCGCCCGCCTGGCGTCGCTCTTGCGACCGAGCTCGCACGGATGGACCTTGCCCGGTCCCAGTCGCAGCACCGCCCTCCAATACGGATCTTCGAGTGCATCCCAGAGGATCACGCCCGCGATCGCGGTCGCGGACACGTTGTAGAGACCCGCAAGGACGGGGATCTCTTCGCGCCACTCGCTGATCAGCGCGAGCGCCGCGAGCCGCTGGCGCTCCCGCTCGCGACGCGCGCGCGGCGCGGACGGAGGCAACCCGCTCTCCTTACGGCGGCGGTATCGGATCACCGACCGCGGGCGCTTGACCCAGGCCCGCATCACGCCAACGCCTTCTGGCGAGACGGACTCCGCTGCGAGTCGGCAGGCGAGAGCGCTAGCCGGCCCGTGTGCACTCTGCCCCGCGCAATTCCTGACCTCCGACACCCAACGCCCACACTGCCGTTGGCGCGGAGCGTATCCGCGGCCGCGCGGCCGCGCAAGCTCGGCGAGACGGGATCGGCCGGCCGCGGAGGCAGGATCTTCACGGCGCCAGGGTCGTGACCAGGGTTCTACGGGCGCGATCATCGAGGCTTCGCGCGATCTTGATGCTCGGTCGCGTCAACCACAGATAACCCGGAGGCGAGCACATGGGCACGATCACCACACCGGACGGAGTCGAGATCTTCTACAAGGACTGGGGTCGGGACAACCGATCGTGTTCAGCCACGGCTGGCCGCTTTCGGGAGACGACTGGGACACGCATCTCGATCTGCGAGACGCGATCCACGTCGGGCACTCCACCGGCGGCGGCGAAGTCGTGCGCTACATCGCACGCCACGGCGAGGACCGAGTCGCCAAGGCGGTGCTGATCAGCTCGGTCCCGCCGCTGATGCTGCAAACCGACGCCAACCCGGGCGGGCTGCCGAAGAGCGTGTTCGACGGTCTGTAGGCCGAGGTCGCCGCGCACCGGTCCGTCTTCTACCGCGACTTCGCGGCGGGCCCGTCTTTGGCGCCGCCCATCATTCCCTGGCGCCACCAGAACTCGACGATCGCCTCGACCGGCTCGACGCCGGGCCTGTTGAAGCCGTAAAGGGGTTCCCACACGGCATGCCGACCACAAAGGCCGACACGATCAACGCCGACCTGCTCGAGTTCGTCCGGTCATAGCGTCGCGAAGTTCGACGCGTGGTTCAACGCGCGAGCCGCTCGGAGCGCAGCAGTGCCAGACCGGGCAGCTGCGGCAGCGTCTTGACCCGCGCCGGGCCGAACCCACTCTCCGCCAGCCAGTCAGACACCTCCTGCGTCGAGTAGGTGTCCGCGCCGGACGTGAGGTGGAAGAAGAGCCCGAGGAAGCTGCCACTGTCAGGCTGCTTGTCGGGCGGGCGGTCGTAAAGGTCGAGGACACACAGGGGTGCCCCGGGGCGCACGCTTGCCCCGATTTTGCGGAACAGCTCCCGCGCCTGGTCTCCCGATAGGTGGTGGACGATGTTGAACGCGAGCGCACCGTCGTGCGGCCCGCCGAAATCGACCTCGAACATATCGCCCTCGAGATGACGGACCCGGTCGGACATGCCGTTCTCGAGCACGATCTCGCGACCGATCGCTGCGCTACCGGGTAGGTCGACGATCGTCGCGACAAGGTCGGCATGCCGCCGGCAGAGGGCCATCGAGAACTCGCCGTGCGCTCCGGCGACGTCGAGCAGCGACCGCGCGTTCGCGGGCAGCGCGACCGCCTTCGCGACCGCAGAGCTGGAGAGCCGAGCGAGCTCGTACTGCCCGACGATGTACGAGCGCCAGTACGGATCGTCCGGCGGCTTGTCGTGCAGCTCGACCGAGCTGCCGTCGCGCACCAGCTCCTCGAGGTGCTGGTACCACTCCCAGTAGTTTGCGTTGTCGGCGAGGAAGTCGCCCACGTAGGACCCGGACTTCGGGTCAAGCCACTTGGCCGACCGCCTCGACATCGAATACCGGCCGCCGGCGCCCGCCTCTACCACACCGGCGACCGCCAGCACGTCGAGCACCAGCGCGGCCCCGTGCGCTCGCAGCCCGAGCTCCTGCGCCAGCTCCGGCGCCGTCACCGGTCCGGTCGCGAGGCGCGCCAGCATGCCGGTCGACTGCGCCACCTGCAGTGACCGCGCGACCGTCATCCCGAACATCGACAATCCGATCGGGACCGGCACGAGGTTGAGCGCCGCGCCGACACGCTCCATCGGCCCGTCGTACTTGGCCCCGATACGCACAGGCCGAGCCTAACCCGGCCGCCGGCGCAAGAGTGACAGCCTTGCAGACAGACCAGTCTGTCTGTATGATTCTCGGACAGAACGGTCTGTCTACATAAGGAGCCGGTGATGACCTCAGCATTTGCAGCCGTTGCTTCAGCCGCCGCGGACAGCCGGCTCTCCGGGGCGCGGTCAGTGGTCGGAGGTCTCTGGCTCCGATCGCAGACGGCCGCGTTCGGACTGCTGACGTCGATCCTCGTCACGCTGCTCGCGAGCTCGAGCGCGCCGACCCCGCTCTACGCGACCTACCAGGCCCGTTGGGGGTTTTCGCCGGTGGCGGTGACCGTCGTCTTCGGCGTCTACGCGGTTGCTGTGCTGGTCTCGCTGCTCGTGCTCGGACCGCTGTCCGATCACATCGGCCGGCGGCCGGTGTTGACCGTCGCGTTGGTCGCGCAGGCCGCCGTGATGGTGCTGTTCGCGACGGCGAGCGGGCTCGACGTGCTGCTCGTCGCTCGGGTTCTCCAGGGCCTTGCCACCGGCGCCGCGGTCGCGGCGATCGGCGCCGCGCTCGTAGACCTGCACCCGGGCCGAGGCCCGGTGGCCAACGCCGCCGGGGCAATGGGCGGAACGGCGACCGGAGCGCTGTTCTCAGCGTTGCTCGTGCAGCTGCTCCCGGCTCCGACCCAGCTCGTCTACCTCGTGCTCGCCGGAGCGTTCCTCCTCCAGGCCGCCGGCGTGCGCAGGATCGCCGAGACCTCGGGCCGGGTGTCCGGAGCGCTCCGGTCGCTGCGCCCGACGCTCGCGCTTCCCAACCGGATCCGCAGCGCGGTCGTGGTCGCCGCGCCCTCGCTCGTGGCCGTCTAGGCGCTCGGAGGCTTCTACGCCTCGCTCGGGCCGTCGCTCGCCGCCCACGTCGACGGTTCAAACTCCACGATCCTCGGCGGCGCAGCGTTCTTCGTGCTCGCCGGCACCGGCGCGCTCACCGTGCTGATCTTCCACCGGACCGAAGCGCGGACGTTTTCGCTGGCGGGCACCGGCCTGATCATCCTCGGCGTCGTGCTCGTTCTTGCTGCTGTGCCCGCCCACTCGGCGGTCTTGTTCTTTGCCGCCACCGCGATCGCCGGCGCCGGCTTCGGCGCCGGATTCCAGGGCGGCCTGCGGACGATCGTGCCGCTCGCCGGACCGGCCGAGCGCGCGGGGGTGATCGCGGTCGTCTACGCGATCAGCTACCTCGCCCTCGGACTGCCCGCGATCGGCGCCGGCGTGCTCGTCGTGCACAGCACCGTCACCCACGCCGCGATGCTGTTCGGCCTCGGCGTTATCGCTCTCGCCGCCAGCACCGGCGCAGCGGTCCTCGTCAACGGCCGCCGCGGGCGCGTGAAGCGAACCCGGCCAACGGCCGCTGCCTGACCGCCCGGTAGAAGGGACGCCCGTCCCAGGAGGACCGCCATGACCCCTAAGCTGATGAATCCCGACCCCGCTGAGATGTCCGCTCCCACCAGCTCGACTCCCGACATCGTGCGCCGTTCCCCGCGAGATCGTCTGCTGGAGGCGGCGGGCGAGCTGTTCTACGCCGAAGGAGTGCACTCGGTCGGGATCGACCGTGTGATCGATCGCACCGGCGTCGCGAAGGCCTCGCTCTACAGCACCTTCGGCAGCAAGGAGGAGCTGGTGCGGGCGTACCTCGAGCATCGGCACACCCACATCCTCGGACGCCTGCGAGCCGCCGTCGAGGCGGTTGACCCGGGAGACCCGGCGGGGCGGATTCTCGCCGTCTTCGACGCGCAGGCAGAGCTCTTCCCCACTCCCGGCTATCGCGGATGCGCCTTCGCCGCGGCATCCGCCGAGTCGCCCCGCGGCGGACTCGTCGACGAGGCCACGCGGCACTACCGCCGCGAGATCCGTGAGTTCTTCACCGGGTTGGCCACGGCGGCCGGGGCGGCCGATCCACCGCTGCTCGCGAGCCAGCTCCACCTCCTGTACGACGGCGGCGGCGTCGCCGCGAACCTGGACCAGGATCCCACGATCGCCGGCCCCGCCCGCGCGGCGGCCGCGTCACTGATCGCGGCCGCGACGTAGGAGCGAGCGCTCAGTCTCCGTTCGCCGCAGCTTTCGCCATCTCCACGCGGAGTGCCTCCATCGTGCTCAGGATCGTCCGGGCGACCAGCTGCAGCACCTCCTCGCGCGGAACATCCGAGCCGCGAGCCTGGTCGAGCATCGACTCGCCGAAGGCCAGGCACGCCTTGATCGCCATCCGCGCGATCGGCGGTGGGTCGGCCGTCCCCAGGTTGTTCTGCGCCACGCCCCGGACGATCACGTCCTGGAAGCGGCCGATCATCGCGTGTAGCTCCGCATCGGTCGAGGCCAGCCCCATCCGATAGATGCGCCAGGCGACCGACGGCTCCCTCGAATGCTCGAAGAAGCGCACGAAATTGGCCGCCTGGCGCTCGGCCAGCGGGACCGACTCGTCCGTGACCCATCCATCGGTGAGCTCATGCCCGGCACGCTCCGCGACGGCGACCATGATGTCGTCACGACCGCGCGGGAAGTAGTGGTAGAGCAGGTTGCGCGTGACCTCGGCGTTGGCGGCCACGTCGTCGAGCGAGAACCCGACGATGCCGCGGTCGGCGACGAGCGGCATCGCGGCGTCGATCAGCTGCTCCCGCCGTCCTTCTCTGGACATGCGGCGGGGCTGCCGGCTTGAGCCCCCCTTGCCCCCTGCCCGTGAGCGCGATGCCGCCATACCCACATTGTTCCCGTTGAGCCAGACTGCCACCCACTGACGACGCGCTTGTCCTGAGGGCAGGGGGGGGCGTAGGCTCCGCCGATGCCGACGCCCCGGCGTGCTCCGGTGCAGATGCTCGCCGTTGCCGCGGCGATCGCGACGACGGGCGCGCTGGCCGTCGCGTGTCCGGTGTTGGCAGCGGCCGCGATGTCATCGTCGCCGTCGACCGTCTTGCGACGCGGCGAGATCGTCAAGGCGCCACCCGCGCTCGACCGCCCGACGGTTGCGGCGCGAGCCCGGTCAGGGGCAGGGTCGCTCGCGATGCCGAACGATCCGGGCTTCGCCGGCTGCGAGCGCCAGGATCCGATCAAGGGGTGCACCGACAACGAGCAGTGGGACCTGTTCGGGCGGCTGTCCGGGAATACGTGCCTCGCGCCCGGAGGCTCGGTCCCGAATCAGCCCCACCCCGACGGCGGGCTACCTTGCTGGGCGCTCAAGGCGACCGACCCGCAGCGCGCCGCCGGCGTGGACATGACCGGCGCCTGGGCCCAGGGCAACATCGGGCGCGACGACGTGCTCATCGCGTACATCGAAGGCGGCGTCAACTACCGCGACAACGGGATCAAGGACGCGCTCGACAACATCTACCTGAACAAACGAGAGCTCCCATATCCCGAGTACGCGGACGGCCGTTCGGCGGGTCGTTACGACGCGAACCACGACGGCCGCTTCGATCTCCGCGACTACGCACACGACCCGCGCGTGAACCCGGCCTGCCCACCAGGCGTCGCGCCTTTCGTCAGGCAGTCCGAGGGCGTCACGTGGGGCTGTCTGGCAGCCGGCAGGCACGCGTACATCGATGCGGTCGAGGTCGCGGGCCGCAAGACCCCATATCTGTCCCCGGAGGACCTGATCGCGGTCTTCGGCCACTGCCGGATCGTCCGCGGCCTCCTCCGGGCGTGCCCGCCGGGCGGCCGGTTCGACAACGATCACAACGGATACCCGAACGACGTCAGCGGCTGGAACTTCGACCGCAACACCAACGACCCGCAGACGGACGAGCCCGACTACAGCCACGCGCCGGGGCTGATCTCACTCGTCGGCGGCGTCGCGAACAACGGGTACGCCGGAGTCGGCGTGTGCCGTGCGTGCCGGGTCGTTCCGATCAAGCAGGGCGCCGAGGCGGTCGGACGCACCGACAAGTGGGCGGAGGCGATCCTGTACGCCACCGACCTCGGGGCCACTGCGATCAGCTCGGTGGTGGTCGAGTACAGCTACTCGAGCTTCTCCCAGGAGGCCGTCGACTACGCCAACCGGCGCGGAGTGCTGCTCGCGCTGGATTCCAATGACTTCAACTCGATGGACCACACCGACGGGATGTTGTTCGATCACGCGATCCCCGGAAACTCGCTCGCCGAGGATCAGAGCGCACCGGGCACGAAGACGTTCCGCGCGCGGAGCAACGTCACGAGCTACGGCACGCACAACATCTTCTCCGGCGAGGAGACGACGACCTCGGGCGCGACGCCGTTCATGGCCTCGGTCCTCGCGATGACGCAGTCCGCGGCGCTGAACGCACGCGACCGCCACATCATTCCGTCACGGCTGACGCCCGACGAGGTCAAGCAGGTCCTGATGGACACCGCGAGCCCGGTGATCCCGCAAGAGCAGTTCCCGAGCCTCGCGCACCAGTGGCCCGGGAATCCGGCCAGCGCAACCAACGCCACCCACACGAACTGGTCGACGCAGTACGGCTACGGTCGCCCCGACGTCGGCGCCGCGACGCGGCTGATCATGTCCGGGAGGGTGCCGCCGACCGCCGAGCTCGATTACCCGCACTGGTTCCAGTACGTCGATCCGGCGCGCCAGCCCACGTTGGGGATCCGAGGCGTGTTCGCCAGGAGCCGGTGGCGCTCGGGCGGGAAGGTCAGCTGGACGCTCGAATGGGCCCTCGGGGCGAACCCGTCGGACGCAGCCTTCCACAGGATCTCGGGCGGTACCGCGAACGCGCGGGCGGGACTGCTCGGCGTGTTCCGGGTCTCGCAGATCCCGCGGCGCTACTACGAGCACGCGCCCGGATCGACCCTCCCCCCGAACGGCCCCGAGCAGTACACGGTCACCCTGCGCCTACGGGTGCGGGACCGGAACGGCCTGAAGGCCGAGGACCGGCGCACGATCGGCGTGCGCCACGACCCGGGCCTGCTGCCGGGCTACCCGATGCGGATCGGCGGTGAGCTCGCGGCCGCCCCCACCTACGTCGACCTCGAGGGGCGCCACCAGCTCGACCTCGTGTTCGCCACGACCGACGGGGCGGTCTACGCGCTTCGGCCGGACGGACGCGAGGTTCGCGGCTTCCCCGTGTGGAGCGACACCGAACGGCGGATCGACCCGCTGAACCCCGAGAACTACCCGGCGCGTGCCTACCGGGAGCCGTTACTGCGCAACGTTCGCGAGCCGCTGAGCGGGATCGCGGTGGGTGACCTGTTCCACGACGGGCGCCTCGAGATCGTCGCGACGAGCGCCAACGCCGACGTTTACGGATGGGACGCGCAAGGGCGGCGCCTGCGCGGATTCCCGCGGCACTCCGATCCGCGCTACTGGTCATTGCCGGTGCCCACGCCGCAGGCGCCGACGCCGCACGGGCGCCTGCCCTCGCGCGGCAACTGGTCGCCGCCGGTGCTGGCCGATCTCGAAGGAAACGGCCGGCTCGACATCCTGATGAGCGCGTACGACGGTCACGTCTACGCGTTCCGGCCCGACGGCCGGCCGGTACCCGGCTGGCCCGTAGAGGTGCGGCTGCCGCCGGCCGACTACGCCCGCTTCGGGGTCACGCCGCAGAGCTACATCCGCGACTCGAAGCTGATGTACCCGGTCGGCGTCGCGGACGTCCTGGGCACGGGGCGACCGCAGGTGTACGTCTCGAGCTTCGAGTGCAACGGCGGTAGCGAGGCCTTCCTGTACGGGATCTGGCCCGACGGCAGCCGCCACCGTGGCGGCGCATACCTCCCCCACTGGCCCGTCGGCGTGCCGACCCTGTCCAGGTGCTATGACCAGTCGATCGACTTCGTCGGAGAGGGCACCAGCGCTCCCGTGTTCGGCCCGGCGGGCGGCAAGCTGCGGATCTTCACGAGCGGTATCAGCGGACCGGTCGAGGCGCTGAACGGCGACGGCTCGGTGTTCGCGACGATGAGCAGCGGCTGCACCGGCTCCGCCTGCTCGGCGCTCGCGCCGTACCGGCCGGGAGACCCGCTGACGGTGACGCTCACCGGCCAGGGCGCGCTCGGAGATCTCCGCAACACCGGCGCGCCGCAGTACCTGCAGTCAACCGTGGGGGCGATTTCGATCAGTTCGGGGCTGAACTCCCCCGGGCCGGCGACACTGCCGCAGACCTACGAGGAGGCCTGGAACCCCGGGAGCGGGTCGGTGATCGCGGGATTCCCCCGCCGCCAGGACGGGTTCACGTTCTTCACCTCCCCGCTGGCGGCCGACGTCGGAAATGACGGCACCCGCCAGGTGATCGAGTCCAACGACTCCTACTGGATCCACGCCTTCACCGTGCGCGGCGGCGAGGCGCCCGGCTTTCCGAAGTACACCGGCCAGTGGCCGTCGTTCAGCGGCGTCGTCGGTGACCCCCAGTTGAACGGCCGGATGCGGCTGGCGTACGGAACGCGCGAGGGGTATCTGTTCGTCTGGCGCGTCCGCGGCCGCGACCGTCCGCGCGGCTCGTGGCAGCACTACCGCCACGATCAGCTCAACAGCGGCGTGTACGGACTCGACACGCTCCGCCCGGAGGCGATCCTCGACCTTCGCAGCGGCGGCGGCCGCCGGTTGACGCTCACGTGGACGGCTCCGGGGGGCGACTACCAGCTCGGAACCGCGGCGCGCTACGAGATCCGGATCGCCCGGACCCCGATCAACGACACGAGCTTCTGGCGCGCGCGGTTGGTGCGCGGTGCTCCCCGGCCCGCCCGCGCTGGAACCCGGCAGACGGTCGTCCTACCCGCGCCGTCCCGTGGCACGACCTACTTCGCGATCCGCGCGATCGACGCGGGCGGAAACATCTCGGCGCTCAGCAACGTCGTGCGGGTCTCGCGGCGGTAGGGCATCTGCGCTGGTCTGGACCCTGGTCGAGGGGCGAAGCCGGCCGGCGTCTCGCGCGCCTGCTAACTCGTCAACGGCCGGTCGGGGAGCTGCGTGACCCACCAGTCGATGGGGACGATCCGCATCGCGATCTCGAGCGAACCTCGGTCGAGCGACTCAGCGAGCTGCGCGATCGCCACGAGATTGACGCGCAGCCAGTCGTCGTCGACCTTCCCGACGGTTTGGGTCGCGAGGCTGATCCGGCTGAGCCGCGGCCGGCTCTGGTGTTCATCGAGCGGCTCGGACTCATCGAGCACGCTACCCCACCAGTACAGGCGGCTGTAGAGCTCGACGTGTCGATCGACGATCTCGGCGTACGCGCCGGAACTCACCATCATGCCCGCCCACCGTCCGAGCAGCTCTTGAGCGTCGGCGAGCAGCGAAGTGATCAGGCGGTGGAGCGCTTCGCGGCGTTCCGGGCTCGCGAGCATCGCGTCGACCGCCGCGGACAGGGTCTGGGTATCGCGCAGCGCCGCGGACCCGGCCGCCAGCATCTCCTCGTCGAGCTCCCCGTCCGGCACGAGACCGGCGAGCTCGAGCAGACCGCTCCACACGAGCCGCGCGATATGGATGAAGTCGAACAGCGCATACTGCGCGAGCACTGCCCAGCGCTGCCGTTGGCGGCGCTCGAGCAACTCGTTCAGCACCGCGACGGTCACCGCGACGACGATCAGGCTCGCGATCAGACCCGTGAACAGCGTGTGGCGCACCCAAAATCCGTCGTCGGCGAGGTCCCAGACGATCGCGCCCGCGAGGAGGAGGACACTGATCCCGGCGACGATCGTCGCGCGCATGTATGTCCGGACCGAATCGCTGCGGCGCGGCCCTACCGCATGACGAGCCATCTTCTCGCCGAGCATATTGCGCGGCCGGGGAGCGAGGACGTCTGAGACGTACCGCGAAGCAGCCCGCGCATCGGGGTGGGCGCCGGTGCGCCCACCCCGATGACTAAGGCGCTACCGCCCGCTGTTGCCGCTGGCCGCGCCGCTCACCGACCCCATCGTCGTCGGTCCGCCTCGCTTCGCCCCTGCGGAACCGAAGCCGTACCCGCTGGCACAGTGCGCGCCGGCCGGGCAGGCTGGACGACCGGCGGCGCTCGGCGCCGACGGGAACGATTGTGTGCTGGTTGCGTTGGCGGTCGCCACCTGGGCCGTCACCGCGCGCTCGGTGCCCGGCCACCACGCCAGGTACCAGCCGTTCTGAACCGTCGCCCGGACTGAGCTTCCGTCAGTTCGGGTGATGGTCACACCCGTCACGCCGGCGCCGATCTGGCCGTCGACCATCGTCAGCGCGTTTCCATCCGAGTCGGACTCGCCGGCGCCGCCCAGCGCGATCGTTCCCTGCGGCACGGTCGATGTCCCACCGCCAGCGGTGCGCGAGCCGATCGTGATGCCGTTGCCGTGTACGCAGGTGGAGCCGTCGGCGTAGATCGAAGCCGCGTACGGGCCGCGGGTGTCGGTCAGCACCGGCGTGCCGTCACCGGTGCCGCACGGCTGGTTCGCGGCGGCGAGCTGACCAGCCTTCGGCGTGGTGGGCCTGGCCGTCCACCCGGCGAACGCGGGGGCGGCGCTCGATCCCAGCAGGACGGCCGCGCCCGCGACCGCGGCGGCGCCGCTCAGGCCCAGGGCCCCCAGCACGGGTCGCGACGGGAGCCGCCGCGTGCGGGGGTGGTAGTCGACCGCCGTCAGCCGGGCGCTTGCGTCCGAGCTCATTCGCGCAGCCAGGTCGGCGAGGGCTTCGCGCAGATCGTGTACGACTGGATCACTCACGGGTTGCTGCTCCTTGGTTGGAATGGACCGGTTGCAGCGCCTCACGCAGCCGCGCGAGTCCGCGCGAGGCACTGCTCTTGACCGTCCCCGGCGAACAGCCGAGAACCTCGGCGACCTGAGCCTCGCTCAGGTCGTTGAAATACCGAAGGACGAGCACGGCCTGCTGGCGCTCAGGCAACTCGCCCAGGGCCTCGAGCAGTTCTGCGCGCCCGTCGATCGCGGACGACGGATCGACCGTAATCGGGTTTGCCCGCGTCGCGGGCTCGAGCTCGCTGCGTCGCCGTGCCCGGCCGCGAGCACCGTCGACGATCAGGTTGATCAGAACCCGCCTGGCGTAGGCGAGCGGTTGCTCCATACGTCGGATGCGTGGCCAGCGACGTGCCACCTTCAGCAGGCACTCCTGGACGAGGTCCTCAGCTTCGGCCTCCTCCCGGACGATCAGGTACGCCGTGTGGAGCAGGCCATCGACATGAGCCGCGACGAACTGGTCGAAGTCGGTCATCACTCGGTTAAACGGCCTGCGGCCACCAGAAGGTTCCTTCTCCAACGTAGCCGGCGCCGGCCGGCTACAACACGCCGCTGTACAGCTCCTCGTCGGTGGATGGCAGTCTGCTCGTGGTCCTCACCAACTGGGAGAACGGGAGGGCGGGCACCGGCACGGGTCAGACCGCCGTGTGGGCGACCGTGGTCGCCGGGGGTTCGTGAGCGCTGCCGACCGCTGCCGTCAAAGGACGGAACGCACGACCAACATCCCCCGGCTCGAGACGAGATGCGCCAAATCGTCCGCCAACTGCTGGACGCGTTCGCTCCCCTGCTGCTCAAAGCGCTCCACCGCGACGATCTCCGCGATCAGCACGTAATCGGCTGAACCGATCGCCTGACCGGGCACGTCCGCCGGGCGCGTAAGACGCCAATCGGACACCGTGTCCAGCGACCCGCGGACGATGTCGCGATCGCCCGTCATCAGTCGCTCAAAGTCGTCGGCCAGCTCCGGCGAACGGAGCTGAAACCACATGAGAAGGGTGGCGGGAGAACTCATCGACGGAGCAGAATGCACAATCGCACAATCGGCCGTGGATCGTGTGCCGACCGCGAGTCACCCGGCGTACGATCAGCGGCGGTGGCCGACGATCAGGCCGCGAGACGCTCAGCCCGGCGCGGGACTACAGCCCGGCCGGGTGACGCACGACGTAGCTGCCGCCGTCCTGCAGGTTCCCGGTCGGGTTCGAGCGCCATCGCGGGCCGTCACCGGAGGGGATGTTCGGGCCGCCATAGTCGGCAGTGTCAAATGCCCGCCCTCCGATCACGATGAATGCGTGGCTCGCGTCGGCGTAGACCGTGATCCACTTTCCGCGACCCGGACTACTGAATGACTCAAGCCCCGTTGAGTCCTCCGACGAGGTCAGCAGGCCGGCGCCGTGGAGCGCAAAGCTGACCGCACCGGAGCAGTCGTAGCAGCTCGAGTTCCAGGAACCGTGTCCGCCACCGACGCAATACGACGTGTCGATGATCTTGTTGGCCGCGGCAATCGCCTGCCGGATAGCAGGCGGCGCGCCGGCGGGTGCCGTTGCGGTCCCGTCGGAGTTGATTCTCGTCGTCCCAGACGCCGGCTTGGCCTCCACGCTCGCGACATCCTTGCGGAGCGCCAACTCGACCGGGCGCGTCACGACGCCGTCGGACGTCATGCCCTGAGCCCGCTGGAAGGCCCGCACGGCCTTGAGGGTGCTCGGACCAAAGTCCCCGTCAACCGTCGCGCTGAAGCCCGCGATCGTCAGATAGGACTGGAGGACGCGCACGTCGTGGCCGCTCATCCCCTGGCGCAGGGTCCGGTCTCCGAGGTGCTTTGAGTCGCCCGTCGTGGCCGAGGACGGATCCGAAGTGGTGTTCGTCTTCGCCGAGCTCGAGCCGTTGTCGCCGGACGAGGATGAGGACGCACCTGCGCCCATACCGGCACCGCCTGACCCCGGCGTGTTCGCCAGCGCCGGCTTCGCGACGAACAGCAACGCCACTGCAACAGTGACCGCGCCCGCCAAGCGGACGCGCGGAACCACGACGGTGTGCGACACGCAAAATCCCTTCTCTTTCGTGCGCCTACGGGGTTAGCTGTCGGGCTCGCGCTGAAAGAGATCGCGCTACACCGCAAACTTGCGGCGATTCGCCCCGGGAGCCGCGGTCGGCTCCAATGGGTTCCCCGCTCCCTACGCGCCGGAGCGCTGAGGGACTCGGCTAGGTCTTATGTCGACCGGCAGACTAGCGAACCGAGCGGAGCTCGCCTCATGCGGCGACTCGACCGGGCCTGGCGGCGCTTCCGCCGGCTACTACCCCGGGCCGAGAATGTGGGGATGGAGGTCTTCCTCCGCCATCCGCTTGAGTCCGACCCGGTCAATCTTCCCCGTCGGATTGAGCGGCATCTGGTCGAGGAAGATGATCTCCTCGGGCGCCTTGTAGCCGATCCGGTCTCGGCAGAACACGATCAGGTCGGCGCTGGTGGGGCGGGTTGCGCCGTCGCGGACGCTGACGTACGCGCGGACGGTCTCGCCGTGTACGACGTCGTGGATGCCGACGACGGCCGCCAGGTCAATGCACGAGTGCTCGAGCAATGCTCCTTCGACCTCGAACGGGCTGATATTCGAGCCGTCGTGGACGATGATCTGCTTCTTTCGGCCAAAGAACCACAGATAACCGTCCTCGTCGGCGTAAGCCAGGTCGCCCGAATCGAGCCACTCGCCCGAAATGACCTCGCTGCTGGCATCCGCCGCGTTCCAGTAGCCCATCATCCGGCTCCGCGTCCGAATGAAGATGCGGCCGACGGCTCCGGTCTGGACGGCATTGCCGTCATCTTCGCGTAGCGCGACGTCGACCCCGTTGATCGGGGTCCCGATCGATCCCTGCTTGTTGACGCCCGACGGCGGGTTGAGGGTCGCCAGCCCGACCTCGGTCATGCCGTAGCCCTCGGTGATCGGAAACCCAGCGGCTGCCGCGAATTCCCCCAACAGCTCGGCGGAAACCTTGTCGGAGCCTGCGCGGCAGAGACGCAGCGACGCGAAGTCGTCGGGCCGCAGGCCGTGATCGCGCACGAGCGCGACCAAAGCGGCCGGAATCATCGCCAGCACGGTCGGCCGGGTTCTCCGCAGCAGCCCAAGCAGCTCGTGCGCGTCGGTGGTCCGGGCGACGATCACCCTGCCGCGCGCCGAAAGCGTGCTGAGCGCCCACAGGAACGAGCCGATGTGCGACATCGACGAGCCGGGCAGGAACTCGTCTTCGTCGGTGAGCTCGAATGCGGCGGCGGCGCTCGCGATCATCCAGCGCAGCGACGCGCGCGTGTGGGTGACCCCCTTCGCGGGACCTGTGCTCCCCGAGGTGAAGAAGATCACCGCGGGCATCGATGGATCAGGCGCAACGTCGACAACGAGCGGCTCGCTCGCCAGCAGGTCCCCGAAGCTGTGTGGCCAGTTGACCGGCGGATCGGTCGCCTCGTCCCGGTACGCGATGACCCCGTTGGGAAGATCAGCAGCGAGGCTGCTCGCCTCGACGTCCTCGACGCGCTCGACGTGAGCGAGTAACGCGGCGGCACTGCTGACCTCGAGCGCGTGATCGATCTCGTGCTCCGTGTAGCGGTAGTTCAAGGGCGTCGCCACGAGCCCGGCCTTGAAGCACGCGAGGTAATGCACGAGCAGCTCGATCCGATTGGGCATCAGCGACGCGATCCGATCCCCCTCCCGCAGACCCATGCGGTGGTAGCCGCCCGCGAGCGCCGAGCTCTCGCGCTCGAGCTCGCGCCAGCTCATCGATCGCACGATCGACACCAGCGCGGTCTGATCCGGATGCGCATCCAGGCCACCGCTCAGAATCTGGTTGAGCGGCGACGCCCAGGACGCCAGGGGAGGCCCTTCGAGCACCATCAAAGATCCCTCGAGGTCAGACCTTCCAGATCGAGATCCGGGCGCACAGCGCGACCTTCTCATACGGCTCGGCTGTTCCCGGGCCAGCTGGGCTTTGACGTCTAAGGTTGTCCAATGGTCGCCGGATCAGGGCTCCCGCACCTGGACGGCTATCCATTCGAGGTGCGCTACAGCGACGGATCGCTGGTGCGTGCGAAGGCCGTGGCCGACGTCGCCGCAGACGCCTACGCCTACTTCGGTCGCCTGTTTTCGGCGGTCGAGCCCGACATCGCGGTGATCGTGGCTGCCGAAGTCGACTGGTCGAGCAACGGCCCGTACGGGCTGCCGTTCTTCAACGATGACGCCGGCGGAATTCGCCCGGGCGTCGTGGTGATACCCGCCGGGGGCGGTGACTTCTGGGGCGCGATCGCAGACGACCTTCGCGATGCTGCACCCGGCGGGTTTGCGAGGTTGCTCGCGACATACCCGGACGGCGCCGGTGGCGTTGACCTGCAGCCGTTCTTCGACCTGATCACGGCTCACGAGCTGGCGCACGCATTCGAGGTGCTCGGAGATCTGAGGCTTCCAACGTCCTGGCTGAGCGAGATCTTCGCCAACCTCGCCACGCACGCGTTCGTCGCGACGCAGCTGCCGGGGAGCCTGCCGACGCTCGAGGCGCTTCCCCTGGGAGCGGGGAGTCGCAAGCTCGCCGCTCGGATGCGCGCCGAGGGCTACAGCGCGCTTAAGAGGTCGAGGCCCATTCCACGGGTTCTGACGATTCGATCGGCCCGTTGAACTACGCCTGGCTTCAATACCGGTGGCAGAGGCTCGCGGCAAAGATGTTCGACGCCGACGGCGAGGACGGACTGGTTCGCTTCTGGGATTGCTTTCACGCGACGGACCGCCTCAACTCCGGCGAGGCCGCGGGCGCATCACTTGCCCCGCTCCTGAGAACCGAGGTGAGCCAGACCCTCGGCCAAGCAATCCAAGGTTGGCGGTAGAGCCTTCGCTGGGAGCCCGCGTCCCGGTTCGGGGGAAGGCGGGACGAGCCCGGAACCACCGCCCGGCCGTCAGGGCCGGATCTCGTAATAGAGATTTGCCGGATCCTCGAAGTCGTGCAACTGGAAGCGTCTGAAACCGGCATCGCGGGCGAGCTGCTCCAACGCGCGGGGCGGCAGCCCGATGGTGCCCAGCCCGGCCCCGTCTGGCTCGGACAGCGCGGAGGACATGCATGAGGCGATCGAGAAACCGAGGAACATGGCCAGCATCGGGTTGCGGCGGTTGCCTGCCCAGGTGTCGTCGCAGCGGATCTCTTTGACGAGCCATGTCCCGTCGTCGGCGATCGCACGGCGGATGGCGGCGGCCGCCCGGTCGGGCCTTGTCATGTCGTGCAGGCAGTCGAAGGTGAGCACGAGGGAGTAGTCGCGATCTGGCAGTTCCTCGGCCCGGCGATCGAAGACCTCCACATTCGTGAGCCCGGCCTCTGCGATCCGCGCCCGGGCGCGCTCGACCGCGAGGCGCGAGAGCTCATACCCGTGGAAGGTCGAGCGTGGGTACGCCTCGGCGAGCGTCGTGAGCGCCACCGCGGCGCCGCACCCAACGTCGGCCACCAGCGCGCCTGCGGCGAGCCGGTCGCTTACCCCTTCCAGTGCCGGCACGATCGTGGGCACGAGACTGAGACGCGCCCAAGGGCCGAGCATCCGCTCGGTCTGATGCACGCCGGCCGGCCCCTGACGGTCGTACGGCATCCCGTTGCCGGTCCGAAAGGCGCCGGCGAGGTCATCCACCAGCGCTGGGTCGGGCGGCGGGCCGAACGCGCCGGCCGCGAACTGCAAGCTGTCTTCCTCCCGTGCCAGGACCGCGGCAGCCACCGCGTTCAGCTCAAAGCGCTCCCCTTCGTCGGAGACCAAGAGGTCGGCCGCGGCGTTGCCTCGTAGCCACTCACGCAACCAACGAGCTTGCAGTCCCGTTCGCTCAGCCAACTGCTCGGTGGTCACCATCCCGGCGCCGTCCAGCGCCCGGTATAGCCCGAGGCGGTCTCCCAGGTGAATCAGCAACGAGACCATCTCCCCCTGCTTGTAGCTCCACACCCGGAAGGCGAACCTCCCGACCTCGTCGGGATCGAGCCGATCGATCGGGATCCTCGCTTCGCTCGTCGTCCCGTGTACCTCCGGCGCGCCGTCGTCCACCGGCGAGAACGTAGCGCGTCCGCGAGACGTCAGGGATGTGACAGCGGAGCTCCCGTGAGGCAGTTGACCTGCTGGCCGGACGCGCGCCATCTCGGTCGCGTCGGGTGACTGCCGCTGTACGCCAATCCGAAGGGCTCGGCCGCGATGTCAGGACAACTCACGATTCCTGCCGGAGACACTCGGCTTTACGCGGTCGACGCGCCGGGCGGCACGCCGGCCCTGCTGTTCCTCAGCGGCGGCTTCGGCACCGTGCAGAATTGGAGCCGCGTCATCCGCAGTCTCGACGGGAGGTACCGCACCGTACGGTTCGACGCGCGGGCGCGCGGGAGTCCGCGGACGTCGTGATCGAGATGGACGCCGTCAACGGCGAACTCGGCCCAGACTTCGCGGCGCTGGAATGCCCGACCGTGTTCGTGGTTGGCACCGGAGCCCACTCCGGCGCGACCGCAAGGCCCCCGACACCGTGGTCGCTGCGATCGAGAACGTCATCCGCGACTCTTCCTGACTGGACCTCCTTGCGGGGTGGAGCGATTATTCGGTCTCGATGAGAGCGGGTCGGTGGACTTCCGCGTGGACGCCAGCCGTTTCGGTCGCGGTCGTGGCCTTCTCGGCTGCCAACGGCGCCCCAGCTGACGCAGGAACGGTCGGGTGGCGGGTGCGGACCGTGGTCCCCTCCAGCGACTACGTGTGGGCGTCTCAGCTCGCGGTCTCCGAGAACGGGGACGCGATCCTGGGTTGGCTGCAAGGGCAACGGCAGGAGGTATGCAGCGAACGCTGCCCGCCTGGGCCGCCGTGGCACGGCTACCGCGTGATGGTCACCGATGGAACTGCGGCCGGCGGGTTTGGCGCCCCGGTCAAGCTGAATGCCCACGGCGCCGGCCAGCTCGATGTCGCGCAGGTCGCGGGTAGCTCGTATGTCGCCTGGACCGGTCTGCCGGAGCAAGCCTCTCGCTGGCGAATCGTTGCGATCCGTCATGGCCGCGCCTCGGTACCGACGCTGCTCGGAGCCCGAGATCAACTCGTCGGGCTGTTCACCGGCCGTTCCCGCAACGCGGCGGCGGTGTGGTCCACGGCCAACGGTCGCGGATGGCCCATGCGCTACGCGTGGTTGGATGCACGTGGCCGTCTCGGGCGAACAGTCACGATCGCCACGGCTCAGGGGTTCGTAACCGGCCTCCACGTCGATGTGAACGATCGCGGGCAACTGGCTGCCGCCTGGGTCCAAGGCAGTCAGTACCACCCGACCGCGGTGCTGGTCTTGTGCGGGGTGGCGGGCCGTTGTGGCGCCCCCAGGCGCCTCAGGATCTCGAACGAACCCGCAGATGCGCTCGAGTCCGTTGCGGTCACGCTGGCAGATGACGGCACCGCCACGGCACTGATCGCCGGCAGCACGCCGGGCAACCTGTCGTCGTTCGGCCTGTGGGGGATAGTCACGCACGTCGGCCGCGGAGACGGCCGACTGTCGAGGATCGCGGCGTCCGGCATCGACGTCCCGGTGGCGACGGACAGCGGGCCGGGCGGCGCGATTGCACTGTTCAACCCGACGCCTGACTCCCTCGCCTGGACCTTCCTGTCCACCGGAACCGATCACTTCAGCAACCCGACGCCGCTGCCAGATGACATGACATCCGGCGCCCCCGTAATCGCTGCCAACCTAAGCGGGCGGCTCGTCGTTGCCTGGAACCACTTCACCCGCCTCGATGACCCCACCTACGAGCTGCGCGCGACCGCAGGTGCCGGCGACAGGCCTGGCACGGCGACGGTCCTCGTCGCAGGCAACCAGGACCTCGCCGAGGACACCACCTCAACCGGCATCGACGGGCGCGGCGACGCGATCATCACCTGGCGGACCTCCAGCGGCCTCGGGCTCTACGAAGCCACTCACCCCTGATTGACATCGGACCAGCGAAGATGCTTCAGCCGGACGGCGCCGGGCCGTCGACCAGCTCCCATTCCTCGAGCCTCGGCTCGGCCAGCATCTCTCGGTGGCGCTCGGGAGTCCACGGCCACGCGTGGGGCAGGCCGTCCTTACCGATGTACCAGCTCTTGCAGCCGGAGGCCCAGATCGTGTTCGGGATAGCGGCGCGCAGCTCGGCGTTGTAGGCGGTGGTCGCTTCGGGGGAGGGGGACGCGGCGTCCACCTTGCCCCGCCGCCACAGCTCGATGAACCCCAGGGCGTAGTCCATCTGAGTCTCGGAGATCGTGAACAGCGACTGGTTCCCGAATGGGGAGTGGGGACCGATCAACGTGAACACGTTCGGAAAGCCGGGCAGCGCGACCGTCCGATACGCGAACGGCTCCCCGTCCCAGAGCTCTGACAGGCGGGTGCCTCCGGGCCCGATCAGCTCCATCGGCTGGAGGAACTTGTGGGCGTCGAAGCCGGTGGCCAACACGATCACGTCAAGCTCGTGAAGCCGTTCGTCCTGGGTGACGATCCCACGAGGACTGACATGGTCGATGGGAACGTCGACGAGCTGCACATTTGGCCGTTCGAACTGGTCGTAGAAGTGTGTCCCCATCAACAGGCGCTTGCACATCGGCTTGTAGTCGGGCGTGAACCGCCGCCGCAGCTCGGGGTCTCGGACGGTGCGGAGATGCAGTCTGCAGGCCGTGCTGATGAGCCGGCGGGCGAACCCGTCCTTGACCGTGGCCCGCCCCAGTAGCCACTCGATCTGGGTCTGCCAGGCCCTGTAGCCGAAGCGGTTCAGCGCCGGGATCCGGCGATACAACCACCGCGTAGGCCGTGAGTAGCGCCGGTTGGCGAGCGGCAGGATCCATTGCGGCGTGCGTTGATATAGCTCGAAGCGCCCGGCGATGGGCGCCAGCGCGCGCGTGATCTGCATCCCCGTCGAGCCGGTGCCAATCACCCCGATCCGGCGTCTCCTCAGCGCCACCGAATGGTCCCACTCGGCGGAGTGGAAGACCGCGCCGCTGAACGAATCCAGACCCGGGATCTCCGGCTTGTGCGTATGCACGAGTCCACCCGCGCCGGTGACGATGAAGTCGTACTCGGACTCCTCGCCGGTCCCGATCCGCACGATCCACTGCGCTCGGTCCCATCTCGCTTCGACCACCTCGGTGCCCAGCGAGATGCGGTCGTAGAGGCCGTAGTCGCGCGCTACGCGGTCCAGATACGCCCAGATCTCGCGCCCGGGCGAGTAGACGTGGGTCCAGCCCGGATTGGGAGCGAACGTGTAGGAGTAGTAGCGGGACGGCACATCGCAGCTCAGACCGGGGTAGGTGTTGGCGTGCCAGGTCCCGCCAATCCCGTCGGCCTTCTCGTAGATCCGGAACGACTCGATTCCAGCCATCCGCAGCTTCGCGCCCATGCCGATCCCCGACATTCCGGCCCCGATGATCGCCACACGAGGCGTGCGCCACATAGCGACGAGTCTGACATGCTTGACCGATGCCGCAGACGAGCTTGCGAGGGGGCGTTGCGGGCGCGGTTGCGACAGTGGTGATGACGCTCGAGGAGCCCCTCGACAGGCGCCTCTTCGACTCCGAGTACGACGACATCGCGATCCTGGGCAAACTCGTGACGCGAGGCGACGCCTGGCGACCCATCGGCTTCGTGCTCCACGTGCAGAACGGCGCGATCTTGGGCGCCGCATACGCGCGGATCAAGCCGTCCCTACCGGGGCCGGCGGTCCTCCGCGGCCTGCTGGTCGGCCTCATCGAGCACGTCGCGACCTGGCCGATGACCGTGCTGGTCGACCGTTACCACCCTGCCCGCAAAGAGCTACCGAAGCTCGCAACCAACCGGCGGGCCTTCGGCCAGGCGACGATCCGCCACGCAGTGTTCGGGATCGTCCTCGGGCTCCTCGAAGACGCGCTGAACGACCGCGGCACATAGCCACGGGAGCCCGTCATCCGAGGCGAGCCCGGGCCGCGGCCGGCCGGCACCGCGGTTTAGGTACTCGCAGCACGTCGCGGATAGCTCCACGAGGACTCGCTGTCGTCTCGCAGGTGCTGGGCCTGGTCGAGGCGTTTGAGCTTGTTGAGCGCGTGGTGTTCGACCTGGCGAATTCGCTCGCGGGTGACGTTGAACGTGCGCCCGACCTCGTCCAGGGTCCGCGGGTGCTCGCCGCCGAGCCCGTAGCGGAGCTCGAGCACGCGCCGCTCGCGGTGGGAGAGGTTCTCGAGTGCCTCCCGCAGCGCTTCGTTGGTGAGGGTTTCCACGGCGCGCTCGTACGGGGACTCGGCCCGCTCGTCGGCGATCAACTGGCCGAGCTCAGTCTGCTCCTCGTCACCGACGGGCTTCTCGAGCGACACCGGGGCCTGCGCGGAGCGCTTGATCGACTCGACCTCCTCGGGCTCGATGCCGGTCACTTCGGCGATCTCCTCGGCGCTCGGCTCGCGGCCCAGACCGGTCATCAGCCTGCGCTGCGCGCGCCCGATCTTGTTGAGCTTCTCGACCACGTGTACCGGGATCCGGATCGTGCGGGCCTTGTCGGCGAGCGCACGGGCGATCGCCTGGCGGATCCACCACGTCGCGTAGGTCGAGAACTTGAAGCCCTTGCGGTAATCGAACTTCTCCGCCGCGCGGACCAGGCCGAGCGTCCCCTCCTGAATCAGGTCGAGAAACGGGAGCCCCTGGTTTCGGTACCTCTTCGCGATCGAGACGACGAGCCGCAGGTTCGACTCGACCAATTTCTGCTTCGCCTCGAACGAGCCGCGCTCGATCCGCTTGGCGAGATCAACCTCCTCGCGAGCCGTCAGCAGCCGGACCTTGCCGATTCCCCTGAGGAACAGCTGCAGACCGTCGGTGGTCCCCGCCTCCGGATCCAGCGGAGCGCTGCGCTTGGTCCGCTTCTCGGGCACGCGCCCGATGATCACCTCCCCCGCGGCAGCCGGGTCGATTTCCTCGATCAGCTCGATCTCAAAGCGTTCAACCAGGCCATACAACTCCTCGAGCTCGGTGTGCTCCAGGTCAAGCTCGGCCGTCGCGAGCGCGATCTCCGCGTGCGTGAGAACGCCGATCTGGACCCCGCGTGCGATCAGCTCCTTGACCTCTTCGTGCTCCTGAAGCTCGTGTCCTGACATCTCGTCGGCTTGGCGCTCGGTGCCTTTCGGGATCTCTATTGGGAGCGCGCCAAGGAAGACCTCGAGGACCCCGCGCGGTTAAGCAAGTTGGGACGAGGCCACCAGGCCGGTGGGGTAACGCCCGTGAAGCGACGCGCCGGCCCCGCAGTCAAAACCAGTTTCCCATGCCTCGCGCCTCGTGACGCACGATGCGTCGTCGGTGGCATTCGGGCTTGGGGTAGGAATCCCGGCCGCAGGGCCAGCTCATTCGACTGTACTCTCATCGACGCTGTTCGTGGGGCGCACGCGCGAAAGTCTGGCCTCGTCAGGAGCGGCCCCGGTCCGCGTTCGCCGCGATCTATAGCCGGCCTGTCCGCTGATTCGTCAAGCATCGCCCCCGCTCGCATAGCGTGCGTGTGCTTCTTCGACGAGCTTGACCATCTGCCAGTACGCGATCAGGTCCCGTTCCGAATCGCTCGCATTGGCGAAGAAGCGGCGGGCGATCTTCATCTCGCCCCGATCGGGTCCCTCCGCTTGCTCGGCAATCCACGCGCGGTCGATCCGCCGTTGGGCAATCAAGCCGATCGCGGACTGGATCTCCGAACTGGTGCAGTCGCCGAGTCGCTTGAACACACCCGGAGCCGTCTCGAGCGACTCGTCTGGATCTACCTCGCCCATCCCCACATTGTGCTCGCCATCCCGACCAGCATGGCTGAGGAGGCGCCCACCCCCCGCCGGTCGGTTGCCGGAGCCGCCTGAGGCTTTGCGGCTGATCACCGCGCAGGCGGCGAAGCCACGCCTCCGGCGGGATTCGAACCTGCGACCGTCGGATTAGAAGTCGAAGCGATCGGGCGGATCGTGTTATCCGTCGCCAGCGCCAGCGGGAGCATCCAGCTCGCGTCGCAGCTTTCCGGCCAGGCGCTCGAACAGCGGGTAAACGCCTCGCCCGTGCGCCCGATCGATGGCAGGTTCCCATAGCTCCCACCGTTCGACCAAGGTGCGTCCTAAGAGCAGTTTGATCAGCTCGAGATCGAACGCGCCGATGCTCTCGAGAGCAGCCAACTGCTCGAAGAAGTCGAGTTCGCGGTACAGGACATACGCCTCGGGGGCATCGGCGGCAACGTATACGGCGAACGCGTCGCGAAGCTCATCCGATGACCCGAACCGCGCGACCAGCCGCCGCGCCTCCACGAGCGCGTCGTCGTTCCAGCGACGGAAGAATTCGGCGGCCATCTGCGCTTCGCGACTGCGGCGCGCTTCCCGCACCTGCTGGGCTGCGAACGCTGCAGCGATGAAGCCTCCGATCAACCCAATCGCCAAGACCGACGTCGCGATCGCAGTGACCTCGCCCCAATTCACGGCAGTGATCAGCAACGCTCAGCTCGCCCCGTGTGACCGACTGCTCCCTCCACGATCGTCCGCACGCTAGTGCCTACTTCTCCCTCCCCGGAGTCGACCCCTCGCGGGAGGTCGAAGCCAGCCGCCTGAGGCTTCCCGCGGCTAGGTTAGCGCTTTGCGACCGGTACCGTTTCTGTGAAGGTTGGGGTTTCCTGGATATACCCGATGTCCTGCGGGTGGTAAGTGATTGGGAGTGTCCAGAATCCGACGGTGATCTTCCTTCACCGGCCGGCGCGTCGGAGTAGGGGCGGTCGCGGTCGGAGGCGGATATTCACTCTCAGGTGGGCGCCGGGAAGGATCGTGAACTCGCGCGAGCTGCCGTCGCCAGCGCCACCATAGGAGTTCGTGCCGACCGCGATCGGGCCGACGCAGACGAACTGGCACCGCACTGTCACGGACAGCGCAGGATGCGGACGGAGGTGAAGCATTGGACTTGACACTGTCATCGGGCACGAGAGGGGATCATGCCGCGCTGTGATCGGTAGTCCTTGCGGAACCGCGACGGTGTTCACAACCTCGGAAGTGCAGTCGATGCTCACGTAGGTCAGGGTCGTCCCCGTGAACGCGAGCACGCTGCTGTACGGTGGGTCTGGAGATCCGATCTGATCGGATGATGGAGAACCGACCTGGCTGGAGGTACCGTCGGCTCCAGCGAGCCAATAATCGGATTGGACGCCCGGTGTCGGGTTGTGGTAGAGCGTTAAGCGGGGTCATGCTGCTCACATTTCACCGGTCGGGACAGCGCTATTCGGGATTGGTTTCCCGAGGTAGCGCCGCGCGACGAGCGTGGCGAGCGCGATCTGCCGCGCGTGCTTCTCCCGCCGCCAAGCGACCGTGATGGTGAGCAGATTCCTCCCATCGGTCGTCAGCAGCTCCGATTGGTCAGGCACCCACGCCGCAACCAACCCGAGCTTCGGCACGTTCACGGGCGGCGAGAAGTTCCGCACCGTGCCGAACTGCTGCGAGTCCTCGCAGATTGTTCGCTCTAACCGCTGATAAGGCTGCGGCGACGAATCGACGTTGACCACCACGGACAGCCCCGGAGCACGAAAATGGCACTGCGGCTCCGCGTTGTTCCCTGTCGCCGCTCGAGCCTTGAGCACGCCGGCGGCAACCCGGGCGTAGCGAGCGATGACCGTGCTCGCGGCCGGCGCGCACACGGGCGGCTTCGGCGGCGCCGCCGCCTTCGTGGACGTCGCCGACGAGCTCGAGGACGTGCCACAGCCAGCGAGGGTCGAGTCCCGTCAGCAGCCCGGCGATCACGAGGACCGCGTGGCATGAGGTGGTCGGTCTGCGGCGCGACTCTCGAGCAGTCTCCGGCGCACAATCTCCGCTGATCAAAGTCTCTCCCGATGTTGGACCGAGCACCGGTTCATGTCTCCGGGCCGCGTCGTCGCTCGCGATACGCGCGCACCTTGGCGCGTGAGCCGCACACCGACATCGCGCACCAACTGCTGGCCTGGTTGCGGCTGTGGTCGTAGAACGCCCATCCGCAATCGCGACCGCGGCACGCCTTCATTCGTGACCAGCTCCCATCGAGCTGCGACAGCGCGACGATCGTCGCGATCAGCGCCATCGCGCCGTCAAGATCCCGAGGCTGTGGCTTGAATTCCGGAGCGTCGGCAACCGCGAGCTGGACGTAGATTCGCGGCGCCCGCAGCGCCCGGTTCAGTCGAGCCATGACTTCGGGATCCTCGACCGCGCCGTTGTTGACGAACAGCATTTCCCGAAGGCCCTCCCGCACCTCAAGCACTCGGCGGCGATCTGACTCCGTCAGCGCTTGCGGGCGATCGAACAGCCCGTGTTCGACAAGCCATCTGCTGACTGCGCCGGGGCTTACAAGTTCCTCCTCGTTGCGACTGGTCAGATCCCAGCGACTGTTGAGAAACGTCTGCACGAGCTCAAGGTCGCCGGGGGCGGGCCGGCGATTCCCGGGCTGCGGGCCACGGTCGACCCTCGCCGTCGGCTCGGTCAACTCCACCCGATCGCCGACCTTTCATACTCAATGGTTACCATCAAAGTACTTTACGCTGGTAACGATGAACGCGCAAGGGCGTTCGTGTCTGCCTACGAAGATCGGCGGCGCCTGCGCTCGCCAGTCTCAGTCTTTCCGGAGGGTCGCGAGGCGCTGCCACTAGGCGTGATCCAGCAGCGTGTCGCGCCCGCCCGGCAGGCGGTGATCGTCGGGCACTCGAGACGAGCAAAGAACGCCCCCGGCAGGATTTGAACCTGCGACCGTCGGATTAGAAGTCCGACGACGGCAGCACCAGCACGAGCCGTGATTCCGCGGAGCCCGCAGCGTCGACATATGCGATCTCTCAGCAGAACCCGGCGACTTTCTTAGCCTCGCCGGGGATAGTGGCGACGCCTAGAACGGCGCACGGAAATGGTTCCGGAACCTCAAATCGATGGACTGCCGCCCGATCCGCGTGGGCTGTCCGTGTTGCTCGTCGAGGACGAGCAATCGATCGCCCAGCCATTCGCGACGGCGCTCACCCGTAACGGATTTCACACGACCGTTGCACGAACCTGCTCCGAGGCGGTGGAGCTAGCGGGGACGCTCGAGCCAGACGTCGTGCTGCTCGACCTCGCGTTGCCCGACGGCGACGGCCGCGATGTGTGCCGTCGCCTGCGCCGATCATCAGACGTGCCGATCATCATCGTCACCGCAAGTGGAACTGTCGTCGATCGGGTGGTCGGGCTCGAGCTCGGCGCCGACGACTACGTCGTCAAGCCGTTTGCCGTCAAGGAGGTCGTCGCTCGGATCCGGGCCGTGCTCCGTCGCGGCCGCGCTGAGACCGACGACGGGGAGCTTCGCGTCGGACACGTGCGGATCGATACCGGTGCGCGTCGCGTGTGGATTTCTGAGCGAGAGCTGGAACTCACCCGCAAGGAGTTCGACCTGCTCGTGCGCTTGGGTCGAGATGCCGGCCACGTGGTCAGCCGCGAATCGCTGATGTCGGACGTATGGGACAGGAACTGGTTCGGATCCACGAAGACGCTCGACGTGCACATCGCGTGGTTGCGCCGCAAGCTGGGCGACGATCCAGCCGCCCCGACATACATCCACACCGTCCGCGGTGTTGGCTTCCGCCTCGCCGATCTGAAGGAGCCGGGACCGTGAGCCTCCGGACACGACTTCTGGCCGCGCTGGCGTATGTGTTGGTGTTGGCGATCGTGGCCCTCGGCGTCCCGCTTGCGATCAACCTGAAGGCGCGAGTGAACGCGGAGGTCAAGACGCAGGCCCAGGCGCAGGCGGACCTGGTCGCCGGCACCGCCGCTGACATGCTCGCGCGGTCCGATAAGACAGAGCTGGCCACTCTGGCGCGGACAGCTGCCAGCTCCATCCGCGGCCGGATCCTGATCGTCAACCGGGCCGGCGGTGTGCTGGCCGACAGCGCCGGACCCGCCCAGCTCGGCTCGAGCTACGAGAGCCGGCCCGAGATCCAGGCTGCCCTGGCCGGCCGCCAGATCCAGGTGACCAGGCGCTCGAAGACGCTCGGACAGCAGATCCTCGCCACAGCGGTGCCGATCATCCGGAACGGGCGGGCGTTCGGAGCGGTTCGAGTCACGCAGAGTGTTGCGGCCGTGAACGGCGCGGTACAGACCGCCGTGCTCGGGCTGGCGCTCGTCGGCCTGATCGTGCTCGCGCTCGGCCTGTTTGCCGGCCTGGTGATCGCGGCTGGGGTCGTACGTCCGATCGGGCGCTTGGAGGCGGTGGCTAGACGCGTCGCAGCGGGCGACCTCAGCGCGCGGGCAACCCTCGAAGGGAGCTCCGAGCAGCGTTCCCTGGCGAGCTCGTTCAACGACATGACCGACCGCATCGCTCGGCTGCTCCGTGCGCAGTGGAACTTCGTCGCCGACGCTTCGCACCAGCTGCGCACGCCGCTCACCGGAATCCGGCTCCGGCTCGAGGAGGCCAGGGCGCTCGACGAGGGACGTCCGTCGGGCGTCGAGGTCGAGGCCGCGATTGCCGAGGTGGACCGGCTCGCGCATACGGTCGATGACCTACTTGTCCTCAGCAGCGCGGGCGAGCGCCAGCTCGCCGCAACGGCGGTCGATCTCGACGACGTCGCGGCGGCGGCCGCGGAGCGCTGGCGCGTGACGGCGCTCGCCAACCGGATCGTGCTCGAACAGGTCTTTCGGGCGGGTGACGGCCGGGTCCGGGCGGCGCGACCCGACGTCGATCGCGCCCTCGACGCGCTGGTCGAGAACGCGCTGCGGTACTCGCCGGCGGGCACCGCGGTCACGATCGCGAGCACTCCCGGCCGGGTCGAGGTGCGGGACCGCGGTCAGGGGATCGGCGAGCACGAGGCCGAGCTCGTCTTCGAGCGGTTCCATCGCGGGAGTAGCGGGCGGGCCGGCTCACCCGGCAGCGGATTGGGCCTCGCGATTGCTCGCGAGCTCGTGCGCCACTGGGGCGGGGAGGTCGAGCTCCGGGCTCGCGAGGGCGGCGGTACCGTGGCCGTGCTCGAGCTTCCGCTGCGAAGCTCTGATCACGTCGGGTCGCGAGGCGAGTCTTTGCCGACGCTTAACCACGCACCGACTAGCGTCGGCTGAGATGACTCGTCACGGACTGCTGTGGTCGGTGGCAGCGCTGCTCGGGATCGTCTGTACGGCAGCGCTCGCGTGGTCGTCGAGCCTGCTCGCGAGCCAGCACATCGGGCTTTCCTCGGCGCCGCTGTCCGCGGCCGGCGGGCTGGCGCCGGCGGTTAGGCGCCCAGCGCAGGCGCCCCAATCGCGCGTCGAGCGCCAGCGCCGCTCACACGCCGCCAGCTCGCACCGAGTCCCGTCGCGGGCCCCGTCGGTGGTCGTGGTGCCCTCGACGGCGACGTCGCCTCCGGCGCCGAGCGTGGGCCCGGCGCCAGCGCCGGCGCCCGGCCCCAGCTCCGCCCCGTCCCCCAGCACTGCGTCCGCGCCGCGCTCCCCGTCGAGCAACCCACCCAGACCGGCGCCGCGCGATGATTCCTCGAGGCCTCCGGGCGGCTCGAGCACCTCCGGCCAGCGCGACGACTGACGGCCGCGTCAGGGATAGACGAGCACGCCCGTATCGGCATCCAGGATCCGGATCGCGGCACTGGGGCAAGCTTCGGCCGCCGCCAGCAGCATCTCGGCCGGCCCCGAGCCGATCACCTGCGCGACGTCGTCCAGCTGGAACACCTCGGGCGCCTGATCCACGCAGTCGCCATGCGCCGCGCAGGCGCCCTCGTCGATTTCCACGCTGTAGGTCATGCGGTTCCTTTCTCGATCGCTTCACGCGCCGCGGGGAGGGAACGTGGCCTGTCGACGAGCAGCGCGGCTACCGGTCGTCCGGCCCGGATGAAGGTGACGGTGAAGCTTCGGCTGTCGGGCTCGCCGTCGAGCTCGATCGCGTCCGCCCCCGCGGCGTGCCCGAGGTACTGGATCCGGATGCCGTACTGATCGGTCCAGAAGCTCGACACAGGCACGGGCCCCGGATCGAGTCCCAGCATCGCGCGTGCCGCTCGAGCGCCCTGACGCCCGGCGGCTTCCCAGTGAGAGCCGGCGACGTGACGCCCCGCCCGAGGATCGAGGGTGCACGCCACGTCTCCGACGGCGAACACTCGCTCCACACCGGTGCGTCCGTGGGGATCCACGAGCACCCCTGCGTCGATCTCGAGGCCGCTGCCGGCGAGCCACTCGCAGGCGGGAGCGACGCCGATCCCGGTCACCACGTGGTCAACTCGCAGCGCCCGGCCGCTCGACAGACGGAGTTGCTGCACCGCGCCGTTGCCGCGGGCGCGCTCCACCGTGGAACCCGTCAGCACCTCGACCCCCTCGCGGCGGTGCATTCGCGCGAACCACGTGCCGAGCTCGACCCCGAGGATCCCGGCAAGCGGGGAGGGCGCCGCCTCGATCATCGTTACCTCGCAGCCGAGCCGCCGCGCAGTGGCGGCCACCTCCTGGCCGATGAAGCCGGCTCCGATCACGGCCAGACGCGGTCGCGTTCTGAGGACCTCGCCGAGCAGCCAGCAATCGTCGATCGTGCGAAGCGTCGTCACGTTCTCGTAGCCGTCCAGCAGCGGCAGGCTCCGCGGCCGGCTCCCGGTCGCGATCAGCAGGCGCCCATAGCGGATGGTGCTGCCGTCCGAGAGCAGCACCCGGTGCTCGCCCGGACGAAGTGCAACGGCGCTCAGCCCGAGCAGGAGATCCACGCGCGCATGCCGATACCACTCCGACGGCCGGTACGCGACCGCATCCTCCGACCGCGGTTCGAAGCTCACGGGATGGGAGCCGGCTAGAGCGTCCTTTGACAGTGGAGGGCGGTCGTACGGGCGGTAGGGCTCGGCGCAGACGATCGTGATCCGGGCGTCGCAGCCGTTTCGGCGCAGCGCCTCGGCGCACCGCTGCCCGGCGAGCCCGCCGCCCACGATCACGATCCCGCCGCGGCCGTCACGTTGAACCGTCATGTCGGCCAGCGTCGCGGGTGATGAGTAAACGAATCGCTGGGTGATGGCAAACGAATCGGCCGCTTTGCCAAAGCTTTGCCCGGCGTTGGCGATCCGATTGACGAGGGCCCTCCAAAGTAGCCCCGGTTCCACGAACTGGAGGCCCAAGCATGCGCAGGACACACACTCGAATCGCGGCGACGCTGGTGGCGCTCGCGGCCGGCGGCCTGGCCGCCTACACGCTGAGACCTTCCAACGGCACGACCGCGACGACGCTCGCAGCGCGCAATCCCGCGGCCGAGGTCCGCACGCAGGTCATCAGGCGAACGATCCACGTGATCCGGCACGAGCCGGGAGCCCGGCACCCGGGCTCACGAAGCGGCGGGCCGGGCGGGCGTGGTCACGCTGGCGCCGCGCGCACCGGCGCGAGCGGCTCGCATAGAGGCGGTGCTGGCGCATCGAGCGGATCCGGAGCGGTCGCGACCCGCGCGAGCGGGTCCACCGGCGGTGGGTCGGGGCCGGTTGCGGCCGGCGGCGGCAGCGCGCCTGTCACGACTCGCACCAGCCCGGGGCACTCGGGATCGTCCGGGTCCGGTGGTTCGTCGGGCAGCTCTGGCAGCGCGCCGGTAACGACCCGGACCAGCCCAGGTCACGGCAGCTCATCGGGCTCCTCCTCCGGCGGCTCCGGAGGCCATCCCGTCACGCGGACGAGCGGTGGACACAACGGCGGAGGGGACGGTGGCGGCGATGGAAGCCACGACAACTAAGCGCAGCGCTGCCGTCCTTCCTCGCGGGCAGGACCCTCGGCGCCCGGCCGCGACGGGCCCGGATCGGCTGACCGTCGTGCTGCTCACACTGGCGGGGTTCCTGGCGGTGCTCGCGCTCCTGGCCGGGCAGCTCGGATCCGGTGCGACCACCCACCTGCGACGGGTCGCGACCATTCGTCGCGTCTATGAGACGAGGGTCATCGAGACAGTCGTCGGTGGAGCGGGAGGATCCTCGGTAACGCAGTCCAGCTCCAGCACCGGGTCCTACGGCTCGAGTGCACCAGCCACGACCCGGACGTCCTGAGAGGCAATCCGCAGGCATGGCGACAGAGCTCGACTACACGTTCCGCGCGATGGGCAGCGATGTGCGGCTGCTGATCGGTCCGCCGTTGCTGGCGAGTGCGGCCCCGCCGCTGGAGGCCGCCGATCGCGAGCGCGACTTCGTCCTGCAGTTCGCACGCCGACTCTCTCGGTTCGAGCCTCACAGCGAGCTCTCGCAGCTCAATTCGAGCCCGCTGGTCGGAGTGCCCGCCTCAGATTTGCTGCGTGCCGCCGTGAGCGCGGGCATCTGGGCCGCACAGCGAAGCGGCGGGTTGGTCGACCCGACGCTCGTGAGCGCCCTCGAGCAGGTGGGATACGCGACCTCGCTCGACGGAGCGGTCCCGGCGTCGCTTGCGGAGGCGCTCGAGGCGGCGCCCGCCCGGCGCGCGGCTCGCCCCAGCGCCGCGAGCCGGTGGCGCGATGTGTTCGTGGACGACGCGACCAGTGTGATCGTGCGCCCGCGAGGGGTGAAGTTCGATACCGGCGGAACCGGCAAGGGCCTGTGCGCGGACGCCGTCGCCCACCGCCTCTCCGGATACACGCGATATGTCGTCGACTGCGGAGGTGACATCGCCGTGGGCGGCGTGGGTGCCCAGCTCGACCCGTATGAGATCGAGATCGAGCATCCGCTCACCGGCGCGCCGATCGGTCACCTGCGACTGGCCGGGGGCGGAGTCGCGACCTCGGGCCTCAACGTCCGGATCTGGCGAGACTCGAACGGCAGCTTCGCCCACCACCTGCTCGACCCGAGCACCGGCCGGCCCGCGTGGACCGGGTTGATTGGCGTCACCGCGATCGGCTCGAGCGCCCTCGAGGCGGAGACGCTGTCGAAGATGGCCCTGCTGCTGGGTCCCGACGGCGCCCGGGGGGTGCTGTCCGAACACGGTGGCGTGCTTGTCCGCGACGACAGCACCGTCGAGGCCGTCGGACCGATCGACGCATCGATCTCGGTAGCCGGAGCGGATGCGGCAATCGCGTCGTGAGCAGATCCGGGCCGCTCCATCTGCTGTGGTGGCTGGTCAGCCGCGCGTCCGGCGTGGTCGCGCTCGTGCTGATCTCGCTCTCGGTCTTGATCGGCCTGGCGATGGCGGCGAAGGTCATCCGGCGGCCGGGCGTCAAGCGCGGGCTGGTCCGACTGCATGAGCATCTCGCACTGATCGCGCTGGTCGCGATCGCGGTGCACGGACTGGCGTTGCTCGGAGACGGCTGGCTCAAGCCGGGCCTCGGGGGAATCACGGTGCCGTTCGCGCTGAGCTACCGCCGGGCGATGACGGGCCTCGGCATCATCGCCGGCTACCTCGCCGTGCTCTTGGGTCCGAGCTTCTACCTACGACGGCGAATCGGCGCCCGCCGGTGGCGAAAGCTGCATCGCGCGACGGTGCTCGTCTGGGCGCTGTCGGCGGTCCACGCGATCGGCGCGGGCACGGACGCCGGCGCCCTGTGGCTTCGCTGCGTGGTGCTCGTCCCGGTTGCGCCGATCGTCTACCTGCTCGCGCTTCGGTTCCTCGGGCCCCTCCGTGAGACCGCCACCAAGCACCCGCGTGCCGCCAGAATCGACCGCTCTCCTCTGGGCCGGGCCGCCATCGGTTGCAGAGGCGCGGACCAGGTGGAAGCGGTCGCGCGGCGCGCCGACGCCGAGCAACGCGACGAACTCGGCCGCCGAGATCGAGAAGAAGCCGCGGCATGAGATGACTGACCGCCGCGGCGCGCGGCTAGCCGATCGGCTCCCAGTGAATCCGTGGCTGCTTGGCGCCGTTGGCGATCTCGGCCTGGATGCGCTTTGGCGATATGCTGGGTCCGACGCCACCGACAACAGGTCGGTTGGCTCTGGGGCAATAGTGGACAGCCGGGTCACGGCCTCCCGGGCGTTCGTGAGAGGAGTAGGGAATGCAGCGCATCGGCATATCCCGTCGTCTGCTCGGACCGACCAAGCGTCGATCCAAGTTCACCACGGCGGTCGCACTGGCCGGAGTTTCACTGTTCTTCTTGATGGGGCTCCAAATCGCGGTGGCGGGAGCGGTCATGCAGGCCACCAGTGGGACCGGATTTACTAAGCCCTTCTCTGGAAAGCGCCAATACGAGCAGTTCGCACCCGCGGAGATGACAAGAGCAGGTCAGCTCAATCGGCCGATTGGGCAAAGGGTGGCAGATAGGATCGCCAGGGAGCTAGGACTGAGGAAGGCAGCCACCTTCACCGAGCGGCAGTACCGCGAGTTTGTTACTGGCAAGGGGGTCGGTGGCAACAGAGCTGATGCAAAGTTGGTCGACGAAAGCGTCCGCATCTTTACGAACACGATTGGACGCCCACTGTACTCCTACATCAACGGTCGTATAACACCATCGGTTCTGGCCAGCTACGGGCTGTTTGTGACCGGGAGTGGTTTACTAGAAAGCCTGGCCAACAAACATGCCCCGACGCGAAAGGCCAACTCGGTGATCGCTCCGGGCGGCTATCTGGGGGCGTGGTGCAAGGCCAATGGTGCGAAGCCAGCCCTCGTAGCGCTCTACAGATCGGCTTATACCGTGGAAGCGGCCTACGGAAATAGATCACAACAGATTTCAGGTGTTGCTCAGTTGGTTACCAACAAGAAGAGAGGTGTTACGTCGGAGGTCGGGATGTCGATGGTTCCTTCGATCTGGTTCGTTAACTTCGCCTTGCTCTACACGTTGAAGCCAGCACTCGCGGCAAAAATGCCTGCCAATTGGGCTCCGATTCCTTCCACCGTTGCCGACGCGATTTTGGCCAGCCCCACCGGCCAGGTGCCCTACAGCAAGTATGCGTCGGACCTTCACTGACGATGTGTCTCAGGCTCAGCCGACATGGCTGACCGTGCGTCGCCACAGTGGCGGTGACCCGGCGCGCAGCGTGTTGGAAGCCTCACAGAGATGGAACCGATCGGAAATGCTGACTTCGGGACATATCTCGGGACATGTTTGGCAGCCGGTCCAAAAGGCACCTGCTGTTCAAGAGGAGCAGCACAGAGATCGCTTGATCATGGGGGCCCTGCTTCGGTGATTCCGCAGGTCCGCGCTGCTGCGCGGGCGATCGCCACCGTGGCCAACACGAGGTCAGGTCGCGAACGCGCGGGCGGCGGCGGCGTGATTTCGTCCCCTGGGACGTCTCGGATGTGCTGGGCAATGTTCCAGCAGTGTCCGAAGGGGTCGTTGAGTTGGCCGTGTCGTTCTCCCCAGAACTGGTCGGCGAGCTCGTGGCGGACGGTGGCGCCGGCGGCGATGGCTTGCTCCCAGAGCGCGTCGGCGTCGTCCGTGTTGATCTGGAGCACGGTGGCGGTGCCACCGATCGACAGCGGCGAGAGGATTCCCGCTTCGGGAAACTCGCTGGCGAGGTGGACGGTGGAATCGCCGATCTGGAGCGCGGCGGTCATCACCTTGCCGCCCGGCAGTGGCACGCGCGACTGCTCGTGAGCGCTGAACGCGCGCTCGTACCACGTGGCAGCCTCGTTGGCGTCGGCGACGACGAAGTGCGGGGTTACGTTCATGTGGTACCTCCGTGGCTGCGGTGTTCATGTTGCGTGGATGCTCGCTTGCGCGCGATACGGTCAACCCACTCCCCAGTGATCTGCCTGGTGGCCACGTTCGCGCGGTTGTACGCGTTGATTGTCGCGATCGCGACCACGAGGGCAGCAAGCTGCGGCTCGGTGAAGTGGCGCGCGGCCTCGTCCCAGACCTCGTCGGTTACCGGGTCGGCACGGTCCGCGAGCCGGGTGGCGGCTTCTGTGAGCGCCAGTACAGCGCGCTCGGCATCGCTGAAGTACGGCGCCTCCCGCCACGCCGCGACCAAGTGGATGCGCTCGCTGCTCTCGCCCAAGTGCTCGAGCGCGCGCGAATGGATGTCCACACACCCGCTGCAGCCGTTGATTTGGCTCGCGCGCAGCTCCACCATCTGGAGCGTGGTCTCGGGAATACCAGCGCTGATAACCGGGACGCTGAGTTGCTGGAACGCCTCAAGCGCGCCCGGCACCGTGATCGCAGGGTTCTCGATTCTTGCTTGCATGATTCGTTCCTCTGGTTAGGGGGTGTGTCGTATCGCCCACCAGCCACGAACAGGCATCCGTACGCCAGCGCATCCACCGAGATCACCACGGTTCAGTTGGCGCGGACGCGGGTCGATGCATCGGGAGCGGCTGTCGCGAGTTTGCTTATGCGGGGTTCGACGATCGTCCCGCGGTGCGTCGCAGGCCCGCGGAAGGGCAACCGGAAACGCTGTCGCTCGCTTCGGCGCGGGCGGGCTCGCGCGATGAGCCGGCTTTGCTCGGCAGCCTCAAGGAGGTCGCGACGTTGGGCTGCGGCTAGCTGCTCGTAGATGAAGCTGCTCAGGATCATCGTTACTCCTCCCGGAAAACCTGGGCTCAACACGGCGGTTTCTCGATGACATGTATCTTGATATCAAGAATAATGATCATGAGGTAGCATGTCAAGTGGAATGTCCGATCACGTCGCAGCGATCCTTGACGCATGGCGGGTGGAGCGTCCGGACCTTGACGTCACGCCGGTGGGCGTGTTCGGCCGCATCACGCGGATCGAGCGCCACACGAGCGAAGCCCTGCGGGGCGTGCATCGCGCCTACGAGATCGACAGCGGTGAGTACGACGTGCTCGCTGCGCTGCGCCGAAGTGGTGAGCCGTACCGGCTGACGCCGACCGAGCTCTACCGCAGCATGCTCGTGACGTCCGCGACGATGACGGCCCGACTCGATCGACTCGAGCAGCGCAACCTCATTCGCCGCCAGCCAGCACCGAAAGATCGGCGTTCGGTGCTCGTCGAGCTAACCCCGGACGGTCGCGCCATCATCGACGATGCAGCCGCAGACCTGGTCGCCGCCGAAGCTGCGCTCCTCGGCGAACTCAAGCCACGCGAACGGGCCGCGCTGAGCGAGCTGCTCGCGAAGCTAGCTGCCAGCCTGGAAAAACGTACAAACGGTACCCACGCCAAGTAATCAGGCTGCAGGCAATCGAAGGAAGCAAACCGGCGTTCGCGCACGGGGTCGATCAGGGCGACAAGTCATCTCAGGGCCAGCCTCACCGCGACAAACTTCATCTACTTCGATCGGCCTGCGCGAGCGTCGTTGCCGGAAGCAGCTCCCCAGAACTGCTCCTCCTGGCGCCTCAGCGTACGGCGGTAGCTTCGAGACCCGGATCGAACCGGCACAGGCACCTCGCCCG
Organism: uncultured Solirubrobacterales bacterium; assembly: GCA_963770735.1. Lineage (GTDB taxonomy): Bacteria > Actinomycetota > Thermoleophilia > Solirubrobacterales > Solirubrobacteraceae > Palsa-465. The sequence continues at coordinate 832,391 of CAVYRB010000003.1, read as the reverse complement.
CCTGCGGGCGGGTGCTGGCCGCTCATCGTTCGTCCGTTCCGCAACTGTAGGCGCCGGAATTGGGCTATCCCTTGGCAGTCGCCTTTGGGCAACGAGTAGGGGTCCTGCTGCCGCCGGGGGCGCTTTCCGCAAGCGTGGCCACGGCTCGCGGAGTGTCGCTCGGTCCTATCGTCCGAAGAGTCCGGCGCGTTTCACTCGCGGCCGCTTGCCGGCGGCGAGCATGCGGATGGTGTTGGTGAGGCCGAGCGCCACGAGCACGCTCGAGATGATGCGGAGTCTCTTCTGGCCCGCGAGCGTTAGCGGGTTCGGCGGTGGAAAGCCGGCGCGGGCGATGGTGGCCGAAGTCCATCCCATCCACCATCCGCCGCACACAAGCCGAAGCGTGCTTCGGGTCTGAGAATCCAACCGGCGCTGTGCGAGGAAGAGAATGGCGGCCCACACGCCGGCGCAGCCGATGCTGTAGGACGTGTAGGTGTTGAGCCGCGCCGTCATCGGTGGGGCTGTGGCCGCGGCGGTCTTAGGGTCCGATGCTCGCAATGGTGATCGCGTGGCGCGTGTTGCTGTCGACGATCGATTCTGACAGCGGTGGCACCGACTGGTGCGCATCAATGTCCGGGGTGTCGAGGCGCTTGAACGCGCCTCGCGCACGGAGGCGCTGACGTAGCCTGGCTTCGACGCGATTCCGGTGCGGAGCCCAGTGCGTGACGCAACGGCGAAAGTGGCCCGGCGCACGCTCACCACCGACAGCCGCGGCGACGCAAAGACCCGCCTCCCACCGGGGCGCCAACGCCGGTGCGCGTCTTGCTTCGCGCGGGTCGCAGCGCTCGTCGGAGGTCATCGGCCCCCACGCCCCCGGCAGGATTCGAACCTGCGACCGTCGGATTAGAAGTCCGGTGCTCTGTCCTCTGAGCTACGGGGGCCCGGTCCGGAGGGTAGACCTCGGTCAGTGCGCGCAAGGGAGGTCCCGACGATTCCGAACGTTGGAGCTTTAGTCGGGGCGCCCGGATTTGAACCGAGAACCTCGGCCACCCAAAGGCCGCGCGCTACCAGATTGCGCCACGCCCCGAAAGCTGCACGAGTCTACATCCAGGCCCTTGGATACGCGGGATGCGCCACCTAAACACCCGCAAACCCCTGGCAGACTCCGCCGATCGACCCGCCGAAGCGCAATCCCAAGCTCGGCTACGTCCTCGCGGCCACCGCGGCCATCCTGTGGGCCCTGAACGGCTCGCTGGCCCGCTTCCTGCTCGACGACCACATGCCGGCCGCGCGGCTGGCGGAGCTCAGGTCACTGGGCACGTTCGCGGCCCTCGCGGCGGTACTGGCGATCGCCTCCCCCAGCCTGTTCAAGATCCGAAAGAGCGATCTGCGGCTGTTCACGGTCTTCGGCATCGTCGGGCTTGCAGGCGTCAACGCCCTGTACTTCGCGGCGATCGCGCGGCTCGACATCGGCGTCGCGCTGACGATCCAGTACCTCGGCCCGCTGATCCTGCTGCTCTACTTGAAGCTCGCCCACCGGCGAAAGCTTCCGCGCAGCCTGTGGGGTGCGGCCGGGCTCGCGGCGGTCGGGTGCTTCTTCGTCGTCGGCGCCTACCACCCGAGCACCCTCGATGCGGTCGGCGTCGCGGCGGCGTTCGGGGCCGCGATGACGTTTGCGGTCTACCTGTTCACCAGCGAGCAGGCCGGCCAGCGCTACCCGGCGGCGACAACGCTCGTATGGGGCTTCGGTCTCTCGAGCCTGTTCTGGCTGATCACCCAGCCGATCTGGACGTTCCCGCTTCATACGCTCAGCAGTGGGTCGAACGCTGCCTACGCCGCGTACGTAGTGGTCGGCGGGACGCTGATCCCGTTCGCGTGCATGATCACGGCGGTACGGCACCTCCCCGCGGCGAGGGCCGCGGTGATCGCGACGCTGGAGCCGGTGCTCGGAGCGGTGCTCGCGTGGGCGATCCACGGCGAGGCGCTGTCGCCGGTCCAGATCGCCGGCGGGCTCGTCGTTGTCGGCGCAATCATCTGGGTTCAGACGCAGCGACCGCAGCTCGAGGCCGAGCTCGCGCCCGCGTACGGATCATCGGCTCGTCGACGCAGGGCCGGGACGCGATCGCCGTAGGAGCGCCTCGAGTCAGCGTCGCCGTCGCCGTTCGCGTAGCCTCAGCCGCCGCGATGGCGCAGGTCGAGCCGCTCAGAGCCCTTCACTACAACCTCGAGAAGACCGGCGGCCTGCAGCCCGTCGTCGCGCCGCCGTATGACGTGATCGACGATGAGCAGCGGGCCGAGCTCGAGGCTCGCTCCCCGTACAACGTCGTGCGCATCGACCTCCCGCGGGGCGATGATCCATACGCCGAGGCCGCCCGCACGCTCGCGGACTGGCGTGGCGACGACGTCGTGGTTCAGGACGAGCAGCCGGAGCTGTGGGCGCTCGAGCAGGACTACACCGGACCCGACGGGCAGAGCCGCACGCGGCGCGGGTTCCTCGCGCGCGTACGCGTGGAGAATTACGGCGCCGGTCGGATCCGGCCCCACGAGCGCACGCATCCGGGCCCGAAGGAGGACCGGCTGCGGCTCACCCGGGCGACGAAGGCGAACCTGTCCCCAATCTTTTCGCTGTTCAGCGACCCGGGCAACTCGGCCTGGAAGGCACTCGAGCCATCGACCGCGGCCGCGCCCTACGGTGAGGCGACCGACGAGGACGGGACCGCCAATCGGCTCTGGCGGGTCACCGACTCCGGCGCGATCGCCGCGGTTCAGGACGCGCTCCGGGACGCCGAGCTGCTGATCGCGGATGGCCACCACCGCTATGAGACCGCTCGCACCTACGCCGAGGAGGTCGGCGGTGAGGGCGACCATCGCTATGTGCTGATGGACCTGGTCGCGCTCGAGGATCCAGGGCTGACCGTGTTCCCGACCCACCGGCTCGTCAGAGGCCTGGCGTCCGAGCAGCAGGAGGCGCTCGCCGAGGCGATCCGCCGCGACTTCGAGGTCGAGGAGCTCGACGACGCGCAGCAGCTCACGACCCTCGAACCGGTCCCCGGCAAGGTGCGGATCGGGTATATCGACTCGCACTTCAAACGCCCGTTCGTGCTCACTCTCAAGAGCGAGCAGATCGCCGACGAAGCACTCCGGGACCACGCCCCTCCCTACCGCCGGCTCGACACCGCCGTGCTCGAGGCACTGACTGCTGAAGGGCGCCCTCGCGATGACCGACGACGACATCGACCATCTCAACGGCCTCGGCTACGCCCGCGACGGAGCGCACGCGCTCGCGCTGATCGACAGCGGCGAGTACGACGCGGCCTTCCTGATGGCCCCGATCCCCGTGCAGCAGGTCCAGGAGGTCGCCGCCGCCGGCGAGAGCATGCCGCCCAAGTCGACCTACTTCTTCCCGAAGGTGCCGACCGGTCTGGTGTTCAACCTGCTCGACGAGTAGGCGAGCGGTGGACGAACCGATCAAGACCACCGCGACCCGCAGCGGGCGCACGACATTCACGCACCGGGTCACCGCCCGGGGGCATCAGCTGACGGTCGACGAGCCAACTGACAAAGGCGGCGATGACGAGGGGCCGACCCCGCAGGAGCTGCTCGCCGCGAGCCTCGCAGGGTGCACCGCGATCACGATCGAGATGTACGCCAAGCGCAAGGACTGGGACATCGGGCCGATCGAGGTCGAGTGTGAGTACACGACGCCCGAGCATGGCGAGCCCACCCCGTTCAGGCTCGTGCTCAGGCTCCCGCGCGGGCTGACCGACGAGCAGGTGAAGCGGCTGCGCGCGGTCGCCGGGAAGTGCCCCGTACACCGCACGCTCGACGGTGAAGTGGTGTTCGACGAGCGCGTCGAGCTGGTCTAGTCGACGATCTCGACGCCGGCCTCGCGCAGCTCGTCGAGCGCGCGGTCGGCGTCGCCGGGCTCGGCGTCGATCGCCCTCGTCGCGCCGAGGTGCAGCACCACGTCGAAGCCGAGGCGCCGGGCATCGAGCGCCGTCTCCTTGACGCAGTAGTCGAGCGCGAGGCCCCCGACGTGGACTCTGTCGACGCCCTGGTCGCGCAGCAGCCGCTCGAGCTCGGTGCGCTCGAATCCCGAGTAGCCCTCATCGCCAGGCTCGCGGCCGGCGTCGACGATCGCGTCGATATCGCTTGTGTGCAGCTTCGGGTGAAGCTCCGCTCCTCCCGTCCCGCGGACGCAGTGCACCGGCCAGGGGCCGCCCTGGGCGCGGAACGAGTGGTGGTCGGCGGGATGCCAGTCGCGCGTCGCGACCACGAACGGGAAGTGCGCCGCGAGCCGGTTCATCTCGTCCACGACCGCGTCCCCGTCGGGGACAGCCAAAGCGCCTCCGGCGCAGAAGTCGTTCTGGACGTCAACGACGATCAGGCCCTCCATGCGGTCCCGAAATATAGTCAGGCGATGGCGCTCGGAATCGGGACGATCAGGGACCAGCTCGGGCGCGTCCTCCTGTCCGCGGCGGACGCCACCGCGCTCGATGTGCTCGGGCGCACCGATGCCGCCGTGCTCGTCCCGCTTTACGTCGAGGGCGGCGAGCTGCACGCGGTGTTCACCAAGCGCCGCGAGGACCTCCGGCGCCACCCCGGAGAGATCTCGTTCCCGGGAGGCCGTCAGGACGAGTCGGACGCCGACCTGCAGGAGACCGCGCTCCGCGAAGCGGAGGAGGAGATCGGGCTGCCTCGAGAGGGAGTCGAGCTGGTCGGGGCGCTTCAGCCGACGCCGACGATCGCGACCGGCTACGCGGTCTACCCATTCGTCGGGCTGATCGAGCCCGGGCTGACCTGGACGCTCAGCGCCCGCGAGGTCGCGCTGTGCTCGAGCTGCCGCTGCGCGCAGCTCCGCGACGGTTACGCCCGCCAGCGGCTCGTCCGCCGCGGGCTCCCGATCCGCACCGACACATATGTGGTTGGCGACCAGCTGATCTGGGGGGCGACCGCGCGGATCCTGTCCGACCTGTTCGACCGGATCGGCCCGCTGCTCGACGGCTAGAGGCTGCGGTCGACGGCCTCGAGCGCCGCGTCCCGCCAGGCGGGAGCGTCGCCCGGATCGGCTTCGAGCACTGCAACCGTGGCAACCGCCTGGCCACCGAAGCGCCGTACCTGCTCGACCCCACCCGCCAGCACTTCCGGGTCGACCGTGCCAGCCGCCTCGTACACGAGGCCGCGGGCAGTGGTGTCGATCAGCTTCGTCAGCAGCATCTCGAGCCGGGTGCCGTGCAGCGACGCCAGCTGATCTGGCGATCCAGTCGCAGATCCGAGCAGGATGCACACGACCGTGACGTGGTCGAACGCGGGGACGACTGTCGAGACGACGTCTGGATCCGCTACCACCGCCTCGACCCCGGCCGCCTCGATCGCCGGCACGAGCGTGGGATCTCGCGTCGTCCCCCGCACCACATGCCCACGTTCGAGCAGCCCGCCGCGCGAGCATCTGCCCGCGGCAACCGCAGCCGATGATCAGGCAGCGCGCCAAGGTTCCCGGACCTGGCCGGCTCAGCCGCCGGCCGGCGGCTTACCGCCGAACTCGTCGCGCACCTGTTCGCGCGTCCGCTCGGGCAGGCCCCGGGCGCGCCGTCGGGCGTTCGTCGCCTCGAGCAGCTGGTCGAGCTCGCGGTCGGCCATGTAGGACTCGCGGCGACGCTGCTGCTCTCTCATGTCCTGCGCGACGCGGAGCTCGAAGTCGCCAACGGTCATCTCGCGCTCGCCTCGCGCGCGCCTGCGCGCGTTGTGCGCGGCGATCATCTGATCGAGGTCCTCGGCCTCGAGCTGCTCGCGCGTCTCGGAGATCTCGCGTGCGGAGCGCAGCCCCAACTGCTCCATGCCAGAGCCGGGATAGAACCTCCCCAGCAGCCATACGCACAGGATCACAACAGCGATACCGCTCAGGATCACGACCGCGAATGGGTCCACCGCGGGTCAAGTCTAACCCCCGTGGCCGCGCGCCGACCACGGCTCGCGCAACTTCCGCCGACCGCGGATGTTGATTGAAATGTCCACGCCCATCCGCCCAGGCAGGGCCGGCGCTCTTGGCGGAAGGGAACCTACCTAGCGGGAAGGAGGGCCCATGCGGCCACGCCTAGCCATGCTCGGCGTCGCGCTGGCGGCGGTCATGTTGACCGTCCCGAGCCTTGCCAGCGCGGCACCCAGGCACAACCACCACCTGACGATCGGGGCGACACCGAACCCGATCGCGACCGGGGACGGAGTCCTGGTATACGGGCAGCTCAGGGGCGATGACATATCCGGCCAGACGATCACGCTGTACCAGCACGTGATCGGTGCCGGCGGGGGCTACACAGCAGCGGGGACGACCACCACGGACTCGTTCGGGTTCTACAAGTTCACCGAGCCTCAGGGCACGGTGACTGGCGACACGAACTGGTTCACCCGTGGTGCGGGTGACTCGCACAGCCGCACGGTGCACGAGCGCGTATCCGCACTCGTCAGCGCCAACGCGAGCGCCACCGCGACCGACACCAATCACCCGATCGTGTTCACCGGGACGGTGAGCCCGAACCATGCAGGGGGTCGGGTGTTCCTACAGGCGCAACGCGGCTCGAGCGACGATTGGCACACGCTCAAGAGCGGGCGCCTCGACGGCAACTCGAACTACTCGATCCCGTTCCGCTGGCGGCGGCCGGGCGAGCGGGACGTGCGCGTCGTCTTCCGGAGCGATGCCCGCAACCTGCGCGGCGTCTCAGACCCGGTGTCGATCACGGTGGATCAGGCGCAGGTGCCGGGATTCACGATCGGCTCCTCGTCGCCGACCGCCCCCGAGGGCTCCTCGGTGACGATCAGCGGTGTGCTGGACCAGGCCGGCAGCAGCGCGCCGGCACCGAACACGGTCGTGCAGCTCTGGGGCCGCACCGCCGATCAGCGCCGGTTCCTGGTGCTGGCTGACGGGATGACGGGTTCGGACGGGAGCTACTCGTTCTCGCGCCCGGCAGTGACCACTGACACCGTCTACCTCGTCGCGACGTTGCGCGCCGCCCACCAGCGGGCTCGGCGCACGGCGGTGCTGTATCAGGGGGTCAGCGACGTGGTGGCGATGGAGGCGAGCGCGCCGAGCGCGGCCACCGGCCAGACGGTCACGTTCAGCGGCACGGTGATGCCGGACAAGGCAGGTCACTCGGTCTACCTGCAGCAACTCGGCAGGGACGGCGACTGGCACACCGTCCAGGTCGGGACGGTGCGTAACAACTCCACGTTCGCTTTCGCGTGGGCGGTCGGCTCGCCCGGCACTCACATGTTCCGTGCGCGGATCACGAGTGACCGGCGCAACGTCGGCTCGCACTCGGCGCCGGTGAACGTCATCGCGACGGAACCGGCCCCATCGTCGTTGCCGCCGGCTTCGTAGTTCGGCGGGAGGAGAAGCGGCCGGGTCACTCCCCAGGGAGCGGCCCGGCCGTCAGCTCCAGCTCGTACACCTGGCCGACGAGTTCCACTCCAAAACTGTGGTGCGGCTCCTCCTGCGTGAGCGTGAACCCGCGCTTCAGGTACACGCGGCGGGCGGCGACGAGCGGATCGTTCGTCCACAGCGTGACGCGCTCATAGCCCGCGTCGCCCGCGAACCGCAGCGCGGTGTCGACCAGCCGCCCGCCCAACCCGCGGCCGCGGCCATCCGGATGCACGAGCAGGATCCTGAGCCGGGCCGTCGCGGATCGCTCGGGGTCGGCGACGCAGAAGATGCACCCGACCCGCCGGCCGTCGAGCTCGGCGATCCATGCCGCCGCCCCCGCTTGGTGCTCCGAGGCGAAGTCGTCGACGATCTTCAGCACGAGCTCCTCGAAGCTGCAGTCCCAGCCGAACTCCTCCGCGTAGACCTCGCCGTGGGCCATCACCACCCACCCCAGATCCCCGGGTTGCCCGAGCCGCCGGATCGTGACGTCGTCTGTGCTCACTGAAACAGTCGTTTCAGTATGCTACCACTGGATGCCCGAGTCCCCTCCCGTCACCTCGCCTCGCCGGGATGAGCTGCTCGACCGCGCCTACCGGTACGTCCTCGACCACGGCGTCGTGGAGCTGTCGCTGCGACCGCTCGCCTCCGCGATCGGCTCGAGCCCACGGGTGCTGCTGTTCCTGTTCGGAAACAAGGACGAGCTCGTCCAGGCGCTGCTCGCGCGCGCGCGGGAAGACGAGTTGGAGTTGCTCCGCCGCGCGCGCGGCCGCGACGACGCCGACCTGCCGACGTTCGCCGCCGAGCTCTGGCGGTGGCTGGCGGCCGAGGACCACCGACCACTGCTGCGCCTGTGGGTCGAGGGTTATGCGCGGTCGCTGGTCGAGCCGCACGGACCGTGGGCCGGGTTCGCGCGGGCGACCGTCAACGACTGGCTGGATGTGCTCGCATCGGCGCAACCCGCCAGGCTGCGGAGAACCGCCGCCGGCGAGGCAGAGCGGACGCTCGTGCTGGCGGTACTGCGGGGCGCGTTGCTCGATCTGCTCGCCACGGGTCAGAGCCGCCGAACCTCCCGAGCCGTCGAATCGGGGCTCGAGCGGCTGCGGGCTAGTTCGCCCGCCGCCTCAGGCGGCCACGGCCCATAGGCGCCACGCCCCGGGCACGCCCCGGAGCTCGTGCTCGCCGCGGTCGTCGAACTCGATCCCCGAGCCGACGACCAGGTCCTTGACCGTGTTCGAGACCAGCAGCTCGCCGGGGTCGGCCGTCCCGAGGATCCGCGCCGCGATGTGGACGGCGATCCCGCCGACGTCGTTGCCGATCACCTCGACCTCGCCGGTGTGCAGGCTCGCGCGCAGTTCGAGATCGAACTGCGTCTGCGCGACCTCGCGCATTGCGTGCGCGCATTTGATCGCGCGGGCCGGTCCGTCGAACGTCGCCAGCAACCCGTCGCCCATGGTCTTCACCGCCCGGCCGCGGAATCGATGCAGCTGGCCGTTGATCGCGCGCGTGAACGACTCGAGCAGGTCGCGCCAGCGCCTGTCGCCCAGCTCTGCGGCGCGCTTCGTCGAGCCGACGATGTCGCCGAACATCACCGTCGCCAGCACCCGCTCGGGGTCGGGAGCGCTACGCGCGCCCGTCAGCAGCTCCTCGATCTCGTCGGCGAGCTCATCCTGACCTGGGCCGAACGGCAGCGTGTGCTTGCCGGGCAGTTCCAGCAGGCGCGAATTGGGTATGTGCTCGGCGAAGTACCGGGAGTGGCGGACGTCGATGTCCTTGGCGTCGGGACGGCAGATCACGAGCGTCGGCGCCTGGATCGACGGCAGCACCGGTCGCACGTCGATCTCGTTCTGCATTCGGTAGAACGCCTCCGCCATTCCGGGGCCCGCGGCGCGTCGCTCCAGGCGCCCTGCCCACGCGCCCAGCCGGTCGTCGGGGTCGTACGCGAGGGCGAGCACCTGCTCACCCGACCCCCAGTTGGCGCGCACCTGCTCCGCGAGCCCGTCGCGCTCCTCCGAGCTGAGCGGCCAGTCGTAATCCGGGGCGGCGCTCATCCGCGCCATCCCCTCGTACAGGATCAGCGAATGGATCCGCTCAGGATGGGTGGCCGCGAACAGCGACGCCATCGCGGTCGCCTCGAGCATCGCGAATACGGCCGCCCGTTCGGAGCCAACCGCATCCATGACCGCGACGAGGTCGTCCATCTGCTCCTCGAGCGTCGGCGCGCGCACCACCGGGTCCGACAGGCCCGAGCCACGCCGGTCGAACGCGATCAGGCGCGAGAACGAGCCGAGCCGCTCGAACATTTTGGCCGTGTAGGTCTCGGCCCAGACCTGCTCGCCCTCCCAGATCCAGGTCGGGACCCACAGCAGGTCGATCGGCCCATCGCCGTACTCCCAATAGGCGATATGAACACCGCCGCTGCGGGTGTAACGGATCGGAGGGGCCATCGGGCGCCAGCGTACTGCCGTCGGGTACCGTGCACCGCCATGGACCTAGAACTGAATGATGAGCAACAACTGATCCGCGAGACCGCGCGCGACTTCACCGACAACGAGATCGTCGAGCGCGCGCGAGAGAACGATCGGAACGAGCACTTCGACCTCGACCTGGTCGCGAAGATCGCCGCCCAGGGGTACCTCGGCGCGATCGTCCCCCGGGAGTACGGCGGCGCCGGACTCGACTACCTGACCTACGGCCTGATCGTCGAGCAGGTCGGCCGCGGCGACTCCGCGATGCGCACCGTCGTCTCGGTCCAGACCTCGCTCGTCTGCTCGGGGATCCTCAAGTGGGGGACCGAGGAGCAGAAGCAGCACTACCTGCCGAAGCTCTGCTCGGGCGAGTGGCTCGGGTGCTTCGCGCTGACCGAGCCGGACACCGGCTCGGACGCGGCGAACCAGAAGACGCGCGCGAAGAAGACCGATAACGGCTGGGTGATCAACGGCTCGAAGATGTTCATCTCGATGGCCAATCACGCGAAGGTCGCGCTGGTATTCGCGCAGACCGACCCCGAGAAGGGGCACCGCGGGGTCGCGTGCTTCCTGGTCGACACCGATCAGCCAGGGTTTAAGCCTTCGCCGATCCACCACAAGCTCGGCCTGCACGGGTCCGACACGGCCGAGATCGCCCTCGACGACGTCGAGGCGACCGACGACCAGGTGCTGGGCGAGGTCGGCAAGGGCTTCAGCGTTGCGATGAGCAACCTCGACTCCGGCCGCTACAGCGTCGCCGCCGGCTGCGTCGGGATCTGCCAGGGCTGCCTCGACGCGTCGGTCAAGTACTCCAAGGAGCGCCAGCAATTCGGCCGCCCGATCGCGAGCTTCCAGCTCGTCCAGGAGATGCTGACGGACATCGCCGTCAAGACCGATGCGGCGCGGATGCTGGTGTGGCGCGCCGGGTACCTCAAGGACCAGGGCAAGCCGAACACGACCGAGACCTCGGTCGCGAAGCTGTTCGCCACCGAGTCCGCGATCGAGTGCGCCAACACTGCGATCCAGGTCCATGGCGGCTCCGGCTACGTCGACGACTACCCGGTCGAGCGCTACCTGCGCGACGCCCGGGTCACGACCCTGTACGAGGGAACCTCGCAGATCCAGAAGCTGATCATCGGGCGCTCGCTGACGGGGATCAACGCGATGGTCCCCTCGTGATGGTTCGCATCAGATCGTCGTAGACCGCCCGCGGGCGAAGGTGGACCAGGTCCCAGTCGTAGCGCAGCACGACCAGGCCATGGCTGCGGAGAAGGAGGTCGTTCGCCTTGTCGCGCTTGCGCTGGGCCGGGCTCGAGTGGTTGTCGCCGCCGTCGAGCTCGACGACCACGCCGTGGTCAGGCCAATAGGCATCGACGAGGACACCGTGGAGTCGCTCGTTCACGAGCGGGAGCGCGACCTTCCACCGCTCGCACCATTCGAAGAAGTCGTACTCGAGCGGGCCGTTGGTCTGGGCCAGCTGAGGCTGGTGGATCGCGAGCGCGCGTCGTAGCGCGCGGCTGCCCGGCTTGCCCGGCCCGCACGACGCTTCGAGGGCGCCGACGTCGAGCTCGTGGCCGAAGTCGAGTCGCGCGAGGGCTTTGCGCACGAGCTTGAATTCAGCGACCGCGGCGAGGTCGAGCGTGGTCTGCTGCACCGAGGTGACCGGAATCCCATTGCACAGCCAACGCTCGACGGAGCGCCGGCCGTAGACGCGGATCCTGGGCAACGAATCGATGTCCCGCGGCGTTGAAACCTCGATGACCGCGGGCGCATACTCGATCAACCCCCGCCATTGCGCGGCCGTGGCATGGCTAAGCGCCGCGCCGGGTCCTCCGTACAGGATCGCGGCCCAGAGATCTCCCTCGCGGCTCGGTGCGCGATGCCCAAGCGCATATACGCGAGGAAGCACTCGTATGAGCGTTTGACGCTCAATCCATGTCTCGATCGCGTGTCGCCCCGCGCCTAGCGTGCGCAGCTGCGCGTAGCTCACCCGGCCGGCTTGGCGTTCCCCGAGCCGTCGAACGCACTCTATGCGGCTGCGTACCCCCATTACAGGTACAGAGCCGCGAAGTCGTTAGATTCACCCCCCTCGTGGCCCAACCTGCGAAGACGATTGGCGTCGCCGGCGCCGGGACGATGGGCGCCGGGATCGCGCAGCTCGCGGCGCTGTCGGGGGGCCGGACGCTCTTGCACGACCCGATCCCCGAGGCGCTCGAGCGTGGACTAGGCCAAATCAAGCGCCACCTCGAGCGCGGCGCCGAGCGAGGACGATACGACCGGGCGGACGCCGAGGCCGCCGCCGCTCGGCTCGAGCCCGCCCCGAACCTGGAGGACCTCGCGCCGTGCGAGCTCGTGATCGAAGCCGCTCCCGAGCGGCTCGAGCTCAAGCATCAGCTGTTCGGGACCCTCTCGAACGAGGTCGTGTCAGACGAGTGCGTGCTGGCGACCAACACCTCCTCGCTGCTCGTGACCGCGATCGCGAGCGTGGCGCACCGGCCCGAGCGCGTCGTCGGGATGCACTTCTTCAACCCGGCCCCGCTGATGCGGCTGCTCGAGGTCGTCGCCGGCGAGGATTCATCGGTCGAGGCACTCACGCTCGCCCGCGCGACCGGCGAGGCGATGGGCAAGGTCGTGATCGATGCGGTCGACGGGCCCGGGTTCCTCGTGAACCGCTGCAACCGGCCGTGGGGGATCGAGAGCCAGCGGCTGCTCGCGGAGCGGATCGCGACGATCGAGCAGATCGACCGGATCTGCCGTACCGCCGGCGGATTCCGGATGGGCCCGTTCGAGCTCTCCGACCTGGTCGGGGTGGACGTCGGCTTCGATGTCTCGAAGTCGTTCTACGAGCAGAGCTTCGGCGAGCCTCGCTGGCGGCCGTCCGGGATCCCGGTGAAGCTCATCGCCGCCGGCCGCAACGGGCGCAAGTCGGGCCGCGGGTACTACGACTATTCGGGCGGGACGGACTCCTACCGGGAACCGGACCCCGAGCCGCCGCCGGCAGGCAGTGGCGACGGGCTGGTCGTGATCGCGGGCTCGACGCCGCTTGCGTTCGACCTGCGCGAGGCCGCCGCCGACGCGGGCTGGGACGTGCTCGAGCCCGAGGAGGCCGGCGATCGCCAGCCGCCTTTCTTGATCCTCGACCTGCTCGGGGGCGAAGAGCCCGACGCCCCGCTCGAGGGAGGCCCCCAGGCGATCTGCTGCTCGGCGGGATCGCTGGCGGCGCTCGATCCCGGCGGCAACGCCGTCGGCTTCCACGCCCTCCCGCCGCTCGCCGAAACCCAGCTGATCGAGCTGACTCGAGGCCCCGACAGCGCCGACTCGGCCGCTGACGCGGCGGCGCGGTTCTTCGCGACGCTCGGCAAGAACACCGTCTGGGTCGACGACGCGCCGGGGCTCGTCCTCGGCCGGATGGTCTGCCAGGTGATCAACGAGTGCGCATTCGCGCTCGGGGAGGGCGTTGGCTCCGCCGCGGACATCGACGCCGGGATGGTGCACGGCCTCAACTACCCGCGAGGGCCGCTCGGCTGGGCGGACGCGATCGGCCTCGATCACGTGCTCGCGGTGCTCGACGGCCTATACGACGAACGCGGCGAGGACCGCTACCGGGTCGCGCCCGCGCTGAGGGCGCTGACGCTGTCCGGGCGGCTGGGCCAACAGACGGGCGAGGGCTTCTTTCGCTATGACTGAGGCATGAGAGCGGTCACGTTTCAGGCCCCGGGAGAGGTGCGGCTCGAGGAGCGGCCGGATCCGCAGCTCGAGTCCGCGGGCGACGCGATCGTCCGGATCGAGGCCAGCGGCGTGTGCGGCTCGGACCTCCACATCTACCACGGGCGGGTGAAGATCGAGCCCGGGTTCACGCTCGGTCACGAGTTCGTCGGCACCGTGGTGGCGGTCGGCGACGCGGTCACGCGGGTGTCCGCGGGCGATCGCGTGCTCGGCTGCTTCCACACCGCCTGCGGTACGTGCTTCCAGTGCCTGCGGGGCGACTATCAGGAGTGCGACTTCAAGCGGACCTTCGGCCACGGGGCAACCCTCGGATCGCTGCAGGGCACCCAGGCCGAGCAGGCGCTCGTGCCCCACGCCGACATGACGCTTCGCAAGGTCCCCGAGAGCGTCGCCGACGACGTCGCCCTGTTCGCCGGAGACGTGATGGGCACCGGCTACCACTCGATCGCCGACGGCGACGTCCAGCCGGGCGACAGCGTCGCGGTGCTCGGGCTCGGACCCGTCGGGCTGTGCGCGGTGCAGGCAGCGGTGGCGGCCGGGGCGGGACCGGTGCTCGCGATCGACACCGTGGAGGACCGGCTGCAGATGGCCCAGCAGTTCGGCGCGGTGCCCGTCCACCTGACCGAACAGAACCCCCGCGACGTCGCGAAGTCGCTGACCGGAGGCCGCGGCGTCGCGGTCGCGGTCGATGCCGTCGGCCATCCGAGCGCGCTCGACCTCGCGATTCGACTCGCACGAAACGCGGGCACGGTCGTCGCGATCGGCGTGTACGCCGAAAAGGCCGAGGTCCACATGGGGCTCGTGTGGATCAAGGGGCTGACGCTCAAGGCCGGACCCGCGAACGTGATCGGCCACGTCGATCGGGTGCTCTCGATGCTCGAGGCCCAGACGCTCGACCCGCGCCCGCTGGTAACCCACCACATGCCGCTCGACGATGCCCCCGAGGCGTACCGGATCTACGATCGCCGCGAGGCGTTGAAGATCGTGCTCAAGCCGTAAACCAACCTGGAGGTCCACTCGCATGTCCGTCACCACCCTCCCCGAGCAGCTGTCCGACCCGGCTCGCGAGTTCGCCGGCCGTGAGCACCTGCTGCTGATCGACGGCGAGCGTGTCCCGGCAGCGGAGGGCCGCACGTTCCAGACGGTCGACCCGTCGACCGCAAAGCCGATCGCCGAGATCGCGCACGCGGGAGCCGAGGACGTGGACCGGGCGGTCAGCGCCGCCCGCCGCGCGCTCGAGGACGGACCATGGTCGAAGGCCTCCGCCGCCGATCGCGCGCGGCTGATGAACGGCCTCGCCGACCTGATCGAGGAGAACGCCGACGAGCTCGCGGAGCTCGAGGCGCTCGACAACGGCAAGCCGGTCAAGCTCGCGCGGATCGTCGACGTCAACCAGACGATCGCCTGGCTCCGCCACTTCGCCGGCTGGGCCGAGCGGATCCACGGGGACGTGGTTCCGGTCCGCAGCCCGGGGATGCACGTATACACCCGCAAGGAGCCGGTCGGGGTCTGCGGACAGATCATCCCCTGGAACTTCCCGATGCTGATGGCCGCCTGGAAGCTGTCTCCCGCGCTGGCGGCCGGCTGCACGGTCGTGCTCAAGCCCGCGGAGCAGACCCCGCTGACCGCGCTGCGCGTCGGCGAGCTCGCACTCGAGGCGGGAATTCCCGCCGGCGTCGTCAACGTCCTCACCGGCGAGGGCGACACCGGGGCTGCGCTCGTCGATCACCGCGGGGTCGACAAGCTCGCGTTCACCGGCTCTACCGAGGTCGGACGCGAGATCGGCGCAAAGGCCGGCCGCGCGCTCAAGCGGTTGACGCTGGAGCTCGGCGGCAAGTCGCCCAACATCATCCTCCCGGACGCGGATCTGCAGGCCGCGATCGCGGGCTCGTTCATGGGGATCTACTTCAACACCGGCCAGGCGTGCAACGCCGGCAGCCGGCTGTTCGTCCACAAGGATCAGTTCGACGAGGTCGTGGGCGCGCTCGCCGAGCAGGCGGGCAAGGCGAAGGTCGGGCCCGGTCTCGACCCGCAGACGATGTTCGGGCCGGTCGTATCC
The DNA here is from genome assembly GCA_963770735.1 of uncultured Solirubrobacterales bacterium. Taxonomy (GTDB): domain Bacteria; phylum Actinomycetota; class Thermoleophilia; order Solirubrobacterales; family Solirubrobacteraceae; genus Palsa-465. The sequence goes on along the minus strand of CAVYRB010000003.1, from coordinate 816,745 downwards.
GAAGAGCAGCAACAGCGGGTCCGGTCGTACATCGACTCCGGTCGCGAGCAGGGCGCCGAACTGCTGGTCGGCGGCAACGGCGGCGAGGAGCCCGGTTATTTCATCGAGCCGACGCTGTTCGCCGCCACGAGCGACGACCTGAAGATCGCGCGCGAGGAGATCTTCGGCCCAGTGCTGGTCGCGCTGCCGTACGAGTCGCTCGAGGAGGTCGCGGCCCGCGCGAACGACACCGACTACGGGCTCGCCGCCGGCGTCTGGACCCGGGATATCTCAAACGCCCACCGGCTCGCCGCGCTGCTGAAGGCCGGCTCTGTCTACGTCAACTGCTGGGGGGAGGTCGACCCGGCCGCGCCGTTCGGCGGCTTCAAGGCCTCCGGCCTGGGGCGCGAGCACGGGCACGAAGGGCTCGACGCGTACCTCGAGACCAAGACCGTGTGGACCAAGCTCGGCTGAGAACGCTCGCCGCGGCCGCCGTGGCGGTGGCCACGCTGACGCCCACAGTCGGCGCGGCGGCGGCGCCTGCTCGGTGTCAGGGCGCCGACGCGCGCGCCGGCGGCGCGTCGCTTCAGACGATGCGCGCGGCAGTGCTCTGCTTGGTCAACCACGAGCGGACCACCCGCGGGCTGCCGGCGTTCGCGGCGTCGGGTCAGCTGAACCGCGCCGCCCAGCACTGGACGGACACGATGGTGCACACCGACAGGTTCACGCACGGCTCCGGAAACGCGTTCGCGAACCGGATCAGCGCCACCGGCTACCGATGGCAGGCCGCCGGCGAGAACATCGCGACGGGCTACCCCACCCCGCGCGCGGTCGTCGCGGGCTGGATGGCGAGCACCGGTCACTGCCACAACATCCTCAACCCGACGTTCCGGGACATCGGGATCGCCGAGAACGAGTCGCCGGTGCGCGGATTCGCGAGCGGCCCGGCAACGTGGACGCAGGACTTCGGACTACGGCTGGGCCAGTCGGCGCCGTCGCGGAGGCGTGGGCCGATGAACGGCTGTCCCTACTGAGGATGCGCTACGGCTGAGCGGACGTCGCTCTCTTCGCGGTCGCTCTCCTCGCGGTCAAGCGGGAAAGGGTTGTCGCGGAGGAACCACTCGGCGTCGAGCGCGGCCTGGCAGCCGGAGCCCGCGGCGGTGATCGCCTGCCGATACGTGTGGTCGACGAGGTCGCCGGCGGCGAACACGCCGGGCACGTTCGTCAGCGTGGACTTCGGTTCGGTGATCACGTAGCCGGCGGGGTCGATATCGACCTGGCCCGTGACGAGTTGCGACTGCGGCTCGTGCCCGACCGCGATGAACGCACCGGTGATCTCGAGGTCCTCGGTCGTCCCGTCGGCGGGGTTCCGCAGGCGGGCGGTGCTCAGCGAGCCGGCCTCGCCCGGGAGGAACTCGTCGACCACGTAGGGCGTCATGAACTCGATGTTCGGGATCGCGCGAGCGCGCTCGAGCATGATCTTCGACGCGCGGAACTCGTCGCGACGGTGGACGATCGCGACCTTGGAGGCGAACTTCGAGAGGAACATCGCCTCTTCCATCGCGGAGTCGCCGCCGCCGACGATCAGAGTCGGGGCGCCCTTGAAGAACGCCGCGTCGCAAGTCGCGCAGTAGCTGACCCCGCGACCGGAGAGCTCGGCCTCGCCGGGCACCTCGAGCTTGCGGTGCTGCGCGCCCATCGCGAGGATCACGGTTCGGGCGAGGTGCACATCGCCGCCGCTGTGGACCTTGTGGGGCCCGCCGTCGGTCGACAGCTCGATTTCCGTCGCGTCGTCGGTCTCCAGCCGCGCCCCGAACCGCTCGGCCTGGTCGCGGAAATGCTGCATCAACGGCGGCCCCATGATCCCCTCGGGGAATCCCGGGTAGTTCTCGACGTCGGTCGTCTGCTGGAGCAGCCCGCCCCACGCAAAGCCCTCGATCACCAACGGCTCGAGGTTCGCGCGCGCGGTGTACAGCGCCGCTGTGTACCCAGCCGGTCCACTCCCGACGACGATCACGTTCTCAATACGCTGCTCGCTCACTTCATTAAGTATAGCTAGGGCTGGGCGCCTCGGCGGTTCGCTTCGCGCGACGCTGGTCGCGCCACCGCTGGACGGTCTTGCGCAACTGCAGGTAGGCGATCGCGCCGGGGATGGTTGGCAGCCAGAACGCGAACGCGCGGTAGGCGAGGACGGACACGACCGCGAGCTCGGCGTTGACCCCGAAGGCCGTGAACGCGCCGATCATGCCGCCGTCCACGCCGCCGATCCCCCCGGGAAGCGGAAGCGTGTTGCCGAGCATCCCGATGAAGTAGCACATCACGATCACTGCCTGGGGCGGCGGATGCCCGAACGCGTGGAAGCACGCCCACAGCACCGCGATATCGAAGCCCCACCAGCCGATCGCGCCGAGTAGCTTCGGGTCCTTGGTGCGGACCAGCTCGATCGCCGTTCTGATGCCGGTCGCGGCGGTCGCCGGCAGCGCCGCGAGCCGCAGCATCGCCCTCCCGAACTTGGTATCGGGGGTCGTCCATCGCGCGACGAGGCGCTCGAGGTCTCCGGGGATCAGCGCCATCGCCAGGAACAGGATGATCACGACGCCGCCGAAGACCGCCGGAATCACGGTCGCCGCAAAAGGTGCGGGGCCCTCGAAGATCCCGAGATACAGCCCCAGCCCCACGATCACGAACGTCGCCATGTACACGCCGTAGAGCAGCACCATGAACGCGACCATCCGGCATGCGACCAGGCGCGGCCGCATCCCTGAGCGAGTGAGCGCCCACGCGGTCAGCGCGATCCCGCCGGCGCCGGCGGCTGCGAACAGCCGGGTTGCCGCGAGACCGGCCATCGTGATCTGGTAGCTCTCGCGCCATCCGATCCTTGCCTCCTGCCCCCCGGGCTCCGGCTTCTCGCGAACGAACACGCCCCTGAACAGCGCGATGTAGCAAGCGAAGGACAGCAGCTCCAGGAACGCTGCGATCACCAACCACCAGACGTCCCCCTGACCAAGGCGGTTCCAGGTCTCCTTGAGGCCGAGGATCTTCGGCAGCACGAAGTACAGGAACGCCGCCATCGAGAGGACGAACAGGATCGACGCGAGGATCCGCCCACGCGTGAGGCGGATCCGCGGCAGGTCGTGGCTGACCGTGTCCTCGCCGAGCCCCCCGCCATCCTCGTCGGGAGCAGAAACCAGGACCTGCGACCGCTCCTTGGTGGCGTGGTCCTCGGCCATACTCACTCCTACCCGTTCTCCCCCAGCGCCTGCAACCTTGCCAGCCCCATCGAGAACCGTTTCGCCAATGGGGTCGCCCACGGAGCCGCCGCCCGCACACCCTCGGTCAGCGCCGCCCCGGCGATCAGATCGATGAGGTAGTGCTCACCGAGGTACACGAGCGCGAACCCGAGCGTGGTCGCGTAGCCCCACCCGACAGCGCCGGCGACCGGATCGACCTCGTCGAGCAGGTGCGCGCCCATCAGCGACGTCGCGAAATGGAGCGATGGCATCGCAGCAAAGGGATTACCTCCGAGGACATCGTAGAGGGGGTCGAAGAGGTCTCCCCAGAACTCCTCCGCGTATTCGATCATCATCCGCCTCACCTCGACCGGGTCGGAGTCCTCGAGGCGGCCGTGGGCGGCGGCCCACCACGGCGGCGCGGTCGGAATCACCCAGTAGAAGATCGCGCCGACGTCGAACACCGCGTACATCCGCCCCGCCGCGCTCGCGAACTTGTCGGGACGGCGGATCAGCACGTAGAGCACGCTGAGGTGCGGGAAGAAGAACCAGAGCCAGTGGCACCAGACGAGCACGCGCTCGAACCCCTTGACGGTTCCGGGAGCGGAAAACGCCCGCTGGAGGCGCAGCGTCGGGGGAACGCCCAGGCCGAGGATGCGGTCGGCGGTCGCCGGGTACCTGATCCGCGTTCGCGCCGCCAGCCCCTCCGGGTCGTCGTGCGGCATCTCGTACGCGGCGACGTACGCCCGCATGTTCAGCGCGCAGACGGCGAGGTTGCGAGCCCGGCTGCGCGGCAGCGCGACACACAGCGCGATCGGGGCGGTGAAACCGCTGGCGGCGACCAGCGGCCGCGGCAGCTTCAACCGGCGGCGGAGCGCGGGAGCGGCGACCCCCGTAGCGACGAGAGCCCAAGCCGCCGCTCGAATACCCCTCGACCTGCGCAAGGGCGCTGAGTATATGGCGGCGGGGGCAGGTGCGACGCCTCGACGAACGTGAAGGTTGCCTGGATAGAATGCCCCGGCCTTGCGACGGTCTCGCGTAATCCTGCTTGCGGCGACCGCGGTCGCGGTCGCGAGTCTGCTGGTCCTCCCGGAGACGGCGTTCGCCGGCTTCCTCACGCCGAAATCCGGTGCCCCGCCGGCGAACCAGATCGCGTCGCTGTACAAGATCGTCCTGTACATCGCGGCGGTCGTGTTCGTGATCGTCGAGGGCGCGCTGGTCTACTCGGTCTACAAGTTCCGCGCCAAGAAGAACCGCGTCGCCGCCCAGATTCACGGCAACACCCGGCTGGAGATCGGGTGGACGGTCGCGGCGGCAGCGGTTCTCGTGGTGCTGACCGTCGTGACCTTCGTGAAGCTGCCGGGGATCATCAAGCCGCCGAACTCGAGCGCGAACACGACCTTCCTGTCGGCGTCCGTCACCGAGCCCAACCCGCCCAACGGCAAGAAGCTGACGATCTGCATCCAGGGCCGCCAGTACATCTGGCGGTACACCTACGGCAACAACTGCCTGAACGCCGCGTTCGCACTGAAGCTCCCCTACTCCTACCAGCAGATGGTCGTGCCGGCGAACACCACGATCGTGCTCGCGATCCAGTCGACCGACGTGATCCACTCCTGGTGGGTACCGTCGCTCGGCGGCAAGGTCGACGCGGTCCCCGGTTACACGACCTACACCTGGTTCAAGGCACCGAAGGCAAACGTCCTGTATCACGGCAACTGCGCTCAGCTCTGCGGCCGCCAGCACGCGTTCATGACCGCGCTGGTCAAGGTCGTGACGCCGGCCCAGTATCAAGCTTGGCTGGCTACCCAGCAGCACCAGATCCAGTCCGCGAACGCGCAGGTCACGCAGCTGCGCCAATACCTCCTCAGCACCGGAAACCTCTGATCTATGGCCGTAATCACTGAGCCCGTCGAACAACCGAAGCCCCTCTCCTTCGGGGAGGCGGCGCGCGCGGTGCCGCAGGTGATCGCCCACACCGTGACCAAGCCGCGCACCAGCAGGCGCTGGATCGACTGGGTCACCACCACCGACCACAAGAAGATCGGGATCATGTACCTGGTCCTGACCTTCGTCTTCTTCATGCTGGGCGGGGTCGAGGCACTGCTGATGCGGCTCCAGCTCGCGCAGCCGGGCAACACACTGCTGACCGGAGAGCGCTACAACGAGCTGCTGACGCTCCACGGCACGACGATGATCTTCCTGTTCGTCGTGCCCGTGATGGCGGGTTTTGGGAACTACTTCGTGCCGCTGATGATCGGCGCCCGCGACATGGCGTTCCCGCGGCTGAACGCGCTCTCCTTCTGGCTGCTGCTGACGGGCGGTGTGGTCTTCTACTGCACGTTGTTCTTCAACCCGCCCGAGGCGGGTTGGTGGAGCTATCCGCCGCTCTCGAGCATCCAGTTCTCCCCGAGCGGCGGCCAAGACGCGTGGATCTTCCTGATCCACTTAACCGGCATCTCGTCGCTGCTCGGCGCGATCAACTTCTACGCGACGATCGTCAACATGCGCGCCCCGGGGATGAGCTGGGGCCGGATCCCGCTGTTCATCTGGACGATCCTCGTCTACGCGATCCTGCTGATCATCGCGCTGCCCGTGGTCGCCGCCGCGGTCACGATGCTGCTCACCGACCGGCACTTCGGGACCCACTTCTTCGATCCGACCGCGCACGGGTCGCCGGTCTTATGGCAGCACCTGTTCTGGTTCTTCGGCCACCCCGAGGTCTACATCATGATCCTGCCCGGGTTCGGGATCATCTCGGAGGTCATCCCGGTGTTCAGCCGCAAGCCGGTGTTCGGCTACAAGGCGATCGCTGCCTCGACGGCGGTGATCGCGTTCCTGGCGTGCCTGGTCTGGGCGCACCACATGTTCGCCTCGCCGGTGCCGATCGTCGTGCTCGGGTTCTTCATGCTGAGCTCGTTCCTGATCGGGGTTCCGACGGGCGTCAAGATCTTCAACTGGATCGCGACGCTCTGGCGCGGCTCGATCGTGATGACTGCGTCGCTGTACTTCGCAGTCGGCTTCATCGCGATCTTCATCGTCGGCGGGATCACCGGGATCTTCCTGGCGGTGTTCCCGGTCGACTGGCAGCTCAACGACACCTACTTCGTCGTCGCGCACTTCCACTACGTGCTGATGGGCGGCGCCGTGTTCTCGATCTTCGCCGGGATCTACTACTGGTTCCCGAAGATCACCGGCCGGCTGCTCAATGAGACGCTCGGGAAGTGGTCGTTCTGGGTGATGTTCATCGGCTTCAACACGACGTTCTTCGTCCAGCACGCGCTCGGGCTCTCGGGGATGCCGCGGCGGATCTACACCTACCAGCCCGGGCTCGGATGGTCGACCTACAACTTGATCTCGACGATCGGATCTTTCATCCTTGCTGTCGGCATCCTGATGACGGTCGTCAACATCGCTATCAACTACAAGCGAGGTCGCGTCGCGGGACCGGATCCCTGGAAGGGCAACACGCTCGAGTGGTTCGTGCCCTCGCCTCCGCCGGTCAACAACTTCGACACGATCCCGCGCGTCCGCAGCGTCGAGCCGATGCGTGACATCCGCCGCCAGATCGAGCGCGAGACCGGCGTCAAGCAGAAAACCGGCGGCTCCGAGCAATTCGCGAAGGCACGGTCGTGAGCACGATCACCAGCGGTGCACTGACCGTCCCCGCACGGGGACGGCAGCTGGTCGCCGACTACGTCGAGCTGACCAAGCCGAAGGTCCAGACGCTGCTGCTGTTCACGACGGTGATGACGATGGAGATCGCCGGCAGCCCGTCGGTCTCGAAGATCGCTATCACCTGCCTCGGGGGCTACCTGTCGGCCGGCGGCGCGGGCGCGGTCAATCACTACTACGACCGCGACATCGACGCGAAGATGAAGCGCACTGCGTCCCGCCCGATCCCGTCCGGGCGCGTGTCGCCACGGGCCGCGCTGATCTACGGGATCGTGCTCTCGGCGCTGTCGTTCCTGCTGCTGTGGACGTGCGTGAACCTGCTGTCGGCGTCGCTCGCGCTGGCGGGTTTCCTCGGCTACGTCGGGATCTACACGATCTGGCTCAAGCGCCGCACCCCGCAGAACATCGTGATCGGCGGCGCCGCCGGCGCCGTGCCGCCGCTCGTCGGATGGGCCGCGGTGCGCGGCTCGCTGGCGTGGACGGCGGTCTACCTGTTCGCGATCGTCTTCTACTGGACGCCGCCCCACTTCTGGGCGCTGAGCCTGCTGATGAAGGACGAGTACGCGAAGGTGTCGGTGCCGATGATGCCGGTCGTCCGCGGCGAGCGCGAGACCCGGCGCCAGATCCTGCTGTACACGCTGCTGCTGTACGCGGTCTCGCAGCTTCCGTTCTGCGCCGGGGAATTTGGAGGCTTCTATCTCGTCGCCTCGATCGTGCTCGGTCTCGCGTTCGTCGGCGGAGCGCTGTGGCTGTACCGCCGTCCCTCGCGGCGCGTCGCGCTGCGCCTGTACCTGTTCTCGCTGGCCTATCTCGCGCTGCTGTTCAGCGCGATGGTGCTGGACGTAAAGCTGTAGATTCCGCCCCGAGGAGCCGACCATGGATCGCAAGCTCGCCCGCAAGAACATCCGTTCCGGCCTGATCGCCGGCGCCGCCTGCATCCTGATGTTCGGGCTCACGTTCCTGGCCGCCGCGATCTACGTGCATCCGTGAGTACGGGCCCGGGCCCGGGCGCGAGCGAAGCGTCCACCGACTACGTCTCGACTCCGGCGCCGCCCGCAGGCGAGGAGATCCACCTTCCGGGGCCGACGATCCTCCCGCTCGTCGCGGCGATCGCGATCACCCTGATCGTGATCGGGACGACGATCTGGTGGGTGTACTCGGCGGTCGGTGGCGTCGTCCTCGTGCTCGTGATCATCCGCTGGGTCGGGGACACGCGCCGCGACATCGCGCAACTCCCCGAAGAGCACCACTAGGGGCTTCGGGCCGACGCGCGTTAGGGTCGGCCAATGGCGAGTTGGGACGACGTCCGCCGGCTGGCGCTGAGCCTGCCTGAGACAGATGAGCGCGAGTCCCGCGGCAACGCGCAGTGGCGGGTTCGCGACAAGCTGTTCGTCTGGGAGCGCCCGCTGCGCGCCTCAGACCTGAAGGCGCTCGGCGAACACGCCCCGGACGGCCCGATCCTCGGGGCCCGGGTCGAGCACCTCGTGGCGAAGGAGGCGCTGCTGGCAGACGACCCGGCGGTCTACTTCACGACGCCGCACTTCGACGGGTTTCCGGCGATTCTGGTGCAGCTCGAGGCGATCCCGGAGGAGGAGCTCAGAGAACTCGTCGTCGAGGCGTGGCTGTGCCGGGCGCCGAAGCGACTCGCCGCGGAGTACGCCTCGACGCAGCTCGACCAGGGGCATGGTCGAGAAACGGGAGAGTGAGTCCCGTTTCTCGACCAAGGCCACCCTTTAGAGCTTGAACGCCGCCGTCGCCGGGGTCAGGTCGGCGCCGGCGACGTTGAACGCGCGGGCGTAGAACTTGTACGTGCCGGACGTCAGGTGCTTATAGGTCTTCGGCGACGAGCACCGCGAGAACGACGGCTTCGGCTGCCCGTGGTGCTTGCCTCGACGTCGCTGCTGCTTGACCAGCGCGCACTGGAACCCCTTGGCGGTGCCGCTCGCCTTGAACGAGATCGTCGCCTGGTCCCTGCGCTTGTCGACCTTGACCTTCGTGACCCCGGTATTGGGACGGTGGGGCTTCTTGCCGGCGGGGTTGCCTCCTGGGTTACCGCCGGGGTTGCCGCCGGGGTTGCCGCCGGTGCCTCCGGGGGTGCCGCCCGTGCCGCCCGGAGTCCCGCCGGAGCTGCCGCCGGTCCCGCCCGACCCGCCGGTCCCACCGCTCCCGCCGCTCCCGCCGCTCCCGCCGGTCCCTCCCGACCCACCGCTACCGCCGGAGCCGCCACTCCCCGCCACCGGGCCGAGCGCCACCCGCACGGCGTAGTTCGAGTCCGTCCATGTGACGATCGCGTCCCCCGCTCCGTCGATGGCTCCCTCGGTTCCGAACGCGAACGAGTCGTCGTTCGGGGGCGAGAGCGCCGTGGCAGGGGCGAAGCTGCCGCCCGTCGGCCGAGTCGAAGCGTTGACGACGTTGTCACCGGAGTTGTCCTGGGCGTCGAACGAGAGCAACACGTCGCCGTTGGCCCCCTCGACGTTGGACGCGTTGGCGATCGTCCCAGCCGCGCCATCCGGCGTCGGGACGCTCGCGCCAAAGCTGCCGCCCGCGGGCCGAGTGCTGACCTGCTCGGTGCTGTTCTCGTCGTTCCACAACGCGAGCGCCTCGCCGCCCGGGTTGATCGCAACCGGACCGGCTGCGGCGAGCGTGGTCTGGCTACCGCCGAGCGCCGCCGGCGAGCCGCCGTCCCAGTCGATCCGCGCTTCGCCGGTCGACGCGGTGTACCAGTGCTCGTAGGCGAGGACGTAGTCTCCAGCGTCGTCGATCGCGACCGTGTTCTCTCCGCCCGCGTCCACGAGCGGATACCCGGCGAACGTCGTGGGAGTCACGGTGTCGAGCGTGGCCGGCTTGCCGAACGCCGCTCCTGGCGCGCCGCTGACCGCGACCTGCACCGAGTTCGGCTCCGGCGTCTTGTCGTCCTTCGGGGCGTCGTCGACTCGCAACGCAACGACCGCCTTGCCGTTCGGGCTCATCGCCAATCCGCGCCCGTAGCCATCGTGCGCGGGATCGGTCAGCACCTGGGGATGTCCGGAGTCGAACGCGCCGCCTGCGGACCGCTGGACCAACTCGGCATCGAAGACGGTGTCGGTCACGCTCCCGGGCTGCTCGTTGGTGATCAGCGCCACCGCGTCTCCGGCCGCGTCCATCGAAAGACCGTCGAGCGACGCGCCGTCCGGCCCACCTTCAGCCGCGAGCTCGGCCGGCGCGCCGAAGGAGCCGCCCGCGGGCGCGATCGCGGCGTAGACGGTGTCCGGCGTCTCGTTCACGTTGCTCGGGTCCGCCGGCACCGCGTAGCCGACGATCGCCTCCCCGGCCGCGTCCATCGCGACGTGGACGTCGAGCTGCGCGTCGTCGGGGTCAGCGACCGTCGGCGAGATGTCGACGGGAGCGCCGAACGAGCCACCAGCGGGCCTGAACGCCGCCCGGACCGTGCAGGGGCACTGCCACGATCCGCCGCCGGCGCTCGTCACCCGCGTCCACGCGACCACCGTGTCGCCGGCCGCGTCGGTTGCGACGCTCCGGCTGAATGGGTACGCGATCTCTCCGGACACGGAGATCGTCGCCGGTGGCTGCCAGGTGACGGCAAGCGCCGACGGCGCCGCGATCACCGCCGTCCCCACCACCACGGTCGCGACCGCTGCTCGCATCCGCCCCGAACGTGCACGCATCCGTCTCACCTCGTCCCTCCTCGCTTCCCACCGAGCTGACAGGCGGTTGGCGCTCACGAGCCGCCAACCGAGGCGAGCATCCCACCCGGCGCACGAGGTCGCATCGTGGTCGCGACCACGATCTTTGTTCGCGGTCGGGGCCGGACGCGCTGAGCTCCGGGGCCGTTAGGCCGTGGCGGCTGGGACCTCGCTCGTCGCGCCGTCGGCGGTCCAGCAGCGGACGATGTCGCGCATCGAGAGCATCCCCACGAGCTCGCTGCCCTCGACGACTACGAGATGGCGGAAGCCGCCTCGCACCATCGCCGCGGCGGCCTGCTCGAGCGACCAGTCGGGGGAAGCGAACGTGAGCTTCGAGGTCAGGTGGCCGGAGACGAGCTCGTCATCGGGCTCCTGGCCGGCGGCCACGGAGCGGAGAATGTCGCGTTCGGTGATCACGCCCGGCCCGGGAGCGTCGGGGTCGAGAACGACCGCCGCGCCGACCGATCGCTCGGTCATCTGCGCCGCGGCGTCCCTCAGCGAATGCCCCGGACCCACGGTGAGCACTACGTCGGACATCCCGTCTCTGACTTGCATCTGCTTCCCCCCCGGGGTCGCTTGCGACAATTGACGCAATCATAATGCGGGCGCGCGGGCGCCGGTGACCGAGCTGTAGTCGCCGGTCTCGGTCAGGGGTAAGACCGCCGCGCCATTCGTCGCACAGAACCCATAGCATGCGCGTCCTGTGCAGCGAGGGCACCGAGGGATAGCGAACATTGCGTAACCGACCAGTGCTGCAAATGGTCGTGATCGTGGTGATCGGGAGCGCGATCCTGATCCCGCTGGCGCTGATCGTGCCCTGGTTCCCGACCAAGGCCTCAACCCAGGCCAGCCACGTCCACACCCTCTACGCCGTCCTCCTGATTGCCTCGGTGCCGATCTTCGTGCTCGTCGAGACGGTGGTCATCTACTCGGTCTGGAAGTTCCGGCTGAAGCCCCACGACAAGCGCGTCGACGGCCCGCCGATCCACGGTAACACCAGGCTCGAGGTGGTCTGGACGGCGCTTCCGGCGCTGCTGCTCATCGGCCTCTGCAGCTACGCCTACAGCGTGTTGCGCAGCAACGAGGCGAACAAGCACAGCGCGCTCACGGTCAACGTCACCGAGCGGCAGTTCGCGTTCGAATTCTCGTACCCGCAGGCCGGGAACAAGGTCTCCCCGGCGCTGTATCTGCCGCTCGGCCGTCCGGTCATCTTCAAGCTTCGCTCGCTCGACGTGATCCACAGCTTCTTCGTGCCCGAGTTCTCCGAGAAGCTCGACGCGGTCCCGGGCATCACGACGACGCTCCGCGTGACCCCCACCAGGCTCGGGAAGTACCCGGCTGAGTGCACGGAGCTGTGCGGCGCCGGCCACGGGCTGATGCGCGCACCCGTCTACGTCGTCGAGCCCTCGGTGTTCCAGCGCTGGCTCGCCGGTCTGTCGTCGAGCGCGAAGCCTCCGCTCGGGACGCCGCCCCCGAAGGCGGTACAGCCGGGCGTTCCGGGCGCGGCCGCGAGCGTCGCGAGCGCCGCGGCGTCGAGCTCGTCGAGCGCAAGCACGAACTCGTCGAGCTCCAGCTCGGGCTCGAGCTCCTCCGCAGGCGCCGCATCCGCCGGAAAGGCCGTGTTCACGGGCTCTGCGGGATGCAGCGGGTGCCATACGCTCGCCGCCGCGGGAGCAAGCGGGACCGTGGGGCCGAACCTCGATGCCAGGCTTCGGACCGACTGCTCTTCGCCGGCGTCAAAGCGGATCCGGGGTGCAACGCTTACGCAGTGCGTCCACACCGCGATCGTGAATCCGTACGCCTACATACCGAACGGGTACACGAAGGGCGTGATGCCCTCGACATTCGGAAGCACGCTCACGACGAGTCAGATTCAGTCGCTCGTCAGCTATCTCTCGAGCGTGGCAAAGTGACGGCCGTGGTTCCGGAGCCGCAGGTTGACTCGCTGGAGGTGATCAGCTGATGGCAGTAGCAGTCTCAGAGCCCGTGGCGGTCCGTCCCCGGACTCGCGTCCCGCTTCCGCAAAAGCTCCGGGCCCCGGGCTGGTACCGCGCCGCGATGTTCGAGGTCTTGGGGCTCGGCTTCGCGTTCGGGATCACCTCGCTGATCCGGTGGCTGCAGCACATCCATCCGATCGTCTCCGGCAGCGCTGTGACCACGGTCGCGCTGATCGCGGTGCCGCTGTTCTTCATCGTCGGCATCGGCTGCTGCGACTACTGGGCCTACTGGGCGATCGGTCGCCCGACCCGCCCGGAGGACCACTCCTCCCACGGCGCGCGCAGCTGGCGCGACTACTTCCGCGTCAACACCGACCACAAGGTGATCGGGATCCAGTACACGGTCACCTCGTTCTTCTTCCTGCTCGTCGGCGGCCTGCTCGCAATGCTGATCCGGGTCCAGCTCGCGAAGCCCGGGATGCAGTTCCTGACGCCCGAGCAGTACAACGGCGTGTTCTCGGTCCACGCGACGGTGCTGATCTTCCTGTTCGTGATCCCGGTGTTCGCGGGACTCGCGAACTTCGTGCTGCCGCTGATGATCGGCGCGCCCGACATGGCGTTCCCGCGGCTGAACGCCCTCTCGTACTGGCTGCTGCCGATGGGCGGCGTGCTGATGCTGATGAGCTTCCTCGCCCCGGGGGGCTCGTTCGCGTCCGGCTGGACGGCGTATGCGCCGCTCTCGACGACGATGCCGCTCGGGCAGATGTTCTTCACCGTGGGGGTGCAGTTCGCCGGGTTCTCATCGATCTTCACGGCGCTCAACTTCCTCGTGACGATCATCACTATGCGTGCGCCCGGAATGAGCTTCTTCCGGATGCCGCTGCTGGTGTGGGCGAACTTCTCGACCTCGCTGCTGGTCGTGATCGCGACGCCGTTCATCGCCTCATCCCAGTTCTTCGTGCTGCTCGACCGGGCGCTCGGCTTCCACTTCTTCGACGCGTTCGTCGGAGCGGGCAAGAACGGCAACGTGCTCATGTACCAGCACGTGTTCTGGTTCTACTCCCACCCGGCGGTCTACATCATGATGTTGCCCGGGTTCGGGATCATCTCGGAGATCATCGCGACGAAGTCGCGAAAACCGATCTTCGGATACCGGATGATGGCGTTCTCGCTGATCGCGATCGTCGTGCTCGGGTTCACGGTGTGGGCGCACCACATGTTCGTCTCGGGTATGTCGCCCTGGATCCGGATCCCGATGATGGTCACCACGGCGATCATCGCGGTCCCGACCGGGATCAAGATCTTCTCGTGGCTGGCGACGCTGTGGCGCGGCGTGATTCACCTGGACACGCCGATGCTGTTCGCGCTGGGCTTCCTGACGATGTTCACGCTGGGCGGGATCAGCGGCGTGATGCTCGCGATGATCCCGTTCGACATCCACGTCAGCCAGACGTACTTCATCGTCGCCCACATCCACTACGTGCTGTTCGGCGGGTCCCTCTTCACAATTTTTGCGGGCGTCTACTACTGGTTCCCGAAGATGACCGGCCGGATGTTCGACGACCGGCTCGGCAAGCTGCACTTCTGGCTGACGTTCATCTTCTTCAACCTGACGTTCGGGCCGATGCACCTGATCGGGCTCCAGGGGATGCCCCGCCGGGTCGCCGAGTACGCGGAGAAGTTCGCCGCGTGGAACCTGTTCATCTCGTTCAGCGCGTTCATCCTCGGCCTTAGCACGCTCGTCTTCCTCTACAACATGGTCGTCAGCTGGCGCCGTGGGCCGCGGGCGGCCGCAAACCCGTGGAAGGCGTTGACGCTCGAGTGGCAGGTTTCGTCGCCGCCGCCGGTCTTCAACTTCGACCACGTCCCGACGGTCGTCGGCGGCCCGTATGAGTACGGCGTGCCTGGCGCGGTGCACGGGATCTTCAAGAAGCCCGAAGCGCCCGCGGTGACCGCCGGATCGGTCTCCGGGACCACCGGTCAGGAGCATCAAGGGTGAAGACGATCCTGGTGGTCGCGAACGAGACGCTCGGCGGGCGCGAGCTCGTCGAGGCGGTCCAGGGCCGCGCGACGGAGGGAGACGTGCGGTTCGTGCTGTGCGTGCCGCAGAACCGCCCGCGCGCGGGCCTCGTGATCTACGCGGACGCGGTCCACGACGCGGCACAGGCGCGGGTCGACCTCGCGCTCGAGTTCCTGCATTCGGAGGGCATTCAGGCCGTCGGCGAGGTCGGCGACCCGGACCCGTACAGCGCGACGATCGACGCCGTTCACGAGTACCACCCGGACGAGATCCTGATCTCCACCTACCCCGAGACACGTTCGGGATGGATGCGCCACGACCTGATCGAGCGGGTTCGCGCCGCGACCGCGCTACCTGTCGAGCACATCGTCAACGACCTCGACGCGGAGGGCATCCCCTTCCACGTCACGCTGGCCGTCGCAAACCGGACGGCCTCGGGCGACGAGCTGCTCGAGGCTCTGAAGGCGAAGGCCGGCGGCGAGCGCGACCCGCGCGAGCACCTGTTCATCGTGGTGATCCCGCAGGAGGGCGGTCACGGCCACGCCGCGAGGCGCGCGAGGACGCGCCTGAAGCTGGTCCTTGGCCGGTTGCAAAGCGCTGGGCTGAACGCGGCCGGAATGATCGGCGATCCGGATCCGTTCACGGCGATCACCAACGCTCTTCAGTACTTCCGGGTCAACGACATCGTGATCTCGACCTTCGAGGACACGAAGTCGGGCTGGATGCGCGCGGACCTGATCGAGCGCGTCCGGAAGGTGACGGGCAAGCCCGTCGAGCACGTGGTTCACCGCGAAGCGGCGAAGACCGCCAGCTGACAGGAGCGACAAGCGTGGAAGCAGCATCAATCGCCCACGATCACCACGGGCCGCCTGAGGCGCATCGTTCCTCGCGAGTGCACGCGCCAACGCTCGGGATGCTGCTTTTCATCATCTCCGAGGTGATGATCTTTGGGGCGTTCTTCACGGCGTACTTCTTCATCCGCGTCGTCAGCCACGATCCGTGGCCGGCGCACGGGACGAAGCTTCCGGTCGCGGTCGCGGGCGTCAACACCGCGATCCTGATCTCCTCGTCGCTCACGATCCACTGGGCGCTCCACTCGATCCGGAAGGGCAATCGCTTCGGCCTGAAGGCGGGCATGGTCGCCACGTTCCTGCTCGGGCTTGCGTTCCTGACGATCCAGATCAACGAGTACATCCACATCGGCTTCGCGCCCCAGGACTCGGCGCAGGGCACGATCTTCTACTCGCTGACCGGCCTCCACGGGGCCCACGTGTTCATCGGCCTCTGCGCGCTCGCGATCGTCACGATTCGATCGTTCCGCGGCCACTACTCGCCCGAGCACCACGAGGGCATGGAAGTGCCAGGGATCTACTGGCACTTCGTCGACGCGATGTGGATCGTCGTGTACACGACGGTCTACATCCTCTAGTGCCGCGGCGCCGTAGTCCCGAAGACCCCTTCAACCCGCTCCGCAAAGAGTCCGACGCCTTCCGGGTGCTGGTCTGGTTCATCGTCGCGGTCGCGGCGATCGTGGGCGTGGTGCTGATCGTGCGGGCGGTGTCGTAGAGCGGCGGGGACGGGGGGCGACGCCGGGAGCGGGCGCGGCTCGCGCGACACACCCCCGTCCACACTCGGACGTGCGTCGTCACAGCCGCGATATCCGCGGCTCGGATGACAGACCTGGCCGCGCTTCGGGACGTGTGTCGTCCCAGCCGCGCTCGGGCGACGCTCGCGGACCGACGGCGACGCTCGCGCGAGGAGTTGCGGGCGACGCTCGCACGACGGACCCCGGCTCCCACGCGGACGTGCGTCATCACAGCGTCGATATCCGACGCTCACAGGACTGACGTCCAACAGGTCCGGGGGGTGTGTCGTCCGAGCGTCGCCGTCGCCCGACAGCGACAGCAGGCCCCGGCGCCCCGGCGCCCCCTCGAGCTCCCTACTTAGTCGCGCTCGAGAGGAACGTGACCAGCGCCTGGACCTGGCTCTTGCTCAGCGTCTGCGAGAAGTTGCCGGGCATCACGCCGGCGGAGAAGCCCGCCGGGAGGTACGCGTAGGGCTTGACGATCGCGGTGTTGATGCACTCCTCGAGCGTCGCGCCGCGGATCTTCTTCGACTGCGGGGTCGCGCAGTTGGTCCTGAGGTCCTTGTCGAGGTTCGGGCCGACGGTGCCGGTCGTGCCGGCGGCCGCGAGGGTGTGACAGGAGCCGCACCCGCCGACGCCGGTGAACACGCTCTTGCCCGCCGCCGCGGTGTTCGGGACCGTCGCCTGGCCCGCGGTCGCGAGCGCGCCCGTGTCCACGCCGGGCTTGGCCGCTACCTGTCCGACGTAGGCGGCCACGTCCTCCGCGTTCTGGCCCTTGAGGAGCATCGGCGGCATCACCGCCCCGCTGTTCGGGTTCGCGTTCGGGTACTGGATCCAGTAGCTGACGAGCCCCTCGATCGAGGTGCTCTTGATCCCGTCGGTGCGGTCCTGCCTGAAGGCGTCGTCGAGGTTCGGGCCTATCGCTCCGGTGGTGCTCGCATGACTGAGCGTGTGGCAGCTGCCGCACTTGGCGACGAACAGTTCTTTGCCCTGGACCACGTTGGTCGTGGGATGCTTGACCGCGCACCCTCCCACCGCGAGCAGCGCGAGCGCCGCCGGCAAGACGGCCACGAGGTTTCGACGACCTCTGAGCATCATGCGCGCGGCACTCTATCCGAGGCTGGGGGCGCTGTGCCCCGCCGCGGGTCCGTCCGGGCCGCTGGTAGCATGGCGGCGAATGAGGACGCGCCAGAAGTACCGCATGCGGACGCCCTCCACCGGCCGAGAGGTCATCATCGAAGCGGAGCCCGATCGGATCTACTTCGATCGGGAGACCGGCGAGGAGCTCGAGGTCGTGGCGGAGCTGCTGCCACTCGCCCCGACCCCCTCGGAGCTCCCGTGGGCAGTCGAGAACCTGCGCTTTTGCAACTGGTGCGACCAGTTGTGCCAGAAGGACCTGAACGACTGTCCCCACTGCGGCAGGCGGATGGAACCGCTGGAGCGCTGAGGCTCCGCGGCGTGATTCGGACCCGCCGTAACAGGCTGCTGTCGCTAGGGGTGTGCGCGGTCACGGCCGCCGCGCTCGCTGGCTGCGGCAGCGGTGGAAGCAACGCGGCCGATACCGCGGGGTCGCCCCCGTTCACGGTCCCGACCGGGAGCTCTGCGAGCGCCTCCGCCGGGGCCACGCCGACCACCGCCACCACCGCCACCACCGGGACGACCTCCACCACGACTACGTCGGGCTCGTCGGGATCGAGCGGGTCCTCGGGCTCGACCGGCTCGACCGGCTCCTCCGGCTCGGGCAGCTCTGGCAGCTCGGGCTCGACCGGCTCGACCGGCTCCTCCGGCTCGGGCAATGCGTCGGGCGGGGCCGCCGCCGGCGGCAACAGCGGCTCGGCCAGCGGCGGCGCGTCGCTCAGCTCGGCCTTCTGCCAGCAGAACCCGGGCGCCTGCTAACCGTCGATTGTCGCGAGCCTGCCGGCCGCGAAACCGGCTACTGGACCGGGTTGGTCCCGCTCGGGTACGTGACCTCGGTCGCGGTGTACTCCATCCGCGTGCCGGGGTAGTTGCACGAGTACCGCGCGGTGCCGTTGGCGGTCAGCTGCGCCTGGCTCGAGGACGGCGGGTTGTTGCAGTTCGCGCTCCGGCTCTGGCGGTAGGCGAACTTCTTGCTGTCCTGGTTGATCGTCAGCATCGGCACCCAGGTCGGGGTCGAGAGCGCGACCACGTCGCCGGGCTTGACCTCGATGCTCGACTCGAGCGGCAGCTGCACGACGGAGCCGAGGTACGGGATCACGTGGAAGACGTTGCTGGTCCCGACCACCTGCCACCGCCAGTCGGTGTGCTTTCCGACCGGCCGCAGCACGGTGACGGCGACCTGAGCCGTCCCGCCGTAGGTCTGGTCGAGGAAGTGGATGTAGGTCTTCTGCGTCGACTTGTTGGTCGACAGCTTCGACAGGCCGACCGTGAAGGCAACGATCCTCCCCGCCTTTGTGACCTTGGTCGGGTAGGAGACGCCGTCGCGAAGCGTCTCGAGCGCGGTCACGCGCGTGAGCACGATCGTGCACTGCGTCGATGACACGTTCGGCGGGCACACGGGCGCCACCAGCGGGCTCTTCGTCGTTCCAAGCTCGATCGTGGCGGCCTCAGCCGTCGCCGGAGCGATGACCGCTCCGAGCGCGACAACCACGGCCGCCAGCCTGCGGGGATTTCGTCTCATGCGAAGCATTCAACACAACATCGCGGCGGCAGTTGCGATCACCGCCGCCGTCCGAATCCAGAAGGGAAGGAGCTAGAGCTTGGTTACGTTGATGGCTTTCGGGCCCTTAGGGCCCTCTTCCGCCTCGTAGGAGACCTTCGTCCCCTCGGCGAGAGACCGGTATCCGTCGCCGTCGATACCGGTGAAATGGACGAACAGATCACGCCCGCCGTCGTCGGGCGTGATGAAGCCGAAGCCTTTGTCGTCGCTGAACCACTTGACGGTGCCAGTTGCCATGAACTTCCCTTCTCCTACTGCTTTCGGACGCTTCGGATGGCTTCCGAGGATCCCGGCCAAACGCCGGGAACCGTATCAAGGTCAGTCTCCACGAAGCTGCTCGGCCGCGTCCGCGATTTCGGCCGGATCACCGGGTGCCGGAGTCCACGGGAGCTTCAGCGGATCGCCCTGGTAGCGGGGGATCACGTGCATGTGAAAGTGGTAGACGGTCTGCCACGCGGCCGGCCCGCGGGAGTTGAGCAGATTGATCCCGTCGGCTGAGAGACGCTCGTGAGCCCGGCGGGCTGCCCGTTGCGCCGCGACCGCGACCGCCTTGAGATCCCCGCGCTCGATCTCGAGCAGATCGTGCGAGTGCCGGCGCGGGACCACCAGCATGTGGCCGCGAGTCGCCGGGTTGATGTCCATGAACGTGGCCGTGCGCTCGTCCTCGTCGACGAACTGCGCCGGTAGCTCCCCCGCGACGATCTTGCAGAAGATGCAGTCCTGGTCGCTCACCGCGGGGAGCCTATCGATCCATCCCGGAGCAGTCCGCGCGCGAGCTCGATCGCCTCTTCGGGCGTGTCGGCCTCCCCCGCGAAGCTCGCCTCCTCGAGCTCTGCGAGGATCCGCCCGAGCTCGGGTCCGGGGCGCAGCCCAAGCGCCCGGGCGAGCTCATCGCCGCGGATCGGCGGGCGCGGCGGGTCGGCCTCGAAGCGGAGCGCCTCCCCGAGCATCTGACGGGCGAGATCAAGGTGCTTGGCGATCGCCTCCTCGGAACGGTCGCCGCGGGTCGCCAGTCGATCGGCGACGCTCAGCACGGTGACGTCCACCGGCACCGGCTCGCAAAGGCGCAGGTAGCGGTAGATCGCGCGCCGCGAGAGCGGCAGCTCGTGCACGAGGAAGCCGAGGTGCAGGTGGTGGCGGGCGAGCGCCCCGACGTGCTCGGCCAGACGTTCGGAGGCGCGCAGCCGGCGCATGACCTCCCGCGAAGTCTGCTCGCCGACAGCGTCGTGGCCCATGAACGTCACCCGGCCCTCCGGCGTGACGTTCCGCGTCTGCGGCTTGGCGATGTCGTGCAGCAGGGCGCCGAAGCGAAGCGCCTGCCAGCGGGTGAGCTCGTTGGCGAGCGGCTCGCGCATGAACGCATCGACGGCAACGGCATGCTCGCCGAGCACAGCCCCCGGGTCGCGCTCGAGCGCGATCGCCTCGGCCAGCACCTGGACCGTGTGGGCGTAGACGTCGAGGTGGTGGAAACGGCTCTGCTCCACCCCGTGCAGCTCACCCACCTCGGGCAGGATCACCTCCGTGATCCCGAGCTCGTCCATCAGCCCGATGCCGGTGACCGCGGCGTCGGAGGCGATCAGCCGCTTGAGCTCGGCGAACACCCGCTCGGGAGCGACGTCCCGCAGCGCGGAGGCGCTGGCGGCGGCGGTTGCGGCGGTCCGCGGCTCGACGGTGAAGTCGAGCTCGGACGCGAGCCGCGCGAGCCGCAGCACGCGCAGCGGATCTCGCTCGAAGGCGTCGTCGGCGACCATCCGTAGCGTCCGCTCGCGCAGATCGCGCGATCCGTCGAACGGGTCGACCGGATCGCCGCCGCCAACCGGCTGGGCGATCGCGTTGACGGTCAGATCGCGGCCCGAGAGGTCGTCCTCGATCGAGCGGCCCGCGAGCGGGAGCAGGTCGAGCTGCCACGCGTGGTCGCGCGCTACGACCCGCCACACCCCGAACTGCTCGGAGAGCTCGAACGGGTGGCCGTCGACGCGGTGGGCCAGGGCTCGCGCCACCGGGGCGGGGTCGCCTTCGAGCGCGACGTCGTAATCGGCGGTCTCACGTCCGAGGAGCCGGTCGCGCACCACACCGCCGACCAGCCACGCGGGCCGATCGAGGCCGGCGAGCGCGTCCAGCGGGTCGGTCATTCGACGGGCGCTCCGTCGCGCCGGTAGGTGCGCGGGACCCGCTTGGAGATCCCGCACACGATCTCGTAGCTGATCGTGTGCGAGCGCCTGGCGAGCTCCTCCGCCGTCTGGCGCTCGTTTCCGTCGGTGCCGATGATCGTCGCCGCCTCCCCCACCTCCACGTCCGTCTCGGGCCCGAGGTCGATCGTGATGTTGTCCATGCTCACCGTCCCGACGAGCGGATGGCGCCGGCCCGAGACGAGCACGTCGGAGTTGTTGGTGAGCACGCGCGGAACCCCGTCGCCGTAGCCGATCGGCAACGTCGCGATGTTCGTGTCGCGCTCGGCGATGAACCGCCGGCCGTACCCCAAACTGTCCCCCGCTCGCGCCGGCTTGACGGCGGCGACGTAGGAGCGCAGGGTCATCGCCGGCTCGAGCCCCCACGCGGCCGGGTCACGATTCATCGGGTCGCAGCCGTAGATCGCGATCCCGCAGCGGACCATGTCGTAGTGGCTCTCGCGCGCGGTCAGCGTGGCGGCGCTGTTGGCGGCGTGCGCAACGATTCCCGGCCGCCGCGCTCGAATCCGCTCGACGAACGGCTCGAACCGTGTGAGCTGGGCGGCGAGGAAGTCCGGGTCTTCGTCGGCGGTCGCGAAGTGCGTCATCGCCCCCACCAGCTCGAGCGAGGGCGCGGCCTCGACCAGCTCCGCGACCTCGAGCGCGTGGTCGAGCTCCCGGGTTCCGAGGCGGCCCAACCCCGTGTCGAGCTTGACGTGAA
This sequence comes from uncultured Solirubrobacterales bacterium, assembly GCA_963770735.1. GTDB lineage: Bacteria > Actinomycetota > Thermoleophilia > Solirubrobacterales > Solirubrobacteraceae > Palsa-465. The sequence continues at coordinate 795,049 of CAVYRB010000003.1, read as the reverse complement.
CCTTCGCCCGTCGGTCGCCGAGCTGCGCGACGAACTCCCGGCTCCAGGCGACCACCTCGGCCTGGGGCGGAAGCACCGCGAGCTCCTCGAGCGTCAGCGCCCCCATCACTAGGACTGGAACATCGAGCGACTCGAGCTCGAGCGCCTCATCGCCGGTGGCGACGGCGAGCCGGCTCGCGCCGCCCCGCAGCGCCGCGCGAGCGGCCTCGAGCGCCCCGTGGCCGTATCCGTCGCACTTCACGACCGCGCACATCTGCGTTCCGGACGAGAGCACCCCGCACAGGCGAGACACGTTCCGCTCGATCGCGGCAACGTCGACGTCGGCCACCGCCCGCCGCGCCATCGTCAGCGGAGCGCCGCCGTCAGCGCGTGCGGCAGCGCATCGATCACGTCGCTCGCGATCACACCCTCCGGCCCGATTCGCTGGGCCGCGTGGCGGCCGGCCTCGGCGTGGACCAGTACCGCCGCGCACGCGGCCTCGAACGGGTCCATGCGCTTTGCCAGGTAGGCCCCGGTGACGCCCGAGAGGACGTCACCGCTGCCCGCGGTGGCGAGCGCCGGCGCGCCCCCGCGGCTCACGCCGACGCGGCCGTCTGGGTGTGCGACGAGCGTGTCGTCGCCCTTGAGCACGACGATCGTCTGAGCCGCGCTCGCCGCGACCCGCACCGACTGAAGACGGCGCGCCTCGATCGCGCCGCTGTCGGACTCGATCAGCCGGGCGAGCTCGCCGGCATGTGGGGTCAGCACCGCCGGGGCGCTCCGCTGCGCCAGCGACTCGAGGCGGCCCGCGTGCGCGTTCAGCCCGTCTGCGTCCAGCAGCAGCGGGAGCGTCGCGTCGCGCGCCAGCCGGCGGGCGAGCTCGAACGCGCCGTCGGTCCGCCCGATCCCGGGGCCGAGCACGAGCGCGTCCGAGCGCTCAACGTGCTCGAGCACCGCGTCCGCCCCGGCCGGAGTCAGCGAGCCGTCGTCGTCGGGCAGCGGGACGGTCATCGGTTCCAGCAGGCGCGACTCGAAGATCGGGTTCAGCGAGGCGGGGACGAACGCTGTGACGTACCCCGCGCCGGCGCGCATCGCGGCCTCGGACGCCATCGACGGCGCGCCCGTCAGCCCGAGCGAGCCGCCGCAGACGAGCACGCTGCCGGCGGCGAACTTGGTCGACTCTCTCCCCCGCCTCGGCACTCGATGGGTCACGCGGGCGGAGATCAGCCCGATCTGCGGGTCCGCCGGGCCTCCCTGCGGGATCCCGATGTCGATGACCTCGACGTCGCCCGCGTAGCCCTTTCCCGGCGCGATCCACAGCCCCGGCTTCGCCGCGTGGAAGGTGACGGTGGCATCCGCACGGACCGCCGGCCCGTGGACCTCGCCGGTCGAGGCGTCCACGCCGCTCGGTACGTCGCACGCGACCACGACGCGCGCGCCGGAAGCGTTGATCGCATCGATCGCCGCAGCGGCCGGATCGTGGGCCTCGCCGCTGAACCCCGTACCGAGGATCGCGTCGACGATCGCCGCCGCGCCCGCGAGCGCGATCGGGTCGAACGCCTCGGGCGGCTCGCCCTCGAGCCGCTCGTAGTTGGCCCGCGCGTCGCCGTGGAGCTCGTCGGTCGAGCCGATCAGCAGCACGCGCGAGGCGCGCCCGAGGCGCCGCAGCAGGCGGGCGCACACGAGCCCGTCGCCGCCGTTGTTGCCCTTTCCGCAGACGACCACGATCTCGCCGATCGGCGCGCGTCGCTGCACGACCTCGGCGAGGCCCGCACCCGCGCGCTCCATCAGCTCGAGCCCGGGCATTCCGAGTTCGTCGATCGCCCAGCGATCGAGCCCCCGCTGCTGCTCGGCGTCGGGGAGTGGGTCCAGCCAGTCCGGAAGCGTCATCGGTCGGAGCGTACGCGGTCGGATACGCTGGCGACAGTGGGCGCGGCGGAGAACAAGCGGCTGGTCGAGGAGGTGTTCGCGGAGCTCGCGAACGGCAACGGGCGCCCGTTCATGGATCTGCTCGGCGACGACATCCGCTGGACGGTGATGGGCACCAGCGAGTGGTCTGGCACCTACGAAGGCAAGCCCGCAGTGATCGCCGAGCTGATGCGCCCACTGTTCTCGCAGTTCGCCGAGCCCTACCGGAACCGGGCCAGCTTGATCGTCGCCGACGGGGACCACGTGGTCATCGAGTGCCGGGGGCAGGTCACGACGAAGTCCGGCAAGCCGTACAACCAGCGGTACTGCTACGTCTGCCGGATGAGCGGAGAGAAAATCCGCGAGCTCAACGAGTATCTCGACACCGAGCTCGTCAGCTCGGCGCTCGAGCTGCCGCTGACGGCCGGGTGATCGCGACCGCAGCGGCCTCGCGCCGCGTGTGCGTCAGCGATACCCGGACCTCGACTCCGAGCGCCGACGCGCGCTCCGCGGCCGCCCCCGAGAGCCGTACCTGTGGCGGACCGTCGGCGGTGAGGACCTCGACGTCGCGCCAGTTCCACGCGTCCATCCGCAGCGCCTTGGCGACGGCCTCCTTTGCACAGAACCTGGCCGCCAGGTGCTGGCCGGGACGGGCCCTGCCGGCTGCGTGGGCGCGCTCGGCCTCAGTGAACAGGCGGTCGGCGAGCTTCGGCCGGCGCTTGAGCGCCCGCTCCAGCCGCTCGACCTCGAGCAGGTCGACGCCGACGTCGGTCATTCGACCGTCACCATCGCTCACTCAACCGTCACCGTCTTCGCGAGGTTCCGCGGCTGGTCGACGTTCAGCCCCCGCTCGCGGGCGATGTAGTACGCGAGCAGCTGCAACGGGATCACCGCGAGCAGCGGCGCCAGCAGCCAGTTGGTCTCGGGGACCCTGATCACCTCGTCGGCGTGCGACGCGATCGCCTCGTTGCCCTCGCTGGCGACCGCGATCACTCGCGCCCCCCGCGCCTTGACCTCCTGGATGTTCGAGATCACCTTCTCGAGCACCGGCGAGTCGGTGGCCACCGCGACGACCGGCGTCGAGGAGTCGAGCAGGGCGATCGGGCCATGCTTCATCTCCCCCGCCGCGTACGCGTCGGTCGCGATGTAGGAGATCTCCTTGAGCTTGAGCGCGCCCTCCTGCGCCGCCGGGAACCCGGCGTGGCGGCCGATATACAGGAAGAAGTCGGCGGCGTGATGCTCGCGCGCGATCCACTGGACGTCGCCCAGATCGCGCTCGAACAGCTCGGCGACCCGGTGCGGAAGCCGCTTCAGCTCGGAGATCGCGGCCTTCAGCTCCGGCCGCTCCATCGTCCCGCGCAGCTCCGTGAGCCGCAGCGCGAGCAGGTACAGAGCCGTCACCTGGGTGGTGAACGTCTTCGTTGCGGCGACGCCGATCTCGAGCCCGGCGCGCGTGTAGAGGACTCCGTCGGCCTCGCGCGTGATCTGGGAGCCCATGATGTTCGTCAGCCCGAGCACCGCCGCTCCACGCGCGCGGGCCGTCCGCATCGCCGCGAGCGTGTCGGCGGTCTCGCCCGATTGCGAGATCCCGATCACCAGGTCTCCGGGACCAACGATGGGGTTGCGATAGCGGTATTCGGACGCGATCTCGACCTCGACCGGGACTCGCGACCACTCCTCGATCGCGTAGCGGCCGATCAGCCCGGCGTGGAACGAGGTCCCGCACCCGACGATCACGATCCGCCGCGCGGTCCGCAGCAGCTCGTCGTCGACCGCACCCAGATCAACTAGGTCGATCCCGATCCCGCGGGCGGCCCGCTCGCCGATCGTCTCCGCGACCGCGTCCGCCTGCTCGTAGATCTCCTTGAGCATGAACGTCTCGAATCCCTGCTTCTCGGCGGTCTCCGCGTCCCAGTCGATCTCCACGACCTCGCGCTCGAGCGGCTCGCCGGTCGCCGCCACGAACTCGACGCCGTCGGGCGTCAGCACGACGAACTCGTCGTCGTTGATGTACTGGACGTTCCGGGTGTCGCGCAGGAATGCCGGGATCGCCGAGGCCAGGAACTGTTCGCCGTCGCCGCGCCCGACGATCAGCGGGCACTCCTTGCGGGCGCCGACGAGGACGCCGGGCTGATCGGCGCTCATCGCCACGAACGCGTAATGGCCGCGGAGCTCCTGATATGCGCTGCGGACGGCCTCGACCAGGTCGCCGCGGTTGTGCTTGGCGATCAGATGCGCGATCACCTCGGCGTCGGTCTCTGAGGTGAACTTGGCCCCCTCCTCGATCAGCTGGTACTTCAGCGCGACGTAGTTCTCGACGATTCCGTTGACGACGACGTGAACGCGATCGGTCGTGTCGAAATGAGGGTGCGCGTTCTCCTCGCTGACGCGGCCGTGAGTGGCCCACCGGGTATGGCCGATGCCCGTGCCGGGCACGTGACCGTTGGCCGACGCCTGCGCGGGTCCGTTCCGGCCGATCGCCTCGCGCAGCTTCTCGAGGTTCCCGACCGCGCGAACCGCGTCGATCCGGTCGCCGTCCAAGACCGAGATCCCGGCGCTGTCGTAGCCGCGGTATTCGAGCTTTTCGAGTCCTGCAAGCAGCAGTGACTGAACGTCTCTGGGGCCGACGTAGCCGACGATTCCGCACATGCGTGTTGTTCTCTCCAGCAGGTCGGGTTCCGCGTCGAGCCGCACCGGCGGCCCGCGTTCTGCGCTCGATTCCGGCGAAGAACGAAAACGGGATGTTAGAGCCGATTGGGGCGATCGACTGGTGATCCGCGCCCAGAGGGTGTGAAATAGGCCGGGCAATGGGGACGCAGACGCGCGAGCTCCGGGGCGCTCCGGAGGACGTCAACTTCTTCGAGTTGATGGAGAACCACATGCCGCGGATGTTCCTGCGGGTGATGCGCCACCTGCCGAGCGATCCGCGATGCCGGCTGTGCAACGCGCCCTACGGCGGGATCGGGGGAAAGATCATGCGCCGCGTCGGGTTCGGGCCGTCGCGGAAGAACCCGGGCCTCTGCAACACCTGCTTCGAGAAGGCGCCGATGGGCGGGGTCGAGATGGAGATCGGCGTGCTGTTCGCGGACGTCCGGGGTTTCACTTCGCTCGCCGAGACGATGCCGCCGCAGCAAGTCGCCGGGCTGCTCAATCGCTTCTACGCCTGCGCCAGCAGCGTTCTTGGCCGGTCCGCCGTGATCGACAAGCTCGTCGGAGACGAAGTGATGGCCCTCTACATCCCCCAGCTGATCTCCACCCGGTGGGAGGACGAGCTCGTGCGCGACGCCCGCCATCTACTCGGCGCGGTCGGGTTCGGATCGGACCGCGGTCCCTGGCTCCCGCTCGGGATCGGCCTCGACGCGGGCGATGCGTTCGTCGGTAACGTCGGCTCGGGGGAAGTGAAGGACTTCACCGCCCTGGGCGATGTCGTCAACACCGCGTCGCGGCTCCAGTCTTCGGCGAAGCCCGGGCAGATCGTGATGTCCGAGCGGCTGTTCGGACGCCTTTCCGCCGGCTCGGTCACGGCGACCGCCACAAGTCTGACGCTCAAGGGCAAGCGCGAGGCCGAGCCGGCACGGGTGCTCGAGGCCGAGGCGGGGTATACGGTGCGCTGATGCGAGTTCTCGCCTCCAAGCTGCTCGTGACGATGGGCGCGGTCATCGCGCTAGCCGCGCTGGCCGCGGCACCCGTACTCGCGCGCCCTATCGGCGCGTGCAACGCGCACCGCTCCCACGCGACCCGGGTCACCCCGAAGGTGATCGTGTACGCCAAGCAGCTCCGCGGCTACGACAACTACGGCGACGTGGACACCGTCTATTACACGTGTCTGCGGCCGGCGGGCAAGCCGATCGCAATCGGCACGAGCTCGAGCGGCGACGGCGAATACCCGGGGAATTTCGCGGTGTTGAAGCTCAACGTAGGCGGCACCTATGTGGGCGCCGTGCTCGCGAGCGGCTACGCCGACGCGGCCGCTTGTGCCAAGTACGACCCCACCAACCCCAACTGTGGAGCCTCGATCCACGTGTCGGTGAAGGCGGTCGATGCCCGCGCCCGCCGGTGGCGTCAGACTCCGATCTCCGGCGCGACCGCGCTGGCCGTGTCCGCGGCGGGAGCGATCGCCTGGGTGCAGCCCGCGAGCTCGCAGGGCACGAGCCAGCTGGAGGCGATAGTGCTGCACCGCGGGCCCCCCGGCCGGCTCGCGGGCGCTACACAGCTGGTCGACACGGGGGCGATCGGCTCCTCGCTGCGGTTCAGCGGGCTGACGCTGTCGTGGACGAGCTCGGGTCAGCCGAAGAGCCGACAGCTTCGCTGAAAGGCTGCTCGCGCGGCGGAGCCGGCGGGCGCGCGAGCACGACCCGGCAGCCGCGCGACGGCGCGATCGTGATGTTTCGCAGCCGCGGGCGCTCCGGCGCCGGCCGGGCAGCTCTGAGCTCAGCCCGCTCGAGGATCGTGCGCATGATCACCCGCATCTCGAACTGGGCGAACGAGGCGCCGATGCAGCGGCGCACCCCGCCGCCGAAAGGCAGCCACGTGTAGCCGTCGGGCGGCTTGTCGAGGAATCGCTCAGGGCGGAACTCATCGGGGCTCGGGTAGAGATCCTCGCGGTAGTGGGTCGCGGCGATGCTCGCCACGACCATCGCGCCTGCCGGGATCCTGTACCCACCGAGCTCGATCTCCGCGGTCAGCCTGCGGGCGACGTCGAGGATCACGGGCCGCGCCCGCAGCGTCTCCTTGATGGTGGCGTCGAGGTACGTGTCCCCGTCCGGCAGCGACCGGCGCAGCCGCTCGAGCACCGGCGGGTTACGCAGCAGCCGCTCGAACGCCCAGGCGACGGCGGTTGCGGTGGTCTCGTGCCCCGCGCCGATGACCGTCACCAGTTCATCACGCAGCTCCTGGTCGCTCATCGGCCGGCCCTGGTCGTCGGTCGCCTGCAGCAGCAGCGACAGGACGTCGTCGCGGTCGGCCAGGTCCGGCACCTCGCGGCGTTCGGCGATCTCGCGGTAGAGGAACTCGTCCAGCTCCGCCCGGGCGTGCTTGAACCGCTCCCAGGGGCTTCGGCGGCCGAGGTTGCGCCGGAGCCCCGGGAACATCACGATCAGGTTCGCCCGCCGGGCGAACTCGTCGATCAGCGTCCGCGCACGCTCGAACCGATCCCGGCTGCGGACCCCGAACACGGCGCGCAGGATCACGTCGAGCGTGATCCGCTGCGTGTGCCGGCGCAGGGAGAACGGCTCGCCGACCGGCCATGACTCGATGTCGCGGTCGGTGATCTCGCGGGTCGTGTCCTGGAACCGGTGCAGGTTCTCTCCGTGGAATGGCGGCAGCAGCAGCTTGCGCTGGCGCATGTGCGGCTGTTCGTCGAGCGTCAGCAGCGAATTGGGGCCGACCGCGGGCGCCAGCACGGTGGCGGTCGCCTCGCCCGCGTGAAACACCGTCGGGTCGCCGGTGAAGACCTGCTTGACCAGCTCCGGCTCGTTGACGTAGATCATCAGCCCGAAACCGGGGAACCGCGCCCGCGACACGGGGCCGTAGCGACGCGCGGCCGACCGTACGTTGCCGATCGGATCGAGCACGAAGTGGACCACGTCGACCGGAGCCTTCAGTCCAGGCCCGGGGGGCAACCCACGCGCAGACATCGTCGGCGAGACTACCAGCGCCGCCGTCAGTCCAACGGGGTAACCACGGGCTCCTGCACCGGCGCCGGCTCGTCCACCGAGGGCTCGGCCACGACCGGCTCGACGATCGCGAGGTGGCGCGACCGAGACGCGAGATATCCGATCACCATCGCGATCGCCCACGCCGGGGTGACGTACAGCGCGATCACCGTGTCCTTGTTGAACGCCAGCAGCACCAGCACCATCGCCAGGAACGCGAGCGTGAACCAGTTCGTGTACGGGCTTCCCGGCATCCGGAAGCTCACGCGCGGCAACAGGCCGGCGTTCACCCGGCGGCGGTACGCGAGGTGGGTGTAGACGATCATCGCCCATACGAACAGGCCGCAGACGGTCGCGATGCTGGTGATGTAGACGAACGCCTGGTGCGGGATGAAGTAGTTGAGGACGACCCCGAGCAGCATCACCGCAACGGAGGCGACCATCGCGTTCGCCGGCACCCGGTTGCGGCTCAGCTTCCGCAGCGAAGCCGGCGCCTGGCCGAAGCCCGACAGCGTGTACAGCATCCTGCCGGTACCGAAGATGCCGCTGTCGCACGACGACAGCGCGGCGGTCAGCACGACGAAGTTGATGATCCCCGCGGCCGTCGGAATCCCGACCTGCTTGAACACATACACGAACGGGCTCTCGTTCGGGTTAAGGGTGTTCCACGGGACCAGCGACATGATGATCAGCAGCGACCCGATATAGAAGATCAGGATCCGCAGGATCACCTTCCGAATCGACGAAGGCATCGTCTTTGCGGGGTTCTGGGCCTCGCCGGCGGTCACGCCCACGAGCTCGACGCCGAGGAACGCGAACATCACCAGCTGGAGCGCAAGGAACGCGCCCTTGAACCCCTTCGGGAAGAAGCCTCCGTGCGACCACAGGTTCGAGAAGCTCGCCTGCTTTCCCAGTGAGCTGATCCCGAAGATGATGATCACGAGCCCGAGCACGATCATCGCCAAGATCGTCACGACCTTGATCAAGGCGAACCAGAACTCAAATTCCCCAAAGAGCTTGACGGTGATCAGGTTCACGCTGAGCAGCGCCACCAGCGCCACCAGCGCCGGAACCCATTGCGGCAGGCCGGGTACCCAGTACTGCACGTAGATCCCGACGGCGGTGATCTCCGCCATCGCGATCGTCACCCACATCAACCAGTACGTCCACGCGGTGGCGAACCCGGCCCAACGCCCGACGAACTCCTCGGCGTAGGTGGCGAACGAGCCCGCGACGGGCCGGTAGAGCAGCAGCTCCCCGAGCGCCCGCATGATCAGCACGATCACCGCGCCCGCCACGACGTAGGTCGCGAGCAGCGCCGGTCCGGCCTGCTGAATCGCCTTCCCCGAGCCGAGGAACAGGCCGACCCCAATCGCGCCCCCGATCGCGATCATCTGGATCTGGCGGCCCTTCAGACTGCGGCCGAGCCCCTCCTCCGGCGGGCTCGTCAACGCTTTGGACTGCTCCCCTTGGCTGGCCACCCCTCACCTTCCGTGGTGTCGCGGCAGATGCCGCCCCCTACACCGAGCGGAACTCTAACTCGCGAGCGCCGACTCGACCACCACGGTCAGTCCGTTGCAGACCTCGTCGGTCTCCTCCTCAGAGGGTGCCTCGACCATCACGCGGATCAGCGGCTCGGTGCCCGAGGCCCTGACGAGCACGCGTCCGCGCCCCTCGAGCGCCCCCTCGGCCCGCTCGATCGCACCCCGCACCTCGCTGTCGTCAAGCGCCGCGGACAGCGCCGCGCGGCTCGCAGCGCGGATGTTGACGAGGCGCTGCGGCAGCTTGTTCATCGCGCCACGCTCGTCGAGCCCGGAGCCGTTCAGGGCCTCCAGAACGAGCAGCGCGCTCGCGATTCCGTCCCCGGACGGCGCGAACCCGAGATCGAGGATGTGCCCGGACTGCTCCCCGCCGAGCGCCCACCCGCGCTTGCGAAGCTCGTCCAGGACGTAGCGGTCGCCGACCGCGGTCGTCGCGACCTCGATGCCGTGCTGCGCCATCGCGCTGTGGAACCCGTAGTTGGTCATCACCGTGACGGCGACCCCGCCGCCGGGGAGCCGCCCCCGATCGCGGAGATGGATCGCCGCGAGCGCGATCAGCTCGTCCCCGTCGACCACTTCGCCGTTGCGGTCGATCGCGAGCACTCGGTCGCCGTCTCCGTCGAACGCAAAGCCGATGTCATAGTCACCGCTCGCCATCTCCTCGGCGATCCTGTGGAGGTGGGTGGACCCGCAGTCGTCGTTGATATTGCGGCCATCAGGCTCATCGGCGATCACCGCGACGGCCGCGCCGAGCCGCCGGAAGATCTCCGGAGCGGCCCTGAAGGTCGCGCCGTTCGCGCAATCGAGCAGTACCGACGTGCCGCTCAGATCCAGCGCCGCGAACCGCGAGTGCAGCTCCCGGAGATAGTCCTCGAACGCGCCGTGGAAGCGGCGGACCCGCCCGATCTGCTCCGGCGCCTGCGGTGGCTGCTCAAGCCTGTCCTCGATCTCCCCCTCGGTGTCGTCGTCGAGCTTGAAGCCGTCCGACGCGAACAGCTTGATCCCGTTGTCCTCGAAGGGATTGTGAGACGCGGAGATGACCGCCGCCAGGTCGAGCCCGTGGCGGGTCACGAGCAGCGGCGCGGCGGGAGTCGGCAGCACCCCCGCGAGCAGCGCGTCACCGCCGCCCGCGGCGACCCCCGCGGCGATCGCCGACTCGAGCATCTCGCCCGACTCGCGCGTATCGCGGACGATCACGACCTGCGGGCGCCCAGACCCGATTCGCTGGACCGCGGCGCGCGCGAGCTTCAGCGCGAGCTCGGCCGTCAGAAAGTCGCCGGCGCGCCCACGGATCCCATCCGTGCCGAAGAGCTCCCGAGCCATCCGAGTAAGCGCGGGACGCTCAGCGCTTGGAGAACTGCGGCCGCTTGCGGGCCTTCTTCAGTCCGGCCTTCTTGCGCTCCTTGACCCGCGGGTCGCGCGTCAGGAAGCCGCGGCGCTTGAGCTCCGAGCGGAGGTTGGGGTCGGCTTCGATCAGCGCCCTCGAGATGCCGTGGCGAAGCGCACCGGCTTGGGCGGCGACGCCGCCTCCGTGCATCCGCGCGACGACGTCCATCCGCGACTCGTATCCGACCGTCTCGAGCGGCTGGCGGATCATCCGCTGCAGCGTGTCGCGCGGGAAGAACTCGTCGAGCGACTTGTTGTTGATCAGGTACGAGCCCTCGCCGGGCCGGAGGATCACCCGCGCGACGGCCGTCTTGCGCTTGCCGGTCGCGGTGTAGCGGGCGCCGGCGGCGAGATCGATCGCGGCGTCGGCGATCGGCATCGCAGCCTCGTCCTCGGCCATCGCCCGCTGCCTTTCGGCCTCGGCCTCTGCCTCGGCCTCGGCGGCGGCCTGAGCCTCGGCGTCGAGGTAGCGCTCCTCCTCTGCCACGAAAACGGGCTCTAGATCGGCTCCGGGGATCTCGGGCTTGACTCTCGGGGTTGGCTCGAACTCTTCTTCTTCGCGTTGGTCCCCTGGCGTTTCGCCGGTTGCAGCAGCCGGCTCAGCCACGTGCTCGGCTGGGGCCGGTTCGGCTGCTTGGGATGAAGGCTCGCGAGTGGCTGCGTCGGCTGTTGCAACCGGCGTCTCGTCGGTGCCAGCGGATTCGGCGGTGGGCTCTACGGCCTCGGGCTCGACCGCGTCGGGCTCCGGCGCGGCGGCGGGAGCCTCAGCGTCGGCGGCGGGCTCAGCTTCAGCAGCGGGAGCGGGCTCGGCCGGGGCTTCGGCTTCGGGAGCAGGAGCCTCTGCGGGTGCCTCGGCTTCGGCAGCAGGAGCCTCGGCAGGAGCCTCGGCTTCGGGAGCAGGAGCCTCGGCGGGTTCGGCGGGCTCAGCAGGCGCCTCGGGCTGCTGCTGTTCCGCCGCGGCGGGCGAGTCGGCGTCAGACCCTGGCGACGCGGCTGCTCGCGCCGCCTCGTCCTTCCGCGCCTTCTCGTCGTCCGGCGTCGCAGCCGCGTCGTCAGGGTTCGGCGTTTCAGGCTCGTCTGTCAACTCTTCAACTCCATCGTCGTCGGCTGCTGTGCGGCATGCGGGTGGTCAGGGCCTGCGTAGACCTTGAGCTTGGTCAGCTGCTTGCGCGCCAGGCGGTTGCGGGGGAGCATGCCCTTGACGGCGAGGCGGATGACCTCCTCGGGGCGTCGCTCGAGCATGTCGTTGAGGCTCCGCGACTTGAGCCCGCCCGGGTACCCCGAGTGCCGGTAGTAGCGCTTGTCGTGAAGCTTGTTCCCGGTCACCGAGATCTTCTCGGCGTTGACCACGATCACGAAATCGCCGGTGTCGACGTGCGGGGTATAGGTCGGCTTGCGCTTGCCCCGCAGCGCGTCCGCGATCTGGGTGGCGAGCCTGCCGAGCGTCTGCCCGGAGGCGTCGACGATCAGCCAGCTTCGCTCGCGGTCGACGGGTGTTGCGACATAGGTCTTCATGGCATTACAAAGCGGCGCGCAGGTGCGCGGCCTCGGGCAATGATAGGCGAAGTTCTTGATCGTGCTGGAAGGAGACCGCGTAGGCTGGTCTGGTGTGGCTTCCCGTCCCCATTCAGCGGCTCGGCTACCGTGTGGCATACACGCTGCTGCGCACGTACTGGTTCATCCGCCGCCCGAAGCTCAGCGGGGTCAAGTGTGTTCTCACCGACGGGAACGAGGTGCTGCTCGTGCGCCACACGTACGGCCCGCGCGCCTGGGATCTGCCGGGCGGAGCGATCAAGCGCGGCGAGGCGCCCGCCACCGCCGCCCGCCGCGAGATGACCGAGGAGCTAGGAGTGTCGATCGACGACTGGCGCGCGTTGGGGACCGTGACCGTGGTCGTCGACCATCGCCGGGATCTCGTCCACTGCTTCCAGGCGCAGGCGCCCGAGCGGGCGGTAACGATCGACCGTGGCGAGCTCGCGGCGGCCGGCTGGTTCGCCCGCGACGGTCTTCCGTCCGACCTCGGCCGCTACGCCGGGCGGATCCTCGCGATCGTGCCCGAGGCCCCGGCGCTGGCGGGCTGATCGGGCGCACCTAGAATCGCCGCACGATGGCCGCGGTGCCACCCACGCGGTACGCGCGCTCAGGCGATGCCCGGCTCGCATACCAGGTGTTCGGCGACGGACCGCCCGACGTGCTGTTCATCGGCGGCCCCGCTTCCCACCTGGACCTCCAGTGGGATGACCCGCACCTGGCCCGAACGTTCGAGCGCTACGCGTCCTTTTGCCGTTTGATCCGGTTCGATCGCCGCGGGACAGGCCTGTCGGACACCGGCGAGGAGCCACTCACGCTCGAGCAGCAGGTCGACGATCTCGAGGCGGTGCTCGACGCGGCCGGCAGCCAGCGCACCGCGGTGATCGCGGCCGTCGACGCGGGCGCGGGCGCGATGTACGCCGCGAGCCGCCCCGATCGGGTATCCGCGCTGATCCTGATCGGCGCGGCCGTGTTCGGCGGAGTCGTGCTCGGCGACGAGCAGCGGGAGGTAATGCTCGAGCTGGTCGAGAACCACTGGGGAGAGGGGCGATTCGCGTCGCTCTTCGCTCCCAGCCGCGCTGGCGACCCGGCGTTCGTGGAGTGGTGGGCGCGGTTCGAGCGCTCCTGCGTCAGCCCTTCGGTCGCGCGCAAGCTGATCGACCTGAATTTCCGGGCCGACCTGAGCGGCGTGCTGCCGGCGATCCGGGTTCCCACGCTAGTGCTCCAGCAGCGCCACAGCCCCCTCTCGTCGCTCGAGGCCGGACGCGAAGCCGCCGACTTGATCCCCGGCGCGCGCTTCGTCGAGGCCGAGGGGACCGACAGCTACGACTGGCCCGGGGCCGATGACCCGGAGACGGACTTGATCGAGGAGTTCCTCACGGGGCGCAGCCACCGCCCGATCCCGGAGCGGGTGCTCGCGACCGTACTGTTCACCGACATCGTCGCCTCCACCGATCGCGCCGCCGAGGTCGGCGACCGAGCCTGGCGAGAGCTGCTGGGCCGGCACAACGAGCTCGTGCGCGAACGGTTGCAGCGCTACCGGGGCCGCGAGATCAAGACCGTGGGAGACGGCTTCCTCGCGACGTTCGATGGTCCCGCCCGAGCGGTCCGCTGCGCTGAGGAGATCGTCGACTGCCTGAGGCCGTTAGATCTGGCCGTCCGCTGCGGGCTGCACACCGGCGAATGCGAGCTCCTGGCCGACGACGTCGGAGGCATCGCAGTCCACATCGGCGCCCGCGTGTGCGCCCTCGCGCGCCCCGACGAGGTGCTGGTGTCGAGCACCGTCAAGGATCTTGTCGTCGGCTCCGAGCTGTCCTTCGATGACCGCGGCCCACACCAGCTCAGGGGCGTGCCCGGCGAGTGGCGGCTGTTCGCGCTCGCGCCGTCCGGGAACGGCGCGCCTCAGCGCTAGTCCACGGCTACTCCCACTCGATCGTCCCGGGCGGCTTGCTCGTGATGTCGAGCACCACGCGCCCGACCGGCCGGATCTCGTTGATCATCCGCGAGGCGATCTGCTCGAGCAGGTCGTAGGGCAGCCGCGCCCAATCGGCGGTCATCGCGTCGTCGCTCGTGACGGCGCGGATCACGATCACGTTTCCGTACGTGCGCGCGTCGCCCTGCACCCCGACGGTCCGGATGTCGGGCAGCACGCAGAACGACTGCCACAGCTCGCGGTAGAGGCCGGCCTTGCGGATCTCGTCCTGAAGGATCGCGTCCGCCTCGCGGAGGGTCTCGAGCCGCTCGCGGGTCGCCTCACCGCCGACGATCCGGATCGCGAGCCCAGGGCCCGGGAACGGCTGGCGCCAGACCAGCTTCTCGGGCAGGCCGAGCTCGGCGCCGACCGCGCGCACCTCGTCCTTGAACAGGGTCCTCAGCGGCTCGACCAGCTCGAACTCGAGGTCGTCGGGTAGGCCGCCGACATTGTGGTGGGACTTGATCGTCGCGGCGCCGGTGCCGCCGCCCGACTCGATCACGTCCGAGTACAGCGTCCCCTGGACGAGGAACTTGACGTCGTCGAGCCTCTTCGCCTCCTCCTCGAACACGCGGATGAACTCGGCGCCGATCCGCTTGCGCTTCTCCTCGGGATCGGTGACGCCTTGGAGCCGTGCGAGGAATCGCTCCTCCGCGTCGACCGCGACCAGCGGCACGTGGAAGTGGTCGCGGAACGCCGAGATCACCTGCGCGCCCTCGTTCTTGCGCATCAGCCCGTGGTCGACGAACACGCACGTCAGGCGATCGCCGATCGCGCGATGGACGAGCAGCGCCGCGACGCTCGAGTCGACCCCGCCGGAGAGCCCGCAGATCGCCCGTCCGTCGCCGACCTGGGCGCGGATCCGCTCGATCTGCTCCTCGATCACCGATGCCGGGCTCCACGTCAGCTCGCAACCACAGACGTCCTCGAGAAAGTTCGTCAGCACCCGCTGGCCGTACGGCGTGTGCACGACCTCGGGGTGGAACTGGATCCCGTAGAAGCCCCGCTCCGCGGACTCGAACGCAGCGACCGGCGAGGCGGTCGAGGACGCGAGCTCGTCGAATCCGGGCGGTGCCTCGAACACGGTGTCGCGGTGCGACATCCAGCACGTCTGCTCGTCCGGGGTCCCGGCCAGCAGTCGTCCGGGCTGACGGACGGTGAGCTGCGAGCGGCCGAACTCGCCGATCTCGGCCCCTTCGACGCGGCCGCCGAGCTCGCGCGCGAGGAGCTGCATCCCGTAGCAGATGCCGAGCACGGGAACGTCGAGCTCGAGCAGCTCTCGCCGGAGCGGCGGCGCACCATCCGCGTACACGGAATTCGGGCCGCCCGACAGGATCACGCCGCGCGGGCGACGGCGGCGCACCCGCTCCAGATCGACGTCGTGCGGGAGCAGCTCGGAGAACACCCCGCACTCGCGCACCCGGCGCGCGATCAGCTGCGAGTACTGACCCCCGAAGTCGAGGACGAGAACTTCTTCGGTTGCCGCCGCAGGCTCGGCCGGCGCGTCAGCCTCGGGAACCCCCGCGACTGCGGGTGCGTCAGTCGAGGGCACCGACCGCGGCCGCGCTGCCGCGAGCCCCCATTCCGACGCCCTGATCCCGCTGGAGCTGCTTGCCCTCGGTCTGAAGTGCCGGGGCAACCGCGAGCTCGGCGCGGTTGAACTCCGCGATGTCGCGATAGCCGCAGGTGGCCATCGAAGTTCGCAGCGCGCCCATCAGGTTGAACGTGCCGTCGTTTTCGCGCGCCGGACCCTTGATGATCTCCTCGAGCGTCCCGTTCTGCGTCGTCGCCACGCGGGTTCCGCGCGGGAGCGTCGGATGGAACGTCGCCATCCCCCAGTTGTAGCCGCGCCCGGGAGCCTCGTACGCCCGCGCCAGCGCCGAGCCGAGCATCGCCGCGTCGGCGCCGCACGCAATCGCCTTGGCGACGTCGCCGCCGTTGCGCATGCCGCCGTCGGCAATCACCTTCACGTAGTCGCCGGTCTCGAGCATGTGCTGGGAGCGCGCCGCGGCGACGTCCGCGATCGCGGTCGCCTGCGGCACCCCGATCCCGAGCACCCCGCGGGTCGTGCAGATCGCGCCGGGCCCGACGCCGACGAGGACACCGGCGGCGCCGGTCCGCATCAGGTGAAGCCCGGTGTGGTAGGAGGCGCAGCCGCCGACGACGATCGGCGTCGGAGCGAGCTCGCGGATGAATTCCTTGAGGTTCAGCGGCGGACGGGTCTCGTCCCGCGAGACGTGCTCGGCGGAGACGACGGTGCCCTGGATCACGAGGATGTCGAGGCCGGCGTCGAGCGCCACCTCGTAGTACTTGCGGACCTTCTGCGGCGTCAACGACGCCGCGGCGACGACGCCATGGTCCTTGATCTCCTTGATGCGCCTGGCGATCAGCTCCGGCTTGACCGGCTCGCGGTAGATGTCCTGGAGCTCGCGAGTGGCGATGTCGCCCGAGAAGGTCGCGATCCGCTCAAGCTGGGCGTCAGCGTCCTCGTAGCGGCAGAAGATCCCCTCGAGGTTGAGCACCGCGAGGCCGCCGAGCTTGCCGATCGTTCCGGCAGTCTCAGGCGAGACGACCCCGTCGAGCGCGGCCGCGAGCAACGGCAGCTCGAACCGGTACGGGCCCAGAACCCACGAGATGTCTACGTCGTCGGGGTCCCTGGTCCTCCGCGACGGGACGATCGCAACCTCGTCGAAGCCGTACGCCCTCCGCGCCTTCTTGCCACGACCGATCTCTACTTCCATTTTCTCATCGTAGCGAGGGAGTTGGACGACTCAGACGGCGCATTCCCGGATTTTGCAAAGTCCCTGCTCAGCGGATCTCGGCACCCAATTCGAGCCGCTCGGCGTCGACCTCGTTCAGCAGCCGGTCGACCTTCGGCGGGTCGATCACGCCGGCGCCAAAGTGCTGGATCGACTCCGCCCCGCATGCCACCCCGTAGCGCAGGCACTCGACCGGGGTCCTGCCGGCGTAGCGAGCGGCGACGTAGCCGGCCAGGAACGCGTCGCCCGAGCCGATCCGCGACCGCGCCTCGACCTCCTCGACCGACACCCTGAACAGCGCGGGGCCCTCGTCGAGCACGTGGGCGTAGCACCCGTCGACCACGGTCATGATCGCCTCGCCGGCGCCAAGCCGGGTCATCTCGACCACCGCCTGGGCCCGGTCCTCGACGTCGTTGAACTCCTGGCCGACGAGCTCCTCCGCCTCGAGCTCGTTCGGCGAGACGATGTCAGGGTCGGCCCGGACGGCCAGCCGCAGCGGCTCGCCCTCGGTGTCGAGCACGGTCGTGACCCCGAGCTTCTTCACCTCGCGGATCAGATCGGCGTACAGATCCGGCTCGATGCCCCGCGGCAGGCTTCCGGCGAACACGCACATGCTCGCGCCCTTGGCGAGGTACATCAGCTTCTCGTGGAACAGCTCGAGCTCCTGGGGGAGACGGCCGGGCCTCGCTCGTTGATCTCGGTCTGCAGCCCGGTCGTCGGATCGAGCACTGCGGTGTTCGTCCGCGACTCCTCGCGGATCCGCACGAACGAGTTGAGGATCGCCTCGCCGTTGAGCGCCTCGACGATCCTGGTACCGGTCGCGCCGCCCGCGAGCCCGGTCGCGATCACCGGCTGCCCGAGGCGCTTGATCGCGCGGGCGACGTTGACGCCTTTCCCGCCCGGCATCGTCACCTGGTCGACCGTCCGATGCCGTCGGCCCGGTGTGAAGTTCGGCACTTCCAGCGTCTTGTCCAGCGCCGGGTTGAGCGTGACCGTGATGATCATTCTTGCTGCTGGCTTGCAGCCCGTCTTCCCGTTAGCCGCTCGCGCCGACCGCGGAAGACCGCGACGCCGAGGAGCAGGACGAGCAAGACAAGCGTAAACGGTCCGGCGATCGTGGTGGGCGACAGGCTCGCGGGCGGCGCGGGCACGCCGCGCGCGAGCCGCAGCGGGATCGTGTCGAGCGTCACCCGCCCCTCGGTGACGAGGATCGTGCCGGCGATCACGCCCTTGCGCAGCGGCCCTCGGAGCTCGCGCGGCGCCCGGACGACGGTCGTCACGCGAGCCGAGCGGGGGAGCACCCGCTTGAACGAGTCGGTCGCGATCAGCGATACGCGCAGTCCGCTGCGCCCCCGGACCGGGCGGCTCGCGACCGCCGCTCCGGCGGCCACCGGCGAGACCAGCCGGAAGTTGTCGAATCCCCAGTCGAGCAGCTTCAGCGTGTCGAGCTCGCGCGCCGATTCGCTCGTCGCCCCGAGCACCGCGCTGATCAGCGACATGCCGCCGCGGCGCCCGGAGCCGACGAGCACGTAGCCGGCATCGAGCGTGTGGCCGGTCTTGACGCCGTTCACCCAGCGCACGCGCCCCACGAGGGTGTTCAGGTTGCTCACAACCCGAGGCCTGCCGTCGACCCGGACGCGGGCCGACCGCAGCGACACCACATGGCGCAGGAACGGCTGCGTCCGCAACAGGTACTGGGCGAGCGCAACGAGGTCGTCGGCGGTCGAGTGGTTGCCGGCGGTGTCGAGCCCGACCGGCGTCGAGTAGTGGGTGTGCGTGAGGCCGAGACGAGCGGCCTCGGCGTTCATCATCGCCTCAAAGCGCGTGACCGAGTGCCCGCCGACGTTGTACGCGAGGTCGTACGCGGCGTCATCGGCGCTCGGAAGCATCATCGCGGTGACCAGGTCGGAGACGGTCATCCGCTGACCGGGCTGGAGCCCGATCTGCGAATCCTCCGCCGAGAGCTCGAGCGGCGGCGCCGTGAACACCTGACCGAGCCGCGCGTGCTGGAGCGTTACGAGCGCGGTCATCAGCTTCGTCGTCGACGCGATCGCGAGCTCGTCGCCGGCGTGGAGCCCATACAGCTGCTGGCCGGTGCTGCCGTCGATCACCGCCGCCGCGCGAACCTGGATTCGCGGCGAGAGCGGCGCCGCGAGCGCTCGTGCGGGCAGTAGCGCGAGCGCCGCCGTGGCGCACACCGCGAGCGCCCCCCAACGCCGCTTGGACGAGCTCACTGACGCAGCCTCAGCCGCTGTCCGGTCTGAAGCGCGCCCGGGTCGACTCCCGGATTGAGCCGCTCGAGCGTCCGCACGGAGACGCCGGTCTTCGATGAGATCGTCGAGAGGGTGTCGCCGGATTTCACCACGTAGACAGTCTCGATCTTGGACACGGGATTGCGCGCCACCTGCCTGACGTTATTGGTCCGCCGCGGGCGCGCGTGGTGCTTTGACCCGAGCTCGCCTTGCACGATCAGGACCGTGGCCGCGATCACGACCAGAATCGCGATCGGTGCCAGGAAGCGGCCACGACTCCTAGTGACCATGGCAGCGCGATGATACCGGCGCGATCACCCCAAAAAGCGAGCCTGCAAGGGTCCCTGCCGCCGGAGGTCATACGCCTCAGGCGGACAGCGACCAGGCCCGTTCCCGCAGCGCCGCGGCCTCCGCGGCGGCCGCCGCCGCCGGATCTCCGCCGGTCCGCTCGTGCGCCGCGACGATTCCGCGGGAGACCGCGACCAGGCCTCCCGCCGGGCCCGGAGCGAACGCCGGCGCCAGCGCCTCGATCGCACCTCCCTGGGCGCCGACTCCGGGGATCAGGAAGCTCGCGTGCGGCATCCGCTCGCGCAGCATCCCGATTCGCTCCGGGGCGGTCGCGCCGACGACGGCGCCGATGTCCGCGATCCCCGACTCGCCGACCGCGCCGAGTCGGTCGACGATCGCCGCCAGCCGCTCTGTGACCGTGCCGCCCTGAGCGAGCTCGAGCTCCTGGACGTCGGCCGCGCCCGGGTTCGACGTGCGCACGAGCAGGAACAGCCCGGCGCCCGACTCTCGTGCCGCGTCGACGAACGGCGCCAGCGAGTCCTCGCCGAGCAGTGGGTTGACCGTCAGCGCGTCGGCACCGAGGCCCTTGACCTCGCCGAACGGAGTGGACATACCGCCGAAGAACGCCTGCGCGTACGCCCTCGCCGTCACGTCGATGTCGCCGCGCTTGGCGTCGGCGATCACCAACAGGCCGCGGTCGCGCGCGGCCTGCGCCGCGCGGTGAAGGGCGGCCCAGCCAGGAGCGCCGAGGCGCTCGAAGCAGGCCACCTGGAACTTCACCGCGACGCATTGGTCGGCGACCGCGTCGATCACCAGCTCGCAGTGAGCGAGCACGGCGTCAGCGGCCGCATACGTCGGTCCTGGCGCGTTCTCGAACATCGTCCCGCCACGCTCCAGCGCGCTTGGCCAGAGCCGGGCAGGGTCCGGGTCGAGGCCCAGGATCAGCTGAGACTCGCGCGACGCGACGTGTCCGGCTAAGCGGTCGCCGAACGCGGCCGAGCGTGCGGGACGGTCGCCGACCAGCAGCTCTACTTGACCGCCTTCTTCAGTCCCGCGCCCGCCGAGAACTTCGGCACCTTCGACGCCGCGATCTGGATCCGCTCACCCGTCGCCGGGTTGCGGCCCTCACGGGCGCTGCGGTTGGAGACGCTGAACTTCCCGAAACCCGAGAAGGACACCTCGCCGCCGCGGGTGAGCGCACCCTCGACTGTCTCGAGGAACGCGTCGACCGCCGCGGCCGCGTCCCTCTTGCTCAAGCCGGCGCGGTCTGCGACCTGGTCCACGAACTCGTTCTTCGTCACTTGCTCCCTCCTCAATGGGTGGTAGGAATTCCCGACGCTAACACGGGGTTCGGACAATCCGGACCCTCCCCAGCCCGAAACGGGCTCATTCTCCCCATTTCAAGGGGGATCTGACACTCCTCCCCCCCATGGATTCCTACCAATTTCCGACTTTTCGCGCCCGATGATCCAGCACGTCACCAGAGAGATCCGACCCTCCGAGCTCGAGCCGTGTTCCGAGTTCTACGGCCAGCTCGGGTTCGAACCGGTGCCGGTCCCGGCGGGAATCGACGGCCGCGCGGTGTGGTTCGAGCGCGCTGGCACCCAGATCCACCTGATGTTCGTCGACGAATCGGTCGCCGCCGTGCGGCGACCGTCGGGCCACGTCGGCATCGTCGTCGCCGGGTATCCGGCCACCGTCGCGAGGCTGGAAGCGGCGGGACACCGGGTGGAGCCGCGCCGCGAGCACTGGGGCGCGCCCCGGTCCTACGTGCGTGATCCCGCCGGTCACCTGGTCGAGCTGATGGCCGCGCCGCCGCCGGCGCAAGGAGAATAGGGCCGTGGACGTGCCCCGAATCGCGTGGCTCGGGACGGTCGCGGTCCTGCTCGTGGCGGTGATCGTCCTGGTCGTACAGGGCTACATCGGGTACGCCGGCGTGACCTTCGCGGTCGCCGTGTGCGCGGCGATCAACCTGCTCTGAGCTCCTCTCCCGGCCGCACGCGGTCCTCGGGCTCGAGGTGGATCAGCACGTCCGCCCCACCGAGACGCCGGCCGATCTCCTCTTGCAGCTCATGCGCGGTGCGGTGGGCGCTCTCGAGCGAGGTTCCGTCCTGGAACTGCACGTGCAGGTCGACGTAGCGGCGGGCGCCCGCGCGGCGGGTCCTGAGCTCGTGATATCCGACTATGCCCCGCCCACCGAACTCCTCGATCGCCTGGCGGATCACCGCGACTTCGTCTCCGGGCAGCGCCTCGTCGACGAGGATCCGAGAGGAGCGGAGCATCAGCCGCACCCCGGTGGGGACGATCGACGCCGCGACGAGGAGCGCCACCGCAGGATCCAGCCACTGTGCGCCGGTGATCTGCACGAGCACGAGCGCGACCAGCACCCCCGCCGAGGTCACCGCGTCGGTGCGGAGGTGGGCGGCGTCGGCCGCGAGCGCCGCGGAGTCGGTTCGCCGTGCCGTCCTCAGGATCACGCCCGAGACGATCAGGTTGACCGCCATCGAGAGCCCGATCACGGCGATTCCGATCCCGGCGAACTTGACCTCCCCGCCCCGGATCAGCCGCCGGATCGCCTCGAACGCGATCACCGCGGCGCCGAGGAGGATCAGGATCCCCTCGGTCGCCGCCGCGAGGTTCTCGAGCTTCTCGTGCCCGTAGCGGTGGCTCTCGTCCGCCGGTTCCCCGGCCTTGCGCACCGAGAAGAACGCGACCATCGACGCGATCAGGTCGATGCTCGAGTGGATCGCCTCCGTCAGGATCGCGACCGAGCCCGTCACGGTCCCCGCGATCACCTTCAGCAGGATCAATGTCGAGTTGGAGACGACCGACAGCGCGGCGGTCCGCAGCTTGGTCTGGGGGGCCGGGTCGCTCAGGTTCGAAGCCATCGCAGCAGCTCCTGGACCGCGCGGCCCCGGTGGCTGATCGCGTCCTTCGCGGCGTCGTCGAGCTCGGCCATCGTTTGGCCGTCGGTTCGGTCGTCGGGGATGAACGCCGGGTCGTACCCGAAACCGCCCGTCCCGCCCGGGTCGGCGGCGAGCCGGCCGCGACATTCCCCGAAGAATGTCCGCTCGATCCCGCGTTCCGGGTCGACGTAGGAGAGGGCGCACACATACCGCAGGCGATCACCGGCCGGAACCTCACGCAGCAGCTTGTCGAGGTTCTGCTCGTCGGTGGCGTCTTCCCCCGCGTATCGCGCCGACCGCACGCCGGGGGCTCCGCCGAGCGCGTCCGCCTCGATCCCGGAGTCGTCGGCGATCGCCGGCCGGCCGGTGGCCGCAGCGGCGGCGCGTGCCTTTGGGAGCGCGTTGTCCTCGAACGTGTGGCCGTCCTCCGGCGGCAGCTCGACGCCGTCGGGCAGCGGCTCGACAACGATCCCGGCGGGCGCCAGCAGCCGCTCGAGCTCCCTTACCTTGTGCGGGTTGCGGGTCCCGAGCACCAGCGACGAGACGTCCGCGGAGCTCATCGCGGGGCCGCTGCGACCGCCTCTTCCTGCACGCCGCGAAGCACGTCAATGCCGCCGGCCGCGAGCCCGAGCAGCTCGTCGAGGTGCGCCCGCGAAAGCGGCGTGCGCTCGGCGGTCGCCTGGACCTCGACCAGGCCCCCGTCGCCGGTCATCACGACGTTCGCGTCGACCTCGGCGGTCGAGTCCTCGGAGTAGTCGAGGTCGAGCAGCGGCACCCCGTTCACGATCCCGCTCGAGACCGCCGCGACCGTCCCGGTCAAGGGTGGACGCTCGAGCTTGCCGTCGGCCACGAGCCTGTCGCACGCCAGCCGCAGCGCGACCATCCCGCCCGTGATCGACGCGCACCTGGTCCCGCCGTCGGCCTGGAGGACGTCGCAGTCGATGTAGATCGCCCGCTCACCGAGAGCCTGGAAGTCGACCACGACCCGCAGCGAGCGGCCGATCAGCCGCTGGATCTCGACCGACCGCCCGTCGAGGCGGCCCTTGCTGACGTCGCGCTGCTTGCGCTCGCCGGTGGACGCCGGAAGCATCCCGTACTCGGCGGTGACCCACCCGCGGCCGGATCCGCTCAGCCAGCGCGGCACGCTCTCCTGCACCGACGCGGTGCAGATCACGCGCGTCTCGCCGACGGAGATCAGCGCCGACCCGGTCGCCGGGCGGACGAAGTCCGGCTCGATCACGGTGGGTCTGAGCTGATCGGGCGCCCGGTCGAAGCTGCGCTGGGGAGAGGTTGTGCTCATACCGCAACCCTAGCCCCGAGATCGACGTGAACCACTTCGCCGAGCGGCATCTGGAGGAACCGGGTCCCGAGCGCGTGGAACGATTCGACGTCCGCGGTGCACTGGAACCGGTATTCGCCCTCGCCCGCTCGCGGGTTCAGCAGGGCCCGCGAGGCGAGCGCTCGCTCAACGCTACGGGCGACCCCGGTTCCCGAGGTGACGAGACTCACTCCACGGCCGAGGATCCGCTGCAGCAACGGCGCAACGAGGGGGTAATGCGTGCAGCCGAGGATCACGGTGTCGACCTCGGCTTGCGTGAGGGGCGCGCAGTACCCCCGGACGGTGTCGACGACGCTTGCGTCGAACGGCGAGCCGTTCTGGATGATCGGCGCGAGGTCGGGGCACGCGACGGATTCGAGGTGCACGTGCGCATCCGCCGCTGCGACGGCGCGCTCGTACGCCCCGCTAGCAACCGTCGCGGGTGTCGCCAGCAGGCCCAGGCGTCCCGTGTGGCTGCCGGCCACCGCGAGCTGGGTGGCTGGCGCGACCACGCCGATCACGTCGACGTCGCGCCCCGTGTTCCGGAGGTGTTCCTCGAGCGGCCCGAGCGCCGCCGAGCTGGCCGCGTTGCACGCGACCACGAGCAGCTTCGCGCCCTGTTCCAGAAGATGGTCAACGATTTCGATCGAAAATCTGATCAGCTCGTCTGCCGAGCGCCCGCCGTACGGGAAGCGCGCCGTGTCGCCGAGGTAGATGTAGTCCTCGGAAGGCAGCGACACCAGCAGCTCGTGGAGCACGGTGAGTCCGCCGACGCCGGAGTCGAACACGGCGACGGGGTCCTGGGGGCGAGGGACCATCGCGTGGATGGTGCCAAACGGGCCCGCCGGCGGCGAACTTTGCTTCTGAACTCCGAAATACCGGGGTCCAGGAGCATCGTTACGAGTGGGTACGCTCGGCGCGCCGGATGCGCGCCCTGATCGTGACGAACATGTACCCCTCGCCGGCGCACCCGGCGCTGGGTTCCTTCGTGCGGGACCAGGTCGAGGCGCTGCGGCGGATCGACGGCCTCGAGGTCAACCTGTTCGCGTTCGACCCGGGCGGCGCGGGCGCGTACGTCGCGGCCGCGCGCGCGCTCCGCAAGCAACGCAGCAGCCACCACTTCGACGTCGTCCACGCCCACTTCGGCCTGACCGCCTGGCCGGCACTCGCGGCCAAAGCACACGTTCACGTCGTCACCCTCCATGGCACCGACGTCGCGCACCCGCGCAGCCGCAAGCTCAGCCTCGCTGCCCTGCCGTTCATGGACCTCGTCGCCGGCGTCTCGCAGCCACTCCTCGATGGCCTTCCCGGATGGGCCAAGCGAAAGGCCACGGCCGTCCTCCCCGCAGGCGTCGACACCCGCCGGTTCAAACCGATCCCGCGCGACGAGGCCCGCACGCGCCTCGGCCTCGACCCAGACAAGCCCTTCCTCCTGTTCCCCGCAGACCCAAAACGCCCCGAGAAACGGTATGACCGCGCCATGGAGGTCGCGGGAGACACGGCGCTGGTCGCGCTGGAGAACGTCGACCCCGCCGATGTCCCCCTTCACGTCAACGCCGCCAATGCGGTACTCGTCACCTCCGAAAGAGAGGGGTTCGGCCTCGCGGTTCTCGAGGCGCTCGCGTGCGACGTCCCGGTGCTGTCGACCGACGTGGGCGTCGCGCCCGAGGCGCTCGACGGGATCGACGGCACATATTGCGGCCCGTTCGACGCACAGACCTGGCGGGCCGCGGTCGCTCCCCATCTCGCAGCGCCGGATCCGCGCGTCAACGGCCGTGCGAGCGCGCAGCGGTTCTCCACGGACCGGATGGCCGAGCGCGTGGTCGCCGCCTGGCGGTCGCTGGTCCCGTAGCCCGCCGTACGATGACCGCCATGCCTGCGCCGGACGAGCCAGCCGGGCTCCGGGAGCGGAGCCGGATCCGGCGGCGCGCGCGATACCTGCGTCGCCTGCGGGAGCTGCAGCTGCGGGACATCGGCGGGTTCGTCCTCGAGCTGCACCGGTTCGGCCGGGAGCGGCCGGAGCTGGTCAAGGAGAAGGTCGAGGCGGCCGCCGAGACCGATCGCGAGCTGCGATCGCTCGAACACGCGCTCTCCGACGGACGGCCCGTGGCCGAGCTGCGCGAGCCCGGCATCGGTGGCGCGTGCCCCGGCTGCGGCGCGATCCACGGCAGCTCCGACCGGTACTGCTCGTGGTGCGGACGGCAGCTGTGACCGAAGCGCGGGCGCCCGCCGGCCTCCGGTGCGCCGCCTGCGATGCGCCGCTCGAGCCTGATCAGGAGTGGTGCGTCGAGTGCGGAACCGCGCGAACCGTGATGCACGCGCCGCCGAGCTGGCGCGGCGCGTTCGCCGTGATCGCCGTCGTCGTGGGAATCGTGGTGATCGCGGGCGTGGTCGCGCTCGTCACCCTGACGCACTAGCGGGGGTCTCCACCAGCGCCTCCATCGTCGCGGCGACCGACCGGCCGAGCGCCTCGAGCGCGTACCCGCCCTCGAGCACGCAGCCGAGCGGCGCGGCCACCGAGTCGGCCACCTCGCACAGCGAGCGGGTCATCGCCGCGAAGCCGGCTTCCGTCACCTGACAGTCGGCGAGCGGATCGTCGCGGTGCGCGTCGAATCCGGCCGAGACGAGCATCAGCTGTGGCCGGTACTCGTGCGCCAGCGGCACGACCGTCTCGTCGATCAGCGCCGTGTACTCGGCGTCGCCCGCGCCCGGCGGGACGGGCAGGTTCACGGTGAACCCCTGGCCTTCGCCCTCACCGGTGTCCGACCCGGCGCCGGTTCCGGGATACAGCGGCGACTCGTGGATCGAGACGAACAGCACCGTGGGATCGGCGTGGAAGATGTCGTTGGTGCCGTTGCCGTGGTGGACGTCCCAGTCGACGATCATCACCCGGTCGAGACCCCGCCGGTCAAGCGCGAACCGCGCCGCGACCGCGACGTTGTTGAACAGGCAGAACCCCATCGCGCGCTCCGGCAGCGCGTGATGCCCCGGCGGCCGGTGGGCGCTGAACGCTCGGTCCGCCTTTCCGTCGAGCAGCAGCTCGACCATCCGCACGGCGCCGCCGGCGGCGTGCAGCGCCGCACCGAATGAG
This sequence comes from uncultured Solirubrobacterales bacterium, assembly GCA_963770735.1. Classification (GTDB taxonomy): domain Bacteria; phylum Actinomycetota; class Thermoleophilia; order Solirubrobacterales; family Solirubrobacteraceae; genus Palsa-465. The sequence continues at coordinate 768,465 of CAVYRB010000003.1, read as the reverse complement.
CCGGCGCTGGCGACCGTGTCGAAGTCGATCGCGCCGCCGCCGCGCGCGGACAGGCGCTCGATCGACTCGACGTACGCCTCCGGATGGACCGCGGTGAGCACGTCGCGGTCGACCGCGGGCGAGCTGACGCGCTCGAACCCGAGCCAGTCCCGCCGCTCGAGCTCCCGCTGGATCGCTGCGATCCGGGCTGGCTGCTCAGGGTGACCACCTGTCTCGTGCTCGAACGAGCTCGGGTGCTCGAGGAACACGCTCGCCATCGGGGGGTACCGTACCCGGCATTGGAGTCGCTCGACGCCCAGGTCGCCGTCGTCGGAGCCGGCGCAGCCGGGCTCTACACCGCGCTGCGCGCCGCCCGCCAGGGCGCGGCGGTCACGCTCGTATCCGCGACCGCGCTGGCCGAGTCGTCGACGTACTGGGCGCAGGGCGGTCTCGCGGCCGCGCTCGCGCCCGGTGACAGCCCGGAGCTGCACCTCTCCGACACGATCGCGGCCGGTCGCGGCGCGGTTCGGGAGTCCGCCGCCCGGGTCCTCTGCGCCGAGGCGCCGGCGGCCGTCGAGGAGCTCGCGAGGCTTGGGGTCGCGTTCGACGCCGACCGCCACGGGCGGCTCGCACTCGGGCTCGAGGGTGGGCACTCGGCGAGGCGGATCGTCCATGCCGGCGGAGCCGCCACCGGCCAGCGACTGATCCGCCAGCTGAGCGCGCTCGTCGCCGAGGACCGGATGGTCGCGGTGCTCGAGGGGCATCGCGCGACCTCGCTGCTGGTCGAGGAAGGGCGCTGCATCGGCGTCGAGCTCGACGACGGCCGTCGGATCGCCGCCGGCGCGACCGTGCTGGCGACCGGCGGCTCGGCGGCGCTCTGGTCCCGGACCACGAATCCGCCGGGCGCGGTCGGCGGCGGACTGCTGCTGGCGGTTGCGGCGGGAGCCGAGCTCGCCGACCTCGAGCTCGTCCAGTTCCATCCGACGGCGGTCGCGGCCGCCAACGGCGGCGACGGGTTCCTCGTGACCGAGGCGATCCGGGGTGAGGGGGCACGGCTGCTCGACGCTTCCGGCGAACGGTTCGTCGACGAGCTCGCGCCTCGCGACGAGGTCGCCCGAGCTGTGCAGCGGCAGATGGCGCTGACGGGGGCGAGCTCGGTCGCCCTCGACATGCGCGAGGTCGATCCGGCGCTGTTCCCGAACGTCGTCGACGCGCTGCGCCGCGCCGGGATCGACCCCGAGCACGAGCTCGTCCCGGTCGCGCCCGCGGCGCACTACATGATGGGCGGGATCGTCACCGATCTCGAGGGGCGGGCGACCATACGCGGGCTGTACGCGGTCGGGGAGTGCTCGTGCACCGGCCTTCACGGCGCCAACCGCCTCGCCTCGAATTCATTGACGGAGTGCTTCGTGTTCGGCTCGCGCGCGGCGCGCGCCGCGACGCGCGAGCCCGCCCCGGAGCCGAGCTCGCTCTCGCGGACGCCCGCGGCGAGTGTCGCCCCGGCCCCGCCGTCGGCGGACAGCCGGGCGGCGCTGTGGCGGTTCGCCGGGCTCGAGCGCGACGGCGACGGTCTGCGGACGCTCATCGACGATCCGCATCCGCTCGTTCGGCTCATCGCGCGCTCGGCGCTGGCGCGGACCGAGAGTCGGGGCGCGCATCAGCGTCGCGACTACCCCGCGCCCGACCCGGCTTTCGACGGTCGCCACGTGACGACCCGCGGCGCTGAGCCCGGACTAGAACATTGGTCCTGAGCCCGCTTCCGTGGCACAAGTTTTTCGCTTAACGCGGCGTTAACTGTTAGCGCCTCGTGCGCTTCACAAGGCATCGGAAGAATCGCCGCCACTACGGACGTGCCCTGGCAGGGGCCGAAAGGAGTCGTGAGGTCTGCATGTATAGGTTCAGTCGAGCGATCTATCGCGAGCTGGCCGATGAGATCATCGAAGATCCTCATACGGTCGGCGCGCACGCGAATCACGAGCGCGTGCTTCGCGCGTGCGAGTCCGCAATCGAGCGGCTTGCGACTGATCGTCGCTATTTCGCCCATCCGTCCCGCACGCTGTTCAACGACATCCGTGCGTACTTCCCGATGAGTGCCCAGCTCCGCGTGCTGGGGGTCGTCGAGCGGTTCATGAAGCTGGCGGATGAGTTCCTTCTCCGGTTGCCACAGAACGGGTTCGACGCATATGGGAACCCGCTTCAGTGTCGGGCGAGCACTCGAAAGGGGACGCCGTGCCAGCGGATGCCGCTTCCCCACAACGGGTATTGCCCCTCGCACCAGCACCTGGCGGAGACCGAGGAGATCGAGATTGGCGTTCTCGTAGCGGCCTAGGTTCGCGCTTCTGTCGTGCCGGGGCCCGCTTTGTGCGGGTCCCGTTTCGTTAAGCGAGCCGGAGGCGGAGCGGCGCGGTCAGACCGCGCGCCGGGATCGCGCGCGGAGGTATAACCCGCCCATGCTTCTCGGCGTCGATGTCGGCGGAACCTTCACCGATGCCGTGCTCGCGTTCGACGGACGTCTCGTCACCGCCAAATCGCCAACGACGCCGGCCGACCAGTCGGAGGGTGTGATCGCCGCGGTCGGGGCCGCGCTCGAGCGTGCCGGGCGCTCGCCGGACGAGGTCGAGCTGTTCTCGCACGGGATGACGGTCGCGACCAACGCGTTGCTCGAGGGAAGCGCCGCCCGGACGGCGCTGATCGCAACCGCCGGATTCACCGACATCGTCGAGCTGGGTCGGCAGGCCCGCCCGGAGCTGTACCGGCTGTGCACCGCGCGGCCGGCGCCGCTGGTCCCGGCCGAGCTGCGTTTCGCGGCCCGCGAGCGGATGGCGCCCGCGGGGCCGATCGAGCCGCTCGCAACCGAGCACGCCGACGCGCTTGCCTCGCGGGTGCGAGAGGCGGAGGTCGAGTCGGTCGCGATCGTGCTGCTGCACTCATACCGCCACCCGGCGCACGAGCTCGAGCTCGACCGTGCGCTCCAAGCGCTGGGGGACGTGCACGTCTCGCTCTCGCACGAAGTGGTCGGGACGTTCCGCGAATACGAGCGCGCCGCGACCACCGAGATCGACGCCGCGCTGTCGCCGCTGTTGCGCCGCTATCTCGAGCGGCTCGCCGAGCGGGCGCGCGATCTGCGGCTTCCGGAGCCGTCGATCATGCAATCGAACGGCGGCCTGATCGACCTCGACGCGGCCGCGCGTCACGCTGCGTGGACCGTGCTCTCGGGTCCCGCCGGCGGCGCCGGGGGCGCGGCGTTCGTCGCGCGCGCCGCGGGTGAGCCGCGCGCGCTCTGCTTCGACATGGGCGGCACCTCGTGCGACGTCTGCGTGGTAGAGGACGGCGAGGTCAGGGAGCGCGGGGCCGGAGAGATCGCCGGCCGGCCGCTCGCCCTGCCGATGCTCGCGGTGCACACGGTCGGGGCCGGCGGCGGGTCGATCGCGTGGCGCGACCCGGGCGGGGCGCTGCGCGTCGGGCCGCGGTCAGCGGGCGCGGATCCGGGGCCGGCGTGTTACGGGCGCGGCGGCACCGACGCGACGGTCACGGACGCGAACGTGGTGCTGGGCTACCTGGGCGCCGACGCGCCGCTCGCGGGCGGCGTGGAGCTCGACCTCGGTGCCGCCGAGGCGGCCGTCGGGCGTCTCGCCGCGTCGCTCGAGCTCGACCCGATCGCGTGCGCGGAAGGGATCATCCGGGTCGCCAACGCCGAGATGGTGCGGGCGCTGCGGGTGGTCACGGTCCAGCGCGGAATCGACCCGCGCGGCTACGCGCTGCTGGCGTTCGGCGGAGCGGGACCGCTGCACGCGACGCAGATCGCCGACGAGCTCGGGATCGGGACCGTCCTCTGCCCGCGGGCGTCCGGGGTGCTCGCCGCGCTCGGGCTGGTCGTCTCCGAGCGGCGCCGGGATGCGCAGCGCACGGTGTTGATGAGCGGCGAGCGGCTGACCGCCGAGTCGGTCTGGCGAGTCGTCGACGAGCTCGCCGAGCGGGCCCGCCGCGAGCTTGGTGAAGCCGACGCCGAGCTGCGAGCGACCTACGAGCTCCGCTACGAGGGCCAGTCCTTCGAGCTGCCCGTGGCGGCGGGGACGGCGCCGACCCCGGACGAGCTGCGCCGGTCGTTCGAGGACGAGCACGAGAGCCGCTATGGCTACCGCGATCCCGAGCAGCCACTCGAGCTGGTCACGATCCGCGTCACCGCAACCAGCTCCGGCGCCGACGTCGCGCTCGCGGCGGATCCGGTGCCCGAGCCGCGCCGGAGCGTCAGGGCCGCGGCGACTGTCGAGCTCGAGGTCGTGCACGGACCACCGCGACCCAGCGATGAAATCGTCGCGCCGGCGGTGATCGAGCTCGCCGAGTCGACGGTCCTCGTTCCCGACGGCTGGGTTGTGAGCGTGGATCCGACCGGCACGATCCAGATGCGGCGGACGCGATGATCGACCCGGTCGAGCTCCAGGTTCTGGGTGGCGCGCTGCGCGCAATCTGTGAGGAGATGGGAGCGGTTCTGATCCGCGCAGCCCACTCGGCCAACATCAAGGAGCGCCGGGACGCGTCGACGGCGCTGTTCGATCCGCGCGGGCAGATGGTGATGCAGGCGGAGCACATCCCCGTCCACCTCGGCGCGATGCCGGCGGCGGTCGCGGCGGTGCTCGGCTTCGAGCACGCCCCCGGCCGCCGGTGGATCCTCAACGACCCGTACCGGGGCGGCACCCACCTCCCCGATATCACGGTGATCGAGCCGGTCTTCGCTCTGAGCGGCCCCGGACGCACCGAGCTGCTCGGGTTCGCCGCCAACCGCGCTCACCACGCCGACGTCGGTGGCCCCACCCCCGGCTCGATGCCGGCCGACAGCCGCACCCTGGCCGACGAGGGCGTCGTGATCGGGCCACGCGTGCTAGACGAGGCGGCTATCTCCGAGCTGGTGCGCAGCATGCGCCGGCCCGAGCAGCGCCGCGCGGACCTGCGCGCGCAGCTCGCGGCGACCGGCGTCGGCGCCAACCGGCTCGCCGAGCTTCACGACCGTGTCGGCGGGCCGCTGCTCGAGGAAGCGTTCGAGTCGGTCCTCGACTACGCCGAGCGGCGCACCCGGGCGTGCATCGCCGCGCTGCCGGACGGCGAGCGGTCCGCGCGAGACGTGCTCGAGGCGATCGAGGGGGATCTCGAGATCGTGCTGAGCGCGCGCGTCGACGGTGACCGCCTGACGCTCGACTTCACCGGCAGCGCCGAGCAGTACGCCGGCAACCTCAACTGCCCGCTCGCCGTCACGCGGTCGGCCTGCTACTTCGCCGTGCGCGTGCTGACCGACCCCGACATTCCGCCGAGCGCGGGCGCCTACCGGCCGGTCGAGGTGGTCGCCCCCGAGGGCTCGCTGCTGAACGCGCGGGCCCCGGCCGCCGTGGTCGGCGGCAACGTCGAGACCTCCTCGCGCGTCGCTGACGTCGTGCTGCGCGCGTTCGGGTGGGCGCTAGGCCAGGGAACGATGAACAACCTCTCGCTCGGCAACGAAGACGTCGTCTACTACGAGACGATCGGCGGCGGACAGGGCGCGTGTCCGGACGCGAACGGCCCGAGTGCCGTCCACGTCGCGATGAGCAACACGCTGAACACGCCGGTCGAGGCGCTCGAGCTGGAGTTCCCGCTGCGGATGGTCGAGTACTCGCTGCGGCGTGGATCGGGCGGCGCGGGTCGCTATCGCGGTGGCGACGGAGTCGTACGCGAACTCGAGGCGCTCGAGCCGCTGACCTACTCGCTGATCACCGAGCGCCGGCGCCATGCCCCTCCCGGCGCGCAAGGGGGCGGACCGGGATCGCGGGGTCGCAACGTCCTCGACGGTGAGGAGCTGCCGCCGAAGGCGACCGGGCGTCTGGGAGCGGGGCAGCGGCTCCGGGTCGAGACTCCCGGCGGCGGCGGGTATGGTGCTGCCGGATGACCCGCGTCGCGTTCCTCGGCCTTGGGATCATGGGCTCGCGGATGGCCGCCAACGTCGCCCGGGCTGGGTTCGAACTGACGGTCTGGAACCGGACGACCGCGACCGCGGAGCGATTCTGCTCTAAGCACGAGGGCGTTCGGCTGGCCGCGACGCCGGCCGACGCGGGGGCGGAGGCCGAGATCGCGATCACGATGGTCGTCGACGGGCCGCAGGTCGAGCAGGTGCTTCTCGGCGAGGCCGGCGCTGCGACCGGCGCCGCGGACGGGACGCTGTTCGTCGACTGCTCGACGATCGGTCCGGAGTCGGCGCTGGCGATCGGCGAACGGCTCGCCGGCCGCAACCTCCGTCTCGTCGACGCACCCGTCACCGGCTCGTCGCCACGCGCCGAGGACGGCTCGCTGACGATCATGGCGGGCGGTTCGGAGCAGGACTTCGATCGCGCCCGCCCGGTGCTCGAGGCTATGGGGAAGCTGATCGTCCATGCGGGCCCACTCGGGCACGGGCAGATCGTGAAGCTGCTCAACAACGCGGTCGCCGCGACCAACGCATCGGTCGTCGGCGAGGCATTGCTCGTCGCCAAGCGCTCAGGGGTGGACCTCGACGCTCTGACGACCGTGATGGCCGCGGGCTCGGGCGGGTCGGCGATGCTCGAGCTGAAGGCCGGGCCGATGCGCGAGCACGACTACACGACGCTGTTCAAGCTCGAGCACATGCTGAAGGACGTGCGCCTGTGCCTCGACCACGGACAGGCAGTCGGCGCGCCGTTCCAGGCCGCCGCGCTAACGCGCGAAATCCTGACCGCCGCGATGGGCCGCGGGCTCGGCGACGCTGACTTCGCCGCCCTGATCGAAGTCCTCGAGGGAGCAGCCGGGACGAAGCTCTAGGCGCCCCCTGCTCGGCTGCGCTTGCGACGCGGAGTCCGCTCGCGAGGCTGGGACCGACGTCGGCGTCTCCGCGGATCAGCGGTCGGCGCGCCGACGATGGCAGCCGTGGCAAAGCAATCACGCGACGCCGGCGCCGACCGACCACTCCTACGCCGGCCACGAGCTCGTCGTAGTAATCGATAGCTCGGTCGCGCTGAGACACGACGGCGACGGCACTGATGTACGGATGATCATTGCGGAGCTTGCCGTTGGCGGTCGTGATGAAGCCGCCCTCGTCCACTGCCTCGCCAGTCCGGGCGGCCACTGAGAACACAAACGCCGGGTCGCCGTACATCGCCCAGACGATCTCCTGGGGCGACAGTCCCACCCACGCACCGCCGGGATTGGCGAGCACGATGACGAGCGGCCGGCCGGAACCGGCCAGCGTCTTCAGCTGCCTAGCTGCCGCGCGAATCTTGTAGCGCACCGGGCGCAGGACGTCCTCCATCGATCGTCTGCCGCTGGGTCCAGCGTTGCCGGGCGACCAGCCGCTGTCGGGATCGAACTCCTCGACCTCGCAGACCGCCTCGGCCTCGCCTCGGACGACGACGTAATCGGGACGTGTGCGCACGCCGAGGTCGGGTTCGTACGCAGGCTCCGGATAGCCATGCTCCACGAGGTAAGCCTCAAACAGCAGTTCGCCTTCTGGGCGCCGCCTGGTCATAACCATCAGCGTAGAAAACGGCGAGGAACCCCCGGGCGTTGAGGCTCGACGCGAGTGACGTCCCAACATCGTGTCGCTTTAGCGGGCGTTCTCGCCCGCCCTGATCGTGGCGAGGAGCGGGATCCGCGGCCTGCGAACGCAGGTCCGCCCTGCTTCGGTGATTCCGCGGGTATCGCAGGAGTCGCCCTCCGGGAGTTCAGAGGCGAGTGCAAACGTGACGAACGAGTCCCCTTGCGCCGGCTACCCGCATGAACTTGGTGTCGCCAGGGCACTCGCGAGCTCGGTGGCGTGGCGTGGGGAAGCAGTCGTCCGCCGGCGTGGTCGCGGAGGGGTGCCGTGGGGAAGAAGCGGTTGGCGGCCGCATCGGCGTTCAAGATTCGTTGTCGAGGGGTGGGTCCGCGGTTCGGGTGCTGATCGGTTTGACCGGTCGGACGGAGTGCGGTCTTCAGCAAGACGTTGCCGGGTATGATCGGTAGATGGGGCGATGGGGTGCGTTAGCTGGTTTTGTGCTCGGTGTGTGGATGGTGGCGATGGCGCTGCTCGCGTTCGCGGCGAGCGCTGGCGCGGCGAGCTCTTGGCGCTCGCTTGGCACGAGCGGGCAGCTGGGTATCTCCGATCTTGTCGGCACGGCACGCGGCACCGATGGGACGTTGCACGTCGCCTGGTCCCGGCGTACGTCAAACGGCCTGTACGACTTGCTGCAGACGCCGGTGTCGGCGGGTGGTGCGGTGCGGTCGCCGGGGGCGATCGTCACGGGTTGGGCGAGCGTCGAGGGTCCGACGCTGCTTGCGTCAGGCAGTTCCCTGTTCGCGTTCTTCTCTGGCACGCAGACGCTTGTTACGGGTGACCCTCACGAGGGCGTCGATTACTCCGTCACCGCTGACGGCGGTGCGAATTGGGCGCTCGCGCCGACGGCGATGGCGGCGGGAGATTTCGCGGGGCAGCGCGACGCGAGTGTTGCGCTCGGGCCTGACGGGTCGCTCACGTCGTGGTACGCGGGTGAGGAGACCGTGGTGCACTTTGGTACCGATCCCACGACGATCAACCAACGCGGGTACGGGCTGGGGACTGGCCAGGCACTCGCTGTCAGCGGTGACTCGGCACTGGTTGCGTGGTGTACGGGAGTGCAGGGCCCCAACGGCGTCTTTGTGCAACCGGTCAACCCCGCAACGGGAGCGCCGGGAGGCGCGGCGCGGATCGTGCCCGGCTCGACGTCTCGGGTATCGGGCGGCGCGCCCGAGGCGTTTTGCCCTGCCAGCACGCGCGTGCCGCTCGTCGCGCGACAACACAAGGGCTTCTTCGTCGCGACGGTCAACGGCAGCCGCCGAGCAGTCTACGGCTGGTCGGTGGGTGCGCTCCAGCCCCACCTTCTGGCAGCGGGCTCGTCCTACAAGCAGCAGGTCGCTGCCGCAGCATCCCCCGGCCCGAAAGCGAGCGTTTGGGTCGGCTGGGTCCAGGACGGGAAGGTCATGCTCCGCCGATCCAACGGCAGCGCGTCGGTGTTCGGCGCCACCGTCACGCTCAACGGGCCGCGGGACGGCTCGATCTACGGCCTCGACCTCAACGCACAGAACGACCGTGTCGACCTCATCGCTCGCGTCCAACACGACAGCGGCACGGTCGGACTCGAGCACACACAGTCCTATCCCGGCCTGACTCTCATCGCCACGAGCGGCCGGCGGCCGTCGTTTCGCGTCCTCGATGCAGGCGACCCAGTCAAACACGCAACGGTCACCGTGGCCGGGCAAACGGCCAGCACTGGGCCCGATGGACGCGTCACGCTCACCGTCGACCACCCAGGCGCGTATACCGCGCGCGTCACGGCATCGAACTTCATCGGGGCGAGCGCCCGCGTGACCGTCTCCGAGCGCTGAACGTTCGCTCCTCGCGTGCCCCGGAGATCGCGTGACGGCGTCATCGCCCGCCGCCCGCCGGCGCCGCCGCATATTGGAAACACTTTGCCTAGACGGTGGGTCCCTCCGCTCCGCGTGAGGATTCCGCTGGCCGGGATCGGTCGTAACACCCGGAACGCCGGCAAAGCGCGCGGTCGACTGCCTCGCGATCGCTTCCGTCCGTCGCCCGGTCGAACAGCCGCGATTGCCTTGCGAGAGGCTGTCGGAGTATCGGGTCGTCTAACCGGGCGCTGGGACCTGCTCGTGCTGTGGTCGCGGGTGTAGAACTGCGCCTACCGCACCAAAGGAGGGGACGTGGCGTACAGATGGCGACTTATCCAGGAGATCAGGTACGGGCATTTCGGCGATTTCATGAAAACGTGGGCCAGACTGGATTCGATCGTGTGTGAGCGTGGGTGGGTGACCTCGCGCGTCTTGGTGCCGACTGTGGGCCCGAACAACGAGTTTGTGGCCGAGGATGTCGGCGCTTCCGCTCGCTAAGTAAAGTGTTAGCAGCTAACATGATTGTCGCAGATGGATGACCCAGTCGAGAGGATCACGGCATGGATGGCAAGCGGCAGGTTGAGGTCGAGGTAGTGGTCCAGGCGCCGCTGGAGCGCGTCTGGGAGTACGCGATGGACATCTCGAAGATTCCCGAGTTTCACCCTCGCGTGGATAACGTGGTGCTGCTGTCCGGATCGTCTCTCGGAGGGCGCCGGGAGTCTCCTACCAGTGCGAGATCTTGCACGGACGTGGCCGGGGTCGCTGCGTCGAGCAGGTCACCGAGTTGGTACCGCTGAAGAGCTTTCGAACCACCATTCCGGAGGACTCCTGGGGACTTAGCGATCTATTCGACGACTACGTCGTTGAATCGTGCGTGACGCCAGTGGGTCAGTCGGCGACGCGGGTCAGCATCCGCCAGTTCTACTCGACGAACACTCTCAAAGCGAGGCTGGTCAACCTGATCGCGAGGCCGGTTGCCCGCAGGCAGACCCGCGCTACCTTGCTCGCGATCAAGCGAGCCATCGAGACGCAAGCGAATACCGACGAAGCTCCCGGGTCGATCGTCCAACAGCACGCCGCCGGTCTCGCCGACTGACCCGATGGCTCGCGCTGCGACTGGCGCCCTGGGGCTCCGCGAGCGCAAGAAGCGCCGCACCAGGGCGGCGATCCAGGACCACGCGATGCGACTGTTCCTCCGTCAGGGATACGAAGCCACGACGGTCAAGGAGATATGCGCCGCCGTCGGCGTGTCCCACATGACGTTCTTTCGGTACTTCGCCACCAAGGAGGACGTCGTGCTCAGCGACGAATACGACAACGCGATCGCACGCGCACTCCGCGCCCAGTCAGACGAGGCGCCGGTCGTCACGCGGATTGAGCGCGCGGTCCAGACCGCGTTCGCTCGGGTTTCTGAGGGCGAGCGCAAGCTCGTCTTTGCACGCACCAGGCTCATCCTCAAGACCCCGCAACTGCGCGCGCGGCTCTTCGAGCAGCAAGCGGCCACGGTAGACACACTCGTTGGTGCGCTCCAGACGGGCGACCCGGAAGACGGAGCCGACGACTCCTACCGCCTGACCGTCATCGCGGCAGCCTGCCTGAGCGCGATGACGATCGCGATGCGCCGCTGGGCCGACACCGAGGGGCGCGAGGACCCCGGCGAACTGTTGCACCGCGCGTTCTCCACACTGCAGGAAGACCTGATCGGGTAACGACGCTGCAGACGTCGAGCACGTTCCGACCGGCACACGATGGGTCAGTACCCACCCGGCGCGCGGCCTGCGCGGCGGCGACAAGATGGGATATCTGTCCTGGACAGCAGGACGGGGCAGGGACGCCCGCTCGCGCTCAGTAGGCGATAGCCGGCGCGCCACTGATCTCACGGCTGCTCTGGACGAGATGCGAGAGCGCTCGGACGTTGGAGACGGCTTCTGGAACCTCCCGAGCATGCAGCAGCCGGCCGTGGGCAAGACCTCGTTTCGTCGCGCCGCGGTAATCGCCGCATGGTTCACCTGAGTTGCGCGGAAAGGGCGCATCGGCCGTCGATGGGTTTCGCATTCCGTGCGGTCGCGGACACGCGACGGCATAGGCGAGCGTAGCGCCGTTGATCGCGGCGATCCGCTCCCTCGGGGCCCGGGCAACGGACGCGAATCCGGTGTGGTCTATGCCCGACTAACAAATATCTCGCGTGAGATCCGCCGTGAGGTATGATCGGCCTGTCCTGGATGGGACGTTAACCGGGGGCCAAGCGAGTTGGCGAGGATTGCGCCGGCGTGGGCATCAACAAGTTGGGGCGCGAGCATGAGATCTAGCCTGGGTATCTGCGGGTTGGTCGGGCTGGCGATGCTTTGCCCAGGGGTTGCGCACGCCGTCTCGCGTGCGTGGTCAGCTCCGGTCCCGCTCGACCGAACCGCAACTGAGCCACTCGTCGCGGTCGCGTGCGTGTCTCATTCCCAGTGCACGGCGGTCGATGGTCGAGGCCAGGAGGCGACATTCAATCCGTCGACCGGGGCCGTGACTAGCGATGGGCGTAGGACCATCTACAGCGGTGGTGCGGGCTTCAACGGCATATCGTGCGTGTCCCACGTGCAATGCACCGCAGTTGATCAGGACGGTCACGAGGTCACGTTCGAGCCGGTCGGGGGCCGTGTGAACCGGGCGGGGGTGCGAGCGGTAGATCCAGACCGGCAGCTCTGGGCGGTGTCGTGTCCCGCCCGAGACCAGTGCACCGCGATTGACACGCCGGGATATGAAGTAACCTTCAATCCTGACACCGGCCGAGTGATTGCGGCGGGTGCGAAGCCGGTAGACCTACTCGGCGCTTTCGCGATCTCCTGTCCGAGCAAAATCCAGTGCACCGTGGTCGGGTGGGATGGAACAGAGGTCACGCTGAATCCCTCAACCGGAACGAAGAACGCAGCGGGACCCAGGAGGGTCGGCCTCGACTTTCCGCTAAAGCATCTGTCGTGCCCTTCGCCGGAACAATGCACGGCCTTGGATAACGTAGGACGGGAGGTGACCTTTGATCCAGTGTCTGGGGTCGTGAACCGGGCAGGCTTGACATCGATCGATCCCCAGGCGGACCCGAGCCGCTTCGGCTTCACCGATCTGGTCAGCCTTTCGTGTCCCTCTGTGAGTCAATGCAGCGCGGCCGGTTTTCATGGGCGGGAAACCACGTTCGATCCCAGGTCGGGCACGGTAAACACAGGCCGGGCGTCAGCTTTTCCGCCGCACCTCGAGATTGTCGGACTGTCGTGTCCGTCAGAGACGCAGTGCACGGGGGTCGACCTCGGCGGGAACGAGAGCACGCTCAATCCGATGGCGGGGACTATCAACGCAGCCGGCGTGAGGAAGATCGAAGCCGGTGAACGTTACTTCGGGGTGTTCTGTTCAATCGCACAATGCACTGCGGTTAACATTGCTGGCCAGGAGGTGACCTTTGATCCGGCGACTCGACGCGTCAACGACGTAGGTGCGAGCTCCGTGGACCCGGGCATTCCTCTGCTTGCGGTGTCGTGTTCGTCGGCGACACAATGCACGGGCGTAGATAGCCAAGGAGGCGAGGTGACGTTCGACCCCGCGTCTGGGAAGTTGAATGGCGCTAAACGGGTTGTACTCGAGCGGCCCGCCGGCTTTCTCGATCCCCCCCCAAGTCTCTTTGGCGTCGCGTGTCCGTCGCTGTCGCAGTGCACGGCCGTCGATGACCGCGGGCGAGAGGTAACGTTCGACCCCATCTCGGGTACCAAGAAATCGGTGGTCGGGCTCGACGCCTCCGTCCTCGAGGGGATCTCGTGTTGGAGTTCTCGGCAATGCACCGCGGTCGACATAGACGGGCGCGAAGTAACGTTCGATCCGGAGACCGGGCGCGTGGACCAGCCCGGTCTACGACGAGTCGATTCAGTTGAGCTGAGAGGCGTGGCGTGCCCGGCTCGGGGGCAATGCACTGCCGTTAATGCGCGGGGGTCCGAGGTGACGTTCGATCCACTGACTGGGATTGAGAATGCGGTTGGGGTACGGGCGCTAGATCCGGCCCGTGCTCTCAACGGCGTCGCGTGCGTGTCCGAGCGGTGGTGCATCGCGGTGGGCGAGAATGGGCGTGAGGTGACGTTCAACCCGATCTCTGGTCAGGACTCGAAACCAGTTCCGATCTCCGGGGCAAGCCTGCTACAGGGTGTCGCGTGCGCGTCGCATCGATGCGTCACCGTGGACAGGGTCGGGAACGGCTTCGTCGGGTCGGCCGGTGGTTGAGGCTCGCGTTCCAAGGAGGCCGAAGGAGCGGCCGTGGCGGGAGCAGCGCCCCGCTCGGCCCAACCCGCGCGCGCACCCGCTCAGCGCGGGCTGCAGGAAAGCCGGCGCCTTCCGATATAAACGCGGCCGAGGCCTGCCGCGACGCGTTGTGCTCGTGGCGAACAGGAGGTGTGCGGTGACGCAACTCCCGAGACTCCCTTTCACTCCGCACGGGTATCACGAGCGTGGTGCTGTGCCTGGTTGCGTCCGTCGGTCGCGACGTGCAGAGACGTTCCCGAGCTGCCTTCCCGCCCACGAGCCGGTCCCGCGGCCCAGAGCAGGAGGGTCGCGGAGCAACAGCGCGTCGAGATCACTGGCAGAGATGGTCTGCGGCACCGCCCGGGCGAGCGAATCGGTCTTCGCCAGCCGGCTGCGCGGTCGCCCGCGCCGATCACAGGGCGGCCACGAGCGAAATCTCTGGCGGACCGACCGGACGCTCACACGCCGATCGTCGAGCTGTCGTAGTCGTCAGCTCCCGCGCCACCATGGCGTCGACGCGCTGGGGTCCTGCAGGGCGTTCGACGTGCAGTGCACTTCGCCTGCCACGATGTGGGCGTAGTACCAGTCCTCGATCCAGCGCACGCGCACGCCATGCTGGGCGAACTGTTGCTCGATGTACGTCTCGAACACGTCCCGTCCGTCGACGATCGGGCCGTGCGGACTGGGTGCTGCGAACTCGCCGCGACGCAGCGGCACGCCGTTCACCGTTGCGGGCAGGGCGGAGGTCAATCCGCCTGCGGTGCGCTCGTACAGCGTCGGCGCTCGGATGACCTCGTTATCGCGCACGCCGGTGGCGCGCTCCAACGTCGTGAGCACGCGATCGATGTGAAGGGCGGCCGCGCGGGTGGCGTCCATCTCGTGGGCGTCGTCGAGCAGGCTGTTAACACTGCGGGCCGCCCGCACGACGGCCTTGCTGCTGTACCGCGCGAGCCCGGCGAACAGACGAGCGTCGCCGTGGCCGGTCGCGCGCAGCCGCTGGAGTAGTCGGATTCCGGCAAGTGGATCCTCGACGGCGATCGTCCAGCCGCGGCGCAAATTGTTCGGTACGAAGCTCACGATTTCGTCCACGTGACCCACCTCCAGCCAGCTCGTGTCGACCACAAGCGGCTGTTGCGTGCGCTGCGCGCGCAACATCTGGGTGAACGTCGGATCGGGCGCGCGCCGTCCACCCGCGCCCCAGATGATCCGCCCGTCCGGGAAGCGCGCGCGCTCATTGCTGTATGGGGGAATCGCCTCGAAGTTCCCCGTCGAGCTCATCGTGTCGACGTTGCCCGCAACGCGAAGGTTGAGGCTGCGCATCCGCCCGGGGTCGTAGGCCTGGACGACGCCGACCCCTGGCCCGCGCAGCTGGCTGAATAGTATGCGGGAGCCGTTGCGCAACAGGTGGCCGGCCGGCGGGTTGACCGTGTCGCGGTTCTTGGTGGCCGAGCGGAGCAGCAGGGTGATTGTTATCTGGGTCCCGTGAAGGCCCGGCATCGAGACGTACGCCGGCTGGTAGAAGTCCTGCATCCAGCGATCGCCGTTGATGGCGGGAAGCAGATCGAGGCGGACGTTGGGCGTTACGGCACGTAGCGCGGCGCGCCATTGCCGGCGGTAGGCGGCTCGACCCTGCGCGTTTAGCGTCGCGAACGTGCGCTGGTCGATCGGCCGATCGTTTTCGTCCACGTTCGGGATCGCGTCGCCGGTCGACTCCGCATCGGTGTTACCGGCCGGACCGATATCGGACGTTGCGAAGATCTGCTCGAGCGGCATGGTGTTGTTCTCGAAGAGCACGGGTGCCATACGGAAGCGCACAAAGTTGGTTGCGACGCGGCCGCGCGCCTGGACGCGCAGGACGACGCGAAGGCCGCCATCCCACACGGCGCGGTTGCGGATGATGTCGAGTCCCTCGAGCGCGAGCTTGGCCCCGCGGCGCAGCTCTGCCACGGTGAGCGGGCCACCGCTGCCCAGCGATCTCCAGACGCCCCGACGCAGCACGAAAAGCCGCGCACGTCGCGGCTGCGACGCGACCACCGAGATCCGCACGCGCGTGCCAGCGGGCGCGCCAGGCCAGGCAACCACCCTCACGGGCGACATCTGGGCGAGGTCACCGGGCCCATTGACCCGGTTGTCCGACGCATCATTGCAGGCCGCGAGCTGGGCGTCGCTGAAGCGCTCGATGTCCACCCGAGGGCACCTGCGAGCGTCGTCGTCGAGGTTCGGCAGAACAATCGCGAATGCATTCGGATCGCCTTTGAGACGCTCGTCAGCCGGCGACACCTCACCGTCATGGTTGACGTCCGCGAGGACGTCCGCGACCGGGACGCCAGCGCGCCCGCGCGCGTGTACCGCCCGGCCGGTGCCTGCGGCCCGGCCGGAGAGGGTTAAAGAGTCCGCCCGAATCTCCAGGACCGGTGCACTAGCGCCCGCGCCTGCGCCCCACCCCGGGAACGCTAAAGGGTCCGCCCGAACTTCCATGACCGGTGCACTAGCGCCTACAGCCGCGCCCGGTAGCGCCAAGGCGCCACCGAGGACGAGCGGAGCAATACATCGGGCCAACCGCAGATAACCGAAGCGCCCCCCCTTAGTCACGGACGGCGAAGCCTAACCAAGATCCACCGCTCAACGTCAACAACGCGGACCCCGGCCTCCCGATGGGGCGGAGCTACTGGCCAGGGTAGTTCGGCAACACTCTCGCTCGGCCGGACCCAAAGAGCAACAGCAACCGCTGGACCCTATCTCTCTGCAGCGCCTCAATTAGCCGGCGCAGGCGAGACCCGCCTCGTTCCTTGGCCTCAACTGGTCGGTGCACCACCCCTGACGTGTGGATCGTGTCATTCCGTCCGGGCGCTGTCGAGCGAAGGCCGTAGGCCGAAGCGAGATCAGCGCTCGGACGCGCCGCCCGTGTGGGGCCCGTCGATCAGTGCGGTGAGTTTCTCGGCGGGTGTCCGGAACCCGAGCGTTTGGCGGGGTCGGTCGTTGAGTTTGCGGGCGACCTCGTCGAGGTCTGCCTGACTCACGCCGGCGAGGTTCTTGCCTTTCGGGAAGTACTGGCGAAGGAGGCCGTTCGTGTTCTCGTTGGACCCTCGCTGCCACGGGCTGCGGGGATCGCAGAAGTAGACCTCGACGCCTGTCTCGATGCTGAACCGTCGGTGCTGTGCCATCTCCTTGCCCTGATCCCAGGTCAGCGAGCGGCGAAGCTGGTCGGGCAGCGTCGACGATGCTGGCCTTGAGCGCTTCGCAGACCGGCTCGGCGTTGGTCCCCTCGGGCAGCGCGACGAGCTGGCAATAACGGGTCTGGCGCTCGACCAGGGTCGCGATCGCCGTGTCACGAGTTCCCATCAGCAAGTCGCCCTCCCAGTGCCCGGGCACCGCTCGGTCGGCAACCTCTGGTGGACGCTCAGAGATCATCACCATCCCGGCGATGCAGCCGGGGCCCTGCCCGCGATTGGAGTGCGTCCGTGCGTAGCGCTTCTGACGCCGGGTTCTGAGATGCCGGGTCAGTTCGCGTCGCAGCGACCCACGCGACTGGACGTACAGCGCGCGGTAGATCGTCTCGTGCGAGACCTGCATCTGATCATTGTCGGGGTATGAGAGCCTGCAGCCAGCCCGAGATCTGCTGCGGGGAGTGATCCTGCTCGAGCCGCTGGATCACGAGCTCACGCAGCTCGCTACACAGCTCGAGCTTCGACGGTCGCGGGCGCTTGGCCCGACCCCAGGCAGCCCGCTCAGCCGCGTGAGCGCGATAGCGCCCACGGCCACCGCAACGGTTGATCTCGCGGGAGACGGTGGTGTGGGACCGGCCGAGGGTACGACCGATCGCGCGGGCCGATTCTCCCCGAGCGATCCCACGCGAGATCTCCTCACGCTCAGCCAGCGTCAGGCAGCACTCAGCCCGACGACGCGGCCTCGGGCGGATCCCTCCCATCCTCTGCAGGTACTTACTCACCGTCCGCTTCGGCATCACAAGCCGACGGGCGATCTCGGCCTCGCTCACCCCCTCCGCTCGCAGCTCCCAGATCGCATCCTTCACAACCTCGGCCAGGTAGTGACCCTTCGGCATCTCCGCACCTCACCTCGTTGGTCAGCGAATCGCTGACTCTCCCGGGTGGTGCGGCGACACATCGCGCGGCGCTCCGTCGGGGTCGTCACCGTGTTATAGAGTCGGACTGCAGTCTGGGGGAGCTTCCGGCTCTGGGGCCAGCGACAGCTGCGGCAGTTCATTGGGGTAATGGCATGACGCACTACATACGATTGCCGCGCATCGTGATCGCGTGTTCGATGATGACGGTGGTTGGCGTGCTCGCCGGCGCGCTGGCCTCGGAGACGGTCGCGCGGCGGACGTCCGTCGCCCCCTCGGTGCTGACCCCGCGGAGCGGCCAGCGGCTCGCCGCGGCGCCGGTGCGCATCAAGCTGCAACTCGGGGCCGCCAGGCTGGTGGGGGTACGCCTAATGGCCGACCGATCGGCTCGGGGTTCGAGGTCGCGGGCGGGGAGCCGTGCGCCCCGGCGCGCGGGGGGCGAGAGGGGCCGGCCTGCGTGCTGCGCGCGTCGCCCGACTACGGGCTGCGCTATGGCGTGAACACGCTGATCGTGCGGTTCGGATTCCGCGCGCGGGTCTTGGTTAAGAAGCTCCAGTTCTGGGTCGCGACCGGGAGGCCGCTTGCCGCCGCGGGGCGCGGCCGGTCAATCCCGGTCGAGCGGCGGGTCCGTCTCGACGGACGTGCCTCGATGATGCAGCCCGGCACGCGGGCGCGGTTCGGGCGCCGCGCGCGGTTGCGCTACCGCTGGCGCGTGATCGGAATCCAGCCGAGCGAGGGCGCGGCGCTGAGCCCCGACGACGGGCCGGGCAAGCGCGACCCGTATTGGAACGTGCCGGGCGAGATCGCGGCCGCGAACACGGCGACCCCCACGATCGAAGCCGACCAGCGCGGCCTCTACATCGTGCGGCTGACGGTCACCGGACCCAACGGGCGAACCGGTACGGACGAGGTCACCCTCCGTGCCGGCCGAACCCTCGGCGGGGAGCTGACAGTGAACCCGCCGCCGATCGTGAGCGTCGACACGATGGCCCAGCAAGAAGGAAAGGACGCGATCGTGGTGGGAGGCAGGTCGTACAGCCCGTCGCCGAACGCCTGGCTCCAGGTGCTGGTGCTGGACCGGCAGAATCTGACGGTCGTCAAGGAGAAGTCGTTCCCCTGCGACGGCGCCGTGTTCGGGAATGCCGGCCACTGCCCGACCGACGTGGCGGACTTCCTGAGGCCATACCAGGACAACGCCCTCGTGATCGTGTCCGCTCCTGCGCACACGGGCGGCCCGGCGCCATACGGAATCGCGGCCGACCGCGCGCTCGAGCGCATCGGGATTCGTCACGAGGACTTCCCGGCCGAGTACTCGAACGGCAACAACCTCGCCCGGGGGACGTTCTCCGCGATCGGAGTGGCAGACGGGACCCGGGGGGAGGCGGTCGCGCGCTCGGCCTCGACCAACGCTGCAGGCGGGGGTCGGATGACCGGCTACCTGGTCCGCGACAACCTCGGCAACTACACGTTCGCTCCGAGCGAGCGGGTCAAGTTCAGCACGCAGGCGCCGGGATCGAGCGCCACAACCAACGTGATCCAGGTGGGTGACCACACCTACCCCACCTCGCTCCCGGCAGACACGGCCGGTGGCATCCAGGCCGTGGTGGTCGATCGCGACACGCTCGCCGGCAAGCAGTACTTCTGGGACACGCGCGTGCCCAACACCAACACTCCCCATTGCACTCCATACCCGGGGTGCAACATCTACCAGATGCGCGCGGTGCTGGGCGCTGCCAGCCGGGCGAACGACCTGGTGTTCATCACCAGCCTCGGGAGTCCCACGCCGAGTCCAATCCAAGGTGGACCCGGCCAGTTGGTAGCGCTGAACGACTCGTTGGCCAACCTCGCGGACGACTTTGGCAACCTCGGCGGGACCCGCACCCGGCTGTTCAACTCCCTCGATCCGTCTCGCGGGCCCCACCAGTACACCCTGGTCGGGACGTCGCACTCGGGTCCGGGTCGTGGGATCGAGACGCAGGCCGGCGACGTTCCGCAGAGCCAGCCGGTCAGCGGGACGCTGACGCGCGGCGAGGACTACGGGTTCCAGGTGGCCGACAGCGAGGCCACCGCGCAGCTCGGCGACCCGGGCGAGAAGCTGCTGGACACTCTGTTTCAGCCGCCGAGCAACTGGCCCGATCAGGGGAACGCGGCCGCGACCGCGGCGATTCAGACCGTAGGAGATGCGGCAGGGCTGGGGAGCGACCCGCGCGCCCAGTACTACACCCAGCCGTATACGAAGGAGTTCTGGGACACGAAGATCGCCACGCTTAAGGGTCTCAGCTACCCGACCGGATCAGATTTGGACACGGCTCGGGCCGAGCTCGTCAAGGAGATCGGCTGGCTCGAGAGCGAGCACGGCTATCTCGCCACGCTGGCGAGCCCGTTCGCCAAGAACGCCCTGCTCAGCAACGCCGACCTGAAAGCGATCGCCGATGACATCAAGAACAAGGTGGGCGTGGACCCCAATAGAGATGCGCGCCTGATCGCGAAAACGCTGTTCGAGGGAGCCCTGCGAGCTTCGGAGGTGATCCCCGGGATCGGCCACGTGACGCATGTGGTCAGCGCGATCTACGAGGGCGCGCTCGAGTACACCAAAGTCAAGAGCGAGAACCGGCAAGAAGACGCAGACGTGGAGTTTACGTCGCGCGCTGACGATGTCGGCGTCGAGCTTGCGAAGCGCTTGCAGGGAGCGCAGGACACGCTCACGACGCAGTTCGCGAACGTGATCGCCAGCGACTACGACAAGCTGAAGACCGTGGGCCTGTGCGGAGCGCTCGACCCCGCTTGCCCGGGTGGCGCGGATCCGTGGCAGTTCACCACTGACGACGTTACGAAGGCTGGCATCGCCCTGCGAGTCGCGATGCAGGTGTCGTTCTACGCAGCCCTGATCCCCGCCCGCTACACGACGTGGGCGCTGCCGGACAGCGGCTACACCAAGGCAAACGCGCACTTCGTGGGACGCAACATTGCAGGCGATCACTGCCCGTTCAGCGAGGAGCCAGACTCAGCTCAGATTGCCATCCCCGTCAAGCCCGACATCCCACAGAACCGTTCCGGCGGACCGGGAGCGAAGCCGCCGTTCACAACCTGGCGGGTACGCGCCATCGGCCAGCTCACCGGCGCGGGAGCGATTGTCGACCCGTACATCATGAAAACGCCGGACGCAAGCATCGGCGACCGGCTGTTCAGGCCGCTCGACCCGAGTGGCAACATCGACAAGCCTGGCACCGGACTCGGGGTTTACAAGGAAGGGTTCTTCGACGTGTACCTCCCGAGTGACACGCTGAGGGACTATCCCTACATCGACACCGAGACGCGGTGGAAGGACTTTCCGTCCTTCGGGTTCAACCCCGTGCAGCCCGGTTGCTACCCGTCAGGGTCCTGAACACGTGACGCAGACAGTGCTGGGATCGCGCCTCGCCAACGGGGCGCTGCCGCACTCCCTAGGTCGAGCCGAGGCCCCAGTTGATCCCACGCCGGGCTGGCGCGTTCACGCGCGCCGTCATCCAGGTGACCGACGTACGCGCCGCCGTCGAAGATATGAGGGCCGCGGCGCGGACTTCGCGAGGTACGACACCGCGCAAACGCGGACCCAGGGCGGCATCGCTCGGATGTCGGTTGCAGGGGAGGGGGCTTGGGCCAAGGACGCGGAAGGCAACCTGGTCGGCGGCCTCCCCGCCTTGACCGCCTTCGGGCGTGATCCAGCGGCGCGTGATGGCCCGAGCCTTTCACGCGATGACCGGCGCGAGCCCTGCTCTCGTGCCGCGACGAGCACCTCAGCCGTGATGCCGGCTGCACCACAACGCGCGGATATCAGGGCGGTCGCCGGGATTGAGCATGCACCGGGTGTCGCCGGGGCAGAAGGCCGCGAGGATGCCAACCTCGCCGGTCAGAGCGATGACAGGCCTGCAAAGCCTAGGGCGGGGCCCTAGGGCGAAGCGCGGCTGCCGCGGCTACGGTGAGATATACGGTTGATAGGGCGCGCAAGCTCCGGGGGGTCCTGGCCGAAAAATTGTCTGCGGGCACATCGTTGGACACTCGTCCCGACGTTCTAGGTGCGCAACATCAGAAAGGGCGACACGAAATGCTGAATTTGAAGCGAGCAGGCTTCGCTGGAGTGTGCTGCGTAGTCGCCATTGCGGCTGCACAAACCGCCAATGCGGCCAACGCTCATCGGGCGAAGCACATCCAGATCACCCAGCGGCTCGCGATCCTCTCCTCCAGTGGGTCGAAACTGACGGTCGTCGGCACGAGCGACGGCAAGATCGCCGGCACAGGCGTACACGGGGCGCTGCGCGGCGTAAGTACCGCTGGCACCCCACCGAAGTTCACCGCAACGGGCACTCTCTTCTATCCGGCCGGAACGCTGCGGTACACACTCAACGGAACCGCGACGGGCAGGCCGGATGGCAGCATCAGCCTGAGCGGAACCGGAAGGTTCACCGGCGGCAGCGGCATATACACCGGCGCGCACGGCAACTTCACCGGCTCGGGGACCAAGCCTGCAAACTCGTTCGAGACGTTTACCTTCACAGGCAAGGTCTCCTATCGGTGATGCTGGGCGCCGAGCGAGGGCCCGCTTCCAAATCGTGACGGAGCTAGCTGTGAGAACACGATCTCTCGCCGCTGGTTCGTCCGCAGCGGTCGAGGGCCGCTTGACCGCCAGCCCTGCATCCATGGACGCGCGGGCATCCTAGAGTCGGGGTCGACAGTCTCGGAATGCGCGGAAAGCAAGCGTCACGAACGCTCCACGAACGTCTGATGCAACGGACTGGTTTTCGATCGGAGCGACAGTCGGTTTCGCGCTGCGAGAAGTAGCCCCGGAGTG
This sequence comes from uncultured Solirubrobacterales bacterium, assembly GCA_963770735.1. Classification (GTDB taxonomy): domain Bacteria; phylum Actinomycetota; class Thermoleophilia; order Solirubrobacterales; family Solirubrobacteraceae; genus Palsa-465. Next base: position 745,918 of record CAVYRB010000003.1, on the reverse strand, counting down.
CCCCGTAGACAGCCTGGTGGCGTGCGAGTAATGTCTTGGTAGCGAGGGCGCGCAACCTGGGGAAAGAAGGGGCGATATGAAGCGGTTTGCTCTGCTGGTTCTGGTGTTGATCGTGGGCGCGCCGGTCACGGCGCTCGCCGCCAAGACGCGCACTGGCTGTGCGATCGTGGCTAACCCCACGAGGCAACATCACACCACCTGCTCTGGGGTCTCCCAGTGGTGGGTGGACCTACCCTACGCCGACCTACGCTACGCCGACCTACGCCTCGTCAACGGATCCGGCGACAACCTGAGCCACGCCAATTTCAGCAACGCCAAGCTGCACATGGTCGACCTTCGTGACGCGAACCTGCGCCACGCCAACCTAAGCAACGCGAGCCTGACGTTCGTCTCCCTGTCCGGGGCCGACCTGACCGGCGCCAACCTGCACGGCGCCACATTCTGCAATGTGTTCATGCCCGACGGAAGCGTGAAGAACCCGAGCCCGTCCTGCCCAGGCAGGAGCCGGTGACCTACCGGCTCGGCCCAGTAGCTACCGGGATCGGGGCGAACAGCGCCGCCGGGAGTGTCCTAGGAAGTGTGTAGGCATGAGCGAATTGGAGTCTCATGCCTTCAACAACTACAGACAAAGAGAAGTTCTCGAGCGAGCGATTGTCTCTAACCGGGTGGCGCCGGCGACTCGCCCTTAGGCGAGGCGACGGCGCCCCCGCCTGGGATCCTTGAGCGGGTGCCGGACGAGATGCGCGGCAAGCTGCCGGACGAGCTGGTGGACGAGCTGCTGGCCGGCGCCAAGACCGAGGAGGAGATCGTCGGGCCCGGCGGGCTTTTCGCCAGTTGACCAAGCGGCTGGTGGAGCGGGCGATGGAGGTCGAGCTGACCGACCACCTCGGCTATGAGCCGCATCAGGAGCCGCCGGGCGGCGCCGGGAACACGCGCAACGGGTCGACACGCGAAGACGCTCGTGACCGAGCACGGGCCGGTGGAGATCAGGACGCCGCGCGACCGCGACGGGAGCTTTGAGCCGAAGATCGTCAGAAAGCGCCAGCGGCGCTTTGAGGGCTTTGACGAGAAGATCCTGGCGCTCTATAGCCGCGGCATGTCGACGCGGGATATCGAGGCTCACCTGCGCGAGCTCTACGGCGTGTCGGTCGGCCGGGATCTGATCAGCCGGGTCACCGACGCTGTCATGGACGACGTCAGGGCGTGGCAGCAGCGGCCGCTGGATGACGTCTATCCGGTGCTGTTCCTCGACGCGTTCGTGTTGAAGATCCGCGACGGCGGCAGCGTGCAGCGCAAGGCCTGCTACCTGGCGTTGGCGATCACGATCGACGGCGAGCGCGAGGTGCTGGGCATGTGGTTCCAGGCCAACGAGGGCGCGAAGTTCTGGATGCAGGTCCTCACGAGCTCAAGCAGCGCGGCGTCCAGGACATCCTGATCTGCTGCGTCGACGGGCTCAAGGGCTTCCCGGAGGCGATCGAGGCCATGTTCCCCCAGACGACGGTGCAGACGTGCATCGTGCACCTGATCCGCCACTGCCTCAAGTACGTGCCGCGCCGCGCAATACGACGCAGTCGTCAAGGACCTCAAACCGATCTACACCGCGATCGACGCCGACGCCGCCCTGGAGGCGCTCGAGCGCTTCGATGCAGAAGTGGGGGGCGCAGCTGCCAGTGGTCGTCCAGGCCTGGCGGGAGCGTGGGAGTACGTGATCCCGTTCCTGGCGTTCCCCCCAGAGGTCCGCCGCGTGATCTACACGACGAACGCGATCGAGGCACTGAACCGGCAGCTAGGAAAGCCATCAAGACCAAAGGACACTTCCCCAACGAGGACGCCGCCCGGAAACTGATCTACCTGGCGATCCAAAACGCCGTCCCGCAATGGACCCGAACCGCGGGTGGACGAAAGCGCTCCTAGCGTTCAAGATCCACTTCGGAGACCGCCTACCCGACTAACACCAACCACCACCGCCTACACACTTAGGCGGACACCCCTGCCGCCGCCGCCAGCGCGTTCTCCGAATAGGAAGATAAGATTTCCCATCTACCCGGGCTCGTGATGGCTGCTGCTTTTCGAGGCATGAAACTGCGTCTCGTGAGGCTCTGTCCGGTGCCGGTCGTAGGTTCGGCTGATCCGGGACAGGGGCCTTGCTTGGGAGAACGCAGACGGGTAGGCCGTTTTGATCGATGGGCTTCGAGCCCGTGCTTTTCGTTCGGCCGCCCCTGCGACTTGCCTGGATTGAGCTGTCGAGCTCGTATCGGTCTGTGTCGTTGTCCCGCTGGTTCTCCCGCACCGTCAACTCGAGCTGTGGAGGTGAGTGGTGGGATTGCCGAGTTGGGTCGGTCGCGCGATCGGCCTGGATGTGCACCGCGAGTTCTGTGTGGTCGCGATCTGCGAGGACGGCGTGACTCGGTCGGCGGGTCGGGTGCCGAGCACGCCGGACGGGATCAGGACGCTGGCGGAGAGCCTGCTGCCATCGGACCGGGTGGCGTTGGAGGTGACGGGGAGCTGTTGGGAGGTCGCGCGGATCCTGGAGCCGCACGTGAACCGGGTGGTGGTGGTCAGTCCCGGATGACACCGGGATCGCAGCGCGCGGGCGAAGACCGACAAGCTCGACGCTCGCACCCTCGCGAGCTTGTTGTGGAAGGGTGAGCTTGAGGCGGTGTGGATGCCCGATGAGCGCTGCCGGATCCTGCGCCGCCGGCTGGCGCGCCGCGAGCAGCTCGTGCGCGCCCGCACCCGGCCAAGAACGAGATCCATGCCTCGCTGCAGCGGCGGCTGCAGGCCAAGCCGCCGTGCTCGGACCTGTTCGGGGTCAAGGGCCGCCGGTGGCTCGCTGGTCTGGAGCTGCCGCTGGAGGAGCGCGAGTCCGTCGACGCCGGCGATGCGCCACGTCGAGTTCCTCGACGCGGAGATCGCGGCGGCGGAGAAGCTGATCGCCCAGCAGGCGTTGTCGTGGCCGGAGATCCGCCGGCTGATGACCGTCCCGGGCGTGAACCTGATCTGCGCCGCGTCGTTCATCGCCGCGGTCGGTGACCCGAACCGGTTCCTCACCAGCCGCAAGCTCGTCGCCTATCTCGGCCTGGACCCGAAGGTCAAGCAGTCCGGCGATCAGCCGGCACGCAGCGGCCGGATCACCAAACGCGGATCGGCGTCCGCGCGCTGGGCGCTGGTCGAGGCCGCCTGGACCGCGGTGCTGCAACCCGGGCCGCTGCACGCGTTCTATGAGCGCACCAAGGCCCGGCGCGGGCACGGCAAGGCGATCGTCGCGACCGCCCGCAAACTCGCGGTGCTGTTCTGGTGCATGCTCACCCGCGACGAGGACTACGCCCACCAGCAACCATCGCTGACCCGCAAGAAGCTCCGCCGCCTGGAGATCACCGCCGGCGCCCCCAAGAACACCCGCAACGCCGCCGGGATCTGGTCGACCAACGAGCTGATGCGCGACGCCGAGCTCGAGCTCGCCCGCCAAGCCGAGACCTCCTACAAGCGAATGGTCCAAGACCAGCACGCCGGCGGCCCGGCGAAGAAAGTGGGCGCGAGCGCGACACCGGAGCGCGCATAGATTCAAGTCACTCAAAGAGGACAAAGCCGCGCGGCAGACCACAGCTCCTGACGTCTGCGCTTCGCTACGTCATCACCCGCGCCCAACCACAACCTACGCCCCGACCCCCACCCCGACAAGACCCAGGAGACCGACAGCCCGCAAATACCGGCCATCAACCGACTTGACTTTCATCGGTCGATCAATCCACCAGTCTGCTTGCGCTGATTACGGCTTCTGGTTTCAGATCTGAATTCGGAACTCTCGGCCGCCCTCGGGCCGGCTCCTCCGTCTCGTCCTGAGCATCACTCAGACTCGCTACGCCCGCGTCCGCGATGAACCGGAAGTCTCGAGCCTCGCTGGCGAGTACCTTCTTGACTCCCGCTCCGAGTCCGAGCGGGAGCGTCGAGTCGCGGACAACACGCTCGGTCTCGGCTCTACAAAGCGTGCACGCGGGGGCCCCCGGCTCGACCGCTCGCAAGTCTCCGGAGTCGGGGAGGCGTTGGCGTGCTACCGGTTCTCGCGCCGGACTCTCATTCCCCAACAGCTCGGGTTCAGCAGCCGGAGTTGTTCACTGTCCCGTTGGGCATCGTCGTCTCGCAAAACTTGGCGCCCTGAAGGTTGGCGGCGCCCAGCTTGGCGCCCCGCAGCCACGTGTCGCGGAGGTTGGCGCCGGTCAGGTCAGCGCCGAAAAGGGTGGCGTCGGTCAGGTCAGCGCCGTAAAGGTTGGCGTCGGTCAGGTTGGCGCCGAAAAGGTTGGCCTGGAATCCGTCGACCGCGGATAGGTTGGCGCGGGACAGGTTGCCGCCGGATAGCTGGGTTTGGTCCAGGTGGGCGTGGAACAGGTTGGCGTCGGACAGATTTGCTTCGCGCAGGTCGGCGCGCATCAGACGGGCGAAGCGCAGGTTGGCGTGGTGCATGTCGGCGCCGCGCTCTGCTTGGTTGCTCATGTCGACGCCCGGGCAGTGCGTGTAAGGCTTGAGTTCACAGCCGTTTATCGTCCTGGCGCTGGCGCTGGGCGTCTGGGAGACGACGCCCAGCGCCGCGAGCATGGCGAGGCAGAAGATCGCGACGGCGAGCGGCCGCGAGTGCCCAAGCTCGCGTAGGCGCCTGGTCGCCGGCGAGTCGAACCTACATCCAGGAAACGGTGGCGTGTCGCGCGCATCGGACATTGACATCTCCTTGTCTGGCCCATGTGTGGCCGTTCCCCCATCATCTACTGGAATGGCGAGCGTAACAGTGCACGGAGGGGAACTGGCGATCCAGGCCGCCCAACCACTCCGCACGAACCACTCGGCACGAGAAACACCCGTCTCGACTGACGCAAGCCCACTCCCGGCGAACAATGCGTGCCCCAGCGTTCGCCGGCCACGATGCTTTTGCAACGCCGCGAGTGTCGGCGCCGGTGGAAAACTCACCCCCCTTCTGCCGGTTGAAAATGCACCCCCTTTGAGCGTTGGGTAGAGGGCGTCCGGGGGTCGGTTGACCCTGGCTTGGTCCGTGTTGTCCGAGTCGGGGAGGGAGGCGTGCTTGACGTGGAGCGGTGGGCGGAGTTGCGCCGGGAGCATTTCGTTCGTGGGGTCGGGCTCAAGGAGCTCGCGCGCCGGTATGGGGTTGATCGCAACACCGTGCGGCGTGCGGTCCGCTCGGAGCGGCCGCCCCGGTATCAGCGACCGGCGGGCGCGTCGAAGCTGGATCCGTTCAAGGACGAGATCCACGAGCTGCTGCGCCAGGATCCTCGGCTGCCTGGGGTCCGGGTCCGGGAGCTGATCGAGCCGTTGGGGTTCGTCGGCGGCAAAACGATCGTCGATGACTATCTCCGGGAGGTCCGCCCGCTGTTCGTGAAGCCCCGGACGTTCCAGCGGACGGTCTATCGCCCGGGCGAGGTGTGCCAGTTCGATCTGTGGCACACGACCGAGCCGGTGCCGGTCGGGCACGGCCAGACCCGGCAGGGGTATGTCGTGGTCGCCGCGCTCGGATACTCGCGGGTCGGCGCCGGCGCGCTGATCTTCAGCCGGCGGGCCAGCGATGTGCTGTGGGGCATGAGCCGGTGCTTGTGGTCGCTCGGTGGTCTGCCGGAGTTGTTGGTGTGGGATCGGGAGGGGTGTCTGCATGCCGGGGCTGGCCGGCCGACCGATGGTTATGCGGCGTTCTGCGGGCAGCTGAAGACCGGCTGGCGGTTCTGCGAGCCGTCCGATCCGCAGGCCAAGGGTGTCGTCGAGCGGCTGCAGGGATACATGGAGACGAACTTTGAGCCGGGCCGACGGTTCGCGAACCATCTCGATTTCCAGTTGCAGCTCGACGCCTGGTTTGAGAAGGCGAACGGACGGACGCACAAGACGCTGCGCTGCCGGCCGGTCGACCGGCTCGCCGAGGAACGGGCAGCAATGAGGGTGCTGCCCGCCCTTGAGCTCGACTTGGACGAGCGGATCGTGCTGCGCGTCCCGGCCGACCCGCACGCCCGGATCGACACCAACGACTATTCGTTTGATCCTGGGCTGGTCGGCCGGCGGGTCGAGGTCAGGGTCTCGCAACGGGAGATCACCGCCGTCGCTTTGGACACGGGCGAGCTCGCGTGTCGGCACGAGCGGAGCTTCGCCAAGCACCGTGCGATCACCGCGCTCGAGCACGCCCGCGCGCTCAGGGCCCGCCGCGGCGAGTCTGATCGGCCGCTGGAGGTGCAGGTCCGGCCGCTGTCGGTCTATGACGCTTTGAGCGCATGAGCAACACCGCCGAGCTGACGCACCTGTTCCGCGAGCTCAAAGCGCCCGCCGCAGCCAGGGCACTCCCGAAGCTTGCCGAGCGCGCCCGCTCAGAGGAGTGGAGCTATGAGAAGTTCGCCCAAGCCTTGCTCTCAACCGAGGTGTCCGCCCGCGAGGCGCACGGCGGAGAAGGCCGGATCCGCTCGGCGCGGTTCCCGGCCCGCAAGACCCTTGAGGAGTTCGACTTCACCTTCCAGCGCAGCGTGAAGAAGACCGTGATCGAGCACCTCGGCCAGCTCGACTTTCTCCACGCGCGCGAAAACGTGATCCTCCTGGGCCACCGGGCACCGGCAAAACCCATTTGGCGATCGCGCTCGGGATCAGAGCCTGCCTCGCCGGCCAGCGGGTGATCTTCAAGACCGCCACCGAATGGGTCGCCCTGCTCGCCGACACCCAACGCCAAGGCCGGCTCGACGAGGAGCTCAAACGCCTCGAGCGCTACCCCCTGCTGATCTGCGACGAAGTCGGCTACATCCCGTTCGACCCGCAAGCCGCGAACCTGATGTTCATGCTCGTCAGCCGCCGCTACGAACGCGCCAGCCTGATCGTCACCTCAAACAAGCCGTTCGGCTCCTGGGGCGAGATCTTCGGCGACGAGATAACCGCAGCCGCGATGGTCGACCGTCTCGTGCACCACGCCGAGATCCTCTCGCTCAAAGGCGACAGCTACCGCCTCAAAGACCGCGACCTCGGCCGCGTCACGCCGGTCGAAAACTAGGCCACCCCCGACCGAGCGCGCCAGCGGCATTTCGCTGCGCTCGCCTACGGCTCGCTCCGCGAAACGCCGCCGCACCCCAACCCCACAAGGGGGTCAAATCTCAGTCGGCGCCGCCAGCCAAGGGGGGTGCATTTTCGACCGGCGAAAAGGGGTGCATTTTCGACCGGCCTTGACAGCGAGGGACCACCAGTTGGATCCAGACCCTCACACGGTTGGCAAAGCGAGAGCCTCGCTCGCGCGAATCGACATCGACGACACCAACCCCCTTGGACGACTGCGAGAGCAGACCCGACAAGCGGCCTGGGTTCTCCAATAGATCGGAAACCAGAAGCCTCGCCTCCAGACGCCAGCCTTCTCCTGCGGGCTAGCAGCGATCGTCCGCTCCAACCCCTCGCGCACGCCTGCTTTCGTCGCGCGGCGATACTCCGCGGCGGCCCAACCGAGTGCCCGCAATGCGCGGAAAGCACGCGTCCAGGACGCACCACGAGCATCTAATTCCACGACTGGTTTTCATCGGTCGATCATTGCAATCGTCTTGCCAATTGCGGCGAGGCTTTTGTTTTCGCGCGTTCTCTTTCCCGCGCGGGATCGCGTTGCTCAGGAGATTGTGATCGTGACGGGGAGTCTTGTGCGATGGCCGGTCGCGTCGACGACGGTGATCGTGAGCGGAAGCTTCATGACCCGGTTCTGCTGGTGACGCCGGTTGAAACGCAGCACCTGTCCGATTTTGCGCGCGAGGGCGGCTCGTTCGGTGAATCGACTTCCGCTGAGTCTGCCGTTCAGACTGGCACGGGGCCTTTTCAACGTTAGGGTGATCAGACGTTGGCCGGCGATCCGCAATCCGGGTGGCAGCGACACCGTGATCGACTTGATCGCTGGCGCGTCGAGCCCGGCGGCAACGGTGAAGCTGAGGCTGGGCTTTGCCTGGGCTAACCCGCTGACGGAAAGGTGTCTGAGCAGTGGTGGACCCTCGAGCTGGAACACGTGGAGGCCGGCCTCGTCTCCGGCGAACAACGTGCGACCGGACACGGCGAGCTGGTACACGCTGCCTGCGCTCGCAGACGCCACGATCGAGTCGCCGCCGGTCGACCCGGCGGGAGGCTTACCGAAGGCGAAGATCGACGCCCGGCAGGGACACTCCTGGCCAGCCCGGGGCTGATCGATTGCGGCTGCAAAGGTCTGCTCACTACCCGCCACCCACGGCCCGAGCATGAACGAAATGGGCACCGGCAAGGTCAACGTGGCCCGTGGAGGACTGGAGCCAGTCGAGCCGCGCGGCGGTGGGTCAAACACGTCGACCCCGAACCCGGGCCCCGGCCCCCCGTAGGGCTCTAAACCAGCGACGATCGAGGTCCCGGCGAACGCGACGCTTCCCGTCAGCCCCCCTCCGCCGGCTCCAGCACGGCCGTTTCGTGAAGAGTTCCCGCCCATCCCGCACTCGGCTCCTCGAACACGTACGCGGCTCCCTGGAACACCTCCGTACCGAACGGGGGCGGGTATTGCTCCGGTGCGTCCGCGATCACGGTCCCGCCGGAGATGGCAGTGCCGGTGACCTTGGGACCGCTGGTAGGCGCAAGCTCCGCCGACGGCTCAATCGTTCCCGTCCAGCCTCGTACCGGCTTAGTGAACACATATACCGCGCCCGCGGCGATAGCAGCGACCGTATTGCCATCCGCGCTCACGGACGAGCCAAGCAGGGCATGCGGGCCACCGTCGGGCGCGATCAGGGTCGCGGTCGGCTGCAAGGTCCCCGCCCACCCGCCGGACGGCTCACTGAACACGTAGATAGTCCCGGGTCCGTTGGTGTTGCGCTGTGGATCGCCAACGAAGATCTGACCGCCCGACATCGCGACCGACCTCCACTGATCCTCGTCAGGACCCGACAGCACCGCCGCAGGCCGCTCGTTCGACCAGCCGTTCGCCCGCTGCGTGAACACATCGACACCCAGCCCTCGGAATGGCGGCGCGCTGTCCGGCAGATAGGCGATCGCCGCGATCGTGCTGCCCGAGACTGCAGCACCCTCAAAGCCCACCTGCCCGGCAGGATTCGAAGCCGTCAACGTCGCCGCCGACACCAACCCATTGCCGCCTGGCCGGCTCTTCACCGTCGTCCTCGCGACCGCGAGCGACGGCGACATCGCCAGGACCGCGCCGACCAGCACAACCAAACGCCTCATCACAAACCCCATCGCATCCTCTAATGCCCCAACGGACCCAAGCGAGCAAAGTTGTGCTATTGCGCAGCCACGGCAGCCGATCTGGGCTTCCATACATCGCATCTACCCAGCCGCCACAGCCCCCGGGATCGCGCCACAACCCTCCGGGATCGACGAGCTAACGGCTTCGAGGTTCTCAAACCAGCGGTACTCGAGCAGCGACCGGACCGCTGGTTTGGGCTACAAGCAATCGTCCGCTCGAGGCCCGCCCGCACGCCTGCTCTCGTCGCGCGGCAGAACTCCGCGCCAGCCGATCCGAGTGCCCGCTTCGCGCGGATTCCGCGCCTCAGCACGCACGAAAGCAGTGCCCCGGCGCGAGCGGCCGCGACTTGCCGTTCTTGTTCAAGACCGTGCGCTCAAGTAGCGGAGAAGAAACCCAAGAGACCAAGGCCTATTTCAAGCTCGAGCACATGCTGAAAGACGTGCGCCTCTGCCTCGACCACGGACAGGCCGTCGGCGCTCCGTTCCAAACGGCCGCGCTCGCCCGGGAGATCCTGAGCGCGGCGATGGGCCGCGGCCTCGGCGAGGCCGACTTCGCCGCGCTCATCGAGGTCCTCGAAGGAGCGGCCGGGACCGAGCTCTGAGAGGACCCTGCTCGTCGCGAGACCACAGGGGAATGCGCCGGAGGCCGCCGGCGTCGATGGCGGGCTCACCGGGACGCCCCGTGGGCGCGCTCGCGGCCGGGTCAGGTTCGGGAGGCGCTGGCGGAACGCGCACGCCGGTGAGCAGCGCGCTTAGCGGGCCGGGTCGCCTTCGCGAGGCGGCGTGGAGCGGGCGCTGGCTGGACCGGCTCGTGTGACTCCTGGGGCTCGGCGTCGGGTCGGCGCTTGAGCCGCTCGAGGACGAGCGAGTAGGTGTTGCGCATGCGCTTCCAGGCGAACGCATCCTTGCTGACTGGGGCACGCCGCACGGCGAGGATGCCGTGCTCGACCAACTCAGCGGTCCCGCGGGTCCAGGTGTCGTCCGACAGGCCGTAGAGGCGGCGCTCGCTGAGGCTGACCCACTGGTTGTGCTCGCGCCCGTTGATGGTGACCACGAGCATGGTGAGCAGGACCGCGATCGCCGGCGCGCTGAGCACCTGAGCCCAGCCCTGCGTCCAGAACTCGGGTCCCAGCCGGACGAACCGGTGCACGGCGGTCGCGCTGCGGTCCTCGGCCGGGTTGGCCTCGCCGTCGTCGGCCTTCTTGAAGTGATCACCGGGGCGGTCATAGGGCTCTGCGGAACCGTCCTCGCGCAGGAGCCCGACGGTCTTCGGATGGCCCGGGCGCTCCTCGAGGTTGATCAGCCGCTGCTCGGCGAAGCTCGTCAGTGCCTCGCGGACGCGCCGCTGGCCGTTGCCCTCGGGATCGTCGAGAGCGAGCAGCTCGGCGTAGGCGCGTGCGGGGAAGGTCACGGCGTGCCCCCGATCGTCCCGACCGCCGCCGGCCATCCACAGCAGAGCGAGATAGAGCTTCAGGCGCATCGAGCGATCGCCTCCCAAAACCTGACCCGATGTTCCCTCCGCCCAGCAGGCGGACGTCCAAGACCGCGCCTCCCTGCCGCGGTGGCACGATCCAAAGCACGGCTTCTTCTGGGCATCGCAACTCCTCAACGTCAGGCGTTGCGACAACCAGTTGAACCCACCTGGTGGCGTTGCTTTTGTATGCGTACGCGCGCGGGAATCGGTCCTCGCGGGGGATCGAGCGGGCGTGTCGCGAGGACGTGACCTACAAGCTGATCACTGCGATGCGGGTGCCGGATCACTCGACGATCGCGGAGTTCCGTCGCCGGCATGAGCAGCCGCTCGGTGAGTTGTTCATCGAGGTGTTGGCGCTGTGTGACGAGGCGGGTCTGGTGGAGGTCGGGGTGATCTCGATCGACGGCGTGAAGATCCGCGCGAACGCTTCGCGGGGCGCGAACCGCAGCTACGAGAAGCTGGTCGCGGACATCCTCAAGGAGGCCGAGGAGATCGACCGGTGGGAGGACGGGCTGTACGGCGCGGATCGCGGGGATGAGGTACCCGAGCATCTGCGGACCGAGGAGGGTCGGCGGGCGGCGTTCAAGGCGGCGAAGGAGCGGCTGGCGAAGAAGGCCGGTCGCGCCGAGCAGCGCGAGGTGGCGCGGATCGAGCCTGATCCCGAGCAGTTCGCGTCGACGCGTGGCTGGGGTCGGCGCACGTGGCATCGGGAGGCGCACAAGGAGCTGTTGCGCCGGCGCGAGCAGGAAGCGAAGCCGGTCGCGCGCTCACGAGCCGAGCGGCTGCTCGAGGCGCTTGACCGTCTGGAGGAGAACCAGCAGGTCGAGGTCCAGGCCAGCGAGGCCTATGAGCGCTGGCAGGCCGAGCGGCGCGCTGGCGGTGTGCCTGGTCAGCGGCTGGGGATGCCGCCCAAGCCATATGTCCCGGCCCCGGTGCCCGAGGGTGTGATGAACAAGACCGATCCAGACTCGCGAATGATGCGCACCCAGGGGCAGCCGACCGTGCAGGGATACAACGCGCACGCTGCCGTCACCCGTGGGCAGATCATTGTCGCCGCGGAGGTCGCGGTCGAGAGCCCCGACTTCGGTCACCTCGAACCGGCCGTCCGCGCCGCGCTGCGCGAACTCGAGGATGCTGGCGTGACAGAGCGCCCGGAGACGGTCCTGGCCGATGCGGGCTACTGGCACACCAGACAGATGGAGAACATCGTCAGCGACGGGATCCAAGTGCTGGTCCCGCCCGATGCCGGGCTCCGTGAGGGCACCAGACCGGGATGGGACAAAGGCGCCTACGCGTTCATTCGCCGGGTGCTCTCAAGCGACGCCGGACACGCGCTCTACAAGCACCGAAAAGCGACAGTCGAGCCGGTGTTCGCTCAGAACAAGTTCAACCGCGGCTTCCGCCGATTCCAGCGACGAGGCAGAGCCGCGGTGCGCTCGGAGTGGCGCCTGCAGGCCGCAGTCCACAACCTACTCAAGCTCCACAACCACTGGATCGACCCCGCGATCGCCTGACCGGTCGCGCGCTTTCCGCTCGCCTGTCACGGCTCATTCCCAAGTCACGGTGAATTCGGCCGAGGCCGCCGACTTTGCCCGACAGCCACGGCGCGGCGAGCAGGGCGAGCTGGCACCTCGAATCTGACCGAGCGAGCCCTTGCCGGACGCGTTGTGCTCCTGGCGATGAGCGGGTAAGTTGGGACGCACGGGCCGAGACTCGCATTCATGCTCGCGCGTGTATAAGAGCCCGGCGCAGCCGCGGGGCCGGTTGTCCGAGAGCTGGCGACGGCTACGGACCTCCGGGGTCGGGGACGAGCCGCTGATCATCGTCGGCGTGGTCGTCGCCTACCTGGTCACGTTGCTGATCTCCGCGCCGTCTCGCGCTGCGTCCTCGGCCGGAGAGGGCTCGAGCGCCGTACCGACGCCGAGCCCCGAGGTCGGTGCCGCCGCGCCTAGCGTCGGAGGCGGCCACCGCTGAGCAAAACCTCGGGGCGCCGGGCGCTCCGCGCGGCGGGGAGCTCAGGTGGCGAGTGTGGTGGCTTCGGCTGCGTCGGCGAGGCGGTCCTCGGCGGGGGCGCTTTGGGTGTCGAGTTGGCGGGCCGCTTTGATGGCTGCGCGTCCGAGCGCGTTGGCGTAGGTGGGGAATGAGAAGGGGACGAGCGCGAGTTGGTCGACCGTCATCTTGGCGGCGATCGCGATCGCAGCGAGCTGCGCGAGCTCGACCGCGCGTTCTCCGACGATGTGGCATCCGAGGATGGTGTGGCGCTGGCGGTCGGCGATCAGTTTGCAAAAGCCGGTGGGGCGTCCGTCGATGATCGGTCGTGGCAGCGAGTCGAGCCGCTGGGTGGCCACGACGATCTCGTGGGTGTCGCGGGCCGTGGTCTCGGTGAGTCCGACGGAGGCGTATTCGGGGTCGGTGAAGCTGCCGATCGGGCTGACGTCGGCCGGTAGGGCGGTCGTCGCTCCAAGCACGGCGTTGGTCGCGGCCAGGTACGCCTCGCGGGCTGCTTCGTGGACGACCATCACGTGTCCGGTGGCGTCGCCGGCGGCGAAGATGTGCGGCGCGCTGGTGCGAAGCTCGGCGTTCGTCTGAACGTATCCGCGTGGGTCGGTCTGGACGCCGGCGGCGGGAAGGTTGAGCTCGGCGGTGTTGGCGATCCAGCCCGCCGCGACGACCGCGATCGTTGCGTCGATTCCACGCTGGGTGCCGTCGTTTGAGTAGGTCAGCCGTACTCCCGCTGGAGCGGGCTGTAGGCGGTCGATCGTTCCGGCCTGCTCGAGCACCTCGATCCCGGATGTGGCTAGCGCTTCGCTGACGGCGGCGGCCACGTCCTGGTCCTCGGTCATGAGGATCCGGGGCGCGGCTTCGAACAGCGTGACCCGGGATCCGAAGGCGTTGAAGATCGAGGCGAGCTGTACCCCGGTTGCGCCGGCGCCGATCACCAGCATCGATGGTGGGGCGGAGGAGAGGGTCCAGGCGTCGCTGTGGGTGCAGGCCAGCTCGAAGCCCGGAAGGTCGAGTCGGCGTGGCATGCCGCCGGTGCAGATGATGCTCTTCGCGGCGTGCAGTCGCGGCGCGTGCTCGCACTCGATCACGTGCGGTTCGGTGAACCGCGCGGCGCCGGCGTGCTCGTAAAGCGTGACTCCGGCCTGTTGGAGATCCTCGCGCAGCAGCGAGTGCGCGCGCACGTCGCCGGTGACCTCGCGGACGCGATCGAGCAGCCGGGAATAGTCGAGCGCAGGTTCGCCGGTGGTGATGCCGTAGCGCGGGAGCTGTCTGGCTTCGCGCATCAGACGGGCGGCGTGCGCCAGCGTACGGACGGGGACCGGTCCATCGTTGGCGGCCATCCCCCCAAGCTCGTCGCGCGTGAGCAGCGCGGTCCGGGCCCCGAGCCGCGCCGCGCGCAGCGCCGCCACAACGCCGGCGGGTCCAGCGCCGATCACCACCACATCGAAGCTCGTGGCGCCCGACGAAGTCACGATCAGATTCTCCGGACCGGGGTGAGGGCCGGCGTCCCCCGTTTCGGGTGACGAAGCGTCGCCCCTGGCGTGAGAGTGTGGCCGGGATGCGGGCGATCACGGCTGTGCCAGGCCAGCGCGGGAGCGTCGGCGTCGAGGAAGTCGCCGAGCCGGCCGAGGCGGACGGCTCGCTGCTCGTCCGGGGGCTCCTGATGGGCGTGTGCGGCACCGACCGGGAGATCGCCGAGGGTGGATATGGGGAGCCGCCGCCCGGGGAGAGCAGGCTGATCATCGGCCACGAGAGCTTGGGCGAGGTGCTCGAGGCGCCGGCCGGCTCGGGCTTCAGTGCCGGGGATCTGGTGGTCGGGATCGTGCGCCGCCCGGATCCGGTGCCGTGCCCAGCGTGCGCCGCCGGGGAGTGGGACATGTGCCGCAACGACCGCTTCGCCGAGCGCGGGATCGTCCGACGCGACGGATACGGGAGCGAGCAATGGCGCGTCGAGCCGGACTTCGCGCTCGCGATCCCGTCAGCCCTGGGCGACCTCGGCGTGCTGCTCGAGCCAACGTCCGTGCTGGCGAAGGCATGGGACCAGGTCGACCGCATCTCTGAGCGCGCGTTCTTCGTCCGGGGCCGAGCGCTGGTCACCGGCGCGGGCCCGATCGGGCTGCTGGCCTGCCTCCTCGGGGTGCAGCGCGGCTATGAGGTACACGTCGTCGACCTCGCAACCGAGGGCCCCAAACGCGACCTCGTCGAGGCGCTCGGAGCGCACTACCACGCCGGCGACGCCGCCGACATCGACGTCGACGTGGACGTCGTCATCGAGTGCACCGGTCTCGGCGACGTCGGACGCTCAGCCGCCCAAAGGGTGGTCAGCGGCGGAATCATCTGCGTCACCGGAATCATGAACGTCGAGCCGCACTTCGACGTCGACGCGACGACGATGAACCGCAACGCGGTGCTCCGCAACCTCGTGCTGTTCGGCACCGTGAACGCAGGCCGGCGCCACTGGGAGCAGGCCGTCGACGCGCTCGCGTCCGCAGACCCCGCCTGGTTGCAAGGCATGATCACGCGGCGCGTGCCGCTCGCCCGCTGGGGAGAGGCGCTGGATCGCCAGCCGCAGGACATCAAAGTCGTCGTCGATCTCAGGGCATGACCGCTCGGTGAGAGCCGCCAGGCGAGCGCGATGAAGCACACGTCGGTCGACATCTACCTGGTGATCGACACCTTCCTGTTGTTGCTGATCGGGATCGGTCCGAAGATCGCGCTGGTGCCGTTCGTCGAGATCACCGCGCCGCTCGACGGGCCAACCAAGGCGCGGGTCGTGCGGAAGATGCTGACCACCGCCGGCGTGGTCGCCCTGATCCTGCTCGGGCTTGGCGAGTTCCTGTCCAGGCTGCTTCACTTCTCCACCGGGTCGCTATCGATCGCCGGGGGGATCATCCTGATCATCATCGCGATCACGATGGTCCTGGGGACGGCGGACGCGGGCGACAGTAAGGCCATCAAGGGACGCGATCCGATGCGCATCGCGGTGTTCCCGCTCGCGGTCCCGTATCTCTTGAACCCCGCCGGGATCGTTGCGCTCGTGACGCTCTCCGCCGAGGCTGGCTCAGTCGCCGTCTTTGCGATGGTCCTCGGCGTCCTCGCGCTCGTGCTCGCGTTGGACGTAGCGGTGTTCCGGGTGGCGAACCGAGCCAGCGACCATCTGGACGAAAGCCGCATGCTCGTCACCGAGAAGATCTTCGGCATTCTGCTCGCGGCGCTCGCCGTCCAACTAGTGCTCGACGGCCTGGACAGCGTCGGCATCATCCACCTAGCTGGTCACTGACCGGCTCCACATCATCGGCGCATTGATCGGGCCAACACCACGGGCCGCAGGCGCGGCATAGACGGCACTCGAGCGACGGTCAGGCCGGTCGCCCGCCTAGTTGTCCCACGCCACGGCCGTCAGTCCTTGCCGGGCAGCTGATCGGCGATCTGTAGTGCTGTGGCGAGCGCGGGGAGATTCTCCTCGAGCGCTCGGCCGCGGAGGTCGGCGGCCCGCTGGAGGTGATAGCGCACGGTGCGCTCCGACAGGTGGAGCCGGCGGGCCGTCTCCGCCGCGCTGCACGCACAGTCCACCCAGGCGCTGAGCGTTTCACGGACTCTGCCGGTACGTCCGCCAGGCGCGGCGAGTCCTCCGAGTGCGTGCGCGACGAGCTGCTCGGCCGCGGACGGGCCGCCCCACACGAGGGCCTGCACCGCCACGTCCTCGTAGCGGACCGTCCCGACGGGTCCGCGCAAGCCGACCTCCAAAGCGAGCAGCGCCTGCTGGTGGCTCGCGATGAAGCCGGGGATTCCGACGGCCGGCTGACCGACGCCGACCCATCCGCCGAGGCCGCTGAGGGCCTCGAGCCGCAGGCGCTCGCCGTCACACCATGCCCAGCTCGTCTGCGGAACCGGGGCGACGATCAGCACGGTGCCGACGTCCGCACTGCCCAGGACGACCCCGAGCCGCTCGGCGGCGGGCCCGCTTGCGGCCACCCCGACGTGCGACCGCGCCGCGCGGATCCCGAGGCGCGGCTCCTCGAAGGGGCCGCCGGCGAGGACTGAGCGAATCGCGGCCAGGCGCGTCGTCTCGAGCGTCTCCGCACGGAGGCGGGCTCCGGCCGCGTGAGCGATGGTCATCCGCGGGATCAGCGCCTCGGAGAAGGAGGACAGCAGGGCCAGCCCGTCGGCCGCGTCGACCGCGTTGTCGGCCCAGGTCGCACTGCGGGCGATCAGCAGCTCCTGTAGGCGCGCGAGGGCGATCCGGTGGCCGGCCAGCAGGTCGGCTAGCGGCACTCCGTTGCGGCCGGTGAGATCGCCGGTCGCCTGGCTCCACGCGACCTCTGCGTCGGCGATCTCCTGGCGCGGGTCGACGATCCACGCGGCGAGCGCCTGAATCAGCCCGGCTGTTGCCCGCGTCACCTGCTGGACCTGCTCGGGCCGGTTGAACAGCTGCGGGGCGTCCACTCGCTGCGCGACGGCGTCGATGATGCTCGCCGCGAGGTCGTCGGCATCGGCGAGGAGAACTTCGGCCAAGCGCGTCCTCCACATCGGCATATGGTCTCCGGTTTGCCGGATTACGGCAAGTGACGCGTTCAGTTGTGCCGCTGTCCGCTATGTGCAGGCGGCGGGGTGTGCGCGAATCTGGCGGTCGTGGGCGATCCCGCCTTCACGGATGTCACGCAATGACGGGGCCTGGAATGTGTCGCAGCGGGCGATAGCGGCACGGGTCAGCCAAACAAGGAGAGAGGGCATGAGAGCAGTGCGAAACAGGCTGATCGGCCAGGGCCTGGTCCTGATCGTGGCGATCCTCGCGATACCGGTGTCAGCATCCGCGTCTGTCCAGTCGACGGGCGCCGTTGTCAACTCTCGTTCGGGGGCCGTACGTGGGCTCGTGCACGGCGCGTACCGCGTCTTTGAAGGCATCCCATACGCGGCGCCGCCCGTCGGGTCGCTGCGCTGGCGTCCACCCGCGCCTGCCGCGCACTTGAAGGGAATACGGGACGCGACCCGGCCTGGCAGTCCGTGTGCGCAGGTGCCGCTGGCGGTGCTCCCGGGCGGCAAGGCGATCCTGCCGGGCGCGTCAAATCTCACCGGCAGCAGCTCGGAGGACTGTCTCTACCTGAACGTCTGGACCCACCCTCGCTCCCCCCACGCGCGGCCGGTGTTCGTCTGGTTCCACGGTGGGAACGACGTCTACGGCGCCGGGAGCGACTACGACGGCTCACGGCTCACCGTCGAGGGTCGGGTAGTCGTCGTGACGGTGAACTATCGCCTCGGCCCGCTGGGCTATCTCGCGCTTCCGGGGCTTTCGGCGCTGAGCCCCGATCACACCTCGGGCGACTACGGATTGATGGATCAGGTGGCGGCGTTGCGCTGGGTGCGGGCGAACATCGCGGCGTTCGGAGGCAACCCCAAGCAGGTGACGGTCGGCGGCCAGTCGGCGGGCGCGTGGGCGGGCTGCGACCTGATCGCGTCCCCGGCTGCGCGTGGCCTGTTCGAGCGCGCGATCCTCGAGAGCGGCACCTGCGCGGCGGGCGGCTCCGGGAGTAATGCGACATCGCCGGTTTTGACGCTGGGCGCCGGCGAGGCCGCTGGCCAGACGTTCGCCGCGTCGGTTGGCTGCAGCGATGCGGCGACGCAGCTGAGCTGCCTACGGGCGCTACCCGCCTCGAAGTTGATCTCGGGTGAGCTGGCCGCGACCTGGGGCGCGAACACAGGCCCTGCCGTACTCCCGGTCTCGCCGGCGGCAGCGTGGGCGAAGGGCCGGATCAATCGCGTTCCTGTGCTGGTCGGCACCACCCATGACGAGTATCGCTTTCGCACATTCGTCAACGTCAACTTTCTCGGCGGCGGTCCGCTGACTGCGGCCACCTACGCAACGCGCATCCAGCAGGAGAATCCGGGCAGCGCGGGCGCGGTCCTGGGCAAATATCCGGCAAGCGCCTACCCCTCGCCGGATCTTGCCTACGCCACGGAGAAGACCGACTCGCTGTACTCCTGCCCGGCCCACGCCGACGACCTGCTCTACTCGACTCGCGTCCCGGTCTACGCCTACGAGTTCGACGACCAGCACGCACCGCCGTTCTTCGCCGCTCCGAACAGCATTCCCCAGGGCGCATTCCACGCCTCTGAGGTCGACTATCTGTTTCCGTTCCACAATCTCGCGCCGCTGACCGCAAGCCAGCAGCAGCTCTCGAAGGTGATGGTCGGCTACTGGTCGCACTTCATCGCCTCAGGGAACCCGAACGCTCCCGGCCTGCCGGCCTGGCCGCGTTTCGGCAGGCCCACCCGCCGTGTCAGCGCATCGGAGACAAATCTCATCCAGGAGCTGAAGCCCGGAGCGGTCAGACCATCCGGATCGTTCGTCGGTGACCACCGGTGCGGCTTCTGGCAGCAGCAACTCGGGATCCCGGTGCACTGACTTGAGCCGACGCGCGGCGATCAGCGAGCCGATGTCACGGGCGTCGCCCGCAATACCTATCTCACCTCGATTTCGCGATCGGATAACGACAGGAGAGTGATGTGATGAGCGCAGACGTACATGAGGAAGAGCCCGATCTGGGGACCACCGGCGGGCAGCGGTCGAATGCAGGGATCTCCCGCCGTCAGGCCTTGGGCTCGGCGGTCGCCGGTGCCGCTGGCGTTGCCCTCGGCCCGTTGACGTCGCGCGCGGCGGCCGCATCGCCGGGCCAGCGTCCAGGCCGCCGCCGGACCGGTGCGACGGTTGACGTGGTCGTGGTTGGTGGCGGTATCTCTGGTCTGACGGCCGCGTATCGCCTGCTGCGGCATTCGAATCTGTCGGTGCTGGTGCTCGAGGCCAACGACCGCGTCGGCGGTCGCACGGTCAACCTGCCGCTTCCCGGCAAGAACATCACGGAGGGGGGCGGGCAGTGGACCGGGCCCGGACAGGATCGGGTGCAGGCGCTCGCGCGCGAACTCAAGATCGGCATGTTCGACACCTACGTCAAAGGCGAGTCGGTCTACGTCTACAAAGGTAACCGTCAACCCCACACCGGCACGCTCCCGCCTCTGGGCCCCGCGGCGCTGGCTGACGTCGTGTCGAACCTGACGCGGCTCGATCAGATGGCCAGCACCGTTCCGCTCGACGCGCCGTGGCAGGCACCGAACGCATTGGAGTGGGACTCGATGACGTTCGGTCAATGGCTGGACGCAAACGTGGGCAACGCTGAGGCCAGATCGCTGTACACGCTCGTGTTTTCGATCATCAACGGCCAGGATCCGCACGCCACCTCGTTCTTGTTCGCGCTGTTCGTGATCCACTCGGGGGGCGGGATCGCCCGGCTGATCGGTACCTCGGGTGGCGCGCAGAACTCGCGCTTCGTCGGTGGCTCGCAGGAGATTTCGCTCCGCATGGCCCGGCGTCTCGGATCGCGCGTGGTCCTCCAAACCCCGGTCGACCAGATCGACCAGACCAGCCGGAAGCAGGTGCTGGTTCGCAGCGGCACCCAGGAGTTCGCCGCCCGACGCGTAATCATCGCGATGACCCCCCAGGACGCGAACCGCGTCCGTTACGCCCCAGCGCTGACCACGCAGCGGATCATGGTGCAGAAGATGTGGCCGATCGGCGGGGGCTGGAAGACCTTCGCGGTCTACAAGAAGCCTTTCTGGCGCGCTCAGGGCCTTAACGGGGGAGCGATCACCGATCTCCCGGCCGCGTTGTACACCTCGGACAATTCGCCGCAGGACGGCAGCCTCGGAGTGCTCTTGTCGTTCTTCGGAACCGCAAATCAGAAGTTCGAGTTCGGTGGGTCACCGCGGCAGTTGAACGATCTAGGAGCCAGACGCAGCGCGGTGCTCGAGGCGTTCGCGACGATCTTCGGCAAGCAGGCGCTACACCCGATTGCATACCTCGAGAAGGACTGGATGCGGGAACCGTGGATCGCTGGATGCAAGGCCCCCGTACCCCCTGGGCTGCTCACGATGTACACGTCGGCGCTGTCCGATCCCGTCGGCTTGATCCATTGGGCCGGTACCGAGACCGCCCCGATCAATGTCGGCGCGATGGACGGGGGGGTACGCGCTGGTGAGCGAGCGGCCCGCGAAGTCGTCGCCGCCCTCGGCGGCAGCCCGTCCTCGATCCCCGCCTGAGATCCGAGAATCCCGATGAGCACCGGCACCGCCGACCTGACAACGAGCATCGATCGCCCGCCACCGGCGCGCCACGCTCTGCCTGACCCCGGCGAGGCGGTTCCCGGCCTCTCGTGGCCGATCATCGGCATCTTCACCGCGGCGCTCGCACTGTTCGCGGCCTCGAGCTGGGCCGCGATCGGCCATCACGCGCCACGGGCGGTGACGATCGCGCTGAACGCGGTGGCGATCTTCGTGATGTTCACCGTGTTGCACGACGCGGCGCATTATTCGATCAGCTCGAGGCGGTGGGTCAACGGCGTGTTCGGCCGCGCGGCGATGCTGTTCGTCTCGCCGCTGATCTCGTTCACCGGGTGGGGGTTCATCCACATCGAGCACCACCGCCATACCAACGACGACGATCACGACCCTGACCACTTCGCCAGCCACGGCAGCTGGTGGCAACTACCGGTCCGGTTCGCCGCGATGGACGCGCCCTACCTGACCTTCTACCTGCGAAACCGCAAGCGACGCCCCCGCCGCGAGCTGGCCGAAACCGGGGCGCTCATGGCGCTGTCGCTCGCGGTGGTCGCGACGACGGTGATCACCGGCAGCTTCTGGCTGTTGCTGGTCATCTACCTGATCCCGGAGCGGATCGCGCTGATCGTGCTCGCGTGGTGGTTTGACTGGCTGCCCCACCACGGACTCGAGGACACCCAAACCGAGAACCGCTACCGCGCGACCCGCAACCGGGTCGGACTGGAGTGGCTGCTCACGCCGCTGATGCTCTCCCAGAACTACCACCTCGTGCACCACCTGCACCCCTCGATCCCGTTCCACCGCTACCTGACGACGTGGCGGCGCAACGAGGACGCCTACCTGGAGCGTGACCCCGCGATCTCGACCGCGTTCGGCAAGTCGCTGAATCCGGAGGAGTTCCGCCAGTGGAAGCAGCTCAACCAGAAGCTGCTGAAGGTGCTGCCGGTGCGGATGCCGACCGGGTCAACCGCCCCGCATGCCGCCTTTCACCGCATGCCGGTCGCCTCGGTTGATCCGCTAACGGCCGATAGCACGCTCGTCACGTTCGCCGTGCCCGAAGAGCTGCGCGAGCAGTTCCGGTTTGACCCGGACAGCACGTGACGGTCAAGACCGATCTCGGCGGCGAGGGGATCAGGCGCAACTACTCGATCTGCGCGCCCGCGACCCGGGCGATGCTGCGGATCGCGGTCAAGCACCTCCCAGGCGGCGCGTTCTCGACGTTCGTTCAAGAGCAGCTGAAGGCCGGCGACGTGCTCGAGGTGATGACCCCGACCGGAGGGTTCTGCACCCCGCTCGACCCCCTGAACGCGAAGCACTACGTCGCGATCGTCGCCGGCAGCGGGATCACCCCGATCGTCTCGATGCTGCAGACCACCCTCGAAATCGAGACCGACAGCCGGTTCACGCTGATCTACGCAAACCGCACCAAGGACTCGACGATGTTCCGCTACGAACTCGAGGAGCTCGAGTCGCGCTACTCGGACCGGCTCGAGATTCGCCACGTGCTCTCCCGCGACCCGCTCCACACTTCCGAGCTGTGCGGTCGGATCGACCGCGACAAGCTCAAGTTGTGGCTGAACGAGGAACTGGCGCCCGAGACGGTCGACGAGTGGTTCCTGTGCGGCCCGATCGACCTGACCACGACCGTCCGCGAGACGCTGAGCGAACACGGCGTCGACCCCGAGCACATCCACCTCGAGCTGTTCTTCGGCTACGACACCCACGGCCGGCAGGGCGACCGGGAATACCCCGCATCGACGATCCGCTTCACCCTCTCCGGCCGTCAGCAGACAACCGAGCTGGCCCCCGGTGACTCGATCCTCGAAGCCGCGCTCCACGCTCGCCCCGACACACCGTACGCATGTATGGGCGGCGCCTGCGGCACCTGCCGGGCGAAACTGCTCGACGGCGCCGTCGACATGCACCACAACTACGCGCTCAGCCAAGCCGACCTTGACACCGGCTACGTCCTCACCTGCCAATCACACCCAACCACCTCGACCGTGAGTATCGACTACGACGCCTGAGCGACAGGCCGGCCAACGGAAACGCCCTGAGCGTCGATCAGGCCTACCGGCCAGATCGCAACCGGCTGTCACCCGACGCGCCCGACTCACCCAATGCAACGAGGATCGATGACCGAAGGCAACGATTTCAAACCCCTCACCCGTCGCAGCTTCATCGGAGCTGCCGGAGCCGTCGGAGTGGCCGTATCCGCGGGTCCGCTCGCCAGCCAGGCGGCGGGCAAACACGCGCTCGGCGTCGGCAGGCGCTCGGTCGACGTGGTCGTGGTCGGCGCTGGAATCTCTGGCCTCGCGGCCGCGCGAGCGCTGCGCGCGTCGGGTAGATCGGTGCTCGTCCTAGAGGCCAACGACCGCGTCGGCGGGCGGACCCTGAATACGAAGCTCCCGCACGGCAACGGCCAGGTCGTTGAGGCAGGCGGGCAGTGGGCAGGCCCCGCACAAACCGAGGTCCTGGCGCTCGCGAAGGCCCTCGGTGTGAAGACGTTCAAGACGTATGACCGCGGTCAGAACGTGCTCTTCTACGACGGGTCGCGCAGCCTGTACACCGGCGGTGTGCCCGCGATCGACACGGCCGGGCTGATCGACTTCGCCGCTGCGCAGAGCAAGATCGAGGCGCTCGGCAAAACGATCCCGCTCAACGCTCCGCAGAATGCGCCCGACGCCGCGTCGTTGGACGCGCAGACGTTCGCAGGCTGGATCGCCGCGAACACGAACACCCGCGGCGCAAAGGTACTCTTCAACCTGCTCGCGAACGCAACCATGGCGGCCGCACCGGGTCAGGTCTCGCTGCTGTGGGCGGCGTGGTTCATCGCCTCCAACCAGGGGATCAACCAGATGCTAGACACGGCTGGCGGCGCGCAACAGTCCCGGTTCGTGGGTGGTTCGCAGCTGCTCTCGATCAAGATCGCCCGCCAGCTCGGCTCGGCGGTGATCCTCAAAGCGCCCGTCACGAAGATCGAGCACAGCGGGAGCCGAGTTGACGTCAGCGCCCGCGGCATCACGGTGCACGCAAAAGCGGTGATCGTCGCGATCCACCCCGCCGATACCCGGCGGATCGAGTTTCGACCCACGCTCCCCGTCGCTCGCCGGGCGCTCATCAAGAAGTGGCAGACCGGCAGCGGCTGGAAGGTCAACGTCGTCTACCGAGAGCCGTTCTGGCGCGCCGCCGGGCTAAGTGGCCAAGTGATCTCAGACCGCGCTCCGCTCGGGGTCGTGTACGACAACACGCCACCGTCCGGCAAGCCGGGCGTGCTGATCAGCTTCGTCTACACGGTCGGCAACACGCCGGCCGTGCTGCACGACGCGCAAGCCCGGCGTGATGCGGTGATTGGGCAACTCGGCGAATTCTTCGGACCCAAAGCCCGAGCGCCGCTTGCATACCTGGAGACCGACTGGCTTGATCAGCCCTACATCTCAGGATGCGAAAGCCCACTGGCCCCCGGGGTGATCAGCCACTACGGAGCCGCGATCCGCGAGCCCGTCGGCCGCATCCACTGGGCGGCGACCGAGACCTCCGACCGCTTCAGCGGCTACATGGAGGGCGGCGTGCGAGCCGGCCACCGCGCCGCCAGAGAAGCACTGCGCTCACTATGACCTGCCACTGACACGGACAGCCGTCATCGGAAGGACCCATCGAATACGAACAGGTTCTGCAGCGACGGTACCTACCGGCTAAGCCCCCGCCGCAGCGACCGCTGCCCCCGCTGCCCCCGCTGCCTGACCATCAACGTCAACTTCGACGCCTGACCGTGCTCGTCGTCCGGAACTTCTCGTTCGCGCTCTAACTCCGACCGGCTGCGCGGGAGCAGCCGCGAACGGGGCGCCGCCCGCCCACCACGACGACGCCACCACCCGCACCCCCAGTTCCCGCCAAACCCACGCAACGAAAGGCACGCTCGCATGCTCACCGGACTTGAGAACCCAATCCACATACTGCTCATCCTCGTCGTACTCCTGCTTGTGTTCGGCGCCAAACGCCTACCCGAACTCGGACGCGGGATCGGCAGCGGAATGCGCGGCTTCAAGGACGCCCTCACGACACCCGAACCGCCAAACACCACGCCCGGCACCACGCAGCTGCCGCCCGAGCAGCAGCACTAACAAGCGCACAAGTGAGCGGATGCAGCTCTACCACGAACGCGACCGCGCCGATCGCCCTGTCCTTCGTGGCTACTCCTAGCGCGAGGCGGGAGGTCCACAGTTCAGGCACGTCGAGGAGTCAGTTCACGAGCCCGACAATTCCACTGACGATCAAGTAGCCCCCGGCGACAACGGATAGGAGCAGCAGCCCCTTCCAGCGATGCTCGTTGATGAACGAATTCACGCTACGGACCGCTTGTTCTGTTCTCTGTGGGGCGGCGATGTAGCCGAGGAGCGGCAGTTCGATCGGCGCCAACATGACGATGTTGAACAGAACGATCAGGAGCAGCCCGTGAGAGGTGCTCACGTTCCGGTGCGCGATATATCCGAGCGCGGCCAGATACAGCAACCCCGGGAGATGCATCACCACCCCGAGCGTCGCGAGACGCCCGACCGATCCGCTGCTCAGGATCCGAGAGGACCAGCTTTGCTTGTCGCCGCTGCGCGCGTTCTTCTGTGCCTTGCGCCGGGCGAGTCGATCAGCGGCGTGCTGCCTCATGACGGCCGAGCGTTCGGAACGCAACCACGCCGCACTGACCAGGATCAGGACCCCAATGCTGATGTCGAAGATCGAGATAGCCGCGCCCTTGCGCCGCGCCCCCAAGGACGTTGCACTCAGTCCGGCAACGATCCCAATCCCCACCAATACAGACGCGCCAAAGCTACCGATCACATATGCGCTCAGCAGCCTGACAGGACGCGGCCGTCTGAGGATCACCAACACGACCGCCATCGCCGTTGGGCTTGTGATCGCCGACAAGACGGCCAGTGGGATCAGTTGGAAAGACACGATCAGCTGATCGGGCGCCCGATCCTCCCACAGAGCAATGGCCAGGAGAACGACTCGAGCTGCTCAACACGAACCCGGGACTACCGGGGCTCGGTCCCATTAGTTATCGGGATCGGCGCGAACCTGGTTCTGGAAGCCGCCGGTGGATTCCGCCAGGCGCTATGCCAGTTCCCAGTGCCGGACGCGCGAATCACGCTGCCCGACCCGAGCGAGACGTGCCTGCCTAGGGCAACGCGGCGGCTGGCCCGCTAATCGCCGGAACCCCGGCGCGCGAGCCTGCTTGAGCCGCTCGACCTCGGCGGGCGACAGTTTGATTCGATGCTTCTAGCGTGCCCCAATAGGCGTGGGCCACGAATACTCGACCATCTGCACACCGACTGGCCGGGCCCTGCATCCCTTCCCGCCGGGGCATCGGGGCGCCGGGACGGTAGTCTCGCATCGCGCGGATGGCGCAACTGGCGAGCAGCGGGTACGTCGCGACGCGCGGGTCGAGACCGCATCGGTACTCGCGCGGGCACGGAGGCACGCTCGGCGCGAGCGAGGGTTGAGGCGATCCAGACGGGTCGGTTGCTCGCGCGCCGGAATCGGCTCAGCTAACCCAGCGCGCCCGGGAGGCGCGAGGTCCCGCCGCCCAGGAACGCGTCGGCAACGTAGATCGCGTGCTCAGCGCCGAGGTCCCCGCGCTCGGAGGCCTCCCAATGCTGCTGGAGCCAACCCCGGAAATCGGCGTCACGATCAATTGCGATGCTCACGCGTTAGCCCCTCATCAGCAGTCGGGAATGTCGCTGGCTCGCACGACTGATCTTACTCGAGCGTTCTCGTCCACCCTGGGACCTCGGTGGCGGTCCCAGATCGCCGCGACTCCACGATGCTCGTCACGCACACGCCGCGTTGGACTGAATGCCGGCCCCGCGAGGCGGAGGCTTGACCTGGGTGGCGGCTACAGGCGCGAGACGAGTTCGGCCACGATTTCGGCGGCGGGCTGTGTCTGTTTGGCGAGCGCGACGCTCTGTCCGGCCCACATCGAGAGCGGCTCGATCTCGCCGGTCGTTCCAACCATCGGGGGCGCTGGTTCATATCGAACGATCGGCTCGCCGGAAGCGAAGTGCGCGAGCACTTCGCCCTCTCGCGGTCTACTGCCTAGTGGCGGCCGGCCCGCCGCCTCCCATATCTCGGCCGTCGAGTTGTGGATGGCGCGGTGCGAAGCGTCCACCGGCCATCCCACCGCGTATAGGTTGGGGTACCACTCGGCATCGGTCTCGGTCGCGGCTATCAGGCGGCGCCGATACTCCTCGTGGATCGGCATTTCATCGGCTAACAGGAACCGCGTGCCGAGCAAGGCCGCCTGCGCGCCGAGCGCGAGCACGGCCGCGACTCCTCGAGCGTCGCCGATCCCACCGGCCGCGATGACCGGCACCGGCGCCACCGCGTCGACTACCGCCGGCACCAGCGGGAGCGTCGCCACGCCACTCCAGACGTGCCCCCCGGCCTCCCAGCCTTGCGCAACGACGATGTCCACTCCACACCCGACCGCGCGCCGCGCTTCCTCGACGCTGCCGACCGTGTGCATGACGAGCCCTCCGGCGTCATGCACCGGGTCGACGTAGCCGCTCGGATCGCCCCAGAAGAGCGACACGATCCGCAGACCCGCCGACAGTGCCTGATCGACTCGATGGTGCTGATCGAAGGCGAGAACGAAGTTGCCGGCAAAGGGCCGGTCGGTGAGGGCTGCCGTTTCACGAACCACGTCTCCGGCGTCATCGGCCCACCCCAGCCCGACGGTGCCGAGGCCGCCGGCATTTGAGACCGCGGCGGGCAGCCGGGGATCTGCAGCCACCGGCGCCTCGACGATCGGGTGTTCAATCCCCAGCAACTCGCACACCGGCGTCTGGGTACTCATCGAGAGAGCCCCCTTTCTGGCGCCCGCGGCGCCTGTTGACTAGGCTCATTGTGGACCCAAAGGCTCCGATGGCGCCCGGGTCACTACCGCTCCACACCCGTGCCGCGACCCGGGTCCGGACCCGGGGACCACCGGGCGGGAATGGACGGAACGGCGGCCATCGTTCCCGTCACTCCTCAACCATGGACAGGAGCAGATCATGCGCAGCGACATCGCCCCCGGCGGCACCTTCCCCGACTACGAGTTGCCCGACCACGAGAACGTGCCCCGCAAGCTCAGCGAGATCCAGGGCGAAGACCCCCTGATCCTCACGCTCGCGCGCGGGAACTACTGCCCCAAGGAGCACCAGCAGCACCTCGAGCTCGCCGGTAACTACCCCAAGATCGCGGTGGCCTACACGAAGATCGCCACGATCTCGACCGACACCCATCACTCCAGCCAGGAGTTCCGCCTGTCGACCGGCGCCCAATGGCCCTTCCTCTCCGACCCCGAACGGACCGTTCAGAAGGACCTCGACATCCAGGAGTACACCGACCCCGAGCACGACCCGATGATCCCCCACACCCTGGTGCTCAAGCCCGGGCTCGTCATCCACAGCATCTACAACGGCTACTGGTTCTGGGGACGCCCCTCGTTCGCGGATCTCGCGCACGACCTACGGACCGTGACCAGCGAGATCCGCCCCGACTGGGATCTAAGCAAGCCCGGGCTGCGCGAAGCGTGGGATGCGGGCGACTACTCGCCATTTCACGGATGGAACAGGCGCTCCCCTCAGGAGATGCCGACGTCTTACCATGCCTAACACCGCGGTTGCCGCCCTAGCCCGCCGCGGGTGATGCCTCAAGCCCAGCAGCCCGAGTCGGCCCAGCCCGTCGTCCAGTCTGTGGGCACGCTGGTGTCGGTCAACGTTGGCATGCCGAAGGACGTGGCCTGGCAAGGGAAGAACGTCTATACCGGCGTCTTCAAGGACCCCGTCGCCGGTCCCCGGCACGTTGGCAAGCTCAATATCGACGGCGACGGTCAAGGCGATCTCGCGGGGCACGGCGGCGAGCAGCGTGCTGTGTTCGTCTACCAGATCGACTCCTATCGGTACTGGGAGCGCGAGCTCGGCCGAAACGACTTCGTCCACGGACAGTTCGGCGAGAACTTCACCGTCGAAGGACTTGGTGACGACGAGGTCTGCATCGGCGACCGCTACCAGATCGGCACCGCGGTCTTCGAGGTGACACAACCGCGAGTCACGTGCTACCGCGTGGGGATCCGTATGAACGAGCCGCGCATCCCCGCCTTGCTCGTCTCACACCATCGCCCGGGCTTCTACTTCCGGGTACTCCAAGAGGGCGACGTGCAGGCGGGCGACAGGATCATCAAGCTCGCCTCCGGTTCCGAACAGATGCCGGTCGCCGAGGCGGATGCCCTGCTCTACCTACCCGGCCACACGCGCCAACAACTGCTTCGAGCGCTCCGAATCCCCGCCCTCAGCCCTGGCTGGCAGGCGTCGTTCCGCGCTTTGCTCGAGGAAGGACCCGGGAGCGGCAACGCCGGTCTCGCGGTGACGAGCCCGCCGCCCGCCTGGCCCGGCTTCCGTCAGCTGACGGTCACCGCAATCACTCACGAGAGCGACTCGGTGATCTCCATACGCATCGAGGACCGGACCGGCGCGGCACTACCAGCCGCGCGCCCGGGCCAATGGCTCACGCTGCGAGTCCAGCCCGACAAGCAGCGCGGGTCGGTGCTCCGCAACTACTCCCTCTCCGGACCGCCCGACGCCGGCTACTACCGCATCGCCGTCAAGCGCGAACGCCTGGGCGTTGTCAGCGGCTATCTGCACACCCGGCTCGCCGTCGGCGACCAACTCGACATCGCAGCACCCCGCGGCGCCTTCATCCTCGACCAGACGGATGCACCCGTGCTGCTGATCAGTGCCGGGATCGGAGCCACCCCAGTTCTCGCGATGCTTCACGCGCTGGCGGAGAAGCATTCCGATCGCGAGATCTGGTGCCTGCACTCCGCACGCAACAACCGCGAGCACTCGTTCGCCGCCGAGGCCGGGGCTCTCATCGCGTCGCTCCCGAACGCGCGCAGGCACGTGTATTACAGCCGTCCAGGTCCGAACGATGTCGAAGGCCGTGACTTCGACACCGCGGGCCGTCTCACCGGATCAGTGCTCGCCGAACTCGAACTACCCCCCGATGCCCAGGCATACCTGTGCGGGCCCGCGCCTTTCATGGACGAGATCAGCGCCGCGCTGGCGGCGATCGGGATCGACGCCGCACGCATCCACACCGAACCGTTCGGCCCCGCGCCGGGGGTCACCCCGGGAATCGCAGCAACACCCGCCCGGACGCCCCACCCACCAGCCGGCAAACCCGGGAACGGGCCCACGATCGAGTTCGCCCGCAGCAACCTCGCGATCCCCTGGGACAGCGACTACAGCAGCCTGCTCGAACTCGCCGAAGCGTGCGACGTGCCCGTACGCTGGTCGTGCCGGACCGGCGTCTGCCACACGTGCGAGACCACCCTGATCGCCGGCGATCTCAAATACAACCCTGAACCGGTCGAACCCCCCGCCGACGGAAGCGCGCTCATCTGCTGCTCACAGCCACGCGACGACGTGGTGCTGGACCTGTGACTTAAGCCACGACTATGGAATCAATTCCAACAACGGAGGTCAGCATGAGCAACATCGACCAGGAGCTGGTCTTGGCCCACTTCATCGTTTCAGACGATGTCGAGCGTTCCCGCCGCTTCTACACCGAAGTACTCGGCGGCAGGCTGGCCTTCTCCGGCCCCGGAGGGCTGACCTATGTCGCGCTATCCAACAGCTGGATCATCATCAATGTCGGCGGCGGACGGACGGACGACAAGCCGTCGGTCAGCCTGGAGACGCCACGCGATCCCGACCGGGTCAGCAGCTTCCTCAATATCCGGGTCAAGGACATCGAGGCCGTGTACGCCGAATGGAGCGCCCGCGGTGCGAATGTCCTGACACCGCCGAAGCAGCACCAGTACGAGATCCGTTGCTACATCCGCGACCCCGACTGGATCGATAAGGACGCGATCTTCATCGACACCTCGAAGGTCTCCCGGCTCGCCGAGCTGCTGGCGCGGGCGGTGGCGCTGACACCCGAACCGGCGAGCGGCCGACCCAAGCTTTAGGCAGCGCCGTTTCTCACGAGTTCACGGGCGGCGTCCGTCGCCCGCGCTAGCGAGGAGCGCGCGGACCGCGCCCTCGAACTCGCGCACCTGTGACTCCCGGCGCGAGGCCGCCGAGTCAGCGACGTGTTCAGCCTGGTGCGATTCGCTGAGCTCGAGCATATGGACGAGCGCGCACTCGGCATGCGCGATTCCGGCTGGCAGGAGCCCGACCGCGTCGTCTTTGCAGACCCGCATGCCGCATACAACGCATTGCGCGGGTCGTCTCCAGCGGCGAGAGCGACCGGTCAGTGCCAGCGCCCGGTGTCGCGATCGGGTGTGTGAGATCGATGTCCGAAGCCCTGCCATCACTAACACCACTCCGGTAACACTCGCTGAGGGCTGGCGGTCGCGGTACCGCGCGGGAACCGGTCAGGGCGGCGACCGTTCCAGAGCCTCGACGCCGCACGATCACCCCGTCCCGCTGCCGTTGGCGCGAGCGGTCGGCGTGATGTGGAGCGGTCCGAAGCTCGAGCCGCTCGCCCGGTGGAGAGTCTGGCCCGGGGCGCCGCTCACCTGATGACACGAGCGCAGCGTCTGCGTTCGCATTGGCGGATGCCTGGGTAAAGGTCACGTGGAATGTAAGTTGGTTGCCGGAACGCGGGACAGCACCGCGTGCCCGGCCGAGGTGAGCGCGAAGGACAGGTACCCGAGCCGTCCAAACCTCCGGCGACTGCTCGGCGATCGTCGCGAGCGCGCCGCGCGTCCATCCGGCTGAAACGGTCAGCGGTCGAACCAGCATGCTTTGAACTGTGTCGATCGAGGGGTACGGTGCCGGCGGAGGGAGGTGGTCGCGACGCGACGTCCACGGCCGGGCCCTCGCGGGATTCGCCGGTGGACGGTCGGCGAATCCCGCCGACGCTCGGGCGAGTGCTCGGCAGTCATCGCGAGCGCGTCGATGGTGGACCTACTTAGATAGGAAAAGTGGAGGCCCGCTTCGCCCCGCTTGAGTTGGGCGTTTTCTCCAGCTCTACGACGAGATTCGCGGCAGCTGGCTCGAGCAGGTCACCAACGACGAGAAGCTGTCGTGCCCGACTCCGCGGAGGACTCGAATCGGTACCTCGGCACTGTTCTTGACACGCTGACCGACGATTGCGTTAGGAGATGAGGTCGTCGGCTTGCTGCGTTCCGGCTCAACCGGCGCGCGTGCTACGGCGCGCCGTTCCAAAGTTTGCGCACGATGCTGTAGGTCAGCTGCGAGGTCTGATGCATGGACGGGCAGCACGTCGGGCCGCCCGGGGCGCTGATCCCGAGTTCGAGGTGCGGAGCGTCAGAGATCCCGACCTGTCCGCATCCGACGTCCGCGATCGGCTGTCCGGCGGTGACGTGGTCTCCGACTTTCACCAGGGCGGGCTTTGCGTGCCCGTAGTAGATGTAGCGGCCGGCGTACGGTCCGCTCGCGACCTTCAGCACTGGGGCGTACGGACCGAATCCGTCGATTCCCTCCTGCACGATCGTGCCGGCCGTGACCGCCACCTCCACGGCGTTCGAGCCGCACGCGTTGTTGACCGTGCCGATGTCTACGCCCTGATCCTGCGTCCAGTCCGATGGCGGGAGCACCCGTCGGGCGGGCCGGATCGGGAACACCCAACGCGACGGCCCGCTGCCGATGCTGCTGCCGCCGCTTCCGCCCCCGTTGGCAGGGTGGTAGCGGCGGGAGCCGCCGCGGACGAGCTTGCCTTGCCGTACCCAGCGCTGGAGGGTGGTCGCGGTGCGGTCGCCGACGGTCCCACTCGGCGGGTTGAGATTGGCGGTGAGCTGAAATTCCCTGACCGATCGCTTGGTCGCCGGCCCGAACATGCCGTCGACCGATGTCCGGAGCCCGACTCGAGTCAGCCAGGACTGGAGCGTCCTGACGGCCGGACCCGTGTCCCCCTGTCTGAGGACGCGCCCGAGCGGCGAATCGCTAGCGGCGAGCGCCGGCGCACTCAGTGTCATCAGGCCGATCGGCGCCAGGATCGAGAGGGTCATCGCTCGCGCGATCAGCGCAGCTCCAAGCGATGCACGTCGGCCGACCTTCCTACCTGGCCCGAGGATATTTGGCACGCCAGCGTTCCTCCCGCTCGGTCTTGACTGACGATCTCGCCGCAGCGAACCCGGGCAGCGCAAGAAGGTTGCGAGCTGGGGCTGCTAACGGTCAGCAGGCAGACCGATTCGCATTCGCGGGCGATTCCGCGGGTTAGTCGGTTAAGGCTCAAACCAGCCTGAGTTCTACCCGAGCCGCGAGTGGTAACCCGCATGCTCTCTCGGGACGGGGCGCTGTGGCTGGATTAGCGCCCGCTCACTTCGACGCCGTTGCCTCGACCTCAACGAGCAGCTCGGGCAGCGCGAGTCTCGCTACGCCGATCAGCTGGCGGCCTGCTCGACGCCGGCCTGCCCCAGGTTTGGACGAATCCGAATCGGTCCTGCAATGTCCAGGGGTTGACCACCTGCTTCTCCACGCTGTCCTCCTCGGCTGGAGTGGGGTCGGGCATTACTCGCTAGCGGTTCGATCTCCTCGGCGCACAGCTGTCGTGGGCGTCGAGCTTCTTTTGAAGTAGCTCCCGTGCACCTCCGTGACGGCGATTGGCGGCGCCTTCGCGCCGCGGGGCGACTGCTTGCATCACCGCATCGGGTTCTGCTGGGCAACGACGTGCACGCCGTTGCGCTCGAGCGCCGCGGCCATGACCCGGTGGTCGGGCGGTTGCAAAGCGTCGGGGATCTCGCCCGCGTCGTCGACCGGGACGCCGAACTCCTCGAAGAACTCCTCCAGCGCCGCCGGCTGGTGAACGAACAACAGCCGCGCCGCCTCACCGGTTGCGTTCTTGAATGTGTGCGGCACGTCGGGCGGAACGGCGATCACGGTGCCGGGACCGCCGACGATCGTCTCCGCCTGCCCGTCGCGCTCGAGCGTGAACTCGTAATGACCTTCGAGCACGTAGAAAAGCTCGCGGTAGGAATGGGTGTGTAGCGGCGGCCCGAATCCGGGCGTCGTCGAGACCTCGAAGCAGAAATACGAGCCGTCGGTCTCGGCGCTGCGAACCTTGAAGGTGACGTAGTCGCCGCCGCCGACCAGCAGCGTTCGCCCCTCCCCCGTGCCGCGCATGACTACCTGCTCACTCATCTCGTACCTCCTTGGGACTCGAGGTTTCGCTGACGCAGGTCCTCGACCAGCGTCCGGATCGCCCACCCGACGGCTTCGCCGATCTCCTCGCCGGAGAGTCCGCTCTCCTCGCGCAGCGCCGTGTACGCCAGCATGTTGTGTAGATACGCCATTACCGCCTCGGCGCGCCGGAGCTCTGGCGCCGGAAGCTGCGGAAGTTCAGACCGCAGGGCGCGCCTGATCGCTTCGAGCCGCTCGCGGCGACGGTAGCCGCGGGCGCGCTGCCCAAGCTGGGAGAACGCCAGCGCCCGGACAAGCCCCGGCCGCTCGTCGAAGTCCCCGCAACCTGCCTGGTAGAGGTCGGCCACCTCGTCGAGGTCGCGCGGGTAGGGATGTTGGAACAGCTCGTCGCCAATCCACCTCCCGGCCGCCTCCAGCAGTTGCTCGCGCGTGGGGTAGTAGCGGTAAATCGTCCGCAGCGATACGCCGGATGCCTCGGCCACGCCGGGCATCGTCAGCTCCTCGGCGTCGCCGCGCTCCAGCAGCTCGGCGACCGCCGAGAGGATGCGCTCACGCGTCGCGCTCGCGTGCTGCTCACGAAGACTGACCGACATTGTGGCATGGAGCATGCCACAATGACACGTTCCATGTCAACTGTCGGGCCGAATGCTCGCTACCGCACTGATCGGCGCCGCACCCCTCGATCCCAGGCTGGGCGCATCATCGGAGCAAGGGGCCCGACGCTGCCTCGGGTCTCACAGGCAGCCGCATCCCGGGCGTCGGCGACCATCGGAGTCGGCTTGCCGCGGCGCCACATCGCTCTCCTATCTGGACGTGTCAGCGCGGTGGCGCTTCGCCGGGAAACTCGTACGGCGTGAGCCCGTGTTTCGCGAAGGTGGCGAGCAGCCGGTCGCGGTCGAAGGGCGTCGGCTCGCTTGGGAGGTCGGCCCGCTCGATCGACTCGCCGACGTCGGCGAAGAATGCGTCGATGCCTGCTGGCGTCGAGGCGATCAGGTAGCGGGCGGGCTCGGGGCCGCTGACGCTGAACGCGTGACCGACGCCCCCCGGGATGGAGACCGCGTCACCCGGTCCGGCGACGAGCGTTCGCGCGGCTCCGTCCTGCTCGAAGCGGAACGTGAGCTCGCCCTCGAGGATGTAGAAGCTCTCGCGCCAGGGGTCGAGGTGCGGGCCCGGCCCGCTGCCCGGCAGGCCGCGGAGCTCGACCAGCGAGAGCTCGCCGCCCGTCTCCTCGTCGCCGAGCAGCCGGCTCACGGTGACGGTGCCGATCATCAGGTGGTGCGGGCCGCGGCCCGCCGCTGTATGGGTGGTGTAATCGCTCATGGGGCCGATAGTCCATCGGCCGGAGCGCTCGGGCAATCCCAGGAAGCTGGGATTTCCGCGCAGCCGGCCGCGTCTATGCTGGTCCGCGAAGATGCGTGAGCGGGTCCGCAACCGTTTACGGGAGCGCCTCGAGATGCTTGTTGGCGCGGGTCTCGACGCCGAGGACGCCCGGCGCGCGGCGATCGCCGAGACGCGACGCGCGGTCGGCTTTACGCGCTGGTGCTGGCCCCTCACTGACCCCGGAAGCGTGCTGTCGATGAGCGGGATCGCCGAGTTCGACCTGTGGCCGTCGCTCCCGCGCCTGATCGCGCTCGAGGAGCACGGCGACATCACGAGCAAGCCCCGCCTGGTTGCCGGCCCGAGCGCGAGCGTCGCGCTCAGCGGCGCTACCGCCGGGGATCTTGCCCGCAGCAGGCGCTGGCGCGAGTGCCTGAGCCCCTACGGGATCGGCGATGAGCTGATGACCGCGTGTCGCGACCGCCACGGCTGCTGGGGGAGCGTCGAGCTGATGCGGGACTCAGATGACGCGCCGTTTGACGAGCACGACGTACGGCTGCTTGACGAGCTCGCGCCCGCACTCGGCGCGCTGATCCGCCGCGGACTGGTACAGAGCTGGCAGGCCGACGGCGGCGAGCACCGCCCGTTGCCGCCAGCAACGCTGATCGTCGACACCGACCTGCACCCGACGAGCTGGACGCCGGCATTCAACCAATGGCTCGCCGAGCTGAGCGGCGGCGGGCCCAGCGCCGGCTCGGACCTGCTCCCGCCCGCGATCTACGAGATCGGCGCGAGGGCGCTGACTCCTGCCGACGCGGTGACCGGTCTGCCGGCGTCGGTCAGGATCCGTACCCCGAACGGACGCTGGGCCGCGCTCGAGGGCGCCCGGCTCGAGGGCACCGAACACGGGAAGGTCGCGATCACCATGCGCGGCGCCTCCTCCGAGGAGGTATTCGACTTGCTCTGCAGAGCCCACGCGCTCACCCGGCGCGAGCGTCAGCTGGTCGCGCTGGTCCTCAACGGACTCGCCACCAAGCAACTGGCCGAGGCGCTCTTCATCTCACCGCACACCGTCCAGGACCACCTCAAGTCGATCTTCGAGAAGACAGGCGCACGCAGTCGGCATGAGCTGATCGCGTACCTCGCAGGACGCATGCCAAACCGCGGCCACGGCCTTGCCGAGGGGCCGCCGGTCCGCCCGGCTCGAGAAGAGCGTCGATTTGCGCGATCTTCCCGTTCGTGACGGTGAACGCCATCACTGAGAACAATCGTCCGCGTGGGGTTACCACGACCCCGACGGCGCCATTGACGAGCGCTGGTCTGACGAACGGATAGAGCTCGGAGTAGGTGGCGGTGTGCCCCGCGACGGCTTACGCACCGCTGAGAACGACCGAGGCTTCCTCGCGTAGCGCGCCGCCGTCGACGCGGAGCTCGACGTCCGGATCCAGCACTGTCGCAAGCGCGTCGAAGTCGCAATCGCGCGAGGTTGCGAAGAACGCGTCGACGACCTGTCTCCGTGGCGTGAAATCGTGGCCCGGTTACCCGTGGGTCGGGCGACGCGTCGTGTGGTAGGCCCATCTCAGCCAGCGGTTGCGAAGCGGCTCAGCGCCGGCTGTGGTGTGCGTGCCTGCGACCGGCGGCTTTGGCGATCACCCAGTATGCGGGTCGAGGTGCTCCGAGGGGGCCGATCAGGCCGGAATCCCATCCGGTGTTCGGCGAGGGCTGCGTCCCTTGCCACTGGTAGTGGTAGATCCGCTTGAGGCGATGAAACCGCTTGGGCAGCGCGAACAGGTACTTCTCGTCGCGTCCGGCGGCGAACACGCCCTGGTTTCGGTATTGCCAGTGTCCGCGGCGCTCCACCCCACTGATTTCGGTGAGCCAGATCTGTCCCGAGGTGAGGTGCGCCATCGTCCGCAACTGGGAGGTGGTGTGGGTGCGGATGTCGTGGTAGTCGTGAAGCGCCCACGCCTTGGGCCGGGCAT
This sequence comes from uncultured Solirubrobacterales bacterium, assembly GCA_963770735.1. Classification (GTDB taxonomy): domain Bacteria; phylum Actinomycetota; class Thermoleophilia; order Solirubrobacterales; family Solirubrobacteraceae; genus Palsa-465. Next base: position 708,662 of record CAVYRB010000003.1, on the reverse strand, counting down.
GGAGGAACCGCCGGTATTTCCGGATCCAGGGACCGAGTTGCTTCGCGGGTAGGAACAGGTCTCCCGCGGCGATCGTGCAGTGGTGGCAGATGCGGATCAGTGCGTTGAAGTAGTCGGCGGCGAGCCTGGGATCGTGGGCGAGGCGTGGGCGGTAGATCCAGTCGGGCTCGTTCCACGGCGTGTAGGTCTTGACGCTGGGAAAGTCGTGGATGAACGCCTTGACCGCGTGTGCGTAGATCCGCCAGCTGGGGACGTAGTTGCCGTTTCCGGCAAACGAGATCATCGGCTTCACGCCCGCCCGCTCGGCAGCGCGGATCCAGGCGCGGGCGGCCCGCAGCGGTTGCTTGTCGCGCATCACCGCGACGTTCCAGTAGACGATGTCGCGGGCTTGGTGGATGTTCAGCCGCAGAAAACTCTGCTCAGAGAACATCGCGGGGCCGTTGTCGCTAATCCCGACGGTGACCGCGCCGGCGGTGGCCGGCGTCGCTGCCAGCGCCAGCGAGCAGACGCATATGGCCGGGAGGCACAGTCGTACGAATTGGTGGAGCGGTTTGTTGGGCATACCCGAGCGAACAACGTCCGTCCGTTTGGGTTGCGAGGCACGGCGTGAACCGGTCGGCATGCTGACCGCTGATGGCGTCGCGAACGCCGCGATCCCACCTCACGGAGCTCTGCTTCCGACCCCGAAAAACTGCGGCCCCCGGGCGTGCGGCGCCACCGCCCAGTCAGCGGTCGAACGGATGTGCTTGCGGCGAGTGCGACAACGCGGTATCCATCCGGCGATGCGAGTTCGTCACTCTGCGGCAGTTGCGGCTGGTCCGGATGAGATCCGCAGGTGACGTGGTGGCGGCCGTCGGGGGAGTACGTCTTAGGTTGGGCGGTCCGGAGGACGCGAACGTGATCGCCGAGCTCGCTGCGCTCGAGGGCGCCGATCCTCCCCCGGCTCCGCGGCTGGTTGCCGAGGCGGACGGCGAGGTGCGCGCGGTGCTGTCGCTGGTGACCGGCGCGGTGATCGCGGATCCAGGTCATCACACGGCGACGCTGGTGGGCCTGCTGCAAGAGCGCGCGAGCGAGCTCACCGGCTAACTCGATGCCGGCTACCGAAGGATGGACGGCTCCAGCGCGGGCATCTTTCGGCAGCTGCGGCGAGGCCGGTGCCCGGTTCAGTCGAAGGCGGCGAGCGCGACGTCCGCGCTGGCGGTGGCGGAGCCGTTGGTCAGCGTGATTTGCGCGCCGAGTTGGTTTCCGGGGGCGTGAGCGAGCATCGCGTGCCCGGCTGCGGTGAGGGTGAAGTACAGGTATCCGAGTTCGTTGGCGCCGAGAAATTCAGAGCCGGTGTGGGCGATCACCGTGTTTCCGGCGGAGACGGTCGCGGTGGCGTGGCAGGGGGTGCCTCCGGCGCAGCCGGCGAGGATCCCGCCGGTCCATCCGGATGAGACGAAGTGGGTGACGCCGATGATCTTGAGCGTCGAGGAGTTGGTCAGGCTCCGGTGGGGTCCGTCGCCGTTCGTCTGGAAGGGAACGAGGTTGAGCGAGGTGTTGGCGGCCGTGCCGGAGCTGTCGTGCGCGCTGATCTGGACCGCGAGCCGGCGGCCGCGGGCGTGCTGCAGCGACGCGCGTCCTTGTCCGGAGAGCTGGAAGTAGAGGATCGCCGAGTCGTTCTCGCCGACCGCCTCGTTGCCGGTGCGGGCGATCACGGTCCGGCCGGCGGAGATCGTTGTCGCGACGTGGCACGGGTGGTTGGCGAAGCATCCGGCGGGGATTCCTCCGAACCCGTTCGCGGACACGAACGCGCTCCGCCCGTAGATCGCCAGGTGCGCTGGCGTTGCCCTGGGCGTCGACGTTGAGAGCGCGTTGCCGCTGGAGTCGAGCGGCTGCACCGCGAAGTAGGCGGAGGCGCTGTGGACTGCGATCCGGGTCTCGAAGCCGGTCTTGGGCTCCTGGCCAATCGTGCTCAGCGAGCCCGGTGTGGACCCTGCGAGCACGCGCCATGAGGCGACGTCCGTGGCTCCGTTCCAGCTCGCGTAGAGGTTGGTGGAGCCATCCGGGTTCGGCGCGACCGCGAGGGCTGGGAGTGTCGGCGGCTGTGCGCTCCACGGGAAGCGGTAGGCGCGGTAGGTCGAAGTCGGGACGTTGAAGTGGGCGTCGAAGTCCTGGTGTCCGGCGGCGTTGTATTGTGCCGCCAGCCCCGTGATCTCGCGATCCCACGTCGCGAAGAACAGATACAGGTGTGGCTGGCCCGGTCCCAGGCGCACGCTGCCACCACCGAACCGGGGCAGGGCTGCCGGAACGCGCGGATCGGTTCCGGTGATCTCGCCGTAGTCGAGGTTTGAGTGCACCTCGGGATGGTCCGGTAACAGGTTTGACGCCTCGTGGGCCAGCAGCTGTCCCAGCTGCCCGACCGCGGAGTAGGACTGCTGGGTCGTGTACAGCTTCCTGAATGTGCCGTGCGAGTCAATCACGAATAGCGCGGGCGTGTGAGCGATCTCGCCGCCCTGGATCGCCGCGGAAATCTTGTAGGCCCGCCAGACGTGCTCGAGCTCTGCTACGGAGCCGGTCAGGAAGTGCCAGGCGTGGAGCATCCCGTGCAGCTGCGAGTACGAGAGCACGTCCTCGAGCGAGGTGGCCTTGGGGTTCGCGGCGACGCCGACCAGCTCGACGCGGTTGCCGGCCGGGCCGAGCATCCGCTTGGCGTCGAGCATCGCCGTCGTGGTCAGCGGGCAGACCGTGGTGCACTCGGAGTCGTTGAAAGCGAGCAGCACGACCTTTCCCCGGAAGGGGTGCAGCGATACCGGCTGGCCGAATTGATCGGTCAGCCTGAAGCCGGGCGCCCGGCCGGAGATCGTGGTCCCGGGATCCAGGTTCGGATTGCCGGCCAGCGTCTGACTGCTCGCGTTGCTCGGGGACCCGATCACGGCCAGCGCAGCCACTCCGGTGCCGCCGGTCACCGCGACCGCTCCCGCGAGCACCACCGCTGAGGGCGCTCGCCGGACCCGGGCCCAGAGCCGGAGGCGGAGGGCGATGAGGCCGAGACCAGCGGCCGCGGCGAGCGCAGCCACCAACTCGGCCACGACCGTGCCGACGCCCGAGCCCGATGCGCCGCGCGGGGCGGGCGACGAGCTCGGTTGCGATCCTCGGGCCGATCGTTGGGGTGTCTGCTTGGGCCTCGCAAGCCGAATGCCCGTCTTGGCCGCCAGGGAGGTGACGGCGGCCTGCGCCGCGTCCGCCAGCCCGGTGCCACCCGGTCTGACGCGGATGCCGCCGAGGGTGCGATACGCGGCGGTTACTGGGTGCCCTGCCCAGTTGAACCCGAATCCATTCGGCATCAGGACGAGCAGCCGGCCGTTGTAGGTAAGCGAGAGCTCGAGCCCCAGAAAGCGGGCATAGGCGCGGGGTTTGGCGCCACAGCGCCGTGACCGCCCCGAGGTCGGAGGGTCTGGCGATGATCGCCACTCGGATCGGGAACCCGTGGCTGGCGGCGGCGGACAAGAGTCCTCCCAATCTCGCCTGTCGCGCGACCGAGATCCCGGCGTCGCCCTCCAGGAACAGCTGCTGGTAGACGAGCACGTCGCTACCCGGATCGCCGTCGGCCAGCGCGCCCGGTGTGCCGATCACCCCGCCGGTGCCGAAGGCGAGCAGCAGCGCCAACACCGGTGTCCACCGCCTGACCGCGTTGCGCAGCGACCTCATCCTGGTGCGCTAGTCAGGCTCGAGCGCGCCAGCGCGGCCCATCAGCAGCGGGAAGGAGCGCAGCGGTCGCGCAGGGAGCATGTAGTTGGCCCGCTTGAGCACGAAGATGAATTCGTTGATCCCGTTGTTGACGGTGTCAGTGATCGCGGGGTTCTGCAGCTGCGCCGAGCTCGCGTTCATCGCGGTGCGCGTCTTCACGAAATCCTCGATCGTGCGCTGCACGGCCACGAAGTGCAGGCCCGCCTGACCGCCATCGACTGTGTTGAAGTCACGGCGCAGGATGATCGGCCGGCCATTGCGGCGCGCCCGCGCCGAGGTCTGCGAGTGCCCGACCACCCCGTAGCGGGTGATCGCCTGGCCGAGCTGGTTGGGATCGCTTTCGGCGTCGGTGGTGAACTGGCCGACCTGTTTCGGGGTGACCTGCGGGGCGTACATCCGCGCAACCCGCTCGCGCTCGGACAGATCGCGATACCAGCTGTCGAGGCGCAGCCGCATGTAGCTGACATGCATCGTCGTGCCACCGGCGAACGGACCGGACCGGATCGTCACGTCATCCTCGGAGGCCTGGTTGCGCTTCAGATTCGATTTGAACCCCATGAACAGCGGAGCGTCCTTCGATACCGGGTCGCCGGGTGGGATCCCTCCGACAGTCTGCCGGGCGGCGGGCAGCCCCTGACCGGCGAAGCCCGTCCTCGTCTCTCGCCAGCGCAGCACGCTCGAGAGATCGACCGATCCCTGCGCTCCCGGCAGCGGCGCGCCGTGGATCAGCGCCGCCTCGACGGCGGCCAGACGCTGCTCGTCGTCGCTGGCGAGGTGCAGGCAGCAGTCATAGGTATCGATCGCCGGCTGCTCGAAGTCCGACAGCGCCCGGGCGTAGGGAATCGGCGACCGCACGCCCAGGCGATGCTCGAAGTAATCGGGGCTCCAGCCAACGGTGAACAGGAGCCCAGACGGACCCCAGGCGTACGTGCGCTCGAGCGTGCGCAGCGACGCCTCGAGGATCCGTGCGTAGCCCGCGCCCGGACCGCCGTTGACGTCGAGCAGCAGCAAACGGTCAAACCGCGGGGCAATCGAGTTGCCGTCGCCGTCGCGGGCGAGCGTCGCTCCCCACGCGTGCTGGCGGGCGGGCAGCCCAGGCGGTGGCGCTGGAAGCGCCACCGCCGGAAGCTGCTTGCCTTCGCTACTAACCGCCCGCTCGAGCCCCACCGCCGCACCGCCCGCGGCGACCACCGAGGCCCCGAGCAGGAACCGCCGGCGGGTCACCCCCGCGCTCCTGCCGCTGCTATCCCCCCTGCTCACGTGACCGGCTTCCAGTGGAAGCTGAGCGTGACCCGGTGCGGCTTGAGCCACACCTTCTGGTACTCGACGTGCCGCGCCGACACGGGCGGTGAGATCAGCAGGCTGAGCCGGTAGGCGCCGGCACCCGGCACCGAGACGTCGTTGCCGTAGTGCGGCCCCATGTACCGCGAGATCATCGGCCACTGCCGCTCGTCGTAGACGACCTTGCCCGCCTTACTGATCGTCGCCCACACCGTCGCGTAGGGGATCGCCACGCCGGTCTGCGCGTCGGAGAGCATCACCATCAGGTGAAAGCTCGTGTTCCGACCCGGCTTGACCATCTGCTCGCTGCCACCGTTGTAGATCACGAACGGCACCGCGGTCATCGCCATCGCCCTGATCCTCATTCCCTGCCAGCTCGCCTGCGCCAGCGTCTGGGTGGGTACCGCCTTGATCCCGCCAGCCGTTGCCACGGCCGAAGATGAGCTGCCGCCCATCTTCATCCCCGCCATCGCACCCGAGCGACTCGAGCTCTTCGCTGACGTGCCGATCGAGCTGGACTGCGTATTACCGGCAGCCGCGCACCCGGCGCCCAGTGCCGCGATCCCCGCCACCAAAGAACCGCGGCTCAGAACGCTCCAAGGAACCTTGCGTGCCGTGTTCATGCCGTCACCTCATGCAGCTCAGCCCAAGCACGGACTAAACCGTCAGGGGCTGTCCGACACGAAGTGCCCGCGCGCGCGAGGCGGCGGATCACGGGCGGGCCGGCGAAGCCGGCGGCCCGCAGACGCGGTGCGGTAGTGCTCATACTCAAACTCCTCTAGGTCGGGGAACGCTCGAAACCCGCCGCCGAGGAAACGGCGACCGTCGCCGGAGCGCGCCGCGGACAAGGGCCAGTGAGACCGCTCCGGAACCGATCGCCGGTCTCGACGACGGGCGAAGGTGGCGCGATCCGCCCGGGGGGAGAAACGCGCCGCTAGCCGACGCCGGGCGGCGGTCCCCTGTCCGACCACCCCTCCGCCAGCGGCGCGAGCCTAGGTAGGAGTACATCCCCTGAAACGCGCGGGCCGACGAGCGGGAGCAATGGGAACGGGCGGCGGCTGCTACGTCGACGGGCGATCTCGCCCAGGGCCCACCGTGTCCCGTGGAGGATCGCCGCCAGGACCAGTCCGACCGACACCGCCGCAGGAATCGAATACCAGCCGCCGTACCCGAAGACGCCCGCCAAGCCGCCCGGATGCCCGGTCGCGGAGAGTCCCTCGAGAAGCTCCTGCGAGGCGTAGATAACAACCAGGCACGCCGCACAGACCAGCCACAGCCCGACGAACGAGATCGTGTAGCGCGAAAGCGAACACTCGCCACCGAGCGCTCGGCCCAGCGCCCGCAGACACACGCCGATCGCGACCGCCAGCAGCAGCACGATCCATGGCACCACCGAGTGCAGATACGAATGCCCCTGCGCCTGAAGCGCAGCTCCGGCATGCCCCCCGAACGCCAGCCAGTAGCGCAGCTGATGGACCGCAAACGCGGCAGCGGGCATCAGCATCACCGCCGCAAGCGGTCCGATCGAGAACCTGCGCTGCACACGCACCGCCATGCCTGTGGCCGAAGATAACGCCCGGCCGGCAGAGAACCGCGCACCGGTCGTCGCGCTCACGGTCAACCGGTCAGCGCGCGGACCAAATTCGCGCGAACCCGCGACTACGCCGAGCGCGAACGCGAGAACGCCCATATGTACCAACGGACGTTAGGATGATGCGGTGTCCGTTGACCGCTGCGATCTGCTGTGTCTCGATCTTCCGCGCGCCGAGGAGCTGCGCAGAGCTCGGCTCGACCCAGCCGACGCCGAGGAGTTGGCCCGGGACGCTAAGGCGCTCAGCGACCCGACGCGGTTAATGCTCGCGGTCGCGCTCCGCGACGGCGGCGAGCTATGCGTGTGCGACCTGAGCTGGGTGGCCGAGCGCTCCGAGAATCTAGTCTCCCATCACGTTCGCGCGTTGCGCACCGCGGGCCTCGTGAGCTCGCGCCGCGAGGGCAAGATGGTCATGTACGCGCTCACCGCCCGCGGCCACTCGCTGCTCCAGGTGATAATCCTCAAAGATGCGGCAGCGGCGTGAGCACACAGGTTCCGCTGCCAGCTGCGATCCGAACCGGCCGCGAGCCGATTCGCTCGGGGCTGATCGGCCGCGCGAGGACGCTCTCGCTGCTGAGCATCGGATGGATGACGCTCGAGGCCGGGGTCGCGATCACCGCCGCGGTGCTCGCGGGCTCGGTCGCCCTAATTGCGTTCGGGCTTGACTCGTTGATCGAGCTGGCCTCGGCGGGCACCATCCTGTGGCTTTACACGGCCGGCCGCGACCGCTCTGAGGCGGCCGAGCGCCGCGCGCAGCAGCTCGTGGCAGCGTGCTTTGTCGCACTGGCTCTGGTCGTGAGCTTCGATGCGATCGCGACGCTCGCCGCAGGCTCACGCCCCGGTGCGAGCTGGCTGGGGGTCGCCGTGGCCGGCGCCGCGATCGTGGTGATGCCCCTGCTCGCCCGCGCCAAGCAACGAGTCGCGGCGCAGCTCGGCTCCTCGGCGACCGCAGGCGACGCTGCGCAGTCCTGGCTGTGTGCGCTGAGCGCCGTCGCCGCACTCGCGGGCGTTGCCGCCAACGCCGCGCTCGGTTGGTGGTGGCTTGACCCGATCGCTGGGCTTGCGATTGCCGGGATCGCCGCACGCGAAGCCGACCACACTTGGCGCGGGGAAGTTTGTGGCGACTGCGGCTCCCGCGTGCTGCCCGCAAAGCGCGGGCGGCGGGAGCTGAGCAACAGCGCCTACCCCGGCCAAGTACGGGCCCGTCGAGCCCGCGGCTCAGGCGTCTGCAGCGGGGGGCTCAACCGCGAGACCTAAGAGTCATCGCCCACCTACGATCTATTGCGCCGGCGGCGGGCGGCACCGTCCTTAGTATCGCGTTGCTCAGTCGAGTAGCGAGACGAGCATCGGGATCTCGTCGTGGCGTTCGGCCTGGCCGATGTAGTCGGCCACGAGCGCTAGGAGGGCGGCGTAGCCGTCGTCCTCGAGCCCACGCTCGACCAAGACGGCGCGGCCGCTGGCGGGGTTGTCGGTGACGCGCACCACACCCTGGATGCGCTGGCCGTAGAGGACGCGCTCGCCGCGGGTGATCGTGTAGCGGCCGAGCTCGGTGCGCTTGCCGACCGGGTTGCCGTTTAATGCCGGGGCCGGTGTTATGCCGAGCGGCGCGTGATCCGCTGGGATACTTGTCGTTGAACCGCCGGTTGTCGATTTGAGGGTTTCGGCATAAGTCGGGGTCATGTGAGGCCTCCGGGGGATTGGTTGAGGGCATGACCCGACCTGGCCGGGCGTGACGGCGGCAGTCAAGGGAGCCGCGTCAGCGGTCCGCATTGAGGCGCGAAGCGCCCGACCTTGATGGCCGACGGAGGGCGTGGCAGACCTGACGGGCTGCCGCTCGACCAACCCGGAGACCGCGGCTCAGCTCAGATGACGGGTTTCTCCGCGCTTGCCCCGAGCTGCGGGCATCTGGATCGCCGGCGGCAAAGCAGTGTGGGCAAGCGAAGCCGGGGTGCCAAAGCTCTCGTCGGCAACGCGCGCACCGAACTCATGGTGGTAATGGCCAGCTGAGCCTACGCGCTAGCTCGTGAATGAACTTGTTGGTTCGGGGCGTGCGCATCCCACCCTCTGAGGCGCTCTGGTTGAACTCGTCGCCTTCGGTTCGAAATTGCCAGTGCCGTTCGCGCGCCGTGCCTTCGTGGCGGGTGTCGCTGACTAGGACGTGGCGGAAGCTCGCGAAGGGAATCCGCTCGGTGCGCAACCCGAGCTGGCCATCCGAGATCCAGGGCACGACGCGGTAGAGCGCTGTGTCGTCGAGGAGTGCGAGCACGCCGGGAAGTCGCTCGACGCTTTCTGGAAGGCGATCACTCGTGGCTGGCGGCAGCACGCACCAGAGATCAGCGTGTGAGACGACGTCGGCCAAGAGCTGGCGGACCTGCTCCCTCCAACCAGCGCGTGTCTGGCTGTCAATACTCCACGGGTCTAGCCAGTCGTCACTCAGTAACTCGGTTGCGGCCTCCGCCAGCTCGACCGTTTCCATCGGACGAATATTGCCGGAGCTCGAGCGTCCCGTGGCCGTCGCCTGGATCGAGGTCCAGCCTGTCGGTTGAGCACTGTCGCCGGCCGCTCTGGTCAGCGGTGGGGCTCAATGCTAGGAGAAGTAGCAGGCTTCCGGGTTTGGTCTGACCTTGTTCAGAGGTTGTTGAGGAACGCGAGCAGAGTCCGACCGACTGTGGGCTTGCCGGACTCGGATCAGACGAAGGCGCTGCGGGCGCTGACCCGCACGCGTGAGGATCTGGTGCACGCCAGGGTCGCGCTGAGCGGTCAGCTGCGTGCCGAGCTCGAGCGGTTCTGGCCCGGTCCGATCGGCCTGTTCGCCAAACTCGACAGCCCGATCTCGCCCGCGTTCCTTGAGCGCTACCCGAGCCCCGCTGACGCGCGTGGCTTGGGCGAGCGGCGCCTGGTCGCGTTCCTCGCGCGCCAGCACTACTCGGGAGGTCAGAAGCCCGCCGAGCTGCTGGCCAAGCTCAGGCGCGCGCCCGAAGGGCGCGTCGGCGAGGTCGAGCTGGCCGCCCGCCGCGCGCTCGTGCTCGCGCTGGTCGCGGCGATCACACCGCTCGTCGAGCAGATCAAACAGCTCACCCAGCAGATCGCCGCCGCGCTACGGCAGCACCCCGACGGCGAGATCTTCACCTCGCTGTTCCGCACCCCGGGCAGCGTCGTGACCGCCGCCGAACTATTGGCGGAGATCGGCGACTGCCGCGACCGCTACCCGACACGGGACACGCTCGCCGCCGACGCCGGCCAAGCCGCCGTGGCGGTCGAATCCGGCAAGCACAAGGCCGCCAGCTTCCGCTGGGGCTGCAACAAGCGGTTGCGTGGCGCGTTCTGCACGCTGGCCGACAGCACCCGCCACTGGCACCATGGGCACAAGACCGTTACGCCGACGCGCGCGCCCGCGGCCACGACCATCCGCGCGCGCTTCGCACCGTCGGACGCGCCTGATGCCGTGTCGTGTGGCGGTGCTGGCAAGACCGCACCCCCTACGAGCCCGCCCGCCACCGCGGCCTGCAACAGCACATCACCGTCACCATCCCCACCTCCTCGGGCCCCATGCCCGACCTCACCGCCACCCAGCGGATGCTCGGCGCTGCGGTCACCAACACGGCGGCCCGCAGGGCCGAGCGCGAAGCGCTTGACGGCAAGCCGACATCCGCTACCGCGCCCGGAGGTTGACACAGGACGTCCGCATTCATGTCGCCGCGAGTCTGCAGGCCACTGTTCGTATAGCCCCCGCGAGTGCGAATGTTCAGCGGACGGGTCTGACGCGACAGCGTCGTTAGTAGCCGTACGCCGCATCCGCTCGAGCGCAGGTGCGTTCGGTGGCGGATGGGGTTCTGCGACGGGCTCGTTCGTGCTCAGGCGACCAATCGAGCGAGCTCTCCCCCGAGCAGCTCGATGAAGTCGAGGTCGTCGTGTGCGAGGTGCTGGCAGATCACGCGACTGACGCCCGCGTCGCGCAGCGCGATCAACTGCTCCGCCACCTCGTCGACGACGCCGATCACCCAACCCGGCGGACGCTCGGCCAGCATCGCGTCGGGCCCGTCCCAGCGCACTTGAGCGACCCGCGCGACCCGATCTCGCAGGTCTCGCTCGTCGGCGCCGGCGATCACCGCCGTCATGATCGAGAACGGGATCGGCCCGCGCCTGGCGCGCTCGCACGCAGCCAGGACCCGCTTGCGCCGGTCACGTGCCTGCGCGAGTGTCGGATAGACGGTGTTGTATTCGTCGGCGAACCGAGCGGCTAGCTCGCAGCTCCGCGGCCCCGCGTTCCCGCCCACGATCAGCGGCGGATGGGGCCGCTGGACCGGCTTTGGCTGCGCGTCGAGGCCGGACAGCCGGTAATGCTCGCCGTCGAATGAGAACGGCCCGTCGGACCAGTTCCCGAGGACGACCTGTAAGTACTCTTCGAGCATGTCCGTCCGTGTCCGGGTGGCGGGGAACGGAAAGCCGTAGGCCACGTGCTCGTGCTCGTTCCAACCGGCACCGAGTCCGAGTTCGATCCGCCCGGCTGAGACATGGTCCGCGGTTGTGACGAGCTTGGCGAGGGTCGAGGGATGTCGAAAGGTCACCGGCGAGACCATCGTTCCGAGCCGCAGCGTCGAGGTCACCGCACCGAGCGCGTTGAGCGTCCCCCATGCGTCGAGCGATCCACGCTCCGGGTGCACGCTGTCCAGGTAGTGGTCGGACCGGAACAAGGCCGGAATCGCGTGCTGTTGGCACGCGAGCGCGAGCGCTTGCCACTGCGGCCAGGTGGCCCCCTCATGTCCTTCGATCAGCAGGCATAGGTCCACCGGCGCAAACAATAGGGAGCGCAAAGCGCCGCCGCGCGCCGTCGGCCGGTGGCCTGCTTGCGCCGGGAGCGACCTTGGCTGGGAGCGCTGACCGAGCTCCACGGTCGCTCCTGAGCGCCGCCGATTGTCACCTGCATCCGTGATTCCGCAGGCATCTCGCCGCCGGCGCTGCCAGTCGCGCTTTGCGCGCGGACACCAAGAGCGCGCGTCGTGTAGCGGGCGGTCCCTTCCCCAGCGGTAGCGGCGGCTCGGTTCGAATAGCTGCGCATCTCAACCTATTCACCAAGGGAGGATTCATGGAATCCGTGCTGCTAGATGCCGCCGGCCACCGTCGCTCACCGGCAACGATGCCCGGCTATCACCGAGGCCGCCCGCCCGGCAACAAGGGCTTCCCTTTGCCCTTCCCGTTGCGCGTGTTCCCGGCACCGCCCGGCGGCTCCTGATGCGGCTCATACCCCAGATGGTCGGTCAGCTCGACCTCCATCGCCCGCTCCACCAGCCGCTTGGTCAACTGGTTGAAAAGCCCGCCCTGACCGAAGATCTCCTCCTCGGTCTTAGCACCGGCCAGCAGCTCGTCCACGAGCTCGTCCGGCAGCTTCTCTCGCATCTCGTCCGGCAACCGCTCAAGGATCCCAGGCGGGGGCGCCGTCGCCTCGCCTGACGGCGAGCCGCCGGCGCCCACCCGGTCAGAGACACTCGCTCGCTCGAGGAACTTCTCTTGGTCTGTACTGGATGAAGGCATGAGACTCCAATTCGCTCATGCCTACACACTTCCTAGGACACTCCCCTGGCTCGCCTAGCGGCTGCCGGCGTCATCCTGATCAGGACCAGTCACTCGCTGGAGTGAGTTCTTCACTTTGGTTGTAGGCATGAATCTCTGTTCCGTTCAGGCCGACACAGTTCTCGGTGTAGGACACTCTCGCGGCTGAAGGTCAGCGGGTGCTCGCGCCGACGCTCCGCCTTAGCCAACCGTGGAAGTGGAGCGCGTAGCCCGGGTCGAAAAAGCGGTTGACGCGGTCGATTCTTTGCGCCAGGGGACCGCCGACCTCCCCGGGAGCGGCGTCATTGAGCGTGCCGGAGATGTAGGGCCAGTTGTAGGCGCCGTGGACGGAGAAGGCGCCGAGGTTGGAGCTGGCGACGCCCTCGAGCTTTTTGTTGTCGGTGCCGGCGATGTAGAAGCCATGTGTGTTGTCGCTACGCAGACTGCCCCAGCCGAAACCGACGCGCTGGCCGAACGGGTAGGTGGCGTCGGCAACCTCGTTCAACCCCTCGCAATTCATGCTCTCACGGTCGGTCGAGCCATTGCATTTCCCGTAGGAGCCGTAGGCATCGATCACCGCGCGGACGTAGCTGAAGAAGGAGTTTCGGGCGAGGGGGTCCGTAGCGATGTCACTCGGGAACAGTTGGGTCCCCGTGATATACGCGCTCGGGAACCAGCTGTTCGAGAAATGAGCGTCGCGGAAGATCGCATTGGTCAGGTTCGCCTGAGACCAAATCGTGTCGGCGATGTTTGCGTGCTGAAACCCGGCACCCGTGAAGTTGCTGAACGAGGGTTCAGAGTGGTGCATCTGGGAGTAGCCGAAGTAGGTGTTCCGCGCCTGCATGTGGAGTAGCGCGGCGCGGCTTAGGTCGGAGAACGAGAAGTTGCTGTTGTCGAGGTTCGCGCGTTGGAACTGCGCGCCGGTGGCGCTGATGTTGTGGAAGATCGCTTCGGTCATCTGCGCGCTCTCCGCGTGGATGTTGGTGAGGTTCGCCTCGGGAGCGTAGGTCTTGTGAAAGTTCGCATTGTCGACCCACGCGCCGCTGAGGTCGGCCTGATAGAGGTTCGAGCCCGAGAAGTTGGCGGAGGGGGCATCTGCGTTCGAAAGGCTCGTGCCCACCATGTGAATCCCGGCGAGGTTCGCTGACCGCAGTTTGGCGCCGTTGAGCTGCGCGCCTCTGAGGTTGCTGGCGGGGAAGGAGGCGTAGTTCCCCGTCATGCCGTGCGCGTGAACGTTGGCCATCTCGGTCGACTCGATGACCGCGCCGGTGAAGTTGGCCCGATCGAGATTGGCGTCGGCGAGACTCGAGTAGTAGAAGATCGTGTTTGAGAAGTTCGCGTCCGCGCCCTTGATGCCGCTTAGGTTCGTGCCGGTGAACCTGGCGCCGGTCAGGTACGCCCCCGTCATGTCGGCACCCTGAAAGTTCGCGTATAGAAAATGGGCGCCCCTGAGGTCGGCGCCGCGGAGATCCGCCCCCGGGCACTGTGACGACGACATGATCTTGCAGTTGCCTACCTGGCTGACCGCGGCTTGCGCGGACGGAGCTGCCAGAACGCCCAACACCAGCATCAGTGCGAGCGCGGGCGCGGGCCGCGGGGAGCGTCCGATGACCCGAAGACCACGATGGACCCTCGCCCCTGGCGTCGCTCGCCTCCCACCACGAGCGTCGAGAATTCTCCTTGCGCCCCTGACCCCGTCGGGCGGGCGCCACGCCGCACCCTGTCGATCGATGCGCGCGCAGATCAGCGCCCTGGCGCGAGGACTAACGTCAGCCCGGTTCGAGCTGAACGCCCACGCGGCCGCTCGCATCACGCTCGGCGGCCATACAACTGGACCCACCTCGAGAAGGCCGTTGCGACGTTTGCTGCCATTCCCGCCGCAGCCACGGCGCGGGCTCATCTGATCGCCTGGGCAATTCCCTCCCACCTGGCACCTCCATGTGCTGCCTGGAATCCGGCACGCAAACTAATGACAAGTCAAGACCGGCCGATCAGCCCCCGCGCAGTCCACACTTCGGACCAGTAGGAAGGTAGCAGCTCACCGGCCGAGCCGCCAGCAGGCAGCCACCAAGCGACAGCATAGATCTGGTCTCACTTGCCCTTCCGGTAACAACGACCACGTCGATTAGCGATCTCAACGCGCGGGGCTGGACGACCAGCGGCAGCTCGGCGCCAACGTCGACGAACCTCCTCGCTCGGCGGAGAGCAGTCACCTCGACATGGACGTCGCGCCGCTCAACTCGGCGCGAAGCGGGCCTTAGCCGGCGGTCCGGGTCTTAGACGCGTCAAGATGTCGTCGTGGGGACACACGTCTCAAGCCCGGCATTCGTAGGCCGAGGCGACCAGTTAGACGCCCTGCGTGCTGCGCTCTCTCGCGCGCGCGCCGGTCAGGCCGGCGCGGTATTCATCTCGGGCGAGTCGGGCGTCGGCAAGACCCGACTGGTAGGGGAGTTCGGCCGCGAGATGCGTGGTGACAGTGGGCGCCTCCTGGTGGGTGGCTGCGTCGATGTGGGCGGATCGGAGTTGCCGTATGCGCCGCTGTTCGGGGCGCTGCGGTCGCTGGTACGTGACACGGAACCTCGCCAGCTGGAGGAGCTAGTTGGCACAGGCGGGGGCGAGCTCGGGCGGTTGTTGCCCGAGCTGCAGGCGGGGAGCGCGAAGATCGAGGCGGTGGATCCGTTGGCTCAGGCGCGACTGTTCGAGGCGCTGTTGGGTCTGTTCGCCCGTGCCGGACGTGACGCACCAGTCGTGCTCGTGGTCGAGGACCTGCATTGGGCTGACCCATCGACGCGGGGGTTCCTGTCGTTTCTGGTGCGCAACATCGGTCGCGAGCGGCTGCTGTTGGTAGCGACGTATCGCAGTGACGAGCTGCATCGCCGTCATCCGTTGCGCCAGTTCCTGGCGGAGGTGGAGCGGGTGTCTGTGGTCGAGCGGCTGGAGCTGGCGCCGTTCACTCGCCGCGAGCTCGCGCAGCAGCTGACAGCGATTCTTGACGCTTCGCCTGATCACGCTCTGCTGGAGGAGCTGTTCGCGCGATCGCAGGGCAACGCGTTCTTCGCCGAAGAGCTGCTGGCCGCATCGGGGGAGGGTGGCGCGCAGCGGATTCCGGACAGCCTGCGTGACGCACTGACGCTACGCGTGGAGCGGCTGTCACCTGAGGCGCAACAGGCGGTGCGCTCGGCGGCTGTCGCGAGGCCGTTCGTTGGGCACCGGCTGCTGGCGGCGACGGTGGGGATGAGCGACGACGAGCTGGCGCGGGCGCTCCGGGAGGCGATCGAGAACAACGTTCTCGTGCAGGACCCATCCACCGAGAGTTACGCGTTTCGGCATGAGCTGCTGCGTGAGGTGCTGTATGACGAGCTGCTGCCCGGAGAACGTGTCACGTTGCATGCGAAGTTGGCGCGAGCGCTGGAGGAGGACCCGGGTCTTGCCGTCGGTGCGCACGGCGCCGCGGGCCAACGCGCGATGCACTGGTCGGCGGCGCACGAGCTGGCACCCGCGCTCGCGGCATCGGTGCAGGCCGGGATCGAGGCCGAGCGGGTGTGGTCGTTTGCGGAAGCCAACTCTCAATTCGAGCACGCGGTCGAGTTGTGGCCCCGGGTGGCGGCCGAGGAGCGGCCCGAAGCCCTCTCGCTCGTCGACCTGCTCGCTCGTGCGGCGGAGGCGGCGTACCTATCGGGCCAGAACCAGCGCGCACTGACCCTGACGCGCAGCGCGCTCGAGCTGCTCGACGCAGACCGGGAGCCGGTTGCGGCCGGACTCACCCACGCGCGGCTGGGACGCTACCTGCTCGCCGACGCCGAGTTGCTCGAGGCGCTCGCCGAGTATCGCGCGGCGGCGGCGTTGCTGCCCGTCGACCCGAGCGCTCCGCGAGCCAGCATCCTCGCCGGCGAGGCGCACATCCTGATGCTGCAGGGCGAAGCGGCGCAGTCACGCGCGCGGTGCGAGGAGGCGATTCGGATCGCCCGCGAGGTCGGAGCCGCCGAGGTCGAATGCGACGCGCTGAACACGCTCGGCGCGGCGCTCACGATCCTCGGCGCGGTCAAAGACGGGATCGAGACGCTTCGCAACGGCCAACAGCTCGCGTCCGAGCTGGGAGCACTCGAGGAGCTTCGACGCGCGTACATCAACCTCGGCCAGGCACTCGACGACGCCGGCCGGGTCCAAGAAGCCGCTGAACTCGCGCGCGAGGGGTGGGAGCGCCTGCGGTCGCGGATCGGAACCGCCTCCGCGTTCCTGGCTGCGGAGGCAGGTCTCCGGCTCACGCGGCTAGGCGCCTGGGACGAAGCGCTGGCCGTCCTGGAGGAGGCCGCGGAGATCGCCCGCCCGAGCGCGTCCGCCGCGATGGTGCTGGCGGCGCTCGCTTGGATCGAAGTGCTACGCGGCGAGCTCGACCGCGCCAGTGCCCACCTCGGATCGGCCGCGCAACTGCTCCCGGAACGCAATGCGTTCTGGATCTCGCTGGACGGACCGGTGGCGGAGCTGGCGCTTGCCCGGGGCCATCCCGAAGAGTTACGTCATATGGTGGACCTTGACGCGATACCACACGTCTATCCCCCCTTCCTGATGCCGCTGCTTGCGCTCGGACTGAGGGCAGAGGCCGAGCTCGCGGAGCGAGCCCGCGCCGCCCGCGACCCGGCGGCGGACAAAGAAGCCGCAACCCGAGCGCAAACCCTGCTGAGCCGCGTGCTGACGCTGAGCGCACCGGAGAACTGGCCGCTCGGCTCCGCACCCCCAGAGATGCTCCTCGAGGTGGACCTCTGCCAGCTCGAGGCGCTGCGGGCGGCCGGGGAGGCGCGTGCCGGCGACTGGGCCGAGCACGCCGCACGCTGGGGGCAACTCGGCCGCCCCTTCCGCGCGGCCTACGCCCGCCTACGGGAGGCCGAAGCAGCGCTCGTCGAAGACCTGCCGCGGGCCCAACTCACCGAGGCCCTGTCATCGGCCCGCGCCACCGCCGCGACGCTCCGCGCCCGGCCGCTCCTGGAGCAAATCGAACTCGTCTCCCGCCGCGCGCGCATCCGCACCGCAGACGACACCGGCGGGGTGGCGCGTGAGGCCACCGGTCTGACCGCGCGCGAGCTCGACGTGCTGCGTCTCATCGCTGAAGGCCGGACCAACCCCGAAATCGGCCAGGCGCTCTACATGAGCCCCAAGACCGCCAGCGTCCACGTCTCCCGGATCCTCTCCAAGCTCAACGTCAAGACCCGTACCGAAGCTGCCGGCGTCGCACACCGGCTCGGGCTACTCGACACCACCCCGCGCCAGAGCACGACCTGACCTACAAGCGCGGGCGGAAGACTAAATAACCCGGCGCAGATCGACGAAGGCCCGGGCCCCGAACCCCTGCCGCGACAGCCACGAGCAGCTCGCGCCGGACCTCGGCACCGCGAAGCCGGCCTCGCAAGCGGCGTGCCGCGCGGCGCGGTTAGCCGCCGCGTTCCCGGCTGCTACCGAGACCGTGTGAAGGCGCGGACCATCGGCGCTGCGATCCGCGGGCGCGCGACGCGAGTGAACGGAGGTCCCGGGTGAACCAACGCCGTCAGCCCGCCCGCCACGGGCGCAACCCGCGCCGCCGCGGCCGCGGCCGCCGCCGGCGATGGCGAGCGCCCTCCTGTCCGCGCCGGTTGCGCCACAACCAAGAGGCCCTCGATCGCGGCGGCGGTGGGCAAGAGCTAGGTAGATGCGAGGAGGTGTCGGGTTGACGCCTCCTCGCACTTGCCAGCCTCTAAGCCGGCGCTCCTTGTGGTTCCCGGGATTACCCGGTGGTTACGGGGATCGCCGTTACCTCGCCACTGACGATCGTCGGGAAGTTGAGCTTAGGGTTGCAGTCGAGCGTCAGGAGACCGGCGTTGGATGTCACGGTACCGGAGACCGATAGCGTCGCCTCGGTCGGAACGATTGAGTCCCCCGTTGCAGGCAACGACTGGTCGAAGTTCGGACTCTCATATCCCGGGGCCGGGTAGCCGTTCCCGCGGATAAAGCAGCGGATCGATCCAGAATTCACGGGGTCGGCGTTTTGAGCCACGACCTGTCCGCTCACGAAGTACTCACCAGCCTGGGGTACATTCAGAGCGACAGCACCCAGAATCAGCCTCGTCGACGTGTAAGCCGTTGTGATTCCCGCGGGACCTGTCGGCCCGGGAGCGCCCGTGTCACCCTGCGGTCCGGTGGCGCCCGTGTCACCCTTCGGCCCAGGAGCGCCGACCGGGCCCTGCGGACCCGTTGCCCCCGTATCTCCAGTTGACCCCGGGGCCCCCTGCGGGCCGGCCGCGCCGGCGTCGCCCTTTGGCCCCTGCGGTCCGCTGTCGCCCTTCGG
Source organism: uncultured Solirubrobacterales bacterium (assembly GCA_963770735.1). Taxonomy (GTDB): domain Bacteria; phylum Actinomycetota; class Thermoleophilia; order Solirubrobacterales; family Solirubrobacteraceae; genus Palsa-465. The sequence continues at coordinate 690,195 of CAVYRB010000003.1, read as the reverse complement.
GCCCTGCGGGCCGACTGGGCCTGCGGGGCCGATCTGGTTCCAGGTCACCAGCGTGTCGTGCGGCCGACAGCCCGGTGGTGTGCTTGGATCGATCTCCAGCTGATCCAGGCTGCCGTTGCTGGCTCTCAAGCAGCCCTGGTAGACGTTGTTGGACGGGGCGGTGCTGGCCAGGGCAACCGCCGAGCTGCTGGCGGCCAGAGCGGCCACGGCGGCAGCGGCGATCGGCACGCGGCGGGTGAGGTTGAGTGTCTTCATTTTTGCTCCCTTACTTGATTGGGTTGGCTTGCGACCACTGTCAGCAGCGGCACGGCAAGCAGGCGTGTGACGTGCTCCTACCGCGAAGGCTCAGAGCAGACCGAGTCGCGCCACGACCGCGGCGAGCGGCTGGTGCGTGGGCAAGCGGACTGCGGCCCGGGGCCGCCGCGGGTGGGACCGGTGGGGGAGCTGGGTCCGCTGCCTCTCGCCGGCGTCGCTCAGCCGCTCCCACAGGATGGTCCCGTGTACTTCGTACGTGAGCTCCGAGTGCATCGTTGTCCCTTCGATGGCGGGTGGACTGACGCCGAGAACGATGTAGCTAAGAAGGCGCGCGCACATCGGGCGGGTGCCCATTTCTGAGTGCGGGAAGAGCAGTCTTAGCTCAGGATCTGGCGCTTAGCCGGAGGTCCGGTTCTTAGACCCGCCAAGATCTCGGGGTTGGGGAGACACGTCTCAAGCCCGGCGTTTGCCGCAAGACCGAGCGACCGCAAGTCGCCAGCAGCAGGGAACCGGGTTAAAGCTTGCCGGGCGGTGCGAACGCAACCGTCAGTCGCCGCGCCGATCCCGTCGACCGGGAGCAGTCCTTGGTCGCCATTGCGTAACCAGGTTGGCGACGACAGGATCGTCCTGACCGCTGCTGAAAGCGCGATCGGATTGCAATTCCGACAGCCTCCAACGTAAGCAGTCACCGGGCCGACGTGACCACTAAGGCGTGGACCAGCAGCGCCCGATCAGTCGAGCGGCGAGCTGACAAGTGATCGGTCACGAGCGACCTGCTCTGCATCCGCCACGAGCATCTCGAGGGACGCCGAGTTCCCTGCTCAGCGCGAACAGGAGGGCAATCGGCGTCGACGCGGGATGCCGCGGGTTGCGCTCGTGGTGAGAGGGAGGGTCGCGCTTAATGCTGGCAGGACCTGCTTCCGCGTCAGAGCGGTACCTCGCCGCGCGGGGGCGGCCCTGAGGATTCTGGCGCGTCTAAGACGCGGACCGACCCCGGCCTTGGGCTAAGACGCGCCGCCCGCCAGGTAAGACGCTTGTTCGGCGCGGAGAGATGGGCGATCGCCCGATGTGCGCGAAGCCCTCTTAGCTGCATCGTCCCGACCGTCAGCAACTCAACGGAGGGACGACGATGCACACGGCACTCGCATACGAAGCACAGAAGCTGGTGATCGAGGAACGGTTGCGACGGGCGCAGCTCCGGCATCACCCGCCGCGCACCTCGCGCTCGCAGCCTCACTCGACTGCGACATCCCGTCCGGTGCGGCGCGGACGAGCTCGTGCGAGTGCGACCGCCCTTCGCCTACACCTCGCTCGCACAACGAGGTACATGACGAACGAGCTCCCCCTCACTCGGCGCGTCATGATCATTGGCGCCGTGACCGCGGCCCTCGCGGGGGCCGGGCTCGCGCCGGCGATCGCGCATGCCGGGACGCAGGGAAGCGTGTCGTTCACGGCCACTGGAGAGCACGCCATCACCGTCCCGGCGGGTGTGTCGAGCCTACGCGTGGACGCGATCGGCGGCCGCGGCTTCGGCCCCAACGGCACCGGCGCCGAGGTCACCGCCGACATCGCCGTCACGCCGGGTGAGACGCTCTACGCGGAGGTCGGAGGCGATGGCGCCGGCCCGAACGACGCGCAGGGGCCCGGCGCGGGCGGCTGGAACGGCGGCGGCAGCGCCGCCTCCGAGTATCTCGGCGGCGGCGGGGGCGGTGCGTCCGACGTCCGCATCTGCTCGCGAACCGACGCCGGCTGCGACACGCTCGCCTCGCGCGTCGTGGTAGCCGCGGGCGGCGGCGGCTTCGGCGGCAGGAGCGCGGGCGGGAACGCCGGGACGCCCAACGGCCAGGACGGACAGTTGATCGCCGGCGCGGCGTCTGGGGGCGGCGGCGCGACACAGACGACGGCGGGGACAGGCGGAATCGGCGGTGGCCGCAACACGATCCCCGGCAACGACGGTAGTCTCGGCGTCGGCGGCGACGGGGGCCCCACCTCCATCTACGGCGCGGCCGGTGGCGGGGGCGGCGGCGGCTACTACGGCGGTGGCGGCGGCGCCAGCGACCCACTCAACTACGCAGACTCGCAGGCCAGCGGCGGCGGTGGGGGCTCCAGCTACGGCCCCGCGGGCGCGACCTATGCGCTCGCGAGCTTTGGGGACCCCTCGATCACGATCAGCTGGAACGCGCCAGGACCGCTGGACCACATCACGCTCACCCCCACGAGCGCGAGCATCGTCGCGGGCGGATCCCGGTCGTTCAGCGTGGAAGGCTTCGACGCCAGCGGGCTCGACCTCGGTGACGTCACCACGGCGACCGACTTCACGATCACGCCCGACGGCTCGTGCGGGGGCGCGACCTGTACGGCAAGCAAGGCCGGCGACCATACCGTCACCGCCTCCGACGGAACAGCTACGGCGACGGCGAGAATCTCGGTCGGCCCGGCCGCGCTCGATCACCTCGACCTACAGCCGGCCAACGCGACGATCGCCGCGGGCACGACCCAGACCTACCACGCCGAGGGCTTCGACGCCTTCGGCAACGACCTCGGCGATTTGACAGCCGCTACGACGCTGACAATCGCCCCCGACGGCTCGTGCACTGGCGTGACCTGCACAGCGACCACAGCGGGGGAGCACACCGTCACCGCGACGGACGGGAACGCGACCGGAACCGCGCAGCTGTCGATCAACCCAGGACCGCCGGCCACACAGACGATCGGCTTCACCTCAACCTCGCCGGATCATCCGGTGTACGGCGACAGCTACACCCCCACGGCGACCGGCGGCGCCTCCGGCAATCCGGTGGTGTTCTCGATCGACTCCTCGAGCACCGCGTGCTCGATCGACGCTGCTGGCATGGTCTCCTTCACCGGGGTCGGGTCGTGCATCATCGACGCCAACCAGGCCGGCAACGATAATCACCTACCGGCCGAGCAAGCACAGCAGACACTGAGCATCGCCAAGGCGACGCTGACGGTCACCGCGGACGATCAGACCAAGGGGTTCGGCGATCCGCTTCCCCCGCTCACCGCGACGCTCAGGGGGTTTGCCAACAGCGAGACGCTGGCGAGCTCAGGCGTGACCGGGCATGCCAACTGCGCGACGACCGCGGCCGCGATGAGCCCCGGCGGGACCTATCCGATCACCTGCACACAGGGCAGCCTGTCCGCGGCGCACTACAACTTCAGCTTCGCCGACGGGACGCTCACCGTGACATTCGCGGAGACCGTCACTGGCTCCTCAAGCGGGCAGCTGAACGTCGGTCCAGGGCAGTCCGCGCTGATTGGACGCGGCGCGAACGTCAGCGGGCCGGTCACGGTGCAGGCCGGCAGCGCGCTCGAGATCGAGGGCGCCCGCATCAACGGTCCGCTGAAGGCCGCCGGCCCAGCGGAGATCCGGGTCTGCAACACGACCATCACCGGCCCGACCACGATCGCCGGCGCAAACGGCCCGGTGACCTTCGGCGATGGCACCGCCGGCTGCCCGGGCAACAAATTCACCGGCCCGGTCAGGATCACCAACAACACCGGCGGCGTCATCTTCGACCACAACACGATCACCGGCCCGCTCACGATCACCGGGAACACCGGAACGCTCCCGACGCCACACACCGGCACCGTAGAAGCGATCGCGAGCACCGCCACCGGCAAGACGGACATCCAGCAGCGATAGGGCCGGGGTCGCGACGACCGCCGCGCATACGTGGGCGCGCGGCGTAGCCGCCGGTCAACGTCGCGTGCGTTCCGCGTGACGGGGAGAGGTCCGGCGGCCGCCGCGGGCGGCGCTCGCGTTCACGCGAACTCGTAAGTCGTACTCGTGATGCTTTCAGTCCGCGCCGCATAGGCGATACCTCGGCATCCTTCGCTCGCGTCGGCTTCGGTCGCCCGCCCTGATCGTGGCGAAGAGCGGGATCCGCGGCCTGTTCGCGCAGACACCCGCTTTCCCAATTCGACGCAACTCTCGCCCTGCGGCCGGCGGAGCTGCTCCGTTCGTTCCGAGGCAGTAGCGACCCTCCCGGACGCGCCGGAGTTCTGCACTCTCGGGCGGCTGCAGCAGTCTCGGGCTACTGACGGAAGCGCTGGTCTCGTCCAGACCGGCACCGAGAGCTATGGCCGCGATGTGCCGGGCTCGTGCCATGCTGCCCGCTGAGTGGCCGTATCGAGGCGGGCCGCAGGCGCGCGGCTGCGCTTCCGGAAGCGCTCGAACACCGCCTCTGGACGGTGCTGGACCTGGTTGTGGCGAGTCGCGATCGATCCTTGCGCAGCCGCCGGTTTCACCTGCGGTTTCGACGCGACGGCTTGGCGGTGGACGGCGGCGTCGCGTCGGGTTCTCTTGATCCTCGTCCCCACCAGCGTTGTTGCGAGGCCGCGTCGCCGGTGAGTCGGGCCGGACGGCCCGCCGGGTGTACGCCTAGCCGGAGTTGTCTGGCGGGTTGGGGATCTCCACGCACAGGAGTCTGTCAGTCGCATCGAAGTAGGGGTTCGCGTCGGGGTACGGGAACTGGTGGAGCGTCTGACCTTCTGGGCTTGCTCGACTCGGCTCCGGGGGAAACCACCGGAACCCGTTGCGCGGCGAGTAGAACTCGAGCTTGTTGAGCCCGAGCCCGCCGTTGGCCGGCGACTTGAACAGCACGTCGGTGATCGAGGCGGGGACGCCGGGGATGCGAGCACCGTAGTGGTCGCCCGTCGCCTGCGCTGCGGCTACGGCGATGAGTGGACTCCATCCCGTTGCCGGGAACCGTCCGACGAACTGCGCGCCGTCGGCCTGCTCGGCGAACAGGTGCTTGTCGTCGCCGGCCTGGCCGTCGCAGTACCAGTCGCGCGCGTTGCTGATCCGCTCGCCGAGGTCGTACATCACCGGGTAAGCGAGCGGCACCAGGCGCTCGTAGATCGTCTGCTTAGCGGCTAGCACAAGCTCATCGCGGGCCTGACCCACGTTGCCGAGGCGCCAGTCCGTCTCCCCGGGGCCCGGCTGGGCGTCGACCTTGCTCGCGACGGCCGTCAGCTTGCCGTAGTCGCTCACGATCAGCCGGCCGAGGTCGTCGAGGTGGTCGCCCGCCTGTTGGTAGCGGTCCGCGAGCTCGACGCCGAGCTTGCTGGCCGCGGTCGTGACCTGCGGACCGATGAGATTGGGCGACCCGTTTTCCTTTGTGAAGTAGGCGGCCAACGAGAACGCGGCCGACAGAGAGGAGAAGACCCCTGGGTACGGGGTTGTCGGCGTGGGAAAGAGGATCTGGCCGATCATGGCGAGGTTGTTCGAGGTCGTGTTGTCCGCGGGAACCGGTTTGACCGCGTCGTTGATCTCCTGTGAGATCTCGGTGAGGTTGGCCAGTGCGCTCACGCCGGTGGCTCCGAACGGCTGCTGGAGACCGAGCGGGCCGAAGTATTGCGTCACCTTGGCGACCATCGAGACCTCGTCGCGCAGCTGCACCCGGATGCCCTCGCATTCGGATGCGGTGAAGCCCGAGCCCGGGGGAGGCTTGGCGCACTTCGCCTTCGCGTTCGTCAAGTCGTCCTGGGTCGACGACCAGTTCGCGCGGTAGTTCTTGTAGTAGCTCGTGCGGATGTCGCACACCAGCGCCGCCGCGGAGCACAGGCCCGTCACGGCGCGGCCGCCGAGGAACTTCTGCACGGCCGCCGCGTGGGCCACAGCGACCGGCTTTCCCTTCGTGTCCTTGAATGCCGGGAAGTCGTGGTGCACGTTGTTGGCGATATCGATCAGCTCGGTGTTGACCGGCGACTCCCCATCGCTACGCGCGGGGGCGGCGATCATCGGTTCGTAGCCGCCGTCGTGTGCTCGCATCAGCACCCCGGTCAGCTGGCCCGGGAGGCCGTTGAGCGAGTAGCTCTGCTCGGCGGGCGGCGCGGTTTCGCCCACGCGGCCGACCAACGCGTAGGGCCCCTTGCGGTGGGGGTCCTCGCCGTTCAGCGGCCGCGGGTCGACCGCGTTGAGCGCGTCGAACACCTGGCGCGTGCCGCCTAAGCGCTCGATGTCCTTCGCCACCTCGTCCCACGGACCGTCGTTGCCGTGAGGGGCGCCGAACGCCTGGAGCATGACCAGCGACCCGGCGTAGTAGAGATTGAAATAACTCAGCCTGCTCACCAGCCGCTGGACCTCGGTGGGCTGCTCCGCGCCGTCGGCGGCGTTCGTCGTATAGACGCCCTGATCTTGCTCTTGGAGCGTGTTGGCGTCCAGGATCAGAAGGTGGAAGCCCGAGACGCCACCGCCGGGGTTCGGGTCCGTGTAGGAGCTCCCGCCGACCTTGAACGTGAGTTGGGCGGGCGAGCTGTCGGTTTTGGTCTGGTTGGGCTCGGTGTTGAAATCGACCGGGTCGGTGAAGACGAAGTCGTACTTCCCGGTCACGCCGTTCAGCCGCAGATACCCCGACATGCCACCCCCGTTGTCGGTGTAATCGTGCGCGAACGTCACGAACGCGGATCCAGCGGGCGCCCCCGCCACCCCAACGGCCGACCCGTGTTTGCTTGGGCCTTCCGAGTCATAAGGCTCTATCGCCCCACGCTGTTCGTCCGTCAGCTTGTCTGAGCCGATCTTCTGCAGCACCGTGTCGAGCGCGTTGCGCTCCGCGCCGATGTCGTAGCGGAAGGAGTACCAGTTGAGCACGACGAGATAGTCCAGCGACCCGGTGTAACCGTCGATGATCGTGCCGAGCTGCTGAATACCCGCGACGTCGCCCTCGACGGACCCGCTGGTCTTGACCTCGAGCGTCCGGCGATCAATCACGGCGTAGTTGACATTTGTCGAGGGCGCGCTTGTCCCAGGGACCGGCTTGCCGTCGAGCAGCATTTGCCGGTCGTCGTAGGCGTTACCCGACAGCGTGTCGAGCCGCAGGCCCGCCGGCGGGATGTCCGGCAGCACGGTGACGGTGGCGGTGTCGTTGGACACGCCGGTGGCGGCGGCGTCCTGCGCCCCTAGGTCGCTGGTCGGCCGCGGGCGCGGGCCCGTGAGCGTGCCGCGCACGGACACGCGGACCTCGTAGCGGCCGGGGCGGTTGGGCGCCAGGGTGGGCTGGCTGCCCGAGGCGTCGCGCAGCTTGGCCTTCGAGCCCTTCGGGGCGGTGAGGATCGTCCAGCGGAACGAACGCCTGGTCCATCCTGGGGGCAGCTTGGTGGCGCGGCCGTTGAGCTCGGCGATGTCGCCCTGCGTGATCGTGCGGTCCGCGCCGGCGCTCGCGATCGGCGCGTCGCGATCGATGTACACGGTGCGCGACTCGATGTCGTAGCTGCTCTGGCGCTTATAGGGGTGCGTCTTGTCGACGAGAATCTGGACGAGGTTTGACCCGAAGCGCAGGCCATCGTCCGCGCCCAATTGCGCGAGCACCTCATGGCCCTGCTGCGAGAACGCCCCGTCGACGCGCAGGCCGTTGAGATACACGCGTGTGCGGGCACCGTCTGCGACGGTGAACGTCGCCCGGACATGCGTACCGGTCGTCTCGCGCACGCCTACCTGAAGGGGTGCCGTCGGTGTGTCGGTGCGGAAGCCCGTCAGCCGGAGCAGGCTGTCATCGCGCTGCGCGACGATGAACCGGACGTGGCCGGTCGCGACGCGGCCATCCCGACCCGTGGCCTTGGCGAACGCATCGTTATACCCGTAATGGAGGTGCGCACCGAAGCTCAGCAGCGCGCCGTAGTCGCCCCCCGGCCCCGGCCGCAGCCTGCTGGTGACGTCCACCCCGTCGACGTCGACCTTCGTCAGCCGGGCGCCGGCCCGGAGTTGGACGATCACCCGGATCGGGCCCGTGCCCTTTTGGACCAGCGTGTCGTCCGTGGGCCGCACGAACGTGACGAGCTTCGCCCCCGACGCGCTCTTGGCACCCGACAGCGGCGTCGAGCCCGACGACGACGCTGCCGGTCCGACACTGACCAGCGCGACCACGGCGACTGCCGCGGCGACGCCGGCCGCCACCCGTCTGTCCACACCCATGGCCATCCCCAATCCCTCGCGTCCCCGACGGAATTACCGGAAATCTCACACAGATCGAACCGATCGAAAACGCCACCCAAGCCCCGGTCAGCGCATCCATGCGAACCTACGAAAGCGAATATACCGCGGCGGGGGCGCGCCCACAAGAACGCTTTGGCGAAACTCTGACCTTCCCGTCGCCGATGATCGCCTTGCCGGGCTAATCCTTGCCGATCAGGCGAGCGACGAGTCCGCCAGCGAGACGATCCAGCCGGTGATCTTCTGCGTTCAGGCCCTGGCGGATGCGCGGGGCGATCTTCGCACAGCTTGACGCCGAAGGGATCGCGACGACACGCGTCTCCAACTGGTTCCGCTGTGCGAGCGATATCAAGCGCGGTCACCGATCTCAGCGCCGGCCTTGACGACAAGGAGCGGTCGCGATCGACACTGTCAAATCCGGTTACGCACCAGCCTCCGGTTACATCTGCACCGCCTCGAGGCCAGCGCTACTGCGTCTAGTAAGCAGTCTCGGTCTCGCTTCGATGCCGCGACGAGCATCTCGGGCGTGATGGCAACCGACGCGCTAAGCGCGGAAGGCAGGGCTGCCTCCATGAGGGGCGAGCGTGGGTACCAGTTGCAAGTGACGCTGAGTTGCGTTGCCGAGGGGAGCCCGATACACCTGCGCCATGCACGTCGAGCAGATGTTCTTCGTGGCGCGTCCACCCGAAGAGGTCTTCGACTACGTGACGAGCCCGGCGAACCTCTCGAGTTGGCAGACGTCGAATCGCTCAGGCGAGCCGCTGACCGAGGGACCGCCTGGGATCGGGTCGCGGTTCCGCGAGCGCACGAATCCGCCCCTGGGAAAAGTGTTCGAGCAGGTCACGGAGTTCACAGAGTTCGATCGACCACGTCGCGTCCACGTTCATATCGTCGAAAGGCGGTATCCGGTGGACGGGACCTGGACGTTCGAGCCGGACCGCGGAGGAACGAGGGTGGGTTTCGTTGCGGAGGGCGAGCTCACCGGGCTGTTGAAGCTGCTCGAGCCGCTAGCCAGGCGACTCGTCGCCCGGCAATTCGCGGGCTATCACCGAAACCTCAAGCACAACGTCGAACACGACTAAACGCGAAGCTCTCGCCAACTTCATGCTTGGCGAGTGACCCGCGCATACACCTGCATCGGGCGCGTGGGGCGCATCCAGCCGTTGGGAGGCTCGCACCCGCAAATCGCCCGACTGCAGGGGAGCCGAGCCGTCCAATCTGAACGCGACCGAGGCCTGCTGCGACGCGTTGTGCTCGTGGCGACTAGCAGGTCGCTCGGGGCTTGGGTCAAGACACCTGCTTCGCCGCGGTCGCGGTACTCGGCTCGGGCGCCGCGACACGATCGAGATCGTTCCGAAGGAGCACTGTCGTCGGCTCAATCTCGGGAGCGGAGAGTGTCGCGTTTAGCCCAATCCGGCACTCTCCCGGCTGGCGTCGAGAGCGGTGCTTTGCAAGAACACCAGCAGCGGGTCTAGAGGTGCTGAAACCGTTATTAGTGTCCCCAGCGACCACCCTCGGCAGCCCGGTTTTGTTGACGCGGGTCTACCAGCGCGCATTGCATCGGTCACGTGAGGCGAGCGGTAGTCGCGGCGCTGTTGCTACTCGCGTTGATCGCAGCGAGTGCGGTTGCCAGCTCTCGGGTCTACTTCCGAGGCGATATCGCGGGGTTCTATCGCCAGCGCCCGGCCTACATCTACATCACGAGCGATCAGAACATTCGGCACATCCATTTGCGGGGCTGGGGAGGCTCAACTGTCCCGGGCACGGGAACGATGTACTTCAGCGTCTCGGATGGATATCCGCCCGCTCCCTTGCGACTGAAGCTCTCGAACATTCGGATGTGCGGATCGAGGCGACAATATCTCTCGTTGACCGTCACGTACGTCAGCAAAAGGCCTCTCCGGGCGCAGCGGGTGTACACGATTCGTTACACCTGCCGCTCCCCGTTCGGCTAGCAGAATCCGACCTGCCAGGTTCCTATCGTCACTTGTCGTGGAGGACTCGATCCGGTGCAGCGGCGACGACGGGAAGTGCCTCCGCACCGTCCCGCGCGAGGCAGCCGAGCGCGCGGTAACGAGCGCTCCGTTCATCGTGCGGGGCTTCGACCTAGAGCGCGACGACGGGCGCTGGATCGCTACGCGAGCGCGAGCGGGATCGACCGGGTGCGCGGCCCGGAGCGCAAGGCCAGTAACGCGGCTGCCGCTTTGATCGACCGATGAAAGTCAAGTCGGTGTTGGGCGGTATTTGCGGGCTTGCCGGTGTCGGTGTTCTTGTCTCTCCAGCCGTCGGGTTCTAGGTTGTGGTTGGGCGCGAGCCGATGACGTAGCGAAGCGCAGACGTCAGGAGCTTGTGGTCTGCCGCGCGGCTTGTCCTCTTTGAGTGACTAAATCTATGCGCGCTCCAGTGTCACGCTCGCGCCCGCTTTCCTCCCTGGGGCTGCGGCTTGCTGGTCTTGGACCAGTCGCTTGTAGGAGTCCTCCGCTTGCCGGGCGAGCTCGAGCTCGGCCTCGCGCATCAGGTGGTTGGTCGACCAGATCCCGGCGGCGCGGCGCGTGTACTTGGGTGCGCCGGCGGTGATCTCCAGGCGCCGGAGCTTCTTGCGCGTCAGCGAGGGCTGCTGGTGGGCGTAGTCCTGGTCGCGGGTGAGCATGCACCAGAACAGGACCGCGAGCTTGCGGGCGGTCGCGACGATCGCCTTGCCGTGACCGCGCCTGGCCTTGGTGCGCTCATAGAAGCCGTGCAGCGGACCGGGCTGCAGCACCGTGCTCCACGCCGCCTCAACCAACGCCCACCGTGCGGAGGGTGATCCGCGCTTTGAGATCCGCCCGCTACGCGCCGGTCCCTCGCCGGACTGCTTGACCCGCGGGTCCAGACCGAGATAGGCGACGAGCTTGCGGCTTGAGAGGAACCGGTTGGGATTGCCGACCGCGGCGATGAACGACGCGGCGCAGATCAGGTTCACACCCGGGACGGTCATCAGCCGGCGGATCTCCGGCCACGACAGCGCCTGCTGGGCGATCAGCCGCTCGACCGCCGCGACCTCAGCGTCCAGGAACTCGATCTGGCGGATGCCTGCGTCGACCGATTCGCGCTCCTCAGGCGGGAGCTCAAGGCCGGCCAGCCACTGGCGGCCCTTAACGCCGAACAGGTCAGAGCACGGCGGCTTGCCCTGAAGCCTGCGCTGCAGACACGCATGGATCTCGTTCTTGGCACGGGTGCGAGACCGCACCAGCTGCTCACGACGAGCCAGCCGCCGGCGGAGGATCCGGCAGCGCTCATCGGGCATCCACACCGCCTCAAGCTCACCGCGCCACAACAAGCTCGCCAACGCGCGAGCGTCCAGCTTGTCCGTCTTCGCCCTGGCGCTCGATATCCCCGTGTCGTCCGGTGAGACCACCACAACACGGTTGACGTGCGGCTCAAGGATCCGAGCGACCTCCCAACAGCTGCCCGTCACCTCCAACGCCACCCGATCCGAGGCCACCAGACTGTCCGCCAGCGAACTCACCCCCTCGGGCGTGGCCGGCACCCGCCCCGCCGAGCGGACCTCACCGTCCTCACAGATCGCCACCTCGCAGAAATCGCGATGTACGTCCAAGCCGATCGCACGACCGACCCATCTCGGCACTCCCACCTCTCACCTCCACAGCTCGTCTTGACAGTGCGGGAGAACCAGCGGGACAACGACACAGACCGATACGAGCTCGACAGCTCAATCCAGGCAAGTCGCAGGGGCGGCCGAACGAAAAGCACGGGCTCGAAGCCCATCGATCAAAACGGCCTACCCGTCTGCGTTCTCCCAAGAAGCCCCTGTCCCGGATCGGCCGAACCTAAGGCCGGCGCCGGACGGGACCTCCAAGGAGCAGTTTCATGCCTCGAAAAGGAGCAGTACGGACGGGGACCTGGAATCGCCGGCGCTCGCGCGTTCGCTGATCGAAGCGGCAGTCGTCGTGCAGCGCACGGGACTTGTCCTCTCCGAGCGGATTGCGTGCGTTGCAGATTCCCGGTCGTGCCTAGGCTTCTTGTCCGCCCGTGAGTCGCCGGATCACCGCGTTCCGGATCTCCAGATCGAACTCTCGGTCGGGACGAACAGGTTCCGGATGCGGGAGGTCGGCGTCAACTTTGATGAGGATCCGCGTTGCGGGGCTGTCGTCGTCCGCGACGAGGCCAAGGAGGATGTGCTCGGTGTCGATCGACGTGCTCCCGAGCGTGAGCGCTTCGCGTACAGCCATCTCCATCACTCGCTTGGCCCCTGGGGCGAACGGCGCGTCTAGCACCCGCTTTCCTAGCCGAACAAACGGTCCGGGCTCCGGCGCATCTGGCGGCCCGCCCTCCCCATTGACGAACCGATCGCGAACGTCCTCCAGCGTGACTCCCAGCGACTTCAGAACCTGTGACGCGAGACCGCGCCGCTCGAGCAGAAGCCCCAAAAGGATGTGCTCGGCGCCGACGTAGGGGCAGTCGAGCTCATTCGCCTGTTTCTGGGCAAGGTCGACCGACTCACAAGCCTCCGCCGTGAATCCCTCGAACACGTCAGCATCATCTCAACACCTCAAAGCGGCGTTTCTCGAACGGACCCTGCGACTGCTGCTCTGGGCCGTGGTTGTTGGGCAAAGGTTCGGCCGTGACGACGAACTCACCGTGTCTTTGAACGGGTCCGCGGCCGGGCAAGTCGCGCCTGGCCGGTCAGGCGATCGCCGGACCGATCCAGTGGTTGTGCAGCTTCAGGAGATTGTGGACAGCGGCCTGGAGGCGCCACTCCGAGCGCACCGCGGATCTGCCTCTTCGCTGGAAGCGGCGGAAGCCGCGGTTGAACTTGTTCTGCGCGAACACCGGCTCGACGGTTGCTTTGCGGTGCTTGTAGATCTCATGCCCGGCCTCGCTTGAGAGCACCCGACGCATGAACGCGTAATGGCCTTCGTCCCAGCCGGGCCGGGCGCCCTCGCGTAGTCCGGCGTCGGGCGGGACGAGGACTTGGATGCCGTCGCTGACGATGTTCTCCATCTGCTCGGTGTGCCAGTAACCCGCATCGGCCAGGACAGTTTCCGGTCGCTGGGTCACACCCGCATCCTCTAGCTCGCGTAGCGCGGCGCGGACGGCCGGTTCGAGGTGACCGAAGTCGGGGCTCTCGACCGCGATCTCCGCGGCGACGATGATCTGCCCGCGAGTGACCGCAGCCTGCGCGTTGTAACCCTGCACCGTCGGTTGTCCCTTCGTGCGCATCATCCGCGAATCGTGATCGGTCTTGTTCATCACGCCTTCTGGCTCTGGAGGCGGTGTGACCGGCTTGGGCGGCATCCCGAGCTTCTGACCCGGCACGCCGCCGGCGCGACGCTCCGCCCACCACTTCTCGTATGCGTCGTTAGCTCCGATTCTCGACCTGCCGGTTCTCCTCCAGTCGGTGCAGCGTTTCGAGCAACCGCTCAGCTCGTGAGCGCGCGATCGGTTTCCCGTCCTGCCCGCGCCGCTGCAACAGCTCCTTGTGCGCCGCCCGCTGCCACCCGCGCCGACCCCCGCCGGCCACCACCCGATCCGGGTCAAGCTCGATCCGCGCGACTTCCGGCTCCTCCCCGCACCCGGCCTTCCGCGCGAGGCGCTCCTTCGCCGCCTAGAACGCCGCCCGGCGCCCCTCCGCGGTCCGTAGATGCCCGGGCGGCTCATCGCCGCGATCCTCACCGAACAGACCGTCCTCCCAGCGGTCCGTCTCCTCGGCCTCCTTGAGAATGTCCGCGACCAACTTCTCGTAGGCTCGGTTCGCGCCCCGCGACGCGTTCGCGCGGATCTTCACGCCATCGATCGAGATCACACCAACCTCGACCAGGCCCGCCTCACAACACAGGCTCAGCACCGCAATGAACAACTCGCCGAGCGCCCGCTCATGCCGGCGACGAAACTCCGCGATCATCGAATGATCCGGGATCGCCATCGCGGTGATCAGCTCGTAGACAACATCCTCACGGCACACCCGCTCGATCCCGCGCGACGACCGGTTCCCACGCACGTACGCGTGGATCAACAACGCGACCATCATCGACGGCTCATAGGCAGCACAGCCCTGACCATTCGCGCGATACACCCCACAAAACCCGCTCAGATCCACCTGATCGACCGCCCCCAAGATCGACCACACCACATGATCAACCGGCACCCAATCCATCAAATCCGGCGGCAACAACAACGACTGCCCCCGGCCACAAGCAATGAAGTTCTCAGCCATACCGGAACCTTCCTAACCCACCCGGACGACACCCTTCGCCCGACAACCACCGCCCAAAGCGTGAGGCCTGGTCGCGTGGCACGGACGCGTTGCGTTCCTGCTGAATGCGACGGTTCAAATGGCCGCCGCGATTGTCTTTGCCGCATATACGGGACGCCACTTCTCGCCCGTTCTATCGCCAGAACAACGTTCTTACAACGGCCGGTCACCTTGGCTTCGGCAAACGAACCCGCACTCCCGGTCTCCTGCGGCTGTTGCGCTGCAGCCATAAGGAGGATCCCGGTGCGTACCCTGGATGGGTGATTCCGGGGAATGCACGTACGAGTACGTCGTGGTGTCGTAGGAACATCAGGTATGAGCTCCAAAGCACCCTGTATGCGGTGTTGAACGTAAGGAACGCACGCACGAGATATTGCTCGTTCCATCCCCAGCCTTCCATAACCCATTTCATGGGGTAGTCGCGCGGAAAGAAGATGTCGTGAACATGCACGACAACGCCTGGCGCCAGCCGGGGTAGTATTTCTAAGTATTCGCAAAGGGTGTCGCTGCCCGTCTTCACGACGTGCGAGCTGTCGATCAAGAGAATGTCGCCGGCTTCGAGCGTCTCGAAAAGCGACGGAGGGCTATCTTGAACCTGCTCCATACGTACGTCGATGCCTGGGACTGAGGCGAGGAAGTCGCGTGGGTAGGGGTCGACGCACGTCACATGAATCCTCCCGCCGAACAGTTCGCGGTTCACACGAGCTGTGACGAGCGTGGAGAACCCGGCTCCGATTTCAATAACCCTTCTCGGACGCATATGGCGCAGGAATGCCTCGAGCACCCACGCATCCATGGCGGGGTATTGATCATTCAGGGTGAAGTATTGGGTCGGATCGGTGGTGCTATCGACCCATGTGAGCCGCTCTTGGCGCGCGAACACACGGTGGCACAGAGCAATCTGCTGCTGTTCCCTCAAATCGACACCCGCGGGGAGATCTGGGATAGCCGGCCAGATCTGAGATCGACGCGGCTCGCTTGCTAACTCCGGAGTGTTGGGGATCGGCGAGTAGTAGTCGCCCGGAGGCGACCGATTGATGACACCGTCGTGTGACGGCTCGGCATGCCACATCCAGCCGTCAGGTGCAGCCCATGTGGCTTGGGCCAGAGCGCCAAGCGCCGGGACCTCAGCTCCTCCGAAATGGGGGATGACCTTAAAGACTCCAGCAGGCCGTCCGCTAGACAAGACTGCGTGGGCGCGACGGCGGAGCAATACCTCCAGGTCCCGGCCGGGGTCAACGACCCCGATTATGTCCGGGAGATTCTCACCGGCGATCGAGGATTCCCGCGCCCGAGCGTGAAGCGCCTCGCCCAACTCGCTTTCGGTCTGATCGAGCGCGTAAACGACCAGCGTCGCGTCATCTTCCGGCCCGAAAAGCCCTACGTAGGCGGCGAACAATGCAGTGGCATCGAGGAATTCCCTCGCGAACGTGACTGTCACGAACGCCCGTAGGTCAGCAGCGTCGAGAGAAGCGATGACCTCGATGGCTCGACATACTAGGGGCCCCGCCGAAGACACGTCGACAGTGAGCGTCCAATCTGCCGCCTGCTCCCTCCGAAGTACCAACCAGGAACATGCACCGGGCTGCTCGGATGGACCAGAGCTGCGCGCACGCTCGCTGCCTGGGGCGAGACTGTCGGATCTCTGAAAGCGGCGAACCCGGCGGCCTGGTTCGAGGCTGTCCTGTTGATCGACAACCAGCGGTATCGCCTGACCGCCCGTTTCTCTGATAGCAGCAGAGCTCAGCGAGGCGGGATTGGGACACCCGCTTTCCTCGGGCCGCGGTACTTCCTGCCGCTCGCGCGCGGAGACCTCTTAAGCGCGGGATGCGCGACTGCGGCCGGACCACTGTTGGTCCAGCTGGTAGCCATCGCATCTGGCCCGATCCGGACGCAACCCGTCCTTCTCAGATGTAGCAGCCTCGCTGAGACCGGTGCTGGCGATCATTCCGGAAGCAGTGTTTTCGCTCCCTCGCGCGAGGGACCGTCTCGACTGAAGCCGTCAGCGGCCGCGACGTCGCAGTCCTCTTCGGCGGGCCTTCTTCGGCTCGCTGTCGGGCTCCTCCGTAGGCTCGCCTTTCGGCCTAACGCGCTCAGGAAGCACGTCCGAACCCGAGTCGCCGACTGTCCGCGTCAGGTGCACAGAAAGGGGGGTGACGGATGCGGGCGTCCGACGTGAGATGCGGGAGGCTCCTCGTGGGGACCGCTGTTCTGCGAATGCGCTCCCGGTGCGAACGGCACGCTCATCGTCGGCTCCTCGTGTTCGGTCGTGCCAATGATCCCACCGACCCCGATGGTGTCAATGCGCCATGCGCTGCTGGTGCCCGATGTGGCTGTCGGGAAGAGGCTTTTCCCGACAGCGTCGCGGGCCGCCTGCGGCCACCCATGAGGGATGAGAATCGCCCCGCGGACGCCGGCTGCGGCGGCTATTTCAGGACAGCCACCGCGGACAGCAGAGGCGGGCAGGCTATTGCGGTGCGCCTCGCCGCCGGCGCGCGTTGCCCATCAGATGTAGGAGGTCAAAGCTCAGGAACGCGGCCAGGATGGCCGTGACCTCGGCGGGATCGTGTGGCGGATTGAGTTCCACGATGTCCGCACCCACGATGTCGAGGCCGTCGAGGTGCTTGAGGAAACGTCTTACCTCGCTCGAGCTTGGACCCCCCGGCGCAGGGGTCCCTACGCCAGGCGCGAAGGCGGGATCGACAACGTCGAGGTCGAGGCTGACGTAGACCGGACCGTCGCCCGCTAGCGCGCGAACCCGCGCGGCCAGCTCCTCCGGACCGAGCTGGCGCGCATCCTCGGCGTAGTGGATCGTGTATCCGGCCGGGTTGTCCATGATGGTGCGGATGTAGAGCTGGGCCGATCGCGAAGGATCGATGTGCCCTTCCTTGACCAGACCGGTCGCGAAGGTCCCATGGTTGACCATCGGGCCGCCAGGCATCGTCTCGCCGTCGAGGCTGTCCTGGTGGGAATCGAGATGAACGAGCGCCACCGGCCCGAAAGCCTGGGCGGCCGCCCGCACCGGGCCATAAGGAAGCGTGTGGTCGCCTCCCAGGCTTAGCAGCGAAGCGCCGCTCCGGAATACCTTTCTAGCCACCGACTCGGTCTCTCTCAGCATCGCCTCGACCGCGCCGCTCCCAGGAATCACAACTACATCGCCGTAATCGACCACCCGAAAGCCCTCCGTCAGAATCTTCTCCCACGGATACACAGGCTGAAGTGCGCCGGCATAGATCGATTGCTGCCGGATCGCTCGCGGCCCGAACCTCGCGCCAGGTCGGTTCACCGCCCCGAGGTCGAATGGCACACCCAGGACGACAAGGTCAACTCCCTCCAGCTCCTGCGTGCGTTCTGCCTGGTTGAACGTGCACGCACCGATGAACGGAGGCCCGTGGCCCGCAGCCAGGAACGATGCCTGGACGGAAGCCTCCTTTGACCCCGATAGTTCCATCTCCACAGCCAGCCTAAAACCGGACCCGCAACGGAGTCAACCGAGGCCGAAGTCGGCCGTGACCCCCTTGGAGGCTTTAGCGAGACCCGCTTCGCTCACCCGCAGTACTCCGCCGAAGTCCATGGAGATGCCCCCAATGCGCGGGAGGCGGGACGCTCCCGGCGACTGCTGAATCGCGAGGCGGATCCAGCAGTGTCAGCCTTGCGGTGAGTGCCGTCGCTGGTAGCCCAACCCGGAAGAGATCCAGTGGCTCGACCCGGCGGCTGCCCGGTCACGAGAGCGACGGAGCCGAGGCGCTTCCCTTCTCCTCAGTACACCTTCCACCCCGCGTCCTCAGAGCGTCTGGTGCGACAGCAGCGGGGGTGTCCCCGATTACCTATGGGGCCGCAAGCTTGCGATCGAGTACGGCGGGAGGTTGATGACTCCGGAGGTCGTGGTGGTGATGCGTCTTCGGGTAATGGTGTCGGTGGCGACGAAGCCGGGATCGGCCGTCGGACGAGCGCTGCGGACGACGCCCGCCAACCTGCCAGCCGCCGTCGTGGGGAGCGCGACCCGCCGCGGGTTGCCCGTCAGGTTGATCACATCGAAGCTGGACGCGCGGCCGCGCGCTGCGATGCGGACACCCTGGAGACCGGCGAAGCCGCTGACAGATGGCCCTCGCCTGAACTTGAGCTGCTGGACAGAGTCTCCAGAGCTGAGCGATCCGAACACGAGCCCCAGCGCGTACCCGTTTGCGGTCAGCCCCAAGATCCGCCCACCGCTCCTCGCCAGCATGGGAAAAAGCGATGTGTTTGGTTGGTTTGCCGACGGATTTCGCGCAGCATCAACGACGTCGTGGACAAGCGAGACGCGGATGCGCTTATTAGTGACCGTGTCGATCGCGAACGCTGCTTCGGTGAGCGCCTGGACCCAGCTCTGCCCACCACCCTTGTGCAACAAATCGGTCTGGTTCCACTCGGTGAGCCATACGCCCTCATGCTTGGGCACAAGCGGGAGGGTCCGGGCGACGAACCGTTGCCACTCGGCGAGGCCGGTCGCAACCGTTGCGTTGGCTGCCGCAGAGGTTCCGGCCGGCTGGGGGAGATCCCAGTACGGGTGAATGGCGATTGCATCCTCGTGCTTCGCAACCGAGAGCATCGACGCGTTCCAGTTCTTCAGACCCGGCAGCAGGGAGATCAGGAAAGATGCGTTGTCCACGCCCGAGAGGGCAACTTGTGCCGCGGGATACGCCCGCTTGATAGCGAGGATCCACGGATTCATGGCCCGCGCGTAAGTCGCGCCAGTCGGATAGAGGAACGCGTAACGGGGATCCCAGAGCTCGTTCCCGAGCTCCACGTATCTGATCGGCATCCCGCGCGCCGCGGCGGCATGCAACATCGCCAGTTGCTCGCGCAGCGTCGATGTCACGACGTTGAGAACGAACACCGGGGCCGTGTGACTGGACTTCAAGATCGACGCCCAGTCTGAGAGCAGGAGTGGCCGACGATCCGCATTGCTGAACTGGGCCGGGGCACCGCGGACGAACATCCCGGTTCTCCAGTCGAGCCACTGCGAAGCTGTTCCGGCCGGGATTCGAAGCAACGACGCGTGCAAGGAGCTGATCGCAGCGGGCACAGCCCGCCCGAACCAGAGCCTTGAACCTTCAGGAGTCTTGTTGTCTTCCGCGTTGAAGCCGAAGAACTGCCTCGGGACAACACGCTGAGGACCCACACCCGCCACTTTGATCGGACCGGGACCGGATGCCTCTGCGCCACCCCCAGAGCCCAGAATCCCAACCAGTACGACGATTGCCCTAACGGTCAGTCCGCTTCGCAGCGTATTCCGAACCATCCGGTCACCCAAACGGTTTGCACTCCGTCTCACGCGGATGTCCATCGTGCTCGCGGATCTTAGGGAACTCCTGACGTCCCGTTCGTGATTAGCGCAAACCAGATCGACGGGCGCGTGCTCAGCAAGTCAACGCCCCTTGGCGAACTTGCTCTGGGCGTCAGGGGTTCCGTTTCTCTGCAGCGCCTCTCTGAGTTGCAGGTCGATTAGCGTGATCGCGGCGGTGGCGCGAACGAGTCGCGTGAGGGTGATCAGTTGCGCGTGGGCGAGGCTTGGGCGGTGGCCGCGGAGCCCCGCGACGTAGGCCTCGAGCGCGTAGGTCAGCGCTGCCGCTTGATTGCGCCAGGCCCTCCGGTGTCGGAACGCACTGGGCCGCCCGAGGAGGCGCGCGCCGCAGATCACGTTCGCGGCCTGCTCGCCGATCGCTGTCGGGAGTCCTCCGGGGCGCTGGTCGTAGGTTGGCGTGTCCTGCTGAGCGTCGAGCGCCGAGACGGCCACGTACTCGTTCGTTGCCAGGCGGAGCCAGGCGTCTCTGAGACCGTCGAGGACGAGAGGGTCGGGTGACCGATCGGGCGGGCTTGCGCTCAGCCTGAGCAGCGTGTCCTGTGAGACACGGACCCGCAGCGCGGCCGCGAGGTGGTGTGCGACGACGTCGGCGCGGTCATCACGGCGGCGCTCGACCTCCTGTGCGCGAGCTGCTACCTCGGCGGTGAGCGCGCTGAGTGTCGCGGCGAGCGGGGGCGATCGCTGCTCTGGGGCCTCGCCGGCGCGGCCGCTGGCGGCGGCGTTCGCTGCGAGCTGAATGATCAGCGATGCGAGGTCGACGGCGGCGATCCTAAGTGACAGCAAGTCATTTTCGGTGCTGGTCGCGTCGTTGGACAGGCGGGCGATGGCTTTGCGCATCCGGACGGCCGGCTCTTCGGCCTGCTCGCTCCACACGCAGTACGTGACTTCCCCAGCGAGGACGGCGTCCTCGCGTGAGCTGAGCCGCCGTCGCAGCTGATCGGCGAGCGCGCTGCGTGGATCCTCGGTACGCGTTGTGAAGGTCGCCGAGACCCTTGCGACAGCGAGGATCAGCTCGACCGCCTCTGCTAGCCGGATGCCCGATCTTGTCGGCGCCGACGTTCGAGCCGCTTTCGAGCGCGACGAGAACGTGGGAGTGAGCGCGCGCCAGCGCGCTAGCGGTCCGTTGGAGCGACGGCGGGCCCGATCCTCTGATTTGCCGTTCCCCCGAAATCTGTCCTTGGACGCGATCAAGGAGCTCGGTCCACAGCGGAGACTGCGAGATCCCGAGCGCGGACTGCTCGTTTGACGTCGACGCCGACACGCGTGGCTCAGTCAGGGCTCGGGGGAGCAGAGACCGGCCGCGGGTCACGATCGGCTGCTCGCACGATCAGCGCCGGCGGCGACCCAGTCCGGCCGCCGGCCGGGTGCAGCACGACAAGCTCGGCGAGCTCAGCGACCCATGTGTCGGTCACGACCTCCAAGTGCCTAGCTTGGCGACCGTCCCGTGAGAGCGGTCCTCTGCGAGGCCCGGGCGGCTCGGGTGTGTCGTTTGGCATCGATGCTCCCCTCTTCTGACCGCTTGCTTGCCAAGGTGTGAGATCGGCGATCGAATGTCGACCGCGCTCTTCCTAAATCTTATCGTCTTATAAGTCTTGACCGAAGTAGACTTGTGGTGCAGCGACCGCAAGGACATCTACCCTCCATCCAGATGGCATCGCGCCGCCAATCAACCGCGACAACCCCGGCGCTCGATCAGCGAAGCGCCACGCACGTGCGCTCAGACCCGGTCTACATGGTCAAGGCGCAGCTTTTCCGTGTGCTTGGCCATCCGGTGAGGATCAGGATCCTCGAGCTCCTCTCCGACGGGGAACGCACCGTCGGGGACCTGCAAGCCGCGCTCAGCCTCGACTCGAGCAGCGCTTCCCAGCACCTCGCCGCCCTGCGCCAGCAGGGGGTGCTCGAGCGCCGCCGCTCGGGCACCAGCGTCTACTACCGGATCAGAGACCCGCGCGTCTCGCAGCTGCTAGCGGTCGCCAAGCAGATCCTGACCTCGGCCCTATCAGACACGCACACGCTGCTCGCAGACCTCACCGACGAGCCGCCCGCGCGAACCCGTCGCCGATAGATCGCGACACGCCGCAACTATCAAGACGCCAGTTGCGCGTGCACCGTGGTGGAGGCCGAGACGGGCGCCGCTCAGCGGATCGCGTCGGGAGGGCCTCGTCCATCGCCCAGCATGAAGGGGGCGTAGCAGCGGGCGTGCAACACGACGTTCCCGGGCGCCCCGAGCTGCTCGCCCAGCGTCAGCGCGGAACCGTCCAGCTCGGTGCCGTCGTGCTGGATCACTCGTACCGGCTCGTAGACGCCGAGGATCTCGTAACAGTGGGCGCAACGTGGCCTCTCCATTCCCGAACCCTTCGGGTTCGTTCGGGCAGGCACAAGAGGGCAGGCTACGGTCGTCGATAAGTAGTTCTCCAGAGAGTCTTATTTGTTTATGAGGGCGTAAGATACAGGGTCGATGTCGGCCACCCGAGGTTCTGGGAGAGAGTCATGACCAACCGCTCTAGCGCCCTTTCCAGCGCGCCACGAACGTCGCACGCGCGCCTGCTGGCGTGGGTGCAGGAGGTCGCGGCGCTGACGCGGCCCGACGAGGTCCACTGGTGCGACGGGTCCATGGAGGAGTACGACCGTCTCGCGCAGACGCTCGTCGATTCCGGGACCTTCCAGCGGCTGTCGGAGGCCAAGCGGCCGAACTCCTATCTGGCGCTCTCAGACCCCGACGACGTCGCGCGGGTCGAGGATCGCACGTTCATCTGCTCCAAGAACGACGGCGACGCCGGCCCGACGAACAACTGGCGGGAGCCCGCCGAGATGCGCACGGCGCTGAGGGAGTTGTTCGACGGCTCGATGCTGGGCCGCACGATGTACGTCGTGCCGTTCTCGATGGGCCCGCTCGGCTCGCCGATCTCCTACATCGGCGTGCAGCTGACCGATTCGGCGTACGTCGCCTGCTCGATGCGGATCATGACCCGAATGGGCCGGCACGCACTCGCCGTCCTCGGGGACGACGGCGAGTTCGTGCCGTGCCTGCATTCGGTCGGCTATCCGCTCCTGTCCAGCCGCGAGGACGTTCGCTGGCCGTGCGACGCCGACAACAAGTACATCGCCCATTTCCCCGAGACGCGCGAGATCTGGTCATACGGCTCCGGCTACGGCGGCAACGCGCTGCTCGGAAAGAAGTGCTTCGCGCTACGGATCGCCTCGGTCATGGCACGCGACGAGGGCTGGCTCGCCGAGCACATGCTGATCCTGAAGCTGACCTCGCCCCAGGGAGAGGTCAAATACGTAGTGGCCGCGTTCCCATCTGCGTGCGGGAAGACCAACCTGGCGATGCTGATCCCGACGCTTCCGGACTGGAAGGTCGAGACGATCGGCGATGACATCGCGTGGATGAAGTTCGGCTCAGACGGCCGGCTGTACGCGGTCAACCCGGAGGCCGGGTTCTTCGGCGTCGCCCCAGGCACGGGAGCGATCACCAATCCGAACGCGATCGACACGATTGGGAGCAACTCGATCTTCACCAACTGCGCCATGACCGATGACGGCGACGTGTGGTGGGAGGGGATGACCGGCGAGCCACCAGCGCACGCGATCGACTGGCACGCGCAACGACTGGACCCCGCAAGCCGAGACGCGCGCCGCGCACCCGAACGCTCGCTTCACGACGCCGGCCTCGCAGTGCCCGTCGATCGCCCGGGAGTGGGAGGACCCGGCGGGCGTGCCGATCGACGCGATCCTGTTCGGTGGCCGCCGCTCAACGGTGGTGCCGCTGGTGTGTGAAGCGCGCGACTGGGAGCACGGGGTGTTCCTCGGGTCGACGATGGCCTCAGAGACGACCGCGGCGGCCGCGGGCAAGGTCGGCCGGCTGCGCTGGGACCCGATGGCGATGCTCCCGTTCTGCGGCTACCACATGGCCGACTACTTCCGCCACTGGCTCGAGATCGGCCACCGCGACCGCGCGCAACTGCCGCGGATCTTCTACGTCAACTGGTTCCGCAAGGACCAGGACGGCAAGTTCCTGTGGCCCGGCTACGGCGAGAACTCCCGCGTCCTAGCGTGGATCTTCCGCCGCTGCGAAGGCAAGGCCGAAGCGGTCGAGACGCCGATCGGGCTCCTGCCGCCGCTCGGGAAGGGCGGCATCGACACCGAAGGCCTCGACACGACCCCCGAGGCGATGGCCGAGCTGCTCGCGATTGACATCGAAGGCTGGAGGCAGCAGCTCCCGCAGATCCACGAGCACTACGCGGAGTTCGGCGACAAGCTCCCCGCCGAGCTCCACGCCCAAGTCGGCACGCTCGAACGTCGAGTGCATGCTAAGCGGACCCCACCGCAGGCC
Source organism: uncultured Solirubrobacterales bacterium (assembly GCA_963770735.1). Taxonomy (GTDB): domain Bacteria; phylum Actinomycetota; class Thermoleophilia; order Solirubrobacterales; family Solirubrobacteraceae; genus Palsa-465. Next base: position 666,050 of record CAVYRB010000003.1, on the reverse strand, counting down.
TATGAGCGCGGTGACCGGGGTCGCAACCACGCCAAGCATCTAGCAAGATGACCTGCTCGATCGTCGAGCTCCCCCGCGACATCGACGTCTACGACGACTTCGAGGTCTACGTCAACGGCGTGCTCCAGCAACCCGACGTCGACTTCTACATCGACCGACACGCACTCATCTTCGACCGTCCCCTGCGCACCGACCGAGTGTCCGGCTGGCGATGGTTCCTCGGCGCGTGGGGCGTCGGCACCTACCGCCAAGACGACACCGTCGACATCCGCTACGAAGCCGACGGCGAAATGCGCCTCAAACACGCACTCACGATCGCCCTCATCGACGAGGACGAGTGAACTCGTTCGGTCTTGGGTGCGTTCGCGTATTCGTAGGGCACGAGGTGGAGCGATCCTCGGCGATGGGTATCGCTCCCTCCACAAGGGTCCGAGGGTCTCCCACGACGCAGAGCTCGGGGATCCAGCACGCCCCGCCGACGGGAACCTGGTGCAGACAGTCCGTCGCTGGCAACAAGCTCTCGGCCGCGACGCCGGCCGGGCGCTTAGCGGACTACGAAGGCCTGCTGCTGGCGCGGGCGTCTCGCGTTCAACGGCGGCGTTCGTCCTTAGCGCGGTAGGGAGGGCGCTCGCGAACGATGGCTCCGGGGCGAAGTCGAAAGTTGCGGTTGTGACGAATACGGGGACTGCATCATGGTGGTGGTTGAGACCTGCTCCGGTGTGAGCGCGGTAGTTCGCGCGGTGCGTGCGTTCGGACTTTCCGCCTCTGCTCGGGGGCGCGCGCTCCCGGTTGATGGGTTGCGTGCAGTGGCGGCTTCGGCAATCGTTTCCCTCATGAGGGGAACCATCCGCGCCTACCAGCCGAGTGACCTGGCGTCGATCCTGCGCCTGTGGGAGCAGTCCGGATTGGTGCCCGTGGGTGCCGATGGGCTCACGCTCGACCAGGCCGTAGAGCTGATCAGCTCGGGCGCCGCCTCGACGCTCGTTGCCGAGCGCGACGGCGAGCTGGTCGGCGTGGCCGTTGGCAACGTGACTGCAGCCGTCGGATGGGTCTATCGGCTGAGCGTCGTGCCGGGCGCGGAGGGTGATGAGCTTGCCCAGCAGCTTGTGAGCGAACTCGAGTTGAACCTTGCGGAGGGCGGAGCCAGAAAGCTGGCCACTGCCGTGCAGGAAGCCAGCGCTCCTCTTGCCGCATTCGAGCGGTCCGGCTATCGGACCGCGCCTGCGATGCGCTACCTCGAGCGTGAGCTACCGGCAGTCGGGGCTTCGGTGCCAGCAGCGCTGGAGGAGCTCGGCGCCCATCTGATCCACTCCGGCCTCTGGGACGAGTTGCGCGGGCTCGATGAGGCTAAACAGATCATCGAGCGCCGGGTGATCCTGCCGCTCGCCGAGCCGAGTCTGGCTGCACGCCATGCCGTCGCGCCGCCCAGGGCGATCGTCCTCTTCGGACCTCCGGGCACCGGCAAGACGACGTTTGCCAAGGGCATTGCCTCTCGTCTCGCGTGGCCATTTGTCGAGATCGAAGCGTCGGAGATCGCTGGCGAAGGGCCGGAGCGTGAAGCGAAGCTGCTTGCCGAGAGTTTCGCGCGCACACGGGCTGACCTCGCAACCGCGGTGGTGTTTGTAGATGAGGTGGAGGATCTGGCCGCGGCTCGCACCGAGCAGCGCAAGGTGAGTCCGAGTGTCACCAATGAGTTCCTCAAGCAGATCCCGCGGATGCGCGAGCTCCCCGAACACCTACTGGTCTGCGCGACCAACTGGGTGAGCCGGCTTGATGCGGCCTTCCTGCGACCCGGCCGGTTTGACTACGTGCTGCCCGTCGGCCCACCGGATGCTGAAGCGCGGCGCGCGATCTGGGGCCGGTACGTGCAGGAGATCACCGACGTCGAGTTCAAGCTCGACTCGCTTGTGGCCAGCAGCGAGTTGTTCACGCCAGCCGACATCGAGTTCGCAGCGCATAAGGCCGCTCAACGCGCGTTTGAGCGCGAGCACTTCGAGGGCGCCGCGCAGCGTGCCACCGAAGACGACTTCCTGACCGCAATCGGCAGCACCCGTCCGTCGCTGACCCGGGAGATCCTTCAGGGATTCGAGCAAGACGTCGAGCGGTTCGCCCGCTATTAGCGCATCCAGGGCGAAGAGCTCCCGTCCAGGCGGGAGCGACACCGAGCATCTCGACACTAGCCCTCGCGCCGGAAAGATCCGGACCCAACGAAGCGACCTGCTTCTGCGCCCTTGCGCGAACCCTATTCCTCATCCCAACATAACCTACCCTAACCACCTACACCTCAGCATACAGCAGCTTACAGCTCTTGAATTCGATACCCGCAGAATGTTTCCAGCTTCCCGCTCCGCTCTTATCATTCAGCGGCGTCGAGAGGAGTTCGACAGCTGTTGTCGCGCTCGGTATGAGCGCCCCCGAGCGCCAGCGCGCTTGCGCAACTATGCGTCGCGGTTGCGCAACCGTTCCACCCCCTCATCTACAGACAGCGCAGCGTGAGCTGCGCATCGAGATCCCGCAGACGCGCGAGGCGGCGATACCGTTCCTCTCTAAGCTGTTCCCCAAGTGGCACTGCAAGCGCTCTCGCGAACCACCCCTCGAAGGCGCTGCTGATCCGCGCGTTCGTTCGCGCCCTGTCCGTGCGTGATGTCGAGTCGTTGTGTGACGAGGCCGGTCTCGCCCCGCACGTCCAAGTCCACGCTCCCCACGATCTGCGCGCAGCTGCACGAGCGCTTCGAGGCGTTCTGTCGCCTCTCGCTCTACGACGTGAACCTGCTCGTGCTGTTCCTCCACGCGATCTATCTGCCGGTCCGCCCGAGCGGCCCGAAGGAGCGCGTGATCTGCGCGTGGGGGATCACCGAAACCGGTGCAAGAGAACTGGTTTCCGTGCGCCTGCGGATGCGCGAGACCAAAGAGGACTGGCTCCAGCTCGGCCGCGACCTCACCAGCCGCGCACTCGCCGCGCCGCGCCTGGTCGTGGCCGACGGCGCGGCCGCGCTGCCCTCCGCGGTCGAGGAGATCTGGCCGCGCGCCGATCGCCAGCACTGTGCCGTTCACCGGCTGAGAAATCTGCAGGCGAAGCTGCCTGAGTCAGAGCACGACCGGATCCGGTTCAACTACTGGTCAGCGCTCACCGACGCGACCTCATTCAATGACGGCAAGCTCCGCCTCAAGGTCCTGATCTCAGAACTCGAGCACGGCGGCTACGAGTCGGCCGCCCGCTGTCTCGCTGACGACCTCGACGCCCTGGTCGTGCACCTGCGCTATCCGCTCAGACACCGCGAACGGTGGCGGTCAACGAACCTGCTCGAACGGTCGCTCGGCGAGGTCCGCCGGCGCACGAAGGTGATGGGCCGATTCCCCGGCGAGACCAGTCGCCTCTCACTCGTGTGGGCGGTACTCGACCTGTTCTTCAGCCACGCCAGCAACGGCGCGACGTTCACGGACGTCGACCGCCAACACCTCTACCGAATCAAGTACCGGCAAGCCGACCCAGACACGCTCCACGAGGAGGTCACCGCCGCCTAAACTCCCCCCTACTACCCGTACACCGGTTCAAGGAGCGACCTGCTACGCGCGGGATCCGCGACTCTCACTGCTGCTTCCGAATCGCAGAGCGGCGGCGCGTCCGTGCGGTCGCCGCGTCGCTGCTCGTCCTCCACTTGCTGCCGCGCCGACCGAGGCCGCTGCAACTCGATCAATCCACCAGCCTGGTGCATCGCTGGCTGAGAGCCCCGGCGTCCGCGAAGCGGCAGCGAGAAGCGCCCGGCGAGTTAGGGCGTGGCGGGTCTACTTCCGCGGCGACAGCGTCAACGTTCGCTTCAGCTTGTTCCAGGTGAGCGTGAACGCGTAGAACGCCTCGACCGAGGCATTCACCGTGTTGCCGGACAGGCCAGGCCCCTGAAGAGTCACGGTGTTCTTGGATTGCGTCCTGCCCGCGACGAAACTCCAGAACGGCTTCGAGCGGCCGGGCACCGACGCCGCCACAGGTGTTCCCGGCTTGACCAGTGCTGATCCGGGAAAGGTCGGGGCGTTCGCGAGCGGTCCTCCGAACACAACCATCCCCGGGTTGCCCGAATCGAAGATCGTGTGCTCGCAGACGTTGCGGATCGACCCGATCGTCCAGCAGACGGTCGCCTTCGGAGGCGATCCGGCGAGCTTGAGTCTGGCCCCCGGGATGGTTGGGGCCGCCAGCACCAGCTTCCCCGAGTGGCCCGACATGGCCATGCTGTAGGAGTTCGAGTAGGGGGCCGGGAGGCTGACCAGCGGGTTCCCCGGCGTTCCGGGCGGCACCGGCTGGAAGCGAACTCCCATCACCCCGTACGAGCCCTGCTTCACAACCGCCGCGATCCCATTGCTGGTGGGGCAGTCGGGAATCGACCGCACGCAGCCAACGCGTGTGATCAGGCCGAACGGGATCGCCTTCGCGGTAGTCACCCCGCCGATTGTGATCTTCGCCTTCGCGACGACGCCGGTCTGTACGGTCCCGTCCACATACGTGATCGAATCCGCCTTGTTCGTACGCGTCATGCCCCCGCCCTTGCCTAGGTTTACACCGGGAGCAAAGATGTGCAGGCCAACCGATCCCGTATCGAGAATCACGGGCACCGCCCGGCCGTTGCCAACCTTGACCTTGATCAGGGGCTGTGCTCCGTTCGGGGTCCCCACGCCCCCACGGATCTTGATCGACACCATCACCCGCCCTCGCTTCGGAGAGGCGGCCTGCGAACCGCCCGCACACACGATCCCTGCTCCCCCCGCGAGCGCGACACACGCTGCGACAAAACGCCGCCTCATGGCGTCACCGCTGACCCTAACCGCTTCATCCCCGTTCCTCTCATCGATGCCCCGCGCGGACCACTGATCCGAGCCCCGCTACGCAACCGAAATCGTACCCGGTGACCTTCCGCTCCGGGCTACTTGCACCGGCGTCCCTGCCTCGGTCCAGGCAAGGCGAGACTGGCGCTTCGGAACGGCTGCGACCGCCGGGACCCGCAGGACGATGGCTGCTGCTCCGCGAGGCCATCGAGCACTGCCTGCGCGGCCAGGCTCCGCGACTCGACGCTCGAGGGACCCGGCGTCGAGACCTGCTCTCCTCTTGGCGCGGTCCTCGGCCCCAATCGCCCCGGAGACCCGGATTGCGCGGAAGGCGCGCTCGAGGTCAGCCCACGCCAACCCGCGGTCGCTCGCGCGGTTTGATGGTTGACAGTTGCGCTGAGCGCGGCATAGGGTCGCTTCTCTAGCGAGTGAAAGGAGCCGCGGTCGTGCAGCTTGAAAGGAAAAGCTTTGGGTCGCCGGACGAGGTTCGGCCGATGGGCGACAAGGGTCGCGTCGAGCTCGTGAAGGTCGGAGATGGCTTCGTCGGCAAGGCGACGTTCGAGCCCGGATGGCGTTGGTCTGAACATGTCAAGCCGATTGCAGGTACCGATAGCTGTCAAGCCGCACATCTCGGGTACGTGGTGTCTGGCCATCAGATGGTTCGGATGGACGACGGCAGCGAGCTCGAGTTCGGTCCGGGCGATGTAGTCGCGATTCCTTCCGGTCACGACGGCTGGGTGGTTGGGGACGAGCCGTGTGTGGTGATCGACTTCGCGGGCATGGAGCACTACGCCGAGCCTGGGTAGCCGGTCGGCCGAACGGCAAGAGGCGCCGCCGATCGCTGCGCCGAGTCCGATGCCCTGCCGCGGACGACTCGGTCCCGCTTTCGAAATACGACGCGCATCTTGCCGGTGATCGACGCGCGACCCGCTCTGCGCGGACGGATGAAAGTCAAGGGCTCGGCGACGCCACTTTGGGGGATGCGGGGGGCGATGCGGCCGGCCGATTGGTCATGGGGGACGCTTCGGGGGCGCGGCAGGTGGCCTCCGGCGGGTCGATCGTCTCGGCAGCGACGCGATCGCCGCGGTTCGGGCCGCTATTTGCGCGCGGCTGTTCGCCGTCGTGGTGGTCGGCGTGGTCGACCGGCGCTAGGTTGTTGGTCGGGCGCGAGTGACTGACGTAGCGAAGTGCAGACGTCAGGAGCTTTGAGTCTGCCGCGCGGCTTGTCCTTTTCGGAGTGACTTAATTTATGCGCGTCCCTGTCGCGCTCGCGCCCACTCTCTTTGGTGCTGTGGCTTGCCAGTCGCGGACCATCCGCACGTAGGACGCCTCGGCTTGGCGAGCGAGCTGCTTCTCGGCTTCGCGCACTGCCCTGTTCGCCGACCAGACCCCGGCGGCTGCGGGGTCAAAGCGCTTGGCGCCGGCGATCAGCTCGAGCTTGCGCAGCTTCTTGGCCGTCAGCGACGGCTGCGCGTGGGCGTAGTTCTCGTCGCGGGTGAGTAGGCACCAGAACAGGCACGCTAGCTTGCGGGCGGCCGCGACGCTCGCGACGTTGTAGCCGCGGCGAGCGCGGATCCGCTGATGGAACGCGCGCAACGGACCGGGCTGCAGGATCACGCTGTGCGTCGCTTCGACCAGCGCCCAGCGTGTCTGTGGCGACCCCTGCTTTGAGATGTGGCCGAGCCTGGCGGGCTCTGACCCGGACTGGCGGACCTTCGGATCCAGCCCCAGGTAGGCGACCAGCTGCCGGGAGGTCTTGAAGCGGCGGATGTCGCCGATCGCCGCCAGGAACGTCGCCGCGCACACCACGTTCACCCCAGGCACAGTCATCAGATGCCGCGCATCGCCAGACCGAAGCGCCTGCTGAGCGACCAGCCGGTCGACCTCCGCGATCTCCGCGTCGAGGAACTCGATCTGGCGCATCGTCGTCTTCGACCGTTTCGCACTCCTCGACCGCCAACTTCGAGCGAGCGCAGCCACTCCCGGCCGGCCTTGCCGAACATGTCCGAGAACGGGCAGCGGCCTTTCAGGCGACGCATCAGCACCGCGTGGATCTCGTTCTTGCAACGCGTCCGCGATCGCACCAGCTGCTCACGACGAGATAGCCGCCGACGCAACACCCGGGTGAGTTCGTCAGGGGTCCACACCCCGTCGAGGTCACCCACCCACAACAGCCGGGCGAGCGTCCGAGCGTCAAGCCGGTCGGTCTTCGCTCGCGCGTGCGAGATCCCCGTGTCACTAGGGCTCACCACGATCACCTTCGCGACGTGCGGCTCCAGGATCCTGACGATCTCCCACGAGCTGCCCGTCACCTCCAACGCCACCCGATCCGTCGCCAACAGACTCGCCGCCAACACCTCGAGCGCTTCGGGCTTGGCCTCCACCCGCCCAGCGGAACGGATCCGGCCGTCCTCGCAGACCGCGACCTCGCAGAACTCCAGATGCACGTCCAGGCCAATCGCACGACCGACCGAGCTCACCACCACCCCTCCTCGCTTCGAACAATGAAATCGGAGAACCAGCGGGCAAACGACACAGACGGATCCGCGCTCGAAGCGCAACCGGGCGAGTCGCAGGGGCGGCCACCGAAAGCACGGGCTCGCAGCCCACCGCGCAAAACGGCCTGCCCACACTGCGTTCTCCCAAGAGGCCCCTGTCCCAGTGAGCCGGAACCTAAGCCCAGCCCCGGACAACAACCTCAAACAGCATTTTCATCGCCCGAAACCGCGACTCAACGCGCACGAAAGCGGTGGCGCGGCTCTATCGACCGCGACTTGCCGTTCTCCTTCAAGCTCGAGCACATGCTCAACGACGCGCGCCTCTGCCTCGACCACAGTCAGGCCGTGGGCGCGCGGTTTCAGGCCGCGGCCTGACCCGCGAGATCCTCAGCGCCACGATGGGGCGCGGCCTCGGCGACGCCGACTTCGCCGCGCTCATCGAGGTCCTCGAGGGAGCGGCCGGGACGAAGCTCTACCGCGCTAGCTCGGCGGCGGCCCGAGCGCGCTTCGGAGCTCGCGGGCGATCGCCGCGGTGCCGGCGGCGTTCGGATGCAGCGCGTGGAACCCCCGGCTGAGCCGGTTGAACCACGGGTCGCTACCACAGACGTCGTGGCCCGAGAACGGCGCGACGTAGATCGCGTGCTGGCCCTCGGCGGCGGCCTTCAGGGCCGCGTTGACCCGCTCGATCAGGCCGTGGAACCAGACGACGTCGGCCGCTGGGAGCTTGGCAAAGCCTCGGGTGTTCGAGACCTCGAGCAGCTTGCAGTTCGCGGGCTCGGTGGCCGGCAGCGGGTTGGGATAGCCGACGAGCGCGATCCGGGCGCGCGGCGCCGCGCGGGCCCGGATCAGTACGAGAAGAGTTCTCAAGCGGTTGGGCAGCGCAGCGATGCTCGCGTCGATCGAGTCGCCGATTCCGAATTTGTTCCGGCAGCGGCCGCCACTGATGCCAAAAGTCACGCACTTGTCGAGCGCGCCGAACAGCTCGGCGTCGTTGCCCCCGATCGACACGGTGACCAGGCGCGTGAACGAGGAGACGTGGTCGATCTGCGGGGGTTCCCCGTGGACGCTCTGCGCAGTGATGTCCGAGATCTGCGCGCCCGAGCAGGCAAAGAACCCGGCGTCGGGGGCGTAGAGCAGCGGGTAGGCGCCAGTGGCGCGATGGCACGCGGCACCCCCAGGCGCGAACGGCGGCGCGACCCCGTCGCCCGCAGCGAACGAGTCGCCGAGCGCGACGTAATCGAACGAAGGGCCGTAGGTGAACGTGCCCGTCGCCGTCCCGCTGGCGATGTCGTGCGGTCCGCCGGGCGGGAAGCTGTCCTCTCGCAGCGGTGTCTGGCTGACGAAGCGGACGTCGGCGCCGTGTCCTAGCTGGTTGACGTCGAAGCTCGGCGTGCTGTGAAACGCCGTCGCCGGAAAGTCCGTGTAGTCGGAGAGCGCCCCACCGAAGCACGTGCCCACCTGATTCAACGGCATGTTGATCGCCAGTCGTTCGTGACCGCCCGTGTCCCTCATCACCACCATCAGCTGGATCTCACTCAGGTTCTGGACGGTGATCGGGGCGCTGCAATTGGGGCCGTTCGGGTCCGAAGAACGGCTCGTTGCCGAACCCGCGATCCGTGAGGTCCGTGGGTTGAGGCGAAACGACAGGTGATTGGGGTCCTTCGGATCGGGGTCCCACTCGAGATGCCATTCGATGTGGACCGTCTGCGTCACGGTCGCGTCGAGCGTTTGGCCGCCCGTCGAGCTGTACTGCCGGGTCACCGTGTAGGAGACGCTTCCGTCGTAGCTCATCCGGTCAGGCGGGGCCTTCTTGGCGGCCGACGCGCTGGACAGCGGAAGCGCGAGCGCGGCGATCGCCGCAGCTACGCCGATCGCCGCCTTGGCACTCAGTGACGAGCGCTGACGGAGCACGTCCGGGCACCCTAGAGACGACGGCGCACCCGGTCAATCGACCGCGCGAACGCCGCCGCGCCTGCGCCGCCCTAAGATGAGCCGATCGGGCATTGGCCCGAGGAGTCGAGATCGGAACGTCGCGACGCCTGGGGGTGAGAACGCTGTCTCGAATTCGGATCGTCTGGTGCGCCATTCTGGTGGTCGGTGCGGTGACGCTGACCGCGATGCCTGCAAGCGCGAGCGCGAGAGCCTCTCGAGCTCGACCCGACACGCGTGCCGGGAAGATCGCCGGTTCGATGGGGCAGCTATTCCGCGGTTCGTCGCTCAACTCGATGGTGTACGGCGTTTGGATCGGCGGCCGGCGGGTCATCACCGGTGCCCTCGGGAGCGCTGTGACGGGCGTCCCCGCCACGCAGAACATGCATTTCCGGGTCGGGAACGTCATGGAATCGATGGACGGCACGCTGCTGTTGCGGTATGTCGATCAGCACAGGGTGAGCCTGGACGCCCCAGTGTCGAGATGGCTCCCGGGGCTCGGGCACGCGCGCCAGGTGACGCTTCGGATGTTGGCGACCAATACCTCGGGCTACCAGGACTACGTGACGACGACGCAGTTCGAGGACGCGTTCGCGGCCAACCCCTTCCGGCGGTACCCGCCGATGGCGATGATCCGGCTGGGAACGGACTTGCCGCTGCTGTTCACGCCGGGTAAGAGCTGGGCATTTTCCGACACGAATTACCTCCTCCTTGGCGTGATCCTGGAGAAGATCGGGCGCAAACCGCTCGCGACTTCGCTCCAGCAACAGATCTTCGGCCCGCTCGGCATGACCCAGACGAAGATGCCGTCGAACGGCAACGCCTACATGCCGCCGCCGGTGATGCACGCGTACACCAGCGAGCGAGGTCCATACGAGGACTCGACGTTCTGGACCCCGTCCCCGTTCGCCACCAACGGCAGCGTCTACTCGACGCTCTCCGACATGACACGCTGGGCGACCGCGCTCGGCACCGGATCGCGCCTTTCGAAGGTGTCGCACAAGCTCCAGCTCGGTCCCAGCACCGTGGGAGTCGGGCCGCTCAGGCCCGACAAGTACTACGCGTACGGCGAGGTTGTCAGCAACCGCTGGATCATCAGCAATCCGCAGATCTACGGCTACAACGGCGACGTCAGCTACTTCCCGAATAAGAGGATCGCCGTGGTCGTTTTCTGCACGTACGGTCCCAAGAGCGTGCTCTCGAAGCAGGACGGCACGGCAGCGTTGTTGCGGATCGCGCGCATCTTGACCCCCGGCTCGATCCCGACCATCTCGTCCGGAGGACGGGTCGCCTAGCAGCGTGCCGGACGCGGTCGTCCGGCGAGATCCGAACTCAGCCTGCCTCCGGCAGTGCGAACGGCTCATCGAGGAAGCGCTCGATTTCGCTGATGAACACGGTGAGATCGAACGGTTTTGCGACGTACCCGTCGAACCCGCGTGCCAGCAGCTCCTCTTCGGTGTCTCCCGTGGTAAGTCCCGTCACGGCAACGAGCCGCGTGTGCTTCAACTGGGGGTCGCTCCTGATCGTCGCCGCGACTTCATAGCCGTCGACTCCGGGCATCCGAATGTCGAGCAGGACGACGTCGGGCTGCAGGTGCTGGGCGAGCCGGATTCCCTGCTCACCGTCGTCGGCGTAGCTGATCACACACCCGCGGGCCTTCAACGCGTCATCGACCAACTCGATGAATTCGACGTCATCGTCGATCATGATGATCCGCGGCACCCGGCGGCATTCTTCCACGGCGACGGTGCTGAACGTCTCACACTAGAGTTGGCCCGGTGCGGCGGCTGTTCGGACCGGTGTTCATCTTCGCGGGGGTTGTGCATTTCGTGAAGCCGCGCACGTATGAGTCGATCGTCCCGGACTACCTCCCGGCGAGCCGGACGCTCGTGTACGCCAGTGGCGTCGCGGAGATCGCCGGTGGAGCGAGCCTCCTGCACGAGCGGACGCGCAGGGTGGGGAGTTGGTGGAGTATCGCGACGCTGATCGCTGTTTTTCCGGCCAACGTTCACATGGCGTTGCACCCGGAGCGCTACAGGATGATTCCGGGCGGACGGCGGGCGCTAATCGCGCGTCTGCCGGTCCAGCTCCTGTTCATCGCGTGGGCGCACGCGGCCCGCAGATAACGCCTGAATCACGCAACCGTCCGGCTCGACGCCGCTCGAGCCGATCGGAAGCCGGGCAGTGAAGGCCGCGGCCGCGATCCTCGACGCGCTCGACAGCTCAGAACCACCGCTGCGACTCGCCCTCGGTGCCCGCCCGAGAACCGTGTCAAGTGGCGCCAAGGGTGCGCGGGCCCGCTCAGGCGGACCGGCAGAGCGCGTACATCTTCGCGTGCACGGTCCCGTGCTCCGGGTTGTAGAAGCGGTAGTCCCAGTAGCCGTCGTGGCGCTGGCCGAAGCCACCACGGGTCTGGCTGAACCCGCGTCCCGAGGGGTTGACGTCCCAGCCCGCCCCGTCTTCCACCGGCCGCGATGCCGGCGGGCACGGCAGGCTCTCGCCGTCGCCGCCGGGTCCCGAGGTCAGTCCCCAGACCTCCTGGGCGTGGCCACAGACGAGCGCCGCCGAGAACGTGCGGTGGAAGGGGTCATGGGCCCACACGTAGTAGTAGGTGATCGTGCGCCCATGAAGGTCCTCGCGGCGGGGGCGGCTCCAGCCCGCGACGCGCCGAAATGGCCTGCCGCGCCGGGGGACTTGGTTCACCCGCTCGTGCATGCAGCGATCGTCCCGCCGGAGTCCCGCCGAGACATCCTGAGGTCGTGATCTTTCGGACGCGATGACCGAGCCCCCGCGAGCCGCTCCGCCCCCCGGCAGAACCCCGTCCTGGCTGCGCAGCCAAACCCCAAAACCCGTAGATTTGCAGCGAAATTTGGGATTTTCTTCAAAACTTCGTAGAATCGACCGTCCCCGTGCCGCCGTTGCACCGCGGATGTGCCCCCAAGGTTTGCGCCCGGTGCACGCGCGGGACTTACTGACACGTCAACGCCGTCCCCTGAAACCAAATTTATGCCGATTGCCTTTAAAGAATGGGCCGTGACCGTACGGGCGCTCGCCGAGGGCGAGCAGCTGCTGACCCTGCGCAAGGGTGGTATCCGCGAGCCCGAGAAGCACTTCAAGCTCGACTACGAGCGTTTCTTCCTGTACCCGACGTTCGACCACCAGCGCCACGACCTGGTCCGCCAGTCGCACCGCCCCGAGTTGATGCGTGCGCTCGAGGAGGGTGTCTGGGCGGAAGACGAACCTGCACCGGACGCGCTGTTCCGGGGCGTCGAGATCAACCAGCCCGATCGGGTGCGGATCCGCGCCTGGGCGGAGGTCGCCGCGCACTTCACGGTCACCGACCGGCGCGCCGTCGACGCGCTCTCGCCGTTCTACGTGTGGACCACCGACTACGCCGAGAAGCGGCTCGCGTGGAAGCGGCGCCATCCGCTGCACGTGATCCTGCTGCGCACGTACCGGATCCCGAGACCGGTCACGGTCAAGGTCCGCGACGAGTACGGCGGCTGTCGCTCGTGGCTCGAGCTCACGCGAGACCTCCCGTTCGAGGGGACTCCCGTCCTCTCCGACGAGGAGTTCGAGCGGGCCTCCGAGGAGATCGCGTCGATCGCCTCGGATCGCCAGCCGGTGATGGCCTGACCTGGGTCGAGTCCGACTCGCCGTCATTCAGGGCGCGTCACGACTCATCTGTCCGTGACGACGCCGCGCGCGTGCTCCACTCGCTGGAGCTCGCGCGCCGCGAGCTCGCGGACTACTTCCCGATCGACCTCGCCGGGCTGACGGTCGTGCTCCACTCGAGCACGGCGTCGCTCTGGGCGGCGAGGCCGCTGCTGCCCGTGGCGTGGGTCACGACCGCCCCCGCCGCGCGGCGCTACCTCGCCGGTTGGGCGGGCGGTCACGAGCTCCACCTGCTCGCGCCCACGGCGCTCGACCCGCGCGCCTCGAACGTCCCGGGCTCCCGCGAGATGCTCGAGCTGACGCCGGTCGCGCTGTACGCGCGGCGAGTGATCGCCGAGAACAACCACGATCTGCCGCGCCGGCTCGGGCCCGCGCCGGATCGCCGCCGAGCTGCGCTGGGCGTGGCTGATCGAGGGCGCCGCGCGCTGGTTCGCGGGCCAGACCGACTACGCCCGGCCGGCGATCGCGCGGCGGCTGCATGAGGGGCCGGCGCCGAGCTTCCCGCCCGGTGTCCGCGGACGCGCTGCTGCTCGGCGGCACCGTGATCGACCTGCTCGCGCGCGAGCAGGGCGAGGAGGCGGCCGCGCGGTTCGCCTGCAGGCTGCACCCCGGCGGCCCACGGGCCGCGCTCACGAAGGCGTTCGACAACCGCGCCGTTCCAGCACACCGAGGGCGCCTGGCGGTCGCACCTCGCGCGGATGGCGAGCTCGGCCTGAGCCCTCGTCGCGCGCCGGGTGGCGCTATGCACAGCAGCGCGCTGAGCGCCCCAGATCACGAGCGCGCCCACGGCGAGCGCCACCAGCAGCGCCGCGAGCAGGCGCACCGGCGAGACGGTCGAGGCGGCCCGGTGCGGAGGCGATCAGCTCGGCCTGGAGCAGCACCTCGCGCGCGGTCGCCACCCCCGACTGCGGGACGAGCACGTCCCGCGGCCCCGCGGCGAGGAAGTCGGGCACGTCGAAGCCGGCGGTACGGCGCAGCACGCTCGGGCACGCCCTCCTCGAGCAGCAGCGCCCTGGATGAACTCCGCCTCGGCCTGGTTGCGGGCGCCCGCGACCCGCACCAGCTGCCCCCTCCGCGAGCTGCGGCTTGATCTTCCGCGCAACTCGTGGCGCTCGCGACACCTCGCTCGTCCGCGCCCGGCCTGGACTCGTGGCTCGAGCGGCAGCCCGCAGGCGGGCAGAAACGCTCGGTCGGCGGGTACGAGGCGCCGCAGCCGACGCACACGAGCCGCTCGGCGTCCATCATTCCACGCAGCAGCTCGGCCTCGGTCGCGCGGCCGTCGTCGATCGTCCAGGTGCGCACGTCCGGCTCCTCGCCGCCAGTCCGACGATCACCCACAGCACTCCGGGCCACCCCACGGCGAAGCTGATGTCGGTCTGCGAGGCACCGGCTCGGTGCGCGTGTGGGAGTGATAGATCGCGCCCAGCTCGAGCCCCGAGTCCTCGATCTCACTGTGATAGCGGATCTGCTCCGAGCCCTCGATCTCGAAGCGCAGCGGGCTCGCCGCGGCGTTGGTGGCCCCATAGAGCTTCTCCGCCGTGCCGTTGCGCGAGCGCGAGCAGCCCGACAGCACTCGTTCGGCGCCTCCCGCGCGCGCGTGCTCGATCATCTGGTCGTAGAGGTCGCGCGGAATCCTCATCTCGATCGAGGCTACCAGGATCGAGGCTCCAGAGCGGTCCGCCGACGAATGGGTACGGGACCGACATCTTCACGTCGCCGTGGTGGCGCACGGCGCTCAGCACCGTCCAGTGCTGTGCCTCGCCGCCCATGATCTGCGCGCTGGTCCGCACGAGCGCGGCGTCGCGCGAGCTCCCGATCGCCGACGAAATACGCGCTCCTCGGCCAGCGTCTCGACGTTGACCAGCAGCCGCAGGCACGCTCCTGGGTGTGGAGCGCGATCAGGCTCGCGTTGACTGGTGGGCGGCGAGCGACGCGCTGCGCTGCCGGACAGATCGCTCGGCGGCGGCGGCGGCGGTTCGCCGAGGCTCTTGAGCGCCCCCTCGAGGATCGCGACGTGCTGGTGCTCCTGGCCGAGGATCTGCTCGAGCTGGCCGGCGATCGCCGGCGTCAGCGTGCCGGACGCGATCGCCTGGCTGTAGGCGATCACGACCACGCGCTCGATCCGGAGCGTCCGCCGCGAGCACGTCCGCGTCGGTCGGCGGCGCTGGTGCGGCCCCGGCGGCCTGCGCCCCGATCAGCCCGGCCGCGGCGACCGCGGCCGCGGTCGAGCCCGGACGAGCTCGCGCCTGGTTCTGAGCCGGTCCACCGGACCCCTCACTCGCGGCCGCTGGCGAACGCCGAGGGCACCGGAGGCTTGTCGAGCGCCACTCGCAGGACCGAGAGATGCTGCGCGTCGTTGGCCATGATCGCCGCCGCGGTCGACCGCAGCCGCCCGTCCGGACAGGGAAGGGATCAGCTGGATGTACGCGTCGAGCTGCTCGCCCTCGAGCCGGTGCAGGAGGGTCAGGATCTCATTCGGGCTGCGGCCCCCCGAGGTCGTAGCTCGCCTGCGGCTTGACCGCCTTCCCGCCGGCCCTGCTTGATCAGCCCCGCGAGCGTGCTGGCATGGCTGACGTCCTGGCCGAGGAACTGCTTGGCCGCCTTCTTCGGTCCGGGCGGCAGGAATGGAATCCCAGCCGTGTAGGCGGCGATCGCGTAGTACTCGACCCCGAGCAGGTGGTTGAGCACCTCGACGTCGCTCGCGCTGACTCTGGCGCCGTTCTTGACGCGTGAGCGAGAGCGTCCGCTCCCGCGAGCGCGCGACCGCCGGCGGCAGCAGCGCGCCGCCCGCCAGCGCCGTCCTGCGGTCTACCACCAGACGGTGGCGTCCAGGTTCTCGATCTCCTCGACCGGGCGGGTGTAGATCCCGGACGAGAGGTACTTCCAGCCGTCGTCGGCGACGACGAACACGACGTTGCCCTCGTCGAGCTCGGAGGCGATCCTGACCGCGACCCGCGCGATCGCCCCCGACGAGACGCCGGCGAACAGCCCCTCCTCGTCGAGCAGCTTGCGCGTGAACACGATCGCGTCGGTGTTCGTGACGAAGATCTTGCGGTCGAGCAGCGACAGGTCGATGATCGGCGGGATGAAGCCGTCGTCCAGCGAGCGCAGGCCCTGAACCGGCTCGCCCTGCATCGGCTCGGCGGCGACGATCTTGACGGAGTCGCCGAGCTCCTCCTTGAGCCGGCGGCCGTTGCCCATCAGCGTCCCGCCGGTCCCGAGCCCGGCGACGAACGCGGCTACCTCGTCGAGCTCCTCGAGGATCTCGAGCGCGGTGCCGTTGTAGTGCGCCAGCGGGTTCGCCTGGTTGCCGTACTGGTAGGGCATGTAGTAGGAGGCGTCTCGCTCGGCCATGTCGAGCGCCAGCTCGACCGCGCCGTTGGAGCCCTTCGCACCCTCCGAGTAGACGATCTCGGCGCCGTACATCTCGCAGCAGCTGCGTCCGCTCGGGGGTGACGTTCTCGGGCATCACGACCTTCACCGGATAGCCCTTGCGGCCGCAGATCATCGCCAGCGAGATCCCGGTGTTGCCCGAGGTCGGCTCGAGGATCGTCTGGCCGGGCCGGATCAGGCCCTTCTCCTCGGCGTCCTCGATCATCGACCGCGCGACCCGGTCCTTGACCGAACCGGTCGGGTTGCGCGACTCGAGCTTCGCCCAGATCCGAACCTCCGGGCTCGGGGCTGAGACGCTTGAGCTCGATCAGCGGCGTGTGGCCGATCGACTGGACGATGTCGCCGTATCGCCCCCCGCAGGGCTTGTTCTCGAGGCGCTGCGCGGCCATGCTTCAGGAAGTGTAGCTAGCGAGGCGTGACCGCGACCTTGGGGTGCAGCAGTCGCGGCCACGCCTCAGCTCGGGGAGATCAGTAGCAGTACGGCGGGTACGCGCAGGTGGTGGTCGTCGTGCCGGTGCTCGTCGGGCGTGGTGTTGGTCGTCGTGGTTCCCGTCGAGGGCATCCCCCCGGACCCCGAGATGGCCTGTGCCTTCGGAGACCGCGTGCCAGGTCCCGCCGAAGCCGTGGACGCCTTCGCCGGTCGCGTCGTCCTTGTGCTTGTCGACCGAGAACCTGTACAGCGGGTGGCCGTTCAGCGTCAGCTGGATGAACCCGTTGCGACGCCAGGTGCCGAGCTTGCCCGTGATCCCGGGTGCCTTCGACGAGGCCGCGGGCGCTCTGCTCCTTGACGGGCGGCCAGAACGAGAAGCAGCCGTTCGAGGACGTGCACTTCGGGTGGGCGGCGCTGTCGCCGCTGAGCGCAGTAGACCGGCGAAGCCGCGCGGGGTGACCGCGATTCGCTCGGTCTTGGTCTCCCCTGACTGATTGGTGACCTTCGCGCCCTTCGCAACCTGGAGGGTGAAGGTCTTCGCGCCGGCGATTCCCGCGGCGAGCGCCACGGCGAAGCCGGCCACGGCCGGCCAGCAGGCAGGATCGAGTAACGACGCATCGGGCTCCCTTTGTCGACGTGGACGGTCGCCCCTATAGACGCCGGAATCACGCGACCCTTCCCAGGAACGACCCGGGGTCGCGGGGTGCGCCGGCGCTAGCGGAGCCCCGCCCGCCATCGCGGGCAGGATCACGAGCGTGTCGGTCTCGCCGACAGCGGTGTCGAGCCCCTCGAGCACCCGCACGTCCTCGTCGTTGAGGTACACGTTGACGTAGCGGTTGAGCTCGCCGTCGGGCGCGAACAGCTGGCCCTGGGTCTCGGGATGGTCCTGCGGCGACCGACTCGCAGCACCTCGCCGACGGACGCGCCGTCGGCGCTCATCTCCTTCTCGCCGCCGACCGCGGGGCGCAGGACGGGTGGGATGCGGACTACCGCCATACGGCGCTGAACCCTAGTGGGCGCCCGCGCAGAACGCCTCGTAGTCGGGGAACACGCCCATCTCCTCGTCGGAGATCTCGTCGGGCTCCCGCGAGCAGATCGGGCACTCGGGGTCGCGCCTGACCTTGACCTCGGTGAACGTCGCGGCGAGCGCGTCGTACATCAGCAGCCGCCCGATCAGCGGATCGCCCTCGCCGAGGATCAGCTTGATGACCTCGGTCGCCTGCAGCAGGCCCATCGTGCCGGGCAGCACGCCGAGCACGCCGTTGGCGCCGCACGAGGGCGCCAGCTCGGCCGGCGGCGGCACCGGGAACAGGCAGCGGTAGCACGGGCCCGTCGTAGGGCTTGAACACCGACAGCTGGCCCTCGAACCCGAGGATCGCGGCCGACACGACCGGGATCCCGAGCCGCACCGACGCGTCGTTGAGCAGGTAGCGGGTCGGGAAGTTGTCGAGGCCGTCGACGACGATGTCGTAGCCCGGGAGGATCTCCATGATGTTCTCGGGGCCGAGGCGGAGGTCGTACTTCTCGACCTTCACGTCGGGGTTCAGCGCGGTGATCGTCTGCTCGGCGGAGTCGACCTTCGAGACGCCGATCCGCTCGGTCGAGTGGATCACCTGGCGCTGGAGGTTGGAGACGTCGACCACGTCGTTGTCGACGATCCCGAGCGTGCCGACGCCGGCGGCGGCGAGGTACAGCGCCGCCGGCGAGCCGAGGCCGCCCGGCGCCGAGCAGCAGCACCTTCGCGTCGAGCAGCTTCTGCTGGCCCTCGGCGCCCGACCTCGGGGAGCAGCAGGTGGCGCGAGTAGCGCTCGCGCTGCTCGGCGGTCAGCGTCCGGGGCTGCTCGACCTCGTAGCCGCGGTCCTTCCACAGCGTGAAGCCGCCGGTCATCGACTCGACGTGCTCGTAGCCGAGGTCCTCGACCAGCGTGCGGGCCGCCCAAGCGGAGCGGTTGCCGGAGGCGCAGTACAGGATCACGTGCTGCGCGCGATCCGGGCGCGGCGCCCTCGATCCGCGACTCGAGATAGCTCTTGGGGACGTGCTTGGCGCCCGGGATGTGGCCCGCGGCCCACTCCTCGGGCTCGCGCACGTCGACGACGACCGCGCCGTTCGAGGCCTGCTCGCGCACGGCGGCCGGATCGACCTCGTCGATCTCGGCTCTTGATCTGGCGGAGTACCTCGGCTCCGGACGGGCTCATCCGCAAAACTCCTAAAGGCGGTAGGGATTCAATACTTCACCGAGTATAGCCCCGGTTCGGCCGTGTGGAACCAACGACTGCGGGGCGCCCCATCAGGCTCAGGGGCGCCCCGCACGACCTAGACCCAATCGTTGTCGTCGCACCCGTCCCGAAAGCCTCTGAGTGAAACGCTCGCGGATTTGCGTGCACGGCAACTATCGGTCGGCGGGCGGGCGCCGATATCGGGCCGAGACCCCATTTATGAGATCGCGCTCGCTCCTCACCCAGGTCCTGACGATCAACGTGCTGTTGATCGTCGCGACCGGCCTGCGTCGCGACGATCGCGGTCAACGCGAACGCCGCCAACCTCGTCAGGGGCGGAGAGCTGCTGGTGCTCGGACTCGCGCTGGCGGCGACGCTGCTGGCCAACTGGCTGCTGCTGCAGGCGCAGCTTCAAGCCGCTCGACGACCTGATCGGGTCGATGGAGGCCGTCGACCTTGCCTCGCCACGGTCGCGCAGACGCTCGGGCCACGCGGCCGACAGCTCCGAGGTCCGCCGGCTGCAGAACGCGTTCGACCGGATGATCGCCCGGCTCGAGGCGCAGCGCCGGCGAGGCCGGACGAGCCGCGATCCAGGCGCAGGAGCGAGAGCGCCGGCGGATCGCCCAGGACCTCCACGACGAGGTCAACCAGGCGCTGACGGCGGTCTCGCTGCGGCTCCAGGCGTCGATCGAGCGCGCGCCGCCCGAGCTGCGTCGCGAGCTGACCGAGACCAAGCGGCTCGCGAGCCAGGCGATGGACGAGCTGCTCGCGCTCGCGCGCCAGCTGCGCCCGGCGGTGCTGGACGACCACGGGCTGCTGCCGGCGCTGCACAGCCAGGTCCGGGACTTCGCCGAGCAGACCGGCATGCGGCGCGTCGTTCACGCACGCACGGGTCGATGCCGCGGCTCAGCCCCGAGCAGCAGCTGGTGATCTACCGCGTCACGCAGGAGAGCCTCTCGAACGTCGCCCAGCACGCGCAAGCCCGCGCGGTCGAGGTCGAGCTGTCGTTCGTCGGGCGCACGGTGCTGCGGATCAGCGACGACGGCCGCGGGCTTCCTGCGTCAAACGGCGCGCGCGCAATGGCGGCCTCGGCCTGTCGGGGATGCGCGAGCGCGCGCTGCTGGTCGGCGGACGGCTGTCGCTGCTGGTCGGCGCCGAGCGAGGGCACGCGCGTGGAGCTGACGATCGACGGATGACACGGAGCATCGATGCGGATCCTCGTAGCCGACGACCACGGGATCGTCCGCGCCGGCATCCGGCTGCTGCTCGAGCGCCAGCCCGACCTCGAGGTCGTCGCCGAGGCGGCCGACGGGGTCGAGGCCGTCGAGCAGGCGCTGCGCGCGCGACCCGGACCTTTGCATCCTCGACGTCGGCATGCCGCGGATGACCGGGCTGCAGGCGGCGCGCGAGATCCGCGCGCAACGGCCCGAGCACGACCGTGCTGATGCTGTCGATGCACGACGACGAGCACTACCTGTTCGAGGCGCTGAAGGCCGGCGCCTCGGGCTACGTGCTCAAGCGCGAGGCCGACCAGGACCTCGTCGGCGCGGTCAGCGCCGTCGGCCGCGGCGACGCGTTCCTGACCAACGCGGCGGAGCGCTCGATCATCCGCGGCTGGATGGAGGACGGCGCCAAGGGCCCCAGCGATCCCGCTGACCCCGCGCGAGGAGGAGGTCGTCAAGCTGATCGCCGAGGCGCACACCAACGCCCAGATCGCGCAGATCCTGCACCTGGCCGAGAAGACGGTCGAGTCCCACCGCGCCAACGTGCTGCGCAAGCTCGGGATGCGCGACCGCGTCGAGCTGGTCCGCTACGCGATCCGGCGCGGCCTGGTCGAGCCCTGAGGCGAACGCCCAGACGGTGACCGGCACGGCGGCGGCTTACCATGGACGCCGTGCGCGCGCCCGTCGACCACATCGCGGCCCCGCAGTTTCCGTCCGGCCTGCCGTGGATCAACACGGCGGCGCTGCGGATGGATCAGCAGCTCGGGACGGCCGGTGCTCGATCGAGTTCTGGGACTTCTGCCGGCCGAACTCGATCCGCACGCTGCCGTACCTGAAGGCGTGGCACGAGCGCTACTTCGCAGCGCGGGCTGCGCGTGATCGGCGTTCACGCCGCAGGCTTCGAGCCCTCGCGAGGACGCCGACGCGGTCCGCGGCGCGGTCGCGCGGCTGGAGATGCCCTACCCGGTCGTGGTCGACACCGAGCTCGAGATCTGGGAGGACTACGGGAACCTCGGCTGGCCCGCCCGCTACCTGTTCGACGAGGACGGGATGCTGTTCGAGCACCACTACGGCGAGGGCGGCTACGCCGAGACCGAGCTCGCGATCCAGGAGCTGCTCGGAATCGATGAGCCGCTGCTGGAGCCGGTCCGGCCCGAGGACGACCCGGGCGTGCTGGTCGAGGCCCAGAGCGAGGACGTCGAGGGCGCCTACTCGGGGCCGTACCGCGCCGGCGCGGTGTGGGCGGTGCTCGACGGCGCGGGGACCGTGACCGCCAACGGCCGCGAGCTGCAGGTCGATCGTCCCGGGTGCTACGAGCTGGTCGCGCACCCGCGTCAGCACCGAGGGCGAGCTCGAGCTGGCCGTCGGCGACGGCGTCCGCTGCCACGCGGTCTGCTTCACGCCGGGTCGAGCAGGTTGACGAGCGCCGGCGGGCCCTCGTCATCGAGCACGACGGCGAACCCCGGACGGTAGGGACTCCGAGCCGGGTCATCGCCGAGGAACCCCGGCTCGTACACCCAGCTTCCTGTGTTCAGCAGTCCGCGCGCCCGTGCCGGCGCTCCCACTCGCTGAGCGTCGTCGCCGGGCAGCGGGCCGGCGCGGTGGGTGTGCCCGAAGATCACGTGGCTCGCGGAGACCCGGAGGCTCGCGCAGCACCTGACCGACCGCACGCAGGCCGGCGCGCCGCAGCTCGGGGCCCGAGACATCGGGGTGCAGCGGGCCGATTCCGGCGCGGTTCAGCGCGAACACGAGCGCGCCGAAGCCCGGCGGCGATCGCCCGGGCACGCACGCTGGCGGCGGCCCGAGCCTCCGCAGCCCGCGCCACGCCCGCACCTGGACGCTCCCGCCTCCCCCTGCGCCGAGCCCGCCCTGCTCGGCGACCGCGTCGATCCACGCGTACATCGGCCCGAGCGCCGCCTCGTAGTCCTCGGCGCTGCTCGGCCGGCCGTTCGGATGCGCGAGCACGCGGAGCGTCAGCCCGGACGCCGAGACGCTCGAGGATCGGGACTGTGGTGTCGCGGTCGGTGTAGTGGCCATGCATCGCGTACACGTCGTCGCGCAGCCACACGCCGGGATACGCGACGCGGACGCCGGGCCGGCGCGAGCCACGCGGCGATCCGCTGGAGCGGCTCGCCCTCGAGCGAATCGACGGCAGACTCGAGTCCGAGCGCCGGGGGGACCCCGTCGGCGGCGCGACGGCCGAGCCACGGGCGCAGCAGGCGGTGGTCGTGATTGTCCGGGAACGATCACGACCTCCCCGCCGGGGCGCAGGCCGGCGCCCGATCCGCTCGAGCACCGGCCGCGCGGCCGCGAGCGCCTCGCGGAGCGGCCCGTGGCGCAGCTCGATCACGTCCCCGAGCAGCACCAGGCGATCGGCCTCGGCGGCGGCGGCGATCAGCGCGGGAAGCGCGACGTCGCGGCTGCGCAGCACGTCGGGCTCGCGGCGCGCGCCGAGGTGCAGGTCGGAGACGACCAGGGTGCGCAGCGGGCGCTGTCCGTTCTAGGCGGAGGCGGCCGACCCAGCCGTCCGGGCTGGGTGCCCCGCCTGGCGGATCGCCTTCGGGAGCATGAACCGGACGTCCTCGCGGACGACCTCGAGCTCCTCGACGATCGGGTTCCCGCGCGCCCTGAAGAACTCGACCAGCCGCTGCACCAGCCCCTCCGGAGCGCTTGCGCCCGAGGTGATCCCGACCACCCGCATGCCGTCGAGCCATTCGTCCTCGACCTGGCGCTCGTTGTCGATCAGGTGCGAGCTCGCGCCGTGCTCGCGCGCGACCTCGACCAGCCGGTTGGAGTTCGACGAGTTGCGCGAGCCGATCACGAGCACGAGGTCGCACTCGCGGGCAAGCTGCTTGACCGCGGCCTGCCGATTGGTGGTCGCGTAACAGATGTCGTCCGTGCGGGGCCCGATGATCGCCGGGAACCGCTCGCGCAGTCGGTTGATGATCGCGCGGGTCTCGTCGACCGAGAGGGTCGTCTGCGAGATGTAGGCGACCTTGTCCGGATCCTCGAGCTCGAGCGCGTCGACGTCGCCCTCGCTCTGGACCAGCACGATCTGGTCGGGGGCCTCGCCCATCGTCCCCTCGACCTCCTCGTGCCCCTCGTGACCGATCAGCACGATCGTGTAGCCCTCGGAGGCGAACCGCTTCGCCTCGACGTGGACCTTCGTCACCAGCGGGCAGGTCGCATCGATTGTCCGCAGCTGCAGGTTGCGGGCGCCCGCGTGGACGCTGGGCGCGACGCCGTGGGCGGAGAACACGACGGTCGATCCCTCCGGCACCTCCTGCTCGGAGTCGACGAAGATCGCGCCGCGCTCGCGCAGCTCCTGCACCACGTGCTTGTTGTGGACGATCTCCTTGCGGACGTAGACGGGCGCGCCGTACAGCTCGAGCGCGCGCTCGACTGTTTGCACGGCACGGTCGACGCCCGCGCAGTAGCCGCGCGGGGCCGCCAGCAGAAGCTTGTCTGGACAGCTGCCCATTCCACTCTCAAGTTTAGGCACCGCCGAACCTCGCGGACGCGCCGTAACCGTTCCCAAACGTGGCTCCCCGGACGGTCGGGATTCCGCGTAGTCTTCGCCCCGTGCCGCAGCAGCACCTGGATCGCCTGAGCTCGATCGACGCGTCGTTCCTGGCGCAGGAGGGCCCGACCTCGCACATGCACATCGGCGGGGTGCTGATCTTCGAGGGGCAGCCGCCGCCCTTCGACGACTTCCTCGACCACGTCCGCAGCCGGCTGCACCTGGTTCCCCGCTACCGGCAGAAGCTGGCAACGCCGCCGCTCGAGACCGGCCGACCGCTGTGGGTCGACGACCCGACATTCAACCTCGAGTACCACATCCGCAACACCGCGCTGCCAGCCCCGGGATCCGAGCACCAGCTGCTGCGGCTCGCCGCGAGGATCGCCTCGCAGCAGCTCGACCGCTCGAAGCCGCTGTGGGAGATGTGGCTCGTCGAGGGACTCGAGGGCGACCGCTTCGGGCTGATCTCCAAGACGCACCACTCGCTGGTCGACGGCGTGTCCGGCGTCGACCTGGCGTCGGTGCTGTTCGACTTCGAGCCGGACCCGGCGCCGCCGCCCGACGACCTCGAGCCCTGGCTGCCCTCGCCGGTGCCGTCGGCCGCAGACCTGATGCTCGCCGGCGTCCGCGGGATGGTCAAGACCGGCGTCGGGCTCGCCGAGCGGGCGGTCGCCGCGACGACTCGCCCTTCGACTTCGCTGAACCGCGCGCGCGACGCCGTCGAGGGCGTCGGGGAGATCGTCTGGGCCGGGCTGAACCCGGCTCCGCAGACGCCGCTCAACGTCGAGATCGGACCCCACCGCCGCTACGCGGTCGTCCGCCAGCAGCTGGCCGACTACAAGAAGGTGAAGAACACGCTCGGAGGGACCGTCAACGACGTGGTGCTGACCGTGGTCTCGGGCGCGATCGCCGGGTGGCTGCACGGCCGCGGCGTTCGCACCGAGGGCCTTGAGCTCCGAGCGCTGGTGCCCGTGTCGGTCCGGACCAAGGACCACCAGGGGACGCTCGGCAACCAGCTCGCCGCGATGCGGGGGCCGCTGCCGGTGTACATCAGGGACCCGATGGCCCGCCTGCGGTTCGTCAAGACCGCAATGGACGGCCTCAAGGAGTCCAAACAGGCGGTCGGCGCGGAGACGCTGGCGGCGGTCAACAGCCTGGCGCCCCCGACGGTGCTCGCGCAGGCGTCGCGGCTGAACTTCTCGACCCGGCTCTTCAACCTGATCGTCACCAACATCCCGGGGCCGCAGGTGCCGCTATACGTGCTCGGGCGCCGGCTCGACGATCTCTTCCCGCTCGCGTTCCTGCCGAAGGGCCACGCGCTCGCGATCGCGATCATGTCCTACGACGGGCGGCTCGAGTACGGCCTGCTCGGCGATTACGACCGCTTGAGGACATCGACGTCATCGCAGACGGCATCGACAGCTCGCTGGCCGAGCTGCTCGCGGCGGGAAGCGGCAAGCGCTCCGGGGCGGTCGGCGGCGGAAAGCGCGACTCGGAGGCGTCCGGCGACAACGGCGGACCGGTCTCGATCCTCCCGGCTTCCGGCGCGCGCCGCCAGCGCGGACCGGCCGCCGACATGCGCGCGAAGCGGTCACGCCGCCCGAGCACGCCCCGCAAGCGCCCTCAGTCCTGAACCCGGAAGCGAGAACGCCCATGGCAGATGACCTGATCCAGCCTGACGAGACCGCCTACCGCCTCGAGCTGACGGCGGCACAGCTGAAGATCGTTCACACGGCGCTGAAGTCGCTGTACGACGATCTCGGACACGAGGAGAACGACGTCCAGCACGTCGTCGCCGAGGTGCTCGACAAGCTGCCCGGCGACCACGAGATCCGCGCGATCGACCTCGACCAAGAGCTGCGCCGCGGCGGCTAGGGGCTCTCCCCGGCGAAGAGTTCGGCGCGCGGTCTCAGAACCCGAGCGCGAACTTCGCGTCCTCGCTCATCCGCTCCGGCGTCCACGGCGGCGAGAACGTCATCGTCGGCTGTACCTCTTCGACGCCATCCAGCTCGGAGACGAACTCGTCGATCTGCTCGGAGACCTGCGGCCCGATCGGGCAGCCGGGGCTCGTGAGCGTGTAGGTCACGCGCACGGTCCCGTCGTCGACCTCGACGTCGTAGATCAGGCCGAGCTCGACGAAATCGAGCCCGAGCTCCGGGTCGATCACATCTCGGAGTGCGTCAGTCACATCTTCAACGGTGGGCATTGTCCAAGTGTAGGAAAGTCGGCCGCTTCCCCTTGCGAGGGGGGCAACGCTGAGATACGTTGCCGCGATCGTCAACTTCGATGAAAGATCCGCGGTTCTGCTCTGCAGGGGAGACGAGGACCGCGTCACACAGGGGTCGCGGCGCAGAGCGCTGACGCTCGCGATCCGAGCACAGCAGGACGTGGTCGTAGACCTGCGGGCGCTCGCCTTTGCCGACTCCTCGCTGATGCTCGACCTGGCGGCGCTCGCCCGCCGGCTCAGGACTCACGGGCGCGCCCTGAAGCTGCATGGTCCCCAGCCGCAGATCCTCAGGCTGATCCAGCTCGTCGGCCTCCACAAGCTCCCGGGCGTCAGCTTCGACGACGCGTTCCCGGCCCCCGCCTAGCCAGAAATCGGCGGCCGGCCGGCGCCGCAGTAGCCTTGAGGTGATGCTGCTCCTGCTGCTGATCCTCTGGCCGGTCGCCGAGATCTTCGTGGCGGTCGAGATCGCGGGCGCGATCGGCGTGCTCCCGATGCTGCTGCTCCTGATCGCCGGCTGGCCGGTGGGACTGTGGGCGCTGCACTCGCAGGGTCGCGTGGCGTGGCGCCGGCTCAGCGATGCCGTGGCCGCCAAGCGGAATCCCAGCCGGGAGGTGCTGAACGGCGCGCTCGTGGTGCTGGGCGGCCTGCTGATGCTGGTCCCCGGGTTCATCACCGACGCGTTCGGCCTGTTCCTGCTGCTCCCCCCGACTCGTGCCCTGGCCCGCGGCATGCTCGTTCGCAACCTCCAGAGTCGTGTCGTCGTCAGCGCCACGCGAGTCGGCGGTCGCTACGCGTACGACGTCGACTCGACCGCGACCGACGTCGACCAGCCGCAGCTTCACTCGTGACCGCACTCCGGTGGCTCGCGTTCGGCGACCCCGACGGCGCCGTCTGGGGCGCAGCGTGGATGCCCGACGGGACGGCGGGACACGCGGTCCTGGGAGCGGGCGCCGACACGCGGGTGCTCGAGGCGCGGCTCGAGGCGGCCGAGCCGGACGGCGAGTGGCGGCTCGACGGCGACGGGCTCGAGCTCGCTCTCACGCCGGTCGCCGCCGACGGCGTGGTCCGCGCGAGCGGGACGCTGATGCTCGACGGCGGTGAGCGTCAGATCGACTCCCCGGGGTGGCGGGCGACCGTCGACGAGCCACCGTCCACCGACAAGCTCGACTCGGTCCGGCTGCTCGCCGCCTGGTTCGCGGACGAGGAGTCGCTTGCGCTGCTCGCGCTCCGGCCTCGGAAGGCGCGGGGGCAGGAGGGCGACACGGTGACCGCGGCGCTCGTCGAGGCGGGCGCGTCCCGGACCGTCTCCGACCCGCGACTGTCGACCACCTATACCGGCGAGGGCGTGCCGTCTCGAGCCGGGGTCGAGTTATGGGTCAGCGAACCCGCCGAGGAGCCCGAGACCGTCAACGAGCACCCGCACCGGGTGGCGGGCGAGGCGGCGGGGCCGCGTGCGAGCTGGACCGACGGCGGGCTCGAGCTCGAGGCGCAGCCGTTCCGCTGGCACAGCCACGGCCGCGACGGAGGCGGCGTCTACCTCCTCGGCCGGGCCTGATGGCGAAGATCGACGCGGTGATCAGCGACTTCGGCGGCGTGCTCACCTCGCCGCTGCTCGACTCGTTCGCCTCGTTCCAGAACTCCTCGGGGATCTCGCTCGAGCAGCTCGGGATGGCGATGGCGGCCGTCGCCGCGCGCGACGCGGCCAACCCGCTGTTCGAGCTCGAGACCGGTCGGATGTCGGAGGCCCGGTTCCTGGAGACGCTCGGCGCCGAGCTGACCGCCCAGCAGGGGCGCCCGGTGGAGCTCCACGGGTTCGGCGAGCGCTACTTCGACAGCCTGTACCCGAACGAGCCGATGATCGAGTTCATGCGCGAGCTGCGCGGCCGCGGCTACCGGATGGCGATCTGCACCAACAACGTGCGCGAGTGGGAGCGGCTCTGGCGAGCGAAGCTTCCGGTCGACGAGATCTTCGACGTCGTCGTCGACTCCGGCTTCGTCGGCTACCGCAAGCCGGAGCCCGAATCTACGAGCTCACGCTCGAGCGGCTCGGCGTCGGCGCCCCCACGGCGCTGTTCGTCGACGACATCGAGGCCAACTGCACCGCCGCCCGCGAGCTCGGCATGCACGCCGTCTGGTTCCAGTCGACCGAGCAGGCGATTTCGGACGTCGAGGCGACGCTAGGGGCGTAGGGCAGCTCGGCCTCATTCTGGGAAGGCGCGCGTCGCACCCGCTCGCAGCCCGATCTGGGCGATTCCTTTCACATAGCGAAAGGAATCGCCCAAATCGCAATCCGCACAAGCGTGGATTCGGCCACGCTGAGATGGCGCCCCCGGCCGCGCCCTCGGCCCAACGTGCTGAGCCCCCCGCCTAGTTGTCAACGCCGAGCCGGTCCCAGCAGTAGAGCTCGAGGCACTCGTGTGCGAGCTCGGTGCAACGCTCGTCCGAGAGCCACGGCAGCACCGTGTCGAGCGCCTCGTCTTCGCCGACTCCCGCCTCGAACGCAACCTCGCCGCGGAAGCTCGCGGCGATCTTCAGCGCCTCGCGGCGGTTCTCGCCGAGCGACTGGAAGACGTTGACGAGGAACTCCTTGTTTGGGACCGGATGTCCAACCTCCAGCGAGGCGTGCCACGCGGCCAGCAGCGAGAGGTCGTGCTCGTCCAGGTCGGCGACCGCCTTCGCGTAGTGAGACTCAAGCTCGGGCTCCGGGATCTCGTCGACCCAGGCCTTGACGACCTCGCTGAGGATCTGACGACGCGCCTCCCGGCCGACCGACTCGGCGATCACCCGAATGGCGTTCTGCGGCTCGATGAAGCAGAGTGGCATTCCGCTCTCTCCGCTCGGGAACAGGACGACTGAGAAGGTAGGTGCCGCCCCGGACGTAACGGCCCTGTGCAGGGCTATCCGGGCGGCCGGGATGCCGAGCCTGGCGCGGGGTGGACCGGCAGCACCAGTGGCTGCCGTGGCTGCTGGTTGAAGTTGAAATCCGATACCAGGTCCCCGAGCAGCGGGCTCGCCTCCCGCACGTCTGGTCGCGGGTCGGGGCGGCCGTCGGTTCTGGGGTCGAGCCGCTCCGCGCCGAGGAAGTCGTCCTCAATGAACTTGTTGTAGTTGTCGTGGCTGAGGATCTGGTGGTCGATGAATCGGCGCCGGGCGTAGGGACTGATCACGATTCCGGGCACGCGCAGGCCGAGCCCGTTGCGGTCGATCACCGGCGGCACGACGTGGTCGTAGAACCCGCCCCAGTCGTCCCACGACAGGAAGATCGCGGTGCTGTCCCAGTCGGGACTGCGCATGATCGCGTTGATCAGCCCGGTCACGTACGTCTGTCCGGCGCTGACCAGCCCCGGCGGGTGCTCGGAGACGGTGCCATTCGGCGCGATCCATGAGACGGCCGGCAGCGTGCCGTTCTTGGTTGCGGAGAAGAACGACGAGAGCGACTGGATGTTGCCGAGCTGGTTGTCCTGGGCGACATCGGTGAACGACGGGAGCGGATTCCAGATGCCCGGCGTCTGTGGCCCCTGCTGCACCGGCGCACAGGTCATGGCCTGGTCGTTCTCGCAGTCGGGCTCGGTGCCGTTGAACACGTAGTAGCCCCAGCTGACCCCCGCCTTGTGCAGCAGGTAGGTCATGTCGGTCCAGGCGTAGTGGAACTGGCGGTCGTTGGGGCCGCTGAAGCCGCCGTCGGGGTTGGGGTTCTCGAGCGCGTTCCTGCACGAGAACGGGTTCATCGGATCGGTGCAGCTCGCCGACCATTCGGAGACCTTGTAGAGCGACTGCGGGAGGCTCCAGGAGGCGTTCGGCTCGAACAGGTGGTCCTGGAGCACGAAGTTTCGCGCGTACGCCCAGTAGTTCGGGATCTCCCTGGCGTCGTGGTAGCCCATCACGTCGACGCACTTGCCCTGGTGGACGGCCTCGGCCTGCGCCCCCTGCTGGCAGGGACTGCACGACGGGTCGTTGTCGGCGCAGCCTGTGGCGCCCTCCTCCGCCTGGCCGACGAACCCGTCCATCTGTCCGCCGTCGATGTCCGCGGTCGCCGACGCCGCCCCGTGCGGTCCGCCGAAGTTCTCGTCCGCCGGGTCGTGGAACGGCGCGACGCAGCTGCCGCTAACCGGGTCCGGGACGCACACCCCGGCCGGGATCCCGTCGGCTCCCGGATAGGTGCCGAAGTAGCTGTCGAACGACCGGTTCTCCTGCATGATGATCACGACGTGCTTGATCCTGTGGATGCCGGCCACGTCGATCGTGACCGCGTTCGAACGGGAGCTGCTGTTGCGGGGATCCGCCGGCAGCAGAGCGCGAACCCGGGCCGTTCCGGTCGTGAACCGGTACTTGACCGAGAAGCTGGAACCTGCGCCAAGGCGCGCGGAGGTGATCTGCTCCCACTGGCCGTTCGCCGCCAGTTGCTGGATCTGGACCGAGTCGCCACCGTGCCAAGGCGCGACGTGACCGCTCAGCTGGACCGGGTCTCCCGGGGGAGCGCCGGTCGTCGACGTCCTCAGTTTCACCGCCGCCCGCACCCGCTGAAGCGCGGTCGAGCTGGTCACGCCGCGGGTCGTGGCGTACCACTGCACGTTGGTGTTGAGGTCGCTGCCGGACACGAGCACCGCGTAACCGCCCCCGCCCACGGTGGTCGTGCGGAACGCGGGGTGGAAATGCGTGTCCCGGACTCGCTTGCGCCACAGCGTCACCGGCACGCCCGCGGTCAGCACGCCGACGACGCTGCCGGAAAGAATGATCGGCTGCCCGGCCTGTGAGGGATTGGGCGCCGCCGTGAGCGTCACCCCCGTGACCGCAGGCGGCTTGGGCTTCGGCGGCTTCGGCGGTCCCGCCGGCGCCTTGCTCGCGAGTCCCGCGGCCGCGAACACGGCAGCGGTGATCACCGCGAGGGAGACGACGATCGAGATCGGCAGGAAGTGGAAACGGCGCATCAAAGCTCCCGCCGCCAGCGGGCCGTGGGCTACGTTGACCCGGAAACCTTGCCACGGGCCGAAGTTGCGCTCGAGCTTCTCCTAGATCGCGAGCGCGGTCTGCACGGCCTGTTGCAGCTGCGGATCGGGCTCGGACCCCGGACTCAGACCCACGGTCGCCCGCTCCCCGCGCTCCCAGTTGTAGAAGCCCAGATCGAGCGCCGCAAGCGGAATCCCGGCACCGTCCGCGAGCTGCGTGGCGCGCCGCTCGAGCAGCATCGTGTCGCCGATCCCCAGGGCGCGCTTGGCGGCGACCGTGACCTGATCGCCGCCGCCGACGGCCAGCGTGCCAGGGCGGAGGTCGTATACCCCGAGGCTCCCGAGGCTCACGAGCAGCTCGTAGCGGGCGTCGCGGTGCAGGCCCGGGAGCGCCAGCCGCTCGAACGCTCGGGAGAAGCGCCGCTCCGGCGTCCACTCGGGCTCACCACCGAGCGCCGCGGACTGGCTGCCGGCCCGGCTCGCCCAGGCGCGGTACGCATCGATCGTCCGGTACGGGTGAGCCGGGTCGTGGGCGCCGCGCGGTCCCGTCTCGACGTCCTCGAGCGCGGGGCGTTCGCCGGAGGACCAGGGGCGCCTCGCGGCGCGGATGGAGGCGAACGGATCGTCGCTCTCGAGCGGCGCGAGGTACGCGATCAGGAACGCCAGCCAGCTGCGCTCCTCGACGTCGCCTGCGGGGTCGGCCACCTCCGCATACAGCCCCGGCGGAGCTGATTCGAGCGCCCTCAGCCTCGTGGCGGCGAACGCGAGCTCGTCCGCGAGCCGCTCGGCCTCGCTGCTGGATTTGAGCCCGGGAACAAGCGGGGATCGGTACCCGTCGTCGACCGAGTTGCGGACCCGGTGGACGGTCATCCCGGGGGTCGCGCGCGGCGAGCGGGCACGGTCAGCTGGACGCCGTGGAGCGTGTGGCTGGATCGAGCGCGGCGCGCTCGAGGACACCACCGGGCGCATCTCGACGTCCTGCTCGCGCGAGCAGATCACGCAGTTCTGGACCAGCCGGTTGTGCCGGCAGAACTGGGGCATCAGATCCCGCCCGTCCGGCGTCCGGATACCTCTACGCGCTGGTCGGCTCCGCCCGCCGCTCCCGGTAGGCGCGCGCCTTCGCCCTGTTGCCGCATACCGCCATATTGCACCAAGCGCCCGAGCGATTCTTTGTGTGGTCGTAAAAAGCCCACTCACATGAATGTAGGCGGCACGCCTTCAGCCGCCTCCAGGCGTCCCCGTCGGCCGCCGCGGCGTGTACGACTGCCAGCAGTCGCCCCAGCGCGCCGTCCACCCCAGCGGCTCCCGGCTCGATCAACGCGGCCCCGTCTGAGCCGAACCGGACCTGTAGCCGCGCCCGCGCCGCGCCCTCGTCGAGCGTCTTCCACGCGTCGGCCGGCTCCGGCGCGCCCTCGCCGTGCGAGAGCAGGATCACCCGGAGCGACTCACGCAGCGCCACCGCGTGGCGGAGGTCGGCAGCGCCAGGCTCGAGCTCTCCCGCCGCGAGACCTCGTGCGGACAGCCACTCGCCGAGCGCCGCAGGGGTGCAGAGCGCGTCGCTCCTCTCCTCGATGTCGAGCGTGTTGACGAACGCCCGCACCAGCTCCAGGTCTCCGGGTGCCTCCTGTTGCTTGCTCATCACCAGCAATCCTACTTGACCGGTTGCGTAACCAGTTATATAATTTAGTCAGTTATTACGAAGCGACTTCAGGAGGAGCCCACGATGCTTTCAGGAAGGATGAATCTGCTGCTTTCGCGCGAGCGACAAGAAGATCTGCGCAGGGCGGCGGAGACCCATCGAGATCCGGATCCGGCAGGGACGCCGGTCACCCGGGTCACCCTCCGATACTCCTCAGCCGCCGACCGGGAGCGGATCCGTCTGCTCGCGGAGCTCGACTCCGCGCGCGTCCCTTCCGGCCCCGCGCTCGTCGCCGAGATCGACGGGAGACTGCGGGCGGCACTGCCGCTCGATGGGTCCCCGGCGATCGCCGATCCGTTCCATCGCGGGCTCGACCTGATCGAGCTGCTGAAGCTGCGCGCGGCCCAGCTGGCGGAGCAATAGGCTCCCCGGATCGCGACGGTCGCCTACACGAGGGGTCTGCACGAGCTCGGGGACGGGCTGTTCGCGTACCTGCAGCCCGACGGCGGGTGGGGCTGGAGCAACGCCGGGCTCATCACCGGAGGCGAGACATCGCTGCTGGTCGACACGCTGTTCGACATCCCGCTGACGCGCGAGATGCTCACGGCGATGCGCCCGGTGACTCAGACCAAGCCGATCGACGCGGCGGTCAACACCCACGGCAACGGCGATCACTGCTTCGGGAACGGCGCGCTGCCCGGCGAGACCACGATCTACGCGAGCGCCGGCGCGGTCGCGCACATGCGCGAGGAGCCCCCACAGCTCCTGCAGACGCTGCTCGCCACCGATCTCGGCCCTGAGCTGAACGAGTTCGCCGACCGGATCTTCGGCCCGTTCCAGTTCGAGGGCCTCGAGGCGAGGCTGCCCTCGGACACGTTCGAAGGACGGCTGCAGCTGACCGTCGGAGATCGCGAGCTCGAGCTGATCGAGGTCGGCCCGGCGCACACGGTTGGCGACGCGATCATCCACGTTCCCGACGCCGCCACCGTGTTCACCGGCGACATCCTCTTCTCCGGCGGCACGCCGGTCGTCTGGGCCGGGCCGTTCGACAACTGGATCGCGGCGTGCGACCGAATCGCCGGCCTTGGAGCGCGCACGCTCGTTCCGGGCCACGGACCGGTCACCGACGGCGATGGCGTGCTCGAGATCAAGCGGTACCTGGAGCACGTCCGCGGCCAGGCGCGCACGCTGTTCGACGCCGGTGTGGAGGCCGAGGACGCGGCGGACGAGCTCGACCTCGGGGAATTCGCCGACTGGACGGCGCCCGAGCGGATCACCCAGAACGTCGAGGAGCTCTATTGCGAGTTCGACCCGGCCAGGACGCAGGCCTCGACGATCGAGGTGTTCGGGCGGATGGCGCGCTGGGCCAAACGGCACTGACCGGCCGCGGCACCGATTGCGGCCGTTAAGAGTCCCGGGGGCCCAGATCCTTCTGGGCCCCCGGGGAGTCAGGGAAGTGGGGGCGCAGTTCCCTGACCGACAAGGGGCGAGTTTCCCCGTCCCAAGCTTTTCTAAACCGGAATCTTCTGCGCTAGGTGCCCCAGGCGGAAGATTGTCCAAGTCTGTGAGCAAGTGTATCCCCCCAGAAACGGAGTTCTAAACAGCGGTGGCTCAGCCCTCGTTTGCCGCGCCCTCAGCCTCCCGCGCGCCCGGGCCCGTGAAGAACTCCTCACCCGGTCGCACCGTGCCCGCCGCTTCAGCCTCGTGGCGCAGCGTGCGGTCGGCCTCGCCGCTCCAGGCACCCAGCGCGAGCATCTCGCGGTCTGCGTCCATCGGGCTGCCACCGAGGTCCTTGTTGACGATCCGGGCGCATTTGCGGCCCTCGGCGATCGCGGTGACGATCAGCGACTGGCCGAGCCGCGCGTCGCCACACGCGTAGACGTCCTTGACCGACGTCCGGTAAGTCTGCTGGGTGCGGATGTTCCCGCGACGGTCGAGCTCGAGGCCGAGCTGGGCGACGAGCCCGTCGTGCTCGGGGTGCTCGAAGCCGATCGCGATCAGCGCCAGGTCGGCCTCGACCACGAACTCGCTTCCCGGCACCGGGGTCAGATCGCGCGAGGAGGTGCCGGTCACCTTCCTCGCGTACACGTGGCTGACCGACCCGTCCTTGCCGCCGAAGCCGGTCACCTCGGTCCCCCACCGGCGGTCCCGCCCTCGTCGAGTGCATAGGTGGTCGTGCGTCCGCTTCGGGGGCAGCGGCCACGGGTGCCGCGGGTCGTGGCCGTCCGAAGGCAGCTCGGCGTAGACGTCGAGCATGACGACGCTGCTCGCTCCCTCCCGGTGGGAGTTCGAGATGCAGTCCATCCCGGTGTCGCCGCCGCCGATCACGATCACCTTCTTGTCCTTGGCGACGATCTCGCGGCCGGGCTGGACCGGCTTGAACGGCCGCCCCTCCTGCTCGGCAACCCAGCGGTTGCGCTGGTAGAGGTAGTCCATCGCGAAGTGGATCCCCTCGAGGTTGCGACCGGGCGCGTCGAGGTCGCGGGAGACCCTCGAGCCGATCGTCGACGACCACCGCGTCGAATGCGCTCGGCGAGCTCGCCGGCGTCGAGGTCGCGGCCTACGTCGGTGTTGTAGACGAACTCGATCCCCTCCTGCTCGAGGATCGCCACGCGCCGGTCGATGATCCGCTTCTCGAGCTTCGCGTCCGGGACGCCGAACCGCATCAGGCCGCCCGGCCCCTCGTCGCGCTCGTAGACGGTGACGTTGTGACCGCTCTTGTTGAGCTCCGCGGCGGCGGCCATCCCGGCCGGTCCGGAGCCGATCACCGCGACGGTCTTGCCGGTGCGGCGATCGGGCGGCTCGGGGACGATCCAGCCCTCCTCGAACGCGCGCTCGGCGATCGCCATCTCGATCTGCTCGATCGTGACCGGGTCGTCGTTGATCGCCAGCACGCACGCCGACTCGCACGGCGCGGGACAGATGCGGCCGGTGAACTCGGGGAAGTTGTTGGTCATGTGGAGCTGCTCGATCGCCTCGCGCCACTTGTCGCGGTAGACGAGGTCGTTCCACTCGGGGATCAGGTTCCCGAGCGGGCAGCCCTCGTGGCAGAACGGGATCCCGCAGTCCATGCAACGGGCGCCCTGGCGCTGCAGCTCCTCGGTCGGGCTGGAGCGCGAAGTACTGCCTGTAGTCGCCCACGCGCCGGCGCGGGTCGCGCTTGTCGAAGCCGACCCGATGGATCTTCAGGAACGCGCCGAGCTCGCCCATCAGCTACGCCTCGACTGTTTCCTCGGTCGCCTCGGCCGCCGCGGCGCGTTCCTCGAGCGCGCGCCGGTAGTCGCGCGGCATCACCTTCACGAACCGCTCACGCGCTCCGCGTTCCCACGACGCCAGCACGTTGCGGCCAACCAGCGAGCCGGTCCGCGCGACGTGCTCGGCAATCAGATCCTTGACCTCCTGCTCGTCGGCCTCGTTCAGCGGCTCCAGGTCGACGAGCTCGGCGTTGCAGCGGCTCGCGAAGCCGCGGTCCTTGTCGTACACGTACGCGACCCCGCCGCTCATGCCCGCGGCGAAGTTCCGCCCTGTCCGCCCGAGCACGACGACGCGGCCGCCGGTCATGTACTCGCAGCCGTGGTCGCCGACGCCTTCGACCACCGCCTTGGCGCCCGAGTTCCGGACCGCGAACCGCTCGCCGGCGAGGCCGCGGAAGAACGCGCGCCCGGCGGTCGCCCCGTACAGCACGGTATTGCCGACGATCATGTTCTCCTCGGCCAGGAACCGCGCCTTCTCGGGCGGGCGCACGGACACGACGCCGCCAGACAGGCCCTTGCCGGCGTAGTCGTTGGTCTCACCACGCAGCGACAGCGTCACACCGGGCGCGAGCCACGCGGCGAAGCTCTGGCCGGCAGAGCCCGACAGCGCGATCTCGATCGTGCCCTCGCGCAGCCCCTTGACTCCGTGGCGCCTCGCGATTTCCCCGGACAGGATCCCGCCCACCGTGCGGTTGACGTTGCGGACCGGGATCGGGCCGAGCTTGACGGTCTCGCCGTCCTCGATCGCCGACGAGCAGCGCCGCACGAGCTCCCAGTCGAGCGCGTCGTCGAGCACGGGCACCTGCGGTCGCGTCCGCGAGCGGGGAGTGCCGGGCGGCAGCTCCGGCATCGCGAGCACCATCCCGAGATCGACGCGGCTCGCCTTCCAGTGCTCGATCGCCTCGCGCATGTCGAGCAGGTCGGTGCGGCCGATCATCTCCTCGAGCCGCCGGATCCCGAGCGAGGCCATGATCTCGCGGACCTCCTCGGCGACGAGCATCAGGTAGTTGACGACCTGCTCGGGGGTCCCGCGGAAGCGCTTGCGCAGCACCGGGTCCTGCGTCGCGATCCCGACCGGGCACGTGTTCAGGTGACAGACGCGCATCATGATGCAGCCCATCGCGATCAGCGGCGCGGTCGAGAACCCGAACTCGTCCGCCCCGAGCAGCGCCCCGACGACAACGTCGCGGCCGGTCCGCATGCCGCCGTCGACCTCGACCGTGATCCGCGAGCGCAGGTCGTTGAGCAGCAGCGTCTGCTGGGTCTCCGCGAGCCCGATCTCCCAGGGAATGCCGGCCGACTGGACCGATGACTGCGGCGACGCGCCGGTGCCGCCGTCGAAGCCCGCGATCGTGACGTGATCTGCGTTCGCTTTGGCGACGCCGGCGGCGACGGTCCCGACGCCCACCTCCGAGACCAGCTTCACCGACACCGAGCCGGACGGGTTGGCGCACCGCAGGTCGTAGATCAGCTGCTTGAGGTCCTCGATCGAGTAGATGTCGTGGTGCGGCGGCGGCGAGATCAGCCCGACGCCAGGGGTCGAGTTGCGGATCCTGGCGATGTAGTCGTCGACCTTGTGGCCGGGGAGCTGGCCGCCCTCCCCCGGCTTCGCTCCCTGCGCCATCTTGATCTGGAGCTGGTCGCAGTTGACGAGGTAATGGATCGTGACGCCGAAGCGGCCAGAGGCGACCTGCTTGATCGCCGAGCGCCGCAGGTCTCCGTTGTCGTCGCGCACGTACCGCGACGGGTCCTCGCCGCCCTCGCCGGTATTCGAGCGCGCTCCCATCCGGTTCATCGCGATCGCCAGCGTCTCGTGCGCCTCGCGGCTGAGCGCCCCGAGGCTCATCGCGCCGGTCGTGAACCGCTTGACGATCTCGGTTGCCGGTTCGACCTCATCGAGTGGCACCGCGTCTCCCGCCGGCTGGAGCTTCATCAAGCCGCGCAACAGACCTCGGCGGACGCTCTGGTCGTTGACCATCCGCGCGAACTCGCGGTAGGTCTCGCGGGGGTCGTTCCCGTTGCGGCCGCCGACGGAGTGCTGGAGGGTCGCGACGGTGTCCGGGTTCCACACGTGCCGCTCGCCGTCGCGGCGCCACTGGAGCACGCCGCCGACCGGCAGCAGCTCGCGGTCGGTCTTCGGGTAGGCCCGGAAGTGGCGCTCCATCGCCTCGGTCGAGAGCTCTTCGAGCCCGACGCCGCCGATCCGCGACGCGGTGCCGGTGAAGAATCGGTCGATCAGCTCCTGGTCGAGACCGACACCCTCGAAGATCTGCGCGCCGCAGTAGGACTGGATCGTCGAGATCCCCATCTTCGAGATCGTCTTCAACAGGCCCTTGCCGATCGCCTTGACGATGTTCGACTCGGCCTCGTCCCGAGTCAGCTCGACGGGAAGCAGCGAGCGGTCGGCGAGCTCGTCGAGCGACTCGAACATCACGTACGGGTTGATCGCGGCCGCGCCGTACCCGATCAGCGTCGCCATGTGGTGGATGTCGCGCGGCTCGCCCGACTCGATCACGAGCCCGGTCCGCAGCCGCGTCCCGCGGCGCACGAGGTGGTGGTGGACCGCGGCGACCGCGAGCAGCGACGGCATCGCGACCCGCTCCGGCCCGAGGTTCCGGTCCGACAGGATCAGGATGTTGGCGCCGTTGTCGACGTAGTTGGCGGCCTCCTCGACGAGCGCGTGGATCCGCAGGTCCATCCCGTCCGGGCCCTGCTCGATCGGCCAGGTGATGTCGATCGTGGCCGCGTTGAACACCTCGTGCGAGACCTGGCGCAGCTTCTCGAGCTCGTGGTTGCGGAGGATCGGCTGCTGCATCACCAGCTGGTGGGCCTGCTCGGGCACCTCGGCGAGTAGGTTGAGCTCGGCGCCGACGCCGGCCTGGAGGCTCATCACGACGTTCTCGCGGATCGGGTCGATCGGCGGGTTCGTGACCTGGGCGAACAGCTGCTTGAAGTAGGAGAACAGCGGCGGCTGGCGGTCCGACATCACCGCCAGCGCGGCGTCGAAGCCCATGCTCGCGACCGGCTCCTCGCCGTTCGCCGCCATCGGCGCGATGATCAGCCGCAGGTCCTCCTGCGAGTACCCGAACGCGAGCTGCTTGGAGCGCAGCGGCTCGACCCGGGGCGAACGCGGCCCGCGCTCCGGCAGGTCGCCGATGTGCACGACCGAGTTGTCGTACCACTCGGTGTACGGCTTGCGGCGCGCGATCTTCCGCTTGAGCTCGTCGTCATCGACGATCCTTCCGTCCTCGAGGTCGACGAGGAACAGCTTGCCGGGGGCGAGCCGGCCCTTGCGCTGAATGTGCTCGGGGGCGACCGTCATCACGCCCGCCTCGGAAGCGAGGACGACGTACCCCTCGGTGTCCTGCACCCACCGGCCCGGGCGCAGGCCGTTGCGGTCGAGCACCGCGCCGGCGAGGCGCCCGTCGGTGAACACGACCGCCGCCGGGCCGTCCCAGGGCTCCATCAGGCACGAGTGGAAGTCGTAGAAGCCCTTGACGTCGGGATCGAGGTCGGTCCGCGTCCGGTACGCCTCGGGGACCATCATCATCACGGCCTGCGGGATCGAGCGCCCGCCGAGCACGAGCAGCTCGAGCACGTTGTCGAACACCGCCGAGTCCGAGCCTCCCTCGCGGACGACGGGGACGACCTTCTCGAGGTCCTCACCGAACAGGTCCGAGGCGAGCTGCGACTCGCGCGCGCGCATCCAGTTGATGTTCCCGCGCAGGGTGTTGACCTCGCCGTTGTGGGCGATCATCCGGTAGGGGTGCGCGAGCTCCCAGCTCGGAAACGTGTTGGTCGAGAACCGCGAGTGCACAAGCGCGAGCCGCGACGCGAGCCTGGGATCGCGGAGGTCGACGAAGTAGCGCGGGAGCTGCGGCGCGGTCAGCATCCCCTTGTAGACGATCGTCCGGCTCGAGAAGCTCGGCAGTGCCAGATCAGGTCCCGCGGCGCGCTCGATCAGCCGACGGATCACGTACAGCTTGCGCTCGAAAGCGTCCTGGTCGGAGATCTCGTCGGACGCCTCGATCAGCACGTGACGGATCACAGGCGCCGACAGCCGCGCCGTCGCGCCGACGTGCTGGTCGTCGACCGGAACGTCCCGCCACCAGATCGCTCGCTGACCCTCGGCGGCGATCGTGTCCTCGATCAGCTGCTCGAGCGCGAGCCGGCGTTCCGCGTCGGTCGGCAGGTAGCAGACGCCGACGCCGTAGCGGCCCGGCGGCGGCAGCTCGACGCCCGCGACCGCGCCGCGGAAGAACGCGTCGGGGATCTGCAGGAGGATGCCGGCGCCGTCGCCGGTATTGGGGTCGGCGCCCTCCGCGCCGCGGTGCTCGAGGTTCCCGAGCGCGTCGAGCGCCTTCTCGACGACCGCGTGAGAGGCCTCGCCCCAGAGCTTCGCGACCAGCGCGATCCCGCACGAGTCATGCTCGTTTGCGGGGTCGTAGAGGCCGGTGGCCCCCGGAGGAGCTGTTCGCTGATGCATTTAAAGACGTCCCGGAAGCGAGGACTGAGGAGCGGCGGCGAGCCGCGAAGAGTACCAGCGGAGGCTGTTAGTTCCCGCTCTTGGCGGGAGTCTTACGCGTGCCGCCCCTGGGCTTGGCCGGCGCGCGCCGGGACTTTGGTGCGGGCTTTTCCTCCTCTGTGCCGACCGCCGCCAGGCTCGCCTCGAGCGCGGCCATCAGGTCGGGCGCCGCGGCGGGCTCCTCGGCCTCCGGCTGCACGGCGATCTCCTCGCCGGCCGCCTTTCGCTCGATCAGGTCGAGCACGCGCTCGCGGTACTCGTCCTTGAACTGGGTCGGATCCCAGTTGGCCGACAGCGATGCGATCAGCTGCTCGGCCATCTTCAGCTCGCGGCCCGACGCGGGAGCCTCCTCGACCGACTCGAGCTCGTCGATCCGGTCCGGGGGGAGCACCTCGTCGCCCCAGAGCATCGTCGTCAGCGTCAATACATCATCACTCGGTCGCAGCGCCGCCAGCTGCTGCTTGGTCCGGAGCACGACCTTGCCGATCCCGACCTTGCCCGACTCGCGCATCGCGTCGAGCAGCAGCCGGTAGGCCTTGGCGCCGCCGGCGGTCGGGGCCAGGTAGTACGAGTGGTCGTAGAAGATCGGGTCGATCTCGTCGAGGCTGACGAACTCCTCGATGTCGATCGTCTTCGTCGCCTTCGGATCGAGCGCGTCGAGCTCGTCGGGGTCGATCAGCACGTACCTGTCCGGCGTGACCTCGTAGCCCTTGACGATCTCCTCGTAGGGGACCTCCTGGTCGGTCGAGGGGTCGACCCGCTTCTGGCGGATCCGCACGCCGGTCTTGCTCGAAAGCTGGTGAAAGCGCACCGACTTCGGCGACGTCGCCGAGTACAGCTTCACCGGCACGTTGACCAGCCCAAAGCTGATTGCGCCCGACCAGATCGCGCGAGGCATAAGGTTGTTTTTACCCGATCGCACGCGATCGGCAAAGCGCTGAGCGGACTCTTGCCTCTCACGAAATGCGGCCGCGCGACGTTTGACCGATAGTGAACCTGCCACCGTTTCAAGCGCTGCTCGACGCCCATGGCCGCGACGTTCACCGGTTTCTGATCGCGATGGTCGGGCACGTCGACGCGGACGACTGCTACCAGGAGACGTGGCTCGCCGCGCTGCGGGCGTATCCCCGGCTCTCCGACTCCTCGAACCTCCGCGGCTGGGTACTGACGATTGCCCACCGCAAGGCGATCGATCACGTTCGCTCGAGCCGCCGCGCCCCGCTGCCCGTCGATGAGCTGCCGGAACGGCCCGCGCCGGCGGCTGAGCGCCCTGACGAGACGCTGTGGATCAAGGTCCGCGAGCTTCCGCCGAAGCAGCGAACCGCGCTCGCGCTGCGATACGTGGCGGACGCTCCGTACGCCGAGATCTCGGCGGTTATGGACACGACCGAGGAGGCCGCGCGCCGCAACGTGCACGAGGGCCTCAAGCGACTGCGACTGGAGTACCAGCAGACATGACGCCGCTCCCCAAGCCAATCGATTCTCCGCTGCCGAACCTGGCCGACGCCGCCGCAGACGCCGGACTGCTCGACGTCGCCTACGCGACGCTCGACTCCCCCGTCGGCACGCTGCTGCTCGCCGCGACGCCGCGCGGCCTGGTCCGGATCGCCTACCTCGACGCCGGCGAGCAGGAGAGCGAGGTGCTCGAGCAGCTCTCAGGCAAGGTCTCCCCGCGGGTCCTGTCGGCGCCGCGCAAGCTCGACGAACCCCGCCGCGAGCTCGAGCAGTACTTCATGGGCGCGCGGCCGCAGTTCGAGATCCCGCTCGACTGGCAGCTGACCCACGGCTTCGGCCGCCGCGTGCTCGAGGCGACCGCGCGAATCCCGTTCGGCTCGGTCTCGAGCTACAAGCTCGTCGCGGCCGATGCGGGCAGCCCACGGGGCTCGCGCGCGGCCGGGAACGCGCTCGGATCGAACCCGCTGCCGATCGTCGTCCCGTGCCACCGCGTGCTGCACTCGGGCGGCGGCCTCGGCGGCTACACGGGTGGGCTGGACCGCAAGCGCACGCTGCTTGCGATCGAGTCGGGCCAGAGCAGCCTGGTGTGACGCATTTCACACTCCCCCGGGCGCATCTGTGAGCATGTAGGGCACATGGACGGCCTGCCCCGGGACCGCGCCTCCCCGCCGCGCTTCAGCTGATCGCCACCTGGAAGCGTCCCGCCGGGTCGCTCGAGCGGCTGCGCCGCCGCTACGGCAAGCGGATCACGGTCCAGCTCCCGTTCCAGCCGCCGTTCGTGATCCTTTCCGACCCGGACGAGATCCGCGAGCTGTTCATGGCCTCGCCGGAGGCGATCCACCCCGGCGAGGGCGCTCGCGTTCTCGAACCGACGATCGGCTCGAACTCGGTGATCCTGCTCGACGAGGCCCCACACATGGAGCAGCGCAAGCTGCTGCTGCCGGCGTTCCACGGCGAGCGGATGCTGCGGCTAACCGGGCTGATGACCGAGATCGCCGAGCGCGAGGTCACTACCTGGCCGCGAGACGAGGTGGTCCGCCTGCACCCCCGGCTTCAGCGCCTCACGCTCGAGATCATCCTCCGGGCCGTGTTCGGGCTCGAACGGGGCCGCCGGCTCGAGGAGCTGCGAGACCTGCTGACGGGGACGCTCGCGTTCGCCGAGAGCCCGCTGTCGGTGCTCCCGGCGTTCGGCCGGTATCTCGGGCGGGTGTTGCCGTCGTTCCGGCGATTCAACGAGCTGAGCGCGCGCAGCGACCGGATGATCTTCGAGCTCGTCGACGAGCGACGCGCTGCGGCGGACTCGGGCGCGGAGAGCAGCGACGTGCTCGCGATGCTGCTCGCCGCTCGTCATGAGGATGGTTCGACGATGTCCGATCAGGAGATCCGCGACGAGCTGATGACCGCGCTGCTGGCCGGGCACGAGACGACCGCCTCCCAACTCGCGTGGGCGTTCGAGCGGCTCGCCCGCGAACCGCGGGTCACGGCTCGCCTGACCGAGGAGCTCGACGCCGGCGACGGCGACGAGTACCTGACCGCCGCGATCCAGGAGATCATGCGCCTTCGCCCGGTGCTCCCGAACGCCGAGCCGCGGCTGACGAAGCAGCCCGTCGAGATCGGGGGGGTCCGCTATCCGCCCGGCGTCGCGCTGCTCGCGTCGGCGTTCCTCGTCCACCGCGACCCCGAGATCTACCCGGAGCCGCATGCGTTCCGTCCCGAGCGGTTCGTCGGCAACCCGCCCGGGACCTACACCTGGCTTCCGTTCGGAGGCGGCCGCCGCCGGTGCCTCGGCGCGAGCTTCGCGCTCCAGGAGATGAAGGTCGTGATCCGCGCGGTGCTGGCGCGCTGCGAGCTGTCCCCGGCCGGCGGACGTCCGGAGACGACCGGACGGCGGAGCATCACGTTCAGCCCGTCGCGCGGTGCCTCGGTGGTGCTCCGCGACCGCGTCGCAGCGCCCGCAGCCACGGCCGATCCGGCGCTTGTAACAGTCTGAACTACCACTCGGCGGGGTACTGTCCGTGCGTGGACCTGCTCGCCCCGGTGCGCAGCTTCGATCGCTTCCAGCAGTCGCGCAAGTGGCTGGCGATCCCGATGGCCGTGATCAAGAAGTTCGGCGACGACGGTGCCGGCAGCCTCGCGGCGCTCGTCGCCTACTACGGCTTCTTCTCGCTGTTCCCGCTGCTGCTGGTGATGACGACGGTTCTCGGCTTCGTGCTCTCCGGCGATCCGGGCGCTCAGACGGCCGTCGAGGACTCCGTGCTCGGGCAGTTCCCCGTGATCGGCAACGAGATCAAGGTGCACTCGCTGTCGGGCAGCACCTCGGCGCTGGTGATCGGCTTGATCTTCTCGCTGCTCGGTGGGCTGGGGGTCACCGGCGCGGCGCAGAACGCTTTCGACCAGGTGTGGGCGGTCCCCCACAAGCATCGTGCGAACTTCCTGACCTCGCGGCTCCGCGGGCTGGCGCTGATCATGGCGCTCGGCCTGCTGTTCCTGATCTCCACCGTCATCACCGGCTTCACGTCGGGGATTCACGGGCCGGGCGGGAAGGCCGCTGCGATCGTGGTCGGCTTCCTCGTCAACCTGTTGCTGTTCACAGCCGCGTTCCGGTTCCTCACCTCGGCCTCGATTCCGACGCGCCGCCTGTGGATCGGCGTCCCCTTCGCGGCGGCGTGCTGGTCGGTGCTGCAGCTGTTCGGCGGCCTCTACATCAACCACGTCGTGCGCCACGCGAGCGCCGTTGGCGGCGAGTTCGCGCTCGTGCTCGGGCTGCTCGTGTGGCTGCACCTCGGCGCGCAGGTGACGCTCTACGCGGCCGAGATCAACGTCGTCGTCTTCCGCAAGCTGTACCCGCGCAGCCTGATCGGGCCGCCCGACGCGCCCGCCGACGAGCGCGCGCTGACGGCGCTCGCCAAGGTCGAGGAGCGCAGCGACGTAGAGCAGGTCGATGTCACCTTCGACCATCCGCCCGAGCCTCAGCCGGCCGAGAGCCGGTCCGCCGAGACCTCGCCCGCCGACCACCAACCGGCGGCTCGCGACTAGAACAGCGTGTCTGGCGCCTGTCGCCGCGTCATCGCGAGCGGCCACGAGCACAGGCCGCCCTCGGCGGGGCACCCGTGGCAAACCTCCCGGTAGGGCGTGTCGGTCACCGTGAACTGCTCTCGCAGCA
This sequence comes from uncultured Solirubrobacterales bacterium, assembly GCA_963770735.1. Lineage (GTDB taxonomy): Bacteria > Actinomycetota > Thermoleophilia > Solirubrobacterales > Solirubrobacteraceae > Palsa-465. The sequence continues at coordinate 621,141 of CAVYRB010000003.1, read as the reverse complement.
CGGCCGCCGCGAGCCGGGCGAGCTCTCGTTCGAGTCGCGGCCGGTCGGTGTCCTCGTAGCGTGCGATCACCGGCTGCTCGGGTACCTCCAGGAACACGTGCGCGACCTCGACGCTCGTCGCCCCCGAGCTCAGCACAGCAAGCGCGTAGATCAGCCGCTGCGTGCGGTACTCGCGGTCGACCACGGCCGCCGGCTCGCGGCCCTCGAGGCGGTCGGTCTTGTAGTCGACGACGAGGGAGCCCGCGGTCTCGACCGCGACCACGTCGAGCGCGCCGGTGATCAGCGTCTCGGCGAGCGGGAACGCGAACGGCTGCTCGCGGCGCACGCGGGTGGCGTGGCCGAGCCGCCGGCAGATCTCGCTGGAGCCGAAGCGCTCGACCAGCGCGGCGATCTCGGTCGCCTCGCGCCCCGTCGGCGGGCGCGCGGCGACCGCTGCGATCGCGTCCGCGGAGGGCCGAAGCGGCCGTCTGAAGTCGAGACGCTCGAGCAGCTCATGCACCGCGCTGCCACGCTCCGCGGCGGTCAGTGCCCCGGCGCGCGGCGAGCCCATCCCGGGCGCGTCCGGGGGCTCCGGCAGCCCCAGCACGCGTTCGGCGTAGAAGCGGTAGCCGCAGCGGGCGTAGGTGGCCAGTGAGGTGTAGCTCAGCGACCGCACCCGCGGACCGTCCGGCGCGGCGATCTCGTCTCGGACCTCGACCGGATCGAGACGCGGAGGTATTTCTGTGCCGGCGGGCGGCTCCAGGTCATCCACCTCCTCGCGGGCGAACTCGAACCGCACACCGTCGTCGACCCCCGAGCCGTCGTCCACCCGTGCGGCGAGGTCCGGCACGAGCGCCGGCGCGATCCAGCCGATCGGGGCGCCGGAGCCACCGCACCACGAATCGCTCTCGAGCCGCGCGGCACCGCTGAGGATCAGGCGCTCGCGGGCGCGGGTCATCGCCACGTAGAAGAGCCGCCGCTCCTCGGCCGCGTCCGCCTGCTTCTGCTGGTCGGAGATCTCGCTCGTGCAGCGGCGTCGACCATGCTCGCTCGGTCCCCGGCCTCGACAGCCGCAGACCCAGGCGCCCGTCGCGGCCGACCCGGATCAGCGGCGCCGAGAACCACGGCCCGCGACCGAGGTCCGCGACGCACACGATCTCGAACTCGAGCCCCTTCGCTCGGTGGATCGTCATCAACCGAACGGCGTCCAGGGCCTCGCTCTCGATCGGTGCCTCGCTGGCGTGTGGGTCTCCGCCGCCCTCGGCCGCCCGCGCTCGCACGAGCTCCACGAAGCCGCGGAGATCGGGACCGTGGGCCGCTTCGTACTCGCGCCCGAGCCGCATCAGCTTGCGGACGTTCGCGAGCCGACGCTCGCCGCCGGCCATCGCGAGCAGCTGCAAGTCGTAGCCGGTCCGCTCGAGCACCCGCTCGATCAGCTCCTCCACGCCACGCCGGCCGACCTGCGTCCGCTCGGTTCGCAGCCATGACGTGAACCGATCCAGACGGGCTCGATCGTCCGCGGAGATCTCACCCAGCATCTCGAGCGGGTCCTCGAGCACCCACCACACGTTCCGCCCACTCGTGCGCGACGCGGCGGCGAGCAGCACCAGCGCGTCCACCGACGCCCCCACCAGCGGCGAGGCGAGCACGCTGTAGAGCGCGAGCTCGTCGCGAGGGTTGGCGAGCGCCCTCAGGTAGGAGACGAGGTCGACGACCTGGGGATGGGACCAGTAGCCGCGCCCTCCGATCACGTACGTGGGCACTCCGCGCTCCTCGAGCGCGCGCTCGTACGTGCGCATGTCGGCCGTCGCGCGCAGCAGCACGACGATCTCCCGAGGCGCCGCGCCGTCCGCGAGCAGCTGCTGGATTCGCAGCGCCAGCGCCCGCGCCTCGGCCACCCGCCAGGGCGCCGCCGGTCCCTCGATCGCCCAGCTCGCGCCCTTGTCGGCGATCAGCAGCTCGACCCGCTGTGCGCCGAGCGGCTCGGACTCGCGGCCCGCGACGAGCGGCTCGTCTTCGCTGCACCCGAACGCCCGGTTGAGCACTTCCAGGATCTCCGGGCGGGAGCGGAAGTTCGTCCGCAACGTGGCGCGCGCCCCGTCCGCGGCCGCCCGCTCGCCCCGGCCCTCGAACAGCTCCACGTCCGCGTGGCGGAAGGCGTAGATCGACTGCTGCGCGTCGCCGACGGTGAACAGGTTGTCCGCCGAGACCGCGTCGATCAGCTCGAGCTGCACCGCGTTGGTGTCCTGGAACTCGTCCACCATCACCCGCGCGAACCGCGCTCGGTAGCGGTCGCGCAGCTCCGTGTCCTCGCGGAGCAGGTTGCGCGAGAGCAGCTCGAGGTCCTCGAAGTCGAGCGCCGAGGAGCGGCGCTTCAGCGCGGCGTAGCGCTCGTCGTAGCCCGAGAGCAGGCGGTCGAGGAGGTTGCGCGCGCGCGCCGCCCAACGCCGCTCGCAGATCCCGATCAGGCGGTCGACCGCGTCGCGGTAGGCGGTGCACACCGGCGTGCTCAGCGCGGCGCCGTTGCCGCCGGGCAGCCGCAGGGCCCCCACGTCCGCCGGCCAGGGCTCGGCGACCGCCACGAGCTCGCCGCAGCGCCGCAGGCGTGCGAGCGCCTCGACCACCTTCGCGGCCGGCTCCTGGATCGCGCCGAGCTCCGCGGCGGCCGCGGCCGCGGCGGCCTCGAGCTCGCGCAACGCGCGATCGAGATCGGCGCGCTCCGGCGAGGCCGGAAGCTGGGGGAGCACCGGGTGCGTCTGCCCGCGCGAGCGGAGCTCGGCGTGAATCCCCTTGATCGCGCTCGCGAGCGGACCCGCTCCATACGCGGCGATCAGCTCGACCCCGTCGCGCGTCTCCTCGGCCAGCGCCTGCAGCGCCGCTTCGAACGCCTCCCCGGCGAGCCGCCGCGCCTCGGACTCGTCGAGCACGGTGAACGCCGGGTCGATCCCCGCGGCGAGCGAGTTGGCCCTCAGCAGGCGGGCACAGAATCCGTGGATCGTCGAGATGAACGCCTCCTCGGTCGCGCGCGCCTGCTCGAGCGCGCCCAGTTCGCGGAGGCGCTGCCTGATCCGTTCACGCATCTCGGCGGCAGCCTTGTCGGTGAACGTGATCGTGAGGATCGCCGTGACGTCGATGCCGTCATCGAGCACCGCCCGCACGAACCGCTCGACGAGCACCGAGGTCTTGCCGCTGCCCGCGGCGGCGTCGAGGAACAGAGAGCCGTCGCGGCGCTCGATCGCGTCGCGCTGCTCGTCGGTGAAGGTCCTCTCGTCGGCGGCCACGGTCATGTCGAACGGCAGATGCCGGGGTACAGGCACCCGTTTCGTGAGCAGGTGTCAGGGCAGGCCGTCAGTTCCCCGGACCGGAGCCGTGCGGCCACCTCCACCGCCCGTCGGCTCGCGTCCTCGAGCTCGGCGTCGATCGCGGCCCGATCGCGCGCGTCGGTGCCGACGAGCCCGTCCCCGAGCCCGGCGTCTGCGAGGAACACGCCCCGCGCGCGGGGGTCGCCCCCGCCGCCGAGCGGCTGGTACAGGCCCGCGATCGGCTCGAGCCCGAGCAGCTCCCTGACCGCGAGCATGTACAGCGGCACCTGCAGCGTGCCCTCGCCGCTCCAGCGCGCGCCGGGGTAGTCGCCGCGCGTGCCACCGCTCTTGTAGTCGCGAACGATCGCCCGGCGCCCGCTCGGGTCGACATCGACCCGGTCGATCACGCCTCGCACCGCCAGCCGCTCGGGCTCCTCTCCGAGCGTGAGCGCGGGCAGCCGCCCCTCCTGCTCGTCCTCGAACCCGAACCGGAGCTCGAGGTGGCGGGGGTTCCAGTCGTTGCCCCCGGCCGCTTCGCGCGCCAGGTAGCGGCGTACGTCCGCGGCGATCGCCGCCGCGGCGGCCTCCCGTAACGGCTCTGGACGGCCGATCGCGACCTCCACCGGCAGCTCCGCGGTCAGCTCCTCGAGCAGCTCGAGCGCGCGCGGCAGCGACTCCGGCGTGACCGCGGAGCCCAGCCGCGAGAGCAACTGCTCGAGAACCTCGTGGATGAAGCTCCCGCGCGCGAGCGGGTCCGGGTCGGGGGCGAGCTCCTGGGGCTGGAGCTCTGACTCGACCAGCCATTTGAAGGCGCACGCGGAGAACGACTCGAGCCCGCCGGCCGAGGCCACCCGCGTGTGGCGCACGTGCGCGAGCGCCTCTGCCCCGAGCCGTCGCTCGCCCGGGACGGCGAGCACGGCAGCGCGCTCGGCGACCTCGGAGCGCGCGCGTTCGCGGCCGGTGGGGGCCTCCTCGGGGCTCCAGACGAGATCGCCGAGGAGCCGGGTTCGTCTCCCCGCGCGCCACGCTTCGTCCATCAGGTCGGCGACGTCGGCCACGAACGGCGAGGCGAGCTCGAGGTTGCCCTCCTCGTCCGAGCTGCGGTAGCTCAGCACGACGCGCTCGCTGGCGCGCGAGACGCTCGCGTAGAACAGGTAGCGCTCGCGGTCGAGCGCGTCCTCGAGCAGCGGCAACACCAGTCCGCTGCCGGCGGCGAGCTCCCGCCTGCGCTCGTCGGGCAGGAACGGGTCCGGGGCCTGCGGGCGCGGGAACGCTCCTTCCTGAAGTCCGCAGACGAACACCGCCCGGAACCGTCGCGCGCGGATCGCGAGCGGCTCGGCGAGCGTCACCACCCCTGGTCCACCCGGCACCGAGCAGTCGACCTCGACGTCCTCGAGCAGCTCGATCAGCTCGCGGCCGCTGACGCGCTCCTGGACGCCCGAGAGCTCGGCGAGCGCGCGCGCCATCGCCGCGAGCGCCGCGGCGTCGAGCGCCTGCTCGGTGTCGAGCACGGGCGCTGTGTGGCCGTAAGGCCGCGAGAGCAGGCGGCGCGCCTGCGCCAGCAGCTCTGGGCCGGGATCCTCGCTGCGACGCAGCGCGTCGATCTCGCGCAGCTCGAGACCGAGCCGCTCGCGCGCCTGTGCCGCGGTCCGGAGCCGCTCGCGAGTCACCTCGAGCTCGAGCTTGTCGGCCTTCTCGGAGTGCTTGAGCGCCCCCGGGGCACGGAGGTACTCGAGCAGGTCGCCGGCAGTGACCTCCTCCTCGGGCAGCAGCGAGCAGCGGGCGAGCGCGAGCACGCCGCGCCCGAGCGCGGTATGAGCGAGCGGGGCGCGGCGGTCGTACGAAACGGCGACGCCGTATCGCCCGAGCACGTGCGCGACGACCGGCCCGACCCGCGTGAGCGAGCGGTATACGACCGCGATCTGCTCGCCGGGCACCCCGTCGTCGAGCAGCGAGCGGACCTCGGCGCCCACGAGCTCGGCCTCGGCGCGCTCGCCGGCGGACTCGAGCAGCCCCACGGCGCCGCCGGGGTCGATCGGCTCCGGGGCCTCGGGCTCGAACAGCCAGCGCTCGAGGTGGTGCAGCGCCGCGCGACTCTGCGGCTCGTAGTAATCATCGACCGCGGGCAATTCGACGAGCCGCTCGGCCAGCGGGCGGAGCTCCTCGACGAGCGGGGCGCGGGCCTTCAGCGCCGCCTTGCCGGCCTCGTAGGTGAGCGACACGGTCACCTCGGCGGCAGCGATCCGCGCGAGCGTCTCGACCGCGTCGCGCTCGAGCCGCGTGAGATCGTCGAACCCGTAGAGGAACACGGGCGAGGCGCCCCACGCCGCGGGCGCGGCGCGAAGCGCGTCGAGCGCCCGCCACAGGAACTGCTCGGCGTCCGCCCGGCCCAGCCTCTCCAGCTCGTCGGCGTACGTCAGGTACAGCGAGCCGATGTCTCGCGCCAGCCCGGCCCGGCGCGGGTCCTCCTCGCCCCACCGGCGAATCGCCTGCGCGAACCTGCGCGGCGCGGCCATCGCCCGCTCGAGCTCGGCGACGAGCTCGCCAACCGCACCCGCGAACCCGTCGGTGCCCGCCGCCGGCGCCAGGGTCTGGAGGCGCGCGGCGCGGACCGCGCGGTCGAGTGCGCGGTCGCGCTGCAGCCGCGTCAGCCGCCGCTCGGCGTAGCCGGCGCGCCTGGCGATCTCCTCCGCGAGCCCGGCGAACGTCAGCACCGAGGCGAGCACGCAGCCCTGTTCGGCGAGCTCGCGCGCGAAGTGGCGGACGTCGGCGGCGGTCGGGACGACCAGCAGCGCCCCGCGCTGCGCGGCAGCGGCGTAGGACCCGAGGATCTCTCCGGCCTTGGCGGAGTTAGCGGGCCCGAGGACTAGCGTGAGGGGCATCCGCCGATGATGGCGCTCGGCCCCGACGTAGCGCTATCGCCTGTGCGGACGCCCTTCGAACCGCTCTAGCCCGTCCGCGGGAAGCTCCTCCCAGACCGCCTTCGATCCGACGAAGGTGTGGAACTGGGGCCGGATCCCCGGGTCGTCATCGAGCGTCCCGAGCCGGATCGAGACCTCCGGCCCCTCGGGCCAGGTGCCGCCGAACATGCTCGAGCCGCAGACGCGGCAGAAGGCCTTCACCATGCCGCCTCCGGGCGGCCGGAAGAGCTCGATCAGCTCCTCGCCGGAGAGCAGCCGGAAGCCCTCGCGGGGCACGCGTCCCTGCGCCGATGCGGCCGCGCCCGAGTGCTTGCGGCAGCGCGAGCAGTGGCAGTAGTTGGCGCGCAGGAACGGGGCGGTGACCTCGTAGCGGATGCCGCCGCACAGGCACGAGCCGTGGACGGGATGCTCTGGCGAGGGGGTCGAGTGGCTGATAGCGTCGCTCGCAGGAGCACGTCCCTGATCAGGCGGCGGCGGGCTCGGTGCTCTCGGCGTCCGCGGACTCCTGCTCGGGGGGCTTGGCCCCCTCCTTCGCCCATGGCTCGTCGAACTCGACCCGCCACTTGCCGTCCTCGCCCTGCTGCAACGCGAGCCGGGCGCGGAACGAGCGGCCGGAGCGGCCCTTGAATCCGGTAACCGCCTTCTCCGTGCGGCCGGTCTTGATCAGCTCGCGCGCGACCGACACCGTGAGCGACTTGCCGGCCTTCGACTTCCAGATCACGAACCCGCAGCCGGGATCGTCGCGCGACCAGCACGAGTAGCCCTTGCGGTTCTCGACGATGTCCCGGCCGCAGACCGGGCACGGGCCGAGCTTCGCGCGCTCGATCCGGACGCCCTTGAGCTTTGCGTCGAGCTCCCCGACGGTGTCCTCGGTGAACTTGACGATGTCGCCCATGAACGCCTCGCGGGAGTCGGCGCCCGTCTCGATCTTCGCCAGCCGGGACTCCCACTCGCCGGTCAGCCCCGGGGAGGTGAGCGCGTGCTCGCCGAGCAGCCGGATCACGTTGATGCCCTTCTCGGTGACGACCAGCGCCCGCGCGTCGCGCTCGATATAGCCGACCTGGATCAGCCGCTCGATGATCGCCGCGCGGGTGGCGGGCGTCCCGATGCCGGAGTCCTTCATCGCCTCGCGTAGCTCCTCGTCGTCGACCAGCTTGCCGGCCGTTTCCATCGCCCCGAGCAGCGAGCCTTCGCTGTAGCGTCGGGGCGGCTGCGTCACCTTCTCCTCAGAGGCGACCTTGGTGACCGCGGCCCGCTCGCCCTGGTCCAGTTGCGGCAGCTGCTGCTCGCGGCCCTCGTCGTCGTCGGTACGCTCCTCGGAGTCGGCGCTCTCGCCGTACACCGCGCGCCAGCCGGCGACGAGGATCCGTTTGCCGCGCGTGCGGAACACGTGATCCGCCACGGTCGTCTCGACGCGGGTGTTCTCGAACACCGCCTCGGGGTGGAACACCGCCAGGAACCGGCGGACGACGAGGTCGTAGATCTTCTTGTCGTCGTCGGACATCTTGTCGACCGGATGTCGGTCGGCGTGGGTCGGGATGATCGCGTGGTGATCGGTGACCTTCTCGTTGTTGATCACCCGTCCCAGCGGCAGCACGTCGAGCCCGAGCACGTACTGGGAGCCGTCCCGGTACTCCGCCCGCTCGCCGACGAGCCTCGCGATCGGCTTTATTTCGTTAATCATGTCGCTCGGCAGATAGCGCGAGTTGGTCCGCGGATAGGTGAGCGCCGTGTGCTCCTCATATAGCCGCTGGGCAGCCCCGAGCGTGCGCCGCGCGGGGAAGCCGAAGCGGCTGTTGGCATCGCGCTGCAGCGAGGTCAGGTCGTAAAGCAGGGGCGGCCGCTGCTTCTGCTCTGACTTCGTCAGCTTGGTTATGACGCCATCGCCCTGACCCTCGACGTCGGCGACGATTGCCGCGGCCTCCTCGGCGGTCTTCAACCGCGGGTTGGCGCCCGCGTGATAGCGGCCCTCGTAGTTGCGGCCCGACGGCTCGGCCGTCGGGTCGAAGCTCGCGTCGATCACCCAGTACGGCTCGGGGACGAAGTCGCGGATCTCCTGCTCGCGCCTGGCGAGGATCGCGAGCGTCGGCGTCTGCACGCGGCCGAGCGAGACCGCGCCGTCGAACGCCGAGCGCAGGCGGATCGTCGCCGCACGGGTCGCGTTCATGCCGACGATCCAGTCGGCCTCGGACCGCGAGCGGGCCGCCGCTTCGAGCTGCGCCAGGTCGGCCCCGGGTCGGAGCTCGCCGAACGCCTCCCTGATCGCGGTCGCGGTCATCGAGTTCAGCCACAGCCGCTCGACGGGCTTCTTGGAGCCCGTCTTCTCGTACAGATAGGCGAAGATCAGCTCGCCCTCGCGCCCGGCATCGCAGGCGTTCACGACCGCGTCGACGTCGTCGCGCGCGATCAGCCGCTTGATCACGTTGATCTGCTTCTTCGAGCGCTCGTCGCGGATCACGAGCTTGAACCGATCAGGGACGATCGGGAGGTCGGCCATCCGCCATTTCTTGTACTGCTCGCCGTACTCGTCAGGCTCGGCGAGCTGGACGAGGTGGCCGACCGCCCACGTGATCACGTGCTCGGGGCCCTCCAAAAAGCCTTCGCTCTTGCTGAACGGACCCGGCAGGATCTTCGATACGTCACGGCCGACGGACGGCTTCTCGGCGATCACGAGTGTCTTCGGCATGAGTCCGGGGAGGGTAGCGCTAGCGGCCAACGCGCTCCACGCGTCGCCTCAGTGCCGGCAGCCCGAGCAGCTCCGCCGTCTCCCTGGCCTCGTCGATCATCCGCTGCGCGCGGACGCCCCGGCCGAGCGCCTGCCCGTAGTCGAGCCGGGTGTGGGCGAGCCACAGCGGCGCCTTCAGCCTGGAATTGGCTTCGAGCGCCTGCTCGAAGTGCACCGCCGCGGCCTGCTCGTCGCCCAGCGCCACCGCGAGCTTGCCGAGGAACCTGGCGGCGGACCCGAGGCACAGGGCGCCGATGCCGATCACGACGTTGAGCTGCGCGAACGGTGTCAGCAGCTCGTATAGCCGCGCGGCGCTCGGCGCGTCGCCGAGCCCGGCGGACACCTCGCTCAGCAGCGTCACCGTGGTCATCCAATCGCCGTCCCGCGGGATGTCCACGAAATCGTTGGCAGCGAGCACCGTCAGCTGCTCGGCGGCCTCCTCGAGCCGGCCGGTCTCGAGCAGCATGTCGGCGAACGCGGCGCGCCACCCGAGCGGGTTCGGGTTGGAGTCGAGCATCCGCCGCGCGGCCTCGCCGAGCTCTCCCATCCGGCCCTGCTCTCGCCGGATCGCCAGCAGCTGCATGGCGTAGTACTGCGGCGCGGTAACCGACTCGCCCGGCGCGCCCGCCGCGACCGCCTCGGCCGCGAGCTCGTCGGCCTGCTCCAGCTGTCCATCGAGCAGCGCCCGCATCGCGCGCCAGACCGTCGCTTGCCAGATGTAGAGCGGCTGGCGCAGCTGCTCGGCGCCGGCGCCGAACGCGGAGATCTGCGCGTCGACGGCGTCCCGTTCGCCGTGCTCGAGCAGGTCGACGACGAGCCATGCGTGCGCCTGCAGTTGGAGCTCGAGGTCGCCGATCCTTTGCGCCCAGGTGAGCATCTCGGTCGAGGTCGCCAGCCGCTCGTCGATGCGCGATGCGGCCCATAGCGCCCGCCGGCGGGCAGCCAGCGCATGGACCCTCGCCTCGGGGTCGTCCAGGTCAGCCGCGATCCGCATCGCCGCGCGGCTCAGCTCGGCCATCCGGTCGCGCTCGGCGGAGTAGTAGATCGCCCCGCACAGCCGGCTGAGCAGCTTGACGCGGTCCAGCGTGCGCTCGCCGTCGGTGAGCTCGAGCGCCCGCTTGAGCAACCCGATCACCTCGTCGTCGACCACCCCGGGCTCCTGGACGTAGCGACGCGACGCGCCGATCGCGGAGCGCGCGAGGCTCGCCGGGTCGCCGAGCCGCTCCGCCAGCTCACTCGCCGCCCGGAACGCCTCCCACGCCTGCTGGCGCTCGCCGGCCTTGACCCACGACTCGCCGAGTGCGTTGAGCAGCTCGCACCGGCGCCGTTCGTCCTCCGGCGTGAACCGGGTGGCGACCTCCACGGCCCGCGCGTAGTACTCGGCGGCCTCCTCGTAGGCCTGGAGCTCGCTGGCGCGCTTCGCGGCCGCGCGTGCGTAGCCGATCGCCTTCTCGACGTCCTCGCGGCTGGCGGCGCGGGTGAAATGGTGCGCGAGCGCTCCGGGGGCGGTCTCTCCCGCCGCCTCGAGCGCCTCGCCGACGCGGCGATGGATGCGTGCCCGACGGGGAGCGGACATCCCCTCGTACAGCGCGTCGCGGATCAGGGTGTGCGAGAAGCTGTAGCGCCCCGGCTCGCTGGCCGACTCGAGCAGCAGCCCGGCGGCGAGCGCCTCCTCCAGCGCCCGCAGAAACTCCTCCTCGTCGATACTCGAGCAGCTGCTCGAGCAGCGCGGCGTCGAAGTCGCGCCCGATCACCGCCGCGACCCGCAGCCACTCGATCGTCTTTGGCTCGAGCCGGGCTGTCCTGCGCGCGATCATCTGTTTGACGCCCTCGGGCAGCCCGACCCGCTGTAGCTCGCTGGCGCCCGCCGCGCCGGCGTCGACCCCCAGCTCCGCGAGGTTGCGCACGATCTCCTCGATGAAGAACGGGTTTCCCTCCGTCTCTCGGTGCAGCGCCCGGGCCAGCGCCTGAGAAGGAGCCTCGCCGGTCCGCGTCCGGACCAGCTCGGCGGTCTCTCGCTGGCTGAGGCCGGCGACGTCGATCTGGGTCAGCAGGCGCTCGCGCTTCAGGTCCGCGAGCGCGTCGCCGAGCAGCTGACCGGTCGCCTCGGTCCGGTAGGCGACGAGGATCAGCAGGTGGCTGGGCTCGGGCGAGCGCGCGAGGTGGCGGAGCAGCAGCAGCGTCGGGCGGTCGGCCCAGTGCAAGTCGTCGAGCACGAGCAGGATCGGGGCGCTCGCGGAGATCGCCGCGAACAGGCCGACGACCGCCTCGAACAGCCGGTAGCGCTCGGACTCCGGCTCCTCGATCGGCGGCGGCCGCTGTCCGAGCCGGCGGCTCAGCTCGGGCACCAGCCGGGCGAGCTCCGGGCCGTAGTCGCGGGTCGTCCTGCGCAGCTCGTCGGCGGGCGCGGTCGCGACGTAGTGCCTGAGCGCTTCGAGGAACGGCTGGTAGGGCACCACCGCCTCCTCCGGCGAGCGCCCGGCGAGCACCACGCCGCCGTCGCCGTGGGCCCGCCGCGCGAGCTCGGCGGCGAGGCTGGTCTTGCCGATCCCGGCGTCGCCCGCGATCACGACGATCCGGCCGTCGCGCGGGGCGTCGCCGCCGGCCTGCGTCCCACAGCTTCGAGAGCTCGCCGAGCTCGCGCCGGCGGCCGACGAGCGGGACCGCCGCACGGGCACGCAGCTCGTCCGGAAGCTCGATCGACGCGGCCTCCGCGCCTCCCTGCTCGTCGCGTCCTGGAGCGGCGCGGGCCGCCGGCATCAGCAGTCGCTCGTGGCCCTCGATCGCCGCGGGCGAGGGTGCGGTCCCCAGCTCGTCGCGCAGCAACGTCCGCAGCCGCTCGAACACCCTCACCCCCTCGGCGACGTTCCCGCGCGCCGCGAGCGCCTCCATCAGCAGCACGTAGCCCGATTCGCGGTACGGCTCGGCGTCGATCAGCGCGCGGGCCGCGCGCTCGACGGAGGCCAGCTGCGATCCGCCGAGCCGCAGGCCGGCGCGCCCGATCACCTCGAGCGCCTGCAGCCGCGTGTCCTCCAGATCGCGCCGTCGGTGGCTCGAGCCACCGCGCCTGCGCGCCCGGAAGCAGGCCGCGGCTGGCGATGTTGAGCGGGACCTGCGCGAGCGCCCAGGCGCTGCGGGCGTCGCCGCGCTCGAGCGCCTCGACCGCGCGACCAAGCTCTGCGCTCGCCGCCTCGAGGTCGACCCACACCGGCTCCGGCAGGCTCAGGATCAGCTCGTCGCGTCCCGACAGCGCGTCGGTGCCGAGGCCGGAGCGCAGGCGCGAGAGGAGCGTCCGCAGCGCGGCGTCCTCAGACGCCGGCGCCTGGCCGGCCCAGAGCGCGCCGATCAGCTCCTCGCGCCCGACGTGGCGGGAGCGATTCAGCAGCAGGTACGCGAGCAGCAGGCGGACCTGCCGACCGCGTAGGCGCTCGGCGCGCTGAACTCCGCCGATCTCGATCGAGAGGCGTCCACACAGCTGTACACGGGTCGCTCTCACTGACGCCGGCAGACACGGCAACGTCTTGGAAACGTATCGCCAACGGCGATTACCGATCTTTCCGGACGTGGATCGGGCCTACTCGGACAACCTCGACGGGGCACATCCAGAGGTGACGGTCGGCAACGGCCGCGGGGCCACTATCGAAGGCAACCAGCGGATCGCACAATGCGAGTGCGGGGCAGCGCTCGCGGGGGCATCCGATGAGGAGCTGTTCGATGCCGTGCAGAAACACCTCGCGCAACACCATCCTCAGCTCCTAGGGGCACTGGAGCCGGAGGTGGTGTTTCAGATGGCCGAGGCTGTCGGGGGCGCAACGACGCCCACGGGCGCCCGGGGGCAAAGCACCTGAGGGCGGGCGGTGTGCAGACCACCGCCCGCCCACGGTGCAGCTCGCGTCCGCTCTAGCGTCGGAGCCCGCCGTTCAGCCCGCGCACCGGCCGGCGCCGACGATCCTGTCGCGAGACCTGGCGACGTCAAGCTGCTTACGGACGATCGAGTTGGGCACGGCCAGCCCGTCCCCGCCTGCGGACACGCTGCCTCCCGTGATCGACGCGAACACGGTGCCGACCACCTGTCCCGACGCGTTCACGAGCGGTCCGCCCGAGTTGCCGGGGCGCACGAGCCCGCGGATCGACTGGATGCTCCGCTCCACGGGGCCCTGGCCATAGGCGTTCTGCGTGTTGACCGGCTGCGTCCGGCCGATCCGGCCCGGAGTCGCCGTGAACGGTCCGTCGAGCGGATAGCCGAGGATCGCGGCGGCCTCACCTGGCCTCGGGTCCGGCGCGAGCGTCAGCGCCCTGCGGTCGAGGCCGGGCACCGACAGGACCGCGACGTCGTCGTGCACGTCGAAGCCGATCACGTGGGCACTGAGGTTCGGGGGGGCACCGCCCGGCTGGACGGTCGTGTCGGTCTCGCCCGCGACAACGTGTGCGTTGGTCACGACCAGGTCGCCGCCGGCCGCCCACCCGCTCCCCTCGACCCCCAACCCGCACGCAGTGCCGACGATCCGGACGACGCTTCCGAACGACGCGCGGACCCGCGGCGCGCCGAGGATGCCCTTCGTCGGCGGAGGCACGTTCGCGGCCGGCCCGGTCACGGATGGCAGCGGGTCGACCTTCGCGAGCGCGTTCAGGATCGGGCCGGACGGCGGCAGCAGCTGATTGAGCTCCTTCAGGATCGCGGACTGCTGCAGGTCGCGACGGAGCGACGACGAGCCGGTGGTCTGGATCGCGAGCGCCCCCGCGATCCACGCGATTCCGAGCCCGACGCACGCGGTCAGCGCGGCTCCGAGCACGCCGTCGACCTGGCGCAGGCCGGGGATCCGCAATACGGAGCGGGCGCGGACCCCGAGCCCCTCGAGCCCACTCGCGAACAGCGCGCCGATCAGCAGCGCGCCGATCAGCGCGAACAGCGCCGCGTAGGGAGAGCTCGAGCCGCCGCTCAGGATCAGCGGCCCAAGCCGCGAGCCGAGGAACGCGCCGAGCGCGAAACCGAGCAGCGACAGCACCCCGACGATGAATCCCTGGAGGTAGCCGAAGATCGCCAGCAGCGCGCAGAACGCGACGATCAGCCAGTCCAGCGGGGTCATTGTCATGAGGGTACGGGCCGCCCCACAGCCGCCCGCCCCACCGTCTACCGTTTGGAGCCGAGGTGGCAACAGTTCTGAAGGCGGGGGCACGACGGCGAGGCAGACGCAGCACTCGGCGACGCCGACTACTGACCCACGCCCTGCCGGTGCTCGTGGTCGCGGCCGCCGCCTTCGGCTACGGGATCTACGTCGCGGGCGGCCCCGGCCGGGCGCAGCGGGCGCTCGTCTCCGACTACGTCCACGCGTGGGCTGCCGGGTCCTACGCGCGCATGTACTCACTGCTCGACGGCGCCGCGAAACGACGGGTCAGCGAGTCACGGTTCGTCTCCGACCTCCAGAACGCCGCCACGACCGCCACGCTCCTCTCGGTCCGGCCGGTGCGGGTGGGGTCCGCCAACGCCGGCGTGATCCCGGTGACGATGCTCGCGCGCACCACGATCTTCGGCCGGCTCCGCGAGACGCTGCTGGTCGGAATCGACACCAGCGGCTCGAGCCCGACCGTGCGGCTGTCGAGCACGTTGCTGTTCCCGGGACTGCGTCCGGGCGAGCGTCTGCACCGCCGCGTCGAGCTGGCGCCGCGGGCGACTTTGCTGGCGCGAGACGGGACGCCGCTCGCGCAGGGCCCCGACCGCACCTCCCCGATCCCCGACGTCGCCTCGCAGATCGTCGGCACGATGGGTTCGATTCCGGTGGCCGAGGCGCCTGCGTTCAAGGCCCAGGGCTACCCGGCCGACGCGAAGGTCGGGACCGATGGCCTCGAGCGAATCTTCCAGCGCCAGCTCGCCGGGAAGCCGGGAGGGACCCTGCTCTCCGGGTCGCGGCCGCTGGCGCACTCGACGCCGAAGGCGGGCTCGTCCGTGACGACCACGATCAGCCCGCCGATCGAGCGCGCCGCGGTCTCCGCGATGGGCGGCAACTACGCCGGGATCGCCGCGATGCAGCCGTCGACCGGACAGGTGCTGGCGCTCGCGGGCGTGGCGTTCTCCGCGCTGCAGCCGCCCGGGTCGACGATGAAGATGATCACCGCCACCGGGGCGCTCGAGGCCGGGATCGTGACGCTCGGCACGGAGTTTCCGATCCAGACGTCGGCGACGATCAGCGGGTTCAACCTCCAGAACGCGGGCGGCGAGGCGTGCGGCGGCACCTTCCTGAACGCGTTCGCGGTGTCGTGCAACTCGGTGTTCGCGCCGCTCGGCGCGAAGCTCGGCGGCAAGCGGCTGGTCGACATCGCGGAGCGGTTCGGCTTCAACCAGCAACCGTCGATCCCGGGGGCGCCGGAGCCGACGATCCCCTCGGCCGCGCACATCGGCGACGACCTCGCGGTGGGCTCCTCGGCGATCGGCCAGGGCGACGTGCAGGCCAACGCGCTCGAGATGATGGACGTCGGCGCGACGATCGCGATGGGCGGGCGGCGCCCGCTCCCAACCCTGCAGATGGGCCAGCCGCCGAAGTTCGTCCACGTCACGACGCCGACGGTCGCCGGCGAGGTCCAGAAGATGATGGTCGCGGTGGTCCAGTTCGGGACCGGCACCTCGGCCGAGATTCCCGGGGTGACCGTCGCGGGGAAGACCGGCACCGCTGAGCTGACCGACACCGCCAACGGCAACAGCTCGGCGGCGAACACCGACGCGTGGTTCGTCGGCTACGCGCCCGTCGGCGCGCCGAAGATCGTCGTCGGTGCGCTGTTCCCGAACCAGGGCGCCGGCGGCCAGACGGCGGCGCCGGCGGTGCGACAGGTGATCGAGGCCGGGCTGGCGGCGAAGTAGCGCGCGACTACGACCCGTTGAAGACGGCGCCGACCACGTCCGGCGCGAGCGTTCCCTGGGTCCAGGCTGCCAGCGCGGTGCGACCCGGCCCGAACGAGAGCGCGAGGTTCGAAGCGTAGGTGGTGCTCGAGATCGCGCGCCGCGGGCCGAGCCGGGACCCACTGGGCGTGCGCTCCGCGGCGTACGCCTGCCCCCCGGAGATCCAGCCGACGAGCGAGTCGCCGTCGCTCGCCACGGCGGCGACGGGCAACTGGCCGGGGTCGATCGAGCCGAGGCTCAGCGCGGCCCCGAACTGGCCGCCGCGCCGACGGATCGCCGCCATCGCCGTGCACGCGTTCGACGACCGGCACGCCTTCCACGAGACGACCTCGTCGCCGCGCCCGTTGCCGGCGATCTGCAGCCCCGACGGGGTCTGGCCGGAGACGGAGTAGACGCGGCCGCGCGAGCCGGCGGCGAGATCGGAGACGACCAGCTGCGAGCGGTAGGCGCCGCGGTCGAACCAGCTCTCGACCCAGCCGCCGGTGACCGCGCTCCCCGCCGACGCGAGCACGAGCTCGTCGAGGGAGCGCCCGGCGGCCGCGGTGAACACCGTCCGCGCGCTCTTGGGAGCGGCGCGCTCGGAGCCGGCGGCGGCGACGATCTGGGTCGGCGCGACCTCGCCCTGTTGACCGTGGGTCGCGAGCCAGGCAACCACCGTCTGCCCGCGCGCGTCGGCGCTCGCGGTGACCGTCCACGGTATCGCCGAGCCGGCGGTCAGCCGGTGCGTGGCGCCGAATCCGCTGCCGGGCCGGTTCTGCGTCACCCACACTCCGCGGTCGGTCGCGATCGTCGCCAGCAGCCGTCCCGACGGCAGCGTCGTCAGGGTCCCGAGCGTCGCGCCGGTGAGCTTGCCGACGAGCGTCTGTGGCCGCCCCAGCCTGCCGTTCGCCAGCGACTGGGCCTGAACGGTGCTGCAGCACGCGTTGCCGCGCTCGCTGTTGCCCGTCAGCAGCTTCAGCGCGCTGCCGGAGAAGGTCATGTCGAGCACCAGTTGCGCGCCCGGCAGGGCCCGCGGCGAAGACACCCTGCCGCCGGCCGATCGCATCGCCACGTATGGCTGCGAGACCGCCGGGTTGTCCTGGCCCTGGAGGCTGAATGCGGCCGCGGCGGTGCCGTTCGACGCGACGGCGACGGTGGCGGGCGTCAGATCGGTGGAGTACGGCGAGGTGAGCCTGAACGGCCGGCCCCAGGCCGCCGCGTCCGCGGACTCGGGCACGACCCCGAACGCCGCGAGCATGCAGGCGCCCGCGAGCGCCGCGACCGCCGCGCGCGCCCGCAACGGCTCAGAGATCGAGCGAGATCGTCGACCAGATCTTGTGAAGCGGGCCGCCACGGATCTCCAATGTCAGCGGCCGATTGTCATAGACGGTCTGGTTCAGCTTGAACAACAGCAGGCCGCCCTGTGTGGGCCCGAAGCTGGCCTGGGTGTTCGGCCCCGGCTGGATCGCACCGGGCGCGAGCGCCTGGGGGGTCCATGCGTACCCGTTCAGCGAGGGGCTGACCGGAAGCGGGTAATAGTGGTGCCCCTCGGTGTCGACGATGTCGAATGTGTTGTCGGTCGACGCCGCCACCTTGGTCTGGTTCTTCCCCCACAGAAACACGCCGTACCAGAGCTGGCTGGCGGTGATCGAGCGATCGACCAGCGGCAGCCCCTTGATGTACTGGGAGTCCAAGGTCGCGTACGGGTTCAGAGCGCGGGAGACCTGCAGCTGATACGTGATCGGCCCCGCGGTCACGTAGACGCCGTCGTTCTCCTCCGTCGACGGGTTGTTGACCCTGCCGCACGCCGACAGCCCCACCGCCAGCGCGGCGACGCTTGCGAGGGCCCAGAGACGCCGTGCCGGTGCGACCGAGAGAGCTTTCACCGCGGCGGAAGTCTAGTGAGTGCGGCCGCTCACCGGGCCGCGACCGAGGGGCGCCGACCGCGGTCGCGTCCCTCCTCAAGGATCGTCCGCAGCCGCCGCAGGGCCTTGCCCGACTGCCGGCGGATCCAGGCGCGGCCGCCGAGGTTCTCGAGCAGCCTGTCGGACAGCATCGTCGGCTCGGTCTCGAGCGTGAACTCGACCTTGGTGGTGCCGCTCGCGCCGGGCGAGAGCGTGTAGGTACCGAGCGTGCGTATGCGGTTGAACTTGCCCGTCCGCCCCTTCTCCACGATCCGGTAGGGCGGCGTCAGCTCCGCCAACGTGACGTCGGCCCAAGAGAACCGGTTGAGCGGCGCCTTGACCCGGAACCTGGCGCCCGCGCCCTTCCCGTAGGAGTCCTCACGCAGCAGCCGCCACTCGACCAGGTAGTGGTCGCAGAACTCCGCGTGGTTCGCGATGTCGGCGAGGTACTCGAATACCTCGTCGCGCGGCTTGGCGATCGTCGTCGAGACCGTGAACGGGTCCACGCGGCGAGATTATGCCGCGCGCTGGTCGATCACTCGGATTGTGTGCCCGAAAGCCGGTCCGTGCACGAGCTGGGCGGACAGCGGCGGCTGGGCCTCGAGCGATCGGCACAGCTCGCAGACGAGCGTCCCGCGCGCATACCGGTACACGCGTTCGCCGATCAGCGGGGTACGGCTGCACCGCGCGCAGCGCTCGCGCGCGGCCGTGCGCTCCTCGACGCCCTCTCGCAGCAGCGCGAGCTCGAGCTCCTGCATCTCCCGGGCTATGTCATCGGGAAGGCTGATCGGAACGTCCTCCGCCGTGCTCATCGGCGGATCAGTTCGCCGTGCGCTCGTTTCTTCCTCCACATGCACGGGTAGGCCCCGCCCCGCCCGCCGAGGCGGGCCGCCACAAACCCTCGTAAGTCACCAAAAACCGGTGATTTGCTCGCTCTATCTAGCGTTAGTGCGAGCTTTATCGAAGATTACGAGATTGTTATTTCGGCGTTTGACCACAGGGCTATCATTCCCTCCGCAGGTTGGACGTGGCGGCCAACACTGCAAGCCCGTAACGCAGTAGAACGAGAGAGTGCCCCAGATGAAAGCTTGGACGTCGGGCAATGTTGCGGGGACCGGAACTTTCCGCTGTACCGACTGCGATTACCCAGTCTCGCTGGACGCTGTCGATGAGCTCCCGACCTGCCCGAACTGCGGTGGGACCGAGTTCGTCCGGGCGTCGCTGTTCACGACCGCGCAGACGAGCGTGGTCGCCGACTTCTCGCCCGAGACCGACGATCGCGCGTGGCTCGACGAGATCCGCGAGGGTCTCACCGACCCCGGCCAGTATCTGGCCTATCGGACCGACGACCGCGACGTGGTCGCATATGCGCTCGAGCGGGAATGGACCCGTATCGGACGCAGCCTCGCGGCCGACATCCGCTTCGACGACCCGACCGTCTCGCGCCGGCACGCGCTGATCGTGCGCCAGCCCGACGGTCTGCGGGTGCTCGACGACCGCAGCCTCAACGGCGTGTTCGTCAACGGCGAGCGCGTCGAGTGGAGCACGCTCGCCGATGGCGACGAGATCGTGATCGGTCGGCACCGGCTGTACTTCGTCGACCTGCCGGCCGTGTCGGGCGTTCGCTACCGCCACACGGCCGAAACCGGCTCGGTCTGAGGCCCTCGCTGACAGTTCTCGTCGACGCCCGCGCGGCTCGCTTATAGTCGCGCGCATGGCGGCCACGATCGCAGTCCTGTCGCAGAAGGGCGGCACCGGAAAGACCACCACGGTGCGCACGCTGACCGATGCGTTCAGGCGGATCGAGCTGCGCGTGCTGGCGGTCGACCTCGATCCGCAGGGCAACCTCTCGGACTATCTCGACGTCGACCCGGAGGTCTCGCCGACGATCGGCGACGTGCTGGCCGACCGCGCCAGGCCCGCCGAGGCGGTCCACGACGGGATCATCCCCGCCAACCTCGGGCTCGCGGAGGCGGAGCTGATCCTCGGCGGACGGATGGGGCGCGAGCTGGCGCTGAAGAAGGCGCTCAAGGAGCTCCACGGCGACTACGACCTGATCCTGATCGACTGCCCGCCGTCGCTCGGGTTGCTGACGGTCAACGCGCTGGTCGCGTCGCGCTACGCGCTACTGTCGGCCGAGGCCCAGTACTTCGCGATGCAGGGAGTTGAGCAGGCGCTCGAGGTGATCGAGCTCGCACGCGACAACCTCAACCCCGAGCTCGAGTGGCTCGGGATCATCCTCAACATCGCCGACATGCGCACGCGCCACTCGCGCGAGGCGTTCGACTCGCTGCGCGAGCACTTCGGCGACAAGCTGATCGAGACCACGGTTCGGGCTTCGATCGCGTACGCCGAGTCGGCGGAGCGGGCGCAGTCGATCATCGACTACCGGCCCGACCTCGCCGTCGACTACCTCGCAGTCGCCGACGAGCTGCTCCGCCGTCTTGGGCTCGAGCCTCCGCGCCGGCGGCTAGCGGCGCTGACCGACAGCCTCGTCCCGGCGCGGGCGTAGCCGTCCCTCACACCGACCGCTGGTAGGAGCGGAAGGCGCGGGTCGCGAACAGCAGCGACGCGACCAGCAGCAGCGCGAGGAACCCCGCGCGCGACGCGACCAGCCCCCAGTCGGGATGACTCGAGGTCGCCGACCGTCCGGCCGTGACGGCCCAGCTGACCGGGTTGAAGTCCGACACGTGACGGATCCAACCGGGCATCAGGTTCGACGCGAGGAACGTCGCCGACAGGAACGTCAGCGGCAACACGACGAACTGGACCGCGCCGATCAGGGCCTCCTCCTGGCGCATGATCAGGCCGAACCCGTTCGACAGCGCCCCGAACGTCGCGCCGAGCAGCGCCGAGAGCGCGAACAAAGCCACGACCCCGCCCACCCCGCCGGGGAACGTCGCGCCCATGATCAGCGCGAGCGCGACGATGATCAGCGACTGGAACACGACGACCACTGCTTCCTTCACGATCCGCCCGGCGGTCAGCGCCTCCCGCCGCACCGGGGAGACGAGGAACCGCGCGGTCACGCCGCGGTTGATGTCCTCGATCAGCGCCATCCCGCTCCACGCGGAGTTGAACATCGCGGTCATCACCACGACCCCGGGCGCCAGGAACGCGATGTACGAGCTCCCGTGGAATCCCGGGATCTCGATGACCTTCTTGAACAGCGCGCCGAACAGGAGCAGCCAGATCACCGGCTGGACGAGCGTCACCCCGACGAACCATGGCTGGCGCCACAGCTCGCGCAGATGACGGACGGTCATGTATCCGGTTTGACGTGCGAGCGTCATCGGGCGACCTCCTCGACCTCGGACTCGGCCGCCTCGAAGGTGCGGCCCGCGTATTGCAGATAGACGTCGTCGAGCGACGGGCGGGCGACCCGGACCTCTGCGACCGCCACGCCCTGGGACTCGAGCGCCTGGAGCACGGCCGGCACGGCGCGACCGCCGTCTCCGCCCTCGCTCGCAGCGCGCGGCCCTCGACCGCGACCTCGCGGATTCCGGCGAGCTCCGCGAGCGCGGCGCTGACCGCACCATCGAAATCGCCGCCGAGCTCGACGTGGATCGCGTCACCGCGCAGCTCGCGCTTGAGCTCGGCGGGGCTGCCCTCGACGACCACGCGCCCGCGATCGACGATCGCGAGCTGGTGGGCGAGCTGGTCGGCCTCCTCCAGGTAGTGGGTCGTCAGCAGCACCGCCTTGCCGCGGCCACGCGCGAGCGCCGAGATCTCGCGCCACATGTCGGCGCGGACCTCGGGGTCGAGGCCGGTCGTCGGCTCGTCGAGAAACAGCACCTGGGGGTCGTGGACGAGCGCCATCGCGATGTCCAGCCGCCGCTGCATCCCGCCGGAGTACCCGCGCGCGATCCTGTCCGCCGCGTCGGCCAGCCCGAAGGCCTCGAGCAGCTCGGCCTCGCGACGCTCGACTCGCCGCCGCGGAGCCCGTATATGTGACCCTGGAGCCGGATGTTCTCGCGGCCCGTGGCCTGGACGTCGACTCCCGACCCCTGGGCGACGACCCCGATCGAGCGACGGACCCGGTCGGGCCGCGCCGCCACGTCGATTCCCGCGACCGCGGCGGTTCCCTCGTCGGCCTGCGTCAGCGTCGTGAGGATCTTCACCGCGGTCGTCTTCCCCGGCACCGTTGGGACCGAGCAGTCCGAATACGGTGCCCTCCTCCACGGCGAAAGACAGTCCGTCGAGCGCCTTCACATCCTTCCCGTATGTCTTGATGAGGCCGTCGGCCTCGATCGCGTTCGCCATTCCGTCCACCTCCGTCTACGATTTCTCTTGAGCGCGGGGCAGCTCGCGGCCGAGGCGGGGCTCACGAGCGGCGCGATCACCGCCGCGATCGACCGGATGGAACGGGCGGGCTACGTGCGGCGGGTGGCCGACCCCGAAGACCGCCGTCGCGTTCTGGTCGAGCCGACCGAGAAGGCCTACGCGGTTGCCGGGGAGCTGATGGGGAGTGCTCGGCGACAAGGGCTGGCCCAAGATGGCCGACTACACCGATGAGCAGATCGCGCTGCTCGTCGACTTCCAGCGATTCGGTCGCGAGCTCCAGGAGAGTCACGCCGAGTGGCTGAACGAGAAGCTCGCGGAGCGCGAGCGGTCCAGGCCCTAGAGCCCGCGGACGTCGGCGCCCTGCGACTCGAACGGCGCCCGCATCACCCGTGCCCAGCCGGCCGCCTCGCGCCCGAGCGGGTCGACCACCGCCCCGGTCTGCTCGTAGCTGGCACCACACCAGCACGCGTCGGGCCCGCGCCGGAGATCGTCGCGCCCAGCGCACCGAACTCGGCGGCGCGCTCGAGCAGCTCGACCGAGCGCGGGTACAGGTGCGCCCGGTGCGGCTGGTGCAGGCGGTCGCGCAGCCCCGCCGCGATCAGGTCCCAGTCGGGCCGCGGCCAGCCCGAGCATCAGCGTCGCGGCCTCGGCGACGTTGAACACCGCGTCGGCGAGCGGGACGCTGGCCGGCAGCGCGGCACGCGCCGCCTCGGTCACGACCGGCTCGAACGGGACGACCAGCACCGCCTCGAGCCCCATCGGCGGCTCGAACCGGTGGACCCGCGTCCCCTGGCAGACGACGAAGCCCCCCTCGAGCGCCGCCGCGACGTTGTCGGGATGCCCCTCGAGCTCGGTCGCCGAGCGCGAGCACGTCCGCGTCGAGCTCGAACATGTGGTCGGCGGCGAGCAGCCCCGCGACGATCGCCGCGGCGCTCGAGCCGAGCCCACCGGACAGCGGGATCTCCGACGCGATCCGGAACTCGAACGCGTCGGCCGGGTGCAGCCGCTCGAAGCCGCGCACCACGAGGTTGCTGCGATCGAGCGGGACGTCGAGCTCGGTTACGACCGCGAAGCTCCCGGTCTCCTGCACCTCGACCTCGAGGTGCAGCGCGATCGCCGCGGCCAGCACGTCGAAGCCAGGCCCGAGGTTAGCCGAGGACGCGGGGACGCGCACCAGCCGCCGGCGCCTGAGCGTCATCTCGAGTACCGCCCGCTCGACGCGCCGCAGCTCGGGATCGCACGCGACCACGCCGCGCGCCTGCTCGAGCGCCGTCTGCGGGTCCTTGAGGCCGTGGCCGGTGAGCACGCACACGATCCGGCGAGCCGTCGCGCGGCGCCGTGCGCGAGCAGCCCGGCGACGCTCGCCGCCGACGCCGGCTCGCAGAAGATCCCCTCGCCCGCCGCCAGAAAGCCGGTAGGCCGCGAGGATCTGCGCGTCGGAGACCGCCTCGATCGCGCCCCCGGAGGAGGTCGTCGCGTCCATCGCTCCCTCCCACCTCGCCGGGTTGCCGATCCGGATCGCGCTCGCGACCGTCTCGGGGTGCTCGACCGGGCGCGCCGTGGACCAGCGGCGCCGCGCCCTCGGCCTGGAAGCCGAACATCCTGGGGCGCGCGCCCGCCTCCCGAAAGCCCGCGCCAGTAGGCGGTGATGTTGCCGGCGTTGCCGACCGGGATGCACAGCGCCGTCGAGCTCCCCGTCGAGCGCCTCGGCGATCTCGAACGCCGCCGTCTTCTGGCCCTCGATCCGGAACTCGTTGACCGAGTTGACCAGCGACATCGGATGACGGTCGGCCAGCTCGCGGACCAGCTGCCAGCGCCTCGGTCGAAGTTGCCGCGCAGCGCGATCACCCGCGCGCCGTGCACAGCGGCCTGGGCGAGCTTGCCGGTCGCGATCTTCCCCTCCGGCACGATCACCGCGCAGCGCAGCCCCGCCGCGCGCGGCGTAGGCGGCGGCCGACGCCGCGGTGTTGCCGGTCGAGGCGCAGATCATCGCGCGCGACGCCCTCGCGCACCGCCGCCGAGACCGCGCACGTCATCCCGCGATCCTTGAACGAGCCGGTCGGGTTGGCCCCCTCGAGCTTCAGCCAGACCTCGGCGCCGGCCCGCTCGGACAGCCGCGGCGCGCGAGACGAGCGGGGTCGACCCCTCGCTCGAGCGAGACGACGGGATCGTCCGGACTCGAACGGCAGCCGGTCGCGGTAGCGCTGATGACGCCATGCACGGCGCCAGCATGTCAGACTGCCGCATCGCGGAAATGGTGCAGGCGTCGAGTCACAGAGGACGGGTACTTCCCGCGCGGGAGCTCGATGCTCCGGCGCGTGCACGAGGAGCACCTGGTCGGGTTGCTCTACGGTCAGCGCGCGCTGTGCATCGGCGCGCTCGCGCCGCTGAACTACGTCGGGACCAGCGAGCACTCCTACGCGAAGCTGACTCCGTTCAAGCGGCTGGCGCACACCGGCAAGGCGTTCGAGCCGATCTTCTTCGGCTCCCGCGCCGAGGCCGACCGGGTCCTGTCGTACGTCGAGCCGGCTCCACCGCCGGGTCAAGGGAGCGCTGCCGGAGGACGCCGGGCCGTTCCCGGCCGGCACCCCCTACTCGGCGTTCGACTCCGAGCTGATGCTGTGGACGGTGGCCGTGATGGCCGAGTCCGCGCAGTGCTTCTACGAGCTGCTCGTCCGCGAGCTGGCGACCCGGCGAGCGCGACGCAGCTGTGGCAGGACTACCTGGGCTTCGCCGAGCTGTTCGGGATGCCGCTCGACCGAGCGCCCGCGACCTGGGAGCAGTTCCGCACCTAGTACGACGGGCGGATCGACGAGCGACGACTTGTTCCTGACCGACGAGGCCCGGTACGTCGGCCATGCGACCGCATTCGAGATCCCGATGCCGGCCCACCAGCAGCCCGGCAAGCGCGTCCACGACCTGCTGATGCTCGGGAGCCTCCCGCCGCGGGTCCGTGAGCTCTACGGCCTCGACTACACCGGCCGCCAGCGGCGCGCGTTCGACGCGACCGTCCGCGCGGTCCGCCTCGCCAGGCGCCTGACGCCCGGACCGCTGGCCCGCGGCTGGAACACGCGCTCGTTCGACGGCGTCGCGCGCACCGAGCGGTGGCGGATCGAGCACGGCAGGCCGACGCCTCAGATCCGCGACGAAGAACCGGCTCAGACCGCGGCCGCCGCCCGCCAGCCGGCCTAGGGTCTAGGGCTCGAGCACCACCTTGCCGAGCGCGCCGCGCTCGTCGATCAGCTTCAGCGCGTCGCCGGCCTGCTCGAACGAGAACCTCGCGCCGACGACGGGGCGCACGAAGCCGGCTTCGATCAGCTTGTCGAGCTGCGGCGCCGATTTCACGGCTGACATTCGGTTTCGCCATCACGTACGCGCCCCAGCCGGCGCCGATCACCTCGGAGTTGTTCAGCAGCAGCCGGTTGACCTTGACCTCGGGAATCGACCCGCCGGTGAAGCCGACGACCACGACCCGGCCCTCCTCGCGAAGCGACCGGAGGCTGTCGGTGAACCGGTCGCCGCCCACGGGGTCGAGCACGATGTCGACCCCGCCGCCGGAGATCTCCTTCACCTGGTCCTTCCAGGGGCCGTCGGAGCGGACGACGTCGTCGGCGCCCGCCTCGCGCGCGATTCGCTCCTTCTCCTCGCTCGAGACGACCGCGATCGTCCGCGCGCCGAGGCCCTTCGCGACCTGCAGCGACGCGGTGCCGACGCCCCCGGCCGCGCCGTGCACGAGCACGGTCTCGCCCTCGGCGAGCCGGCCGCGGAGCTTCAGCGCGAAGTACGCGGTGTGGTAGTTGAGGACCAGCGCCGCGCCCTGGGCGAAGTCGAGCTCGTCGGGCAGCTTGAAGGTCATGTGGCGGGCGCCACCGCCACCTCGGCGAACCCGCCGAGCATGCAGAAGGCGGCGACCCTGTCGCCGGATGAGACGGCGGCCCGCCTCCGGGGCGCTGCGGACGATCCCGCCGACCTCGCTGCCGGGGACGAACGGAAGGTCCGGCTTGAACTGGTACTCCCCGCGCGTCTGCAGCACCTCGGGGAACGACACACCGGCGGCGTGCACGTCGACCACCACGCCGCTGCCCGGGGTCATCATGTGCGAGGCCTCGGGCTCGGGCACGTCGACGAGCTTCAGCGCCTGATCGGGGCCGGTCAGCTCAGCGATCTGTATCGCGCGCATCGGCGGGCATCCTACTCAGAGGTGGTCTCAGCGGGCGGTCTCAGCCGAACTCCTCCTCAAGCACTCGGATCGCCCGCGGCGGCGCGCGCAGGATCTCGAGCCGCGCGATCTCCTGATCGCGGCCTCGAACCGGGACTCGAGCACCGGGTGCAGCACCATCACAAGCCGGGCCTGCTCGCCGAGGCCCTTCTGCACCACCGACTTGACCGACACGTCCTCGATCGCCAGCACGCGGGCGACCTGCGCCAGCACGCCTGGCTCGTCGGCGACTTCGAGGTGCAGGTAGAACGACGAGACGACGTCCTCGACGATCTCGAGCAGCTCGGTCGTCGGCGGCGTCGAAGCGGGCGGGATCATCGCGCTGATCACGTCGCCGAGCACCGCGCTCGCGGTCTGCGGCCCGCCCGCGCCGGGTCCGGACATCGTGACCTCCGTGATCGTCTCCGACTCGACCGTGACCGCGTTGAACGGTCCGCTGACGGACGCGAGCGGATGCCCGGGGTACAGGAAGATCGGGTGCACGCGGACCGACAGGCCCGCGCCGATCCGCTCGGCGGTGCCGATCAGCTTGAGCTCGAGGCCGAGCTCGCGCGCGTACTCGAGGTCCTCCGGCTGGATGTGCTCGATCCCCTCGTAGCGGACCTGCTCGAGGTGCACCGGGGTGTCGAACGCGAGCCTGGCCAGGATCGCCATCTTCGCGGCGGCGTCGCGGCCGTCGACGTCCTCGGACGGGTCGGCCTCGGCGTAGCCGAGCCGCTGCGCCTCGGCGAGCGTGTCGGCAAACGTCGCTCCGGTCCGCGCCATCTCGGTGAGGATGAAGTTGGTCGTGCCGTTGACGATCCCGTGCACGCGGTCGATCCGCGCGCCGGCGAGCGACTCCTGAAGCACCCGGATCACCGGCACCACCCCGGCGACGGCGCCCTCGAAGCGCAGCTGTACCCCCTGCGTCCGGGCCGCCTCCCACAGCTCCTCGCCATACCGGGACAGCAGCTGCTTGTTGGCTGTGACGACGTGTCGGCCGGCGCGGATCGCCCGCATCACCCACTCCCGCGCCGGGTCGACGCCGCCGATCAGCTCGACGATCAGGTCCGAGCGCTCGAGCAGCTCGTCGAACGAGCCGCTGCTGCGGGTCACGATCCCCGACAGCTCCGGGCGCAGCCCGGTTACGAGCTCGATCCGGTCCGCCTCCGTGGGCAGCAGCTCCGCGAACGCCGACCCGACCGTGCCGTGGCCGAGCAGCCCGACCCGGAACACCTGGCCGCCTGGGCGGTCAGCCGACGTCACGCGCCGTCAGGTCGTCGTAGGTCTCGCGCCGCACCGCGATCCGGGCGTCCCCCTGCCGGCAGACGATCACCGGCGGCCGCGGCACGCTGTTGTAGTTGTTCGCCATCGCGTAGCCGTACGCGCCGGTGGCCGGGGTCGCGATCACGTCTCCGGGCGCGGGATCTGCGAGCAGCACGTCGCGGACGATCACGTCGCCGGACTCGCAGTGCTTGCCGACGAGGTGGCAGCGCTCGGTGCCGGCGGCGAGCGGCCGGTCGGCGACGACGGCTTCGTAGATCGCGCCGTACATCATCGGACGCAGGTTGTCGGACATGCCGCCGTCGACCGCGACCCACGTCGACACGTTGCGCTTGACCGTCTCGACCGTGTACAGCGTGACGGTCGAGTTCGCGACCAGCGAGCGGCCGGGCTCGAGCAGCAGTCGCTTGTCGGGCCCGAGCCACTCGTGCGCGGCATCGACGACCGCGGCCACATACTCCTCGACCGGCGGCGGGTGCTGGGCCGCCGTGTACGCCACGCCGAGGCCGCCGCCGAAGTTGTAGACGGGGAACTCGCCGAGCTCGGAGATCGTCCGGACCGCCGCCCGGAACGGCTCGAGGTCGAACAGCTGCGAGCCGATGTGAAAGTGCAGGCCGACCAGCTCGAGCGAAGCGGATCCCGACAGCCGCTCGATCGCCTCGGCGGCGTCCGGCAACGAGAAGCCGAACTTCGAATCCGCCTGGCCGGTCGAGATCGCGTGGTGGGTGTCGCCGGTGACCCCCGGAGTGACGCGGATCAGGACGCGCTGCCTGACGCCGTGCTCGGCGGCGAGGTGCTCGAGCCGCTCGAGGTCGTCGAACGAGTCGAGCACGACGTGGCCGACGCCGGCCGCGAGCGCCTCGCGCAGCTCCCGTTCTGACTTGGCGTTGCCGTGGAGGAAGATCCGCTCGGGGTCGAAGCCCCCCTTCAGCGCGAGCGCGAGCTCGCCGCCCGACGCGACGTCACACGCGAGGCCCTCCTCGGCCAGCACGCGGTAGACCGCCGTGCACGGGAACGCCTTCGACCCGAACAGCACGTCGTAGCGGTCGTGGCGGGCCTGCAGCGCGTCGAGGAACGAGCGGGCGCGCGCGCGCAGGTCGTCCTCGACGACCACGTACGCGGGCGAGCCATACGCGTTAACGAGCTCGACCGCGTCACACCCGCCGAGCTCGAGCCGCCCGCGCTCGTTGACGCGGGTTCCGATCGGGAACACGTTCAACAGCTCGGATGCGGTCGCGCTCATTTGCGGCGATCATGCCAGTGTCGATGGCCAAGCGCATGCGAACCGTCACGCCCGTGCTCCCGAGCGAGATCGACGCCCGCGACGGCCTCGCCTACTCGCTGTGGCTGCCCGACGCCCCGGCCGGCGGCGTCGTGATCCTGCACGGCGCCGGCTCCCGCAAGGAGAACCACCACGACTACGCCAGAGCGGCGCTGGCGAACGGCTTCGGAGCGCTCGCGTTCGACCAGCGAGGCCACGGCGACAGCGACGGGCCGATGGGAGCCGGCGCGCTCGACGACGTCGCCGCGATGACCGCGCTGCTCCGCGAGCGGATCGGGGGCCCGGCGGCGCCGGTCGCGCTCCGGGGCTCGAGCATGGGCGGCTACCTCGCGATCCTCGCCGCCCCGCGCGCCGGCGCCCGCGCGGTGATCGCGATCTGCCCGGCGAGCGCCGAGGGGCTGCGGCGCGGGCTGCGGTCGGGGGCGTTCGCGTTCGACGCCGACGTCCCGTCGCTCGAGCAGATGCTCTCGGACAACGACCTCCACGACGCGGTCAGCTCGCTCCGGGTCCCGGTGCTGCTGCTCCACGCCGAGGGCGACGAGCAGGTCCCGGTCGAGCACTCGCGCGAGCTCGAGCGCGGGCTGAGCGCCTCGGAGAGCAGGCTGATCACGGTCCCGGGCGGCCACCATCGCTCGGTGCAGCACGACGACGAGCTGCGCGCGGTCAGCCTTCGGTGGCTCGCCCGGGTGCTGCGAAGCGAGTAGCGCTCAGTGCCCGCCGGTCAGCGAGCCGACCGCGGACGCCGCGGTGTTGGCGGTCGTGGTGACCGCGTTGCCTGCCGCCTGGCCGACGCTCGAGACGGCGTTACCGGCGCTGGGGCTCACCTGGGATACACCGGAGCCGACGGAGCCGGCCGTGTTGCTGACGGCCGAGCCGGCAGTCTGGCCCGCGGTCGAGACGACCTGCGAGGCGGTGCTGCCCGCGTTCTGCACGGCCGGCGGCGTCGAGACCGGAAGGCTGGGGGTCGGCGAGCCGGTCGAGCTGCCCGAGGCCGGAGTCGAAGCCGGGGTCGAGCCCGAGGCGTTCGAGCCGGAGTTGCCGCCGGCCTGCGATCCACCGCCGTGCTGCTGGCTGCCTGCGGAACCATTCTGATTCGCGCGCTGAGGCGTGCCGCCGGAGTTGGATCGGGCGGCGACGCCGCGGCCCGCGGTGGCGGCGGCGGTCCCCGTCGCCGTGTGGACGGTCGCGGCGGTCAGAAGCCGCGCGGCCCGCG
Source organism: uncultured Solirubrobacterales bacterium (assembly GCA_963770735.1). Taxonomy (GTDB): domain Bacteria; phylum Actinomycetota; class Thermoleophilia; order Solirubrobacterales; family Solirubrobacteraceae; genus Palsa-465. The sequence continues at coordinate 591,178 of CAVYRB010000003.1, read as the reverse complement.
AGGGCGCGGCGGGGCCGACGCTGGCGCGGGTCGCTGACACCGACACGGGCGACGGCTGACCTCCAACCTGGGGCCAGCCTTTGAACGCGACGATCGCGCTCGCGAGCAGGAACATCGCCGCGGCGCCGGCGAGCAGCGATCCGGAGGTACCGAAGCCGGCCAGGTATGCACGCGGGGCACGCACCTGAAGTCGGTATCGGACGATCTGGCCCAAAGCTTTACCCCTGTCCCGTGTGGCGGCCCTCGGTCGATAAGAAGGCCCTTCGTTTCGTCTGCCAACATAGTGTCACGATGGCTAAAAAGACCTCTTTTGGGCGTGATACGGGCCTGCAGGCCCGGATGCTGTTGACGATGTTCCTGCTGGGCCTCGTGTACGCGGTCCTGATCGGGGTGCTGATCGCAGCCGGAGTCGGCGCGATCGCGATCGCCCTGATCGCCGCCGTCCTGTTCGGAGTCCAGCTGTTCACCTCCGACAAGATCGCGCTGTTCTCGATGGGCGCGCGGGAGGTCGAGCCCCACCAGGCGCCCGAGCTCCACGCGATCATCGAGCGCCTCTGCGTCCAGGCGAACCTCCCAAAGCCGCGCGTGGCGATCGCCGAGACCGCGATGCCGAACGCGTTCGCGGTCGGCCGCTCTCCGAAGAGCGCGACCATCTGCTGCACGAGCGGGATCCTGGAGCTGCTCAGCCCCGGCGAGCTCGAGGCGGTGCTCGGACACGAGCTCACGCACGTGCAGAACCGCGACGTCGTCGTGATGACGGTCGCGAGCTTCTTCGCGTCGATCGCCGCGTTCATCACCCAGATGGGGTTCTGGTTCGGCGGCGCGTTCAACAACCGCGACCAGAACAGCGGCATGGCGTTCATCGTCGTGATCCTTGTCTCGGCCGTCGTGTACGTGATCTCCTGGCTGCTGCTGCAGGCACTGTCGCGGTACCGCGAGTTCGCAGCGGACCGCGGCTCGGCGATCCTCACCGGCCGCCCGAGCGCGCTGATCTCGGCGCTGCTGAAGATCGACGGCTCGATGCAGCACGTTCCGAAGCAGGACCTGCGAGCCGCGTCGGGCGAGCTGGCGGCGCTCTACATCTTCCCGCCGAAGACCAAGGAGACGCTCACGGGCCTGTTCTCGACGCACCCGCCGCTCGAGAAGCGGATCGCGGCGCTCCAGCGCCTCGAGGCCCAGCTCCAGGGCACGGCGTAAGCCGGCAGGCGCGCGCCACCTCGTACGATCCCCGTCGATGGGATTCCTTGACGCGCTGCTGGGCCGACGCAAGCTCGAGGGCCCGGCCCCGGACCGGCTGTTCGCGGTCAGCACCGCGTACGTCAAGTTCGAGACCGAGCTGGGGATCACCACCCGAGGCAGCGGCGCGATCGTCTTCCAGCCGCTCGCGACGTCCGACTTCGACTCGATCGTCTCGGAGATGGAGGAGGTCGTCCGTGCCACCTCCGCCGACAGCGGCACGACCGTCGAGACATCGGACGACAGCTACGGGTTCCGCTGGCTCGTGCTGCGCGGCAAGGACTTCGACGACCTGGTCGTCGGCGTGAACGCGGTCTCCAGCGCGCTCGAGGCCGGCGGTTACGGCGACCGCGTCCTGTGCGCGGTGTTCGCGTTCGAGGACCGCAAGCACCAGGCGATCTACTGGATCTACAACTACAAGCGCGGCTTCTTCTACCCGTTCGTACCGTCCGGCGAGAACCTGCGCGACACCGAGCGCGAGCTCGTGCTCAAGGCCCAGGTCGGCTCAGAGCTCCCGGTCGAGCCCGAGCTCGAGCGCTGGTTCCCGCTGTGGGGGATCCCGATCTGAGCTCCGGCTCCGACGGTCCTGGTCGCGGTTCGGGCGGCCTCCGCGGCCGCGGCTGTCCCGAGCGGCCGCGCGGGCTGGTCGTGCTTCCGGCGGTGGGCGGCGTGGCGCCGGGAGGAGCTGAGGAGGGGCAGCGCTCGTTCCTGCGCCGCTGGAGTGTGCTGGTCGCGACGCTGGTCGTGGGTGTGATCGCGATCGTCCTGATCGCCGCGCTGTGGTCCAGCCCGCCGGCCGCCCCGAATCCGCGGTCGCTGCCGCCGCCGGCGGCGAGCCGGTAGCGGTCGGGCACTAGCGCGGCTGCCACGACACACGCCCTCGATCAGGGCGGGGTGTGTCGTCCTGGCCGCGCATATCGCGGCTGATACGACCCACCTCCCCCGGCAACAGGAGGTCTGTCGTACTGGCCGCGCGCGGCCGGACCGCGCCCAGCCCGCCGCCGCTGCAAGCGATAACGCCTAGCGGCGGCGCCTCCGGCGACGCTCACACGACACACCTCGCAGCTCGGTACAGGTGTGCCGTCGCGGCGTCGAATTCCGGGGCTGAGACGGCACACCTCGTCGGGCGGCGGGGGGGTGTGTCGTGTGGGCGTCGCTCCCCGCGGCGGAGCCCTACCCCGGAATCAACCCTTCGCCGGTGAACTCTTCCTTGGCCTCCTCCAGCGAGATGTCGGGCGGGGGGAGGATCACGTCCGAGCCCTCGAGCACGTCGTCGTTGACCGGACGGCCGTTGGTCCGCACGAATTCCAGGAGGCGCCCGAAGGCGTCCTCGAACTGCTGCTCGTCGTCCTGCGCGCAGGCCGAAACGGCCTCGTTGTCAAGCTGATTGAGGGTATCCACGTCCTCGTCGGGGACGTCGTACTGCCCCTCGCTCGAGATCCTGACGATCACGAGGCCTGCCCCTCGGCGGGAGCCGACGGCTTGCTCGCCTGAGCCGCCGGGTCGCCCGCTCCCAGCTCGCCCGCGGGCGCCGATCCGCCCCCGAGCTCGGCCTTCATCTTGTCGAGCTCGGCATCGACCTCGGTCTGGCTCGAGAGCTGCTTGAGCTGGCGGTCGATGTCGTCCTCGGCCGGCCCGAGCGCGGTGAGATCCTCGAACGTCCCGGCCGCCTCGAGCTCCTGAACGGCGTCGGCGCGCGCCTTCATGTTCTCGGTCTTGTCGAGCGCCCGTTGCATCGCCAGGCCGACGTCGGCCATCTCCTCGCCGACGCCCGTCGCGGCCTCGGAGATCCGGACCTGGGCCTCGGCCGCGGAGTACTGGGCCTTGATGACCTCCTTCTTGGAGCGGAACTGCTCGATCTTCGTGCGCAGCTTCTGCTCGGATTCGGTCATCTGCTGCTGCTGCTGCTCGAGCTGCTCGAGCTGACCGTCGAGCGACTGGAGCTCCGTCTGAGCGACGTTCTTGCGCTCGAGCGCGGTCCGCGCGAGCTCCTCATTACCTGCCGCCAGCGCCTGACGCGCCTGCGTGTCGAGCTTCACGACCTGCTGCTTGAGCTTCTCCTCCTGCAGCTGCAGGCGCTTCTTCGACGTGACGACGTCGGCGATGCCCTTCTTAACGTTCTGGAGCAGCTCGATCTGCTTCTGGTAGCTGTACTCGAGGGTCTCTCCCGGATCCTCGGCGCGGTCGAGCAGTTTCGAGATCTTGGCTTTGACGATCGTGGACATGCGCCCGGACATACCCGGCATCGCATCCTCCTTGGCGGAATTTGACGAGCAGCTTCAAGCGTACCGAGGCGGGCGCACCCACCGCCGGTCTTTCTACGAGACGCCCCTTGTGCGGTCGGTCAGAGGCCCGAGGGGTGCCGCGAATCGAACCCGCTGGAGCTGGTCACCTCGGGCCGCCAGCGCGGGCCGGAGCCGGGAGCCGGGTTCGGATCCTGGTAGGCGGAGGTGTCGAGCCGGATCCCCGCGATCTGGATGAACGCGTGATCGGGATTGGTGTAGATCGTCACCCAATGGCCCGTCCCGCCCTTGCCCCAGCTCATCATCTCGCCCGAGTCCATCGACTCGTTGATCACCCCCGCGGCGTGGAGCACGTAGGAGACCGTGCCCGAGCAGTCGTAGCACGAGTCGTTCCACTGCCCGTGCCCGCCGCCGTAGCAGTAGGGCTTCGTCCGGATCTTGTCGCCGGCCCAGATCATCTTCTGGACCGCGGCCGGCGCGTACGACGGCGCGTAGGCGACGCCATTCTTGATCTTGGCCGTGTAGCCCTGCACGACGGGATGGTCGGCGGTGCTCCGCGGTCCGGGGCCGGGGGCGACGCCGGCGCCGCCCGAGCTCGGCGAGGCGCTCGGGCCGCTCGCGGCATAGGCGCTCGCGGCAGCGCTGAGCGCGGCAACGGAAATAACGGAAGCTATGAGCAGACGGACTCGCAACGTTCTCTTTCGTCGGCCTGCGGGGTTAGCTGTCGGGCTGGCGCTGAAAGAGCCTGCGCCTCCCGTGGATTCACCACGGGACTCGCCCCGGGAACTTGGTTCCCCCGCTCCGCGGTTTTGGGGCCCGCGGATTAGGCGTCGCGGCAATATACACCGATGACGGGTCGCAGCGCGTTCGATGCCTTGCAGCGATCTCCTGCAACCTTCGCGCCCGTCTCCTGCAACCTTCGCGCCCCCTTCAGCGCGGGCGCTAACGTCCGCGCGGCAATGCGCCGACCCTTGCTGCTCGTGCCGATCGGTGTCGCCTGCGCCCTCGCCGGCTGCGGCGGATCCACCCAGTTCATCAAGGTGCCCGAACAGGGCGTCGCGGCGTCGACCCGCAACGCCGGCCAGAAGATCGGCTTCCCGGCGCTCGCGACCAAGAACACCACGCGCGTCTCCGGGGGCGACCCGACGGTCGACGCGGCCGGCGTCGCGCTCGCGGTCTATCCCTCGACCGGGGCCGGCACCCACCCCCAGGTGGTGACCCTCGCCCCCGAGGACAACTGGCAGGCGTCGATCGCGGCGTCCGTGTTGATGTCATCGCCGATCAAGGCGCCGATCCTGCTCTCGGGCTCGGGCTCGCTTCCGTCCGCGACCGCCGACGCGCTCAAGGCCCTAGCCCCGACCGGCTCGGGCACGGTCGGCGGCGCCCAGGTGATCCGGATCGGCGACGTGCCCAAGATCTCCGGGGGCCGCACCGCCACTATCTCGGGCGGTGACCCGTACGCCCTGGCGGCCTCGATCGACCGGTTCTACAGCGCCGCGGTCGGTAAGAACAGCTCCGACGTCGTGATCGCCTCGGGCGAGGACCCCGCGTACGCGATGCCCGCCGCCGGTTGGGCGGCCGAGAGCGGCGATCCCGTGCTGTTCGTCAACAGCTCCGGCGTGCCGGGGCCGACGCGCGACGCCCTGCTCGCCAACCAGCACCCGCACATCTACGTGCTCGGCCCGCCGAGCGTGATCCCCGACAGCGTGGTCAAGGCGCTGGGCAAGTACGGGTCCGTAAAGCGCGTCGGCGGTTCCGACCCGGCGTCAAATTCGGTCTCGTTCGCGTCTTACCGGGATCCGCCGTGCAAGTTCGGGCAGCCGTGCGCGCACGTCCCCGGCAGCTTCGGCTGGGCGCTCCGCAGCCCCGGCCACGGGTACACGCTCGTCAACTCGAACCGCCCGCTGGACGCCGCCGCGTCGGCGCCACTGTCCGCGAGCGGTTCGTTCGGACCCCAGCTCGTGCTTGACAACGGCAACTCGATGCCGAAGCCGATTCTCAACTACTTCCTCAACTTCGCGACGCCCGGCTTCACCCAGGAGGGCCCGACCGCGGCCGTCTACAACCACGGCTGGGTGATCGGCGACCCGAGCGCGATCTCGGTATCGGTCCAGGCAGAGATGGATACTCTGCTTGAGGCGGTGCCGCAGAAATGAGCAACAGGACGACTCGAGCGGCCGCCTTTCGGGCGAGCCCGGAAGGCGAGCGGCGGCCATGAGCGAGAGCGAGCATCCAGACCGCACGCAGGAGGGGCATCGGGTCACAGTCGACGACGTTCGCCAGCTGATGGGCGCCTCCACCCCGCATTTCGCGCTTCAGCTGCGGGAGCGGATCCGGAGGCTGATCCGCAACCTGGACCCGGACGACCCCGCCCGGCGCGAGGGAGAGCTCGAGATCGCGCGGCTCGACGAGCTCGCCTTCGCCGGCGAGGTGCGAGGCCATCAGGCGGAGCCCGGCCTCGAGCCGCTTCCCAGCCTGGAGCCCCGGGCCGGATGAGCGCCCAGCGCTCGCTGGCGGTCATCGGCCTCGGCCGAGTCGGGCTTCCGCTGGCGTTGTGCTTCGCCGACCGCGGCGTGCGGGTGCTCGGCGTCGACAACAGCCCGTCGATCCTCGATGCGGTCCGCGCCGGGCGGATGCCGTTCGCGGAGGTGGGCACCCAGGAGCTGCTCGACCGCGTCGTGAGCACCGGCAGGCTCGAACTCGCCGAGCGCGCGGCCGACGCCGCGGCCGCCGACGACATCGTGATCACGATCGGGACGCCCTCGTTCTCGCACCTCGAGAGCGACCTGCGCGGCGTCCGCGCGGTCATCGACGACCTGCTCCCGCACCTACGGCCGGGCCAGTCGCTGATCCTGCGATCGACGATCGCGCCGGGGACGACCGAGTTCGTCGCGGGCTACCTCGAGAAGCGCCGCGAGCTCCGGGTCGGCGAGGACGTGTACGTCGCACACGCTCCCGAGCGGATCGCCGCCGGCCGCTTCCTCGAGGAGATCTCGACGCTGCCGTGCATCATCGGCGGCGTCGGTGAGGCCTCGACCGAGCACGCGGCGGCCACGTTCGGGATCCTCGGCGCGCCGATCGTCAAGACGTCCCCTGTCCAGGCGGAGCTGGCGAAGATCTGGACCAACATCCTGCGCTACACGACGTTCGCACTCCCGAACCTGTTGATGATGGACTGCGAGCGCTACGGAGCGAACGTGTTCGAGGTGATCGACCTGATCAACCACGACTACCCGCGTGGCGGGATCGCGATGCCGGGACTGACGGCGGGGGCGTGCCTTCGCAAGGACTTCGTGTTCTCCGAGGAGCGGTCGAACGCTCCCGGGATGCTGCTCGCGGTCTCGCGCGTGAACGAGGCCGTGCCGCTGTTCCTCGTCGAGGGGATCAAGCGGCGGGTCGGCGAGCTCGCGTCGCTCAAGGTGGCGGTGCTCGGGCTGACATTCAAGCGCAACACCGACGACGAGCGCGACTCGCTGTCGCCGAAGCTGATCCGGCTGCTCGAGCGCGAGCTGACCGACGTGGCGGTCTGCGATCCCCACGCCGCGACCCCGACGGTGCCGCTGACCGAGGCGGTCCAGAACGCCGACGTCGTGATCATCGCCACCAACCACACGGAGTTCGAGGGGCCCGATGCGCTGCGCGGGATCGTTGCGGCGGCCTCGCCGGACTGCCTGCTTGTCGATCCCTGGAACGCGCTCGGTACGGCTCAGGTGTTCGCGTACGCCGCTGAGTCGGCGGCGATGCTCGGGACCGCCGCGACCGCGTGAGCCGCGTCCTGGTCACCGGCGGCGCCGGCATGATCGGCGCGGCCGTCGTGCGGCGACTGCTCGGCGACCCCCAGTGGGAGGTCCGCGTCTCCGACCAGCGCGCGGCCCCCGCCTGGATGCGCGAGGCCGCCGAGATTCACACCGCCGACCTCCGCTCGGCCGAGCACGCCGGCGAGGCGGTGGCCGGCTGCTCGCACGTGATCCACCTCGCCGCGATCGTCGGCGGGATCGCGAACTTCCACAAGCTTCCGTACACGCTCACCGAGGCCAACAACGCGCTGACCGGCGCGGTCGTCCACGCCGCGGTCGACGAGGGAGTGCAGCGGCTCGTGTACGTGTCCTCGTCGATGGTGTTCGAGAACGCGACCCAGTTCCCCACGACCGAGGAGCACCTGCGCGAGTGCCCGCCGCCGCACTCGGCGTACGGGTTCTCGAAGCTGTCCGGCGAGGTCTACGCGCGCGCGGCCCACGACGAGCACGGACTGCGGTACACGATCTGCCGCCCGTTCAACGCCTACGGGCCGGGCGAGCTGCCCGAGCCCGGCGAACCGGGGATCGCGCACGCGGTGCCGGACCTGATCGCGAAGGCGCTCGCGCGCCAGCGGCCGCTGCAGATCTTCGGCTCCGGAGAGCAGACCCGGACGCTCACGCACGTCGACGACATCGCGGACGGACTCGTGACCGCGATGGCATCCGCCGCCGGCGAGAACCAGGACTTCAACATCTCCGCATCGCAGGAGCTGACCGTGGCGGAGATCGCGACGCTGATCTGGGGGGCGTGCGGGAACGAACCGTCCGAGCTCGAGTTCGAGCACCTTCCGAGCTTCGAGGTCGACGTCCGGCGACGGTGGCCGTCGGTCGAGAAGGCACGCCGGCTGCTCGGTTGGGAGGCCGGCGTGGAACTCGCCGCCGGGATCGCGCAGACGGTCGGGTGGCTGCGCGAGCAGGGAGCCGCTCAGCCGACAGCGCCGCCGTACCCCCGCGCGTGAGCTTCACCCGCGCGTGAGCTTCGGCGACGCGCTTGCGTCGCGTTCACGAGGGGATTACCGTAGCCACGGTCGGAGGGGCAGACCCGAGGGGGATTGATGGAGAGCGCCACGGCCGGCGTAGCCAACCGGATCGCACCGGACCAGAGCGCGCCTGGGAACAAGGGCCTCAAGGCCGGGGCGCTCGGCTACGCCTCGAACCTCGCGATCGCGATCTCGGCCGCCTCACCGGCGTACAGCCTCGCGGCCACGCTCGGGGTGATCGTCGTCGTCAAGGGCGTCGGCGTACACGCGCCCGCCGTGCTGCTCGCGTCCTTCATCCCGATCCTGTTCGTTTCGATCGGGTACCGCTTCCTCAACCTGGCCGACCCCGACGCCGGCACGACGTTCGCCTGGGTGACCCGCGCATTCGGGCCGCAGCTCGGGTGGATCAACGGCTGGGCGATCTTTCTCGCCGACATCATCGGTATGGCATCGCTGTCGGCGATCGCGAGCCAGTACACGTACCTGCTCGTGGGCTGGAAGGCGGCGGCCGACTCGAACCTCGCGGTGATCATCGGCGCGGTGCTGTACCTCGCGGTGATGACGTGGGTCTGCTACCGCGGGATCGAGCTCTCGGGACGCCTGCAGATGTTGCTGCTTGCGCTCCAGGTCATCACCCTGCTGCTGTTCGCGGTCGTCGCGCTGATCAAGGTCTATACGGGTCACCGCGCCGGCTCGATGCACGTGTCAGCGTCCTGGTTTGACCCGTTCGATCTCTCGTGGGGACCCCTGATCAACGCGATGCTGCTGGGTATCTTCATCTACTGGGGGTGGGACGCGGGCGTCGCGGTCAACGAGGAGTCGGAGGACGCCACGCACGGTCCCGGCCGCGCGGCGATCGTCTCCACGCTGCTGCTGCTGGTGATCTACGTCGCCGCCTCAACCGCCGCGCAAGCGCTGCACGGCCCGAATTACTTGGCAGCGCACTCGAGCGACGTGCTCGACGCCCTCGGCAAGGAGGTATTCGGCTCGCCGCTCGACAAGCTGCTCGTGTTCACGGTGCTGATCTCGGCCGCGGCGGCGACCCAGACGACGATCCTCCCGACCGCGCGGACGACGTTGTCGATGGCCAAGTGGAAGGCGGTGCCGAAGGCATTCGGCCGGGTGTCCCCCCGCTTCATGACGCCGTCGTTCTCGACGCTCCTGTTCGGCGGTCTCTCGATCGTATGGACGGTGTGCCTGCTGGCGTTCAGCCCCGACAAGGACGTTCTCGGCGACACCGTTTCCGCGCTCGGCTTTGCCGTCTGCTTCTACTACGGCTTCACCGGCATCGCCTGCGCGGTCTACTTCCGCAAGGACCTCTTCAAGAGCGTCCGTAACTTCCTGCTCGCCGGGCTGATCCCGCTCGCCGGCGGCCTGATCCTGTTCGGCATCGGCTACAAGGCCTACAGCTACTACGGCGCCGCGGGGCACAACCACTCAAAGCCAGTATTGGGGATCGAGACGCCGATCTTCGTCGGCGTCGGCGGCCTGATCCTGGGAGTCGTCTTGATGTTCGCTTCGTGGCCGTTCTTCCATGAGTTCTTTGCCAGGCGCTGGTGGCAGGCGGCCGATCCGGCCGTGCTCGCCGCCGACGCCCGCGAACCGACGTAGCTCAGCCGAGGACGACCGTGCAGCTGCGCAGCTCGAGTTCGGCGAACATCTCGTCGGGGTCGATGCACCGCTCGGGCGGGAGCGCGCCGGTCGCCGTGAGCGATCCCCGCGCCAGCAGCCGCACAGCCGCCGCGGCCGGGGCCGCGGTCGAGACGACCGACCCGCCGAGCCCGAAGTGCGGCTCGCTCACGGCCCGCGCCACGATCGTCTCGCCGCCCGAGGCGGTGACGATCACGAGGTGCACGGAGACGGTGTGGGAGCTCGGCGAAGCGGCCTCGCGAGTGGCCGCCGCGACCTCCTCGGCGTCAGCGCCGACGAGCGCCCGCAGGCGCTCCAGCAGCGGGGCGGCCAGCGACAGGCGGAAGCTCGCGTTGCGGCACCCGAAACTCTCGCCGAACGTCGCCAGCTCCGAATGCAGCGTGAAGATCGTCTCGACCGAGCCGATCGGCCTGCCGAAGTCGAGCTCGCCGCCGGGGGTGAGCGGGACGATCCGCGTCGCATCGGAGCCGCGGAGCACGACCGGCTCGAGCGTGAGCTCGTCGAGCAGCGTCTGGATCGCGTACGGCGGTCGCAGCCGGCCGTCGGCCGGCGCGCCGAAATCGCGTCCCGCGGCGGCAACGTCGATCGTGTCCGGCTGGTCGCCGAGCTCCCGCACGGCGCGCGCGGCCATCAGGTTCGTCTTGCCGGGGCTCGAGCCGATCCCGAGCACCGCCAGCAGTTCGGCCCGCTCGAACTGCTCGGAGAGCATCAGCTGGCGCTGGGTCATCCAGTAGAGCCCGCCGAGATCGAGGTAGCCGGCGCCGGCCGCCAGGCAAGCGCGCATCGCCTCGAGGTTGATCCGGTACGACGCCGAGTTGACAAGCGCGTCGACGCCGTCGAGCGCCCGCGCGAGCGCCTCGACATCGGTCGCGTCGACCGCGCGCGCCGAGGCCTTGCCGCCCCCGTTTTCCTCCGCGACGTCGGTCGCCCGCCCCTCGTCAAGGTCGAGCAGCGTCATCCGCGCAACTTCCTCGGACTCCGCGAGGTCCCGCACGATCGCGGGAGCGATCGTGCCTGCCGCGCCGAGCACGGCAACGTGCAGCTCCCGGCTCCGGTTGGCGTTCATCAGACGATTACCGTACCGTTCGCGCGCGGGAAGGTGCCAGTGTTCAGACGAGGAGAGGGGTGCTGATGGAGAGCACGGCAATTCCAGTGGCCCAGGCCCCGGTCGAAGACACGTCGCTGCCCGGGCACAAGGGGCTGAAGACGAACGCGCTCGGATACGCCTCGAACCTGGTGATCGCGGTCGCGTCGACCGCGCCGGCGTACAGCCTCGCGGCGACGCTCGGATTCATCGTCGCGGTCGCGGGCGTCGGCATCCACGCCCCCGCCGTGCTGATCGTGTCGTTCATCCCGATCCTGTTCGTGTCGGTCGGGTACCGGTACCTGAACTTGGCCGACCCCGACGCCGGCACGTCGTTCGCGTGGGTGACGCGGGCGTTCGGTCCGCAGCTCGGCTGGATCAACGGCTGGGCGATCTTCCTGGCGGACATCATCGTGATGGCGTCGCTTTCGGCGATCGCCAGCCAGTACACGTATCTGCTGTTCAGCTGGCACTGGGCCGCGCAATCGAACGTGATGCTGATCGTCGGATCGGTGATCTGGATCGCGCTGATGACCTGGATCTGCTACCGGGGGATCGAGCTCTCGGCGCGGGTGCAGACGGTTCTACTGAGCTTCGAGATCGTCACGCTGGCGCTGTTCGTCGTGGTCGCGCTGATCAAGGTCTACACCGGCCACCCCGCCCACTCGATCCACGTGTCCGCGTCGTGGTTCAACCCGTTTGACATGGGTTGGGGCGCGCTGCTCGACGCCGTCCTGCTGGGGATCTTCATCTACTGGGGCTGGGACTCGGGGGTGGCGGTCAACGAGGAGTCGAGGGACTCCCGCCGCGGCCCCGGTAAGGCTGCGGTCGTCTCAACGCTGATCCTGCTGCTGATCTACGTGCTCGTCACCGCGGCGGCACAGGCGGTTCACGGAACGGGTTACCTGTCCAGTTCCACCAACCAGAGCGACGTCCTCAACGCGCTCGGGACCACGGTGTTCGGCTCGCCGCTCAACAAGCTGCTGATCATCGCGGTGCTCACCTCGGCCTCCGCGTCGACCCAGACGACGATCCTGCCGACCGCCCGCACGACGCTGTCGATGGCCAAGTGGGACGCGATCCCGAAGGCGTTCGGCCGCATCCACCCGCGGTTCTTGACACCGACGTTCTCCACCCTGCTGATGGGCGGCCTGTCGATCGTCTGGACCGTCGCGCTGCTGGCATTCAATTCCAGTCAGGACGTGCTCGGCGACACGATCTCGGCGCTCGGGTTCGCGGTCTGCTTCTACTACGGCTGTACCGGGATCGCGTGCGCCGTCTACTTCCGCAAGGACCTGTTCAAGAGCGTGCGCAACTTCCTGTTCGCCGGGCTGATCCCGCTCGTCGGGGGCCTGATGCTGTTCGGCGTCGCGATCAAGGCTTACCAGTACTACTCGACCGCCGGCAACAACTACTCGAAGCCGCTGATCGGAATCCAGACCCCGATTCTCGTGGGCATCGGTGGGCTGATCCTCGGAGTGATCCTGATGTTCGCCTCGTGGCCGTTCTACGCGAAGTTCTTCCGCCGTCGCTGGTTCGAGACGGCCGATGAGAAGATGCTCGCCCCCGACGTGGAGGCGGAGATCGCCAGAGAGGGCTACCCGCCTGGGTAGCCTGGAAGGGGTGAGCGCCGGACCGAACCCGATCAGCGCGGAGGCGATCCCCGACTGCGAGCTGCCGGGCCCGTATCCGGTCGGGTCCTACGCGGAACGGCTGCGCAACCGCCTCAGGGAGTTCGCCCGCGTTCAGCTGGTCGGCGAGGTGTGGGGGTTCCGGCCCGGGCGCGCCCGCGTCTACTTCGAGCTGCGCGACGCCCGCGGCGCGCTTCCCTGCTCGATGTGGCAGAACGAGTTCGAGGCGCTCGGGGTCACGCTCACGGACGGCCTCCGGGTCGTGGTCGGCGGCGGCTGCGACTACTACCCGGGCAGCTCGACCTCTTCCCCGTCGTTCAGCTTCGCCGTCTCGGAAATGCGGATCGCCGGCGAGGGCGACCTGCTCGTGCAACTCGAGCGGCTGCGGCGCAGGCTCGCGGCGGACGGCCTGTTCGAGCCGCAGAAGCTGCTGGATCGGCCGCTGCTCCCCCGGACGATCGGGGTCGTCACGGGCGAGCGCGGCAAGGCCCGCGACGACGTGCTCGCCGGGCTCGGGCGCCGCGGCTGGGCCGGGCGCCTGGTATGGGCGTTCGCGCCGGTCCAGGACCGCCACGCCGCGCCCGCGATCGCCGCGGCGCTCCGTGAGCTCGCGGCCGTTTCCGAGGTGGAGGTCGTGATCGTCGCCCGCGGCGGCGGGTCGCTCGCCGACCTGTTCGCGTTCTGCGACGAGGCCCTGTGCCGGACGGTCGCGCTGCTGCGGGTCCCCGTGATCGCGTCGGTCGGGCACCACACCGACCGGACGCTGATCGACGACGTCGCCGCGGTGTCGTGCTCGACGCCGACCCATGCCGCCGAGACCGCTGTGGGCATCGACTGCCGCGCCGCGCGCGCCGACGTCGCGGCGATGGCGGGCCGGCTCCACGGCCAGGGGCGCCGGGCGATCGTCGAGCGCGCCCGTACGCTGACGCACTTGTCGCGCGCTCCCGCTCACCAGGTCGCGCGCCATCGCCGGCACCTGCACCAGCTGCTGCGCGAGCTCCGAGCGAGCGCGAAGCGCGCGGGCGAGCAGGGTCGCTCGCTCGCGTCGGTTCACATGCTGGTGCTCGGACGGACCGCCGCCCGCGCCGCCGGTCCGGAGCAGGCTCGCCGACGCGGCGAGCTCGAGCGGCTCGCGCTCGCGCTCGCGGCGCACGACCCGGGCCGCACTCTCGCACGCGGCTACGCGCTCGTCGAGGACGGCGCCGGTGAACCGGTGACTACCGCGGCCGCGGCCCGCGAGGCCGAGGACCTGGCGCTTCGCTTCCGCGACGGCCGCGTGCGTGCGAAGGTGACGGAGTGAGCACGGGCGAGCGGACATACGAGTCGGCGGTCGCGCGAATCGAGGAGATCATCCGCAGGCTCGACTCCGGCGACGCCGGCCTTCGCGAGACTCTCGACCTGGTCAAGGAGGGACGCGACCTCGTCGAGTACTGCGCGGCCGAGCTCGACGCGGTCTCGACCGGCCTCGACGAGCTTCGTCTGGAGGAGCTGGTAGCAAGGCTCGAGCGGGCCGGATCGGAGCCGGGGTGAGCACCTACGACCTCCTCAAGGATCTCCCGCTTCAGGTCGACCGCTACGAGCTGGAGGGACTCCAGCTGCACGTCTCGAGCGGATTCGAGCGGCTCTCGACCGTCGTCCACCTGAAGGGCGCGGGGCTCGAGGGCGTCGGCGAAGACGTCGTCTACGACGGGCTCGACCACATCGCATTTCAGGACGCCGGGCCCGTCCTCGACATTGCCGGGAGCTACACGCTCAATGAGTTTTGCGAGCTGATCGACTCGCTCGACCTGTTCCCGGCCCCGCCCGAGCGCGACGTCTCCCGTCTGTACCGCCGCTGGACGTTCCACTCGGCCGCGCTCGACCTCGCGCTGAGGCAGGCGGGCAAGCCGCTGCACGAGGCGCTTGGCCGCGAGGCGCGCCCGCTGACCTTCGTCGTCTCGCTGCGGCTCGGCGACCCGGCGACGATCGACCCGATCGAGCAGCGACTTGCCCGCTACCCGACGCTGCGTTTCAAGCTCGACGCGACCAGCAACTGGACCCCGGAGCTGTTCGACGCGCTGATCAAGACCGGCGCCGTCGACTCGATCGACTTCAAGGCGCTGTACCGCGGGACGGTCGTCGACCAACCCCCGGACCCGGTCCTCTACCGCCGCGTGATCGAGGCGTTCCCGGACGCCTGGCTCGAGGATCCCGACGTCGTCACGCCAGAGACCGCGGCGGTACTCGAGAACGTCCACGACCGGATCACCTGGGACGCGCCGATCCACTCGATTGCGGACATCGAGGCGCTGCCGTTCCCGCCGCGGATGGTCAACCTCAAGCCGTCGCGGATCGGCGGCCTGGAGCGCCTGTGCGACGCCTACGACTATTGCGCCGAGCGCGGCATCGGCGCCTACGGCGGCGGCCAGTTCGAGCTCGGGCCGGGTCGCGGGCAGGCACAGTACCTGGCCTCGCTGTTTCACCCCGACACCCCGAACGATCTCGCTCCGTCCGGGTACAACGTCGACGACCCGCCACCGGGACTGCCGTCGAGCCCGCTGGCGCCCGCACCGGACGCGGTCGGGTTCCGGTGGCTCAGCTGAGCTCGAGCAGCAGGTTGCCGCTGACGGAGCGCTCGGCGAGCCGTTCGAACGCCTCGTTGACCTGCTCGAGCGGCAGCACCGAGTCGATCACGACCTCCAGCTGAGCGTCGCGCAGCGCTCCGAGCGCCGCCTCCAGCCCGGCGCGTCGCCGGTCGGAGGTGAGCTGCCCGCCGGCGTACCCCAGCAGCGAGAGCCCCTTGCGGTACAGCGCCTGGAGGTTGAACTCGACCTCGGCTCCGGCGGAGGTGCCGAAAGAGATGAGCCGCCCGCCGGGAGCCAATGCGTCGACGACCGGGCGCAAGAATCCGTCGCCGAGCGGGTCGAAGGCGATCGTCGGCTCGAAGCCATCCAGCGTCGCGACGAGCTCATCGGGCCCCGCGACCAGCGGGCTGCCGCCGAGGCGCTCGATCATCGCGGCCTTCGCCTCGTGGCCCGTCTGCCCCCGAACCTGCGCGCCGATCGACTTGCACAGCGACACGATCATCGTGCCGACGCCGCCCGACGCGCCGAGCACCAACACCCGGTCCTCAGCGCCGACTCGGCCGACGTCGTGTACCACGTTCCAGGCGGTCAAGCCGGCGATCCCCATCGCCGCCGCCTCCCCGGGCGCGACGCCGTCGGGGAGCTTGATCACGCTCTCCCGGGGCACCACGGCCGCCTCGGCCCACAGACCGTCCCGCCCGGCGCCGAGACCACCGCCCGCGACCAGCACCGGACGCCCGTCGAGGGTGCCGCCCGCCTCGCCGCCAAGCGTGCGCGGCAGCGGCGCGTGCGGCGCGACCCGTCCCCCGGCGATGTACGTGTCGATCGGGTTGACCCCCGCGAACTCGAGCTCGACGAGCACCTCGCCCTCGCCGGGCTCGGGCAGCTCGACCGATTCGACGATCAGCGGTTTGCCATGCTCGTAAAGCCGGGCAGCCCTGACGGTGGTCATCGGCAATCGCTAACCAGAATGGAAGACATGACAACGAGTGAACGACTTCAGGGAACCGTGTCGCTGGTCACCGGTGCGTCCAGCGGGATTGGTGACGCTACCGCGTTACGCCTCGCCGAGCTCGGATCGCAGCTCGCGATCGTCGCACGCAGGGGAGATCGGCTCCGCGAGCTCGCGGCGAGGATCGACCGCGAGGGCTCGACCGCGCTCGTGATCGAGGCTGACGTGTCCTCCGAGAAGCAGGCGCGCGGCGCTATCGAGCAAACCGTCTCGGAGCTGGGCCGGCTCGACACGCTCGTCAACAACGCCGGCGTGATGCTGCTGGGGCCGGTCGAGGGCGCGCCGCTCGAGGAGTGGGAGACGATGGTGAATGTCAACGTCCAGGGGCTGCTCTACTGCGCGCGCGCCGCCCTGCCGCACCTGCTCGAGGCCGCAGACGAGGGCCCGAGGCACGTCGCCGACATGATCAACATCAGCTCCGTGGCGGGCCGCGTGGCGCGGGCCGGAAGCGGCGTCTACAACCTGACCAAGCACGGCGTCGGGGCGTTCAGCGAGGCGCTTCGCCAGGAGGTGACCCAGCGCCACCTGCGGGTCTCGCTGGTCGAGCCGGGCGCGGTCTCGACGGAGCTCGCGTCGCACAACCGCCCAGAGATTCAGGAGGCGATCTCGCAGCGGTTCGGGGACGTCGACCGGCTCGAGGCGGCCGACATCGCCGACGCGATCGCGTACATCGTCACCCGCCCCCGTCGCGTCGCGGTCAACGAGATCCTGATCCGCCCGACCGAGCAGCAGGGCTGACACAATCTCCCATCCGTGCTGCTCGAGGCCGAAACGAACCTGGACGAGATCCGCTCCTCGCCGCCCGACGAAGGGTCGCTCGAGCTGATCGTGCGCCGGCCGGCGGAGAACGAGCGCGAGGTGCTCGACAGCGCTCGCGTCGATACGCACTGCGGCCTGGTCGGCGACAACTGGCTCCCGAAGCTGGAGGCCGCGGGCAAGACCCCGGACGTGGATACGCAGCTGACGCTGATCAACGCCCGCGCAGCGGCCCTGTTCGCCGGCTCCCGCGAGCGCTGGGCGCTCGCGGGAGACCAGCTGTACGTCGATCTCGACCTGAGCTACGCGAACGTGCCGCCAGGCGCCCGCCTGGCGGTGGGCGACGCGGTGATCGAGGTCACGGCGGTTCCGCACACTGGATGCGGCAAGTTCCTGCGGCGATTCGGGAGCGAGGCGCAGAAGCTCGCGAACTCGAAGGCAGGCCGCGAGCTCAACCTGCGGGGGATCAACGCGCGCGTCGTCCGACCCGGAACCGTCCGGGTCGGAGACCGCGTCGCGAAGCTTGTTTGAGCCCTAGCTGGGCTGCGGGACGATCCGGATGTAGGGCTTCGGCGATTCCCACTCGCCGAAGATCTCCTTCGCCTGATCGTTGGAGACCGATCCGGCGATGATCACGTCATCGCCCTGCTGCCACTGCGCCGGCGTCGCGACCTTGTGGTTGGCGGTCAGCTGCAGCGAGTCGATCACCCGGAGCACCTCGTCGAAATTCCGCCCCGTGGTCATCGGGTACACCAGGACCAGCTTGATCTTCTTGTCCGGCCCGATCACGAACACGTTGCGGACCGTCTGGTTATCGGCCGGGGTGCGGCTCTTCGCCTCTCCGGACGTATCGGCGGGCAGCATCCCGTAGAGCTTCGCGACCTTGAAGTCCTCGTCGCCGATGATCGGGTAGTTGGGCGCGGTGCCCTGGGTCTCCTCGATGTCCTTCGCCCACCCTTCATGGTCCCCGGTCGAGTCGATCGACAGGCCGATGATCTTCACGCCGCGGCGGTCG
The DNA here is from genome assembly GCA_963770735.1 of uncultured Solirubrobacterales bacterium. Lineage (GTDB taxonomy): Bacteria > Actinomycetota > Thermoleophilia > Solirubrobacterales > Solirubrobacteraceae > Palsa-465. The sequence goes on along the minus strand of CAVYRB010000003.1, from coordinate 573,210 downwards.
AACTCGGGCTTGATGCTCGCCATGTACCCAAGCTCCGTCGTGCACACGGGCGTGAAGTCCTTCGGGTGGGAGAACAGCACGCCCCAGGAGTCACCGAGCCAGTCGTAAAAGCTGATCGGGCCCTCGCTCGTCTGCGCCTCGAAGTCGGGCGCCGTATCGCCAATCGTTAGTGGCATCGCTCACATCCTCTCGTCGTCGGGTCTCGCTATTAGCAACAATAGCGACCCGGAATAGGGGATTTCCACCGTTTTGGCGCCTTCAGACGCGCTGGATCAGCGTCGCCGTACCGAGCCCGCCGCCGCAGCACATCGTCACGAACCCGGTCTCCTTGTCGGAGCGCTCAAGCTCGTGCAGCAGGCTGGTGATCAGCCGCGCGCCGGTCGAGCCGAGCGGGTGGCCGAGCGCCATCGCGCCGCCGTTGACGTTGACGCGGTCCATGTCGGGCTTGTGCACGTTTCGCCACGCGGCGACGACCGGGGCGAACGCCTCGTTGATCTCGATCAGGTCGATGTCGTTGATCGACATCTTGTTGCGCTCGAGCGTCTTCGCCGTCGCCGGGATCGGCCCCTCGAGCATCTTCACGGGGTCGCACCCGACGGTGATCTGGTCGACGATCTTCGCGCGCGGTGTCAGCCCGAGCTCGTTCGCCTTCTCCGGCGTCATCAGCAGCACGGCAGCGGCGCCGTCGGAGATCTGGGACGAGTTGCCGGCGGTGATCACGCCGTCCGGCTTGAACACGGTCTTCAGCTGGCTGAGCGCCTCGAGGTTCGTGTCCGGGCGGATCCCCTGGTCGGTCACGTACGTGTCGCCGTTGACCTGCATCGGGATCATCTCGCGCTCGAACCGGCCCTCCTCGGTCGCGCGATGCGCGAGCTGGTGAGAGCGCAGCGCGAGCTCGTCGAGGTCGTGCCGCGGAATCTCGTACTCCTCGGCGATCATCTCGGCGCCCATCCCCTGGCCCTGGATATTGTGGTGGGCCAGCAGCTCGGGCGTGAACGCGTAGCCGAACTCCTCCTGGGTCTTCATCGTCGCCGCGAATGGCAGCTTGCCCATGTGCTCGACGCCGCCGCCGATCACGACGTCGTGGACGCCCGAGGCGATCTGCGAGGCGGCGAGGTTCACCGCCTGCTGCGCGGACCCGCACTGCAGGTCGATCGTGGTCGCCGAGGTCTCGATCGGGAAGCCCTGCTGGAGCCAGGCGTTGCGGCCGACGTGCAGGCCCTGCGGCCCGAACTGCGCCACGCAGCCCGAGATCACGTTCTCTACCTGGTCAGGGTTGATCCCAGCGCGCTCGACCACCGCGCGGTAGGCCGCACCGAGCAGCTCGTTCGGGTGCGTGTCCTTGTAGTAGCCCTTCTCCGGATGTCCCCGACCAATCGGGGTGCGGGCTGCTTCAACGATCACTACCTCACGGCCGTCAAAAGGCATTCAGCTGTCTCCTTGTCTCCTCGGAAGGTCCCGGCCGCCGACGGGGCGGTGGTGCCTGAAACCGGATTCACCCTCTACTGTACCCCGGCGATCCGGGCCGAACGGCCGTCGCGACAGCACACAGGAGGAGCTTCAATTGCAGGAGACACTCGGAATCGCCGGCTCAGGCGCGATCGCCTGCGGCCTCGCCGCGGCCGCCGCGAAGAACGGCGAGGTCGTGCTGTGGGCCCGCAGCCAGGCGTCCGCCGACCGCGCCCAGGCGACGATCTCACGCAACTGCGCGAAGCTGCTGGGCGGTGAAGTCGACCCCGAGCAGGTGAAGATCGTCACCGAGATCGACGGCCTGGACTCCGCGACGTTCCTCGTCGAAGCGGTCGTCGAGCACCACGGGATGAAGGCGGACATCCTCGCCGAGCTCGGGGAGTTGTCAAAGCACGCGGATCCGCACACGATCCTCGCGACGACGACCTCGTCGCTGTCGATCGCCGAGTTGGCGCAGGCCAGCGGGCACCCCGAGCGGTTCGTGGGCTTTCACCCCTTCAACCCCGTGCCGCGGATGAAGCTGATCGAGCTGGCGTTCCCAGCGGAGGCGAGCGATGAGACGCGCGCGCGGGCCCGCGAGCTCGCGGAGGCGATCGGCAAGACCCCGGTCGACGTTCCGGACTCCCCCGGCTTCGTCGTCAACCGCCTGCTGTTCCCGTACCTGTTCAGCGCCGTCGAACTGATGACCGAGAGCGGCATGCCGGCCGAGGACGTCGATCGCTGCATGTCGCTCGGGGCCGGCATGCCGATGGGTCCCCTGGCTTTGCTCGACTACGTCGGCCTGGACGTGTCCCAGGCGATCGGCGAGTCGATCGACGCCGAGTTGCCGGCGGCGATGCTGAAGCTTGTGGAGGAGGGAGCGCTCGGCCGCAAGAGCGGCCGCGGCTTCTACTCCTACGACTGAGGACTCGGACTGAGCCCTCGGCCTCGGAGCGTGGCCCGCTGAGCGCCGGTTGCTGACGAACCTCCGAGGAACTATTTAAGGATCGTTGAGGGTCAGCACCGAGACTTGCGTCGCGACGTACCTCATAGCAGCACCTCCTCCCCAGAAGCACCGAGCCGGCCCGCGCAAGCGGGCCGGCTCTTTTTGTGGGTGCGGTCCTCCCGGCCCCTCCGCACGGGCGTGGACTTTGCTTCCTGACTCCGAAATAGCGGAGTTGAGAAGCAAAGCTCGCTCCGCTCCTCTCTGCCCGTGCGCCCCGAGGCCGCGCCCCGCACCCGCTGACGCCCGCTCGCGCCTCCTCGCATCATTCGTTACGATCCCCGCAAGGCAACGCCGGGGAGCCGCTCGCAAGAGCGTCGACCCTCCCGGTGGTTGAGAGGAGAGAAAGAAGCCGGCCCACCGGTGGGCCGGCTTCGATCCTCATCTCCGGTAGGTCAGGGGCTTCCCCTGGGGCGCAGGCTCAGCGCGTGTCCGACGGACAGGCTCAGCGCCTGTCGGTCGCGGGCTCGGCGCGCCGGTTGCGTCCCCGCTCGCGGATCCGCACCGCCTCGATCCGGTTCTGCCGGACCGACTCGACGCGGATCGAATAGCCGTTCGCGGTGATCGTGTCGCCGCGCTTGGGCAGTCTGCCGAGCTCCGCGAACACGAACCCCCCGACCGAGTTGTAGGCGTCCGTGTCGACCGGGAGCTCGAGCCCGTAGTCCGGAAGGTCGGAGACTGCGACGTGCCCGCGGACGAACCAGTCGCCGTTCGCGAGCCTCCGCACGGCGCCGCCGGCTGGGTCGGTCTCGTCCGAGATCTCGCCGACGACCTCCTCGATGATGTCCTCGATCGTGACGATCCCCGCCGTCCGGCCGTACTCGTCGATCACGATCGCGAGCTCGGTCCGCTCACGCTGCAGATCGGCGAGCAGGTCGTCGAGCGGCTTCGTCTCCGGGACGATCGGCGCGGGGCGCACGAGATCGGCGAAGTTCGCGTCCATCCCCTTGGACATCATCAGCTTGACCAACTGGTTGACGTGGACGATGCCCTTTACGCGGTCCTGGTTTTGGTCCTCGGTCACGACGAGCCGCGAGTGGCCGGTCGAGACGCACCTGCGCAGCGCCACCTCGACGGTCTCCGACAGGTCGACCGTGACCACCGCGGGGATCGGCGTCATCACGTTGCGCGCTTCCTGCTCGTGCAGGTGGAACACCCCCGTCAGCATGCTCGCCTCCCCGACGTCGATCTGGCCGCCGGTGCGCGATTGCGCGATCAGTCGCTTGAGCTCCTCCGGGGTGCCCCCCTCCTCCGTGGCGTTCGGGTCGGTCCCGAGCATCCGCAGGATCGAGTGCGACGCGCCGTTGAGCAGCACGATGAATGGGTGGAACAGGACCCGGAAGAGCCGCAGCGGGCGTGCGATCCGTCGCGCGAGGCCCTCGGCGTGCTGGATCGTGTAGAGCTTCGGAACGATCTCCCCGATCACGCTCTGCGCGCTGATGATCAGCAGGTAGGAGATCACGACCGACACGGCGACGGCCAGGGCGTCGTGCCGCCCGTCCGCCGAAGATGTGCTCGAACAGATGCGCGATCGCGGGCTCGCCGAGAGCCCCGATCGCGATCGAGGCCATCGTGATCCCGACCTGGCAGGCCGCGATGTAGTCGCCGATCTGGTCGACCTGTTGGAGAGCCAGGCGAGCGCCCCGGAGCCCCTCATCCGCCATCGTCTCCAGGCGCGCGCGACTCGAGCGCACGAGCGCGTACTCCGCGATCACGAAGAACGCGTTGGCCAGCACGAGCAGGCCGGTGAGAACTATGTAAAGGGCGGTCACGGCGGCGGCGCGCTAATGCCCTCTCCGCTGGCGCCGCTATTACTTCGGGGCGGGTCGTCGTTCATTCAGCGACGGACGCAACGCTAGCAGCCCGCATGGACCGCTTTCAGCGCAATCCGTCGATCTTCGAGGCCATCTCGAAATCCGCCTCGGTGAGTCCGCCGGCCGAGTGGTTGGTGAGCGATAGCCGCACACGATTCCAACCGTGGACGAGGATGTCGGGATGATGGTTGGCCTCCTCCGCCTCCTGCGCCACGCGGTTGACGAACGCCATCGCCGCGGCGAAGTCCTCGAACTTCAGCTCGCGCACGATCTCGTCGCCCTCCCGCTGCCAGTCGCTGTCCCCTAGCCTCGAAGCGATCTCGTCATCGCCGAGTAGATCTGGCATATCGTCCCCTTCGAACGTGTTCGCAGTGGCCAATTCTTCAGCTTCCCGCATGTCGTGTGAACGCAAACACGGCCGATGCGGATCGTAAGCCTCGTTCCGTCGGCGACCGAGATGCTGTTCGCCCTCGGTCTCGGGCCGGACGTCGTCGGCGTCACGCATGAGTGCGACTTCCCGCCGGCGGCCCGCGAGCTTCCGAAGGTCACCCGCGATGTGCTGCCCTCGGGCCTGAGCTCGGCGCAGATCGACGCCGCGGTCAAGGAGCGGACGCTCGCCGGCGAGTCGATCTACGAGCTCGACGTCGAGCAGCTGCATGCGCTCCAGCCCGACCTGATCGTCACGCAGTCTCTGTGCGCGGTGTGCGCTGTCTCCTACGACGACGTCCGCGCCATCGCCGAGGAGCTCCAGCCTCCCCCGCGCGTGATCTCACTCGACCCGCAGACCGTCGGCGAGGTGCTCGGCGACGCGCGCACGCTCGCGCAGGGGACCGACGCGAAGGACGCCGCGGTCGACCTGGTACGCGAGGCCTCCGACCGGATCGACCGCGTCAGGCTCGCCGTTCGCGGCGCGCGGCGGCCCCGAGTGGTCGCGCTCGAGTGGCTCGATCCTCCGTTCGCCGCCGGGCACTGGACGCCGCAGCTGATCGACTACGCGGGCGGCGAGGACGTGCTCGGCTTCGCGGGCGAGCACTCGGAGGAGCGCGCGTGGGAGGAGGTCGCCGCGGCGCAACCGGACGTCGTGATCGTGATGCCGTGCGGGTTCGACGCCGAGCTTGCCTACCGCGAGGCCGAGATGCACCGCGACCAGCTCGCCTCGCTCGGCGCCGGGGAGGTTGTGGCGGTTGACGCGGCCTCGTACTTCTCGCGCCCGGGCCCGCGGATCATCGACGGGCTCGAGCTGCTCGCGCACATCCTCCATCCCGAGCTCTTCCCGCAGGCGCCGGGCCAAGCGCTCACGGTCGAAACGTAGTTGGCCGCCGGTCCCGCGACCGTTCTATTCGTCCATTCCTCGAGCGGACGCTATGGGGCCGACAGGCAGCTGCTGCTGATCGCCTCGGGTTTGGACCCGGCTCGCTACCGGCCGCTGGTCGTGCTGCCCGCCGAGGGCACGCTCGCGACGGACCTGCGGGCCGTCGGAATCGAGGTCCACGTCCGCGAGCTGAGCGTTCTCCGGCGCGGGCTGGCGACTCCGCGCGGCGGGGCGGCGGTCGCGGCCGCGCTCGTGCGTGACGCGCGGTGGTTCCGGGGGCTCATTCGCAGCAGGCGCGTGGCGCTCGTTCACTCCAACACGTCCGTCGTGCTGGGCGGGGCCGCCGGCGCGGCGCTGGGGCGCGTCCCGCACGTGTGGCACGTCCGCGAGATCTACTCACGATTCGGCCGGCTGTGGCCCGCCTACCGGTCGCTGCTCTCGACGGCGAGCGCGCTGGTGTGCGTCTCGTCGGCGACGGCCGAACAGTTCCGCCCGCGCGATCGCGCGCGCGTGATCTACGACGGCCTTGCGTTCGACCCGACCCGGGCGCCGCGCGACGCCGCGCGGCGCTCGCTGGGCCTGGACCCCGCTGAACCGGTGATCGCGATGCTCGGCCGGATCTCCGACTGGAAGGGACAGGACGTGCTCATCCGGGCGCTCGCGCAGCCGGCGCTTTGCGAGCGTGGCGCGGTGGGGCTGATCGCCGGAGAGGCATGGCCGGGAGCGGATCAGCGCGCCGCGCACGTGGTCGAGCTCGCGCACGAGCTGGGCGTCGCGGACCGGCTGCGGCTGCTCGGGTTTCGGGAGGACGTCGCGGCGGTGTTCGGCGCGGCCGATCTGGTGGCGGTGCCATCGACCGCGCCCGATCCGCTTCCGGGCTCAGCGCTCGAGGCCGCAGCCGCCGGCTGTGCCGTGGTCGCGAGCGCACACGGCGGGCTGCCCGAGATCATCCGCGACGGCGAGACCGGCCGGCTGGTGGCGCCCGGCGATCCCGCGGCGCTCGCGCGCGCCGCGGCGGAGCTGCTCGACGACCCGCGGCTGAGTGAGCGACTCGGCGCCGGCGCTCGCGCAGACGTCCGGCAGCGATTCTCGGCCAACCGGCTGCTCGACGAGATCCAGGCGCTCTACGAATCGCTCAGAGCGTGAGGCCGTTCGGCGTCAGGCCGTGATGGCCGGCGGCCACGATCGCGAGCGCCACGCTCGCCACTCCGACGACGGCGCACCCCGCGAGCGCGAGCGCCGGCATCCGCCTGCGCTCGCCGAACTGGATGATCAGCTCGCCGCAGATCAGGCCCGCGACCAGCCCGCCGAGGTGGCTTCCGACGGAGATCCCCGAGAACGTGAACGAGAAGAGCAGGTTGAACAGCAGGATGAAGCCGAGGCCGCTCTGCCAGATCGGGATTCCGCGGTGCCGGGCGACCACGATCAGCGCGCCGAAGATCCCGAAGATCGCGCCCGACGCCCCGACCGTCGGCACACCCGGCTGGAACAGCAGCGCCCCGAACGAGCCCGCGAGCAGCGACACGAAGTAGACGGTCGCGAAGTTCACGTGACCGATCGCCGGCTCGAGCACCATCCCCACGAAGTACAGCGAGAGCATGTTCACGAGGATGTGGAAGAACCCGTCGTGCAGGAAGCCGCCGGTGACGATCCGCCAGTAGTCGTGGCTGATGTGAATCGAGGGGCCGAACAGGACGCCGTGGTTCCAGACGGTCCCGCACGCGCCCGAGCAGCCGTTGAACGGGACCCCCGAGGCCGTCTCCGCGAGGAACACGATCACGTTGACCGCGATCAGCACCTGGGTCACGACCGGCGTGCTCGTCAGTGTCCGGGCGGTCCGAACCTTTGTCCTGTCGCGCGCGCACTCCGGACAGCGCATCCCGACGGACGTCGGGGTCATGCAGTCGGGGCAGATCGGGCGCCCGCACGAGGAGCACGAGACACCGGTCTCACGGGACGGATGCCGGTAGCAGGCGGGCATTTCGGTTGAAGCTAGCAGCGGGCTTCCCGCAGCCGGCGGGCGCTCCTAGCGCTTCGGAGCGATCCGTCTCGCTTCGTCGGCCGCGTCGCGCAGCGTCCGTCCGAGGAGGTCGAGCGGGCTGCGCGACTGCTGGCGCCGCGAGCGATGCCGCGCCCTGACCCGCAGGACGACCAGCGCCGTCCCAGCGCTCACGCCGACGACGGCGGCGGCCGCCGGCCGGACCCAGTTCCTCGGATCCCGCATCGCCGACAGCTCCCAGGCGTCGAGCTCCTCCTGCGCCGCCTCCGTCAGGCTCACGAGCGTCAGCTCGAGCCGGACGACCATGTCGGCCGGCGGGTCGATCGGCTGCAGCGCCTGACGCAGCAGTGCCTCGAACTCAGCGGCGCTCGCGCTCATCGTCCACCCGCCTGTCCCGCCCCCTCCGACACGATCCCCTCGAGCTGACGGATCGCGCGGTGCAGCAGAACCTTGGTCGCCCCGTCCGAGCGCCCCAGGGCCCGGGCGATCTCGCGGTTGTCCATTCCGAGCGCGAATCGCATGATCAGCGCCTCGCGGCGATCGTCGGGGAGCTGCTGGACGCCCTCGAGGATCGCTGCCAGCTCCTCGCGGCCCTCGACCAGCGACTCGGTCGTGTGCGGGGCCGAGACCATGCCCGCGTCCTCGATCGCCGACTCCGGCCGGCGGGACCGGTCGCGATAGAAGTTCGCGGCGAGGTTGTGGGCGATCCGAATGAGCCACGGCCGCAGCGGCCGCCCGTTGGATTCTCGCAGCGCGCGCTCGAAGTGCCGGTAGGCCTGCAGGAAGGTCTGCTCGGTGAGGTCCTCGGCGTCGTGATGATTGCCGACGCGGTAGTAGCTGTACGAGTAGACGTCGCGGAGATGAGCGCGGTACAGCTCGGAGAACCGTGCGTCGAGCTCCGCCTTGTCCTTGGGTAGTGGCTCGACCACGACATGAGAGCGTAGCCGCGGTCAGGCCGCGCGGACAGTGTCCTCTCGCCGGAGCCAGGCAGGATCGGTGACCGTGGCCGTCCAGCGCTCGGGCGGGATCCGTCCCTCGACCAGCGCGGCGAGGCTCGAGAGCGCCGGGGCCTCGACGTGCGCCTCGCGCGCGACGGTCGCCAGCAGCGGCACGGAATCGACCGCTTCGGCGGTCTGTCCGAGCGCCTGACCGATCTCCGCGCGGGGGACTCCCTGCGCCAGCAGCTCGCCCGCCCGCCGGTTGCGCGAGCCGGTCGCGCTGACGGTCGCGACCAGGTCGCCCACCCCGGCGAGGCCGGCGAACGTCTCAGGCCGTCCTCCGCGAGTCCTGGCAAGCGCGTCGACCTCGGCGAAAACCTTGCCCGCGGCCGCGCCCGCGATGTTGGGTCCGGCCACCGACGCCGCAGCGGCGGCGAGCGCGGCCGCGTTCTTCGCACAGCCGGCCAGCTCGACCCCGGTCACGTCGGTGGTCGTCGAGGCGTCGAGCTCGACCGACCGGAGCACGTCGCGCAGCTGCCGCGCGAACCCGCGATCGGGCGTCGCGATCACGACCGACGCGCCATTCTCGAGCACCTCGGCAGCGTGCGCGGGCCCGCCGAGCACGGCGACCGCGCGAGCGGCGCATCGCTCCGACGCGAACGCCGAAGGGAGCGTCCCAAGCGGCGGCACCAGGCCTTTGGACAGCACCAGCACACCGGCACGGCGCGGGATCCGCTCGCCGTGGGCGGCCATCACGCTCGGCAGCGAACGGGCCGGCACCGCGAGGCAGATCAGATCGTGGTGGCCGAGCTCGAGCTCGGCCGCGCGGACCGGGTTGATCGAGTCGGGGAGCTCGACGCCAGGCAGGTAGCGCTGGTTCCGCCGGCTGCTGCGGAGCTCCTCCGCCTGCTCGCGGGTGCGGCAGCCGAGGTCGACCTCGAGCCCGGCGCGAGCGAGCGTCACCGCCAGGCTGGTGCCCCACGAGCCGGCGCCGATGATCGCGGCGCGGCGGACCGGCGCGAGCCCGCCGAGCCACTCCCACTGGAGCATCACGCACGGCCAGATCCGGTCGGTCACCGCACCAGCGAGCTGCGGCGAGGCGTGCTCGACGCGCGGGAAGCGGAGCGCACGCCCGGCCCGGATGCGGACCTTGCGCGGGCGGATCCTCCAACCCTTGCGAACGTCCTCGGTCCCGATCACCGCGACCGGCACAACCGGGGCCCCGGTCTCGAGCGCGAGCCGGCCCACGCCTCGCTTGGGCCTGCCCAGCGAGCCGGGTCGCGTGCGCGTGCCCTCGGGGAAGATCAGCACGATCTCGCCGCGCGCGAGGATCGCCTTCGCGGTCGCGATCGAGTCCTCGTCGCCGGCGCCCCGCCTCACCGGGAACGCGCCGAGCGCGCCCAGGATCCACCCCATCCAGCGCTTGCGGAATAGCTCCTCCTTGGCGACGTAGTACATCGGCCTGCGGGCCATCGTCCCGATCACGAACGGATCGAGGAAGCTCCGGTGGTTGGCGGCGATGATCACCGGCCCCTCAGCCGGGATGTGCTCGCGCCCGATCCGCGCCATCCGGAGGTACACGTGGAAGAACGGCTGGAACAGCGCGCGGATGATCAGATAGATGACGATATTGACGCCGTTCTCTCGCGCGCGCGCGTGGTGACCTTCGAGATCCATCGCACATTGCGGTACCCGCCGGAAGCGCGGCCGTTACAGTTGGGGCACGTGGCCAGTGCCGTGTACCGCACCCGGGCTCTGAGGGGAGCCGTTTCCGGCGCTCTGGCCGCAGTGCTCTGGGCGCTCGAGCAGCCGATCGACAAGGCCTTGTTCGACAGCGACTACGACGACGTCGAAGTGCTCGGGCGCGCCGTCGTCGCGGACGACGGCTGGTACCCGGTCGGCCTCGCGTGGCACGTCGGCAACGGCGCCCTGTTCGGCGCGATCTACGCGGGCGTCGCGCCGGTGATTCCGCTGCCCCCGGTCGCACGCGGCCCGGTCGTGGCCCTGACCGAGACGGTCGCCACGTGGCCGCTGGCCTCGCTGTCGGATCGACTGCACCCGCGGCGCAAGAAGCTCCCGAAGCTCGCCGGCAACCGCAAGGCGCTAGCGCAGGCGGCCGTTCGCCACCTGCTGTTCGGGATCGTGCTGGGCGAGCTCGAGCGCCGGCTGAACGCCGTCCCCGAGCCCGCGCCTCCGCTCCCGGACGCCGATTTCTCGAGCAACGGTCACGGCTCGCTCGAGCACGCGATCACGGCCGAGTCTCCCGAGTAGGCCCGTCGGCGTTTTCTCGCGGGCCTGGCGGTCGGGTGCCGTGCGACACTGAACCCCGCTTCGCCCACCTAGCTCAACTGGTAGAGCACTTGATTTGTAATCAAGCGGTTGGGGGTTCGAGTCCCCCGGTGGGCTCTCACCCCGGTGGGCTCTCTCCTCGGCCCATGTCCGGTTGGGCGACTGGTGCGCCTGACTGCTGCGACCTCGTCCAGCTCCGCTCGGCGCTGGACGGGACCGTCGCGCGTGTGTATATGCGCGCCGGCGCCCCGCGGCGCCTAGACCGAGGTCACGACCCGTCGGCGCGGTGAGGAACGGCGCGCTGCTCCCGCCATCGATCGTTGCTGGATCAGGCGGCCGGCGTCGCGGGCAGGTGGCCGAGCTCGCGGAGCAAGCTCTCTTCGCTGAGGTATTCGCGCCATTCGCCGATCAGCCCGCGCCCGACGCCGACGAGCGCGGCGAACGGGCTGATCGGCTCGCGGCCGATCAGCAACTCGCCGAGCACCGCCCAGCGCCCCTCCTCAAGCTTGCGGACCTCGCGGGATTCAACCGTGTAGTCCTGACCCGACGCGGTCAGCTTCCGGATCCAATTCCGAATCCCCTGGTGGCCGAGGTACTTGCGAGCGGCGACGATCGCGACGGGGTAATTCACGATCTCGGGATCGGTGAGCGCGACCATCGCGTCGGTGTCTCGACGGTTGAACGCCGCGATGTAGCCGCGCAGCAGATCCTCGGTCGTCTCCCACAGGCCGAGCGCTTCTCGGGCAGCCCCTGGATCGGAGTCGACGCGACAATCGATCACGAGTCCGCTCGTGAACTTCCATGTCCAGACCGCGGGCTGTCTCAGCTCTCCCGCCGGGCCACGTGCTCGCACCTCGCCGAGAACGACTACCGCTGCGCCGACCTCGTCGAACTCAACCGGCGACAGCTCGAGTGCCTCCCATATGCGGTCGACGTCCCGAAAGTATTCGCGGATTCCCTCGTGTCCGACGTAAGGGTGCCCGCCTCGCGTGACGGCCGCGGTGACCACCCAGAGCCTCACCTGGGGGTGCATCATCGACAGCGCGCCGTCGATGTCGTGCCGCGCGAACGCTTCGAAGATTCGCTTGACCGTCTCGACGCTCGGAGTCCGGCTCGGAAAACCGGAATCAGTCGACGTCGTCACAGATCGACATTCTCGCGCAGCGTGCGCTCGTCTCCTTGAAGCGCTTCTCGCAGCGGGTCGTCTCAGCGAGCAGCAGGTGAGTACGCGGCGTCGTTCAGCCGCTTCAGCAGCCCGGGCCAGACGACGGTCATGAGGCCGTCGACGACGAACTCGATCGAGACCTCCGGGTTGCATCGCCACCAGCGCGCGACCTGCTCCGCGGCTCCCGAGACGATGTGTGCCGCGCCGACGGCCTCGTATCTCGGGATCCGCGGGGCGGCGGCGATGAACAGCGCGCCGATCCGCTCGGCGGTGGTGAACCGCAGGTCGGCCGTTTGTTCCGCTAGCGGCCCGCCCGGGCCACCGGGCCCGTACAGCAGGTCGAAGCGCTGCGGGCGTTCCCCGAAGTAGTCGAAGAACGCGATCAGCCCCGCCCGCAGTTGATCCTGGAGGTCGGCGCCGGCTCGGGCGACGGCCTCGAACACCAGCTGCTCCATCTCCTCGCGCGCGGCGCGGTGACATTCGAGGTAGATCTCGTCGATTGAGGCGAAGTGCTCGTAGAGGAGCGAGCGCGTGACGCCGTCGTGCGCGGCGACCAGCTCCATCGTCGCGCCACCGTGACCGACCTCGGCGAATACGGCCTCCGCGGCGGCGATCAGCTGTGCCCGCCTTGCCTCCTTGGAGAGGCGACGACGCGGCTGGGTGGACGTGGAGGCCATTCGCGGTGATGGTAATTGTCGAGCGCTCGGACTGACGCTGTCGTCAGTATTACTGACGCTAGTGTCAGTTAGTGATAGTATCGCCGCGGCCAATCGTTGTGTCTTGGGAGGACGCCGATGATCGCTGGGTCCAGGTTCTTGCGTGTTGGGTTGCTCGCACTGCTCGTGTGCGTGGCGTGGTGCGCGCAAGCGCGGGCCGCCGCCGTGCAGCAGTCGGGGTACATCACGATGTCCGACGGCGTGAAGCTGCGCTACGCCGTCGAGCTGCCGGCCGCCAGCGGTCGGTTCCCGGTCGCGATGAAGTACGACGGCTACTGCGAGGGAACCGATCCGATGACCTGCAACGAGGGCGAGGATGCCTCGGCGCTCCTGGCTGCCGGCTATGCCGTTCTCGGCGTGAATGCACGCGGGACGGGGTGCTCGCAGGGCGTTTTCGACTTTCGCAGTCCCCAGGAAAGCGCGGACGGCGCGGCGGCGGTCCAGTGGGCCGCGCGTCAGTCGTGGTCGACCGGCCACGTCGGCATGTTCGGGGATTCATTCCCGGGTCTCCTGCAACCCGGGGTCGCGGCGCTGCGCCCCGCTGGGCTCGACGCGATCGCGCCCTGGCAAATCGTCGACGACCTGTACCGCGACGCGGCCTATCCCGGCGGGTTGCCGAACGGCGAGTTCGGCGCGTTCTGGGGGCTCGGTGATCAGCCCGCCGCCTCCAACAGCAGCGCGCTGAACGGAATCGAGGCGGGCGATCCGCAGTGCGCGGCGAGCGAGGCGGGTCATACGGCGCCCAACTTGCCCAAGAACATCTTCGTGGCGGGCTTCAACCAGCAGTACATGAACTCGTTCTGGAACTCGAAGACCGTCGGCGCCGCGGCCAGCAAGATCGACGTGCCCGCGTTCGCCTGCCAGACCTGGCAGGACGATGAGGTCGGCAGCGAGGCCGCGTGGACGCTGTGGCCCCGATTGAACCGGGCGAGGACCTGGGTCGTCGCCGCAAACGGCTACCACTCGATGTGCGTCAACTCGACGTCGATCACCAAGGAGCTGGTGCGGTTCTTCGATCGGTTTGTCAAGGGCCAGCGCAACGGCTTCGACACGGCCACCCCCCACATGCAGATCTGGCACGAGACGGCGAACACGACGGACGCCGAGCCGCGATGGGTCACGACCGGCTCGGTCTGGCCGCCCGCCACGAAGACCAGCCGGCTGTTCCTCGGCAGCGGCGAGGCCTTGACCGCGGCGCCCCCGTCGCGGACCGAAACAGCCGATAGCTACGTCTCCCCCAGCGTGTCGACCGGCACCGAGGACGGGATCGTGTTCGGACAGCGCAACGAGCTGTGGAAGGTGGCGGGCACCCCGGACGGCGCGCTCGCCTACACCACGCCCAAGCTCGCCCACCCCGTCGAGCTGCTCGGCCCCGCCAGCCTCAACCTGTGGCTGCAGTCAACGGCGACCGACACTGACCTGCAGGCGACGATCACCGAGGTCCGGCCCGACGGCGAGGAGCTCTACGTCGCCCGCGGCTGGCTGCGCGCCTCGATGCGCAAGCTCGACCCGCGGGCGAGCACGGCGACGATGCCGGTGCAGACGGACCTCCAGTCCGACGCTCAGCCGCTCGTGTCCGGCACGCCGACCTACATGCGTCTGCTCGTGAACCCGTTCGATTACGTGTTCCGCGCCGGATCGCGGATCCGAGTGATCATCGATACCCCCAGCCAGACCGGCGGCTGGAACTTCGAGCCGCTCGCGAACGCCGGCACAAACAGCATCCTGCACGAAGCCGCACACCCCTCCGAGCTGATCGTCGGCACTGTGCCCGGAGCCACCGCCCACGGGGGGTACCCCACCTGCGACACGCTCCTCAACGAACCCTGCCGCTCTGACGCGTTCACCGCGTCAGACCCGTCTGGGCAGCTGCGCTGGCCGTGACTCGCCAGACCGTCTGACGCGCGGCGCGGCATGATTCTCGGCGGTGCGACTTCGGGGACCCGCGAACGCTCCTGCCTACCTCACGTTCGGCGACGGGCCTGACCCGCGGACGACGCCGCAGATCCTCGCGGCGCTGGCGCGGGTTGACGCTCGTGCGACGTTCTTCGTGCTCGGCTCGCTGGCGCGCAGGTATCCAGGACTCGTCGAGCAGATGGTGGCCGCCGGGCACCGGGTCGAGACCCACGGCCACGAGCACGTCACGCACCACCGGCTGAGCGGGACGGAGATCAAGCGCGATCTCGAGACCGGCCTCTCGGTGCTGGCGGACATCGGCGTGCACCCGGCGCGCTGGCGACCGCCCTACGGCGAGACGGCCGCTGCCACTTCGCGCGCGGATGCTCGGGAGACGGTGGCGCTGGTGGAGCCGCTCGTGACGTCCACCGCGTCGGCGAGGTCCTCGACCACGATGCCCACGTGCTCCATCCGCCGGACCGTCATCTGCGCGATGGTAGGGATGCGACCTGCCGCGTCACGCAGCGCAGCCAGTTATGTTGTCGACCTTGCCTCGTGCGGGAGGCTGCTCTGACCGGAGACGAGGACGTGAACGTGCGACGGTCGCTGCGAATAGGTTCAACCGTCGCCTACTGGCGCCTCCGGCTGTTCTGGTCGGCGGTCTTGGTGACGGCCGCGACGCTCGGGCCACCGACCGGGGTGGCGAGCGCGAAGCTGGTCGAGCCTCAGCAGGAGCAACAGAATTACGCGATCGGGCTCGAGCGAGCTCGGGCATGGAACTCGCCCCAGCTGGAGACGCAGGTGGCCGCGGCCACCCTGCAGTACCAGCGTGCACGAGCCGCGGCACTGGCCGCGGATCCGCAGCGTCAGCCGGATCCCAACTCGTGCACCACAGTCGCCGCGTGTGCGATCGATCCACGGCTCGGGAGCTGGACCGCGCACGGGGGAATCGTGACGCCGGTCCTGTTCACCGCCCGCGACGGCGCGACGCTCTCCGGGCACGTGTGGGCCACACGCTCGGGGCCGGCGAAGCGGCCGGGCGTCCTGTTCATCAACGGGTCGATCATCGGCTACGAGCAGGGCTACTGGTACCTCGCGCAGGCGCTCGCCCGCAGCGGGTTCGTGGTGATGACCTTCGACGTCCAGGGCGAGGGCATGTCCGATCAATTCGGACAGGCGCCCGACCGGCTCGAAGACGCGTTCGCGGGCACCCCCGTCCTCGGACTGGCATCACCGCAGCACACGCTCGGCGGCAGCGGACTGCCGTTCTACGACGGCGGCGAGGACGCGCTCAACTTCATGCTCTCGACCCCGTCACACCCGTACCGGCCGGTGCCAAGCCGGGGCACCGGCACCAGCCACGCGGCGACGCAGATCGCTCGCGTCCGCGCGGGCCTCGACTCCGCGTATGACCCGCTGTGGCGGATGCTGGATCGCAGCGAGCTCGGGGTCTCGGGCCATTCGTATGGCGCGCAAGCTGCAAGCTGGCTCGTGCAGGCCGACCCGCGCCTGAAGGCCGCTGTCGCGCTCGACAGTCTCTGCATCCCGACCTGGCCCTCGCTGGACGAGCTCACGTCGCTCCGCGATGCGCCGGTGAACCGCATCGCCGGCGTCGCGCCCGGCGGGGCGCCGTACGGGTTCGCGCGCGATTGCTTCGGCGCGCCTCAGGGCCCGGCGCCGGCCGTGAGAAAGCCGGCTCTCGGGCTGAGCGGCGACTACCTGCTCGACTACGCGCCGTACTTCTCCGATCCCGACCCGAACGCGAAGAACCTCGCGTCCGACGCGTACACCCGGGCCGGTGTCGACACGGGTCAGATCATGATCCGCGGCGGGACTCACATCGACTTCGGGGACACAGCGATCGGCGACCTACCGGCCAGCCTCCGCGGGATCGACCTGACCACCTGGTACACGACCGCCTGGTTTGACAAGTACCTCAGGCACGACCCCGGCGCCGACGCGATGCTGACCACCTCACGGTGGCGGGACGACGTGATCACGAGCCACGTCGATCCGGCCCACGACCCCAACATGTACTCCTACCACTACCTCTCGCGCTTGAGCATCACGCTCGCGAACGGTCGACGGTTCGACTGCGAGAACCTGCGCAACGGCTGCCAACGACAAACCACTCCCAGCACCGACTGCGGACCCGCCAACTACTCCTTCCTCGCAGTCGACACGGGGACGGAGACCCCCGACGCCTGCACCCGACGCTCGCGCTAGGCGCACCTGAGCGGCGGGGTAGGCGCCGCGGCCCCGAGGCGATGGAACCGAACACACCGGCCCGTAGCGTCGCTATAAGATCCGCAGCGACTGCACATGAGGTGCAGCCGGGACACTGGAGGGGGCATGCGCCATCACCGTCTGAAGCTGGGAGCAATACTGATCGCCGGGCTGGCGATCGCGGCCGTTACGGCGACCGCGCTCGCTTCGCCCGCGCCACCGGTTGCGTCGGTCGCCGACCGCACCATTGATGGCGGCGTCACGTTCGGCGTCGGCAAGGGGGCCATCGTCCACGTCGTCCCGGCAGGCGGAGGCCATGAGGGCAGCAACTGCACCAGGGACGAGGTCGGGGTGAACCCGGCGAAGACGACCACGGAGGACCGGGAGCGCTTCGTCGTCCACTTCGTCGCGAAGAGCGGCGGGTCGTGTGGCGTGGGAGAGAGCTGGAGCAACTACCACCTGAGCGTCAGGCACGGGAGCTTCTACGGCGAGGGAACGTTCTTCCTCGGTCAGAAGGCGATCGCCGGCGGCTATCAGATCGCCTGCGACATGAGGTCCGGCAACTCCTACCGCTTCCGCTGGCACAACCTCAACTGCCACAAGAGCCCGCAGGTTTCTCAGTTCGAGATCGAGATCACGAAGGCTTCGTGACCACTGCTCGCCTCAGGCGACCCGCGACCGCATAAGGCGTACAGAGGCCCGGATCTCCCGGGCCTCTGAATCGCGCTCGGCAGCAACCGACTCCTCCTCCGAAAAGCTGCAGTACTGTTCCTACGCCTGTGTAGCTACGCCTCTGTAGCTATTGGGCTTCTTTCATCAATCGGGAGGTTCGAGAGAGGAGTTCAGGATGCGCACAACGTGTGTGCGTTTGCTCGCGGCGGCGGCATGGGCCGCCGCGGTCTTGCTGTTGACGGCGGCCACGGCCGGCGCCGCCACGTTCCAGAGCGGCGACGGGATCTCCATCGTCAGCCAGAGTCAGACCGGTCGTGAGGTCGACCTGACGGTCACGTCGACCGCCGTCCAGGGCCAGCACCAGGTGATCGTGCTGCTGCCCGAGGGCTATGACACGAACACGACGACCCACTATCCGACCCTGTACCTGCTCCACGGCGCACTCGCCGGTCCTTCGGGATGGACAGTTGCTCCGGGGGCCGGACCGCAGATCACGGATCCGTACCAGCTGATCACCGTGATCCCGGACGGCGGCGTCAAGGGCTGGTACACAAACTGGGTCAACGGCTACCAGCTCTCCCCGCAGAACTGGGAGACGTTCCACCTCGACCAGCTGGTGCCATGGATCGACGCGAACCTGAGGACGATCGCGAGTCGATCCGGGCGCGCGATCGCGGGGCTCTCGATGGGAGGATGGGGATCGATCCACTACGCCGAGGACCGGCCTGATCTGTTCTCGTATGCGGCCTCGTTCTCAGGGGCCCTGGATCTCGGCAACTACACGACCGAGTCCGCGATCTACGGCGAGGAGACCGGTGCGGTTCCGGGCTCGGGTACGCCCGTGCCCCCCGGGTCGATCTTCGGGCCCGAGTACGCGCCGGCCAACCAGCGCGAGCTGGCGATGACGGACGTCAATCCGACGAACGTCGCAAAGCTCTCGAGTACCACGGTTGCGCTGTACGTCGGCACCGGCAACTACAACAGCGGCGACGGATTCGTCGAGAGCGCGGTCAAGCCGCAGAACGACCTGATGGCCAGCCGGATGGCGTCAGCCGGCATCGACTACTGGTACAGCCAGGATCACGAGGACTCGACGGCGTTCGGTTGGGGCTGTGACAACAACCACGACCAGATGTGCTGGAACGCCTACCTCGCGGACGACATGCCGCGCATGATGGCGGTGCTGCAGCCGGCGGGGTGATGGCCTGTGACCGGGCGGCGGGCCTCGGCCCGCCGCCCGGTCGGGCCCGCTGTCTCGCTCATGACCTAGCGTCAGTCGTGGCCGCTACCTGCCGGTGCGCTCGCGGTGCTTGCACCCCGGCCAGCAGCAGGGCCGGCGCATGCCGTCCTCCAGCTCCTCCTGGGTCCGGCGGATGCGACGCTCCCGGGTGGCCTCCCGCCTGGCGTCCTCGACCCAGCAGATGAATTCGTTACGCGCGAGGGGCGTGATGTCGTTCCAGGCACCGAGCGCAGTCGCGTTCGCGATCAGCGCCTTGCGCAGGTCCGCGGGGAGCTTGTGCACGACCCCGCCGGGGACTCTCTGACCGCTCACGGACCCATCGTAGTCAGCCGCCGCGGGGATTCCGGCCTCCAGTCAGGGACGCCACCCCTGGGCCCTCTACGGCGAACTACGGATCCTGCTCTGAGCCCGGGTGCGAGAGTCCGCGGCATGGGATGAAGATGATCGAAGGGAACGGGCCATGTACGCGAACATCGTGATCGGGGTAGACGGGAAGGACGGAGGACGGGACGCCATCGCGCTGGCGCCGCTGCTGGCTCGGGACACCGCCGAGATCGCGGTCCTGCACGTCTCCCCTGCGGAGTCGCGCAGGATCGCCGAGGCGGACCGAAAGCTGTTGGGACGACCGGCGGATGCGCTCTGGATCGACGCAGCGTCGGTTGGCGCCGGGGTCGAGGACGTCGCCGAGCACCGCGGAGCCGATCTGGTCGTGATCGGATCCGCCCATCACGGCGCGGTCGGCCGTGTGCTTGCCGGCGACGACGCTGCTTCGGTGCTCCACCACGCTCACCGGTCGGTCGCCCTCGCTCCACATGGCTTTCGCGACGAGGCCCACGGGCTCGAGACCGTGGGCGTCGCGTACGACGGCTCGCCAGAGAGCCGCGTCGCGCTCCGCTGCGCCGAGGAACTGGCGCAGGAGCTCGGCGCCCGGCTCCGCGCCCGCGCGATCGCCGAGCCTTACCCCGCCCCGATGCGGGTGGGGCCCAGCGGTGCCTACGCGACCGCTCCCAAAGACCTGATCGATCGCACCCGCGGGCAGCTGGGCTCGCTGGAGAAAGCAGAGCTCGAGATCGTCGCCGCTCCGACCGGCTCGGGCTTGGCAGATTTCAGCGCGGAGCTCGACCTGCTCGTGTGCGGATCGCGCCACGATGGCGTGCTGAAGCGCGTCACGCTCGGCAGCACGAGCGACTATCTGGCGCACCACGCCGAGTGCCCATTGATCGTCACTCCCGCTCCCGACGCGGGACCAGAGACGCCGGCCTAAGCCCGTGCGCCGCCGGTCGGCCGCGTGTAGGGTGACGCCCTGGAGGAACCGACGTGGCTGACCATGAGACGAGTGGACACGAACACGAGCGGCCCGCGGTCCAGGATCGGGCGGCGCTCGACGCGCGCTTTCCCGGTAAGTACCTGAGCGTGACCAGCTTCAAGCGCGACGGAACACCGATCGCGACGCCCGTGTGGTTCGTGACCGAGGGCGGTCGGCTGCTGATCTACACGGATCCCGAGTCGTTCAAGGCCAAGCGGATACGCCGGAACCCATCGGTGAAGGTCGCGCCCTGCAACGCCACCGGTCGGCTCCGCGGCGAGCCCGCGCCCGCCACGGCCGAGTTCCTCCCCGAGGACCAGACGGACCACGTGATGCGCCTGATCCACCACAAGTATCGCGTTGACCGGGTGCTCAAGCTGCCGTTCTACAACCTGGTCCAGCGGCTGCGCGGCAAGCACACTTCCGGTCCGATCACGACGCTCGCGATCACGCCGGACGCACCGGCCTGAAGCTCGGCGCGGCGTTCGCTCAGCTGGCCGCGAGAACTTCGCCGGCCGCGCGCTCGCCCGAGCGGACCGCACCCTCGATCAAGCCGTGCATCTCGGTCGCTCGTTCGCTGCCGCCCCAGTGAATCCGCCCGACCGGCTGGCGGATCGCCTCGCCGTACGCCGTAACGACCCCCGCCGGCAGGTGCCCGATCATCCCCCCAAGCGACCACCGCTCGGCGGTCCAGTCGACATCGAGGAATGCACGGGGCGAGCGGGCCTTGGGGCCGAGCCGCTTCGCGAGCTCGTCGAGCCACACCCGGCGGCGCTCCTGCGGGTCGAGCGCCGCGAGACGACTCGCATCCCGCCCCATCGCGTAGCTGGACAGGACACCCGGCGATCCGCCGCGCGGACACTGGTCGATCGAGACGAGCACGGGCGAGCCGGGAGCGAACGTCTCACCGGTGAGCCCGTCGGCGCGCCAGAACGGCTCGTCGTACGTGCACAGCCCCCGCATGATCGACCCCGGCGAGTAGCTCCGAAGCAGGCTCGCGTGCTTCGGCGGGAGCGCGGGCTCGTACTCGATCCGGCTGGCCAACAGTGGCGGCGTCGCGATGATCACGTGCTGAGCACTGACCGTGACGCCGTCACTTTCGACCTCGACGCCACCGGCGCGCTGACGCACCCGCCGCACGGGGCAGGACAACTCGAGCCGTTCGCCGAGCGGCTGGGCGAACCGCGCGACGAGCTCGGGCGTCCCGCCGTCGAGCTGGTGGGTCTCGGTCTGCTTGGAGTCCATGTAGTACTGAAAGCTCCCCCCGCCGGCGGCCAGCACCATGCTGCCGAGCAGGGAGACCTCGGCCGGATCGACGCAGAAGGTGAGGGTGAAGACCGCGTTGAGCATCTCGCGGGCGGTCCGCGAGGGGACGGTCAAGGGGTTGTTGATGGCGCTGCCGAGCGTCACCGAATCGAGTCGCCCGGCGCCTCTCGTCGTCCATGGCTGTTCGCGGACGACTCGCTTCGTCAGCCGATCGAGGCGGAACAGCACGACGCCGAGCACAGCCACGCCGAACGGACCGACCGGAGGTATCACGCCCCGGTAGCGGTGATTCCGCTCCTTGAACCTCAGAAGGATCTCTCCGTCCTCGAACTGTGGATACGGCGTCAGCCCGACCTCCTGGGCGATGCTGAACAGCCGATGCTGATCCTTGCCGAGCCACGTGCCGCCAACCGATACGACGGTCCCGTCCTCCATCTCGCGGCCCCAGACGCGTCCGCCCACCCTGTCCCGCGCTTCCAGCACGCAGACGTCGACGCCGGCGTCCTGCAGCTTGCGCGCCGCCGCGATTCCTGAGAACCCAGCCCCGACCACGCAGGTGTGTGCCTCAATCGATCTCAACCCAACCCCTCTGAACGCTGGCGGCAGCATACCGTGGGCCGCAGCGCCTCAACCGATCCGCGCGAGGACCTCGGCGGCCGTCAACCATCCCGGACGCCGACGCTCGCGAACCGTCTCTCGCGCGAGCGATTGAAGCAGCTCGTTGACCGGAGTCGCGACGCTGACCAGGCGGCCCTGGAGCACGATCTCCCCATTCAGGTAGTCCGTCTCGACGCTGCCGGCGCCGCGGACGACGCTCTGCCACGTCGACCCGCCGGCTCGAGCGCTTCCGGCGATTTCCTCCACCTGCCAGTTTTCCCAGCGTCCGCGCAGGTCGCTGACGTGCTCGTCGGTGAAGTCGATCCCGGCCGCACGCAGCACCGTCCGACCCTCCTCCCTCGCGCGTTCGATCAGCACTTCCGCGCCCGGATCCTCGCCGCAGATCGCCTGCACGGCGTTCGCGAGGTTCGCGATCAGCTTCGCGTGCTTGAGGCGCATGATGTCGGGATGCGGCTCGGACGCGAAGCGCGCCGCCCGAAGCGACTCGGACAGTGCGCGGCAGCGATCGTCGACCCCGCTCGGGTAACGCCCGACGTCGATCTGGCCCGTGAGCGCCGTGCCGTAGGCCTGGACGACCCCCGGCTCGAGGTGCGCGGTCGGCGCCATCACGACCGCTCCGTACACCTCCGAGAAGATCCGCAGCGCCACCCGTTCGTTCGCGACGCCGTTCTGCAGGCACACGACCGGGGTGCTGGTGGGGGCCGCGTCCCGGAGTCCCTCGAGGGCCGCCGACGTGTGCTGTCCCTTGGTTGCCAGCAGCACGACGTCGTCGGCGCCGAAGCTGACTTCGGCAGGGGCGCGAGTGACCGGGATCCCCAGCGTGACTCGCTCGTTCGGCGTCTCGAGCACCAAACCTGCGCGCGCGATCGCCTCGTAGTGCGCGCCCCGCGCGATGAGGACCACCTCGCGTCCGGCCTGGCGAAGCCGCGCCCCCACGACGCCGCCGATCGCTCCCGCGCCGATCACCACGAACCGCATCGCCCGCACGTTAGTGGCCGGCGATCCAGGCTGGTGGTCCTGCACCCAGGATCACCAGACTTCTTGTCCGGGCGACGTTCTAGGCGCAAGCTGTCCGCATGAACAACACAACGCTCCTGGGCGACAAGCCCGTCAACCGCATCGGCTTCGGCGCGATGCAGCTCGCCGGTCCCGGCGTGTTCGGCCCGCCACGAGATCCCGATGCCGTCCGCGCCGTGCTGCGCCGCGCGATCGAGCTCGGTGTCGACCACATCGATACGGCCCAGTACTACGGCCCGGACGTCGTCAACGACCTGATCCGCGAGTCGCTGTATCCGTATCCGGAGAACCTGAAGCTCGTCACCAAGGTCGGGGGCCGGCGCGACGACGGGGGCGCCTGGCTACCGGCGCAGAGCCCCGCCGAGCTGCGCGCTGGCGTCGAGGACAACCTCCGCTCACTGCAGGTGGAGCGGATGGACCTCGTCAACCTCCGGCTGATGAGCCCCGAGCCTCCCGGAGACCTGCTGGCCGAGCAGCTCGGCACGCTCGAGGATCTGCGCAGCGAGGGCAAGCTCGACCTGATCGGGATCAGCGAGGCCGGCACCGACGTCGTCCGGCGCGCGCTCGACCTCGTCGACCTCGCCGAGGTGCAGAACTCCTACAGCGTCGTCAACCGCTCCGGCGAGGACGTGCTCGAGCTCGCGATCGAGCGAGAGATCGCGTTCGTGCCGTATTTCCCGCTCGGGTCGGCGTTCAGCGGCGGCCCGCGGCAGCTCGCGCAGGATCCCGTGATCTCCGCCGTGGCCGCCCGTCACGCGGCGACGGCGACGCAGGTGGCGCTCGCTTGGCTGCTGGCCCGCTACGAGCGCATCCTCCTGATCCCGGGAACCAGCTCGGTCGCGCACCTCGAGGAGAACATCGCCGCGGCGGACGTCGAACTCGACGAGCGGGACCTCACGGAGCTCGAGCACGCCACCCAGCTGGGCGACCCTGTGGCTGCGGCACACGAGTGACAAGGACTCAGAGGGTCGCGAGCGCCGCGCGCGTGGCGTCGTCCGCGGGCGCGTAGACGGCCATCCGCAGCCCCGGCTGGCCCGTGGGCACGGTCTGGGCGTGGTGCAGGCGGAGCATGCCGAGCCGCGGATGCTCAATCACCTTGGTGCCGCGCTGAGTGTCCGCGACCTCGTGCTCGTCCCACCACTCGCGGAACCGCGCGCTGTGGTCGCGGAGCGCCACGAGGAGCTGCTCGTACTCCTGCTCGCCCGCATGCTGGGCGTACTCGGCGCGGAACCGAGCGAGCGTGTTGCGCGCCGTTGCCTCGCGTTGCGGTGTCATTCCCTCCTCGCCGGGATCGACCAGCAGCCACCAGAGCAGGTACCGCCGGTCGGGGGCGAGATGGTCGGGCGAACCGAGCACGACCGACGCCGCCCGGTTCCAGGCGAGGATCCGGGTCATCCGACCGAGCAGGTACGCCGGGTTCGGGTGCATCGAATCGACCAGGGCGACGAGCTGGCCGATGTCCCGGTCGACCCCCAAAGAGTCTGCGCCCGCCGCGTCGTCGGTCAGCGGCAGCTCGGTTCGCGCGAGCGCGAACAGCGTTCTGCGTTCCGCGGCGTCGAGCCGGAGCGCTCCAGCGAGCGCATCGAGCACCTCCGGCGAGGGGTTGATGTCGCGCCCCTGCTCGAGCCACGTATACCAGGACACCCCCACCCCAGCGAGCGCGGCGAGCTCCTCGCGCCTGAGGCCGGGCGTCCGCCGGCGCCCGCCCTTGTCCGGTAGTCCGACGTCCGTCGGCGACAGCCGCGCCCGCCGCGAGCGCAGGAACGCCCGCAGCTCATCGCGCCGAAGTGTTGAAGAGGCAACGGCCATCGTTCGACTCACTCGACTCTAGCCCGCGTCGTGCCGGTCTTCGCCTGGGGCGAGCACGAAATCGCTGTGCAGCGACCACCAGGCGCCCTCGACTCCGGGGGGACGCTCGGGGTCCTCCGCGGTCCGGCGCTCGAAGTCGCGCAGCAGCGACGGCTTGACCGCGAACACGACGTCGGAGTCGATGTACTCGCTCGCGGCGTCGAACAGATGGGTCGTGAGCGTCCGGTGGCCCACCGCGCGCACGATCACGTGGATGTGGGCCGGACGCCAGGGATGCCGGCCGGTGTCGCGGAGCATCCGCCCCACGGGCCCGTCGGCCGGGATCGGGTACGGACTCGGGCGAACGGCGATGAACCCGTATGTCCCGTCGCCCCGGGTCCGGAACCGCCCGCGCAGATGTTCCTCGGGCGCGTCGGAATCCTGCACCGCGTAGAGCTCGTTGTCGCCGTTCTGCCAGACGTCCAGCTCGGCGTCGGCCAGCGGCGTTCCATCGAGGCTCAGCACCCTCCCGTGTACCCACGCCGGCTCGCCGGCAGGCAGCTCGTCGAGCCTCGCTCCGTACTCTCGGGCCGGAGCGCCGGAGACGTAGAACGGTCCGAGCACCGTCGACTCGGTCGCGGGCGGGGGTACCTCGTGGGCGAGCTGGTCGACGAGCATCGACAGCCCGAGCGCGTCGGACCACAGGATCCACTCCTGACGGTGCTCGTCTGTGATCTGGCCGGTGACGGTCAGCGCCGAGACCGCCGCCTCCCATTCGTCCGGCGTCAGCCCCACCTCGCGCGCGAACTCGTGGAGGTGGCGCACGAGCGCGCGCATCAGGGTCCTGAGCCGGTCGTCCTCACACCGTTCGAAGCTCGCGAGCGCGCGGGCCGTGATCTCCTCGGGCTTCGTCACCGGTTCGCTCTCCTCGATCAGGCGATGCTACGTGGATCCGGTCCGACCGGACCGGCGAGCGCGGGCTGACGGCGTTGCTGAGCCTGATCAGCACGCTGCCGTGGTCAGGGGTTCCGAGCGTCGTGATCAAAATGCGTCTCGGCCCGACGTCGGCGACGCCGACACAGGCAAGCCCGGCGGGTTCCTGTGCACAGCTGAGGTTCGTGCTGATTGCGGTTGGTGCGATGGAGCGGATCGAAACCCGTCCATAGCCGTCGTGCACCGTCATCTGGACTCGCCCCCGTCCATGCGTGAGCGGACGGTCGACGATCGTTCCGGTGCATCGCGAGTGCTGCTTCGTCACCGCGCACACCGCCGATGTGCGCGCCGAGGCGGCGGGCACGATCACCGCCAGGAGGGCGACCACCACCCCCAACGCGACGGGACCGTGGATACGGCTGCTGTGCAGGCTCGAACTGATCTTCATGGTGTGGTCCCTCCGCTCTACGGCAATGCCTCCCGCCGCAGTGGTGTCGGCGAGTAAGACGCCTGCTCGACGGCCGCATTTCCCAGCGCGAGCGTGCGTTTGGTCACATACGCACCGGCCGATTAGTTTCCGGCTCGGGTCCGGTCTGAGCTGGCATGGACACCGACAACCTCGATATCTACGGCAACTCGCCGATCCCGTGGAGCCGTGCCCGCGACGCGCTGGCGGCGAGTCGCGGGCCGGGGTTCACCTACTTCCTCGGCACGGTCCGGCCCGACGGCAGGCCGCACGCTGCCGGCGTCGGGGCGGTCTGGACCGAGGACACACTCTGGTTCGTAACCGGACCGGGAACCCGCAAGGGGCGCAATCTCGCCGCCAACGGCGCGTGCACCGTCTCGTGCCGGCTGCCCGGGATCGACGTCGTGCTCGAAGGCCGCGCCGAGCGCGTCATCGACGCCGACGCGCTCGAGCGGCTGGCCGCGATCTACCGCGAGGCGGGTTGGCCCGCGCAGGTCGACGGCGAGGCGTTCACCGCGCCTTACAGCGCCCCCAGCGCCGGGCGGCCACCGTGGCACCTGTACCGCGTCGCGATCCACACCGCCTTCGGCGTCGCGGGCACGGAGCCGTACGGCGCCACGCGCTGGCGGTTCGATCGCGAATCATAAGCCGCCGGAGATCCGCCAGGAGGAACCGACGATGCCTCTGTTCATCACCATCGGCTACGGGGATCGCGAGGGCTACGACCGCACCGACCCGGCCGCGCGGGAAGCGGCTCACGCCCACGACGCGCGCCTTCGCGGCGACGGGGCGATCATGGGCGTCGCCGGCGCCCCGATCCAGGTCCGCAACCACGGCGCGGATGGCGCCGACACGGATGACGGTCCGTTCCTGCAATCGTCGCTGCCCGTAGCCGGGTTCGCCCTGATCGAGGCGACGAGCCTCGCGGAAGCCGTCGAGCTCGCCTCGCATACTCCCTGCGCGGTGGCGCACGGAGTGGTCGAGGTCTGGCCGTTGGAATCCAACACGTAGGTCGCCCAAAGCCTCGTTTCGCCGTCCAGGCGTTGAGTAGGCTCGGACTTTCTCAACCTACGCGTGAGCGCGGCCGATCGGATCGAAAGCGAGGGCTGACCGACGCCGAGCCGCGCGTTCGGCGTGCAAGCGACACGGAGGAAGCGAGACGTCCAGGACGGCTTCCGAGCACCGGCGAGGCGGTTGGCGGCATCGGGCCGCGGCCGTGGCGCTGTGCGTGGTCTTCGTGGCGGTGCAGGCGGGCGCCGTCGCGCCCGCGGGAGCGTCGGCCACGCCAGGGGGCACGGCGGCCGCCACGCTTCCCCCGAGGGTGTGTTCGAGAACTGCACGCTCGATACCGAGATGCAGACATGCCTCCAGCGGCTGGAGGCCATGCATCAGGGAGGAATGCGGGTCGTCGTGATCCCGGCGTGGGGCGAGTCGCTGGGATCACTCAGCGCTTATGCCGCGCAGGCCGACGCGCTGGGGATGTCGGTGATGTGGGAGCTGAGTAACCCGAGCTGGTGGCGCGACCCTCCCACGAGCACCGGCGCGGCCGGCGCGTTTGCCACGTTCGCACAGGCGTGCGGCTGCAATCAGAACGGCCCGCTGCTCGCGTTCACGACGGGGTGGCTGGGACGGCTGCCCGGAACCTACGGCTATTACGCCGCCGACGACTCGATGCTCGCAGCGGGGGACCAGCCCGGTGTCGCTTCGTTCGTGTCGCTGATCAAGCAGCAGGATTCAGCCCGCCCGGTGATGATCGGGGCGTACAGCCAGCAGCAGGCAACCGCCTACCAGGGGACCGCGGACCTGATCGGAACCGAGCTGTATCCGGTCACGACCGGGTCGCTGACGCCGGCGAGCACCAATCCATCGACGTGGGACCTCGTCGCGCAATCCGCGGCCGAGGCCCAAGAGATCGCCGACGCCGCCGGCAAGCAGTCAGCGTTCATCCTTCAGGCGTTCACGTGGGGCGACAACCTCGACGACGGCGAAGCGGTCGGAGCCTGCACCGCGAGCGAGACGCCGCAGTCCTGCTACGCCAAGCTGACCTATCCCAGCGCGAACGACCAGTTGCAGCTGCGCAACGAGGTCCTGCTGAACGCGCACCCGCAGCTGATCCTCTGGTGGTCTTTCCAGGACACCTACGGGCAGGCCGGAACCGACACGTACTCGATCTACCCGACGGGGGCGGAGGCCACGGCGAGGTGGAGCGGCCTGGCGGCGGCGGTACAAGCACCGTTCCCGGCGTCGGCGGCGACTCCGGCCGTTTCGGCGCATACCGCTTCGGCGTCACCGCCCGACAAGCGGACGGTGCGGAAGTCGCGGATAACCCACCCGGGGCGCCAAGTTGCCCATCGGCGTCGCGTCCCGGACCGCTTGACCCGCGTGGAGCGGAGCAGCGCCAGTCGGTGATTCAGGCCGGCCGGTGCACGATCAGCACCGACCGCTTGCAGTGCGAGGACACCGCGCCCGCCACGCTGCCGACCACCGCCCGCGCGATCCCGCTGCGACCATGCGAGCCGAGTACGATCAGGCGCGCGTCATTTTGGTTGGCGAACTCGACGATTCCCTTCCAGGTCGGCGCCGCTTGGACCTCGTCACCCCGAGCGCGGAACCCCGCGGCGTCTGCGAGCGTGGCTCCCTCCGCGGCGGTCCGCTTCGCCGCGTCTCTGACCGCGGTCGCGTCCGCGGCGTCGAACTGCAGGCCCGCGGCGGGAATGAATCCGACTTCGAACGGCTGCCACGCCGTCAGCGCCACCGCGTCGACCCCAGGTTCGAGCAGCGCCCCAGCCTCGGCGATCGCCTCCTTCGCCAGCTCGGAGCCGTCGTATGCGAACACGACGGGCCCAGAGCCGCCCGCCGCACCGGGGCTCATGCCGGCTCCTCGGCGAACTGCGACCTGGTCCTGCGACTACGCACTGCCGCCAGCAGCGGCGGCGAGTACCACGCCGGAACCTCGCCATCCAGGAAACGCTCGAGCTGGGGCGTCTGCGGGCGCGCGCCGCCGAGCAGGTAGATCAGGACCGCGGCAGCCGCGCCTCCGACCGCCATCCCGAGCCCGATCCACAGCGCGATCCGGGTGCCGTTGATGGGGTCGCCACCGACGGTGACGGCGAAGTGCGCGAACACGGGAGCGATCATGAACGCGGCCACAGCGCGCAGCAGCTCGACGATCGCGAACACGCGCTGGAGGCTCTGGGCGGGCAGCGAGAAGCCGGCGGCGAACAGCGCCGGCGCAACGGTCGCGCCGAGGCCGATGCCGGTCAGCCCGGAGCCGACCAGCGTCGTTGTCTCGGTGGGCGGAAGCTGGATCAGGAAGACGGCGATCCCGGCGGCAAGGAATCCCATGCCGACCAGCGGCAGGTACTGCATCGCCCGTTTGTTGATGACGACGCCCAGCGCGATCGCGGTCAGCACCGCGCCGCCGAGCTCCGGCAGGTAGAGGAGCCCGATGTGCACCGGGCTGTAGTGGCCGACGAGCAGGCTCGCGGTCAGCGCACTGGCCGACACCGACGCGGCGGCCGCGAACAGGCCCAGCACGATTCCGGCAACCGGGATCGTGCTGGACAGCATCCCGCGGATCGTCAACAGCGGCCGCTTTGCGCGGTACTGGTTCACGATCAGCGCGACGATCAGGGCCAGCCCGACGATCAGGGGGACGATCGTCTGGACGCCCAGGAACTTGTGCGTGAGCAGCTCCGACGCTCCGTAGAACGCGAGCACCGAACCCGCGGCCGCGAGCGCGATCACCAGCGGTGACCGAGGCGCGGTCGGATCGGCAGGCGGCGAGTCCTCGAACGTCAGCACCGACAGCAGCAGCGCCGCCGCCGAGATCGCGGCGATGACCCAGAACAGCGGCCGCCAGCCGTGTGCGCTCGCCTGGATCCCGCCGATCGTCGGCCCGAGCGCGACCGCGCCGAAGATGCACATGCTCATGATCACGGCGGTCGAGCGCAGCTTGCTGGCGCCGAATCCGAGCGCCAGTGGCGGCACGGCGGCGATCAGCAACAGGCTCGTGCAGAGCCCCTGTAGGACGTGACCGACGATGAACATCGCGGAGTTCTGTGCCGCCGCCGCGAGGATCGAGCCGGTCACCAGCAACACGACGTAGAGCACCATCATCCGCCGCTGGTGCAAGAGCTGGGCGAACTGCACCGCGAGCACCGTCCCGACCGCGTAGGCGGCATTCGCCATGCCGAGCGCGAGGCTCATCGTCTGCGCACTCATGTGCAGGTCGCTCATGATGAACGGCGTGACCGGTCCGAGTGCCGCGGACAGCGCCAGATACGGGATCAGCGCAAACATCACCATCGCCGCGGCGGCCGGGTAGCGGCCGGCGAGAGGTCCCTGTCTCATCGCGCTTCCTCCGCCTGGTTGCCGGCAGATGCCCGCCGGGACGCGCCGGCGGAGCCCGGCGAGCGCAGCTGCTGCGCGAGCCGCCGCGCCTCCTCGGCAACGACCGCGAGGTAGTGCCGGTCCGCCGACCGTCGGCGCGGAGTTCGCTGACGGCGAGGGTTTACGCCGGTCTGTGATGTCGAGATTGCTGGCATTCGCGAACTGGACAAGGGGCCTTAAGTTATAGCGAAATCGGAGAGGAGTGTCCATTTCAATCTCTTTCCAGGCGATTCGCATCGCCAGCGGCAACCTTGCGGACAATCGCGTCCGTTACTAGACTGAAATTGATGGCAACGGTCACCGACACCGCCCCGCCGCAAGGACGCGCAGCGCAACCACGACGCGATCCTGGCCGCTGCGCGCGAGCTGTTCGCCGAGTCGGCCGATGTCCCGATGTACGAGGTCGCGCGACGAGCCGGGGTCGGACAGGCGACGCTGTACCGCAACTTCCCAGACCGACGCGATCTCGCCGCGGCCCTGCTCGAGGAGCGACTCGCGCACACCGAACGACTCGCCGCCGAGCACGCCGACGATCCCGACGCGTTCTTCGTCCTGTTGCGTGACATGGCCGAATCGAGCGCCTACACGCAGGCGCTGAGCCAACTCGCCCGCGAGGACTCGTGCCTCGGTTCGAAGCTCGAGGAATGCCGGCACCGGCTCGAGGAGCTGTTCAAGGCACCGCTCTGCACCGCGAAGGCCGCGGACCGGCTGCGGCGCGACGTGACCCTCGACGACGTGTTCATCGTGCTGTCGATGGTCCGGGGCGCCGTGGCGAAGGCGGAGGGCCCCGCCGCTCGCGCCGCAGTCGCGACGCGGGCGCTCGCGCTCGTGCTCGACGGGCTCGCGCCCGGCCGCTAGGCGCCCGCAGCAGCGCCGCGCCCCGGACAGCAATCGGACATCGCCCTCCGCACGCGCCATCAGCGGAGATCGCTGTCCGTTTAGGTGGTAAGCGGCTGCGCGATCCCGATCAGGTTGCCTTCGCTGTCGTAGAAGAAGGTCCCGAGTTCGCCCGTCCCCTTGCTTTTGTAATTGTCGGGCGCCTCGATCGTGTCACCGCTGGCGCCGAATCCGGGCATCTCGAAGTGCTCGAAGATCACGCCCCGGGCTCGCAGATCCGCCATCGCCGCCTCGAGGTCCTCGACCTCGAACGCCATCTGGGTCGATTCCCCCGACGGCGCTCCAGCCGAGTTGAACAGATGGAACTCCGTCGGCCCGCACACGTAGCGCAGGCCGCCCTGGCGCTCTTCGACCGGGTCGAGCCCTAGCTTGTCGCGGTAGAAGGCGCGCGCTCGCTCTAGGTCCTGAGCGGGGAGCTTGCAGACGGTATGGGCGTTGCTGAGCGGTCCGGCCATGGTCGCCTCCTCTGGATCCGGGATTCGAGAGCAGAGACCCGCAGAGGGCCGCAAACTCATCGCCGTCGCCACAGACCAACATAAGTAAATCGATCGACTTAGTCAGTTCAGATACTCTGCCGTCACATATCGAGTACCACGTCGTCGCGCGGCTGTGAGCAGCAGATCAGCGCGCTGCCGTCTGCGGGGGGCTCGACCGGGTCGGGGTTGTAGTCCAGGTCGCCCGCGATCAGCGTCGTCTCACAGGTGCGGCAGACGCCGGTCCGGCACGACCACCGGACGGGTACGTCGCACGCTTCGGCGAACTCGAGCAGGCTGCCGTAGCCGGCGCTCCACGGGACCGCCAGGTTGCTGCGGGCGAACTCGATCGTCGGGCCGTCCCCTGGCTCGCCAGACGGCGAGTGCGGTGTGCGCACGGGCACCGCGGCGATGCCCGGGGTCACGCTCGGTGCGGGACCGAACGGCTCGGTGTGGATGTGCGACGCGTCGATCCCACCGGCGGCCAGACCCGCGCTGAGCTCCTCCATGAACGGGACGGGCCCGCACAGGTACGCCTCCGCGTCACGCGGCGGCTCGAGCTTGGCGAGCTCGGACACCGTGAGACGCCCCGTCGCGTCGAAGTCGCGCCCCTGGAGATCGTCCGGGCCCGGTCGGCTGTACCAGACGCAGGCATGCACGTTGGGGAGCGAGGCAAGCAGCGTCCCGGCCTCCGCGGCGAACGAATGCTCACGGCGGCTGCGTGCGGAGTGAAGCCACCAGACCTCCCGATCGGAATGTGCTGTGGCGAGCGCCTGCAGCATCGCGAGCACCGGAGTAGCGCCGATCCCGGCGCTGATCAGCAGCACGGGCGCGTCCGTGGCGTCGAGGATGAAGGTGCCGCGCGGTGCCGCGACGTCGAGCTGGTCTCCCACGGCGAGCCGCGAGTGCAGGTACCCGCTCGCGAGGCCCTCGGGCTCGCGTTTGACGCTGACGCGGTAGTAGCCGCTGTCGGGCGGTCCGGACAGCGAGTAGTTGCGGAGCAGCGACCGAGGCTGTCCGTCGGGCTGAATTCGGAGCGTCAGGTACTGGCCCGGGCGGGCCGCCGGCAGCGGGTCCCCCCGGGGGCCATCGAAGCGGATCGAGACCACCGACTCGCTTTCCCGGGTGATCGCGGTGACCGCCAGCTTGCGGAATCCGGTCCAGGCCGGCGGCGGGCTCGTGACCGCGAGGCCGGCGTTGCCGCTGCCCGATCCTTCTTCGATCAGGGCCCGGAACGAGGCCTGCCACCCCGGGCTCAGCGCCGGCACCCGCAGCGCTCGCAGCAGGTCCTGGCGAGTATGCCCGGGGAGGTAGAGCAGCCCGTCGACCTCGGCGACCGGCATCTGCTCGGGACCTACGGCGAGCTTGATGATCTCGTCTCCGGCCCGAACCTCGCCCTGTTCGAGCACCCGGAAATAGAAGCCCGGCCGGTGGTGCGAGACGAGCAACGCGGGAATCCGTGGGTCGTTCATGCGGATTCCGACGCGGTAGCAGGTGACGCGCGGCTGCGTGACCTCGAAGACCGCGCTTCCGATCCTGTAGCGGTCGCCGATGCAGACCTCGTCGTCACCGAGTCCGTCGACCGTGAAGTTCTCGCCGAACTGCCCGTAGGCGAAGTCGTCGCGTCCGAGCTCGCGCTGCCAATACCGGTAGGAGTCGAGCTGGTAGACGAATACGGCGCGCTGCTCGCCGCCGTGGCCCGCCAGGTCCCCTTGACCGTCGCCGTCGAGGTTGAGCTTGCCCACGCGGCATGGCCCCGATACGGGGTCCTTGAAGACGCCGGTGAAGACGGTCTTGCCCTGCCATCGCACGTCCTTCGGCATGCCGACATTGACGGACACCAACTTGCCCACGGGCAGCCCCTCGATTGAAACCGTGCCGATCTACGTATTCTGAACCGCGGCCGTGAACAACGCCGAGATCGCCGACCGCCTCGACGCCTTCGCGGCGGTGCTGGAGCTCGGCGACGCCAATCCGTACACGATCCGTGCCTACCGGCGGGCCGCCGAGACGGTCCGCCACAGCGCGGTAGGAGTCGCAGAGCTCGTCGCCGCCGGGCGGGGGCGCGATCTTCGGGGCATCGGCCCCGGTATCGAGGCCCGGCTGCGGGAGCTCGTGGACACCGGGCAGATCGCCGAGCTCGCCGAGCTCGAAAGCGAGCTCGTGCCCGACCTCGTCGGCCTCGGCCGCTACCTCGGGCTGAGCGCCCGCCGGGCGCTGGACATCGCCCGCGCGCTCAACGTCCGTACCGCGGCCGAGCTTCGGGAGGCAGCGGCCGCCGGTCGGCTGCGCGAGGTGCCCGGCATCGGCCCCAAGATCGAGGCGCAGATCGTCTCGGCGCTCGCACGGGAGACCGACGCCCACTCGCCTCGGGACCTGTGGTTGAGCCGCGCCCGGGAGCTCGTCGATGGCATCGCGCGGACGCTGGAGGCCGAGCCCGCAGGCGACGTCCGGCGCTGGCGTGACTCCTGCCACCGCCTCGCCGTCGTCGGCCGGGCGTCAGGCCCGGAGCCGTTGCTCGAGCGGTTCGCGGCGCTCCCGCAGATCGTCGCGGTGCTCGAGCGGGGCGAGCGACACGCGATCGGAGTGACGGTCGACGGGGTCCCGGTCGAGCTGACCGTCCCCGAGCCGCAGGGGTTCGGGACCGCGCTGATCCGCGCGACCGGGACGCCCTCGTACGTGGCGGCGCTCGAGCCGCTCCCCGCCGGGCCGACCGAGGACGCGGTCTACGCCGCGCTCGGCGTGCCGTGGTGCCCGCCGGAGCTGCGCGAAGCGCCGTTTCGCGGACAGCCGCCGCGGCTGGTCGAGGTCGAGCAGATCCGCGGCGACCTGCACTGCCACACGACCTGGTCGGACGGACGGGCGACCGTCGCCGAGATGGCGCGGGCCGCGATCGCGCACGGGTACGAGTATCTGGCGATCTGCGACCACACGCCCGCGGTGGGGGCGGTGCGGGGCCTCAGCCCCGACGAGGTCCTCCGCCAGGGGGACGAGATCGCGGCGGTGAACGCGGAGCTCGCGGCCGCAGACGAAGGCGTCTCGCCGTTCCGAGTGCTCCGTGGGATCGAGTGCGACATCCTCCACGACGGGCGGCTCGATCTCAGCGACGACGTCCTCGCCGAGCTCGATTGGGTCCAGGCCAGCGTCCACAGCGGGCAGCGGATGCCTCGCGCGGAGATGACGAAACGGGTCGAGGAGGGACTGCGCCACCCGGCTGTTCGGTGTCTCAGCCACCCCACCGGCCGTCTGATCGGCCGCCGCCCCGAGAACGCTCTGGACCTCGACCGGATCTTCGAGGTCGCACTGGTCGAGGGCGTCGCACTCGAGGTCAACGGCCTGCCGGCTCGGCTCGACCTGAGCGGCGAGCACGTGCGGGACGCGCTGCGCGCCGGCGTTTCGATCGTCTGCTCGACCGACGCGCATTCCCCCGCGGGGTTGGACAACGTCGCGCTGTCCGTTCACACAGCGCGCCGCGGCTGGGCCACCGCGACAGACGTGCTGAACACACGGCCGTTGGATGCGCTGCTGAGCGGTGACGGCCAGTAGGCGCTGCTCGGTGTCCGGCTTTAATGAACACGTGTCAGTCGTAAGCGAGGCGCAGCTCAAGGGAATGCGGTGGATTCCGCCCGGGACCTTCAGGATGGGGGCGCAGGGCTTCTACCCGGAGGAGGGGCCAGTGCATGGGATCGAGCTCGATGGCTTCTGGATCGACGAGCACCCCGTGACCGTCGCGGCCTTTCGGCGGTTCACGAAGGACACGGGCTACGTGACCTGGGCCGAGCGCGCCCCCGATCCGAAGGACTATCCGGACGCCGATCCGGCGCTGCTCGTGCCGGGCTCGCTGGTGTTCCGGCCGAGCGCCGGTCCCGTCGACCTGCGCGACCCCCGCAACTGGTGGGCATGGACGCCCGGGGCGTTCTGGCGCCGGCCGGAGGGACCTGACAGCGACGTCGGTGGTCGCGAGCTCCACCCCGTCGTGCACATCGCGACGGTCGATGCCGAGGCGTACGCGCAATGGGCCGGCAAGGAACTGCCGACCGAGGCGCAGTGGGAGTACGCGGCCCGCGGCGGGCTCGATCAGGCCGTGTTCAGCTGGGGCGACGAGTTCGCCCCGCTCGGGCGGATGATGGCGAACACATGGCAGGGCGAGTTCCCCTGGCAGAACCTCGAGACCGACGGCTATGTGGGTACCTCGCCGGTGAGGCGATTCCCCGCGAACGGCTACGGACTCCTCGACATGACCGGCAACGTCTGGGAATGGACGGCGGATTACTTCACCCCAAGCCATCCGGCCGACGCCGCCAAGGCCTGCTGCGTGCCTCGAAACCCCCGGGTGACCTCACCCGATCCGGAGGCGGGCTCGGGGGACATCCCGTTCCGCACGATCAAGGGCGGCTCGCACCTCTGCGCGCCGAACTACTGCCTGCGCTACCGGCCGGCGGCCCGCCAGGCCGAGGCGGTCGACACGTCGACGTCCCATATCGGGTTCCGCTGCGTCGTGAACGCGCCGGGGCCGGACGCCTAGAGCGGCTGCAGCCGCGTCTTCTCGACCTCCGCAAGCTTCGCCTGGAGCCGTACGAATTCGCGCTCCTGCGTCGGCGTGCGCTTGTGCCCCGGATAGGCGATGTTGACGCGCTCGATCGGGTCGGCCAGCCGGTCGTACATCTCCCACTGGTCGGGCACGTTGCCGTTGACGTCGTAGTAGCGCGCGAGCTTGTAACGGTGCTCGCGGATCGCGGCGACGTGTTGCGGCGGCTGCGGGTAGGGACCGTTCGGCTGCCCCGACTGGTAGTCGTCGTACGTGAAGACGGTGTAGTCCTGCGGCGACTTCAGCGTCCGCCCGAGGATCTGGTCCGAGTAGTCGACTCCCTCCCAGGGCGCGCGAGCGCTGCGCGGGGCGCCGACCAGGCTCGCGAGCGTCGGCAGGAAGTCGACGTGGGAGACGAGCGAATGGTCGGTCCGGCCCCGACGGAAGATCCGGGGATTCGAGTACACCAGCGGGACCCGCATCGTCTCCTCGTACATGTTGAAGTTCTTCTGCCGCATCCCTCCGTGCGCGGTCCCCATCTCGCCGTGGTCGGCGGTCGCGATCACGAGCGTGTTCTCGAACAGGCGGTTTGCCACCAGGGTGTCGAGGATCTTCATCAGGTACGCGTCCGACGAGCGCATCAGGTTCCCGTAGAAGTTCAGGTAGTTGCGCTTCATCTCGGGGGTCGGGATCGGTCCGCTCGCGTTGAACAGGCGCAGGAACTGCTTCTGCACCGTCGGCTTGGTCGAGAGGTCCTCACTGACGGTCGCCGGGAGCCCGATGTCGCCCAGCAGGAACGACCCGTCGTAGCCGTTCGGGGTGAAGTTCTTCGGATAGAACAACACGTCGTGAGGATTGACCAGCGACACGACCATGAAGAACGGCTGGTCACGCGCGGCTCCGCTGTTCAGGTACTGGAGCGCGCCCTCGGTGCCCTGGGCGGGCGTGCCCTGCGAGTTGATGTAGCGGCCGTCGTTGTCGTAGTAGCCGCCTCCCTCCTCCGGCCCCGATTGGTTGGCGCCGGCGTCCGGCGGATCCCACCGCGTGAACCCGTACTTGTTGACGTCGTGCGGCTCCCAGGTCGAGCCGTTCGCCTGCTTGGTGCAGTGGAACTTGCCCTTGTAGACGGGGGTGTATCCGGCCGCAGCGGTCACCGACGCGAGGTTCTTGAAGTGCGTGCTGAGCTCGACCTGCGGATACTGCGGCGCCGGCATGCTCTCCTCCAGCGTGTACTTGACGCCGTGCTGCGCCGGGAAGTACCCGGTCATGAACGTCGACCGAGCTGGCGAGCACATGCACGCGTTCGTGACGGCGTTGTCGAACGTCACGCCATTCCGCTGCAGGCGGTCGACTCCCGGCATGTTCCGCTTCGCCCAGCCCGGCGGGAAGTGCTGGATCGCGCGCTGCTGATCGGTCATGAACACGAGCACGTTCATGCCCTCAATCGGGTTGTGCCCCACCGAGCGGTACGGGCCCACGCGCGTCCGGGCGTGAGCGGCGGCGGCGCCCCCGAGCAGTACGGCGCCGGTCCCGGCGGCCGCCTTCAGCAGCTGACCGCGGGTGATTCCGTCGCCGCTCTCCTCGCCCTCGGGGGTTGGCTTCTCGCTGTCTGTCATATGGCGCTGGTTCCTGTCGCTATCGCTTGGTTATCCGCTTGAACTCCGTGACCGCATTGCTCGCGAACGCGGCCACGTACACGTTCTTGCCGTCGGGGCTGACGACGACCGAGCTCGCCCCGCGCATCGCCTGGGCGTGGACGCAGTCGAAGCGCGGGTCGATCAGGCAGCCGGGCTTGCGCGGCTTCTCGATCAGCCCCGAGGTCGAGGCGTCGCGGTCGAAGGTGTCGATTGACCCGGGCAGGAATGACGCGACGTAGACGTTGGCTCCGTCGGGCGAGACCGTCAGGCCCTCGGGGAGGATCAGCGTCCGGCCGAGCGTGCACGCCACCGCGAGCACGTAGATCGCGCACCCCGTCGTCCCGCTGGCCTGCGCGAGCTGCCCGCTCGACGGCGTCCGCGTGAAGTTCGCGACGCTGTTCGTCAGCGACGCCGCCACGTACACACTCTTGCCATCCGGGCTGACCGTGACCGAGTCGGCGCCGCCGAGCCACCGGCCCTTGGTGCACCCGCTCACCGACGTGTTGGTGAAGCAGCCCGCGCCGCCACCGAGCTGCGTCAGCTGCCCCGTCGAGGAATCGCGCGCGAGTACGTCGACGGCGTTGCTCCCGGGGGCCGCCACGTACACGTTGTTGCCATCACCGCTGATCGCGAGGCCCTCGACGGTCAGCATCGCCTTGGCGCTCGCGCAGCCGCCCGTGCCCCCCTGCGAGATGCAGCCCCCGGTCCCGAACAGCTGCTGGAGGGCGCCGCCGAAGTAGCGGGCGAACACCGCGACCGTGCTGCCCCGGAACGAGCCCGTGTAGACGTCGCGGCCGTCGGGGCTGACCACGACGACATCCGCGCCGTTGAGCCCCCGGGCGGTGCCGCATCCGGGCATCGCCGCCGCGGCGAAGCAGCCGCTTCCGTCCGTCGCCTGCGTCAGCGCGCCCGTCGAGGCGTTGCGCTGGAAGATCGAGATCGAACTGCTGTTGATCGAGGTCGCGTACACGTTCTCCCCGTCCGGGCTGACCGCGACGGAGTTCGGGCCGTCGAGCCCCAAGCCGGGAGCGCACCCGTTCGCAGCGCCGGCAGCGATGCAGCCGGCGGTCCCGGCGGCCTGGGTCAGCTTCCCGGTTGAGGGGTTTCGCTGGAACACGGCGATCGCGTCGCTCCCCGAGGACGCGACGTAGACGTTCTTTTCGTCCGGGCTGATCGCGATCGCCTCGGAACCCACGAACGGACCCGGGCCCATCAGCGCGCGGACGTGGGTGCAATCGCGGCGCGCCGAGGATTGATCGACGAGGCAGCCGTTCGCGCCCTTCGGCTGAACGAGCACGCCGACCGGGTTCACCGGCGGGCGGCTGGGGGTGGGCTGGTTTGCGGCCGCCGCACTGGACGCCAGCGCCGCGAGCACCGCGAAGCCGGCGACAAGAATCGCGACAGCTCTCTTCAATTCATGCCTCGCATTCCCCACGAGAAACCAACCCCCAAAGCCGGAGACGACTCCCACTCGTCGCAGCCTACTGCGAACCGCCCCCCGTCGGCAACCGGTCGGTCACTCAGCTGACCGCGGTCACATCAGCCCCCGGGATCGCGCCGATCAGCTCCTTGGTGGCGACCGCGAACACGTCGTGCGGGGTGCCGGCGGCGGCCCACACGACCTCGAAGCGCCGCAGCGACTCGTCGATCGTCGTCGGTAGCTCGGCATCGTGGCCGAGCGGCGGGACTCCGCCGATCGAGAATCCGGTGACCGCGCGAACCCGGTCGGCCGGGGCCGGCTCGAGCCCACAGCCGCGCCGCGTCGACCCGGCGATCGCCGGCGCAGAGGACGAGAACCGGCTCGTCCCCCCGGAGGAACACGAGTGACTTGACGATCTGGCCGACCTCGACGTCGAGCGCCGCGGCCGCCATCGCGGCGGTTCGGGCGGAGTCGTCGAGCGTCCGCACGTCGATCCGCAGCCCACGCTGCTCGAGGCGCTGGGCGAGGCGTGCCGCCGTCGGGTGCACGGCGCCAAAGCTAACGGGCTCGGCGTGCGAGCGAGACCACGATCGCCGCCACGCCGACGCCGAGCAGCACCCGCCCGAGCACCGAGTCGATCGCGCTCCACGCGGCGCCGGCGACCATCCCGAGCAGCACGAACGCGATCGCCCACAGCGCGCAGCCCGCGGCTGTGAGCACCAGGAACGGACCGAACTCGACATGCCTCGCGCCGGCCGGGAGCGATACGAACGTCCGGGCCAGCGGGAGCAGGCGCGCGACGAACACCGCTCTGGTTCCTTGCCGATCGAGCAGCGCCTCCCAGCGTCCCAGCACTCGCCCGGCCAGCGGAATCCGCCGCGGGACACCGCTCGCCCCGACCCCGTAGGCCAGCACCGATCCGACGACGTTGCCGGCGGTCGCGGCGAGCACGGCGAGCGGAAAGCTCATCCATCCCTGCGCGACCGCGTATCCGGCGAACAGCAGCGTCAGCTCGCTCGGGATCGGGATGCACGCGCTCTCCGGGATCATCAGCAGGAACACGCCGAGCGCCCCGAATTGCTCGATCAGGGTCGTCATGGGAGGATTTCGCAGTAGATAGGCATGCTTAACAGTTAAGTCTACTTATCTAATGCCCCAACCCCGACACCCCGAAACAGCTCGCGCGAACGCGATTGACGCGCTCGTCTCGATCGCCCCGCCGATCACGCGCTGGATCGAGCGGCTGCTCGCCGCGCACGACCCACCGCTCACGCTCGCGCAGTACCTGGCGCTACGCGCGATCGCCGAGGAAGGCGCGGGCGGAGCCGAGATCGCGCGCCGGACCGGCGTGTCCGGCCCGGCGGCGTCCCAGCTGATCGCCGCGCTGGACGACGCCGAACTCGTCGAGCGAACCCCCGTCCCGGCTGACCGTAGACGTCACGCGCTTGCGCTGTCGCCGACCGGGGTCCGGGCGATCCGATCGGCGGAGCGTCTCCTCCGGCGGCAGCTCGGCTCACTGATCTCGGATGTGCCGCCGCGCGAGGCCGACGCGCTGGCGGGAGTGCTTGAAGCCGTAGATGGGGCGCTCCGGGGGCGTCCGCCGCCGCGGCGCCCGCCCCCGGAGCCGCCCGGGCCCCGGCCGTGGTCCTATTTCACCTCGCGGCCGGCGGCGTTGACTGCCGGCCAGCGGCCACCGAACTGCAGGAAGTTGACGTAGAAGGTCTGGCCTGGGCCGCTGTCGGCGGCGTACCTGTACAGCGGATGTCCGCCGTACGTCAGCTGCTTCTTGCCGCTCTTGAGCGCGATCGTCCCGACCAGCGAGCGCTTCACGCCGCGACCGAGGTTCGGCCTGCCGGAACCGCCGACGACCGGCCACAGGCTGAGGCAGCCGCCGATGCTCTGGCACGCCTCGTGGTTGCGGCTGTCCTTGGTGAACGCGTACAGGGTGAACCCGCGGCCGTTCACGAGGATCGTCCCCACGCTCGTCTTCTTCAGCTTCAGGGTCGCCGGGCTCGTGCCGGCGGCCGCCGGTCCGGCCACGGCGGCGGCAACGGCGGCCGCGGCGAGCATCGCAATCATCATTCGTTTCACTGTGGAACCTCCGGTTTCGTCCTCCCGGTCCTGAAGACGCTACGGGACACGGAACCTTCCCCGGTCAGTTCAACCGCAAAGGCCTACCTGGCGATCGCCGGCGCGCTCGCGAGGTAGGAGCTGACCGTACTCCATGCGGTCTCCCCGAGGAGGCGATGACGTCGTGCGCGACGGTCTCGTCTGGCGACGCGGACGGGCACGCAAGCCCCCGCGGCGTATAGCAGTAGGGTGCCGGGTAGACCCAGCCCCGCGACCGCACGAAGGAGTTCCGATGGGTTTCGACCAGTACCACGAGCCGCCCGAGGAGCTCCCGCCCGCGACGCGGACGTTCGCGCGTCTGTGCGCGTCGCTGACCGAGGAGGCCGAGGCGATCGGCTGGTACGAGCAGCGGCTCGCGGTCGAGACGCGACCCGGAGGCGCTCGCGGTGATGCGCGACGCCCAGGGCGAGGAGTTCAAGCACTTCAGCATGGACCTCGAGTTCCTGCTGCGGCGCACGCCGCCGTGGCGCGAGATCGCGCAGGGGATCCTGTTCCAGCCCGGCGACATCGTCGAGCACGGCGAGGAGGCCGAGGCGGAGGCGCTGGAAGGGCGACGGCGCCGGCGCCGGCGGCGCCTTCCAGGAC
This sequence comes from uncultured Solirubrobacterales bacterium, assembly GCA_963770735.1. GTDB lineage: Bacteria > Actinomycetota > Thermoleophilia > Solirubrobacterales > Solirubrobacteraceae > Palsa-465. The sequence goes on along the minus strand of CAVYRB010000003.1, from coordinate 531,035 downwards.
GGCTCGCTCGGGATCGGCAGCCTGAGAGGAGCCTCGCGATGAACCACCTGCTCCGCTCGCAACGCGCCGATCAGCGACGCCGGCTGGGCGCTGCTCGACGAGGAGGCGCGCGAGCGGCTGACGCCGGCGCTCGCCGCGCGCAAGCTCGTCGACTTCTCCGGCCCGCACGGCTGGGAGTACTCGGCGACCAACCTCGGCCGCGTCGACGGCGCTCGCCGGGCCCCTGCGAGGGCGTGTCCGGCCTGCAGCGCCGCGTGCTGCCGCTGGTCGAGGTGCGCGCGGACTTCGAGCTCTCGCGCGCCGAGCTGCGCGACGCCGACCGCGGCGCCGACGACACCGACCTGGAGGCGCTCGACAGGGCCGCGCACCAGATCGCGATCGCCGAGAACGTCGCCGTGTTCCACGGCTGGCACGGCGCGATCACCGGCATCGCCGAGGCCTCGCCGCACGACCCGCTGCAGCTCGGAGACGCCGGACGGCTACCCGCGCCAGGTCGCGAGCGCCGTCGAGCGGCTGCTGTGCAGCGGCATCACCGGCCCGTACGGCCTCGCGCTCGGCCGCGAGCAGTACCGCCGCGTGGTCGAGACGGCCGAGCACGGCGGCTACCCGCTGCTCGATCACCTGCGCAAGATCCTCGAGGGCCCGATCGTCTGGGCGCCCGGCGTCGACGGCGCGGTCGTGGTCAGCCTGCGCGGCGGCGACTTCCTGTTCGAGTCCGGCCAGGACCTGTCGATCGGCTACGACTCCCACGACGCCGAGGTCGTGCGGCTGTACCTCGAGGAGAGCTTCAGCTTCCACGTCGCCACGCCCGAGGCGGCGGTCGCGCTGAAGCCCGAGACGCGAAGCCCTAGGCGGACAGCTCGAAGCCGGACGCGTCGAGCCTGACGGTGCCGTGGATGCGGGTCAGCACGAGCACGACCCGCATGCACGCCGGGCAGCGCCCAACCGGACCCGGGGCGCGCATGTAGACGCGGAGCTGCGCCACATGATTGACGGCGCCGCAGAACCGGCACCTGCCGCTCATCGCGGTCATCTCCGAGCCGAACACCTCGTACAGCTCGCCGGCGATCGCGTTTCCATCGAGCGCTTCCATCGCTACTGGCTCGGGCTGCGGAAGCCCGCCTTGAGGTCCCAGGTCCAGGTCGCTTCGTCGACGGTTTCGGAAGGACTTCCCGGCAGCTCCGTCGCTCCGAACGGGAGGTGAATCGGCAAGTCGTTTGGCGATGGGTCCCAGAAGTCCTGCTCGAGCGGACCCATCGATGTGCCTCCACCCCCGAGCGGACAGCTCGTGGTGATCTTGTAGAAGCGGCCGTCGACCTGCTCGGTCAGGCCGCCGGTGAGGTACACGCCGTGCAGGTAGTCCACGGTCAGCCCACCGATCGAGGCGTCGTCGTGGTAGGTCTTGCTGCCCCCGCCGCTGACGGTGCAGTCGGTGCCCGATGAGGTGCCGTCGTCGATCCAGGTGACGGTGCCGTTGAACAGGTACGAGAACCTACCTCCCCCGTCGTACTGGTCGAAGTCGAGGCTCGCGTCGTTCGAGATCCAGGACTCGTGGTCGGTACCGCCGGGCGAGGACGGCGTCGTGCCGCTGATCGCCCCGAACCATGTCTCGGCGGCGACGAAGAAACTTCTGGGCGTGGGCAGCGTCGTGCAGTTGTTCGCCTCGTTCGATTCGCGTACCTGGTTCTTGGCGTCGACGCACACCTCCACCGTGAAGGCGCCGAGCGGAGCGTTGACTTGGCCCACGCTCGAACCGTCGCCGTGGTGCGACATGCGCGGACCGAGCAGACCAAGCGCCGCTGCGAGAACGCGCATATACCTAGCTCCCCGTCGGCCCGAACCGCTCAAGGCGAATCCGGCTCTTGTCGTGTCCGGCCTCGACGAGCGTGTTCGCACACGCTCTCGACGAGCGCCGTCGGGCCGCACGAGTAGATCAGGGGGCGCTCTGCCGGCGCCCACGCGACCTGGTCGAGCAGCTGCGCGTCGATCCGGCCGCGATGGCCGCTCCAACCCGTCGCGGCGCCTCGCGCGTGAGCGTGAGCTCGACGTCGATCCCGTCGTCGGCTCCCGCGGCGCATCAGCTCGTCGCGGTAGATCAGCTCCTCCAGCGGACCGCGACGAATACAGCAGCCGCACCGGCACGTCGCTGCGGTCGCGGCAGCCGGTGGCGGAGCATCGCCCGGAACGGGACGATCCCCGATCCGCCCGCGACGAGCAGCAGCGGCCCGCCGAGCGACTCCTCCCAGACGAAGTAGCCGCCGATCGGCCCGCGCAGCTCGAGCTCGTCTCCCGGCCGGAGCACGTCGACCAGGTACGGCGAGACCTCGCCGTCGTCGAGTCGCTCGACGGTCAGCACCAGCTCGTCGTCCTCGGGCGCCGACGCGATCGAGTAGCTGCGCTGCGCCTGGTAGCCGTCCTCGGCGGTGAGCCGGACGTCGACGTGCTGGCCCGCGCGGTGGCCCGGCCAGTCGGGCAGATCGAGCATCGATGCTCTTCGTCCGCGCGGTCTCGTCGACGAGCTCGACGACGCGCCCGAGCTGCCAGGTCAGTCTCCCTGGTAGCGCTGTTCGAGCCAAGGATCGCCGTGGTTGTGGTAGCCGTAGCCCTCCCAGAAGCCCGGCTCGTCGGCCGGCGTCAGCCGCAGCCCGCGCACCCACTTCGCGCTCTTCCAGAAGTACAGGTGCGGAACCAGCAGCCGCGCGGGGCCGCCGTGCTCGGGCTCGAGCGGCTCGCCGCCGTACTCGTACGCCACCCACGCCTTGCCGCCGGTCACGTCCTCGAGCGCGCAGGTTGGTCGTGTAGCCGCCGTCGCAGAACGCGGTCACGTACTCGGCCTCGGTCTCGACGCCGCTCGAGCAGCGTGTCGACCGACACGCCCTTCCAGCTGGTGTCGAGCTTCGACCACTTCGTCACGCAGTGGATGTCGACCGTCGGCGTCTCGCGCGGGCAGCGCGAGGAACTCGTCCCAGCGTCCACGACGCGGGCTCGTCGACCGCGCCGCGCGATCGTGAACTCCACTGCTCGAGCGGCGTGTGCGGCGTCGGGCCGGCGGAGAGCACCGGGAAGTCCGTCGGTCACGTACTGGCCGGGCGGGACGCGCGAGGGATCTTCGACCGGGTGCCGGCGCCCCAGGAACCCGCGCGAGATCGGAGACATGCGAGAACCCTACGCCCCCGGCGTGCGGCCGTCCAACGCCTCAAGGATCGCGTCCGGCGTGAGCGCCTCGAGCGAGGGCAGGACCCTGTTGGCGAACGCGAGCGCGTCCTCCGACGGCGGGAATTCCCGGTTCGGAATCGCGATCACCACCATCCCCGCCGCGGCGGCGGCCCGCAGCCCGTTGGTCGAGTCCTCGACCGCGGCGGCGTCGGCCGGCTTGACCCCGAGCCGGCGGGTCGCCTCGAGATACACGTCCGGGGAAGGCTTGCCCCTGGCGACCTCGTCTCCGGACACCGTGACCGCGAAGCAGTCGGTCAGGCCGGCGGATTCGAGGACCGCGTCTATCACCGGCCGGTTCGAAGATGTCGCGAGGCCGAGCGGCCAGCGCGCCGCGAGGCCCCTGACCGCCGCGACCGCCCCCGGAAGCAGCGGCAGCGCCTGGCGGTATCGCTCCAACACGTGCGCGACGACGCGAGCGTTGATCTGCTCCGGGGAGAGCGGCACGTCGAGCTCGTCCCGCACGTACCGCGACCACTCCGGCGCGCTCATGCCCAGCATCGCGCGGGTCGCCCCGTCCCGCCAGTGCCCCCCGGTCTCGGCGACGACCTCCCGGCGCGCGGCGTCCCATACCGACTCGGACTCGATCAGCACGCCATCCAGATCAAATACGACCGCTTCGAGTGTCGACGAGCTCACTCCGTACGCAGCGTAATCATTCGCGACACTCTGCTGAGCGATGTGGCGCTCGATCGTCCGTAACTGGCGCTGGGCCGCCGTGCCTTTCGGCGTGCTCTACCTGATCCTCCTCGTTCTCCGGTTCCGGGGAATCGTGACGGCGGCAAATCTCGACGCCGACGCCGTTTCTGCGCCGGTGATCGGCGAGCTGTTCAGTAGGGCGCCCACGAGCGCGCACGTGGTTCTCGGCGAGTTCGGCTGGTACTCGAGCCTCCTGTTCCTGCTTGCCACCAAGTGGTTGCCGGCGCATCGCCATGTGTGGGAGATCGCGCCCTACGCAATGGCGCTCGCCGGCGCCGGCCTGACCGCATGGTCGGTGTGGCAGGTGGCGGGGCCGTTCGCGGCGAGCCTCACGGGAGTACTGCTCGTGTGCGCTGCCCCCACGACGTTCCATCTGCTGCTGTCGATGACGCAACACGCTCCGGATTGGTTCTGCATCGGGCTGCTCGGGGCGTTCGTGGTGCTGCTCGAGCGCCGTTCCAGGACGCTGAGGCCGTGGGTGCTCGTCTCGCTTTCGCTCGTCGTGGGCGCCGTGATCGGGGTCAACGCCGCATCGGACCCGCTGCTCGCGATCGCGGGGCTGGCCCCGTTCGTGCTCGCGCTGATCGCGACGCAGGTGTTGGCCGGCGGCGCTGACGCCGTCCGCGCAACCGTCGTCGGTGCGGGCATGCTCGTGGTCGCGGCGCTCGCCTGGGCCGGCACCGCGATCGCGATGTCCGCGCTCCACGTCGGGCCCGAGCCGGGGCTTCACACGAACGCGCTGGCGAGCGCAGAGAAGATCGGATCGAACTTCAGGCTCTGGTGGCAGTCGGTGGCGGTGCTCGGGAACGGCGATTTCTTCGGTCGGCCGCTGACATTCACCTCCGCGCTCGCGATCGTGTGCGCCGTGCTCAGCATCTTCGCGGTCGTGCTGCTGCCACGGATCGGCTGGCGCGAGCTCCGCGTCCGCTGGCGCCGCTCCGGCGAGCGATGGGAGCCGCCGGCGGTACCGGTTCCCGAGCCCCGCCTCCCCGCCCTTGCCGGCGCCTCTCAGCACGCGCCCGCGTGGCTGGCGTTCGTCGTCTTCTGGTGCTCGTCGGCGATGCTGCTCACCGGCGCGTTCCTGCTCAGCGCGGTGCCGGTCGACATCCATGCCGACCGCTATCTCGTCGGTCTGATCTACGCCGCTGCCGCGGTCATCCCCGCGATCGCGGCACGTCGCATCTTCACCCAGGCGGTGGCGGTGATCGGGACCTGCGTGATCGCGCTGTCGGCGATCGTCGCGCTGTCGCAGGGAGTCGCCACGCGAAACCCGCAGCGATTCCCGCCCACGGATCTGGCCAAGCGGGTCGCCTCGGTCGCCGCCGCGAACCACCTCCGGGTCGGGTACGCGGGCTACTGGGATGCAGCGCCGATCACCTGGGCGACCCATTTCGGCGTCAACGTGTACCCGGTGTCAGTCTGCGACCAGGGCGCTCGCCTGTGCCCGTTCGACCTTCACTACATCTCGAGTTGGTACACGCCGCGTGCGGGGACCGGCACCTTCCTGCTGACCGACTCGCGGCAGCGGCTCGTGCCCGCTGTGGTCCCCGGCCTCGGCCGGCCGGCGGCCGTCTACCGCATCGGACAGCTGACGATGTACGTGTACCGGTACGACATCGCGAGCCGGTTCGCCGTGACCTGAGGCGCCGACGGCGAAACCTCGGGGCGCCAGTCAGAGAGCGCCCGAGCGCGCCGGGGCCCCATTGTCGGGCCCCGGCGCGCGCGAGCTACCCGCCCCGCGGGCGGACGAACGCTCTCAGCAGCGGCCGGACGGCTTCTTCGGCTTCTTGTGCTTCTTCTTGTTCTTCTTGTGGGACACAGCCGCCGCGGATGCGTCGCGCGCGCCACCGGGCGTGTTCCCGGCGATCCCGAGCATGCCGTCGGTGTTGCCGTTGCCGTCGACGTAGAAGCCGACGATGTTCCCGCAGCTGGAGACCCCGTTGACCGTGGTCGTCCCCTGGCCGTTCGGGTCGCTGACCGTCTGGAACACGCGGGTCATGTTTGTCTGTCCGGGGCTTTGCCTGTTGGTCCAGGTGAATCCGAACATCTGGGCGTTGTCACCGCTTCCAGTCGTGTACACGCCCACGACCTCGTCGCTGTTGTTGACGCCGAGCGCCTGCGTCGTGGTCGAGCCCGGATACATGATCGGCGTGAACGACCCGTTGGCGATCAGGAAGCCCTCCGTGGTGCCGTCGCTCGTCGTCGCGAAGCCCGCGATGTCGCGACGATCGTTCACGGCGGCCGCGGTGTCGCTCGTCACGTTCGACGGAACGCGGATCGCTTTGAAGCTTCCCGAGCCGTTGGTCCAGTACCCATGGCTGTTGCCGGCGGCGTCGTTATAGAAGCCGACCGCCGTGCCCGAGTTGTTGACCCCGAGCAGCTGGTTGACTGCCGGGCTCGAGTTGTCCTGAGTCGGGAAGTTCATGTTGACGAATTTCCCGTTCGGCTTCTTGAGCCAGCCGAAGTTGGCGCCGTTCTGGTCGGCCCAGAATCCGACCAGTGTGCCGCCCTCGTTCACGCCCGTGACCTGAGTCTGAGCGGATTTCGGAAAGTTCGTGTCCTGGTAGCCCCCCTGGCTGTACCCACCGTTCTGCGGGACAAGCAGGTACCCCTTGTTCGGATGGTCCTGCGCCCCCGAGCCGAAGTAGCCCGCGATCTGACCCTTGGTGTTGATCCCAAGCAGCTGATTGAACGTCGTGTCGGCGTTGTCGTTCAGCGTCTCGAACTGGTACTGCAGGCACTGGAACGCAGCGACGCGCCGGCCTCCGCAGACCGCGTCTGCACTGGCTGAGGTCGCCAGCACGGCGGCCGCGAGCAGCGTAGCCCCGCCGATCGACCCCAGACGCATGAGCATGCGCCCGGGCCTTGACTGCATATGCATGAATACCCCCTAGAGGTGGACCGGATGTGGATTCGACGCGGCGTACCCCACGGCATCCAAGCGTCGTGCCTCCCGAACCTGACCAGCCCCCTGGCGCGACCTACGCCTCGCGCCGAGAGTAGCGACTCTTTCCCGCACCCGCAAGCGGTCCTTCCCACTTGATCACGGGAGTTACAGCGGTGTTACGGGGGGGCTGGCGGCCTCCGCTCCCGTGACGCCTTCGCCCCACGACTCACCAACTGAGACATCTCGCGAATATGTCTTGTAACGTCCGGCGGCATGAGGAGCGGGAGGCGTTTCTCCGCGGTCGCCGCATTGGCGTCCGCAGCGGCGGTGGCCATGTGCGCTGCGCCCGGAGCGATGGGCGCCTCGCTGTACACCGGGCCCGGATCGCGCCCGGGGCCATCGATCCTCTACCAGCCGCCCGCGGTCGCGCCGCAGCTGACGGACAGCGGGCTCTGGCACGCGCCACCGATCCTCGTCTCGGGCGCCTCCGTGTACCGCGACGGCGAGTTCCTCTACCAGGACTGGCTCTATGACGATCACGGCGCGCGTGAGCTCCCGGACCCTGCCGATCCCCGCGCCACCGGCGACACGTTCTCCAAGCCCGACGGCACGTACGCGTATCCCACAGGTGCCGGCTACGCGAACGACGCGGCCGACCTGGTCGAGTTCCGCGTCAAGCCGCTCGCCACCGCCACTGCCTTCAGGGTCACGCTGAACACGCTCGAGAACCCGTCGCTGATCGCGTTCTCGATCGCGATCGGAGGGGTCGCGGGGAAGACGTATCCGTTCCCGGACGGCGCGAACGTGAGCGCTCCGGCTTCGATGTTCCTGACCGTCCACCCGTCGGGCTCGAAGCTCGTCGCCGACCTCGTTCGCGCGTCGGGCGGCGCTCGGGTCCCGGGGCCGGCGCCGACGGTGAAGGTCGACCCCCACCGCCGCCAGATCGAGGTCGACGTCCCGCACGGCGCCTGGAATCCCGGCGGCGGCACCGTCCGGCTCGCGATGGGCGTCGGACTCTGGAACCACTCCACCGGCCGCTACCTGCTCCCGGGCGCGACCGCAAGTGCGACGCAGCCAGGCGGTGCCGGCATCGCCTCGAACCCGCCGGCCTTCTTCAACGTCGCGTTCAGGTCGAACAGCCAGGAGCCGCTGCCGTCCGTGACGGCGGGGTCGGGCGCGCTGGCCGACCCGCGGTGGTGGCGCGACGAGGCCCAGGGCACCGCGCTCGCGAGCGGAGACATCTCGAAGTTCCACGCGGACGTGAGCTTCGCCAAGCTGCAGAAGCGGGTCACGGACAACTCGCAGATCCCGACGACCGGTCCGATCAACCGGATCCTCGCGAGCCATTACGAGCCGGCGCAGGGCGCCAACTTCTCGAGCGAGTGCGGCCTCCAGGGCTCGAGCGACCCGGCCTCCTGTAAGCCCGAGTACAACGGTCAGCTCGAGCCGTACACCGTCTACGTGCCGCGTGGCAGGACGCCCGCCGGTGGCTGGGGCATGACGCTGCTCCTGCACTCGCTGTCGGCGAACTACAACCAGTACACCGGTACCCGCAACCAGTCCCAGTTCGCGGACCGGGCGGTGCCGTCGATCGTGATCACCCCCGAGGCGCGCGGTCCGGATCAGTTCTACCAGGGGCTCGGCGGCGCCGACGTGTTCGAGGTCTGGGCCGACGTCGCCCGTCTCTACGCGCTGAATTCCGCGTATACGGAGATCACCGGCTACTCGATGGGCGGGATGGGCACGTTCAAGCTCGGCGCCGAGTTCCCCGACCTGTTCGCACGCGCGCAGCCGACCGTCGGCTACGAGCCCAACGCCGACGTGCTCGCCTCGATGCGCAACCTGCCGGTGCTGATGTGGAACAACTCGGCCGACGAGCTGGTCAACGCCACCGACTACACGCAGACCGCGACCAAGCTCTCGAGCCTCGGCTACCGCTACGCGCTCGACGTCTACCAGCCCTGCGCGAGCTCGCTGTGCTCAGCGTTGTTCCCCGACCATCTCGAGCTCGCGGTCAACGACCAGTTCGCGCCCGCGGCCGCGTTCCTCGGGAGCGCACAGGTCGACCGCAATCCGTGGCACGTCACGTACGTCGTCGACGGCGCCCGTAACTACACCCAGTACGGGATCAACGGCGACCACGCGTATTGGGTCTCCGGCCTGACGCTACGCAGCGAGTCGCACACCGCGTCCAATGGCGATCCCGAGGGCCAGATCGACGCCGTCTCACACGGGTTCGGGGTCGGCGACCCGGTCGCGTCAGGCGGCGCCGGCCCGGTCGCGGTAGGGCTCGGCACGCCCACGCCCGGGACGCTCAGCGGCGGCAACATGGGCGATCTCCACTACCTCGGCTTCAGCCAGACGTGGGGCGCGACGCCGAAGGCTCCCGCGGAGCGACGCCGTCGACGTCAACGCGACCAACATCGCGACCGCCGCGATCGACGTCCCCCGCGCCCGGGTCGACTGCAACGCAAAGATCAACGTCACCACCGACGGCCCGATCGCGATCACGCTGCTGGGATGTGGCCGCGTGGTCCGCGCGGGCTAGCGACCGGCCACGGGCTAGCGGCCGCGCGCGCCGCTCACGCGGGCACGGCGCGCTTGGACAGGTGCTGCCCGACCTTGCGCTTGACGCGCTGCAGCGCGTTGTCGACGGTCTTGCAGTCGCACCCGAGCCGGTGGCCGACCTCCTCGTAGGAGTGGCCGTCGAGGTACAGCGCCAGCACGCGTGACTCGAGCTCCGACAGCGCCGTCGAGAGGCACGCCACCAGCGCCCGCAGCTCCTCGGAGCTGATCACCTGGTTGACCGGGTCGTGGACCGTGGAGCCCGGCAGCATCTCGTCGAGCGTCGAGTCGTTCTCGCCCGGGTCGCCCGACGGCGTGCTCGAGAACGAGACGTACTGGTTGAGCGGCGTGTGCTTGTTGCGGGTCGCGGTCTTGACCGCGGTGATGATCTGCCGCGTAATGCACAGCTCGGCGAAGTTCCGGAAGCTCGACTCCCGGTCGGATCTGTAGTCGCGGATCGCCTTGTAGAGCCCGACCAGGCCCTCCTGGATCAGGTCCTCGGAGTCCCCTCCGGCGAGGAAGTACGACGAGGCCTTGAGCCGGACGAAGCCGTAATAGCGACGCACCAGCCGATGTGTCGCGTCCGCGCTGCCCTGCTTGGCAAGCGCGATCAAGAACGAATCCTCAACCTGAAGTTGAGAGTGAGAACTAGGGGAAAGTCGGGCCACGAGGGATCCCTTCTGGCTGCCGGCACCCGGCCGCAAGCCGTATGGAATTCGTGGCGCGTTACCTCCCCTGGCGCCGCACCAATCGTGCGGAACTCCCGTGCCGCACGTCCTCTCTCATTCTGGAGATCTCAACCTCCAGTTGATCCTTATCTCCCGCGCGGCAGAGTGACAGACGGCGATCGGGGTGTCAAGGGGCGGTATTTGCGGGCAACGCCCAAGCCAGGAGGACGCGCCGGGCGTTTTCGTTGCGATCTAGCGTGGGCCGGCGAGGTCTCGCAACACGAGCGCCCGCAGCGGTCGTTCTTGTTGCGCGCGTGGCGTGTGGCGACGAGCCCGCAACGGAAACGCCCGCGCCTCTCGCCCCTTTCGCCCCTCCCACCCCTCCCACCCCTCTCGCCCCTCCCACCCCTCTCGCCCCTCTCGCCACTCTCGCCCCTCTCAGCCCTACCCCCGCCCGCCCCCCGCCGCGTACGACAGCACCGCAGCCGCAGCGCTGACGCTCAGAGACTCGATCCGCCCCCGCAAGGGGATCGACACCAGCGCGTCGCACGCGCCCGCCACCCGGGGTCGCAGGCCTCGTCCCTCGGACCCGAGCACCAGCACGACCGGCCCCGCCCAGTCGACCTCGGCGTAGGCGACCGACCCGTCCGCGGAGGCGCCGTAGCACCACATCCCGGCCTGCTTCGCCTCGCCCAGGAAGTCCGCGAGGTTGCGGACCCGGGCGACCGGCAGGTGCTCGACGGCGCCGGCCGAGGACTTGCACACGGCCGCGGTCACCTCGGCGGCCCGACGCTCTGGGATCACGAGCCCGGTCGCACCGGCGCACTCGGCCGTCCGCGCGATGGCGCCGAGGTTCTGGGGGTCCTGGACCTGGTCGAGCGCGACGAGCAGCGCGTTTCGCACGCCCAGCAGCGCGTCGCACGCCAGCAGGCGTCGCCCACGCCCAGCAGCTCGCCCGCGTCGGCGTAGCGAAACTCGGAGACGTCTGCGCACACCCCCTGGTGGTCCGGAGACCCCGCCCGACGCTCGAGCTCGTCTCCGGAGGCCTCAACCACCGCGACATCAAGCCCCACCAGCCACGGCTCGCGCAGCGCCCCCCGGCTCGCCCACACCCGCCGGACCGTACGCGGGCCCCGGATCGCCTCCCGCACCGGATTTCGCCCGTAAACGATCACCGGCGTTCAGAGCGGCAGCAGCTCTGGCCCGTCGGCACCGTCCCGCACTTCCCAGCCGAGCGATCTGATCTCGTCGCGCAGACGATCGGCCTCGGCGTAGTCGCGGGCGGCCCGCGCGGCCTCGCGCAGGTCGGCGAGCTCCTGCACGCGTGGCGGCGCCGCCACCGCCTTGGCAACGAACAGGTTTCCCAAGCCAAGAACGTCGAGCATCTCGGAGAGATCCGCGGAACCGACGCCGGCCGAGCCGGCTCGATTGGCCTCGCGGATCCACTCGAACACGGCCGCCAGCGCCGCCGGCGTATTGAAGTCGTCGGCTAGCGCGGCGAAGAAGCTCTCCTTCAACGGCCCCGACCACGCCGGCGAATCGGCGTCGGAAATCAGCCCGCGCGCGGCCTCGCGGACGCGTCGCACGCTCGCGCGCGCCTGCTCGAGCCGCTCGTCGTCGAACTCGATCGGCTGGCGGTAGTGGCCCGAGCAGAAGTACATCAGCAGCGCGTCGCGTCCGTAGGCGTCGAGCGCCTCGTGCAGCAGGAAGATGTTGCCGACGGACTTGGCCATCTTCGCCTCCTGGAGGCGGACCATGCCGTTGTGCACCCATAGGCGCGCGAGCCGCGTGCCCTCGGCGGCGTGGGTCTGCGCCTCCTCGTTCTCGTGGTGGGGGAAGATCAGGTCGGAGCCTCCCCCGTGGACGTCGAAGTCGAGGCCGAGAATCGCCTCGGACATCGCCGAGCACTCGATGTGCCAGCCGGGTCGGCCGAGTCCCCACGGGGACTCCCAGGCCGTGTCCTCGCCTGGCTTGTGGGCCTTCCAGAGGGCGAAATCGAGCGGGTCGCGCTTCAGCTCGGCGCCCTCGATCGCCTCGCCCTGGTCCATGTCGTCGACGTTGCGGTGGCTGAGCTGTCCGTATTCCGGGTAGCTGCGCACATTGAAGTAGACGTCACCGTCGACTGCATAGGCATGACCGCCTTCGATCAACCGCCCGATCAGCCCGATCATCCCGTCGATCGCCTCGCTGGCGAGCGGCTCGAAATCGGGTCTCCCGAGCTCCAGCCGGTCGGTGTCGGCGACGTACGCCGCGGTCATCTCCCTGGCGAGATCCTCGCTCGGCCGTCCGAGTTGCTGGGCCGCCGCGTAGATCTTGTCGTTGACGTCCGTAATATTCGTCACAAGGATCACGGGATGACCCTCATGGACGAGGAAACGCTTCAGCAGCGAAAAGACCACGAACGGGCGGGCGTTACCGACGTGGATGCGCCCGTACACGGTCGGGCCGCACACGTAGATCCCGACCGGCTCTCCCTCCCGCGGCCTCAGCGGTTGCACCGTCCCCGTGCGGGTGTCGTGCAGCGAAATCTCTCGCAAGATCCGGGAACCCTAGCGGCCGCCGGGCGTTCCGCCCGGGAGGGGCTGTAGCGTGCCCGCGCGGATGCCTCGGACGCTTCCGAGCCGTGAGCGGCTCGACATCGTCGAAGACGGGTTCAGGTCGCTCGCGGATCGATATCTGGGTGCGTCGCCGGGCTTCGACGCGACCTACCGGATCAAGCTCTGCGACCTCGGTCACACCTGGGAGGTCCGTTGCGACCACCACGCGGCCCGGGTGCGCAAGGGGGCGACCCGCCGCCGCGCCGACGTGACGCTCACGACCGACGCCGACACGTGGGTGCGCCTCCGCGACGGCGAGTTCTCCGGAATCGACGCCTTCCAGCGTCGCCTGCTCGGGGTCAGGGGAAACCTCGACCAGGCGATCGCGTTCGAGGGCATGTTCCGCCTGCCGGGCGGCCGCCCGCCGCTGGTCGAGATCCACAAGGTCCCGGTCGGCCGCTACCAGGTCTCGACGCTGACGATGGGGAAGGGCCCGGATGTGCTGCTCCTGCACGGCCTCGGGAGCACGCGCGCGTCGATGTTCGAGACCGCCGCCGAGCTCAGCACCCGGTACCGCGTGCACGCGCCGGACCTCCCCGGCTTCGGGTCCTCCTCGAAGCCGGCGCTCGGCTCCTACAACGCCGCCTGGTTCGCCCAGATCATGCTCGGGCTGATGGATGAGCTCGGGATCGACAGGACGCACGTGGTCGGGAACTCGATGGGCGGCAGGGTCGGGATCGAGCTCGGTCTCGCGGCGCCCGACCGGGTCCGCGCGCTCGGGCTCCTGTGTCCCGCCGTCGCGTGGGTCAAGCGCGGCCTTCACCCGATCGTGCGGCTGCTGCGCCCGGAGTTCGGGCTGCTCCCACACGGGTTCAGGCGGTCGCTGGTGGCGTCTCAGTTCAAGAGCTTCTTCTACAACCCGGACGCGATCGACCCGGCCGTCGGTGACCTGGTCGTCGACGAGTTCCGGCGGATCTACCACACCGCCGGGGCGCGCTTCGCGTTCCTGGCCAGCGCCCGGAACATCTACCTCGAGGCGCCGTTCGGCCGAAAGGGGTTCTATCCGCGGCTCGCCGGCCTGAAGCCGCCGGCGCTGTTCATCTGGGGCACCCACGATCCGCTGGTCCCGGCGGCGTTCGGCCGTCACGTCCAGCGTTGGCTCCCGGGCGCTGAGCAGGTCACGCTGGACCTGTGCGGTCACGTCCCCCAGGTCGAGCGCCCGGACGAGACGCACGAGCTGCTGCTGCGGTTCTTCGCCCGATCCGAGGAGACGGACCCGCTGTCGGGCTCGGTCTCCAGGCGGGTCGGATCGCGCTCGCAGGCCGAAGCCGCGTAGCGGCGCCTAGGATTCGGTAATGGCGTCGAGCTCGCTCGTCAGCGCACCGAGTCGCAACGGCCACGACGCCGGCGGCCCGCGGAAGCCGGATTCCGGCCGCGGAGGCTCGCTGGTCTCGCGCGCGGTGCGGGGCCTGGCCGGCCAGGTCCAGCGGCGGATCCCTCGCGCCGACCTGGACGAGCGCGACCCCGACTACATCCGCGAGCAGCTGCCGTGGATGTGGATGCTCGCGAGCCTCTGGTTCCGCGGCGAGGTGCGCGGCCTCGGAAACATCCCCGACGAGGGTCCGGTGCTGCTGGTCGGCAACCACTCGGGTGGCAACCTGACCCCCGACACCGGGATCTTCACGCTCGCGTTCACGACCTTCTTCGGCGTCGAGCGGAGCTTCTACCAGCTCGCCCACAACCTCGTGCTGGCGATGCCGACGCTCGGATGGCTGAGGAAATTTGGGACGGTTGCGGCGTCCTCGAACAACGCGCGCAAGGCGCTCGATTCGGGCGCCGTGCTGCTCGTGTACCCGGGCGGCGACTACGAGGTTCACCGCCCCACCTGGGAGCGCAACAAGGTCGACTTCGGCGGCCGCAAGGGGTTCATCAAGCTCGCCCTGGACCGCGATGTCCCGATCGTTCCGGTCGTCTCGATCGGGGGCCAGGAGACGGCGCTGTTCCTCAGCCGCGGCGAGCGGCTGGCACGGCTGCTGATGGCCGACCGGTGGGCGAGGCTGAAGGTGCTGCCGATCTCGATCGCGCTGCCATGGGGGCTGAACTTCGGCGACATGCTCGGGCACATCCCGCTGCCGGCCAAGATCACGATCGAGACCCTGCCGGCGATCGACCTGCGCAAGGAGTTCGGTCCGGACCCCGACCTCGACGAGGTCTACGACCACCTGATCCGCCTGATGCAGGACACGCTCGACGCGCTCGCGGCCGAGCGCAGGTTCCCGGTGCTCGGATGAGGGTCTCCGACAGCATTCAGATCTCCGCGCCGATGGAGCGCGTGTGGGCCGCCGTCTGCGACCCCGAACGCGTTCTCAACTTCATGTCGGGCGTGACTCGCTGGGAGGTCGAGGGAGACCGCGCGATCGGACTCGGGGCGCGCTACCGCGTGCTGTTCCGGGTAGGCGCCGCCGAGGTCGGCGGCCTGATCGAGATCGTCGAGTTCGACGAACCCAACGAGCTCGCGTGGACCTCCGTCCTCGGGATCGACCAGCGCGGGCGCTGGCGCCTGCGCGAGCGGCCCGGCGGCGGCACGCAGGTCGAGCTGCGGTTGGCCTACGGCGTCGCCGGATCCGGGCTGTGGGGCTGGCTCGCCGAGCGACTCGCGAGCCCGACGATGTCGGCACACCTGCGACGTAGCCTGCGCCAGCTCAAGCGCCTGATCGAGTACGAGCAACTGCGCGAGCAGGCCGCCGCGCGCCGCGCGGCCCGGGCCGCATAGCCCGGCTCCGAGCTCACGCCACCACTCCGCGTTTCCCTGCTTTTGCAGGATTTATTGCAACGCAGCGTTCTGGGGCTTCCGTGGCGAGGAGCGTGTTAGGGTCGCCCGCTGCGAGGCGCCGGCCCCGCGGTGCCGCCCCCCACATCGAGTGTCCCACCAAGGCAGAAAGCCCTGGGCGCTGCGCGCCCTCCCGACCACGCTTGCGATCGCGGCGATGCTGCTCGGCAGCGCGTTCACGGCGACGAGCTCGGGCGATCTTCAGAGCCAGATCTCGAACGCCCAGTCCGCGGCGTCGAGCCTCCAGTCGCAGATCGCGGCCGAGACGGCACGGATCAAGCAGACGGGCGAGAGCCTCGCCACGGCGCAGGCGCATCTGAGCGCGGTCCAGCAGCAGCTCGACGCCCGCGAGGCGGAGCTCAGCAGCGTTCAGACCCAGCTGCTTGCGGCGCGCAAGCACCTGCTCGACCTCGAGAACCGGCTGCGGCTCGCGGCGAAGGCGTTGGCGGCCAACCTGGTCGCGCGATATGAGGGCCAGCAGCCCGACCTCACGAGCGTGGTGCTCGATTCCCACGGCTTCAGCGACCTGCTCGAGCGACTCCGGTTCCTCACCCAGATCGGCCACCAGGACGCCCGCGTCGTCGGCTTGACCCGGACCGCGAAGGTCGAGGTCACCCGGGAGGCCGACCGGCTCGCGGTGCTCGAACGGCGCGACCGCGCGCTGACCGAGCAGGTGCTGACGCAGCGCAACCAGGTGGCGGCGATCCAGGGAGCTCTGCTCGCCCGCAAGATCGGCCAGGAGCAGGCGCGCAGCGGCGACGCCTCGAAGCTCGCCGACCTGGGCGACCACCTGCACAAGCTCGAGGCGCGCGCCGCCGCGCAGGCGAGGGCCGCGGCAGCGGCGGGCAACGCACACGTCGGCGGGATCACCGTCAACACCGGTGGCATGGTGCAGCCGCCCGCGGGCGCTCCGCCGGCGGTGGCGCAGGTGATCGCCGCCGGCAACGCGATCGCGACGCTCCCCTACATCTACGGCGGCGGCCACGCGTCCTTCCAGGCGAACGGCTACGACTGCTCGGGCTCGGTCAGCTACGCGCTCGCCGCCGCCGGTCTGGTCTCGTCGCCGATGGTCTCGGGGGACTTCGAGAACTGGGGCGACCCGGGCCCGGGGCGGTGGATCACGATCTATGCGAACGCCGACCACGTCTGGATGACGGTCGCGGGCTGGCGCTTCGACACCGTCGCGCAGGCGGAGTCGGGCACGCGCTGGGCGCAGGGCGGCGGCGAGTTCAGCGGCTTCGTCGTCCGGCATCCGCCGGGTCTGTAACCACTCGGTAACAGAACCGCCGCCGCGCCGCGCGATGCCGCCTTATCATCCCGCGCGTGGACGTCCACGACCGGGATGAGGCCGAGCGCTTCGAGGCGCTCGACGCGGAAGCGTTCCACACCCGCCGGGACTTCCTGCAGCGGACCGCGGTGATTGCGGGAATGACGGCCGGGATGGGCCTGATGCTCGATCCCGACGCGGTCGTCGCCGAGGCGGCGCGCCGGCAGCGCCGCGTCGCGCTGCCCTCGCCCCGCAACCTGCCGATCGACACGTTCGTCGTGCTGATGATGGAGAACCGCTCGTTCGACCACTACCTCGGGTGGCTTCCGGGCGCCGACGGCCGGCAGGCGGGGCTGCGGTTCACCGACACCCACGGCAAGACGTACGCGACCCACCGGCTCGCCAACAACTACCAGGGGTGCGGGTTCCTGGATCCCGACCATTCGTGGGACGGGGGGCGGACCGAGATGGGCGGCGGGCACATGAACGGCTTCCTCAAGGCTGCCAGCGACGTCTTCTCGATCGGCTACTACGCCGAGCCGGACCTCCCATTCATACCGCACGTCGCCAAGGGGTTCACGACGTTCGACCGCTTCTTCTGCTCGGTCCTGTCCTCGACGTACCCGAACCGCGAGTACATGCACGCCGCGCAGTCGTACGGCCTGAAGGACAACTCGCTCCCGACCAGCTCCGGCGGGCTCCCCGACACGACGATCTTTGCCGCGCTCAGCAAAGCGGGCGTCTCGAATCAGTACTTCTTCACCGACCTGCCCGTGTCGGCGCTGTGGGGGACGCCGGGGCTCAAGCGCTCGAGCCACGTGCAGACCTACTACGAACATGCGGCAGCCGGGACCCTGCCGGCGCTGTCGTTCGTGGATCCCTCGTTCAACGGCGAGGACCAGGGCACCTCCGGCGACGAGCACCCGCACGGCGACATCCGCGTGGGCCAGGCGTTCATCTCCGACGTGGTGCATGCGTTCATCGAGTCTCCCCAGTACAACCGGGGGGCCCTATTCATCGTCTACGACGAGTGGGGTGGGTTCTTCGATCACGTGGCCCCACCACGGGTGCCCGACCTCCGGGCAAGCTCAACTGAGGCCAACGACTTCGGCCAGATGGGGCTGAGGATCCCGGCGGTGGTCGTCTCGCCGTACGCGCGGCGCGGGCACGTCGACCACTCGGTCTACGGGTTCGAGTCGATCCTGAAGATGATCCGTTACCGCTACGGGCTCGATCCGCTGACGCCGCGCGACCTGTACGCGAACAACATCGCGACCGCATTCGACTGGGAATCCAAGCCCCGGCTGGAGCCGCCCTCGCTACCGACGCCCGCCCACGTGATCGCCACGGCCTGCGGCGGCTCGCCCCCTGCCGACACCAGCGGCGTCGGAGTCGGGGTCGGCACAGTTCTCGGCTCACCTCCCGGCCCACCGGCCGCCGGCCCGCAGCCGCAGCGGGCGAAGCCGCACGACCTCGAGAAGCTTCTGAGCTCCGGATATCTCGAGCGGCTCGGGTTCAAGTACCGCGCGGCGACGCCGTCGACCATGTACCGCCATCCCTCGAAGCTCGGGATGCGGCCATGAGACGCGCGCTCCGGACGTTGGCGATGCTCGCCCTCGCCGGCGGCATCCCCGCTGGCGTCGCGGCTGCCGACAGCTTCACGCCGGTCCGCCTGGACATCGGCGTGGCCCCGGTCGCACGGCTGCACCAGCCGCTCGCGGTGACGGTCCGCGTGAGCGCCGACGCGGGGATGCTCGACGACCGCACCGCGCCGATCCGGATCGAGGTAAAGCTCGCCCACGAGTGCGGTGGTGACTTCCAGTACACCAGTGGCGTCGTGCTGCTCGACAAGCGCCTGAGCCCGCAGCCCGCCACGGGGCACGCATACTCGGTGCTCGAGCACGGCTCCGGCAGACCGACCGCCTACGGCACCCAGACGGTCTGCACGTACCTGGAGGAGGAAGGGGACGATCGCATGTTCGCCAATGACGAGTCCCTTACCACCGAGGTCTCGAAGGCGTGCACCACGTCGGCCGAGCGCTACGACCACCTTCGTCGCGCGCGCGATGCCAGCCGCCACCGGGCCCGCGTCGAGGCAGCCCACCGAGCCGCCCGCCGTGCGTGCGGACCCGGGGTGACGCTGTGAGGCGGACCGCGCTCGCGCTCTCACTCACACTCGCGGCGCTCGCCGCGGCGTTCGCGCCACCCGCCGGAAGCACGCCCGCGCGAGCCGCGGCGGCCGCGGTCCCCCCGGTCCGCCACGTGTTCGTGATCGTGCTCGAGAACGAGTCGGCCGCGTCGAGCTTCGGCCCTAATTCCCCGGCGCCCTACCTGTCAAAGACGCTCACGAGCCAGGGCGCGTTCGTGCCCAAGTACTACGGGACCGGGCACAACAGCAACGACAACTACATCTCGATGATCTCCGGTCAGGCGCCGAACCCGCAGAACCAGGCCGACTGCTTCTCGTTCAGCGACTTCACGCCCGGCACGATCAGCTCATACGGCCAGGCGGTCGGTTCGGGCTGCGTATACCCGAGCGCCGTCAAGACGATCGCCGACCAGCTCGACGCCGCGGGCCTCACCTGGCGCGACTACAACCAGAGCATGGGCGCCGACCCGGCGCGCGAGCCCAGCGTCTGCGCCCACCCGGGAATCAACCAGCAGGACCACACGCAGAGCGCGACCGCGACCGATCAGTACGCCACGCGCCACAACCCGTTCGTCTACTTCCACTCGATCATCGACGACACGAGCCTGTGCGACAGCCACGTCGTCAACCTCAACCTGCTGCCTCAGGACCTATCGAATGCCGCGAGCACGCCCAACTACGTGTTCATCACGCCGGACCTGTGCGCCGACGGACACGACGCGACCTGCAAGGACCCCAAGCGTCCGGGGGGCTACGCGGGCATCGAGCAGTTCCTCCAGCAGTGGGTCCCGAAGATCACGACCTCCCCGGCCTTCCGGCAGCAGAACGGACTGCTGGCGATCGTCTTCGACGAGTCGGCGACGAGCGACACGAGCTCGTGCTGCGGCGAGATCGCCGGACCCAGCAGCCCCGAACCGGGCATCACCGGGCCCGGCGGTGGCAACACCGGCGCGGTCCTGCTCTCGCCGTGCATCAAGCCGGGAACCGTCACGAATAACCCCTACAACCACTACACGCTGCTGCGCAGCGTCGAGGATCTGTTCGGGCTGTCCCACCTCGGATACGCCGGGCTCCCGGGCGAATCCTCGTTCGGATCCGACGTCTTCAACCGCCCGTGCGCCGCCAACATCAAACCGCCGCTCGCGCGGATCCGAGCGAAGCTGGCCGGATCCAGAGCCCGCCCGGCGATCAGGGTCAGCTGGAGCGCGAGCGGCGTGGCGGCCAAGGCGTTCACGGTGCAGGTGCGGCAGACGAAGCCACGATTCCGCGACTTCAGGGGGCTCGTGACCAGCGGCCGCGCTGGTTCGCGGCTGTTCGTCGGAAGCCCCGGTGTCGCCTATCAGTTCCGGGTCCGCGCGACCGGCGTATCCGGCGGCGTGTCCGGCTGGGCGACGACGAGATCGCTGCAACTGCCGCGCCGGCACGGCAGACGCTGACGCGAGCCGAACCTCAGGCGCTGAGCGGGATGCTCTGCGCGTACGTGAAGCGGTCGTGCGGGTCGTACTTCGCCTTGACCTGGGTCAGCCGCTGCAGATTCGGCCCGTAGTAGGCGGACTTCCAGTCGGTCAGCGTTCGGTCGGGCCAGTTCTGGTAGGACTGGGGCTGGACGTAGGACTGCATCGAGCGGTAGATCGACTGCAGCCAGTCCTGTTGGTCGGCGACGAGGCCGGGCGGGTCGGCCGCCTCCCAGGTCGAATAGCCGGCGTAGCTGTGGGCGCCGGACATCACCGTGAACTCCTCCCCCGTCTCGGAGGCCCAGAGCATCGCCGCGCGCGCGTCGGCGGCGTCCGCGCACATCGCGATCCCCTGCGGACGGATCGAGGCATACAGCGCGTTATAGAGGAGCGCCGAGGTCGAATACCTAGGTTGGCCTGGTCGTAGAAGGTTGCCGTGGAGCGTCTTCGCGAGCTTCGCCCAGTCCGCCTGAGACGCGGCCGTACGGGATGAGGACGAGGAGCCGCAGGCCGCGAGCAGTCCCGGCTGTGCCGCGATCGCGGCGGCGGCCGCGGCCCCGACTTATAGTGGCCCCCGGTGGCAGCCGTATCCGCTAGGGGGCTGGTGAAGCGCTTCGAGACGACCGTCGCGGTCGACCGCGTCGATCTGACCGTGAGGGAAGGCCAGGTTCACGGGCTACTCGGCCCCAACGGCGCCGGCAAGACGACACTGCTGCGGCTGCTGTTCGGCCTCGTCAAGGCCGACGAGGGGTCGGTCGAGCTGTTCGGACGGGCGCTTGATCCGAACGATCCTGCGAGCCTCGACGGCGTCTCGGGGTTCGTCGAGAACCCGACCTTCTACCCGTATCTGCCCGGACGGACCAACCTCGAGCTGCTCGTCGAGCTCGACGGATCCGGCGCCACCGCGCGCGTCGAGGAGCTGCTCGAGCGCGTCGGGCTGAGCAACCGCGCCGGCGACCGGGTCAGCGGCTACTCGACCGGGATGCGCCAGCGCTTGGGGATCGCGGCCGCACTCCTGCGGGCGCCGCGGCTGCTGCTGCTCGACGAGCCGACCGCCGGCCTCGACCCGGCCGGCGTCCGCGACATGGGGGGGCTGCTGAACGAGCTCTCGTCCGCCGGGACCGCGGTGCTGATCTCGAGCCACCAGATCACCGAGATCGAGGACGTCTGCGATGCCTTCACCGTGCTGCGGCGCGGCAAGACGGTGTGGGACGGGACCGCCGGCGAGCTGCGGGAGCAGGCGCCGGGGTCGGCCCACGCGATGCGCACGAGCGACGACAGCCACGCGCTCGAGCTCGCCGGCCGCCAGCCCGGGATCACGGCCTCCCCCGGCGGCTCCGCCGGGGGCCTGACACTCACCGCCGAGACGGGTGCTCTGGACGCATTCGTGCTCACGCTCGGTCGCGCGGGGGTGGCGGTGCGTGAGCTCGAGCTGCGCTCGAGCCCGCTCGAGTCGATGTTCTTCGCGCTCACGGGCGAGGGCGAACGGGCGGGGCCGGCGTGAGCGGCAGCGTCGTGAGCGTCTTCCGCGCCGAGAGTCGCAAGCTGCGCACGCAGCTCGCGACGAGGGTGCTCGCGCTGATCTGCGTGCTCGGGCCGTTCGCGTTCGCCGGCGTGCTGCGAATCCAGAGCGGGAGCCCCGCCGACACGCTGTTCGGCGTATGGGTCCACACGACCGGGTTCGCGGTCTCGCTGGTTGTGCTCGGGTTCGCCGGCGCCTGGGGGTTCCCGGTGATCGCCGGCGTGCTCGCGGGGGACATGTTCTCCTCGGAGGACCGCTACGGGACGTGGAAGACGGTGCTGACGCGCTCTCGGACGCGATGGGACCTGTTCGCGGGGAAGGTGCTGGCGGCCGCCGCATACTCGGCCGGCCTGCTCGCGTTGACCGCGATCTCGACGCTGGTCGCCGGCCTGGTGCTGGTCGGCTGGCATCCGCTCGTCGGGTTGGGCGGCTACGAGCTGTCCGTGCCGCACACGCTGGGACTGACGCTGCTCAGCTGGCTGATCTGCCTGCTGCCGATGCTGGCGTACACGAGCCTCGCGGTCCTGTTCTCGGTCTGGACGCGCAACGGGATCATCGGCGTGATCGGCCCGGCGCTGGTCGCCCTGGTGCTGAACCTGCTCGCCTTGGTCGGCAGCGGCACGATCGTCCATTTGCTGCTCGTCTCCTCGGCGTTCCTCTCCTGGCACGCGCTGTTCACCACACACCCGTACTACGGGCCGCTCGCGATCGCGTGCGTCGTGAGCCTGATCTGGATCGTCCTCGCGCTCACGGCCTCCTGGATGATCCTTCGCCGCCGCGACTTCGCGGGCACCACGGTCAGCAGCCGGCCGGGATGGGTGATGCCGATCCGGGTCGCGGTCGTGACGGCCGTCTTGATCGCGTTCCTCGCGATCGCCACCAACTGGGGCCCCGCCGGGGTCACGCCGTCCAGGGTGCGGGCGAGCATCACGCCGACGTTCAACAACCTGACGCTCTTGCAGCAGCGCCAGCTCGGCCGGAGCGTCGCGCCGGGCGCGAAGCTGAACGTGCTCCCCAATTGCAGTCGCCGCGCCGGCACGCCCGATGGCCCGGGCGACTGGGTCTGCACGCTGACGGTGTTCATCCCCCAGCCCGGGGCGCAGCCGTTCCAGCAGACGCCGGTCACCTACGACGTCAGCGTCACGGCGGACGGCTGCTACAAGGCCGTGTCGCCGCCGTCGTTCGTCGGGAACCAGACGATGAAAGACGCTTCCGGCAACACCGTCGTCAACCCGCTGTTCACGATCTACGGCTGCTTCAACACGCTGTAGGGCCCGCGCACGCTCAAGCCGGCTTCAGCGCCCTGAAGCGGAACGAGCCGTTGCTCCGCTTCACCGCCGGCTCTGCGAGACCGACCGAGCGAAGGCGGTCGGGCAGCCCGTCCGGGTCGATCAGCACCAACGTGTCCCCGAGGTGAATCAGCTTGAACAGCGTGCCGGTGCCGACGCTGTCGGTTCCGGCGAACACGCCGCCGGGCTCAAGCACCCGCGCGATCTCCGCGAGCGCCCGGTCCTGGAGGTCGGGGCTCGGAATGTGGTGGAGCATCGTGAAGCAGAGGACGGCCGAGAAGGTGCCGTCGGGGTACGGAAGCCGGGTCGCATCGCCCTGCGTCACCGTCACCCGCTGCCCGAGCTCGGCGCGCAGCTTCTCGCAGTAGCGAGGCTCCAGCTCGAGCACGTCGAGATGACCAAGCCGCTCCGACAGCACGCGCGTCGTCGCACCGAACCCCGGACCGATCTCAAGCACCCGATCGCCGAGCTCGACGCCCGCCAGTCCCCACGGCACCAGCTTCTGCTCGACCCGGCCCCGCCACCACCCCGAGGAGCAGATCACGTTGTGGATCCGGTTCATGAGCTCAAGGTAGCGATTGCCAGCGCCGCGGCGCCCTCGCCGCGGCCGACGAAGCCCATTCCCTCTCCCCGCGTCGCCTTGACGCTGACGTGCTCGACGGCGATTCCGATCGCGTCCGCGAGCGAGGCGCGGATCCGGTCCCGGTGAGGCGCGAGCTTGGGCCGCTCGATCACCACCGTCGCGTCGACGTGCACGACGGACAAGCCGCGACCGCGCAGCAGGTCGACCGCCGCCCGCAGCAGCTCGAGCGAGTCGGCGCCACGGTAGCGCTCGTCGGTGTCCGGGAAGTGCTCGCCGATGTCGCCGAGCGCCGCCGCTCCAAGCAGCGCGTCGATCACCGCATGCGTCAGCACGTCGGCGTCCGAGTGCCCGGCGAGCCCTCGGTCGTGCTCGAGCTCGACCCCGCCAAGGACCAGCCGCCGCCCTTCGGCGAGCTGGTGGCAGTCGTACCCGATCCCGGTGGTGATCACTTCGCGAGCAGCTCCTCGGCGATCCGGAGGTCCGTCGGCGTGGTGACCTTGATGTTCTGAGCACCGGCGTCGACAATCCGCACCGTCCCGCCCGCCCGCTCGATCAGCCAGGCGTCGTCGGTGGCGAGCGCGAGCAGCTCGTCCGGCGCGTCGCCCAGCGCCCGCTCGAGCGCGGCCCGGCGGAACACCTGCGGCGTCTGGACCGCCCACAGCCGCGCGCGATCGAGCGTCCGCGAGACGGTCAGCCCGTCGCCGGCCACCTCCTTGATCGTGTCCGACACCCGCGCGGCCGCGATCGCGGCGTCGGCGCCCGAGGCCTCGAGCTCTGCGAGCGCCCGCTCGAACAGTGCTGAAGAGGCAAGTGGCCGCGCCGCGTCGTGGACGATCACCGGGTCGCCGTCGCCGCATACGCGCAGCGCCTCGCGAACCGAGTGCGAGCGGGCCTCGCCGCCGGCGACCGCGACGGTGCCGTCGGGGGCCGCTCCGAGCTCGCCGGCCGGGAGCGCGACGACGATCCGCTCCACCGCCGCCACCGCCCGGAGGGCGTCAACGCTCCACTCGAGCATCGGCCGGCCGGCAACCCAGACGAGCGCCTTGGGTCTCCCGGTCCCAAGGCGCTCGCCCCGTCCCGCGGCCACGATCAACGCGACCGCCATCCGTCTGCGCCGGCCTACTTCGCGGCGACGGCCACCTTACGGGCGCCGTTGCCGTTCGAGTGAGGAACACCGAGCAGCCCGTAGATGTGCTCCTCGACCTCCTCCTCGTCCAAGCCGAGTGCGTACATCAGCTCGGAGCAGAGGATCTTCTTCGCGCGCGTGAACATCTGCTTCTCGCCGGTCGAGAGGCCCTTCTCCGACTCGCGCACCGCGAGGTTGCGGACGACCTCGGCGAGCTCGTAGATGTCTCCGGTCTTGATCTTGTCGCGGTTGTGCTTGAACCGGCGGTTCCAGTTCTTGGGCATCTCGGAACACTCGTCCTCGAGCACCGCCTGGACCTCCTTGACGGTCTTCTCGTCGATCACCCTGCGAAGGCCCGCGACCGCGGCGTTCTCCGTTGGGACCATCACGGTCATGTCGTTGTGCAGGATCTTGATCGTCAGGTACTCACGACGCTCACCAAGGACGTCCTTCTTCTCCTTGCGGATCACCTTGCCGGCACCGTGGTGCGGATACACCACACTGTCGCCGACCTCGAACTCGATGTGCGGCGGAAGCTCAGGCTCGAGGTCGTTGAGGTGCTGTTCCGTTTCTTCTGAGATGGTGTCCTCCTCTTTTCAGCCGGCGCGGACGGTGGTGCCCGAGCGCGGTTTGCGACTAAGTCTGCAAGTAGCGGTCCACGAGGTTGATCTCCTGCTGCCGGCGAAGGCCCTCGCGGATGTCCTTCGCCCGGATCTCGCCGACGCCATCGACGGTCTCAAGCTCACCGTCAGTTGCAGCCAGCAGTTCCTCCAGTCCCCCGAATTCGTCCACGATCCGCTGGACGACGAGCTTTGGCAGCCGCGGGATCCGCCCGAGGATCCGGAACCCGCGCGGTGAAACCGGGTAGTCCAGCGTGTTCAGCTTGCGGTCGTACCCGAGCAGCTCCGCGAGCAGGCCGAAGTCGAGCAGGTCGGCGTGTGGAAGCCGGACGAGCTGGTCGATCGCCACCGCGAAGCCGTGGTCCGAGTCGTCGATCAGATAGTCGTGGACGAGCGCCGCCTTGTCGGCCGAGACCCCGACCATCGTCTCATCGAGCTGCATCTCGATCAGTCGCCCCTCGGTCCCGAGCTCGACGATGAACCGCTCGATCTCGACCGCCATCCGCGTGACCAGCTCGGCCCGCTGGAGCACCGTGAGCACGTCGTGCAGCGTAGCCCCGCCCTCGAACTCGAGCGCGGTCAGCCGGGTGGAGACCTGGTCCAGCCGGCTGCGGTACTTGTCGAGCGTCGCCAGTGCCTGGTTCGCCTTCGCCAGCACGACCGGAATGTCCTCGAGGATGTACTTCGTGCCGTCCAGGTAGACCGACACGACTTCCCGGCGCTCGGACACGGCGACAACGATCGAGTCGGTCTGCTTGGAGACGCGCTCGGCGGTGCGGTGGCGCGTCCCGGTCTCGAGCGTCAGGATCGTCGGGTCGGGGTTCAGCTGGACGTTGACCTGCGCGATCTTGGTGGCGTTCATGCTCAGCACGATCGCCCCGTCCATCTTCGCGAGCTCGTACAACAGCTCCGGCGAGTAATCGAGGTCGAGCTTGATTCCGCCGGAGAACAGGAACGCCAGCTCCTCCGCGTCCCCGATCACGATCAGTCCTCCGGTGCGGGCGTGGAGAATGTTGTCGATCCCCTCGCGAAGCGCCGTCCCCGGGGCGACCATCTCCAGCGCCCTTACGATCCGGGAGTCTTGTCGCGACTCGAGCTCCTCTTTGAGCTCTTCACCGGAACGCGGCGGCATACCTGGATTTTACCCGCAACAACTAAACAAGCTCCTCCCCGACGGCCCGCTATGCAGCGAGTTTCGCCGCCTTGCCGCCGCCGAACGCCAAGTCGAGCGCGCCGCGCAACGTTCCTTGCACGGTTGGCTCCAAGACCGGGGTCAATCCGAACTTGTCCGCCTCGGCGACGCGACGCTCCGCGTGGGCAACCGTCCGGAGCTCGCCGGTCAGCCCGAGCTCGCCGAAGCACGCGAGCGGGGCGTCGCGCGTGGCCGCGCTGAGCGGGGCCCGTTTCGAGGCGCTCGCCACCGCGAGCGCGATCGCCAGGTCCGCACCAGGTTCATCGACCTCGACCCCTCCGACCACGTTCACGAACACGTCCGCGGCGCCGAGTCCGATCCCGCCGTGGCGCCCGAGCACCGCGAGCACCAGCGCGAGCCGGTTGCGGTCAAGCCCGGAGACGACGCGCCGCGGCGGCACGAGCTCCGAGCTCGACACAAGCGCCTGAACCTCGACAAGCAGCGGTCGTGAGCCCTCCATCGCGCACAGCACGACGCTCCCGGGGGCACGGGTGGCCTCGGCGACGAACCGCGCCGACGCGTCGAGCACCTCGACCAGCCCGTGGTCGTGCATCTCGAACACGCCCGCCTCGTTCGTCGACCCGAACCGGTTCTTGATCGCCCGCACCGTCCGGTAGGTGCGCTCGCGCTCGCCCTCGAACTGCAGCACACAGTCGACGAGGTGCTCCAGCACCCGCGGCCCGGCGAGGCTCCCCTCCTTCGTCACGTGGCCGACCAGCAGCACCGCGATCCCGGCGGCCTTCGCGACCCGCATGATCTGATCGGCGGCCTCGCGGACCTGGGCGACCGAGCCCGCGGCGCTCGAGAGCTCGGCGCAGTGCAGCGCCTGCACGGAGTCGATCACGCACACGTCGGGCCGCTCCTGCTCGAGCGTCGCGAGCACCGTCTCGAGGCCGGTCTCGGCGATCACCGGGATCTCCAAGGCGCCGGCGGAGCGCAGCCGCTCGGCGCGGAGCCGGACCTGGGCCGCGGATTCCTCGGCCGACACGTACAGCGTCCGCCTCCCCGACTCGAGCAGGTTCGCGAGCGTCATCGTCGTCAGCGTCGACTTCCCGATCCCGGG
The DNA here is from genome assembly GCA_963770735.1 of uncultured Solirubrobacterales bacterium. Classification (GTDB taxonomy): domain Bacteria; phylum Actinomycetota; class Thermoleophilia; order Solirubrobacterales; family Solirubrobacteraceae; genus Palsa-465. The sequence goes on along the minus strand of CAVYRB010000003.1, from coordinate 503,371 downwards.
CGCGCCGCCGATCAGCACCAGCGAACCGGGCACGATCCCGCCCCCGAGCACAGCGTCGAGCTCGCCGATCCCGGTGCTTAGCCGTGCATGTTCCGCGGCCCGGACCTCGCCGAGCCGTGTCGGCGTGGCCGCGACGCCCGTGGCGCGGTCGCCGCCGCGCCCGCGCCGGCCCGAGGCCCCGCCGCGCGAGGCCCGAACCCCCTCGATCAGCGTGTTCCATTCCCCGCAGCCGCTGCACCGCCCCTCCCAGCGCGCGGTCTCGTGACCGCAGGCGGAGCAGACGTAGGTGGAGGATGAGCGGGCCATCCCGCCACCTTACGGGCGGCGGCCGACGTCACGGGCTCGCTCGGAGCGGACTGTCACGCACCGTTGCAAACGATGGCGATCTCGTCACTACAGGGGTGACGGGATCGCCATCGTCCGCGGGCGCGGCCGCCCGCGCAGGCCCCTACTCGCCCTCGGACGGGGTCTCGGGCTCCTCGGTGACCGGCGCGTCATCGAGCGGCTCGTCGCCGCCCTCGCTCGGTCCGCCCTCGGCGCCCACGCCGACCGGCGTCGGCTTCGGGGCGGGCGCGACCACGGTCAGCTTCACCTCGGGATCGACGCCCTCCGGGGTCTCGCCGTCGGCCGGCGCGTCGACCATCACGGTCGAGCCCTCGGGCACCTGCGAGCGCAGGACGAAGTCGGCCAGCGGGTCCTCGACGTAGCGCTGGATCGCCCGCCGCAGCGGCCGCGCGCCCATCGATGGGTCCCAGCCCTTGTCGACGAGCAGCTCCTTGGCTTCCTCGGACAGCTCGAGCTGCAGCGCACGCTCGGCCATCGACTCGCGGATCCGCGTGAGCAGGAGGTCGACGATCTCCTTGATCTCGTCCTTGGAGAGCTTGTGGAAGACGATCACCTCGTCGATCCGGTTGAGGAACTCGGGCCGGAAGACCTTCTTGAGCTCTCCCATGATCCGGTTCTTCATGTCGTCGTAGGTGATCCCGGTCTCGTCGTCGGAGACCGCAAACCCAAGCGGCGTGTTTCTCGCGATTTCCGACGCCCCGATATTTGACGTCATGATCACGATGCAGTGCCGGAAGTCGACGGTGCGGCCCTGGGCGTCCGTCAGCCGTCCGTCCTCGAGGATCTGCAAAAGGATGTTGAACACATCCGGGTGCGCCTTCTCGATCTCGTCCAGCAGCAGCACGCTGTAGGGCTTGCGCCGGACGGCCTCGGTCAACTGGCCGCCCTCGTCGTAACCGATGTAGCCGGGCGGTGATCCAACGAGCCGGGACACGGCGTGCTTCTCCATGTACTCCGACATGTCGATTCGGATCATCGTGTCCTCGTCGCCGAAGAGGAACTCGGCGAGCGTCCGCGCGAGCTCCGTCTTCCCGACCCCGGACGGGCCCAGGAAGATGAACGAGCCGGTCGGCCGCTTCGGGTCCTTCAGACCCGCGCGCGAGCGCCGGATCGCCTTGGAGACGACCTCGATCGCGGGGTGCTGGCCGATCACGCGCTTGTGGAGCTCCTCCTCCATCCGCATCAGCTTCGCCGTCTCGGCCTCGGTCAGCTTGAACACCGGGATCCCGGTCCACATCGAGACGATGTCGGCGATCTCCTCCTCGCCGATCGCGGGACGCTCGGTGGTCTCGCCGGCCTCCCACTGATCGGTCAGCTCGCGCTTCTTCTGCGAGAGCCGGCGCTCCTGGTCGCGGAGGTTGGCGGCCTTCTCGAACTCCTGGTTCTCGATCGCCTCCTCCTTCGCGCGCCGCGTCTCCTCGATCTCGTCCTCGAGCTCGCGGTAGACGGGCGGCGAGGTCATCGACTTGATCCGCATCCGCGACGCGGCCTCGTCGATCAGGTCGATGGCTTTGTCGGGGAGGAAACGATCAGATATGTAGCGGTCGGCCAGCTCGGCCGCGGCGTCGAGCGCCTCGTCGGTGATCTGGACCTTGTGGTGCTGCTCGTAGCGGTCGCGCAGCCCCTTCAGGATCTGCACGGTCTCCTCGGTCGACGGCTGGTCGACGGTGATCTTCTGGAAGCGCCGCTCCAGAGCGGAATCCCGCTCCAGGTACTTGCGGTACTCCTCGAGCGTCGTCGCGCCGATCGTCTGCAGCTCGCCGCGAGCCAGCGCCGGCTTCAGGATCGAGGCCGCGTCGATCGCGCCCTCGGCGGCGCCCGCTCCGACGAGGTTGTGCAGCTCGTCGATGAACAGGATGATGTCGCCGCGCTGGGTGATCTCCTTCATCACCTTCTTCAGGCGCTCCTCGAATTCACCGCGGTACTTGGAGCCGGCGACCAGCGCCGCCAGGTCAAGCGTGTAGATCTGCTTTCCCTTCAGCAGCTCGGGCACGTCGCCGTGCGTGATCCGCTGCGCGAGGCCCTCGACGACGGCGGTCTTGCCGACGCCGGGCTCGCCGACGAGTACGGGGTTGTTCTTGGTCCGCCGCGAAAGGATCTGCATGATCCTTTCGATTTCAGTCTCGCGCCCCACGACCGGATCGAGCTTGGACTCCGCCGCCAGCTTGGTCAGGTTGCGGCCGAACTGGTCGAGCAGCTTCGAGGACTTCTTGCCCTCGCCCGTGCCCGACGCGCCGGCAGCCCCGCCACCGCCACCACTGCCGGAGCGCTGGCGACCGCCGGGACCGGACAGCATCCGGATCACCTCGTTGCGGATCTTTTCGGAGTCGGCGTCGAAGTCGAGCAGGATGCGGGCGGCGACGCCCTCGTTCTCGCGGACGAGCCCGAGCAGGATGTGCTCGGTGCCGATGTAGTTGTGGCCGAGGCTCAGCGCCTCGCGCAGCGCGAGCTCGAGCACCTTCTTCGCCCGCGGTGTGAATGGGATCTGCCCGGAGGTGACCTCCTCACCGGAGCCGACGATCCGCACGACCTGCGCGCGGACGCGCTCGACGGTGATGTCGAGCGACTCGAGCACCCGGGCCGCGAGGCCCTCCTCCTCTCGCAGCAGGCCGAGCAGGATGTGCTCGGTGCCGATGTAGTTGTGCTTGAGAGTGCGAGCCTCTTCCTGGGCCAGCACGACCACTTGGCGGGCTCTCTCTGTGAATCGCTCAAACATGGGCTCTTCTCTCAGTACTAGGCGGTGCTTCCGTCGAGTGTTCGACTATACGAAGGCCGGTTGCCCTTATCTCCTCGTTCTAACACCAAGCCGGATCCGTCGGTGCGCCGGACCGGCGATTTCGGGGACGCCAACGGTTCCGTTCTACCCATGTGTTCGGTCGCCTTGCCGCTGTCCATGAGCGAAACGGTCACGTAGTCGCGCATAGCCCAGTCTACCAACCGTGGTCTAGGTGCTTACAGGAACGAAATCCACCAACGTGCGGCGGATCACATTGCCTAGTCCCGCATCGCCGGGAACAGCACGACCTCGCGGATCGAGCGCTTCCCGGACAGGACCATCACCAGCCGATCGATCCCGATCCCGATCCCGCCGGTCGGGGGCATCCCCTGCTCGAGCGCCTCGAGGAACGTTTCGTCGTAAGGCTGGGCCTCCTCGTCTCCGGCCCGAGCCATCGCGCGCTGCTGCTCGAACCGCCGGCGCTGCTCGTCGGGGTCGTTGAGCTCGGTGAACGCGTTCGCCAGCTCCATCCCGGCGACGTACGCTTCGAATCGCTCGACGAGGCCGTCCTCGGACCGGTGGCGCTTGGCGAACGGCGAGAGCTCGACGGGGTAGTCGAGCAGGAACGTCGGCTCGATCAGCGTCGGCTCGACGTGCTTTGAGAGCAGCTCGTCGACGAGCTGGGGCCAGGTCTCCTTCTCCGGCACCGCGAGCCCACGGGCACGCATCTCCGCCGCCAGCGCGTCGCGCTCGCGAAACTCGAGCACGTCGATTCCGGTCCGCTCGCGGATCGCGTCGACCAGCCTTTCTCGCCGCCACGGAGGCGTGAAGTCGAGCTCGCCCGCGTATCCGACCACGGACGCGACGTGTGCGACCAGCCGCTCCGCCCGCGCCGCGACATCCATGTAGTCCGCGTACGCCTCGTACCACTCGAGCATCGTGAACTCGGGGTTGTGGGTGGTGTCGACGCCCTCGTTGCGGAAATCCTTGCCGAGCTCGTAAACGCGCTCGAGCCCACCGACGATCAGCCGTTTGAGGTAGAGCTCGGTGGCGATCCGCAGGTACAGGGTTCGATCGAGCGCGTTGTGATGGGTCGTGAACGGCCGCGCGAGCGCCCCGCCGTACAGCGGCTGGAGCACCGGGGTCTCGACCTCGACGAACCCCTCGGCGTCGAGGAACCCGCGCACCGCCGCGATCACCTTCGCGCGGAGGATGAAGAGGTCGCGAGCCTCCTCGTTGGCGATCAGGTCGAGCTCGCGCCGGCGAAAGCGCGTCTCTACGTCCTTCAGGCCGTGGTGCTTCTCCGGTGGCGGGCGCAGCGACTTCGCGAGCAGCTCGTAGCGCTCAACGCGCAGCGTCAGCTCGCCCCGGCGCGTCGAGAACGCGATCCCGTCGACCCCGATCACGTCGCCCAGGTCGAGATCGAGCAACCGCTCCATCCCCTCGGCGCCGAGCTCGTCCACCCGCGCCTGCAGCTGGATCCGGCCGGAGCGGTCGAGCAGGTCCAGGAACGCCATCTTCCCCTGACCACGGCGCGCTGCGAGCCGCCCCGCGACGCGGTGGCGCGCCTCGGTCTCCTCTCCGGCCTCCAACCCCGGGTGCGCGGCCCGGACGGCCGCGATCGGCTCGACCCCGTCGAACCGGTGCGGGAACGGCTCGACGCCCGCGGCCCTCAGCGACTCGAGCTTGCGCCGGCGGACTGCAAACACGTCCCCCGACTCGGAGGCGTCCATCTACTTCGCGATGTCGATCTTGGTGATCTTGAGCTTGCGCTGGCCGCGCGGGGTCGTGATCGCGACTTCCTCGCCACGCTTGTGCCCGAGCAGCGCCTTGCCGATCGGAGACTCGTTCGAGAGCTTCATCTCCGCGGGGCTTGCCTCGGCCGAGCCGACGATCGTGTACTTGACCGACTTGCCCGACTCGTCCTTGACGTGAACCACGGTCCCGACGCTGACCTTGTCGTTGCCGACGTCCGCGGAGTCGATCACCGTCGCTGAGCGCAGCTTGTCCTCGAGCGACGCAATCCGCGCCTCGAGCATCGCCTGCTCGTTCTTGGCGTCGTCGTACTCGGCGTTCTCGGAGATGTCACCGAACTCGCGCGCCTCCTTGATCCGCCCTGCGACCTCGCGGCGGCGCGCGGTGGTCAAAAGGTCGAGCTCGGCCTTCAGATTGGCGAGCCCTTCCTGCGTGAGAATGACGTCCCTGGGCATAGTGAAACCTACGACTGATCCTGGTATTCGAATGAGAAAACCCGCTGGACTGAGCGGGAATCGTGCACCTTCTCGACCTGCGTGGGCGGATGAGTATAGCCAGGCCCACAATCGTCTCTGAAATCCGCTGGGCGATGTATTACCCGGCCCCGCTAGGCCGGAACCGGCACCCCCCGAAACAGCGCCTGGGCGACGTCAAGCGACGGCGCCGTCTGCAGCGCCGACTGGAGCGCCTTCGCTCCGCCCAGCGAATCGGTGTAGGCGCGCCCGAGCCGGTCCACGTACCACGGATAGAACTTCCGCAAATAGCGGGTCGCCCGCTCGGCCCCGAGGTGCTCAATCGCGCGATCGACCACCCAGTCGAGCTCGGCGAGGATCTCCTCGGCCGACGGACCGCTGTCGCGGACGCCGAGCAGCTCCTCGAACACCCACGGGTTCCCGAGCGACCCGCGCGCCATCAGCACGCCGGCGGCGCCCGTCGACTCGAACGCCGTCCGCGCCCGCGCCGCGGTATCGAGCCCGCCCGAGATCAGCACCGGCACCGGCAGCTCCTCGACGAGCTGGCGGGCCAGCTCGTAGTCGGGCGTGCCCTTGTGGCGCTGTGACGCGTGGCGGGGATGCATCGCGATCGCGGCGACGCCGCCCTCGTCCGCCAGCCGTCGCGCGACCTCGACCCCTTGCAGGTCGCCGGGCCGCTGTCCGGAGCGCAGCTTCACCGTCACCGGCAGCCCGCTTCCCCGCGCGGCCGCGCGGGCGAGCGCGACCGCCCGCTCCGGGTCCTCGAGCAGCGCGGCGCCGGCGCCGGTCTTGCAGACCTTCGGCACCGGGCAGCCCATGTTGATGTCGATCACGTCCGCCCCCGCGGCCGCGACGCGCTCGGCGGCCGACGCCATCACGTCGGGGTCGTTCCCGAACAGCTGCACCGACACGGGGTGCTCGTCGGGATGGATCCGCAGCAGCTCGCGCATCGTGCGCTCGTTGCGGTAGTGGATCGCGAAGCTCGAGACCATCTCCGAGACGACCAGGCCGGCGCCGTGGCGCTTGGCCTGCAGCCGCACGAACCAGTTGCCGATGCCGGCCAGCGGCGCGAGCACCACCCGGTTGGGGACCCGTACTCCCCCCAGCGTCCAGGTATCGGTCAGCGATCGCTCCACGGCTCGTTCATGGTACGAATCACGCGATGGACCTCGGCGAAGCGATGAAACCATGGAGGGACGTCGCGCTGGAGCAGGTTCCCGGCGCGGAGGTGTTCGACGCCCACACGCACATCGGGCAGAACGATCCCGACGGGATGCACCAGACCGCCGAGGAGCTGATCGCCGGGCTCGAGCTGGCGGGAGCCCGCGGCGCGTTCGTGTTCCCGATGCACGAGCCCGAGGGTTACCCGAAGGCCAACGACGAGGTGATCGAGGCCGCAACGGAGTCGGGCGGACGGCTGGTCCCGTTCTGCCGCGTGAACCCCCACGAGGACCCGATCCCGGAGGCCGAGCGGTGCCTCGGGATCGGCGCACGCGGGATCAAGCTCCATCCCCGAGCCGAGCAGTTCACGCTCGATCACCCGGAGGTCCGCAGGCTCGCCGCGCTCGCCGACGAGCGGATGGTCCCGATCCTGATCCACGCCGGCCGCGGGATCCCGGCGCTAGGGCTCCACGCGGTCGAGCTCGCCGAGGAGTTCCCGCGCGCGAGACTGATCCTCGCGCACGCGGGGATCAGCGACCTGAGCTGGATCTGGCGGGTCGCGCCGGATCTCCCGAACCTGCTGTTCGACACCGCCTGGTGGATCCCGGCCGATCTGCAGGCCCTGTTCAGCCTCGTCCCGCCCGGCCAGATCCTGTTCGCGAGCGACGCGCCCTACGGAGCGACCGCGTTCTCGATCGCGTTCCAGCTTCGCGTCGCGCTGCAGGCAGGGCTCAGCAACGAGCAGATCCGGACGATCAGCTCCGAGCAGTCGCTGCGGGTCGCGGCCGGCGAGGCGCTGGAGCCTGCTGGCGAGGCGGTCGGCGAGCGCGAGCGGGCGCCGCACGTGCTGCTCGATCGCGTCTCGCAGTTCCTGCTGCTCTCGGTGATGGCGGCGTTCCGCGGGGGCGACCCGTCGGAGTACCTCGCGCTGGCGCGGCTGGCCTGCGACGTGCCTGACGAGGTCGACGATGCCCCCGTGTTCGGCGCGATCCGCGGCCTGCTCGACGGCTTCGACGCCTACAGCGCCGAGCACCCCGGCGAACGTCGCCGGATGACGTTCCTGATCCTCGCGACGACGCTCGCGAGGACGCCCGACGTTCCGCTGCCTACGGCTGATTACGCTCCCAGATCAGCCGCAGGCCGATCAGCGTAAGCAGATCGTCGACCTCGTCGATCGTCTCGCGGATGAACGGGACGACGACCTGCGCGAGCCCGCCGGTGGCGATCACCCGCGTGTCGTCTCCCAGCTCTCCGCGCAGCCGCCCGACGATCCCCTCGACCTGACCGGCGAAGCCGAACGCGACCCCGCTCCGCAGCGCCTCCACGGTCGACTTCCCGATCAGCGCCCGCGGCTCCGCGATCTCGACCTTCGGAAGCTTCGCGGCGCGCTCGTACAGCGCGTCGAGCGAGATCTCCGCGCCCGGGGTGATGATCCCGCCGAGGTACTCACCCGCCGCCGAGACGGCGTCGTACGTGATCGCCGTCCCGAAGTCGACGACGATGCACGTGTCCTGCACCCGGGCGTAGGCGGCAACCGCGTTTACGAGCCGATCTGCGCCGACCTCGTGCGGGTTGTCGACGCGGATCGGCATCCCGGTGCGGACCGCCGGCCCGACCACCAGCATCTCGTGGTTCAGGTAGCGCTCGGCGACGTGGGTCCACTGCTCTGAGAGCTGCGGGACGGTCGACGACACGATCGAGCGCTCGACGTCGCCGAACGACAGCCCGCGCAGCGCGAGCAGGTTCGAGAGCGCGGCACCGAGCTCGTCTCCCGTCGACTCGCGCACGGTGGCGAACCGCCAGTGCTCGGAGATCTCGGTCCCGCCCGCCGGGATCACGCCGAAGTGGGTTTGGGTGTTGCCGACGTCGACGACGAGCAGCATGCCCAGAACCCTATCCAGGCCTCAGAGGAGCGGCGGACCGGCTCTGCGGACCTCCTGGCCCGCCGGCAGCGCGGCGAGCTGGTCCGCGAGCCGCTCGCCGTCGGGCATCGTCAACTCCGGATCGAGCTCGAGCAGCGGCACCAGCACGAACCGACGCGATCGCACCTCGGGATGCGGCAGCTTCAGCCGCGCCGAGTCGAACCGGGTTCTGTCGAGCAGCAGCACGTCGACGTCGATCAGCCGTGGGCCGTGGCGGACACCCCCCTCGGGCCGACCGAGGTCGCGTTCGACCGCCTTGCACGCCTCGAGCAGCGCTTCGGGCGCGAGCTCGGTCTCGATCCGCAGGCACGCGTTCAGGAAGTCCCGCTGGTCGAGCACCTCTCCGACCGGCTCGGTCTCGTACACCGACGAGGACGCCAGTACCGCGACGCCGCGCGCCGCAAGGGCGTCGACCGCCTTCTCCAGGTTCTCGCGCCGGTCCCCGACGTTCGAGCCCAGCCCGAGGTAGCCGCTCACTCGGCTTCGCGCCAGACCTCGACCGACACCTCCGACACGGGCAGTGCGAGGGGGGGCTCGGGTTTCGCCGCCTTGACCCATACCGAGCTGACGTCGTAGGAGGCGAGCAGGCGGTCGGCGATCGCCGCGCACAGCCGCTCGAGCGTCTTGTACGAGCGCTGCTGGGCGACCAGATTCGCCATGTCGCACACCTGCGCGTAGTCGACCGTGTCCTCGAGCTGGTCGGTGAGCGTCGCGTCGGATTCGCCGATGTCGAGCCGGATGTCGAGCAGCAGCCGCTGGCCGACCTCCTGTTCCGCCGGGGTCACCCCGACGTGGGTGAACAGCGAGAGGCCGCTGATCTCGATCGCGACCTCCGGCTCGGGGTGCCCCTCGTCGTCCTCTACGTCGTCGAACTCGTCGGCCTCGTCGTCCATGGCGCGACCGTAGCAGCCGCCACGACGAGCCCGTCGTGGATCGGAGCGACGTCGTGGACCCGAAAGATCTGGGCCCCGCGCTCGAGCGCGACGACGCAGGTTGCGATCGTCTCGGGTACCCGGGCGGCCGGGTCCGAGTGCCCGGTGAGCCGACCCAGGAACGACTTGCGTGAGGTGCCGATCACCACCGGGCGGCCGACCGCGACGAGCTCGTCGAGCCGGCGCAGCAGCTCGAGGTTGTGCTCGACCGTCTTCCCGAACCCGATCCCGGGGTCGAGCAGGATCCGTTCCTCAGCGATCCCGGCCGCGAGCGCGTAGGCCATCCGCTGCTCGAGGAACGCCTTTACGTCGCTCACCACGTCCCCGTAGCGCGGGTCGTCCTGCATCGTGCGGGGCTCGCCGAGCATGTGCATCAGGCAGCAGTCGACCCCAGCGTCGGCGACGACGCCCGCCATCTCCGGGTCCCCTCGCAGCGCGGTCACGTCGTTCACGAGCGTCGCCCCGGCGTCGATCGCCGCCGCCGCGACATCCGCCTTCGACGTGTCGATCGAGATCCGCGCGGTGACGCCGCACGCGACGAGCCCCTCGATCACGGGGAGGACCCTCGCCAGCTCCTCCTTCGCCGGCACCGGCTCGGCGCCCGGGCGCGTCGACTCGCCGCCGATGTCTAGGATCGCGGCGCCTTCGCGCTCGAGCTCGAGCCCGTGGTCGATCGCGGCGATCGGCTCGAAGTAGCGCCCGCCGTCGGAGAACGAGTCGGGCGTGACGTTGACCACGCCCATCACGATGAACCGCTCACTCATCGGGCCAGCGCCCGTGGCGGCTGTAGTAATCGCGTGCCTGCTCCTCCTTGTCGCGCTCGCGGTTTGACTCGACGCTCATCCGGAACATCCAGTTGATCATCCACACGATCAGCGCCGCGATCAGCAGCGCCACCCCGGCCGCGGCCGCCGAGGTGGTGCCGTGACCGACGAAGATCAAGATCACTCCCGCGACCGCGATCGCGAGCGGCAGCCAGATCCGTGTCGCGGTCAAGAACCACTTGGAGTCCATGCGCGCGATATTGTCACGGGTGATGGGGGCATTCGGAACGGACTCCACGTTCACGCGACGTACTGCGCTGCGAGTTGCCGCCGGCGGCGCCGGCGCGCTCTACGCGGGCGCGCTCCCGGCGTGGGCCCGCGCCGCTACCGGATCCGCTGGTCGCCTCCGCCGGCCCGACAGCCTCCCGTTCCCGCACCTGCCGGCGGGCACGCCGAGCATGCACGAGATCAAGCATCTGGTCGTGCTGATGATGGAGAACCACTCGTTCGACAACATCCTCGGGATGGTCCCGTTCCAGGTGCCGGGGCGTGCCGACGTCGACGGCCTGACGCGCCGGCAGGGCCGGATCGTGGATTCGAACCCGGGCCCGAAGGGCCGGCTGCGCGCGCAGCCCGCGAGCACGCCGTGCCAGCTCCACGCGGTCCCCAGCCAGGCGTGGAACGCGAGCCACACCGCGTATGACCGCGGCCGCAACGACGGCTTCGTCCGCGCGAGCGGCCCGAGCGCGATGTGGTTCTGGGACGAGCACGATCTGCCGTTCACGTATTCGCTGGCCCGGCACTTCCCGATCGGGCAGCGCTACTTCTGTTCGACCCTGTGCCAGACGTACCCGAATCGCAGGTTCCTGTTCGCCGGGACCGCTTCGGGCACGATCGACGATAAGCACGGGCTCACGAACCGTCCGGCGAACGGAACGATCTTCGACCGGCTCGATGCCCACGGAATCAGTTGGGCCGGCTATTACCAGGACCTCGCGAGCCCGTGGCTTGTGCCGGGGGTTGAGACAGCGGCACGTGCGGGCCGGTTCCACAAGTTCGGCCAGTTCTCCTCCGACATGGCCGCCGGCAAGCTGCCGTCGTTCACGGTCATCGACCCCAACTACGAAACCACCTCCGAGGAAAACCCGCAGGACGTCCAGGTCGGCGAAGAGTTCATCGCGCGGGTCGTCCACGCGCTGATGCGGGCTCCCACCTGGAAGAACACGGCGCTGTTCCTGACCTACGACGAGCACGGGGGGTATTACGACCACGTGCCGCCGCCGCGGGCGATCAAGCCGGACAACATCGCACCGATGCTCCAGCCCGGCGACGTCCCGGGCGCGTACGACCGGTACGGCTTCCGGGTCCCGACGCTCGTCATATCGCCCTACGCCCGCCCCGACTACGTCTCGAACGTCGTCCAGGACCACACATCGATCCTCGCCTTCATCGAGCGCAAGTGGAACCTCCCGGCGATGACCTTCCGCGACGCCAACGCCGACGCGATGACCGACTACTTCGATTTGACGCGCCCCGCGTTCGCGAAGCCGCCGCCGCTGGCGGCGGCGCCGGCCCTGGCGCCAGGCCTGCGCGAGTGCCACGCGGACGGCGAAAACCCGCCGCTGCCGTCGTCGCCGAACGACGGGTAGCAAGCTCCGCGTCGTCCGCTTCGGCGTGACGGCGCGCCCTGATCTCGTCAGCTCGTAGCGCTCTGCGTGTCTGGCGCGAGTCACGCCGAAGCGGACGACGCTGCGCAGCAGCCGGGTAGGTACTCCCGCCGGGACTCCTGCTGGCGACCCCGGCCGGGGCTTCCGCAAGAGGACCAAGGCGGGGCCCCGCGAGCGCAGCGCCGACCGCCTCGTCGTGCCTCGCGCCAGACAGACCAAACGCCTCGGACTCAACCACACAGGGCGCGCCGGCACGACGAGGCGGCCGGCGCGGAGCTTATTCGGCGGTGCCCCCGGCCAGCCCGGGCCGCGGAAGTGGCCTCGGCCCCTCCCTGGGAGCCCGCTCAGCGGGCGCCGACGGCGGGATCGGGACCTCGGGAGGCGGTGGCGCCTCGGCGCCGAACACGTCCTCCTCGGTCTGACCGCTCAGGAGCGCTTCGAACTGCTCCTTCTCGATCGTCTCGCGCTTGATCAGGATCTCGGAGAGCTTCTCCAGCGCGTCACGGTGCGAGCTCAGGATCTCCTTGGCCTGCACGTGAGCCGCCTCGACGATCCGGCGGATCTCGTCGTCGATCTCGCGGGCGATCTCATCGGAGTAGTCCGGTTCTGCACTGAATTCTCTCCCGAGGAACGGCTGCCCGTGGTCGTGGCCGAACACGCGCGGGCCGAGCTTGTCGGACATCCCGAACCGCATCACCATCTGCTTGGCGGTCGCGGTCACCTTCTCGAGGTCGTTCGACGCGCCCGTGGTGATCTCGCCGAAGATGATCTCCTCGGCCGCGCGGCCCCCCAGAGTCATCGACATCGTGTCGTTCAGCTCCGCGCGCGTGGTCAGGAACTTGTCCTCGCCGGGCAACGAGATCGTGTAGCCGAGCGCCTGTCCCCGGGAAATGACCGAGATCTTGTGGATGGGATCCGAATGGGGCAGGAAGTGGCCGACCATCGCGTGGCCCATCTCGTGGTACGCAGTGATGCGGCGCTCCTTGTCGGACATCACGCGGGTCTTCTTCTCCGGGCCCGCGATCACCCGCATGATCCCTTCCTCGAGCTCGTCCTGGGTGATCTCGCGCTTGCCGTTGCGCGCCGCCAGCAGCGCCGCCTCGTTGACGAGGTTCGAGAGGTCGGCCCCGGTGAAGCCGGGCGTCTGGCCGGCGAGTGTGTCGACGTTGATCTCCCGTCCCAGCGGCTTGCCGCGGGTGTGGACCTCGAGGATCTTCTTGCGGCCCAGGCGATCGGGCCGATCGACGACGATCTGCCGGTCGAAGCGCCCCGGGCGCAGCAGCGCCGGGTCGAGGATGTCCGGCCGGTTGGTGGCCGCGATCAAGATGATGTTGTCCTTCATCTCGAACCCGTCCATCTCGACGAGGAGCTGGTTCAGCGTCTGCTCGCGCTCGTCGTGGCCGCCGCCGAGGCCGGCGCCGCGATGGCGTCCGACCGCGTCGATCTCGTCCATGAAGATGATGCAGGGCGAATTCTGCTTGGCCTGCTCGAACAGATCACGGACGCGCGATGCACCGACGCCGACGAACATCTCGACGAAGTCAGAGCCCGAGATCGAGAAGAACGGGACGCCCGCCTCGCCCGCGACCGCGCGCGCGAGCAGCGTCTTACCGGTACCCGGCGGGCCGTACAGGAGGACGCCCTTGGGGATCCTCGCCCCAAGGGCCTGGAATTTCTTGGGGTTCTCCAAGAACTCCTTGATCTCGTGGAGCTCCTCAACGGCTTCGTCGACCCCCGCGACGTCCCTGAACGTGATCTTCGGGGAATCGACGGACATTCGCTTGGCGCGCGACTTGCCGAACGACATCACCTTCGAGCCGCCGCCTTGGACCTGGTTCATCAGGAAGATCCAGAACCCGATGAAGATCACGAACGGCAGGATGTAGGTCAGCAGTGACAGCCAGCCATTCGACGCCTTGCCCTGGATGTCGAACTGGCTCGGATCGAGGCTCGAGTCGGCGCGGGCGGTGTTGATGATCGTCGGCGCGTAGGAGTCCGGGTACCCGACCGAGTACTTCTGGGCGCCGTACTGCTGCAGCAGCTGCACGTCGGCGGTGTTGTCCTTCTCCTTGAGCGTGAGGCTCTTGACCTGCCCCTGCTGGAGCTGGCTCATGAGGTTGCCGAACGTGTAGTGCGGGGAGTGGCTCGAGTTCCCGATCAGCTTCTGGGCGAAGAACGCCAGAACCACGACGATCAGGATCGGAAATGCGGCGCTCTTGAAGAACCTACTCATTAGGGTCTTTCCCGGTTCCGGCGTCCAAGCCGGCCGCCGAATCGCCTAGCGTAGCAGGTGATTTTGGCCGTCCGGCCAGGGCTAGAGGGCATTCTTACTGTTCCAACGCCGCCACGTAGGGCAAGTTGCGGTACCGCTCGGCGTGGTCGAGCCCGTACCCGATCGCGAATCGGTTCGGGATCTCGAAGCCCACGTATTTGGTGGGCAGATCGACCTTCCGCCGCTCGGGCTTGATCAGCAGCGCGCAGACCTCGAGCGACCGCGGGTCCCGGCCGGCCAGGTTGCGCATCAGATACTGGAGCGTCAGCCCAGAGTCGACGATGTCCTCGACGATCAGCACGTCGCGGCCGTCGATCGAGGCATCGAGGTCCTTCAGGATCCGGACCACGCCCGAGGACTTGGTCGCCGAGCCGTATGACGCGACCGCCATGAAGTCGACCTCGACCGGGATCGTCAGCGCGCGCATCAGGTCCGAGAGGAAGAACACGGCGCCCTTGAGCACGCCGACCAGCAGCAGGTCCTTCTCCTCGTAGTCCCGGGAGATCTCGGCCCCCAGCTCGCGGACCCGCCGATCCAGATCCTCGGCGGGCACCAGTATCTCCCCGATCGCGTGGTCTCCGTCCACGTGTATCTACTTTAAGGGGGGAGTGGCTGTCGGGCGGCGATCAGCCGCAGGCGTCCGTCGCATGAACCGCACCGTCCCGCGCTCGACGAGCGCCCGCACCTGGGGCAGATCGAGCGCTGCGTCGTCGCGCAGCGCCATCACGTCCTCGGCCCGGCGAGCGGTTCCCGGGGCCGGGCCGCCGACGGCGCCGTCGGCCAGCCGCTGGAGCACGAGCCGCGCCAGCGCAGGCGGCAGCGCCCGCAGCCGCGCGAGCTCGATGCGATCGCGCCCGTCGAGCGTCTCCTCGACGAGCGCGTCGAGCACCGCGCCCTCGTCGCGCAGCACCGCCGCGAGCGCGAGCACGTTCGAGACGGCACCGGGATGCACCGCCTCGAGCGCCGGCACGAGTCCCTCGCGCACGCGCCCGCGCGCGTACTTGCCGGTCGAATTGGTCTCGTCCTCGCACCACTCGAGGCCCCGCTCAAGGCAGTACGCGGCGGTCTGCTCGCGCGTGAACGAGAGCAGCGGCCGCACCAGCCGCCCCTCCCGGGGACTCATCCCGTACAGCGCCCGGCGGCTCGGGGAGGACGCGAGCCGGTACAGGATCGTCTCGACCTGGTCGGTCGCGGTGTGCCCGGCCGCCACGTCGGCCCCGCGCGCCACCGCGAGCTCGGCCGCGGCGCCGTAGCGCTGGTCCCGGGCCCACGCCTGGAGGTTGCCCGTCTCCGGTCGCCGCGGGTGCCTGATCTCGAGCCCGACGCCGAGGCTCTCGCAGAGCTCCTCGCAGTAGTGCTCGTCCGCCGTTGCCGCGTCGCGCAGCGCATAGTTGACGTGCAGCGCTCCGACGGCGTCGGGGCCCACGATCCGCACCGCGAGGTCGAGCAGGCAGGTCGAGTCGCGCCCGCCGGACAGCAGCACCACGACCGGCCGGTCGGGCGCGAGCAATCCGTCGGCGCGCACGGCCTCCAGCGCCGTCATTCCTCCCCCCGCTGTCTCGCGAGGAACAGCTCGACGGACTCGCTGAACCCCTTCAGCCGGACCTCGGCGATCCGCTCGAACTCAAGATGGGAGCCGCCCCGCTCGACCACCGGGCGGGTGACGAGCACCTCGCCGCCGGCCGAGCGCGCGGCGACCCGCGAGGCGATGTTGACGTCGCGGCCGTAGTAATCGCCGTCGCGGTACAGCGCCTCGCCGTAGTGGATCCCGATCCGCGGCAGCGGCGGCTCGGACTGCAGCTGCTGGAAGCCGACCGCCCAGTCGGTCAGCGCCCCGGGGTCGGAGCCGACGATCATCACCTCGTCGCCGATCGTCTTGATCACGCGCGCGTCGTCGGGGAGCGTCGTCTCTACCGCCTCGACGAACCGCTCGACGGCGTCGACGGCCTCGAGCTCGCCCTCCTCCTCGGTCAGTCGCGTGTAGCCGGCGAGGTCGGCGAACGCGATCGCGACCCTCAGCCTGCCGAGATCGATCGCGTCCCCGTCGAGCTCCGCCTCCATGTGGCCGACCACGTCCTGCTCGACGAAGTGCTGGAGGTATCGCTGGTGGACCTGGTCCATCACCGGCGAGGCCAGCGGCAGCAGCTCGCGGGTGATCGCGAGCATCTCATCGGCCATCTCGATCCCGGTCGCGCCCGAGCGCATCAGCGGCTCGTGCACGTACAGGTGGAACAGCCGCACCTCGGCGTCGGCGACCTGCGCCATCGCCTGGCCGTAGACCCTGATCAGCTGCAGCATCGCCACCAGCGGCAACCCGGCGTCGAGCACGGCGGCGACGTACCGCAGCAGCTGCACGTCCTCGGAGGACAGCGATGCCGTCTGCGCCGGGTTCATCCCGAGCGCGGCCATCACCCGCTCGACGAGCGCGGCCTCGAGCCCGGTCTCTCGCGCCGCCTGCCGGATCGTGTAGACACGATCGTCGACCGACGGGAACAGCTCTTCGATGTAGCCGAACGCCAGCCGGCCCTCCTCCGTCGCGCGGCGGATCTCCTGGAGGGAGTGGCCGCGGTCCCTCAGCCGCGCGACGATCCGGGCGTGGCTGACGGCCGGCGGCGTCCACGCACGGTCGCCGTCGTGCTGGGGAATCAGGCCGGCGCGGGCCCAGCGACGCAGCGTCGCCGGGGATACCCCCGCCTTCTCCGCCGCCTCCTGCAGAGGGATGCCGCCGTTCGCCGCGCTCGTACGTGTGTTCGCCACATACTCATGCTCCCACACGTACCCGCTGCCCTCGGACCGACGGGCCCGAATACGTTGACGGCGGGACCTCGACTGAGAAACGAGGTCCCGCCGTCCGCGGGACTGACGGCCCGCTGCGTCGGCCGTCGGCGCTCGTCTCGTTTCCGGCGGCGCCTCGCAGCAACCCCCGGGGATTCCCGGGGCCCGCTACGTTCCGGCCTGGTGCCTTGCTCGTGGTGGTAGGTCTACTCGCCGTGCGCGGCGATGTCAATGGGCCGCGGACGATTTCGTTCGGCAGCGGGCGCCTCAGACCTCGAGATGCGGGTAGTCGGCCGCGATCATCTCGCGGTAGCGCCCGAACAGCGGCTTCGTGATCGGCAGGATCGCAAGCGCCGCC
Organism: uncultured Solirubrobacterales bacterium; assembly: GCA_963770735.1. Lineage (GTDB taxonomy): Bacteria > Actinomycetota > Thermoleophilia > Solirubrobacterales > Solirubrobacteraceae > Palsa-465. Next base: position 486,231 of record CAVYRB010000003.1, on the reverse strand, counting down.
TTGACGTCACCCCCTGCCTTGATCCGTCGCCGCGCGATCGCGATCGCGACGTTCTCCCTGCCCTGGAAGTAGCGGTTCGCTGTCTCCGAGCTCATCGCCATCCTGACCTTCGGCTCCCAGGCGATCTCGTCGGACCACTCCCAGGCGAGGTTGGCCTCGCCGGACTGGCCGGCGCGGATGTTGACCACCATCTCGAGGTCGGTGAACTCGAATCGCTGGGGGGTGTCCGCCTCACGCAGGCTCGGCCCCATCTCCGGATCCTCGCTCATCAAGGTGAACGTGCGGTTCATCACCTCGATGAACTCGTCGGGCGACCTGAAGGCGCTCACGTTGGGTCCCGCTCGCCCGCGGGCCCGCCGCCCGCTCGCCTTCCGGGCTCGCCTGAAAGGGCGGCGCCCGCGTCATCCAGCTGGCTCGCCACGGCCGGAACCCACGTGAGTCGTCCGGCTCGGCGCCCGTCCCGTCGGGTCATGGCGGCGGAGTGTAGGGCTACTCTCACGATCCGTCGTCCCTCGCGCGCGCGCGTGACAGAACCAGGACCAATCCACCTGCACCCGACCGCTCCGCTCGCCGAGCGGGTGCTGCTTCCGGGCGATCCGGGCCGGGCGCTGCTGCTCGCGCAGTCGCTGCTCGACGCCCCGGCGATGTTCAACCACCACCGGGGGCTGTGGGGCTATACGGGCGCGGCGCGGGACGGGGACCCGCTGACGATCCAGAGCACCGGGATGGGCGGTCCGAGCGCAGCGATCGTGATCGCCGAGCTCGCGGACCTCGGCGCCCGCCGGCTGCTGCGCGTCGGGACCTGTGGCGTGCTCATCGGCGAGTTCGAGCTTGGCGACCTGCTCGTCGCCGGCGAGGCGCTCGCGGCCGACGGGACCAGCCGGGCGCTCGGCGCCGGCCCCTCCGTCGAGGCCACGCCCGAGCTGCTCGAGCAGCTGCTGGCGGCCGCCGGCGCCGGCGCCCGCACCGGGACCGTCGCCTCGACGGACCTGTTCTACGACGGGCGGGCCGACGAGGAGGAGCGCTGGACCACGGCGGGCGCGGTCGCGGTCGACATGGAGACCGCGCCGCTGTTCGCGCTCGCGCGGCTCCGCGGGCTGGAGGCGGCCTCGCTACTGCTCGTCACCGATCTGCTCGCGGGTGGTCGGACGCGGATCGGCGACGACGCGTTGCGCGCCGGCGAGCACCGCCTTGGAGAAGTGGCGATCGCCGCGCTAGCCGGCTGACTCGCCGGTGCTCGCCGCGGCCTGCTCGTCGGCGACGGCGGCCTGCTCGTCGAGCTGATGCTCCAGCCGGTTCAGCTTGCGCTCGACGCGATCGAGCCCGTCCTCGATCCCCTCGAGCCGCTGCGAGACCGAGCGCAGTCGGCGCGTCAGCCGCTCGAGATCGCTCGCCGAGGGCAGGTTCAGCGCGCTGAGCGCCGCCTCCTGCGCGTGCATCGCGCGCTCCCGCGTCTGGAGCGCCGCGCTCAGGGCGCCGCTCACGACCGGATTCTCGAGCAGTTCCTGGGCGATCTTTCCGATCGCCTCCTCTCCCTGTCGGGTCACCCGCCGCAAGCCGCTGTTCTCGCTCTCGTCAGTCACCACGCCGGGCACTGTAGCGCCGGCCGTCCGAATGCATCGATTCTCAGGCTCAAGTTGAGACTTAGAATGGCCACTCCGACCCGGAAACGCGTAAATCGTGCGGGTCGGGGGTAGGTCCCGTGGCAGTTTTGGCGGTCCACGCACGTTGCCTCCACCTACAGGGCACGCGCGGATGAGCCGATTGATGCAACGTCGCGCGAGCGCCACCCCAATGGTTATGCTCCTCTTTAGCTCCTTGGCACAGAGCCGACCTTCCGCCGGGAAACCGGCAATTTTCCGCTGACGGTTCCTCGTTGCAAACCACGAAGTCACTCGTTAGCTTGCATCCACGCCCGTGTTGCAGCACGGGCGCGTTGTCGATGCGGGGAGGAGCCTGGTCACGTTGTTGCGTAGTCGGAAGCTGAAAACTGCCTTCGCCACTATGGCGACCGTATTCGGGGTGATGGGTATCGCCGCGATCCCTTCGGCGTCCGCCGATGAGTGCACGGTCACGGTCACGCTGCTCACGGGGCAGACGCAGAGCTTCAGCGTCAACGTCCCGGCCGGCACGCCCGCCTCGGCGATGGTCCCCGCCGGACTCGGGCCGATCAAGAGCGTGAGCGCGTCGTGCGCCCCGACCACGACCACGACCACGACCACGACGCGATTCCACCCCGGCGCCGACCACGACCAGCTCGACGTCGCCCACCACGAGCACCGACGACCAGGCGCCTCGCCCCCGTCGCGCCGCAAGGGCTCGGGCTCGAAGGCTCGGGCGGCCGCAACGGGTCCGGCTCGTCGAACAACAAGGGCGGCACCTCGGGCCGACCGGCCCGAGCAACAACAAGGGCACGAGCGGACCGACGGGACCCAAACCCTCAACCAAGACTTCAACCACGCCCAAGGCGCCGAAGCCGACGACCAAGAGCGGAGTGCCGACCGCGGCGAACCCGACCTTCTCGTTCTCGACTCCGGGCCCGGCGCCGCTGGGGGTGCCGAACTTCTTCATCGACGCGTTCCGGATCCCGCCGTTCCTGCTTCCGATCTACCAGGCCGCGGGGATCGAGTACGACGTGCCGTGGCAGGTGCTGGCGGCGATCAACGAGATCGAGACCGACTACGGCCGCAACCTGTCGGTGTCGAGCGCGGGCGCGGTCGGGTGGATGCAGTTCATGCCCGAGACGTGGAAGAAGTACGGCGTCGACGCGACCGGCTCCGGCTACGCGGATCCGTACAACCCGGTCGACGCGATCTTCGCCGCGGCCCGCTACCTGCACGCGGCGGGCGCCTCGAAGAACATCTCGAACGCGATCTACTCCTACAACCACGCGTGGTGGTACGTGCAGTCGGTGCTGCTGCGCGCGAAGCTGATCGGCGGGATGCCGACGCAGCTGATCGGCGCGCTGACCGGTCTGGTCGAGGGTCACTTCCCGGTCGCCGCGCCCGCCCAGTACGCCGACGGCTCGGTGCACCAAGCTCGCCAAGCAGCGGGTCAAGGGCTCGAACGCGGCGATCACGATCGACTCGACCCCGGGCTCACCGGCACCAACATCTTCGCCAAGCAGGGCTCGCCGGTGATCGCGGTCAACGACGGCAAGATCGTCAAGGTCGGCCACTGCCAGCAGCTCGGTAACTACGTGCAGCTGCAGGACGCGACCGGCAACGTCTACACGTACGCGCAGCTCGGCGTCGGTTCCCGCGACCTACCCGGTCCCCAGGCCGGTCGCGATCTCCGCCAAGCAGATCGCCTCCGAGCTCGCTCAGCCGCTCGCTCGGTGATCGCCCGAGCGCGCGGCGACGGCGGGCTCGCAGAGCTCGGCTCCGACGGTCACGGTCGCGAAGGCCGACCAAGGAGGCCAAGGTCACGCTCCCGTCCGTCTGCTCGGGCTGACCAACCACTCGTCCAGCGAAGCAGGCGCCGAGCGGCAACGCCCAGCACCTCGATCGCGACGCCGATGGTCAAGGAGCGGCTGTTCGCCGACCCGCACCGCGCGGGCTCCTACGCCGCCGGCGGGTTGCTCCAGATCAAGAACGCGGCGCCGTCGATCTCGAGCTTCCAGAACTACTTCTCCGACGTGCTGCACCTGGGCAAGAACCAGTACACGCTGAGCCGCTGAAGGCCGGGGCGAGGGTCGTCGCCGGCACGATCCTCGGCCGGCTCGGCGCGGGCACCCCGCAGCTGGCCTCGCACCTGCAGTTCATGATCCGCCCGGCGGGCAAGAACGCGCCGTACATCGACCCGAAGCCGATCCTCGACGGCTGGAAGCTGCTCGAGGCGACCGCCGTCTACCGCGCCGCCGGGGTCAACCCGTTCTTCGGGCAGCACGCCAAGAACGCATCGATCGGCCAGATCCTGCTGATGTGCAAGGAGCAGCTCCAGAACCGCGTGCTCGCCGACCCGCACGTCCAGATCTACGCGTGCGGCCGCCGCGACATCCAGGCCGGCCAGATCGACCGCCGCGTGCTCGCGGTGATCGAGTTCCTGTCCGGGTCCGGGCTTGACCCGACCGTCTCCGGGCTGGAGTGCGGCGCCAGCGCGACCGGACAAAGCGGCGTCGACTCGGCCGGCTCCAGCGGCTCCTCGCGTCGACTTCTCGAAGATCAACAACATCCCGGTCCAGGGCCACCAGGGCAGCGGCTCGATCACCGACCTCACGATCCGGCGGCTGCTGACCCTCCAGGGCACCTTCAAGCCCGACCAGATCGTCTCCACGATGAGCTACAAGGGCCAGACGAACACGCTCGTCGATGCCCGACCACGCCAACCGGATCCAGGTCTCCTACACGCCGCTATTCGGGTCCAACAAGAAGATCTCGACGGAGATCGCGCAACCTGCTCAAGCCCGGGCAGTGGCTGCGTCTGATCAACCACCTCGAGCCAGATCCCCGAGCCGGTCGTCCCGATCGCGCCCAGCAAGTACGCGATCAAGGTCGGCGGGCGCCGCTGTGAGTCGCGGCCCGGGACCGATAGCCCCCTTCTTCCGCTTCAGCCAGGTCGAGTTCCCGTGGGCGCTCGGCCCGCCCGACGGCCGATACCTGATCCGCGAGCCCGACGCGCGATCCCGGCGCCGCGCCGTCCCACGTGCTCGTGTTCGCGACGCTCGGCGCGCCGGAGCGCAGGACGCTGCTTCGCCGCCGCGCGCCAGCGGCGTACCGTCGACTAGAGCCTGAGCCGGCGCCGGTCACAACCGGACGCGCCACCGTGATCGAGGTCGGCAGCCCATTCGCAGGCGAAGCGGATGGCGGACGCGTGGCTCGCGGCGGCCGGCGAGGACGAGCTCGACGGCCGACCTCGCGGTGCTCAACCGGGTCGCTGCACGCGTTCCGGCTCGTCACCGCCGATCCGTACCTCGCACCGGTCGGCCGCCACCAGACGCTGGTCGCGCGGGTCGGCTACGGGGTGGGCGAGGAGGTCGCCGACGGCCTCTGGACCGAGGCCCGCGAGCTGCTGGTCCCCGAGCCCCGCCAGCGCCGCAAGGTCGTGCTCCGCCCCAGGCGCGGCTCGCGGCGCTGCTCGGCAGCCGCGCAGCAGCCGCTGGCATGCGAGGAGCTGACGCTCCGCGCGCGCCTCGACCTCGACCAGGGCCGCTACCGCGAGGCGGCGCTGCAGCTGCTGGTCGCGCTCGACGCGGCGATCGCCGAGCTCGGCGGCGACCGGCTGGCGCGAATGCTCGAGGACCGCCTTGCGGAGCTCCGCGAGCAGCGCGACCCGGTCGCGATGACCGCCCAGAACGCCCTCGCCGGCCCGCTCGAGCAGGACGATCTGCGAGACGGTCGTGTTCGCGCTCGGCCGGATCGAGGCGGCGCTCCGGGCGCGGACGGCCGCCGCTAGCGGGCTGCTAGGCGGCCCGAGCGCCTCGCGCAGCGCCGTCGAGCTCGGCGACCACGTCCCCGCCCATGCGCACCGCCGCGACCGCGTCGAACGGCGTCGGGCCCTGGGTGAGGATCGCGAGCTTGCCGCCGCGGCGAGCGTCAGCTCCGGCAGCTGCGCGACCGGATAGACCTCGAGCGAGGAGCCGATGCACAGCAGCACGTCGGCCGAGGCGGCCAGCCGCTGGGCCCGCAGCAGCGCATCCTGCGGCAGGTACTCGCCGAACAGCACGACGTCGGGCTTCAGCGACCGCGCCGCAGTCGCAGCGGGGCATGCCGCTCGGGATCGCTCGCGTGCCTGGAGCGGACCTCGCCGATCGGGATAGCTGGCGCGCGCAGTTCAGGCACACCGAATGCGAGATCGAGCCGTGCACCTCGATCAGCTCGACCGAGCCGGCCCGCGCGTGCAGGCGATCGACGTTCTGCGTGATCACCGCGTCAGCAGGCCGCGCCGCTCGAGCTCGGCCAGCACCTCGTGCGCGCGGTTGGGCCGCTTGTCCTCGAGCGTCTGGAAGCGCTCGCCGTAGAAGCTCCAGAACCGGCTGGGGTCGCGATGGAAGGCATCGATGTGCGCGACCTCCATCGGGTCGACGTTCTCCCACAGCCCGGTCCCCGGGCGAGCGGAAGTCAGGGATCCCCGACGGGACCGAGATCCCCGCGCCGGTCAGCGCCACCGACCGAGTCGGCCGCGCCGGATCAGCTCGGCGAGGCTCGGGCCTGCGGCCGGTCGGAGCCGGCCTCGCTCATCGGCCGCGCCCGAGTCATCCGCTGCCGTCTCCACTACCTCACCGGCCCTCGAAGTGCGCGGCTCGCGCTTCTCCAGGAACGCCGAGATCCCCTCGCGCGCGTCCTCGGAGGCGAACGCGGTCACGAACGCCTGCTTCTCGGCCTCGATCCCGGCGTCGAGGTCCCCGGCCGCCGGACACCCGCTTGATCTGCTCGACCGCGATCGGCGCCTGGCCGGCCAGCTTGCGCGCCCACGCCAGCGCGACGTCGAGCAGCTCGTGGTCGGGGACCACGCGGTGCGCGAGCCCGAGCTCGTAGGCCTCGTCGGCGTCGATCGGGTCGCCGGTCAGGTTCATCTCCAGCGCCCGCGCCTCGCCGACCAGCCGCGGCAGGCGCTGGGTGCCGCCGAAGCCGGGGATGATCCCGAGGTTGATCTCGGGCTGGCCGAAGCTCGCCGACTGCGGCCGCGATCCGGAAGTCGCACGCCATCGCGAGCTCGCAGCCGCCGCCGAACGCGATCGCGTTGACCGCGGCGATCGTCACCACCGGCGAGCGCTCCATCTCGCGCAGCAGGCCGTGCATCCGGTCGAGCAGCTCGCGCCCGCCGGCCTCGTCCATCGTCGTGAACGCCTTGATGTCGGCGCCGGCGCAGAACAGCATCGGGTTGGCGGAGGCGAACACGAGCGCCCGCACCCGGCCGCCGCTCGCTGACCTGTCCCACGCCCGAGCGAGCGCCTCGCACGACCTCCGGTGAGATCGAGTTGGCGGGCGGCCGGTCGAGCCACGCGATCGCGATCTCGCCCGCGGGTCTCCAGCTTCACGGGGCCGTCCTCCCAGCCGGCGTCGGGCCGGGGATAGGGGAAGAAGCCCTGGCCCGACTTGACCCCCAGCCGGCCCTGCGCGACCAGCCGCCGCAGGATCAGCGGCGGCTCGAAGGCCTCGCCCCACTCGACGCGCGGCCCGCTCGAGCCGCTCCAGCACCTCGTCGAGCCCGATCTGGTCGGCGCGCGCGAACGGCGGCGGCATGATCCCGGCGCCGGCCATCATCCCGAGGTCGATGTCCCGGATCGTCGGCGACTCCCTCCTCGAGCACCAGGCAGCCTCGACCAGCGCCTTCAGCGTGAAGCGGTCGACCGCTCTCGGCTACGGTCTAGTGCTCGCGGCATGCTCTCGGCCTCCGGCCTCGCCGGTTGCGTCGCGCGAGACCGGCCTCACGCCGCCGTGCTCGTAGAAACCCTTGCCGGTCTTGGCGCCGAGGTCGCCGGCTGCGACCAGCTCCCGCATGCGCTCGTGGACGTGGAAGCGCTCGCCGTAGGACTCCCGGACGTGCTCGGCGACGTGCAGCACCGTGTCCAGGCCGAGCAGGTCGGCCAGGTAGAACGGCCCCACCGGGCGCGGCCTTCGACTCGGCGACGAGCTTGTCGACCTCCTCGACGCCGATCCCCGTCTCCTCCTGGAACGCGCCACAGCTCCGACACCGCCGAGGTGAGGATCCGGTTGACGACGAACCCGGGGGCCTCGGCGCACCGGATCGGGCTCTTGCGGATCGCCTGGGCGAAGTTCACGGCCGCCTGCGCGGTCTCGGCGGAGGTGTCGTCGCCCTCGACCACCTCGATCAGCCGCATCACCGAGGCCGGGTAGAAGAAGTGAAAGCCGACCACCTTGTCGGGCCGGCTGGTCGCCTCGCCCATCTCGGTGATCGACAGCGACGAGGTGTTCGACGCCAGGATCGCGTGGCCCGGGGTGACCTGCGTCGAGCTCGGCGAACACGGTCTGCTTGACGACCATCCGCTCGGGAACCGCCTCGATCACGAAGTCGACGTCGCCGAACCCGTCGTAGTCGGTGGTGCCGGTGATCAGCGCGAGCTTGCGCTCGAGCTCGGCCGGCTCGAGCTTGCCCTGGTCGACGCCGCGCCTGCCACAGCGAGCGCGCCTTCTCGAGGCCCTGGTCGACGAACCTCGTGCTCGACGTCCTTGAGCACGACCGGGATCCCGGAGTTGGCGATCGTCTGCGCGATCTCCCCGCCCATCGTGCCGGCGCCGACGACGGCGGCCTTGAACACGAACATCGGCGCAAAGCTACCCGACGCCCGACGGCGTGACTCCGCCAGCACGCGCCGAAGTTGCCGAGCGTCTTCTCGAGCGAGCTGATCATCATCCGCCGCACGAACAGCATGTCGATCAGCGGCGTCAGCGGTGTCCGGCGCTTGATCCGGTAGCGGAACGTCAGCCGACCTCGACTCCGTCCTCGGCGGGGTCGAAGAGCACGGTCTGCTCGCCCGTTGATCGAGTCGTCCTCGACCTCCACCGTGTAGCCCTCGAGGGCTCATACCGATCACCCGCTCGGTCACGCGCCCGCGGCCGTTCCGGCCCCGACTGCCATGTCACGACCGCCCCGTCCTGGGCCACTCGCCCTCACCGAGATCACGTGCGCAAGCTCGTCGACCCACTGGGCCCACCGAGCGGTGTCGTGCCAGCACCCTCCGCCTCGTGCACCGTCCACGAGAAGCTTTCGCTCACACTGACGTTCGCCACCGTGCGATTATCTCGTTGATGGCGCTACCGGACACGATCGAGCCCTACCCGCAAATTTCATCAAAGGCCTACGAGCACCCCGCCGACCGCGCCGCCACCGCCGCGCTCAAGGCCGTGCCAATGCTCGACCGCGTCGTGCGCAAGCTGATCGAGTGGCAGTACGAGCGCGCGCTGCGCCAGATGTACCTGAGCAACTCCGTCCGCGTCGGCGAGCGCCAGCTGCCCGACCTCTGGAACAACCACGTCGCCGTCTGCCGGATCCTCGACATGCCCGAGACGTACGACCTGTACGTCACCGACACGGTGATCGCCAACGCGATGGCGATCGGATCCCAGAACCCGATCGTGGTCGTTGGCTCGCCGCTGCTGGGGCGGCTCGGGCCGGGCGAGCAGCGCGCGCTGCTGGCGCACGAGGTCGCCCACATCCTCTCTGACCACGTGCTCTACAACACCGCGCTCCAGATCCTTGCTCCGCGCCGGCGGCAACATCCCGTTCCCGCTCGCGATCCCCGCCGCGGCGGTCCGCGCGGTGCTGCTCGAGTGGTCCCGTGCCGCAGAGCTCAGCTGCGACCGGGCCCAGGCGCTGGTCGTCCGCGATCCGACGATCGTCTGCCGGGGCCTGATGGCGCTCGCCGGCGGCATGCACTCCGACCGCCTCAACTTCGACGCGTTCCTCGCGCAGGCGCGCGAGTACGAGGACTGGGACGACCCCAGCGACCGTGTCCGCCGATTCTTCTACGAGATCAACGCCACGCACCCGTACGCCGTGAGGCGCGTCTCGGAGGTGATGCGGTGGGTCCAGAGCGGCGAGTACGACCGGATCCAGCGGGGCGAGTACATCCGCCGGGGCGAGGAGCCGCCGGTCCAGAAGCAGGCGGGCGACGCGTTCGAGTTCTACGCCGAGCGCTTCCGCGCGATCTTCCGCGACATCGGCGACAACGTCTCCCAGGTGGGCAACCAGCTCGGCGGCCTCGCCGAGCAGGCCGCCGACTGGCTGCGCAAGCGCGGCGGCGGCGACGGCGAAGGCGTCTAGCCGGTCGCGTCCCAGCAACCGCCCGGTCGCCAACGCCCGCCTCCGGCGCCCGCAATCGATGGCCTCCGCCAAGACTTTGGCGACCTCGTCACCCCTGTCGTGACCGAATCGCCATCGTCCGCGCGCGGGGCCGACGCTCGACCAAGCGCCCGTCCCGACCCCTCGACGGCCGCCCCTTATCTTGACAACGACCCATCGCCGATATATCGTAATGCATCGTGTTCGGCGATCAGGACTTCGGCGGCCCCTTCGGCGGCGGCCCCGCGTTCGGCGGTGCCGGCGCGTTCGGCGGTGGCCGCGGTCCCGGTGGCCGCGGTCCCGGCGGTCGCGGTCCCACGGCCGCGGCCGCGGACGTAGGCGCCGCGGCGATGTCCCCGCCGCGCTGCTGCTGCTGCTCGCGGAGCAGCCGCGCAACGGCTACCAGCTGATGCAGGCGGTCGAGGAGCTGAGCGGAGGGCGGTGGCGGCCGAGCCCCGGGTCGATCTACCCCACGCTCGCGCAGCTCGAGGACCAGGGGCTGATCCGGCCGATCGAGCGCGACAACGCGAACCTGTTCGAGCTGACCGACGCCGGCCGGGCGCACCTGAAGGAGCACCCCGAGCACACCCCGCCGTGGATCGACGGCGAGGACTCGAAGGCGTTCCGCGAGCTGCACTCGCAGATCGGGCAGCTGCACGTGGCGGCGATGCAGGTCGCCCACGCTGGGCGTGACGGACAGGTGACCGCGGCGGCGGAGGTCGTCGCCGAGGCCAGGCGCCAGCTGTACCGGATCCTGGCCGAGGACGAGGATGGCTGAGTCCGTAACGTTTGACGGACCGATGTCGAGCTCGAGCAATGGCCACCCGCCGGCAATCGCCGTCCGCAAGCTGGTGAAGCGCTTCGATGAGGTCGAGGCTGTGCGCGGCGTCGAGTTCGATGTCGCGGTCGGCGAGGTATTCGGGTTCCTCGGCCCCAACGGGGCGGGTAAGACCACCACGATCAACATGCTCTGCACGCTGGCCAAGCCGACCTCGGGTTCGGCGACCGTCGCCGGCCACGACGTCGTACGCGAGCGCGACGACGTGCGCCGGAACATCGGGCTCGTGTTCCAAGACCCGACGCTCGACGGGTACATGACCGGCGAGCAGAACCTGCGGATGCACGCCGAGCTGTACGGCGTCCAGCGCGACCTCGTCGCGCCGCGGATGGAGCAGGTACTGCGGATGGTCGGGCTCTGGGAGCGCAAGGACCACGTCGTCGGCACCTACTCGGGCGGGATGCGGCGCCGGCTCGAGATCGCGCGCGGGCTGATGCACTCCCCGCGCGTACTGTTCCTCGACGAGCCCACGATCGGGCTCGACCCGCAGACGCGGCGGTCGATCTGGAGCTACATCCGCGAGCTCAAGGAGCGCGAGGAGATCACGATCTTCATGACCACCCACTACATGGACGAAGCCGAGTGGTGCGATCGGATCGCGATCATGGACCACGGCGAGATCGTGGCGCTCGACTCTCCCGAGGCGCTCAAGGCCGAGGTCGGCACCGACCGGGTCACGATCCATACCGACGACAACGATGCGGCGATCGCAGCCCTGGCCGAGCGGTTCGGGATCGAGGCCAGGATCACCGAGGGGGCGGTCACGTTCGGCGTGCCGGGCGGCGAGGAGTTCGTCCCGCGGCTGTTCGCCGAGCTCGGGATCCCGATCCGATCGGTGAACGTCTCGCGGCCCACGCTCGACGACGTGTTCATGTCCTACACGGGGACCTCGATCCGCGACGCCGAAGAGGATCCGGCGGCGAACCGCAGCCGCCAGATGATGCGGGTGATGCACGGGGCGGGCCGGCGATGAGCGCGACCGTCGAGACCACCCCGACGACGACGGCCGGGCACGAGCCGCCCGTCGTCCGCGTCAGCGTCCCCAAGCGGAGCTTCTACTCCGAGCTGCGCGCGATCAGAATCGTCTGGCGGCGCGAGCTGATCCGCTACCGCAACGACCGGCTGCGGATGGTCACCACGCTGGTCCAGCCGTTGCTGTTCCTGTTCGTGCTCGGCGCGGGGCTCCAGAGCATCGCGCGGGCGGGAACCCACGGGGTCGCGCTGAAGACGTTCATCTACCCGGGGATCCTGTGCATCTCGGTGATGTTCACGGCGATGTTCTCGGCCGCGTCGATCGTCTGGGACCGCGAGTTCGGGTTCCTGCGGGAGATGATGGTCGCGCCGGTCCGCCGGAGCTCGATCGTGATCGGGAAGGTCCTCGGAGGCGCCACCGTCGCGTGCTTCCAGGGCGTGATCGTGATCGCGCTCGCGGGCCTGGTGCACGTGCCGTACGACCCGCTGCTGATCCTCGGGATCTTCGTCCTGCAGCTGGCGCTGGCGTTCGCGATCACTGCGTTCGGCGTGATGATCGCGGTCCGGATCAAGCAGATGCAGTCGTTCATGGGCGTCATGCAGATGGTCGTGATGCCGCTGTTCTTCATCTCCGGCGCGCTGTTCCCAGTCGCCGGGCTACCGGCGTGGCTGACGATCCTCAACCGGATCGACCCGCTCACCTACGCGGTCGACCCGATGCGCCGGCTGGTCTTCAACCACCTGGCGATCTCGCCGATCGCGCGCCACACGCTCGATCCGGGGATCACCTGGTGGGGCTGGCACGTACCCGTCTTGCTGGAGGTGGGGGTGATCATCGCGCTCGGGCTGGGGATGCTCGGGATCGCGATCTGGGAGTTCAGCCGGACCGAGTAGCGGCCGGTCTCCGGATCCCCATCGGTCGTTCACAAAAAGTTCACGATCTGCCCAGGGCGACCTGAAACGCTGCGCGTCCGATGGGGGGCACCCTGATCCTTGTACTGGTGATCGTTGGCGGGCTGGCGTTCGATTTCACCAACGGGTTCCACGACACCGCGAACGCGATGGCGACCTCGATCGCCACCGGGGCGCTGAAGCCCCGGGTCGCGGTAATGATCTCCGCGGTGCTGAACTTCGCCGGCGCGTTCATCTCGATCGAGGTGGCGGCGACGATCGCCAAGGGGATCGTCGATCCGAAGGTGCTCGTCGGCACCGAAGGCCTCGTGCTGGTGCTGGCGGCCTTGATCGGCGCGATGACCTGGAACCTGATCACCTGGTACCTATCGATCCCGTCGAGCTCGAGCCACGCGCTGATCGGCGGCATCATCGGCGCGACGATCATCGACGCCGGCGTCCATGCCGTCAACGGGACGAACCTCGTCTCGTCGGTGATCTTCCCAGCGCTGTTCTCCCCGCTCGTCGCCGGGTTCGTGGCGCTGCTCGGGACCTTCGGGGCGTACAAGATGATCCGGTTCATCGGCAAGAAATGGGAGGACAGGGGCTACAAATACGGCCAGATCGGCTCGGCCTCCCTGGTCTCGCTCGCGCACGGCACCAACGACGCGCAGAAGACGATGGGCGTGATCTCGCTGGCGCTGATCGCCCACGGCGACATCAGCGCCGCCCACTTCGCCGTTCCGATCTGGGTCAAGTTCGCGTGCGCGACCGCGATCGCCGGCGGAACCGCGACCGGCGGCTGGCGGATCATCAACACGATGGGCAACAAGATCACCGACATCGAGCCGCCGCAGGGGTTCGCCGCCGAGTCCTCGACCGCGTCGGTGATCCTCGCCGGGTCCTATTTCGGCTATCCGCTGTCGACCACCCAGGTGGTGTCGGGCGGCGTGATGGGCGCGGGGTTGGGCAGGAAGCTCGCCAGCGTCCACTGGAACGTGCTCGGACGGATGGCCACGGCGTGGCTGTTCACGATCCCGGCGGCCGCCGTGCTCGGCGGCATTGCGTGGGGAATCTCCGACCTGTTCGGGGCGTCCAGCGCCCTCGGCTCGATCGTGATCTCAGTGCTGGCGGCCTTGGGCGCGTTCGTCCTCTGGCGGCTCGCCCAGCGCTCGAAGGTCACCCCGCAGGACCTCGACCGCACCGAGAGCATCCCGCCGGCGCCTCAGGCGGCGGCGCCCAGCGGCGGCGCCTCGCCGGCCTGAGATGACCGGGCTGGCGACATCGCTGGTCAACTGGAGCGCGCTCGGGAAGATCATCCTGGTGGGACTGGTCGGCGGCGTCGGCGTCGTGCTCGTGTTCGGATTGGCGATCTACGGGGCCGAGCGGTTCCAGGCCGCCAAGAGCACGGTCGGCCGCGGGATCAGCGGCCTAGTGGTTGCCGTCTGCGGTGGGTTCTGCGTGGCGGCGATCGTCGTCGGGATCATCGCGATGGCCAACCCCAGCCACGGATCGTCCTCCTCGAAGCCGGGGAAGAAGGCCGCCGCGTTCGTGCGGCAGGCCGACTAGCTTCTCCGCCGTCGACACGCGAGACTTGTCCGGGTGGCGAAGGCCTGGATCGGCGTACTGGCGGTCACGCTGGCTCTCGCGGCGTCCGCGCACGCCGCGATCCCATCGTCGATCAGCTCGCTCGAGTCCGCGCTCGGGGCCCACCGCACCACGTGCGTCGCGGTCACCTCGCGGGCGCTCGCGGCGATCAGGCGCGGAGGTTCGCTCCGGGCGGTGCTAGAGATCAACCCCGACGCGCTCGCAATCGCGCGCCGGCTCGACGCCCGCGAGACGATCGGCCGGCCGCTGCTCGCGCTCCAGTGCCTGCCACTGCTCGTCAAGGAGAACTACGAGACCGCCGACAAGCTCCAGACGACCGTCGGCTCGGTGACGATGCGCGGGTTCCGGGCACCGCGGGACGCGTACGTGATCGCCCGCCTGCGCGCAGCCGGCGCGGTCGTGCTCGGCAAGACGAACATGGACGAGTGGGCCCACGGCGCGAGCGGCTACAGCTCGATCGGCGGGCAGACGCTCAATGCGCTCCGCCGCACGCGCGTCCCCGGCGGCTCGAGCGGCGGTTCGGCGGCCGCCGTCGCCGCCGGTATGGCGCTGCTCGGGACCGGCAGCGATACCGGCGGCTCGATTCAGATCCCCGCCTCCTACAACGGGATCGTCGGACTGCGTCCGACGATCGGGCTCGTCTCGAGGGGCGGGATCGCGCCGTATTCCTCGCTCACGGACGCACCGGGGCCGCTGACGCGCAGTGTCGCCGACGCCGCGCGCGTGCTCGGCACGATGACCGGCGTCGACCCGGCGGATCCGGCCACGCTCGCGAGCCGCGGGCATTTCCTGAAGGACTACACGCGGTTCCTGCGGGCGAATGGCCTCCGGGGCGCCCGGATCGGCGTGCTCGGCAGGGCGCTCGGCGAGCCGCTGACCGGGTTCAACCGCGACTACGACCGTGACTTCGGGGCAGCGATTCGGCTGATGCGGGCGAAGGGCGCGACGATCGTGACGCTGCCGTCGCTCCGAGCCAGGTTTGCCGTCGACGATCTAACAGCCGTCGAGCAGCAGTTCGGTCCCGAGCTCGACGCATGGTTCGCCGGTCCTGCGCGGAACGCACCGGTCCGCAGCCTTCAGCAGGTCGTCGACGTGAGCTCGGAGCCACAGAACCGCTCCAAGGTGCACGTGCTCCCCGTTCTGCACTCGGCGCTCTCGCTTCCACCTCCGAACGGCCCGGTCTTCGACCGCCGAGTCGCCGCTTTCCATCGCGTCCGCGCCGCGACTGAAGCGATGGTCAGGCGCTATCGCCTCACCGCGATCGCTTTCGAGGAGAGCGGCTGTCCGGCGCCTCCGATTCCGGGCGTCAAGGATCCGACCTACCACTGTCGCGGCGGCGGGTCGATCGCGCCGCTCCTCTCCCCGATCACGGGCCTGCCGGTGCTGACGCTCCCGATCGGCCCCCTCCCGGGCAACCTCCGCGCGTCGATCGACCTGCTCGGCCCCGCGTGGAGCGAGGGGGCGCTGCTGCGGCTCGGCTACTCGTTCCAGCAGCCGCCGAGGCCGACTGGCGGCCTCGGCTAGGCGGATCGCCGGCGGCTAGACGGCCGCCGGCTGAGGCTCCTCGACCCGCCGCGGCAGCAGCGTCTCGCGCGCGATCACCAGCCGCTGGATCTGGGCCGTGCCCTCGTACAGCTGCAGGATCTTCGCGTCGCGCATCAGCTTCTCGACCGGGTACTCCTTGATGAAGCCGTAGCCGCCGTAGACCTGGACGGCGTCGGTCGTGACCTCCATCGCGATGTCCGCGGCGAACCGCTTCGCGTGCGAGGACTCGAGCGTGTTGCGCTTGTCCTGGTCGAGCAGCACGGCCGAGTTCCAGGTCGCGAGCCGCGACAGGTGAACCTTGGTCGCCATGTCGGCGATGATGAACTGGATCGCCTGGTGCATCGCGATCGGGACGCCGAACTGGACGCGCTCCTTGGAGTAGTCGATCGCGAACTCCATCGCCGCGCGGGCGACGCCGACGGCCATCGCCGCGACGCCGGGACGCGTGCGGTCGAGCGTCATCATCGCGATCTTGAAGCCCTTGTTCTCCTCGCCGACGAGGTGGTTGAGCGGGATCTCGACCTCGGGGAACGTGATCGTCGCGGTGTTCGACGCCCGCTGGCCCATCTTGTCCTCGTGCTTGTCGACGACGACGCCGGCGTCGCGCGGGACGATGAAGCAGCTGATCCCGCGGTGACCCGCCTCCTTGTCGGTCTTCGCGTACACGGTGTAGTAGTTGGCGTACTCGCCGTTGGTGATGAAGCACTTGGAGCCGTTGATGACCCACTTGTCGCCGCGGCGCGTCGCGGTCGTCTTCATCCCGGAGACGTCGGAGCCGGCATCCGGCTCGGTCAGGCAGAAGGACGCGAGCAGCGGCGCCTCAGAGAGGCGGCCGAGGTACTCGCGCTTGAGCTCCTCGGAGGCCGCGAGCGCGATCGGCGCCGTCGCGAGCCCGTTGCACGAGAGGCTCGTCCCGATCCCCGAACAGCCCCAGGCGATCTCCTCTTCGATCAGCGTGCCGTCGAGGTACCCGAGGCCGGGCCCCCCGTACTCGGTGGGCAGGTGGCTGTTCATCAGCCCGAGCTCCCACGCCTTCTCGATGATCTCTCCGGGCCACGTCCCGTCCTTGTCGTAGTCCCAGGCGACCGGGCGGATCTCCTTCTCCGCAAAGTCATGGGCCATCTCGCGAATCTGCTTCTGCTCGTCGGTGAGCGTGAAATCGACCACTGAAAACTCCTCTGATTGACTAGTCAGTCAACGTCACTGGATTCAAGGATACCCACGAAACGCGGGGCGCATGCCGCTCCTTCGCAGGTGTGCGGATCCGCACATAGGGCGGCGGGCGGATCCGACATAGGGCGGATCCGCACATGGAGCGTGTACCGCCCCATCCGGATGAGGCATGGTCGCGAAACAACGAAATCGCCGTCGTTTCTCGACCATGCCCGGAAAATCGGGCGTTCCGGTGCCACAATTGAGGGGATGCACGAGGCGTTCGGCACGGTCCTCTGGGTCGTCTGCATCGGCGCCGCGATCGCGGCGGTGATCGGGTTGATCTCGAACCGCCGGATGTGGGATGACTTCGGCAAGAACCGGCTGCTGCTCGACTCGGACGTCAGTCGCGGCGCCTCGCACGCCTCGCCCGCCTCGCTTCGCGAGCGCGACGAGGAGATCCGCCAGATGCTCGAGGCGCGAAACGTCCGCCGGGCCCGCCGCGGCGAGCCGCCGGTCGACGTCGAGGAGGAGCTCGCGAAGCTGACCGCCCCGCGGTTCGACGCCCAACTCGAAGCGGAGGTCCGGCAGCTGGTGATCGCCCGCAACTACCGCCGGACGCGCGCGGGGAAGCCGGCGCTCGACGTCGACGCCGAGGTCGAGCGGGAGATCCGGCAGCTCGCCGAGCTTTAGCGAGAAGGTCATTTCGGATCTCCCGGTTTCGGGTACTCTGCCCGCCATGGCCGACCCACGCCGGTTCGAAATCGACGAGCTCGTCAACCGCCCGGGGACCTACTTCAACCCGCAGACCGAGGTCCTGGTCGTCGTCGACGACTCGAACGAGATGGACGCCGAGATCTTCAACATGGAGGAGTTCGAGGGCGCCGACTGGGTGCTGATCTCCGACGACCTCCCGGTAGACGAACCCAAGCGCGACGAGCTGCTCGAAACCTTCCAGGTCCGCTACCACCCGATGGGCGGCGGCGAGGACGATACCGACGAGGAGTTCGAGGAAGAAGAGGAGGACGTCGGCCGGGAGTAGGGGCGCTGGAGGCCGGGACGCCCGTAGGAGACCGCGTCCGGCTCCGGGAGCCGCCCGTAGGAGACCGCGTCCGGCTCCGGGCCGACGCGCGCTCCGCTCCCGGTTAGCGATAACCGCTCTGCGCGCGTCTGCAGTCAGCACAGGCCGGCGTCCCGCCGGCCTTTCTCAACCGCCGCCGTTCAGCAGCGGGGCGCACTGCTGCATCTTGCCGACGTCGCCTCCGGCCGCCTGGATGCACTGCCCGTAGGCCTGGTATTTGGTGCCCGAGCCCGACTGGCCGGTCGTGCCCGATGCCGTGGTGTTGGGTACCGCACCGATGGTCGAGCTTCCGGTGGTCGAGCTCCCGGTCGCCTGGCCGGCGAGCGTGTTCTGGATGCCCTGCTCGAACGTCTTCAGCTTGGTCTGAAACTGGCTGTAAGGCTGGACCGAGGTCGGGGCGGTGATCGTCTGCTGCTGGTTCAGGTCCGAGTACTGCATGCTCAGCCCGATCGCGGCCGAGCTCAGCCCGCCGAGCAGCGTCGAGATCTGTCCTGTGACCGGCAGCGTCAGGCCGATCTGAAGCTTGCGAATCGTCTTGTCTGAGGTGCCGGTCCAGACGTCGAACCGCGGGCTCTTGACCTCCGAGGCGATCCGCTCCCGGCTGGCCGCCGAGATCCCGTGCGGGAAGCTCGCGGCGCCGGAGACCCCGACTGATGCGGCGCGCGACAGGAACGTGTTGAAGTCGGCCAGCAGCGCCGGCACGTTGACCGACGCGCGGATGTGTGTGGTGCTCGCCCCACCGACGTTCTCGGTGCCGACGATCGTCGGGTTCTGCAGCCAGTGCAGCGGCTGGATCCCGAGCTTTGACAGCACGTTCGAGCCGCCGCTCTGCGCACCCGCGGACGACGCGATCTGGGAGAAGCTCGACTCGAGCTTCTGGAACGAGGCGGCCGGCAGCTGGTAGCTCTGCCCCTGGAAGGTCACGTATCCGTTGGTACCGGTCGACAGGACCGCGATCGAGCCCCCGCTGGCGCCCGAGCTGAGGCTGACGTCGAAGTTCGACTGCGGCAGCTTGCCCTTCCCGAGGCTCTGGAACGGACCGCCGAAGCTGAGCGTGATCGGCGCCTTGAGCGTGCTCGAGCCCGAAGGATCGACGCTCAGCACGATGTTGAGCTTGCCGCTGTTGACCTTGTGCGCCCCGCCGAACGTCTGCTTCAGGAGCGTGGCCGCGTCGTCCGAGCTGCCTCCGCAGGCCGCCAGCGCAGCGCAGGTGGCGACGGCCGCGATTAGCAGCGAGAAAAGCCTCCGGCCCGTGCGGTCATACATGTGACAGATCCTCTTCAACCCTCGCCCGAGAACGAGCGCGAATGTAGCATCGGCTTGGTGTTGGGGCGCCTGTTCGGTCTGTTCGTGGTGGCCACGGCGCTCGCGATCCCTGCGAGCGCGTCGGCCGCCCCTGTGCTCGTCATGAGCGGCGGCGGCCACGTCCACAGCGCGAACGACCGCTACCTCCCCGCGCTCGCGCTGACACCACCGCCCGCCGCCACGGCCGCGACCGCCGCGAGCGCTCCCCGGGCCCGGCCCAAGGCGAAGACCCCCCAGCGCACGGTCACCAGCGAGCTGCTTCGCCTGTACCGCAGGCATCGGATCAACGCCGCCGCCTACCGGGGTTACACAGCCAGCTACGCGGCGGCGCTGGCGTCCGAGAAGCGGCTGACCGGGACCCGGCGCGCCGAGCTGACGGCGGTGACCGTCAACATCCACGACCTTGCCGCGCAGGGCTTCTTCAACGCCTCGCGGCTCCCCGTCCTGTTCCTGACCGTGGACCGCAACCGGCAGTGGTGGACGACGGGGCCGCTGCTCAGCTCCGGTGCGCGGGTCGAGTTCACCGGCTCGCAGCTCGTCTGGGAGTACTACCCGGGCCAGGGGATCGAGCTCCAGGTGCTCGGGACATTCGGTAAGGCCGACGGGCTCTACACCGCGGGCGCAGCCCAGTACGGAGCAATGCGCTCGCTCGTCGGCGAGATGCTCCCGCTAGCGGTCAGGCGCAGCGGCAACTACGTATGGGAGTACTACTTCCACTTCGACGGCGGTAGGCCGCCGTGGGTGAGCGCGATGTCGCAGGGGACCGGGATCGAGGCGCTGACCCGGGCCTACCAGTCGCTCGCGCCGGCCGGGAAGCCGACCGGCGGACAATCGGTCGCGTCTCCGTCGGGTGCCAGGTACCTCCAGATCGCGCACCAGGCGCTGTCGATCTTCACGGTCAAGCCCCCGGTCGGAGTCAGGATCGGAACGCCGCTCGGCGCGCGCTACCTGCAGTACTCGTTCGCGCCCGGCGTCGACATCATCAACGCCTTCCTGCAGTCGCTGATCGGGCTCTACGACTACGCCCAGGCCAGCGGCGACCCCGAAGCGGCGGGGCTGTTCGCCGCGGGAAACCGCCAGGCCCAGGCCGAGCTCCCGAGTTTCGACACGGGCTCCTGGTCGCTGTACCAGCCGGGCGTGCTCGACACGATCGACTACCACAAGCTCGTAACCGGCTTTTTGCAGGAGCTCTGCGACCGCACGCACGCGCAGGTCTACTGCCGCGAGGCGACGCGGTTTCAGTCCTACCTGAGCCACCCGCCGACCTCGGTCTCGTAGCCGGGGTCGCGGTCAGCCCATAGACTCGCGCCGATGCGCCCGCGGACGATCCTGTATACGGGCAAGGGAGGCGTCGGGAAAACGTCTGTCGCGACCTGCACTGCCCGCGCGTGCGCCGCGTCCGGCCGCCGGACGCTGGTGATCTCCACCGATCCCGCGCACAGCCTCTCGGAATCGCTCGGCGTGGAACTCGGTGCGGAGCCCCGGACGGCCGGCGAGAACCTGTGGGGACAGCAGGTCTCCGCCCAGGAGGAGATGGAGCGGCACTGGTCAGGCGTGCAGGACTGGCTCGGCGAGCTGTTCCTCGAGCGCGGGCTCGACCGAATCTCGGCCGAGGAGCTGACGGTCCCGCCCGGGATGGACGAGCTGTTCTCGCTGCTCCGGCTCCAGGCGGCGCACGAGTCGGGCGAGTGGGAGGTGCTGGTCGTCGACTGCGCGCCCACGGGCGAGACGCTGCGGCTGTTGTCGTTCCCCGACGTCGCGCGCTGGTGGATCGAGAAGGTGTTCCCGCTCGAGCGCCAGATCCTCGCCGCCGCCGGGCCGGTGGTGCGCTCGCTGCTCGACATCCCGGTCCCGAGCCACGCGGTGTTCGCCGACCTGCGGCGGCTGTCGGAGAACCTGATCGCGATGAACGAGATCCTCCGCGACCGCGAGCGCTCGACGGTCAGGCTCGTGATGAACCCCGACAAGATGGTGATCGGGGAGGCGATGCGCACCTTCACCTACCTCAACCTGTACGGGTACCTCACGGATGCCGTGGTCGTCAATCGCATCTTTCCGAACGAGGTCGGGGATTACTTCGCCGGCTGGCGGAGGGTCCAGGAGGAGCACCTCGAGCTGGTCCGCTCGGCGTTCGCCCCGGTCCCCGTGCTCCGCGCTCCGTACTTCGATCAGGAGGTCCTCGGGGCGGAGATGCTCGACCGGCTCGCCGGCGCGCTGTTCGGTCCGGGCGAGCTGGACCCCGCCGCGGTGCTCCACGACAGGCTGACCCAGGAGCTCCAGGTCGACGACGGCGAGGCACGGCTTCGGGTCGCGCTGCCGTTCGCGACCAAGTCAGAGGTCAAGCTCAAGAAGATCGGCCTCGAGCTCGTGGTCGCCGTCGACGGGCAGAAGCGCACGATCATGCTCCCGGACGCGCTCGCGGGGTACCGGCCTGCCACCGCCACGCTCGAGGAGGGCGAGCTTGAGGTGACGTTCAATGGCCGATGAGCCGCGGGAATCGCTGCGCCGGCTCGAGGAGCGCCTGTCGAGCGCCTCGAGTGCCGCCGAGCGACTGATCGCAGAGGCCGCGCGAACGGGGGTGCGCGGGAAGCCGCCCCCAGCCGGATGGCAGTCCCCGGCCCCGGAGGAGCGCCGCGACGGGAGCGAGGTCGACACGCTGGTGGCCGCGTTGGGAGCCCTGCGCGAGCTGATCCCGCCAGACGTGCTCGAGCGCCTGATGACCGCGCTCAAGGAGCTGTTGCTCGCGGTTCGAGCGCTGATCGACTCCTACCTCGAGCGGATCGAGCGCCGGCGCGTCGAGCCGACCGAGATCGAGGACATCCCGATCGTCTAGTCCCGCTACGCGCGGGGCGTGAACGAGCACTCCATCCGCTTGACCCCGTGGATGAAGGCGCTCGAGCGGAACATCTCCGGCGGCCCCGCCTCGATATCGGGCAGCGTCCGGAGCAGCTCCTTGAACACCGAGCGCAGCTGCGTTCGCGCGAGCGAGGCGCCGAGACAGTAGTGGGGTCCGCCGCCGCCGAAGCCGAGGTGGTGGTTCGGCTCGCGGGTGACGTCGAACCGCCACGGCTCGTCGAACGCGGTCTCGTCGCGGTTGCCCGAGTGGTAGAAGAGCACGACCTTCTCGGTCGCGGCGATCTGCTGGCCGCCGAGCTCCGTGTCGCGCGTGGCGGTCCGGCGGAAGGTCAGCACCGGCGTCGCCCACCGGACGAACTCCTCGACCGCCGTGGGCATCACCCCGTCGAGGTCGGCAGCGAGCGTGGCACGCTGGTCGGGGTTCACGGTCAGCGCGCGCATCGCGTGGGAAGTCGAGTGGCGGGTGGTGTCGTTGCCGGCGACCGACAGCAGCACGAAGAACGCGCCGATCTCGTCGTGCGTCAGCCGCTCGCCGTCGACCTCGGCCTGCACCAGCGCGGTCATCAGGTCATCGCCCGGATGACGCTCGCGGTGGGCCGCGAGCTCCTTGGCGAACGAGTTCAGCGCCCACACCGCCGCGGCGAGCGCCTCGAGCGGCGACTGGTCCCCCGCGACCTCGGGATCGGACACCGTCACGAGCGTGTCGGCGTTGCGGACGACCTCCTCACGGTCGCTCTCGGGGACGCCGATCATCTCGGAGATCGTGATCAGCGGAAGCCGTTTGGCGATGAGTTCGACGAAGTCCCCACCGCCCGTCGGCGCCGCCTCCTCGACGACCAGCCGGGCGTTCGCGTGGATCCCCTCCTCGATCCTCGCCACCTGGCGCGGCGTGAACGCGGAGGACACCAGTCCACGCAGCTTCGTGTGACGGGGCGCGTCCATCGCCAGGAACGACTGCGTGGCCTCGAGCAGCTCCGGCGGAGCGTCGCCGAACTGGGTGCCCTGGCCCGAGCAGAACGTCGCGGGGTCGCGCGAGGCGGTCCTGATGTCCTCGTAGCGGACGATCGCCCAGTAGCCGCGCTCGTCACGCTGCGTCACGCCGAGGATGTCCTCCAGCGGCTGGTGCTGCGAGACCGGGGCCTCGCGGCGCAGAAGCGCGAACGCGCGGTCGCGCACCTCCGCCGGCTGATCCCAGAACTCGAGCGAGCCGAGGTCCAGATCGTCGACTCTGACGTCCTCGCCGAGCGCCATGCGCGCAGCCTACTCCTGGCTGGCCAGCCAGGAAGTGCGAAGCGCTTAGGTGACCTTCGCGACGAAGAAGGTGAAGTACACGCTGACGAACCCGACCATCGCGATCCCGATCAGGATCAGCGTCTTCGATTTGATCACGTGGCCGTAAACGCCGATCAGGAATCCGACGCCCATCACGACCGCGTAGGGGCCCAGCTTGTCGGTCACGGCTGCGAGCACGAGGGTCGCCACGTCGTAAACCCTATATTTGACGCACCCTCGCCATGCCCACCACCGATCCCGCATCAGTTCAGGACGTCTCCGCCGGCCTCAGCGAGGTCGGGTACCTCCCGGGCGGGTCCACGGCGCTCGTGTCGTTCCTGGCGACCAAGCTCGGCAAGCCGGTGCTGGTCGAGGGCCCGGCCGGCGTCGGCAAGACCGAGCTCGCGAAGGCGCTGTCGAGATATCTCGGACGGACGCTGGTGCGGCTGCAGTGCTACGAGGGCCTCGACGAGGCCAAGGCGCTGTACGAGTGGAACTACCGCAAGCAGCTGCTGCGGATCCAGACCGAGGCGGCGGACGCCGGCTGGCAGGCCGTCCAGGACGACATCTTCGGCGAGGAGTTCCTGCTCGCGCGCCCGTTGATGACGGCGATCGCGTCGCCCGAGCCGGTGGTGCTGCTGGTCGACGAGATCGACAAGACCGACCAGGAATTCGAGGCGATGCTGCTCGAGCTGCTCTCGGATTTCCAGATCTCGATCCCCGAGCTCGGCCGGATCGAGGCGCTGACGATGCCGGTCGTGCTGCTGACCTCGAACAACACCCGCGAGCTGACCGAGGCCTTGAAACGTCGGTGTCTGTACCTGTGGCTGGACTACCCGGAGCTCGAGCACGAGCTCGAGATCGTCCGGCTGCACTCCCCCGAGCTCGACCAGCAGGTCGCCCGCAAGCTCGTCGAGATCGTCCACCAGATCCGTGAGCTCGACCTGAAGAAGCCCCCGAGCATCGCCGAGTCGATCGACTGGGCTCGCACCTTGCTGCTGCTCGGCGCGACCGACATCGATCGCGGCACGTTCGAGCAGACGATGAGCGTGATCCTCAAGCACCGCACCGATCTGGACACGGTCGCAAGCCGGGTCGGCGTGATGCTCGATCCCGCGACGGCCGATGCCCGCCCCGCCTAGACCGGGCGAGCGCGGGATTCCGGACCGGCGCGCGGGAGGGTTCGCCGGCTCGCTGCTGGCCTTCGCCGAGGACCTGCGCGAGGAGGGCGTCGCGGTCGGGACCTCGGAGATCCTCGACAGCTTCGCGGTGCTCGAGCACGTCCGGTGGTCCGAGCACGAGGACTTCAAGGAGGCGATCGCCGCGACCGTGGCGAAGTCGCCCGAGGACCGGCGCGTGTTCGAGCTCGTGTTCGACCGCTTCTTCTTCAGGGCTGCCGAGGCCGAGGCCGCCCGACAGAACATCACCGAGGGCGCCACCGGCGGCGAGGCCGAGGCGGAGATCAACCTCGACACGCTTCGCCTGCAGATCGCGGCAGCGCTCCGCGACGGCTCCGACGGCGCGATGCGCGATCTCGCGCGGCTCGCGATCGCCGCGTTCGGAGACGGCCAGGGATCCGGGGTGCTCGGCGTCGACGTCCAGCGGATCCGGCGCGCGCTCGGCCTGCGGGCCGAGCCGCAGCCCGACCTCCCCGAGGAGGACCCGCGCCGTCACGGCACGCCGCGAGAGCAGCTGCGCCGGTTCGAGCAACATCTTCGCCGCGAGCTCGAGCGGGCGATGATCGAGCGGACCGCGTCGTTGCCCCCCAAGCGGCCGTTGAACGAGCTCGACCGCTCGCTCCCGACCGGGCCGATCCAGGACCTCGCCGCCGTGCACCGCGTGGTCGCGCAGCTCAAGCGGCGGCTGGCGACCCAGGGCCAGGAGCTGAAGGGCCGCAAGCGCCACGCCCAGGTCGACGTCAGGCGCACGATGCGCGCCTCGCTCGAGACCGGGGGCGTTCCGATCACGTTGAAGTTCCGCCCGCAGCGCCCGCGGCGGCCGGAGATCTTCGTACTGTGCGACGTCTCCACCAGCGTCACCAGCGCCTCGACGTTCTTCCTCAGCGTGCTGCACGCACTCCACGACGCGTTCCGGAAGCTCCGGTCGTTCGTGTTCATCGAGCGGATCTCCGAGGTCACCGAGGTGTTCGAGCGCGAGCGCGACTTCCGCGCCGCCAGCGAGGCGATCTCGAAGGACGCCGGCGTCGCCGACATCTCGGGCTACACCGACTACGGGCGGGTGTGGGAGGAGTTCCTGGTCGAGATCGAGGACGAGCTTCACCCCCGAGCGACCGTGATCGTGCTCGGCGACGCGCGCACCAACGGCCGCCCGCCGCGCGACGACGTGTTCGCGGCGATCACCGCCAAGGCCGGTCGGACCTTCTGGCTCAACCCCGAGCCACGGCTCTACTGGAACTACGGCGACTCGGTGATCTCCGCCTACGAGAAGCACTGCATCGCTTTCGAGTGCTGGCGCACCGACCAGCTCGAGGAGTTCGTCAAGGCGCTGACCTCGCAGCACAACTGGCACACCACCGGAGCGGCGTAGGCTCGCGCGGTGCAAGGCGATCGTCGCAGGCGGGTGCTGACGCTCGTCGTGGCGGCGGCGGTAGCGGTCGCGTTCGCCGACTCGTCGATCGTGATCCTCGCGCTGCCCGATCTGTACTCGAGGTTCGACACGACGATCGTCGGGGTCTCGTGGGTGATCACGGCGTACAACCTCGTGCTCGCCGCGTTGGCGTTCGCGCTGATCCCGGTGATCCGGCGGGTCGACGTCGGGAATCTGACCCGGGGCGGACTGCTCCTGTTCTGCGCCGGATCGATCGGGGCCGCGGCGTCGTGGAGCCTGCCCGCGCTGATCGTCTTCCGTTGCCTCCAGGGCGCCGGCGCCGCGATGCTGCTGGCGGGTTCGCTCGCGCTGCTGTCGGCGCTGTCCGGGTCGCAGGCGCGCGGGCTCGCAGTGTGGGTCGCGGCGGGTACGTTCGGAGCCGCGCTCGGGCCGGCGCTCGGCGGGATCCTCACGCAGCTGTTCAGCTGGCGGGCGATCTTCGTCTTCCAGGCGCCGGTCGCGCTACTCGCGCTGATCGCGGCGACGGAGTCTCACGCGCACCCGACGGCGACCAGCGGCGGCAGGCGAAGAGCGCCGGCCAACGTCGCGCTGGCGCTGCTGTTCGGCGCGCTCGTGGGCGCGCTGTTCCTCGCGGTGCTGTTGCTCGTCACGGCTTGGGGCCGGTCGCCGATCGTCGGGGCGGCGGTGCTGACCGTGCTGCCGGTCGCGGCGCTCTGCGCAAACCGGCTCGGAGCCGAGCTGTCCCGCCGCTCGGCCGCGGCGGCCGGAGCGATGCTGCTCGCCGCGGGGCTCGCGGCGCTGGCGCTGCTGCCGGCCGTCAGCATCGCGTTCGTCGTCGCGGCGCTCGCGCTCTGCGGTACGGGGATGGGCCTCGCGGTCCCGGTCCTGACCCGTCGTGCAGTCGCGCCCGGGGACGGCCTGGTCCACGACGGAACCGTGACGATCGGAGCGCGTCACATCGGCCTCGTGCTGGCGCTCGTGCTGGTCGCACCGGTGCTCTCGAACAACCTAACCAACGGGGCTCACAGAGCGGTGCTCGGCGGGGCCAAGGTGCTGCTCGACGCCAACATCCCGATCCGCCAGGAGGTCCCGATCGTGCTCGGGCTGCGGACCGCGGTCGACCGGGCGCCGCGAGGCACCGTGCCGAACTTCGCGCAGCCGTTCAACGCGCAGGGCGCCGCGACCAACGCGTCGCTGCGACAGACCCGGGACTCGCTGGTCGGAGCGGTGCGGGACGCGCTGACGCGGAGCTTCCGCGCGAGCGCTCGCGCTGTGCGCGCTGCTCGCGGCGCTCGCGTTGGTGCCGATCCTCCTGTTCCGACGGGGGGCGTTCGGATGACGACGCGCAAGGGCCGGGTGGCGCTCGCACTGCTCGGGGCGGCCGCGGTCGCGCTGATCGTGATCGAGCTCGCGCTCGGGGCGGCGTCGTTCGGCCAGCCGCGGCTGGCCGACCCTTGTACGGCCAGCGCCGGGCCTTCCGGCGGCGGCCTCAACGGGACCGTCCAGCGATTCGCGCGGGCGACGCTGGACGGCGCCGCCTGCGAGCTTCATACAACGCGTGAGGAGCTCGTGCTGTCGTTCGTGCCGGCGGCCGGCACTCGCAAGATCCGCTGGAGTAAGCAGACGATCGATCGGGCGCTTCAGGCCGGCCTCCAGCGAGCGTCACGGGAAGTCGCCGGCAACGGCATCGCCGGCACGGCGCTCGCGTTCACGCTCAGCCGGCTCGTGGCGCCGTCGCTGGAGTCCCTGTTCAGTCAGCTGAAGTAGCCGCAGGCGCGGGTTCGGACGCTTCCGCACCGTCGGCCGAAGGCGCGGGCGGCGCCGGCTCGTCGGCGGGCTCGAGGCTCGCGAGCACGTGCGCTCCGGCCGCCCCGGCCGCGCCCAACAGAAGCGACAGGGCCGCCCACTCGGACCCGCTTCGCTCGACCCCGAGCGCGCTGTCGAGCGACGGCTTGCCCGGTCCGACCTCGACCAGCGCGAGCAGCGCCGCTATCAGCACGACGTTGTACTCGTAGCCACCCTTGGTGACCCACGGGCCGTTCTTGAAGTGGACCCGGTTGATCGCGGTCAGCATCGTCGCGATCAGCGACGAGGCCGCGAGCGGCGTCGCGGCCCCGAGCGCGATCGCCGCACCGCCGGCCGTCTCGCTGATCCCCGCGGCGATCGCGTTGCGCTTGCCCGGGCGCATCCCCATCTTGTGAAACCCCTGTGCGGTCGCGTCGAGCCCGGGACCGCCGAACCAGCCGAGCAGCTTCTGTGTCCCGTGACCGAAGAAGAATCCGCCGACCGCTGCCCTGAGCGCCAACCTTCCGACGTTCATCTCACGCCTCCTCGCGTTTGGTTTGCGAGTCAATTGTTGCGTGCGCAAGTTTACGGGAGCTAAAGATCACCGCCGGCTACGAGCTCGAGAAGGCCTTTGAGGCGAACGACTTCGCCTTCGCCTTCACGCCTTCAAGCACCCGCGCCCCGCGGCGCTCCAGGAGTTCGCGGGGCCGGCCGGGCGATGCTCGCGGTAGGATCAGCCGCAGACCTGAAAACCAGGGGTGCTGGCGGGAAAGCCGGCTGAGATAGCGCTCTGCGAATGCCCCGGCGCTGACCCTTCGAACCTGTGGGGTAATGCCCGCGGAGGGAGCGACGAAGAAATGATCGAGGCTCCCGAGAAGGAGCCTCGCGACGTTAACCGCCCCCGTGGCGTGAACGTCGAGGCTGTCGGTCGCACGTTCGTGACACGGCGAGGGCCCGTCGAGGCCCTCGCCGAGATGTCCCTGCACGTGGCGCCCGGCGAGGTGGTCGCGGTCGTCGGCCCGAGCGGCTGCGGCAAGACCACGTTGCTCGAGCTCGTCTGCGGCCTGCAGGTGCCCGACACGGGAACGATCCGAGCCGCTCCAGCCGCGCTGATGCCTCAGCGCGACCTGCTGCTCCCCTGGCTTGGCGCGCTGGATAACGCCTGCCTCGCGCTGCGCGCCCGAGGCGTCGGCCGCGACGAGGCCCGCCGGCAGGCGGAGCCGTGGCTCGAGCGGTTCGGCCTGGGAGGCTTCGAGCGGACGCGCCCGGCCGAGCTGTCGGGTGGGATGCGACAGCGGGTCTCGTTCCTGCGCACGCTGCTCGCCGGCAAGCCGGTGCTCGCGCTCGACGAGCCATTCGCGGCGCTCGACGCGATCACTCGCCTGCAGATGCAGGGATGGCTCTCGCACGTGCTCGAGGCCGAGCCGCGGACGGTCGTCCTGGTCACCCATGACGTCGAGGAGGCGATCGTGCTCGCCGACCGCGTCGTCGTGATGGGCCCTCGGCCGGGCCGCGCCGTCGCCGAGATCGGGGTCGACATCCCGCGGCCGCGCCACCGCACCGACGCCCGCGCCGTCGAGCTGCGCGAGCGGGCACTCGAGGCGCTCGGAGAGCCCGGATGAGACGCTTCCTGCGGCCACTTCCCGCAGCGCTCGTGCTGCTCGTGCTGATCGGCGTCTGGGAGCTGTACGTCGATCTCGGCGGCGCCGATCCGCTGGTGCTGCCGCCGCCCCACGACGTCGCGAAGGCCCTGTACGACGACCGTTCCCTGATCTGGTCGAACTTCCTCGTGACCGCGGAGGAGGTGCTGCTGGGGACCCTGGTTGCGGCCGTTGCCGCACTCGCGCTCGCGTTCGCGATCCACTTCTCGACGACGCTGCGGCGTGCGATCTACCCCCTGCTGATCGGCTCCCAGGCGGTACCGATTCCCGTGTTCGCGTTCGTGCTCGTGCTGTGGCTCGGGTTCGGGCTCGCGCCGAAGGTGCTCGTGATCGCGCTCGTCTCGTTCTTCCCGATCGTCGTGACCACGCTCGCGGGGCTCGCGCGAGTCGACCCGGACCTGCTGAAGCTGATGCGGACGTTCGACGCCCCGCGGCTGCGGACGTTTCGCTACGTCGAGTTCCCGTCGGCGCTGCCTGGGGTGATGACGGGCGCGAAGATCACGGTCGCGGTCGCCGTCATCGGCGCGGTGTTCGCAGAATTGGCGGGCTCGAACTCGGGGCTCGGCTATCTGTATCAGCAGTCCCAGAACCAGCTGCTGATGCCGCGTGCGTACGCCACGGTCTTCGTCCTGTCGGCATTTGCCATCCTGCTATTCGCCCTCCTCTCGCTGGCCGAACGGCTCGCGCTGCCGTGGGCCTACCGACCCCGAGGAGAACAAACCGCATGAAACGCGTCCTTGCCCTGCTCACAGTCCCCGCCGCCCTCCTGCTCGCCGCCTGCGGCGAAAAGCAGGAGGCGGTCACGGCCTCGAGCGGCACGCAGTCGCTCAGTCTGATGCTCGACTGGTTCCCGAACGCCGACCACGTCGGGATCTACCAGGCGCAGGCCGAGGGCGACTTCAAGCGGGCGGGACTCGACGTCCACGTGCAGGTGCCGTCGGACCCCGCGAGCCCGCTCGAGCTGCTCGCGGCGGGGCGGGTCGACGTCGCGATCTCCTACGAGCCCGAGGTGTTGCTGGCGCGCAACCGCGACCTGCCGATCGTCTCGGTCGCCGCGATCGTCCAGGAGCCGCTGACCTCGATCGTCTCGGTCGGCTCGAAGAAGATCAAGACCGTGGCGCAGTTGCGGGGCAAGCGGGTCGGCGACGCCGGGATCCCCTACCAGCACGCCTACCTTCAGACGATCCTCGCTAAGGCTAGGGTTCCGGCCGCGTCGGTCACAGAAACCAACGTAGGCTCCAACCTGGTGCCCGCAATGATCTCCGGCCGGGTCGACGCGACGCTCGGCGCGTACTGGAACTACGAGGCGATCCAGCTGCAGCAGATGGGCAAACACCCGAACGTGATCCGCGTCAACAAGGTCGGCGTTCCCAACTACGACGAGCTCGTGGTCGCGGTCCGGCGAGACACGCTGACCAAGCATCCCGACGAGATCCGCCGCCTCCTGCAGGCGATCGGGCGTGGGTACGACTCGGTCCGGAACGACCCGTCGGCCGCCGTCGACAACCTGATCAGGGCCAACCCGGCGCTCAACCGCAAGCTCCAGCTCGCCAGCGTCCGCGCGACGCTGCCCGCGTTCTTCCCGGTCGAAGTCGAACAACCCGTGGGGCTATCAGGACCAGGTGCAGTGGAACGCGTACGGCCAGTGGATGCTCAGCCACCATTTGATCTCGAACCCGGCGGCGGTCGCGGATGCCTCGACCAACGAGGAGCTGGCGGGGCAGGGGCTCTAGCGATGTCCTATTCGGAAGCGGAAGCGCGCCAGCAGCTGCTCGATGCGATCGGCGAGGCAGCGGACCACCTCGCCCGCGCGCTCGCTGCGCTGGGCGCCGCATACGAGCAGCTCGACGAACAGCAGGCCGAGCGCCTCGAGGAGGAGCTGTTCCTCCCTGTCCAGCGCGCCTACGGACGCGCCCGGCGAACGTACCTCGAGTTCGCGAGCCGCTATCGACTGAGCGAGCGCGAGTTCACGATGCCCTCGCCGGGAGTCCCGTCGACCGGCGTCAGGGGGTTCATCGACAACGCGCTCGAGGCGGTCGAGGCCGCCGAGCTCGAGCTGGTGGCGCTGCAGGACTCCGAGATCGCGATCCAGGTCGGCGACGCCGAGCTCCGCGCGGGACTCAGCGAGATCCGCCGAATGCTCGACGGCCTCTCGCAGCACGCCCGCGGGTTCCTGCGCTCGTTCGGGCGCTGAGCGCGCGAAGGGGTCGCGCCGGTCGGCGCGACCCCTTGACACGCGGCCGTCAGCTGGCCGCTCCGCTTACTGATCTCGGTACTGGATGTTGACCGAGACGCTCGAGCTGTTCGTCGCCGCGCAGGCGAGGAACGGGATCCGCTGGGCGAGGCTCGGCGTCGCCGACCCGTACAGCGTCTGCATCTGCGAAGCCGACATCGTCGCCCCGGGCGGGAGCGTGATCACGGCGTTCGGGTTGCCGCACTCCGAGCTCTGGTGGCCGGGCTTGATGAAGAACAGCCTCGAGCCATAGGACGAGTTGCTGATCTGCGTCAGCACCGATGCGTTGCCGGGGCCACCGCCGAAGTAGCCGAGGAACGGGACGTAGCCCTCGACCGGCGGCTGCGCGGTCATCGTCACGCTTGCGTTGTGGACCGCGCCCGTCGAGGAGTCGGCGGGCTTCTTCCAGTCGAGGCTGACACCCCAGGTCTGGTGCGAGGCGATCAGGTATGCATTGTTGGCGCTGTTCCAGAGCGCAAACTCGCCCTGATCGATCGGGTTGCCGGCCGGTGCGCCGACGACGTACCACTGGTAAGCGGGCGTGCTCGAGAGCTGGAGGTCCACGCCCCAGGTCTCGTTGCCGTACTTCAGCCAGCCGCCGCCCCAGACGCGCAGCGCGACCGCCTGCCCGTACATCACGTGCGGGCCTCCCTGCGCCTCGATCTTCCAAAGCGCCGGATGGTCGGTGTAGTCGAGATCGACGCCGAAGGTCTGGTTCGAGTGATAGAGCGAGCGGTTACGGGGCGAGTTGAACAGGTCGCCGGTGCCGTCGTTGATGTTGCTGAGGCCGAACCACTGCTTGACGGCAGACGGAACGCTCTGCGGGAACCGGCTGGCGTCCGGCCGGACCGCGCATTCCTCGCTGGTGTCGCCGGCGCCGTTGGCGTTGACGGCGGCGACCATGTAGCACTGCCCACTGACGCTGTGGTCGTTGTCGACCCAGTAGTAGTCGCCGTCGGCCGAACCGACGTCGCTGCTCGCGACCTCGTAGACCTGCTGCCAGGCGCCCTGGAGGTTGCGCTTGTAGACGACGAACTTCTGCTCGTCGGTGGAGCGGTCGTACCAGCCCACCGTCACGCTTCCGGACGACGCCTGCAGCTGGTGCAGCCCGGGCGAGATCGGACCGGACGGCAGCTTGAAAACGCCGCTCGACGGCGCCCGGACGCCGATCGGGCGAACGAATGCGGTGGCGCTGGAAGTCCAGGCGAGGCCGACGATCAGGCCTGCGCCGGCGATCAGGGTCTCGAGCCTTCTCAGTGTGCGGGACATCTCTCCTCCTCCTCGTCGGCGCCCTCTGTGACGGAGCGCACTTGTCGAGGGGGATGCTCACCGCCCGCCGGGTGCGCGACCAGGCACCCAAGGGTGGGCCGCGGCCACACCTGGCCGCGAGCTATCTGGACGGCCCGCGCCCCAGGAGCGCGAGCAGCGTCGCGCCGCACATCCCCGCCACCGCGAGCGTCGGCAGCGCGTCGCCGGTCGCCTTCGCGAGCGCCCCGCCCGCGCCCGACCCGAGGATCTGACCACCGGCCCACGCGAGGTTCATCAGCGCCGCCGCGAGCGCCTGGTCGAGCCCGGAGGCCTCGGCTGCGTCGGACAGCATCGCCATCGCCGGCGCCCAGAAGGCGCCGAGCGTCGTCGCGATCGCGACGATCAGCAGCGCCAGCCCGACGGCGCTCGACGGAACCGTGAAGCACGCGACCAGCACCGTTGCTCCCGCGAGCCCGAACCGCACCGGCAGCAGCCGTCCGCGGCGGTCCGACAGCCGTCCGAGGATCGGAGAGAGCAGCGCCTCGAGCCCGGCCCCGGCGAGGAACGTCAAGCCGATCGCGGCGGCGGCCGCCCCGAGGCCGTGGAGGCGGAACGGACCGAGCACGTTCAGTAGGCCGGAGGCCGTCGCGGGCAGCGCCACCAGCCAGATCCCGGCGAGTACCCCGCGCTCGCGCAGCGAAGCCGCGAGCTCCCGCACTCCCTGACCGGAGTCGGTGTGGACCGCGGGCAGTCTGCCTGCCTCGATGATCAGCACCAGCGACAGCAGCACCACGGCGCTGAACGCGGGGCCGCGGCCGACCGCGCTGGCGATCGTCCCGATCACGGGCCCGAGCAGCGCGCCCGCGATGCCCGCACCGAGCGCTCCCCCGATCATCGCGCCGCGCCGCTCGGGCGGAGCCTCGGCGACGATCCACGCGAGCCCACCGGCCCACGAGCACGCCCCGCCTACCCCTTCGGCGAACCGCGCCACGTCGAGCAGCGCCGGCTGGTTCAGGAGCCCGAACGCAAGCGTCGAACCGGCGAGTAGCGCGAGCCCCGCGTACACCGTCCGCTTCGGTCCGAACCGAACCGCGAGCAGCCCGCCGGGGATTGCCGCGACCAGCGTTCCGGCCGGATAGGACGCGGTCATCACCCCGGCCGACAGCTTCGACAGATGCAGCGAGTGCGCGAGCCCGGGGAGTAGCGGCGCGATCGCCGCGTAGAACATCGTGTCGACGAACACGACGGCGCCGACCACGATGACGAGGCGCCGCTCGGCACCCCGTCGCGACTCGCTCGGCGCCTGCTGCCGGTCGGCTACGGCGCCAGCCGTACGATCAGCCACCCGCCGTCCTCGCGCGTGTACACCAGCCGGTCGTGCAGACGGTCCTGGCGGTGCTGCCAGAACTCGAACCGCTCGGGCAGCAGCCGGAAGCCGCCCCAGAAGTCGGGCACCGGCAGCTCCTCGCCTTCGTAGGAGGCGGCGAGCTCCGCCACCCGCCGCTCGAGCTCGTCGCGGCCGCTGACCGGGCGGCTCTGCGCCGAGGCCATCGCACTCAGCTGACTCCCGCGCCCCCGGCTGCGGACATACGCCGCGGAATCCTCGGCGGAGAGCCGCTCGACCCGCCCCTCGATCCTCACCTGGCGCCCGAGCTGGTCCCAGTGGAACAGGAGCGCCGCGCGCGGGTTGGCGGCGAGCTCAGAGCCCTTGCGGCTCCCGTAGTTCGTGAAGAACACGAACCCGCGCTTCCCCGTCTCCTTGACGAGCACCATTCGCACCGACGGGGCGCCGTCCGCAGACGCGGTCGCGACCGCCGCCGCCTCGGGCGAGCGCACGCCGTTGCGCGCCGCGTCTTCGAACCAGACGTCGAACTGGCGGAACGGATCGGCGTCGACGTCCTGTTCGCGCAGCGGCCGAGCGAACTCAGGCATCGCCGGGTGGCGCGATCACGAGGGACACGAGGTCTCGAGCAGGTCGAACGCAAGCCTCGTGGCGAGCGCCATGATCGTCAATTGCGGGTTCACGCCGAGCGCGCTCGGAACGACCGAGCCGTCGGCGACGTACAGGCCGTCCAGGCCGTGGACCGCGAGGTGCCCGTCGACGACGCCGCGCTCCGGGCTGGCGTCGGCTCGTGCGGTTCCGAGTGGATGAAACGCCATCAGCCGCAGGTCGCGCGCGCGCAGACGCTCGGGTACGACGCCGGGCGGCAGCGGCAGGAACACCTCGAGCGCCCCTGCCGCGCGCAGCAGTTGCTCGAGCCGTCCCATCCCGGCCCGGAACTTCTCGATGTCGGCCCTCGCCAGGTCGTAGCGGATCACCGGCCGCCGGCCGACGCTGTGGATCGAGCCCCTGGAGCTGTCGCTGACCATCAGCCCGAGCTGGGCAAGCCGGGGGTAGCTCGCCATCACCTCCGCGTGGCGCCGGCCGACGAGCGGCAGTGACATCGCGGCGTACGCGGGCGGCCCAGCGACGGTCTCGAACATGATTCCCTCGCGCGCGAACTCGTCGACGTAGAAGCTCTGCGGGACGCCGCGCGCCATCTCGACGACCTCGTCCATCAACGCGACGGCGGCCGTGGCAGGGTGAAGCGTCAGGTTGCGGCCGAGCTGGCCCGAGCGCGACCCGACCCCGCTCGCGCCGAGCAGCAGCGGCGTGTGGATCGTCCCCGCCGCGACGATCACCCGCGGCGCCTTGACGTCCACGCGCGAGCCGTCTGGGAACCGGGTCTCGACCCCTCGGACCTGCCGGCGGCGGATCAGCAGTCGCCGCGCGTCCGTGCCGGTCAGCAGCTCGGCGCCCGCGGCGATCGCCCGTGGGATGTAGGTGATCCCGGTGTGCTGCTTGGCGGAGGTGGGACAGCCGAACACGCACACGCCCGACCCCACGCACCCCTTGGCGTTTCGCCGCAGGTAACCGTGCGACCAGCCGAGACGCTCGGCGCCGCGGCGCGCGACCGCGGCGTTGCGGCCGGCGAGCTCGGGTGACACCTCAGAGATCGACAGCGCCCGCTCGACGCGACCGAAGCAGCGATCCAGCACCGCGTCGTCGAGCTCGAGGCCCGATTCGGTCCGCCAGCGCTCGAGCACGTGCGAGGGCGTCCGAAAGCACGTGCCCGAGTTGATCAGCGTCGTGCCGCCGACGCCACGGCCGAGCGGCAGGGCGACAGCAGGGTTGCCGATCGTGACCGTCTGCCCCCCGTCCCGGTACAGGCGGGCGAGCATCTGCGGCGGGCGGGCGGTGAACCCATCGGCTTTGTGCTCGGGCCCCTGCTCGAGCACGATCACCTTCGCGCCGCCCTCGGCGAGCTCGGCTGCGAGCACCGCGCCGCCGGCGCCGGCGCCGATCACGCAGGCGTCGGCGTAGATCGTGCTCATGGCCGCCCTTCCGCTCGGCGCAGCGACCGTCCCCGTCGCACCACCGCCTCGGAGTCCCATCCGAGCCCGCGCGCAACTTCCGGCCGGTCGTAGTGGCCCATCGCGCCGAGGCTCGAGAGCACCTGGTCGGCGGCGCCCGCAAGACTGAGGATCGCCCGCCCGCGAGGCCTTCGCGCGAGCGGGATCAGGACCCGCAACCCGGCTCGCTGCGGCCACGGGCCCGCGTCCACGAACTCCTCGAGCGACGAGAACACATCGCTAGCGTACGGCCCCGTGCTGCTGCGCGAAGACGAACGGGGTCTGCTCGCGATCGGCCAGCCCTCGCACGCGTGGGTGTCGGGTCAGCTCGCGCGGGCGTGGGGAAACGAGCGGTTCGGGGCGCTCGACCCGTGGGAGGAGGTGTGCCTCGCCGCCGAGCAGCACGACGTCGGCTGGGCGGAGCGCGACCTCGAGCCGCTCTACAACCCGGATACGGGTCGCCCGCGCTCCTTCATGGAGATGCCGATCGACCTCCATCTCGGCCTGTTCACGGCCGGGCCGCGCAGCCTTCTGTCACAGAGCCGGTACGCGGCGCTGCTGGTGTCGATGCACGGCTCGCGCCTTTACGCCCGCCGCGACCTCGACAGGGTCCCGGCGCCCGACGCCGAGAAGATCCGCGAGTTCCTCGCCGACCAGCGGGCGTTCCAGCAGAACCTGATCGAGACGCTCGGGGCGGACACCGACCGGGTCGACCGCAACAGCCGGCTCGTCTGGACGTGGGACTACCTGTCGCTCGCGCTGTGCCTGAACTGGGCCCCGGCGACAGCGACCCGCTGCCCGACCGCCGCCGGGCCGGTCGACCTGGAGCTGACCTCGGGCGGCGATCGAGGGACTCTGGTGCTCGACCCGTGGCCGTTCTCGGTGACCGGGCTGACGGTCCGCTGCGAGGGGCGCCGGCTCCCGGCACGGGTCGCGGACGAGACGCAGATGCGGGAGGCGTTCGCGCGCGCCCCGTGGGAGTCGATCGTGTTTCGGCTCGCGCCGGCCTGAGGGTTTCGGCTCGCGCCGGCCTGAGGGCTACGCCGCGAGCGCGCCCGCGGCGCCTCCGCCAGCGCGGAGCGCGTGCAGCCCGGCGAGCCCCGCCCAAGGCGCGTAGGGGGCGAACAGCTCGCGCACCTCGTCCTCGGTAGCACGCGCCCACGGGTCGCCGGCGTTCTGCAGCCGTCCGACGAACTTGATGTAGGCGAGGTCGCCGGCCGGAAGCTGGTCGAGCCGCCCCTGGCCGGTGAACGCGAGCATCTCGAGCGTCCAGCTGCCGATCCCCTTGATCGCGCCGAGCCGCCGCCAGGAACGCTGATGGTCGGTGTCGTGAAGATCGGCTCGGCCGGCTGCCACCTCTCGGGCGGCGCGGACGAGCGCGATCGCGCGCATCTCGGCGAGACCGAACGAGCAAAGCAGCGCCGGCGACTGCCCCGCGATCGCGGCGGCGGTCGGCGAGTCGCGCATCGCGGTGCGCGCGCACCGGCGCCCGAGGCGCGCGATCAGCCGGCGCTGGATCGCGGTCGCGCGCTCGAACTCGATCAGCTGCTCGCAAATCGACCACGCCAGCGCCTCGAACGGATCCGGCCTCCCGGGCGGTCGCAGGCCCGGGAGGCTCCGAAGCGACGCGCCGATCAGGGCGTCGTCGCGGAAGCGCTCGTAGAACGGCCGCAGGTCGAGGTCGATCCCGAGCGCCGCGCGCATCCTCTCGATGCCCCACTCCGCCGCCGCCCGATCCTCCGCCTGCGCGCCGAACAGCACCCGGTCAGGCGCGAGCTGCACGGTCCGCACGAGCACCGGCTGCGCGTCGGCGTGGACGAGCCGGTGAAGCACGCGCCCACGCACCCTCGTGAGACCGTCCATGCCGTTGCGGAGCGGGAGGCTGAAAACCCAGCGCGGGCGAACCTCGGTGCGAACTTCGATCACGTCCTGCGGTCCCCGTAGAGCATCGCGCGGGATACTGTCAGGAGATGAGGACTTCAATCGACGTGTTCGCGAAGGCCCGCAACTACGACCGGCTCGAGCAGCTGCGAGCGGCCCGCGAGCTCGACCTGATGCCGTATTTCCGCGTGCTCGAGGGCCCGACGCTCCCGGTCGTCGAGATGGAGGGCCGAGAGCGGATCATGCTCGGCTCGAACAACTACCTCGGCCTCACGGGCGACGAACGCGTCCAGCAGGGCGCGCTTGACGCGCTGCGCCGGTACGGGACCGGGCTCACGGGGTCGCGATTCCTGAACGGCACCACCGACCTGCACCTGGAGCTCGAAGCCGAGCTCGCCGAATGGTTCGGCACCGAGGCGGCGCTCGTGTTCACGACCGGTCACCAGGCGAACGTCGGGACGCTCGGCACGATCCTCGGCCCGAGCGACACCGTCGTCGCCGACTCGGGCGACCACGCGTCGATCCTCGACGGCTGCCTGCTGTCGCGGGCCAAGCTCCGGCCCTTCCGCCACAACCGGATGGACCTGCTCGAGCGCCGGCTCGAGGCGGCCGCCGGGGACGGCGGCGGCGTGCTGGTGGTCGTCGACGGGGTCTTCTCGATGGAGGGTGACATCGCCCCGCTGAACGAGATCACCGAGCTCTGCGGCCGCTTCGGCGCGCGGCTGATGGTCGACGAAGCGCACGCCCTCGGGGTGCTCGGCGCACGGGGGGCCGGCACCTGCGAGCTCCTCGGCGTCGAGGATCGGGCCGACCTGCGGATGGCCACCTTCTCGAAGTCCCTCGCCTCGTGCGGCGGCGTGATCGCCGGCCCGGCGGACGTGATCGAGTTCCTGCGCTTCCAGTCCCGCGCGTTCATGTTCACCGCGTCCGCGGTCCCCGCGGCGCTCGGGGCCGCGCTCGCCGCGGTCCGGATCTGCCGGTCCTCAGAAGGGCCGGGCCTGTTCGCCAAGGCGCTCGACAATGCCCGCTACCTCCACCGCGGCCTGAGCGAGCTCGGGTTGCGCGTGGTCGCGCCCACAACGCTTGCCGACGGTATGGAGGTTGTCACCACGGTCGTGCCCGTGGTGGTCGGCGACGACTGGAAGGCGGCGTTGCTGTGGAAGGCTCTCTACGACGCGGGGCTGTACGTCAATGTCGCGCTCCATCCGGCGGTGCCGCCGGCGGGCGCGCTGCTCCGGACGAGCGTGATGGCGACCCACGATCACGCCACGCTCGACCGCGCCGTCGAGATCTTCGCCGACGTCAAGCGCGCCTTCGAAGCCGAGCACGGCCCGCTTCCAGCGGGGACCGCGTAAGCGCGCGAACACCCTCTCGCTTGTCCGCTCACGCACAAGCGACGAGGCGGAGAAAAAACCCGCTCTAAGCGCATGCCCACGGAGATGTGACGTTGCTGTTATCAGCCGTGTCGCCTAGGGTTCTCGCCTGTCGGACGGTGGTGGTAAGCCGAGCGGCGCGAGGGTCTCGGGGTGTGAGAACCGGGCGCAGCGGGGGCGACGAAACCAGGGCCGAACGGCTAACGAGATCAGAGCAGGACCCATGGGAACTCGGCCCGCTGCGGGTCCGTGCCCGTGGGCAAATGGCCAACAGCGTCAGCTTCCTGAAGCCGGGAAGCAGGGAGAGAGAAGTTCATGACGGAGACTGCCATCATGACCCGCGAACCGCAGCGACTGCGGGCCCTGGAGCGAGCCAACGAGATTCGGCTCGCGCGCGCGGAGCTCAAGCGACGGATCGCAGGTGGTCAGGTGTCCGCGGCCGAGGTCATCCTCACCCCGCCGCACGAGGCGTCGAGTTGGGCGATTGGTGACTTGCTGATGAGTCAGCGACGGTGGGGCAGCACGAGGTGCCGGAAGTTCCTTGTGCGCAACCAGATCAACGAGACGAAAGCGGTGGGCGCTCTCACCGAGCGTCAGCGCCGGCTGCTCGCCGGTCAGCTGGACACGGTGAAGGGCGAGACCAGCTACGCGTTTGCCGCGGTGTAGACGGCGACCTGACCGAGAAGCGGGGCGACTCCCGTCTCTCGGTCAGGTGGCCAAGACGACGCCGCTCCAGGAGCTCAGAACTTGATCCCGACCGGGAGCGGCTCGGCGCCCGCGAAGAAGAAGAACCAGATCACGAACGCGACGAGCATGATGCTCGCGCTGACGACCAGCACGACCTCGAGCACGAAGTGGCCGGGGTCATCGAGTCCCCGCGCGACCCGGTTGGCGCGGTAGACGTTGGAGAGCTTGCCGAGCCCCACGGCGAGCATGATGATCGTCAGCACGGCGCCGATGAAGGTGGCACCGACCGCGGGCCCGATCGAGCTCGAGCCCTCGATCTGAGAGCCGACCCATAGCCACAGCAATGGCGTCCCGACCCATAGGACGAGGCTCCCGAGCACCATGATCAGGACGACGAGCACCGCGCCCACGCCCGTTCTCAGCAGATCGCCCATCTGGCTCCTAGGTTGTCAGGCCGGCCGCGCGCGCGCGCACGCGGCCCCGCGTAACGGACAGCCGGAGGAGAGCTTGACCTGCCACCAGCCCATCAGCATCCCGATCAGGCCGAGCTTCGGCCTGACCTGCCACGCCCCGCAGCCGGGCTCGCCCAGATCGCTGCAGGCGATCCGCGCGAAGCGATGCTTGGAAGGCTCCAGCAACATCCTCTCGAGGTACAGGCGGTTGGCCTCCTGGACGTCCGCGCGCTCGGCGATCGTGACGCGGGCAGACTGGAGCCGCTCGGCGAGCTCGTCGCGAACACGCTCAAGCTCCCCGAGGTCGAGCATCCTCGCGTACCGACCGCCGTGGTGCGAGCCACTGTCGAGACCGCCGAGCGGGAACGCCGTGACGAACGCGTCAGACAGCTCACGCTCGAGCTTCGCGACCTGTGCGCGCAGCGAACGCCGCGCCGCCAACTCGTCACGATCGACAACCGACCTTCCGGCTGTCGAAACCGCGGCCACCTCTACCGGATTCATCTCCCGCTCTAGGAGATCCATGGCTCCCTTCCTAAGCAGAAGCTGAAGCTTACCACCGCGGTCACGCCCCTCCAGGGGTGCTAACCGGCCGTCAGCACCTCGACCGCCATCCACAGCGCCTCCTCGATGTGGATCGACGGGACCCCGTCGACGGCTACCGAGAACAGCGCCAGCCGGCGCGTCTGCGGGGTCACCTCGTGACCGTGCGCGATCGCCCCGAACAACAACGAATGGACGCGAGCGGGGTCCGCGACGACGAGCCGCCCGGCGGGCAGTGGATGGCCGCCAGGGCCGAATGGCTCGCCCTCGGAGGTCGTCCTGATCCCGAGCCCCATCGCGTCGACGAGCTCGGCGTCGAGCGCCCAGACCGGCACTCCCGTCTCGATCAGCGCGACCAGCAGCGAGTCGGAGACCAGGTCCGTCGAGCGAAAGCCGCCGTGCATCAGGCGCCCCACCGCCGCCTCCTCGCTCGGAATCCGAGTCTCGTCCGGATCGAGTCCGATCTGGCGGAAGAACGCGCGGTACGCATGCGGGATCGGCTGGGTGCGCATCGCCACCACGCTGGCGCCCCGGAAGCGGTTGGACAGCGCCCCGAGCCGCTGCTTCACGGCCTGCGGGCTCGTGCGCCGCCGCGCCTCCACAGTCGTCCAGCAGAGCCGGAGCCCCGGAAATTCGGCGTGCACGTCGGGGTCGACGAATCCGGGCGCGGCGACGAGCTCGAGCTCGTTCACCCGGAGCTCCTGACGAGCGCCCGGACCTGCGGGCCGAGCGTCGCGGCCGAGTTCC
Organism: uncultured Solirubrobacterales bacterium; assembly: GCA_963770735.1. Taxonomy (GTDB): domain Bacteria; phylum Actinomycetota; class Thermoleophilia; order Solirubrobacterales; family Solirubrobacteraceae; genus Palsa-465. Next base: position 444,396 of record CAVYRB010000003.1, on the reverse strand, counting down.
AGTGCTCGCCGATCAGGCGGTTGGCCACCTTGCCGCCCTGGTGGGCGAGCTCCACGATCGGGCAGACCTCGACCCCGTAGATGTCGCCGATGGCGCCGTCGGCGTCGTAGGCGACCGGAACCGTCCAATGGTGGGAGCGCACTGCCTTCCTCGCATCCTGGTGCGAGGTCCTGACCGCCACCGCCGCGAACTGCACCTGACTGGGCGTGTACTCGTGCGAGAGCGTCTGCAGCGCGGTCACCTGGCGCTCGCAGCCGCTCGAGTTGGTCACGAAGAACGCGAGCACGAGCGGCGCGCGCTGGGCCATCAGGCAGATGTTGAGCGCCCTCGGGTCGTGGCGCGCGAGCGTGCACGGGGGGTTGGTGTTGGCGTCGCCGTTGAGGTTCGACAGCGCCAGCGGCGCGGAGAAGTAGTGGAGCTTCTTGCCGGCCGGGATTCCGGCGGTTCCCGGCTGATGCGTGGTCAGGAACGAGATCGAGATAACGACCACCAGCAACAGGCCGAGCAGTCCGATCATCCGCTGATAGCGGCGGGTGTCGACGACCGGCGGCGGTGGCCTGCGCTCCGCCCGCCGGGCCGCGGCCTTGGCCGCGAGATCGGGATCGAGGCGCCGCTGGGATCCCTCCGCGTCGGAGGGAGGCGGGGATTCCTCCCGATCAGGAGTCTCGCTCACATCAGGAGTCTCGCTCACGCAACCCGCGCGCGGCGCCGGAATCGAGGAATTCCGAGCCGCGGCCGCGGGATCCGGCGCAGGCTGCCGGCGAAATGCCAATCCTCCGCCAGCGCCAGCACCGCCGGCAGCACGATCAGCACGCCGCACAGCGACACAGATAGGTCGACGACGGTTACAAACCCGAAGTCACGCAGCATCGTGATGCTCGAGACGATCAGCACGCCAAAGCCGGCGATCGCGGTGATCCCGGACGCGAGCACCGCGGAGCCGGTGGACCGGTACGTGCGCTCGAGCGCGTCGGACAGACTGTGGCCGTCGCGCCGCTCCTGGCGGAAGCGCTCCGAGAGCAGCACGCTGAACTCGGTCGAGATCGCGATCACGAGCGTGCCCAGCGCCGCTGACATCGGGTTGAGCGGAATCCCGATCACGAACAGGATCAGGGCCGACCAGCCGGTCGCCAGCGCGATCGGGACGAGCGGCACGAGCGCGCGGCCGGGGTTGCGGAACACCGCCAGCAGCACCAATCCCACCGCCACGAGCCCGGCGAGCAGCGTCAACAGCCGCGAGCTCGACGACGACAGCGCGGCGTCGGCCTGCGCCGCCAGCACCGGCAGCCCCGCGAGCTGCGCCGTCACCCCCGGTGGAGGGTGCAGTTGCGAGCGCATGTAGTCGATCACCTTCTGCTGGCGCGACAGCGGCATCAGCCGGATCCCGAACGCGAGCGAAGCGTCGTGGCGCTCGCGCGTGATCACCGCCTGGGAGAAGTACGGCGGCACCGCGTTCAGCAGCGTCTTGATCGAATCCGTCGTCAAGCCGGCGCAGCCGTTCGCGGTCGGTTGCGCGCCCGAGCAGAACAGGTCGGGTAACGACAGTGCCGGACACAACGTCGCCTTCGCGCAGCCTTTGGTCTCGAGGTAGCCGTAGTGCGAGAGCAGCTTGTCCTCGTAGCCGAGCATCCAGCCGATCGTCTTCGGCGTGGCCACGTTGCGGGCATGGACCACGACATCGATCTCCCCGGACACGCCGGTCACGTGCTCGAGCTGGTGGAGATCCTTGAGTGCCGGCATGCTCGAGGGCACGAGCTTCGTGACATCCGACTGGACTGACGTCTGCGTGTCGGCGACCCACCCGAGGACGGCGAGGACCGCTCCGACCGCGAGCACCCGACCCGGCTGGCGGACGGCCGCCCCCAGCAGCCCGCGGACGACCGATCCGGCACCGGCGCCGACCCGCCTGGCCGGACCGCCGAGCTTCGCGAACAGTCGAGTGACGGGACGGGCAAGGCCAGCGAGGATCGAGCCCGCGTCGGCGACGATCTCACCGGCGCCGCGCAGCGCTGCGCGGATCGCTCCGCCCGGCCGGTCGGCGAGCGCCATCGCGGCAGACCCCGCCATCAGCGCACACGCGAGCGCGATCACGATCCCGACCACCAGCAGCACGCCGAAGCCGCGGACCATCGGGACCGGCGACAGCAGCAGCACCAGGAACCCGGTCGCGGTCGCGAGCGCGGCCGTCGCGATCGTCGGCATGCTCAGCGACGCTGCGCGGGCGATCGCGCGGTCGACCCGCAGCCCCGCTCCCTCGCTGCGGCGAGCCTCCCCCACGCGCGACTGGAACTGGATCGCATAGTCGACCGCGAGCCCGATCAGGATCGGCAGCACCGCGACCGAGGCCATCGTCAGCGACCCACCGAGCAGCGAGGTGGCGCCGAACGTGATCCCGACCGCCGCCAGCGCGATCGCGAGCGGAAGTAGCCGCAGCCTGCTGCGGAACACGAGCAGCAGCGCGATCGCCATCACCACGAGCGCGGCCGCGAGCAGCGACGCGATCGAGCCCGAGATCGAGCCGGCGAGGTCGTTGACGACGACCGGAACGCCGCTGACGGTGTAGGTCCCGCCGTAGCCGAGCTTGAACGTCGGCATCCTCACGGCCTGCCGGATCCACGAGATCGCGTTCGCCTGCTGCGCCGCCGACAGCCCCGGCTTCAGGCGCGCCTGGATCAGCGCCGAGCCCGACGTCGGGAACAGGTAGGAGAACCTCGCCTTCGGCTGGTTGACGCCGCGGGTCGCGTCGAACACGACCTTGCGGATGAAGCTGGGGTCGTCGATCCGCGGGATCCCGGTGAGCCCGGATTGGACCGCCAGCTGCTCGAGCTGCTGGATCTGCTGCTGGTAGGCGAGCTGGCCGGCCGCGCTCGCGGCGCTGTTCGCCTGCTTGCGGCTGAGGTGGCGCGCGAGCGCGAGCTGGTACGCGGCCTGGGCGTAGCGCTTGACCGCCGTGTTGGCGGAGCCGATCATCGACTGCACCTGCTGCGTGACCGCCGCGACCGCGCGATTCAGGAACGTCCCGGGCCCGTAGACGACCTGCACGGGCTTGGCGCGCATCAGATGCCCGCACGGGCCGTTCGGGCCGCCGTACGCCCGCTGCTTCCCGGTGGCGGGGGTGAACGATCCGAGCGTGTTGTTGGCGACGACGACCTGTCCCGCGAGACACGCCTCGAGCTCGCTGACCGTCGCCAGGTCCTTGGTCTCGACGAGGTCGGTGAGCGGCTCCTTGATCAGGATCACGACGGCGTCCCCGCCGAAGTGCTGGTGGTCTGAATCGGTCGCCTTGAAAGTGGCGGACGAGCTCGACACGAACGTCCCCGTACCGGCATCGGGCTCGAGCCCAAGCGCCAGCAGCCCACCCGCGATCGCGAGCGCAAGCACGATCCCAAGCGTCAGCACCGGCCTCCGCGCGGCCGCGCTGGCGACCCCCTGAAACCGCTCCCTCATCGTCATCCGAACCTCAGGCTAACGAGCCGATGTTGTCCCCGCGCTAACCACGTTGCATCCCTGCTCATGCTGGATTAACGAGTGACGCCCCAGAAACTCCGCCGGGACTCGTGCGGCCCGACGCGCGGCTGGGGCTTGCGAGACCCTACGCCGCACCTCGCGGCTTCAGACGCGGGTGCGCCGGAGGGCCTCGCAAGCCCCAGACGCGCCCTAGTCCATCGCCAGCGGCCCCTCGGACTCCGCCGAGAGGAACTGCCTGATGAAGGGGTTCTCGGAGTTGAGCATGTCCTCCGAGGGCCCAGCCTCAACAATCCGCCCCTTCCACAGCACGTTGATGTAGTCGGCCACCCGCCGTGCGGTGAGGATGTCGTGGGTGATCACGCAGAACGTCGGTAGGTGCTGCTTCTGCTTGGATTTGGCCTCCTCCATCGCCTCGCGATGGATCTCGAGGATCAACTCGCCCAGCAGCGCCGTACGGACCGGGTCGAGCCCCGAGTCCGGCTCGTCGAACAGGACAATGTCGGGCTCGAGCACCAGCGCCCGCGCAAACCCGGCGCGCTTGCGCATTCCGCCGGAGAGCTCGTTCGGCATCTTCTCGCGGGCGCCGCTGAGGCCGACCTCGTTCAGCCGGCGCATCACGATCTCCTCGATCTCGTCCTCGCCCTTCTCGGTGTGCTGGCGGAGCGGGAATGCGACGTTGTCGAACAGGTTCATCGAGCCGAACAGTGCGCCGTCCTGGAACAGCAGGCCGAACTTCTTGCGCATTTCGAACAGGTCGTCGTCGGGCATGCTCGGCACCGACTCTCCATGCACGAGGATGTCGCCCTTGTCTGGATACAGCAGCCCGACCATGTGCTTGATGCAGACCGACTTCCCGGTGCCCGACGGCCCGATGATCATCGACACCATGCCCTCCGGCAGCCCCATGTTGAGGCCGGTGAGGACCCTCGAGCGCCCGAACGCCTTGTACGTGTCGATGAACTCGACGGCGTCCGGCCGGCCCGACGGATACACGCGGTAGGAGTGCCACTTGTAGTCCTCCTCGGAGGCGCCATCCGGCGGCGCCGGGCGCGCCGGCTGCTCGTCGACGACGGACACCCGAGAGGAGGACTCGGATCCCTGCCGGCCGCCGGTCCGGCCGTCTGAGTCCCACGGCATCGCCTGCTGCTGCGTCGGAGCCTCGTCCGCGGGAGCGCGGTCTGTCACGGGAGCGCCGTCTCCAACGGGAGCGGACTTTTCACCGACCGGGGCGGGCTTGTCGGAGCGGTCACGCTCGGAGAACGGCTCGGATTCGGGCGGCACCCACGACTGCGAGCCGCCGCCCGTGCCGCCCTCGTCCGGCGCGCTCGGCACCAGCTTGTCCCTGTTGTCCCTGCCAAAGAACGGCATACCTCAGCCTCCGATCGGTGCCCTCGGGTTGGCGCCCCAGAACAGCTGCGTTCCGAGCATTCCGATGAGGTGCACTCCGACGATGTTCAACACCATTGATTTAGCAGTTGCCGTACCCACACCGACCGGGCCGCCGCTTGCGTTGTATCCGTAATAGCAGCCGACGAGCACGATCAGCGTCGCCTCGGTCATCGCCTTGATCACGCTGTATAAGAGGTCCGGCGGGTTCTGGAACTGCCAGAAGATCAGGAAGAAGCCTCCCGAGGAAACGTCCCCGATCTGCTCGACCACCGCCAGCCAGCTCGCGAAGAAGCCGGCGCCGATCGCGCACAGGTACATGAACGGGAGCACCATCCACGCGGCGAGCAGGCGCGTCGCGCACAGGAACGTCATCCCGCTGATGCCCATCACCTCGAGCGCGTCGATCTCGTCGGAGATCCGCATCGAGCCGAGCTCGGCGACGATCCCGGTGCCGACCTTCGCGGCCATCATGTAGCCGAACGCGAGCGGGACGATCTCGCGCAGGTCGCACCACGCGGCGAACACACCGGAGTACGCGGGGGCGCCGATCGAGCGGTTGAAGTACGCGCCCTCGATCCCGCACTCGAGCCCGCTGATGAAGACCAGCCCCCAGATCACGAGCGTCGAGCCGACGATCAGGATCCCGGCCTGGCGCAGCGCCTCGCCGAAGAACTTGAACACCCGCAGGCCGAAGATCTCGCGGAAGATCTGCGCGATGAACTTGACGAGCTCGCCGAAGGCCTCGACCCAGCCTTTCGGGGTGATGATCAGTTCCTGCATCAGCGCTCGTGCTCGGGGGCCACTACTTCGGGATCGTCGTGATCTCGGGGTGCGTCGCGAGCAGCGTCTGCGTGAACGCGTAGTTGAACGCGAAGATCCCGTTGAACGCGATCACGACCGCCTCATTGACGGCGCGCCCCACCCCCTCGGCGCCTCCGGACGCAGTCATCCCCTTGTAACAGCAGACGATCGCGATGATCGCGCCGAACATCGTCGTCTTCAGCACCGAGCCCCATAAGTCGGTGGTCGACGTGTTGTTGAAGAACGTCGCCCAGAACGGACCTAACGGCGCGTGGTTGACGAGCGTCGCCAGGATCCCTCCGAAGATCCCGAACAGCAGCGCGTAGATGTCGAACAGCCCGGTGACGAGCATCAGCGCGAGGAACCGCGGCACGACGAGGTTCTTGATCGGATCGACCCCGAGCACCTGCAGCGCGTCGAGCTCCTCGCGGATCTTGCGGGCGCCGAGGTCCGCCGTGATCGCGGTACCCGCGACGCCGGCAAGCACGACCGCCGTCACGAACGGCGCGAACTCGCGGATCGACGCGAGCACGAAGAACCCGCCGAGACGGTCCAGCGCGCCGAACAGCACGAGGAAGTCCGCGGCCTGCAACCCCGGCGCCTCGTAGCCGAACGCAACCGTCGAGATCAGCAGCGGGAACCAGCACAGCTTGAGCGCGAACATGAACTGGCCCACGAACTCCGCCCCGTACGGATACGGCGGACGCAGCGCAGCGACCACCGTCTTGCCCGTGAGGATGACCATGTTCCCCACTTCTTCGAGCAGGGACTTGGTCGGCAGGAACGTCTTCTCAGCGACAGTCCGGACCATCTGTTTGGAATTCCTCCCGTAGAACTACGGCACAGCCCGCGCGGCTGGAGGCAAAGCGTATTGGAGCGGTCCGCGAAAAGACAACTTTGAACCTTCGCGTAACGCCAGATCAATAAGGGACGGAACCGGCGTCGGGCGTCGATCTAGCTGGTATGTTGCGGCCGCCTATGAGGAGAGGCGCTGGCACGCTCTTCACGATGGCTGCCGCTCTCGTTGCCGCGGTCGGTTTGGCTGCCTGCGGAAGCGGTGCGACGCAGGACGCGAACGCACCGAGCGGGACGTTCTCCGTGCAGGTGACGGCCGCGAAATGGACGCGGCTCCAGCGGCTGGCGCAGCACACCGACCTCGTGATCGCGGTCCGTAACACGGGCAACAAGACGATCCCGAATCTGTCGGTCTCGATCTGCAACACGACCTGCCGCTACCCCGCGCCAGTCGGCCAGGGGACGAGCGTCGCCGCGTTCGCGGCGTACCTGAACATGCCGGGGCTCGCGAGCCACTCGCGCCCGGTGTGGGTCGTCGACAAGCCACCCGGGGCGTGCGGGTACAGCTGTCAGAACGGAGGCCAGGGCGCGTACGTCAGCGCGAACGCGAACACGTGGCAGAGCGGCTCGCTGAAGCCCGGCGCCACGGCCACGTACTCGTGGCGGCTGACCGCTGTTCAGCCGGGGCACTACGTCGTCGCCTACCAGGTCGCCGGCGATCTCTACGGCAAGGCAAAGACGGTCGTCGCGGGCGGAGCGCCCCCGCAGGGCAAGTTCGCCGTGACCGTCACCCGGATCCCGGCCCAGTCGTTCGTCAACAGCTCCGGCAAGGTCGTTCAGCTGCCGTAGGTAGTCGTCGGGCGACGGGTGGCCCCGGTCCCCGAGCGTCTGCCCACGAGCGTGGTCTGTTTGACACGCACGTCCGTGTCAAACGCACCACGCTCGTCCGGATTTCCTCCCGCTTGCAGCGCAACTTGTACGGGAGCGACGGGTTCTCGGCTACGGTGGCGCCTCCGATGCTCCAAAGGCTCCCCCGAGTCCTGGCCGCGGCGATCGCGGCTGCTTGCATGTCTGCGGGAGAGGCCGCCGGCGCCTCAAGCGGTGGCGCGACGGTCGGCTCCACCGTGGGCGCGCCCGCGCCTGCCCCGCAGCCGACGACCGGCGCGGCCAAGGCCCTGTCCGGCCGCGGCATGTGGATCTGGTACGTGTCGCAGTCGAACGGCGGCAGCCTCTCGTCGATCATCTCGACCTCGCGCCGGTACGGGATCAGCACGCTCATGATCAAGGCCGGCGACGGGTCCGGCGCGTGGTCGCAGTTCAACTCGGGACTCGTGTCCGAGCTGCACGCGGCGGGTATCAAGGCCTGCGCGTGGCAGTACGTCTACGGCAACAACCCGATCGGCGAGGCGAACGTCGGCGCGGCGGCGGTCCACGCGGGCGCCGACTGCCTGCTGATCGACGCCGAGGCGGAGTACGAGGGCAAGTACGTCCCGGCCCAGCAATACGTCAAGCGGCTCAGGCAGCTGATCGGCTCGAGCTACCCGGTCGGACTCGCCGGCTTCCCGTACGTCGACTACCACCCCTCGTTCCCGTACTCGGTGTTCCTCGGGCCCGGCGGAGCGCAGAACAACACCCCGCAGATGTACTGGCCCGACATCCAGGTCTCGCCCGACACCGTCTTCTCGCACACGTATCAGTACAACCTCGTCTACGGCCGTCCGATCGAGCCGCTCGGCGAGACCTCCGGGAACCCTCCGCCCGGTCAGATCGTGCGGTTCCGGCAGCTGTCGCGCGCGTACGGGGCCCCGAACGTCAGCTGGTGGGACTGGCAGGAGACGAGCGGGAAGGACTGGGGCGCGATCGCGCAGCCGATCGGGAACCTCTCGGGCTCCGCCTCGAAGCCCACCCCGCAGATGCCGGTGCTGAGCGTCAAGTCCCGGCACGGAATCTCCTCGGGCGACCTCGTCGTCTGGGCTCAGGAGCACCTCGTGAAGGCGGGAGCCCGGCTCACGATCGACGGGGGGTTCGGGCCGAAGACCCAGTCCGCGGTCGAGAGCTTCCAGACCTCCCGCGGGCTGAGCCCGAGCGGGGTGATCGACGCGGCGACCTGGCAGGCGCTGCTGCGGTACCCCCCGGTGAACGTCACCTGGTCCGCGAAGGGCGCCCGCGCGAGCGCCGCGGCCGACCGGGGATCGCTGGTGCTGGCGCCGCCCGCCTCATCCAAGATCCGCACGCGGCGGTACGAGATCCCGCCGCACCTCGGGGCGGGCCGCGGTCCCGCCTGAGCAGATGAGCGGGCTCTAACCCGCGCTTTAGGTCCGGCTTGGGAGGTCGGGGGCACGATCCGCGCCGTGCCCTGGATCTCGGGAGGAGCGGCGAGTCTCGCCTCCGCGCTCGCGCTCGCCGCGTGCGGAGGCTCCGCGAGCGTCGGCACCTCGACGCAACGGCATTCGCCGACTACCAGCCGCTCCGCGACGCCGGCACCGAGGCCGCTCACGTCGGTCTCGACCACAGCCGCAGGGACGCTCTCCGGCGCCGTCCAGGACGCGGCCGTCGCGGCCCTCACGGGTGGGCGCGTGTTCCTGTTGGGCGGCATCGACTCCAGCGCGAGCTCGACGAGCTCGATCCAGGCGCTCGGGCCCCGGACCGCGAGTGATGCCGGCGCGCTGCCGGTCCCGCAGCACGACGCCCAAGCCGCGTCAATCGGCCAGGACGTCTACGTGTTCGGCGGCGGCCAGGTCTCGAGCTACGACCACATCCTCCGATACGACCCCTCGACCGGCGCGGTGAGGACCGCCGGCACGCTGCCGACGCCTGCGTCGGACGTCGCCGTCGCGGCGGTCGGCGACACCGCTTACATCGTCGGCGGCTACACGGGCGCGAAACCGCTGGACACGATCCTCGCCTGGAAGCCGGGCGGGTCGCCGCACGCGGTGGGACGTCTCCCCGCCGGCCTGCGGTACGCCGCTGTGACGGCAGTCGGCCCGCGGCTGATCATCTCGGGCGGAACCGTCGCGGACGCGCCGACCGACGAGATCCTTAGCTTCGACACCTCGACCGGGACGCTCCAGAAGATCGGGCAGCTGCCGTTTCCGCTGACCCACGCCTCGGCCGCGACACTGGCGGGCGAGGCAATCGTCGTCGGCGGTCGCCACGAGCTGAGCGGGGGACAGACCGACGCGGTGCTCGCGATCGCCCCTGCGACCGGACGGGTCCGCACGGTGGGGCATCTCCCGCATCCGCTCTCCGACGCTGCCGTCGCGACGGTCGGCGCCCGGATCCTGGTCGCCGGCGGCGACGGCGGCAACGGGCCGGAGTCGACGGTGCTCGCGCTCGCCGCGAACACGGGAGCCGGCGCATGACGCGACGCGTGGCAGCGGTCACAGCGCTCGTCGCGTGGGTGCTCGCCGGATGTGGCGGGAGCTCGCACTCGGCCTCGACGACCCACGGGCAGCGCGGCCACGGCGTCGCGCCGAGCCCGACGGCGACGGCCCAGGCCGACCCGGTTCTCGCCCGGCTCGGCCTTGCGCCGCTCCACGGCGCTTCGCCGCTTCCGGGCTACCTGATGATCGCCGACCGGGACAACAACCGGATCATCATCGTCAACCCCGGCAAGCGGATCGTCTGGCGCTTCCCCGCGCCCGGAGATCTGAGGCCGGGACAGCAGTTCGCCGGGCCGGACGACGCGTTCCTCTCGGCCGACCGGCGGAGCATCATCACGAACGAGGAGTTCTCGGACACGGTCGCGGTCGTCTCGCTCTCGCGCCGGCCGCGGATCACATGGGAGTACGGCCACCCGGATGTGCAGGGCAGCGGCTCCGGGTTCCTCGCGCATCCCGACGACGCGTACCTGCTGGCCAACGGCGAGATCCAGGTCGCCGACATCATCAACTGCCGCGTCCTGTGGCTCGACGCGGCCAAGAAGATCCTGCACTCGATCGGGACGGCCGGCGACTGCACCCACGATCCGCCGCACGCGGTGCTGCAGCCCAACGGCGATACCCCGCTCCCCGACGGCGGCGTGCTCGTCACCGAAATCGGCGGATGGATCGATCGATTCTCGGCGGCCGGCCGGCTCGTGTGGTCGATCAAGGCGCCCACCGACTACCCCTCCGATGCGCAGCTGCTGCCAGACGGCAACGTGCTCGTGGCCGGCTTCAACACGCCTGGCAGGATCGACATCCTCACCCCCAAGGGCCGGATCGTGTGGACCTACGGGCCAGCCTCGGGCCCCGGCGCGCTCGACCGCCCCTCGCTCGCGGTGATGCTCCCGAACGGCACGATCGCGGCCACCGACGACTGGCACCACCGGGTCGTCCTGATCGACCGGGCGAAGAAGCAGATCGTCTGGCAGTACGGGCACTACGGCGATCCGGGATCGGGGCCCGGATTCCTACAGAAGCCCGACGGCCTCGACCTGCTGCCCTAGAACGAACGTCCAGATGGCCCACTGCTGACGGTTAGTAAATCCGTCTAGACGCGCTCAAGACGGCATATCCCGGCACCGATGAACCTCTTGGTTGGGCGCGCGCCCCACATTCAGGGGCGCATCGGGAGAGCGCACGGAAGCCGACTTCGAGGGAGATCAACTGATGCTTTGGGTTCGTCGTCTTGCAGCTGTCGCCTCGGCGATCGCGGCCTCCGCCCTGCTCGTAGCTCCCGCGGCGCAGGCCGGCCTCGTCAGCAACCTCGTCAACCACGTCGTCAACCTCAGCACGTGCAACACGAACGCGCTGAGCCAGCCCTTCCTCCCGTGGGCCGATTCCGCCTCCTACGAGCTCGCGCCCGGCGGGACCTTTGGCGACGGTTCGTGGACTCTGAACGGAGGCGCCAGCCTGGTTCCGGGCGGTGAGCCCTGGGCCGTCACGGGGACGCAGTCGAGCTCGTCGCTGTCGCTTCCCGCCGGGTCCTCCGCCACCTCCCCAGCCACCTGCGTCACCGCGGCCTATCCGACAGCGCGCTACTTCGTCGGCGGCACCGGCGTCCTCGCCGTGAGCATGGTCTACGACGGCCTCCCGATTCCGGCCGGCCTCGCCGTCGCCGGCGGCACCTGGGCGCCGAGCCCGGTCGCGGTCACGGCCTCAGCGATTACCGGCGCGCTGAACGGCGGCACTGCCCAGGTGTCCTTGCAGTTCACGAGCGTGGCCGGGGACCCGCAGGTCAGCGACGTGTTCGTTGATCCACGCAGCCGCTGGTAGCGACCGCACCGTGGGCCAGGGGGTCCTGTGACGCTTGACTCGTACAGCAGTCCCGAGGCCGAAGCTCTGATCCTCTCCGGTCGCGACCGTCTGCATCGCTGGCGCCGCAGGCGGGACCTGGCCGCGAACGCGGTCGGAGCCGGCTCGTTCCTGCTGGCCGCGACGCTGATCGCGGTCTTCGCGCCCTGGGAGCCGACGTTCTCGGCGACGAACCTCGTCCTCGTCCTCGGCGTCTGGATCGTCGTCGACATGGTCCAGTTCCCGGTCGGCTCCGCGTGGGCGAGTCCGATGATGCTCGTGTTCGTCCCGGCGCTGTTCCTGCTACCGACCCCGCTAGTCCCGTTCGTCGCGGTCGCCGCCAAGATCCTGCGCAGGGTGCCGGACCTCCTAGCGCGCCGGGTCCCCCTCTCGATGCTCCCCCTTCCATTCGCCGACTCGTGGTTCACTATCGGTCCCGTCCTCGTGATCGTGCTCGGCGGCGCACAGCACTTCGCGTGGTCACACTGGCCCGTGTACGTCGCCGCACTGGCGGCTCAGATCGTGTGCGATATGGGCGCATCCGTGGGCCTCGACTGGGCGGGCGAGGGGACGTCCCCACGCGTACACCTGCCTCTGCTGGCGTGGATCTACCTGGTCGACGTGACGCTCGCGCCGCTCGGGCTGCTGATCGCAGCCGCGGCCGTTCAGCGCCCGGCGCTCGTACTGCTTGCGCTGTCCCCGATCGCCATCCTCTGGCTCTTCGCCCGCGAGCGCAAGCAGCGCCTCGACGAAACCCTCGCGCTCAGCACCGCGTACCGGGGCACCGCGATGTTGCTCGGCGACGTGGTCGAGGCCGACCATCACTACACGGGCGCGCACAGCAGGGACGTGGTCGATCTGTCGATCAGTGTCGCCGACGAGCTCGGGCTCGACGCGACGCAGCGGCGCAACGTCGAGTTCGCGGCGCTGCTGCACGACGTCGGCAAGATCCACGTGCCGAAGGAGATCATCAACAAGCCGGGCAAGCTCGACGAGCGGGAGTGGGAGATCATGCGCCGGCACACGATCGAGGGCGAGCGGATGCTGAGGCAGGTCGGCGGACTGCTCGCCAGCGTGGGACGGATCGTGCGCGCCAGCCACGAGCACTACGACGGGCGCGGGTATCCCGACGGGCTCGCGGCGGAGGCGATCCCGATCGAGGCTCGGATCGTGTGTGGGTGCGACGCGTACAGCGCGATGACCACCGATCGCTCGTATCGCAAGGCGATGTCGAAGGCGGACGCGCTCGACGAGCTGCAGCGCTGCGCCGGCACCCAATTCGACCCGACCGTCGTCGCCGCGGTCCGGGGTCTCGAGCTGCGCCTCCTCGGCGACCGGCGCGACTGGTTGGAGCGGCTAGGGTCGCCCGAGGGCGACCGGGTCGGGCTAGCCCTCCAGCAGAGTCCCGTCGTCGATCCGCCGCGGCTCGCCGGCCAGCAGCTCAACGCCGCCGCGCACGACCACGTCACGCCCGAAGGTGATGTCACCCTCGACGACCAGCCGCTCGGCGTCGCGTAGCGACGGCGGGCCAAACGGGAAGCGCGACTCGAACTCGTCGATCACCCGGTAGTAGCGCTTGTCAAGCTCTACGAACGGGAGCGTCCCGTGGCGCTCGGGGACGGGCTCGACGAGCCGGTCGTCGGTCAAGCGGTAGACGTCGGAACGCAGCACCAGCAGATCGTTGGTCGTCTTGACAGGGACGAACCGGGTTCGCGGGACGCACAGGAGCTGGGCGCCCGGAAAGCTCTGGATCGCGGCACCCATCGCGCTCTCGAGTTGGAGCACCGCCGGAGTCGAGGCGTCGCGCGGGTCCACCGTCTTGCGATTGACGATCAGCGGCAGTTCCATGACGCCGCCACTTGACTCGAGCACCTCGTCGAGCGCCCGCAGGTCGAGCCAGAGGTTGTTGGTGTTGTAGTAACGCCAGTGGCGAAAGTCGCGGAACGACTGCTCGTCCTCGGGCGCTAGCTGGGCGGTCTCCCGGAGCACGAGCCGGCCGTCCGACCGGCGGCGCGCAAGGTGGCCCCCCTTGCGCTCTGCCTCGGTGCCGATCACCGTCTCCATCAGGAACGGAATCTGCTGGGCCGCGAGATACGCGGCGATCCGCGGCTCGACCCGGGCGCCGAGATTGTCGATGTTCGAGATCATCGCGTAGCGGAACCCGGCGTCGAGCAATGCCGCGAGCGCACCCGATCGCCGCAGCGCGCCGTACACGTCCCCGTGGCCTGGGGGATTCCATTCCAGCGTGGGCACGGGCGGCCACGACGCGGGCTCGAGCGACTCGGCGTCGAGCTTCGGGACCATGCTCTGCATGAAGGTCAGCGGCACGCCGGCGTCGAGCTCGGGGTGGCGCGCGAGCGCCTCCGTGGTATCGGCCTGCGTCGCCTCGCTGTTCATCAGCACCAGTGGCAGGCGGATGTCGTGGCGCCGGCGGAGAGCGAGCGTCTGGCCAATGATGATGTCGAGGAACGAGAGCCCGTCGCGAGCCTCGATCAGCGACTTGGGGTGACGGAGCCCCATCGTCGTCGCGAGCCCGCCGTTCAGCTTGATCGAGACCACATGCTCGAGCGCCTCGTGCGGATCAGCGTCGGGTAGCTCGTCATACGAAGGCACGTCAGCGGCAGGCTCGAGCTCCGAGGACCGCACGACCGCCGACTCGCCGCCGTCGACACGTTGATACGAGCGGCCGAACGCGAGCACGGCCTCCTCCGGCTGACCGGCGGCGCGCATCTTCTCTTGGGCAGCGTGCAGACCCTCGGCGCTCATCGACCTCCATTCTGCACGGACGCCTCGGCGCGCGACGTGCGAGCATCAGCGGCCGATGACGACGCTGATGATGTTCGGCGACACCGAGCGCTCCGCCGCACTCCGCCACGAGATCCCCCTGGGGATCATCGACGCGCTGATGTGGCTCGAGCGCGACGGCAGCACGACGATCCTGACCAGCCAGCTCGAGCGCACCCGGATCGAGAAGGTGCTGCCGGACGCGGAGATCCTCGATTACTTCGCGTTCGGGATGCGCGACCTCCGCCAGCAGGGACTCTCCTACGACGAGGCCGAGCGCGAGGTGGTCGCGCGGGTCGTCCGGCACCTGGGCCTCCGCGAGGCGAAGGTGCCCGGTAGCTTCCCGCTCGCGCTTGCCGATCGCCTGCGTGCCGACGGCCTCGTGCTCGAGGTCGACGATCGGACGATTGCCGCCCGCCGGCGCTCGAAATCTCCTCGGGAGCTCGACGGGATCCGGACTGCCCAGCGCGCCGCCGAGGCGGGAATTGCAGCGGCGGAGGCGATGCTCGCCCAAGCGATCCCCGGCAGCGACGGCCGCCTCTATCTCGGCGGCGAGGTGCTCGAAGCCGAACGGGTCCGGGCCGCGCTTCGCCAGGCCTGCGCGCAGGCAGGCGCCCCGTGCCCGCCAGACGTGACGGTCGCCTCGGTGTGGGACGGCTTCGGACACGAGCCGGGCAGCGGCCCGCTGCCCGCCGGGCTGCCGATCCAGGTCGATCTGTGGCCCCAGGACGAGGCGAGCGCGTGCTGGGCGGACATGACGCGCACGTTCATCGTCGGCACCCCCGCCGCCGAACATGCGGAGCTGATCGCCGAGCAGGAGCAGCTCGTGACTGCGGCGCTCGATCAGGCGATCACCTCCACCAAGCCCGGCGTCACCGGCCGCGAGCTGTATGACGCGACCTGCGACGTCTTCGAGGCGGCGGGCTACCGCACCCAGCGGACCGGTCCCGGCGAGGACCCGAGCGAGGGGTTCCAGTTCTCGCTCGGGCACGGGGTGGGGCTCGAGGTGCACGCGGAGCCGTCGCTCGGCCTCGCGGGCCACGACCCGCTGGTCCCGGGCGACGTGCTGGCGATGGAGCCGGGGCTGTGGGACCGGCGGATCGGAGGCGTCCGGTTCGAGGACCTCGTGCTCGTGACCCACGACGGTTACGAGTTGCTCACCAACTACCCGTACAAGCTGACCCCAGGGAGCTGAGCCATGGAAGAGCGAGAGATCGCACGACTCGAGCGGACCGTGAGCGTTGTCGGGCTCGGCACCTGGCAGCTCGGCGCCGACTGGGGCGACGTCGACGAGGACGCGGCACGGTCCGTGCTCGACGCGGCGTACCACCACGAGGTCACGTTCTTCGACACCGCGGACGTGTACGGCGAGGGGCGCAGCGAGCGCTTCTGCGGCGAGCTGCACCGCGCCCACCCCGAGGTGTTCGTCGCGACCAAGATGGGACGCCGGGTCGAGCAGCTACCCGAGAACTACAACCGCGAGAACTTCATCGCGTGGAACGACCGGTCGCGCGAGAACCTGGGGATGAGCACGCTCGACCTGGTCCAGCTGCACTCCCCGCCCGACGGCGTCTACCACGACGACGCCGTGTTCGAGGCGCTTGACGAGATGGTCGACAGTGGCCGGATCCGCGCGTACGGCGTGTCGGTCGAGACCTCCCGGCAGGCGCTGTGGGCGATCGCCCGCCCGCGGGTCTCGACCGTCCAGATCATCCTCAACTGCTTCCGGCAGAAGCCGCTCGAAGAGGTGCTGCCGGCGGCCCGCGAGGCCGGCGTCGGGATCATCGCCCGGGTGCCGCTTGCCTCGGGCCTGCTGTCGGGCCGCTACGACGAGCACACGACCTTCGCATCTGACGATCACCGCAGCTACAACCGCCACGGCGAGGCGTTCGACGTCGGCGAGACGTTCGCCGGAGTCCCGTTCGATGTGGGCGTACGGGCGGCGCAAGAGCTGAAGCGGCTCGTCGACGCAGGCGAGACCCTGGCGCAGTTCGCGCTGCGGTGGGTGATCGACCAGGAGGGCGTGAGCACCGTGATCCCCGGCGCCCGCAACGTCGAGCAGGTCGTGCAGAACGTCTCCGCGGCCAGGCTTCCGCCGCTGCGCCAGGATCAGGTCGACGGCGTCCGGGACGTCTACGACCGCCTGATCCGCGAGCACGTTCACGACCGCTGGTAGCCCCCGGTGCGTGGTGCATTTTGCCGGCCATGGGCGGCAAAACACACCACGCTGGACCTGGGTTCAGCGGAAGCGGGCGTGGTTCTTGAAGCCGCGACCCGCGTCGCCGAACTTGTAGGCCGTCGTCGAGCTGAACGTCGAGCCGGGGTTCAGCACGACCGACGGCCACGCCGGATCACCGTTGTGGTGCGGCGCGTCGGGATAGTGCTGGGTCTCGAGCGTGAACCCGTCCGTCTGCCTGTAGGTCTTCCCGCCGGTGCCGATCAGGTCGCCGACGAGGAAGTTCCCGGAGTAGAACTGCACCCCGGGCTGGTCGGTGAACGTCTGCAGCGTGATGCCGTTGGCGGGATCCTGCGCCGCCGCGACCTGCCGGTAGCCGGGATAGCCGTTCAGCACCCAGTTGTGGTCATACCCGTGGGTGATCTGGAGCTGCTTGAGCGAGCCCGAGGTACCGTCCGGCAGATCGGTGGCCCGCAGGTTCTTCCCGATCGGCGTCATCTGCCGGAAGTCGAACGGGGTCCCCGCGACCGGCACGAAGTACGGCGCCTCGGGGATCAGGTTCGTGTTGACCGGCGTGTAGTCGTTGGCGTCGATCTGCAGCAGCTGGTTCTCGACGCTGCCCGACCCCTCACCCGCCAGGTTGAAGTACGTGTGGTTGGTGAGGTTGATCACGGTCGCGTCGCTGCTCGACGTGTTCTGGGCGCTGTAGGAGATCTTCAGCTGCCCGTCCTTCGTCAGCGCGTACGTCACGGTCGCGCTGACCGCCGCCGGGAACCCGGTACAGCCCGGACTCAATGACTGCAGACAGCCTTCGCCCGCCGGGAAATCGTGCGTCAGCGTCAGCGTCGCCGCGGTCGGGGACGACGACGTGCTCGGGCTCCAGACGACCGTGTTCCAGCCGAGGTAGCCGCCGTGCAGCGTGTTTGCTCCGTTGTTGGCGTCGAGCGTGTACGTGTTCCCGTTCAGGCTGAACGAGTGGTTCGCGATCCGGTTCGCGTACCGGCCGATGATCGCGCCGAAGTACGTGTCTCCCGATCCGCCCGCCGCCGGCCACGGCGTCTGCGTCGCGCCCTGGGTGAAGTCGTCGACGTAGTCGCTCAGCCTCGAGAAGCCGAGCGCGACGTTCACGAGCCGCCCGCGCCGATCCGGCACCCAGATCGACTGCACGACCCCGCCGTAGTTCGTGATCTTGACCGTCATCTTGCCGTTCGTGAGCGAGTACAGATTGACTGCGTCACCGCCGACGCTCCCCCACGGAACGCTGGTGATGCCGGGCGTGCCGTGAATGTGGCCCTGGCCGTGGTGGCCGTGCCCCGGGTGAGCGCTCGCGTTGCCGGCGCCGATCGCGCCCGCGACGAGCGCGGTTGCCCCAATCAGAGCGAGGCCGGTCCTTGGCCGTCGAAGAGAGAACTGCATGCTGGACCTCCCTCTCGCGCCTGCCTGCCCGGTCCCACGCAAGCGGGCATGTGGGTAACGAGGAACGATCTACCCAATTTCTGTTAGCGCTAACAGAAATCTTCGATCGCTCGCTCCAACACCCCTTGACCCTCGAGGAAGTCGACGCTCGTGTACCGGGCTCGGAGCCGGTTCGAGTAGCGGAACGTCGCCCTCAGGGTGCGCTCGTCGACGCCGAGATAGCCGGACTGGGCCGGGATGCACGCGACCGTCAGCGCGCGATCGACCCGTCGAAGGACTCGAGCGCCGGCGCGATCTCGGCCCGGACCGCCTCCCACGCCGCCGCCGTCCGCGGCCAGCACGAGTCCTCTGAGACGAATCGCCGCTTCTCCTCGACCGCCGCGACGATCTCGTCGGTCGGATCGCCGAGCCATTCGCGCGCGACGCGGCCGAGCATCTCGGGCATCGCCGGACGGCCGCAGCGACCCGACGCCGCCACCGAACGCAAACCGCTGCAGGCGCATCGCGAACCGCGTCGCGTACGCGACCTGGAGCCCATGCAGAGCGTGCTCGCGGCGGCCTCGCGCGGCGAGCAGGTCCCAGAAGTGCGAGGCGTGGTGCTCGCAACCGCTCGCGGGACGTGAGCTCCCGACGATCGCCATCGCGATTCCCGACTCGATCAACCCCTCGAGCAGGCCGGTCACGGCGGCGGGGTCGCCGGCGAGCACGTCCTCCACGTTCCCGGTCGCGAACGCGAGCGCGTCGAGCATGCGCGCCAGCGCCGCGGCTCGACAGCGGCTCGCCGTAGAGCAGGTGCGCCGCCAGCCAGTCCACGCGCGCGGTCGCCTTGCCGAGCAGATCGCCGATCCCCGCGCGGGTCAGTTCCGCCGGCGCGCCGGCGACGACCCAGGGGTCGGCGAGGATCGCCCGCGGCGCGCGGGCCGCGTAGGTGACCTTGACGCCGTCGACGGTCAGCGGCGCGACGCTCGACGCGTAGCCGTCCATCGACGCCGCCGTCGGGACGCTGACGAAGTCCCGGTCGAGCTGGTGCGACGCGTAGCGGACGACGTCGGTGATCACGCCGGCGCCGACCGCGACCGCAACCAGGTCGCTCCCGAGCGCCTCGCGCACGCGCGCCACCGCCTCCGGGGTCGCCTCGAGCCCCGATCGCTGCTCGAATACGAGCGCCTCGCCGTCGGCGCCGGCACCCCGCAGGGCGGCCAGCGCCCGCTCGCCCGCGGCCTCGCGCGTGTTGGGGTCCATCACAAGCAGCGCAGCACCGTCCACGGCCGCGGGCAGTCGTTCGATCGCGTCGGCGGCGACCACGACCTCGATCGCGGGCGCCGTCACGCCTGACCGTAGTACGCGCCCGGGCCGTGTTTGCGCTCGAAGTGCTTGTCGCGGACCGCGTCCGCCAGCGGCGGCGAGTGAGGGTCGAGCTCGAGCGTCAGCAGCGCCATCCGCGCGACCGCTTCGAGCGTGACCGCGGCGTCGAGTGCCTTGGCGACGCTCGCCCCCCAGCAGAACGGGGCGTGGCCGCGGGCGAGCACGCACGGCACCTCGAGCGCCCCGCGGCCCTCGACCGCCTCTACGAGCGCGGCGCCGGTCGCGGCCTCGTAGCCCTCGTCGACCTCCTCGGCGTTCAGCGGCCGCGCGACGGGCACCGGGTAGGCCGACAGGTCCGCGTGCGTTGTGCCGAGTACGGGGATCTCGCGCTGTGCCTGCGCCCAGGCCGTCGCCCAGGTGGAGTGGGTGTGGACGATCCCGCCGATCTCCTCGAACGCGCGATACATGACCAGATGCGTGGGAGTGTCGGTCGACGGACGGCGCTTGCCCGAGACGACGTTTCCGTCCAGGTCGACGACGACGATGTCGCCCTCGGTCAGGTCCTGGTAGGAGACCCCACTCGCCTTGATCGCGACCAGCCCCTGGTCACGATCGATCCCGCTGACGTTGCCCCACGTGAGCGTCACCAGCCCGTACTCGGGCAGCGCACGGTTTGCGTCGAGCACGTCGCCGATCAGGAGCTCGACTGCGGACAAGACGTCAGATCTCCTCGTACTCGAGCTCGAGCAGTTCTGCCAGCCGCTGCCACCGCTCGGCGTGCTCGCCGAGGTTCGTGACGAAGTGATGCGGCGCCCCCAGCCGCAGCCACTCGTCCATGAACGTCTCCATCCCGGCTTCGGGGCGGAAGTGGAAGTGGTGCATCTCGACGTTCGGCAGCTCCGGCGTGTCGAGCACGTCTCCGTGTCCGACGACGAGCCGGTAGTACTCGCCCTCGATCGGGACGAGCGCCGCCGTCGTCGCCGGCCCGGGCTCGGCGGAGAACACCGGCGTCGGCGGGTTCGAGAGATGACCGATCCCGAGCGGACGATCGATCAACCGCACGGGCCGGTCCTTGCGCGCGATCCCCCAGTTGCCCTCGCCCATGTGGCTGATCAGCACCGAGTCGAGCTCCCAGTCCATCGCGTACATCTCGCTGAAGTGCGCGTTGCCGATCAGCGTCTGTGCGGCGCACATCAGGCTCGCCGTGTTCGTGTCGCCCTCGGCCGCGTACCCGTAGCCGTCGGCCATCAGGTCGGACGCCGCGAGCAGCGGCAGCTGCTCGAAGCGGCCGTCTCCTCCGATCGAGTCGAAGTGGAACGAGAAGCCGCAGTAGTCGCCCTCTGACAGCATCGCGCGGATCGCGAGCTCGATCCGGGCGGCGTAGGCGTGCCGCGCACGGGGGAGGTCCGGCGCCACCTCGAACGTCGACGCGTGACGCTCGAGCAGCGCCTCGACGTCGGCGTCTGCAACCGCGTCGATCCGCCGCACGAGTCCGCCGAGGTCCTCGGCGATCACGCTCGGGCCGAGCCGGCGGAGCATCGCCGGCGGGTCGTAGCGGATGTCCCCCATCCCGTTCATCGGGTAGCCGAGCAGCGCGATCCGCGCGGCGCGGAGCCTCGTCACCGTCTGAGCGGCGCGGGCCCAGTCCTCGAAGTCCTGGGCGAACTCCTCCGAGCGCCAGTCGCCGGTGATCACCGAGAACGGGATCCCGGCGCGGACGAGCGTGTTCGCCTGGTCCTGGGCGCCATGGATCCCCTGGTTGTACGTGAGGTCGTCCATGTTCCACGAGGCCGTCACGGACCGCTCGGGCTGGATGTTCGCGAGCAGCAGCGGAACCGGGGTCTCGATCATCGCGCGGACGGTCCGCAGCGCCGGACCGTAGGTGAGCATCACGATCGCGATCCCGTCGACGCCGGCCGCGACGAGCTCGCGGGCGATCGCCTCTACGTCCTCGCGGTTGCGGGCAGGGCGCCTGAACTCGACGTCGGCGACGCCCGACAGTCGCTCGGCGACATCAGTCGCGTACGCCGCCTGACGTTCGGTGATCCCCGGGATCATGTCGTCGTAGAGCTCCTGCATGATCCCGAGCAGTCCGATCCGCGGGTTCGAGTTCATCCCCGGCTCCTTTCGTTTCTGATCCGCTTGAGACCGTGAAGCAGCTCGACCTGGGAGCTGCCGAGCAACTCGTAGGCGCTCCGGTAGATCGCGTACACCTGGTCGTAGATCGTCTTGGCGCCCCCGTCGGGCAGGTAGCTGCGGGCCACCGCCGGTCTGGTCGCTGATATCGCGGCGCCGATGTCTTCGAACGTCCCCGCCGCGACCGCGCCGAACAGCGCCGACCCGCGCGCCGGGACCTCGCTCGACGCCGGCACGCGAACGGGCAGCCCACTGGTGTCGGCGAACATCTGCATCAACAGCGGACTGCGCTCGGCGATCCCGCCGCACGCGACGATCTCGTCGACCGCGAGGCCGTGCTCGGCGAAGTTCTCGACGATCCGCCGGTTTCCGAACGCGATCGACTCGAGCAGCGCCCGGTAGAGCTGGTCGCGTTCGGTCTGCAGCGTCAGCCCCAGGATCACGCCGCTGAGGTCGGCGTCGGCGAGGATCGAGCGGTTGCCGTTCCACCAGTCGAGCGCGACCAGGCCCGTCTCGCCGGGACCGATCCGCGCCGCCGCCGGCTCGAGCTCGGCGAACCCGCCGCCGTCGGCGCCGAGCAGGTCGACGTACCACGCGAGCATGTCGCCGACCGCGACCTGCCCGGCCTCGTATCCGTAGAGCCCCGGGAGGATGCCGTCCTTGACCACTCCCGTGATCCCGGGCAGCCGGACCTCGTCGGGATGGACGAGCATGTCGCAGATCGAGGTGCCGACAACGGTGACGTAGCTGCCCGGCGTCTCGACGCCGCAGCCCGGGAACGAGACGAACGAGTCGACGTTCCCGACCGCGACCGCGACCGTCTCGGGCAGCCCAACCGCCTGCGCGGCGTCGGGACGGAGCTTGCCGGCGGACGTCCCCAGCGGCACGAACGTCCGGCCGAGCTTTTCGCCGGGGGTGTCGAAGCCGGGGTAGGCGGCCTCGAAGTACCCGCGTGACGGGAGGCCGTCATCTGGAGACCACAGCGCCTTGTAGCCGGCGGTACAGCTCTGCCGCGTGAGTCTGCCGGTCAACCACCAGACGAGCCAGTCGGTCGCCTCGACGAACGCGTACGCCTCGTTGTAGAGCTCCCGGTCCTCGAGCCACAGCTCGATCAGCTTCGGGAAGTACCACTCCGATGAGATCCGCCCGCCGTAGCGCCCGAGCCACTGCTCGCCGCGCTCGAGCGCGACCTCGTTCAGCCGGTCGGCCACGGGCTGCGCCGCATGGTGCTTCCACAATTTGGGCCACGCGTGGGGGCGAGTGCGCCAGTGCGGGTACTTGCAGAGCGGCACGCCCTCGCTGTCGACTGGGAGCACCGTGCACGAGGTCACGTCGAGCCCGAGACCGACGACGTCGGCCGGGTCGATCCCCGCGTCGGCGACGAGGTAGGCGAGGCCATCCTCGAGCACCAGGATCCAATCGTCGGGGTCCTGGAGCGCCCAGTCCCCGGGCAGGCGCTCGCCGCCGCCCGGAAGCGCGCGGTCGATCACGCCGTGCGGGTAGGGGACGACCGCCGACGCGCGCTCCTCGCCGCTCGAGAGGTCGAGCAGCACGGTACGCCCAGACTCGGTCCCGAAGTCGACTCCGATCGCGTACGCGGTATCGGTCACTCGGCGGGCGGCGTGCCGGCGCCCCCGCCGGGCGGCGACGGTGGCGGCGTGTCGGCGCCACCCGCGGCGTCGCCGTCGGTCCCAGGCGAGCCGTCCGCGCGCCCGGCGCCGCTCGCAGGCTCCGCGTCCGCCGCGTGCTCCGCCTCGACCGCTGCCCGGTTGGCCGCGTGTTCCGCCTGCCGCGCCCGGCGGTACTCCTCGACCACGATGTCGGTCAACTCCTCGACCGAGGTCTCGGCGGTCGGCTTGTCGAGCGCGATCACACCGTCCTGGATCAGGCTCACGCGGTCACAGGCCTGGAATACGTGCACGTAGTTGTGCAGGATCATGATGATCGAGACGGTGCCCCGCTCCTTCAGCTCCGCGATCAGGTCGAGGATCAGAGCGCCTTCCTTGGCCCCCATCGCCGCCAGCGGCTCGTCGAGCAGCAGGATGTCGGCGTCGCCCGTCATCGCGCGGGCGACGGCGATCGCCTGGCGCTGCCCGCCCGAGAGCCGCGCGACCGGCGCGCGGATGTCGGGGATGTGGATCCCGATCTCGTCGAGCGATGTGCGCGCCTCGCGGCGCATCCGCCGGTTGTTCAGCAGCGGGATCGGCCGGAACACGGGCTCGCGCCGCAGGAACAGGTTGTGATAGACCGACAGCTGGTCGATCAGCGCCAGGTCCTGGAAGACGGTGTCGATCCCGTGGGTGCGGGCGTCGAGCACGCTCTTGGGGGCGTACGGCTCGCCCTTCAGCCACATCGACCCTGAGTCCTGCTTCTGGAACCCGCAGATGATCTTGACGATGGTCGACTTGCCGGCGCCGTTGTCGCCCAGCAGCCCCAGCACCTCGCCCTTGCGCAGGTGGAGGTTGATGTCGCGCAGCGCCGTGATCGGGCCGAACCGCTTGGCGATGTGCTCGACGCGCAGCACATCGTCCGGTGCCGTCTCCGGCCCGACGATCTTTTCGCCCGCGAACGCCTGTTCAGGCATGTCCGGCTCCCGTTCGCACCCTGCGAACGATCGTATTCAGCGTCATCGCGATCAGAATCGCGATCCCCAAGTAGAGGTCGAGGTAGTTGGCGCTGACGCCCTTGATCGTCAGCCCCTCGGTCAGGATCCCGAGGAACAGCGCGCCGATGAACGCGCCGACGATCGTCCCGTCGCCGCCGGTCATCAGCGTCCCGCCGATGATCGCCGCTGCGACGACCTGCAGCAAGATCTGGTTCGAGCCCGACGGGTCCGGGGTCGCGCTCGTGATCCGGACCACCTCGAGGATCCCGACGAAGCCCGCGATCCCGGCGCAGAGCACGAAGTTGCGGATCGTGATCATCCGGGTCCGGATCCCGGCCTCGGCCGCCGCCAGCTTGTTACTACCGACCGACACCGTGTACAGACCCCAGCGGCTGAACGAAAGCACGATCTGGAGGATGATCACGATCCCGATCGCCCAGAACAGCTCCGAGTACGTGCCTCCCCCGAAGATCTGGCCGAACGAGGTGACGCCGCTGATCTTCGTGCCGGGAACCTGAATCGGCGTCGAGTGCGAGATCACGAGCGATAACCCGTCGAGCAGGAACAGCATCCCGAGGGTCGCGACGAACGACGCGATCCCCACGTACGCCACGAAGAAGCCGTTGATCGCGCCGATCCCCATCGCGACCAGCACCGCGAGGATGATGCTCAGGTAGAGCGGGACCCCGGCATGGTGAAACACATGCCAGATGAACGGCGTGAACAGGTACACGGCGCCGACCGACAGGTCGATCTCGCCGAGGATCATCACGAACACCTCGCCCGCGGCGATCATCGCCAGCGGCGCGAAGTACGGCAGCAGCGCCTTGAAGCTGCCGCCGGTGGCGAAGTTGCTGGTGCTGACCGCGAAGTAGACGAACGTCACCAGCGTGACGACGATGATGCTGCCTTCGCGCAGCGTCAGCACCTGCCGGAGCAGGCGCATAGGCGCCCCGCCCCGGGCCCGGCTCTCTGCCGGGCCGCCGGGGGCGGGCGCCGCGGCTTCGGTGTCCGATGCGACCGCCATCGTCAGCGGTGCCTGGGAGACCTCATGCCGCGGATCCTATACCTACGACTTCCTACGCCTTCTGGACGCCAGGTGTGGTGCTGGTGCCCTCGAATCGGCTCTTGGTGCTGTTGTACGGACCGACTGTCGTTGAGTCGAGGAACTTCAGACCGCTGTTGACGTCGGCGGTGCCCGTGAGCTTCTGGCTGACGTTGTACAGGTACAGCTCCATGATCGGGAAGAAGCCCTGGAGGTATGGCTGCTGGTCGATGGTGAACTGGATGAAGCCGCTCGCCAGCAGCTGCTGGGTGACCGGCGTCAGGTCGTAGCCACCGCCCTTGACCTTGCCCTTCAGGTTGGCCGACTGGATCGTCTGCGCGATGCCCTGGGTGCTGCCCGCGTCGACCGCGAACATGCCCTTCGTATTCGGGTGGCCGCTCGCATACGCCTTGATCACCGACAGCTCCTGCGGGACCGCGGCGCCCGTCGCGACGACATGCGTCTTGATCGCCGGAACGCCCTTCAGCGTGTTCAGCGCCCCGTCGATCCGGGGCTGGATGTTGAGCGCGCCCGGGGTGGCGATGAACAGCGCGACGTCGCCTGACGGGACGAGCGACTGGATGTGCTTGCCCATCTCCTGGCCGGAGACGTACAGGTCCTGGCCGATGTACGCGAGCCGGGCGTTGCCGGCCGCGTCGGCGTTGTACGCGACGACCGGGATCCCGGCCTTCAGCGCGTTGTTGGTCGGGCCGTTGAACGCGTGCAGGTCGATCAGCGAGACGCCGATCCCGTTGACGCCGGCGCTGATCGCCGAGTTCATCGCGTTGACCATCTCGGAGACGTTGCTGGTCTGCGATCCGGTCCACTGATATGAGCATCCGAGCAGCTTGCACGCGTCCGCCGCCCCATTCTGCGTCGGGGTGAAGAACGGGTTCGTGGTCACGTGGTTGACGAGCGTGAACTTGTACGACTGGCTCACACCGAAGATCGCGGCCGCGCTGCTTCCGCTCGCAGCCTGCGCCGAGGAGGTGCCAGAGCTGCTGCTCCCGCCGCACGCCTCGAGCGCGAGTGCAGCGAGCCCTGCCGCGCCACCGGTGAGGGCGGTGCGGCGAGTCAACTGACGCCAGCGCTTAGCGGGGTTGTCCTCCTCCTTGCGCTCATCCCACTCAAGACGCTCGACCGCGTCGCCCATCACATCTTCTGGATCGGCCATGCCCTCTCTCCTTACCTCGGTGTCGTGCGAACCCTCGCCGGCTGTTGCTTGTGAACGCTCTCAAATGGCGCCCCAGTTGTCCAGCCCGACTTAACGCGACACACACCGGAGATCCGAGGCCGCCACGCGCGATTCGCGCGACCGCCGTTCAAGTGCGCCGCAAATGCTTCTCCTCACTCTCCTCGGGCATGTCCCGGCGGCGGCATGTTAGCGATCACATCAGAGGCGGTCAACCCGGCCGGATCAGCGCGCCCGGTGCTGCCAGGGGATCAGCGAGCGCGGCAGGCGCCCGTGCTCGCCCGGACGATCAGCTCCGGCTCGACCGAGTAGCCGTGCAGCCGCCCGTCCCCGGCCTCGATCGTCTGCAGCATCAGACGCAACGCGCGGTTTCCGAGCTCGTTGAAGTCCTGCCGGATCGTCGTCAGCGGCGGCAGTAGGTACGCCGCCTCGGGGATGTCGTCGAACCCGATCACACTGACGTCGGCGGGTATCCGCCGACCCTGCTCGTGCATCGCGCGCAGCACGCCCAGCGCCATCTGGTCGTTCGCGACGAACACCGCCGTGACCGACGGCTCCGCCGCCAGGCGCGCGCCCAGCTCGTAGCCCGAGCGCGACCCCCAGTCGCCGGTCAGCGGCTCCGGCGGGCGGATCCCCGCCGACTCGAGCGTCCGTCTCCACCCCTCGAGCCGCCGCGCGGCCTCGATGAACCCAGGCGGGCCGGCGATGTGCCACACGTTCTGATGCCCGAGATCGAGCAGGTGCCCGGTCGCCTGCGCCGCGCCGGAGACCTGGTCGACCTCGACCACCGGCACCTCGCCCGGCGGGCCCCCGGCCATCGCCACCAGCGGGATGTCGTCGGGGGCGTAGTGCAACGCCTCCGCGGCCACGTCGAGCGGCGCGATCACGAGGATCCCGTCGACGCCCTGAACCCGGAGCCGATCGACGGCGTTGGTAAGCGACGGCCGGTCGAGCGCCGTCATGCTCGCGACGATGATGAAGTAGCCGGCCTCGTGCGCCGCCCGCTCGATCCCGAACAGCATCGACGCGGGGCCGTACAGGGTCGTGTCGAAGCTCACCACGCCGAGCATGTTCGACCTGCCCGTTGCGAGGGTGCGAGCGGCCAGGTTCGGTCGGTAGCCGAGCTCGTTCATCGCTGAGAGCACGCGCCGCCGTGTCTCCGGGCGAACGTGGCGGTTGCCGTTGATCACCCTCGATACTGTCTGGTGCGAGACGCCCGCCAGCCGTCCGACGTCCGACATCGCCGGAGGCCGGCGTCGGCCTGACGCCGATATCCGGCCCTGGGATCCAGAGTCGCTCACCTCAACGCCCTCGAAGCGGCTATGTTAGCGCTCACGCGATGCGCCCGCAGCACTCCGCAAAGCGCCGCCGTCGAACGCCGGGATCGCCACGATGACGGGGCCGTTGGTCGGTATCGATGTCGGCACCTCCGGCGTCAAGGGGCTCGCGATCGACACGGACGGTGGCGTGCTCGCCGGCGCCGAGCGCGGCTACCGACTTTCGACGCCGCGGCCGGGGTGGGCCGAGCAGGACCCGGAGGACTGGTGGCACGCCACCAGCGCCGTGCTCGCCGAGCTTCGCGACGCGGTCGGCGCCCCAGCCGGGATCGGGCTCTCCGGGCAGATGCACGGGCTGGTGACACTCGACGCCCGCGGCCGGGTGCTCCGGCCCGCGATTCTGTGGAACGACCAGCGGACCGGCGCGGAGTCTGAGGAGCTGGAGCGCACGATCGGCCTCGAGCGGCTGATCGCGCTGACCGGCAACCGAGCGCTCCCGGGATACACCGCGCCGAAGCTGCTGTGGCTGCGCCGTCACGAGCCGGAGGTCTACCGGCATATCGACCGGATCGCGCTGCCGAAGGACTACGTCCGGCTGAGGCTCTGCGGTGAGCACGCCACCGACGTCTCCGACGCGTCGGGGACGCTGCTGCTCGACGTCGCGCGCCGTCGCTGGAGCGAGGAGGTGCTCGCCGAGCTCGAGCTGGACCCGGCCTGGCTGCCGGTCGCGCTGGAGAGCCCCGCGACGTCAGGCGTCACCGGCGACGGCGTCCCGGTCGCGGCCGGCGGCGGCGATCAGGCGGCCGGGGCGCTCGGCGTCGGCGTCGATCACCCCGGGCCGCTGTCGGTCGTGCTCGGGACCTCCGGGGTCGTGTTCTCGGCGCTCGACGAATTCGCGCCCGATCCGGAAGCACGTCTGAGCACGTTCTGCCACGCGGTCCCAGGCGGGTGGCACTCGATGGGGGTCGTGCAGTCGGCGGCGGGCTCGCTGCGGTGGCTCCGGGACGCGGCGGCGCCCGGTGTTCCCTACGAGCAGCTGATCGCCGAGGCGGCGGAGTGGCCGGCCGGGACAGAGGGGCTGCTCTTCCTCCCGTATATCGCGGGCGAGCGCACGCCGCACGCCGACCCGGACGCGCGGGGCGCGTTCGTCGGGCTGAGCGTCCGCCACGATCGCGGGGCGCTCGTCCGGGCGGTGCTCGAGGGAGTCGCGTTCGGTCTGCGCGACTCGCTGGATCTGATCGCCGAGAGCTCCGAGCCGATGACGCTCGGTCGGGCCTCGGGCGGCGGCGCGCGCAGCGACTTGTGGCTGCAGATCGTCGCCTCGTCACTCGAGCTGCCACTCGAGCGGGTGGTCGTCGACGAGGGCGCGGCGTTCGGAGCGGCGCTGCTCGGGGGCGTTTCGGCGTCGGTGTGGCCCGACGTTCACGCAGCGGTCGCGGCGACCGTCTCACCGCACGGGCGGATTGACCCCATCCCCGAGTGGGTCGACGTCTACCGGGTGCAGCGGGAGCGGTTCCGCGCGCTCTACCCGGCGCTGAAGCAGATATGAGATGGTGGGCACGATGATCGACGAGTCCGAGCTCACACCCCGACCGGAGCACCGCTTCACGTTCGGGCTGTGGACCGTCGGGAACCCGGGACGGGACCCGTTCGGCGAGCCGACTCGGGCGCTGCTGGACCCGGTCCAGTCAGTCGAGCGCCTCGCCGAGCTCGGCGCGTATGGCGTGAGCCTCCACGACAACGACCTCGTCCCGTACGGCGTCCTGCCCCCCGAGCGCGACCGGATCGTCGACCGCTTCAAGGACGCGCTCGACCGGACCGGGATGCACGTGACGATGGCGACCACCAACCTGTTCACGCATCCGGCTTTCAAGGACGGGGCGTTCACCTCCAACGACCGCGGCGTCCGCCGCGCCGCGATCGCGAAGGCGATGCGCGGGATCGATCTCGGCGCCGAGCTCGGCGCGACCGTGTACGTGTTCTGGGGTGGGCGCGAGGGCGTCGAGGCCGGCGCCGCCAAACCCGCCCGCGACGCACTGGAGCGTTACCGCGAGGCGATCGACTTCCTCTGCGGCTACGTCCGCGAACACGGCTATGAGATCCGGTTCGCGATCGAGCCGAAGCCGAACGAGCCGCGCGGCGACATCTTCCTGCCGACCGTCGGGCACGCACTGCACTTCATCTCGATGCTCGAGCACCCCGAGATGGTCGGGGTCAACCCGGAGGTCGCGCACGAGACGATGGCCGGGCTCAGCTTCGTCCACGGCGTCTCGCAGGCGCTGTGGGCCGGGAAGCTGTTCCATATCGACCTCAACGCGCAGCGGATCGGGCGCTTCGACCAGGACTACCGGTTCGGAGCCGAAGACCTGAAAGAGGCGTTCCTGCTCGTGCACCTGCTCGAAACCTCCGGGTACGACGGCCCCCGTCACTTCGACGCCCACGCGTACCGAAATGAAGACGCGGAGGGAGTTTGGGAATTCGCGGCGGGCTGCATGCGCACGTACCTCGCGCTCGCCGCGAAGGCCCGGCTCCTCGACGCTTCCGACGCGATCCGGGAGGCGCGAGCTGCGGCACTTGTCGACGAGCTCGCCGAGCCAAGCGTCGGCACGTACTCGGCCGAGGGCGCGAAGGCACTGCTCGGCGAGGATCACAACCTCGACCGGCTGGCAACTCACGGCTACCACAACGAGCGACTCGACCAGCTGGTGGTCGAGCTGCTGCTCGGCGCGCGGTGATGCTGCCGGTCAGGTGGGGGATCCTCTCCACCGCGCGGATCAACGGGCTCTTCCTGGACGGGGTCGCGTCCTCGAGCGATGTCGAGGTGGTCGCGATCGGTAGCCGCGACCGCGACCGCGCGGCGCGGTTCGCTGCCGAGCGCGGGATCGAGCACGTCCACGACAGCTACGAGGCGGTGCTCGCCGATCCGGAGGTCGAGGCCGTCTACATCCCGCTCCCGAATTCGCTGCACATCGAATGGACGCTACGAGCGCTCGAGACCGGCAAGCACGTGCTGTGCGAGAAACCGCTCAGCCGCCACGCCGGGGAGGTGGAGCGAGCGTTCGACGAGGCCGATCGGCACGGTCTTCTGCTGATGGAGGCGTTCATGTACCGCCACAACCCGCAGATGCGGCGGCTGGAGGAGCTCGTTGCCGGCGGCGCCATCGGCCGGCTGAGGCTGATCCGGGCCGCGTTCAGCTTCAACGCGACCGACCCGTCCAACATCAGGCTTTCGGCCGCACTCGACGGCGGAGCGCTGATGGACGTCGGCTGCTACTGCGTCAGCGGCGCCAGGCTGCTCGGCGGCGAGCCGGAGCGAGTGTTCGCCGAGCAGGAGCTCGGGGGCGACGGCGTCGACGTGGTGATGTCAGGGACGCTGCGGTTCCCCCGCGACGTGATCGGGCACTTCGACGCCGGGCTCGCACTCTCCTCGCGCGACGAGCTCGAGGTCGTCGGCGAGGACGGGTCGCTGTTCCTCGACGACCCGTGGCACGCCCGCACGCCGGTGATTGAGCTCCGCCGCGACGACGGGGTGGAGCGGATCGAGGGTACGCCCGCGAACTCGTACGGGCTCGAGGCCGAGAACTTCTCACGGGCGATCCGCGGCGAGGCCGAACCGCTGCTCGGGCGGGCCGACGCCGTCGGGCAGGCGCGGACGATCGAGGCGCTCTATCGCTCGGCGGCCACCGGCGAGTCGGTAGAGCTCTAGTCCCGCTCGACCGCGCGCCGCGCGCCGGCGCCCGGACGGACCACGGCCGACCCTTCCGGCGCGTCGGCGCCGGAAGGCAGCAGCCCGAGCACGTGGCCGCCGAACCCGCCGCCGACGATCCGCGCGCCGAGCGCGCCGGCGTCCTTCAGCCGCCGGACGGTCGCCTCGACCGCGGGCGTCGAGACCGAGAAGAAGTCGCGCAGGCTCGCGTGCGAGGCGTCGAGCAGGCGCCCGAGCTCGTCGAGGTCGCGCCGGCCGAGCGCCTCGACCGCGAGCTCGACGCGCTCGTTCTCGCCGATCACGTGCAGCGCGCGGCGATCGAGCGGCGACGGCAGCTCCCGTGCCATTGCCGCGGTCACCTCGCGGAGGCTGTCAACGCCGAGCAGCTCGCACGCGCGCGCACACTCGGCGCGCCGCTCGTTGTAGCCGGAGGCGACGTTGGCGTGGCGCTCGCCCGAGTCGAGCGTGACCAGCCGGTGGCCGTTCAGCGGCAGCTCGATCGGACGCACGTCGAGCCAGCGGAAGTCGATCCGCAGCGCGTGCTCGGGCTCGCCGTACAGCGACGCGAGCTGGTCGAGCAGCCCCGTGCGTGCGCCGACCCACTCGTTCTCGACGCGCGAGCACAGCTGGGCGAGCTCCTTGCGGTCGAGCTCTGCCCCGCCCGACACCCCGATCAGCGCCATCGCAAGCGCGACCTCGAATGCCGCGGACGAGGACAGCCCGGAGCCGCGCGGGACGTTCCCACTGATCTCAAGGCGGGCACCGGGAACGGGCACGCCGGCCCGCGTGAGCTCGACGACCGTGCCGCGGACGAACGCGCGCCAGCCGCGCGCTTTGCCCGGACGCGCGAGCTCGAACCGGTCCGACGCCCCCAGGTCGAGCGCTTCCGCCTCGATCACCGGCTCGTCGAGCGCTTCCGCCGATACCGTCACGCCCGCCTCGATCGCGAACGGAAGCGCGAGGCCCTGGTTGTAGTCGGTGTGCTCGCCGATCAGGTTGACGCGCCCGGGAGCGAACACGCTCGCGCGAGCGCCGGTCACGATCGGTCCGCGCTGGTCGGCGCGATCAGCAGCGCGAACATCCGCTCGGCCTCGATCCGCGCGTACACCGGCCCGCCGTCGAGGAACTCCTCCCACTCCGGGCCGTAGCGCGGCAGGTACACCTCGAGCAGCGTCTCGCGGAAGCCCGCGTGCTCGGCCGCCCGGACGTCGAGGGGCACCGCGCGCCCGTGGACCGTTACCGCGAACTCCTCGCGCGGTACGTGGGTCGCGCTCACCTGGGGTCTCGAGCGGATGTGACGGAACCTGACCGACTCGGGGCTCGAGCCGAAGTGGAACGCCCCCCGGTAGAAGATCCCGTCGACGGGTCCGACGACCGGCCGGCAGTCAGCAGTGACCGTCGCGAGCGACAGGAGGCACATGCCGCTGAGCAGCTCGGACACCTGCTCGGCGCGCAACCTCCGCTCCGGCGAGTGGATCCCGAGCAGGTGCGAGCCGGCGCGGCCGTAGCTCGAGTCCAGCAGCCGCTGGAGCGCGGCGAGGTCCTCCGCGGTCTCACGCATCGGTCGCTACCCAGCGACCTCCGCGACCGCGCTCGCGAACCCCTCGACGTCCTCCTCGGTCGTGTCCCACGAGCACATCCACCGGACCTCGCTCGTGGCCGCGTCCCAGACGTAGAAGTCGTAGCGCTCCTGCAGCGCGGAAACCGCTTCCGGCGCGAGGATCGCGAACACGGCGTTCGCCTCGGACGGGCGGGTGATCGTGACGCCCGCCAGATCGCGGACGCGCTCGGCGAGCAGTGCCGCCATCGCGTTGGCCTGGCTTGCGTTACGCAGCCACAGCTCGTCGGTCAAGAGCGCGTCGAGCTGCGCCACGAGGAACCGCATCTTCGACGCGAGCTGCATCGACTGCTTGCGCAGGAACTCGAATCCACCCGCGAGCTCGGGCTCGAGGAACACGACCGCCTCGGCTCCGAGCAGGCCGTTCTTGGTCCCGCCGAACGACAGCATGTCGACGCCGGCGTCGGTCGTCAGCGCTCGCAGCGACACATCGAGCGCCGCCGCCGCGTTCGCGAGCCGGGCGCCGTCGACGTGGACCAGCAGACCGCGCGAATGAGCGAGCTCCGCGATCGCGCCCAGCTCGTCGACCGTGTACACGGTCCCGAGCTCGGTGCACTGCGACACCGACACGACGCGCGGCTGCACCGCGTGCTCGTCTCCAACCCGCCCGAGCGTCCGCTCGACGTCCGCCGGGCCGAGCTTTCCGTCCTCGGTCGCGACCGTCAGCAGCTTCACGCCGGCGATCGCCTCCGGCGCGCCGCACTCGTCGGCGTTCATGTGCGCGGTCTCGGGGCAGACGACGGCCTGCCACCGGCGGCACGCTGCGCGCAGGCACAGCACGTTCGCTCCGGTCCCGCCCCAGACCGGGAACGCCAACGCGCGCTCGCCGAAGTGCTCGCGAAACCTGTCGCCCAGCGCCTCGCTGGAGCGATCGTGGCCGTAGCCGAATGCGTGGCCTGAGTTGACGCGCTCGATCGCAGCCAGCACCTCCGGGTGGATCGTGGCGGCGTTGTCGGAGGCGAACCCTCGCCGCTGCTCGTTCGAGCTCAAGCCGCGAGCTTGGCCTTCAGCGATGTGTAGAAGATCGACAGCGGGAACTCGTCGTCGAGCACGAGATCGACGTACGGGCGCGGGTCGGCGAGCTCGGGGAGGTCGCGGACGCCCGCGGCCCACTTCGACCCGACCGCCGGCGGAACGCTCTCGGACACCAGATCGTGGGCGGCCGCCCAGTGCTGGAGCTTGGTGCGGTCGATCCCGGCCCGGTACAGGCCCTCGATCTCCTCGCGCAGCGCCGCGACACCCTCGGCGACGCGGTCCCACTCGATCGTGAGCCGGTTGTCGGCCCACTCCAGGTAGCTGTGACGGTGCAGGTAGGCGAACAGCAGCTGCCCGCCGAGGCCGTCGTAGTTGCGAACCCGGTCCCCCGTGATCGGGAAGCGCAGCAGCCGGTCGAGCAGGATCGCGTACTGCACGTAGCGGGCGAACGTGACCGCCGGGCCGCGGTCGCCGCGCTCGAGCGCGACCGCCTCGCCGAACGCGGTCAGATCGCAGCGGAGCTCCTCTAGCGAGTACATCCAGTACGGAGCGCGCTGGCGAACCATGAACGGGTCGAACGGCAGCTCGCCGTGGCTGTGCGTGCGATCGTGGATCAGGTCCCAGAGGATGTACGCGTGCTCGGAGATCTCGGGGCTCGCGAGCATCCGCGCGGCGTCCGGCGGCAGGTTGAGCGCGAGTAGGTCGACGGCGGCGCCGCCGATCCGCCGCAGCCGGGCGGCCTCCCGATCGCAGAAGATCGCGCCGAAGTGGTTCGGCGGACGGCCGTCGACCGACACCATCTCCGGGAACAGCACCGCGCACTCGCTGTCGTAGCCGGCGGTCGCGTCGAGCAGCTGAACCGGCACGAACTTCGGATTGTCGTAAAGCGTGCGCTCGAGTTCGGCGATCCAGTCCGGCCACGGCACGCGCACGATCAGCGCCTCACAGCACGTGTCGCGGGAGCCGTTCTGCTTGTACATCGGGAAGAACACGAGCTGCTCGGTCCCGTCGGCGCGCTCGAGGTCGGGGCGAAAGCGGTCCAGCGAGCGACCGAAGTCGGGCTTCTCGAAGCCGTCCGCGACCCAGACCCGGATGTCCTCGACGACCGCGTCGAGGTATTTCCCCTGATGCTCGAATCTGGGGCGTAGCTCGCCCAGGGCACCGAGGATCTCCTCGACGTGGCGCTCGGCGTCGGCGCGGTCGCCGGCGAGCGAGCCGTCGGGGGCCTGAAGCTGCGCGAGCGCGTTTGTCTCGTCGCGCAGCCGTGCCCAGGCGGTGTCGGCGGCGCCGGTACTCACCGCACCGTCGGCGTGCCGGCGCGACGCCCAGTAACAGAGGTTCAGCCACAGCGGCCGGTGATCGAGCTGCCCGAGGCAGTCGTCGCCGAACACGTCGGAGTCGGCGAGCACCACCACCCTGCCGGTGCCGTGCTCGACGGTCGCGATCAGTCCTGCGCCGGGCGCGGACGAGCTCGCGTACGCGCGCGCGAGGATCCGAGCGCCGTTCTCGGCCGACAGCGTCCCGGCCCGATAGAGGCAGACCGCGTGGACCTGGGCGAGCACGTCGCCGCGGGAGCCGCGGCCGCCATCGTCGAGCTCCGCCAGGATCCACGAGGGGGCGCTGACCGAGTGCTCGTAGTCCTGCACGGTGTCGTTGTCGATATGGAGGCCGAACCGCGCGAGCAGCTCGTTCAGGTTGTTGCCGTACTTGTCCTGCTCAGTCTCGCCGAGCACGATCAGCCCGCCACCGTCTCGGACAAAAGTCTCGATTGCTTCGATCTCCATGGCAGCCAGCAACGGCGATCCCGATCCCGTCGTTCGCTCCCAGGCGGGATCCGACGGGTGCGCGATCACCAGCAGGTCGACGCCGGCGAGCGCCTCGGGGGCGAGCGGCTGATCGACGTTCGGAACGACGACGAAATCACGCTCGGCGAGCGCGGATGCAGCGCCCGCGTAAGACGAGTCCTGGGGGTGCGCGGGCTGCATCGCCGCGGCCAGCTCGGCTCGAATCGTCCAGGCCTCGCTGTGGGCCTCGTCGAACATCACGCGGGCGGCGGTAGCGGAGGTCATCGCATCTGAGCGTACCCCCGCCGTCAGCGGAACTGGATTTAGTTCGGTTCAGATGTAAAAGATTTGGGTAACCGATTCGTTAGTCGAGTAGTGAACGGATTCGCTCGCCATCTTGCTGTTCTTGCCGGGGCCCTGGCCCTTGCGCTTGCGATGCCCGCGCTGGCGTCCGCGAGCCAGTCGTTCCAGGTGAGCTCGCCAACCGGGTTCCCCGCGAACGGCGACCCGTCGTACACGACCACCCAGGTTCTCGACAGCTCCAGCATGGGCGCTCCCGGGAAGGTCACGATCACCCTCGCCCCCGGCGTGCTCGCGAGCCTCAACGCCAACCCGTCGTGCGTGAAGACGCAGCAGTACACGACGGCGTGCAAGATCGGCACGGGGTCGGCCTCCACCTCGCTCGGCGTGGGACTCAACCTGACCGCGTACCTGGTGCCGCCGCCGAATCCGTCGACTGACGCCGCGGGCATCGATCTGCTGACAGGGCCGCCCGCAAATCAGACGACCCACGTCGCCGTTGACCTGGTGCAGACGGCCTCCGGCAATGTCGCCTCCGTCCTGAAGCTCGATCTCTCCGGCCTCGGCCCGCTCGGCGGGGTCCTGACGAAGATGTCGCTGACCGTCAACGGCACGCTGGGCGGCAAGCCGTTCACGCGGATGCCGAGCAACTGCAACGTCACGACGCACTCCTCTCTGACGGTCCAGTACGCGAAGGGTTCAGAGACGAGCCAGGCATCCCCCGATTTCGCCCCGACCGGGTGCGCCGCGCTCCCGTTCACGCCCTCGGTGTCGGCGACGGCGGTCAAGGACGCCCACGACGACGGCGTCGCGATCACCACCGTTCAGACCCAGCCGCTGGGCCAGGCGGCCGGGATGACGACGATGCTCCAGCTGCCGTGGCCGGCGGTCGGCACGAATACCAACGCCGTGTCGCTCCAGAACACGACCACCGCGGTCGGAACCGCCGTCGCCACCAGCCCGTTGCAGCCGACGCCGCTAAAGGGCTTCGCGTACCTGACGGGGTCCGGTCCGTTCACCCCGTCGCTGACGCTCAGGTTCCCGCCGCCGGTCGCGCTGACGCTGGTCGGCACCGTCGACCTCAACAACCACACGGTCACGTTCTTCAACCAGCCCGACGTTCCGCAGACCTCCCTGGTGGTGACGCTGTTCGGCGGGCCGAAGGCGCTGGAACTCGCGACCTGCTCGCCGCCGAGCGGCATCCTCCACGCGTCGAACACGGGCCAGAACGGAACGGTCGCCAACGCCTCGTTCCCGATTCACGTGTCCGGCTGCCCGAGCGCGCCGAAGCCCAAGAGCCCGCCGAGGCTCGTGGGCCTCTCGCTCGGCGGTCTCGCCGGAGGCAAGCCGTCGCTCAGCCTCACTGTCGCCCATGGGACGAACGCGCCGAAGCTGAAGACCGTCACGGTGTCGCTGCCCGGCGGCCTGTCGTTCACGAAGAAGCGCCCGCTCAAGGGCATCTCTGTCGGCGGACCGCACACGGTGCGGGTCGCGGGCGGCAAGTTGACGATCACGCTCAAGCGGCCCGCACTCCGCGTCTCCGTGAAGATCTCTCCGGCCGCGCTCGTCGAGGGCAAGCAGCTCCAGCAGCACGCGCGCAACCACAAGGCCGCGCCAAAGGTCCGGATCGTCGTAACCGACGGCGCCGGGACCCAGTCGACCGTCACCGGCTGACCTAACCCCCCGCTCGCGCCCGCGGACGTAGCGTTCGCGATCGGAGATGGAACCTGACGCCCTGCTCGGGAGTCATACGGGTGTGAGCCAGACGACGAGTCCGGTCGACGCTGAGCGAGCTGCCGGTCCGGCAGTGCGGGGCTTCGGCCAGTTCTATGCCGAGCAGTACGACGGAGCCGTCCGGCTCGCGTGGCTGTTGACCGGGTCTCGCGCCGCGGCCGAGGACGTCGTGCAGGACGCGATGACCGCCGTGTTCCGCGCGTTCGACCGCGTCGAGGTTCCCGCGGCCTACCTCCGCCGCGCGGTCGTTAACGCGGCGAAGTCGCGGAATCGTGATGAGCGCCGCCGCGCCGAGCGGTTGACGCTGCTCGAGCGCGAGCGCCCGGTGACCGACCCCGCCGACGGCGGGCTGCTGGACGCGATCGGCCGGCTGCCCTATCGGCAGCGCGCGGTGATCGTCGGGCGCTACTGGGGCGGATGGTCCGAGGCCGAGATCGCGACCGCGCTTGGCTGCCGACCCGGAACCGTCAAGTCGCTGGCCTCACGCGCTCTCGCCCGTCTCCGCACGGAGGTACCGCAATGACCGGTTCGCCGGAGGAATTCGAGGATCGCATCCGCCGGGTGCTGAACGAAGCGGCCGGGCAGTTGCCCGTGCGCCGGACCGCCTGGGAGGGACCTTCGCGATCCCGGCGATGGGCGCTCCCGAAGCCTGGGCTCGGGGGGATCGCGATGGCCGTCGGAGTCGCGGTCGTCGCCGCGATCGTCGTGATCGCGCTCGGTGCGCTGCGGCATTCGCCGGCGACGCCGGCGGGGACGCCGAAGCCCGCTCCCAAGCCGACCGGTCCGGTGCGCTTCAACACGAGCTTCCCCGCGTGCGGAGCGGGGCATGCGATCGCGCGACCCGAGCAGGGGTCTGACCTGGTCCGTGCGACCGGAGCACCGAGCAAAGCACTGCTCGCGTCGCTCGCCGTGCTGCGGCGCCAGGCCCGGCCGTCCGACCGGCTCTCAAAGAGCGAGCTCCGTCCGATCGCGGCGGGCGCGTACGTCGGCTACATCCGCCTCGCGCAGACGGTCGCCGGAACGAGCTACTACGTCGTACCGATCGCAGGCGTGCGGGTCCCGAAGGTTTCCCAGCGTTGCAAAGATCAGGTGCGCGCGGCGGTTCTGCGGGGGACGTCGACTCCCGCGGGGGCGCCCGACCCGGCGCTGATCGCCAAGGCCCGTCAGCTGCAGCGCGTGATCGGGCCGCCGCCGTCGCATGGCGGCCTCTGCGTGCTCGCAGCTGGGCGCGACGGCTCCAGGTCTGGAAACTGCGTGAGCGCGCTTCCCTCCGTCCCGTACCTCGCGTTCCGCGCCGCCTCGGACGCCAATGCGATCTTCGGCGCGGTCCCTGACGGCGTGGCCAGGGTCACCGCGCGCTTCGCACGGTCCGCGGTCACCGCCGTTGTCGTCGCCAACCTCTACGTCATCCGAGCGCCGGGGCGCGCCGGTGCCGTCCGTCAGATCGTCTGGCTTGACGCGAATGGGAAACCGATCCTCCGGCGGGATGCGTCGGCGCCCGCTACGGGCATGGCCTATGCCTTCTCGACCTCGGCCAGCGGCGCGGGCACCGCCGGGACGTATAGCCCCTCCGCGCCTACAAGCCCCTGATCTCCACCGGCTCGATCCCCTCGCTCCGCCGGCAGCTCGAACCCGAGCACCTGCCGTAGAAGCTCGAGCTCGGCTTCCTTGGCGCGGCGGACGTTGGCCTCCTGGCGGAACCCGTGGCCGCTCGCCGGGGAACCCGATCATGGCCACCGGCACGTGCTTGCGCTTCAGCGCGTCGCGGATCATGTCGGCCTGGTTCGGGCGGCACGACCTGGTCCTCCGCCCCTGCAGCACGATCAGCGGGCGCGAGAACTCCTCCACGTGGTTGATCGGCGAGCGGGCGTCGCAGTACCGACTTGCGGCGCGCCGTACGGCCCGATCAGGCCGTCGAGATAGCGGCTCTCGAACTTGTGGGTGTCCCTGGCCAGCGCCTCCAGGTCGGCGACCCCGAAGAAATCGCCGCCGGCCGCGAACACGTCTCGACCTGGGCCAGCGCCGCCAGCATCGTGAATCCGCCGGCGCGGCCGCCCGTGATGGCGATCCGGTCCGGGTCGACCTTGCCCCGCTCGGCGAGCCAGCGCGCCGCGGCGATCACGTCCTCGACGTCGACGATCCCCCACGCCCCGTCCAGCAGCTCGCGGTACGCGCGGCCGTAGCCGGTCGAGCCGCCGTAGTTGACGTCGACGACCATGAACCCACGGCTCGTCCAGTACTGAGCGCCGAGGTCCAGCGCGGGCCGCGACGCGGCGCTGGTCGGGCCGCCGTGAGCCGGCGACGATCAGCGGCGGCAGCTCGCCGGCCGGGCCCGCGAACGCGGCGTTGTCGGGCGGTACAGCAGCGCGTGCGAGGTGCGCCCGCCCGCGCACGGGAAGCCGATCGGCTCGGCGTCGAGATCAGCTCGCGCGGCACTCGCAGCTGCTCGAGCGAGCGGGGCGGCCGAACGATTTCGGTCGAGGCGATCGTGGGCCCGTCACCGAGCTCGAGCCGGACCACCGAGGCCTCTTCGGTCGGCGTCGAGCCGATCACGACGACGGTCGACGGTCCGGCCGCGCGTACGGCCCGAACGAGCGAGAACGGCGCGTCCAGATCGATCACCTCGCCGGCGGGTAGCCGCACCGCCAGCCGGTCGATCCCGTCACGCGTGTAGGCGAACGCGACGCGCCCGTCCGCGAGGAAGCAGTACCGCGCCGACCCGAACACCCATTGGGGAATTCCGATCTCCGCCTCGATCTCGATCAGCGGCGCGACGCCGACGTCGGGGGACCACGTGTACAGGCTCCACCAGCCGGTGCGGTCGCTGATGAACGCGAGCGTTCCGTCCTCGAGCCAGCGGGGCTCGGACACCGACTCCTCGGGGCCGCCCGCCACCAGCGTGTCCTGGCCCGACTCCAGCTCGCGGACCATCAGCCGGGTGCCGTCCCAGGGCATGTTCGGGTGGTCCCATTCGACCCAGCACAGCCGCCGTCCATCAGGGCTCCACCGCGGGCTCGAGACGAAGTCCGGTCCTGCGACGACGACCCGTGGCGTAGACGGCGCGTTCGCGTCGAGCGTGACGATCCGGTTGACGACGTCGACCGCCCCGCGGCCGCGCGGAGGATGGTGCTCGTGAACGCACGCGATCGAGCGGCCGTCCGGCGACACGTCTCCGTCGGCGTAGCGGTCGCCGCGGGCCACCTCCGGCTCCGGGGTCAGCGGCTCGGCGACGCCGGTCTCGGGGTCGCGGCGGTACACGCGCTGATTGCGCCACGCGGAGAACCACACGGTCCCCTGCCTCGCCCACCACGCGGCGCCGCCGTACTCGTGGACCGCCGTGCGCGCGTTCTGGCCGGGCTCGAGCAGCTCCTGCCGCGAGCCGTCGGCGCACAGCCTCACCAGCGCGGTCCGGCCGCCTTCGGCCGGGCGCGTCTCGGACCAGATCACGTCCTTGCCGTCGATCCGGAGCTCGGACAGGCCGACCGCCTCGGCGACGACGACCTTCGACGTGACCGGAGTCGTCCAGGACCCGTACGGAGCGACGTTGGGATCGGATTCAGGCATCCGTCTCACCGTACCGATGCCGGCGCTCAGTAGGTCAGACCGGCGATCAGCACGATCACGCCCGCCACGCCGACCGCCCCGCCGCCGGCCAGCAGCCAGCGGCGTCTGATCAGGATCGAGATTCCCGCGAGCACGATTCCGACCTGCAGCGCGACCTCGGCGACCTCGTACAGCAGGTGCTTCTGGTCCGAACTCGTGCGCTCCGCGGTGCTGGCGGCGATCTCGGCCTGCAGTCGAGCGTCCCTGGGAGCCAACTCGGAGGCCCTCCGGTCCTCGAGCTTCTCCGCGTGGGCGATCGCCTTCGGGTTACCCGTCCCCACCGTCCTCAGCAGCAGCGCGTCGTTCTCGGCGATCGTCACCTTCACGGAGTTGACCTCGAACTGGGCGCTGAGGTCGGCGCCCCTCGTCTCCCTCGTGATCACGTCCTTGACCTGCTCGTTGGCGAGGAACGTGGCGACCGCCAAGAACGCGGCCAGGACCGCCACCACGACCCCCGCGGCGGAGGCGAATCCGTCGCGCAGGTGGTGGGGGTGCCCTCCGTGCATCGTCTCCACGCGCCCCAGCGCCTCATGAGCTTCCATCCGACCTGGTTCCTCCTGTCGTCGCTGCTGGTTCCGGCGCTCCGACGGGGCGCAGGACCACGGATGAACCTTGCCACACGTGTGTCAAGGTTCGCCCAAACGCTGGTAGCATGGCTCAAATGGCGCCGGACCGCGACTTCCTTGCCGCGACGCGCGACCGTGTCCTCGTCTACGACGGGGGGATGGGCGCGACGCTCGAGCAGTTTGATTTGAGTCTCGACTCTGACTACCGGCTCCCGGGCCGGTGCCACGAGGCGCTGGTGCTCAACCGCCCGGACGTGATCGAGAGCGTCCACGCGTCGATGCTCGAGGCGGGCGCGGAGGTGCTCGAGACGGACACCTTCCAGGGCTCCCGGCTGAAGCTCTCGGAGTGGGGGCTTGAGCAGCACACGCTCGAGATCAATCAGAAGGCCGCCGAGATCGCCCGCAAGGCCGCCGGCGAGAACCGATTCGTCGCCGGGTCGATCGGCCCGACCGGCTTCCTGCCTGCCAGCGACGACCCGACGCTCGGGCAGACCCGCTTCCGCGACCTGTTCGAGGTGTTCGAAGAGCAGGCGCGCGGACTCGTGCAGGGCGGCGCCGACCTGATCATCATCGAGACGGCGCAGGACATCCTCGAGGTCAAGGCGGCCGTGCTCGGCGCCCGCGAGGCGTTCAAGCAGGTCGGCCGCGCGGTCCCGATCCAGTGCAGCGTGTCGCTCTTGCCGCAGGGCGGAAAGATGCTGCTCGGCACCGACATCGGCGCGGTGCTGACGACGCTCGACGCGCTCAAGATCGACGTGCTGGGGCTGAACTGCTCGACCGGCCCGGAGGACATGCGCGACGCGATTCGGTTCCTCGGCGAGAACTCCCCGCTTCCGGTGCACTGCATCCCGAACGCCGGCCTCCCGCTCCAGGGTCCGAACGGCGAGACGATCTTCCCGGAAGAGCC
The DNA here is from genome assembly GCA_963770735.1 of uncultured Solirubrobacterales bacterium. Lineage (GTDB taxonomy): Bacteria > Actinomycetota > Thermoleophilia > Solirubrobacterales > Solirubrobacteraceae > Palsa-465. Next base: position 401,598 of record CAVYRB010000003.1, on the reverse strand, counting down.
CGAGCCGCTCGCGGCGGTGCTCGGCGAATTCGTCGAGCGCTACGGCGTCTCGATCGTCGGCGGCTGTTGCGGCACGACACCCGCGCACATCGCCGCGATCGTCGAGCGCTGCGCCGGGCGGACCCCGGGAGAACGTCCCGAGCGTGGACCCGCGCTGCTCAGCTCGATGATGACTTCGACGCCGCTGGTCCAGGACCCGCGCCCGACACTCGTCGGCGAGCGGGTCAACAGCCAGGGCTCACGGAAGGCCAAGGAGATGCTGCTCGCCGACGACTACGACGGGCTCGTCACGGTCGCCGAGGACCAGGTCACGGGCGGCGCGCACGTGCTCGACGTGTGCGTGGCGCTGACCGAGCGGCAGGACGAGGACGAGCAGATGAGGGAGATCGTCAAGCGGATTTCCCTGAGCCAACCGTCGCCGATCCAGGTCGACTCGACCGAGCCGGACGTGATCGAAGCCGCGCTCGAGCAGATCCCTGGGCGGGCGGTCGTCAACTCGATCAACCTCGAGGCTGGCCGCGACAAGCTCGATCGCGTCGTCCCGATCGCCACCGCGCACGGCGCCGCGTTGATCGCGCTGACGATCGACGAGGTCGGGATGGCGAAGACGGCCGAGCGCAAGCTCGAGATCGCGCAGCGGCTGACCGAGTTGTGCTGCGATGAGCACGGACTCGACCGCGAGGCGCTGATCTTCGACTGCCTGACGTTCACGCTGACGACCGGCGATGACGAGTGGAAGCCCTCAGCGGTCGAGACGATCGAGGGGATCCGCCGGGTGAAGGCCGAAATCCCCGGCGTGAAGACCTCGCTCGGGGTCTCCAACGTGTCGTTCGGCGTGGGGCTACCGGCGCGGAGCGTCCTCAACAGCGTGTTCCTGCACCACTGCGTCGAGGCCGGCCTCGACCTGGCGATGGTCAACCCCAACCACATCACGCCGTACGCCGAGATCCCGGAGGAGGAGCGCGAGCTCGCCGACGACCTCGTGTTCAACCGCCGCGAGGATGCGCTCGAGAAGTTCATCGCCCATTTCGAGTCCAAGGGCCCCGAGGAGGAGGCCGCGGGCGCGGGAGACCCGACCGAGGGGATGGAGCCCGAGGAGGCGCTCCACTTCCACATCCTGCGCCGCAAGAAGGAAGGCGTCGAGGACTGGATCGACAAGAGCGTCGAGAAGATCGGCGCGGTTCCGACGCTCAACGGCGTGCTGCTGCCGGCGATGAAGGAAGTCGGCGACAAGTTCGGCGCCGGCGAGCTGATCCTCCCGTTCGTGCTCCAGTCCGCCACGGTGATGAAGCGCGCGGTCGCCCAGCTCGAGCAGTACCTCGACAAGGTCGAGGGCTACACCAAGGGGACGGTCGTGATCGCGACCGTGTTCGGCGACGTCCACGACATCGGCAAGTCGCTCGTCAACACAATCCTCACCAACAACGGCTACACGGTCGTCGACCTCGGCAAGCAGGTACCGATCTCGAACATCCTCGACGCCGCCGTCGAGCACGACGCCACCGCGATCGGGTTGAGCGCGCTGCTCGTCTCGACCTCGAAGCAGATGCCCGCCTGCGTCCAGGAGCTCCACTCGCGCGGGCTCGAGTTCCCGGTGCTGGTCGGAGGGGCCGCGATCAATCGCAACTTCGGGCTCCGGATCCTGTACCCGGACGGGACCAACTCCGACGAGCGCTACGAGCCCGGCGTCTTCTACTGCAAGGACGCGTTCGAGGGTCTCGCGAAGATGGATCAGCTGATCGACCCCGACGCGCGCGAGGCACTGCTGTCGAAGACCCGCGACGCCGCCCTCAAACTCCGCGAGCAGCCCGAGGCCGTGGACGACGGGCCCCCGACCGACGACGCCTCGGTCCGCAGCGCCACCGCAGCCGACAACCCGATCCCCGAGCCCCCGTTCTGGGGACCGCGGGAGATCGAGGTCGAGATGGACGAGGTCTACAACCACCTCGACACCCACGTGCTGTTCAAGCTCCACTGGGGCGGGCGCGGGGTCAAGGGCGAGGAGTGGCAGAAGCTGCTCCAGGGCGATCCCGACACCGGCGAGGAGGGGTTTCAGGCCCGCTTGGACAGGATGTGGCGGGACCAGGACTACCTCCACCCCCGCGCAAGGCTCGGGTACTTCCCCTGCAATTCCGCGGGCAACGAGCTCATCGTCTGGGACCCCGAGGCCCCCGGCGAGGTCGAGCTCGAGCGGCTGGTGTTCCCGCGCCAGCCCAAGCACGACCGGATCTGTCTGGCCGACTTCTACCGTCCACTCGGCTCCGGCGAGACCGACGTCGTGGCGTTGCAGGCCGTCACGGCCGGCGACGAGGTCACGGAGCTGATGGCGCGCCTCGAGTCCGAGGGGGAGTTCGCGGAGCAGCTGTTCGTCCACGGCCTCGGCGTCCAGACCGCCGAGGGGATCGCCGAATGGCTCCACGCCAGGGCGCGGTCCGACCTCGGCATCCCGGTGACGCAGGGCCGGCGCTATTCGTGGGGCTATCCGGCGTGCCCCGAGCAGTCCGAGCACGAGAAGGTGTTCCGGCTGCTGGATGCGCCGGCGATCGGACTGCGGCTGTCCGGCGGCTACGCGGTCGAGCCGGAGCAGTCGACGCTCGCGATCGTCGCCCACCATCCGCAGGCCGTGTACTTCGGGATGAAGTCCGGCTTCCTGCCGAAGTCTCACCGCCAGGCCGCCGACGACGTGATCGCCGGGAGCGACAAGGACCCGACGCGACTCGGTGAGCTGGGCGACGAGGAACCCGCGGAGGTCGCGGCGTAGCGTCCACATAGGATCACGGCCTTGAGCGGAGCAGTGGCCGTGAGCAAACGGATCGTCGGCGGGATCACGACCTTCGACCGGTCCCAGTTCCAGCTGGTGCGCGGCATGCGCTACGCGCTCGGGGTGGGGATCCCCCTGTTCGTCGGCATCGCCACCGGCCACAAGCTCGTCGGCATCGCGATCGCGGGCGGGTCCACCCTGATCGGGCTGACCGACTCGGGCGTGCCGTACCGGGGTCGCGTGCGGGCGATGCTGATCGCCTCGCTGGTGGCGGCCGCGTCCACGTTCGTCGGCGAGCTGACCGGAAGCTACGACGTGCTCGCCGTCGTGCTGCTCGGGCTGTGGAGCTTCGGTGCCGGAATGTTCATAGCGCTTGGCCTGCCGGCGTACTTCGTCGCGCTGATGGCGCCGCTGTCGATGGTCGTGGTTGCGTCCTATCCGGCCGACGCCGTCCAATCGCTCGAGCGGGCCGGGCTCGTGTTCGTCGGCGGATTGGTCCAGATCGCGCTCGTCGTCGTGATCTGGCGGATCCACGCGCACCTCCCGGAGCGCGCGGCGATCGCACGGCTGTACCGCGCGATGGCCGTCTGGATCAGCGACCCGCTCGACAAGGACCACCGAGTCCCGGTGCTCGCCGGGCTCGACGCGGCGCGGGCGACGCTTGACGTCGCCGACGGCCGCGTGGCCGCGCCGAGCACGGCCGGCGAGGCGTTCCGCACGCTGCTCGACGAGGCCGATCGCACGTACCTCGACCTGGTCGCGCTTCGCAACACGCGCACCGAGCTCGAGTCCGACGACCCGGCGATCGCCGGCGCGCTGACGGCTGGCCGCGAGGCGGCGGCCGAGGCGCTCGAGGCGGTCGCCGACGCGCTCGACTCCGGGCGCTGGCGGGGCGATGCGGAAGGGCTGCGGAGCCGGCTCGACGAGGCGGTCGCCGCGCTACGCCGCGAGCTCGCGCGCCGCCGCGAGAGCGGCGACGAGCGGCTCGCCGACCAGCTCGAGGGGCTGCTCGGGCGTGGCGCGTCCGTGCGGGGCGAGCTCCGCGCGGCCGTCGATCTCGCCGTCTCGTGGCAGGGCGAGGGCGCGCCGCCCGGCGACCCGGTCCGTCACCGTCGACCGCGGCCACGCGAGCTCGCGACCCGCGGCCCGCGGGCGATCCTGCGCGCCAACCTGACGCTCCGCTCGAGCGCGTTCCGCCACGCGATTCGCCTGGCGGTGACCGTCGCTGCCGCCGCGGCTCTGTATCGGGCGGTTGACTTGCCGCACGGCTACTGGGTGCCGCTCACCGTCCTGTTCGTACTGCGACCCGATTTCGGCTCGACCTTCACACGCGGCCTGCAGCGCTACATCGGTACCGCCGTCGGGGTCGTGCTGGCGACCGTGCTGGTCGCGGCGTTCCATCCGGGCCCCTACGCGCTCGCCGGATTCGCGACCGTACTCGCCGTCGGCATCTTCGCGTTCCTGCTCTCGAACTACGCGCTGTTCACGACCTCGGTGACCGCGTTCATCGTGCTGTTCGTCGCGTTCGGCGGGATCCCGGCGTACAAGGCGGCGGGCGAGCGCCTGCTGGCGTCGGTGATCGGTGCAACGCTCACGCTCGCGATCTACGCGCTGTGGCCGACGTGGGAGCGCTCCACGCTGCCCGACACGCTCGCCGATTTGATCGAGGGTGACCGCGGATTCCTCAGAGCGCTGCTCGCGTGCTGGCAGGACCCCTCATCGCAGGACCGCGACGCGGTGCGCCGGGCGCGGGTGCGAGCGCGCGTCGCCCGCACCAACACCGAGGCGGCGGTCCAAAGGGCGCTCGACGAACCAGCGGGCAAGCGGCCCGGCCTCGCCACCAGCGAGGCCACGAGCCTGCTGGCGAGCCTCCGCCGCCTCGCCGACGGCGCGCTCGCGCTCGAGGCCTACCTCGACGACGCCGAGGCGCCGGCGCCGGCCGAGGCCCGGCTGCTGGCCGGGCAGCTCGACGCGGCGCTCGGCGAGCTCGCGGACGCCACCCGGCAGCACCGCGCCCCCGGACCGCTGCCACCGTTGCGCGAGACGCAGCAGCAGCTGAGCGGCCGGATCGGCGCGACCGCGCCGCTGGCCGAGGAGACCGACCGGATCGTCAACGCCGTCGTGATCTCGGCCGACTTGCTCAGCCGCGGAGCACCCGGTAGTCGAGAAACGTCGCGAACTGTGACTGACGTGCTCCGAGCTGCTCGAGCTCGAGCGGCTCCGTGAACCCGTCGAACAGCCGCTTGCCGGCGCCGAGCACGATCGGCGCGACGATGATCGTGAGCTCGTCGACGAGCCCCGCCGCGAGCGCCTGCCTGATCACGTCACCGCCGCCCATCACGTTGATGTCCTTGCCGCCCGCGGCCTCGAGCGCGCGCCCGACGGCGGCCTCGACGCCGGCCACGAACCTGAACTCGCCCTCGGGCGGTTCCTCCTCGGGGCGGTGCGTGACGATGAAGAACGGGAGCCCCCAGGGGTTCTGATCGCCCCAGTGGCGAGCCGCCTCGTAGGTGTTGCGGCCGCCGACGACCGCCCCGATCCGGGAGGTGACGCGGTCGAGCCACGCAGCGTCCTCCCCGATCGGGTTGGGGCGGCCCTCGTCGTCGTAGGACCACTCGCCGCCGAACACCCAGTTGTGCAGGCGCTCGCCGCCCTCGCCGAGCCCCTTTCCGGGACCGTCGTCGGGTGCCGCGAAGAAGCCGTCGAGCGATGTTGTGATTCCGGCCAGAACGTTTGACATGCCCCGTAGACCGGGAGGGCGCCGGAAACTCATCGGACGGGCTACGCCGCCGGGGCGACCGCCCCTTCGGCTCGGGCGGCCTCGGAATGCTCGCGGCTGTCGCGGGAGGAGATCAGCACCGAGGCGAGGATCGCGCCCAGGATCGCGAACCCGGCGCCGACCAGGAACGCCCGCTCGAACCCCTTGGTCAAGGCGACACTCGCGTTGTGAACGCCCGAGTGGAGGACGGCCTGCGTGCGGCTGTTGGCGATCGTCGCGAGGATCGCCAAGCCGAGCGCGCCGCCGACCTGCTGGGAGGTGTTGATCAGGCCCGACGCGAGACCCGCCTCGTGAGGCTTGGTGCCTGTCACCGCCGCGATCGTCACCGGTACGAACGAGAACCCGAGCCCGGCGGCCGCCAGCAGCGACGGACCGAGCACGTTGGCGGAGAAGGTCCCGCCCGTCCCGGGCACGCGCGAGAACCAGATCAGCCCGCCGGCGATCAGCAGCAGGCCCGCGATCAGCACCGGCTTGAAGCCGATCCGGGTCACGAGCTGCGACGCGAGTCCGGCCGTCAGGATGATCCCGACCGCCAGCGGGAGGTACGAGATCCCGGTCTTGATCGGCGAGTAGTGCAGCACGTTCTGCATGTACAGCGAGATGAAGAAGAACATCGAGAACAGCGACATCCCGACCAGCAGCCCGACGATGTCCGCGCCGCGGAGCGTCCGCAGCCGGAAGATCGAGAACGGCATCAGCGGGTGACGCTGGCGCTGCTCGATGATCACGAACGCGACGATCAGCGCCACGGCGACCGCGAGCTTCCAGATCGTCGCCGCCGATCCCCAGCCGACGTTGACCGCGTCGACGATCGCATAGACCAGCAGCGACAGACCCGCGGTGACGGTGATCGCGCCCGGGAAGTCGAACGTGCTCGCCCCGTCCTCAGCGCGGCTCTCCCGCAGGATCCGGGGCGCAAGCGCCGCGGCCGTGAGCCCGATCGGGACGTTGACGAACAGCACCCAGCGCCAGCTGAGCCCGCTCGTGAGGATGCCGCCGAGCAGTACGCCCGCCGCGCCGCCGGCGCCTGCGACCGCCCCCCACACTCCGAGCGCACGGTTGCGCTCGGCGCCCTCGGCGAACGTCGTCGTGATGATCGAGAGCGCCGCCGGGGAGACGATCGCGGCCCCGAGGCCCTGGACCGCGCGCGCGGCCAGCAGCCATCCCTCCGACTGCGCGACGCCACCCGCGAACGAGGCCACCGAGAACAGGATCAGACCGGACATGAACATCCGCCGGCGCCCGAGCAGGTCGGCGAGCCGCCCGCCCAGCAGCAGGAACCCGCCGAACGTCAGCGTGTAGGCGTTGACGACCCACGACAGATCGTCCCGCGAAAAGTGCAGCGCGCTGCCCGATCGACGGCAGGGCGACGTTGACGATCGACGCGTCGATCACGACTACGAACTGCGTCATCGCCAGCAGCAGCAGCGCGATGTTCTTGCCGCGGGCCGTGTAGTCCGGAGTCTCTGTCGGGGTGGCGGCGGTGCTGGTCACTGGAAGCTGAGGTCCGGTTCCGCTTGCTTGGCGCAATATAGTGAACTACGATTCCGTTTGTCAACGGATTCGGGGGAAGATTTGAGCGACACCACGATCGAGAGCGAACGGCCGCTACGAGCCGACGCCCGCCGCAACCGGGAGCGAATCCTCGCGAGCGCGCGCGCCGTTTTCGCCGATGCGGGCGCGGAGGCGCAGATCGACGACGTGGCACGTCACGCCGGCGTGGGCGTCGGAACCGTCTACCGGCACTTTCCCCACAAGGAGGCGCTGATGGTCGAGCTCGTGCGCGAGCAGTTCCGGCTGTTCGCGACCCGGGCGCGCGAGGCGCTCGACGAGGTGGAGGACGACGGCCAGGCGTTCCCCGCGCTCGCAGACGTGATGCGCCGCAACGCCGAGACAACCGCCAACGATGCGGCGGTCCGCTACGCGCTGGCAGGCGCCGGAGAGCACATCTGGGACCAGGCGCGCGCTGAGCAGAACGACCTGCTGTCGGTCACCGAGCTCCTGCTCACCCGCGCCCGGCGCGCCGGCGACGTCCGGCCCGACGCGCGGGCGGCCGACATCGGGATGCTGATGTGCGGCGTCTGCGCGACGATGGGCAGCGACCGACCCGAGTTCGATTGGCACCGCCACCTCGAGCTGGTGTTCGACGCGCTGCGGCCTGCGCCCTAGCGCGTGAGCGCGCTCTCGCCCGTCCCGGCATAGAGCTCGGCCGCGCGCCAGCAGTACCACGCGACGACCGTGCGATACGGCCGGAACGGCTCGCCGAGCGGCTCGAGCTCGCGCTGGGACGGCATCCCGATCCCCCACGCGAGCCCGTAGCCCTGCCTGACCCCGAAGTCGCCGACCGGCCAGACATCGAGTCGGCGGAGCTGGAAGATCAGGAACATGTGCGCGGACCACGGGCCGATCCCGCGGACGGCCGTGAGCCGCGCGATCACGTCGTCGTCGGACAGGCGCGCGAGCCGGCGGGGCGCGACGATCACGGTCCCGTCTAGCACCTTGCTCGCGAGGTCGCGCAGCGAGCGCACCTTCGCGGCCGACAGCCCCACGATCCGGAGCTCGGCGTCCGACAGCCCGAGCAGCGCCTCCGGCTCGACGTCGCCTGGCACCGCGGCGATCAGCCGTCCGTGGATCGCCCGGGCGGCCGCGCCCGCGAGCTGCTGGTAGACGATCGCCTGGACGAGCGACTCGAACGGCGACATCTTCGGCCGGCTGATCCGCATCGGCCCGGCCTCGTCGATCAGCTTCGCGAGCACGGGATCGCGGCCGGAAACGATCGCGGCGGCCTCGGCGTACGAGACCCGCGCGGCCATCCTACGAGTCGCTGGACTGCGCCCAGATGTTGACCTGGCCGTCCTGGGCGTAGCGGTCGATCTCGCGGAGCTCGTCCTGGTCGAAGTCCAGGTGGTCGAGCGCGGCAACGTTGTCCTCGAGCTGCTCGACGCTCGAGACCCCGATCAGGGCCGAGGTGATCCGCGGGTCGCGCAGCACCCACGCGAGCGCGAGCTGGGCGAGCGACTGACCACGCCCCGCCGCGATCTCGTTGAGCGCGCGGGCGCGCGCGAGGTTGTCCTCGGTCAGCATCCGCTCGGAGAACGAGCCGCCTTCACGCGCGCGCGAATCCTCGGGGACCCCGCGCAGGTACTTATCGGTGAGCATCCCCTGCGCCAGCGGCGAGAACGCGATGCAGCCGATGCCCTCCTCCTCGAGCACGCCGAGCAGCTCGCGCTCGATCCACCGGTTGAACATCGAGTAGGACGGCTGATGAATCAGCAGCGGCGTGCCGAGCTCGCGCAGGATCTCGGCGGCCTCGGCGGTCCGGCGCGCCGAGTACGAGCTGATCCCCGCGTACAGCGCCTTGCCCTGCTTGACCGCCGTGTCGAGCGCGCCGATCGTCTCCTCGAGCGGCGTCTCGGGATCGAACCGGTGTGAGTAGAAGATGTCGACGTAGTCGAGCCCCATCCGCCCGAGGCTCTGGTCGAGGCTCGCGAGCAGATACTTGCGCGACCCCCGGTCGCCGTAGGGACCGGGCCACATGTCGTAGCCGGCCTTGGTCGAAATGACCAGCTCGTCCCGGTAGCGCTTGAAGTCCCGCGCGAACAGCCGGCCGAAGTTCTCCTCCGCGGAGCCGTAGGGAGGGCCGTAGTTGTTCGCCAGGTCGAAGTGGGTGATCCCGAGATCGAACGACCGCCTCAAGATCCCGCGCGCGTGCTCGAGCGGCCGGCCGGAGCCGAAGTTCTGCCACATGCCGAGCGACAGCGTGGGGAGCTTCAGTCCCCGGCGCCCGCAGCGCCGGTAGGGCATCCGGTCGTAGCGGTCGTCGGCCGGAAGGTAGGCGGGAACCACGTCCATCGATCCCGATCCTATTCAGGTCTATGCGGCTACATGCAGCTGACCGATGTATAGATCCGCATAGAAGGGGGTTAAGCCCGCGCGTAGACCTGGATCAACGCCTCGCCGGCCGGCCGCGACTCCACGAGTTCGAGCGTCACGGGCGCCTCGAGGCCGTCGAACAGCCGCCGCCCGCTGCCCAGCGCCACCGGGAAGATCATCAGGTTCAGCCGGTCGACGAGGCCGTGCTCGAGCAGCGCGCACACCAGCCGGCCGCTCCCGGCGACGAGGATGTCGCCGGCGACCTCGCGCTTCAGCCGAGCGACGTCGTCCGCCCACGAGTCGCCGAGGATCGTGGACGGCTCCCAATCGGCGCGCTCAAGCGTCGACGAGACCACGTACTTCGGCAGCGAGTTGATCCGCTCGGAGAATCCGACCTCGTCCGTCCGCGTCGGCCACGCCTTCGCGAACCCCTCGTACGTCGTGCGTCCGAACAGCTGAGCGTCCGCCGCCATCAGCTCGTCGAGCTTGAACTGGTCGCCCTCGGGGCCCCGGTTGAACTTGAACGACCAGCCGCCGTGCTCGAACTGCTCGGCGCCGCCCGGGTCCTCGAACACCCCGTCCAGCGTGACGAATTCGGTGACTACCAACTCTCCCATCGCCATCCCTCCTCTCGGTTCGCTGCCGTACAAGACCGCCGCCGGCGTGGGATCTCATCGGGTTTACGCACCGGATTTCGGGTAGGACGCGGTTGCAGAACCCCGGAGCGAGGAGGAAGCCATGGCGACGCTTACGCCAACCGCGGATCAGCTCGGCACGATCGAGACCAACATCCCCGCCAGGCTGGACCGGCTCCCATGGTCAAGATGGCACTGGCGGATCCTGATCGGGCTGGGCACCGTCTGGATCCTCGACGGGCTCGAGGTCACGATCGTCGGCTCGATCGCGGGCGCGATCTCCGCCAAGGGCAGCGGGATCAACATCTCCTCGGCCGAGGTCGCCGGGCTGGCGGCGTCGATGTACGTCGCGGGCGCGTGCGTCGGCGCGCTCCTGTTCGGGCGGCTGACGGACCTGTTCGGGCGCAAGCGGCTGTTCATGATCACGCTCGGGGTCTACCTCGTCGCGACGATCGCGACGGCGTTCGCATTCGCGCCGTGGTTCTTCTTCCTCTGCCGGTTCGTGACCGGGATGGGGATCGGCGGCGAGTACAGCGCGATCAACTCCGCGATCGACGAGCTGATCCCCGCCAAGCACCGCGGCCGGATCGACATCATCATCAACGGCACGTACTGGCTCGGAGCGGCCGCCGGGGCGCTGCTGTCGGTGGCGGCGCTTCACATCTTCTCGCCGTTCCTCGACTGGCGCGTGTGCTTCGCTCTTGGCTTCGTCCTCGGCCTCGCGATCCTGATCGTCCGCCGCCACGTCCCGGAGAGCCCGCGCTGGCTGTTCATCCACGGCCGCGACCGGGAGGCGGAGGAGGTCACGCGCGACATCGAACGGCAGGTGACCGAATCGACCGGCGCCGAGCTCGACGACCCCGACGAGACGATCACGATCAAGCAGCGCAAGTCGATCCCGCTACACGAGATCGCGGTCACGATCGCGCGCACGTATCCGAAGCGGACGGTCCTCGGGCTGGCGCTGTTCATCGGGCAGGCGTTCCTCTACAACTCGATCCTGTTCGGGTACGCCACGCTGCTCAGCACGTTCTTCGGGGTCGCGACCTCGAACGCCCCGTACTACCTGGTGGCGTTCGCCGCGGGCAACCTGATCGGGCCGGTGGTACTCGCGCCGCTGTTCGACTCGGTCGGCCGCAAGCCGATGATCGCCGGTACGTACATCCTCTCCGGCGTCCTGCTGCTGATCACCGGCTACCTGTTCGAGCAGCATTCGCTGACCGCCGCGTCGCTGACCGCCTGCTGGTCGGTCGTGTTCTTCTTCGCCTCGGCCGGGGTCAGCGCCGCGTACCTGACGGTCTCGGAGATCTTCCCGATGGAGACCCGAGCGCTCGCGATCGCGCTGTTCTACGCGGTCGGGACCGGGATCGGAGGGATCATCGGACCGCAGCTGTTCGCGCCGATGGTCGCGACCGGAAAGGCATCCGAGGTGTTCAAAGCGCTCGCGATCGGCGCCGGATTGATGATCCTCGGCGGGGTGGCGGAGCTCGCGTTCGGCGTGAGGGCCGAGCGCCGCGGGCTGGAGGGGATCGCGAAGCCGCTGACCGCAGTCACCTCGGCGGCCCGCACCACCGCCACGCGCGCCCGTCAGGCGAGCCGCGTGCGCCGGCCTGAGCACGCGGCATCCCGCCGCTAGCCGGCGACCGGTCTCGTGCGGTGGCGGGTCAGCCTTCCGCGCGAGCGGCGCCGCCCGAGCGGCCCGTGCCCTTGCGCGGCCGCCGCTCTGGCAGCTTGACCGGCGTCGCGTGCATCGCGCGCATCCTGATCTCCCGCCAGGACATGCCTTCCTTGAGCAGGGCCGGCGTCCCCATCAGGATCGCGGTGGCGACCTCGACGCCCTGCAGGATCACGCCGTAGGCGAACGCCGGGGCGAAGCCGACGTGCCAGCCCGTGTGCAGCACCGCCACGCAAGCGGCCTGGAACACGCCAAGGTTCGCCGGCGTGGCCGGAATCACGGCAGTCACGTTGACCGCGAACAGCACCGCCGCTGCGGCCGCAAACCCGGTCTGCTTGTCGAGGCCGAGCGCGATCAGCAGCATGTAGCAGGAGACCGCCTGCAGGCCCCAGGCGAGCAGCTGGAAGAACGCCGCCGTGATGCCGAGGCGCGGGTTGCGGAACACCTTCAGCCCGTCGCGCACGCGGGTGATCGCGTTCCGGACCCCGGCGGCGGCGGCGTGCACGCGCGCGAACCGCCGGGTCGCCGGCAGCCGTAGCAGCTGCGGCAGCACGAGCACGACGAGCAGCAGCACCACCGGCACGATCGCCACGATCAGCAACGCGTCCTGGTGACCGTCGAAGAAGTTGACCGAAGAGAACATGATCGCGCCGAGAATCGCCAGCGCGACGAGGTTCAACAGCGTCTGTGAGACGAGCGTCCCGAGCACCACCGGGAAGTTCTCCCGTGGTCGTCCGGTCCGGCGCGAGACGACCAGCGCGCGCGCCGGCTCGCCGAGGCGGGCGGGCAGCGTCGAGGACATCAGCACCCCGATGAACGTCCCCTGCATCACGTCGATCAGCCGGATCCTCGCGCGCGGCAGCGCCGCCTTGAGGATCGCGTCCCAGGAGAACGCGCGCGCGACCATCGCCGTGCACATGATCGCGAGCCCGAGCAGCACGAACGTCGGGCTCGAGTTCACGAGCGCCGAGGCGATGTTGCCGAAGCCGATCTTCGAAAGCGCGTAGTACCCGAGCGCGATACCGCCGAGACTGACCCCGACGAACGCTCCCCGCCGGACCAGCGCCTTCGCCCGGCTGCGCCGCTCGCGCGGGGTCTTCGGCTCGAGCGACTTCAGCCGCTTGGCGGGGACGTGGGGCTTCAGGTCCGCGGACCGCAGCCCGACCCTGACGGCCACGCGCTCCCGCGTCGTCGCCGGCTCGGGGGTCTCGACGGCGTCCTCATACGCGTTCATCACATCGTGGGCGACACGAGGCCACGCGAACCGCTTGACCTCCTCGGTCGCGGCGCGCGCCATCTCGGCCCTGCGGGCCGGCTCCTCGTGGAGATCGCGCAGCACCTCGGCGAGCGCCTGCGCGTCGCCAGGCGGCACGAGCACACCGTCGACTCCGTCTCTGACGACGTCGCGGTAGCCAGGGATGTTCGAGGCGACCACGGGAGTGCCGGCGGCGAACGCCTCGGTGAGCACCATTCCGAAGCTCTCTCCGCGCAGCGACGGTGCGCACAGCAGGTCCGCTTGCTCGAGCTCGCGCTGCTTGGTCTCGTCGTCCACCTTGCCGAGCACCCGCACTCCCTGCATGTCGAGCAGGTACGGCGAGAGCTCTTCCGAGGTCGGACCGATCACGGTCAGCTCGGTGGGGATCCGCTCGCGCAGCGCCTCGAACGCGCTGAGCAGCAGCGGCAGCCCCTTGCGCTCGACCGCCTGCCCGACGAACACGATCCGCAGCTGCTCGCTGGACCGGGAGGCGGCGCGGGCAGCCCGCTCCGGATCGACGTGGACGCCGTTGGGGATGACCCGATAGTGGCCGCCGAAGAACCGCCGCCCGGTCCACGCGGCTGCCTCCGAGACCGCGATTCTCACGCGCAGGCGGTTGAACATCCGCCGCGCGCCGAGCAGGTTCGCGATCCCGTTCGAGAGCTTGTTCTCGTTGTAGGTGTGGAAGGTCGCGACGAGCGGCAGCCGCATCCGGTCGGTGACGATCCACGGCGGAACCGGTGCGATCGGCTCGTGCACGTGGACTACGTCGTACCGGCCGGTGCGAAGCTCCTTCTGCGCCGCCGCGAACCCGTGCGGAGTGATCGACAGGTTCGACACCGCGCCGTTTGCCTTGAAGCCGATCGTCCGCCCGATCGGCACGACGTAGTCGGGCAGTTCGAGCGCCTGCGGACGCGCGCCGCGGTGCAGCACCGCCGAGTACCGGCCTGGCGGGTCGTAGGGCGCGAGCACGCGTACGTGATGACCCTCTTCGATGAAGCACTCAGCGAGCGCTTCGATGTGGCGTGTCACGCCGCCCGGGTACGTCCATGAATAGGGCGACAGGAGCGCGATGCGCATGCCTATGAATGGTAGTCGTTGACGGGGTCCGGCTGTGCGAGCTCTCTTACCAGAGAGGCCCCGGAAGTCCTGCGTATCATCACCGTCAGTGCCTTCCCGCCACTACGTGAAATACACCTTCTTGAAGGTGGATCCGGCTTGGCGGCGGCTCGAGGACGAGCGCCGCGCTGAGGACAAGCGCGAGTTCATCGCGGCGTGCGACGACTTCGCCGACGGCCACCTGCTCCGCGCCTTCTCGCTGGTCGGGACCCGCGGCGATGCGGACATGATGATCCTCACGCAGGCGCAGAACCTCGAGCGGATCCATGAGTTCCACGTCGTGCTCGCGCAGAGCGGGCTGATGAAGTGGTGCACGACGCCGTACTCGCTGCTGGCGATGACCAAGCCCTCGGAGTACTCCGAGGAGTCGCGGCTCGAGGTCCGCCCGGCCCACGGGAAGTACCTGTTCGTATACCCGTTCGTGAAGACGCGCGCGTGGTACGCGCTCCCCGGCGAGCAGCGCTGGCGGATCATGCAGGAGCACATCAAGATCGGTCGCGAGTACCCCTCTGTCGACCTCAACACGAGCTACTCGTTCGGCTTGGACGACCAGGAGTTCGTGGTCGCGTTCGAGACCGACAACCCGGCCGACTTCCTCGACCTCGTGCAGCGGCTGCGGACGACCGAGTCGAGCGCGTACACGCTGCGCGACACGCCGACGTTCACCTGCATCTCGTGCTCGGTCGAGCGGGCGCTCGGGGCGCTCGACGGAGCGTCTCTGACGGTAACCGCGCCATGACACCCGACGTCCAGGCCGACTTCGACGAGATCCGCGACATAACGGTCATCGGCGCGGGGCCGGTAGGGATGAGCACCGCATTCTGGGCCGGGATGCGCGAGGCCACTGCGCGTGTGATCGACTCGCTGCCCGAGCTCGGCGGCCAGCTGACGACGCTCTACCCCGAGAAGTGGATCTATGACGTCCCCGGGCACCCGAAGGTGCTCGCCAGGGACCTGGTCGAGCTGCTGCGCGAGCAGGCGCTCGAGCAGTTCGAGGTTCCGGCCCACCTCAACACCACGGCCGAGACGATCTCGTGGGAGGGCGAGGGTGAGGACCGGGTCGTCGTCCTGCACACCGATCGCGGCGAGCTGCGGTCGCGGACGGTGGTCGTCTCCGGCGGCCACGGGGCGTTCGAGCCGAAGAAGCTCCCCGGCTACGACCTCACCCCGTGGGAGGGGAAGGGCGTTCACTACATCGTCGGCGAGAAGGCCCTGTTCGAGGGCAAGCGCGTGCTGATCATCGGCGGCGGCGACTCCGCCTGCGACTGGGCGATCAACCTGATGGACACCGCAAGCGAGATCCGCCTCGCACACCGTCGCGAGGGCTTCCGTGCGCATGAGCTTACCGTCGGGCAGGTACTCGAGGCGGCCGACCGCGGCGACGTGATGCTGCACGTCCCGTTCCAGATCAAAGAGGTGCACGGCGACGGCTCGATCGAGCGGGTCCGGCTGTTCAACTCCGACGACGAGGAACACGAGCTCGAATTGGAGGTCGACGCGATCCTGCTGCAGCTCGGGTTCAAGACCGCGCTCGGGCCGCTCAAGGCCTGGGGCTTCGAGGTCGAGAAGGGCGCGATCGTCGTCGACCCACTGATGAAGACCTCGCTCGAGCGGGTGTGGGCGTGCGGCGATATCACCACGTTCGACGGGAAGCTGAAGCTGATCGCGACCGGGTTCGCGGAGTCCGCGATCGCCGTCGCCCAGGCGATCCACGAGATCCGCCCGGACACGAAGATCCAGCCCAAGTACTCGACCAACACCGGCGTTCCCGGGGTAGTTGCCGGCCAGCCGTAAGGCGCCCGAGCATCTTCGGGCCGCGGACCCGGTGATGCGCGCCCTGATCGACGAGCTGGGGCCGGACACCCGCGACCCGCGTCGCGGCGTCGCGCCAGACGACCATTACGGAGCGCTGGTCCGGTCGATCGTCGGCCAGCAGCTCTCGACGACCGCCGCGCGCGCGATCTACGCCCGACTGACCGACCGCTTCGGCGGCCGCACCCCGACGCCGGTCGAGGTGCTCGAGGATGACGCCGAGGAGCTCCGCGCGGCCGCCGGGCTGTCACGCGCCAAGGTCGGCTTCCTGCGCTCACTGGCCGAGCACGTGATCGACGGATCGCTCGAGCTCGAGCGGCTCGACGATCTACCCGACGCCGAGGTCAAGTCCGAGCTGGTCGCGGTCAAGGGCCTGGGGCCGTGGACGGCCGACATGTTCCTGATGTTCCACCTCCAGCGGCCGGACGTGCTGCCGGTCGGCGACCTCGGGATTCGCCGCGCGATGATGCAGCGCTACGAGCTCGAGGAGCTGCCCGACCCGGCGGCGATGGAGGCGATCGCCGAGCCGTGGCGCCCCTACCGGACGGCCGCCTCCGTGTACCTGTGGCGCTCGCTCGACGCGACGCCGGTGTAGGCCCCGCCCCGAGCCCTACTCGTAGGATATCTGCAGCTGGACCGTGTCGACCTTGCCGCGGAACAAGGTGAACGTCGTGATCCGCGACCCCACGGCCCCGCGTGGGCCAAGGTAGAGCGCGCACTGGTACTTGTTGCAGTGGATGCTCCGGTACGCGTCCTTCAGCCGCGACACGGGCGTGCCGACATGAATGCCCTTCGCGGTGTGAAACCGCGGCCCGATCGCAGCCACGTCATTGGCTGGGTCGCTCCGCTGGAGCGTGTCGAACTGGAACGACAGGCCGGCCTTGTAGTAGGTGATCGAGGCGATCCGATGAGACACGTGGATCGTCTGGCCGGGCTTCCCGAGCCGCCGCTCGATCTGCTTTGGCGTCGCGCCGAGGCTGATCCCGCCGATCGACTTGAACAGGACGATCCTCGCTGAGACCTTCGCCGCCGTCGCATCCGCGGGCCGTGCCCCGGCGACCTGGGCCGCGCCGCACGCCGCTAACAGCGCGAGCGACACGATCAAGACGACGCGACGAAACATGCACACCCAGGATCCCCGAGCGCGCATCGCTTCAAACGCGGCCCGCGGCCACGCCCAGCCGGCCTAGCTAGACCGCCGAGACCTCTTCCTCGTCGGCAACCCGGAACGACGAGCCGCATCCGCAGGCCGCGATCACGTTCGGGTTGTCGACCTTGAAGCCGGCGCCCTGAAGGCCGTCGACGAAGTCGATCGTTGAGCCGGACACGTAGGGAAGGCTCTGAGAGTCGACCAGCAGGCGGATGCCCTTGTCCTCGAACACGGTGTCCCCGTCGCGCTGGTCGTCGAACGCCAGCGCATACTGGAACCCCGAGCAACCGCCGCCGCGGACACCCACGCGCAGTCCGGCTGTCTCGGCGACTGCCGCCTGCGAAGAGAGAAACTCCTGCACCTTCTCCGCGCCTCTGTCGGAAAGTGTGATCATGCTTCAGCAAGTATAGCTACGGGCCTGGCTCGCTACGCTTGGGGGGTGTCGGCGACTCCAGAGGAGCTGAAACAGCGGATCGAGGCCGGAATCCCCGGCGCCCGCGCCGAAGTCAACGGCGATGGGCACCATTTCAACGCGGTCGTGTCCTGCACCGCGTTCGACGGCCTCAGCCGCATCGCCCAGCACCGGCTCGTTTACGACGTGTTCGGCGACGAGGTGGGCGGCCGTATCCATGCACTGTCGATCCAGACCAGACCGGAGTGACTCGCATGAGCGACGAGACCACCAACCCCCTTCGCGACGAGATCTCAAAGGCGATCTCGGAGAACGACGTGATCCTGTTCATGAAGGGCACGCCGAACCAGCCGATGTGCGGCTTCTCGGCCCGCACCGTCGCGATGATGCAGTCGCTCGGACGACCGTTCGCGGCGGTCGACGTGCTCCCGGACCCGCGGATCCGCCAGGAGCTGTCGGCGGTCTCGCAGTGGCCGACGATCCCGCAGCTGTTCGTCGACGGCGAGCTCGTCGGCGGCTGCGACATCGTCACCGAGATGTACGAGTCGGGTGAGCTCCAGCAGCTGCTCGGAGTCGAGGACGGCCGTTCGGAGCAGCCGACGACCGAGGCCGAAGTCGCCGAGGCTCCGCCGCTATCGATCGAGAACCGCCTGTAGCACCCGCGGCGCTGCGGGCGCTGCGATTCCACGACGGGGTCCTGCGGGCGCTTGATCAGACGGCGCTTCCCGAACGCGAGCTCGTGCTCGAGCTGCGGTCGGCCGCCGACGTGGCCGATGCGATCAGGCGGCTGGCGATCCGCGGCGCGCCGCTGATCGGAGTGGCGGCCGCGTACGGGATCGCGGTCGAGCTCGGCGCGCGAGCCGTCCGCACTGGAGCGGACCTGCGAGCTGCTGCGCTCGACCCGTCCGACGGCGGCCAACCTCGATCACGCGATCGACCGCGTGCGGACGGCGGTCCTCGCCTCCGGGGACCGCGCGCCCGCCGAGGCGGCGCTCGCCGAGGCCCGCGCGATCGAGGCCGAGGAGGAGGCTGCGAGCGATGCAATCGCCGGCCACGGGGCGGACCTGCTCGCCGGCGCCCGCGTCGTCCTGACCCACTGCAACACGGGCGCGCTGGCGGCGCCCGGCCGCGGGACCGCGCTCGCGGTGATCGCCGAGCTCGCGGCCCGCGGTCAGCTCGAGAAGGCGATCGTCACCGAGACGCGTCCGCTGCTCCAGGGAGCGCGGCTGACGACGTATGAGCTCGCGCGGCTCGGGATCCCGTTCGAGCTGATCGTCGACGGGGCCGCGGCCGGGCTGATCGCCTCCGGGGAAGTCGGCGCGGTGATCGTCGGCTGCGACCGGGTCGCGGCCAACGGCGACGTCGCCAACAAGGTCGGCACGTTCGCGCTCGCACTCGCCGCCCGGGCAGCGGGGGTTCCGTTCGTTGTCGCGGGGCCGAGCTCGACGATCGACCCCGGGTGCCCGACCGGCAGGCACATCGTGATCGAGGAGCGCGATCCGCGCGAGGTCGCGGCCGCGGGAACTCCCGCCCGCAACCCGGCGTTCGACGTGACACCGGCCGAGCTCGTGACTGCGCTCGTGACCGAACGGGGCGTTCAGCGATGAGAGTTGCCCGCTCATACGGACCCGGCGACGTCCGGATCGAGGAGGCGGACGACCCCGAACCCGGTCTCGGAGAAGTGATCTGCGACGTGATCGCCTGCGGCGTCTGTGCCTCGGACGTCACCGACTGGTACGTCGCCGGCAGGCTCCCGGCGGTGCTCGGGCACGAGCCGGTCGGCGTCGTGCGGGCGCTCGGCGAGGGCGCGAGCGGCGTCACCGTCGGCGACCGAGTCGCGATCCACCACCACGCCCCATGCGGCGAGTGCCGTCGCTGCCGCCGCGGGCACGAGACGATCTGCGAGCAGTTCCGCGCGACCGCGCTCGACCCGGGCGGCTTCGCCGAGCGCGTCAGGCTCGCCGCGCCGCTCGCGGCGGAATTGCTCGTGATTCCCCACTGGGACTGGACCCGCTCGCGGCGACGTTCACCGAGCCGCTCGCGTGCGTGCTGCGCGCCCAGCGCCGGGCCGGACTGCGCCCGGGCGACAGCTTGCTCGTGCTCGGCGCGGGCACCAACGGGCTACTCCAGATCGCCGCTGCCCACGCGGGCGCGGTCGAGGCGGTGTGGGTGCGCGAGCCGCGCGCCGACCGGCTGGCACTCGCGCAGCGGTGGGGGGCCGAACGCCACGGCAACGAGCAGGTCGACGTCGCGATCGTCTGCACGCCGAACCCGGAGGCGGTCGCGACCGCGGTCGCGGCGCTCGCCCCGGGCGGCTCCCTGTGCCTGTACGCACCCCCCTACCCCGCTGAGCCGCCCGAGCTCGACGCGGCCGCGATCTACGTCCGCGAGCTGACCGTGACCGCGAGCTACGCGGCCGGCGCCGAGGACATGCGCGCGGCGCTCGAGCTGATCGCGTCCGGACGGATCGACCCGACGCCGCTCGTAACCCACACGCTGCCGCTCGAGCAGACAGGCGCCGCGCTCGAGCTGCAGCGGACGCGGCGAGGCGCTCAAGCCCGTGGTGCTGCCCTGAGCTCGAGGTGCTCGACGATCCTGCGCGAGTCGCAGATCGCCTCACCGTCGATCACCAGCACCGGCACCCGGTCCTGACCGGTGAGCGCCTCGACCTCGGGGCGCTGCGCTCGCCGCTGGGGGACCCGCACCTCTTCGTAGGCGATCCCCTCGCGGTCGAGCGCGCGGGCCACCCTCCCGCACGGGCACAGCCAGTTGGTCGGGGTCGAGCAGCGGTACAGCGTCGCCATCGCGCCGCTAGAAGATACGCCGCGCCACGCCGCCGAGAGCGCGTAGCACCATCGGCTGCCCCGTCTCCGGGGGCGCCGACGTCCGACCCCTCTCTGTCGCGATACCAGGCGATCGTCTCCTCGAGGCAGTCCTCGTGCGGAGAGGTGCGCCAGCCGAGCTCGCGCTTGGCCTTGGAGTTGTTGAACGCCCAGTTCAGCGCCGCCGCGCGGACCTCGGTCGTCGACGGCATCTGTAGCCCGCCAAGACGTTCCGCCCCCGCGGCGAGCGCGAGCGCGACCGGCACCGGCAGCTTCACCGCCGGCGGCTCCACGCCCGAGAGCCGGCCGAGATCTGCGAACAGGCGGTCGGTCGTGTAGTTGCGGTTCCCGAGGATGTAACGCTCGCCGACCTGGCCGCGCTCGTCGGCGAGCAGGTGCCCCCGCGCGACGTCTTCGACGCCGACGACGTTGAGCGTGCCCTCGACGTACGCCGGGATCTGGCGGCGCAGGAAGCGCAGCACGAGCGTCGTCGAGGAGCGGCCGGGATCGCCCGCGCCGAGCACGTGCGTCGGATTGACGATCACGAGCGGCAGCCCGCGCGCCAGCAGCCGCAGCGCCTCGACCTCGGCGGCGTGCTTGGAGTCCGACGTACGCGATCCCGTATCGCCCCGCGTCCCAGACCGTCCGTTCGTCGGCCATCCGGCCCCGCGAGGCCGGTCCGATCGCCGCCGCAGACGAGGTCAGCACGACGCGCGCGACACCGGCCCTGAGCGCCTCCTCGAGCACGATCCTCGTGCCCTCGACGTTCAGCTTGAAGGTCCGCCCGCGCGAGAGGCCGAGGTTCGCGGTGCCGGCGATGTGGAACACGCGATCGGTGCCCCGAAGCGCTCGCCGAACGGCGGCGCGGTCGGTCACGTCCCCTCGCACCTGCTCGACTCCGAGCGGCTCGAGCGGCCGCGAACGGCGGTGGATCAGCGCGCGCACCTGATCGCCGCGATCGACCAGCAGCCTGGTCACGTGCGATCCGATGAACCCCGACCCTCCGGTTACGAGCGTGCTGGCCACCGGGCGCCGATCGTACCTCGGCGGGCTTCACAACCGGGTAGGGTCACAGCGCGATGGCCGTCGCGATCGTCACGGACACCTGCCACTACCTCCCGCGAGCGCTGGTCGACTCGAGCGGGATCCATGAGGTCAGCCTGTACGTCCACTGGACCGAAGACACCGAGCGCGAGAGCGAGATCTCGGACTACGCCGAGTTCTACGAGCGGCTGCGAACCGCGCCGACGCTCCCGACCACCTCGCAGCCGTCGATTGGCGACTTCCTGCAGGTCTACGAGCCGTTGCTCGACCAGGGAGACGACATCGTCTCGATCCACCTGGCCGGGGGGATGTCCGGCACCGTGCGCGCCGCCGAGCAGGCGCGCGACCAGCTCGGATCGCGAGCCGAGCGGGTCCACGTGGTCGACTCCGAGACCGCCTGTGGCGGCGAGGGGCTGATCGTGCTCGCGGCCGCCGCGGCCGCCCGCAACGGCGGTGATGGGGCGTCCGTCGCCGACCGGGCGCGGCGAGCGCGGGCCGACCTGAAGATGTGGTTCGCGATCGACACGCTCGAGTATCTGCGCCGTGGCGGGCGGATCGGCGGTGCTCAGGCCTGGCTCGGCTCGACGCTGAAGATCAAGCCGATCCTCACCGTCGAGGCGCAGATCACGCCGATCGAGCGCGTCCGTACCTCACGGCGTGCGTTCGAGCGGATGGTCGACCTGCTGCGCGCCCGCGCCGCCGAGGGCGCCGACGCGTGGATGGTTCAGCACATCCGCGCCGAGGCCGAGGCCGAGCAGCTTCTCGCGCCGCGGCAAGGAGATCTTCGGCTGCGACCCGGTCACGTTCTCCGAGATCGGCCCTGTGATCGGGGCGCACGTCGGCCCGGGGCTGCTCGGCGTCGGCGGCATCCCGAGCTCGTATATGCAGTAGCGCCGGTTGCGCAGGCCGGTCAGCCGCGCCCGCCGCGGGAGCGGTCGCGACGGCCCCCGGACAGCAATCCGGTCAGCCCCGCGATCCCGCCGCCGAGCACGAATCCGAGGACGCCCGCCGCGATCATCGCCTGCGACTGGTGGCGGCGCAGCTGCGAGCGCCAGTCGGTCAGCCGCACGACCTCGCCGCGCAGCCGCTCGAGCGAGTTGCCGAGCTCCACCCGGTTCTGCTCGATCGACGCCCGGATCTCTTCCGGGCTGCGCGCCTGAGGCATCAGGCGCCGCCCTCGGGGCTGGTCGTCACGGTCTCGCGGATCCTCTTCGCCTCGTCGATCGCCATCTTCGGCGTCGGGGGACCGACCCGGAGCTTGCGCCAGGCGAACAGGAACGCGCCCAACGCGAGCAGCGTCAGCAGCCCGAACACGACACAGAACCCGAGCCAGATGTTGCCGACGCCGTCGACGAAGATCGCGTTGATCCCCCACGCCAGCGTGCTGAGGCCGAAGATCAGGGCGAACACGCCGAACACCGCACCGGCCGCGACCGCGGCGGTGCCCCGCGCGATGCTCATGACCTTCTCGGTCATCTCGGCCTTGGCGAGCTCGATCTCCTCGCGGACGAGCACGCTCATCCGCTCGGAGACCTCGGTCACCGTGGTCGTGATGTTGTCTGGCTGTCCGTCCTCGGGAGCCATCGTCAACGCGCCAGGCGACGGAGCAGCATGGCGAGGACGAAGCCGCCCGCAAACGCCGCCGCGACCGGCACCTCCGGCCGGTCCTGCGCGCCCGCGGGCGCTGCGGCTTCCGCGTCCACTGGGGCGGGGGCACTCGGCGCCGGAGCCGCGGCCGCCGGCTCGGGGACCCAGGGCTTGGTCTCGTTGGGCTCAGTCATTCGGCGGATCTTCGTCGAACACGTGCCGCCATATCAGCGTCGCCACGTGCGTCCCGACCAGCGTCGCGAGCGCGCCGGTGGCGGCTAGCAGCCCCGACCACAGAAGCCGCTTGATCAACGGGCTCTCGGTCATCCGCGCGGATTCAAGCAGAGATCGTGCTCAGCGCTCGAGCCCGCGACAGATCGTGTCGACGATCAGCCCCTTGGCGTACTCGAGCTCGGGCTCGGCGACCGGCCCCGAGTCGAAGATCCACCCGGTCAGCACCTGCTCGATCAGCCCGTAGAACGCCAGCGCCGCGAACGGCGGGTCGATCTCGGCTCGGAAACTTCCGTCCGTCTGCGCGCGTTCGACGATTCCGGCGATCTGGCCATACGCCTCGCGGATCTCCGCCAGGTGCGTGCGGCCGAACGTGTTCGCCGCCCGCGTGACCTCGACGATGATCACCTTCATCAGATCGGGGTCGTACCGGTAGGAGTCGATGATGAAGCCGGCGATCGCGCGCAGCTTCTCGCGTGGCGCGGGATGCTTCTGATCGGCCTCGGCGATCGCGGCGAGCAACAGGTCCCAGCGCTCGAGGAACAGCGTGTCGAGGATCTCCTCCTTCGAGGAGAAGTAGTGGTACACGAGCCCGTACGCGACCCCGGCCTCGTCGGCGATGTCCGCGACCCGGCAGGTGTGGAACCCCTGGCGCGCGAACACGCGGACCGCGGCGTCGAGGATCACGCGGCGCTTGTCGGCCGTCGCAGCCGGACGACTCACGCGCCCTCCATCAGGCGAGCCCGGACGGCGAGCGGAGGTGCGCGTGAGCGGCCATCACACGCCCCACGAGTACGCGTCGGCGCGGCGGTGCTCGAGCACCGGAAGCTTCGCCCTGATCGCCCGCTGGCTCTCGAAGTCGAGGTCGGCGACGATCGCGGTCTCCTCGTCGGGCGCGGTCGCCAGCACCAGGCCCCACGGATCGACGATCAGCGACCGCCCGCCCGAGCGGTTGCCCGCGCCGCTGGCCCCGATCTGGTTCGCGGCGACCACGAAGCACTGGTTCTCGATCGCGCGGGCGCGCACCAGCACCTCCCAGTGGTCCCGCGTCGTCGCGAGCGTGAACGCGCTCGGGATCGCGATCACCTCGGCGCCCCGCACCGCGAGGATCCGGTAGAGCTCCGGGAAGCGCACGTCGTAGCAGATGCTCATCCCGACGGTGACGCCGTTCGCGAGCTCGGACACCACCACCTCGGCCCCCGGCTGCTCGTCGCGCGACTCCGCGTACAGGACGCCGTCGACCTCGACGTCGAACATGTGGATCTTGCGGTAGATCCCCCGGAGCTCGCCGTCGGGATCGACGTGGACGCTCGTGTTGGCGGTCTTCTGGAGACCTGCGACCTGCTCGACGATCGACCCCGCGATCAGGTCTATCCCGAGCTCGCGAGCGGTCGAGCGCGCCCACGTGATGCAGGCGCCGTCGAGCGGCTGCGCTCCGGCCGCCTGCTGCTCGGAGGTACCGAGTACGCTCCATTTCTCGGGCAGCACCACCAGCTCGGCGCCGCGCGCGGCGGCCTCCCGCACGAGCCGGTCGGCCGTCGTGAGGTTGCGGTCGAGGTCGTCGGTGGAATTGAGCTGTACGGCGCCGACGCGCACGTTGTCTCTCTCTCCTCGAGCAGGTCAGATCGACCTGATTGACCAGTCAGTCAGTCCCAGGATACCCCGTCACCGCGGGGCTCACGCAAGCTCTAGGGTGAGCGCATGGCCACCGCGGCGATCCCGACGCCCGGGCTCCCCTATCGCGGCACCTTCGGCGACCCACGGCCCCGATCGCTGCGCGCGCTGGCGCTGCCGCCGGGCCCGATGCCCGGACACGACCGGCTGCGCCCGTTGAAGGCGTGGCGGTACGTGGGCGTGTTCGGGCCGCGACTGATGCTGTGCGCGGCGTCGGTCAGGATCGGCCAGGCCCGCCAATCGTTCTGGGCGGTGTGGGACCGGGAGGCGCACACGCTCCACGAGCGGACCGCGATCGGCCGCGGGCCGGTGAGGTTCTCGCCCGGGCGCGTGCGGCTCAAGGACGGCGACGTCGCGGTCGACCTGGAGCTCGCCGAGGTCCCCGGGATCGAGACCGTGTGCGGCTCGGGCTCGAGCTATGGGTGGACGCGCAAGCAGGGCGGCATCCGCGCCCGCGGGCTCGTGCGGGTCTCAGGACGAGACGTATCGCTCGACGCACGAGCGGTCATCGACGACACGGCCGCGTACTACGAGCGCCACACGCGCTGGCGCTGGTCCGCGGGTGTCGGGCTGGCCACCGACGGCCGGGAGCTCGCGTGGAACCTCGTCAACGGCGTCAACGATCCCGCCCGCGACAGCGAGCGCACCGTCTGGATCGACGGCCGCCCGATCGAGCCCGGCCCCTCGACATTCGACGACGAGCTCCGGAGCGTCGACGGTCTGCGATTCACCGCCGAGGCGGTCCGCGAGCGGCGCGACAACCTGCTGCTGATCCGGAGCGCCTACCGGCAGCCGTTCGGCACCTTCGCGGGTGAGCTCCCGGGCGGCGCCGAGCTGTCGGAGGGCTACGGGGTGATGGAAAGGCACGACGCGTGGTGGTAGTCGCGGCGAGGAAGGAACGCGGGTACTGCTCAGCTCAAGCTGACGCCGCCGTCCTCTCTCAACGCCCAATGCGGGTTGTGCGCGACTTCCCACGGGTGGCCGTCTGGGTCGATGAAGACCGAGCTGTAGCCGCCCCAGAACGTGTCCTCCGGCTCCCGGCCGATCGTCGCGCCGGCCGCACGCGCCTCCTCGGTAACCGCGTCGACATCGGCGGGTGTGGAGACGTTCAGCGCGAGCGTGACGCCGCCCCAGCCGCCGCCGTCGGTCACGCAGCTGTCCTCGGCGAGCTTCCCGCGGTCCCAGAGCGACACCACCATGTCGCCCGCCTGGAAGAACACGACGTCGTCTGCCGGCGCCGCCCCGGTCTTCCAGCCGAGCGCCTCGTAGAAGCGCCGCGCGCGCTCGAGGTCGCCGACCCCGAGGGTGACCACCGTGACTCGCTGCTTCATCTACCCCAGGCCCCGCTGGCGCCGGAGCTCGCCGAGCAGCAGCTTCGAGTGCATCGCGCCGATCAGCTCGCGCAGCGGCTCGGCACCGGAGGAGATGATCGACACGGCACGCTCGGTGTCGACCCTCCCGGCGAGCCGGTCGAGCAGCACGCGGACCTCCTCCTCGACGAGTGGCTCGAGCGCCTCGCGATAGCGGAGCGTGTCGTACACCGTGAACCCGATCGCCTCCTCGTAGCCGCCGGCGCGGAAGCGGGAGATCGCCTCGATGATCGCCACGTCGTCCGCGTCGTAACCGCGGGCGTTCGGCGTCAGCACCCCGAGCTCCTCGAGCCGCTCGAGCACGTTCTGCGGAACCTCGTAGGTCTCGCGCACCTTCGCGCGGGAGATCCGGCCGGTCTCGCGCGCCTCGATCGCCCGCTCCAGGATCCGGTCCTCGAGCTCGATCATCCGCGCCGCGCGGTCGGGGTCCTGCTCGATCAGCTCGCGGATCACCCGCAGCGGCATGAACCGCTCCTCCTGGAGGCGCTTGATCAGCCGCACCCGGTCGACGAAGTCCACCGGGTAGTACGCCATGTTGCGCGACGTCCGCAGCACCTCGTCGTCGTCGCCGAGCAGCCCCTCGCGCAGGTAGTGCTTGATCGTCGCAGCGCTGACGCCCGAGCGCTCGGCCAGCTCGGACATCTTCAGCATCCCGTCGGTGCTCGTCGTCATGACGCGCCCAGGAACGAGCCCTGGCTCGAGCCGGCGGGCCCGGCGACGGCGCCTCCCTCGTGCAGCGACTGCGATCTCCTGCGCGGTGTAGCCGGCGGCGGCCAGCAGCTCGTCGGTGTCCTCGCCGAGTCCGGGACCGGGCGCGCGGGTCGGATCCGCCGGCGTGCGGCTCAGCTTGAACGGCGCGCCGAGCAGCTTCACCGGCCGCTCGGCGCCGGGCTGCTCGAGCTCGACGACCATCTCGCGCGCCGCGACCAGCTCGGAGTCCAGCGCCTCGTCGAGGTCGAGCACCGGCTCCAGGCAGCAGTCGTGCTCGGAGGCGAACTGCCGCCACTGCTCGCGGGTGCGGGTCGCGAACACCTCCGTGACGGCGCTGTGGGCGTCGGACCCCGGCGGGTCGAAGGCGTGATCGAGCAGGTCCTCGCGGCCGACGCCGCGGCAGAACTCGGCCCAGAACTTCGGCTCGAGCGCCCCGAGCGTCACGTAGCCGTCGGCGCACCGGTACGGCCGATAGCAGGTCACCGCGCCGGCCAGGTGCAGCGTGCCGCGCCTGGGAACGCCGCCGTTGGCGAACATGTCGGCCGCGACCATCGCCAGCCACGAGAGCGAGCCGTCGAACATCGAGCAGTCGACGAACTGCCCTTCGCCCGAGCGCTCGCGCTCGCGCAGCGCGATCAGCACTCCGACCGCCGCCATCAGCCCGCCGCCGCCGAGGTCGGCGATCTGGCCGGCTGACTGGACCGGCGGTCCGTCGGCCTCGCCGGTCAGGCCGAGCAGCCCGCCGAGGCCGAGGTAGTTCATGTCGTGCCCGGAGCGGTCCCGGTTCGGGTCCGTCCTGGCCGTAGCCGGTGATCGCGCAGTAGACGAGCCGCGGGTTCTCCTGCTTGAGGCGCTCGTATCCGACCCCGAGCCGGTCGAGCACGCCGGGTCGGAACGACTCGAGCAGGACGTCCGCGTCGCGCGCGAGGCGCAGCAGCACCTGCTTGCCGCGCTCGTTCTTGAGGTCGATCCGGATCGAGCGCTTGCCGCGGTTCAGTGACAGGAACTTCGCGCTGCGGGCGGTCTCCTCGGCGCCCTCGTAATAGGGCGGCGCCCAGCGGACGTAATCGCCCATCCCGGTGTCCTCGACCTTGATCACGTCGGCGCCGAAGTCGGCCAGGATCAGCGAGCAGTAGCCGCCGGGCAGCAGCCGCGAGAGGTCGAGTACCGTGAGGCCTTCGAGGGGCAGGCTCATGCGCGCGCCTCCGCCGGAGCCTTGATCCCGAGCAGCGCCCGCGCCTCCTCGACCGTCGCCGGCCGGCGGCCGACCTCCTCGGTCATCTGGCGGGCCTTCGCGATCAGGTCGCCGTTGGAGCGCGCCATCTCCCCTCCCGGGAGGTAGAAGTTGTCCTCGAGCCCGACGCGGACCGAGCCGCCCAGCGTGAGCGCGGCGGCGACCAGCATCCACTGGTCGCGGCCGATGCCGATCACGCCCCAGTGGTGGCGCCCTGCGGGCATGTTGTCGGCCATCGCCGCCAGGTTCCGGGCGCTCGCCGGCACGCCGCCGACGACTCCCATCACGAAGTCCGCGTGCAGCGGCGCGCTCGAGCAGCCCCATGTCGACGAGCGGCGTCAGCGAGCCGACGTGGCCGACGTCGAAGCACTCGTGCTCGGGCTTGATCTGAAGCCGCCGCATCGCCTCGAGCAGTTCGATGATCTCGTCGAACGGGTTCGCGAACACGAACTTGAACACGAAGTCCTTGCGCTTGGCGCGAGTACTTGGCGTAGTTCATCGAGCCCATGTTCAGCGCCGCGACCTCGGGGCGGCAGGCCTCGAGGTACGCGACCCGCTTGGCGACTGGGACGCCGATCGTGCCGGTCGAGAAGTTGATGATCGCGGCGTCGCCGACCTCGTCGATGATCGCGTCCTTGATCGCCTGGAAGTCCTCGATCTCGTAGCTCGGCGCGCCCTCGCGCGTGCGCGCGTGGATGTGGATGTGGACCCCTCCCTCGTCCACGATCCGCCGCGCCTCGGCGGCGTACTCCTCGGGCGTGTACGGGATCGCGGGGCACTGCTCGCGATTGGCGATCGTGCCCGAGATCGCGCATGTGATCACCACGGGGTCGTCGAGAGCCATCGGCTCACCTCCCGGTGCTCAGCGTCCTGAGCATCTCGTCGCAGGCCGCGGTGATCGTCGCCGCGGCCTTAGGGGTGTACTGGCAGTTGAGCTCGTACTCGTCGTCGCCGACGAACACGTTCGTGATCCGGCTGGTCGCGCGCGTCGGCAGCCCGACCACCGGCGCCGGCGGATACGAGAGCGCCGGCAGCCCGCCGACCGTCCCGACCGTCGCCGACAGCTTCCGTCCGAGCGCCGAGCTGACCGCCGCGTCGAATTGCGGCTTCAGCTTCGCGACGTTCCGAGCGGTGACCGGGATCGGTCGCTTCGGGAAGCGGGTGACGATCAGCAGGTCGAACGGCCCGGAGCCGACCGCGGCGTGGGTGGCGTTGCCGGTGTTGCCCGCGACCCGCTTGGACTGGGCGAGCTGCACCTTGTGGAAGCTCGCCGGGTACTGGAAGCGGATCGCCATCCCGGGAGCGCTGAACGTCTTCTGGCCGGGGCCGGGCTTGATCTCGCGGTGGTGGTCGAGTGTGTGGTCGAGCCGCAGGCCCCCACCGCCAGCGCCGCGAGCACCGCCGAGGACGGCGGGCCGCGTTCAAACCGGGACCACCCCGGAGCGCTTCCACGGCCGCTCGACGTGCTTGGTGGCGGCCAGCTCGAGCGCCCGGCAGATCGTCGCACGCGTCTCCCGCGGGTCGATCACGTCGTCGATCATGTCGTTGCCCGCGGCGATGTAGACGTCGATGATCTTGCGGAAGTTCTCGATCAGCTCCTGCTTCTTGGCGGCCGGGTCCTCCGCCGCCTCGACCTGTTTGCGGAAGATGATCTCGACCGCGCCCTCGGCCCCCATCACGCTGATCTCCGCCGAGGGCCAGGCGACGATCACGTCGGGCTCAAACGCGCGGCCGCACATCACGTAGTAGCCGGCGCCGTATGCCTTGCGAAGCACGACGGTGACCTTCGGGACGGTCGCGTTGGCCGTGGCGTACAGCATCTTCGCGCCGTGGCGGATGATCCCGGCCTCCTCGACCTTGCGTCCCGACCATGAACCCCGGGACGTCCATCAGGTACACGAGCGGGATGTTGAAGGCGTTCATCAGATTGATGAAGCGCGCTGCCTTGTCGGAGGAGTCGTTGTCGAGAATCCCCCCGAGCTGCTTGGGCTGGTTGGCGACGATCCCCGCAGGTCGGCCGCCGAACCGCGCCAGGCAGGTGATCAGCGTCTTCGCGAACTGCGGCTTGATGTCGAAGTAGACGCCGTCGTCGACGATCCGGCGGATCACCTCGTACATGTCGTACGGCTTGCGATTCGACTCCGGGAGGACGTCGAGCAGCTCCTCGTCGCCGCGGTCGATCGGATCGTCGGTCGGGACGATCGGCGGGTGCTCCTCGCAGTTGGAGGGGAAGTAGCTCAGGTACTGCTTGATCCGCTCGATGCACTCGGGATCGTCGGCCACCTCGAGGTCGCCGACGCCCGACTTGCGGCAGTGGACGCGCGAGCCGCCGAGCTCCTCCTGGGTGACGTTCTCCCCGACCGCCGCCCGGACGAGATGCGGTCCGGCCAGCGCCATCGAGCCGCGGCCCTTGACCATCGGCACGAAGTCCGCGAGGCCCGGGGATGTACGCCGTCCCCGCAGCGCACGGGCCCATCAGCGCCGCCACCTGCGGGACGACGCCGCTCATCACGACCTCCTCGCGGAACAGGTGGCCCTAGCCGGCGAACAGCGAGCCGACCGCCTCCTGGATCCGCGCCCCGGCGGAGTCGAGCAGCCAGATCGATCGGGATCCGCTTTGTCAGCGCGAGCTCGCGCAGCCGCGAGACCTTGAGCTCGCCGGTCATGCCCATCGAGCCGGCCATCACCGTGAAGTCGTATGCGGCGACCGCCACCAGCCGCCCGTCGACCTTGCCGTACCCGGTGACGACGCCGTCGGCGGGCGCATCCTTGCCGTCCATCGCCCGCTGCGAGGAGTGCGGCCGGCCGTGGATCCCGAGCTCGACGAACGTGCCCTCGTCGATCAGCAGGTCGAGCCGCTCGCGCGCGGTGAGCTTCTCCCGCGCGTGCTGCGCCTCGATCTTCTCGGGGCCGCCCCCGAGCCTGATCTTCTCGCGCCTGGCTCGCGCAGGTCCTCGGCGAGCGGCCGAAGCAGGCTGGTGGAGGGGGCGTCGGTCGCCATAGCGAGAAGTGGAACGTACTACTCCTCACTTCTTGGCGGCAACTTGAGTGCCGGATCGGGCGGCAACTTGAGTGCCGGACCGTTTGATCCTCCATATGGAGGGTATGTTGATACCAACCTTGGCAAGCGAGCAGTCGTCCGAGTGCGCTCGCAGGGCTGGGGTCGGGTAGCGTGGTCGCGGCCGGCGCGGGCGCTTGCGCGGCCGCGTCCACAACCCCGAGCGTGCCGGCGGTCCGCGTCACCCGTCGCGCGGAGCCTGCCCCGCCGTGCGTACCGCCCGGCCCGGACCGTGCCCCGCCGCGCCTACCTCCCGGTCCAGTTCGGCTCGCGCTTCTCGAAGAACGCTCTGACGCCCTCCTGGATGTCCTCGGTCGAGAACGCGATCGTCAGCTGCGAGCGCAGGAAGTCGAGCGCCTGCTCGAACGGCATGTCGAGCTGGCGGAACATCGCATCCTTGCCGAGCCGCATCATCACCGGCGACTTCCCGGCGAGCTTGTCGGCCCAGTCGTCGACCGCCTCCTCGAACTCCTCCGGGGACGACCTTGTTGACGATCCCGATCCGCTCCGCCTCCTGCGCCGAGATCTGCTCGCCGAGCAGCAGCAGCTCGTTGGTCTTCTTGCGCGGGACGTTGCGGTAGATCAGCGCCATGATCATGAACGGGAACAGGCCGACGTTGATCTCGGGCGTCCCGAACCGGGCGCCCTCGGGCGATGATCAGGTCGCATGCGAGCGCGATCCCGAGCGCGCCCGCGAGCACGTGGCCGTTGGCGGCGCAGATCGTCGGCTTGCCGAGCTCGCCGATCAGCCGGAACAGGCCGGGGAACCGCTCGGTGGCGAAGTGCTTGTGGACGAGCGGCACCTCGGCGGCGAACCCGCCGAGGTTCGCGCCGGCGGAGAAGACGCGGTCGTGGGTCGAGGTCAGGACCACGCAGCGGACCGCGTCGTCGTCGCGAGCCGCCTCGAACGCCTCGGTCAGCTCGGGAGCAGGTCGTCGGACAGCGCGTTGCGGGTGTCCGGCTGGTTGAGGCTGATCGTGGCGACGCCGTCGGCGGTCTCGTAAAGAAGCGTCTCGTAGCCATGGCGCGCGAAGCCTATGCCCCTCCGGCGATCCCTGCCACACGCGCGATGAATGGCGATTCAGTTCGGAGCCCCCGAACTCAAACGCCAAAATTCGCAACCGCCCCCCAAAGTTCGCAACCCCCCCAAATCGCTCCGCGCGCAGCGAGCCTCGATCGCGAGCGACTAAGGGTCGCACCGCGTGCGCCGCAACGCCGCGACGCGGAATCCGACCCCTCAGCGGCACGGAGTCCGTGAGACCGCGTGACCGTGCCGGAAAAGGGCCGGAATCCGACCCCTCAGCGGCACGGAGTCCGTGAGACCGCGGACCGTGCCGCATAGGGGCCGCACCTCGACCCGCTGTTCCACCGCCGGCACCGCTCCGCCCGCCGCCCCAAAGTAGAAAGTAGAACGTCTTACTGTTACTGCGCCCCCGTACCTCGCCGATGACCACCACCGCCGACGTTCTCAAGCCCGACTTCGCCACCCAGCGCAAGCACTTCATCTTCACCGACGACCACGAGCAGCTGCGGGATTCGATCCGCCGCTTCGTGATCAAGGAGCTCCAGCCCCACTCCGAGGAGTGGGAGGAGACGACCTTCCCCGACTGGGTGTTCGAACGGATGGGCGAGCTCGGCTTCCTCGGGCTCGACAAGCCGGTCGAGTACGGCGGCCAGGGCGGCGACTACTACTCGAGCCTGGTGCTCGCCGAGGAGCTCCGCCACGCCCACTGTGGCGGCCTCGGGATGGGCGTCGCGGTCCAGACGGACATGGCGATGCCGCCGATCCTCAAGTTCGGCTCAGAGGAGCAGAAGCAGGAGTGGCTCGTCCCAGCGATCCAGGGCAAGGCGATCCTGTCCCTCGGCATCACCGAGCCCGACGCGGGCTCGGACGTCGCCGGGATCAAGACCCGCGCAGTCGGGACGGCGACGACTGGGTGATCAACGGCTCGAAGACGTTCATCACCAACGGCCACCGCGCGCACGTGATCGTGCTGGTCGCGAAGACCGACCCCGAGGCGGGCCACGGCGGGATCACGCTGTTCCTGGTGCCGATGGACCTCCCCGGCGTGATCCGCGAGAAGCGCCTGCAGAAGCTCGGCATGCACGCCTCGGACACCGCGCTGCTCGCGTTCCAGGACGTTCGCGTGCCGGCGAACGCGACGCTCGGCGAGATCGGCAAGGGCTTCTACCACATCTCCTGGGAGCTCCAGGGCGAGCGGCTGATCGGCGCCGCAGGCTGCGTCGCCGGCGCCCAGGGCGTGTTCGAGCGCACGCTCCAGTACGCCAAGGAGCGGACCGCGTTCGGCCGTCCGATCGGCAACTTCCAGGTGATCCGCCACAAGTTCGCCGAGATGGCGACGAAGATCGAGACCGCCCGGCAGATGGTCTACACGACCGCCTGGCGCTTCCAGAACGGCGAGTACCCCGTGCGCGAGATCTCGATGGCGAAGCTGTACGCCTCCCGGATCGCGGTCGAGGTCGCCGACGAGTGCATCCAGATCCACGGCGGCAACGGCTACATGAAGGAGTATGGGGTCGAGCGGGTCTGGCGCGACATGCGCCTGAACCGGATCGGCGCCGGCACCGACGAGATCATGCTCGAGGTGATCGGCCGCTCGTTCGGCCTCTAGCGGCAGAAAAACCCACGCCGTCCGTTGGGGCGGCTATGGTGCCGCCCTGATGGAAGCGGGGACGGCATCTGGAGGGGCGTCAGGCATGCGTGCGCTAAGACCTCTCGACATCGGCGAGACGCTGGACGCCGCCGTCAACCTCTACTCCAAGAACGCGGTCAAGCTCTGGACGCTGGTCGCGACCGTGATGGTCCCGGTCTACGCGCTGATCGTGATCATCCGCAGGCTGACGCTGCCGAGCGGCGTGTTCGTCCACAACGGCTCGCTGTACACGTTCGGCAGCACCAACACCTCCGCGTACAACGTCGGCCTGATCGCCACCGGAGTGTTGGCGCTGCTCGGCTACCTGCTCGCGACCGGCGCCGTGTTCAAGTTCCAGCTCGACGCGTACCTCGGCCGACCGGCCGATATCCGCGAGTCGTTCACCTACGCGTTCGGCAGGCACCGGCTGCTGTCGCTGCTGTGGCTGGGAATCATCGTGACGGTGATGGTCGCCATCGGATTCGTGCTGATCATCATCCCGGGGATCTACCTGTTCGTCGCGCTCGCGTTCTCGATTCCGGTGCTGATGCTCGAGGGCCTGCGCGGCATGGGCGCGATCAGCCGCTCGATGAGCCTCGTCTCGCAGAGATGGTGGGCGACGTTCGGGCGCCTGCTTATCGGCCTGATCCTTTACATCGTCGCGATCTTCCTCGTCGGCGTGATCGGCTCCGCGATCACCCACGGGGTCTCGAGCGTCTCGCTGTATCTGATCATCAACGGCATCGTCGGAATCATCGTGTCGGTGTTCATCGCGCCGTTCTACGCGGCGCTGGTCAACGTCACCTACGTCGACCTCAGGGTTCGCAAGGAGGGCGTCAGCAACGAGGTGCTGGTGTCCGGCGCGACGCCGTCGGGGACCGCCTCCCGGCGTCGAGCCGCTCCCAGGATCGGTGCCGGCACCAGCGGCGCCCACCCCGCACGCGGGCCCCGAGGACTTCTCGCCGCCGTCCGAGCCGCCGCCCTCCTCCGGGCCTCCGCCGAGCGCCCCCTGACTACGGCCTCGGGGCGAGCCCCGAGAACGGCTGGGTCATGTTCGGGTACCGGCATCGTCTCCACCTCGGGACGGCGTCGGATCAGCGCGAACGTGAGCGCGATCCCGAGCACCATCGAGTGCGAACGACAGCTCCATCGCTCCCCCGAACGCCGATACGAAGCCCTCGTGCACGGCGGTCGTGAGCTGCGCGTGCTGCCCCGCCGGGTACTGCGCGAGCGCGTGGTTCGCGGACGGCGTGCCCGACATCAGCCCGCCGAGCGTGCTGGCGGTCGAGTCGCTGACGTGGATCCCGCTCTGTGCGGCCGCGCGGACCGTGTCCCGCGTCTGGAGTGACTCGAACACCGCGCCCGTCAACGAGACGCCGAACATCGCCCCGAGCCCCGCGACCATCGACAGGACGCCCCCCATCGTGCCGTGGTTGCGAATCGGGGTGGCGTTCAGCGCCGCGAGGTTCAGCGGAGTGAGCGCCGTCCCGATCCCGAACCCGAGCAGCGCGAGCGACGGCCACACCTGGGCGAAGCCGCTCGACGTCGTCAGCGCGCCGAGCAGCAGCGTCGCCACGGCCGACATCGCGCAGCCGCCGACGATCGGCGGCACCGGGCCGAGCCACTCGAACAGCTTGCCCCCTAGCGGCATCGCCACCATCAGCGTCGCGCTCAGCGGGAGCAGCAGCAGGCCGGCCTTGAGCGCCCCGAACCCGAGTTGCTCCTGCAGGAACAGCGGCAGGAAGAACAGGACCGCGCCGTTGCCGAAGTTCAACACGAACAGGACGACCGTCGACCCGGTGACGTTCCGGCGCGCGAACAGCCCCAGGTCGATCAGCGGGTCGCGAAGCCGGCGCTCGAGCACACGCGAACGCCGCCAGCGCCAGCAGCCCACCGACCAGAACGATGATGAACCGCACCGAGTCGAACGGCCACGGCGTCGGCGCCTCGTTGAACGCGAGCACGAGCGCGCCGAGTCCCGTGACCGACAGCGCGACACCGCCGATGTCGATGTGCCGGCTCGCCTCCCGGTCGAAGCTCTCCGGCGCGCGGCGGACCCCGAGCAGGATCAACGCCCCGACGCCTACGTTGAACCACAGGATCCACCGCCACGAGGTCGCCTCGGTGAAGAAGCCGCCGAGCGCGGGCGCGATTCCTCCGAACACGGCGCTCGCCCCGCCCCAGACGCCGACCGCGAGCCCTCGGCCTGAGCCGCGGAAGGTGTCGGTCACGATCGCCAGCGATCCGGGGGTCAGGACGGCGCCGCCCACCCCGACCACGACGAGGCTGACGATCAGCACCGTCGCGTTGCCAGCGAGCGCGGCGGGGATCGACGCCGCCATGTAGACGAGCGTGCCGATCGTGAGCAGCCGCACCCGCCCGAACACGTCGGCGAGGCGGCCCGCGGCGATCATCAGCGCCGAGTACGCGAGCAGGTATCCCGTGACCGTCCACTCGAGCTCGGTCAGCGAGGCGTCGAACTGGCGGTGGATCGTCGGCAGCGCGAGCACGATCGCGGCGTTCGGGACCGAGGTGATCCCGCTGGCCAGTGCCATCGCGAACAGCAGTCGCCCCGAGCCCTTGACTCCGTTCTCGGACATCGCTGCACCACCCTAACCCGACCGTCCACCGATACGGTAGTGCTTGACATGAGCCTGGCCGAGAAAGCAGGCGCCGGAACGGCGAGCGCTCCGCCGGCCGCTTCCTCCGTTCACGGCGGAGCACGAGGAGTTTCGCGTCGCCGTCCGCCGGTTCGTCGAGACCGAGCTGTTCCCCCACTCGCGCGAGTGGGAGGAGGCGCGGTGGTTCCCCAACGAAGTGTTCGGCCGACTCGCCGAGCTCGGCTACATCGGCCTCAAGTTCCCGGCCAAGTACGGCGGTGACGACGATCTGATCGCCGACGCCGTATTCGTCGAGGAGCTCTCGCGGTGCGGCTCGGGCGGCTTGGGCGCCGGGATCGGCGCCCACCAGGGGATCGCGCTTCCGCCGATCAACCGGTTCGGGACCGAGGATCAGAAGCAGCGCTACCTGGTTCCGGGGATCCGGGGCGAGCGGATCGCGGCGCTCGCGATCACCGAGCCCGACGCGGGATCGGACGTCGCGGGAATCCGCACGACCGCGACGCGTGTGGACGGCGGCTACGTCGTCAACGGGTCAAAGACGTTCATCACCGGCGGCGTGCGCGCCGACTTCCTCGTGACCGCGGTCAAGACGACGCAGGAGGGCGGCCACCACGGGCTGTCGTTCCTGATCGTCGACCGCGGGCCCGGCGTCGAGTCGAGCGCGCTCGAGAAGCTCGGCTGGCATGCCTCCGACACGGCGACGATCAGCTTCGACGACGTATTCGTGCCCGACGAGAATCTGCTCGGCGAAGAGAACCAGGGCTTCTACCTGATCATGGCCAACTTCCAGTGGGAGCGCCTGCTGATGGCGCTCGGCTCGGTCGGCGCGATGCAGGCGGCGTTCGAGCGGACGTTGAAGTACGCGCTCGAGCGCAAGGCGTTCGGTAAGGAGATCGGACACTTCCAGGTGACGCGCCACAAGCTCGCTGAGATCGCTACCACGATCGAGGCCGGGCGCGACGTGACCTATTCGGCGCTGCGCCGGTACATCGCGGGCGAGGACGCGGTCCGGGAGGTGACAATCGCCAAGCTCGCGACGCAGCGAGCGTGCTTCGACGTGATGGACACCTGCCTGCAGATCCACGGCGGCAACGGCTACATGGCCGAGTACTGGGTGGAGCGCGCCGCGCGAGACGCGCGGCTCGGCCCGATCGGGGGCGGGACCGACGAGATCATGAAGGAAGTGCTCGGCCGCTCGCTGGGGCTCTAGGCGGTGGACTCGGTTCGCGGACAGCTCCTGATCGCCGGGCCGGCACTGACCGATCCGAACTTCTGGCGCACGGTGGTGCTGATCGTCGAGCATTCCGAGGAGGGCGCCTTCGGGCTGGTTCTGAACCGGCCGTCGGAGACGCTGGTCGGCGAAGCCGTGCCCGAGATCGAGGAGCTCGTCGACCCGGACGAGCCGCTTTACATCGGGGGCCCGGTGCAGCCGTCGGGCGTGGTCGTGCTCGGCCAGTTCGAGGACCCCGGCGACGGCGCCCTGGTCGCGTTCGACGACGTCGGCGTGCTGGGGGCCGGCGCCGCACTCGAAGAGCACGCGGCGGGGCTACGCACAGGACGGGCATTCGTCGGGCACGCCGGCTGGGACGCCGGGCAGCTCGACGACGAGATCGAGCGCGGCGACTGGATCCTCGAGCCCGCCGACGCCGAGGACGCGTTCTCCGACGAGCCGCGAGAGCTGTGGTCACGCGTCCTGACGCGGAAGGGCGGCAGCTACGCGCTGGTCGCGCGGATGCCCGCCGATCCCTCGCTCAACTGATGGCGCATGGCCACGCCCACGACACGCGCGACGCCGACCGCCGGTCGCTGACGATCGCGCTCGGCCTGATCCTCGGCTTCATGGTCTTCGAGGTGGCGGCCGGGATCGTCGCGTCCTCGCTCGCACTGATTTCCGATTCGGCGCACATGCTGACCGACGCGTTCGCGCTCGCGCTATCGCTCCTCGCCGCGCGGCTCGCCGTACGGCCCGCCCGCGGCTCGATGACCTACGGCCTCGGCCGCGCTGAGATCCTGAGCGCGCAGGCCAACGGTGTGACGCTGCTGGTGCTGGCGCTGGTGCTCGGCTACGAGTCGATCTCGCGGCTCGTGCACCCCGAGTCGGTCAAGGGGACGATCGTGCTCGTGGTCGCGATCGTCGGCGTGATCGTCAATCTGGCTGCGACGCGCGTGCTCGCCGGCGGCTCCGACCACGAGCGGAGCCTCAACGTCGAGGGCTCCTTTCGCCACATCCTCACCGATCTGTACGGATTCATCGCGACTGCGATCGCGGCGATCATCATCCTGGCGACGGGCTTCAACCGCGCCGATCCGATCGCCTCGCTGGTGGTCGTCGCGCTGATGCTTCACGCCTCCTGGACGCTGCTGATCGCGTCGGGACGCGTGTTCCTGGAGATGGCGCCGGCCGGCCTGGACCCCGAGCAGATCGGGCGCGCGCTCGCCGGCTACCCGGGCGTCGTCGAGTTGCATGACGTGCACGTTTGGGAAATAACCTCGGGCTTCCCGGCGCTGTCGGCGCACGTCGTAGTGCGCGCCGGCGCGGACTGCCACGAGCTCCGCCGGGAACTCCAGCAGCGTGCTGCTGGAGCGCTTCGACGTCCACCACGCGACGCTCCAGGTCGACCACGAGGCGGCGCCGCAGCCGCCGCTGCAGATCGAGGTTCGCGAAGGGCCGACTAGTGTTGTCTGGCCATGAAGGTCGTCAAGCCGGGAGCCGATCAGGAGCTCCCTCGCGGCGTCGTCGGCGGCTCGGAGATCTCGCAGGCGACCGCCGGCGCGCGCAACATCTACATGGCCGTGTTCAGGGTGCCCCCGGGCGCGCAGTCGCGACCGCACTATCACGAGGGATGCGAGAGCGCCGTGTACATGCTCTCGGGATCGCTACGGGTCAAGTGGGGCGATCGCCTCGAGCACGAGTTGCTGCTCGAGCCACGGGACCTCGTGTACGTCCCGCCACGCGAGACCCACGTGCTCGAGAACGCCTCCGACTCGGAACCGGCCGAGTACGTCGTCGCGCGCGACTCACCGCATTCGAGGACGCGGTCGTGGTGCCGTGGGCGGAGGGGCCGGCTTAGAAGCTGGTCCGGAGCAGCGACGAGAGCTTTCTGAGGAGGACGGCGCCCCCCGCGAGGATCGGCTCGCGGCGGTCGCGGATCGACAGGCTCACGAAGCCGCAGCCGCTGCCGTCGGCGACCGCGGTCGCAACGCGGCGCCCGGCCGACGAGAACCTCAGCATCACGAACGGCCCCATGTCGGCGGGACACGCGATCGGTCCACTCGGCCCGAGCGGCAGCGCGTTGACGAGCGCGACGACCCGGCGCACCTTGGCGGGGTCCGTGACCGTCCCGGGCGGTGGCGATGGGCCGCTCAGGCGACGCTCGGAGACCGCGATCGCGGTGATCCCAGCCGGGATCCGCTCGGCGGTCGTGCGGTGCGCGAGCGGCGCCGACTGCGCGTCGGCGCGCAGAGCTGCGCCGCCGTCCCGCGCGTGGGTGACGGTCACGATCAGCTCGCGATCGCCGAGCGCACGCGGGATATCCGCAAAGCCGAACCCGGCCCACGCGGTGCCGATCGTGGCGGCCCGGGAGCCGCCGGCCTCCGGGGAACTCGCGCCGCCCATGTCCTGGTGCGCGCCGCGCGGCGCGTGGGCCTCGATCCACGCGAGAACCTGCGCAGGCTCCCCCGGAACCCGCCAGAACGCGTGAAGGTCGACGAGTCTCGGGACCAGCGGCCGCGCCGGCGGGGCTCCGAGCACGCGCGCGGACGACGGGTCTGCGCTCACCTCGGTGGCCCCTGGTGGGAGCCGGAGCGAGGCGAGGATCCGCTGCGCGTCAGGGTGCGCGCGCCGGTCCGGCGCCCGCGCGCGGGACGTTCCCGTGGCGATCGGCACCGCGAGCAGCACAACCCCGAGCACCGCCAGCCACGCGCTCCACTTCCTCACCCCCCGATTGTCCCGCATCCGATCTATGCGGATCCATACATGCAGTGGATGTGCGCTAAACCGCCCCGAGCTCCAGCCTGCAGCCGGACAGGTACTCACCCGCCGGCGAGACCAGGAAGCAGACGAGCTCGGCGACCTCGTCGTCGGTCGTGGACCGACCCGGCGCGACCATCGCCGCGGTCACCCCAAACCGCGCCCATTCGACCGACAGCGTCCGCGCGAGGTTCTCGAGTCCCGCGCGGGCCGCCTCGGCGTGCGGCCCGGCGTCCGGGCGCGGACCGACCAGGACGACCTT
This sequence comes from uncultured Solirubrobacterales bacterium, assembly GCA_963770735.1. GTDB lineage: Bacteria > Actinomycetota > Thermoleophilia > Solirubrobacterales > Solirubrobacteraceae > Palsa-465. Next base: position 360,889 of record CAVYRB010000003.1, on the reverse strand, counting down.
GCCGGGCTCGTCGGCCGGGATCAGCGCGCCGTTTGCGACCTCGCGGACCGCGATCCACCCGCGCTCGAGCGACTCCGCCAGCGCCGCTTCGCCTCCCGCGCCGAACGCCGGACGCGCGTCGTATACGACGGCTTGAAGCGGCGCCGCGCCGCGCGCCCACTCCCCCACGCGGTCCTCGTCGCCGTCGGACGGCGGGAGCGGCTCGACTCGCGCGCCGAGTCGCTCGAGCGGCCCGGCGAGGGCCTCTCCCGACACCGCGATCGCTCGGCCGTTCAGAAGGCTCTGCTCGCAGCACGCTCACGGTTAGCATCCTTTCAAGCCAACGAGAGGGAGAGAGCCACGATGCAGTCCTACGCCCATGGGACCGGCGCGGAGCCGCTGCTCGGCGAGACGATCGGCCAGAACCTCGACCGCACGATCGCGCGCGTCCCGGACGCCGACGCGCTCGTGTCGTGCCGGCAGGGCGTCCGCTACACGTACGCCGAGTTCGGCGATGCCGTCGACCGGCTCGCGGGCGGGATCCTCGCCGCCGGGCTCGGGCAAGGGCGACCGGGTCGGCGTCTGGGGCCCGAACCGGGCCGAGTGGGCGATCGTCCAGTACGCGACAGCGAAGCTCGGGGTGATCCTCGTCAACGTCAACCCCGCTTACCGGACCAGCGAGCTCGAGTACGCGCTTGGCCAGTCCGGCTGCCGGTTGCTGTTCGCCTCCCAGGAGGTGAAGGGCTCCGACTTCGTCTCGATGGTCGACCAGGTCCGCCCGAATCTGCCGGAGCTCGAGCAGGCGATCTTCTTCGAGACCGCCGAGTGGGAGGACATCTCCTCGGCGGGCGCGTCGGCCGGACGAGGTCCGCGCGGCCGGCGAGCTGCTCGACTTCGACGAGCCGATCAACATCCAGTACACGAGCGGTACGACGGGATTCCCGAAGGGCGCGACGCTCAGCCACAACAACATCCTCAACAATGGTCACTTCCTCGCGCGGCTGCTCGGCCTATACCGAGCGCGATCGCGTCTGCGTCCCGGTGCCGCTTTACCACTGCTTCGGGATGGTGATCGGCAACCTCGCATGCACCTCGAGCGGCGCGTGCGTCGTCTACCCGGCCGAGTCGTTCGACCCCGAAGCAACGCTGCGTGCGTGCGCGGAGGAGCGCTGCACCAGCCTCTACGGCGTTCCGACGATGTTCATCGCCGAGCTCGGGCTGCCGACCTTCGCCGACTACGACCTCGGCTCGTTGCGGACGGGGATCATGGCCGGGTCGCCCTGCCCGGTCGAGGTGATGAAGAAGTGTCAACGGCGAGATGGGGATCGAGCAGATCTCGATCGCGTTCGGCCAGACGGAGACCTCCCCCGTGTCGACGTTCGTGCGCGTCGACGACACGCTCGAGCACCGGTGCGGGACCGTCGGCCAGGTGATGCCGCACACCGAGATCAAGATCGTCGGGGTCGGCCGGACGCCAATCATGGACGGATCGTCCCCCGCGGCACGCCTGGCGAGTTCTGCGCCCGCGGGTATCTGGTGATGCGCGGCTACTGGAACGATCCCGAGCGGACCACCGAAGCGATCGACGCCGCAGGCTGGATGCACTCAGGCGACCTCGCGACGCTCGACGGGGACGGCTATGTGCGGATTGTCGGTCGGATCAAGGACATGGTGATTCGCGGCGGCGAGAACCTCTATCCGCGGGAGATCGAGGAGTTTCTATACACCCACCCCGAGATCGCGGACGTCCAGGTGATCGGCGTCCCCGACGAGCGCTACGGGGAGGAGCTGATGGCGTGGGTGATCCGGCGTCCCGGCGGAGCGGTGACAGACGACGCAGCTGCGCGACTTCTGCAAAGGCCAGATCGCCCACTACAAGATCCCCCGCTACGTGAAGTTCGTCGACGCCTTCCCGATGACGGTCACCGGGAAGGTTCAGAAGTTCAAGATGCGTGAGTCGGCGATTGAGGAGCTTGGGCTGGAGCAGGCGGCGCAGGTGGCGACGGCTTACCGAGTCGCTTGCGTTTCAGCTCGCGAATCGAGCCGCGGAAGCCGAGCGTGGCGAGCGAGGTGTGCAGCTCGCGGATCCGCTCGAGCACGTAGTCGGCGACCGCCTGCTGCTGCTCGCGCGTGGGCTCGGCGATCAGCGGGAACCTGACCGGCTCGCCGTACTGGATCAGCACCTTCGGGAACTCGAGGCGCTTCCAGTTGCGGACCTTCTGCGAGTTGAGGATCGCGATCGGGACGACGGGCACCCCAGACTGGAGCGCGAGCCGCCCGATCCCCGGCTTTGCCTCGTCGGAGATCTGCCCGGTTCGCGACCGGCCGCCCTCGCAGTACATGACGACCGCGTCGCCGTCGCTGAGCACCTTGAACGCGGTCTGGAACGCGTCCTCGTCGTGATGGCCGCGGCGCACCGGGAACACGCCCCCGTGGCTGAAGATGTAGATCGGGATCGCGCCCTTGAACAGCTGCGACTTCGCCATGAACCTGACGCGGCGGCGGATGAACGCGCCGGTGAAGAAGTGGTCCATGAACGACCCGTGGTTCGGCGCGAGGATCACCGGCCCGTTCGGGACGTTCTCGGTACCGAGCCCGCGCGCCCTGAACAACGCGAGCATGTACGGGACAACCACCAGGTGCACGGGGTCGTACGTCCACCCGGCTCGGCCGGCACGAGCGCGCTCGTGGAACTGATCGAAGTACTCCTTCGGTCGCGGGTCCCTGTAGACCTGCGGCTTTAGCTCGACGTCCGGCATCTACAGATCAATACCCGGTCGGCCTCCGGTGGTGACGCCGCGGACGCTACTCGATCGCCCACGCCCGCGCGCGATCGACCGCTCGGCGCCAGTCCTCGAGCAACTGCGCGCGGCGATCCTCGCCCATCGAGGGCTCGAACCGACGCTTCTCGCGCCACTGCGAGCGGACCTGCTCGATCGTCCAGATGCCGGTGCCGACGCCGGCCAGGTACGCCGCCCCGAGCGCCGTCGTCTCGGCCACCTCGGGCACGATCACCGGGACGCCGAGGACGTCCGCCTGGAACTGCATCAGCCAGTCGTTGACGGTCGCCCCGCCGTCGGCGCGCAGCTCAGTCAGCGGCACTGCGCACGCCCGCTCGATCCCCCGCACCGCGTCGACCGTCTGGTAGGCGATCGCCTCGAGCGCCGCCCGCGCGAGGTGCGCCCTGCCGGTTCCCCGGGTCAGGCCCACGATCGTCCCGCGGGCATATGGGTCCCAGTAGGGAGATCCGAGCCCGGTCAGCGCCGGCACGAAGTAGACGCCGTCGTTGCCTTCCAGTGAGCGCGCGAGCGCCTCGGTCTCGGCGGCGTCGGAGATGATCCCGAGCCCGTCGCGGAGCCACTGCACCGCGGCGCCGGTGACGAAGATCGCGGCCTCGAGCGCGTACGCGAGCCGTCCGGCCCCGATCCTCCACGCGACCGTGGTCAGCAGTCCGTCCGCCGGCTCGGGCGCCTCGTAGCCGGCGTTCTGAAGCACGAACGAGCCCGTTCCGTAGGTGTTCTTTCCGAGCCCGGGATCGACCGCGGCCTGCCCGAACAGCGCCGCCTGCTGGTCGCCTGCGACACCGGCAACGGGCACCTCGTGACCGTGCAGCGCCTCCGCGCGGGTCGTCCCGATCGGGCCGCTCGACGTCGCCGGTCTCGGGAGCGCCCGCTCGGGCACCCCGAACAGCTCGAGCAGCTCGCCGTCCCAGTCGCCCGCATGGATGTCGAACAGCAGCGTCCGCGACGCGTTCGACGGATCGGTCGCGAGCTCGCCCGTGAGCTTGAAGATCAGCCACGCGTCGATCGTGCCGAACACGGCGCGGCCGTCGCGGGCGCGCTCGGCGAGGCCGTCGACGTTACGGAGCAACCACTCGATCTTCGTCGCCGAGAAGTACGGGTCCAGAACGAGCCCGGTTCGCTCGCGGACCAGCGGCTCGTAGCCGCCCTCCATAAGCTCGGCACAGCGCGCGGCTCCCCTGCGGTCCTGCCAGACGATCGCGCGGTGCAGCGGCCGGCCGTCGCTCGGATCCCAGACACAGACGGTCTCCCGCTGGTTGGCGATGCCGACGGCATCGAGCTCGCCGGGCACGAGCCCGGCATCGCTCAGCGCCGCTCCGGCGACCGCGTGGGTCACCGTCCAGATTTCGTCGGCGTCGTGCTCGACCCATCCGGGTCGGGAAAGTGCTGCTCGAACTCCCTGTAGGCGCGGCCGACCAGCTCGCCGCCGTAATCGAACACCAGGCAGGTCGTCCCGGTCGTCCCCTGATCGATCGCGAGGATCACGTCGCGACCAATCTACGTTTTTCCTGCTCGTCAGAGCCCGAGCCGCACGATCGCGAACGCAAACAGCGCCGCGATCAACAGCGCGAGCGCGACCGTCAGCTGCAGCCGCCACGCGGTCTTGCTCGGCCTCCGGCGGGCAAGCTCCCGCCGCGAGCACGAGCTGATGAACAAGCTCTTGCTCTCCATCTCCCTCAGCCCAATCGAATCCTCATGGGAACGCGAAGTCAACAGGGCGCCGCGGACGGATCCCGGAAACTGGAGGGACTTCAGGCCGCGCGCCCCACTATCGTGCCGTCCGGTCTGGAGGGCACTTATCCGCGAGCACAGGAGGGTTGGTCCGTTGGCCGAGGTCGAGGCCCACATCACGGGCACCGTGTGGAAGATCGAGGTTGAGGTGGGCGACAACGTCGAGGAGGGCGACACCGTCGTGATCCTCGAGTCGATGAAGATGGAGATGCCGGTCGAGGCCGAGGACCCCGGGGTCGTCAAGGAGATCGTCGTCGCCGAGGGCCAGTCGGTCTCCGAGGGCGACACGCTCGTTGTCCTCGAGTAGCGGCACCGGAGAGCGAGATGCCGGCGGCCGGCTGCTGGTGGACGAGCCGGCCCCAGGCGTCGTCCGGCTGACGATCTCGAACCCCGATCGGCGGGGCGCGCTCGACCACGCGATCCTCGACGCGCTCGCCTCGACGGTCCCGTGCCTCGAGGCGAGGTGCGTGGTCATTACCGGCGAGGGGAGCATCTTCTCGGCCGGGTACGACCTCTCGGGGCTCCCCGACGGGATCCTCGCGGAGGAGGCCGACAGGCTCGTCGCGCACCCCTTCGCGGCCGCGATCGACGCCGTCGAGCAGTACCGGTATCCAACGCTCGCGGCGCTCAACGGCCACGCGATCGGCGGCGGCCTCGAGCTGGCGCTGGCGTGCGACCTGCGGATCGCCGCCGGGACGATCGCGCTCGGGTATGCCACCGGCGAAGCTCGGCCTGATCTACTCGCACACGGGCCTCCAGAAGTTCATCGACACGATCGGCGCGGCGCGCACGCGCGAGCTGTTCCTGGTGGGACGGCGGGTCGACGCCCGCACCGCCCGAGGCTGGGGGCTGATCAACTACATCGCCGAGCGCGACCGGCTCGCCGAGGAGGCGGTCGAGCTCGCGGTCGAGATCGCCGCGAACGCGCCGATCGCGCAGCGGGGCAACAAGCGTGTGATCCGCGAGCTGCTCGCGGGACGCGGCCAGCTCGATCCCGAGGTGGAGCGCGAGCTGCTCGAGCTTCGCCTCTCGTCGCTGTCCTCAGAGGACTTCGGCGAGGCGGTGCGGGCGTTCGCCGCCAAGCGACGCCCAGAGTGGCGCGATCGCTGAGCGCTTAACGTCCGCGGCCGCTCGTATCTTCTCCGCCCGTGCCGCCGCTGATCACTCGCGAAGAGGCGCTACGCCTCGGCGAGCTCGAGGATCACGTTGAGATAGGCGCGCTCGTCGAGCGCGCGTGGGCGGTGCGCCGCGAGCGGTTCGCGGACTCGACCGACATGTGCTCGCTGGTAAACGCCAAGTCCGGCGGCTGCGCCGAGGACTGCGGCTTCTGCGCGCAGTCCCGCTACGCCGAGGCCGACACGCCGATGCACGCGATGATGGAGCCCGAGCAGATCCTGGAGCACGCCCGCGCCGCCGAGGCGGCCGGCGCGCACCGGTTCTGCATGGTCACCCAGGGACAGGGGCTCTCGAAACGCGACTTCGAGAAGGTGCTCGTCGGCGCCCGGCTCGTCGCCGAGCACACGAACCTGAAGCGGTGCGTGTCGATCGGCCACATCTCGGCCGATCGCGCCGGCGCGCTGAAAGAGGCGGGCGTCCAGCGGGTCCATCACAACGTCGAGACCTCGCGCTCCTACTACCCCGAGGTCACCTCGACGGTCCGCTACGAGGGCCGGATCCGGACGATCGACTCGGTCAAGCAGGCCGGGCTCGAGACCTGCGTCGGCGGGATCCTCAACCTCGGCGAGAGCCGCGAGCAGCGGGTCGAGATGGCGTTCGAGCTCGCTGAGCTCGACCCCACGAGCGTCCCGATCAACCTGCTCAACCCCCGCCCGGGCACGAAGTTCGGCGACCGCGACTACATGGCCCCATGGGAGGCGGTCAAGTGGATCGCGATCTTCAGACTGATCCTCCCGGACGCGCTGTTCCGGCTCTGCGGCGGCCGTGTCGAGAACCTCGGCGAGCTCCAGCAGACCGCGGTCAAGGCGGGGCTGAACGGCGTGATGATGGGCAACTTCCTGACGACGCTCGGCAACACCCCCGAGGAGGACCGCGAGATGTTCGAGGAGCTCGGGCTGAACATCGCGCGCCAGCCGGACAACGGCTCCTCCCCGCGGCCCGACAACCGCTCCGGGTGGCTCGACGGCGACACGCCGGAGACTCCCGATGTCGTCTCGGAGGCGCTGGCCGAGCCGGCGCTCGAGATCCGGCTGTGGGATCCGGCGTCGCAGCTGCGCCTCGAGCGCAAGCGCTCGGTCCCACCACGACCCGACGGGGCGCCGAACACCGGCCAGGATCGCACCACGCGCGAGGCGTCAGCGCGCGAAGCTGCCTGAGCGGACTCGCGACCGGATAGGGTCGCGGTTTGGTGCGTTGCGCACTCAGGGCGTTGGGGCTGCTGGTGGTGCTCGCCGTGCCGCTCGGCTGCGGTGGCGGCGTCAGCGAGACCTCGACGCAGCCGGCGACGCCACCCGCCGTCACCCTCTCGGCCGAAGAGAAGCAGGTGTGGGCTCCGGCGAGTACGCCACCCGGGATCCCGACGCTGCTGTACCACGGGATCGGTACCAAGAAGGACTTCGCCAACGAGGCCGACGCCGCGTACGCGATCACGACCGAGGACTTCGCCAAGCAGATGGCGCTGCTTCACCACGCCGGCTACCACACGGTCACGCTCGCGCAGTTCGCCGGGTACGTCGCCGGCCGGCCCGAGAAGCTCCCGTCCCGCCCGCTGCTGATCACGTTCGACGACGGCCTGACGAGCTCCTGGCTCGACAGCGACGGCGCGCTCGAGCGAGAGGGCTTCACCGCGACGATGTTCGTCGACGCGTACCGCGTCGACACGGGCGCCAAGGGCTACCTCACCTGGGATCAGCTGCGGACGATGGTGAAGAGCGGGCGCTGGGGCGTTCAGTTGCACTCCTGGCTCGGTCATCAGTACATCCGGTACGGCCCGAGCGAGAAGGACTACGGCGCGTTCTATGCCTACCGGGAGGAGCACGAGTCACTCGACGGATGGCGGCTACGCGCGTTCGGCGACATCGAGCAGGGAGCGAAGACGCTCCACGACCAGCTCCCGGACGAGCAGCCGCTCGCGTTCGCCCCCCCGTACGGGAACTACGGTCAGGAGGGGACGAACGACCCGAAGATCCCGAACGAGCTCCTGTCGTGGCTGCTCGAGCGCTACCAGATCGTGTTCGTGCAGAACAAGTGCGTGTTCTCGAAGCCCGGGTCCAAGCAGCCGCTCGGGCGCTTTCAGCTGACGCGCGGCACGACGGGCGGTGAGCTCCACGAGAAGCTCAGCGCTCCGTGCTGAGAAACCCGCGGGGCCGGTACGTCCGGACGCGGCCTTATGTTTCCCGCCCAACATGATCGAGATCGAGGCGCGGCTCAGCGAGCTCGAGGCGATTGGCCTCCACCGCCACACGCGTCTGGTCTCCGGGCCCCAGGGGCCGCACGTGCTGCTCGACGGCAAGCCCGTGCTGATGCTCTCGTCGAACAACTACCTCGGACTGGCGGACCATCCGCGGGTCCGCGAGGCCGCCGCCGACGCGGCGATGCGATGGGGCGTGGGCGCCGGCGCGTCGCGGCTCGTGTCGGGGACGATGACGATCCACCGGCGTCTCGAGGAGCGCCTGGCGGAGTTCAAGCGCCGCGAGTCGGCGCTGCTGTTCGGATCTGGCTTCCTCGCCAACGCGGGCGTGATCGCGGCGCTCGCCCGGCCCGGGGACGTCGTCTTCTCCGACGAGCTCAACCACGCGTCGATCATCGACGGCTGCCGGCTCTCGCGAGCCGAGGTGTTCGTCTACCACCATCTCGACCTGGATCACCTCAGCTGGGGGATCAGCCAGGCCGAGGGACGCGGCGCGTTGATCGTCACCGACGGCGTGTTCTCGATGGACGGAGACGTCGCGCCGCTCGCGGAGATCGTGGAGCTCGCGCGGCGCCACAGCGTGCGGGTGCTGGTCGACGAGGCGCACGGAACCGGTGCGCTCGGGCCCGGTGGCCGCGGCGCGCTCGCGGAGGCCGGGCTCGAGGACGAGGTCGACGTAATCGTCGGCACGCTCGGAAAGTCGCTCGGCTCCTACGGCGCGTTCGCCGCGTGCGACCGGGAGATGGCCGACTACCTGCTGAACACCGCCCGCACGTTCATCTTCTCGACCGCGCTGCCGCCGCCCGCTGCTGCCGGTGCGCTCGCCGCGCTCTCGCTGCTCGAGTCCAAGCCCGAGCTGGTCTCGCGACTGCGCACGAACGCGGCCACGATGCGTGACGCGCTGACCGACGAGGGATTCGACGTCTCGGGATCGCGCACCCAGATCATGCCGCTGGTGCTGGGCGACGCAGACACGACCGTCCGCGCCTGCGAGCTCGCGCTCGAACGCGGGGTGTTCGCGCAGGCGATCAGGCCGCCGACGGTGCCGCCGATGACCTCGCGGCTGCGGCTGGCCGTGATGGCCTCGCACCGCCCGGCCGAGCTACGCGACGCCGCCCGAGTGCTCGCGGGCGCCGTGCGGTCGGTGGGCATCGAGCCGCGCTCCCAGGCGGTCGCCGAGCTGTCGGCGCCCGCGTCCGGCGTGTTCGACGTCGAGCAGCGCGACAGGCTCGCCGCCTAGCCGTTGGCCGACGCGTCGTCGCCCGAGCGCCACGTGCGCGGCCTGTTCGTGACGGGCACCGACACGGGCGTCGGCAAGACCGCTGTGTCCGCCGCGATCCTCGCGGCGCTCCGCGCTCGAGGGCTCGCTGTGCGAGCGCTGAAGCCGCTGATCACCGGGCTCGACGATCCCCCGGACCCGGTCTGGCCGCCCGACCACGAACTGCTCGCGCGCGTGTCGGGCGACGATCCACGCGAAGTTGCTCTGTTGCGGTTCGGGCCGGCGGTCTCACCACACCTCGCCGCGGAGCTCTCCGGCGAGCCGGTGCAGCCGCGAGGGCTCGAGCGTGCGATCCGTGACGCCGTCAGGAACGGTGAGCTCGCCGTGGTCGAGGGCGCCGGCGGACTGCTTGTTCCGATCGCCCACGGGTATGACATGCGCGAGCTCGCGGCGGCGCTTTCGTTGCCGGTGGTCCTGGTGGCACGTCCGGGTCTCGGGACGATCAACCACACGCTGCTGACGCTCGAGGCGGCGCGCTCGCGCGGGCTCTCCGTGGTGGGCGTCGTGCTCAACCCCTGGCCCGCCGAACCGGACGAGATCGAGCGCTCGAACCGGGCGACGATCGCGGAGCTGGGCGGGGTGAGCGTGTCGGTGCTACCGCGCCTTTCGGCGCCTGAGCCGCAGGCGCTGGCGGAGGCCGGCGCCGGGCTGCCCGTCGAGCACTGGCTCGGGTAGCGCTACCTTCACCGCGTGCGACGACTCGCCGTGGCCGCGGTGCTCGCGTCGGCGCTGGTGCCGGCCGCGACCGCGCGCGCGAACGTCTACACCGACGTCCTCCACGTCTACCAGGTGAACGGTTCGATCCCGCCGTGCCGGTTCACGAGCGCCCAGCTCTCGACCGCGCTCAAGGGCATCGACACCTACGGCCAGCAGTATTTCGCCGACTTCTCGAACGCAGTCCAGAACGCGCTCGCCGCCCGCGCCAGCGGCGCGTGTAGCACCGCCGCCGAACGGGCGGTGCTGGCGGCGCGCGGCGCGGACGCCGGAGCCGGCGGGCCGCTGCCGGCGTCGCTCACCGCGCCCACCGATGCCGGCCCACCCGCCCCGATCCTCCTGATGGCGATCGTGGCTCTGATCGTCGGCGCGGTGTTGTGCGTCCGCTGGGTCGCGATCGCGGGCGGCTGGGAGCCGGAGTGGGCGCTGCGCTGGCGCCACGCGTGGGGGGAGGCGGGGTACCGGGCCGCCGGCAGGTGGGGCGAGCTGGTGGATCGGGTCCGCGGTCGGGGGTAGGTCGAGGGCGCGCTCGACCGAGCTCGCGCCCGAGCGTTGGTCACCCTGCGGGAGCGCCAGGCCACGCCGGAAGATCTTCGGCGGGCCACAGTTCCTGGGCGAAGCTCGCGGCCTCGCGGAAGGCATCGGCGCTCGTGGTGGTGGTCGTCAGGCCGAGACCGACGTTCGGCCACTCGCACGCGAACAGGAGCTCTCCCGGCGTCGGCAGCGGCCAGAGCCAGTGGTCCTGGTGCCAGTTGGTCCGGCTTCCGCCCCCGCCACGTGGGCGCAGCAACGGGCCCTCCGGAGGATCACCGCCGGAGGCAACTCCCGAGCCGGTGGCGGAGGCAGCGCTGTAACTCCGCGACACCCCGCCGGCCCCCGGCCCGAGACGATCAAGCCGCGCGAAGGCGCCCAACCCGTACGTTGTCGCCTTCCTTCCGTCGGCGAACTGGACGCCGAACCGCCAAGTTCCCTCTCCGGCCTCGACGCCGGGGCGCGCGGGCTCCCGTCCCTGCAGGACGACCTTGAGACTCACTCCGGTCGGGTACACCTCGGCGGCAGCGATCCACGCAGCGACCCGCCCGGTATTCACCAGTACGAGCTCCAGCGCGACCACGCCGGGCACGTAGTTCTCCGGAGGCCCCGCCCACTCGGGCATTCGGTAACGCCGGGGTTCGGCCGGCTCGTGCTGCGGCGGCGGGTCGAAGAAGCTCACCGCTCAAATGAAACGGAGAACGCCGGGGCGAGTTGCGCGCAAGGACCCGATAACGCAGACAAGCGCCCGGCCTCGAGCGACGCCCCGCGCCTCACCGCACTCGGACCGCGACCCCCCGGCTGTAATAGACCGCACCCCCCGGGGCCCGCCACGCCACCCTCAGCAGCCCTGACCCCGGCAGGCCGACCTTCACCGCCAGCGCGCCGGTCGGGTTCTGAACGCCGACGGTGTCAAGCGTCCTGAACGATCCGCCGGCCGACGCCTGCCATTGCACAGCTGCCTGCTCCGAGCGGTCGCGCACAGCAGGCCGCAGCATCGCCCAGACCAGCACCGCCCGCCCCGCGTCAACCGTCTGGTCGGGCACGAACACCGGCACCCGATACGCGTCGTACGAGGGCTTCAACGCCCCATTCCGGTACGCCAGCCCGGTCTGGAACGTCGACCAGTAGCCGAGCGAGCCGGGCTTGAACCGCGTGTCAGGCGGTGAGTCGTAGATCAGGAACTGGGACAGCGCGCGCACCCTCGTGTCGCGCCAGGCCATGTACTCGGCCTCGTTCAGGTAGCGCGCCTGGGTGGCGGGGCTGACGCCGCGGTACGGGTTCGGGGGATTGGTCTCATAGCCGTACTCGGTCAGGTACAGGTCGAGTCGGCGCGCGACCCCGTAGGCGCGGAAGGCGCCGTCGAGCGCGCGCTCGAGGCGACCGAGATCGGACAGCGGCACGAAGTTCGGGTCCGGCATCGACACCGCCGGACCGAGAAAGAACGAGTACGGGTGGTGGGCGAAGCCGCTCGCCCTGAACAACCCGGTGTTCGCCGCGACGAAAGCACGCCTGTCCCGGGTCTGCGGGCAGCCGACGCTCACGGCGGCGGCACCCGTCAACGGCCGGTAGCTCGAGTCGACGCAGTAGAGGGCGCGCACGAAAGGGATCGGCGGAATCGGCCGGTTCGGGCCCTTGAAAACGCACGCCTTGCCCGGCTCGCAGCCCTCGGGCGCGAGCTCACCGATCAGGAACGTATCGTCGGCGGTCCGGTGCCCGGTGCTTGATAGCGCCGACCACGCAGCGTCAACGTACCGCCGGTACAGAGCGGGCGCGGCGAGCCCGCCCCCGGATCGCAGCTGGGGCGCGAGCCAGCCCGGCTGGTTCGGCTCGTTCCAGATCGACCAGTCGTGCACCGCCGGGAGCGCCACCGGAGATCCGGCCGGCGTGTAGCTGCCGCTGTAGCGACGGCCGACGGCCGCGACGAATTGGCCGAACGCGGCCGCCGAGGGCATCCAGTGATCGGCGTACGCCGGCGGCGTCGCCCGGCGGGCCATCGCCCACGCGGGCCCGGGGGCGGTGATGTTGAACAGCACCGTTATCCCCCGCGCGCGCGCGAGCGAGACGAGCCGGTCGTAGGGCGCCCACGCGGCCGGCGGGTACGCCGCCGGGTCCGCCGCCTTGAAGCCGGGCGGCGCTGTCGCCGAGGTCGGCTCCGGCGCGACCGCCTTCCACAGCATCGTCACCCGGATCGTGTCGACCCCGAGGCGCTTCAGGCGGTCGAGCGTCGCCGTCGCGACGGGCGTCGTCGTGTAGACGAGGTGGTCGTCGTCCTGGAACATCGAACCGAGCTGACGTGGCGGCGGCCCCGCCGAGGACGAGGACGAGGACGAGGACAGCACCGCGATCTCGATCGCGATCAAGACGGCGACGACGAGCGTCCCGGCGATCAGTTGACGGACCGGCGAGGAGTTCAGGCGCAAGGGCGCCATAGGCTGCCAGACGGCCGCCCGCGCTCCGCCGGATCCCTTCACGATTCCGACCGGGCAGCGAGCTACGTTCCCGGGCATGCGCACGACCGCCGAGCTCGCCGCCGCGGACCGCCGGCATCTCTGGCACCCGTTCACGCAGCAACAGGCGTGGTGCGAGGAGGACCCGCCGCTCGTGATCGATCACGCCGAGGGCACCAACCTCTACGACACCGACGGGAACGCCTACATCGACGGCGTCTCCTCGCTGTGGTGCAACGTCCACGGCCACCGTCACCCGGCGATCGACGCCGCCGTCCGCTCCCAGCTCGGCCGCGTCGCGCATTCGACGATGCTCGGCCTCTCGCACGAGCCTGCGATCGAGCTCGCCGAGCGCTTGGCGGCGATCGCTCCGCCCGGCCTGGACCGCGTGTTCTACTCGGACAGCGGGTCGACGGCGGTCGAGGTGGCGCTGAAGATGGCCTACCAGTGGTGGGTGCAGCGCGGCGAGCGCGGGCGCACCGGGTTCGTCTGCCTCGAGAACGCGTATCACGGCGACACGCTCGGGGCGGTATCGGTCGGCGGCATCGAGACGTTCCACTCGCTCTACCGGCCGCTGCTGTTCGACACCTGGCAGGCTCCCGCCGGCGACGCAGACGCGCTCGAGCAGCTGCTGGCCGAGCACGGCGAGTCGGTCGCGGCCGTCGTGCTCGAGCCGCTCGTCCAGGGCGCCGCCGGGATGCTGATGCAGCCTCCGGGTTTCCTACGCCGCGTACGCGAGCTCTGCGACGAGCACGGGGTGCTGCTGATCTGCGACGAGGTCGCGACCGGGTTCGGTCGCACCGGGCGGATGTTCGCGTGCGAGCACGAGGGCGTCTCGCCCGATCTTCTCTGCGTCGGCAAGGGGATCACCGGCGGCTACCTGCCGCTCGCGGCAACGCTCGCGAGCGAGCGGATCTACGACGGGCTTCCTCGGGGACCCCGAGCAGCTCCGGACGTTCTTCCACGGCCACACGTACACCGGCAACCCGCTCGCGTGCGCGGCTGGGATCGCGACGCTCGAGCTGTTCGAGAGCGAGCAGACGCTCGAGTTCCTGCAGCCGAAGATCGAGCTGCTGACCCGGACGCTCGCGCACCGGGTCTCGGTGCTGCCGGCCGTCGCCGAGGTCCGACAGCGAGGGTTCATGGTCGGGATCGAGCTGAGCTCCTCGGACCCCTCCGCGAGGCTGGGCCACCGGGTGACGCTGAACGCACGCCGGCGCGGCGCGATCATCCGCCCGCTCGGCGACGTCGTCGTGCTGATGCCGCCGCTCGTCGATCACCGAGGCCGACCTCGCGCGGCTGGTCGCGATCACCGCCTCGTCGGTCGCCGAGGCGACGGTCGGTCAGCTGCGCGCCGCCGCCTGAGGGCCGGCGTCGAGCGCCAGCACCTCGTCGGCGACCCTGATCACCGCCGGATCGTGGGTCGCACAGATCACCGTCTGGCCGTCAGCCGCTGCGGCCTTCGCGAGCAGCTCCGGCCACCTCGCCGGCATTCGCCTCGTCGAGCCTCGAGGTCGGCTCGTCGACGATCAACAGGCCTCGGGCGCCGGCGAGCGCGCGGGCAAGCGCCACCCGCTGCGCCTCGCCCGCCGAGAGACGGCTGACGCGCTGGCGCGCCCGCTCCGAGAGGCCGACCCGGCCGAGCACGGCTCCTGCGCGTTCCATCGCCTCGCGCGGGTCCCAGCCCCGCGCCCCGAGCGCGAGCGCGACGTTCTCCTCGGCGCTCAGGAACCCGACTGGCGCCGGCTCCTGGGGCAGGTAGCCGATCCGCCGACGCCGTAGCGCCGCCAGCTGCTCGGCGTCGAGCGCGTCGAGCGACTCGCCGTCGATCGTCAGCGCCCCGGCGTCGGGGCGGTCGAGCCCGGCGATCAGTCTCAGCAGCGTCGTCTTGCCGCTCCCGGACCTGCCTGTCACCGCGGTCATGCGACCCGGCACGAAATCGTGGGCGAAGCCGTCCAGCACCCGCCGTACATCCGCGCCCTGGCGGTAGCTGCGGGTGACGGCGCTGAACGCCGCGCGAGCGGGCGTCCACGCCGCGGGCTCGGCTGCCGACGTTGTCTGTGCAGGCTGCGTCGCCGGCTCGCCCGGAGCGGCGGACACGAGCACGCCTCCCGGGACGGCCTGCACGTGCGCCCGCCCGCCGATCCCGGCACTTCTCAGCAAGCCGTCTGGCAGGCGCAGCCATCCACCGCGGCCGACCACCAGCGCCGCATCGGCATCGCGTCCGTCCTCGACCACTCGCCCGTCCCGCACGCGGACCGTGCGGTCGGCGAAATCCATCATCCCGGGATCGTGGGAGACGAGCACCACACTCGTCCGTTCGCGCCGGGCGAGCTCGACGATCAGCCTGCGAACGTCGTCGGCCGCGGACTCGTCGAGCTCCCCGGTTGGCTCGTCCGCCAGCAGCAGCGCGGGGCGATGGGCCAGCGCGGCGCACAGCGCGAGGCGCTGGCGCTCGCCGCCCGACAGCTCCGCCGCGACCGCGTCGCCGCGATCGCTCAGGCCGGCCGCCTCGAGCAGCTCACCGATCCGGCGCTCACGCTCGGGGCGGTCGATCCCGCGCAGCGCGAGCGGAAGCGCCAGCGCGGCGCGAGCCGGCAGCGCCGGGGACAGCGCGGCGTCCGCTCGCTGACCGAGGAACCCGAGGCAGCGGTTGCGGATTCGCGCGCGGGCCCGCGCCCCGAGCCGGCCGACGTCCGCGCCGACCACGTTCACGACTCCGGCCGAAGGGAGCTGGAGTCCCGCGATCACCCGCAGCAGCGTGCTCTTGCCGGCGCCGCTCGGGCCGAGCACGCACACGATCTCCTCGGCCCCGACCTCGAGGCTCATCCCCTGGAGCGCAGCGGCGTCGCCCTCGTCCGTGCGGTGCACGCAGAAGACGTCTCTGACCTCGACGGCGAACGTCATCGGGCGACACCCTCGCTGAGCTCTCCGCCGGGGCCGGCGAGCCTCCTCGGCCCGACCCGGCGGGTCCGTCCGGCGGCGCCGATCCGGCGCGTCGCGAGCCAGCCCGCGGCGGCGAGCAGGACCAGCACGACAACCGCCCAGACCGCCAGCTCGGCGACGGGCACGATCGTCACGAGCGGCGGCCGCGGGTCGCGACCGTCGCCGCCGCCCGCACGCTCGTCACCGCCAGCCAGCGTCAGGATCAGCGCGATCACGATCCCGCTGCCGACCCCCAGCACGCCGGCAATCGCGAGCCTCGCTCTCGCCTCGCGCCGCAGCGCGGACGGCCCGACGCCCTGGGCCTCGAGATCGGACTCGACCGCCCGATCTCGCGCCGGCCCGATCAGCGCCGTCAGCAGTCCGAGCACTCCCAGCACCGCCCACAGCAGCGCGGCCACGAGCAGCGCTCGCTCGACGCCACGGGCGATCGGCGCCGACGAGAGCTGCCGCGCTACGTCGGACCTGAAGGTCGAGCTCAGCTGGTCGAGCGGCGGTCGGGCGAGCGCCTCCCGCAGCGCCGCGGGATGGGACGTCGCGATCCACAGCTCGTCGGGACGGCCCTGTCCCGGGAGCTGGGCGTCGAGCGCAGCTGCGAGCGTGGCCTCGTCGGCGACGATCAAGCCACCGGCAGCGGCGCCGAGCGTCGGGAAGCCTCCGAATCGTCCCGACGACCCGCGCGCGGAGCGCCACGCCGTCGACGGTCAGCGCCAGCAGCCGGCCGGCAGTCGCCGCTGCGCTGGTCTGGGGATCGGCCAGCACCGGAACCGGCCGGGTGTCGCTCGGCTGCTCGGGACGGACGATGCCGGGAGCGCCGCTCGTCTGGAACGCAACCGTCGCCGCGGTCGCCCCCGCGCCTGCCCCGGACGCGGCCCCCACTCCGCGCCAGCCTCCAAGACCGACGTCGAGCGGGGGCTGTCCGGGACCGCGCCCGATCAGCAGCGGACCCAACGTCAGGCGCACCCGCTGCTGCGTGGCGGCCGCGACGTTCTCGCCGTTCTGATGGCCGTTGGTGATGTCGAGACCGGTCGGCTCGTCGAGCTCGAGTGCCTCGAGCTCCCAGCGGCCGGGAGGCACGCGGGCGCGCAGCAGTCGCGGCCCGGCGCCCGCGACACCCAGCGGTAGCTGCCGGATCGCGCCGCCGGGCCCGCGGAGGTCCGCGGTCACTGTCACCGAGAGTGCCGGCGACGACGCTCGCAGCACCAGCGACCCTGCCCCGGCGGCCAGTATCGGGCCCGGGTTGCGGACCGGTCCCGCCGGTCTCAGCCTGTGCGCGAGCACGGAAAGCGGCGCCGAGCCGTCGCTCACACGCCAGCCGTGGATCCGCTCGAGCGTCGCGGCCGGAACGCCGAGCGCCGGGACGGTCACGGTCCCCGAGCCGCGGAGGTAGTTGGCCTCGGTTCGCCTCACCGGTGCGACGCTGCCGCGCGCCAGCGCCTGCCAGCGCGCGAGCGGGGCCACTGCCAGCGGCGCGTTGAAGTTCGGTCCGGGGGAGACGGTCGCGTCGAGCGGCACGCGGTCGGCGGCCTGGTCGGCCGAGCCGCGGATCAGCGTCGCGCGGTACGCGAGCGCGAACCCGCCGAGCCCGACGCTCACGGCGACGAACGCGATCGCCAGCGACGGCAGACCCGGAGCGCGGGCAAGCCCGACGAGTGCGAGCCGGACGACGGGCGGCCCTCGTCGAGCCAGCCGTTCGCCGGCCGGCAGCGCCGCCTCCGCGCCCCGGAACACGACCACTCCGGCCGCGAGGCAGCACAGCGGCGCCAGCAGCAGCCCGGTCGCGTCGCCGCCGCCCGGGCTCAGCGCCAGCGCCGCGATCAGCGCCGCCGCCGCGGCCAGCGCAAACGCGTCGACGACGCGCGGGCTCTTGACCAGCACGGCCCCTGCAAGCAACACGGTCGCCACGATCCATCCTCCCGCCAGCGCCGCCACCCCCTCCCACGTGATCAGGCTGTGCGCGAGCACGCTGCCGACGGGCACTCCGGCAGCGGCCGCGAGCACGGCCGACGCCGCGACCCCGAGGCCCGCGCCCGCTAGCAGCCCGACCGCCGACACCCACGCGGACTCGCCGAGGATGAACACGGCCGACTGGCCGACCCGCGCGCCGGCGTTCCGGAGCCGCCCCAGCTCCTCGAGCTGGTCGCGCCTGAGTCCCGCGCCGACCAGGACGATGAACAGCGCGAGCGCCGTGATCGCGGCGCCGCCCGCCAGGAGCAGCCGGCGCGGCGCCGCCCGCGCCTGGCCCCGCGCGGCGTCGAGCGCCGCGAACGGAGCACCGAGGCTGAACTGCGTGCCGATGTCGGCGACGGCCGCCTGCGCGCGGGAAAGCCTGCTCTCGAGCCCGGCGAGCTGCCAGCTGTGGAGTCCGCTAGTGCGCAGCGGAGCGAGCGTCAGCTGCTCGTTCTGTAGACGCCGCTGAGACCCGCGAGCGCGTTCAAGCCGGCGACGTCCGCGGTCAGCAGGACCGGCGGGCTCGAGCTCCCGGCCGGGACGAAGCCGAGCGGCACCGCGGAGGTGAGCGGGGCCGGTCCGGTCGACCTCGATCCGCACCCCGGGCGCCGCGAGCGCTGCCGGCACGCGACCGGGGCCGGCGAGCAGCATCGGACACCGCTCTGTGCGGCACTGTCCAAGGCCGGCCGCGCTCCGGTCCAGCCACCGATCGAGCGGCGCGATCGCCGCCGGTCGGATCACCACGCCGCTCAGTCGGACCGGGTCGAGGACCAGCACCCGAGTCCGGGATCCCAGCGGGAGCCCGCGCAGCGCGGCCCCGACGCGCCGCGCATCGGGCGCGCTCAACGGCCCCTGCCAGGTCACGCGGACGGTCCGCCCGGCGGGGGCAGCCGCCCGAGCACGCCGCGGGCGGCCTGGTCACCGGCGAGCGTTCCCTCGACCGCTACCGCCGCGGCGAACGCCGTCGCGAGCGCGATGCCGAGCGCGGGGGCCAGCCACAGCCCCGGTCGGCGCCGGACGCGCGCCGCGACGAGCCGCAGCGGAGCGAGCGTGCGCTCGCATCAGCCGTCCGTTCCCCGGTGCCGGCGATAGTGGGTGCGAGCCTTCGCGCGGCCACCGCAGACCGCCATCGAGCACCAGCGGCCGGACTGGTTGCGCGAGTGGTCGTAGAACGCCCAGCCGCACTGCTCGCCCGGGCACACCTTCAACCGTTGCCAGCTGCCGTCGATCATGGCACGGGCGGCGATCGCCAGTACGCCGGCGATCGCACCGTCGACACCGCGTTCGGGCGCCGCGATCAGGCGCGGGCCGCCCGCGGCGAACCGCACCTCCACCTGGGCCCGCGGCCCGCCTCGTCCAGCGCGTCCAGCGCGGTCTCGAGCCGGCCCGGATCGGGCGCGCCGTTCTCCCGCGCGACCGCGCGTAGCGCCTCGCGCACCGCGACCGCGCGGCGTGCGTCGCTGCCGGTCACGTTCTCCGACCGGCCGAGCAGCCCCCTCCGGCGCAGCCACACCGCCAGCGCCCCGGGCGTCGCGAACAGGTCCGCGCCGTGCTCGAGCTCCAGGTCGTAGTGGCTGTTGATGAACGCCTGGACCAGCGCGAGCTCGCCGGGCGCGGGAGGCCGACCACCGGGCTGCGTCTCACCAGTCATATGCCGCTTGCCGGTTAGCCTAAGCCACTGGCGCGGCGCCCGCCAGCGCTACTTCACGAGCTGGGCGACCTGGGCGCGTAGCTCGCGGTTGACCGCGCGTTTGACGCCCGCGATCGTCTTGCCGCGACGGCGCGCGAGCTGCTGCAGCGTGACCCCCGACGAGAGCGTCAGGCGCAGCCGCGCCTGCCTGATCCCGAGGTACCGCGAGATCGCCCGGATCACCAGTCGCCTGATCGGCCCCGGCGGGGCGTTGGCGACGACCGGTCGCGGCGCGAGCAGATCCGTGTGCGGCTTCACCGGCAAGATCATCGGCGGGCGCGGCGGCTGCGTGAAGTCGAAGTCGTGCGCGATGTTGCCGAGCTGCGGCGCGTCCTCGCGGACGTCGGGCCGCGGATCGGGCCGCCCGTCGGTCGCGGGGTCGAGGCGCTGGCCGCCGAGGAAGTCGTTCTCGATGAACTTCACGTACGCGTCGAAGCTGAGCGTGCGGTGGTCGATGTATCCCTTGCGGGCGTACGGGCTGATCACCAGCCCCGGAACTCGCAGCCCGTAGCCGTTGACGTCCACCCGCGGCGGCTTCACGTGGTCGTAGAACCCGCCCCAGTCATCCCACGCTAAGAAGATCGCGGTGCTGCTCCAGTCGGGGCTGCGCATGAGCGCGTTGATCACGCCCGTGACGTAGGTCTGGCCGGTGCTGACGAGCGCCGGCGGGTGCTCGGAGACGGTCCCGTTCGGGTCGATCCAGGAGACGGCCGGCAGCTTCCCGGCCTTCGCCTGCGTGAAGAAGTCCTGGAGCGACTGGATGTTCGAGAGCTGCTTGTCCTGCTGGACGGTGCTGAAGTACGGCAGCGGGTTCCAGATGCCCGGCGTCTTCGGTCCTGGCTCACCGGCTTGCACGACAGCGCCGCGTCGTCTTCGCAGTCGCGGCTCGGTCCCGCTGAACACGTAGTAGCCCCAGCTGACCCCGCCTTGTGCAGCAGGTAGGTGAGGTCGGTCCACGCGTAGCTCGGGCTCCGCGGGCTCGAGATCCCGAGGTTGTGCTGCTGGAAGTCCGGCGGGTCGCCCGGCGATCTGGTCGTTGTTGACGCAGCTCATCGCGTCGCCGGGCGTTCGGCACCGCGCCGACCACTCGGAGACCATGTAGAGGTGCGAGGGCAGGCTCCAGGAGGCATCCGACTGGAACATGTGGTCCTGGAGCACGAAGTTCTTCGCGTAGGCCCAGTAGTTGGGGATGTCGGCGCCGTCGTGGTACCCCATCACGTCCGGCCGCCCGAGCGACACGCCCCGGCCGCACGCCGGGTTGAACAACTGCTCGCAGCCGGTGCGCGCCTGGGTCTGCTGGGCGATGAAGCCGTTCATCTTCCCGCCGTTGATGTCGCCCAGCGCGTTGTCCTGGCTGTGCGGGCCTCCGAGGTTGCGGTCGTTGCGATCGTGGAACGGGCGCGCGCAGTCCCGGGTCATCGGATCGGGCACGCACACCTTCGGGCGGCCATGGCGCATCGGGATCCCGTCGGCGCCGGGGTACGTGCCGAAGTAGGAGTCGAACGAGCGGTTCTCCTGCATGATCACGACCACGTGCTGGATCTTGTGGATCCCCGACAGGGGCGGGCCGCCCTGGGGCGGGGCGATCGTCGCGGTCGAGCTGGTCGTGTGATGCTTCGAGCTGCCGCCGCAGGCGACGAGAACGAGCCCGGCAGCAAGGCAGCCTAGGACTGCGACCGGTCTTCTCACGGATCGTGGAGTTAGTCCTCGAAGGGGGTGAAGTCCTGCTTTCGCGCGCCGCACACCGGGCAGAACCAGGTCTCGGGGATGTCCTCGAACGCGGTACCGGGCGGGATCCCTCCGTCGGGGTCGCCATCGGCGGGGTCGTAGATGAACCCGCATGACTCGCACATCCACTTCACGCGGCCAAATGTAGTGGTCTGCGCGACAAATGGCTTCGCACCGGCGGTCGGCGCCGGCCGCCCGAACCTACGGCTTCCGCGATCGGCGCCCACGGCGGGTAGGGTCCCCTCGTGGAGATTGACCGCCCCGGTCCGGGAGAGGAGCTGAACGTCGGCGAGGCGACCGTTCCGCGAGCGGCGGCGACCGTGATCGTGTTGCGGGGCGGCGCCGAAGCGCTCGAGGTGCTGCTCGTCAAGCGAAACCCCGAGGCCAGGTTCATGGGCGGCGCGTGGGTGTTTCCGGGCGGTGCGGTCGACCGCGACGAGGGGCAGGGCGACGCCGCCGTCCGGGCCGCTGCGATCCGCGAGCTCGGCGAGGAGGCGGGGATCACGCTCGCCTCGCCCGAGGGACTCGTGCCGTTCTCGCGGTGGATCACGCCGGCGCAGGTGAAGATCCGGTTCGACACTTGGTTCTTCCTCGCGGCGCTGCCGGACGGCGCGGAGCCGGTGGTGGACGACGCCGAGGTGGTCGACGCGCGGTGGTACGAGCCAACGGCCGCGCTGAGCGCGGCGGCCGACGGCGAGCTGCTGCTGGTATTCCCGACGATCAAGCACCTCGAGCAGCTGTCGGTGTTCGCGACCGCCGACGAGCTCCTCGATCACGCCCGCGCGAGGGAGATCAAGCCTGTTGAGCCGCGCGTGGTGATGTCGGGAGAGCACGCGCGGGTGCTGCTCCCGGGTGAGCCCGGATACGACGAGTAGCCTGGACCCGGTGACGGCGTCTCTGCCACCCGAAGTGCAATCCGTGTTCGAGCGGTTCATCACGACTGAGCTGACGACGGTCGACGCGGCCGGGCAGCCGATCACCTGGCCGGTGACGCCGTACTACACGATGGGCGGCCCCTGCATCGAGGTGACGACGGGTCTCGGGTATCCGAAGAAGGCCGACGACGCGGGCGCCAACCCGCTGGTGTCGCTGATGTTCTCCGACCCGACCGGGAGCGGCCTCTCCGAGCCGCCGATGGTGCTGGTGCAGGGCTCGGCGGAGATCGACGACGCGGACCTCGAGGCCAACCGCGCCCGGTACGCGCGCGAGTCCGCGATCAAGCTGCCGGCGATCTCCAAGCAGATGCCCCCAGAGCCGCTCCAACGGTTCCTCTCCTGGTACTTCACGCGGATCTACATCCGGGTGCGGCCCGAGCGCATCTACGTCTGGCCGCACGGCGACGTCGCGGCGGAGCCGGAGCTCTACGACGCGCACATGGAGGAGGTCCGCTCAGGACACTCCGAGGAGCAGGAGCGGTTCCACGCAGATCCTGGCGGCGGCGCCAGTCCGTGGTCGCCTCGGGTCGGGGAGCTCGGCAGCACCTACCCCACCGCCGTCCTCTCGATCGTGTGTCCGGACGGATTCCCATTCTCGGTGCGCGTGCCGGTTCAAGCCGACGCGGCCGCGAGGCTGATCCGGATCGCGGGCGCGCCATCCGGGTGCCGCTCCAGCCCGGGCTCGCGTGCGTCACCGCGCACCTGCACAACGACCAGTTCACCTGGCAGCAGAACTTCCAAGTGCGCGGCGACTTGGTGCCCGGCGACGACGGCTGGGTCCTGGTCCCGCGCAAGCTGGTCGGCGGGTTCGAGGCGCCGAAGTCCCGGCTCGCGATGCTCCGGCAGAACGCGAGCAAGGCCCGCCGCTTTCGCCGGACCGCCAAGCGCGAGCTGGCGCGGCGCAGCTGAATGGCGCAGACGGGAGGATCCGGGACAATGGAGCCGCCGACCCTGACCGTGGCCGTCACCGGCCCGACCGGCGACATTGGCCGGTCCCTACTCCGGAGCCTCGAGCGCTCGGATCGAGTGGGCAGGATCCTGGCGATGGCCCGCAGCCCCTTCGACCCGGCTGCGCACGGCTTGACGCGGACCGAGTACCGCCAGGGCGATGTGCTCGACCGCGGGGCGATCGACGAGCTCGTGGCCGGCGCCGACGTCGTCGTCCATCTCGCGTTCCTGATCGTCGGCGGCCTCAGCGAGACCGAGCGGATCAACCTCGAGGGGTCCCGCAACGTGTTCGAGGCGACCGTCGAGGCGGGCGCCAAGCGGCTCGTGTACGCGTCATCGGTGGCGGCCTACGGGTTCCACGCCGACAACCCGCCGCTGCTGACCGAGGACGTGCCGCCGCGCGGCACCGATCGCCACTACTACTCCCGGCAGAAGGCCAAGCTCGAGCAGGCGCTGGCGGCGGTCCTCGCCGACTGGGGACCGAGGCGTACGTGTTCCGGCCGTGCATCGTCGCCGGGCCAGACGCGCTCGCGATGATCCGGATGATCCCCTACGTGCAGGTGCGCGAAGCGCTGCGTGGTTCCGGCGTGGCCGGGGTCGTCGCTCAGGCGCTGGACCGCGTGCCGGCACTGAAGCCGGTGCTCCCGGACCCGGGGACGAAGTTCCAGCTGGTCCACCACGACGACGTGGCCGACGCACTCCGCTCCGCCGTGCTCGGGCACGGCGAGCCCGGGGTCTACAACCTCGCCGGACCCGGCGAGCTGACGATGACGGATCTCGCCACCGAGCTGGGCTGGTACACCGTCCCGGTTCCGGCGAGCGCGCTCGACGCGGCCTCTGAGCTGATCGCCCGGGCGCCGCTGGTCCCGGCTCAGGCCGAGTGGATCGAAAGCTTGCGGGTGTCGGTGCTGATGGACACCGCCAAGGCGCGACGCGAGCTCAACTGGCGCCCGCGCCACGACGCGCTCGAGACGCTGAGCGAGACGGTCTCGGCGTCACGCTCCCACGGGCTGCTTTGACGCTCGCCGTCGCCGGCCGGTACCGCATCGCCCCGTCGGCCTCGGCCTCCTCGTGGGAGATGACGTGGATAACCGCGTTGATCAGCGCCAGATGTGTGAACGCCTGCGGGTAGTTGCCCAGATGCCGGCCGGTCTCGCCGTCCAGTTCCTCCGCGTAGAGGCCGAGCGACGAGCCATGCTGGAGCAGCCGCTCGCACATCGACCCTGCGCGCGCCGTCTCGCCGATCTCGCTCAGCGCGCGTGACGAGCCAGAACGAGCAGATCAGGAAGGTCCCCTCCTCGCCGTGGAGGCCGTCGTCGGTCTCGTCCACCTTGTAGCGGAGGACGAAGCCGTTCTCCGTGAGCTCGTCGGCGATCGCGAGCACAGTCGCCGCGCACGCGCTCGTCGTCGGGCGGCAGGAACCGGACGATCGGGACCAGTAGCGTCGACGCGTCGAGCGCATCGGTGTCGTAGTGCTGGCGGAACACGCCGCGCTCGGAGACGCCGTGCTCGAGGATGTCGGCGCGGATCTCGTCGGCGACCGCCTGCCACTCCTCCGCCAGCTTGCGCTCGCCCTCGAACTCCGCGAGCCGCGCGCCGCGGTCGAGCGCGACCCAGCACATCAGCTTCGACGACACGTAGTGCTTGGGCTCGCCGCGCGCCTCCCAGATCCCCTGGTCCGGCTTGCGCCAGACGTCGGTCGCACCCCGCGCCTGGTCCTCGATCACCTTCCACAGGCGCTGCGGGATGTGACCGCCCATCTTCGTGTGCAGGTAGACCGAGTCGAGCACCGAGCCGAACACGTCGTTCTGGTGCTGCTTGTAGGCGCCGTTGCCGATCCGCACCGGGGCCGACTCCTCATAGCCGGTCAGGTGCCCGAGCTCGATCTCCTCCAGGTCCCGCTCGCCCCCGAGGCCGTACATGATCTGGAGCGCGCCGTCGGCGTCGCGCTCGAGGTCGGCGACGAACTGCATGAAGTCGTCGGCCTCCCAGTCGAGTCCGAGCGCATGCAGTCCCCAAAGCGTGAACGTGGCGTCGCGCATCCAGCAGTAGCGGTAGTCCCAGTTGCGCTCTCCACCCAGGGTCTCTGGGAGCGACGTCGTCGCGGCAGCGACGGTCGCGCCGGTGGGGGCGAACGTGAGCCCTTTGAGCGTCAGCGCCGAGCGCTGCAGGTGGGTTCGCCAGCGATGGTCGGGGAACCGCCCACCGGCGAGCCAATCGCGCCAGTAGTGAGAGGTCGCCTGGATCCGGGCGTACGCGTCGTCCGGGCCCGACGGACATTCCAGCCCGTGCGCCCAGCCGAGCGCCACGTACCGGCGCTCGCCCTCGCTCATCGTGTGCCGCGCACGCACGCGGCTCCCCTCGATCCCGAGGCGCAGGTCCGATTCGATCCGCAGCTTCGTCTGGCCGTCGGTCGCCTCCGCCGCGCCCCAGTTCTCGCTCTTCATCTCCCACTCCGCCGGGTTGCGCCCGTAGTCGAACATCGGCTCGCACACGGCCTCGATCTGGACGTGGCCCTGGGTGCACTCGATCATCCGCACCAGCATGTGGTCCGCGTCCTGGTCGGTCGGCGGGCGGGTGTGCGAGGTCTCGTCCGAGTGCCCGTGGTGCCAGGGGCCGATCGTCATCGCGTCGTACACGACCAGCCACCCCGACGGCGTCATCCAGGTCGTCTCGACGATCATCGTCCCCGGGACGTAGCGGACCGACAGCGGCACCACGAGCCCGTACGGTCCGACCCGGAAGGACCCTGCCTGCCGGTCGAGCAGCGCGCCGAACACGCTCGGCGAGTCGAACCGCGGCAGGCACATCCACTCGATGCTCCCGTCGGGCGCGATCAGCGAGCACGCGTGGCAGTCCGATAGGAACGCGTAGTCGGCGATCGGCGGGAACGCCGACCCCCCCGCGAGCGGCGCGTCATGCGGTGGCAGAGGAATCGTCGGGCTCACGGTGCGCGGAGAGCCTAGCCGCGCGGGGCCCGCGTGTCCGCGATCAGGCTTGCAAGCCGAGGTAGCGCCCGAGCAGGGCGAACCCGGCTAGGCACGCGAGCACTCGGGGTATCAAGCCCCGCCGTAAGTGACGATCAGATCCGTCAGCACGCCGACCATGAACCCCGCGGCGAGCAAGATCAGCCCGAGCTCCCGGTGGCCGTAGCGCCGCATCGCGTTCCACACCTCGCCGATCACGTACAGGATCGCGCCCCCCGCGAGCGCGTAGAACACGAGCTCGAGCGGATCGCTGGTGACCGCGTAGCCGAGCATCGCGCCGACGAACGTCGGGCCGCCGCCGATCAGCCCGGCCAGCCCCAGCCACTTCCAAGACGGCGTCACGTCGCCGAGCGGCCCGACGATTCCGAACCCCTCGGTCGCGTTGTGGAGCGCGAACCCGATGATCAGGACGGTCGCGAGGCTGATCGCGCCGGCCCTGGCCGAGACGCCGATCGCGAGCCCCTCGGCGAAGTTGTGCATCCCGATCGCCGCGGCGATCGTCAGCCCGCGCCGCAGCGCCCGCCGGCGCGCGACGTCGAGCTCGAGGATTTCGGACCGGGGCGCGGTCAGGGCCGCGGGCCCGGCGCCGCCCGCGATCGGCGGCGGTCGCGTCCCCAGCGGGCGGATTCGCTGCTCGATCAACGCCAG
Organism: uncultured Solirubrobacterales bacterium; assembly: GCA_963770735.1. Classification (GTDB taxonomy): domain Bacteria; phylum Actinomycetota; class Thermoleophilia; order Solirubrobacterales; family Solirubrobacteraceae; genus Palsa-465. Next base: position 334,208 of record CAVYRB010000003.1, on the reverse strand, counting down.
CCCGGCGCTCCCGGCGACGAACCCGCCGGCGAGCAGCGCCACCAGCCAGATCAGGTGCCCGACCGAGCCGTGGTGGCCCTTGACCAGATTCAGCTGGTGGTTGAGGATCTCGAGTCCGTTCGACATCACGTCGACGAAGATGAACGCGAGGATCCCGACCGCGAACATCGCCAGCCCGACCCGGCTCCGGCTCCCGAGCAGCTGCAACCGCCCGACCGGCAATCCGAGGTAGATCGTGAATCCCGCGAGGGCTCCGAGGGCGACGGTTTCGGCGAAGGACACTTGTGGGTGGCGGTAGTGTTAGGGGGCCCTAATGGGGTGCTGCGCGGGAGCGTACCAGGTTCGTCTTTAGGGCACCCTAAGTCGGTGAAGTCGTGTTCACCCACCGGACCCGCACCCTCCGCGACGGGCGCCTCGGCGCCCCCGCCCCCTACGTATCCGAATTCAGATTCGGCAGCCCCAGCCCCTGGAGCCAGTGGCTGATCGTGATGTTCAGCTGGGTGAACTCCCCGGTCCAGATCAGCACGCCCATCCCGATCAGCACCACGCCGCCCGCGCCGATCACGATCGCGTAATGGCGGCGGACGACCGATAGCGCCGAGGTCATCGAGCCGAACGCGAGTGCGGTGAGCAGGAACGGCACCGCCAGCCCGGCGCAGTAGACGGCCAGCAGGAACGCACCGTGAGCGGCGGACTTGGAGGCGCCCGCCGCGGTGACGATCGCCCCGAGGGTCGGCCCCGTGCACGGCGTCCACGCCACCGCGAAAGCCGCCCCGGTGACGATCGGGCCGCCGCGACCCGCGCGCTGCATCAGTGCGTCCACGTGCCATTCGCGGGAGAACCGCGGGACGAATGGGGCGGCCACGAACAGCAACCCCATCGCGATGATGATTCCCCCGGACACCTTCAAAGCCGCCGGACCGGTGAGCGCCCCGCGCAGCGCCTGCTGTCCGATCAGGCCGAGCGCGATGAAGATCGCCGAGAAGGTGGCCACGAACAATAGGGCCGGGCCGATCACGCGCCGCGCGCGGACCTCATCCGGCGTCACGCCGGCCACGGCCGAGATGTAGCCCGGCACGAGCGGCAATACACATGGAGAAAGGAACGAGATCAGCCCCGCGCCGAACGCCACTGGGATCGCGATGCCAGAGGCTGGGTCCGTCATGGACCCCCGAGAGTACCGCCGCGCTCCATTCCGACCATCGCGTCAGTGGTAGGTTTGGCACCGAGCGATGTCAACGACGACGACGCTGCAGAACTTCATCGACGGCCAGTTCGTCGATCCCGCCGAGGGCGAGACCGAGCCGGTCCTCAATCCCGCCACGGGCGAGGCGATCGCAGAGGCGCCTCTGTCGAGCCGCGAGGACGTCGACCGCGCGGTCCGGGCGGCGCGCAAGGCCTTCCCGGAGTGGGCGGCGCAGACGCCCGGTGAGCGGGCGTCTGCGCTGCTGAAGCTGGCCGAGACGATCGAGGAGCACGCCGACGAGCTGGCCGAGCTCGAGTCCGACAACGCCGGCAAGCCGATCACCGCGTTCCGCGAGGACGAGATCCCGTTCATGGTCGACAACCTGCGGTTCTTCGCGGGCGCAGCCCGGACGCTCGAGGGTCGCGCCGCGGGCGAGTACGTGAGCGGCTACACGTCGGTGATCCGCCGCGAGCCGATCGGCGTGATCGGCCAGATCACGCCGTGGAACTACCCGCTGATGATGGGGATCTGGAAGATCGGCCCGGCGCTCGCGACCGGGAACACGATCGTGCTGAAGCCGGCCGAGACGACGCCGCTGACGACGCTGAAGCTGGCCGAGTACGCCACCGAGATCCTTCCGGCCGGAGTGCTGAACGTGATCACGGGCCACGGCGATCCCGCCGGCCAGGCGCTCGTCACCCACGACGAGGTCGACATGGTGTCGCTCACCGGCTCGGTCAACACCGGCAAGTGGATCGCGCGCAATGCGGCCGACTCGCTCAAGCGGGTCCATCTCGAGCTCGGCGGCAAGGCACCGGTGGTCGTCTTCGACGACGTCGACATGGAGACCGCGCTCGAGACGATCGCCGGCACCGGCTACTACAACGCCGGCCAGGACTGCACCGCCGCGACGCGGGTGCTCGCGAGCGCGAAGGTCCATGACAACTTCGTCGCGGGGCTGGTGGAGCAGGCGGGCGGCCTCGTGCTCGGCGACACCCGCTCGCCCGACACGACGCTCGGCCCGCTCAATTCTTCGAGGCAGCGTGAACGCGTTTCGGGCTTCCTCGAGCGCCGCCCGGACCACGCCGAGATCGCCGTCGGCGGCAGGGAGCCCGACCAGCCCGGGTACTTCCTAGAGCCGACGGTCGTCGCGGGGCTCAGGCAGGACGACGAGATGATCCAGCGCGAGATCTTTGGACCGGTTATCACCGTTCAGTCGTTCTCCGATGAGGAGGAGGCGATCGCATGGGCGAACGGGACCCCCTACGGCCTGGCGGCGTCGGTCTGGACGCGCGACGTCGGCCGCGCGATGCGCGTATCGAACGCGCTTCGGTTCGGCTGCGTCTGGGTCAACGACCACATACCGCTTGCCTCGGAGATGCCGCACGGCGGGTTCAAGCAATCTGGCTACGGCAAGGACCTCAGCGTATACGCGCTCGAGGACTACACCGAGATCAAGCACGTGATGTTGTCGTTATCCTGACCCTGACGAGAAATCTCTTGCGAAAGAGAACTTTCCCCCGCCGCCTCCGTTAAGGTGCATTAGGGGAGATCGCGTGGAAGCCTCGACACTTCAAGCACCGGCTGGGCTCGCGCGTCACCGGATCGCGATCGGGACTCCGCTGCTGCGGTTGCGATCGGATGAGCAGCTGGTTGCGTTGTTCCGCGCCGGACACGACGAAGCGTTCCGCGTCATCCACGACCGCTACGAGAAGCGCTTGCTCGCTTACACGCGCCAGATGCTTCCGCGGGGCCAGGACGCCGAGGACGCGCTCCAGGACGTGTTCGTGCGCGCGTACTCCGGTCTTCGCTCCAGCAATCGCGAGCTGGCACTGCGGGCGTGGCTGTTCCGCGTCGCTCACAACCGCTGCATCGATGAGCTCCGCCGTCCAACGCTCCCGCCTCCGGAGATTCTTCAGCTCACCGGCAGGACGATTCACGACCCGGTCGCCGAGGCCGAGGGGCGCGAGTCGCTGCGGCGGCTGATCGTCGACGTCCGTCGCCTTCCCGATCAGCAGCGCTCGGCGCTGCTGATGCGGGAGATGGGTGGTATGTCCTACAACGAACTCGCGGGCACGCTCCGCACGTCCGTGCCCGCCGTCAAGTCGCTGTTGGTGCGCGCGAGGCTGGCGCTCGCGCAGGCGGCGGAGGCGCGGGACACGGCCTGCTCCCAGATCAGAGAAGAGCTGGCCGGCGCCCACGACCGCGGCGTCCGTCCCAACGCGACTGCCAAGCGCCACATGCGCGACTGCGCCGGGTGCCGAAGCTTCAGGCGCGAGCTGCGGACCGTCAACCGCCGGCTCGCCGCCCTGGCGCCGCTCGGACCGATCGGCTTCCTCGCGAAGACGCTTGGGTTCTCGGGCGGAGCGGGCGCGAGCAGCGGCGCGACCGCGACGAGCGCCGGCGGCGCGACGGCCGGCGGCGGCGTGGTCGCGGCCGGTGGAGCGGCCGGCGGCAGCGGGCTGTTCGCGTCGGGCGCGATCGTCGTCGGCTCCGGCCACGTGGCGACGCTGCTGGCGGCCGCGGTGGCGACCGCCGGTGGCGCGGTCGTGATCTCGGCCCCGCCGGCGCAGCCGAAGCACGCTCCGCAGGTCGCGGTCGCGAAGGATCCGGGGACGGCGGGGTCCCCCGCCGTGTCGTCGGCCGCGCAGACGTTCGGCAACCAGGAGGCGGCCGTCGTGGCAGTCGGCGTCTCGCTGCTCGCGCAGTCGAAGGAGGCCGCCGTCGCGGCCGTCACCCAGGCCACTTCGGCGCCGAAGACGCACCACAAACCGGCGCACTCGAGCCCTCCCCCGAGCGCGCCTCCGGATGAGCTCGCATCGATGGGCCAGAGCAACAGCTCGTCATCCGCGTCGACGTCGACGCCCACTTCCAGCTCCACGTCCGTCGCGTCGACGCCCACGGTGACCAGCACGGCGACCGGCAGTTCGGCCCCGACCACGAGCGCGACCACCACGCCCGAGACCACCACCACCCCGGCGACGATCGGCACCGACGCGTCGACGACGACAGGCACCGGAACCCCGTCCTCCTCGACCGGCTCGGATCCTTCCAGCAGCTCGTCGACCGGGACGAACAACACCGGCACCACCGGGACCACGAACACCACCAACTCCACGAACGGCGGCGGGACCGGGACGACGACCGGGACCGGCTCGCCAACCGGCACGGGCTCCGGCACGAGCTCCGGCACGGGCCAGTCCACGACCGGAACGTCCAGCTCCTCGTAGTGAGGCGGCTGGGAGCCGACCCGCGATCGGTTCCGGCCGCAGGCCGCTAGAACGATCGACCGCTACCCCGAGAAGCTCGACCACGAAGAGGTTCTCGTGCGCCGCGGTCCCCGGTCCGGCCTGTTCACGTTCGCCGCCATCCATTCCACGGTGCGCGGCCCGTCGCTCGGCGGCTGCCGGATGTGGGGGTACGACGACTCGCGCGAGGCGTTTCGCGACGCGCTCCGTCTGTCTCGGTCGATGACCTACAAGGCTGCCGTCGCGGACCTCCCGCTCGGCGGCGGCAAGGGCGTGATCATGACGCCGTCGCACGGTGCGCTGCCGTCGGAACGGCGGCACGCGGCGCTGCTCGACTTCGCCGAGACGGTCGACGCGCTCGAGGGGCGCTACATCACCGCCGAGGACGTCGGGACTTCCAGCCGGGACATGGCCGCGATCGCTGAGCGCACGAGCCACGTCGTGGGGCTCGCAAGGAGCCGGGGTGGGTCAGGCGACCCGAGCCCGCTGACGGCGCTCGGCGTCGAGTACGCGATTCGCGCCTGCTGCGAGCGGGTCTTCTCGAGTGGCTCGCTGCGCGGACGGACGGTGTGCGTAATCGGCCTGGGCCACGTCGGCTCGCGCTTGGCGACCCGGTGCCACCGGGCCGGCGCGAGGCTCGTCGTCTCGGATGTCGACCCTGCGCGCCGGCGCCTCGCGGAGCAGCTCGATGCTCGCTGGGTCACGCCTGAGCGGGCGGCCGAGGCGGACGTCGAGATCCTCGCTCCGTGCGCGCTCGGCGGACTGCTCGACGAGCAGACGCTGCCACGCCTGCGCTGCCGGATCATCGCCGGCGCCGCGAACAACCAACTCGCGGATGATCGCGTCGCCGACATGCTGGCCGGCAGGGGCGTCCTCTGGGCACCCGACTTCGTCGTCAACGCCGGCGGCCTGATCAACATCGCAGAGGAGCTCGGCGGATACAGTGCCGCCGCAGCTCGCAAGCGGGTTCGCGGGATCGCCGAGACGGTACGCCGGATCTTCGACGACGCCGAATCGATGAACGCGACGCCGCTGACCGCCGCGATGGAGCTCGCGCGGCGGAGGCTCGCCGGCGCTATGGCCTGAGCTCCGGACGTTCGACGCCCGCCGGCAGCCGTCCCTCCGCTTCGAGCTTGTCGAGATGCGCCGCGAGCGTCCATGCCGCCGCGGGCCGGAGCGCCGCCGGGGCGTCGTCCCAGACGTCGTCGAGCAGCTCATCGACCGAACGCTTCCCGCCGTCGAGCGCCGCAACGAGCCGGTGCTCGCGCTCGAGCCGGTGCGAGACGTACTGCTCGAGCTTCGCGGCGGGATCCTCCACCGGCGGGCCGTGACCGGGGAGGAGCAGCTCGAGCTCACCCTCGCGCGCCTGCAGCCGGCGCAGCCCGCCGAGGTACGCGGCCAGCGCCCCGGGGGATGGGAACACGAACACGCTGCCCTCCCCGAGTACCGCGTCGCCGGTGAATGCGACCGGCCCGGAGACGAACGTCAGATGGTCGGGAGCGTGGCCGGGCGTCTCGACCGCCTCCAGCGGTCCGAACCGGTCGCCGCCCGCCAGCCGCTCGTCTACCGGTCCGCGCGCCCCCGCGAGTGCCGCGCCCGGAAAACGCTCGCGGATCGCTCCGACGGCCTCGGCGTGGTCTGCGTGATCGTGGGTCAGGGCGATACCGCCGAGGCCTCCGCGGTTGGAGATCTCCTCGACCAGCGCCTCGATGTGCGGCTCGAGTGCCGGGCCTGGGTCGACAAGCCACGCCGGATCGCGCGAGACGATCCACGAGTTCGTCCCGGAGAGCGTGAACGGCCCCGGATTGCCGGCGCGGACGCCGATCAGGTCGCGTCCGGGCAGCCCGATCCTGGTCACGTCCGGCGTCCTTGACACCGGCTAGCCGGCTGACCACAATCGCCTGGGCTGGTCGAGGGGTCTGGCCGGTGATCTCTATCGAAGGAGGGGCGCATGGAGCGCACGGTACTCGCAGGCGCAGTTGATGAGTTGACGCCGCGGTTTGAAGGGTTGCTGCTGCAGCCCGGGGACGAGGGCTACGACGAGGCGCGGATGGTCTGGAACGGGCTGTTTGACCGCCGGCCCGCGCTGATCGCACGGTGCCAGAGCGTCGAAGACGTGGTCGCGGCGGTGAACTTCGCGCGCGAGACGGGGCTCGAGGTCGCCGTCCGCGGCGGCGGGCATTCGGCGGTGGGGCACGGCTCCTGCGACGACGGACTGATGATCGACCTGTCGCAGATGAACTCGATCGAGATCGATCCTGAGGCCCGCACGGCCCGTGCCCAGGCGGGCATGACCTGGGGCCAGTTCGACGCCGCCACCCAGGAATACGGGCTGGCGGTCACCGGTGGTCGCTTCTCGACGACCGGGATCGCCGGGCTGACGCTCGGCAGCGGCAGCGGCTGGCTCGAGCGAAAGTGCGGGCTCACCCCCGACAGCCTGATCTCGGCCGAGCTCGTGACCGCCGACGGACGTGTGGTCAGGGCGAGCGCCGACGAGAACCCCGAGCTGTTCTGGGGGCTGCGCGGCGGCGGCGGCAACTTCGGCGTCGTGACGACGTTCGAATACCGGCTGCACCCCGTCGGGCCGATGATCTACGGCGGGATGCTGATCGCGCTGCCGGATCGCGCCGAGGCGACGCTTCGATTCATGCGCGAATACATGCGCGATGCCCCCGCTGACCTCGGCGCGGGTCTGGCGTTCATCAGCGCGCCCCCCGAGCCGTTCGTTCCCGCGGAGATGCACTTCAAGCCCGTGCTCGGAGTGATCATCTGCTGGACCGGTGAGCACGAGGAGGGCGAGCGGGTCCTCGCCCCGATCCGGGAGGCGATACAGCCGGTCATGGACATGGTCCAGCCGATGCCGTACGTCGCGCTGCAGTCGATGCTCGATGCGAGCGGACCGCACGGAACACGCGGGTATATGAAGGCCGAGTTCCTGAGCGAGCTCGACGACGGCGCGATCTCGAAGCTCATCGAGCACGGCGCCCGGCGGCCGGGGCCGCTGGTCCAGCTGCTGCTCGAGCCGATGGGCGGCGCGATCGCCGAGGCGGGCGAGGACGAAACCGCGCTCGGGCGTCGCGACGTGCCGTGGTGCTACCACGCGCTGTCGCTTTGGATGGAGCCTGATCAGGAGACGGCCGACCGCCACGTGACCTGGGCGAAGGAGCTCTCGGCGGATCTGGCCCCGCACACCACCACCGGCGTCTACCTGAACTTCACCTCAGACGGTGGCGACGATCGTGTGCGCTCCGCCTACGGGCCCGAGAAGTACGCGCGGCTGGTCGCGTTGAAGGACGAGCACGACCCGGACAACCTGTTCCACCTCAATCAGAACATCCGGCCGTCGGCAGGCGCCGGCGGCTGATCGGGGCGCGTCAAGCGCGCCGCGCGAGGATCAGGTCCGCGAGCGCGTCGGCGAGCTCCTCGCATCGAGGTCGTAGCGGGTCAAACCGGCCCGCTACGGCCTCGATCTCCGCGTCCGAGAGGCCGAAGTCCCGCGCCGCCTTGACGATCATCAGGTAGTGCAACACGGGGTTGCGCACGGGTGCTCTCCGTGACGGCGCCTCCATTTCCCCTGGATACCCGGCGACCGCAAGTTTCAGGCGGCCGAACCGTTTTTCACGGTATAGGCGTCCGGCGCACGTCGGGCGATGGAATCCAGGACAACGGGAGAAAGCTTGTCTAAGCACCTTCGGACGGTCGCGAGCAGCGGCGCCGCCGCCATCGCAATCTCGCTCATGTGGGTCGCGACCGCGCTCGCCCACCCGGTCTTCATGCCCACGTTGACGAAGGAGATCGCGCAGCAGCGCGCGGCGCGGGCGATCAATCCGCCGCCGCCGCCGTGCCCGCAGTACCCGAGCGAGTCCTGCACCCCGTTGCCCGAGACCCCCGCGACCACGCTTCCGTTCCCCGGGAACATGGCCTACTACGGCGGTCCCGTTCAGGTGACGCCGAAGGAGTACGTGGTCTACTGGGGTTGGGGTCAGAGCGGCGCCTGGCCGGCCGGCACCAGCTGCACCGCGGAGTCGATCACCGAAGGGTCGTTCTCGGGGACGCTCCCGTGCGATCCTGACGGTGCCGGCAAATACGTCGCGGACTTCGTCCAGCAGATGGGCGGCACCGCCTGGGCCGGCGTGCAGACCCAGTACTACGAGACGGATTCCTCCGGCGCCCAGCAGCACATCGCGAATCCGAGCGAGCAGCTCGCCGGAATCTGGGTCGACGACAGCGACCCGAACACGCTGCCGAGCACGTCGATGAACAACGCCGCGGGGCCGACCAACACCCTGACCGAGCTCGGCAAGGAGGCGCAGGCCGCCGTCGCGCACTTCGGTATCACCGACCTGAACAACTCCAACATCGTGATCGTGCAGCCGCCGGGCCTCAGCGACCCGAACGCGCTGTCTCAGGGCTACTGCGCCTTCCACGACCTCATGTACCAGGGCGTCGAGTCTGGCGCCTACAACGGCCTTCAGCAGGGGATCGCGTACAGCAACATCCCGTACCAGCTCGCGATCAACTCGGGCGGGTCGAACGTCTGCGGCGAGAACGCCGTCAACAGCGACGCTCGCGGCAAGCTCGACGGCTTCTCGATCGTGACCGGCCACGAGATCGAGGAGACGGTCACCGACCCCGGCGCCGAGGACGTCGTCGGCTCGAGCCCGACCCACCTCGGCGGCTGGTACGACACGCTCGACGGCAACGAGAACGGCGACAAGTGCGCGTGGGTGGGCGAGAACCTCCTGACGGCGACCGGGCCGCCCGAGCCGAGTCCCGGCGCGCTCGGGAACATCACCGGCAACGCCGGCGATCGGTTCGCCGTGCAGTCGCTGTGGAGCAACGCGGCCAACGAGGGCACCGGCTACTGCGCCGGTGCAGGCACCGACTCGCCGATTCCGTCATCGTCGTCGTGAGGCGCTCGACGGCCGCGGTCTGATAGAACGCGCGGCGCCCTGCGCAGCAAGCGCCTCAGCGGGAGGACCGGCGTCAGGCGACTGTTGCTGTCGCTCGCCGCTGCATGCGCGTTCGCGCTCCTGGCCGGAGCGCCCGCGCAAGCCGCAGCCGTCGGCCCGATCCGCGCCGCCTTCTTCTATCCGTGGTATCCGGTGCACTGGACGTCGTGCGGTAGCCCGCCGTGCACGAAGTACTCGCCCGGCCTCGGCGACTACAGCTCGACGAACCCAGCCGTGATCTCAGAGCAGATCCGCGCGATGCTTTACGGCCACGTCACCGCTGGGATCTCCTCCTGGTGGGGTCCGGGAAGCCCCGAGGACAAGGCGATGCCGCAGCTGCTCGCGGCGGCGCACGGGACGCCGTTCAAGTGGACGATCTACTACGAGCTCGAGAACTCGGCCGATCCGAGTGCGGCCCGGATTCACAGTGACCTGCTGTACATCCGACGACGTTATTCCCACGACCCGAACTTCCTCAAGGTCAACCGCAGGATGGTCGTGTTCGTCTACGCGAGCTACGCGCACGAGGGGTGCGACGTGGTCTCGAAATGGAACCGGGCGAACGCTGGGATCGGCGCGTACATCAGCATGAGCGTCGTCCGCGGCTGGCCCACGTGCCCGATCCAGCCGGCCTCGTGGCACTACTACAACGCGCTGGAGCAGCGCCAGGTCGGCACCGCGGCGACAGGCGGCAACCGCTTTACCGGGGACCCGTCGTTCACGATCTCCCCGGGCTTCTATCCGTATTACGACCACTCACCCGCGTGTCTCGGCTGGGACACCACGTACCCGAATCTCTGCCTGCCCCGCGATCCGGGCGAATGGGCCCAAGACGTCCGCGACATGGTGGCGTCGGGCGCGACCTGGCAGCTGATCACGACCTTCAACGAGTGGAACGAGGGCACGGCGATCGAGGAGGCGACCGGGATGTGGGGCTGGAAGTCGGGCAGCGGCTACGGCACCTACCTGGACGCGCTCGCAGCCGCCCCCTAGCGTCCGGCCGACACGCGAACATATGTTCGTGTCCGGGATTGCGGCGATCCTCCACGCGGACCTCGATTCGTTCTACGCGTCGGTAGAGCAGCGCGACAACCCCGGACTCCGCGGCCGGCCGGTGATCGTCGGCGGGGGCGTCGTGCTCGCAGCCAGCTACGAGGCCAAGGCGTATGGGGTCAAGACCGCGATGGGCGGCTCGCAGGCGCGGCGGCTGTGCCCGCACGCGGCGGTCGTCCCACCTCGAATGTCCGCGTACAGCGAGGCAAGCGAGGCGGTCTTCCGCGTCTTCGCGCGCTCGGCGCCGGTGGTCGAGGCGCTCTCGATCGACGAGGCGTTCCTCGACGTGCGCGGGCTCGAGCAGATCTCCGGAACGCCGGAGGCGATCGCCGCGCGGTTGCGGCTTGAGGTCCGTGACGAGGTCGGGCTACCGATCAGCGTCGGGGTCGCGCGCACGAAGTTCCTGGCGAAGGTCGCGAGCGCGGTGTCCAAGCCGGACGGGCTGCTGGTCGTCTCGCCCGGATCCGAGCTCGAGTTCCTACACCCGCTGCCTGTCGAGCGGCTCTGGGGCGTCGGCAGGGTTACCTCTTCGAAGCTCCGCGCGCGCGGGATCGAGACCGTGCGTCAGGTCGCCGAGCTCGAGCAGGAAGCGCTCGTGGCGATGCTCGGACCCGCGGCCGGCCGCCATCTGCACGCGCTGGCGCACAACCGCGACCCGCGCCCGGTGCGCACGCGCGGGCGGCGCCGGTCGATCGGCGCGCAACGCGCGCTCGGGCGCAGACAGCGGCCGCGCGCGGAGCTCGAGGCGGTGCTGATGATCCTCGTCGACCGCGTCACCCGGCGGATGCGCGCCGCGCGGCGGGTGTGCCGGACGGTCGTGCTGCGGATGCGGTTCTCCGACTACTCCCGCGCGACCCGTTCCTCGACGATGCTCGAGGCGACCGCTCAGACGGACACGATCCTCGCACTCGCGACCGGGCTTCTGAGCCTGTCGATGCCGGCGATCTCGGGTCGCGGCCTGACGCTGATCGGCGTCGCGCTGACGAACCTCTCAGACCGGGGCGGGGTGCAGCTGCGGCTGCCCTTCGAACGGGTTCGCGAGCTCGACGAGACGCTCGATCAGATCCGCGACCGCTTCGGCTCGGGCGCGATCACCCGGGGCACGCTCGTCGGCCGTGACCCAGGCCCGTGGGTGCCGCTGCTGCCCGACTAGTCCCAGCGTCGGCTAGCCGGCGGGAGCCGGCTCGGCCGTCGCCTCGCCCGGAGTCTGTTCCGAGCTCTCGCGATCGAGCCGCTCGATCAGATGCTCACCCTCGACGTCGAGGTCCGGCACGTGGCGATCCAGCCAGCCGGGCAGATGCCAGGCGCGGTCCTTCAGCATCGCGAGCACGGCGGGCACGAGCGTCATCCTCACCAGGAACGCGTCGACGATCACGCCGAACGCGAGCACGGCCCCGAACGACTTGACGACCAGGTCGTCGCTCGAGATGAAGCTCGCGAACACCGAGAACATGATGATCGCGGCCGCCGTCACGACCCGGGAGGCCGCGGAGAAGCCCTCGATCACCGACGGGACGGCCTCCTTGGTGCGCAGGTAGCTCTCCTTCATCCGGGAGACGAGGAACACCTCGTAGTCCATCGCCAGGCCGAACAGGATCGCGATCATGATGATCGGCAGGAAGCTTGTGACCGGGGACGTTGCGGGGACGCCGAGCAGGCTGTTGAGGTTCCCGTCCTGGAAGACCCAGGTCACGAACCCGAACGCCGCGGCGATCGTCAACAGGAACCCGAGCACCGCCTTGATCGGCACCAGCACCGAGCGGAACGCGAGCAGCAGCACGATCAGCGCGAGGATCACGATCAGCGGCAGGAACACCGGCAACGCGGCGGCCAGCTTGTCCGCCGTGTCGATGTTGATCGCGGTCGTGCCGGTCACGAGCACGCTGAGGCCGGACTTGCTCAGCGGCGCCACTCGCTTGCGAATGTTCTGGACGAGGGTCTTGGTCGCCTCCGACTGCGGGCTCGTGCCCGGCGTCACCTGGACGATGACCACGCTTCCGTTCGCGTTCGGAATCGGCGGAGAGACGGCGGCGATGTTGTTCAGACCACGGACCGAGTTTGCAAACTGGGTTGCGAGCGCTTCTGGATCAGGGCTGTTCTGGTTGCCGGTGAACACGAGCAGCAGCGGGCCGTTGTATCCGGGCCCGAAGTTGTTCGACAGCAGCGTGTACGCCTTGTACTCCGTGGTGTCCTTCGCCTTGGTTCCGTCGTCCGGCAGGCCGAGGCGAATATGAAGCGCCGGGATCGCGACGGCCAGACAGATCACGATCACGCCGAGCGCGGCCCAGATGCGATTGCGGACGACGAAGTTCGCCCAGCGATGGCCCATCGACGTCTGCGGATCGATCGTCTTGCCCTTGCGGAGCCGCGCGCCGCTGAAGCCCAGGAGCGCGGGCGCCAGCGTCAGCGCGATCAGCACCGCGATCACGATCGTCGCCGCGGCCCCGAGGCCCATCACGCTCAAGAACGGGATCCCGACCACCAGCAGTCCCAGTAGCGCGATCACGACCGTCGTCCCCGCGAACGTGACCGAACCGCCGGCCGTCGCCACCGCCCGGGCTGCCGCCTCGCGCGGCTCCAGGCCCTCGGCGAGATGCTGGCGGTGCCGGCTGAGGATGAACAGCGCGTAGTCGATTCCGACCGCGAGCCCGAGCATCGAGGCCAGCGTCGGCGTGGTCGACGACACGTCGACGACGCTCGCGAGGATATTGATCAGCAGCAGTCCGGCGCTCACCCCGACGATCGCCGTGATCAGCGGAAGCGTCGCCGGCAGGAACCTTCCGAACACAATCGCGAGCACGATGAACGCCACCACCAGCCCGATGATCTCCCCGAACCCCTCCCCGCTCGAGTGCGTTGTGACGACACCCCCGGAATACGCGACCGCAAGCCCAGCGCGGCGCGCCGGCGCCGCGACCCTTTCCAGCGCCGCCTTGGTCGAGTTCGCGATCTTGTCGACCGGCACGGCGAACTGAAGATCGCCGAAGCCGACCCGCTTGTTCCGCGAGAGCTCGAAGCTCTGGCGGAACGCGGACGCACCACCAACCGTTTGCGGAACCTGCTGCGCGGCGCGGAGCGTCGGCAGAACCACCGAGCGGTACTGCGGTTCGGCCAGCGTGTGCCCGGCCGGCGCGGCGAACACGATCCTCGCTGCCGCCCCGCCGGTGCCGGGGAACTCCCTGTTGAGCAGGTTCAGCGCCCGTTGGCTCTCGGTGCCCGGCACCGTGAACGTGTTGCTGACCTTGCCGCCGAGCGCAGCCGCGAGCGCGCCCAGCGCGATCAGGACCCCGACCCAGATCGCGACAACCGCCCGCCGGTGATCGAAGGTCCAGCCACCGAGTCGGTAGAGAACGCTGGCCATGCCCCGCGCCGAATCCTAACGCCGGGAGCGGCGGAGTTGAAGCTGATTTGTGGCTTGCAGTTGGCCTGTGTGCATTTCCGGTCCTAGTCGTTACCCGGCTGCCGGGCAGCCGTCGTCGGTGGCCGGATCATCCCGGATCGCGCCGCCGTCCTGCCTACCCGGCTCGAGATCCTGCCCACGAACAGCCCGAACAGGACGATCACCGCGATGATGTCGACGACGAGTTGCACGGTCACGATATGACGCGCGAGCTCCGAGCGCGGAACGATCCCGGGAGCCCCCGCCGTTGTGAACGTTCCGAGCGCCACCGCGAGCCCGTCGAAGCGGGTCAGCTGCGGGGCCCAGTTCGCAGTCGTCCCGGTCGAGACGTACCAGGTGGCGAAGTCGACGATCAGCAGGACGATCGCGTTCAGCGTCGCGAGCATCACCCAGACGAGCGACCGGTACTCGAGGATCACGTAGCCGGCGATCACCAGCGCCGTGACGATCTCGAGGACCGTCGGGGCGATCACCTCGGCCGGGGTCCGCGTGTGCCCCGGTGTCACGACCGCGTATTGCCACCACACGTACACCTGACCGATACTGAAGTAGGCCGCGACGACCCAGCGGACCGGGATGCGCTTGGGCCACCTCATCGCGGGGTGACCGTAGCTTCGGAGCCGGACGGCGCCTGAACTTGGGCCCTACAACCACGCCCGCTCAACCTTCGGCGCAGAGTTGAGTTAACTTCCGCGCGATGGCGTACCGATGGTGGGGGACGGCGACCCGAGTCGTCACGGTTGGTGCTGTGCTGGCCGCGCTGCTGTGCGCAGCGAGCGCCGCGTCCGCGGAGATCGTCGCCGACAGCGGCTTCCGCCCGGACCCCAACGGGTTCTCGTTCCGCAACTACGGGAAGAGCGAGGTGGACCTGTCCGCGGCCGAGCTGCGGCTGATGTACGGAAGCCGGGTCTGCGCATTCGTCACCCCCGAGCGGACCTGCGTGCTGACGCCGCCGGCGCAGGAGACCTTGGAGAAGTTGAACGACGATATGAACGGCGGGCACTGCTACGGGTTCGCGACCCTCAGCCTGCTCATTTACCGCCACTTGTGGCCGCCCGTTCGGTCCGGGGCCGCCCTACGGGCTCAAGCTCGAGGAGACCGCGTCGCTCCAGCGGACGATCGCCTACTCGTGGGCCTGGCAGACGTTGCCCGCGATCGAGTCCCAGGTGGTCAAGGGGACCCCCGCGCAGGTCCTCCGGTCCTTGATTTCACTGCTCTCAAGTCAAACCACACAGCCATACGTGCTCGCGTTCCTCAACCGAGAGAAGACCGGCGGACACGCCGTGACGCCGTATGCCGTCGACGCTCTGGGGCGCGGGCGCTACGACATCCTCGTCTACGACAACAACCACCCCGGCGTCGAGCGGCGGGTGCATGTCAACACCCGGGCGGACACGTGGAGCTATGAGCTCGCGGCGAATCCGCGCAACCCGGAGTCGCACTGGGACGGCGACGCCGAGACCAAGTCGCTCCTGCTCTATCCGGTGCTTCCCGGACTCCGGCGTGCACCCCTGCCCGTCCTGTGCACCGCGAGGGCGTCCGGCCGGGACCTACAACGAGCTCCAGCTCGAGGGCAACCCACGTAACCATGCGCATCTGTTGATCATCGATCGGCACGGTCGGCGGCTGGGCTTCTTCCATGGCCACCTCGTCAGCAACATCCCTGGCGGCCGCGCAATCACCGACCTCCTGGTCGATGACTGGCGCGAGCACCCCGAGCCGGTCTACCGAGTTCCCGCCGGGCTGAACCTGAGGGTGGTCATCGATGGCCGCGGTCTGCGGACGCCGGACATCGAGAACCTGTCGCTCGTGGGCCCCGCACACGACGCGGTCATCGACAAGCTCCGGATCCAGCCCGGGGAGGTCGACGTTCTCGACGTTTCCGGGGACGCAGCGACGATGTCGTACCAAAGCGCGCCGGGGCAGCGGCAATCGCCAACGTTCGACATGGGTCTCGTCGGCTCCCAGGGCGACTTCCGCTTCACGCTCGCGGCGCTCGGCCTGACCCCGTGCTCCACGGTCGAGACGTCGCTGGATCGACTCCATTCGACCCTCACCTTTGCGGACGTGGGCAACGTGCCCCAGACGTACGCGGTCCGGCTGACGAGCTACATCGCGGACCGCGTCAAATCGCTGCAGGCGAGAAAGATCCGGCTGAAGCCGGGGTTCGAAGCCGTCGTCCGCTACAGAAGTCTGCGGCCAGGACAGGTCTCCGTCCCGGTGGTCATCCGGCGCGCCGGCTCCTGAACGTGCCTCGGCTGAGCCATACACTTCGTTCGTGACCGAACGGCCGAACACGTGTGTGATCGGAGCGGGCGTCAGCGGACTCACGGCGGTCAAGTCGCTCGGCGACTGGAACATCCCGCACACGTGCTTCGAGGCCTCCGACGACCTCGGCGGCAACTGGTACTTCCGTAACCCCAACGGACGCTCGTCGGCGTATCGCTCGCTGCACATCGACACCTCCAAGAACGCGATCAGCTTCGAGGACTTCCCGATGGACGCGCGATACCCCGACTTTCCGCACCACAGTGAGATCAAGCAGTTCCTGGGCGAGTACGCGGACCGGTTCGGGCTGCGTGACCGGATCCGCTTCAGCACTGCGGTCGAGCGGGCCGAGCGCCTGGACGGCGGCGGCTGGCGGATCACGACCTCGGACGGAGCCGATTACCACTTCGACGCGCTGCTCGTCTGTAACGGGCATCACTGGGACCCGTCGTACCCGGAGTTCCCCGGGGAGTTTGACGGACAGACGCTGCACTCCCACCACTACATCGATCCCACCGACCCGCTGGACTTGACCGGCAAGCGCGTGCTCGTCGTCGGGATCGGCAACAGCGCCGTCGATATCACCTCCGAGCTCGCCCGCAAGGGCGTCGGCGAGCGGGTGTTCATCTCGACCCGCAGCGGCGCGTGGGTGATACCCAAGTACGTCTTCGGGCGGCCCGCCGACCAGGTGTTCAAGACCAACCCGCGGCTTCCGCTCAAGCTACAGCGACGGCTCGCGCAGTTCCTTCCGCGACTGGTGTCCGGCCGGATGGAGGACTTTGGGCTGCCGACTCCGAACCACAAGTTCCTCGACGCGCACCCGACCGTCTCGAGCGAGTTGCTGCTCCGGCTCGGCTCGGGCGACGCGGTCGCGAAGCCCAACGTCGCCAAGCTCGAGGGCGACCGGGTCCGGTTCACCGACGGCAGCGTCGAGCAGGTCGACGCGATCGTGTACGCGACCGGCTACCAGATCAGCTTCCCGTTCTTCGACCCCGACTTCATCTCCGCGCCCGGGAACGTGCTGCCGCTGTACAAGCGAATGTTCAAACCGGGCCTCGACGACCTCTGCTTCATCGGCTTCGGCCAGGCGATACCGACGATCTTCCCATTCGCCGAGTGCCAGTCGAAGCTGGCGGGCCGATGGCTGGGAGGCGACTGGGCACCGCCCGCGCCGAGCCAGATGGAACGCGAGATCGTCGTCGACCAGCAGCGCTTCACCGGCCACTACAGCAATCGGCCACGCCACACGATGCAGCTCGACTTCTACGTCTACGAGCACGACCTCCGCAAGCGCGTGATCCCCGAGGGTCAGGAGCGCGCGCGGACCCAGCCACGGCTATCGATCGCGGGACGGGCGCCCCGGGCGACCGTGGCCTAGCCGGCCCTGCGACTGAATCATGAGTTCCCTACCACAGCGTGCGCGTGCATCGCTCCTCGGCGCCGTGCTGATCGCGGCGTTGGTCGCCGGGTGCGGCTCGAGCTCGAGCAGCACCTCGTCGACTCGGACCGCGTCGCAGGCGGCCCAGCCCTCGCAGACCGCCGCGTGGGCATCGTCGGTCAAGCAGCTCTGCGTTCAGAAGCGGGCGGCGATCGCGAGGCTCGGGAGCGTCCACATCACCTACGCCGGGATCGCCAAGGTGGGGCTGCCGGCGGTGGAGCAATCGCTCGCGGCCTATCTCGGGCGCCTGCAGGCGGTGCTGCGCGAGTTTCAACAGCGCCGGCGCGCGCTGACGACGCCGCCGTCGTTGGTCTCGACGGTACGCGTGGTCGACCAGATCGACGCTCAATCGCAGACGGCGACGACCCGGCTCACGACCGCGGTCGCCCACGTCGGCAGCGCGGCGGAACTGAGCTCCGCGTTCCGCGCCTGGCTGGCGGCGCTGCAGGGCCTTGCCGCGCGCAGTAACGCGCTCGCGCAGCAGCTCAAGCTCGTCCCGGAGTGCGGCTCGTCAGGCCCGAGCTCCGGCCCGGTGGCCTGAGGTGCGATCATTGGTACATGTCGACTGACGGTCCCGGCGGCGGCGGTTTCGAGGACAAGCTGCGAATGCTCGCGGCGGAGCTCGGCCAGTACGTAGAACGGGCCGTGGACAACGTCGATCTGGAGGAGCTCGCCGACTCGATGGGCGTCGACGCAGCCGCCGCCAGGAGCTGGATCGAGAACGCCGGTGGCTGGCTGCGGGCGAACGCGGAGAATCTCGGCGACGAGTTCGCGGGTCGGTCCCGCGATCCGCGGCGCCCGCCGGAGCGCGCCGATCTGCTTGCAAGCGCGGCGCCACATCCGCTCGATCTGCCCACGGACGAGCAGGGTGCCGCGCTGGCGGCGCTCGACTCGGGGCGCTGGACCGTCGAGCCGGGCACGCACGCGCTCGTCCCCCGCGGCGAGGGGCCGGGGCCGACGGACGCGCTCGGGATCGCGCTCGAGCTCCACATCCGGGATTGGACCGGCGCCGACGGGACGGTGACGGCGGCGGGCCGCCACGCGCTCAGCCGGTGGCTCGACGCGACGAGCGGTCACTAGCCGGGCAGCCGAGCGGTGCTCTCCGATCGATTTCGCGCGGCCGTCGAACGCGGCGACCTGGGTTCGGCCGAGGAGCTGTTCAGCGACGACGCGGTGTTCCGTAGCCCGGTGTTGTTCAAGCCGTACGAGGGCCGCGACCAGGTCTTGAGGGTGCTTCGCGCGGCCGAGCGCGTGCTCGGCGTCGATCGCGCCTTCCGGTATGTCCACCAGCTCGAAGATCCGGACGATCGGGTCGCGATGCTCGAGTTCGCGACGACCGTCGACGGAAGGCAGGTCGAGGGCATCGACAAGCTCACGTTCGACGAGGACGGCGCCATCACCGAGCTCAAGGTGCTGATCCGCCCCGCGTCCGCGCTGCAGCTGGTCGGCGCGAAGATGGCGGAGGAGTTTCCCAAGGTCGGGCTCGGGCTTCCGGCGTGACCGCACCACGCGCGCCCGGCCGCAACCAGATCCGTCGAGCCCCGCGACCGGCTTCGGGCTAACGCCCGCTCGCCGATCGGCAGCTTCCGGCGATCCTGTGCAGGGTTCGCTTGATGGTCGGTCGGCCGTCGACCGCGCCGACCAGCAGCTCGGATATCCGCTCGGCGGGCAGTGCATGAACGCCCGCGATCAGGCAGTTTCTGTAGGCGAGCGGAAACGACTGGGGTCGAGCGGAGAACTGGCGGCCGAGCGCCGCGATGATGAACCCTCTCACGGCGGGGGGCCCGCACCGGCTCGTCGTGAGCGCCTGCACGTACCACTTGTCTGTGGGCGTACCGCTCTTCAGGGTCGAAAGCGGGAGACTCCCGGCGCGGCGGGCAAGGCAGTTGGCGATCGCCGGGGAGAACCCTTGTCGCTCCTGGCGCGTCCGGAACCCTGCGAGAAGTTGTGCGCGCTCCGCGGCGGCGCCGATGCCGGACGGCCGAGGCGGTTCCACGCTCCCTCCGCAGGCAGATGCCGTCAATCCGAGGCAAGCCAGCGACGCGCACGCGACGCACAGCCGAGCTCCCGCGTTGGCACGACTCGGCGCCCTCACTGAATTGCGTCTCCCCATTAGTGAGCTGGACTTGCGCAATATATCTACGCGCGACGCTCAGGGGCAAACACCGCCGCTTGGCGCTCGTGGAGTGGGTCTTAGCGGGACCGAGTCGGCGAGCGCTTGCGCCCGGCAGACCCGGTGCGTCCGCGTTTCCCGGTGGGTCCGCGTTTGCTCGACCCCTGCTCCGCGGATGGCGAGTTGAACAGCATCAACACAACCGTCGCGCTCTGCTCCTCGACCGGGTCCGCGCCCGCCAGTCGCTTCACGCTCTCCGCTTCGATCTTCAGCACCCTGTCCACCATCGCATCGAGCTCAGTCGCGATCTGATCGAAGCCCTTCTGGTCGACGGTGATCGGGCTACGAGAGATGCGCCTGGGACTGTTCGAACCCTCCGTCCGCCGCGGCCTCGTTGACCGCCACCCCGACCTCCTGCAGCGCCGCGGCGACCGTCGCCTGCTTGACGATCGTCGGCGTCTCCTCCCAGGTCTTGCTGGTGATCCGCGGCCGCGCGACCGCCGTGTAGTAGTGCTCGACGGCGCCCCGGCGCGGCACGCTCTTGACGAGCCTCAGGAAGCGAAGCGAGTGAAGGCGCCGCACGTGGTAGCTGACGACTCCGAGCGACGCGTCGAACTCCTGCGCGAGCTCGCTCGGACTGGCCGTGCGGTCCTCGAGCGCATTCAGGATCCGCGTCCTCAGCGGATGCGCGAGCGCCTTTGCGAGGGACGGGTCGGTGATGTCCTTGTATCGCTTCACGCCGGATCTCCAAGCGACCGCCTCCGACGCCCGGGTGCCAAGCGTAGAGCAATCAGCCAGCGTTACCGCCACTCAAGTCCGGGTGGCGTCTGCCGCGGCCTCGATCAGCTTCACGACGTCATCGGCATGGGAGACCATCGCGAGATGGCCCGATTGAACCTCGACCGTCGTCGCTCCCATCCGCTGCGCGAACATGCGCTCCGCGTCGGGCGGGATCGCCTCGTCGTTGGCAGCGACCAGATACCACGAGGGGTGCGACTTCCACAGGGGTACGCCCATCACGACCTCGAAGGTGCTCATCGAGATCCCCTGCTGAACCGCGTGCAGAACTCGTGCCTTGACGGGGTCGACGCCACACGCGAAGTGCGTCACGAAGTCGTCCTCGGGGATCCAGCCGAAGCCCTGCGGATCGACGACCAGGTTCGCCAGCGACGGCGTCGGCGGCCCACCCCCGAGTAGCGCGCCAAGCGATTCACCCTCGTCCAGCCCGAATGCCGCGACGTAGACCAGCGCGACCACGTTCGGCGCGTCGACGCCCAGCGACGTCATGATCTGCCCGCCGTACGAGTGACCGGCGAGCACCGTAGGACCCGACTGCCGCGCAAGCACCTGCCGCAGGCGAGCAACGTCGTCTGCCGTAGAGGTCTCTGGGAACTGCGGGGCGGTGACCTTGTAGCCACGGGCCTGAAGCGGCTCGATAACCGCGCTCGAGCTGGACCCGTCAGCCCACGCCCCATGTACCAGCACAACGTTCGGCTGCTCGCTCATCTGGACTCCCCGCTCCCGGCGGCAGAGGTGGGCCGGGGTGCGTAACCGTCGGCGCCGGATCCCAATCGGCTGGAACCCCGCCGCGCGAATCAGCCGCGCCCTCGATCGGGGGATGACCGAGCAAAGTATCTGCCTCCGGTCTCCCGGATGTGGTCCTTCAGGCGTTGCAGGCAGCGCCCGCTGTCAAGGTCCGAAAGCGACCTGCACGTCACGCCCTGGGGTGCTCCGGCCCCTAGGTTCTTCGCGGTCGCGACCCAGTTGCTTCCGTCCTGAACCGGGATCGCGCTCCAGGGCTTCTGGCGGTTCTTGGCGCTATCGAAGAAGCACGGCACATTCGAGGTTGAGCCGAAGTAGTTCGACCTCGCGCCCTTGATCCGGATCAGGACGTTGGCCGAGGTCTGGCGGCCCGAGGTACCTCCACGCACGATCACCCAGCCCTCCTTCCTCGCGTAGCCGAAAACACGCTGCCGCTGGTCCGCGGATAGGTTGCGCGGCCAGATCAGAATCGTCGAGCCTCCCGTCGGATCGATCTCGAACTGGCGGTCGGCGACCGTCATCGTGTTCGGGTCGCCGGGCAGGTAGAACCCCGACGAGTTCCCGTAAAGGCTGAATGACATGTACGTCGCCTCCCACGGCGTGCGGACGGGATTGGGGAACGTGGTCGACGAGGTCACCCCGTAGGTCTGCGTGTAGTTCGCGATGTGCGGAATCCGCACGAGCGACACCAAACGCGTGCTCGTGCGCGTGGCGAGATATCCAGCGCAAGCATCTGGCGGGGGAACCTGCGCCACGTCGGCGCCCGGGCCCAGCGGGGCCCGTGAGAACTGGACCAGCCCCGGCGGGTTCTTCGGGGCGTACTCCCCGTGGCTGCCGCCGATCCCGTCGCGGAAAACCAACTGCGAGCCGTTCTTGAGCGCGATCCGGATCGGGATGCGGCCGTAGTTCAGCGTCGACGGTGGATCGGTGGGCGGCCGCTGCAAACCGTTCGGTATCAGGTTGTACTTCTGGCAGTCAACCGCCTTGCCGGTCTTGAGGTCCACCGCCGTGACGACCGGGAAGGTGGTCTTCTTCGTGCCCCCGGGGTTGTAGCCGGGCAGGGCCTGGTAATTGCGGTTGGCCAGCACCCAGAACTTGCCGGGCTTGACCTTCGGGTAGGGCTTTCGGTTGGTGCGAGCGATGTTCACCGTCCTCGTCCCGTCCAGCGAAGAGGCGATGGCGCTCGGCGAATACCCGCTCGGCGTGAACAGCAACGTGAAGCCGCGCGGCTTCCCCTGCATCGGCTCGCCCACGTTGAAGGGATCGATGCTGCCCCGGTCCGCCCGAACCGGATTGTAAGAGTTCGCCGGCGGGTTGTTGACGAAGTTCGCGCCGCTGAAGGGCTCTGCGTCATGGCCGTAGGTGAGCCACGACGTCCAGGCTACGTGGACGAACTGACCGCGGACCAGGAATCCGACTCCATCCTTCGCCGCATCGCTCGACGCGAACACGAACGTGTACGTGGCGTGCGGATCGCTTTGCAGAGGGAACCGAACCTTTCCATTCCATTCGTAGTAGTAATTGCACGCCGCGGCGGCCTGGGCGGCGCCGGGACCGCCGGCCGCCGCGCTGTCGCCAGCCGGGCCGACGGCGAGCGCGACGACGGCGACCATCAGGGCGGTAAGGGCGCCGCAACACACCATTCGGCCGACCTGTCGACTCGGCGCAGCACCGCTCTGAACGTCGCCTCGACGTCCGTCAGGTCGATGTATGCGGTGCATAGATGTCGGCTCCTTTGAGGTAGACGTAGGCCGACCTCGTTTAGCAGCCTGACTCTCCGGCTTCCGACGCGCATCGCGAAAACGCACCCATGGTCACTCCGTAGAAGCCCGCCGCGCCGGCGCCGACATGCTCGCCTGCCCATGCCCGCACCTGCGGCGGATCCGTAGGTTGTTGGCGCTGCGTAGCTGCCGAAACGCCGGCATTGCGGCACCGCGCTGGCGCGACGGCGCTGGGTCGGTCCACCAGTGTGCGGGGTGAGGTCCGCACAAACTGCGGGGCTCCGGGGTAGCTACCGATGAGGCTCGCCGCTTTCAGTGGGACCCTGGCTGCGATCGCGATGCGAGAGCGTGGGCAGCCAAGTAGCTGGCGTAAGCGGGCTCGGCTCCACGTCGAGTGGCCCTGACCTGACGGTGCGAAAGTCTCTGAACCTATATGCGCGGGGATTGGTCGATGGCCGCGCTTGTTGAGACTCGTGTGCCGTCGATGGCGACGGACTGGCGGTCCCTGACGCTGGCGTCGGCCGCCGCGCTCCCGGCCGACGATGTGCTGGGGTGCTTGGCGAGCACGGTTGATGGGCTTTCGAGCGAGGAGGCCAGGGTGCGGCTGGCCGAGGTCGGGGCCAACGCGTTGCGTAGCCACGGGGCGCGGCCGTTCGCGGTTCTGGTGCGTCAGTTGCGCAATCCGCTGTTGGTATTGCTCGTGGCGGCGGCGCTGACCTCGTTTGCCGTGGGTGAGCGCACCAGTGCGCTGATCATCCTCCTGATCATCGGTATGAGTGTTGGGCTGGGGTTCTTCAACGAGTACCGCTCGGAGCTGGCGGTCGAGGCGCTGCACTCCCAGTTGCGCCACACCGCGCTTGTCATACGGGACGGCGAGCCGTTGGCGATCGATGTCACCGAGCTGGTCCCCGGCGATGTGGTGCGGCTGGGGGTCGGTGATGTGGTGCCGGCGGATCTGCGCCTGTTGCGAGCTGAGGCTTTGGAATGCGACGAGGCGGTGCTGACGGGCGAGTCTTTGCCGGCGGAGAAGCGCAGCGATCCGATCACCGCGCCGGAATCCTCGCTGGACCTCGCGTCGTGCGCGTTCATGGGCACCGTCGTGCGCGAAGGAAGCGGGCTGGCGGTCGTCGTTCGTACCGGCGGTCGGACTGAGTTCGGCGCGATCGCCCTGAGGCTTGGCGAGCGGCAGCCGCAGACCGCGTTCCAGCTCGGTCTGCGTGATTTCTCGCTGCTGCTGGTCCGGGTGACCGTTGTGCTCGCCGGTTCGATCCTGGTGATCAACGTCGCGCTCGGCCGCTCGCTGCTGGAGTCGGTGTTGTTCGCCTTGGCGATCGCGGTCGGCCTGACCCCTCAGCTGCTTCCGGCGATCGTCACGATCAGCCTCTCGACCGGCGCCAAGCGGTTGGCCGAGCGCAAGGTGGTGGTCAAGCGGCTGGTGAGCATCGAGGACCTCGGCAACATCGTCGTGCTGTTCACCGACAAGACGGGCACGCTGACCGAGGGTCAGATCACGTTCGCCGCCGCTCTGGACGCCGACGGCCGGGAGTCGGATGCGGTCCTGCGCGCCGGGCTGCTCTGCAACGACGCGACCGTTTCGGGCGGGCAGGCGATCGGCGGCAACCAGCTGGATCGCGCAGTCTGGGAGGCGCCCGGCGCACGCGCGATCGGCGTCGACAGCGCACGGCGGCTCGCCGCGCTTCCATTCGACTTTCAGCGGCGCCTGGCGTCCGTCCTCATCGAGCAGGGCGATGGGCGCCGGGTGATTGTCAAAGGCGCACCCGAGACGGTGCTCGCCCGCTGCACGAACGTGGCTCCAGGAGCGGAGGCCGTGCTCGACCGCCAGTTCGCCGCCGGCAGCCGCGTGATCGCCGTCGCGACACGCCCCGCCGAGGACCGCACGACCCTGAACGCCGACGACGAGCGTGACTTGAAGCTCACCGGGTTCCTCACGTTCGTCGATCGTCCAAAGGCCGACGCGCAGGAGGCGCTCGAGCGCCTCAGGGTCCTCGACGTGCAGGTGAAGATCATCACCGGCGACAACGATCGCGTCGCGCAGAAGGTCTGTGCGGACATCGGCTTGGCCGTCGAGGGGACGCTCACCGGCACGCAGCTCGATCAACTCGACGACGGGCAGCTCGCGGCCGCGCTGCCCAGCACGACGATCTTCGCGCGCGTCACTCCCGAGCAGAAATCACGCTTGATCAAGGCCCAGCGAGCCCTCGGCTCGACGGTCGGATTCCTCGGCGATGGCGTCAACGATGCCGTCGCCCTCCACGACGCAGACGTCGGGATCTCGGTGCAGACCGCGACCGACGTGGCCAAGGACGCCGCCGACATCGTCCTGCTCGACAAGGACCTCGACATCCTCGCGACCGGGATCGTCGAGGGGCGACGGATCTTCGCCAACACAATCAAATACGTGCTCATGGGGACCTCGTCGAACTTCGGGAACATGTTCAGCGCCGCCGGCGCCTCGCTGTTCCTCAGCTTCCTGCCGATGCTCCCGACCCAGATCCTGCTCAACAACCTGCTCTACGACGCCAGCGAGCTGGCAATCCCGACAGACAACGTCGACGAGGAGCAACTCCAGCGCCCAGCACACTGGGACACCGCGTTCATCCGCCGCTTCATGACCTTCTTCGGCCCGATCAGCTCGATCTTCGACTTCGCGACCTTCGGGATCATGATCTGGGTCTTCAACGCCCACGCGCCGCTATTCCGATCCGGCTGGTTCGTCGAATCGCTCGCGACGCAGAGCCTGATCATCTTCGCGATCCGCACCCGCCGCGTCCCCTTCTTCCACAGCAGACCCAGCACACCGCTCGCACTAGCAACCATGATCTGCGTGACGATCGGCGTGCTGCTGCCGTTCTCCCCACTCGCACACGTGCTCGGGTTCGTCCCGCTACCCGCCGACTTCCTCGCCGCACTCGCGGTGATGATCGTCCTCTACCTCGTACTCGTCGAGCTCGGCAAGCTCCGCTTCTACCGCGTCCAGCCGCACGGCCCGCCGCTGGCCCGCCGCCGGCCCTCACGCGAACACTGGATACATCACCGCGCCACGCGCTGGAGCATCCACGGCCGCCCGCGCCGCCCAAAGCCAGCCCACCGAGCCTAGGCGTCCCATCAGCTCGGGCCGCAACCGCGGCGCGTCCCCTGCCCAACAATTCGCCGGACGGGATGTACTCAGCTCGCGCGCGCCGATGCCGAGTGATCTTCGCGCTTCAGCTCACGAGCCGCCTGTCTGACCTGCGTCACCGCGGTCGTGTGATCGAGGCCAAGCGCTTCGAGCAGGTCGGTGGCAGCCGACCTCACCTGGGCGAGGATCGAGCTGACGGGCATCGTTGCACCGCCCTCGACCAAGAGGTTTGCCAGTCCGGCCGCCCTCACGATGGCCGCGCCAGACTGCATGCTTTCCCGATCGCCTTGCAGGTTCCGCTGCACGGCCCGCACCGCGCTAGCGAGTTCCCGGACCGCCATCGCCAGCCCAGCTGGAGGCTGCGGGTCGAGCTCGATCACGCGAACGGCCCCGCGCGCGAGCACACGCACGTTACGCATCGCGAACTCAAGGGGCCGGTCTGCGTCCCGCCAGCGCCCGACTGCCAGTCGCATGCGTCGGTAGGGAGGAACGAAACCGACGCTCTCCTGTGCGAGCTCGAGTGCGTTTCGGAATTCCTGGAGGTAGCGGTCGAGGTCTCGGGCTTCCTCCAGCGCTCGCTCGGCCATTCCCGGGTCACGGGCTTCGAGGGCGTCGGCGACATGCTCGAGTGCCCCACTTAGCTGCGTGAATAGCGGTTCGGCGGCGGTCTCCGTGCTGGTGATCGGGTTCGGCCGAAGGAGAGCCGAGACCGCGATCCCGACCGCCCCGCCGATGAGAATGTCGATGAGTCGGTCTACGGCGACCGCGTCGTAAAGACCGCTCGGGGGCTCGATGGTTGCGATGAGCGCGCTCGCGATCCCCGCCTGCGTCACCACGCCGGCATCTGCGCCGAGCGCGCTCGCCGTGGCCATCGCGAGGAACGTGACCACCGCGACCTGTACGGGACCGGTACCGATGGCTCCGACCAGGAGGGTTCCGACCCCGAGGCCGACGGCTGCACCAAACGCTGTCTCGATCACTTGCCGCCTGCTGCGCCCCGGCGCGTTGAGCGCGAGCAACGCGCCGATCGGTCCCCAAATGCCGCCGCTGTGTCCCAGTACGTCGTGGCAGAGAAACCACGCGAACCCCGCGGCCACAGCCGACCGCGCGACCGGGAGAGCAGCGAGACGTAGCCGCTCCGCCCCAAGCGATCTCCAGCCAACGCGTCCGGTTACCCGCTCAATGGGCCGGGTTTCGTCGATAGAGGCCACGATGGCTCCTTCTCCGCTTCGGCCCTGGACCCTCAGGACTCGCCCGGGGTCAGCTCCGGAAGCGCCAAGGCAGAGGCCACGGCCCGGTAGACCTTGCGGTTGAAGACGAGTCCGACGTGGCTGCCGGTCACCTCGATGCAGTCGGCGTGGGGGACCACCTGGCATTGCCAGTGGACGACGCCGTCGCCTCTTGAATAGATGCTCGTGAGCCTGACCTGTTCGGACGGGAACGGCCGCGCGAAGTCGTGGCTGAAGCGACATCCGCAATGGAGGGTGAGGCATGTGTCGCTGCGCGCTCGTCCGGTGGCCCGGACGACGCGCCGCGCGGCGCCGACAGCCAAGATCGTGGGCGTGCTGGCTCCGAGCAGGCCCTGGAGGTCGGCGCCCATCGAGATCGCATGTGAGACGCGGTCGGGCCGACGGGCGGCGAGCGCCCGCGCGAAGTGGCCGCCACGGCTGTGGCCGATCAGCGCCACGCGACGGCCGTGCGCGCGACACAACCCGTCGACTCTGCGTTCCACGCGGTCGAGCGTGCGATCGGAGCAGCCGGCGTTCATTAGGAAGCCGCAGAATTGCGGCCGGTAGCCGACCCGCCGCAGCCACGCCGCGATCACGGTGAGCGTCTGATCACCGGCAAGGAAACCAGGCATCAAGACCACGGGACGCCCGTCGCCACGCGCCACGCCGACGCCGCGGAAGACCGGGTCCACCAGCAAGCGCCCGAGTTCGAGCCACCCCCTCGTTTCGGCCAGGGGCCGGCCCAGCCAGCGCTCGCGCACCGGGTCGGCGCCGAAAACGAAACGATCACCGTCGACGACTTCGGGAAGGTCCTCGCTCCCCGAGGCAGCCGAGCCCTCAGCCGGCATGTACGTAGCTACCGGGGGCCTTGGCCGTCGCCTTGTGCTCGCCGCTACCGAGGGACTCGGGAGCCGGCTTCAGCTCCCCGGCGCGCTCCGCGAGCCAATCGCGGTAGTCAGGCCACCAGCTGCCCCGCTTGACGTCTGCCTGCGCCGACCACGTCTCGGGCTCGTCCGCGAGATCGTCGGTGACGCGGTAGCTGGCCCGGCTTTCCGGACCGGGCGGGTTAACGAGCGCCTGGATGTGGCCACTGGTCGAGAGCACGAAACGCTTGGCCCCACCGAGCAGCTGAATGCTGCGGTACGCGTTATCCCAGGGGACGATGTGGTCCTTGAGTCCCGCGATGCCGTAGGTATCCAGCTTGATCTCGCCGAGGTCGATGGGCGTCCCGAGCACTTCGAACGTTCCCGGATGAGTAAGGGAGTTGTCGAGCGCGGCGCGGACGAAGTCACGATGCAGGCCGGCCGCCAGCCGGACGCTGTCCTGGTTCCAGTACAGGATGTCGAATGCGGGCGGGTCCTTGCCCAGCAGGTAGTTGTTGACGACGTAGTTCCAGACCAGGTCGTTGGGCCGGAGCCACGCGAACACGCCCGCCAGTGCGCGGCCGTCGATGTAGCCCTTGCGGGCCGACTCGGCCACGGCGGCGGCGGCGAGCTCGCGGCTGGCGAGCGCCCCCGCGGTGCCCATCCGGGCCTGGTCGAGTGCGCACACCATCATCGTCAGCGACCCGAACTTGTCCTGCTCGCTGATCGCTGCGAGATGGCCCAACGCGCAGGCGGTGATGATTCCGCCGGAGCAGGCCGCGTTCACGTTAACCGAGGTTTGGCCGGTGATCTCCGCCACCGCGTCCCGCGCCTCGAGCACGGCCCGCGCGTAGGTGTCGAGGTCGAAATGGCCCTGGGCGGCGTCGGGGTTGCGCCAGGAGATCGTGAACACCTGCTGCTGTTCGCCGAGCAGCCATTCCACCATGCTGCGCCCCGGCGAGATGTCGAGGATGTAGTACTTGTTGATCGTCGGCGGGACGAACAGGAGCGGCACTTCGCGAACCTGCTTGCTCGACGGGCGGTACTGGATTAGCTCGAAGACGTCCGTCCGCAGCACGACCGAGCCGGGGGTGACGGCGAGGTTTTCGCCCACCTCGAACTTCGTCACATCGACGCTCGCGGGCAGGTGCGGTGCGCGCGTCATGTCGTGTACGAAGCGGCGGCCGCCTCGGAGGAGGTTCGCTCCGCCGGCGTCGATGCTCTCCTTGAGCACGGCGGGGTTCGACCACGGGAAGTTCGTCGGCGCCAGCGCGTCGAGCACGTTGCTGGCCGCAAAGCGGGCCTGGCGCTCGGTTCGCCAATCGAGGCCGGCGTCGGAGATCAGGCGGTCGACGGCGTCGCAGGCGGCGAAATAGCTCTGCATCAGCCGGCGCAGCAGCCAGTTCTCCTCCCACGCTCGCTCGCCGAAGCGGCGATCGCCCTTGCGGGGGCGAGCCTCCGACTGTCCGGCCGCCACCCGCGCGAGTTCGACGCCGAGGCGCCCAGTGTCGCGAGCGGTGCGCCGGGGATGGAGCGCCAACCCCGCGACGGTCCGGCCGGCGGCCTTTGGCTTCAGGAACCTGCCGACCCCGCCGCCTTCGAGCACGGCGTCGCTGAGCATCATGTCGAGGCCCGACTCCGCGGCCCGTCGCAGGCCCGGGGAGGCGGGCTGCTTCTCTGTGGAGTTGGTCGCCACGCTCATGAGACCAGCCTGCCGTGGACGATCAGCTCGCTGCGCGCCGGGATCATTCCCAAGGTGCCACGGCTCATGCCGAGCTTCCGGTGATCGGCGGACGTTCTGGCGTCGATCTCGAGCTCGTCGCCGACGCGCCGCAGCCGGGCCTCGAGCCCGAGTGGCAGGCTGTCTCCCGCCGCGTAAAGCCGGCCGCGAACCCGCAGCCGCTCACCGTCCAGCATGGCGCTGTCGGACACGAAGCGGATCTCTGGGTGGTTCTTCACATCGAAGAAATCGGCCGAGCGGAGGTGCCTGTCGCGGAGCTTGTTGTTCGTGGTCAGGCTGTCGGCGTCGATCGTCAACTCGATCGCCGGGCTCCGCCGCAGGTCGAGCGTGCCGTCGTAGCGCCCGAAGCGACCCTTTACGGTCCCCAGTCCCCACAGGGTGGGTGTGTGGAATTCGACGCTCGAGCGCGCCGGATCGATCTGCCAGCGCGCTTCGGCGATGGACCGCGGCGCGGTGTGGGGATCGGAGGGATGGGTGGTGGTGTCAGTGCTCATCGGGTTCCTTTAGTTCGTCAGTTGCCATGTCAAGGCGTATTGGGAGAGGACCGCGCCGACCTCGTCGTCGTGGGCGGAGTGGGGGACGTGGATCTGGACCGCACCGTCGATCACGACCGCGCGAACTTGATCGCCGAGTCCGGTCTCCGCGAGCGCGTCACGTGCGGCCTGCTCGGCGGCCCGCCGGCGCAGCTCGGGCTTGTAGGGCTTGCCGATCGATGTCAGCGGGATCTCGTCGACGATCTCGACGTGCTTGGGTGCGGCCGCGCGCTCGGGTACGTGGTCGGCCGCCCAGGCTTCGAGCCCGTCGGTGGTGAGCTTGCTGCCGGCGGCGACGGTGACGAACGCAACCGGCACCTCGCCGGAGTACAGATCGGGACGGCCGACGGCGGCGGCAGCGGTGACCTCGGGGTGCTCGAGCAGCCCGTCCTCGATCGTCGCCGGGTCGATGTTGTGGCCGCCGCGGATGATCAGGTCCTTCGCGCGCCCGGCGAGATGGATGAACCCGTCGCCGTCGACGGACGCTAGGTCGCCCGTGTCGAGCCAGCCGTCGCGGATCTTCCCGCCCGGGCGCACCGCGCGCCCGGAGCCGGTGTCGACGAGGTAGCCGGCGAAGATGTTCGGGCCGCGCAGCACCAGGGTCCCAATCTCGTTCTCGTCCAGGAACGACCAGGCGCCGGTCACCTCATCGATCGACGCGGTGCGCGCCTCCTGATATGGGAGACGCTGCCCGACGGTGCCCGGCCGAGGCGCGTCCGGCCAGCTGAACGCGCTGGCACACGTCCCCTCCGTCAGTCCGTAGCCCTCGCACAGGGCGACCCCGGTGCGAGCATCGAAGGCGTCGCGCGCCGCGCTCGGAAGCGGAGCGGCCCCCACGATCGGCGCCTTCAGGCTGGATATGTCGGCGTCGACTGGAATCTGCGCGAGCACCGAATAGACCGTTGGGACTGCGGACATGGCCGCGATCCGGTAGCGCTCGACGATCTTCCAGAAGTTCTGGAACAGCGGGAGGTCGCGGTAGCCGAGCGGGCCGGCCCAGACGACGTGCTGGCCCTTGAGCAGCGGCGCCAGCACCGTCACCAACAGCGCATTGGTGTGAAACAGCGGCAACGCGGCGAAGATGACGCTCTCCTCGTCGAGGACGTTGCTGGCGCGCATCATCCAGGCGTTCGACACCTCGTTGGCGTGCGTCCGAGCCGCAAGCTTTGGCGTGCCGGTCGTGCCGCCCGTATGCAGGTAGCTGGCGATGTCGTCGGCGCGCGGAGGGTGCGCCGGAAGCTCGTTTGCGTCGGCCCCGGCGATCAGCTCTTGTAGGTACGCGACCTCCACGTCGGCCAGCGGCTCGAGCGCAGGCGGCTCGTCGGACGCTGCGGTCGGTCGCAGCGCCAGCAGGGCTCGCGCGCCGGTGCGCTCGGCAATTGTCAGCGCGTGAGCCCATACGCCCTCGTCGAGCTCCGGCCCCGAGGCGACGATCACCTTCGCGCGAGACAGGCGCAGGAGCTCGATCGCGTGCTCGGGCGCGAGGCTCGGATTGATCGGCGCGAAGATCCCGACCGCCTCGGCTGCAAGCAGCAACGGGAGCATCTCCGCGCAGTTGACCGAAATGACGGCGACCGCCTCCCCGTGCTTCACACCCAGACCGGCGAGCACAGCCGCCGCCCGGTGCACGTCGCGGGCGAGCTCTGCAAACGTTTGGACCAGCGGGGTGTGAAAACGCTCGGCGTCAGGCAGCACCGACACGGCCGGACGTTCGGGCCAGAGCTTCGCCGCCCGCACGACCAGCTCGTACGTGGTCGCCGGCAGCGCCCGCTGCCCGAGGGGAACCCGTTCGACCGCAGCGAGGTCGTCCGGGCCGGCGAACCGCGGCCACAGCTCAGCCTCTGCCGGGGTACCGCTCATTCCGCACCCGGCCCGATGTAGCTGACCGCGCTGACTCGGTCGATCGTGATCGCAAGGATCACCCGGCCCACGGCGGCCAGCGCGTCGTCGCTCATCGGCTCCGGCGGCTCCGCCGCGCCGGTGATGCGCTGCATGATCCGCGCGGTCGACGGCCCGATGTGCTCGGTGCGGATTTCCGCCGGGCCCGAGAACGTGGCCGATGGATACGGCGGTTGATGCCCGATCACGCACAGCGAGGCCCATCCGGTCCTCCGCACGTCGCGGGCCTTGTGCCGGTCGGTCAGCGTGGAAATCAGCAGCTCGTCGCCGTCACGGGCGAAGTACACCAGCGACTGACGCGGCCGTCCGTCAGCTGCTTCGGTGGCCAGCACCCCGACCGGGTTCGCGTCGAGGAAGTCATGGATTTCGTCGCTCAGGGAGCCCATGCGAACTCCGCCTCGACCTCGGGCGCGAGGTACCCGTCGGGCTCCTCGATCACCGTGTTCTGGAGCTCGCCGATGCCCTCGATCTCGACCCGCACCACGTCGCCGACCTTGAGCAGGCCCTCGGGGAACGGCTGGCGCACGGCGCCGATCCCGGCCGGCGTGCCTGTGGCGATCACGTCGCCGGGCTCGAGCGTGAACGCCGCCGACAGGTGGGCCACCTGCTCGTAGCAGTCGTAGATCATCTCGCGGGTGTTGCCGTCCTGCCGGAGCTCGTCGTTTACGTACGTGCGGATTCGCCTTTCGTGCGGGTCGCCGAGCTCGTTCTGGGTGACGATCCAGGGCCCGAGCGGGCCGTGGGTGTCGAACGACTTGCCCATCGTCATCGTCGGGGTGCGCAGCTGCCAGTCGCGAACGGACACGTCGTTGGTGATCGTGTAGCCCGCGATCACCTCCTGCGCCCGGTTGGCGGCCACGTGGCGGCACCGCTGTCCGATCACGATCGCCAGCTCGCCCTCGTAATCGAGCAGGTTCGAGACGCGCGGCATGTGGATGTCGTCATCGGGCCCGACCACGCAGGTGACCTGCTTGTTGAAGAACACCGGAAACTCGGGCGCGTCCATGCCCGACTCGGCGATGTGGTCGGCGTAGTTCAATCCGATCGCGAGGAACTTGCGGGGCTGGACCGGCGCCAGCAGGCGAACGTCCTCGAGCGCGTGGCGCTCGGCGGCGTTGTCGCGATGGACGAGGTAGCCGTCCTCGACGATCCCGGGCTGCGGCCCGTCGCCGGCGTCAAAGCGGCAGAGCTTCATGAGTTCATCTCCGGGATCTCGACCGGCGCCTGCTCGGGCGCGTACCCACCCGCCATCGCCTTGGCGTGGATCTCCTCGAAGCCCATCCCGTCCGCGTAGTCGGTTGCGACCCGCCCGGGGTCGACGAACTGGCCGATCGGGTTGGCCTTGAACTCATCCGAGGTCTGCATCCACTCCTTGGATCGCTCCCAGGCGCCGAAATTGTCGACCTGCAACTCGACGTTGTTGCCGTCCGGATCGGCGTAGTAGTAGGAGAACGTCATCCCGTGATCCAGACACAGCGCCGGCGTGATACCCGCATCCTTCAGGCGCAGGTAGCTCGAATTCAGCTCGTCGAAGCTCTCGTACTCGAACGCCGAGTGATGCATCCCGGTACGGGTGTCCTTCTCGGGGTCGTCGACGAAGTTCGGGAACGCGAGCAGCGCGATCCGATGGTTGGCCTCGTCGTTCGACAGCCACGCACCGACCTGGTCCTGGAAGACCACCTCCGCGCCGACCAGCTCACGGTAGTAGTCGACCATCTCCTGAAGCCGAGTGGTCTTGAGGTTCACGTGGTGGAACTTGGGGTGGATAACCGGGTCGGTCATGCGGGTGCTCCTGAGGTTGCGAGTGTCGAGGTCAGGTGAAGCTGGGAACGAAGGTCATCGAGTAGCGCCGGGAGCTGCTCAGCGGAGGAGGTGCTGCCAAACACATAGAAGTCGGGGCGGATCAGCACCGCGTACGCGTCGTGCTCAGACAGCCAGGCCGTGAGGCGGCCGTCGAGGTCGCGTACGCCGTTCGGTGCCGCCGTGTCAAGCGACGCGACCGTGACATCCAGGCCGTCAAGCAGCGCGCGGTGCTCGGCCGGAAGTCGTTTGAGCGGGTCGCCATGCGCCGCGATCAGCTGAAACCCGCGGCCGACGACATCGTCGAACAGTCCATCGCGGCCGCCGCACGCGACCAAGCCCTGGACACTCAACGTCCCCGCAAGCGGGTCGTCGCCGGGAGCGTGGAGCACCCCATCGTCGAGCGGCTGAAGCTCGGGCGGCGGCGGCGGCTCCGCCTGGCGAAGCATCGCATCGCGCTCTGCGGCCGCCTTCGGATCGAGCTGGCAGAGGATCTTCCCGAGCTCGATCGCCAGCCGGATGACCGCCTCGTTCTGCGGTTGGCGCTCGAGCTCGATCGTGTCCAGCAGCTCCGTGCCCGCCAGCCCCCGCAGCACAAGGTCCAGCTTCCACGCGAGGTTCGCGGCATCCCGCAGCCCCGAGCAGAGCCCCTGTCCCAGGAACGGCGGAGTCAGGTGCGCGGCGTCGCCGACCAGCAGCGCCCGGCCCTTGCGCATGCGCTCGGCGAGCATCGAGCGAAACTCGTAGACGGTGCTGCGGGTCAGCGGACCGTCCTGCGGCCGGTACCAGGGCTCGAGCAGCGACCACACACGCTTGGGATCCTCGAAATCCGACGCTTGCTCCCCCGGGAGCAGCATGAACTCCCACCGGCGGTGGCGCGGCCCGCTCTGGACGACCGTCGTCGGGCGTGCCGGGTCGCACCGCTGACTTGCAATCGGCAGGTGCCCGAGCGCACTCATGTCGTGCGGTTCGGCGTCGACCACCAGCCACCGCTCCTGGAAGCCGAGGTCGTGGCGGGCGATCCCCATCGCCTCCCGCACGAACGAGTTGGCGCCGTCGGCGCCGACCACCCAGCGGGCGCGGACCGTGCGTTGTTCAGCGGTGCTCGTGACCCGTCCCGCATGGTCCTCGGCCACGCGTTGGAGCGTCAGGCGCGCGTGGTCGCCCAGGTCCTCGAGCCCCTCGGCCATCCATCCGCGCTGGACCGTGACGCCGGCCGGGACGCACGCGTGATGGTCGATCGCCGCCTCGAGCTCGGGCTGGAAGAACATGTAGTCGTTCTCCCACCCCGACCGTGCGAGACCCTCCACGTCGAAACGCAGCACCAGCTCGCCGTCGGCGCCGAACCACTGGTAGTCACGGACGGGCACCATCTCCTCGGCCAGGGCATCCGCGAGTCCCAGCGACTGCAGCAGCCGCATGATCTCGTGATCGAGATGGACCGCCCGCGGGAGACGGTAGAAGTCCTCGAAGCGCTCGAACACGACCACGCGGTGGCCAGCTCGGCCGAGCAGCGCGGACAGGGTCTGCCCAACAGGTCCGTACCCGACGATCGCGACGTCTGCGTCAAGGTCGAGCATGGTCATGACGCGACCCGGGCAACGGTCCGAGCATCGACCGGCCGCGCGAGGATCCGGCCAAACGCGGCGGCCAGCTCAGCGCGCGGCTCGTCGGCCGCGGTCGGCGCTCGCCAGGCGATGAACCGGTCCGGGCGCACGAGGATCGCGCCGTCGGTTTGGATCTCGCGGTGGCGGATCCAGGCGCAGCGCGGGTCGTACAGGTCTCCGTCGATGTGGCCGATTCGGATCGCATCGAGCGGAAGGTCAGTCTCCGCGGCCAGCTGCCTCGCGGCATCGCACCACGCGTCGCCGTCCTCGCCGGCGATCAGCAGGAACCGCCCCGGCTCGATCAGGTCCTTGAGCGGGCGGCGGTTTCCCTCGTCGTCGTCGAGCCACGCATGCGGCAGCGGCGCCCCCGGCCGGGTCGAAGGCTCGTATACGCGCACGTCGTCGATCGGCTCGGGCGGCGGCGTGCCGTCCGGCACCACCGCCGCTGACTCGTAGCGGTAACCGTGCTCGACGGCCAGCTCCGAGAACTC
Organism: uncultured Solirubrobacterales bacterium; assembly: GCA_963770735.1. GTDB lineage: Bacteria > Actinomycetota > Thermoleophilia > Solirubrobacterales > Solirubrobacteraceae > Palsa-465. The sequence continues at coordinate 297,985 of CAVYRB010000003.1, read as the reverse complement.
CATCGACTGAGCGCGCATGCCACGCAGGACGCTCGCGCGTTGCTCGACATCCTCCGGCCGGCGGCTCCACACCCGGCGGAGCAGAGCCATGTTCTCCTCCGCGGTGTTCTCGGGGGCGATGCCGACGGTCGCTCCCGTCTGGAAATGGTTCACCGCATTCTCGATTGAACGCTGGCAGTTGCGCGCATCGGCGGGCCTCCGTTCGGCCTCGTAGCTGTCGAGCAGCTCCGGCGAGGCGTGGCCGGCCAGCACCGCCGCGACCTTCCAGCACAGGTTCTGGGCGTCGTGGATCGCGCTGGTCAACCCGAGACCGCCCGTCGGCGGATGGCGGTGCGCCGCGTCCCCCAGCAGCAACACGCGCCCCACCCGGAATGACGACGCCAGCACCGCGTCGACCGACCAGCGCGTGACCTTGTGGATCTCCATCGGCAGATCGCCGATTCCGAGCGCGTTGCGCACGTCAGCCTCGACCTGTTCGTCGGACTCCTGGCAGTCGACCGGGTAGTTGAGGTGGATCACCCACTCCTCCGACTCGGGTCCCCACCGCTCGGGCCCCATCGGAACCATCACCACCAGCACGCCTGCTTGCGGCGAGTAGATCCAGCGGATCAGGACGTCCGGATCCTTCGCCCAGCGCGAGAAGTCGGCCGACACGTGCAGCGTCGCCGTCTGCGTCACCACGCCGAGCCCCTCGTAGCTCACGCCGATCAGGCCGGCGACGCGGCGGCCGCCGTCCGCGCCGAGCAGGTAGTCGCTCTTGACGACGTACTCGCGGCCCGAGGCGTTCTCCCGGATCAGCGCCCGGACCCCGTCCTCGTCCTGCTCCATGTCGATCAGCTCGTGACCGAACCGGATCCGTCCGGGGGAGAGCTCATCCGCGCGCGCCTTGAGCAGCGGTTCGAGCCGGATCTGCGGCAGGTTCATCTGACGGCACGGGCTGGCGCCGCGCCAGAACTCATCGTCACCGCCGGCGCCCCACGACTCCAGCCGCAGCAGCGTGCGCCCGTAATCGGGGTCCGGGCCCGCGAACCCCGCGTAATAGGCGGTCGCCGCCATCTGCTCGGCCGGCGTACTGCGCTCCGCGATCGCCGCGGCCGCTCCCACGTCCTCGAGCACCTCCATCGCCCGCAGGTTGAGGACATGCGCCTTCGGCAGATCGGACGTCCCTGGGCGCGCGCTGACGAGCAGATGCTCGACGCCCTGTCGCGCCAGCAGCATCGACGCCGTCAACCCCGCGCCGCCGCCACCCACGATCAAGACGGGTACGGCCTCGTCAGCAGCTGCGGTGAATTTCATCGTGTCTCTCTCGGTCGCCCACTGAATTGGAGCGGAACATACAAAACATCTATTGGAGTGTCAACTCCAATTTGTGCGGTATCCTGCCCTCGATGGCAACGCGTGCCGATGTGAGACCGAACCGCCGTGGGATGAGGTCCCGCGAACTCGTGCTGGATGCCGCCGAGCGCTTGATGGCCGAGCACGGCTTCGAAGCGGCGACCCTCGCACGGGTAGTCGAGGAGGCCGGCATCCCGATGAGCTCCGTCTACCACTACTACGGCTCCAAGGACGGGATCCTGCTCGCCGTGATGGAGCGTGGTGCGGAGCGCTTCTTCGCCGACCTGCCCGAGTGGAACGAACGGATCGGACGTCCAGCCCAGCACCTGGCGAGTGTCCTCTCGACGACCGCCCAGACACTCGAGCGCCATCCCAACTTCCTCCGCCTGCTGATCGTGTTCGCCGTACAGCCGCCGGCCGGCGGAGGCGAGGAGATCGAGGTTGTCGTCGCGCGCGTCCGGCGCCTCGGATTGGACCGCCTGCGTGAGCAGATCGCGCTCGCATTCGACGACGACCCCGACAGTCCAGTCACAATCCAGCTCGCACGAATCGCGCTGGCAACCATCGACGGCGCATTCGTCGCCTCCCAGGCCGACACCGCGGTCACGCTCGAGCAGCTCCTCGCACCCCTCGCGCCCGCGATGATCGCAGTACGCCGCACCCTGCTGGCCAAAGCGCGGTAGGACGATGTTGGTGTCGGCACTCACGGCACACACGTTGAAGCGCGGCCAGGTGAGCGGTCATCACGTAGTCCGCGTGATTGGACCGGGCGCAACCGAGCGCAAATCCCCCGACTCGGCCCGGCGGTCTACTGGGACGGCGTGGCGAGCGCCTGGCACGCAGCCGTGACGAACGCCTTTGCGATCGCGTCGCCGACCCCGCCGGCGGGGGTATAGCTGGGCACGCGGAGCTTCGCCTCCAATCGCAGCGAAATGTGTGTGTTCCCGGCCGGGGTCAACAGCCAGGTGGCGGTGAACTCCTGCTCGGTCGGATGGTCGGTCACCCGTGTCAGCCTCACGGTTCCCGGCAGCTGGACCACGATCGCTAGAAACAGGTCGAACTCCCGGTCCACCGGCCCTCGGACGACATGCATCCCCATCCGCACCCTGCTCGGCGAACCGCTGGCATCGCGGTCGAGGACCTCCACGTCTCGTACAACCTCGGGACACCAGTTCGGGTAGCGATCGATCGTCGCGACCAATGCGAGGCAATCCCCAGGAGGTGCCGCCACGACTCCCGCGGCTTCCCCATGGAATTCCCTCATACCGCGATCACCCAGTCTGCGTGACGACCGCTCACCCACCCGGCCATCACGCTGCCATCCATGAACGATCAACACACCCCATCAATTCATGACAGCGTCACGGCCGAGGAGTGGGGCGCCTACAGCGTCATCGCGGTCTCGTTCGAGGACGACAACAACGCATACGCTGCGATGACGCAGCTCAAGGAGCTTGACTCCCAGGGCCGGATGAGGCTCGACGAGGCCACAGTGGTCGTGCGCGGTGAGGACGGCGAGCTCATCGAAAAGGACCAGGTCGACTCCAACTTCCCAACCATAACCGTCGGCGCCGGGCTGATCGGTCTCCTGGTCGGGATCATCGGCGGGCCGTTCGGAATGCTGATCGGCGGCACGTCGGGGCTGTTCGCAGGCTCGCTCGTCGACCTCGGCGACCTCGATGAGACCGAATCGGCGCTCGCGCAGATCTCGAGCTCGGCCAAGGTCGGGCACACGACACTGCTGGCCGTCATCGCCGAGCACAACACAGAGGTGGTCGATACGGCCATGAGCGGGCTCGGCGGGACCGTGCTGCGCCGATCCGTGGCCGACGTCCAAGCCGAGATCGCGGCCGCCGAAGAGGCGCAACGCAAGGCCAAGCGCGAGGCCCGCGAGGAGCTGATGCGGTCACGACGCGAGCAGTCCAAGGAAGCCGTTGAAGCGAAGGTCGAGAAGCTCAAGGGCAAGCTATCGCACGACAAGAAGCCTGCTTCGGCCCAGGTCTAAGCCGCCTCAGGTCTAAACCCCCGACGGAATGGAGCCACCGCTCACGCGGTGGCTCCATTCATGTCCAGGCGGGCTTCGCTTGATCTGTCGCCTGGCGTCAACGGGATTGCGCGACGTCGCTGCTTAGTTCGACCGCTCACCTGAATCGCGCGGAGGGTGCAAGCAGTCCGAGCTCGCGGGCACGAGCCACCGCCTCGTTGCGATCGTGGGCGTCGAGCTTGGCGTAGATGTGCCGGATGTGGGTGCGAACCGTGTTGGCCGATACGCAGAGCTCGGCGGCCATCTCGGGAGCCTTGAGGTTGCTAGGCAGGTAGCGGACGACGCGCAATTCGGCCTCGCTGAGCTCGTCGCACAGCGGTGCGGGCTCGCCGGCGCGGGGAGCCGAGGACCCGGCGAGCACGTCGAGGATCGTCCTGAGGAACGCCCCGTGGGCGGTGCGATGCCTTGGCATCCGCTCGAGCAGCTCGCGCACTGGCGCCAATACGAACGGCAGCATGATGCCCTCCGGCTCGGCGAGCTCGAGCGCGCGCTCAAGCGAGTCCTCCGCACCGCGCCGGTCGCCAAGCCGCTCCCGCGTCGTCGCGTCGAGCGCCAGCGCCTCGGCAATCACAAATCGCAGCTGAGCCGGCGCGGCGGGATCTTCGATCACTGGCGCGAGCACGTCGACTGCCTCCTCAGGGAGATCCTCGGCGAGCCCGATGACCGCGGCGGCGATCCGCATCGAGGGGGCCTCGCGCTCTTCGACGTCGATACCGGCGAGCGCGCCGGCCGCCGCGCCCGGGTGGCCCATGCGAGCTTGGGTCTGGAGCACACGCGCCCGCGTGGGGACCGTGAACGGGTGCTCGTCAGCCAGCAGCGTCTGCGTCCGTTCCGCCGCGCCGAATGCCGCCAAGGCCTCCTCGAACCGCTCCTGTGCCAGTCGCAGTAGCCCCCGCGCGTAGTGAAACACCAGCTCGACTCCCGCCTCGCCGTCGGGCTGCCACACCCGTCGAGCCCGTTCGAGCCAGGCCTCGGCCTCGTCGAAGCGGCCGAGCCAGATCAGTGAGAGCGCGCCTGTGGCCAACCCGGTGAGGGTGACCGGATCCTCCTCCCATCCGTGAGTCTCCGCGATCCGCACCACCTCCTCGCTGTACTTGAGACCCTCTGATATGGGCACGCCGGTCCAAGGGCCGGCCAGTCCCAGATGGCCGTGAACCGCGAGCTCGAGCCAGGGACGGCCAACGCGGCGGGTCAGCTCCAGCGCCTGCTCTAGATGACGGCGGGCCCCGTCCGGCCGCGAGCACCACAGCTCCGCGATCCCGAGATTCTGCAGCGCGATTGCCCGATGCTCGTCGGTCTTCGCGCGCTCGTCCGCTGGCACTGCGGCCAGCGCCGCTTCCATCGCCTTCATCGCCTCCCGAGCCGCATTCAGGTCACCTAGCCAGCGCGCAACGACGACCCTCATCTCGGCCAGCCGCACGTCGAAGCTCAGCCTGCGCCCCGCCGGAACTGAGTCCGTATGCCGCTGCGCGAGGTCGAGGTACGCTGCGCTCTGCTCCGGTCGCCCGGCCAGGAGCCGGACCACGGAGAAGACGAGCGCCAGCTCGGGGTCGGCGGCCGCGAGCTCGTCCGGGAACGCACCGAGCAGTTCCCGAACTGCCCCGATCCGGCCGTCGAGCGTCAGATCGAGGTAATTGTCGGCGAGCAGCCGCGAGGCGCGGGTCCAGTCCTGTGCCGCCTGTGCGTGCCCGATCGCCTCGACGACGTACCCGTGCTGCTCGAACCACTGAGCGGCCGCCCGGTGAAGCGAGCCGACGACCGCCGGCGACACGCGCCGCAGCTCCAGTTGCAGCAGGTCGGCGAACAGGTGGTGATAGCGAAACCAGTTACGCCCCACGTCGAGCGAGGTCACGAACGCGTGGGCGTCCTCGAGCGCCTGCAGGACCCGCTCGGAGCCGATGCTCCCGGTGAGGGAATCGGCGAGCGGACCCGACACACGCTCCAGCACCGAGGTGCGCAGCAGCAACTCGCGCACCTCGGCCGGCTGACGCTCGAGCACCTCCGCCAGCAGATAGTCCGCGACCGTGCGCTCGCTGCCGGAGAACTCCCGCACGAACCGCTCGGGATCAGGATGCCGGGCCAGCGAGATCACCGCCAGGCGCAGCCCGGCCACCCAGCCCTCTGTTCGCTCGCACAGCGATGCCAGGGCCGCGTCTGAGAGCTCGATCCCCGCGGCGCCCAGCAGCGCTTTGGCCTCGTCCACCGAGAAGCGTAGGTCCGGGTCGCGTAGCTCAGTCAGCTCGCCCGCCAGCCGTAGCCGATGCAACCCCAGCCGCGGCTCTTCGCGCGTCACCAGCACGACCAGAAGCTGCGACGGCAGCCGCGTGAGGAACAGCTCCAGCCACGCGAGCGCGTCCGCGGAGTCCAGCTCGTGCACGTCATCGATCACCAGCACGACCGGCTCCTCGAGCGAGCCAAGGCCCGACAGCAACCGGTCGACGACCATGTCGCCGCGGAAGCTCGGCGAAGGCCCGGGCGGCTCCACCGCGTCGACCGCGCCGGCGAGCGCGTCGATCACCGAGAGCCAGAATCGCTGCGCATCCCGCTCCCCCCGCTCGACCGAGACCCAAGCGGTTCGACCGGGTCCCTCACCGTCCACCCACGATCGAACGAGGACCGACTTCCCACTTCCGGCCGCACCACAGACCAGAACCACGCCGCCCTGACCAGCCGCCGACAAGCGTTCGAACAACACGCGGCGTGAAACCAGCCCCCGGCCGAGCGACTCGACCCCCGGCGGACCCGTTGCCCTGTATCCCTCGATCGCTTGCAACTCTCCCCGTCCCTACGTCGAAACGTCAACGCAGGGTGTAAGCATCCCACGCTAGCTCGCGGTCAGACGTCCGGGGAAACCACGGATACCTGGGCGCGGCTAGGCGCTTCCCGCGACCGGTCCGGAACCAGGCGAAGCCCCGGTCTATTCATGCACCGCCACCAACCAGCAGCAGCTCGAGCGAGCGGCAGTCCTCAACTGCCGCGAGCCCACCGTCCGGGCCTCCGGCATCACCCGGTCTTGGTGATTCGCGTCGGAGGGCGAAAATCACTCACATCGCGTGACGACGGCTCACGTCGTGCGCAGCGAGCCTGTGGCTCGTGTCCGGGCCAGCTCAGCTTCCGCGACTTGAAGGGCCTGCGCCGCAGCCGGCGGGTGAAGCATCCGCCCGCCCGGCAGCCGATCGACCACCTTCGTTCTGGCATCGGCACCGGCGCGCGATCGCCTCGGTGGCGTCGTTCGTGTTCGTCGCGGGCTTCTTCTACGTCGTCGTCCCGCGGCTCGTCGGGCTGGGACCGACGCTCAAGCTGCTTCGCAGAGGCGACGTCTGGTGGCTCGTGCTCGGCGTGGTGCTGGAGGCACTCTCGTATGTGAGCGTGATGGTGTTCTTCCGAGGCATCTTTGCGCGGCCGGACAACCGAGTTGGGTGGAAGGCCAGCTGCGAGATCACTCTGGCCGGCACGGCGGCAACGAAGGTGGTGGCGACTGCCGGTGCCGGCGGAATCGCGCTCACGGTGTGGGCACTTCGCGGCTACGGCCTGTCGGGAGCCACCGTGGCAACCGGGATGGTGGGCTACGAGATCCTCACCTATGGCGTGTACATGGCCGCGATGGCGATCGCCGGGTTCGGCCTGTGGCTCGGGGTGTTCTCGGGCGCAGCGCCGGTCGGGCTGACGCTCGTCCCGGCTGTCTTGGCCGTAGTCGTGATCCTGCTCGTGCTGTCGATGCTGCTCGTGTACGAGCCGGTCGAGCGCTTCCTGGAGCGGCGTGCGGATCGCGCTGGTGCACGAGCGGCCGGCTGGTGGCTACGTGTGGCAACGTTGCCGCGGGCGATTCACGGCGGCCTGGTCGCCGCGATCGGCATGGTCAAGCGCCGCGATCCGTCGGTGCTGGGGGCAATCGCCGGGTGGGGGCTCGACATTGCCGTGCTGTGGACCGCGTTCCGGGCTTTCGGGCAGTCACCTCCTGGCGCGGTGCTGGTGATGGGCTACTTCGTCGGGCAGCTCGCGAATGTGCTGCCGTTCCCGGGAGGGATCGGCGGCGTGGAGGGCGGCATGATCGGCGCCTTCCTCGGGTTCGGAGTGCAACGTCAGCTCGCGGTTCTCGCCGTACTTGCGTACCGCACGATCTCCTACTGGCTGCCGACCGTCCCGGGCGCCATCGCGTACTGGCGCCTGCGCCGGCGATTCACGAGCCGACCGGCGACCGCCGGGAGCTGATCGCGTGGCGGCCATGAGCGCTCAGGATCAGACCAGCCCAACACCGGTACGGACGACCGCCCTGGACTCCAAGGACGGCGCCGGTCAGCTTCGCGTGCGGGTGGCGCCGCCGACCTTCGGGACGGTGCTGCGGATCGTGCTAATCCTGGCGGGAACCGGTTTCGCCCTATATCTGCTCTGGAAGATCCGGGGCGTCACGCAGCTCCTCGCGATCAGCTTGTTCTTCGCCTTCGCCTTGTTCCCGGTGGTGGAGGCGACAGCCACGAAGACGCGAGCTCATCGCGGCTTGGTGATCATCGGCGTCTACCTGCTCCTGGCCGGGCTGGTCGCCCTGATCGGCTACCTGGTGATTCCCAGCCTCGTCAAGGAGCTGCACATGCTCTCCCGTAACGCACCGCATTACGCGACCGAGCTCCGCCACAACTCGACGTTCCGGCATTACGACGACCGCTACCACGTCACCGCAAAGCTGGTCCATGACGCCCGCCGGCTGCCAGAGGTCCTGGCACACCTGGCCGGACCGCTCAAAGACGTCACGGTGGGCGCGGCCGGGTTCGTCGCCCAGCTGATCACGGTGCTTGCGGTCACCTTCCTGCTCCTCCTGCACGGCCGCCGGTACGTCGAGATGGGCCTGAAGCTGACCGGCCGGCGCCAGCAGCGCTACCGCAAGGTGATCATCGACATCAAAGACGCGGTCGCCGGCTACATGCTCGGGAACATCATCATCAGTGTCCTGGCCACGATCGCGACATGGGCCGTACTCACGATCCTGGGCGTCCCCTACGCGCTAGCGCTCGGACTCGTGGTCGGGTTCTTTGACTTCATCCCGCTGATCGGGGCGACGCTCGGGGCTATCTTCGTCGCACTCGCGACGCTCCCGGTCGACTTCCCGACCGCGACGATCGTCTGGATCGTGTTCATCATCGTCTGGCAGCGGATCGAGGACTACGTGGTCCAGCCACTCGTCTACGGAAAGTCGGCGAAGGTGAACCCGCTCGTCACGATCGTCAGCCTGCTGATCGGCGGCGCGCTACTGGGGATCCTTGGCGTGCTGCTGGCGATCCCGACCGCAGCCGCGATCCAGATCATTCTGCGCGACTGGTGGTCCTACCGCAGCCACCGATCCCCCAGCGACGGCCTCGGCGAGAGCACGACCGAAATCACGCAAACTGAGTGACGCCGGCTCACCACGCCGGCCGCCAAGCTTCTCGTATGTTCGAAATGAGGGCGGTTCGGTGAGTGCCTCGCCGGCGAGGGACGTGGATCAGCTTCGCCGGCGGAGCGGCCTTGAGCTGATTGCGGTGGGCGTCGACGGAGGTGCGGCCGACTGCGACGCGGCCCTGCTGGCGAGCACGATCGCCGATGCCGCCGGTGCCGAGGTGATCCTGGTGACGGTTCATCCCGACTTGCCCCGGGCGGTGGAGCGCAGGCTCGGTTCAACCAGGGCAAAGGCGCTGGCCGCGGTCCAAGCTGTCCGCGGATCGATGGCGCCAGACGCGCGCACGGTCGTCGAATCCGGACGCTCGGTCGCTCATGCGCTTGCGCGCGTCGTCGCCCGCGAGCAGGTGGATCTCCTCGTCGTCGGCTCGAGCCGTCGCGCGCCGGAGCGACGCGTCCAGATCGGCCGGCGAACGGGACAGCTACTCGGCGCCGCCCCGTGCACGCTGGCGGTGGCGCCACGCGGGCTGTCCCAGAGCAAGCTGGAGCTCAGCGTGATCGGCGTCGGCTACGACGGCAAGCCTGAGGCCGCCGAGGCGCTCTGGCAGGCCGGCTCGCTGGCACGTGCGGCGGAGGCCAGGCTGCGGGTTCGGGCCGTGGTCGACGACCGGCTGCCCTACATGGGAGTGGCGCCAGCCGACGGGGCCGAGCTGCAAGAGATCTGGGACGACGTCGTCCAGCCCGATGTGGAGTCGCTTCGCGCAGACGCAGAGCGCGCATCGCTTGCCACCGGCGCCGACGTCGGGGTTGAGGCTGGGCCCGGCTCTCCGATCAGGGAGCTGCTCGCCCTCTCGCAAGAGGTCGACCTGTTGGCGATCGGGTCCCGGCACTGGGGGTCGCCGGCGAGCGTGCTGCTGGGAGGCACCGGCGAGGAGTTGATGCACTGGGCGTCGTGCTCGGTGATGGTCAGTCCTCGTCCGCCGCGGCGCTCGAAGACCGTGCGTTCCGACCACCAGGCCGAAGCCTCGACCTGACGCCGCCCGGCTCCTCGTGCCGCGGCCTCGCGGAAGTGCCGCTGACCGCGAGAACGCCGCGGGCTCCGTCCCGGTGGACCGTCTGAGAATCAGCCGTCGACCCCGGCGGTGATCACCCTGATCTTGTTCGTGATCCCGCCCAGGCGCGGCAGCCCGCGGACAGCCTCGAACGCCGCGTTGCTCTGGTATTGATGGCTGACGTCGCCCTTGAGGGTCAGCCAGCCGTTGGACACGTTGGCCTCGATCCGCTCGTGGGGCACGTCGTCGCTCGAGATCAGCGCCTGCAGCGCCGCGCCGCGGAGCTCGTCGTCCGGCCATTGACCCCGTGGGTCGACTCGCAGCTCGTCCTGAACCACGCGGACGCCCGGAGTCGATTCGGCGATCCGGATCGCCATTCGACGCTGCTCGAGGCTGCCGACTGTGCCTCGCAAGGTGACGGTGCCGTGTTTCTCGTCGACGGCCACCTCGACGGGGTTGGAAATTCGCGTGTCGCGCTCGAGCTCGGCGCGGATCTCGCCGACGACGGCGTTCTCGTTTGACATGAAAGCGCTCCTCTTGCTGGTTGGACTCTGGGCAGAAGCATCGAAGCGCGCCGAGTGACCCGTCGTCACGCGGATTGGGTGATTGGTCGGCATCACCTGCTCGCCTGCCGCCGCCGGGTCGTGACGTCAATCACGCAGATTGCGTGACGACGCCTCACCCTGGACGCGGAGACGCTGTGTTCACAACGGAGGATGAACATCGAGCGTGGCCGAGCGCCTGGTGGCCGCCGCAACCTGAGAGCAGAAAGGAAGGAAATGCCAGAGCAAGCAAACGAGACCTCGACACAGTCGGTGCGAGACGATCTCGCACAGCACGAGGACGAGCTCAAGCAGGCCGTTGCCGACCTGAAGCAGCCTGGGAACGGCCGGCTGCCGCCTAACCCGCTGCTCGAGCCGCTCGGGAAGGCGGCCTCATACTGGTGGGTGGAGCTGCTGATCGGGATCTTCTGGGTGGTGGTCGCCGTCGTAGTGCTGAAGTTCAACCACGCGTCGGTGACCACCGTCGGGATCCTCACCGGGATCATGTTCCTGATCTTCGCCGCCCAGCAGTTCCTGCTCGCCTTCATCGTCCCGCGGGGCAGGTGGGTGTGGGCGATCTTCGGCGTGCTGCTCACCGCCGCCGGGATCGTCGCCCTGATTAACCCTCGCAGCACATTCGCGGGGTTCGCCGACATCCTCGGGTTCGTATTCCTGCTGATCTCCGTACTGTGGATCATGCAGGCGTTCACCGAGCGGCCGGTCAACGACCTCTGGTGGCTGACGTTGATCGGGGGCATCCTGCTGGGCGCGCTCGCGTTCTGGGTCAGTGGCCAGTACTTCCTGGTCCGCGCCTACACACTGCTGATCTTCGCCGGGATCTGGGCGATGACGGCCGGTGTCATCGACATCGTCCGAGCCTTCCAGATCCGCGACGTCGGGCAGAAGGTGGAGCAGCTGGGCGGCTGAAGGCCGCTTCCGAGACGCCAGGGGCCCCGGCACTCGCCGGGGCCCCTGCCGTCTCGCGGCTCATCAATCCACTCGGAGTCCTCGCGTCTGATGTACAGCGACGTTCTGATCGGTGTCGATCACCACGACGGCGGCCGTGACGCGGTCGCGCTGGCTCAGCAATGGTTCGCCCACGGCGCCGGGCTCACGCTCGCGCACATGCGGACGACCCGCAACGGAGCTCGGGGAGCCAAAACCGGTCAGTAGCTATCACTCAGTTTGCATGACGACGCGTCACCCCGGGCGCGCCCATACTCGCACCGCAAGCGAAAGCCCCTTCGGATTGAAATGGTGAGTTATGAGTATCGGATTCAGCTTGTTTGCGATCGCCGTTGGGGCGATCCTCAAGTTCGCGGTCACTGGCCACGTGGCCGGCATTAGCATCGCGACGGTGGGCGTGATCCTGATGGTGGTCGGTGGAGTAGGTCTAGTTGTCAGCCTCTGGCTCGCCCTGGCCGGCCGCCAGTCTGCGGGTCGAGCGTTGTGAGAGCCTGCAGCCTCGCACGTTGAGCGATGGGCATGCCAAGGCGCACGCTGCCTGGCAAGCGGCGCCCGGTGAAGGCAAATTCGCCGGGGTCCGGTGCGCTATGCGCCGCTGCCCTGGGCTGGGGTGAGCAGGCTCTGGCAGGCCTTGCTGGCGGTCTGGAACTTGGCGTTGGAGCGGGTGTTCGAGGGGAACACTGGCCCGTTTCCGGAGAAGTTTGGGTTGGGGAGGTCGTAGCCGTGGCTTCGCACACAGCTCACGTACTTCTGGATCGCTTGCCGATTGAATCCGGCGGGACCGCGGCCGGCCGGGAAGTTCGCGCCGCATGCTTTGAGCGCGGCGCGGAACTTTGAGCTGCCCGCGCCACCGCCGGGAAGCCCGGACGGCGGCCCACCCGCGGGCGGCGCGCCGGAGCCGCTGGGCGGTGCGCCGGAGCCGCCGGTCCCCGGTCCGCGACCCGCGGGGAGCGTGAGGCCGTGTTTGCGCAGGCAGGCCGCGAGCGCGGTCCGGCTGTTGCCGGAGCCGTTGCTCGCGGAGGCGGAGGTCGAGCTGCTGCTCGAGCTGCCGCCGCAGGCCGCAAGCACTGCGGCGATCGTGAGCGCGGCGAGCGTCGTGAGCGCCGCTCGGGGCATCAACTTGGTTATCGTCATTGGGTCCTTTCTCGGGAGCCGATGGTTAGCCCCCGCCGCCTGAGCCGAACAGCGAGTTGACCGCCGAGCTCCCGCCGGTGCCGGCGGAGCTGCTGGCGCTGCCACTCGTGGTGCTGGTGTTGCTCGTGCCTGAGTCGCTGATCGAGGTCGCCGACACGGTGCCCTTGTTGTTCTTGAGCCCGCGGACCACGATCGAGTCACCGGGGTGCAGGGATCGCTTTGAGACGCTGAGGCTCTTGGTGATCTTGGTCGCGGATGAGAGGGTGACCTTGACGGTGTTTCCGGAGGCGTCGGAGAGGTAGATCGTGCCGCCGTTGACGCTTGAGATCGTTCCGATCGACGGGTTTCCGCCGGGTGCGCCGTCCGGGAACCCTGCGGCGCCGCCCGGGAACCCGCTGGGTCTGCTCGAGGAAGATCCTCCGGCAGCCGTGGAGGTCGCGCCGGTCGATGAGCGCGCGCTCGAACCCCCGATCGCGGGCGGGGTGAATCCGCGTGCCGTGCTGGAGGAGCTCGACAGCTGTCCTTTCTCGACGCGGATCCCGGCGTAGAAGCCGGCGGCGCAGGTGATCAGGGCGAGCAGCGCGGCGCTGCGGCGGTTGAAGAACTGCCGGCGCCGGCGGGTCGGGGCCACCATCGTCTCCTGGTCCTCGGCGTCCCACTGTTCCTCGCCGTCCTCTTCGTATGGGATTGCGCTCATGTCGGGTCCTTTGGTCGGTCGGGCTGGGATGTCATTCGAACCGCAACGCCTCGATCGGCCGCATCCGCGCGGCGCGGCTGGCGGGATAGGTTCCGAAGAACAGGCCGGTCAGCACGGCGGCGCCGAACGCGAGCGCGATCGAGTAGGGCGCGATCACCGGCTGGACGCCGGCGATCTTGAAGTGGCTCCCGATCAGCCCGGCGATGACCCCTGCGATCCCGCCGAACAGGGATACCAGCACGGCCTCGACGAGGAACTGGGTGAGGATGTCCGAGCGCCTGGCGCCGACGGCCTTGCGGATCCCGATCTCGCGGGTGCGCTCGGTGACCGACACGAGCATGATGTTCATGACGCCGATCCCGCCGACGAGCAGCGAGATCGCTGCCACTTCGCCGAGCAGGGTGGTGAACACCTTGCTGCTGGCGGTGGAGGTCTGCAGGATCGACCCTTGGTTGATCACATTGAAGCCGCTCGACGACGACGAGCCCGTGGTCGGGTGGCGCTGGTCGAGGATGTCGGTGACCTCGGTTTGCGCGGCGTTCAGCGCGTCGCGCGATTTCGCCTGGACGACGATCTGGCTGAGGCTCCCGTACCCGGTCAGCGTGTCCTGGACCGCGGTCAGCGGGGCGATCACGACGTCGTCCTGGTTGTTGGTGCCGTTGGACCCCTTCGATACGGTGACCCCGACGATCTCGAAGTTGGTCCCGTTGACCTGGATCGTCTGGCCGACCGGGTCCTGTCCGCCGAACAGCTCTGAGACCACGGTCGGGCCGACGACGGCGACGCGGCTGTGACTGCGCTCCTGGGCGCTGGTGAACCAGGAGCCCTCCGAGAGCGTGTAGTTGCGCGCCTGCTTGTAGCTCGGAGTGCTGCCAACGAAGGACGACGGCTGATACGTGGAGCCGTTGTAGGTGAGGGTGACGCCGTTGGCGTTGACGACCGGGGAGACGCTCTTGACGTCGGGGGCGTCGAACCGGTTCTCGAGTGCGCTCACGTCGGCGAGCGTGAGCTGCGTAGTGCTGGTCTGCGCGCCTCCGAGGCCGCCGAGTGATGGAGTCGCGATGACCATCAGCACGTTCGAGCCCAGCGCGTCGATCTGGTTCTGGACCGCGGCCGAGGAGCCGTTTCCGACCGAGATCAGCACGATCACCGAGCCAACGCCGATCATCAGCCCGAGGATCGTCAGCGCCGAGCGCAGCTTGTTGGCCGTAAGGCCGGCGAACGCGATCGCCACGGTCTCGGTCATCGGACGGCTCCGTTGCGGACGTCGTCGACGATCTGCCCGTCGCGGACGCGGATCACCCGCCGGGCGTGGGCGGCGATCTCGTCCTCATGGGTGATCAGGACGATCGTCTTCCCCTGCCCGTGGAGTCGATCGAAGATCGCCATCACCTCGTGCGAGGAGGCGGTATCGAGGTTCCCGGTCGGCTCGTCGGCAAGGATCATGGCGGGATTGGTGACCAGCGCGCGGGCGATCGCGACGCGCTGCTGCTGGCCGCCCGACAGCTCCGCCGGGGTGTGATCGAGCCGGTCGCGCATGCCGACCGCGTCAAGTGCCTCGCGTGCCCGGTCGCGGCGCACCGCCCGCGGCACGCCGGCGTATGAGAGCGGTAGCTCGACGTTCACGAGCGCGCGTGTGCGCGGGATCAGGTTGAAGCTCTGGAACACGAACCCGATGAAGCGGTTGCGTACATCTGACAGCGCGTCTTCGTCGATGCCCCGAACATCCAGACCGTTCAACCGGTAGACGCCGCTCGTTGGCAAGTCCAGGCAGCCGATGATGTTCATCAGCGTGGTCTTGCCGCTGCCGGAGGCGCCGATGATCGCGACGTACTCGCCTCGCTCGACGCGCAGGCTGACTCCCCGGAGTGCATGAACCGAGATCTGACCCAACCGGTAGGTCTTGTGAACGTCGCGCAGCTCGATTACGGCGCTCCGGCGGTCAGCCGGCCGGCGCGGGGGTCGAGCCGCAGGCAGAGCCGGGGAGCGTTTGCCGGGCAGCGCTCGCTGTGCCCGGATCACCGCCGCTTCCCGTGGTTGGTGGCGCTCGCGCCCCACCGCTATCCGCCCCCCGGGAAGCCGCCGCCTCCGGGGAAGCCGCCGCCACCGGGAAAGCCGCCGCCACCGCCGAGCCTGCTGCTGGCGCCGCCGCCCAGCGTTCCGTTCGAGCCGGTGCTCGAGCCGCCCGAGCTGGAGGAGCCGAGCGAAGGGAGCGTGGTCGTCACCTCGAGCTGGTCACCGGCCCGCAGGCCGCTGACGATCTGCGTACGGCTGTTCCCCTTCAGTCCGAGGACGACCTGTTGCGAGACGGTCTTGTTGTCGCGCATCAGCTTGACCGTCGCCAGCGACCCGCTGCCGCTGACCGCGGCGTTGGGAACCGTGACGCCCTGCGCCTGATCGACGATCACCGACGCTGACGCGCTCATCCCCGGCTTGACGCGTGAGTCGCCCTGATCGAGCGTCAGCGTCGCGTCGTAGGAGACGACGCCGCTGCTCGTCGTGCCGACCGGCGAGATCGCGCTCACGTGCGCACCGAGCTGCACCCCGGTTAACGCGTTCAGCGTGATCGTCGCCGCTTGGCCGACCTTCACCTTGGTGATATCCGACTCGCTGAATGCGACCGTCATCGTGATCGTGCGGGAGTTGACGATCTCGGCGAACTGTGTGCTTGTGGAATTCGACGAGCTCGAGGAGCTCGAATTGCCGAGGCTGCCCGCGGTCGTGCTGGAGTTCGAGTTCGAGGAGGCGCTCGACGACGAGCTGGTGCTGGAGTTGCTCGAGGAGTTGGATCCTGCCGTTACCGAGTCGCCGGGCTGGAGGCTCGTCAGCGACGCGATCGTGCCACCGATCGGCGCGTACAGCTTGGTGTTCGCAAGGGTGTTTTCGGCCGTCAGCAGGTTCGCCTTGGCGCTGTAGACGGATGCCTCGGCCGAGGCGATGCTCGATGCCGAGGTCGTCGTCGTCGAGCCGGTGCCGCCCGATCCGCCACCGGTGCTCGGAACCGACGTGCTCGGGGTCGTCGATGGTGTCGTCGGAGTCGTCGTGGGTGTGGTCGTGGTCGCCGTCGGCGTTGTCGGGGCTGTGGTGGTGGTCGTCGTCGGGGTTGTCGTCGTTGCCGTGGTCGTCGTCGTGGTCGTCGGCGTGTAGGACACGAGTTCGCTGGTTGTCGAGCTCGCGCTCGACTCGAGGCTCGCGTTCGTAGACGACGAGGAGGTCCCGTTCTCGGCTGAGGTCAGCTGGTCCTCAGCGGCAGTGAGGCTCTTCTCGGCCTGCTCGACGCCGAGCTGAGCGGACGTCGGGTCCAGCGTCGCGAGCAGCTGGCCCTTCATGACGTGCTGGCCGGCCTGGACATAGACGTGCAAGAGGGTGCCGCTGGTCTTGAAATTGACGTCGAGGTCGCTGCCGGCAGCGACGTTGCCGCTCCCCGACACGGTCGATTGAACGACGCCCGTCTGCGCGGTCACGATCTGCGTCGAGGTCCGCGCCGAGCTCGCGGGGGCCCCAAGCTCGGTGATCGCCAGCGCCCCCACCCCCACCGCAACCAGCGCGAGCGCGTATAGGTACCACTGATGCCCCCGGACGCTCACGATGCACCGTCGGCAAACTTGGTCACGCTCTGAATCTGCTGGACCGGGCTGAGCCCGATCTCGGAAGCGGCTGAGAGATTCCTGAGCATCCGGCGCGCCGTCCTAGGAGTTGTGGATCCCGAAGGCGCCGGACACGTCAACCAGCAGACGACGCATCGCGGTGCCGGCGGTAGTGGTAGCGACCGTGCCGTGGTGGTCGAGCGGATCCCCGGAAGCGTCGGAGAAGCCGATCTCGATGTGGCCGTGACCCAGATCGGCGGCGTCTCCGGTGTGGCCCATCACCGCGATCGGTTGGCCGGCAGCAACCCGCTGGCCGACGTGGACGAGGCTCTCGGCGACGTGGCCGTAGTAGACGTACTGGCCGGTCAGCGCGCCGCTCGTTACCCGGATCACGGGGTAGTTCGGCCCGAACCCGCTGGGATCACTGGCGACCGCGGTCACCACTCCCCGGGTGATCGAGTGGACGGCGGCCCCGCGCGTCATAGGGGTCCGGTCGTCCACGGCCATCACATCCACGCCGTACTCGCGCCACGTTGCGGGCAGGAACTGCATCCACCCGACCGCCCCGGCCGACGAGGTGCTGAGATCGCTGCCGTAGTCAGTCTCGATCGCGTTGATCGCCGCGAGGAGCTGCCAGCTGATGTGGTAGCGCCGACCGGCCTGCTTATAGATCGGGATCAGCCACGCCGGCGGATACTCGCCGGCCCCTGCCTGCTGTACGAGCTGCTCGAGCGCAGTGGTCGCCGCTTGGTTGGACGCGAGACCTTCGCTGAAGACGCTCGTCGTCGCGGCGCTCGACGCGGACCGGCTCGCGACCTGCTGCGGCGCCGAGCCTTCCGACACGACCCCGGACTGCCCAGTGCCGCTGTTCGATTGTGCACCCCCGACGGTTCCGTGCATGCGTGGCCGGCGATGGCCCTTGCGGTGGCTGGTCGACGGCTTCGGCCCCGTCGGCCCCGACGGCCCAGTCGCCCGCGTCGGTTCCGTCGGACCGGTCGGTCCCGTCGGCTCGGTCGGACCCGTGGGTCCGGTCGGACCCGTCGGTCCGGTTGCGGTGGCGGCCGCCTGTGTGGTCGTCGTCGATGTGGCCCCGCGGGCGATCGCGGTCACGGCAATCCCTCCGGCCGGTGCGGAGACTGCGAGCGTGCCCGCGAGGATCAGCGAACGGCGACGCGCTGATGCGGCACTGATTCGAACCGGGCGCATCCATGGCGAGTCTCAGAGCCGAGCGTGAGAATCGACGAAGCCGACGCTGGGAGTTTCCTGGGGATCGCTCTCAGCACCTTCCCAGCGAGTGTGGAGGGGGACCTGAGCTTTGCCCGCGATCCTCGTCTGCCCCACAAGCGCCGAGGAGTTCCGTTGCTCCATCGAGCCTCGCCCCGCTACCCCGTCCGGGCGAGGACCCGGGGCGCGGGCTCCTTGGCGCATACCTTCAGCTCGACAGCGCGGCCGCACCGGTCCGGGGAGCCGAGCCGCCACCGGTTGCCCGTCGCTCGGTGGGGGCGACCGGAAGCGTTACCCGGAACACCGCGCCCCCGCCTGAGGCGTTGCGTGCGTGCACCGCGCCGTGGTGGGCCTGGACGATCGCCTTGACGATCGCCAAGCCGAGCCCGGCGCCGCCGCGCCCGCGACGGCGCCCGCCCTCGGTCCGCCAGAACCGCTCGAACACCTGATCGCCGGCGTCGGCCGGGAGCCCGGGCCCGTGGTCACGGACCTCAAGCACCGCTCGATCGCCGTCGGACCAGGCTCTCAGGTCGACGGGGGAGCCCGGCGGGGTGTGGATCAGCGCGTTGCGGGTGAGGTTGGCGAGCACCTGGCGTAGCTGGTCCGGATCCGCGAGCACCGGCACTGGTCCGTCCGCCGTGACTCTGATCTCACGCGTGGGACCGATTGCTCGAGTGTCCTCGGCGGCATGCTCGACGAGCTCACACAGATCGACCCGTGTCCGCCGCACTTCCGGTAGCTCGTCGAGGCTCGCGAGGAGCAGCAGGTCCTCGACCAGGACACCCATGCGGGCGGCCTCGGCCTCGATCCTCGCCATCGCGCGCTCGAGGGTGACCGGATCAGCCGCCGCTCCCAGCCGGAACGCCTCGGCATATCCGCGGATCGAGGCCAAGGGTGTGCGCAGTTCGTGTGAGGCATCGGCGAGGAACTGACGAAGGCGATCTTCGCTCTCCTTGCGGTCGCCGAACGCTTGCTCGATCCGCATCAGCATCTCGTTCAGCGCCAGCCCGAGCCGTCCGACCTCGGTCCGGGGATTAGCGGGACTCACTCGACGCGTCAGGTCTCCGTGGGCGATCTTTCCCGCTACCTCGCCGATGCGGTCGAGCGGCCGCAGCCCGAGCCGGATCACGATCCACCCCAGGAACAGGAGCGCGAGAATCACCCCGCCGCCCACCAGTGCCTCGACGAGGACCAGCCGGCTGAGCGTCTGATCGACCTCGCGCAGCGGAACGGCGACCACCAGGGCGCGCCCGCCTGAAACCGCGAACGCCGCCGCGCGGTAGCGCAAGCCCGAGCTTCCCCGCGAGTTGACGGTGAAGTAGTGGACGTCCGAGGAACCGAGCTTCGATAGCGGCGGGTGCGCGGGCAGCGCCGGTGGTGAGGCCGCGCTCTGACCGTAGGCGAACACCTCTTGCTTGAGCAACCTGCCGCCCCGATCGAGCAGCTCACCGTACGTCCCGGATGCCTGGAAGGTGGTCGCCGCGCGACCCGGCGGCGGCCTGACTCGTCGAGGGAGAGCCGCCGGCAGGCCCCGTACAACGCCGAGCTCGCCGCCCACCACGAACGTCGACGCGCTCACCTGTTGGTCAACCCGCGCGAACAGGAACGACCGCTGCTCCTCATAGGTGGCGATCGCCATCGCCGCAAGCCCCAGCCCGGCCAACAGCACCAAGCCGAGCAACAGACGCGCTCGCAGCGACAAGCTGCCCTACTCCCTGGGCATCCGCAGCACATAACCGACGCCGCGGACCGTGTGCAACAACGGGAGACCCTCCACGTCGACCTTCTTGCGCAGATAGCTGATGTAGGTCTCGAGTACTCCCCCGTCGCCCCCGAAGTCGTAGCTCCAGACGTGGTCGAGCAGCTGGCCGCGGGTCAGCACCCGACGTGGGTTCAGCATCAGGTAGCGCAGCAATCGGAACTCGGTGCGCGTCAACTCGATAGGGCGACCCGCTCGGAATACCTCAAGCGATTCCTCATCGAGCTCGAGGTCGGCAAACGTGAGCCGGCTCGACGCTTCGCCCAGGGACCCGGACCGCCGCAGGATGTTGCGAAGCCGCGCGATCAACTCCTCGAGGCTGAACGGCTTGGTCACGTAGTCATCGCCGCCCGTCGTCAGGCCCCGGACCTTGTCCGCAGTGTTGTCCCTCGCGCTAAGAAACAGGATCGGGATCGCGGCGCGCTCGGCCGACAGCCGCCGGGCGACCTCGAACCCCTCCATGTCGGGCAGCATCACGTCCAGCACCATCGCGTGAGGTCGCCAGCGGCGCGCCCGGTCGAGCGCGTCGGCGCCGCTCGCGGCCCCCTCCACGCCGAAGCCGTGGTGGCGCAGCGCCATCGCGATCACATCGACGATGTTCGGCTCGTCGTCGACCACGAGCACGCGCACGGATTCAGGCTGCGGTTCACGCGTCACGCTGGGAAGCATCCGCCGCAAATCTGTGAACTTCGTGAGAGTTTGACTGGTGCCCCTGTCAGAGCGGCCGATGCTCAGGCGATTCTCAGCTTCCTCTTAGCACGTCCTCATCCGCCGACTTCAGAGTGCCGTGCGTGCTGGCCAACGGATGTCCGGCGGGGTGTCGCCTCAACCGCGAGCTGCCTCGCAAGCTCGTGATCGCGGCGGCGCTCGTCTTCGGCCTCGCTGCTGCCCCGGCCGCCTCGGCGGACACCGCTCAGAGCAGCAACTGGTCCGGCTACGTCGTCCACCGCGCCGGGGTCAGCTTCCGATCAGTGCAGGCGACATGGACGCAACCAAGCGCGACGTGCGAAACAGGTCAGAGCGGCTACTCCGCATTCTGGATCGGGCTCGGGGGCTATGCGAGCGACTCTCAGGCGCTCGAGCAGATCGGCACCGAGCTCGACTGCAATCCCCAGGGCCACACAATCTCGACCGCCTGGTACGAACTCGTTCCCTCGCCATCCCAGAGCACGCGCCTGACCGTCCGGCCCGGAGACCAGATGAACGCAACCGTCAGCGTCCGCAACAGCAAGGTCACCCTGCGCCTGAACAATCTCACGCGCCACCGCTCATTCGTCAAGACGGTGGCTCGCTCCACGATCGACCTCGGCTCAGCGGAATGGATCGCCGAGGCGCCTTCGGCCTGCGCCAGCTCAAACTTCTGCCGCGTGCTGCCACTCACCGACTTCGGATCGGTCACGTTCACCGATGCTCGCGCGATGACGGTCGCAAACCGAAGCGGCTCGATCTCCAGCCCCTCGTGGAGTCCAACGAAGATCATCCTCTCCGCTGCTACCGCCCCATTCCTCGTCTCCACCGGCGCAGCCACGGAGTCGACGCCCTCCGCCCTGAGGGACAAGGGCCGTACCTTCGATGTCCGCTACTCACAGTCAACCATCTCAAGCACAGCCCGCGCCTCGCAGGACAGAACGCCGCTCGGCCCGAGCTCCCGGCTCCAGCCCGGCGGCGCCCGACGGTAGCGTCCAGCACCGGGCCGGCCCGGTCTGCCGGCCACACTCCGCCCCGGCGCCGGCGGCACTGTCAGCCGGCTGACCGAATTCGAGTCAACGAGTTAGCTCGCGTGATCGACAGCGGCCACGGCTCAAACCTAGGTGTGGACAGCGCGCTTGCGCGCATGTCTCTGCGAGCGGTTGAGCGTCGCGTCGCAACATGATGCTCGCTCCGCTGGCAAACCCGCCTCGGAGTCGAGGGGGCGTTACGGATGGGTGATCTGGAGCCGTAGCGGCCGATGTTGCGCTGGATGCCGCCGGCCGGGCGATAGACGCGCTTGGGAACCGGGGACCGCACCGCAGCTGCCGGTGCGGTCCCCGGGTCAAAATCCCCTGCTCACGGGCACTGTTCAGCTTCGCCGCGCCCGCACATTCCAGCGTTACTGCCCAATCCCTGCCCAATCGGGGGTCGGCCCGCCAACAGAAAACCCCGCATTTGCGGGGCTTTCTTAGTCGGGGCGCCCGGATTTGAACCGGGGACCTCACCGACCCGAACGGTGCGCGCTACCAGGCTGCGCCACGCCCCGAATGAGCTCAGTAAACCACAGCTCAGCCGCCGGACGGCGGGCCGACGGCCGGCGGTGAAGGCAGCGATTGCGTCACCTGGCTGGCTGCCTCCTCGACGGTCGAGGACGCGTTGGCGACCGTCGACTGCGCGGCCGAAGAGACGGGGGCCTGCGTGCCCTGTCCGCTGCCGGGCGCCGTCGGCACCTGTGGGGCGCCCTCGGTCGGCAGGGCGCTCGACGGCGACGGCGGTTGCGGCGCTGACGGGGTCGAGGTCGACGCCGGAGCGGCGACCGTCGGCACCGAGAGGTTCGCGCCGTTCGTCACGGTGCGGGCGGCCCCACCCGCCGCTGCCGCGGATGGTGTCACGGCCGGGCTATCCGGTCGGCTCCCGGTCTGCGTCGAGCCGTTCGCGAGAGCAGGACTCCTCGTCGACGAAGCGGGTGTCGAGGTGCGGCCCGCCCGCGGTGAGCCGGATGAGGTTGGACCCGACTCCGAGCGTGACCGCAGCTGCGTGCCGCCCGCCTGCGCAGTCGACGGCGCGACCACCGGCGCGAGCCCCTTTCGGCCCGGGAGAGTCCGCGCCGGCGCGCCCGAACGGGCCTGAGCGCTCAACGCCGCCGTCACCCTCGGGGCCCCGTGCGCTCGAGCACCGCCGAGATGGGTCGCGAGCCCTCCGCCGGCGCTGGCGAGCGCGATCGCGGCGGCTGCGGCGGCGGCGCGACCGAACGCCGTCGACGGGCCGCTCGGGTCGGCGAGCCGGGCGACGTTCTGAAGCGATTGGGCGACGGCGATCGAGTGCGACCCGGACTGCGCGATCGCGTCGTCGCGTGCGGCGCCGCGGCGCCAGCGCAGGAGCGGCAGCGGCAGCAGCGCGGCGATCCGGGCGATCCGGCGACGCGGTGCCAGCAGGCTGTCGTCGACGCCGCCGGCCCTCGCACGGTGCCGACACGGATCGCAATGGGCGAGGTGCCGGGTCAGTTGCCGGCGCTCACGGACTCCGAGCGAGGTCAGCGGGCGCTCGTCGCCGGCGGCGATCAGCGACTGCACGCGGGCGCAGCGTCGCCCGCTCGCGAGCTCGTCGTACTCCTCGGTGAGTCGGCGGCGGGCGCGGAACAACGTGCTCTCGACCATCGCGCGTGTCATTCCCAGCCGCTCGCCGATCTCGCGGTATGAGAGCCCCTCGAGCTCCCGCAGCACGAGCACGCGATGGTGGCTCTCAGACAGCCCCCCGAACGCGCCGCACAGGTCGTCGAGGCGCTGCTTGGACTCGATCGCCACGTCCGGGGCGGGCGCGTGCACCAACACGGTCGGAGTGGCGATGGCCGAGCCGTCTTCCTCCTCGAACGCAACCTCGGCCGCGCGGCGAGCGCGCCGGAACTCGTCGATGCATGCGTTCTTGGCGATCTCGTAGATCCACGGCTTGAACGCGATCTCGCGCTGGGTCGCGCGCATCCGGCGCAGCGCGGAGATGAACACGTCCTGTCGGATGTCCTCGGCCCGCGCGTGGTCCCCGACCATCCCCGCGACATAGGCGGTGATCCGCTGCTCGTAGCGGGCGAAGAGGACTTCGAACGCACGGTCGTCCCCCCGTCTGACCGCAGCCACCAGCTCGTGCTCGGAGCACGCGGTAGGCGGAGTCCCCTGCAGCGCGAGCGTCATTACCTGGATGCACAGCCTGGATCGGGCCTGGCCCCGATCCGGCGCGCGCGCACTCTAACGGTTTTGCGTTGGAAACGAGCCGGTTGAGTTGAGTGCATCCGCTACAGACGGCATACTTCACGACCATGTAAAGGCGGCAAAGGAGGAGAGGTACATGGCAAATCACTTGACGCCCACCGAGCTGGCACGCGAGTCGGGGCTGGAGCGCCGAGATGTGATCACCAAGTGCCTCGAGTTGGGCGTCCCGATCTTCAACGGTCGGATCGACAAGACCCTCTTCCTCTCCAGCCTCCGCGAGCTTCCCGGCTCCGCGCCGCCGCAGCAGCGCCCGCAGGTCGCCGGGGCGTAGGCCCCTCCTCCGCAGTTCCTCAGCCGTCCTGGCTAGCGGCCGGGCGCTCAGTCCTGAGCCGACTGCCGCAGCAGCGTCGACGTCGTCTGCTCGAGGATCTTCCTCCAGGCGCGCGTCTTCTCGCGCTCGGCCTCGAAGTGCTTGACCACTTTCCGCACTCGCGTCGCTGAGATCTCGATCCCGTGACGGGCGCAGATCTCCTTGAATCGCTGGTAGTCGTGCGCGAGCTTCAGGGTCACCGATTGGAATCCGTGACGGGCGATGTCCACCCGCGAGGTGTAGTTCATGATGCTCGTCTGGAACATCAGCTCGTCGTTGGGCTCAGGCTCGATCAGGATGATGTCGACGCCCGGGTAGCGCTCCTCCCACCTCGCCGCGAGCTCGTGCAGGCGCTGGTAGGCGAGCAGCTTGAACGACTGGTAGCCGATCTGCGGGAACCCCATGTCCGACACGTGGCGCACCCGCGAACCGGTGATCGTCGGAATCCGCTTCTCGAAGTCGTTGACGAACGGGACCAACGGATTGACGACGACGATGAACTTCGCCCCGGCCTCGACGGCGATGTCGACGTTGGTGGTGGAGACGATCCCGCCGTCGACAAGCTCGCGGTCCTTGACCTTGACCGGCTTGTAGATCATCGGCAGCGCTCCGGAGGCGCTGACCGCCTTGGAGATCGGGACGTCCTCCCAGCCCTCGGCGCCGAGCACGATCCGCTCACACGTGTCGAGGTCGGTGGTCGCCAGATACAGCTCGGGGGCGAGTAGGCGGAAATCGTCGGTCCGGTCCGGGTCGGACAGCACCTCGCTTCACGTATCGCTCGATCCCGTCCCCCGAATAGAGGCCCGACGGCAGCACCTCGGCGAGCCCGACGACGAAGTCGACCGCCGAGATCTGGCCGACGTCGCGCACCAGGCGGCGCGCGATCTGCGCCAGCCGATACGGGAGCAGCACGCCCTTCGTCAGGAACTCCCCGTAGTTCGGCTTCAGTAGCGAGCTGACCCGCGCGTCGGGGAACGGGGTCGGCACCTGCTGGACGATCACCCGCATCATCTCCTCGGGCGTCACTCCGTTGGCGACCGCGGCGGCCACGAACGACCCGGCGCTCGTGCCCACGTACACGTCGAACTGGTTGACGGTGCGGTTGACCGAGAGCAGATCGAGGGCCCGCAGCGCGCCGATCTCGTACACGCCGCCGGTGAACCCGCCGCCGCCGAGCACCAGCGCCGTCTTCGATCGCCGGCGGCGACCCCTGGTCGTCCCGCTGCCCCCGGACCGCTCAGTGCCCGCAGTCTCGAGCTTGACCACCTTGCCCATGCTCAGCGTGATTGTACGCGGCGGATCTGGCTCGACGGGCGCGCTTTTCCTCCAGCCACCGTGTTTCATACCGCCGGATGCGCAGATTCGTGCTGATTCTGGGGGCACTGATCTCGCTGGCCGCAGGTGGCCCGGCGGCGGCCGCCGCCTCGCCGCAGAGCGTGCTGTCGAGTGCGCTCACCCAGGGCATGAACAACGCCGGTGGAGCCGGTGGTGCGTACGTCCAGGACCTGAGCACCGGCAAGACGCTGTTCTCGTGGGTGGCCAACACCGGCCGGCTGCCGGCGTCGGTCGAGAAGCTCTACACGACCTCGACGGCGCTGCTGCGGTTCGGGCCGAACGGGACACTGGCGACAAGGGTGCTCGCGGCGGGCACCCTCGACCGCCACCACGGCTTCCACGGGATCCTGTGGCTCAAGGGCGGCGGCGACCCTACGTTCGGATCGGCGTCGTTCGACCAGTCCGCGTACGGCACCGGCGCGACCATCGGCCAGCTCGCCGACAACCTGATCCGCAACACTCAGATCAAGTCGATCCAGGGCCGGATCGTCGGCGACGATCACGTACTTCGACTCGAATCGCGGCACTCCGGCGACCGGCAACCAGCCCGACCTGACCGATGTCGAGGGGCTGCTCGATGGGCTCGCCTACGACCGCGGCTTCGCCAACTTTCAGGGCACGGTCGGGCAGCCGCGGCCGGCGCTGTACGCGACCCAGCAGTTCGTCGACGCGCTCCAGGCGCGTGGCGTCAAGATCGCCTCGAACACCGCTGTCTACACGGGTCAGGCGCCGAAGAATGCCCAGTGGCTCGCCACCGTGCGCTCCCCTTCGATCGCGACGCTGATCCGACTTACCAACACGCCG
The DNA here is from genome assembly GCA_963770735.1 of uncultured Solirubrobacterales bacterium. Taxonomy (GTDB): domain Bacteria; phylum Actinomycetota; class Thermoleophilia; order Solirubrobacterales; family Solirubrobacteraceae; genus Palsa-465. The sequence goes on along the minus strand of CAVYRB010000003.1, from coordinate 271,873 downwards.
TCGGACAACTACTTCGCGGAGATGCTGCTGAAGGGTCTCGGCGCGAAGTTCGGCGGGGCCGGGACGACGGCCGCGGGCGCCGCGGTGGTCCGATCGGAGCTCGCGGACGAGTTCGAGCATCCACCCGCAGCTCAATGACGGCTCCGGGCTCTCGCGCTCGGACTACACGAGCCCGGTCCAGATCGTGAGCCTGCTCAAGCAGCTCGCCGGCAACGACGACTTCGTCAGCTCGCTCGCGGTCGGCGGTGAGACCGGGACGCTTCAGGACGAGATGAACGGGACCGTCGCGCAGGGCAACTGCCGAGGCAAGACCGGGACGCTGCACGACGTCGCGAACCTCGTCGGCTACTGCCGCGCGCGCGACGGCCACACGCTCGCGTTCGCGTTCCTGATCAACTCGACCTCCGACCCCGATTACGCGCACATGGTCGAGGGCAACCAGATGGCGGTCGCGCTCGCGAACTACGACGGCTAGTCCTAGGGGAGCAGCTTCCGCAAGCCGTCCTCGTCGAGCACCGGGACACCGAGCCGCTCGGCGTTGGCGAGCTTCGATCCCGGGCTCTCACCCGCGACCACGTAGGACGTCTTCTTCGAGACCGAGCCGGTTACCTTGCCACCGGCGGCGACGATCGACTCAGTCGCCTGTTCTCGGGTGAGCGATCGGGCAGCGTCCCGGTGAGCACGAACGTCTGGCCCGCGAGCGGGCCCTCGCCCGGCGGCGGCCCCTCCTCCTCGAAGCGGACTCCCTGGCGCGCGGAGGTCATCGATCAGCTCAAGCATCTGCTCGTCGTGGAGCTGCTCGTGGATCGTCTGGGCCATCTTCGGTCCGACGCCCTGCGTCTCCTCGATCTGCTCGGGCGTCGCGCTCGAGCAGCGCGTCGATCGAGCGGAACTGCTGGGCGAGGTTGCGGCCCGTGACGTAGCCGACCTCCTCGATCCCGAGCGCGAACAGGACCCGGCCGAACGGCTGCTGCTTGGACGCCTCGATCGCGGCGACGCAGCTTCTCGGCCGAGACCTCGCCGAACCCGCTCCTGCTCGGCGATCTGCTCGCGGTCGAGCCGGTAGAAGTCGGCCGCCGTTCGTACCCATCCGAGTTCCATGAACAGGCTGCACCTGCTTCTCGCCGAGACCGTCGATGTCCATCGCCCCGACGAAGTGGTCGAGCAGCTGCCACCGCCGGCCGGGGCAGCTCCCGGTTGGGGCACTTCGTGAACACCGAGTCCTCGGGCTTGACCGTCGGCGTGTCGCACACCGGGCAGCGCTCGGGCGGCTTCGGCGCCGGCGGGCGGTCCTTGCGCTCGGCGACGTGCGGCGCCGGCGAGAGCACCTGCGGGATCACGTCGCCGGCCCGCAGCACGATCACCTCCTCGCCCTCGCGGATGTCCTTGCGCGCGAAGGTCCTCCTCGTTGTGGAGCGTCGCGAGCTTGACGGTGACGCCGCCGACGTGGACCGGCTCGAGCATCGCGTACGGGTGCAGGTCGCCGAACTTGCCGGGGTTCCAGCCGATTCCGGTGAGCTTCGTAACCGCCGTCGTCGGCGGGAACTTCCACGCGATCGCCCACCGCGGCTCGCGCCCGACCGACGCCGAGCCGGCGCTGGAGCTCGACGTCGTTGACCTTCACGACGGCGCCGTCGATCTCGAAGTCGAGCGACCCGCGCCGCTGCCTCCCACGCGTCGGCACCGGGCCACCACCTCTTCCTCGGTGCCGAGCTTCGCGACCTCGGGATGCACCGGGAAGCGGTGCTCGCGCAGCCACTCGAGCGCGTCCCAATGGGAGTCGAACGAGATCCCCTCGGTGGCGCCGATCGCGTAGCACCCAGAACGACAGCGGGCGGTCGGCGGCCAGCTTCGGATCGAGCTGGCGGATCGTGCCGGCGGCGGAGTTGCGGGGGTTCATGAACGTCGACAGGCCCGCCTCGGCGCGGCGCTCGTTGAGCTCGGCGAAGTCGGGCAGCGACATGTACACCTCGCCGCGGACCTCGACCATCGCCGGCGGGTCGTCCATCTCGAGCCGCAGCGGGATCGACGGCATCGTCTCGCAGGTTGTGGGTGACGTCCTCGCCGACCTCGCCGTTGCCGCGCGTCGCGCCCCGCTCGAGCACCCCGTCGCGGTAGAGCAGCGAGATCGCGAGCCCGTCGATCTTCGGCTCGACGACGTACTCGAACTCCGGGTCGGCGATGCCCTCGCGCGCGAGGAAGTTGCGCATCCGCTGGATCCACGCCCGCAGCTCCTCGGCCGAGCGGGCGTTGGCCAGCGACAGCATCGCCTGCGGATGGCGGACCTTCTCGAGCTCGGAGACCGGCTCGCCCCCGATCCGCTGGGTGGGCGAGTCGGGCGTCGACGAGCTCCGGGTGGTCGGCCTCGATCGCTGCGCAGCTCGTCCAGCAGCGCGTCGTACTGGTCGTCCCCGATCTCGGGATCGTCGAGCACGTAGTAGCGGTAGTTGTGGTACTCGAGCTGCCGGCGCAGCTCGGCGGCGCGCTGCTCTCGGCCGATCTCGTGGCTCGCCGCGGGCTCACGGCTCGAGCTCGCTCGCCGCCGGCTCGATCAGCCGCGCGAGGTCGTAGCGCTGGAGCGCCGTCAGCCCTTCGCGATCGGTGAGGTCGAAGTGGATCGGGGTGACCGCGATCTTGCCCTTGCGCGACCGCCGCGAGGTCGGTCCCGGTCTCGTCGCGCTCGAAGCTGGCGTCGCCGTAGATCCGGTACAGCCGGCGGCCGTCGGCCTCCTCGTCGACCAGCGCGAGCTCGTCGCGATAGACCCGCTTGCCGAGCCGCGCCACCTCGACGCCCGCGGGTCGCCGCCCGGGACGTTGATGTTGAGCAGCGTGCCGGCGGGCAGCGGCACGTTTTCGAGCTCGGCGACGAGCCGCGCGGTGAACGCGGCCGCGCCGAAACGTCGAACCCGGAGCCGGCGCGGAAGTCGAGCTCGAGCGCGCTCGACTGCTGCGAGACGGCGATCCCGGGAAGCCCGAGCACGATCGCCTCGAGCGCCGCCGCGACCGTGCCCGAGTACGTGATGTCGTCGCCGAGGTTCGAGCCGTGGTTGATCCCCGAGACGACCAGCTCGGCCGTGAAGCCCTCGATCAGCCCCAGGTTGCGCCAGCCGCACGCAGTCGACCGGCGTCCCGTCGGTCGCGTAGCCGACGGTCCCGTCGTCGAAGTCGACCTCCTGGACCCACAGCGGCCGGCGCGTCGTGATCGACCGCGCCATCGCCGAGCGGTTGCCGTCGGGCGCGATCACCGCGAGCTCGATCCCCGGCAGCTCGAGCAGCGCCCGCCGCAGCGCCTGCAGCCCAGCCGCCTCGATCCCGTCGTCGTTGGTGAGCAGGACGCGCATCCGATCTGATCCTAGCTGTGGGTTCGGGTGGCCCGATCGAGCGCTCGGGCGATGTGGGCGATCACCAGCAGCGGCTCCTCCTTGAGCTGCCTGCCAGGTGATCCGGATCACCGTGTACCCCGCGTCGCGCAGGGCCATGTCCTTCCGCCGGTCGCGCTCAAACGCGCTCCGTGGCTTGTGAAACTCCCAGCTGTCGAGCTCGACGATCACGCGCTCGGCGGGCCACATGAAGTCTGGCTCCCACCGTCCGATCTTCCGGTTCGTCACCGGCTGCGCCAGCGCCGCCGCCCGCAGGTACCTCCGAAGAATCCGCTCCCCCTCTGAGCGGGTAATCCCGGGATCCGCCTCGGCGGCGAGGAGCGCCCGAAGGCGGCCGGTCCCGGGCCGGCGGCCGGCCTGCTCCAGCGCACGCTCGAGCTCGCCGGGCCGGAGAAGTCGAGCCGCCCGGCCCGCTGCGATGACGGCCTCGAGCTCGTGATCGGTGGTGTCGGTGGACGCGGAGTCGATGACGCTGCGGGCTGGGGCGGTGACGGGCAGGCCCCGGCGGGTGCGGAGGTCGCGGTCGGGGAGGTCGGTGGTGCGGTGGATTTGGACCCCGTCCTTGGGCCGGCACCACCGGCTGACCGTTACGTGGACCTCCCGCGGCCGGTCACACAGTCGCCCAGAGGTGCGCGGCGGAGGCGTGGCTGATTACGCGCACCGTCGCCACACGCCAGCAGCGCAGCCATCTCCTCGGCGAACGGCGCTAGGGAGAGGTGGCCCACGATGTAGACGCCCGGGTGACGCTCGTGGAGAGCCTCCCGATCGCGCCAGACGCCTGACGACCTTCGGCGTCAGGCCGCCCGCCACGAGCTGACGAAGGTGGACCGTCCCTTCCTGGCCGGACGCCAATCGGCTCACGATGCGCTCGGGCTTCTCCTCGCGGGCATTCTCGTTGCACACTTCGTCGACCGCCCCACGAGTGCAACCAGGACGCCCGCAGCGGTCACTCTCGTTGCACTCGTCAGAGCGCGTACGAAGGTCGCAACGATCGTGCCCATTTGACGGAGCCACCCGCCCAGGATCCACGGCAAACCGGGGCCCCACCCCCAACCTTCACTCTTCCCCAGCAGATTTTCAGCAGATCCGACACGCCATGCACCAAAGCCGTGACGAACCCGACCACGACCACGACCCGACCACGACCCGGCCTAAAAATCGCTACTAGTAGTGAGTCAGCGCTCCCGAAGCGATGACCACCGCCCACGCCCCGGCCGCGACAATCGCGACCAAGATGATCAGCAGTCCGTGCCGAGACCGAGCTCCGCCGGCCTCGGGCCAGGACCACGAAACCCAGCACCAGCCCGAGCGGTGGCATCGCTACCGCGAGGATGTAGCTGACCACGACGAGGCGTAGGAAGCTCTGGTTCCACGCCCTGTCGGTGGCGCCGTTCGACGACGGGTAGTCGGGTCCGCTAGCCATCGCCCAGCACCCGCTCCCCCGATACCCGACCCCCGCCAGATACAGCCCGCACGCCGGCGCCGTCACGCCCGCCTCCGAGCGCGGCCGCCCGGCCAGCAGCGCCACGAACGAATCCACCGACCGGCGGCCTGAACGCCACCTCGAGCATCGTCCCGACGAGCACTCGGTTCATGTGCCGCATGAACGCGTCCGCCTCGATCCAGAACTCGACTCGGTCCCCACGGAAGCGCCAGTAGGCGGTCAGCACGTCGCGGCTGAACCGCACGTGGTCTGTCTCCGTCGGCGTGAATGCGACGAAACGAATGCGTGCCGACGAGAGCGGCGGCGCACGCATCCAGAGCCGCCGCGTCGAGCACGTGCGGCCAGTGCAGCGCGCGGCACCGCTGCAGAGCACTCCGCGCGGCGACGGTTGAGGATCAGGTACGTGTACGCGCGCGAGGTCGCGTCCCGGCGCGCGTCGAAGCCCTCCTCAGCAGCCGAGCACGACAGCACGGCCACATCCTCCGGCAGCAGCGCGTTCAGGGACGCTCTTCCACCGACGCCCCCGGATAGCTGCACACCTGCCCCAGCGCGTGGACGCCCGCGTCGGTCCGCCCCGCAACGACAACCGGAAACCGATACGCCGCAGGACAACGGAAAGCGCCCGCTCAACCTCCTCCTGGACCGTCCTGCAAGCCGGGCTGCCGAGCCCAACCCGCAAAACGCGCCCCGTCGTACTCCAGAAGAGCGGAGCCTCGAGTCGGTCAGACCAGCTCCAGCAGCACCATCTCGGTCGAGTCCGACCGGCGCGGGCCCAGCTTCAGGATCCGCGTGTAGCCGCCCTGGCGCTCCGAGTACCGCGGCGCGATCTCCTCGAACAGCTTGTAGACCACGAACTTGTCCTGGCCGAGGGCCGACAGGGCCTGCCGCCGGGCGTGCAGGTCACCGCGCTTGGCCAGCGTGATCAGCTTCTCGATCTCGGGCTTGACCGCCTTGGCCTTCGCCTCGGTCGTCTCGATCCGCTCGTGATCGATCACCTCTTTGGCGAGGTTCATCAGCAGCGCCTTGCGGTGCGAGGCGCTGCGGCTGAGCTGATATCGCTGTCGCTGGTGACGCATGGCCGAGAAGAAGTTACCGCCGCCGAAGCCTACTCGTCGCGGAGCGACAGACCCCGTGCATGGAGCGTCTCGACGACCTCGTCGATCGACTTCTTGCCGAAGTTGGGGATCGCGTTGAGCTCGGACTCGGTCTTCGACACGAGATCGCCGACCGTCTGGATCCCGGCGCGCTTCAGGCAGTTGTACGAGCGGACGCCGAGCTCGAGCTCCTCGATCAGGATGTCGTCGAGCGCGTTCGGCTGGCGCGCGGGGGCACCACCGGGAGCGGCGCCGGGCTGACCGGCCTCGAGCGGCCCAGGCACTCCGGCCTCGCGGAGCTCAACGACGCGGTCGGCGTCGGTGAAGATCGCGAGCTGGGAGATCAGGATCTCGGCAGCCTCGCGCAGCGCCGCGTGCGGATCGATCGAGCCGTCGGTCTCGATGTCCAGCGTCAGCTTGTCGTAGTCGGTCCGCTGGCCGACGCGCGCCTGCTCGACCGAGTACGCGACCCGGCGCACGGGCGAGAAGATCGAGTCGATCGGGATCACGCCGATCGGCTGATCGGGCGACTTGTTCTCCTCGGCGGGCCGGTAGCCGCGACCGCGGCCGACCGTGAGGTAGACCTCGAGCTTGGTCTTCTTCTCGAGCGTCGCGATGTGGGCGTCCGGGTTGAGGATCTCGACGCCCGCAGGAAGGTCGATGTCCTTGGCGGTGATCTCTCCCGGTCCCGTAACGACCAGCGGCGCTTCCACTTCCGTCGCGTCCGTGTGCATCCGACAGACCACGCCCTTGAGGTTCAGAACGATGTCGGTCACGTCCTCCTTGACGCCGCGGATCGTCGAGAACTCGTGCGCGACGCCCTCGATCCGGACGCTGGTCACTGCCGCGCCGGCCAGCGACGAGAGCAGCACGCGCCGCAGCGAGTTGCCGAAGGTGTAGCCGAAGCCGCGATCGAGCGGCTCGATCGTGAACGACCCGCGGTTGTCGTCAACGGCCTCGCTGGAGATTCGGGGGACTTGGAAGTCGAGCATCAGGGTCCTAACGTCGTGGTTTCGGGCACCGCCGGAGGCGGCTGTCGGGGCCACGCGCGCCGGCCGGCCGCGCAGCTTGCAAAAGTCGGTTACTTCGAGTACAGCTCGACGATGAGCTGCTCCTGCACCGGTGCGGCGATCTCGCGCCGCTCCGGCTTGCGCAGCACCTTCGCCGTGAGCGCGTCGTGGTCGGCCTGCAGCCAAGCGGGCACCTGTCCGGTCAGCTCGGTGGCATCGCGAATCACCTGACCCGCGGTCGACTTCGGGTGGATCGCGATCACGTCGTTGTCCCGCAGCTGGTAGCTGGGGATGTTCACGCGACGGCCGTTGACGGTCCAGTGGCCGTGCAGGATCAGCTGCCTGGCCTGCCGCCGCGAGGCGGCGAACCCGAGCCTGACCAGCACGTTGTCGAACCGGCATTCGAGCATCCGCAGCAGGTTCTCGCCGGTGACGCCGTCCTGGCGCGAGGCCTTCTTGTAGTAGTTCGAGAACTGCCTCTCGAGCACGCCGTAGTAGCGCCGGCCTTCTGCTTCTCGCGCAGCTGCACGCGGTACTCGCTCTGCTTCTGGCGGCCGCGGCCGTGCTCGCCGGGTGGGTAGGAGCGACGCTCGACGCCGCACTTGTCGGTCAGGCAGCGCTCACCCTTGAGGAACAGCTTCTGCCCCTCGCGACGGCACTGCTTGCACTGTGGCGATGTGTCTCGTGCCAATGTCTCTCGTCCTATACGCGCCGCCGCTTGCGGGGCCGGCAGCCGTTGTGGGCCTGTGGGGTCACGTCCTTGACGCCGAGCACCTCGAGCCCGGCGGCCTGGAGCGAACGGATCGCGGTCTCCCGTCCCGAGCCTGGGCCCTTGACGAACACTTCGACCTTCTGGAGGCCGTGCTCGATGCCCTTGCGGGCGGCCGCGTCGGCGGTGACCTGGGCGGCGAACGGGGTCGACTTGCGCGAGCCCTTGAAGCCGGCGCCGCCGGCGGACTCCCATGCGATCACGTTGCCCTCGCGGTCGGACAGGGACACGATCGTGTTGTTGAACGAAGTCTTGATGTGGGCCTGCCCGATCGGAATGTTCTTGCGGACGCGACGGCGCCCGCGCTGCGGTCTACGCGGTGCGGGCATTACTTCTTGGCCGCCTTCTTCTTGCCGGCGACCTGCATCCGCTTGGGACCCTTTCGCGTGCGCGCGTTGGTCTTGGTGTTCTGACCGCGCACCGGGAGACCGCGACGGTGGCGCAGCCCGCGGTAGGAGCCGATCTCCTGCAGCCGCTTGACGTTCTGCGAGCGCTCCCGGCGCAGGTCGCCCTCGACCGTCAGCTCCGAGTCGATCAGGTCGCGAAGCTTGACGACCTCGTCCTCGGTGAGGTCACGAACCTTGCGATCGGGCTCGATGTGAGCCTCCGACAGAAGCTGGTTCGCCTGCGAGCGACCGATCCCGTAGATGTACGTGAGACCGATCTCAACGCGCTTGTTGAGCGGGATGTTGACGCCGGAGATGCGCGCCATCGGCTAGCCCTGCCTCTGCTTGTGGCGGGGATTCGAGCAGATCACGAGGACCCGCCCGTTACGGCGGATGATCTTGCACTTTTCGCACATCGGCTTGACCGAGGGTCGTACTTTCACGCTCGTCCTTCTGTTCGAAGATCGGAGTTTTTATCCAGTGTCCTCAGCCCGGCTCTGGCGACCGCACGGATCGCCGCTACCGAGCTGAAGGTGGTGCCGCGCAGCACGCCACAACGGCGCTGCGAGCGCACCGATCGATACTAGCAGGGCAGATTGGACACGCCGAGGCACGCGGGCACGTCAACGCCGTCTCGATCAAGCGAGGGTCGAGGCCGGCCGGGCTTGGGTATGCAGCCCCGGCACTTTCGTGCCAGGGCGTGAGGATCCGCGGGCCCGCGCCCGTGATCGCGACGGTGAACTCGAAATGGGCCGCCAGCGAGCCGTCCTGGGAGTAGATCGCCCAGTGGTCCTCGCCGACCCGGACCCCGTGGCGCCCGGCGGTGACCATCGGCTCGATCGCCAGCACCATCCCCTCCTCGAGCAGCACCCCCGTGCCCGGGTCGCCGTAGTTCGGGATCTGGGGCTCCTCGTGCATGCTCCGTCCGATTCCGTGGCCAACCAGCGAGCGGACGATCGACAGCCCGGCGGCCTCCACGTGCGCCTGGATCGCATGCGAAATGTCGCCGAGGTGATTGCCGGGACGGGCCTGCTCGATCCCGAGGAACAGGGATTCCTCGGTCACCGTCAGCAGCTTGTGCGCGATCGGGGTCACCGGGCCGATCGCGAACGTGCGCGCCGCGTCCGCGACCCAACCGTCGAGTACGACCCCGATGTCGACGGACAGAATGTCGCTGCGCCCGAGCTTGTAGGACCCGGGGATCCCGTGCACGATCATCGAGTTCGGGGACGTGCAGATCGACCCCGGGAAGCCGCGGTAACCCTTGAACGCCGGCTCCGCTCCCTGGGAGCGGATGAACTTCTCGGCCGCCTGGTCGAGCTCCTGGGTGGTGACGCCCGGCCGGATCTTGCCGGCCAGCAGGTTCATCGTGCGCACGAGGATCTCGCCGGCCGCCGCCATCCGGTCGATCTCCTCCGGAGTCTTCTTGATGATCATCGCGCCACCCCCTGGCTCAAACGTCCTCCTCGAGCCGCAGCGTCGCGATCACCGCGCGCACGTGGTCGTGGACCTCGGTTGGGTCGCGGGTGCCGTCGATCCGCTTCAGCAGGCCCCGCTCCTCGTAGTACCCGATCAGCGGCTTGGTCTTCTCCTGGTAGGTGGCGAGCCGGTTCTCGATCACCTCGGGCTTGTCGTCCTCGCGCTGGATCAGCCGTGAGCCGTCCTGGTCGCAGACGTCATCGCGCTTGGGCGGGTCAAACTCGACGTGGTAGTTGTGACCTGACTTCACGCAGACGCGCCGACCCGAGAGCCGGCGCACGACTTCCTCGTCGGGGACGTCCAGCAGCAGCACAGCGGTGATTCGCCGGCCCAGCTCATTCAGCTGCCGGTCGAGCGCCTCCGCCTGCTCGACCGTGCGCGGAAACCCGTCGAGGATGAAGCCGTCACGGGCGTCCTCCTCCTGAAACCGCTCGGTGACCATCGCGATGATCAGGTCATCCGGCACCAGGTCGCCGGCGTTCATGTACTGCTCCGCCTTCGAGCCGAGCTCGGTGCCCTCGCGGACGTTCTCGCGCAGGATGTCGCCGGTCGCGATGTACGGAAGCTGGAAGTCGCCCTGCAGGCGGTCGGCCTGTGTGCCCTTCCCGGCTCCCGGCGGACCGAACAGGATCAGGTTCAACTCGGACACAGAATCGTCACTGTAGCGGGCAGCAACGGGTGATGCCCTCGGATTTTCGGTGCCCCAGGAGGGCGTCCGGAGCCTCCGGTGCGGCGTGTGCCCCTACGCCACACCGGAAGGCTCCGGACGCTCGGCCCCTAGGATCGCCCCCGGGGCTTGGCGGCGGCGACGAGACCCCCTCGCCCACCGACAAGCTCTGCATCGAGCGGCGCCCCCGCCGCTCGATCAACCCCCAGCCTGACAGCCTCGATCACGGCTACCAGCTCCATCCAGCCACAGAACAGCTGCGGCTCGCCGCTCGCTCCCGACGCCGACCCGGTGATCGGGTCCGAACCGACCTCGATCGACAGGTGCAACTCTGCGGGGCTTCCGGGCATGGCGAGCATCATCCCGGTTGGCCATGGCGTTCGCACCAGGTTGGCACCCTAGGGTTTTGACCCCCATAATCCTTGCGTCATGCCTTTGCGGGAGGCAGATCGACGCGGCCGGGCCGTGCGCGGACAGAAGGGCCTGCTCGAGCGCGATCGCGCGTTCGCTGCGATCGCGGACGTCCTCGGCGCTGCCGGCGCCGGCGCCGGCAGCGCGCTGCTGGTCTCCGGCCACCCGGGGATGGGGAAGACACGCCTGTACGAGGCGACCCTCGACGAAGCACGACGCCGCGACCTGCTCGTGCTACGCGCGTCCGGGTCCGAGCTCGAGCAGAACTTGGCCTTCGGCCTGGCGGCTCAGCTGCTGCGCTCGCTGCTCGGTCAGCTCCCCGACCCGCAGCGAACGCGGCTGCTGGAGCAGGCTCCGAGCCGCGTGCGAACGCTCGAGGGCATCGGCGAGCAGGACGCCGAACCCGACGGAAGCGAAGACCTAGCCGTCTCGCACGGGCTGTTCGCGCTGATCGCCGGCGCCGCGGAGTCGACTCCGGCGGCGATCGCGATCGACGACCTCCACTGGTGCGACTTCGCCTCACTGGAGTTCGTCCTCTATCTGCTGCACCGGCTCGACGAGCTCCCGGCCGCGGTCGTGCTGACCAGCCGGGTCCCGACAAGGGACGACGGGGCGGCAATGCTCGACGAGATCTCGGTCCACCCTCGTCTCGAGACCGTCGAGCTGACGCCGCTGGGGCTCACCGCGGTCGACGAACTGGTGCGCACGCACCTCGGGAAGCGCGCCGACGCCGCACTGGTCGCGGTCTGCGCCGAGGTCACCGCCGGGAATCCGTTCTACCTCCACGAGCTGCTGATCGCCCTGGCAGAGGAGCGGCAGCTCGACAGCGGCCAGCTCGTCCGGCTGGCTCGCGCGCTGGCACCGGACACGGTGACGCGGTCGCTCCGGGTCCGGGTCGGCCGCCTCGGCCAGCCGGCGACGGCGCTCGCCGCCGCCGTGGCGATCCTCGGCGACGACGTCCCGCTCCGCCATGCCGCGGCGCTCTCCGGCCTCGAGATCGCCGAGGCCGCCTCGGCGGCCGACGCGCTCGCGGGGGTCGAGGTGCTGCTCGCCCGAGAGCCGCTTCGGTTCGTGCATCCGCTCGTGAGACAGGCGATCACGCGCGACATTCCGGCTTCGCTGCGCGGGGGCCGGCACCTGGACGCAGCTCGGCTCTTGTACGCAGAGGGGTTCAGCGCGGAGCGCGTCGCGGCTCACCTGCTCCTCGGCCGCGCGGAGGGGTACCCGTGGGTCGTTGAACGGCTGCGGGCCGCCGCGCGGGAGGCCGCCTCCCGCGCCGCCCCGCAATCCGTTGCTCGCTACCTGCACCGAGCGCTCGAGGAGCCGCCGGCGCCCGAGGAACGGTCCGAGGTACTCGCGGAGCTGGGGATGGCGGAGGCCGCGCTGGGGGCCCCCGAGGCCGTCGAGCACCTCGCGGCCGCCGCGGCCGCGAGCGACGACCCGCGACGTCGCGCAGAGCTCGCGCTCCGCCGTGGCCGCGCGCTCGCCACCGCCGGCTCCCACGAGCAGGCGTGCGCGGCTTATGACGAGGGGCTGGCGGAGCTGCCCGACGATCCGCCGGACACCGCCGACCGCGAGCTGCGCGACCAGCTCCGGACCGCCTATGTCGTAACCGCCGCGATCGTTCCCTCGCTCCAGGCGCGGGCGCTCGAGCGCTCGGCTCAGGCGCTCGATGCCGCCGGCGAGCGACCGAGGACACAGGGCCAGCGGCTGCTGCTGGCGCAGATGGCCACGCACGACGCCGCCACCGGCGAGCCGGCCGAGGTCGCGGACGCCCTGGCAGAGCGGGCGTGGGACGGAGGGATGCTGCTCGAACAGGCCGACCCCCAATGGATCGGGTGGCGGACGGTCGCATCGGTGTTCCTTCTGACCGGCGCGCTCGAGCGCTCGATGGAGGTCACCGGCGCCGCGCTCGAGGAAGCTCGCCGGCGCGGGCTTCCGCTGGGCTTCGCGACCATCAGCTACGTGCGCGGGCTGCCGCAGCTCTGGCAGGGGCAGGTCGACGCCGCGCTCGCCGATCTCGAGCACGCGCGAGATGCCCGCCGGTACGGGTGGCATGAGTTCGCCCGCTCGGCCGCCGCGCACTACGCGCTGTGCCTGGTGGAGCGCGGCGAGCTCGACCGGGCGGAGAAGGTGCTGGAAGAGGATGGGCCCTTCGATCCGCCGCGCGACCTCGAGGACGTCCTGCGGATGTACTCGATGGCCGAGCTCAGGCTCGCGGCCGGCCGCGCGGAGGAGGCGCTCGAGTTGGCGCAGACGGTCGGCGCCCGCGTCGAGGAGAGCATCGGGTACTTCGGGTACTGCCCCTGGCGCGGAACCGCAGCCCAGGCGGCGATCCTGCTCGGCGACGCCGAGCGGGCGCTCGCGCTCTCGCGCGAGGTACTAGCGCGCTCGGACCGGACCGGCGTCCTGCACGAACGGATCAGAGGACTGCGGATCATGGGGCTGTCCGAGGGCGGCGAGCCCGGGATCGGCCGCCTGCGCGCCGCGGTCGAGCTCGGCACGAGCTCGCCACAGCGCCTCGAGACCGTCCGAGCGCTGGTCGACCTCGGCGCCGCCCTCCGGCGTGCCAACCGGCGAGCCGAGGCTCGGCCGTTGCTCACCCAGGCCGCCGACGCTGCCCGGCGCGGCGGCGCGCTCGCGCTGCGCGAGCGAGCCCGCACGGAGCTCGCCGCGACCGGCGCCCGGCCGCGACGCGAGGCGCTGCTCAGCGGGCCCGAGTCGCTGACTCCGAGCGAGCGTCGAATCGCCGAGCTGGCCGCCACCGGACAGAGCAACCGCGAGATCGCGCAGGCCTTGTTCGTGACCCCAAAGACGGTCGAGTACCACCTGCGCAACTCGTACCGCAAGCTCGAGATCCCCGGCCGCAGCGAGCTGGCGCGGGTACTCGAGGGGTCCTAGCAAGTGCGACCCGCAGGCGCGGCCCCCCGGTAGGTTTGACGCTATCCAGGCCTGATGCCGTCCTCGACGATCACCACCGCCCCCGGGCGCCAGCGTTTCTCGGACGACGAGCTGCTGGACGCCGCGCTCGAGCTGTTCCACACCCGCGGCTACCACGCCGTGCAGATGACCGACCTCGCGACCCGGGCGCACACCAGCAAGCCGACGCTGTATACGCGACTGGGATCGAAGGAGGAGGTCTACATCCGGGTGCTCGAGCGCGAAGCCGGTCTGCTCCAGTCGGCGCTGTATTCGGAATACCAGCGCGCGAGCAGCGCCCCCCTCGGCGAGGTGGTCGAGATCGCCGTGCTCGCGTTCTTTCATTTTGCGCAGGCCCGTCGCGCCGGATTCGCCCTGCTGTTCGGAAGCGAACCCGGGGGGCCCGGGCACGGGATCGGCGAGCGCGCGATGGACGGGGTGATCGATCACGTCACCGAGCTGATCGACAACTACATCGTCCGCTCGGGGCACCAGCCCGGGTCGCGGACGCCGCTGCTGGCCGCCGCCGGCGTCGGCGCGGCCCGGCAGGTGTGCCAGTACGCGCTCGACACCGGCCACGACCTCGAGCAGGCAGGCGCACTCGTGACCGCGTTCGCCGCGGCCGCGATGCGACTGCTCGACGCCGCCGTGCTGCCGGACCTGGATATCCAGCGCGAGGACCCGAGCGCGGAGTAACCGGACCCGGCTCTGGGCGAGTAACGGCGTCCGGGTCTGGGCCTCGCCTCTCCCGGCCCCGCGGCGGGTAACCGCGTCCGGCTCCGGGCCTCGCTCGCTCCGCTTCTGGTTAGAGCGGAGAACGCTCCGCTCGCTCGGCAGTTACCACGGCCCAGCATCCAGCTGGGCCAGGTCGGCTGAAGGCGCACCTCTCCCGCTGGCGCGGGAGGACGGGTTATTTCAGGAACCCCTCGTAGTTGCGCATCATCAGCTGCGCCTCCAGCTGCTTCATCGTGTCCAGCGCGACGCCGATCACGATCAGCACGGAGGTGCCGCCGAAGAAGAAGTTCGCGTTCGTCTGGGTTATGAGGATCGTCGGCAGGGCCGCGATCGCGGCAAGGAACAAGGCTCCCGGGAAGGTCAACCTCGCCAGGATCCGGTCCAGGAATTCGGCCGTGGGTCTTCCAGGCCTCACCCCAGGGATGAAGCCGCCGTACTTCCTGAGGTTCTCCGCCTGGTCGACGGGGTTGAACGTGACGGCCGTGTAGAAGTACGTGAACAGGATGATGAAGATCGTCTCGCCGGCCACGTAGTGCCAGCTCTGGGGGCTGAAGAAGTTCGAGAGGTCGGTGGCGAAGCCGTTGCGGTTCTGGCCGATGATCTGGCCGACCGTCGGGATGATCGCCATGATCGAGGCGGCGAAGATCACCGGGATCACGCCCGCCATGTTCACGCGCAGCGGCAGGTAGGTCTGGCCGCCCTGGGTCATTCGTCGGCCGATCACCCGTTTGGCGTACTGGATCGGGATCCGGCGCTGGCCCTCCTGGACGAACACGATCGCCGCGACGACGCCGAGCACGATGAACGGCATCACGACGCGGAACACCTGGTCGGGGTTCTGCCACCACGACTGCACGCCGTGCGGGATCCGGGCGACGATGCTCGCGAAGATCAGGAGCGAGATCCCGTTACCGATGCCGCGCTGGGTGATCAGCTCGCCCATCCACATCAGCAGCACGCACCCGGCCGTCAGCGAGACGACGATCAAGAAGACCTTCGCGAGGTTGAAGTTCGAGATCAGCGTGACCCCGGCCTGCTTCTCGAACGAGCGGAACAGGAACACGTAGCCGATCGACTGCGCGAACGCGAGGCCGACCGTCAGGTACCGCGTGTATTGGGTGATCCGCTGCTGCCCGACCTCGCCCTCCTTCGAGAGCTTCTCGAGCGAGGGGACGACCACCTGCAGCAGCTGCAGGATGATCGAGGCGGTGATGTAGGGCATGATCCCGAGCGCGAAGATCGCGATCCGGCCGAGCCCGCCGCCCGAGAACAGGTTCAGCAGCCCGAAGATGCCGTTGCCGCCGAGGCTCTTGGTGACGGCGCCGACCGCCTTAGCGTTGATGCCCGGGGCCGGGATGTAGGCGCCCAGCCGGTACAGCGCGAGGACCGCGGCCGTGAACAGGACCTTGTTGCGGATCTCTCCGACCCTGAACGCGCCAAGGATCGTCGCGATCATCCGCTCAGTCCTCCGCTGCCGGCCTCGCCGCCTCGACCACCTGGCAGGTGCCGCCCGCGCCCTCGATCTTCTCGCGCGCGGTCTTGCTGAACCCGTGCGCGTGAACGGTCAGCGGCTTGGAAATCTCGCCCTTGGCGAGCACCTTCACCGGGACGCCCTTGCGAGTGGCGAGCCCCTTGGCGGTCATCGCTTCGAGCGTGACCTCTTCGCCGGACTCGAACCGCGCCTCGAGATCGAGCAGGTTGACCGGCTGCGTGGCGGTCCGGAACCGCTCGAAGGGCATCGACTTCTTCATGTGCGGCCCGCGCAGCTTGCGCATCCGCATGTGGATCGGGTTCTGGCCGCCCTCGAACCGCGCGCGCCGCTTGGCGCCTGACCGCGAGCCCCAACCCTTCTGGCCGCGCCCGGAGGTCTTGCCCGTCCCGGACCCCTCGCCGCGCCCGACGCGCTTGCGCGCCTTCCGCGACCCGGGGGCCGGCTTCAAATTGTGCAACCCGATCCGCTCAGGACCCTCAGCCATCCTCGGACACCTCCACGAGATGGCGCACCTTGGCGATCATGCCTTTCGCTTGAGGCGAGTCGGGGATCTCGACCTCCTGGCCAATCCGCCGCAGGCCGAGCGAGCGCATCGTGTCGCGCTGCCGCTTATCGGAGCCGTTCGTCGAACGGACCTGCTTGACCTTGAGCGCGCTCACGAGGACTGCTCCTCAACCGCAGGCGCCCCTGAAGCGACGGCGGAGGAGTCATCCTCGGACACTCGCGACCCGTTCGTCTCAGATTGCCCGTTGGAGCTCACAGCGGTGTCCGCGGATGACTCCTCCGCCGTCAGCCCCAGCACCTTGTTAATCGACAGCCCGCGAAGCTCGGCGACCTCGGCCGGGGTACGTAGCGACTCGAGCCCCGCCATCGTCGCCTTCACGAGGTTGATCGGATTCTGGGACCCGAGCGACTTCGAGAGGATGTCGTGGATCCCCGCGAGCTCCAGCACCGCTCGCACCCCGCCGCCGGCGATCACGCCGGTTCCGGGCGAAGCCGGCTTCAGCAGCACCCGGCTGGACCCGAACACGCCGAGGGTCTGGTGGGTGATCGTCGCGCCGTGCATGGGAACCCGGTAGAGGTTCTTCTTCGCCCGTTCAACGCCCTTCTGGATCGCGACCGGGACCTCGTTCGCCTTCCCGTAGCCGATTCCGACGATTTCTCGCTCGTCGCCGACGACGACCAGCGCGGTGAACGAGAAGCGCCGGCCGCCCTTGACCACCTTGGCGACGCGGTTGATCTCGACGACGCGCTCCTGGAGCTCGAGTCCGGAGGCGGAGACGGTGCGGTCGCGTGCTAGTGGCATCAGTCGATCCAGAGTAGCCGGTCTAGAACCTCAGCCCGCCCTCACGGGCTGCGTCGGCGAACGTCTTCACGCGGCCGTGGTACTGATAGCCGCCACGGTCGAACACGGCCTCGCTGACCCCAGCCGCCGCTGCGCGCTCAGCCAGCAGCGCACCGGCCCGCTGGGCCTGCTCCATCCGAGCGAGCGAGCGCAGCTCCGGCTCGATCCAGTTGACCGACGCGATCGTGGTGCCCGAGTCGTCGTCGATCAGCTGCACGAACATGCCGCGATTGGAGCGGAATACGGAGACGCGCGGCCGCTGCGCCGAGCCGCGGACCTTCGCGCGGACGCGGCGGCGCCGCCTGAGCCTGCGAGCTTCCTTCGTCAGCACGGTCATGCGCGTTTACCGACCTTCCGGGCGACGTACTCGCCCTCGTAGCGGATCCCCTTGCCCTTGTACGGCTCGGGCTTGCGCTGCTTGCGGATGTTCGCGGCCGTCTCGCCGACCTGCTGCTTGGACGCACCCTTGACGACGATCCGGGTCGGCTGCGGGACCTCGAACTCGATCCCGTCGGGAGCCTTGATCGAGACCGGGTGCGAATAGCCGAGCGCGAGCTCGAGGTCGCGGCCGCGCAGCTGCGCGCGGTAGCCGACGCCCTGGATCTCGAGGCGCTTCTCGAAGCCGTCGGTGACACCCTGGACCATGTTCGCGATCAACGAGCGGGTGAGCCCGTGGAGCGCGCGGTGCTCGCCGCGATCGGTCGGGCGCGTGACGACGAGCTGGTCGCCGTCCTGCTCGACATTGATGTCGCGGTTGATCCGCTCGGACAGCTCGCCGCGGGGGCCGTTGACCGTGACCCGCTCGGGCTCGATCGCGACCGTGACGCCCGACGGGACCGAGATCGGTTGTCTGCCGATGCGGGACATCGCTACCAGACTCTCGCCACGACCTCGCCGCCGACACCCTGGATGCGGGCGTCGTGACCGGTCATCAGGCCTTTCGAGGTGGAGATGATCGCGGTTCCCATCCCGCCTTGGATCCTCGGGATGTGGGAGTGGTCGACGTACGTCCGCTGGCCCGGGCGGGACACGCGCTGGAGCCCGGAGATCACGGGCTTGCGGTCCGCGGTGTACTTCAGCGTGACGGTGATCTCGTCGCCGGGGCGGCTGGTCGCGGCGGCGACCGACCAGTCCTCGACGTAGCCCTCCTCCTTGAGGATCCGCGCGATCTCGCGCTTGATCCCGGAGGCGGGGATCTTGACGTCGTGCTGCTGGGCCTTGAGCGCGTTGCGCACGCGCGTCAGGAAGTCCGCGATCGGGTCCGTCATCGACATCTCGTCACCAGCTCGACTTGGTCATCCCGGGGACGTAGCCGTTGTGCGCGAGCTCGCGCAGGCAGATCCGGCAGACGCCGAACTTGCGGTACACGGCACGCGCACGGCCGCAACGACGGCAGCGCGTGTATTCCCGGGTCTTGTATTTGGGAGTCCGCTGCGAGCGGACGACTTGTGAAACCTTGGCCATGAACTCCTCTAAGTCTGTGTCGCGGCCGCTGCCTGCGGGCGGCCCTCTCTAGAAAATGGCATCCCGAGCGACTCGAGCAGCGCGAACGACTCCTCGTCGCTGGAAGCGGTCGTCGTGATCGTGATGTCGAGGCCGCGGACCTGGTCGATCTCGTCGTAGTCGACCTCGGGGAAGATGATCTGCTCGCGGACGCCGAGCGAGTAGTTGCCGCGGCCGTCGAACGAGCGCGGGTTGAGCCCGCGGAAGTCGCGGATCCGCGGGATCGCGATCGACATCAGCCGGTCCAGGAACTCGTAGGAGCGCTCGCCGCGCAGCGTGACCGCGACGCCGACGGGCATCCCCTCGCGCACCTTGAACTGTGCGATCGACTTCCGCGCGCGCCTGATGCTCGGCTTCTGCCCGGTGATCGTCCCGAGCTGCTCGCCGGCGGCGTCGAGCATCTTCGAGTCCTGCTTGGCCTCGCCGACGCCCATGTTGACCGTGACCTTGGTGATCCGCGGCGCCTGCATCGGGGTGGAGTAGCCGAACCGCTCCATCAGCTGGGGCCGGATCTCCTCGAGGTAGCGCTGCTTGAGTCGTGCGGTCGGCATCGCTAGTCCAGTCTCGTTCCGCTTCGGCGGGCGACGCGGTAGCGCTTGCCGTCCTCGACCTCGACGCCGACGCGAGTCGGCTTGCCGTCCTTCGGGTCGGCAACCATCACGTTCGAAACGTGGATCGGGCCCTCCTTCTCGATCACGCCGCCGACCTGCTCGGACCGCTGCGCGCCCGCCACCTGCTGGGGCTTCTGGTGGCGCTTGATGATGTTCAGACCCTCGACGTAGAGGCGATGCTTGTCCGGCTCCACGCGCAGCACCTTGCCGCGCTTGCCGCGGTCCTTGCCGCCGATCACGATCACCTCGTCGCCAGACTTGATCCGCGCGCCCATCGCTACAGGACCTCAGGGGCGAGGGAGACGATCTTCATGAAGTTGCGCTCGCGCAGCTCGCGCGCGACGGGGCCGAAGATGCGCGTGCCGCGCGGGTTGTTCTGGGCGTCGATCAGCACTGCAGCGTTCTCGTCGAAGCCGATGTAGGTGCCGTCCTCGCGTCCGTACGACTTCCGCGTACGGACGACGACGGCGGTGACGACTTCGCCCTTGCGTACCGAGCCCTGCGGGCTGGCCTGCTTGACGGTCGCGGTGATCACGTCGCCGACCCCCGCGTAGCGGCGGCGGTGACCACCCTTGACGCGAATCACGAGGATCTCGCGGGCGCCGGTGTTGTCGGCGACCCGGAGTCGAGTCTCGTTCTGGATCATCGAGCGCGCTCCAGGACCTCTACGAGCCGCCAGCGCTTCGTCTTGGACAGCGGCCGCGACTCGCGCACGACGACGGTGTCGCCGATGTGCGCATCCTCGGACTCATCGTGCGCGTGCAACGTGGTCGAGGTCCGCACGACCTTCTCGTAGAACGGATGGCGCCGCGTGACGTCGATCCGCACGACGATCGTCTTCGAGGCCCGGTCGGAGACGACGACGCCCTGCCGAGTCTTCTGCTGCCCGGTGTGCTTCTCGCGCAGAACGGGGAGCGGCTCGGGAGTGGCGGCGCGCTGCGCCTTCGCCTTCTCGCGATCGTGCTTGCGCCGCCCACTCCGCAGGACGGCCTTGCGCTTGCGCTCAGCATCCCGCTCGGCCTGCCGCTCCTCAGCGGAACGCTGCGGGCGCACAGGCACAGCGGCAGCCTTGGCCGCACGCCCACGAGCACGCCGCTCCTTGGGGCTGAGGACTTCCGCTGGCTCCGATGAGGGGGATGCACCCGCCTCCTCGGCAGGGCGCGCCTGCTCAGCGGAAGGGTCGGCTTCGGCGGCCGCGGGCGCGGCTGCCTCCGAGTCGGGCGCGTCCCCCTCAGCTGCGGGGGCCCCGGCCGTCTCTTCTTCGGGAGCGTTGTTCTCAGTCTCGTCAGCCATGAATTTCAATTCCTCGCTCGCGAGCAACCGTCAGCGCCCGCGCAATCTCCTGCTTCGCCTTCTTCAATCCAGCCGTGTTGTCGAGCTCCCCTGTCGCATGCTGGAAGCGCAGGCCGAACAGCTCCCGGCGAGCCGTTCCGATGTGTTCCAGCAGCTCGGTCTCGCCCATGTCCCTGAGGTCGGAGGCGTTCATCAGCCTTCCTCCCTGGCCACGAACTTCGTGCGCACCGGCAGCTTGTGTCCCGCGAGCCGCATCGCCTCGCGGGCGAGTGGCTCGGGCACACCAGCCAGCTCGAACATCACGCGTCCGGGCTTGACCACGGCGACCCAGCCTTCGGGGGAGCCCTTGCCGGATCCCATCCGGGTCTCCGCGGGCTTCTTGGTGAACGGCTTGTCCGGGTAGACGTTGATCCAGACCTTGCCGCCGCGCTTGATCTTGCGCGTCATCGCGATTCGGGCGGCCTCGATCTGCCGGTTGGTGAGCCAGCCGGCGTCCAGCGATTTCAGGCCGTACTCGCCGAACTGCACCTTGACCTGCCCGCGCGAGAGCCCGGCGCGCCGGCCGCGATGCTGCTTTCGAAACTTGACTCGCTTGGGGGCGAGCATCAGCGGCCGCCTCCCTGCGGCGGACCGCCCTGGCCACCGCGTCCGCGGCCACCCTGGCCGCCACCACGGCCACCCTGGCCGCCGCCACGGCCACCGGGACCGCCACCGCGGCCACCCGGACCGCCACCGCGGCCACCGGGACCGCCACCGCGGCCACCCGGACCGCCACCGCGGCCACCCGGACCGCCACCGCGGCCACCCGGACCGCCACCCCGACCACCCGGACCGCCACCCCGACCACCCGGACCGCCGCCACGACCACCGCGGCCACCGGGGCCACCGCCCCGCCCGCGTCCGTCGCGGCCGTCGCGACCGCCGCGATCGGGCGCCTGCGGTGAGGGCTCATCCATGATCGTCAGGTCGGTGCCGGAGTAGCCCTCGGGCATGATCTCGCCCTTGTTGATCCAGCACTTGACGCCGATCCGCCCAAAGGTGGTGCGCGCCTCGTGGAAGCCGTAGTCGATGTCGGCCCGGAGCGTGTGGAGCGGCACGCGACCATCCGAGTAGCCCTCGGTCCGGGCCATCTCAGCTCCGCCGAGCCGGCCAGAGACCTGGACCTTCACACCCTTGGCGCCCGACC
Organism: uncultured Solirubrobacterales bacterium; assembly: GCA_963770735.1. Taxonomy (GTDB): domain Bacteria; phylum Actinomycetota; class Thermoleophilia; order Solirubrobacterales; family Solirubrobacteraceae; genus Palsa-465. Next base: position 250,149 of record CAVYRB010000003.1, on the reverse strand, counting down.
GCATCGCGCTCGTGAGCGCGCGCTTCATCGCGCGGCGGAACGCGACCCGGTTCTGGAGCTGCTCGGCGATCGACTGCGCGACGAGGTTCGCGTCGAGCTCGGGGCGCTTGATCTCGAGAATGTTGACCTTGACCTGCTTGCTGGTGATCCGGTGCAGGTCGCGGCGGAGCTGGTCGACCTCCGACCCCGACTTGCCGATCACGATCCCCGGTCGCGCCGTGTGGATGTTGACCTCCACCTCTGTGGCGTTCTTGCGGATCGTGATGTTCGACAGCCCGGCGTGCGACAGCCGGCCGACGATGTGCCGGCGGATCAGCGTGTCCTCGTGCAGGTAGTCGGAGAAGTTCTTCTCGTTGAACCAGTTCGACTTCCAGTCGTGGATGTAGCCCACGCGGAGGCCCTCTGGATGAACTTTTTGTCCCATGTTTCTCGGTTATTCCTTCGGCGTGAGCAAAATCGTCAGGTGGCTTGTGCGCTTGCGGATCCTCGTCGCGCGACCCATCGCGCGCGGTCGGAACCGCTTGATCGTCGGGCCCTCGTCGGCATGAACCGCCTTGACGTACAGATCGTCGCCGACGAGCTCGTGGTTGTTCTCCGCGTTCGCGATCGCCGATTCGAGCAACTTGCTCCAGTCACGCGCGACCGCTCGCGGAGCCGTAGCCAGGATAGCTCGCGCCTCAACAACGCTCTTCCCCCGAATGTGATCGCAAACCAATCGAGCCTTCCGCGCCGAAGACCGAACGTACTTCGCCTGAGCCCGCACCACAGGAGGCGGCAAATTCGGATCACGCGCAGCCCGACGGCGAGTAGGAGCAGGCTTGGGCGGCGCCGACTCCTCGGCCGCAGGCTCAGCACCCCGACGTCGCCGCCGAGGAGCCCGCTTGGGCTTCTCTGCTTCTTCCTCAGAGTCCGAGTCGATCTCGTCCTCCGCCTCGAGCGTGACGTCAGCTGCCTCGTCCTCTGCGGCTTCGTCGGCCGCAGTGGGCTCAATCTCATCGGCACCCGACTCCGAGGTGGCTCCTGCCGACGCGGCTGCTCGCGCGGTCTCGTCCTCAGCGGCCGCCTCGTCAACCGGCGTCGCAGCCGAGTCGGCAGGGGCCGCCTCTGAGGCCGGCTTCCGCCGACGCCGAGGTCGCTTTGGCTTTTCTGGAGTTTCGTCAGCCATCAGACCTAGCGCCTCTTGGCAGTCCCCGCATGCCCGCGGTACAGACGAGTCGGCGCGAACTCGCCCAACTTGTGGCCGACCATCGACTCACTGACAAAGACCGGCACGTGCTTGCGTCCGTCGTGAACCGCGATCGTGTGCCCGACCATGTCGGGGAAGATCGTCGAGGTTCGCGACCAGGTGCGGAGCATCCGCTTCTCGCCGGAGGTGTTCATCGCCTCGATCCGCGCCATCAGGCGCGCCTCGACGAACGGGCCCTTCTTGCTTGAGCGACTCATCGCTTGCCTTTCCCTCGTCTCCGCCCGCGGACGATGTAACGGTCGGAGGCCTTGCGCTTCTTGCGGGTGCGGTACCCGAGCGTGGGCACGCCCCAGGGGGTAACCGGGTGGCGACCCGGCGTCGTCGAACCCTCACCACCGCCGTGGGGATGGTCGACCGGGTTCATCGCGGTGCCGCGGGTCTGCGGGCGCACGCCCATGTGGCGCTTGCGGCCCGCCTTGCCGACCTTGACGTTCTGGTGGTCGGCGTTGCCGATCGTGCCGACGGTCGCGCGGCACTCACCGCGCACCATCCGCATCTCGCCTGAGGGCAGCCGCAGCGTCACGCGGTCCCCCTCCTTGGCGAGCAGCTGCACGCCGGCGCCCGCGGCGCGGGCCATCTGGCCGCCGCGCCCGGGCTCCAGCTCGACGTTGTGGACCACGGTGCCCGGAGGCATGTTTTGGAGCGGCAGGGTGTTGCCGACGCGGACGTCGACGTTCGTCCCCGACTGAACCGTCATCCCGACGCGCAGCCGCTGCGGCGCGAGGATGTAGCGCTTCTCTCCGTCGGCGTAGTGCAGCAGCGCGATGTACGCCGAGCGGTTCGGGTCGTATTCGATGTGGGCGACCTTCGCCGGGACGCCGTCCTTGCGGCGCTTGAAGTCGATCTTGCGGTACAGCCGCTTGGCGCCGCCGCCGCGATGACGTGAGGTCTTGCGACCGTGGGCGTTCCGGCCACCCGACTTCTTCAGGCCCTCGGTCAGCGACTTCTCGGGCTCGTCACGGGTGATCTCGGCGAAGTCCGGGTACATCACGAACCGGCGGCCGGGCGACGTGGGCTTCGGCTTGCGTACGGGCATTACTCACTCCCCTCCAGGCCACGGAAGATCGGGATCGTCTCGCCCTCGCGGACCTGGACGATCGCCTTCTTCCACCGCCGGGTCTGACCCGAGGTGTAGCCGCGACGCTTGGGCTTGGGCTTGACCCACGCGGTCCGGACCTCCAGCACGCCGACATCGAACAGCCGCTCGATCGCCTGGCGGATCTCGGTCTTGTGGGCCTCGTCGTGGACCCGGAACGTGTACTTGCCGGCCTCCGCGAGCGCGAAGCTCTTCTCGGAGATCACCGGACGGATGATCACGTGCGTGTGGTCCATCAGGCCGCCGCCTCCTCGGTGGCTCGAGTGCCACTCGCGCGCGCGACGAGCAGCGGCAGCGCCGTCTCGGAGACCAGCACCGACGCCGCGCGGATCAGATCGGCCACCCCGACGTCCTCGACCGGGACCGCGTCGACGCGGGCGATGTTGCGGAATGACTTGCCCGCCGCGGATTCGTCGGCGCCGAGCACCACCACGATCGGCTCGGCGGGGTCCCAGTCGTTCAGTAGCCCGACCGCCTGCGCGGTCGAGGGCTCGGCGAACGCGCCGCCGTCGAACACCGCCAGCGACTCGCGCTCGGCGTGCAGTGACAGGGCGCTGCGGAGCGCAGCACGGCGCTCCTTGCGGTTGATCTTGAAGGTGTAGTGACGCGGGCTGGGACCGAACACGGTGCCTCCACCGGCCCAGATCGGCGAGCGCGAGGAGCCGGCGCGAGCGCGACCGGTCCCCTTCTGGCGCCACGGCTTGGCGCCGCCGCCCGAGACCTGACCGCGGGTTTTGGTGGACGCCGTCCCGCGCCGGCGCGCGTTCAGCTCGGCGCGCACGGTCTCGTGGACGAGCGGCATGTTGAAGCGGGCCTCGAACGCCCCGGGGTCGAGTGTCACGGTGCCGCCGCCGAGCTTCGGCGCGGTGCGACTAGCCATCGGTCCGCACCTCCACGGTGCCGCCGCGGGGCCCGGGCACTGCGCCGCGGACCAGCAGCAGATTCCGGTCCGGCATCACCTCGACGACCGTCAGGCCGCGCTGCGTGACGCGCCCGCCGCCCATCCGGCCCGGCCCGCGGATCCCCTTAAAGACGCGCGAGGGCGTCGCCGAGGCGCCGATCGAGCCCGGCGCGCGGACGTTGTGCGAGCCATGGGACTTCGGCCCACTCGAGAAGTTGTGGCGCTTGATCGTGCCCTGGAAGCCCTTGCCCTTCGCGCGGCCCGAGATCTTCACCTTGTCGCCGGGCGTGAACGCCTCGACGGTGACCGTCTGGCCCACGAGCAGCTCGCCGACCTCGTCGCGGAACTCGCGCACGACCCGCAGCGGACCGGCGTCGGCCTTCTTCAGGTGGCCAAGCTCGGCCTTCGTCAGCGACTTCTCCTTGCACTGGCCGAACGCGAGCTGGACGGCCTCGTAGCCGTCGCGCTCAACCGTGCGGATCCCGGTGACCGGACACGGACCGGCCTCGAGCACCGTGACCCGCTCCACCCGGCCGTCCTCTCCGAACCGCTGCGTCATCCCGAGCTTCTTGGCGAGGATCGCGGCCATGTCGCTAGGAGGCGAGGCGGATCTCGATGTCCACGCCCGCCGGCAGGTGATCGAGTCGCTGAAGCGAGTCGACCGTCTTCGGAGTCGGCTGGTGGATATCGATCAGTCGCTTGTGCGTGCGGATCTCGAAGTGCTCGCGCGAGTCCTTGTCCTTGAACGGCGAGCGAATCACGCAGTAGACGTTCTTCTCGGTGGGCAGCGGCACGGGACCCGACACGGTCGCGCCGGTGCGCGTGGCCGTCTCGACGATCTCCTTTGCCGCCGTCTCGATCGCCGTGTGGTCGTAGGACTTCAGGCGGATTCGGATCTTGTTCTGCGCAATCGTTGCCATGTGATGTTTTGCGTGCGCTCTCTGCTCAGCGAAGGGGGCGAATCCCTGACTTCGGGACCCGCCCCGAACGGTCGTATCCGTTTAAAAGCGGGCCGCGCGCCGGAGCACGCGGCCCGATCAACTACTCGACGACTTCGGTCACGACCCCCGAGCCGACCGTACGGCCGCCCTCCCGGATCGCGAACCGCAGTCCCTGGTCCATGGCGATCGGCTGGATCAGCTCGATCTCCATCTGGACGTTGTCACCGGGCATAACCATCTCCGTGCCTTCGGGGAGCTTGGCCACACCGGTGACGTCGGTGGTGCGGAAGTAGAACTGAGGCCGGTACCCGGTGAAGAACGGCGTGTGACGGCCGCCCTCCTCCTTCTTCAGCACGTAGACCTCGGACTTGAACTTGGTATGCGGCGTGATCGAGTTCGGCTTGCAGAGCACCTGGCCGCGCTCGATGTCCTCACGCTTGGTGCCGCGTAGCAGGCAACCGACGTTGTCACCGGCGCGACCCTCGTCGAGGATCTTGCGGAACATCTCGACACCGGTGACCACGGTCGAGTCGGTGTCCTTGATGCCGACAACCTGGACCGTCTCGCCGGTCTTGATGATCCCCTGCTCGATGCGGCCGGTGGCGACGGTGCCGCGACCGGTGATCGAGAACACGTCCTCGACCGGCATCAGGAACGGCTTGTCGAGGTCGCGCACCGGCTCGGGGATGTAGCTGTCGAGCGCATCGGCGAGTTCGACGATCTTCGCCTCGTACTCCTCGTCGCCCTCGAGCGCCTTCAGCGCCGAACCGGTGACGAACGGAATGTCATCGCCCGGGAACTCGTACTCGTTGAGCAGGTCGCGGACCTCGACCTCGACCAGCTCGAGCAGCTCGTCGTCATCGACCATGTCCGCCTTGTTGAGGAACACGACGATGTAGGGGACGCCGACCTGACGCGCGAGCAGGATGTGCTCGCGGGTCTGCGGCATCGGGCCGTCGGCCGCCGAGACGACCAGGATCGCGCCGTCCATCTGCGCGGCCCCCGTGATCATGTTCTTCACGTAGTCGGCGTGCCCGGGGCAGTCGACGTGGGCGTAGTGACGATTGGGTGTCTGGTACTCGACGTGCGAGGTCGCGATCGTGATCCCGCGCGCCTTCTCCTCGGGAGCGTTGTCGATCTGCTCGAACGACCGCACCTCCGTGCCGCCGTACTTGTCGTTGAGCACCTTGGTGATAGCCGCGGTCAGCGTCGTCTTGCCATGGTCGATGTGACCGATGGTCCCGACGTTCACATGGGGCTTATCGCGCTCGAACTTGGCCTTGGCCACTTTGGTGTTGCTCCTTCGCTTTAAGGGTGTCGTTCGTTTTTAGACGAACCTGTTGAAGATATCGGACTTCCGTCCGGGTGGTTGGCTGGCCGAGCTCATGCGGGTTGCAGCTCGCCGATCGCCTTCTCGGCGATGTTCGCGGGCACCTCGTCATAACGCTCGAACTGCATCGTGTACGTCGCCCGGCCCTGGGTGGTCGACCGCAGGTCGGTCGCGTACCCGAACATCTCGGCGAGCGGCACGAACGCGTTGATCACCTGCGCGTTTCCGCGCTGCTCCATCCCGTGGACGTGACCGCGCCGCCGATTCAGGTCGCCGATCACGTCGCCCATGAAGTCCTCGGGGGTCACCACCTCGACCGCGAACACCGGCTCCAGCAGGACCGGCTTGGCCCGCCGAGCGGCCTCCTTCAGCGCCAGCGAACCGGCGACCTTGAAGGCGATCTCCGACGAGTCGGTGTCGTGGTACTTGCCGTCGGTCAGGGTGACGCGAATGTCGACCATCGGATAGCCGGCCCGGGGGCCGTTCTCGGTCGCCTCCTCGACGCCCTTCTCGACCGCGGGGATGAATTCGGTCGGAATCGCCCCGCCCTTGATCTTGTTGACGAAGTCGAAGCCCTCGCCGGGTGCGGGCTCGAGGTCGATGTAGACGATCCCGTACTGACCCGCGCCGCCGGTCTGACGGACGAACCGGCCCTCGACCTTCTCGGCCGTGCCGCGCACCGTCTCGCGATAGGAAACCTGAGGCCGGCCGACGTTCGCGTCGACCTTGAATTCCCTCAGCATGCGGTCGACCAGCACCTCGAGGTGCAGCTCGCCCATGCCCGCGATCTCGGTCTGTCCGGTCTCGTCGTTGGTCCGCACCTGGAAGGTCGGGTCCTCCTCGGCCAGCCGGCCGAGCGCGGTCGACATCTTCTCCTGGTCGGCCTTCGTCTTCGGCTCGATCGCGACCTTGATTACCGGCTCGGGGAACTCGATCGTCTCGAGCTGAATCGGCTTGTCGGGTGCCGCCAGCGTGTCCCCTGTCGCCACCTGCTTGATGCCGACCGCGGCCGCGATGTCGCCCGCGTAGACCTCGGGGACCTCCTCGCGCTCGTTCGCGTGCATCATCAGGATGCGCCCGATGCGCTCGGTCCGCCCGGTCGTCACGTTGAGGATCCGCGAGCCCGCCTCGAGCTTGCCCGAGTAGGTCCGGAAGTAGGTGAGCTTGCCGACGTACGGGTCGGCCATGATCTTGAACGCGAGCGCCGCGAACGGCTCGTCGTCGGAGGCGTGGCGGACGGCCGGCTGCTCGCTGCCGTTCTCGGAGCCCTTCCCGGTCTCGAGACCCTCGACCGGCGGCACGTCGAGCGGGCTCGGGAGGTAGTCGATGACCGCGTCCAGCAGCGGCTGCACGCCCTTGTTCTTGAAGCTCGAGCCACACAGCACCGGGGTCAGCTTGATCTCGAGCGTCGCCTTGCGGATCGCCGCCTTGAGCCGGTCGACTGGGATCTCCTGCTCCTCGAGGATCATCTCGAGCAGCTCGTCGTCGTAGTGGGAGAGCTCCTCGAGCAGATGCTCGCGCGCGGCGCTCGCCGCGTCCGCGAACTCGTCCGGGATGTCGATGACGTCCTGCTCCTTGCCGAGCTCGTCCTTGTAGATGATCGCCTTCATCGCCACGAGGTCGATCAGTCCACGGAAGTCGGCCTCGGCGCCGATCGGCAGCTGGATCGGGACCGGATGGGCCCCGAGCCGGTCGACCATCGTCTGTATGCCGCGATCGAAGTCCGCGCCGATCCGGTCCATCTTGTTGATGTAGGCGATCCGCGGTACGTGGTACTTGTCGGCCTGCCGCCAGACGGTCTCGGACTGTGGCTCGACGCCGGCGACGGAGTCGAACAGCGCGATCGCGCCGTCGAGCACGCGCAGCGAACGCTCCACCTCGACGGTGAAGTCGACGTGACCCGGCGTGTCGATGATGTTGATCCGGTGGCCCGCCCACTCACACGTCGTGGCGGCCGAGGTGATCGTGATCCCCCGCTCCTGCTCCTGGGCCATCCAGTCCATCACGGCCGCGCCCTCGTGAACCTCCCCCATCTTGTAGGTCCGACCGGTGTAATAGAGGATGCGCTCGGTCGTCGTCGTCTTACCGGCGTCGATGTGAGCCATGATCCCGATGTTGCGGGTGTTGTCGAGCGTGAACTTGCGAGCCATTGAAAAAGTCTTGGTTGGTCGTCCGCCGCGAATCGGCTCCGGACATGAAAAAGGGCCCACTGGGCCCAATCACGACCTTGGTGTCGAGACGGGGCGCGTCGTTATGGAGTCAGCATCTCCATTGGTAGTCAAACCGGCTTCCGAGCGCGAGCACACGTGAACGCAACGCCCGAAGCCGACAACGAATATAGCAGAGGAAGCGAGGCCTCCAGACGGCCCTCAAGCCCCCACGGGACGGGCGGTTCGGGCGGTTCGGGAGGGGCCTCGTGGCTCCCCTCCGGGACCACGCACGGGTGGATCCTCGCGGGCGCGCTGCTCGGCGCGCTGCTTCTGCTCGTCGCCGAGTTCACGGCGCTCTACACGGTGCACGCGGCGACGTCGATCCAGCTGCCGAGCGTCGGAACCGGGTCCAACGATTCCTACGCGCTGGTGCCGCTGGCGCTGCTGGCCGTGCTGCTCGGGATCGCCGTGTTCGTGGCGGAAAGCCGGCCGGCGCTGCTCGCGATCGGGGTCATCGGGCTGGTCGCGCTGCTGATCGCGCTGCTCGGCGACCTGCCCGACGCGCACCGGACCACGATCTACTCGCCGCGGTTCGTGCTCGCCCGCTCCACCCCCAGCGCGGGCTTCTATCTCGAGACGCTCGGGGCGGTGTTGTTGATCGCGACCTGCGTGCTCGGGTTCCTCGGGCTCGGACGTCCCGTGCCACGGAGGCGGGGCGGCGACCCCCAGTCCCCGCCGCGCCCCTCGCGTCGGTCGCGGGGAGACAGCGCCGCCTCGACCCGCGCCAGGTCGTAGGGCAATCGGATGAGGCGGGCCGACACGGACGGTCCGTTTCCTGACACAGGGGTCGGGACTCGGCAATCCGGCGTTACATTCGTGGCTGCGAGGGTTGTTCCACCGCAGCCCCCGGTCCCGTGTGGTGGGCAGCCCTCGCAGTCTCCTCTCGCGTCTCGCCGGCCAGCTCGTGGCGCTCTGCCGTTGGTAGGCAACGCCAGTTAGCGCCGGAGCCGCCGAGCTATTAGGCTCCCCGGCTTGGGAGGGCGTCGGCGCGATATGACGGCACCACCCCACCCCTTCGAGATTCAGGAGAGCACCGTGGACGGGTGCGTGCGGCTCAGCGTCACCGGCGAGCTCGACCTGCTGTCGGCGCCGGTGCTCGAGGATCGGCTGTCGCGATTCCGGGCGTTCAAGTCGCCGGTCCGTCTCGATCTGTCAAAGCTCGAGTTCATCGACAGCACGGGCCTGCACATGCTGGTGCGCACCGTCGGCGAGGCGCGGATCAAGAAGTGGCCGCTCCAGATCGAGCCCGACGTCTCGCCGCAGGTCAGGAGCGCCTTCCGGCTGGCCCAGCTCGATCGGTTCATCGACGCCGACGGACGCCGGCGCGGGCAGCGCTGACGAACGCTCGCTGCCGCCTAGGGCCCGAACGCGTAGACGTCAGAGCACGGCGTTGGCGAGCGCAGGCGAGGACCGCAGCGAGTAGCCGAGCGGCGCCTGCCACTTGATCGCGAGTGTCGACGGGAGCAGCGCATACACCCGGCCGTAATCCGTTCCCACGTACAGAGCCCACCGCCGATCGCGGGTGACGTGCGGATCGGGCTGCCGTCCGGCGTCGTCGAATGCGTGACAGACCCGTTCGAAGCGTTCAGCTCATATAGCGCCCCGTCGTTGGTCCCGATGTAGACCTGGTTGCCGGTCGTGGCTGGGGACGAGCCGACGATCGGCCCGGTCGACGTGGTCCAGACCTTGGCTCCGGTCGAGGCGTTGACCGCGTACAGGTTCCCAGACGGTTACGCCTTCCGCTCAGCCCCCGGCGCGTCTCCCCGCTTGACAGCCACAGGTGAGCTTGGGGCGTCTACCAGCGGTAATGCGCAAAGGCCTTATTGGCCTGCGCCATGCGGTAAATGTCGTCCTTGCGCTTGTACGCGTTGCCCTGCTGCTGCTGGGCGTCGAGCAGTTCGTGCGCGAGTCGCTGGGCCATCGACTTCTCGCGGCGCTGGCGCGCGAACAGGACGAGCCATCGGACGGCGAGCGTCCGGGCGCGGCGGGCGGGCACCTCAACCGGCACCTGGTAGGTGGCCCCGCCGACTCGACGGCTGCGGACCTCGAGCACCGGGGTCAGGGCCTTGATGCTGGCCTCGAGCTGCTCGACAGGGTCCTGCCCACTGCGCTCGGCCAAGATCGCCAGCGCGTCGTAGACGATCTTCTCGGCAACGGACTTCTTACCGTCCAGCATCACCTTGTTGATCACCTGCTGGACGAGGCGATTGTGGTGAACCTGGTCAGGCGGAATCGGCCGGACCTGTGCGGCGGCGCGGCGAGGCACGATTAGTTCCGCGGGGCCTCCAGCCCCGCGTCCTGAGACTGTTGTTCTGCCTCCGGCATCACTATTTGCTCTTCACGCCGTACTGGGAGCGGGCCTTCTTGCGGTCGCCGACGCCGGCGGCGTCGAGCGTCCCGCGGATCACCTTGTAACGAAAGCCGGGCAGGTCCTTGACGCGCCCGCCGCGGACGAGCACGACCGAGTGCTCCTGAAGGTTGTGGCCCTCACCGGGGATGTAGGCGCCGACCTCCATCCCATTCGTCAGCCGGACGCGGGCGACCTTCCGGAGCGCCGAGTTCGGCTTCTTCGGAGTCGTCGTGTAGACGCGCGTGCAGACGCCCCGGCGCTGCGGCGCGGCGACGCGCTTCTTGCGTCCCTTGCCGGACTTCAGGCCCGGCGTCGCGAGCTTCTTCTTCGGGGCGGTACGGCCCTTGCGCACAAGCTGACTGGTGGTAGGCATGCGTCAGGCAGCGTAGCAGGGGTCAGACGGTCAACCGCCCCGGTGCAGCGCCCACGTGCGGCCGATCGGCTCGAACCCGATCCGGCGGTACAGATGCTGCGGCCAGTCTTCCGCGTCGGCGACGATGAACACCAGCTCGTGACCGTCCGCGCGGGCGACTTCGGCGGCCTTCGTCACCAGCCTTCGCGCGTGGCCGCGGTTCCGTTCCTCGGGGACCGTGTAGACGTCCTCGACCTGCGCCACGGTCCCGTCGGTGTAGAGCATCGTGATCGACGCGAGGCCGCCGTGTTCGCCGGCGATGCCGAACATCCGGGCGCGCCGCACGCGCGCCACCTGTCGCGTGAACTCGACCACCTGGTCGAGGCCCCGCGGCGTCAACTCGATCGACTCGTCCTCCCCGATCCACCGGCGCATCAGCCCCATCACCGGCTCCTCGTCGGCGTCGATCGCTTCGCTCAGATCGACCTCGCGGTCGGGCTCGTGCCGCAGCGCCATCACTACCTCGCCGTCGACCTCCCAGCGCTGCTCGGCGAATGACCGCTCGAGTCGCCGGCCTGTCGCCTCGTGGGCGACCATCAGCTGCCGGTAGGGAAGGTCGCCGAGATGGGCCTCGGCGAGCTCGAGCGCGGCGGAGAAGCTGACCGGCCGCGTGATCTGGACATGGTTCGCGCTCCACACGAGCGGCAGCGAGGGCTCGCGGACGACCCAGCCCTCCGCGATCGGCTCCACGCGTGCGGCCACGAGCTCGAGCGTGGCCCGCTGGAACTCGATCGCTCGCTGAAACGCGGCCTTCACAGCTCCTGTGTCCGTGACGCCCATCGATGCGCTCTCCGTCTATGCAGACGACGATATTCCGGCGCATACGTCCGGACCCCTTCTCGTGTCATGCTACGGGGTGCAGGCTGGCCGGCGGGGAACTAATTACCAACAACGACTCAGCCGCCAGGGCGCAGATCAACGGCTATGAATCGCCCCGTCGCATCGACTACCGAAGAAATCGCCACGGCCGCAGTGCCGCTCGAGGCCCCCTCAAGTCCACCGGCGGCCTCGGCCGCCGACGCACTTGCCCGAGCACGCGACCACCTGCTCGGCCTTCAGCACGCCGACGGATGGTGGAAGGGCGAGCTCGAGACGAACGTGACGATGGACGCCGAGGACCTCCTGCTCCGCGAGTTTCTGGGCATCCGGCAGCCCGAGCAGACCGAGCGCGCGGCGCGCTGGATCCGCTCCCAGCAGCGCGAGGACGGGACGTGGGCCAACTTCTACGCCGGCCCCGGCGACCTGTCGACCACGATCGAGGCGTACGTGGCGCTGCGCCTAGCCGGTGATCTGCCCGAGGCCGAGCACATGCAGGTCGCGGCCGCGTGGGTCAGGGCGCAGGGCGGGCTCGAGCGGGCACGCGTGTTCACCCACATCTGGCTCGCGCTGTTCGGCGCGTGGCCGTGGGATCGGGTGCCCGTGCTCCCGCCCGAAATGATGCTGCTGCCGTCGTGGGTGCCGCTGAATCCGTATGACTTCGCCTGCTGGGCCCGACAGACGGTCGTCGCCCTGTCGGTCGTGCTTGCCGTGCGGCCCGTCCGTCCGCTCCCGTTCGGGATCGAGGAACTGCGCGTCCCCGAGGCCTGGGAGCCGCCGCAGGCGACGTCGCTGCGCGGCCGCGGGCTGCTCGCACTCGACCGCGTGCTGCACCTCTACGAGCGCCATCCGCTCGGCCCCGTCCGCGAGGCGTCGCTCGCCCGCTCGGAGCGGTGGATCGTCGACCGCCAGGAGGCCGACGGCTCATGGGGCGGGATCCAGCCACCGTGGGTGTACTCGCTGATCGCGCTGCACCTGCGCGGCTATGGGCTCGACCACCCGGTGATGCGCCGCGGGCTCGACGGCCTCGAGGCGTTCACGATCGAGGATCCGGAGTTGCGCCGGCTCGAGGCCTGCCAGAGCCCGGTGTGGGACACCGCGCTCGCCGTCATCGCGCTCGCCGACGCCCGCGTCCCGCGCGACGACGAGGCGATCGTCCGCGCCGCCGACTGGCTGATCGCCAACCAGGTCCTCGCGCGCGGTGATTGGGCGGTGCGGCGGCCAAACGCGATGCCGGGCGGCTGGGCGTTCGAGTTCGAGAACGCCAACTACCCCGACGTCGACGACACCGCCGAGGTGGTGCTCGCGCTGCTGGCCGTCGATCACCCCGACCCCGACCGGGTCCGCGAGGCGGTGGACCGCGGCATCGGATGGGTCGAGGCGATGCAGAGCGCCGACCGCGGCTGGGGTGCGTTCGACGCCGACAACTGCCGGAGCCTCGTCCGCGACGTCCCGTTCTGCGACTTCGGCGAGGTGATCGATCCCCCCAGCGCCGACGTCACCGCCCATGTGATCGAGATGCTCGCGGCGGTCGGCCGGGCCGACGAGCCGAAGGGCCGCGCGGGAGTCGAGTGGCTGCTGGCCGCGCAGGAGACCGACGGGTCGTGGTTCGGCCGCTGGGGCGTCAACCACGTGTACGGCACCGGTGCGGCGATTCCGGCGCTGATCGCCGCCGGGGAGGATCCCTCCTCCTCGCCGATCCGCCGCGCGGTCCGGTGGCTCGAAGGCCACCAGAACGACGACGGCGGCTGGGGCGAGGACGCACGCTCTTACGACGACCCCGAGTGGATCGGCCGCGGCGAAAGCACCGCATCCCAGACCGCGTGGGCGCTGCTCGCCCTGCACGCGGCCGGCGAGGAGTCGCTCGCGGTCCACCGCGGGATCCGCTGGCTGGTCGAGACCCAGCGCCCGGACGGCACCTGGGACGAGCCACAGTTCACGGGCACGGGCTTCCCGTCGGACTTCTACATCAACTACCACCTGTACCGGCTCGTGTTCCCGGTGATGGCGCTGGGACGGTGCACGCGATGACGACCAGCGGGATGACTCGCGCCCCGCGCAGTCAGGCGAGGGCTGGGTGCCCGAGCGCGCGGGAAGCGCGAGCCAGGTGCCGAGCTACGGGAAGGTGATGGCCCAGGCGCAGGACGAGAACTTCCCGGTCGCACTCGGGCTGCTCGGGCGCCGCGAGAAGCGAGCGCTGTGGGCGATCTACGGCGTCGCCAGGCTGATCGACGACATCGGCGACGAGGCCGCCGGCGACCGCACCGAGCTGCTCGACTGGGTGGACGGTGAGCTCGACCGCGTGTATGCGGGCGAGCCGCCTGAGCATCCGGTGATGCAGCTGCTCGCGCACGAGGCTCGCGCGTTCGAGCTCCCAGAGGGCCCATTCCGCCGCCTCGTCGAGGCCAACCGGATGGATCAGGCCGTCACCCGCTACGAGACGTTCAACGATCTGCTCGGCTACTGCAGGCTGTCCGCGGCGCCCGTCGGCGAGCTGGTGCTGCACGTGTTCGACGCCGCGACCCCGGAGCGGATCGCGCTGTCGGACCGGATCTGTGCCGGACTCCAGGTGACAGAGCACATCCAGGACGTCCCCGAGGACTACACGCGCGGGCGGGTGTACATACCCCAGGAGGATCTCGTCACGATCGGCTGCACTGAGCGCGAGCTTGGCGGCCCGAGGGCGACCACCGCGGCGAAGTCGCTGATCGCGTTGCAGGTCTCGCGGGCGGATGCGCTGCTCGACATGGGCGCGCCGCTCGCGAAGCTGTTGCCGCTCCGCCCGCGCGCCGCGATCGCGGGCTTCGTGGCCGGTGGGCGCGCGACGCTCGACGCGATCGTCCGGCGCGGCTACGACGTGTGGCAGGGGCCGCCCCGCCGTAACGCGGCGACGTTCGTCAAGCGGCTCCCGGCAGCATGGATGGGGCGATGACGATCCCCGCGCTCGAGATCGAGCACTGCTACCGGCGCTGCGAGCAGATCACCCGCGAGGAGGCGGCGAACTTCTTCTACGGGATCCGGCTGCTGCCCCGCTCCAAGCGCCAGGCGATGAGCGCCGTCTACGCGTTCGCGCGCCGGGTCGATGACATCGGCGACGGAGACCTGGACGGCGCGGCGAAGCTCGAGGCGCTCAGGTCCGAGCGGCGGCTGCTCGCCGACCTCGCCGCCGGCGGTCCGAAAACCGCCGAGGACCCGGTCGCGGTCGCGCTCGGCCACGCGTACCGTCACTACGGGCTGCCGCTCGACGCGCTCGAGCAGCTCGTCGACGGCGTCGAGGCCGACGTGCTCGGGACGACGTACGAGACCTTCGACGAGCTTCTCGTCTACTGCCGCCAGGTCGCCGGCTCGATCGGGCGACTGTGCCTCGCGATCTTCACGGGCGCGACCGAGCGCGACTCGGGCGCCGCCGCGGCGCTGGCCGACGACCTCGGCGTCGCGATGCAGCTCACCAACATCATCCGCGACGTCCGCGAGGACCGCGACCGCGGGCGCGTGTACCTGCCCGCCGAGGACCTGCGGCGGTTCGGCTGCGAGGACCTGTTTGCCGCACCGCGGCTGGACGCCGCGGCGCTGATCCGGTTCGAGGCCGCGCGCGCCGCGGAGTGGTTCGACCACGGTCTCGAGCTGGTCGAGCTGCTCGACCGCCGCAGCGCGGCGTGCGTGCTCGCGATGACCGGCATCTACCGCGGCATCCTCGACCGGATCGCGATCGACCCGAACGAGGTCCTGGACCGGCGGATCTCGCTGCCCGTCTGGGAGAAGGCGTGGGTCGCCGCCCGGAGCCTCAGTCGGCGACCGCCGACCGGCCAGGCGACGCTCACGCGGGCGGCGGCATGAGCCGCGTCACCGTGATCGGCGGCGGGCTCGCCGGGATCACGGCGGCGCTGGACTGCGCGAGCGCCGGCGCGAGCGTGACGCTGGTGGAGTCGCGTGGACGGCTGGGCGGGGCCGCCTACTCGTTCACGCGCGACGGGATCGGCGCCGACAACGGACAGCACGTGTTCCTGCGCTGCTGCACGGCGTACCGGGAGCTGCTCGACCGACTCGGCGCTTCCGACGGGGTCACGCTCCAGAGCCGGCTCGAGATCCCGGTGCTCGCACCCGGCCGCCCGCCGGCGAAGCTGTGGCGCACGGCGCTCCCGGCGCCGCTGCACCTCGCGCCCGCGATGCTCCGGTACTCGCTGCTCGGCCTCGGCGAACGCGCGAGCGTGGCCCGGGCGATGCGCGCGCTGAACTCGATCGACACCGATGACCCTGAGATGGATCGGCGCTCGTTCGGCGACTGGCTGGCCGAGCGTCGCCAGAGCGAGCGAGGCGATCGAAGCCGTCTGGAGCCTGATCGTCCGTCCGACGCTCAACCTCGAGCCCGCCGAGGCATCCCTGGCGCAGGCCGCGTACGTGTTCCAGGCCGGGCTGCTGAGGGATCGCTCGGCCGGGGACATCGGCTACGCCCGAGCGCCGCTCTCGGAGATCCACGACCGAGCGGCCACCGCCACCTTGACCCGCGCCGGGGTGGACGTTCGCGTCCGGCGCGGGGTGACCGCGATCGTCCCCGCCGGCGGCGGGCTTCCGGGTCGAGCTCAACGGCGCGCCGACGGTCGAGTCGGACGTGGTGATCGTCGCCGTCCAGCCCGACCGGCTCGCGCGGCTCGCCCCGCCCGAGGCCGGGATCGACCGCGAAGCCCTCGCCCGGCTCGGCAGCTCTCCGATTGTCAACCTCCACTTCGTGTTTGACCGAAGGGTGACCGAGCACGAGCTCGCGGCCGGCGTCGGCACTCCCGTGCAGTGGCTGTTCGACCGCACCCACAGCGCCGGGATCGACCACGGTCAGTACCTCGTGATCTCCTTGTCTGCCGCCGACGACGAGCTCGGTGCGACGTCGACCGAGCTCGGCGAGCGCTACGAGCAGGCGCTGCGCGAGCTGCTTCCGGGCGCTCGCGACGCCGTCGTCGAGACCTTCTTCGTGACCCGAGAGCACGCCGCGACGTTCCGCGCCACGCCGGGTGCTCGCGCGCTCCGGCCCGGCCCACGCACACGGCTGCCGGGGCTGGTGGTCGCCGGCAGCTGGACCGATACCGGCTGGCCGGCGACGATGGAGGGTGCGGTCCGCAGCGGGCACGCGGCCTCGCACGAGGCGCTGACGGCGCTGGCCGTGCAGAACGGCTCGCGCAACGGCGCGGCGTCCGCGAACGGGTCCTCGCCGGCGCCCGGCCCCCGGAGCGAGCTGATCGCCGGAGGCTCGGGATGAGCGCCGCGACCGCTCCCAGCCGGGGCGCCGCACCAGAGCTGGTCGTGCTCGCGCCGCTGTCGGTCGAGGCGTCGGCTGTGCGCGCAGGCGCGCCGTGGGCGACCGTCCACCAGATCGGCATGGGCCCGAAGCGGGCGACCCGCTCGGCACAGCTAGTGCAGGGGGCCGCCGGAAACGCGATCCTGATCGCCGGCTTCTGCGGCGCGCTCGACCCGGACCTGGAGCCCGGCGACGTGGTGCTCGCGACGGAGCTGCGCGGTCCGACCGGGACGACGATCTGCGACGACACGACGATCCTCGAGGGCCTGCTGCGGCGCGGCGGCCTTCGGGTCCGGCGCGGCCCGATCGCATCGAGCCAGCGGCTGGTGCTGCGCGAACGGCGCCGCACGCTCCAGCGCTCCGGCGCGCTCGCGGTCGACATGGAGTCGGCGTGGCTGGCGCCGGCGGTGGGCGGCGAGCCGCTCGTAACTCTGCGCGTCGTGCTCGATACCCACCGGCACGAGCTGCACCGGCCGCTTCGCACGCTCCACGCGGCGGCGATGGCGTACCGGACGCTCCGTCGCGCGTGCGCGCTGGTCCACGACTGGGCCGAGGCGCTCGGCCCCCGCGAGGTCGTGCTCGCGGCTCCGCGCGCGTCGTGCGCCGGGGTCGAGCGGGCGGTTGAGGTCGTCGAGCGGGCGCTCGAGGCGCGCGAGCCCCCGATCTACGTCCGCAAGCAGATTGTCCACAACGCCCACGTGGTCGCCGAGCTCGAGCGTCGCGGCGCAGTATTCGTTGAGGAATTGGACGAGGTTCCCGCAGGCTCGACCGTGATCTACTCGGCCCACGGAGTCTCGCCGGCGGTCAGGGCCGAGGCGGCCGACCGCGAGCTCGAGGTGATCGACGCGACCTGCCCGCTGGTCGCCAAGGTCCACGCGGAGGCGCGGCGATTCGCGTCGGCGGGAATGGACATCGTGCTCGTCGGCCACGAGGGCCACGAGGAGGTCGACGGGACGTCGGGCGAGGCGCCCGGCCGGACGCACGTGATCGCGAGCGCCGACGAGGTCGACTCGCTCCAGGTCTCGGACCCCGAGAAGGTCGCCTATCTGACGCAGACGACGCTTGCCGTCGACGACACCACCGACGTGCTCGAGCGGCTAAGGGCGCGATTCCCGACGGTCGTCGGACCCCCGTCCAGCGATATCTGTTACGCGACCCAGAATCGTCAGGATGCTGTCAGGGCCCTCGCCGCCGAGTGTGACATCGTCTTGGTTGTGGGGTCATCCAATTCCTCGAACTCGCGTCGGCTCGTGGAGGTGTCCGAGCGCGCCGGGTGCCCGGCGCTGCTGGTCGAGAACGGCGGCGACATCCCGCCGGGGCGGCTCGTCGGGGCCGTGCGGGTGGGCGTGACCGCGGGCGCGTCGGCGCCGGAGTGGCTAGTCGAGGGCGTCGTGCACGCGTTGGACGGGCTCGGCGGAGCAGATGTATCGGAGCGCTCGGTGGCGCGGGAAGAGGTCCATTTCAGGCTTCCGCCGGAGGTCCGCGGGTAATGGCGCCCCCGGTCAGGCAGTCGGCCCGGATGGCCAAGTACCTGCTCTCGCAGAAGCTGCACCGGCGCGAGAAGTTTCCGCTGCTGGTCGAGCTCGAGCCGCTGTTCCAGTGCAACCTCTCGTGCTCGTTCTGCGGCAAGATCCAGCATCCCGAGCACATCCTCAAGCAGCGGATGCCGGTGGAGCAGGCGCTGGAGGCAATCGAGGAGTGCGGAGCTCCGATGGTCTCGATCGCCGGCGGGGAGCCGCTCGTCCACCCCGAGGTCCACGTGATCGTGGCCGAGTTGATCAAGCGCAAGAAGTTCGTCTTTCTCTGCACGAACGCGATCCTGATGAAGAACAAGCTGGACAACTTCACGCCCTCCCACGATTTCACCTGGGTCGTCCACCTGGACGGCCTGCGCGAGCGCCACGACCAGTTCGTCGAACGTGACGGAATCTTCGACAAGGCGGTCGACGCGATCAGGGAGGCGAAGTCGCGCGGCTTCCGCGTCGCGACGAACACCACGTTCCTGAGCAATGACACACCCGAGACCGTGCGCGAGGTGCTCGACTACCTCAACGACGAGCTCGAGGTCGACGCGATGCAGATCTCGCCCGCCTATGCCTACGAGAAGGCCCCCGACCAGGATCACTTCCCGGGGGTGACGCAGACGCGGGAGCTGTTCTCGGCCGCATTCGCGGACGGGCGGCGCAAGAAGTGGAGGCTCAACCACACGCCGCTGTTCCTCGACTTCCTCGAGGGCAAGGTCGACTACCAGTGCACGCCGTGGGGGATCCCGAGCTACTCGATCTTCGGCTGGCAGCGCCCCTGCTACCTGATGAGCGACGGTTACGCGAAGACGTACAAGGAGCTGATCGACACGACCGACTGGTCGAAGTACGGCCGCGGAAACGACGATCGCTGTGCCAACTGCATGGCGCACTGCGGGTACGAGCCGACCGCGGTGCTCGCGACGACCGGGTCGCTCAAGCAGTCGCTGCGGGCGATGGTCCAGGGCTGAGGGCGCCGCCCGTCAGCTCCATCGTCCGAGCTGGGCCAGCCGGTCTGGGCTCCAGGTGCTGAACAGGCAGTTCAGCGAAGCCGGGACCGGAACCGTGTCGTGCTCGCACACCCCATCGATCAGCAGCTCGTAGAACCGGTATCCGAGCGGCGCGAGCATCCCCGTTAGACGGGCTGCCGAATCCCCGTTCAGGACCTCGCACACGATGTGCGGGCGATCCCTGGCGACGGTCGTTGCCGCCCCCTCGAGGACGTCCGGTTCGGTCGTCTCGGTGTCGAGCTTCATCAGGTCGACGCGCTCGAGCCCGAGCTCGCCTAACAGCGAATCGAGCCGGCGAACGGGGACCTCGGTTGAGGCCAGGTCGGTGAGCGCTTCGAGGTGAGCCGCGTTCAGGCTCGCTCCGCTCGAGTAACCGTCCCTCGCGTGATGGAGCACCGCTGTGCCGGCCGCCGAACCCGCCGCGAGGTTGACCGCGTCGACGTTGTCGACGCCGTTGATCTCGAGGTTGCGGAGCAGACGATGGAATGTCGGTGTGTAGGGCTCGAGCGACACAACCCGCGCGCGGCGGTTTGCGAGCGCGGCGAGGAGCGTCATGTATCCGACGAACGCCCCGACGTCGACGATCACATTCGCTTCCTCCGCGAGGTGGAACCACAGTGGGACGGTCTCCGGTTCATAGCCGGAGATCCCGCCCCAGAAGATCTGCGTCGAGATCCAGTCATCAGCTCGGGACCAGAGCCGCAGCGTCTCCCCGTTCGGGAGGGTGACGCGGACCGTGCCGGCGCGCGGTAGGTGCATCCGCAGCCAGCTCGACTCGCGACCGAGCATCGACATCGTCCGCCGAGCCGTGCCGCTCAGCACCGGGTTCACGCGCGGGTCGTCGCGCACCGCCTTGACGACGCGCTTGAGGTCGGGGCGCACCACCGTCCACGACTCTACGGCGACCGCACACCCGGTACGCTCAACGGTGGGGATGGGGCACTGGCTGAGAAGGACATCACTGCTCGCAGTGGCACCGGCCGCCACCGTGGCGCTTGCCTCGGCGCCCGCAACCGCCGCGGCCCCGCCAACCCCCACCTCTCAGCTCCTCCACAAGGACGTCCTGATCGACGCCGACATGTGGAGCACCCAGCCGAACATGTTCGCCGCCGGGCTCGGGTTCACCGGGATCGTCGGCGTGCCGGGGATCAGCACCACTGACCTGACGACCAGCGAACAGCGGGTGCGCGCCGCCGGCGGCGCCTGGAACACAATCTCGTGCGCGGCCGGGGAGACCCCGCCGCTGAGCGCCTACACCTCGGCGTCGACTCCGCAGGCGGTCGCGTTCTCGTTCGGGGGGCCGGTGACGACGGCGGCGGGGCTCCCGGTCGAGTTCAGCTGGCCGGTCCGGCCGAGCACGCTCGACGCCCAGGATTTCCGGGTGACGCTGAGCAACGGCCGTACCGTCGTCCCGCTCCAGGCCGCCGTGTACCCGAACGCCGAGTACAACGAGCGCTCCACCGTGGTCCTGTTCGGGAACTTCGGAAACCGGCTCGCGCCGCCGAACCGTGGCGCGGTGTTCCCCGTCAAGACGCGCGTCGTGCTCGACTCGACGCCGCTGCAGCTGGTCGGCCCGGGAGGACGCCTGGTGAGCGCGGTCGGGATGTCGGCGTCGAGCTCCACGACCCCGTACGGCCGCAGCTCGAACCCTTCGAAACGGCCAGGCCCGCACCTCGTCGCCGCGAAGTTGACGCGGATGTCCGCCCGCGGCGAGGGTGCCCCGAAACCCTTCACCGGCGCGCTGCCGAACGACGGCGTGACGCTCTACGGGAGCGCCGCCAAGTTCAGGCTGCGCGTGTTCACCTCCGGCGGCTTCTCGCCCGACGGTGTCCGCGCGGTGTTCCCGACCGAGTTCTCGCGGTACTTCCGGCTGCGCGTCAGGGGCTCGAACGGACGGACGCTGCTGCTGACCAAGCCGAACGTCAACTACCGGGTCCCGGGAGGCGTGATCCGGATCCTCGGTCTGGCCGATCTCGGGCACAAGCAGGCGAGCTACGACGACTGCTACGTCGAGGACAAGGACAACCAGATCGACATCGTGCTCGACGGCGACAAGGCCGCGATGCGCCGGATCACCGCAGTCGAGATCCCCGCGACGGGGCACTACTCCCCGTTCTACAACCCGGGTGGGCCCGGCAACAACCCGACCAGGGGCGTCAGGTACACCTCGCCCGGGCCCTCGCAGATCCAGCCGGTGCTCGACGCGCTCGGCAACCCGATGCAGGTCACGTTCATCCGCGACCGCTGAGCGCGGCTACCGGGCGCTGAAGCTCCGCCGCCCGAGCTCGAACCCGAGGCTCGCGTAGCTGCGGAACAGGTGCCGCTCGGCCGCCGCGATGACCTCTTCGAGCGCGCCGGCGAACCACCGCAGCTGATCCTCGGAGACGTTCAGCGGCGGCAGCGCCTTGACGATGTTCATGTGGTGCCCGGCCACCTGGGTGAGGATCCGGTGCTCGCGGAACAGCGGCACGGTGACCGTCTGGGCGAACAGCCCCGGCTGTCGGCGCTCGATCGCGTCCCACAGCCGACGGGCGGCGCGCCCCGACGGGGGTCCGAGCTCGATCGCCCAGATCATCCCGAGGCCCCGGACCTCGCGGACGATCTCGAACCGCTCGACCAGCGGGAGCGTGAGCTCCATCAACAGCGCACCGTTTGAGGCCGCGCGCTCGACCAGCCGCTCCCGTTCGATCACCTCGAGCGTCGCCAGGCCGGCGGCCGCCGCGAACTCGCCGTTGCCAAAGGTCGAGCCGTGGACGACGCTTCGCTCCATCGAGTCGAAGGTCGCGTCGAACACCGCGCGGGAGCAGAGCAGCGCGCCGAGCGGCACGTACCCGCCAGACAGCGACTTCGCCAGCGGCACCAGGTCGGGCTCGATCCCCCAGTGCTCGCACGCGAGGAACCGTCCCGTGCGCCCGAGCCCGGTCTGGACCTCGTCGAGGATCAGCAGCGCGCCCGCCTCACGACACGCCCGCTGCGCGCCGGACAGGTAGCCGTCCGGGGCGAGGTACACGCCCTTTCCCTGGACCGGCTCGACGATCAGCGCGGCGACGTCGCCGCGCGCGAGCTCGGCCCGGAGCGCGTCGAGATCCCCGAACGGCACCGGGTCGCAGCCCGGCAGGAACGGGCCGAAGCGCTCCCGGAACTCGTCGTTGCCGTTGACCGACAGCGACCCGAGCGTCAGCCCGTGGAACCCCCGCTCGCAGTACAGGATCCGCGGACGCCCGGTCGCCGCCCGCGCGAGCTTCAGGGAACCCTCGACCGCCTCGGTGCCCGAGCTGCAGAGCACGACCGCGTCGAGCGGAGCGGGCGCGAGCCCGATGAGGCGCTCCGCCAGCAACCCCGCCAGCGTCGTCACCCCCAGCTGCGGCAGCGACGGGAGATCGGCCGCCAGCACGCGGCGCGAGCTGCTCCTTCACGTACGGGTGGCTGCGACCGAGTGCGAACACTCCATAGCCCGACAGCAGGTCCAGGTACTCGTTGCCGTCGCGGTCGACCAGCAGCGCGCCGCGGCCGTGCGCCCAGTCGCGGTCGAAGCCGAGCGTCTGCACGACCCGTCCGAGCTGGGGGTTGAGGTAGCGCTGGTTGAGCGCCATCGCCTCGCCCGCGCGGAGCTCGAGCAGGTCGGCGACGTCGGGGCGGCCACCTCCGTTGCGTGAGGCGTTCGTCACGCCCCACATCCTGTCAGAGGTGCCGCGGGCTACCCCGCGGCGACAACCCCGCTGAGCGCCTCGTCGACGGAGACATACGGAACCCCGACGGCCTCGGCAACGGGCTGGTAGGTGACGTGCCCGCTGACCACGTTGACGCCGAGCTTCAGTCCGGGGCTCTCGCGGAGAGCCCGCGACACGCCGGCGTTCGCGAGGTGCAGCACGTACGGCATCGTCGCGTTGGTCAACGCGTACGTGGAGGTCACCGGCACGGCTCCGGGCATGTTCGCGACGCAGTAGTGCGTGATCCCATCGACCTGGTAGGTCGGGTCCGAATGGGTGGTGGGATGCGAGGTCTCAAAGCAGCCGCCCTGGTCGATCGAGACGTCGACGAGCACGGCCTGGGGCTTCATCAGCGCCAGCTGGGCGCGGGTGATCACGTGCGGCGCCCGGGCGCCGTGGACGAGCACCGCGCCGATCACCAGGTCCACGTAGGGAAGCCGCTCCTCGATCGACAGTGTCGAGGCAAAGCACGTGTCCGCGCGGCCGCCGAACGCCACGTCGAGCTCCCTGAGGCGGTCGATGTTGCGGTCGTACACGTAGACCGTCGCCTCCATCCCAATCGCGATGAACGCCGCGTTCATCCCGACGACACCGCCCCCGATCACCATTACCTCCGCGGCCGAGACGCCCGGAACTCCGCCGAGCAGGATCCCCCGTCCTCCGAGCGGCTTCTCGAGCATGAACGCGCCCGCCTGGGTGGCGATCTTCCCCGCGACCTCCGACATCGGCGCCAGCAGCGGCAGCCGGCCGCGGTCGTCCTCGACGGTCTCGTACGCGATGCAGGTGGCCCCCGAGGTCATCAGCGCGCGCGTCAGCTCGGCGTCGGCGGCCAGATGCAGGTACGTGAACAGCACGTGGCGGGGCTCCAGCAGCTCGACCTCGGCGGGCTGCGGCTCCTTGACCTTGACGATCAGGTCCGACTCGGCGAACGTGGCCGCTGCGTCGGGGACGATCCTGGCGCCCTGGGCCTCATAGGCCCCGTCGTCGATCGCCGAGCCTGAGCCGGAGCCGCGCTGCACGTACACCGAGTGCCCGGCGTCGACGAGCTCGCGCACCCCGGCGGGGGTCAGCGCGACCCGGTACTCGTCCGCCTTGACCTCCGACGGAACCCCGACCCTCATCGCGCCACCAGCTCCCGGCCGCGCAGCGCGAGCCAGAACTCGATCCGATCCCGCGCGCTGTGGAGGTCGCGCCCGGTCAGCTCCTCGACGCGCCGGATCCGGTACCGGAGCGTGTGGCGGTGGCAGTACAGCCGCCGCGCGGCGCGCTCCCACTGACCGTTTTCCTCGATGAACGCCTCGAGCGATCGCATCAGCTCACCACCGTATCCGCCTTCGCTCGTCTCGATCGGCCCGAGCACCGAGTCGCAGAACAGCTCGAGCGCCTCGTCGTCCTGGAGCGAGAGCAGCAGCTGGAAGGAGCCGAGGTCCTTGTAGGTGGCCACCGGGGAGCCATCCGAGCCGTTTCCGCCAATTCCCAGGGTGGCGGCTTCGAGCGCGCATCGGGCCTCGTGGAAGCTGCGACGCCCGTCGCCGGCCGGCACCGCGCGCCCGACGCCGGCGCGAACGTCCGCCCCGGCGTCGCCGTTGATCCGCACGATCGTCCGCTGCACGATCGCGACCAGCTCGCCATCGTCGATTCCGGGGACCAACGCGCACGCGATCGACCCGGCGGCGCTGACGAGCGCCGGCACCGCCTCGTCGCGGAGCGCCGCCGCCAGCGGCTCCTCGAGCTCGCTCCGCGGCAGCACGATCGCGGCCACCCGTTCGCCGATCCCGAACGGAGCCAACCGCCGCGCGAGCTCGGTTCCGGCCAGCTCGCCGCTGACCAGCGCCTGCAGCAGATCGCCGGCGAGCCGGCGCTCCGTCTGGCCCGCGACCCGTGCCCGGAGCAGCTCGAGCGCGACGATCGTCACCGCCTGCCGGAGCGTCAGGCGGTCGAAGTCCGAGAGCGTTCCTCCGTCCTTGATCGCGACGATCCAGGCCTCCGGGGCCCGCGCGACGCCGCGTTCGCTCGACGGCGAGCCGTCGGCGGCGACCGGCAGCGCGAGCCCCTGGTAGCCATCCTCGACCGCGGGCACAAACGCCCTCGGGTCCCCGCGCCGGGACCGGATCTCCGCGCCCAGCTGTTCGAGCGCGGCGGGGTCGAGCTCGCGCCTGAACTCGTGGCGCGCGAGCGGCTCGCCGCGGTTGTCGAGCACGAGCACCGCGGCGCCCAGCAAGGCCGCGATAGCGCCCGCGAGCGCGTCGAGCCCCCGCTCAGCGAGCACGATCCGCTCGAGCCGCTCCTGCGCCGCGAGCGCCCGGCGCAGAACGGCGTACTGGTCGTTGACGAGCTTCCCGAATGCCGCCTCGGTGACGGCGATGAACGGCAGCTCGTAGGGCACCTCGAACACCGGGAAGCCGCGATCGGCGGCCACCTCGAGCAGCGGCTGCGGCACCGACTGGTGAGCGAAGCCGGTGCCGAACCCGAGCCCCGCGAGTTGATGGTCAGCCAGCCGGGTCGCGAACTGCCGCTGATCCCCGGGAGTGTCGAGCTGGAGCCCGGTGCTCAGCAGCAGCTCGCCGCCGGACAGCCACGGCGTCGGATCGGCGAGCTCGGAGATATGCACCCAGCGGACGGGGAGGTCAAGGCCTTCCTCGCCGGCGAGCAGCTCGACCTCGAGCCCGTCGACGAGTTCGCGGACGGTGAGCACTTAGTGGTCCACTACCCTCGGCGCTCCACGTACCCCTGGCCCCGGTGCTTGTCCTCGAGCGCCATCCGGTCGCCGGCCTCGACCAGGACGGAGCGGAGGATTCCCTCGATCTCCTCGAACTGCTCCGGTCCTGCGATCAGCGGCGGCGACAGCTGGATCACCGGGTCGCCGCGGTCGTCGGCGCGGCAGATCAGCCCGCGGCGGTAGAGCTCTCCGGAGAGGAAGCCGCGGAGCAGCGTCTCGGACTCCTCGTCGTTGAACGACTCCTTGGTCTCCTTATCCTTGACGAGCTCGATTGCGTGGAAATAGCCCGCGCCCCGTACGTCGCCGACGATCGGCAGATCGCGCAGCGACTCGAGCATCGCCCGGAAGCCGGGCTCGTTGGACCGCACGTGCTCGAGCACGCCCTCGTTCTCGAACGCCTCGATGTTGGCGAGCGCGATCGCGGCGCACACCGGGTGCCCCGCGAACGTGAACCCGTGGGTGAAGCTCTCGGTGCCGTGCAGGAACGGCTCGGCGATCCGGTCGGAGACGATCATCGCGCCCATCGGCGCGTACGCGCTCGTCAGCGCCTTCGCGGTGGTGATGATGTCCGGCTGATAGGCGTAGCGCTGTGAGCCGAACCACTCGCCGAGCCGGCCCCACGCGCAGATCACCTCGTCGGAGATCAACAGCACGTTGTAGTGGTCGCAGATCTCCCGGACGCGCTGGAAGTAGCCGTCCGGCGGGGTGAAGCAGCCGCCGGCGTTCTGGACGGGCTCGAGGATCACCGCCGCGACCGTGTCCGGCCCCTCGAACTCGATCACGTCGGCGATCGACTCGGCGAACCAACCCTCCGTCACCCCCGCCGGGATCCGGTAGGTGTTGGTATTGGGGACGTGACGGTCGCCCGGCACGAGCGGCTCGAACGGCTCCCGTAGTGACGTGATCCCCGTCGCCGACAGCGCTCCCAGCGAGGTGCCGTGGTACGCGATCTCCCGCGAGATCAGCTTCGTCTTGTTCGGCTTGCCGGTGACCTTGAAGTACTGGCGTGCGAGCTTCAGCGCCGACTCGACCGCCTCGCTGCCGCCGCTCGTGAAGAACACCCGGTTCAGGTCCCCGGGCGTCAACGACGAGATCTTCGCCGCCAGCTCGATCGCGCGCGGGTGCGCGTAGGACCAGTTCGTGAAGAACCCGAGCTCCTTGGCCTGGTCGGCTCCGGCCTGGACGAGGTCCGCGCGCCCGTGACCGAGGTTCACGCAGAACAGCGCCGAGAGGCCGTCGAGGTAGCGCTTGCCGTGCTCGTCGTAGACGTAGCACCCCTCACCGCGGACGATGATCGGCACGTCCACCTGGTCGTAGGCCGACAGTCGCGTGAAGTGCATCCACAGATGCCGGCGAGCCAGCTCCTGAAGTACGCCGGGCGTCGTCTCGGCTGCCGCGCTGGTGCTCGTCATCGCGCTCCTCTCATGGGCCGGCGGCAGGTCCCCAATGCGCCGGTTTGTACAACCGTAGCGCCCGTGGCAACCGGGAGCAATTGGACGATCCGGCGTTATCGGCTCGGATTATGCGCCGCAACGTCCAGCGAAGTCGCGCGACGCCGGCCTGCTATCGGATCACTTGGAGCGCGACCCAGACCATCAGGCCGAGGAGCAGCCAGCACGCCGACGCGAACATGAATCCGGTCACGATCCCTCGAAGCGGGACGACCTCGTGCTCCTCGATGCGCGTCGCATCCGGCGGCGCCGAGAGTCTCGATGAATCTGTATGTCCAACGGTTCTGAGCACGTCAGCCTTCGCTTCAACTGGGTGACCTTCAGCCGATCCGGCTAGTTTCACCATTTGGTAACGCCGATAAACCGAATATCTGTGGATCGGTTAGTAACTAACGCCGCTAAACCGCTGTTTGGAAGCTTGGACATGCGTCCGGACGGCTTCGCCGAGACCCCCACGGTCAGCGGTTCCCGGCGAGTCGCAGGGCTAGACGGCGGCGGGCGGTGCCGCCCTGACAGGCGCGGGCATCAGCCAGGCCGCGAGCAGCACGAGCCCGAATGCGAGGCACTGGACGACGAGCGAGACCGGGTTGCCGGCGAGCGGGTCGCCGAACACGAGGATCCCGCCGACGATCCCGGAGACGTTCGCGGCGGTGCCGGTGATCGCGATCACGGGCACCGCGTCGCCGTCCTGGAGCCCCTTCGCCGAGGCGTAGAACGCGGCGACCGAGGCGACGATGCAGACAAGCAGCCACGGGGTGAGGAAGCCCGCGGCGCCGTGCGCTCCGACCATCCCGGAGATCGCCTTGATCGCGATGTCGGAGACCCCGAACAGGATTCCGGCCGCCGCGCCGAGCATGAACCCGTGGTGCTCGCGGGGCGCGCCGATCCGCGGGCCGGCGATCAGCAGCGTCCCCCCGGCGACCAGCGCCGCCTCGAACGCGATCATCCCGGGCACCGAGAACTGCGAGTCGGCGCCGTGCGAGCGTCGGCAGCGTCACGCCCGAGCAGGACCAGCCCGAGGGCGGTCAGCCCGAGCCCGATCCACTGGCGTCCGCCGATCCGCAGGCCGAACAACCGCTCGGCCATCACCGCCAGCAGCACGACGCCGCCGGCGAGCACCGCCTGAACGATCGACAGCGGCGCCAGCGACATCGCGGCGACGTGGAACAGCCAGGCGCCGGTCGCGATCGCCATCCCGATCGCGAACCACCGCGACGAGAACAGCCGTCCGGCGCGTCCGCAGCGGGTGGCGCATGTCGACCGGCGGCGCCGCGCAGGCGCCGCGATGCTTGTACAGAAAGCCGATGTTGGTCGCCAGCGCGCAGCCGAGCGCCAGCAGGATGCCGAGGATCACAGTCATTGTTGGACCAAACCTGTCGCGGCGCCAGAACTTTCGACCGGCTGCCTCACGTAGCGACTCGGCAGTGGCTCGAAGCTCCTTGAGTCCGCGGCGGCGTAGTACAGCAGATCGACGATTCCGCGGCGGCGCCCTGAAATCCCATGCCTGGCACGATGCCGTGCTTCCCTAAGGACCAGGTATGAAACGTCCCAAGAAGCCTTAATGAGCAGACCGCTGCTGCTGATCGATGTCGATGGCGTCATCTCGCTGTTCGGATTCGATCCCGCCGCAGCGCCCGGCCGGGCGCTTCGAGGTGGTCGACGGGATCGCCCACTACCTTTCGGCCACCGCGGGCGAGCACCTGCGCCGCCTGTGCGAGGTCTACGAGCCGGCCTGGTGCACGGGCTGGGAGGAGAAGGCCAACGAGTACCTACCGCTCGCGCTCGGCCTACCCGGGCCGTTCCCGCACCTGAGCTTCGCGGACGCGACGCCGACCGTCGCCGGCCACTGGAAGCTTGCGGGCGATCGACGAGTACGCGGGACCGCAGCGGCCGGTGGCGTGGATCGACGACGCCCACGACGAGCGGTGCGAGGCCTGGGCGGCGTCGCGACCCGGGCCGACTCTGCTGCTCACGACCGAGCCCTCGACCGGGCTCACCGACCAGCAGGTCGAGCAGCTGCTGGCGTGGGCCGAGCGATGCGGCACCAGCCGCGCGGGGGGCGCGTAGAGTTTGGTGGCATGGCTACGCCCCGTGACGTAGACCTGGATGCTCGCGAGAACGAGCGCGTGCGGGTCGCACGGCTGCGGGAAGGCGGGAAGCTGCCGATGGCCAGGCGTCTGGACGAAGGCATCCGCCTAAGCAAGTTCGCGGCCGAGTTCGCGGAGGCCGGGCGGCGAGCCCGGGAGCGTGCTCGACGCTGATGCGCTGTTGCACCGCTTGACGGCCGCCGGCGTGCGGTACATCGTCGTCGGTGGATTTGCGGTGATCGCCCACGGCGTGATCCGAGCGACCAAGGACCTCGATATCTGTCCCGAACCCGGACGCGAGAACCTTGGACGCCTTGCTCGGCTCCTGACTGCTCTGCACGCGGCGCAAGCCGACACCGGCGACTTCCTTCCGCACGAGTTGCCATACGACCCAACTCGCGCGGACGATCTCGGCGCAGGGCGGTAATTTCCGTCTCGCCACCGACTACTGGGAGAGCTGGACATCCTTCAGTGGATCTCCGGGATCGAGGCAGATCTTGCCTACGCCGTGCTTGATCACGAGGCCCTCGAGCTCGACTGGCACGGCATCCGCATCAAGGTGGCCTCGCTCGAGCACCTGCGCGCGATGAAGCGCGCGGCCGCCCGGCCCCAGGACCTCAAGGACCTGGCCGACCTCGAGATCGCCAACGGCTGATCGGTCTAGAGCGCGACGACCGAGTAGACGGGCGGGAGCCGAGGGGCGACCGTCGCCCAAGTCGCCCCCGCGTCGCCTGAGCCGAACAGCTCGCCCGAGGTCGCGCCGAAGTAGAGCTGCAGGCTCGCGCCCTCGCCGGTGTGGTTGAACGCCTGGCGCAGCACCGTCAGGTACGCGTTCTCCGCCGGCAGTCCCTCGCCCCGAGGGGTCCAGCTCGAGCCCCCGTCGCGGGTCTCG
Organism: uncultured Solirubrobacterales bacterium; assembly: GCA_963770735.1. Lineage (GTDB taxonomy): Bacteria > Actinomycetota > Thermoleophilia > Solirubrobacterales > Solirubrobacteraceae > Palsa-465. The sequence goes on along the minus strand of CAVYRB010000003.1, from coordinate 220,168 downwards.
TACACGCGCACGCGGCCGTCGGGCATCACCCGGTCCATGTCCGCGACCAGCGGGATCACGAACGCGCTGTCGGGATCCGCGGGATCGACGGTCAGCGGGAAGCCGAAGTCCGAGGGCAGCCCGTCGCCGATCGCGGTCCAGCTCTCGCCGGCGTCGTCGGAGCGGTAGACGCCGCCGTGGAACTGCATGAACATCCGCTCGGGCCGGCTGCGCGCGCGCTCGACGTGGTGCACGCACCGTCCGGAGTTCGGGTCCTCGAGCGCCTCCTGCGGCAGGTAGCCGGGGTTCAGGCCGTCGTTGCCGCGCCGCCACGAGCGGCCGCCGTCCTCGGTCAGCCACATCCCGGCGGCCGAGATCGCGATCGCGATCCGGTCGGGATCGCCGGGCCACGTGGAGATCGAGTGCAGGCACAGGCCGCCGCCGCCCGGCTGCCAGTCCGGTCGCGTCGGCTCGTCCCACAGCGCCGCGTTGAGCTGCCACGTCGCGCCGCCGTCGTGGCTCTCGAACAGCACCCCGGGGTCCCCACCCGCGTACAGGGTCCCGTCGGCCTCGCCGCAGGCGATCACCCAGATCCGCTCGAGCGCCTGGCCGGAGTCCTCGGGCAGCGCGACCCCGTCGGCCTGCTGCCATTCGCCGCCGCCGGCCGGATCGTCGGTGTAGAAGATCTTCGGGCCGTAGAACGGCGAGGTCACCGTCGCGAACGCGCGTCCGGTGCGCGGGTCCCGGGTGGCGAAGTCGACCGGCTCGCCCGCGAACGCACGGGTCTTCAGCTCGAAGCCCGGAGCCGGGGTTCCCTCGAGCAGGAACAGCCCCTTCTTGGTTCCCACGAGCAGCTCGGTCATCTCAGCCTCCTGTGATTGCGGGTAGCACTTCGACCCGGTCGCCGGCCCGTACGGCCGTGTCCTCGTCGCCGCGCTCGCCGTTGACGAACACGTTGATGTGGCGCCGGATCCGGCCTCGCTCGTCGAGGATCCAGCCGCTGATCTCGGGATGCTCGCGCTCGAGGCCGCGGAGCAGTTCGAGCACCCTGTCGCCCGTCAGCTCGTGCTCGGCGCGATCGCCGAGAGGCTTGCGCAGGGGGCCGTGAACGCGGACCACCGCCATCGCGGGGATGCTAGGCGTACGGCATTCACGGTCTAGGACCGGGCGCACGCCGAAACTCATCGGTCCGGCGAACGCGTCGTAGTCAGCTGTGCTCGGCCTGCCGCTCCCGGTGGCGATCGGCGTCGGCCGCTCGCTGTAGCGCTCCTCGAGGTAGGCGATGATCGCATGCGTCTTCGGCGATCACGCCGCCGTCCTCTAGCACGAGCGCGGGGATCTTGTCGCTGCCCGTCTTCCGACGCAACTCCTCCTCGGTCCGCCGGTATCCTGCCGCGATGAATCTGACTCGGTGAACCGCTGGCGAACGACGCCGCGGAGCCGGTCAGTACCGCTGGCGCACGCAGCTCGGCCTCGGTGCGGTCGCCAGCGGCTGCGCCGGACCGTGACTGGACAACGCTCGTCCATGCCCGGCCCGAGTGCCATCTGATCGTTGGACGGCCACGTCGAAATTCCGCTGCGCACGCGGATTCCGACAGGGATCCGGACTTTGACCTTCCTGGTGAACCAATCTTTAGCGCGGGAAGGCTCGTTGAGAAGGATTTGGTCGGAGATCGGAGTCGACTGCGGCGGTGCCATTGACACGATCGCACCGCCAGCGTCGCGAGATCAGCGCTCGGTTCGCCCGGCTGCTCGCCGTTGCGTCCGGTACTCGTCGCAGCCGTGACGCCTACGTGCTTACGACTTGTGGGCGATCGCGTGGGGCCGGTGCTCGTGATGAAACGGCCCGTCGGCCGCCCCGCACGTAAAGGCCGTCTACTCGAAGCTTCCGTGCCGCCCGGCGCCGGCCCGGAACCGCTCGAGCCCCGCCTGGACCTCGGCCAGCGAGCGGATCCCGTGCTCGAGCTCGCCGCGCGATCGCCTGCTCCTCGGTCAGCCCCCCCTGCTCGAGCACCGACAGCCGGTCCTCGCGCATGCACGTCTGCGGGAACTGCGCGAGCTCGGCCGCGAGCGCCTCGGCCGCCGCGCGGCTCTCGCCGTCGGCCACGACGCGGTTGACGAGCCCGATCTCGCGCGCCTCGCGCGCGTCGACCGCCCGCCCCGTGAGGATCATGTCCATCGCCCGGCTCTGGCCGATCAGCCGCGGCAGCCGGACCGTCCCGCCGTCGATCAGCGGCACGCCCCAGCGCCGGCAGAACACGCCGAGCACCGCGCCCTCCTCGGCGACCCGCAGATCGCACCACAGCGCCAGCTCGAGCCCGCCGGCGACGGCGTGACCGGCGACCGCCGCGATCACCGGCTTCGACAGCCGCATCCGCGTCGGCCCCATCGGCCCGTCGCCGTCCGGCGCAACGCGGTTGCCGTGCCGGAGTCCCCGCCGCCTTCAGGTCGGCGCCGGCACAGAACACCCCGCCCTCGCCGTGCAGCACCGCGACCGCCGCGTCCTCGTCGGCGTCGAACTCCCGGAACGCGTCGGCGAGCGCCGCCGCGGTCGCGCCGTCGACCGCGTTGCGCCGCTCCGGGCGCGACAGCAGCACGGTGAACACGGGGCCGTCGCGCTCGACCCGGACCGGCTGCGGCTCATCGTCGGCCGCCCCGACCGCCCGGCGCACGAACGTCCGCAGCGCGCCGACGATCTCGTCGCTGGAGGGCCGCGCCCCGGCGACCGGCGACAGCGGGCCGACGAGCGCCTCGCCGCAGCCGCCGACGAGCGCCGCCGCGGTCAGCTCGACGTTCTGCGCGGGGCAGCTGTCCGGCGGCGATCCCCGCGCGGAGCTCCTCGGCGATCCCCTCGGCGTAGCGCTCCCGGTAGGCGAGCCGCTCGGCGTCGACCAGCGGGTCGACCGGCTCGGCGATCAGCGCCCACGCCTGGCGGGGATTGCGCAGCGCGCGCTCGGCGAACGTGCCGAGCACGCCCTCGAGCCGCTCGGCGGCGTCGGCCTCCGCGAGCTGCGCGGAGGCGGCCCGCATCGCCCGCTCCTCGCGGGCGCAGACGGACCGGAACACCTCGACGAACAGCTCCTGCTTGGACTCGAAGTGGCGGTACAGCGTGCCCGCGGCGACACCCGCGCGCTCCGCGATCGCGGCGACCGAGGCGGCGCCGTAGCCGCCCTCCTCGATCAGCTCCTGCGCGGCCGCGAGCAGCCGCGTTCGGGTCGAGGCGAGCACCTCGCCGGAGGTCATCGGGGTTGCTCCTCGAACGGGGCGTCGCGCTCGCGGACCGCCTCGCGCCAGCCCGCCTCGGCGGCGCGCGCCGCGAACGCGTACCCCTCCCTGGTGTGGCGGGCGATCCCGTCGAACACGGTCCCGATCAGCTGCGTGGCGTGCAGCCCCTGCGAGTACAGCGTCTGGTTGACGAGCAGCTTCATCATCTGGAGCTGGTTGATCGGCATGTTCGCGATCCGGCGGGCGAGCGCCTCGGCCCGCTCGTCGAGCTCGTCGGGCGGCGGGGCCTCGATCGCCAGTCCCCACTCGAGCGCCTCGGCGCCCGACAGCAGGTCGCCGGTGAACAGCAGCCGCTTGGCCCGCTGGGCGCCGAGCCGGTAGGACCACATCGAGGTCGTCGGCGACCCCCACACGCGCGCCGGCGGGTAGCCGATCTTCGCGTCGGCCGCGATCACGAGCAGGTCCGAGCACAGGGCGAGGTCGGTGCCGCCCGCGACGCAGAACCCGTGCACCTTGCACACCACCGGCTTCGAGCAGTCGAACAGCGTCATGAACGTGCGGACGTTGCGGCTCATCCCGGCGTAGTCGACCATCGGGTCCCACGGCTCGGACGGGTCGTGGTTCGGCAGCCGGCCCTCGGCGCTCCACACCAGGTCGTAGCCGCCGCAGAACCCCTTGCCGCTGCCCGCGAGCAGCAGCACGTGGACGTCCGGGTCGAGGTCTGCGCGCTCGACGCACTGCGCCGAGCTCGGACAGCAGCCCGGGCGTCAGGCCGTTGCCGCGCTCGGGGCGGTTGAGCGTCAGGCGCGCGATCCGCTCGCCGGACTCGTACTCGACGTCCGCCATCGGCTCAGACCGGGTATGCGCGCTCGATGATCGCGCCGGCGTCGACGCCGGCCGGCAGCGTGCCGTAGACGCGCCCGCCCTCGCCGGCCAGCCGCGTCGCGCAGAACGCGTCGGCGACCGCCGCCGGCGCGTGGCGCACGAGCAGCGATCCCTGGAGCGCGAGCGCGAGGTCCTCGACCACCCGCCGCGCCGTGGAACTGCGGGTCGGCGATCGGCGAACGCGGCGGCGGCCCGCTCGCGGGCGCGCTCGAGGTGCGCGTCGAGCCGCGCGTCGGCGCCCGCGGCGAGCTCGCACTCGGCGAGGAACGCCGGCAGGCCCTCGGGCTCCTTGACGAGCGCCCGCAGCACGTCGAGCGCGGCGACGTTCCCCGAGCCCTCCCAGATCGAGCCGAGCGGCGCGTCGCGGTAGAGCAGCGGCATCCCGGAGTCCTCGATGAAGCCGTTGCCGCCGAGGCACTCGAGCGCCTCGGCCGCGTGGCCCGGGCGCCCGCTTGCAGACCCAGTACTTCATCACCGCGGTCGCGAACCGGCGGAACGCCGCGGCCTCGGCGTCCTCCTCGTCGTAGCGAGCGCGCGACCCGCATCGCCGACACGGTCGCCGCCTCGGACTCGACCGCGAGGTCGGCGAGCACGTTCCGCATCGCGGGCTGGTCGACGAGCAGCTTGCCGAACGCCGAGCGGTGGCGGGCGTGGTGGATCGCCTCGAGCGTGCCGCGGCGCAGTCCGGTCGACGCGCCGAGCAGGCAGTCGAGCCGGGTGTGGTTGACCATCTTGATGATCGCGGGGACGCCGCGGCCCTCCTCGCCGATCAGCCGGCCCTGGATCCCGCGGAACTCGACCTCCGAGGACGGCAGCGAGCGGGTCCCGAGCTTGTCCTTGAGCCGCTGGAACTCCATCCCGGGGCCGCGCTCGATCAGGAAGCACGACAGCCCGCCGGGCGCCTGCGCGAGCACCAGGAACACGTCGCACGGCGGGTACGAGCAGAACCACTTGTGGCCGTGGATCTCGTAGACGTCGTCGCCCACCGGGTGCGCGCGGGTGATGTTGGCGCGGACGTCGGAGCCGCCCTGGCGCTCGGTCATCGCCATCCCGGCGAGCGCGCCGCGTCTCGTAGTCGGGCTCGGTGAGCCGTGGCTCCCACTCGGCGGCAAGATGCGGCGCCGACGTCTCGCAGCGCCTTGACGGCCGCGTAGGTCATCGACACCGGGCACATCACGCCGTCGTTGGCGTTGCCGTAGAGCATGAACAGCGCCGCGCGGACCACGTGGCCGCCGGGCTCCTCTGCGCGCCACGGCAGGCTGTGGATCTCCCGCTCGATCGCGCCGCGCAGCAGGTAGTGCCACGACGGGTCGAGCTCGACCTCGTCGATCCGGTTGCCGAACCGGTCGTGGGTGCGGAGGATCGGCTCGTTGCGCTCGGCGCGCCGGGAGTGCTCGCGGGTCTCGGCGCTGCCGGAGACTGCGCCGGTCTCGCGGCGCGCGCTCGACCCCCCACCCGCCGCCCTCGCGGATCAGCGCCTCCTGCAGCGCCAGGTCGACCTCGAACAGGTTGACCGGCTGCAGCGGCGGCGCCTGGTTGAGGACCTCGCGAGCTGGGTCAGGGCCTTCGCGGGACGGCTCCGGGGAAGCACCCGCGGAGTGTGGGTGGGTCGTCTCAGTCGTCGCCATTGTGGAGCTCTCCTTCCTATGCCGCGGCCGCGTGAATCCGGATTCACAGCGTAGTGAATCGGGATTCGCAAATCAACGGAAGCCCTGACGTCACCCTGACCACGCCCTCCGATCACCCCTCGATAAGTGCAGTTCCTGAAGGCGTTCGGCTTCCGCTATTGACACGGACGGGATGCATTCGTCCTGAGGCCTCGTAGGAACAGAGGGACCCGTGTTCGAGCCTGCGCTCCGCGCGAGCGACAGAGGCTGGCCGCTGGGCGACCATAGATGTTGACCTCGCCCACACCCTGCTCCACCACAAACGTCACGCGATACCGCTACGCCGGCGTCAACTGCAGATCGAAGATCTGCCGCTGTTCGCAGATCCAGTTGGACGATACCCGCTCCCCAGCGAGATGCGGCACGAGGTCTAACTCATCGATCAGTGCGCAGAGCTCAGACAAGCTCCGCCCGGCTTGATCGATTGCTCTGGGATGGACGTCGAGCGCGATCGCCGGTCTGTCCTCGCGGATGAGCGTCCGGCCGCCCTCCAGTACGTCAACCTCCGCCCCTTCCGCGTCGATCTTGATGACGCTGACACGGGGACTTACGCGTAGGCCGTCGAGTTGCACTGCTTCCACCGAGACGCTCCGCCACGCCGCGCCGCGGTTGATGAGAGTGTTGGCATTTGAGACAGGATCGTCTTTCACGTAGAAATTGAGCACGCCTGACCGTGAGGAGACAGCCTCGCGATGACAGGACACGACGTCCTGAGACTCATTGAGGCGAACGGTGGTCCCAAGCGCTGCAAAGGAGGCGAGGGTTGGTTCAAAGCTCAGGACCCGTCCCGCTGACCCAACTAGCTGGGCCATAAACACCGTGAACAGCCCGATGTGCGCGCCAACATCAATCGCGGTTGTGCCTGCCTCACATTGCGACTTGAGGAAAGCGTGGGTCGCGGGTTGATACGACCTCGGGTAGTAACGTGCCCACCGCGCCGATAAGCGGATGGGCTCCCCATTAATCCTCCGAGGTACGCCCCGACCGAGACAGCACCGCGTCGGCAACGCTGTAGAGCGTGCGCTTCAGAAGAGCCATAACTCAGATGCAGTGAATCAAAAATGACCGCGATGAAGCTCGCGTAGCCGGAAACCGGTGCCAACGGATTAGGCGGCAGGTTGGCGAGCAGTGCTCACCGGCTTCCCTCTCGCAACCCTTCGGTCGATGGTCTCACAACGACCTGGCGCCCCGCCAACCGCGCGGGCCGGCGCCAACTACGCCGGATAGTGAGCGACGGGCTTGCGGCTGGTCGGGGCGCCTTCTTGGACGCGGGGGATCGCAGGTCCGTCGTGGGTATCCGCCTCTCTCGCGACGCCGCGCCACCGTGGCCGCGCCGTGGGGTCACTAAGGTCGTTGTGCCTCCAACTACCTTGCGAGCTCTACTCGGGTACGCTGGCTTGCAGCGGACGTCTGGGTTGAGACCAAGCCAGCTCAGGTGGACGGCACCCTCGACGGTCGTAGTGACTCCTCCGCCGAGGCCGCCCAGCAAGCCTTACGATGTCGGCTCCTGCCGATCGCTCCTCATCTTTCAGCGTGCGAGTAGATGTTCGAGGCGCCTCCCTCCCTTTTTAGATAATCTTGCGAAGTGCGATACGGCGTCACGGGAGCGGCAGGCTTCATCGGCTCCCACCTATGTCACGATTTGGTCACGCGCGGGCACGAGGTGATCGGGTTCGACTGCTTCACCGATTACTACGCCCCCGAGCTGAAGAAGATGAACTCCCGCGGACTCAACGTGCGGTGTGTTGACCTGGCGACCGACCCTCTTGACTTTGGAGGGCTGGACGGCCTTTTCCACCTTGCAGCGCAGCCAGGCGTGCGGAGCTTCGGCGATGTCTTTCGGAGATACGTGCGCGACAATGTCTTGGCCACACAGAGGGTCTATGAAGCCGCGGCGAAGGCAGGAATTCGGGTTGTCCTGGCTTCGACATCGTCGGTATATGGCCAAGCAGCGCGCTACCCGACCCCAGAAAAGGTCGCGCCGCAACCCGTGTCACCGTACGGCATCACCAAACTCAGCTGCGAGCATCTGGCTTGGGCGTACCGTGTGAATTATGAGTTGGACTGTGTCGTCATCCGCTACTTCACCGTCTATGGGCCACGTCAGCGGCCGGATATGGCGTTCACGCGTCTCATCAGATCACTCGCGGCGGGGCTGCCGTTCGCACTCTACGGCGACGGCAATCAATCGCGCAGCTTCACGTTCGTCTCGGATGCGATCGATGCGACGATCCGAGTGATGGAGAGCGGCGAGGGCATTTTCAACGTGGGCGGGGCGAGCGAGGCAACCATTAGCGAGATCATTTCGCGCCTCGAAGAGATCAGCGGCAGCACGCTGAACGTAACCCACGCCCCAGCTGCCAAGGGCGATGTACGACGCACAGCCGCGGATACCACGCGTCTCCGGACGGAGCTCGGCTGGAGGCCAACGACGCCTCTCGATGAAGGCCTCGCGAGGCAGTGGGAATGGGTCTCTCGACCTGAGGTTCTCTCTGCGCTTGAGTGAAGCGTCGAAAGGCACACGCCGCCCGGAATGCCTAGGCCGATCGGAGCAGGACATTCAGCGTACTCGCCTGCTGGGAGGGTCGCGGGATCAATCCGCCAGTTGAGCTTATAGACGGGGATGACTCGCTGCGCGATGTCAGCAAGAATTTGCGGAGATGGCGGTTCGGCTAGACCGTGGTGCGCCAGACTACTTGGCCCCTCGGCACCGATCTTCACCGTCCGCTCCCAGATGTCTCGGAAGGTCGCATCGGTCCGAGTCAGCCGGTTGAACATATTGTGGATCGACCCCCTGGGCGTGATTCCGAGCTGAGGCACGGGGGGAGCGAACCAGAACAGCACCGTTCGGCTGTTACGATTCAGCACCTTCCCGAGCCTTGTTCGCAGCACGCGCCGCCAACCGCTGTCCGTGTCATTGGAGAAGCTCGCCCTTAGAAAGTACCGGCTAAGTTCATCCGACATTCGTCGAGCGATGTAACCGTCCGCCTCCGAGGCTAGGAACCAGCTAGCCAGCAGCCGCGCGGAATAGCGTGGTGGTCGGGCGAAAGCGAAGAAGCCCGACTCGGCGCACCCGGGAAGCCACTCATCTAGGGGCCTCATGCAATAGCAGGTCGCGTCGACCCAAACGCCGCCGTATCGAGCCAACAGGTTCAACCGCACTAGATCGCTGAGCCAGACAGGAGGCAGAGCGCGCGCCTTCGCCTGACAGAGAACTGGCTCGACCCAGTCCGCGAGGGTCTCTTCCGTAAGGATCTGGACGTCCCAGTCAGGGTTGTGGCGTGACCAGGTCTCTATGCACGTTGGCACGATGGGCGGCGCGTGGTCCAGCCCTTGCAGCCAAAATATCCAAATCCGCTTAGGAATGGTCACAACTACTTCCTATAGAAGATCTACGCGCGACCCGCAGCCCAGTGTCACAGCCGAGAATAGATCATGTTTAGATCTGTCCGGATCGTGTACCCGAGCGCTTTCAAGCGTTTTGCGATGGCGTCCCTATCGTCGGAGCCGCCTTCCGGACTGGCGTCAATAACGACCTTCGCTGGGCGAACTTCCTCCATGCCAGCCAAGATGGAGCTCTCCATACCTTCTGCCTCAACCTTGAGAAACGTGGGCTGAACTCCGGACCGACGGCACAATTCGTCGACGGTGAGTATCTCCACCTCGTATGTCGCCGTCTGATTACCCTGATCGATCTTGCCAAAGGAACTATCAACTCCGGTACTCGACTCGTGGAAGACGGCCCGTTGGACCGTGGGGCCGAGACCCACGCGGTGGATATCGACGTCGAGGCCTCGCAGGTTCGCCTCCAAGCATCTCTGATTCGTACGAGAGGGTTCTACCGCGGCGACTGACGCGCCCGCACGCAGGGCGGCGCGTGTGAACCCCCCAGCAAACGCACCACAGTCGATCACAACGTCGGCCGGCGCTAGTTCGACGAAGCCAGGCAGGGTGTACTTGGCGCCAAACCAACTAGCCGGATCCACGGCGGTCTGGAATGCGAAGACAAGTAACCGTTCGCGGGACGCAGGATACGTCCACTGCTCGGCACCGTGCGTAAACTGAAGGATTGTGCCGGCATCCTCGACTATCAGAGGATGGCCTGTGAGTTGGTCGACAAGCGCGCAAAATTGCGACAATCCGTCAGCCGGCGAGCGACGGCGGTATGTATTTGGAAGCGTCAGGCGAGCTAGCGCCGCCAAACTTTGTCTCAGGTGATGGACGAAATAACGGCGGTTCTCTGCCGCAGGCGAAGACCGACGACCAGTTGTCGCAACCGTAAGAAGGCGTTTGATCACCTGATGCTGGTCGAAGTCGAAGCGTGTTTCGGCGCTAAAGTTAGCCATCAGCCGAGAATATGTCCGGTGGCGCGTTCCGCGTTCTTTGTGGTCATGTCGGATGAAATACGGCGCGAGACCTAGTACGCGGGTGGGCAAATCCCACCGACATAAATTTTCGGACGCACAGAAGCTACGCGCGCATTGCCTGGCACTCGAGAAGTGCAGCTCGGTCCGTGGTTACCCAGTTTCCCGACGTAGGGGTACTCAAGCTTCACTATCGCCTCACGGCGAGTCACGACCGACGATTCGCCAGAACCCGTGATCTGCGGGGGAGAGCCGGACATATCCGGCACGATGATTGCAGACCGGATGTTTGAGCGCCGCGTGGGGGTGGGTGGCGATCGTCGCGACTCCGGACTCGGCCGCCGCACGAGCCAGCGCAAGCGCTTCCCCGAGGTCTCGGCGCCTCACGAACCCCGACGCGTGGCGCGTCACGGACCCGCTCCGTTGCTGCTGGCCGCGGACATGAGTCGCGGGCTGGGAGCTTGAATACGCTTCGAGCCCCGATGTGGTACGGAGCGCGGCCATATGACCACGCGCACTCGGATCCTTTCCTTCGGCGGCGCTACTTGCCGGTGCGGTCGCGGCGCTGGCTGGGCAGCGCCGCTCGGGCGGGCGCCGGCCCTCCTCCCGATCTCGATCGGGTGCGTGGCGGCTTCCGGCCTCATGAGGAGTCGATCCGGGAAAGGAGCGGCGATCTTGCGCCACGCGGAAGACTCGAGCGAGCTTGCGCGGGAGCATCCGCGAAGCGAGAGATAGGTACACTTTGCCGACGCATCGGCGTTATGGGCGGGTTGCGGAGTGATGCCAATCATTAGACCGACGAAAGGGGGGCCATGCGCGTATTGATCCTTGGTGGAGACGGTTTCTGTGGATGGCCGACTTCGCTGCATCTTTCAGCGTGCGGCCATGAGGTTGCGATCGTGGACAACCTCTCGCGGCGGAACGCCGACATCGAGCTAGAGGCTGAGTCATTGACGCCGATCCAGCCTCTCGGAATACGCTTGGCTACGTGGCGCGAGCTAACCGGCTGCGATATCCCCTTTCATCGCCTTGATGTGGCGGAGGACTACCGGGAGCTGCTCGATCTCCTGGGCGAGTGGCGGCCCGAGGCGGTGGTCCATTTTGCCGAGCAGCGCGCAGCCCCCTACTCAATGAAGAGCTCATGGCACAAGCGCTATACGGTCGCCAACAACGTCAACGCGACGCACAACCTCCTTGCTGCTCTAGTCGAAGCGCAGCTGGATTCACATGTCGTGCACCTCGGCACGATGGGCGTATACGGCTACGGCACTGCCGGAATCAAGATCCCCGAGGGCTATCTCCGCGTACGGATCGACACGGACGATGGCGCAGAGGTTGAGCAGGAAATTCTGTTCCCTGGCAACCCAGGCAGTATTTACCATATGACGAAGACGCAGGACCAGCTCCTGTTCGCGTTCTACAACAAGAACGACGAAATCCGCGTCACTGACCTTCATCAGGGAATCGTATGGGGAACGCAGACTCCTGAGACAAGGCTCGATGAGCGCCTGATCAACCGCTTTGACTACGACGGCGACTACGGCACCGTCCTCAATCGGTTCCTGATGCAGTCTGCGATCGGCTACCCCCTGACCGTCCATGGTACCGGTGGCCAAACGCGGGCATTCATTCACATCCACGACACCGTCCGCTGCATTCAGCTTGCGGCTGAGAACCCACCCGACAACGGTGATCGGGTACGTGTCTTCAACCAGATGACCGAATGCCACCGGGTGATCGACCTCGCGGAGCTCGTCAGCAATATCACCGGAGCCGAAATCGACCACCTTGAGAATCCTCGTAAGGAGGCTGCGGCGAACGAGCTCTACGCCGAGAACCGACAGCTGCTGGATCTCGGCCTGGAGCCGATCCGCCTCCAGGACGACCTGTTGTCGGAAGTCACCGAGATCGCGCGAAAGTATGCACAGCGCTGTGATCGCACCAAGATTCCCTGCCGCTCCAAGTGGGTGCAAGGCAAGGATCGTGTAGCCCAGACGGCTTAACCCGGATCGTGCAATAACGAGGGGAAGATGCTCGATGCAAAGCGGAATGTCGCAGCGGTCAAAGCGGTCCTGATAACGGTCAGCGGACGGGTTCAGTCAGCCGTCCCATTACCAGATCTGTGACCACTGAGCTCCACGCCCGTCTTCCCGACTGGGTACGTCCCCTGCTCGTATGTCCCGTGTCCGGCCGAGACGTCGAACTTCGTGAATCCGACGTCGTCGTGAGCTCGACACAACGGGTTTATCCGGTTGTGGATGGGATTCCCGTGCTGATTGCGGACGAAGCGAGTCTCTTCGATGCAGCTGACTACCGAGCTGGTCACCACCACGCTGGCTCGGAGCGACCACGCAGGATGCACGCCGTGCTTCGCGCTCTCGGTGCTCTAAGTCCGTCAGTGTCACGCAAGGTCTCTCCCCGTCAGAACTTCGCCGATTTGCGCGCCCGCCTCGAGCGCATCGCATCAGATCAAGCCCGGCGTCCAAGGGTGCTGGTCGTTGGAGGAGCGGTGCAGGGCATCGGGAGTGAGGCGCTGCTCGCCTCAGGCACGATCGACTTTTGTGAGACCGACGTCGTGATCGGGCCACGGACCCAGCTCGTCTGCGATGCCCACAACCTTCCATTTAGAGACAGGGCGTTCGACGCGGTCATATGCCAGGCGGTTCTCGAGCACGTTGTCGATCCGCCCCGAGTCGTATCGGAAGTCCACCGCGTTCTGCGGCCCGCCGGCTACGTGTACTCCGAGACCCCCTTCATGCAGCAAGTGCATATGGGTGCTTACGACTTCACGCGCTACACGATGACCGGCCACCGACGGCTCTTCCGACACTTCACGGAACTTAAGTGCGGCGCCCAATGCGGACCTGGAATGGCGCTGGCCTGGGCAATCACCTACTTCGTGTTCTCGTTTCTTGGTTCCGACCGTCTACAGCGTGGCATCGCACGCAGATTGGTCGCGCTTTTCACCTTTTGGCTTCCATATATCGATGAATGGCTCGTACGGCGTGCGGCTGCTGAAGACGCTGCTTCAGCGACGTACTTCATGGGACAACGCTCTGAAACCACGGCCTCGGACCGGGAGATCGTAGCCAGATACTCCGGCGGCTTCCCAACTCCAAGCAAACTCACGCAGCGGTCTGATCCGGACCTCCGAGCGTAAAACGCCGTCGCGTAACCAGCCGCCATCAGCCTTGCTGATCTAGTAACTCGCAATACGGCTCACTCAGTGCGTGCGACGCCTGCTCGAGCGAGTAAGGCTGCCGAGCGAGCTCGGCGCCTGTGCCCATCTGAGGCCAGTACGTGCGCCAAACCGTTTTCACACAGCGATCGCGCGAAGGTCGGCAACCCGACACGCGTGTTCGTCGCTCGGGCCGTAGCGGTTGGCTGAGGAAGCGGGCGACTTCGTGGGGCGCCGCGCGTGGTCACTAGCCGCTGGGCTAGCGAGCGGCGCGCCTCGTCGGGCGAGCGGCACGCGGCGTCATCGGGAGCGCCGTCGGTTCAGACAGCGATGACGCTGTCTGGTAGTACTGATTGGACGCCGCGCAGCTCCTCCAGCGTTTCGAACGCGTCGAGCTTGCCGTCGAGCACGACCATCACGCGATCGCAGATCGTGAGCGTCGACATCCGGTGGGCGACGATGAATAGCGTGAGCCTGTGCTTGAGCGACACCAGCGACTCTTGGATCAGGGCCTCCGACCGCGGATCGAGGGCGCTGGTGGGCTCGTCGAGTACCAGCACGTCCGGATCACCGGCGATCGAGCGGGCCAGGCAGATTCGCTGCTGCTGGCCCCCTGATACCGCGTCAGCTCGCGGACCGACGATCGTCTCGTAACCCTCGCGCCAGCTGACGACATCGTCGTGGATCCGCGCCAGACGGCAGGCTCGCTCGATGGCCTCGTCGTCGATGTCGCGGAAAAACCGCACGTTATCGGCCGACCGAGGCGTGTACCAGCCGCGGCTGCTGGGGCACGTAGGCGAAGCGCTTGCTCCATTCCTCCGCGTGCGTAATCGGCGGCGGGGACTCCGTTGACGAGATACTGCCCGTCGTGCGGGAAACGCAGCCTGAGGAGGATCTGGACCATCGTCGACTTCCCTGCGCCCGAAGGGCCCTACCACCCCGATCGTCTCGCCACGGGCCACGTTCCATGTGACGGCAGAGAGCGCCGGCCGGTCCTTGCGGTAGGCGTAGCTGACCTCGACGAACGTCACATTCTCGATCGAGTCCGAGGCGCCTCACGCCAAGCGCCGGGCGGCTCGCCTCGATACCGACTCGGTGGTCTCTTGTACGCGTTCGACGTACGGCAGCGTCTGCCGGAGCGTGCTGGTACGCATTTTTGAACTGCTGGCCGTATGTGCCGGCCCGCACCATCAGGAGGATCACAGCACCAAGCGACGAGAAGCTTCGCACGTGCGCGCTGTTGATCGCGATCAGACCAAACACGAGGACGATGTAGATGGTGGACTGGTAGATCCCTGGAACGAGGCGGGCCATGAAACTCGCCTTCACAAATAGAGCCTGCGCGCCGTAGCCACGAACCGGTGCATGCGGGCCCGCAGCGGCTGACGATTCCGAAGACCTTTGCCTCCTCGGCGACGCTGTTGGCCTCGCTGACCGCCCCCGCGTACTCGAGCTGGGCGGCCGAGAGACGCTTGCGCCAGCCGCGCGCCCCTCGCGTTCAGCGGCCGCAGGGCTGTGAACAGCACGCACGGCGGCGCGAGCACAGTGATCGCCGCGATGACGTTGAGCGCCACCGCGCAACCACGAGGACGCAGAGCGCGAATATCGCAACGAGTAGCGTGGTGGCCTGCAGCGCGCCCTGGCTGGCCAGCTGGATCTGGTTGGTCATTACCTCCTGGAAGTGGCCTTCCCGGTCGAGTGACTGCTGGTCCCAGCCGGCGGCGGTGAACGCCGCGAACAGCTTGGTCCGCATGCTCGCCTGGACGTCGCCGGCGATCATTGCCGGGTAGTAGGACGATGACGAACTGCAAGAGCCAGCGAATCGACCGCAGCGCCGAGCGCGACAAGCAATAGTGGTCCGATCGTGGTGTCAATAGTGAACGACTCCGAGACCGATATGGATGTTGTGGCGGTTGGCGACTATGTTGGTCGCGACCTGAGCCGCGATCGTGAGGATCAAAGCTTCGGCGAGAGCAGCCAAGAACGAAGCCGCGCCAAGTGTGGCCAGAGGTCCCAAGCGGTCGCCGAAGAGCAGCTTCAGCTCCGCTCGCCTTCGAACTGGGACGAGGTGCGGAATAGCCCGCGTCGGAGCCCTCAACTGTCGCTCGACCTCCTCTGTCTGGCACGCGTGCGCACGGCGGACCGTGACGCTCCGCGGTTGAACACCAGGCAGCGCGAAGCGAGGTCGATCGCGGCAAGACCGAGCATCCTGCGACATGATACGGATCAAGCCGGCACCGCATCCCCATGCACGCGGTGCGGACCGCAACGGACGTTCACTGGACGTCCCCGCGCCGCCACTCGGCCTTCAGCGTTCCCCGATAACGCGGGCTGGAACCCCACCCACGATCGTGTAGGAGGCCACATCCCTCGTAACGACAGCGCCGGCAGCGACCACGGCTCCGGCTCCGATGCGACAACCGTCAAGAATGGTGACATGGCCAGCGATCCAGACATCGTCGCCTATATCGATCCCTTTGCAAGTTTCGCCCTGCTCGCGTATCGGAGGCGACCGATCGCGGAAGTTGTGGTTCGCAGGAATCACCAAACAGTGTGAGGCGATTCGCACGTCATTACCAATCGTCAGACCACCATGTCCGTAGAGGATCGAATAGGGTTCACGCTGCAGTGTGAACCAAGAACGATTCTCCCACCGTAGGTCATGATCATCGCCCCACGGCTGATGTGGCACCAGGGCCCGATCTCCAGGTACTCGTTCGCCGCCCGCCCGACGCTCAGAACCGCATGTGGCGAGATGACGGCGCGTCGATCAATGGCCACGTGGCTGCTTCTGACGCCGATCTATGCGTGACCGTAGCCCAGAGATGCGTACGGCTGTAAGCTGCACGAGCTTGAGCCAGCAATTGATTGCGGGTCATAGTCATGTCCCGCTCGGTCGTACGAGCTGAATCGCTTATCACTTTACGACATCGCGTTCCGCCAACGTCGACCTCGCACATCGATTCCGCGCCTCAGGCCCGCGAGACATCACACCGTGACCACCTAGAACTCCTCTGGCGATAGCCCCGCGGCGGATTACCTGCAGTCCGGCCACGACGCTCGGCAAACTGAAGTAACCGACGAACCACACCGTTTTCCTTCATCTCGGGATTCGGGACGGGGGAAGTTCCACAGAGCGATTAGGTCTCGGTCGAGAAGTAGGCTGAGCTCAACGACATCCGGCGCCAATTGCCGGGCCAATTCGGCCCGGAATTCCGGATCCAGGGGTGGACGCGGCGCTGCCTCTGGTTCATCGTGACCAACGTTGCCTTCATCCGGCGCCACCGCTTCCGAATCGCTCCAGGAGGTCGTCGATCGCCGATCAGCACGGATGAAATCGCAGTGCGTCGCGTAGGAGCCGGCTCCGGACGACCGTCGACGGATTGATTCGCTCGAAGGCTGGAGCAAACGACGGATCAACGTCCAGGAACTCGCACGTCTTCCGGTACGCTCGAGCGGGATCTGCGACAAAGTCTTCGAAGACCAAGACCAGCACTCGGTCACGGCCGAAGACTTCGAAATATCGCTCGACCTGAGCTGCGTATCTCACTACCTCTCGATAGAGAAGCCCCTTCACCACAAATCCGTGCTTCGGGAATCCGCCGCCTTGAGCACGATCGGCCTCCGCGCGGAGCGCCTCTTCGAATGACTCGATGTCCTCCGCTCCGCTAACTAGCCTTTGGGCATGCATAGAGTACATCGTCTCGACCGGATCGCGCACGCATGATCATGATCAGTGCCTCGGGTGCGAACGCCTTGATCTCGCGGGCTGCTGATTCTGAGTAGAGGTACCAGGGGGACCCCTCGCCAATGCGGCGTTCGCCACGCCAGCCCGAGAACAGGGCGAGGTACCGTTCCCGGTCGCGGGTGAAGTAGCGAGCGTCGGCTGAGGTGGCTTGGTCGAGGTCACGGGCGAAGAACATTGGCTCTTTTCGTACCGGCATAAACACATCCGGGTGCTTAGCAAGATATTCGAACATCGCCGTGGTACCGCATTTCGGTGCACCAACCAAGAAGAAGTTCGGGATGATGCTCATCGCACTCTCACCAATTGTCACGTGTTGTGGATCGCCCGCGTGAGGAGTCACAGGCAGATCTCTCGCGTCCACGCCGGTCTCACCTATCTTTGGTTTCCGCTGTTCAACGCCCGGTCAGCCGCAGGGCTCGATGCACTTTCGGCGCAAGCAATGTCGGCCGGAGTATCCCGAGCGCGTAGTAGAGCACGCCCAACAAGATGATGTCGCGGCTCGTGTTCAACGAACGTCAGCGACGACCCGTCGAAGTTAATGATGATCCACACCGCCGCAACAAGCGCTGCGGGAGACTCGGCATTGCGCCATACGAACGCTGACAGCCACCGGAAGAAGACGCCCAACAAGAAGAAGATGACAATCACGCCCGGCAGCGAGAAGTTCCAGTAAGCCTCCGAGACGGCAGCTGAGAGGGACGCCGTGGGTGGTTCCCTGATCGTATGAGTTGATCGAACGCCCCTGGAAGTTGACCCCGAAGTTGTAGGCACCGGCCGTTGAACGGCTTTTCCGGCCAGACGGCACGCGGAATGAGGAAGGCTACAGCGCCAACGTAACTACGACCCCACAGCAGTCCATTCCGAGCGCCGGCGAAAGCGGCAAGGTTAGATTCTTCTGCATTCCTCTTGGCGATCTCCGCCTGCGCATGGCTGATGTCCTGGCCGAAGGCGCTGGCACTCAGAACCGAAGTGTCGACGGTTGAGCTGCCGTAGTCCTGACGGATCGCGCCGAACGCGCCCACCACCACGATCGCTAGCACCGCGAGCACCAGGCTGGGGACGATCAACACACGCTGTGCTTTGCGCCACCCTAGGAACAGCAAGACAACGAGTGGAATGATGAACGACGACCGTGAGCCGGTGACGACGATCGCGGTGACGAGTTGCCGGCCACGAGCGCGACGAGCCACCACGGATTCAGGAAGGAGCGCGGGCGATACGCGAACCACACAAGCACCGGTAGGACGGCAAACGCGCGACCACGAGAAACTGGCCGCTTCCTGTGAGCAAAGCGTGGCGTCCGCCGCGTAGCGCGACGATGTAGCTCGTCAGCCCTCCGCGCGACGCGATGAAAACAAAGCCGATCAGGACACAAGCCATCGTCGCTCCGAAGCAAATAGGCGCCAAGATTGCGCGGAGGATTGAATCGGATCCGAGACGGTCGAAGGCGACGGAGGGAGAAATAGCCGGCGTATAAGCAGACGAGGGCGAGAACTTGCACTCCCTGATACTCCAGTCGCGTCCACGCGAGGTCGTGGTGGGAAAGTGTCTGGAGCGACACAGCCGAGCTCAACGACGAGACGTCGAAGCTGACGAGAGGGAATTGGAGAGGGTCGATCACTGTGTAGGGGAGGAGCTGCCCCACTCCTCTGAGCAGGCCGAAGAGCGTCGGCAAGATAAGCGGATGCAGGAAGCCGTACTCGCGCCGATAGAAGATGAGCGGCAAGCAAAGAAGAAGGACGTAGACGAGCTGGGTCAGAACGCGAGGCAGGAAGAGCGTGTCCGCGTCGGGACTTCCCAGGGCTGCGATCGTCGGGAAGAGCCACTCGTACAGCACGATGAAGGCGACGATCACAAATCGCCACCCCGGCGGGATACGAAGGAAGGGCGAGTCACGCTCCCACCCCCGAGCGCTGCACGTGACGTCGGACTGATCCCTCAGCCTCCCGTTGGCTTCGCACGAGTTCTCCTCGAGCATCACGGACGAACGGGTGTCTCGGACTCATCAAGACTTTGAGCGGTCATCTCGAGGTTCGGCGCGATCTCGCCGAGTTTACCGGCACAGGCGACACGAGCTCGTTGACAAGCGCGGCGTAGGCGCTGGCGATGCCTTCAGGATCGAAGAGCTCCGCGGCGACCTTCGGACCCTGTCTGGCAAGGCCGGCGCGCTGTTGCTCGTCGCCGAGCAACGCGAGCGTCGCATGGGCGAGACCTGAGTAATCGCCCGCTGGCACGACGACACCAGCCCGATGCTCTTCCAAGATCTCGCGAGCTGAACAGACCGCGAACGAGACGACCGGCGTGCCGCACGCGATGCTCTCCACCATGCACCGCGCGAGCCCCTCACGGACCGACGCCAGCAAGACGAGGTCGGCCGCGCGATACCAATCGGCGATCGATGCAGAGTAACCCGTGAAGCGCACGTGGTTATCCAACTCGAGCTCGCGCGCCGCGCGCAGGCAGGCGGCCGCATAGGCGTCGACGGCCGGACTGAAATCGCCGACGAAGTGCACCACCACGTCGCGTCGGCCATGCACGATCTCAGGCAATGCTTCACGGATGAACGCGAGCTGGGCCTTCTTTTCCTCGAAGCGCGCCGCGTATAGGAGGAGTGGCCGTTCTGGGTCGGCACCGAGCCGGGCGCGGAGCACCGTACTACCTCTGGCGGTTGCAGGAGAGAACAGGTCCCGGTCGACGATGCTGTACAGGCGGCGAAACTTCTGCTCGCCCCGAGGTGGCAGCGGCGCGAGCTGCTCGCGCCACCGTACCTCCATCTCTTTTGAGAGCACGAGAAAGCGATCACTGATCCTTAGGAAGAAACGCCACCGGCGACGGCTTGCTCCTTTGTGCATGCTATCTCGCACGTTGAACACGATCTTGGCGCCGCCGAGCTTCGCGCCAAGACGCCGTGTTCCACAACGCGCCGGGGTCGTTGACATGCACAACCCTCGTCCGATTGCGACGCACGTCAAAGAACATTCGCGCATTGTTGACGGCCCACAACAGCGGACGGACGAGCGATGGCCGTTCGTGATAGCCGCCTTCCGCCATCGGCCAAACGGCGACGTCACCATACTTCGACCACTCGGCAGAGAATTTGGAGGGCCGATTCGTTATGATCCTCACCCCTCGCAGCGACGCGTGGGCGAGTGATCTGGCCGATACTCGTCAGCGCGCCGTTTGAGTCTGCACCACTCTGGTAGATGACGAACGTCACGCCGGTCATCTCTGCACCGCGGCGTGAACAACAATGCCTTGGCATCGCAGAATCGCTCCCAAAATGCGGTCCGCCGTGCGTCGAGCTTGTCCGCAGTACACTCAGCAGCGCGCGCGAAGTTCTCTTCCGCCAGTCGCGCCCGCACAGTGGGATCGCGTACCTGCAGCATCTGCCGTGACCAACGTGGCCGCGTCCCCCGGCGTATGCAGCCACTCGTCGGGGAGTAGCTCATTCGTGCCGCCGGCGTTCGAGCCGAGCGCGGGAAGTGCCCTGCTCATCGCTTCGATCAATCCTCTCGGCAGCCCCTCCTGGAAGCTCGTCTGCACATAGACATCGACGCCGTCGAGGAACGAGAAGATCGGTTCGCCCGCGGGTAGGACACCGAGGAATCGCACGCGGTCGCTCACCCTCAGCCGATGAGCAAGCGCCTCGAGCGCTTCTGTATCGCCCGGTCCAACTATCTCTAGACGCACGTCCGCCCCACTCTCGACGGCCCGCGCTAGCGCGCGTATAGCGACGTCGACGCGCTTCTCGTTGTGGAACATCGCGGCGATCATGCCGAAGACGAGCGGGCGATCTGAACCGGCGATCTTGTCGAGGCGGTCCGAAAGCACGGCCTCGTCACGATCAGGTAGCTGCACGTTGGAGACAGACACCTGCTCGCCGCCCGAAGGATAGCGGCGCTGCAGAAACGCTCCCGTTACGTAAAGAGTCCACTCGCTGCGGGCCACCGCCTGGCGCATCCGCCACGTGGCGAGGGGCATATAGGCACGGGCTCCAAAGCTTCCGTGGCTCATCAGGCGTCTCTGACGCAGCCGACGACTTCTGTGATCAGGGGCTTGCCCGTCCGGCGCGCAAGATTACAGCGAGCAAGCCGATCTCGCTCGGCAAGCGGATGACCACGGCGTC
This sequence comes from uncultured Solirubrobacterales bacterium, assembly GCA_963770735.1. GTDB lineage: Bacteria > Actinomycetota > Thermoleophilia > Solirubrobacterales > Solirubrobacteraceae > Palsa-465. The sequence goes on along the minus strand of CAVYRB010000003.1, from coordinate 198,996 downwards.
CACTTTCCCCATCGCCTCCTCGAGGCGTCGCTGTGCCACCGCGTCTCCGAGAAGAAGTGACTTCACGCTCGAGAGACTCGGGATCGAAACGCAGCCGTGAGGTGTCCTCGAAGACGCGGTTGAAGTGTGAAGGCTCGAAACCCTCGGGAACAGGCATTGTGCGGGCCGCTATGAACAGCTGCCCGAAGACGCGCTCGTAGCGGGCGACGATGCGTCTCGGTGAATTGACCCCGCGAGTAAACGGCACCGCTCGCGTCGACGATGAACAGGTGGTCGTGGCAGAAGAGGACGCTCAACTCCCGGCCACCGCTTCCACGAGCGTCGAGGTAGCGCGGCGCGATCCGCTCGACGGTGAACTCCATGCCCCGAGCCACCAGCGCCTCGCGATCGACCGGGGCATCGAGCGCCTCGTCCATCGCAGCGGCCAGCGCCTCGACGTCGCCCACCGGCACGAGCCGGCCGTACTCGCCACCGCTCAAAATGTCCCTCGGCCCGCTGGGGCAATCGGTCGAGACGACCGGCGTCCCGCACGCGAGTGCCTCGACTATGACGTTGGGAAGACCCTCCCACTGCGAGGAGAGGACAACCAGACGCGCCTGCTTCATCCAGGGGTACGGGTTGGCGACAAAACCCGGCATCGCCACGCGGTTGGCGACGGCGAGGTCGGACGCAAGCTGCTCGAGCGTGCGCCTCTCCTCACCCTCGCCGAGGATGATGAGACGTACATGCCGCTGCCGCGCGACCTGCGCAAACGCACGCAGTAGGGTCGGATAATCCTTGGGCCGCGCGAGGCGTCCCGCCGCCAGGATCACCGCATCCTCGCCGTCCCGGAACCAGGGATGCTCGGCTGTCTCACCCATCCTCTCCGCGAAGCCCGGGCCCAGGACGGGGTTATGGACCACCGGAACGCGCTCGCGCGACCGTCCGAGCAGTCCGGCCGTCACGTCCGCGACTGCAGTCGAAATACCGACTACGCAATCGGCGCCAGCGTAGAAGTGGCGGATGAAGAACGGCCACAGCCGGTCAAGAAACCGGCGGGCGTGACGCCCTGCCTCGAGCGGATGGCTGTGTATCGAGACGATCAACCGTCCGTTCCAGCGACTGAGTCGACGAGCGAGCAGCATCACGACATCGCATGGCATCAGGGCCGAGATGACAACCTCGGGCCTCTCGCTCCGCAAGTAGCGGTTCATCGGACCCAGCATGCTGCCGAAGGCGCGCGACCCCTAGGTCGATGATTCGGATGCGCGCGGTCCAGATCGCCTCGATACGGCCCCTCCGGCCGTCCAAACACGACGTCGACCGTGACGCCCTGGGCCGCGAAGTAGTTTGCGACGTTGATCATCACTCGTTCGGCGCCGCCCCCGTTGGGTGACGTCATGAAGAAAGCGACTCTCGCTGGGGCTCCGGGGACGCTTTGGATCGGTCCGAGACGGGAACCTTCGCCTTCGCCTCACTCTCCCAGGGCCATCAGCACGGATCTATACGCTGGGCGCGTCGTGGCCGAGGACCATTCCGAAACCTCAAGTCCAGGGGCGTGGACTAGACTCGCCAAGAATGCGGCGACCGCTCCGGCTGCGCCCCGCCAGTCCCCGATCGCAATGACCGCATCCACGGCTCCAAGATCTAACAGCTCTGCAATTCCGTCCACGTCCTATGACACCAAGGGTGTCTCACCGACGCCCGCGGGTTGGACACGCTCGCGGGTTGGACAAGAACCTGAGACAACCCCTCGGCCATCCTCGGAATGACAACGCAGTTGGCCCCACGGATCCGCGTTGGGACGCGATGCCAATAACCAAGGAACGAGACTGATTCGCCGACTCCGAGCTTCTGAACTTTTCCCACTATTCCACCCGTCCCCCATGTCGCTTTTGATCAGGAATGCTGCCGAGGTCGATCTCTAGAGACGAGACGCCCGGACGATGCCGCTCTCCGCCCCTGGCGTTGACAACGTCGAGCTCGACCCGCATTCTAGTCGGTCACCGGCTCGTATGCACGGCGCATGGCTCGTTCACCGTTCGTGCCGATCGTCGCGCCACTCCATGACGAGCGAGCCGACCCGCGCCTCGCTCGGGGGTCGTGCAGCAAAGGCCACTCGCCGCCCTGGATGTCGATCTTCACCAAATCGACCCCGGCCATCATCGTGATCGCGTCCACGCACGGAACCTCGATTGTCCCCTCCTCTCCAGGTTCGGCGATACGCGAATCCGCGAACTTGCCGGCCCGAAACCGTAGCAAGCCGTTGTGGGTCGATGCCGCCGCCCTGACCAGCGACCATCTGCCGCCGAGCCGGTTGCATTCGATGCAGCGCCGCAGAACATCCGCGTTCCCCGGATCCGGCTCGATCGATGTAACTGTCTCCGCCGAGAGCCGCTCGAAGGCAAAGAGCCCGAACAGACCGACGTTGCCGCCGAGGTCGAGCACCGCGGCCTCGTGCTTCGCAGTACCGCCGCAATTTCCTGCGGTGGCTCGTACATGGCACGGCCGAAGATCTCGATGAGGATGTCGACGTCGGGCTAGCGTGCCTAACGCACACGACCCTTCGCGATCCTCGGAGTCGGCATTCGGCGACAACCCCGGGATGGATGACCTCCTCGACCGCGAAGCGCACGGGCCGGCGGAGGTCTGCGAGCCCCGTACGGCGACGATGCATCGCTGCGCCGGTCCGCTCTTGACGAGAGCGCGCACTACAGGAACGCGCCTAACGAGCCAGCGGGTCGTGCGCGCGATCATGCGCCTACCTCACGTGAGCAGTCGAAACACCTCAAACCAGTGCTAAGTGTCGTAGAGCACATACGCTGAGTTACTAGTTTCGCGAACGACGTTGCGGGATTTTGCGGTGACCGCGATCGCATGCGCGCGATGATATCGGTGCGACCGTGCAAGGCCCCGTCGGACGTCGAGCTGCGCTCGTGAGCTTGGCAAGTGCGGTCCCGAACGCAGTGGCCGAAAGCCTTTCATACACTTCGCAATGTTGACCGCCCTTTTGATCACGATCGATACCGAGGGCGACGACGTCTGGTCGCGGCCGCGCGAACCCGGGGTCGAGAACGCACGCTATCTGCCGCGCTTTCAGCGGCTCTGCGAGAGCCACGGGTTCAAGCCCACCTACCTTACGAACTGGGAGATGGCGGGCAACGGCACTTTCGTGGAATTCGCCGCTGATGCGCTGGCCCGACGGTACCGCGGAAGTCGGGACGCACCCGCACGCCTGGAACCAGCCGCCTCTTGAGTTGTCGCTTACCGGCAAGGACTGGTACCACGTACCCTACCTGATCGAGTACCCAGAGCCCGTCGTTAGGGAGAAGCTCCGCCGCCTGACGGTCCGTCTCGAGGACGTGTTCGGCGTGAAGATGATCAGCCACCGGGCCGGGCGCTGGGCGTTCGACGCCATCTACGCACGCGCGCTGGTCGACGAGGGGTACCTGGTCGACTGCTCGGTGACGCCGCACGTCTCCTGGCTCGAAGAATCCCGGTGCCCCGGGCGGCACGGGGGGGACCGACTACCGCGGCTATCCCGAATGCGAGTACTTCGTCTCGCTCGACGACGTCTCCCGGCCGGGCCGCTCGCCGCTGCTGGAGCTGCCGATGACGATCCTGCGCCGACCGCGCTCGGGTGCCGTCGAGCGGCTGCGCCGTGCGGCGCGCGCGAGCCCGCCGCTGGAGCGGGTCACGAACCGGCTCTGGCGGCCGCTCGTCTGGATGCGACCCAACGGCCGCAACCTCGGCGACCTGCGCTGGGCGCTGGAGCGGGTTTGCGCCGAGTGCCGCCCTTATATGGAGCTGATGCTGCACTCCTCCGAACTGATGCCGGGCGGCAGTCCGACGTTTCCGCGCACGGCGGACGTCGAGCATCTCTACTCGCACCTCGAGCGGCTATTCGCGCTCGCCGTCGAGGCGGGGATGACAGGGAGCACCCTGCGCGAGTACCGCGCCGGGAGCGGAGGCGGCCGGTGAGTGCGCACCCGGGACGGGCGCTGGTGATCGGCCACGACACCCGCGCCTTCCTCGCAGTGGTCCGCTCGCTCGGGCGGGCCGGGATTGAGGTCGAGGCGACCGGCCTGCTCGCCGCCACCCCGGCGGCACGCTCCCGGTACCTCTCAGCGGTCCATGAGCTGCCGCGGTACGGGTCCGGAGATGAGTGGGAGCGAACGCTGGGGGCGCTGCTGCGGGAGCGGTCGTTCGACCTAGTGGTGCCCTGCCCCGACTGGGCGGTCGTGGCGCTCGACCGCGCCCGCACCGGAGCTGGAGCCGCTTGCGCGCCTGGCGATCCCCGCCCCAGACTCCCTAGCCGCCTTCATGGACAAGTGCGCGACCAGGGACGTCGCAGACCGCGTCGGGGTGCCCGCGCCGGCGGAGTGGAGGTTCGGGCCGGGCGACCCGCTGGACGCGCTCGACGAGGAGCGGCTTCCGCTGGTCGTCAAGCCGTCGTCGTCCTTCGACTCCGCCAACCCGGAGCAGAAGCGCCTCGTGGTTACCGTCTCCACTCGGGAGGAGCTGCGGGCGGCGGTCAAGAGCGAGGCACGGAACGGCACGGCGATCGTCCAGCGGCTGGTGGTCGGGACCGGGGTAGGAGTCGAACTGTTGGCGCGCGACGGCGAGGTGGTCGCCGCCTTTCAGCACGAGCGCGTGCACGAGCCGCTTGGCGGCGGCGGCAGCTCCTACCGGCGTAGCGTGGCGCTCGACCCGCGGCTGCTCGCCGACGCGCAGGCGCTCCTGGCCGACGTCTCCTACACCGGCGTGGCGATGGTGGAGTTCAAGTGTTCGGGCCCCGACCGTTGGCTGATGGAGGCGAACCCGCGCTTTTGGGGGTCGCTGCCACTGGCCGTCGCCGCTGGCGCTGACTTCCCTGCGGCGCTCTACACCCTGTTGGTCGAGGGGCGGCCGCCGGTCGACTGGCGGTCGTGCACGGGGATCTACTGCCGCAACTCTATCGCCGACGCGGGCTGGTGGCGGGATACACTACGACGCGGCGAAGCCGGGAATGGGCGCGTCTGCTAAGCGGCGCCCCCGGCTGGCGCTGCGTACCTTCCAGGGCCTGGAGCGGCTCGACACGCTGACCCGCGACGACCCGTTGCCCGCGGTTGCCGAAGGTAGCGAATTGCTGAAACGGGGTCTCCGGACGGTTGCGCTGCGGATCGCGGCCCGGGGTCTGCCGCGGCGCCTGCTCGGCGCCCGCGCCCGCCGCCCTCTGCGCCGCGCGGGCAGTGTCGTCTTCCTCTGCCGCGGCAATATCTGCAGGTCGCCCTTCGCCGCCGCGGTCGTGCGCGAGCACCGGCCGCGGGCGCGAATCGCGTCCGTCGGCAGCTTCCCATGCGCAGGTCGTCCGGCTCCTCCGGAGGCGGTTGCCGCTGCCACCGAATGCGGCGTCGACCTCTCCGACCACCGGTCGCGCGTCGCCGACCCCACCGCGCTGCGCAAGGCCGACGCCGTGTTCGTCTTCGACCACCGTGACTGGGCTACGGCCATCCGAGCTCTATGGGGTGAGCCGCCGCCGGCTGCACTTTGTCGGCAGTCTCGATCGCGAAGGGCCGCTGGAGGTCGCCGACCCCTGGGCCCGTGGCGGAGGGATCTCTTCGGCAGACCTACGCTCGACTTCGCCGCACCCTCGACTCCGCCCTCCTGCCAAGCCGCTGACCGACTCCGACGCTGGGTTGCATACGCGACGGCGGACTCAGCGGCCCATCCGTCCTAGCGGCTTAGCCTTGATCCACCGTTCTTCGGTCGGGAGTCGTCCGGGCCGAGATTTAAATGACCTCCTGAGCAGGCAGAAAGCTGTCGTGTCGGGCGACGGCGGGCCTGCAACAGGAGGTCACCCACATGGTGAAGGGTCTGCCGGACGCGACGAGGGTGCGTCTTTGATGACGAGCGGGTGGTCGCGAACGCGGGGGTGCTGCTCCCGGCGGTGCTTGCCGACCGGCTCGGGATCGAGGCGTCTGGTCGACCGGACCGTTGATCTCGGCGATCGGGCCGGGGCGGCGAACCCGGGACGCAAGGTCATGACGCTGGTGTCCGCGATGGCGCTCGGGGCGGACTGCATCGATGACTGCGACGTGCTGCGCTCGGGCCAGACGCGGGCGGTGCTCGGGTCATGCGGTGTCGGCGCCGTCGACGTTGGGGACGTTTCTGCGGGCGTTCACCTTCGGGCATGTCCGCCAGCTCGACCGGGTGCTGGCCGACTGCCTGTCGCGGGCGTGGGCGGCGGGCGCCGGCCCGGGCGAGGAGCGGCTGGTCGTCGATGTCGACAGCTTCGTCGGCGAGGTGTATGGCTACGACAAGCAGGGCGCCGGCTATGGGTACACCCACAAGCGCGGGTATCACCCGATCGTCGCGACCCGCTCAGGGACCGGCGAGGTGTTGCACATCCGCGCGCGGAAGGGGTCGGCGAACACCTCGCGGGGCGCGCTGCGGTTCGTCGAAGAACTGATCCCCCGCGTCGCAGCGCGCCGGCGCGACCGGCCCGAAGCTGTTGCGCGCGGACTCGGGGTTCTGGAACGCCAAGATCATGGCCCGACTCCAGCGCGCCGGCTGGACGTACTCGATCGGGGTTCGCCAGCAACCGCACATCAAGGCCGCGATCGCGGCGATCCCCGAGCAGGACTGGCAGACGCTCCAGGACTACCCCGAGGGCGGGGAGGCGCAGATCGCGCAGACGATGCTCGGCCGCCAGCGGCTGATCGTGCGCCGCACCCGCCTGGTCGGCGCCCAGGCCGAGCTGTGGCCCGACTGGCGGCACTTCGCGTTCTTGACCAACCGCACCGACGCGCTCGAGCTCGTCGAGTCAGAGCACCGCCAGCACGCCGTCGTGGAGCTCGCGATCCGCGACCTCAAAGACCAGGCACTGGCGCACTTCCCCTCGGGCAAGTTCCTCGCCAACGCCGCCTGGACCGTGATCGCCGCGCTCGCGCACAACCTCCTGCGGTGGACCACCCTGATCGGACTGCCCGACACGGTCATCCCGACCGCCCGGACCCTCCGCCGCCGGCTGCTGACCGTTCCCGGCCGGATCACCCGCACCGCCCGCACAGTGACACTCCGGATGCCCGCCCGCTGGCCATGGGAGACACGACTTCCTCACCGCCCTTGAGCGCCTCCGCGCCGTGCCCGCCGCTCACCTGAGACACGACCACGGCCACGAGACGATCGACGCCGAACCCTGGCCTCAGCCTGCCCGAACACGACCGATCGCGCACCGCGACGGCCCAACTGGCCCCACCCGCACCACCGAAGACCACCCGGACCGCGCCCCGGCGACAGCCCGTCGATCGAGCCCCAACCACCGATCGACCGCCAACTACCCCAGCATCGCGCCCGAAACGGTGGATCGAGGCTTAGTCGGTCATGGTGTCCAACTCCGGCCCCGTGTGCAGCGCACCGGGAGCGCCAGCCGGACGACGTTTGAGTTACACGCAGAAGACCACGCCGTCAATGCCGACACCGACGTCTGACTGGCGCTCCTTCGCCCCAACGCACCCAGGGGGCCCCATCAGGTCGGCAAGAGTACGCCGCACAGGCACACGACGGCTCGTGATCACCATACTGCCCTCATCACGTGACGGATAGCTGTGGGTCTGCCTAGCTGGATCGGTCTTGAGTCGTAAGGGAGACTGGTCGGACCGCCGACAACACGCGCGCGGTAAGCGCCCATTGCCGCGAGCTTGAAGCGAGCATCGAAAACGCCGTCGAACCGGTCCGCACGCTGCCACCGTGAGCCAGCGCTGCTGCGACGGCCGCTGCACTAGCACTCGGACCCGGTGCGAGACGGGCGCGCGCCCCCAAACGAACCCTTGCCCGCTCGCTACCCCCGCTACGACCGGAAAGGCAAATGCCTGCTCGGTCAGCTTTGGGGTGCCGGGTGCGAATAGAGCCCTCCACCAGTTATGTCGTGACGTGGAGAATCCACAGCCCACAGCCAGATAACGAGACTTACACCGCTTTTCCACATCTCGTACATCGAGTAGGCGACGTACCGCGCAGCCGTCGATGGGGAGTCGCCGACTTGGCTGTTGGGAGGATTCGTAAACCAGGCAAACTCTGTTACCCAGATCCGATGGGGATCCGCGGCGCTGCGGTGTGGAGCTGGTCCGCCGCCCGGACCAACGCGCAACTTCCGGCATGTCGCCAACGAGCAGGTCACCGGACTTGAAGGCGCGCTTGGTGGGGGTCGCATCCAGACTATACGGATGGACGGCAAACACGTCAAACTTGGCCCGTTGGGGCATGAGCCGTTCGCGCGATAACCTCTGCCAACACGGTGCAGGCACAACAACCGCGCGGCAAACTTGAGCGCCGGAATCGACCCGGCACGGACGAGACTGGCGCGAGGCCTCCGATCGCAACGATGTTGTCCGGTGCACGCCCTTCACCGCCCGTAGGCGCGATTGAGGAGAGTCCGGTACGCGGCTGACCGGATCCGGTGCGCTGAAAAACCCAGGGATGTTCGGTTCGTTCCAGATCTCCCAATAGCGGACACGAGACAGCTTTGCACCAGGGTCGAGCGGGGTCCGGGAAGTTGCCGCTGTATCGCGCTGCGTCTCTGACAAATTCCGCGAATGCGGTCGGATCGGGATCCCACGCGCCAGGTGAAACGTTGGGTTTCTGAGGCCCGGGTCCCTGCGCCCAGCTCGGCGCCTGGTAGAACTGGAGTATCACCGCAAGATGGTGCTGTGAGGCGGAGCGAACGGTGGCGTCGAGCCCGGTCCACCTATACGTGCCACGCTCTGGCTCAACGCTCGCCCAAGACACCGGTATCCGCACGAAGGAGCCGTGAATCGTCTCTCATGGCGTCGTAGGCCGTGTTTGCTTCAGCGCTGGTGGCCCCTGCGGAAACCAGGATCCTGAAGCCCCAACTGCAGACGCCCGTACGCCTGCGCAGGCGTGAGTACCAGCGACAGCAAAGCGAGCCGAGTGCTGCGGCACAGCTGGCTCCAACCTGCGTCCGACCGTCCGGCTACTCCATTCCAAGTCATCGGCGCCCTACCTCGCTTTGCTTTAGACGGTCTCTCTGGTCGGCCTACCATGGCTCAACGAGGTTAACCGTTCTCGGAGCCGTAGGTTGCGGCAAAGCTGCCCACCTAGCATCATTTTGCCGACGCGGATACTGAGTGACGGTTCTGCGGCGGTCGGGCGTGCGGGTTCGAGCGAGCCGGCGCTCGCTGCGCCGGGCTTCTGCATCCCGCGGGCGTCCGGTGGTCAGACTTGGCGGACGGGATCGCGCTGTTGCCGCCCTGGGGGAGCGGGGTGCAGGGATCGCCTGCGGCCGGCCCGCTCGCCGTCTACAATCGCCGTGGGGCTCGCCGAACGCAGCAACGGGCGGCGGTCGGCCGGCTCTCGGCGCCGAGCGGATCGGCGCTTGCTGGAAACGCGCTGAGCCCGTAGCCGACTCAGGCCGGCTGCGGCTCGACTTCCCCGACCGATAGTCAGTGCGTGTGACGCCAGGCGCCCAATAGTGCGCCACTTCTAGGAATCGAATAGTGCGCCACTTCGGTGGCGACCGAGGCCGGCTTTCAGGCTCGTCGTGTTGAGCGACGAGAGGAGGCTGGGAGAGGTGGTGAGCGCGTTGGAGTGGGCTGAGATCAGGGCGTTGGCGAGTGATGGCGTGTCGCAGCGGCAGATCGCGAAGCGGTTGGGGATTAATCGTCGGACGGTCGCGCAGGGCGTTGGCGTCGGACTCGCCGCCGCGGTATGTGCGGGCGCCGGCGGGGTCGCAGCTGGATCGGTTGATGCCGGTGATCGAGCAGGTGCTCGGGAGTGGCCGGAGATCAAGGCGCCGCGGTTGACCGAGTTGCTCGTGACGAGCATGGCTATGAGGGATCGGTCGATCTGGTCCGTCGCCAGCTGGCGGGGTTGCGGCCGCGGGAGGAGCGCGCCGGCGCAGCGGACGGGGTATCGGCCGGGGCAGGTGGTGCAGTTCGATTGGGGTGAGATGCCGACCCGCCCGCGGATCGAGGGGGTCGAGCGTCGGGTCTATGCGCTGGTCGCGTCGTTGCCGTTCTCCGGGGCGCAGACCGCGCACTTCAGCTTTGACATGACGCTTGAGTCGTTCCTGGAGGGGCATGTCCGGGTGTTCGACTGGCTGGGTGGTGTGCCGCGCGAGTGTGTCTATGACAACTTCCGCTCGGTCGTGGCCAAGCGCGACAGCCGGCAGGTGGTCCGCTGGAACCAGCGGTTCTTGCATCTGCGTGGCCACTATGCGTTTCACTCGACGGCGTGCACGCCGGCGACGCCGCGGGAGAAGGGATCGGTCGAGGGTGCGGTCCGCTATCTGAAGACGGGGTTCTGGCCGGCGCGGCGGTTCTCAGACGCTGTCTGAGCTCGATCGGGTCTATGCCGACTGGCGCGACCAGGTCGCGCATCGGCGCCGGCACGCGACCGGCCAGTTCATCGTCGCCGACCGGCTCGGCCGAGGAGCGTCGGGCGCTGCGGCCGTTGCCGCCGATCGCGTTTGATTTCTCGCTGAGCCGCACCGTCCGGGTCCCGACCGACGGCTATCTGCGCTATGGTGCGTGCTTCTATCGAGCGCCGGTCGAGCTGGTGCACCAGCGCGTCGAGCTGCACGCCTCGCGCGATGAGGTGTGGATCTGCTGGCGCGGCCAGCGAGGTCGGCCGCTACCCACGCTGCTATCGCCCCGGACTCTGGATCCCCGAGCCCCGGATGCGACCCGAGCCGCCACCGCCGCCAACGCGCTCGCGCCGTCTGCGCCGGTCGATCGAGGCGCCGGAGCTGGCCGACTACGCGGAGTTGTGCGCATGACCCGGCCAAGACCAAGGTCGGTGAGCGGCTGCCCTACCTGCTGTCCGCGCTCAAAGCGCCCAGGATCGCCGAGCGACTGGCGGCGACCGCCGAGCGAGCGCGGGAGGAGAAGTGGCCCTATGAGCAGTTCCTCGAGACGCTGTGGAGGCCGAGGTGTTCGCGCGCGAGGCCTCCGGCGCCCGGCACGCACCCGCTCAGCCGGTTCCCGGCGCACAAGACGCTGGAGGACTTCGACTTCACCGCCCAGCCGTCCGCGGAGCGGCCGCTGGTGATGCACCTCGCGCAGCTGGCCTGGATCGAGGAGCACGCCAACGTCTGCCTGATCGGCCCGCCCGGCACCGGCAAGACACATCTCGCGATCGCGCTCGGGATCAAGGCCTGCCAGCACGGCTATCGCGTCGCGTTCGCCACCGCCCAGCAATGGGTCTCCCGCCTCGAGGAAGCCCAGGAGCGCAACACCCTCGACCAAGAACTCAAACGCCTCGAGCGCTACCAGCTGCTGATCGTCGACGAGGTCGGCTACCTCCCCTGGAGCGCCAAGCCGCCAACCTCCTGTTCGCGCTCGTCTCCCGCCGCTACGAACGCGGCTCGATCATCATCACCTCAAACCGCGGGTTCGAGGCCTGGGGCGAGGTCCTCGGCGACGCGATGGTCGCCGCCGCGCTGATCGACCGGCTCGTGCACCACGCCACCATGGTCACGCTCAAAGGCAAGAGCTACCGGCTGCGCGAACGCGGGACCATCCCGCACCCCAGCCCGCCGACCCAGCGCCGACTGAAAACTGACCCCCCTCCCGGACGAGCGCCCGACGGCATCTCGCTCCGCTCGCCTACGGCTCGCTCCGCGCGAAGCCGCCGCAACCCTCAATGGCCTAGTTTTCAACCGGCGGCGTGGTGCACTTTTCGGTTCCTGAAACTGGCGCACTTTTCGGCTCCTGTTGACAGCGTGTCTCGCACAAGACGAACTACGAGTCGCAGCATACGCCGGGGGCCAGAGCGTCCACGCTGACCGCCCGGTTACGCCCGGGCAGGCGCTGCAGCTCCTGAGGGCCCGGACTCGACGCGGGAGAGCTTCGTGACCGACCTGGGTAACCTTCTTAATCAGCGAGCGTGCAGCCGAACCGAGGACCGTGCTGTGCCCGGGCACGGTAAGCTGATCTCGTCTTCGCAGCGATAGACCCCTCTCTACTTACGCATTTCGGTGCGCGCGACGCGGCCATATTCTGGCCGTTCCGGCCCGCAGCGGCGTCGGACAAACTCGAGAACCGCGCAGGCGGCGCCGAGGCTCCCGTGACCGACCACAGTCAAGGACGACTCGTGTTTCGTGTCGGAACGAGCGTCACGCTGAACAGTGTCCTCCGGGAGCAGCTGCGCTTTCTTGATGAGCGAGGTTGGAGGATTTGTGCGGTGTGTGACGATGATGAATGGGCTCGCGGCCTTCGTGCGCTCGGGATCGAACACCGGTCCCTCGGGATGGGCCGCCGCCCAGGTCCACTTGCGATCGCGATATGGAGCGTGAGATTCTGGATGTTGTGTCGGCGCGACCGTCCCGCGATCGTGCATACGCATAATGCTTTCCACGGGTTTGCCGGGCGGATTGCAGCAAGACTTGCCGGGGTGCCGGTGATAGTACACACCGTACATGGCTGGTACTTCCTAGAACCCGCCTCGCTCGCCGCGCGCGCGCGCTCTCCGAGTTCTCGAGAGGCTCACCGCGAGGCTGTCTGATGCCATCCTTTCCTCAACCGAGATGACATGCACCGCGCGGTCGCCGAACACATCGTCGCGCCGAGTAAGCGCCGGTTCATCGGAAATGGAATAAATGTAGAGGCGTTTACTGGTGAGCTCGATCGGATAGAAGTCGACGCCGGCGCGCAATCAGCTCGGGCTGCGGCCGACGGACCGCGTGTTATCGATGGTGGCGCGCCTCGAGGCCCCTAAGGATCATGAGATGTTGCTCAAGGCCCTCCCGGGGGTAATCGCCAAGGTCCCGACCCTCCAAGTGCTGCTGGCCGGACCACGGCCCTCGCGCCGCCTCGATCCGAGAGTGCTGCAATGCTCTACGCCTCGATGGCTGCGTTCGGATCCTGGGCCATCGAGACGATATCCCGACCGTGATGCGTGCTTCCGACGCTGTCGTTCTAACGTCGACATGCGAGGGGTTCGGTAGGTGTCTCGTTGAAGGAATGGTCGCTGGGCTTCCCGTCGTCGGGACCGACGTCGTTGGAATCCGAGACGTGATCTCGCCGGGCGAAACGGGCGTGCTCGTTCCCCACGGTGACGTCAGCGCTCTGGAGACAGCTCTCGTCGCGGCACTTCAGCGTGAGTCCGATGTGAGGCAGATGGCCGCTCGTGCGCGTGAGATTGCCATCGCCGAGTTCAACGAGCATCAGCGGCACGCCGAGTCGAGGAGGCGTACACAGAGTTCATGAACGGTCATGTCTAGGCGAAAAGGCGCAAGCGGAGCCGTCGCACTACGTAAGCCACTAGTGGGCAGATCCACGCGGCGGTAGAAGGCGACGCCAAGCAGGTAGGTCACGTGCAGGAGGCCCAGTCACTAGTCGGGAGGCCTCTTGCCTAACGGGGATTCACGATACTTACGCCGCCCGAGAGGCGCAATCCGAGAGGACCGAGCCGGTCCCGCTGATGCGGCACCGAGCGCTCATCGGTCCTAGCTATGATCGCGCCGCCCGAAGAGCCTCCGCGGCCGACGTTGTGACGCTATGGCAGGCGCTTCTGGCAGGGCCGCCCCTTCGACAATCGAGGATGGCGCGGTCCGGGTCATCCACTGTGCCCGCTCGGGGCCGACCAGCTCAGTGGCGACGCTCGCTGCCTCGGCGAGGTCGGTCACCGGCCGCCAGTCGCTGGCGCGGTGCCCATCGGAGGCCAGTACATGCGCCAAGCCGTTTTCGCACAGCGATCGTGCGAGCCTCCCGTGCCCGCGTCGCTGTGCTGCGCCAAGCAAAGAGCTGGCGTTCACCTGGAGGAGGACGCCGTGATCCACCAATTCACGCAGAGGACTTCGCGTCCCGTTGAAATGCCGGGCTCCGCTCAGGGTGGGCGAGCGTAATCCGGTAGCCCTTGGCCTGCAGTGAGTAAAGGGACCAATCCATCCCGAGCACCGTCTCGGTCGGCGTCTCGATCAGGAGGTCGGTTCCCCTCTGGCCATAGCTTACGAGGCAGCAGTTCCTCGTCGCTGGCTTCGAGCGCCCATGTCAACGATGCCTCGCCCGCGCAGAGGAGACGTATCGGGATTTGCTCGCGTTCGATCGTCCTCGCTCAGACTCCGGCAGCGGATCGCCAGCTCGTTCGCATGCACGTTCGGGAAATCCCAGCGCAGATGCGGCGTTGAGACGATTAGCTCGGTCCCTGCAGCTGCGGCTGCGCGTACCAGCTCGAGCGCCTCATTGAGATCGGATGGGCCGTCGTCGATCCCAGGGAGAACGTGCGAATGAATGTCTACGTAACCGGCGATTGCGTCATTGTGCAGGACCTGCCGTCCACACGAAGCGCTCGTGGCATCCCGAACCGTGCGCAGCAGGAGCGCAGCATTCGCCCCAGCACCCGCCCGGCCTGGGACCCGGAGATGTGAACGATCAGACCCTCAAGCGGCGCTAGACGTAGGGAGGACTGACCCCACTGGCGTAGGCCCGCTCGCAGGAGACCGTCACTCGCGGCTTGCCGCCCCGAGCTTGCCGAGCGCGGTAGAAGGCCGCGGACGGCTCGCGCCTTCGCCATAGCCATAGCCGTAGCCGTAGCCGTAGCCGTAGCCGTAGCCAGCCTCGTGGTCCGCGCCAGTAAGAACGAAGCCGAGCACGGGAGTCGGCACGGCCGCGAGCTCGCGGCGAAGCTCAGCCACCATCTGGCGACGGATATTGATACGCGTCACCACGAGGATCGCCTTCGACCTGCTGGCTGATTGCCCGGGCATCGCCGACGTGGAGCATCGGCGGTGCATCGATCAGGACGAAGTCGGCGCGGTCCCGGAGCTCCCGCAAGACCTCTCCGACGGCGTGCGTGGAGACGAATTCTCCCGGATCGGGTGGTAGTAACCCGCACGGGAGTACTTCGAGCTTGCCTGGCAAGGCGATACCGTCGGCATGTTCTTCTACATCGCGATGCCCATTGCCGGCGGCATTCGGATCCGCAACGCTACTCGTCCCGGCGGCAGTAACGCTGATCGACGCGAGCGCCTGCTCGAGAGACACTCGGCCAAGCGCAACCTGCGAGACGCCCGGACCGTCAAGCCCGAACAGCCGGGCGAGATATGGCCGGCGCAGATCGAGATCAACGAGCACCACGTGCTTCCCCACACGCGCAAGCGTGACGGCAAGGTTCGCAAGCGTGGTCGTCTTCCCCTCCGCTTCGACGGCGCTCGTGATCATGATCGTCCGCGGGTCCCGGTCGATCATCACGAAGTCCAAGTTCGTCCGCAGAATCCGGAACGCCTCTGCTTGAGCGCCTCTCGGCTCCTCTAGCGTCACCAGGTTGTCCTCGGACCGTACGCGCTTCGGCGGAGTCGGCAGCCGCCCGAGTAGCGGGCGCCGAGCCGGTCGGCGATCTCCTCGCCGGTGCGGACGCGCGTGTCGAGCGCCTCAGCTAGGAACGCGAGCGCGAACCCGATCACAAGCCCAATTACGCCGGCGAGGACGACGTTTCGTCCCGTCTTCGGCTGCGTCTGCGTCACTCGCCGGCCTGCTGGACAACAGAGGCGTTGGATGTTTGCAGCGCCGCCATCGTCTGAAGTGTCTCCTGCCGCCCGGCAAGGCTGGAGTAGAGGCTGCTGTTTTGCTGCCGCGCCTTCGCAAGCTGCGTGAGGCGGCTGCTGACGCTGGCGAGCGCGAGCTTGGA
The DNA here is from genome assembly GCA_963770735.1 of uncultured Solirubrobacterales bacterium. Lineage (GTDB taxonomy): Bacteria > Actinomycetota > Thermoleophilia > Solirubrobacterales > Solirubrobacteraceae > Palsa-465. The sequence continues at coordinate 183,390 of CAVYRB010000003.1, read as the reverse complement.
TTGACGACGTATCGAGATAGCGTCGGTAACGCGTGTACGCGTAAGCGTAAGCGTTGACGAGCCGCTGCGCGCGTGACGCATCGTGATCCGTCACCGAGAAGTCGAGAAAGTCGGCGGTCGGGTCTGCCGTGACGCTCCGACTTGTTGAGGAATTGCTGCGGCGTCAGTGTCCTGTTGCCCGTGCGACTCAGCGCATTGCGCGCGACGACGGGAAGGCGCGCGACACCTGCCTGCGTCGCGGCGATCCGTTGCGGCGTTTGACCACTGACCCCCCCTTGCTGAGTAGAGGTGAGCTGTGCGGCCAGGTTCTGGGAGCTCAGCAGAACCTGCGCCGTCGCTTGGTACAGCTTCTGCTGGGTCAGCGAGAAGGCCAGCGCCCCCGCGACGCATACGCCCACCGCTGCAGAATGATCCACTTTCTTCGGCGCAGCACCTGGAGATAGGCCCGCGCCGTCGTCGCGTCTCCCGAGGGGTAGTCAGCGACTTCCATTCAGTGTCCTCCGCCGTGGGTTGAACGCATCAGTGACCGTGAGCATGTCGTGCACGTGTCTCCTGTCTGCTCGTGCACACATCGGATCGCCCGGTGATCGACCTGGTGGCTCCCCAGCCCCCTTCCCCGTCAGCGAGCCGCAGGCTAGCAGAGACCGAAGTGCCGGCCGTCGGCGCGAATCGCGGCTTCCTGGGCACTCATTCCCCTCTGAACAGCGCTGGGATCGTCGCGAGCAGGATCTTCAGATCCAACCACAAGGACCAGTTGTCGATGTAGTAGTTGTCATAGTCGACCCGGTCCTCGAGCGGCGTCTGGCCCCGTAGCCCGTGGATTTGCGCCCATCCCGTGATGCCCGCCTTGACTCGATTGCGGTCAGCGTAGCGGAGAAATTCCCGCTTGAAGCCCTCGGCAAACTCGGGGCGCTCGGGACGTGGACCGACGAGGCTCATCTCCCCCCGAAGCACGTTCAGCAACTGCGGTAGCTCGTCGAGAGACGTCCGGCGAAGGAAGCGGCCGGCCCGCGTCCGGCGATCGTCACCCTCGACGCCGCCCGGCGCGAGCCCGGGGGCCAGAACGAACCCCTCGGAGCCGCCAGGTCTCTCCGCCATCGTGCGGAACTTGAGCAGGTCGAACACGCCGTCCGTCGCGCCCGGCGCGTCGCTGACGGAAGATGATCGGTCCAGGCGAGCTGAATCGAACCGCGATCGCGCACGCAATGAGTACCGGACTCAGGAAAACGAGCAACACCGCGGCGGCGGCTCGATCGACGACATGCTTGAAGGAAAACAGCGGGCTGCGGGGATTCACAGCGCGAAGACGCAAAACGGGGATTCCCCCGATGCTTTCGACCGTAACTCGGCGATTGACCGCGTCAAGCAGCCGGGGGACAACGGAGACCTCCAGTCCGAGGGCGAAGCACCGGCGAGCGAGAGCATCCATGTCCTGAGCTCGATAGCGACGTGAACGCCAAGATCACATGCCTTGCACCGGTGCGCGTCGCGATCTCCGAGATCTCCTCCGGAGCGCCGAGCCGTGGGGCGCAGTGCGCCGGACCCCTCATCGACGAGCGGAGCGGGATCCACGAATCCGATCACCCGGAGTCCCACACGCGGATCGGACTGTATCCGGCGAGCGATCCGCGTCCCCACGCCCTCGCTTCCGACGATCAGCGTTGGCATCCCAACGGATCCTCGCGCCCGCAGGACCTGGTAGCCGCATGCGATCGCCGTGCGGCCAACACACACCAAGCACGTGGCAAGGATCCACGGACGGAGGATGTCCGCCGCCGGCGTAGGGGTCGAGCCCGCCAGCGCGATCAACCCCACGGTGATGATCGCCGCCAGCGAGACGAGACCGGCGACCCGCGCTAGTTCGTCGAGCACCGCCGCCTGTGAGTCGACGCCGATAGTTGCCGCTGAGCGCGAGCAGGATCAGCGCAATCACCGGGAAGACGACAAGATCGGCACTCCCGATGCAGACGCCTGTGCGGTCGCCAGAGGACCGAAGATCGTGAGGTAGCGTCGCAAACGCCAGCGCTAGAGCATCCGAGGCAACCAGGAATTCGGCGCGGTGGCCCTCTGATGAGACGGAGCATCCGCGCCCAAATCCGGCCGGAAACGCGCCCTGAGACCGGTTTCGCCGGACGGGCTCCTGGTCGGCCTCGGCCGACCGCGCCCTCCTCACCGGGGCTTAGCTCGACCCGCTCGGGAACGATTTCGGCCAGATCAGGCGTCATCGGCCCCGAGCCAGCTGCAATTCCGCCCGGTGGTTGCGCATCACGATGTTTCGGGAACGGGCGCCTACTCGCCGGCCGAGTACGAGACATCGGTACGAAACGCCGCGCGACACCTGCCCGGCAAGTCCGCCGTGCTCAACTACTCGACCTGGCAACATTCCCCCTTGCCATTGAACGACCTACACGGTCCCTGCCTCCGGCGGCAAGCTACCACAGCGCTCTCCGCGAGTGCGGAAAGCTGCGTGAGGCGAGGGAGCTACACGGCCGCCGTCATCGCCTGCTCGGCCACCCGGTCGGTCGCGTCGTGGGTCCCGCCGAGCAGCCGCCGCGAGAGCTCCGCGCGCCGGAAGAACAGCGGCGCGTCGTGCTCCCAGGTCGCGCCGATCCCGCCGTGGACGTTGATCATCGAGCGCGCCGCGAAGTCCAGCGCCTTTCCGCCCGAAGAACGTGCCGCGCTGGCCGCCAACGGGAACTCGTCGGGCTTGGACTCGCGCGACCAGCCGGCGTAGTAGAGCAGGCTGCGAGTGTTCTCGAGCCTCCGCAGCACCTCGGTCAGCTCGTGCTTGATCGCCTGGTAGGAGCCGATCGCGCGGCCGAACGTGAACCGCTCCTTGGCGTACTCGACGCTGCGGTCGAGGCACGTCTGGACCGCGCCCACCGCACTCGGCGGCGAGCAGCGACTGCGCGACGTACCAGGCGTCGGCGCACACGTCGGCGTCGACGTCGAGCCGCCGGCCGCGCGCGCCCGAGAACGTCACGTGGCCGAGCGAGCGCGTGGCGTCGTAGCGCATCACCGGTTCGACCGAGCACGCCGTCGGCGTCCGCCGGGACGGCAGCCGCCACCAGCTTGCCGTCCTCGGCCTCGGCCGACCGCCACCAGCAGGTCAGCGTCCGGAGCCTCCGGGACGAACGCCACGGTGCCGTCGAGCACGACCTCGGCGCCGTCGACCTCGGCCCGCGGAGCCTCGGCTCGCTCCCACCCTGAACCCGGATCGACCGACCAGCCGTCCTCGAGCTCCCCCGGGGGCCGTGCCGGGAGGTATGCAGGCCGCAGCCCGCCGTTGGCGACCGCCTCGAGCGACTCGTCGCCCGCGGCGTTGAGGATCGCCGTGGCGGGCACGAGTCCTAGCAGCGGCACCGACGCGAGTACCCGTCCGCACTCCTCCGCGACCAGCATCGCCTCGAACACGCCGAGGCCGGCGCCGCCCCGGTCCTCGCTGATCAGGAGCCCGGGCCAGCCGGCGTCGACCGCCGTCGGCCACAGATCAGGGAGCGCGTTCGGGTCTTCGAGCGCATCGCGCGCCGCCGCGATGCTGTTCTGGCGCGAGAGCGCATTCCGCGCCGCCTCCCGCAGCAGCTGCTGCTCGTCTGTGAGCGCAAGGTTCATGACGCCAACGCCTCCTTCTCCTTGGCGCGCAGCTCGCTGAAGGGGATCCCCTTGTCGAGCCGCGGTTCCGGCGGCAGACCCGAGCACCCGCTCGCCGATCGTGTTGCGAAGGATCTGCTCGGTACCGCCGGCCGACTTCAGCCCCGGAAGGAACGACGTCAGGTAGAACCAGTCGCTGTCGGTGGCCAGCGCCTCCGGCCCTAGCACGTCGACGGCGAGATCCATCGCGGTGATGCCGGCGTTGACCATCGTCACCTTCGCGAGTCCCGCCTCGGGGCCGGGGATCTGGCCCTGCTGCAGGGCGGTCAGCGCGCGGTAGCCGGTGAATCGGACCGCCGTCATGTCGGTGACGATCTCACCCAGCGTCTGGCGCACGCTCTGATCGCGGCGGGCGGCGGCGTCGGCCCCCAGCGTCTCTGCCAGCCGCGTGGGCGACCCGAAGGACTCCGAACCGAATCCGATCGTCAGACGCTCGAACATCAGTGTCGTCAGCGCGGTGCCCCAGCCGTTGCCCACGCCTCCGACGACGTTCTCGGAATCAATCGCGACGTCATCGAAGAAGACCTCGTTGAACTCGGCCTCGCCCGTGATCTGACGCAGACCCCTGACCGTCACCCCTTCGGCGTCCATCGGGACGATGAACATCGTCAAGCCCTTGTGCTTGGGGACGTCCGGGTCGGTACGCGCAAGCAGCAGCCCGAACGAGGCGAACTGAGCGTTCGTCGTCCACACCTTCTGGCCGTTGAGCGTGAACGTACCGTCCTCGTTCTGACGCGCACGTGTCTGGATCCCAGCGAGATCGGAGCCCGCCGCGGGCTCCGAGAACAGCTGGCACCACACCTCGTCCCCGTGGAGCATCGGGGCCAGGTACGCGGCTCTTCTGCTCGTCGTCGCCATGGGCGATGATCGTCGGGCCGAGCATCCCGATGCCGATTCCGTCGAGGATCCCCGGGACGCCAGCGCGTGAGATCTCCTGACCGATGATCAGCTGCTGGATCGGCCCGAGTCCCTGCCCGCCGTACTCCTTGGGCCACGTGGCGCCGGCAAGCCCGGCCTCGGCAAGCTTGCCCTGCCACGCGCGACGCGCGTTGATGTAGTCGGGGTCCTCGGTCGAGCCCGAGCGCGGAGGAGCCTCCTCCTCGTGCGCCTCGAGCCAGCTTCGCACCTGCTCCCGAAATTGGGCCTGCTCGGGAGTGTCGTTCAGATCCACTTTCGCTCCCTCGGTCTTGAGCTAATGGTTACGTTCACCGCCGGACGCACGAGGCGGTGAATCGAGATTCACGATCATATATCGCCTGAGCTCGTGGCGAGATCCACCCCGCAGCGCCGCTAAAGCGCCCCGGTCGCCTGCAGCGCCGCCACGCGCCAGCACCACGGCACCCCCGCCGACACACGCGGCGCTCATCAGGCGTAGTCGCGGCGGCCGCGGGCCAAAGCCCGGGTCGCGGCGTCCGAGGTAGCGGCCCAGCGCGCCGCGGAACCCGGCCCCGGGGACCGGCGTGCTCGGACTCGAGCCAGTCCGCCATCTGCCGATCCTCGGCAGTATCGGCGTCGAGATCGGGCTTGGGCTCGTCGCTCATCGCCTGAAGATCGCGGACTGGGGATTCAGCGATCGCGCTCGCTTATACGAGGCGACCGACGCCTTGGGGTGTCCCGTCTCGGCCTCGAGCCGGGAGAGCACCAACCACGTGGACCAGTTCTGCGGCTCGTCGCGGGTCGCCTGCCGTGCCGCTGCTAGCGGCGGCAGGGAGCTTTCGCTGAAGTTCGAGCACAAGCGCAAGCTGCAGACGCGCCGATGCCGCACCTTGCTCAACGCGGACCGCCGATTGAGCGTCTGCCAGCGCCGCTGAACTGTTGCCCGCGTCGACCGCGTTCTGGCTGTTGCGGACATCGCTCGCCGTCGCCAGCGGAACCGAGATGCCAATCAGGCAGGCGATCGCAGCGAGCACCAGCGTCCCACGCAGCAGCAGCGAAATCCGCCGCGGCGGCTCGGCGGGAGACTGGTCCTCCTCGATCGCACGCATCTTCCTAGCCGCCGCCGCGGGCGCGACCAACGCGGCCGCGACCAGCATCACTGCGACAGGCAGCACCGGGAGTTGCCACACCCAATCGACGGCCGCCCCGACTAGGAACGCGATCACCGCCGCGGCCGCACCCGCCGCAAGCGTCCGATCGCCGTCCCGGGGACGAGCGACTACGGCGATCGCGGCGCCGATTACTACCGCGAAGAAGCCGATCAGCAGGGCAAGCCCGACTACACCGGACTCCGCGAGCGTCTCCACGTACAACGAGTGTGCATTGACCACGTATCCGCCGTTCCGGGTGGCATGTGGTAGCCAGATGAGCTGGAAGGTGCCGGGGCCCGAGCCATCCAGACGGTGGTTGCTCGTTTGCTGGATCGCGACCTGCCAGTACTGATAGCGGCCCTCGCCGTTGAGCGAGCTGAACCTCGTGCCGAGAGTCTTCCCGAGGCTTTCGCGACGAGTTCCTCTTGAAGTCGTGCCAGGCATGCGAGAGCTTCCCTGGGAACCCCGCCGGCGAGGCCGATCACGATCACCGCGGCAACTCCGATTCCGACCATAACCTGGGCCTCGCGGCGCCCAATGCGAAGCAGGCGTGGGCAGCGTTCCGTGCCGCGCCGCGAATCCGATCCCGACCTGGGCGACCGCCACGCCCGCGGACACCAACAGGATCGTGACCAGCAGCTGGCGGCCCTGAGCGCTCGTGGCGTGACCAGTGAGACCGTGCTGGATCGCGCCCCGATGGGCTGCGCCGGCGATCACAATCGCGCTGCCGGCGGACGTCACGAGCATCGTCGCGACCTTCGGGATGCGGTTTGCCGCCAGCGCGATGAACATCATCAGCGCGAAGCCGATCTCGACCGCGCCGCCGCGCGAAGCCGTCAGGTACGCGCACAGCGCGACCACGGGAATCGCCGCCGCGGCGGCCGCCTGGGCCCACAGGCGCTTGGCCGTCGTCGCGGCCACCAGCAGCAGCGGCAATCCGATCGCCATCAACGCCGCGAGACCGTTCCAGTAGTTGAGAGGCCAGCTGAGGCGGGGCCGGGCCCCGTTCAGGAATGCGGCGGTCGTCTCGGCGGTCGGGAACGTGCCGGGGGACAAACGCGAGATCACCGCCAAGACCGCGACGACCGCGACCGCCGCCCCGACCGCCGCCGCGGTCTGTCCGAGCGCTCGCGCGCGATCGCGATGGATCGCGACTCCCAGGAGCAGCACGCCGAAGTAGGTGGCGATCCGGGAGAGCTCCTGAAGAGAACGCTCCGAACTCAGCGACCACGTGGATGCGAGCGCGGTCCACAGTGTCAGGGCGGCGAACAGGCCCAGCGCAATCCACGCCACGCGCGCAAGCCTCGTGGCAGGCAGGATCGCGAAGGCGGCGCCGATCAGAACCACCCACCAGATCACTACCCCGATCTGGTCCCGAACGACGATGTCGTAGCCGCCGCCCTTGATCGCCAGATACAGGACCAAGCCGAAGCCGAGCACCCAGGTCCCAATCGCAGGGGTATCGATCCGCTTCAGGGTCGGCTGGTAGGCGCGGGCAGGATGAGCGGCGACGAAGCTCATCGCACCTTGATACGTAGTAATGGCCAGGAACCTGACATCGGTTGCGTACGCGGGGCAAGGGAAGCTGACGCTCCGCTAGGGGTCTGGGCCCAAGGATGATCGTATGCTTGAGGCGGTGACGGGATCGCCATGGCGGCCGACGAGCTGATACCGCTTCTGTATCTGGCGCCGTGGGTCGATATCGGGGCTCCGACAAGGCGACGGTCGACTGGTTCCGGTTTCTTGACCGCGAGCGGTTCCGCGCGAGCCTGATCACGACGCAGCACTCGCCGAACCGGCGCCTGTGCGAGGTGGCTCCGTATGCCGAGGAACTCTGGGAGCTGCCGGAGTTGATGGCCGGCGACGAGTTCCCGCGGTTCATTCTGTCCTTCATTCACGCGCGAGCTATCCGGCTCATCGCACATCATGAACTCGAACATCGCGTTCGAGCTGCTGCCGGACATCGCGGCGCTTCCCCGCCCCCCGAAGGTCGTCGTCCAGCTCCATGGCGAGGAGCCCAATCGGTCGGGTTACGTGCGATATGTGACGACCCGCCTTGGGAACCTGGTGGACGCGTACTCGCTGTGCTCGGATTCGCTGAGCGAGCGACTAGGGGATTACGACGTGCCGAGCTCGAAGCGCAGGATGGTCCCGATCGCGGTCGATTCGGAGCGGGATTTCAATCCCGATCGGATCGAGCCGATCGGCGGCCTCAGCCGGGACAAGTTTCACATCCTGTTCCCGGCGCGCCTCGTCGATCAGAAAGACCCGCTGCTGATGGTGGACGTGGCGAAGGAGCTGAGGAAACGACGCTCACGGTTCCAGCTCCATGTGATCGGCGACGGTGATCTCGGGGACGCGGTCCGTCGCGAGATCGTGATCGCCGGCCTCGTCGGAGGAGGTCATCATGCACGGGGAGTGCCTCGACCTCGCCCCGTGGTACGTCGCATGCGACGCGGTGCTGCTCACGAGTCGGTGGGAGGGACTACCGGCCGTCGCCTATGAGGCGATGGCGATGCGGCGCGTGCTCGTGACCCCGGAGCTACCGGGCATGGAGGAACTGATCACCCCGGAGAGCGGAGTGCTGATCAGCCCTCGCGACGACGCGGCGGCCTACGCGGAGGCTCTGCGTTCGCTCGCGGCCGACCCGGCCCTACGGCAGCGGCTCGGTGAGCGCGGGCGAGCGATCGTTCGATCCGAATTCTCACTGGAGCGGATGGCCGCCGAGCACGCCTCGCTCTACGGGGAGCTGCTCGCAGGAGTCCTCCGACCGCGACGAGCCGCCGCCCCAGCCGCCGGCGACGGCCCGCCCCGCATTCGCTCGTCGGCGGCCCGGAACAACGCCGCTGGTGTCGGTGATCATCCCGTGCTTCAACGACGGCCACTTCCTGCGCGCGTGCGTCGAGTCGGTCGCCGAGCAGAGCTACTCGCCGATCGAAACCCTGGTCGTTGACGACGGCTCGACCGACGCCGACACGGCCGCGGCACTGACGGCGATCGAGGACGCGGGCAAGGCAACCGTCCTGCGGCTGGGCCACAACCGCGGACCAAGCACCGCCGAGAAACGCAGCGATCGAGCGTGCCGAGGGACGCTACGTCCTGCCCCTGGACGCGGACGATCTGCTGGTCCCGACCGCCGTAGCCGAGCTGGTCGACCAGCTCAACCGCGCGGCCCCGAGTATCGGGTTCGTCTACCCGAACCTTCAGTTCTTCGGAAACAGGCGCGACTACCTGGAGATGCCGTCGTACAACCTCGAGGTGCTCCTGAGCGCGAACTACTGCGCCGTGACATCGCTGTTCGACCGCGAGGTGTTCGACCGCGGGTTTCGCTTCCCCGAGGACCTCGTGGTCGGACACGAGGACTGGGATTTCGTCCTGACACTTGCGGAGAACGGAGTCCACGGCGAGCCGGCGGAGACGAAGACGCTGCTGTGCCGGCGGCACGGATTCTCACGCAACGATGTGATCGAAGCGACCACGCCGTTCCGCGACGTCGTGGCCCGAAGGCACGCCGCCCTGTACTCCCGGCGCGCGGCGATCAAGGCGGAGTGGAATCCGGCGCTGACCGTGATCGCCCTCGGTTCCGAGACCGGGTGCAGCGACGCGCCGCCCTCGCATCCGGCGGTTCCGCCCCAGACATGCGCGGACTTCGAGCTGCTCGTCCCCGCCGACCGGGAACCCCGGCCGGGATCCTGGGGCGAGGCGCTCGCGAGCGGCCTCCGAACCGCTCGCGGTCGGTTTGTGCTCGCGGCGTACGGCTCCCCCGCCGAGCTGCTTGCGGACCCGGCCCTGGTCGAGAAGATCCTGCGGATCATGGGCTCCCACCCAGGGCTCGCCGCACTGGTGTTGGCCGACTCAGAGCCCGAGCTGCCACCGCTGCGGCTGCTCGAGGGCGAGAGGGGCGACGAGGCGGTGCTCGCAGGGCTCTGCTGGAGGGCCACTGGCGCCTCGGCGCCCCCGGCCTCGCTGTCGCTGCCGCGTCACCGTCCGCTGGAGGCACTCGCGCGCTGGCTCGGGGTCCACGCGAAGGTTCAATGGAGATGCCTGAAGCGCGACGCCGACGCGATCCCGGCGCCGGGGCCCTCGCTCAATGTGAGACTCGGCTCCCCGAGGCTCCGCCGCCGGAGGGACGTCCACTTCCGCGAAGCTCCGCCCGCGCTCCCCGAGCTGCCGCCCGGGGCAGCCTACCGGCTCTCCTCGATGCCGCACTGGCGACCACCGCAGACCCGGCTGCTCTGCCGACACCGACACCCGGCGTCGGGTCACTACACCTATTCGAACGACCCGGCGCCGCCCCACGGGTACGCGGTCGACCACGTGCTCGGGTCCCTGCGCGAGTATCCGCTCACCGGCACTGCCTCGCTGACGCTGCGCGACGCTCAGGACCCGTTCGTGCTCGGCGAATCAGCCGACCCGTTCGACCCGACGCTGCTCGGCTTCGTCGAGCAAGATCCGCTGCCGCTGTTCGATCCGCTGCTGCGCGGACGCCACCCCGACAGCGGCCAGCCGGTGCTGGCCGCCGGCGCGGACGACCCTCTCGCTCGGGGCCTCCAGGACGCGGCGGTGATCGGCTACCTCGTGCCGTACCCGATTGCGCCGTGCCACCCTCCGCACGCTGAGAATACGTATGGCCTCGCCGGCCTCGTCCGTAGCGTCGACCTCGACGCTCGCCGTCACCGATACGGCGTCCACCGGGCACCTCCCGGCCTCGTAGCCGGTGAGCTCGGAGCGCTTTTCGCGGGACCCACCGACGACAGCGAGCCGCTGTGGATCGACGAGCAGGGCCGGGTCTTCACCGCGTCGGGACCGATCAGCAACGGCCGGCCCTCCCTGCGCTCGGCCGTCCGCTGGACGGCCGAGCCGCTCACGTGGAGTGGCTTCAGCCGGTTCGGGCCCAAGCTCCGCGCGGCCGCGCGCCGCGCGCTCGCCTCCGCCCAGATCCTTCTGGTGGCCCCAGACACCCCGAGCCATCCCGAGGCGCCGGCCGGGTACCTCCTCCGCTCGGAGACCTCACAAACCATCCCCCTCCACGCCGCCGTCCACCCCGTGACCGGCGATCAGCTGCTCAGTACGGATCCCTCCGAGGCCGAGCGTCTCGGTTATCGCGAGGTGGCGCTGCTGGGGCATCTGGTCGCCCGCGCTCCGGTCACGGGCACACTCGGACCTAGGCGCCCCCAGGCGCCGTGGGCAGCGCGCTTCGGGCTCGTCGCGCTCGAGTCGTTCGGCCCGGGCGATCGGACGCGGCTGCGGATGCGGCGCCCCTCGCTCACCGGCCTTCCGCCGATCGAGTTGCCAGTCGGGTTCTCGATCCGCGGCGCCACGGAAACCGACCTCGCCGCCTGGGGAGAGCTGATGAACGGCCCGAAGGGCTACTGGGACGAAAGCAGGGCGCGACGCGAGCTCTGGGGCGATAGGGACGTCCTCGACGACGGAATCCAGCTGCTCGTAGATCCGGACGGGAAGCTCGTCGGATCGGCCACCGCCAAGCGATCGCCGATCGAACCGGGCTCGGGCTACTTGCATATGGTCTTGCTCGAGCGCGAGCTCCGTAGCCGGGGGCTGGGTCGAGCTGTGTCGCTCGCCGCCCTTCACCGGATGGTCGCGGAGGACATGGGCGCCGCCTCGCTCGAGATCGACGATTGGCGGCTGGCCGCAATCAGGACCTACCTGAGGCTCGGGTTCGAGCCGGACCCGATCGCCGAGGATCACGAAGCCCGCTGGCAGCGGATCCTCAGGATTCTCTAGAACGCGGCGGGCGCTCAGCCCCCGCAGCGACAGAGCCGGTCACGGTGGTCGCCGTTAGCTCGATCCGCGCCGGGAACGGTGGCGTAGGCCGATGGCGCATCCGCCCAGCAGGACCACGATCAGCAGTACCGGCAGCCACAGCCCGAGACCGCCGTTCGACGAAGATCCGACGAACGCACTGAGGACGCTACTGACCGGTGAGCTGCCACCGGACGATGACGAGTTGCCGCTGTCGCCGGAACCGTTGAGACCCCCGGCGCCCGGAGCTCCGGATCTGCCACCAGGGCCCGCGCCGGAGGCCCCGGGGTGCTTGCCGCCATTCGCGACGCCGCCACCCGTCTGCCCCACTCCGCCCGTAGACGGTGCGGTCGCGTTCGCAAACGCGACCGCGTCCTGCCCGGCCGATCCACTATTCGACATCGCGCGCTGGGTCGAGGGGGACACCGCGCCCGTGCCGCCCGATCCGCCCGATCCGTGGCCGTGATGCCCACCGATGCCGCGTGTCGGCTTGCCGCCTCCGGCGGTGGGAAAGCTCTCGACGTACTGGTTGATCGCCGAGTTGCCCGCGGGCGAATTGCCATTGCCGTTGCGGTTGCGGTTGCCGGCCGTAGCGAGTGCCGGCGTAAATCCCGAGACCAGGAGTATGAAGGCGGTCGCGCCGACCGCGGGGCGTATCTTGATCGTGGTCATTGTTTAGGTATACGCGCCGACCGACCTAAGCCTGACAGGATCCGTCTACCGGATGAACCGCAGGGACTCCGACTTCGCTCGCGTCTACGACGCGCAGGTAGGGCGTGTGTACGGCTTCCTCGCCTATCGGGTGGAGGACCGACATACAGCCGAAGACCTCACGCAGGCGACGTTCGAGCGCGCTCTCCGGGCGTGGGCGAGGTTCGATCCGCGCCTCGGGTCGGAGGCCACCTGGCTGCTGACGATCGCTCGGAACGTTCATATCGATCACCTCCGGCGGGACCGACTCGGTCAGTTAGAGCCGATCGACGAGCGAACCGGTCCGGCGGTCCCTGGCCCCGAGGAGCGACTCGCACTGCGGTCCGAGCTCGTAGATGCGCTGAGTGCGCTCAGCGATCGCGACCAGGAGGTGGTGGCGCTGCGGTTCGGGGGTGACCTGACGGGGCCTGAGATCGCGGCGCTGATGAACCTGCAGCTCGCGAACGTGCAGCAGATCCTGTCGCGCTCGCTGCGCAGGTTGCGCCAGCTGCTGGAGACGGGCGCCCGCTCGTAGACGCACCGCATCAGGCACTCTCTCCTTCGCAATGATCCAGCTCGCCTGCTGGCTGCTGTTCGGTGCCATCCTCGTGGTCCTCTCGCTCGGCTGCGGGCTGCTGCTCGAGTGCGCTGCCGGCCTCGAGCTCCCGGGGCCGCTCGTCGTGCCGGCCGGTCTCGCGGTGGTGATCTGCGCCAGCGAGCTGACCACCAAGCTCAGCGAGACGGCGCCGCTGACGACGCCGTTGGTGGTCGTGCTGGCGGTGGCCGGGTTCGTCCTCGGCCGGCCGCGGCGGCTGCGCTCGCGCTTCGGCCCGTGGCCGCTGGTGGCCGCCGTCGCCGTGTACGTCGCCTATCTGTTGCCGGTTCTCGCGACCGGGGACCCGACGTTCACCGGGTACGTAAAGCTCGACGACACGGCGACGTGGATGGCGATGACCGACGGCGTCCTCGCTCACGGGCACAGCCTCGCCCACCTCGCGCCGTCGACTTACCAGGCGACGCTCGGCGCGTACCTGGGCGGCGGAGAACCGGTCGGCGCCCTGCTGCCCTGGGGGCTCGGCCATCAGCTGGCCGGTCAGGATCTCGCGTGGACGTTCCAGCCGTACCTGGCGCTGCTCGGCGCGATGCTCGCGCTGTCGCTCTGGCCGCTTGCCGACCGACTCGTCGCCTCGCCTCGGCTCCGCGCGCTGGTCGTGTTCATCGCCGCCCAGTCGGCGCTGATCTACGGCTATTCGCTGTGGGGCGGGATCAAGGAGCTCGCCGCCGCCGCGATGCTGCCGGTCGTAGTCGGGTCGGCGATCCCGGTGGTGGAGCGGCAGGCACGTCTGCGAAGCCTGATCCCGCTGGCGGTCGCGTGCCTTGGGATGCTGTCGGTGCTGGCCTACGGCGGCGCGGTGTGGCTCCCGGCCGTGCTGGCCGGCGTCGGGGGGTTCGCCTTGCGGACGTGGTTCCGGTCGGCGAACCGGCTGCAGGTCGCCGGTCTGCTCGCGCTCGGCGCGGTGACCGCGGCGTTACTGATCCGCGGCGCGCTGAGATTTGCCGACGCGAACGGGGCCCTGACCGGCGGGGAGCTCGGCAACCTCCTGCACCCGCTCAACGGCTTCCAGCTGTTCGGGATCTGGCCGGCCGCGGACTTCAGGATCGATCCGCCGGACGCGACCACGATCACCTATCTCCTGATCGCGCTCGCGATCGCCGCGGGGATCGTCGCGCTGGTCGTCGCCTGGCGCCGGCGAAGCTGGATGGTCTGGCTGTATCTCGGAAGCGGGCTTGTCGGAATCGCTCTGGTGTCCGTCCGCGGCTCGCCGTGGGTGCAGGCGAAGGCGATCGCGATCGCATCGCCGGCGGCGTTGTTCGCGAGCCTCGCGGGCGTGGCCCTGTTGCTCGAGGGCCGACCCTGGGCCCGCGCCTGGGACGGCACGGGTGGCGCGGAGGCCTCGCGCGGGGTAAGCGCCCGACTTGCGGGCCGCGGGATCGGCGCGGTGGCGCTGGTCGCCGTCTGCGGCGGCGTGCTGTGGTCGAACGCGACCGCCTATCACCACGTGACGCTGGCGCCGTACGCGCAGTTCCGCGAGCTCCAGCACATCGGAGACGAGTTCGCCGGCCAGGGCCCGGCGCTGCTCAACGAGTATCAGCCCTACGGCGCCCGCCACTTCCTGCGGAGCATCGACGCGGAGAGCCCCTCCGAGCTGCGGCGGCGGACGATCCCGCTGCGCAACGGCCAGCTGCTCCCGAAGGCCGGCTACGCCGACCTCGACCAGTTCCAGCTGGCGGCGCTGCTCGTGTACCGGACGATCGTGATCAGAACCTCACCGGTCGCGAGCCGTCCGCCGCAGCCGTACCGCCTCGTCTACACGGGGACCTGGTACCAGGTCTGGCAGCGGCCCGTGAAGCCGAGCCGGCCGGTGCTCTCGTCGATCCCGGTCGGCGACGCCGTCGATCCGACAGGCGTCCCGAGCTGCGCGGCGGTCGCGAGGCTCGCGCGCTCGACGCCGCCCGGCGGGCTGATCGTCGCGGCATCGGGCGAGCGCCCACAGGTGATGTCGGTCCCCTCGCCGCTCCCCGTCGGCGACACCGTCGCGTCGTTCGTGGCGCCGGCGGCGGGACGCTACCGGGTGTGGCTCGGCGGATCCTTCTTCCGCCGGCTGCAGGCCGACCTCGGCTCCGTGCAAACAGCGAGCTCGCACCAGCAACTGAACGAGGCCGGCGAGTGGACACCGCTCGGGAGCGCCGCACTCGGACCCGGCAGGCACCGCGTGACGCTCTCCTACGGCGACGCGACGCTCTACCCCGGGAGCGGCGGCCCGGGAGGTGCCGGACCGTTCTTCCCGGTCGGCCCGCTGGCCGTCGTGCGCGCAAACGCCCCCGGCCCGCTCACCTACGTCGCACCCTCTGCCGCCCGCTCGCTGTGTGGCAGAGCGTGGGACTGGATCGAGTCTCTGGGAGCGCCGGCAGCCGGTAGTCAGTAGGGCCAGAGCGGCAGCTCGCAACCCTGGACGATCGCGCCCGGGGCGTCTTCGGCCATCCATTGGGCCCGACCGTCGCCGACGAGCCCGGCAAGCGCGTCGACGCCCTCGGCGAGCACCCCCACCGGGCGCCAGCGGCGCGAGCGATGCCCGTCCGAGGCGATCGCGTGGGCAAGCCCCTCGCGGCAGAGCCACCTGGCGAGCTTGCGCGTCCTCGACAGCGGCGCCTCCGAGACGAGTGAACCAGCGTTGATCTGGAGTAGGGCGCCCTCCTCCACGAGCGCGCGCACCCGCTCACGGTCGCGCTGGAAATCGGGGCTCCGCTCGGGGTGGGCGAGGACGACCCGGTAGCCGCGGCTCCGGAGCTCGCCCAGGATCGGCTCGATCGGCGGCATGTTCGCCAGCGGCGTCTCGATCAGCAGATCGGTCCCCCGCTGCCCGTAGCTCGCGAGCGCCAGCTCCTCGTCGGTCGCGGCGAGCGCCCATCCGAGTGAGGTCTCGGCTCCCCCAACGAGCTCGAGCGTGGGCGCCACGTCCCGGGCCGCCTCCCGCAGCTCTCCGCACCGGTCCGCCAGCTCGAACACGTCGACCTCGGGGAAGTCGGCGCGCAGATGCGGCGTCGCGACGAGCGTCGAGGTCCCGGCGGCCGCGGCGGCCGCCACCATCGCGACCGACTCCTCGAGATCGTCGGGTCCATCGTCGATTCCGGGCAACGGATGCGCGTGGATGTCGACGAAGCCCACCGTCGCGGATTCTCCCCGATCGGCCATGGCGTCGGGCGGCCGGGGCGTCCTACCTACGTAGTTCGTCCGGATGAGATGGGGTTGGCCTCGCGGATGTCGCCGGGCCCTCGGCGGTGGATCATGTGGGCCGTGAAGGGCTGGAGCGGACACCTTTTCCAGAAATCATCCAATCGCACTACCCTTAAGAAATCTCTTAGGGTTGAAGTGCGGGCGCCACGCGCTACAATTGTCAAACTGTAAATGACCCAGGGGCGCCTTCGGCGAGGGTTGAAGGGGTGTAACGGGGCGGACGCAAGGATCGAGGCCGGGGCATGCGGTACCTCATAACCGGAGGGGCAGGGTTCATCGGCTCGCACGTGGCCGACACGCTCGTGGCTCGTGGCCACGGCGTGACGATCGTCGACGACTTCAGCACCGGCCGGCGCGCCAACATCGAGGCGCTCGTCGCGAGCGGTGCCGCAGATCTGATCGAGGGCTCGGTGACCGACGAGGCGCTGATCGACGAGCTGATGCGGGATTGCGACCGCTGCCTGCATCTGGCGTCGACCGTCGGCGTGAAACTCGTCGTTTCCCGCCCGCTCGAGACCCTGCGCACGATCGTGCACGGCACCGACGTCGTGATCTCGACCGCCGCCCGGCACGACAAGCGCGTGCTCTACGCCTCCACCTCGGAGGTGTACGGCAAGGCCTCGGATGAGGCGCTCACCGAGGACTCCGACCGGATCCTCGGCTCCCCGTTCAAGAGCCGGTGGTCGTACGCGATCGCGAAGTCCTACGGCGAGGCGATCGCCCACGGCTATCACCGCGACGAGGGCGCCGAGACGATGGTCGTGCGGATGTTCAACACGATCGGCCCGCGCCAGCGCGGCCGGTACGGGATGGTCGTACCGCGGCTCGTCCAGCAGGCGCTCGCCGGGGAGGACCTGACCGTCTACGGCGACGGCACCCAGACGCGGTGCTTCCTGCACGTCCGCGACGCGGTCGCCGGACTGCTCGCGCTGATCGAGAACGACGGCGCCGTCGGCCGCGTGTTCAACGTTGGAAATCCCGTGTCGATCTCGATTGCCGGGCTCGCCGAGCGGATCGTCGAGCGGACGGGATCGAGCTCCTCGCTGTCGTTCGTTCCGTACGAGGTTGCCTACGACGAGGGCTTCGAAGAGCTCGGGCGGCGGCGTCCCGACATCGGCGCGATCAGCGAGCTGACGCGCTGGCGGCCGCTGCGTTCACTCGACGACGCGCTCGACGAGGTGATCGCCTATCAGCAGGCGGAGCTGGCGCTCGGCGCCGGCATCACCGCGGGCGTCACGGCGGCTGTGCGGTGAGGGTTCTAGTCACCGGTGGCGCCGGGTTCATCGGCTCGAATTTGTCGAAGCATCTGGTCGAGGCCGGTCACCAGGTCCGGATCCTCGACAACTTCGCAACGGGCCGGCGCTGCAACGTCGGCGACCTCGGTGATGAGGTTGAGCTGATCGAGGGCGACATCCAGAGCTATGAGCGCGTCACGAAGGCGACGGCCGGATGCGAGATCGTTCTCCACCAGGCGGCGCTCCCGTCGGTTCCGCGCTCGATCCAGGATCCGCTCACGAGCAACGCGACCAATGTGATCGGGACGCTCAACGTGCTTCTGGCGGCGCGAGACCACTGCGTGCGCCGCGTCGTGTGCGCCTCCTCCTCGTCGGTGTACGGCTCGAGCCCGCTGACCGCACCCCGCCGGGAGGACGAGCCGACGCAGCCGATCTCCCCCTACGCGACCGCCAAGCTCGCGGGCGAGGGCTACGCCCGGAGCTTCAGCGAGGTCTACGGGCTCGACACCGTCGCGCTCCGATACTTCAACGTCTTCGGTCCCCGTCAGGATCCCAGCTCGCAGTACGCCGCCGTCGTCCCCAACTTCATCTCCGCGCTGCGGTCGGGCACGCGGCCCGTGATCCACGGCGACGGCACCCAGTCCCGAGATTTCACGTACGTGGCCAACGTCGTGCACGCGAACGTCCTCGCGATGCACGCTCCGGGCGTCTCGGGCAACGTGTTCAACGTCGCCTGCGGCGAGCGCGTGAGCGTCAACCGCCTGGTCGACGAGCTGCGCGACCTGATCGACACGGACATCGAACCCGTCTACGCGCCCGAGCGCATCGGAGACGTCAAGCATTCGCTCGCCGACCTCTCGAGCGTTCGCGACCAGCTCGGCTACGAGCCGTTGGTGTCCCTGCGCGACGGGCTCGAGCGCACAATCGAGCACTTCGATGAGACTGCGTCATCCGCACGTGGCCACGACCGACTGATCGGCGCTCGTGTCGACTGAGCTGTCGGCCGTCGTCGGCCTGGTTACGGGCGCCGCGGCGGCGTTTGTCGCGGTTCCGCTCGCGATCCGCGCCGCCAAGCGCACGGGCTTCTACGACGTGCCGCGCGAGTACCGTCAGCACCAAGCGCCGACGCCGTTGCTCGGGGGCGCCGCTCTTCTGGTCGGGTGGCTGGTCGGGTCGGCCGCAAGCGGAGCGTTCAACTGGAAGCTGCCCGTGGTGATCGGATGCGCCGTCGCCCTGTGGGCGCTCGGGACGGTCGACGACCGCATCGCGATCGCTCCGAAATGGAGGCTGCTCGCCGAGCTGCTGGCAGCGGTTGCTCTGGTGCTCGCAGGTCTCGGCTGGCGCACCGGAGCGCCGGAGGCCGTCAACGTCGCGCTGACGCTGGTCTGGACGGTCGGCCTCGTCAACGCGTTCAACCTGATGGACAACATGGACGGAGCTTGCGCGACGATGACAGCGGTCAGCGTCGCCGGCGCTGGAGTGCTCGCGATCATCAAGGGACATCCCGGGCTGGCCGGGATGGCGTTTGCGCTCGCGGGCGCCGCCGCCGTTTTCCTGCGCTGGAACCTCGCTCGTCCGGCGAAGATCTTCCTCGGCGACGGCGGCAGCATGCTGGCCGGGTTCGCGGTGGCTGCCGTGGTGATGCTCGTGGCGCACAGTGCCCCGGCAGGCAACGCGGGGCTTCTCCTCGGCGCGATGCTGGTCGGGGTGCCGATCCTCGACGTGGCGCTGGTCAGCCTCTCACGGTGGCGGCGCGGGGTGACGCTCGTGACGGGCGGGCGCGACCACCTCACCCACCGGATCCTGCTTGTCAGGCGGACGCCGCGCCGGGTCGTGGCCACGCTCGGCGCCGTGCAGCTGACCCTGTGCGCGCTCGGGATCGCCGGCTACGAGCTCGGCGCAGGCGTGCTGACCGCGCTCGCCCTGACGGCCTTTGCATGTGGCGTGGGCGCGGTCGTCGTGCTCGACACCGCGCGCTGGCGGCCGCGCGGGATTGCAGGAACGGTTCCGGACGCTCCGGCGGCGATGCCAATCGCGAGCGCAGAGCCGATACTCGTCGCTCAGGGTGGACCCGGCTAGTCGCGGCTCACCCGGGGAGCCGATCCGGGTCGTCAGGATCATCGCGCGGCTGAACATCGGCGGTCCCGCGATTCAGGCGATCACGCTCACGCGGCGGATGTCCGAGCGCGGCTACACGACCACGCTCGTCCGCGGCCGCGAGGAGCCCGACGAGGGGAACATGGACTACATCGCGCGCGAGCTCGGAGTCGAGCCGGTGCTCGTGACGTGGCTGCGGCGCAACCCCGGCTGGCGCGACGCGGTCGCTCTGCCGGCGCTGATCCGGATCCTGCTGCGCGAGCGCCCGCGTATCGTCCACACGCACGCGGCCAAGGGCGGCGCGCTCGGGCGGCTTGCAGCGTTGGTCGCGTTTCCGCGCCGGCGCGCACGGCCCGTGCTGGTCCACACCTACCACGGCCACTCCTTGACCGGATACTTCTCCGGCCGCACCGCGTCGATCTTCCGGCGGATCGAGCGAATGCTGGCGCCGCGGACGGACGTGCTGATCGCCGTCAGCGATGAGGTCCGCGACGAGCTCGTCGCGTTGGGAATCGCCTCGGCCGACCGCTTCGACGTCGTGCCGCTCGGTTTCGACCTCGCCCCGTTCACGGTCGGCGACGACGAGCGGCGGGGGCGCCGCGAGCGGCTGCGGCGGGAGCTCGGGATCCCGGACGGCGCTCCGCTGGTCACCGTCATCGCCCGTCTCGCGCCGATCAAGCGGATCGACCGGTTCCTGCGCCTGGCGGTCGAGGTCGCCGCGGAGCGGCCCGAGGCGCGCTTCCTCGTCGTCGGCGACGGCGAACTGCGCGAGCAGCTTCGCGCGAGCCCGGAGGCACGTGCGCTCGACGGACGGCTGACGTGGACCGGGTTCCGGCGCGACGTCGCCGACGTCTGCTTCGCGAGCGATGTGGTCGTACTCACGTCCGACAACGAGGGCACGCCAGTCAGCCTGATCGAGGCACAGGCCGCGGGGACGCCGGTCGTCAGCACCCGGGTCGGTGGAGTCGCGAGCGTGGTACGCGCCGGGCGGATCGTGGAACGGACCGACGAGCGTGAGCTGGCCGTCGCCGTGTCCGCCGTGCTGGCCGATCGGGCGCTCGCGGAGCGCGCGGCGACCGAGGGCGCCCAGGTCGCCGCGAGGTTCTCGCTCGAGACGCTTGTCGAGCGGATCGACCGTCTCTACAAAAGGGCGCTCGCGCCGCCACGCGTACAGTAGGCGACGTGTGCGGAATCGCCGGATTCGTGGGGCGCCCGGACCGCGCTCGCGAGGCCATCATCGAGGCACAGCTGGCGTGCCAGCGCCATCGGGGACCCGACGCGCAGGGCGCGTTCGTCCACGGACCGGGGGCGATCGGCCAGAACCGGCTGTCGATCATCGACGTCGAGCACGGCGACCCGCCGCTCAGCTCCGAGGACGGGGCCGTCGGCGCCGTCCTCAACGGCGAGATCTACAACTTCGTCGAGCTCCGGCGCGAGCTCGAGCGGGCCGGACATCGCCTCGCGACCCGCTGCGATACCGAGGTGCTCGCCCATCTGGCGGAGGACCTCGGCGCGGCCGAGCTGGCCCGGCGACTCGATGGGATGTTCGCGTTCGCGATCTGGGACCACCGGAACGAGCGGCTGATGCTCGGACGCGACCGCTTCGGGAAGAAGCCGCTCTACTACTGGTCCTCGCCGGACACGCTCGTGTTCGCCAGCGAGATCAAGGGAGTGCTGGCCCACCCGGAGGTGCCACGGGAGCTCGACGCCGGCGCGATCCCGGCTTACCTGACGTTCGGCTACGTGCCGACCCCGAGGACGTTCTTCGCCGGCGTTCGCAGCCTGCCCCCCGGGTACGTGCTGACGCTCGAGAAGGACGGCGAGCCTCGGATCGAGCGCTACTGGGAGCCCGAGCGGCCGAACGGTAGGCACCGCTGCCCATCGCTCGACGGCGCCGCCTCCGAGGTACGGCAGCTGCTCCAGCAGGCCGTCGCCCGACGGACGATCTCGGACGTGCCGATCGGTGCGTTCCTCAGCGGTGGAATTGACTCCAGCGCGATCGTCGCGATGATGGCCGGAATCAGCGACAAGCCGGTTGCAACCTTCACGATCGGCTTCGAGGACCGTGAGGGCTTCGACGAACGCCCCTACGCCCGTCTGGTCGCGAGCCGGTATGCAACCGACCATCATGAGTTCGTCGTGCGTCCCACGGCGGTCGATCTCGTCGAGCGCCTCGTCTGGCACCACGACCAGCCGTTCGGTGACTCGAGCGCAGTCCCGACCTACCTGCTGAACGAGCTGACAAGCCACCACGTGAAGGTGGCGCTGTCCGGCGAGGGCGGAGACGAGCTTTTTGCGGGATACGACCGATTTGCCGCGGCGGTCGCGCTCGGCGGCTACGCGCGCGTGCCCGGATTGGTTCGAGCGGCCGGCCGCCGGGCGCTCGCGCTCGCGCCACCGACCGCGCTACGAGGACGCGTCGGGCGTGCTCAGCGGTTCGCCGCCGTCGCCGAGCGGGGGATGCCAGAGGCATACCTCGAATGGATCAGCTTCATCGATGAGCGGTCGCGCCAGCAGCTGCTCGAAAACCCCGACGGGTGGGCCCGGCGGGAGTACGCCGCGCAGTGGGAGTCGACGCGCGGGCTCCATTCGCTCGACCGCGTGCTCGACTTGAACCTCCGCACCTACCTGCTCGACGACCTGCTGATCAAGGCTGACCGGATGAGCATGGCTCACGGCCTGGAGGTTCGCTCGCCATTCCTCGACCGCGAGCTGGCGTCCTACGCGATCGGGCTGCCGCCGGCGCTGAAGGCACGCGGGCTGTCGCTCAAACGGGTGCTCAAGCACGCACTTCGCGATGAGCTGCCGCCCGAGATCCTGCGCCGGCAGAAGAAGGGATTCGGCGTGCCGCTCGACCGGTGGTTCAGAGAGGACCTCAAGCGCTACGTGGATGAGATGCTCGGGCGCGAGCACGCGCGCGTGCGGCGGCACCTGCGCCCGGACGCGGTCGACGCGCTGCTCGCCGAGCATGCGAGCGGTAGCCGCAATCGAGGCCACGCGCTGTGGACGCTGCTGACGCTCGAGGTGTTCCTGCGGCGAGAGGACTGGTAGCCGCCGCGTGCGCGACCCGAGCTTCTCGATCGTCGTGCCGACGTTCCGGCGCCCGGACGCGCTGCGCGAGACACTGGCCGCGCTGCTCGCGCTCGACTACGACCCAGAGCGCTACGAGATCATCGTCGTCGACGACGGCGACGACGGCTCCGCCGAGCGCGTGCTCGCGAGCGTCGACGATCCCCGAGTGCCGGTCCGGCTCGAGGGACAGAACCAGCAGGGAGCGGCGCACGCCCGCAACCGCGGCGCTCAACTTGCCAGCGGCGATTTCCTCCTGTTCTGCGACGACGACAGGATCCTGTCACCGTCGGACCTGAGGGCGCGCGTGCGCTCGTTCGAGCGCCATGGCGATGTCGCGGTGAGCGCACGGTGGGAATTCAGCCCAGCGGCAGCGGAGGTGCTGCGAGCGACCCCGTTTGGGCGCTACAGGATCGACCTCGAGCGGCAATTCCAGGATGAAGCAGCGGGGGAGCCGATGCCAGGCGATCCTCAGTCCCGGCGGATCGAGCTGGCAAGCGCTGCAACCCTCGCGCTGGCCCGCGATCGATTTCTCGGGATCGGGGGATTCGACGAGGGCTTTCCGCTCGCGGGCGCCGAGGACCAGGACTTCTCGATGCGCGCCCGTGCCGCCGGGATCACGCTGCTGCTCGACACACGACTCTGTGCGCTACACAACGACAACAACTTCACGCTGCGGGACTACTGCATCCGCGAGAACCGCAGTGCGCAGACGGTCGCGATCCTCGCTCGGAAGTACCCGGCGGAGCTCACCGAAACCGCATACGTGCGAGAGAACCGCCCGATCTCCGTGGGCGATCCCCCGCGCATGGTGGCGAAGAAGCTCCTCAAGCAAGCGCTGGGGCGCGATCGCCCCTTGCGTCTGCTCGAACGTCTCATAGCCGCGTTGGAGCGGGCCCGTGTTCCCGACCGTGAGTTGCGGAGGCTGTACCGAGGGCTCCTTGGCCTGTACCTGTTCCAGGGCTTTCGGGAGGAGTGGAGTGGATGACGCCTGAGATCACAATCGCGATCGTGCTCCACAACTCGGCCGGAGCGCTGCCGGGGTCCCTCGATTCGATCCGGGCGGCCGTCGAGAGCGGGTGGGCCGAGCTTGTCGCCGTCGACAACGCCTCGCCCGACGACAGCGTCGCGGTGCTCACCGGAATCCTGCCGAGCGCGAAGGTCGTGCGACTGGAGGAGAACCGGGGGTTCGCCGCAGGCGCGAACGCTGCGCTCGCGCGGGCGACCGGCCGGTACCTGCTGCTGTTGAATCCCGACGTCCGCGTCCCGGACGCCGGCCTCGAGTCTCTGGTGGCATGGATGGATCGCCATCTGCAGGTGGGCGTGACAACCCCGGACTTGGTCAAAGCCGACGGGACTTGGGAGGCGCCCGGCCGGGCGATGCCGTCGGTCGCCCGGAGCCTGCTCGAGCTCACCCGATTGCACCGACTGCTCCCGCGTGGCGTCCGCGGCCGGGTACTTCGAGGCCCGTACTGGACGGGCGGCGACCAGCTCGACGCCGGATGGGTGCCGGGAGCCGCGATGGTCGTGCGGCCGGCGGCGATCGACCAGGTGGGGCCCCTTCGCGAGGATCTGTTCATGTACGGCGAGGACATCGAGTGGTGCTGGCGGATGCGCCAAGCCGGCTGGCGCGTCGGCGTCTGCTCGGCGGTGTCGTTCATCCACGACACCGGCTCGAGCGCCAGGGCCACATGGGGCGACACCGAGACCGAACGGCGGGTCGCGGCGGGCGTCGACCGAGCGTGCCGGATCGTCTACGGCAAGCCGCACGCCCGGCTGCTCGCGGCGGTGACGGCCCTTTCGCTGTGGCTCGAGTCGGCGGCGCCTGGGCGTGAGGCCGAGCACCGGCGGCGGTTTCGCCGCGCGGCCGCCAACTGGCGCGCGATCGCGGCAGGCAGGTAGGGGCGGAGCGTGCTCGCGAGCGTCGTGATCAGCACTTACAACCGCGCCGATGCGCTACCGGCCACGCTCGATGCGCTCGCGCGCCAGGACGTCCCCCCCACCGACTACGAGGTGATCGTCGTCGACGACGGGTCCTCGGACGGGACCGGCGAGGTGCTCGCGGCGGCCTCCCCCCCGTACCGGCTGAAGACCTTCCGGCTGGACCCGAACCGCGGAGTCTCGGCGGGTCGCAACGCAGGCCTCGGGCACGTGACGAGCGACTGCATCATCTTCCTCAGCGACGATCTGCTGGTCCCCCGCGATTTCATCTCGAGGCATACCGCGGCACACGAGCGGCTTTCGAACACCTGGGTCGTCGGCGGCTTCGCCCAGCTCCCCGAGCTCGCCGGCAGCTCGTTCGGGCGCTACCTGGAGGCGTCCGAGCGGCGCTTCGAGCAAACCCGGCGTGGGCCCGCGATCGGCGACGGTCTGTACGAGATGACGGTCCCGACGGCGCGCAACCTGTCGATGTCGCGCGCGACTCTCGAGCGTGTCGGCCTGTTCGACGAACGCTTCCGCGTGACCTGCGAGGACCAGGACCTCGCCGAGCGTGCCACGCGACAGGGGATCCGGTTCGTGTACGACTCGCAGCTCGAGTGCGTGCACAACGACCAGTCCGCCGACCTGCGCCGGTACTGCCGCTTCCAGCGCCTCGGCGCCCGCGACACGGCGCGGCTTTGCGACAAGTACCCGGAGATCCACGCGCGCGGGGCCGTTGCGCGGGCCAACGCGTACGTGCTCCGCGACGACTGGGTGTCGAGCGCGCGGAAGGTCCTCAAGTCGGGCCTGTCGTCCCGGCCGATCCTCGGCGTGCTCGAGGCGGCGGTCCTCGCGGGCGAGCGCCTCGGGCTCCCCGACCGGTTCCTGCACCCCGCGTACAGACTCGTCGTCGGGCTCAACTACTTCAGGGGGTTCCGCGAGGGACTCGCAGGGGTCGGCGGCCGGCGGTCGCGGATCGTGGCCGAGCTCGAGCGAGCCGGGTAGCGTCGAACCGAATGGACCTGTCGTACATGTTCGTCCGCGCGGAGTCCTGCAACATGTGCGGAGCGTCGACGCTCGATGCGGGGATCCTCGGGAGGCGGTTGAGTTCTCACCAGGGGATCCGGCCCACGCGCAAGCCGGGTGTGACCGTGAGCGTCCAGCGCTGCCGCGTGTGTGGCCTCGTGTTCGCAAACCCGATGCCCATGCCCGCGACGCTGGCCCAGCATTACGAGCTCCCACCCGAGGAGTACTGGACGCGCGAGCACCTCGAGCAGAGCGCCGCGTCCGCCGAGTACCAGGCGCGAGAGTTCATGAACCGCTGGAGCGGAGGAAGTCGGCGCCCGACGGTCCTGGACGTCGGAGCCGGGACGGGACGGATGATGCTCGCGTTCCAGGAGAGCGGCTTTGATACCTGGGGGATCGAGCCGAGCGAGCACTTCCGCGCGCACGCGCTGGAGCGGCGGATTCCCGCCGAGCGGCTGCTGGCGGCGCCGATCGAGTCAGCCGAGCTCCCGACCAACGGGTTCGACTTCATCAGCCTGTCCGCGGTGATGGAGCACCTGCCGGACCCGGCGGGCGCGCTCTCGCGTGCACTCGGCTGGCTCGCCCCCGGTGGCCTGATTCGAGTCGAGGTGCCGTCTTCGGACTGGCTGGTCGGGAGGCTTCTGAACCTGGCGTACAAGCTTCAGGGACTCGATTTCGTCACGAACACCAGCCCGATGCACCCGCCCTTCCATCTGTACGAGTTCACCCGTCAGTGCTTCGCGGCACACGGCGAGCGCAGCGGCTACCGAGTTGCCGACAGCCGCGTGTTCACCGGCGACACGTTCCTGCCGCACGCGCTGCAGCGAGCGGCTCGCCGGTTGATGTCCGCGACTGGCACCGGGATGGTGATCGAACTGTGGCTGACTGCGGAGGGGGCTCGACCGTGAGCGGGCTGGAAGAGCGGATCGAGGCACTCGATGTGTCCCTGTTCTCACCGATCGAGGCGCAGACGAACGACTGGGACCGGCGCGCGCTGCTGGCGCTGCACGCAACCGTCGCAACCACGCTGGAATCGTTCCGATACCTCGAAATCGGCTCGTACAAAGGCGGCTCGCTGCAGGTGCTGATACAGGACCCGCGGTGCGCACACGTGATGTCGATCGACCCACGCCCGACGGACCCGCCCGATAACCGTGGGGGCTCCTGGAGATACGAAGACAACCGCCTCGAGACGATGCTGTCGCTGCTTAGAACGCTCCCGGCGGCTAACCTCGACAAGCTGACCACGTTCGAGGCCGGGACGGAGTCGCTGCGGCCGTCCGAGCTTCCCGAAAAGCCGGATCTCTGCTTCATCGACGGTGAGCACACCGACGAAGCGGCGCTGCGCGATGCGCGCTTCTGCGCCGAGGCGCTGGCGGGAGCCGGAATCATCTCGTTCCACGACTGCCAACTGGTGAGGGACGGGATCGGCGCGTTCTTGCGAGAGGCTTGGTCTGGTCTCTCGGGGGCGGCGATGTTCGCGGTCGGTCCCGTGACGGGAGTCTTCGCCGTGGAGCTCGGCGGCCGTCAGATGCTGAGCCAGCCGGTGGTGCGGCGGGCCGTCGGATCATCCTGGCACAGCACCGTTTGGAAGGCGGTGAGCGGAGTCGAGCGCTCGCCTCGACCAGCGTTGCTGGCGCTCTCCGCAATACCTGCGATCGACCGTGTGGTCGCGAGCGCACGGGCGCACGTCGGCAGACGTCGTCAACCCGACGGCCCGAGCTTGTCGTAGACCGACGCGCGGACCCCGACCCGCCGCCGGGTCGCGTGCGCCAGATACCGCTCACCGTCCGAGAGCGCGGCGGCAAGGCTGCGATTTCGATATCGCCCGGTCGCGAGCGACACGAGCATCGACTTCTGCGCGGCCCTCCGCATCGACCCGAGCATTGGGTAGCGCGAGCGGATCTCGGGGATCTCGATCAGGCCCTCGAGCATCCACAGCCGGTCGAGCCAAGCCCGGCGCTCCAGCATGTTCGGCCCGGTTTCGGCCGTACTCCCAACCCGGCGCGTGCAGAGCGCCGCGTCGAGAAACCCGACCTCGAAGAACGCCATCAGGCGCATCCAGAGATCGATGTCCACCGCCTGCCGCAGGAAGCGGTTGAACAGCCCGGTTCGTTCCAGCGCGGCCTTGCGGATCATCACCGACGTCGGTTCGCCGACCCAGTTCTCGCCAAATCCTCGATTCATGTAGTCGTTCAGCAGCGACAGCCCGTCGTTGATCTCGTCCAGCAACGCGAACGCACGGTGCGGATCCCGATAGCGCTCGCGCCATCCAGCCGCGGCCTCGGCGCTTGCGTTCTCGAAGCGCAACTCGCGCCTGGAGAAACTGAGCCCGAGCCCCGGTCGCCGGTCGAACAGGCGCAGGTGCTCCGCGATGCACTCAGGGGCGATCCAATCGTCCTGATCGACGTACTTGATGAACTCTCCTCTCGCGAGCGCAGCCGCACGAGAGCGATTGCGTGCGTTGCCAAGGTTCACCTGATTTCGAACCGCGCGGATTCGCGCGTCGTCGTAGCCCGCCACGGCCTCGAAGGTCCCGTCGGTCGAGGCATCGTCGACGACCACGATCTCGAGCTCTTCGTGAGTCTGGGCGAGGACCGACTCGATCGCCCGGCCCACGTGAGCGGCGTCGTTGTACGTGCAGACGCAGACGGTTACGCGCGAGGGAGAACGAGCCCTCACGCGAGCTCGCGCACGGCGGCGATCACCGCGTCCTGCTGCTCAGCGGTGAGCGTCGGGTAGCACGGAAGCGACAGGCAGCCGGCGTAGTAGTCCTCCGCGTGTGGGCATAGGCCGGGCTCGTACCCGTACGTCTCGCGGTAGTACGGGTGCAGATATACGGGCAGGTAGTGCACCTGCGCCAGGATGTCCCGCTCGCGGAGCCCGTCGTACAGCTGGCGGCGCGGCGGCGCACCGCCACGATGGACGACGACGTACAGGTGACGCCCGTGGATCTCGCCCGGCCGCGGCTCCGGCGCGAGTGCGAGCCGCTCGAGATCTCCGAGACCCTCCCGGTAACGCTCCGCGACCTCGTTGCGGCGCTCCAAGAACTGTTCGAGCTTGGCGAGCTGCGAAATCCCAAGTGCGCTGTGCACGTCCGACAGCCGGTAGTTGAAACCAAGTGCCTGCTGCTCCATGTACCAGCCGCCCTCGTCAGGACGGATCAAGCGGGCAGGGGCACGGACCATCCCGTGGGTTCGGAAGCTCACCAGCCGCTGGCGCAGGACAGGATCACGCGTTGTGACGATGCCGCCCTCGGCGCTCGTCACCGTCTTCACCGGGTGAAACGAGAACACGGCCATGTCCGAATACACGCATGAGCCGACCGGCTCGTCGGCCTGCCGCGCCCCGATCGCGTGTGCCGCGTCCTCGATGATCACGATCTCCTCTCCGACCCCTTCCCGGATCGCTGCAATCGGTGCCGGCAGCCCCGTGAAGTGGACCGGCAGGACAACGCGAGTGCGGTCGGTGAGCGCCGCGCCGACCGTGTCCGGGCTCACGTTCCACGTCGTCGGATCGATGTCGGCGAACCTCGGCGTTGCGCCGAGATACGCAGCGCAGTTGGCGCTCGCGGCGAAGGTGATCGCGCTCGTGACGAGCTCGTCCCCGGGGCCGAGCCCGGCGGCGAAAGCGGCGCCGTGAAGCGCCGCCGTGCCAGACGAGAACGCGACCGCGTAGGGCACCCCGCATACGCCTGCGACCGCCTCCTCGAACGCCTCGACCGCCGGCCCTTGCGTGAGCCAGTCGCTGCGGAGCACCCGGACGACCGCCGTGATGTCATCTTCGTCGATCGCCTGACGGCCATACGGGATCGGCATCAGGGCAAGCGTAACCGTGACCCGCAGAAGGCGATGAACCCGGCGGACGGGCCGACGGTCAGGTCGAAGTGGCGTTGTAGCCGCGCGAAGAACTGCTCGCGCGCAGCATCGTCGCCCGTGTGGTGATACTCGCCGACGATCGCCCCCACGCGCTCCAGCGCCCAGTCGTCGAGGATGTGCCACTCGGCGCCCTCCACGTCCACCTTAAGCAAGTCGACGTGTCCGATGGCTTCGATCAGACCGCGAAAACTACGACCCGTCACCACGACCGGCTGACCGCCGCCCCGCAGGGAGGAGATCCACCCCTAACGTGCGGAGGAGAAGCGCGCCGGACCGTCCTTCTCGGCTACAGCCACGTTGTGGAGCTCGACACCGGGCCAGGAACCGACGTTCGCGCGCAGCCGCCGAAAGGTGACCGGGTCCGGCTCGACGCCCACGATCCGCGCCTCGGGGAAACGCTCGCGCCAGAACAGGATGCTCGCGCCATGTGACTGCCGAGGTCGAGAATCAACCGGGGCTCGATCGGCGCTGGCTGTGCCCCGTAGACCCTCAACACGAGCGACTCGTTGAGCACGTCGAAGTCGCTTTTCGGGCGTACCGTCCAGGGCACGCATAGTCGCCCGTACCGAAGCCGCAGCCTCGCGTCTCGAGGACCCGCGAACCGATCGCGCAGCGGCATCACAAGCCCGAGGATGAACATCCGCGCCTGCATCCTTCGTCCGGCCCCGAGTCGCGAGACGACCGACACGAGCGTGATCCAATAGCGCACCGTGCCCACCGGCGCGCTCACCACCCAGCGCTTCAGCACGCACCGGAGGCTATCGGTGCGTGCCCGCCCCGAGACGCCTCTAAGATGCGGCCACGATGGCTTCAGGAGAGCTCCAGGGCAAGGTCGTCCTGGTCACGGGCGGCACCGGTTCCTTCGGCAAGGCGTTCATCCGCACTGTGCTCGACGAACACGATCCGGCGGCGGTTCGCGTCTACAGCCGGGATGAGCTCAAGCAGTACGAGCTTGCCCGCTCGCTCGACGACGACGCTCGTCTGCGCTGGCTGATAGGCGACGTCCGCAGCCGGGATCGGCTCGCGATGGCGATGCGAGGGGTCGATGTCGTGATTCACGCCGCGGCCCTCAAGCAGGTCCCGGTGTGCGAGTACAACCCGTTCGAGGCCGTCCAGACGAACGTGCACGGCGCCGAGAACGTGGTCGCCGCGGCGATCGCCAACGACGTGCCGAAGACGCTGTCCCTGTCGACCGACAAGGCGGTGAACCCGGTGAACCTCTACGGCGCGACGAAGCTGTGCGCGGAGAAGATCATCACACAGGGCAACGCCTACGTCGGCGACGACCCGTCTCGCTTCGCCTCAGTCCGCTACGGCAACGTGGTCGGAAGCAGGGGAAGCGTCGTGCCGCTGTTCAAGCAGCAGGCCGCTCTGGGCGAGCTCACGATCACCGACGAAGCGATGACCCGCTTCTGGATCACCCTCGACCAGGCAGTCGAGTTCGTGATCAGCTGCCTCGGGATGATGCGCGGCGGGGAGGTCTTCGTCCCGCGGATCCCGAGCATGCGTGTGAGCGACCTGGCGGATGCACTCGCCCCGAACGCGACCCGTCGAGTGATCGGTATCCGTCCGGGTGAGAAGGTCCACGAGGTGTTGATCACCGAGGACGAGTCCCGCCATGCGAGGGCGCTGGCGGACCGGTTCATCATCTCTCCCCCATACGCGTTCTGGCGCACCGGCGAGCCGGTCGGGGAGGAGCTCCCACCCGGGTTCCGTTACTCGAGCGACCTGAACAGCGAGTGGCTCGGCGCAGACGAGATGCGCGCGATGGCCGACGCCGTCGCGATCGTCGAGTAGTCGCCGGACGGACTGCGCTAGACGAGTTCTGCCCGCCGCCGGTGCACCTTGACAATCGCGGCCGCGACGTCCTCGATATCGGCTTCCGACAGTCCGGCATGGATCGTCGTCAGGTACAGCACCTCGTGCTCGTGCATCCGCTCACAGACCGGACAGGTGCCGTCGGCGTAGTCCGGGACGTGCTCGCCACGCACCGCCGGCAGCGACCGCCGGCGGTACACGGGCTGGCGGTACAGGGGCGCCACGTAGCCCTCGCTGCACGGGACCCCTTCGGCCCGTAGAGCGTCGGCGAAGGCTCGCCGCGAGATCCCGAGCCTGCGCTCGTCGAGCCGCAGGGCGTACACGTAGTACACGTGGCGCGAGCCCTGGGGAACCTGCGGGGACTGGATGCCGTCGAGGCCGCTCAGGCACTCGGTGAGCAGGTCGGCGTGGGCGATCCGCGGCGCCGTCAGCTCCTCCAGGCGAGCCAGCTGAACCCGCGCAATCGCCGCCTCAACCTCGCCCATGCGGTAGTTAGCGCCCACGATGTCGCCGTGCTCGGAGCCCATCGCGTCGACCACGGCCTCGCCGTGGTTGCGCGCGAGCGCCAAGCGCTCGGCCAGCCGGTCGTCGTCGGTCACCGCGACCCCCCCCTCGCCGCACTGGATCGTCTTGTGGCGGTTGAGGCTGAACACGCCGATGTGCCCTACCGTGCCCGCCGGTCGGCCGCGGTAGACGGCTCCGGGAGCCTGCGCCGCATCCTCGATGACCGTCAGCTCGCACTTGTCGGCGAGCGCCATGATCTCGTCGAGGTCGGCAGCCAAGCCGAAGAGGTCGACGGCGACGATCGCCCTCGTGCGCGGCGTCACCCGGTCGCGCACGGACAGCGGATCGAGACAGAACGTGTCTGGGTCGATGTCCGCGAACACCGGCGTGGCGCCGCGCACGAGCACGCACGCGGCGGACGCGCTCATCGTGTAGGGCGAGACGATCACCTCGTCTCCGGGCTCCAGGCCGGCGGCAGCCGTTGCGGCGAACAGGGCCGACGTGGCCGAGTTCATCGAGATTGCATGCCGGACACCGAAGTGCTGGCGCCATGCCCGCTCGAGTCTCCGCACCTCCGTGCCGCCCTCGAACTGCTCCCCCCACTCGCCGATGAATCCGGAAAGCTCCCCGGACTCGAGCACCGCGGTCACTGCCTGCCGCTCCTCCTGTCCGTAGGGCGGCGGCGCTCCGAACGGTCCCGAGCGCACGGGCTCGCCGCCGCGCAGCGCGAGCTCTTCCTCAGCTATGGGCTTCGAACTGTTCAGCGAGCCACCCCACAGATGTATCCCAACCCGCGGCGAGCAGGTGCTCGACGCGCTCCCTGTCCGCGACACGATGTGACGAGCCTTCGCCTTGCTGAGCGCGACGGGCGCACCGACCGCTCCTGATCGCCGGCCATTGCTCACGGAACAATTGGTCGATCTCCGCCTGCAGCCGTGCGTAGGATGACGACAGGGTCTCTTCGGCACCGAAGGACACCTTGCGTTGGGCGATGATGTCTCCGGTGTCGACGCCGGCGTCGATGTAGTGGATGGTCACGCCCTTGGGCGTGTCCTCGATCCAGCTCCAGAGATTGGGGTCCGCGCCGCGGTTCCACGGCAGGTAGGAGATGTGCAGATTGATCGCGCGGTCGGGCATGAGCGCTAGCACGTTAGGGGCGATTATGTGTCGATACCCGTGGCTGACCACGAACTCTGGCTGGCGCTCGCGGACCGTCTGAGGATCGATCGGATTAGCTGTCGCGGCGACATCTTCGCCGAATTGCCTGAGGTAGCCTGACGTCGGTGACTCGTCCGGGCCGAGAAACAGGACCCTCACCGGCGCGAGCCTAACGAATGAGAATTGGCCGCAGCCCGATTGGCTCCGGCAGCGCGCCGGTGATCGTGGCGGAGATGTCCGCCAATCACAATGGTTCGCTGGATCGGGCGCTCTCTCTCGTGGACGCGGTGGCGGACGCGGGCGCACACGCGCTGAAGCTTCAGACCTACACGGCTGACACGATGACGATCGACGTCGACCGTCCGGAGTTCCGAATCGAGACCCCGGGGAGCTTGTGGCATGGACGCACGCTGTTTGACCTCTACCAGGAGGGCTCCACGCCGTGGGAGTGGCACGCTCCGATCGCAGAGCGCTGCCGGGAGCGCCGGCTCGACTGGTTCTCGAGCCCGTTCGACACCACCGCTGTCGAGTTCCTCGAGCGGCTCGACCCCGCGGCGTACAAGATCGCGTCATTCGAGGTGGTTGACCTTCCGCTGATCCGCGCCGCCGCCCGCACCGGCAAGCCGGTCGTGATCTCCACCGGAATGGCGACCGAGGCCGAGATCGGCGACGCCGTCCGCGTCGCGCGCGACGCTGGTTGTCGCGACCTGATCCTGCTCCGGTGCACCAGCACCTATCCGGCGAGCGCTGAGAACTCGAATCTGGCGACGATCCCGCACCTGGCAGAGGCCTTCGGTTGTCCCGTCGGCTTGTCCGATCACACGCTGGGGATTGCCGTGCCGTTGGCCGCCGTCGGGCTCGGCGCGGTCTTGATCGAGAAGCACGTCACGCTGTCGCGCGCCGACGGCGGGGTCGACGCGGCGTTCTCGCTGGAGCCGCCCGAGCTCCGCGAGCTCGTGGAGGGCAGCAAGCAAGCGTGGCAGGCGGTCGGCGACGTCCAGTACGGACCGCTTCCCGCCGAGCGGGCAAGCCTCAAATTCCGCCGCTCCCTGTTCATCACCGAGGACCTGCAAGCGGGTGACGCACTCACGCAGGAGAACCTGCGCGCGATACGGCCCGGGTACGGCCTGCCGCCTCGTTACCTTGAAGACCTCCTCGGGCGTCGCGTGGCTCGCGACGTCGCGCGTGGTACCCCGGCGGCCTGGGACCTCCTGGCGCCCGCGTAGCCAGGTACGGGCTCACGCAGCCACCTCCGACTCGTCGAGGAGCCCCATCGCGCCCAGCACCCGCAGTACGCCACGGCCGTCGACCAGCTCGCGGGCGCGCCGCGACAATTCCGCACGCCTTGGAGCGTCGCGGACGAGCTCGGCGACCGCGCGGCCGATCGTCTCCGGCTCCAGATCCTCGTGCCATCCCAGATTCATCAGGGTTCCGCCGTGCTCCAGTCCCGCGGCGCCCGGCCGCTGGTTCTCGGCGACCACGATCGAGATGTGCGGCGTTCCGACACGCGCCAGTTCGAGCGACGTGACGCCGGCCGCCGCGACCGCAAGATCGCCCCAAGCCAGCCGCGCGGCCATGTCAGACGGGTCGACGACAATCTCGACCGCGTGTGGACAGTCCGCCGCGGCGAGCCGCAGTGAGGCTCGCCGCGGGTTGGCCGGGCCGACGAGCACCAGGATCTCGAGCTGATCGCGGACGCTTGCCAGGCCCCGCAGCACCCGCGCGGAGAGGTTGGCCGGATCGCTGCCGCCAAATGTCACAACCACTCGCCGCGCGATCGCGGGCACGGCCGGCCGATCGGCCGGCCAATGGCGGAACTCGTCGCGAAGCAGCGCGAAGCTCGGACCGAGTAGCAGCCGCGTGCCCGACCGGCGGGTGGCGTACATCGCCGGATCGGCCCCCGCGTTCTGATTGAGCACGAGCTCCGCGTCGTACGACCCGCCGTGGCCGTAGTCATCCAGGACCAGCACCCGCGCCCCGGCGCCCGTTAGACCAGCCTGAAAGGCCCCCCCGAACTGGTAGCCGTCCAGCACGATCCAAGCCGCCTCCAGTTCACGGACGGCGGCCGACGTCTCCTCGAGATCCTTGGACGTGCCCGGAGCCGCGGCGAGCCGCAACACCTCGATGCCGTGGGGGGCGGCACGCGTCACAAACGACGTCGGTGGCGACGACATCACGAACGTCGCTCGCCCCGCGACTTCGGCGTAGGCGGCGGCGAGCGACAGGCATCGCATCGCATGACCCATCCCGATTGCCGGAGACGCGTCGGTGCGAACCAGCAGCGCCCGGCCGCCATCGGTCATACGCCGATTCTGGCATGACGACTCGCGGCCCGAGCCCGGTCTCCGTGGGAGAATCGCGCGATGAGTCGGATCCTGATCGTCCAGGCAAGGATGACGTCCACGCGCTTACCCGGCAAGGTGATGATGGATCTCGCTGGCCGGCCGATGCTCGAGCGCCAGATGGAACGGCTGGCCCGGTGCGCGGAAGCCGACGAGATCGTGCTCGCGGTGACGACGAATCCCGAGGACAAGGCGCTCGTGGACCTTGCCGACCGGCTCGGCATCCGGTGGTACCGGGGCAGCGAGCATGACGTGCTCGAGCGTTACCTCGGCGCGGCCCGGGAGGCGCGAGCGGAGCTGGTCGTACGAGCCACCTCCGACTGTCCCCTGGTCGACCCCCGTGAGACTGACGCGGTCATCGCCGCGATCGAGCAGCGGGCCACGACTTGTGACTACGCGGCGAACACGCTGGACCGTCACCTGCCTCGCGGTCTGGATACCGAAGCGCTGTGGATGGACGTACTCGAGCGCGTGGCCCGCATGGCGACATCGCACGCGGCACGTGAGCACGTGACGTGGTTCTGCTACCGCGAGCGACCAGAGCTGTTCTCGCTGCACAGCGTTCGACGTCCTTTCGACGCCGCCGACCTGCGGTGGACCGTCGACACCGCGGACGACCTCACGCTGATGCGCAGGCTCTATGACGAGCTGGGGCTCGCCGATCGAGAGGTGCCGCTCGTCGAGATCGTCGCTCACGTGCGTTCCCACCCCGAGCTGGCCGCGATCAATGCCCACGTCGTGCAGAAGGACGCCGTCGCGTGAGCGGATCGATTGTGTGCACGATCGAAGCCAGGATGACCTCCACCCGGCTCCCGGGCAAGGTTCTCGAGCCGGCAGCGGGACGCCCGCTGCTGGCGCACATGATCGAGCGCCTGCAGCGCTGCCCGACGCTCGACGAGATCGTCGTGGCGACCACGACCAATCCGGACGACGATCCGATCGACGCGCTCGCCGGCGAACTCGGCGTGGGTGCTTCCGCGGCAGCGAGGAGGACGTGCTCGGGCGGGTGCTGGGCGCCGCCGCCGCGCGCGACGCAGACCTGATCGTCGAGACAAGCGGGGATTGTCCCTTGATCGACCCGGCGATCGTGGAAGAGGTACTCGGCCAGTTCCGCGACTCGGGCGTCGACTACTGCTCGAACACGCTCGAGCGCACGTTTCCGCGTGGAATGGACGTGCAGGTGTTTCCCACTGCCGTGCTCGCGGAGGTCGACCGCCTCACGGACGACCCCGCCGACCGCGAGCACGTGTCCCTTTACATCTACGAGCATCCGGAGCGCTACCGGCTGCACAGCGTCCGGGCTCATCGCCCGCGCGATTCAGACATCCGGCTGACCGTCGACACCCCCGAGGACCTGGCGCTCGTCCGGGCCGTGTTCGACGCGCTCTATCCGAACGACCCGGAGTTCGGCCTGAGCGACATCCTCGAACTGCTCGACGCCCGCCCCGAGCTGCGGGAGCTGAACCGGGAGATCCAGCAGAAATCCGTGCGCTGAGCAGAGGATGAAGCTGAAGGCGGCGATCATCGGGTGCGGGGCGATCGGTGTCGGAGGGCCGGCGCGGGCACACCCGGACGTCGGCGCCTACACCCACGCCGACGCCTACTCGGCTTGCCCGGATGCCGAGCTGGTCGCGGTCGTCGACCGCGACCTCACGCGGGCGCAAGCCGCGGCTAGGCGGTTTGACGTCGAGGCCTACGCCAACGTGCCGGAATTGCTCGAGTCGCGCCCGCCCGGAGTTGGTGAGCCTCTGCACGCCGGACCCCACGCACTCTGAGCTGCTCGAGCAGATCCTCGAAGCGCCGGGAGTCCGCGGCGTTCTGGCCGAGAAGCCGCTCGCCGACACCGCCGCGTCGGCCGCGAGCATCGGCAGGCTCGCCCGAGATCGCGGCGTGGTGCTCTCGGTCAACTACAGCCGCCGGTTCGCGCCCTCGATCACCCGCCTCGCCCGCGCGACCGCCGCGGGCGAGCTCGGCGAGTTGCAGCATGTCCACGGTACGTACACCGCCGGTCTGCGGCACAACGGCACCCACTGGCTCGACCTGCTGCGCATGTTCGCCGGCAGAGCCGGTCGCGGCACGCGGATGGGACCGCCTGGGCGAAGGCGGGAGCGATCCGTCGCTCGATGCCGAGCTGTGCTTCGCCGGCGGCGCCGGGGCGCGTCTCGCCGCGCTCGACGCCGGAAGCTTCACCGCGTTTGAATTTGAATTGATTGGGACCGCGGGCCGGGTGCGCCTCGCGAGCGCCGGCGGTCGGATCGAGCGGTGGGGCGTAGGAGCCGGACGAGCGTCATCCGGGCTACCGCGTGCTGGTCCCGGGACCGCCCGAGGAGAGCGCACTACGCGACGTGACAGGACATGCGGTCGCGGACCTCGTCCGCTGCGTGCGCGAGGGCGGCGACCCGGCGTGCCAGAGCCGAGGACGCAACGCGGGCGCTGGTGCTCGCCGAGGCGATCGTGAGTTCGGCGGCGCAAGGCGCTCGGACGATCTCGCTGTGATGGCCGCCGCAGCGCTCACTCCGGTCACGGTGGACGCGCTGCCCGACTGGTCTCCGTGGCCGGCGAAGCTCCTCGGGCTATCCGCGGCGCGCCAGCAGCGCCGGACCACCGAGCATCTCCGCCGGGAGTTCAACCTCGAGAAGTACGGCGCGCTGCTCGCCGCCGTCGAGCGTGAGCCTGGGCTCTCACTCGAGCAGGTCAGGCGGCTGGAGATCGGCGACCCCGAGCAGCGGGTCGCGATGTCAATCGGGGACGAGCTATTCGGCGCCTCGCTCGGGGTCGCAATCGATCGGCTCGTGGCGATGCAGCTCGAGCGGATCACGGCGGTGACCAAGGCCACAGGCGCCGCGACAGTGGTTGACCTGGGGTGCGGCTATGGCTACCTGCTCGCGCGCCTGCGCTCGGTCCTCGGGACCGTCGAGCTGCGCGGCGGCGAGCACGCTCCGAACGGCGTCGCCCTCGCGGAGCGGCTGCACCACGACGACAGGTCTCTGACGGTCGACCGGTTCGACTTTCTCTCAACCGAAGCATGCCGGCCATTGGAGGCAGCGCGTCCGCCGATCGTTGACCAAGCCGCAACTGCTCGTCGTTTCGCACGACGCCGGGGGCGGAGCTGATCTCCGCGTGGCTGCGGCGTCACCTCGACGAATGGAATATAGCGCTGGTTGTTGCCGGACCGGCGCCGGAGATCTTCACTCGCAAGCTCCCGGCCGCACTCGAGCAGTTCGACGATCTCCCTCCGCTCGACGGGGTGGGGTTCGTGCTCTGCGGATCGAGCGCAACCGCACAGCTCGAGCGGCGCGCGGTCCGCGCCAGCCGCGCGGCCGGGGTCCGTTGCGCCGTGTGGCTCGATCACTGGACGAACTACCGGATGCGGTTCATCGCCGACGGCGAGCTCGTGCTCCCCGATGAGGTGTGGGTGGCCGATGAATACGCCGCGCGCCGTCGCCGCGGCCGAGTTACCCGGGGCGGACATCGAGCTCCGTGACAATTCCTACCTGGACGACTTCGCCGCTGACGTGCGGGAGCTCGACGCCGCGAATTTCATCGATGTCATCGGGAGACCGCGCGCCCGAACGGATCCTGTACGTGACCGAGCCGATCTCGCTGGCCGCCGAGCGTGCCACCGGCGATCCGCGCGGCTGGGGCTATACCGAGTTCGACGCGCTCGAGCGGTACCTGCGCGATCTCGCCGGGCGCGACGGCGCCCCGGTCGAGCTTCGCGTGCGCACGCACCCCTTGGAGCCGGCCGACAAGTACGACGCGCTGCTCGCTGCGGCCCCGGTGGCCGGGTCGTCCAACGTTCGAGCTCCGGGGCGAGTCTCGCCGAGGATGTCGCTTGGGCCGACACGGTCGTGGGTGCGACACGATGGCGATGGTCGCCGCGCTTGCCGCCGGCCGGCGGGTGGTGTCA
Organism: uncultured Solirubrobacterales bacterium; assembly: GCA_963770735.1. GTDB lineage: Bacteria > Actinomycetota > Thermoleophilia > Solirubrobacterales > Solirubrobacteraceae > Palsa-465. Next base: position 144,506 of record CAVYRB010000003.1, on the reverse strand, counting down.
GTGCTCCCGCGGAGCGCTCGCGGCGTCCGCTGCCCCACCCCGAAATCGAGCGCCCGTTCGCACACCTCGGATCAGACCGCCGGGTTGGCAAGCTCGCGGCGCGTAGTTCGTCCGCGTATCGCTCGACCACTTCAGCCGCGGTCCGATCTCCTTGATGAGGCCGTGATCGAGCCACATCACCCGGTCGCAGAGCGCGGTGTCTGTGTGAGGTCATGACTGATGAAGAACACCGTGCTGCCCCTCGACGCAGCGCCCGGATCTCGCCCAAGCATCGCTCGCGGAACTCTCCGTCAACCACCGCCAGCACCTCGTCGAAGCAGTAGATATCCGCCGGGAACAGCATCGCGATCGCGAAGCAGAGTCGCGACGACATGCCACTCGAGTAGCGCTTGACGGGCGTGTCGAAATGGCGCTCCAGCTCCGCGAACTCGGCGATCGCGCCGAGCCGCTGCTCGATCACCTTTCGCTGGAGGCCGAGAATCGTCCCGTACAGGAAGCTGTTCTCTCGACCGGTCAATTCCCCGTGGAAGCCAGGCCCACCGCGAGCAGCGGAAGCACGGAACCCCGCACGATCATCGACCCCTCGCTCGGACGGTGATCCCTACCGAGGATCTGCATCACCGTCGACTTGCCCGAGCCGTTGGTCCCCACGATCCCGAAGCACTCGCCGGGAAAGGTCGAGAAGCTCACTCCGGTGGAGCGCCTCGAACGTCTCAAGGCTCCTCCCTTGCCCATCAGCCGCTTGAGCACCGTTCGAGGCGCAAGAGCTCGCCGAGGCGGTACGTCTTTCCCAGGTCGTCGGCGACCACGGAGGCGGATGGCCGTGCCCGACCGCCGGTCAGCTGCTCAGATCTCATCGGCAATGATCGGCTCCATCCGCGCGAACAGCCACCAGACGAGCATCAGGCCGAGCACGGTGAGTGCCAGTGACACGCCGACCGCGCGCCAGCTCGGTGCCAGGTCGAGCAGCGCCCACCGCCACGCCTCGATCAGCCCGGTCAGCGGATTGATGGCGACGAGCGCGCGGAGCGGCGCCGAAAGGCTGGCCGTGCTGTACGCGACGGGGGCGAGGAACACCGCGACCTGAAGGACGAACGGGAGCGCGCTGATTATGTCGCGCGCCCTCACCGTGATCACCGGAGCGCGACCGCGAACGCCGCGACCAGCAGAACAGCCACGACTCAGCACCGGGACCAGCAGGGAGCCGACCCAGACGTGGTCGGTGACGATCGCGGCCATGATCGCAGCGGCCGCCGGAACGAGAAAGGACGGAAGGCTCGACATCAGCGCGGCGAGCGGGAGCGCCAGCCTCGGGCAAGGCGTCCAGCGGACGAGCGGGTAATTGTTGACCATCGCGCCGGTCGCGAGCATCAGCACGGCCTGGAAGTACGTCCAGACGGCGAGACCGGTGAGCGCGAAAAGGTAGTAGGGCACGCCGCCCGTGTTCACGTGGACGACCGCGTTGAACCCGATCGAGAAGGCGGCGAGCAGACCCAGCGGCTGCAACAGCGTCCACGCGGGCCCCAGAACCGACTGCTTATACCTCGCCTTCAGATCCCGGACCGCGATCGCGCGGATGATCGGTGAGTAGCCGGGGAGCTGGCGCAGCCGGACACGTGTTGTCGTCGGGACCCACGTGACCTCGGATCGGGTCGTCCCTGTCTTGACTAGAGAATCGGCGATCGACAAAAGAACAGGGTGGTCAGAGAGCGTAGCTCACAACCATGAAGGCTAGCCCAGCGTTAGCTTGGCCTACTCCGGCCGCGACCTGCCTGTGGCCCCTGCCCGGGCAATTCGTCCAACGGGGTGAGGCCCTGCGGAACCGACGCCGGGCGCAGGCGCGACTGCAACCAACGCGATGCCCACCACGAGCGCCATGGCCGAGAACGGCGATCGGCAGCGGTCGGGCGCCGCGGTCGAAGCACGCGCCCCAAAGATCGAGCTGCTTCGCGCGCCGGAGGAGCATCCGGAGCTCACCCGGCTCGAGCAGGTTATCCGCGCCGAGGAAATGGCCCGCCTCGCGACGCTGCTCGGCGGGATCCCCGTCGCTGATGCGCGCGAGCGTTGCGCGTACGGCGGCGGCCCGAGCGTCGTCGTGCTTGCCAGCGCGTGCCGCCGAGAATGCATCGGCGACGTGGAGATATCGGCAGCCGGCGTGGATCGCGAAGTAGCAGCTCGAGCTGAGCTCGTTGCTGGCCGCGTATTCGTGCGCCACCAACAGGTGACGCAGGCGGAAAAGGAATTGAGGATCGAGCCCATGGCCCGCGCTCACAATCCTGAACCCACGCTCGGCAAACGGCCGATGGGCGCCGCGCCAATAGTCTACGTAGTACATGCAGACCGTCACCGGGTGAAACCGATCGGGAAGCGCGAGCAGCCGGTCGCCGAGCTCGGTGAGATCCTGTTCAGGCCGGTGGGTCGGGGTGGAATGGGTCGGAAAGAAGATCGTTCCGCGTCGCTCGTCCGGTCGGTCGCCGTCGACCATCCGCGACGCGTACACAAACGGCGCAGCCATCGGCCACAGCAGGTTGCGAATGCCGAGCTCGCGGTAATGCGCCACGCCATCGACGGCGTAGTACGCGATCACCGGAAGCCGTGCCAGTATGCGGTAGTACGGCGTGTCCCGGCGATGGCGGGTGAGCTCCAGCGAGTGGGGGAGCGCGATCCTGAGCGCGTCGTTCGCCGGAATTCCCGCGTAGGACTTGATCACGGTGTCGACGCCGTAGATCGCGTTTTGCCCGATGATCTCGGGCGTCACGAGCGGTCGATCACGACACAACGACTCGAGGTCGTCCTGGTCCCTCCAGGCCTGCACGTGGGTCAGTGGCAGCATGCTCGAGAGATCGTAGAGCTAGGTTCGACGGCGGCCGCCGTCGCGAAATCCGTGCTCGATCTGCTCGAGCAGCCTGGGCGCGGCCACCTCGAGCCGATGTCGCTCGCGCACGCGCTCGGAGAGCCTTGCGCCGAGCTCCAGCCGCTCAGCATCCGATACGGCCAGTTCTGCGACGCGATTTGCCATCGCGTCGATGTCGAGGTACGGAACGACGAGCCGCTCATCAGCTTCGAGAAACTCGCCCATCCCGCCGGCTTCGAAGCACACGATCGGCTTGCCGAGCGCCGCTCCCTCGAGGCTTACGAGCGGGTATGGATCAGATCGACTGGGCAACAGCAGGACGTCCATCAGCGCCATCACGGGAAGCGGCTGCTTCCTCGACCCGATGAACCTGACACGGTCCCCGAGGCCGAGCGAATCGACGTCGTGGAGCACCTGCGGCAGCGACCAGCTGTCGTATTGCGGAGCGTCGCCCAGCCACAGGAAGCGGACGTCGCGCTTGCCCGCAAGCAGCTCGAGGGTCCGCGCTGCGACCAGACAGAAGATGTCGGTCCCCTTGCGCCAGCCGATCGTTCCTACCGCGCCGACCAGAAATGTCTCAGGGGACAGACCCAATTCGCGTCGCGCGCTTGTGACCGCCTCGTCCGTGACGAGCGGGTCCGGGATCGGTATGAACTCGTGACAGACGGCGATCGCGCCCGGGTCTACGTTGAAATCGGCTCTCAGCGCCTGCGCGGTCGCCCGTGAGGCCGCCACGTAGCGGTCGGTCCGTCGCAACATCTCGTCGACCGCCCACGGCGAGGTCGTGCGGAGCTCACGGAGCGTCGGTCCGAGCTCGTGCGAATGCGTCATCACCGGCACGTCTTGCGGCAGCAGCGGGAGAGCACGCGACGCGTAGGTGCTGTTCAGGTATATGAGATCGTGGCCTCCGAGCCGAGCCACGCGCTGCTTGAGCAGCCGCGTCACGAACCGTCGAGCGGGCGCCCGTATCGCGCGTTCCGCTCTGGGGACCTGAGCCGGGAGCGGACGCAGCGCATCGTCCGCCCAACCTATCCTCCGGACCACTCGCATCAACTCACTCGACCCCGGGGGGTCTCCCTGCAACGAGATCACCGGCGCAACGGCGGCGAACTCGGACGTCAGCTCGCCGTCCTCGTTGAGCAGAACTGCGACGTCGAGGTCGGTGTTCGCACGGACCCAGCGAAGAAAGTGCAGCAGCAAGAGCGGCGCTCCCGACCGCGAGGCCTGATGTGACACGAACAGCACGCGCCGACTCATTCGCACACAACGCTACCGCCGGCGCTACGCAGCCAACGGCGGTAGAGCTCGGTGTGGCGGGCAGCGGTCCTGTCTGCCGTGAACCCGCTGACGGCCGAGCGCGCCGCAATCCCGATCTGCGTCCAGCGCGCGCGCGCCGAGACGATTTCGCCTAGAGCGTCGGCCAGCGCCCCCGCGCCGCTCCCGGTGGCGAGTACGCCCGTCCGACGATGCTCGATCACCTCCGGGGCGATGCCGACAGGGGTGCTGAGCACCGGCCTCGCCATCGCCATCGCCTCCACGACCACCATCCCGAACGACTCGGCGATCGCCGGGTGCACGAACACGTCGAGCGCTGCGAGCAGCTGCGGGACGTCCTTCCGAGCGCCCGCGAATACGACCCGCTCGGCGATCCCGAGCTGCTCGGCTTCCCGTGCCAGAGCTCGAGCGTCCCCCGGCCCGGCGATAACCAGCCGCGCGTCCCCTTCTTCGCCGAGGACCGCCGCGAAGGCGTGGAGCAACGCCGGGTAGTTCTTGAGCGCGTAGATCCGACCGATCGCGCCGAACACGAGCTTGCCCTCGAGCCCCAGCTCGCGGCGGACGACTGCGCCGTCGACCGTCGCGGCATCGAGCCGCGCCAGATCGAACCCGTGATGCACGACCTCGATCTTCTCCGGTCGGGCGTCGACGAACTCTGTCAGCGTCGCGGCGACCTGCTTCGACGGAGCGATGATGTGGTCGCTCAGCGGACCGCACGCGAGACGGTCGGGCCACACGAGGCGCCGGCCGTGGAACGGGAGCTCGTGCGAGTGGTGCGCGGTCATGACCGTCACCGGCACGCGCGCGAGCCGACCGGCCGCGAGCCCGACCAGCGTCCCATCGACGAGGTGGGTCTGAACGATCTCGGCGCCGCTCGAGCGCAACAGGCGCGCCAGCCGCACGACAGCGCCCGGATAGCCCGCTCGCGAGCCGGCGCCGAGCGCGAACGTTCCGACTCCGAGCTCGCGCATCTCGCGCTGGAGCGGCCCCTCGCGCCCGACGCAGCCGACCACGAGGCCGCGCCGCTCGAGCCCGCCCGCCTCGATCAGCGTGCGAAAGTACGGGTGGGGCCCAGCGTCGCTGATGACGTGGACCACGACCATCCCACCACTGTATGAGCGAGCCCAGCGTCAGTGCGGTGATCCCGGTACACAACGGGGAGCGCTACCTCGGCGAAGCGATCGCGAGCGTACTCGCCCAGAGCTGCGGGGTGCACGAGTGCGTCGTGATCGACGACGGCTCCACCGACGCGAGCGCGGAGGTCGCGGCGGGCTTCGGCGACCGCGTCCGCTTCGTCGGTCAGGCTCGCGCGGGTGTGTCGGCCGCGCGCAACCGCGGCGCCGAGCTCGCCACCGGGGAGCTGGTCGCATTCCTCGACCACGACGACACCTGGCTCCCGCGGAAGCTGGAGCTGCAGGTCGAGGAGCTGCAGCGCCGCCGAGCGGCGCTCGCGCTGTGCGCGGTGCGCGTCGTCGACGCCGACGGCGCGGAGCTGCGCGTACAGCGACTGCGCGCCCGCAGCGACTTGTTGACCGGGATGCTGACGTTCGACGGGACCTCGACCGTGTCGTGCAGCTCGACTGGCCTGTTCCGACGCGCCGCGCTGCTGAGGTTGGGCGGCTTTGATCGCTCGCTGAGCACGTCGGCGGACTGGGACCTGTTAATCAGGTATGTGCTCAGGGGTGGCGTCGCGTACGTCGATGAGCCGCTGGTCTCATACCGCGTGCACGACGCCAACATGAGCCGCGACGTCGGCGCGATGGAGCGCGACATGCGCCACGCGTTCGCGAAGGCGTTCCGCGATCCGGCGCTCCCGGAAGCGCAGCGGCGCCGGCGCCGGCAAGCGTATGCGGGGCTGTACAGGATGCTCGCGGGCTCCTACCGCGCCGCCGGTCGCTGGGGCGACGCGGCGCGGACCGGGATCCGAGCGGTGCGCTACGACCCCGCGGTCCTGTTTCGTGACACGAACTCGTACAGAGCGAGGTAGCGGGGAATCCCGACGTCGCTCAGCGACAGTCGCTCCCTCGCCACCGCGCGACAGCAGTCCGGGGCGCCGCCGCCGCGCACCAGCGCCAAGATCCGCGCCCACGCGTCCCGGTAGGCGTCCTCGGAGTGCGTGGCGACGAGCACGCCGACGTCCGGCGTGATCAGCTGATCGAGGTCTCCGACGCCGGCGGTCGAGAGCACCGGCAGCCCGGCGCCGAGGTACTCGCCGATCTTCGTCGGGGACGACGACTGCTTTGACGGCGCGGCCGCGATGAAGCTGATCCCGAAGTCCGCCGCCGCGAGGTAGCTGCCGATCAGCTCCGGCGGCGCGGACGCGATCGTGTAGCGGCCGTCGCCTCCGTGGCGCCGAAGCTCCCGCTCGATCTCGCTCCGCTCGGACTGGGTGAGGATCAGGAAATGGAGCCGCTCCGAACTGGCGCTGCGCGGCCGCGAAGAACTCGGCCATGCGGTCGGCCATGTACCACCCGCCGAACTTGCCGACGTAGACCATCACGAGCTCGTCTCCGAAGCCGAGCTCAGCCCGAATGCGCGCCCGGTCCGGCGCCGCGCGCTCGAGCGCGTCGAGGTCCGCGCAGCACGGGATCACGAACACCGAGGGCACCTCCGCCCCGCCGAACAGCCGGCGGCGAACCCGCTCGGTCAGCACGACCACTCCGTCGGCGCGACGGAGCCCGGCCCGCTCGACCCATTTGGTGATCCGGAACGGGACGCCGCCCGGCCGCCATCGGCCGGCGTCGACGTATTCATCGCCCATCAGGCCGCGGACGTCGAAGATCAGCGACGGCCGGTGGCGGCCGAGGAGGCGCTGCGCGATCATCGCCATCGCGGCGGGCACGTGCGACCGGGCGTGCAGAACGTCGAGGTTGTGCCGGACGACGATCCCGGTCGCGTACAGCGCACCGAGGACCACGTCGAGGATCGTCGCCGGCAGCGACGGGCGCTTGTGATACCGAAGCCCGTACCAGCGGATGCCGTCGGCGGCGAGGGTGCGGCGCAGCCGGCGGCGGCGCGAGCGATCGAGGCTCCCGGTCTCGAACGTCAGCAGGTGGATCTCGTATCCCGCCGCAGCGAGCCCCCGCAGGTAGGAGAGCACCTGCGTGTGTACCAGCGGATCGTCGAGCGACAGGTAACAGATATAGAGCGCGCGCAGCCGCGTCGCCCTTCATCTGAGGCTCGACCGGAATGCGGCGACGATCCGCTCCGCGTTCGCCTGCAGCGTGTAGCGACTGAGCGCCAGCTCGGCGGCCCGCCGGCCGACCTGCTCGCGGAGCTCGGAGTCCGCGACGAGCCGCTCGAGCGTCGCGACCCACTCGCCGTCGCTGTCAGCGAGAAAGCCCGTCTCCCCCTCCTTGATCAGGATCGGATTGCTGCCGAGCGGCGTCGCGACCGGCGGTATCCCCAGCGCCATGTACTGAACGAGCTTCAGGTAGAACTTGTGCGGCGTCCACGGGGTGCGTGGCAGCGGCAGCAGGCCGACGTCGAACGACCGCAGATCCTCGACCTCGGTGCTCGCCCGCCACGGGAGCGCCGTGTGGGGGACCTTCGGCAGATCGGACTCAGCCGCTCCGATGAACCGCAGCTCGACGTCGTCCCTGCCGACGATCGTCGCGAGCGGGTCCGCGATCACCTGGAGGTTTGCGGCAGTGCTCGCGGAACCGCTCCAGCCGATCGATACGGCCCCAGCGCCGTTGCGCGGAGCCCACCCCGTGTACTTGTCCCCGTCGACGACGCTCGGTATCTCCCACACGTTGTCGTTGTAGGCGCGCGCGAATCGCTCGTGACTCGGGGAGTTGGCCAGGACCACGGTGCTCATCCGGCACAGCGATTTCACCTTCCCGAAGAACTTCATGTACGAGAGCCACCCGTTGGACGGGGAGCGGTACGGGATGTAGAGCGGATCGTCGAGCAGATAGATCAGCGGCTTGCCGGTACGCGCCACGAGTCGCTCCACGATCGCGGGCCCGACCAGCGTCGCCTCGCGGTTGATCAGCACGGCGTCGTAGTCCCGCGCGCGCCGGATCGCGCGGGGCGCGAAGCGCGCGTACGAACGGGTCATCTCCCAGGCTTTCCTGGGCACCCTGCCCGATTCGTACAGGACCTCCTGAAGGCCGTCGCTCTCGAACACGAGATAGTCGAGCTGGACGTCCGCCTCGCGGAGGACGCGCTCCCACAGCTCGAAGCTCGAGCGGGGACCGGGGACGGTGCCGTACGCGTACGGCGTGAGAACGAGGACGCGCATCCGCTTCGCGGGCGTCGAGGCTACCCTAGTGCGCGTGTCCCGCGGACGCGACGCGCAGGCCAGAGTCAGCGTCGTTATCCCGGTCTGGGACGAGTACGCGGGTGACGGTCTCGTGCGGGCCATGGCGGGCGTCCGCCGGCAGGACGTCCCCGTGTGTGTGATCGTCGTCGACAACGCGTCGTCCGTGCCGTTGCCGCCGCTCGAGGACACCGAGCTCGTGCGGCTCGAGCAGCGCCGTTCCACGGGCGCCGCTCGCAACGCGTCGCTCCCGTTGTTGCGCACCGACTACGTCGTGTTCCTCGACGCCGACGACCGCCTGCTCGACGATTCGCTCGCGGCGCTCGTCGCCGGGCTCGACGCGGATCCGCAGCGGGCAACCCATACCCTCTCGATCGTCGACGCGGCGACGAGCGCGACCGCATCGCACGCCACGCCGCCTGGCGCGCATGCTGTCCGCGCGCCCCCGCTGTTCATCCTCGCCAACCTGCTCTGGTCGCTGCTCCCAACCCAGGGCTGCACGATCATGCGCGTCGCGGACGTGGTCGACTCGGGTGGGTACGCGGACGCGAGCTCCGGGGAGGATTGGGTCCTGGCCGTGTCGCTGTCGTTCCGCGGCCGCCAGTCGTTCGATCGGCGACCGGGCCTGCTCTACAGCCAGAGCGCGAGCTCGCCGGGGTGCGCGCGCTGCTCCCGCTCGACGCTGCTGCGAAATGCCGCCCGCGTCCGCGAACGGCTCGCGACCGATCCCCGCGCGCCGCGCCACCTCGCGAGGTTCCGGGCGGCGCGATCGGTGCCGCCCAGTGGGCCGCCGCGTGCCTCGCGCATCCGCTCTTCGCTGCGGCTCGCGCCGGGCTCAAGCGTCGGTGACCCGTTCGGCCTGCTTGTCGGCGACGCGGGGCGCGCCCCGTTGCGACCGTTGGAATACGTGTGGTAGGTGGACGAGCGGCGCCGTCCGAACAGCTTGCGGCCTCGCCTGCCGTAGTAATCGCCATAGCCCGCTGCGGCGGAGCCGCTGCCCGTCGCGACCACGCCCAGAACCCTCGCATCCGTCGAGGACACGACCTTCTTCATCCTCCGGACCGCCGCCCGCGAGCTGCGGTTCATCCGCACGACCATGATCACGGCAGCCGTCGACTGGATCACGGGAAGCGCGTCGCTGACGGCGAGCGCCGCGGCGGTGTCGACCACGACGACTTCGCTTTGCTCCTCGAGTTCGACGGAGCACGTCGGTCATCCGGTGGGAGTTCAGCAGCGCCGCCGGATTCGGCGGCGGCTTTCCGGCGGGCATCACCGTGAGGCTGCCGGCCTTGGGCGCCTCGATCACGTCGGGTACAAGCGCCTCGCCGAGCTCGACGTCGCCGGACAGCACCTCCGCGAGACCGTCGAAGCCGCGTGTCCATGTTCAGTCGTGACGCCACCTGTGGCCGGCGGAGGTCGGCGTCGACCAAGATCGTTCGGATCCCCGCGCGCGCGCTCGCCGCCGAGAGCCCGACGGCGACGGTGGTCTTTCCGTCCTCGATCAGCGGACTGACGACCGCGACGCTCGCCGGCCGCTCCTCCGGCGTTGAAGTAGGTCATCGCGGCCCGGAGCATCTGGAACGCCTCCCGCTCCGCCGGCGCTGGCTCCGACGTCGGTATCGAACGCGGCGCGCGGAATCACCGCCAGCAGCGGCCATCCCGTCAGCTTCTCGAGATCCTCCGCGCTGCGCAGACCGGCGGTCCGAGCTCTCCGCCAGCAATACGGCCCCGATCCCGAGCAGGATCGCGATCACCAGCGCCAGCTCGACGGCGCGCCTGACGTGTGGCCCGACCGGGGCCACGTTCGGCTACCGCGGGTTGGATCACCTGAGACCCGGAGCTGACCGAATCGAGCAGCCCGCGAAGCTGTGTCAGCTGGCCGAGAATCGCCCCGCGGGCCTGAGAGCCCTTAGCGACCCTCAGCTGCGCGAGCTGGCCCTGAATCTGCTGCTTGATCGTCTGCGTGGCCTGCTGCGCCTGGTGGACGCCGAGCGCGCCGGCGAACGCGTTCGCGATGTCCGCCGCGAGTTGCGGGTCACCGGCCTCCGCGCTGATCGTCACGAAGCCAGTGGTCGCTGTCCGCCGTGGCACTCACGGCCTTGACCATGAACTCCGGGGCTCTGGGGCGGCGTGCATCAGATGCCGCGGCGACCTTCGCAACCGGCGTCGTCGTGACCAAGCGAGCGACGGCGTCGATGTTCCCCGTCTGCACCGGGGCGCTGCTCGTGCCGAGCGACACGCTCACGTCCTGGAGCTCGATCAGCGTGCTCGACTGGTAGATCTTCGGTTTGCCTCGCTCGACGAAGTAAACGACGACCGGAATCGCGACGACGAATCGCCAGGAACAGGAACTTCCATCGCCAGAAGATCCTGAAATATGCTCTTAGATCCTGGTGTTCCGGCTGATTCGGTCCCGATCGCGACCACGCTCCCTCAGGCGTGAATTCGATCACGCTGCCGTTGTCCTGCCCCAGTTGCCCTGACTCACAACCAACCTGGATCGGTTCAAATGGTAGCGCTGCCCAACGAGACTCCTGCATGGACCTGGTCCGTCCCGCCGGAGTCCTGCGCAGTCGCCATCTCCCGCTCGCGGGCGCGCATCGCGTGGACGTGCTCGCGCAGGATCACCAGCATCGCTCCGCCCGAGCAGCACGAGGTGGGACCGGTAGCGGAAGCCGGTACCCGCGTTGCCGGCGCTGAGCGAGTACGCGACCAGCAGGAACAGGAACGGATACAGGATCGGCGCGATGAGCGTCAACACGTCTCCCTCGCGCTCGCCACGCGAACCCGAGCAGCGCGAAGAACCCCACGACCGCGACCACCGTCCCGATCGCACCGAGCCGCTGGCTCGTGTTCGAGAGCTGCCACGGGTAGGGCCGGAAGATGATGTCGAACATCCGCTGCGGGAGGTTCTTGATCACTTCGCCGCGGGTGGAGAAGTTCACCTGCTCGAGCGCGAGGTTGTCCGAGTTCGATCCGCCGGCCGAGGTGCTGGCCTGCTGGCCGGTCGTGTAGTTCTGCGCCTGCTGGAGCTGCTGCAGGCTCTTGTTTGATGTGACGCTGAGCAGCGTCGGCGTCACGAAGGCGATGATCCCCGCGACCGCGTAGATCACCGGCATCGCCACGATCGGCCGGTTGAGGTTGCGGATCGCCGCGTGCAGCAGCACGACCACCGACGCGCTGACGAGGAACCAGCCCGCGTAGCTGCGCGTATACACCGCGATCACGCCGCCGAGCGCGCACACCAGCACCCCGACCGGATCCAGCCGCTTCCAGATCTTCGTCGACCCGAACACCACCAGACCGGTGGCGAGCAGCATTATCGGCTCCTTCGACAGCGAGCTGTTGAAGAACAGGTTCGCCGGCTCGATCGCCGCGAACCAGGCCGTCAGCCTGGCGGCGCGCGGCCCGGACAGGTCGTAGACGGCGGCGACGATCAGCAGGATCCCGAGCATCGAGATCCCGACCTGCGTGACTCGAAGGCGGTCGGGCTCAGGTCGAACAGCTTGATCTGAGCCGCGAACAGGTCCGTCTGCAGCTGGTAGGAGCCGTGCGGGAGGAACCCGCGGCCCCATGGCGTAACGGCGATTGCGTGGGCATATGCGAGGAACGTCGACTCGTCACCACCGCGGAGCTGATCCGAGACGCCGGTAGAGTTGATCCCGGCGATCGCGATCAGCCGGAGCCCGACGCCGACGACGATCGGGAGGCCGATCGCGAGTTCGGGGCGCCTGCGCCGCAGTCGCGTGATCGCGAACGCGAGGACGCCGACCATGACCAGTACGGTGAGGACGAGCCCCAAGACGTCGGAGGTCAGCGAGTCAGACATGCCACTGGGTGACGCGAGCGCAAAGTTGCATCACACGGCCCCGCCAGGACGGTAGCAGTGGACGTATCGGTGCCATCGGGGCAGGGAGGCGCGCTCGCACCGCTCTCCGCGGCGGGTAGCTCGCTGCGGCTCGACGTCGCGGCGGCCGAAGCGATTCGATGCGCTTCGAGCTTGCCGGCGTGCCCGCGCTCCTGCTCAAGGGCCGGTCGCTCGCCCGGTGGCTGTATCCGCGCAGCGCCGAGCGGTCGTATCGCGACTGCGACCTGCTCGTGCCGCCCGGCGGCCTCGAGACCGCCGCGGCCGCTCGCGGGGATCGGATACGAGTGCGCGTTTGACGAGCGCGGAATGCCCGCATGGTGTGCGCGAGCACGCGGAGACGTGGTTTCGCAGGCGAGACGGGACGACGATCGACCTGCACCGCACGCTCCCGGGCGTATTAGTGCCCGATGACGAGGCGTGGAGGTGTCCTGTCGGCGAATGCCGAGGCGATGTCCGTCGGTGGGCTCGACGGTTCCGCGTGCTCGCGCTCCCCGCACGCGCGCTGCATGTCGCCCTGCACGCGGCACAACACGGCGCCGATGCGACGAGCCGATCACCGACCTCGAACGGGCGCTCGCGGTGGGCGACGATCGGCTGTGGCACCGCGCCGCGAGTTGGCGGCCGAGCTCGGGGCGCTTGAAGCATTCGCCGCTGGGCTCCATCTGCTGCCCGCGGGCGCAGTGCTCGCCCACCGACTCGGCCTGCCCGCACGCTGGTCGGTCGATGCGGACCTGCGGGCAAGCTCGGCTCCTGGCGCCGCGCTCACCGTCGACCGGCTCGTCGGCCGCAGAGAGCCTGAAGGAGCGGCTCGCGATCGTCTGGCAAAAGCTGCTACCGCCGCCCGAGTTCATCCGCCACTGGGACCCCCGCGCGGCTCAGAGCCGCGCCGCGCTCCTACGAGCCTACGCTCGGCGCCCGTTGTGGCTGCTGCGCGTCACGCCGAGAGCGTGAGCGCGTGGCGCCGCGCGCGGGAGGCGGTGCGCCGCGGCTCACCGGCCGGAGGCGCCGAGGAGGGCCGCTCGCTAGTCCGGACACTCTTGCCGCCGCGAGGGCGGTGCACTTCGTCTCGCCGATCCCCGAGAGGCTCGTCGCAGCAGCACTTGCCGTGCGCTCGTCGCCTTCGCGCCCCGCGGATGCACCCTGACGTCACGCAGCCGAGATTCCCTGGCCGCTGTGGTAGCAGACCCCCGACGACGAGCACGTGCAGTCCTTGGTGTCGGCCGCTGACTTCGACGTTGCCGCACCGCAGTTGGGCGCCGTCTTCCCGACGCACGACGCGGCCGCGAACGCCGAGGCCGGCACCGCAACCGAGTAGATCAGCGGCGCCGCGAAAGCAACACCGCCCGCCTGCGCAAGCCTGATCGCCGCCTCGCGACGCGAAAAGCCGTGAGGGCCGGATGCTCCTCGAGCAAGCCCGCCTGGACGAGCTCCGCGACCGCCCGCTCGACCGTCTCGGGCGAAGCCGCAGCTCGACCGCAATCTGCGACTGCGAAAGCTCGACCGTCGCAGCGATCCCACACCGACGCGGCCGCTCCCGACAGATAGTGCGCGCTCTGACTGTGCTCGTCGTAGATCACCAAGCCCGTCGTCGACGTGCTCGGCGACCAAGCCGTCCGCTCTCGCCGTGGGTCTGAAAAATCGAACGTCACTCATGATTAGCGCTGCCAACCTGCAGCACAGCAACCATACCGGGCTCCGCGGGCCGCTCATCGGGGATTCGACGGTTCCCGATCCTCGCGCCGGATCGCAGCGCGGATCAGCGACTCGATCGCCTGTGCACCCTCCGCGGGGCTGCCGTCGATCCGCCCGTCGACGACCATCACCGCCGACGGCGTCACGCGCAAGCGGTAGAGCTCGAGCGTCGTCTCTCCCACCTCCTCGGCCATGCACGGTGCTGAGACCGTGCTGCTCGACTCATGAGCTGGATCTCCCACGAGCCCCCGGAGAAGACCGTCGCGAGCGTCACCGTGCCCGCGAGCGACCGCTGCCAGCGAGCGATCACCGGCAGCAGCTGCACGCATGCCGGGCAGCTGGTGCTGACGAACACCAGCACCGCGGCGCGCTCCATGCGCATCAGGTCACTCAGCGACGCCGCAGTGCCGCGCACGGGCACTAGCTCGAAGTCCGGCGCCAGCGCGCCGCGGGGCAGGCCCGGCCGCTCGCCGGCGGCGAGGGCCCCCTCGAGCTCGTCGCGCAGCCGGCGCCGCTCGCCCCACAAGGTCGCCACCACAAGGGCCAGCACGATCGCCACGGCCACGACGATCGCCAGGGCCACCTGGGCGCCGCTCAGATGGGCGAGACCACCGGGAATCGCGGGGCCCCCGCCGGCGACGACGACCGTCCCCGCGAGCGCTGCGAGCAGTGCGTTGCGAACGATCGCGGAGGGGCCGGCCGGCTCGGAGTGGAGCTGCCCGAAGCAGTGGCAGTCGGGCGCACGGCCCTGCGAAGTGACCCGGACGATCCCGACGATGAAGGCGAGCAGCAAGACGAACCCGACCGCCGCGGCGTACCTGGCGGTCGCGTCGATCAGCAGACCTGCCGCCACCGCCAATTCGAGCACCGGCAGCCCGGCGGCGGCGAGGCGGGCAGCGCTGCCCGGCAGTCCGAACTCCTCCATCGCGCGGCGCGAGCCGGCGAGATCGATCAGCTTCCCGACGCCGGCGAGGCAAACACCACCGCGAGCACGATCCGAACGCTGACCAACGCAACCCCCATGCCGAAAGCGTACCGGGATACCTGGAGAGGTCCTGGACGATCACGGCCGCAGACCCGGGACCCCCTATCCTCGACCGCCCATGCGTCTGCGCAAGCAAGCGCGGCCTCGGGGGCTGTTCTTCGAGGCCTATGGGGTACCATTCGAGCTGGTCAGTCGATGACGCCGAGCTCGAGGCGCGCGCACTCGAGACCCTCCCGCCCGGCTGCACGCCGTGCCCACCGAGCGAGGGAGCGACCTCTTTCGGCCTGCGCGACGTTGGGTCCGGGAGCTACGAGGTCACCCGCGGCGACCGACGCTGATGGACCAGGCGTCGCTCGACGTCGCGCTTGAGATGCTCGACTCCCACATCCGGCTTCACGTCGGCGCTCACGCGACCGATTGGACGTTCGTGCACGCCGGGGTGGTCACGCTCGGCGGCCGTGCGCTGGTCCTTCCCGGGGAGAGCTTCTCGGGCAAGTCGACGCTCGTGAAGGCGCTAGTCGAGCTGGGGCCGGCTACTACTCGGACGAGTACGCGGTGTTCGACGCCAACGGGCGGATCCACCCGTATGCACGGCCGTTGCAGATGCGCACGGCAACTGGCTTCGAGGACCACCGGATCCCCGTCGGACGGTCGCGTCAAGGGCACGGGTACGGCCGTGGTCGGCGTCGTCGCGGTCACCCGCTACCGACCAGGCAGCGAGTGGCAGCCCACGCCAGCTCTCGCCCGGGCACGGCGCCACGTTGCTGCTCACCAACGCGCTCTCGGCCTATCTCCGGCCACGCGAGTCGGTCCAGGTGCTGACGCGCGCGCTCCGAGGGCCACCGTGCTCCAGAGCGATCGAGGCGAGGCCGGCCCGTCGCAGCATTCTGCTCCAGAGCTCGCGCAACTCCTGAGATCAGCCGGGCCGGGCCAGCGCGCGGCGACGTGATGTACGCCCCCGCGCTCGGGATCTCGGCGTCGTAGCCCAGCTCATCCAAGTACTTCGCCATCCAAGGCCCCTGATGTCAGAGCATCTCGACATGTCAGATGGCCCCCCGGGGCGAGCACGTCGCGCGCTTGGTGTGCGAGCGCGCGCACGATGCCCAACCGTCGGCCCCCGGCCCGGTCGCTGTCCCCACCGGCCAATCGAAGCGTGCACGGAGCTCAACTGCGTGAGCTGGCAGCGCCATCGGCGGATTGGCTGACGATCGCCGCGACTCGCCCGTGCCAGGCCTTCGGGACGGGGGCCAGCAGAGAGCCCTGAGCGAACTGCACATTGCGGACACCGAGGCGGCGGCTATTTCGTCGAGCCCAGCCGAGCGCCCGCAGCGACACGTCCGTCGCGAGTACCCGCACGTCGGGACGCTCCCGGGCGACGCTGAAGGCGAGGATCCCGGTCCCCGTTCCCATGTCGACCACGAGCGGCCTCGCCGCCGCCCCAGGCAATCGATCGAGCACCCCGTCCACCAGCGCCTCGAGCGCAGTCTCGAATGCGTGCACCCCGGGCCCGTACTGCACCGGGAGCCCGCGGAACTCGCGCTCACGGGTTCGGAGCCGCAACGTGTCCAGGATCGTCATCCCCTCCGCGGCGAGGGTAAGCGCTTCGGCGATCGAACCGGTGCGGTTAGGGCCGGTCCCGCCGGGGTCGAATGGCTGCGGGCTGAGCGGGCCCTCGCGGCTTTCCCGCTTCCACCTTGCTCTCGGGCTCGGGTAATCCCAGTCGTCCCTTGACGATGGGCCGAGGCTTCGCCACCGTAGACGCGTCAGCCCCGCCGCGGACGATCGTGGCCGGACATGGGCCACCACGCCCTGACGGAAATAACGGGCGCCCGCCGCGTGAGGAACCGGCCGCCAGCCCGCCGCCTCCATCGCTCCGAGCGCCCGTGGGAGCTGCGCTCGCGGCACCTCGATCAGCGCCAAGTACGAGAGCGCGAAGCCGTGTGCGAGTGCTGGCCGTGCCTCGTCGCCGTTCAACAGCACCGCGTCCACGCCGACCGCCTTCAGCGTCTCGGCAAGTCCTGCGAGCTGCCCTTCGAGCTCCAGCACGAGCGACACGAACTGGACCGCCGCCGGCAGCTCGGTTCGCTGCGGCGCCCGGCGAGGCACGCGCGCCAGACGTTCGATCAGCGCGGCGGCGGCCTGCTCGGCACGATCCCACTGTCCGGTCACCATGGCCGCGCGAACCGACGCCTCGCGGGCTATGGTGAGCGCGAACTCCGGGCGCTCCTCCGCTCCCCACGCGTGGAGAGCAGCGCGAGCACCCCGGTCTCGGATAACTCCTCGCGAAGTGAGAACGGCTCTCCCTGCCGGCGGCTCGAGCGTCGCCATACCGCGACGGGCGCGGGAATCCCTACGGCGACCGAGCCGCTTCCGTCCGTCGTTCCGGACAGCCCCAGCGGATGCGGGTGCACCTGCCCGGCTGCATCGAGCGGCACGTATCCATCCGCATACAGCTCGCGCCGTCGCCCACCAGCGCCCCCAGGAGCTCGGCATCTGCCTCCGCCTGGCTGACCGGCAAGTACGATCGCCTGTCCCCCGATAACGACCGCCGCCCCGCGTATGAACAGATGCTCCGGCGACTGCGACGCCACCTGCTCGAGCAGGCTCGCGCGGAGCCGCTCGATCGCCGCATCGAGGTTCGTCGCTCCAGACTCCTCCCGGTCCGCGCCGACGACGCGATAGCCGCCCTTCGGCTCCGAGTAGATCCCGAACTCGGCGCTTCTGCGGTTCCGCATGCCATTCCAGTCGGGAGCCGGGCAAGCTCTCGAGAACGTGGCGAGCCAGCTCCGGATCCCCTACCCCCACGAGGTCTCGACCCCGAAGGCCTCGAATGCGACGTGCCCGTCTCCTTCGTCTGTTCCTCCGTCCGGTCCACCTCGGATGAGATGCTACCGGAGCCTTCTACGTCACCGCGTCCGCAATCACGGCGAGGACTGAAATGCAGCCATGCAACATCCTTGTCGCCTGCCCCAATCACGTTGTCAAGGAATACAGCTTTCAGCGCTGGATCATCGACGTTACCGGACTGACATATCCCAGGTTGAGATCCTCGTTGTCGACAACTCTCCGCGCGGAGAGCTGCGCAGGAAGTATGGGTCTCAGGTGCCGATCGTCGAGCTCGATACCGCCGGTATCGAAGATCAGTCGGTCGTTCGCATGAACAGGTCGATGGAGGTCATACGGGAGACGTTTCTAGTCTGGTGACTACAGCCATTGGATGAATATCGAGAGCGACATCATTCCTCAGCCAATGTGATCGAGATGTCACTCGAATGGGGACATGATAGTGACTGGGTTTCGCATGCCTATCCGTTCCAGGGTGAGAATATCCTCGTCGAGCACGGCATCGGTTGTTCACTGTTGTCGCGCCGCCTGATCGAGAACTTCAGCTGGCAGGGGGCGGAGAGCAACGACTCCCCGACGACTGGCTGTGGCAGCAGGTGCGGCTGCGTGCGTCGGAATTTCCGACGATGGAGCTCTGGGGGTATATATTTCGATCGAGCACCTGGGGGCGTGACCACGCCTTGCGCGAGCCGAGGCGACCTGTATGAGGGTCGGACCGCATGGCCGAGGTTTGAGCGCCGGGGAACCCGACCCTCGGCCGACTCCCGCCCGAACCGGACAAGGAAGCTCCGCAGCGAGCTCGCGTCCACGCGAGCGCCGCGGAGGCCGGCCTGTTCGCCCTCGGCGCACTGCTCGGGCTCAGTCAGCTGGTCGCCGGCGGCGTCTACGGCGAGACCGCATGGGGGCCGATCGCGCTCGCGGCGCTGGGGCTGGCGCTGGCGCTGGCGGTGTTCGCGCCGCGCAGACCGCCGCTGCCGCTGCTGCTGCCGGTGCTCGGCCTGTGGGTGTGGTCGCTGATTTCCTCGGGCTGGAGCGGCTCGACCGACGACTCGATCCTCGCCGCCAACCGCTGGCTGCTGTACGCCGCGACGCTCGCGATTCTCTGGTGGGCGGTCAATCGTGACCGGCGCCGCGCGGTCGCGCTGATGATGGGAGCCGGCGCGGGCGTGCTCGGCGTCGGCATCTGGATGCTCGCGCGGATGCTGTCGGACCACGGGCCGGCGCTGTTCCTCGGCCCCCGCCTCAACAACCCGCTCGGGTACGTCAACGGCCAGGCGGCGTATCTGCTCGTGGGCTCGTGGCCGCTCCTGGCGCTCGCGGAGCGCACGGGCACGAAGCGCTCGCCGCTGCTCGCGGGGCTCGGAGTGTTCGGGATGGTGCTCCTCACATGCCTCGGGTTGCTCGCCCAGTCGCGCAGCTGGGAGGCGGCGCTGGCGATCACGTTGGTGGTCCTCCTGGCTGCGGTGCCCGGCCGGCGACGGCGGGTGCTGGTGCTGCTCGTGTCCGCCGCGGCAGTGGCGGTGGCGTTCTCGCCGATCGCAGACGTGTGGCGACATACGACCCGGACGGGGCTCGTGACCGCCGCGACGACCCACCGAGCCGCCGTCGCGATCCTGCTGGCGTCGGTGCTCGCGGGCCTCGTCTGGACGGTGGTCACGTTCGCGCTTCGCCGGCTGGCTCCCCCAGGCTCGCGCGTGTGGTTCGCGACAAGCCGGGTCACGGCGATCGCGTTCGGGGTCGCCGCGGTCGCGGTGGTCGCTGCGCTGGCGGTGACCGCCTCGAGCATCAGCAGGCAGATCAACCGCCAGTACAACGCGTTCGTCCACCTGGCGCCGCCGACCGGGGGATCGCGGCTGTCCTCGGGCGCCGGCAACCGGTACGACTACTGGCGCGTCGCGCTCAAGGAGTTCGACTCCGAGCCGTTCCACGGCGTCGGCGCGGGGAACTACGACCCCAACTACTACCGCCTCCGTCGCACTACCGACGCGATCGAGCAGCCGCATTCGCTCGAGCTGCAGACGCTGGCCGAGCTCGGCGTCGTCGGCGCCCTGTTGCTGCTCGCGTTCCTCGGCGCCGTCGGGCTCGGCTTCGCCCGCACCGCGCGGCGCGCGGCCGAGGACTGGCTCGCGCGGACGCTGGTGGTCGCCGCCGGCGGCGCGTTCATCGCGTGGCTCGTGGCGGCGAGCGTCGACTGGATCGCGCTGATACCCGGGGTCACCGGGATCGCGCTGGCGGCGGCCGCGGCGCTC
This sequence comes from uncultured Solirubrobacterales bacterium, assembly GCA_963770735.1. Lineage (GTDB taxonomy): Bacteria > Actinomycetota > Thermoleophilia > Solirubrobacterales > Solirubrobacteraceae > Palsa-465. The sequence continues at coordinate 124,475 of CAVYRB010000003.1, read as the reverse complement.
GACCGGCCGCGCCGCAGCACGAGGATGCCGACGTCGCTGTGGCCGAGGGTGGCGATGGTCGCTGCGGTCGCGGCGATCGCGGTCGTGGGCGGGGTCGCGATCGCCCCTCGCGTGTTCTCGCTCGACGCCCAGGACGCCGCCCAAGCGGCGCTCGCGCACAAGCAACCGCGGACCGCGGCCACGGATGCGACGAAGGCGCTCGAATACGACTCGAGCTCGGTGGACGCGCTGGTGCTGCGCGCCGCCGCGTTCGCCCGCCTGCACGCGTTCGCCCCGGCGCTCGCCGACCTCGAACGCGCGATCTCGCTGGAGCCGCAGAACTGGGCGACCTGGGCGCTGCTCGGCGATCTGCTGACCCGGCGTGGCGACCGCCGCGCCGCCCGCGCCGCCTACCGTCACGCACTCCGGCTCAACCCACGCGAGCCAGAGCTGAAGAGCGCGCTCGCGGCGGTTTCATAGCCGACACATGGCCCGGCGTACACTCGATCGCATGCTTCACAGACGGGCCAGCGGGGCGCTGGCCGTCGTGCTCTGCTTCAGCTGCATCGGACCGGCGAGCGCCGCCGCACTCGAACCCGGTGTGCACGTCGACCCGAACAGCCCCGCCGCAAAGGAATATGGGGTCCCGCTGTGGGTGCTCCGCGGCCAGGGGTCCGGTCAGCAGGCGCCCGAAGGGATTCCGTCGCCGCCGCTGTTCGGCGTCGGCATCGGTCCCGCGGTGAACGTCAACGGCACCGGCAACGGGAACGGCGAGGGGTCGCGCGCAGGCGGCCACGCCGGCGGCGGATCCACGTCTGGCCGACGCGGGAACGGCCCCTCCACGCAGCGCGGTGCCGGCTCTTCGGCCGGCACCCTGACACCGGCGGCGATCGCGCAGCTCACCCGCGAGGGCTCGGCGGCGCCGCACGTCGGCCTGGCCGTCGGGGGCGTGCTCGTCGGCGGGCTCCTGATCGGCGGGGTCGTCGCGTTGGGAGTGAGGCGGCTGCGGAGATGAGGATCCGTTGGGGGCTCCTCGCCGCGCTGCTCGGCGCGCTCGCGCTGCAGGGCTCGGCTTCCGCGAGCGCTTCGGTCGCCGGTCCCGGTGCGAAGGCGATCTGGGGCGAGGTGAGCATCAACGGGGTCTCGCAATTCCCCCTGTATCACCGGTTGGGCGTCGGCATCTTCGAGATGGATCTGAACTGGGCGGCGTCCGCGCCGACGAGGCCGGCCAAGCCCGCCGATCCCCGCGACCCCGCCTACAGGTTCTCGCCCGCGATCGACTACGCGCTCCAGCAGGCCGCCCGCTACCACATGCGGGTGCTGCTCCAGGTCAGCCAGGTGCCGGCGTGGGCGAACGGCAACCGCGGCCTCACCTACCCGCCGACCCGGGTCGGCGCGCTGGCCGACTTCCTCACCGCGGCCGCACGGCGCTACCCCGGGGTCCACCTGTGGATGATCTGGGGCGAGGTCACGCGCGGTCCCAACTTCGCGCTCGATCAGCTCGTGCCGCGCACGGCCAGCCGGCTGACCCCCGCCCAGGCGCGCGCTCCACGCGTCTACGCCCAGATGCTCGACGCGAGCTACGGGGCGCTGAAGCGCGTCAGCCGCAAGAACCTGGTGATCGGGGGCGACACGTACAACCTCGGCTACATCTCGACCAAGCTCTGGATCGAGAACCTGCGCCTGCCGAACGGCCGCCCACCGCGGATGGACCTCTACGGTCACAACCCGTTCTGCTGGCGGGCGCCGAACCTCCGGAACCGTCCGCTTCGCGACGGGATCGTGGACTTCTCCGACCTCGGGCGCCTGTCGGGCTGGGTGAACCATTACCTCGCTCCCCGCCACCACACGATCAAGCTGTTCCTGTCGGAGTGGACGATCCCGAGCTCGCCGGGCGATGCCGAATTCCCGTATTGGGTCGATCCCAAAGTCCAGGCGAAGTGGATCACCGACGGCTGGCGGATCGTCCGCCACTCGTCGTGGATCTACGCGCTCGGCTGGATCCACGTGTTCGACGGACAGGGGAGCACCGGCGGCCTGCTGTATGGGCCCGGGCGCCCGAAGCCGGGCTTTTCGGCATTCCAGGAGGGCTGACGGCCCTTTTGCGCGTCAGAACTCGGACAATCGGTCCGAAATGGACAGATGTTCGATTGTGAGCGCGCGCATACATCCCCTAAATAGATGAACTCGTCGTCGTCGATGTCGATCGACGCGGGGCCTTTCAGGATGAAACGGCAAGGGACCAGGTCGACCGAGGGCTGCGGGCAGAGACCGTAAGCGCATGTTTTTTGGGGCTCGAGCGCGCGGCTTCCGCGGGTGCGCCGGGCCAAGGGGCCGGTAGGTCGCACGGACGAGCGCGGCCGGGGCCGGAAGAACACAAGGAGATTGTTCGTTATGTCATTGAAATTCCTCAAGACCAGGCGGCAGAAGATTCTCGCGTTCGGCAGCACCACCGCCGGTCTGGTCGCGGTCGTCGCGGCGGTCGCGTACTTCACCGGCGCCAACGGCTCGGGAACGGGCCAGGCTTCCGTTGGGACGTCGACGGCCTGGAGCGTCTCGGTCAACACCGCGGGCGCCACCGGCGGCCCGATCTACCCCGGTAACGGGACCGACAAGATCCCGTACACCGTCACCAACAACGGCGGCGGCGCGCAGAACCTCAACAGCGTCACGTACTCGATCAACCACGACGGCAGCGGCAACGTCACCCAGGGCGGGACGCCCCTGACCGGCTGTCTGGCTAGCTGGTTCAGCGCGAGCGCCGACGTCACCAACCCGACGCTGCCCGACGACATCGCCCACAGCGGGACGTACGTCGGCAACGTCGACGTGACGATGAGCGACTCCGGTACCAACCAGGATCCGTGCCAGGGCGCGACGCCCGATGTGACGGTGACCGCCTCGAGCAGCTAGCAATAAGCGTGACAGCCGCGAGTAGCTAGTAGGATCAGGCACGCGGGAGCGGGGCGGCTGGATGCCGCCCCGGAGTCTCCCCCTCGCGTGCAAGAGGCAGATGGGAATCTCGGATGAGGCGCCTGCTGAGGAATAGGCTGCCCGTCCTGGTGGCGATTGGGTTCGCGACCGCGGCGGTGACGCTTGCCTACTTCACGGGCGCCGCCGGACAGCAGAGCGGGGCTGCGACGGTCGCCACGCTGGCGGCCGCCGGTACCCCCGGGGCGAGCGCATCCGGGACGACGGCCGTGCAGGTCAGCTGGACCGCGTCGACGATCGGGAGCATGTCGGCGGCGACGAGCTACAGCGTCGAGCGCTACAGCGGAACCGGGACGGACCTGGGGGCCGCCAGCTGCGGCACGATCCCATCGAGCAGCGGTGTACCAAATGCATTCGGCAGCTTCAGCTGCACCGACTCGCCGGCAGCAACAGGCACCTTCAAGTACAAGATCACCGCGTACTACAACAGCTCCTGGACGTCGACGACCGCGTTCACGAATTCGGTGACGCTCACGTCCATCACCGTGTCCGCGCCGTCAACGGACGCGACCGGCACCGCGATCGCGGCGAGCTCGATCGGCGCGACGCTCACGGGAACGGCCGGCGGCGCGACCGGCACGATCACCCTCAAGGTGTTCGGGCCCCAGACGACGGCGCCGAGCACCTGCTCGAGCGGCGGCACCACGGTCGGCACCGCCAGCGTCAGCGGATCCGGCACCTACAACCCGAGCGCGGGATACACCCCTACCACCGCGGGCACGTACTGGTGGTACGCGAGCTACGCGGGCGACTCGAATAACACCGGCTCGAGCAGCACGTGTGGCAGCGGGATGACGTCGACCGCGGTCACCAACACCACGGCGACGACCGCTTCGGGACCCGCTAGCGGCATCGCGGGGACCGCGATCGCGTCGAGCTCGATCGGCTCGACGCTGTCGGGCGGCACGAGCACCCCGGCGGCGGGCGGCACGATCACGTTCATCGTGTTCGGGCCGCAGACGACGGCGCCGGCGACGTGCACGAGCGGCGGCGCCACCGTCGGCACCGCGACCGTGTCGGGCAACGCGACATACCACCCGGCGAGCGGGTACACGCCGCAGGCGGCCGGCGGCTACTGGTGGTACGCGAGCTACGGTGGCGACATCCTCAACAGCGCCTCGAGCAGCCCCTGCGGCTCGACGATGTCGAAGACCACGGTCGCGAAGGCGAGCCCGACGCAGACGGTGGCCGCGCCTTCGAATGATCCCGCGGCGACGCCGATCGCGGCGAGCTCGATCAGCTCGACGCTAGCGAGCGCGACGACGGGCGCCACGGGCACGATCACGGTCAAGGTGTTCGCGCAGACGACGGCGCCGACGACGTGTACGACCGGCGGCACCACGGTCGGGACCGCGACCGTGAGCGGCAACGGTACCTACAACCCGTCGGCCGGGTACACGCCGACGGCCCGTGGCACGCTGTGGTGGTACGCGAGCTACGCCGGGGACACGAACAACAACACGGCGGCTACCACGTGCGGTGGCGCGATGACGAAGACGACCGTCGGCAAGGCGAGCCCGACGACGACCGTCTCGGCTCCCGGCACCGACGCGACCAACACTGCGATCGCGGCGAGCTCGATCAGCGCGACGCTCGCCCAGTCGACTAGCACCGCCGGCGGCACGGTCACCTTCAAGGTGTTCGGCCCGCAGGCGAGCGCCCCGAGTACCTGCACGACGGGCGGCACAACGGTCGGGACCGCGACCGTCAGCGGCCCGAAGACCTACCACCCGAGCGCGGGCTTCACGCCGACGACGGCCGGCGTGTACTGGTGGTACGCGAGCTACAACGGGGACACGAACAACAACGCCTCGACCAGCACCTGTGGGACCGGGATGACCTCGACGACCGTCAGCAACACGACCACCACGACCGCCGCCGGCCCCGCGAGCGGCACCGCCGGCGCCGCGATCGCGGCGAGCTCGATCGGCTCTGTCCTGTCCGGGGGGACGACCACCCCGGCGGCCGGCGGGACGATCACGTTCACGGTGTTCGGCCCGCAGTCCACCGCGCCGAGCACCTGCACCAGCGGAGGGACCACAGTCGGTACCGGGACCGTCTCGGGCAACGGGACCTACCACCCGTCGGGCTCGTTCACCCCGGAGCAGGTCGGCAGCTACTGGTGGTACGCGAGCTACGGCGGCGACGCGACCACCTACAACAGCCCCTCCAACAGCACCTGCGGCTCGACGATGTCGAAGACCACGGTCGGCAAGGCGAGCCCGACGCTGACGGCCGGCGCGCCGGCGACCGACGGGACGAACGTCGCGATTCCGGCGAGCTCGCTGAGCGCGATCGTGTCGAGCTCGACCACTCCCGCCACCGGCACGATCACCTACAAGGTGTTCGGGCCGCAGACGACCGCGCCGGCCACTTGCACGAGCAGCGGCACCACGGTCGGTACTGCGACCGTCACCGGGGCGGGAACGTTCAACCCGAGCACTGGGTACACGCCGACGACGGTCGGCACGTACTGGTGGTATGTGAGCTACAACGGCGACACGAACAACAACGCTGCCACCAGCACGTGCGGCACCGGCATGACCTCGACGATCGTCAAGAACCAGACGGCGCTGACGGTGACCGCGCCCGCGACCAACCCGACCAACACGAACGTCCCCGCCAGCGCGATCGCCTCGACGCTCTCCGGCGGGACGAGCAGCCCGGCGGTCAGCGGCACGCTCACGATCAACGTGATCGGGCCGCAGTCGACCGCGCCCACGACGTGTACCGGCGGCACGCTCGTCGGGACGATCACCGTCAACGGCAACAACACCTACCACCCGAGCGCCGCCTGGAACCCCTCGAGCGCGGGCACCTACTGGTGGTACGCGAGCTACGCCGGCGACTCGGGCAACTTCGCATCGACCACCACCTGCGGCTCGGGGATGACCTCGACGGTCGTCTCCAACGCGACGACGACCTCGATCTCGGCCCCGAGCACTGCGAACGCCGGTAGCACGATCGCGGCCAGTTCGCTCAGCTCCAACCTGCAGGGGATCAGCTCGGGCGGCACGGGCACGATCACGTTCACGGTGTTCGGTCCGCAGACGAGCGCGCCGAGCACGTGCACCAGCGGCGGCACCAGCCTCGGGACGGCCACCGTCAGCGGGCCGGCGACCTACCACCCGTCGAGCGGCTACGCGCCGCAGTCACCGGGGACCTACTGGTGGTACGCAAGCTACGGCGGCGACTCGACCAACGCCGCCTCGAACAGCACCTGCGGGACGGGAATGTCGTCGACCACGGTCTCGATCGCCAATCCGACACTCAGCTTCTCGGCGCCGAGCACCAACGCGACCAACACCGCGATCCCGGCGAGCTCGCTCAGCGCGCACGCTGGCGAACGCGACCACCGGCGCGACCGGCACGATCACATACGAGGTCTTCGGCCCGCAGGCCAGCGCGCCGACGACCTGCACGACCGGTGGCACCACGATCGGCACCGCCGCGGTCAGCGGCCCCGCGACGTACAACCCGAGCGCGGGCTACACCCCGACAACGCCCGGCACCTACTGGTGGTACGCGCGCTACAACGGCGACACCAACGACAACCCGGCGGCCAGCACCTGCGGCACCGGGATGGCCTCGACCTCGGTCTCCAACCTCCCGACGCTGACCGTCTCCGCGCCCGCGTCAGTGGCGACCAACCAGGTCGTGCCCGGGACCTCGATCACCACCACCCTGTCCGGTGCGACCACCTCACCGCTCGCCGGCGGCACGATCGGCTTCATGGTGATCGGGCCGCAGACGACCGCGCCGACGAACTGCACCGGCGGCGCGACGATCGGGGGACCAGCCACCGTCTCCGGCAACGGCACCTACCACGCGCAGTCGACCTGGACACCGGGCTCGGCCGGCACCTACTGGTGGTACGCCTTCTACAGCGGCGACGCCAACAACACCGCCACGAACAGCGGCTGCGGCACGGGGATGACCTCCACGGTCGTCCACTAGCGCCGGCCTCCGAGCGCTCTTTGCGGGCCTATACCGCTATTTGAGGTACGGAGCCGCAAAGTCTGCGGCTCCAGCGGTCAGCTGATCCGGCGGCGGCGACCACGCGAGCGCGGCAGGCGCATGCGGGCGGGACGCTCGTGGTCGGGAGTTGCGGACTCCTGCCCCGACTCCTCGCACCGTCGCGCTTCCGCCTCCCGCGCGGCCTGCTCTCGCTCCCGCTCGCGATCCTCGCTCACTCCGACCTCGTAGAACACGAGGCTCGTCGCGAGCACCAGCCCGACGGCCATCAGCGCGAACCCGATCACCTGGCCCGCGGTCGAGCCGATCGTGGCCGCGATCGCGGCCCCCACCACGAACAGGGCCGCCGCCAGGCCGTAGAAGACGATGCGCGCGCGCCGCGTCATCGGATGCGGCGCGCGCGCCCGGGCCGTCCCGCCCAGCGGCAGGACGGCCCGGACTGAAGCAGTCGGCTACCGCTTCGAGCCGCCGTCGCCCTCCTCGGGGACGTCGAGCTCCGCGAGCTCCTCGGCGAACCCGAGCCCGGAGTCGCCGTTGCCGAGGTTCTCGAGGTCCGACAGGTCGGCCTCGATCCCCCCGGCGGCGAAGCCGCCGAGCGAATCGCCGTCGTTGAGCCCGAGCTCGGCCGCGAGCTCGTCGTGGTCGAGCAGGCCGGCCTCGTCGATCCCGCGCGGGAGCGGCTCGGTCGGCTCGATCTCGATCCGCCGGTAACGCTTGAGCCCGGTCGCAGCCGGGATCAGCTTGCCGATGATCACGTTCTCCTTGAGCCCGTTGAGCCGGTCGGTCTTGCCCTCGAGCGCCGCGTCGGTCAGCACCTTGGTGGTCTCCTGGAAGGAGGCCGCCGACAGGAACGAGTCGGTGTTCAGCGACGCCTTCGTGATCCCGAGGATGATCTCCTCGGCCTGGGCGGCCTCGCCGCCCTTGTCGATCACGGCGCCGTTGATCTTGGCGTACTCGTAGCGGTCGACGAACTGACCCGGCAGCAGGTCGGTATCGCCCTTCTGGTCGACCCGGACCTTCTTCATCATCTGGCGCACGATCAGCTCGATGTGCTTGTCGTTGATGTCGACGCCCTGGGACTTGTAGACCTCCTGCACCTCGCGGACGAGGTACAGCTCGGTCTCCGTCCGGCCGCGGACCGCCAGCAGCTCGTGCGGGTACAGCGAGCCCTCGTTGAGCTGCGTCCCCGACTCGATCTTCTGGCCCTGCTCGATGAACAGCCGTGTGCGGCGCGGGAACGTGTGGCGATGCTCCTCGCCGCCCTGGTCGGTGATCACGACGGTGATCGACTTGTCGGTCTCCTCGATCGAGACCTTGCCTCCGACCTCGGCGATCTTCGCCAGGCCCTTCGGCTTGCGGGCCTCGAACAGCTCGACCACACGCGGCAGGCCGTGCGTGATGTCAGCGCCGGCGACGCCGCCGGTGTGGAACGTCCGCATCGTCAGCTGCGTGCCCGGCTCACCGATCGACTGCGCGGCGATGATCCCGACCGCATCGCCGATCTCGGCGACCTTGCCCGAGGCGAGCGACCGTCCGTAACACGCCTGGCAGACGCCGGTCTGAGCCTCGCACTTGAGCACCGAGCGCACGGGGACCGTGACCACGTTCCCCTTCTCGGTGTCCTCGTGCCATGCCTCGACGAGGTCGGCGAGCTCGGCCCGATCGATCTCCTGACCCTTCTCGACGATCACGCGACCGCGCTTGGTCTTGATGTCCTCGGCCGCGACCCGCCCGATCAGGTTGTCGTTCGGCTCGCCCGTCGGCCGTAGCCGCCGGGAATCCGCGCCTGCCTCGAGCGTCGAGACCGGCATCTCGATGAACCCCTCGGTGCCGCAGTCGTCCTGGCGGATGATCACGTCCTGGGCGACGTCCACCAGCCGGCGGGTCAGGTAGCCCGAGTCCGCCGTGCGCAGCGCCGTGTCCGCGAGGCCCTTCCGGGCGCCGTGGGTCGAGATGAAGTACTCGAGCACCGTCAGCCCCTCCATGAAGTTGGCCTTGATCGGTCGCTCGATGATCTCGCCCTTCGGGTTGGCCATCAGGCCGCGCATTCCCGCAAGCTGGCGGATCTGCGAGAACGACCCACGGGCACCCGAGTTGGCCATCATGAAGATCGGGTTCAGCTCGTCGAGGTGATCGTAGAGCGCCTGCCCGACCTCGTTGGTGGCCTGATCCCACAGCCTCGTGACCGCCTCGTGGCGCTCCTCCTGGGTGATCTCGCCGAGCTCGTACTGGCCCTCGATCGTCGCCAGGCGGTCCTCGTAGCGCGCCAGGATCTCGGCCTTGTTCGGCGGTGTCTGCACGTCGTTCTTGGAGATCGTCACACCCGCCTGGGTGGCGTAGTGGAAGCCGACATCCTTGAACGCGTCCAGCACCAGCGAGATCGTCGACGCGCCGTGCGCCTGGACGAGGTCGTCGACCAGCTTGGTCGTGTCCTTCTTCTTCATCGAGCGGTTGATGAACTCGTACGAGTCCGGGTCCCAATCGCCCCCCAGGGCCTGCGCGAGCGCCCGCTCGATCTTGTCGTTGTAGATGATCCGCCCGACGGTGGTGAGGACGTGGCCGCCCTCCATGCCCATCGGCCGGTACTCGGCCAGGTCGTGCAGCTTGACCACGCCGTGCTCGTAGGACCACTCCGCCTCCTGGGCGGTGCGGTACACGTGCGGACGCGGGTCGTGCGCGGACGGATCGATCTTCTCGAGGTCGGCCGCTTCCGGACCGTAGGTCAGGTAGTACGCACCAAGCACCATGTCCTGCGTCGGCGTCGCCAGCGGCGCACCGTGCGCCGGTGACAGGATGTTGTTCGCCGACAGCATCAGGATCCGCGCCTCGGCCTGCGCCTCGGCCGACAGCGGCAGGTGGACCGCCATCTGGTCGCCGTCGAAGTCCGCGTTGAACGCGTGACAGACGAGCGGGTGGACCTGGATCGCCTTGCCCTCGACCAGCACCGGCTCGAACGCCTGGATTCCCAGACGGTGAAGCGTCGGCGCGCGGTTCAGCAGCACCGGGTGCTCGTGGATGACCTCCTCGAGCACGTCCCAGACCTCGGGGATCATCGAGTCGACCATCTTCTTGGCCGCCTTGATGTTCTGCGCGGACTTGCGCTCGACCAGCCGGGCCATGATGAACGGCTTGAACAGCTCGAGCGCCATCAGCTTCGGCAGCCCGCACTGGTGCAGGCGCAGCGACGGACCCGAGACGATCACCGACCGGCCCGAGTAGTCCACCCGCTTACCGAGCAGGTTCTGCCGGAACCGGCCCTGCTTGCCCTTGAGCATGTCTGACAGCGACTTCAGCGGGCGGTTGCCCGGCCCGGTCACGGGCCGGCCGCGGCGGCCGTTGTCGAACAGCGCGTCGACCGCCTCCTGCAGCATCCGCTTCTCGTTGTTGACGATGATCTCGGGAGCGCCGAGGTCGAGCAGCCGCTTGAGCCGGTTGTTCCGGTTGATCACGCGGCGGTAGAGGTCGTTCAGGTCCGAGGTCGCGAACCGGCCGCCGTCGAGCTGAACCATCGGGCGCAGCTCCGGCGGGATCACCGGCACCGCCTCGAGGATCATCATCTCCGGCCTGTTGCCCGAGTTGAGGAACGCGGAGACGACCTTCAGCCGCTTGACCGCGCGGGCCTGCTTCTGGCCCTTGGCGGTCTTGACCTGCTCCTGCAGGTCGTCGGCCTCGGCGTCAAGGTCGACCTGCTGGAGCAGGTCGCGGACGGACTCGGCGCCCATCCCGCCGCGGAAGTACTCGCCAAAGCCGTACGGCGAGCCGAAGCGGTCCTTGAGCTCGCGGAACGTCGTCTCGTCGTTGACGATGTCCTTCGGCCCCATCGTCTTGAACAGCTCCCACACCTGACGGAGCCGCTCGGCGGCGTCCTCGATGTAGGCCTCTGTGTCGTCGATGTCTGCCTGGAAGCTCTTGCGCAGGTCCTTGAGCAGCTTCTCGCGCTCGTCGTCGGACACCTTCGCGATGTTCACGTCGAGCGACTCCGCCCACAGGTGGTCCTCGTCGGAGAAGTCACGCGCGGCCTTGCCGTTCTCGAGGTACGCCTCACGGCGGGCCAGCGACTCCTTCAGCTCGAGGATCCGCTCCTCCTTCTCGCCCGCGTAGGAGTCCAGCACCTTGTTGACCTCGCCCTCCAGCGAGTCGATGTCCTTGGCGCGGGCCTCGTCGTCGACCCAGGTCACGACCGAGGCCGCGAAGTACAGGACCTTCTCGAGCTCCTTCGGGGCCATGTCGAGCAGGTAGCCGATCCGGCTCGGGACACCCTTGAAGAACCAGATGTGCGAGACGGGCGCCGCCAGGTCGATGTGACCCATGCGCTCGCGGCGAACCTTCGAGCGGGTCACCTCGACGCCGCAGCGCTCGCACACGATGCCCTTGTAACGGACGCGCTTGTACTTCCCGCAGTAGCACTCCCAGTCCTTCGTCGGACCGAAGATGCGCTCGCAGAAGAGCCCGTCCTTCTCGGGCTTCAGCGTCCGGTAGTTGATCGTCTCCGGCTTCGTTACCTCGCCCGAGCTCCACGAGCGGATCTGCTTGGACGAGGCCAGGCCGATTTCAATTGCGTCGAAATTATTGATGTCGATCATTTAGTTCCTTAAGCCTCGTCTTCTTCAAGTACGCCCTCGGCCTCGCCGGCCGGGACGTCACCATCGATCATCTCGTCCGAGTCCTTCGCCAGGTCCTGGGTCTCGAGCTCTTCACCAGACTCGAGATCCGGGTCCTCGACCTCGACCTCCTCCGCGGAGGCCTCGACCGTCTCCCCTTCGTGCTCGGCCGACTCGTCCGCAGCGGCGCCATCGGTCGCCCGGACCCCGCTCAGGTCGATGCCGAGCTCTTCTGCCGCGCGGAGCAGGTCGTCGTCCTCCTCGCGCATCTCGGCACGTTCGCCCTCCTCGGACACGACGTTGACGTCGAGCGCCAGCGACTGCATCTCCTTGAGCAGGACCTTGAACGACTCGGGGATCGACGGCTCGGCGATGTTCTCGCCCTTGACGATCGCCTCGTATGCCTTCACGCGGCCGACCGTGTCGTCGGACTTGATCGTGAGCATCTCCTGGAGCGTGTACGCGGCGCCGTACGCCTCGAGCGCCCACACCTCCATCTCGCCGAACCGCTGACCGCCGAACTGCGCCTTGCCGCCCAGCGGCTGCTGGGTGACGAGGCTGTACGGGCCGGTGGAGCGAGCGTGGATCTTGTCGTCCACGAGGTGCAGCAGCTTGAGGATGTACATGTGGCCGACCGTCACCTGCTCGGCGAACGGCTCGCCGGTGCGGCCGTTGAACAGCCTCGTCTTGCCGGACGCCTGCTCGCCTTCGCGACGACGCTTCGAGACATCCATCTTGATCGAGCCCTTGTGCTCCTCCTGCCACTGGACGAGCGCCTTGTCGACGTCGGCGACGGTGGCGCCGTCGAACACCGGGGTCGCCACATACACCTTCCCGTTGCGCCCGTTGCCGTCCTGGTGCGCCGCGTTGTACGCGTCCGAGCCGTCGTTGTACCAGCCGTTGGCGGCCACCCAGCCGAGATGTGTCTCGAGGATCTGCCCGAGATTCATCCGGCTCGGGACGCCGAGCGGGTTGAGGATCACGTCGACCGGCGTGCCGTCCTCGAGGAACGGCATGTCCTCGACGTCGACGATCTTCGAGATCACGCCCTTGTTGCCGTGACGGCCGGCGAGCTTGTCGCCCTCGGCGATCTTCCGCTTCTTGGCGACAAAAACGCGAACCAATTCGTTGACGCCGGGCGGCAGGTCGTCGCCGTCGTCGCGGCTGAAGGTCTTGACGTCGATCACGACGCCGCCCTCACCGTGGGGCACCTTCAGCGAGGTGTCGCGGACCTCACGCGCCTTCTCCTTGAAGATCGCGCGGATCAGCTTCTCCTCGGCGGTCAGCTCGGTCTCGCCCTTCGGCGTGACCTTGCCGACAAGCAGGTCGCCCGAAGCGACCTCCGCGCCGATCCGCACGATCCCGCGGTCGTCGAGGTTGCGCAGCGACTCCTCCGAGCGGTTCGGGATGTCGCGGGTGATCTCCTCGTCGCCGAGCTTCGTAGTGCGGGCGTCGATCTCGTACTCCTCGATGTGAATCGAGGTGAGCTCGTCGTCCGAGACGAGGCGCTTGGACAGGATGATCGCGTCCTCGAAGTTGTAGCCCTCCCAGGACATGAAGGCGACCAGCAGGTTCTTGCCGAGCGCCATCTCACCCTCGTTGGTCGAGGCTCCGTCCGCGAGCACGTCGCCCTTCTTGACGGTCTCGCCGACAGCGACCATCGGCTTCTGGTGGATCAGCGTGCCCTGGTTGGAGCGCATGAACTTCTGCAGCGGGTACTCGTCCTGGCCGCCGGCCTTGCGGTCGACCACGAGCTGCTCGGCGTCGACGTAGGACACCGTGCCCGCCTCGTCGGCGATGACCAGGTCGCCCGTGTCGATCGCCGCTCGGCGCTCCATCCCGGTGCCGACCAGCGGCGCGTCGGTGACGAGCAGCGGCACGGCCTGCGCCTGCATGTTCGAGCCCATCAGCGCCCGGTTGGCGTCGTCGTGCTCGAGGAACGGGATCATCGCCGTGGTCACCGACCAGATCTGCTCCGGGGAGACGTCGATCAGGTCGACCTCCTTGGGCGGAACCGTCACGTAGTGGCCCGCCTGCGTGCGGCAGATGACTTCGTCAACGGTGATCTTGCCGTTCGAGTCGACCGGCGTGTTCGCCTGCGCGATCAGCCGCTCCTCCTCCTGGGTTGCGTCCAGGTGGAGGATCTCGTCGGTCACCTTGCCGCCGCTGACGACCCGGTACGGGGTCGTCACGAACCCGTGCTCGGAGATCTCCGCGTAGCTCGAGAGCGAGCCGATCAGCCCGATGTTCGGGCCCTCAGGGGTCTCGATCGGGCACATCCGCCCGTAGTGGGTCGGGTGCACGTCGCGCACCTCGATGGGGGCGCGTTCACGAGTAAGGCCGCCGGCGCCTAGCGCCGACAAGCGGCGCCGGTGCCTAAGCCCGGCGAGGCTGTTGGTCTGGTCCATGAACTGGCTCAACTGCGAGGAGCCGAAGAACTCCTTCAGCGCGGCGACGACGGGCCGGATGTTGACGATCGTCTGCGGCGTGATCGTGTCGGCGTCCTCGGTCGTCAGACGCTCGCGCACGACGCGCTCCATCCGGTACAGGCCGATCCGGAATGCCTCCTGGATCAGCTCGCCGACGGTCCGCAACCGGCGGTTGCCGAAGTGCTCGTACTCGTCGAGATGCTCCTCGACCGGCTCGCGCGGGAGCACGATCGCCTCGGCCGCGTAGTCCTTGATCTCCTCCTCGGGATTCTCGGGCATGCCGAGCAGCCGCGGGAGCGTGGTCAGCTCCTTGACCAGCGCGATGATGTCGTCGTGGGTGAGGACGCGGGTCTCGAGGTCGACGTCGAGGCCGAGCCGCGAATTGAGCTTGTAGCGGCCGACCCGCGTCAGGTCGTAGCGCTTGGGATCGAAGAACAGCTGGTTGAGCAGGCTCTTCGCGGCGTCGACCGACGGCGGCTCGCCCGGGCGCTGCTTCTTGAACAGCTCGATCAGCGAGCCTTCCTCCGTGCGCAGCATCTCGGCGTCCGCATCGATCGTGTTGCGGATGTAGAGCGAGTTGTCGAACAGCTTCAGGATCTCCTCGTCGGAGACGTAGCCCATCGCCCGCAGCAGCACCGTGACGGGCAGCTTGCGCTTGCGGTCGATCCGGACGTAGACGCGCCCCTTCTTGTCGATCTCGAGCTCGAGCCATGAGCCGCGAGCCGGCATCAGGTTCGCGACGAACACCTGCTTCTCGCGATCCTTGGGCTCCATCACGTACGCGCCCGGGGAACGGACGAGCTGCGTGACCACGACGCGCTCGGTGCCGTTGATGATGAACGTGCCGCGGTCGGTCATCCACGGGAAATCGCCCATGAACACGGATTGCTCGCGGATCTCACCGGTCTCCCGGTTGATGAACGAGACGGTGATCGTCAGCGGCCGCGCGTAGGTCAGGTCCTTCTCGCGGCACTGCTCCAAGCTTGCGACCGGCTCGTCGAACTGCAGCTCACCGAACTGGACGGCGAGGTTGCCGGTGTAGTCCTCGATCGGCGAGACGTCGTCGATCGTTTCGCGCAGGCCGCCCTTCTCCGGATCGGTGAGCCATTCGAAGGACCTACGCTGGATGTCAATCAGGTTGGGGACATCGAGAACCTTGTTCAGACGCGCGAAGCTACGGCGCGTCCGGGGGGCGTGACTGGTTGCCAAGACGGCGACTCCTCGGGCGGTCGAGAGGGAGGCAGAGATTGCGCCTGTCCGAACCCCCTGGCCCGTCTACGGGACCGGGCAGCTCGCGACAGAGCGCGACCACCAAAGATAGCACACGGCATCAGTGCCCTGTGCAGGATCTACCAGCTCTCACGGACCCCGCCCGCAAAGGCCACGTATGTGGCGTGACCTCGTCTCACGTGGGCGGCTACGACTATTGGCTGACCGGGGCAGTGTAGGGGGTATTCCGGCGACGGGCAAGTTGGGGCCGCCGCCGATCGGAGGCCCACGTCCGGCGCGAACCGCTGCGGGATTCGGTCGCTCAGCGTCCGGATTTCGGAACCGTTCAAGCGGCGGTCGCCGCCGGCCGGCCGGGTCGCCGCGGGGCAACCGGGCCGCCGCCGGGCGACCGGGCCGCCGGGCGACCTCGTCCGCCGGCTAGCGGTTCAGCACCGACCGGGTAGTGGAGTGCAGTACAGCTGGATGTACCGCAGGCGGCCCTTGCTCGGGCCGATGTCGAACCCCCCGAACCGCATCGTGTCGTCGCCGTGGATGATGTCCCATCCCCGGACGCCCTCGGAGTCGTTCTTCCTCAGCCCGGCCGTGTGCCTGTAGGCCGTGCCAACCGAGGCCGCAGAGGATCCGAGGTGGATGCCCTTATCGGTCTTCCACGTCGACAGCTTGCCCGGAACGAACTTCTGGCTCGCGGTCGTGCCCGCGTTGATGCTGACGTTGGTCACCTTGCCGTTGTGGAACCCCACCGCCGCGCGCTCGGCGTGGAGCTGGCTGCCCGGGCCGTACCAGTAACACACCTCTCCTCCCCCGAAACAGCTTGTGTGACCCCAAAGTCGGAACACGGCGGGCTTGGTCATCCCGATCCCGACGCCGCCGATCGACTTGACCGGGACGATCAGCGTCGTCCTCGGCTGCGGCAGCTTGGCCCCCGCGATGGCCGTGCAGGCTAGGCATCCGATCGCGACTGCGAAAGCGATTCGCTTCATGAGGCACCTCCAACATCCCCGGTCGGCGCCCGGCCCCGCAAACCCCCGCGCGAGGGCGAGCCTAGCTCAGCGGCGGAGCGGGGTCTACCCCGCTATTGGCTCGCCGATGGAAATGCAAGAGGGGCGCCCGCGGCGGGGCGCCCCTCGGCACAGCTACTTGACTTCGACGGAGGCTCCGGCCTCCTCGAGCTCGGACTTGAGCTTGTCGGCTTCGTCGCGCTCGATGCCCTCCTTGACGGGCTTCGGCGCCTCGTCGACGAGCGCCTTGGCCTCCTTGAGGCCGAGTCCGGTGGCCGCACGGACGACCTTGATCACCTGGATCTTCTTGTCGCCCGCGCCGGTCAGGACCACGTCGACCGTGCTCGACTCCTCTTCCTCGCCCGCGCCGTCGGCGGCGGCACCGCCCGCGGCCGGGGCCGCCGCGGCGACCGCGGTCGCGGAGACCCCGAAGGTCTCCTCGAGCGCCTTGATCCGCTCGGACAGCTCGAGCACCGAGATGCCCTTGAGCTCGTCAATCCACTCCTGAGTGGTGGTCATGCTTCCTCCTTGGGTTTGTCCGCCTCACCTTCGGAGGCTTCAGTTTCAGATTGTTTGGCGGCCTCAGCCTCTGCCGGGGCTTCGGCTTCAGCTGCGGCCGGGGCTCCGGCTTCAGGCTCAGCCTCGGCCGCCGCTTCGGCCTCGGGCTCGGCCGGGGCTTCCGCTTCGGGCTCAGGCGGACCGTCATCCGCACCCGAAGGCACTCGCGCGGTTTCGTCACCCGACTCACCCTCAACCGAAGACGCGGTGCCTTCGGGAGCGGATGCCGGTTCGCCCTCAACGAGCCCCTTCTCAGCGATCTGACCCAACTGCAAGGCCAGCCCCGAGATCAGCGCGTTCAGAGTCCTCACGAGCCCGCTCAGCGGCGAGGCGATCACGCCGACCAGCTGGCCGTGGAGCACGTCCCGCGCGGGCAGCCGCGCGATCGTCCGGACCTCGTCGGCCGTCAACGGCGCACCGTCCATCAGCCCGCCCTTGAACTCGAGCGTTCCGAGCGTCCGCGCCTGGTCGTTCAGCGCCTTCGCCGCGAGCGCAGCGTCGCCGGCGACAAACGCGAGCGCGGTCGGGCCGTCGAGCAGCTCCTTGAGCGACTCCGCGCCCGCCTTGTCGCTCGCGCGCTCGGTCAGCGAGTTCTTGACGATCCTGAAGCGAGTGTCGGCCTCGCGCAGCCGCGAGCGCAGCTCGGCGGCCTGGGACACGGTGATTCCGCGGTAGTCGACCGCGAAGATCGCGTCGGCTCCGCGGATCTCCTCCGCGAGCTCTTCTACGACTGCTGCTTTCTGATCTCGGTTCATGTTCCTCTCGAATCGTGCAGGCGGCGTCGAGAGGCGACCGAGGTCGCAGTTCGAACTTCCACCTGCTCCGGACTTACGCCTGCGCCGCCGGAGGTCTTAGGCGTGAAATCCAGTTTACGCGGCGACTTGCTCCTCGACGATGTCCCGCGTCCGGGTCGGGTCGACCTTGATGCCGGGGCCCATCGTCGTCGTTACGACGATCGTGCGCAGATAGCGCCCCTTCGCCGCGGAGGGCTTGGCACGGATCAGCTCCTCGATCACGGCGGCGTAGTTCTCGAGCAGCTTCTGCTCCTCGAAGTCACGCTTGCCGATCACCAGGTGGACGATCGCGTTGCGGTCGGTGCGGTACTCGATCTTGCCGGCCTTCGACTCCTCGACGGCCTTGGCGATGTCCATCGTCACCGTCCCGACCTTCGGGTTCGGCATCTTGCCCGCCGGTCCGAGAATCCGGCCGAGCCGACCCACGACCGGCATCAGGTCCGGCGTCGCGATCGCCACGTCGAAGTCATCGAAACCGTCCTGGATCCGCTGCGCGAGGTCCTCCGCACCGACGATGTCGGCGCCGGCCTCCTCGGCCTCGCGCGCCTTCTCGCCCTGGGCGAAGGCCGCAATCTTGACGTTCTTACCGAGCCCGTTCGGAAGCGCGATCGTCCCGCGTAGCTGCTCATCGGCGTGGCGGACATTTAGGCCCGTGCGGACGTGTAGCTCGACCGACTCGTTGAACTTGGCGTGTGAAAGCTCCTTGACCAGCGAGATCGCCTCGGCCGGCATGTA
Organism: uncultured Solirubrobacterales bacterium; assembly: GCA_963770735.1. Classification (GTDB taxonomy): domain Bacteria; phylum Actinomycetota; class Thermoleophilia; order Solirubrobacterales; family Solirubrobacteraceae; genus Palsa-465. The sequence goes on along the minus strand of CAVYRB010000003.1, from coordinate 106,185 downwards.
CTCGCGCTCGCGGTCCAGGCGCTTGAGCGCGTCCTCCTGGTGCTTGCCGCGATGGGCCATCAGACGACCTCCACTCCCATCGAGCGGGCGGTGCCCGCGATGATCTTCGCCGCCGCGTCGACGTCGTTCGCGTTCAGGTCCTTCATCTTGCGCTCGGCGATCTGGCGGAGCTGGTCCTGCGTGATCGTCCCGACGCTCTCGCGGAACGGCTCGGAGGATCCCTTCTCGAGCGACAGCGCCTGCTTGATCAGGACCGCGGCGGGCGGGCTCTTCGTGATGAACGTGAACGACCGATCCTCGTAGACGGTGATCACGACCGGGATCACGGTGCCGGCCTCGGACTGAGTCTGGGCGTTGAACGCCTTGACGAACTCCATGATGTTGACCCCGTGCTGGCCGAGCGCGGGACCGACAGGGGGCGCCGGGCTCGCCGAGCCGGCGGGCGCCTGAAGCTTGATCTGGGTGAGGACTTTCTTGGCCATCAGATCTTCTTGACCTGGTCGAACCCGACCTCGACCGGGGTCTCGCGGCCGAAGATCGACACGAGCACCTTCAGCCGCTGGGCGTCCTCGTTGACCTCAGAGATCTCTCCGGAGAAGTCCGACAGCGGGCCGGAGATCACCTTCACCGACTCGCCGATCGAGAACTGGGCGCGGCTCCGCGGCCGGACCTCCTGCTCGCGATGGAGCAGGCGGTTGACCTCGTCCTGGGTCAGCGGGACCGGCTCGTTCGATGCGCCCACGAACCCGGTCACCCCGGGCGTGCCCTTGACGAGGCTCCACGAGTCGTCCGAGAGGTCCATGTTCACGAGCACGTAGCCCGGCATCGTCCGCTTCTCGACGGTGACCTTCTGGTTGTCCTTCATCTCCGAGACGGACTCGGTCGGGACCACGATCTGGCGGACGGCGCTCTGCTGCCCGAGCGACACGACGCGGTGCTCGAGGTTCTGCTTGACCTTGTTCTCGTGACCTGAATATGTGTTGACGACGTACCAGCGAAACATTCTTGATTCCTACTGCGCGCTCACCACGTTAGGACGGGGGCGCACGCTATTTCAGTATGAAGTTGACAAGTTTCTGGGCGACCAGGTCGGACAGCCCGAGGAAGGCTCCCGCCACGATCACGAATCCCAGTACGACACCGGTCGCCTGGGCCACCTGGCGGCGGTCGGGCCACTGTACTCGCTGAAGCTCGCGCCAGCTGCCCTGAAGAAAGGCGACGAGACGGGCGAAGATGCCGGGTCGCTCGCCGCTCGATGCGGGCAGCGCCCGCTCGCGCTCCTCCTCGGCCTGCTCCTGGAGCTCCTCCTCGACCAGCTCTTCCTCGTGCTCGAACTCCTCGTCCACGGGCTCCGACGGTCCGAACGCCTCCGCGTCGGCCAGCTCGACGTTCGGCGCCGCGTGCTGGAGCGGGTCGGGCGCGAGCTCGTCGGGGTGAGCCGCGGTCCGTCCGGCCACGATCTCCTCTTCGGCGCGCTCGGCGTCCTCCGGTCGCGCGTTCGGCTCGGCGCGTTCGGGCTCGACGCTCTCAGGCTTGGCGCTCTCGGTCGACTCGACGCGCTCGGTCGGCTCGGGTGCGCCGGCCGGCCGCCTGCTCGCGACCGGCTGGGGCCGGCGCGCACGACGCTCCTTGGCGCGTTTGCGGTTACGAGCCACCGAGCAACATCCTCGGGCTAGCGGGTCTCGCGGTGCGCGGTGTGGCACCTGCACCAGCGGCAGTACTTGCGCAGCTGGAGCCGCTCGGGATCGTTGCGCTTGCTCTTATTCGTCTGGTAATTCCGGCGCTTGCACTCTTCGCACGCGAGAGTTACAGCGATCCGGACGTCTCCACGGGCCATCTTCGTGCTTCCCGTACGGGGTGATCAGGACCGGCATCCGCGGGCACGCATAAACAACACCGCCACCGGGCGCCGCGGGCCAGTTTAGCCACTCCCCGCGGCTCGGCCCGCTACTCGACCAGCTCCACCGGGTGCAGCTCGAGCTCGAGCCACCGCTCGCCTCGGAGCACCCGCGCGGTGAGCGGTCGGCCGATCGCCGCCTCGCCCATCAGCCGCTGGACGTCGTCGGCCCGCTCGACGGCCTCGCCGCCGAGCTCGACGATCAGATCCTCGGGGCGCAGTCCGGCACGCTGGGCGGGGCTGCCTTCCGCCACCTCGACCACCTCGAGCCCTCCGGTCCGATCGAGCCTCACCCGGGCGTGAGGAGGCAGCGGCCGCGGCCCGCCCGCGATTCCGATGTACGCCCGTCGGACGCGGCCGTCGCGCATCAGCGCTCCGATGATCTGCCGTGTGGCGGCGTTGATCGGGACCGCCAGCCCGAGCCCGACGCCGGCGACCGCGGTGTTGACCCCGACCACCTGGCCTCGGCTGTCGACGAGCGCGCCTCCGGAGTTGCCCGGGTTGAGCGCCGCGTCTGTCTGGATCACGTTGTCGATGTAGCGGACCGTCCGCCCGGACCGGGCCGGCAGCGACCGCCCGACCGCCGAGACGACGCCCGCCGTCACCGAGCCGGCGAACCCATTCGGGTTTCCGATCGCGACCACGAGCTGGCCGACCCGGAGCCGTTCGGCCTCACCCAACGTGGCCGGGGTCAGCTCGCCCTCGTCGGCGCGCAGCACCGCGAGATCCGACAGCCGGTCGGCGCCCGTGACCGCAAAGCTCAGCTCGCGGCCGTCGACGAACGCGGCGCGGCCGGTGCGCCCCGGACCCGAGACCACGTGCGCCGAGGTCAGCAGAAATCCGTCCGGGGTCAGCGCGACCGCGCTTCCGGCGCCGGCCGGGAAGGATCCCCGCCGCGACCGTCGCATCACGCGGAGGTTCGCCACCGACGGAGCGAGCCGCTCGGCGACGTCGACCACGACCCGCGAGTACGCGTCGAGCGCAGCCGCCTCGGCCGTGGCCTGGTTGTCGTTGCCCGACGCGTCGCGCTCGATCGTCGTCATCGCGCGCCTCCTAGAACTCGGCGGTCACGCTGCGCTCATCCATCCCGCGGACGAGCGTCAGCTCGAGTGCGCCTCCTGGCTGCGCGGCTTCGAGCGCCTCGTACAACGCGTCGACGCCGTCGATCTCGGTCTCGCCGACGGCGACGATCAGATCGCCGCGCTCGATTCCGGCGCGCTCGGCGGCGCTGTCGGTCTCGACCGCGCGCACGAGGACGCCGTCGCGCTCGGGCAGGCCAACCGCGCGTCGCAGCCGGCGTGACACGCGCGGAGGCGCGATCGCGACTCCGAGCCGGAGAGTCTTGGATCGCTCACCGCGACCGAGCGCATCGACGCGCTCGCGCATCGCGGAGTCGGCGGGCAGCGCCAGGATCAGCCCCGGGTCGACCCGCACCGCGTTGATCCCGAGCAGCCGGCCCTCGACGTCGACGAGTGGCCCGCCGGCCGATCCCCGCGGCAGCGGCGCGGTGTGCTCGATCGCTCCGGGCACGCGGCGGCCGCGGCGGCCGCGGAAGCTCCGCGCGGTCGACGACACGAACCCGGGCGTCACCCGCAGCCCGCGACCGCCGGGGTTGGCGAGCGCCAGTACCGCGCGTCCCGCGGGCGCCGGCTCCGCGTCCTGCGGCCAGTCGACCGCCGGCGCGTCGGCGGTGTCGACGTCGATCACCGCGAGATCGAGGTCTGGGTCGGACCCAAGCACCCGGCCGGCGGCCTGCCGCCCGTCGTCGAACGTGACCGTCGTCTCGTCGTGGCGCAGGTTGTGTGCGCTCGTAAGCACGCGACCGGGTCCGAGCACGACGCCGGATCCGCGCCCCCAGCCACGGCCGATCCCGACCACCCCGGAGCCGGTTCGCTCAATCGCCGTCTGGACCGCGGACTCAATTTCGGAGAGCAGTGAAACAGCCATAGTGTCTATCTCCATCTAGTTACTTGCAACTTGCAAGTCAGTATCATATCATGGAGAAATGGACGCCCCGCTCTCCGCCCTCTCCGCCACGCTCGAGACCGTCGGCGACCGCTGGACGCTGCTGGTGATCGCGGCGCTGCTCGACGGGCCCAGGCGGTTCGGCGAGCTCCAGCAGGAGCTGCCTGGGATCGCGCCGAACGTGCTCAGCCAGCGGCTGCGCGCGCTCGAGCGCGACGCGCTGGTGGTCGCCCGGCCGTATTCCGAGCGCCCTCCGCGGTTCGACTACGAGCTCACCTCCGCCGGCCGCGAGTTATCTGGCGCGCTACGGCTGCTCGCGGGCTGGGGGGCGAGGAACATCTCGGGCGAGGCCGGCGCGCGCCACGCGATCTGCGGGACCGAGCTCGAGGCGCGATGGTGGTGCCCGACCTGTCGTGAGCCGGTCGACGAGGACCAGGCGGAAGAGCTCCACTTCGCCTGAGTTGGCTTACGGGCGGCGGTACGGGAAGAATTGCGGCGTGTTCCGCGTGCTCGGCCTCGTGGTGTCGATCGGTATCGCCGATTCGCTGAATCCGACGACGATCGCGCCCGCCCTATACCTCGCCGCCGGCGACAAGCCCCGCACGGCGGTGATCGAATTCACGGCGGCCGTGTTCACGGTCTTCTTCGTTGGCGGCGCATTGATCGCGATCGGACCCGGCTCGCTGCTGCGGTCGATCGTCCCCCACATTCCCCACACAGTCGGGTACATCGTCGAGATCGTGGTCGGTACCGCGTTGCTGATCGCGGCGACGCTGCTGTGGCGCAACCGCGCGCGCTTGTACGCGCGCGGACTGCCCGCGATCAACCCGAAGCGCCGCTCGAGCGTGCTGCTCGGCGCGACGATCAGCGCCCTTGAGCTGCCGAGCGCGTTCCCGTACTTCGCCGCGATCGCCGCGATCCTCGCCTCCAACCTCGGCCCCGCCCGACAGCTGATCTTGCTGTTCATCTTCAACGTCTGCTTCGTGCTCCCGCTGATCGGGATCATCTTCATCTTGACGTTCACGGGCCCACGGTCCGAGCGGCTGCTCGCGGCGGGTCGGTCGTTCCTCGAGCGCCGCTGGGTCCACACACTCGCGATCGTGCTCAGCATCGTCGGGCTGATCGCGCTGCTGATCGGCGTCAGCGGCTTCGCGGCCCGGGGTCACAGTGGTTTCGGGCGCTTCTTCCGCCACATTCGCCACGTGTTCCATTTGCATCCGTAGCGCCCGCAGCGGGTAGCTCCAGGGCGTTGACTGCGGCAAGCACCGAGACGACCCCGGCGCCGATCGACTTCGACCCCGAAGCGCTCCAGCGGCTCCTCGACGGGCCCTACGCAGAGCTGCGCAGCCAGGTTCGGGAGGTGCTCGCCCGGCCGGACTTCGCCCCACCCACCGGGATCGCGACCGCCGAGTACCGGGAGCTCGTGCTCGGGTGGGCGAAGACGCTCGCGGCCGAGGGCCTCACCGCGCCCGGATTTCCTGAGGAATTTGGCGGCCTCGACGACCCCGGCGCGAACGTCGCCTCGTTCGAGACGCTCGCGCTTGGCGACCTCTCGCTGCTGGTCAAGTTCGGCGTCCAGTTCGGGCTCTGGGGCGGCGCAATCCAGCAGCTCGGCACCCGCGTCCACCACGAGCGCTACCTGAAGGCCACCGCCACGCTCGAGCTCCCCGGCTGCTTCGCGATGACCGAGGCCGCCCACGGGTCGAACGTCCAGCAGCTCCAGACGACGGCGACCTACGACGACGAAGCCGGCGAGTTCGAGGTGCACACCCCGAGCGACGAGGCGCACAAGGAGTACATCGGCAACGCCGCGACCCACGGTCGGATCGCGGCCGTGTTCGCGCAGCTGATCGTCGGCGGCGAGGAACACGGCGTGCACGCGCTCGCGGTCCCGCTCCGCGACAAGCGCGGACGGCTGCTCCCCGGGGTGCGGATCGAGGACGACGGCGAGAAGATGGGGCTGAACGGCGTCGACAACGGGCGCATCTGGTTCGACCGGGTCCGCGTCCCGCGCGACGCGCTGCTCGACCGCTACGGCGAGGTCACGCAGGACGGTCGCTACTCGAGCCCGATCGAGAATGCGAACCGGCGGTTCTTCACGATGCTCGGCAACCTCGTCCAGGGCCGAGTCTGCATCGCTGGCGCGTCGGTCACGGCCGCCGAGAAGGCGCTGACGATCGCCGTGCGTCACGGGCTGCGCCGCCGCCAGTTCGGACCGCCCGGCGGCGACGAGGTCGTGATCCTCGACTACCGCGCGCACCAGCGCAGGCTGATGCCGCTGCTCGCGAAGACCTACGCGCTGCACTTCGCGCAGGCGGAGCTCGCCGGCACGTTCCACAGGTCATTCAAGGCCGAAGATCCCGACGAGCGCGAGCGCCGCGAACTCGAGTCGCTGGCCGCCGGGCTGAAGGCGACAGCGAGCTGGCACGCGACCGAGACGATCCAGACGTGCCGCGAGTGCTGTGGCGGCGCCGGCTACCTGAGCGAGAACCGGCTGGCTGCGCTGAAGGCCGACACCGACGTGTTCACGACCTTCGAGGGCGACAACACGGTGCTGATGATGCTGGTCGCCAAGGGCGTCTTGACCGACTACAAGGATCAGTTTTCCGAGCTCGATCCGCCGGAGCTGGTCCGGTTCGTCGCTGGACAGGCCGTCGAGACGATCGCCGAGCGGTTCTCGGCGCGGAAGATCGCGCAGGTGATCGCGGACGCGGTGCCGGGCGGCGACGACGACGCGGACCTGCTCGACCGTGACGCGCAGCTCGACCTGTTCCGCTGGCGCGAGGCCCACATCACGACCTCCGCGGCGCGGCGGTTCAAGCGTGGCCTCGACGACGGATACGACCCGTTCGAGGTGTTCCGCGCTGTCCAGAACCACGCCGTTACCGCCGCTCGCGCGCACGTCGAGCGGATCCTGCTCGAGTCGTTCGCCGCCGCGATCGAGGGCTGCGAGGACGAACGCACCCGGGCCGCGCTGTCGCTCGTCTGCGACCTGTACGCGCTCTCCGAGATCGAGTCGGACCGAGGCTTCCTCCAGGAGCACGGCCGGCTGAACGGCCCCCGCTGCAAGGCGATCACCCGCGAGGTCAACCGCCTCTGCAACGAGGTTCGCGGGATCGCCGGGCTACTCGTCGACGCGTTCGGGATCCCCGATCAGGTGCTCGGCGCGCCGATCGGGGTCAAGGGCACCTAGGTTCCAGTCGGTAATGCAGGTGGACGACGCCGCTGGTGAAGCGGCGCTCCGAGCGCAGCTCGAGCCCGAGGTGAACGCCGTCGGGTAGCGCCCGCGTGCCGCCGCCGACGAGCACCGGATGCAGGAACAGGTGCAGCTCATCGACGAGCCCGGCGCGCAGCGCCTCGGCGGCGAGCGTGGGACCGCCGACCGTGATGTCTCGGTCGGTGCTCTCCTTCAAGCGGCGGACCTCGTCGGGGTCGAAATGCCGCTTGAGCCGCGTGCGCTCGGTCGTGACCCGCTCGAGCGTGGTCGAGTAGACAACCTTGTCCGCGGCCCGCCAGATCTCCGCGTACTCCCGACTCACCGGCTGGTCGGACTCGAGCGTCTCCCAGACCGCCAGCGTCTCGTACATCCGCCGCCCGTACAGATAGGTGCCGGCGGCCCGCTCCTGCTCGTTGACGAACGCATGCACCTCCTCGCCAGGCGCCGCCCACTCGAACTTCCCGTTTACGTCGTTGACAAACAGGTCGAGCGAGCAGATCGCCGAGTAGACGAGCTCAGCCAGAAGCGCCGCTCTCCCGCGCGTGGCGGACCATCCGCCGCATCCCCGAGAGCCAGCGCTCGTTGTCGCCGCCCTTGAACGCCATGTACTTGGCGACCTGGGGGTGCGGGAAGATCAGGAAACGCTCGTCGCGCATGGCGTCGAGAACCGCGTCCGCGACCTCCGAGGGCTCGAGCAGCTCGTCGCGCAGCAGCGCCGCGCCGCTCGTCGACTCCTCGAGCGCGCCCTCGAGCATCGGCGTGCGTACCCCCAGCGGGCACAGACACGAGACCCTGATGCCGTCGTCGCCGTAGTTGATCGAAATCCACTCCGCGACCGACACGGCCGCGTGCTTGGTGACCGAGTACACCTGCGTGCCGACCTCCGTCAGGATCCCGGCCGCCGAGGCGGTGCTCAGCAGGTAGCCCTCGCCCCGCTCGACCATCTCCGGGAGCAGCGCCCGCGCCGCCCAGATATGCGCCATCACGTTGACTCGCCATGCGCGCTCCCAGATCTCGTCGGCCATCTCCGGGCCGCCGTGCGCTCCGCCGATCCCCGCGTTCGAGAAGAACACGTCGACCGGGCCGCCGACCTCGGTCGCCCGCTCGATCAGGCGCCTGATGTCGTCCTCGCGACCGACGTCGGTCTCGACGCCGACGGCGCCGAGCTCCTGCGCCACGGCCTCGACGCCCTCGCGGTTCAAATCCGCCAGCACCAGCGAGCGCGGCGACTCGGCCGCGAACCGCTGCGCCAGCGCCGCCCCGATGCCGCTGGCGGCCCCGGTGATCACGACGTTGCGGTCGACGAGCTCCATGGGCGGACCCTATTGAAATACGATCAGGGTCGCCGCCGACCGAAGGAGAGGGACATGGATTTCGAGTTCTCGGACCGTTGCAAGGAACTGCGCGAGCGCCTGCTCGAGTTCATGGGCGAATACGTTTACCCAAACGAGTCCGTGTACGAGGAGCAGTTGCGCGAGTCGGGCAACCCGCACGGTCACCCGCCCGTGATGGAGGAGCTCAAGGAGCGCGCGCGGGCGGTCGGGCTCTGGAACCTGTTCCTCCCGCACGGCTCGCCGGACGAGATGGCGCCGGGGCTCTCGAACCTCGACTACGCGCCGCTCGCGGAGATCATGGGTCGCAGCCACATCGCCTCGGAGGCGACCAACTGCGCCGCGCCCGACACCGGCAACATGGAGGTCCTGACGCTGTTCGGCTCGCCCGAGCAGAAGGAGCGGTGGCTGCGGCCGCTGCTCGAGGGCGAGATCCGCTCGGCGTTCGTGATGACCGAGCCCGAGGTCGCCAGCTCCGACGCGACCAACATCCAGCTGCGGATCGAGCGCGACGGCGACGACTACGTGCTCAACGGCCGCAAGTGGTGGGCGTCGGGCGCGATGCGCGACCGCTGCAAGGTCTTCATCGTGATGGGCAAGACCGATCCGGACGGGCCGACCTTCCGCCAGCAGTCGATGATCCTCGTCGAGCCCCACACCCCGGGCGTCAACATCCTCCGCAACCTGCCGGTGTTCGGGTACGTCGACCAGGAGAGCCACGCCGAGATCTTGTTCGAGGACGTGCGCGTGCCCGCCTCGAACCTGATCGCCAACGAGGGCGACGGGTTCCTGATCGCCCAGGCGCGGCTCGGACCCGGGCGGATCCACCACTGCATGCGGACAGTCGGCGCCGCCGAGCGGCGCTCGAGCTGATGTGCGAGCGCGCCGTCTCGCGGGTCACGTTGGGCAAGCCGATCGCCGAGCGCGCCAACGTCCAGGACTGGATCGCCGAGTCGCGGATCGATATCGACATGGCGCGCCTGCTGACGCTGAAGGCGGCGTGGCTGATGGACACGGTCGGCAACAAGCACGCGCGGACGGAGATCTCGGCGATCAAGGTCGCGGCTCCGAACGCCGCGCTGAAGGTGATCGACCGCGCGATCCAGGTGCACGGCGGCGGCGGAGTGTCCGGACGACTTCCCGCTCGCGACGATGTACGCGCACCTGCGGACGCTGCGGTTCGCCGACGGCCCCGACGAGGTCCACAAGCGCTCGATCGCGCGCCAGGAGCTGCGAAAGCTCGCTAGGAGCAGCCGGTTCCGGCGTAGGCAGCGCTCGCGGCGCCGAACCGCACCGTCACGATCGCGCCGCCGCCGTCGGCGTTGGCAGCGACGGCGCTGCCGCCCCTGCGACTTCGGCAGCTTGCTTGACGATCGCCAGGCCGAGCCCGGAGCCCGGCATCCGCCGCGCGTCTCGGCCCGATAGAAGCGGTCGAACACGTACGGGAGGTCGCCTCCGTCGAACCCGGGGCCGTGGTCGCGGATCGACAGCACGCCGTCGTGCAAGCCGATCTCGACCTGCGCCGTCGGCAGGGCTCCACTTGCGCGCGTTGTCGACAAGGTTGGTGACCGCGCGCCCCACCCGGTCGGGGTCGCCGGTGATCACGGTCGGCTCCAGCTCCAGCTCAAAGCGCAGGCCGGGGGCGCGCCGCTGCGTGCGCTCAACCGCCTCGCGGATGATCGTGTCGAGCTCGATCGAGCTCATCGCGGTCGGTCGGCGCCGCCCCTCGGGCGAGCGCGAGCACGTCGGCGACGATCTGCGTCAGCTCGTCGAGCTCGGCGAGGATCGACTCCTGGAGCTCGACTCGCTCGCCTCGGGCAGGCGGTCGGACTCGAGGAAGATCTGGATGTTCTAGCGCAGCGCCGCGATCGGGGTCCGGAGCTCGTGCGAGGCGTCGGCGACCAGGTGGCGCTGCGCCTCGATCGAGCGCTCGAGCGCGTCCAGCGTGGCGTTGAAGCTCGCCGCCAGCCGCCGGAGCTCTTCCGGCCGACCTCCTCGAGGCGCACCGGGCGGTCGAGCGAGCTCGTCACGTCGCTCGGTCTGGCGCACGAATCGGTCGATCGGCCGCAGCGCCGAGCGCGAGATCACCAGGCCGAAGATCACCGCCAGCAGCACGCCCGCGCCGATCAGCAGGCCGTACGGCAGCAGCAGCCCGTGCAGGACGTCGTCGGCGGCGGTCAGCGGCAGCGCGACCTGCACGACGTGCTGTTCGGTGGGGTCCCACGCGGTGTAGATCTCGACGTGAGTGCCGCTGCACGCGCGCGTCGGAGAAGAAGCTGCCCGCTCCGTTCCGGGCGACGCTCAGCACCGCGGCGTGACCGGCAGTGCCGACCGCCGACGGAGACCGTCCCGTCCGGGCTCCACCACCTGGAAGTAGCCCCCCGCCCCTCCCAGCGGCGGGGCGCCGGGAGCCTGGAACCGGCGCGGCCCCGATCCGGCTCGGCCCTCGCCGGGGCTCACCGCGAGGCGGCGCCGCCACGATGTGGTCCGAGCACCTGCCCGGCGCGCTGCGCGCAGCTCACCCTGCACCTCGCCGATCAGGTGCGAGCGCGTGTCGAGAAGTAGCCGATCAGCGCCACCGCGATCGCCGCGACCGCAACCGCCAGCGCCGCCGCCCCCGCGATCCGCCGTCGGAGCGACACCTAGGGCTCCCGAGCACGTACCCCACGCCGTGGACGGTCTGGATCAGCCGCCGCCCGCCGGCGGCCTCCAGCTTGCGGCGCAGGTACCCGATGTATACGCGCAGGGCGTTGCCGGAGCGGCCGAAGTCGTATCCCCACACGCGGTCGTAGATCAGCTCGGAGGTCAGCACCCGTTTCGGGTTGAGCATCAGCAGCTCGAGCAGCTGGAACTCGGTGCGCGTCAGGTCGGTCACCTGGCCGTCGACGCGGGCGGCGTGCAGGTCGGGGTCGAGCTCGAGCTCGGCGAACCGGAGCACCCGCCCGTCGCCGTCCTCGAGGTTGCGGCGCATGATCGCGCGCAACCGTGCCTGTAGCTCGCGCACGTCGTAGGGCTTGACCAGGTAGTCGTCCGCGCCGGCCTCGAGCCCGTCCACCCGGTCGTCGATCGCGTCGCGCGCGGTCAGCATCAGGATCGGGGTGCGATTGCCCGACGAGCGCAGCGACCGGCACACCTGCATCCCGTCGATGTCTGGCAGGCCGAGGTCGAGGATGATCGCGTCGGGGACGTCAGACTGCGCCTGGAGCAGGCCCCTCTCGCCGTTCTCGGCGAGCAGCACCTCGTAGCCGCCGAGCAGCAGCGCGCGCCGGACGGCGGCTCGGACCGCGTCGTCGTCTTCGATCACCAGCACGCGCATGCGGTGATTATCGCCTCGCGCTGTAAGCGATTTGTAGGCGCTTCAAGAACCGAGCTCAGCATCGCCACCTGAGGCTGGTAACCCGTGTGGGCCGGTCGCGGAGGGGGAAGGACGTCGATATGGACAAACGCACCACCCGAGCCGTCGCCGCCTCCGCCGCCGTCGCCGCGGGCGGCGCGCTCGCCGCGGGGAAGGCCGTGCACGAGCTCGTCGCCGACCGTGCCGAACGCAAGCGAGCGCGTCGTTTCCGGCTCGAGCCCGGCGAGAGCGCCCGCGAGGGCATCGCGCGCGTCGCGCGCGGACAGCTGGACCTCGCGATCGAGCTCCTGCAGAGCGGCGGCGGCGGCGACCGCGCGGAGTCGGTACACGAGGCACGCAAGGCGCTGAAGCGGCTGCGCACCGTGCTCCGCCTGTGCAAGCAGTGGCTCGGAGAGGAGCGCTTTCGCCAGGAGAACACGATCCTGCGCGACGCGGGACGGTCGCTGTCGGGTGCGCGCGACGCCCGGGTGCTGATCGAGACGCTCGACACGCTTCGCGAGTCCCTCGGCCCAGAGCTCGCTGACGCCACCTGGTCGGGGTTTCGCGACCGGCTCGTCGTAGAGGCCGAGACGCACGAGCAGCGGAACGGTGACGCCGAGCCGTCCGGCAACGCCGCGCTCGCGCTGGCCGGCGTGCGTGACCGTGTCGAGCTCTGGCCGCTCCCCGAAGACGGCGGTCCGGAGGACCTCGCCGAGGGCTTCGAGCGTGTGTACGCCAAGGCCCGGCGCGCGGGTCGCAGGGCGAAGCGGCGGCCGACTACGGCGCGGCTGCACGAGCTCCGCAAGCGGACCAAGGACATGTGGCACTCCGAGCAGCTGCTCGAATCGCTTTCGCCAAAGCGGGTCCACAGGCTCCGGCGCCGCTCACACCGCCTCTCGGACGTGCTCGGAGACGATCACGACCTGGCCGTGCTCCTCGACCGCGCCGAGCAGCTGCGCGAAACGTTCGGTCCCGGCGAGCTAGAGCTGCTCCGCGCACTGGCCGAACGCCGGCGTAGGACGCTCGAGCGTGAGGCGCTCGGGCGCGCCCGCAAGCTGTACCGGCGCAAGCCGCACAAGCTCGTCCGGCGGCTGACGCCCGCCTAACGCGCCGTCACGACCGCGTGCCGGTGATCAGCCGCTCGCGGTCGAACAGCGCCGAGACGAACCGCCAACCCAGACGGTCGAGGACCAGCAGCGCGATTCCGAGTCCGAGCGCGAGCTTGAGCGTCGGGTCGATCACGCCGAACGCGATCAGCGCGGCGATCACGACCGTCGGCAGGCTCGCGAGGACGCTGAGCTGCTGCGCGACACGGGTGTCGTTGGTCCGCGCCGAGATCCCGATGCCCACCCAGATCGACCAGCCCGCGATCAGCGGCGTGAACACCACCTGCGCGATCAGCTGAGGCGTGCGCAGCACGGCCGAGGCGACCGCCGAGTCGGCGAACAGGGCGATCGCCACGATCGAGATGACGAACAGCGCGTACGAGATCACCAGCGCGGGCACGAGCACGGCCAGCGCCTTCGCAAGCAATAGTTCCTCGCGGCGGATCGGCGTCGTCAACACGGGCTCGAGCGTCCCCTGCTGCCGCTCGCCGACGACGGCGTAAGCGGCGAGCGCCGCCGGTACCAGCGCCGGGATCCCGAGCATGTACAGCAGCGGGTCCTTGTGCAGCAGCGTGTGGGCCGAGGAGGCCGGCAGGTTGAAGATCTGGATCAGCGGCTCGATCGTGAAGATCACCGGCAGCACGGCCATCGTCGCGATGATCGCGCCGTTGCGGCGGTACTCGCGAAGCTCCTTGCGGAAGATCGCTCGGATCCGAGTCCTGCTCACGCCGGCCTCCGGTCGATTTCTGAGTCCTGATCGATCAGCTGGAGGTAGACGTCCTCGAGCGAGTGGCGCGACTCGGCGATCGAAAGCACGTCGACGCCGGCCTCGACCAGCGCCCGGGTGATCGCGGGCGCGGCCGCGTCCGGGTCCGAGACCGAGACGACGTACTCGCCGGACCCATTCTGGTGCCATCCGTCGACCGCCGGCGCATCGCCGAACACGCTCCCCGGGTCCTCAACCGCCGCCCGCGTCCTGACCACGAGCGACCTCGCGAACAGGCGCTCACGGAGCTCCGCGGGACTTCCGATCATCCGCAGCGTCGTATTCAGAATCGCGACCCGGTCGCACAGGCGCTCGGCCTCCTCGAGCCTGTGGGTCGTGAGGAAGATCGTCGTACCGCGCTGGCGCAGCTCGCCGATCAGGTCGTGCACGTCGCGCGAGGCGACCGGGTCGAGACCCGAGGTCGGCTCGTCGAGGAACAGCACCTCGGGGTCGCTGAGCAGCGCCCGTGCGAGCGCGACGCGCTGCCGCAACCCCTTCGACAGTGCGCCGCACGGGTCGTGAGCCCGATCGGCGAGATTGACCGCGTCGAGCGCACGCTCGATCCGCACCGCCGGATCGTCGGCCTCATACAGCCCGGCGAAGCACTCGAGGTTCTCGGCGACGCTCAGCTTCATGTACAGACCCGGCGCTTCGGGCATGACCGCGATCCGCTGGCGGATCTCGACCCCGTGCCTTGGGTCAAGCGGCACGCCCGCGACCGTCGCCGAGCCGGAGGTTGGGGCAACCAGCGTGCTCAACGTCCGGACGGTCGTCGTCTTCCCGGCGCCGTTTGGCCCGAGAAAGCCGAACACCTCGCCCTGGCCGACCTCGAAGCTGACGTCGCTGAACGCGACGCGGTCGCCGAACCGCTTGGTCAGATTCTGGACTGACAGCGCGGGCGCGCGCTGCCGTTCGGGAGCCAGCAATGAGCTCAGACCCGCTCACCTCGCCGCGTCGGGTATTGACTCCCCCCAAGAACGATTGATACCACGCCGCCGAGTGCGCCGACCGGTCGCGTCGTGCCGGAGGCTACTTCGGCGAGAACACCCCGATCCGGGTCCGCTGCTGGAGCGGCAGTGCCGCGACGCCGACGCCGTTGGGGCTCACGTCAAGCCCCGGCACCGGCGGATTCTGGAGCAGCTCCTGGAGTGACTGCGCGTACCCGGAGGCGTTCGGTGGGAATGGGTAGCGGTAGCCGTCGGGGAACCGGTTCTCGGTCCACATCAGGAACCGCCTCTTCGGGTCCCACGAGAACTCGGGGGTGATCCAGCCGTCCTCGCCGTCGGTCGTCAGACGCCTGACCGACCCGGTCGCGAGGTCGAGCTCGTACAGGTCGGTGTACTCCTGGCCCACCGGCTGCAGAAACCCGGCCTCGAACAGCGGCAGGATCAGCACGTAGTCGTAGTCCGTCGGCAGCCCCAGCGTCTGCGCTGTCTGCGCCCAGGTGTTGAACAGACCCGGCTGATCGCGACTCGACATGAAGATCACGTCCTTCATGTCAGGGGCAAACAGCGCCTGCTCGTCCCACGACGGACCGTGCGAGAGCTGGCGCACCTGGCACGCGCTGTCGTGATCGATCAGCCTGCAGAAGAACAGATGCGGAGTGCTCGCCGAGTCAGAGGTCTCGGTGTAGAGGAACCCACTCCCGTCGGGCGCCCACCACTGCGTCTCGTACCAGTGGCCGTTGGCGGGCCGGACGACGCGGACGTTCGTCAGCGACGGAACGCCGTGCTTGACCACGAAGTCGGCGACGCGCACGTCCCACTTACCCTGACCGCCGCCGGTGATGAAGTTCCAGTTGAGGTGGGCCCACTCGACGTGCTTGCCGTCGGGCGACCAGTACGCGTGGTAGTCGTCGATCCCCTCACCCGCCCCGGGGGTCGCGGAAGCCGGCTGGACGTCGGTCAGCTGTGTCTGGTCGGAACCGTCCGGATGCATCGCCCACAGCGTCGAGCCGATCCCGCCGTAGCCCGGCGAGCCGATCGTCATCTCGTGTCCGCGCCACGAGTGGAACACCACCCAGTCGCCCTGGGGCCGCACCGCCGCGACACCGTTGACGTTGTCGGTGCCGGAGCCCGGGCCGGTGCAGGTGAGGCACCGCAGCCCCGTCCCATCCGGCCAGCTCGCGCTGTAGATCTGGTTGCCCGCGCCGGCCTTGAAGTCCTTGCCGAACAGCACCGTCTTGCCGTCCGGCATGAACACCGGCGCCTGTCCGAAGGCGTAGTGGTTGGTCGACTCGCCGAAGCCGGCGGTCGAGTAATCGAGCGCGGCCGCGCTCGCCGGCGCCGCCAGCGCAGCGGCGATCGCCAGCGCTACTCCGGCCACAGCGTTGCGCAACGTTCCTCCCGCGGTTCACGCCATCCCCCCGCGGGACGGCCCTGGATCGTGGGAAGGTATGAAGTACGTCCCCGTATTTGTCAAGCGGCTACTGCACGGCGACGCCGTCGAACGCCCCCCGGACCGCGGCGATGTCGAGCTTGCTCATCTTCATCATCGCCGACATCGCGCGGGCGGCCGCCTCGCGGTCCTCGCTCATGAACAGCTCGATCATTCCCTCGGGCACGACTTGCCAGGAGAGGCCGAACCTGTCCTTCAACCAGCCGCACGGCCCCTTCTCGCCGCCGTCGCTGAGGCGCTCCCAGTAGTGGTCGAGCTCCGCGTCGGACTCGCAGGTGATCGCGAACGAAACCGCCTCGGTGAACTTGTAGTGCGGGCCGCCGTTGAGCGCCGTGAACCGCCGGCCGTCGAGCTCGAAGTCGACCGTCATCACGGTCCCGGCCTGCCCCGGCGCCGCGTCCGTGTAGCGGGAGACGGTGACGATCCGCGAGTTCTCGAACACGGACGTGTAGAACTCGGCCGCCGCTTCGGCCTCGGTGTCGAACCACAGGAACGGGACGATGTCGTGCTTCATGGCTGGCTCCTCTCGCTCGGTGCGGTCCGGTCTTGCAGCTCCGACCGGCGGACGAGCAGAAACTCATCGCGCCGTCTCGGGCTCTCCCGGAACCGGGGCTACGGCGGAGCCGGCCGCGGGCTGAGCCGCGCGAGCTCCGCTCCCGAGATCTCGTCGAGCGACCGCCCCTTCGGTTCGATCCTGAAGATCCAGGTCACGATCAGACCGAGGACGCAGCAACCGGCAATCAGGTACAGCAGCGCGCTGGTGCCGATCGAGTCTTGGAGAATCGGGAACAGGAACACGCTGAGCGCGGCGCCGAGCTTCGCCATGCCGGCGGCGAAGCCTTGCCCAGCCGCCCGCACCTCCGATGGGAACACCTCGGCGGCCAGCGTGTAGGTGGTGGCGTTCGGACCGGCGTTCATGAACGTGTTGAACAGCGCGAAGCCGATGAACACGAGCAGGAGATTGTTGTTGCCGCCGCCCGGCAGGCCCTCGACGTACCCGAGCAGGCACAGCGCGATCGCCATCATCGCGAAGCCGGTGGTCTGGAGCGGGATCCTGCCGACCCGATCGACCAGCCAGATCGCGATCGCGAACCCGATCACCAGGAAGATGTCGAGCGCCGCCGTTCCCTTCGTCGAGGCGATGTTGTCGGCGATGAAGGTCGTGTTCGGGTGCTTGATCAGGATCTCATCCAACAGCGTCGGCGTGAAGATCCCGACGCCGTAGGTGGCGATGTCCATCAGGAACCACGGGACGGCGGTGAAGATCGTTCGTCGGATCATGCGGCGCTGGAACAGCTGGGGCTGGATGAAGGCCTTGAACCCCTCGGGTACCGGCGCCTCGCGCTTTGTGTCGGCGGGGGTGATCTCCACGGGCACCGGCGACAGCCTGTCGCCGATCTCCTTGGCCTCCTGCTCGCGGCCGTTCTGCGCCAGCCAGCGAGGGCTCTCCGGCACGCCGCGTCGCAGGAGGATGATGACGAGCGCGGGGATCACGCCGAAGCCGAGCAGCAGCCGCCATGAGGACAGGTGAGGTATCAGCTCGAGGATCACGACGCCGACGACGGCGCCGAGCAGAATGCCGGCGGCCTGGAGGCTGAAGGCACCGGTCAGCCAGCGCCCGCGACCCTTGGAGGGCAGCACCTCCGCCAAGTAGCTGGCGGCGATCGGGTAGTCGAGCCCGATCGCGAGGCCGAGCATGAAGCGAAACGAGATCAGCGCCCAGACGTCCCACGCAAACACGCAACACAGCGAGAAGGCCACGAACATCCAGAGGTCGAACTTGAAGATCCGCGCCCGGCCGAGCTTGTCGCCGAGTGGCCCTAGCAGGCTTGCGCCGAACACCGCGCCGACGATCGCCGCCGCGGACACGAGCCCGATCTGCGAGCTGGTGGCGTGAAAGTCCTTCTTCACCAGCGGGTTGGCGACGCCGATGATGAAGAAGTCAAACCCGTCGAGCAGGATGCCGAGCCCGGCGAGCAGCCAGAAGCGCTTGTGCAGGCGCGTCATCGGCGCCGCGTCGAGCGCCTTCCCTAGCGGGAGCGGAGCCGCCGCTGTTGCCGGCTCCGGCTGCTGATCGATCGTTGCCACCGTGGCCCCGGCGCGAAGATACAGCCTCGGTCGGGGCACCGCGGGCAAAAAGTGTGAACGTGAACGGGATGTTTAAGGCGGCGCCGGCAGACCCAGCGGCTGGAACACCGAGAACGCCAGCAGCGCGATCCCGACGCCGACGATCGCGAGCCTGGCGGCGCGGATCCGGAAGTGGCCGCTGATCCCGACGAGGAACAGGACCGTCGCCAGGAACACGGTGTCGCGCACGTACTCGTCGGCGTGCTGGCCGGCGCTCGACCCCCGGGCGAACGACGCGTCCGCAGCCTTCGTCAGCGCGTCCGCCTTCTCCTGCTGCGGGATCACGTACTGCGGCATGTACGACGGTCCGGGGGGCGCGTTCGGATTATGCCCCGGGTCCGTGGCGAGCCACGCCGCGAAGGCCGGTCGATATCCGGGGCGCAGGCGCCTCTCCGCGAGTTGCTCGGCGCGCTTGTTGCCGACCGAAAACGCGGAGAACCACGCATTGAAGGAGACGGAGTCGAGCGTCCTCGTCACGATCGCCTCGGTCTCGGCGCGGTTCCGCTCGGGGACAGGCCTTCGGGCACCGCTCAGCCAGCCTCTCGGAGTCGCGATCGCCGGTTCGCCCCCAGGACCATGTGCGGACGATAATCGGCCCGGACGGGGGGCGGGTGGACACGGCCTCCCGCGGCTGGCGTGGACTGAGTCTTAACGCGGTGTCCGCGGATTCCGACGCCGTAGCCGACGACCTCTTCGGCCGGGAGCATGTACGCGTCTACCGCGAGACCGGCGGGGAGGTCGGGTACGACTGGCGGGGCACGACCATCCTGCTGCTCAGTACCACGGGGCGGCGGAGCGGCGAGGAGCGCACGACGCCCCTGATCCACCGCACCGAAGGCGACGGATGGGTGATCGTCGCGTCAAAGGGCGGAGCCCCCCACAATCCGCTCTGGTACGAGAACCTCGTGGCGGACCCGAACGCGACGATTCAGGTCAAGGACGAGCTGATCCCGGTCCGGGCCCACACTGCCGAGGGTTCCGAGCGAGAGCGGCTGTGGGCGCGGATGACCGAGGTGTGGCCCGCCTACGACGAGTACAAGGAGCGGACGGCGCGAACGATTCCGGTCGTCGTGCTGGAGCGACGGTAGTCTCGGATCGATGCGCGTCGGGTGTGACGGCCGCCGCCTCGTAGCCCCACAGGTATCCGACTCCCGGCTGATTCGCCGACCACAGCTCGCACTCCGCGCGGACGTTGAGGCTCGGCGAGTCGACCACGATCTGGGTCGCGTAGTCGGCTTCGTAGACGGTGCATGTGGTCGGACCGCTGGCGGACGACGGCAGCGAGATTCGGTACCGCGGCAGCGCGAGCCGGGGCTGGAAGGCCAGGCGCTGCTCGGCCTGCGTCGAGCTGCCCGTGGCGCCGTGGTGCTGACCGCCGCACCCGACCAGCGCCGTGGAGACTACGGCGAGCGCGGCGATCCACCGCGTCCGAACGCTCACCCGCCGATTATCCGTCGTGCGGTCGCCGGCGTCGAGTCGGCCGCTAAAGCGCCGCTCCGCGCGTGACGGCCGCCTACGGCATGAAGGTGACGACTACCTCGCCGCTCCCGGTCGGGGCGCTGATCGTCGGCAGGATCGCGACGTAGAGGGTCGACCCGACCGCGAAGCTCCCGCCGCCACCACCACCGCCGCCGCCGTCGAGGTCGCCGCCGCCACCGCCGCCACCGCCGCCACCGTAGCCGCCGCCGCCGCCCGCGCCGGGGCCGTCGTAATTGTGCTCGCGCCACTCGCCCTCGCCGCCGGCGCCCTGGCCGCCGACCTGGCCGCCGCTGAAGTTGACCCAGCCGGTGGAGCCGCTCGGGCCGGAGCCGGTGTGCGTCGGGCCGCCGAGACCGCCGATTCCGTCGGCGCCGTGACCGCCGGCCTTGCTGCCGGCTCCCGCTCCGCCGTCGCCGCCGCCCCCGCCATTGCCCGCATTACCGCCCGCGCCGCCGTGGCCGCCGTAGTCGCCGCCGTCCTGGCCCGGGGAGCCTGCCGCACCGGTGGTCCCACCGGTGGCGTCTCCACCGCGGCCCCCGTCCCCGGCCGCCGAATCCTCGGGGATGCCGCCTCCGCCGCCCCCTCCAGCGACGAGTACGACGTTCGTCGAAGTCTCGTTCGAGTAACCGTCGATCGACGGCGAGGTGCTCGTCAGATCGGCGTCGCCGACAATCGTCGAGGCGCCGCCCCGACCGCCATTGGTGTAGTCCGAGTAGCCCGCGGAGCCAATGTAGTAGTACAGCGTGCTGCCGTACGTCGACTCGAACGGCTTGATCTTGGTAGTCGTCTCGGCCTCGCCGCCGCTCGCGCCGTAACCGTGCTCGTCCCCGGCGCCCTGGCCGCCGCTGCCGCCGGTACCGCCGAAGGCGGTGATCATCATCGGGGTGGTGTTGCTGATCTTCGAGTTGAGCTGCTTAGCCGAGCTCAGCAGGCTGGAGAAGGTGATGCTATCCGTCGATGCGGGAAGCGTGCACTCGACGGCCGCGGTGGTCGAGCCCGAGTAGCTGGCGCTCGTGCAGCTGGCGGCCACCACATCGGCCGCGGCCGCGGTGGCCGGGACCGACGAGGATGAGTGCGAGGAGCCGCATCCGGCGAGCAGGACGACTACCGCCAGCGTGCCGGCGAGCCGCCCCGGCGTCCCGCGCGGGCCGATGCCTGGTTGTCGGATGCCCCGGGTGATTGCCCTCTTCTCCTTGCTGTCCCGGCGGAGAGAACCCCGCGGAAGGGTACCGCCTGGCGCGGGCCGACACCTAAGAATTGGCGGCGGCGAGTCTGGTCGCCGTCACCGTGACAGTTACTGTCAGTCGGTCGTGCGCCGCCGGTAGAGGTGGCTCGTGAGCGGCGCGAACACCGCGATCAGCAACGCGGACCACAGCACTGCCGCGAGCACCGGGTGCTGCATCGGCCACGCGTGGATGCTCGCCGACGGGTTCGGGTTGCCGAACAACTCGCGGGCGTTCCGGTTCGCGATCGCGCAAGGCCGCGGCGTAGCAGCGTTATCCGCTGCCCGGCGCCGGCGACGGGTGGTCGGCGCCGCCGAGGCGGCCGAGCCTCAGCTTCTCCGTCCACCGCCGTCCGGACGAGCGCGCTCCGTCCCCTGCCGCGTCGGCCGCCTTCCGAGCCGCGAGGTCGAGGTACAGCAGCGTGCGCCCGGCCGCCTCGTAGGGGATCAGCAGCGTGAAGATGACGGTGCCGACCGCGTCGACGGCCTCCGCAGGAACGTTGACGAACAGCAGCGCGAATCCGAGCAACGGCGGGATCTGGGTGAGGAGCCAGAAGATGAACGCCACCACCGACGTGTGCCACCAGTGGCGGTGGACGACGCGGCTCGAGCCGCGAAGCGCATCGCGAATCGACTTGTTCTCGAACAGGACCTCCTGCTGGACGAACTGCCAGTCGACGTACTTGCGGACGGCATACGGGATCCCGACGATCGTCAGCACCAGCAACGCCACGAGAATGAAGGACAGCCATCCAACGGCAAGCACCCGCCACGCCCGTCCCAGCGCGCCGCGCCACGAGGCTACGAAGCCGGCTGGTTCTCCCCGCTCGACGTTGCGGACGAGCGCGATCACGGCCGCGCTTCCCAGCGGTGCGACCAGCGTCCGCCCGAATTGCGCGGAGCCCGCGACCACGACCCGTTGCCCGGCGTCGCCGGCGTCGATGTCAGACCCGGTGCTGGCAAACGTGTGCAGCAGGAGGTAGATGACGTTGTCCGCGATCGTCACGACCACGAAGGTCGCCAGCGCGATCAGCGCCAGGCTCACGAAGTAACGCCCGTAGAAGCGACCGGCGCAGAGCAGCAGCTGGCCGACGGCGCGGGCCTGACGTAGCGGCTCGAGGCTGACCGGCAGCCACCGCGTCAGCAGCGGCGGCACGATCACGATCAGCACTAGGACGAGTCCCAGCCCGATTGCGCCCGCCGTGGTCTTGTCCTTGAAGTTGAGGAAGGCGCTGACCTGCGCAACCGCGCCACAGAACACGTTCGAGACCGTCGGTCCGAGTACGGAGCTGGTGGGGAGCCTTGGGCTCGAGTCCCGGGTTCCGTCCATCCAGCTGAACGGCTGTCTCCACACGGGCTTCGTGTTAGGGCCGGTCGGTCCGTTGTTGTACCCGGGCTCCCGCTGGCCCCAGCGGCCCGCGTAGGTGAGCCAGGCAAACTCGCCGTGGGGCCGAGGAACGTCCGGCACCAGGATCGCGCGTGGCCTGGTCTCGGTCAGCGGCGCTCTGGTGTCGTCACAGCCGACACCCGATCCGTTCGCTCCGACCCCGAGGTAGATCGACGAGCCGTAGAACGTCGCGTGTGACCCCGAGGCCGAGTAGACCACCGGGTGCATTCCCTTGTGGCGGACCTTGTCGTCGTCCCAGTCGGCGTGCTCGCCACCCGCGTGCTGGAACACGACGATCTCGTAGGGAGACTCGCCGAGCGCTTCGGCGGGAGTCGATCCGTGGAACGCGAGCTGCATCCCCTCCCAGTCGCCTTCGTGGACATCGTTGAAGTTGTTGAAGTAGTAGAAGAACCAGTACTGGAGAGCGAGCCCGGAACGCCCCGGCTCGTGCGCGATGTGAGCGTAGGTAACCGCCGGCACGCGACCGGCGCGACGCATCGCTGCGAGATCGCGCGCGTAGGTGCAGCCCGCGTCCAGCGGGTCGCCGGGAAGGTCGAGGTAGTAGTCCGGACCCAACCCGGCGATGTCGGCGACCTTGGGTCCGCGCATGACCTGACGAGGCCCGCGTTTGCCGTTTCTCATCAGTCTGACCGCCGGATTGCCGAGCACGACGCTGACCGGACTCGGGGGCCCGTACTGCTCCTCGCTCTGATCGCAAGGCCCGCTGCGCTGCGCGCGCATCATCACGATCGGCGCGTAGGTGTCCGCGAGCCGCTGCGCGGCGTTCGTCGCTGCGGCAGCCGCCGGCGAGCCTGCCCAGGCCTGTACGGCCACCACGACCCCGACGACGGCTGGAAGCGCCTTCGCGCACGTGCGGATCGCGCGCCCGGTGCGCCCCGAGCTAGCGCGGCTGCAACACGAACAGATCGATCGGGCGCCCCGTGCGCGCACGGTAATCGTCAAAGCCGCCGTATTGATCGTTCATCCGTCGCCACAGTTCGTCGCGCTCTGCGCCCTCGGCCACACGTGCGCGTACCTTCCGGTGTACGCCTCGAACCTGCACTTCGGCGTCGGGATATGCCTTGAGGTTGAGCGCCCAGGCAGGGGGGTGCGCGTTCCCTGCGTTGGAGCCGATCACGACCATGTGCTCGCCGTCGGCCAGGTACAGCACGGGCGCGGTTCGCTCCTTTCCGGAGCGTCTGCCGGTAGTCGTGAGGAGAAGGACCGGGGCGCGACCGATCCGTCCGAATAGCCGTCCGCGGGTTGCGCGGTACACGGGCACGTTCAGCTTTCCACCCAACCTCAGCGCCGCAGCGGGAATCGACATCGAGAAGCGCGAGTAGGCCCGATCGCTCGGCACCGGTGAAGCCTCGCACACGTGCGCTCCGAGCGGCGGCGACGCGCTCGCCGCCGATGTCTCCCCGGCGTCGTCGTACATCATCGGCGCGATGATCCCGGTAGATGGAGGCGCCATCCGGTCGATCTGAGGACGCGGCCGCGTCAGATCCCGGCGCGGCGCGATCGCTTCGGGCAGTGCCTACCTGCCGCTAGTCAGCCCACCAGTCGCGCTGGCCGGTGATGTCCCGCGCGGAGCATCGCCGAGACTGGGCGCGGCGCGCCGTCGAAGTTGGAGCCGAGGTCCTCGAGGTCCTCCTTGAGGTTCCTGAGCGTGAACGGCACGGCGCGATCGTATGGCACCGCTGGCTCATGCGGCGTTACTTATGACATACAATTGTCCGTTATGACTAACGCTACGACCGCGATGTTCGACGCGGAAGCGGCCAGCTATTCGCGCCGCAAGCTGCTCCCCTGCTTCGAGGCGTTCTACGGCTCTGCGATCCGGGCGCTCGAGCTCGCGGAACCCGGGCCGCTGCGCGCGGTTCTCGACCTCGGCACCGGAACCGGCGCGCTCGCGACGATGATCGCCGACGCATACCC
This sequence comes from uncultured Solirubrobacterales bacterium, assembly GCA_963770735.1. Classification (GTDB taxonomy): domain Bacteria; phylum Actinomycetota; class Thermoleophilia; order Solirubrobacterales; family Solirubrobacteraceae; genus Palsa-465. Next base: position 82,019 of record CAVYRB010000003.1, on the reverse strand, counting down.
CACCGCGCAGTTCACCCTGCTCGACGGAGCGCCGGCGATGGTGAGAAGGGCCGAGGTGAACCTGGGGCCGCGGGTCGCAGCGGCGCTCATCCAGGACTTCGCCGACCCGCTGCCCGCCGGACCGTTCGACGCGATCGTCTCGTCGCTCGCCATCCACCACCTCGACGACCCGGGCAAGGCGTCTCTGTACGCCCGCGCCCTTGATGCGCTGCGCCCAGGCGGCGCGTTCGTCAACGCCGAACAGGTGCTCGGCGCAACGCCGGCTCTGGACGCACTCCTATGGCGCTGGCATGAGCGAGAGGCACGCGCCCGCGGCGCGACCGACGAACAGTGGGCCGCCGCCGTGAAGCGCATGACCCACGACCGCTGCGCGACTGTCGAGACCAACCTCGAGCTGCTCCGCTCCGCGGGTCTCGAGGACGTGTCGGTGCAATTCGCCGACGGCCGGTTCGCGGTGTTCGCCGGCCGCCGTGCGGCGGCGCGAGGCTGACGCTCTCTGGATCGGGGATGACGGCCGTCTCTCAGGGCTCGGAACGGTCCTCAATCCGTCGCTTGCGTCGTCGGCCTTCTGCCGTAGCGAATGATCGTCAGCGGATCCCCTTCGATCGGCTCCATCGACGGCGGCGCCCAGCGCCGAGCGGCTCGCAAACAGACCTCAGGAGCGCCGAGATCTTCGCAAACAGGAGCGATCCCCCCAAACTCCTGTGAGCGGCTAGTTAGGGACCTCCAGAGACGTTGGACGTCAATCGCAGCTCGTGATCTCCGACCCGAACGATGTCGCTCGGGTGCAGCTGCCGGCCGCGACGCTGCTCTCGCTCTCCGTTCACCCACACCGGCGCTGTCGAGAGGAACGCCTTGACCTCGGCGCCAGTGTCGATCACGCCAGCGAGCTTCAGCAGCTGGCCGAGCCTGATCGTCTGGCCGCGAATCGGCACGTCTCGCACCACCTACGAAAAGCTATCGACCCACCTCGGTCCAACGTCGACGGCGCGCGGGCTGCGCGGCGTCGTGGCTCAGGTCAGGGTGCCGGCCGGCAGCACAAAGCGAAGCGGAGGCCCGGATTGTTCTCGAGCGGGTCCGTTCAGCCGTGAGCCGTGCAGGCCACGCTTGGAATCCGTGGGAACACGTGCTTCGGGCTTCCCGTCGTGGTCCGTGATCCACGCGATGACTGCCTGGAAATCGGCGCCTTCTGCGAGGATCGCCGCGCGCTCGATGACCTCACCGCCCGAGACGTGAGGACGAGCCAGTCGCGTCACCAGAGCGACAATCGCGTCGTCATCCATACTCCACACCGTACTCGGGTCGCGAAACCGCGCCGCGGCGCCCTGCACGAGATCGTCCGGAACTACCCGATTCCCAGCTCATTTCTGCGCCGGACCGCATCGAAAACTAGGCTGGAGTGTTCAACTTGATAACAGGCTGGCGGGAGCGGCGCGAAGGAGATGCAGATGAAACGGATGTTCAAGGTGCTCGCGCTGCTTGCGGTGCTCGTCGTCGGTCCGGCCGGCGTTGCCGTCGCCAAGACCAGGACGAGTCAACCCACTGTCGGCCCCAAGGGGCTCAAGTTCTATGACCCGAGCAGGCTGCCGAGCGGCCCGCATGGCACGCTGATCTGGGAGCGTGCGATGACCGGCGGCGAGTCGCTGAAGGGCGCCAGGAACTACGTCGTCGACTACAAGCAGGTCGGCGTTCACGGCGTGATGGTCCCGGTATCCGGCATGGTCGCGATCCCCAAGGGCACGGCGCCGAAAGGCGGCTGGCCGGTGATCACCTGGGCCCACGGCACCACCGGCATCGCGGACGTGTGCGCCCCCTCGCGACTCGCAGCCGGGACGGGCGGCCTCAACACACCGATGCTCGCGAGCTGGATCAAGCGCGGCTACGCCGTCGTGCGGACCGATTACGAGGGGCTTGGCGGCCCCGGCCCCCATCCTTACTTGATCGGCACCTCCGAGGGCCGCGGCGTCCTCGACATCGTGCGCGCCGCCCGCCAGCTCGATCCGGATCTCAGCGATCGCGTCGTGATCAGTGGCCACTCCCAGGGCGGCCACGCCGCGCTCTGGGCGGCTTCGCTGGTCAAGAGCTACACGCCCGAGATCAAGCTGCGCGGCGTGCTCGCGTTCGCGCCCGCATCGCACATCGCGACCGAGGCAACGCTGCTCAAGTCGGTAACGACGACGTCACTGACCGGCCTGGCGGCGACGATCCTCCGCGGGCTCGATGTTGACTATCCGTCGCTGCACGTCAGCTCGCTGCTCAGCACGCGGGCGGCCGCGCTCTACCCGCAAACCCTGACCAGGTGCCTGGGCGCGCTCGACAAGCCGGACTCATTCGGAGATCTGCCACTCGACCAGCTCGTCAAGCCGAGGGCGGACATCTCGGCAGCGATCAATGACCTGAAGAAGAACGACCCGGGCAACCTGAAGATCGGCGCGCCTGTGCTGCTCGAGCAGGGCAGCTCAGACACGACGGTGCTGCCGCCATTCACCGCCGCGCTGGAAAACTCCCTGGCCGCCGTCGGCGACACGGTCACGGAGCACACCTATGCCGGAGCGACCCACGGCACTGTGCTCACGGCGGCGCAATCCGATCAGGCGGCGTTCTTACAAGAAAACGCTTCGGCCACTAGAGACTTCCCGCCTAGTGAGCGGCGGTACGTTGCAAAGGGCCCCGGTCCGCCAGCTCACCCGCGCTACGTTTATCGATTAGTGGACCAGGGCATCGCCACGGACCGGCGCCGATCGGAGGTGGTTGCACATGCAGACGATGAGCCCGCTCGACGCGTCGTTTCTTCATATCGAGGACGCGGTGACGCACATGCACATCGGCTCGGTTGGGATCTTCGAAGGTCCCACGCCAGGCCCCGGTGAGGTGCGCTCGGCGGTCGCCGGACGGCTAGCGCAGGTGCCACGGTATCGGCAGAAGGTGCGGTTCGTGCCCCTGGCGCTCGGTCGTCCGACGTGGGTCGACGATCCACACTTCAACCTCGAGTATCACGTGCGGCGCACCGCCCTTCCGGCCCCCGGGGGCGACGAAGAGCTACGCAATCTGGTGGGGCGGGTGATGTCCCAGCAGCTCGATCGCGCAAAGCCGCTCTGGGAGATGTGGGTTGCCGAGGGTCTCGGGGATGGCCGGTGGGCACTCATCTCAAAGACACACCACTGCATGGTCGACGGCGTTTCGGCGACCGATCTCATGAGCGTGATCCTGAGCAAGGATCGCGAGGTGGAGCCGACGGAGCTCGAGGACTGGAAGGCCGAGCCTGAACCTAACTCAGTCGAGCTGATCACGCATTCGCTCGCCTTGCGTGCCGCCAGCCCGTACGAAGCGTTGCGGACGGTGCTCGCGGCCGCCCGCGGTCCGCGGCGCGTCGTCAGGAAAGCCGTCGACACCACCCGCGGGGCGGCGAACCTGGGGTCGCTGCTCAACCCAAATCCGACGAGCTCGCTCAACGGCCCGATCGGTCCGCATCGTCGCTGGGACTGGGCGAGGGCGCGCCTGTCGGACATCAAACAGATTCGCGAAGCTCACGGCGGCACGGTCAATGACGTGGTGCTCGCGGCGATCACGAATGGCTTCCGTGAGCTGCTGATGTCTCGCGGCGAGCGCGTCGAGGGACGGGTGATCCGCTCGCTCATACCGGTCTCGGTGCGGACCGAGGACGAGCACGGGACATACGACAACAAGGTCTCCGCGATGTTCGCCGAGCTGCCGATCGAGATCGAGGACCCGGTCGGACGGCTGCGCTCCCTACACGAGCAGATGCAGGACCTCAAGCACTCGGGTCAGGCGGTCGCAGCCGAGCGGTTGACCGCGCTCGGCGGGTTCGCGCCCGCGATGCTGCTATCGCTCGGGGGACGCGTCGCCACCCGCCTGCCGCAGAGCAGCGTCAACACGGTCACGACCAACGTCCCCGGTCCGCAGAAGCCGCTGTACCTCGCGCGGCGGCGCATGCTCGAGGCGTTCCCCTTCGTCCCGCTGGGCGGCCACGTACGGGTCGGGGTTGCGATCTTCTCCTATGACGGCGGCATCAACTTCGGGGTCACCGGCGACTACGACACGGCGCCGGACATCAGGCGCCTGTGCGACGGCATCGAAAACGGCGTCGCGGAGCTGGTGAGCCCGCCGCCGAAACCCGCCGTGCATCGTGGACGGAACCAAGCCTCGCAACGTGCATGAGCCGTGGACGGACTTGAGGAGTCTCCAGGTGGACAGTCCCGCGACGGAAGTCACGGCTGACGCTGCGCTGCGGCACTGCGGCCTGCCGTAGGCCCGGCGAGCAATCCCACCGGCTGGCGGGGTTGATCGGCAAGTGAAAGCCGTCGCCGGGTCCAGCCTGCGAATCCCCGGTGCGCCTCCGGGGCGTACATTGCGAAGCATGGCTCGGGAACCGCGGCGTTTTCAACGATCCGAGCGCCGGCCGCCGGTCGGACCGTCCAGCCGTTCGACGGATATCACGCCGCTCCCCGACCTGCTTCACGGGCACTCGCGCGCCGGCCCGGTCAGGAGCGAGCGCCCGGTGTATGTCGATCTGTTGCCGCCGTGTAATTCGGGGTGTCCGGCCGGGGAGAACATCCAGGGGTGGCTCGCGCAGGTGCAGGCGGGGCAGCATGAGCAGGCCTGGCGGGTGCTGGTTGCCGACAACCCGTTTGCGGCGATCCACGGGCGCGTCTGTTACCACCCCTGCGAGACCAGCTGCAACCGGGCCAGTCTCGACAGCGCCGTCTCGATTCACGCTGTGGAGCGGTTCCTCGGCGATCTTGCGATCGAGCGGGGCTGGCTGTTTGACCCGCCGCCGGCGCCGAGCGGGAAACGGGTGCTGGTGATCGGCGCCGGGCCCAGCGGGCTCTCCGCCGCCTATCACCTGGCGCGGCTCGGCCATGGGGTCGAGATCCGCGACGCGGGCGCCGAGCCGGGCGGAATGATGCGGTACGGGATCCCGGCCTACCGGCTGCCTCGCGACGTGCTCGGCGGGGAGGTCGATCGGATTGCCGCCCTCGGCGTGCAGTTCACGAACAACCACCGGGTGACCGATCTCGAGGCCGAGCGCCAGGAGGGCGGATTTGACGCGGTGTTCGTGGCGGTGGGCGCACACCTGTCAAAGCGGGTGGAGATTCCCGCGATGGACGCGGGGCCGATGGTCGACGCGGTCTCGTTCCTACGGGGCGTGGCGTCCGGGGAGCGTCCGGCGATCGGGCGTCGCGTGGCGGTCTACGGCGGCGGGAACACGGCGATGGACGCTGCGCGGACGGCGCGGCGGTTGGGCGCGGAGGAGGCGCTGATCGTTTACCGCCGCACGCGCGAGCAGATGCCCGCGCACGAGGAGGAGGCGGAGGATGCCGAGCGGGAGGGCGTGCGGATCAACTGGCTGCGCACGATCAAGGCGTTCGAGGGTGAGGAGCTGCAGGTCGAGGTGATGGAGCTCGACGAGTCAGGATTCCCGCAGCCGACGGGGCGGTTCGAGACCTTGGCCGCCGACGCGGTGATCCTGGCGCTCGGACAGGAGACCGATACCGGCTTTCTGCACTCGGTGCCGGGGGTGGAGTTCGAGCGTGACGGCACCGTCCGGGTGTCCGGCTCGTTGATGACCGGCTGCCCGGGCGTGTTCGCGGGCGGCGACATGGTGCCCGCCGAGCGCACGGTCACGGTCGGGGTGGGGCACGGCAAGCGCGCCGCGCGGGAAATCGACGCCTGGCTGCGAGGCGAGGAGCTGGAGCGTCCGGCGAAGCATCCGCCGGCGACGTTCGAGATGTTGAACCTGTGGTACTTCGGCGATGCGCTGCGCCGGCAGCAGCCCGAGCTCGAGCCCACCGAGCGGATCGGGGGTTTCGCCGAGGTGGTCGGAGCGCTTCCCGCCGAGGAGGCGACGTACGAGGCTCACCGGTGCCTGTCGTGCGGGAACTGCTGCGAGTGCGACGGGTGCCTTGGCGCCTGTCCGGAGGACGCGGTGATCAAGCTCGGGCCCGGGTTCCGCTATCGCTTCGACTACGACCGCTGCACCGGCTGCCGGGCGTGCGTTGAGCAGTGCCCGGTGCATTCGATCGAGATGTTCCCGGAGGGGGCGCCGAACCCCCCCGAGGCGTTCGTGGCACCCGGCGACGCGGCCCCGGAGCTCGGCTGATGCCGATCACCGTCGACGGCAACGAGGCGGCGGCGTCGGTTGCCTACCGGTTGAGCGAGCTCTGCTGCATCTATCCGATCACGCCGTCCTCGCCGATGGCAGAGCTGGCGGACGAGTGGTCGAGCCGCGGGCGCCCGAACGTCTGGGGCACGGTGCCCGGGGTGATGGAGATGCAGAGCGAGGGAGGCGCCGCGGGGGCGCTTCACGGCGCGCTGCAGGGCGGGGCGCTGGGCACGACGTTCACCGCGTCCCAGGGGCTGTTGCTGATGATCCCGAACATGTACAAGATCGCCGGCGAGCTGACCGCCGTGGTCCTGCACGTCGCCGCACGGTCGCTCGCGGCCCAGGGACTGTCGATCTTCGGCGATCACTCCGACGTGATGGCCGTACGCCAGACCGGATTTGCGCTGCTGTCCTCGGCGTCGGTGCAGGAAGCCCACGACCTGGCGCTGGTGGCGCACGCGGCGACGCTGCGTACGCGCGTTCCGTTCGTGCATTTCTTCGACGGGTTTCGCACCTCACATGAGCTGAACTCGATGGAGCCGCTGTCCGACGAGGATCTGCGAGCGCTCGTTTCCGAGGAGCTGGTCCGGGCGCACCGCGGCCGGGCGCTGTCGCCCGAGCGGCCGTTCATTCGCGGCACGGCGCAGAACCCCGACGTCTACTTCCAGGCGCGTGAGACCGTCAACCCGTTCTACGCGCGCGTGCCGGATGTCGTTCAGGAGGCGATGGACCAGCTCGGCGAGCGCACCGGCCGCCGTTACGGGCTGGTCGACTACAGCGGCGACCCCGAGGCGGAGCGGGTTCTGATCGTGATGGGCTCCGGCGGGGAGACCGCCCGTGAGACCGTCGCGTTCCTACAGACGCGGGGCGAGCGGGTCGGCGTCGCGCAGATCAGGTTGTACCGGCCGTTCCCGGCGCAGGCGCTGGCTGCGGCGCTGCCCGCCAGCGTCCGTCGCGTCGCGGTGCTCGATCGAACCAAGGAGCCCGGCTCGCTCGGCGAGCCGCTGTTCCTCGACGTGCTCGCGGCGCTGAGCGAGTCGCACGCCGCGGGCGAGCGTGAGCTGATGCCGCAGGTGATCGGCGGCCGCTACGGCCTGTCCTCGAAGGAGTTCTCGCCCGGGATGGTCGCCGGCGTGCTCGAGGAGCTCGGACGCGATGCGCCCAAGCGGCGATTCACGATCGGGATCAACGACGACGTCTCCGGCACGAGCCTGCGCTACGACCCGTCGTTCGACATCGAATCCCCGGAAACGGTGCGGGCGGTGTTCTTCGGTCTCGGGTCCGATGGGACGGTCGGCGCGAACAAGAACACGATCAAGATCCTCGGCGACGAGGAGGGCATGTACGCCCAGGGCTACTTCGTCTATGACTCAAAGAAATCCGGCTCACAGACGGTCTCGCACCTGCGGTTTGGGCCGCGCCCGATCAGCGCGCCCTACCTCATCTCGCAGGCGAGCTTCGTCGGCTGCCACCAGTTTGGCTTGCTCGAACGCGACGAGGTGCTCGAGCGGGCCGCGCCAGGAGCGACGCTGTTGCTCAACTGCCACCACTCGCCGGACCGGGTCTGGGATGCGCTCTCACGGCCCGTGCAGGAACAGATCCTCGCCAAACGGATCCAGCTGCACGTGATCGACGCGGGCCGGATCGCGCGTGATGCCGGGCTGGCGGGGCGGACCAACACGGTGCTGCAGACGTGCTTCTTCGCGATCTCCGGGGTGCTCGAGCCGGGGCGGGCGATCGAACGGATCAAGGCATCGATCGCGAAGACCTACGGCCGACGCGGGGCCGAGGTCGTGGAACGTAATCAGCGGGCGGTCGATCACGCGCTCGAGGGCCTCCATCGGGTGCAGCTGCCCGAACGGGTGAGCTCCGCCCGCGAGCCGGCGCCGATCGTGGCCAACGGCGCGCCGGAGTTCGTGCGAACCGTGACCGCCGCGATGATGGCCGGGCATGGCGATCAGCTGCCGGTCAGCGCGCTGCCGGTCGATGGCACGTACCCGAGCGGCACCACGAAGTACGAGAAGCGGAACATCTCCGAGCTGGTCGCCGTCTGGGACTCCGAGCTGTGCATCCAGTGCGGTAACTGCAGCTTCGTCTGCCCGCACAGCGTGATCCGCTCCCGCTACTACGACCCGACGGCGTTGCAGAGACGCACCCGCCGGCTTCAGGTCGGCCGCGCTCAACGCCCCGGGGCTGCCGAGCACCGGCTACACGCTGCAGGTGTACGTCGAGGACTGCACCGGCTGCGGGCTGTGCGTGGAGGCGTGCCCGGTGTCGGCGGGCGGTGATCCGGTCCACAAGGCCATCAACCTCGACCAGCGCGAGCCGCTGCTGGCGTCGGAGCGAGCGAACATCGGGTTCTTCGAGCAGCTGCCGACCGCGGACCGCTCCCGGGTCGATTTCGGCACGGTGCGCGGCACTCAGTTCCTGGAGCCGCTGTTCGAGTTCTCGGGTGCCTGCGCGGGCTGCGGCGAGACCCCGTACCTGAAGCTGCTCTCGCAGCTGTTCGGTGACCGGCTGACGATCGCCAACGCGACCGGTTGCTCGTCGATCTACGGCGCCAACCTGCCGACCACGCCGTGGACGGCCGACGTCGACGGGCGCGGCCCGGCGTGGTCGAACTCGCTGTTCGAGGACAACGCCGAGTTCGGGCTCGGGCTGCGGCTGGCCGCCGACCGCCACACCCAGCTCGCGCAGCCGCCGGCTCGCGGAGCTGCGCGAGCCACTGGGAGCGGAGCTGGTCGATCAGATCCTGGCGGCGCCGCAGCTGCGGGAATCGGAGCTGCGCGAGCAGCGCGAGCGGCTCGTCGAGCTGGAGCAGCGGCTGCAGCGCGCTCGACGGGCCGGCGGTCGCGGAGCTGCGCAGCGTGCTCGATCACCTGATCCGCCGCAGTGTGTGGATCGTCGGCGGCGACGGCTGGGCGTACGACATCGGCTCCGGCGGGCTCGATCACGTGCTCGCCAGTGGGCGCAACGTCAATGTGCTGGTGCTCGACACCGAGGTCTATTCGAACACGGGCGGACAGATGTCGAAGGCCACGCCACTGGGCGCGGTCGCGAAGTTCGCCGCCGCGGGAAAGACGATGCCGACCAAGGACCTGGCGCTGCAGGCGATCGCGCTCGCCAACGTGTACGTCGCGCGGGTTGCGATGGGCGCCGATCCACAGCAGACGCTGACGGCGCTGCGCGAGGCCGAGGCCTACGACGGGCCCTCGCTGGTGATCGCCTACAGCCACTGCATCGCCCATGGCTACGACATGCGCGACGGGCTTGACCAGCAGTATCGAGCCGTCGCCAGCGGGCACTGGCCGCTGATCCGCTATGACCCCGTGGTCCGCGCCGACGGCGGCAATCCGTTCCTGCTGGACTCGCCGAGGCCCCGGATGCCGCTCGGCGAGTACAGAAAGGGAGAGCTGCGCTTCCGCGCGCTGGCGAACACGCAGCCCGCCGAGGCCGAGCGCCTGCTGGGCCTCGCCCAGAAGGCCGCCGACCTGCGCTGGCAGACCTACGAAGAGATGGCGACGCGCGGCGCCCGCGAATTTCCGGCCGACTCGCGCAAGTGACCGACCTCGAGACCGACTACATGGGCCTGCGGCTTCGCAACCCGCTCGTGGCCTCGCCGTCACCGCTGTCGTACACGCTCGACGGCGTCCGACGGCTGGCCGACGGCGGCGTCGGCGCGATCGTCCTGTTCTCCCTGTTCGAGGAGCAGCTGCGCGAACAGGCCGCACGCAACGCCGAACTGGTCGACGGGCCTTCCGAGAGCTTCGCCGAGGCGCTGGACTACGTCCCGGACGTGGTGAAGGAGGATCCAGGCCCCCGGACCTATCTGAGCCTGCTCGAGCGCGCCGCGCGCACGGTCGAGATCCCCGTGATCGCGAGTCTCAACGGGACAACGCCCGAAGGCTGGACCGACTACGCGCGGGCGATGCAGGACGCCGGCGCCGCCGCGATCGAGCTCAACATCTACTACCTCCCCGGCGATCCCCGCATCCCCGGGCGCGACGTCGAGCAGCTCCACGTCGACATCCTGCAGTCGCGTCAAGGACGCCGTCACCGTGCCCGTGGCGGTCAAGCTCAGCCCGTACTTCAGCTCCACCGGAGAAATCGCCCTGCGCCTCGATCAAGCGGGCGCCGACGCGCTCGTGCTCTTCAATCGCTTTCTGCAGCCCGAAATCGACCCCGAAGAGCTCGCCGTGTTGCCCCGGGTGACCCTCTCGGCTCCGGCCGACGGGCGGCTCCCACGGACATGGATCGCGCTGCTGCGCGGGAGGATCGGCGCATCACTCGCGGCCAGCACGGGAGTCGAAGTCCCGGCCGACGTTGCCCGATACCTGCTCGCGGGCGCCGATGTGGTGATGAGCACATCCGCACTCCTGCGCCACGGACCCGACTACGCGACCGAGCTGCTCGACGGACTCTCCAACTGGATGTTGCGCAAGGGTTTCCAGTCGATCCGTGAGCTGCGGGGGATGCTCTCCGTGCCGGCCGACACCGACCAGGCTGCATACGAGCGCGCAGGCTACGTGGCCGCGATGCGAGCGGCGAACGCGGGCGCCTACCTCCCCTGGTAGGCGTAAGCAGCGGGCTCGCGCTCGAGCCTCAGGTGCGGAGCCGGCTACGCAGCTCCGAACGCCGAATCTTGCCGCTGATCGTCTTTGGCAGTTCGTCGACGAAGTGGACCTCGCGGGGGTACTTGTAGGGGGCGGTGCCACGTTTGACGAACTCCTGCAGTTCGCGGGCGAGCTCGGATGAGCCCGCCTGTCCCGGAGTGAGGATGCAGAACGCCGTAACGATCTGCGTGCGCTCCGGATCGTCCTTGCCGACGACGGCGGCCTCGATCACCGCCGGGTGCTCGACGAGCACGCTCTCGACCTCGAACGGTCCGATCCGGTACGCGCTCGACGTGATGACATCGTCATCACGGCCCTCGAACCAGAAGTAGCCGTCCTCGTCGACCGCGGCCTTGTCCCCGGTGAAGTAGAAGGGCGCGCGGAACGCCTCCGCCGAAGCCTCCGCGTCGTGGTAGTAGCCGGGGAACAGCCCGACTGGGCGCTCCGGTTCGTAGCGCACGACGATGTTCCCCACATCGCCGGGCGCCACCGGCCGGCCGTCGTCGTCGACGACCGTGACGTCGTAGCCGGGTACGGGCCGACCCATCGACCCGGGGCGAAGCTCCATCGTGCGGAAGTTGGCGACCAGGCACGTCGTCTCTGTCTGGCCGTAGCCGTCGTAGATCGTCAGACCGCCAGTGCCCTCGCGCCACGCACGGATGACCTCGGGATTCAACGGCTCGCCGGCGCTCGTGCAATGGCGCAGCGCACCGAGGTCGTATTTGGAGCAGTCCGCTTGAACCAGGCGACGGTAGAGCGTCGGTGGCGCGCAGAACGACGTGACGCCATGGCGGGCGAGGATGCCGAAGATCGTGTCGGGGTCGGGGCGGCCGAGTGCGACGTTGAGGATCGCCGCGCGTTCATGCATCTGCCCGAACAGCCCACCCCACGCTGCCTTCGCCCAGCCGGTGTCGGTGACAGTCCAGTGCAGGTCGCCGGGGCGCAGGTCCTGCCAGAAGCGGGCTGTTCCGACGTGGCCAAGCGCATACGAATGCGACTGCTGCACCATCTTCGGGTAAGAGACGGTGCCACTCGTGAAGTAGAGGAGCAGCGGATCGTCGCGATGGGTGGGATCGGCCGGCGTCTCCCCGTCTCCAGCCGCCCGGCAACGTTCTTCGAGCGACAGCCAGCCGTGGGGTGCGGGGCCGACGCACAGACGCGTCGCCAGGCCCGGGACCGCCGCGTCGACCTTGCTGGCTCCCGCTCCGTCAGTGATCGCGGCGCTCGCGCCCGTCTGATCGAAGCGATAAGCAATGTCCTTCGCGGTCAGCAGGGTCGGGCCGGGCATCGGGATCGCGCCGATCCTCATCGCGCCGAGCAGCGCCGCGTACCACTCTGCAATCCGCGGCAGCATCACGAATACGTGGTCGCCCTTACCGACACCAAGCTCGATCAGCGCCCGCGCCGTCTGGCGCGAGGCGCGTGCGATGTCCGCCGCCGACTGCGCCGCGACGATCTCCCCCGCCCCGTTCACGGACAGCACCGCGAGAGCGTCGGGGTCCTCCGTGGCCCATCTATCGACGATGTCCAGCACGGCGTTGAAGCGCTCCGGCACGTGGACGCGATAGCCGGCGCGCTCGGCGTCGATATCGGCCAACCGCGGAGCGCAGTCGCGGTCGGGGCGAGCGAGGGACACGATCGACATGCTGCTTGCAGTACTAGATCAGGAGGACCGGCTCGTCATCCGTGTAATCGCGCAAGCCTCCCGGTGCGGGAGCACGGTCATGATGTGATCGTGCGTCTGCACGTGCTGAGCGATCTGCACCTCGAGCAGCGGCGATCGATGCCGCGGGTGGATGCCGACGTCGTCGTCCTGGCGGGCGACATCGCGGCCGGAACGGGCGGCGTTTCGTGGGCGCGTAGCTGGGCACGGGGGCGCCCGGTGCTTTACGTCGCCGGCAACCACGAGTTCTACGGCCATGCGATGCCCGGACTGATCGCCGAGCTGCGCCGCGCCGCCGCCGGGTCATCCGTACGCGTCCTCGAGAACGACGAGGCGATCCTCGACGGGGTCCGCTTCCTCGGCTGCACGCTGTGGAGCGACTTCGACTACGACGGACGCAAGCGCCGGGTCGCGGCGATGCAGCTCTGCGAGCGGGTGGTCAACGACTACGAGCACATCACGTTCGGTCCGCGCGGGCGCACGCTGGCGGCGCGCGACACGCGGATGCTGCACCTCTCCAGTCGCCGTTGGCTTGCCGCGCGGCTCGCGCAGCACCACGACGGGCCGACCGTGATCGTCACTCACCACGCGCCGTTGATCCGGACCCGGCCGCCGCTCCCGGAGCTGCGGGCGCTCGCGGGTGCCTTCGCCAGCGACGTGACCGAGCTGATGGGCGCCGACCGGGTTGCGCTCTGGATCTTCGGCCACACCCACCGCGTCACCGACCTCGAGGTCCGCGGCACGCGCGTCGTCAGCAATCCCCAGGGCAGTCCCCAGGACCCCGTGGCCGGCTTCGATCCCGCCCGGGTGGTCGAAGTTGGCGAGCGTCTCTAGGCGCGGCCGACAGACCGACCTACCTCGCGTCCGCATCGTGGCCACTACGAAGCCGAATCCGTAGTAGCGCCAGATGTCAGCGGCGCGACGTCGCCTTACGGTTGCTCGATGCGCTCGAGATCGGCTCGCGGGTGGTCGGCGGTCGTTCCGGGCAAGTGGCGGCGCGACGCTTAGCGTTGGCCCGCCCCGACCCCGTCGCCAGCCAGGAGGAACAACGGATGACTGAGCTCAAATATGTCCGCTTTTTCGAAGAGGTAGGCATCGCGGATGTCCCGCTGGTCGGCGGCAAGAACGCGTCGCTCGGCGAGATGTACCGCGAGCTCTCCGGCCAGGGCGTGCTCGTGCCAAACGGGTTCGCGATCACCGCCGAGGCGTACCGATACACGCTCGATGCCGCCGGCGCGGTGGAGCCGCTGCGAGCCGCACTGGAGGGGCTGGAGGAGGCCGATATGGCCGATCTGGCGCGGCGCGCCAAGCGCGCCCGGGAGATCGTCTACGGCGCCGGGCTGCCCGACGATCTGGTCGTGGAGATCGTCGCCGGGTACCGGCGTCTACAGGAGGAATACGGCGAGGACGTGAGCCTCGCGGTGCGAAGCTCGGCCACCGCCGAGGATCTTCCGACGGCGAGCTTTGCCGGCCAGCAGGAGACCTATCTGAACATCAAGGGCGAGGAGAGCCTGCTCGACTCATGCCGCCGGTGCTTCGCGAGTCTGTTCACCGACCGCGCGATCCACTATCGGATCGATCAGGGATTTGACCACTTCTCGATCGGGCTGTCGATCGGGGTGATGAAGATGGTGCGGACCGACCTCTCCGCGTCGGGCGTGTTCTTCTCGCTCGACACCGAATCGGGGTTCCGTGACGTGGTGTTCATCACGGGCGCGTACGGACTCGGGGAGAACGTGGTCCAGGGGTCCGTTGACCCGGACGAGTTCTACGTCCACAAGCCGACGTTCGAGGCCGGCCACCGCGCCGTGCTGCGCCGCTTGGTGGGCGACAAGGCGATCAAGATGATCTTTGTCGAGGGCGGGAGCAAGGAAACGGTTCGCAACATCCCGACCCCGAAGGCAGACCGCGAGCGCTTTTGCATCGGCGACGAGGACGTCCTCGAGCTCGCCGACTACGCGATCAAGATCGAGCGCCACTACGGCCGGCCGATGGACATGGAGTGGGCGAAGGACGGGATCGACGGCAAGATCTACGTCGTCCAGGCTCGACCCGAGACGGTCGCCTCTCAACGCAGAGCCACTCTGCTGGAGAGCTATGTGCTCGGCGACGGCCGGGGTGAGGTCCTGATCGAGGGACGCTCGGTCGGCGAGAAGATCGCCGCGGGCACCGCGCGCGTGATGGAGAGCCTCGCGCAGATTTCCGAATTCAAGCCAGGCGAGGTGCTGGTGGCGGACAGCACTACCCCCGACTGGGAGCCCGTGATGAAGACCGCCGCGGCGATCGTCACCAACCGTGGTGGGCGTACCTGCCACGCCGCGATCATCGCCCGCGAGCTCGGCGTGCCCGCGGTTGTGGGCACCGGCAATGGCACCACCGTAGTCCCCAGCGGCGAGACGGTGACCGTCTCATGCTCTGAGGGCGACACCGGCCGGATCTACCGGGGCGAGGTGCCGTTCGAGGTCGAGCGGACCGAAGTCTCGGACATCGCCCGGCCCGCGACGAAGATCATGGTCAACCTCGGCAACCCGGACCTCGCGTTCAAGACCTCGTTCCTGCCCAACGACGGCGTTGGGCTGGCGCGGATGGAGTTCATCATCAGCGAGTACATCAAGGCCCATCCGCTCGCGCTGGTGCACCCCGATCGAGTCACGGACCCGCAGGAGCGCGAGGCGATCGACCGCCTGACCCGCCTCTATCCGGACGGCGAGAGCTTCTTCGTGGAACGGCTGTCGGAGGGGATCGGCACGATCGCCGCCGCGTTCTGGCCCAAGCCGGTCGTGGTCCGGATGTCTGACTTCAAGACCAACGAGTACGCCAGCCTGCTGGGCGGCGCCGCCTTCGAGCCGCGCGAGGAGAACCCGATGATCGGCTTCCGCGGTGCCTCCCGCTACGCCCATCCGGCGTACGTGGAGGGCTTCTCGCTCGAGTGCCGGGCGATGAGGCGTGTGCGCGAAGAGATGGGGTTCACCAACGTCGTGCTGATGATCCCGTTCGTGCGCCGCGTCGAGGAGGCCGAGAAGGTGATCGCCCAGATGGCGGAGCTTGGCTTGCGACGCGGGGAGAACGGACTCAAGATCTATGCGATGTGCGAGATCCCGAACAACGTGCTGTTGATCGACCAGTTCGCCCACACCGTTGACGGGTTCTCGATCGGCTCGAACGACCTCACGCAGCTGACGCTCGGGGTCGACCGCGACTCCGAGATCGTTGCGTTCGACTACGACGAGCGCGACGAGGGCGTCAAGCTGATGATCCGGATGGCCGTCGAGGGATGCAAGCGAAACGGAATCCACTCGGGGCTGTGTGGACAGGCGCCCTCCGACTACCCGGACATGGCCGAGTACCTGGTCGAGATCGGGATCGACTCGATCAGCCTCAACCCCGATACGGTGATCAAGACCACCCAGCGGATCCTCGAGCTGGAGAGCCGCCTCGGCCAGGCTGGGGAAGGCGAACGGCCGACCGTCAATGGCGCCGGGCAGGTTCCGGCAACCGCCGATCGCTGAGCGTCACAGGAATTCGGGCGACAAGAGGGCTGGGACGCGACCCCGCGACCCAGCCCTCAGTCCCCGTCCGGGGCCAAGCCCCGGACGGGTCCGGGCCCCGCTCAGACGAGTGCCACCTCGCCGGCCCGATCGCTCTGTGCGGTGTGGCTCTCCGTTCCGGAGAGGACAACCTTGAGTGCGTTCGTGTGGGCGGCGTCGGCGAACGTGTCGTACGCGGCCATCGTGTCCTCGAGCGGGAAGCGATGGGTCGCGAACAGTGACGGGTCCAGACGGCCGCTTGAGATCAGCCGCATCAGCTGCGGGATGCTGAACGTGTCGACCAGCCCGGTCGTGATCGTGACGTCGCGGATCCACAGCTTCTCCAGATGAAGAGCCGCGGGCTTGCCGTGCACGCCGATATTTGCCAGCCGTCCGCCGGGGCGGATCAACTCGCTGGCCAGCTCGAACGTGTCCGGCACGCCGACCGCCTCGAACGCCGTGTCGGCACCGAGGCCGTCCGACATTTCCATCACCTTCGCGACGGCGTCCTCACGGCCGTTGTTGATCGTTAGATCGGCGCCGAACCGCCGCGCGCTCTCGAGGCGACTGTCGGCGAGGTCGATCGCCACGATCCGCCCGGGCGTGTAGAGCCTCGCCGTCAGGATCGCCGCCAGCCCGATCGGGCCGGCGCCGACGATCGCCACCAGATCGCCCGGCGAGACCATGCCGTTCAGCACCCCCACCTCGTAGGACGTGGGAAGGATGTCGGCCAGGAACAGGACCTGCTCGTCGGTGAGTTGCTCAGGAACCTTGTAGACGGAGTTATCGGCGAACGGCACCCGCGCATACTCGGCCTGCAGCCCGTCGATCAGGTGCCCGAAGATCCAGCCGCCGCCGCCGAGGCACTGGCCATAGCGGGCCTCCTTGCAGAATCGGCAGCGACCGCAGGAGCTGACGCACGACATCAGCACACGGTCACCGCGGGCGACCGTGGTGACACCCGGCCCGACCTCCTCGACGGTCCCGACGGCCTCGTGACCGAGGATCGTCCCAGGGACGGTTTCCGGCACGTCGCCCTTCAGGATATGAAGGTCGGTCCCACAGATCGTCGTCGTGTCGACCCTGACGATGATGTCGGTGGGATCGATCATCGTTGGGTCCTCGACCGAGTCCCAGCCACGCTGATTGGGACCGTGGTAAACAAGAGCTTTCATCGCTGCGTCTCCTCTCTCGGGTGCCGACAAGGCTTCCGCCCCGGGACCCGATGCGGCTTATCCGGCGATCGTAGGATTCAGCGAAGCGGGTGGCATCGGGGCTTCCGCCGAAGCCGGATTGGTACTAACGCGCAGATTGCTGGGCGTGTGGCAACTCACGGGGAACGTCGCTCGGGGACTCGCCGGCGACCGTCATCACCCATCCCGGCTCAGCGCGCCACCAGCCGCTCGTCGGGCGCTGCCCGTCATCCCAATCGACCTCGAGCGGGCGCCACGGACCGGACTCGACAGCGGTGTCGTCGATCGTTACGACCGCTCGCCGTACGTCGAGTCGCAGCCCTTCGCGCCGCACCTTCGCGGCCGCTTCCTTGGCCGTCCAGATCAGGTTCGCGAGTAGCGCCCGCTGGGGTCCATTGGACGCGAGCACGAGGCGCTGCTCCGGGGCTGCCAGCCATTCCCGGACGAACGCGCCGCTGCGAGGCTCGATCAGCTCGATGTCGCAGCCGGCGACCCGGGGCGCGTCTGTGACGACCGCCAGCGCTCGGCCGGCGCGATGGCTGAGCGAGACTGATACGGGCGCCCGCTCGCCCCCGATCCAGGCCTCGGGCGCGCCGTCCGGTGCAGCGATCACCTCGATGCTCGAAGGCGCCACGCCGAGCCACGCGCCAACCGCAGCCTTGGCCGTCCAGCGCCCGAGCCGCCAGTCGGCCCGACGCGGCGCCACGTGCAATCCCGCCAGCACGGCGAGCTCTCGGTCGCCCAGCCACGCCTCACCCTGGGCGACGTCAGCCTGCCGTCGGCTGAGCCAGCCTGGTGCGTCCATTGCCGTCGGTCGCGGTCGCGGTGGGCGAGCGCCCGAGGATCGTGGCCATGCCGCGTTCGACGGCCTCGATCAGGAATCCCCGCATCGACTCAGGCGCGATGATCCTGCTCACCGAACCCACGCGGACGGCGCGCTCGACGCTGTGAACTGCGTCGAAGCGCTCCGCGAACTCACCCCGCTTCTGGGCGAGCACCTCGCTCCACAGCTTCGCGCGCTCGGCGCGCAGCCGCTGGCGCTCGGTGCCCTCGGCAGTGGCGATCCGCCGATCGAGCTCCGAGAGCCGCGTATCGCTGCCGGCCGCTCGCTCGACCTCGCGGGCAAACACGACCGCGGCGGCCGGAGCCCCCCCGATCACCGAGGCGTGTGTGCCCTCGAGCGCCACCGTCTCGAGGTTGGGGTTGAGCTTCTGTGAGAACACCACGAACGCCCCGCCGTGGTAGCGCGATATGACGCAGAAGACGATCGGACCAGTGAAGTTGACGACCGCTCGCCCGATCTCGGCGCCGAACTCCAGCTGCCACTCACGCATCGACTCAGGCGAGGCGTCGAAGCCGGCGAGGTTCGCCAGCACCACCACCGGCCTGCGCCCGGCGGCCGCGTTGATCGCGCGCGCGATCTTCTTCGCGGAGCGGGGGAAGAGGGTGCCCGAGGTCCACTGCTCAGGTCCATCGGCGGGGATCGACTCGTGCCTGGCCAGCGGACGGGACTCGATCCCGATCAGCGAAACGGGCCAGCCCCCGAGGTGCGCGTCCCAGACCACTGCGTTCTCGGCCGCGTGCATCCTCGCCCAGCGCTCCAGCGGCGGGTGATCGCGGTCGATCACCGCGCGCATCACCGAGCGGATGTCGAATGGCTGCTTGCGTCCCGGATTGGTCGAATCCGAGAAGACGTCAGCGATTCGGAGCAGGTCCGAGCCGGGTGCGTGATGCTCGGATTCGCCGACGTCGCGTCCGGCTGGATCAGACGTGATTGCGCGGCGCGGGAACCGCTCGCCGGGTGCGACGTAGGTGTGCTCGTAGTACTCGAGCAGGACGCGACATGCGCCGGCGAGGTCCGGAGCCCAGTACTGCGCCTGGCCGTTGGGGCCCATGATCCGTTCGAATCCGCCGATCCCGAAGTTGTCCTCGGCGGAGACACCCCCGGAGTAGTCGATCGCCTGCTTGCCGGTCAGGACCATCGCGCTGTCGGGCGTCATGATCAGCGCGCCGCGCGTGTGCATCAGCATCGTCGCCTCGGCGTTCCAGTAGGGCTGGGCGCCGACGTTGATGCCAGCTACGACCACGTTGAGCTCGCCGCCGGCCTGCGTGAAGAGGACGATCCGCCGCAGCACTGCGGCGATCCAGTCCATCGCCTCGGTGCCGCTGTCCATCGCGATCTTCGCCCCAGCGGAAAGCGCGAACCACTCGAGCGGAACGCCGAGCTTCTCGGCAAGATCGATCGCCGCGATGATCCGTCGGCACTCGGGCTCGGCCAGCGACCCCAGCGCGCGGGTCGGATCGCCCAGCAGGATCACGCGCAGAACTCCCTCCGGGTAGCGCTCGGTGAAGTTGCGGATCGTCCCGACGACGATGCCGGTCGGGTTCGTCGCGGGTGGACGCCGCACCGGGACCAGCTGACCGCCGTCGCTGAGCTCGTGCTCGACGAACGTTCCCGCCGGCTGCCCGGCGCTGGTCTGCACCGGGGCGAGCAGCCGGACCACCTCGGCCGGGTGCAGGGTCCCGCGGCGCCGCGCCGAGATCAGGCGCTGCGCGCCCTCGTCGAGCGGCCGCAGGGGCTCGGTGGGGGGTTCGTCGACCTCGACCGCGACATCGTGCCCGGTGGGCGCGAAGAACCGCAGGACGCGCTCTCGCACCACGCCGTCGGGCTCGCGCAGACGCCCTTGGATCAGCACCATCTCGAGCCCGAGGCCGGCGGTCAGCGGCGCGAGACGTGTCATCAGCGTGCGGATCTCCTCGGGGTCGGGCTCCATTACCGGCCAGACGTGCAGCAGCACGCGGTTCCACATCAGGCGGCGGCTCAGCGGGCGGCGGGCTTGGAAGCCGCGGATCGTCTCGAGCACCTGGACGAGCATCTGCTCGAGCTCCGGCAGGGCGGCGATCCGGCCGGCCTCGTCGTGCACGGGCGTGAGATCGCGAACCTCGGCGAGCGCGAACAGCCGCTCGTCGTTCGGGTTCGTCCGGGCGAACCCCCGAAACAGGTAGATGTCCTCCGCCGACGGCAGGCGCGCCAGGTCGAATTCCTCCAGACGCCACAGCTTCAGCCGGTGGCCCATCATCGGGTGCAGCCCTCGCACGACCACGTCCTCGACAAGGCCTCCAGGCCCCGGCCGGAATGTGAACAGGTCGATCGCTGACATCCCCCGGCCCCGGCGTGGCTCGGCAACCGCGACGACGATCCGGTGAAGCGCCGCCGGCGTGGGGATCCCATCGAGCGCGCGCCCCAGCCGCTCCGCGAGCTCCGCGTGCGATGGCGCGGGATCGCGATGCTCCGCGTAAACGTCCAGTACCGCAACGGCGCCCTCGGGCAGCGTGGCCGCATGCTCGGCAAATGCGCGTGCGACACCCGCCACATCCTCGAGCTCGACGTAGGCGGCTGTCAGCTGCCGCCCGGATCCTTCGAAGCGGTAGCGCGTGAGCAGGGCCTCATATCGATCCAGCTGCACGCGTCCGAAACGTTCGAGCGACCGCACGCGGTAGTAGCGGCGCGCCATCGCCTCGACCAGCAGGCGGCGGACGGGTGGCTCCGCGGCGCTCATCGCGGACGTGAGCCGCGGCGCCAGCGGCCAGGGGCAGTCCACGATCGCCGCGATCAGCTCGTCGCGGTCCGCCCGCTCCGGGTTGCCGGTGAGCGCGGCGATGTGCTCCCCCATCTCGTCGTAGACCTGCTCTCGGGCGGCCGCGATGACCGGCTCGTCGAAGTAGCGGAAGCGGACCTCGCGGGCGAGATCCGCGAGCACCGTGTCGCTGCCCTCGAGCGCGACCAACAGCCGATCGAGCACCTCGCGGAACTCGTCGCCGACTTCTCCGACCAGCTCGAGGACCTGATCGAGGCGGCGGTCGAGGATCGCCACGATCGCGGCGCGGGCGGCGTCCGCCCGCTGCTGGGACAGGAACAGACGATGGCAGGCTTCCTCGAGCCCGGGCGTGCGCTCCAGGCCTTCGATCCCGTAGTGCGCCAGGGCGTGACGCAGCCGCGTCACGAACTGCGGCGGCAGCCCCTCGGCGTCGAGTGAACGCAGCCAGGCGTGGAAGTCTTCCTGCGAGCTCTGCAGCAGCGCTGACTCGCCCTCGTCTTCAAAGCGGCGGGCGCGCGACACGGCGCAGAGGTCGGCGAACATCCCGAGCAGCCGATGCTCTGCTCCGATCAGCGATGCGTCACAGCCGAGCAGGTCGCCGCATTCGCCGTGCAGGTCGGCGATCATGCGCTCGACTTCGTCCGTGTCGATGTCGTAGCCGAGCACCAGCCACCGCATCCGCCGCAGGTTGTCGTGGCAGCGTTCAGGGGCTGGCGCTCGGTCATCCTCCGACGCGAACGACAGGTGCTCTCCGGAGGTTGTGCTCGGGACATCGCCGTCGAGCGGCTCCAGCGCGACGAGCGGCGCCTGCGCGGCGACGTGCACGTTCTCGCCCACCAGCACCTGCTTGACCCGCCCCCGGAACGGCGCCGTCAGCGATGACTCCATCTTCATCGCCTCGACCACCGCCACCACCTCACCTTCCTCGACGATGTCTCCGACCGTGACCGGGATCGAGACGACCACCGCCGGCGACAGGTTGCGAACGGTGCCCGCGTCGCCTCGGGAGATGCGGTGCGGCACGCCGTCGACCTCGACGAGCAGATCCTCTCCCTGCAGCGAGGTGACCGTGTGATGGGCCTGCCCGCGCAGCTCGAGGCGCCGCTCGTGCGCGCCCAGCCGGCGCGTGCTCAGCTCGACCGCGTGGCCTTCGACGCTCACCCGGTATCGGTCCGGTCCGATCTGGGCCACGGACAGCTGGTAGGACTGCCCGCGGTGGCGCAGGTCGTACGAGCGAGAGAGAGCCAGCGCCGCGTCCGGGCGTCCGCGGCGGGCGAAGGCGTAGAAGCGGGCACGGTCGGCGGCAGTGTCGCGGTCGGCTAGCTCGATCGCCGCCTGCAGCAGCGCGACGTCGCCGTGGCGCACCGGCACCGCCTCGCCGCTCAGGTACAGGCGGTCGAGCCAGGCGGTGTCGACCTCCCCCGCCCGGACCTCCGGACGGTCGAGCAGCTCGAGCAGGAAGCCCTGATTGGTGGTCCCGCCGTCGACGACCACGACGGTGTCGGCGACCGCCCGGTGCAAGCGGGCGAGCGCCTCTTCACGGTCGCTGCCCCAGGCGATCAGCTTGGCCATCATCGAGTCGAACTCCGCGGGGATCACATCGCCCTCGGCGACCCCGGTGTCGACCCGGATGCCGGGTCCGGTCGGTAGCCGCAACAGCGCCAGCCGACCGGGAGCGGGCGCGAACCCGAGCGCGGGATCCTCGGCGTTGAGCCGCGCCTCGATCGCATGGCCGACGCTCGCGGGCGGCTCGCCCTCGAGGCGACCGCCCGCCGCGATGTGCAACTGGAGCTTGACCAGGTCGAGGCCGGTGACGGCCTCGGTCACGGGATGCTCGACCTGCAGGCGCGTGTTGACCTCCATGAACGAGAACCGGCGCTCCGCGGGCTCGTACAGGAACTCGACCGTACCCGCGTTTCGGTAGCCGGCGCGCAGCGCGAGCCGTTGGGCGCCGGTCATCAGCTCGCGCTCCTGCTCGGTCGTGAGCGCCGGGCTCGCGGATTCCTCGATCACCTTCTGATTGCGACGCTGGTAAGAGCAGTCGCGGACGCCCACCGGCCATACGTTGCCCTGCCCGTCGGCGATGATCTGCACCTCGATGTGGCGGGCGGGGGTGATGACCTGCTCGAGCAACAGCGTGCCGTCACCGAACGCCTGAAGCGCCTCGGCGCGCGCGCTGGCGAAGGCGGCGGCGAGCCCAGCGGGCTCTTCGACGCGCCGGATTCCGCGCCCGCCGCCACCGGCAGCGGCCTTGATCATCAGCGGGAAACCGATCCGCTCGGCGTGCCCCATGGCCTCGTCCGCGGAAGCGACCGGGCCGTCGCTCCAGGGAGCCACTGGGACCCCGGCCTCCTCGGCCAGCCGCTTGGCGGCGATCTTGTCGCCGAGCAGGCGCATCGTCGCCGGATCGGGCCCGACGAACACGATTCCGAGTCGTTCGCACAGCTCGGCGAACTCGGGCTGCTCGGCGACGAACCCCCATCCGACCCAGGCGGCATCGGCGCCGGCGCCCTGAAGCGCTCGCGCCAGCGCGTCGTGATCGAGATAGCCGGTGCGGCGGCCGCCGAGACCGTCGTCGACCAGGCTCGGCCCGAGGCACACTGCCTCGTCGGCCTGGCGGACGAACATCGCGTCGCGCTCCCTGTCGGTGAACAGCGCGATCACCCTGATCGGATCGGCCCGCTGGTAGTTGAGCTCGTGGACCGCGTGGATCAGGCGCATCGCGGGCTCGCCGCGATTGACGACCGCCAGCCGTGAGAACGCGCGTTGCATGACGACTCAACCGTCGGCCATCGCGCCGCGAATCGGGGCGAGCGCCGCTGCCTCGAGCTCTCCGGGCATCTCGATCGTTCGATATCCCTCGAGTCGCACCCGCACGCGCCCGGTCTCGTCGACCACCTCCGCGTCGAGCCCGCCGTCGCGAGGGGTCACGACCGCCCACAGGCGTCCCGGCTTCTTGCCGGCCGCAAACCGGGTCACCCGGTCGACGTGGGTCGGCAGCGCCATCCGGCTGGCGGTCCCGAGCTCCCAGACGCCCGCCGTCTGGAAGCACAGCTCGATCAGCCGCGGGGCGAATTCGGTCGGCTCGCTGGCCGGCTCGTGGTCGGGTGGCAGCTCGCCGGCGAACCTGCCGACGACATGGCCGTTCTCGCGCCAGGCCCGGTCGAGCACCTGGTAGGCGGGACCGTGGAAGTACACGCCGTACACGGCCTCGTGCCCGACGCCCGCCTCGGCGGTGTCCGCGGACTCGGGCGCGACCGAGGCCTTCGGTGCAGCCGGCGCCTTGCGGGCCAGTCGCGCTCGCCCGCTGAAATGACGGGTCTCCTGCTCGTCCTGGCCGCGCAGCACGCGGCGCCCGATCAGCTCGCAGTCTGCGACCAGCGTGCCATCGCCGCCATCGCGGAGCAACGCGTGGAGCGTCACCGTGCGCGGCTCGTCGCGGTAGAACTTGAACGGCGTCAGCAGCTCGATGTCCTCGAGCTCCACCACCCTGAAGCCCGGCGTCAGGGCGCTGGCCGTCTCGGCGAAGCCCTCCATCCCCATCACGCCGGGGAGCACGGGGGTGCCGTCGATCCGATGATCGTTCAGGAATGCCTGGCGGGCCGGGTCGAGCTCGGTCAGCACGGTCACCTCGCCGTCGGCGCTGAAGCCGGTGATCCGGCCTGTCATCGGGCCGCCGCCACCGGCGAGCGCAGCCGTTGCTCGCTCGACGTCCAGACCGCCGGTCTCGTGGCGCTCCCGGGCCAGCAGCCCGAGCGATCCGGCCACCAGCACCTCCCCGCCGGGACCCGCCGCCGTCAGCTCGCGACGCACCACCGGAGCCCCGATCTCGGGCGGCAGCATGTCGATGCCCGCCGCCTCCATCACCTTCGGGATCGAGCCCCGGCTCGCCATGCCGATCTCGGCCCACGCGGTCCAATCGATCGCGATGCCGCGTGTGCGGGCGCCGCTGCGCATGTTCGAGACGGTCTTGCACAGCAGGTCGTTCGCCGCCGAGTAGTCGGTCTGCCCGCGGTTTCCGAAGCGGCCCGCGATCGAGCTGAACGCGATCGCCGCAGCTTGGCGCCGGCGCCCCGGCGGCTTCGATCGCGGCCAGCAGGTTGAGCCACCCATGGGCCTTGACGTCGAACACAAGGTCGTACTCCGACTGCGGCTTGTCGGTCAGCGGATGGCTGATGTCAAGGCCGGCGCAGTGCAACACCACGTCGATCCGCTCGCTGCTTTGCAGCGCCTGGCGCGACGGCGGCCGAAACCTGGTCCGCGTCGGTCAGGTCGACCTGGTGCCAGTGAGCCTTCCCGCCGGCGCGCTC
Source organism: uncultured Solirubrobacterales bacterium (assembly GCA_963770735.1). GTDB lineage: Bacteria > Actinomycetota > Thermoleophilia > Solirubrobacterales > Solirubrobacteraceae > Palsa-465. Next base: position 56,990 of record CAVYRB010000003.1, on the reverse strand, counting down.
GATCGAGTTGATCGAGTCGAGCGCCGCGCGGGCCCGCTCGATGCGGGCCAGCTCGCGCTCGACGAGCTTCGGCGTGGGCCGTTCGCCGTGCTGCCGGATGCGATCGGCGAGCTCGCGCTTGAGCCCGTCGCGGTCGCTGGCGAACCTCGCCAGATCCGGATCGGCCGGATCCGGTGCGGCACGAGATCGAGCAGGTGGAAGGTGCCGCCCGAGGCCGGCGCCAGGTCGGCGATGATCGTCTGGACGATGCTGCCGGCGGCCCCGGTCACGATGAACGCGGTGTCGCCGCCGGGCTCGCGCTGCGGGTTCGTGGACGGCCGGCTGCTCGATCAGGCCGACCGACCACCGCAGCTCGTCGGCGTAGCCGACCTCCACGGCGCCGGGATCGCGCAGCGTCTCGTCGAGCAGCGCTTGAGCCACGGCCGAAGCGTCGATGCTCGGGCCGAAGTCCACGGCCTTGACCAGCGTGTCCGGGCGCTCCTGCGCCATCGCCTTGGTGAAGCCCGTGACGGCGCCTCCGAGCACGCTCGTGGCCCCATCGGCGTCGTACCCGTGACGGCCGCCGAGTCGGGCCCCGCTCACCAGGAACGTGCGCTCGTCCGACGAGCGCTCGCATCGTCACCGCGAGCAGCTTGACGCGGACATGCAGCGCCTGCCTGCGGGCCGTCGCGTCGAGGTCGCTCAGCGATCCCTCGTCGTCGAGCGCGGGCAGCCAGTAGACGCCGTCGACCGGTCCGGCCGCGCGTCCACTCGGCGATCTGCGCTTCTAGCGCCTCGACCTCGGGCACGCCGTCGATCGTCAGCACCTCGGCTCCGAGCGCCTTGACGGATGCGGCAAGCGCGCTGCCGACCCCGCCCGTGTCGGGCATCAGCACGATACGGCTGCCCTCGCCGATCGACACGCCGGTCGCGACGCAGTACTCGATCGGTGGGCGAAGCACCGGGACAGGCACGCGGCGTGGAAAGCGGACGTCAGCGTCTGCGGATTGGGGTGCCGCCGCTGCTGGTTCCGCGGCCGGCTCGGCCTCGGCTCCGGGCTCCGACGCTGCCAGTCCCGCGCGGTCGCGGACGAACCCGACGACGTGATTCAGCGTCGGATAGTCACGCAGCTTCAACGCATCATCACGCTCGATCCCATACGCCTCACGGATCGACGCGAACACCTCCGCCTGCTTGACCGTGTCGATCCCCAGATCCGCCTCGAGATCGAGATCCATCTCCAGCAGATCCTCCGGATAACCCGTCTGCTCCGCGACGATCGCCAGCACCCGCTGCTCAACCTCACCCGCCACCGGCCCAACCACCGGCGGCTCAGCGGCAGGCTCAGGCTCCACGGCAGCCACCGGCTCCGCGGCAGCCACCGGCTCCGCGGCAGCCACCGGCTCCGGCTCACTACCGGCTCCACTGCCAGTCCCGCGCGGTCGCGGACGAACCCCACGACGTGATTCAGCGTCGGATAGTCACGCAGCTTCAACGAATCATCACGCTCGATCCCATACGCCTCACGGATCGTCGCGAACACCTCCGCCTGCTTGACCGTGTCGATCCCCAGATCCGCCTCGAGATCGAGATCCATCTCCAGCAGATCCTCCGGATAACCAGTCTGCTCCGCGACGATCGCCAACACCCGCTCCTCGACCTCACCCGCCACCGGCCCAACCACCGGCGGCTCAGCGGCAGGCTCAGGCTCCACGGCAGCCACCCGCTCCGCGGCAGCCACCGGCTCCGCGGCAGCCACCGGCTCCGGCTCCACTACCGGCTCCACTGCCAGTCCCGCGCGGTCGCGGATGAACCCCACGACGTGATTCAGCGTCGGATAGTCACGCAGCTTCAACGAATCATCACGCTCGATCCCATACGCCTCACGGATCGACGCGAACACCTCCGCCTGCTTGACCGTGTCGATCCCCAGATCCGCCTCGAGATCGAGATCCATCTCCAGCAGATCCTCCGGATAACCAGTCTGCTCCGCGACGATCGCCAACACCCGCTGCTCAACCTCACCCGCCACCGGCCCAACCACCGGCGGCTCAGCGGCAGGCTCAGGCTCCACGGCAGCCACCCGCTCCGCGGCAGCCACCGGCTCCGCGGCAGCCACCGGCCTCGCTGCCGGGGCCTCCACGGTCAGCGTCTCCGGCTCAATTTCCGCGGGCGCGACGTCCGGGACCACCGGCTCCGGCTCGACGCCGGCCGGATCCTCCGGCTCGACGCCGGCCGGACCCTGATCCGCGACGCGCAGCCGGTGCTGCACGACCTCCAGCTTCGGATCCGGATAGCCGCTGGCCCGTCGCAGCCATGCGCTCCACGTGGCAGGGTCGACGATCCGGTACTCGTAGCCGAGCTCGTCCGCGCTGCGCCGACGCCCGTCTGCGACCGGCGTCCAGCGCAGCAGGGTCATCGCGATCTGCGATCCGAACCCGGCCGCCAGGCGCAGGGCATAGCGGACCGGGTATGCGCCGCCCTTCGAGAGGTTGAGGGTCCCGAGCTCGGGGTCGGGATCGCGGAAGTTCGGCACCGCGGGGATCGACCCCGGTCTCGAGCGCCTTGACCGCCATCACGTCCTCCAGGCCGACCCCCATCGGATGGCCGGTCATGCCCTTCACGTTGGCGATCACGATCCGGTCGGCGTTCTCGCCGAACACCTGACGCAGGGCATGGATCTCGGCGGCGGCGCTGCCGCCGCGCGCCGGCGTGTAGGTCTCATGGGAGACGAACACGGTCTCGCCGGCGATCTCCTCCCGGCGGACGCCGCGAGCCTCCGCCTGGCGCACGACTCGCTCCATGACCGAGCCGATGTGCTCGACGTCGAGCCGCGTGCCGTGGAAGGCGGAGTTCGCGGTCGACCGCCCCGAGCACCTCGCAGATCGGCGCGATCCCGCGCTCGCGCGCGGCCGCGGCGCTCTCGACGACCAAGCCGGCGGCGCCCATGCCGATGATCATCCCGTGCCGCCGCTGGTCGAACGGCAGCGCGGCGTCCTCGACGACCTCGTCGGTCGCCGCGGCGCCGGTGGCCAGGAAGCCGGAGCCGATCCAGCCCATCATTGTGTCCGAGGTGGCGTCGTCGGCGGCCACGATCACGACCCGGCGGCAGCGACCCGGCTCGGATCCAGTCCTCGGCCAGCGCGACCGCCTGAGTGGTGCTGGCGCAGGCGCTGTTGATCTGCGTGTTGGGCCCGCGCGCGCCGATCAGCTCGGCGAACTGCGAGTGGCCCATCGACAGCACCCGGAACAGAAGCCGGCGATCGAACGTGTACGGCTCCTGTTCGAGCTGGTGCCCGAGGTCGTGGATGCGGCGCTCCACCTCGGCGAGAACCACCGGGTCGGTGCCGTCGTGGTCGAGCATCCTCGCGCGCAGTGACTCCAGCGCCGCCATCCGCTCCCGGCGCATGTGGTCGGTGGTGTAGCGCGCCGACCTCGTCGGCCATCTCCTCGAGCCCGGGGAACGCGGAGGCGAAGATCACTCCGGTGTCGTCGCGCAGCTCGTCGGGCAGCGACCAGCGGTCGGGAAGCTGGGTGCCCGTGGTCGTGGTCTTGTAGCGGAGCACGAGGGGAATCCCGGCGTCGCGCAGCGCGTCGATGCCGGCGGCGATCGCCAGCTGCGTGTTGCGGCCAAGCGCGGCGCAGCCGGTCGGCGTCGACCCCGAACTCCTCCCCCAGGTCGAACGCGCCGGCCCGCGCGGCGAGCTTGATCACCTCATCGAGGCGGTCGATCGTCTCGAAGCTGGCACCGCCGTCCTCGCCCTTGACCAGACGCGTGATGTGCTTGTCGAGCATCTCGCGGCGCAGCGCCCCGGGGATCAGGTCGATGCCCTGCTCGCCGTCCAGCAGGCGTGCGATGTTGGCGTCGTCGAACAGCCGCTCCGCTCCGGGCAGCCCGAGCGCGGCGCCGGTGATGACGACCGGCTCGATCGTCGGCGCCGGTCGGCCCGGCCGTCGCTGGCGATCAGCTTGCGGCCGCGTTCCAGGAACTCGGCGAACAAGCCGCTCAAGGTCGGCATCCGGATGCGCCGCGACCCTGTCGGTCGCCGATGGCTGCGCCGGCGACTGAGCCGCAGCTGCCGCGCCGCGTCGGATTGTCGCGCCCGCCTTGAGCTCTGCGGCCGCCCGCGCGACCGGCTCCCGTCCGGCGCCGACCCCGGCGGCCCACAAGCCGCACAGCGCGTTGTTGAACGTGGCGACGTCACCCTGCTTGGGATGGTTGGTGGCGAGGCTGACGATCGCATCGTCACCGAGCACGTCCGAGGCGAAACCCTGCAGCGCATGCTTCGGCCCGACCTCGACGAAGATCCGCGCGCCCTCGTCGTAGAGCGTGTGCAGCCCCTTCATGAACTGGACGGGCGAGGCGACCTGGCGCGCGAGGATGTCGAGCATCTCCTGCTCGACGGCCTCGCCGGCCGGGTAGAGCTCGCCGGTGACGTTCGCGACGATCGGCAGCTTCGGTGGACGCAGGCCGAGGCGCTGGAGCATGGCTCGCAGCGGGACGCTTGCCGGCGCGACGATGTCGGTGTGGAAGGCGTGGCTGACCGGCAGCGGGATCGCTGTCGTGGCCGCGTTCCTGAAGCGCCGCCACGGCTCGTCCCACCGCATCGGTGGCGCCGCCGATCACCACCTGATGGGTCGAGTTGACGTTGGCGAGCACGACGTAGCCGTCGATCGTCTCGACGATCTCCTTCACTTCCGTCGAGCGGGGCCATCGCGGCGGCCATCGCGCCGGGGTCCTCCACCTGGAGACTGGCCATCTCGCGCCCGCGAGCGCTGACCGCCTCGAGCGCGTCCTCGAACGAGAGCGCTCCGGCAGCGACCAGCGCCCCGTACTCGCCCAGCGAGTGGCCCATGACCATGTCGGGGCCGATCCCGTACTCGGAAAGCAGCCGCGTGAGCGCGATGTCGACCGTGATCACCGCCGGCTGCTGGATCTCCGTGCGCCGCAGCTCCTCCTCGCACCGCGCCATCGCGGCAGCGTCGGCCGGGTCGGCGAACACGATGTCCGACAGGCGCCGTCCCTCGAGCAGCGGCAGCATGATCTCGTCGGCCTCGTCGAACAGGTCCGCCACCACGCGCTCGCGCCGCGCGGAGCTCAGCGAGCATGTTCGCGTACTGGGAGCCCTGGCCCGGTGTACAGGAAGGCGACCTTTCCGGGAGCGCCGCTGCCACGGTGGATACCCCGCGGGCGCAGCGCCGGCCACGCGGGACGAGCTGTCCGATTGCGAGCAGCGCGGAGCGCGATCTCGGCCTTGGCCACCAGGTCGTGTCCGTCGGCATAGTCGATCGCGATCCGCTCGGGCGCGCGCAGCGTCTCGGCGCTGGGCGGCGTCGGCTCGAGGTGTCGTCCCTGGCGCGCCTCCGCCAGCGCGGTCCGCAGCTCGTTGGCCAGCGCCTCCGCGGTTTCGGCGCCGAGCACCAGCGCCCCGCGCAGCGGCGGCTTGGCGGCTGCCGGTGCTTCCCCGAACGCGACCGGTGGTTGGTCCACGGCTGGCGGTGACCCCACTGCCGCACGGCTCGAGCTGCGATGCCCGTTGGTCGTCGGACGGTCGGGCATGTACTCCTCCAGAACGATGTGGAAGTTGGTGCCGCCGAAACCGAAGGCGCTCACGCCGGCGACTCGCGACTGGCCGGCTGCCACCTCCCATTCGCGCAGCTCGGTGTTGACGGCGAACGGGGACGCGGTCCAGTCGAGGTTGGGGTTCGGTCGCTCGAAGTTGATGCTCGGCGGCAGGACCTTGTTGTGCAGCGCGAGCGTCGCCTTCAGCATGCCCGCCGCTCCTGCCGCCGCCTTGAGGTGTCCGATGTTCGACTTGACCGAGCCGAGCGCCACCGACCCGGGGTTCAGGTGCGCGCCGGCGAAGGCCTCGGTCAGAGCGTTCAACTCGACCGCGTCCCCGACGCGCGTGGAGGTGCCGTGGCCCTCCAGCAGCGTGCACTCGCGCGGGCGACAGCCCGGCGTTGCGCCAGGCGCGCTCGACGGCGAAGCGCTGGCCGACGGGATTGGGCGCCGTGATGCCCTTGCCCTTCCCGTCGCTGGCGCTGCCGATCGCCGCGGACGACCGCGTAGATCCTGTCACCGTCGCGCACGGCGTCGGCGAGCCGCTTGACGACGAACAGCGCCGCGCCCTCGCCCATCACGAATCCGTCCGCGCCATCCGAGTACGGGCGCGTCCCGGTGGGCGACAGCGCGCCGATCGCGCAGAACTTGACGAACGTGTGCGGCGCCCATGTTTCGGTCGACCCCGCCGGTGATCGCGACGTCGAACTCGTGCGCGAGCAACCCGTCGACGGTCGCGTCCATCGCCGCCAGCGCGGAGGCGCAGGCCGCATCGGTCGTGAAGTTCGGACCGTGGAAGTTGAACAGGTTGGCGACCCGGCCGGCGATGCAGTTGCCAAGCTCGCCCGGCATCGTGTCCTCGGTGATCCCCGGCAGCCAAGCGTCGACGTTCGCCCGGAGCTCCCGCTCGATCGTTGTGCGCACATCGACCGGCAGCGCGGCGAAGCTCCCGGCGTGCTCGAGCTCGCGCGCCAGCTCGGGGAAGCTGATCCGCATCGCGGTCAGGTAGTGCTTCTCTCCCGAGATCGCGTTGCCGATGATCACGGCGGTGCGGTCGAGGTCGAGCGGACGATCCGGCCAGCCCGCGTCCATCAGCGCCATGCGCGTGCAGGCGACCGCCCACTTGTGCGAGTCGTCCATCGCGTCGCTCACCTTCGGCGGGATCGGGAGCTTCCAGCCGAGCGGATTCCAGTCCCAGTCGCGCACCCAGCCGCCGATCTTCGAGTAGGTCTTCTCGGGCGCATGCGGATCCGCGTCGTAGTAGAGGGCCGGATCCCAACGGGCCGGATCGACCTCGCTGATCGAGTAGCGGCCGTCACGCACGTTGCGCCAGAACGCCGCCGCATCGGGGGCATCGGGCAGGATCGCCGACACGCCAACGATCGCGGCGGCGTTGTCGAAGGAATCGGTCATCTCGCTCCTCGGCCTCACGCTCGCATGCGGCCGTAGACGGCGGTGGTGACCGTCTGCATGTCGGCGAGCAGCCCACCTTGGGCACGATGGATCGAGGCGAGGTCCAGCCGCTGGTCCAAGTCGCCGAGCTCGCCGCCATCTGCTCCAGCGACGAGGCGAACGGCCTCGGTCGCGATCGTCAGGGCAGCGTCGCGGGCGTTGACCCGGCTGGCGGCGGCGAGTGCGTCGGCTCGTAGGCGCTTGGATGCCTTCGGATTCAGTTGCTTTGCCGCAGCTTGCGCCGCACGCCTCGCGAGCGCTTCCGCGCCCTCCGCCTGGGCGATCAAGGCGCCGAGTCGCAGGAGTATGTGCTGATGGCGGGTGAGCCGCTGCAAACGACAGCGCTCGAGCAGCTCGGCGAGCGCGTGGTCGGCGAGCGCGACGACGTCAGCGCCGACAGCGGGATTCTCGGCGTGGAGCCCTTCGAGCTCCCGCGCCCGGGCGTGGTAGTAGTCGCCGCCGCTTTTTAGGTGCTCCTGCCAGCGTCCGCGCGCGATCGTCATCTCCATGATCTCCGAGGTGCCTTCGTAGATCCGGGTGATGCGGACGTCGCGCTTGATCTTCTCGACCATGTAGTCGTGGGTGTAGCCGTAGCCGCCGTGCGCCTGGATCGCCGCGTCGGCGGCCGCGTCGCCCGCCTCCGTCGCCAGGTACTTCGCGATCGCCCCCTCGACGTTGAGCGAGCCCTCGCCCGCGTCCAAGCGCGTTGCGGTCTCCTCGATCGCCGCCCGAGCCGCCTCGAGTGCAATCGCGTGGGGGACGATCAGCTTGTGCGTGAAGCCCTGCTTCTCCGATAGCGGCGCGCCGGCCTGGATCCGTTTGCGCGAGTAGGGGATCGCGCGTTCCAGCGCCGCCCATCCGGCGCCGAGCCCGAACGCAGCAACCATCAGCCGCGTGTAGCCGAACACCTGCTGCGCCTGGACCAGACCCTGCCCTTCGACCCCGCCGATCAGACGGTCGGCGTCGACGTAGACGTGGCTCAGGAAGAGCGCCGCGGTATTGCTCAGGCGGATTCCGTGCTTGTCCTCCTGCTTGCCGTGCGTGAAGCCCTCCGCGCCGGACTCGACGACGAACCAGCTCGGGCCCCCCGGAGCGAGGGCGAGGACCGTGTAAAGGTCGGCAACGCCGCCGTTCGAGATCCACTGCTTGGCGCCGGTGATCCGGTAGCCGGTCACGGTCCCGTTGTCGCCGACGGGCTCCGCGATCGTCTTCAGCGCCGTGAGATCGCTGCCAGCCTCGGGCTCCGTTGCGCCGTAGGCGAACAGGATCCCCTCTTTCGCGATCCGGCTCATGTACTGCCGCTTCTGCCCCTCCGTGCCGCCGACTCTGATCGGATCGCTGCCCAGGAACGTCGCCAGCTCCGAGGTGGCGAGCCCCAGGTCGATCGCCGCCATCCGCTCGCAGACGCGATAGATGTCGAATGCGCCGCCTCCCATGCCCCCGTACTCGAAGGGCACGAACAGCAGCTGGATACCGAGCCCGTCGCCGGAGGACATCCTGCGCACCAGCTCCTCTGGGAACTCGTCACGCTCATCGAGTTCGATCAACAGCGAATCGGGAATCTCCCGGGCGGCGAACTCGTCGATCGACTTGAGCGCGATTGTCAGCGTCTCGAGATTGAGCTCGTTGGCCACGGGTCCTCTCTTGCTGGTAGCGATGCAGCCACGCTGACAGATCGAATTCGCGCCGCCATCGGCGCTGCTCCGGGTGATCAGCGGGGTAACTACCAATCCCGCTCGCGTGGTTTAGGGCGGTCCCACCACGAGAGCTGCGCGGTAGCGTGCTGGCAGGACGCTTCGGACTGACGCGCTCGCAACGAAAGGCGGCAATGAACATCGCTGTCGCGATTCGGCTGATGCCAAACGTGGGCGACGAGCTCGAGGTGGATTCGAGTGGCACGGACATCGATCGCGAGCTCGTTGAGATGGTGATCAACGAGTTCGACGACCAGGCGCTCGAAGAGGCCGTCCTGCTCAAGGAGGCCACCGGTGCCACGGTCACCGCCCTCGGGCTGCGAACCGAGGGGATCGAGCAGGCGCTGCGGGTGGCGTTCGCACGTGGCGCCGACCGGGTGGTGGTCGTCGAGGCGGGCGAGATCGACCCCTATGACTCTCGGACCTCGGCGCTCGCGTTCGCGGAGGCATTCCGAGAGCTGGCCCCGGACCTCGCACTGGTCGGCGTCCAGACGCCGTACGACGTGTTCGGGCAGACAGCACCGTATCTCGCGGTCGCACTCGGCTGGCCGCAGGCAAGCGTCGTCGTCGGTGTCAACCTGGTCGACGGAACCGCGCGCGTGGAGCAGGAGTACGCCGGTGGCCGGCTGGCGGTGCTGGGCCTCGAGCTCCCGGCTGTGGTCGGCGTGCAATCGGCGAGCTCGCCGCCCCGGTATGTGTCGATGGGGCGTTTGCGCCAGGCGATGACCGAAGCAAGCACCGAGACGTTGCAGGTCGACGTCGAGGCGCCGAGTGGGGGCGCTGAGCTCGTTTCGCTCGCCCGGCCCGAGCCGCAGGCCGGGGCGACGATGCTCGAGGGTGACGCGGACCAGGTGGCCGCGCAGATCGTCGCGGTGTTGCAGGAACGAGGAGCTCTGGTGGGCTGATGGGCGACGTGCTCGTCTACGTGGACCCGTCGCTGAACGAGCGGCTAGTGGCGTTTGCTCGACCGCTCGCCGACGCCATCGGCGGAGACCTCGTGGCGCTGATCGCAAGCGGCGAGCCCACCGACGGCGATCAGCTGAACGCGGCAGACGTGGTGCTTGAGGTCTCGCATCCCGCGCTCGCCCACTACCTCCCGGAAGCCCACCAGGCGGTGCTCGCGACGGCGATCAAGCAGCGCGCGCCGGATCTCGTTCTGGTCGAGAACACCACGGCCGGCCTCGACCTTGCGGCCGCGGCGGCGGCAGCGGCGGGCCTTCCCTTCGTCGGCTACTGCCTCGAGTTGTCGGTCAGCGACGGCGAGGCCCAGGCGGTCAGCGCAATCTACGGTGGGCAGCTCCGCGCCACCGTGCGCACCTCGCTGCCGGCGGTGTTCGCGATCAATTCGGCGGCCCTGCACGAGGAACCGGAGAGCGCCGGCCGGGGCGAGCGCGTCGCGCTCCCGCCGCCCGGCGAGCTGGAGACGCTGAGGACGACATTCGTCGAGGCGGTCGCACCCCCTGACGAAGGCGTCGACCTGACCAAGGCCGACCGGATCGTATGCGTCGGCCGCGGGATCGGGGGCGCCGAGAACATCCCGATCGCGGAGGAGCTGGCCGACGCCCTGGGTGCCGAGCTCGCAGCGTCGCGCCCGGTGATCGATTCGGGCTGGCTCCCGAAGGTGCGCCAAGTAGGCAAATCAGGAGCCACCGTGAAGCCGAAGCTGTACCTCGCGCTCGGGGTCTCTGGTGCCCCCGAGCACGTCGAGGGGATGCAGGGGGCAGAGCTGATCGTCGCCGTCAACACGGACCCCGGCGCGGCGATCTTCAACGTCGCCGACTACGGCGTGGTCGCCGACCTGTTCGACGTCGCAGATGAGCTGACAACCGCCGTCGCTGAGGACTGACCGGCCGGGTCGCTCGCGCCGCTGGCGTGAGTCACCGGCTCGGCCTGGGCGAGCGCGCGCTCGATCAGCGCCGTCAGCTCCGCGACCTTGAAGTCGGCGCCCACCGTCTTGGCCGCGTCGGAGTACATCGCTAGGTCCTTCGGGCAGGTGACGAGGAAGTAGTCGAGCTCGCCCAGCGTCTGCGCTTCGCGGATCCGCTGCTCGCTCGGCCGTTCCTCGAGGCCCGAGTCGTCCATCCAGATCCTGCCGCCCCCCGCGCCGCAGCAGAACGTGTTCGTCCCGTGGCGCGGCATCTCGACGAGCTCGGCGCCCGTTGCCTCGATCAGCTGCCGCGGCGCCTCGGTGATCCTGTTGTAGCGCGCCAGATAGCACGGGTCGTGGTAGGTGACGCGCGTGCCGGTGAGTGGGGTGCGCAGCGAGATCACGCCCCGCGCGACCAGGTCGGCCAGCAACTCGGTGTAGTGGTAGACGGGCTTGTCGAGTCCGAACTGCGGATACTCGTTGCGCAGCGTGTTGAGCGAGTGGGGATCGGTCGTGAAGATCGCCTCGAACTGCGCCTCCGCGAGCACTCCCATGTTGTGCTCGACCAGCATCTCGAACAGGCCCTCCTCGCCGATCCTCCGGACATCGTTGCCGGCGTTGCGCTCGCCCTCATAGAGCAGCCCGAACGACACGCCGGCATCGTGCAGGATCCTTGCCACGCACTGTGAGGCGAGCTGCACTCGCTCGTCGAAAGAGGCGAAGTCGCCCACGAACCACACGTACTCCACCGGCTCCTTGCGCGCGTCGGGGATCGCGAACTCGAGCCCCTTGGCCCACCGGGCCCGCATCCGCGATGACTTGCCGTACGAGTTGCCCTGCTTGCCGTAGTTCTCGAGCGTCTTCTGCAGGAGCGGATCCATGTCACCCTCGTCGACCAGGTTGCGGCGCATGTCGATGATCGTCGGAACGTGCTCGATCCCCACCGGGCACGCCTCGACGCATGCCATGCAGGTCGTGCACGACCACAGCACGTCGTCGGAGATCAGGGGCTCAGAACCACTGCCATCGCGCTGCTCCTCGGGATGCTGGTAGAGGCGGTCACGGATGTCGAGGATCAGCTGCCGCGGAGCCAGCGGGGCACCGCTGGCGGTGGCCGGGCAGACGGCCGTGCAGCGGCCGCACTCGGTGCAGGAGAACGCGTCGAGCACCTGCTTCCAGCTCAGGTCCTCCAGCGAGGCGACGCCGACGAGGCCCTTGGGTGGCGGGTCCAGCGCCGCCACTCCCGCGGCCGGCACATGCGTGATCGCCAGCGGCCGCTCCGCACCGCGTGGCGGGAGCTTCCCGAAGAAGATGTTCGGGATCGCGGTGATGATGTGGAAGTGCTTGGACAGCGGCAGCAGGCACAGGAAGACCAGGATCGTGAGGCAGTGCAGCCACCATCCGACCTCGCTGACGGCGCGCGCCGAGGATCGACTCAGCCCTCCGAGCGCGTCGGCCACCAGCGCAGTCAGCGGCGCAAAGTCCCGCTCGTTGCCATGGATGTTGTAGGCGACCAGATGGCCGGCGTCGTACAGCAGCCCCCCGATCATGATCAGCAGGATGAACACGAGGATCAGGACGCCCTCCCAGTGAGGCGCGTCCTGGTAGCGCTGCTCGGCCCGGCCGATGCCGAACAGGCGCGGGGTGTGGACGACCAGCCGGCGGTAGAGCATGTAGGCGGCGCCGACGATCACGGCCACCTCGAGCAGGTCGCGGGCGATGAAGAACGGTGGGCCCAGCGGCTGGTTCGGCCCGAACCCTGGGATGTTCCAGCTCGCGTCGAACGCCCGCCCGAACAGCGTGACCACCTGGATCATCAGGACGACGAACCCCCAGAAGATCAGCGCATGCATGATCCCCGCCGGCTGCTCGCCGATCAGGAACTTCTTCTGGCCGAGCCCGTAGACGACCGTGCGCCGGATGCGCTCCGGGATCCGATCGAGGCGCGCCGCCGGCCGCGCCGCAAGCAGCAGCCGCGCCCGGGCAGCGATGATCCCGGCGAACACCAGCAGCGCGATCGCCCACAGGATCGGGAACGCGACGTGGCTCACTCGGGGGGCTCGGTTCGATGGCCGCTGGCGCGCTTGGCATGGTGCGCCTCGGCGAAACGACCGTTGGCCAGCGCGGCGTAGATCGCGAGTTCGCCCGCGACCACGCTTGCCCCGACGATCTCCGCGAACCTGCGCGCGGTCCCATCCCCAGCGCAATCCATCAGCGCGAGACATGCCTGCTGGGTCGGCAGGTGGGTTCCGCCGCCGACCGTTCCGACCACCAGGTTCGGCAGCCTCGCGCAGACGTAGATGTCGTCGTCGTCGCCAGTCCGTTCCATGTCCATGAAACCGATGCTCGCGTTGACGATCTGCGCGACGTCCTGCCCGCAAGCGATGTAGATCGCGGCCAGCCCGTTGGCAAAATGTGCGTTCGCGCCCAGCGCACCAGCCTGCATCGTGCCAAGCCGCCCGACCGCGGCGAAGTCGAGTAAGTCGTCGGGTGAAACGCCCAGGTAGGTCTCAACCACCTTTGCCGGGAGGGTGAAATCGATCGCGACCTCCTTGCCGTATGGCCGGAACAGGTTGATCGCGGCCGGCTTCTTGTCGCTCGAGTAGTTGCATCTCAGGAAATACCGCTCGCAGTCCGTCACTTCGAGCACGTGGCGGCAGATCTGGTCGACCGCGATGTTGACCATGTTCATGCCCATCGCGTCACCGGTCTCGAAGATGAACCGGGCGAAGACGCGCCGTCCGAACACGTGTGAGCGCAGTTCTACGAGACGGCCATGGGTCGTGGTGTGCGCGGCCACCGCCTGCAGCTCGCCGAGATGATCTCCCAGCCACCGTCCGAACGAGATCGCCTCCTGCGCGTCAGTCAGAACGAAGCACGGGGTGATGTCCAGCGAGTCGGCGAGCACGTGTGCGTTCGCGCCGCCAGCCTCGGTGATCGCCCGCATCCCGTACTGGTAGGTGGCGACCAGCGTCCCTTCGGTCGTCGCGAACGGGATGTAGTAGACGCCGTCGGCGTAGCCTCCGTTGACGCGAATCGGTCCCGCGATGCCCAGCGGGACCTGCGTCGCCCCCACCAGATTCTCGATGTTGGCCCGCGGCTCGTCTGGCGTGAAGGCGGTGTTCGCCGCGACCTCGAGCGAGTGGCCGGTGTTCGCCGCGAGCCACGCACGCCGCATCCGCGGGCTGACGCCGAGCATCGGTCGTGCCGCGGTCTGCCGTCCCTCGGACTGCGAGGCCATCCTCCGATTGTCCGAGTGCGCCTCGCGGCGGTCATCCGGGGGCCCCCGCGCACCACGGGCGGTAAGTACGTACACCAGCACTGCCGCGGAGATCCCCGCCGCCTCGAGCGAAGCGCGCCGGTGCCGGACAAGGCCCTCCGCGGACCTCATCCGGCGCCGTTGGCATTCAGGAGGTGGTCGTTGCCTTAACCGTGATTTTGGCCGTCCCGTCGAGGCCCGAGACTCTTGGCGCATAAACACCGCTACCAAACGGACGTTGCGCTCCCGAGAACGCGTCGAAGGAATCGGCCCATCCAAGCCAGGATTGCCCAGCCCGGCCAGTTTCGACGGCCGCTGCGACCGGCGCATCTGCTGTCGCCCCGGAGTTGCGCCCACGTTGCGCCACCGCCAAACTCGCGCGAGCTCGACGCCTTGGGCGCGCAAAGCGGGTCGCTCTGGATCAGGCCTCGACCCAGCGCGGATCATCGACCAAGCTTGGCTCTCCGTCCGGGACTTGCACGCCTGGCGCCGTACTCGAGAGGTCGAGCGCCGGTCTGAGGGCAGGGGCTGTGTCGAGTGCACTGAGTAGTGCTTGCCCCTCCACGCGTAGCAGCGTCGTTTCCAGCTCGGTCGTGACGGTCGCGTTTCTGGGTGCCCTGTCGAGCAATCCGCGTTCGCCGAAGCTATCGCCGGGGCCGAGATGCACAACCGCCTTGCCGTCGCGGTGTACGAGGACGCGGCCGGTAACCACCGCGTAGAACGAGTGCGCAGGCATGCCCTGAACAATCACGTCGACACCCGGCGGCAGATCGGGCAGGAACTGCCCGGCGGCAGCGAGCTGTTCGAGCACGATCTGTCGCACGCCCACCGTGACGGGGAGTCCTTCGAGCACCTTCACCCTCGAAGCCAGAGCCTCGGCGCGGTGCGCGCTGAGTGCATCGAGCCCGCGGAGGCCGACCCCGCACACAACTGTGATCAGGAGCGCGATCGCGCCGAGCACGAGCAGGCTCTCCCGAAGCGACGTTGAGTTGATGAGCACGGGCGCCAGGATTGCGCCGACGATTACCGCCGCAGCACACGCCGCGTCGAAGATCCCGACCAACCGGCCAAGCGCTTCGCGCGGCGCGATGCGCGCAAGCACTGTCTCACCGACCACTTCGCATGACACGGCCGCGGCGGTACCGATTACCGCAACGGCCAGCGCAATCGTGAGGCTGGTGGTGCCCGCGTATGCGAGCTGTGTCACGCAGGCAAGGGCGGCGGTGAGGATCACAATCAGAGCGACACGCTGACTTGTGGACAGCCGACCATTGAGAAATGCGCTCGCTAGTCCGCCGACCCCGGCGGCGGTGAGCAAGATTCCGTAGCCATCGTCCCCGAGATTCAGCGAATGCTTCGCGAAGATGACCAGCTGTACCGTCTGGGCGCCGTAAGTGAATTCGACCACGGCGACGACCATGATCAGCCACACGGCGCATGGCGTTTCGCGAACCGCCCGCAGCCCGCCGGACAGCTGCGAGGCCGCGCCCGCTCGGTCACTGCTGGGCGTTGCATCGGGCGGCATCGTCGAGATCAAGAATGCCGCGACCGCGAACGTCACCCCATTGGCCAAGAACGCCACCCATGCCGGACCGACCGCGAGCAGGATCGCGCCGATTGCGGGGCCGATCACGACGCCAAGATCCTGCACCGAGTGCAATAGCGCGTTCGCCGCACCAAGACGAGTCTCACCCACCAGTCGCGGCAGCAGCGCAAGCGCCGCAGGTCGTTCTGCGCAGCCCGCCGCGGACGCGAGCGCGGCGAGGGCGATGATGACCACCACCGGGCCATCGGTCGCGACGACCGCCGCGAGGATGAGCATCAGTGCAAGCGCAAGAAGATTGCCGACCAGCAGCACAGTCCGCCGCGGGTAGCGGTCTGCGATCGCGCCTCCGACTGGGCCGAGCAGGACGTAAGGGAGCAGCCGCCCGATTGTCGCGCCGCCCACCCACCCGGCTGAGTGGGTGACGCTGTAGACATACCCGAGCAGCGCCGCGTTATAGAGCCAATTGCCGAACTGGGACGCGGCGCTGGCTCCGATCAGCGACCGCGCCGCGGGGATGGCGAGAACCTCTCGGTAAACCGACTGTCCCCTCATGCGGAGGACGGGAAGCAGCCGTAAGAACTGGCCGGACCTTGCTACGGCGTGCAGGCGGTTGCGGCTAGCTCTGGACACTGCGTCCCAGGCCCGTACGTTTCCTCATGCGTCGCGCCACTCGGTGCCCTCGCGTACAAGCCTACGACCAGGACCGTCCGCGCGGAGAAAACAGTTGCCGGAGCGGGCGTGGCTGCGTCACCACCTTGGGCGCGCGCACCTGAGCCGGGGATGCTGCCCGGCACCTTGGCACCCGGCGCTGGCTCCTTGACGACCGACCGACGGGCACGGTAAACCCGGGGGCGATCGCGTCCGCACCGGAGAGAAGGACAGGCTGCGCAGCTCGGGTCGGAGCGATCGTCCGACGAGCGTGTCAGGCGGTCTGGGTCGTAGCCGGCGTGTACGTGGTGGAGTCCGTGGTGAACTCGGGGTTGCCGTACGTCGCGAGGTGCTGCTTGACCACACGGATCGTGTAGTGGTCGACGAGGTCTCGCAGCAGGGGGATGCGGCTCGCGGCCCGGACGGTCATGAAGCGCCCGATCACGAATGGCGCGGTCATCGCGATCCGCAGCTTGTCCCCCGCGCTGAGGGAGACGCCGACGTCTGTCGCGGTCTTGCTGCTTTTCTCGCCGCCCACGAACGCGCGTAGGAAGAACGCCTTGCTGTAGGACTTCTCGATCGCCTCGGCGGCACGGTCAGCCGGAGTCCCGCCGGCTCGCAAGTACGCGTCCATCGTGCCGCGAACCAGCGCCGCGCAGGTCTCGTCGAAGCCGCGGCGCAGTAGCGCTGCGCGTGCGTGCATGACGCGCAATGTGCCCTCGACGGTGGTCGGCAACAGCTCTTCGGGCAGGCCGAGCAGGAAGCATCGGTAGCGGCCGAACTCGACGAGTGCGCGTTCAGCGTGGTTGAACTCCGAGCGACCTTGGCGGCGTGCGCGCGCCGCGAGCAGGTAGATGTTGATCAGACCGGCGGGCACTTGGTCGACTTGCGGGACGGGGATGCCATAGATGTCGGGCTCCCAGCGGTCTGATCGCATGAGCGCGTTGTAGCGGACCATCGCGTGCATCAGCCGAACCTTCGCGGCGGCCTCGAAGCCCGGCCCGCTGCGATCGAGCGCGCCGGGGAGAGTGGTGACGGCGAAGAAGCTCGAGGTCTCGTTCACGCGGCGTGCCGCCTTGCGACCCCCCAGCTGACCAGTGAGGGCCATCGGCAAGGCAGCGTAGGTGTTCATGAAGGTCGCGACGAACACGCCGCGCGTCACGAACGGAGCCAGGAAGGCGGCCGGGATTCGGGCCTCGCGGGCGCCCTCCTCGACCAGCCCCGCGTCCAGCCATTCGGGCTTGGTCTCCATCGCGTCGATGAACGCGCGCAGCTCCGGCGGCGCATCGGCGACGGCGTCGATCCCCTCGCGGCACGCCAAGGTGAGCATGTCGATCAGGCTCTTGAACGGACGCTCGGCCATCAACGACGCGTAGGGGTCGGCGACTACGTCGCCGAGCATCGTGGTCGTGCTGATCAGCTCCACTACGCGCGGGTCCGCGAGCGTCGCCGCCCGGTCGGCGACCCAGGCCGGCAGCGAGGCGTCGTCCTCGGGCGCAGTCGCAAGCCGATACGGCTTGGCGTTGAAGTCGACATTGCCATAGAGGACCGGCTGCAACTCGCCCTGCCTGCGGACGCGTGTGGCCAGCTCGGGGTAGTGCAGCTGTTTGGGCATCGTCGTTTCCATGTGGCATCGCTCTCCCGGAACGCAACTTATACTTTGAAAGTAATACTTTCATGTTGTAAGTTGTGCGTCAAGGATGCCCGCCCAGACACACGCCAGGCGGCGGATGACGGCCGAGAGCCGGCATGCGCAGATCCTTGACATCGCCCACGCGATCGTCGACACGGAGGGGTTTCACGCCGCCACGCTGAATCGGATCGCCAGCGAAGCGACGGTCACCCGCACCGTGATCTACCAGCAGTTCGGGGACCTCGCCGGAGTGTTCATCGCGCTGATCGAACGCGAGGGCGCACGCGCCCGCACTCAGTTCGCCGAAGCGATCGCAGCGTCCGAACCCAACGACGAGGACGGGGCATTCGGGCGGACTTTCGCCAGCGTGCTCCGGGCGGCCGACGCGAACCCCGCGACCTGGCGACTGTTCCTGTTCCCACCCGAGGGCGCGCCCCCCGAACTACACGAGCGTCTCGCCGTGGCCGAGGCCAACGTGCGCCGATATCTCGCGACCGTACTGCTGGACATCAACCCAGACATCACGGATCCCGAGTACACCGCCCATGTCCTCCACGCGGCCGGCCGCGAGCTCATCCGCTTGCGCCTTACCAACCCAGAGGCGGCGACGCACGAACGCATCCTCGCCCACGTGCGCCGTCTGACACCCGAGCTGCTGCGACACACCCGGTAGCACCGGCGAGCCCAAGCCTGCAGACCGGCCCTTCTGGAGCTTGACTGCATGAGGAGCGTTGTGTCAGGCTCCTCAGCGTGGGGGGCTCGCTGGGCGTGGCGGGTCTCGGCCTTGCTTTGGAGGGTGCAACTTGTTTGCAGGGATCGGGCGGACGAGCCTTACAGCCATGTTGTTGGTCGCGGGGATCGGGCTCGCCGGATGCGGCAGCAGCAGCACCAGCGCCAATAGCGGAACCAGCGCCAGTTCGACCAATTCGGGCGGGTTTGCCGCGGAGCTCAACGCGATCTGCAAGCAGTTCACCGCGCAGCCCGTGAGCAGCAACGCCAAGTACGGCGAAAAGATCGCAAAGTACCTGCCGAAAATCGACGCGCTGACACCACCCGCAGCGAAGAAGGCAGACTACGAGCAGTTCATCTCGATCAGCGAGCAGCAGGTGGTGGCCGCCAAGAAGAACGACTCGACTGCGCTCAAGTCGCTGGCGGCCAAGAACAGTGTGACGAGTGAGAAGCTCGGCGCCCCCGAGTGCGCGAAGTAGTTACCGGACCGCACCCGATCCACCTGGACCATCGGGCGCCGAGAGTCGTCACGCGGGGATCCGGCATCCTCAACGGGGCCTCCCGAAGCAGACGACGGGTCTCGAACCCGCGAACTTCGGCTTGTGGAAGCCGACTCTCTACCAACTGAACTACGTCCGAGCTGCGGCCGATTTGTGCCGTGAACCCGGCCTATGGGGGTCGTGGTTTTGCCCGTCACCTTTGCGGAGCCGATACACTTTCGACCAGCCGGTGTAGGAAGCACCGTCGAGTTTTGGGGATGGGGTGTGATCAGGCGGTTTGCATGGACGAAGGCGTCGGCTCGATCGGCGATCGTCTTGCTCGCTGGGCTTGTGTTGTTGCTCGGACCGGCCCGTGGCTCGGCTGCGTCGCTGGGGTGGTCGTCGCCGACCCTGATCGACCCCGCCCCAGGTCAGCAGTTCCCGACGAGCGGATCGCTGGTCGGCGTGTCGTGCCCGTCGGCGAGCTTGTGCGTCGCAGTCGACGACGCCGGCAACGTGTTCTCCTCGAGCAATCCGGCAATCGGCAGCTGGACGCGCACCGCGACACAGCTTCCCGCGCCGGCGGCGATCGCGTGCCCGTCGGCGCAGCTGTGCGTTGTCGTGACCGGCTTCGGAGATGTGGTCAGCTCGACCAATCCCGGCGCCGCTGGAGCTGGGTGGACGAGGGCGCGAGTGGATCCCAAGCCGCTCGTTGGCATCTCGTGCCCGTCGGTCCAGAAGTGCATCGCAATTGACGGGGCCGGCAACGCGGTTAGCACCGTTAACCCGAGCGGAGGTAGCGGCGCCTGGCAGCGCAAGCGCATCGACCCGCTGACGAAGCGAGGCCTGCGTGCGATCTCCTGCCCGACGGTCGGGCTGTGCGTGGCGGTGGACGGCGACGGGTACGCGCTGAGCTCGTCCGCTCCCGCGCGCGGCGCCCCGGGATGGAAGCGAGTGCGCCTCGCTCGCGGCGGCCTGCACGGAGTGTCGTGCACGCCAACCCGGCTGTGCCTGATACTCGCGGACGGCGGGCAGATCCTGAGCTCCACCCGACCGGCCGGGGCAGCACGCGCCTGGCGCGCCGCCCGCGTTGGCGGCGGCAGCGCGGTCGGGGCCGTCTCGTGTGCCTCGGCGCCGCTGTGCCTCGCCGTCGACGGCAACGGCAACGCGTTCAGCTCGACGCGGCCGACCGCCGGTCCACGGGCGTGGCGGCGGGCCCACATCACCGGCGGTCAACTGCGAGGCGTGTTCTGCCCATCGTCGGGGCTGTGCGTGGCCGTGGGCGCCCAATCCCTGCTCAGCTCGGTCAGCCCGACCGGCGCCCCCGCCGCGTGGCGCAGCGTCTCGCTTTATTACGCCGCGGCCGCCGGCCCGCATCTGACCGGCATCGCGTGCGCCACGGCGCAGCTGTGCGTCGCCGTCGATAACTCCGGCGGCATCGTCGCCGCAACCAACCCGGCCGGCGGCGAGAGCGCCTGGAGCAAACAGACGACCGTCAGCGGCGGGCTGAAGGCGGTCTCGTGCGCTCCGGGACCGCTGTGCATGGCGGTCGACGGCGGCGGGGGCGTCACCAGTTCCAGCAACCCCACCGGTGGCCCGGCCGCGTGGACCCGCGCGGTGGTCGACGCCGGCCACCAGCTCACCGCGGTCTCGTGCCCGTCGGTCCACCTGTGCGTTGCGACCGACAACGCGGGCAACGTGGTCAGCTCGACAAACCCCATGGCCGGGACCGGCGCGTGGAAGGTCGTCCTCGCGGACGCGGGCCACCAACCGACCGGGATCTCGTGCCCGTCGACCTCGCTGTGCATCGCCATGGACGACGACGCGCACGTGCTGAGCTCGACCAATCCGACGGGCGGCCCGAGCGCGTGGAAGGTGGTCGCAAAGGAGAACAACGAGAACGGAGGAGACATAACGGGCGTCTCGTGCGGTTCCGAGCGCCTGTGCGTAGCAGTCGACGGCGGCGGAGGCATGCTCTCATCGACGGCCCCCAGCACCAAAGCGTGGCGGTTCGCCGATGTCCTGCCGCCCACCGGCGATCCCCAGTCGGACGGGGCCACGGTAGTTACCTACTCGTTCGCGGCGGTCTCGTGCGCGTCGAATCAGCTATGCGTTGCGATCGATACCGCGTTCGGCGAAGGAGATTTTGGTTACGAGGGGGCCGAGGCGAACGTCTCGACGAACCCGACTGACTCCGGGTCGTGGGACGACACGGGTATCTCGGTGAGTGAGGACGTCAGCGCGATCTCGTGTCCATCGACCCGACTGTGCATCGCCGTCGACGACAGCGGCCTCGCGGTCATCGGCACCAGCCGCTGATCGCGCGTCGATCGTCTCCGGCGCTCCATACACGGCCGGCTCGGGCGGTCAGCGCAACGCTGGTTGAAGTGCCTTCGGTGCTCTGAGGTGTCCCGAGTTGGCCTCAGAATTGCGGAGTTCGGGACATATTTGGGGACACGTCTGCGTCGTTCCTTGGGTAAACGGGATGCTTTCGGGCGAGTGGTTGTCGCCAATGCGGTCGCACCCGAGGCGACGCGATGTCGCTAAAGCGGTCGCGGCTACTGCGCCTCATAGAGCGCGGAGCGATCGTGCGCGCGCCTAGCTTGGCTTCTTGTACGCGGCGGTCGCCGCAGCTTCCAGTTTCACGGCGGTTTCGTTGACGCTCTTGGGGTTGCGCAAGAAGTCCTGGAGCAAGCCCCATTCGCCCTGCCCGGCCGTGGCGCCGAAGGCGCTGGGTTGCTCGTCGGACATGTCGAAGACAACGGTTTTGGCGGACGCCACGGGCTCCGCGGTCGCCCGGATGATCGGGTGGGGATAGGCGCTCGGACTCATGTTCCTGTTACCGGTGGCGAAGCCACCGTGCTTCGCCCACGCCGCCGCCGCCTGGGGCGTCGTCAGGAACTTGATGAAAGCTTCGATCGCGGGGCTGTCCCTGAAAGCGACGATCGTGTCGCCGCCGATCACGACCTCGGGCCCGGAGTCGCCGATCGAGGGGAACGTAAATACGTTGTAATCGGTTGCAGGGGTGGCCTTGACCGTCGCGGCGCCCGGCACGAAGTCGCCCTCCATCACCATCGCCGCCTTCGGCGGACTCTGAAAGATGTTGTTGACGGAGGTTGGGAAATCGGTGTGGACCGCGCCGGTCGTGCCGCCGTAGATGTTCGAGGTGTTGCCGAGCACCTCGGCCATCGTCGTGAGCGCCTTCTTGACTGTGGGGTCGGTCCACTTGATCGTGTGGGTCGAAAGAGCCTGGTACTTCGTCACGCCGGCCTGGCGAAGGTAGATGTTCTCGAACAGGTCGGTGAGCGTCCAGCCGTCCGCGCCGCCGATCGAGTAAGCGGGCGTGCCAGAGGTCCTCAGGGCCTTAGCGTCGGAGAGGAGCCCCGGCCAGGTCGTAGGGGCTGAGATCCCCGCGGTCTTGAAGGCGTGGACGTTGTACCAGACGGTCGACTTGTTGGACGCCTTGAACACAACCCCGTACAACTTTCCGTCGATGCTGCCGAGCCTCACCCAGGCCGGGCCGAAGTTCGCGCTGTATGACGAGAGAGCGTAGGTCTCGGGCCTCAGTGCGCCGCGGTCCGCCAGCTCTTTGATTAGCCCCGGCTGGGCAATGTCCCCCAGATCGGGCGGATGACCGCGAGCGACAGCGCTCGTGAGCACCGTCGGCGTGTTGTCGCCAGTCGATCTGAAGTTGACCGTGACGTGCGGGTACTGCTGGTGGAAAGTGTTGATCACGTCCTGGAATGCCGACTGCTCGGGACCCGACCAGATGCCGTCCATGCTGATCGTGCCTGAGACGGATGTGGTGGTCGGCTTGGCACCGGAGCTCGACGATGTGGCCTTAGTCCCGCAGCCGACCGCGACCGCCGCGAGGATCGCGATGGCCGGGATTGCAGCAAGACGACGACGCCCCTCGCTCACATTCATGCTCATGTGAAAGCCCCTTTCTGCTCCTTATCGTAATGCCGGCTGGCGTCTGGATCGAGGAAGCACAGCAAGCGGGTGCTGGTCCTGTTGTTGGTTCTTGACGAGAACAGCGACGTACTCTCAGCTGCACACCAGCCTCTGATCAGCCGATCTAACGGAATGACATCGGCCCGATTAGCGGCCAAGCACCCGGGTTTTGAGCCACTCGTTGCGGAAAGCGCGGCGTGGATCCAGCCGGTCCAGCAGCGCGGCGAAGTCGTCGAGTCGTTCGTACTTCGGCCCGATCGTCTCTGCGTCGGCGAGAAACAGCTTGCCCCAGTGGGGCCGCGCCCCGAATGGAGTGAGCGCCCGCTCGATTTCCACCAGTAGGCGCTCGACCCGATCCTGCTCGGGCTTCCACGTGAAGTGGATCGCGACCGTGTCCTGCCCGTACTGAGGACTCATCCACAGCCGGTCGGCCGCGATCGTCCGGATCTCGCTCACCTGCAGCAGCGGCCGGATCTTCGAGCCGAGCCCGAGGACGGCGCCGATCGCGGGCACGGCATTCGATCGGGGCACGAGGTACTCGGATTGAATCTCGGGACCGCTGCTGGGCGTGAACCCCCTTCGGAAATGGGAGAGGCGTTCGGACCACGGCCCCGGCACACCAAGCTGCGGCGTGCAGTTGATCGGGTCGAGCCCGACGATCGGGTGCACGTCTTTGGTTGCAGCGGTAGCGCCGAAGAACTCGTCGCTGCCCTCCTTTAACTCCTCCGTGACGCGGCTCTTGACCCACACCTGGTCGACGGCCTCGCCCCACAGCGTGAACACGCTGACGCTGTAGCCGCTCGAGGTGATCTCGTCGAAGTGTTCGAACAACTGCTCCCAGCGGAGCCCTTCGAACACCTGCTGGCGCACCTGGTAGGCGGGTTCGAGATCGAGCGTGATCCGCGCCACCGGCCCGACTGAACCGAGGCCGATGACGACGCCCTCGAACTCAGATTCTCCCCGCGCGAACGTCAGGACGTTTCCGTCGGAGGTCACGATCTGGAGCCGGGCTACCGCAGTCGCGAGGTTGCCGTTGCGGTCGCCAGAACCGTGTGTAGCGGTGGATACGGCGCCGGCAACCGCGATATGCGGGAGCGACGCCAGGTTTGCGAGCGCCAAGCCCTCCCGACCGAGGTCCTCGACGAGTTCGCCGTAGCGGACCGCGCCGCACAGTGAGACGGTACGGGCGTCGCGATCGATGACGACATCGGGCGGCATCCGGTCGAGACTCACCAGCTCGTCAGAGTCCGCGATGTCCGTGAACGAGTGACCCGATCCGAGAACCCGAACGCGCGGCAACGCGCCAACCAGTTCCTGCAGCTGCTCCAGCGTCGACGGGGCGTGGATCACACGCGCCCCGTAGGTGTAGTTGCCCGCCCAGTTGGTCCGCGTCACCGCTGCGATCCGCGAATCACCACCACGAGCAAACCGATTCCGCGGCGGCCCCATCATCCCGACCGGAGGCTAACCGACAGCCCGAGGCAACCGGCGTCCCCTCACCAAGGTCTCCACGCCTCCGCCGAGTACCGCCCAGCCCGACCAACGCGGAACCCGGACCCGGCTGTGATGCTCCGGACGAGCACCAGCGTTCTCCTCGCGACGGCCAGGCTGCTGGAAGCGCCCGGCGGTGCAGAAGTCGGCACCAATCGGATTGGCCGGACCCCGCGCGACCCGTCGAGCTCAGCGTCGCTCGGCGGGCGAGCAGCAGTCAGGCGTCAGCGCTGCTGGTCGATCAACCCGTGAGCCGCGCAGCGGGCGCGTTGGACGCTCCCAAAGCGAGAACGGAAGTCAGCTGCACGGCGGTCAAGTTTGGCGGGGCGAATTGAGCGCGAGGTTCGGGGACCGCCCCAGGGTGATTGTTGTCTTTCTCAATACGCGCACGGGTGAGGCTGTCGGAGTCGACCGCGTGATCCGACGCGACGCGTAGCCGAAGGCCCGGTAGGCGCCATCGCCCGTCCCGTCTCGCGGGTGGCGATCTCTTATGCGCGAATCGAACCGTCGACCACGGACGCGACCTGTTCGCGCGAGCGAGCTCGGACGGCGCTGCTAAGCGCAGACTGCCAGCGCTCGGCGCTCACCGGCGAGTGCTCGAGTCCCAGGTCGGCAAACACCGCAGCCTGATCGACGTGACCGGCGATCTGCTCTGCGCGCCGCTGGGCGGCGACGTGTTGGGCGCGCGTGAGTTGCGTGCGGCCACCCGCCCCGGAAAGGTTCAACAGATCACCGGCTACGAGCGGCACGGCCCGGCGGGCACACTTCTCCCACGGAGCGTCGGCGGCCGAATCCACCACGACCTGACGAACGACTCGCCAGCCCGCATGATGCGAGTCGCAGCGAGCGACGAGAAAGCGCGCGAGCGAGTCGGCAACGGCGGCTGCCCCCGGCTCGGATCCGTGGCTGTCGAGATGGCGCAGTGCGGCGCCCACGTTGCGCCCATCGTCGACCGCTCTCGCGAGCTGCACAGCAGTCCGCCTCGGTCTGTGTGCTGAATTGTCGATCCCTCCAAGGTACTCGGGGGAAGGATCGCTGTCCTAATCGCTTCGTTTAAGCGCTCGCGGCGCGGCGCGAGCTGTCGCGGCCCTCCGCGTCGTCAGGCACCACCCGCAGGTGTCCGAACGGGCGCCCGTCGCGCAGCTCGCGGACGACGGCCTGTATGAGACTGTCGCTATCAAGCACGCGGCCGTCGGTGACCGCAGCGACGATCGTGCGCTTGCTCTGGATCAGCCGTGCCATCGTCTCGTCGATCGTGTCTGCCGCGAGCAGGTACCAGGCCGTGACCGCGTCGCGCTGGCCGATCCGGTGGCACCGATCCTCGGCCTGGTCGTGGATCGCCGGCGTCCACTCGAGCTCGAGGAAGGCTACGTTCGACGCGCGGGTGAGCGTGATGCCCTGGGCTGCGACCCGCGTGGCGCCGACGATCAGGGTCGGGCCCTGTGGATCTTGGAAGGCCTCGATCGCCGCGTCGCGGTCGGCGAGAGAGTCGGCGCCCAGAAGATGCAGCGCAGCCGGAAACCGTCTGAGCACAGCTTGTTGGACCTCGACGTGGCGCGCGAACACGACAAGCGGCTCGCCGGAGGCGAGGAAGTCCTCGATCCACGCCAGCGCGGCTGCGAGCTTCCCGCGAGCGGCCAGGCGTTGGAGCGTCCCGAGCTGGGCAAGTCGCTCCGCGCGCAGGGCGGCCGCGATCCGGGCGCCCAGCTCGGACAGGTCGAGTGGCTGCGAGCGAAGCCACTCGATCACGTCGTGCTCAGCCAGACGATATTCGGCCGCGTTGGTCAGCGTGACGGGCACCACGACGTGCCGCTTCGCGGGCAGCTGAGGAAGCACGTCTGATTTCAGGCGGCGAACGAAACAGCGGCGGCGCAGGTGCCAGTGCAACCGCTCCTCGCTCAGCTGACCGCGGAACTGCTGCGAGAAGCGCGCTCCGGACCCAAAGTCCTCCAGGCGCCCGATCACCCGCAGTTGCGCGATCAGCTCATCGGCGTGGTTGAGCACCGGCGTGCCGGTCAGCGCGAGGCGCAGGCCATCGGCAGCGACGGCACCCGCGAGTCGGCGCACCGACTGGGTGCGCTTGGCGCGCGGGTTCTTGCAGTAGTGCGACTCGTCCACCACGAGCGCCTGCGGTCGACGACGCGCCAACGCCTCACGGTGCGCGGCGACGATCTCGTAATTGAGAATCGTGATTTCGCCCTCCGGTGGGACCAGGGAGCGCCCTTCGATGACCGCGACCGAACGGTGTGGCAGCCACCGCTCAGCCTCGCGCTGCCAGCCGAGCTTCATCGATGCCGGGCACACGACCATCGCTGGGTACGCGGCATCCGCTTCGAGTGCCGCGAGCGCCTCGACGGTCTTGCCCAGACCCTGCTCGTCGGCCAGGAACGCGCGACGGGCGTCGAGGACGTAGCGAACCCCGGCCCATTGAAACGGCGCCAACTCACCGCCGAGCACGCCGGCCACCTCCGGGATCGGATCTCCGTGCTCCGAGCGCGACCTGCGGACCGCCTCGGCCGCCTCTCTTCGCTCGGCGAGCAGCCGGTCGAGCATCTCGCTCGCCGGATGTGTGAGCTGAACGTCGTGGCGGGCGATGAACGCGTCGAGTGCCTCGGCGAGCCAGGGATCCAGCGGCACGGCTCGAGTGCCCTGCGCGCCCGGCAGACGCTGGAAGGCCGAGCCGACGTCTGGATCCCAAATGACCTCGAGGCGCAGCCGGTCGCCCTCCACGCCCCGGAAGTAGACGAGCCGCGCCGGAGGAGGAACCTCGCCCGCCTCGATGATCGACAGGCACCGCTCGGCGGCGATATCGAGCCGCGCTGACGATTGCATGCGCAACGCATCTGCAGCGGACCGGGTGAGCGGCACCAGCAGCTCGCCCTCGCGCTCGACGGCGCCGGACCGCAGAGGCTCCGGGACCACGCCCGCACGTGTGTCCAGAACGAGCCAGCCGCGGCCGTCGTGACGTGTCGTGCGCACATAGCCGATCCATCGACGCTCGACTCCCAAGAGCCATTCGAGCACCTCTGGCTCGGCAGTCAGCTCGGGGCAGCGGGCGAGGAGCTCAGCGACCTTCATCCCAACCCAGTCGTCAGCCGGCGCCGACCACTCCCGCGTGTCCCAATCGAAGCGCCGATGCGGGATCGTCCGCACCTGCTCGACAAGCTCACGGTCATATGGGAACGCAAGCACGACGACTCTGCCGCCCTCGCGGTCGCGGCGTAGCTCGACGTTCGGGCGATCAGGGACCTGCTCGATCAGGACAGCAACGCTAGCGGCCTGCCGGGACGGGCAGCGGCCGCGAGGCGACGACCTCTGCACCAGCGTTGTGCCCTTA
Source organism: uncultured Solirubrobacterales bacterium (assembly GCA_963770735.1). Classification (GTDB taxonomy): domain Bacteria; phylum Actinomycetota; class Thermoleophilia; order Solirubrobacterales; family Solirubrobacteraceae; genus Palsa-465. Next base: position 29,359 of record CAVYRB010000003.1, on the reverse strand, counting down.
CACGGTGATCAGGCCTACTGCTAACCGCTCGCCCGCATCCCGCGACGGATCGCGAACAGGGGGGCCCCGCACTCAGGACAGTACCCCTCCCAACCGGCCCGACCGTTGGGCAGCGTCACCTCGCGCGCGTCGGCAATCGTGACCTTCTCGCCGCAGACGCAACGACCCTGAGGTCCGGGATCCCCTGCATCGGAGCTCAAGTCGGACACACGGAGAAGCATATTCGCCGGCGCGGGTCCCCCTCGCGCGCACGAGTTAGCCGCGACAGACAGCCCCGAGAGCGGGAGCGCGAGATGGCCACCGGTGCTCAGATCTCGGCGAGAGCCGCCGACGCGGCCGTTTGGCCGGAGCGCGCCTCAGAATTGCCCAGTTCGGGACATATTTGGGGACACGTTTGCGTGGGTTCCTTGAGTAAATGGGCTGGTCTCGGGCGAGTGGTTTGTCGCTCGCCGAAGGAGTCGCGTGACATGCGGCAACGAGACGCGCAAAGCAGTCGTTAGATCCCGTAGGCTGGCGTGGTGGAGGATCTGCTCGACGCGCTCGGGCGCTATGACGCCCCGACCCTCGCCAACGCGATCGAGACATTCGATCTGCAACCGCGCGACGTCGGGTTCGCCGACAGTCGCATCCGCTGCATGTTCCCAGAGCTCGGCCGCATGGTCGGGTTTGCCGCCACCGCGACGATCGTCGCTCGCGGCGCGCCCGGCCCAGATCGGGTGGGCGCCGGCAACAAGGCCCTCTATGCCCATGTGCGCACGATCCGCGCGCCGCGCGTCGTGGTCGTCCAGGACCTCGATGATCCGCCCGCGCACGGCTCGCTCTGGGGTGAGGTGCACGCGACGATCTTCGGCGTGCTCGGGTGCGTGGGCTGCGTGACCGATGGGGCCGTCCGCGACCTCGACGAGGCACGGGCGATGGGATTTCATTTCTTTGCTGCGGGCCCGTCGGTTTCGCACGCGTACGTGCGAGTCGAGACGGTTGGTGAGCCGGTCGAGATCGGCGGCCTGCTCGTCGCACCCGGTGATCTCTTGCACGCTGATCAGCACGGAGTGCTCAAGATCCCGTTCGAAATCGCGGCGGAACTGCCAAGGGCGGCCGATCGAGTGACCGAGTCCGAGCAAGCGCTGCTGCGATGGGTGCGCTCAGACGATTTCGATCCCGATCGCCTGTCTGAGATGCACCCCCGCCACTGAATTGCCGCCCGGCGTTCTACCCCACGGATCCGCGACGATCGCACTCGTGGCGCTTGTGACTGCGCAGTCGCGCAGTTAGAGTGCGGCGGACTCGATGCTTGGGGGGCGTGACGGAGGGATCGGCGGCGTCCCATGGGATCGGGAGAGGAGGAGAGATGAGATCACTGCGAGGTTTCCTCGTCACAGGTGCGGCCGTGATCGCGCTCGGAGCGCTTGCGCCCGCCGCCGCCTCCGCCGACATCTTTGCGTTCACCGAGACGGTGCCTCCCGCGCCTCGCACCGACATCGACGTGGCCGAGATCGATGCGAGCACGGGCACCTTCGGCCAACTTCCTGCGGGGATCAACACAACCGCAAACGAGTTCCACCCAAGCGTCAGCCTCGACGGCACCCGAGTCGTGTTCGAGCGGGTCGACCCCGGCGCGGGAACGCATCGCATCATCCTTGCCGACCCCACCACCGGCCAGACAGCGGATGTGTTCAGCGGTTTCGAGGTCGGGGCCGATCATCCGACCTCACCGGCGATCGCCCAGGGCGCGGATACCGTGTTCACGGGTGGCCCTTGGACCGCGCCGACCGAGAGCAAGGTCTCGAGCTTCCCGGCCTCGGGACCGTATCCGCACAGTCAGGATGGTTCCAGCAGTCCGTTCGTGATGGTCGATCCCTTCGCGCTGTCGGCCCAGGTCGACGGCCTCCCGGGGAGCGCCTACCGCGTGAACGTGCCGCAGTCCGGCTCGGTTAGCCTCGGCCAGATCATTGTCGACGAGTGCTGTAACGCTAGTTCCCCGTCGTTCTTCTTCTCCGGGCCGTCATTCCGGATCTTCAGCTCAAGCGCCTCTTTCACGCATCCCGCGATGGAGGACCAAGGGACCTCGGGCGTGACGATCCTGTTCGACCGGCATGTCTTGAGCAGTCTGGGCGACTTGCAGCCGGGCGATATCGGGTTCTGCACCGTGGTGCAGGTCAACGCAACGTCTTGCGACTCGTTCGGGCTGCTTCCGCCGATCGTCAACAGCGCCGCGAACGAGACCCGGCCGGCGTTCGACAACGATGGCCGCTACGTCGGTTTTATTCGCGACGAGACGAACGGTCACGAGCGGCTGTTCGTCTGGGACAGCCTGACGCAGACCATGATCAACGGTGGCGTTGACCTCGGTCTGGTGCATACGCCCGACTCGGGCAATCTGAGTCTCTTCGACAAGCCCGTGTTCCGGTTGACCAACATTCCGAACCTCCACACGGTCAGCTTCTCGCTGCTGCAGCCCTCGAGCGTCGGAATCCTGGTGCAGCGGGTCGTCGGCCACCACGAGCTTTTCGGTCGCAAGGTGCCGACCCTCGAGCGGATCGGCCGCGTTCCGTTCGGGAACTTCCGCACCGGTCCGCGACACGTCCATTGGGATCTGCGCGTGAACGGGAAAAGCCTCAGGCCCGGCGCCTACCAGATCACGGTTCGGGCGCTCACGAAGGATGGCCTCGTCCGCGACATGGGCAAGCCGCGGATCATCCGCATCCGCCGCTAACGCGCGTCAGTTTGTCGTGCGACGCCTACGGTCGGAAATCGCGGCCGACGGAGCGACGTCGCTCGGTGCGCCAGGCCTCGCAATCTCTGCAAGCGTCGGCGGTTACTTCATGATGTTCGGCCCGCTCACCTGGTTGGCGACGCGCAGCTTGTTGACCTTGTTGTCGTCGGCGTACGCGATGTGCGCGAACCCCGTCGTGGGATCGACCGTTTCGGAGTTGAAGTCGAGCAGGTTCCGGTTCGAGGCGGGCGACACGCAGAAGATCCCCAGGTTGCAGATGTCGCCGACATGCATGGGCGTTGTGGTGAGCGCCTGCGTTGCCCATACCGCCTTGCGCGGTGAGGCGGTCAGGTTGAGCGACTGGCCCGCGTAGAGGTTCCAGTTGCACGGCGGGGGATAGAACGTGGGGTTGCCGTTGGCGGGTCCCGGTCCGCCGCAGCCGCCCGGATCGAACTTGCCCAGCGGGTCGGTCGGTTCGGTCTCGTTGGTCTGAAGCCAGCTGACATCGACCTTGCCCGGCAGCCCCGCTGCGATCGTCGGAAACACGTCGGTCTGCGGCTTGCTCGACGAGTCGACCTCGTAGGCGGACGCCGCGCTGCCCGGGATCGCGCCGCCGCCACCGTCCCAAATGCCGCCTCCATCCGAGGACCATACGACCCACATGTGGTAATCACAGGTCGGGTCGGACTGCACCGTACCTGCGGTCGACTCGGCGGCACACACGGCCGGATTGTCGCTCGGTCCGGGCGCCGCGAAGCCGATGTACGGATTGCCACGCGTGTCCAGGGTGAACGTGGCGAACGGCGTCGATGCGTCGTGGCCGATGCCGGCGTCGTAGGCCAGCTGCGGCGTCCACGTGGCGCCGTGGTCATCGGACCACGCCACGAACATGTTGTGGAACGACTGCACCATCGTGACGTTGCAGCCGGTGGCCGGACTCTCGGGGTCGGAGGCGATCCACGAGATGTAGATCCGCCCGGGATGAGGTCCGTTCTTCTCGATCCGCAATCCGGTCGGCACCGTGTTGCAGGCCGAGTCCGCCTCGGCGACCGCAGCCTGATTGGCACCGTTCTGGGTGAAGTGGGCGAGTACGTTCGTCGACGGGCCATACGTCTTGCCGCCGTCGGTCGATACGTTCACCCAGATCGAGACCGGCCCATAGAAGTCGTGGTAACCCAGGGCCACGATCGCGCCGTTCGTCGTCTTCCCGGGCGGGATGTACGCGTCCGTCCACTGGCGGTCAACCCCGAAGGGCTGGCAGCTCGTGCCGCAGACATTGGCACCGGCGTCCGAGTCGAGCACGTTGTTGCCGTACATCCAGGTCTTGCCGTCGTCGACCGACTTCCACACGTCCGCCTGGAGCGGGGCGGTCGACTGGCTGCCCGCCAGGTTGCACTCATACAGGGCGCCCGACTGGTCGGTCGTTATGCAGTCATCGCCGCTGCTTGAGTCGGCCGTGGTGGCCTTGGTCCAGGCGGAGCCGTGGTTCGTGGACTTGTAGACAATTGTGCCGCCGCTCGGCGTCGTGTCGTACAGCTCGCCCCTCAGATTCGAGGCGATCGTCGGCTCGCCCCCGAACGCCCCGACATTCGCGAGGCCGTACTTCGGAGTTGCGGCGAGCGCACCCGTCGTCACCGCCTGGAAAGCACCGACAAATCCGGCCACGCCAAGGACAGCCACCGCCGTCCCCAGGAGCCGCGAACGACTGGCGCCCATCGCTTCCTCCTCGCGTTGCGTGAAACCAAGCCAAACCAACAACGCGGCGGCGAAACCGAACTTGCCCCTATTCACAGCGATCTGGACGAATTTCGTACCGGACCCCTGTGCCCGGGAGGGGGCCCTTGGTTATAAATCGGGCTGGGTTGACGATGTCGACCCCGCCGGCGTGTCCAGTCGTCGTGCGCAGCAAGGCAAGGGATAAGGAGCTCAGATGCTCAAACGGCTGTTCGTCGCGGTGTCGCGACGTCACCTCGTACTCGTTCTGGCTATCGGAGTGGTTACCGCTGCGGCCCTGGTGCCTAGCGCGCAGGCGACAGTTACGGCGTCGACGGTCGGAAACTTCTCCTACAGTCAGCTGCAGTCACAGGTGGTAGGCGCAGCCGGGTGCGGGACGAACGCCGCCGGCGAGCCAGCGATCCATGTGTCTCGTGCCAACAACGTGTTTCTCGGCTCGGAGCTCGGCGTGGGCGGCGGCAGCGAGCTCTGGCGCGGCTTGGGCGCAACGGGTGGGGCCAGTGCGTCCGGCTGCGGCCTTGAGTACCGCGGGCAGCCCAATGCCGTCGCGACCGGTCTCGGCGCTTCCGGGGGCGACATCGACATCGCGAACGCGAGCGCCCCGAATGCGAGCGGCAACTACAACCTGTACGTGGCCAGCCTGAATCTCGGCTCGGTCAACGTCGCACACTCGACCGACAACGGCACCACGTTCTCCCAGACTCCGGTCCAGGCCGGATTGCCGATCGACGACCGTGAGTGGATCGCGGCGTTCGGCGCCAGCACCTCGCTGCTCACCTATCACGACATCGCGACCAACGACATCGACGTGCTGACCTCGACGAACGGCGGCCAGACGTACTCGCACACGTCGCAGGTGATCCCCGAGACCGACTACAAGGCCGGCGCCAACGAGCTCGGCAACATCGTGATCGACCACGACAACCTCCCGGCGGGCGCCGGCTTCTACGCCTACCAGGCGTTCGTCGCGCCCTCGAGCTCGTCGGGTTCGGCAAACAACGAAGCATTCCTCGGGGTATCGGTCGACGGCGGCACGACGTGGGCCGACAAGCCGATCCCGTGCAGCACAGCCGGCGCCTCGACCAGCCTCGATCACAACTTCCCGAACGTGTCGGTCGCGCCGAACGGAAACATCTACTACGCATGGTCGGACGACAACAACATCTACACCGCAGAATCGACCGACCACGGCAGCACCTGGACCTGCTCGGGAGCGGTCAGCACGAACACCGCCCAGGCGATCTTCCCCTGGCTGGCGGCCACGAACTCCGGGGTCGACCTCGTCTACTACGGAGCCCCGACCACCACCAACCAGACCTGGTCGGTCTACTTCGCGCAGAACACCGGCGGGACCTGGGGCACGCCACAACAACTGATGGCGGTCCATCAGGGCTCGGTGTGCGAGGGCGGCGTCAGCTGCAACACGGGTCGACAGCTGTTCGACGACTTCGGCGTCGACACGGACTCCTCCGGCTGGGCGCACATCGCGTTCTCGCAGGACAGCCCCAACCTCGGAGGCTCAAGCACCTCGACCGGCTACGCAGTCCAGACGTCCGGCACGCAGGTCGGCGCTCCGAACAACTGACAGGCGAAATGGCGCGCCGGGCCCGCCGAGCGGTGGCGGACCCGGTCGCGCCAGGACTCCGCTCGAGAGGGGTGGCACAGCCGACGTGAAGCGAGTTGATGCCGCTCGTCTCGGCAGCGGTCGGGTTGGTTAGCTCCGAGCACGCAACCCGCCCTCGCGTGCCGCCGCAGCCTTCTGTGGTCACCAAGGTGGCGAGCGTCTCAGCGGATGCCCGTGTCGTAGCTGATCGTGACGCGGGTCAGGTGTCCCCGCCGGACCTGGACGCGGCTGTCGGCCGGTGGGCGCGGGAACGGTGAGCCGTTCTCTGACAGGGCGTGGATGATGTATACGCCGGGCGGCAGGAGTACACGGAACCTGCCGTTGGCGCCCGAGTGGGCCAGCTTCGACGCGGAGCTTGTCTCCACGCGCCGGATCCGGAGGCTTGCCGCGAGCGGACGCGGTGCGCACTGTGGCCGGGGCGGGAACCGCTCGACGGGGCAAGTCGGTCCGGCAAGCACCCGGCCGCTGATGCCTGACTGGAGCGGCTGCGCGCCGGCGGTCCCACACGCCGCCAGCGAGACGACCACCGCGGCGAGCACGCCAAGACTTCGCATCTTCGAATTATCCACTCGCGAGGCGGCTCAGCTGGTGGTTGACCTCAGGCCGGCCCGCCAGGCAACGAGATGCGCGTTCCGCGCGGAGCAGGTCTCCGCGCGGAGCGGCTTGAAGTACCGAGGGAGCGGAAAAGGGGGTCTCGGCTCGCCGCTCATCCGCACCACTCGACGCGCGTCTTCCGCATCCTCTGCAGAGACCAAAGCTGATGGTCGGTCCGGCTCTGTTGTCGCTGCCCGTCCGTAGCTGGCAAGTTGGCCGCGGGAGGCGTCGCTGCTGTGAGCGTCAGGCGACCACCGGCGACCCGGCCACGAACTCGGCGATCACCGGCACGATCGCGTTCGGTTTCACCGCGTGCTTCTGGCCCGGGAGCTCGCGCAGCGTCGCATTCGGGAGCACGTTTGCCAGGGAACGGGACGCGTGCTTGAGGCTTGGGTAGGTCTTTGAGCCGTACACGACCACTGTCGGGCAGGTGATCGTCGCCCACTCCTCCGCACGCAGCGGCGACCCGTGCATGTTCTCGTCACCGAGCGCCAAGTAGTCGAACATCAGGGTGTGGCCGTTGGCGCCGAACCGTTTGAACATCGGCACTAGCGACATCACGGTCACGATCGGCCCAGGCATTCCGACGTTGCGCAGGAAATGCTTGGCGGCGCCCATCCGGTCGTCAGCGGCGATCAGTGGCTCCAGCCGCGTGGCGTAGTCGTCACGCGGGAATTTCGCCGTCCGGTCGGTCTTGAACGGGGCCTCGTACAGGATCAACGTCTCGACCGGGAGCCCCGCCGCGGTCGCGCGTAGTGCGACCGCGCTACCGGACGAGTAGCCCCACAGCGACGCCCGGCCGCCTACCGCGTCGATCAGGGCGGCGAGATCCTCGACCTCGCGCTGGACCGACGCGGGCCCCGCCGGGCCGCTGTCGCCGCGCCCGCGGCGATCGTAGTTGATCACCGTGCAGTGCTCGGACAGGGCGGTGGCGATTTGCTCCATGGTCTTGAACTTGCGGTAGCCGAGCGCGCCGTTGACCAGGATCACCGCTGGGCCTTCACCGTGGCGGTCATACGCGATCCGCGTGCCGTCTGCTGATGTCACCGTGTACATGCCGTCCTCCGTTGAAGTTGGGTTCATCCTCGTCACCGGCGGCTCACGCGCCGCGGTTGGGCTTGCAGCAACTCCGACCGGCGGCAGGCGACAAACTCATCGCTGGCTCATGCGTCGGACTATGCGACCGGAGCCGCTGGCCCCAATCCGCGTGTTGCGGGCTCTCCGGCTACGGCGTCGAGATGCTCGTCGCCGCCTGAAAGCAGAGCGACTTGAGTAGCCCGCTCGGCGATGAGTTTCGCCGCGTGTGAGAGTCTGAAGAGTCGTGTTGAGAGAGTTCGACGCCCAACTTCAGAAGGGCGATAACCCAGGTGCGTGGACGTGCGTGGTGATGGATGACGTGGCCGGGTTCTTCGGTACTCGCGGGCTTGTGAAGATCCGCGGGGCGATCGATGACGAGCCGTTTGCCGGCGCGCTGATGGCTCAGGGCGATGGCACGCACAGGCTCCCGGTCAAGGCGGCGCTGCGGAAGACGATCGGCAAGGAGGCGGGCGACACCGTGCACGTCCGGATCGAGGAGCGGATCGGATAGCTGCCGCCGCACGCGGTTCTTCCTTCCGCGCAAGGGAGACTGCTCACGGACGCGCCGCAAGGCCGGCGCCGAGCACTCGCTGTCGGGATCCGGGTTATCGACGCTCGGCCACACCCTCCGCCACGACGTCCAGGGGGCCGTGCAACACGCGCTCAGGCCCGTCCCGGGCACGCGGTAGCGCCGCTCAGTCGTCTCGCGTTCGCGGGACGTGAGCAGCCGGGACAGGACCAGACGGGCTTGCCGTCGACGCGGACCACGCTCCAGCCTGGCTTGAGCGCGTCGAGCTCGACGTCGCGGCCGCAGACCTCACAGCGGCGCGTCTCGTTGCCCGAGTAGCTCGCGACCCAGCGGTCTGCCACGGCCCCACGGTAGCCGCCGGCGAGGCCACGGCCCTACGTGTGATCCGGCTACTTGTTCTCGGGCGGAGTCGGCAACGGCAGCGGCGTCGGCGAGCCGCCGCGGCCTTCCTGAATCCCGATCGTGATCGGGAGGAGCTTGATCTGTTCCGGGGGAGCTGGCTTGGGCGCCATCGTGCGAGTGATTCTGCCGGAGGGCGAGAAGCCACAAGAGCGTCTGAAGCACCATGAGAACCCTCAGCGCGGTGAGCAGGATCGACATGATCTCGACCCGGCGAGCGTTCCGGTCGCGTAGCTCCTGGTAGGTGTAGGCGAAGCGGACGAGCCAGGTGAGGTTTTTTTCTGCGGGATGCGGTAGCCAAGCTCGCCGGTGATCTGGCTCCTGGGTTTCGTGCGCTGCGACAGCGCGAGGCGGAGTAGGCGGCGCGCCACGAGCAGCCCGTCAGCCGTGGCTGCTCGCCGCGAGCGCCTGCAGTCGGAGCGAACGCTGCGCGAGGGATTTTGTCTTCCCGGACGATGTAAGGGCATGGACCGCCACTCAACTGACGCGGAGTTGCTTGCGCGGTCGGTTGACGACCCCGGGCTGTTCGCCGGGCTGTATGAGCGGCACGGGCTGGTGGTGAGGCGCTACGTCGGGCGACGGATCGGAAGCGGGGCCGCGGACGACGTATCGTCGGAGGTGTTCGTGCGTGCCTTCCATGCGCGGGGCCGCTACCGCGCCGAGCGCGACGCCGCCTTGCCGTGGCTGCTTGGTATCGCCAACAACGTGATCGCCGACCATCGGCGGCTTGAACGCCGCCGTCTGGCAGGGCTCGAACGTCTGACCCGAGAAGCGCCCGGGCTTATCGAGGACCGCGACACAGGGCTGGCGCCTGAGGTGGTTGCAGCACTCCGTGGGCTGCCGGTCCGCGAGCGGGACACGTTGCTGCTCGTTGTGTGGGGTGAGCTCACTCAGGACGAGGCGGCCGCCGCGCTCGGCGTGCCGGTCGGCACCGTTAGCTCGCGGATCACGCGAGCGCGCAAGCGGTTGGCGGCTGCGCTAACCCCGGCACCGGCGCTTGTAGAGGAACTTCATCAACTCAACGGAGAAGCGAATGTCTGACCCGATTGACCTCCTCATTGCTCTCCGTGACGTCGGCGTGGACGCCCCCGCGGCTGGAGACGCCGGAGACGCGTGCGTTCGATCCGCGCTTCAGCGCCAGATCGGCGGACGCCGGCGAGCCCGGCGGCGCCTGCGACTGCCCTTCGGCACCAGGAGCATCACGCTCGTGCCGGCCGCGCTCCTGGTGACCGTTGCCGCCACCACGGCGGCGGCAACCATCGCGCTCGTAAATGCCAGTCCGACAACCTTGTTCGAGAGCAACCCGCAGGGCAACTCAAGCCCGGGTTGGCACCAGACGGTTATCCCGTCAACCGTACGGAAGCTCACGACGGTCGAGGTGCCTGGGTTCGGGCCCGTTCAGTACTGGGTCGCGGACACCGAGCAGCACGGCAGATGCTGGGGTTTGCGCGACCCCAGCGGTTCCTGGCTGACGCTCAAGATGGATAACAGCATCACCGGCTCGGTTCCTGGCTGCGGTCCGACGCGTGAGCACCAGGTTCTCGCTCAGGGCAACAGCTCAGTTGGCCTGATGCCCACGTCGGTCGATTACCTCGCCAATTCGGTGAGGAGCGCGAGCGGCCAATGGTGGGAGATCTATTACGGCAGCATCGCGGCGAACGGCGCCGCGGGCGTCCGAGATCAGAGCACCCGAAAGACGGCGCGGCTGATCGCCGGCCGGTATTTCATCCTCGTCGAGCGTCAGACCGGCAACTGCGACGGCTGCCACGACTTTCGCGCGATCGACGCAGCCGGCCACGTCCTCCCCGCCAACTACGGGCCGAAGCGATACCGGAACCACTGAATCGCTGAGACGGTGGGCTCGCCTAAGCGCGATGCCCGCGCGCGTATCTGAAGCGCCGACCTTGACTGGTCAGGATCGTGTGGTTTCAGGCGGCGCGAATATCTGAGCACAGTGCCTCGACAGAACGGTGCATCCCGCAGACGACCGTTGAAGCCGAGCAGCTGGTGCGCCAGCGGTGACGCGGCCATGCCGTGTGGGGCACCACCGCGATGCTGGGACCCGGCTGCGCTACCCTGGAAGGGTCAGACAGCGAGGGCAAACAGAGGGCGAGACCTTCAACTGAACGTCCCCTTCCCGCGAGAGCAGCCTGATCTTCTGATGGCCGAGAGTCCACCCAAGGGTGGGCTTTCCGCGTTAACAGGCCCGCAGCAGACCCCGTGTCGCGCGGCGCCTGTCCAGCGCTCCAGGTCGGGCCGCCCAGCTTGATACTCCTCGGCAGCGACTCGAATCCTGCCGATCAACGCTCGAGGTGGGGTGTCTCTGGAGGGCGGCCTGCGCCTTGCGGAACATCAGTCGGTCGAGCACATCCATCATGCACTCGACGAGCGAAAGGGCGGTGGCTCAGGGCAGGATGTCGTTCAGCGTCGCCGTGAACCGGTCGCCCGACTCCTCAAGCTCACCCTCGATGTGCAGGCGCGCCGGGCCAGTATCGGTCCACAGGTCGAGGAAGTAGGACCAGCCCGGCAGGTCCGGATCGTCGGACTTGGCGATCCCCTCGACCCCGTAGATCTCGCGCGGCGGCAGCACCAGCGACTCGGGGCAGTCGTCCTCGACGCGACGGCGCAGGTCCTCGACTCTGAGCCGACCGCCAGACGCGAGGCGGAGCTCCTCGTAGTCGCCGTCCACGACGAGGCCGACGACGTCGTCTAGCGCCCGGTACATCGGCTCGGGCATCAGCTCAAGCGTTTCGACGATCTCTCCCCGTCCGCCCAACTCGTGGCTCGGCGTCAGCTCAAGTCGGCTGTAGAAGTAGTCCTCGCAGGCCGCGCGCGCCTGGCGGCGGATGCCCTTGGACAACCCCGCGGTGCCGAGCGCAAAGACCGCCGCAGCGATCGCCTCCTCGAGCGTTCCGTGGCGGCGCGTCAGCTGCGCGGTGATCGCGCGACCGTGCTCCGTCTCGCGCGCCACCGATGAGCCGTCCAACAGAATCGAGGGAGCGTCGTGGCGGCTGTAGCCCGCGCAGGCCCGCACCGCAGAGTGAAGGACGATGAGGTGGTCGCCCATTACGCCCGCGCGGGCGATGCGTCGCCGGGCGTCATCCGGATCGGCCAGCTTGCCGAGCGCGTGGTAGTAGCGCTGCCACGACATGCATCCTACGAATAGAGAACGACCCCCGCCGCGCCTGACGCGGACTCGAAACAGCCACAGCGCCGTCGCGGACGGGAGAGTGCCGCCGTTCGATGGAGCGAGCACTCTCGCTTTAAAGGATTAGCGCGGTCTGAGGTGTGCCGCCGGACGACTGCTTTCATCGCGCCGCCACCTTGTGCCGTACGACCGCGTTGGCGACGACGCGGCGGTCGGCACGGTGGCGTCGTCGGACGTGCTGAAGCGCCGCGACCGGGTACCTCTGAGCTCACTTGGCTGGCAGCCAGTCCTCCGTCAGCATCAGCCAGAATGCAAGGCCCGCGAACTGGTGATAGTCCCGGAAGGCCCGCTCGATCCCCTTGTCGGTGATCCGCGAGCGACCGCTCACGCGCCGGTACTTCGGCCGCGTCCACGAGTCGAGGATCAGCCGCTGGTAGCGGCCGAGCAACATCATCATGTGCGCCATCGCGTAGGGCCCAATGCCGGCGACCTGCAGCAGGCGGTCCTCCACCTCCTGGTCGGGCAGCGCCGGGTCGCGCAGAGCCTCGAGGTCGAGCCGACCTGAGGCGACGTCGTCGGCGAGAGCACGCAGGTACGGCCCGCGGTAGCCGGCGCGGGCGACATCCCGGAAGAACGCGTCGCCGGCGTCGGCGACCGTCGCGGGCGCCGGGAACGCGCTGCGCTCGCCGGCGCCGGCGGCGGTCGCCCCGAGCTCGCCGACCAGCGCCGTGACCATCCGCACGGTCGCCGACCACGCACAGTTGGTAGTGCAGATCGTCTTGACGAGGTCCTCGAACACCGTCGGACTGCGCATCATCCGCCCGGCACCCGCGACGGCCCACGCCAGCGCCGGATCGGCAGCGGCTACGAGGTAAAAGGCGCTCAGGTCCTCGTCGAGCCGCAGCATGTGGCGGATCTGCGCCACCAGCGCAGACCGATCCGCGGTCGGCGGTGTGGTCGCACCCGCGGACGCGCCGAGCCGGGCGCGTCCGACACCGTCCGCGGTGAGCTCGACCAGCCACGCGCGCCCGCCCGCGGGCAGCACCGTCCGCAGAAGCATTCCGTCGGGCGCGATCTCGTTCGGCGGCAGGTCGGCCACACCATGCGAGAGCAGCGTCCGAGCAAAGTCGACCGGCTCACCGCCGGCGCCGAGAAGCTGAATCGCGGTCGACCACCTGGCCACGGCTGCACCCTACGCGGCGGCTCTCCAAAGCAGCCACCGCCGCGGCTCGTCAGACCTCGCGGTGCCTTGGCTGCGGGGCTTTTCAAGAGCCCTCTGTCGGACTCGAACCGACGACCCCTTCCTTACCATTGCTCCCTCCGGCGTGCTGTGGCCCGTGGTTGAAGGGTTTTCGGTGCTCTGAGGTGTGTTGAGTTCGTCTCAGAAATGCGCAGTTCGGGACATCTGCCGGGACACGTTTAGGCGTTCGCCTTCTTCAGATCGAGAAACTTCGAGGCGCGCCGCGGGCGCCGGTGGTCTTGTTAGGGGCGTAGGTTGCTGCGGTATGCCCATGTTTGGCGTCCGCGAAGCCGCCGCCGAGCTGCGTGCGCGGCGCCTGTCTGCGCTCGAGCTGACCGACCTGTGCCTCGAGGAGATCGGGCGCCGCAATGGTGGTCCGCCGACCTTCGACGGTGCCCCCGAAGCCATCAACGCGTGGGCTCGGGTCTATCCGGACCGCGCCCGCGAGCAGGCGCGCGCCGCGGACACGCGCCTAGCCGCGGGACCCGCGCCGCTGCTCTGCGGCATCCCGCTCGCCGTCAAGGATCTGTACTCGATCACCGGGCTGCCAGTTACAGCCTCGAGCGCGGTGCTCGACCGCAACGTTGCCGACTCGACCGCAGCTGTGCTGGTCTCACTGTTCGAGCAGGGAATGGTCGCGCTCGGCCACACACATACGCACGAGTTCGCGGCCGGCGGCACGACCGATCAGGTCGGCAACCCGTGGGCGCTCGATCGGATCGCTGGCGGCTCGAGCGGCGGCAGCGCCGCAGCCCTGGCGGCCGGGATGGTGCCCGCAGCCCTTGGCACCGACACATGCGGATCGCTGCGGATCCCCTCCGCCTGCTGCGGCACCAGCGCCATCAAGCCCACGCATGGGCTGCTGTCGCTGGATGGAATCATCCCGCTCGCACCTTCGCTGGACCATCCGGGGCCGATGGCGCTAACCATCGCTGATGCCGCGGCGCTGTTGTCCGCGATGGGACTCGGAGAGCTGCCGACCGCAGCCCGCACAGGAACCCGTCCGTTGGCCGGCCTGACAATCGCTCTAACGGACCGTACGGTGACGGCGGAGATCGAGCCGGCGGTCGCGTCTGCACTCCAGAATGCCAGCGCCGCGTGCGAGCGGCTGGGCGCACGGCTGATCCAGTTGACCGCTCCGTGGACATTTCCGCCCAACGACCTCGGCGCGGTGCTGCTGACCGAGCTGTGGACCTACCACGCCCAGTTCCACCACCACCGCGACCGCTACCGGCCGGCTATCGCGGAGCTGGTGGACACGGCGAGCTCGTTCGCCGATGCCGACGCGTACCGCGACGCGGTGACGCGCCGAGTCGAAGGCGCCGTCGCATGGGAGCGCTGGTTCGATGAGAACGAGGTCGACCTGGTGCTCGAGCCGACACTCCCGATCGTGCCCTTCGAGCGTGGACCTGGCTACAACCGTGGCCACGCCGGCGGTCCAGGCGATCCGCTAATCGCGCTCACAGCGCTTTGGGACATGATCGGCATGCCCGTCGCCGCCATACCGATCACCTGGGACGTTGGCGTCTCGCTGATCGCGCCGCGCCGCGCCGACGAACCGCTGGTGCAAGCCGCTATCGACCTCCAGGAACACGAGCTGGACCCGCCCGCGATCGCGCCCGATGAGCCTGTGGTGCTGTCCTCACACAGGTCGCCGCGAAGGCGCTCTCCAGTCGGGAATTGGCCGACGACCTGTCCCAGAACTGGGTGAACGGTTACGACTGGCGCCGGTGCGAGGCGCGGCTGAACGCGCTGCCGCAGTTCAAGACCGAGATCGACCGCGTGGACGTCCACTTCATCCATGTGAAGTCGCGGCACGAGAACGCGTTGCCGCTGATCATGACCCACGGCTGGCCCGGCTCGGTGATCGAGATGCTCGACACCGTCGGCCCGCTCACTGACCCGACCGAGCATGGCGGCCAGCCAGAGGACGCGTTCGACCTCGTGCTGCCGTCCGTGCCCGGTTACGGCTTCTCTGCCGAGCCGGCCGAGATCGGCTGGGATCTGCTCCGACCGCGCGGGCTTGGGCCGAGCTGATGCGCCGTCTCGGCTGTGCCAGCTATGTCGCCCAGGGCGGGGACGTGGGCGCCGGCGTCACCGACGCGATGAGCTGCGAGGCACCCGAGGGCCTGGTCGGCGTCCACACGAACCTGCTCGTGCCTGCGCTGAACAACCCCGCCGCCCTCCCGGCGGAGACTGAGCAGGAAAAGGCGGCGCTCGCCGCGATCAAGACGTTCCAGACGAGCGGCAACGGTTACTTCGTCGAGCAGTCCACCAGACCCCAGACCATCGGCTACGCGCTGCTGGACTCCCCCGTCGCACTCGCGGCGTGGATGGTGGACCACGACACGGACCCAAGATGCACGCGCGGCAACGAATGCAGGGCGCTGTCATTCCAGGCGCCGATGGTCGCTGCTTGACGCGTGATGCGGAAGTCTGGAACCGCTGGGGTCAGACCTTTTCTCAGTGATCGAGCGCGACCTTGCGCTGATCGGTCATGAGGCCGCGCCCGTTGGACTGGCGGGTGGTGATCGTCAGCAGGACACGGCGGTGCGGCAGGCTCGCGCTGGGGTAGAGCTTGACCGTCCCGCGCCCGAGCGGGCGCAGTTCGAAGGTCGCCCGGGCTAGCACCGCGCCGTGCCTCGTGGCGCGCAGCGTGACCGTGCCCTTGCAGCGACGGCTCTTGGCGGCGCTGCAGCGGAGCTTGGCGCCGATCCGTGTGGCTCGCCGCTGCGAGCGCGTCGCGACATGCCCGGAAAGGCCTTAAACCCACCGGACAGACCGGCGACTATTTCAGCGGCCTTCTAGGGCCCTGAGTTCCCTGGCGGGTCGGGCATGTCTGAGCAGAAGAGCACCTGGAATCCGAGATTCTCACGGTTATACGGGTACTCGTACAGCGAATCCAGGTCATCGTTGGTTGAGTCGTGTAGGACCGGGACGGCCGGGGACGCGGGGAGGTAGCGGAACCCGTTGGCCGGCGAGTAGAACTGGAGCTTGTTGAGCCCGAGCCCGCCCTGGTCGGTCGGCTTGAACAGCACGTCGGTGATCGAGGGATCGATGCCGGGGATGCGGGCATCCGCTCCGTGCTCTACCGCGTGCGCTTCGGCCACGGCGATCGTCGTAGTCCAGTTTGTGAAGCGTCCGATGAACTGTGAGTCGTCGGTTTGCCCGGCGAATAGGTGCTTGTCGGGAAGGGGGACAGGACCGAAGTGGCCGCCGTCGCACTTCCAGTCGCGCGCGTTGATCTGGCCGATGTCGTACATCACCGGGTAGGCGACCGGCACCAGGCGCTCGTAGATCGTCCGCCTGGCGGCCAGCACCAGCCCCTCCCGCGCCTGACCAACGTTGCCCAGGCGCCAGTCCCGCTCGCCGGGGCCCGGCTTGGCGTCGACTCTGCTCGCGACGGCGCTCAGCTTGCCGTAGTCGCTGACGATCAGCCGGCCGACGTCGTCGAGGTTGTCGCCCGCCTGTTCGTAGCGGTCCGCGAGCTCGACGCCGAGCTTGCTGGCCGCGGTCGTGACCTGCGGGCCGATGAGATTGGGCGACGCGTTTTGCTTTGTGAAGTAGGCGGCCAACGAGAACGCGGCGGACAGAGCGGCGAAGGCCCCCGGCTTCGGGGTCGTCGGCGTCGGAAACAGGATCTGGCTGATCATGGAGAGGTTGTTCGAGGTCGTGTTATCCACGGGAGGCAGCCGCACGGCGTCCTTGATCTGCTGGGCGATCTCGGTCACGTTCGCCAGGGCGGCCACGCCCGTGGCGCCGAACGGCTGCTGCAGCCCGAGCGGGCCGAAATACTTCTGCACCCTGGCGACCTCGAACATCTCGTCGCGTAGCTCCTGCCGGATGCCGTTGCACTGGGCCCTGTTAAAGCCGGCGCCCAGCGGCGGCTGCGCGCACTTGTCGCCGGCATCCGCCAGGATGCCCGCGATCGCCACCCAGTCTGCGTCGTAATCCTGGTAGTAGCTCTCGCGGATGTCGCACACCGGGACCGTCTCAGCGCAGAGCCGCGTCACATCGGGCCCCCCGAGGAACTTCTGCACCGCCTGCGCGCTCGCGGCGTCGATCGGGTCCCCGTTGGTGTCCTTGAACGTCGGGAAGGGCTCTGTCACCTGGTCGGCGATCTGGATCAGCTGGGTGTTGACCGGTGACTCGCCGTTGCTGAGCGGGGGGCCGGCGAGCGTCGGCTCGTAGCCACCGTCATGCCCCCGCATCAGCAGCCCGCGAAGCCGGGCCCAGTCACCGTTCAGCGAATGACTCGCCTCGGCCAGCGGCGCGGTCGACCCCACGCGGCCGACGAACACGTAGGGCCCCTTGCGATTGGGGTCCTCGCCGTTCAGCGTCTGCGGATCGACGGCGTTCATCGCGTTGAACACCTGGCGGGTTCCACCCAGCCGCTCGACCATACGGGCGACCAGCTCCCAGAGGGCGTCGTTGCCGTGTGGAGCTCCGAACGCCTGGAGAATCACCAGCGGCCTGGTGTCGTTGAAGGCCGCGTACACGAGGTCGCCGGCGAGCCGCTCAACCTCGTCGGTCTGCTCTGTACCGTTGGCCGTGTTGGTCGCATATACGCTGTTGCGGATCTCGCTGAGCGTGCTCGCACGCAGGACGACAAGGTGGAATCCCGAGACGCCATCGCCGGGGTTCGGCTGGGTGTAGGTGGCGTCGCCAACCTTGACCGTGAGCTGGGCGGGCGAGGCGTCGGTCGAGGTCTGGTTGGCCTCGGTGTCGAAGTCGACGGCATCGGCGAACACGAAGTCGTACTCGCCGGTCACGCCGTTCAGCCGCAGATACCCCGACATTCCGCCGAGTTCGCGCCTGATGTTCGGACCGCTGAGCTTCACGTACGCCGACCCAGCGGGCGCCCCGACCACCCCGACCGCCGACCCGCTCTCAGCCGGTGCGCCCGGGGTGTCCGCCGTTATCTCTTGACGCTGCCCGCGGGTCAGCCTCTGTGCGCCGATCTTCTGCAGCAGCGCGTCGAACGCGTCGCGGTCCGCATTGATGTCGCCGCCGAAGTGGCTCCAGTTGAGCACGACGAGATACTTGAGTGCCCCGGTATATCCATCGACGATCGCGGCAAGGTCTCTCATGCCCGCGAGACTGGCGTCGACCGATCCGCTCTGCGCAACGCGAAGCGTCTGGCGATCGATCACCGCATAGTTAATGCGGGTTTCGGCGACCGTGGTCCCGGACAGCTCGCTTCCGCCGAGCAGAATGCTGTCATCCCGACCGACCACGAGCGTGTCGAGCCTGATGCCGACGGGCCGGATGTCCGGCATCACAGTGACTGTCGTGGTGTCGTTCGACGCGTCCGCGAGCGGCTGGCTGCCACTCGACGCGCTGGCGTCGCGGGCTCCGGGGCCGCCGCTTGGCCGTCGGGGCGCGCCGCGCACCGACACGCGAACGTCGTAGGTGCCGGGCCGGTCAGGCACCAGGGTGGGCTGGCTGCCCGAGGCGTTGCGGAGCCGGGCCTTCGAGCCCTTCGGGGCGGTGAGGATCGTCCAGCGGAACGAACGCCTGGTCCATCCTGGGGGCAGCTTGGTGGCGCGGCCGTTGAGCTCGGCGATGTCGCCCTGCGTGATCGTGCGGTCCGCGCCGGCGCTCGCGATCGGCGCGTCGCGATCGATGTACACGGTGCGCGACTCGATGTCGTAGCTGCTCTGGCGCTTGTAGGGGTGCGTCTTGTCGACGAGAATCTGGACGAGGTTGCGCCCAAAGCGAAGGCCATCGTCCGCGCCCAATTGCGCGAGCACTCGCCTGCCCTGCTGCGAGAACGCCCCGTCGACGCGCCGGCCATTGAGATATACGCGTGTGCGGGCACCGTCTGCGACGGTGAACGTTGCCCTGACATGCGTACCGGTCGTCTCGCGCACGCCTACCTGAAGGGGTGCCGTCGGTGTGTCGGTGCGGAAGCCCGTCAGCCCCAGCAGGCTGTCATCGCGCTGCGCGACGATAAACCGGACGTGGGCGGTCCCGCGGCTGCCATCGCGTCCGGTCGCTGTAGCGAACGCGTCGTTGAACCCGTAGTGGAGGTGGCGATCGACGTTGACGATCGCGCCCCAGTAGCCCCCCGGCCCCCGCGTAAGAAGCCGAGTCAGGTCCACCCCGTCCACATCGACCTTCGTCAGGCGCGCGCCGGGTCGGAGGTGGACGATCACCCGGATCGGACCCGTCCCCTTTTGAACCAGCGTGTCCCCGGTGGGACGAAAGAACGAGACCAGCGGCACCCGAGCCGCGCTCGTGGCGGCGACCGCAGCAGCCGAGCCCGCCGACGACACGCTCGCCCCGACGGCAATTGCCACCAACCCCGCAACAACGACGCCGACTCCGACCCGAGCCGTCCGCTTCATACCCACGCCCCTATTGAATTGTCCACGTCCCGGTCATATCACCGGGAGCCCACGGCGCAACAAAATCGATGGAAACCGCATTCCAGCCGGTGACCCACCGATTTGAGGTCGCGAGCCAACCATAACGGACGCCGCGCGGTCCCGTCGAGGTGCTTCGCCAGGAAGTCCTACGGTCACGATCCCGGAGCGATTGCGAACTGCGCTGCCCGCGGCCATCTCGCCGGGAGCCTAACCCCTTGCCGCTGCGCGGTAGACCGGCTTGAGCCGGTGACGGGAACCACAGCGCGCGGAGTTGCGCCGAGCACGGTCGGACGCAACTTCGGGGCCCTGCGGCAGAGTTGCGCCGCCGGCAGAGTTGCGTCCACGTTGCGCCACCGCCGAACTACCGACAACCACCGTCCCACAAAATGCCTGCAAATGGCCCCAAGCCCTCTGTCGGACTCGAACCGACGACCCCTTCCTTACCATGGAAGTGCTCTACCAGCTGAGCTAAGAGGGCGTTTGCAGGGATTTCCCGGATCTTGCGCGCTCCCCGCCGCCATTTTTGGCTGCACGGGGGCTGCAAAATCCTGGTCGGCCGCTGCGCCGGGCAAGCGCTAGCTCATGCCTGTATCGCCCGCCGGGCACGGCTCTGAGACTCGGCGCTGACCATCAGGCATGGCTCACGCGACCCGCAGCTGGCGACGTCTACCGGCGAGTGCGAGCTGGCGGGCACGGAGCCGCTCTTCACCTGCCGGCTTTGGGCCCTCATCCTCGAGGTCCTCGATCGCGAACGAATAATTGCGCTCCAGCATGTCAACGCTCGTGCCGCACTGCTTGGCGATCGCCTGCCGATCCTCGCCGGCGCGGATGCGCAGCGAAATGATTCCCCGCCGGAGCGAGTACGGCGTCGCGCCGACGATCTCGCTGTGCTCGTCCGGCCACTCTTCTGCGACCTTGCGGACCGCGGGAGTGAAGTACCTGCCCGGCCAGTTGTGCGCCTGGGTTCCGGTCATGTGGCCGTCAGGAGCGCCGTGACCGCCAAGATCTCCGCGCAGCAGAAAGTCGTCTGAAGCGGTGGGGTATCCCGCTGCGGCGAGCGCGGCCTTCCACGCCGCGAGATCATCGGCCAGAAGCGCATCGATCGGCGGACGCCGGCCCCGCCCGGTCGCACCCTCGGTCTTCCCAGCGTCAAGCTCACCGTAACTGAGCACCTCACGAACTGTCGCCCGCCGGCCGGCGACGTCGCCCGAAGGTGAGCGCCCAGATCTCCTGGTTACGCATGCCGAGGCCGTACTGCACTGACATCGCCGTCGCGTCTCGCAGCGCAAGGAGTGACGATCGCTGCTCCAGCCGTTCCAGCATCACCAGCCGGATCCGCTCAACCGCAAGCGGCGACAGCGCCCACGACGGTAAATCGTCACGGCGCTTTCCTGCCGATCCCCGCCTGGCCGCCCCAGTGCCGGCGCGACGAGAAGCTCGTCGCATTCCGCGGCGTCGCTGCATCGTCAGGCAGCCGTTCGTCGACAGGGGCCAGGACTCATCCTCGACAGCCCACGAGAGCGCCGACGACATAACGGTCCATGCTTTGGTTTCCGTCGAGCCGGCTTACGCCCGCTGCACGCATGCCTTGCACCCACCGCTTGAGGATGTCAGCAGACCCGAAGTCGACGACAGGCAGGTGTCCGATGGCGTATCCGCCTTTCTGGCCGAGTGGTTCTATTGCCGCCTCGACCTCAACAATTTCTCCCGTCTTCTTCATCAGTCGCTCAATTCGGTTGCCCATGATGTGACGTGAAGCAATCGAGCGATACGTGTCCCATGTGCTCCGCGCCAGTCCACCGATCGACTCGGGATGCGCGTCGGTCGCGAGCCACTCGAGGATCAGCTCACCGATCGGGCTTGTGTCCGGCTGTAGCTCGGGAGCATCGGATCCGAGCAGGAAATTCGCGGAGGCGGTTGCGCCGTTCCGCGTCGGTGTACTCCCTGGCCCAGGTTTCGGCGGCTGTCCTGGTCTTGAAGCTCTTGGATCGAACGCGGCCCTGGTGGTCTCGGTAGCCGAGCTGCCAGGTCTTCCCACGCCGACCCTCGTACGGCCAACGCCCATGCTTTTTCCACGGCTCTCCCATCAGTCTGATCGCCTATGGAGCACGTTGTGTCCTCGCCACCCGCCGATCGCGCAACGCGTCAGCGGACAGATCGAAGCGCAGCTGGCTGACGAGCTTACGCGCGCGCGTAGGCTCATCCGCGCGTCTTGCGGTCGAGCGCTGGCCAGTCTTGAATTCCGCCGCCGACCCGTACCACGCGCCGGCTGCAACAGCTCGCCCTGGGCCCACGCCACCACATCGTCGCGATCCAAGAGCACCGCCCGCGACCCCCTGCGACGATACGCCGTGAGCGCACCGGTGTTGTAGGCGCGCCGTACGGTCTTTATCGAGCATCTCGCGATCGTTGCCGCCTCCTCGGCCGTAAGCAGTGGCGGGCCCGCCACGGACCGCAGAGAGATATCGTTCATTGACCTACCTTACCGCATTTTGCTGCAACCTTCGCTAATTATAGCCATCTGCGGGCGGAGCAGCGCCGGTTTGGTCGCCGGCCTCCGTCTTCGCCGTGCCCACTAGTGACCGATCACGCCCCGCGGATGTGGGCCCACGCGGGGCTCTGGCTAGCCCTGTCACCGAGGGCGGACAGCTGGTTGTCGACTCCGGCGGTCCGGGAGGCACTCGCGACGGGTGCGGAGGAGGCGAGCACTCGGACCCGCCGCGGCGGCCTCGGCTGTAGGGCGACGTCTGGTGGCGGGGCTACCAGCCGCTTGGATGACTGGCAACCATCCAGAATCGACCCAACAGAACGGTTGAAGTACTGCATACTATCGCCTACGCTTGCATACCGTCTTCCGCAGCGTCGTGTCCCCACGTCAGGAGGTACGTATGGGCGATAGCAGGCCCAAGGTCGACTCGACGTCGATTCGCTGTTCGGACTCGAATATTGGCCACCGATACCCGCCTTCCTCGTCTCCACCGCTGATGCTGCGGGCAAGGCGCATGCTCGCCCTTCAGCATCGTCACGTTTACGTCGTACACGGGCGTAGCGGAGGACCACGTACTCCCCGGATCATCAGCCTTGTGATCGGCGATTACGAGCGTTTCGAGGAGACCAATCACGGCTCGACCACGTACAGGAACATTGGTCCACGGCAGAGTTTGTTGTGAACGTCCCTACGACCGGCATCGTCGAGCAGCTCAACCGCGCCGGCGCGCCCGCTCCGGACAAATTCGCCGCATCCGGCCTTACGGCCGGGCCGTCGTCGGTGGTAGCGGCGCCCTCTGTGACGGAGTGCATCGCAAGCTTGAGTGTCGCCTCGAGTCGATCTCGAACCATCGCTGGCTCGGGGAGATCATTCATGGCCGCGTCGTGGCCGCGCGGGTGGACGCCGACTACCAAGCCATGGAGCCGCGCGAGCCGGCCGAAACACACGCACCTCTCTATCACCACACCTACGACCACATCAACGGGGTCTACTACTCGGTGGGGGAGCCCATCCTGGATGAGGTCAAGGGGCGCTGAGCGAAGCCGGACCAGACGTAATCGAACCGCGCTCGTGCCTGCCGGGCCGGTAGCCGAGGTGCCGAGCGAATCGGTCGAACCATTTCGCATGAAAGGACATGACTCATGAGCGTTGCCTCGCAAACAGATGCGGCCGACATGTCCGCGCGGCCGCGTCGGCGGCTATCACAGTTTTTCCATCCGTTCGCGCAGGCAGAAGAGGTCACCGACAAGCCGCAGCGCTTCACGGTTCTCGGCGAACACATCGTGGCGTACAGGGACTCCCAAGGGCAGCCTGTGGCATTCAAGGACGTGTGCATACATCGAGGGACCCCGCTATCTCTTGGCTGGCGCGACGGCGACAATCTCGTGTGTGCCTACCACGGCTGGACCTACGATCGCACCGGGAAGTGCGTCAGGATCCCCGCGCTCCCCGACAACCGTGGGATCCCCGGGAAGGCTCGTGCCATCCGCTACCACACAGGCGAGGCGTACGGACTCGTGTGGGCAGCGCTCGATGAACCAGTCGCGCCAATTCCCGGTTTTCCAAACGACGAATGGCACAATCCGGCATGGCGCGGCTTTCTTTCTGTCGTTGAAACGTGGCATTCCTCGGCGGGGCGTATCTTGGAGATTCTGTGACTGGGCGCATCTTCCATGGGTGCACGAGAATCTGCTCGGAACCCGGGATCGCCCCGAGGTGCAGGCTCACAATGTCTCGGGAGACCGACCTTCAACTCGGATTTACGATCGAGCCGGACGAGGTGCTCGCTCCCGGCGATGTGATCGGACCGGCGCGCCATGAGTACACATTCACACTCCCGTTCACCGTGCACCTCACTCGGGAGGAACTCGACTCAGGCCACGTCACCATCTCCTCGCTGACCGTCGCCCCGATAACGCCCAAGCTCAGCCAGGTCTACCTGTGGTGTACACGCAATCACACCCCCGCGCCGGAGGCTGACCAAACGTTCCGGGAATTCGACGAGACCATTCTTGGCCAGGATCGGGACATCGTCGAGAGTCAGCGACCGGAAGAGATTCCGCTCGATCTGCGCGAGGAGATGCACGTGAAGGTTCCAGACGCGTTCTCGGTTCTATACCGACGGCTCCTGCGAGAGTTCGCCGAAGAGGCCGACGAGTTCTTGCGGGCGTAGACCTTGGTCTCGGATTCGGGCCATCGCCGCGTCGGTCGCGTTGTTGCTGCACGGAGGTGCTGGTGCCGGCGACGCCTTAGCCCAAGCTTGTGTGAGCTGGTAACCGCGATCGACCCGAGCCGCGAGGCCTTTTTAGTCCTCTAGGCCGGATCGCACTCACTGGGCAGCTGGCGGCGCGCGACGCGTAGCCTCTTCAAGATCGCGGGGAATGACCGAGAGCAGCACGACGGCTTGCTGGGTGCTCTCGTCGATGTCAAATACTCGGTCTGCCTCGATGACGCAGTTGGCATAGCCTAGGCACACGGTCGGATCGATCGAAGCCTTCATTGGCGTGTGCCTCGCCTCCCGCTGCTTTCACGGCGCCGGGAACGGATGGAACACGCCGTCGGGATCTACGACGTCGCGCACCGTGCGCAGTCTGTGCCAGTTGGCATCGGAAAATGACCGTCGTGCGGCATTGTCGGTACGCAGCAGGTCAACTTCTCCGACGTAGTGGCCGACCGCGAGCGGGGCGAAGGTACTCATGACACTCCTCACCCAGTTGACGTGCATGTCATCGTCGGCTGGGTCGTCCCAGAACTCGTAGCACGTAACCCAGAAGGCTCCCGACATCGAGAAGGCCGTGTCTGCCCGGAGCTCCAACTCCGGGCGAGGTGCGTGTAGGACCGCTACTACGAGCGAGGTAGGCGCCGGCGGCGCCGCCGCCCGTGCAAGCGCGTCCAAGACTTCGCTCGCCGACGCGTTGGACCAAATCGTGTCGGCGGCATAGCGGTGTCCCTCCGGTGAGAGCGAATCGATGATCGCGTGTAGCGCCTCAAACGGGGTTGGCTCGACGGGTTGTCGGGTTAACGCGAAGCCCACGACTGGACAGGTCTCCAGTGGGGATAGGAGCTCGGCCGCCTCCTCCATCGAGTCGCAGAATGCGGTTCCGAGCAAGACGAGGACCTTCTCGCCGTTGGGCGATCCGCGAGCATCACTGTGAGTTCGACGTTGCGGGCGATTTTGGCGCGAATCGTCTCGAGCCACTCGCCGAGCTCGCGACTGGCCGTTATGGGATACGTATACGTGCTCGTCGCGATGACTGGTAAGGGCCGTGTTTGGAGATGAAACCCGGTGACCACACCCGGGAATCCCGGACCGGCGCCGCGGGCCGCCCAGAAGAGATCAGGGTTGTGTGACTCGTCGGCGCGGATGGTCCGGCCCCCGGCTGTGACTACATCTACTGCCCGTACGCTGAAGGTGCCATATCCCCAGACGTTTGAGTTCCAGCCGAGTCCGCCGGCCAGCAGGTAACCGCCCAACCCGACCGTCGGGCAGTGACCGACGGGGAACGCCAGACCCGCCGGTGCGAGAGCACGAGCTAGTTCACCTCCAGTCGCCCCTGGACCCACCGATGCTGTTTGCGACTGCTGATCGATTGAGATGTCCCGCAGCAGCGAGACGTTGATCAGCATCCCCCCCTCTCGCAGAGGCGCACCGCACCAGCTATGACCGCCTGAGCGCACCGAGACCTTCATTTCGTTGGCTCGGGCGTAGTCGATTGCTCTCGCGACGTCGTCGACACTCGTCGCCTCTACGATCACATCAGGGAAGCGCTCCGGGACAAGCCGATTCCAGAGGACCGCTCGCCGCGTCGCTTCGTACTCCGGCTCTCCGCGCGCGACCACGCGGCCGCGGACCGTCGGCCTGGTTGACATCAGCGTCCGAGCGCGGCCAGTTCGGCGCACGTCGCAAACCAGACGCCGTCTCGCTCCTTCATGTGGCCGATCAGCCGGTCCAATACGGCTGCCCTGAAGGCGCGGCCCGAGATATTGGGGTGCATGCAGAGTTGAAACATCCGCGGTTGGGTCGCTGACTCCTCGTAGAGATAGTCGAACTCCGCCACGAGCGAACTCAGCACGCCTTCGGTGTTGCCGTAGGGGACGCCGCCGACTGGACGCCGACGCCTTGCAAATAGAGGGACCAGTCGTCTAGGCCCGCCGGGATCTCGACGATGTCACGGCCGCCCTTCGTAAGCACGTACGGGAAGTCGCAGTCATGGAGGTCGCTATTCCAGACGAAGCCGAGGTCGCGCAGGATGTCGAGTGTGCGTGCCGTCGTCGTGTAGATCAGAGTGCGCCAGCCCTGCGGCTGGTTGCCGGTGATCCGCTGAACCGCGTCGAGTGCCCGCTCGATCTCTTCGCGTTCCTGTCGATCGTCGAGGCGGTAATGCTCGACGTGGTGGTAGCCGTGGACAGCGATCTCGTGTCCGGCGTCGGCGATCTCTCGCGCCATGTCCGGATACCAGTCGCAGGTCATTCCGGAGAGCGGGAACGTGGCTCGGATCTCGTGCCGGGCGAGCAACCGCAGGATGCGAGGCACGCCCTCGGTGACGTCGTACAGCCGCATGGTGAGATCGCAGAAGTTCGTCTCGTCGGGGTAGCCAGGCCATTTCCCGGAGTAGTCGCCTGGAACGTCGGCGTCGATGTCGCCCTGGGTGTCGAACGTCAGGAGCACGACGATCCGCGTTCCCTCGGGCCAGTTGCGGCGGAATGCGCCGTCAGTTCGCGTGCCGAAGATCCTCTCGAAGTCGTCGCGGTGCCAGGTCCAGCCGTCAAGGGGGCTCGCGGGGGTGGTGCTCGTGGGTGCTTCGTTGGCCATATGAACGTCCTCGTCGATCGTGGGGCGCCACTTGCAGCTACTGAGCGGTATCGGATGACTGTATCCAGTCGTGTACAATTGTTCAATGGATGTCACCTTGGCCGAGCGGTTGGTCGAGGGGCTCCGTCAGGCGGGGATTGATTTCTTCTCGCTGTTGCCCGAGAGTCGCCTGCGCCAGCTGATCGGCCTGGTCGAGGCGGATGAGCGCTTTACGGTGGTCCGCGCCGCACATGAGGGCACGGCAGTCGCGGTCGCGTGCGGGGCGGCGCTGGCGGGCCGGCGCACCGCGGTCAGCATGGAGGCGACTGGGTTCTTCGTCTCCGCGTACAGCCTCCTGAGCACGGGCATCCAGTTCGGCTTGCCGTTGCTGTGTCTCGTTTCCTACGTCGGCAGCCCGGGCGATCAGGGCTCGAGTTACACGTTTTCGCTCTGGGGACGCCGGATCGAAAGCCAGCTCCGCACTCTCGGTCTGCAGTACGCCGTGCTCGAGGACGGCGACCGGCTCGAGCAGCGGATCGTCGACATGGCTCGCGCCGCGCGGGATGCCAAACATCCTGCGGCGCTGCTGTTCACCGGCGAGTTCACGATCCCGGTCGCATCGCGATGAAGCGGATCGAGTGCCTCCGGGAGCTCGCGCCGTTGATCACCGACGAGTTAGTCGTGGTCGGCATTTCGGGCGTCAACTACGAATGGCGGGCGGTGTGCGACCGTCCGGGGAACATCCACATCGGTTCGCTGGGTCAGGCGACCGCTGTGGGCCTGGGCCTGGCGCTATCGCTTCCTGGCAGACGCGTGATCGTCCTTGAGTCGGACGGCAGCGCTCTCTTCGACCTACCGGCACTGGTAGCGATCGGCACCTACCGTCCGGTCAATCTGACGGTGATCGTCTTCGACGACGGCATCTACGGTGTCGGCGTGGCGAGCGAGCCAAGCGCAACCTCACAGAACACAGAGCTGGCGGCGATCGCCCGGGGCGCTGGCGTGCCGTCGGTTGCATCGATCAAGAACGTCGAGCAGTTCACCGAGTTCCCCCGGGCGGCGGTAGCGCCTGATCAGAATCACGTCAACTACGCGGTCATTGCGGTCGTCAAGGACTTCGACGTGTTCGACCTACCGCGCCCCCGCACCGACTATCTCGAGAACAAGTACCGCTTCGGGCGCTACATCGAGCAGACCGAAGGGGTCGAAATCTTCCCGCCGCTCCACTAACGCCTAGAGCCGACGCCGCGCTGTCTCCTTTCGGCCTGGTCCTGGCGTGTCGCTAGCGGTCCCTCAAGAGGTTTCTGTGTGGGACTTCTGTACGCCGTCCCAGACGTCCTGAGGACGGAACGGCAGCCGGTCGACGACCACTCCGAACGGGGTTAGCGCATCGGCGACGGCGTTCAGGACGGCGGCCGGAGCCGCAACCGTCCCTCCTTCCCCGACGCCTTTGATCCCGCCTTCGGTGACGTCCGATGGCGTAGTGAGATGCTCGATCCGCATCGGCGGCACCTCCATCGTGGAGGGATAGAGGTAGTCCATCAGGCTGCCGGTGAGTAGCTGCCCGTCTTCCCCGTAGACGAGCTCCTCGAACAGAGCGCTTCCGATGCCCTGGGCGATCGCGCCGGTGACTTGTCCGTCGACGATCATCGGGTTGAGCATCGTGCCGCAGTCCTCCACCGCGACTATCTCGTCGATCGTGACGATGCCCGTCTTGGGGTCGACATCGACCAACGCCACGACGCAGCCGTTGGCATAGGTTTGCGGTGGGTCGTAGGAGCGTGTGGCGGTGAGCGCCGGCTCGGTCATGTCGGGCGGTCGGGCCGGCCCACCGAAGTACGCGAATCCGGCGATGTCGGAGACCGGGAGCTTGACTTGGGGATCGCCGATGATGCTGGCGAATCCGTCGCGGATCTCGATGTCGGCCGGCGCCGCTTCCAGCATGTACGCGGCAAGCTCGGCCAGTTTCTCGCGCACTTCCGTGCCCGCCCGAATGACCGCTCCGCCGCCGACGACCGCGCTGCGGCTCGCGTAGGTTCCCATTCCGAAGGGCGTGGTCTCGGTGTCGCCTTCTACCACCCGGACGTTCTCCAAGGACACACCGACCGCGTCGGCTGCTACCTGCGCGAAGGTCGTCTCGTGGCCCTGCCCGTGGTTGTGGAGCCCCGTTCGCACGGTCACGGTGCCGTCCGGCTGGACGGTCACGTTGACGGCGTCGAAGAAGGTCGAGGGAATGCCGACGGCCGTGGAGATCGCTGCCCCGAAGCCCGTCGGCTCGACGAACACGCTGAATCCCACGCCGATATAGCGGCCTTGGTCGCGCAGCTCGGCTTGGCGCTTCCGGAAAGCGGGATAGTCGATCAGCTCGGTTGCTTTGCGGATCGATTCCTCGTAGCTGCCGCCGTCGTAGCGCATGTTGGTGGCGGTCACATATCCCGGCTCGGGGCCGATGATGTTGCGGAGCCGCAGCTCGATGGGATCGAGTTCGAGGGCGCGAGCTGCTTCGTCGATCAGGAGCTCGCGTACCGCTTGACCGTTAGTCATCCCGACGCCGCGGTAGGCGGCGGTGCAGCACTTGTTCGAGAGAACGCCGCCGGCTGTCCAGGCGACCTCGCGGACGTCGTATGCCCCGGGGAGCACGGTTGCTGCA
>CAVYRB010000002.1:0-625392 GCA_963770735.1 uncultured Solirubrobacterales bacterium | reverse complement strand
CGAACGCGATCGGTGAGTCGGGGATGTCCGCTACCTCGCCGCGTGCGGACCGGAACGCCAAGCGCTCGCCCAAGCCGCCCGACACTGCGAGACAGACATCGTCGTGGTGCCATGGCAGCGAGCCGAGCGTCTTCGCCGCCTGGTCGGGCTGAGTCTGGGGGAGGACCTCCGCCTGCAAGGCCCCTGGAACGTGGTGCTCGCGCTACGGACACCATCGAGCCCGCCGGGAACGCCATACCTGCGGCTGCGACGACACGAGCGGATGGCGTGGGCGCCGGTGAGGACCGCGGGCGCCATCGATTCCCGGCCTCAGCCTGACTAGGACGAGGATCGAAAGCCCGGTTTCCGCCGGACGCGTCCGAGCTTTCCGTCCGGGTCCGCTCGTTCAAGGCGATCGGCTCGGCCTTTCCGCGTTGCGGGTGCGGCGGAACGGAACCCTGCGCAGCCCCGTTCCGCTGAGCAGGAGGGCTCCGCCGGCTGCGGGTAGCAGTGCGGAGATGGCGCGGTAGACGAGCGTACCGGCGAGCGCGGCATCGAGCGGAGCGCCGAAGTGATGCAGCATCGCGGGAATCGCGGCCTCGACCGCGCCGAACCCGCCGGGCAGCAACGGGAGGCTGGAGATCAGGATCCCCACTACGTAGGCGAGCAGCACGATGTCCGCGTCTACGGTGACGCCGGCGGCGGCCAGCGACAGGCGCAAACACACGGCGTCCGCGATCCAGGAGCCGGCGGCTAGCACGACCAGCACAACATGGTTGCGCGGGCTGCCGACGACGGCCTTGGCCTCCGCGTGCAGGGCGTCAGCGGTTCGGGAGGTCGCCTCCGCCGCCAGCGCGGGCTGCCAGCGGCGCAGCAGCGCGAGCGCTCTAGCCGTGCGCCGGGCGGTGGTCGGCCGAGCGGCCAGCCGAGCCGTAGCGGCGAGCACCAGCAGTACCACGATCGCGCCGACCCACCACAGCCCCGCCTCGCGCACCCCCGGATGCTGGCGGGCGAAGGCAACCAGGAACGCGAGCGCACCGATCCCAAGGAGCGTCCTGATGTTGAACCAGACCGTTGGTGCCGGTTCGCGGGACCGACGAGCTCGCCCAGCTCGCCGACGCGTTCAACGAGATGGCCGCCTCGCTGGAGCACGCCGCGGAGATCCGCCGGCAGCTCCTCGCCGACGTCGCCCACGAGCTGCGTACCCCACTCGCCACGGTCGAGAGCTACGTCGAGGCACTCGCTGACGGCGTGCTCGCCACAGACGAACAGAACTGGAGCGTAATCCGCTCGCACACAGCCCGGCTCGGCCGCCTCGTCGACGACCTGCAACAAGTCTCACGCGCCGAAGCGCACCAACTCGACCTGCACCCAGCTCCCGTCCCGCCCGGCGAGCTGGTACAGAACGCCCTCAGCGCCGCACGCCCTGCCTACGCGGCAAAGAACGTCGCCCTCAAGAGCGAGATCCAGCCGAACCTCTCAGCCGTAGAGGTCGACGCTGAGCGGTTCGCCGAGGTGCTGGCAAACCTACTCGCCAACGCGCTGCGACACGCACCCCCGGAGGTACCGTGAAAGCTTCCGTCGGCCAACAAGCCGATCAGATCGAGATCGCCATCGCCGACAACGGCGAGGGCACAGACGCCGAGCACCTCGACAGGGTGTTCGAGCGCTTCTACCGCATCGACCCCGCACGCGCACGCGCCAGCGGCGGAACCGGCATCGGGTTAGCGATCGTCCGCGCCATCATCGAGGCGCACGGCGGTACGGTCCTTGCGAGCAGCGCAGGCCTGGCGCGGGGCGCGACGTTCACTCTCAGGCTGCCGGTCCCCGGCTCGCCGACGGCACAGGATCGCGTTCACGGCGACGATGATGCTCGACCCTGACATGCCGAGCGCGGCGATCGCGCCTGCGCTCGGCGAACGAGCGCACGCCCTCGGCCACGCTGCCGCCGGCCTGTAGGACGTGCTCGGGCGATCTCAACGACGCTGTCGTCGCCGAATCATGGTTTCGGCCGCCCCCCACGGCTTCGTCCACGACCCGGCGCACCAGCAGACTTGTTCTCCTCAGGTGACAAGTGCCGGGCTCTCGTTCATGGCTGCGGCCTCGTGCCAGGCATGGCGGGCTTCGCGACCGCCGTAGACGATGAGCACGAGCGCGGCCACAGGATCTGCCCACCACCAGCCCGCGGCGGCGTTCAGGACGACGCCGATCAGCACCGCCACCGCTAACGCACCGTCGATGACGGTAATCCGCGCCTCGGTCCGCAACACCGGGTTGTCCAGCCGATGGCCGGTGTCGGCCTTTCCGTAGGCGAGCGCGAACATCGCTACGGCGGTCAGCGCGAGCCACGCGGCCCCGATTAGCGATCGGCCGGGATGGTCGCCGCCGACGAGCACGACCCCGGATTGCACAGCGATGTAGAGCGCTAGGAGAGCGAACGCAATCGCGATGATCCGCAGCGCGGGCCGGGTTCGGGAGTTGGTGTCGGTGCCGCGCAGCTGCCAGATGACGACGGTGGAGGCGAGGATCTCGATCAGGGAATCGATCCCGAACCCAGCAAGCGCGACCGACCGGGCGGCGATCGCCGTGACCGCCAGGATGGCGCAGCCGATCACGTTCCAGCCGAGGGTGGCGTATTCGAGTGCCAGGCCGCGACGGAGAAGTCGCCGATGTTCCCCGGCTGAAGTGTTCTGGACCGACGCGGCGCGCGGGTCAAGGGCCGCGGTCGTCTCGCCGCGAGACGGCCTCGGCGGGGTGGCCCTACCGGACACCCCAGCCCCCCAACGCCTCGAGGGCGACACCGGCGAGTATCGCGAACCCGGTCCAGGCGACGACGTAGACGTAAGTAGAACGCGGGGCCGGCACGCCGCGGGACATTACGACGGTCGGCAGGCACATCTGTAGCGGGAGGAACGTGAGTGCCGTGCCTGGAACGACTCCGCTCCCGAGCCGGGCATATGTGACGGGCAACTTCGTAACAGACGTCGGGAAAGACGCGCGGGACATCTTGGCTAGGCGCATAGGGTTTGGCCGATGACCCAGCGCGAGGTGCCACCGCTTCGCCGGGCCGCTCGGCTCTGCACGGCCACCGTGGCCTGGAATGTCTCTGTCGGTGGCGTCGCAATCGGCACGGCGATCGCGACCGGGAGCCTGTCACTGATCGGGTTTGGGGTGAACGCGGTCGTCGACTCGTCGGTGTCGGCGCTGTTGGTGTGGCGGTTTCGCGCGGAGGAGAAGGGGCACGAGGCCCGCGCTGTCCGCGCCGAGCGAATCGCCCTGCGCCTCGCCGGAGTCGCGTTCTCGGTGATCGCACTCTACGTCCTTGTCCGAGCGCTCCTATCCCTCGCCGGCGGGCACCGAGCGACATCATCGCTCTTCGGAGTCGCAGAAGCCGCGGCCTCGCTCGTGGTCCTCCCTTACCTGGCGATCAGCAAGTACCGGCTCTCGACTCAGCTTGGAAGTCGCGCACTTCGCGCTGACAGCCTGCTCACCGTCTCGGGGATCGCACTCGCGGCCCTCGCGCTCATAGGGTTACTGGCTCAGCGGGCGTTCGGCTGGTGGTGGGCCGACCCGGTCGCGGCGCTGGCGATCGCCGGCTTCCTCGCGCACCAAGGCGTACATTCACTTCGAAGCGCTCAGGCCGATCGCCCACCGCAGCCGCGTTAAGCATCTTCGAACCGGCGCTGAGCTGCGCCGGGTCTTGACTCGGTCAGCTGAGCAGCTTCTCCACTAGGGGCTAGGAGTCCGATCGCGAGCGCGGTCAGAACGGCGCCGGCGGGTTGTTCTGCCAGTTCGCGTAGGTGCTCGCTCAGGCGGTGTCCGAGCCGGAGTCCGAGTTGGGTGTGCAACCGACTGCTGCTGTCGCCAACCGCAGCGACCTACTCTCAGCGCATATTCCGTCCCAAGGGACCGTGTCGGTGCGGGCAGTCGCGCGAGTGTACGTCGCGCTCTTCGGGCACGTCGACGGTATCGAGCTCGTCTCAACCGCCTACAAACCATGGCGGCACCGGCGTTCTCCGGCACCGACCAGGTGACGGGATTCCCGACCAAGTGGGCTCTCGGCTACAGCCCCGCTCGGCCCGGAAGCGCACAGCCGCGCCCCGAGTCGACCTTTGGAATGGTCGGCTCCAACCGGGCCGCCGCATACGCCGACATCGACTCCGGCGTGGCCGTAGCCGTCATGCGCAACCAAACCGTTGGCGACGTCTCCGGGATCGCAGTGATCGACGACATCGTCGGACAGCCCTACGGGCTGAGCCCTCCTGAGCCGTGTTGATGACAATCCAAGCTCCGCGCCCGCCTCCCCTCCGCGAGCAGCAGCCGTCGTTGTGACTGACCGCGTCGCTGCCTGGGCGCGCGGATGGAAGGACACGGACGGCTGGAGGGTCCCGCGTGGTCGGTCTCAACCCGGACCGTGCAGCGGCGGCCGTCGAACGGAACCGCCCGAACAGCGGATCCTGCGTGCGGCGGCCGCGGATCAGCGACCGCGCGAAGCGTGCCTTACGTCCCGCAATCGGATAACGCGCGATCGCGGGCGCATCATCCGACCGAGGCGGTTCTGGCTTCTGCGTGTTGCTTGAGCGCCCATTCGGGCCAGCCGTCTCGGAGGCGGCGGGCGCGTCGGCCGGCGCGCGCCAGCGTTCGGACGGCATCGTGGGCGAAGGTGCAGTACGGGCCGCGGCAGTAGGCGACTATCTCGGCGTTGCGCGGCAGCGAGTTGAGCTGACGCTCGAGCTCGGCGAGGGGGATCGAGCGCGCTCCGTCGATGTGCCCGGCGGCGAACTCCTCCGCGGGGCGCACGTCGATCAGCAGCACCTCGCCACGTCCAAGTCGGGCGAGCAGCTCTTCGCGCCCGATCGTCTCGACGTCCTCGCCGAGGTAGTCGCGGGCGGCGCGTTCGACCTGCGCCAGCCTGGTTGCCGAGGCGTCGCGCAGGGCCAGCCAGAGCGCGAGCGCGTCATCGCCGGCGAGCGCGTAGCGGACGCTCGTCCCCTCACGTGTGCGTCTGACCATGCCGGCGGCGTGCAGCGCCTGTAGATGCTGGGAGGTGTTCGCGGTCGACTGTCCGCTGGCTTGAGCGAGCTGCTCGACCGAGCGCGGGGCTTGCGCGAGCAGGTCGAGGAGTTCGAGCCGGACCGGGCTTGAGAACGCCTTGCCCATCATCGCGATCGCTTCGAACAGCGCGGTCTTGGCGTACGGGGAATCCATCTCGTTGCTATTCAATCGATTACTTGATAGCTTGTCAATCGTATCCGTTCGTGTTCGTTCCTGGAGGCGCGTGTGTTCTTCCGGCAGCTGCTCAACGACGACACGGCATGCGCGTCGTACGTGCTGGGGTGCAAGACCTATCCGCAGTTCGCGGTAATCGAGCCTCACGTCGATTTGGTCGATGCATACGTCGCGGTGGCTGAGGCGCAGGGTGCGCCGATCGTCGCCGTGCTGGACACGCACGTGCAGGCCGAGCACGTCTCCGGGATGGCGGAGCTGGTCGCCCGCACCGGCGCTACCGCGTACTTGCCCGAGAAGGCGGGCGTGCAGTTCGAGCATCATCCGCTCGAGGACGGCGAGGTCATCGTGCTTGGGAACGTCGAGCTGCGGGCGCTGGCGACCCCTGGTCACGCGCACGCGCACGACGCGTACCTCGTCACCGACCACACCCGCGGCGAGGAGCCGTGGCTGGTGCTGACCGGCGACGCGCTGCTGGTCGGCGACGCCGGCCGGCCCGACCTGCACGCCCACGGCGAGCACACGGTCGAGGAGATGGCCCGGACCCTTTACCGGTCGATCACCGAGCGGCTGCTGACGCTGCCCGACCATGTGGTGCTGTACCCGTCGCACTATTCGGGGTCGGTGTGCGGGCGCGGGCTGTCTGCCAACCCGATCTCGACGATCGGCTTCGAGCGCCGCCACAACCGGGCGCTGCGGTTCTCATCCGAGGACGAGTTCGCGAGGGAGCTCGTGCGCGACATCCCGCCTGCGCCCGAAGCGCAAGCCACGATCGTGGCCGCGAACCGCTCCGGCCGGCCGCTCGTCAAGGGCGGATGACCGTCCCGGCGGCGGTCGGCGGGCACCAAGTCCGACTCGGGCTGCGCGAGAACGCGCCGCAGTTCTCGCTGCTGGTCCTGATCAACACGTTCGTCGGTCTGATGGTCGGGCTCGAGCGCGCCGTGCTGCCGCTGATCGGCAAGCAGAACTTTCACCTCACCTCGGACATCGCGGTGCTGACGTACCTCGTCGCGTTCGGTTTCGCGAAGGCGTTCACGAACCTGGCGGCCGGCGCGCTCGCCGCTCGGGTCGGCCGCCGGCGGCTGTTGATCGCAGGGTGGACGGCGGCGCTGCCGGTGCCGCTGTTGATCGGGGTAGCGCCGAGTTGGGCGTGGGTCGTGGCCGCCAACGTGTTCCTCGGGATCAACCAGGGGCTGGCGTGGTCGATGACGGTCGTGATGAAGATCGACCTCGTCGGCCCGCGACGCCGCGGGCTCGCGCTCGGGCTCAATGAGGCGGCCGGCTACGGCGGCGTTGCGCTCGCCGCCGGCCTGAGCGGCCTGCTCGCCTCGCAATTCGCAGCGCGAAACGTGGTGGTTGTCGCCGGCGCCGCGATCGCGGTGGCCGCGCTGCTGCTGTCACTGCTGTTCGTCCGCGACACCGGCGCGCACGTCGCGCTCGAGCAGCGCCAGCACCCCGGCGCGGACGTCAAGCCGCCCAAGCTGCGCGAGGCGTTCGCACGCGCCAGCTACCGGGTGCCGGCGCTGCGCTCCTGCTCCCAGGCCGGGCTGGTCAACAACCTCAACGACGCGTTGGCCTGGGGGCTGGTGCCGCTGTTCCTCGCCGCGCACGGCGCGAGCGTCGCGCAGGTCGGGCTTGTCGCCGCCGTCTACCCCGCCGTCTGGGCCTGCACCCAGATCGCCACCGGCGCCTGGTCAGACAAGATCGGGCGCAAGCCGCTCATCGTCGCCGGCATGCTGCTACAAGGCGTGGCGCTCGGCGTGCTCGCACTCAGCGGCGGATCGGTCGCGATCGCGACCGTCACCGCGGTATTCATAGGGCTCGGGACGGCGCTCGTGTACCCGACGCTGATCGCGGCCATGTCCGACGCCGTGTCCCCGGTCGAACGCGCGCCGATCGTCGGCGTGTACCGCTTCTGGCGAGACAGCGGCTACGCGTTCGGGGGGTTGATCGCGGGAGGTGTCGCCGATACGCTCGGCTACGGCGGCGCGATCGCGATCGTCGCCGGACTTACCGCCGCCTCCGGCCTCTGGGTCCTGATCGACATGCCCGCCGGGCGCCGTGGCCCCGACCCGGCGCCGGACACGGCGACCCGGGGCGACGCCGGTCGTGAGCACGCTCCCCCGAGCAAGGTGAGTCTCTCGCAGCGGCCGTGACGGCCTACACAACAGCGCCTCAGAGGGGCGTCGAGTTGGTGCCTCTGGTGTTTGAGTCACGCGGCCCACAACCTGTTTGAGGATTTTCGGTCCGTCACACAGCGCCGGGATAGACAGCCTCGAGTTGGTGGCCGGTCAGGCGAGACAGCAGCCGAAAGGCTTCCTTAATTAAGGCAGACACTCGGTCCAGTAGCCCTGACGCTCGACGGTATCCACCGTGATCGCCGTCATCGGCTTCCCCGCGAGCAGCCCGTGTGGGTCCGTGCCATGTGACACATCCGCCGTTTCGCATGATCCCGGGGAATCCTGCGATGCGCCGCCCCCGATTCCAGCGGGCGGATCACTACCGCTCCGGCGAGAGGCAAGCGCCGACACGCGGGTCGCGGCACCAAAGCAGGGCAGAGCTGGCATCAGGGTGCCGACCTCGCAATTCGCCAAGCGCGGGGAAGCTGGAGCACGAGCGCGCACCTGCGCGCTCACGAACGGAGGGCCCGTGCACGTCGCCATCGGCATGCTCCACGCCGACTTGACGACCAACCCTGCGCGAAGCGCGCGACGGCGTCCTCGGGTCTTCCCATGCGCTCGCTATCGTGAGTCACCCGCGCGCCGCTCGCCCCCGCGGCGCGCACTGGTCCCCCCGCGGACGAAGTCCGCCGGGGGGCCAACCCTTATCCCCAGCGCCACCGGAGTCATCCGCCCCCGGACCATCGGCGGCGCCATTCATCGAGAACGGTTGAACGAGCCAGAAGTTGCGCTCGCGCGCTGGTCAAAGCGTGGCCGGCCGCAGGGCTGGCGATTGGCATGCGCGCGCTTGCGGCTCGCCTCGACTCAGGGGCGCAGGCGGTCGAGGATCTAGCGAAGCGCGGCATGGAGGATCGCAGACTGCCCGACAGCTTCACCCGACCAGTACGGCGGCCGGGGGTGGGTCCTTTCATCCACCTGGTCACTGGCGCCTCGTGGCGCAGGGCTGCTCTCGGACACAGGCAGCCGCGCGCGCCGGTCGCCCATGCTCCGCGCCGGCAACGCCCGATCGTCCGGCACGGCGCCGAGCACACCGCACCGGCGCGATCCCCTTGTCGCTACTGCGATCGCGCGACGCGAGGGTGACGAAACCTGAAGAGCGATCGCGCGGACCGCAACATCGGCGCTTGTCGAGATTCGTGCGAGCGCGATAACCGGCCGCGGAGCCTCGCGGCCATGTTCAGGACTTGGCTCATGGCCAAGGCCAAAGCGCCATCATCTTCGTGCTCCCAGGCTTCCGGATTTCGCCTGATCACGTTCGGCGGTACTTGCGCGACACCGGCACGGGCGGATGCGCGAGTACTGCGGCGGCCGCGGAAACGTAGAACCCTTACTGCTTGAAACTACGGACCTTCCTTCTCCGGAGCAGGCGTAGGATTCAAGTGTCACAGAGCGTGAGTGTTCCGGACCAGGAACGACCGCCAAACCGGCCAGCGGCAGCCTTAGCCGCTTATGGTGCGGCGCTCACGCTCTTGACGCGTTTGGCGAACGGCGCTCCGATTGCCCTTGCCCAACTTCGCGTCTACGCACGACCAGAGGTCCTTGACCGCCGCCAGGCCGGTCGACCTGGCTGCTCCTATCGCCCAATTCGAGCGCGCGCATTGGCGCCGAGCGAGCCGGGCATGGGTTCTGCTTTGTCGCCGCACCGGGTGCCGTCCCTCGACGGCTGCTCCAGGAGCTCGGCCGTCCAAAGCAGAACTCTCCGATCAGGTTTCATTGACAAGCTCGTGTCGCCGGACTGGACTACGTCGCGCCGGATGGTATTTTTTGCGCGCCTAGAGGCTGTCCAGTACCTCCGGTACAGTCCTCTCCTGCGCCTGCGGCAACAGCTGACCAAGGGAGTCAATCGATGAGTGACCGGGTTAGCGAACGCCGACGTGCCGCCCAGCTCGCGCGTCACTATCGCGACCGAGAGAACCTGACGATCGCCGAGATCGCGCGCCGGCTAGGACGCGCGGAAGCGACCATTAAGGCGTACCTATACGACCCATCTTACGCTGACAAAAGGCCTACGCAAGCCTCGGCGCGACGCGCGCCGTGTATGGCGCCCGCCGGCGCACAAAGCCGACCCGGGCCTCAGCAGGGCAGAACGCACGCCGCCATGGCGTGGCGGCGCCAGCCCTACGCCCGATCCCGTCCGGCGCTCGAGCGCACGCCAGGGGGCGCTACTTGAGCGCGTACGCGAGCCGGCGGTCGGCTGGCAGCAGCCGCCGGTTGTTCGGAGCGCACAACTCGGCGATCGCGGGCGGTCACGGCCACGCGGTCGGCGCGACTATCGCAGGGGGGGAGGGGAGAAAGGGGGGGGCCCCCCCCGCGCGCCGGGGGGGGGGGGGGAGAAGGGGGGGGGGGGGGGGGGGGGGGGGGTCGTCGCCCCACGGGGGGGGGAGACAGCCCCCGCGCGGGATTTTTTCGGGGGCGGGGGGGGGGGGGGAGAGAGGGGGAGGGGGGGGGGGGGGGTTTGGGGGGGGGGGGGGGGGGGGGGGGGGGGGGGGGGGGGGGGGGGGGGGGGGGGGGGGGAGAGAGAGAGAGGGGGGGGCGGGGTTTGGGGGGAGGGGGGGGGGGGCCCGCTGTTATGCGCGCGGGGGGCGGGCCGCGGGGGGAAGGGGGGGGGGGGGGGGGGAGAACGGAGGGGGGGGGGGGGAGGCCCTGGCCGGCGGAGGAGATCCCGGGGAAGGTGCCAGCCCCAGTCGCAGCCCAAACCGCGATCAGCGTGATGTTGATCAGCAGATAGGCGGTGACGTGGGCTTTGAAGTCCTGCCAGCGCTGGACCTGAGCAACCGCGCGCAGTGTCCGGCGTCAACGCAGCGCTCGGGCGGCAGGTGCCTCGTGAGCGCTGGCCCGTACCGATGACGATCTCCTCCAGAGCAGCGTGACTGCTAGAAGCCCGGCCAGGCATGGCAGCATTCCGATCCAGCCGAGCAGCGGTGGCAGGCCTGTATCCCCAGAGGTGTCCTTGACGAGGAGATCGAACAGCGCGATGCCTGTTGCGAGCGCGAACATCGCGGTCGCGGCGCCGCGCGCCCATCGCTTCCCGGCGTTGACGATCCGGATTGTCCAGAGCCAGGAGATGACGCCGAGCGCTCCGATGATGGACACGTACACCAGGTAGGTCGTGACGGCCGTGTCGATGCGCGCCGGGCTGTACGTGGGATAGCCGGCGCGGATGTGGCCGGCCAGCACATTGGCGGTTGCGTGGTCGATGTAGGGGACGACGAGCGTGACGACTGTGAGTGCAAGGCCCGCGTACATCGCCACGATGGCCCGATTGCGCAGGTTTGACAGATACCTTGGTCATAGGTTCTCCTCATGCGGGTGGTAGCCGCGGCCGGCTCACGCGTACGTCGACGCGCGCTGTTGGCATGTGCTGTTGCTCATACATCGTCCCGGCCAGTGGGCGCGATGTTCTGGTTGACGTGGAACAGGTTCGTCGGGTCATAGCGTCGCTTGATTGCCGCCAGCCGTTCGTAGGTGTCCGCGGGATAGGCCTCATGAACCCGAGCGGTCCCCTCGTCGCCGAGGAAGCTGACGTGGACGCCATGTACGGCGGGGCGCATCGCGGTCAGGGAGTCGGCGACCCATGTCTCGTGCGAAGCTGCTTGAGCCTGATCCTGGTATCCGGCCCCAAACGTCACCATCAGGCGCCGCCGGCGGTGCGAGAACGCGGTCGCGTCCGACGGGACGCGCGCCATCGCGCCGCCGAGCACCCTGATCTCCACGGCTGACATCGCGGATGGCCCGAGTTGCACTCGGTCGAAAACCGTCGATTCGGCGTGCTCAGTGAAGTGGTCGATGAACATCGACCGGGTAGCCCTCCGAAGTCGGCCGGGCCCGGGTCCCTCCGCCGGATACAACTGTTGATAGGGCATCGGCGTGATCACGTCGGCGAGCGGCATCACGAGTGCTCGCAGCGGAGCGAGGGCATGCTCACCGTGCTCGAGATGACCGGCATACGCCACGCGCACCATCAGAGCCAGCTGGCCGTGATGTTCTGCGGATACGAACGGCAACGGCGGGAGCCGCGCCAGGATGGCGATTGTTGAGAGGTCATCCGGCGCGTCCTCGGCGGCGGCGATGAACGCGCGCACGATCCCGGGGCTCGCTGGCAGCACCAGCATGCCACCCAGGACTGTGTCGATCTCGTGCAGCCGGTACTCAAGTCGTGTCACGACCCCGAAGTTCCCGCCGCCGCCGCGGAGCGCCCAGAACAGATCTGGGTGCCGGTCAGAATCGACCCGGAGGCGTTCCCCGTCCGCGGTCACGAGCTCCATGGCGAGCAGATCGTCGATCGTGAGGCCGTGCTTGCGGACGAGCCAGCCGATGCCTCCTCCGAGGGTCAGCCCCGCGATCCCGACCGATCCGGTGTCCCCGAATCCGGTCGCGAGGCCATGCTTCGCGGCTTGTGCGGTGTATTGGCCGGCTGTGAGCCCGGCCTGGGCCCACGCTATCCGCCGCTGCGGGTCGATGTGCAGCGCGCACATATTGGACATGTCCAAGACCAGTCCCCCGTCGCTCGTGCCGTGACCAGCGAAGCTGTGCCCGCCGCCGCGAACGGCGAGCTCAAGCTCTTCGGTGCGCGCGAGCGAGACGGCGAGCGCCACGTCGGCGGAATCGGCAGGGCGGACGATCAGCGCGGGTCGCCGGTCGACTGCGGCGTTGACCACTAGCCGAGCTGATTCGTACCCGGGATCGTGGGGCGCGACCACCTCACCCAGGAGCGCTGCGCGCAGCTCCGGGATCGAGCCGGGTGCCGAACGAGGCGCCGGGCGCTGCTCGGCGTAGTGGGTCGAACGCATTAGGTCCTCCATCGGTCTGTCTCCTCTGTGTGCGGTTGGTCGATGTGTCTCAGTTCGGGCTGGCGACGGCGGTCGCCGCCTTCCGGATCGCGGCCTTGGCGACGGTGTCGGAGGGTCCGTCGCGCTGGACGAGCAGGAAGATCCCCGGGAGAGCGAGAAGCGCGATCGAGCCGAGCACCCACAGCGCCCGCTGGAAGCCGCCGGCGAGAGCCACGGGCAGTGCGTTGCCGCTGTGAAGCAACGTCTTGGTGTGGCCCACGGCGATACTCGAGGCGATTGCGATCCCGAGCGCTCCGCCCAGTTGTCGTGAGGTGTTCATCAGCCCGGACGCGAGACCGGCCTGCTGCTGGGCGACGCCGGCGAGCGCGGCGATCGAGATCGGGATGAACGCGAACGCAGTGCCTGCGCCGGTGATGATCATGGGCCCGGCGAGGTTGGCCAGGAAGTGCCCGTGGATGGGCTCCTGGCTTGCCCAGATCACCCCCGCGCCGATGAGCGTCATCCCGATCGTCATCACGATCTTGGCCCCGCGGCGAGTGACCAGCTTTTGGGAGAGGCCGGCGAGCGCGATCGAGCTCAGCGATGTGGCGAGCCACGCGACCCCGGTCTGAAGGGCGCTGTAGTGCAGCACCTGCTGCATGTACAACGTGCCGACGAAGATGAACCCGAAGAAGCTGGCGCCCGACAGCAGGGCGGCGATGTTCGCGCCGGCGAGCGTGCGGAGCCGAAAGATCGAGAGCGGCAGCAGCGGCTCCTGCGCCCGGCTCTCGATCGCCGCGAAGGCGACGAGCAGCGCCGCGGATCCCGCGAGGAGCGCGATCGTTCTCGTTGATTCCCAGCCGTACTGCGTCGCGCCGGAGATCGCGTCGACCAGCAGCACCAACCCGCCCGTGCCGGCGATCGCCCCGAGCGCATCAAATTTCCGGCGCACGGCGGCCGGCCGGGTGTCTGGGACGAGTCGCGGTGCGAGTGCCAGCGCGGCTGCGCCGATCGGGATGTTCAGGTAGAAGATGTACTGCCAGCCGGCGTACCGGGTGAGAAGCCCACCGGCGATCAGCCCGACCGTCGCGCCGGCGGCAGCGAGCCCGCCCCAGATCCCGAGCGCCTTGTTGCGCTCCGCGCCCTCCTCGAACATGTTCATAACGATTGACATGGCAGCGGGCACCATGCTCGCTGCGCCTAGTCCCTGAACGGCCCGGCTCCCGATCAGGAATGCTTCGCTGGTCGCGAGCCCGCAGGCCAGCGACGCCGCCGTGAACAGGGCAAGCCCGAGCATCAGGATCCGGCGGCGGCCGAGCAGATCCGCCGCGCGGCCACCGAGCAGGAGAAAGCCGCCGAACGTGATCGCGTACGCGGTCACGACCCATTGCAGGCTCGTCTCGCTGAAGTGCAGGTCGCGTCCGATCGTCGGCAGCGAGACGTTGACGATCGTCGCGTCGATGATCGTCATGAAGTACGACACTGCCAACAGCGCGAACGCGCGCCAGCGATTGATATTCGCGATGTGGACGTCATTGGGCCTCCAGGAGAGGTCTGGTCAGGAAAAGCGCGAGTCGGTGAGCGAGGACCAGCGGTGTGCAACCGCTACGTGCCGTCCGCTTCAATTTGCGAGCCGGCCATTCGCTCAGAGGCAGAGTGCCGGGCACGGGCGCGCTTCACCATGCGTACACCGCAAAGGAAGTCCTCGCCGTTGTCGGATTCCCGAAAGGAAGCGCGCCGGAGCTACTCGCCGCCGTCCACGACGATGCGCTCGCGGACCGCGGGCACCGCCGGCTCGCCCTCGACGGCCACATCCGAGTCGGACTCGATCAGCGCGTGGAGCCGCAGGGCCAGCCCGAGCTCATCGCGGCGGCGGGTGATCGGATGCCCAATACGCTCCTCGATCGTGGCGAGCCGGTAGCCCACGGTCCGCTCGTGGACCTTGAGCAGCGCGCCGGCCGCGGACGCATTCTGACCCAGACTGAAATAGGCCCGCAGCGTCGCACGCAGTCGGGCGGTCTTGGCGTCAGGGGCCGCCAGCGGTCCAAGCTCGCGTGCGACGAATTCTCGCGCGAGGCGCTCATCCTGGACGACCAGCGCCTCGAGTGCGACATCGTCATACCGGGTAACCGGCGCGCCGCCGATCATCGCGACCCTGTAGGCCTGCAGCGCCTGCCGGTGGGTCTGGACAAACCCTTGCTCACCAAATGCCACATCGCCGCAGGCCAGAAACGTTCCTTCCTCGGGCAGGAACCGCTCCAGCGCTCGCGCCGCCGCAGCCCCGATCCGCGTACGTCCACCCAGCCAGGCCCACAGCGAGCGCCCGGCGCCGCCCGCGATCAGCAACGCACAGCCAAGCTCCTGCGCGAGTTGCGTGGCGCCCGCCTCGGGGTTCCGACCCCAGGCAACCACGCCGACGTGATCTACGCGCAACCGGTATCCGAGCTCCTCCTCGGACACCGGCATTCCCGCAAGCAGCTCGCGCGTCAAGGCCGCGCGTTTGCGCTCCTGGCTGCGCAGCAGCCGGTCACGCTCTGCCTGGTACAGCTCCGCAAGTTCTCCTGTGACCTGGTCGACGTACGCGAACAGGTACCGCGACAGGACCCGGAGCGCCTCGACCCGCCGCGCGTCCGGAAGTCCCCGCCGCTCCACCTCGGCGCACATCTGCTCCCAGAGGCTGGCATGCCCGATCGAGTAAGTCCGAAGCAGCGCCGCCCACGGAAGCCCTTCGCCTGCCGCCAGCAGCGCCTCGTCGACCGCGCCGGGCGGCAGGCGGTCAGGCATCGCGCGGCCGTGCCCCAAACCGTGTGCCACCGCACGTAGGTTCGCCACGATGCTGGACCGCTCGACATCGGCCATGCCCGGGTCGATGCCCTCGAAATACTCCGGCACCTCGTCGCGGAGCCGATCGTCCACGACATCGGTGACCTCCTGCGCGTTGGAGTCCAGCCAAGCCGCAAGCTGCCGGATATCGGCATCCACGTCTCCCATGTAGCGAGTCTACCCCTCGATCTCGCCGGCACTGTGACCCGAGCAGGACGCTGAGCGCAAGGCGCTCGCCACTTCGGGCCGGGTTGCGCACCGACGGCTGACCGAACCGCAAGCCGCGTTCAAGACACCAACTCGGCTCTGCGGATCCGGTAGCTCCGTGCTCCGTCTTTCGCGACATCGGTGAGGCCGGTTGTGCACCACCTCGCAACAGTTGCCAGCGCGTCCCCCAGCTTCGACAGGCGCTTCAGAACCATGAATTCCCACGTCTACCGATATCTCGCACAAACCAGAACCGACGAGCTTCTGCGCCAGGCTGCAGACCGACGCCGCGTCGTTGAGGCACAACAGCGGCGCTCGTGGGTTTCCGCGGCCGTCCGCCG
The DNA here is from genome assembly GCA_963770735.1 of uncultured Solirubrobacterales bacterium. Classification (GTDB taxonomy): domain Bacteria; phylum Actinomycetota; class Thermoleophilia; order Solirubrobacterales; family Solirubrobacteraceae; genus Palsa-465. The sequence continues at coordinate 609,867 of CAVYRB010000002.1, read as the reverse complement.
CGCCGCGCGCCGCGTGCGTGGCTCGGCGGACGGATGGCCCCGGCCAGCACCGTCTGCCGATGCCGATGTTCGGATCCGCTATGCGTGTCAGGACGACGACGCTGCCCTGCGCCGCCTTGCCGAGCTCGACAGCGCATCGGTTCCCGCGGCGCCGTTGCTAGTCGGTGAGGTCGACGGCGAGCTGCGCGCAGCAATGTCCCTTGTGGACTCGGCAGCCATCGCGGACCCGTTTCGCCCGACCGTCGCGCTCGTCGAGTTGCTGCTCGTCCGTTCCGTGCAGCTAGGCGCGGCGCGCGCGGCCGAGGGGAAGGGCCCGTCCGCTGAGCAGACCAGGCGCCTGGCCTTCGGTGCGCGACGCGAGGAGCTGGCCGCTGTTCCCCCCGGTGGCGGTGAGAACCCGCATCGAGGTTCCGGCTTGGAGTCTTTCCGATGACCCCTCATTCCCCCAAGGAACACCGATGAGGCATCAGCTCCCGGCGCTGCTCGCCTCGCCCGTCGATCGAGGGCTTGCGTCTCAGCGCCGGCACCGCGCGGTTGTCATCGGCGGCGGCTTCGGTGGGCTTCAGGCGGCGTTGAAGCTCGCCCGCATGCCGGTCGAGGTCACGCTCATCGATCGACGCAATTTCCACCTGTTTCAGCCGCTGGCCTACCAGGTCGCGACGGGCACGTTGTCGCCCGCCGAGATCGCCTATCCGCTGCGGCGCGTCTTTCGACGCCATCGCAACGTCCACATCGTGCTTGCCGAGGTGTATGACATCGACCTCGACGCTCGGCTGGTCAGGCTGCGTCCGGTGGTGGGTGAGCACGCGACCGAAGATGTGGCATACGACACGCTGATCGTCTCGGGCGGCGCGCAGTACAACTACTTCGGCCACGATCAGTGGCGCGAGCCAGCGACCGACCTCAAGACGCTCGAGGGCGCCCTTACGCTCCGGCGCCGCCTGCTCGCAGCATTTGAGGCCGCCGAGCTCGAACCGGACAATGAGCAGCGCTCGGCCTGGCTGACGTTCGTGGTCGTCGGCGCTGGTCCGACCGGCGTTGAGATGGCGGGCCAGATCGCGGAGATCGCGCACGACCTGCGCTCAGACTTCCGTTCGTTCGACCCCAGTGAGGCGCGGATCCTGCTCGTCGAAGCCGGCGACCGGATCCTCAACGCCTTCCCTCCGTCGCTCTCGGCAAAGGCGCTGCGCTCGCTCGAGCGCCTCGGGGTGAGAACCCGCCTCGGCCACGCGGTGACCGACCTCGACCGTCGTTCGGTCACCCTCCAGGGGCCAAACGATGCGCCCGAGCGGATCCCTGCACGGACGGTGATCTGGGCGGCGGGCGTGGTCGCCTCGAGCCTCGCCGGTGTGCTCGCGCAGCGCGCCGGACTCGATGTCGACCGCGCGGGCCGCGTCGAAGTGCTGGAGGACCTGTCGCTCCCCGGTCACCCCGAGGTGCTCGCGATCGGGGACATGGTCCGCATCAGACAGGCAGAAGGGACGCCTGTTCCGCTGCCCGGAGTTGCGCCGGTTGCGATGCAACAGGGCCGCCACGCCGCCGGCGTCGTGCGCGACCGTATGAGCGGCCGCCCCGCCCGGCGCTTCCGCTACCGCGACAAGGGCAACCTCGCCACGGTCGGGCGGGCAAGCGCCGTGGCTGAGATCAAAGGCGTCCGGCTGAGCGGCTTCGCCGCGTGGGTCACCTGGCTAACGGTGCACCTGTGGTACCTGATCGGCATCGAGAACCGGATCCTCGTCGTGACCCGCTGGGCGTTCAGCTTCATCGCGCACGGCCGCGGGGCGCGCCTGATCACCGGCCAACCCGTGAGATCAAGCACCGCCAGCGGCCAGCGGGCCTCCCTGACAGCGGCAACCCCACCATACGCTGGCACTCGGCACCAGGAGGCCGCGTGAAGCCCGTCAACCAGACAACGCAACCGCCGGGCATCGATGCCGCTTGGGCGGGTTCGCGAACGGGGGCGCACGGCGTGCTCGGTCACACACACTGCCCGCGGTGTCATGCGTTGCTCGGGCCGTCGATTGGCGGTACCGCTCCGCCCAACTGCACGCCGGCTATGGGGAGTGCAGGGGCGGTGTCACATAACGACCCTGCTGTGGCGTCGTGACTATGAGAAGTCGCGCTTGCTGGAGATAGGCCGGCGACTCGACCGGCGGTTCCGCTGATTCGACCCCAGTCGAGCGCTGGCACTGTCATCGATGCGCGGCACAGCTCGCGCCCCCCACCACCTTCAGGACCAAACAGAAACCATGAATTCGCACTTGACTCTCTATCTAGCAAGGGCTCACACCGACGATCTGCTTCGGCAGGCCAAGGCGGCCAGCTCGGCGGGGCGGCAGCGAGCGAGACGCCGGCGAACACTCCCACCCCGACAAAACGCTCTGATGCGGAGAATCCCCATGAGACCAGAAACAAGAGACAACCGGTGGATCGCGCTGTACGTGCTGTGCACCGGGATGCTGATGATCGTCCTCGACGCGACGATCGTGAACGTCGCACTACCGACAATCCAGTCGGACCTTCACTTCTCGCAGTCCGGCCTCGCGTGGGTCGTAAACGGCTACCTGATCACGTTCGGCGGCCTGCTGCTCCTCACGGGCCGGCTCGGTGACCTGATCGGGCGCCGGCGGATGTTCCTGTGCGGTCTCACGGTCTTCACAGCGGCCTCGACGGTCTGCGGGCTGGCCTCGGGCCAGGGCATGCTGATCGCCGCACGGTTCGCCCAAGGCGCCGGCGGCGCGATGACCTCCTCGGTGATTCTCGGGATGATCGTGACGATGTTCAATGAGCCAAGGGAGCAGGCGAAGGCGATCGGCGTGTTCGCGTTCGTCGCCTCGGCCGGCGGCGCGATCGGACTGCTCGTCGGCGGCGTGCTGACCCAGGCGATCAACTGGCACTGGATCTTCTTCGTCAATCTCCCGATCGGCGTCGGCACCGCCGTGTTCGCGCGTCGCCTGCTCGAGGCCGACCCCGGGATCGGGCTCACGGCGGGCGCGGATGTCGCCGGCGCTGTTCTCAGCACCGGCGCGCTGATGCTCATCGTCTACGCGATCGTCAAGCCGGCACCGCTGCTCGGCATCGCGGCCGGCGTGCTCGCGGTGGCGTTCCTCGTCCGCGAGTCGACCGCCGCGACGCCGCTGGTCCCGCTGCGTATCTTCGGCTCGCGCAACGTCTCGGGCGCGAACCTGATCCAGGCTCTGACAGCGGCAGGGATGTTCGGAGTGTTCTTCCTCGGCGCCCTATACGTGCGCCGCGTGCTCCACTACGACGCGCTCCAGATCGGGCTCGCGTTCTTCCCGGTGACGGTGCTGATGGGCACGCTGTCGGTCCGATACACCGAGAAGTTCATCACCCGCTTCGGCGCACGTCCCACCGTCCGCGTCGGGATCGTGATGATCGGCGCGGCGATGCTGTGGTTTAGCCGTGCGCCGGAGCACGGGAGCTACGTCGTCGACGTGCTGCCGACGATGGTGCTGCTCGGGATCGGCTGCGGCGTCTGCTTCCCGTCGCTGATGACACTCGCGATGTCAGGCGCCACGGCTGCCGACGCGGGGCTCGCCTCGGGGCTCGTAAGCACGACCGCCCAGGTCGGTGGCGCGCTCGGGCTCGCGGTGCTGGCCTCGGTGGCCTCGAGCCACACACACGGCTCGCACACGCTGTCCGCGATCGTCGGCGGCTACCACGTCGCGTTCCTGATCGGGGCGATCCTCGTGGTGGCGGCGATGGCAGTCGCGTTCATCGTCCTGAAGGATCCGGCGACCACGCCGGAAACCGCTTCGACCACCGATCCGCGGGATCTGCGCATAGCCACCACGGAGGCCCACGTGTAGTTCCGCATCGCTGTCAACACGGGCATTCCGTGAAACAGGCGAGATATCCGCTTTGCGCGGCGAGCGGGGCACTCGACACGTTCGCCGACAGCCACCGTGTCGCTCGTCGCGCTCGTGGCGAATCTCAGGTCGGTCCCGTGAACACGGCCGCTCCCGCTTTGCTCGTCGCGCGCAACTTCCGTCGTCCGTAGACGGGCGTCCTCCAGCCGTTGGATCCACGAGGCAATCTCGCGGCCTTCCGGGCACCACCGCGCTCCGACTTGCGCCGGCCGGCCAGCGCCCTTCAGTCGATCAGGGCGAGTAGCGCTTTGGCGGCTGGCGAGGGCTGATGGTCGAGAGGTGTGACGAGCAACAGTTGGCGGGGGATGCTCGGTTCTGTGGCGAGCCCAACCACTCTGCCAGTCGCCATTCGGATGGCTAGAGGGGGCAGCAGCGAGATACCGACTCCGTGCGCGATCATCTCCACGAGGTCAGCGATTGTGTCCACTTCGCCGACGACGTGGCGCCGCAGCCCGGCGTCGCGACAGGCCTGATCGACGCTCGCGCGCAGGGATGAGTCTGAGCGGTACTCGACGAACTCGCGGTCGGAGAGGTCTGACAGCCGGATCCGACGGCGGGTAGCCAGCGGGTCCTCTGCGGGGACCGCGAGCAGCAGCGCTTCGGTTCCGAGCGGTTGGGCTCGGACACGGTTGGCCTGGGGCCCGAGTGGGAGGTCCACGATCGAAAGCGCGAGCTCTCCGTCGGCGGTTCTGTGGACGAGGGATGGGACGCTGTCGTGTTCTACCCGCAGGGTGACCGCGGGGTGTCGCCGGTGGTAGCGCGCTAGCAGTGCCGGGGCGTTCAGTTCAAGTCCGAGCGTCTGGATCATGCCGATCGTCAACTGGCCGCGCACTAGGCCGCGCACCCCCGCGACGGCGTCTCGGGCCTCGTCGGACGCGACGACCGCGCGTCTTGCCGGCGGGGTCAGCGCTCGGCCGGCCTCGGTCAGCTCGACTCGCCGGGTGCTTCGGACGAACAGCTCCGCGCCCAGCTCGCGTTCGAGCGAGCGGATCGAGCTGGACAGGCTGGACTGCGTGAGGTGTACCCGCTGCGCGGCCCGGGTGAAGTGACGCTCTTCAGCCACGGCGAGGAAGTGAGCGAGTTGCCGCAGCTCCATTCATTGATCATATCGCTTGCTGTCAGCGTAACTATCTGTTGGACAGCTGACTCGAACAGGCGCAGAATGCACGAACAGTTTGCGGCCTGGCCAGTTCTCGGCTCACTCTGGAGGCCCGGGCGGTCGCCAGCGTCGAGAGCGCCGACTTCGGCCTCGAGTTTCGAAAGCCCACCAACCAAGGGAGCCTCAGCATGCGCGAAGTCACGTCAACAACCCTGATCGGACGCAACGACCTACCGGGAACCGAGGAGGCACATCAGTTCGTCGGCGCGCGACACGGAGGCATTCCAGCGTCGTTCTTCCTTGTGCATTCGCCTCCCGGTGCCGGGGTCGAGCCACACATTCACCCCTACCCGGAGGTGTTCATTCTCGAGGCCGGACGGGCAACGTTCGAAGTCGACGAGATCGAGATCACCGCCCTGTCGGGTGACATCGTCATTGCGCCCGCCGGCGCCCCTCATCGGTTCGCTAACACGGGTCGCGAGGAGCTACGCCTAACCGCCATCCACCCCGCATCCGAGATGCGCACGGAATGGCTCTGACCGGCGCTCGCCGAGCGGCGGGGCTCTAATCCGTAGGCGTGAATCCTCTGCGCCGACCGGCGGTCTCCAACAGCACCCGAACGGGCTCGGGAACTCAAGCCTCGCTCCTGATCAAGACGTGAGCCAGCACTCACCAGTCCTACCACCGAAGTGCGTGAGCACGATGCAAGGAAGGCTGACCCAAATGAGGCCTACCCCACAATTCCTCCACCGCCGGTCCATGCCCAGGCCGAGCCTGCCGTGGACCCTCGCGATCGTCTCGCTCGGCGTGTTCATGACCACGCTCGACAACCTCGTGGTGACGACCGCGGCCTCGGCGTGGCGATCGGACCGCTCGTCGGAGGCGCCGTGATCAGCGGCATCTCCTGGCACTGGATCTTCTGGATCAACGTGCCCCTCGGACTCATATTGGTGCCCCTGGGTCTCACCAAGCTAGGCGAATCGCGAGGGCCGAGCGCCCGCCTGGACCTGCGAGGACTGGCCCTGGCAGGACCTGGCCTGCTGGGGATCACCTATGCGGCGATCCGGGGCCAGGACCTGGGCTGGTCCAGCGCCACGATCCTGATCTCACTGGCCGCTGGGATCGTATTCGTGATCGCGTTCGTTGCATGGGAGCTGCGCGCGCCCGCGCCGATGCTGCCGATGCGGTTCTTCCGCTCGCGCACGTTCGCCGCGACCAACGGCCTCTCTTTCGCGATGTACTTCGGCGTGTTCGGCTCGATCTTCCTGCTGGCCCAGTTCTTCCAGAGCACGCAGGGTTACTCGCCGCTCCAGGCCGGCCTGCGGACCCTTCCCTGGACCGGCATGCCGATGATCGTCGCGCCGGTCGCGGGGATGCTGAGCGACCGGCTCGGACCGCGACCGCTGATGTCAGCCGGTTTGGCTCTTCAGGCCATAGCGATCGCCTGGCTGGGAGCGATCATCACTCCCGACATCGCCTATAGCCGTCTGATCGTCCCGTTCATGTTGGCGGGCGCCGGCATGGCACTCGTGTTCGCCCCGTCAGCCAACGCAGTCCTCGGCTCCGTGCGACCGCAGGAGGCCGGCCAGGCCTCCGGGGCCACCAACGCGATCCGTGAGCTCGGCGGTGTCATCGGCGTGGCCGTGCTCGCCTCGGTTTTCAGCGCCCACGGCTCCTACGCCTCCCCGCACGCATACACCGCTGGCCTCACAGCAGCGATCCCCATCGGTGCCGTGGTCCTCGGCATCGGTGCGGTCCTCGCACTCGTCGTCCCAAAAAGCGCCCCGGCCCCAGCATCCGAGGAACATGATGCGGCCCGCACCGCCAACGTCACAGAGGATCCCGTCGCGGCATAGCCCCCATCACCAGCAGCCAACCAATCGGAGCCGTGGCCGACACCAGTCGGTCACGACTCGCGCCTCAATAAACGCCCACCCGGCAGGGCCCAGCCCGAGACGCAGGGCACGCCACCTGCTACGCCTGTGCCAGCGCTAACCGGACCTGCTTCGCTCGCGCGACGCGCATTTCGACCCCCTCCGCTGCGGTCTCGCAATGCGCGGGCAGCGGGGCCTCGCTAGGACGTCCGCCGACTTCGTCTGGGTGGCGCCCTGAAGGGGGTATTGCGCCGCATGAACTCGTCGAATCGGGGAACGGTGAACTCGAGGTAGCCGTAATCCTCGGTTGCGTAGATCAGTCCGCGGTCAAGTAGCTTCTGGCGCACGGTTGACAGCGCCGTGGTGGTGCTTCCCATTGCCTTGGCGATGGCGCCGACCTTGTATGGACCATCGCCGAGCTCTGCCATCGCCCGTAGGTAGCGACGCTCCTTGATGGTGGCTCGCTGGATGCGGACCTCGTAGATGCTGCGGTCAAGCGATTCCTCGGCACGCGGCGCCGCGCGATCCACGTCGTCTCGGGTGATGGGATATGACGCCGCGAGGTTCCAGATGTGCTTCCCGAACTCCTGGATATAGAAGGGATAGCCCTGAGTGAGTTCGAGCGTGCGTTTGATCGCTGGCTCCTCGTAGGCGGCGCCCTCGCGCTCGGCCGGAATGACCAGCGCCGCGCGAGCAGCTGGCTCGTCCAGCGCTCCAAGGTGCGGAAACCGAAACAGTCGTTCGGCGTACGAGCGAGCCTCACCCGCGAGCCGCGGGATCTGAGGCAGTCCGGCGGCCGCTAGCGTCACCGGAAGTTGTTTTTGCATCGCGCGATGAAGCGCGCTGATCAGCGCGCGGAACTCGGGTTCTTTGACGAACTGGATCTCGTCGAGGAAGAACGCGATGCCGACCTGCTTGGCCTTGGCCGCGCTACCGAGCTGCAGGAACAGCTCGATCAGATCCTCGGTCAACGGCTGCTCGCGCAGCTTCCTGATGTCAATCGACAGCTCGAACCCGTTCGGGTCGGTGAGCTTGAACGCGCTCAGGTTGGAGAGGCTGGCGCGCACCGCGTTTGCGAGCTTCGCGCTCAGCTTCAGCTCTCGCAGCAGCCGTTGGACATCCTTGGCCAAGAGCTCGGGCAGCGAGGTCTCCTGCGTGAGCTCACGAAAGGCGGTGAGGTAGCCGGTGCCCTCTGCCAGGTCCTCGAAGGTGTTCAGCAGCACCGTCTTGCCCACGCCGCGTAACCCGGTGATGATCTGACTCTGCTCGGGTCGAGCATCGCGCAGTCGGGCAAGCAGAATCTTGAAGCTCTCGATCTCCTCGTCGCGACCAGCGAGCTCACTCGGACGGGTACCGGCCCCGGGCGTATACGGATTCTTGACTGGATCCATTCGTGCTCCAGTTAGCCTGAGTTATCGCAACTTATCCATGGATCGTGGATAAGTACGGATAAGTCTAGAGAACTTCCCGGCGGCGAGGGCGCGTCAAGCGTTCGACTAGCGCCACGTCAAAGCTGCCCGCTAGGGGCCGCCACCTCCGCTTTTTCGCCCCGGTGTGCTTGTGGCGGTGGCTGTCGGGCAAAGTCCGAGGTGGCTGCCGGGGTGAGTTGGCTTCCGCCCGACCGTGAGCGGCGAGCGGGACCGCTGCGAATCGATCAGGCGACCGCGGGAGCTGTCCAGTGGCTGTGGAGCTTCAGCAAGTTGTGGATCGCTGCCTGGAACCGCCACTCCGAGCGTGCCGCGGCTCTGCCTCGTCGTTGGAATCGGCGGAAGCCGCGGTTGAACTTGTTCTGCGCAAAGACGGGCTCGACAGTCGCTTTTCGGTGCTTGTAGAGCTCGTGGCCGGCGTCGCTGGCGAGCACCCGGCGCATGAACGCGTAGTGGCGTTTGTCCCAGCCCGGCCTGATGTCCGCGCGTAGTCCTGCATCGGGCGGCACCAGCACTTGGATTCCGTCGCTGACGATGTTCTCCATCTGCTTGGTGTGCCAGTAACCCGCATCGGCCAGGACCGTCTCCGGGCGCTGTGTCACGCCCGCATCTTCGAGCTCGCGCAGCACGGCACGAACAGCCGGTTGCAGGTGACCGAAATCGGGGCTCTCGACAGCGATCTCCGCCGCCACGATGATTTGCCCGCGCGTAACGGCCGCCTGCGCGTTGTAGCCCTGGATCGTCGGCTGCCCCTGGGTGCGCATCATCCGCGAGTCCGGATCGGTCTTGTTCATCACGCCATCGGGCACCGCCGGCGGGTTATATGGCTTGGGTGGCATCCCGAGGCGCTGACCAGGCACACTTCCGGCGCGCCGCTCGGCCTGCCATCGCTCGTAGGTCTCGCTGGCCTGTATCTCGACCTGCTGGTTTTCCTCGAGTCGATGCAGTGTGTCCAGCAGCCGCGCCGGCCGAGACCGCGCGATCGGCTGCGCCGTCTGCTCACGCCGACGCAACAGCTCCTTGTGAGCTTCCCGATGCCACGTCCGCCGACCCCACCCACGCGTCGATGTGAACTGCTCGGGATCAGGCTCGATCCGTGCCACTTCCGGCTCCTCGCCGCGACCGGCCTTCTGCGCCAGCCGCTCCTTCGCCGCCTTAAACACCGCGCGACGTCCCTCCTCGGTGCGCAGATGCTCCGGTGGCTCATCACCGCAGTCAGGACCGAACAGACCGTCCTCCCAGCGATCGGTCTCCTCCGCCTCTTTCAGGACGTCCGCGACGAGCTTCTCATAGGCCCGGTTCGCGCCCCGCGACGCGTTCGCGCGGATCTTCGTCCCATCGATCGAAATCACCCCAACCTCAACCAGACCAGCCTCGTCACACAGGGCCAGCACCTCGCAAAACAGCTCCCCGAGCGCCCGCTCGTGCCGGCGACGGAACTCCGCGATCGTCAAATGATCCGGCACTCGCATCGCCGTGATCAGCTTGTAGACAACATCCTCACGGCACGCCCGCTCGATCCCCCGCGACGACCGGTTGAGCTCAGGCCATCATCGCCGGCTCATACGCCGCCCGGCCCTGACCGTTCTCCCGATACCCCCCATAAAACTCGCTCAGATCCATCTGATCGACCGCCCCCAAGATCGACCACACCACATGATCCTCCGGCACCCAATCCATCAAATCCGGCGGCAACAACAGCGACTGCCCCCGGTCACAAACAATGAAGTTCTATGACATGACGGAACCTCTTAACCCACCCGGACGGCACCCTTTGCCCGACAACCACGGCGAGGAGCAGGTGCCGACCGTCCGGGCGGCAGGCATCCCTGCTTCGAGGGGATCGGTGATATTTCCGTTATCGCGCTGCCTCTGTACGACCCGACTCAGCATCGCCCGCTGGAGAGCGGACCGTGGAACGAGACCACGGCTCGCACCTCGATCGAGGCGATTGCCTGCGACGCGATCCACGCGTATCAGGGTCCGGAGCGGCTATGGCCCAACGCTCCTGATGATCTCGAGGGTGATCCTGACCTGCCGTTTCGTAGCGCTTACCTTGGCGCGAGCGGTGTCGGGTGGGCACTCGATCTGTTAGCTCGGGAGGGTCTGTGTCCCGCGCTCCCCGGTCTGGCTGGGTTGGCTGACAGCCTTCCGGACGGGTTCCGCCGAGCGCCCGAGTTCGTCGGCCTCGCACCGCCCCCAAGCCCCTCGCTCTTGTTCGGTGAGAGCGGGATCCTGCTCGCGGTCGAGGCGATTCGGCACACGGGCGCGCACCTGGATGATCTCGAGGCATCCATCCTGCGGAACGCCAGGAACCCCTCGCTTGAGCTCTGCTGGGGTTCCCCGGGAACCATGGTGGCGGCGCTGGAGCTGTGGCGAGGTACAGGTCAGGAACGCTGGCGCGAGGCTTGGCTGGACTCCGCGAACTGGCTGCTCGACGAGTGGCGCGAGCGGGTGTGGGTTCAGGACCTCTACGGCGAGAAGCGTCGTTACACCGGCGCCGGTCACGGCTTCGCGAGCAACGCGTGCGTGTTGCTCGCCGGTCGGGACCTCCTCGGCGATCGTGCGGGCGATGTGATCGATCGCATCGCCACGGTGTTCCGCGAGCTCGCCGCCGAGGAGGACGGCGTCGCTCAATGGTCTCCCCTCGCTGACGATGCGACTGGCCGGCGGCCGGTGCAGTGGTGCCACGGCTCGCCAGGGATGATCGCTTCTCTGTCCGGTCTTCCGGCAGATGATGAGACCGATCGCCTCCTGGCAGCTGGAGGGGAGCTGACCTGGCGTGCCGGACCGCTCACCAAGGGCGTCGGCTTGTGCCACGGGACGGCCGGAAACGCCTACGCGTTCCTAGCGCTGCACGCGCGCCTAGGCGATGAGCGCTGGCTGCATCGCGCCCGAATGTTCGCGATGGATGCCGCCGCCGACGTCGGCAGGCGTCGCGCCGCTAGCGGCCGCGGCCGCTACACACTCTTCACCGGAGACATCGGCGTGGCGCTCCTCCTGCGGAGTTGCCTCAACGCCGATCCCGCGTTCCCGTTCCTCGCGGGAGACAGCCTGTGATGCGGGAGACCCGCTCTTCACCTGCGACGCTACCAGGCCGTCATTCGGCCGCCAGACCCGCAATGCGCGGCGAGCGGGGCGGGCCGGCAACGACAGTCGCCCGGTCGGTCGCCGGTTGCGCTTGTGGCGACTTGGGGGTCTGTCCCTCCGCCGCTGATCCGCCCTGCCTTCATGTCCGGCAGGTATTCGTCCGCCGACTTCCGAATTGTCCCGCAGATGCAGCCGTGGCACGCGCGCGCCGACGTCGATGCGTGTAGCCCAAAGGGGAAGCCGGGAGCGTGGGGCTTATCGGGTGAAGGTCGGGGTGCCGGTCCGCCTGCGTGGCTTGACGGCGTTGGCCAGCTGCCGCATCGCTCGAGTAGCGACAAGCTCCGTCTCCTGCGCGTGCCCGTCCAGCTCCGCTGAGGCGCGTCGCGCCTGGCTCAGGTCGGCACAGTCGTCACGTTGGTCCGGATGCAAGACGAGCAGTTCGCCGGCCTTCATCAGCGGCTCGGCGAACCCGTGGTTGTACCGCTCCGCTTCCTTCAATGACATGATCGCACCGAGCGCGTAGATTTCAGCGTCGCTCGGCAAGCGCGACCTGAGCTCTTCAATTGTCGCCACGATCACGGCATACCCGGGGTCTTTCGCCATCGTCGTCGCCGACACGGTCATCGCCAGCGCCTTCGCCTCGACCGCCGCCCAATCGGGGTTGGGGCTGGACCGCTCATCCGTGCAGGCCCGCTGGAGCGCCTCGGCCTGCTCGAGGATTTTGCTCCTGAGTTCGCGCGCGTTCTGCGCGACGTGGATGGTCTCGATCTCGAGGCCCTCGACCACATCGCCGTCCACCTCGGCCTGGTGGGCGACGCACTCGATGCAGCCGATAGTCGTTGCAGTGACCTTGATCTTGGCGGTGGTGTCCAGGCTGGGGAGCTTGGCGTTGTCGCGCGCGCTCACGCGACAGACCGTCCCCCCGCGCGCAGAATGGTGGCTGAGGATCTTGACGTAGCGCTTGCCCGGCCCTGAGACCCGGGCGTCGCAGAAGTGCTTGGCGCGCCTGTACTTCAGCGCCGACGGATAGCCAACATCGAACGTCCTGGTGGTGGCGGCGGCCAGCACGAACGTCCTGCTCTTTGACGCGGGAGGCTTGGCACCGCGGGGACCACAGTCTCTGTTGTTTATCGATCCGTCCGGCATGGTGGTGTAACAGAAGATCGTTCCGTGCAGGTCGGCGCCGGACAGGTTGGCGCTGGTCAGGTCGGCGCTGGTCAGGTCGACGCTTGTCAGGTTGGCGTTGGTCAGTGCCCCTATGCGCGGATTGCGCTCCTGGCGAGCAGCAGGTGCGCGACCAGCGCGCGGGTCGCGTCCCGCTTTCGTTCTTGGCCTCAACTGGTCGGTGCACCACCCCTGACGTGCGGATCGTGTCATTCCGTCCGGGCGCTGTCGAGCGAAGGCCGTAGGCCGAAGCGAGATCAGCGCCCGGACGCGGCTCGTGTGGGGCCCGTCGATCAGTTCGGTGAGTTTCTCGGCGGGTGTCCTGAACCCGAGCGTTTGGCGGGGCCGGTCGTTGAGTTTGCGGGCGACCTCGTCGAGCTCTGCCTGACTCACGCCGGCGAGGCTCTTGCCTTTCGGGAAGTACTGGCGCAAGGAGGCCGTTGGTGTTCTCGTTGGACCCTCGCTGCCACGGGCTGCGGGGATCGCAGAAGTAGACCTCGACGCCGGTCTCGATGCTGAACCGTTGGTGCTGTGCCATCTCCTTGCCCTGATCCCAGGTGAGCGAGCGGCGCAGCTGGACGGGCAGCGTCACGATGCTCTCCTTGAGCGCCTCGCAGACCGGCTCGGCGTTGGTTCCCTTCGGGCAGCGCGACGAGCTGGCAATAGCGGGTCTGGCGCTCGACCAGGGTCGCGATCGCTGTGTCACGCGTTCCCATCAGCAAGTCGCCCTCCCAGTGCCCGGGCACCGCTCGGTCGGCAACCTCTGGTGGACGCTCAGAGATCATCACCATCCCGGCGATGCAGCCGGGACCCTGCCCGCGATTGGAGTGCGTCCGTGCGTATCGCTTCTGACGCCGGGTTCTGAGATGCCGCGTCAGCTCGCGCCGCAGCGACCCCCGCGCCTGGACGTACAGCGCGCGGTAGATCGTCTCGTGCGAGACGTGCATCTGCGCATTGTCCGGGTATGAGAGCCGCAGCCAGCCCGAGATCTCGCTGCGGAGAGTGATCCTCCTCGAGCCGCTGGATCACGAGCTCACGCAGCTCGCTACACAGCTCGAGCTTCGACGGTCGCGGGCGCTTGGCCCGACCCCAGGCAGTCTGCTCAGCTGCGTGAGCGCGATAGCGCCCACGGCCACCGCAACGGTTGATCTCGCGGGAGACGGTGGTGTGGGACCGGCCGAGGGTGCGCACCGATCGCGCGGGCCGATTCTCCCCGAGCGATCCCACGCGAGATCTCCTCACGCTCAGCCAGCGTCAGGCAGCACTCAGCCCGACGACGCGGCCTCGGCGCGGCATCCCCTCCCATCCTCTGCAGGTACTTACTCGTCACCGTCCGCTTCGGCATCACGAGCCGACGGGCGATCTCGGCCTCGCTCACCCCCTCCGCTCGCAGCACCCAGATCGCATCCTTCACACCCTCGGCCAGATACTGACCTCTCGGCATCTCCACACCTCACCTCGTTCGTCAGCGAAGTCGCTGACTCTCCCGGGTGGTGCGGCGACAGCCTGAGACCGCTTTCGTTCTGGCGGCTACCCGGCCCCCGACGTCGTGGCTGGTTGTGTCCGGGACCGACCGCGCGCTGCCGGTTCACCCCTTACCGGTCCGTGGCCGCTTCGCTCGAATATGGATAGTCCGCCGGACCCCTAGGTCCCGCGAAGTGCTTGAACCGGAGCGGGGTCACCGCCGGCGCTTCGGCCGGTTGCGGAGGCAATGAGCGGGTGCGGGCCTCGGCATGTTGGCGAGATTTGCGTTCGCTTCTGCGCGGGTCTTCAAGGCGGACGTGGTACGTGGCTACCGGTGGTGCGGTGGGAGCAGTGTCGGCTAGCGGCGCTCGCGGCCGGGGCTGCTGGTTGGAACCCTTGCAGCAATGGTGGCGGAGGGCATCGTTTGAAGGGAGCGGACCACTACGAGCTCGTGAGCGTGAGGGTGAGCGTCGCGCCCTTGCAGGCGTCCTGATTGACGGCCGTGTCGGTGTAGACGAGCGTGCCCCTGGACGGAAGCGGCTGGGCCGTGGCGCCCGCCGCCAGCTCAACACCCTCTCTCACATCGGGCATCGAGAAGTCTGCCGTTGTGCAGCCTGAGTGCACAACGTCGGGAGTGACGCTTACGAGATGAACGGTGGCCACGTAGATCTTTGTGTCGATCGCGTTGGCAGCCGTGAAGCTCACCGGCTCGCTGCTTCCGGGGGTGATGCTCTCCGGCACCGTGGCCGTCAGCGTCGCGGCTCGACCGGTGCCGACGTTGGCCCTGCGCGAGCTGCCGGCCGTGGGGGTCCAATAAGCGCTGGCGGCACCCGCAAGGGCAAGTACAGCGACTACGCCGACTGACGTTAGGCGCTTGTGTGTCAGGAATTTGTGCATGGTCTGAGCTTTTCCGTGACGTCTTGATCAAAGTCCGGTTAGGTGAGGATCGTTATCCGCCGAATGGCTTCTGTGGCGGCGGCGCGCGGCGATCGGACGCTGAGCCCGACAAGCACGGTCAGGCGGTGCCGGCGGAGCGCCCGCTCGGCGGTGGCGCACAGCGCCACGCGGAACCCGGCGGTTCCCGCCTTCAGATGGGCCCGGACCAGCGCGGCTACACGGATCCAACGGCCTGGTGCCTCCCCGAGCGACCGACGCGAGGCGAGCACGTAGACCTGGAGGGAGCCACCGGCGCCCGCTGCGGAGACGTTGACCGAGCCGTGGATCCTCGACCCCTGCTGCACTGCGGGGATCGCGATCCTCGAGGCCGACCGGGGCGAATGGATGATCGGGACGGCCGGGTCGCTGGTGGGCGGAGCGCTGGTCGTCGAGCTCGTGGGCGGGGACGTCCTCGTACTGGTGACCGAGGTGTTGGTCGTCGTTGTGCCGGCGGTCGTGCCGGTCTGCGCGGAGAGCGGGGTCGGGAAGGGCGCCTGGATCGCTGCGGTGAGGCCGTTCCATCTCGCCGTGGCTTGTGCGCCGCTCGGAAAGATTGAATACGTGTCGCTGCCCGCCTGCCCGTACGTGCCGGGAAACGACCACCAGAGGATCAGCTTGGGGTGCGCGTTCAGTAGCACCTCGTTGCGCATCTTCAACTGGTCGCTGGGGCTCGGGTACACGAGCTTGTCGTAGCAGGACTGTTGGGTGTCGGCGGCCGTGCACACTCCAATTGCTTGGCCGTCTGAGAGGTTGTCGCCCCAGGTGAACGCCTGCAGGATGAACGCCGACTGCTTGGCAGCGGCGTCGGCGGCTTGCTGGGTCTGGCTCGCCCACTCGGCGAACGAGTCCCACGCCGACTCATTGGTGCTCACTGGCATCAGCGACCCGGTGCTGACCGGATAGAGCTCCGCGCCGATCACGTCGGCGATCCCCTGATAGGAATCCGCCTGCTGCCGGCCGTAGGCTCCGATCATCACGGTATGAACCGGATCCTGTGCCTTGATCTGTGACACATACGACGTAACTCCGGCCTGATCCCCCGCCGGGAGCACGCAGTCATCCGCGGCGTAATAGCCATAGGTCCCAGGCAGCCCGCCTAACCACCGGATCATGTACGCCAGCAGCGGACCGTTCTGATCGCACCCGCACCCCCCTACGAACGCCGGGAACTGGCCGGCCGCACCCGTGCTCGTCGCCGGGTCATCCCACCAGGACGGATCGCTCAACTCCCACATCACCGACATTCCCAGCGACTGCGCAGCCGAGGCATATGTGCGAAGCGAGTCAAGCGACCCAGCCCACGCCGTGATCACCACGACCTGCATGCCGCCCTGGTGCATCGCCTGCAGCCGCCCGAGGCACGTCGGCATCTCGCTATCCAGCGAGCAGCTCTCAAAGACACCCTCTGCGGGAAGTGTCCCGGCCGGCGAACCAGCGGGCGCCGTCGAAGTGGCCCGGGATCCCGCGCCGTTGAAGTGAACCGCGCTCGCGATCGCCATCCCAAGTACCACCAGCGCGACCAACACTCGGACCGGATGCCGCCTCAAACGGTCAGCGATCCGGCGGTGGGCGCGTAGGTGGATGTCGGCGAAGCTCATTGATGCCTTCTTTCTGCTCTAAGAGAGGCATCGAGCGGGATCGCCCGTCGCGCGATCGCCGCTTAGGACGGGACCGGGTAATACGTTTGTCGTAGCCGCTTAGCGGATCAGGGACTGCCTCAGCGCCTCCGCGACGGCCTGCGTCCGCGTATCGGCGTGAAGCTTGCGCACCAGATTGGTGATGTGAGTGCGAACCGTCAGCGGCGAGATCGACAACTCGAACGCAATCGCGTCGTTTCGCATCCCGTCGGCGAGCAGCTGGACGATCTGGCGCTCTCGCGCAGTCAACATTGGCAACTTCGCGACCGCGTCCGGCGAGATAACCGTCTTCGCCAGCGAGGGGTCAACATACGTCCCCCCGCTTGCGACGAGCCGGACAGCACGAAGCAAGTCGTCGAGCGGGGCTTCCTTAAGCAGGAATCCGCGGGCACCGACGTCAAGTGCCTTGAGCAGCAGGTTCCGATCGCCGTGGCCGGTGTAAAGAATCACGGGCGTGTCGATCTGGGTTTCATTGAGCCGGCGAACGATCTGGATTCCGTCCATCGCGGGCATCCGGATGTCGATCACCGCAACGGTTGGGCGCAGCTCCTCGATCAGCTTGAGCGCTCGTCCGCCATCTTGCGCGGTGCCGACGAGCTCGAGACCTTCCTGCTCCGCTATCCACCGGCTGACCGCGTCGAGGATCGCGGGGTGGTCATCCGCGATCAAGCACCCGATCGGCTGGGCGCCTTCGACCCGAAC
This sequence comes from uncultured Solirubrobacterales bacterium, assembly GCA_963770735.1. GTDB lineage: Bacteria > Actinomycetota > Thermoleophilia > Solirubrobacterales > Solirubrobacteraceae > Palsa-465. The sequence continues at coordinate 592,584 of CAVYRB010000002.1, read as the reverse complement.
GCTCACGTCCAGGCCTGCGCGATCGGACCTGGCGCCGCCAGATACAAACCCTGCCCGTGGCGCACCCCGAGCGACCGCAGAGCGTCGAGCTGTTCGCGGGTCTCGATCCCTTCGGCGATGATCTCTGACCCGAGCTCTCGGGCAAACCCGATCAGCCCGACGGCGAGCGCCCGCCGGCCGCGGTCGTGGTCGATCCCCCTGGTCAGCGAAACGTCGAGCTTCAGAAACTCCGGCGCGAGTTGCAACGTGTGACGCAGACTCGCGAACCCGGCTCCGGCGTCATCGACGGCGAGCCTTCCACCCGCCGCTCGCAGCTTGGCGATGTGAGGCCGCAGCGCCTCGTAGTCGTCTATCACCGCATGCTCGGTCACCTCGATCACGAGCCGACCGGGACCGGCGTCGGCGACCAGCGGGCATGCGCTCGCTAGCGAGTCGGGCGAGAGGTTGACGGACAAGAAGGCGCCTTCCGGGAGCGATTCGACATCCTCCAGCGCGGCGCCAGCGACGGCGAGCTCCAACTCGAGTCCTAGATTCGCGCGCTGCGCGTCCGCGAACCAGCAGTCCGGCCCCTGCAGTGGCTCTCCGGCGAACCGCGACAGCGCTTCCACCCCGACGGCCCGACCCGAGCTCAGATCCACGATTGGCTGGAACACGCAGTTGAAGCGCCGGCGGTCGATCGTTTCCTGAATACGGTCCCGTAGGGTCCGGCGCGCCTCCCGCTCGCGATCGTGCTGCTCCATCTGCAGCGCGAGCTCGTCGACGATTCCTCCGGCCACCTCGGGCGAGAGCACGGCCTCACCACGAGCGACGTGCAGAAGCTTGCTGATCACCTCGTCGGCCGGCGCGCCCTTGACCAGGTAGCCGGTTGCCCCCGCGCGGAGCATGTCGAGCACGATTCCGCGATCGTCGTACGCGGAGTACGCGATGATCCTGGTGTCCGGCGAGCACTCGCGAATCTCGCGGGCCGCTCGGGGCCCCCCTCCCCTCGGCATTCTCACGTCCACCACGGCCGCCGTCGGGTGTGTCTCGCGAGCCAGCTGGATCGCCTCTTCCGCGTCCGTGGCCGACCCGACCATCTCGAGCTCCGGCACCGAGGCCACGAGGTCCGCGAGCGCCGCCAGGAATACCGGATCGTCGTCGGCGATGATCACCGTGGCGCGGCTCACCGACTCTCCTCGGGTCGATCGCCGCAGGGCAGCCAGAACTCGACGCTCGTCCGACCCGGAACGCTCGAGATCGCCAGCCGTCCACCGGCGAGGATCGCGCGCTCGCGCATCGCCTGGAGCCCCAGGTGTCCGCTTCGGGACTCGCGGATCGCGGCATCGGAGTCGAATCCGATGCCGTCGTCAGTCACTCTTGCCAGCACGCCGCCGTCGCTTGTCTCGAGAATTACGTTGATGGCCGAGGCGCGAGCGTGCTTGCGAGCATTTGCAAGCGCTTCCTGAATGATCCGATAGGCGACGGTGGCCGCCTCCGGATCCAGCTCCAGGTCGAGACAGATCGACAGCGTGCATCCGATCGCGAAGTCGCTCTCGAGCCGTTCGAGCGCGGAGCGCACGGCGGCGCCGAGGCCCGAGCGCCCGAGCTCCGGCGGTTGCAACCCGGCCAGCAGGCGGCGCAGACGCCGGATCGCCTCGCGTGCGCTCGCCTCGAGCTGCTCGATCACCGCCCGCTCGCCCGGATCCGAGATGTGCCTCGCCACCATCCCGAGACGCATCAACACCGCCGACATCACCTGCAGCGCGTCGTCGTGAATCTCTCCGGCGAGCGACCGACGCTCCTGCTCCTGCGCGTGCACGATGTCGGCGATCTGTCTTCGCCGAGCCTCCGCGGTCGAGTGGACCTTGTCCAGTCGCATCCCGAGCCCATCGAGATCGCGGAGGTGCCGCACGAGCAGCTCGCGCACGTCGGTGACCGCCGCGGCCCGCGGGACACCACCGAGATCCTCTGCAAGCCGGTCGAGCTCGCGCGACTGGTGCTCGATCAGCGACCTGAGCGCGGCCGCCGTGTGCCGCGCCTCGTCCGCGCCGGTGTAGGCAATGTGGAACGGCGCCAGAGCTTCTATCAGGAAGCTCGTGGCGTCCCGCGTCACGCGGCCGGGGTCGACACCGGCGCTCGACTGTGCACCGACTACATCGCGGTGGATCGAGAACAGCACCAGCGGACCGAGGCCGGCCTCGAGCGCCTCACGACCCAGCTCGTAAGCGGTCTGCAGCGCGCTCTCGTCCCCCGACCCGATGTAGCTGCCCACCGCGGACTCGTACCTGTCGGCGAAGTCGGACCTGGCTCTCATCGCTGTCCCCCGAGGTACCTGGCGACGAGCACGAGCGCGTCGTCCCGTCCGATTCCTTTCTTGGAGCAATCAGGAGGCATCAATGAGCTTCGTCGACATCCATCTACTCGTCCGCGGCCCGATCGCCGACCATTTGACGGCGTGTCGCGCCCGGGCATTCTTCGCCGCGGCGGCGCTGATGCTGGCGGTCGTGAGGATGAACGTGTTCGTTTCGGCCCCGCGTCGTCATGCGTGCGACGAGGGTGCTGGGGAACGAACGCTTGAGGGTCAATCGGCCTCTGGCTGAAGTCGTCAAACCCAGGCGCAGCGAGGCGCCAGCAACCGGGCGCGATCCCTGCGGGCACCGCTGCCCGGAGCCCGGTGATCCAGATCTCCGGGCACGCTTGTTGCGCCCCAGAGATCCCGCACGGCCGGACATGCGGACGCCGAGTGCGATGCGAGGCCAAACCGGTGATCCGGGAATCTCGACGCCTGCGACGGCGGTTGTAAATGCCTCGTTGCTGGGAAATATATGACGCGTTGCTCCCGGTCCGAGGGAGTGAGCGCGACTGGATCGCCGCCTCGCGGTCAAACCGTTCCTGAATCGAAGCTCCAGCGCGACTATCGGCGCACGTACCGGACGGCAGCTTCGGTCCGGTTTCTCGCCTCGAGCTTGCGCAGGTTGCTCTTCACGTGGGACTGGACGGTCGTCTCGGCGACGAAAAGCCGGTCGGCCATCTCAACGCTCGTCGCTCCGTCGGCGATCATGGCCAGCACCCCGAGCTCTCGCGGCGTTAGAGGCTGTTCGAGCCGAGTATCGGGCGCGAGGTTGTAAGGGTCAGCATCACTAGCGGAGCTCCGGGATAGAGCGGGAAGATGCACGCGCAAGCTTCGGGGCGACGCAGTGCTGTGCCGGCGGAACCTGATCCTCATTCGAAGATATTGTCCTGGCTGCACCCGGCCAAGTCATCGGTAGACCGGGGGATACCGCTTCACCCGGTCGGGTGAAATGACTTCTCGGGATCTGCTGAACACGCCTCCACCTGGGTGAGAGCATTCAACGAGCTCGTGTCTGCCAACAGAAGCGTCCTGGTCTGCTGCCGAGCCTTGGTGCAAAGGCCCGCTGTCAGGACCGAGTCGTGAGGCCTCTGGGATCATGATGGTCATCGACCGCTTCCGAGACCAACTGGAATCGTTGTACGCGATCTCGGTGCAGATCGTCAGCTTGCGTAGCCTGCCTGAGATCTACGACTTGGCGCTGACGTACTGCTTGGCTCTCACGGAATCGGAGACGGGCTTCATCGGCCTCGTGAACGAGGGTCGGGTCGACATGGACCTCGTCGCGGTAAAGGGGTTTGCTCCTCCCGATCCGAAGTTCTTTGAGCGGTTCAGGCGCATGCCGCTTCGTCCCAACGTCTTCGGCATCGTGATCACCGAAGGCCGCCCGAACATCTCCGACGACGTCGAGAATGACCCTGCGAGTGGGGGCCAACCACCGGGCCATCCCGACGTGCGGCGCTTTCTCGGAGTGCCGCTCCGAGTGAGCGACGACGTAATCGGGATGATCGGCGTAGGGAACAAGCAGGAGGGTTACGGGCCCGAGGACGAGCGTCTGCTGTCCACATTCGCCAACCAGGTCGCCGTCGCGATCGACAACGCCGTGCTGCATGAGCATCAGCAAGAGATGATTGCCAGGCTCCAGCAGCTCCACGCGCATCTCAGTCAGGCGGAACGGGAGCAGCTGATCGCACTAGAACGCCAGCGCATAGCGACCGGGTTGCGTCCGGACCCGAGTGGCTCAATCCCGACCCTGCCCTCGCTCAACAGCAGCCAGCAAGAGATCCTTCGTCTGATAACGGAGGGGCTGTCGAACAAGGAGATCGCCAGCCGCATTCACCTCAGCGAGAACACAGTGAAGTCCCATATCCAGGAAATCCTGCGAAGGCTGGAAGCCCGGAACCGCGTCCAGGCAGCAGTCCGAGCCACAAAGGCAGGGTGGGTGTAACCAGGACTGTCAGCTCGGTGATCTGCGCCCGCAGTAACGCGTTTCAGGCCGTGGTGGGCGCTCACAAGTCTGCGGAGCATTAGTCTCGGGCCAAGCTTCTCCTTTAGCCCCACTGGAGAGGCAGCCAGTCATGGGGGAGGCTTCTGGTTTCCGACAGGCGCCGTCGTGGGAGGGTCCGGCTGAGCGACTCGTCCCCGTGCCGCTCTAGTTGTTGTTCTAGGCGCCGGTCGAGTGGTAGCGCCAGAGTCCGGTGAAGGTGGTGGCGCCCGGGCTGAGTGCGAACTGGAGCTTGCTGGCGTCGCTGGGCGGGTGGTGGCTCGGGTCCTGGCCCCAGCTGAGCCACGGAGTAGCGACGCCGAAGTCAACTGTACGGTGGCCGTGCCATGCCACAGCTCCTCGGTGTCGTGCTTCCCCTCGCCCTGGGGGCTGCGATCTCACCGACGCTTCTCGCGGCTCAGCTGCTGATGCTGTCGAGAAAGACGTCACCACTCGGCCGCGCCTGGGCGTTCGCCGTTGGATGCGCAGTGGTCCTCGCTGCTGTCGCCCTGATCGTGTTGCTTGTCGCAGCCCCCACGAACAAGTCTGGGAACCGTTCAGAGGCGCAGGCGATCGTGAAGCTGGTGGCTGCTGCATTGCTCATCATCTTGGGCGTACGCAGCCTGTGGAAGCCGCCGCAGCCGCCCAAGCCGGAGCATCCGAGCGCTCACCCGCTGCGGGGCGCGTTCATCGTAGGGGCCGGGCTGATGCTCACGAACTTCTCAAGCATCGTCCTTTTCTTCCCGGCGATGCACCACATCGCCACTTCCACTGTCAATGTCGGCGACAAGGTGGCCGCATTCGCGCTGCTCTACTCGATCACGCTGCTGCCGGCGCTCGCTCCACCGCTCATCGTCACGGTTCTGGGTACTCGAGCGACCGCTCCGCTCGACCGACTCAACAGGTTCTTCGTCGATCACCGACGCGGGGTCGCCGCCGCGCTCTGCTTCGGGTTCGCAGCCCTCCTGACGGCCGCAGGAATTGGCGCCCTGCTCTGAAGTCTCCACGAAGGCACACACCGACGCACGGCCCCATCCTCGTTTCGAGGTAACAGAACTCGACGTACAGGTTGCCGAGTGCGGCTCCGCGGGACCTGGCCGACTCGGCCGCCGGCCGCGGGTAACGAATCGGGTGGGGCCAATACAGCGATTCTCCTGCTCAAGACGATTTCGGCGCAGGAGCGGATACGCGTCCCGATACGTCCAGAAGGGCGACGCTCCGATCGCCGAGGAGTACAAGCTCGCCGTCTGACGCTTGGCTGCCGCTCCTAGCCCGACTGTGCACTTTGGCGCTGGCTGGTGGTCGCTGCTGGACTTGGTGCGAAGCGGCCACCGCCGCCACGCGACCGGTATAGGCGTAATCCGGCAGCGCCGACCCGTTGCTCTCGAACCCATGACCGGATCGGGCGCGAGCCCTGCTCTGATTCCGCGACGGGCATGTCAGGCCTGATGCTGACTTCCCCGCAACGCGCGGTAAGGGGTCGATTGCTTTTCAGTCCACGGCCGGTGGTCGACTGGCGGCAGACCTGTGGCGCTAGCCGACGAGCAGCTTGAACCCGTGGTCCCACGACCCCCGTGTGCCGCCGATCTTGACCCAGGCGATGCAGATCGCCTCCAGCTCGCGCGAGCCTTGGATACCGCCGATGTCGACCGGATCGGACCAGCCGAAGTCGGCCAGTACGTCGCTCACGGTTCGTTTGGCGGCCTCGTTGTCCCCGGCGATCAGCATCGTCGGCTTGCCGTCGCTGAAGCTTGGATCCACGAAGTAGGGGTTGCCAATTGTGTTGAACGCCTTGACCACCATCGCGTCGGGCAGCGCGCGCTGGACGCGCTCGCCGAGCGAGTCCTCGCCGGTGATCGAGAGCTTGGGCGGAAGCCGCCAGAGAAGTCCAGTGGGTTCATCGCGTCGATCACGACCTTCCCGCTGAAGTTCTCAACGCCGGCGTCGGCGATCGCCTCCTCCGCGGCATCGCCCAGCACCGCCAGGACGAGCAACTCGCCATGCGCGGCCGTCTCGGCGAATGTGCCCGCTGCAATGCCGGCCCCCTCCCCGGACAGCCATTCGCGCACCCCGGGCTTGGCCGGGTCGCGCGAGCCGATCACCACGTCGTGGCCACGACCGCGAAACCCAGCTGCCAGGCACCGCCCAACCTCACCGCTTCCCAGCACGCCAACCCGGGTTTGCGCCAGTCGGCCGCTTGACATGTCTGCTCCTCTCACGTCGTGGTACACCGCAATCTAATGCGTCCTGGCTCCCTCATCCGCAACGCCCGCCGGGTCTTCGCCTCTTGGGATGATGCTTCCGTATTCGGATGACCCAGACTTGCTAACCGGCCGACACGATGGAGGGTGAGCCCGTGGCGCTATCTGTGACCGTCGAGAACTTCATCCGTGCCGAGAGCGATCGGATGTTCGCTTCCCTGCAGACCGAGGCCGGAGGCGTGAATCGTCTCAAGCACAACCGGGCTCCGACTCCGATCGATCATCAGCCGGTGATCCGAATGAACCGCGACACGCTGTACAGCTCCGCGATCGTCGACATCTCGCAAGGTGCGACGGTCACGCTCCCGGAGGCCGGGGATCGATACTTCTCGGTCATGGTCGTCAACCAGGACCACTTCATCAACCAGATCCTCCACGAACCCGGCGAGCACCGCTTGACGGTTGAGGAGTTCGACACGCCGTGGGTTGGTGTCGCCGCACGGATTCTCGTGGATCCCGCAGACGAGGACGACTTGGCGACGGTGAACGCGCTTCAGGACCACCTCGGCGTCGACGCGAACTCGTCACGGCCGTTCGAAATGCCGGACTACGATACGGCCAGCCTGGACGCGACACGCAACGCCCTGCTCGAACTCGCCAAACACCTCGGCAGCTTCGATCACGCGTTCGGTGCCAAGCGCGATGTCGACCCGGTTCGCCACCTAGTCGCGACGGCAGCCGGCTGGGGAGGTCTCCCCGACCGGGAGGCGCGCTACCTCGGAGTCGAACCCGCGCTTCCCGTGGGCGAGTACAAGCTCACGGTCAGGGACGTACCCGTCGATGGGTTCTGGTCGATCTCGGTCTACAACGCGGAGGGCTTCTTCGAGGCAAACGACCGTCAGGCCTACACCGTCAACAACATCACCGCGACCGCAAACGACGATGGCTCGGTCACCGTCCACTTCGGCGGTTGCGGCGACGATCGGCCGAACTGCCTGCCGATTATGGGAGGCTGGAACTACACGGTCCGGCTGTACCGACCCCACCCCGAGGTGCTCGACGGCTCGTGGACCTTCCCAACCACTGAGCCGGCCTGAATAACGCCGCCGTCACGGCGCTGGCGCTCGATCTCACGGCCGGCCCCGCCTCCGCTCTGATCGACCACCAGCGGTATCGCCTGACCGCCGGTTTCTCCGATAGCACCAGGCTCAGCGAGGCGGGATTGGGAACCCGCTTTCCTCGCGCCGCGGTACTTCAAGCCGCTCACGCGCGGAGGCTCTGAAGCGCGGAAAGCGGGCCCCTCGCTGGCTTTGGGCTCACGGGCCGTGTCGCCTGCTGCCGGCCGGTAGTCGGTTCCCTGGTGGTTCCGTCCTGGCGCCGACTGCCCCCTTGCGCCAGGTGTTTCCCGGCGCGTCACCTGACGCTCGGCCCGAGGTAGCGTCCTACTGGGATCGGCAACGCGGGACCTAGGCTGCCTCGAGCGTTGTCATCGTTCGGACTTCGTGCCGGGATCCTTATCGCTGGGAAGGGATCCATCAGCGTCGGCGACAGACCGCTTCTGATGTACGGCAGGCGTGCTGGGAGGTTCGGGATGCTGGTCACTCGTTGCGGGGCAGCGCAAATCGCGGTGGACTGGTGCGATACGGCGTCTCGGCGCGGCCGCGGCGCCTAACAGTTCGATGAGCTCGCCCAGGTCGCCGCCTTTGGCCCAGTAGCCAGCCGCGCCGACGGCGCGAAGTGGCGCGGCGTAGGCGCGCGGATCGCCCATTCCCATCACGATGACCGGAACTCGGCGCGAGAGCTCTGCAAGTCCGGCGCGCGCAGATTCGCTCCTGAGTCCGGCGATTCCTGAATCGGCGAGGACGATGTCGATGTGCGCTTGGGAAACAGCGGCGATTGCCGACGGCAGGTCCGCCGCCTCACCTGCGACATGGATTGCCGGCGCATCCTTGAGCGCGATGCGCAGAGCGCTGCGCATCGCCGAGTGCCGATCGGCGATCAGCACGGACACTACGGCTTGATCGTCCGGGTGTATCGGTTGATCGTTGGGCACGCCCACCAGCATGTACCGAGGGTGCGGTATGCGGGGCGGTGCGCCATCCGCGCTAACGCTCACACCTCATAGGTAGAAGCCCGACGCCGTCTTGCGACAGCGCAGCCGATCGGGCTGACTCGCGTCCGCGGATCTTCCACTCGTCTCGATCTCGGCGAAGCCTGAGCGCCGCGGCGATCAGATCGCGGTCAGGGGACTGCCTCTCGCAGGCGCGACCGGACGCGTCTCGCCGGGCTCGGACTGTCGCCACCTTGGCGTGGCGCCAGACTGCGCACCAAGCGGGTCGCGTCGACGTGTTGGGTTAGCCCGCTCGCTTTAGCTGTCCGGGCGCGTTCGGCGTTCCGGGCTCGACTCGACGTTGGACGGGGAGCGTGCACCGGACTGTGGTTCCTTGGCCTGGTGCGGATTCGATGTCGAGCGTTCCGTGCAGCAGTTCAGCGCGCTCGCGCATCCCGAGTACCCCAAACCCATCGGTCAGAGTCGCGGGGTCGAAGCCGTCTCCGTCGTCTCGGATGCTCATCTCGATCATCGATTGTCCTTCGATGACCTCGACGGCTCCGCGCGTGGCGTGGCCGTTCTTGACCGCGTTGGTAAGCGCCTCTTGGACGATCCGGTAAATCGTGATCTCGAGTTCGGGCGTGTGACGCTGCGCGGTTCGCCCGCTTTCATAGGAGAGCTCGACGACCGCATCGACGAGCAGCCCACTTCCGGCCGCTCGGTCCGTGAGCGCCTCGATCGCGGCCTTTGATCCGAGCTCGTCGAGTGCCGGCGGGCGGAGTTCTGTGATTAGCGCATGGAGGCTCGCCGTGTCAGTGTCAATCTGGCCGAGAGCCGCACGGACGGCCGCTTTCAGCGCGTCCAAGCCGCCGGCGCGGTCAGCGGTCGCTAAGCCGAGTCGCAGCGCCGCGAGGCCTTGCAGCGTCTCGTCGTGTAGCTCGCGTGCCCAGCGGGCTCGCTCCTCCTCAGCGGCCGCTAGCCGCTGGCGGTGCCGCTCGTTGGCGGCCGACTGAGCCGTCGCGACTGCGGTCGCGGCACTCACGGCGAACGCCTCCAATAGGCGTTCGTCCTGGGCGGTGAACTCGGGGGCGCCCGCGAGGCGGTCCAGAGCGACAAGCACACCCAGGGACTGTCCGCGGAACACGAGTGGCACGATCAGACCGTCCTCGGCCTCGAACCCAAGCTGACCGAGCCCGTGTTCGTTGAAGCGAGCCCTGTTGAGCTGATCCGCGAGGCGCTGCGGGCTGCGGGTGCGCAGTGCGGTCTCGGCCACCGAGCCCTCGAGCGGCATCCGCTGACCGACCAGATGCCCGGGCACCTCGCCAGCGGCAGCGACGACCTCAAGGGCTCCGTTGGCCTGCAGCTCGATGATCAGCGCGCGGGCTGAGATCAAAGCTCGTCCGCGTTTGCCGACGAGCTCCAAGATCCGCGGCAGATCGGTCTGGCCGCCGATGGCGCGCGAGATCTCGACCATCGCCCCAAGCGCGCCAACGGTCCGTTCGAGCTCATCGCGGCGCGCCTCTGAGCCGCCATAACGCCGCGCGTGATCGATCGCGACTCCGGCGAACTCCGCGAGCCGCACCAGCGCCCGCTCGTCGTCCGCCGTGAATTCGTCAGCGCCCTGCTTCTCAGTTAGATACAGGTTTCCGAACGGTTCGCCGGCAACCATGACCGGGACGCCAACGAAGCTCTCGCATCGGGGGATGCCCAGCCGGAAACCCGTACGAGCGCTCGTGACGCCCGACATCGGCAACGCGCAGCGGCGTGGGGTTGCGGATCAGCTCGCCGAGCACGCCGTGACCCGTCGGCAACGAACCGATCTTCCCCCGGGCCGCCTCGTCAATACCCGTCGTGATGAACCGCGCCAATCCCGTTCGCGACTGATCGAGCACCCCCATCGCGGCGTATCGAGCCCCGGTCAGCTCCCGAGCCGACTCGAGGACATGCTCGAACACAAGCTCGACATCCAACTCGCCAAGCAGGTCACGAGCAACGTCCAAGACGTCCGGTGCAGCCACCTTCAACACGCCTTCCGCGGATCTCGCTCGCTCACTCATCCCCCCGGAGGCTCGGTGCCGGCACCGATCGGACGATCCGCTCAGCACGCCCGAACCCAGCGCCATCGGCCGCCGACACGGCGAGGCCCGGGCATCGCGCCGGTCGCGCAGCGCATTGACTAGGCGAGCAACGGAACGGAATCCGGTCCAGCCGGAAACACCGATACGGACAGGTCGGCTGATCGGTCAGGTCGGCTCCTTCGAACGGGGTTAGGCGCTGACCATGCAGGTCTCATGCGCCGGTGCCGGCCGAGGGGTTGGAGCCGGAACAGCATCGTCCGCCAAGGCTTGAAGCGAAGCGAAGAACCACCATACACCCGCAGGCAACGCCGGCCGCTGGGTGGCCGGCGGCGCTGCCCAAAGCTAGACTCGGTGGCGGTAGGAACCGCTCATGAGCTACCGGGACACCGACCATCTGCGCGTCCTGATCGCCAACGAGCGCAAGGACCGTCTCGCGCTCGTCGCCTCAGCCGTGATCGCGCTCGGACACGAGGTGATCGCCCGCGAGGTCGAGGTCGAGGACGTGGCCGCCGTGACCGCGAGAGAGCGACCCGACGTCGCGCTCGTCGGGCTCGGCGAGAGCTCGGACCACGCGCTCGAGCTGATCGACCAGATCGTCCGAGAAGCCGCCTGCCCGGTGATCGTCCTGATCCACGCACCAGACCGAGACTTCATCAGAGAGGCCTCAAAGCGTGGCGTCTTCGCCCACATCACCGACGCCGACGTCGACGACTGGCAGAGCTCAATCGACATCGTGCTACGACGCTTCGCCGAATACCACGACCTCGAAGGCGCCTTCGGACGCCGCGCAATGATCGAACGCGCCAAAGGCATCCTCATGGAACGCCACACAATCGACGAGCGACACGCCTACGAACTCCTCCACGATCACTCGCGGATGACCAACCGCAAACTGCTCGACCTTGCCACCGCCGTCGTCGACGGGCATCGCCTCCTCCCCAAACAGCCAGTCGTCCCTCCCGCCGAATGACGCACCCGGCGCGGTTTCGCTGATCGGCGGTCACGAGAATCCCGACCCACCGAACCCCGAGTCGATGCGACTCGCCGCGCGCCTACCCACGATGACTGGCTGCTCTTCGGCGAGAATCCACCCCACGAGATCGCCCTCGGCATCATCGTCGCCCTGGGCCACAGAGACCGTCTGACGCAAATCGACGCCGCCGACCGACAGGCGCTCGCCGACCGGGCTTCGGCAAGATCGCCTGCAACTTCCGGCCGCGCCTGGGCGGCACCATCGGATGGACACCTCTGACTTACAGAGTGTCGGACGCTCGCTACTGGACGAGGCCGCACCTGGGAATTCATGCGCTACAGGCGCCCACCGGCGACTTGGTCACGCGTTCACACCTCCGGACGATCAAGGCCGAGAGCGCCAGCCCGTAGAGCCCCGACCGACATGCCCAGCCACACCCCCAAGGCATCGGCTGCGGTGTCAAGTCGTGCTCAGACTCACCGCCGCGCTACCCCAGCTAGGCCTTCCATGGTCGATGACCTGCTTTTGTTACGCGCCGCGCATCTCTGCGCCGCCGACGAATCCCTCGCTCCGCGCGGCGAGCAGGGCGAGCTGGCACCTCGAATCTGACCGAGCGAGCCCTTGCCGGACGCGTTGTGCTCCTGGCGAATCTGGAGGCCGCCGGGTTGAGCCGGGTCGAGAGCTGCTTCGGTGTCGGCGCGAGCAGGAGTGAGATCCGACGGGCGGCTCCTGCCCGATATCGGCAGCGGTCTACTTGGCGTTCGGAGGTGGCGAGCCGATTGGAGCGCGTAGGGCCGCGTCGATTTCCGCCTGTTGGTCGTCGGCTTTTCCGATCTCGAAGGAGCGCGGGTCGGAGTGGTCCCACTTCACCTTCCGCGACTTGGGGTGAAACCTGACCGCGACCACGTGTCCCTCCTTCGGGAAACCGAAGCGTGGGCCCGTTTCGGGCTGGGCAAGCTTCGCGCGGAATGGCTCCTGCCCGGCCGGGCGGACCTCGACGACGTATTCGCGGTGCGTGTATCTGTCGTTCTTGTGTACGGCGACGTCGGCCGCCTTGACGATCGTGGCCTCCGCTTGCTCCCAGTCTCGTCCGAACATCTCACGCTCCGCTCTCGATGAGGGCTGGCGAGAGCTTAGCTCAGGCCCGATCGACGCTCGCGTCGTTCCGCCCCGACGTTGGAGCGAGCGTGCCGGGGCTCTGATCGCAAGATAATGCGAGCATGTCCGGCGGCGGCGAACGCGAGCGATTGGTCGATGAGGCGTCGTTGCGGATCAGCGACTCCGACCGTGATCTGATCGCAAGCGTTCTGAGCGAGCACGCTGCCGAGGGGCGACTGACGATCGAGGAACTCGATGAGCGCCTCGGGATCGTCTACGCGGCGCTCACGCGCCGGGAGGTGCGCGGCGTGATGGCCGGGCTGCCCGCGCTTGCTCCGCCTGAGGTCCATCGTCGTCGGCATCTCGGCCACGAGCGCGGTGAAGCGGTGGTTCTCCCGGAGTGGCTTCGCGCCGACGAGACGACCCGCGGGCGACCGCCGTCGCGTCGTGCCACGCCGGCGGTCAGTCCGCCGGATGCCGATGATGCGACGCGGCCTGGTCCGACCGATGAGGTCATGCAAGTGGCATACGACGCGTGGCGCGCGACAGTCACTCAGGCCAAGGCGGGTCGGAAGGCCAGCCGACGCGCCAAGGCCGCGGGCGACAAGCAGGCGGCGTTTCGTGAGCTCATCGAAAGCGTCAGGTTGACAGCCGCGGAGAAAAGCAGGCGCGCGAAATTCAACGATCTACATAAGCTCCGACCGGACTGGACGAGCACGCCGAGCCAGCAGTGACGACGCAATCGAGACGATCGCCGCGCGTCCCTTTCCGCCGATCTCGACAGTGCGCCAGCGGCCGCGGTCGTGCTGATCGACGGGGCGCAAGCGCTCATGATTTTCCAAATCGCCAGGGGCCGGTCGGACAATCGGCTGCGGCCGCGGACCTCGACCAGTCGGCGGTACCTGAACGGTGGCGGCACCTGCTCTCCGATTACGACGAGCATCTCGCGGCCGCAGGCGAGCGCCCTGCAATGCGCGGCGAGCCGGGCAGGCGGTGCCCGGGCTGGTGTCAGACGCGGGCCTGCGATCTCGCGGCTGGCGACTTACGAGACCTGCTCATCCTCGCGGGCGCGCTGTTCTGCATGCGCGGTGCTACGCGCTTGTGCCTACGGCGAGCAGGCGGTCACCCAGAGCCGGCTTGGGCTCTCGCCGCTCATCCGACGACCTCGCCGGGATCGCAGGCGCGAGCCCGGCGCTCGCGGTCGCAGGCTTCAGCAGCGTCAGGAGCCGATCACCGCGGCCGCGTCCGGGCCGCAGGCGGTCGCGGCCTGCTTAACCGCGGGGGCCTGGAGGTCGATCGACTTTGGGATCGCCCAGACCACGCCGTTCATCTTCGCCACAGAGCTGTACCTGTCGGGGTTGGCGGGGTAATTCCTCGCCGGATCAGGGAAGTTCGGCACCCCGTGCGCACGCATGCATCTGGCGATCGCCAGCGTCTGCGCCATGATGACGCCGGACGGCTGCTCTCGGGATGCGACATAACCGGCGAGCTCCAAGCCTCGCTTCGCGCATTCCCGCTGGGCCACCTCGAACGCCGCCGAGGTCAGCATTCCCCGGGGGGTCTGGAGGTTGACCTGGGCGCCGCCGGCGCCGAAGGTCGGATCCGGGAAGTCCGGCACACCGTGCGAACGTATGCAACGCGCGGCCGCGAGCTGGGATCGCGCGAAGCTCGAAGGACTCGAAGGACTCGAAGGGCTCTTGTCGCTGCTACTCGATGTGCTCGCGGAGCCACCACAGCCAGCGATCACCAGCACGCCCGACGCGACAACAACCGCAAACCTCATGCGATGACGAGCCAAGTGAAATAGCGCCGACAATCCCGCCGCCTTCTCCGGTTGCCACACGCTACCGCGGTCACAGCCAGCGCCCAGCCCAGTGGTGTGGCAACAAACGACCACGCGAGCTCAATCGACGGTCGCGCAGCCAACCGCCCTCGCCGGACCAAGCAGATCTCTGTCGCGTCCTGCTCCCCTGTTGGCACACGCATCTCGACCGAGCCGTCGAGCGCCCTCAATTGCGCGGACGGCAGGACGCCCAGCGACAGACTCGTCGCGGTCAGCTGCTCAGGCTGGCCACGTTCGGCACGTCCCCGTCCTTCCACATCCGCGCGCGTGCCCCGCGCTGGCGCTTGAGGTAGCGATCGAGGAAGGCAACCGTGACTCGCTCCACGATGCTCAGCTGCGGTCGCTCGTCGGTGTACGGGCCCAGATGCGGCGCGCCAAACAGCGACAGCATGAACTTGGGCTGCCGGGCGAGCGCAAAGTACCGGTCGGTCGAGGCTGGCTCGTTTACCGTGTCGGCCGTACCTTGGACCGCCAGCAGCGGCGGGCTTGGCTGCGGGAAGTCGTAGCCGTCTACGCCTGGCATCCGGGCGCCGGACAGGATGATCGCGGCGCGCACACGGCGGTCGAAGTAGTGAATGTTGTAGGCCGCCGCCAGGGCGGTCGACCCACCGTCAGACTGACCGGTGACCGCGACCTCGCGCGGCGTGATCAGCCCGGACAAGATCCCGTGCAAGCGGGCGTTGCCCGCCAGCACCCGGGTGATCACCAAGCTCATGTCTGTCGGCTGGTTGACTAGGTCTGACTCGTTCGGACCCCCAGGCGCGGCGGCGTTGGTCAAGGGGAAGATCGGCGCCGCCACTACAAAGCCGGCGCGCACCCAGGCGCGGAGCATGGGCGCGTAGGGGGCGGGGGTGATGTTGAACCCGTGGGCGAATACGACCAGCGGAAATGGCCCCGCGGACCTGGCCGGCGCGGCGGCCAGTCGATCGTTCTCCGACGGGCCGCCCACGGCGGGGTAACGGACGATCGTGGTGAGCGAGCGCGGGACCGATCGCCCATCGGGCAGAGTCACTCGGCGTCGCCAGTCGATGTAGGTCACGACGATCTCACCGACGGCGAACCTCTGCCGACCGTGGGAACCGGTGAAGCCGGTCCCGCCGCTGCCAGCTACAGCCCCGGCCAAGTTGGGAGCGCCCATCCCGCCGATCGTCATGATCACGACGGCCGTGCTCGCCATCAGCCTGCCCGTCGTCCTCATGTCGAAACGAGGCTACCGCGGGGGACATCTCCCAAGACCCAGGGCGCAAACTTCGAACCAGCCCGCAACCCCGCCGGCCCCGCTTCTGGCGGTGGTTGTCGGGCGAAGGGTGTCGTCCGGGTGGGTTAGGAAGGTTCCGGTATGGCTGAGAACTTCATTGCTTGTGACCGGGGGCAGTCGCTGTTGTTGCCGCCGGATTTGATGGATTGGGTGCCGGATGATCATGTGGTGTGGTCGATCTTGGGGGCGGTCGATCAGGTGGATCTGAGCGGGTTTTGTGGGGTGTATCGCGCGAATGGTCAGGGCTGTGCTGCCTACTAACCGTCGATGATGGCTCGCGTTGCTGATCCACGCGTACGTGCGTGGGAACCGGTCGTCGCGCGGGATCGAGCGGGCGTGCCGGGAGGATGTCACCTACAAGCTGATCACCGCGATGGCGATCCCGGATCATTCGATGATCGCGGAGTTCCGTCGCCGGCACGAGCAGGCGCTCGGCGAGTTGTTCACTGCGGTGCTGAGCCTGTGTTGTGAGGCGGGCCTCGTCGAGGTTGGCGTGATCTCGATCGATGGCGTGAAGATCCGCGCCAACGCGTCGCGGGGCGCGAACCGGACCTACGAGAAGTTGGTCGCAGACATCCTCAAGGAGGCCGAGGAGACGGACCGCTGGGAGGACGGCCTGTTCGGTGAGGATCGCGGCGATGAGCCGCCCGGGCATCTACGGACCGCGGAGGGGCGCCGGGCGGCGTTCAAGGCGGCGAAGGAGCGCCTCGCGCAGAAGGCCGGGCGCGGGGAGGAGCCGGAAGTCGCGCGGATCGAGCTTGACCCAGACCGGGTGGCGGCCGGCAGGGGTCGGCGCGGGTGGCAGCGGGCGGCGCACAAGGAGCTGATGCAGCGGCGTGAGCAGGACGCGAAACCGATCGCGCGCTCACGAGCTGAGCGGTTGCTCGAAACGCTGCACCGACTGGAGGAGAACCGGCAGGTCGAGATTCAAGCTAACGACGCATACGAGAAGTGGTGGGCGGAGCGTCGCGCCGGCGGCGTGCCGGGTCAGAAGCTCGGGATGCCGCCCAAGCCGGTCACACCGCCTCCAGAGCCAGAAGGCGTGATGAACAAGACCGATCACGATTCGCGGATGATGCGCACGAAGGGACAACCGACGGTGCAGGGTTACAACGCGCAGGCTGCGGTCACTCGCGGGCAGATCATCGTCGCCGCGGAGATCGCGGTCGAGAGCCCCGACTTCGGTCACCTCGAACCGGCCGTCCGCGCCGCGCTACGCGAGCTAGAGGATGCGGGTGTGACCCAGCGACCGGAAACTGTCCTGGCCGATGCGGGTTACTGGCACACCGAGCAGATGGAGAACATCGTCAGCGACGGCATCCAAGTCCTCGTCCCGCCCGACGCCGGACTACGCGAGGGCGCCCGGCCCGGCTGGGACGAAGGCCCTTACGCGTTCATGCGTCGGGTGCTCTCAAGCGAGGCCGGGCATGAGATCTACAAGCACCGCAAAGCAACCGTCGAGCCGGTGTTCGCGCAGAACAAGTTCAACCGCGGCTTCCGCCGCTTCCAGCGAAGAGGCAGATCCGCGGTGCGCTCGGAGTGGCGCCTCCAGGCCGCTGTCCACAATC
The DNA here is from genome assembly GCA_963770735.1 of uncultured Solirubrobacterales bacterium. GTDB lineage: Bacteria > Actinomycetota > Thermoleophilia > Solirubrobacterales > Solirubrobacteraceae > Palsa-465. The sequence continues at coordinate 575,202 of CAVYRB010000002.1, read as the reverse complement.
TCCTGAAGCTGCACAACCACTGGATCGGTCCGGCGATCGCCTGACCGGCCAGGCGCGACTTGCCCGGCCGCGGACCCGTTCAAAGACACGGTGAGTTCGTCGTCACGGCCGAACCTTTGCCCAACAACCACGGCGATTTGCGCGACTTCGCGGGCCTGGCGGCGAACACCTGCTTTCCGTTCGATGGGTGCTCCGGGACCGCTTCCTTCTAGTCCGACGCGAAACTGTGGCGGTGGCAGAGAACGAGACGCGCTGCGAGCAGGACTGCTGGCCTGCCGACGTGGCTTAATGGTGCCGATGCGTTACCTACGGATGGAGGTCGTCGCGTGAGTACGAGGTTCGCCTCCGCCGTGCTGGCGGTTGTGGCCGTGTCGCTGTTGTTCTCGGTCACCGAGGGCCCGGCTCTGGCTCGCGCGCAGCCGCAGCGGCTCGATGTCGTGCTTGGCCTCAAGCACAGCGAACAGGCGCTGGATCGGTTCGCGCGTAGCGTTTCCGATCCACTCTCGCGCCTGTACGGTCGCTACCTGGACCCGCGAGTGGTTGGGCGTCGGTTTGGTGCCCGACCTGGTGTCATCGAGTCGGTTCGCGGCTTCCTCCGCCGGCACGGCGTGAGGAGCCAGGTCGACGTGACGCGCACGTTCGTGGAGGCGCTGATGCCGGCCGGCGAGGCTCGGCGGCTGTTCGGACGGCCGAGCCAGCTGCCGCGGGCGCTGCGCGGCGCTGTCTCGCCGCGGGAGATCCTGCTGGCGCCGGCTCTGCCGGGCCAGTTCCTACCGCCCGCGAGGGTAAGCGGCGCGACCGCCGGCGCCCAGGCGGGTCTGAAACCCCCGCACGTCCGCACGGGGACGCCCGCCGGCTGTGCGCAGGGCGGCGCTGCGACGTTCGACTATCGGTCGGCCGGCGGACCGGTGGCCGGACCGGCTTTCACCCCGAACCAGATCGAGGACGCCTATAGGGTGACGCCGCTACACCGAGCGCGGGTCGACGGCCGTGGCGTACGCGTCGCGATCTACGGCGCCGGCGGATTGGGGCAGCGCGAGTTGGCGGCGTACGCGCGCTGCTTCGGGTTCGACCCGCCAGCGACGCACCTGCTGATGGTGGGCCGCCGGAGCGTGGGCCAAACCAACGCTGAGAGTGCGCTCGACCTGCAGATGGTGTCGCTGATGGCGCCCGGGATCCGCAGCCTCGACTCGTACGCGATCGGCTCGAGCTCGTTCGCCGTCGGCTTCTCCGCGATCATCGATCCGCGCAACGCTCCGGATGGGCACGCGCCGAACGTGGTGTCGGTCAGCCAGGGGGACTGCGAGACCGCGGAGCACCCCGCCGAGATCCGGCTCACCGAGCAGGTCCTGGCGGCAGCGGCTGCGGCTGGGATCACGGTGGCAGCAGGATCCGGAGACAACGGCTCCTACTGCCTCGATGCGCCCCGGAGCGCATTCTTCCCGGGCGGGACATCGGCCTGGCTGACCTCGGTTGGCGGGACGTCGCTGACGCTGAACGACGCCAACCAGATCATCGACGAGACCCCCTGGAACGACCGCTCGTTCGCACCGAAGCTCGCGTTGGGCGGCGGGGGCGGGTTCAGCCGCTACGTCCGCGCCCCGTGGTTCCAGCGCAACCTCGGTCAGGGCAAGATGCGCGCCAATCCCGACGTAGCGTTGATCGCGGATGCCTATCCCGGCATCGCGATCTATTGCAACGAGCGGCCGAATGGCACTTGCGCTAAGAGCCGGCCCGGGCCCGGGAACCCGTTCGTCGCGGGGTTCGGGACGAGCGCTGCGACGCCCCTGTTCGCGGGGATCGTCGCGCTCGCCGACCAGCGACTGCTCGCCGCGGGCAGGCCTCCCCTCGGATTCGTCGACCCATTGCTCTATGAGCTCGGTCGCAAGGGCGGTCAGGGAGTACTCCGCGACATCGTCCACGGCTCCAATGCCGCCGTCTACACGGGCTGCTGCAAGGCTGCGCCCGGATACGACAGGGCATCCGGGTGGGGCTCGGTGAACGCCGCGGCGCTGGCCGCGGTCGCGACGCAGCGGGGCCCGCGGTAGAGGCCCCGGAAGACCACCAGCGGTCTCGCTTGACCGCCCCTTCCCTGGGAGCACTATCGCCCCGCCCAACCAGCGTTGGCAAGACCCGGTTGCCTCACGGGAGACCGTGGGGTGGCGATTGCGGAACGCGAGGGCGATCGACTCAGGAGCGCCGGCGGCGTGAAGCCACACACTCTCGGCACCGGCAGCCGGCAGCGCCGAGACCTGCTCTCGTTATGCCACCGGCATCCGTCCCCACTCAGTCGCGGCCCCCGTTCGCGCGGAACTCGAGACGGCCGAGGCTGCCCGCGCCAGCCGTGGGGCGGGCAGCCGCGGCTGAATCGTTGTCCCTGCGCGAGGCCGCGAGGTCTCCTGCGCATGCTGCGCGCTCAGACTCATGCACCCCATTTGCACCCGGAAGCCGAATGCGAGGCCCTGGCCGCCGCGCAGTCAGTCAATCAAAAAGCGGCAATTTACAGCGACTTCCTGAGAGTGGAGCTAGCCGGACTCGAACCGGCGACCTCCTGGGTGCGATCCAGGCGCTCTCCCAACTGAGCTATAGCCCCGTGCGGCGGCAGATGCCGCGCGGTCCCCGGATTCTAGCCGCGGTTTCGCTCCGCGCCGCCGCCGCTTGTGGGCGCAGGAGTGTCCCTCGAGCTCGCCGAAGCACCCGGAAAACCGCTCCTCACGCTTGGGATCTCGCCGATCCTGGCCGATACGCTCCACAGCGGCTGGGGATCCTCCATGAGCTTTCGTACCCGCCTCACCAGTTTCTTCGTCCTGATCGTGATCACGCCGATGCTCGGGGTCGGGCTGCTCGTGTTCACGCTGATCAGCGACAGCCAGGAGGGCAAGGCGGACGCCCGCGCGAACGGGGTCGCGACCGCCGCGGCGAGCCTCTACCAAGGCGAGAGCCTCGCGGCGCGGGGCGACGCGCAGGTGATCGCCCGCGCCGTCGGCGCGACGCCGACGGCCCAGCTCCGCGGCAGGGTCTCGGCGCTCGCGTCACAGGCCGGCCTCGCGCGGGTGAGGCTCGTCGATACGACCGGCCCGGCGATCGACGTCGGCGACCCGACCGCGATCGCACCTGGGACTGCGCTCGTCCACTCCGGGTCGCGGACGCTCACTATCACTGCCTCGGAGTTGACCGCGAGCCAGTACGCGCAGCTGCTGAACGGCCCGAACGTGGGCGTCGTGGTCCGCCAGAACGGCCGAACGCTTTCGTCGACGGTGCCGGCAGCCGCGGGTCGTCCGCTCCCACGCCGGGGAACGGTCAGCGCCGGCGGCACGGACTACAGGACGGTGACGCAGAGCTTCCACGGCTTCGCTGGAACGCCGGTCACGGTCGCGGTGCTCTCGAGTCTCGCCGCGACGGCCGTCTCGGTCACGGGCAGCCGGATCCTCGCGGCGGCGTTCATCGCCGCGTTCCTCGCGCTCGCGTTCCTGTTCTCGGTGGTCGCGTCACGCGGGCTGCAGCGACAGCTCGCGCGATTCCTTCAGGCCGCGCGACGCCTCGGCAGCGGCGACTTCTCCGAGCCGGTCCCGATCGAGGGTCGCGACGAGTTCGCAGAGCTCGGGCAGGAGTTCAACAGCATGTCCGCGCAGCTCGAGAAGCGACTCGACGAGCTCTCCCAGGAGCGAGGGCGGCTACGCGAGGCGATCCGTCGCATCGGCCAGACGTTCGCCTCCAATCTCGACCGTCAGGCGCTGCTCGAGCTCGCGCTGAAGACGGCGATCGACGCCGCGCAGGCCAGCGCCGGGCGCGTCAGCGCCAGGAGCGCCGACGCCGAGCCGCTCACCGAGGCCGCACGCGAGGGGAAATTCGACGGGGTCGAGAGTGCCGTGTACCAGGCCGAGCACGCGGCGCTCGACGACGGCGCGCTGGGGGAGGCCGAGGACGACGGGGTCGCGGTCCTGTCGGTCGCGCTGCGGCCGGTCGAGCCGGGGCACCGGATCCACGGCCTGATCTCGGTCGCGCGCACCGGGCATCCGTTCGACGACGACGATCGGGCGCTGCTGCGCTCGCTTGCAGCGCAGACGACGCTCGCCCTCGAGAACGTGGAGCTCCACCACCAGGTCAGTCGGCAGGCGGTGACCGATGAGCTGACCGGCCTGGCCAATCACGGGAGGTTCCAGGAGCTGCTCGGGTCGGAGATGGAGCAGGTCCGGCGCTACCACCATCCGATCGCGCTGATCATGCTCGACATCGACAATTTCAAGTCGATCAACGACACCCACGGCCATCAGCAGGGCGACGTGGTGCTCAAGCGAGTCGCTCGCGTCGTCGCCGACAGCTCCCGCGATGTCGACTTCCCGGCGCGGTACGGTGGGGAGGAGATGGCCCTGATCCTGCCGCACACGGGCCTCGAGGGCGCGTACGCGATCGCAGAGCGCGTGAGGACCTCTGTCGAGGCGCTCAGGATCCCGCGCAACGACGATCAGGGTGTCCTGCGGATCACCGCCAGCCTCGGCGTGGCGTCGACCACCGACGGCCTCTAAGGACACGCTTATCGCGGACGCGGACGCTGCCCTCTACGAGGCGAAGCGGTCCGGCAAGAACAGAACCGTGCAGGCCCGTGTTCGAGCCACAAACGTATCCGGGGCCGGGTAGCCTTTAACACGATGGGTCTACTCGATGACGCAATCCGCGAGCACCTGGACCTGAAGCGCCGCCGCGGCGCCGACCCCACCGAGGTCGACCAGCTCGAGCGCGATGCCCTCGGTCCCGTTCGCCGCGGTCCGCAGGTCTCAGATGAGGCGCTTCCGGAGGAGGAGCACTTCGACCACGAGGAGCACTTCGAGCACGACGAGCACGCTCAGCACCTCGACCACGAAGAGGGTCTCGAACCGTCCGGCCCATTCGTCGAGGACGAGCCGTTCGCCGACTCGCAGGCCCCCGAGCAGGACGGCTCCGCCGTCCTCTACGACGACGAGGCCCCGGAGGCGAGTTCCGCCCGGCCCGCCCCAGCACCGGAATTCGCCGACGAGCCGCGCGGGCCGCGCGAGCCGTTGCAGGAGGAGCACAGCTGGTCGTACGACTCGTCCGAGGTCTGGGAGGAGCAGGAGGTCGACAAGCCGCGCGGACCGGCCGAGTCCGTACCGCCTGCGGGCCAGACCTCGCCCGCGCCGCCCCGAGAGGATCCGGCGCCTCCGCCTACGCCCGCGCGGGCGGAGCGACCGGCGGCGCCGCCTGAGCCGAGCGAGGGTCATCCCGACCACGTCGGTCAGGAGACGGTCGAGTACGACGTCGAGGCCGAGCACGAGCGCGAAGGTGGCCAAGACGACGACGTGCTCGAGGAGACGCCCGAGTTCCTGCAGGACACGCCTGACCACGACCGGCTGTGGTTCGAGCAGCGCCCGCCGCGCCCGTTCGACTTCGACAAGTAGCCGTTCGCCCCGCGGTCGCTCGAGCCGGCGCTCGCGGCCGCCATCGTTTGACCGCTATCTGACCGCCGACGGCGTTTTACCGAGTTCCGCGTGCGGGTAAGCGACAACCGAGGCTTTCGGTCCAGATTGAGGGCGGGAGGGGATGTCAAGGATGGCTGGGGCGGGACCAGCCCCCTCGCGGACCTAGCCGAGCGGATACACTCGGCCGCTCCCCCGGGGGCCATAGCTCAGTTGGGAGAGCGCCTGCTTTGCAAGCAGGAGGTCGCCGGTTCGATCCCGGCTGGCTCCATTTACTGGAAGTGCCTGCAAAGCGCGGATATTTGACCGCACTTCGCGAGCGCGTAGATCAATCCGATGCCGGCTTGAGGGGGCATGTGGGGGGCATCAGGTTCTTCGCCTGAGCGCTCGACTATGAGGAGATGCGATCGATAGCCCAGCTCGGCGGACCCGCATCTCTGAACTTGGGCGCGACAGTGCTAGCGCCGTCGCGGTATGCGACGCTTGCGTAGTCAGCCCGGGGCATATGCCGCGCGACCTGTGCGTCCCGCCTGCCGCAAAGGAGGGGAGGCGGTAACACGCACGAGATGCGCGTCGACGAGCGAGAGCAGGTCTCGGTCGGTCGCCGCGAGCAGCGTCAGGCACGGCTGCTCACGCCTATCGCAGCAGTCGGACCTCCTTGCGGTGGGTGACCGGTTTCAGCGTTGAGGCAATCGTCTCGACCAAGCCTGGCCTAGGGTCTCCGGGATCCCGGTTTGCTGGGTGTTGGCGGTTGGAGCGTTCAGCGAGCACCAGCGCAACCGACGTTGCCGGCGTCGATTGTGGCGATCTTGTTCTGGTTTGTGACGTTTCGCAGCGGATAGGTGATCGGTAGAACCAGGCCGCTTTGATCGCCGTCGTGTTGGGTTACGCGCCACGATCCGACACCATCGGCGGCGGTGGTGGAGAGCCGCGGCCCGTAGAGTCGCGAGGCCTGCGCGATGGTTTGTCCCACGGTCAAACCGCGGGCTGTCTGGAGCACCGCTCCCGGGCCGTGTTTCAGCCCGATCTGGCTGAGTGGAGCGCCGTATCGATAGCCGGCGAGTCGATCGTTCTGCTCGAATACCGTGAGAGGGTCGGCAACCGCAGGGCTCGTCCACACCGTTTCGCGCTGGATCCCGCAGTCTCGGACCGCAACGTTGATGTCCGCAGCCGGTCCGAGGGTGCGGGTGATCTGGTCTTCGGCCGATCGCCAGGGCTGACCGAGGACGGCGTCTGCCACGACGGTCGCACCGAGTGTTCGGAGAACGCGGTATCCGCGACCGCCCTTGACAAACGGTGGCGCGGGAAGGTTCCCAAAGCCCGGGAAACTTGCGACGACGTGCCCGCCGGCGCCCCGCCACGTGACGCGCATCGCGTGTTGTCCCGGGCAGCGCGCGAAGCCAGGGGGGCCAACTGTGCGGCGGCAGCCGCCGAGCACGGTGACGTGGCGAGCGGCGATGTTGTTGATTGCCCGAACGGTGACGGTCTGGGATCCGGTTCGGCCACAGAAGCCGATCCTCACCTCTGCCGAATGACAGACGAATGTCCAGCTGACCGTTGCCACGCCGTCGGGCACGACGCCGACCCACACGTTGCGGTATGGCTCAAACGGGGTCACCGTGAACCCCGTATTCGGACCAAAAGAGGTGCTGCTGACGTTATTCCCCCGGCGATTGACGGCATCTACGTTCAGTACATAGGACCCGGCGCTCAGGTTCAGCTGACCGGGCGCAATCAGCTGCTCAACGTCCAGGTAGATCCCGTATCCGCCAGCCTTCCCGACGTACCGGGTCAGGGCACTCAGCTGCCGCGCAGCCCCACCACACCCGCAGTTCGGCTGCCAGCTCCGGTCGACCGCGTTCTGCGGTCTGCGCAGGACCGCGAAGTTATCCAACAACTGAGCTAGCGTCGGAGCCGCCCCGAGCGGGGCCTCGTCGGCTGCTACGCGCGAGGCGAGTGTATGCCCTCGAGCGAACAGCGCTCGTGTGTGCCCTCGAGCAAACAGCGCTCGCGGCGCGGTCAAGGTCGCGCCGGCGCCGCCGCCGCAACCCGCGATGACCCCCACGATTGCGACCATCGACCAAACCCGGCCGGCGGCAGTCATTTCTCACTGGCCGCCGACGACATAAGCCATGCCGACGATGCTACCGAGGCAGTCCAGACCGCCGACACAGCCTTTGCCGCTGAAGCGGCCATGAGAACTTTGGACCTCCGACTTCTGTCATCGGAGAGCTGGGGGCAGGCCATCATGACGATCTGGCGCGGCTGCTCCGTCGCCGATCCGATCGCACGGTCCGCCGTGCTGAGTAAAGAAGCGATTGTCAGCCGCAGACGCGCTTGCCGCGCTTAGCGAGACGCAACCCCGGTCCGACGAGAAGCTCGTCGGGCGGGCGAAGCAGGTGCCTCGAAGCGGCCCGAGAGCTATGTTCTACGAGACAGCAGGGCGGCGCTCAAACTGCGAATCGACAGTGCGCTCAGCCATCCGAACCCGGCCGTGACCGAGATGCGTTGAAGCACACCGCCTCGCCCGGCGAGGCGCGGCTTGCCACAAAATGCGGCGCCGAACAACACGAACGCGCTCATCATCGAAAGAGCTGAGCCCGCTGAATACGCAGCCCAGCGATACTCCCCGCTCCGAGCAGCGGACGTTGCGCTGATCAGGGCTACGACAGGTATCCCGGCAAAGATCGGGATTGCGCAGAGGTTGTGCAGCTTTCCGCTGCGAGTGGGTGCGACTCGGAGCGCACGGCCGGCACCCTCCTGATCACAAGACGACGGCGGGAAGCCAGCCACCGGGTCGGTCACGAACAGCCCAGAACCGACGAGGCCAACGCCGACCCCGAAGATCAGCGCTGGGACCACGCGCGGCGCTCCTGTCCGCCTTGGGCTACGCGCCAGTCCGTGCGCCGCGATGCAGTAGAGCGCGCCGGTGAGCGCGAAGTTCGCTCGCTGCGGCCAGCCGCCCTCACCCGCCGCGAGGGAACTCACTGCGTGACGCCGCCAGTCGTATCCCGCGCGTCTCGCGCCGATAGCCGCAAAGCTACTCACGAACAGAGGCCCCGCAACGACCCCGCACGCGATCTCTGTCGGGACCACCAGCGCCTTGTTCGGGCCTGTGGTCATGGCCGACAACACGGTATCGAGGCGCTGGCCAACAGCCACGCCGCGTGCCACCCGAGCGTTACCGTGCGCGGCGCGCCGGAACAAGGACGCATGAAACTCCGGAGCTTCCGTGACGCGAAATGCCCGCACGATGAGACCGAGTGCCTGAGCGCGCAGTGGTTGGTTCCCCGCTGCTCGCCACAACCGTGACGGGCCACGGTCGGCGGGCAGCCGGAGCGACGTCCCCGCGAACCGCGCCGAGCAGGGCTCGTCGAGTCGCCGAGGAGATGCCCGTACGACAGCGAAGGCAGGTCTGCGTCGGCGGTCGCGAGCCGACCCGAGCGTGGCTCCTCCAAGAAGATCGGCACCTGTCGGCCGCGTATCTCGCGAGTTTCAACGACGTGCCCCAGCCCGCTAGGTTCTGACTTCAAGCCCGGTGGCAGTGGCGCAGGGACCTGTGTCGAGCCGCGCTGACGCCCGGAGCGAGCTGGGAGCCCGCGGGTAGGACTGCGGCGGAGATGGGCATGACGGTGCGGCAGTCGGGGACCTCACGGACGGGCAGGCGCAGCTCGAGGCGATTGACGGCGATCGAGAACGAGCCGTTCGAGGGCCGCGCATAGGGCGGATCCTCGCCGAGCAGCTCGAGCTTCGGGACGTGCCCGGCGGCGAAATGCCACCCGTTCGCGTTCAGCTGCCATACGTATGTACCGCTGCCGGTCGGGCGGAGCAGCCCTCGCGCGATGAGCGTCTGCTGCCCGCCGCCGGGCGTGACGTCCCACAACCGTCCCGCGATCTGGGCTGCGCCGGGCGTGCCGGTGATCGACAGCGAGGCGATGATCGTCGGTGCACCGAGCAGCGTGTAGCCGCTGCCTGTTGCGGGCGAGAGCGAGTAGGTCGCTGTGCCCGGTTCGAGTGCTGACGAAGTGGTGGCGCAGTCGTTGCCGCCGCCGGCGATCGGATCGATCGCGATGCCGACCGACGGGTTGCCCGGAGCCGAGGCGATCGACTGGGCACTGTCGAAGCTGCGGCGGACCTCCCCGCGCGCGAGCTGCGCGAAGGTCGGGGCCTGGAACGGTCCTGCCGAGCGCAGCGTATGCGGACAGGTCTGCGTCATCGCGGTCACGTCGTGGCGGGGCGCCCGGCCGCGGCCGCGCAGGTAGTACGCGAACCACGCGTGAATCGCGGCGAGCAGCCGCGCCCGATCCGCGGGCTTGTTGGCGCTGCGCTGGTGGCCGAAGTCGAAGTACCACAGCGACAGCGGCGCATGGGGGTGCATCGTCTTGAGGCGGTTGGCAAAGCGCAGCGACTCGGTGATCGGGAACAGGTCGTCGGCGAAACCGTTGCCGACGAGCAGCGGGGCGGGCGGCTCGCTGTCGTCGATGTAATAGGCGGAGCGGTAGGTGTCGAGCTGGTTGACCACTCCCCCGATCGTCGGGTCGATGTAGGGGTCGCCGAGCGTAGAGCGACCCAGCCACAGGTTTACGTCGGAGTCCGGGTCGAGCAGCGGGGGCGCGAACCAGCCGATCGGCTGGCCGGTGATCGCCGGCTGACCCACGGGTTGGCCCGGGCCGGTGCTGACCACGCCCGATCCGTAGACGCCGGCGGTGAACGTGACCTTCTGGATGCCGATCGGGTTGGAGTCCACGTTGCGTGGCGTGAGCGCGTAGGTGAGCGTCCGCCCGTTCGGTGCGGCCGCATAGACCAGATCGGTCCACGGGATGATCGGGATCGCGGCAGCGATGTGCAGCGGGACGCCGTCGGGGCTTCGCCATGGCACGAGCGTGCCGTCCGGGAGCATCACACGGTTGCGCAGCGCAGCGAGGTCGAACGTCTGCCCGCCGCCGTACGAATCGCCGGTGACGCCGACCCGTGACGGGTCGGCGACGCCCTCGTCCACCAGCTCGCCGATCAGGTACTGGGCGTCACGAACCTCGTAACGGACGTCCGCGAGCCGGATGTAACCGTTCGCGCACGCTGTCGGGTTGGCAAGCCGTGCGGCGGGCGTGCCGCACGATCCCCAGAATCCCCGCGCCGTGTACGTGAGCACCGCATACCCGCGCCGCGCCCAGCTGAACGCATTGCCCGTGTACGCCTGCGAGCTCGGATCCAGGTACTCGTACTTGCTGTTACCGAACCCGTTCAGCTCAACAACGAGCGGCAGGTGCTGGGCGCCACGCTGCGGCAGCGTAACGGTGGTGTCGAGCAGGACGCCGTCCCACGTCGGCGCCAGTCCCGAGCACTGATACACGCCCTGGGTGGTAGCGCACTGGGTCAGCCTCAGCGGGCTGGTTGCTGCGGACGTGGCGGTGGCGATCGCGGTGGGCGCCGACAGGCAAGGAAAGAGCACCACGGCCACCCACGCCAGCACCCGCCCTCTCCGCATCGCGGCGACGATACCGCGCGCGACGCGCTGCTTGCGCTGGTTCGCCCGGCCGCCCTCCCGACGACCTCGTCCACGTGCGCCGAAGGTTGGCGACCGGACGCCCGCCCCGCGCGATGCGAGACGGGCTGGGGCGATAGCCGGCACCGTCTACCTTTCAAGCAGCGTCGCCACAATCGCCAAGCATCCGGGCGCCGCCCACAGACTGCCGCTGTGGGCCCGAAGCAGTCAGCCCGCCCTCCTCGCGGCGCGTTGCAGGGCAGTCGGGGTGACGTGCGACACGCCTGTCGCACGATTAGGGCAGGGCTCGCGCCCGATCCGGTCACGTGCGGCAAGAGCAACGGTCGGCGTTGCCGGGAAGGAGCGGTCACGTTACCGTGTCCGGCCGGGCTGTTCCTGCGGCCCGTCACGCTGGAGCAGTCCGTAGCGGTGGTCCGGCGACGGTCGCGACGTGTCCTAGGCGGCAGCCAGTTGGTTCTTCGTGCGGAGTCTATTGCTTAGCCTGCGAGAGCGGATGGGATTAGGGCAGGTGTAGCCCGTAGTGGCCGATGTCGCGTTGGCGCCCGTGGGTGGGGGTGTAGCTGATCCATAGCCGCAGCGTGACTCGGTAGCGGTGGTGGGTGACGAGGCGGTGGCCGCGGGCGTTGGGCGTGACCAGGATCCGTACCGTCCCGGCGTGGGGCGCGGTCGCGTGCGCACGGGCGAACACGAACCGGCCGGGCGCGGGATTGAGCAGCCGCGCCGCGCTGGCGAAGTTGTCCTTCCAGGCGGTTACCAGGATGTTGACGGTCCCCGGACCGGGTGGCTTGACCGTGACGTTGATGCTGCCGTCGGGCTGCGGCTGCAGCTGTGGACGCGAGAGCAGACGATTGCGCGGCGACGGCACCACGCTGACGTCGTCCAACACGTACTGCCCCGCGTTCTGTCCCGTTCCAGAGAAGCTGATCGAGCCCTGGGGTCCGGTGGCCGTCAGGTTGGAAATCACGACGTGCCTATACGCGAAGCTGGCTGGGTCCGTCGGAGCGGAGTAGACGGTGTCGTTCCCGTCCCACGTAGCCGAGAATGAGTCCTGGGGACCCCCGCCGCCAGTCAGCGACAGCCAAAAGTCGAGCGTGTAGGACTCGCCGACAATCATCGAGAAATTCTGGTTAATCGTCGTGGGGCCGGAGAAGAAAACCGCAGCGCACGGGGGCGAATGCGCCGGATAGCTCGGGTTGTTGCATTGCACAGAAGCCCCGCCGGGCCCGAACACCTCCCAGGGGGAGAACTCGCCGGTGTCAAAGCCGCCGTTGATGAGCAAGTTCGATGCCGCCGACGCCGGGCTGGCGAACACGAGCACGACGAACACCGTCGCCGCTACCTGAGCCAGCCCCAGCAGTCCGCGCAAGCGTCCTACACGCACTCGCCCCCACCAACGCATCAAGCATCCCCTCCATGGTTGTCTCGCCGACCCGACCGCCCCAAGCGTCGTAGCTACTGAAGCGTACCGCTGGCTTCAGCTCGCCACAGGCCGGGCACTCCCCTATGGCAACAATGCTGACCGACCAGGCGATGAAGCAGCTAAAAGGAGGCTCGACGAGATGGCTGCTCAGGACGAGTCGCGACGCTCCGCCGACCACCTCACGGACTGCTCCATCCGGGACGGAGCCGTAGTTTCCCCACCGTGGCGACACGGCTGCCACCGCGACACAGGCAGCCACGAGCCGTGCCGACATCCCATGATCGTCCGCCCACAACAAGCGGGTCTCGACCCACTCGTGGCTGTTCGCCAGGAGCACGACGCGTCGGGCGGGGTCGGGTTCGTTCAGATCGCACGCGCCGGCTCTCCTGCAGTCCGCGGAGGCTGTCGCGTAAAGGGGTCCGGGCCGGTGTGAGCGCGGGCTCGCTGAGTGCGACGCTGAGGGCGGGCGGTGCCTGACCGGTTGTGTCTGCGCCGGAAGGCCGGTTCAGGCCGTCATGGTGGCGATTTGGTGGCTGTGGAGCTTGGTGAGGTTGTGGGTCGTCATCAGTAATCGCCATTCGGTGCGCACGGCGGTGCGGCCTCTTCGGAGGAATCGGGTGACTCCTCTGTTGTGGCGGGTGTGACCGAACACCGGCTCGATCGTCTGCATGCGTTTTCGATAGAGCTGCTCGCCGAGCGTGGAGGCGAGCACGTATCGCATCCAGCTGTAGCGACCGCCGCTCCATCCGGCTCGTTGCTTGCCGCTGCCCGAGCCGTCCGGCGGGATCAGCACTTGGACGTGCTTGTTGGCGATCACCTCGTCGATGTGCTCTTCGTTCCAGTACTGCGCGTCGGCGAGCGCGGTCTCGGCCCGGCCGGCGATCCCCGCCCGCTCGAGCTCGGCGATCGCCGCGGTGACCATCGGATCGAGCTGCGACCAGTCGGTGTTGTTGTTGGTGACCTCGGCCGCCAACACGATCTGACCCTCGTCGACGACCGCTTGGGCGTTGTAGCCCTGCACGTAGCCCTCGCGGGCCTTCAAGCGCTTGCTGTCCGGGTCGGTCAGGTTCACCTTTCCATCCGGCACCGGGGGTGGCTGGTAGGGCTTCGGCGGGCCGCCAACCCGAATCCCGCCGGCAGCGCGGCGGCGCTCCTTGAACCGCTCGTAGGCCTCATTCGCCCGACGCTCCACGGCCAGGTCGACCTCCAACCGCTCGGCCGCCAGCAACAGACGCTCGGCGCGTGATCGCGGCACCGGATCCGATTGTTGCGAGCGATACTGCTCGAGCTGGCGGCGCGCCTCGCGCAACCAGCCCTCCCGGCCCTGGGTGCGCGCGACGATCCGCTCCTCGTCAAACACCAGCTCCGGCTCGGACAACTCCTCACCGGCAGCCTCTTCGAGCTCGGTCTGCTCGCGCCGCAGCTTCTGCCTTGCCTGGCGAAAGAACTCGCGGCGCCCTTCGGCAGTCTGCAACTGCTCGGGCAGCTCGTCGCCACGAGCATCCCCATAAAGCTCGTCCTCGGCCTCATCGGTCGCCTTGTGCTCCGCCACGATCTCCTTGGCGATCTGCTCGAAATCGCGGGTCGCGTCAGAGTTCGCGCTGCCCGCCATCCGCGTGCCGTCGATCGCGATCAACTCAGGCTTCACCAACCCAGCCTCACCACACAGCCGCAACACCTCGCCGAACAAGCCAGCCAGCGCCCGCTCGTGCCGGACCACGAACCGCGCGAATCGTCGCGTGATCAGGCACCAGGTTGCCGGTAATCACCCGATAGGCCACATCCTGGCGACAGTGACGCTCGATCGCGCGCGACGAACGCACCCGCGTCGCAAACGCATACAAGACAAGCGTCACGACCAGCGACGGCTCATACGCCGCGCGGCCATGACCGTCAGCCCGATAGGCGGAATAGAACGCCGACAGATCCATCTGCGCCACGGCGTCGATCACGAACCACGCCAAATGATCCGCCGGCAACCAATCCCGCACATCCCGCGGCAACAAGAACCCCTGCCCACGACCACCTTCGATGAAGTTCTGGGCCATACCGGAATCCCACCGGTCGCCCCGGACAGAACCCCTTTACGCGACAGCCTCCGCGCAAGGCAGGGCTCTTGCCGATGCTGGCGAGGTGCCCGTGCAGTGATGAATGCAGGTCCGGACCTCCCGTGCCACGGGGTCCGCGCTGCCAGTCCGCGTCCGGGTATGGGACCGGCTGTGGCTGCCTACCAACGGCTGTGGTTTGTGCCGCACCCACGGCGAGCTCGAGACCGCAACCAATCGAGGAAGGGTGCGAACTATGTTGACGATGCCGAGGCAGCCCCACTGGGCAGAGCGTTCGCGCCCGTTGCTGCCCGTCGGTGCGGGCTAAGAGATCGTGAAGGTTTTCTGAGCCGGCCTTCGATCGATGCCGGCGCGGTTGATGCCCCACACCAGGAACTTGTATTTGCCGCGGGGAAGCCGGTTGGCGTATGGCTTCGGCGACTGACACCCGCGACGGAACATGATCTTCCCGTTTCTCAGCAGCTGGCATTCGAACCTGTTAGCCAGCCGGGCGGCGAAACGGAAGAAAGCGGTGTTCCTGTTGATCTTTGCCTGGGTGATCCTGGTATTGGAAGGAGGAGTGCACTTGTCCGCCACTGTTGCGTCGGCCACGCTTGCGTCGGCCGCGCCGCCGTTGTCGTTGGCGCAGAGGCCGACAAAGCCGAAATTGAAGATCACATTGACGGTGTCCAAACCGTTCGAGTAGTCCGGCTCGGAGTAGAAGAGTTGGAAATTAAGATCACCATCGATCTCGCCTTGGACCGGGCAGCCGAAGGCCGAGGGAGGGTGCAACGTGCACCAACCGGAAGTGTGGCGCGGCGACGCATAAGTGACATGGACCGACTGGGAGTTGATCGTGCCGTCCACCTCGGTCACCTCATTTCCGTCAGCATGCGACTCGTCGATGACCTCGAGCACATCTTGGGGGGACAGGAGGGCTTCCACCCTCAGGCCAGGCACCTCACTTGCGGGCTGGCCATTGATCAGAAGGTGCGCGATCGGATGGTCGCCTGGTCGCTGGACGACCCCACCGTCGGCCGACACGGGGGCGGCGGCGATGCCCATCAGCACGAGCGTGGACAGCGTGGCTGTGAGCGACGCTGCGTATCGACGATGTCCTCGAGTGCCCAGCCCAAAGCAAGTCATCGCGCTCCCCTGTCGACGAAGGTGATCCCTGGCTGGACCCTACCCGATCGGTCCTCGGGGCGCGACTCGCGAGCGCGTAGATGCACCATTGCCAGTCGGAGCCTGAAGGAACCATCGCGCAAGCCAAGAGATCGCTTTCCACGTTTGTCCGCGCCCGTTCGTAGGTCCTGCTGACATGCGTCTGATCGTCGCGACGGGCTTGGTCTCGTATATGGGCCGCCTCTCGAGTATTCCGTGATGACATCTCGATCGCCCCGGCGACCAGTCCCCGCGTGATCGTGTTGCCATTCTTGCGATTCGCCGACGCTCACGCCGCGAACCCGATGGGTGGCGTGGTCGCGTTCCCGAGGCACTAGCGGATGAATCATCCGGCGCCGTCTACGGGGAGTTTCGATCGGCCTTGACGTTCACGATGGTTCTTGACATCACCGCGTGAAGTGGGGAGGATGGATTTGGGGTCAGCCAGGACGGATGACCGGAGGAGGAGGAGAGGGGGTATGTCGGGTTCGCTGAGTCGGCGTGAGCTGATTGGCTCTGCCGCGGGGGTTGCTGCGGCAGCCGGGGCTTCCAGGGTTGGGTGGCCAGAGCGAGCGGCTGCCGCCGACGCTCGTAGGGTGGATGTGGTCGTTGTTGGGGCTGGTCTGTCGGGCCTGGCGGCGGCGCGCCGTCTGGTTCGCCGCGGGGCGTCGGTGGTCGTTCTGGAAGCACGCGATCGTGTGGGCGGTCGCACGTACACGGTCAATCGGGAGGGAACATTCATCGACATCGGAGGCCAGTTCATCGGTCCGACCCAGCACCGGATCATCGCGCTGGCTAAGGCGATGGGGGTGAAGAGCTTCAAGCCGTTTGGCAGGGGCGAGAGCCTGTTTGACTACAAAGGGAAGGTTTCTCGCTGGGCGGGGGATGTTCCGCCGTTGCCGCAGGCGGATCTCCTCGAGTACGCCCTCGCTGGCGAGGCACTCGACCAACCGGTTTCCGCTTCGCACCATTGCGCAAATACCGGAAGCCACGGCTCGGTCGTCGCAGCCGCGATGAACCAGTGACGCGCCGCGACGCCGCCAAATTGGCCGTCGGCGTGGGCCGCAGACTCCGCGGGCGACACGTGACGGCGAGCGCCTGCTGAGATCCTGCTAGCCCCGGAGGGTTCGTGCGCGAATTCCGCGAACCGGGGCTCTAGCTGAGAGGGCCGCAAAGGCGCTTCGCCCGATGAAGGCGCGTGCGCCACGTCGGTGTCCGTAGCAGTTAGTTGGAGTCGCTTTGTTCGATGAGGAAGCAGGCGGGATGGAACAGCAACGTCCCGTGCCGGTGGCCAAGATGCGGCTCCCGGGCCAGAGGGGTGTGCCGCTCCGATGCATGGTCGACCGCGACGATCGGCTCGTACACGCCGATCACCTCCCGGCAGAAAGAGCAGGTTGGACGCTCGGTTCCGTGCATGAGGAGTGAGCATCCGCTCGTCGCGGCGGCGCGGCGTCGGTAGTTCGCCCTAGCCCCCGTCGTGGATAGCGTCTCAAGTGCCGGAGCCGAAAGCTGGAATCGCGATCAGCTCGCTCTATGACGCGACCGCACCCTAGCGTCGCACACGGCACCGCCGCACGGAAGGGCTTGGCCAACACTAAAAGCGCGCGTCGTTCCTCGGCCGGGGCACGGGGTACACGGAATCCGCGCAAAGGGGAACCGGGGGCCCGAGCGCGGTTAGGCACGTGCGAACATCAAAGGAGGTTCCCGTGCGAGCGACCGGTCGCCAGCGGTCCCGCATCGTCACCGCGGTCGAGCACCCGTGGATCGGTCGCCCGGCGCTCCTGGGTCGCGTCCGCAGCGAGCGTCTGGGGCGGATTGATCGGACGGTCACCGCCTTACCGCACCAAGCGTCGCCTGCCTCGGCTTGGCGGCACCAAAGGATTCTCATCCATGATGGGTGGCGGCGCAGGGGGCCGCCGGGGACGCTGTCGCAAAACCCCGCGGCCGGTTCGGGGCCGAAATTCGAGCCTGTGTGCGGCGTTCTGAGGGCCTGCCCGAGTCGGGCCCGCCGATTTGACCCCCCTGGAGTCCAAGAGCGTCCACAGCGGCGTTCTTTGCCAGCGCTATTGGTGCGGCTGGCACAGCATGCGTGTCTGGCGCCAAAACGGATTGTGGGAACGGCCTACCGGCTGACCGGTCGCGCGGCATGGACGCGATCCGCGCCGCCCCGTAGCGGGGCGCCGCCGAAAGCGTTCGTTGTCCGCAGACGCGGGGGTAGGATGACGGTGTGGAGCATCGGGCGAGTCGGAGATCGGGGGTTCGGTGGATGCGTTCGCGGGCGATTTGGGGATTGGGTTTGGGGGCCTTGGTGTTGGTCGTGCAGGGAGTGACTGCGGGCTCGGCATTGGCGGCGGCGGGATGGACCGCGTACGTCGCCAACCTCGGCAGGAATACCGTGACGCCGATCAGCACCGCGACGAGCAACGCGGGAACTGCAATCCCTGTTGGCACGGCCCCGACCGGCGTTGCGATCACCCCTGACGGCAAGAGCGCCTTCGTCACCAATCACGCGGGAAACTCGGTGACGCGGATCGACACCGCGACGAACAGCACGGTTGGGACGGCGATCATCGCCGGCTCGGGTCCGGCTGGGGTTGCGGTCACCCCTGATGGCAAGACGGTCTATGTCGCGAACCAAGGCAGCAGCTCGGTGACGCCGATAAGTACCGCGACGCATAGGGCCGGGACGGCGATCCCCGTCGGCTCCGGCCCGACTGAGGTTGCGATCACTCCTGATGGAACGACCGCTTATGTCACCAATCAACTCGGCAACTCGGTGACGCCGATCAGCACCGCGACGAACACTGCGGGAACCTCGATCCCCGTCGGCACTCACCCGGCCGGGATTGCGATTACCCCTGACGGGGCAACCGTGTACGTGGCCAACAACGGCGGCAGTTCGGTGACGCCGATCAGCACCGCGACGAACACCGCGGGAACCCCGATTTCCGTCGGCTTGAGCCCGTACGCGATTGCGATCACCCCTGACGGGACGACCGCCTACGTCACCAACAATGGCGACAGCTCGTTGACGCCGATCAGCACCGCGACGAACGTGGCGGGGACGGCGATCCCGGTCGGCAAGAACCCGCTGGGGGTTGCAATCACGCCTGACGGGAGAACCGCCTACGTCGCTAACTACGGCAGTAATTCGGTGACGCCGATCAGCACGGCGACGAACACGGCGGGGACGGCGGTCCCGGTCGGCACGAACCCGGTCCTGGTTGCACTCACCCCTGATCAGGCGCCGACGGCGGCGTTCTCGCTTCAGGCGGCGCAGGTCGGCCAGGCGTCGCGTTTCGACGGCTCTGGCTCGTCGAGCCCGGTGGGGACGATCGCCGGCTACCGATGGGACTTCGGCGACGGGCAGAGCGCTACTACTACCGCCCCAGTCACGACGCACGTGTACGCGAACCCAGGCTCCTACACGGCCCGGCTGACGGTCACCAACAGTGCCGGGACGTCGCTCACACAGGTGTTCACCGGCCAGACCGTCAGTAACCAAGGCGGACCGCAAGCCACCACCACCCACCTGATCTCGCCACCCGTGGTCCCACCCGTGGTCCCACCGGTGCTCCCACCCGTGGTCTCGCGGCTGAGCGTCTCACCGCACCGGGTTGCGCTCGCGGGCCGGCTCGTAGGCGGCCGCTGCGTCAGGCCCACGGCCGAGAATGACGGCAACAAGCTTTGCCGGCGAGCGATCAAGCTGAAGGTCCGCTATACGCTCAATACCGCCGCCACGGTCACCTTCACGCTCAAGCGCAAGGCCCCCGGCCGTAAGGTCGAGGGCCGCTGCGTCAAGCCAACCAAGACGAACCAGAAGAGGCAGAAGTGCTCCCGGCTCGTCAACGTCCACGGATCGATCGCTCAGAGCGGCAGGACCGGCACCAACACCTTCACGTTCACCGGCAAGATCGGCGACCGCACGATCGGCCCAGGCACCTACCAGCTGACCGCCACACCCGCCAACGGCGCCGCACACAAGGTCGCGTTCCAAATCGTCCCGTGAGAGCCCAGGCCGGACAGGCCCTCCGCCGCCGATCACCGACCACCCGGTCGCATCCAGGGGGATCAGCCACCATGCCAGCCGTCGAGCGTCTCCGGGCAAGCGCTCAAGCTCAGATAGCAATCGAGCAGCGCGCCGGCTCGCCACGATACGGTTGCTTCCGCGGGACGAACCGCGCGTCTGGCCACGAGTGCTTATTCGGACGGGAGCAGAACCTGGAGCATCACCGGCATTGGCGGCTCCAATCGGCGACCGCAGAAATAGCGTCAACCCAAGAGCAGGCCTCTCGTCGCCGTGGTGCACGGCCCTGAGATCAGCCACCGCCACAAGGGCAACCGGCGACTTACCGGGCGACTGTCGTTGCCGGGCCGCCGCCCTGCGTTCCGCGCGAAAGGGGTCTGACCGGGACCTGCGCGGCGAACGCGCGGCCTGATGGAAGCGGGTCCGAGCCGGGACGGTCTCTCCCGGGGGCGCAGTGTCTCTTCTTGACAGCCGTTTGTGCGGGTGGGAGAGTCCGAGCCGGTGGTGTTGAGGGGCCGTGAGGCTTGTTGCCGGGGCGCGGTCGCGGTTGCGATCCTGACGGTCGTTCTCGGACTCGTTCCCATCGCTCGGGCGGACCTGGGCACGTGGACCGTCAAGCAGATCGACAGTCAGGCACTGAACCAGGGCGCCTGCCCAACGACCAGGCTGTGCGTCGTGCCCGACGTTGCCGGCCAGATTTTCGTTGCCACCGATCCTGTCGGGAGCTGGAGTCCGTCGGACGTCGATGGCACCTCCCAGATCCACTCGGCGTCGTGCGTGCCGAACACCTCTCTGTGTCTGGCGGTGGACGAGGGGGGCAACGTCCTCACGTCGAGCACTCCGACCGACGGGACGAGCTGGATCTCGACGCCTGTCGACAGCGTGGCCCCGGGCCGGGGCGAGGGACTCTGGAGCATCTCGTGCCCCTCCACGAGCCTATGTGTGGCCGTTGACAACTTCAACCACGTGTTCACCTCGACAGACCCGGCGGACCACGTCTGGTCTGGCCCGGCCAAGATCGACACGGCTTCGCCGGGGCTTTACCGGGTGAGCTGCCCATCGACGACGCTGTGCGTCGCCGACGACGAGTCGGGGAACGTGGTCGCTTCCACGAATCCGACCGGTGGCGCAGGCGCCTGGACACAGACCAACATCGACGGCACCACTCCGATCTACGGCATCGGCTGCGCGAGCAATACGCTTTGCGTCGCCGGCGACAGCGATGGGAAGCTGCTGTGGAGCACGAATCCGACAGGGGGCGCGGCGAGCTGGCACACAGAGCCAGGCGACGGCAACAGGGTCTTCGGCGTCTCGTGCCCCAGCACTTCGCTGTGCTTGGCGGCGGACAACGTGGGCGGGATCGAGGCCTCGACCGACCCCACCTCCGCGGGCACATGGTCGGTGGTGGCTTCGACCGGCGTCGGGGCGGCATTCTTCGGCCTCATGTGCCCCAGCACAACGCTGTGTGTCGCGCCGACCTTCAACGGCAAGGTGGCGGTGGGCACGTTGCCGACCGCTACTGCCACCACTGGGTCGGCCGACGCCGTCACAGCCACCACCGCGACGCTCCACGGAACGGTCAACCCGCAGGGGGTCACGATCACCGATTGCCACTTCGACTACGGGACGACGTCGGCTCCCTATGGCGGCAGCGTCCCGTGCGCCGAGACCGTAGGCAGCGGCTCCAGCGACGTCGGTGTGCACGCCGACGTCTCGGGCCTCGAGCCATCGGCCACCTACCACTTCCGACTCGTCGCCACCAGCAGCACGGGCACCGCCACCGGCACCGACGCCACGTTCGTCACAGCTCCATCCGCCCCGTTTGTGACCACCGAGAACGCGGACGGAGTCGGCGTACACACCGCGACTCTGCACGGCATCGTCTACCCCAACAACCAGACGGTGACCGACTGTCATTTCGACTACGGCACGTCGTCCTCGCCCTACAGCACTACCGTGCCGTGCGCCGAGACCGTGGGCGGCGGCTCTGGCCCCGTCGCCGTGGACGCGAACCTCGCCGGCCTGGCCAGCAACGTGACCTATCACTTCCGCCTGGTCGCCACGAACGCCACGGGCACCGGGGACGGGATGGATGTGACGTTCGCCACAGCTGCGATCGACACGATCATCAGCGACGGGCCGAGCGGTCCGACCAGCGACACAACGCCCACGTTCACGTTCGCTGCGGATCCACCGTCCGGGGCGACTTTCACATGCTGGTTCGACGCCGGAACCCCGCAGGCGTGCAGCTCACCATGGACGGCCACCGCTCCGCTCGCCGACGGCCCGCACACCTTCCATGTTCAGGCTGCCTCCGGAAGCAACGTCGATCCGACGCCGGCGACCCGTGACTTCTTCGTGGACAGCGTGGCACCGGTGACGACGCTCCAGATCCTGGGCGGGGTACGGGTGGGCCAGAGCAACAGCTACCACGGGGCCGTGCTGCTGGTGGCCTCGAGCGCCGATCCCGCTCCGAGCTCGGGCAGCGTGCAAACCCGGTGTGAATATGCCGGGGCGGGCGCGCAGCCGCCGGCCTCGTTCGATGCGCTCCCGGCTGGTGCATGCATGCCGGGGATCGTGTCGGTACCGGGGGATTACGTGCTCTACGGCGCCTCGCGCGATGCAGCTGGAAACACGGGAGCGGTTCGCTCGCTGGCGTTTCACATCCTGCCGGCAGTGGAGGTCACGATCACATCCGCTCCGTCGGGGGACATCTGGGAGAAGCAGCCGTCGTTCGGCTTCGCGTCGAGCACCGCAGGGGCCAGCTTCCAGTGTCACATCGATCAGGGAGCGTTCTTGGCGTGCTCGAGCCCGTGGCTGTCTCCGCCGCAGGATTCCGGACAACACGCGTTCTACGTCAGGGCGATCGCGCCCGATGGAACGCTGAGCCAGGTGCAAGCGGCTTACTACAGCATCCAGTCGCCGCGCACCGAGAGCGGGCATTGCGCGGTCGACCCGTTCGTCGTCGATGGAAGCAACCCCAACGGCGGGCGGATTATCGGGTGTGGCTTCGGGAGCTGCCCCAAGCGGATTGCGTGCTCCCCGTCGATCGCTCCGTGCCCAAACGGCGCGATCTGCACGCTGCGCTTCACCAGTCACTTCGCAGATGATGATCGGGCGGTCACATTCGACCTCGTGGCCTTCTGTCAGGCCCAACCGCAAGGCCAGAGCGACTGCCTCACCGACGAGATAGACGACGCCTGGGGTGTGACCCAGCAGGTCGGGGCGCAGCCGGACCTACCCGGTTGCCACGCCGACGTCCTAGACGATCCGAAGGGCTGCGACGCGAGTTCGACATATACCGGCATCGGCCGAAACCGGGCGATCAGCCCCATCTGCTACGCGCAGCTACTCGACGCGATCAACGACGTGATTAGAGCAGGCGAGACGAAGCCCCGGGACTTCGGGGACGATTCGAGCCGCCACCTCGATTGCGACGCGAGCGAGTCGATCGCGCCGGCCTCAGCGCTCGATGTAGCCAGTACCCCGCCGGGGGTGTTCGGCACTGACGTGTTCGTTCCCGCCCCCGGAAATCTCACGCTGAGGGGCGTGTTGATCGCGGCGTCCGCCGATCGCAAGCGCCCCGCCCGACCGGGATTCGCCGTGATCAGGATCCACGTCACGCGTCCCGGAGCGGTACATGTCCGATTTCGTCTCAACAAGGCGGCGAAACGCATTCTCGCCAGCCGGCACAAGCTCCGCCTGCGCCTGTACGAGACGTTGTCACTGCCGCATCAACGCAGCATCGCGCGCAGCCACGTCATCACCTTCACGAAACCGGCCAAGCGGCTAAACGCTCGCCAGCGCCGCCGGCAAGCACGACGCCTGTGCGTTCACCGGCACCCACACCAGACCAAGCTCTGCGACCGCATCTGACCGTGTCCGAGCCTTCACTGCTTCTGACAGCGCTAGAAGCGCACCGCGACCAACGCTACTGCCCCAAAGAGAGAAGCACCGGCCCGATGGTAAGGCACATCACGACCAAGCTTGACGATTCATGGTATGAGCCTCGACGGAGGAGGGGTGGCAGTCCTCGGTGGCGGATCACTCCGATTGTCAAAGGCGCCACCGCGAGCAGCACATAACCGATCCCGACGACGCGCATCGGCCAACGGGGCCCGTGCGTGATTGACGGAACGATCCCGGCCAACCACGATCGCCGCGGTCGCCGCGGCGGTGCCGGCGCGTCACGAGGGCCAGCGAAGCACAAGTACGCGCGGGCGTCGAGCCGAGCGTATGCGGAATGGAGCGTGGCAGCGTCGAGCGCCGCCCGCTACCAGTCGACGCCTTGAGGGGGGCACGAAAGCACCGCGGGCCCTTTCATTATCCGGGCAAGCAGCCCGCGAGCGCGAACGCCCCAGATCGCGCATTGCGATCGTCCGTACGGCCGTATCGGGACGAGCGCGTTCCTGGCGCGGCGATCACGCGAGCCGCCGTCAACGGCTCGAACGCTTCGCCATGCCAAGGAGTAGTTTCCCAATCGCTCAGCGCACGTCGGTGCGCGACGCTTCCGAACAAAGCAGCCACGCGAACGCCGTGGATGGCAATGCGCGCGCCGACACGAAGGCAGGTCTTGGCCCCGAAGACAACATCCGTCTCGCTCCTCGCCAGGAGCACAACGGTCCCGGCATCTCTCGGCGCGGGCCGGATCGGAAGGTGCCGGCTCCCCTGCAGCCCGCGCTTAGGAGGGAAGTCGGTAACACGCACGAGATGCGCGTCGAGGAGCGAGAGCAGGTCTCGGTCGGTCGCCGCGAGCAGCGTCAGGCACGGCTGGTTCACGCCTATTGCAACAGTGTTGGTTCTGACGTTGTCGTCACCGCTCCAGTGCTAGCAGCTCAAGCTCCTTGAGCTAGCACATGGGGCGCAGCCGACCTCGCCGTGCTGGACACGCCACGTGCGCGCTTCTGGCGATTTGCGAGACCGGTCCGCCGTGACCCTGTGTCCCGCTTCGGCCAGTCTTCGTCTAGCGTCGCTCGTGCTCGGCCTGCTACTGCAGCACACGGAATCCCAGGTGCGTCGCGGCCGGGGTTGCCATCACCTGGGTCCGTTCGAGGCTGATCGTCGCATCTGGCGTCGCGAACAGCGGCGTACCGCGGCCCAGCCGGACGGGGATCACGTGCACGCGCATCTCGTCGACCAGCGAGTGGACAGCAGATGCGAAGTCCGCGTATATTTGAGCGCGTCAAGGGGGTGTCTTGCGAATGGGGTTTTTCCGATCGATGCGTTGGAGCGCGCCCGCGCTGTTGGGTGTTGCGTGCGCGATCCTGCTCTTTGTGCTCGGGGGCGCGGCGGGTCGTGCGGCGCAGACGCCGTTGTCGATCTCGATTTCGGGCAACCATTTCGTCAACGGCGCCGGGCAGATGATTCGGCTGCTCGGTGTCAATCACACGAGCTCTGAGTACGGGTGCGTCGACGGCTTCGGCTACGACGACGGGCACTTCGACGCCGCCGACGCGGCAGCGATTGCATCCTGGGGCGCGAATGCTGTCCGGATCCCGCTCAACGAGGATTGCTGGCTCGGGATCAACGGGCAACCGAACAGCAACGAGGGTGCCAGCCCGCCGCTGACGAGGGACGGCTATCGGCAGGAGATCGAGAACTACGTCGCTGCGCTCAACGCACACGGGATCTACGCGATCCTCGATCTGCACTGGACCGCACCGGGGAACCAGGTTGCCCTTGAACAGCAGCCGATGCCTGATCAGGACCACT
This sequence comes from uncultured Solirubrobacterales bacterium, assembly GCA_963770735.1. Taxonomy (GTDB): domain Bacteria; phylum Actinomycetota; class Thermoleophilia; order Solirubrobacterales; family Solirubrobacteraceae; genus Palsa-465. Next base: position 549,899 of record CAVYRB010000002.1, on the reverse strand, counting down.
CTCCGGCGTTCTGGCAGTCGGTGGCATCGACGTTCAAGGCCAATCCAGCGGTCGTCTTCGACCTCTTCAACGAGCCCTACGATCCGACCGACCCGAAGTCGGGCAGCGATGGCAATGCCGCCGACGCAGTCACCTGGAACTGTTGGGACACGGGTACGCAGAACGGGCCCGGCGGCGGGTCGAGCTGCACCACGGCTGCGTACGACCAGAACAACGTGAAGACGAGCACGTACCAGGTAGCCGGGTTGCAGACCCTGTTGAACGCGGTTCGCGGCACGGGGGCGACGCAGCCAGTCCTTGCCGGCGGTCTGGACTTCGCCAACGATCTCAGCCAATGGGTCAATCACGCGCCCGATGACCCGCTTAACCAGGAAGCGGCGTCGTTTCACAACTACCAGGGCAAGCAGTGCGACAACCAAGCCTGCTGGAGCTCGACGATCGCTTCGGTGGCCGCCAACGTGCCGGTCGTCACCGGCGAGTTCGACGAGGACAACTTCGACGAGCCGACCTGTCCCACCAAGACACCGTCGACGTTTGACCAGGACTACATGAACTGGGCCGACTCGGCCGGTGTCAGCTACCTGGCCTGGGGCTGGATCGTCGAGCCCCAGAATGAGCGAGACATCGACGGTTGCAGCGCGTTCTACCTCATCGACGACTACGCGAGCTACACGCCCGCGCAGCCGAACGGCGTTGCCGTGCACGACCACCTGTACGCGCTCGCGCACACATCCACCACTACGACCACGACGACCACGACGACCACGACGACCACGACGACCACTACGACCACTACGACGCCTGGCGGTGGTGGCGGCGGCGGTGGTGGTGGCGGTAGCGGCACCAATGCTCCGGCATCGGTTCGCCAGACCGGCACTCAAGCCCTCGGAAGTACAAGCGGCGCGACGTTCACGATCCCGCTCCCGCTCTCGGTGGGCTGCCCAAAACGCGAGACCTGCAAGGTCACGACAACGATCACGGTCCTGGAAGCCGCGTCGGCGAACAAGCGCAAGCGCGCGACGAAGCCCGTCGTGATCGGCACAGCGCAGATATCGCTACGCGGCGGACAGCGCATAGAGCTAAAGGTCAAGCTCAACCGCACAGGGGCCAAGCTCCTGCGCCGTCGACACACATTGACCACGTCATTCACGGTCAAAGTGCTTGCTGGCCGCTCGGCGACAACGCGTAAGTCGGGCAAGCTCGTAATCAAGATCCGGACCCCGGCACGCAAGCGGCATTGACGCCGCGGGTCCGGATCGGCCGACGCCTCCGGGTCTCTGCTGCGACGGCGGCCGACCGCGACGGACCGCGATGTTTGAATGGCCGGCAGGGTTGCTCTCGGGCGGACCGGCACCGCGACGTACATCGATACGCGCTTGCCGCGCCCCATTGCTAGCCAGACCCCAAGCTCGTGCAAGCAACAAAGCAGCAGCCGCTTCGCCGACAGTCGCGTGACCGGTATCGGACACAGGCAGCCACGAAGCCGTGCCGGCCTCCCATACTCGTCCGAGCACGAATGCGGGTCTCGAGCCGCACTTGGCGACGAACCTCCTCCTCGCCAATTGCGCAATCGCGCCAGGGACGCCATGACCGATGATCGCGACGGTTGACTAGGCACGCGTTCCCCAGTACCTGACCCGTGATCGTCACGCGGGCCCCGAGGCGGCCATACCTCCCGCGACAGACCGGTAGCACCCATCCGGTTGGGTCGCGCCGTTGCACGTGACATTCGTCGACCCCGGTCGCCGGTAAGGGCTGGAGCATGGCCGTCCGGGCCGATTTCGCCGGCCTCCTTGCCCGCGAGCGACGATCTCTCGCAGCGACCTCGCTCGACCCGAAGCACCGGGGGGACGGCGGGCTCGTCGCGGCACTGGCTGAGGCAGCGCCGCCGTCTGACGACACGTTTTAGGTGGTCCGCAAAGTGGTCCGCAAAGTGGTCACCTTAGAGGACCACTTACAACCGCCTAAGCCCCCGCCCGCACTGATGATTCGACCCGTTCCCGAGTCAGACTACCCACCCCCCACGTTGTGATCTGTGGGTAGTCTGACTCGGGATGGCCTCGGGTTTGCGGGCGGGCGGGATGACGGGCTACGACGGGGCAAAGGAGGTCGGCTTTTGAGGGTCCGGAGAGTCTTCAGATGACTGATGCTTCAAGGTCAAAGGCCGAATCGACGACGGATGGATAGGTCGCTCTGGCGGCGTGGGCCGCGCGTGCCGTCGAGGGGGTTATCGCTTGCCGGAGCGTTGCCTATGGTGTTATGAGTCCGTGTCAGGGAACGGCGCTCGGTAGCGGAACGGTCTCCGATCAGCGCGGGCGAACTCGGAGGCCCAGAGCCAGTTGCGGCGGGAGGGACCTCATCACACGAGACGGCTATGCGGCCGACTGGCGCTTCGTCGACGGAGGCGCGTCCTGCGAGCGACGGCCGTGCAGTACATCGGGATCGAGGTCGAATCCGTTCGGCCACACGATCGTCCGTAGCTCCGGGTCGACGCGGACCTGGCGGAAGTAGGTCGGATCCCGGAGGGGCTCCCCCATCGGGCCCCAGAGCTCGTTGGTGAGGTCGACCACCTGCTCGCTGCCGTCATCGAAGGTCAGACGGAGTGTGTAGTCCGCGAGCGGCTCGACAGTCGCGACGGCGACCATGGGTCAGATGCTACGGGAGCGGGTCGATCCCGACTAGCTGCTCGTGGGCCCGGGCGCGATCCCAGTTGGAGCGGAGCTCGTCCTGGTGCTCTGCGCCCCATTCAAGAACGAGCCGGAGCGCGCGTGGAGGGAGCCAGCCGTCGCTCAGCTCGAGTGCGTCGATGGCGATCTCTGCGACGTGGTCACCGTAGCGCGCGTGAAAGTGGGGCGGCGGGTGGTCGCTGAAATACATCGTGATCACGATGCCGTAGAAGGCCGAGATGCGGGGCACCGTTGGATTGTCCGCAACGGTTCGGCGGACGACCGCAGACATCAGGTTGGTCGGCGAGAGGAGGCACAGGATCTTGCGGCGTCGCCGAGGGAGGTGGCATGCTTACTGAGACCATCGGCAGTGGGAGATAGGTAGCGGGATGGAGATCGAGCGTCGGGTCCTGAAGGACGGAGCAGTGCGCTGGCGGGTCCGCTGGCGGCAAGGAGGCCGGCGTCGATCCGAGACGTTCGACCGGAAGGGTGATGCGGTGACGTTCAGTGCCGAGCTCCGGCGCCGGCAGCAGCTCGGGACGCTCACCTCGATGGACATGGGCCGGGTCACGCTCGCCGACTACGTGATCGGCACCTGGGCTGAGGCGTATGCGTCCCAGCTCTCGCCGAAGACATGGATGCACTACCGGCAACTCCTGAACAAGCACATCCTCCCGTCGCTCGGTCCTCTCGAGCTCCGGGCGATCAGACCAGAGACGATCGCGCGCTGGCAGGCGGAGCGGCTTGGGGCTGGCCACGGTCGCGTCTCGGTCCGCTACGCGGTCACGCTGCTCGGGGCGATCCTCCAGCGCGCGTTCGAGAACGGCCAGATCCAGTCGAACCCTGCGCGAGCAGTACGAAAGGCGTCGCTACCGCGCCGAACTGAGGTTCGTCCGCTGGCGCCGGCAACGATCGAACGGATGCGCGCCGCGAGCTCGCCGCGTGACGCGACGCTGATCAGCGTTCTGGCTTACGCCGGGCTCAGACCGGGCGAGGCGCTGGCGCTCCAGTGGCGCGATATCCGCGAGCAGACGGTCCTCGTGGAGCGTGCGATCTCCCTCGGCGAGGAGAAGGACACGAAAACGGCCGCTCACCGGACGGTGCGTCTGCTTCAGCCGCTTGTGACAGATCTCCGCGCCTGGCGGCTACGGAGCGGCCGGCCGGGGGAGAGTGCGCTGATCTTCCCGTCTGTGACCAGGGCGCCCTGGACGCTTGCGGCGTACCAGTCGTGGCGCCGACGGGCGTTCAACCGTGCGATCGAGGCGGCGGGTTTGGAGCACGGCCGGCCGTACGACCTCAGGCACTCGTTTGCGTCGTTGCTACTTCACGAGGGGCGCTCGGTGATCTACGTCGCCCGCCAGCTTGGCCACGACGCGCGACTCACGCTCAGCACCTACGGCCACGTGATCGACGAGTTCGAGGACATGCCGCGGCTCGACGCGCAGACGGCGATCGCCGAGGCAAGGGCGGTCGTGCACGGTAGCGCCGCATCCAGCAGCTGAAGCGACCCGGGCCACGTCGGCAGCTCCCATCTCTCCCGCCGCCCGAACCCGAGTGGACGCCGAGGGGCCACCAGGGGGGCATCAGGTTGACTCCCCCCGTCCTCTCGTGTCCCCGCGTGTCCATCACGAAAGCCCACCTTTGCAGGGATTTGGTGGACTCGGCGGAACACGAGCGGCCAACTTGATCTGCTTTGCAAGCAGGAGGTCGCCGGTTCGATCCCGGCTGGCTCCACTGGAAGGACTACCTCTGAAGAGCACATGGGCGCCGCTGCCCCGTGGGGCGCGTTCATAATTCCTTCGGCAGTTCCACTTCGGCCGGGAGCGCGGAGGTAGTGCGCGTCCCGCGGCCCGCCACCTGACCTGGCCCGCCAGGGCGAACCAGGGGTGCGTCAGGTTGACTCCCGGGGGTCACGTCGTGTACCGTCGTCGCCACTTGAAGTGCATATCTGCAGGAATTTTGTGGATAACAGGAGGCACGAGCGGACAACTTGATCTGCTCGGCAAGCAGGAGGTCGCCCGTTCGATCCCTGCTGGCTCCGCTGGAGAAATCCCTCACGGATGAAGGAAGTGGGCAAGTGATGGACGAGATACCGGATTTGCTAACGACCGGTCGCTTCACCCGTAGGCTGGCCCTCGTCGGACCGGTCGCGCTAGTAGCGGCGGGCGCGTCGAGCGCGCGCGAAGCCGGTTCCTCTGCTCAGATTAAGCATATCGTGGCATTCAGATATAAACCGACCATTACCCAACGGCAGAAAGCTGAGGTAATGAAGAGGTTCTTGGCGCTGAAGCAGAAATGCAAGCGGAATGGTAAGCGCTACGTCGTCTCTCTAGTTGGTGGAGACTGCACCAAGAGTCTGGACAAGCTAACTGACGGCTTCGAGCAAGCATTCATTGTCACTTTTAAGAATCGGAGTGACTACAGATACTATATCGGGCGGCCTGTTGTGTCACCGTTTGATCCGGCCCATGATGCATTTAAAAAGTTCGTCACACCACTTCTGTCTGTTGATCGGGCGGGCAAGACTGATGGCGCGATCGTAATGGATTTTCAAGTCTAGATCGGTTCCGCTGATCGATCTAGGTCGCTCGCACCACGCTCAGACTCTGGGTCAGCTACAGACCGACCCACGGACACCAACGCGAACGGCGGCTACTACGGCTACTCGGATTGCGCCGGCCGACCCGCATCCTCGTGCAGGCCGTGCGCGGCGCCACAGGGTTTCCGTGCTCGCCCTGTTCTGAGCGTATCGCTGGTGCCTCCCGGACTCTGAGACGGATCGACCGGCCGCCGGGTGCGTACGGTCGATCCCGTCCGATTCAGTTGGGCGCGGCGCTCACGACGTCGCCGCCGCGACGCGCTCGAGATGAGCGTCTCTCGGCTGCGAGCTCGTGCCGTTGCTGGCCTGCGCGTAGGCCCGGTCGAGATCCCGCAGGAGCCGCTTGAGCTCGAAGGACCTCACGGTCCGCAAGACACCGACTGCTACGGCGTAGATGCCGCCGCGGTGATCAGCGCCGCGAGTGCCGCGCTCGTCGAGCGCATGAGTCGGTCGATGACGCGCCCGCTGGCACACGCGGCAGGGGCGCCGAGCTACATCCAGACGACACGGCGATGCCGGAGATCACCGAACCGCCGCTGGACGCCGCCCCCGCGGAGCGTGTTGGTGCCGATCGCCAAACTCCGACTTATCAGGTCCCGCCCACCGCGAGACTAGGTCGGCGGGGTGGAAGCTATTTGGAAGCCTCTATTCCCGCCAAACGACCTTCAGATGATCCCCAGCCGGGCCGAAAAGCCTATATCTACTGGGGAAACCTAGATCTCACCCGCGCCCGAAAGCGCGTGCGGGCTCTTTGCAAGCAGGAGGTCGCCGGTTCGATCCCGGCTGGCTCCATCGCAGAAGTGCCTGCTCGTAGGTAGTTTTTCATCAACACCGGTCCGCGGAGCCGGCCAAGATGTTCCACAGGCGTGTTCCCTGGGTCCTGCCAGGCGTCCCGCCTCGCGCTCGGGGGGCAGCCCAACCGACGGGTTCAAGAGCTCGCCCAGCGGCTGGCCGGGGTTGCGCTGGAGCGCTCGCCCTTGCGCTCCAGGCAGAGCAGCTGCTCGGATGATCTCGGCGGACCTCACAGTGGTCACCAAAGTGGCCCTCGGTGGCAGCAGCTCCTGCGCCGGGACTGGCGGTTCTTAAGCACCGGTGAATTCAGCGCCGAGGGATCGGTCTCAGACGGGCCGGGAGGTACCGTGAGCTGGTGCCGGTGTTGCGTGCCGAGGGCCTCTTCAAGACCGTCGGTGTCGGTCGGGGGGCCCGGCGGGTACTCGACGGGGTCGACCTCGCGGTCGAGGCGGACGAGGTCGTGGCCGTGCTCGGCCCGTCGGGGAGCGGGAAGTCGACGCTCCTCCACCTCCTGGGCGGGCTCGACTCCCCGGACCGCGGCGCGATCACGCTCGCGGGCGAGCGGCTGGACGGCCGAAGCTCGCGCGCGCTCGCCAGGATCAGGTTGCGGCACGTCGGCTTCGTGTTCCAGCAGTTTCACCTGATCGAGGAGCTGAGTGGGGCCGACAACGTGCTGCTGGCGACCCGTCTTCCGGGAGCGCCCGCCGGTGGCGCGCGCCGCGCGCAGCAGCTGATCGATCAGCTCGGGCTCGCCGCTGTGGCCGATCATCTGCCGCGGGAGCTCTCCGGCGGCGAGCAGCAGCGCTTCGCGATCGCACGCGCACTCGTCAACGGGCCCGAGCTGGTGCTGGCGGACGAGCCGACCGGGAGCCTCGACCAGGACAATGGCGCCGCGGTCCTGGACCTGCTGCGGGGCCTGGCCGGACGCGCGGTCGTGATCGTCACCCACGAGCCCGACGCCGCCGCGATCGCCGACCGCGTGCTGCACCTGAGCAATGGACGGCTGCGCGCCGGCGCTCGGGCGGCGCGCCAGGCCGGCATGTGAACGCCTGGACCGCGGTCACGGCGGCGCTCGCGGACGCGCGACGGGGCCTGTCGCTGCGGCGGCGGCGGGCCGTGCTGAGCGCGGTCGGGATCGCGCTGGCGGCGGCGATGCTCTCGGCCGCGCTGGTGATCGCGGACGGGCTGGGCCGCGGGTTTGACCGTGCGGCACGCGCGGCGGATCTCCCCGACCTGCTCGTCCGGTTCGACCCGGTCGCCGCGCACACGGTCACCCGCCGGGTCACGGCCTTGCCCGACGTCGCCGCGTACTCGCTCCGGCTCGAGTTGACCAACGTTGGGATCGCTGCCACGGGACACCGGCGGGGCGACGCCGTCGCCGAGGTGATCGGCCCCGGGCGCCGGACCGGGTACGCGGTTGTCGCGGGTCGCGATCTGCGGTCCGTCGGCTCGGAGGTGCTGCTCGAGCGGGGCTTCGCGCAGGCGTCGGGCGTGCAGTTGGGGGACACGTTCTACGTCGACGGACTTGGGCCTCAGCGTGTCGTCGGGTTCGTCGAGGCGCCCGACAACGTCGGCTTTCCGCTCGCCAAGCCGCGCTTCTACGTGTCTCGCGCGGCGATCGACGCGCGCTTCGGCCCCGAGCCGGATCCCCGCGTGAACCTGGCCGAGATCTGGTTGCGCGATCCGCGGTACCTGAACCAGGTGCTCGTGCAGGCGCGCTCGACGAGCTTCGGCTTGCGAGACATCCGGATTGCCACCCGTGCCGGGATCCGGATCCTGCTCGACCAGGCGGCCGGAATCGTGATCGACCTGCTGGTCGCGCTGTCGCTGATCGCGCTGGTGACCGCCGCGGTGATGCTCGGCGCCGCCGCGCGGGCGGAGGTGCAGCGGCGGCTGCGGGCGATCGGAGTGCGCCGTGCGCTCGGCGCCCAGCGGGGCCACATCGCGCTCGCGCACGGGCTCGAGGCTGCACTGGTCGCGGCCCCCGCGGCGACCGTCGGGCTGGCGGCCGGGGTGCTGGCGACCGCCGGCGCGTCGGACCGTCTGCTGACGCTCCTGAACGAGCCTGCGCCCGGAACGGCGCTGGTGGTGCCGCTGCTCGCCGGTTGGCTGCTCAGCGTCGCGATCCCGGTAGCCGCCAGCTCTTGGCCGGCGTGGCGGGCGGCCGGCGGGTCCCCCGTCAGGCTGCTTCGCGGCGGCGACGTGTCCACAGCGGGCGGTCGAGCCGGGCGCTTCTCGCTGCGCGGCAGTGGCCTGGCCGTGCTGGGAGCGCGCCTCGTCGGTGCCAGGCGCGTGCGATTGGCCGCGACCATCGTTACGCTCGGCCTCTCGACCGCGTTCGTACTGCTGCTGCTCTCACTCGCCTCCGCGCTGCGCACGCTCGAGACCGATCCGGGGGCGCTCGGCAAGCGCTACCAGTTGACTGCGTCGCTGCCGCCCGCGCTCGCGCCGCGGGTACGCCGGATCCCCGGCGTCGAGCTGGCCGCGCCGCGGTACGAGGTCCAGGGGGCCGACTCGTTCTCGCTCGGCGAGACGATCGACGTGATCGCCTACCTGGGCGATCACACGAAGTTTGAGGCCCCGCCGCTGGTGTCCGGGCGCAGGCTCCGCGGTCCACGCGAGGCGGAGGTGGGATCGGGGCTGGCGGACGCGCTCGGGCTCGCGCCCGGCTCGACGCTGGCGGTCGCGCTGCCCTCCGGCAAGGAGCTGCGGCTTAGGGTGACGGGCGTCGTCAGCTCGCTCGATCATGACGGCCGCGTCGCGTACATCCCAGCCCGGGCTCTGTTGGCAGCGGATCGGTCCGCGCCCTCGCAGCTGGCGGTCCGGCTGACGCCGTCGGCGAACGCAGGAGCGGTGACGAGGGCCCTGACGGCGCTCGGGGCCGCGCCCGCCCGGGCGAGTACCGCCACCTCCCGCGGCGCCGCGCTGGTCAGCGTGCTGCGAACGATCCTCTTGGCGATCGCGATCGTCGACGGTCTCGTGTGCCTGTACGCGCTAATTCAGGCGTGCGCGCTGACGGTGCAGGAGCGGCGCGGCACGGTGGCCGTGCTGCGCGCCTGCGGGGGCGGGACGCTCGCGGTCGAGCGCCTGCTCGCAGGCGCTGCGCTGGCGCTGGTCGTTCCCGCCGCGATCGTGGGGGTGCTGCTCGAGCGGCTGCTGCTGGGCCCGGCGCTGTCCCGGCTGGCGGTCAACTACGCGACGCTGGAGCTGGGGGCGTCCGCCGGGCAGCTGCTCGTGACGCTGGCCGGGCTCGCCGTGGCCGCGGCCGTCGCGGTCGCCTGGGTCGGCGGGCAGGCGGCGCGCGAACCGGTAGTGGTGGGATTGGCGGCCGCGGGATGAGGCCGCTGACCAGACGCGAGGCGCTGCTGGAGGCGCTGGCCGGGGCGGCTGTGCTCGCGCTTGCGGGCTGCGACGCGAGCCCCGCGCCGCCCTCCGGCTCGACGCTGCGCTCCACGTGGGTCGATCCGGTGGGCGCCGGGCAGCTGCGGGTCGGCCCGGGAGAGCCGTTGGCCGAGCGCACGGAGCTAGGTCCGCGCGCAGCGGCCGTGGGCGTGCTCGCGACGCTCGCCCACCTCACCGACGCGCACGTGCTGGACGCCTCCTCGCCGGCTCGCGTCACCTTCCTGAACCGGCTGGGGCCACCGTTTCAGTCGACCTTCCGTCCCCAGGAGGCGCTGACGACACAGGTGCTCGCCGGTGCGGTGGCGGCGATCCGCCGGCTGCGTCCGCAGCTCGTGATCCAGGGCGGCGATCTGATCGACAACGCCCAGAACAACGAGCTGACACACGCGCTTTCGGGACTGGCGGGCGGCCCGGTGCAGCCGGGGAGCGGACCCGACGGTTACTACGGCGTGCAGTCGGAGTTCGACCCAGATCCGTTCTACTACCGGCCCGATGTCGACGCGCCGCGCCACCCCGGGCTCCTGCGCGCTGCCGTCCGGCCGTTCCCCAGCCCGGGTCTCGCCGCGAGCACCGTGCCGGTGCTCGGCGACCACGACACGCTCGTGGCCGGCGAGATCGCTCCGACACCGCTCACGCGCGCGCTCGCGGTCGGTGACCGGGCGCTGTGGGAGCTGCCGACCGGACTGACGGTGCCGCGGAGCGCGTTGCCCGCGCCCGGGGCCTCACCGGACGGGCCGCCGAGCCCCGGCCCGATCGACAGCTTCCTGCGCCGCGCGCTACAGGGCCCGACGGTCGCGGTGCCGCGCGACCCGACCCGCTGGGAGATGCCCGTCTCGGAGGTCGTCCGCCGGCTCGCGCGCGCCACGACCGCCAGTCCGGGGACGCTCGGGTCCGGCGAGCGACTCGACTACGCGCTCGATCTCGGCCGCCGCCTGCGCGTGATCGTGCTCGACCTCGTCCGGCGCGACGGGGGTTCCGGCGGTCTCGTGAGCGCCGAACAGCCGGCCTGGCTCGAGCGTCAGCTCCGAGCCGCAGGCGACCGCTGGGTGATCGCGGTTACGCACCAGCCGCTGGCGAGCTCCGCCGGCGGTGCGCTCTTGCTCGAGCTGCTCGACGCCTCGCCGCGCGTAATCGCAGCGCTTTCCGGGCACACGCATCGCAACCGGATCGAGCCGCGCCGGACTGCCGGCGGCGGCTACTGGCTGATCAGCACCGCGTCGCTGATCGACTACCCACAGCAGGCGCGCGCCGTGCGCGTGCTGGCGACCGCGGGTGGTGGAGTCGCGATCCAGACGTGGATGCTCGACCACGCGTTTCCAGGGCAGCTCGGGACGATCGCGCGGGAGCTCTCCTACCTCGACGCGCAGGGGGGACGACCGAGCGGCTTCGCCGGCGGCCGGCTGGACCGCAACGTCACGCTCTACCGAGACGCGCGAACCAGCGTCCGCTGAGCGATGAGCGCTCCCGGACGCAGAAGCCACCGGACCGCGCGACCCGGTCGAGGTCTGTGACCGACACGCGCGCCCAGGGAAACCAGCTGCTGACGCCGCGGTCGGTCTCGATCCGCACGAGCATCGAGCCGGTCGGCTCGCCCGGCGAGCCGAGCTCGAGAAGCAGCTCGCCGTCCTCGCGCAGCAGCATCCCGATCCGCGCCAGCAGCCGCGCGGGAGCCCCGCCGATACCGATGTTGCCGTCCAGCAGCAGGGCGCTACGCCACCGGCCGCTCCCCGGCAGCTCGTCAAAGATCGACGCCACGACGGCCCGGGCGCCGCGTCCCGTCGCGAGCTCGACGGCGGCGGGCGACAGGTCGACGCCGAGCGCGAACACGCCGCGAGCCGCGAGCGCGTGGAGATGGCGCCCCGGCCCGCAGCCGACGTCGAGCACCGGCCCGTGCAGGTCGCGGAGCAGCTGCTGGTCGGTCGCGTCGGCAGGGCCGAGGTAGCGATCGAGGGGCAGCGGCAGGGTCGTTCCGTCACGGAGCCTCAAGCTGGCGCCGGATCCGGGCCAGCCGCCAGCACGCGCCCGCCGCAAGCCATCGGCGTAGAGCCGCAACGGATGGATCATGCCGCCAGCGCCGCGAGCGTGCTCGCAAATCGGGAGCGCGGCGCTTGGCGCGCGACGGCGCGGGCGTCGGCGATCGTGTCGACGTCGCGCAGCACCGGCTGCGCGTGGACGCGCAGCCCAAGCTCGCGCAAGCGGCCGCGCTGTCGCGTCCAGGTGTTCGAGCAGCTCATCGGCACGCCGGCGAACGCGGAGGGTGCGTGCCGCTTGAGGCCGATGCTCCAGTAGCCGCCGTCTGCGGCGCGCCCGAGCACGGCGTCGACGGTCGGCGTCGAGAGCGCGCGCACGCCGTCGAGCAGCAGCCGGGTGGTCAGCTGCGGGGTGTCCATGCCGACGAGCAGGGCGGGTCCCGCGACATCCTCGAACGCCGCCGCCAGGCGCTCGCCCAGGCCGGCGCCACGCTGCCGAATGACCTCGAGGCCGCGGCACCTGAAGTGCCGCGGGTCGCCGTCGAACACGAGCACCTTGCGCTCCGCCGGCGTCTGCGCGACGACGTCGAGCGTGTCGAGGAGCGCGGCCCGCGCCAGCGCGGCGGCCTGGGTGGGGGTGCACGGTGGCGAGAGCCGGGTCTTGGCGCGACCAGGAACGGGCTCCTTCGCGATCACGATCAGCGCGACCTGTGTCACGCCTCCAACGTAATGCCGATCACGCGGCGTTCAATTACGAAATACGAAAGCCGGTCGTCCGCGCCGCTGGTGAACACCCGCTTAAATGCGCCGACCTCGACGTCTGACCCAGGCAGCGCTGTGTCAGTCTGGGTCGGTGCCTCTTCCGGTGATCGACCCGGGCAAGCCGCCGCCCGGACCGTTTCGATCCTCGTTCTGGCGCAGTCCGCTGCGGGGACCGTGGCTCACCTCGGTGCTCGGTCTCGCGCTGTTGATCGCGATTCCGATCGTCGCGCTCACCGGGTTTCTCTCCAACGACGCCTACTACCCGCGGCTCGGCGCTAATTCCGTCGGCCGGCCGCTGGGCCCGCTCGATGTGTACCTGTTCCCATTTCCCACCCACCCCAGCTGGCTGTACGCATTCACCCAGGGGTTACATGTGACGATCGGCCTGGCGGCGTTTCCGATCGTGCTGGCGAAGCTGTGGTCGGTGATTCCGAAGCTGTTCGAATGGCCGCCGGTACGAACTCCCGCCCATGCGCTGGAGCGCCTGTCACTTGCGCTGCTCGTCGGCGGGGCGCTGTTCGAGTTCGCGACCGGGATCCTCAACATCCAGTACTACTACGTTTTTCCCTTCTACTTCACCACCGCCCACTATTACGGGGCCTGGGTGTTCACGGCGGCATTCGTGTTCCACACGGTGGTCAAGTTCGGGACGATGCGCCGGGCGCTCGCGACTCGCCGCGCGATGACGGTGCTGCGCGAGAGCCTCGCCGACACCCGCCCCGAGCCCGCACACCCCGTCGACAGCGAGCTGATACCGGTGGCCCCGTCGGCGCCGACGATCTCGCGCCGGGCGCTGCTCGGCACCGTCGGAGCAGGGTCCCTGTTCCTGCTCCTGCAGGGGGTCGGGCAATCGGTCGGCGGCCCGCTTCGGAACCTCGCCTTCCTCGCGCCGCGCTCGCTTCACCGCGGCGGCCCGAACGGGTTCCCGGTCAACCGGACGGCCACGGCGGCGCAGATCACCCGGGCTCAGACCGGCCCGGCGTGGCGGCTTCGCCTTGTGGCGGGTCCGCGAACGATCGCGCTCTCCCGCGCGGAGCTGCTGGCGCTGCCGCAGCGCACCTGTGACCTCCCGATCGCGTGCGTCGAGGGCTGGTCCACGACTCAGCGCTGGACCGGGGTGCGGATCGCAGAGCTCGCGAGTCTCGTCGGCGTCGACGGTCCATTCACCCTCGAAACGAGCTCGATCGCGCACAACGGGGTGTTCGACTCGGCGACGCTCGCGTCCGAGCAGACCAGCGACGACCGGACGCTGCTCGCGCTCGCGGTCAACGGCGTCGACCTGTCGCTGGATCACGGCTATCCCGCCCGCGTGATCGGCCCCGCGATCCCCGGGGTCCACTGCACCAAGTGGGCCGGAACGATGACGTTCGAGCGGGCGTAGCCGTGCTCGCCCGGTTCCGCCGCCTGTACGGTGCGAGCCCGCTGCACCTGCTGGCGCTGACCGCGAGCCTGCTGATCGCGGGGGCGGCGGTCGCCGGCTGGTTTGACAGCTTCCCGGGACCGACGGTGGTGAAGATCCTCGCGTGGTTCCTGATCGCGATCGTCGCGCACGACCTGGTGCTGCTGCCGCTGTACTCGCTGCTTGACCGGGTCGCGTTCGGCTCGGGTCGCACCCGGGAGGCTCGAAGCGGCGACCCGCACGTCCGGGCGATCGCCTACGTGCGCATCCCGTGCTTGCTCAGCGGGCTGCTGCTGCTCGTGTTCTTCCCCGAGATCTTCCGCCTCGGCGACTCGACGTTCTTCGCGGCGAGCGGCTTTCACCAGCGCGTCTACCTGGTCCGCTACCTGCTCACATGCGGGGCGCTGTTCGCCGTCTCGGGGCTGGCCTACGCCGTCAGCCTCAGGCGCGTCTCAGCGAAACACCTTCGCGATCGCCCGCGTGTGCTCGACCCCCAGCGGGGTCGCCGCGGGATGGAAGTCGATGTCGTCGGCGAGCAGCACGGCCGCCGGCATGAACGCCAGGATCAGGTACGCCCCGAGCACGGTGGTGGCGACGCGCAGCCACCGCCCAGCAGACAAGGCCGCGAACGGCAGGATCCAGAGCACGTACCAGGGGGCGGCCCAGCTGAGCGAGACGACCAGCGCGAGCATCGCGAACCCGCACGCGGTGATCCATTCCCGGGGGCGCCGGCCGGCCCAGATCGCACAGCCGAGCACGGCGAGCCCCGCGAGCGCACCGATGACGATCTGGAGCGTCCCCGTCTCACCCCCCTGCCCGAGGGCCAGGCCGATCAGGTTCGGGATCCCGATCGCGGTGACGAGACGGCCTTGGGTAACAAGATCGGGGAGGTGGAATCCGAACGCGAACAGGCTCGCGAGCGTGAGCGCGACGGCGGCGGCGAGCAGAGCGCCGGCCAGGAACCGCCGGCGTGCCGCGGCGGCGACGAGCAGCACGGGCAGCAAGACGGCGGCGGAGGCCTTGACGAAGATCGCGGTGACTAGCGCGCTCCCCGCCCAGCCCCACGAGGGCCGCGGACGCTGTCGGAGCGCGAGGTAGACCGCGAGCACCACGAACAGCATCATCAGCGCGTCGTTGTGGTCGGCGCCGAGCCCCCAGATCAGCACGATCGGGTTGAACGCCACGAACGCGACCGCGGCGACCGGCGAGCGCCGCAGCAGCCGGGCGCACCTCCACACCAACCCGAGCGTCGCGAGGCTCGCGCCACACACGAGCAGCTTCAGCGCCCACAACGACGTTTTGACGCCGAGCGGCACGAGCGCGTAGCTGACCAGCGTGAACAGCGGACCGTAAGGGCTTCGCAGGTGATGCCAGTTGCTGAGCGCAAAGCTCGGGTCACCGTGCGGCCCCGACGCCGGCAGCGTCACGTACGGGTTCAGATCATGCGCGACACCCATCCGGCCGTAGTTGATGTAGTTGAACACGTCGGTATACGACAGCGGCGGCGCGAGCAGGAAGATCACGTGAATCGCCAGCACCGCGGCGATCGTCCAGCGCGCCCGCAGGCGCGGCGCGGTGAGGAACGCAGCGAGGTAGAGCCCGAACATGAGCGCCATCAACCCGCTCACAAGCCAGGCGAGCCGCGACGGGTTCGCCGTCAGCCCGGGCCACAAGCCGCGCAGCGGACCGACCATCCACGCGGGGAAGAACCCGGGTCTGGTGACCGGGGCCAAGAAGCTCGGGCGCTCGGCCGCGATCAGGACCACGGTCAGGCTCGAGGCCACCAGCCCGAGCAGCGACACCGCCGCGATCGCGGGGGCGCAGAGCGCTCCGAGCGACCGGCCACGCGGCGAGACCGCCGCCGCGCTCAGCGAGGACACGACGGTCCGGTCAAGCCGACGACGAGCGATCCCGGACCGGGCGGCTCGCGCCGTGCGCCGCCCGGGACGCACGGAGGCGACACCGGACCGACCGGATGCAGCGCGCGCGCCCGTAGCGCGGCGAGCTGCGCGGGCGAGTCGGCGCGCTCGAGCCGCGTGCGGTACGGGCGCAGGTCGAAGAACCACAAGTCGCGATCGGGGCTGAGCAGCGGTTGGGTGCCGAGCAACGACCGCAGTGCCGCGCGCAGGCGCCGAGCCATCGCGGGTTCGAACCCGGCCGGATCGACCCACAGCCCGTCGAAGCCCGCAGCCGTGACCGCCGGCAGCAGGAATGACAGCGGCCGGCCGGCGAGCTGCGACGCCCAGTCCGCCGGCCGCCCCTTGATCGCCCCGTAGCTCCACCGCAGCGTCGAAGAGTGCAGGTAACCCCGCAGCGGCTCGTACTTGGTCGCGTAGGTCGCGACCGAGCCGCCCACCGGCGTGTTCGGATAACCCTCCGGGAACGGCACGTACGGCAGCTGAAACACGCTCGCCCCGTGCGGCAGGCGAGCCTCGATCTCCGAGACGAACACGCCATCGCTGTGCCACTGGCGAGCGTCGGTGGCGTACTTGGGAACGTCCTGCGCCGTCGTCTGCTCGAACACGCCGAAAGCGAGCACCGCCGCGAGCACCAGCCCGGCTAGGGCCGTGCCCCGGCGACGTGCCCGGAGCCGCTGCACGGCCACGTCGAGCAGCAGCGCGACCGCGAGCAGCGACAGGAACGCGATCACCACGGAGATCCGGTTCCAAGCTCGCACGTCGGGGGTGATCACCAACTCGAACACGCTCCCGAGGCCGCCCGCCGTTCCCACCGCGATCGCGATCGCGACGCCCGCGCCCGCGTGACGAAACAGCCGCCGCGACCCGAACCAGCCGGTGGCGCCCACCAACGCCGCGAGCACGCACACGCCCAGCCAGCCCAGCCCAACGGTGCCCACGACGCCGAGGCTCGCGTAACAGGTCTCGCAGTAGGCCGGGGCGACCGCACGGTCATAGCCGCTCCCGATCCGCCGCAGCGGGGCGATCCGGTCGTCGGGGACCGGAACGATCAGGCTGGTCGGCCGCAGGTCGAGCGCATACGGCGAGCGCTGATCCGCGGTGGCGCTGCGCGCGACGGCGGCGTTGCTGCCGTGTCGGGCCTCGTAGACGAGCGTCGGCGCCAGGTTGACCGCCAGCGTCGCCAGCACGAGCACGACGATCAGCGCTCCGTCGCGCGCCGAGCGCCACCGCCGCACCACGGCCGCGACGAGGGTCGCACCGAGGATCAGCACCAGCGCGAACGTCGCGTAGTACGCGTTCGCCGACCCGATCACGACGCACAAGCCGATCGTCGCGAGCGAGCGCCGGCCGGCGAACATCGCCCTCCCGTCGAGCAGCTCGAGGAACAGCAACGCCGACAGCGGCACCGAGTAATACGCCGACAGCAACAGCTGCGACTCACCCCGAAAGAAGTGGTAGGGGAGCAGCGAGAACAGCACCGAGACCACGGCCGCGACCGCCACGCCCACGCCGAGCCGGCGCAGGACGAAGTAGCTGCTCAGGCTGACCAGCGCGAACGTCAGCAGGAAGAACAGGTTGGCCACCACCGCCGGATTGGACGACAGCAGCGCCAGCCCCCGGATCATCAGCAGACTGAGGTTGTCGCCCCCCTGGGGGTAGTCGTACAGCTGCTGGCCAAACGGCGCGCCGAGACTCGAGTTGGTCAGATACCAGCCGTGATCGATGATCCCCTTGACCAGCATCAGATAGAACTTCGTGTCGTCGACCGGCGTATAGCGCAACGGCACCGACAGATCGGCCCGCCACAGCCGCAGCGCGCAGGCAACGCAGGCCAGCGTGATCGCGACGACCGCGACACCTTCACGGGTAACGGCGAACGCCGCGCGCCTGCGGCGTGACCCGGCTCGGAGACGCGCCAGCGGCGCGGGCCAGGTATCGATCGCGCTCAAGCGGCTCTCAGCGGCGCCCCGGCGAACTCCGCCATCCCCGACTCGAAGTCCTCGCCGGCGGTGAACCCGAGCGACCGCTCCGCGCGCCGTGCCGAAGCGAACACGTGCCGAACGTCGCCGAGGCGAAAATCCCCGGTCGTGATCGGCCGTGGCGCGCCAGGCCCGGCGGCGTGCGCCAGCGTCGCGGCCATCTCGCCGACGCTGCGCGGCCGGCCGCTGGCGATATTGAACGCGCCGGTCGCAGGCCGCTCGCGGGTCAGCGCGATCACGTTCGCGCGGGCGACGTCGCGCACGTGGACGAAGTCGCGCAGCTGGCCGCCATCCTCGAACACGCGCGGTGCTCGTCCGGCCGCGAGCGCGCTGGCGAAGATCGCCGCCACACCCGCATACGGCGTGTCGCGCGGCATCCGCGGCCCGTACACGTTGTGGTAGCGCAGCGCCGTCACCGGTACACCGGTCTCACGCGAGAACGCGAAGCACAGGTGCTCCTGATGGACCTTGGTCGCGGCGTACACGCTGCGCGGATCAAGTGGCGCGGGCTCGTCGATCGCGAACGGCTCGAGCTCGGACCCGCACCGGGGGCATCGCGGCTCGAACCGACCGGCCGCCAGGTCCTCGACCTGGCGCGGACCCGGCCTCACCGCACCGTGCCGGCGGCAGCGATAGCCGCCCTCGCCGTAGACCACCATGCTGCTGGCGAGCACCAACCGGCCCTTGAAGCCGATCGCGGCGAGCTCGCGCAGCAGCACCCCGGTACCGAGATCGTTGTGTCGGACGTAGTCGGCGACGTCGAGCATGTCCTGCCCGAGGCCGACCATTGCCGCCTGGTGGCAGACCGCGTCGACGCCACGCAGCGCCCGCGCGACGGTGCTCGGATCGCTCACGTCGCCCCGGACGAGCTCGACGCCGGGGTGTAGGTAATCCGGTGGCCGTGCATGCGCCGCCGGGAGCAGCAGGTCGAGCACGCGCACCGCCTGACCATCGGCGAGAAGCGCGTCGACCACGTGCGAGCCGATGAAGCCGGCCCCGCCCGTTAGCAGGATCATCGGCGCGACGCTACGCGATGGCGGCGGGTTCGCAAGACCGCCGCGCGCCGAATTTCGTGGCTCGTAAGCACTCCGTGCGTAGCCTCCGCGCAGTGATCGACGTGATCCTCCCCGTGCTCGACGAGGCGGGTGCGATCCCCGGCGTGCTGGCCGCAATCCCCGCCGGTTTCGCGCCGCTCGTCGTCGACAACGATTCGCGCGACGGATCGGCGCGCGTAGCGAGGGCGCTCGGAGCGCGCGTGGTCCACGAGCGCTCGCGAGGCTTCGGCGCGGCGTGCTTCGCGGGGCTGCGGGCGGCGCGCTCGGACGTGGTCTGCTTCATGGACTGCGACGGCTCGCTCGACCCCGCGCAGCTGCCGCTCGTCGCCGAGCCGATCACGAGCGGCGAGCTCGACCTGTGCCTCGGTGCCCGGGCGCCGAGCCGCGGGTCCTGGCCGTGGCACGCCCGGATCGCCAACCGCGCGCTCGCATTCGAGCTTCGCCGCCGCTGCCGGGTTCCGCTCAGCGACCTCGGGCCGATGCGCGCGGCACGCCGCGCGGCCCTGCTCGAGCTGGACCTCCAGGACCGCGGCTTCGGCTGGCCGCTGGAGATGGTGCTCAAGGCCGCCGCGGGCGACTGGCGGATCGGCGAGGCGACCGTCACCTACCGGGCCCGCGCCGCCGGGCGCTCCAAGGTCAGCGGGAGCGCGCGCGGCACGCTGCGGGCGGTGCGCGACATGAGCGCCCTGCTGTCATGAGACGCCGGCCGGCATGGGTGCGGTAGCGCTCAACCGGCGGCACCTCGAGCGGTCACCGCCACGGACCGCGGTCGGGGTCGGGGCGCTCGCGGCGGCCGTGGCTGCCTCGGCCTGGCTCGCCACCGGCGCGGCCGGCAGCAGCTACCTGCTCCAGCTCCCCACGGGCGCCAATCCGCACTGGATCGACGGACCGCTGCGCGTCCTCGGAGGCACCCTCGGAGCGAACGGGTTGAGCGTCGCGCTCGCCCTTCTGGTCGGCTCGTACCTGGTCGCGCTGGGGTGCGCCGGAGCGATTCCGTTGCGCGTCGCGCTCGGCGCCGTCGTGCTCGCGAACCTCGCGTTCACGCTGGGCCCGACGCTCGTCTCAACCGACGTGTTCGGCTACATCGCGTATGCGCGCGAAGCCGCCGCGCACGGCCTGAATCCATACCTATCCGCCCCGGCGTCGATCCCGCACGACCCGATCCTGCAGTTCGTCTACTGGAAAGGGCAACCGAGCCCGTACGGCCCCCTGTTCACGATCCTGAGCCTCCCACTCGGGCTGACCTCACCCGCGCTGGCGCTGTGGTCATACAAGGCGCTGGCGGGCGCCGCGAGCATCGCCCTCGCGCTGCTCACCGCCGCGATCGCGCAGGACCGGAGCCTGAATCCGGCCCGCGCAGCGGTGTTCGTCGGGATCAACCCGGTGCTGCTCTTCTACGCGGTCAGCGGCGCTCACAACGACCTGCTCGCGGCACTACTCGTCACGCTCGCGGTCCTGCTCGTGCTGCGCGGGCGCGAGGCAGCCGGCGGTGCGGCCGCCGTCGCGGCGCTCGCGATCAAGGTCACGCTCGGGCTCGCGTTGCCGTTCTTGCTGATCGGCGCGCGCCGCCGCCGGGCGGCGGCGACCGGCATGGCGCTCGGCTTCGCCGCCGTCGGCGTTCCGTCGCTGCTGCTGTTCGGCCCGCACCTCCTCGACCAGGTGCACCGGATCGCCTCCGAGCACCTGTTCGACACCGCGTTCAGCGGACCCGACCGCCTCGCCAACGCGCTCGGCATGCGCATCAACACGGGGATCAGGGTGGCGGCCACCGCTGCAGCCGCCATCGTCGCGCTCGCGATGATTGCGCGGGCAGGGCGGGGCGGAGATTGGATCACCGCCGCCGGCTGGGCGTTTCTGGCGCTGATCGTCTCGATCGCCTCGTTGGCGCCCTGGTACCTGGTATGGCTGCTGCCGCTAGCAGCCGTCAGCCCCAGCCGCTCACTGCGAGCGGCCACCGTGCTCGCGACGCTCTATCTGATCGCTCTCCATCTGCCGGCGCTCGGGGGCCAGCCATGGCTGACCCCGGCGGCGTGATCACGGCACGGTTGTATCGCCACGCACCGTCCGGGCGCCCGTCGGGCCATTACGGAATCGAAAAATGGACGGCCGCGGCTTTGCCGTGGTGGCGACGGGGGCCTACTGTTGGAGCGTGACCAACCTCGCTCGCCGTGCCCGTGGAACCGTGCTCGTGGTCGACGACGAGCCGACGATCAGGGACGTCGTCTCCCGGTATCTCGTGCGAGCCGGCTACGACACGATCGTCGCGGCGACCGGGCGCGACGCCCTCAGGCAAGCCGGAGAGGGCTGCCCCGACGTAGTCGTGCTGGACCTGATGCTGCCCGACGTCGACGGCTTGGAAGTGATGCGACGGCTGCGCCAGCTCGATCGCAGCCGTACGGCGATCGTGCTGCTAACCGCCAGGGGCGAGGAATCCGACCGGGTGATCGGGTTGCGTCTCGGCGCCGACGATTACGTCGTCAAGCCGTTCTCTCCCGCGGAGCTAGTCGCGCGAGTCGACGCGATGCTACGCCGCCTCGACCCGGTTCCCGACCACGAGCCGCCGCTCATGTTCGACGGGCTGGAGATCGATCCGAGCGGCCGGCGCGTGCTGCTCGACGCCGAACCGATCGCGCTCACGCAGCGCGAGTTCGAGCTGCTGCTGTTCCTCGCGCGCCACCCGGGTCAGGCATTCACCCGCGAGCAGCTGATGGAGTGCGTCTGGCAGTACACCTTCTTCATCGACACCTCGACGGTCACGGTGCACATCCGGCGGCTGCGGACAAAGCTCGAGGCCGACCCCGCTCGCCCCCGTTTCATCCAAACGATCTGGGGGGTCGGGTACAGGTTCTCGCCATGAGGCGGCGGGCAGCTCGGATCACAGCAGCCGTCGCGCTGGCGGCGGGCCTGTCGGCGCTCGCCGGGGCGGTGTATGGCTCGTCAGCGTTCACCGCGACGTTCGAGATCCTCGGCCCGCTCGGCGCGGCAACCGTGCTGTTCGCGGACCTGATCGCCGCCCGTCGCTCGTGGATCCGCGGGGTACGCAGCCAGCTCGCCGCGCTCGCCGTGCTGATCGCCGCGCAACTCGGGCTCGCGGTGGCGCTGTTCGCGTCGCTGATGTTCGTCTCCAACCACGACGCCTTCTTCATGGCGCTGGCCGCCGCCTACGCCGCGCTAATCGGCCTCAGCGTGGCGCGGCTGGTCGCCAACCGGGACCTCTCCGACCTCGACGCCGTCCGCCGGGCGGTGGCCGAAGTCGGTGATGGCTCGCGCGAGGTCAACATCCCGGTCCGCGGCGTCGGCGAGCTGGCGACCCTGGCGGAGGACCTTCAGACGATGGTCGCGAAGCTCGCCGCCGCCGAGCGGTCGCGCCGCGAGCTGGTCGCGTCCGTGTCCCACGATCTGCGCACGCCGCTCACGACGCTGCGGCTAATCGCCGAGGGGCTCGAGGACGACATCTTCGAGCCGGAGCGCACCCGCGAACAGCTGCGGCTGATCTCCACGCACGTGCGCGCGCTCGGATCGTTGATCGACGACCTGTTCGAGCTCTCGCGGCTCGAGGCCGGCGACATCCGCTGGTCGGTCGAGCAGGTCCAGCTCGACGAGCTGCTGCGCGAGACGATCGAGGCGATGCGACCCCACGCCGACGCTGGCGGGGTCCTGATCCGAACCGAGCTCGCCGCCTCGCTTTCGCCCGCACGCGGCAACCCCGAACAGCTCCAGCGCGTGCTCTTCAACCTGATCCAGAACGCGATCCGGCACACCCCGGCGGACGGCAGCGTGGTCATCCGCGCGGCACCTGCCACCGGCCCCGGCGTTGAGGTCGAGATCGCCGACAGCGGCGGCGGCATCGACCCGACGCTCAGCGAGCGGATCTTCGAGCCGTTCGTCCAAGGCCCGTCGCGGGTAGCCGGCGAAAACGGCTCGGCCGGCCTGGGCCTCGCGATCGCCAAGGCGATCGTCGACGCCCACGGCGGCCGCATCTGGCTAGCGCGCACCGGCCCCGGCACCAGCATCCGCTTCAGCCTCCCCGTCGCCTGAGCTGAGGTCCACGAGGTCGTTTCGCTGGAGCGATCGGACCGTGTCGACGCGTGGCCGCAGCCGATGGAGCACGCGCTGGGTCGTGTTTGTCAGCTGCTTGGCAGCGTGTGGAGGGCGGCGAGAATCTCGTCTACTTCCGTGCGGCCGGTGTAGTCGGGGTGGATATCGACGAAGCGGACGATGTGGTCGCGGTCGACGATCAGGACGGTCGGCATCGGCAGCACGGTGCCGCCGTCCGCGCGGGTCGCGCGAATGTCGACGCCGAGAGTCCGTTGTGCTGTGAGCCCTTGCTCTGAGGCATCGAACGTGATCCCGAGCCTCGATGCAAGTTGGGCGCCGCTGTCGCTCAACACCGTATAGGTGAGTTCGGCTTTCTCCTGTGTGCTGAGTGAAGCGTCGGGGGTCTCTGGCGAGATCGCAACCAGGCGGGTCGAGTCTGCGGTGAGCCGGGGTAGGAGGTCTCGCTCGTAGGTGCGCAGCGTCACGTTGCAGTACGGGCACCAGCCCCCCCGGTAGAAGACGATCACGGCGGGTCCGTCGGCGGTGAGCTCGTCCAGCGTCCGGGTCCGGCCCGTCGCGTCGGGCAGCCCGAATAGCCCGAGCTTGTCGCCGGCTGCTACCGCTCCCGCAGGGATTCCACGGTCGGCGAGCGCGGCCTGGTCAGAGGCGAACACTGCGACTACTTCTGCGGGGAGTTGGCTCGCCGCGGCGGCCTTCACGTCGTCCACCTGCTCGGCAATCGTCGTCATCGGTGCGATTTCCTTTCTAAACAATTACTGGACCGATTGGTCCAGTCTCCACCCTACCAGATCAATGGACCGGATAGTCCACCCCGATAGACTCGGACCATGACGGTCGCGCAACCTGTCACGTCGAAGGGACGCGAGACGCGCGAGCGGATCGTGCGGGCCGCGGCCGAGCTCGTCGCCGAACGCGGGGTCGCTGGCACCTCGCTCGATCATGTTTGCGCACGCGCGCACGCCTCCAAGAGCCAGCTTTACCACTACTTCGACGACCGCAACGACCTCATGCGCGCGGTCGCCCGGGCCGCCAGCGACGACGTCGTCGGCGGCCAAGCCGAGCTGTTCGCGCGGCTGGACACGATCGACGGCCTCCGCGCCTGGATGGACGCACTCGTGATCCTCCAACAGACCCGCCAGGCGAAGGGCGGCTGCCCAATCGGCTCGCTCGCCGGCCAACTCGCCGAGCACGACGAAAACGCCCGCCTCGAGCTCGCCGACGGCCTCGACCGCTGGGAGATCGCGATCCGCGAAGGCCTCGAGCGAATGGCCGCTCGCGGCGAACTGGACCCTGGCGCCGACCCTGCGGCGCTCGCCCAAAACACGCTTGCCGCCGCGCAAGGCGGCCTGCTACTGACCCAGGTCCGACGCGACCCCGATCAGCTCCGCGCAGCGCTCGACGGGGTGCTGAATGCGATCCTCGCCGCCCGCGCCGAGCCCTGATCCCCGCGATCCGCTGACAGCGAGACGCTTGCGTCAGTTACGGGGGATGACGGCTAGATAGAAGACCGGGTTGGCCGACCAGCCAGAAACCAGCGAATGATCGTCGGGTGCTAGCGAGCCCGCCGCCGCCCTCCCGTTCGTGGTTGCCGGGCGCTCGCTATCCCAGTGTTGGATCAGGAGGAATCTCGCGATCGACTCGCCTCAGGCTCGATCGTCCGATGCGGTCCTGCTCCCGGCTCGGGCCGAGCCGTCGGCTCGCGGCCGGGGCGGCGGAGCAGCCATGCCCCGAGTCCCACCCCCACCACGACCGGCACTGCGGTGCCGAGCAGCATGCCGACCGTCGACGAATACGCGCTCGTCAGAATCAGGCCGACGAACGCGAGATACGCGCACACGATCAAAACGCCCTCGCCGCGACGCAGCCCGCCACCCACATACGCACAGCCCAGCGCAAGTGCCGTCAAACCGAAGTACCACACGACCACGAGCGTCGCCGCTGTCGACGACGCGCCGAGGCCCACGATCGCGCCGGGGAGCAGCAACCCAAAGGCGACGTTGAGCGCGTTGCTGTTCATCGCCGTGCTGAGCGTCGCGGCGCCCCTTCCGCGGCGGGCGAGATACACGGCCGCGACCGCGTTCGGCAAGCTCGTCACCACCGCGAGGACCAGCGCGCCGACGACGATCTCCGGGACCGCATGGCGGGTGCCGAGCGTGGAGGCGGCCTGCTCCATCGCGATGCTCGCGCCGACCACGACAACCACCGCCGCGACGGCGAGGACCGCATCCCGCGCGCGGCCCCGGCGGGGATGGATCGCAGCCACGAGCTCAAGCTCCTCCTCCTCAATCGCGCCCGTCAGCCACCGTGCCCAAGCCGCCGGAAGCCCGAGTCGCCGCAGCCGATCGTGTCTGACTCCGAGGATCAGCAGGTACGGCACCAGCACCACCAGCACGACCGCCAGCCCCGCCGCCGCCGACAATGCCCCCACCACCACCGCGACCGCCGTCGCGGCGATCCACAACGCCACGACGCCCTCGAACACGACCACGCGGCGGTGCAGCGCGATCTCCCCGGCGAGCACGGCCGCGAGCCCGAGCAACGCGGCCAGGTTGAAAACATTCGACCCGATCACCACCCCAGCCCCGATCCGTGCATGATGCCCAACGAGCGCCGTCACCGCCGCCGTGATCTCCGGGGCGTCGGCCGCCAGCGCCGCCATCATCCCCAATAACGCCTCGGTGAGCCCCAACCGCGCCCCAATTCGCTCCAACCGCGACACGAGCAGCCAGCTCGTGCCAAGACTCACTAGCGCCGCCGCCGCGAAGGCGAGCACCAGCAATGGATCGGACACGACCGTCAGGCTCCCGCCTGGTCGGACCGCGGCGCCGCGGGCGAAAGACGAGCGGAGCGCCGTATGTCGTGTGTGCGGGTCACCTTGGTCTCCCCCCGAGGGGCACGCCGACCAGGCTTCCCGGCACTCCGTCGCCAAGTCTATGGCCAAGGCGTGCTCAGAGCCTGGCCTCACGCGCGAGCGGGTCAGGGCTCGGCGTCAGCGCTGACGGCAGCGGTTGTCGGCCGGTGGTGTTCGCGTTTCTGGTTCGTGGGTGCGAGGACTATCAGCCGCTCGTCGGGTTCGAGCGTGAGGTCTGGCCGAGCGGCGTGGATCTCGCGGCCGGTGGTTACGGCCGCGACGATCACATTGGGTGGCCATTTGATGTCGGCGATGCGTCGTCCGCGTGCCGGCGAGTCGGGGGTGATCCTGAGCTCGAGCATCTCGTAGCCGCGCATTGGCGAGCTGGGCAAGTGGATCGCGGCCTGCGGGTCGGTGAGGGCGAATTCGGCTGCGGCGGCGCTCCTGACGGGATGCACTCCGCGGCTACCGATCATAAGATGTACTCGATTGGTCGGCGCGGGAGGTCGCCGAGTTGCTGAATGACAGCGAGGCGGCTGTCAACAGCGCACTGCAACGCGCTCGCGCCCGAATCGCGACCGAGCACCGAGAGGGCTCGCTCGCTCGCGCGCATCGTCCGGCCGGCGCCGAGGTGGAGGCGCTGGTCATGCAGCGCTTCCAGGATGCCTGGAAGGCGCTCCGACGCCGGAGTCTCCGAGGCCTACGGGGTGATGGTGTTCGCGATCGACGGCGACCGGATCACGGGGATCACCGGCTTCCCCAGTCAGCTCGAGCTGTTCACTCGCCTCGGACTGCCGGCCGAGCTCACCCGCTGATGGCATTTGACGACCAGCTCGCGACGCGCGTCCAGGGGGCCCTCAAGAGCCGATGAACAGCGGCGACAGTCATGCTTTCGCGGTACGGCGAGCACTCGATACCGGGAGGTGCCGGATGAAGGCGATTGTGGTGACGGACGAGGCTGCGGGAACGGCCGGGATGGCGCTGGTGGAGCGGCCGGAGCCGACGGCCGCGATAAATGACGTCGTTGTTCAGATTCATGCGTCGGGATTCGTCCCGACTGAGATCGCGTGGCCGTCGACCTGGACCGATCGCCGCGACCGTGACCGAACACCGTCGATCCCTGGGCACGAGTTGGCCGGAGTGGTCACGGCTCTCGGCTACGGAACGACGGGGGTGTCGGTGGGACAGCGGGTCTACGGCCTCGCTGACTGGTATCGCGACGGCACTCTGGCGGAGCATGTGGCGATCGAGGCGCGCAACCTCGCGCCGCTGCCGGGGGACGTCGACTTCACGGTGGGCGCGAGCCTGCCAATCTCGGGCCTGACCGCGTGGCAGGGACTGTTCGACCACGGCCGTCTTCGGGCGGGGCAGAGCGTCCTCGCGCACGGCGCGGCCGGCGCAGTCGGGTCGATGGTGACGCAGCTCGCACGCGAGGCCGGCGCCAACGTCATCGGCACCGGGCGCGCCGCCGACCGCCAGAAGGCGCTCGACTTCGGGGCGGCCGAGTTCGTCGACCTCGACAACGACGCGTTGGAAGACGTCGGCGGCGTCGACCTGGTGTTCGACGTTATCGGCGGAGACATCCAGAAGCGGTCCGCGAGCCTGATCCGGGCCGGAGGAACCCTGGTGACCATCGTCGGGCCGCCCGAGGCGCGGCCCGAGGACGGCCTGGCGGTCGACTTCGTCGTCGAATCCGATCGTGTCCAACTGAGTGAGATCGTCCAGCGGGTGCGCGACGGACGGCTGCGGACGAACATCGGCAACGTCGCCGCCCTCGACGATGCCATCGCCGCCCTCAACCCGACCGAGCGACGCAGCGGGAAGACGATCATCCGCGTTCGCCCATAAGAGCTTGCCCGGCGGCCGGTTACGTGGGGGACGCCGCGCTGGCCATGGCTGGCCGTGGCATGGGCCACCCAGGATCGCTCCGGCGGGCGACGCCCGACCGCGGCAGGTTGAGCGTCGTCACTCGGCAGTCAGCCCGACGAGCGCCAGCGCAGGCTCGCGGATTTCGGCGATGCGATCCGGTCGGCCGGCTGCAATCCGTGTGGCCACCATCGAGCTGATTGCGCCGACGACCGCCTCGCAGCGCAGCCGCCGCTCGCCCGGGTCCTTTGGCCATCCCGGTAGATCACCAACGCGGCTCACGAGCAGGTCAACGAACCGAGCGAGCACCTCGTAGCGGCGCTTGAGCGCGGCGGGGCCGGCCCCATAGACCTCGATCAGGAACACGCGGGCGCCGTTCGGATCGGCTGCGATCGCCGCGAGATAGGCGTCGAGCAGCTCGCGGAGCTGGGGTCCGGTTGGCGCCTCTCGATCAGCGGTGTCGTGCTCTTCGATACGCGTCAGCATCCGCTGCACGCTTGCCTCGTAGGCCGCGAGGAAGCAATCCTCGATGTCGTTGAACTGGGTGTAGAACGAGGCGCGGGAGACGCCGGCGCGCGCGATCACATCGGCAACGACGGTCCGTGCATATCCCTTCTCGGCGACCGCGTCGATCATTGCGGCGAGCATCCGCCCCCGCTGTGAGGCCTCGACGCGGTCGCGGGGTAGGCCGTGAGGGCCACGCGGAATGCGCGCGAGTATCGGGAGTTGCGTCACTCGGCAACCGTAGCGGTGCGGAGAACATTATTGTTTTTCACTTGCTACGGTCCACCGAATGAGGCGTCGTCTCGCGGTCCGGCGGGCGTTGATGGCCATCGTCGGCGCGCTTGTGCTCGTCGCCGGGTCTGCGGATGCGGAAGCTGACTTCTATACACCGCCGAGTCCGCTCCCCCAGGGTCGTCCCGGCGCCCTGATTCGTTCAGAGCCCGCAACCGCGGACGAGGCGCCCGGCGTGTCGTTGCCTGCCCATGCGTGGACGATCCTCTACCGCTCGACAACGGCGACGGGGCAGCCGACGGCCGTGTCCGGCACGGTCCTCGTCCCCACCGCCCCATGGCGCGGCAGTGGCCCGCGTCCGCTCGTGGGCTACGCGATCGGCTCCCAAGGACTCGCCTCCCGGTGTGCCCCCTCGCTTCAGCTTGCCGCTGGTACCGAATACGAGGCGAGCCTGATCGGAAACGTGCTCAATCGAGGCTGGGCCGTGGCGCTCACCGACTATCCCGGACTCGGCACGCCTGGCGTACACCCGTACGTCGTCGGCCGGGCGCTCGGTCGCTCCGTGCTCGACGCAATGCGCGCTGCTCTGCAGCTCCCCGCTGCGGGCCTCAGCCGACATGCGCCGCTGGCCATCTACGGCTACTCGGAGGGGGGCGAGGCCGCGGGCTGGGCGCTCCAGCTCGCTCCCACCTATGCACCCGACCTCAAGCTCTCGGGAGGCGTCGTCGGCGCCGCGCCGGCGAACTTCAACGCCGAGTACCACTACCTCGACGGCGGGCGCCTCGAGTTCCTCATCATGTACACGGCGCTCGGCATGAATTCGGCGTACCCGCAGCTCGATCTCGAGCGCTACCTGAATGCCACCGGACGCGCGTACGCGGCCGAGATGCGCGGGACCTGTATCTCAGACGCGGTCGTCGATGGCCAGCTCGCACCGACCAAGATCTCCGCATTCGTGACCACGAATCCGATCGGTCTGCCCGCCTGGCAGCAGGCATTCGCCGCCAACGACCTCGGCGGGATCGCGCCGGGCGTGCCCGTGTTGCTCGGCGCAGGCCAGCACGACGAGGTGATGGACTACGCGACCGCTGGACCAGGGCTCTATCACGACTGGTGCGCCCACGGAGCGAACGTAAGCTTCGATGACATCCAGCCCGGGACCGAGCACATCGTCGACGCATTCCCCTTCTC
Organism: uncultured Solirubrobacterales bacterium; assembly: GCA_963770735.1. GTDB lineage: Bacteria > Actinomycetota > Thermoleophilia > Solirubrobacterales > Solirubrobacteraceae > Palsa-465. The sequence continues at coordinate 520,654 of CAVYRB010000002.1, read as the reverse complement.
CGCCACAGGACTCGGGTTCCTCGCCGACAGGTTTGCGGGCGATCCGCTCGCTCGCGCGCCCGACTGCGTCACCGTGCCCGCCGTCGCTTCGCGCCCCGCCGTCTGCCGAACGACGACGGTCTTGCGGTTGCCTGCCGGCGTCAGCCGCGTCAGCGTGCGCGTCGGAGGTCGAGCCGTACGCGTGCGCCGGCGGGGCCGCTTCCTTCAGCTGAGACTGACCGGCGGAAAGCGAGTCCGCATCCTCATCACCGGTCGCCGCCCGGGGCACGGCCGATACCACCGGGTCAGGGTCTTGCGCCTCCGCTGCGTGCGAGGGTGACGGCCTGGTGAGGAGTCGCAGCGAGGGATAGCGCTCTTACATCGACGGCTCGGTAATAGGGTGTTGACGAGCGGCCGATCGCCTGTGTCTGTTCGTTGATCGCGACGGGCCAAGGCATCCGGGGAGTTGTTGGCAGGGTGAACGGGCTGGCCTGCGATTCGAAACGGCGAGCAAACCTGGATCTCCGTGAGTGCAGTGGCCCGGTGGCCGCCGGTGCCCCACGTAGTGTCGGCCGCGGTGCACATGGGTCTGCGGGATCCGGGTCTCGGCTGCTGGTTTACACTGGTTTGATGCCGTCGGTTTCCGTTGCTCGGCCCGATGTGTCTCGTGATGAGGTGATGCAGGCACTTCGTCAGCAGCTCGGGCAGGACTACAAGGTTGAGCCTGGCAGGCACGACGACGTGTTCTCGGTGAGTAAGGGCATCACGATCGGGGCAAAGGTCCACATCAAGCAAGACGCGGGGACGACGCAGTTTCATGTTCACGGAACTGGGATCATCATCGGTCGGCTGATTAACCAACTCAGTATCGCCCGCCGCGTCGCGTCCGCGATCGCGAACGCAAACCTCGGCTGAGGACGCAGCGGTCCCGGGATGCGCCGCAGCCCGCGAAACCGCTCGGGTGCGGCGTTTGGGTTACTTGCCGGTAGTCTGGCGCGGGATGAGCCGAGCGGGTGATGGGCTGCTTATTCGCCTCGTGGCCCGTGCGCGTGGGGTGCCGACCGAGCGTCACTGGGCGCGGTCCGCTGTGCTCGATCCGCGGTCGGTGCCAAGAGTGCCCGAGCTGGTCAGCGACGCTGACGGATTGCCCTTCCCGCCGAGCGCTCTGAACGCGCCATTCAAGCCGCTTGACCCAACCGACCCTGCGGTGGGAATACTGGCGGCCCAGCTGGAAAGCGGCGCGGGATCTAGTTCGCTGCGACAGAGCAACCAACCCGTAGAGCGTCGAGCGTTGCCATCCGTCTTGGACAGCTGGCGCGTGATCGCGCGAACCGACGAGCAGGCTCTGTTCGGACGCGGCGTGCCGCCGAACCTGGTGATGGTCACGGTGCAGAAGGATGCTCGCCGCGGCACCTGGTCGCGTGCCGACAAGACGGCGGGGCGACCGCTGCGCGTGACCCGCGATGGGATCCGTGCTTCCTCATGGCGACTGGACCCCACCCACGAGCTGAGGGCGGATGACACCGTCGTGCGGATACTGGTGAAGGAGCACACGTGGGCGGGCGGCAAGCGGGCCGACGGCCGGGTGCTCGACCCAGATCTCTATGAGGGCGAGCACGAGCTGATCCTGACGATGTTCGTCACGCCGCTCGAGGGGTTCCAGATGCGCACGCCAAACCCGGAGACTCCGGTGCGGGTAGCGCTTCCGCACGCCGTCGCAGGCCGGGAGCTGATCGACGGCGCCGTATACGAGCACTCGCACTAACTCAACCGCCGGAGGCTTAACCCCTGAGCCGTCACGCTCGTGGCGCGGCTGCCTTTTCGATTGTTGCGATGGCGAGCATCGGCGGGGCCGCGAACGCGCCCGACGCCAAATCAGCTATTCCCGCTGCTGCCGCTGCTCCCGCTATTGCCGCTGGCAATCAAGGTGACACCCTTGTCTTTCAGCTGCTGCACCAACGGCCTGCACGCCTCGCCGGCTGAGTTATACGCCGGCACCTCCGCCTGGGCGGCCGTCACATCCTTGTCTTGCAACGCGGTTGCAATTTTTCCGGCCGCTGTTGAGACGTCGTTCAGGCACGACGCCAGCTTCGAGTTGATGTCCGCGACGCTGGACGGCGGCGTGAGACCGGAGAGCGTCGCGCTGGCCTGCTTGGACGCGGTCTCCATCTGGGAGAAGGGAGCGGGGTCAGAACCTCCCTTGGCGGCAGCCGAGGCGGCCGAAACGTAGGGCGTCAGCGCAGCCGACACCTTGTTCGAGTAGTCGCTTATCGAGAGCGCGGCGGTGCTAGTTCCGGACTTGGCGCTATTTCCCGAGTTGCCGCTGTTACCCGAGTTGCTGCTCGAGTCGCTGCCGCTCCCGCCGCATGCCGCTAGCCCGATTACAGCCAGCAACACGGCCACGGGAATGCCCGACCGGCCGACGAATCTACGCATGAGTACCCCTTTGACCCCGAAACCCGAGGCTCGCGCACGCGACGTGAACCCCCTTGTGACGCGCAGCATCCCACGGCTGTCAACCGTCGTGATGAAGGGGTAGTCGAGCACCCAGAGAGGTGACTCAGACCACTGGACGCCCTCGCGTCACGCCGGGCGGTCGCGGGAGACGAGGGTAGAGGGCTGCCGAACGAGCCACTCGGGGACCGGATCGTCCGCGTAGAAGCGCTCGATGAGCACGTGCTCGGACCGCGCCAGGCGGTGCGCGAGCTCCGGGTCGTAGGCAGCTGGGAAACGGTCGTAGTTGTTGACGTTGGCAGGAGGATGGGCGCGGAGCGACGCCTCGTCGAACCACTCGCCGGCGGCAGTCAGCGCTCGCACGAGGTCGTCGGTCAGCGACTCGAACCGCCCGATGAACGAGATCGGCGCATCGGGCGAGCCGATGTACCAGCTGAACCGCTCGGTGAGGTGACCGTCGAAGTGTTCGAGCACCTGACGGATGAACGCGTCGAAGTCGGGTGTGGAAACGCGGGAGTCGATCGGATGGTCCGGCTGCCATCCCGTGCGCATCCGGAACGCCCAGAACGAACGCCACCAATCGAGCGGGTGACGCACGAACGCGAACGTGTAGCGATCGCCGTAATCGGAAGTCGCGGCCAAATCGGCGTGAGCCGGAGACACCGCGCGGTGAGAGCTAGTTGCCGAGCCGGGGGGTTGAGCCCGGCGCCACAGGTACTCACTGCGCACGCCGGCGACGTCCAGCACCTCGGTGACCCATGTCCCCCCGGTCTTGGGGATGTGCATGAACCGGGTTCGAGGTGTGACGAGCGTCGGCATCGGGCGGCTGCAAGTTACACCCGAAGCTCCCCAGCAGGCGATTGCCGCACGCCGACAGGGCCGGACGATCCTCGGCAGCCGCCCGCACGTTGCGATGACGTCGGTCGGATCGGATGGGCGCGCCGCGATACCCTCGGCGACCCGATGGCTACGCCTGGATCGAGAGCTGCGGCAGGCTTGGGATCAGGAGCCCGTCGGCCGCACGCCGGGTCGGCGCAGGCGATCGACCGCCCGCGCCCGTTCCGGCGGGACCTTGAGGATCCCGAAGTGTGCGTCGCGACGGACATCAAGGATGGGGCGCGCACGATGCTGATCGCGTTCGGGGGTATGCGCGGAGCGCTGGGCATGCCGCCCTTCGAGTTTCTTCGCGTCACCGGCCGTCTGCGGACGAGCCGGATCTTCGTCCGCGATCTCGCGCAGGCTTGGTATCACCGTGGCGTCCCCGGCCTCGGGTCGACGATTGACGACGCAGCCGCTGGGATCCGGACGCTCCTGGAAAGCTGTCCCCCGAAGCGTGTGGTCGTGACGGGGACCTCAGCGGGCGGTTACGCGGCGCTCGTGTTTGGCACCCTCCTCGGTGCCGACGTCGTCCTGAGCATCGTCCCGCAGACCGTTGTCGACGGTGAACTGCTGCACGCCATGGGCGACCATCGCTGTGACAGACAGCTCGAGAAGCTGATCGCCGACGGAGCGTTGGACCCGCGATGGTCGGACCTACGCCGCGATCTGCCGCGGGCGAGACGCCGAGACACCCGGTGCGAGGTCTACTTCGATCCGGATCACGAGCTGGACCGCCTCCACGCCGAGCGCCTGGCGAATGTGCCAGGCGTCCAGCTCAACCGCGCGCACGGAGGCCACGGTCAGGTTGCTCGCAACCTCCGTGACTCTGGCGAGCTCCAGCGCATCCTCGCCGCCTCGCTCAGGGGCCGACCGAGCCGCTGACGCACTATTCCGACGCGTTGGACGACGCGATTTCGTTACCAGCGAAGCAGCCGAGTTTCCCGCAGAGCTCTACGAATGAGAGGTCAGGTGCGTACCACCGGGTGAGGTTTGCGGCAGCGTCGCCGCTCAGGTGACGCGGGAGGTTCGCCGGGTTGCGGTGCGCAGCGAGATCGTCCCCTGGCAGCACGGCATCCACCTCAAGGAGTTTGCACAGCCGCCGAAATGACGACTCAAACTCGGAAAAGTCGAGGATCAGCAAGAGGTCAGATGAGCGCCCGACGAAATAATCGGCATTCAAGAACCACCTCCAGTACGAGTACCGGATCTGTCCAATAGACATCATCGCTTCACGCGCGGCCCGCAGCTCCCTCGGATCATTAGATGACAGGGCGCGACCTAGAGCGTCGGGAGATCTAAACGTGGTAAATGCCCGCTCTTCCGCCGCGCTCCACGGAATGTTGTACCGCGGCCGTCCCTGCCGCCACCGACTGTTGAAACCGCTCACGAAGCGGTCAAGCGGTGCTCGCACGGAGAAGAAGACGCGATCGCCTATCGAGATGTCGGAGAGGAGCACGTTGTGCCGGTGCAGATGAATCTCGTACCGTCCATCCTGCGCAACAGGAGCGAGAGCGGCCTTCAACGCTGTGCCGCCAGTCTTGCCAGGGTGCAACAAGTGCGCACGTTGCTTCTTGTGGCGAGCCGGGACGGAACGCACGGGCATCCACCGGCGATGCTACGCGCGACACTGCTGCGGTGCGTGACCGACGAGCCGCAGAGCGCTGGATCCGCTCGTTCATCGATCCGACGGCTCCGATCGAAATCGCGGGGGCGGGGCCCTGGGCAACGGTGCTGCGCGTACCAGTTGCAGGAGGGCCTGTGTGGTTCAAGGCGTGTAGTCCGCTGCAAGCTTTCGAGCCACGCCTCAGTGCCGAACTGTTCGATCGCTGGCCGGATCGCGTCGGGGAGGTGCTTGCCTACGACGAGCGGCGTGCTTGGCTACTCCTCGCCGACGCCGGAGCCGCGATTCACGCTGCGGGGAGCCCGCTCGAGGCATGGCTCGAAGCTCTGCCTCTCTACGCTGAACTCCAGCGCGAGGAGGCGGTCCACTCCGAGGATCACATCGCTCACGGGGTTCCGTCGCTGCTGCTCTCGACGCTGCCAGCTCGCTACTGCGAGCTGCTCGACAGCAACCTCCCGATCGAGCCGCACGCGCTCGACTTGCTCCGTGCCTTCGCTCCTCGCTTGGAGGAGCTTTGCGCCCGGATCGCCGCGGCCGGATTGCCGCCGACGATCCAGCACGACGATCTACACATCGGAAGCCTCTACAAGCGCGACGGGCGCCTGCGTTTACTCGACTGGGGCGACAGCTCGGTCTCGCACCCGTTCTTTTCGCTGTTTGTGACGCTTCGCTTCCCCGAAAAGCGCACCGGCGTGCCGCGAGAGCACCGGCCGTTCACAACACTGCGCGACGCCTATCTGGAGCCCTGGGGCCGCGATCTGGCTGACGTATTCGAACCGGCGATGGAAGTCGGCCGCTTCGCTCACATCATCGCCTGGAGCCGCCAGCGCAACTTCCTTGCACCGCCCGCGCGCGCGACCCTCGATGATGCGCTCGCGCACGTTCTTCGGCGAGCCGTTCTTCTCTAATCCTCTGGCAGCCACCCCGATAGCGAGCGCCGTACGTCGTCGAAGCGAGGGTCGCCGGCGAGGTTCGTCCATTCGTGGGGATCGGTCCCGTGGTCAAAGAGCTCCTCGGTGCCGTCCGCGTACCGCGTGAGCCGCCACCCGGCCGTCCGGACGGAGTGGTTTCCTCGGCCCCAGGTCATCGCGGCGGGGGGTCGCGATGCTTCGCGCCCGCTCATCAGCGCGAGCAGGCTCGAGCCATCCGCGCCGGCGTCCCGCTCGAGCCCGCACAGGTCGAGAACCGTCGGGTGTAAATCGATCAGGCTGACGGGTAGGTGAACGCGTGGCCGCTGTGGCGGCCCACCAGGTACCACGATGACCAGCGGTACCCGCGTGGCCTCCTCCCACAGCACGAACTTGCGCCAGTGGAGCTTCTCGCCGAGATGGAAGCCGTTGTCGCCGCAGAGCACCACGGTGGTGCTGCCGGCGTGCCCCGACGCGTCAAGGGCCGCGACCAGGCGCCCGACCATGTGATCGCAGAAGCTGATGGCCGCCAGGTACGCGTGGACCGCGGGGCGCCACTGGTCGCCACCCGTGACGAGATCGTGATCGGGGCGCGAGCGGACCCACCGGCGTGGGATCGGCGGCACGTCGTCCAGGTCGTCCGCTCGGACCACGGGAAGCGTGAGCGAGGCCTCGTCGTAGAGGTCGAAGTAGCGGCGTGGCACGTGCCACGGGAGGTGCGGCTTGTAAAGACCGGCGGCGCAGAAGAACGGCTCCGGCGGGTTGCTGGACAGGAAGCCGGCAACCGCCTCGACGACAGCTGCGTCGGGGAGGGACTCCGCCGCGGCGTCCGGCAGCGGGCCCCAGTCGAAGAGGTGATAGGCGCGCGCGGCTGTTTCGAACTCCTCCGGGGTGAACAGGCCGTTGACGGGCCGTTCCGGTGGGAGCGGATCGGTCGCGTTGCTGTGGAACTCGTTCCACAGGAACGGCCGGTTCTGGACTTCACGCCATCGAGCCTGCAGCGCTCGCTCGCCTGTCGCGCTCGTGTAGTCGAACGTCCCGTGGAGCACCTTCCCCGCGCCGAACGTGTGATAGCCCGCCGCCTTCAACGTCTCGATGAACACGCGGGGCCGCGCCGGTTCGTCCCACAGGGGCTCGTTCGCGTAGATGCCGGTGGTCGTCGGGAGTCGACCGGTGAGCATCCCCATCCGGCTGGCGTTGCAATAAGGCGCCGAGCAGTAGGCGTGTGTGAACAGCGTCCCGCGCGCGGCGAGGGCGTCGATGTTCGGCGTCCTGACGTCGGGGTGCCGCCCCAGCGCCCCGATCCACGAGTTGAGGTCGTCGGCGACGATGAAGAGGACGTTCATCCCTCCGACCCGCCGTCCCCGTACAGCCACGAGGCTCCCTACGCCGTCGCTCTGACAGCGCCGACGCTATTCGCCGCGGTTCTGAGCCGCTCATACGTCCGCTGTGCCTTCCCCGATAACTGCATCGGCGGGAGCCGATCGGCACGGTTGCGCCACAACTCCGGCCGGACCAGGCCGACGAGCTCGTCCGGCTCGGCATCCACCCCGAGAAAGTCGGCGATCCGTGCGGCCTGCGTGCCGCTGTCATCAAGCAGGTCGGCGTAGCAGATGATCAGCCGCCGTTTACCCCCCGTGTTCGCGAGCGCCGCATCGTTGTACCGCAGCCAGACTCTTTCCCAATCGGCGGCGTCAAGTCCGGCAGCGGCGGGATCCGGCAGCGGCCCGCGAGCCCGGGTCAGCAGCGAGGCGGCCACCTCCCGGGGGTCGCGAATGCAGATCACGCAATCCATCTCTCCAACGACCGCACTCCAGAACGGCAGCGTCAGCGAGAAGCGAGGATCCTTGAAGCCCCAACGGGCATCGGCGTAGAGCGTCCGCACCAAAGTCTCAGCTCGGTCGCGCAGCTGGCCGAGCCACCATCCACGGCCGAGGCCGGGGAGCATCCGCGGCGGTCGCGACCACTCGCCGCGGTAGGTCTCGAGGAGTTCGTCGTTGAGGTGCGTGACCTCCTCTTGCTCGTAGTAGCCGGCCGGGTTGTGGGCAGGATGGGGTGACATCAGCCCGTCCGCAGGTCCGAAGTCGACGCCGAGCGCGGCAACGATCGCGGCGGTGAGGCTCGTGCCGCTGCGATGCATGCCGAGGATGCAGACCGGACGGCTCACTGGCCCGGATTTTCCTCCCGACGCAAGTCCCTAAACATGGAACGCGATGGCGCAGCGCCGCAAGGGCCGGCACGTGAAGCCGTCATCGTCCTGTGATCTGAGCCGCCCGTCGTGAGCGTCGTGTCGGTCGGAAGGTGACGCTGCGCTATAACCCTGCCCGTGAGGGCTGACGCAGGGGAACGCGCCACGGTCGGCGACTACCGGATCGAGGCCGTCGTATCGGCGGGTTCCGGCGGGACGCTGTACCGCGCCGGCGAAGAGCGACGCGAGCGACAAGTAGCACTGTTTGTCCTTTCGCCGGAGCTGGCCGCGGATCAGACTGTGCGCCTGCGGTTTACGCGTGCGGCAGAGCTGGCCGAGACGCTCGAGCATCCGCACGCGCTGCCCGTGGAGTCGGTCGGCGAAGCGGACGACAGCGTCTTCCTCGTCAACCCGTGGGTACCGGGAGCGAACCTTGCGGCACGCTTGGCCCGGGGACCACTGTCGCCGGCCGAGGCCCTGCGGGTGCTGGCTCCGCTCGCTCAAGCGCTGGCCGCGGCGCATCGCATCGGCCTCGCGCACGGGAACATCACGCCGGAGAGCGTATTGATCGCAGAGGGCCCCGATGAGGAGGTCTATCTGGCTGGATTCGGATCCGGTCAGGCTCGACGCGACCCGGCGACGCCGGCTGCCGACATCGCGGCCTTCGGGCAGTTGCTCCGGGACGCGCGGGGTGCCGACACGGCTCCCGGAGATCGCTCCCCGGCCTCCGGCGCCGACGGTCTGGACGATCGCCTCCAGATGATCGCCGCCGGTGCGCTGGCGCAGGGCCCGGGTCAGCCGATCCGGTCGGCCGACGAGCTCGTACTTGCGCTCGAGCAGGCCCGAGCCGCGGCGAGAGCCGCGCCCCTGGCGCCGGGAGTTCGACAGGCACAGGAGAGCAACGGCACCGGCGCCGACGGCGTCGCCGGCGACGCCGCCGCGGAGCGGCCGGACGATGCGGAGCCGACGGCTGCTAGAGCTCGGCGGGCGCCACGGATCGCCGCGGTGGTTGCCAGTGCCGTCGTAGTTGTGGCGCTTGTAGTCGCGCTAGCCACCTACAGCGCGACGTCGCCCACCCGCGCGCAGCGGCAGGTGGCCAGCCACTCCACCACAGCTACGGCACAGCCGATCGCGACGGTGGCCGAGGGCCATCTGACCGTTGGCCAGAAGCTGAGCCTCGGCGCGCCCGCGCGCGGAGTCGCGGTGGGGCCGTCCGGCGCCGTGTGGGTGTCGCTCCCGAGCCGCAACGAGATCATCCGGCTCGACTCCGACGGTCGGGTGGGGTCGTTCCACGGTATCCCCAGCGGAGGCCCGATCACGGCGGGGATCGGAGGAGCGTGGATCGCTCAGCCCGCCGGCGATGCCGTGAAGGTGAGCCCCGGCGGCCATGTCGCCGAGCGAGTCGCACTTTCGGGGCAACCTGTCGCGGTCGCGCCCGATGTCGACGGCATTTCGGCATGGGTCGCCGACGCCTCCGGTGCGATCACGCACGTCGGTACGGGTGACCCGTCGAACCCGAACGTCGTTGCGCACGTCTCGCCTGCCCCGACCGGGCTCGCTGTCGGCGAACCCAACTGGGTGTGGGGCGTGAACGGTGGCTTCGTGCGGGTGAGCCCCGACGGCTCGGGTTCACAGACCCTCGACGCCGGATCTGGGGCCACGGCGGTCACCGTCAACCAGGGAATCTGGGTCGCCCACGGCGACGGCACGGTGACGCGGTTCGACCCCCGAGCGGGCCATCTCGTCGCCACCGTGCGGACGCCGGGTGCCTTGAGCGGCATCGCGGCGCGCGAGGGGTCTCCGTATGTGTGGGCGATCAGCCCCTCTGCTCGCTCGCTCTATCAGCTTTCGCTCGCGGGTCCCCAGATCGTCGGGGTCGTCCGCTTCAGCAGCCCACCCACCGGTGTCGCGGTGACCCATCTCGGCGTTTGGGTGACCACGGCCGGCGGGTCGTTGATCCGCATCCAACGATGACACCGTCTCAAAACTAGACCCGGTTAGTCTTGCCGGCGACCCGGGTTGCTAACGACAGCACATACGTCAGGTTCAGGAGGAAGCCATGGCCGAGATTGCGGAGCGAACCACGGTCTCGTTCGAGTTGGGCGAGGACGAGCTGCTGGGCGCTCATCTGCTGGCGACAATGGAAGGCGTCGCGGATGACGACGCGGAGGGGTTCGGTGACCTTCTGCGATTCACACTCCAGCGTGGCATCGCCGAGCGCCTCGAGGGCGCGGGAATGAAATGGCCGCCGTCGGTCGAGTCGTTCGACCTGGCGGCGAGCATCGGCCGCGAGGTCAGCGAGGAGGAGAAGGAGGAGAGCGTCGCCGAGTCCAACCGAGAGTCGAAGCGAAACCTGCGACGCGCCCTGCTGATCTCCACGCTCGCGGTGGTAAGCGCCGTGGTCATCATCGGTGGCTACACCCAGCACTGGGCCTGGACCGGCTTTGACGCCAACAACCAGCTGTGGGACTGGCTGCATCTGCTGCTCCTCCCGGTCGTGTTCGGGACCTTTCCGCTGTGGCTGCGCTACGCGGAGTACATGAGCCCGGCCCGGCGCCGCGCCCTGGGAGTGGCAGTCGCCGTGTTCGCCGTGTTCGTCGTTGCGGGGTATCTCCAACCGATCGGCTGGACCGGCTTCCGTGGGCAGACCCTGTGGAACTGGCTGTTGCTGATCGTGCTACCGCTCAGCGTGATCACGGTTCGGGCGTGGCCGGAGACGGGACGTGATTTTCGCCGTCACCACGCCGCCGTGATCTCGCTTATCGCGATCGCGTTGGCCGTGACCCTCATCGGTGGCTACGGGGGCGACTGGAAGTGGACGGGCTACAAGGGCAACACGCTGTGGGACTGGCTTCTGCTCGTGCTAGCGCCGATCGCGTTCGCCAGGTTCGTCACGCCGTCAATCGTCAAGCTCGTCAGCGGCGGCGCGGCCGCACAGGCCAAGAGGGACAAGAAGCGGCAGGCTCGAGAGAAGGCTCTGCAGGTGGCGCGGGAGCGGACCGAGGTGGCTGCCTAGTCCCGAGATCGGCGGTGCATCCCGGATCAGTGCATCTCGAGGGCGGGGACGGCGTCGAGTAGCCCGATGGCGCGTGGCGCCCGGTCATCCTCCAAGATCACGGCCCCGCCGGGCCAGTACGGGTGCGGCGCGGTGGCGTTGTGAACGAGGAGCGGTTCGTAGACCCAGGAGCCGCTGTTGAGAAGGCGGGGACCGCCGCGCGGTCCCTGCCAGCGCGCTTCGAGGTCGCCCGGGAGCGGGCCGAGTCGATGCACGTGACCGAACACCACCCAGTCCGCCTCAACGCCGAGGCGCCCGACGACGTGCGAGATTGCCGGGAGGCTCGCCAGGCGCATCTGCGCCCCGAGGACACTGGCGCTGATGCGCGCCATTCCGGGGCGCAACAGGCGATGGGGGGCCAGTGGCATCGTCGATGCCCGAATCAACTCAGCGATGTCGTCCGCCAGCACGGCGAGCGGGCGTGGGAGCGCCTTGATCATGAGCGCTTCGAGGCGGGTGACCGACGGCCCCCCGGCCCGCTCGTAGTCAATCGGGACCGCGCCTGGTGCGGGACGCGTCCGAGGAGACCGCCCGTCACGCCGAACGCGGCGCCAGGCAGCAGGTGGCGATCGAGGTAATGCCCGTGCGTCGCCCACACTCTCGGGGCAAGCCACACGCCCGGGTAGTGCACCCGGACGCGCGCTGGGGCAAGCCAAGATGCAACGCGGGCCAGCTCAGACGTCGCGTCGAGTGGAACGCGGCTGTCAGGAGCGAGCGCGGCGCCGACTCGCCGGACCCAGCCGGTGAGCAGCGCGCGATCGCGATTGCCGGGGACGAAGATCACCTCCCGGCCCGCCCCGAGCGTCCTGCCGATCGAGCGCAGGATCGGCTCGGCGATATCCATCGCACTCTTGGCCCGCCCTTCGGCCAGCTCCACAATGTCTCCGAGCAGCACAAGCCGCTCGACGCGCTCAAGCGCCTCGAGCAGTCGGTTCAGAGGCTCCGGGCGCGTGAGGACGTCATGCCCCAGACGCGATCCCAGATGAAGGTCCGAGAGCACCAGCGTCGACACGCCGGCTCACGATAGAGAGCGGGTGCCGCGGAAGGCGGACTAAAACGTGCCGACACCCGCTGGAAACGGGGGGATGCTCGTGCAAGTGGTGGAATTCACCTTGCCGTTGTACAACGTCGTATCGCAGAGCCTGGCGAAGGCAAAATTCGTGGAGTAGGTGACCGCGTTCAGCATGTTGGCGCGGGACATGTCGGCACGGTAGACGTCGTCGTCGCTCAGGTTCGCGTTCTTCAGGTCAGCGTCCATCAGGGCGGCGAGCGACAGGCTGGCGAACCGCAGGTCGGCATGGGACAGGTTGGCGGACCGCAGGTCGGCCCTCGACAGGTAGGAGCGGGGCAGCTTTGCGTGGGACAGATTGGCGTGCGACAGGTTGGCGCGCGACAGGTCGACGCCCTCCAAGCTGGCGCCGGACAGGTCGGCGCGGGACAGGTTGGCGCGCGACGCGTCGGCGTAGCGCAGTGTCGCTCCGCCGGTTAGCTTGGCCTCGGACAGCTTGGCGTGCCACAGGTCGGCGCCATCCAGGTTTGCGCGGGACAGGTCTGCGCCGGACAGGTCGGCGTAGGAGTAGTCCCTGTTGCGGAGGTTGCGTCCAACGAAGCTACCGCCGGGACAGCTCGTGTGATGCTCGGGTGTGGGGTGATCGACGATCGTGCACACGCCGGTAGCGGCGGATGCGGCGGGATCCAACACGCCGGCAGCGCCCGCCGTCGCCAGCAACGAGACGCTGCATATCCCGAGCACGGCAAACCTGCGACGTCGAATCAACTCGAACATGAAGCCCCTCCAACGATGAGTCCGCGCATCAGTGCGCCCAACGAGTTGCAAACCAAAACACCAAAGCGGACATTTGGTTGCGCCGAGCGCGGGGATCCCGCCGCGTTGCTGACCCCGTCGGGGAGCGCTGAGGTCGAGACACTCACCGCTCCCGGACCGCGTAGGTCAGGTGGGTCACCCGCTGCGTCGGCTCCGCGCGGACCGGCTCCAGGGCCACGCGGCTCGCGTCCACGCCCTCGAACAGGCGGGTTCCGGAGCCGAACAGCACGGGTGAGAGCGCGATCGAGAACTCGTCGATCAGGCCGGCGTTCACGTACTCCAGAATCGTCGTGCCGCCGCCCGCGATACGGACGTCCCGGTCGCCGGCCGCCTCGAGGGCCCGGTTGAGCGCGGGCTCGATGCCGTCGCCTACGAAGTGGAAGGTGGTCCCGCCCGGGCGCTCCCAGGGGTCACGCTTCTCGTGCGTGACGACGAAGACCGGCGTGTGGAACGGCGCCTCGTCCGGCCACGCCTGCTCGCCGAGGTCGAACATGCGCTTGCCCATCACGCTCGCGCCGGTGCGCTCGAACGTCTCCCGCGCGATGTCGTTGTCGCGCCCTTCCTCGCCGCTCTCGCCGAGCTTCAGGTTCTCGCGGAAGAACCGCTGCGGGAATAGCCATTGCTGCAGCTCCATCCACTGCGCCATCCAGCGCTTCCCATCCGGGTCATCCATGCGCTCCTCGGGTGCGACGAACCCGTCGAGCGACATCGTCACGCTGAAGAACACCCGCCCGGCCATCAGTCCTCAACTCCGTCCAGAGCGATCTCGGCGACGTAGGCAGCCAGGTTGCCCAGGGTCTGCCGGCCGCCCTCGATCGCGTGGTACTTCTCGACCGCCTCGTCGCGCAGCTCCCTGGTGGGGAACACCGTGCGCATCTCGATCCGGGTCGCCACGCCGTCGGGCGCGAACGTGATGACCGACTCGAAGGCGTTCGGGTCGCCGCGGGACTCGCCGTGCAGCAGCGCGATCCGCTCCGGCGGGGCGATCTCGGTCCAGGTGATCCACTCCTGGTAGTCCGTCCCGTCGGGTCCGTGCATCACGAAGTCCCACTCCCCGCCGACGCGGAACTCGAACGCCCGCGTGGTGGTGGTGAACCCCTCCGGTCCCCACCAGCGCGACAGGTGCCGCACCTCGGTGAAAGCCTGGAACACCAGCTCCCGTGGGGCACTGATGACCCGGGAGATCACGATCTCGCGGTCGGCCGTCACTGACTGCGCCGGCGCTTCTCGTCCTGTCGCTGCCATCGGTCAATCCTCCTGACTTGCCTGCTTGAGGTCCTGCACGTACTCGTCCAGCCGGTCGAAGCTCTCGTTCCAGAACCGCTCGAACCCGCCGGTCCACTCGTGGACCGGTCGCAGCCCGCGAGCGTCAAGGCCGTACAGGCGCTGCTTGCCTGCCTTGCGGTCCCGCACCAGCCCAACCTCCCGGAGCACCCGCAGGTGTTTGGACGCCCCCGGCTGGGTCATCCCCAACTCCTGGGCCACCTCGGTCACCGGCCGCTCACCCGGCCGCAGCAGTACCAGGATCTCCCGGCGCTGCGGCTCGGCGATCGCGTTGAAGACGTCCGATGTCGTCGCTGCTCGTGCCATCGGCGCCATCATATTCCGATATCGGCATATGTCAAGCCGAACTGTGAGTCGGCGCACTGAGGCTCCGGCGGCGGAAGGTAAGGCCCCAAGGGCGCGTCAAAGGGGAGAACGGCCGATGGCAGGGGCGTGTCTTACGCGTAGCGTCAGGCGCGTCGGCATCGCACACCAGGAAGGAGGTTTCGATGCACGGCCATCTGCTTAGCACGCTCGCGGTCGAGCACAGCCAGGAGCTGCGCCGGGCCGCCGCCAGAACTCGCCAGGTCCACCGCCATATGGACGACAGAGAGCCGGTCCGCCGGCTGCGCCGGATCGCGCGGCTGCGCGTCCGCGTCGCGCGGCTCACGGCGCGATCCGCGGAGACGCGATCATGAGCGCGCTGCCGGCCGCTCCGGCGACGTTTCCCGACGTGTTCATCCTCCCGAGCGGGTGCAAGCTCGTCCTGCGCGCGGTGCAGCGCAGCGATCGCGACCGGGTCCACGAGCTCTTCACCCGTCTCGGCGAGGAGTCGCGCTATCGGCGCTTCCTCACGCCCAAGCGCGAGCTGAGCGAGCGGGAGCTCGCGTATCTGAGCGACATCGACCACGTCTCGCACGAAGCGATCGCGGCGGTCGATCAGCGCGACGGCTCATTTGCCGGCATCGTCCGAGTGGTGCGCCGGAGCGACTGGCCGGGCGCGGCGGACATGGCGATCGAAGTCGCCGACGAGCTCCAGGGCATGGGCATCGGCAGCTGCCTGACGGCGAGGATGCTGGAACGCGCCGGCGAGCTCGGCTTCGCGACCCTGACCGCGACGACGCTACGGGAGAACCCGGTGGCGCGCAGGCTCCTCAAGCGGTTCGGGTTCACGCCGTACACCGGCGACGGCAGGGAAATCGAATTGCAGCGCGAGCTCAGCTTCGCAGGCTCGTCGGTGGCGGCCTGAGCGCGGACACCGCCACCGGCGGCACGATCGCGAGCCGGCAGCTGTAGTCGCTCCGGACCTGGCCGCCCGACTTCCCCGACGAGATCGCGGTCCAGCGCCGCGCGCCGTATGAGGCCCGGGCCGACGCGATCATGTATCGCCAGGAGCTCGCCGAGCTCGCGCACACTCGCGGGTGGGAAGTCCACCTGTACGACGCGAAGGCGGTCGTCGATCAGGCCGCGCGGCTGCTCGGCGACTGGGCGGAGGAGGTGCTGTGCGGCCCTCGGGCGACGCTCGGGCCGCCGTGGACCACGGACCATCGAGTCGCGCTCGCCGCGACGGTGGTCGCGGGCTGAGGCACCACTTGGCGGGCTTCGTTACGAGCCGCGCGTCACGGCTTTGGGCGGACGATCCCGGCGGCGAGCCGGCCAATCTCGAAGCTCGCCGTCCCGGTGATGACCACGGGATCCTCGGCGGCAAAGTCCCGGAGCGCCTGCTCATCGTCGGTCTCGACGGCCGCGATCCCGTACGAGTCATCGTCGGTGAGCACGGGACCGAACACGACCATCTCTCCTCGCTCGACGTACGGTTGCCAGTACGCGCCGTGGCGGGTCATGATCTCGCGTTCGGCGTCGGTGAGCGTTTCCGCGAAGCGGGGGCGCGGCGCCTTCAAGCGGAGAATGAACACGGGCATTGGGCGAGCGCTAACTGGTGCCGCAGAACCCGGCGAGGTCTTCCGTGATGCCAATGACTCCGACCAGGGCGCCGTCTCGGTCGACGACCGGAACGCGGAGCGCCGGCGTCGCGATCGCAAGCTCGTGGGCCGTGTGCGCCGGCGCTTCGGGGCCGACGGTCGGGCCGGGGCGGGCGAGTTCGGCGGCGGGCCGAAGCGGGTCGAGATCGCCGTCGACGTCCGCGCGCGCGACCGACCCGGCGTAGCGGCTGCCCTCGGCGAGGACGGCGAGCTTCCGGTGAGAGCTCTCGGCGAACCAGTCGCGCACCTGGGCGACGGTGACGTCAGCCGGCAGCGCGCTGAAGCGCTTGTGGACGACCTCGGCGACGGCGAGTCCCCTGGCCTCATCGAGTGGCGTACGCGCCATCGTCGCCCACGCTAACACGCACCGGCTGGAGTCAGCTGGGTGGCGCGGCCGCGGTTTCGGACGGCGTGGCGATCGGCGGCCCGTGATCGGTCCCATAGGCGGCGAGCTGCGGGAAGGCGAGCATGATCAGCCCCACGCCGAGCACGCACGCGATCCCCCCGGATACGACCGAGGTCATCGCCGAAGTCAGCCCGGCGACGGTCCCCGACTCGATGTCGCCGAGTCGCGGGCCGCTCGTGACGACGAGGCTGAACACCGCGCTCATCCGGCCGCGGAGCTTGTCGGGCGTGACGGTCTGGTTGATCGTCGTCCGGCAGACGGCGCTGACGCTGTCGGCGAAGCCCGCGAGCGCGAGCAGCGCGATCGCGGGGCCGATTGTGTTGACCAGGCCCGCGAGCGCGATCGCCGCTCCCCACACGAGCACGGCGCCGATCACGATCTGCCCGAGCCGCCGCGCATGGCGGATCCAGCCGGAGGTCAGGACCGCGAGCGTCGCGCCGGCGGCGACGGCCGAATAGAGCGCCCCGGTGCCGGCCGCCCCTGCGTGGTACACGGTCAGCGACAGCACGGCGAACAGTGCCCGCGGCATCCCGAACGTCATCGCGACGAGGTCGATCGCGAAGCTGCCGGCGAGCGCGCGGTTGGAGCGGACGAACCGCAGCCCCTCGGCGATCGCGTGCAGCACCGGCGGGTGCTCCGCGCCGATCGGCCGCTGCGGCGCGATCGCGATCGCCGCGGCGAGCATCGCCAGGCACGAGGCGGCGTCGACGAGGTAGACCGCGCCCTCGCTGGTGGCGGCGATCAGCAGACCCCCGATCGCCGGGCCGACGATCCCGGTCACCTGGTAGATGCCGAAGTTGAGCGCCAGCCCCGACCGCAGGTTCTTGGGCTCGAGGACGTTGGGGATGATCGCCGCGCGGGTGACGCCGTCGAGCGCCGAGCCGCCCGCCAGTAGACCGCCCAGCACGAGCACGACGATCACCGGCGGGTTGCCGGCGAGCGCCGCCGCCGCGAGCGCGCCGGCCGCGGCGATCACGGCCAGCTGCGCGATCGCGAGCAGCCGGCGGCGGTCGTAGCGATCGGCGAGCGCCCCGCCGACAAGCGACACGACGATCATCGGCCCGAGCTCGAACAGGCCCAGCAGCCCGACCAGCGCCGCCGAGTGCGACAGCACGAAGATCTGGTACGGCAGCGCGACCAGCGCCGCCTGCGTCCCGAGGTTCGAGACGATCTGGCCGATGAACAGCAGCCGGTAGTCGCGCGACTCGCGTACCGGCGAGATGTCGAGCGCGAGTCGCTTTACGGCATTCAGCATCAGGCGCCGAGACGCTAGCGAGCGTGCCCGGCTCCCACCGTCACCGGCTCAGCGACCACCCTTGGCAGCACAGCGGCCGCTGAGGTACGGTGGGCGCGACATGGGCTCCGAGTTCGCTCTGGTGACGTTCGGCGCAATCAACGGCGCCGCGGAGGCGTTCGCCGCGGCGTGCGATCGCTCGGACGAGGCCGCGCCGTGGACGTCCGAGGTGGGCTTCGTCGAGCACCACGAGAACGGCCATCTGGTGATGCGTGGCACGTTCGCCGGCCACTACGTCGACGCCGACGAGGCCATGCACGTCTCCGGGCGCGGAACCGCGGAGGGCGTGACGATCGGCGCGGTGATCGGCACGCTCGTGGCCGGACCGCTCGGGTTGGCCGTAGGGACTGTCCTCGGTGGGACGATCGGCTCGCAGGCGGGCGAGCCGAGCGAGAAGGACGCCGAGCCGGAGCCGCTCGCCGAGCGTCTGCGCGACGCCGTGCCGCGTTCGAGCTCGGCGATCGTCGCGATCGCCGACGCGGGCGACGTCGACCAGATGATCGCGGCGCTCGGCGCGACCGGCGACCAGGTGGCGCGGAGGTCGCTCAGCCCCGACGACGTCGCCGTAGTGAAGGCGTCGCTGAGTGCCTCGCCCGCGGCCTCGCCCGGCGCCTCGTTGGAAGGCGAGGAGGCGGTCGAGGCGTCCGAGTAGGGCGCGGCCCAGCGCGCTCGACCGCTCGTCAGGCTGGTCGCGTGACGACGTGCCTTACGACCGTCGCCCAGACCCGGGAATCGTCGTCAGCCCGGAGGCTGGGTACTCGTGCACGTCGCCGCCGGTGTGCTGTATCAGCACGTGCCCCTCATCCAGAACGGCCACGACCACTCCCTCGGTGATCTGCGGACCGGGTGACTCGCGCAGGAACGCCACGCGATCGCCGATTTCGAGAGCCACTACGTCCACTGGCCTATGCCGCGATGACCGCGTCGGTCAAGGGGTCGATCCCGGCAAGCCGGCTCGACAATTCGTCGCTGAGGCCGTAGCGGGCCGCCAGCTCGGTCGGTGACGTGTAGCTGAGCTTCGTCTGATCACCGTCCGCCCACACGAGGACCTTGAGTGGCAGGTCCAGCGCCGCGAGCGGCACCGCCTCCATCACCGGCGTCCCCGCCTTCGGGCTGCCAAAGATCACGACCTTCGTGTCGCGCAGCGCGAGTCCGTTGGCCTCGGCCGCGCCGCTGTGATCGATGACGGCGAAGACCTTCAGCCCCTTCGACTCCGCGATCTCGGAAAGCCGCCGCACAGCGGCCTCGACCGACAGCGGGCTCAGCTTTGTCGTCACGCCGCGGACGTTCCCCGAGGTCGCCTCGCTCGGGGTAGCCGATGCTCCTGCGAGTTGCTCGGCCATCAGGCTCCTCTCACTCATACGCGCGGCCCGCCGCACGCGGCCGCGCGCGACCGGCAAGATCGTCTCCCGTCAGCACCCGATCCTGCCGTGTCATTCATATCACGTCACTCGGGGGGGGCCGAGCGCGTTTTCGGCTCGTGGGAAGTGCGTGCATACCGTCTTGCGGGTCACCGCGGTCGCGGGTGGTAGCTTCGCGTCCTCGCCGCGCGCGGGTGCGGCCGATTTGACCCTCTATGCAACGCCTGGCTGTGATCCTTCGCGGCGCGGCGCGGCGCGGCGCCGCTCGCTCTGCTTGCGACGCTCGCGTTCGTCCCGGCGAGCATCTGACCGCCGCCCGCCAGCGGCTGACGCAGCTGAGGACCGAGCTTGCGGGTGACCGTCGGCGGCTGGCGCAGCAGCTGGTCGCGCAGTACGAGGCCCCCTCGCCGGACCTGGTCAACGTGATCCTCGAATCGCACGGGTTCACGGACCTGATCGAGAAGGTCGGTCAGATGCATACGCTCGCTGCCTCCAACGCGAGCGTGGTCCAGCGCGTCACCCGCGACCGGCGGCTGGTGGCCGCGCAGGTGAAGCAGCTCGCCGTCGAGCAGGCGCGCCAGCAACGGGCGACGAGCGCGGTGCTCGTCGAACGCGATCAGATCGCCGGGTTGCGCCTGTCGGTCCTCGAGCGCCAGCGCACGACCGCGGCCGACCGGGCGAGCAAGCAAGCCGAGCTGCGCAAGGTGCGACACCGCCTCGCCGTACTGGCGGCGCAGGCGGCAGCGGCGCAGCAGGCATCGTTCGGCGACCTTCCGTCGGGGGGCGCCGGGTTCACCGGCGGTGGCTTCACTGCGCATGGCGGCGATTGGGGCTTCTTCCCGGCTCCGGGCACCAACTACAGCGTGGGCGAGGAGCCCGAGCTCGCCGCTCGGCTCGACGCGATGGGCAAGGCGCTGCATCTGCATCTGATCGGGATCTCGGGCTACCGCACGCCGCAGCACTCGGTCGAGGTCGGCGGGTTTGCCGACGACCCACACACGCGCGGAGAAGCCTCAGACACCCCCGGCGTCGAGGGCGTTCCCGAGGCGACGCTGCTCCGGTTCGGGCTGACCAGGCCGTTCGGCGGAGCCGCGGAGGCGGACCACATCCAGCTTTCCTGACGGCCCGCGACGTTGCTCGGTCAGGTGCGTCGGGCGGGCGAGCGATGTGGTGAACTGGGGCTGGATGCGTCGGGTCTCGATAGCGGTTGCGGTGCTGGTGCTGGTGGCAGTCGGGGGCGTCGCGATCGCCCAGGCGCTCGGGGACCGCGAGGCCGCGACGCCGCGCAAGACCGCCGCCGCCGACCAGGCATCGGGGGGCCTGCCGAACGTGCGAGCACATCCGCAGGTCGTGCAGCCGTCGGCCGGAGTGGCGGCGCCTGCGGCCGCCGGCTCCGCGTCCGCCGCGACGCCCGTCGGCGACCCGAACGCGCACGCGCCGTCGCTGAAAGAGGTCAAGCGCGAGCTGGCGGTCCTCAACCGCTGCGGCGCGGCACCCAGTGCGGCATTCGCGCAGCCGCTGGTCACCTCGGGCGGCCCTGGGTTCGTGGCGGATCCCGGCACCAGCCAGACCGAAGGGCAGCTCCCGATCCTGACCGCCCGGCTGGACGCGCTCGGAAAGTCACTGGGCGTGACGATCTACGGAATCAGCGGCTACCGCACCCCGCAGCACAGCGTTGCCGTGGGCGGGTTCGCCGACGACCCTCACACCCGCGGCGAGGCGGAGGACGTCGGCGTCAACAGCCTGCTGCGGTCGAGCGCGGCCCAGATCAGCGAAGCCGACCTGGCGCGGTTCGGGCTCTACCGCCCGTTCGACCCATCCGACGACCCCAACAACACCGAGGTCAACCACATCCAGCTGATCCCCACCGGCGGGCCGGTCCCGATCGCGCAGGCGAACAGCCGGTGGAGCCGCGACCCGGCCTGTCAATGACCGGCGAGACCCCTGTCAGGCGCCAGCCGCGACGGGATTCTCCTGCAGTGCCGCCGGCCAGTCGATCATCAGCACGTTGGGCTCGGCCTCGAGTCGCTTCGCCGGAAGCTCGGCGCCGTCGCTCATCAACCCCGTCGCGTCCGGTGGCACCGGGACGTTGACCTGGAATTCCGAGCTGTCCGACGTGACCCGGACCTTGGCGGCGTAGAACTCGTCCCCCTGCGGGGTCTTCAGCCACTGGCGCTGGTGCTGGAGCAGAACGACCCGGCACGGCGCGCCGTCGCGCAGCGCGCGGGCGGACGGATCGAGCGCCGCCGAATCGGTGATCGTGACAACGGGGGTCGGCTCCGACAGGGACACCGCGATCCGGTCGTGGTCGTTCGGATCAGCGCGGACGGTCATGATCGTCTGGCCGGGGATCAGCTTCGCGGCCTCGTTCGGGCCGAGCGGTACGTGGCATCCCGCGCGGTAGGGAGGGGTCCCGTCGACGAGCCGCACGCCGACGGTCAGGGCGCAGTCGGTCAGGGAGCCGGCCGGAGTCTTCTGCACCTCGACGAGCGTCGCGCGCCCGAGAATCCCGTTCGCGACGAGGTCGTCAGGGGGCGCGCTCGCCGCCGCCGCGACGACGCTGGCCTGCGCTGCGGTGTTGTCGGCCTCGATCCGCTGCTCGTCGATCTCGACGTGAGTCGGGTCCTGGGGGTCGTAGCGGACGTACAACTGGTCGCCGACGCTCGGCTGTCCGAACTGCGGGAAGTAACCCGAGATGTGGGCCTCGAACGGGGCGGCGCTGTCCGGTCGGACCATCAGCGACAGGTCCAGCTTGTAGTTGTAGTTGCGCGCGATCGTCATCGTGCCGAGCACCTTGGCGTACTCGACGTCGATCACGACCGCGATCGCCTGCACGCCGTCGGTCAGGATGTGCCGCTTCTTCGAACCGAGCATTCCGTGTCAGCTCCTCGTCGTCGTGGTGGGTGATGCAGCCTGCTCCAGCTCCCACCGGGGATGCTGACGGCCTCAGGTCTTCGCGTCAGTATCGAATGAGTGTCCGTGTGGTCTCACCCGCCGCGCTCGGCGACAGCGGGCGACCGCCCGCTCAGTGAACCGTTCAGCCGCGGCCGGGCGGGAATCCAACCTGGAGTTGGCCGTCGTCCCAGATGATCGTCGGGACGATCCCGCGGCCGTTCGTGTAGCCCATCAGCTCGGCCTTCCAGTCGGCGTTCTGGGTCGCGTCGCGTTCTTCCACCCGCTCGCCCTCGGCGGCGAGGTGCTCCCGCGCTGCCTGGCAGTACGGGCATCTCGGCTTGACGTACATGACGGCGCTCATCGGCGGACCCAACGAGCATAAGCGCTCGGGCGCTACATTCCCGGTACGCGCTGCCCGGGGAGGCAGATGGGTATCGCCGAGGACAGCTCGAGCACAAGACGAGGCAATCCGGATCCGTGGTGGGCGCGACCGTGGGTCGTGTTCGGATTCGCGCTGGCGGTGGTGCTCGCGACCGCACTGCTCGTCGCCGCGTGGGCGATCGACCGCGGCCGCGGCGACACGGTCCCCGCCGGCGTCCGCGCCGGGCCGGTCGCGCTCGGCGGGCTGTCGGAAGCGCAAGCGAGTGCGCGACTGCGTTCCGCGGCAGCGTGGGGGAACACGCACGCGGTCACGCTGGTCGTCGGCGGCCGGCGGCTCGAGGTCGTGCCCGGAAAGGCGGGGGTGGCGCTCGACACGAGCTCGATGGCCGACAGTGCGCTCGCGGTCAGCACCGGAGCGAACTTCCTCTCCCGCGACTTCCGGTCGCTGACCGGCGCCGAGTCACACGCGCTGATCTCGCCGGTCCTCACGAGCGGGTCCGACGCGGCGCTCGCACGACTCGGTGCACGGCTGGGTACACGCGCGCGCGATGCGACGCTCGCTCCGACGCCGTCCGCGCTGGTCGTGAGTGCGCCCCGGGACGGGATCTCCCCGAGCGCCGACGCCCTGCGCGCGTCGCTCGCCCACGCGCTCCTCTACCACGTCGATCGCGTGGTCGTGCCCGGACGGCGGGTCACTCCGACGCTGTCGGTTGCCGCTCTTCGCCGCCGCTATCCCGCCTACATCACGATCGACCGCGGTGGCTTCACGCTGCGCGTGTACCAGCACCTCCACCTGATCCGCAGCTACCCGATCGCGGTCGGGATGCAGGGGCTCGCGACCCCCGCGGGCCTGTACCAGATCCAGGACAAGCAAGTGGACCCTTCATGGAGCGTGCCGCATAGCGCGTGGGCGGGCGCGCTCGCGGGCCAGGTGATCCCTCCCGGCCCGAGCGACCCGCTGAAGGCGCGGTGGATGGGCCTATTCAACGGCGCCGGGATCCACGGCACCGACGAGACCGACTCGATCGGCCACGCGTTCTCCCACGGGTGCGTCCGGATGCTGATTCCGGACGTGATCGATCTCTATGACCGGGTGAAAGTCGGAACTCCCGTCTACATCGGGGACTGAGCGCCTCAGCTTCCGCCGCCGCCCGAGTCGCCGCCCCCGCCACCGCCGTCGCCGCCGCCGCCCCCGAAGTCGCCGCCGCCACCGAAGTCGCCGCCGCCACCGAAGCCCCCGAAGTCACCGCCGCCGCCGAACCCTCCGCCGGAGTCGCCGAACGTGCCGCCGCCGCTGAAGTCCCCACCCGAGTTCCAGCTGCCGGCGCTCCAGTCGCCGCCGTGGCTCTCGTGCTGGTCGAGCACGCTGCCCAGGACGAAACCGGTGAGGAAGTTGGTGCCGCCCCAGTCGCCGTAGTAGCCCCCGGCGTACGGGCCGTAGTACGGGGGCGCCTCCCAGAACGGGATCCGCCGGCCGTGGCGGACGATCGTCCGAGCCTTGGGGTCCTGCCCGTCTGCGATCCGGGTTGCGTCGGCCGCGCAGACCGGGATCGAGCGGACGGTGCCGCCGTCGGGAGCCCAGTCGACGTCGGCGACAGACGGTCCGTGGCGGGGGTCGAAGAAGCACGGCGCGCGACGCTCTGGAGGCGGCCTGCCTGCCAGCCGGGCCCGCGCCGACTCCATCAGCCACCGCCCTTCCTCGAGCTTCGAGGTCACCTCGGCGAGGTCGCCGAGCGTCTTCGAGCCTTCGAGCGACTTCCCGGCCGCCTCGTAGCAGTCGAGCGCCTTGGCGTAATCGGCCTTGCCGCTGGCGTCGGCGCCCGGCATCGACACGTCGAGGTCGAGCTCGCGGATGTCGTCTCCGAGGGCGATCTGATCCTCGCGCGCGACCTTTCGCACCTCGGCCATCCGCTGGCGCCGGCGCCTGCGACCGCGAATGGTGGAGATCGAGATGAGCAGCGCGATCGCGACTGCGATCACGCCGAGGATCACGACCAGCGTGATCCCGGTGACGTTGCTGCTGGATCGCTGGCCCTCGGACGGGGCCGCTCCGGTCGAGCTCTGCGGCGGTGCCTGCGGCCCCGGATCGGCGTTGGACACGAGCGAGACGAAGTTCGTCAGAGCCGCGTACGGCCCCTGGGAGCGGTGCGCGGCGAAGCTCACGGACGCGAGCGTGGCGGCTTCTCCGCGCGGCAACGAATTGCTGCCGGCCTCGAACCGCGAGCCGACGATGATCGCGTAGACGCCGGGCTTGCCGACCTGGCGCTCGAGTGCGGTGCCGACGGCGGCGACCGAGCCGCCGGCCGCGGCACGCGCGGAGTCGGGCAGCACCGCGATGAAGATCCGTCCCGGATCGTCGGTCGAGACCTGGCGCTCGAGCGCGCGCACCTGAGCCTGGCTGAGCCTGACGTGTGCTGCCGGATCGACATAGACCCGCCCGCGCTTCAGCGTCGCCGCCGCGCGCGCGATCGAGTCGCCGCTCTCGGCCGCAAGCGCGGGGGCGGCCGTCAGGGCGGTGACGATCACGAGCGCGAATACCGCAGCTCTCCTCATGTTCGCGACGCTACGGCTCGGCGCCCGCGCGCGCAATGTCACTCGGGTCTCGGACCGGTCTCGCGCCCTAGAAACCGGCGCGGTAGAAGTCGTTGATTCCGTAGCTGAACGCCAGCAGCAACGGATGCGGGCGGGGGCCGTTCAGCGGCGGACGGCTGACGAACCGGCCGAGGTTGAGAAGGCGGTGGAATCGACCGATCCCCCGCATCACGCGCGGCCGAGTGCCCACCGAAACTGGGTCTACGCGCTAGTTCACACCGGGGTCGATCGCGGCCCCGGCGGCAGTCGCCGGTCCGGCGGTCTTGCGGCCCAAGAGGAAGCCGGCCGCAGCGCCGGCCGCCGCGCCGGCGGCCCCTCCGGCGCCGAGCAGCGTTGTGGTCCGCACGGGGTCACGCCGAGCCTTGGACTTCAGGCCACGCCCCGTGTGCCGAAGCGTCAGTTTCGCGGCCTTCATGCCGGCGTTCTGTTTGAGCCTGTTCATCGGGGTCCTCCGCTTGGATCGACGGCGATGTCATCCGGGCTACCCGGGATCGCCGCCGTTTACCGCGGAGGTCAGCCGGTAAGCCGGTCGACCCCGTCGAGCAGCGACCAGTTGGCCTCGAGCGCCTCCCGTGCGGTGGCGACGAGCTCGTCCTCGGACGCGCCGTCGAGCCGGTGTTCGATCAGCTCTCGCGCCTCGGCGGCGTGCTCGACGTCGAGCCGCTCGTGCACCGAGAAGTACGCGGCTGCCGGGATCCCGTAATGGCTCGCGAGCCCCGTCCGCTTGGTCGCGGAGATCGCGGGTTGCGCGGACTCGATCGCGTACATGGCGGTCAGTGTGTGCAGCAGGGGGCGCGTCCCGTCGCCGGCCCAGACCGACGCGCAGCGCCGGGTCTCAGCGGTCGGGGAGTGGTCGACGCGACCGCCGACGGCGAGCGCGAACTCGTCCCACAGCGCGACATGGTCGCGCTCCTCGAAGGCGTGCCGGGCGAGCGCTGGCGCGTCGTCGCCGGCCTCGGGCGAGTCGGCCGCGGACGACGCCGCGTCGGCGAGCGCGACCACCGCGTGGCGGTACTGGCCCGCGTATCGCGCGAGCTCGTCGCGGGTCAGCTTGCCCTCCGACCAGCGGAGGTAGAAGGGGTGCCGGAGCACGTCATGGTGCTCAGCGACGTCATCGAGCCGGTCCCAGAGATTCACGGTGGTCCTCCCAACGCGGTGGTGTGTGCCGCCCCATTCTGCCGATCGCCGCCGCCGGATGGGTGGAACTCCGCTTCCGGGGGCTCAGGCGTCCCGCGGCGGCGCGGCCGTGAAGTCATCGTCGGCGACCTGGACGTAGAACCGTCGCGTCATCTCGGGCTCGACGATCTCGTCGATCCGGTCGTGACGGCGCTGCTCCTGCGGGGCGATCCGCTTCAGCTCCGCTTCGACCTCGCCGTCCTCGAGCTGGGCGAGGCCGATCGTGACGATCTCGCGGTCGTCGTCGAGCGCCTGGGCGCTGATCACGCGCGTCGGGAAGCCGAATCCCTGATCCGGCAACCACGCCTCGCGGAAGTCCTCATAGGTCTTGCCCTGCCGCAGCCGCCGCGTGAGCACCGCGATCACGATCATCGTCAGCTCCTCTCCTCGATCAGCCGCTCGAGTCGCTCCGCCGTGTCGCTGCCGGCGACGGGCGAGTACAGGATCAGCCGCTGCTCCGGCGCGTCGGTCGGATGGAACACCGCGTGCTCGAACAGCAGCGTTCCGGCCTCGGGGTGGCGGATCTCCTTGCGGCCGTGTCCCGCCTGGGAGACCTCGTGACGCTTCCACATCTTGCAGAACGCAGGGCTCGACTGGCGCAGCGCCTGGATCAGCTCTTCGAACGACGGGTCGCCGAGGTGTCGCGCGCTGTCCGCCCTGAACTTGGCGACCGCGAGCCTCGAGGTCTGCTCCCAGTCGGCCCACAGCTCGCGCCGAACCGGGTCCATGAACATCTGCCATAGGTGGTTGCGCGCGGCCTTCGGGATCCCCCCGAATTCGCCGAACACCGCGCACGCGGCCTCGTTCCACGCGAGGTAGTCCCATCGCTGGCCGATCACGTATGCGGGGTTCGGTCCGAGCGCCTGGACGAGCCGCTTGACGCTCGGCGCCGCACGCTCCGGGGGCGGCTTGCAGGGCGGGGCCTCCTCGCCGCGACCGAGCAGGATCAGGTGGGTGCGCTCGGCCGGTGTGAGGCGCAGCGCCGTAGCGAGCGACTCGAACACCTCAAGCGACGCCCGCACATCCCGACCCTGCTCGAGCCACGTGTACCAGGTGGCACCGACGCCC
The DNA here is from genome assembly GCA_963770735.1 of uncultured Solirubrobacterales bacterium. Taxonomy (GTDB): domain Bacteria; phylum Actinomycetota; class Thermoleophilia; order Solirubrobacterales; family Solirubrobacteraceae; genus Palsa-465. The sequence goes on along the minus strand of CAVYRB010000002.1, from coordinate 493,327 downwards.
GCGAGCTGGGCGACCTCCTCGCGCCGCAGGCCAGGTGTCCGCCGGCGACCGCCACCCTTCAGCCCCACTTCCTCGGGCTGGATGCTCTCGCGCTTGCGCCGCAGGAAATCCGCGAGCTCGGCGCGACGCCGCTCGCCGTTTCTCACGTTTCGCGAACCCACGCCGTTAACTCTGGGTGGGATATCTACTACCAGGATAAACCCCTCTCTTGTACCTGGATAGCGATTGTCGCACAGTGTCACTCGTGAACGCAATGTCGATCCCCTCCATCCGCCGTCCGCAGTCCACCAACGCGCTGCTGTTCGTGGTCTGCCTGGCGCAGTTCATGGTCATCCTCGACGTCGCGGTCGTGAACATCGCGCTCCCGGCGATGCGCGACAGCCTGCATTTCTCGACCGCCGGCCTGCAGTGGGTCGTCAACGCCTACACGCTCACCTTCGCCGGGTTCCTGATGCTCGGCGGCCGCTGCGCGGACCTGCTCGGACGCCGCCGGGTGTTCGTCGCGGGGACCGCGCTATTCGCACTCTCCTCGCTCGGCTGCGCGCTGGCCGGCTCGCGCGGCGTCCTGATCTCCGTGCGGGCGTTGCAGGGGGTCGGAGGTGCGATCGTCTCGCCGGCGACGCTCTCGATCATCACCTCTTCACTGCGCGAGGGCCGCGAGCGCAACCGCGGCGTCGGCATGTGGGGCGCGGTCGGCGGGCTCGGCGCCTCCTCCGGGGCGCTGCTCGGCGGCGTGCTCACCCAGACGCTCGGGTGGCCCGCGATCTTCGCGGTCAACGTCCCGGTCGGCATCGTCGTGATCGCGCTGACGCTGCGCGTGATTCCCGCCGACGTGCGGCGGGAGGGACCGCGGCACTTCGACGTCACAGGCGCGGTGCTGATCACGGCGGCGCTCGTGAGCCTCACCTACGGAATCGTTCGCACCGACGTGCTCGGTTGGGGGGCACCCGGCGTACTCGCGCCGATCGGCGCCGCGCTGGCGTTGCTGGCGACGTTCGCCTACTTCGAGAGCCGCGTCGCGACCGCGCCGCTGGTGCCACTGTCGATCTTCCGGCGTTCGCAGCTGCGGACGGCGAACGCGATCGTCGTGCTCCTGTACTTCGCGCTGTTCTCGATGTTCTTCTTCGTGACGCTGTACCTCCAGCAGGTGCTCGGCGACGACGCGCTCCAGGCCGGCCTTGCGTTCCTGCCGATCACGCTCGCGGTGTTCGCCGGCTCGTTCATCGCGCCGAGGCTCGTCGCCCGCTTCGGCGTCCGCCGCGTGATCACCTCCGGGATGCTGATCGCGAGCGCCGGACTGGCGCTGTTCACCGGCTTTAGGCCCACCGGTAGCTACGCCGCGCTCGTGCTCCCCGGTGGGATCCTGTCGGGGCTCGGCATGGGGCTCACGCTCGTCTCCTCGACGATCGCCGCGACCCAGGGCGTCCCAGGAGCGCAGAGCGGCCTCGCCTCGGGGCTACTCAACACCTCGCGGCTGTTCGGCGGCGCACTCGGCCTGGCCGTGCTCAGCACGGTGGCAGCGTCGGCGTCGCATCCGAGCGCGGACGTCAGCTCCGCGCAGGCGTTGACGAACGGCTTCACGCTCGCGTTCACGGCGGGCGCGGCGATCACGCTGCTCGGCGCCGCGATCGCGCTCGCGTTCCTGCGCCCGCCGGCGAAGGCCGAGGTCACGCAGCTCGACGCACGGGCGCCGCGGTCCGACCGACCGTCCGAGGAGCTCGCGGCCTAGCACCGAACCTCCGACTCAGGACACGCGGTGTGAGGAACGTACGCGCGGGGGGGCGGGGGCGCCGGCTCCGCGTCGATCTGGACATGCGAGCCCGCGCCGCGCGGTCGCAGCGGCTGCACGTACTCGAGCACGCGGCCGTTCTCGAGCACGACCGCCCGAAGCGACCCGTGCCAGCCGCGGACGTACCGGTGGCTGAACGTCACGGTGCCGGCGACGGAACTCCTAGGCAGGACGCCGTCGGTCGTCGACCCGTCGCCCCAGTTGATCACGTACAGGTTCCGGCGCACATCGGTGTGTGTGATCTTGACCGTGAAGCGGCCGCCGGCGCCCGGGGTGCCTGGCGCGAGCGAGTACTTGCGGAACTGCAGCCGCAGGCTTCTGGCGAGCGTCCGCGGGTCGGCGGTCGCCGTCTTGATGATGCCCGTCACGTCGCAGCACGGCGGCGTCGCGGGCGGCGGGTCCGGAGCGCCCGACGCGGTGTGGTCGGGATCTGGGTTGTGGAGTACACGGCCGCCGTCAAATAAGTTGCCGTTGCCGGTCCCCTCCAGCGCGAGCGTCAGGGTCGACGGGTCGGGCACGCTGCCGAGGAACCGGTAGTGCGGCAGGTGGTGACCCGCGCGGCGAACCACCTCGGCCGCGAACTCGACGCAGTTGTCGGTGAACAGCCGGTATGCGTCCGGATGGTGGACCTGTGCCTCCAGGTAGTCGAACGCCGCGGTCCACGACGAGTGACTCACGGTGTAGGTGATCCGCCAGCTCCACTTCGAGCTGCCGTCGAAGCGGAGGTCCCCGTTGGTGTCGAACACCCACCAGCCACCCGGGTACTTGCCCCAGATCTCATTCGTGCCGTCGTGCCGGAGCTGGACGAACACGTGGCCGGTGAGCCCTTGCTCGGAGGTGTGGATGGTCGAGTACACGGCGACCTTGTACGGCCCGTCGGCGCTCGCGCGGGCAGCACCCCATGTCGCGAACGCGAGCGCGCACACGAACGCGAGCACCAACATGAGCGCCCGATCTCGTAGCCCCCGAGCCGGGCGAGTCACACGGTTCAGCCCCAAGGACGGAGATGCTAAGGGACGCGTCAAACCGAAGGGGCGATGATGCGCACATGAACAAGCCACAGACATACGACCTCGATGCACTCAGGCAGGGCGCCCGCAGCGTCCGCCATCCGCTCACCCGCGCGCTGCTCGCCCTGACCTTCACCACCGGGCTGATCGACGCGGTCAGCTACCTGGGCCTGGGACGCGTGTTCACCGCGAACATGACCGGCAACGTCGTGCTGCTCGGCTTCGGAATCGCCGGCAGCGGCGGCCTCCCGGTGGTCGCGCCGATCATCTCGCTGGTGGCGTTTCTGATCGGTGCCGGGGTCGGTGGCGTCCTGGCGAAGCGCCTGCTCGAGCGCCACTCGGAGCACCTCGGGGTCGCGCTCTCGATCGAGGCGTCGCTAATCGCGATCGCGGCGATCATCGCCGCGGCCGCCGCGATCCGCGAGCGTGCGTTCTCTGGAGATTTCCTGATCGCGCTGCTGGCGCTCGCGATGGGTGTCCGCAACGCCACGATCAGGAGAATCGGAGTCCCGGATCTGACGACGACCGTGCTGACGGGCACCTTGACGGCGCTCGGCGCTGACTCTCCGCTGACGGGCGGGACGGGCAGGGGGATGACGCGTCGTGTCGTCACGGTCCTCGCGATGCTGATCGGCGCGATCGCCGGCGCGCTGCTTGTGAAGACGAGCCTCGTGGTGCCGCTCGTATTGGCCGCCGTGCTCGGGCTCGTCACCTGGCTCGTGTACGTACCCGCCGCGCGGCGGGAGGTCAACGTGAAGGAACAGCCGGCGGGTACGGAGTAGCCTCTCGCCACCACGAAGAAGGGGGCTTTATGCGTTTCGTCCGAACTGTCGTACCTACCTGCCTGATCGCGCTCGCGCTGGCGCCGGCCGCGCTCGGCGCCCCGTCTCGGCCGGCGCCACGGCTGAACCCTCCCGTCGCGACCGCCAAGCGGCTCGTGACCCGTTTCTTCACGCTGATCAAGGGCAAGGACGTGCCGGGTCTCCGGGCGTTCCTGTCGCCGGCGTTCCAGATCCAGCGGGCCGACGGGTCGGCCGCGAGCAAGGCGGCGTATCTGAAGAACCTCCCCGACGTCACCAGCTTCAAGCTCTCGAGCTTCGTCGCCACGCAGGCCGGGTCGGTGCTCGTCACTCGGTATCTCTCGACCACGACCGGCACGGTCAACGGCAAGCCGTTCACTCCGGGGCCGGCGCCGCGCCTCTCGGTGTTCACGTGGAACGGCCGCGCATGGCAGATGGTCGCGCACGCGAACTTCAACCCGCTGATGGGGTAGGGGCTAGCGGTCCGGGAGGATCGTGACCTTCAGCGTGCGAGCGCCGTCCAGCGGCAGCTGAACCTTCTTGGGCCCGGTGTCGCTGAACGAGAAGCCGTAGGCGTCCGAGTACTTGTAGACGACCGCCGCGTACTCGTTGTAGCTGGCGTAGCTGGTCGTGGCCTTGCGCGCGGCTCCGAACGGCGCCTGGCCCTGCCACTTGGCGCTGTCGTTGCCGTACTTCCCGCCCCAGTAGCCCCACGCGAAGCCGGAGAGCAGGTCTCGGTAGATCACGGCGTAGACGTCGTTGTCCCCGACGTGGTGCACCTGGCCGCCCCACGTGTACGGGCCGTCCACGGTGTAGACCGCTGAGGGCAGTGTCGACCCGTCGACACCGAGCGCCTGTCCGGGCTTGGCGGCTCCGGGCGGCTGCGTGATCGTGCCCGTGAGTGTCGTCTCCCGGCCTCCCTCGAACGGGCCGTCGTACCGGAACGTCTGGAACGGGTTGCCGAAGAAGCTCCCGCGAACGGTCAGCTGGGCGCCCTTCACCGACGCGAAGTATTGCGCGAGGCTTGGATAGCTGCTGGGGCTCAGCTGCGGCGAGAGGATCCGGGCGAAGCCCCTGGCGCGGGTCTTGACGAGCGCCTTCTTCGCGCCCGGGATCGCAAGCAGCGCGTTTTCGACGGTCTCGGTGGATGCGTTCCACTTCAGCGTGCCGAGTGCCTTGCCCGATGCGTTCACGGCCTGCAGCGCGAACGGGATCCCGAAGAAGTCGACGGCGGTGAGATTCGCGACGCCCGGATACGTCAGCTCGACCTTGTCGTAGCGGGTTGGCCAGGTCGGCGGTTCGGCGCTTGTGACCGGGGCGTCGTACGAGAAGTAGATCCTTCCGCTGAAGCTGCCGAGCGTGAAACGGCCGCCTTTTAGCGCGGTGAGCTTGGCGCTGACCTCGTTCTTGAGCCGTCCGTCGGCGCTGGAGCCACCGCTCAGCATCACGTACACGTTGCCGGCGGCCTGGCCGCTGTGGTTGATGATCTGGACCGTGATATCGGCGCTCGCGACGGGCGCCGTCACGACCAGCGCCACGATGCCGCTGACCATCGCCCCGAGCAACTTCCGCTTGCCCACCACCGCCTACAGCATTTCACATAAGCTGAGGCTCCGGTGCAGACCAGCCGCCAGGTCCAGCTAGCCGCCCGCCCGGTCGGCGAGGTCAAGGCCTCCGACTTCGAGGTCGTCGAGGTCGAGCTCCCGGACCTCGGCGAGAACGAGTTCGTCGTAGAGCTCACGCACATCTCGATCGACCCGGCGATGCGGGGGTGGATGAACGACGTGCGCTCCTACGTCCCGCCGGTAGGGATCGGCGAGGTGATGCGCGCCGGCGGGATCGGCCGCGTCACGGCCTCCCGTCACGACGGCTTCGCCGAGGGGGACGTCGTAAGGGGGATGTTCGGCGTTCAGGAGCATGCGGTCTCGGACGGCGGTGGCGTCGACAGGCTCGAGCTGTCCCGCGCGTCGGAAGCCACCCACCTTGGCGTGCTCGGGATGACGGGGATGACCGCGTACTTCGGCCTGCTCGACGTGGGCCGGGTGCAGCCCGGCGACACAGTGCTCGTGTCGGGCGCGGCCGGGGCGGTCGGGTCGGTGGTCGGCCAGCTCGCGAAGATCAAAGACGCTCGCGCCGTCGGGATCGCCGGCGGGGCCGAGAAGTGCGGGACGCTCGTCGAGGAGCTCGGCTTCGATGTGGCGCTCGACTACAAGTCCGACGACTTCCGCGCCGAGCTGCGCAAGCACACCCCGGATGGCGTCGACGTGTTCTTCGACAACGTCGGCGGGCAGATCCTCGACCTCGCGCTGACGCGGCTCGCGCGGGGCGCGCGGGTCGCGATCTGCGGGGCGATCTCGCAGTACAACAACACGGCGCCGGCGCCTGGCCCGAGCAACTACATGATGCTGCTGGTCGCGCGCGCAACGATGGCCGGGTTCCTCGTGTTCGACTACGTCGAGCGGTTCCCCGAGGCTGTCGCCGAGATGTCGAAGTGGCTGGCTGAGGGGCGCCTGAAGAGCATCGAGGACACGGTCACGGGCGACGTCGGCTCGTTCCCGGACGTGCTCGCGCGACTGTTCGCGGGGCAGAACACGGGCAAGCTCGTGCTAGAGCTCGACCGCTGAGGAGGGCGGCGCCCTGCAGCAGCTGACGAGCCTCGACGCGAACTTCCTCGCGATGGAGTCGCCACGCACCTACGGCCACGTCGGCGGCCTCGCGGTGCTCGACCCGAGCACGGCGCCGCGCGGCCGGATCGAGGTGCAGGACCTCCGCCGGGTCGTCACCGCCCGCCTCGGCAAGCTGCCACCGCTGCGGTGGAGGCTCGTGCCGGTGCCGCTCGGGCTCGACCATCCGTACTGGATCGTCGACCCGGACTTCGACCTCGACTTCCACATCCGCGAGTCGGCGATCCCGCCCCCGGGCTCGGATCGCCAGCTCGCCGAGACGGTGTCGCGAATCTTCGCGCGACCGCTCGACCGCTCGCACCCGCTGTGGGAGCTCTACCTGATCCACGGGCTGCCCGAGGGACAGGTCGCGATCCTCACGAAGTTCCACCATGCCGCGATCGACGGCGTCTCCGGCGCCGAGATCCTCGGCACGCTTTTTGATCTTGTTCCGGAGGGGGAGGGGGTCTCGACGAACGGAGGCGGCGACGAGGAGGACATCGAGCCGGCCGGGCGCGGCGGTGAGCGCGAGCCCAGCGAGCTCGAGATGCTCGCGCGCGGCGTCGCCGGGATCCCGCGCCAGACGGTGCGCTCGATCGCCGGCCTGTACACGACCGTCCCCAACCTTGGGCGGATGCCGGGGATGGCAATGATGCCCGGCGCGCCGCAGCTCGCGCGCGCCTCCTCGCGGGTGCGCAGGGCGCTGCGCGGGACTTCCGACGGCGGCGTGCTCGAGGTCAGCACCGCGCGCGCGCCGAAGCTGAGCTTCAACGGCCGGATCTCCTCGCACCGCTCGATCGCGTTCGGATCGCTGTCGCTGGCCGAGATCAAGGGGCTCAAGAACGCGCTCGGGATCACCGTCAACGACGTCGTCGTCGGGCTCTGCGCGGGCGCGCTGCGCGAATGGCTCGAGCAGCGCGACGAGCTTCCGGATGGGCCGCTGGTGGCGATGATCCCGACGTCGGTGCGAACCAAGTCGCAGCGTCGCGCGTTCGGCAACAAGGTCTCGACGATGATCGTCCCGATCCCGACCGACGTCGCCGATCCCCGTAAGCGACTCGCGCGCGCGCACGAGATCCTCAAGGTCGCCAAGGAGCGGCACAAGGCGCTGCCGGCGTCGTTCCTGACAGACGCCACGAACTTCATCCCGCCCGCGCTCCACGCCCGGGCCGCACGCGTCAGCGCGGAGATGATGGGCCGCGGACGCACGCCGTTGAACGTTGTGATCTCGAACGTCCCCGGCCCGCCCGTGACGCTCTACTCGGCCGGTGCCGAGCTGCTCCACAACTACCCGGTGTCGGTGATCACCGACGGAGTCGGGCTGAACATGACGGTCCTCTCCTACCGCGACAGCGTCGACTTCGGGATCACGGCGGACCGCGCGTCGATCCCGGACGCGTGGCCACTGATGGAAGCGGTGACGCGCTCGCTCGACGAGCTGAAGACGGCGGTCGAGCTGCCCCTGCAGTTGCCGCGCACGCGGCCTGGAGCGCGGTCGCGCACGCCGAGCGGTTAGGCGCAACACCCCGGATCAAGGCCGATCCGGGGGAATCGACGCGCGCTCACGATGACATCAAACGATGTCACATGGTTTGGTGTTACCGTTTCGCCGTCCCGGGGTAAACAAACTCCGAGGGTATGGCTGAAATCGGCGCGAAACCAAAGGTTCCCAGACTCCAGCGGGCGGTGCTCCGGGCGGTCCGGGCGTTCAGCACGCCACTGCTTCCGGACGACTACCTGGAGCTGATCAATCCGCTGTGGTCGACGCGCGAGCTACGCGGCCGGATCGAGCGGATCGACCACGTCACAGCTGACGCGGCGACCGTGCTGATCAAGCCGGGCTACCGCTGGGAAGGCCACCGTGCCGGCCAGTACTGCCGGATCGGCGTCGACATCCGCGGGGTCCGTCACTGGCGCGCGTACTCACTGACCTCCGAGCCCGACCGCCCCGACGGGTGCATCTCGATCACCCCGAAGCTGGTCGAGAGCGGGGTCGTCTCGCCGTACCTCGTCCGCCACGGGCGCCCGGGCGCGATCGTCTCGCTGGGCGGCGTCGAGGGCGACTTCGTGCTGCCCGACCCGCTGCCGGGAAAGCTCTTGTTTATCAGCGCGGGCAGCGGCATCACGCCGATCATGAGCATGCTGCGCAGCCTGTGTCGCGCCGACCGGCTCGGCGACGCGCTGCTGGTCCACTCGGCGCGCACGCCCGACGACGTGATCTTCGGCGGCGAGCTGCGCCACATCGAACGCTGCTTCCCGGGCTTCAGGCTTCACGAGCAGCACACCGGGGAGATGGGCCGGTTCACCGCAGCCCAGCTCGACGAGCTCTGCCCCGACTGGCGCGAGCGCGAGACCTTTGCCTCCGGACCCGGCGAGATGCTCGACGCGCTGAGCGAGCACTGGGAGCGCGAGGACCTGGCCGGCCGGCTGCACATGGAGCGCTTTCAGCCCAAGCTCGGCACGGCGGAGACGGGCGAGGGGGGGACGATCAGGTTTGTCTCACGTGACTGCGCCGTCGAGTCCGACGGAACCAAGCCGATCCTCGTCTGTGGCGAGGAGGCAGGGCTCGAGCTTCCGTTCGGCTGCCGCGAGGGCATCTGTCATACGTGTGTCGGGACGCTTCGGTCCGGGCGTGTGCGCGACCTCAGGAACGGGAAGGTCGGAGGTCAGGAGGGCCAGTCGGTCCAAACCTGCATCAACGCCCCCGAGGGACTAATCGAAATCGAGGTTTAGGAGTAGTCGATGGCCACCGGATACCGCACCCACGACGAGAACGGAGTTTCGAACCCACTCTCGCGGCTCTCCGATGAGCAGCTCGAGGCGATCGGCAAGGAGTTCGACGAGCTTCACGACGAGGTCAAGGCTGACCTCGGCGACCGCGACGCGCTCTACATCCGCGGGATCATCGCGCTCCAACGGCGGCTCGCGCTGATCGGTCGCGCGGAGCTGTTCGCGAGCCGCTTCGGGCCGATGTGGTGGCTCGGGATGGCGACGCTGTCGACGGCCAAGATCCTCGAGAACATGGAGATCGGCCACAACGTGATGCACGGGCAGTGGGACTGGATGAACGATCCCGTGATCAACTCGCAGGTGTGGGACTGGGACACCGCCTCGACCAAGGAGGCGTGGAAGCACTCCCACAACTACATCCATCACACGTACACGAACATCCTCGAGAAGGACCGCGACCTTGGCTACGAGATCATGCGGATCGACCCGCACCAGAAGTGGCACCCGGTGTACCTGCTGCAGCCGATCTACAACGTGCTGCTGATGCTTGCGTTCGAGTGGGGCGTCGCCGTCCACGACCTCGACTTCACCGCGATCCGCGCCGGAGAGAAGTCGCAGAAGCAGGTCCTCAAGGAGCTTAAGGGGATCGCCGGCAAGGGGCGGGCCCAGATCCAGAAGGACTACATCGCGTGGCCGCTGCTGAGCGCCGCGGTGTCGACCGGGGTGCGGGCCGGAGTGCACGCGCTCGCGAACCGGCGCCGGTCGCGCCCCGCGCGCCTGAAGGCGAAGCTGCGGCGCTCGAGCGCTCCGGAGTTCAACCCGGTCGAGGCCTTCCTGCAGACCTATAAGGCGACGGCCAAGGCCAACCTGTGGGCCAACATCGTCCGCAACGTGTGGTCCAACGCGATCATCTTCTGCGGCCATTTCCCGGATCAGACCTACGTGTTCACGGAGGACGAGGTGCGTGACGAGCAGCCCGGCGGGCGCTACGTCCGGCAGCTGATCGGCGCCGCCAACATCGAGGGGGGCCCGATGTTCCACATCATCAGCGGCAACCTCGGCTACCAGGTGGAGCACCACCTGTACCCGGATATGCCCTCGAGCCGCTATCAGGAAATAGCACCGCGGGTGCGCGAGATCTGCAAGCGCTACGGGCTCCCGTACAACACCGGACCGTTTCCCAAGCAGTGGGGGAAGGTCCAGCGCACGATCCTGCGGCTCGCGTTCCCGGGCGGCAAGCCACGGCGCAAGCCCGGCCCGTGGGCCGGCGAGACGTACATCAGCGCCGGCGAGCGTGAGCTCGCGGTGGCGGCGGGCAACGGAGCAGGCTCGCCTACCGGCCGTTAGCGCCGTCGGCGATCGCGCGCCAGATCCGCTCTGAGGAGAGCGGCATCTCGAGCTCACGGACGCCGAGTGGCTTCAGCGCGTCGAGCACAGCGGCGTGCACGGCTGGGGTCGAGCCGATCGTGCCGGACTCGCCGACCCCCTTGGCGCCGAGCGGGTTCACCGGCGTCGGCGTCTGCATCTCGGCGAGCTCGAACGACGGCAGCTCTGTCGCTCCGGGGATGCAGTAGCTGACGAGGTTCGCGTTCAGCGGGTTGCCGTCCTCGTCGTAGGTGATCTCCTCGAACAGCGCCTGCGCGATTCCGGCCGCGAGACCCCCGTGCACCTGGCCCTCGAACACGAGTGGGTTGATGATCGTGCCCGCGTCGTCGACGGCGACGAACCGCTCGAGCGAGGTCGAGCCCGTGTCGGGGTCGACCTCGACCACCGCCAGGTGAGCGCCGAACGGGAACGTCGGCTGTGGTGCCTGGAAATCCGCTTCCCGGCTGAGCTCGTCGAGCTTGCCCTTGTCGGCTAGGCGCTTGGCGAGCTCCTGCCAGTTGAGTCCCGGCTCAGGCGATCCGGCGACATGGAATCGCCCCTTCTCGAGGTCCAGCACCATGTCCTCGGGGCTGGCCTCGAGCTCCTCGGCGGCGAGTTGCTTGCCGCGCTCGACCACCTCTTCGGCGGCCTTGACCGCGGCGACGCCGCCGATCTGGGTCGACTTCGACCCGTACGTGCCCGTCCCGCGCGGGATCGCGTCCGTGTCTCCCTTGAGCACCGTCACGTCCTCGAACGGGAGGCCGAGCCGCTCGGCCGCGATCTGCGCGAACGTCGTCTCGTGCCCCTGGCCCTGTGAGAACGATCCGGTCTTGACGATCGCCTGGCCGTCGGGCGTGATCTCGACCGCGCCGTACTCCTCCTCGCCGATCCCGTTGGTGATCTCGACGTAGGCGCTGATCCCGATCCCGAGCAGCCTGGCGCCGTCGCCGTTCTCGCGGCGGCTCGCCTGCTCGGCCCGCAGCTGCTCGTACCCGGCCGCCGCCAGCACCCGATCGAGCGCGCCTTCGTAGTCGCCGATGTCGTAGTGCGCGCCGGACGCGGTCTGGTACGGGAACGCGTCCGCCGGGATGAAGTTCCGCCGTCGGACCTCCGCCGGGTCCAGCCCGAGCTCGTCCGCGAACGCGTCGATCGCGCGCTCGACCGCCTGCGTCGCCTCCGGCCGTCCCGCGCCGCGCACCGCGGCGGTCGTCGTCGTGTTGGTGACGACCGACCGCAGGTCGACGTCGATCTTCGGAATCCGGTAGGTGCCCGATCCCATCAGCCCCGTGAGATTGGGCAGGAACGCGCCGATCCCGGGATACGCGCCGGCGTTCTGGACGAGGCTCAGCCGTAGCGCCTCGATCCTCCCGTCGCGGCTGCCGCCGATCCGGAAATCGATTCGCTGCGCGCGCCCGTGCGGGAGCGCGATCAGGTTCTCGGTGCGGGTCTCGGTCCAGCGAACCGGCTTGCCGGTCGCCTGCGCCAGATAGGCGACCAGCACGTATTCGCCGACGAGTCCCTTGCCACCGAAGCCGCCCCCGACGTCGGGCGCCAGCACCCGGATCTGGGAGGGGTCGGTGCCGAGGATCATCGAGAGCGCGTCACGGTCCTGGTGCGGAGTCTGCGTCGACAGCCACACGGTCAGCCGGTCGTCGTCTTCCACCCGCGCCGCCGCCGCCCGGGGCTCGATCGGGCACGCGGCGATCCGCTGGCTCGTGATCGTTCCCGAGGCGATGACATCGCAGCCGGCGAACAGATCCTCGTCAGTCATCGCCGCCTCGCGTTCGACGCACACGTTCGTCCCGGTCTCTTCGAACAGCAGCACGTCGCCCTTGAGCGCCTCGACCGCGTCGGTCACGACAGGCAGCGGCTCGTACTCGACCTCGACCAGCTCGGCCGCGTCGACGCTCTGCTCCCGGGTGGGCGCGAGCACGACCGCGACGACCTCGCCGGCCCACCGCACCTTGTCCGTCGCCAGGAACACCCGGTGCCAGCGGTCGTCGATACCCAGGAACGGGGGCAGCGGCTCCTTCCCAAGCTCGATGTCCCCGGCGGTGAACGCGTGCACATCCGGACGCGCCGCGGCCTGCGAGGTGTCGATCGAGATGATCCGCGCGTGCGCCCACGGCGAGCGCACGAACGTCGCGTGCAGCGCCCCCGGGATCTTGATGTCGTCGACGTACCGTCCCTGTCCGGTGATGAACCGGGGGTCCTCTCTACGGCGAACTCGCTGTCCGACGACGTTTGCCAAGGCGGGGCAGCTTTGCACACCGGGGTGGGCGATTGCGAGTTTGCGCTCGCGACCGACGAGGAGCTCGCGGTCAGACAGCCGTAAACGGGGGTAGACCTCTCCGATGCCCGCACTTCGCGCATACTCGCCCGAGGAGGGTCAGCAGCTCGGCGCGCACGCGGCGCTGACGTTCGCCTTCAACGGGTCGGTGCTGGCGTTCGCCGTCGCGCACCACCGCTCGGGTCGCCGTCTCCCCGAGCGGATCGCCGCCGGCGACCTGGCGCTGATGTCGGCTGCGACCTACAAGCTCAGCCGGCTGATCGCCAAGGACCGGATCACGAGCTTCTTCCGCGCGCCGTTCACCCGTTACAAGGGCCCGTCCGAGCGGCCGTCGGAGGTCTCCGAGGAGCCACGGGGGGAGGGCATGCGCCGTGCCATCGGCGAGCTCGTCGTATGCCCGTACTGCCTTGGTCAGTGGGTCGGAACGGCCCTCCTGCTGACCTACCTGCGTGAGCCGCGACTGGCGCGAACCGTGGCCGCCGCCTTCACGATCGTCGCCGGGGCGGACCTGCTCCAGGAGGCGTGGGTCGCCGTCGACAAGCGGGCGTAGCTACCGCCGCGGCGCCGTGCTGAGCTTCGCGAAGCCGGCGTTCAGCAGCGTCTGCGCCTGGTCGGCCGTGTCGCCCGAATGCAGCAGCACGACCCCGAGCCAGGTGCGCCCGCGGCGGGCGGTGGCGACGAGGCACGGCCCGGACGCGTCCGTGAATCCGGTCTTGACGCCGTCGGTCCCGGGGTAGCGCATCACCAGCAGCGGGTTGTTGTTGTAGAGGTAGAGCTTCCCGCCCTTGATCGGGAACCGCAGGATCGCGCTGCGCGACGCCACGATCGGCGCCAGCAGGTGGTTCTCCAGCACCAGGTGTGCGATGAACGCGAGCTCCGCGGCGCACGAACGGTTGTCCTGGTCGACGATCCCCGAGACGCTGCTGAAGTGGGTGCAGCGCAGCCCGAGCTCCCGAGCCTTCGCGTTCATCATCCCGATGAACCGCCCCTGCGTCCCCGCTACGTGCTGCGCGAGCGCGATCGCGGCGTCGTTGCCCGACGGCAGCAGGAGTCCGTACAGCAGCGGCAGCAGCGGCACGTGCTTTCCCTGCGGCAGGAGGCCGACGCCCGAGCCGCTGAAGTGGGTGGCGGCGCGCGTGATCAGCACGCGGTCGCGGGGCTTCGAGTGGGTCGCGACGAGCAGCGCGGTCATCATCTTCGTGAGGCTCGCGATCGCGAGCTCGCGCTCGGGGTCTCGCTGCCACAGGACGGCGCCGGTCCTGACGTCGAACAGCACGCCCGAGGTCAGCTGCGCCTTCAGGCGGACGTTGACCCGTTCCGACGCGGGCGCCGGGTGCGCACCGTAGGCGGGCGGCGGCGGCGGCGCGGCGGCCTCGCCTGCGGGATGGCTGGCGTGCACCGCCGAGGCGTGGTTCGTCACGAGCGTCGGGCTCTCCGCCTTGGGCGCCATCAGCCAGAGGACGCCCGCGGCGACCAGGATCGGGATCAGCACCAGCGCCAGCGGCGCGACGCGCCGCCGCGGGCGGCGACGGCTCTTCCCGGCCTCGAGCACGCTCCGGCGCTCGTTCATTTCTTCTTCTTCGGCGGCTCGGTTAGCGCGCCGATGACGCCGACGCCGACAACGACCACGACGAACACGCCGACGATGCCCAGCCCGGTGACGCCGTTCTTGGAGATGTCGAGCGCGGTGAGCGTGGCCATCGTAATGATGAACAGGAGCGCGAAACCGAAGACGAGAAAGCGCACGAGCTCAGTACACCGGGTGCGTCGGCGGCACGGCCTTGCGCCTCGACGCGAGCAGTTTGATGGTCAGAAGCCCGAATCCGAACGCGCCCAGCTGCGCGAGAAAGGCGACGCCGCCGGTGGCGCCGCTCGGGTTGGTCAGATCCGTCACCCAGAAGACCGCCTGCATCACGAACCAGAGCGCGAGCATCACGAACGTGGGCAGCTCGATCACGGTCACGAAGAAGATCATGATCACGAGCGAGAAAACGCGCGCCTGTCGATACAGCAGCGCGTAGCCGCCGAGCACGGCCGCGATCGCCCCGGCGGCTCCGACCGTCGGGGCCGTGGAGTTAGGCGCCATCGCGACCTGGAGGCCGACCGCGACCAGTCCTCCGGCGATGTAGAAGGCGAGGTACTTGATCGACCCCATCGTGTCCTCGATCGTGTTGCCGAAGATCCATAGGAACAGCATGTTCCCGGCGATCTGGAAGATCGACGAGTGCATGAACATGCTCGTGAACAGCGTCTCCCACGCCGGGATCGCGCCGCTCAGATGCTTGCCGCAGGCGATCGCGGTCGAGTGCTGGGCGGACGCCGCAACGCAGTGGACTCCGGGGTGGGTGAGCGTGTACGGGATCGCTCCGTACTTGACGAGCTCGTGGAAGTCGGGGCCCGCGAACACCGAGCCGCCGCCCGAGACCGCGAGCAAGTAGACGACGAAGTTCGCGACGATCAGCCCGACGGTGACGAACGGGAACCGGTCGTTCGGGAGGTTGTCCTTGATCGGGATCACGCGCCGCGGAGACTAAGTCGCAGCGCCGGGCGGCGGCGCTACCCGGGCCGCGCTACAGCCGGGCCGGGGCCCCGACAGTCACGATCCGCCACGGCTCCGAGGCGTCGCCGTCGAGCGCGAACGTCCAGTGCTCGGTGAAGCTCGTCGGCCGCGAGCGGCTGCCCGCGAGCAGCTCGGTCGTGTCGCGGTTCTCGATGTAGCGCCGCCCCTCGACGTCGAGCTCGACCGACATCGTCGGCGGCTCCGCCGCCGCGTCCAGATTCGCGATCCGGATCCGCTTTATCTGCGGGCCGCGGACCACCAGGCGATTGTGGGTGCCCCCGGGGTACAGAAGCTGGCTGATGGCCTGCGGGCTCGCGAGCGCGCGTAGTCGCGCGTCGGGGCCGTCGACCGCCTCGGCCCACGCGGCGACCGCACGGCGGGCGGCGACCTCGAGCACGTCCGGCGCGAACCGCCCGTCTGCGAGGCTGAGATCGAGCGCCGCCGCGCGCGCGTCGCCGTCGAACTCGAGGTCGGCGAGCTCGGCGATCCTCGTCCCGTCGGGCGTCGCGTCGGCGACCGCACCCTCGACGAGCGCCTCGTCCTTCAAGCTCTGCTCGTCGGACCACGGCGTCGCGACGATCTGGTCGTCCAGCGCGTGCCGTCCCTCGCCGCCCCGCTCGATCGACGCGAGGATCCAGTCGCCGTGTCCGTTTCGGGAGAGCGTCCAGAACTCGCGCAGCCGCACCGTCTCGGTTGCGCTGCCCGAGCGTTTGACGTGCCGGCCGTCGCGATCGACGACGTAGTCGCGCACGCGTGCGTCGATCCGGACCGTCACCCGGTCGCGCGCGCGTTCGCCGCGGTTGGCGAGCGAGACGTAGGTGACCGTCGGTGGCTCGAGTGGCTCGACCCGGTTGCGCCACCCGCGTCGTTCGAGACCGTCGAGGCGGCGCTCCCACTCGGTGTCGAGGTCGGGCGCGACGAGGCGCCTCAGCGTGGCGCGGTCGCCGTCGCTCCACGCGTGCTGGATGGTCGTGAACAGCGCTGCGGCCTGGGGGACGACCATGTCAGGAGCGAACGCCGGATCGTCCTCGGCCGCCTCGGCCGCGGCGAGCTCGACCCGGCGCCGCCGCTGGGCCGTCTTGCGGTGCTGGCTTCGTCCGGCGTCCTGCCAGGCGGTGTAGAACGCCCGGGCGCGTGGATGGAACCGAACGAGGATGACCGCGAGCACGATCAGGCCGATCAGGACGAGCGCGCCGATTCCGTGGCCGAAGATCGCGATCCGGATCAGGATCTGAATCAGGATGTAGAGGCCCGCGCCCCGTCCACCACCGCCTCCGCCCCCGCCTCCGCCTCCGCCGAAGCCGGCACCGCCCGAACCCGCTGCGGCGAGGTGGAGGTGGATCATCCCGTCGCGGCTTCCGGGCGCGGCTCGGGGATCTGCTCGTCGGCGTGGTAGGAGCTCCGGACGAGCGGTCCTGCGGCAACGTGCTCGAACCCGAGCTCGTACGCGGCGCGCTCGAGCGCCGCGAACTCGTCGGGGTGCCAGTAGCGGACGATCGGCAGGTGGTCCTCGGTCGGGCGCAGGTACTGGCCGACGGTCAGCACCTGGACGTGGTGCTGTCTCAGTTGGCCGAGCGTGTCGACCATCTCGTCGAATGATTCGCCGAGCCCGACCATCAGTCCCGATTTCGTGACGACGTCGCCGCCGCCGAGGTGCTTGGCGTTCTCGAGCACGCGGCAGGAGCGCTCGAAGGTCGAGCCTCTGCGCGCGACCGGGTAGAGCCGCGGGACGACCTCGACGTTGTGGTTGAAGACGTCGGGTCTTTCGGTGATCACCTTCGCGAGCGGCATCTCCTCGCCGCGGAAGTCAGGCGTGAGGACCTCGACCTTGGTGTTCGGGGACTGCCTGCGGATCTGCCGGATCACCCCAACGAACGCCGACGCGCCGTAGTCGGGCAGGTCGTCGCGGTCGACGCTGGTGATCACCGCGTGCTTGAGGCCCATTCGTGCGACCGACCTCGCGACCCGCGCCGGCTCGAGCGGATCGTCCCACGTCGGCTTGCCCGTCTTGACGTTGCAGAACCCGCACCGCCGCGTGCACGTGTCGCCGAGGATCATGAACGTGGCGGTGCCCCGCTGCCAACACTCGCCGATGTTCGGGCATGCCGCCTCCTGGCAGACCGTGTGCAGGTTCTCCTCGCTGATGAGCCCGCTGATCTCGCGGTAGCGAGGCCCACCGGGGGCCGGAACCTTGAACCAGGGCGGCTTGCGCCCTCGGTGCGGCTGGACGTTTGGGCCGAAAACTTTGCGTATGTCCTGGATCCCACCGGGGTTAGCCCGCGACCGCGTCTGATGAGCCCGTTCCGTCACGAAATAGAGGCTACTCCGGCGCAGAGTTGGGCCACGGTGTGTCACACATTTGACGGTTTGTCTTGGACCATGCGTCTGTGGTCCCCGAACCCTCCCGCCCCTCCCCGGAACGCGCCGCCCGCCGGGGGCATGGTCGAGAAACGACGGCCATTTCGTCGTTTCTCGACCATGCCTCGCTGGAAGGGGCGATCGTGGGGCTGGGGAACGGTCAACACCTTGTTTTCTCCCTGGCGCAGTTGGTTGATCTGGGGCTGGCGCCGTCGAGCGTTCGAAGCAGATGCAAGACCAACCGCCTCCACCGCATCCACCACGCCGTGTACTCCCTCGTCGCCGCGCCATCCCTCACCGGCCCCGGCCGCTACATGGCGGCGGTCCTCGCCTGCGGCGACGGCGCCGTCCTCTCCCACCGCAGCGCTGCCGCCCTCCACGAGCTCCGCCGGACCGACCGGGCGAGGGTCGACGTGACGGTCCCAAAGCGCTCGGCTCGCCGCCACACAGGCGTCCAGCTCCACCGCTCGACCACCCTCACCGCACAAGACGTCACGACCGTCAACGGCATCCCCTGTACCAACGTAGCGCGTACCCTCCTCGACCTCGCGGCGGTCCTCCGCCGCCGCCCCGTCGAGCGGGCCTTCGACCAGGCGGAGATGGAGAGGACGCTCAACCTCCGAGCGATCGCCGACCAGCTCGCCCGGAACCCCAACCACCGCGGCGCAAAGATCGTCAAGGCGATCCTCGCCGAGCACTACATCGGCAAGACGCCGACGGCGAGCGAGCTCGAGGAGGCGATGTTCGCGCTGTGCCAGCGCACGCGGATGCCGCTACCCGAGGTCAACCAGTGGCTCGACCTCGGCGACGGCGAGCCGCCGATCAAGGCCGATTTCCTATGGCGAAGGCAGCGCGTGATCCTCGAGACCGACGGGGCCAAGTACCACGGCACGCACCAGGCCCGCGAGCGCGACCCTCGGCGCGATCAGCGCGCGATGCTCGCCGGCTGGCGGCCGATCAGGACGACCTGGCGCCAGGTGATGCACAGACCGCACGAGCTCGAGGCCACGATGCCCCGGTTCCTCGCGGCCTGACCGACCCTACGCTCGCGCCGGCGCCCCCGCCGCGATGATCCGCCACGGCTGTTCCTTGTCGTCGGTCAGCCCCATCGTCCAGTGCTCGGTGAACTGCACCGCGTTCGACTGGCTTCCGGACACGATCGCGGTCGTGTCGCGGTCCTCGATGTAGCGCCGCCCCTCGAGCTTGACCTCGAGCTGCATCGACGGCGGCTCGGACTGGGCGTCGAGCTTCGCGATCCGGATCGCGCGGACGTGTGGTCCCCGGACCACGAGCCGGGTCTTGCCGCTCGGGTCGCCGGGGTGCAGGAGCTCCTGGACCACTCCGCGGTCGGCGATCGACTCGAGGTCGCTGCGGTCTCCGTCGATCGCCTGCGCCCACGCCCCGACCGCGCGACGGGCCGCGACCTCGAGGATGTCCGGGGCGAACCGGCCGTCGGCGAGGCTCAGGTCGTTGGCGGCCGCGCGGGCGTCGCCTTGGAAGTCGAGGTCCGCGAGCTCGGCGATCTTGACCCCCTCCGGCACGGCGTCCTCGGCCGCGCCCTCGACGAGCGCCTCATCGCGCATCGTGGTCTCGTCGTACTCCGGGGTCGGCAGGATCTCCTCGTCCAGCTCGTGAACGCCTTCCTTGGCCTGCTGGATCGAGATCAGGATCCACCGAAACTCGCCGTCGGTGCCCTGGGCGTGGTGTTTGCCGAGCGTCCAGTACTCGGCCGCGTTGATGATCTCCGAGTTCGTTCCCTGGTGCGTCATGTGCCGCCCGTTGGAGGTCTCGACGTAGTCGCGCACGCGGGCTTCGACGATCACGACGACCCGGTCGTCATCGGGATCGGCCGCGTTGTGCAGGCCCACGTACGTGATCTTGGGTGGGGCGAGCGGCTTCACCCGGTTGTGCCAGCCCTTGCGGTCGAAGTCGTCGAGACGCCGCTTCCACTCGGCCCACAGCTCGGGACCGACCATCGACTGCAGTCGCTTGCGGTCGCGGGCGTCCCAGGCCGACTGGATGTCCATGAACAGCTGCGCTGCCTGGGCGTGCACGGTGTCGCTGTCGAACGCGGCGTCGTCTTCGGCGGCTACGGCCGAGGCCGTCTGGACGCGCTTCTCGCGCTCGCGGACGTGGTGGCGGCGCGCGAGGATCAGCATCCGGGCGTACAGCCACGCGCCCAAGACGATCACGATGATCGCGATCACGATCACGGCGAAGACGCCGCCGCTGATGCGTGCGTTGCCGCCGCCGTAGTAGCCGCCGCCGCCACCACCGCTGAAGCCGCCGCCACCACCGCTGAAGCCGCCGCCGCCGCCACCACCGAAGCCGGCCGAGCCGCCGCCTCCGAGCGCGAACGCGGGGGCGGCCTCGAGCAACGCGACGATCGCGGCCACCGAGACCGCGGTCAGGCTCACGCGAACCTTGCCCGAAATCATCTACGTGCATTCTCGCGTATCGCGCCCGCCGGCGGGGCTATTTATCCGACGGCGGCGGTGAGCCCGGCGATCGCCTCGAGCCGCGCCCGGCTGACCAGCCGCTGTCGCCGCCCGAGCGCCTCGGCGACCGCGTACGCCGCGCGCCGCCGGAAGCACTTGATCTGTCCCGCGTAACGCCCCGTCTCCTTGATCAGCGAGGTCATGCGGACGTCCTCGAGCCCGCACGGAACGACCCACTGGAACGGCTGGAGGTCGTTTTCGACGTTGACCGCGAATCCGTGGGTCGTGACGCCGCCGGCGACGTGCACTCCGATCGAGGCGATCTTGCGCTCCTGCACCCATACGCCCGTGTAGTCGGGGCCGTCCTCGGGTCGCGCGCGGGCCGTGATGCCCTCCGCCCCGAGGGCCGTGACGAGTGCGCGCTCGAGGGTACGGACGTAGCCGACGACGTCGTGGGTGCGGACGATCGGATAGCCGACGAGCTGTCCGGGGCCGTGGTAGGTGACCTTGCCGCCGCGGTCGGTGTCGACGATCTCGATCCCCTGCATCCGGTACCAGTCGTCGCCCATCGGCAGCTCCCCCGGCCCCGACCGCCGCCCGCGGGTGTAGACGGGCCAATGCTCGAGCAGCAGCAGCACGTCCGGCACCTCCTCCCGCTGGCGGGCGCCGCGGATCTGCTCCTGCAGCTCGAGTGCCTCGCGGTACTCGAGCGTGCCGAGCTGGCACACCCAGAGCTCGGGTAGACGTTGCCGCACGAGACCGATGCTAGTCCGCCACCAACCCTTCGAGGTGACGCTTGACGGTTGCGAGGAACTGCGCGGCGAGTACCCCGTCGAGCGCGCGGTGGTCCCAGCTCAGGCCGAGGATCGTGATCGGGCGGATCGCGATCGAGTCGCCCGAGTCGGCGTCCGTCACGACCACTGGTCGTTTGACCACCGCTTCGAAGTCGAGGATCGCCACCTGCGGCTGATTGATGATCGGCGTCGCCATGATCGAGCCGTACTGGCCCGGGTTCGTGATCGTGAACGTGCCGCCGCGGACGTCGTCAGGCGTCAGCTCCCGTGAGCGCGCACGCCGCGCGAGGTCCTTGATCCGTGCCGCGAGACCCTCGGGCGACAGCTGATGGGCATCGTGGACCACCGGCACGATCAGCCCGTCGTCGCCGAGCGAGACCGCGATCCCGAGGTTCACCGACGAGTGCGCGGTGTACCGCTCGCCCTCGAGCCAGGCGTTGAGCGCCGGGTGCTCGCGGAGCGCGTCGATCGTCGCCCTGGCGACGAACGCGAGCGCGGTCACCCCGAGCCTCGAGCGCGCGCGCTCCACCCGCGACATGTCGACCTCGATCCAGGTCGTGCAGGTGGCCGCCGTCTCGAGCGAGCGCTTCATGTGCTCGCCGATCTGGCGTCGCATCCGCGAGAGCGTGGGGGAGGCTGCTTCCGCCGCAGGCTCCGGCCGGTACGGGCTCTCGATGTGAAGCGGAGCATCCTCGGCCGGCGCCTCCACGACGGGAGCCGCATCCGCGAGCGGATCGGCCTCGATGAACGCGAGCACGTCCTGCTTGCGAACCCGCCCGCCGCGGCCGCTGCCCTCGACCCGGCTCAGGTCGATCCGGTGCTCCGCGGCGATGCGCTTGACCACGGGCGAGTAGCGACGCCCGCCGTTGGCCTTCGGCGCCCCGCCGTTCGTCCCGTTCGCCCTCGTCGATGCACCGGATTCAGGTGCGTCGTGGGGTGTGGGGGTGCCCGCCGCCGCGGGCCCCGGGCCTGCCGCGCCCTCCGAAGCCGACCCATCCCGTTCCACCGCGATCCGCGCGAGCACCTCGCCGACCGGCACCGTCTCCTCGACCGGGACGAGGATCTCGGTGACGACGCCGCCGACCGGGGACGGGACCTCGGTGTCGATCTTGTCGGTGGAGATGTCGCAGATCGTCTGGTCGGCCTTGATCGGGTCGCCGACGCCGACGCGCCACTCGACGACCGTGCCCTCGGCGACGGACACGCCCATCTGGGGCATCGTCACGTCGACGATGGTCTCAGTAGGCGATGAGCTCACGGCACGCCTCCCTCACTCGCTCGACGGACGGAAGCACCGCCTGCTCCAGCGGCGGCGAGAACGGGATCGGGACGTCGGGCGTCGCGACCCGGGTGACGGGGCCGTCGAGCGACTCGAAGCCCTGCTCCGCGATCACCGCCGCGACCTGGGCGCCGGCGGCGCAGGTCGAGTTGGCCTCGTCGACGATCACGACCTTCGAGCAGCGCTCGACCGAGTCGAGGATCGCGGCGACGTCCAGCGGCACCAGCGACCGCAGGTCGAGCACCTCGACGGACGCGCCGTCGAGGTCCTCGGTCGCCTCGAGCGCCACGTGCACCATCGCGCCGTACGCGATCACGACCAGGTCCGATCCGGGCCGCGCAACCCGCGCCTTGAAAGGCGTCTCGTAGATGCCCTCCGGCACGTCGCCCTTGACCCGCCGGTAGAGGTGCTTGTGCTCCATGAAGCACACCGGGTTGGGGTCGTGGATCGCGGCGTGCAGGAGGCCCTTGGCGTCCTCGGCCGTCGACGGTGCGACCACCTTGATCCCGGGCGCCTGCATGAACCACGCCTCGGGGTTCTGCGAGTGGAACGGGCCGCCGGAGAACCCTCCGCCCGAGGGCAGGCGGACCGTGATCGGCACGGCCAGGCCCTGGCGGTAGTGCATCTTCCCGGCGACGTTGACGAGCTGGTCGAACCCGCACGAGATGAAGTCGGCGAATTGCATCTCGCACACCGGCCGCATCCCGACGACGGCGGCGCCGACCGCGCAGCCGACGATCGCCGACTCGGCGAGCGGCGTGTCCATCACGCGGTCGGTGCCGAACTCCTCGACGAACCCGTCGGTGACCTTGAACGCGCCGCCGAACACGCCGATGTCCTCGCCCATCACGAGCACGCGCTCGTCGGCCCGCAACTCGTCGCGCAGGGCCGAGGAGATCGCTTGGAGATAGGTCAAGGAACTCATGACCTGAACCCGCTCCACCGCGGTACGCCGTCGCCGAGCGGCTCGGCCTCGCCGTCGCAGAAGACACCATCGACCGCCGAGTCCGGATCGGGCATCGGCGCCGCCAGCGCCTCCTGGGTCGCGGCGTCGATCTCGGCTTCGATCGAAGCCCGAAGCGTCTCGACGTCGACGCCGAGCGAGCGCAGCCGCGCGCTCCTGACGGTCGACCGGGTCGCGCTTGCGCCACTCCTCGACCTGCTCCTTGGGCACGTACTTCATGTCGTCGTGTGCCGCGTGGCCGTGCATCCGCATCGTGACCGCCTCGATCAGCGTCGGCCCGCCGCCCGACAGCGCCCGCTCGCGCGCCTCGCGCGCGGCTTCGAACACGGCCTCGACGTCGTTGCCGTCGACCGTCACGCCGACGAACCCGTAGGCGGCGGCTCGCTCGACCGGATCGACCGCGAACTGCTTGTCCAGCGGCGTCGAGTACGCGTACTGGTTGTTCTCGAGCACGAACACGACCGGCAGCTTCTGCACGCCGGCCCAGTTCATCGCCTCGTGGAAGTCGCCGCGCGAGGTCGAGCCGTCGCCGAACCACGTCATCGCGCAACGCGGCTCGCCCCGCAGCTTGAAGGCCATCGCCATCCCCGTCGCGACGAGCATCATGTCGGGCAGCATCGAGACCATCCCCACGCACCCGAGCCGGCGGTCGCCGAAGTGAACGTTGCCGTCGCGGCCATGGGTGACGCCGATGTCGCGTCCCAGGTACTGGCCCAGGATCCGCGCGGGCGAGACGCCGCGGATCAGGTGGGCCGCGAGATCCCGGTGGAGCACGCACAGCCGGTCCTCGGGGCCCATCGCGAACGCGGCTCCGGCCGAGACGGCCTCCTGGCCGTAGCCGTCGTAGAACGACCCCGGGACCTTTCCCTGCCGGTAGAGCGTCATCGCGCGCTCCTCCAGGCCCCGCATCAACAGCATCGCGCGGAGCAACCAGATTCGGTCCTCGAGGAGAAGCTGAGCGCTGCCACCGGAGGCCCCGTCCGCGGTCGGCACAGCGATGTTGGTCGCCATCCTCTGTTTTTCCCTTCGTCCTTGCCGGCGCGGGATCTCCGTCCGGCGGTTGACGGGACGCTCCGGGATCGCCGGGCACGTCCCCTGCAGGATGAAGCCGAGCTTACTCCTCGGGGTGGGCGACACGGACAGACGGCCGGAGGCGTTCGCCGCTCCCGCGGCGCTGCTCGGCTCTACGCCGGAACGGCGCCGAAGTGCTCGGCCTGCACCATCTCGAGCACGTCGCGCAGCGCCGTGACCCGCTCCTCGCCGTACCGCTCCGCCCAGTCGCGCTCGAGCTCGTCGATCAGCCGGCGACCGACGCGGTAGGCGTGACGGCCCTTCGGCGTGAGCCGGACGATCTTGGCGCGGCCGTCATCGGGGTCCGGGACGCGCTCGACGTAGCCGAGCTTCTCGAGGTCTGAGACGACCTCGCCGACGGTCTGCTTGGTCATCATCGCGCGCTCGGCGAGGTCGGTCAGCCGGGACCCGTTCTCGGCATCGATCCCTCCGAACACGCACCCGTGGCCGGGGCGGATGTCGCCGTAGCCCGCGGCCGCCACCCGGCGGTGGAGCTCCTCGGAGAACTCGTCGAACGCCACACCCAGCAGCCGGATCATCGGCGCGCGCTCGTACGTCACAGGTTCGCCGCCCACGGGGTCGTCTATTTCGGATGCGCTGGACATTTCGTCAGGATACCTGATAAGGTCGCCAGACCATCAGGAAACCTTATTAGGGTGCCTGACCAGTATAGCCCCGTATCCGGAGGGAATCGATGACACGGACACGACAAGACTCCAAGACGAAATGGTGGACGCTGGGAGCGG
This sequence comes from uncultured Solirubrobacterales bacterium, assembly GCA_963770735.1. GTDB lineage: Bacteria > Actinomycetota > Thermoleophilia > Solirubrobacterales > Solirubrobacteraceae > Palsa-465. The sequence goes on along the minus strand of CAVYRB010000002.1, from coordinate 468,470 downwards.
TCAGCGTGGCGACGTTCATGCTGCTGCTCGACATCACCGTCGTGAACACGGCGCTCCCGTCGATCGCCCGCGACCTGCACGCGAGCTTCAACGACCTTCAGTGGGTGGTCGACGCCTACACGCTCGTGCTCGCCGCGGTGGTCCTGACGGCCGGTTCGCTCGCCGACCGGCTCGGGCGCCGGCGCGTATTTGGGATAGGCCTCGCGGTCTTCGCGCTCGCCTCGCTCTCGGCGGGGCTGGCGACCGATCCGACCTTCCTCAACATCTCGCGCGCGGTCCAGGGGATCGGCGGCGCGGCGATGTTCGCGGTCTCGCTGGCACTGCTCGCGCAGGAGTTCCCGCCCGGCCGTGAGCGGGGGATGGCGCTGGGGATCTACGGCGCGACGATCGGGATCTCGGTCGCGATCGGGCCGCTCGCCGGCGGCGCGATCACCGACGGGCTCGGCTGGCGGTGGGTGTTCTTCCTGAACGTTCCGATCGCGATCGCGGCGCTGGTGGTGACCTACCTACGGCTCCGCGAGTCCCACGACCCGAACGCGACGCGCATCGACTGGGGCGGACTGGTGACGCTCAGCGGCGGACTGTTCGTGCTCGTGCTCGCGCTGCTGCGGGGCAACGACGAGGGGTGGGGGAGCCCGCTGATCGTGACCCTGCTCGCGGGCGCCGCGGTGCTGCTGACGGCGTTCGTCGCGGTCGAGCGCCGCGTCGCGGAGCCGATGCTGCCGTTGGGGCTGTTCAAGCGCAAGGCGTTCACCGGCGTGCAGCTCGCCGCGTTCGCGGTGTCGGTGTCGCTGTTCGCGCTGTTCCTTTACCTGACCCTGTACCTCCAGGATTACCTGCACTACTCGCCGCTCCAGGCGGGCCTGCGGTACCTCCCGATCACGATCGCGAGCTTCATCGCGGCGCCGATCGCGGGAGCGCTGCTGAGCCGCGTCCACGCGCGAGTGCTGATGGCGGTCGGGCTGCTCGGCACCGGTGGCGGGCTGATCCTGATGTCGGGCCTGAACGCCGACTCCGGCTGGACCGCGTTGCTGCCGGGCTTCATCGCCGCGGGGATCGGCGTCGGGCTGCTGAACCCGGTCGTCGCCGACGTCGCGCTCAGCGTCGTCCCGAAGGAGCGCAGCGGGATGGCCGCGGGGATCAACGACACGTTCCGCCAGGTCGGGGTCGCCGTCGGCGTCGCGGCCTGGGGCGCGATCTTCCTCGGCCGCGGCTCGAGCCACGCGTCGAGCGCCCTCGCCGGGACGCCGCTCGCGGGCCACGGTCGTCCGCGCCAGCTGCTCGAGGCGCTCACCGGCGGCAGCCTGACCTCGGCGACGAACTCGCTGCCGCACGGCGCCCGCGTGCTCGCGGTACACGCGACCCGCGACGGGTTCCTCACCGGGCTGAACTCGGTGCTGTTGATCGGCGGCATCGTCGCCGTGCTCGGCGCGGTGCTCGCGCTGTGGCTGGTCCCCGAGCACCAGATCGAGCGCGACGAGGCGCCCAGCCTGGCCCCGGCGGCAGGCGCACTGGAGCCGACCCCCGCGTAGCGGTTAGGCTCAGCGGCGGGTGACGGAGGACCGCGATCGCACGATGACGCTGCCGGACGGGCGGGTGCTGGGATACGCCGAGTGGGGCGATCCGAACGGCCCGCCCGTCCTCTATTTCCATGGGGTTCCGGCCTCGCGGCTCGATCCCGTGTGCTTCCCGGACGCCCCGAACGAGGCCGGGGTGAGGCTGATCTCGGTCGACCGCCCGGGGATGGGGCTGTCGACGTTCCAGCGCAACCGCAAGATCGCGCAGTGGCCGGCCGACGTCGCCGCCCTGGCCGACCACCTGAACCTCGACCGGTTCGGGGTGGCCGGCTGGTCGGGCGGCGGGCCGTACGTGTTCGCGTGTGCGGCGGCGCTCGCGGATCGGCTGACCGGCGCGGTCTCGGTCGCCGGCGTCGGTCCGTTCGACCGGCCCGGTGCGATGGACGGGATGGAGCCGCAGGAGGCGAAGCTGGCCCGGCTGTGCCTGAAGGCGCCGCCGGTTGCCCGGCTTGTGCTGGGCTTGGTGCTGAGGCAGAGTCGCGCCAAGCCCGAGATCGCGCTGAAGAGCTTCCGGCAGTCGGTCTCCGACTCCGACCGGCACGCGATCGACGCGATGCCCGAGGAGGGCCGGCAGATGGGCTGGTTCATCGAGTCGGGCCGCAACGGCGCCAAGGGACCGGTGCAGGACTACCGGGCGCTCGGCGACTGGGGCTTCGACCTCGGCCAGGTCCGGATGCCCGTCAGCGTGTGGCAGGGCGACGCCGACAAGCTGGTCGCGATGGCGCACGCCGAGGACCTCGTCGCCAGGGCCCCGGGGGCGACGCTCCACCGGTGCCCCGGCGAGGGCCATCTGGCGATGGTCACCCACGCCGCGGGGGTCTTCCGCGAGGCGAGCGGAAAGGCGAGCACGACCGCGGCGTAGATTTCTGCCGATGGACACCGTTTGGCTGTCGCGCGCTCGCTGGAGGCGGCGCGGCGCCTGGATGTGGCCGGCGTTCGTCGCGCTGATCGCGGTCGACGCCGCGATCGGGCACCTGCTGCCGCCGGTCGGTGAGAAGCAGTCGTTCGTCGCCGCGGCGCTCGCGGGGTTGGTGCTGAACCTGATCGCGGTGATCCTGCTCTCACGGCCGCTCGGCGCGCTCCTACGCCGCCGCCGCCCGGACCTCCCGGCCACGGTCGCGCGCGATTACGGCGGGACGACCGCGGTGCTGGTCGTGACCGCGGCACTGCTCGGCGTCGGCCTCGCCCACCGCTCCTCGATCACCAGCGAGCAGCAGACGATGCGCGACGCGGTCGTCCGCGCCCAGGCCTACATCGGTGACCGCGCGCCCGACGAGTTCCGCCGCAACGTGACCGTGATCGACGCGGTCACGATTCAGACGGGCAGCATCTACCGCGTGTGCGTTCCGGGCGCGCACGCGATCAGGACCTACTGCGTGATCGTCAACACCCAGCTGCCGTTCGCCCGGAGCGTCAGGTTCGCAGGCTACGAGCCGAACTCGTCCGTCGCCGCGGGGACCGGCTAGTCAGCCGCGGCCGCTACGGGCTGTCCCCGAACACGGGGTTCTCGATCTGCTTGTGCGGATCCCACGGGCTGCTCCCGTGGCCTCGCTCGAGCACGTGGATGTCGTCGCCGGTCACCCGGAAGTACGTATACGCGACGTCGTTGGTCGGATGCCCGGCGTCCGCCTCGAGGATGTAGTGGAACGGGTTTACGGTCACCCGCAGCAGGTACCGGCCGTCGGGACTGTCGCCGAAGTTCACGAACTGGCCCGAGGTCTGCCACTTGTACGAATCCTCCCAGCCCGGGTCGATGCCCTCGTAGAACCTCCACGTTCCATCCGGCTGCGCCCCCGGCTCGCAGTTGTCCGGCGAGCTGGGGCTGACCTCGGCCTGCGCGAATGAGCGCCAGTCGTACATCTTGATGTCACCGAGACAGAAGCCCTCCTTCAGCACGTCGCTCGGAGGGCCGAGCCTCCCCTTGCCGAGCACCGGGTACAGCTCGAACTTCGCGATCCCCAGCACGTGATAGTGAGCATGGATCTGATGGAAGGTGAAGGATCCGGACGGGCGCACGAAATGGCTTCCGTCGCTGCGGTACACGTCCTGGTACAGCGGCCCGCCATTCACCGCCACCGGGACGCTCGAGCTCCCGAAGACCTCGAAGCGCCCGGGCCCGAGGTTCGCGAAGCCGCTGGTGAATCGCAGGCAGTGGTGGCCCCCCTGCTGGACGGTCTCCTCGGGCAGACAGTCGTAAACCGGCTGATCGGCGACGGTGGCACTGGAGTTGTGGAAACCGGCCAGCGCCAGGAAGTTCCCGCTCTCGACGACCACCATCGGAGTCGGCTGCTGGAAGGTGAGGTGCCACGGTGCGTCGGCCGCGAGGTCGGGCGGGATCGCGTAGACGCCCTTTCGCGGGACCGAGCGCGTGCTCCTCACCCGGCGCGCGGTGCAACGCGAGACCGCCCGCTTGCCGCGAGGCTCGCGGGTGCAGGTGCGGACCCTTCGCGTCGAGTGCAGCGTCACGTGATTCGGATCGGAGGCGGGCCAGGCGACCGGCGGGTCGACCGCCGCACGCATCGCGACAGTGCCGTCCTTGACGTTGTTGGGGACGACCTCGATCGTCCATAGCCCGGGCTGCGGATTGGGGACCCAGTCCTCCACGTCGAAGTCCTCGGCGACTCCCTGAAGCGTGTATGTGGAGCCGTCCGCGGCCTCGATCCCCGACGGGTCGTACAGCGTCACCTCCCACCCGTTGCTGTCGTCGGCGGTGCGCAGCGCGACGCGCAGTACCTGTGGGTGAGCGCCCGTGACGCGGACGGTGTACCTGTAACACGGACCCTCGGTTCCGCACAGAGCCGGCGCTTCTACCCGGGCGCTGGCGACCTGCGGCCCGTTCCAGTACGCCGAGTGGCCCGGCGCGAGCGACCCGAGCGACTGGTCGGCGAGAGCCGGGGATGCTGCCGCGGTCGAGATCGATGCGACCACCGCCGTGCAGGCGGCGAGAAACCTGGTTGACATGTGCGCCTCTGTGTCGTGTGCCAGTCAAGGGCAGGGCGCACACGTCAACGAGGTCGCGCACCCCTGCCCGACGGACGGGAGCGTACATCGGTCACGTCACCGTCACATGGACCGACGGTGAAACATCGGCACGGTTCGCCTGTCCGCGCGGATAGACGCTCAGGCGGGTGCGCTCGCGCCCCGGTCGAGCGGGAGCACCGTCTCGCAGAAGTCTCGCCCGAACGGCGTCAGCATGATGCTCCGCTGGGTCGTCTTCGCGCGCGAGGTGCCGCGGACCGCCTCGAGCACGGGAGGCTGGGCCTCGAGCACCTGGTAGGCGGCGTGATCGTCGATCGGCTGCTTCGAGAACCAGATCAGGCCGAGGCGGTTGAGGTTGTCGAGGTACGCGTGGGCTCGCTCGGGGTGCCGGCAGCCGGCCTGGGTGCCGATCATCGTGAGTCCCTCGGCGACGACCTGCGAGCCGAGGCCGATCAGCTGCAGCGAGCGCACGTCGACCGACGGCTGCGGTCCCTCGAGCGCGAGCAGCCGCAGGATCCGCGCCTCGTCGGGATGGAGCTCCTCGAGGATCCGCGCGTACGCGGGGTGGGCGCCGTCGTCGCGCTCGACGTCCGCGGAGCGGCGCAGGAGCTCGGCGCCGCGCTCGCGTAGCGACACCGGCTCGTCCGGGAGCTCCTCGATGTCGCCCGGTGGGAGCGTGATCACGTCGGGGTCACGACCCGGAGCGGCCAGCAGGTCGATCGCCGCGCGCGTCGCGCGGAGCGGCAGCTCGAATCCCCACGCCGCCGTCCGCAGCCACGTGGTCGCACCGAGCCGCGCGAGCCCGAACAGATCGTCGGCGGCGCTCATCCGGCTCCGAAGATCGCGAGGTGCACGAGCCCGCCCGCGAACCCGAGCACCGCGCCGTGCAACAGCAGCAGCCACTCGTCCTCGCGGGTCGCGGTGCGCAGCATCTCCGCGAAGTCGCTGGGGGCCATTTCTCGCATCCGCTCCGCGATCAGCTTACGCATCGTCGTGCTCTGCGAGCGGCTGAATTCGGGGTCTGAGAGCGTGCTCATCACCGCCTCGACCGGCTCGCTCGCGAACGACTCGCGGATCGCGTCGTACTCGCGCGCGCCGACGGCGACGCGGACGGCCGGCTGCAGCGGCCCGACCGCGCGATCGATCGCCGGGCGCATCGCGGACTCGATCAGGGCGCGGGTGCGGTCCGAGCGCGGCCCGTGGAGCAACTCGTTTCCGAACTCCGAGACGGTCAGGATCTGGTCGGCGACGATGCTCGCGTAGACGTCGGCGACCTCGCGCTGGCGGCGGACGAACAGCCCCTGCCACTTGAGCGGTCCGTAGCGGCGCTGCTCCGGGGGCTCGTAGATCATCCACAGCGCGACCCAGTTGGTCACGTAGCCGACGACGATCCCGAGCAGCGGCAGCAGCCACCAGAACGGGACGAAGTGGGTCAGGACGGCGACCGGGATCCCGAGCACGAAGCCGAACACGAACCCGAAGTTCTGGATGAACTTGAGCTCGCGGCGCCCCATCTCGAGGAACACCCGGTTCGCGAGCTCCGGGTCGAAGCGCTTGATCACCATCAGCTTGACATCGACCAGCTGGTCGATGTGCTCGGCGATCTGCTCGGTCAGGGGCCCGACGATCTCCGGCAGCTGCCGCTGCACCCGATCGATCGCGAGCGCGCGCAGCTGCGGCGGCAGGTCGGCCCACAGGCGCGGGTGCTCGCTGCGCATCACCCGGTCGACGATTCCGGGGATGTCCTCGCGCGTGGAGACGACGATCTGCTCGGCGATCTTCTCGGGATCGAGCTGGCGGAAGAACTCCTTCGGGGTCCCGAGCTTGGCGATCCCGCTGTCGACCGCGAGGCTCCCCATCTTCGCCGCGCGCGAGGGCACGATCCCCTGCCAGCCGATCCCGCCGACCATGATTCCCGGGACCTGGCGCAGCCGGTACGGCAGCACGCGGGCGAGCGATTGCAGCCACTGGGTGCGCCAGCCGCGGAAGTGGACCGGGCAGAACAGCATCAGCACGCCGGTCCAGTTCGTCGTGTAGCCGATTACACCCGTGACGATCGGCACGGTGATTAGTGCCAGCGTGCTCCCGCTCACCTTGAGGCAAACGTACCGGCGCCGGACCCGGCCGGAGCCGGTTGCCGCTCGGGCTCAGCCGAGGTAGGCGCGCGCCTGCGAGCGCACCAGCGCCACGAGGTCGCCGAGGGCGAGCTGTACGTCATAGATGTGCAGACCCCATCGTGACCCGGTGAGCGCGCTGACGACGGGCCGCCGGTCGCCCGGCGTGTCGTGCGTGACCTGAAGCCAGGTTGCCCCGTCCGCGGATCTGCAGCGCGCCGAGTACTCGCCCGGGAATGACACCCACGGGGTCCGCGGCCGCGGCAGCGGACGGCCGCGGGTACGCATCGCGGCGACGGTGGCGCTCGGGAAGTACGGATCGAGCGCCACCGAGCGCGGGGCTCCCGGGAGCGGCGGGATTCACGCACAGAACCCGCAGTCCGCTTGCTCCGACTGACGGCCCGAACGGGTTCAACCCGGTGCCGATCCGACCGAAGTAGCTGTCCGTCGGCGGCGGGCGATCGAAGCTCGAGTAGGCGACCACGCAGCCGGTCTGGGCGCGCCCCCGGCACGCCGGGATGTGGGCGAAATCGCCGCCCGCGCCGGTGCCGCGCGCCACCGTCACGTTCCCGCCGAGCAGCAGCGCGGACACCAGCCGGCGTCGAAGCACCGGCTGACGGTCGACCTTGTTGCGCAGCAGCGGGATCAGCAGCGACGCGCCCTGAGAGTGCCCGATGAACACGATCCCGCGCCCCTTGTTGTAGTGCTCGAGGTAGTCGCGGAAGGCGGACGCACCCCGAGGTACGCGGTCGCCGCGCCCGCGGGCGTGATCCCGCCCGGCGTCAACACCGATTGCAGCGTCAGCTGCGGATAGATCGGCGCATAGACGCGGCACGCGCTCGAGAAGCGAGACGCCTGTGCTGACGCCACGGCCCGTTCCTCGGGGTCGATCTCGAGGTTGGCGTTGGTGGTCTGCTGCCGGCTGACGGTCGGATACACGTAGAAGCAGTCGACCGGAGGTCTCGCGGCCGGGGCGGTCCTCACCACCGTCACCGAGCCGTTTCGGCCGACGACGCTCGTCGTCTGGTCGGCGAGGCACGGGTTATGCGCCAGCCCCGGTCGGCAGAGCCACACCGTCTTGGCGGCCGGGCTGCTGGCCGCGAGCGCCGTCTCGCACGCCGCCATCGCCACCACGGACACGAACAGCGCCACGGCCCGTCGCATCGGGCCAGTCTACGATCCCGCACTGTGCCCGAGCCCTACGTGGCAGTGATCACCGGAGCGTCCGCCGGAATCGGCGAGGCGACCGCCAGGCGCCTGGCGCGCGACCAGGGCACCCAGCTCGTGCTCGTCGCGCGGCGTGAGGAGCGTCTGAAGCAGCTCGCCGCGGAGCTGCCCGCCCCGGCGACGGCGATCGCGCTCGACCTGACGCACGACGACGCCCCCGCGAGGATCCGGGAGCTCCTCGAGCGCGACCACGGCGGCCGCCTGCACCTGCTCGTCAACAACGCCGGCGCGTCATGGCGAGGGAGCTTCGCGGACACCGGCTGGGACAACGTCGAGCGCCACCTGAAGCTGAATCTCGAGGCGCCGCTGAAGCTGACGCACGATCTGCTGCCGATGCTCCGGGCGACCGCGAAGGACAACACCAGCGGCCGCCGCGTGGCGATCGTCAACGTCGCGAGCACCGCGGCGCGGGTGTCGCGCCCGAACGCCGGCTCGTACTCGATCAGCAAGTTCGCGCTTGCCGCGTGGAGCGACGCGCTCCACAACGAGGAGGCGCCGCACGGGGTCCACGTCGGCACGGTGCTCCCCGGGTTCGTCAAGACCGAGGGCTTCCCCGCGAGCGAGCTGCTCGCAAATCCCGCAACCCGGTGGATCGTCTCTCGCCCAGAACGGGTAGCAGAGGCGATAGTGGAGACCGGCCCCGGCGGTAAGGCCGAGCGCTACGTGCCCCGGCCCTACTGGCTGGCAGCGGCGCTGCGGATCCTCGCTCCCGGCCTGGTCCGCCGTGCGACCGCGGGCGGTGGCCTCACGACCGCGACCTCGGCGAAGCCCGACGATTAAGCTACACCGCTGTAGCAAGCGATCCAGGAGCTGTGCAGATGAATTCAAACGGCCGAGTCGCCGTACTCGGTGGCCTTCGGATTCCGTTCGCCAGGCAGAACGGTCCGTACGCCCAGGCCTCCAACCAGGACATGCTGACCGCGGCGCTCGACGGCCTCGTCACGAGGTTCGACCTCGAGGGTGAGGCGATCGGCGAGGTCGCGGCGGGCGCCGTGCTCAAGCACAGCCGCGACTTCAATTTGACGCGCGAATCCGTCCTCGGGACCAAGCTCGCACCCGAGACGCCCGCCTACGACGTGCAGCAGGCGTGCGGCACCGGGCTCGAGGCGACGATCCTGACCGCGAACAAGATCGCGCTCGGCCAGATCAGCTCGGCGATCGCCGGCGGAGCCGACACGACCTCGGACGCTCCGATCGAGATCAACGAGGACCTCCGCGAGATCCTGCTCGAGCTGAACCGCAACAAGTCGGCCGCCGCGCGGCTGAAGACGTTGACGAAGCTCCGGCCGGGCCAGATCGTTCCGCAGATCCCGCGCAACTCCGAGCCCCGCACCGGGCTGTCGATGGGCGAGCACGCCGCGATCATGGCCAGCGAGTGGGGGATCGGCCGCGAGGAGCAGGACGAGCTCGCGGTCACGAGTCACCGCAACCTCGCCGCGGCCTACGACACCGGGTTCCTCGACGACCTCGTGATGCCGTTCCTCGGGCTCGAGCGCGACCAGAACCTGCGGCCGGAGTCGAGCGTCGAGAAGCTGGCGAAGCTGAAGCCCGTGTTCGGCGGCGCCGAGGGGACGATGACGGCGGGCAACTCGACGCCGCTGTCGGACGGCGCGTCCGCGGTGCTGCTCTCGAACGACGAGTGGGCCGACGCCCGCGGCCTGAAGCCGCAGGCGTACATCGTCGACGCGCAGACGGCGGGGGTCGATCACGTCCACAAGCGCGAGGGGCTGCTGATGGCGCCCGCGTACGCGGTCCCGCGGCTGCTGGCCCGCAACGACCTGAGCCTCCAGGACTTCGACTTCTACGAGATCCACGAGGCGTTCGCCTCGCAGGTGCTGTGCACGCTGCGCGCGTGGGAGGACCCGGTGTTCTGCAAGGAGCGGCTGGGCCTCGAGCAGCCGCTCGGGTCGATCGACCGCGACAAGCTCAACACCCACGGCGGCTCGCTCGCCGCCGGCCACCCGTTCGCCGCGACCGGCGGGCGGATCGTCGCCGGGCTCGCGAAGATCCTCAGCGAGTACGGATCCGGCCGCGGCCTGATCTCTATCTGCGCCGCGGGCGGGCTCGGCGTGACCGCGATCATGGAGGCAGCGTGATGGCAGACCGTTACCAGCAGCTCGTCAACACCCCGATCGGGAAGATCGTCACCAAGCAGGTCGGCCTGCCGGCCCCGGTCAAGCTCGAGCGCTACGAGCCCGGGCAGCCCGTCGTCACCGGGCCGGTGCTGCTCGGATCGGCGGCCGGCTCGAGACTGGCGGGCCCGGTCGCGCGGGTGCTGGAGGCGATCGGTGCCGAGGTCGATACGCCGCCGGCCGACGAGGCCCGGCAGGGTGCCGCCGACGCGGGGCTCGAGGCCGGGCTGTTCAACCCGGACACCGCCTCCTCGGACGACACCTACGGGGCGCTCGTGTTCGACGCGACCGGAATCGCCGGCAGCCCCGACCTGAAGGAGGCGTGGACGTTCTTCAGCCCGACGCTGCGACGCGTGCGACGCTCGGGCCGCGTGCTCGTGCTCGGGACGCCGCCCGAGTCGTGCGAGGACCCGGAGGAGGCGGTCGCGCAGCGGGCGCTCGAGGGGCTCACACGGTCGCTCGGCAAGGAGGTCCGCCGGGGTGCCACGGCACAGCTCATCTACGTGGACCGCGACGGCGACGACGACATCGATTCGACGCTCCGGTTCTTCCTGTCGCCGAAGTCGGCGTACGTCTCCGGCCAGGTCGTGCGCGTCGGCAAGGCCGTGGCGAAGGTCGACCGGATCGATTGGGAGCAGCCTCTGAACGGGAGGGTGGCGCTCGTGACCGGCGCGGCTCGCGGGATCGGCAAGGCGATCGCCGACGTGCTCGAACGCGACGGCGCGCACGTCGTCGGCGTCGACGTCCCGGGGCAGGGAACGGAGCTCGAGCTCGACATCACCGACGAGGACGCGCCCGCGACGATCGCCTCGTACCTGCTCGACAAGCACGGCGGCGTCGACCTCGTCGTCCACAACGCCGGGATCACGCGCGACAAGACGATCGCGCGGATGAGCGAGGAGCAGTGGGACCTCCTGATGGAGATCAACCTGATCGCGCCGCACCGGATCGACTCCGAGCTGTTCTCGCTCGGGGCGGTCCGCGACAACGGCCGCGTCGTGTGCGTGTCCTCGATCAGCGGGATCGCCGGCAACGCCGGCCAGACCAACTACGCGACCTCGAAGGCCGGGGTGATCGGGATGGTGCAGGCGTACGCGTCGCCGCTGGCAAAGCGGGGGACGACGATCAACGCGGTCGCGCCGGGCTTCATCGAGACCCAGATGACCGCGGCGATGCCGATCGCGACCCGCGAGGCGGGCCGCCGGATGAACAGTCTCGCCCAGGGTGGTCTCCCGGTCGACGTCGCCGAGACGATCGCCTGGTTCGCACATCCGGGCTCGGCCGGCGTCACCGGGCAGGTCGTGCGGGTCTGCGGCCAGAGCCTGCTCGGAGCCTGACGATGGCGACCGAGCAGAAGGTCCTGTCGAGCTCGCCGGGGATGCTGCCGCTGTTCGCACGCGCGGGCGCGGCGATGATCCCGGGAGCCTCGAAGCTGCCATTTGTCGGCGGCGGCCGCGGGGACGACGTCCCTGAGCTGACGCTGAAGCTCGAGGGCGTCGTCGTCGACCGCGACAGGCTCCCGGCCTACAACCGCGTCTGCAAATTCCCGCTGCGCGATCAGCTGCCGCCGACCTACCCGCACATCCTCGCGTTCCCGCTCCACCTCAAGCTGATGACCGACAGCCGGTTCCCGTTTCCGGCGCTCGGGCTCGTGCACGTGTCGAACGAGATCGTCCAGCACCGCCCGATCCGGGTGACCGAGGAGCTCGACATCGACGTGCGCGCGACGCCGCTCGAGCCCCATCCCCGCGGCCGGCAGTTCACGCTGCGCACCGAGGCGCGCGCCGCCGGCGAGCTGGTGTGGGAGGAGGGCTCGACGATCCTCAAGCGCGGCGAGCCGTCCGGCGAGCGCGGCGAGCGCGACAGGGAGCCCGCCGAGCTGCCGGTGACCGCGACCTGGCGGTTGCCCGGGGACCTCGGCCGCCGGTACGCGTCGGTGTCGGGCGACATGAACCCGATCCACATGCACTCGCTGAGCGCGAAGGCGTTCGGGTTCCCGACCGCGATCGCCCACGGGATGTGGACGAATGCGCGCTGCCTGGCCGCGCTGCACCCCCGGCTGCCCGACAGCTTCAGCACCGAGGTCCGGTTCCGCAAGCCGATCCTGCTGCCGGCGACGGTCCAGTTCGGTGAGCGGGCGGACGCGAACGAGATCGCGTTCAACGTCCGCGGCGCCGGCAAGGGCACGCCACACCTCGACGGAACCGTCAGCTTCCGCTGAGGTTCAGCGCTCGGACTCGTCGATCCCGTCGAACAGCTCGCGCAACGCGTCCATCACCCGCGCGGCGGTCGCGAGCTCCTCGTCGCTGAACTCGCCGAACGCGGCCCTCCAACGCGGCTCGAACTGCGCCCGCCTCTCCTCGACGAGCGCGTTGCCGCGGTCGGTCAGCTTGGTGAGGACGATCCGCTTGTCCGCGACCGACCGGGTCCGTTCGACGAGCCCGGCCGCGGTCAGCGAGTCGAGCATCTCGGTCGCGGTCGGGGGGAGACGTCCGCGGCGAGCGCGAGTTCCCGGGTTGAGCGGGGCTCGGCGTCGAACAGCGCGAACAGCAGGCCGTACTGGGCGTAGCTGAGCTCGCCCGGGTGCTGGGTCTCGCGGCTGCGCATCCGCCGCATCGCGGCCAGCGCGCCCTTCCACGCACGGCTGAAGGCCGTCAGCGCGTCCGCGCGCGCCCGGGTAGCGGTGGTCGTCATGCCGCCACCGCGGTCTCCGCCGCGAGCTCCTCGTCGCGCGGAATCTGCGCCGGGTGCTCGGCCCGCGCCCGGCGCTCGGCGCGGAGCAACAGCAGGCAGGGGACGATCGCGCCCGCGGCGAGCACCGCCGAGGCCCAGAACGCGACCCCGTACGCGTTCGCCTGGGCCGGAAGCGTGTCTGCGCCCACGAGCGCGCGCTGGAGCACGACCGCCAGGATCGCGGTCCCGAACGAGCCCCCGACTCGCTGCAGCACGTTCAGCTGCGGGGTCGCGTCGGACAGCTCCTTGCGCTCGAGCGAGGCGAACGCGGCGGTCATCGCGGGCATGAAGCCGAACCCGATGCCGGTCCCCCGCAGCAGGCCCACGACCGACAGCCACACGATCGACGTGTGCGCACCGACCAGACCGAACGGGATCGTCAGCACAGCCACGATCGTGACTCCGATCAGCGCGATCGGCCCGCCGCCGTAGCGGTCGGTCAGCCTCCCGGCGATCGGCATCGAGATCGCCGCCCCGATCCCCTGCGGGCCCATCAAGAGGCCGGCGTCGACGACGCTGAAGTGTCGGATGTCCTGCCAGTACAGCGGCAACAGGATCATCCCCCCGAACAGCGCCGCGGCGAGGAAGAACATCGCGATCGACGCGGTCGAGAAGGTCGGGCGCTTGAACAGCCGCAGATCGAGCAGCGGGCGGGGGATCCGCAGCGCGTGCACCGCGAACAGCGCGACCAGCGCGAGTCCCACGAGCACCGGCACGAGCACCTTGACGGACGTGAAGCTGCCGGTCGTGCCGATCTCGGCGAAGCCGTAGGTGATCAGCGCCAGGCCCGCGCTCATCAGCACCAGCCCGCGGTAGTCGAGCGCCTCCGTCTTGGCGGCTGGCTTGACCGTTGGCAGCGTCCGCAGCGCGGCGATCACCGCGATCACGCCGATCGGGACGTTGACGTAGAAGATCCAGCGCCAGCTCGCGTTCTGGATGATCAGCCCGCCGATCGTCGGGCCGAGGATCGGCGCGAGCATCATCGGGACGGCGACGATGCTCATCACGCGGCCCATCCGCTTGGGCCCGGCCGCCTCGGCGAGCATCAGCTGGCCGATCGGCAGCAGCATCCCGCCGCCGACGCCCTGGAGCACGCGGAACACGATCAGCTCTTCGCTCGACGTGGCGAGACCGCACAGGGCCGAGCCGATCGTGAACAGCACCAGCGAGACCAGGTACACGCGCTTGGCGCCGAACCGCCGCGCGGCCCACCCTGTGACCGGGATCACCGCGGCTAGCGCGAGCATGTACCCCGTCACGACCCACTGGATCTGCGAGATCGACGAGTGCAGGTCGTGCCCGAGCGTCGCCAACGCGACGTTGACGATCGTCGTGTCGAGGATCGACATCACCGACCCGAGCAGCACCACAGCGGCCACCCGCCAGATGCGCGAATCGATCTTGTCGGCGACGCGGCCGTTGCCGTTGACGGCCTCAGCCATGTGGAGAAGTAGTTAGGCTCCGAACCATTCGGGCCCGAACTATATCACCGGCCAGCTATCTTCGTCCCCGTGACCAGTTTTGCCGATCTCGGACTGCAGCCCGAGTTGCTCGAAGCGATCCGCGATGTCGGCTACGAGATGCCGAGCCCGATCCAGGAGCAGACGATCCCGCCGCTGCTCGAGGGCAAGGACGTGATCGGGCAGGCGCAGACGGGCTCCGGCAAGACGGCCGCGTTCGGGCTGCCGATGCTCCAGTACGTCGATCCGGATGAGGCCGAGATTCAGGGGCTGGTGCTCACGCCGACGCGCGAGCTGTGCATCCAGGTCACCCAGGCGTTACGCGCGTACGGCGCGCGCAAGGGCGTCGACGTGGTCGCGGTGTTCGGCGGCGCGCCGATCCGCTCGCAGCAGTCCCAGCTGCGTGCCGGCGGCCAGATCGTGGTCGGCACGGTCGGCCGGGTCAAGGACCTGATCTCGCGCCACTCGCTGATGCTCCACTCGTGCCGGTTCGTGGTGCTCGACGAGGCCGATGAGATGCTCGACCTCGGGTTCATCGAGGACGTCGAGCGGATCATGTCGCTGACTCCGTCAAGCCGTCAGACCGCGCTGTTCAGCGCAACGATGCCGCCCCCGATCCGCCGGCTGGCGGAGCAGTACATGTACGACCCGGTGACGATCAAGGTCAAGACCGCGACCCTCACCGTCGACTCGGTCGAGCAGTTCGCGCTCGAGGTCAAGCCGCGCGACAAGGTCGACAAGCTGATCGAGGTGCTCCAGTCCGAGCGGCCGACTCAGGCGATCGTGTTCGTGCGGACCAAGATCCGCACCGATGAGCTGTACCGCCGGCTGCGCGACCGCGGAATGGACGTCCGCGCGCTGCACGGCGACATGACCCAGGGCGCGCGCGACGGGGTGATGATCTCGTTCAAGGACGGCCGCCTGCCGCTGCTGGTGGCGACCGACGTCGCGGCCCGCGGGCTTGACATCTCCGGCGTCTCGCACGTAATCAATTACGACGTGCCCACCTCCCCCGACGTGTACGTCCACCGGATCGGCCGCACCGCCCGCGTCGGTCGCAGCGGCCGCGCGATCACACTGTTCGAGCCGCGCCAGCGCAAGGAGATCGCCGCGATCGAGAAGCACGCGGGCGTCACGCTCGCGCCGTGGGTCAAGGACGCGCACGTCGCCCCGACGCCGGTCACGCCGAAGCCGCGGCGCCACTCGAAGCCCCGCCTGTCGCCGAACGGCGACGGCCCCGGGCGCAAGCTGATCGTCTCCGCCGGCCGTGCGGCCGGGCTCGAGCCCTCGGACATCATCCACGCGATCACCTCGGCCACCGGACTCGACGGCGAGTCCGTTCGGAACGTTCGCCTGCTCGAGCGGTTCTCATTTGTGGAGGTGCCCGAGCGCGACGCTGAGCGCGTCATCGAGCAGGTGGACGGCTCCGAGGTCCGCGGGCACACGCTGCGGATCGAGCCCGCCAAGGGATAGCTCATAAGCCTCCCCGGCCCTCCCCCGCTAGGGTGGCCGGATGACCACAGCCACCATGAACACTTCGCAGGGCCCGATCACGATCGAGCTGTTCGACGAGGACGCGCCCAAGACGGTTGAGAACTTCAAGAAGCTGGCCAATGACGGCTTCTACGACGGGATCATCTTCCACCGGGTGATCCCCGACTTCATGATCCAGGGCGGGTGTCCGGAGGGCACCGGTACCGGAGGGCCCGGGTACACGTTCGAGGACGAGTTCAACGACCACAAGGTCGTGCGGGGGGCGCTCGCGATGGCGAACGCCGGGCCCAACACGAACGGGTCTCAGTTCTTCCTCGTCACCACCGCGAGCGCCCCCTGGCTCGACGGCAAGCACACCGTCTTCGGCAGCGTCACGGACGGGATGGACACCGTCGACGCGATCGAGAAGCTGCCGACGGACGGTCGTGACCGGCCGCTCGAGCCACCGACGATCGAGTCCATCTCGCTCGACTAGGCCCTCCCTCGGTACGCTTGGCTGCACAGCCAAACATTGCGCGAGGAGAAGAGATGGCGAGCGTCACCGAGAAGACCGCGGCCGCGACCAACGGCGGAGCCGCGGCGCCCACGATCCCGGTCGAGAACCCAGCAACCGGCGAGGTCATCGCAAACGTTCCGGCGTTGAGCGAGGACGAGCTCACCCAGATGGTGAGGCGCGCCCGCGAGGCGCAGCCGGGCTGGGAGGCGCTGGGGTTCGAGGGCCGCGGCCGGATCGTCCGCCGCGCGCAGAAGTGGATGGTCGACAACATCGAGCGCGTGATCGAGACGGTCGTCTCGGAGTCCGGCAAGACCTACGAGGACGCGCAGCTCGCCGACTACGGCTACACGGTCGCGGCGCTCGGGTTCTGGGCCAAGGAGGCGGAGGGGTACCTCGCCGACGAGCACGTCCCGTCGTGGAACAACCCGGTGGTCGCCGGCAAGAAGCTGATCATCCGCTACGTGCCGGTCGGCGTCGTCGGCGTGATCGGCCCGTGGAACTTCCCGATCGCGAACTCGTTCGGTGACTGCATCCCCGCGCTGATGGCCGGCAACAGCGTGATCCTCAAGCCGAGCTCGATCACGCCGCTGAGCTCGCTGCTGATGGAGGAGATGATGCGCGCGGCCGGGATCCCGGACGGGGTCTTCCAGGTCGCCACCGGCTCCGGTGGGACCGGCGCGGCGCTGATCGGCCAGGTCGACTGCGTGATGTTCACGGGCTCGACCGAGGTCGGCAAGGCCGTGATGAAGACTGCGGCCGACGCGCTGATCCCGGCCTACCTCGAGCTCGGCGGCAAGGACCCGATGATCGTCTGCGCCGACGCCAACCTCGACCGCGCCGCCAACGCGGCCGCGTTCTACTCGATGAACAACGGCGGCCAGGTCTGCATCTCGGTCGAGCGCGTGTACGTCGAGGAGCCGGTTTACGACGAGTTCGTCCAGAAGGTCACCGAGAACGTTTCGAAGCTGCGCCAGGGCGTGCCGGCCGGAATCGCGTCGGTCGACGTCGGCGCGATGACGTTCCCCTCGCAGGTCGACACGGTCGACGAGCACGTTCGCGATGCCGTCGAGAAGGGCGCCAAGGTGCTCACCGGCGGTCACCGCGGCACCGGCAGCGGCCACTTCTACGAGCCGACGGTGCTGGTCGACGTCGACCACTCGATGAAGTGCATGACCGAGGAGACGTTCGGTCCGACGCTGCCGATCATGAAGGTCCGCGACACTGACGAAGCGGTCAAGCTGGCCAACGACTCCCCGTACGGCCTCCAAGCGAGCGTCTGGACCAAAGACACCGAGAAGGGCGAGGCGCTGGCGCGCCGGGTCGAGTCGGGCGTCGTCTGCGTGAACGACGCGCAGGTCAACTACACCGCCCTGAATCTCCCGATGGGCGGCTGGAAGACCTCGGGCGTCGGCAGCCGCCACGGCTCGAGCGGGATCCGCAAGTACACGAAGGTCCAGTCGCTGCTCGTCACGAAGCTGGCGCCCAAGCGGGACATCCACATGTTCCCGTACAAGGCGGGACGCACGCGGATGCTCCAGCGGCTGTTCAAGTTCCTGTACGGCCGCGGCAAGCGCGACTAGCGCGCCACCGCGGGTCCCGCGTGGACGGACCGGTCTTCTTCTACGACGTCAGCTCGCCGTACGCGTATCTCGCTGCGCTGAGGGTCGACGAAGTGCTGCCGGTCCGTCCCGAGTGGCGCCCGATCGCGTTCGGGGTGATCATCCGGGCGGTCGGCAAGGTGCCGTGGTCGTTGCGCGAGGGCCGGGAGGATCACTTCGACGAGATCGCGGAACGCGCCCGCGAGCGCGGGCTGCCCGAGCCCCGCTACCCGGACGGGTGGCCCGCGGAGACCTACTCGCTGGCCGCGCTCCGCGGGCTGCTGCTCACGCGGGATCAGGACGAGCAGCGCGCGGCCGCGCTCGAGCTCTACCGGACGATGTTCGTCGAGGGCCGCCACCTCGCCGACGCCGACGCCGTGCGCGAGTCGCTCGCGCGCGCGGGCGTGGACGTCGAGGGCTTCGACGAGCGCGTCCGCGGCGACGAGGTCAAGCAGCGCCTGCGGACCGAGACCGACGCGGCGCTCGAGGCGGGCGTCACCGGCGTCCCGACGGTCGCGGTCGACGGGCAGCTGTTCTGGGGCGACGACCGGCTGGAAGACGCGGCCGCGGTGCTCAGCGCGCGTGGCTAACCGCTGAACGCGGTCCAGACGCCCGCGCCGAACACGGGCAGCTGCGACGCGCTCGCGTAGCCGAGGTGCTTGAAACCGAACGAGTCCTCGATGCTCGCGAGCAGCGAGTAGTGGTCGTAGTAGTCGGTCACCTCGGGCACTCCGGGCTGGACGTACTGCGAGAGCAGCAGCAGCCCCACCTGCCCGCCGCCGCCGGTCGGGTTCGTCTGGCCGCCCCCGAGATCCACCGGGGCGGCGGGCCCGGTCGGGCCGGTCGCACCCGAGGGACCCGTCGGCCCGGTCGGCCCGGTCGGCCCGGTGGAGGTGGGGATCGGCTCGAACCCGATCAGGTTCGGATAGTTCTTCGGGGTGCCGCAGCAGCTGGTCGTGTCGGCGGCCGGCACGTTCTGCGGTGACTGGTCATAGGTGATCGCGATCAGCCCGTCGGCCTTGTATGCGGGCGATTTCAGGATCCCCGGCACCACCGACTTGAGGAACGCGTCGGCCGCGGCCGGCCCCGCCTTCGCGCGCGGCGCGCACGGGGTGTCGCTGCCGTCGTCGCACGGGTCGGCGACGATGTAGGACAGCGTCGGCGTCGAGTCGGCGGACTTCAGGTCGGTCGCGAGCCGAGTGAGCGGCACGTCGTTCTTGGGGCACTTCGCCTTCGCGAGCGCGTCGAAGTACATGAACGGGTTGCGCCAGGTCACGACCGGGTCCTTCGCGGTCGGTTTGCCGCTGTCGTGCGCGCCGATCTTCGGGTGGCTGCACGCCTGCAGCGCGGCGGCGTTGCCGCTGCCCTGGTCTGGACGTACGCCTTCCACTGCAGCCCGGCCGCGGTCACCTGGTCGGCGAGCGTCTGCGTGCTCGCCGGGTACACGCATCCGGCGCCGAGCACCTGGCCCTTGGCGCCGTTCTCGGCGGGGACCACGTCCGTGTACACCGGGCAGTTGTTGACGTTGTTCGGCGTCGGGCCCTGGCCGCTGACAAGCGCGACCTCGTTAGCGAGCGAGCCGCCCGCGACCGAGTAGTAGTTGATCACGAGCTCACCCTGCTGGGCGAGCGTCTTCGCCAGGTACGGATCGTTCTTGTTGTGCCCGAACGTCGCCTGGTAGCCCTGGTCGGCGAGCATGATCATGAACACGTGCTTGATCGGCGGCGAGCCAGCGACCGGTGAGAGGCCACCCGTCGTTGTCGTCGTGGTCGAGGTGCTGCCCGTACCGCTCGAGCCGCTCGAGCCGCTCGACCCAGTCGCGCCGCCACCCTGGGTGACCGTGATCGTCTGCACGCCGCCACCGCTCGAGCCGCTGTCCCCGGCCCCACCGGCGCCGCCCGCGCCGAGCTGGTTCGCGCTCTGGCTCGCGGGCGACTCCGCGACGATGATCGGGCCGAGCGGGCTCGCGGCGCTGCCGGTGACGAGCGAGCCGAGGACGACGCCGAAGCCGAGCATCGACAGCACCGCCACCGCGGCCGCGCGCGGCGCCTGGACCCAGGAGTCGTACCAGTGACGCTCCGGGACGAGCGGCTCGCCGTCGGGACGGGCCGGGGTCGCCACCCGGCGACCGCGCTCCATGATCCCCGCGAACAGCCCGGCGACGTGCGACGGGATCCGCTCCGGCGGGTCCCGCAGCTCACGCAATAGCGCTGGTCGTGCGCGAGCGGCGCCCCGCACTCAGAGCAGTTCGAGACGCTCCGATCCTCGCGTTGGTCTGAGCTCATGGCCACCGATGAGTGTCGCGTGAGCGACCGGCAAGGATGTGAAAGCGCTGTGACCGCTCCGCCACCGAAGCGGCCCCCCAAAACCGGACCAATCCGCCAACCCGCGCCCTGGAAGTCCGGTCACATCTTGGCCACAACTGCCAACCGGGTCGCCACCATACTGGCGCCGGTGGCGATGCCCGATATCCATACCGACGGCGGTGACGAGAGCCCCACGACCGAACTCGTCTCGGCAACCGTCGGCGACCGCTGCTCCAACTGCCAGCAGCCGCTCGCGAGTGATCAGCGCTACTGCGTGAACTGCGGCAGCCGGCGCGGCAAGGCGCGGTTCTCCTTCGATATCGCTGGCGGCGCAGTCCGCGGCCGCCAGGGAGCCGGAGCCCCCCAAGCCGCATCGCTCGCGGGTCTCGGCCGCGCGACGCTGGTCGCCGGGATCGCGACGCTGCTGCTTGCGCTCGGAGTCGGCGTGCTGATCGGCCACAACAGCAACTCCACGACGCAGCGCGCGGCCGCGGCTCCCCAGATCCTCACCGTCGGCGGTGCCGGCGCCGGCACAGGCGCGGGCGTCAGCAACTCGTCCGCCGGAAACGCGACCGCCAACCTGAAGAAGCACGGCAAGGTGCAGAAGACCAAGCAGGTCGTGGTCCGCCTGAACGCGGCGACCAAGGCGAAGGCGTCCGCGGCCGCCAACAAGGTGTTCGGGAGCA
Organism: uncultured Solirubrobacterales bacterium; assembly: GCA_963770735.1. Classification (GTDB taxonomy): domain Bacteria; phylum Actinomycetota; class Thermoleophilia; order Solirubrobacterales; family Solirubrobacteraceae; genus Palsa-465. Next base: position 447,668 of record CAVYRB010000002.1, on the reverse strand, counting down.
GCAGCAACAACCTCGTCAACAACCCGACGCAGCAGGTCGGAGGGGCTTGCAGCGGCGGCGCCGGCTGCAACCAGGGCAAGTTCGACGGCAACTTCTTCGGGAACACCCCGTAGCCGATGCCGGACTTCACCCAACGTCTCCGCGGTACCGTCCAGATGACTCCGGGCCGCGCGGCGCAGGAGCCGAACCAGCAGCGCCCGCCGAAGGCGGGCAAGGCCGGGAAGCAGCCGTTCGGGGCGGACGCCAAGGGCGCCGACCTGATCGACCTCCAGCGCCGCCGCGACCAGCTCAACGCCCGCGTCGCCGAGCTCCAGTGGGACCTCGGCGGGCTCGTCTACGAGATGGCGATCCGCGACCGGATCCGGGTCGACGTGATCGTCCAGCCGCGCGGCCGAGCTCCAGGACGCCGACGCCGAGCTGAGCGAGGTCGAGCGAATCCTCCGGCTCGAGGAGACCTCGACCGCGGGCGAGTGCGCCTCGTGCGGCGCCCCGCACTCGAGTCGGCGCCGTGTACTGCTGGCAGTGCGGACAGCCGCTGCTCAAGCAGGTCTCGCACGACGCGATCGGGGCGTAGTTCCGCCCGGTGCATGCACCGGGCGGCCGGCGGCGCATGCGCCGCCGGCCGGATCGCGCATGCGCGATCCGGTTACCCGAACTGACCGGTGACGTACTCGCGCGTGCGGTGGTCGTGCGGGTCGCGGAAGATCGTCTCCGTGTCGTCGTATTCGATCAGCGTCCCGACGTTCTCGTCGCGGTCGAGGCTGAAGAACGCGGCGCGGTCGGCGACGCGGGCGGCCTGCTGCATGTTGTGGGTGACGATCACGATCGTGTAGCGGCTCTTGAGCTCGAGCATCAGGTCCTCGATCGCCGCGGTCGCGATCGGGTCCAGCGCGGAGGCGGGCTCGTCGAGCAGCAGCACGTCGGGCTCGACCGCGATCGCGCGGGCGATGCAGAGCCGCTGCTGCTGACCCCCCGGAGAGCCCGAGCGCCGACTGTCTTCAGCCGGTCCTTGACCTCGTCCCACAGCGCCGCCTGTCGGAGCGCCCGCTCGACCCGTTCGTCGAGCGTGCGAGCGCAGGCCGAGGTTGCGCGGCGCCCACGCGACGTTGTCGTAGATCGACTTCGGGAACGGGTTCGGCTTCTGGAAGACCATCCCGATCCGGCGCCTGACCTCGACCCGGTTGACGCCCGGACCGTACACGTCGTGGCCGTGGTAGAGGACCTGCCCGCCGAGCCTGAACGCCGGGGATCGAGTCGTTCATCCGGTTGAGGCTGCGGATGAACGTCGACTTGCCGCAGCCCGATGGCCCGATCACGGCCGTCACCAGGTTCTTGTAGATCTTCAGCGTCGTCCGTGTCAGCGCTTCCTTGGACCCGTAGTGGACCGACATGTCGCGGATGTCGAACACGGCTTGGCGGACCGCGTCGATGTCGAACTCCTCGCGCGCGCGCGGGGGTACCTGCGGTCGGCAGCGTCTCGGTTTGGATCCGGACGCGAGTCGGGATGGGTTCGTCCACGGCACTCGATGCGCCCACCGCCCATCTTCGCACGGCTTCGCGCCAGCAGCAGGCGCGCGCCGACGTTTGCAATCAGGATCCCGAACAGCAGCACGAACGCCGCCCCCCACACCGCGTCAGCGCGTCGGGGACCGCGAGGTCGTACGCGGTGTAGATCAGCATCGGCATGTTGGGGACGCCGTGGAGCGGGTTCAGCTGGGTCGTGTTGGGGTTGTAGATCGAGTTGAGGATCAGCATCGGCGCCGTCTCGCCCGCGGCACGCGCCGTGGCGAGGATGATCCCGGTGATGATCCCGCCGGCGGCGGCGGGGACGATCACCGTCAGCAGGGCGCGCCAGCGTGCGACGCCGAGCGAGTCGGCGGCCTCGCGGAGCGTGCTCGGCACGAGCAGCAGCACCTCCTGGCTCGCGCGCGCCATCAGCGGCAGCATCACGATCGCCAGCGCGATGGCGCCGGCGATCCCCGACTGCTGGTGCAGCGGGATCACGAGCAGCCCGAAGATGAACAGTCCGATGACGATCGTCGGGACGCCCTGGAGCACGTCGAGGGCGACCGTCAGCAGGCGCCCGGTGCGCGAACGCTTGCCGGCGAACTCCGTCAGGTACAGGCCGGTCAGGATCCCGATCGGCGCCGCGATCACCGCACCGATCATCACCACCTCGAACGAGCCGAGCAGCGAGTTGAAGATCCCGCCGCCCGTCAGCCCCTGGGGGTTGGTGAACACGAAGTCGAAGCTGAGCGCCTTGGCGCCGCGGATGACGACCGCGTACACGACGATTCCGAGCAGCGCCACCGCGACGAGCGCCGCGAGGCCCGCGCTGCCGTCGACCAGCCGGCTGACGAACATTCGCCGGCGCAGGTTGCCGGTCGGGGTCAGGGGAGCGGTGGGGTCGAACAGCGGTGTGTCGCCGCCGAGCGCGGCCGTTTGATCGGCGGTGCTCATGCCATCGCCGCCATCGCATACCGGCGCTCGACGTCAAAGCGCCCGGCGATTATCCGCGCGAGCACGCTCGTCAGCAGGCAGATCGCCAGCAGGATCAGGCCGCAGTAGAACATCGAGGCGGTGTGGAGCGCGTTCACCGGGCTGGGGAACTGGTTGGCGATCCGCTCGGCGAGCGTCGCGCCGGGGAGGAACAGGTTTGCGTGGATCCCGTTGGCGTCGCCGATCACGAGCGAAACCGCGATCGCCTCGCCGAGCGCGCGTCCCAGCGCGAGCACCGTTGCAGCGGTCACGCCCGACAGCGTCGAGGGGATGACGATCCCGCGGATCATTTCCCAGCGGGTCGAGCCGAGCGCCTCGGCGCCTTCCTTCAACTCCCGCGGCACGGTGAGGAACAGGTCGCGGCTCAGCGCCGCCTGGATCGGCAGGATCATCAGCGTCAGCACGATTGCCGGCGGCGAGCATGCTGATGCCGGTCGTCTGCGGTTCCCCGAATAGCGGGATCCACCCGAGCGCGCTGTGGAGCCCGGGCTCGAGGCTTCTGGATGAACGGCGCGAGCACGATCACGCCCCAGAACCCGTAGATGATGCTCGGCACCGCCGCGAGCATCTCGACGAGCGGCCCGACCACGGCGCTGATGCGGCGGGGGGCGATCATCGCCAGCCAGATCGCGATCGCGATCCCCAGGGGCGCCGCGATCAGCAGCGCGATCGCCGAGCTCACGACGGTGCCGTAGATCATGTCCGCGGCGCCGAAGATCTTGAAGTTCGGGGCCCACGCCTCGTGGCCGAGGAATCCGATCCCGAACTTGCTGATCGCCGGGCTCGAGTTGTGGATCAGCTGGTAGGCGAGATCGACCAGCGTGATCGCGACGATGATCCCCGCGAGCGCGCACAGTCCGCGCATGACCCGATCGCCGGTGCGGCTGGCCCTCTGGGCGTGAGCCGGACGGCGCGCGACCGGCGCCGTCACCCCCACTGTGCGGCTCCTCCTGATGGCACGGCGCGCAAGGCTAGGAGAAATGGCGCGGCCTGGCTGGGGCGCTCCCTCTTTCGTCACAAGATCGCAAAGTCTCAGTAACAACTCGGTTACAGGTCATCCCGGAAATAAGGCCGGTGTGACCTGAGCGCTTGCCTACTCGTCACAAAAGCGTCAAATGTCGTTCCCAACTCTGTTACAGGGTGCATGCGCGAGAAACGTCCAGCGGTGTAATCAGCGTTTCCTCCGCGCGTCACCAGATCTCAAAGTCTCAGTAACAACTCGGCCACAGGTTGTCTGGGCGCGACGGCGATGCTGTGCTCTGGCTCGAAGAGGGCGGCCGGGCCACATCGGGTTCATCGGGGTTTCCTCTACTGAAAGGAACTGCTTTGCTCTTCAAGAGATTGGCCGGGCTCACCTGCGCGGGGTTGCTCGCAGGTTGTGTCTTCGGTCTGAGCGCCGCGGGCGCCTCCGCGGCGACGCTCCAGGGCGCGGGCTCGACGTTCGTCGCGCCGATCGAGGCGGAGTGGGCGGCGGCATTCGGCAGCGCTACCGGCAACACGATCACCTATAACGCGGTTGGCTCCGGAACCGGCGAGAAGGACATCGCGCAGGGCCTGGTCGACTTCGGCGCATCGGACGCGCCGCTGTCGGCGTACTCGGGCGTCCCGGGCAATCTCGTCCAGATCCCCTGGGCATTGTCGGCGACCGGCGTCAGCTATCACCTTCACGGTATTCCGAAGCTGAAGCTGACGGGCAACGTGATCGCGGCGATCTACGTCGGCCAGGTCAAGAACTGGAACGACCCAAAGATCAAGGCGCTGAACCCGAAGGTGGCTCTCCCGAACCTGCCGATCACGGTCTTTCACCGGTCGGACGGCTCGGGTGACACCTACGCGTTCACCAAGTACGAGTCCGCTGCGAGCCCGACGTTCCGCTCGAACATCGGTACCTCGACGACGGTCAGCTGGCCGGTGGGCCCGGGCGCCAAGGGCAACACCGGAATGGCCACGGCGGTCGCCCAGACGAACGGCGCGATCGCGTACATCGCGGTCTCGTACCTGATCGCCGATCACCTGCCGGCGGTGTTCATCCAGAACTCGGCCGGTAGGTACATCGCGCCGAATTTGACCGCGATCGAGGCAGCAGCGGCAGTCGTACACAGCGTCTCCTCGGCCAACGAGGTGACGATCGTGAACCCGCCGAGGAGCGCGAGGACCGCGTATCCGATCGCGACGTTCACGTACGCGCTGGTGCCAACCAACGCGTCCCAGGGAGCGCTGCTCCGTCAGTTCCTCACGTACGCGCTCACGAGCGGGCAGCAGTTCGGCCCGAGGCTCGACTTCGCGCCGCTTCCGAAGGTCGTGAAGAACGCGGCACTGGCCACGGTCAACCGCATTCAGTGAGTTGAGCGAGACCGTAGTCGCCTGCGGGGCCCGGCCGCGAACGCGGTCGGGCCCGGCGGCAATAACCATCAAGTGGCCCCTGCAACCGTCGCTTCCGACGCGGGTGGCGTTGTTCGGAATCCAACCTCTCGTCAGACAAACATGGAGGAACTCGTGAAACGTCGTATCTACACCGCAGGGGCCGCGGTCAGCGTGGTTTCCCTGGTGGTTGGCGTGGGGGTGGCGTTCGCGGCCACCTCGTCGCATCACCACAAGCACCACCCGAAGGTGGCACCGCCGAAGCCGACGGTCGTGGCGCTCAAGTGCGCTTGGTCGCTCTCGACGGTCCCGCCCCAGGGTCAGGCCAACGTCGATCAGCCGCCGGCGGACGGCGACACATATGGCCCGACCGCCTGCCCCGGATGGGGCGGCGGCACCGTCCACACGGTGTTCAACGTCCCCGACGACGGCGACACCGTCGGCACCTACACGATGTTCCTCGGTAGCGGCACCCTGTCGGGGTCGTTCGACGTCAGCCCGAATGAGGCTCCGCCGCTTTCGGAAACCGGCTTTTACAGCCAGACGTTCACCGGGACCGTCAAGCTCGCCAGGGGCACCGGGCTCTATCAGGGCGTCAAGGGCCAGAAGGTGGGCGTCATGAATTGCTCCACAGGAGACAGCGACGTGCACATGACCTGCACGGCTCGCCTGAAGGCCGTCGTCCCGCCCGGGACGGACGTGTCGTCCGGGGCCGGGACCGGCACCGGCGCCGGCCCGGGCACCGGCCCGACCGGTCCGACCGGTCCGACCGGTCCGACGGGTGCCAGCCGGCGCTAGCAGTCTCTCCTCCCTGCGGGCCCGGCCAGGTCGGCGCAGCCGACCGGTCGGGCCCGCAGTGCTTTAGCCCGCCGCCCGCGCCCTACTGGCTCTGGCAGGACGGGATCTGAAGCGCCTGCCAGGCGCCGTTGGCCTCGGTCTCGAGCGGCGCGAGCGTCTGCTGGAGCGACTTGAACGCCTGCACGGGGTCGGCCCCGCCGCGGATCTTCGAGGCGGTCGTCTCGAGCGCGGCAAGCTGCTGGGACAGCGTCCGCACCGCGGTATTCCAGACGTCGGACGCGTCGCCGGACACGCTCAGCCGCTTGAGCTGCGTCAGCTCGGGCTTGAGCGAGGAGATGCCGCTGTCGAGGAACGCGAGCGCGCCGGTCGCGTTGGCGGGCGTGGTGATCCGGCCGATGCGGGCGTTCGCGCGCGCGCAGATCGCGCTCGCCTGGGTGCGGACCTGCGCCGGCGAGGCGCTGGAGGAGCCGCAGGCGGCGAGCGCGAGGGCGGCGAGTCCGGCTGCTCCCGCGCGCGCCCCGGTGCTTTTGGGGGCGAGCGTCACTTGAGCGCGACGCCGAGCAGTCGCTCGAGCTCGGGGATCGTGTCCGTCGTCGCGGTGTGGTGGACGGTCCCCATGCCGAGCTCGGCGGCGGGCGTCAGGTTGAACGGCAGGTCGTCGACGAACACGCAGTCACCGGGGTCGAGCCCGATCTCGCGGGCCCCGAGCTCATAGATCTCCGGTGCCGGCTTGCGGATCCCGACCTCGCCCGAGATCACGACGCCGTCGAACAGCTGTGCGAGCTGCGCGCGGTCGTAGCGGCGCGTGCCCCACGAGTTCGAGATCAGGCCGGTGCGGATGCCCTGGCGGCGGGCGCTCGAGACCGCCGCGACCATCGCCTCGTCGGGCTTCGAGTCGGACATCAGCCGCTCGATCAGCCCGGACGCGCTGACGCCGAGGATCTCGGCGAAGCGCACCTCGAAGTCCTCCTCGTCGAGCTTGCCCGTCTCGAGCCCGATCAGCAGCTCGCGACATGACGGATCCCTACGGAAGCTCTGGCCGATCGCCTCAGGCTCCAGGCCCTCGACCTCGCAGAACGCGCGGAACGAGTCGAACAGATCGGTCGTGAGCACCCCGCCGTAGTCGACCAGCAGGCCTTTGTACGGGGCGCCGGTGTTGTCGACGGGAGCCTCAGAGGCCATGCTCGGAGACGGCCACGGCGCGCTTGGCAATCTCGATCACGCCGTCGCCGAACGACTTCAGGTAGGGATCGTCGGTCGCACCGGAGACCGCGCGCTTGTAGTTGCCCTCCATGAACACGATCGCCTTCCACAGGGCGAGCGTCACGTACCAGTTGAGCGCGACCATCGAGCGACCCGAGCGTTGTTCGTAGGTCGCGATCAGCTCGTCGCGAGTCGGGAAGCCCTCGAGCCGCGTGACCGTGTGGAGGTTGAACTTCGACGGCGGGTCGCTCGGCTGCGCCCACATCATCACCATGTAGCCGAGGTCGGCGAGGGGGTCGCCGATCGTCGCCATCTCCCAGTCGAAGATCGCCTTCAGCCGTGCGGGCGTCTCGTGGGCGAACATCGTGTTTCCGAGCCGGTAGTCGCCGTGGACGATCGTCGCCGGGGGCGACTGCGGCATGTTCTCCTGCAGCCACGTCCCGACCTGCTCGACCTCCGGGATCTCGCGCGTCTTGTTGTGCTCCCACAGGCCGATGAAGCGCCGCAGCTGGCGCTCCAGGTAGCCCGTCGGCTTGCCGAACCCCTCGAGCCCGATCGCCTGCCAGTCGACGCCGTGGACCTCGACCAGCGCTTCGATCAGCTGGTCGGCGATCACCCGGCGCTGCTCGGGATTGTCGACCGGCTCGGGCATCGTGTCGGTGATCACGTCGCCGATCACCTCTTCCATCACGTAGAAGGGCGCGCCGATCACCTCGGTGTCGTCGCCGACCGCCAGCACCCTCGGCGCGCGAACGGGGGTCGGCTCGAGCGCCCGCAGCAGCCACGCCTCGCGCAGTACGTCGTGTGCGCTAGGGGGCAGCGGGCCCCGTGGCGGGCGCCGCAGGACCACGCCCGTCGAGAGGATGAAGGTGACGTTCGAATGGCCCTCGCCGATCGGCTCGGCCCTGAGATCGTCGGGTGCGTCCAGGCCGTTGGCGGTGAGGAACTCCCGCAGCGGGTCGAGCACCAGCAGCGGCTCGCGCTCGTTGCCGGCCGCTTCAGCGCGCGTGCGGACGATGTCGTCGGGGGCGAGCGCGACAGTCATAGGCGGGGAGCGTACCGTCGCTGCCCGCCGGTGCGGCGCGCACCCCCGGGTGGCGCCGCGCGCCCCGAATCGCAACAGAGCGCCTTCGCTCCCGGGCTAACCTGAAATCAGAGCAATGCCCGAGCTTCCCGAGGTAGAGATCACCGCGCGGCTCTTGGACCAGGCGCTCGCGGGTGCCGAGATCGAGTCCGCGCTCGCCCCCGGCGTGAACGCGCTGAAGACGTTCGACCCGCCGCTGTCCGCGCTCGAGGGCCAGAAGTTCACCTGGGTCAGGCGCCGCGGCAAGCTGTTCGTGCTCGAGCTCGACGGCGGCATGGCGCTCGTCGTCCACCTGATGTCCGCGGGGCGGCTGCAGCTGTTCGACACGCGCGCGTCACTCCGCGATCGGACCTCGAGGCTGCTGGTGCGGTTGCGCGACGGCCGCGAGCTGCGACTGCGCGAGTTCGGTACCAAGCAGCGGGCGTGGGTGAAGGTGATCCGGATCTCCGAGCCCGAGGACTCGCTCGAGGAGCTCGGCTACGACGCGTGGCCGGACCCGCCTGACCTGATCACGCTGCTCGACGAGCCGCGGCCGCTGTACGCGCTGCTGCGCGACCAGCACGTGATCGCGGGGATCGGGCGCTCCTGGGTCGATGAGATCCTCCACACCGCCAGGCTGTCGCCGTTCAAGCGGGGCTCGGACCTGGAGGAGGACGAGGCGCACCGGCTGCGGACGTCGATCATGCGTGTGTTGGGCGGCGCGATCGAGACCTACGAGCGCGAGCTGTCGCTGCCGCTGCCCGACAAGCTGCCGATGCCGCTGACCGTCCACCGCCGCAACGGCGAACCCTGCCCCCGGTGCGGCGACACGCTGGAGGCGGTCTTCTACGAGGACTACGTGATGTGTTACTGCCCCGCCTGCCAGACCGACGGGCGGGTGCTCAAGGACAGGCGCCTGTCGCGACTGTTGAAGTAGGGTTCGGCGCGCGATGGCACTCGAACCGGGCGACCAGGCCCCCGACTTCACGATCCCCGACCAGCACGGCGATCCGGTGTCGCTGTCGGGGCTGCGGGGCAAGAGCGTCGTCCTCTACTTCTATCCGAAGGCTGACACGCCGGGGTGCACGACCCAGGCGTGCGGGGTCAGGGACCACCAGGCGGACTACTCGGGCGCCGACGCGGTGGTTCTGGGCGTCTCGCCGGATCCCGTCCGGAAGGTGGCGAAGTTCGACGACAAGTACGGGCTCGGGTTCCCGCTGCTCGCCGACGAGGACCACGCGGTCGCCGAGGCCTACGGCGTCTGGGTCGAGAAGTCGATGTACGGGCGCAAGTACATGGGCAACGAGCGCACGACGTTCGTGATCGGCCCCGACGGCGTGATCCGTGAGGTGTTCCGGTCGGTCAAGCCAGCCGAGCACGACGAGTTAGTGCTGGGGGCGCTGGCCGGGGCGTAGGGCCGGGGTCGGGCGACCCCACTACTCGCAACTCCCGCCCCACCCGCTTGTTGTGGGAGGGCAGTGCTGTCAAACGGGAGGTACTTATGCGCAAAAAGCACAAGCTCGCGCTGCTGATCTCGGCGGTTGCGATCATCGTCGTGATTCCGGTGGGATTGGCCGAGGCGGTGTCGACGCCGACCGCGCAGACCGGGTCCGTCAGCGACGTGACGGGCACGACCGCGACGCTCCGCGGGTCCGTCAACCCGAATGGCCAGGCCACGAACTACAACTTCGACTGGGGAACGACCACCGGCTACGGGCAGACGACGACTACATCGGCCGATTCCGGCACGGGGGCGAAGTCCGTCTCTGCCGCGATCGCCGGCCTGACCCCTGGCACCACGTACCACTACAGGCTCTCGGCCAGCAACGCCAGCGGGCCCTCGAACGGGACCGACCAGACGTTCACGACCCCGCCGCTGGCGTCCGTCTCGACGGGCGGGCCCTCGTCGGTGACCTCGACCTCGGCCGTGGTCAACGGCGTCGTCAATCCGCAGGGTCATTCGACGACGTACTTCTTCCAGTACGGGACGACGACCAGCTACGGCGTTCAGACCAGCCCCGCGCGGGCCGGCCGCGGGACCACCAACGTCGCCGTCCACCAGACCCTGACGGGGCTGGCCCCCGGCACCCCCTACCACTACCGGATCGTCGCCCAGAACAGTGGCGGCACCGCCACCGGCGGGGATCAGGCGCTCACCACGACCTCGAACGTGATCCAGTCGCACGTCGCGTTCATGGGGAGGATGGGCTTCGTCTCGCCCGGAGCGATCATCGGCGTCCAGGCCGGGTGCTTCGGCGGAACCACGCGCTGCGGTGGGCACGTGACGATGTCGCACGACGGCATCGTCATCGGCCAGCGCAACTTCAGCATCGCCGCCAACACGGGCGGATTCCAGAACATGGGGATCAACGCTCAGGGCAAGCAGATGCTGAAGGCCAACCGGCCCTTCGGCCTGCTGGCGGTCGATGTCTCGATCACCACCGACAGCGGGCAGCGCACTTCCCAGGTGATGCACCTGGCGCGCTGGGTCTGGAACTGAGCGACTGATGCCATGGGGCGGGCGCGTGGTGCGCTCGCCCCATGGCACGGTCCGTCTGCCCGAGCAAGGCGGATGCGCCGCTACTGAAGGCCCTCGCGGGCCTCGCGTACCAGCGTCACGGCCTCCGGGAAGATGTGCGCCATCACGGTGCGCAGCTGCTCCGCCTGCTGCTCGGTCGTCCCCTGGATGTTGACGCGGTTCATCGCCGCGACGGTCAGGTCAACTGCGAGCTTGATCGCGTTATCGGCCCATGCGAGCCGCTGCGCCCCCTGCATCTGCTCGGCGAACTCGCCGAGCCTCCGCTGGAGGTCATCCGGGTCACCGAACAGGCCGCCGAAACCACTTCCTTCCATACACCAATCGTAGCGGCGTCCCAGCGGTCTGCAGGGGTCGCGTTCTTGGGGCGTCGGCGAACCTTCGTCAGCCGGCCAGCACCGCCAGCTCGTGAGCGTACGACGCCCCGTCTTGTTGGGGAACGCACCCGTGGTCGAGTACCTGCCGACCGCGGTGCAGAACGTCGGCGCGCTGCACGACACGGCGGCGAGCGTCGCGCCGGTGGTGCCCGGCGGCAACGGCGCTGTCTGGAGCCGCGAGCAGCAGGGTCGCGGCCGCCGCGCCCAGCGCCAGCTACCGCCATATTCCGCGGGGTGTCTTCGCATCGATGGTCGCGGTCCCGAACATGCTCACCGATCGAGACCCCCGACCCCCGTCGATCCTTCCCTGCGTGAGCAATCGCACTTAAGTCGATCGCGCGAGCACGGCGATCGTCCCGCCGTGGCCGTCCGCTCCGGCGGCCAGCTCGAGTGCGGCCGCGACCGGGGCGGCGGGGAGCGCCGCGACTGAGATCGCGAGGTCGGCCGAGCGCAGCGGGGCGTTGCGCTTGAGCACGTTGTAGACGTAGGAAGGGTGGCGCGTGAGGCGACTCACGAGCGTCTGCCACATCCCGAACGGGTTGTGCTCGAGCAGCGTGTGCCGGGTTGCGTGCACCGTGAACCCATTGGAGCGCAGCAGCGCGTGTAGACCGTCCGGGGTGTAGTGGACCCGGTGGCGCGGAACGTCGAGGTGATACCAGCGCTCGCCGCCGATACGCGCCTGCAGGCTCGCGAGGTTCGGCACGCCGACGACGAGGCCGCCGCCGGGGCGCAGCCAGTTCGCGATCCGGTTGAGCGCCGCCGCCGGGTCGTCGAGGTGCTCGAGCACGTGCCACAGCGTCACCACGTCCACCGAGCGGGGTTCGATCGCGGCATCGTCGATGCTCGCCTGTTCGACCCACGGTGCGCCCGGGCCTCGTCGCGAGGGCTCGATTCCGAACGCGTCGTAGCCCGCGAGCCGGGCGGCGGCGACGAACCGTCCGCGACCGGCCCCCGCGTCGAGCAGCCGGCCCGGTGGCGGCGCGAGTGTCCGGACCAGCGCGAGCCGCCGGCGGTCGAAGCGTCCGAGCAGCGGCCGCGCGAGCGCGTACAGGCGCGGCTTCGCCGGACGGTACGCGCCGCCCTCGTACAGGCCGCTCGGGAGCTCGCCGAGCGTGACCGCCGAGTCGCACCGTGTGCAGCGGGCGAGGGCGAACCACGGACCGTCGAGCGCCGGATCGGAGGCCGGGACCGCGCGCCACATGGCCATCGGCCCTCCGCACGCGGGGCACGGGGCGGGAGTGTGCACCGGGCGGACCGTACACTGCCTCCCGAGCAGCCCATGGCCGTCGCCGAATCCGTGTCATACGAGAGCAAAATGCGCCCGCGTTACGCGGTGATCGCGGCGCTGGGCGGCGTCTGCCTGTTCGCTGCGGCCGCCGTTCAGGCTGCCGGTCCGCAGGCGAAAGTGAGCGAGCTGACCGTCCAGCTGCTGGTCACGAATAAGCGTGGCACGCTCGAGATCCTCGGCACGATCATCAACGGGCTCGGCTTTCTCGGGCTGGCGGTCACGCTGATGTTCCTGTTCAACGCCGCTCGTGCCCGTAAGCCCGAGATGAACCAGGCGACCTGGATCGTCGCGATCGCCGGCGGCGTGCTCGCCGCGATCGGCGGAATCGCCTACGGGGTCGTGATCACCTCGAAGGCGCACACCTTCGCGACTCAGGGAACGCAGACGTATCCCGAGGCCAACAGCCTGCTCAGCGGGACCGGGCTGGCGGTGCTCCAGTACGCGGGGCTGCTGGGGTCGCTGCTGCTCGCGGTCGCGTTCGTGCTGATCTCGCTGAACGCGATGCGCGTCGGACTGCTCACGAAGTTCATGGGCTACCTGGGGATGATCGCCGCGGGCGCCTCGCTGCTGCTGATCGGTAGCGCCCCGGCGCTGCTGATCGAGGTCTTCTGGCTGCTGGCCGTCGGATATCTGCTGATCGGCCGGTGGCCGGGCGGCGACCCGCCGGCGTGGAAGACGGGGAAGTCCGAGCCGTGGCCGACCGCCGCGGAGATCCGGGAGCAGCGCCAGGGCGCCGCCGCGAAGCGCCGGAACGGCCGTGGCGACTCCAGCAAAGCCAAGCCGGAGCCGGCTCCGGCGGCCGCCGCGCCGCAGCCAACCCGGGCGACGACGCCCAAGCGAAAGCGCAAGCGGCGCAAGTAGGTATTACGTCGCGACGACGCGACGACCTCGGCGCGACCCGGCGAGCGGTCGCCGCTCGTCGTGCCCTGGCCGCCGTCCGTCGCACGTTCATGGCCACTCACCGATCCTCTTTGCGGCGGCCGAGCGCCGCCTCGAATCTATGGCCCGACTCATCCAACAAACCTTGAGGAGGGTCAGATGGAAGCTGCTGGAATCGGTGGACGCGAGGCCGATGTGGCACCCGCGCCCGCCGCGACCGAACCCACCGGCGGCAGGCTCGCAGGGTGGGTTCCGGCGGATCCCGGTCCGCTCGGTCTCGCGGGGTTCGCGGGCACGACGTTCGTGCTCAGTCTGATCAACGCGAACCTGGTGAGTGCCAGGGGAATCGGGGCCGTCCTCGGCCTCGCGCTCGCGTATGGCGGACTCGCGCAGCTGCTCGCGGGGATGTGGGAGTTCCGGACCGGCAACACGTTCGGAGCGGTCGCGTTCACGTCATTCGGCGCGTTCTGGATCTCGTTCTACGTGCTGGTCAGAGCGACGCCGGCTGCGCTGGTCACGCCGCACGCGTTGGCCGCGTACCTGTGGATGTGGGCGATCTTCACGACGTACATGTTCTTCGCCTCGCTGCGCACGACGGCGGCGGTGGCGATCGTGTTCCTGTTGCTGTCGATCACGTTCATCCTGCTCGCGATCGGCGACATGGGTGGCGGCCACACCAGCATCACGCACGCCGGTGGGTACGTTGGCCTGGCCACCGCGATCGCCGCGTGGTACGCGTCGTTCGCGGCGGTAATGAACGCCACCTTCGGCCGGGTCGTTCTTCCGGTCGTGCCGCTCCGGCGAGTGTAAGCGGAAAGACCACCTGGGCGATCGTGCCCGGTAGTAACGTAGACCCGTCATAAGCAGCGAATTCCAAGGCAGCTCGGGGCTCATCGGGCCCCGGGCTCGCCTTCGGTTCATACGCCAGCGGAAGGAGAGACTCGATGGCAGACACGACTCAGTCCTCGGCAGAGGAAGTCGAGTACTCGGAGGACAAGATCGCGGTCCACTGGCGTGAGGAGGAGTACGTCGAGCCGCCCGAGCAGTACAAGGCGCAGGCGAACGCCAACGACCAGTCGATCCTCGAGCGCTTCGCGCCCGAGCGCTTTCCGGAGTCCTTCGAGGACTACGCCGAGCTGCTCACGTGGGACAAGAAGTGGGACGAGATCGTCGACACGAGCAACCCGCCGTTCTTCAAGTGGTGGGTCGGCGGCAGGCTCAACGCATGCGTCAACTGCGTCGACCGGCACATCGAGTCACGCGGTGACGAGAACGCGATCGTCTGGGTTCCGGAGCTCGAAGAGGACGAGACGCAGGAGATCACCTACCGCGAGCTCCACCGGCGCGTCAACGAGTTCGCCGCGCTGCTGAAAGATTTCTGCGGCGTCAAGCCCCAGGACCGCGTCACCTTCCACATGCCGATGGTCGTCGACCTTCCGGTCGCGATGCTCGCGTGTGCCCGGCTCGGCGTGATCCACTCGCAGGTATTCGGCGGCTTCAGCGGCCGGGCAGCGGGTCAGCGGATGGGGGACGCCAAGAGCACGATCCTGATCACGATCGACAGCTACTACCGCGGCGGCGAGCTGATCGACCACAAGATCAAGGCCGACGAGGCGGTCGAGGCCGCGCGTGAGGAGGGGATCGAGGTCGAGAAGATCCTCGTGTTCCGGCGGATTCCCGGCGAGTACCACTCCGAGTCCGAGATGGTCGAGGGCCGGGACTTCTTCGTCGACGAGCTCCTGAAGGATTACGAGGGCAAAGAGGTCGAGCCCGAGTCGATGGACGCCACCGACACGCTGTTCCTGATGTATACGAGCGGCACCACCGGGCGGCCGAAGGGCGCCCAGCACTCGATCGGCGGCTACCTGTCCTACGTGGCCGGGACGTCGAAGTACTACCAGGACATCCACCCCGACGACACCTACTGGTGCTTCGCCGACATCGGGTGGATCACCGGCCACTCCTACATCGTCTATGGGCCGCTCGCGCTCGGGACCACCACGGTGATGTACGAGGGGATCCCCACCTACCCGGACGCGGGCAGGCCGTGGCGGATCGCCGAGAAGCTCGGCGTGGACATCTTCCACACCGCGCCGACGACGATCCGGATGCTGCGCAAGGTCGGGGCGGACGAGCCGGGCAAGTACAGCTACGACTTCAAGACGATGACGACCGTCGGGGAGCCGATCGAGCCCGACGTCTGGCGGTGGTACTGGAAGGTCGTCGGCAAGGGCGAGGCGGCGATCACCGACACCTGGTGGATGACCGAAACCGGTGGTTTCCTCGGCTCGACACTGCCGTTCCTGCAGCCGATGAAGCCGGGGAGTTGCGGACCGGCGGCGCTCGGGATCCAGCTCGTGATCTACGACGAGAACGGCGAGGAGATCCCGAACGGCTCGGGAAAGGCTGGCTACATCTGCGTCGCTAACCCGTGGCCGGGCCGGATGCTCACCGTCTGGGGCCAGGACGAGCGCTTCATCGACACGTACTACAAGCGCTTCAACAAGGACTCGAACTCGAAGGACTGGCACGACTGGCCATTCATGTGCGGCGACGGCGCCGTCGGCGCCGAGGACGGCTACTACCGGATCCTCGGGCGGATCGACGACGTGATCAACGTCGCCGGCCACCGGCTCGGGACCAAGGAGCTCGAGTCGGCCGCGATCGAGGTCGACGAGATCGCCGAGGCCGCCGCGGTGCCGGTGTTCGACGACGTGCGCGGCAAGGTCGTCGAGATGTACGTCGCGGTCAAGCCCGGCGTTGCCGCCAGCGACGAGGAGGTCGCCAAGAAGGTGTCCGCCCAGATCGAGCGGGACATCGGCAAGATCGCGCGGCCCAAGAACGTCTGGGTCGTGCCCGACATGCCGAAGACGCGCTCGGGCAAGATCATGCGCCGCGTGATCGCGGGGATCTCGAACTTCGCCGACGTCGGCGACGTCTCGACGCTCGCCAACCCTGAGGTCGTGGAGAAGATCCAGGAGCAGGTGCAGGCGGCGAAGAAGGAGCGCGGCGACGTCACGGAGCTCTCGAAGCAGGAAGAGAAGGAGATCGCCGAGTTCGGCAAGAGCTCTGAGTAGCGCGTTCGGCCGCCGGACCCAGACAGACTCACTTGTAACAATTGCATCTTGGGCGATAACCCGGTCTATATGCGGGTCATCGCCCAGAATGGCCGCTACGAGTAACTCTCGACGACCCCTGAGCGCCGCTGTCGCCGGGTCCTGGCGTCTCGGAGCGCGGAGCCCGCGAGTACCACCACGAGGTTCAGTGCGAGCGCGATCAGCCCGATGTAGAGGCTCCCGTGCAATCCAGGGAGATCGAGGCGGTAGGTCGAGGAATTGAAGCTCGAATCGATCAGCAGGTAGGTCCCGACCGCGGTTCCCACCACCCAGCCGGCAAGCGTCGCGCCCCGATCGACCCAGCCCCAGACCAAGCCGAGGAACACGGCCGGAAGGGTTTGCAGGATCCAGACGCCGCCCGCGAGCTGGAAGTTGACGACGTAAGTGGACGGCACGGCGAGGATGAACGCGACCGCTCCGAACTTCGCCGTCAGCGAAGCGATCTTCGAGATCTTCGTCTCGGTCTCGGGAGAAGGCGGGGTCTTCGCCAGCTCGCGATAGGTAGAGCGGCAGGAACAGGCTGTTGCGCTCGATCGCGCGACCGCTCGAGGAGCTGAATGCTCCGGTGAGCGTGTGCGGGTACAGGAACAGCGCGAGTCCGGAGCCCAGCGCGAGCGTCGAGTAGCCGGCGAACTCCGACGGGTGCAGGTTGAGCTTGGACTGAGGTATCTGTGAGAACACGTGCGAGTAGCCGCCCAGCCGGATCGGGATGTAGATGACCGCGACCAGCACGGTGGTCCAGATCAGCACCAGGAACACGTACGCGATCGGGTACGCCATGATCAGGTAGGCGAGCGCGAAGAATCCGAGGGCGCCGGCCCCGTACACCAACGCCGGGATCGCGATGAACGCCTACGTGGTGTAGATGCTGCCGCCCTGCATGAACCAGGTCACGACCGTGCCGAAGCGACGGCCGCCGAGCGCCCACTCGTCCAGGTGCGAGAGATCGCCGGCGCGCCAGCGGCCGGCGAACAGCCCCACGGCCGTGATCAGCGCGAACAGGAGGATGAAGACGGCGATCTCCGCGACTCGAACGTCAGCGGTTGCGGCGTCGCAGCCAGTAGACGAGTCCCGTCACGGCCGCGCCGAGGATCACCCAGAGGAACTGGTACCAGACGAAGAACGGGATCCCCGCGATTTGTGGGTTCTCGTGCGCGTAGACGGCCGGATCGAGGACCGCCACGAACGGGATCAGCAGCAGCCAGAGCGCCCAACGACGACCGCGCCGGGGTTGCCGCGGTGCGGAAGACGGTTCGGTGCTCACCAACGCTCCCTTGGTCCGAAGCGCCTCCGTCCGGGCAATCGTGGCAGGCGCGCGGTGCGCCCGTCAAGCTTCGATCAGGCCGCGATCAACCGGCCGAGCTCGGCCACGTGGCGCCGCGCTACGGGGATTGTTTGGCCGTCGGCGAACGCGAGCTCTGCGGTGCCGCCGAACTGCGGGCGGAGCTCGACCGCCCGGTTGAGGTTGGCGACGTACTGGCGGTGGATGCGCACGAACCCGTGGGGCTCCCACCGTCGCTGGATGTCGGTGAGGGTCGTCCGCAGCAGGTACCGGCCGTCCTCGACGACGATCCGGACGAAGTCGCCGTGCGATTGGACGTAGAGGATCGAGCTGCGGGCGATCAGCCGCGTCGCGCCATTGCGCACGTTCGCGACTGCGACGACCTCGCTCTCGGCGGTGGCCGGCCCGGGCTCACGGTCGGTGCCGTTGGCGACCGCGGTAACCGCCCGCTTGAGCGCCTCCTCGAGCCGGCGGCGGCTGACAGGCTTGCGCAGGTAGTCGAGCGCCTGGAGCTCGAACGCTTCGACGGCGGCGCTGTCGTACGCGCTGACGAACACGAGCTGAGGCGGGGCCGCGAACCGGCGCAGGACCCGCCCGAGCTCGACGCCGTCGAGGCCGGGCATCCGCACGTCGAGGAAGATCACGTCGTAGCGCTCGCCGGAGGCCTTGACCAGCGCGTCGTGGCCGTCGGAGGCGCACTCGACCGCCTCGACCGCCGAGGAGCTGCGCAGCAGCCGCGCCAGGTCCTGGAGCTGAGACGTCTCGTCGTCGACGGCGAGGACCTTGAGCTGGTGACCATTCGAAGCGCTCACGCGAGCTCCGCCACCTCGATCGCCTCGCGTTCGCCGCGGAGGTTCGGGACGGTCATGATTGCCGTCGTACCCTCGCCCAGGGCCGACTCAATCCTCAGCGCGTAGCGCTCGCCGAACGTCGCGCGCAGCCGGGAGTCGACGTTCGAGAGGCCGATCCCGCCACCGGCTCCCGCGAGCACCGCGGGCACGCGCTCGGGCGCGATTCCGGCGCCGTCGTCGCACACCGCGAGCTCGACGTCACCGCCGTTCACGCGCGCGCTGATCTCGACGCGCCCGGAGCCCGCGCGCTGCTCGACGCCGTGGCGAACTGCGTTCTCGACGAGCGGCTGGAGCGACATCGACGGGACGACCGCGCCGCGCGCCTCCTCCGGAACCTCGAGCGTCACCTTCAGGTCGCGGAACCGCGCCTGCTCGAGCCTCAGGTACCGCTCGACGTGTTCGACCTCCTCGCCGAGCGTCACGTACGAGCGGCCGTCGCGGAACAGGTAGCGGGTGAACTCGGCGAAGTCGATCAGCAGCTCGCGCGCGTCCTCGGGGCGGGTGTGGATCTCGCCGGCGACCGCTGCGAGCGCGTTGTAGATGAAGTGCGGCGAGATCTGGGCGCGGAGCGCGCGCAGCTCGGCCTGAGCGAGCCGCCGCTCCTGCTCGGCCACGACCGATAGCTCGACCTGTGCGGAGACGAGGCTCGCCGCCTCCTGCACCACCCGCAGCTCTGCCTGGCTCGGGCGGCCGACGGCGCGATAGAACGCGATCAGCGTGCCGGCGCGGCGCTCCTGCACGACCAGCGGCGCGAGCACGGCGGAGCGCAGCGGGCAGGTCGGGTCCGACGACACCAACCGCGGCTCGATGTGGACGCGATGATCGGGCGTCCGCGCGAGCAGCCGCGACAGCAGGTCGCCCGGGCGCACCTGCTCGCGGCCCTCGCCCTCGATCGCGAGCACCGCGCGGGTGTCGGCGAGCGCGATCGCGGCTGCGCCGGTCAGCGCGCGCAGGTGCGGCACCGCGAGTTCGGCGCTGCGGGGACTGAGCCCGCGGCGGAGGTAGGGGAGCGTCGAGGTCGCGGCGTGCAGCGCCGACTGCATCCCGCTCGCGGGCAGATCGGCCTCGCGTCGCGCGCGCAGCATTCGCCACATGTACGCGGCGAACGCGGCAAGCAAGGCCCCGAGCAGGACTCCCATGACGAGTTCCATGGCGACCTGGCTCGGCAGCTTACTCCGGCCCGAGGCCGTCGAGCCTGAAATGATGCGCCGAGATGGCCACGACGGCGCGGTTCAGCTCGTACGAGGAGGCGGTCGCGCAGCACCGGTGGGAGGTGCCGGCGCGCTACAACATCGCCGCCGACGTGTGCGACCGGCACCCGCGCGACAAGCTCGCGATGGTGCACGAGGACTTCTCCGGCAACGTGCGGCGCGTGAGCTGGGGCGGGCTCCAGGACGACTCGAACCGGTTCGCGAACGTGCTCCGAGCCCACGGTGTCGAGCCCGACGACCCGCCCCGAGGACACAGTCGAGGTGTTCGACGGCGACTGGTTCCACACCAAGGATGCGGCCCGCGCCGACGAGGACGGCTACTACTGGTACGAGGGAAGTGCGGACGACGTGATCATCTCCGCGGGCTACCGGATCGGGCCGTTCGAGGTCGAGTCGGCGTGCCTCGAGCACCCGGCGGTCGCCGAGGCTGCCGCCGTCGCCTCGCCCGACGAGCGCCGCGGCACCGTCGTCAAGGCGTTCGTCGTGCTGGCCCCGGGACAGGAGCCATCGGACACGCTCGCACGGGAGATCCAGGCCTTCGTCCGCGAGCACCTCTCGGCCTACGCGTACCCGCGTAAGGTCGAGTTCGTCTCCGAGCTGCCGAAGACCCTGACGGGCAAGATCAGGCGGATCGAGCTCCGGCAGCGCGAGGTTGACCCGGGTAGCGCAAAGGAATAGGTTCAGCCCCTGGTGAGGGTCAGGAGTAGGGCCAGGGCGTGGGCGCTGGCGGTCACGATGATCGCCGGACTGTTCGCACTCGTCGTCTTGCCGGCCGCGGCGAGCGCGGCGCATTTCGCGGGGCCGATCGCCCCCAGGTCCGGGAGCGACGTCGACTGCAACGGCTGGAGCCCGAAGTACGCGCCGGCGCGGACGATGATGCGGTCGCTGTGCACAGACCCGATCCACATCAACTCGCGCGGCAAGGCATCGCGGCTACTCGACAACGGCTGGTACGTCGGCCACGACGAGCCGAGCGTGAAGTTCATCTCGAGCGCCTCGGGCTCCGGAAACCAGATGACCTACACCATGGAGCTGCCCGTCGACCCGGCAGCGGCGCCAACCCCGGACGGCAGCGTGAGCCACTACGGCGAGCTCAGCATCGCGCCGTGGTTCGGGCTGCCGATCTGCGACCCCAAGTCCTACCCGCAGAATCCGTGCACCCCCGACAGCGACAGCAACTCGGGCTCGATCAGCGACCCGAACGCGGCTGGCTCCGCGTTCATGGAGCTCCAGTTCTATCCGCCGGGCTTCACCCCGTTCCTGAGCGCCGAGAGCTGCAGCGCGACGCAGTGGTGTTCGGCGCTCAACATCGACAGCCTCGCGTGCAACTTCGGCTTTCAGACCTGCAACGGCGACTGCGAGGAGCCGGTCAACTTCTCCTACTTGCAGACCAACGGCGTGCCGCCGGGCTCGCCCGCCCCCCAGAATCCGGAGATTGGCACCTGGTTTGGAAACGCGCAGACGCTGAAGATGAATCCAGGCGACGTTGTCAAGGTGCTGATCAGCGATCCGGCGAGCGGGTTCAGGGTGGAGGCGGACGACTTAACCACCGGAGAGTCCGGGTTCATGCAGGCCAGCGCTGCAAACGGCTTCGCCAACACGAACATGTCCGACTGTTCGGGCTCCCCGTTCACGTTCCATGCCGAGTACGACACGGCGAGCCAGCAGAATCAGGTTCCGTGGGCGGCGCTCGAGGGTGGCGTGCTGATGCAGCAGGAGATCGGGCACTTCGAGTCCTGCAACTCGGTCGCCAACAACGACCCGTTCTCAGCCGACTTCGGTTCGGGTGGCAACTTCACCGATCCGGGCACATTCGACAACTGCGTCGGCGGGTTGGAGGGCCCAAGTGATCCCGGCGAGGGCCCCTGTCCGGGCGACGTCTGTACCGGCTCGACGACGCAGGGCTTCAACGGACCGACCGCGTGTCCGACCAACGACCCCGGTACCGGGGCCCTGTGCGAGTTCTCCGACGCGCCCTGCCACGAGGCGGGATCGCGCACGGCCACGATCAACGGAGTCGACACGACCGAAAGCCAGCGTGTGGCGGGGTGCTTCCAGACCGCCGAGCAGAACGGCGACCTCGACTTCGACGGCAACCCCTACCAACCGGAGTGGCCCGACGGAAGTCCAAACCACCCGACCTCGTTCCGCTACAAAGGGCCGTTGACCTCGGGTGTGCCCTACCCGACGATCCAGCTGGAAACGCCGGTGGCCGGCTCCGAGGCGCTTTGCGACACCACGACCGGAACCGACTGCACGGCCCCGCCGATCAGCGCCGCCTTCTACCCGTTCTGGTCGCTGAACGACGCGCAAACGGTCGACGCCCCGGCCGGCTCGTGTGTGTGGAACTTCGGCAACGACATCGCCGGCCTCACCAACAACGACCTCGGCCAGGCGCGCCAGTACGGCTCGCCGGACGTCGCGCGGTACGCCGGCACCGTCATCAGCTCGCCGCTGACGAATCCGGCGACGCTCGCCGGCTGCGGCTCACCCACCGCGAGCTCGCCGGCGACCGCCTCGGGGACCGCGCAGCAGGGGCAGACGTTGACCGAGTCCCACGCCACCTGGAGCAACGGGTCGACCAACTACTCCTACCAGTGGCAGGACTGCGACGCCGCCGGCAACAACTGCACCGCGATCGCCGGCGCGAACGCGCAGACCTACACGCCGACCGCGAACGACGTCGGCGACACGATCCGCGTCGAGGAGTCGGTGCCCGGGGCGAGCGGGACGACCGGCAGGTCGACCTCCGACCAGACCGCCTCGGTCGTACAGGCGCCGCCTTCGAACACCGCGCCACCGACGATCTCCGGCACCACCACTCAGGGCCAGGTGCTGACCGAGTCGCACGGCACCTGGACCAACAGCCCGACGTCGTTCACCTACCAGTGGCAGGACTGCGACAGCGCGGGCTCGGGCTGCGCGAACATCGCCGGCGCCACTGGCCAGACATACACGCTCGCGGCCTCGAACCTCGGCCACCGGATCGTGGTGGTCGAGACCGCGACGAACTCCACCGGGTCGACAGCCGCGAGCTCGGCGGCGACGGGAGTCGTCGTCATGCCGGTGCCGTCGAACACCTCAGGGCCGACGGTCTCCGGCATCCTGCTCCAGGGCCAGGTGCTGACCGAGTCCCACGGCACGTGGACGAACAATCCGACGGCGTACGCGTACCAGTGGGAGGACTGCAACGGCTCGGGAGCCTCGTGCACGCCGATCCTGGGCGCGACCGGGCAGACCTACGCGCTTCAGGGCTCCGATGTGGGGCACACGCTCGCGGTGCTCGAGAGCGCCAGCAACACGTCCGGCGCGGGCACGCCGGCGAGTTCGGCGGCCACCGGCGTCGTGCAGGTCTACACAACGACGCCGAGCCGGCCGACGGGATACCCGGCACCCGCCATATCCGGCATGCTCCGGGTCGGGGCGACACTCACCAGCACCACCGGCCTGTGGTTTGCCAACCCACAGCCCACATACCGCTACCAGTGGCAGCGATGCAAGCCGGGATGCGCCAATATCGGTGGCGCCACGCGCAGCACCTACAAGCTCGCTGCCGCCGACCGCGGCGCCCGGATCGCCGTGGTCGTCACCGCCACCAACTCGGCCGGGAGCGGCCACTCGTCCTCTAGCCAGATCGGACCGATCGGCCCCAGCGTGGCGCAGGTCACACGAGTGCTCCAGCTGCAGCTGGTTCCACACGGCAAGAACGCGGCGATCGGAGCCCTGCTCGCGAACTCCGGCTACTCGTATTCGTTCAGGACGCCGAGCGCCGGCCAGCTGGCGATCGACTGGTGGATGGGGTCGATCCGCGTGGCCACCCGAAGCGTCCGGGTGAACGGTGCCGGACGGCATCAGATCAAGCTGAACCTGACCCACAAGGGCGGACAGATCCTGACCGGCGTCAGCTCGCGGAACCTCAAGGCCGAAGCCACGTTCACCCCGCAGAACCTGTCCGGCACGACCGTGTCGCGGACGTTCTCGGTGAACGAGAAGACCTAGCCGGCAGATGGGGCGTAGCCGCGGGTTGCTGCTGGCGATCGTATGCCTGCTGGGCTCAGGCCTCGGCGCCTCGGTGGCCCGCGGCGCCTCGGCGGCCCGCGGGGCGACGGCGACCCGCGGGGCGACGGCGACCCGCGGCCCCTCGGCGGCCCGCGGCGCGACCACTTTTCACCCGCGCATAGCGGGCGCGCTCGGCCTGATCCCCCCGTTCACGAGCAGAGGCAAGCCGCGACCCGCCGACGTCGCCACCGGCTCGCCGACGCCCGCCGTGTACCACGCGGGGCTCGTGATGGCGGGCGGCGTCACCGTGCACACGATCTTCTGGGCGCCCCCGGGGTACGCGTTCCAAGGCGCTCCTCCCGGCGCCCCGGGCGACTACCAGGCGATGATCCAGCAATTCTTCGTCGACGTCGCGCACGACAGCGGCGCGAGCGGCACCTGCACACTTGCCGAATGCAACTCGATGACGGTGCTGCCGCAGTTCGCCGAAGGCACGCGGCTCGGTGCGATCACGCCCGGGTCGTACTCGATCCGCTACGCGCCCGTGGCGGATTCGATCGCCGACACCGATCCCTACCCGCTGCAAAGCAGCCAGTGTGCGTCGCCCAGCGGGGTCGCCACGTGCCTGACCGACGGCCAGATCTCATCCGAGGTAGACCGGGTCGTCCAAGGCGCGCCCGGGACGCCGCGAGGGCTGACGAACCTGTGGTTCGTGTTCCTGCCGCCGAACGTCGACGAGTGCATCGACCCGTCCTCGTGCGGGACCAACACCTTCGCCGGCTACCACTCGGTCGCGAACGTCTCCGGCCATGGCCCGACGATCTACGCGGTCGCGATCGATCCGATCATCGAGCTGACGATCCCGCCCGGCGCCGATCCTGAGAACTACCCCGACGCCGAGGCGACGATCGACACCGCCGCGCACGAGACGGTCGAGGCGATGACCGACCCCGAGGGAGCGGGCTGGATGGACCCCGACGGCGAGGAGGTCGGCGACAAGTGCCAGACCCAGAACGGCTCGCCGCTCGGGTTCGCAGGCAACGGCGCGCCGTACAACCAGGTGATCAACGGCCACCAGTACCTGTTCCAGGAGATGTGGGCCAACGCCGGCGACTCCGGCAACCCCGGGTGCGTCCAGGCGACGACCACGACCACCAACCAGCTGCCGCTGCCACAGGTCAACCTGCGTCAGTTCAACCCGGTCGTCACCGGCAACGTCAACCGGCCGGCCGGCGGCGGGATCGGCGTCAGCGTCAGCCTGCTCCGGTCCGACGACTCCGGGGCCCCGATCACGGTCGCGAGCGCCTCGACCACGACCGCCGCCAACGGGAGCTGGTCGGTCTCGCTCGGCTCGCACGCCCCTGGCGACGATCGCGACCAGATCGTCGTCACCTACTCGGGACCGAGCGCGCCCAACCCGAGCCGCGAGGTGATCCAGACCGGCAACGGCGGGGACCCGCTCAACGAGGCGGGGTGGACCGGGTGGTTCGCGATGGACGTCGGCAGCGACGCGACGCGCACGTCGTTGACGGTCGCTCCGTGCTTCCAGGCCGGCCAGCTGTCGGCGTTCCTGAACTCCACGCCTCTGTCGGCGCCTACCGACACCTGCAACACCCAGACCGACGCTGCCACCGTCTCGGTCCCCAACGCGGCTGCGCGCGACCGCCTCACGTACAGCTCGAACGACAATCGCGCGTTCCAGGCGCCGAGCGCGACGATCCCGAACCTGCATGGCGCGCTCGTGGGCCTGACCGTGCCGGTCGGCGAGCCGGGATCCGTGTTCTGCGTCCCGGGATCGAGCCCGTGCGCGGCGCCGTTCACCACACCGCTGACGTTCTTCACGTCGGGCGGCTTCCCGACGTGCGCGGTCGACCTCGAGCTCCAGGAGGCCGAATGCGATGGACTCGTGCCGAACGCGAGGTACACGCTCACCGACGGGCGGGCCCGAGCGTCTGGCGTCGCCGACGCTTCCGGGGCGATCCTCGAGCCGCTGGCCGCGCGCCGCGGCAGCACGATCACGCTCTCGAACGGGTCGAGGACGCTGACGACGCTCCGGGTCGCCCGGCTGCGGGTCGACCTCGCGGGCGACCAGACGACGGTCGCCGGCGGTAGCTGCCAAGCCGGCGACTACTGGGGACCCCCGCTCGCCACTCCGCCCACGAGCAGCGCCGCGGGCACGCCGAGCTCAAGCGACGGCGGCGGCAGCGCGCTGACCGGCTCGATCTGCCCGCTCGACGGCGATCCCTCCGGGCTGTCGACGTCGACGATCCTCCAATCCGACGATCGCAGCGGCGGTCAGACGCAGCTCGAGGTCCCGGAAGTGCTCGACACTTCGCCGATCGACGGGGAGAGCCTGTACGGGAAGTTCGCCGCGCTCGCGACCTCGGGGCTGGTGTTGCCGGACAACAGCCTGCTTCCGACCGACGGGTTCACGCGCGTCTCGTTCGAGATCCTGACGTCGATCTCGAAGCCGCCGGTGTTTAAGGCCGCGAACGTCGACACCGACCGGGGCGTGACCGTCTCCGGCCTGCGGCCCGGCTCGTATCTCGCGCTGTGGACGCTGACCGACTCGAGCGGCGACACCCGGACGATCGAGACCCGGTTCGCCGAGCAGCTCGGGTCGGGCCCCAAGGCGGCGGTTTCCTGCCGCGTCGCCGGCGCGAAGCGCGCGCTGATCGCGTGCGACGTGCGGTTCCCGCAGATCCCGGCGCCGAACGGAACGGTCCGCGTCAGGATCTCCCGTGGCGGCACGATCGTCGCGCTCGGCCACGGCCGGGTCTCGAGGGGGAAGGCGAAGGTGACGATGCGCCGGCTGAATACCGTCACGAGGGGAACGTGGCGGATCACGCTCGTGCTCTCACAGCCGCACAAGCGGCCGGAGACCGTCAATTTGTCACCCGCGAAGATCGTCTGAGCAGGCGGTGATCCGGCGGCTCGAGCGCACCGCTACGGGGCTCGGTTAACCCCCCGAACGCCGGGTAAACAAGTTCTTGACACCGGCGGCGCGTGAGCATAGTCTGCCCGCCGCCCAGCCCACTATCCGGGGGGTGGGGAAAGTTTCAGATTAGGGGTCTGAAATGCGAAACCGTGCCGTTCTCGCCGCATGCGTGTGCGCGGCGATCTGTGTCTGCGCGCCGGCAGCCCTCGGAGCGACCAAGTTTCACCCTCGCTACAAGAATGCGCTGGGTCTCATCCCGCCGGTCAACAGCCAGAGCAACTTCAACACCCAGGAGCCGAACGAGGCCGGCCTGCTGACGCCGGTCGTCTATCACGGCGGCCCGACGATGACCGGCGGCGTCGAGGTGCATGCGATCTTCTGGACGCCGCAGGGGACTAACACCTCGTTCCCGGTTGGCCCGAACGGCAAGACCACGCCGGAGATGCTCTCGCAGTTCTACCAGGACGTTTCCGCTGCGAGCACGGGGACATCGGGGGCGCCGGGGCCGTGCGACTCCAGCCACCAAAGCAACTGCAACATGTTCACGACCGAGCCTCAGTTCGCCTGGGGCACGACCCCCGGTCACATCACGAGCGGGGACAACACGATCAACTTCAACCCTGGCACGACCACGTTCCCGTCGGGGTTCAACCCTGCCAACGACGTGATCATGGACACCGACGCGATTCCCGGCGGGACTCAGTGCACCTCACCGCTCGCGGCGAAGTACTGCATCCTCGACTCGCAGGTCCAGACCGAGGTCGCCAACATGGTCAGCGCGGCCGGCGGGAAGTCGGCCGGCAAGAGCGGGACCCGGAACCTCTGGTACGTGTTCCTGCCGGCGGACGTCGACGAGTGCATCAGCACGGATGTCTGTGGGACCAACGCATTTGGCGGCTACCACTCGCTGTCGAACGTGGACGCCGGTAACGGCGTGACGATCTACGCGGTCACGATTGACCCGACGATCGAGACCGGATCGGTCTCACAGGGCGCGGACCCTCAGGGGAATCCGACCGCCGAGGTGGACATCGACATCGCCGCCCACGAGACGAACGAGGCGATGACCGACCCCGAGGGAACGGGATACATGAACCCGAATGGCTGGGAGATGGCCGACATGTGCGAGTTCGGCCCGCAGCACGGAACGCCGATCGGATACGCGTCCAACGGCTCGCCGTTCAACCAGCTGATCAACGGACATCAGTACCTGCTGCAGGAGATGTGGTCGAACGACGGCGATTCGAACAATCCGGTGCCGAGCTGCGTACAGGGGACCGATGAGAGCTCGAACCCGCTGCCGTTGCCGCAGGTCAGCCTCGAGCAGTTCTCAAAGACGGTGAGCGGCGACACGGGGACGGGCATCGATGGGATGCCGGTCGCGGTGACGCTGCTGCGAGCCGGTAGCCCCGTGGCCACCGCCTCGACGACCACCTCACACGGCAGCTGGTCGGTCGCTCTGTCGCACGCCGTCGGCGACGACCGCGACGAGATCGACGTCGATTACAACCACGATCAGAGCGGCGCGGGCGTGCCGTCGCCCGAGCACCAGGTGATCCTCGCCGGCAACGGCGGCAATCCGTTCACGGAGTCCGGCTGGACCGGATGGACGGATCTCGACAACGGCGAGTACCTGACGAACAGCCAGCCGTTCTCGTCGCTGCCCAACCAGGGCAATCCGACGCTGATCATGGGCCCCTGCTTCCAGACGGGGGTACTGGGGTTCACGCTGAACGGCACCGCGCAGGAGTCGCCGACCGATTTCTGCGGCACGGCGTCCGGGGTGTCGGTCGAACCGATCTCGCCGGTGGGGAACGGCGACACGGTGACGGCCGGCTCGGATGACAACCGGACGTTCCAGCCGCAGGACACGTCGACGCCGAACCTGACCGGTTCGCTGGTCAATCTGACGGTGCCGGTCGGCGAGCACGACTCGATCTCGGCGTTCGCGGCAGCGCTTACTCCATCGACGGGATTCCCGACCTGCACCGCCGACCTGGCGGGTCAGGTGTTGACCTGCACGGGCCTCGTCGGCGGCGAGGGGTACACCGTGACCGACGGCGGCCAGACATTGCACCCGACCGCAGACGACACTGGCACCGTGACGCAGGCGATGGCGATCAACCGCGGCGACTCGATCGGGCTGTCGAACGGATCGAGGACGTTGACCACGCTGCACGTGGGCAACCTCCAGGTCAGCATCGACGACTCCGACCCCGACGGGGTCGGGAGCGGTACCTGCTCGCCGGATCTGTATTGGGGAGGCCCGCTCACGAGCGAGCCCACCAACGGCTCGGCGGGTGAGGCCGGGGTCGCCGGCACGGGCACGACCTGCCCGTCGAACGGCGACGCCTCCGATCTGCCGCTCCCGGCAGCTCAGACGGATGAGCTGAGCGGAGGCGTGACCGAGGTCGACCTCCCTGACGTCGCTGACACCTCGCCGATGGATGGCGAGACGGTGTATGGCGGGTTCACCGCCCTGGCCGACGCGACGTTCGGCAGCCCGACGATCACGGTCAGCATCGCGCCGGCCTCGGGCGGGTGGCCGGTGTTCGAGGGGGCCCCTGTGAACACCCCCACCGGGGTGTCCGTGCCGGCGCTCACGCCGGGCACCTACAAGGCGACCTGGATCGTGAGTGACCCGATTGGCGACACGCGCACCCTGACGACGCGGTTCATCGAGCAATCGGGGACCCAGGGTCCGCAAGGGCCGCAAGGGCCGCAGGGCTCTCAGGGCTCTCAGGGCTCACCGGGCTCACCCGGCGCGTCGGGCTCGCAGGGCCCGACCGGTCCCAAGGGCGGCACCGGCCCGCAGGGGCCACGAGGCCCGCAGGGGCCGCGAGGTCCCGCCGGACCGAAGCCGAAGATCACGTGCAGGCTCACGGGCAAGCACCATCGGCAAATCAAGTGCACGGTCACCTTCCCGAAGAAGGCGAAGGACGCTGCCGGCTCGCTGCGGGTGCGGATCGCACGCGGGCGGACCGTCGCGGCTCTCGGCCATGCACGGCTGAGGCACGGAGCGGCGACCGTGACGATGCGGGAGCTGCACCGCCTGAGCAAGGGCGCCTGGCGGATCACGCTGGTGATGACACTGGCTCACCAGCGTCCGCAGACGTTCAGCTTCACGGTGAGGATGCGCTGAGGCAACCTCGTCGTGGGTGAGCTGCGAGGGGGCGCCTCCGGGCGCCCCCTCGTCTAGCCGCTCGCTCGCGCGTGCGTCCGCATCTCCGAGAGGATCCGCTCGAGCCGTGGCTCGGCGTGCTGGTCGACGTGGGTCATCGCGGCGGCCACCGCGGGGTGGACGGACGCGATCTGCGCGTGCATCTCGTGCGCGACCGCGCGGTAGCTGGGGTGGCCCTCGCGGCCCGAGCGCAGCTCGATCAGCTGCATCGCCTCGCGGGCGTTGAGGTCGAGGACGAAGCGGATCCGGTAGCCGAGGCACAGCGCGTATGGGGCGGCCGTGTGCAGGCCGGCCGCGCGCAGCCGCTCGTACTCGGCGCGCGAGCGCTCGAGCGCGCGGCGGTACTCGTCGCCGCATCCGGCGAGCTCGACCTGCTCGGGGATCCCGGCGCCGAGGTCGGGGGTCAGCGACTGCCACTGGATCGTCAGCATCCGGTGGCGCTGGAGGTCGCGGAACGCGCCGTAGTCGGCGACGATCTCGAACCGGTAGCGGAGCGCCTCGAACCCGCGGCCGGGCCGGTGACGGCGGTTGGACCGCGCACCGACGAGGTCGCCCAGTAGCTGCGCCCGCTCGTCGGCATCGAGCTCGGCGACCGCCTCGCGGACGTCCTCCTCCGAGCACGCCGCCGACTCGAACAGGAGCCCCGCGAGCAGGTCGTCCTCGTCGCCCTCGACGCCCAGCAGCGTGACCGAGGGGCCGAGGACGCCACCGTCCGCCGGATCGCGCAGCCCGAGCCGCTCGGACCAGCGCTCGCCCGCCCGCGCGCGGGACTCGAGGTAGGAGATCCACTCGCCGCCCCGCTCCGGCCGCTGCACCCTGGCGACGAAACTGGGCATCACCGAGTTGATCTCGTCGAGGATCATCGAGCCGTAACTCCGCGCCTCGGGGAGGGGGTGGGCGAGCAGGTGCAGGATCAGCTGCTCGTACGTCTGGCCGGTCGCGAAGATGCCCATGTGCGAGAGCGAGCTGGCGGGCAGCAGCCCGCGGAGCAGATCGAGCGCCTTGGCTTTGATGGCGCGCGCGTACGCGGCCTCCGGCTCCTCGGAGGAGCGCGGGAACTCCCGCTCGGCCCACCCGCCCACGCGCGGCAGCGCGCGCGAGTACGTGCCGAACAGGTCGTCCATCGCGGCCGCGTACTCGGGTCCGAGCTCGGGGTCGCGGTAGTAGCGATAACCGCCGGGCGGTTCGGGCATCGGTTGGTCGTACGCGATGTACCGGGTCGACTGCTCGAGGTAGGCGCCCAGCCGCGGGCGCTGGAGAATCTTCGTGAGCACGTTCGAGACCCACTCGCAGGCGACGTGTGCGCCGCCGAGCTGGGCGACCGAGTCGTCCCCGTAGCCGACGAATATCCGCTCGTACAGCTGAGCGGCGCGCCGGCCCTCGTCGCCGTCCCAGCCGGGCGCGTCCGGAAGGTCGGCGGCGAACTCATCGAGGAACAGCCGCCGCAGGGTCCCGGGGTAGCGCGAGTACCGGGCGAATAGCGCCCCCTTGACCGTCTCCGGGAGGTTCACCAGCGCGAACACCGGCCGGTCGAGGTTCGTGAAGTGCGGCCTCAGGAGCTCGCGCTCGGGTTCGCTGAAGCTCTCGACCGGGTACTCCACGGGCGGCCGATCGTAGCGGGGGAGTCGGCCGGTCAGGCCGAGACGCTCTCGCGGTGCGGACCGAAGCCGGGCTCGCGCGGCCCGAGCTCGAGGATCGCCTGCTTATCGGCCACGCGGCAGTAGTTACGCGCCACGGAGCCGAGCTCGCGCAGCTCGCCCGCCGCGTCGGAGTCGACCACGCGTGGCGGCTTGACCGCGAACGTCCGCCCGGCGCGGACAACGTGGCCTCCGCTCTTCTCGAGGTTGCGTAGCCAGTCGGACTCCTCCCCGTAGAGCACCGGGACGATCAGGCCCCGGTGGACCCTGAACGCGAGCACCGGGGTCCGGTACGGCCGTCCGGACCGCCGCCCGCGGTGCAGGATCACGGTCCACGGCGGCACGAGCCACGCATAGACGCCCTGGATGCGGTTGGTGACGACGCTGTTAAAGCGCGCGAGGCGCCTCGGGGCCTTCATTCAGCCCGCGTTCCGAGGATTCCCAGTTGCGTGCCCGCCCTCCTTGGCGGCGCCGGGGTCGTCGGTTGGCTTGCGATCCCGGTCTTCGCGCGGAGGATCGTCGGCCGGGCCGTGGGGGGCCGAGGGCTCTTCGGCGTTCTGGTTGGAGACGTCTTGGGGCGGTTGGTCTTCCATAGCCATCGGCTACCCACGCCCGCGCCGGCCGAACCGGCGTCCTAGACGCTCATCCCGCCGTCGACGACCAGTGTCGTGCCGGTCATGAACGCGCTCTCGTCGCTGGCGAGGAAGGCGACCGCGGCTGCGATCTCGTCCGGCGTCGCGTGCCTGGAGAGCGGGATCATTCCCTCGAACACCTTGGCGGACTCCTCCGCTGACGCGCCGATCGCCTCGAGCTCGATCGCGCGCTGGAAGTCGTTGTCGGTCGGCCCGGGGTGGATCGTGTTGACGCGGATGCCCTTGGGGGCCATCTCCTTGGCGGCGGTGCGCATCAGGCCGACGACGGCGTGCTTGGACGTCGCGTAGCCGGCGATCCCGGGGTCGGAGGTCAGGCCGACGACGCTCGAGTTGATGATCAGGCTGCCGCCGCGCTCCATCACGGCGAGCGCGTACTTCGCGACCAGGAAGCTGCCCAGCACGTTGACCGCGATCACGCGCTCGAACTCCTCAACCGGGTACTCGGTCAGGGGCGCGATCGGCCCGGCCACGCCGGCGTTCGCGAACGCGATGTCGAGGCGCCCGAACCGGTCGACGGTCGCGTCGACCGCCGCCTTGACCTGCTCGGAGCTCGTCACGTCGGCCGGGTGCCATGCCACCGTCTCCGAGCCGGCCTGCGCCGCCGCGGCGGCGAGCTTGCCGGCGTCGAGGTCGACGAGCATCACGCTCGCGCCCTCGTCGCTCAGCCGCCGTGCGGTCGCAAGCCCGATACTCCCGGCGCCGCCACTGATCACCGCGACCTTGCCGTCGAAGCGCATCAGAACAAGCCGCTGAACGCGTGACCCGCGTGCGCGACGAAATTGAAGAGCGGCGAGGGGAAGATCCCGAGCACGATCACCGCGACCGCGAAGCCGACGGCGACGAACCACACCTCCGGGTTGGTCCGCGAGGACGCATCGGCCTCGTGCGAGCCGCCCGCGATCGGGGCGAGCGCTGCCTCGCCCGTCGCGACGCGCGGCCCGACCGGCCGCATCCACATCGTCGCGACGACCCGCAGGTAGTAGCCGAGCGAAATCATCGAGCCGATCACGAGCACGATTGCCAGCCACGTGTAGTCGCCGTTGACGAGCGCGTGGATCAACTGGAACTTGCCGATGAACCCGACCGTGCCCGGGATCCCGGAGAGTCCGAGCATCCCGACGGTCATAGCGCCCGCGAGCCACGGTTTTCGGGACGCGAGGCCGGCCAGGCCGGAGATGTCGTCCCCGAGCTCGGGGTTGGCGCGCTCCGACGCGACGACCACCGCGAACGGCGCCAGGTTCATCACCAGGTACCCGAACAGGTAGAACATCGTCGCCTGGACGCCGAGCTGGGTGCCGACGACGACCCCCGAGAGCATGTAACCCGCCTGGGCGACGCCGGAGTAGCCGAGCATCCGCTTCAGCGAGGACTGCCCGAGCGCGCCGGCGTTGCCGACGATGATCGTGATCGTCGCGAGCGCCGCGATGATCGGCGCCCACGTGTCCTGTGCACCGATCGCGGCGACGTCGAAGAACCGCAGGAACACGCCGATCGCGGCCGCCTTCGTGGCTGTCGCCATGAATGCCGTGATCGGCGTCGGAGCACCCTCGTACACGTCGGGCGTCCACTGGTGGAAGGGCGCGACCGACGCCTTGAACGCGAACCCGACGAGCACCAATCCGAGCCCCGTCAGGATCATCGGGTCGCCGAGGACCCCGCCCGCCAGCTTGCCGACCGAGAGCGCCTGGCCGATCGCAGTGAAGCCCGTGGAGCCGGTCGCCCCGTAGACCAGCGCGAGGCCATAGACGAGCGTCGCGGAGCCGACCGAGCCGATCACGAGGTACTTCAGACCCGACTCGAGCGAGCCCTCGCGCCGGGTCTCCGACGCGCACAGGATGTACAGCGGGATCGAAAGCAGCTCGATCCCGAGGAACACCGTGATCAGGTCCTGCGCGGACACCAGCACCGCCATCCCGAACGCGCTCAGCAGCAGCAACGAGTGGTATTCGCCGTGGCCGGAGGAGTGCGGCGCGACGTCGCGCCAGGACAGCAGCACCGTCGTGATCCCCGCCACCGCGAACAGCATGTCGAGCTCGAGCGCGAGGTCGTCGATCCGCAGCGCGCCGGAGATGATCGACGCCGGGTGGTGGAAGCGCCAGATCGCGAGCCCGATCGACGCGAGGAACGCGATGACGGTCAGCACCGGGACGAGCCGGTGGCGGACGAATCTCGAGGGCAGCAGCCCGACCACGAGCACGATCAGGCCGCCGACGGCGAGCGCCAGCAGCGGCGAGAACGCGGCCCAGTCGATGTGCGGGCCCTTGAGGTGGGCGGCGGCGAGCCCGATCACCGCTGCGCCACCTTCTGCGCGGCGGATACCGCCTGACCACCTTGGCCGGGGCGACGGCCGCCTTCACCGACGGCTCGGTCCGGCGCAGCCCGAACTGCGGGTAGAACGCCAGCGCGAGGATCACGAGCACGATCGGCACCAGCACGACCGCGTCGTTCAGCCCGATCTCTCTCGACGTGACCTTCGGCCCGACGCGGTTGTGCATCGAGCCGATGTACATGCGCAGCGCGTAGTAGGCCGCGCCGACGACGCCCGCGAACGCGATGATCGAGATCGCCAGCTTCGACTGGAACACGCCCAGCAGGATGTTGAACTCGCCGATGAAGTTGGCGGAGCCGGGCATCGCCAGCGTCGCCAGCGTGACGATCAAGAACAGCGCCGCGAGCACCGGCGCGCGGAATGCGATCCCACCCATGTCCTTGAGCAGCTCCGAGCCGCCGGCCCGGGCCGCGAGCGCCGCGACGATGAAGAACAGCGGCGCGGTCACGAGCCCGTGGTTGAGCATCTGGAACAGCGCGCCCTGGGCGCCGGTCGGCTGCAGCGAGAAGATCCCGAGCGTGATGAAGCTGAGTTGCGCGACGCTCGAGTAGGCGACCACCAGGCGCGCGTCGGGGGTCGTGAACGCCTCCGCTGTCGACCACAGGATCGAGACCAGCGCGACGATCAACAGCAGCGTCTGGAAGTGGACGGTGGCGAACGGGAACAGCGGTAGCACGATCCGGAGGAACCCGTACGCGGCGACCTTCGAGACGACCCCCGAGAACACGGCGACGGCGGGGATCGGCATCGACTTGTACCCGTCGGCGAGCCAGCCGTGGAACGGGACGACCGGCATCTTCACCAGGAACGCGAACGCGAAGCACAGGAAGATCCACTCCTGCGAGGCGTGCGAGAGCGGCAGGTGCTGGAGCGCCGAGAACGCGAAGTTGATCGGGGTCCCGTGCTGGTCGGACGCGAGCACGCCGGTCGCGATCGCGGCGACGAGCATGAAGAACGAGCCGACCAGCGTGTAGACGACGAGCTTGGTCGTCGCCCGCACGCGCTCGCCGGTGCCGAACATCCCGACCAGGAAGTAGAACGGGATCAGCATCAGGTCGAAGAACGCCACGAACAGCGCCAGGTCCTGGGCGAGGAAGGCCCCCAGCACGGAGCTCTGCGCAAGTCCGAAGAAGAAGTAGAACGCGCGCGGGCGATCCCACTCGCGGAACGAGGACCACACCAGCGCGGCGGCGAACACGATGCAGGCGAGCATCACGAGCAGCACGTTCAGCCCGTCCAAGCCGAGCTTGTAGTGGATCCCGAGCGAGGAGATCCAGAGTGTGTCGGTCTTGAACTGGAGCCCGGGCTGGCCGATCTTGAACCGAACGAGGAACGAGATCGCGATACCGAGCGTGACCAGGCTGCCGACGGCGGTGAAGCGGCCGACGAGCCGGCTCGGGACGAGAACGGTCGCGACGATCGTGATCGCGAGCGGCAGCCAGAGGAGGATCGAGAGGGTCACGCGAGCCTCCACTCGCCATCCGGGCTCGTCAACTGATGGAGGCTCGCGTGACTCATCCGGTCGTCTACGAGCTCGACACCAGGAAGTAGAGGGCGACGCCGGCGATGCAGACGACCATCCCGGCGGCGTAGTAGCGCAGGAAGCCCGTCTGGAAGCGGCGCACGGCCGCCGAGCCCGCGCGCACGACGCCGACCGCGCCACCGGTGATGAAGCCCTGGATCACCGAGCGCTCGAGCACCGTGTCGGCGACGCGGCCGAACCACAGCATCGGCCGGACGATCAGCAGGTCGATCGCCTCGTCGAAGTACCACTTGTGCCAGAGCAGCTCGTAGACGGCGGCGAACCGCTCGCGCAGAGCGGTCGAGGTGCCGCGCTTGACGACGTAGATCCGGTACGCGACGAAGATCCCGGCGATCGCGATCACGCGCGCCGACGCAGCCCGAACCACGCCGGCCCGGCGTGGACCTCGATGTGCTCGAGCCGCGAGTCGGCGAACGTCGGCGCCAGGAACTTCGTGACCGCGTCGTCGACGCTCGGGATCTGGACCGCGCCCGCGACGAGCGCCAGCACCGCGAGCGCGCTCATCGCGATCTTCATCGGGATCTCGCGCTCGGCGATGTAGTGGCCCGGCCCGGGGAAGCCGACGTCGGTGTCCTCCTCCTCGCCCGTCATCGGGTTGCGCGGGACGTCGGCGTGGTGGAGGTGGCCCTGCTCGAGCTCGCGGGCCTCGGGAACGGGCTCGCCGAAGAACGCGCGGAAGATCATCCGGAATGTGTAGATCCCGGTCAGGAACGCGCCGACGTAGCCGAGAATCCCGAGGATCTCGAACTGCCCGGGGCGGTTGTCGAGGAACGCGAGGATGTCGTCCTTCGACAGCCAGCCGGAGAACGGCGGCATCCCGGACAGGGCCAGGCCGCCGACGACGAACGCGCCGAACGTGAACGGCAGCGCCTTGCGGAAGCCGCCCATCCGGTCGAGCGACTGGACGCCGGCCATCGCGCCGATGATCGAGCCGGCGGCCATGAACAGCAGCGCCTTGAAGAACGCGTGCGTCATCAGGTGGAACAGCCCGGCCGCGTACGCGCCGACGCACACGGCCATGATCATGTAGCCGATCTGGGACATCGTCGAGTACGCGATCACGCGTTTGATGTCCACCTGCACGAGCGCGACGGTCGCCGCGATCAGCAGCGTCAGGCAGCCGCCGATCGCGCCGACGTCGGCGGCGGTCGGTGCGTGCTCGAACAGCGGGTGCATGCGCGCGATCAGGTAGACGCCCGCGGTGACCATCGTCGCCGCGTGGATCAGCGCGGAGACCGGGGTCGGACCCTCCATGGCGTCCGGGAGCCAGGTGTGGAGCGGCACCTGCGCGGATTTGGCGAACGCGCCGACGAGCAGGAACAGGCACGCGACGACCAGATCGGGCTGGTTGTGCGTGAACACATGCCGGACCTCGTGGAAGGTCTTGAGGAAGCTGACGGTGCCGGTGTACTTGAACAGGAAGAACGTGCCGAGCACCAGTCCGACGTCGCCGACGACGTTGATCACGAACGCCTTGACGCCGGCGCGGGTGGCGGTCGCGCGCCGGTACCAGAACGAGATCAGCATGTAAGAGGCGGCGCCGACGAACGCCCAGCCGACGATCAGCAGGATGAAGTTGCCCGCCAGCACGAGCAGCAGCATCGAGAACACGAAGTAGTTCAGGTACGCGAAATAGCGCCTGAAGCCGTCGTCCTTCCACATGTACGTGACCGAGTACAGGTGGATCAGCGCCGAGACCCCCGAGACGATCAGGATCATGAAGATCGACAGCGGGTCGACGAGGATCTGGACGTTCGCGTCGATCCCGACGCTGAAGTCGTAGCTCCACAGCGACGAGGTCAGGACCCGGTGCGAATCGCCGCGGTCCAGGATCCCGATCAGCGTCAGCACCGCGAACGCAAACGCGAGGAAGATCGCGGCCGTGCCGAGCCAACCCGCGGTGCGGCCCGGCATCCACCGGTGCCCGAGGCCGATCAGAACCGTCCCGACCAGCGGGCAGAGCAGGACAAGCCAGGCGAATGTGGTGACGTGGGCAGACACCGGTTATCCGTGCAGTTCGGAGAGCTCGTCGACGTCGACGGGGAGGCGCCGGCGGTAGATCGCGACGATCAGACCGAGTCCGACCGTGACCTCGCTCGCCGCGACGACCATCACGATCAGCGCGAAGATCTGCCCCGACTCGCCGCCCCACATCCGCGCGAACGCGACCAGCGCGAGGTTGGCGCCGTTCAGCATCAGCTCGAGGCACAGCAGGATGCTGAGCGGGTTACGTCGCGTGAGCACGCCGCCGGCGCCGATGCAGAAGATCAGCGCGGAGACGACGAGGTACCAGGCGATGTTCACGCCTACCAGCCTCCGGTGTGGGTCGGCTCGGGCTTCTCCTGCTCGCTCGCGCCCTCGGCCTCGGGATGGATCAGCTCGTCGTACGCGGTCGGCCTGGTCCCGGCCGCCTCCGCCATCGTGCCCGCGTAGTCGGGCTCGCGCAGCCGGATTCGCACCGGCTCGTCGTCGCCGCCCTCGAGCCCGCGGCGGCGACGGGCGAGCACGACCGCGCCGACCGCCGCGACCAGCAACACGATCGACGCGGCCTCAAACGGGAACAGGTACTTGGTCAGCAGCTGCGTGCCGATGTGGCTCGGCTGCCCGAAGCCCGGGACGATCGGGGCGCCCTTGGTCTTGACGCCCTTGAGCGCCGATCCGAGCATCGCGATGCACAGCTCGACCGCCACCGCGACCGCGAACAGCGGCCCCAGCACCTTGAGCACGGCGCCGCTCGGAATCTGCTCGCCGCCGCCGACGTAGGCGACGACGAACACGTACAGGACCATCACGGCGCCGGCGTAGACGACGACCTGGGCGGCGGCGACGAACTCGGCGTGCAGTAGCAGGAACAGCGCCGCCAGGCAGACGAGGTGGAACGCCAGCGACAGCACGCTGTAGAACGGGTTGCGCAGCAGCACGACGCCAATCGCGCCCGCGAGCGCGCCGATCGCCCCGACGAAGAAGATGAACTGGGTCACCTGCCCAGCCTCACTCGCCCTCCGTCCGCAGCGGAGTCCTCTCGATCGCCTCGGCGAGCAGCATCTCCTTGGTGAAGATCAGGTCCGAGCGGGTGTAGTCGGATATCTCGTAGTCGTGGCCCATCGTGATCGCGTCGAACGGGCACGCGACCTCGCAGTAGCCGCAGAAGATGCAACGAGAGAGATTGATCTCGTAGACCGCGGCGTATCGCTCGCCGGCGGACACCCGGTTCTCCGGCGTGTTCTCGGCGGCGACGACGCGGATGCAGTCAGCCGGGCAGGCGGCGGCGCAGAGCGAGCAGCCGACGCACTTCTCGAGCCCGGTGTCCTCGAACCGGTGGAGCTTGTGACGCCCGCGGAAGCGCGGGTAGACGGGAACCTTCTCCTCGGGGTACTGGATCGTCGTCGGGCCCTCGACGATTCGGGCGAAGGTCGTCTTCAGCCCGCGTAGCGTCTCGCCGAACGCGCGGTACGCGCCTGCGGCCCCGCTCGCGCCGGGATGGCGGACGACCTGGATGACGTCGTCGCCGGGGTCGTACGGGCTCATGACGTCACCACGATCGCCGTGACGAGCAGATTGAGGGTCGCGAGCGGCAGCAGGATCTTCCACCCGAACGACATCAGTTGGTCGTAGCGGAGCCGCGGCAGCGTCGCCCGGATCCAGATGAAGAACGTCAGCACGATCGCGATCTTCACCAGCACCACGATCGGGTCGACCCAGCCGGGCGGGTGGATCCCGAACGGCATCAGCCACCCGCCGAAGAAAACCGTCACCGCGATCCCCGAGACCACGATCATGTTCGCGTACTCGGCGAACAGGTACGCGACGAACGCGGTGCCGCCGTACTCGGTGAAGTAGCCGATGATCTCGGAGTCGGCCTCGACCAGGTCGAACGGGGCGCGGTTGGTCTCGGCGAACGACGCGACCATGAAGATCAGGAAGCCGACGATCTGCGGGATGAAGAACCAGATGTTCCCCTGCGCGTGGACGATCCCGGTCAACGACAGGGTCTGCGCGGTGATCACAACGCCGATCAGCGCCAGCCCCTGCGAGACCTCGTAGGAGATCAGCTGTGCGGCGCCGCGCATCGCACCCAGGAACGCGTACTTCGAGCCCGACGCCCAGCCGCCGAGCATGATCCCGTAGAACGAGATCCCCGCCAGCGCGAACACGTACAGCGGGCCGATCGACACGTCGATCCCGTACAGGCCAACCGGCGTCCCGAAGATGTTCTGGACGCCGCCGAACGGGATGATCGCGAGCGCGCCGACCGCGGTGATGATCGCGATCGCCGGCGCCAGCCGGAACAGGAAGCCGACGCTGGTCGTCGGCCGCGACGGCTCCTTGGTCGCGAACTTGACGATTTCAGCCAGCGGCTGCATCAGCCCGAACGGGCCGACGCGGTTGGGGCCGTAGCGGTTCTGGAAGCGGCCCAAGA
Source organism: uncultured Solirubrobacterales bacterium (assembly GCA_963770735.1). GTDB lineage: Bacteria > Actinomycetota > Thermoleophilia > Solirubrobacterales > Solirubrobacteraceae > Palsa-465. The sequence continues at coordinate 407,504 of CAVYRB010000002.1, read as the reverse complement.
GCTTGCGCTCGTAGACGATCAGGATCGGCAACAGCGCGAAGATCACGATGAAGATCACAAGCGACTTGATGATCTGGATCCACCACGGCTCGACGTAGTTGACGAGTGCGATCAGGCTCACGGCTTTGTGATCTCCACGGTCGGCTCGGTGAGCGCGTTGGCGGAGTCAGACGCGATCCCGGTCGCGAGGAAGACGGTGCCCTCAGGGACGCCGGAGCGGACGACGGCGGCCGCTTTTAAACGGGTGCCGTTCTGCGAGACCTCGATCCGGTCGCCGGACGCGATCCCGAGCCGGGCGGCGTCCTCGGGCGAGAGCTCGGCCTGCTGGTGGGCGATCGTGTACTGGAGCGAGGGCGAGATCTCGACCTCGGGGGAGGCCCAGATCGGGCGGTAGATGCCGAGGCGAAGCGCGCCCGCCCCGAGCGCACCCGCCCCATCCGATGATGCACCGTTTTCCGGTCCGTCGGGGGTTGCGGCCGAACTGTGGGCGATTTCTTTCGCTGGGCGAAAGGTTTCGCCCAGATCGGGGAACGCGCTCGCCCCCTCACCCTCCTGCCAGCGCACGCCGCGGCCGCCGATCGACTCCAGCGTGATCCCGCGATAGAACGGGATCGTGTCCGCCAGCTGCGCGAACGCCATCGGCGAGGTCAGCACGCCCGTGTCGAGCCCGCACCGCCGCGCGATCTCCGCGATCACCTGCCACCCCCCGCGGACGTCGTGCGGGTGCGCGATCGCCGTCCGCAGCCGCTGCAGCCGGCCGTCCGGGTGCACGACCGTGCCGTCCTTCTCGGCGTAGGTGTCGGCGGGGAGGATCACGTTGGCGTGCTCGCGCAGGCCCTCGGTCAGCACCGACGCGTGGGCGACGACCAGCCCGGCCCGGTGCAGCGCCCGCTCCCAGGCGGCGCGGTTCGGCTGGTCGCGGACCGGGTCGGTCTCGAACAGGTAGTAGGCGGTGTGCCCGGCGTCCGGCATCTCCGTGGCCGGAACGCCCGGCTCCTCGACGGCCGAATACCCCGGGCCGGCGAACGGCACCACGCCCGCCTCGCGCAGACCGCGGCCGTTCGACCCCGACGGGATCTCGAGCAGCCCGGAGCCGTCGCGCCCGGCGAGCCCGACTCGTTCGCCAGCGCGAGCAGCGCCTCGGCCGCCGCGGGCCCGACCCGCTCGTCCCACACGATCACGATGTCCTTGCCGGCCTCGCGCAGCGAGTCGGCGAGCCCGCCGAGCACCGACGCCTCCTGGCCCGGGTCGTACCGGATCACCCGGGTCGCATTCGAGTCGAGCGCGCTCGGCCGGGCCGTGGCGACGACCAGCTTCAAACCGCGGCGCCTGACGCCCTTGCGGATCCGCAGGTCGAGGATCGGCATGTCGTCGAGCGGCTCGCAGCCGAACACGAGCACGGTGTGGGCGAACTCCACGTCGGGAACCGTCGCCTGCAGCGCCGGCGCGGCCAGAACACGCGTCAGATCGCCTGAGAGCCCGGTCGTCCGGCAATCGATGTCCGTGGAGGAGAGCGCCTCGCGCACGAGCCGCTGGATCAGGAAGCCCTCTTCGTTGGTCGCCTGGCCGCCGACCAGCGCGCCGACGTGCCCCTGATGCTTGCCGAGTGCGGCGGCGGCCTCGAGCGCGCGGTCCCACGAGACCTCGCGCAGCTCACCGCCCTCGCGTACCAGCGGCACCGTGATCCGGTCGTCGACGTGGATCGCCTGGTACGCGAACCGACCCTTGTCGCACAGCCAGCCGTCGTCTACGCCCTCATTGCCGGGGTCGCGCGCGGTGACCCGCATCACCTTCTCGTCACGGACGGTGAACTCGACGTTGCACTGCGCGGGGCAGAGAGTGCAGATGCCGGCGGCGCCCTCGACGTCCCACGGGCGCGCGCGGAACCGGTACGGCTTCGAGGTCAGCGCACCCACCGGACAGAGCTCGATGATGTTGCCGCTGAACGGCGCGACGTACGGATGGCCGTCGTGGGTCGCGACGAACGTGTGCGCGCCGCGCTCGGCGAAGATCAGCTGGTAGTCCTCGGCGACCTCCTGGGAGAAGCGCACGCAGCGGTAGCAGAGGATGCAGCGCTCGCGGTCGATCGCGATCACCGGCGAGAGCGACAGCGGCTTGACGAAGTGGCGCTTGGGCTCGATGAACCGCGACTTGCCGAGGCCCCAGCCGAACGTGATGTCCTGAAGCGGGCACTCGCCGCCCTTGTCGCACACCGGGCAGTCGAGCGGGTGGTTGACGAGCAGGAACTCGACGACCGAGTTCTGCGCGGTATGGACGCGCTGGGTCTGCGTGTGAACGACCATCCCGTCCTTGACGGGCGTCGAGCACGACGTCTGGAGCTTCGGGATCCCCTCGATCTCGACCAGGCACATCCGGCACGCGCCGACCGGGTGGCCGAGCTTCGGCTGGTAACAGAAGTACGGGATCTCGACGTCGCCGTACTTGGCGGCGTCGACGAGCATCATGCCCTCGGGCGCCTGCACCTCGCGGCCGTCGATCGTCAGCTGGATGATCTTCTCTTCGGGACGGGGCATCTGGCTCCGGGGTCAGTGAACGGGGAGGGGTCCGGCGTGCTCGTCGGCGACGCCGATCGGGATCACGTCTTCGACCGCTCCCGCGGCAGCCCGCATCCGCGCGGCCTCGATCTCGGCCTCCAGCTCGTCGCGAAATTTCTCCACCATCGAGCCGACCGGCATCGCCATCGCGTCGCCGAGCACGCACAGGCAGTTGCCGATGATGTTCGTCTGGACATTGGCCATGATGTCGAGGTCCATCGGGGTCGCCTCGCCCGACTCGATCCGCTCGACCATCTTCAGCGTCCAGTTCGTCCCCTCGCGACACGGGACGCACTTGCCGCATGACTCGTGCGCGTAGAACTTGACGAGCTTGTGCATCACCTCGAGCACCGTGCGCGAGTCGTCGACGACGATGATCGACGCCGTGCCGAGCATGCTCCCGGCCTTCGCCAGGCTGTCGTAGTCGAAGGGGACGTCGAGGTCGTCCTTCGTGAGGACCGGAGAGCTCGACCCGCCGGGGAAAAAGAACTTGATCTCGCGACCCTCGGGCGGCCCGCCGCCGAGCCCGTAGATGATCTCCCGCGCCGGGGTCCCGAGCTCGATCTCGTAGTTGCCGGGCCGCTGGATGTCGCCCGAAATCGACGCGATCTTGGTTCCGGTCGACGTCTCGGTACCGAGCTTCGCGTAATCCTTGCCGCCGAGCCGCATGATGAACGGGATCGTGTAGAGCGTCTCCACGTTGTTGATCAGCGTCGGGCCGTCGTACAACCCCTCGATCGCTGGGAACGGCGGCTTCAGCCGCGGGTTGCCGCGCTTACCCTCGAGCGAGTCGAGCAGTCCCGTCTCCTCGCCGCAGATGTACGCGCCCGCGCCGCGGTGGAGCACCAGCGAGACCGAGTGGTGGGAGCCGAGGATCCGCTCGCCGATGTAGCCGGCCTCGTACGCCTCCGCGATCGCTGCGTCGAGGATGTCCGCCTGATAGGAGTACTCGCCGCGGATGTAGATGAACGCCCGGTCGATCTCTGCGGCCCAAGAGGCGATCAGGATTCCCTCGACCAGCGAGTGCGGGTTCTTCTGCATCAGCTCGCGATCCTTGAACGCTCCGGGCTCGGACTCGTCCGCGTTGCAGACGAGGTACTTCTCCATCTCGCCGTGGGGGAGGAAGCCCGCCTTCTGTGCCATCCGGAACCCGGCGCCGCCGCGCCCGCGCAGCCCGGAGTCGCTGAGCTGGGAAAGCACCTCCTCCGGCGTCATCGCGAGCGCCTTCCGAAGCGACTCGTACCCGCCGCGGCGCTCGTACACCGGCAGCGTGTTCAGCCCCGGCTCGTCGATCCCGTCGAACAGCAGCAGCATCAGTAGCCCTCCCGCTCTCGCTGTGCGACCACCTGCGGATCCACGCTCTTGCGGAACCGCAGCTGCTTTGCCTCGAGCACCGGCCGGCCGGCGTCGAGGTCCTCGACGATCCGCGCCGCGTCCTCCTTGTCGAGCGGCCCGATGTACTCGCCGTCGACCGAGGCCATCGGCGCGATGTCGCAGGCGCCGAGGCACTCGAACGCGCGCACGTGGATCCCGCGGTGCTCGGCGGCGGCCGCGATCACCGCCTCGTAGAGCTCGTCGGCGCCGCGCAGCGAGCACGAGATGTTCGTGCACACGTAAACGTCGTGGTGGCCGGCCATCTCGGGCTCGGTCTCGAGCATGTCGTAGAAGGTGGCAACGCTCGTCAGGTACGCAGGGGTCACACGCATGACCGCGGCGACCTGGTCGATCGCCTTCGGTGACAGCCACCCGTGGAGCTGCTGCGCGGCGTGGAGCGCCGGCAGCGAGGCCGAGTGGCGGTCGGGGTACTTGGCCATCGCCGTCTCGATGTCGCGGCGCAGCTCGTCCGGAACCGGCGTCGTCTCGGGGTCAGGGATCGTCGCCGGGTCCTTGTCGAGGTCGACCTCGAGGTCCCAGCCGGGGACACGCGAGCCGTGACCGAAGCGCGGGACGTGCGGCCGGGCTTCCGCGTCGAACCCACTCATCCCGCTCATCGGTCGATCCCCCCGAGGATCGGGTCGAGCATCGCCAGCGTCGCGATCAAATCGGCGATGTACCCGTCGCGGACCATCGGCGCGAGCGCCTGGAGGTTCGAGAAGCTGGGGTCGCGCACGTGCACCCGCGCCGGCTTCGCGGAGCCGTCGGAGCGGACGAAGCAGCCGAGTTCGCCGCGGGGCCCCTCGATCGGGTAATACGCCTCGCCAGGTGGCACCCGGAAACCCTCGGTGACGAGCTTGAAGTGGTGGATCAGCGCCTCCATCGAGGTCGCGAGCTCGTGGCGCGGCGGCAGCGCCACCTTGCGGTCGGAGGTGATGAAGGGCCCCTCCGGGAGCCCGTCGAGCGCCTGCTCGATGATCTTCACCGACTCGTAGAACTCGGCGTGGCGCACGCGGAAACGGTCGTAGTTGTCGCCGACCGTCCCGACCGGGATCTTGAAGTCGAAGTGGTCGTAGCTCGAGTACGGCTGAGCCTTGCGCAGGTCCCACGGGTGGCCGGTCGCGCGCAGCAGCGGTCCCGTGACCCCTAGCTTCAGCATCGTCTCCTGATCGACGATCCCGGTCCCGCGCAGCCGCTCGATCGCGATCTGGTTCTTCTCGAGCAGGTCGGCGTATTGGTCCGCGCGGCGCGGCATCACCTCGATGAACTTCCGCAGCTTCTGCTCGAAGCCCGGCGGGATGTCCTCGAAGACGCCGCCGACCTGGAAGTACCGCGTGTGCATCCGCTGACCCGAGGACATCTCGAACAGGTCGAGCACGGTCTCGCGCTCGCGGAAGCAGTACCAGAACATCGAGATCGCGCCGAGGTCGAGCGCGCTCGTGCCCAGCCACACGAGGTGAGACATGATCCGGTTGAGCTCGAGGTGGATCACGCGCAGGTACTGCGCGCGCGGGGGAACCTCGACCCCGAGCAGCTGCTCGACCGCGCCGCAGAAACACATCGCGTTGAAGTAGTAGGCCAGATAGTCCATCCGCTCGACGACGGGGATCACCTTCCAATAGGACTTGTCCTCGGCGGTCTTCTCGATCCCCGTGTGGACGTAGCCGACGAGCGGCTTGACGTCGCGGACGACCTCGCCCTCGAGCGTCGCGATCAGGCGCAGCACGCCGTGGGTGGCGGGGTGGTGCGGGCCGATGTTGAGCGTCAGCAGCTCGTGAGTCTCGCCGCCGTCGACCGGCTCGGCCGAGTACGTGATCGACTCCTCGCGCTTGCGGTAGTCATCGGTCAACGAAGCCACGACTACACGTCCTTCCCGTAGGACTGCTCTTCGTTGAAGGTGAACAGCACCGGCTCGCCGCCGACCGGGAAATCGCGGCGCTGCGGGAAGCCCTCGTAGTCCTCTGGCATCAGGATCCGGCGGAGGTCGGGATGGCCGTCGAAGACGACGCCGAACATGTCGTAGACCTCGCGCTCGGGGAACTCGGCGCCGGGGTACACCGGGACCGCCGAGTCGATCCGCGCCTCGTCGGTCGAGACCCGCGCCTTGACGCTGATCCGGTCCACCCGCTCCATGTCGAGCAGCTCGTACAGGATCCCGAGCCGCGGCTCGTGGGGGTAGTAGTCGACGCCGTGAAGGCTCGCGAGGAACGTGTAGCCCTTCTCCAGAAGCGCCTCTAGCACCGGCCTGATCTTCGCCGGATCTGCGACCAGCGTTGCGCGTCCCCTCTGAAATTCGGTATCGAGGATCGATTCGGCGTTCCGATCCCGGAGCTCCTGGGCGTAGAGCTCGAGCCCTGTCGCGTCAGGCACCTGCGGTGTCTCCCGGCCGGAGCACGCTGATGTCGGGGCTCGCTTGATCGGCCTCCGGGAGCACCTCCTCGGTGCCAACCGCGTCGTAGCGCTCGCGCCACCCGTCAGGCGCATGCCCCTGCACCTTCGCCCGCAGCCGCAGAATCCCGTGCGCCAGCGCCTCCGGGCGCGGCGGGCAGCCGGGGACGTGGACGTCCACCGGCATGAACTTGTCGGCCGGGACCAGCGAGTAGTTGTTGAAAACGCCCATCGACGAGCAGCACGCGCCCATCGAGATCGCCCACTTCGGGTCGAGCATCTGGTCGTAGATCCGCCGGATCACCGGCGCCATCTTGATCGACACCCGGCCCGAGAGGATGATCAGGTCGGCCTGGCGGGGCGACGCCCGGAACGCCTCGAACCCGAACCGCGCGATATCGACCCGCGAGGCGACGATCGACATCATCTCGATCGCGCAGCACGCGAGCCCGAACGTCAGCGGGAAGAACGAATTCCCCCGCGCCCACGCGACGGCCTTGTCGAGCGTGGTCGTGACGATCCGCTCCTCGACGTAGCGCTCGAGGTCCTCGCCCTCGAGGTCGCCGCGGAGCATCTGCTGCGCGGTGAGCTGGCGGATGCGGAAATCCGACGGCGGCAGCGGTTCGCGCTTTATCTCCACGAGAGCGCCCCTCGTCGCCAGACGTACGCGAACGCGACCATCAGCAACACGACGAACACCACCGTCTCGACCATCGCGAACGTTCCGAACGACCGCAGCTGCACGGCGATGGGGTACAGGAAGATGACCTCGATGTCGAACAGGATGAACAGCATCGCGATCAGGTAGAAGCTGATCCCGAAGCGGAACCCGCGGCGGACCTCGGACGGCAGCCCGCACTCGTAGGGCTCCTGCTTTGACCTGTTGGGCCGCCGGCGACCGAGGAACAGGTTGAGGACCGAGAACAACGCGCCGATCGCGCCGCCTAGGACGAGGAATACGATCGCAGGCAGATACGACCGGAGCACGACGCCGTTATACCACTACGCCGGGTAGCTTGTAACAAAGTGTTACTTAGTGCGAAATGCGGCTATGTCGCGGCGGGCCGGGCGTCGTGAAGGACGTTGCCACTGTCGGTGAGGTCCTCGCGATCGCGCTCAACGCGATCGCGTGCGTCTACGGCGGCTGGTGTTGGTGGCACGCCCGCGCGGGCGCGTGGTTCTGGAGGGTGCTCCGGTCGGCGCAGGCGGCGATCGTGCTGCAGGCCGCGCTGAACGGGATCCTGGTGCTGACCGGGCCCAAGCCGAAGGGGCTTCACATCCTCTACAGCGTGGTGCCGCTGCTGGTCTCGCTGATCGCGGAGAGCCTCCGGGTCGCCGCCGCCCAGACGGTGCTCGACCAGCGCGGGCTCGAGAACGCGAAGGCGGTGGGACGGCTCCCCGAGGCGAAGCAGCGCGGGATCGTGATCGCGATCATCCAGCGCGAGCTCGCGGTGATGACGATCGCGGCGGCGGTCGTGGTCGTGCTGCTCGTGCGTGCCCTGCAGACTGGTTAGCCGGAGGGGAGCTGGGCCTTGTCGGACCAGCCGTGGTAGCGGCCGCCATACCAGAGCAACGGCTCGCCGTCTCCTAGTCCGAGCTCGCGAACCTCGCCGATCGCGATCGTGTGATCGCCGCCGGCGATCAGCTCCCGGAGGTCACAGACGGCCCACGCGATCGCTCCATCGATGATCGGGACGCCGCCCTCGAGCCGGTGCTCGACACCCTCGAGCTTCTCGGCCTCGGGGAGCTTCGACGCGAACACGGCGGCCAGGTCCTCCTGGTGCTCGTTGAGGACGTTGACCGCGAAGCGCCCGGCGTCGCGGACGATCGGCAGCGTGCGGGCCTCGTTCTCGAAGCAGACGAGCGCCAGCAGCGGGTCGAGCGACAGCGAGCACAGCGCGTTTGCCGTCATCCCGCCGATTCCCCCCGGCCCGGCGCTCGTGATCACCGCGACGCCGGTCACGAAGCGCCCGAAGACCTCCCTGAACAGCTCTAGGTCGGGCGTGCCGGTCACGGCCCGGTTATACCGCGAGCGGGTAGAGACCCCGGCGCCGGCCCCTTGGTTGCCGCCGTCGGAGGACGATCGCGCGAAGATGGGACTGCGGGCGAACGTCTCATCGGCCGGCGCCGGGTCAGGTTCCGTTCTTCGCCGCCGACGGCCGAGCCCCTTCCCGTGATTACGAGGTGACCGACAGCGTCCCGGATACGCCCAGGTCCTGATCGGAGAACAGCGTCGAGGAGAGCGTGTACTGGCCGGGCGCGAGATCGACGGCCAGCACGCTGACCGTCCCGGGCCAGATCGGCTTGGTCTGGTCGACCTGCTCGTTGCCCCGCTTGACGACGAGGTTGTGAGTCAGCTTGCCGGTGTTGTGGACGATGATCGTCAGCTCGCCGGCGCTCGCCTGAACCTTCTGCGGGGTGACGCGGTACTCCCCGAGCGCCAGGCGCAGAGTCCGGCCCGGCCCCACCGCCGCCGTGTGCCCGCATCCCGCCAGCGGAATTCCGGCGACCGCCGAGGCGGCCACCGCGGTCAGCACCAGCTTCACTGCGCGTGCCCCGGGCACTCGGGCGATGCTAGTGCTTGCGCCGGGGCGAGCACCGGTCGACGTCGCCGTCGGATGAGACGGTCTACTTCCGTATGATCTCGCCCCGCATGAGCCGGGCCGCCAGGGCTTTCCTCGTCGTCACCGCGTCGATCGGCGTCACCGCCGCGGCGACCGCCTGTGGAACCCAGAAGATCAGCGTCTCGCGGACGCAGCCGAACCTCTATCACGGTGCGGTGCTGTTCAACCAGCGCTGTGGTGGGTGCCACACGCTGTCCTACGCCGCGACCCACGGATCCGCGGCGAAGGTGACGACGGCGCAGTTCAACAACGGCCCGAACTTCAACGTTCGCTGCGAGCGGCCGGTCGCCCGCGTGCTGTACGCGATCGAGAACGGCGGCTTCTCCGGCGCGATCATGCCCCAGAACGTGGTCGTCGGACAGGACGCGGTCGACGTCGCCGAGTTCGTCGCCAAGTACGCCGGCCGCCAGGCGCCGTTTGTCCCGGGCTCGACCGTGTGCGTGAACGAGCCGATCGGCACGCTGTCGCCGCCGCGCGTCAGCGTCGCGGCGACGAGCGTCGCGGCCGGGGCCGCGAGCTCCGCGAGCGGCGCAACTGGGCCGAGCGGACCGAGCGGCGCCACGGGCCCGAACAGCACGAAGAAGTCCTCGGTCGCCGCCAAGTCTCACCACGCCAAGGGCCAGAAGAAGTCGTAGTGCTCGCCCGCCGCGACCCTGAGGAGCGCGCGTTCTCGACGTCCATCTGATCCGCCGCGAGCCTGACGCCGTGCGTGCGGCGCTCGCGCGTCGCGGACCGGAGGCGGTGGCGGGACTCGACCGGGTGTTCGAGCTCGATGCTCGGTGGCGGGCGATCCGCACCGAGCTCGAGGAGCTCCAGGCCGAGCAGAACCGCGCCAGCCGCGGTCGCAGGGGTCCGCCGACGCCGGAGGAGCGCGAGCAGCTCGCAGCGCTCGCCGCGCGCGGACGCGCGCTGTCCGACGAGGAGACCGGGCTGCGTGGCGAGCGCGAGGCCGCGCTCGCGCCGCTGCCGAACCTGCCGGATGCCGACGCGCCCGCCGAGGACACCGTGCTGCGCGAGGTCGGGGAGGCCGGAAGGACCGGGCGCGACCACCTCGAGCTCGCCGGCGACCGGATCGACATGGAGCACGCGGCGAAGCTGTCGGGGTCGCGGTTCGCGTACCTGCGCGGCGACCTTGTGCTGCTGGAGCTCGCGTTGGTCCGCTACGCGTTCGAGCGGCTCGGCGCCGAGGGCTTCGAGCCGGTGATCCCGCCGGTGCTGGTCCGCGAGCGGGCGCTGTACGGCACCGGCTTCCTCCCGGACACCGAGCAGCAGATCTATCGCCTCGCCGACGACGACCTGTACCTGGTTGGGACCTCGGAGGTCGCCCTCGCCTCCCTGCATGCCGACGAGATCCTCGACCAGGACGCGCTGCCGCTCCGTTACGCGGGGTTCTCGACCTGCTTTCGCCGCGAGGCGGGAGCCGCGGGCAAGGACACGCGCGGGATCTTCCGCGTGCACCAGTTCGACAAGGTCGAGATGTTCTCGTTCGTCGAACCCGGCGAGTCGCAGGCCGAGCACGAGCGGCTGTTGACGATCGAGGAGTCGATCCTTCAGCAGCTCGAGATCCCCTACCGCGTGGTCGGGATCGCGGTCGACGAGCTCGGCGCCTCGGCCGCGAAGAAGTACGACTGCGAGGCCTGGCTTCCGGGTCAGGATCGCTATCGCGAGCTCACGTCCTGCTCGAACACGACCGATTACCAGGCCCGGCGGCTCGACATCCGCTATCGCCCGTCCGGCGGTGGCAAGCCGGAGACGCTCCACACCTTGAACGGGACCGCGGTCGCCGTCGGGCGCACGATCATCGCGCTGCTCGAGAACGGCCAGCAGGACGACGGTTCGGTTGTGCTGCCGGACGCGCTCACGAGTTTCGGGGCTCCCGCGGTGCTGCCGCCGGCCGGTTGAGGGTCTCGCCCCCCGGGTCTAGTGTCTTGAGTCGAAAGTTCGTTTGGAGCTAGTTTTGGACTTGGTGGATGCCAAGTCCGATTGCGGTTGAGGTCGTTCTCAGCGATGTGGAGCGGGAGCAGTTGGAGTCGTGGGGGTGGCGCGGGAAGAGCGCGCAGGCGCTCGCGCAGCGCTCTCGGATCGTGCTCGCTGCTGCGGAGGGTTTGAAGAACACGGAGATCGCGGAGCGGTTCTCGCTGGATCACGCGACGGTCGGTAAATGGCGCAGCCGGTTCGCGGCCGATCGGTTGGACGGGCTGCTCGATGAGCCTCGTCCTGGTCGGCCGCGGACGGTCACTGACGGGCAGGTTGAGGAGGTGATCGTCAAGACGCTGGAGTCCACGCCGAGCGACGCGACGCACTGGTCGACCCGGTCGATGGCGGCCGAGGTCGGGCTCACGCAGACCGCTGTCTCACGGATCTGGCGGGCGTTTGGTCTGCAGCCGCACCGCCAGGAGACGTGGAAGCTCTCAAAGGACCTGCAGTTCATCGACAAGGTCCGTGACGTCGTTGGTCTGTACCTCGATCCGCCCGAGCGGGCGGTCGTTCTATGCGTGGATGAGAAGAGCCAGATCCAAGCGCTCGACCGGACCGCGCCGATCCTGCCGATGCTGCCTGGCACTCCGCAACGCGCAACGCACGACTACAAGCGCTCGGGCACCTCGAGCCTCTACGCCGCGCTGGACATCACGACCGGCAAGGTGATCGGCTCGCTGCACTCCCGCCACCGCGCGATCGAGTTCAAAAAGTTCCTGAGCACCCTAGACCGGGAGGTTCCGCAGAACCTCGACGTGCACCTGATCCTCGACAACGCCTCCACCCACAAGACGCCCGCGATCCAGAAATGGCTGGCCGCCCACCCCAGGTTCGTTCTGCACTTCACCCCCACCAGCTCCTCGTGGCTCAACCTCGTCGAGCGCTGGTTCGCAGAGCTGACCAACAAGAAGCTCAAACGCGGCGCCCACCGCTCGGTCCGCCAGCTCAACGACGACATCCGCGCATGGATCGAAACCTGGAACGAAAACCCACGACCCTACGTCTGGACCAAGACCGCCGACCAAATACTCGAATCCATCGCCCACTACTACAGACGGATTAACGACTCAGCAGACTAGCTGCCCGCCAGGACCTGCTGCGCGCAGGCGATGCCGGCGTTCCGACCGGCGTTCTTGATGTCCGTGCCGGCGTCGTCCGTGGTCCGGTTGCCGAACCCCCCAGCCACGAGCTTGTTCTGAACGCAGTGACACAGCGAGTCGAGCTTCGCCTTGCCGCCGGGGAAGCGGTCGACCGCGGTCGTGATCTCTTTGTTGGTCGTGCACGAGCTGATGAAGTCCGAGCTCGACACCTTGGGCGCGCCGCTGCCGCCGCACGCCGCCAGTCCGACCGTGACCGCAGAGGCCAGCAGCAGCCCACCCGCCGACCGAAATCGCTTATCCATCCCGCACCTCCTAGGTTGCGCACTTCCTGCTCCCGGTGAGGCGGGGACCCTAGCGAGGGAGGTGGCGACGGCGGGCTTACCGTCTCCACGGTAGGGCGTAACATCGCTCAGGAGATGAACCGGGGGCCCCTGCGCGGTCGCACCCCTGCTCCCGTTGTCCGCCGCGATGCTGACGTTCCTGCTTGCGACAGGCGTGAGCGACGCGACCTACACGGGATACGAACAGCGATCACCGCCGGGGCCGCTGCGGCGGGTGCGGGGTGGATCGCGCTGCCGGAGTTCACCGACTCGAGCGACCCCGGCACGATCACCGGCACGCCGTACAACACGACGGTCGCGGCGCTGGCGGTCGCGCGCGTAACCGGACCGGGGCGGATCGCGTTTCGCTCTGAGGGCGGCGGCCTGGGGACGGCGAACGCGCGGGCGATCGCGGCGGCGTCCGCTCAGTCGGTCGTGATCGCCTGGACGAACGGCGACCAGATCGAGACCGCGACGCTCGGGCCCAGCGGGGCGCTCACCCACCTCCTGTCCACCCCGGGAAGCCCGAACCCCGGTTTGCTGCGGCCGGCGGTCGGCCCCGACGGCGCGTACGCGATCCAGTGGACCGACGCGACCGGCCGGCACGCTGACGCGGTGCCTGCCGGAGGAGATGCGTTCGAGCCGCTGCTCGCCGGCGACGCGACGATCCCCCCGGGCACCTCGGTTTTGCTCGCCGGGAGGCGAGGCCGCCTGGATCGTTGGCCGCGGGGCCACCGGTGTCGCCGCGGCCCCGATCACCGTGGGGCAGAGCGCTGCACCGGCGCTGGTCCCGGTGCTGCGTCAGCACCTTCGCGCTGCGTCGCGGCGCGAGCGGGGCGGTGATGGCACTCGCGCCGGGACGCGCACTGGTGTCCTACCGGGGGCCGGACTGCCACACCTATCTCCAGCCCGTGCCGGTGGACGCGCCGAAGCTCGGCCCGCCGTTCGACCTCACGATGCGGGCGCGGCAGTGTTCGGCTCCGGCCGGTCTCGCCGCCGATCCGGCAACCGGGACCGCCTACGCACTCGTCCGCTCCGCGCCCGGTACGCGGCTCGTGGTCGCGCGGCGTCTCGATGTGACAACGTGGCCCGGCAAGCTCAGTGGTCGCGTGGTCGCGCTGCAGGCGGCCGGCTCGAATCGCGTGCTCGTCGGGACGCAGGGTCAGCGGCGCGATATCGGCGAGCAGTGCGGCGGCGCGGACGACAGCTTCTCGACCGCCTACACCCTCCGCTTGTTCGGGGGCGCCCGGCTCGAGCGGACCGGATCGCTGTCAGCAATCGAGTATCACTGCTGAGTTAGAGCAGCGGAGAGGGGGGGATTCGAACCCCCGAACGAGGTCAACCCCCGTTACGCGATTTCCAGTCGCGCCCGTTCAACCGCTCCGGCACCTCTCCAGGTGGGCGCCTAGCGTAGCGGCAGGAGCACTCCCGGGTTCATGATCCCGGCCGGGTCGAGCGTCGTCTTGATGGCGCCAAGGACGTCGACTCCGAGCTCCCCGATCTCCCGCGCGTACCACTCGCGATGGTCGGTGCCGACACCGTGGTGGTGGGTGATCGAGCCGCCGGCTAGGAGGATCGCGTCGCTCGCCGCCGCCTTGGCGGCGAACCACTGTGCGACCGGGTCCTCGCCTTGCGCGGCGGCAACCGTGAAGTACAGGGAAGCGCCCGTCGGGTAGACGTGCGAGACGTGGCACAGGATCACGGGCGGGGTCCCGGCCGCGGTCAGCGAGTCGCGCAGCGCCGTCGAGACTGCCTCGTACAGCGCCGGCACGCGCGACCAGAACGTCACCGTCTCGAGCGTCTCGACCAACGCGCCGGCGTCGAGCAGCGCGTCGCGCAGGTACGGCCCCCGGTAGCGGCCGCGCTCCCAGCTCTCGCCTGCGCTGCGCTCCTCGGTCGCGCCCGCGTCGCGCAGCACCCGCGTGGCCCCCCCGCGCCGGACCTCGACGTCGTCGGGCGTTCCCTCGTAGCCGGCGATCGCGAGACATCCGCCCGACCCGGCGTCGCCTCCGATCTCGGCCGGACGGGCGAGGTTCAACGCCGTCTCGATCTCGTCCGAGAGCCGCATCACGGTCGGGCGCGGCCCGTCCTGAGCGAGCCGGCGCAACGCCGCGACGCCCTCGTCGAAGGACTCGAAGCGCCATCCGTCGTAGACGCGCGCTGCGGGCGCGGGACGGACCGCAACCGACAGCGACGTGATCACCCCGAATGCTCCCTCGGAGCCGAGCACGAGCTGTCGCAGATCGGGGCCGGCTGCCGACTTCGGCGCGCGCCCGAGCGACATCGTCCCGGCGGGCGCGGCGAGCCTCAGTTCGACGACGAGCTCATCGAAGCGCCCGTATCCGGCCGACGCCTGGCCGCTCGACCGCGCCGCCGCGAACCCACCGAGCGTCGCGTACTCGAACGACTGCGGGAAGTGGCCGATCGTGTAGCCGCGCTCGCCCAGCAGTGCCTCGGCCTGGGGGCCGCGCAGCCCGGGCTCGAGCACCGCCACGCGGGAAGTCTCGTCGAGCTCGAGCAGCGCGCACATCCGCCGGAGGTCGAGCGCGATCAGCCCGGCGAATCCGTCCGCCTCGGGCGCGAGTCCGCCGACGACCGAGCTGCCGCCGCCGAAGGGGACCACCGCGACCCGTCGCTCGGAGCAGACCCGGAGCACGTCGACCACCTGCGCGTGCGTGGCTGGGAGCACGACGAGATCGGGCGCGGCGCTGGCGTCGCCGGCCCGCAAGAGCAGCAGGTCCGGGGTCGACTTGCCGCGGGTGTGGTGGACGCGGACGTCGTGGTCGGTCAGCACCCCCTCGGCGCCGACAATCCCGCGTAGCTCCTCGACCACATCGTCCGGTAGCCGCGGCTCCGGGAGCTCGACCGCGGAGATCGGCCCCGGCGGCCCGGGCACACGGGCGACGCCGAGGCCGGCGGCCAGCAGCGATCGAACCGACTCGGGGAGCTCGGGCACGAGCGCCGGGTCGCCCCAACCGGACCACGATTGGTCGGGGTAGCTCTCGGAGGGACGCACGGGTGCCATCGACTCGGTCCGGACCGTATCCTCTCCGCTCTAGAAGAGGGAGACCGAACCCGGAGAGAGTGCATGAGCGATCAGAAGACCTTCGGCCTGATGATGGACGACTTCCCGCTGTCGCTGACGGCGGTCGTCGAGCGCGCTGAGAAGCTGACGCCCGCGCGCAAGGTGGTCTCGAGGCGACCGGACGGCTCGATCCACCGCACCACGCTCGGGGAGACGGCCAAGCGGGCTCGGCATCTCGCGACCGCCCTGAAGAAACTCGGGATCGAAGACGGCGACCGCGTCGCGACGCTGATGTGGAATCAGCCGGAGCATCTGGACGTGTACTTCGCGGTCCCCGCGATGGGGGCGGTGCTGCACACGCTCAACCCGCGGCTCAGCGTCGACGAGCTCTCCTTCATCGTCTCCGACGCAGAGGACCGGGCGATCATCGTCGACGAGTCGGTGCTCGAAGTGTTCGAGGGGTTCCGTGAGGCGCACGATTTCGAGCACGTGATCGTGGTCTCGCGGTCGGGGTCGGTTCCGGAGGGGACGATCGACTACGACTCGCTTGTCGCCGACTCCGAGCCGATGGAGTGGCCGGTCGTGGACGAGCGCTCAGCCGCGGCGATGTGTTACACGTCGGGCACGACGGGGCGCCCGAAGGGCGTCCTCTACTCGCACCGCGCGCTCGTGCTGCACTCGCTCACCGCGGCGCTCCCGAACGCCCACGCGATCTCCGGTCGGGACGTGATCCTGCCGGTCGTCCCGATGTTCCACGCGAACGCGTGGGGGTTGCCGTACATCGCCGCGTTCGCGGGCGCCGGGATGGTGCTGCCCGGACCGCGGCTCGACGCCGAGAGCGTGCTCGGGCTGCTCGCGGACGAACAGGTCACGGTCACCGCCGGCGTACCGACGGTGTGGATGGCGATGCTCGGCGCGCTCGACGCCGAATCCGAGCGCTGGAACCTCGAGCACCTGCGGCTGATCATCTGTGGCGGCTCGGCGGTTCCGCTGGTCCTGTTCGAGGGGTTCGAGCGCCACGGGCTGGAGATCATCCAAGCGTGGGGCATGACGGAGATGTCGCCGATGGGCACGATCAACCGGCTGCCGTCCGAGTTCGACGACGCCAGTTTGGAGGAGCAGCACGAATACAAGCTCCGCGCCGGCGTGCCGCAGCCGTTCATCGAGATCCGCGCGCGCAGCGACGACGGCGAGCTGATCCCGTGGGACGACGAGGCGATGGGCGAGCTCGAGGTCCGGGGGCCGTGGGTCGCCGCGGCGTACTACCGCGGCCGCGGCACCGAGAAGTTCACCGACGACGGCTGGTTCCAGACCGGTGACGTGGTAAAGATCAACGCCGCCGGCTGTATCCGGATCTGCGACCGTTCGAAGGACCTCGTCAAGTCCGGCGGCGAGTGGATCTCGTCGGTCGACCTCGAGAACGAGCTGATGGAGCACCCGTGCGTCGCCGAGGCGGCCGTGATCGCGATGCCGGACCCGCGCTGGGGCGAGCGGCCGCTCGCGGTGTGCGTGCTGCGCGAGGGCCACGAAGCGACGCCGGACGATCTGCGCGAATTCCTGTCAGAGCACTTCGCCAAGTGGCAGGTGCCGGACCGCTTCGAGTTCATCGACGCGATTCCGCGGACCGCGACCGGCAAGTTCAAGAAGACGACGCTGCGCGAGCAGTTCCTGAAGACGCCGGCCTAGCGGAGTACCCTGCGCTCCCTGAGGGCGCAGCTGTGATTCTCGAGCAGTACTACCTGGGCTGCCTGGCCCACGCCTCCTACCTCGTCGGCGACGAGCGCTCCGGCGAGGGCGCCGTCGTCGACCCGCAGCGCGACGTCGAGCAGTACCTCGAGGACGCCGACCGGCTCGGGCTGCGGATCGGCCACGTGTTCCTCACCCATTTCCACGCCGACTTCGTCGCCGGCCATCTCGAGCTCCGTGGGCGCGCCGGCGCGGCGATCCACCTCGGCGCGCGGGCCAAGGCCGACTACGCGTTCGAGGCGATGGGCGACGGCGACGTGCTCGGACTCGGCGGCATCCGGCTCGAGGTGCTCGAGACTCCCGGCCACTCGCCGGAGTCGATCTCGATCCTCGTGTTCGACCCCGCGCACTCAGAGCTCGAGCCATACGCGGTGCTCACCGGCGACACGCTTTTCATCGGCGACGTCGGCCGACCTGATCTGCGCGCGTCGCTCGGATGGAGCGCGGACGACCTCGCGAACATGCTCTACGACTCGGTCCATCACAAGCTCGCCAAGCTCCCCGACGAGACGCTCGTCTATCCCGCGCACGGCGCGGGCTCGCTGTGCGGCAAGAACCTCTCGACCGACACGGTCTCGACGATCGGCGTGCAGCGGGCCTACAACTACGCGATGCAGCCGATGGGCCGCGAGCAGTTCGTCGAGATCGTCACCGCCGACCAGCCGGACGCGCCCGCCTACTTCACCTACGACGCGGTGCTCAACACTCGGGAGCACCCGACGCTCGACCAGGCGCTCGAACGCGAGCTGCTGCCGTTGAGCGTCGAGCGCGCGCTGGCGCTCGCCCGCGACGGTGCGCAGCTGCTCGACACGCGCGAGGGGGCGCTGTTCGAAGGCGCCCACATCAGGGGCGCCGTCAACATTGGGCTGGGCGGCAGCTTCGCCACCTGGGGCGGCACGCTGCTGGACCGCGAGCGGCCGATCGTGGTGATCGCCGACCCCGGGCGTGAGGCCGAAGCGGCGACGCGTCTCGGACGGATCGGGTTCGACAACGTCGCCGGTCATCTCGAAGGCGGGATGGGAGCGGTCGGCGACGAGCTGATCGAGCGGACCGAGCGGATCACCGCCGGGGTTCTGGCCGAGCAGCTCAGCGAGGGCAACGGCGAAGCGCCAACCGCTGATCGACGTACGAACGCCGCGTGAATTTGAGGAGGACCGGATCGAGGGGTCGGTCAACGTCCCGCTCTCGCGCCTGCAGCATGAGCTCCCGCGGCTGTCCGGCGCCGGTCCGCTGGTCGTCTACTGCGCCAGCGGCTACCGCTCCGCGATCGCTGCGAGCGTGCTGCAGCACGGCGGCGCGGGCGACGTGTCCGATCTGGTCGGTGGGCTGCCGGCGTGGCAAGCGGCGACTAACTGATCGGCGCCCGCGCTCGGGCGATGTGACCAGCCTGTGAAGGCCGGGGGCGACCGGCGCGCGGCCCGCCGCGCGCGCTCTACGATCGCGCCGCTGTGAAGACCGGCCAGAAGCGATACACGCGGCGCTCCGTCCTGCGCGCCGGCGGCGGGCTGGTCGCGCTCTCGACGATCACGCCCTACGCCCGGTTCGTCGCCGCGGCGCAGGCCGCGACCGGGATCCGCGGCCCCGGGTCGCTCCCCGATCCCACGCGCCCGGCCGGGGAGCCAACCGCAGCGCTCCCGTTCGACCACATCGTGATCGTGATGATGGAGAACCACTCGTTCGACAACTACCTGGGCATGCTGCCGAAGCGTGGGCAGCCGCTCGCCGACGGGTTCAAGTTCGACGCGGCCGGGCGTCCGCGGAACTCGAACCCGTCCACAGGCGGCTTCATCCGTGTCGAGCACGCGCCGTCGCTGTGCACGCCCGATGGCAGTGGGAGCCAGAGCTGGAACGACACCCACCATCAGATCGACGGCGGCCGAATGGACGGGTTTGCGCTGACCGGCAAGTCGTCGATGTGCTACTGGGATGAGCCCGACCTGCCGTTCTACTACTCGCTCTCGAAAACCTTCTGCCTGGCGAACCGGTGGTTCTGCTCGGCGCCGTGCCAGACGTATCCAAACCGCCGCTTCCTGTTGGCGGGTACGGCGTTCGGCTTGATCAGCACCGATACGTCCAGCATCACCCAGAACCCTCCGAACGGGACGATCGCCGACCGCCTGAACCGCTACGGGATCAGCTGGACCGACTACTTCACCGATGTGCCCGCGACCGGGGTGATCGAGTCGATCCCGCAGAACAACCCAACGCACCTCGCGACGGTCGACCAGTTCTATCTGGACTGCGCGTCCGGCAACCTGCCGGCGGTCAGCTTCGTTGACTCGGACATCGGTGCGGCTCCGACCGCCACCGGCGTGCTGCCCGCGCCCTTCTCCGGCTCCTCGGACCCGCTCTCGAATCAGAATCAGGACGAGGAGAACGGCGACATCAGCCTCGGCGAGAACTTCGTCAGCCAGGTTGTGGCCGCAGTGCTCGGCTCGCCGGCCTGGCCCCGGATCCTCTTGCTGTGGACCTACGACGAGCACGGCGGCTGGTACGACCACGTGCCGCCGCCCGCCGCGATCCTGCCGGACTCGATCCCGCCGAAGCTCTCGGCCAGCAACGTCCCCGGCGCATACAACATCTACGGCCCGCGCGTGCCCGCCGTCGCGGTCTCGGGCTACGCGAAGCGCAGCGCGGTCACGAACGTGGTTCACGACCACACCTCGTTCCTCTCGACGATCCAGGCCAAGTGGAACCTGCCGGCGATGACCTATCGCGACGCCAACGCCGCGACGATGGCCGACTTCCTGGACACCAAGGTCACGTTCCCGGAGCCGCCGAAGCTCGCCGCGCCATCGGACCTGACGCGCAGCCAGCAGACCTGCGACTCGAGCGCGATCGACTTCCCCGTCTATCCGAACCCGAGTCCGAAGCCGCGTCCGCCCGCGAGGCAGCGGCTGCTCGTCACTTACGCGGTGCGGCGCCACCGGCGCGCGATCCGGGTCGAGCTCCGCGTCAGCCACGGATCGCTGACGAACGTCGTCGTCGAGCTCGTGCACGCGGGTCGGTTCGCGGCGCACTCGCGGGTCGGCCACGTGGGCACCGCCGACCATCTGGTCGTGCTGCATCCGATCGGACGGCACCGGTTCGCGCCCGGCCATTACACGCTGGTCGTCCGGAAGGGACGCCGCGTGGTGGCGAAGCGGGGCGTGATCGTCAGCGCTCGCTGAGCGCCCGCGCTCAGCGCACCGCGTACGACAGCCGCAGCCGCGGGCGCAGCCGCTCGCGCCGCTCGTCGGCGGCAGCAGCGTGCGTTCTCAGCAGCTCGACGATGTGCAGCGTGAAGTGGAACGGGTCCGCGATCACGGAGCCGTCGTCGAGCGACAGCGCCGCGCGCAACTCACCGTCCACCTCGGCGAGCAGCAACCGTCCAGCCGGCAGCGAAGGAGCGCTGTCGAGTGCGGCGAGCCGGTACAGCAAAAGCTGATCGTCGGGCGTCGCGAGGCGGATCGTGATCGGGTTGGTGAGGGAGGAGGTGGTGGTCATCAGGCGTTCAGGATTGCTCTCGGACTGCATAAATGCAAATAGGGGTTTGCTTGAGGAGGTATAACTTGAGGTCATGCTCGACACGCGGCGCCTACACGTACTCGTCGAGGTCGCCCGCCAGGGTTCGTTCTCGGCGGCGGCCGAATCGCTCGGTTATACGCAGCCGGCGATCTCGCGCCAGATCGCGACGCTCGAAGCCGAGGTGGGAACGCAGCTGGTTCGGCGGGTCCCGCAGGGTGCCGTGCTGACCGATGCCGGCCGGCTGCTGGTCAATCGCGCCGACGGGATCCTCGCCAGCCTGACGGGTGCCGAGGAGGAGCTGCGGCAGCTTGCCGGGCTCGAGGGAGGCCATCTGCGAATCGCGACGTTCGCCTCGGCCGCGTCGTCGATCATGCCGATCGCCGTGGCGCAGTTCCGGCGTCAACACCCGGCAGTCGAGCTCGACATCAAGATGGCGGACCCATTCGAGTCGGTGCCGCTGCTGTGCTCGGGCCGGCTTGACCTGGCGCTGTCACACGACTCGATGCAGGATCCCGATGGGATCAAGCTGGTCAGTCTGTTCGAGGACCCGATGTACGTGGTGATGCCGGTCGGCCACCCGCTCGCGGATCGCGCGAAGCTCGGGCTCGAGCGCTTCGCAGAGGAGCCATGGATGCTCGCGACGACGGCCACCTGTCCGGACTCACGGCTGTTCCTGCGCGCTTGCCACGACGCGGGATTCGAACCGGAGATCGCGTTCCAGAACGACGACTATCCCGCGATCGTCGGGTTCGTCGCTGCAGGCGTCGGCGTGGCGCTGATCCCCGACATGGTCGCTCGCGGGATCCGCGAGGACGTGGTCGTGCGCGAGCTCGATCCGGCGCCGCCGCCGCGACCGATCTGCGCCGCGGTCCCAGCCGACTACACGTCTCCCGCCGCGTCGGCGATGCTCGACATCCTGCACGATGTGAGCGCCGACTGGGTCGGCGGGCGCCGGACGCTGGCGGTCGCGTAGCTCTAGGACTTGCGCTCGCCGCGAGCGCTGAGGCCGTGGCGCGAAAGGCGGCGATCATGCGGGTAGCTCGTCTCGTGCGTTAGCGGGAGTGTGTGAGCGAGCGGCTTGGTCGCTGCGGCCGGATAGGGCGCCTTGACTGCTGGTGCGCGTGGAGGAGCACCTCGTTGCGCAGCTGCAGCTGGTCGCTGGCGCTGGGGTATGTGAGCTTGTCGTAGCAGGCCTGTTGTGCATCGCCGGCGGTGCACACGCCGGCCGCTTGGCCGTCGACGGGGTTGTCGCCCCAGGTGAACGCCTGGAGGATGAATGCCGACTGCTTGCCGGCGACATCGGCGGCCTGTTGGACGTGGCTCGCCGACCCCGCGATCGAGTTCCAGCTTGAATGGTTGGCGCTGACGGGCATCAGCGACGTGGTGTTAACCGGGTACATCTCCGCGCCGACTACGTCGGCGATCCCCTGGTAGGCAGCCGCCTGCTGCTGCCCGTACGAGCCGATCATCACGGTGTGGGCGTCGTCCTGCTGCTTGATCTGGGACACGTACGACGCGACCCCAGCCTGATCGGTCGGCGCCAGCATCGAGTCGTCCGCGGCGTAATAGCCGTAGGTCCCCGGCAGGCCGCCCAGCCAGTGGATCATGTAGGCGAGCAGTGGGCCGTTCTGATCGCATCCGCATCCGGCGGCGAACGCCGAGAACGGCCCGGCGGCGCCGGTGCTGGTGCCCGGGTCGCGCCACCAGGTGGGATTGCTCAGTTCCCACATCACCGACATCCCCAGCGAGTGGGCTTCGGCGGTGTACGTGCGAAGCGAGTCGAGTGACTCGGCCAGGCCGGGATCACCACGAAACGTCGAGCTTCAGAAACTCCGGCGCGAGTTGCAACGTGTGCCGGAGACTCGCGAACCCGGCTCCGGCGTCGTCGACGGCGAGCCTTCCACCCGCCGCTCGCAGCTTGGCGATGTGAGGCCGGAGCGCCTCGTAGTCGTCTATCACCGCATGCTCGGTCACCTCGATCACGAGCCGACCGGGACCGGCGTCGGCGACCAGCGGGCTTGCGCTGTCTAGCGAGTCGGGCGAGAGGTTGACGGACAAGAAGGCGCCCTCCGGGAGCGAGCCGATCTCCTCCAGAGCGGCGCCGGCGATCGCGAGCTCCAACTCGAGTCCGAGATTCGCGCGGCGCGCGTCGGCGAACCATCGGTCCGGCGCCTGCGGCGGCTCTCCGGAGAACCGCGACAACGCCTCCACGCCGACGGCCTGACCCGAGCTCAGATCCACGATCGGTTGGAACACGCACCTGAACCGCCGGCGGTCGATCGTGTCCTGAATACGCGTCCGTAAGGTCTCGCGCGCCTCCCGCTCGTGATCGTGCTGCTCCATCTGCAGCGTGAGCTCGTCGACGACTCCTCGCGCCACCTCGGGCGACAGCACGGCCTCACCACGAGCGACGTGCAGAAGCTTCTCGATCACCTCGTCGGCCGGCGCGCCCTTGACGAGGTAGCCGGTTGCCCCCGCGCGGAGCATGTCGCGCACGATTCCGCGATCGTCGTACGCCGAATGCGCGATCACCATCGTTTCCGGGGAGCACTCGAGAATGCCCCGGGCGGCATGCGGGCCTCCTCCCCGCGGCATTCTCACGTCGATCACAGCTGCGGCGGGATGCAGATCCGAAGCGAGTTTGATCGCCTCCTCCGCGTCCGTCGCGGCTCCGACCAGCTCGAGCTCGGGCATCGAGGCGACCAGGTCCGCCAGCGCCTCGAGGAAAGCCGGGTCGTCATCGGCGATGATCACCGTCGTCGGCCTCATGACGGCGCCTGTGTCCGACTGCTGTCGGGCAGCCAGAACTCGACGGTGGTCTGGCCCGGTCTGCTGGAGATCGTCAGCTGCCCGCCAGACAGCGTCGCGCGCTCTCGCATCGCCGAAAGCCCGAGGTGCCCCGCGCCCGGGTCGCTGATGGCCGCGTCAGGATCAAAGCCCAGCCCGTCATCGGTCACCCGCGCCAGCACCCCGCCGTCACTGGACTCGAGCGCCACGTCGATCCGTGCCGCCTGGGCGTGCTTACGGGAATTCGCGATCGTCTCCTGGATGATCCGGAACGCGACCGTGGCCGCCTCGGGATCCGGCTCAGGGTCAAGGCCGCCCGAAAGCGAGCATGTGATCGCGAAATCCCGCTCGAGGTGCTCCAGCGCAGACCTGACCGCGGCCGTCAGACCGAAACGCTCGAGCTCAGGCGGCTGCAGCCCGGTGAGCAGGCGGCGCAGGCGCCGGATCGCCTCCCGCGCGCTTGCCTCAAGCTGCTCGATGACGACCCGCTCATCAGGGTCGGAGATTCGTCTCGCAACCATCCCGAGGCGCATCAACACGGCAGACATCACCTGAAGGGCGTCGTCGTGGATCTCCCCGGCGAGCCGGTGTCGTTCCTGTTCCTGAATGCTCACGATGTCCGCGATCTGCCGTCGGCGAGCATCGGCCGTCCGCTCGACCTGGTCCAACTGGGCACCGAGGCCATCGAGCTCGCGGAGGTGCTGAGCAAGCAATGCCTGCGCTTTCCCGGCCGCCTCCGCGGCGTCGTCGAGCTGCTCATCGAGCCGAACGAGCTCGCGCGCCTGGCGTTCGATCAGCGCGCGTAGATCGCCAACCGTGGCTCGTGTTTCGATGACCTCGGTGTAGGCCATCTGGAACGACGCCAACGTTTCTGTGAAGAAGGTCGTCGCACGCCGCAGTGACGCCGGGTCGATGCTCGCAGCCCAGGGCGCCGTGAGCAGATCGCGGTGGATCGCGAACAGGACGAGCGGACCCAGGCCGCTGTCCAGCGCTTCGCGCCCCAGCTCATATGCCGCCTGCAGCGAGCCTTCATCGCCGGAGGCGAGGTAGCTGCTGACGGCAGCTTCGTACTTGGCCGCGAAGTCCGAGGCGTCGCTCACGGCTGCGCTCCGTGTTCCAACTGACCCGAGGCCGGAGTCCACCCCCAGGCTCCGAGGCCCGGAATCAACTCGGTGTGCTAGACGGCTGCCTCCCGGTTAGCCAGCCGAGCAAACGCAACCCGCTCGGCCACACGAGTGATCCTGTCACATTGGTGAGACAGGTCTGAGTATCTCCACCAATCGGAGGATGGTGGGCGCTCTACGATTTGGTGTGTGCCAGACCGCCTGCACTTCACCGACTCCGACGAGGCGAACCGGCTGATCGCGACCGACCCGATGGCGCTGCTGATCGGGTTCGCGCTCGACCAGCAGGTCCCGGTACAGAAGGCGTTCTCCGGGCCTTTGGTGATCGAGCAACGGATCGGCTCGCTCGACCCCGGCGTGCTGGCTGTCGCCGACCTCGAGCCGGCGTTCAGGGAGCGGCCGGCGGTTCACCGCTTCCCGGGCTCGATGGCCAAGCGCGTCCAGGACCTCGCGGTCGTCGTTCGCGACGAGTACGGAGGCCACGCCGAGCGCGTCTGGGCCGACGCCGCCGACGGCGCCCAGCTCCGCGCCAACCTCGAGGGGCTTCCCGGCTTCGGCGAGATGAAGGTCAAGGCGCTGGGCGCGGTGCTCTCCAAGCGCTTCGGCGTCGCGGCGGCCGCCGAGCTCGTGCCGCCGCACCCGACGCTCGGGGACGTCGACTCGGCCGAGGCGCTGGCCGAGTATCAGGCGCAGAAGCGCGTGCACAAGGCGGAGTGGACCGCGATGCGCAAGGCGCAGGCGGGGGCCTAGCCGCCGCGGTGCCGCAGGATCGCCTCGCGCTCGGCGAGGCGGTTGTCGCGGCGTAGCTGCGCCTCGTGCTCGCGGCGGCGCTCGTCCGGCGACTCTGGAGCGAGCGGCGGCACCGGGGCTGGCCGGCCATCGTCGTCGAGCGCGACCATCGTCAGGTACGTCGATGAGGTGTGCGTCACCTCCCGCGTGCGCACGTGCTCGGACTCGACCCGCACGCCGACCTCCATCGACGTGCGCCAGGCGGCGTTGACGGTGGCCAGAAACGTGACCAGCTGCCCGACGTGAACCGGATCGAGGAACGTCATCCGGTCCATGCCCGCGGTCACGACGCGGGTGCCGCAGTGGCGGATTGCGGCGATCCCCGCGACCTCGTCGCACAGCCGCATGATCACGCCGCCGTGCACGTAGCCGGCGGTGTTCGCGTCCTCGATTCCCATCCACCGGGTCAGCACCGAGATCGAGTCCGAGGGCCGCCGCGCTTCCATTGACGCGGGACTCTACGGGCTTCGAGCGGGACCGATCGCGTCCGACCGGCGCGCGCTCATGTACCGGTTCAAGGCGACCGCGGCCCACACGAGCTCGACGACCCCGAACGGCCACGTGCCCGCCAGGAATCCGTACGCGCTCGACAACACGCAGCCGAACGCGAACGCGAGCACGAAGCCCGGATGGCGAGGCTCGAGCGCGTACATGACCATCATGAACGTCACGGCGCACGCTCCAAAAACTGTGAGCATCGGCCAAGTATCTCTACGATCCCTGAGGATGGATCGCGAGGAGCTGCGAGCCACGCAGGGCCCGATCAAGGAGCGCTACCGGCAACAGCCCGATGCCGCTCTGATCACGCTGCGCGCCGACGGGACGCTCGACGACCAGGAGCTGGCTTGCTCGGTGGCGACCGGACGCGAGCTCGTCAAGGCGGGGCTGCACGCCGCGACCGGTGGCTCGGGCACGCTCGCGTGCTCCGGGGACATGCTGCTCCAGGCACTCGTCGCGTGCGCCGGGGTCACGCTCAGATCGGTCGCGACCTCGCTCGAGATCCCCGTGTCCGGAACCGTTACGGCCGAGGGAGACCTCGACTTCCGCGGCACGCTCGGGGTCGCCAGCGATGACGAGGTCTCGGTCGGGTTCAGCGCGATCCGGCTGCGCTTCGAGCTCGAGAGCGAGGCGACCGAGGAGCAGCTCGACACGCTGATGTATCTGACCGAGCGCTACTGCGTCGTCTACCAGACGCTCGCGGGCGGCGTCGACGTCAGCGTGTCGCGCTCGGGATGACCCCCTCGCATCGGGTGCTGCTGGCGGCGTCGGTCGCGATCGCCGGCAGCGCCTCGGCCGTATCGCTCGCGAGCGCCGCCGCGCCCGCCGAAAGCTCGAGGCGTACCCCGCGCGCCTGCGCGACCCACATCCCGCTCGCGAGGATCCCGAGGGACATCGCGATCTTCCGCGGCGGCCACCGGCTCCGCAACCCGTCGCGCCGGAAGGTGCGGTCGCCGCCACGGCGGCCGAGCGCGACCACCGGACTGACCGGCCCGACCGGGCCAACGCGGCCGGTACGTCCTTCTCCGAAGCCCGCGAAGCCGTTCCTTCAGGTCGGCGACGAGGTGTTCGTCTCGCGGCCCGGGTTCAAGATCTCTTACGCGGGCAACCGCTTCCGGATCTCCCACGCGCAGTTCCGGCTGCGGTGCCTGAGGGTCGAGGTCAACTCGCGGCACCGCGGTCCGCGCACGATCGCATTGGCGCTCGCGCTGCACTCGGGTCGGGTGCAGGTGAGCTCCGGCCCCCGCGCGGCCCGCGCGCTGGTGCTGACGCCGGAGATGCTGGCGTTCGCCAGCGAGCGCGGGACCCGGTTCGTGGTCGACCGCAACCCCCATTCGCGCTCGACGCACGCGTGGACGCTGAACAAGCTGATCGTCGCGGCGAAGGCGTCGGAGCAGGCGCTGAGGATCGACACCCGGATCACGTACACGGCGATCTCGGACAGCCGCGGCCTGCGGCTCGACATCTGGCCGTTCGCGATCTCGCCGCTGCAGCGGCCGACCACGCCGGGCGACGACCTGCCCGCGTTCTGGGCCGACGGCCAGCCGTGCTCGCTTGGCTGCACGGCCTCCGGCGCGATCGCCGGCTGGCCGCTCAGGCCGTTTCACCAGCAGCACGCGATCCGGGCCGGGATCAATGAGCTGCGTCCCGCGAACTTCCACGTCGCGGTCGACATCCAGGCGCGCAACGGCCAGCCCGTGTACGCGATCCAGTCGGGATACGCGTCGATCCGCTACCCGGGCACCGGCGACGTCAACGTCGACGTCGGTCGCTTCTACTACTGGCACATCACCCCGAGGGTGTCCGACGGCCAGTACGTCGTCGCGTACAAGACGGTGATCGGCGACGTGATCTACGGCTTCACGCACGTGGCGCTATCGGAGGGCACGACCTCGGACTACCTGAATCCTCTCCGGCCTGGCGGCAGTCTCCAGCCTTACCACAACTCGGAGCCGCCGATCATCGGGGTGCCGCGGATCTTCAGCGACGGGCGGGTGATCGCCGGGGCGTTCGGGCCGCAGAGCTTCGTCGCGACCGGCTTCTCGTATGAGACCCCGGTGCTCGCGCCCTCGTCGCTGGCCTGGCGGCTCTACGACGCCCACGGCCGGGCGCTCACCGGGCTGGAGTGGGCGATGCGGGGTTCGCAGAACTACCCGCCGTCGCTGAAACCGGTGATCTTCGCCCCAGGCGCGTCGAATCCGGGGTTCGAGTGCTTCTTCACCCAGCGTCGCTGCATCCCGAACTGGGTCTACTGGCTCGCGGGCGGGCTCACCGAGCCGCTGCCGCTCGAGAGCCTGGCCCGGGGCCGCTACCGGCTCACCGTGTACGCGTGGGACTGGGCGGGCAACACGTCCGCGCTCGACTACTGGTTCAACCTGCCGCTCGCGCACGCCGCTGCGGCGCCGAGCGCCGAGTACGGCCCGCTCGACCCGCGGTTCGATTACGACGAGACCGGCGGCGGGGCGTGATCTGCCCGAGCTGCGAGCAGTCGACCCCGGAGGGTCACTTCTGCGTCCGCTGCGGCGCGCCGCTGTCCGACGGCTGGGAGGGGAGGTCGCGGGACCGGTCGCACTTCGCCGCCGCGTCGCACCAGCACGTCGCGCACCCGGCGTTGATCTCGACGCTGTTCCCGCATCTCCCGCGGGCCTCGCATACGGGGTTTCGGGTCGCGCTCGCGGTCGGGCTCGGCGTCGTCGTCGGACAGGCCGCGCTGCGCCTGTTCCCGATGGCGCTGATCGCCGCCGCGCTGCTACTGCCGCTGCTGGTCGTCCTCTACCTGATCGACGTTGACGTGTACGAGGGCGAGCCGCCGTGGGCGGTGGCGTTCGTGATGCTGTGGGGAGCCGCCGCCGGTGTCGGCTTCGGCGTGCTGGCGCTCGAGATCACGCCCTCGGCTGTTGATGTTGTCGTGCACGGAGACTCGCAGTACCTGGTCGGACAAGGTCTGCTGCTGCCGTTCGCCGGGCTGCTCGTACTGCTGGTCGGTCCGGTGCTGCTGCTGCACTACCGCCGCTTCAACGACGTGCTCGACGGGGTCACGTTCGGTGCGGCCGCCGCGGCCGCGTTCGGCGGCGCCGAGGCGATCACCTACGGCGTGCACTTCCTCGGTTCGGGCGTCCGGCCGGCCGGGGCGATCGCGCCGTGGATCTGGCGGCTGCTGTCGATCGGACTGGCGATGCCGATCCTGACGATGGGCGCGGCTGCCGCGGCGTGTGCCGCGCTGTGGCTGCGCTACCGCGCCCCCGCGCGCGACGCCGAGGCGCTGGGAGCGGTCGGCCACCCGGTCGTCGCGCTGCCGCTCGCCGCCGCGCTCGTGACGGGCGGCGCGGTCGGCGAGACGTTCCTGCCGGCAGGCGCGTGGCTCGTGTGGCTGGCCGCGTTCGACCTCGTCGTGATCATCATGCTCCGCCGCGCGATCCACGTCGGGCTGCTCGAGGAGGCGCTCGAGATACCGATCGGTCCGGAGCTAACGTGTCCCAACTGCGGCGGGGTGACCGCGCGCCACACGTTCTGCGGCAGCTGCGGAATCTCGTTGCAGGCGCTGCCCAAGACCAGGCCGCCGCGACCCAAGCCGGTCCCCGTTCCCGCGTCCGGTCCTCCGGCATGAGCACCGAAGCCGCAGCCCCCGGGGCCCCTCAGCGTCACCCCAGCCACCACTTCCGGGCGCACAGCCGTGGCCGGCTGCGAATCAGGGGCATGCTCGCGATCTTCGTCGTCGCGTTCGCGGTGATCATCGGGGTCGGCGCGGCGCTCACATCGAGCCGGGCCCCGACGCGGCACGCCGCCTGCCCGCCGGCCCGGCCGTGTGGGGTGCGAGTCGCGCCGGTGAAGCCGCTGGTTGCACTGAGCGTGTTCAAGAGCCCGCAATCGGGTTTCAGCCTGGAGTACGACGGCAGCCTGTTGAGCGTCGATCACCGGGAAAAGGCGGGCGTCACGCTCGGGGTCCAGTTCAACGACGGGACCACCGGCGCGCTCAACGTCCAGGCCGCGCCCGGTCTCTCGCCTGCCGCGGCGATCGCGGCTCGGGTCAAGCTGCTGCGCGGAGCCGTGTCGCAGCTCGCCCGCGATGACGATCCCGCCGAGGCGCTGCTCGGACCGGCGGTGGGGCTCCGGTCCGGAGGCGGCGAGGTTTTCAAGGGCGAGCTGGAGGGACCCCAGGGCGTCAGCCAGTCGGTCGAGGTCGCGATCGAGGCCGCGACGAACGGCCGGATGACGCTGATCGCGACGGTGCTCGCGCCGACCCAGCACTCCGGGCCCCAGAGCGCGATGTACTCGATCGCCGACCAGGTCATCAACAGCGTCAAATGGTCCGGGACGGCCTCGACATGAGCCGTCTGGGGAGCCGCCGGCGGGCGATTGCGGCGATCGCAGTGCTCCTGGCGGCCGTGGGCGGGGCGGTGATCACCGCGCGGGCTACGACGCCGGGGCAGCGCGACGCGGTTCGGAGCGGCGGTACCCGGCAGCTCGGGCGGACGTCGCCGAGCGCGGTCGTCGATTTCTCGCTCGTCCTGCGGCTGCCGGGGCAGCGACGCCTCAACAGATTCCTGCAGGACGTGTACGACCCCCGCTCGCCGGCGTTCCATCACTTCATCGGCGCGAGCTCGTTCGGGGAGCGGTTCGGCGTCTCGCGTGTCGCGCTACGGGGCGCGATCCGATCGCTCGCGCGCTCGGGGGTGCGGGTCACCGCCTCGTATCCACAGCGGACCGCGCTCCAGGCCCGAGCCACGGCGGGCGTCGTCGAGCGGTTGTTCGGAGTGAGCCTGATGGATTACCTCGGCCCCGGCGGCCGCAGGTTCCACGAGCCGGTCGGCAGCCCGTCGATCCCCACCGGGCTGGCCGGCACCGTGAGCGCGGTATCGGGGCTCGACGGCAGGTATCAGCTGTCCTCGGACGACGTGCCGACCAGCGGGCTCGACCCGACCGACGCGGACGCGGCGTACGACATCGCGCCGCTGCGCGCGCAGGGCATCGACGGCCACGGCGTGAAGATCGCGGTGATCTCGTTCGGGACCTTCCGGCAGTCGAATCTCGAGGGGTTCGACCGGCTGTTCGGTCTGTCAATGCAGTTGCCGACCGATGCGTCGCTGCCGCCGCCGCTCGGCGGGGCCACCGACAGCAGCGGCGATGTGCAGGAGGAGGTCGAGCTGGACTTCGACGTCAGCCACGAGATCGCTCCGGGAGCGGAGCTGATCGACTACAACGCGCCGTACGTCGACGGGTCGGGGGCCGGCACGCTGGGTGCCGTGATCGACAAGATCGTCGCCGACGGCCAGGCCAACATCGTCGCCGACAGCTACGGGTCGTGCGAGCTCAGCACCGAGCTCGCCGACGTGCGGCGCGACGAGCAGGCGATCGAGGCCGCCGAGGCCCACGGAATCTCGATCTTCAAGTCGGCGGGCGATGCCGGCGCCTACCAGTGCCAGCGGACCAACCGTGCGGATCACCGGCTGTCGGTCGAATGGCCCGCGTCGAGCCCGGGCGTCGTCGCGGTCGGCGGGACCTCGCTGTCGATCGGCCAGGGCGGCGCCTACGCGGGTGAGACCGCGTGGGAGGGCACGCTCACGCAGCAGGGCGGCGGTGGCGGGCTCAGCGCGATCTTCTCGCGACCGTCCTGGCAGCGCGCGCTCGGGGTGGACGACCGGTTCTCGGACGGCAAGCGCCAGGTGCCCGATGTCTCCGCGAACGGAGACACCGGGTCAGGCTGGACCCTGTTCGAGGACGGCCAGCGCACGCAGATCGGCGGCACCAGCGCGTCGACGCCGTTCTGGGCCGGGACGATGGCGCTGATCGAGCAGTACGCCCGCCAGCACGGCGTCCCGCGACTCGGCTTCATCGATCCGGTCCTGTATGCGCTCGCGGCGACCCCGCAGCGGTACCCGCCGTTCCACGACGTGACCGTGGGTGCGAACCGGTTCTATCCGGCGACGAAGGGCTGGGACTTCGCGACAGGCCTGGGCTCGCCCGACGTCTACAACCTCGCGCGGGACGTCGTCGCGTATCTGAAGAAGCACGGGGCGGGCTGAGGCTGGGGGCCCCTGCGGGCCGGCCGGGGAGCGCGGGAGGCGGGGCGCGTCGAAGAGCGCGGTGTCGGCGGAAGGCGCGGGCCGTCGAGGGCGACGCTGGCATGACAGACCCCCGTTCAGACGGCGAGGTGTGTCGTCTGAGCCGCGAATAACGACGCTGGCATGACAGACCTCCGTTCCGACGGCGAGGTGTGTCGTGTGAGCCGCGAATAACGACGCCGGGATGACAGACCTCGGCTGTTCGCGAGGGGTGTGTCGTATCAGCGTCGCGCTCGGGCGTTGGCACGACCGGGCGGGCGGGGAGCGGCCAGGGGTACGTCGCCGTGTCGCCACGGAGTGGTGACCGGGGAGGCCCGCCGGCCGCTCGGCCTCCCCGGCACATTGGTCAACTCGTCGTGGTCGAGGTGCTCGCGGGCGGAGATCCATAGCCGGCGGGCGGAGCGCCGCTGCCGCCGGGCGGAGTCCCACCGCCGCTCCCGGACCCGCTCCCGGACCCGGACCCGCTCCCGCTCCCGGCCGCTCCCGGCGGCGGACCCATGTGGCCGCCCGGGCCGCCTGGACAACCGCCGGCACGGCCCTGGACAACGTTGAACGAGCCGTCCAGGTGCACTTCGACCTTGGTGCCGTCGGACTTGGTCACGGTCACCTCGTAGCCGTGGCCGCCGAAGCCGGTGGTGACGGCGCCGGCGGTGCCGCTGCCGACGCTCCTGACCGCGGCGGCCTGGGCCTTGGCCGCCGGCGCGCCCGTCACCGCCTTCTCGGCTCCTTCGTGCGCGGCGGTGCCGGGGGCGGGGAAGCCGGGGCGGGCGCCGTAGCCCGGAGCGGACGTGGTCGTGGTGGTCGACGACGACGTGGTCGCCGCATCGGCGATTGCCGCGCCTCCGAGTCCGATCGCGGCGAGCGCGCCGGCGCCGGCGAGCAGCTTCTTCGGGGACTTGATCATCCGTTGGTCCTTTCGGTCGACTGCGTTGCTTCCGATCAGCACGATCGACCCGGCCCATAAGAACGCCGTGCCAACCCTGTAAGACCTCCGAGTTTGCAATGAATCCGACAGTTCAGTAATCTCTAAACATCATGAACGAGGCGGTCTCAGGATTGATCCATTCCGGACGGTTGGTGCCCTGATGGACGAGAGGCTCTGGAGATTTGTCGATGCCAACGGCGAGCTGATGTCGAAGTCGTATGGCCTGCCGCGGATGACCGGCCGGGTGCTGGCGTGGCTGCTCGTCTGTGATCCGCCCGAGCAGACCGCGGCGGAGCTGGCCGAGGCGCTCGACGCGAGCAAGGGCGCGATCAGCGGGGCCACCGGCATGCTGGTCCGCTCGAGGCTGGTCGACCGCCTCCACATCCGGGGCGAGCGCGCGGACCGGTTCCGGTTCCGCCCAGGGGCGTGGGAGGAGCAGCTGAGCGACCCGGGCCTCGAGCAGTCGCGGACCGTGATCGCGATGGGGCTCGAGGCGCTGGCCGGCGAGCCTGCGTCGCGGCGGGCGCGGCTCGAGGAGATCGACACGTTCTACGAGTGGTGGGAGTCGCGGGTGCCCGGCCTCGTCGACGAGTTCCAGGAGTACAAGCAGAACAAGCGCAAGGGGAGGCGAAATGGCTGAGATACCTGCAATCGAAGTACACGACCTCAAGAAGTCGTTCGGCGAAGTCACAGCACTCGACGGCCTCGACCTCGAGGTCCAGCCCGGGATGGTGTTCGGGCTGCTCGGACCCAACGGGGCCGGCAAGACGACGCTAGTCCGGATTCTCGCGACGCTGCTTCCCCCGACCGCGGGCCGGGCGTCGATCCTAGGCCGCGACGTCGTCGCCGAGTCGCTGCCGGTCCGGCGGCTGATCGGGCTCGCGGGGCAGTTCGCCGCCGTCGACGCGGAGCTGACCGGGAGGGAGAACCTCGAGATGGTCGCGCGGCTGTATCGATGCTCGCGGCCGGAGGCACGCGATCGCGCCGCCGAGCTGCTCGAGCGCTTCAGCCTCGTCGACGCGGCCGACCGGCGCGTGTCGACGTACTCCGGCGGGATGCGCCGCCGGCTCGACCTCTCCGCCGGGCTGATCGGCCGCCCGCCGGTCGTCCTGCTCGACGAGCCGACCACCGGCCTCGATCCGCGCTCGCGACAGGAGCTGTGGGGAATGGTCGCAGCGCTCGGGCAGCAGGGCACCACCGTGCTCCTGACCACCCAGTACCTCGACGAGGCCGATCGACTGGCCGGGCGGATCGCCGTCGTCGACCACGGGCGGATCGCCGCCGAGGGGACGCCCTCGGAGCTGAAGGCGGCGATCGGCGGCAGCGTGCTCAGCGTCCGTGTCGCCGATCGGGACAGGCTCGGAGAGGCCGTCGCCGAGCTCGCCCCGCTCAGCGCCGGCGATCAGCCGCAGGTCGACCCTGGCGCCGGCGAGGTCCGCATCGGCGTCGCCGATCCCGCGATCTCGGCCGAGGCGCTCAGGCGTCTCGACGGGCGACGGATCGCGACCGCCGCGATCGAGCTTCAGCAACCGAGTCTCGACGACGTGTTCATGGCGCTAACCGGACGTCCGACGGAGGTCCAGGAGAGCCCTGACGAAACCGAACAGAGGGCCGCATGACAACCGTGACAGTCACCCCCGAGGGCCGTACCCGCGCAAGCTTGACCCAGACGATCGCCGACAGCGAGGTGATGGCGGCGAGGCAGATGCGGAAGATCCTGCGCCGCCCGATGTACGTCGTCTACCTGTTCATCCAGCCGGTGATCTTCGTGCTGCTGTTCCGCTACGTGTTCGGCGGCGCGATCAACACCGGCCGCGTCAGCTACGTCAACTTCCTGATGCCGGGGATCATCGTGATGACCGCGATCTTCGGCGCGCTGACGACCGGGCTCGGCCTGACCGAGGACATCGCCGGCGGAGCGGTGGATCGCTTCAGGTCGCTTCCCATCGCCCGCTCTGCGGTGCTGATCGGGCGGACTGCGGCCGACCTTTTCACGAACTTCCTGACCCTGATCGTGATGTTGCTGATCGGCTTCGCCGTCGGATTCCGGCCGAGCGAGCCGGTCTACGAGGTCGTGCTCGCGTTCGCGCTGGTACTTGCGTTCGCGTACGTGTTCTCGTGGATCAGCGCCTACGTCGGCATCAAGGTCCGCAATCCGGAGACGGCCCAGTCGGTCGGATTCATCTGGGTGTTCCCGCTGGTGTTCGCCTCCTCGGCGTTCGTTCCGATCAACACGATGCCGGGCGCGGTCCACGCGTTCGCGGAGGTGAACCCGGTAACCCAGGTCGTGGACGCCGCCCGGGCGCTGACGATCGGCACCGGCGACGCGCTCGGCCACACGCTGGCGACGCTCGGCTGGCTCGCCGGCCTGCTGCTCGTGTTCGTGCCGCTCGCGGTCCGAGCGTTCCACCGGGCATGACGGGGCGCGGGTCGCAATGCTCAGGCCGTAGCGATACGGTCGGATTGTGAGTTCCGTCGAGGACACGGACGCGGCAGCGACTCCGGAGGGGGCAGAGACTCCGGAGGCGGCAGAGGAACGGCGAGGCCGCATCCGGCGCTTTGCCTCCGCCACCAAGGCGCTGTTCCGGGTGGTGTACCGCGACCCCCAGCACGTCAGCGAGCGAATCACGCTCTACACCGTCGAGCGGCTCGCGGACGAGGCGCGCGAGTGGTCGAAGACGATCCGGGCCGAGCGCCCGGACACCCCGCTCGCCCACATCGCCGAGGAGCAGCGGCTGCAGACGGCGCAGATCGCACGGGTCGACGGCGCGGTCTCGGGAACGCCGTTCATGGTCGCGCTCCTGCCGGGCTACCTCACGTATCTATGGCAGGAGATGCGGATGACGCTGCGCACGGCTGCGCTGTACGACCGTGATCCGCGGGCGCTGCGGACGGCCGCGGAGATGCTCGCGCTGCGCGGCGTGCACCCGACCGTCGAGCGCGCCCAGGAGGAGCTGATCGTGGCCCGCGACACGCCGCTGCCCGACCGTCCCGAACATCGGCGAGCGGTCCGCAACTGGATCAGAAGCGGTTATTCGCTGCTCGTGTTCGGCGGTTTCATGTCGCCGTCGGAGAAGAAGCCGAAGCGGGGCAAACGCGAGCTGGCGAGGGACGGCCTATTCATGCTCGGGGGCGGGGTGGTGTGGGTGCTGACCTGGGTGCTGCCGTTCACGTTCATGATCGTGATGGCGTGGGGGTGCGAGAGCCACGCGCGCCAGCTCGGTCGCCGCGCGCTGATCTACTACGACGGCGAGCAGGCGACCGTCGCGGCGGCGATCGCCGCCGCGGGCCGCCGGCACGACCGCGGCCACGGCAAGCGAGAGATCCTCCGCGCCGCGTTGCTGTTCCTGTCGGTCGCGATCCCGATCGTGTTCGTCGGGTACGTGGCCGAGGTCAGGAACACCGCCGGGCTGAACTGGCTGAGCGCGCTCGGTGCGCTCGTGGCGCTGTCGCTGGTGCTCTCGACCGTGGTGCTCGCCTCCCGCCGCTGATGTGCGACTTCCACGCCGACGCGTCGCTACCGCCGCTCGAGGAGGACGAGTCGACGCTCGACTCGGTGCGCGTCCAGGGGTTCATCGCCGACGTGCGCGCGCAGATCGAGCGCGCGGACTCGCCGGAACGGGCGTGCGAGCTGATCGCTCCGCCGTTCGAGGCGCTGCTCGCCGACGGCGATTGGCTGCCCGCCCCCTACCAGGAGCCGGCGCCCGAGAGCGGCATGGGCGGCGGTATCGGACAGTGGCTGATCTTCCGCGCCGCGGACCGCTCGCTGTCGTTGTTCAGCCTCGTCGTCCCGCCCGGCGCGATGACGCCGGTGCACGACCATCTCGCGTGGGGACTGGTTGGCGTCTACCGGGGCGCCCAGGACGAGGAGTTCTACCGGCCGGTCCCGGGCACCGGGCTCGAGCTGGGGCGGAGAAGGCCGCTGAACCCGGGTGACTACTACGCGCTGCTCCCGCCCCGTGACGACGTACACCGGGTTCGGACGACCTCGAGCGAGACGTCGGTGTCGATTCATCTGCTCGCGAACGACACCGGCTGCGTGTGGCGTCATACGTTCGACGAGCGGACCGGGGAAGCGAAGCCGTTCCGGTCGGGCTACGTGAACGTCGAGTGCGACTGAGCCGCTAGCCCGAGACGCGCTCGGCGGCGAGCGCCGGCGCTGCGTTCCGGCGCCGCCCTCTGACCGCCGCGAACCCCACGAGCTTCCCCTGCTCCTCGTCGTAGAGCTTCAGTCGCAGGGTCCCGATTCCGTCCCGGAGGCTCAGCGTCGGGCAGTCGTGGAACACCGGGTTATCGTCGTGCGCGCGCTGGAGGTTGTAGTTGGGGATCCGCGGGAGCATGTGGTGGACGTGGTGCAGGCCGATGTTGCCGGTGAAGAACTGCAGGACCTTCGGGAGCTTCAGGTAGGAGCTCCCGCGCAGGGCGGAGTCCTGGTAGCTCCAGTCGTCGTTGCGCTCCCAGTAGACGCCCTCGAACTGGTGCTGGACGTAGAACAGCCAGATCCCGACCGACCCGGCAAGCAGCGCGCCCGGCAGCTGCACGAGCATCACCGACTGCCACGGGAAGAACGCGCACAGGGTTCCGAGGATCGCGATCAGCGCGAGGTCGGTGGCGATGATCTGCCGCCAGAAGCGCCGGCGAGCCCATCCCGGCACGAGCCTCGGCTCGAGCAGCAGCGCCCAGATCGGCCCCAGGCCCAGCATCACGAAGGGATTGCGGACCAGCCGGTAGCCGAGCCGCTGGCCGAACGACCCGTCGACGTACTCGCCGAGCGTGATCGTGTCGACGTCTCCCATGCCCCGCTTGTCGAGGTCGCCGGCGGTGGCGTGGTGGACGGCGTGCTCATGCCGCCAGCTGTGAAACGGGGTGTAGACGAGCAGGCCGCAGACGACGCCCGTCCAGTTGTTCAGCCTGCGGTTCGGAAAGAACGAGCCGTGGGTGCAGTCGTGGAAGATGATGAACGTGCGCAGCGTGAACCCGGCGACCGGGATCGCGAGCAGCAGCACGAGCCAGTCCGAGACCTGGAGCAGCGCGTACATCGCGGCCGTCAGCAGCAGATACGGCAGCACCGAGGTCGCGAGGTCGAGCATTCCGCGGCGCGTCGAGGGCCGTGCGTACGGCGCCAGGCGCTCGCGGAAGAACGACGGTTGAAGGATTGCGGTTTCGGTCACGCGCGTTCGGCCTCCCGGGGGCCGGAGGCGCAGGGTACCGACCTAATCGGCATCGCAGGCCGTCGAGGCCTAATTCTTCTCGAAGACGAGCCGGTAGTGGTCCATCAGCTCGCGCTCGAAGCATGCGCTGTTCGAGCTCTCGCCCGAGGTGAACGCGAACCGGAAATTCGAATCGGTCAGCCAGCGCGGGATCAGCCGCAGCTTCACCAGCGCCATCCTCGGGTTCCACGATTCGGTGCGCATGTCCCACTGCCGGATCGTTTCGATGTAGTCGAGCCGGCCGCTGACCGCGGAAACCAGGTTGAAGTGCGGCTCGGCGCACGTGACGATCTGCTCCTTGCCGAACGGGAGGAACGAGCCAGGAAACGCTGCCTGCATCATCGCCAGGTACCACCCGTCGGACTCGCGCGGGGCGTCTCGGCTGACCTCTTCGATCGGGATCATGTTCTTTCCGAACACCATCGTCTGCAGGTAGAACCGGCCCTTCTCTGGGAGCAGCCCGGCGACGTGCTCGAACAGCCGGCTGTAGATCTGGTCCTGCCGCCCCGCCTCGTAGTCATCGGGGGAGCAGAAGTGCTCGAACGCGCCGAGGCTGGCGGCGGCGTCGAACGGACCGAAGGTGTCGCGGGTGACCTCGCGTGCATCCTGGAGGTGGACGTCGAATCCGTGCCGCTTGCACGCCTCGAGCTGGGCCGAGGAAAGCGTCACGCCGACGCCGCTGGCGCCGACGTTGCGAAAGTGGTTGAGCAGGGCTCCCCAGCCGCAGCCGAGGTCGATCACTCGCTGGCCCGACTCGAGCCCCAGCTGCTCGGTCACGTACGCGTGCTTGCGCCGCTGCGCCTGCTCGAGCGTCAGCGAGAAATCGCCGTCGTACTTCGCGCCGCTGAAGTCGGCCATGTCACCGAGACTCAGCCGGATCACCTTGTCGGTGAGCGTGTAGGTGAAGTCGATGTCGTTGCGGTCAGCCATCGCCCGTGGACGCGGCATCCAAGCAGACCCGGGCGGACCGCGAGGTCTCCTCGGGCGCGGACTGCGCATGCCACAGGTGGATTGCGGCGGTGGCTCGCCACGGCGACCAGCCCCCCGCGAGCTCGCCGACCGGCGTCGCGCCGCTCGGTCCCAGCCGCTGGATCGCACGCCGTAGGCCGAGGTCGTCGGCCGGGAACGCGTCGCGCTCACCCAATCGCAGGGCGATGTACTGCGCGGTCCACGGCCCGAGGCCGCGGATCGCGCCGATCGCCGCCACGAGCTCGTCGAGCGTCGCGCTGCGATCGAGCGGGAGCTCGCCGCGATCAACAGCCCGAGCGAACGCCCCGATCGCATCCGCCCGCGCGCCAGGCATCCCGAGCGCCGACAGGTCGGCGCCGGCCAGCACGTGCGACGGGGGGAACGTATGGGTCAGGCCGAGCGCCTCCAGGCCCGGCACCGGGGTCCCGAACCGCGCGACGAGCCTGCCGATGATCGTGTTCGCGCCGGAGACGCTGACCTGCTGGCCGACGATCGCTCGGACTCCCGTCTCGTACGGGTCCCAGGTGCCGGGGACTCTGAGGCCGGGTCGCGCCCCGATCAGCGGTCCGAGCACGGGATCCCCCGACAGCGACCGAATCGCGTCGTCAACGGGCGCGTCGAGCGAGAAGATCCGGCGCGCGCGCTGAACGACGTGAATCAGGCCCTCCCAGTGCGGGAGGTGCGCCCGCAGCAACAGCTCGTGTCCGTCGCCGCGCGCGAGCTCGAGCACCCCGGGATCTCCCTCGATCTCGACCGTCCGCCGGTACGCCTCGTCGGTGACCCGCTCGACGCCGGGGATCGCCCGCGCGCGGAAATACTTCAGCAGTGCGTCCCAGTCGAGCGGCCCGGCGAATGCGAGCCGGAGCACCAGACCGCCGTCGGCAACGAGCCGATCGCGACGCCGGCGGCGCGCGCGGAGCTCGCGGGGCGTGGCCTGGAACAGCTCCTGAGACGTGCGGTTGAGCTGGCGGACGCTCCCGAACCCCGACGCGAACGCGACCTCGGTCACCGACAGGTCGGTGTCGTCCAGCAGCCGCCGGGCGAAGTGCGCGCGGCAGGAGCGCGCAAGCTGGTCGGGGGTCGTTCCGACGTTCGAGACGAACAGGCGTCGCAGATGGCGCGCGGAGACGCCGAGCGCGGCGGCGAGCTCGGCCTCGCTTCGCTCGTCGAGCGCGCCGTCGATGATCATGTGGACCGCGCGGCAGACGAGTTCGGGTCCGGTCGTCCACTCGAGCGTCGGGGCGGAGCGGTACGGGCGGCAGCGAAGGCAGGCGCGGTATCCAGCCGCCTCGGCAGCGGCGGCGAACGCGTACCCCCTGACGTTCTCCGGCTTGGGGTTTCCGTTGCACTCGGGGCGGCAGTAGATGCCCGTGGTGACGACTGCTGAGATCTCGGTCATGGCCGCAGTATCGCGCTCGCCGCGCCGAGCTTCGGACGTATTCGGACATGGCCTGGCGGCGTGTCCGGATATGGCAGGTCGTGTCCTCGCGACCCGGCATCCTGAGAACCGTGACCCGACTCGTCTACGACGTGGTCGACAGCCCGATCGGCGAGCTCCGGCTGCTCGGCGACGGCGAGTCGGTCTGCGGGCTGGTGTTCGCGACGGGTGCGCGGGCGGGCCCGATCCCGCCGGGAGCGAGGCGCTCCAAGGGCGCCTTCGCCGACGCCCGCGCCCAGCTCGCCGAGTACTTCGCCGGTACCCGCCGGTCGTTCG
Source organism: uncultured Solirubrobacterales bacterium (assembly GCA_963770735.1). Taxonomy (GTDB): domain Bacteria; phylum Actinomycetota; class Thermoleophilia; order Solirubrobacterales; family Solirubrobacteraceae; genus Palsa-465. The sequence goes on along the minus strand of CAVYRB010000002.1, from coordinate 366,810 downwards.
ACCTGCGGCTGCAAACGACCGGAACCCCGTTCCAACGGCTCGCCTGGCGCGCCCTGACCGAGATTCCGTACGGGACGACGCGGAGCTACGGCGAGCAGGCGGCGAGGCTGGGCCGGGCCGGCGCCGCGAGGGCCGTGGGCGCGGCCAACGGCCGCAACCCGATCCCGATCATCCTCCCCTGTCACCGCCTCGTCGGCCACGGTGGCGGGCTGACCGGGTTCGGCGGCGGGCTCGAACGCAAGCGCTACCTGCTCGAGCACGAGGCGGCTCACTCCTGAGCCGACAACCGTCCGCGTCGGAGCGTCGCGTTCAGGAACATCCCCGCGACGATCAGCCGGGCGATCAGGAACAGCACCAACAGCACGGTGGTCGCGGCGCCGAGCGTGCCGTAGAGGTCGGGCGTGCTCTCCAGCTTGCTCGCGAGGAAGTACGCGAGGAACAGTTGCACGGCCGTGATGCCGACCCCGACGAGCAGCGCGCCGGGCCACAGATCCCGCCACGTGGTCCCCTCCGGTCGCGGCAGGTGGCTGAGCGCGAACATCGCGAGCACGCCGTCGACGAACACCGTCGCGAGCGTGACCAACAGCCCGACGGCCACCAGGTGGTGGCGGGTCCATGATGCGGCGACGCTGGCCGCGAGGCCCAGCACGCAGACGGCGCTGAACGCGGCGCTCGAACGCAGCGGCTGACGCAGACGGGCTGCCTCGATCCCCCAGGCGAGCCGGGCCGCTACGCGAAGCGCGCGGACCGCGCCGAGCCCGGCCCACGCCATCAGCAGCAGCCCGGCGATCAACAGGTACCAGCGAGCGCGGGAGCCGTCGTGGACCGCGCTCGTCGCGGAGTGCGCGGCGACGCCGGTGAGGCCGAAGCTCCTCGCGGTGCCCTCGAGGCCGTTTTCGTCGACCCGTACCCAGAAGCTGAGGAGTGCCGCGACCACCAGTCCGAACGGAACGAGCCACAGGAACAGCCGGTAGGCGAGCCCGCCGGATAGGAGCGCCGCTCCGGTTCGCTGCTCCGACCGCAGCGATTCGAGCGCCTCCCGGATCCCGCGCTTCTCGCTCGCCCGGGCGAGGCTCCGCTCGGCGGCGGCGCGGGCGGCGTCCGCCGATTTCATCGCCGCTCAGATCCCGCGCATCGCGCTGACCTCGCCCGCCGCTACGGCGTCGGCGAGTCGCCGATGATCGAGCTCGCTCTGATCCGCGTAGGCGGCCGAGAAGCGCGCGATCGCCTTGTCGAAGGTCGGGCCGCCGCCCAGATACCCGGCGATCGCGAGCCGATCGCCCGAGCGGGCGTGGGCGCGCGCGAGCGACCAGCCGCACGCCCGCACGTACGCGTGCAGTCCGTCGTAGCTCATCGTCGACAGATCGATCGACGCCTTCCAGTCCCACAGCTGGCGCACGTAGAAATCGTGCTCCTTGCCGTCGAGCCCACGGCTGCGCTGCCAGCTCAGGAACACGTCGGAGACCGCCTGGTCCATCCGCTGCCCTCGGACCACGCGCTCGCCGTGATTCTCGAATTCGCTCGCGCCGAGGTACGGCTCGAGCACCGACGCCTGCGCCTCCTTGGCCTGCAGGACGAGCGGGTCTCGACCCCCGCGGCCGGCGAACAGGAACACCCACGCGCGGGTGCCGACGCTCCCGACGCCGACGACCTTGCGCGCCATGTCCACGAACTCGTAGGTCCCGAACAGGTAGTGCCGGTCGGGGTCGAGGCCGGCGGCGTATTCGTCCAGCACCCCCTTGACGAACTCCGCCTCGTCGATCTCGTCGGCCGCGGTGAACAGCTCGCGGAACGGGACCAGCAGCGGCGGGACGCTGCGGAACTTGGGCTTCCCGTGCACGGTCTTCGTGAGTTTCTTGACGGCTCGAAGGCTGGTCTTGCGCCGGGCCTTCGCGAACGGCGCGCTGAACACGATCCTCCCCTGCTTCCCCAACCTGCCGCCGAAGCGGTCGACGAGCTCGCTCGCGTTGATCCGCTCGTACCAGACGTCGAGATGGCTCACCTTCGCGAACTCGCGCATCGCCTCGCGGTACTCCTGCACGCACGCGATCACGAGGCGCCCCCGCTTGCCCGCGGGAAGGCCCACGTCGCGGCCCGCGATCTCGACGCTCGCCGCCATCCGCTTGACGTCCCACTCCCACGGGCCCGGCAGCGTCTCGTCGAAGTCGTTCGGGCCGAAGATCAGGCGGCGGTCGGGGGCGGCGAAGCCGCCGAAGTTCGAGATGTGGGCGTCGCCGCACGCCTGCACGACGATCCCGGAGTCGGGCGTGTGTGCGAGGTCCGCCGCCATCACCGCCGCCGCGCCCCGGTAGAACGTGAACGGCGAGACGAGCATCCTCCCGTAGCGGATCGGGACGAGCTCCTGGACGCGCGTCGCCGCCTGAGCTTGGAGCACGGCGATCGGGTCGGGGCGATCGGCGGCGGGCGCCCAGTCTCCGTGAGACTCACGCGGGACGAACTGCCGCGCGGCCCGACCGCGGTCCGTCGACTCTCCGAGCTGCAGGGTCGAGAGTTGCATCACGTATATGACACGAGATCGGGCGTCGGTCGCATCACCCGCATCGGGTGAGGCAACCTCACCCGAGCCTCGAGATCCCGCGCCCGATCAGTAACAGCCCCACGATTGCGACAACCGCCGCGATCACCTCGATCCGGTGCTCCTTCATCCACGCCGAGAAGCGGTCGACGCGGGCGGCGGTACGGTCGGGCTCGAGCGTGTAGCTGAGGAGCGGGATCTCGATCAGCAGGAACTTGAGCAGGTTGAAGACGAGCAGGATCGCGATCGCTCCGACCACCGAGTAGCCGCCCCGGGCCAGGCGGCCAAGCGCGAGCAGATCGAACGGGCCCGGGATACCGAGCACCACGCCGACGGCGATCGCGACCACCGTCGATCCCCGTCCGAGCGCCTCGTGAGCACGGGCCTTCAGGCGGTCCGTCACGCCGGGCGTGCCGGGCTCGCGGTGGCGTCGCGGAAGGATTCCCGTGACGCCGCCGCCGGCCAGCGTCCTGCCCCGTTCGGTCCTTACGACCAGGATCGCGAGCAGCAGCGCGAGCGCACCGACGACCAGGTAGGCCGACGCTCCCAGCCGGTGTGAGCTCGATCCGGCGACGGTGCCCCGGTCGCGAAACACGAGCAGCACCGCGATCCCCGCAGCGACGCTGACCGATACGGCGGCGAGGTAACAGGTCCATAGCAGCCGCCTCGCGCCCGGCCGGGTGAGGATCACGATGACGACGGCGAGCAGCTGGGGATACACCGCCGCGGCGAGACCGAACGCAAGGATCGCCGGCACGGGCTGAGTATCCACCGCCGGTCAGTCGGCGGCGGCTACTTCTTCCTCGGCGCAACTCCCGCCTTCAGGGCGTGCTTGGACGGTATGGTCACTTTTGCGGGCTGGCCGGAGCCGCATCGCGCGGCCGCGTAGGGGCGCGCGGAGCTCAACCGCCGATCAACAGACAGGAGCACCAGATGGACCTCCCTTCCGACGTCAACGGCAACCTGACCCGACGGCAGCTGATGGAGCGCCTCGGCATGCTCGGGGCGGGCGTGTTCGTCAGCGAGTCGGCGCTGGCATGGATGTCGGATCCGAGCTGGGCGTCGGTGGTCAACCGCGCCGCGAAGACCAAGCCGGCCGGCTCCGACCTCGAGGCGGTCGAGCACATCGTGTTCCTGATGCTCGAGAACCGCTCCTACGACCACTACTTCGGCGCCTACCCGCGCGGCCGCGGGTTCGACGATCACCCGAAGAAATCGCTCGGCGTGTTCGCCCAGAACTACCCGGGCGGGTCGAGCGTCGTCCCCAAGAACAAGCTGCTGCCGTTCCAGCTCCCCTACAACAACGGGCTGACCTCGACGGAGGACCTGACGCACGACTGGGGCCCCATGCACGAGTGCTGGAACAACGGCAAGATGAACCAGTGGGTGAAGGTCCACACCGAGGCGGAGTGGGAGGGACCGAAGGGCGTGATGACGATGGGCTACTACCGTCGCCAGCAGCTTGCGTTCCACTGGGCGCTGGCCGACAACTTCACGCTCGGCGACGCGTACTTCTGCTCGATCCTCGGGCCGACGCACCCGAACCGGCTGATGGCCACCAGCGGCACGATCGACCCGTCGGGCAAGCACGGAGGTCCAGTGGTCGCGACCAACCCGTCGAGCGACATGATGTGGAACCTCTCCTGGCCGACGATCCAGGAGGTGCTCGAGGACAAGGGCGTTTCGTGGAAGGTGTACTCGCCCAGCAACGCCGGCGTCAGCGGCAAGTACGCGGCGCTGAAGAACTATCTGACCTGGGACCCGAAGTACTACGACCCCACGGTCACGACGAGCCTCGAGCTGACCGACAACGTGCTGCCGTACTTCACGAAGTTCCGCAAGCCGGGCACGCCACTGTTCAACAAGGCGTTCCGGCCGACGTTCCCGAACGACTTCGCGGCCGACGTCAAGTCCGGTCGTTTCCCGAGCGTCTCGTGGATCATCCCGCCGCTCGGGTTCGACGAGCACCCGTCATCCTCGCCCACGAACGGCCAGTGGTTCGTCTCGATGGTGCTCGCCGAGCTGACCAAGAATCCGAAGGTGTGGTCGAAGACGGCGCTGTTCATCATGTACGACGAGAACGACGGCTGGTTCGATCACATGCCGCCGCCGACCGCGCCGAGGGGGACGACCGGTGAGTACCTGACCACGAACACGTTCCCCGCGGGGGAGCCGAACCCGGAGACGCTCGGGATCAAGGGGCCGCTCGGGCTCGGGGTGCGGGTGCCGCTGCTCGTCGTCTCGCCATTCAGCCGCGGCGGTCACATCGCGAACGAGGTGTTCGACCACACCTCGCAGATGCAGCTGATCGCCAAGCGGTTCGGCGTCGAGGTGCCGAACGTCTCAGCATGGCGGCGAAAGACCGTCGGCGACCTAACCTCGACGCTGTTCAACTCCAAGAAGAACACGTCGGTCCCGAAGCTCCCGCCGACGAGGATCCAGTTCGCGCCACCGCCCTCTCCGGCCGATTACGCCAGCCAGTGGACCGAGTCGGGCGGCTTCCCGCCGAGCATCCCGACCAAGCAGCGGATGCCGAACCAGCACGGCGGCACCGACCCGGCGAGCAAGTACTTCAAGCTCGACCGCGACGAGCATGCCGTGCCCGACGAGGCACGGACCCCGATCGATTTCAGCGGCCCCCCGAACGAGACCGTCAAGTCGCGCGGGAACCGGCTGATGGCACGGCGCAGCTGACGGCGCAGCGCGGTCGGACCGCAGTGTGACGTTGGACACACAGCACGTGTAAAGCTGATCCGCGACGGAAGGATCGAGCCCGGGACCCGTCTGACCTCTTACTGGTAATTCGACCGCAGAGAGGACGATGCCCGTGGCGACCGCGCCCGCGTCAGGCGGTTCCCGATGGTGATCGAGCTGACTGTCGCGTGCGCCGCGCTGACCGCGGCCGGCGCGGGCATCCACGTGGCTCGTGGCGGCTGGCGCCCCAGAGCGGCGAAGCGCCGTCGCGCGGCGACGTTCGTGTTCGCCGATCTGGTCGGGTACACGGCGCTGACCGAGCGACGCGGCGACTACAGCGGCGCGCGCGTCGCGGCCGAGTTCTGCCGGACGATGACGAGGCTCTGCCGCGAGCACGACGCGCGGTACCTGAAGTCGATGGGCGACGGCGCGATGATCTGGGCTCCGAACGCGGGACAGGCGGTCGCGCTGGCCGCTCGGACCGTCGAGGAGGTCGGCTCGCGATCGGACCTGCTGCCCGTGCGGGTCGGCGCGCACACCGGCCTCGCCGTCCAGCGCGACGGCGACTGGTACGGGAACGCGGTGAACCTGGCGGCGCGACTGGCTCGCGAGGCCCGACCCAACGAGGCGCTGGTGAGCGAATCGACTCAGGCGGCGGCCGATGCCGATCAGCGCGGCTCGCTCACGCTCCACGGAGAGGTCGAGCTCCGAGGCTTGGCGTCCCCGGTCGTGGTGTGGCGGCTGGAGCCGGCCGGCGTGACCGCGCGGTTGGCCGGCTAGCGCCGGCGCCGGTCAGCCCTACGGCGGCGGGTTCGATGCGGGGCCGGGAGCGGGGTGGACCGGGAGCAGGATCGGCTGCCGCGGCTGCTGGTTGAAGTTGAAGTCATTCGCGACGTCGCCGAGCAGCGGCGAAGCCTCGCGTACGTCGGGCCTCGGGTCCGGCCGGCCGTCGGTCTTCGGGTCGAGCCGTTGACCGCCGAGCAGGTCGTCCTCGATGAACTTGTTGTACGCGTCCTGACTGAGGACCTGGTGGTCGATGAAGGCCTGCTTCGCGTACGGGCTGATCACGATCGCGGGCACGCGCAGGCCGTAACCCTGCGGGTCGGCGACCGGCGGGACGACGTGGTCGTAGAACCCCCCCCAGTCGTCCCACGAGAGGAAGATCGCGGTGCTCTTCCAGTCCGGGCTGCGCATGATCGAGTTGATCAGCCCCGTGACGTAGGTCTGGCCGTCGCTGACCAGCGCCGGCGGATGCTCCGAGACGGTCCCGTTCGGCTCGACCCACGAGACGGCCGGCAGCGTCCCCTTCGCCGCGGCGGTGTAGAAGTTCGAAATCGGCTGGATGTTCGCGAGCTGGTCGTCCTGGTGCACGTCGGTGAAGCTCGGCAGCGGGTTCCAGATGCCGGGAGTGGTGGACGCCTGCTCGATCGCCGGGCAGCGGACCGCGCTGTTGTTCTCACAGTCGGGTTCGGGGCCCTGCATCACGTAGTAGCCCCAGCTGACGTTCTGGCGGTGGAGCAGGTAGGTGATGTCGGTCCACGCGTAGTGCTCGGTCTGATCCGACGGGCCGTTGATGTTCGCGACCGTGCCAGTCACCCAGTCGGGGTTCGGCCACTGCAGCGCTGTGTGGCAGGAGAACGGGTTGTTCGGGCCCCAGCACCAAGCCGACCACTCCGAGACCTTGTAGAGCGCCGACGGCAGGCTCCAGGACGAGTTCGGCTCGAACATGTGGTCCTGGAGCACGAAGTCCTGTGCGTAGGTCCAGTAGTTCGGGATCTCGCGTGCGTCGTGGTAGCCCATGACGTCGACGCACTGGCTCGGCTGCCCCTGCGCCCCCTGCTCGGTGCACGGGCTGCAGCTCGGGTTGGTCGTGGAGCAGCCCAACCCCTGCTCGGCCTGGGCGACGAACCCGTCCATCAGCCCGCCGTCGATGTCGGCGGCGGCGTTCGAAGCACCGTGGGGACCGCCGTAGTTGAGGTCCGCCGGGTCGTGGAACGGCGCGACGCAGCCGCCGTTGACGGGATCGGGCAGGCACACCCCGGCCGGGATTCCGTCGGCGCCGGGGTAGGTGCCGAAGTAACTGTCGAACGACCGGTTCTCCTGCATGATCACGACGACGTGCCGGATCTTGTGGATCCCAGTCGCCGGCGCGATCGTGAGCGGAACCGATCGCGACGCCGACGCGAGGTTCGACGCGTCCTCGGGCAGCAGCGCGCGAAATTCCTGGGCGCCGCTCTTGATGAACTTGAACGAGGTCGAGAAGCTCGAGTCGGCTTTCAGCCGCACCATTTTTGGCGTCTGCCAGGATCCGCCTGCGAGCCGCTGCAACGCCACCAGCTCGCCGGCATGACTCGGCAGCACCTGGCCGCTGAAGGTCTCGGTGTCGCCGGATACGGCGAACGTCACGTTGCTGGCGAGCGAGACCGTCGCATACACCCCCTGGTCCACGTTGCGGCTCGCGACGTTGCCGCTCGTTGCGTACCACTCCGAGCTGTTCTGCGCCCGCGCCGCCGTGAATGCGAAGCGGTAGTTCCCGCGATCGTCGACGGTCGCGTGACCGACCGGCAGGAATAGCTGCCGTCCCGCAATGCGGCGCCAGAGCACCATCGTGGCCGCGCATGGTTGCGGCGCCGCGCGCTTGTGGTGGCGCCGGGGGCGGGGTGCCGCGCGGAACGCGGACACGTGCCCGAACACGGTCGTCGGCTTCCCGATTGCCGACGGGTTCGGGCTGACGTACAGGGTCACCGCGGTCGGCACGCATTTGCCCGGCTGCGGCGTCGGCGTCGGGGTCGGAGTCGTCGTCGAGGGGGTCGTCGGCGACGGCGGCGCGATTCCCGCGCCGCCGCCGGCGCCCAGCGCGACCGCCGCGCCGACGGCCAGAAGCGACGCGACGCTCAGAAGCAGAAGTAGCCGATGACGAACCTTGGGCATAGGTGTCTTCGGTCCCAGGCTCCCTAAACGCGCTGCCAGCCGCAGAGTTGCGATCGACGGGAGTACCTTGCTACTGACCCCGGACGCGAGGAGCAGAGATGACCGAGCGCGATGTCCCACCCGAACGCGATGTCCCACCCGAACGCGACGTCCACCACGCGCTGAACGAGCCCGCGACAGACCCGGACCCGACCGAGTGGCCGGACCCGTACGACAAGCGGCCCGACCCGAGGGACCCCGCCGCCGAGGACGAGGAGATGGACTTCGGCGAGGTCCACACGCCGACCGGAGCGACGAGCACGAGTGAGCCGCACCACGAGACCGACCCCCAGGTCGACCCGCGCAAGGCCAACCCGCACGAGCTCAGGCGCCCAGAACGGCGAAACGCCGGCGGCGGCTGAGCCCGGCCCAGGCTAGACACCACCCGATTGGTTGACACCAAGAAGGGATTTGTCTACCTTCTTTACAGTGAGCGATTCTCTGTAAAGGAGTGATCTCGATGGAGACCAGCGCCGAGCTCTCCGACTATCGGCTCGAGTGGAGCGATCCGAAGCGCTACCTGTGGTTGCTGGGACTGGTGGTCCCGTTCGTCCCGTTCATCGCCTGGGGGCTGGTCGAGCTGACCGGGCTCGGCGTGATGTGGTGGGCGGGACCGTTCGTCGTGTTCGTCCTGATCCCGACGCTCGACCACGTGATCGGGAAGGACTCCTCGAACCCGCCGGACAGCATCCTCCGCCGCCTCGAGGACGACCGCTACTACCGCTGGTGCACGTACGTGTTCATCCCGATCCAGTACGCAGGGCTCGTGTTCGCGTGCAGCAAGTGGGCGGGCGGGCACCTCTCGACGATCGACGATCTCGGCCTTGCGGTGACCGTTGGCATGGTCGGCGGGATCGCGATCAACACCGCGCACGAGCTCGGGCACAAGCGCCCGAGGCACGAGAAGTGGCTCGCGAAGGTGGCGCTCGCACAGTCCGGCTACGGGCACTTCTTCATCGAGCACAACCGCGGGCACCACGTCCGCGTCGCGACGCCCGAGGACCCCGCGAGCTCGCGGCTGGGCGAGAGCTTCTGGGAGTTCCTGCCGCGCACCGTGTGGGGGAGCCTGAAGTCGGCGGTGCATCTCGAGAAGCAACGGCTCGACCGTGTCGGACAGCCGTTCCTCTCGCCCCGGAACGACGTCCTGAGCGCATGGGCGATGAGCGTGGTCCTGTTCGCGGCGCTGATCGCGATCTTCGGCTGGAGGGTCGCCCCCTGGCTGCTGGTGCAGGCGGTGATCTCGTTCTCGCTGCTCGAGGTCGTCAACTACCTCGAGCACTACGGGCTCCTGCGTCAGAGACTGGACGACGGGCGTTACGAGCGCTGCCGCCCCGAGCACAGCTGGAACTCGGACAACATCGCGTCGAACGTGTTCCTCTACCACCTGCAGCGCCATTCCGATCACCACGCGCACCCGACACGTCGCTACCAGGCCCTGAGGCACTTCGAGGACCTGCCGGAGCTGCCGTCCGGGTACGCATCGATGATCCTGCTCGCATACGCGACGCCGCTCTGGTTCAGGGTCATGGACCCGCTGGTGGTGGCGCACTATCGCGGCGATATGAACCGGGCGAACGTCTTGGAGCGTAAGCGCGCGCGGCTGCTCGCACGAGGGCGAGCAGACTGCGCTGAGCGCGGGGACGATCGGGTCACGCGAGCGACGGAGCAGAAGCTGGAGACGGAGCAGGGGCTGGAGACGGGCGGCTGAGACGGCGCCGCGGGGGAGCGCGTACCGGTGCCCCGACTGCGGCTACCTGTACGTCGAGCGGCGCGGATATCCGCGCGAGGGGTTCCCGCCCGGCACCCCGTGGTCGGCGGTTCCGGATGACTGGAACTGCCCCGACTGCGGCGTGCGCGACAAGCCCGACTTCGTTCCCGTCGAGCCGGCGATGGCCCCGTGAGCGCGACCGCCGGATCTCACCCGACTTCCTACGCGGAGCTTGCTCGCGGCGTGCTCCGCGCGCAAGTGCTGGACGCGGTCGGCGAACTGCTGCGCGATCGCCCGTGGACGCAGGTGACGATGGCCGAGGTGGCCGGGCGCGCGGGGGTCAGCAGGCAGACGCTCTACAACACGTTCGGCTCGCGCGAGGAGCTCGCGCGGAGCTACGTCGACCGCGAGGCCGACCGGTTCCTGGTCGCCGTCGACGCCGCCGTCCGCGCGCAGGCCCCGGACCCGCGCGCCGCGCTCGCCGCCGCGCTCGAGATCTTCCTCGCGGCCGCGGGGGAGCATCCGCTGGCCCGCGCGATCGTGGCGACCGACGGCAGCGAAGAGCTGCTCCCGCTGCTCACGACTCGCGGCGGCCCGCTGGTCGAGCGCATCACCTCGCACCTGACGGACGTGATCCTCGAGAGCTGGCCTGCGCTCGATCGTGCCGGTGCCGCTCCGGTCGCAGACGCGCTCGTGCGCCTCGCGATCAGCCACGCGGCGCTGCCCTCGGACGACCCGGCGGCCACCGCGAGCTCGATCGCGCGGCTGCTGGGGCCGCGGATCGACGAGCTCCTAGGCTGATCCCCGCGCTCGGCCGATGAACGACTCCATCGCGTCGAGGTAGTCGCCGCGTCCGGCGTGGAGGAGGTGGCTGCCGGGGAACCACCGCAGCTCGGGGCGGTCCCAGTGTTGCCAGAGCAGGCGCGCCTGCTCGGGAGGAGCGAGTCGGTCGCCAAGTCCGCCGATGATCATCCGGCGCTGGCGCGGTATCACCGGGCGGTAGGTGAGCGGTGAGTGGACCGCGAGCGCGGCGTCGATCGCCCCCAGATCGACGCCTGCTGCGCGCGACCCGAGCGCCAGCAGCAGGTTCGCCGGGAACCATTGCCGCAGCAGACGGGCCATGCTCACCACGGGGGAATTCGGGATCACTGCGATCGGGCGCGGATCGATCGCGGCGAGCAGCGCCGTCACGTATCCGCCGAGCGACAGACCGGTAACGGCGGTCTCGCGGACTCCGGCCTGCTCGAGATGGTCGATGAACAGACGCAGGTCGTGAACCGCGTGGATGATCGCCTCGTTGAAGTGCGCGACTCCGTGGGCGAACAGGCCCCACCCGCTGAACGCCGCGAACCTGGCCTGCCGGACGCCGTGGAACGGGAGCAGGTAGAGGAGTACGTCGTAACCGTGCGCGTAGAGCCGCGGCAGGTCGAAGAAGCGGCTGTTGAACCAGAACGGCGAGGCTCCGAAGCCGTGGATCACGACGAGCGTCGGGCGCGGTCCCTCCGCGTGCCGCCAGTGCTGCGCCCACGCGACTGCGTTCTCGCCGTGGCGAGCGTAGTCGCGGCGGACGTCGGGGTGCACCGCCGCGTACGGGCTCTGCAGGCGCAGCAGGGCTGCGGTGCCATCCGGAAGCGACGGCCTGTCCAGCGGCCTTGCGATGACGTCCGGCTCGGCGCCGGGCCGCTCGAACACCGCGTCCGGATCGCCCCGCGCCGCGAGCTCCTGGTAGAGCGCGAGCAGCCGCTGCTCGCGGCGAAGGTCGCTGCGGAGCGCCCAGCCGCCGACCGGGAGCGTCAGCACCGAGGCGAGCGCGGTGCGCACCCCGAGGTCGAGCGCGGCGGTACCGCCGACGAGCGCCCGCGAGCCGCAGCCGAGCTCATCCATGCCCCGTTATCCAGCGGTCACCGCCGCCCGGCCCTCCAGACGGGCGGCGATGTCGTCGATCTCCCACGCTCCGTCGGTCTCGATCTGGCGCTCGGCCGACCAGCCACTGAGCTCCTGGATGCACCCGCCCTGAACCGCGAACACCTTGCCGGTCAGCGGGCACTCGGCGCCGGCCAGATACGCGACCAGCGGCGAGATGTTCGAGGGGTCGAACAGGTCGTGGCCGCTGTCGGAGACGGCGCCCGCGGCGAACACGGCCCCCATCCCGGGCGTGGCCAGCGTCAACCGCGTCCGCGCGATCGGCGCGATCGCGTTGACCCGCACGCCGTAGCGCTCGAGCTCGGACGCAGCGACCAGCGTCAGCGCGGCGATCGCCGCCTTCGCGGCGCCGTAGTTCGCCTGGCCCGCGTTCGGCACGGTGAGCCCCGACGCGGACGCGGTGTTGATCACGGCGGCGTTCGGCTGCTCCCCGGCCTTCGAGCGCGCCTTCCAGTGATCGGCGGCGTGGCGCAGCACCCCGAAGTGGCCCTTCAGGTGGACGCCGAGCACCGCGTCCCACTCGGCCTCGCCGTGGCCGGCGATGAACGCGTCGCGGAGGATGCCCGCGTTGTTGACGACGACGTCGAGCCGGCCGAATTCGCTCACCGCCTGGTCGATCAGCGCCGCGGCGCCGTCCCACTCGGCGACGCTCGACGTGTTCGCGACCGCGCGGCCACCGGCGGCCGTGATCTCATCGACGACCTCCTGCGCCGGCCCGGCGTCGGCGCCGGTGCCGTCGTTCGCGCCGCCGAGGTCGTTGACGACCACGCTCGCGCCCTCGCGCGCGAACAGGAGCGCGTGCTCGCGGCCGATGCCGCGACCGGCGCCGGTGATCACGGCGACCCGTCCGTCAAGCGGGCTCATCGCGACACCTCGGCGAGCCCGTCGCGGAGCACGAGCGTGCCGTCGACGTCTGTCTCGAATCCGTATGTGCCGGGTCGCGTCTCCCACACGCGCGTGTGGATGTCCTGGCCTGGCAGGACCGGCTTCGAGAAGCGGACTGCAAGCCGCTTCAGTCGCGACACGTCGCTCGCCGCCGAGCTCCCGGAGCATCCCCCAGGACGTGAACGCGAGCATGCAGAACCCGTGGGCGATGATCCCCGGCAGCCCGGCGTCGAGCGCGACCTGCTCGTCGGTGTGGATCGGCATCGGATCGCCCGACGCGGGCGCGTAACGGAACGTCTGGTCGTCGTCGACGTGCTGGGTGAACTCGGCCGCCGGCTCGTCTGACCGCGCGGACTCGTCGAGCTTGTGCTCGGGCGAGAGCTCGCCGATCCGCCGACCGTCGTCGAAGCCACGGATGAACGAGGTCACGTACTGCTCGACGACGAGCTCGCCGTCCTCGTCGCGCGTCTCGAGATACGTGCAGCAGCGCGTCCCGTTCGGGAGACCTTCGAAGCCGGTCATCTTCCCGCGCGAGACGAGCACGTCGCCGGGGCGGATCGGGCGGTGGAAGCGGAAGTCCTGCTCGCCGTGAAGCACCTTGCCGAGCACCGACAGCGGCACGACCGCGAGCGCCGGCTCGAGCAGCGCCTGGAACACCGGCACGATCGCGAACACCGGCGGCGCGACGTCGCCCGCGCGGTGCGCCGCGATCGGGTCGTTGGTCGCCTCGGCGTACTGGACGAGCCGCTCGCGCTCGACCTCGAAGCGGACCGACTCGGTCCACTGATCGAGTCCCGCCTCATTGCATTGCAGCGTTTCGGTGCTCATGCTGAGAGCAGCTCGGTGAGCTTCGCCAGGGACGCTTCGAGGTTGGTCTGCGCGTCCTGCTCCACGGCCTTGCCGAGCGCGCCGACGACGAGCTGGCCCTCGAACGCGGCGTCGATCGTGGCAGTCGCGCCGCCGTTGCCGTCGGACGCGACTCCGAGGGAGAAGGTTGTCTTCACGCCCGCCATCCCGGTGCCGGTGATCGTCAGCTTCGACGGCTCCTCGAACTCCTCAACGGTCCACGAGATCGTGTTGGCCATGCCGAGCATCGTCACGACCTCGTCGGCCTTCACGCCCGCGGAGAAGCGCTCGGGGACCTCGCCCTTCCACTTCGTGTGAATCGTCAGCCACTGCTCGTAGCGGCCGGGGTCGCAGATCGCGTCCCAGACCTTGTCCGGCGCCGCCGGGATCGTGACCGTCGCGTTTACCTTGCCCATTGCTGGTCCTCGCTTTCGTTTGGTCAGCGCTCGGCGCGCTGGTAGGCGGTGATCACGGCGGTGCCGCCGAGTCCGATGTTGTGCTGCAGCCCGGCGGTGACGCCCTCGACCTGGCGGCCGTCGGCCTCGCCCCGCAGCTGCCAGTTCAGCTCGGCGCACTGCGCGAGACCGGTCGCTCCGAGCGGATGCCCCTTGGAGATCAGGCCCCCGGAGGGGTTCACGACCCAGCGGCCGCCGTACGTGGTGTCGCCGTCGTCGATCAGCCGCGGCGCCTCGCCCTCGTCGCACAGCTCGAGCGCCTCGTAGAGCAGCAGCTCGTTGGCGCTGAAGCAGTCGTGCAGCTCGATCACCTGGAAGTCCTCGGGGCCGAGGCCGGACTGCTCGTAGACCGCTCGGGCGGCCTTGACGTTCATGTCGTAGCCGATCACGTCCTTGCACGTGCGGGTCGAGAGCGAGCTCTCGAAGTCGGTCGTCATCGCCTGTCCGACGATCTCGACCGCCTGTCCCGCGAGCTCGTGGCGGGCGACGAACTCCTCGCTGGCGAGGATCGCCGCGCCCGACCCGTCCGAGGTCGGCGAGCACTGGAGCTTCGTCAGCGGGGCGTAGATCTCCGGCGCCTGCTCGATCTCCTCGAGGCTGTACTCGCGCTGGAACTGCGCGTACGGGTTGCTGACCGAGTGCTTGTGGTTCTTGTGGCCGATCTTCGCGAAGTGCTGCGGCTCGGAACCGTGCTCGCGCATGTGCTCGCGGCCGGCGGCGCCGAACATCCACGGCGCCGGCGGGAGCCTGACCTCGGAGATCTGGGCGAGCACGTCGATGTGCTTCGCCATCGGCTGCTCGCGATCGGTGAACGTCGCCCCGAGCGAGCCGGGCTGCATCTTCTCGAAGCCGAGCGCGAGCGTGCACTCGGCGAGGGCGCCGCGGATCGCCTGCGCGGCCAGGAACAGCGCGCTCGACCCGGTCGAGCAGTTCGAGTTGACGTTGAACACCGGGATCCCGCTCATCCCGAGCTCGTACACCGCGCGGTGCCCCGAGCACGACTCGCCGTAGACGTAGCCGACGTAGGCCTGCTCGACCTCGTCGTAGCGCACGCCCGCGTCGGCGAGCGCGGCCTCGCCGGCCTCGCGCGCCCAGTCGTGGTAGTCGCCGTCCTTGGTCCCCGGCTTGTCGAACTTCGTCATCCCGACGCCGACGACGTACACCGGCCGGGTCATAGCCCCATCCCCCGGCCGATCAGCTCCTTCATGATCTCGTTCGTGCCGGCGTAGATCTTCGTGATCCGGGCGTCGACCCACGCCTTCGAGATCGGGTACTCGGTCGTGTAGCCGTAGCCGCCGTGAAGCTGCAGGCCGGCGTCGGCGACCTTGCACGTCAGCTCGGTCGTCCACCACTTCGCCATCGCCGCCTCCTCGACCGTCGCGGTGCCGGCGCAGTGGCGCGCGATCGTGCGGTCGATGAAGCAGCGCGTGATCTCGAGCTCCGTCTTGAGCTCGGCGAGCACGAACCGGGAGTTCTGAAAGGACCCGATCGGGCGGCCGAATGCCTTGCGCTCCTTGACGTACTGAAGCGTCATCTCGAACGCGGCCTCCGCGCCGGCGAGCGCGCTGACCGCGAGCACCAGCCGCTCGGGGACGAGCCGGGAGACGAGCTGGAAGAAGCCCGAGCCCTCCTCGCCGAGCATGTTCTCCGCCGGCACCCGCACGTCGTTGAAGAACAGCTCGGCCGTGTCTGAGCAATGCTGGCCGAGCTTCTCGATCTGCTTGCCGCGCTCGAATCCCTGCATCCCGCGCTCGACCACGAACAGAGACAGCCCACCGTGTTTTTCGTCGCCGGTCCGCGCGGCGACGATCACGAGGTCCGAAAGCAGGCCGTTGGTGATGAACGTCTTCTGCCCGTTCAGCACCCACGCGTCGCCGTCCCGTCGCGCGCGGGTGGCGATCGCGGAGAGATCCGAGCCCGTTCCGGGCTCTGTCATCGCGATCGCGAGGATCTGCTCGCCGCTCGCCACGCCGGGGAGCCAGCGCTCCCGCTGCTCGTCGGTGCACGATGCGATCAGGTAGGGGAGACACACGTCGGTGTGCAGCAGCGGCCCGATCAGCGCGTCGCCGACTCCGGAGCGCGATGCCTCCTCGCTGATCACGACGTTGAAGCGCCAGTCCTCGACGCCGGGGCCGCCATAGGCCTCCGGTACCTCCATCGCCAGGAAGCCGTAGCCGGCCAGCTTGGTGAACAGCTCGCGAGGAACGATCTGCGCGCGCTCCCACTCGGCGTGGTGCGGGCTTACTTCATCAGCGATGAAGCGGCGAACGCTGTCACGAAAGTCCTCGTGCTCTGAGTCGAACAGCTCGCGTTTGGGGGCGGGCGGCGCAGCGGAAGTGGCCACGATCACTCCTCTCTCGAATCAAAACCGGATGGTTGGATTATAAAAGCCGGACGCCTGAAATGTTACACTGAGACAGCATGGCGGTCGTGACCCCAACTCATCGCACCCAGGAGCAGCGCCGCGCCGAGACCCAGGCCAAGGTGCTCGACGCGACGATCAAGAGCGTGCTCGAGGACGGCTACGCACAGACCACGACGAGGCACGTGGCCGCCCTCGCGGGCGTATCGCCGGGGGCGATCGCCCATTACTACCCCCGGCGCGTCGACCTCGTGGCCTCGGCGATCGAGCGGCTTGCCGAGCAGCGCCTCGAGGCGTGGACGGAGCTGGCCCGGACACTCCCCGACGAACGCGATGAGCGGGCACCCGCGCTGCTCGATCTTCTCTGGGAGGACTTCTCCGGCTCGCTGTTCACGGTCTACGTCAAGCTCTGGATCGCGGCGGCTGACGACCGCGAGCTGTACGACCGGCTCGCCGCCACCGAGCGACGGATCGCGCGAACGATCGCGAGGCTCGCCACGCGATCGATCGGCGAGCTGCAGGGCGAGCCAGGGTGGGAGGGTCGGCTGCTCGTCGCGCTCGCCGCGGTCCGCGGGCTCGCGCTCACCGAGCACTTCGAGCCGCGGACCGAGCCGCAGGCGGATCCGTGGCCGATCGCGCGCGCGACGCTGATCGATCTGTTCGCGACGTCGCAGAGCCGAAAGACGACCGCAAGGCGAGAGCGCACCCGGCGTTAAACGTTAGAGCAGCCGGCGAGCAGCAGGGCCGCCGGCGGCACGAGAAACAAGCTGTTGGGAGGCAGCACGATGAGAAGAAAGCTGTGGCCGGCATGCGCCGTGCTCGTATCGGTGGTGGTGTCTGCCACGGCGTCGGCGGCGCAGGCGAGCGTGACCCAGCACGGGTACCTCAAGGCGCCCGATGGCGCATCGCTGAGCTACACAATCGTCCTTCCGAGCGCCCAGGGGCGCTTCCCCGTGGTGCTCGACTACGACGGCTACTCGGCCGGGTATGACCCGACGGGCGACAACGGCGACGGCCCGTTCATGAGCGCGCTGGCGGCGAAGGGCTTCGCCGTGATGGGGGTCAACGTGCCGGGAACGGGATGCTCGAGTGGCTCGGTCTACCCCCCGTTCAGCAAGGCGTGGGCCAAAGACGGCGCGGCCGCGGTCACGTGGGCCGCTTCGCAGCCCTGGTCGACCGGCAGGGTGGGCATGTTGGGCGCCTCATTCCCCGGCTTCATGGCGCTGTACGTCGCCGCCGAGCGACCGCGCGGCCTGGTCGCGATCGCGCCGAGCGGGTGGACGGGCAACTTCTTTGATGCGGTCTACCCCGGCGGGATCTACGACGACGTGTTCCCCAACCTGTTCGACGCGGACCAGCTGAACGGGAGCACCGCGGACGAAGAGACCGCGGCCGAGAACAAGGACGCGCAGTGCGAGGAGAACTTCGCCCTCGACCAGGCGACCCGGGTCCCGGGCCAGAACGGGGGGCCGCCGCTCGACTACGTCGCGGTGCAGGCGCCGCAGCACCCGTACTACGACAGCGAATGGACCGACCTTCTCTGGGAGCTGAAGGACGCGATCCCGAACATCCAGGTGCCCGTCCTGACCCTGAACAGCTACCAGGATCAGATCGCGTCGGGGACCGGCTCGAACTACTACTCGCTGCTCGACCCGAGCCGCTCGTGGTTCGTGCTCACCAACGGATGGCACGCCGTCGGAGTCGCCTCGAACGCGTGGATCGATCAGACGGTCGCGTTTCTCGACCACTTCGTGGCGGGCGCCGACAACGGCTGGCAGCACACGCCGAAGGTTCAGATCTGGCACGAGGCCGGCACGGGCAGCAGCGACGACGTCGAGCCGCGATGGACGACAAGCGCGCCGAGCTGGCCACCCCCCACCAGCACGAGTGCCCTGTATCTGAGCTCGGGCAACCTGCTGGGCCAGCGCGCACCCGCCCGCTCCGAGCCGACCGACTCCTATCGCTACCCGTTGCCGGCCGGGTCGATGGCCGATCCGCAGGGTGCGCCCGCGGCCGCGTCCGCGCCCAGCAACAACGTCTGGTCGGCTCCCGTCCCGCCCGGCGGAAACGTCGTTTACACGACCCCGCCGCTGTCGCGCGACGTGGACATCGTCGGACCATCGAGCCTGAACCTGTGGCTGTCCTCGACCGCGACCGACACCGACGTGCAGGCAACGATCACCGAACTGCGGCCCGACGGCCAGGAGCAATACATCCAGCGCGGATGGCTGCGGATGTCCGAACGCAAGCTCGGTCCGGGCTCCACGTCCACGTGGCCGCGCCCGACCTATCTGAAGGCCGACGTGCAGCCGCTCGCGCCCGGGGTGCCGACGTACGCGCGGATCCCGATCTACCCGTTCGAGCACGTCTTCCGGCGCGGGTCGAGCATCCGGATCTCGGTCGAGGCGCCGGTTGGCCTGACGGGAACGTTCGGGTTCCTGTTCAACCCGACCCCGGCGACGGACACGGTCTGGCACGACAGGCGCCACGTCAGCTCGTGGGTCTTCGACACGCTGCCGGTCACCAGCCAGGTCCCGCCGCTGCCGGCGTGCGGAAGCGTGCTCGAGGAGCCATGCCGGACGAACACGGAGCCGGTGCCGTCGGGACCCGCGAGTTCCGGGCGCTCTCGGCGTTAATCGATACAGCGGGCTGGACCAGGAGGGAGCAGGGATGAACTCGGGAGGTCGGTCATCGTGAGAGGAACGCGTGCCTGGCGACGGTGGACGATCGCGCTCATCGCCGTCTCTGGGCTGGCGATCGCGCCCGCCGCGGCGAGTGCCAACAAGCTCGTGACGATCACGATCCCGGACCGTCATGGGGAGATCCCGGCGAAGTGGCTGAACTACTACAAGGGACCGCCACGCGCGAACGTGCTGCTGCCCGACGGCTACTCCCCGCACAAGCGTTATCCCCTCCTCGTCCTGCTCCACGGGCTGAACGGCGACTACAACTCGTACGCGTCCGCGGGCGAGTTGACCGAGTTCAAGGGCTTCCGGGGGATCGTCGTGATGCCGGAAGGCGCCGACGGCTGGTACGCCGACTGGTGGAACAACGGTGAGCGCGGCAGCCCGGCGTGGGAGAGCTACGAGCTGAACGAGGTCATTCCGGCGATCCAGGCCCGTTTTCCGATCCTGCCGCAGCGCCGCTATCACGCGATCGCCGGGATCTCGATGGGCGGCCTCGGCGCCGCGTACGTGGGCAGTCGTCTGCCCGGATTCTTCGGGTCGGTCGCCTCCCTCTCCGGCTTCGTGGATCCGCAGTACTTCGCGGTTATCGCCGATCCGGCGACGGGGTTCCTCTCGAACGCTCAGCAGAACGGCGACAACAACTGGGACCCCGTGTACGGCCCTCCGGATGGGTTCTATGCCACCGGCCACAACCCGACCGAGCTCGCGATGAACCTCGAACAGAGCCGCGTGTTCGTGAGCACCGGCAACGGCGCGCCGAGCAGCGCAGAGCTGAGCCAGTACAACGCGAACACCGCGGCCCTGGCGTGCGTCAACCCGGCCGGCGGGGCGTGCTACACCGGTGACTGGGCCACGGAGGGCCAGATCATCCAACCGATGAGCCAGCACTTCGAGCGGGCGCTGGCCGCGGCGGGCGACGATGTCACCTACCAGGTCCAGCCCGGAGGTCACGACGACCCACACTTCAGGCAGGAGCTGGGAGCGATGCTCGCGTGGGGCCTGTTCAAGCCCGTGGTGAGCAGTCCGGCCGGCTGGGTCGACAAGACCGTTGCGACGAGCGGCCAGCTCTGGGACATCGGCTACCGCTTCGCTCAGCCGCCAAGCCAGGTCGTCCAGTTCCGGCGGGTGGATAACTCGCTCTCGATCAGCTCAGCCGCATCGGCGGTCACGATCACGACCGCTGGCGGCTGCGTGATCCACGCTGCCACGCCGGCCACGGTCCGGGTGCCGATGCGCAGCTGCAGGCGAAAGCGGCGATGAGACGACGGCTGTGCTGGGTCGCGCTGTGCGTCGCCGCGGTATTGGCGATGCCGTCCGTGGCCGCCGCCAGCGGGCCGCAACCGTTCGGCCACGCGTGCACCGTCGAGTCCAGTGGCGTCCGCTTCTGTCCGACGCCGGTTCCGACGCAGAGCTCCGATCAGCGGGTTCCGTCGTGGGACGGAGCGCCGCTCCAGGTCGACGTGACGCTTCCGGCCACCGGTGCCGGGCCGTGGCCGACGATCGTGATGCTCCCCGGCTACGGCGGCAGCGACGGGGTCAGCTGGGAGGCCTCGGGATCGAGCTCGGGCGGGAACGAGGGCGCCGACTTCAGCAACGCCGGCTTCGCCGAGCAGGGCTACGCCGTCGTCACGATGAACTTCCGCGGCGTCGGCTACTCGTGCGGGCCTCCCTATGCGGGAAGCGTCACGAACGACGTCTGGCGCACGGCCGACACCGCCGCGTGTCGCAACGTTTCCTTTGAGTTCGCCGATCAGCGCTACGACGCGCGCGATGTCCAGTGGGTGCTCGGCCGGCTGGTCGATCAGGGGATCGCGAAGGCCGGCGCGCTCGGGGTCATCGGCGAGTCGCTCGGGTCGCTCGTGACCAACGAGCTGGCGCTGCTCTACAACCGAATCCGGCTGCTGAACGGCGGCTTCGCTCGGTGGACGAGCCCGAACGGCGTCCCGCTGCACATCGGCGCGGCGTACCCGATCTGGGCGCTCTCGACCCTGATGGACGCGGTGGCACCCAACGGGCGGTTCCTGTCCTCCGAGGCAGGCACCGCAGTCAACGACTACGACCCGGTGGGCGCGATCAAGCTGAGCGTTCCGATGTCGCTCGCGGGAGAGGCGCCGGAGGCGGTGAAGACGATCCCGCCGAACCCCGGCGGGTTCAACCTCCTCAGCGACACGGTCTACGCCGAGCTGGCCGCTCCCGACGGCCCCGGGTCCGCCGCGCTCGTACACGAGATCCGCAATTACCACCAGTCGCTCGGGATGTCGATCGGCTCGGGCGTCGCGCCGATCCTGATGCAGGACGGGTGGGACGATCTGTTGGTCAACGGCGCCACCCAGGCGCTGCGCCTCGTCGACTACCTGAAGCGGACCGCGCCGCGCGCGAAGGTGGCGTTGCAGCTAGCCGACGTCGGGCATCCGCTGGCGGCGAACAAGCCGGCCGACCTCGCGCCGCTCGACAGCCAGGCGACCGCGTTCTTCGCCCATTACCTCGAGGGTGCGCCGGGCGGCCCGGCGCCCGGGAGCGTGACCGCGTACGCGTCCACGTGTCCTGCGGGCGCCGGGTCGGCCGGTCCTTACGTGGCGAGCGGCATGGCTGCGCTCGACCCGGGTGCGGTTCGTTTCTCCTCGCCGGCGTCGCAAACGGTCCGTCCCGGTGGCGACCCGTCAATCGGGGTGGCGCTCGATCCGATCCTCAACACGGGGACGCAGGCGGAGCTCGCCAACGACCCGCAGTGCGAAGCGTTCGAGGCGATCAACTGGCCCGGAACCGCCGTCTACACCCAGCCGGTGACGCAGACTTTCACGATGCTCGGGCTGCCGACGATGCGGCTGCACATCGCCGCGACCGGCAGCGACGGTCAGCTCAACGCGCGGCTCTGGGACGTCGCTCCCGACGGCACCGAGACCTACGTCTCGCGCGGCACCTACGCCCTCACCGACAACCAGACGGGCACGATCACGTGGCAGATGTGGGGCGGCGGCCACACTTTCCAGAAGGGCCACACGATCCGGGTCGAGCTGCTCGCCCAGGACGTCCCGCTTGAGCGCCCCGCGCCACGACCATTCGCGGTCAACGTGTCCGGCTTCACGATCGAGCTGCCCTCGCACGAGCCGCCGGACGGCGGCGAGATCGTCAGGCCCGCGCTGGCGCGCTGACCGCGCGGTGGACCGCGGCGGTCACCGCGCAACTGCTTCGGTCGCCTCCCACAGCGCGACGCTAGTCGTCAAGTCGCGACTCTCGAGCTATGAGTCGAACTCGACCACCGAATAGACACTGTGACCGAGGACCTCTCGGCCGCTCTTCGCGATGTCGCCGTCCACCCGCCACCAGACGACGTACGGACGATGCTGGCCCATGTCGAAGATCGCCATCACGGTGCCGCCGCGCAACGGATCCGGCATGCCTACCTCCATCATGCAATCCGTACCGCCCCGCCGCGTCCACAACTTCGCGATCCGACGCCCGGTCGGGCGACGGCCCAACTCGAGCTCGACCACGCCGCACATCTCGCTGTACGTGCGCTCGACGATGCGCGGTTCGGAAGCGATTCCCGGGATGAAGAACGCAGTCAAGTGTGCCTAGAGCCCGCGATCGCGAGCATCTTCGGCGAGCGCAGCGCGCATCGTTTCGGGCCGGGTCTCCGCCTGCAGCTCGGCGATCAGCTTGGCTTGCCGCTCCGATTCCCGGTGCACCGAGTCCTGCAGCCCCTCAATCAGCTGCTCCAGGTGCGCCACGCGCCCCTCAAGCGCGTCGAGCCGATCAATCCTCGGATCGCCCGTGGCGCGCGTGTCCGGTCGATCCGCGGCAGCGGCCCGCCGGCGGACTTGCCGGATCCGTGCGATCAGTCCCTCACGCTCTCCCATCGTCATCGCTTTGAGACTCCTTTGGGTCGAGCAGGCCGAACCGGACGCCCGCCGTGCTCCACTCCGGTCATCGCGGCCGCTCCGAGGGCGACCACCGATTCGCCGTGGTCAATCGACATCCGTCTCCTTCCTTCGCCGGCGCGATCATCAGAACGAGATTCGCTGCGTCGGCGGGGAGAACCTCACGGGCAATGCACCGCCCGTGCTTCCACCGTAGCACCCGCAACATCCCCCGTCGGTCGCCCACGCGCTGGTGGCGTGAGTGCCCGCGATCAGACCCGCCGCCGACCCCAGTAGCCTGCATGCTCCCGCTGACCTCGCGTCGATTGCGCCTCGCCCGGCGCTCGCCGAAAACCGCTTGCATTCCCGCTGCCCCCCATCATGACCTCGATCACCGAGATCACCGTCGTCGGCGGTGAACGCCATCGCGTCGAGGGCAACGCCAAGGATGTCGAGAAGCTGATCCTCGACGCAGCGCGGGGTTCGATCATGGAGCTCGCGTGGCTCACCGAAGCCGAGACGGGAGTGTCCATGGGCGTCAACCCGAAGTGTGTGGTGATGCTCCGAGCGCTCATTTCCGCTGGCTGACGCGCCTGCGGCGGCCGTCGGTGGCCTCGAGCTCGGTCGGATTGCGACGGGCCCGAAATCACCATCATGCGGTGATGACGGCTCACCGCGCCGTCGGTAAATGTGGTCGGGTGATTGGACCCCGAGGACACACGGCCCGCGCTGATAGCCGGGCGAAGCTCCATCCGGAGGCGGTATATGCCCGAGTCTGTTGACCCGCGTCATCTCTTGCTGATCGGGGCCGGCCCCGGCGTCGTCGCCGGCGTCGTTCGTCGCTTCGGACACGAAGGCTTTCGCAGCACGCTGATCGCCCGCGGCGAAGCGCTCGAGCAACTCGCCGAAGAGCTGCGTAGCGACGGGCTCGAGATCGAGACGGTGCGCGCCGACATCGACGATCTGGACGACTATCGTGCGACGCTCGAGCGGATCTTCCGCGCCCCGGGCGCCCCCGGCGTCGCCGTGTACAACGCCGCCCTGCCCGATCCTGGCGAGATCCTCGACACGACGATCCCAGGGCTCCGGACCGCATATAACGTCGACGTCCTCGGCGCCGTCGTCGCGGCACAGGTCGCCGTACCCGTCCCGCGTAGCGCCGGCGCCGGCACTCTGCTCTTCACCAGCGCGGCTTCGCCGACCACCCTCGGTCGTGCCTGGGACGGCGTTCGATCCCGACAAGATCGCGGAGCTGTTTTGGACCGCCCACACCGACCCGACCGACGCCTGGCAGACCGAGTATCGATTCACCGGCACGTAGCGGGGTCCGCCGCTAGCTGGCGGCGGTTCTCAGACGGTGGCTGCCTGAGCGGGCGTGGCCGGACTCTCGCTTCCTTTCCCGCTGAGGAAGTCGAGCAGCGACGCGTTGACCTCCTCCGGGTGCGTCCAGCCGATGTTGTGCGGGCCATCGGCGACCTCGACACGGTCAGGTCGGCGATCAGCCCCTCGTCGCGCAAGCGTCCGGTCGTCGCTGCGACCGGCAGCGTGCGGTCGGCGGCGCCATGGACGGCCAGGACGGGGATGTCGATCTTGGACAGGTCGCCTCGGAAGTCGGTCAGCCAGGTGTCGATGCAGGCGTAGGTTGCGTAGGGCGAGGAGCCGGCCGCGACCTCCGAGCTCGCGCGCAGCGCTGGCGCCGGCCTGGCGCGCGCCAGTCAGAGTCGGCGCGCAATCCCCGGGTAATCGATGGCAATCCCGTCCGGGTCGAGTGTGAGGTCGGCCGCAAAGCTTCCGTCGGTTGCCTCGTACCGGATCACCCGGCAATCGTGAACCGCGCGTAGGAAGGAGTACCGCTGGCCGTCTGCCTGCACACCGAGGTCCGGTACCGAGACCCACGCCGTCGTAAGGTCGATCGGGCCGCCGCCTGACAGCAGGCCGTGGCGCAGAACCGGCATCAGATTGGTCACTGGAGAGAGGCCAAGGTCGCAGTCGAGTGCGTCGGCGAGCGCAGTTGGATCACCGACAGGCGCGGGCAGATCGACCCGACCTTCCTCCTCGAGTCCGATCGTCCATGTCCCCTCAGCATCGCGACGGAGCTCGAGTGAGCGGCGCCAGCCCTCGCCGCGGCTGACGACGTTTAGGCACGACGTCACGAAGTCCGCGGCGGTCTCGAGCGTGTAATCAAGCCGATACGACATCGGCTCGCCGGCGATCGCAACCCCGCGCGCACTGAGGCGGTCTTGGCCCCGGTCGATCTCGGCGAACTCGACCCCGAACGGGTCGTCCTTAACCCATGCGACCGCTCGCCTCTTCACGCCCACGCGAGGAGTCTACGAACCGCCCTGGCCCCGACACACTTGACCACGCCCTCGTCGCTAGGCGTTAATCCCCACAACCGACCGAGGGAGCGAGCGATGCCCGACTACACCGCAAAGCACTTCGATGAGATGCAGCCGATCCTTGGAGGGGTATTGCTCCGCACCCGCGCTTCGCTCGGAGTCACGTCGTTCGGAATGCAGGTGATCAACCTCCCGCCGAACCTGGGCGACGGCTACCCGAATCACGACCACGCCGAAAGCGGGCAGGAAGAGGTCTACGTCGTCCTCAAGGGCGCGGCCGACTTCGATATCGAGGGCGAGCACGTCCGCCTCGAGCCCGAAATGGCGCTCCGGGTTGGCGCTGACACCAAGCGCAAGATCACGACGGGCTCCGAGGGCGTCCAGATCCTCGCGCTCGGTGCGACTCCGGGCGCCGCGTACGAGCCGCCTTCGTTCACCGAGCTCGGCGGCCCGGACCCGGCCCCGCCGGAGTAGTAGTAGGCACGCCGGGCTAACTGAGGCCCGCGGCGCGAGGCAATTGCCTCGCCGGCAGCGACGCGGTATTCATGTCTCGCTCAGCGCAGAACGCAGCTCTGCAGAGTCGCTCGCACGCGACTCAGCGGGACCGCAGTCCACACGACCGTGATCGCGAGGAGCGCTCGCGCGACGCCGACATCTCCCGTGGGATGCGATTTGTGTCACCTTTTCGCGAGTGCGGTTCGCGATCTCGATCCCTCAGTATGTCGATGACGGCGGGTTCGACCGGGAACGTTTCCGGGCTTATCTCCAGCGGGCTGAGGAGCTCGGTTTCGAGAGCGGCTGGACGCAAGAGCAGGTTCTGGGATCGGCGGGGGTGCTAAGTCCGCTCGAGACGCTCACCTTTGCCGCGGCGCACACCGACCGGCTGCGGTTGGGCTGCGTGGTGTTCGTGCTTCCGCTCCACAACCCGCTTCACCTGGCAAAGGCGATCGCGTCGCTGGACTGCCTGAGCCGGGGCCGTGCGGAGGCCGGATTCGTCGCCGGTGGGAAGGGACGTCCGTTCGCCGCCTTCGGGGTCGACCCCGATCGGCCAGTTTCGCGCTTCAACGAGGCGCTGGCATTGATGAAGGTGTGCTGGACGGAGAAGGAGATCAATTTCGACGGCAGTCATTGGAGGCTCGAGCACGCTTCGATGGAGCCAAAGCCGGTGCAAAAGCCACACCCACCGGTGTGGCTCGGCGGCAACCATCCGAACGCACTGAAACGAGCCGTTCGCGCCGGGGACGGGTTCTTCGGCGCCGGCTCACAGACCACCGCGGCCTTCACCGAACAGGTTCAGGGGATAAAGCGTGAGCTGTCCGAACAGGGACGCGACCCCGCGAGCTTTCAGATCGCAAAACGGGTCCTGATTCACGTCGACGACGACCTGAGCGTGGCTCGTGAACGGATCGCGGCCGCGCTCGAGCGCAACTACGGGCGGCGCGGACTCGAGGACGTGGCGGTTGCCGGCCCGCCCGAAACCTGCGTGCAGGACCTCCGGAAGGTGATCCAGGCCGGAGCGGAGCTGATCCTGCTCAACCCGCTTGTGGACGACGCGCCGCAGATGGAGCGGTTGGCCGCCGAGGTAGTTCCGCAACTGTCGCAGCCCTGAGTGCTCCGGCGATGCGGAGCGGCATTCTGCGCCGAGCTTCAGATTCGGCGGACTAGCCGCTGCCGCTTGATCCGCCGGCGGTCGCTTGTGTGATCGCGGCCTGTGTGAGAAGTCCTCCCGACGCTGGGACGCACGTGCGCGCGGCGGCAATCACATTCGGCAGATGGATATTGATCCCGGCCGAGTGGAGCAGGTTTGGCGGGATCTGGCCTTGCGAATTCGGGTCGGGGAAGCCGTCGATCCCGTGGCTGCGCATGCACTGCGCGAAGGTGAGTAGGTGCATCTGGCGGTAGCGTTGACGGGCCGCCTGCTGCGCAGGGCTCGGGGGGGCGGGCATGATCCCCTGGCATGCGTTCTGCGCGGACTTGAAAGCTGGCGAGCCAGTGGTCGTCGGGCTAACCGCGATCCCCACAGCCTCATGGCCGCCAGATGCGTGCACCGTGGGGTCGGGGAAGTTGGGCACGCCGTGCTGGCGCATGCATCGGGAGAATCGGTACGCGGCCTCGATTCCCGATTTCGGCGACGACGCCAGCGGGGTGGACGTGGTCGAGGACCCGCCGCAACCGGCGATAAGCAGGGCGACCGTCGCCGCCGATGGGATTGCTGTTCGCGAGATGCGCATGCGCGCAGTTGTAAGGGACCGGAGGTGACAGCCCGGTGACGCGTGCTGTCACCCGGCTGTGACTGGGGTGGTGCATGCTGTGCGGGATGCGCGTACTCGTGGTCGAGGATCACCGGCGGCTCGCGACAGCCCTCCGGGAGGGGTTGCGACGCGAGGGGATGGCGGTCGACCTCGCGTTCGACGGCGCGCGCGCGATCGAGCACGTGGCGGTCAACGATTACGACGTCGTCGTGCTCGACCGGGATCTGCCCAGCGTGCACGGCGACCAGCTGTGCCGCAAGCTCGCAGCCGAGCGCTCGCCAACCCGCGTGCTGATGCTGACTGCCGCGAGCACGATCGCCGATCGGGTCGACGGGCTAGAGCTCGGCGCTGACGACTACCTGCCGAAGCCGTTCGACTTCGGCGAGCTGGTGGCGCGGATCCGTGCACTGGCGCGGCGCTCGTCCGCGGGGCTACCGCCGACATATCGGCGTGGGGAGGTCGCACTGGACCCGTCGCGCCGAATTGCAACCCGCGGCGTGCGGCGGCTCGAGCTGAGGCCTAAGGAGTTTGCTGTCCTGGAGTACTTGCTCGCCGCTGACGGCCGCGTCGTCCCTGCCGAAGAGCTGCTCGCTCGCGTCTGGGACGAGGAGGTCAACCCGTTCACCTCGACTGTCAAGACCACGATCGCCCGCCTGCGGGCGAAGCTCGGTGACCCAGCGGTGATCGAGACGATCCGCGAAGGCGGGTACCGGATCTGATGGCGACCGCGCCCGCGCCGCTCGTGCAGGCGCGCTGGCTGCGCGCGCCGCGGCGCACCGCGCGGCTGCGGCTCACGCTGCTGTACTCGGGCATGTTCCTCACACTGGGGACGCTGGTCATCGTCTGCATCTACGTGGTTTTCGTCGCCACGGGCGCGGTGCGTATGAGTAGCGCAGTCTCCGTGGCGCCCGGTCCGGACGCGATCGTGCGCCGGGTGGTCGCTCAGGGTCAGCACGATGCCGACATTGCGCGGTTGCTCGCCGCCTCTTGGGTGGTACTTGCGCTGAGCGCAATCGGCTCCGCTGTGCTGGGGTGGTTCATTTCAGGCCGAGTGCTTCGACCGGTGCGGGAGATCACGTCGAAGGCGCGCACGATCTCGGCCGGGAGTCTCCAGCGACGGCTCGCGCTGAGTGGACCCGACGACGAGTTCAGGCAGCTGGGCGACACGCTCGACGACCTGCTTGCGCGGCTCCAGGCTTCGTTCGAATCCCAGCGGCGCTTCGTTGCCAACGCGTCGCACGAGCTGAGGACGCCGCTCACTGTCGACCGCGCGGTGCTTGGTGTCGCGCTCGCGGACCCGAACGCCGACGCGGCATCGCTGCGCGCTGCCTGCGAGGAGCTGCTCGCATCCGGGATCGAGCAGGAGCGGTTTCTGGAGTCGCTACTGACGCTCGCGACCAGCGAGCGCGGGCTCGAGCGGCGCGAGCCGATCGAGCTGTCAGCGCTCGCCGCGGATGTGCTCGGCTCCGTTCACCCGCGGGCGGTGACGATCGACGCGGAGCTGCACCTGGCGCCCACGACAGGCGACCCCGCGCTCGTGCAGCGGCTGATCGCGAACCTGATCGACAACGCGATCGAGCACAACGTCGACGGCGGCCGCGTGGAGGTCACAACCACGACCACGGGCGACGTCGCGCTCGTCAGCATCACCAACACCGGGCCTCGAATCTCCCCGGCTGAGGCAGAGAGGCTGCTGGAGCCGTTCTACCGTGGCGACGCGACGCGGGCCGCCGACGGCACTGGCCACCACGGCCTCGGCCTCTCGATCGTGCGCGCGATCGCGCACGCCCACGACGCATCGCTCTCGGTCGAGCCGCGGCCCGACGGTGGGCTCACTGTGACGGTTGGGCTCGCCGCGCTTACGCAGCCGCTCTAGTCGCGAGCGACCGGAACTGCTGCCGGCGTCAGCTTCTCGCCGTGTGCGGGTCGCTCATCGTTGTCGCCCGTACCCGGCGGCGGCTGGCGATCCAGTTCCACAGCCGCCACCAGTGGCCGCCGTGAGCGCCGGGCGGCGCGTCCGTCCCGGACGGGCACACCACGATGGGCAGACCTGCTGCGGGCGGTATCGCGCCAAACCCATACGATC
This sequence comes from uncultured Solirubrobacterales bacterium, assembly GCA_963770735.1. Classification (GTDB taxonomy): domain Bacteria; phylum Actinomycetota; class Thermoleophilia; order Solirubrobacterales; family Solirubrobacteraceae; genus Palsa-465. The sequence goes on along the minus strand of CAVYRB010000002.1, from coordinate 337,207 downwards.
GCCCGATGGCCGTCGGCGCCGAGGAACCGCCGAGTGACGACGCCACCACTGTTGGCAACACGGGCGTTCTCGTGCTGTTGGCCGCGTTGGGAGTGGTGTCGAACGCATTCTTTGCGACCACCGGAGTGACCCTTGCGCGCAGCGCGACCGAGCTTGGGTTCTCTGGCACCGGGCTCGCGCTCGTGGCAGGTACGTCGAGCTTCATTGGAGGGATCGCAGTGTTCGCGGCCGGTGCGGTCGGTGACCGATGGGGCCTGCGGGAATCGCTGATCCTTGGGGCCGCGCTCATGGCGCTGGCGGGACTGATCTGCGGACTGCCCACGAGCGGGCTCGGGTTCGTGCTGGGGCAGGCGCTGTCGGGAGTGGCAGGAGCGTTGCTCGCGACCGCAGGCACGGCGATGCTCCGAAAGCTGTGGGTCGGGCAAGCGTTGGGGGTCGCGACGGGACGCTGGATGGCGATCGGTGCCGCGCTGGGCTCAGCGCTGACCCTCGCGGGTCTCGGCCTCGCTACCGTCACCACGTTTCGCGCCGCCTTCCTGACGTCGGCCGCGGCGTGCACGTTGGTCGGGCTAGCGGCGGTGCGCTGGCTGCCGCGGGTCGAGCGCACTCCGGACGCGGCTCGACACTTCGATTTGGCTGGCGTAGCGCTGGCAGCTGTGGCAATGGGCGGCCTGCTTTGGACGCTCGCCTCGATCGCGGGCGACCGCAACCCGGCGACGATCGCCGTAGGCGTCGCCATGGCCGCGGGAGCGGGCGCCGCGCTGGTGGTGGTCGAGCGGGGTCGGCCGGCTCCGGCGGTTCCGATTGGCCTGCTCGCTCGCCCGACGTTCCTCGCCGCGACCGTAGTCGGGGTGGTGACCGGACTCGCCGCCGGAACCCTGATCCTGCAGTTGAGCAACGTCATGCAGTTTCTCTACGGCTACAGCGAGGTCAGGGCCTCGCTGGCGCTACTGCCGTACGACGCGGCGCTCGTCGCCTCCTCGGTGGTCGCTGGCGCGCTGCTCGCGGGGTCCCTGCTGGGCCGGGGAGTCCGCGCAGGGACCCTGTTCGTGATTGGTCTGCTCGCGATCGCGGGGGCATGTCTGCTGGTCACGGCGGTCGACCCCAACGGGTCCTTCGCGCTGTTCATCGGGGCAGGCGCGCTCGGCGGGTTCGGGCTCGCCATCTCGCGGACCCCCCAGACCTCGGTGATGCTCTCGGTCGCACCCGCGGAGGTCGCCGGCTCGGTCAGCGCGTTCAAGGCGGCGGCATGTCGGTTTGGGTCCAGCCTCGGCGCGGCGATCGTGGTTCCGATTGTGTCGCACGCGGCGGGCTCGGACGCGCAGGTGTTCGTGCGAGCGGCGGAGGGCTCGGTCTCGAGCGCCGACCCGCTCTACACCACGTACCAGAGTTTCCTCACCACGCGGGCCCTCCCGGCCAGTTCGGTCGGCCAGGAACTGGTGGGGCGCATCGACCGGTACTTGGACGGGATCGCGCTCGCTATGACGATCATCGCCGGGGTGACGGTGCTGGCGGCCGCTGCGATCTGGATCGTCGCGCTTAGATCGCGGCGGGCCGCGCGCGCCGACTCGGGGACCATTCCCCTCTAGCCCGACCGATGCTTTCTCGGATGGGCCGTGGAGGACTCGCACCTCCAACCTTGGCCAGATCGGGGCATCGCGGAGGCCCCGACCCCGGACGTCGCTCGCGTCGACGACGACGTTCTTATGCTCGCCGGGTTATCCCGGTGACCTCCCATGCCCGGCCCAGGGCGCTGCCATAAAAGACCACAACGACGAGGACCAAAGCACGTTGCAGCGCGGCGCTCTGGGTGTTCGCCAGGAGCGCTACGCCAAGACCGAGCTGCACTGAGTAGCCCACAACCGAAATCGACGCGAAGGCGATATTCAGCTCTCTTGCACGAGAGCTGCGGGAGAAATTTCCGGCCCGCTTTGCGCGCGGTATCAGCCGCCCGGTCGCTAGCAGGCCGACGGTCGCCATTGCGATGCTTGATATCCCGAAGACGACTGAGCCCCCGGTCACGGCCACGATTCGAGACGAAGAAGATGTCTACCAGGACAACAAACGCGCTCCCGGCCAACACAGTTCGCAACTCCCGGGTTGTGGGGTTCGCGTCATTGCAGAGCCTGCTCGGCAGCCTCGGCCTGAAGCACTGAGGCTCCGCGCTATCCGCGCCGGGCGACGACCTCCAGGCGCTTCAGCCAGCTAAGCCACCAAGGCCGCCGGGAGCTCTTCGGTCTCGGCGAGGTGCTGGTGTGAGGGGCAGTAGCCGTTGCGGGGTAGCGGCATCCGTTGGCACGGGCTGCCCTTGCGCGTGCTGGCGCGACACTGCAGCGGATTTCCGTTGGCGTCGAATCCGTTCTGAGGCAAGCTGCGCAGATACTCATCGACGATGCCCACGTAGTGTTCGATCACTCGCAGCACCCGCATCTGGGAGGTCACGGGGAAGTAGGCACGGATGTCGCGGAACAGCGTTCGTGCCGGTCGAGCGAAATAGCGCCGGTCGGTCGTCAAACGCTCGACGGCCGCTTCACATTCGCGCAGAACGCGTTCGTGGTTCACGCATCTCCCAGCCCCGTGTCGGTCTTCGAGGATCTCGTCCGCGAGCTCCCGATAGATCGCCCGACTGAATGCATACGTGCGGTTGTACATACAGCTCTCCTTGCTGGCTGCTCCGACTGGCGCAATCCCCCGTATGCCAGTGGTTCCCCGCGCCGGCGAGCCCCAGACGCAGCAAGCGTTAAGTTGTTATTAAGCCGAAGCCAAGCCTGACGAGAGTCGACCCACCCACTTCGGAGGTACGCCCTCCGAGTGCGCGGGTAGGCTCGAAACGCATTGGCAACCTGTTTCGTTGAGCGCGTCGATGGCTGGGTGGGCGATGGGATCGAGCGCGCGACCGGTAGACATCATCGTCGCCGGCTGAAGCGAGTCGGCCGAAGCGATCAGCTGGATCCTCCTGCCGGCCCATCGTTGTGGGCTGCGGGGGATCCACCGCCGCGCTCGGGGGGCGCGCTCGAGGTGTTGGTTGACGGCGGCCAGGCGCTGCCGCGGCTCGCCGACGCACTGACCGACGCTCGCTCGCATGTGCACATCGCCGGATGGCACCTCACGCCCGCGTTCGGCTTGACGCGCGACGACCGGGCGTCTCGTCTGCGCGACCTGCTCGGTGATCTCGCGGAGCGGATCGACGTCAGGGTCCTGCTGTGGGCGGGAGCGCCGGTGCGGCTGTTCACCCCCGCCCGCGGAGCGGTGCGCGGGGTGCGCGACGAGCTGATCCGCGGGACCCGCGTGCGATGTGCGCTCGACTCGCGCGAGCGGCCGATGCATTGCCACCACGAGAAGCTGGTGATCATCGACGGCGAGATCGCGTTTGTCGGCGGCATTGACCTCACTTCGCTCGGAGGCGATCGCTTCGACACCAGCGACCATCCGATGCACGGCCGGCTGGGCTGGCACGATGCCTCAACCCGGGTGCGCGGGCCCGTGGTGGGCGACGTCGCTGATCACTTCGGTGCTCGTTGGCGCGAGACGACCGGCGAGCAGCTCGAGCCGACACCGCCGCCGGCCCCCGCCGGCGACGTCGAGCTCCAGGTCGTCAGGACCGTCCCGGACAAGGTCTACGACTTCCTCCCGCAGGGCGACTTCCGCATCGTTGAGTCCTACACGCGCGCGTTGCGCTCCGCCCGCAAGCTCGTCTATCTCGAGAACCAGTTCCTCTGGTCCCCCCAAGTGGTCGAGATCCTCGCCGACAAGCTTCGCGAGCCGCCCGTCGACGACTTCCGCGTGGTCGTGGTGCTACCCGCCAATCCGAACAATGGCGCCGACACGACGCGTGGCCAGCTGGGAGTCCTGGCCGCCGCCGACGACGGCGCCGGTCGGTTTCTGGCAACCACCCTCTCGGCCCGCACGGGAGAGATTTCCGGCCCGCTGTACGTCCACGCGAAAATCGGGATCGTCGACGACGCGTGGCTGACCGTCGGGTCGGCCAACCTCAACGAGCACTCGTTCTTCAACGACACGGAGATGAACGTCGTGACCTGCGACCGCCGGCTCGCACGCGAGACCCGGCTGCGGCTCTGGTCCGAGCACCTCGAGCGTCCGGTCGAGGACGTCTCCGGCGACCCGACCCGAGTCGTAGACGAGCTCTGGCGTCCGATCGCCCGCGAGCAGCTCGAGCGCCGGAGTCGCGGCGAGCCCCTGACCCATCGGCTGCAAGAGCTCCCGGGAGTCTCGCGCCGCTCTATGGCTCTACTCGGACCGCTTCACGGCCTGTTCGTCGACGGATAAGGGCCGGAGCCTGCTCGGCGCCGCCGGTGCTGGACCTCGCCCATATCTATCCCTCGTCCGGCAGGGAGCGTCATCGGTCCTCGGTCTCTGCGCCGATCTCCTCGAGCGACTGCGCGTCCTCGTCCTCGACCTTGAGCGCTTCATCGATCACCCGTTCCAGACTCTGCTCCGGGATCACGACCGCGCCGCTCGCGTCCGCGTACACGTAGTCGCCTGGGGTCACGCACACGCCACCGATCTCGACCGCGACATTGGCCGCGAACGGCACGATCGTGTCGCCCCCCCAACGGGTTGCCTCGCCCCGGCACCAGGTCGCGAACGAGTAGCCGCCCAGCTGCTCGAAATCCCGCAGCCGCCCGTCCGTCAGCACCCCGGCTGCGCCGCACCGCTCGAGCCGGGAGAGCTTCATTCCGCCGCCGTGCGACGCGTCGGGGTAGCCCCCGCTCGACAGCACCAGCACCTTTCCGGCCGGCGCGTCGCCGAAGGCCTCGTGAAACAGGGCGCCGAACCCAGCGTTGGTGTGCGGAAGATCGTCGCGGTACGGAAGGAACGCGATCGTGACGGCAGGCCCGAACAGCCGGCGCGGCGCGGGGCTGATCAGGCTGAGGATGTGCGCGCGGTGGCTGTGGATTCGGCCCATCGCGTCCACCAGCGACGCGCACGCCACCCGGTCGAGCACGTCGTCGGGGACGATGACGGGGCCGCTGCTCATCGGTGCTCCGGATTCGCGGAGTCGGGCCTGCAGCCCGCGTCCCACTCGCGCCGCTGATTCCCGAACGCTGGCATGCCGCTGTTGCGCGTGAGCATCGCCGCGACGTGCATGAGGTTGAACGTCATGAACGTCGTGTTCCGGCTCGTGAAGTCGTTCTCGGGGCCGCCCGAGCCGGGGTCGAGGTAGGAGGGGCCGGGGCCAATCGGCCCGACCCACCCCGCGTCGGCCTGCGGCGGGATCGTGTAGCCGAGATGCTGAAGGCTGTAGAGGACGTTCATCGCGCAGTGCTTGACGCCGTCCTCATTGCCGGTGATCAGACACCCGCCGGCCCGTCCGTAGTAGAGGTACTGGCCTTGCTCGTTGAGCAGCGACGAGCAGGCATACAGCCGCTCGATGACTCGCTTCATCACCGAGCTGTTATCGCCCAGCCAGATCGGGCCGCAGAGCACCAGGATGTCCGCGCCCAGCACCCGCTCGTTGATAGCCGGCCATTCGTCGACCGCCCAGCCGTGCTCGGTCATGTCCGGCCACGTGCCGGTGGCGATCTCGTGGTCGATTGCACGCAGCTCGTCGACCTCGACGCCGCGATTGCGCATGATCCCGCTGCTCAGCGCGATCAGGCCGTCAGTGTGGCTGCGCTCGGGAGAGCGCTTCAGCGTGCAGTTGACGAACAGGGCGCGCAGGCCGTCAAAGCGCGGACCACCGTCCTCCGCTGCGCGCGATGACGCCATCGCCGCGGACTCTAAAGCCAGACCAGTGCCACAACCAGGGTGTCCTCGGGCTCGAACCGACCCCCCGAGCGAGAATGTCACGCCACCGTCGACCTCGAGGACAGGAGCAGACCATGCGAAGTGACATCGCGCCGGGGGCACGTTCCCGGACTACGAGTTGCCCGACCAGGAGAGCATCCCCCGGAAGCTCAGCGACCTCCAGGGCGACGACCCCATGATCCTCACGCTCGCGCGCGGGATGTACTGCCCGAAGGAGCACCAGCAGCACCGTCAACTCGCCGCGTTCTATCCCCAGATCGCGGTGGCCTACACCAGGATCGTCACGATCGCATCGGCGACCCACCACGAGACCCAGGAGCTTCGTGGGTCGGTCGGCGCCGGGTGGCCGTTCCTGTCCGACGACGACCGGGTAATCCAGAAGGACCTCGGCCTCGAGGAGTACACCGACCCCGAGCATGACCCGATCGTCCCGCACACGTTCGTGCTCAAGCCCGGCCTGGTCATCTACAGCATCTACAACGGCTACTGGTTCTGGGGGCGTCCGTCGGTGGACGAGCTACGCCAGGACCTGCGGGCGGTCACTGCCGAGATCCGGCCCGACTGGGACCTTGGCAAGCCGGGGTTGCGCGAGGCCTGGGACGCGGGCGACTTCTCACACTTTCACGGCTGGGACAGGATGTCCCCGGAGACGGAGAGAAAGAGGCGCTGGCTCGGACCGATGATGGCTCCGTGAGCCCGCGGTCGCCCCGCCCGGAGCCTTTGGCACCGAGCGTCTCAGCGGGGAGCTAGCTAGGTCCCGCGTTCGCGCCTAGGCCGTTGAGCCAGTTGCGCATGCTCGCGCCGGCGGACGTCACCTGTCCTTCCTCATAACCCGCGGTCGCCACGGCGAGCGTGACGCCGTCGGGTGTCGACCAGCCGTACTCGATCCCGGTGCCGCTCGCCGCGTAGCGAGCGATCGCCTGCCCCTGTTGCAGGATGCTGCCGGGCGGGGCGATGTCGGTGATCTGCTCGGCCACGTACTGCTCCATGCCGGCATCGGGTCCGGTCAGCAGCTCCCAGTACACCAGCGGCTGGCCGGCGTACCAATCCGTCTCGATCGCGAGAATCTTGACCTGCGCGGGCGCGAGAATCGGCGCTCCCACCGGCATCGTGGCGTCCACGCCCTGATCTGTGCGTTCCCAGTTATTGACGAACCGCAGCGGGTTGATGTACGAGCCGGATGTCCTCTTGGCCGGGATGCGCTCGGACCGGAACTCGGCAACCACGGCGAGGTTGGCTTGGCGCTGAAGCACGGACGCCTCATGTGAAAGGGTCTTTTGAAGCCCAGACAGCTGGCGTTGCTTGCTCGCGCGGTCCTTCGCCGACGCGAGCTCGCGGTCGACGATCGAGAGCCGGAGCTGGACGATCTCGTTGCGCTCGGCGAGCACCGCGGCCGCCGACCGGTTTCGCCGCGCCTCGATCGGGGCCAGCCGCCGAGCCTCGGCGGCGACCGCGATCCGCGCCTGGCCCACCAGGCGGGTGACGCGAGCATTGGAGCTCGCGAGCGCCCGAACCTCGTTCACCTTATTCAGGAGATCCTGAAACCCGTTGGACATGAGCACCGCGTCCACCAGCGTCGGCGGCGACGTCTCGTAGTTGGCCACCAGCTGCTGGGCCAGCAGCCGGCGGTCGCGCGCGTACTGCACTTTGAGCTGAGCCGCACGGTGGCGAGCGCTGGTCAGCTCCTGGCGAACCTGCGCGAGCAGACTCTCGTCGACGTCCAGCCTGCGCTGCACCTTCACAAGCCGGGCCTGCAGGGCTGAGATCGATCCCTGGTAACTCTGAATCGCGGTGGTGTCGTCGTGGATCGCCGAGCGCAGCTGGCCGGCCTGCTTTTGATGCGAGGTGTAGCGATCGGCCAGGTCGCCTCGGCTCGCCGAGGCGCCGACCGCCACAACGCCCACCGCCGCGACCAGCGCGGACGCGAACCTCCTGCGTCCAAGCGCAGACGCCACCCGCTCGAGCATCCAGGAACCAATCACCGGTGGGCGAGGCTAACCCGCCCGGCACGTCGTTCGCGACCGCTGCAAACGCAATTGCGAGACGGTCGGGCCACCGGTCCCGGTTGACGATCGCGTATCCGCGAAGCGGAGAGGGAGGGATTCGAACCCTCGATGGCCGGAACCGCCCATACCGGTATTGGGTCGTTCCAAGGAGCCAGGCGAGGTAGGGAATCGCACGGCTCGCGGCGAACACGCCTTAGCGCTGACCAGGGTGGAGGCGTTGTTATTGTGCGTGCCGTTGGGGCCTAAAAGAGGGGGCTGGGTTGTTTTCTGATTTGCCGAGGGATAGAGGGCGCTGGGTGTTCGCTGCTGTACTTGCGGCGCTGCTCGCCGTGCTTGCGGCTGCGCCCGGGGCGAGCGGCGATCTGCGCCCGGGCAGCACGCACGCGTTCCTGGTCGGGAAACATCGGCGGCTGGCGCTGCCGCTGCCGCTGCCGCTGGGCCCGCCGACGCTGACCGGCGACAGGCGTGGGATCGCCCACGTCCGCGTGTGCGTCCGCTACCGCGTGGCGAACTGGGGCGCCCAGCGCGCCGCTGCACCCACGACGGGCCGTGGAGCTGGCGACCTGGGCGCGTATGCGCGTGTCCGCGGGGCGGCCAGGCGGGACCGCGCGTTGGTCACGGTGATCGTGGCGAGGCGGGTGCTGACCACGGGTCCGGATCCGTCGAAGCCGCTGTATCGCCGGACCCTCGTTGACACGGCTGGCCTGAGCCGCGAGCGGGTGGTTCGTTGCTACAAGTTCCAGCTCCCGAAGGCAGCGTCGCGGTTCCTGATTTCGCGTGGCGCGTTCGCGCGCGCGGCGGGCCGCCGCCAGAGCGGGCGGCGGCTCTTGTCGATCGACGTCCAGCAGGACCGCGACTTCAAGCGCGTCGACGGGCGCTACGACTGGCGAGAGGGAACCGCGGTCGGAGCCGCTGACAAAGCGCGCCCACGCCAGAGCGACCTGGCGTACGCGAGCGCGGGCACGCAGAACCCGTACGGCACCCTGTCGATCACGAACAACACTGCGTCGGGCGTGTACTGCAGTGGCTGCGCGCTGGTCAACAAGAGCACCGGCTTGCCGGGCACGAACTCGGGGACGATGAACTCGTCGACCTACGCGATTCCGCTGGCGGTCGCGGGCGACGCGGTTCAGTGCTTCGACCAGGGGACCAATGGATCGGACCCGGCCGGCTTCGCCAACTACGACGCCGCGGGCGACCCCCAGCCGTACAACGCGGGTACGGCCTCTGCCGCGGCTTCGGGATCGCAGCTCCCCGACACGTCGGGCACCACCGTGACGGAGGGGCTCGCCGCCGACTACAGCCTCGCGTGGGCCGGCAACCAGCAGACCGCGGATACCTCGGGGTTCATCAGCGGGACCGCGAAGCTCGGGCTGCAGGCGATCAAGCTCGGCATCACGGGGATGGCCAGTCCCGGCGCGGTGATCACCGGAATCGTGGGGATCTTCGAGTACTTCCTCGAGAACTCGTGCAAGGAATCTGGCAACTACTTCAACATCACCTCGACGGAGACCGACGGCGCCGCCGCCTCCTCGACGTACAACGCCTCCACCCAGCTGTGGCAGACCGATCCGGGGACCGGCTCGACGCCTCCGGGGTTGCAGGTCAATCCCTCCAGCCTGACGCAAGGCGGGAACCAGCTCTGGCTGAACAACGACGCGGCCGTCGCGACGGGCTTGGCGGACAACATCTGCGACTGCTCGAACAGCGTCGGCAACAACGCGATCGAGCTGAATTGGCTCAACTACCAGCCCTGCCTGAACGGCTACCCAGCCTCGCAGTGCTCGCTGCAACCACCGCAGTCGCCGACGGCGAGCAGCGCAACCGGGAACATCAACTGCGGGACGGCGAACGCGAGCTGCGCGTTTCCGGCCGCGCCCTGGCCGCCACCCGCCGGCCAGCTGCAGGTCTACGCCGGGCTGAGCGGCGGCTCGAACGGAGTGCTCTGGTCATGCGACCCGAACAACCCCAAGAACTGCGGCTCGCCCTTCACGTTCGGCGCGAACAACGTGACCTCGATGCAGTATGCGGGCAACGCGATCTGGGTCGGCCTTTCGAACGCGGAAATCCTGGCCTGCTTTCCTTCCCCGAACGTCTGCTCCAAGCAAAACGCGATCGGCTCGAACAACGGGATCACGTCGATGGCGTACAACAACAACACGAACTACGCCGGCGTGTACACCGGCTCGGGGATTAACGAGGGGCTCCTCTACAGCTGCACGCCGGTGAGCGTGACCAACTGCACGCAGCTGGACTCGCTCGGCAATGGCGTGAAGGCCAACGCGATCATCTATATGAACGGCGTGCTGTACGTAGCGGCCAGCAACGGGCTGCTGTACAGCTGCAGCCCGAGCACCGCCAACGACTGCACCACGCTTGACGACACCGGCGGATCCTCGATCAACGCGCTCGCCTACGCCAACGGACGGCTCTACGAGGCGCTCAACAGCGGCGTGCTGTGGGAGTGCGACCCGACCGTCGCCGCGCTTTGCGAGACCCTCGACACGGCGGGCGCCCCGATCACCTCGCTGATCTCCGCGGCCAACGGTTCGCTCTACGCCGGCGTCCCGGAGGTCTCTGGTAACCCGCACTCGGGATTCGTCTGGCAGTGCAACGCCACGCAGGCCAACTCGTGCACGCAGCTCACGACGGCCGGCGCCGTCACACAACTGCTCTACGCGAACAGCGCGCTCTACTACGGGACCGCAGACTCCGGGTACCTGTACAAGTGTGCGGCGAACGCACCCGGAAACTGCCAGCAGCTCGACGTGGGCTCGGACAGCAAGCAGTACATCAGCGCGCTGGTCGCCGCTCCCGCAACCGGCTGATCATCATCGAGCCGAGTCAGAGCTCCCAGCCGAACGTGTACGACTGCCGGGTCCCGCCTTCGCGCTCGTAGAACCGATGTGCGTCCTTGCGCGCGAGACCCGAGTCGAGCTCGAGATGTGTCGCGCCGGCTGTACGCGCCCACTGCTTGGCCGCATCGAGCAGCGAGGTACCGATTCCCTGCGAGCGCCGCTTCGGGTCAACCGCGAAGTCCTCGACCCAGCAGCGCTGTCCAAAGCGAACTGAGTTCAGCTCTAGGTAAACAGTGCAGAAAGCGACGAGGGCGCCGGCGTCCTCGGCGACGAAGATCGTGCTCCGTGACGAGGCGATCGCCTTGCTGAGTCGCTCCCCAGCCCTTTCCGAGTCCCACTGCGGCGGCTTTGACCCCGGCGGAGCGAACAGCCAGGGGTACATGTCGAGGAGCTGTGCCTCCTCGCCCGGCCTGGCTTCGCGGATCTCGATCGGCATCGCCCTCGCAATCATGATCGAGAACCAACCGGCCGGGCTCAGCACGACCGCTTTCGCCGCCGCGCCGGTCGACCTCCTGGCGACACCTCGATCGTGCCCATGCCGCCGGTAGTAGCGGAGAGGGAGGGATTCGAACCCTCGATGGACGGAACCGCCCATACCGGTTTTCGAGACCGGCGCATTCAACCGCTCTGCCACCTCTCCGGGTGTAGCGGCCTGAGAGGCTAGCGCGGCGGGGCGGGGCGCTTCCGCACAGCGGCGCGGGCCGAACGATGGTGATCCGGTTCCGTATGCGTCAACCAAATCGCCATCCTCCTGTGTACCCGCGCGTGCGGCACGCGCGGGTCCGCGCCCGCCGCCTAAGTCCGCCGCGGTGCGAAGAACCCCCGCAGCATGTCCGCGCACTCCTCGGCCAGCAAACCGGACTCGACCTGGGGTCGGTGGTTGAGCTGGGGTACGTCCAACACGTTGAGCACGGACCCCGCCGCGCCGGCCTTCGGGTCGGAGGCCCCGAACACGACTCGCGGCAACCGCGCGAGCACGATCGCGCCGGCGCACATCGCGCACGGCTCGAGCGTGACGTACATCACCGACTCGAGCACGCGCCAGCTCTTGAGCGCGCGGGCGGCCTCTCGCAGGGCGATCATCTCGGCGTGGGCGGTCGGATCGTCGCGGAGCTCGCGCTCGTTATGGCCGGCGCCGATCACCTCGCCCTCGTGGACCACGACCGCGCCGATCGGGACGTCGTCGTGATCGAGCGCCAGCAGGGCCTCGCGGATCGCGAGGCGCATGAAGTATTCGTCCCGTGGGAAGAAGCGAGTAGTCATAAAGGGCGGCGCTACCGTTCGCGGAGCGATCCTTTGCCGCCTCGACGATGTTAAGTGTCGGGGGCGATCCCGTTGGGTCTGGCAGGCCGTTTGAACTCGAGCTCCTTTATCCGCCGCGTCGCCACGACGACGCTCACTGCTCTGGCGCTCCTCGCCGGGGTGGGCGCCGCCGCCGCGTCGGCGTCCGGCGCAGCGCCGTACCGGCCAGGGGTCGTCGTGGTGGGCTACGAATCCGCTCCCGTGGCCGCGGTCGCGGCTGCCGTCGCCAACCGCCACGGCATTCGTGAGTCCGCGACCGACGCCTCGCCCGCGACGCGGATCCTCCGGGTGCCGCGCGGCGTCTCGGTCGGGCAGGAGATCGCGCGGCTGAAGCGCCAGCGGGGCGTTGTGTACGCGGTCCCCGACTTCCTCGCGCACATCGCCGGGTCGGCGCCGGCCGGTTGGGTCCCCAACGACCCCGGCCAGGCGCGGCGCGCGCAGGGCTGGCAGCGGATGCAGTGGAACTTCCTGCCTGGTGCGGGCGTTGACGCGCCCCGGGCGTGGGCGAATCTGTTCGCCGTCCGTCGCGGCGGCGCCAAGGGGACCGTGATCGCCGTGCTCGACACCGGCGTCGCGTACCGCAACTGGCGTCAGTTCCGTAGGTCTCCCGACTTCGGCCGGACCAAATTCACCGCGCCGTACGACTTCGTCGCCGGCAACCGGTACCCGCTCGACCGCGAGGGCCACGGCACGTTCGTCAGCGGGATGATCGCGGAGTCGACCAACAACGGCATCGGGCTGGCAGGCCTCGCGTACGGCGCGACGATCATGCCCGTCCGCGTGCTCGACCAGAACGGATGGGGCGACGCGTCCACGATCTCGAAGGGGATCCGGTACGCCGTCACGCACCACGCGCAGGTGATCAACCTCAGCCTCGAGTTCCCGCCGGACGTGACCGCCTCGGACATTCCCGGAATCGTCTCGGCGATCCACTTCGCTCACAACCACGGCGTCGTCGTGGTCGGGGCCTCGGGGAACGAGAGCGACTCGCAGATCGCGTACCCGGCGCGCGACTCGGACGCGATCTCGGTCGGGGCGACGACGCTCGACCGCTGCCTCGCGGACTACTCCAACGGCGGCGCGAGGCTCGACCTGGTCGCGCCCGGCGGCGGCAACGACGCGACGCTGCAGGGCAACGCGGCCTGCCACCCCGACCGCAACCTGCCCGACATCTACCAGATGACGTTCGGCGATCCGAGCACCCCGGGCCGGTTCAGCTTCCCGGGCGGGTGGTACGGCACGTCGATGGCGGCGCCGCAGGTTGCGGCTGCCGCCGCGATGGTGATCGCGAGCGGCGTGATCGGCGCGCACCCGAGCCCGGCGCAGATCCTCGCGCGGCTCGAGCAGACCGCGCAGCCGCTGGGGAGGACCAGGCCGAACGACGACTACGGGTACGGGCTGCTCGACATCGGCGCGGCGACGTCCCGCGCGGTTCCCGCTCGCTAGCGCCGGCTCAGGTCGTCCTGACGATCAGGACCGAGCACGGCGCGTGGTGAGAGACCTTGTTCGGGACCGAGCCGAGCAGGAAGCGCTTGGCGCCGGTCATTCCCTTGTTGCCGACGACGATCAGGTCAGCCGCGTGCTCCTCGGCGACGTCGAGGATCGCGTCGGCGGCGTCGCCCTGACGCGCGTACGTCTCAACCTCGGCGACGCCGGCGCTCCGCGCCTCTGACGCGGCGCGGTCGAGCAGCTCGAGCACGTCAGAGCGCGGGTTCACGGTCCACTCGACGTCGCCCGGCACCTGTGTGCGCTCGAGCAGCAGCCGCTGCTCAGCCGCGGTCGGCTCGTAGGCGCTGACGACCTGGAGCTTCGCCTTCAGGTCGAGCGCGAGCCCGATCGCATGGCGCACCGCCGTCGACGCGGTATCCGAGCCGTCGGTTCCGACGAGGATCGATCCGAACACGGGGTGAATCGTAGACCGGCCCTCAGGCGAGTTTCGTGATCGCGATCACCATCCCGATCAGGGTGACGACGATCACGGCAACCTGCATCCACAACCAGTGCCGCGGCATCAACGCCACGGTAGCGCTCCGGCGCTCCGTGCCTATGCGGCGATGATCGCGGGGAAGCGAACGGTCACGCCTCGCGGCACTACGAACACCGGCGAGGTTGCGTTCTCGATCGCGTTCCACGCGGCCGAGGAGATCATCACGCGACCTTCGGGCGCCTCGAGCCGTGAGCCGACCACGAGCAGGTCGACGTACGGCTCGTCGCGGCTGACGCGCGCGCCGAGGCTCTCGCCGAGCTCGCGAGCGGTCTCGATCGCGGCGTCGTCGCCCGGGTCGGCGAGCACGCCGATCCGCCCGAAGCGGGAGATGTGGTCGCTGCGGTAGTTCGCGGGCGCGATCGCGACGGCCGCCGGGCCCCCCTCGAGTAGCGCCTCCGCGGAGCGCTGAGGCGACACGTGACCGGCCGCGGTGCGGTAGTCGGACCCGAACACGACGATGTCGGCCTGCTCGGCCTCGACGAGCATGCGGATCCCCTCGGCGGTGGAGGCGTTGACGATCACCCGGCGCTCGACGTCGTGGTCGCCGAGCGTCAGCGCGCCGCGCTCGAGCAGCGCGTTCGCCTCGTGCTCCTCGAGCTGCTCGCGGTCCGGCTCGGTCTGGGTCGCGTGCCGGACGTACGCGAGGACCGGCTCGGCGCCGGCCTCGGCCAGCACGCTCGCGAACATCAGCGCGTCGTAGTCGTTGGGAGTGTCGTCGTATGAGACGAGTGCCTTGGTGGACATCGCGGAACTCCAGTCTGCGGGGGCAATTGGCTCTCCAATTTGGCGGGAGAATCGCAATCGCCTTCCATCAGTTCCAGTGAACCTAATCATGCTGTTGATAAGCTCCGCTGATGCTGAATACGGGCCGCCTCCAGGTCCTCTCGGAGGTCGTCAGGCGGGGGTCGTTCTCGGGTGCGGCGGACGCGCTCTCGTACACCCAATCGGCCGTCTCGCAGGCGATCGCGCGGCTCGAGGCGGAGGTCGGCGCCCCCCTCCTCGTGCGCGACCGCCGCGGCGTCAAGCCGACCGCCGCCGGCGCGACCCTGGTCGAGCACGCTGAGGCGATCTTCGCGCAGATCGAGGCCGCCGAGAACGAGCTTGCGGCGGTGCTCGGGGTGCGCGCCGGGCGGCTGCGCGTGGCGTCGTTCCCGTCCGCGGGATCGACGCTGATGCCGCTCGCGGTCGCCAACTTCCGCCGCGGGCACCCGGACGTGGCGCTGACGCTCGCCGAGGGCGAGCCCGAGGAGATCGCGCCCCGGCTGCTCGCGAACGAGTTCGATCTCGCGCTGCTTTTCGAGTTCCCGGGCGTGCGCGAACGACCCGGCACCGGCCTGCGCACGGTCACGCTGCTCGAGGACCCGATGCACGTCGCGCTCCCCGCTGAGCACCCGCTCGCGTCGAAGCGTGCGCTGCGGCTAGCGGACCTGAGCGGCGAGGACTGGGTCCAGACGTCCGCCTCGAGCCCGTGCGCGCGACACGTCGTCAGGCTGTGCCTGGGGGCCGGCTTCGACCCGAACGTGACGTTCGAGTCCGACGACTACGAGACGGTCCAGGGGCTGGTCGCGTCCGGAGTCGGCGTCGCGCTGGTGCCACGGCTCGCGCTCAGCCGCGTCCACCCGGGGATCGTCGTGCGCGAGCTGTCGCCCCGGAGCCCCGCCCGCAAGGTGGTCGCGGCGACGATCTCGAAGCCCGGGGTCGCGCCGGCCGCGCGGACGATGATCCGGATCCTCGCCGACGTCGCGAGCGAGTACGTCCATGCCGCGTGAGCGTCGGCTGTCGTTCGGCGACGTCGCGGAGCAGTACGACCGCGCGCGCCCGTCGTATCCGGAAGCGCTCGTCGACGACGTGCTGTCGTTCTCCGGAGCGGCGACAGGAGATCGCGCGCTCGAGGTCGGAGCGGGGACTGGCAAGGCCACGGTCCAGTTCGCCGCACGCTGGCTCGAGATCGTGGCGCTCGAGCCGAGCCCCGGGATGGCGGCGATCGCGAGCGGCTACTGCGCGCCCTACGAGAACGTGACGCTCGAACAGCAGGAGTTCGAGTCCTGGGCGCCGGATCCACGACGCTTCCGGCTGCTGTTCTCGGCGCAGGCGTGGCACTGGATCCCCAAGGAGGTGCGGTACCCCAAGGCGCTCGCGCTGCTCGAGACGGGCGGCGCGCTGGCCGTGTTCTGGAACCGCCCGGCATGGGACTCCTCGCCGCTGGCCGACGAGCTCGCCGCCACCTATCAACGGGTCGCGCCGGACCTCGGCGCCGGCGCCGGACCCGGCCCGATGGTTCCGGCGCAGGTGAGCCCAGAGTGGTGGCCGGACTGGGGGCGCGAGCTCGCCGCCGCTCCCGGATTCGGTCCCCCCGAGCACCGGAGCTACAGCTGGCGCGAGCCCCACACGACCGACTCCTACCTGCGGCTGCTGCAGACGCACTCCGACCACATCGTGCTCGAGGAGCCGCGGCGGGGGCGGCTGTTCGACGCGATCGCCGCCGTGATCGACGGCCGCGGCGGCACGCTCGAGCTCCCGTACGTCACCGACCTGTGGATGGCGCGGACAAGCGACGACGAGGACGCACGACCCGGCTAGCCTTGAAGCTGGGAGGCCGTGATCGAACACACCGCACCAGCACGCCAGGACCGGGCACAGCGCCCGCCGAGCACCGAACCAGAGCGACCTGGAGGCGCGTGGTCGGCGATCTACCGGATCGTGCTCGCCGTTCTGTCGACGCTGGTCAGCATCAACCTCTGGACCGGCGGCCCGCTGTTCGCACTCTGGGTCGGCTCCCGCGTGCAGGCGTCGATCGGGACGCTCAGCATGAGCGCCGTCGGCGCGACGATCGGCGTGCTGATCGTCGTCACCTACCTCCTTTACAAGCTGCTGGCATGGCTCAACGCGCGGTACTACGCGGCGATCGGGCGGACGATGCCCCGTCACCAGGCGCCGTGGCTGAAGCCGATGAGCGGCGAGCGCAGGTCGCTGCAGGTGCGGCGTCCGCTGTCCGCGGTCGAGAAGATCGTCGTCGTGTCGGTGGTCGTCGCCACGGAGGCGTTCCTGGTCTGGTTCTTCTTCTTCGCGCACTACTCGCTGGTCAGCTGACGCCGGCGGAATCCGGGCTCCGGTGAGCGAGCGGGAACTGAGCTTCCACGGGCCCCGCGGCGTCCGGTTGGCGGGGACGCTGTGCGTTCCCGACGACGCCGGCTCGCCCGTGCCGGGCGTGCTCCTCTGCCAGGGCCTCTCGGGCGTCAGGCACCTCGTGCTGCCCGAGGTCGCGGGGCGCCTGGCGTCCCGCGGCTTCGCGTCGCTGCGGTTCGACTACTCCGGCTACGGCGACAGCGAGGATCGCGTTCAAGCGCCGGGTGCGGGAGGCCCGCGAGCGCAGGGCGTCCACGGGCGAGGGGACGGTCGTCGCGATCGACGAGATCTTCCCGTTCAGCCCTGAGTTCAAGGCCCGGTACGAGCAGCTCAAGCGCACCCAGGGCGGCAGCAGCGCGATCGCCGCCGGCGACGAGCTCGGGATCAGCCGCTTCTACCTCGAGACGGTCGACGCGATCCTCGACTTCCACCCCGAGGACGAGGTGCGCGGGCTGCGCGACTGTCCACTGCTGCTCGTCCACGGCGAGGACGACGACGTCGCGCCGGTGGAGACGGTCGAGCCGGTCTACGCGAACGCGCCGCAGACCAAGCGCTGGCACGTGCTGCCCGGCCTCGGTCACAACGACCTCGACGCCGGCCCCGGCCTCGGCGCGGCAATCGAGCAGGCCGCGAACTGGTTCTCGCACTACCTGCGATAGCTACGGCTTCGGCTCGCGCCACATTCGCCACAGCGGCGGAGCGTCGCGCGCGTAACGGCCCTCCTCGACGACAGTGAACCCGTTCCGCTCATACAGCGCGACGTTGCGAGGAGTCGAGGCCTCGAGGTACGCCGGCAGCCGTTCGTCGTCGCAGCGCTCCAGCATTCCTCGCAGCAGCGCGGCGCCGTAGCCGCGGCCCTGCCATGCGGGGGTGATCCCGATCGCGGGCAGGTACCAGTGCGGTTCGTGCGGGTGCTTGCGTTCCATCCAGTTGACGGCCTTCAGCAGCCGGGGGGTGGCGCCGCGCGCGGCGCTGACGATCGCGGGTAGCAGCCGAAGCTGCTCCAGTGGGCTCTGGTGCCACGTGCCGGGTGGCATCCACAGCGCCGCTCCGATCAGCCGCTCGTGCACGAACGACTCGTTCTCGGGCAGCCAGATGCGTCCGACGAAGGTCGCGAATCCACGCTCCATGCGTCGGAGCCGCTTGGCCTCGTCGCGGACGATCCAGCGGAAGTGCGGATCGTCCAGGAATGCCCGCGCGAGCGCGCGCGCGACCGGCTCGACCTCACGCGCGGTCATCTTCCGGATGTCGCCGCCGTCCGGCCGCGGGCGGTCGGACGCGGTCGGGGTCGGATCGACGTCGAACGCCATCAGGTCTCCTCCTGCTCGACCCGGGACAGCCTATTAGGATCACGTCGCTGGCCACCGAAGTCACCCACCACGAGCTTCTGAGCGCGGCCCGGGAGATCTCGACCGAGGCTCGGGCGCGGGCCGAGGAGATCGAGCGGCTGCGGGCGCTGCCCGAGCGGCTGCTCGCGCGGCTGCGCGACTCGGGGCTGATGCGCGGTGGCGCCCCGGAGGAGGTCGGCGCCCCGGAGCTTCCACCCGCGGTCACACTCTCGTGCGCCGAGGAGATCGCGCGCGGCGAGGCGTCGGCGGGATGGTGCGTTTCGATCGCGGCGACGAGCAGCCTGCTCGCGGGCTACCTCCCGGATGGGCCGCGGCAGGAGCTGTTCGGCGACCCCGAGTTCATCGCCGCGGGCGTGTGGGCGCCGCGCGGCAAGGCCCGACAGGTCGATGGCGGCCTTGCGATCTCCGGGCGGTGGGCGTTCTGCAGCGGGATCTCCCACTCCGGCGTCCTGTTCGCCGGGTGCCTCCCCGCGGAGCCGCCCGCCGACGGCTCGCGACCGCTGCCGCTCGTGGTCGCGTTGCCGGCCGAGCAGCTGACCGTGCTCGACACGTGGCACACGCTCGGCCTGCGCGGGACCGGCAGCCACGACGCGGTCGCGGAGGACGTCGTCGTGCCGGCCGACCGGGCGTTCTCCCTGTTCGATGGCCCACTGCTCGATCGCCCGCTGTACCGGTTCCCGGTGTTCGGGTTCTTCGCGCTGTCGATCGCGGCGGCGGCGCTCGGCAACGCGCGCGGGGCGATCGACGAGTTCGTCGAGCTCGCGGTCGAGAAAGTTGGGCTCGGGTCGACGCGGACGCTGGCCGAGCGATCGGCCACCCACGCCGCGCTTGCCGAGGCCGAGGCGGCGCTTCGCTCCGCGCGGGCCGGGTTCTACGAGGCGATCGAAGCCGCGTGGGCGGCAGCCCAAGACGACAAGCCGTTGCCGACCGAGCTCCGGAACGCCCTGCGCGTTGCCGCGACCCACGCCACCCGTACCTCGGCGGACGTGGTCCGCGCGCTGTACGACCTCGGCGGCGGGTCGGTGATCTACGACTCCTCGCCGCTCCAGCGCCGCTTCCGCGATGCATTCACCGCGACTGCGCACTTCCAGGTCAACGCCGCGTCCCGGGAGCTCCAGGGAAGAGTGCTGCTCGGCCAGCCGGCGGACACGGCGACGCTGTGAGCCCGGCGCCAGGCGGAGGCCGGATCGAGGGCGTCCTCCCCTACTGGCTCGACCGTCCCGACGAGGAGGCGCTCGAGATCGCGGCCGAGGTGCAGCGCGCCGGGCTCGGCGCGATCTGGATCGGCGAGCTGGTGACGTTCGACGCGGTCGCGCTGGCGACGGCGATCGGCGATCGGACGGACGGTCTGCGGCTGAAGCTCGGGCCGCTGGCGGCGGGGGTGCGGAGTCCGGCGGGGCTCGCGCTCGCGGTCTCCTCGATCGCGCGGCTGACGGGCAGCGAGGTCGAGCTCGCGCTCGGAGCGTCGAGTCCGCTGATCGTCTCGGGCTGGCACGACCGCGCCTGGGAGCACCCGGCCACGCGGATGCGAGAGACGCTCGAGGCGCTGCGTCCGATCTTCGCCGGTGAGCGGTCTTGGTTCGAGGGCGAGTACGTCCGCACGCACGGATTCCGGCTGCGCGCTCCGCTTCCACAGGCCCGGATCTGCGTCGCCGCGTTCGGCCGCGAGATGACGAAGGTCGCGGCCGAGCTCGCCGACGAGGTGGTGCTCAACCTCGTCACGCCCGAGCACGTCGCCGACGCCCGCGCGGCGCTCGACGGGGCCGCGTCCGCGGCCGGCAGAACTCCGCCGCCGCTGGCGGTGTGGGTGCCGATCGCACTCGAGCCCGGGGAGGACGCGCGCGCCCAGCTCGCCTCGCAGCTGACGATCTACCTCGCCGCGCCGGGATACGCCGAGATGTTCTCGCGGCTCGGGTTCTCCGATCTGGTCGAGCGGGCGCGGGGCGGGGGGCGGCGCTCGGAGCTCGCCGGGGATGTCCCGTACGAGCTGCTGCGTGAGGTGTGTGCGGTCGGCTCGTCCGACGAGGTCGCGACGCGGGTGTCCGCGTACCACGATGCCGGCGCGGCGGTCGTCGGCGTCGTGCCCTCGACGGCCGAGGACCCCGGAGGCCGTCGAGCGCTGGCCGCGGTAACCGCTGCGCGGGGCGTGTCGGCGTGAACGCGGAGCATGCCGCGCACAACGCGATGCACGAGCCCGAGGAGATCGAGCGTTTTCACGACCGCTGCAGCAAGCTGATGCGGGAGCTGCTCTGCGAGCTCGCGGGCGCACCCGACAGGGCGCGGCCGTTTCCGGAGATCGAGGACGCGCTCGGCTGGCCGCACCGCCGGATCGCGTCGGTACTCGGCGGCGCGTGCCGGGTGCGGATGATGGAGTTCGAGGGACGGCGCCCGTACCGCTTCCATGAGCCGCGGCACGCGGCGTCGCGCCGCTGGGAGATATGGATGGACGGCGAGCAGGCGCGGGCGGTGCGCCGGGCCCGGCGGCGCGAGGCGCTCGAGATGATCAGCCGATAGAGAGGAGACCCCAGATGTCAACGTCGATGGAGGACTTCAACGCCAAGGTGATCGAGGAGTTCCGCGCGAACGACGGTCGCGTCGGAGGCATGTTCGAGAGCATGCCGCTGTTGCTGCTCCACAACACCGGCGCGAAGTCGGGCGCCGACCGGATCAACCCGGTCGCGTATCTGCAGGACGGCGACCGCTACGTCGTGTTCGCCTCGAAGGGCGGGGCGCCGACGAACCCCGGCTGGTTCCACAACCTCATGGCCCATCCCGAGGTGACGATCGAGGTCGGCGCCGACACGCTCGACGTCGTCGCCACCGAGGCCGAGGGCGACGAGCGACGGCGGCTGTTCGACGCCCAGAAGCAGCGCGTCCCGCAGTTCGCCGAGTACGAGCAGCAAACCAGCCGCGAGATCCCGGTCGTCGTGCTGACGCCGCGCAACTAAAAAGGCCGGCTCCGCACCGCGACCGGGCCATCGGGCCACGCCGCGTCGGGCTGCAGCGCGCGCCACATCGTCAGCATCGGCATCGGGATCTGACCGCCGCTGGACTCGACCAGCACCTGGTCACGGATCTCGTCGAAGCCGACCCGCCGGTACAGCCCCATCCGGTCGTCGTGGCAGAACAGCACGATGAAATCGGGGCCCAGCGCGGCCGCTCTCGCGAGCGTCGCCTCGAGCACCCGGAGCGACAGGCCCTCGCCGCGGTGCTCGCGCGCAACGATCACGCCGCCGAGCCCGACGATGGGGAAGCGCTCGCCGGAGACCTCGACCTCGACCACCAGCAGCCCGGCGTTCGCAACGAGATGGCCGTGCTCGTCGCGGAGCCCCACGTGCCGGTCCTTCGGCCGCCACTGCATCGGCGGCACGCGAGCGGCGTCCCAGGGGTCCTGCTCGTCGCCCTCGAGCTCCGCGCGCAGCTCATCCGTCAGCGGGCCGAACTCGATCTGCTCCATACGGATAGGCTGACATGCACCCGGTGTCCACGACTGAGAAGGGACTCATCCGCACCGTTGACGAGCTCACGCCGGAGTGGCTCGCCGGCGCGATCGGACGCCCGGTCGCCGAGCTGCTCGGGACTGAGCGAATCGGCACCGGCCAGATGAGCCACAGC
This sequence comes from uncultured Solirubrobacterales bacterium, assembly GCA_963770735.1. Taxonomy (GTDB): domain Bacteria; phylum Actinomycetota; class Thermoleophilia; order Solirubrobacterales; family Solirubrobacteraceae; genus Palsa-465. Next base: position 315,195 of record CAVYRB010000002.1, on the reverse strand, counting down.
CACCGGGTGACGTTCACCGCCGGCGGTGAGCGCGAGTCGGTCGTCGTGAAGCTCGCTTCGACCGATCCGACCAGCCGCGCGACCGGCGTCACTCTCGGGCTCTACTTCCGCGAGGTCGCGTTCTACCGCAACCTCGGGGAGCGGATCGGGGAGCCGCTGCCGCGGTGCCACGCGGCGGCGTACGACCCGGGCGAGGGCTGGTTCACGCTCGTGCTCGAGGACATCGCCGACGGGGTCCAGGGCGACCAGATCGCCGGCTGCAGCGTCGAGTTCGCGCGCACGGCGATCCGCTCGCTCGCGCGCGTCCACGCCCCCGTGCTCGGCGACAACGCGCTCGGCGCCGCCGACTACCTGAACCAGCCCAACCCGCTCACGTCCGACATGCTGAAGGCGCTGCTCGCCGGTTTCGCCGAGCGCTACCACGACCGGGTCGCCCCCGAGCACATGGAGATCTGCGACCGGTTCGTGCCCGTCTGGGATCAGTGGGCCGACGAGCAGACGCCGCCGCTCGGGCTCGTACACGGCGACTACCGGCTCGACAACCTGTTGTTCGAGCGCGACGCATGCCGCGTGGTGGACTGGCAGACGGTCACGTGGGGGCCGCCGATGCTCGACCTCAGCTACTTCATCGGCAACTCGCTGCGCGTCGAGGACCGGCGCGCTCACGAGCAAGAGCTGGTGCGGCTCTACCACGACGAGCTCGCGCGTCACGGCACGGGCAGCCTGTCGTGGGAACAGTGCTGGCAGGGGTACCGCCGTGAGGCGTTCGCGGGAATCGGGATGGTGGTCGTCGCGACGATGATGGTCGAGCGCACCGAGCGCGGCGACGAGATGTTCATGACGTGGCTCGCGCGGACCGCGCAGCAGATCATCGACCTCGACGCGCTGTCGCTGCTGCCGGAGGCGAGCTCGGGACCGGTTGCGCCGCTGCGCCCAGAGCCCGGCGACGAGGGGCGCCACCGGGCGGGGCCCGAGCCGCTGTGGAACGAGTCGTGGTACTTCGACGCCGTCAGCGACGACGAGTCGCTGGGCCTCTACGTGCGACTCGGGCGCCTCCCGAACCAGGGCGTCTGCCTCTACACCACCGCGATCTGCGGCCCCGGGCGCCCGTCGGTGATCGTCGTCGACCCGCGCGCGCCGCTGCCCGAGTTCGACGACGACTCGCAGGCGATCAACACCGACGTGCTGTCGGCGACGCAGCTCTGCCAGGCGCCGCTCGAGCGGTTCCACGTGCGGCTCCACGGCGCCGGCGAGTCCTACGAGGACCAATCGGCGCCGCTCCGCGGCGAGCCGGGCGAACCGGTCGATGTGGAGCTCGACCTCGTGTGGGAGACCGACGGGATCCCGTACGCGTGGCGCCAGTCGACCCGCTACGAGATCCCGTGCCGCGTCACCGGGACCTTGCGCGTCGGCGATGAGCGGTTCTCGTTCGCCGGGCCGGGCCAGCGCGACCATTCGTGGGGCTCGCGCGACTGGTGGGCGTTCGACTGGATGTGGAGCGCGCTTCACCTCGAGGACGGGACCCACACGCACGCGGTCGCGATCCCGCAGCTGCCCGGCTTCGGCGTCGGCTACGTGCAGCAGGGCGAGTCGATCGCGGAAATCAGCGGAGTCGAGGCGACCGAGAAGCTCACCGACGACTGGCTGGTCGAGGCCGCCCGGATCGTCTCGCAGCCCGATGGGCTCGACATGGAGGTGGAGCCGCTCGGGTTCGGCCCGCTCAGGCTCGAGTCGCCGGATGGCCGGCTCTCGTTCTTCCCGCGCGCGATGTGTCGCGTGGTCACGACCGACGACCGGACCGGCACCGGCTGGGTCGAGTGGAACCGCGTGCAGCCGTGACTACGCCGGCGCCGGCGCGCTGACGCGCACGCGCCGCCGGACCGTGAGCGGCATCCCATCCCGCGGGCCCGATCGTGGGCATCTGGCGGGTTCTGAGCATGTAGCCCGGCGCCAGCTCGAAGTCGAAGCGCCGCAGCAGCTCGGACGCGATCGCCTTGATCTCGAGCTGCCCGAACCGCATCCCGATGCAGATCCGCGAGCCCGCGCCGAACGGGATGTACGCGCCCTTCGGAAGCGCCGGACTTGCGCTCGCGCTCGAACCGCTCGGGCCGGAACTCGTCGGGCTCGGGGAACACCTCGGGGATGTGGTGCGAGACCCACGAGCTGTAGTACGACGTACGCGCCCGCCGGGGACCTGCTTTCCGGCGAACTCGAACGTCTCGATCGCCTTGCGAGCGCCGATCCACGCCGGCGGGTACATCCGCAGCGTCTCGTCCTGGACCATCTCGAGCAGCTCGAGCTTGCCGCTCATCAGCATCGCCGCGTCGGGCCGCTCGCCGCCGAGCACGCGGTCCTGCTCGTCGCGCAGCGCCGCGACGACGTCGGGCTGGCGGGCGAGCTCGTAGAACATGAACGCGACGTCGAGGTCGTCGTGTCGTGGCCGGCGAACAGCAGCGTCATCACCTCGTCGCGGATCTGCCGGTCGGTGAGCCGGTTGCCGTCCTCGTCCGAAGCGTCGATCAACAGGCTGAGCACGTCCTTGCCGCGCTCGCCGGTCCGGCGCCGCCGCGTGATCTCCTCGAAGATCACCGCGTCGAGCCCGCGCCTCGCCTCCTGCATCTGCGCGAACGGGGTGCGCGGGCCTCGCAGCACCTGCAGGAAGTAGTCGCGCGACCAGAAGCCGAGCCCCTGCTCGAAGTTCCGGGCGACGTCGGTCCGCGCGCCGGCGGCGTCGGGGTCGAACCCGAAAAGCGCCCGCATCGCGATCCGTAGCGCCAGTCGCCGAGTCGCAGTAGTAGAGGTCGATCCGGGCGCCGTCCGCCCATCCGTGGAGCGCGCGGTCGATCTCGTGATCCATCGTCTCGAGCGCCGCGAGCGATCGTCTCGTGAGTGGAAGGCGGGCAGCATGATCCGGCGCGAGCGGCGGTGGAAGTCGCCGTCGATCGTCAGCAGGCCGTCGCCCAGCAGCGGCGTGAGGTCGCCCATGTGGCCGTCGCGCCAAGCTGAAGTTGTAGGCGTGCGAGACAGTGATGTAGTGGTTGGCCTCGGGCCCGATCATGAACACGCTGTTGCCGTGGAAGATCGCGCATCGTGAACACGGGCCCGTAGCGCTTGTACGCGTCGAGCAGCACCGGCAGCGGGCATTCGGCGAACCGCGCTTGTGCGGCGGAGGCTGAACGATGTGTCTCCGGGCGGGAACGGGACCTCGGTATGGCGCTCGGCGCGAATGTCCGAGGTCAGCCGCCGGAGCGGGTTGAACGAGATCGGCTCGGGACCGACGAGCGCCATGCGCGCGAAGCCTACCCGGCACCGTGAGGATCGGCGGTTGTTACCTTGTGGTTGGGCATGGTTAGGCGCCTCGCGCTCGTACTTTCAACTCTTGTGGTGGCGGCTTGCGGCGGGTCTGGTTCCGGCGCCAGCGGCGGTGGCGACCCCGTCGCCAGCGCCAGCGCCAGCGCCAGCGCCGGCGGCGGCGGCAGCGGCGTCCTGAAGGCGCACCCGCAGGTCGTGCAGCCGACCGCCGGGTCGCAGGCCGCCTCGATCAGCCCCTCGGACCCCGTTGGCGACCCCCACGCGCACGCGCCGCCGCTATCCCAGATCCGGAAGGAGCTGAAGCTGGCGCTGGTGTACGCGGTGCCGACGTCCTCGGGCTACATCGACCCGCTGCGATACGTGACGGTCTGGGAGCGGACGGACCAGGGTGTCGACGCGCAGATGCCCGTCGGGGCGCCGATCCTCGCGCCCGGCAAGATCAAGATCCTCGCGATCGAGCCCGACTGGTACGCGGGCCAGCCGCTCGTCTACTGGGAGCTGCTCGACGGACCGGACGCGGGCAAGGTCCAATTCGTGGCCGAGCAGATCACCAGCATCGCGCGGCCGGGGAGCATCCTGCAGCAGGGCCAGACGATCGCCCGCTTCGCCCCCTCGGGTACCGCGATCGAGTTCGGCTGGTCGACCGTCAACGGAATCACGCTCGCGATGGCGACGACCGGTTACGAGGAGGGCGCGATCACCCCCGCCGGACGGTCGATCCGAGCGTGGCTGAATGCGCTTGGCGCGAACGCGGGACCCGACCACAGCTGACCGAGCCGGAGTGTCGCCGCCGGCCGCTAGTCCAGTTGGACGCGAACGATGCTTCTGGACTCCGATATTTCGTAGTTGAGAAGCAGAGTTCGCGCGCGGCTAGCCCCGCCGCCCGAACCTGAAGTACCCGATCGCCCCCAGCGCGTTCAGGCACAGCACGCGCCACAGTGCCTTCGGCCCGTTGAGCTCGTCGTCTGAGCGGTGGCTCAGGTCGCGCTGGGCGGCGCCGACCAGGACCAGCGAGACGGCGATCGTCAGGATCGCGGCGACGCGCCGCTCGGGAGGGAGGTCGCGGAGCTTCTCCGGCATCGTCAGACAGATGCTCTCACACGCCAACCACTAGGCTGAGAACCGTGCCCACTGAGCCGCGGCCGATCAGCCTGTTCGACGTCGTCAAGCGCGCCGTGGACATCTGTGACCCGAACGATTCCGAAGAGGGGCTCGGGCGGCTGCTGGAACAGTTCGAGGACGACGACGAGCCCGTCACAGCGATCGAAAATCTCGAGGAGCGGGTCGCGATCGCGGTCGAGGGGGTCGACGTCGAGATCGAGAATCCGGCCGTGTCGATGGCGACCGCGGTGATCCTGTACCTCGCGCACCGCCGCGACGAGCTGCACGACGACCCAAGCAAGATCCTGCGGATGGCCGCGCGGGCGGAGTACAAGGGCGACCCGCCCGAGCAGGTGGTCGAGTGGCTCGCGGATCGGGGGGTGGTGGTTTGAGCGAGCCGGTGATCCTGCAGATCGGCACGGGCAGCGAGGTTTCGGCCCAGCTCGCCGCCGAGCCGCCGGCGAGCATCGCCGACGGCCGGGTCGTGATCGAGCACGAGCTGCCTGACCCGGACGGCAACATCGAGCCGCCGTCGCAAGACGCCGAGATCGTCCTGTCGGTGCCCTCGCCCGAGGAACTGAGGCGTGACCCCGATCAGGTCAAACGCGTGATCGCCGAGGCCGGCACCGGCACCGAGCCGCTCGTGATCGTGGTCGAGGCCGCGGAGGATCTGCGCGACGAGGAGCTCGCCCCGGTGCTCGACGCGGCCCCTCACACCGAGCGCGCGGTGATCGTCCGGATCATCCGCGACGGCTGAACGCACCCAGACAGATCGGAGGCAGACGATGGCGGTACGAAACGGAAGCGCCGAGTGGCGGGGCGACCTGCAGACCGGGGCGGGGACCGTCGAGGTCGGGGACGGGGTGTTCGAGGGCCAGTACTCGTTCGCCTCGCGATTCGAGGAGGGGACGGGGACGAATCCCGAGCAGCTGATCGCCGGCGCCCACGCCGCGTGCTTCTCGATGGCGCTCGCGAACATCCTCAGCCAGGACGGCCACGCGCCCGAGTCGATCAGCACCAAGGCGAACATCCAGCTGCGCAACGTCGACGGCGCGCCGACGCTGACGCGCGTCGATCTCGAGACCGAGGGGCGCGTTCCGGGCATCGACCAGGGTCAGTTCGAGCAGTACGCCGACCAGGCCAAGCAGGGCTGCCCGGTGTCCCGCGCGCTCGCCGGAATCCCCGAGATCGCGCTGTCGGCCACGCTGGTCGCATAGGGGTGTCCAAATCGAGAGTCCTCGTGCGACACAAGAGTGAGGCCGCGAACTAGCGCGGCGCCACGACCGAGGAGGGATCAATGTCCCAGTACATGCTGTTGCTGTACGCCCAGCAGCCCGACGAGACCGAGCAGGAGCGCCGCGGGGCGGAGTTCCATCGCTGGCTCGAGCTGAACGCCAGCATGCAGGAGGCGGGCGTGCTCGTCGCCGGCGATCAGCTCGCGCCGATCGACGTCGCGACCACGGTCCGCGTGCGAGAGGGCGAATCGGAGATCGTCGACGGCCCGTTCGCGACGACCAAGGAGATCCTCGCCGGCTACTACATCATCGACTGCGCCGACCTCGACGAGGCGCTCAAGTGGGGCGCGCGCACCCCGCTCGCCGAGTACGGCTCGGTCGAGGTCCGGCCGATCCTCGGGATGAGCGCGACCGAAACGGTCGAGCCGGCCGCGGGCGCGAGCCAGCAGGCGGGATGACAGCTGCGGGCGGAGGGCAGCGGACCGGGGAAGACCCGGCCGCTGCCCTGGCCCGCGCGTTTCGCGACGACCGCTCGCGGGTGCTGGCGACGCTGATCCGCCTCCTCGGCGGCGACTTTCAGCTCGCGGAGGACGCGATCCAGGACGCGTTCGAGGCGGCCGTGACGAGCTGGGATCGCGATGGAGTCCCGGCCAATCCCGGCGGGTGGCTGATGGTCGCGGCCAGACGGCGCGCAATCGATCGTGTCAGGCGCGACCGCTCGGTCTCCGACCGGGCCGAGCGCCTCGCCGAGCTCGTTCGCCTCGACGCACAAGAGCCTGAGATGCAATACGACGAGAGCGCCCTCGAGGACGACCAGCTGCGGCTGATCTTCACCTGCTGCCACCCCGCGCTCGAGCCCGCCGCACGCGTGGCGCTGACGCTGCGGACGCTCGGCGGCCTCAGCACCCGCGAGATCGCGCGCGCGTTCCTGGTCTCGGAGCCCGCGATGGGCAAGCGGATCGTCCGCGCCAAGCGAAAGATCGCCGAGGCCGGGATCCCGTACCGCGTGCCACCCGACGAGGAGCTGCCCGATCGGCTGCAGAGCGTGCTCAGCGTCGTCTATCTGATCTTCAACGAGGGCTACGCGGCGGCTGAGGGCCGGCGCCTCGTGCGCGATGAGCTCTGCGCCGAGGCGATCCGGCTCGGGCGGCTGCTGTGCGAGCTGATGCCCGACGACGCCGAGGTGCTGGGGCTGACCGCCCTGATGCTGCTGCACGACAGCCGGCGCCGGACGCGGGTCGACGCGGGCGGCAACTACTCCGCGCTCGAGGAGCAGGACCGCTCGCGCTGGGACCGCGACCTGATCGACCTGGGCCTCGCGACCCTCGCCCGCGCGCTGCTGATGCGGCGTCCGGGCAAGTATCAGCTGCAGGCGGCGATCGTCGCGCTCCATCTCGAGGCCGCGGGGGCCGAGGACACCGACTGGCGGCAGATCGCGGAGCTGTACGGCGCGCTCGGCAAGCTCAGCCCGTCACCGGTCGTCGAGGTCAACCGCGCGGCGGCCGTGGGGTTCGCCGACGGGCCCGAGGCCGGGCTCGAACTGCTCGAGCCGCTGCTCGGCGACGCCCGGCTCGAGCGCTACCAGCCGTTGCACGCCGCACATGCCGAGCTCCTGCGACGGGCCGGCGACGGCGCGGCAGCGGACGAGGCATACGCCCGGGCGATCGAGCTGAGCACGAACGCGGTCGAGCGGACCGAGCTCAGGCGCCGCCGCGAGGCGCTGTGGGACGCCGGCGGCTTGCGCCCGCACCCATGAGGGCGCGATGATCGCCGGGTGACCGACCCCACGCCGGCCGCCGACCGCCGCGACCCCGCCCAGATCGCCGCGTGGCTCGGCGCCCAGCACGTCGACGCGGTCGCGGTGACGATCGTCGACAACGCCGGCGTCGCGAGGGTCAAGTCGGTGCCGCTGGCCGGGGTCGAGCGCGCCGCCCGCTGGGGTCTCGGCCTGAGTCCGGTGTTCGACGTCTGCACGGTCAACGACGCGTTCACGCGGACCGCCGAGGTCGGCGGCCCGAGCGGCGACCTGCGGCTGATCCCGGATCTCCAGGCCGCGAGGGTGATCACCGCGCAACCCGGCTGGGCGTGGGCGCCGGCCGACCAGCTGACCCAGGAGGGCAAGCCGTTCGGCTGCTGCCAGCGCTCGTTCCTGGGGCGGATGGTGGACGAGGCCGCGGCGCTCGGCCTCGAGCTGCGGTTCGGCTCCGAGCTCGAGTACTTCCTCGGCCGAGAGGAGCGCGACGAGCTGGTTCCAGCCAACGACGGACCCGCGTACGGGCTCGGGGCCCTGTCCCAGGTCTCCGCGTACGCGCGCGACCTGGTCTCGGCGTTCGCCGACTCCGGGATCGAGCTCGGGCAGCTCCATCCGGAGTACGAGCCCGGCCAGCTCGAGGTCTCGCTCCCGCAGGATCACCCGGTCGCCGCGGGCGACCTCAATGTCGTCGCGCGCCAGCTGATCCGAGCGGTGTCCGCCTCCCACGACTGGCGCGCCTCGTTCTCCCCGGTCGTGATCCCCGGGAAGGTCGGCAACGGCGGCCACTGGCACTTCAGCCTCTGGCGCGACGGCGCGAATCTGCTCGCCGGCGGCGACGGCCCCTGCGCGATGACCGCCACCGGAGAGGCGTTCATCGCCGGCGTGCTCGCGGAGCTTCCGGCACTGATGGCCGTCGGCGCTCCGAGCGTCGCCAGCTACGAGCGGATACAGCCGTCGCGGTGGGCCGGCGTGTACGCGTGCTGGGGACGCGAGAACCGCGAGGCGGCCGTGCGGTTTGTGACCGGCATGACCGGCAGCGAGGCGAGCGCCGCGAACTGCGAGGTCAAATGCTTTGACGCGAGCGCGAACCCGTACCTCGCGATCGGCTCGGTGATCGCCGCGGGGCTGGCCGGCGTCGAGCGCGGGCTGAAACTGCCGCGGGAGATAGTCGGCGATCCCGCCGAGCGGAGCGCCGACGAGCTCCGCGAGCTCGGCGTCGAGCGGCTGCCGACGGCGCTCGGGAAGTCGCTCGCGCTGCTCGAGCGCTCGGAGGTCCTCCGCGACGCGATGGGCTCGATGCTGTTCGACGCGTTCGTCGCCGTCCGCCGCGCCGAGTGGGAGACGTTCGGCGGCGAAGATCCCGAGCGGATCGCGGCCGCGCACCGCTGGCGCTACTGAGCACGCCGACCCGTTCGCAACGTGTCATACGACGTGGAGCGGGGTGCTTGAGCGGACTAGCTTGCCTCACCGAAGGCGGCCTTGAGGAGCTCGGGTCGCAGAGCACACACGGGAGGTCGAGATGGAACGCAAGATCAAGGGTTACGGGTGGAACCCGGACATCCCGGACGGTCGCGATCTGATGTACGCGGCGCCACCGGAGGTCGTCACCCAGCTGCCGCCGAAGGTCGACCTGCGAGACCAGTGCGCCGCGGTCTATGACCAGGGGCAGCTCGGAAGCTGCACCGCGAACTCGATCGCCGGTGCGCTCGAGTTCGACCAGATCAAGCAGAAGGAGCAGCCGTTCACCCCGTCCCGGCTGTTCATCTACTACAACGAGCGCGCCATTGAGGGCACGATCAGCTCAGACTCCGGCGCGCAGATCCGTGACGGTGTCAAGTCCGTCAACCAGCAGGGCGCGCCCCCGGAGACCGACTGGGCTTACGACATCTCGAAGTTCGCGGACAAGCCTCCGCAAAAGGCGTATGACGACGCCAAGCAGCACGAGGCGATCCTCTACCAGCGGCTGACACAGACGCTGCCGCAGCTCAAGGGCTGCCTCGCGGCGGGGTATCCGTTCGTGTTCGGGTTCGTCGTCTACGAGAGCTTCGAGAGCCAGGAGGTGGCCTCGACGGGAAAGGGGCAGCTGCCCAAGGCGGGTGAGAAGCAGCTCGGGGGCCACGCGGTGCTCGCCGTCGGCTATGAGGACGATCAGCAGCGGTTCATCATCCGGAACTCCTGGGGCGCCGGTTGGGGGATGGGCGGCTACTTCACGCTGCCGTATCCCTACCTGCTCCAGGCGACGCTCTCGAGCGACTTCTGGACGATCCGCTCGGTCAAGTAGAGAGACGCGCGATGAAGAGGACCTTCGGCCTGTCGCGCGCGGTCCGAGCCGCCGATCAGCTCCAGAAGCCGCCTCCGGCGGTGGCGATTCCGGTGCAGCCGCTTCCGCCGGGCTCCGCGGGGCGCGCGAACGCTCGGCAGGTCGGCATCACCGACTCGGATCCGATCACGTTCTTCGTGATCGGCGATCACGGCGGCGTGCTCACACCGGGACCCCAGAACGCGGTCTCATACGCGATGCAGCGTCGCGAAGGGCCGCCGCCGGCATTCGTCTATTCCGTGGGCGATTGGGTGTACTTCGGAGGAGCCGAGGCGGGCTGGGAGACGCAGGTGTACGAGGCGTACGGTCACCTCGACGCGCCGCTGGTCGGGATCCCAGGCAATCACGACGATCAGTACGGAGGGGACCCTCCGTTCGACCCATCCCGCGGACCGCTCGACGGCTGGATGGCGAACATGTGCACCCCGAAGCCTGAGGTTCCGCCCGCCGACCCGCAGTTCGAGTACGGCCGCCACACCCAAACCGAGCCTTGGTGTGACTGGACGCTCGAGCTTCAGGCCGTGACGATCATCGGGCTGTACACGAACGTCCCCAGCGGGGGCAATCTCGAGCAATCGCAGACCAATTGGCTGGCGGCAGAGCTGGAGGCGGCGCCAGCCGATCCCCCGGTGATCGTGACCCTGCACCATCCGCCGTACTCGGTGGACATGCACCACGGCGGATCGCTGAAGATGGGAACGACGCTCGACTCCGCGTTCGCCGCGGCCCGACGGTGGCCGGACCTGGTGCTGGCCGGGCACGTACACGACTTCCAGTCGTTCACCCGCACCACCCCCGGCAAGACGCTTCGCTATCTCGTGGTCGGCAACAGCGGCTACCACAACCTCCACCAGCTCGCGCACGACGCAAGACCCGGCATGGATCTCGGTGGCGGCGTGACGCTCGAGTACGGTGACGCGTCGGAGTACGGGTTCCTGGCGCTGACGGTCGCCGGTGGGGAGATCTCGGGCGAGTATGTGGGCGTCAAGCCCGGGACGATGCCCGACGGATCAGATGCACATGTCACTTCGGGCAAGTTCAAGTTCTGAGCTCCCGGTGGGCGCGCCGAAGAGCGCTGAGCGCCCGCGCATCCTCCTGCTGGTGCTCGGCGCCACGCCGATCCTCCTTGCGCTCGGGCTGATCGGGTGGGGGGACGGCGGTGGCACCTCGCACGTGGTCACGACGGGCGCGCCCCCCGACACGACGGTGACGACCTTCCCGGGCCACGCCGCCCGCAGCGGCGACACGCTCGAAATCTTCCTGCTCGGCATCGGCCTCGCGCTCGTGCTCGCGGGCGCCCTGTATCACCGGATCAGCAAGATCGGGTTGCCGGGCGGCTGCGAGATCGACCTCACACCGACCGCCACCGCGCAGCTGGCCGATCAGGTCAAGAAGCAGGTCGGAGACGATCCGCAGACATTCGATCGCGCATACCGGAAGGCGCTCTCTTCGCTCAGCAGCGAGTACTGGGGGAAGCTCGCAACCCCGCCGCCGGACCAGCTGAGGAGTGCCGCGGTGGCGGCCAAGGGCGCGATCGATGCCGACGGTTCCGGCGCCTGACGCACTCCTGATCAGACCGGGATCGACTGTGGGAAGTGGAACACGTTGTCGGGGTCGTAGGCGCGCTTGACCTGCTGCAGCCGGGGAAGGTTGGCGCCGTAGTACTGCTGGGCGTAGTCCTCGAGCGTGGGGTCCGGGTAGTTGACGTACGCGCCGCGGTTCCACTTCGACATCGAGGCGTGGAAGCCCTCGAGCCAGGCGATGTTGGCGTCCTTCACCGCCGCCGGCGCGTCGACGTTCCACCGCGACTGGTACTGCACGCACGAGGCGGCTTGCCGGTGGACGAACGCCGTCGCCTCCGGCGGAATCGACGAGACCTCGCCGCCGAGGGAGTCGAACCAGATCTTGCCGAGGTTCGATTCGACCGGCAGCCGCGTCATCAGCGGGTTGCGCTGGCGCCGCTCGAGCCACTCGCTGATCACGTCGACCGCCTCCGCCGGCCACACGCCCTCGACGAACGTCGACTTGATGCTGAGGCCCCAGCGCGGAGCCTTCCCCTCCGGCTCGGGCACGCACTGCGGAACCGGGACCCCCTTGCAGAACACGTCCTTCACCGCCGTCACGTAGTTGGTCGAGTCGATCTGGCGCAGCGTGGGAGCGGCGCCGACGCTCGCGAGCAGCCCGTCGAGGTGGGGCTTGGCGCTCGCCTCGGGCCCGAGGTACATCCCGTCGACCTCGATGTACGGGGTCGCGGAGGCGGTGCCGCTGGTCGACAAGACCAGGTAGCCCTGGAACTCCGGCGGGCTCGCGGCCGACCACTCCTGCCATGCCGCGAACGCCTCGGCTCTATGGCTCCAGGGCCACTCGAACGCGTAGCGCGTCACCACGGGCGGGAGCGGCAGGAGCTCGAACTCGAGCTCGGTGACGACCCCGAAGTTGCCGCCACCGCCGCCCCGCGACGCCCAGAACAGGTCCGGGTTGGTGCGCTCGTCGGCGGTCAGCCGGCGGCCCTTCGCGTCGACGAGCTCGATGCTGCGGAGCAGGTCGAGCGTGAGCCCGTTTTTGCGCGTCATGTGGCCAATCCCGCCGCCCAGCGTCAGGCCGTTGATCCCGACCGTCGGGCAGGTGCCGGCGGGAACCACCCGCCGGATGCTTCCGAGCTGGGTCAGCAGCTGGATCAGCGTGACCCCGGGGCCGACGCGGACCCGCGTCAGGGCGGAGTTGACGGTGATCGTGTTGAGTCGGGAGACGTCGAGCACGATCCCCGGGCCGGTGCAGTAGCCCGCCATGCTGTGCCCGCCCGATCGCAGCACGAACTGAGCGTCGTTCTCACGGGCGAACGCGATCGTCTCGGCGACGTCGCGCGCGCTCGCGGCCTCGACGATCGCCGCCGGACGGACCCGGTCGTAGCGGGCGTTGAACACGCGCCGGGCGGAGTCGTATTCCGGGCTGCCCGGGACCACCACCCGCCCCTGGATGCGGCCGGCGAGGCGGGCCAGCCGTCCCCGCGGCCGGCCGCCGGCCGACCCGGAGGACCCGCCGCACGCGCCGAGGCCGACGGCCGCCCCGAGCGCGACCCCCTCGGCCAGGAACCGGCGCCGGGTGAGGCCGGAGCGGCGTGGCGACTCCGAGTCCCGGCCGAGCATCGCCGCAAGCGTATCGCCGCGCTCACACGTCGTTGACAACCGTTTGCCGCTCGTATCTAATTGCCGGCGAGGGGCCCCTCTGGGGGTCAGAGGAGATATATCGAGGGAGCGGCGCGTATGCGCGGTTCGACATTCCCATCAGGTTCGTCGGTGCGGCGGTGGCTGGCGCTGGCGCCGTTGCTGTTGCTAGCCGCGTTCGGAGCGGTCGCGTGCGGCCAGAGCACCTCGGGCCCCACGCCCGTCAACTCCCCCAAGAAGGGGCCGCCGATCACCCTCGCGATGGTCACCCACGGGCAGGCGGGCGACCCGTTCTGGGCGCTGGTGCAGGCCGGCGCGAAGCAGGCTGCCGCCGACTTCAACGTGACCCTCAAGTACTCGTCGCCGAAGACGACCGACCCCCAGGAGCAGGCGCGGCTGATCACCCAGGCCGCCGCCGGTCATCCCCGGGCGATGGCGGTGACGATTCCCGACTCGTTAGTGCTCGACCCCGTGGTCCGGCAGGTCACGTCCTCGGGCACACCGGTGGTCGTTTTCAACGTCGGCGTCGACGACTACATGAAGGTAGGGGCGCTGTCGTTCGTCGGTCAGCCCGAGCTGGTCGCCGGGCACGAGGCCGGCAAGCAGATGGTCGCGGCCGGGGTCGATCACGCGCTGTGCGTGATCCACGAGCTGCACAACGCCGCGCTGGTGGAGCGGTGCGCGGGCTTCACCGCGCAGATGACGGCCAGCGGCGGCTCTGTCGAGACGATCCACGTCGACGGCAACGATCCGGGGGCCGCGCAGAAGGCGATCGAGGCCGCGCTCAGGAAGAGCGCGCAGATCAACGGCCTCCTGACGGTCGGCATTCCCGCCTTTCCCCCGGCGGTGGGCGCGCTCGACGCCCTCGGCAAGCTGGGCAAGGTCAAGCTCGGAACGTTCGACCCCTCGCCCGCCGACCTGGCCGCGCTCCAGAGCGGCCAGGCACTGTTCGTGATCGACCAGCAGCCGTTCCTCGAGGGCTATGACGCGGTCCAGATCGCGGCGTTCCAGGTCCGCTTCGGCCAGCACCCGTTCTCCCCGATCTTCACCGGACCGAGCCTGATCACCAAGGCCAACGCCGGCAAGGTCGCGCAGCTGTACAAGAGCACGGGGATCGCGCTATTCAACGGCGGGTATCCGTGATCGGCTCGCGGGGGGCGGCGCCACGGTGACGGCGCTCGGTGCGGCAGTCCTCCACCTGCACCTCGGCGGGCTCGACGTCGCGCTGATCGTCATCTACTTCACGTTCGTGATCGGGATCGGATTTGCGCTCCGGCGGCTGATCAAGACCTCGACCGACTTCTTCCTGTCCGGCCGCTCGCTTCCCTCGTGGATCACCGGGATCGCGTTCGTCTCGGCCAACCTCGGCGCGATCGAGATCCTCGGGATGTCCGCGAGTGGCGCCCAGTACGGAATCAGCATCGTCCACTACTACTGGATCGGCGCGGTCCCGGCGATGGTGTTCCTCGGCGTCGTGATGATGCCGTTCTACTACGGCTCGAAGGTCCGGAGCGTCCCCGAGTACCTGCTGCGCCGCTACGACAAGAAGACGCACCTCGTCAACGCGATCATCTTCGTGGTCGCGTCGGTGCTGATCGCGGGAGTCAACCTGTACGCGCTCGCGGCCGTGCTCGAGTCGCTGCTCGGGATTCCGCTGGCGGTCGCGATCGTGACCGCCGCGCTGTTCGTGCTCTCGTACATCCTGCTCGGCGGGCTCTCGAGCGCGATCTACAACGAGGTGATGCAGTTCTTCGTGATCTGCGCCGGCTTGATCCCGGTCACGATCGTGGCGGTGACGAAAGCCGGTGGCCTGCACGGGTTGTTCCAGAAGCTGAGCACGGTCGGACACGACTTCACCTCGGCGTGGGGCGGCACCGGCCTGCACGGCCACAACCCGGTCGGGGACTGGATCAGCCTCACGTTCGGCCTCGCGTTTCTCCTCTCGTTCGGTTACTGGACGACGAACTTCGCCGAGGTCCAGCGGGCGATGTCCGCCAAGGACGAGAACTCGGCGAGGTTGACGCCAATCATCGGGGCGTTCCCGAAGCTGATCATCCCGTTCGCGGTCGTGATCCCGGGGATGGCGGCCGTGCTGCTGATCCCGGGTATCGGCCAGGGCGGCGGGCTTCCGTACAACGACGCGATCCCCGCGTTGATGCAGAAGTACCTGCCGCTCGGCGTGCTCGGGGTGGGGCTCGTCGGCCTCCTGGCCGCGTTCATGGCTGGGATGGCGGCGAACGTCTCCGCCTTCAACACGGTGTGGACGTACGACCTCTGGCAGAACTACATCCGCAAGGGACGCCCGGACGGCTACTACCTCCGCGTCGGGCGAATCACGACGGTGGTCGGCGTGTTCATCGGGGTCCTGACCGCGTTCATCGCGTCCGGGTACAGCAACATCGCCAATTACCTGCAAACGCTGTTCTCGTTCTTCAACGTGCCGATCTTCCTCGCGTTCATCGTCGGCATGTTCTGGCGCAAGGTGGGACGAGGCGCCGGCTTCTACGGGATGGTCGTCGGGACGCTCGTGTCGTTCACGATCTGGCTGCTGTACAAGCAGAACGTCGGGGGCATCCTCACGTTTCGCCACTCGGACCTGATCGAGACCCAGTGGGGAGCGATCATCGGTTTCTCCGCGGGGCTGATTGCGATGCTGATTGCGACGATGTTCCAGAAGCCGAAGCCGCTGTCCGAGCTCAACGGCCTCGTCTACGGGCTCGAGGAAGGGAAGTCGACAACCCCCGTAGCGTTGTGGAAGCGGCCGATCTTCCTCGGCGGGCTCGCGCTGCTCGGCGCGGCGGGCCTGTACGTCTACGTCGGGACCCTGTAAGCGATGGCGACGAAACCCGATCTCACTCCAGAGGAAGCGCACAACTGGCGGCTCGCGAAGCTGTTCGACCTGCGGTCGTTCATCGGCGCGCTGTTCGTGATCTTCGGCGTGCTCGTGATCATCCCGGGACTGTCGGCCAGCAAGGCCACGATCGCGAAGGCTGCCGGCATCAACCTCCAGCTGTGGGTGGGCGCGATCATGCTCGCGGGCGGAATCCTCTTCCTACTGTGGGTGCTGCTCAGGCCGCCGCCGCCGATTACGGCGGCTGAGGCCGAGGCGTCGCTCAAGGAGCGCGAGGAGTTCGGGACCGCCTCGCCGACGGAGCACTGAGCCTCGCAAGCCAGATCTTCGCCCGGCGCATGCGGCTCCCGCGTGCGCTGACGCACGACGTGGTGTACGAGCGGGACCTGCGCGCCCCGATGGACGACGGTGCCGTCCTGCTCGCGGACAGGTGGGCGGCGGGATCGATGTCCGATCGAGCGCAGCCGACCGTGCTGGTGCGCTCGCCGTACGGGCGCCGTCAGGTGCTGGGCCTGCTGTTCGGCCGGCTGCTGGCCGAGCGCGGGCTGCAGGTCGTGATTCAGAGTGTGCGCGGCACGTTCGGCTCCGAGGGCCAATTCAGCCCGTTCGAGGAGCGTGCCGACGGCCTGGCCACGTTGCGCTGGGTCCGCCGCCAGCCGTGGCACGCCGGTTCGATCGGGATGATCGGACCCAGCTATCTCGGGCTCGTCCAGTGGGCCGCCGCCCCCGAGGCGGGCGACGATCTGGCGGCGCTGGCGATCCAGGTCAGCGCATCGCAGTTCCACGGCCAGACGTACGCGGGCGGGGCGTTGTCGCTCGAGACGGTCGCCTCGTGGCTGGTGCTGGTGGCGGCGCAGGAGCGCCGGCTTGCGCCCGTGGCGATGGCGCGCGGGCTTCGCCGGCTGCCGGAGCTGTTCTCCGAGCCGATGCTCACCGACTTCGACCAGCGGGCGACGGGTTCCGAGGTGGCGTGGTTCCGTGAAGGACTCGCGAGCACCCAGCGCGAGGACGCCTACTGGGCGGCGCGCGACTACGCGACCGGTGTCGGGACGGTGACCGCCCGAGTACAGCTGATCGGAGGCTGGCACGACATCTTCCTGCCGTGGCTGCTCGAGGACTTCCGGGCGCTGCAGGACGCCGGCCGCGACGCGCAGCTGATCATCGGTCCGTGGACGCACACCGCACCGGGCCTGATGGCCTCAGGTCTGCGCGAGGGCCTGGGCTGGCTCCGGGCGTGGCTCCTCGACGACCGGCGGCTCGTGCGCTCCGCGAGGGTCAGCGTCTACGTTACGGGCGAGCGCGCCGGGGGTGGATGGCGGGAGCTGTCCGCGTGGCCGCCGCCTGGGACCGGCGAGAGGCCGCTGTGGCTTGGCGACGGCGCGCGACTTCTTGACGTCGTCAGGCCGGCGGAGTCCTCGGGCCCCGATCGGTACCGGTACGACCCAGCCGACCCGACGCCGTCGATCGGCGGGCCGATCCTGCTCGGACGCGAGCCGATCGTCGACAACCGTCCACTCGAGGCCCGCGCGGATGTGCTCACGTACACGGGCGATCCGCTCGGATCGACGCTCGAGGCGATCGGTCCCGTCCGAGTCGAGCTGTGGGTGCGGGCCTCCTCGCCCTACTTCGATCTGTTCGCGCGCGTGTGTGACGTCGACCCCGCCGGGGCCTCGTGGAACGTGTGCGATGCCCTGACCCGCGTCGTACCTGGCCGCTTCGAGCGGGCCGACGACGGCGGGATCCGCGTGAGGATCGATCTGTGGCCGACCGCGCACCGATTCGCGGCGGGGCGTCGCATCCGGCTCCAGGTGTCTTCCGGGGCGCACCCCCGGTACCTGCGCAATCCGGGCACCGGCGAGGACCCGGACTCCGCGAGGGAGATCGTGCGGGTCGACGTCGAGGTCCTCCACGATCCGGCGCACGCGTCCGTGCTCGTGCTGCCGGTGGCCGCGGGCGGGCAGGGACGCTAGGCGTCGCCCCGGTCCTCGTCGAGGGCCGCCCGGAGCGTGCGGATGATGGTCTGCACGATCTCCTCTTGTGACATCCCGGTGCCCGTGGCTCGGTCCACGAGCGTCTCGCTGAACGCGATGATCGCCTCGATTGTTACGCGCACGCGCGCGGAAGGCTCGGCGGTTCCGACGTTGTTCAGCGCCACGTTGGCGACGATCAGCTCGAGGTAGTCGGCGAGGATCCGGTTGATCTCGGGCTGGTCGGCGGCGCGAGCCTTACGATGGATCCGCCAGGCGGTGCTCGGGCCGAACGCGTGCTCGGCGATGTGCGCCGTGTTCGCGCGCAGGCGCTCCTCGAGCGAGAGCTTCGGATCGGTGACCCAGCCGCTGAGCAGCTCGCGCCCCGCCTCGCGCACCACGGCGGCGACGATGTCCGGGCGCCCGCGCGGGAAGTAGCGGTACAGGTTGTTGCGCGTCACGTCGGCGCGCCGGGCGATCTCCTCGAGCGAGAACTCGCCTAACCCCTGCTCGGCCACGATCGGCATCGCCAGCTCGACCAACTGCTGGTACCGGGCCTCTCGCGAGAGCCGGCGCGGGGCGCGCTCGGTCGTCATGGCGCGGGACTGTATCACTTGGTTACTATTTATCATGATTACGTCTAGTCATCTTGACAAGACGTAATTAGGAGCGTACCGTTGCGGCTGCCGGCGCCCGCCGCGACCCCGGTGGCGCCGGCATTGACTTCAACCCGAAGGGACCCGATGCCTCGCCGACTGCGCCTGATCACGACCTCACTCGCGGGACTCGCCGCCACGCTCGGCCTGTCGGCCGCCACGGCCGCGGCCGCGCCTGCGTCCCTGACCGAGGCGCAGGCGCAGAAGGTCGGCACCGACGCGTACGTCTACGGAGTCACGCTCATGGAATTCCTCCGCCAGACGCAGCTCGACACGAGCGTGACTGTGCCGAACGAATGGGGCAACGCGCCGGTCAACCAAGTCGGCAACCAGCGAGTGCTGACGACGCCCGCCAACCAGAAGAAGGAGATCGTCGCGCCGAGCAATTCGACGCTCTACTCGAACATCCATCTCGACCTGAGCAAGGGCCCGATCGTCCTACACGTGCCCGCCGTCCCTGCCCACCGCTACTACGCGTGGGAGTTCATGGACCCGTACACCAACGTGTTCCACTACGTCGGCACCCGGTCCACCGGCAACGGAGCGGGGAACTACGTCGTGGTCGGGCCGAGCTTCAAGGGCAGGCTCCCGGCCGGCATCCCCGTGATCAGGTCTGCCTACGAGCGCGTGTGGGTGTTCGGCCGCACGCTCGTCTACGGCAAGCGCGACCTCCCCGAAGCCCACAGTATCCAGGACGGTTACAAGGTCGTCCCGCTGCACGCGTTCGAGCGGGTCGGGCTCGCGTACGAGCCGCCGAAGCCGCGGAAGATCGTCACCACGCCGACGATCCCGAGGATTCCGGCGGGGCTGGCGTTCTATGACGCACTCGGGACCGCGCTGGCCCAGAACCCGCCCCCGGCGCGCGACCACGCGATCCTCGCGCAGATGGCCACCGCGGGCATCGGTCCCGGCCTTCACCCCTCCACCGAGAGCCTGCCCTCGAGCACTGTCGCCGGTCTGACGGTGGCGGCGAACAAGGGGCCGGCCAAGGTGGTGTCGATCCGGCTGTCGATCGCAACCGCCGGGGCCCAGAAACACAACGGCTGGTTCCAGCTGCTGCCCGACACCGGCAACTGGGGAACCGACTACGCGTATCGCGCGATGGCGGCCGTATACGCGATCTGCGCGAACTGGCCCGTCGAGGCGACGTACGCCGCCGGTGTCGCCGACAACAGCAACAACGTCCTCGAGGGCCCGCACAGCTATCGGATCCACTTCACCCGCGGGCAGATCCCCCCGGTCAAATACTTCTGGTCGCTGACGATCTACGACACCAACACCCAGCTGATCGCGAACCCGTACGCCAGGTACTCGATCGGCAGCAACAAGGGCGTCAAGTACAACAAGGACGGATCGCTGGACGTCTACGTCCAGCGCACGCCGCCGCCCGGCCACGAGACCAACTGGCTCGTGTCGCCGTCGAGCGGTCAGTTCCTGATCGCGATGCGGCTGTACGGACCGAAGCACAGCGTGCTGAACGGGACGTACCGCTACCCGACGATCCAACACGTGGGCTGAGGGCCGGACCGGGGCTCATCGCGCCATCGCGTCGATGAGCTCCGGTATCCGCTGCGGCGGCGCGATCAGCGTGAGCACGCATGTCGTGATGCCGCCGGTCACGAAGGCCTCCAAGCGCTCCTTGATCTGCTCGGGCGAGCCGAACAGGAAGATCTCCCGCATCAGCTCGACCGGCGCGAGCTCCGCCGCGCGTCCCCGGTCGCCGGCCTCGTAGGCCGCGACCATCGGATCGATCTGCTCGGCCCAGCCGAGCCAGCGGAAGAAGTTCGTGTAAACGGGGACGCTGGCGTAGGCGGAGAACATCATCCGGGCCATCGGGATTGCCTGCACCTCCGGCATCGGAAGCAGGAAGAACCGGCAGACGAGCTCGGTCGAGCCCTGGTCGCGGCCGGCGTCGCGCTCGCCGGCACGCAGAGCGCCCACGACCCGATCGATACCGGACACAGGGAGGAAGTTCGTGAACGCGCCATCCGCGAGCTCGGCGGCGAGCGCGAGCATCCTGGGCCGCAGCGCCGCGACCACGATCGGCACCGGGACCGTCACGGGACGCTCGAGCCGGATGCCGCCGATCCCGCGCTCGGCCGGGACCGACAGGACCGGCCGCAGCGCCTCGAGCGCCCACCGCATCTTCGCCAGCGGCCGCTCGAACTGGAGCTCGTTGAAGCGCTCGACGATCACATTCGACGACGCTCCGAGCCCGAGCACGAACCGGCCCGCGGTCGCCTCCTGCATCGCCGCGGCGGTCTGGGCGAGCACCCCCGGACCGCGGGTGAACGGGTTGACCACCCCGGTCGCGAGCCGGACGCGTTCGGTTACCGGCGCCGCGATCGCCAGCGGCGTGAACCCGTCGGTCCCGTTCGCGGTTTCACCGGTCCAGAAGTCGTCGTAGCCCGCCGCCTCCGCGCGACGGTAGAGACCCGGATGCTCGGCGAGCGGGATCCCCGCGAACGGAACGGTGAGCGCCCAGCGAGTCGTCATCGGGCGCGAACCTACCAGTGTCAGGTCGCTGCCAGCGCCCTTTCGAGGTCGCCCCACACGTCCTCGAGCTGCTCTATCCCGACGCTCATCCGGATCAGGCCGGGAGGGATGTGCTCCTGGCCCGGGTGCGCGGAGCGGCGCTCGATCGACGTCTCGACCCCGCCGAGGCTGGTGGCGTGCCGGACGATCCGCGTCAACCGGCAGGCACGATCGGCCGCGGCGGCATCACGCAGCTCGAAGCTGACGATCGTGCCGAACCCCGGGTAGCGCACGCGCGTCACGGCGCCGTGGTCCGCCAGCCGCGCGGCGAGCTCGCGCGCCGAGCTCTCGGCGTGACCGCGCCTGAGCGCGAGCGTCCGGGCGCCGCGCAGCGCGAGGAAGCACTCGAGCATCCCGGGCGTGGCGCCGTTCCTGCTCCGCATCGCGCGCAGGGCGGCGAGCTCCTGCGGCCGAGCGGTGACCGCCGCGCCGAGCAGCAGGTCCGAGTGGCCGCCGATCAGCTTGGTCGCCGAGTGGACGACGATGTCGGCGCCGAGCTCGAGTGGGCGCTGGACGAGCGGGGTCGCGAACGTGTTGTCGACGACGACGCGCGTTCCTGCGCGGCGCGGCGCGCCGCAGATCGCGGGCAGGTCGGCGACGTCGAGCAGCGGGTTCGTCGGCGACTCGAGCCACAGCACGTCCGCCTCCGACGCGCGCTCCAGCCATCGCGCGTCGCTCGCGGGCAGCCGCTCGACCCGCCACTGGTGATCGCGGGCTCCGGCCTCGGCAATCGCCGCGACGGCCTGGTAGCAGTCGTCGACCAGCACGAGGTGTGCGGCGGTCGGAAGCTGACCGAGCACCGCGGCGCAGGCCGCCATCCCGGACGAGAACGCGACCGCGTCCCCGCGCTCGAGCCCGCCGAGCATCGCCTCGAACGCCTCCCAACCCTCGGTCGCCTCGTTGCGGCTGTAGATCCTCTCGCCGCCGAGCACGAACGTCGAGGCCGGGATGATCGGGGTGTTGAGCGGAGCGCCGGGCTCCGAGGCGGGGCGCCCGCCCACGACGAGCCAGGTGTCGGGCTTCACCTCGTCCGGCCTCATCAGCGCCTACGACGCTAGCCGTTCATCGGGGCCCAGGCGCTCACGTCCGCGCCCGCCTGCGTGGTGCCGAGGAGCCGCAGCTGCACCAGGTTCGCCCGGGGGACGGTTCCGCGGCCGCCGCGCAGCGTGACCGGCGACCACGTGCGACCACTGAGCATCTGGACGGCGAGGGAGCGCAGCCTCGGGCCGCCGGTGGCGACGGTCAGCGTGCGGCCGCTCAACGTCAGCCGCGCGGTCGAATTCGTGTTGTGCAGGAGCATCGCGGCGCCGCTCGAGCTCAGCGCGGCGCATGAGTTGGTCACGTAGGTCTTCAACAGCTGAGTCGGGAGCAGCGGCGAGCCCGCGAACGTGGAGCCCCCGCAGGAGATGGCAGGCCCGGGCGGCGCGAGCACGAGGTCGCCGGTCGCCGTCGCGCCAAGGCTGCCTCCGCGCGTCTGGCGGACGGTGACCAGACGCACCGTGAGCCGGCTCGGCTGTTGCTGCCGGCCGCCGCCGCACGGGGACGCCGGCTGGCGCAGCGCCTTGATGATCGCGGCGTTGATCGGGGGGTCGTTGAGCTCGGAGGGGCTACCGATCTCGGGCGTGTGGTAGGCGGGGAACGCGCCGCCATTGACAAGCCGGCCGATCGGCGCCGCGGGGATCATCGATCCGTCCAGCGCCCTGGCGGCCTGATCGGCGCCGCTGCTGCGCCCGACGAGCCCGTCGGTGGGGACGTAATAGCCGGACAGTGCCGGCTGCGGCGCCGGCAGCGCGGGCGGCCGGATCGCGGTCCCCTGGATCGCGGTCACGCGGCACCCCGTGAGCTTCGGGTGCGGGTTCCAGGTCTTGAGGAACGCGCTCGACAGCTCCGTCACGGCAGGCCGCCCGATCTTGTCGAGGATCCCGCTCACGAGCCGCTGGGCGAGCGTGCACGCCGGCGCGGCGCTCGAACAATTCAAGGTCGAGACGACTCCGCCCAGGTCGGCGGCGGGCGATCCCGTGTACGGCGTGCCGAGCGTCACGAGTCCGACGATCGTGGGCGCGGAGCGGTGCGTGGAGATCGCCGAGCGGGACCACAGGCCGCCGTCGGAGTGTCCGACGAGGATCACCCTGCTCACGTTGTAGGAGCGCTGCAGGAACGCGAGGAACCGGTTGAGCGCGGCGCCATTGGTGTCCATGTCGCCGCCGGAGTTGATCCACGTGGACGCGCCCGGCGCCGGGCTGGCGCAGGGCGCCGGGGGCGCCTTCGACGTGTTCAAACGAACCGGGGCCGTGAACACGCGGTAGCCGGCGCGCTCGAGCGCGGGCGGGATCCCGTTCTTGAGCGCCCAGGCCGGGCCCTGCTTGCCGGCGCACGATCGCGCCGGCGTGCTGAACGGCGACTCGCTGCTCAGTCCGGAGACGAGGACGACGGCCGGCCTTGTCGTGACGAGGGTCTGCGAGGCCGAGGCCGAAGCCGAAGCCGCCCCGATCAGCGTCGCCGCGATCAGCAACAGGGTGATTCGCCCACTCACTTGGCCCCCTCTGTTTGTCGCACCGTCGCCGGCGACCCTACCACGGGCCCCGTTAGCATCAGCGATCAGGAAGCTTGAGGGTGATCGGAGCAGAGCATGCGGACTAGGCTTGATCAGGGAAGACGCAGCGTTGCAGCCGCGTCATTCTCCGAAGGATGCATGTGACGTTTCGAAGCACCAACGAGATAGCGCTGAGTTGGTTGGCCGAAGGCAGGCGTGTGGTCGCGGCCACCCTCGTCGGAACCGACGGCTCGGCGCCACTCGACCCGGGCGCGACGATGCTCGTCGACGGAGATGGGCACATCGAGGGATCGGTCACGGGCGGGTGCGTCGAGGGCGCGTTGTTCGAGGAGGCGACCGCCGTGCTGAGCGGCGAGCCGGCACGGTTCCGGACGTACGGCATCTCGGATTCGGTGGCGAGCGGCGTCGGCCTGATGTGCGGCGGCACGGTCCACATCTTCATCCACGAGATCAGGCCTGACGACCGGGACACGCTCGAGCAGGTGGAGCGCGCCGTAGCTCAGAACCGCCCCGCGGTGATCGCGACGCTGATCGACGGCGAGAACGCCGGCGCGAAGGTCGCGCTGGTCGACAACGAGCTCGTCGGGAGCTTCGAGGTGGCCGGACGCCTCGACCGGGCGGTCGAACGTGAAGCTCGCGGCTGCGTCGCCCACGCGCTGACCGAGCTTCGCAGTTACGGCGCTGAGGGCGAGGTGATGGGGGATGAGCTGCGCGTCTTTCTGCACACGTTCGCGGCGCCGCCGAAGATGGTCATCTTCGGCGCGATCGACTTCTCGGCGGCCGTCGGAGCGCTTGCCAGGGATCTCGGCTATGAGGTGACGATCGTCGACGCACGGCCGCCATTCGTCGAATCGCGACGATTCGCGGTGGCCCACCACGTGGTGGTCGACTGGCCGCAGCGGTATCTCGCCGGGAAGGAGCTCGAGGAGCGCGATGTCGTGCTCGTGTTCACGCACGATCCGAAGTTCGACGAGCCGGCGTTGGCCGCGGCGCTCGAGACCAACGCGGGCTACATCGGGGCGCTCGGTAGCCGCCAGACGCACGAAGACAGGTCGCGACGACTGCTCGCAGCCGGAGTCACGAGGGAGCAGGTGGCCCGGATCGCGTCGCCGTGTGGGCTCGACATCGGCGCGCGCACCCCAGAGGAGACGGCTGTTTCCGTGCTCGGCGAGATCCTCGCCCGGGCGTCCCGTCGGTCCGGTCAGCCGCTGTCGGAGACCTCCGGACGGATCCACTCGGCGCGCGACGCGTCGGCTCGGGCGCCCGCCAACGTCCGCGGCTGACGCCGGGCGGAGCTCAGGACCGGCGCGCGATGATCGTTCTCGACGCCGGCGACAGCTGGCAGCTGGTGATGCAGCCCGACCACGCGGATCTCGCGGCGCAGTTCCCAGCGGCTTGGGGCAACGCCGACTTCGCGCCGCTGCGCGCGCGCGATTCGATGATCGTGGCGGCGGCCCGGCACGACGACGGGTGGTGCGTCAGAGAGCGATGGCTCGAGGTGCACGACGACGGGCGCCCGGTGTCGTTCATCGAGGTCGACGCGATATCCCACATGGCGTTCTACCGCGCCGGGATCGTCGACGTGTCGCGGCGGGACACCTACGCCGGGACTGATGGACGCGATGCACGGCGCCGGCCTGTACCGCCAGCGCTACGGCGCGCAGCCGGAGCTCGGACTGCTGCCCGACGCCAAGGCACACATGGACCTCGTGCGCGCGTTCCTCTCGGAGCTCGAGGACTCGTACCCGGCGCGACGCGCCGAGCTCGGAATCGACGAGGACGAGCAGTGGGCCAGCTACAAGCTCCTGCAGTTGTTCGATCGCCTGTCGCTGTACTTCTGTGGGCTGCCGAAGCTGGGCGACGGCGACCGCTTCGCCCTCGGTCCCTGTCCCGGTCGACTATGACGGCGACGAGACCGAGGTCACGATGACGCCGCTGGCGCCGTTCGAGCCGTTCGCCCCGCGTCACGTTCGGATCGACCCGTACCCGTTCGCGGTGAGCCCCGCGATCTTCACGCTCGACCGGCGGATGCTCGCGAAAGGCCCGCGAACCGGCGACGAGTTCAGGCGCGAGTTGCGCCAGATGCCGAGCGAGACGATCGAGATCCGCGTGGAACGGTAGCCCGAGACGCCGGCGCGATCGAATAGCGTCCGCAGTGCATATGCCCAGGCACCTCTCACTCGGCGAGGCCGCGGTCGCGCTCGGCGTGAGCGTCGACACACTCAGGCGCTGGGACCGCGCGGGCCGGATCCACACCGAGCGCGACGAGCGCAACCGCAGGCTGGTCCCGGCGTCGGAGATCGAGCGGCTCAGCGCGCACGCGTCGAGGCATCGAACCGGGACCCCCCGCTCGGCGCGCAACCGGCTCACCGGCATCGTCCGGTCCGTCGAGACCGACGGCGTGATGGCGCTCGTCGAGCTGGAGGCGGGGCCGTTCCTGGTCACCGCCGCGATCACGCGCGACTCGATCGAGGAGCTCGGGCTCGCCCCCGGGGTCCAGGCGACCGCGGTGGTCAAGGCCACCTCGGTGATGATCGAGCGGGACTGAACCGTTTGCCGCTCGCGCCGGGTCTAAACCGGCGTGAATACAGACGGAAAGGATCCGATGATGACTTTCAGAGACGGGCGCTCCGAGACCCCGAGCCCGAATCACGAGGGCACGCAGCGCGCGACCTTCGCGGCCGGTTGTTTCTGGGGCGTCGAGGCGGCGTTCCGTGAGGTCGAGGGCGTCGTCGCGACGCGCGTCGGCTATACGGGCGGAAGCACCGGCGACCCGACCTACGAGCAGGTCTGCTCGGGCACGACCGGGCACGCTGAGGCGGTCCAGGTCTCGTTTGACCCGAACGTGGTCAGCTACGGCGACCTGCTCGAGCTGTTCTGGTCGATCCACGACCCGACGACTCCCAACCGGCAGGGCTGGGACTTCGGCAGCCAGTACCGCTCGGCGATCTTCGTCCACGACGAGGAGCAGCAGCGGGTGGCGAGCGCCTCGCGCGACGAGCGCCAGGGCGCGATCTCGAAGCAGATCGTGACCGAGGTGGTCCCGGCCTCGGACTTCTACGACGCCGAGGACTACCACCAGCAGTACTTCGAGAAGCACGGCGGCGCGTACTGCGCGACGACCGTCCGCTAGGGCGCGTCAGCTTTCGCTGACGCCGGTCAACCCTCGCTGGCGCCGGTCACCCCTCCGCTGACGCCGGTCACCCCTCCTCGAGCGCGAGATATGGCTCGAGGAGGGCCCGCAGGCGCATCCGGCCGCGGTGCAGGCGGCTCTTGAACGCCGCTTCGCCGACGCCGGTCGCCTCCGCGGCGTCGTGGGTCGAGAGTCCCTCGATGTCACGGAGCACGACGGCGGCGCGCCACTCCGCGGGAAGCTCGTCGAGCGCGAGCTCGAGCGCCCGCTCTAGCTCGCGGTCGAGCGTCTGCGCCTCGGGACCGAGCTCGGGCGACTCGGGCAGCGTCACGATCGGGTCGCCGCGATCCGGGTCCGGCTCGGGCTGGCGGGGGGGTCGGCGCGACAGGAACCGCTGCGCCTCGTTGAACGCGATCCGGTAGAGCCAGGTCGAGAACCGCGAGCGCTCCTCGAACTTCGAGAGGCCGCGCCAGGCACGGACGAATACCGCCTGCGCGACCTCGTCGGCCTCGGCGGGATCGAGCCCGAAACGCCGCAGCGCGCCGTAGACCTGCTCGGCGTGCATCCGGACGAGCTCGGCGAACGCGTCCTGGTCCCCGGCGCGCGCGCTCCGAATCAGCTCATGCTCGGAGCTCGCGGCGCCGGTCACCAGCGCGGTTATACCGCCTCAGCGGCGGTCGGCTCTATCGCTCCTCGAGCTCGAGCGAGCAGGAGTTGATGCAGTAGCGCTCTCCGGTCGAGCCGGGGCCGTCGGGGAACACGTGGCCGAGGTGCCCGCCGCAGGCGGCGCAGTTGACCTCGATCCGGTGCATCCCGTAGCTGTGGTCGTCGATCAGCTCGACGTTGGCGCGGTCCGCCGGCTCGGTGAAGCTCGGCCAGCCGGTGCCGGAGTCGAACTTCGTGTTCGAGGAGAACAGCTCGGCGCCGCAGCCGGCACACCGGTAGGTGCCATCGCGCTTCTCGTCGAAGTACTTCCCGGTGAACGCCCGCTCGGTGCCCTTGTTGCGGAGCACCTGGTACTGATCGGGGCTGAGCTGCTCGCGCCACTCGCGATCGCTCTTCTCGACCTTGGGGCTCTCTGCCTGGTTCTGGGTTTGAGTGTCGTTGGTCATGTCTGTTTGACCCTCCGGGTGGGGAAAAAGGTTCAGTCGAGCCGCCCGCGCACGGACGCGGCGAACACCGCTGGGTCAACGCCACCCATCGGGGTCGACAGGCGATCGAGCGCGTCGATCGTGCGGCGCAGCCCCGCGAGCAGCCGCCGGCACTCGGCGCACTCGCCGAGGTGGCGTTCGATCCGGCCGAGCGCGTGTGGCGTGAGCTCACCGTCGACGTAGTCCGACATGTGCTCGGGCGCCCACCGGTGATCCAACCGGAAGCCGATGCGGTGAAGAAAGCCGCTCATCCCATGTCTGACCCTAGCCGCCCCGAAAACGGTTCGCGCAACGGGGCGTTGTCTCCCGCGAGCAGGGCGTTTTCGTTGCATCTGCACGGGACCGGCCAGAGTTCGCAACGAAAACGCCCGCTAAGGGCGTTTTGGTTGCAGGCGTGGCGTGCCGCGGCGAGTGTGCAACGGAAGCGCCCGACCACGCCCCGCTACGCCGCGGCCTCGAACCGGTAATCGTCGAGGTCGAACCGCGCGGCGCGCCAGATCGTCTCGAGGCTCGGGCTGGCACGGAACGGGACGTCGCCGTGGCGGTCGAAGTAGTAGCTGTTGGCCGTCGCGCACGTGTCGCGGAAGAAGATCTGGTTGTGGCGGCGGGCCAGCATCTTCTTCCAGTAGCGCTCGTTGGCCTCGGGCGTCACCTCGACGCGCGTCGCGCCTCGCTGGCGGGCGCGCGTCAGGCAGCGGTTGATGTGGCGCATCTGCGTCTCGATCAGCAGGAAGAACGACGCGCCGTTGAAGCCGTAAGGGCCGATGATGTGGAAGAAGTTGGGGAAGCCGGGGACGCTCACGCCCTCGTAGGCCTGCATCCGGTGCTCGTCCCACCACGCGTCGAGCTCGACCCCGCCGGGGCCGTAGATCGGGAAGATCTGCTCGAGCACCTTGAAGCCGGTTGCGAGCACCAGCACGTCGAGCTCGTGTTCGCCGTCGGTGGTTCGCACTCCGGCGTCCGTGACCCGCTCGATCGGCGTGGTCTCGAGCTCCACGTTCGCGCGGTTGAAGCTCGCGAGGTACTCGTTGTGAAAGCTCGGGCGCTTGCAGCCGAGGCCGTACCGAGGCGTCAGCTTGTCGCGGACGTCGGGGTCGTGGACTTCCTTCTTCAGAAACGCGCGCCCGATCTTCTCGCCGCGGTCGGCGAGCGGAACGACGCCGTAGAAGTGCGCGGCGAGCGGGAAGTTCAGCTCGACGAACACCTGGCTCATCAGCCGCGCCGCGAACTTCGCGCCCGGCACGTTCTCGAGCGCCCACCGCTCACGCCGGTCGAGCGGGCGGTCGGGCTTCGGCATGCACCAGATCGGCGTGCGCTGGAACACGGTCAACTTTTTCACCATCCCCGCGATCGCGGGGATCACCTGGACGGCCGAGGCGCCGGTGCCGATCACGCCGACGCGCTTGCCCGCGAGCTCGACCTCGTGGTCCCAGCGCGAGGTGTGCATCATGGTGCCCTCGAACGCGTCGAGCCCGTCGAGCTCCGGATACTTGGGCTGCGACAGCGCGCCCGCGGCGTTGATCACGTACCGCGCGGTGATCTCCTCGCCGTCGTCCGTCTCGAGCCGCCAGGTGTCGGTGTCCTCGTCGAAGCTCGCGCTGGTGATGCGGGTGCCGAAGCGGATTCGGTCGCGGACGCCGTACTTGTCGACGCAGTGGTTCGCGTAGCGGTTGAGCTCGGCGCCGGGGGCGTACACGCGGGACCAGTCCGGGCGCGTCTCGAACGAGAACTGGTAGCTGAACGACGGGATGTCGACCGCGATCCCGGGATACGTGTTCCAGTGCCACGCGCCGCCGACGCCGTCGCCCTCCTCGACCACCAGGTAGTCGGAGAAACCCGCCTTCTCGAGCAGGATCGCCGCGCCGATCCCGGAGAAGCCCGCGCCGACGACCGCGACCTCACAGCTTCGCGCGCTCGAGCCCTCCATGCCGGGGAGCGTATCCGAGCGTCAGTCGGAGGGAGCCGGAGGGCGCTCGAGCAGCTCGTCCAGCGTCTCGCCGCTCTGCACGGACTGGGGGCGCTCGGCCGCGATATCCGAGCCCGGCGCGGCGTACTCGTCGCGGCGCTTGATCAACAGCCACTGCGGCTTCTCGCCACCGCGGGTCCGCTGGAGCGCGAAGCCGCCCTCGAGCTTCTCGCCGTGGAGCACGAACACGGCGTGACCGCGGTCGAGCGCCTCCGGCCACGGGACGCGGCCGCCCTGCTCGTACTCGCCGCGATCCCAGACGATCACCCCACCCCTCGGGGCCGGCCCCTCGAACTCGTTGTGCGCGAGCTCATGGTCCTCGACCTGGACCGCGAAGCGCTTGACCGCCGGGTCCATCGACGGCCCCTTCGGCACCGCCCACGAGCGCATCACGCCGTCGACCTCGAGCCGGAAGTCGAAGTGATGCGCGGTCGCCTGATGCTCCTGGACGACGAACACACCGGCCGGCACGCCGCGGACCGCGAACTGTTCGTGCCCCTCCACGCGCGCGCTCGTCTCCGACACCGAGTCGACCCCGCTGATCGCGCGCACGCGCGCGATCAGCTCCTCAATCTGGTCCCCCTCCACGTGTCCGGACAACGTCCCGTCGGGCTCGAGCCGGACCCACCCGAGCAGCCCGAGCTCTCGCGCCTCGTCGCGCACGGCAAGCGCGAGCACGTCACCGGTGATCGAGATGTGGCGCGCGCTCATCGGCAAATTCTCGCGTCATGAGAGGATGCACGCATGGATCTCGAACAGACGCTGGAGAAGGTGGTCGAGGTGGCTCGTCAGGAGCTTCACGTCGTCCGCAAGCGCGCCCAGGAGAAGACGCCGGCGACCGTAGCTAGAACAGCTCGCGCCAGCTGAACGTCGGCGAGTAGCCGAGGACGTCGCGCGCCCTGTCGATGTCGAGCAGCGTGTCGTTCCCGCTGACCTTGTCCGCGATCGGTACGTCCGGGAACACCTCGGCCATCAGCTCGCGGCTGGGGGTCTTCATCACGGTGTCGGCGGCGGCGATGATGAA
This sequence comes from uncultured Solirubrobacterales bacterium, assembly GCA_963770735.1. GTDB lineage: Bacteria > Actinomycetota > Thermoleophilia > Solirubrobacterales > Solirubrobacteraceae > Palsa-465. The sequence goes on along the minus strand of CAVYRB010000002.1, from coordinate 284,473 downwards.
GTTGTCAGTGCCGTCGATGTCGGCGTCGAGCGCCAGCCGCACGCTCTGCGCGACGTGGCTCTCGTCGACGTAGCCCCACAGGTTCCACATGCGGCGGCGCGCGTCGTCCCAGAAGTCGGAAACCGCTCGTAGTCGGAGCGGACCATGATGTTCGAGAACCGCAGCCCGACGATCGTCGTCCCGTGCCAGCGGTGCGACTGCCGGGCGATCTCCTCGCCGAGGACCTTCGACAGCGCGTAGCTGGTCTCGGGGTAGACGTGGGCCTCGTCGACCGGCGCGTAGTCGGGGGGTCGCTGGAACGGGAGCCCGAGCGTCGTCTCGCTCGAGGCCCACACGACCCGCTGAAGGCCGAGCCGCGCGGCCGCGGAGAACACCCCGTACGTGCTCGTGATGTTGGTACGGAATACGTGATCCGGCGTGCCGTGTGCGGGCGAGGGGATCGCCGCGAGGTGAACCACCGCGTCGATCCCCGGCAGCGTATGGCCACCCGACAGCGCCTCGAGCGCCTGGCCGTAGTCGGTGACGTCCGCGCGCAGAAACGGGATCTCGGCCTCGGGGTGCGGCGATTCCGGCGACGGCACGAGGTCGATGTTGAGGACGCGATGGCCGTGGTCGTGCAGGTCGCGGACCACGACCCGTCCGGCCTTGCCACTGCCTCCGGTCACGGCGATCTTCGCCATCACGCGAAGGTTTACCCGATCTCACGACGACCTGACGGCCGATACCCGAGAATGAGACCCGATGGCGAGGCATCGCGGGATGGTCGCGCTTCTCGGCGCTTGCGCGCTGCTGCTCGTGGCGTGCGGCGGGTCGGGATCGAGCGCCGGGTGCACGACGGTCACGGGCAACGCCGCGCCCGTGTCCGCCGGGGTCTCCGGGTCGTGGCCGGACCCGAACGGCAACCTCGCCAACACCCGCGACGCGGCCGGCTCGACGGTGTCGTCGGCGGACGTGTCCAGGCTCGAGCAGGCGTGGGCGTTCAAGCTGAGCGGCGCGGCGGCGGCCGGCGTCGCCGGCTCTGGCTCGCTGGCGGCGAACCCGATCGTGCAGGACGGCGTCGTCTACCTCCAGGACCTCGACTCGAACGTGTACGCGCTGTCGCTCGCGTCCGGGAAGCTCGAGTGGGAGTACCGCTGCAACGCGCCCCAGCGGACCGGGCCCGGTCCGAACGGGGTCGCGGTCGAGGGCGGGAGGGTGTACGGCGAGACACCCACGGCTGCGTTCGCGCTGAATGCTCAGAGCGGCAAGTCGGTGTGGGTGAACGGACATCTGCTCGGCACCGGCCAGGGGACGTTCGGGATCCAGCCCGAGGTGGCGGACGGGCGCGTGTATCTGGGGAGCCAGTACGGCATCGCCCCCGGCGGCGGCGTGCTGATCGCGCTGAACGCCGGGACCGGAGCGTTGCTCTGGAAGTTCAACACGGTGATCCAGCAGGGTGCAGGCGTACGGGACATCGGGCTCGGCTCGGGCGGCGTCTGGGAGCCGCCGCTCGTGCTCGGAGACGGGTCGGTGACCTACGGGATCGGCAATCCGTACCAGTCGCCCGCCGCGGCGATCGCGCACCCCGCCGCGCAGCTCTACACCAACAGCGAGGTGAACCTCGATGCGAGCACCGGAAAGCTGCGCTGGTACTACCAGGCGGTGCCGAACGACTTCAAGGACTACGACATGCAGGCCTCGCCGATCTCGGCTCGGGTCGGCCGCCTTCCGGTCGTGATCGGCGGCGGCAAGATGGGGTACGTCTACGAGATGGACGCCGACAGCGGCAAGCTGCTGTGGAAGACGCCGGTCGGCGAGCACAACGGCCACGACGACGACTCGCGTAAGGCGCTCGACCACGACCTGTCGCTGAGGGCGCCGTACACGATCCTGCCCGGATCGCTCGGGGGCGTGCTGACCAACATGGCGCTTGCCGGGGACAGCGTCTACGTCGCCACGCTCGACGTACCGCTCACATTCACGAGCTTGGACAGGCCAGCTCCGACCGCCGCCGCCGGCCACGTCGGGGGCGAGGTGGAGGCGCTCAACGTCAAGACCGGGAGGGTCGAGTGGGACACGAAGGTGCCGTCGATCCCGCTGGGTGCAGCGACCGTCTCGAATGATCTCGTGTTCACGACGACCTTCGGCCACGGGCTGATCGCGCTGAACCGCCGCACCGGCGCGGTCGCCTATCAGCACATGCTCCCGACGACGTCGAATGCACCGATCGCGATTGCGGGTAAGACTGTGCTCGTGCCAGCAGGTGGAGTCACCGGGCGAGGACCGAGCCGTGATCCGCAGCTCGTGGCGTACACGGTGCGATGAGTCCTGGGCAGACATACGTGATCGTCGGCGGCGGGCTGGCCGGCGGCAACGCCGCGGTCACGCTGCGCGAGGACGGGTTCGACGGCCGACTCGTGCTGATCGGCCGGGAGCCAGGGGTCCCGTTCGGCCGGCCGCCGCTGTCGAAGACGTACATGCGTTCCGAGGAGGAGCTCGACGGCTGGTACGTGAAGCCGCCCGACTGGTACGCCGACCACGACGTCGAGCACGTGTACGAGACCGTCGCGACGGTCGACGCTGACGCCCACGCCGTCGTGCTCGAGTCGGGTGAGCGGCTCGAGTACCAGAAGCTGCTGATCGCCACGGGCGGGCGCAACCGCCGGCTCGAGGTGCCCGGCGCGGACCTGGCGGGGATCCACTACCTGCGCACCCTCGCCGAGTGCGACGCGATCAAGCGGGAGGCGGTCGGGGGCGGGCACGCGGTGATCGTGGGGATGGGGTTCATCGGCTGCGAGGTCGCCGCGTCGCTGACACAGCTCGGAGTCCGCGTGACGACGATCTTCCCGGGCCGGGTGCCGCTCGACCGGGTGCTCGGCCCCGGGCTCGGCGCCGTGTTCGCCGCGATCCACGCCGAGCACGGAGTCGAGCTGCGCACCGGTGGACACGTCGACCGGTTCGAGGGATCCGACCGCGTCGAGGCGGTCGTGACCGCCGAGGGTGACCGCGTGGACTGCGACTTCGTCGTATCCGGCGTCGGGATCCAACCCAATTTTCCGGAGTTCTCCGGAGGATCGGTCGAGGTGTCGAACGGCGTGATGGTCGACGAGTGCTGCCGGACGGGGGCGGCGGACGTCTACGCCGCCGGCGACGTCGCCAACCACCTGCACCCGCTGTTCGGGCGCGTTCGCGTCGAGCACTACAACAACGGTGAGAAGATGGGCCGCGCCGCGGCGCGATCGATGCTCGGCTCGACCGCGCCGTACGACTACATCCACACGTTCTGGTCCGACCAGTACGAGGACAAGCTCGAGTACGCGGGCCACGCGACCAAGTGGGACCGGTTCGTCGTCCGCGGGAGCCTCGAGCAGCGGCAGCTGATCGGGTTCTACCTGCTCGACGGGCAGCTGCTGGCGGCCGCCGGCCTCAACCGCGGCGGCGACCCCGAGCTCGACGAGGACGACGAGATGGCCGCGGCGGCAGCGCTCGTGGGCGCCCGGGCACGGCCGGCGCCGGAGCAGCTCTCCGACGAAGCCGTGGACCTCTGGTCGCTGGTGGCTTGAGGCGGGGTCAGCCGCCCTCACACACTCGCGCAGTACGCGACAACCGGACCGAGGCTGTGAACACGTAGCGGTGTGTGCGGGCGGCTGACCCCGCCGCTACGCGTTTGAGAAGAGCGGGATGTTGGCTCCGCTGGCCGCAACCAAAGCGCTGTCGAGCAGCGCGACGATCAGGGCCGCTACGTCGTCGGGGGTAAGGCCGGGACGCAGATCAGGGTTGGCGCGGCGGAGCATCTCGGTGTCGACCGCGCCCGGGCTGATGCAGATCGCGCTGATACCGAGCTCCTTGCCCTCGACGGCGATCGCCTCGGTCAGACCGACGACGCCGTACTTGGAGACGTTGTAGGCGGCGAGGCCGGGGAACTTCTCGGTCGCGTACACGCCCGACAGCGACGCGATGTTGACGATCCGTCCTTCGCCGGCGTCGCGCATCGGGGCGAACGCCGCGCGGGCGCAGAGGAACGCGCCGGTGAGGTTGACGGCCAGCGTCTCCTCCCAGATCTCGGTCGTGGTCTCCGTGAATCGCGCGGGCGTCAGCACGCCGGCGGCGCAGACGAGCGCCGCCACCGGCCCGAGCTCGCTCGCGGCGTCGAACAGGCGCTGCACGTCGGCCGGGCGGCCCACGTCGGTGGGCACGGCCGTGGCCTCGCCCCCGGCGTCGCGGATCCGTGCGGCGACCGCGTCGAGGGCGTCGCCGTCGCGCGCGGCGAGCACCACCCGGGCGCCGGCCGCCGCGAGCGCCTCGGCGGTCGCCGCGCCGATGCCGCGGCTCGCGCCGGTCACGACGGCGAGCCGTCCCGCCAGCCAGTGATCCGGCTCAGCCACCCGCCGCGACCTCGAACCGTCCCTGGGCCACCCGCTCGTACAGCCGCTCGTGCGCGTCGAGCGTCAGCTCCAGATCGAGTGCGTTCTCGGCGTGGGCCCGGCAGCGCTCCCGGGAAAGGCGTGCGACTCTGCCGACCCCCTCCGTCGCGGCGTGGACGTCGCCGGGCGCGACCAGGAACCCGGTCTCGCCGTCGACGATCACCTCCCCGAGCGCGCCGCTGCGGAACGCGACGACGGGGGTCCCGCACGCATGCGACTCCGCCGCGACCATTCCGAACGGCTCGTCCCACAGCGCCGGGCAGAGGACCACGGACGCGCGCGCCATCACCTCCCAGATCTCGGTTCGCGGCACGCCGGGGTTGACGGCGACGCCAGGCTCGCGACCTCGCGGGTCGATCTGCTCGCGCGCGTAGTCGGGGTCGTAGGGGTCGCCGAACACCTGGATCGGGATACCGGCGGCCCGAGCGATCTCGATCGCCTCGAGTGCTCCCTTCTCGGGGCTGAGCCGCCCGGCGAACACCGCTCCCTCGCCGGACGCGGGCGAGAACGGGATCGCGCCCGTCGGGACGAGCGGCGGCAGGACTGCGTCGACATTGGCGACACGGGCCCAGGCGCCCGCCTGGGCGTTCGAGACGACAGCGACGGTCGGAGCCCCATCCGACGCGGCGGCTGATCGGACCGCGTCGGCGACCGCCTCGTCGGGGGGGAGGTGGAGCGTGTGCACGACCGGCGCCCGCATCGCGGTGGCGAGCTCGACGGCCGGCGCGTCGAACGCGTGGTTGTGGACGACGTCGTAGTCGCGTTCGCGCACGGCGGCGTAGACGGCCGCGAACGCCGCGTCGGCCGCCTGATCGGCGCCGCGAGGGGGCGTACCGGAAGCCCGGTACAGCGACGCGGCAAGCGCCCCGGGGTCGACGCCCGTGTCGATCACCCGGACGTCCGCCACCTCGGAGCCGGACGCGGCGTAGAGCTCGACCTCGTGACCTCGAACAACAAGGCCACGCGCCAAATCGGCAAGGAACGCCTGCGAGCCGCCCCGCTGCGGCTCGCGAATCGCGGAAACGAGCGGGGCGACGATCGCGATTCTCATCGGGTGATCCGCTTGTACGCGAGGTCGCACGGCGGGTTGACCCCCAGCAGCTCGTACGGAACCCGCGTCAACGAGCGACGCCGGACCACCTCGGCCCCCTGGGGATAGAAGATCTCGGTCAGCTCGGCGGCCTCGTCGGCGGTCGAGAACTCGACCGCCATCTCGTCGCCGCCGAAGCTGAGGTATCGGTGACCGTGGTCGGCGAGCCATCGGGATCTCGTTCGGCCACACGATCACGACCGAGCCGCCGGGCCTGCAGACCCGCTCCATCTCCGCCAGGCCGGTGTCGCCGCCATGGCCCGCCGCCGGCGTCATCGCCGAGCACGCGACGACCAGATCGGCGAACTCGTCTGCGATCGGGAGCCGATCGAAGAAGCCGTCGATCACGCGCACCCGGTCGCCGTGCGGCACCCGCGCGAGCTTTCGCTCGAGGATCGCGCGCAGCGGCGCCGCGGGCTCGATCGCCACCACCTCGTCCGCCCGGTCGACCAGCTCCAGCGTCAGCCTGCCGGTGCCGGCGCCGACCTCGACGATCCGCTCGACGCCGCGCGGCAGCCACGCGAGCACCTCCGGATGGAGGCGCTCGGCGCCGACGAGCCGCTCGTAGAGCTCCGGCTCGAGACGGTAGAGGAGCTCCCAGGCGAGCGTCTCATCGGATCGGGGATCGGCGTCCTCGCCCGGTACGAAGCGCGCCGCCTCGTCGTCGGTGAAGACGTCGAGGTCCGCCGTGGAGTAGCGGCTCCGCACCTCGACACCGCGCCGCGGGCGCGTATCAGAGCGGATCACCGACGACGACCCAGTTCTTGTCCGTTTCCCACAGCCGCAGCGAGCGCAGCGTCCCCTCGGGGAGCTCCGGCCGGATCCGCTCCCAGAACGCCACCGCCAGGTTCTCCGCGGTCGGGATCCGCCCGGCGAGCCACGGAACGTCGGTGTTCAGGTTTCGATGGTCGACGTCCTCGATGATCCGCCGCGAGATGACGTCCGACAGCTCCTTGAGGTCGAACACGTAGCCCGTGGCCTGATCGATCGGGCCGGCGACGACGACCTCGAGCACGTAGTTGTGCCCGTGGACGTTCGCGCACTTCCCGAATATCCGCTCGTTCTCCTCGTCGGACAGTCCGGGATCGAACAGCTGATGGGCCGCGTTGAACGTCTCACGGCGGCTTACGAGCACGGTCGTTGGGGTGGTCATCGCTCCTCCCGGAGACAGTAACGCTCGAACACACGCCGGTACGCGTCGACCGCGGCCGCCGGCCCGTAGCGCTGCTCGACGAGCGCCCGGCCGCGCGCGATCTCCGCCGGCGAGGGCGGCGCCAGCACGGCCGACACGACGTCCGAAACGCCGTCGACAGGTACATGCGCGATTCCGTGCCCGGGCGGGAGCAGCGCCTCGAGCGCGCCGCTCGCGGTGCTGATCGCAGGAGTGCCTGAGGCGACAGACTCGACCGGCACGAGCCCGAAGCCCTCGGGCAGCCGGCTCAGCGTCAGCGTGCACTCGCCGAGTGCGAAGTACGCACCGAGCTGGGATCGCTCGACCCAGTCGTGGACGCGCAGGTGCGCTCCGACGCCGAGGTCGCCGGCCCGGCGCTCGAGGCGGTCGTAGAAGTCCGGATCCAACGCGTCCGGCTCGCGCGGGACCAGCAGCACGAACCGAGCGTCGACGCGGACCAGCTCGGCGAGCGCACGGAGGGCGACGTCGAACCCCTTCTCGGGATCGGCGCGATGGGGGAACAGCAGGCAGCGGGCTTCGGCCGGCAGGCCGATCAGCGCGCGCAGCGCGGCGCCGTCCCCGACGCCCACGTCGACAGGGTTCGGGATCACCTCGGGCCGAGCGGTCGCACGCTCCCCCAGCAGCGACCGCGCCCGCTCGGCGACGAACGCCGACGGCGCGATCAGCGCCTCCCAGCGCGAGCGCAGCAGCGTCTGGACCGGCCCCTCGTAGCTGAGGGTGCCGACCGTCAGGACCCACGGACACGGCGGCTGCGCGGGCGGGGACCGGTCGACGCTCCACGCCACGTCGCAGTCCTCGGCGGCCTCGACCCACCGACGCGCGTCGTGCTCGATCGCGTCGGGCGGGAACGGGTAGCCGTCACGGAATCGCAGCACCGGTCGGACCTCCAGGCCGTCGATCTCCGAAGCCTCACCGCCGCTCGCACAGACGACGCGGACGCCGACGCCGGTGTCCGCCAACCCCCGCGCGATCGCCCCCACCACCCGCTGGACCCCACCGCTCTCCCGGCGCTCGTCGAACGGAAAGTAGGCGTGAACGCAGACGCGGATCCGGCGATCCTAGAGCCCCGCCCGCCCTCCGATCCGGGACACGGAGCCGTAGGATTCCGGCTCGAGGTGCCGCACGATCGCCTGACCCCGCTGGACGCGTCGTTCCTCGCGCTGGTGCCGCAGCACCTCTCGATCGCGGTGGGGGTGCTCGACCCGAGGGCCGACGGGTCGGTGCCGGGGCTCGACGAGCTCCGGAGCTTCGCGACGAGCCGCCTTGCCCGGAGCCCCCGCTACCGGCAGCGGATCGCGTGGGTGCCCCACGGCCTCGGCCGCCCCGTGTGGATGGACGACCCCGAGTTCAGCATCGACCGGCACATCGTCTCGGTGCCAGGCGACGAGCATTCATGGCTGGAGCTCGGCGAGGTGGTCGGCCGGCTGAGCGTCGAGCCGCTCGACCTGGCGCATCCGCCGTGGCGGATCGACCTCGTCCCGGGACTCGAGGACGGTGGCTTCGGATTGGTGCTTCGCGCTCACCACGCGCTCGCCGACGGGATGGCGATGCTGGGGTTCTTCGGCGGGCTGCTGGCCGACCTCGGCCCCGAGCCGATGCGCGATCCGCCCCACGACTGGAGCCCGGAGCCGCCGGCGTCGGACGCCGTGCTCGCGCGCGAAGCGGTCCTCGACGCCGCCCGCGGAGCCGCGACGCAGATCGGCTCGAGCGCCCGCGCCCTCGCGACGCCGGCGCGCTGGCGGGGCGCCGCGGCGGCGTCGATCGGCGCGCTGGCCGGCACGGCACGCGTGGCCGACCTCGTCCGCCGCGGCGCCTCCGAGCGGGTCAAGCCGGCGGCGTTCAACCGGATGGCGACCCGGGCCGCAGGCGCGAGCGTCGCCCTGTGGTCGCGCCCGCTCGACGAGATGCGAGATCTCGAGCATCGCTTCGGACACCCGACCACGCTGAACGACGTCGTGCTGGCGGCGACCGCGGGCGGCCTGCGCCGGTGGCTGCGCGAGACCGGCCAACCGCTCGTCGACCTTCGCGTGCTGGTCCCGGTCGACGTGCTCCACGACCCGGACAGCCACGTGGCGAACCGCGCGTCGCGGATCTTCGTGACGCTGCCCGTGAGCGAGCCCGACGACGCCCGCCGTGTCGAGCTCGTGACCCGCGACTTCGTTACGCGCCGCGACCGCGGGGACGCCGAGACCGAGGCGAGCCTCGAGAAGCTCGTCAACGGGCTGCCCGGGGCCGCGTCGCGTCGCGCGTCGGCGTGGCTCAGCCGGACCGCGTGGTCGTTCAACCTGGTCGTCTCGGACGTGATCGGGCCGCCGGTCCAGCTCTACTGCCTCGGGTGCCCCGTGCGGGAGCTGTATCCGCTGTCGTCGCTCGCCTTCGAGGACGGCCTCGTCCTGACCCTGACCTCGATGGGCGACCGCCTCGGCTTTGGATTGCTCGCCCACGGCGAAGCCGTGCCCAACCCGGAGCCGATCGTCGCCGGGATTCAGGAGTCGCTCGACGGGCTCAAGGCCGTACCCCTGTGACGGTGCCGGAGGTCTCGGTGGTGGTGGCGTCGCATCGGCGCCCGGGGCGGTTGGGGCGGCTGTTGGACGCGTTGGGGGAGCAGACGGTGGCGTCGTTAGAGACCGTTGTGGTGCACGACGACGGTCGGGGAGAGACGGAGGCGTTGCTGCACGACCATCCGCTTCCCGGGCTCAGGCACATCGCGTTCGCGCCGGGGGAGGGAACGGCGGCGCGGATGCGCAACCGCGGCTGGCGCGCGGCGCGCGCGCCGCTCGTCGCGTTCACCGACGACGACTGCCGCCCGACGCCGGAGTGGCTCGAGCGGATGCTGGCGGTGGCTCGGGAGCATCCGGGAGCGATCGTCCAGGGCGCAACCCAACCGGACCCCGAGGAGATCGCGCCGCTCCGGGCGGGCCGGAACGTCCACACGATGGCGGTCGAGCCTCCGACCCCTCACTGCGAGACGTGCAACATCGTCTACCCGCGCGAGCTGCTCGAGCGCGTCGGTGGCTTCTACGAGGGCTTCCGTCTGCCGTTCGGCGAGGACATCGACCTCGGGTGGCGCGCGCGGCGCTCGGGCGCCGGCATGGTGACGGCTGCCGACGCGATGGTCCACCACGCGGTCGAGCCCGAGACGTTCCTGGCTCGGCTGCGCTGGTCCTCGCGCTGGTCGCAGATGGCGCTGGTCGTCAAGCGCAACCCCGACTACCGGCGCGCCGCGTGCGCCGGCGGCGTGTTCGTCACGCCGCTGCACGGTTGGTGGACACTCGGCGCCGTCGGGCTCCTCGCCGCCGCTCGCCGGCCCGCGATGGCGCTGCTCGCGCTGCCGTGGGTGCTCGAGACCAGCAGCGGGATGGGAGTCGTTCCCGAGCGGCTGTGGCAGCGCGTCGCCGCGCGCGCGGTGATCCACGGCTTCGACGTCGGCGCGACCGTGTCCGGCAGCGTCCGCTACCGCACCGTGCTCATATGACCGTGCCGGAGGTATCGGTGGTGGTGGCGTCGCACCGCCGTCCGGAGCGGCTGGGCCGGCTGCTCGATGCGTTGGCGGAGCAGACGGTGGGGACGTTCGAGACGATCGTGGTGCACGACGACGGTCCGGGGGAGACGGAGGCGCTGCTGCACGACCATCCGCTTCCGGGGCTCAGGCATATCGCGTTCGCGCCCGGGGAGGGAACGGCGGCGCGGATGCGCAACCGCGGGTGGCGCGCGGCGAGTGCGCCGCTCGTCGCGTTCACCGACGACGACTGCCGCCCCGCGCCGGCGTGGCTCGAGCGCGCGCTCGCGATCGCTCGCGCGCATCCAGGCGCGATCGTCCAGGGCGCCACGCGACCCGACCCCTCGGAGTGGGACCGGTTCGACCGGCACCTGTTCCTGCACACCGTGGTGGTGGATCCGCCGACGCGGTTCGCCGAGACGTGCAACATCGTCTATCCGCGCTCCGTGCTCGAGGCGATCGGCGGGTTCGACGAGCGGTTCCTGCTGCCGGTCGGCGAGGACGCCGACCTCGCGCTCAGGGCACGGCGTTCCGGCGCGGGGCTGGCCCCGGCGCCGGACGCGCTGGTGCATCACGCGATCGAGCCGATGTCCGTGATCGAGCGGATCCGCGCGTCACCGCGCTACGGGCAGCTCGCGGTCGTGGCGGCGCGCAACCCGGAGTACCGCCGCGAGCCGGGCCATCCGCTCGGCCTGTTCGCGAAGGACACGCACGCGTGCATCGTGCCGGCGATCGTCGGGCTTGCGGCGGCGCCGCGGCGGCCAGCCCTGGTGTTGCTCGCGCTGCCCTGGATCGCCGTCAAGGCGCACCAGTTCCGCGGCTACGCGGGCCGCGGCCGCTGGCTGCGCCGGCTGGGGGCGCATTTCGTGATCGACGCCGCCGACGTGCTGGCGTTCGCGCGCGAGAGCGTCAGACAGCGGAGCCTCTTCCTCTGATCCACAGCCGCTCGTGCTCGTCGACCCGCACCGGCCTCGCTCCCGAACAGCATCGCGTGCTGCGAGCGGTAGGCGCCGACCGCGGCCAGCTTGCGACGGACGTCCTCGGCGCTAGGCGGCTCGAGCGCGGCGGGCCGGAGATCCGTCCTTTGCCCGAGCGCGAGCGCCCGCGCGTCGCGGGTCGTGCGCGTACGGAAGCTCCTCGTAGAACCACAGCTCGTGATCGGTGGCCGCGAGCCGCTCGCCTGCGTGGCGCGCGAGCACGTGGTCGGCATGTCCCCCGACCCCGAGCGGCGCGAGCACTCGGGCAGGCGTCGCGCCGAGCAGCGACCGCCCGGCTTCGGCGAGCCGCGCGGGGACGCCGCGATCCTCCGGGTGGACCGGGCCGAACACCGCACCTATGTCGGGATAGAGCGAGTTCCCATCCGCGCCTACGCGGTAGATCGCGTCGGGTTCGCCGGCGCCGACCACGCTCGCGCCGAGCTCCGCGCACGCGGCGGCGTCCTCGCGGGCGCGCTCGGCCGGCGGATCGGCGAGGTCGCCCCACAGCAGATGGAGCTCGCGCGCCAGCGGCGAGAACGGGGCCTCGGCGGCGCCGCTGAAGCACGTGAGCACGGTCACCGGCGCCCCGGCGGCGCTCAGCGCCGCGATCGCCGCGCCGCAGCTGAGCGCCGCGTCATCGGGGTGCGGCGAGACGACGATGTGCGCCCGCTTCGACACGACCACAGCCTAATCCGGTGAGGCCGCTGTTCCGGCTGTTCGGGACGCTCCAGCGTCACCGGGCGCGGCTGGCGCTCGGGCTGCTCGCGACCGCGGTTGCGGTGGCCGCGACGCTGCTGTTGCCCTACCTGTTGGGGCAGGCGGTCGACGCGATCGACGCGCGCAACCACGGCCGCCTCGTCGGCGTCGGGCTGCTGACGCTCGGCATCGGCGCCGCCGGCGCGCTGGCGACGGGCCTGCGGACCCTGATCATCGGTCGCGTCAGCTGGGAGATCGAGCAGGACCTGCGCTACCGGGTGCACGACCGCGCGCTCGCCTCCGAAGCCGGCTTCGTCCACCGGCTCGGCACCGGCCAGCTGCTCTCGCGGGCGATGGTCGGTGCCCGCGAGGTCGGCTACTTCCTCGGGTACGGACTCGGGGCGCTGGCGACCGCGGTGCTCACCGCCGTCGCGGCGCTCGTGGCGATGCTCGTACTGCACCCGCTGCTGACGCTGGTCGCGCTCGCGCCGCTGCCGTTCGTGGCGCTGGCGACGCACGCGTACGACCGCCGCGGGACGCCCGCGATGCAGGAGGCGCTGCAGCGCGTCGGCGAGGTTGGCAGCGAGGCTCAGGAGAACATCGCCGGCGCGTTGACGATCCGGGCTCTTGCCCGCGAACACCAGCGGGAGCGGAGGTTCGAGCGGGCGGTTCACAGCCTGTTCAGGCAGCAGCTGCGCGTGATCCGGATCAAGGCGCGCTACCAGCCGCTGATCCAGTTCCTGGCGGCGCTGATGTACGTCGCCGTCCTCGCCTACGGCGCCGACCTGGCCGTCCGCGGGGAGATCTCCGCCGGGCGATTCGTCGCCTTCTACGCGTATCTCACCGTCCTGCTCGTCCCGCTGAACATGCTCGGCGGCCTGCTCGCTGTGGCCCAGACGGCAGCGGCAGCGGCACGCCGTGTCCTCGAGGTGCTCGACCACACTCCGGCGGTCCACGCTGTACCCGGAGCGCCTGACCTCCCGGACGGCTCGGGCGCGATCCGCCTGGCCGGCTGCGACTCCGGAATTCTCAAGGAGATCGACCTGCGGGTTGCGGGCGGCAGGTCGTTGGCGGTCGTCGGTGGGTCGGGAGCCGGCAAGAGCACCCTGCTACGCCTGATCTACCGCGCTGAGGACCCGGTGTCGGGTTCCGTCGCGATCGACGGTGCCGATCTCCGCGAGGTCACGCTCGGGTCGCTGCACCGGGCCGTCGCCGTCGTCTCCGACGATCCGTTCCTGTTCGCCGCGTCGGTGCGCGAGAACCTCGCCTTCGGCCGCCCCGACGCCACCGACGAGGAGCTTGAACACGCGGCTCGCATGGCCGAGGCGCACGATTTCATCGCCGCGCTGCCCGACGGCTACGAAACGGAGATCGGCGAGCGGGGCACGACCCTGTCCGGCGGCCAGCGGCAGCGACTCGTGCTCGCCCGGGCGCTCGTCGTCGCGCCGCGCGTGCTGGTGCTCGACGACCCCACTACGAGCCTCGACCCGCAGACCGAGCGCCGGGTTGTGGCCGCTCTGCTCCGGACGATGGAGCGGCTCACCACGGTCGTGGTCACCAGCCGGCCGGAGCTGCTCGCCGCGGCGGACGAGGTCGTGCTGCTCGATGACGGTCGGGTGATCGGACGCGGAACGCACGAGCAGCTCCGCGCCAGCTCCGAGCAGTACCGCGACGTGGTCGACGGCGCCGCGGCCGCCGAGCGGGCCAACACCGAGGACGCGGCGGCGCCCGAGGCCGATCACGCCCCGGACGCGAGCCCGCCGGAGGTCGACCCGCCGGACCACCCGCGACCGATCCGCGCAGTCCTCTCGCTGCTGCGGCCGTACCGGGCGCGGACGCTCCTCGCGGCCGGGGTCGTCGCGGTCGTCTCGGTGCTGCTCCTGGTGCCGCCGTATCTCGCCGGAAGGGCGGTCGACGACGTGATCCTGCCCGCCGACCGCTCGAGCCTCGCGCTGATCGTCGGCATCTACGCCGGGGTGACCGTGCTCGTCGCGGTCACCAGCGCGCTTCAGATCTACCTCGTCGAATGGGTCGGGTCCCGCGGGCTCGCCGACCTGCGGGTCGCGGTGATCCGCCGCCTGCTCGAGCTGCCGATGTCGTTCTACGACTCCCAGCAGACCGGGCGCCTGGTCTCGCGGCTCACCAACGACGTGGAGTCGATGGAGGGCGCGCTCAGCAACGGAGTCGTGACCCTGCTCTCGAGCCTCGTCGCGCTGATCGGTCCGCTCGTGCTGATGGTCGCCGTCGACGCGGATCTGGCGCTGCTGGCGTTCGCGACGTTCCCCGTGATCGCGGTCGCGGTCGCGCTGTTCCGCCGCTCGGCGAGCTCGGCGTATGCCGGCGTCCGGGTCGTCGTGGCATCGCTCACGGCCCGGCTGCACGAAAGCCTCGCCGGCTTCGAGGTGATCCAGTCCTTCCATCAGCACGAGCGCAGACGCCGCGAGATCGAGGCGGCGGGCGAGGAGACGATCCGCGCGAAGATGCGCACGACGCGGCTGTCGGCGGCGTACCTCGGCGGGATCGAGCTGTACGTGGTCGGATCGCTCGTGTTCGTCGAACTCTACGGCGGCAACCAGGTGCTCGACGGGGCGGTGCAACTGGGGTCGCTGGTCACGTTCACGCTCTACCTCCAGCAGTTCCTCGCGTCCTCCCAGGCGCTTTCGACGCTGGCGCCGCTCTACCAGAGCGCACGCGCGGCGCTCGACCACGTGCTCGGACTGCTGGCGACGCCCTCCGACCTCGTCGACCGCCCGGGCGCGCAGCCGCTGCCCGCCGGCCCCGGCGAGGTGCGCTTCCGGAGCGTCGGCGCCGCGTACGCGCCCGGGCGGTGGGTGCTGCGCGACGTGGACCTGACGGTCGCTCCCGGGGAGACGGTCGCGCTGGTCGGCCACACCGGAGCCGGGAAGAGCACGCTCGCGCAGCTGCTGCCACGCATCTACGACGTGGCCGAGGGAGCGGTGCTGATCGACGATCACAACGTGCGTGACGTCACCCTGCACTCGCTGCGGAGACAGGTCGGCCTCGTGCCCCAGGAGGGATTCCTGTTTCACGGCAGCGTCGCCGACAACCTCCGGCTCGCCCGCACCGACGCCACCGACGCCGAGCTCGCGGCAGCGGCTGCGACGGTCGGGCTCGGCAGTGCCGGAGTCGAGCTGTCCGCGCACGTCAACGAGGGGGGATCGAATTTGTCCTCCGGCCAGCGGCAGCTCGTGGCGCTCGCCCGTCTGCTCGTCTACGACCCACGGATCGTGATCCTCGACGAGGCGACCTCCCACCTCGACCTTCGTCGCCAGGACCAGGCGGAGGGCGCGCTCGCTCGGGCTCTGCACGGGCGCACCATGCTGATCGTCGCCCACCGTGTGTCGACCGTCAGACGCGCGGACCGGGTGATCGTGTTCGAGCAGGGCCGGGTGGTCGAGGCCGGGCACCCCGACGAGCTGGCGGCCCGCAGCGGCGGCTACTCCCTTCTGTTCGGCCGCTCCGGGTCCGCGTAGCGGGAGGCTTGCGCAGCCGGCTCAGCCGACGTCGCAGGCGAGCAGGTCCTCCCAGGTCTCGCGCCGCACGACCGCGCGCGCCCGGCCCTCGCGGCACAGCACCACCGGCGCGCGAGCGGTCATGTCGAACCGAGAGGACAGCGAGAACGCGTACGCGCCCGCGGCCGGGACGAGAACCAGATCGCCCGGCCGCGGGTCGGGGAGCTCGACGTCCCACGCGAGAACGTCGCCGGGCTCCGACGAGCAGCCGGCAAGCGACACGACGGAGCCCGAGTCCAGTGGCCGATCGACGATCGTCGCCGACTGCCGCCGGCCGTAGATCAGCGGGCGGGCGTCGGTGCTCATGCCCCCGTCGACGATGGCGTAGGCGCGGACGCCGCGACGGACGCCGATGACGCGGTAGAGGATCACCCCGCCCCGGCCGACGAGCGAGACGCCCGGCTCGAATCCGAGGCGCGGCACGGGCAGGCCGACGCGGCGCATCTCGCGGCTGAGACGTTCGGCAGTAGCGGCGACGTGCCCGCCGATGTCGGGGCCGGGGGCGCCGGTCGGGCTTTGGAGCCCCGGACCGCCACCGGCGCCGACGAGCTCGCACGCCATCCCCGTCTCGGCGGCCAGGTCGGCGAGCCGGGCCAGCGCGGGTCCGCGAGCGTCCGCGAGCACGTCGGAGTAATGCTGGTGCAGGCCGCGCAGGCGCAGGTGCGGCGAGCGCTCGAGCCGCTTGATCGCCGAGGCTGCCTCCCCGCGGTGGATCGGAACCCCGGCCTTGACGTCGATCTGCCCCGTTTGAGGGTCGGCTCTAGTGTTCGCCGCCGCCGGGACATCGGCCGCGACGCGCAGCACCACGTCCCACCTGCGCCCGCGCGCTGCCGCCGCCGCCTCCGCCCGCTCCGCCACGT
The DNA here is from genome assembly GCA_963770735.1 of uncultured Solirubrobacterales bacterium. GTDB lineage: Bacteria > Actinomycetota > Thermoleophilia > Solirubrobacterales > Solirubrobacteraceae > Palsa-465. The sequence goes on along the minus strand of CAVYRB010000002.1, from coordinate 268,223 downwards.
CGAGGCCGTCCACGACCAGCCGTCCGACCCCGACCTCGCAGGCGAGGCGGAACAACGCTGCCGTGCACGCGTGTCCGTGCAGAACGATCCGCGCCGGCTCGACCCCCGCCGCCAGCGCGAGGCGCAGCTCGCCCTCGGACGCGACGCTGAGCCCGAGGCCCTCGCCCGAGAACAGGCGCAGCGCGGCGCGGCAGGGGAGCGCCTTGGCCGCGAACGCCAGCTCGCCCTCGGGCGCGTGCTCGCTGATCGCGTCGCGGAACGCGCGCGCCCGAGCGCGGAGATCGTCCTCCGCGTAGACGTACGCGGGCGTGCCGAATCGCTCCGCAACCTTGGCCAGATCGCAACCCCCGAGCTCGAGCCGCCCCAGCTCGTCGACCCGGCTCCCGATCGGATAGGGATCCCCCAGCGATCGCCTCCCGGCCAGGTCGGTCGACGCCACGCACCCAATCCTATTCCGCCCCCCGCTTGGGGGGTAGAGCCTCGCGCGCGTGTAACCGCGGCCCCGGGGCAGGGAAGTTCGCTGTGTGAAAACCGCCGCGGCGCCCGCGAATCGAGCCGCCCACGGGGCGATCGAACTGCTGGTCGGGGCGCTCGCCGGCGAAGACGTCGAGCTCGACCGCCGCGCGTTCTATTCGCGTCTGGCGGAGAGCGTGAGCCGGCTCGCCGGGATGCGACGGGTGGTGATCTTCCGTTTCGACGAGGTGACGCACCGGGTCGAGGCGGCCGGCGGGTACGGCGTCGATCTGGAGCTGTTCGCCGGTCATCGCGTCGGTCTCGAGAGCGCGCCGGTCGCCGGCCAGGCGCTGGCCGAGGACCGGGTGATCGAGGTTCGTCCGCCGGAGCCGCACGCGATCGTTCCGGAGTTCGCGCGGCTCGTCGGCGATCACCCGATCGTGTACGTGCCGATGGCCGCCGGCGGGAGGTGGCCGGGGGTGATCCTCGCCGAGCCCGCGCCCGGGTCGCCGCCGCTGGATGACTCCCGCCGTGAGGTCCTGTGGATGCTGGGCAAGACGCTCGCGCTCGCCTCGACCGCGCGGACGGCCACGTTCCACAGCGAACGTGCTCGGGAGCTCGAGCGGCGGATCGAGCTCGCGCGCGATCTCCACGAGCGTGTGGTCCAGCGGCTGTTCGGGGTCTCGATGGCGCTGTCGCCGCCGGGGCCGCTCGACGACGAGTCGCGGGAGCGGTGCGGCGAGGAAGTGGGGATCGCCCTCGGAGATCTGCGCTCGGCCTTGACTCAGCCGCTGGGGGCCTCTCCGAAGCCGACCGGCACGACGCTTGCGGCCGAGCTCGACCGGCTCGAGCAGATGTCCTCGGACGTACACCTGTCCGTCGACGGCCCGGTGCCGGAGCTGCCGCCGTCGCTGGAGCCCCTCGCCCAGTCGGTGCTGGCCGAGGCGGTGCGCAACGTCCGCAAGCACTCGCAGGCGTGGTCGCTCGTCGTCCGCGTGCGACGCGAACAGCGGCTGCTCGTGCTCGAGATCGAAAACGATGGGGTCTCCGGGAAGCAGCGGTTCGGGCCGCCCGGGGTCGGGCTGCGGATCGCAGCGCTCGAGGCGATGCAGGCCGGCGGGATGCTCGAATTCGGGGAACGGCCGCCGGGCGTCTGGCAGGTTCGCCTCGCCGTGCCCGAGGCCGCGTCGTGAGAGGCACCGCCGCCCCCGAGCGAGCGCTGTGCGTGATGGTCGTCGACGACCACGAGGTCGTGCACTGGGGCCTGCGGACGATGCTCGAGCGGATGCCGTGGGTGGGCCGAACCCTGTCGGCGCATGACGGCGGCCAGTCGATCGCGCTGGCCGGTGGGGAGGAGGTCGACGTCGCGCTCGTCGACCTGTTCGTCGGGATCGAATCGGGTCCCGACATCTGCGAGCGGCTACGGGCCGTCAGGCCGAGCGTGAAGGTGCTGCTGATCTCGGGCGCCGGCCACGTCTCCGCGCGGGCCGCCGCCAGTTGCGGCGCCAGCGGCTTCGTATCGAAGGATCTCCGGGGCGCCGAGATCCTCCGGGCGGTGCGATCCGTCGCGCGCGGCGGCACGGTGTTCGAGGACGAGCCCGAACCGGAGACGCTGCCGCCGTCGCGGACGCTCTCAAGCCGCGAGCGCCAGGTCCTGGAGCTCGTCGCCGCCGGCGCGACCAACCGCGAGATCGGGGCCGAGCTGCACCTCTCACCGCACACCGTCAAGGACTACACCAGCGACCTGTACCGCAAGCTGCGGGTGCGCAACCGGCTCGAGGCGGCAAGGCGCGCCGAGGCGCTCGGGCTGATCTAGATGTAGATCCCCCAAGCGGTGGGTGCCGTTTGCGCCCGGCGTCCCGAGGCCGCAGCGTTCGTGGCGATGACGCCGAATGCGGGCCTGCTGATGACCGGGGCGACCGGGTTCGTCGGCATGGAGGTGCTCGGCCGCCACCTCGAGCACAGCGACGACAGGATCTACGCGCTCGTCCGCGCGGGCGACGACGACGCCGCCGCGGAGCGGGTGCGAGCAACGCTGCGCGACCTGTTCGGGATCCGCGCGCGCCGCTACGAGCACCGGGTCGTGGGCGTGGCCGCCGACCTGCTCTCACCGGACCTCGGCCTGTCGTCGCGACGCCGGGTCGAGCTCGCCAGCCGGGTCGACCGGATCGTCCACATCGCGGCGTCGGTGTCGTTCGCGCTGCCGCTCGAGGAGGCGCGCGCGATCAACCGCGACGGCACCCACCGCCTGCTCGAGCTCGCCGTGCTCGCCCAGGAGCACGGTGGGCTCGATCGCTATGCCCACGTCTCGACCGCGTACGTCGCGGGCGACCATCGTGGTCGCTTCTACGAGCGCGACCACGACGTCTCGCAGGCGTTCCGCAACTCCTACGAGCAGACGAAGTTCGAGGCCGAGGAGCTCGTGCGCGGCAGCGGTCTCCCGACGACGATCCTCCGGCCGAGCATCGTCGTCGGCGATCGCCACAGCGGCTGGACCTCGGCGTTCAACGTCCTCTATTGGCCGCTGCGGGCGTTCGCGCGCGGGCTGTATCCGGTCGTGCCGGCGGTCCCGAGCTCACCGGTGGACGTCGTCTCGATCGACTTCGTCGCCGACGCGATCTTCGAGCTGTGCCGGTCCGGGGAGGGCGTCGGCCGGACTTACCATCTCACGGCGGGACCCCACGCGAGCAGCGTCGCGGAGCTGGTCGAGCTCGCCAGCCACTACTTCAAGCGCCCGCCGCCGCGGGTGCTTGATCCCGCTGAGTTCAGCAGCTACATGCGGGGCGCGACCGGGATCGAGCGCAGCATGCTCGGCCGGAGCGCCGAGTACTTCCCCTACTTCGCGCTCACCACCGAGTTCGACAATGCGATCGCGCGTGCGAGGCTCGAACCCGCGGAGATCTTCCCGTCTCCGCTGAGGTCATACCTCGCCAGGCTGCTGGACTTCGCGGTCCGGAGCCGCTGGGGGAAGCGGCCGATCGCCAGATCCCAGGCCCTGGCGACGTAGAAGCGGGGGCTCCAATCGGGGACCAGTAGACCGCCGGCGTCGACGCCTTTGCCCCGGAGCCAATCGCCGTAGAAGGACGGGACGACATGGTGGTGCGTGTCGATCCGGCCGCTCGTCAACGCCGGTTGCGCCTGGATCACCCCGCGAGCTCGAGCACGCTGCGGATGCCGTCCTGGCGCTCCATCAGCGCGAAGCCGTCGTTGACCTGGTCGAGCGTCATCCGGTGGGAGATGAACGAGTCCACGTCGACGTCGCCCGCCAGGTAGCGGTCGACGAGCTGCGGAACCTGCTCGCGGCCCTTGACGCCGCCGAACGACGCGCCCAGCACGCGGCGGCCCGTGATCAGGTAGCGGGGAACGATGTCGAGCGTCTCGCCCTTGCCGGCCACGCCGATCATGCAGGCCGTGCCCCAGCCCATTCGTGCCGCCTCGACCGCCTGGCGCATGACCTCGACGTGGCCGGTCGCCTCGAACGTGAAGTCCGCGCCGAAGCCGTCGGTCTCCTCGAGCACCCGCTCGACCACGTCCGCCTCGGCGATCCAGGTGTCGGTGGCGCCGTGGTGGCGCGCGAGCTCGAGCCGCTGCTCGGACAAATCAACCGCGATGATCCGACCGGCGTCCTGGAGCCGCGCGCCGGCGATCGCCCCGAGTCCGACCATCCCGGCCCCGAACACGACGACCGTCGCCCCTGGCTCGACCGGGGCGCGGAACATCGCGGCGCCGAGTCCCGTCGACAGGCCGCAGGCGAACAGGCAGGCCGCCTCGGCCGGCGCCTCCTCGGACACCTTGGCGAGCGAGATCTCGGGCATCACCGTCGCCTCGGCGAAGGTCGAGCAGCCCATGAAGTGCCGCATTGGCTCGCCTTCGCGGGAAAGCCGCGTCGTGCCGTCCGGGAGATAGCCCGCGTTCTGCTGCTCGCGGATCGCCACGCAGATGTTCGTCTTGCCGCTGCGGCAGTTGACGCACTTCCCGCACTGGGGGCTGAACAGCGTGACCACGTGGTCGCCGGACCTCAGTGAACTCACGCCCTCGCCGACGGCCTCGACGACGCCGGCGCCCTCATGACCGAGCACGCAGGGGACGTATCCAGACGGGTCCGCGCCCGATGCCGAGTACATGTCGGTGTGGCAGATCCCGCAGGCGCGCAGGCGCACGAGCACCTCACCTTGCTCGGGCGCTCCGAGCTCGACGTCCTGGACGACGAGCGGCTCTCCGAACCGCTCGAGGACAGCCGCGCGAATCACCATGCGCGAACCTTTTCACAGGGCGGCGCGCCTAGTCGCCTTCCTCGGAGCTCCACGGAGGTTGGGGAGGCGCGGAGACGAGCGCCCGGCGCATCAGCGTCAGCAGGCGGCGGCGGTCCGCGGCGCTGAGCCCGCCCAGGACCTCGTCCTCGACCTGCGTCACCAGCCGCCTGGCCCGCTCCAGGGAGCGACGCCCCTTCGGCGTGATCAGGACCTCCCACGCGCGGCGGTCGCCAGGACGCCGCCGGCGCTCGGCGAGCCCCGCGCCCTCGAGCTCGTCGATCAGCTTCACCATCGCGCTCGGGTCGATGCCCATGTCGGCGCTGAGCTGCTGCTGGATCGCGCCGTCGCGGGCGCCGAGCACGTTCAGCAGCGCGAACCGCGCGGGGTTGAGGCCGATTGAGTCGAGCGCCTCCGCGGTGCGGGTGTGCGACGCCCGCCACAGCCGGAAGAAGAGCTGACCCGCGAACTCGGCCACCTCAGGGTCGGGCGACATCGGGGTTGCCATCGTTCAAGCTTCGCACAATCGCTGGATGAGCACAATAGTTGACAGCCACAATAATAGATGGCTACAATGATGTGGTCCACCGTCATCAAGGAGCCTTCATGCCCTCCACGGAATTCGTCACCCTCGAAGTGCCCGACCCCACCGGCGCCGGCGCCTTCTACACCAGCGCTTTCGGCCTCAACGGCCAGCTGCGGCTCCGGCCCTCGGAGGCGGATACGTCCGGCTTTCGCGGGTTCACGCTGTCGCTCGTGGTGTCACAGCCGGCCACGGTCGACGCGTTCGTCGGCGCTGCACTCGACGCGGGCGCGAAGGCGCTGAAGCCCGTCAAGAAGAGCTTTTGGGGCTACGGCGGCGTCGTCCAGGCCCCCGACGGGACGATCTGGAAGGTCGCGACGTCGTCAAAGAAGAACACCGGTCCCACCACCCGCGAGTTCGACGAGCTCGTGCTCCTGCTCGGAGTGAGCGACGTCGCCGCGAGCAAGCGCTTCTACGTCGAGCGCGGGCTCGAGGTGGCCAAGAGCTTCGGCCGCAGGTACGTCGAGTTCGCCGGTCCGTCGTCAAACGTCAAACTGGCGCTCTACGGGCGCCGTGCCCTAGCCAAGGACGCGGGCGTCTCTCCGGACGGCACCGGGTCGCACCGGATCGCAATCGGCAGTGACGTTGGTTCGTTCACAGACCCAGACGGGTTCGTCTGGGAAACCGTCTGATCTGAGGAGGTCTCGATGAGTCCCACGAAGAAGGCCGCGACCTTCACCGATGATGAAAAGGCCGCGATGCGGGAGCGCGCCAAGGAGCTGAAAGCAGAGGCGCGCCGCGCCGCGCGCGGTGAGAAAGCCAGGGCCGATGGAGAGAAGGACGTGCTCGGGAAGATCGCCGAGATGCAGACACCGATCGCGTCATGGCCGAGCGAATCCACGCGCTCGTCACGGCTACCGCGCCGGACCTCATCCCGAGGACCTGGTACGGGATGCCGGCCTACGCAAAGGACGACAAGGTCGTGCTCTTCTTCAAGGCCGCGGCGAAGTTCAAGCAGAGATACGCGACGCTGGGCTTCAGCGACAAGGCGAACCTCGACGACGGCGCGATGTGGCCGACCGATTTCGCGCTCAAGGAGCTGACCGAGAAAGACGAGACGCGGATCGTCCAGCTCGTGAAGCGGGCGGTGAGCTGAAGAGCCTCAGCCGTTGCCGCCCGAGATCGACACCGGTCGTACCGACCAGAGTTCGCCGCCGGAGCCGAGGTAGTAGAAGCGGCCACCGAACCCCGGCATCACGATGTTGCCCGGCGCCGGCGCGTGTGCCAGCACGGCCGAGCGCGCCAGGATGCGACCGGTCGCGCCGTCGATCCAGACAACGTGGTCGCCGCCCTTGTAGTAGTCGGTGAACACGAGCTGGCGTCGCGCCGGGGGCCCGACGAGCGCGACGAACTCGAGCGACTCGACCCGGTCGCGCCACCTGACTGAGAAACCGCGCTGCGGGCTGAACTTCATCCCGACGAGCTGGTCGACCGCGGAGTCTTCGGTGTAGACCATGTTGTTCGCGGTGTCGAGCGCGGCCTTCGAGACCTCGAAGCTGTGCCCGGTCTTGAGCGTCGCCGCCGCGAACGGACGGATCTGGAACTTATGGCGCGAGTTCTCGACGCTCGCCGCGGTGACGGTCATCGGCGACGGCGCCGGCAGGAAGTTCGTCTGGACGACCAACCAGTCGCCGAGCAGCCCGGGGCCGGTGCCCGACGTCTGCGCGCCGGTTCGGTGAGCTCACCGGCCCCCAGGATCGGTCGAGATGGAGGGTCGCGCTGCCGTGCGAGTAGCGATAGCGGACGAGCGTGCTGTGCTGCGCGAAATACACGTACACCGTTTGCCCGAGCTGCCCCGACGTGATCCGGCCGGTGATCGGCTGAGCCGGGGTGATCTTCGACAGGATCTTCAGCCGGGTGGGGTCGACCACGACCACCGGCGTCGGCAGCTGGTTCTCCGATGAGCACAGAAGCCCGCCGAACGTCCCGGGCTTGCTGCACGGCCCGCGCTCGATGCCCTTCGCGACGATCCGACCGTCGGGCAACACGATCATCCCGTTGTACGCGGCTCCTGTGCCCTTGGTGTTCTCGGGCAGCACGCGACGCGCGAGCGTCCGGCCGGTCACGGGGTCGAGCTTGACCAGCACGTTGCCGTAGATCGCGTACAGGAATCCGTTCCCGTGCGCCACGAGCACGCCCGGGTAGCTCCAGCCTCCCGGCGGTGGGACCGTGAAGTGGGTCCGCCAGCGCTGGGCGAGCGTCACCGGGTTCACGCTCGCGACGAACCCTCCCTCCGTCTGAGGGTTGTCGCCGTAACCGTAAACGTACAGCTGATCGCGCCCGCGCGTCACCGGGATGTACGGCTTGGCGTAGTTGCCCGGCGCCTCGCGCGCGACGATCCTGACCGGGCCTGGGCCCGCGATCTCGGCGAGCGTGCACGCGTACGGGAACACCTGCCTCCGGTCCGACGCGAAGTGCTCGAACGGCGACACGGTCGAGAAGTACGCGCCGCCCGTCGAGCCGACTTTCAGGTCCCGCGAGCGCGTGCAGGGGTCGGAAGCCGAGCCCGCCGTGGCCGTCGTCGGCAGCGCAACTGCCATACCGACAATCAGCAACACGCGTGCGTGCGTTCGCGCCCAAACGCAGATCCGGAGCACGGCATCCTTTCCGTCGTTGACGAGCTTCGGAGGCCGTCAGGTTATGGCCGCGCGAGGGGGTGGGTCAACCCTCTCGAACCGTCGTGTCGAGCTCGAGCTGAAGCGGCGACGGCTCCAGCGGCTCGCTCGTCGCGCGCGGGCGGCCGCGCTTGGCCCAATGCGTAAGCACGTCGCGGGCTCGGCAGGACCGGTAGCTGATGCGGCGGTCCACCGGCTGAATCGAGAGGCCGCCGGGAGTCTCGCCGAGGACCAGCGCGTGAAAGCGGCGGCCAAGACGGTCGACCTCGACGATGTCGCCCGCCTGGATTCCTTCGAGTCGCATCGTCGTTGAAGGCTACGACGCGTGCGGCCCGGCGGCTACTTCCCGGGGCGGCTGATCGGCCGCGTTACTCCTCGCGCGAGGCGCCGGAGTTGTCGACGAGTTGAGCGTGGTTTTGAAGGTCAGCAACAACGCCTGCAGCCGCTGACAGGTGCTCTGCTTGTGCTTTACGCCGTGCGTGTAGGCGAAGCCGACAGGTGCGGAGGCTGGCCGGTGTGAGTCGGGAGTGTCGGCCGTATCTGGCGAGTCCAGGTTTGGGCGCCCGTCTGGAGGGCGTCCCAGGATGAGCCGAGGGGCGGGGTGTAGGAGAGATCGAGGTCGGAGATCTGATCGACGGTCATCTCGTTGAGGATCGCGGTGGCGGGGATGTCGATTCGTTTCGCGATTTCTGATCCGAGGTGGCCTACGAGCTGGACGCCGAGCAGTCGGCCGCTGTGGCGGTCGCCGGTGTAGCGCATCGAGATCGGGTGGCTGCCGGGGTAGTAGGCCTTGTGGTCGTCGGCTTGGGAGGCGACGGTGAGCGAGTCGAAGCCGGCGGTCGAGGCTTCGTGGTCGCGCAGGCCGGTGCGCGCTGCGACGAGCTCGAATACTTTGACTACCTGGGTGCCGAGGCTCCCGGCGAATTCGCAGTGACCGCCGAGTGCGTTCTCGCCGGAGCACGACATCGGCTGCGAACTGCATCGGCTCGTGGTGGGGTCCGGTGGCGCGCACCTCGAGCTTGCCCGACGATGGGTCGGTGGCGGTGTTGACCGCATCGACCCGGGTCTGGCAGGAGACGTTCACCGCGTTGCGTTCGAGCTCGGCGTGGATCAGGGCGCCGAGCTCGGGGTCGATCGTCGGGAGCACTTCGGGAAGTTGCTCGAGTTGGGTGACCTCGAGCCCGCGCGCGGTGAGTGCTTCGGCCATCTCGACGCCGATGTAGCCAGCGCCGACGATCACCGCCCGTTTGGAGTCCGCTCGCTCGAGCGTGCGCATCACGTCGAACGTGTCGTTCATCGAGTGCAGCAGGTGGACCCCGTCGTCGGGCCCGAGCCGGTCGAGGCCGGTGATCGGTGGGCGGACCGGCGTCGCCCCGGTGCCGATGATCAGTGCGTCGTACTCAAGCGCTTGTTCTCGTTCCGTCGCGTCCGGTGACCGCGACCTGGTGGCGGTCTGGGTCGATCCGGCGCGCGAGCGTGTCGAGCCGGAGGGTCATGCCGGTCGTCTCGAGGTCGGCGATTGTTCGGTGGGCGAGGTTGTGCCAGTCGGCGACGTCGCCGGAGATGTAGTACGGGATGCCGCAGATCGAGTAGTTGGGGTACGCGTCGGCGAGCACCACGGTCACCTCCGCGCTCGGGTCGAGCTCGCGAGCTCTCAGCGCGGCAGTGATTCCCGCGTCGCTGCCCCCGATCGCGATCAGCCGCATCGACCCGAGCCGCTCAGCTAGCCGGTGGAGCCGAAGGGACGGGTTGATCCGGCGCGTCGGCGCGGCCGTCCGAGTGGGGCACCATGATCTCGGCGGCCTCCTCCGCGGTGATGTCGGGGTAGAGCACGCGGAGCACGATCACCGCGGCCGCGCCTCCGACGATCTGCGCGAGAACGAATGCGGGGACGGAGGCGGGTGCGATCCCGGCGAACGTGTTGGAGAACATCCGGCCGATCGTGATCGCGGGGTTGGCGAAGCTGGTGGAGCTGGTGAAGAAGTACGCGGCACCGATGTAAGCCCCCACCGCGGCGGGGGTAATGCTGCTCCGCCGGGTGCGAGCGAGCGCGAAGATCACGAGCATCAGGCCGGCGGTGGCGATCACCTCTGAGAGGAAGTGGGCGCCGCTGGCGCGGTGATGGGTGGAGATGGTGACCGCGCTCAGCGAGAACATGATGTTCGCGACGATCGCGCCGAGCGTGCAGCCGGCGACCTGGGCTGGGAGGTAGGCCAGCGCGTCGCGGTGGCTGATCCCGCCGAAGTGAGCGTCGACGAACGAGACGACGGGATTGAAGTGACCGCCGGAAATGGGGCCGAACATCAGGATGATCGCGAACAGGCCCGCGGCGGTCGCGGCGGCATTCTCGAACAGCTGCAGGCCGACGTCATTGGGGGAGAGCCGCTGCGCCGCGATCCCGGAGCCGATCACCACCGCGGCCAGGAACGCGGAACCGAGCAGCTCGGCGAGCAGTCGACGGGGCAGCGGCGGCGTCGCGCTCCTGGGTCCTTTCTTTGCCGGCATCTCCCGCTACGCGGCCGCTACCAGCTTCTCGGCGTACTCGCCGGGCAGTCCGGCGGCGGCGACCTCCCGCGCGACCGCTTCGGCGTCGTAGGGCACGCGTTCGATCGACGCGCGCACCGATCCGTGTTCGTCGGCCTCGAGAATCGCGAAAGCGGCGCGCGGGTCGCCGTCCTTCGGCTTGCCGACCGAGCCGCAGTTGACGAACAGCACGCCGCCGTATGTGTGGATCCACGGCTTGTGGGTGTGGCCGAACACGAGCACCTGGTCTGACTCCGCCCGCGCAAGGCGCTCGTACAGCCGGGGGGGCTTGTCCTCGAACAGGTACTCGTTGACCTTCCGCGGCGAGCCGTGGACGAGATGGACGTCCTGATCGCCGAGCCGGAAGTGCAGGTCGAACGGCAGCCCGAGCATGAAGCCCTTCGCGTCCTGCCCGGTGTGCGCGAGCGTCCAGGCGACTGACTGCTGGCCGAGCTCGCGGTCGTGCTGGGTCACGTACGCGCAGCCGCAGTCGTCCAGCTCGCGCGCGATCGCGTAGTCGTAGTTGCCGTAGATCGTCGGGATCCCGCGCTCCCCGATCAGCGCGCACACCTCGTTGGGGTGCGGGCCGTAGCCGACGAGATCGCCGCCGCAATAGATCTCGTCGATCCCAAGCGCGTCGAGCGCCTCGAGGCTCGCCTGCAGCGCCGGGAGGTTGCCATGGATGTCGGTGATCACCGCTGCTCGGTTCAACTCGGGCTCCTTGTCAGCAAGACTCGAGCGTATAGATTGACAACTATCAGTTCAATAGATATACGTATATAGATGGCGATCGATCTGGAACTGACCCCCAAGACCAAGCGCCTCTCCGGGGAGCCGTGTTGCCAGCCGGTTGTGTACCCCGATGTCGAGCGCGATCAGGCGCTGCGGATGGCCCGGGTGGCCAAGGCATTGGGTGACCCGGTTCGGCTACAGCTCGTCGACGTGCTGCGCAAGCATGCCGGCAAGGTGTGCGTGTGCGAGCTCGTGCCGCTGTTCGACCTCTCCCAGCCCACCGTCTCGCACCACCTCAAGGTGCTCCGTCAGGCCGGACTGGTCGGCTGCGAGCGCGAAGGTCTCTGGGCCTACTACTACGTGATCCCCGACGCCCTCGAGGAGCTCTCTGCATGGCTGAGCTGAACCCCGACTGCTGTACCCCCGAGGCCCAGGCAGGCTGCTGCGAACCCGAGCAGAAGACCGGCTGCTGCGGCCACGCTCCCGGCTGCGGCTGCGGCGAAGGCGCCCAGCGCCAGGAGCTCGAGCACGTGCGCGAGTCGGTCCGCCGGCGCTACGCCGCCGCCGCACAGGCCCCCGGCGGCGGCGCGAGCTGCGGCTGCGGCGGCCCCGCGGTCTCGCTCACCGATGAGCACGGCTCGCGTGTGTTCGGTTCGACCCTGTACGACAGCGACGAGACCGACGGCGCGAGCGCCGCCGCGATCGGCGCCTCGCTCGGGTGTGGGGTGCCGACAGCGGTCGCCGACCTGCACGAGGGAGAGACGGTGCTCGACCTCGGCTCGGGTGCCGGCGCCGACGTCCTAATCAGCGCTCGCCGCGTCGGACCGACCGGCAGCGCGATCGGCCTCGATATGACCGACGAGATGCTCGAACTCGCGCGCGCCAACGCGCGCGAGGCAGGAGTCGAGAACGTCGAGTTCGTCAAGGGCTACCTCGAGGACCTTCCGCTCCCCGACGCGAGCGTCGACGTGGTGATCTCCAACTGCGTGATCAACCTCTCCGGCGACAAGGCCACGGTGCTGCGCGAAGCCGCCCGGGTCCTCAGGCCCGGTGGCCGGTTCGCCGTCTCCGACGTGATCGCCGACCCAAACATGGATGAGCAGACCAAGGCCGACATGGCGGCGTGGACCGGCTGCGTCGCCGGGGCGCTGACCGAACCGGAATTCCGCGCGTTGCTCGCCGCCGCCGGACTCGAGGACATCGAGATCCGCGAGACACACCGCGTCCACGAGCACGCTGCCGCCGCGATCATCCGCGCACGCAAGCCATGACCGTCGCCCCACTGAAGTCGGTCATCCCCGAATGCACGCTGACCGAGGCGACCGTAGGCCCGCAGATCAGCCGGTACCAACGACTCGCCGCACACGTCACCCGCATCGAGCGTGACACGGGCGAGGTTCGCGTCGAGTTCGACGAGCGCGTGCCGGAGGCCGTGCTCGGGCATACGCTCTCGGTCGAACGGGGATGTTGCAGCTTCGTCGACCTCGCCTACGACCGGCGGTCGCGGTCGCTCAGGATCACCGTCGCCAACATCGCCCACGATTCGCGCCTCGACCCACTTGCCGCGCTGCTGACCCCGCCAGCCGGACCGGCACAAGCGGAGTAAGTGAGCTTCGGCTCCGCGTCGACGGCGGCGACGGGGACGGCGCGGCATGCGCTCCCGCTGGCCGGGAACAGATCGACGGCTAGATTCTGGCGATGGGCGAGATGCGCGAGCGCATGCTTCGAGGCGAGCTGTACATCGCCGACGATCGCGACAACGAGGCCGAGTTCGCGAGGGTGCAGGAACTCCTGGCCGGCTTCAACGGTTTGGCGCCGGGGGCGGGGGACGCGCGCGACGCGCTATTGCGCCGGATGCTGCGTCACGTCGGGGAGGGCGTCGTTGTGCGGCCACCGTTCTTCTGCGAGTACGGCGCCATCAGCATCGGCGAGCGCACGTTCATCAACGTGGACGCCGTGATGCTCGATGTGATGCCGATCACGATCGGAGACGCGTGTCAGATCGGCACTCGCGTGCAGCTGCTCACGGCGAGCCATCCCATCGACCCGGGGCCTCGACGCATCGGTTGGGAATCCGGACAGCCGATCACCATCGCCGACAACGTCTGGCTGGGCGGCGGGGCCATCGTCTGTCCCGGAGTCAGCATCGGCGAGGACACCGTCGTCGGGGTAGGCGCTGTGGTCAGCCGGGACCTTCCGGCGGGAGTCGTGGCGGCCGGTGTTCCGGCACGGGTCCTTCGGGAGATAGGCGAAGGGGATCGCATCGAGGTCCCGCGACTCTGATGTCTGGCTTACGGTGCGCCGTCGGGGTACCCAATGTGGGCGAGTACGGTGATCCGCGTCTGCTGGTTGATCTCGCGCGCCGGGCCGAGAGCAGCGGCTGGGATGGCCTCTTCGTCTGGGATCACCTCGCCTACGGCGAGCCGGGCTGGGCGGTCGCCGATCCTTACATGAGCGTCGCGGCGATCGCCGCCCGGACGAACCGCATTCGAGTTGGAGTGCTGATCGCGGCTCTGGCCCGCCGTCGCCCATGGAAATTCGCGCGTGAGATGGCGACGCTTGACGTGCTCTCGGAGGGGCGGCTGATCGTCGGGGTTGGGCTCGGGTCACTGGGCTGGGAGGAGTTCGCCGCGTTCGGCGAGGATCCAGACCCCGGCCGACGCCACGAACTCATCGACGAGGGACTCGACATCGTCTGCGGCCTCTGGAGTGGCCAGCCGTTTTCCTACGAGGGCCGTCACTACCGCGTCGCCGAGAGCCTGTTCCTGCCCTCGCCGATCCAGCAGCCCAGGCCGCCGATCTGGATCGGCGGCCGCTGGCCAACGCGGCGATCGTTCCGCCGCGCCGCTCGTTTCGACGGTGTGTTTCCGACCTTCGAAGGGGTCGGACATACCGAGCTACCCACGCCCGAGCAGCTCAAAGCCGTTGTCGAGTACACGCAGTCGCATCGAATCCACCAGGCCACGGCGTTCGACGTCGTGTTGGAGGGCCAATCGGCCGGTCAGGATCACGAGCTGATCGGCGCTTACGATGAGGTGGGCCTGACCTGGTGGATCGAGAAGCTCGGATGGTTCCGTGGTCCGCTCGACCACACGCGCAGTCGGATCGAGCGAGGACCACCCGTGCGCTAGCGGGTCGCGACCGGCTTTCACGCTGACGTGTACAGGCTTAAGCTCGTTCAGCATGGATCTCCAGCTCGCAAACAAGATCGCCGTCGTCACCGGCGCAAATAGGGGTATCGGCTTGGCCGTCACGAAAGCGCTCGTGGATGAGGGTGCGTCTGTGGTCGCGGGGTCGCGCAGCACCGACAATCTCGACGGCTTGGCCCGTGTGACCGCGGTTCGGTTGGACCTCGCCGCGCCGGACGCGCCGGCGAGTCTGGTCGCTCGGGCGATCGACGAGCACGGACGCGTGGATGTGCTGGTCAACAACATCGGCGCCGTCCGGATCCGCCTGGAGGGCTTCCTGGGTACCAGCGACCAGGAATTCGAGTGGTCGATGCAGATGAACTTCTTCACCGGTCTGCGCGCCACCCGGGCTGCGCTGGTGCCAATGCTCGAGCGCGGCTCCGGAGCGATCGTCAACGTCGCCTCGGTCAACGCGTTCTTTCAGCCCGACGCCGCAACGATCGACTACGGCGCGGCCAAGGCCGCCGTCGTGAACCTGAGCAAGTCGCTGGCGCAGGAATTCGGGCCGCGCGGGGTACGTGTGAACTGCGTCTCGCCGGGACAGGTCAGTACTGACCTGTGGCTCGGCGAGCACGGTGTGGCCGAAACCGTTGCAAAGGCCAGCGGCTCTGATGCCGACACGGTCCGCGAGACAGCGGCAGCGAGCATCGCCACGAGGCGCTTCACAACTCCCGAGGAGGTCGCGACGCTGGTTGCGATGCTGGCATCCGAGCGCGCGGCCAACATCACCGGAGTCAACTACATCATCGATGGCGGGCTGATCAAGACGACCTGAAGAGTCTTCTGCTGGCGCGGCGGCCCCCGGCCATCAAACCGTCGAAGTACGGGACCCCCACAAGCTCGTCGGGCCGCTGCCGTTCGTCGACTTCGCGGTCAGCATAAGATCGGCCGCACAACTCGTTTGAGCCGAACCCAACCAGTGGAGGTCTCAGATGGCCGAGCTGCCGCCGCGCCCTGAGGGAATCGCGCTGTGCCACTTCATCGTCTCGGACGACGTCGAGCGCTCTCGACGCTTCTACACCGAAGTGCTTGGCGGTAGGTTGGCGTTCTCCGGGCCGGGAGGGCTGACATACGTCGCGCTGTCCAACTGCTGGATCATCATCAACGCCGGCGGAGGGCCAACCGACGACAAGCCCAAGGTCACGCTCGAGACGCCACCCGATCCCGACCGGGTCAGCAGCTTCCTCAACATCCGGGTCAAGGACATCGCCGCCGTATACGCCGAATGGAGCGCCAGGGGCGCGGAATTCCTGACAGAGCCGAAGCAGCACGAGTACGAGATCCGGTGCTACATCCGCGATCCCGATGGTCATCTGATCGAAGTGGGGCAAACCACGGACCTAGAGGGCGACTGGGCGCCCGCTCACTGGCCCTCGAGTACGTCCGCCGAGGAATCGGGGAGAGCAGCGGCGGGTTAGTGCCTTACGGTGACGTGGCCTCGGCCGTGACCACCGCGATCATCGGCACGGGAGGGATCGGGTCGGCCGTCGCTCGCCGTCTCGCCTCGGGCGGCGAGACGCTGCGGCTCTCGAGCGCCGACGTCGGCTCGGCGCTAAAGCTCGCCGCAGAGATCGGTAGCGCTGCGGTCGCCGCTGTCGACAACCGCGACGCGTTGCAGGGTGCCGATGCCGTCGTCCTCGCCCTGCGGTTCACGGTGCTCCAAAGCGTGGTCGACGAGATCGCCGACTCGGTAACCGACAAGGTCGTGGTGGTTCCGAGCAACCCGGTGGGACTCGACGCACACGGCAACGTCATACGTCTGCTGCCGAAAGGGCAAGCCTCCGGCGCGGTCGTGGCGGGGTGGTTGCCCGCGGACGCGCGGTTGGCGATGGCGTTTGGAAGCATGTCAGCCGATCTCTTCGAGTCCTCCGCCGACCGGTCACCGGAGCCGGCGGTCCTCTTCTACGCGACCGATGACGACCGCGCCGGCGGGGAAGTCGAACGGCTGATCCGAGCGGCCGGCTTCGAGCCGTTGAAGATCGGAGGGATCGAACAGTCGAGCCGACTCGAGGTGGGCGGGGACCTCCACGACCTCGTCGTCGGCCCCGGAGAGGCGCGGTCGTTAATCCCAAGGACGTGATGGCTTCGCCGCACGGCCGGGACCTCTTTTCTGGGAGAACCGCCCGCGCTGGCGCTCACTCGGGCTCCCCGCTGGCCGTACTCGACAGCCACTGAGGGGGGGTCCAGTCCCCTGGGTCCGTGGTTTGCCCCACTTCGATCAGATGACAGTCGGGATCGCGGATGTAGCACCGGATTTCGTACCGGTGCTGTTTCGGTGGTGTTAGGAAATTCGCACCCTTGGCGCTCCATTCGGCGTACACGGCCTCAATGTCTTTGACCCGGATATTGAGGAAGCTGCTCACCCGGTCGGGGTCGGGGGGCGTCTCCAGGGTGACCGACGGCTTGTCGTCCGTCGGTCCACCGCATGAAGTGGGTCAGCACAATCCCCTCGGCGGGCGGTCGGAGCTCGGCCATCTGGTACCTCCACTGGTTCGGTTGGCACCCCGCCTGCGACGGAGCGTAGAGCCGATGCGGTACGCGGCCTTAGCCGATGAGCGGCAGCGCGCGCTCGTGGTCAAGCTCGCGCAGCGCGTCCTGCATTCGCCCGGTGACGAGCTCGTAGCCCTTATCGGGATCGCCGCCTGCGCTGCCGAGTTCTTCGCGCAGGTCGATCGGTGGGAGCACGTCGATCGAGATCTTCGCCGGCAGCGGGAGGCGGCCCGGGAGGTCGAGCACGGTGAGGCCCCACGGCGGCGCGATCTGGACCGGTGCGACGTCGATCCGCAGCAGCCGGTGGAGGTGCAGCAATCGCGCGACGTGCTCGCCCTGGCCGAGGAACAGCGCGGTCTCCTGCCCGCCGATCGAAACGACCGGGACGATTCGCACGCCGTGCTTCAACGCGAGTCGCACGAAGCCGGTCCGATGGGCGAAGTCGATCTCGGCGGAGTGCCAGCTGGCCCGGTAGGTCTCGTGGTCACCGCCGGGATAGACGAGCAGCGCCGCGCCGCGCGCGAGCGCGCGACGCATGTTCTCCGGCGAGGCCGGCACCGTCCCGTACGGGGTGAGCATCGCCCGGATGCCAGGCACCTTGAACACGAGGTCGTGCGCGAGCTGGAAGAACTCGCGCTCGGGGCCGAAGCGGTCGTAGAACGCCTGCGCAAAGATGAACGTGTCGGCGATCAGCGTGCCGCCGGAGTGGTTGCCCACGAGCAGCACCGGCCCTCGCGGTGGGATGTTCTCCAGCCCGCGCACCTCGGCGCGGAACCAGACGTCCGCCATCGCGCGCAGCGCGGGGAGCGTGCGCGCGATGTACTCGGGGTCACGCAGCTCGAAGGGGTCGGCGGCCGGCAGCCTGTGCGCGAGGTGGCGCGGGTCGGCGGCGTGAGCGACGTCGGCCGATATGGCGCGGAACATCAGCGCGTCCGCGGAGACCGCGTCGAGCATCCGACGCATTCCGTGGCGATCGCGCACAACCATCGCGAGTTCGGGATGCTCCGCGAGCCGGTCGGTGGTCTCTGACATGGAGTGCCGTTCAGGCGCGCGTTACGGGGCGCTGGTCGGTGACACGGCATGTGCGGTCGCGGCCCCGACGGCGAGAACCTCCTCGAAGCCATTCCGCAGGCAGTCCATCATCACATCAGGATCGGGCACGGCACCGGTGTCGATGTTGACGCCCACGTAGCAAGTGCCGCAGTAGGACATCAGCGTGACATTTAGCGCGGCGCCTGTCGTGGGGCCGAAGCCGTAGAAGCTGTCGACTCTCGCGCCGGTCAGATACAGCGGCACTCCGATCCCGGGCACGTTGCTGGCGAGGAAATCGATGTGCTTGAGCATCCCGCCGATGACGGCGCGCGGCAACAGGTTCAACGTGCCGGCGATGGCGTTCGTGAATGGCAGCGACCGGTCACTCTTCACGGCTTCGCAGCGAAGGTGGGTTTCCGCCATCCGCTTGCTCGGGTCCGTGATGCCGACCGGAACCTTGAACCTCACGAGCGTGATGCGGTTGCCGCCGATCGGATCGTCCGCCTTGCGGATGCTGACCGGCATCGTGACCCGCAGTTCGTCGATGTGCGTGTCGTGCCGTTCGTGGTAGAGCCGCAGTCCGGCTGTGACGGCGGAGAGGAAGGCATCGTTGTGCTTAGCGCCGGCAGCGTGCGCGGCATCCAGGATCTGCGCGAGCGGGAACTCGAGCACGTCGTAGTGCCATGCCAGGTGGCGCTCAGTCATGACCGGCGACAGCGTGTCGGACACCGGTTCAACGAAGTGCGCGATCGACTGGCCGGTCGCGACGGTCTCGGTGACGGTTTCGCGGGGGTGCCGCAGCGCGTGCGCCACGTCGCCGGGTGCGGATGCGAGGTGACGCTTGGAGAAGTCGAACAGCTGGGACCAGTCGTAGCCGAGCGCGTCCCGGGCCAGATCGGCGGTGCCGAGGTGCTCTCCGACGGGTGCCTCAGGCAGCGGTCCGAGGTCGCCGGGGTCGGGTTCGAGGTCGAACAGCAGTCGCGCAATGTCCATGCCGCCAACGCCATCGGTCAGCGAGTGATGAAGCTTCATCACAAGCGCCGTCTGGCCGCCCTCAAGCCCCTCGATGAACGTGAACTCCCACAGCGGCCGATCACGATCAAGACCCGCCATCCCCGTCTTACGAGCGAACTCCAAGACCGTCGCCAGCGTCTTCGGTGGCGACGCCTCGAACCGACGAACGTGCCACGACAGGTCGAAATCAGGATCGACTACCCAGCGGGGCGTCGCCAGCCGCAACGGAGGCATCACGACCCGGTGGCGAAACCCCGGCGATAGCCGCGTGCTGCGCTCGAGTCGTTCCAGCAGCCGATCCCAGTCCGGGCTGCCATCCAGCAGCAGGACGCACACAACCGTGGACCGCAGCAGCGGGTCCTTCTCCATGTACCAGGCGAACGCGTCGCTGTCGCGCATATGCACCTCAACGTGTTCAGGCAACGCGATCACCTCGATCCTCTTGTCCACGGTCATCCGCGCGAGGCGGCTCTTGAGCCGACTCTAAGACTCGCTCGGCGAAGTCCGCAATCGTTCTAAACGCGCAGCTAGCGGTGGGCAAACTACGGTAACCGCGGGGCCATCCATCGCGCAGCCCCGAACACACGCCCCGGCGGCTTGGCTGCCGCTCATGCGTCAGACTTGTGCGGAGAAACGCGTCCACAGGCCTGTCCCGGGTCGGCCGTCGCAGTAGACCGTGCCGGTGTAGCGTGATCCTGTCCGGTGGCAGCTGATCTCGTAGCGCTTGCTCGAGCGTGGCGCTTGCACGGTCATTCGACAGCGGCGCGCCTCCTGGCAGTCGTTCACGTAGTCGGTGATGATGTTCCCCGCTAGCCCACAGCCGGTGTGCCCGGAGGCGTACGGCGGCGGGTCTCCTTGCCGGCACCGGTGAGGCCCGGAGGCAAGCGCGCTTGACACCGGCACGATGGTCGAAGCGACGGCAACCACGACGGATAACTGTCTGCGCATCGATCGGAATCGTCGCCTCGAACGCCGGCCGGGAAATCAGTGTTCGGCACTACCCCCGCGAGGAGAAATACTGAATCGGAAGCGCGGAAATCATCAGCGAGCCCGCGCCCAGCGCTCGCGACTCCTGCTAGGGGGAGCCACCCAATCCCGTCCGCTCACGCGCCAACCGCTGGGTGGTGCTCAAAACCTGCGAATCGTCGTGGTCGGCCTGGTCGTCCCCGACCAGCTCGCTGCCGCGGCATTCGCGCCAGCGGCCGCGAGGTCAGTGCTGACCTCGCTTCACGCGATCTCGGACGTCGCACGATTGATGCTTTCAATCCCCCCGCATGGGCGGTACCTAGACACCTTCTTTTCCTCCGGCTTCTCCTAGTAGCCGATAGCGGCAGCGCGATTGCGGGCCAGAGCGGCTGCGCGTCTCGCGCAACCTGATGGCTCGCTGTCGTGTTCACTGAGTTGTAGTTATTGGGCGCATTGATGCGTGGACCGATGCTTGGAGGGCGCTTGGTGTTTGAGTTGATTCGTCGTCGCAGTGATGGAGGGCATCCACTGCCTGGAACTACGCGCGGTCGGGCTCGGCGATGCTGTTCTCGCTTCCTCGATGCTGTCGGCTGTTCAGCGCGCAAGCCCTATGGCCAGCTGATGAAAGTCTCGGCCCCGCTAGCAATCCTCTGCTCGATCGCCGCCATGTCCGTCGCCGGAGGCTCCGTCACCCCGAGTGCGGCGGCCGCTACTCCCTCGCCGATCAGTGCGCTGACCCTGATCACCGAGCCGAAGGACGGCATCGCTCCGATCATGTCAGCCATCAGGCACGCCCGCCATCAGATCGAGCTCGTCATGTACGAGAACGAGGGAAAGCGCATCGACGGCGCGCTGGCCGCCGCCTACCATCGCGGAGTCCACGTTCGCGTCCTGCTCTCTAACGGCTATTACGGAATGCCGGGGACCCCCAAGAACGACAACCAACCTGCCTATCAGTACTTCAAGGCGCGGGGGGTGCCAGTCCACTGGAGCCCCGCCTACTTCGCGCTCACCCACCAGAAGACGCTCATCGTGGATGGGGTCGCCTACATCCTGACCTTCAACTTCACGCCCCAGTACTACGCCACAAGCCGCGATTTCGGCCTCATCGACACGCTTCCCGTCGACGTCCGGGCGATCGAGAAGACATTTGATGCCGACTGGAGTAAACGTCATATCGCCTCCCAAAACGGAGCGGATCTCGTCTGGAGTCCGGGCTCGCGTCCCGCTCTGGTCAAGCTGATCAGGTCAGCCCACGGATGGCTGGACATCTACAACGAGGAGATGGATTCCACCCGCATCGAGAGCGCCCTCGAAAGCGATGCCCGACGCGGCGTGGACGTGCGGATCACGATGACCGCCAGCCCCAGCTGGTCCAGCGCGTTCACGCAGCTGACCGCAGCTGGCGTGCACGTTCATCTCTACCCTGCCACCGCCCGAGCACTGTATATCCACGCGAAGATGATTCTCACTCCGAGCAAGGTTTTCCTCGGCTCGGAGAACTTCTCAGAATCCTCCATGAGCGACAACCGTGAACTCGGTTTGATCACCTCGGCAAAGACAATCCGGACATCGTTGGCCCGAACATTCAACAGGGACTACGTCGGAGCGAAACCCTTCCGGCCGTAGCGAGAGCGTCCCCGCTCAGCGGCGCCCGAGTTCCGCAATGATCGACCAGGGGAAGCCGCCGGGATCCGCGGAATCGTGCGGAAGTTGGCTGCCGCCTTAATCGGAGGGGCGGCGAGGCGGGGCGTTTAAGCCTGGTCATCCGGGTCGGGGTCGTTGACGGTCGCGATGATCCAGCCCGTGAGCAAGCCGATCAGGCCGCCAACGATCGCGGCTGGGACGCCGAGTTCGATGATTGCGAACAATGCGGTTGGTGCGTGGAGATGAAGCCCGACGATTAGCCCGAGGATCGCTCCTGCGGTTCCGGCCAGGATCATTCCGAGCCACGCGCACTTGACCGGTGGAGACTCCGTGGCGCAGGTCGGCCAGGAGCCGTTTCATGAGATGGCCGGCGTTCGCGCGGTCGAGCATTTGTTGTTGATCACGGCCGCCGGTTCATCCTGCGGGCGCTGGGGCGAAGTGGCGCTGGAGTTCGTTGGCGTAGGTCTGGCCGATCGTTTCGGTGTGCTCGTTCAGCCAGTCGGTGAGGGCGATCCGTCCGAGCGGGGGCTCGTGGGAGATGAGGAGGCCTGCCATCAGGCCGCGGATCTCGTCGCCGGTGAGTAGGACGTCGCCGACGAGGAGGCCGAGGGCGCGGGCTGCGGCTGCCATTACTAGCGGCGGTACGTGCAGGATTGGCGGGTTCGCGTCGACGGCTGCGCGGACGAGCGCGACGAGGTCGCGGAACTGCATGGTCTCGGGTCCGGCTGCGTCGATCACGATGTCGCCGGTTGCGTTGCCGGCATCGGTGCAGATCCGGGCGAGGTCCTCGACGTGTATCGGCTGGACGGGGTAGGTGCCGTCGCCTGGCAACGCGAATGCCGGCATTCGTCGAAGGATCCAGGCGATGTTGTTGGCCAGGACGTCTCGCTCGCCGCCGAAGATCCAGGTCGGTCGCACGATCGAGTACGCCACGCCTGCCTGGGCCAGTGCGTATTCGACGAGCGCCTTGCCGCGGAAGTACGGGAGCGGGGATTCCAGCGACGGGTTGGTGATGCTGAGGTGGACGATCCGCTTCACTCCCGCACGTCTGGCAGCGAAGAACAGCATCCTGGAGCGCTCGATCGCGTTGAGGAAACTTGTCGTGCCGTGGTCGAATCGCACCCAGAAGGTGTTGTAGAGCGTGCTCACTCCGTCCAGGCTGCGGGCCAGCGCTGCCGGATCGTCGAATCGGTACTCGCGCGCATCGACCTCGGCTTGGAGCGGGTGCGGGCGGTCGGGGTGGTGGGTCAGCGTCCGCACACCGCGTCCGGAGTTGAGCAGCCGCTCGGCGATCTGTGCTCCCGAGTAGCTGAACGCTCCGGTCACAAGATCGGTAGCCGGGCCGTGGCTCACGGCGAGTCCTCTCGGATCGATGGCAGGAACGTTTCGGCAACCGTCGCTAGGCGAGTCGCGAGATCGAGCAGCGATTCAGCACGGGCGCGGTCGCGTTGCATGTGGCTGAGCATGTCGACACCGAAATAGAGCGAGACGATCCCGAACGCCAGCTCCGCGGGAGATGCCAGCGCGAGCAGCGGCGAGCCTGCGAGCAGCTCCTCGAGCTTGCGCTCGACCATCCCGATCCACGGCTCGATGCGCGCCGCCACCTCTGCGCCGAGGAGCGGATCGGAGACGCCGCCACTGACCATCTCCCCAAGCGCTGTGATGTACCCGCGCTCGAGGTCCTCGTCGTAGATGGCCCGCGCGAGCCGGCCAAGCTCCGACGCGGTGCGGGCCGTCTCGATCGCCGGCCGGTAATCCTCCAAGCGCCGCCCACTGATCAAGTCAAGCGCGGCGAGCAGCGCGTTCTGGAGACTGCCGAAGTGGTAGAAGATCAACGCCTGGTTGAAGCCTCCCGTGTGAGCGATCGCTCGCGCGCTCGCCCCGGCAAACCCGTTCGCCTTGAGCGTCTCAAGCGCCGCCTCGGCGATCTGCAGCTTCGTTCCACTCAGGCCCGCAGCAAGGTCCCGCCGGCTCTCGTCGTCCTCGTTCGCGCGCGATCCCATACGCGCCACTTTAGCAGTCGCTCAAAGCGACCGCTCAAACTGAGCTCCCGCAGTTGCAGTACATGCCGATCAGGGATCCCGTAGAAGGAGCTGATCCGAGACATCAGCTGCTCGGCTGCGGCACGGTGGGAAGCGGCGCATCTAGCGTGAACACCTCGCCCACCAGCGGTGCGTCTCCTTCGCGCAGTGCGTAGTGCAGGTAGCGCATCGTCGTCTGGATGTCGGCGTGTCCCATCCATTCCCGCAGCCGGCGGATATCGGCTCGGAACACATGCCCGGTCGGAGGCGGCAGCTCTCTCGCGATCGCGCCCGACCATATGCCCATCCCGGGAGATATTCGGGACGCACGGCAGTCCCGCCGAGTCGCACTGAAAGCGAAAACCCCGCCGTAGCGGGGCTTTCCTAGCGCGCCCGGAGAGATTCGAACTCCCGACCTTCGGTTCCGTAGACCGACGCTCTATCCAGCTGAGCTACGGGCGCGTGGACGCGGGAAGAGAGCCCGCGAACGGCCGATTCTAGCCCCGGTCGGCATCCGGGTTGGGCCCGGTCAGCCCTCCACGCGCTACGCCAGTTTCGCTCGGAGCTCGCGATACGTGGCGTCATCGATCACGTCAGCGGTGTGGTCGTGAGCGAGGGCGACGAGGGTCTCGGTCGAGACGACGACGGCTCGAGCCTCGGCGCGCTCGTCTCTCGAGGCGCTGTGCCCGCCGAAAAACCGACCGATCTTCATCGCTCCCAAACCACCCTGGCCTCGCGCGGATCCCACTCCCGGCCTATCGGCGTACATGGTGTCTGGTCGGAGTAGACTCGCGTTCGCCAGGTAGACGTTTCCTTGCGGGAGGGACGATGTCGGCAGTTGGGACGAGGGATAGCTCCGAGCGCGGCGTTTCGCGCCGACGGTTCATCGGTTACCTGATCGCGGCGCCGACGGTGGTCGCGGGCGCGCAGCTTTTGGTCGAGCCCGCGCAGGCCGCGATCCCGACGCGTCAGCCGGTCGACGCGTATGACCTCACGGACTTCCTGACCGATGCGACGAAGCCCACGTCGCACCTGATCACGGTCACGGTCAATCCAGACGGGAGCGCCTCGTTCGCGCTGCCGAGGGCCGAGGTCGGGCAGGGGATCACGACGGCGGTGGCGATGACGGTCGCCGACGAGATGGACATCCCACTCGACAAGGTCGAAGTGACGCTGGCGGACGCTCGCCCCGAGCTCGTCTGGAATCAGCTGACCGGCGGCTCGAACTCGATGCACTCGATCTTCACCCCGGTCCGCGTCGCCGCCGCGCTCGCGAAGGGTCAGCTGCTGCAGGCGGCGGCCGCCGAGCTCGGCGGGGACGCCGGCGAGCTCACGATCTCGGGCGGAGTCATCAAGGCTCCCAATGGCCAGACCGTGAGCGTCGGCTCGCTCGCCTCCAAGGGCGCGGTGTCGAAGACAACGAAGGCCGTCGCGACGCTCAAGCCGCAGTCGCAGTACAAGCTGATCGGAACGCCCCAGCGGCGGATCGACGCGGTCGAAGCCGTCACCGGCCGCAAGCAGTTCGCGATGGACATCGACGTCCCTGGCGCGTTGCCGACGATGGTCTGCCGGCCGCCGACGATCAACGGGTCCGCGCTCAGGGTCAACAACCAGGCTCAGGTGCAGTCGATGCCGGGAGTCACGGACGTCGCGATCATCCCGCACACGGCGCTCGTTCCCGGGGGCGTCGCGGTTTGCGCGAGAACGTTCGGTCAGTGCATCGACGCGGTCCGCGCGCTCAACGTCACCTGGGGCGGCGGGACGGTCAGCGGCAAGTCGGACGCCGACGTGGTGAAGGCGCTGAAAGCCGCCGAGCTGCCGCTCACGCCCGCGATCCCGATCGCCAAGACGCTCGACCAGCGGTTCACGTTCTACTTCCGGCCCGGCGACCCGCTCGAGACGAACTGCGCGATCGCCGACGTCAAGCCGGGCAGCGCCGAGGTCTGGTCGAGCCTGAAGTCGCCGATCTGGGCGCAGGAGGAGATCGCGAAGAGCCTCGGCCTGTCGCCGACTGCCGTCAAGTGCCACGTCACCCAGGGCGGGGGATCGTTCGGCCGGCATCTGTTCGCGGACGCGGCGTTCGAGGCAGCCGCGATCTCGCAGAAGCTCGGCAAGCCGGTGAAGCTGATGTGGCACCGCACCGACAACTTCCGCCAGGGGCGGACGCATCCGATGTGCACCTCGCGCGTGCGCGTCAGCTATTCGGGCGCGAACGTGCTGGGCTTCGATCAGCGGCACACCAGCGTCGCGACCGACTTCACCCACGGACTCGGTGAGCTGCTGAGCGCGACCTATGCCGACCTGCCCAAGCAGAACTCGCTCGGGTTCTCGCAGGCAGTGTTCCTGCTGACCGCGAACGTGCCCTACAACTTTGGGGTCGTCACCCAGCTGCTGAACGAGATCGAGGATCCCGGCACGTACAACACCTCGAGCGTGCGGAACATCTACAGCCCCGAGGTGTGCACCGCCAAGGAGCTGATGGTCGACCAGCTCGCGCGCGCGATGAAGAAGGACCCGTACAAGTTCCGGCGCAGCTTCATCCGCGACGACCGCCTCCGCGCCGTGCTCGACGCGGTCGCGAAGACGGGGCGATGGGGCAGGTCGATGCCCAGCGGGACCGCGCAGGGGCTCGGCGTCCACATCGAGTACAAGGGACGCGCGGCCTGCCTGGTCGAGATCGACTGCAGGCCCGCGACCGTCAACCGCAAGGTCGAGGACGGGTTCACCGGGCCGCGCGTGACGAAGGTGGTGTACGCCGTCGACGTGGGGCTCCCGATCAACCCGCTCGGCCTCAAGGCGCAGATGATGGGCGGGATCATGGACGGGATCGCGCAGGCGCTGACCTACAGCCTGCACCTGCAGGACGGGCACTTCCTCGAGGGGAGCTGGGACAACGCCTATTACACGCGTCAGTGGAACACCCCGCTCGACGTCGAGGTGATCGTGATGCCGCCGACGACGAGCGACCCGGGCGGCGCCGGCGAGTTCGGGGTCGCCGCCTCGATGGCGGCCGTGGCGAACGCATACGCACGAGCGACCGGGAAGCTCCCGACGAGCTTCCCGATCAACCACAACCAGCCGCTCGGCTTCGAGCCGCTGCCGACCGTGCCGCCGATTCCCCAGTCGCCGACGGACGGACTCCAAAACACCTTCTGAGGAGCACGATGCCAACCCAAACCTTCATCCTCAACGGCCAGCGGGTCAGCGTCGACTGCGAGGACGACGTCCGGCTCCTGTGGGTGTTGCGCGACCTGCTGGGCGTCAAGGGCCCGAAGTACGGCTGCGGGCTCGAGGTCTGTAAGGCGTGCACGAGCCACATCAACGGCGAGGCGTTCAACCCCTGCTCGGTTCCGGTCGGCGACATCAAGCCGACCGATCAGATCACGACGATCGAGGGGCTGCCGGCGACCGTCGGCCAGGAGCTCCACCCGATGCAGGAGGCGTGGCTCGAGTACGACGTCGCCCAGTGCGGCTACTGCCAGCCCGGCCAGATCATGGCCGCGGTGGCGCTCGTCAAGGAGAAGGGGCCGAACATCACCGACGCCGACCTCGACGGCCTTCGCAACGTCTGCCGCTGCGGCACCTACCCGCGGATCCGCGAGGCGATCACAGCGGCCGCGGGCAACATGTAGCTAGGGCTGATCGGCCGGGCGAGTGGATGCGCCGACCTTGTCGGCGAGCCACCGTAAGAGCGGCGCCGTCGCCTCGAGCTCGGATTTGATCCGCTGGTCGCATCGTCGGGTGTGCAGCCATGGTTCGAGCCCGTGCCGGGTGAAGACGGTGATCCGCTTGAGCCGCAGCCGCTCGACCCTCGGATGGTCGTTGCGGTAGCCCCGCGGCGCGCGCTTCAGCTCGGGCTCGACCAGCGAAAGGCCGGCCGCCTGCGCGGTCGACACGGCCTGCTCGAACCCGCGCGCGCGGCGGCCGTCCGCGACCGCCGCCCGAAACCGCTCGAGCTGATCGGAGGCGGGGTGATGCAGACCTCCGCCGACGAGCAGCCCGTCGAGCGACAGCTCGATGTAAAAGGCGCCAACGCCCTGCGGCACCAGCGCGACGGCGAGGTGCTCCTTGAGCGGCGGTCCGGGCCTGAACCGGAGGTTGTTGTATGGCCGGAAGAACCGCGGTTCCCCGAGATCTTCCAGCTGCGCGACCAGCGCCCGAGCCGGGCCGAGCAGAAACTCGTCGTAGCGGCTCCGGTTCGCCCGGAACCACGCGCTGTCGTTGTTGTCCTCGAGCTCGCGCAGGAAATCGAGCGCCTCGGGCGGCCACACGGGTCAGCGTCCTGATCGGTTCGGCTCGGCGGTCACGAGCGGAGGGGGCGGGATTCGAACCCGCGGTCCGGGGTTGCCGGACGCCAGTTTTCAAGACTGGTGCATTCGACCGCTCTGCCACCCCTCCGGGCGCGGCGCCGATGCTAGCCTGCCTCCAACTCCAGGAGAGGTGGCCGAGTGGCTGAAGGCACTCGCCTGCTAAGCGAGTATGGGGTTCACGCCCCATCGCGGGTTCGAATCCCGCCCTCTCCGTTTCGACGATCCGAAGAAGGAGTCGTCTCCCTGCTCGTCAAGAGATCTTGATGGCGTTCCAGGAGCCGCCGCCACCGACCCTGGGAATGCGGTAGGTCCCGGACATCGAGTCCCCGACCACCGACCCGGAGTAGAGGACGCCGCCCACGTCCCCGAACTCGATCGTGTTGTGGCTGACAACCCCTCGAATGCTGAGCGTGCTACGAGGGTTTGAGAGCTTGATGGTTCCCGTCAGTTTCGCTCGCGACTGTTTCCAGCTGAGCGTGAACGTGCCGTTGAAGCGACCGCTGTACTGACCGGACCACCGGCCGGAGAGGTTGACCGTCGGCGACGGCAGGCCGGCGACGTGCTGCAGCGTCCGCGTGGCGATCACCAGCCGGCGGTTGCCGGTGGCCCCGAAGTCGATCTCGCACCCGACCCGCAGCGCGTCGGCGACGCCGGCGCACGCGTGCGCAGCGGCCAGGCGGCGTATCCGCGGGAATGCGAGCAGGGACAAGAACGTATGCGGAAAATCGGGCACCAGATAGGAGCGGGTGGTCTTGCCGGGCGGATAGACGAACAGCGACTGCGCCTGGGTGATCCGCCAGCTGCGGCCGAAACCTCCCAGCAGGATCCGGACCTGTGCGCGGGTCGAAACGAGCAAGCCGACGCTCTCGATCCGCTTCGCGTTGTACGCCCGGCCGTCGCGGCCGACGAAGTCATCCGATCGTTTGTCGTTGTCGTTGCCGAGCAACCCGACTAGCTTGCCCGCGCGGCTCGGGCTGGTGCTGACATCGATGTTGACCCCCTCTGATCCGATTGACAGCACGTTGGCGTGTGTGCCATCCGGCCAGGTGACGGTCACCCGCCGGCTGGAGTAGCGCACGTTCCCGCCGCCGCTGAGCGCGATCACCTGCCCTGGACGAGCACCGCGACGCCTCCGGTCGATGTACAGCACGAGGGGCTTGCCCTTGTCCACCTCGACGATCGAGCCGCCAACTCGCATCGCGAAGGCGGTGTTCATCGCGAGGCTGTCTCCCCACTGGGAGCCCAGGACCAGGCGGTAGGGCACCTGGCGCGCCTGGATCTCGAGGTCGTCGACGGTCGACTTCGCGAGCGTGAACTCGCCCGCCAGCTGGAAGCCGTACCCCGCGCCGTCGAAGGTCGAGAGGTAGGGATCGCCGTTGGAGCTTCCGCTCCCGCCCTGCTGCTGCTTGGGATGGCAGAAGTGCGACAACGGGAACGACTGCAGGACTCCGAATGTGCCGGTTCCCGGGTCGCCGCTGAGCCCGAGCGGGAAGGCCGAGACGTTTCCGAGAGGCTGAGTCGGCGGCACCTCGCCCTCCGTGTCCTTGGGGCACTCGCACGGATTGGCCCCGAGACAGAACCAGGCGTCCTGCAGCTGGCTGTAGTTGTAATGCGTGCTCAGGAGCGCGTGGCCGGTGATGTCGACGTGCACGACGGGCTCGCTGGGACCGCCGAGGATCTGATACTGGGAGGTGCTCAGCGCCGGGGCGTCGACCTGGACGATCGGCATCGACAGGAGGTCGGCTTTCTGTAGGCCCCCTTGGTCCTGTGCCTGCGTGGGCGGAGCGATCGGGCTCTGCATCGACCATGACTGGGCGGTGAACCGAAACACGCTACTGCCCCAGGTCGTCAGGAAACTGTCGCTGTCACCCCCGGCGAAATGGAACGAGGCGTCGCTGCTGCCGGCGTTGAGGATCGTTGGGATCGCCGCCCACAGGTTGGGCACCAGATCCTCGGCGTGACCCCAGAACCCGACCGCGTCGTATGAACGCTGGAACAGGGGTGTGTGCGGGTTGCTGATGTAGGTGTTGAGGTTCGCGCCGCCGTGGAAGAAGGCAACAGGGTCCACCGTCAGTGCCGCCCAGTCGGCCATACCCTCGGTGATCCACGCAGCATTGCCCTGCCAGCCCGTGATGTCGCCCTGGAAGCAGTGAAAGACCTCGTGCGCGACGATCAGGTCCAAGGGAGGCACGAACTGCGTGGTCTGCTGCGAGTTGGCCTGCTGCCCAGCCGGCAGGATTCGGATCCGACAGGCCAGCGGGCTCCCAACCGCGATCGTGTCCGCGTATGCCTTGCTGGGCTCGGTCGACTTCCCGACCACGAGCGGCAGCCCGAGCGTATGCCCGAGCTTGGCCTGGTAGATCTTCACGTAGTTGTAGGCCAGCGACTGGAGCGCGTAGTCGACGTGAAACGTCGGATCGCCGTAGTCGGCGGCATGGGCCATCGGCGTGGTGGTGATGCCCAGCCGCCGCTGCACCACGAGTCGCTGAGCGATTGTCAGCTGCGACCAATACGACAGGATCCACTGGGTCGCGAGCGTCCCTGACGGGATGTTGGTTCGCGGGCCTGCCGGAGGCTGTACTCCAGGGAGCGGCCCGTAGACAGTTGCGAACGCCTCGAGCGCGGTCTGCTTCGAGACGGTGCCAATGGGCCTTATCTGGTCGAGAACCTTGTCCCATGCGGTGGTGGGCAGCGGCGCGCGCAGCCATCCGTCGGCGAGCACCGCGTCGGCTAAGGCATGCGCGGCGGAAGAGGCCGCGCCAGTAGCGCCGGTGAACGAGATCACCCCGATCCGCGCCCCGTCTCGCCAGGCCACCACCGTCGCCCGTCCGCGGGCCGATAGGTAGACGACCGCGCCGATCTTCAAGGGCCGGGCGTGATGGCGTATCCGCCAGGCGGCCAGCACCCGCTGGGCAGTGTTTGCGGACGCGAACACGAAGGCGTCTGACCGCAGCCGTCCGGTGGGGCCGCTCGCGGCGGAACTCTGCGCTTGCGCACCCGCGACCTTGTTGGCGATCCTTTGCGGCAAGCCCGCTGCGAGGTCGCGTCGAGCCAGGCGCAACGACGTGCCGGTCGCGTGCCAGCCCCTGATGCTGCCGGCGGGAAGTGTCAGCTGCACACCGGCGACCGCCACCGGAGCCACGACTCCCGACGCGGCGGCCGCAACCGCTATCCCGAAGACCCGCAACGACCGCATAACCAAACCTTTGGCCTAAGCCTGATCGGGTGTCCGAACTACGCCCGGTCCAAATGATGAACGTACACCCGGGGGATGCGCGATTGCAACGTGGGGGCGCCGGGTCGGCTCCTCGATCAGGAGCGCGCGATTCTTCACACAGGGCCGGGACGTTGTGTAGGCTCACCGCCTCGAATCACACGCTGGGGGTGGAGCACTGCGGTGAAGGGATTCAACGTGAGCAAGCTTTGGGCGCCGGTCGTGATCGTGGCAGTGCTCATCGCCGTGTCGATCGGCGCACCGGCGGCGAGCGCGTCACCGGCGTCCGCCGAGGCTGCCGCCGCGACCTCGAACACCACCTTCTCGACGGCGTTCAACTACGCGATCCGCTTCTACCCCCGGTTCATGACGTATTTCCAGCAGAAGATCGCGGGCCTGAATCGGATCAGCGGCCCGGCGACGATGGGACCCGAATACGGAATCGTGGTCGCGCCGAACGACGACACGGTCTACGGCGAGTTCATCCTGAACCTGAGCCATGGGCCCGAGATCTTCACGCTCCCGTCCACGGGCGACACCTACTCGCTCCTGACGCTGGACATCTTCGGGAACGTCTTCAACAGCGGCATCCAGCCCCAGACCGCAGGGACGTACGCGCTCGTCCCCAAGGGGTGGCAGGGGTCGCTGCCCCAAGGGGCGAAGGAGATCACGGTCCCGTACACGCAGAGCGAATGGATCATCCGCGCCGACAAGTTCACGCCGGATGGCCAGAACCGGGTTCTGGAGGCCAACACGTTCCGAGGCTCGATGCGCCTCGCGTCGCTCGCGCAGTACCAAGCGGATCCGTCGAGCGGTCGGCCGATCATCGCGCCGATCGCGTTCTTCTCTCCGAGGATGAAGGCGATCACCGACCAGGCGATCACGCAGGCGCCGACGTCGTTCTTCGAGGAGCTCCAGCGAGCGATGCACTCGCCGACTACGAGGGGGCTGAGCCTCTCCGACCGCCAGCTCTCGCGCCGCTTCGACAAGCAGTTCGCCGTCGCCCTGGTCGATCAGGCCCACGGTGAGTATGGCCCGATGTCGCAGATCATCGGTGGCGCGCACGCGGCGCACTCGATGATCGTCAACAACTGGCTGTCCCACATCGGAACGACTCGCTGGGTCTACTTCGGCAACATCGGCGAGTGGGGCAACGCATACCTCGATCGTGCGTCGGTGGCTGAGTTCCTCCAGTTCGGCAACAACGCCTCCGCGGCGACCTATTACTACGCGTTCACCGACCGCCGCGGCGTCCCGCTCGACTCGAGCGTCACCCCGGTCGAGCGGCTCACGTTCGATCCGAACCAGATTCCGCAGGCGAAGCGGTTCTGGTCGCTGACGGCGTACATCCCGCCGGGGATCACGCTCGTCCCCAACTCGGCGAACAAGTACGTCGTGGGGAGCTACACGCGCGGCTTGGTCAAGAATCCGAACGGCTCGATCACGCTCTACATCCAGCACGATCCACCTCCGGGACCGCTTCAGGCGAACTGGCTGCCGACGCCCAACGGCCCGTACGCGCTGCTGCTCCGCGTCTACGGGCCGACCGGCAACACCATGCCCGGCAACCACTACGTCCCGCCAGAAATCCAGCCGCACGGGATCCTCTGAGGTAACCTACGCGCGAGCGACTGGCTGGGTCGGGCTGGTCGGGACCATAAAACTCGTTCGAGGAGGATCGATGGGGCGTCGAGTAGTACTTCTTGGCGTCGGCTTGCTGCTTGTAGCTGGAGTGGCCGTTGCCGCCACTCAGAGCAACGGCAATCCGCCTAAGCAACTGACGACAGCCGGCACGGGTACCCCGCTCAACAAGCCGGGCCGCAACCGCGAGTACACCTGCATCCTCGGCCTGAACTTCCAGCACCAGATCACCAAGCCGAGCCGCAAGTGGATCACGCCATCCCCGTCCAGCGCGACGGGCATCGTCGTGATGGGCAAG
The DNA here is from genome assembly GCA_963770735.1 of uncultured Solirubrobacterales bacterium. Classification (GTDB taxonomy): domain Bacteria; phylum Actinomycetota; class Thermoleophilia; order Solirubrobacterales; family Solirubrobacteraceae; genus Palsa-465. The sequence continues at coordinate 235,246 of CAVYRB010000002.1, read as the reverse complement.
AAGGTCTACGTCCAGGGCATGGTGAAGTGGAAGAGCCAGCTGAAGATCACGGTCAGCGGAAACCGCCGGATCTTCAAGGGCAACGGGCTCCCGGCGACGCCGACCGGGAAGTTCCCGGTGCAGAAGAACACCGCCGCGTACAACTACTACAAGGGCGCGCCGGCGGTGGGCTACAAGGACGCGGCGTCGATCCCGATCAAGGCGTGGAACCTCTCGGTCAGCCTGCCCCGTTATCCGAAGGTCGCGAGCAAGCCGACTTGCCTCGGCCCGCACATCACGACCGGAATCGCGGTCTCGGGATCGACCTACCACATCGAGCTCGCCGGCTACAACCAGAAGAGCGTGATCGACCCGAAATCGCCGGTCGGCGATCCCAACGCGGTGTTCCCGCTGGACAAGTGCTTCGGGCACCCGTACGTCAACCAGTACCACTACCACGGGCCGTCGTGGGCGTGCTTCTCGAGCATCCCGAGCCTCAAGAAGGCGCTCGATAACCCGAAGGCGCAGTCGCCGCTGCTCGGATACGCGATCGACGGGTTCGGGATCTACGGGCCGCGCGGACCGGGCGGGAAGATGCTCGCGAACAAAGACCTCGACGAGTGCCACGGCACGACGAGCAAGGTCTGGTGGGGCGGCAAGTACCAGAAGATCTACCACTACGTACTGACCGCCCAGTTCCCGTACTCGATCGGCTGCTTCCGGGGAACCCCGGTCAAGCTGCCGCCACAGTTCACCTAAGCGATAGCTGGCGATGGGGCTCGACTCCGAGCCCCATCGCCCGGCCGGGCGTCTAGCGCGTGGACTTCTTGATCGCGCTGCGCGCCCGTCCGGCGGCGTTCTTCGCCTTGCCCTTCAGCTCTTCGCCGGCGCCGCGAGCCTCGGTGCCCTTACGCCCGGACGCGATCCCAGCCTCCCGCTTGGCCTTGCCCTTGAGCTCCTCGGCCTTGCCCTTCGCGCGCTGCGTTCGATCTCCCATTTGTCTCCTCCTTCGTCGTTCGGATGCGGCTCCGGTGACCACGTCCCCGTTGCAGGTCTGCCTCGATCTCCTCCAGACTGCGGCCCTTGGTCTCGGTAACCGCGTGCTTGACAAATAGCGCCGCAAGGATGCCCAGGACCCCATAGCCAATGAACACCGGACCGGGGCCGACACCGTTGAGCAGCGGCGGGAACGTCTGAGAGACGACGAAGTTGGCGCCCCAGTTCAGGAACACCGCAACGCCCATCGCCGTGCCGCGAACGCTGAGCGGCAGCACCTCCGGGATCATCACCCACACCACCGGTCCCCACGTCGCCGCAAAGCTCGCGATGAACGTAGTCAGGCAGACCAGGGTGATGATCGCCGCGGGATCACCGGGATGGTGCGGGGTGGCAAGCGCGGCGTTCGAGATCCCGAGAACGAGGAGGCTGGTCACCATCCCCGCCACCCCCGCGAGCAGCAACGGTTTGCGCCCGACGCGGTCGACGAGCTTGATCGCGATGACCGTCATCCCGACGTTGATCACGCCGATGATCAGATTCGCGTAGATCGCGCTCGTCTTCGCGAACCCGACGTTCGTCAGCGTGGTCGGGGCGTAGTAGATGATCGTGTTGATTCCGACCAGCTGCTGGAAGACCGCCAGCCCGCACGCGACGATTAGCGCGGGGCGGACCCACTGGGCGCGAAGCAACGCGCCGACCCCCGAGCCGGTCTGCTCCTCCTCAACCTCCTGAATTTCATCGATCCGCTCCTGCGGACGTTCTTCTCCCGGCAGCTCCTCGAGCACCTCGCGCGCGCTCTCCTCCTCGCCAGTGTGGACCAGGTAGCGCGGCGTCTCGGGCATCAGCGCCATGCCCGCGAGCAGGACCAGCGCGGGTACCGCAGCCAACCCCAGCATCAGGCGCCAGTCGCCTGACGAGGCGAAGACAGCGTTGACGATGAACGCGAGCAGGATCCCACCCACGATCATCAACTGGTTCAACGACGTGATCGCGCCGCGGATCTCGGTCGGCGCGATCTCCGACAGATACAGCGGCACGACGAGCGCAGCGGACCCGACGGCGAGGCCGAGGATCACGCGTCCGGCGACGAGCACGGCGACCGTCGGCGCAAATGCGCAGACGAGCGCGCCGGCGATGAACACGAGCGCGGCGATCATGATCAAGCGTCTGCGCCCGAGCCGGTCCGACAGCCGCCCCGCCAACGCGGCGCCGACCATCGCGCCCAGCAGCAGGCCCGCGACGATCGCGCCCTGCAGGAACGGCGAGAGCTTGAAGTCGTTGGGGATGAACAGCAGCGCCCCGGATATGACCCCCGTGTCGTATCCGAACAACACGCCCCCCAGCGCCCCGAAGAAATAGATCGTTCGGCCGCTCGGCCGTAGTGCCTGCATGGCTCCTCCCTCCTTGTGCGGGACTCCCAATCCCGTCAGCTCCGTCCTTCCCGATCCTCGATGGAGGAAACGCTCCCCCGATCGTAGGATCCGGTCGGGTAGGCTCGGGCGCGATGTCGACGTCGTTCCCGACGGTGCGGCCCGGGACGCTTTACAACACCGTCGTCTATCTCGGGCCGGACGGGCTGCTTCACCGCCACCGGAAGCTGATGCCCCCAGCACGAGCGGCTGTTCCACGGAATCGGCGCCGGCGACGATCTCGGGATCGTGGACACGTCGGGAATGCGGGTCGGCGGGTGATCTCTGGAGAACCGGATGCCGCTCGCGCGATACGCCGTCTACCGGGAGGGGCCCCAGATCTGGGTCGCGCCGACGGCCGACGACGGCGACGGATGGCTGGCGTCGATGCGCCACATCGCGATCGAGTCGGGCGCGTTCGTCGTCTCGGTTCCGCAGTTCATCCCTGCGGCCGCGTTTCCCGACGACTTCCCGGTTCCGCTGCCGCCGGGCAAGGAGGTGTTCGGCCGCGGCGGCGCGGCGATCATCGACCCGGAGTGGGGTGACGTGATCGAAGGGCCGCTGTACGACGCCGAGGGCATGCTCGTGGCCGACTGCGATCTACGCCGGGGGCTGCACGCGAAGCGGTGGTTCGACGCCGTTGGGCACTACAGCCGCGGCGAGGTGCTCGCTTCGCCAGAGGCTGGGGCCGAGGTGACGATCGAGGAGCGCGGCTGATGCGTCGCGTGTGGATCGCGTCGTTCGTCGCCTTCGCGGCGGTGTTCGCGAGCGCCGCGGTCGTGCTGGCCGACGGACGGTCGAGCCGGGTGGCCGTTGGTGCGGCCGCCCACCACGTCCCCAAGCCCCGGATCGTGTGGGACCCGATCCCGTTCGGGGCCACGCGCAAGGCGGAGACCGTCGCGTATGTGCGCCGCCACTACGGCAGCTTCATGAAGCCGACGTGGCGCCTGATCCACCCGCGCGTGATCGTGATCCACTACACCGACGGCCCGAGCTTCTCGTCGGCGTGGAACACGTTCGCGGACGACGTCCCGGACTCCGAGCTGCACGAGCTGCCGGCGACCTGCGCGCATTTCATCGTCGACTCGAACGGGACGATCTACCAGCTCGTCTCGGTCGCGACGATCTGCCGCCACACCGTTGGGCTCAACTGGACCGCGCTCGGGATCGAGCACGTCGGCTACAGCGACGGCCAGATCCTGGGCAACGGGCGGCAGATGTCCTCGAGCCTCCGGCTGGTGCGCTGGCTGCGGTGCCGCTTCCACATCCCGATCAAGGACGTGATCGGCCACAACGAGAGCCTCTCGAGCCCATACCACCACGAGGACGTCCCGTCGCTGCGCACGCAGACGCACGACGACTTCAATCGTCACGACATGCGGGTGTACCGCCACCGGCTGGGCGCGCTCGGGCCCTGCCCCGGGGGTTGACCTCGACGATTGCGGCGGCCGCGTGCGCGAACTTTGGCGATCTGGTTCCGACGTGTGGAACTGAATCGCCAAAGTTCGGGATGGCGTCCTTCGCTCGCTCTCGCTGGCGCCCGGCTCCCTCTAGCGCCCCGCGCCCCACTCGACGACGGTCGCCCCCCACGTGAACCCGCCGCCGAAGCTCGCGAGGAGGACCGTGTCGCCACCACACAGGCGACCCTCATGCTCGGCGACCGACAGCGCGATCGGGAGCGTCGCCGTCGACGAGTTGGCGAACCGGTCGACGTAGTCGACGACGCGATCCTCGGGGAGACCGAGCCGCTTGCCGACCGCCTGGATGATCCGCGAGTTCGCCTGGTGATAGACGAACAGGTCGACGTCGGCCAGCTCTCGCCCGGACGCATCGAGCGCCTCGAGCGTGACCTCCGAGAGGCGGGCGACGGCGGCCTTGAACGTTTCATGGCCCTGCATCGAGATCCGCTTCCCTCGTTCGAGCCGGATCAGGTCGGCGCCGTCGTGGTCCGAACGCAGCAGCACCGGGCCGACCAGGACTCCGTCAGCGGGCGACGCCGACACGACCGCGGCTCCCGCACCGTCCGCGAACAGCGGCGCCGTCCCGCGGTCGGAGTAGTCGAGGAACCGCGACAGGAAATCGGCGCCGACGACCAGCGCGTGGTTCGCGCGGCCGGACTCGATCTGGCCGCACGCCATCGAGAGGCCGGCGAGCCAGCCGGTGCACGCCGAGCCGACGTCGAACGCCCCGGCCCGCGAGGCGCCGAGCAACCCCGCGACGAGCGGCGCCGCGTTCGGAGTGATCTCATCCGCGGTCGAGGTCGCGACGAGCACCAGGTCGAGCTCCTCCGGCGCGACCCCCGCCCGTGCGAGCGCGGCGCGCCCGGCCTGCGCGGCGAAGTCGCTCATCCGCTCGCCCTCGACCGCCCACGGCCGCTCGGCGGTTCCGGTCCGCTTTGCGATCCACTCCTCATCGACGCCCATCCGCGGCGCGAGCTCGGCGTTCGATACCCGCCGGTCGGGCACGGCCATCGCGACCCCGAGGATCGCGGCCGCCCGCTCCCCGGCGGCGGCCACTAATCGCGTGACTTCAGCGGCGTTCCGAAGACGTGATCCCAGAACGGGGCGCTGACGCCATAGCCGCGCTCGTGGTTCTGGAAGTGGTGACGCATGTGCAGCTCGCGCAGAGTCTTGCCCAGCTCGGTCTTCGGCGTATGGTGGTGCACGTGGTAGTGGAGCATGTCGTAGAACAGGTACCCGGCGAGGAAGCCGGCGCTGAACGGGAGAAACGCCGGGCTGCCGAGCACCGCGTAGAAGCCGAGCACGAACAGCGAGGACAGCGGCACGCTGACTCCGGGTGGCATCACAAGGCGCATCGGGTCGTTCGGGTGGTCGTGGTGGACCCCGTGGATGATCCAGTGAAGCCTCGCTCCGATCCCCTTCTGGGGCTCGAAGTGGAACACGATCCGGTGCAGCCAGTACTCCGTCAGCGTCCAGAACACGTAGCCGCCGAGCAGCCACACCGGCGTCAGCCAGCCGGCGCCCTGGATCACCCCGTAGACGATCAGGAACACGATCGCCGGGCCGAAGATGAGCGGCGGCACCGCCGGGTGCACGCGGGAGAGCTTCTCGAAGAAGCCCGATTCGAACATGCGCGGCGAAGCGCGCAGCATCTCGCTGCGGCTTAGCCCTTCAAGTTCGTCTTGATGGACTGCCATCCCGTTAAACCTTACCTCGGAAGACAGAGGATCAACCCCCCCGTCCGGGGTCAGATCTGCGCTATTCGGAGGCCTCGTCCGCCGGCATCGCGACGATCACGTGGCGCAGCGACAGCGCCACGAACGGATATCGCTCGACCGTGCCGTCGCCGCCGACCGCCTCGACCTCGACGTCGGTCAGCGCCAGGAACTCGCGATCGGGCGCGTTCAGGTAGTCGCTGAGCCGGCTGCGGTAGCCATCGGGAGGTAGGCGGAGCAAACCGCTGATCCTGTAGCGCTCGGTCTCGGCGATGATCCGCTTCAGGTTCTGCTCCACGGGCGGCGACGATACCGGCTTCGGCGAGCGGCGGTGCCATGCTTGCGAGGTGCCGTACAGGGGCCTCCCCGAGGTGCGCTGGTGGACGGCGCGCCGCGCCCAGAACCGCAAGCCGGCGACGTACAGGTGCCCGCTTTGCGGCCGCCACCTGCCGGCGCTCAGCGAGCACATGCTGATCTCACCGGAGGGCGATGTCTCGCGCCGGCGCCACGCCCACACCGACTGCGTCCTGCGGGCCCGGCGAGCCGGGCGCCTGCCAACCCGCGAGGAGTGGCTCGCGACGCAGCCCCGCGCGCCGCGGGCGAGCGCCGGCGAGATCGTGCGCCGCGTGTTCTCGCGCGTGCGGGGCCGGAGCGGATAGGGTGTCGCCTCGATGGCGCGCGACCTGAAGCTCGGACTCAACTTCGGTTACTGGGCCGGTGGTCCACCGCCGACCGCCCTGGAGTCGCTGAAGGAGGCCGAGCGGCTCGGGTTCGACTCGTGCTGGACCGCCGAGGCGTACGGCTCGGACTCGCTGATCCCGCTCGCCTGGTGGGGATCGGAGACCGAGCGGATCAAGCTCGGCACCGCGATCGTCCAGATCTCGGCGCGGACGCCGGCCGCGACCGCGATGGCCGCGATGACGCTCGACCATCTGTCGGGCGGGCGGCTGATCCTGGGGCTCGGCGTGTCCGGGCCGCAGGTAGTCGAGGGGTGGTACGGCCAGTCGTTCGCCAAACCGCTCGCGCGGATGCGCGAGTACATCGGGATCCTCCGCGACATCTTCGCGCGGCAGGGACCGGTCACGAACGACGGCCAGCATTACCCGCTGCCGTACCAGGGAGCGGCCGGCCTTCCGGACCCGACCGGGCTCGGCAAGCCGCTGAAGGCGAGCATCCACCCGCTCCGCGAGGACATCCCGATCTACCTCGCGGCGGAGGGTCCGAAGAACATCGCGATGGCGGCGGAGCTGTGCGACGGCTGGCTCGCGATCTTTTATTCCCCGGAGCACGAGGACCTGTACGCGGGGTCGCTCAGCGAGGGCTTCTCGCGGCCGAACGCTCGCCGCACCGCCGAGGACTTCGAGGTCGCGGCGACGGTTCCGCTGATCGTCACCGACGACATCGAGGCCGCGGCGAACATGCTGCGCCCGATGTACGCGCTGTACTTCGGCGGGATGGGGGCGAAGAGCGCCAACTTCCACGCTAACGTCCCGATCCGGATGGGCTACGAGGCCGACGTCCGCAAGATCCAGGACCTCTACCTCGACGGCAAGAAGGAGGAGGCGATGGCCGCCGTCCCCCAGAAGCTGATCGAGGAGCTCACGCTGATCGGTCCGAAGGAGAAGATCCGCGACGAGCTCGAGGCATGGCGTGAGTCGGCCGTCACGACCCTGCTGATCTCCGGCGACGCGCAGATGCTGCGGGACGCCGCCGAGCTGGTACTGGGCTGACGCTTCCGCTCGACGAAGCCGGGAGCGGTCCCGCAGTGGTCCTGCTCCACGCCGGGATCGCGGACCGGACGATGTGGAGCGAGCAGCTGGAGCCGATTGCGGCCGCCGGCCACCGGGTGATCGCGCTCGACCTGCCCGGTTTCGGGGAGGCGCCCGTTCCGCCGGGGCCGCAGGCGCCGTGGAACGACGTGCTCGAGACGATGCGCGAGCTGGAGCTCGGCCAAGCGGCGCTCGTCGGCAGCTCGTTCGGCGGCGCTGTCGCGCTGCGGGTCGCGGTGGTGGCGCCGGCGGCGGTGTCGGCGCTCGCGCTGATCTCGGCGCCGGCGCCGGAGCTCGAGCCCTCGGAGGAGCTGGAGGCCGCGTGGGAGGCCGAGGAGGCCGCGCTCGGAGATGACGACCTCGACGGCGCGGTCGAAGCGGTGCTCGCGGCATGGGTCCCGGAGCGCCTGCACCCCCGCGTGCGGCCGATGCAGCGGCGGGCGTTCGAGCTGCAGGCGGACGCCGGCGAGGTGACCGAGGCCCGCGACCCGGTGGAGACGCTCGAGGCGCTGCGACGGATCGAGGTGCCGGCGCTCGCAGCCGCCGGCGAGCTCGACATGTCCGACTTCCTCGAGGGCGCGGAGGCGATCGCAAGCGTGATCCCGGGGGCGCGGCACGAGGTCATCGCCGGCGCCGGCCACCTGGCGCCGCTCGAGACGCCGGAAGCGTTCCGGAGCCTGCTGCTCGAATTTCTGGGAGCGGCGAGCGAAACCTAACGGGGCGGACAGATCGCGACACCCGCCCGCCCCTACTTGATGAACAGGATCTCCGAGTACTTCGGCAGCGGCCACAGGTCGTCGGCGACGACCTTCTCGAGCCGGTCGGCCGCGGCTCGCGACGTCCTCCATCGCCGGGACCACCGTGTCGTGCATGTACTTGGCGTGGGCGAGCGCGTCGCCGTCCGGCTGGTTCTCGGCCAGGTTCGCCGACTCGAGCGCGCCGATACGCGTCGACGAACGCGTCGATCAGCTCCGCCGTCTCGCCGGCGAGCTCGGTCAGCTCCGCCGCCAGGCAGCTCGGCGTGGTAGCGCGCCGCCGCCGGCAGCAGCATCGTGCGCGCGATCGACGCCGCCGTCTCGGCCTCGATGTTGAGCTTCGTCACGTACTGCTCGAGGAACACCTCGTAGCGGGACTCGAGCTCGCGCTCGGACAGCACCCCGTAGTGCGAGAACACCGCGATCGTCTCGTCGTTGACCAGCTACGGCAGCGCGTCGGGCGTCGAGCGGCAGGTTCAGCAGCCCGCGCCGCTCGGCCTCGGCGTGCCACTCCTCGGAGTAGTTGTCGCCGCCGAAGACGATCTGCTTGTTGGCCGCGTAGCTGCGCTGGAGGATCGGCCGCGAGCGCCGTCCTCGAGCGTCGGTTCCCGCCCTCGAGCGCGTCCTCGAGCTCCTCGGCGAGCTCGTCGATCGCCTCGGCGACGATCGTGTTCAGCACCGTGTTCGGGAACGACAGCGACATGCTCGAGCCGAGCGCGCGGAACTCGAACTTGTTGCCGGTGAACGCGAACGGGCTGGTGCGGTTGCGGTCGCCGCCGTGCATCGGCAGCGGCGGCAGCACCGGCGTGCCGAGGCCGAGGAACGAGCCCGGGAGTCGCACTCGCCCGCCTCGCCTCGCTCGATCGCGCCGAAGACCTCCTCGAGCTCGGCGCCGAGGAAGATCGAGATGATCGCCGGCGGCGCCTCGTTGGCGCCGAGGCGGTGGTCCTGGCCGGGCGAGGCGATCGACGCCCGCAGCAGCCCCTGGTGCTTGTTCGACGGCCTGGATCACGGCCGCGGCGAAGAACAGGAACTCGAGGTTCTCGTGCGGGGTGTCGCCCGGCTCGAGCAGGTTCTTGCCGGTGTCGGTGCCCATCGACCAGTTGTTGTGCTTGCCCGAGCCGTTGACGCCGGCGAACGGCTTCTCGTGCAGCAGGCACACGAGCCCGTAGCGGCGGGCGACGTTCTGCATCACCTGCATCGTCAGCTGCTGGTGGTCGGAGCCGACGTTCGAGTTCTCGAACACCGGCGCGATCTCGTACTGGTTCGGCGCGACCTCGTTGTGGCGCGTCTTGACCGGCACGCCGAGCTTGCCGAGCTCGCGCTCGGTCTCGAGCATGCAGGCGAGGATCCGCTCGGGGATCGAGCCGAAGTAGTGGTCGTCGAGCTCGTGGCCCTTCGGCGGCTTGGCGCCGAACAGCGTGCGGCCGGTGGTGATCAGGTCCGGGCCGCTCGAAGTAGTACTGCTCGTCGATCAGGAAGTACTCCTGCTCGGGCCCGACGGTCGTGAACACGCGCTCGGCCGCACTGGTCGCCGAACAGCCGCAGCGCGCGGATCGCCGACTTCGAGAGCGCGTCCATCGAGCGCAGCAGCGGGATCTTGTGGTCGAGCGCCTCGCCGGTCCAGGACGCGAACGCGGTCGGGATGCACAGCAGCGCGCCGTTCGGGTTCTCGAGGAGGAACGCCGGGCTGGTCGGGTCCCACGCGGTGTAGCCGCGCGCCTCGAACGTCGCGCGGATCCCGCCGGTCGGGAAGCTCGAACGCGTCGGGCTCGCCCTGGATCAGCTCCTTGCCGGAGAACTCGGCGAGCGCGGTGCCCTCGCCGGTCGGGCCGTAGAAGCTGTCGTGCTTCTCGGCGGTCGAGCCCGTCAGCGGCTGGAACCAGTGCGTGTAGTGCGTCGCGCCGCGCTCGAGCGCCCAGTCCTTCATCGCCTGCGCGACGGCGTCGGCGAGCGAGGTGTCGAGGATCTCGCCGCGGGCGAGCGTCTGCTGCAGGCGGCGGAACACGTCCTTCGGGAGGCGCTGGCGCTGCATCGGCGGGGCTGAACACGTTCGAGCCCGAAGACCTGGTTGTCCGGAATCGGTCAGGTCGGCGGCTCCGAGGGCGCCGCCGTTCGGCGTCCACTGCGCGGCCAGGACGTTCTGCTGACGAATGCGAGGCATAGATTCAGTTACTCCTTCGGTGGCACTTGAGCTTCTTGAAAGGGACAGCTGGGCGCGCTCGCACCCGAGCGCCCACGACCGCGCCACGGCGGCCGAGGCGTGGCGCAAGCGTAAGGGATAGGCGCGCCTAGTTCCTTATCCAAATGGACAAAAGGCGCCGCGCACCCCGGAGAGTGCGCGACGCCTCGGTCCTACGGCCATCAGGCGGCTACGCCGTGGATGGCGCCGCCGGCGTCGCCTTCCGGGGCGAGCCCCGGCACCCCGCCCGGATACCCGAGCGAGGGCATGTCCGAGGGGTACACCTCGTGCCCGTGCTCGGCGACGTCGCCGATCTCCATGTTCTCGGTCCTCATCCGCATCGGGATGACCAGGTTGACGAGCTTCAGCAGGATGAACGTCACCACGCCCGTCCAGACGATCACGAACAGCGCGGCGAAGAACTGCCACTTGAGCAGCGTCCAGTTGCCGTGGACACGCCGGCCACGCCGCCGGTCGCGATCAGGACCGTCTTCGCCCGTCTTGTAGAACAGCCCCATGTGCGGGTCGGCGAAGACCCCGACCAACAGACCGCCGGCGAGACCGGCGAAACCATGGGTGTACACGACCCCGAGCGTGTCGTCGACATTTCGGAACGGCCGCACCCGGCTCAGGTAGTTCATCGCGAAGTACACGATCGTCTACGCGATCACGCCGATCGCGATCGCGCCCCAACCGTTGACGAAGCCGGCCGCGGGGGTGATCGCGACGAGTCCGATGATCATCCCGTTGACGCCTCCGATCAGCGATGGCTTGCGGCCGGTCAGGTAGTCCCACACGACCCAGCCAGCGAACGCGACCGCGGTCGCCAGGTTCGTGTTCAGCACCGCGGCGGCGGCCGACTGGTTGGCGGCATACGGGTCGCCGCCGTTGAAGCCGTTCCAGCCGAGCCACAGCAGACCCGGCCCCGACCGCGACCATCGCCATGTTGTTCGGCGCGTCGATCTCGCGATCGCGCTGGAGTCTTGGCCCGATCACTGCAGCGGCGACGAAGCCGGAGATTCCGGCCGACAGGTGGATCACGTAGCCGCCGGAGAAGTCGACGGCGCCGTGGAGGGCCGAAGTAACCGCCGCCCCAGATCAGGAACGCGTTGACCGTGTAGACGAACGTGATCCACAGCACCGCGAACGGAATCCAGGCCTTGAAGTTGACGCGGCCCGAGCACCGAACCCAGCGCGAGGATCGGGGTGATCGCCGCGAACACGAACTGGAAGTAGACAACGCGGATTTCGGGAACGGCACTGATCGCGTTCCGACCCGCCCGGTATGTCACCGTCCTGGGCTGAGAGCTCTTGTGCGACAGCACCGGCCTCGGGTTCCCGATGAATTCCCGAAGAACCCATCCTTGGCGAGGTGGGCAGCCGGGTTGAACCACGGGTTGCCGAAGCCCATCTTGAACGCGCACAGCACCCAGATGATCAGCACGACGGAGAAGGTCCCGAACGTCAGCATCATGCTGTTGATCGACCAGCGCTTCTGCATGATGCCCCCGTACAGGACGCGAGCCCCGGGAACGCTCATCAGGCCGACGAACGTCGCCGCGGTCAGCTGCCAGGCGGTACTGCCGGTGTCTAACCAGTGAGGCCTCACATGCTTCTCCTTATCGTCGGGGATACACGTGTTGAGGCCCGCGGGCGGACGGTGGCTCGGCCGCTTGCCGGGCTGACGGAAGCAGCCTCATGGAATCCCCGAACGCGCACCATGTCCGAGGGTCCAGCATTGCCCCGGGACGTTCTGTCGCATTTGGATAAGGCCGCCGCCAGTCCCGCTCGAAAACGGGCAGCGTCGGCTCAGGTACTCGTGGCGTATGGCAGCCCGGCGTCTCGGCAGGCGCCCTTGAGCCTCGCTTTGAGGTCATTGGCGAGGCCACCGAAACGGCGGCCACCGAACGACGGGGGTGCTGCGCACAACTTCCTGGCCTCCGCGCCGCACGCGTGCAGCCGCTCGCCGCCCATGACCATCGCGTAGGTGAAATTCAGGCAGCCGTGGCCGCTCTTCCCCTAGACGAGGTCACGATATCAGCGGTGTCTTCTCGGCGTATCAGGACCGCCGCCAGCAGGCGCGCCGCTGCCCGACGACCCAGCGTTCTCTGCGGCCGCGCCGGCGCCGGGCCTTCGAGACTTCCGTCGTAGCTGGCCCGGTGGAGAAGGGCATCAGGCGCTCGAGTGTAGGTTCGAGCGGGCTTCTCAGACCAGCGTGGTGCGGCCCTTCGGCAGCACCAGTACCGAGCCGCGCGAGGAGTTCAGCGCGCGCGCGGGCTGAGCCGCCTAGCGCGATCCGTCCCTCGGGCGCGTTCGCCTGCGACCCGACGACGATCAGATCGACCCGCTCGCCGGCGTCCACGACGGCGCTCGCTCCAAGCTTGGCGGCAAGCGCGTCGACGATCTCGCGGACCGAGCCGTCAACGTCGTCGGTAGCGACGCCGATCGAGCGGATCGGCTCGTCCGGGTGCAGCCTGCGACCTGCTGCCGCGACCGCGACTGCCACCTTGCCCCCGTCGAGCAGGCGCTGGGCAGTGTTGCCCGGTTCGGCCCGTCCGGGTGCCGTCCGATAGTCGGAGCCGAACACGATCACCGACGCGCCTTCGGCCTCGGCCAGCTGTTCGAGACCGCCGTCGGTGGACGCACTGACGATCACGTGCGTGGCGACGTCGTCCCGGACGAGCAGCTGCACGCCGCTGCGCAGTCGGCGGTCGGCGTCGTGCTGCGCGAGCGCCTCGCGGCGCGGATCGAGCTCCCGCGAGTGGCGTACGTATGCCAACGCCAACTTGGCCCCGGTCGCGCCGAGTGCTCTGCCGAGCGCGAGCGCGTCATCGTCGTTGGCAGTGCCGTCGTAGGAGACGATGATGTCGGCGCTCACGTGATCCCTGCGGACGCTCAGAGCGGCGAGGCCGCCCGGCTCAGAGCCCCGAGGTTCCCCAGTTGACCTTGTGAAACGGCGGAATCGGCCTACCGACGGCGAGCTGGATGACCGTGTGCTTCTTCAGCAGGATCGCGCGCGGGCTCCTGATCCAGGGCCTGCCGTTGACCGTAGCGTGAACGGCCCCGGTGGCGCTCGCGACACGCCTCGAGCTCAGCGGCTGGCGCCATTCGTCGAAGAAGTTGCCGAGCGTGTAGATCCTGGGCGTCGGGGATTCGATGTGGATGATTCCGTCGGTGGTGTGGGTGTGCAACCAGTAGTAACACTTCTGGGCGCCGTAGAAGGGGCCGTACGGGGTCTGCTGGGCCACCGGGCCGACGAGGCCTATCGCGGCCGGCAGTTTCCGCGGTTGCCCGTTGACATATACCTGTAGGTGGGCGTGGATGTGGTACGCGAGTTGTTCGAGCGGCGCGCATTGGATGCCGTCGACCGTCGCGCCCTGCGTCGTCGTCGAGGCTGGCGCCAGCTGCCGCCCCTTCTCGAGCGGGATCCCTTCAGGACCGAGCCGGTGGGCCGCTGTCGTTGATGCCGCGCCGGCCGACGTGGTGCCCGCCACGGTTGCCGGGTCGGGCGACGTCCGCGTGGCGGTGGGGGATCCGTTCGCCTGCGCCGTGATGGGCGGGCTGGCGGGGGACGAGGAAGCGCCACAGCCGGCGAGCGCCACCGCAGCGATCCCCAGGCTGGCGACCACCCAGAGGCGCTTCTTGGAGTCTTGCCGCATCTGCTTGCGCGCCCTCACGAACGTGTGGCGTCGGACTCGTGGTCCGACGCCAGGTCGAGGTTGGGCCGATCGCTCTACCGGCGGCCGCCGCCGCCGCCGAGCAGGCTCAGCAGCAACAGGAAGACGTTGAAGATGTCGAGGAAGATGCTGGCCGCGATCGGCACCGGGCCGTACTGGTTCCCGGCGCGGGCCAGGCGGTTGAAGTCGAATGCCGTGAAGCCGGCGAAGATCGCCAGCATCGCCACGCAGTAGATGACATTGGCGTTCGGAATCGCGACCAAGGTGGCGATCAGCCCGAACACCAGCACCACGATGAACGGGATCAGGAGCGCTCTGGCCAGCTGGTGCCAAGTCGCGCTGGGTCGTGTAACCGATCCCGCCCATGACGGCCACGAACAGCGCGGTCGTGCCCGCCGCCTGGTAGACGACGCCAGGATTGGTGTGCGCGTAGTAGTTGATCATCGGCGCCACGAACATCCCGAGCAACAGACCCATTGCGAACAGCAGCACGATCGCGAGCTGCTCGCGACCGCGGCTGGAATGCGATGTTCAGCCCGAAGATGCAGCCGAACGCGAGAATGAAGAACAGAAATCCGGCGCCGCCACTCAGGTCGCGCGCGACGTACGCGCCGAGCGCCGAAAGCCATGGTGAACGCCACAAGGCCCATCACCTGGCCGAACACGGCGCGGGTCTGGTCCCGGCTCAGTGCGGCAGTGCCAGGTGCTGCGAATTGGTTCCCCGTTGCCATCTTGCGCTCTCCTGAGTTGAAGACCCCGGTCTAATTGGCGCCACAAGGCTAGCCGATGGGTCCAGCCTCTCCGAGCCCTTTCTTCTGCGCTTCTTAGGTCGGCTTGACTGGCTGGCCAGACAGTTCAAGAATGGGCCGACCCCAACGTCGAGGGAGACGAGGATGACCGAGTTCGACTACGTGATCGTGGGAGCGGGATCGGCCGGCTGCGTGCTGGCCAACCGGCTCACCGAGGACCCGGACGTGAAGGTGTGCCTGCTCGAGGCGGGGCCGCCCGACACGGCCGACGAGATCCATCTGCCGCCGGGCCAGCTCGCTCTCGCGCACCAGCAAGTACGACTGGGCTTTCGTCAGCGATCCCGAGCCGGGCCTCGGATACCGCCAGCGCGTCCTCCCGCGAGGCCGGACGCTCGGCGGCTCCTCGTCGCTCAACGCGATGGTCTACATCCGCGGCAACCGCGCCGATTACGACGAGTGGGCGGCGATGGGCTTCGACGGGCTGGGGCTGGGACGACGTGCTCCCGTACTTCATCAAGGCCGAGGACAACGAGCGCGGAGCCTCGGAGCTGCACGGCGCCGGCGGCCCGCTGCGTGTCAGCGAGGGCCGCGCGCGGCACAAGACGCTGCGAGGCGTTCATCGAGGCCGGGCTCGAGGCGGGGCTGCCCGCCAACGACGACTTCAACGGCCCCGAGCAGGACGGCGTCGGCTGGTACCAGGTGACCCAGCGCGACGGGATGCGGTGCTCGGCTCGGTCGCCTACCTGCACCCGGTGATGGACCGCCCGAACCTGACCGTCGAGACCGGCGCGTACGTCAACCGGCTGCTGCTCGAGGGCACTCGCGCGGTCGGCGTCGAGGTCGACCAGAACGACACGCTGAGAGAGATCCGCGCCGGCGAAGTCATCCTCAGCGCGGGCAGCTACCAGAGCCCCCAGATCCTGCTGCTGAGCGGGATCGGCCCGGCGAGGACCTTGAGCTCAGCAACATCCCGTCAGGCCCACGAGCTCCCGGTCGGCCAGGGCATGCAGGACCACATCGCGACGTGGATCACCTACACGACCGACGAGCCCTCGCTGCTGACCGTGGAGACCGAGGAGAACATGCTCCTGCTGCAGAGCGAGGCGCGCGGCCCGCTCACCTCGAACTTCGCGGAGTCGGGCGGCTTCATCCGGACCCGCGACGGGCTCGAGGCGCCGGACATCCAGATCCACTCGATCCCGATCCTGTTCCCCGAGGGCGGGGCCGGCGAGATCCTCGTCGACGGCTGGGCGATCTCCGCCTGCCTGTTGCGCCCGAGGAGCCGTGGGTTCGTGAAGATCCGCTCGCGGGTGCCGACGGCGAAGCCGCGGATCCTCCACAACTACGCTGGTCGCCGAGGAGGACCGCGCGACGCTGATCGATGGCGTCCGCAGGTGCATGGAGATCGCCGAGCAGCCGGCGCTCCAGGCCGTATCAACGGGCGCGTACGGGATCCCGGCGAGCGACGACGACGCGGACATCTCCGCCCACATCGAGCGCAACTCGACGACGCTCTACCACCCGGTCTCCAGCTGCGCGATGGGCAAGGTCGTCGACACGGAGCTACGCGTGCTCGGGATGGAGGGCCTGCGCGTGGTCGACGCTTCGGTGATGCCGACGCTGGTCCGCGGCAACACCAACGCGCCGACGATCATGATCGCCGAGCGGGCAGCCGACCTGATCCGCGGGAAGGTCGCCGCGCGCGGCGAGGCCGCCGCGCAACCGGCCGCCGCGTAGCGCGCCGGGCAGCCCGGCTCCGACCCCCGCCAAGCCTAAGATTGCCGCGGTGAGTTCGGTTCTGCTCTCAGACCAGCCGGCGCCCCACGTCCGACTGCTCACGCTCAACCGCCCCGAGCAGTTGAACACGATGACCGCGGAGCTGTGCGGCGCGCTGCACGGCGAGCTTCGGGCGATCGGTGGCGACCGCTCGTGCCGGGCGGTGGTCCTGACCGGCGCCGGTCGCGGCTTCTGCGCCGGGCTTGACCTGCACGGCTACGGTCAGGCGCCCGGCAACGAGGGCGGGGACGAGGCGCGCAACCGGCTCGCCAACCAGCAGGACATGTCGACGCTGATCCTGCAGCTGCGCTCGTTGCCGCAGCCTGTGATCGCGGCCGTCAACGGGCCCGCCGCCGGGTTTGGCCTGGCGCTGGCGCTCGGCTCTGACATCCGGCTCGCGAGCGCCGACGCGGTGTTCCGCGCTGCGTTCATCAACATCGGCGTCTCTAACTGCGACATGGGCACGAGCTGGCTGCTGCCGCGGCTGATCGGCGCCTCGCGCTCGCACGAGTTGATGCTGACCGGGCGGCGGGTGGGCGCCGGGGAGGCGCTCAGGATCGGGCTCGTCTCGGATGTGGTCGAAGGCCCGGCGCTGCGCGACCGCGCGCTCGAGGCAGCAGGGCAGATCGCGGCGCTCGCGCCGTGGGGCGTGAGGCTCACCAAGCGCGGCATGTGGGCGGCGCTCGAGATCCCGTCGGAGCAGGCGGCGATCGAGTTCGAGGACCGCCAGCAGATCATGGCCACGTTCGGCTCGGCGCTACCCGAGGCGGTCTCGGCGTTCCTCGAGAAGCGCCCCGCGGAGTTCGATGACTAGAGCGGTGCTCGGCGCGGTCGTGGCGGCGGTCGCGCTCGCCGCGTGCGGCGGAAGCGCTTCGAGCAGTTCGGCGACACACAGCACCGCGACCGCGTCGAGTGCGCCCTCGGGCGCCCCGAGCTCGCAGGTCACCACCGGCCCGGTCCGCGGCAAGCTCGTGGGCGACAACCACACGCCGAAGCTGAAGGCCAACTGGTTCTACACGGTGACCGTCACCGACCCGAATGGAAATCCGTTGGACGGCACGGTCGTGACCGCCTTCACGTTCGGCGGCCAGGTTGTGGGGCACGAGACGCCGCCGACGCACAAGCTGACCGGCGGCCGGCTGCGCGACAGGCTCAACTTCCCTCCCGAGGCGGTGGGCCAACCGCTCGCCGTGCAGACGGTCGTCCACACCCCCAAGGGCTCGATCACGCTCACCTGGCCGGTCACGCCAACGAAATGAACGGTCCCCGCGAGGGGCGCGGCGCGGAGGTGAAATTGCGCGACGTCGCCAAGTCGTACGGACCGGTCAAGGCGCTCCGGGGCGTTTCACTCGATGCCGCGCCGTCGGAATGGGTGACCATCACCGGACCGGCCGGCTCGGGCAAGAGCACGCTGCTGAATGTGATCGGGAGCCTCACCCGCGCCGACTCGGGCACGATCCTCGTCGACGGCCGGCCCGTGCCCGAGCCACAGGACGCGGTTGAGTTTCGCCGCCACACGGTCGGGTTCGCGTTCCAGGACAACCAGCTCCTTTCATACCTGAGCGCGCAGGGGAACATCGAGTCGGCTCTGCTCGCGGTCGGCGTCGGCCGACGTGAGCGCCACGAGCGCAGCCTCGAGCTGCTCGAGGAGGTGAGCCTCGCGGACCGGGCCGAGCACCTCCCGTCGGAGCTGTCGGGCGGACAGCGCCAGGCGGTGTCGCTGGCTCGCGCCCTCGCCAACCAGCCGCGGCTGCTGCTCGCGGACGAGCCGACCGGCGCGCTCGACGCCGCGAGCGCGGAACGGGCGCTCGACCTGCTGGCGACGCTCCGCGATCGGCACGGGATGACCGTCCTGGTCGTCAGCCACGCTCCGATGGTGGCCGATCGCGCCGACCGGGTGGTCGGGCTGATCGACGGCCGCGTGACGGACGCCTAGTCCGGGGCAAGCGCCTCGGCGGCGTACATGCGACGCACGCGCCAAACCGGGTAGATCGCCCCCAGCACGCCGATCGCGACCCCGATCAGCGCTGCGCGGCCGAGTCCCCACGCGGTCAAGTCGGGCGAGATGAACGACCCGAGGCCCAGCACCGCCGGGAGTCCGTTGCTGGCGATCAGCCCGAGCAGCAGGCCGACGCCGGTGCCGAGCATGCTCACCGCCACGGCCTCGCCGAGGACGAGCCACGCGAGCTGTCCCGAGCTCCAGCCGATCGTCGATAGCAGCGCGAGCTCCCTGCGGCGCTCGAGCACGGCCGCGAGCATCGTGTTGGCGACCGAGAGCGCGCCGATGATCAGCGCGAGCACGACGATCAGCAGCACCGCCTTCGAGATCAGCTCGGTATTCGCGCCGGCGCGGACGGCCTCGCTCGGATCCGAGATCACGGTCACCCCGGACAGCGCGGCGGTCAGCCTCCGTTTCGCCACGCTCACCGAGGTCGCGGGCTGGAGCCTGACGGCGATCGTCGTCGTCTCCTGTGGCGTCCTGCCGGCGAGTGCCTGCGCGTCGGCGAGCGTCGTGATCGCGCCCGTGTCCTCAAACGTGATCCCCGAGTTGTAGATCCCCGAGACCGTGAACGTGCGGTGACCGAGGACGATCGGGTCGCCGGGGCGGAGGCGCAGCTGCGAGGCCAGCAGCGTGCCGATCGCGACCTTCCCGGCACCGGGGCCGGCCCCCGTCGTGAACACGAGCCGGCGGGCGACGAACCCGGTCGGCTGTGCCCCGAACACGATCGCCGACGGCGCGGCCTTGACCGCGCCGATCACGAGCTGGAGCGGCGTCGCCTCGACGACCTCCGGCTGATCGCGAACCTTGCGCAGGACCGACAGCGGCAGCACCGACGAGGTCGGGTCGCCTGCGTCTGCCTGGAACAACCCGAGGTCGGCCTTCCCTAGGTGAACGAGCTGCCCGGCCGTGTTGTTGAGGCCGGCCGACAGACCGAGCAACGCGACGATCGCTGCGACCCCGACGGCGATCCCGGCAGCCGTGAGCGCGGTCCGGGCTCGGCGGCGCCGGACGTTGGCGACGATCAACCCGAGCATGCAGCCCGATTGTCGCTCACGCTGTCGACGACGCCGGGCCTCGTGCGCATAGGATCCCGCTCGATGCCAGACCTGTTCGACGTCTCCGGGAAGACCGCGCTCGTCACCGGCGGCTCGCGCGGGGTCGGGCTGATGATCGCGCGCGGGCTGGCGGCATCGGGGGTGCGTGTGATCGTCTCCTCGCGCAAGGTCGGCGATCTCGAGGCCGCGGCGGCGGAGGTATCGCAGCTCGGCCAGTGCGAGGCGATCCCGGCAGACCTATCAAGACCCGAGGGCGCGAGGGCGCTCGCCGACGAAGTACGCGCGCGCGTGGACCGGCTCGAGATCCTCGTCAACAACGCCGGCGCGACCTGGGGCGCGCCGCTCGAGGAGTTCCCGCCGTCCGGCTGGGACCGAGTGATGCACACCAACGTCGAGGGGCCGTTCCACTTGACGGTTGGGCTTCTGCCGGCGCTCCGCGCCGCCGCGAGCGCCGAGGACCCGGCGCGAGTGATCAACATCGGGTCGATCGACGGTCTGCGGGTGCCGCTCACCCAGAACTACAGCTACAGCGCCGCCAAGGCGGCCGTCCACATGCTCACGCGGCACCTGGCGAAGGAGCTCGCGCGGGAGCACATCACCGTCAACACGATCGCGCCGGGGCCGTTCGAGAGCAAGATGACGGCGTTCATGTTCGCGACCGACGAGGGACGCCAGGCGATCGAGCAGATGGTGCCGTTGCACCGCGCCGGGCGCCAGGACGACGTCGCCGGGCTCGTCCAGTTCCTCAGCTCGCGCGCCGGCTCGTACCTGACCGGAGTCACGATCCCGCTGGATGGCGGGATCACCGGCTGCGGGTAGCCGGGCCGGTAGGCGGCGCGCCGTCGCCCCGACGGCGATAGATTGCCGCCTCGGTGTCGATCCAGGTTCTGCGCAGGGGACCGTTGCGGGCGTTGCCCGTCGTCGGAGTGCTCGCGATCGCGGCGGGCCTGGTGGCTGGCGCGGCCGATTCCAAGACAGCCGGCAAGCAGGCCGACGGGTCGATCGGGTTCTCGCACGCGGTGATCGTCGATCAGCAACGCCCCGGATTCGAGCCCGACGTGAAGGTCGACGGCAAGGGGACGATCTACTCGAGCGTGCCGTTCGGGTTCTCGAGCACCCAGAGCTTCGTCTGGGCCTCGCACGACGACGGCAACAGCTACCAGCTCACCCCCGGCAACATCGGGCCGGGCAAGCCCACCACCTGCGTCGGCGGCGGCGACACGGACCTGTTCGTAGATCCAGGGAACGCCCTGTATTTCTCGGACCTCCAGGGCCTCACCAACATCTCCAACAGCATGAGCACCGACGGCGGCGCGCACTGGAGCACCAACTGCCTCGGGGCACCGAACACGCCCGA
This sequence comes from uncultured Solirubrobacterales bacterium, assembly GCA_963770735.1. Classification (GTDB taxonomy): domain Bacteria; phylum Actinomycetota; class Thermoleophilia; order Solirubrobacterales; family Solirubrobacteraceae; genus Palsa-465. Next base: position 214,362 of record CAVYRB010000002.1, on the reverse strand, counting down.
CGACCGCATGTGGTTCACGGGAACCGGCAGCGCTGCCGGCAACAACCTCGTGCTCTATCAGGACTACGACGCCACCAACACCTCGGCGAGTGGCGGCAACCAGCTCGTGGAGACGGTCTCGACCGACGGCACGCACTTCCTGCCAGTCGTCAACTCCAACGTCGGCGCGCTCACCGGCGACTGCGCCGGCGCCGCGATCCAGGACTGCGTCACCGACAACGAGGGGATCTCGGGAAACCAGGTCGTCGATCCGAGCACGGGCAACGTGTTCATCGCCCACACCTCGACCGAGGGGTCCGGCAACACGCCCGGGGTCAGGGTCTCCGAGGGCAAGATCAAGCCCGGGACACCGACGACGGCCACCTGGACCGAGAGCCCCAACCTCGACGCCGCGCTGTGCCCGGACAAGACGTGCGTGGACTCGAACGGCAACGCCGAGGAGACCGCCGGCGAGAACTTCGCTTCGATCGCGCGCGACTCGGCCGGCTACCTGTACGTCGCCTTCACCGCCGGGCCAATCGACCACGCGTCGAGCAGCGATCCGAACTTCGGCGGGTACACGGCACCCGAGCAGATCTACGTGGTGCACTCGCTGGAGCCGGCTACGATGGCCGACCCCTCGCAGGTGACCTGGTCGGCTCCGCAGGCGATCACCGGGAGCGGCGCGAGCGCTGGGACCAACACGTTCCCCTGGATCACCGCCGGCAGCGACGGCCGGGTCGACGTCGTCTGGTACCACACGGCCGAGGTGTCCGAGCCCGGCACCTGCATCGGTAGCGGTTCGGGCACGTGCACGCTCTACGGCGCGGGCTCGTTCACGAAGGCGGAGTGGTCCGTGCAGATCGGCCAGAGCCTGAACGCCCACGCCTCGAGTCCCTCGTACGCGACCTCGAACGTCTCCGAGACGTACGTGAAGCACGGGCAGATCTGCACGAACGGGCTCGGCTGCGCGACCGGCGGCGACCGAAGCCTCGGCGACTTCCTGCAGGTGACGACCGACAGCCGCGGCGCGGCCGTCGTTTCCTACGTGTTCGACACGTCGGGCAACAGCTCGGCCGGCGAGGATGCCGGGCCGGAGGCGATCAGCCGCCAGACGAGCGGCCCGAGCCTGCTGGCGTCGGCTGGCACCGTCACCCAGGGCAGTCGCCCGGGGGATCCGATGGGCTCGGTGAAGGACCCGACCGGTGATGCCTTCTACAACGCCAACGGCAGCAGCACCCCGGCGGGAGACAACCTCGACCTCACCGGCGCCTCGCTCGCCAACGGGCCGGACAACACGCTCGTCGCGAAGATCGACGTCAAGAGCCTCTCCAGCCTCGCCGTCTCCCCGGGCGTGGGCGGCCCCGACGCCAGCTGGCTGATCCGCTGGACCGACGTGCGGCCGGGTACCACCGGAAACGGCCACATCTACTACGCGGGGATGGACAACGGCGGAGGAGGGAGCCCCACGTTCTTCGACGGCGAGACCGCTGGTATCCCGCCGTCGAACCCCGGCGAGCACACCAAGTATCTGGCGTATCCGCAGACCAACAAGCTGAGCTCCTCGCAGGCGTCATACGACGCCAGGACCGGCGTGATCACGTTGAGCGTTCCGCGGTCGGACGTCGGCAGTCCCGCCAACGGCTCGGTCCTCTACAGCGTGACCGCGTTCAGCGCGACCTCGCTGACGCCGCAGTCGGCCACCACGCTGTTCAACCTGACCGACGCGACGACGCCGATCGGGCTCGTCGTCGGCGCGCCCGGAACGATGGGGCCCGCGCCGTCGGGACCGGCACCGCTGCCGCCCGGGTTCTACCACCCGAAGCCGGGCTGCCCGAAGGCCACCGGCAAGCTCACTCAGGCCGGGATCGGTCCGCTGTCGCTCGCGATGAAGCGCACCCGCGCCCGCTCGATCCTCACGCACTCGTCGACTCGCGGCCGCCGCTACATGGACTTCTTCTGTCTGAAGCCGATTGGGATTCGCGCGGCGTATCCCTCCCCGGCGATGCTGCACGGACTGAAGCGGAAGGTGCGCGGTCGGCTGAGCGGCCGGGTCGTGCTGCTCTCGACCTCCGACCGCCTGTACGCCCTACGCGGGGTCAAGCCCGGAGCGCGGCTGTCGAAGGTCGCCCGCCGGCTGCACGTCGGCCGGCGGATCAGGATCGGACTGAACGACTGGTATCTGCTCCCGAACGGGCGCAGCATCGGCGTGCTCAAGGTTCGCCACGGGGTGATCCAGGAGATCGGAATCGCCGATAAGCGGCTCAGGTACCGCTCGCACGCGGGCAAGCAGTTCCTCGCCGCGCTGCGCTGAACGGGAATCCCGCTGGCGCCTTCGTGGCGGTCGCGGCGGTGGCCGACGGCATTCTGCGGGTCGCAGGCAGCATCGGTCCAGGCTCTCACCGGGAGCCGCCGGGGACCATGAGGAAGCCCACCGGCGTGGCGTTCGGTTAGCCGTACTACGGCCCGGCGACCGGCGCAGATCAGGTCGGGAGCGGCTGGTGCCCGAGGCGCTCGAGCACCTGCTCGAACACGTCGTGCGGCTGGGCCCCGGGCACCAGGAAACGCTCGTCGACCAGCCAGGCCGGCACGCCGCCGGCGCCGAGCTCGGTTGCCGCGCGCGTGTACGCCTCGACCTGGTCGAGGTAGCGACCTTCACGGATGGTCTCGAGGATCTCGCTCTCTTCCAGCCCGACCGCCGTCCCCTCGCCAACCAGCACGGCCTCGTCGCCGATGTCGAGCCCGCGCACCCAATACGCGTCGAACAGCCTCGGGTGGAGCTCGGCGAACACGCCGCGCTCGCGCGCGAGCTCGCCGAGCGTCAGCGCCCGGCGCGAGTTCGGGATCGTCTCGGGCTTGCCCCCGTACGGGAGCCCGGCCTCGTCGAACATCGCTCGCTGCCGCGCTGCGACGTCGCCGCCGTAGCGGGCTTCGAGCTCCGAGAACGGGATCCCGTCGGGCGGGTACTCGGGATGCAGGTCGAACGGCCGCCACGCCAGCCGCGCGCCGAACCGGCGCTCGAGCCATGCCGCCCGTTCCAGGCCGACGTAACAGAACGGGCATATGTAGTCGGCCCAGGCGGTGATCGCGGGCCCGCCGTCGGTGGGTTCGGCCATCACGACAGACTGTAGTGGTACGCCATCAGCCCAAGAAAGCAGGCTTGAGCATGGAGACCTGGGACGCGATCACCTCCCGCCGCAACGTCCGGCAGTTTGCCGATCGGCCGATCGACGCGCCGGTGCTGGATCGGATCCTCGAGGCGGGGCGACGAGCGCCCTCCTCGCGCAACTGGCAGCCGTGGGACTTCGTGCTCGTCACCGACCGCGAGCAGCTGCGGGAGCTGTCGACGGTCGGACCGGGCGCGTTCCACGCCGCGGACGCGGCAGCCGCGGTCGCGCTCGTGATCGAGGAGTACGACGACGCGACGGTCCGCGAGCGCGCGCGCTACGACGTCGGCCAGGCGACGATGGCGATGATGATCGCCGCCGCCGACCAGGGCGTCGGCAGCGGCCACGTCGGCGTCCAGGACCAGGCGAAGGCGCGCGCGGTGCTGGGTCTCCCCGCCGACCGCCGCGTCGCCTACCTGCTCGACTTCGGCTACCCGGCCGACCGCCCTCTGGCACCGATCCGGAACCCCGACCGTCGGCCGTTCGACGAGGTCGTGCACCGGGGACGGTGGTAGGTGTCCACGCGTTGAGCAGCTCCGGACCCGAAACTCCTCGGCGGCGGCGATACGTGCCGCTGTTCCGCCGGGTGGCCACGATCAATACGGTCCTGCTGCTGGTAGCGGTCGGGGCGACGATCGTCGTGCTTGTGCCCGGCCACGAGGCGTCCTATCGGATCGAGGTGGAGGGCGTCGTGCTGCTCGCCGTGGTCGTGCTGCTGGTGCTGCTGAACACGTTTCTGCTGCGTCGGGTGACGCGCCCGCTGCAGGATCTGACCGAGGTCGCACGGACGGTCGACCTGACCGACCCGAGACTGCCCATTCCCGACGCGGAGGCGACCTCGGAGGCCGGGGAGCTCGCCGTCACCTTCGGCGAGATGCTCGAGCGGCTCCGCGCCGAACGCGGCGAGGCGACCGGCCGCGTGCTCGCCGCCCAGGAGTCCGAGCGGCTGCGGATCGCGCAGGAGCTCCACGACCAGGTCGGTCAGGAGCTGACCGCGGTACTGCTCCTGCTCGCGCGGATTCAGGCTCGCGCCCCCGACGAGCTCGGCCGGGTGGTCAGCGACGCGCAGGAGTCGATCCGCTCGATTCTCGAGGACGTCCGCAGGATCGCGATCGAGCTCCGTCCCGAGGCGCTCGACGACCTGGGGCTCGAGAGCGCGCTCGCGGTGCTGTGCGACCGGTTCTCGGAGCGCTCGAAGATGGAGGTCTCGTGCCGGATCGCCGAACCGCTCCCGGCACTCTCAGGCGACGCCGAGCTCGTGATCTACCGCGTCGCCCAGGAGGCGCTCACGAACGTCGCGCGCCACTCCGGTGCGGGCGAGGCCGAGCTGACGCTCCAGCCAGCCAACGGCCGCGTCGTCCTCACCGTCCGCGACCAGGGCCGTGGCATCGATCCCAAGTGGGTGCCCGGCAGCGGGATCCGGGGGATGCGCGAGCGCGCCGCGCTCGTCGGCGCCGCGCTCAAGATCCACAACCGCGAGCCGGGGCCGGGGACCGAGGTCCAGCTCCAGGTTCCGACCGGGTCGCCGCGATGATCCCGCTGCGAACGCGGATCCTGCTCGCCGAGGATCACGCGGTCGTCCGCGGCGGGCTGAGGATGGTGCTCGATGCGCAGCCCGACATGGAGGTCGTCGCGGAGGTGGGCGATGGCGCCGAGGCGGTCGAACGGGGCCTGCAGGAAGACGTCGATCTCGCGATCCTCGATATCGCGATGCCGCGGATGACCGGGTTGCACGCGGCGCGGGAGTTGCATCGCCGCCGTCTCGAGCTGCGGATCCTGATCCTGTCGATGCACGAGAACGAGCGCTACCTGTACGAGGCGCTGAAGGCGGGGGCGTCGGGTTACGTGGTCAAGACCGTCGCCGACCGCGACCTGGTCGAGGCGGTGCGGGCGGCGATGCGCGGCGAGCGGTTTCTGTACCCGGGGGCGATGACACCCCTGATCGAGGAGTTCCTCGACCGCGCACGCCGCGACCTGCCGGTACGCGAGGACCCGCTGACGCCGCGCGAGCAGGAGGTCGTCAAGCTCGTCGCCGAGGGCCACAGCAACAAGCAGATCGCCGAAATGCTCGTGATCAGCGAGAAGACGGTCGAGCGCCACCGCGCGAACGTGATGGAGAAGCTCGGGATGCGCGACCGGGTCGCGCTCACCCGGTACGCGATCCGCCACGGTCTGATCGAGCCGTAGCCCGCCTCCGCCCCAGATGGGGCCTCGCACCCATTCCACTTAGCCCGTCGCTGAGCGACCGTGGACGGCGATGCGAAAGGAGTGCCGATGACCACCGTCGCGACCAAGACGTCCCCCGAGCAATTTGCTGGTCGAGAGCCGTCGTCCGAGCGCACGCGCGTGCTGGTCGTGGACGACCACCCCGCGGTGCGGGCGGGCCTGCGCGAGCTGCTCGCCGACGAGCCGGAGTTCGAGGTCGTCGCCGCGGTCTCGAGCGCCGAAGCCGGGCTTGCGATAGCAGAGCGCGATCCCGTCGACGTCGCGGTCGCCGACTACCAGCTCGGCGCCCGCACCGGGCTGTGGCTCAGCCGCAAGCTCAAGAGACTTCCTCAGCCGCCTGCCGTGCTGATCTACTCGGCGTACGCCGATGGCCTGCTGGCCGCGGCCGCGGTGGTCGCTGAGGCAGACGCGATCGTCAGCAAGGGCAGGCTCGGAGCCGATCTCTGCGAGGCGATCCGGAGCGTCGCCTCCGGGCGGCGGCAGCTACCCCTTCTGCCGCCGCGGCTGGGGGAGAGTGTCCGATGTCGCCTCGAGCCCGAGCAGCAGGCGATCTTCGGACTGCTGCTCGCCGGGATCGCTCCCGCGGAGGCGGCGGCGACGCTCGGTCTCAGCCGTCCGCGCCTGGAAGCGCAGCTGGGGGAGATGCTCAGGCGGCTCGAAGGGCCGCCGGGATGACGACCGTGATCCGCCGCGAAACCGCGGTCGCGACGGCCGGCGGGCGCGACCGCCGCCGCTCCGAGGCTCCCGGGCGGCGGCGGTACGTGCCGCTGCTTCACCGGGTAACGGGGATCAACGCGGCGCTGGTCGTGGTGGCGGTGACGGTGACGATCCTCGTGCTCGCGCCGGGCAAGGTCTCGGCGCTGGCGCTCGACGAGGAGCTGGCGGTGGTGCTCGCCGCGGTCGCCGTCGTCGTGCTCGCCAACCTCTACTTGCTGCGCAGGGTCGTCAGCCCGCTCCAAGCGCTGACCAGATTCGCGCGTTCGGTCGACCTCGACCGCCTGCGAGACCGGATGCCCGACGCCAAGGCGACGTCGGAGGCCGGCGAATTGGCGCTGACGTTCAACGAGATGCTCTCGCGGCTCGAGTCCGAGCGGCGCGAATCGACCGCACGGGTCCTGGGCGCGCAGGAAGACGAGCGGCTGCGGATCGCGCAGGAGCTTCACGACCAGGTCGGGCAGGACCTGACGGCCGTGCTGCTGGGGCTCTCGCGGGTGTCGTCGCGGGCGCCGGAGGGGCTGCGCGACGACGTCGCGTCGGTGCAGGACGCGGTCCGCGGGAGTCTCGAAGAGGTCCGCCGGATCGCGCTCGAGCTGCGGCCCGAGGCGCTCGACGACCTCGGGCTCGAGAACTCGCTCGCGGTTCTGGCGGAGCGGTTCTCGCACCAGCTCGGACTCGACGTCGAGTCCGCGATCGCGTCGGATCTGCCGCCGCTGCCGAGCCCGACCGAGCTCGTCACCTACCGGGTGGCGCAGGAGGCGCTCACGAACGTCGCCCGGCACTCGGCGAGCACGCGGGCCACGCTGACGCTCGAGCGCCGCGATCAGACCCTGATTCTGACCGTCCGCGACTACGGCCTCGGGCTCCCGCGTCACACCGTCGCAGGGGCCGGGATCCGGGGCATGCGCGAGCGCGCCGGGCTCGTCGGCGCGAGGCTCGAGCTCGGCACCCCACCGTCGGGTCCGGGATGCGAGGTTCGGCTGGAGGTGCCGCTCGGCGAGGAGCACCCATGACCCCGCTCAAGGCCCGGATTCTTCTAGCCGACGACCACGCCGTCGTTCGCCACGGGCTGCGGATGGTGCTCGAGGCGCAACCCGACCTCGACGTGGTCGCCGAGGCCGGCGACGGGCTCGAGGCGGTCGATGCCGCGCTCGCCCAGGAACTCGACCTTGCGGTGATCGACATCGCGATGCCCCGGATGACGGGGTTGCACGCGGCGCGGGAGTTGCACCGGCGCCGTCCGGACGTGCGGATCCTGATGCTGTCGATGCACGAGAACGAGCGGTACCTGTACGAGGCGCTGAAGGCGGGGGCGTCGGGTTACGTGGTCAAGACCGTCGCCGACCGCGACCTCGTCGAGGCCTGCCGCGCCACCCTCCGCGGCGAGCGGTTCCTCTATCCCGGTGCGATGACGCCGCTGATCGAGGACTTCCTCAACCGCGCGCGCCAGGACCTGCCGGTGCGCGAGGACCCGCTCACCCCGCGCGAGCAGGGGGTCGTAAAGCTGGTCGCCGAGGGCCACAGCACCCGTGAGATCGCGGCCGCGCTCGTGATCAGCGAGAAGACGGTCGAGCGCCACCGGGCGAACATCCTCGAGAAGCTCGGGATGCGCGACCGGGTCGAGCTCACCCGCTACGCGATCCGCCAGGGGCTGGTCGAACCGTGACCAGCAGATGAGCACCCGCGCTCCGGCACCCCGCCGCTCCGCCGGCCTCCCGATTCACGTGGTGCTCGTCGACGATCACCCGGCGGTGCGCCACGGCGTTCGCGAGCTGCTCTCGACCCAGGACGACCTCGTCACGATCGCGGAGGCCGGCAGAGCCTCACAGGCGACCGCGGACCTCGCGCGCTGGGCCGACGTCGCGGTGGTCGACTACCACTTGGGCGGGCGTGACGGTCTTTGGCTGACACAGGAGATCAAGCAGCGGCCGTCGCCCCCGCCGGTACTCGTGTACTCGGCGTTCGCCGACGCGACGCTCGCCGCCGCCGCGATCATCGCGGGCGCCGACGGCGTGCTATGCAAGACCGCGCTCGCCGACGAGGTGACGATCGCCATCCGGCGCCTCTTCCACGGCCGCCACTACCTCCCCGCGATCCCCGAGTCGACGATCGGGGCGCTTCGCGCTCGCCTGACCACGAATGACCAGGCGATCTTCTCGATGCTGATCCACGGGCTCGACCGTCCCGCGGTCGCCGCCCGGCTTGGGATCACGATTCCCGAACTCGACGCCCGCCGGCGGCAGATCGTCCGCACGATCGCGCCGAACCTGAGCTGACCCACGAAGGCTGAGGGGTGACCGGCGGGCACGACCCCGCCGGCCACCTCAGCGTCCGCCGCACATGACACCGGGAGAATCGGGTGGGGTCTGAGCGACCTCGCAGGTGTCCGTAGTCGACGGTGGAGCTCACTGTCTCAGCGGCGCCCCCGCCGAGGAATGGGTGGCAGCACCCATCTTCGCTCGAGCTTCGAGGTCCTCGGCGTCGACGATCGCCCAGCCGAGCCGTTCGATCAGCTGCCCCGAGGAGTGCTCAGTATCCAGGTGCGCGGGAACCACCCGCTCCTCCAGGACGACTTGCCGGCCAGGGTCGCGACCTTGACGCCGAGGCGTAACCAGCGTAAACTGAAAGATGGTTATGGCACGAGTCACGGAAAACAGCAAGACGACCGGCCTGTTCGTCGCTCGGCGGCCCGGCTTCCGCGACCGCGTTGCCGCTTGTGTCCGCGCGCGCCGGCTCGACCGGGACCTCGCCGCGGGCGTGTATCCCGAGACCTCGCCGGCGCTCGCGCTGCGCGCACGCCGGCTGACGGCGTCGCCTCGCCGCCGGCGGATGGCCGACGGCTACCGCCGCCTGCCGCTCGAGGCGCGAGGTCGTCTCGACTGCGTAGCCGCCGAGCTCACGCGGCTCGCGGAGACGCTGGCCGCCCCCGGTCCGGTGACCGCGAGCGGCGCGGCGCAGGCGTGGTTGCTGCTCACCGACGGAACGGGCCCACTGCACAACGCGGGCAGCGCCGCAGGCGCTCGGGCCGCCGCGGCGCGGACGCTCGAGAGCCTGAGCCTGGAGCCTGCGGTCGACGACCGCGCGTAGCCCGCCCCCGCGATAGGCTCGCCCCAGGGTCGGGGCGCAACCACAGGAGAGGCTCATGCTCGAGGAATTTCCGGTCTTGATCGTCGGCGGAGGGCCGTGCGGCCTCGCCGCGTCGCTGACGCTGTCGCGGCTCGGCGTCGACCATCTGCTGGTCGAACGACACGCGGAGCCGCTCCATCACCCGAAGGCGGTTGGGTTGATGCAGCGCACGGCCGAGCTGCTGCGCGCCTGGGGCGCAGAGGACGAAATGCGCGCGCGCGGCGTGCCGCGGGAGTTCTGCGGCCAGATGGTGTGGACCACCACGCTCAGTGGCGAGGAGCTCGGTAGGACGAGCACGCCCGACCCCGACGAGGGAGTGTCCGATCCGCCTAGCCCGACGTCCTCGCTCCGCTGCCCGCAGCACATCACCGAGGCGGTCCTGCGCGCACGCGCCGCGGAGCACGAGCCCGCCGAGATCCGCTACGAGTACGACGTCGCCGAGCTCTCGCAGGACGACTCGGGTGTCACGGCGACGCTGACCGATCGCGCGACCGGCGAGCAGTCGAGCGTCCGCGCCGGCTGGGTGATCGCGGCGGACGGCAACGACAGCCGGATCCGCAACGCGCTCGGGATCGGCCGCAGCGGCCAGGGGGACATGGGCCACTTCGTCAACGTCTTCTTCAGGGCGAGGCTCGGCCCGCTCGTCGCTGAGCGCCCGGGGTGGTCCTACGCGGTCATGACCCCCGAGATCGCCGGCGCGCTCGTCACGATCGACGGTGGCGACGAATGGATCATGCACCGCAACCTCTACGAGGGCGAGCGCGTCGAGGACTTCACGCCGGAGCGCTGCGTCGAGGCCGTCCGCCAGGCTGCAGGGCTTCCCGACCTGGAGGTGAACGTGTTGAGCGTCGGCTCCTGGATCATGGGCGCCGAGCTCTCGAACAGCTTTCGCGACGGCCGCATCGTGCTCACCGGCGACGCGGCCCACCGCACCACGCCCGACGGCGGCGTCGGCATGAACACCGGCATCGCCTCGGCCCACAATGCCGCGTGGAAGGTCGGCGCGGTCGCCGCCGGCTGGGCCGGCGAGCCGCTGCTCGACACCTACGAGCAGGAGCGACGGGCGGTGGCGCAGCGCAACGTCGACTACTCCGCCCAGCGAGGCGAGGGGCTCATAAAGATGGCCGAGGCGGTCCGCGCCGGCGAGCTTGACACCGTGCGCGAGGTGATCGCGGCGCGTGGGGCGATGAGCTCGCGTCAGGGGATGGACCTCGGCTACACGTACGAATCGGCCGCGATCGTCCCGGATGGCACGGAGCCGCCCGCGGTCGAGAACCCGGTGCGCGATTATGTCCAGAACGCACGCCCTGGCGCCCGCGCGCCCCACCTCTGGCTCGAGGATGGACGCTCGACCCTCGACCTGTTCGGGGAGGGGATGGTCTTGATCACGGGAGCCGACGGCGAGGCTTGGACGCGTGCGGCCGACGACGTCGCGGGCACGACTCCGATCGCCGTCCACGCGCTGCCGGACGGGGAGCGGCCCGCGGCGCTTTACGGGATCGAACCCGACGGCGCCGTGCTCGTGCGTCCCGACGGCTTCGTCGCCTGGCGTGCCCGCTCGGCGCCGACGGATCCGGCCGCGGCGCTCGGCGAAGCGCTCGCGACGGCGCTCGGGCGCTAGCGGGCGTCTGACGCCTCAAGGGCCGCGCCACCTGAACGTCGCGAGCCGTCCGGTGCGCTGAATACCGTCGCCCCGTCGTGATCAGCGCCACGGTCGTCGACTGGCTCTATAACGCCGCACGGTGGACCTGGCACGACTCCGATGGCTACAACTTCATCAGCGGGCCCCTCGCCGACATCACGCTCCTGGGTGCGGCGTACGCGATCTTCAGGCGCCACAACTGCCACGTGAAGGGCTGCTGGCGGATCGGCCGCCACCAGGTGGCCGGCACGACCTACGTGGTGTGTCGCGCGCACCACCCGGATGAGAGCCCGGCGGCTAGCTGGGCAGGTAATTGACGGCGCTCACCCGGCTGACGTCGATCCTGAGGATGACCCGGCCCGCGTTTGCGAGCGCATCGTCGCTCAGTGGCTCCGGCGGCTCGGGCGTCCGCATCATCCTCTGCCCTACGCGAGCCGTCGCTCGCCCGATGTCGTGGGTGACGATCTCGGCCGGGCCCGAGCAGGTGGCCGCGGGGTAGGGCGGCTCGTGGCCCGTAACACACAACGAGGCCCAGCCGATCCGTTCCACGTCGAGGGCCTTCAAGCGGTCCTTCAGGGTCGAGATCAGCAGAATTGCGGACAATTCGGAGGGGTTTAACGCCGTGGAGCTCCTCACGGCGTTAATCAACCCGCCGGCCGCGCAGTCGGTTGCTTGATACCATGGTGTCATGGCAAAGAACCTGACGGTCCGGCTGGATGACCAGTCCGCGGCGGATGCCGAGGCCCTCGCGCGTGCCGAGGGCAAGAGCCTGAACGAGACGGTGAAACTCGCGCTCTCGGAGGCGGTCGAACGTCGGCGGAAAGATCCGAAGTTCAAGGCGCGAGTGCGCCGCATCATCGAGCAAGATCGTGAGCTCCTCGAGCGGCTCGCCAGGTGAGCGTCGAGTATCTCGACCTCGTCGACTACCTCGCGATCGCAACAGAAGTCACGGGTCTGAGCGTCGAGACGGTCACCCGTGTCACAAGGCTCGACCTGGCTGACTCAGCGCTCCATGCCCCGGCTTCTGGGTTCGGCGACACCGAGTTCTACCCGGAGTTCATCGACAAGGCAGCCGTCCTGATCGTCAGGCTGGCGAAGAACCATCCGCTACCGGACGGCAACAAGCGGGCCGCCTGGGTCGCCCTGCGCCTGTTCGTCGACATCAACGCATGGACACTGCGCGCTTGCCGCACAAACCGCGTCGGCGGTGGATGTCGGGAAGAACGCGGCTTTGGGCTTGCCCGTGCAGGGGGCCGCTTTTAGACCAGCGTCTTCCCGACGTTCCGTCGAGGTGCCCGTTGAGCGGCAACAGGAGGTCGCGCCCTTGGAGCGCCGTCAGTAAGCAACCGCCGGGGTACCTCGCGCCGACTTGTGTCCACCAGTCGGGTGAAGGGAGTGAGGGTGATGAGTGACGCGCGGTTCGCAGGGGTTGATTGGGCGAGCGAGGAGCACGCGGTGTGCGTGGTCGACGAGCGAGGCAGGATCGTGGAGGGGCGGCGCTACAGCCACAACGAGCCGGGGATCCGGGCGTTGTGCGCCCGGCTGCTGCGTTTGCGGGTCGCGTTGGTTGCGCTCGAGCGGCCGGACGGGCTGTTGATCGAGCGGCTGCTGGACGCGGGGTTGGCGGTGGTGGCCTGTGTATCCCAACCAGGTCAAGGCGATGCGGCCGCGGTTCAGCGTCGCGGGCGGCAAGTCAGACAGCTTTGACAGCTTCGTGCTGGCCGAGCTCGCGCGTACTGACAGCCACCGCTTCCGGGTGCTTGTGCCAGACAGCGACCGGACCAAGGCGCTGCGGGCGATGACTCGGGCGCGTGACGGGCTGGTGCGCACCCGAGTGGGGTTGGCGAACCAGCTGCGCGATCAGCTCGCCACCTTCTGGCCCGGCGCCGCGAAGGTGTTCTGGTCGGTTGACTCGCGGATCGCGCTGGCGTTCCTGCGCCGCTACCCCAGCCCGCTGGACGCCCGCGGCCTCGGTGAACAGCGGCTCGAGGCTTTCCTCAAGCGCCACGGGTATACGGGCCGCAAACCGGCGCGGGAGCTGCTCGGCCGGCTGCGAGGTGGCGCGGAGGGACGCGCCGACGAGCTCGAGATGCAGGCCCGCCGACAGAATGTCCTCGCGCTCGTCTCCGCGCTTGAGCCGATCGTTCAGCGGATCAGCGAGCTGACGATCGAGATCCGCCACGCGCTCGACGCGCACCCCGACGGGTCGACGTTCCGCTCGCTGTTCATCGCCGGGGACTCATGGCTATGCGCCGCGACGATGATCGCCGAGATCGGCGACTGCCGCGAGCGCTACCCCAACGACCGGGCGCTGGCAGCCGACGGCGGCCAAGCCCCGGTCGCGGTCGAGTCCGGCAAGCCAAACACGCCCAGTTCCGCTGGGCCTGCGACCGCATCGTCTGAGCTGTCGGTAACCCACACGCCTCCACGACCGATGGCGATCGCGCTCGCGCCGTGCCCGACCGGAGTCGTGGTCGCGGTGTCCGCAACCGGATCGATCCGCGTCACGGTGTTCTGAATTGAATCGGCGACCCAGATCGAGCCGTCGCCGACCGCGATCCCCGCCGGGCTGAGACCGACGCCGATGGTCGCGACGACGCGGCCGCTGCCAGGGTCGGTTCGCTCGACGGTTGTCTTGTTGACGACCCAGATCGCGCCAGCACCGGCGACCGCCGGACTCGGCAGGTCGACCGCGGTGAGATAGCCACGCGAACCGGTGGGCAGCTGTCGAACCACGCCATACGTCGGGTCGATGAGCCGGAGCGAGCCATTCGGGCTCGCCACCCATACTCCGTGCTCCGCGGCCGCGAGCCCGGCCGGGGTCTCACTCGTGGAGATCGTCCGGACGACCTGACGGGATCGCTGCGCCCGAAGCGGTCGCTCTCGACCGAGTCGCGTGACCGTATGTCGGGCCAGATCGACCGCCCTGCTCACGAGCTCCAATTCTGCCGATTCGTGCCCCGCCACCTGTCACATTTTCGTGCCGCCCGATGTCAAACGAGTAACAGATCGATTCTGCCGGTAGCGAGCCGCCGGCCCTGAGAAAGGACGAACGATGCAGAGCGAAAACGAGAGCCAGAGGATCGCGGTCACCGGAGCCACCGGCCGGGTCGGATCTCACCTCGTCGACATCCTCGCGCAGCGGGGACACGATGTAGTCCCGATCGCGCGCTCCAAGGGTGTCGACGTTGTCAGCTGCGAGGGTCTCGATGAGGCGCTCGTCGGGGTCGAGACGATCATCGACGCCGCGACCGGGCCCTCACCCGACCAGGAGGAGGCGACGGCATTCTTCACCGCGTCGGCGCGGAACCTGCAGCGAGCTGGCGCCGCCGCCGGAGCGAAGCGGATCGTCGTCGTCTCGATCATCGGCATCGACAAGTTCCAGGGCGGCTACAACGCGGCGAAGGTGGCACAGGAGCAGGCGCTGCTCGAAGGCCCGCTCCCGGTCCGGATCGTTCGCGCGGCCCAGTTCCACGAGTTCGTCGAGCCGCTGGTCGGCTGGACGATCAAGGATGGCGTCGCCTACGTGCCCGAGATGCGAACGCAGCTCGTGGCCGCCCGCGTCGTCGCCGAAACGCTCGCCGACGCGTCCGAGGAGCGGGACATCGAGAACGGCATGATCACCGAGGTCGCTGGCCCGCAGGAGGAACGTCTCGCCGAGGCGGCAGCGGCGCTGTTCGCTAGCCGAGGTGACTCGGTCGAGATCCGCGAGAGCCGTGGCGGTCCGCTGGCGGAGCCCGGCGACGCAGACGCCGCGGCCTATGCGGAGGGCGCCGCACTGCCGAACCCGGGCGCTAAGCTCGCCGGCCCCGGCTTCGCAGAGTGGCTGAAGGCGGCCGAGGTCTAGTTCCTCAGCACCGGATCCGGCGAACCGCGGGCCAGCTCCCCCGTCCGGGGCGAGCGGATGCCGGCGCCGTCGCAGCCTGCGAACTGCCCACGACGCTGGTCATAGACATCGAGACCCGCGTAGCCGGCGAACCAGCCTGCTCGGGGCGGGCACCGCGCTCGTTCCAGGTTGGACGACGACCAACAGCGTCATCGCCATGACGAGACTGCTGCCCGCGCCCGGGATCCGCAATTCCGCAGCTGCCGCCGCATGTGAACGCCGCCGAGTGCACGGCGAACCGGATCAGCGTTGAACGAGCGTGCCGGGTGCTTCGGCTGCGTTTAGTCGGCCTGGACATCCGCCGATGCGGGGGGCCGCCCGGTTTGCGGGACAGTTGCCGGTCGAGGAGTGCGTGCGTTGGATCAGCGCATCAACGCATCAGCGTTGTACCCCAAGGCCGACGGTCGGCGGCTGGCACGTGCTGGGGTGCTTGGGGTGTGTCACAGCGAGGGTTGCCGTCTTGTCTTGTGGTGCAGGTGATCCTCGATCAAGGAGTTGATGATGACTCAGACCCACACCCCGTCCGAGCCCAATCGCTGGGTGGTGCTGGCGCTGCTGGGCGTCGCCCAGCTGATGGTCGTGCTCGACCTGACGGTCGTCAACATCGCGCTGCCCTCGGCCCAGAAGGCGCTGCGATTCTCGACCGACAATCGCCAGTGGATCGTCACCGCCTACGCGCTGGCGTTCGGCAGCCTGTTGCTGCTGGGCGGCAAGCTCGGCGACCTGTTCGGGCGCAAGTGGACGTTCATCGCCGGCCTGACCGGTTTCTCGCTCGCCTCGGCGATCGGCGGGCTGGCCCAGTCGTTCGCGATGCTGGTGGCGGCCCGCGCGCTGCAGGGCGTGTTCGGGGCGCTGCTCGCCCCGTCGGCGCTGGGACTGCTGACGACCACGTTCGCCGACTCCCCTGACCGCCCCAAGGCGTTCGGGATCTTCGGCGCGATCGCGGGCGCCGGCGCTTCGGTCGGGCTGCTGCTTGGAGGCGCGCTCACCCAGGCGCTGTCCTGGCGTTGGTGTTTGTACGTGAACCTCGCGATCGCGGTTCCCACCGCGATCCTGTCGCTGCGGCTGCTCGTCAACCACGCCCAGACCAGCCGGCCGCACATCGACCCGCCGGGCGTGGTGACCGGCTCCCTGGGCCTGTTCGCGGTCGTCTACGGCTTCTCCAACGCCGAGACCCACTCGTGGTCTGATCCCGTGACGATCATCGCGCTCGCGGCCGGCGCGGTCCTCCTGTGCTTGTTCGTCGCGATCGAGCGTCGCCGCGCCGACCCGCTGCTGCCGCTGCATATCGTCGTAAACCGCGCGCGGGGTGGGGCCTACGCGTCGATCGTGCTCGCCGGCTCGGGCATCCTCGGCGCGTTTCTGTTCCTCACCTACTTCATGCAGCAGGACCTCGGCTTCTCGCCGCTGACCACCGGCCTTGCGTTCCTGCCCATGACCGCGCTGACCGTACTCTCGTCGACGATCTCCCAGACGCGGATCCTGCCCAGGACCGGGGCCAAGCCGCTGATCACCGTCGGGATGGCCCTCGGCGTCGTGGCGATGGTTCTGCTCACCCGTCTGAGTCCCAGCTCCGGCTACGCCACCGTCCTGCCCTCGCTGATCGTTCTCGGCCTGGGACTGGGCATGATCTTCGCGCCGGCGATCGGCACCGCCACGCTCGGCGTCGATCGCAGCGAGGCCGGGGTCGCCTCGGCGATGGCCAACACCTCCCAGCAGATCGGCGGCTCGGTCGGCACCGCGCTGCTCAGCACCCTGTTCGCCAGCTCGGCCAGCGCCTTCGCGCGCACCCACCCGGAGCTGCACGGCCTCCATGGCGCCGCCCAGGTCCACGGGTACACCACCGCGTTCTGGTGGTCCGCCGGGATCTTCGCCGTCGGGCTGCTGATCGCGGTCGTCGTGTTCCCGATGCGCGTCAAGCCGACCGAGCCGGCGCTGGCCGCCGAGTCCGCCGGCGATGCCCAGCTGGCCCTCCACCCGGGAGACCGCGCGATCGGAACAGCGATAGCCGGGCGGCCGCGGCCGGGTGAAGTTGCCTGCTGAATCGCAGCGGTCCGAGGGTATCGACCAGGGCCTAACCCCGCTGGGGTTCTCACAGCAACCGGCGCGGACGCCAACCTCGGCGAACTCCGGTCCGCAGGTGTCATCGAGACCGCCGCGCTCTAGCGCGCGCCGTTGCTCGACGGCGGACTTCCCCGGCTTCGGCGGACAGTCGGATCTGCCGCGCATTCGGCAGATCAAGAGCCATCGATGTCGTCCGGCGTGCCCCAGAGCAGCTGCTCAACGGCGGGGACGCGGACTCACCGACGGCGCGCTGCACGGCACTCACCGGCGCCTGTCGCGGGGATCCGCGGTTCCCGTCGCTCACCGGTCTGCTCCTACGAGCCTGACTCACGGCGAGCTTGAGGCCGCGGCCATGGGTCGCGGGGGTGTTACCGCGAGGGACGCGTTCACGCTTTCGGCGCTGCTGTCGCGCTTCGGATGCGACAGACGGGCGCGTACGGCTCGGTCTGACAGCTCGGCTGTCACAGCCGGGGCTGCGGTCTTGTCTTGTGGGTATACGAATCCCTGGATCAAGGAGTTTGATGATGAGAGTGTTTGTGGCAGGAGCGACCGGAGCGATTGGAAGGCAGCTGGTGCCGCGGCTGGTGGCCGCAGGGCATGAGGTCACCGGCATGACCCGCAGCGAGTCAAAGCAGGCGATGATCCGCGAGTTGGGCGCCGTGCCGGTGATCGCCGACGCGCTTGATCTCGATCAGGTCGCCGAGGCTGTGGGGACGGCGAGGCCGGATGTGATCGTCCATCAGCTCACCGCGCTTGCGGACGTCACGCGTTACTCCGAGCGCGCTGCCGAGCCGACCAATCGTCTGCGGACCGAGGGCACGGACTATCTGCTCTCCGCCGGGCAGGCCGTGGGGGTGCGACGGTTTGTGGCACAGGGGGTAGCGACCTTTGGCGCGTATGCACGCAGCGGCGGTCCGGTCAAGGGCGAGGAGGACCCGCTCGACTCGACGCCAGCCCGCGGGATGCACAAGACCCTAGCCGCGCTCCGTCACCTTGAGGAGGCAGTCCTCGGTGCGCGGTGGACGGAGGGGATCGTGCTGCGCTACGGCGCGTTCTACGGGCCGGGCACGGGGTTGGCGCCGGGTGAGCAGTTCGAGCTGGTCCGCAAGCGCAAGTTCCCGCAGGTCGGCGATGGGGGCGGCGTGTGGTCCTTCATCCACGTCGGCGACGCCGCCGAGGCGACGGTCGCGGCGGTCGAGCACGGCGGCCGCGGTGTCTACAACGTCGTCGACGACGAACCCGCCAGGGTCGCCGAGTGGCTGCCGGCGCTCGCTGAGCAGCTGGGCGCCAAGAGGCCGTTGCGGGTGCCGCGGTTCGTCGGGCGACTGTTCGCCGGTGAGGCCGGTGTGATGATGATGACTGACATGCGCGGCGCGTCGAACGCCAAGGCCAAGCGCGAGCTCGGGTGGGAGCCCACGCACCCCAGCTGGCGGCAGGGGTTCGCGGCGGCATGACCGAGCGCGAGCGACTACTTGACGAGCTACGGCCGACCTCTTTCGCGATCGCTTACCGGATGCTCGGCAGCGTGGCCGAGGCCGAGGACGTGGTTCAGGAAGCGCTGCTGCGCGTGCATCGAGCGCTCAAGGGTGGCGAGCAGATCGCCTCGCCGCGGGCGTTCGTCGCCACCGTGACCACCCGGCTGGCGATCAATGAGCTGCGCTCGGCGCGCGCCCGCCGGGAGCGCTATGTCGGTGAGTGGCTGCCAGAGCCGATCATCACCGACAGTCTCGATGATCCCGCCCGGCACGCCGAGACAGCCGATTCGCTGTCGCTGGCGATGCTCGTGCTGTTGGAGAGCCTCTCGCCCGAGCAGCGAGCCGTGCTGCTGCTGCACGACGTGTTTGACTATCCGTTCGCGGAGATTGCGGCGATCGTCGGCAAGAGCGAGGACAACACGCGGCAGCTCGCCGCCCGCGCTAGGCAACATGTCGAGCAGCGCCGACCCCGCTTTCAGAGCACCCGCGAGCAGCAGGAGGAGCTGGCAGCACGGTTCTTTGCGGCCGCCGAGCAGGGCGATCTCGCCGGGCTGGAGGCGCTGCTCGCGTCGGACGTGCAGCTGACCGGCGACGGCGGCGGCAAGGTCCCGGCGCTCGCCCGGACGCTGCACGGACGCAACCGTGTCGCGCGCACACTGATCAACTGGGTCCGCTTGGCCGCACGCCTTCCCGGCGTGTCGCTGCGGCCAGTGGAGGTCAACGGCGGGCCGGGAGCGCTCTATCTCGACGCACAGCAGCGGCTGATCGGCGTGATGGCGCTCGATATCGCCGGCGGTCAGATCAGGGCGATCAGCTCGATCGTCAACCCCGACAAGCTCGCCCACCTCGGGCCGGTCGCCGACTCCACATCGCTGCTCAGGTCAGCGAGATGAGCGCCGGCGCTGGTGCTGTGGCGCGCCCGTGCGGCTGATCAGCACCTCGCCGTATCTGAACTCTGGGTGCCCGCCTCGCCCTCCGGGAGCGGGTGGCGGGCGGGCATGCCTCAGGAGAAGCGCCATGCGTCGAGACGGCTCTGATCGCGCGCTTCTGGCCGACGAAACCGGCGGTTGAGCCACCTACGCCTGGGCGGTCGCGCCGCCACCGGAGTTCCTGATCGGCGGCTCGGCGGGATCTTGGCTAATGCGCCGTCTCTTGCCGCGCATTCCCCCCGCGCCGGTCCTGCAGCCGTGATGGTGCGCTCGGCATCGCAGCCGGCGCTGGCCGCGCTCGAGCGATTGTCGCGACGCGGCGTCCTCAGCGCACCTGGATCCTGAGGTGATCTCGGCTGTCACACAATCGGCGCGGATCTTGTCAAGGGAACGTAATCCGATATCCGGAGGGTGATCATGAAGGTGTTTGTCGCTGGTGCCAGCGGTGCGATCGGGATGCGTCTGGTGCCCCAACTGATTGCAGCCGGTCACGAGGTGACCGCGATGACTCGCTCAGAGCAGAAGGCCGGCAGGCTGCGCGCATTTGGCGCGACGGCGGTGGCCGCTGACGCGCTTGACCGCAACGAGGTCATGCAGGCGGTGACGCGCGCGGAGCCTGAGGTGATGATCCACCAGCTGACCGGGCTGGCGGGCGTCAAGAGCCTCAAGAACTTCGACCGGGAGTTCGCGCTGACCAACCGTCTGCGGACCGAGGGCACCGACCACCTGCTGGAGGGCGCCCGCGCCGCGGGAACCCGGCGGTTCATCGCACAGAGCCACGGCAACTGGACCTACGAGCGGACCGGAACCAGACTGAAGACGGAAGCGGATCCGCTCGATCCCGACCCGCCGGCCAACCAGGTCAAGTCGCTGGAGGCGATCCGCTACCTCGAGCACGGAGTCCGCCAGGCCCACGGGATCGAGGGCATCGCGTTGCGCTACGCCAACTTCTACGGTCCGGGCACCGGCTTCGCTGTGGGTGGCGACATCGTCAGCCAGGTGCGCAAGCGCCAGCTCCCGATCATCGGGGACGGCGGCGGCGTGTGGTCATTCGTCCACGTCGACGACGCCGCTGCGGCCACGATCGCGGCGATCGAGCACGGCAGGCCGGGTGTATACAACGTCGTCGACGACGAGCCCGCGCCCGTCTCGGCGTGGCTGCGCGCGCTCGCCGAAGCCGTCGGCGCCAAGCCGCCGCGCCACGTTCCCGTGTGGCTCGGTCGCCTCGCCGCCGGCGAGGTCGGCGTCTCGATGATGACCCAGATCCGTGGCACCTCGAACGCCAAAGCCAAGCGCGAGCTGGTCTGGAGCCCCCGCTACCGCAGCTACCGCGAGGGCTTCCAAAACGGCCTCGGCGATGTCCCGGTCCCGGGCCTTGGCCCGATCGCCACGTCCCATCGAGCCACTCGATCAGCCGCCTCGATACCTGCCACTCAGGCGATCAACGCTCGGTCCGTAACCCGTCGGCAGAAGTGAGAGGAGCCACAGGCATGAGCGCACCATCTGCCCTCATCATGGGGGGAAGCTCCGGGGTCGGCCGAGCGTCCGCATCCCAGTTCCTTGACACTGGCCACAGCGTCATCATCGCCGGTCGTGACGCGGATCGGCTCGAGTCGGCCGTGGCGGAACTCCGCGACGCGCACCAGACCGCGGATCTCCGGGCGCGTCAAGTCGATGCCAGCGACCCGGACCAGCTCCGTCAGCTGTTCGGACCGCTCGAGTCCCTCTCGCACCTCGTGCTCGCGCTCAGCGGCGCGTCCGGGGCAGGAGCGATCCGCGAGCTCGAACTCGATGACCTACGCGCGGGGCTCGAAGCCAAGACGCTCCCTTATGTCGCCTGCCTTCAACTCGCCCTGCCCAAGATGCGTAGCGACGGTTCGATCACCCTGGTAACCGCGGGCTCTGCCCAGTCCGCACTTCCCGGCACCGCCGGCCTTGCGGCCATCAACGGCGCCCTAGAAGCGATGGTGCGCCCGCTCGCTCTCGAGCTGGCACCAATCCGCGTCAACGCGGTCTCACCCGGGGTGATCGACACCCCATGGTGGGACGCGATGCCGTCCGAGCGCCGCGCAGCGATGCATCGCTCAGCAGCCAACGCCAGCCCGCTGGGCCGAGTCGGAGAACCACACGAAGTGGCGAGCCTCATCCTCGCCCTAGCGACGAACAGTTTCGTCACCGGCGTCACCGTCCCATGCGACGGCGGCCTCCGCCTCACCGCCGGCCGCGCCGCATAGAGAAGACAAACGCGCTCGTTGACAAGCAGGTCCAACGGCTCAAGAGAGACGACGCCCTCCCTCGTCGCGGCATGAAAATGCTCCTCGGAGGGTCCGTCCGGTTCCGGCCGTAGCGTCGGGTGATCCGGGACAGGGGCCTTCTTGGGAGAACGCAGATGGGTAGGCCGGTCAGTGGCGATGGGCTTCGAGCCCGTGCTTGTCGTTCAGCCGTCCCTGCGACTTGCCTGGATTGAGCCGCGAGCTCGTATCGGTCTGTGTCGTTCTGCCCGCTGGTTCTCCCGCTCGTTGTCGTCGAACTGGAGGTGAGAGGTGTCGTTGTTGTTCAGGTGGGTCGGTCGCGCGATCGGTCTGGATGTTCACCGTGATTTCTGTGTGATCGCGATCTGCGAGGACGGGGTGGTCCGTTCCGCTGGTCGGGTGCCGAGCACTCCGGAGGCGATCAAGACGCTGGCGGAGAGCCCAACCACGTGTCGAACTCCTCCTCGACCTAACCCAACTCGAGCCGGCGCGACTGAACGCTTACGAAAAGCATCGTATTTCCAGGACTTTTTAATGGGCACGGCTGGGCTCGAACCAGCGACCTCTCGCGTGTGAAGCGATACCGCCAACAGCGGCCGTGGGCGCGAAATACCTGCAAATGCACCCTAATGCGTTCGAATCTGCTGAACCTCGGATTCGGCCAATTTCCGCCGAAATCGGCGGGGTTTAACGCCGTGGCCCCCTCCACGGCGTTAATCGATCGGTCGTTGACGACGTCCTTACGAGCCAAGTCCGCGACGCTCCGCCCAGCTCGTCAGCAGCTCGTCGACGCGCTGCAGTCGGTACCGGTTGGCGAGCTCGATCAGGGCTTCGACGCCGGCACGGGCGCCCTCACCAGGAAGAACAGCGAGCGCGGAGAGCACGAGCTGTGCGTCCGTTAGCGCGAGCCGCCGCTCGATCGCGAATCGGCTGGCCCACTTGGCGGCGGCGCGGGGGTGACGTCTCCGGCTCTCGGTCGAGCAGTGCGAGGCAGATGGCGAGCGCATCCTCCAGATCTGGAGGGCGAGGTAGCTCGGCGACGATGGCGCGTATCTGGCTCGCGCTGCCGCGCTCAAGAGCGCGCCGGAGTCTCGTCACCGCGTGACCATCGGAGGTCATGAGCGACCGGAAGGATCAGGCGAACGCATGTTCGCTTGAGGCTATCCGCCGCGTCAATTGGGGCAAGACAGCTCGTCTGCGACATGACGCCGCGAGCCGGTCGGCGGCTGCGCCGGCGAGCTTCAGGAAACCCGCGTCAGCGCTCGCGAACGTGACCCGAGGCCAGCCGCCCGAGCTCGAAGGCGGCGGTTCCGGTCGTGACGACCGGGTCGTGCCCGGCGAACTCGCGCAACGCCTGCTCGTCGTCGGTGTCGACGGCCGCGAGGCCGTACGAGTCCTCGTCGGCGAGCACGGGCCCGAACACGACCATGTCGCCGCGCTCGAGGTACAGACGCCAATGGGCGCCGTGGCTGCCCATGATCTCGCGCTCGGAGTCGGTCAGGGTCTGGGCGAAGTTCGGACGCGGAGCGATGAGCCGCAGGACGAAGGTGGGGATCGGGCGGACTCTACGCCAGCTCGGTTCAGCTTCCGGTGGGCCCGAATCGCTCGGTTCTGATCCGGCTGGGGTGATGCCCGGCCCCCACGAGCGCTTCGGCGACGGCTTCGACGAAGCCGGAAGGCCCGCACACGTAGACGAGCGGCGCCTCGGCCGCGGGCCAGGCCGTCTCGTCTAGGAACCGGCGGTCGATCCGTCCGCGGTGCCCCGTCCATGCCTCCGGCCATTCTCGCGTCAGGGTGAGCTGGACATCCGCATGATCCTCGGCGCCCAAACGCGTCAGCTCATCGTGGTAGATCACCTCATCCAGCGAGCGCGACGAATACAGCAGCCGCGCCGGGACCTCGCGGTCGCTGGCTGTCCAGTCGCGGAGCATCGCGCGGAACGGGGCGATCCCGGAGCCGCCGGCGACCATTAGCAGTGGACCGCCCAGCGAGGGCTCCCACACGAAATAGCCGCCGATCGGACCGCGCAGCTCGAGCTCGTCTCCCGGCCTCAGCTCCTCCGTCAGGTAGGGCGAGACCTCTCCGTCCTCAAGCCGCTCGACGGTCAGCACGACTTCACCGTCCCCAGGGGCGGAGGCGATCGAATAGCTGCGCTCAGTCTGATAGCCGTCCTCCGCAGTCAGGCGCACGTCCACGTGCTGGCCGGCGCGGTGCCCGGGCCATTCCGGCAGCTCGAGCGCGATGCTCGTGGTGCGTGGGGTTTCGTCGATCAGCTCAAGCACGCGCCCGAGCTGCCAGGTCAGTCTCGTTGGTATCGCCGCACGGGCCATGGATCACCGTGCCTCACCGGGTGAACTCCTTCGCATCGCCGTAAGGATCCGTGGGCGTCCATCCGCCGCAACAAGCGATCCGGCTGGCTCGATCGGCGCTCGCGATCGCGGCCCGGTCCGCCGCGGGGGAGGGCGAGATCAACCATCGATCGCGATGAATCGATCGTCGGATCGTCTTGCGAGACGCAGTCGCGAGGTCATCCTCGGTCAGCGTGAGCGAGCCTCTCGACCGTCCGCCGAAGGTACTGGTTGCCTACTACAGCGCGACCGGCCACGTCCACGCGCTCGCCAAGGCTGTCCGCCAGGGCGCCGAGGACGCGGGCGCAGAGGTCAGGCTGCGTCATGTCGAGGAGCTTGCCTCGGAGATGCTGATCTCACAGAACCAGGCGTGGGGGCGGCACCGATCGGAGGTGAGCGACGAGCCGATCGCCACGCTCGAGGACCTCGAGTGGGCCGACGGGATCGCCGTCGGCACCCCCACCAGGTTCGGCAACGTCGCGGCTCAGCTGAAGATGTTCCTTGACCAGGCCGGCGAACTGTGGGAGCAGGGAAAGCTGATCGACAAGGTGGCGACGTCGTTCACCTCCTCGCAGACCGACCACGGCGGCCAGGAGTCGACGATCCTCGCGCTCAACAACACCTTCTACCACTGGGGGGCGATCGTGCTTCCGTTGGGCTACACCGTTCAGGAGGTGTTCAACGGCGGCGGCAATCCGTACGGCGCGTCGTACACCAGCGGCACGAGGGTCGGACAGCCGGACGCGGACGCGCTCGCACCGGCGGTCGCCCAGGGCGCACGCCTCGCCCGCGTCGCGCGGGTGATCGCATCCGCTCAGGACCAGGGACGGCTGGACAGTCGATGAGTCCTAGAGCCGGCACCGGGCGACCGGCTGAACGAGCTCGATGACCGAGCTCGGTCGAGCTTTGACGGCGACACCCGGCTGCCTGACCGATCAGGTAAGTCGAGCCACGGCCATTGGCGAGTCCCCGTGAGCACGCATGAACGTTCCCGCGACGGCCGGAACGCTCGGGTCGACACCCGGCGAGCACGGGCCAGTTCGTGCGCCACGTGGCACGGAACAAGCACGCCGCGACGCGGGAGGTGGGCGCGGCCGCGGCGAGCGGGCTGTAAATGGGAGGCTGCGGTCCGGCCGCGCTAACGCGCGCGTGTGGGATCTTCGTGAGCCTCGTGCCCGAGGGTGACGCCCTGGGTGGGATCCTCAAACGGGGTCTCACCGACCTCGCGTCCCTCCGTCGGGTCCTCGTCCGGCTCCTCGCCGAGCTCCCGACCCTGGGTGGGGTCTTCGTCCGGCTCCTCGCCGAGCTCCCGACCCTCCGTGGGGTCCTCGTCCCGGCTGTCCCCAACCCTGGTTCCCTGCGTCGGATCTTCGTAGGGGTCAGTCGACTGTGGCATCACACCGTCCTTGCTTATGGCTTAACGCTTGGGCTCCGAACGTAGTCGGCCGTGTCACCCGCTCAAGCGTGACCGGCGATCGCTCGATCACGCGCGGCTATCCGCCTCGGCGCCCGGGAGCCGATATCGAACGCCGATCGACCCAGCGCAGCCGCTTGTTGCGCTGACTCCGAGCCGAGGTTTCCTGTGTACGTCATGGAGTCCGGCCTGATCAGCAGGTTGCCCGTCTATCGCACGCTCCGGCGCGCGAGGGCGCAGTCGATCTGGCGCGATGCCGCGCGCGTTGTTGCGATTCGCTGGGAGGTGTTCCTCCGCTCCGAGTCGCAGACCCGGGCGTTCGCGTTCGCGGCCTACCTTGCCGCGCTCGACGCCGAGGAAACCGCTGCCGCGCGGATGTCCCGCCTCGTTCCGGGCACGGCCGGGTGACACGGCGAGGCAGCGGGACGCCGAACGCCGGCTTCCCGCTGCCGCGCGCCACCCGATTTCCCGGGCAGCCCATGCGAATGAGTCTCCCAGAGGTTGTAAACACTATGAACTGGCACCGTCGGCGGATCCGGCGCGCTCTCAGCCGCCGCCCGCCCGCCGTCCCCTGTCCATTCCCCACATGGAACAGCGCCGAGCTTGACCGCAGCCGATCTGGCCTACCAGAGCGCAGGATGACCCGCATGACACGGTCGGGCGAGCTGCGGTCGCACGATCAGCCAGAGGATCCCGTCCTCGCCTGTGCCGTCACCCCGTCCGGCTCGCGGTTTGGGTCAGCCGGTCCCGCAACTGGGATCTCGGCCTCGACGAGCGTTCCGCCTCTGGACGGGCTCTCGATCTCGATCTTCCCTCCGAGCGCCTCGATTCGATCTCTGAGCCCGGTCAGTCCCGACCCTCGGGTTGCGTCGGCTCCGCCCACACCGTCATCGCTAACCGCGAGAAGAAGGACGTCGTCCTGTATCCGGAGGGAGACCCACACGCGCGTGGCGTTCGCGTGCTTAGACGCGTTGGTGAGCGCCTCCGAGACGGTGTAGTAGGCCGCTACCTCGACATGATCCGGGAGCCGTTGCTCGAAGCGGATGTCGAGCTTGACGCGGACGGGAGAGCGGCGCCCGAGTGCTTTCAGCGCCGGTGAGAGACCGCCTTCGGTAAGGATCGACGGATGAATGCCGCGTGAGAGCTCACGGAGTTCGTCGACGGCCGTAGTCAGACCCTCTGCAACGCGGGTGAGATCGGCGCGTGATTCGTCGGCTCCCGGAGGAAGCTTCGCATCGGCCCTACGGAGCGCGACCGTCAGGGTGATGAGTCGCTGTTGTGCTCCGTCGTGCAGGTCGCGCTCGATGCGTCGTCGGCTTTCGTCGGCCGCCGCGATCACGCGGGCGCGGGAGGCTGCGAGCTCGGTGCGCATGGCCGCGTTCGAGACCGCAGTGGCGACGAGATGGGTGAAGCGGGCGAGGCGCTCTTCGGTGTCGGCGGGGAGTGGACGGGCCTTTGTAAATGCCGTGTTGATGCTTCCCCAGACGGTTCCGTTGACGATGATTGGGACGCCGACCGCGGCCGTGAGACCCGCCTGACGCGCGACGGCGTACAGGTCCCCGGAAGCAGTGAAATCGTCGATGCGCGCGGGCTCGCCGGTGCGGTGGACCACAGCGGGGAGACTGGGAACGTCGAGCGGGAGGCGGCTACCGGCTGGGAAAGGCGGTGGGGCCGCGGCCGGCTCCGGGGCCTCAAACGAGCTTAGGACGAGGATCGTGTCGGGTTCGTAGCGGCAAACCGTCACGTGCTGCACGCCGAATAAGTGCGCAACCTCGTGCGCCACGGCCGAGAACACGGCTTCGCTCTCTGCTTCCTCGGCGACGAGCGTCGCGACCCGGCGCAACGAGGCCTGCTGTTCCGCGAGTTCGCGCGCCCGCGCTTCCGAGGCGGCGAGCTCTGCTCGGCTGTCGGCGTTCGCGATAGAGGTGCCCAGCAGCTCGGCGAACTTCTCGAGGCGCTGCTCGGCGTCGGCAGGGAGGCGTTTGTTCACGTCGGTTACGGTGACAAAGCCCCATTGCTTGCCCTCGACAACGATCGGGGCGCCGACATTTGAGACGGCGCCGATCTCGCGAAGCACGTCAGCCATCGGGCCGGAGACGTGTTCGAGGTCGCTACGCTCGACGCGCACGGGGCGACCGGTCCGGAAGACCCCGGTCGATGCCATGTAATCCGCGAGCGCCCAGCGCGACCCGATCGGGACTCCTCGGCTGCCGTCGCTCACCCCGACGACGACCATCGCCGAGCCATCGGGTTCGAAGCGTCCCACGCACGCTTGCGGGGAGCCGAACAGTTGCGCCATTTCGTTGGTAACTGCGGAGAAGATCTCCTCGGGGCTGACGCCGCGGGCCACCAGCGTGGCCACCCGCCGCAGCGCCGCCTGCTCGTCGGCTAGCTCGCCAGCTCGAGCCTGCGACGCTGCCAGTTCGGCGCGCGCTTCGTAGTTCGCGATCGCAGTGGCAACGAGGTCTATGAAGTCGTGGAGGCGATCCTCGGTTCCGGCGGGAAGTACCGTTCCTACCCGCGAGAAGACGCACAGCTTGCCCCAAACGGCTCCGTTGACCACGATCGGGCCCGCACAGCCGGAACCGAGCTCCGACGCCCGCGCAACCTCGCCGGTTGCGCCGGGAGATTTCGATAGGTCATCGACTCGCGCCGGCTCGTGCGTGTCGAAGACGCGTGAGGTGAGGGTTCCGGGATCCGGCGGCATCGGCGTGCCTACGCCGAGGAATCGATTCGCCTCCTCGAGCTCGGGGCCAAATGCCTCGCCGAATGTGACCGCAGTTCCGTCGGGCTCGTAGCGCGTGAGGATCACGCCGGGCACGTCCAGGACAGATGCGACCTCGCGAGCGACGGTGGAGAAGAGCTGTTCTGACGCCGGCGCGCGGGCCACCATCGTGGCCACCCGGCGGAGCGCCGCCTGCTCCTCGGCCAGCTGCGCGAGTTGCTCGCGGGACTGACTGTCGGCGATTGCGGTTGCGACCAGCTCGGTGAATCGGGCCAGACGCTCCTCGGTGCCGTCGGGGGTGGATCTCCCCGGGCGGGCGCCAGCCGTCATGAACCCCCAGATGGAGCCTTCGACGAGGATCGGGACGCCGGCCGCCGAGACCATCCCCCCGTCTCTCAAGGCGGCGCCCAGCGGACCCGGCATCGTGGTGTAGTCCAGCTTCCGCGCAGGGCGCCCGGTGGCGAGGATGATTCCGGCCAGTCCTTCGTCCTCGACGGGCCAACGACTCCCGACCGTGAAACGCGTCTCGCCGGCGATCGCAACCATCGTGAACATCCGGCCAGGCTCGTAACGCTGCAGGGCCACGACAGGTACATCGAGAACGTTCGCGGCCTCCTTGGTGACGGCCGCGAACAGTTCCTCGGAGCTGGTGCCCTTGGCGACTAGTGTCGCGACTCGGCGCAGGGCGGCCTGCTCTCCGGCGAGCTCGCTGAGCGCGGCGCGCGACTCGGCATTGGCGAGCGCCGTAGCGACAAGATCCGTGAAGTCTGTGAGCCGTGCCCCCGTGTCTTCAGGAAGCGACGCGCTTCGCGGAGAGAGCAGCACGATCGCGCCCCACACCCGTCCTCCGACGACAATCGGAGTTCCGACCGCAGAGCGAATCCCTGCCGCTCGAACGACACGAGCGCCCTCGCCGGGCATCTGCGCGTAGTCCTCGACGCGCGCGGCGCGGCCGGTCTGGCGGATCGTTGCCAGTAGCCCCGGCGTGTCGAGCTGCCAGCGCGAGCCGATCGGCAACGGCTCGTCGTCACTCTCGCTGAAGCCTCCTACCACGACTGCGGCGGTCGGCTCGTAGCGGATGAACCTGACCAAGGGGACGTCGAAAACCCGCGCGACCTGCTCGACAACGGCAGCGACGAGGCGGTCAGGAGACGACTCGTGGGCGACGAGGGTTGCGACCTGCCGCAAGGCGGCCTGCTCCTCGGCGAGTTCGCGTAGATGGCTCTCGGCTTGTTTCGTCGCCGAGATGTCACGCAGCGCGCCGCAGATACGGAGCGGCTCGGCCTCGACCTGGCTCAGCGCCAGCTCGACGGGAAATTCGCTGCCGTCCGCGCGCATGCCAGTCAGCTCCACCCGGCGTCCGAGCATGCTCGCTTCGCGGGTTTTCACGAAGCGAGCGAAGGCGGCGGCATGTCGTTCGCGAAGTGAGGGCGGCACGATCAGCTCGGCCATCGTCCGCCCTAGCGCCTCCTGACGGGAATAGCCAAACGTCCGTTCGGCGGCCGGGTTGAATTCGACGATCCGGCCTGAGGCATCCGCCACGATGACGCAATCGATTGCCGCCTCAAGATATGCGCTCAGGTCCTCCCCTGCACTCGGGCTAGGCAAGCCGCTCTCGAGTTCCCCGGCTGACCCAGGAGCGCCGGCGCCCGACGGGCAGCTCGCTTCCTAGCAAGTTCGCGAGTGCCCGCTTCGGCCCGTTCGAGCGCCTTCGCCGGTGCTGCGCTGGCGTGACGTGGCGCCAGCCGGCGGATGAGATAGGCCTCGCCTTGACCCAGCGGCTCTGCGACGGCGAGCGATCCGTCGTCCATGGCGATCTCGCCACCGCTCTCGGGAACGTCGAGCGGCGGTCGGCGGTCGGAGTGATCGCCGGTCAGCAGGTAGCCCTCACGGTTGACGAGCAGATCCGTGGCCTTCGTCGCGAGGTCGCCGTAGCGACGCCTGAGCCGGGCGTCCTGGTCGCGCCGGGCCTCCAGGAGGCATTGTTCTGTCGCCCGGGCTGCGGCCGTCACGAGCTCCAGGCTTCGAGGGTGGGCAATCTTCCAGGGGCTCGAGAGGTCAATCACTCCGACAAGCTGGCCAGAGACCGGGTCGTGAATCGGCGCGCCGGAGCAGACCCATTCGCGGTGATGATGGCTGAAGTGCTCGAACGCGAACACCTGTACAGGGTGGTCTGCGGCGAGCGCTGTACCGACGCCGTTCGTGCCGTTGACCGTTTCGCTGCAGCGCGCACCCTCGACGAGATTCATTTCGGCAGCCCGCTCCTTCAGCCACTCCGGGCCTCCCAGGTAAAGGGTGAGCCCGGAACGGTCAGTCACCTGGACGAGGCTGTTGGACTCCTTGGCCCACGTCTGCAGTTGCTCGACGAGCACGTGCCTGAGCGATCCGAGGGGATGTTCGAGCCAGCGCTCCTGTGTCTCGGAGCGGTCTGCCTCGATCGAGGGCAGCAGGTCCGTCGGATCGAGGCCCGTGGCAAGCACACGCCGCCATGACTCGACGATCGTCGGCCGCAGTTCTGCGGTCGCCTCTGGAGAGAGCTCGGCGCCGAGCGCACCCTCGCCGAGTAGGCGGTCCCAGCTCCGTTGGATCTGCCGAGCGCGCGCGAGCAGATCGGTCCCCGCTTCGACAGCCACCCACGGCGACGGCATAGCCGAAACCACCCTACTCCTGACGCCTACCTCCCGGTCAGCGACCGTGTCGGCAATCTGACTCGTGATACCCAGTTCGCTTTCCCCAGCGGCCTTAGCCTAGTTTGACCGATCGCACTGCGGAATACTCTCGCCGTGACCGGCGTGGATCCGTGCGGTACGCGAGTCGTCATCGCGGACGATGACGTATTGATGCGCGAGGGCCTTGGGAGCCTGCTCGCGCGGGGCGGGTACGAGGTCGTCGGCCAGGCGGGTGACGGGTCTGAACTGATGCGGCTGGTGGGCGAGCAGCAGCCCGATCTCGCCGTCGTCGATATCCGCATGCCTCCCGACCATCGGACGGAAGGCCTCGAGGCAGCCCAGGTGATCCGCGAACAATTCCCTGACACGGCGCTCCTGATCCTCTCGGCACACGTCGAGGTGGAGCACGCGATGACGTTGCTTGCGAGCGGGCGCCGCACCGGCTACCTGCTCAAGACTCGCGTTACCGATGTCGACGAGTTCCTCGACGCTGTGGGACGAGTGAGTCGTGGCGGATCGGTCGTTGACCCCGCCCTGGTTCAGGAACTCGTGGCGGCGCGGGATGTCGAGGATCCGCTCGAGGAGCTCACCCGTCGCGAGCGCGAGGTGCTCGCGCTGATGGCCGAGGGGCGCTCCAACGCCGGCATCGGGCGGCGCCTCTGGATCACCGAGGGAACCGTTGAGAAGCACGTGCACAGCATCCTGACGAAGCTCCGCCTGCCCGAGACCGACGACGACCACCGCCGGGTGCTCGCGGTGGTCGCGTTTCTCGACACTCATCAGACCAGCTAGGACTCGTCGGCCTTATCGCCGTCGATGGCGGCGAGCATCTGTCGGATCCTCGCCGCCGATAGGTCGATCTTCGCCAGAAACCCAATCGCCGAACTCGCCGCGATCACGTCGGCGTACTCGGCTTCCTCGTGAGTCGAGATCAGGATCAGGTGTGGGACCGAACCCTGACCCGGCTGCTCGCGCAGCTGGCGTGCCAGCTCTAGCCCGCTCTCGCCACCGAGGTCGATGTCGATCAGCGCGACGTCCGGTCGCAGTTCGGCGATCTGCCGAAAAGCCTCGGCCGCGGATCCGGCTCCCCCCACGACATCGAGCCCCTGTTCGGCGAGCAGACCGCCCATTTCCTCTCGGAAGCTCGCGTTGTCATCGACGATCAGGCAACGCAAACGCATCAGGCCTGCACGATTGCAGGAACAGTCGCACAGCACCATTGGTGCTAGCCCCCAAAAACGAACTACAAGGCAGCCTCCCTCCGGCTAGCGTGAAGGCGAAGCTTGGAGGCTGGCCCCAGCCCTAATTGGGCGCTGGCCGTGCAGACACGGAGGGCCTGCTCGGTGATGCTGCATGGGCAATCAACACCGGACGGGAGACCATGGAGCTTCGCCACCTTAGATATTTCGTCGCAGTCGCCGAGGAACTGCATTTCCGCCGGGCCGCCGAGCGACTTCATGTCGCTCAGCCCGCGGTCTCAGAGCAAATTCGCAAGCTCGAGAATGAGCTCGGGGTGCGGCTGTTTGACCGTACCCAGCGCAAGGTTGCCCTGACCGACGCGGGGGCCGCCCTGCTCACCGAGGCTCACCGGGTGCTCCGTCAGGCGGAGGCGGCGCGGCTTGCAGCTCGTAGCGCAAGCGACCGGCCGGGGCTGCGGATCGGCTACGTGCCAACCGCACTGCAGGCCAGCATCCCGCGGACTTTGCGACGCGTTGTCGCGGCCATGCCCAACCTTAAGACCACGATGGAGCCCGGGACCGGCCTCGAGCTCGCGGATGCGGTGCGAGCGGGCGAGCTTGACGTCGCGGTGGTATCGCTGCCCGTCCCCACGGCCGGAGTTCGCGTGACACCACTCGGTGAGCAGCGAGCCGTTGCGGTGTTCCCCGTCGGTCACGAGCACGCCGTGAAGCCGCAGGTGAACCTGGAGCAGATTGCCCCAGAGCGCATCGTTGTACTTCCTCGCGATGCCGACAGGCCGTTTTATGACGCCGTCCTGGCGACGTGTTGCGCCGCCGGCATTTCGCCGACCCTGCTCGAGATGCCAGACGGTCACGTCGATCGGCTGCTGCTGGCGGTTGCGGCGGGGGCCGGGATGGCGGTGCTCCCCGAATGTGTCAGCGAGCGCTACGCCGATGCAGGCGTTCGCTTCGTCCCACTCGAAGGTGATAGCCCGGCCCTGGCCACAGCCATCGTCACTCCTCGGCACACCGAGCACCTGCCAACCGTCGCGTTTCTCCGAGCCGCCTCGCGCACGCTCGACCAGCGCCCGCAGATCGCGTCGGACAGACCCCTGGTCGCCGCATGAGAGCGTCTGCGTCAACCGCGATGAAGCTTCAGGCCGCGGTCTGCGCCGGTGGGGCGCTGGTCTGTCTGCGGCTTGGCGCAGCCGGTCATCGCGCCCACTGCCCGCCTCAGACCGTTCACACCGGCGCCAGCTACACACGCGCCGGCGGCGATCACCAACCCGACGAGGAGGCGACTGCGAGCCTAGCCGCGCTCGCGTACGAACTGCTAGACGCGCACGCCGACACGGCGCAGCTCGCGGATGGCCTGGCCAACGACCCGGTTTGGGCGGCGCACCTCGACTATCTACGCGCACTTCAACGCACGAGCCGGGAGATGCTCGCTCGCACGACGGCCAAGGAGCTCTCGTCGTTGCGGTGGACCGACTCGGGGTCGCTCGATGTTCGTTGAGCTCGACACCCGACGCAGCGACGGTCTCACGGTGAGGCTCGAGTGGGATCGCGACAGTGGGCAAACCCAGATCGTCGTGGACGACACACGGTCCGACGGACTGATCGCGTTCGGCGTCCCACCCGCCAGCGCCGCCGATGCGTTTCGCCACCCGTTCAGGTACGCGCCATGAACGCGACCGCCCAGCCTCCCGCGCTCCGGCTACTGCAGAGCGGCTCGCACACAGGCGCCTCGCGCCCGCGGACGGCGTTCGTCCTCTCGGGCGGCGCGAGCCTGGGCGCACTGCAAGTTGGGATGCTCGAGGCGCTGTACGAGCAGGGCATCGCGCCCGATCTTCTGGTCGGTACCTCTGTCGGCGCTTTGAACGCCGCGTTCGTCGCATCGCGACCCCAGTCGCCACAGACAGCAAGAGAGCTAGGCCGAGTGTGGCGCGAGCTGCAGCGAGAGGACGTCTTCCCGGTCAGCTTGAGCGCGCTCGTCGGCGGTGTGTGCGGCCGGCGCGATCATCTGGTGCCCGACCGCGAGCTGCGCCGGCTGATCCGGCGGTACGTCGAGTTCGATGACCTCGCCGATGCGCCGATCCCGGTGCATCTGGTCGCGTTCGATCTACTCGAGGCACGCGAGCTGCGGCTCTCCGAAGGCCCCGCCGTCGACGCCGTCGCCGCGTCCGCATCGATTCCGGGGATCTTCCCCCCGGTCGCGATGGGCGAGCGGCGTTTGATCGACGGCGGCGTCGTCAACAACACGCCGATCTCCCACGCGATCGAGCTCGGCGCCGAGCGCATCTACGTCCTGCCGACGCAAGCCCCGCACGACCGACCCGCGCGCGTCCCGACCTGCGCGCTCGACGCGGCAATTCAGGGACTCCATCTGCTGGTCGGCTGTCGGCTAGAGGCCGACGTCGCCAGGTACTCGGCCGAGGCGGAGCTGATCCTGCTCCCGGCGCCAAACGCCGAGTGCGTGCAGCCCACGAGCTTCGAGCACTCCCACCGCCTGATCGCCGACGCGCGTGCAGCCGCCCGGACGGCGCTCCAGCGATCAACCCGCGGCGCCCATCTCCGGCTGGTGAGCTGATGGACGTTGCCTGCTTCTGCGGCTGTCGTTTCTCATGCACCGGGGACGTCGGCACGTGTCCGGGCTGCGGCGAGTACGTAAGTCTCAGCCGCGCTTCCGACGCGGAGGAGAAGCAGATGCGTGCCGAATTGGGTCTGCTGCTCACCCATGGGGCCGCTGCACATGGGCTTCGGGTGCGGCCTGCTGGGGGTGGGCGGCATGGGGCATAAGTTCTCCAATTGGTGTCGGGCCGGCGCTCCTCGCGGTCGTGTCTCGGCACCGGAATCGAGGTACGTACGATGAACGCGATCGACCGACGGGCCGAGCTCGCTTGCCGACTGGCGGAACTGCGCCGGCTCGCAGAACGGCCGAAGCGCGACCAGCGCTGACCGGCTGAGTTCACCACCGCTAAGCGATTGGCGTCCTTGCCGAGTGCCTGCCCGATGGCGCGTAGCTCTTGCGGTGCTATCGCACGATCGGGTCTTCTTCTCGCCAACCGTCCGAGCGGCGCGATCCTGAAGCTCAGCCACCGACTCCAACCACGCGTCATGACCCACTCGCAGAGGAGGAAGCAATGTCACCGCTCTCACGCGGATTCCACGGTCGACGTCCTGCCGTCGACGCGACACGCGTCCCGCCGGGTCAGTATGTGACCAGCGACTTTCCAGTCCTGTCCGCCGGCCCAACCCCACACACCCCACTGGATGAGTGGAGCTTCTTGATCAGCGGCGCCGTCGACGAGCCGGTCTCGTGGCCGTGGGCGGAATTCATCGAGCTGCCAGCGGAAACGCCGACCGTCGACATTCACTGCGTGACGAAATGGTCAAAGCTCGACACAGGCTGGAAGGGCGTGTCGGTCGACAGGTTGCTTGACGGCGTTCAGACTGAAGGTGCTTACGTCACCGCCTGGTGCGATGGGGGATACACGACCAATCTGCCACTCGAGGATGTGACTGGCGGAAAGGCGTGGATCGCCTACGAGTACGAGGGCGAGCCGCTGGCCCCCGAGCACGGCGGACCGGCGCGCCTGCTGGTTCCTCATCTGTACTTCTGGAAGAGCGCCAAGTGGGTGCGGGGCTTGGAGTTCCGCGACCACGACGAGCCCGGCTTCTGGGAGAGGTACGGCTACCACAACTACGGTGACCCGTGGCGCGAGCAGCGCTACCAGGGCGACTGAGCAGACCGCGGCGCGCAGCGCGTGTCACGAAATCGAAGGGAACCGAAATGAAGATCGTGGCTATCGCTGTCACGGGCCTGATCGGGTCGAAGGTCGTCGCCGCAATCACGCAGGTCAGCCATGCATGAGATCAGCGTGAGCGTCGCGAGCGCTGAGGCGGCTGACTACGGCGTTGCCGAGCTGTCGGCCGCCGGCGAGTTGATCGGCCACACCATCCTCGAGGACGGCGACCTGATGCTCCACATCGAGCCGCGAGACGACAGCGCGCCGGTCGTCGTCGGCGCACGCAGCCTCGCCCAGGCGCTCATTCAAGCCTGCCTCCTGCTCGACCAGTACTGACGCGCTGAAAGCAAGGTCCAGGTCAGCCACAACGTCAGGGCGCTCACGCGATCGCGGTTTCCTATCGCCGCGACGCCGCCGGCCGCCAAGCTCTCGTCGAGAGCCGGAGTCCGCCTCGACTGCCCGAGTCAGGGCGTGGGCTCCCCCGACACCCAAAGGAGACGAGATATGGACTCAATCGCGACATCAAGCCATCTCCCGGCGCTCGCCGAGCCACACGAGCGCGACGGAGTCGGCCAGGAGCTGCAGGCCACTGTGCACAACTTGATCGATCTGGCGCTGACCGGCAAGCAGCTGCACTGGGCCGTGGTCGGTCCACTGTTCCGACCGCTGCATCAGCAGCTGGACGAGCTGGTTGATTCGTGGCACGAGCTCGCCGACGTGGTCGCTGAGCGAGCCGTCGCGTTGGGGGTCATCCCCGACGGGCAGGCAGAGGCCGTCGCCGCCGCCTCGCTCGCCACCCCGCTTGCGCGGGAGCCGATCGAGGACCACAGAGTCGTGTGGGAGCTGACGAATCGGATCACGCAGATCAGCGAACTCGTGAGGGTGCGGATGGACCGGCTGGGCGAAGCCGACGCGGTCTCGCAGGATGT
This sequence comes from uncultured Solirubrobacterales bacterium, assembly GCA_963770735.1. Taxonomy (GTDB): domain Bacteria; phylum Actinomycetota; class Thermoleophilia; order Solirubrobacterales; family Solirubrobacteraceae; genus Palsa-465. Next base: position 177,887 of record CAVYRB010000002.1, on the reverse strand, counting down.
CCTGATCGACGTCGTTCGTAAGCTCGAGGAGCAGCAGTGGATGCTGCGCGTGCAGCTGCTCGCGCGCTCCTGACGCTTTGGCGCCGGCGCAAGCTGTTACCACGCGGTCACGTACGCGGATGAGCTCGGTCATCGGGGTCGACGTTGGCGGCACCAAGGTGGTGGCCGCCCTGCTGCGCGGACACGGGCTCGAGGCGTCGGTGCTGGATCGCACCGATCGTTCCGGCAGTCGAGCGCTCCTGGACCAGATCGTCGCGATCGTGAACCGGATCCGCGACGATGACTTGGAATCGGTGGGCATCGGGGTTCCTTCGACTGTGGAGTTCGAGACCGGGCGCGTTGTCTCGTCGGTGAACATCCCGCTGGCTGATGTGCCCGTCCGGCATGTTCTCGGCGAGCGGCTCGGGGTGCCGGTGTTCGTGGACAACGACGCCACCGTCGCGGCGCTGGCCGAGGCGCACGACGAGAACCTGCAGCTCGTCGCGCACAACCTGGTGATGCTCACGATCGGGACCGGGGTGGGTGGAGGGTTGGTGCTCGGGGGGAGGATCTATCGCGGCGCCACCGGCGGCGCCGGGGAGCTGGGCCACACGATCGTCGGCCTCGGGCTGGGCGACTCCGAGCCCGTCCCGGAGCCGGGCCGATTCCCGCAGCGTGGCTCCCTGGAGTGCGTCGCCGCCGGTCACGCCCTGGACCGAATGGCCTCGGAGTCCGCGTCTGCCGCTGGAGCCTCCGCACTCTCGCGCCAGAGGGCTGGCGGTGAGCCGGTGCTCGGGACCGACGCGGTGGCCGCCGCCCAGTCCGGCGACCCCGCGGCCTCGCGGATCGTTGAGATCTGGGCCGAACGAGTCGGGATCGGGGTCGCCAACGCGATCAACACCTTCGACCCGCAGGAGGTTGTGATCGGGGGCGGCGCTGCACGGGCGGCGGATCTACTTCTGGAGCCAGTCAGGCGTGTGGCGCTGGGGTATGTGGTGCCCGGCCTGCGGGGGCGAACGAATATCCGGCTGGCGCGCCATGGCGTTCGCGCTGGCGTGTTGGGCGCGGCACTCCTCGCCGAGCACGAGCTGGCCGAGAGCAACGGAGTCAACCGGCCAGGCCATCGGCGAGAACGCCTATATCCCTCCGGGCCGAGGACAGCGGCGCATTCAACGGGCAGTAGCGGCGCTCCCCAGCGCAAGTCTTGACTCTCGAGCTTGCCCGGTGACTCCTTGCGCTCAGACGGTTAGCTCATCTACCTAGACCGGGTCGTGGCCCTGCCCCGTCCCGCCGAGGCTGAGTCCTGGTCGACTCCCGAGACGAACTTCCCGTGATCGTGCCGGTCAGATTGTGTGGCCGTCGCACTACCGTCATGTAGTCCACCTGTAGGTCAGTCGAGGACGTAACCGCTCCCCGTCGCGTCCTCGCGGTTAGGGACTCATGCGCTCGCTTCGCCGAGGCGGGGCCTGATTGGCGGGCACGGCGGGACCGTCCCCGGTCCCAGGGGGACATCGGGATGACGCCTGACACGGCGGGCCCTTCGACGAGTCATTTGATGGATCAGGAGGCTGACCCCGGCCGCGGCCAGTACTGCCACGGCCACGGAGTAGACAAGCGCGGTCTTGTGCAATCCGAAGTGTGACGTGGCGATCCCGCCGATCACGGCCGGGATGCCAGTTGCTAGATAGCTGACGATGTAGATCGCGGTGATCAGCCCGGCCCGCTCATCGGAAGCGGCCTGCGCGACCGTCGTGCGGTAGGCCCCCACGAACGCTGAGCCGAAGCCGAGTCCCGCGATCGCTGTGCCGACAAAGAGCAACGGTGGCGTGCCGGTCTCAATCGAGGCGAACGTCACCAGGGCGCCGGCGATCAGAATGACGCAGCCACCCAGCATCACGCGCGACGGACTCTTCGTGGCCAGCGCGGCCGAGGCCGCTGCCCCGAGCCCGGTGAGCAGGAAGATCAGGACGCCCCCCCAGAGCAGGTTCTTCGAGTGCAGCAGCTGTGCGGCTAGCGACGGTCCCAGCGAGAGATAGAGGCCGGCGAGCGCCCACACTCCCACCAGGGCCGGGAGCGCCGCGGCAAAGGCCCCCCTGGCCCCGCGCGGCACACTGACGTGCGGACGCAGTGAGCTCACGACGCCGGGCCGCACCGTTCCCGGTTCTGGCATTCGGAGCACAGCGACGATGCCGATCATGAACCACGCAATCAGCAGCCACCAAACCAGGCGGGTCGGGGCCAGCGCGTATTGGGCCAACGCGCTGGCGCCGATTGCCCCGAGAGCCTGTCCGCCTGTCGGCGCCGCGCTCGAAACGACCGGCGTGACCCCGCTTTCGGGCCGCAGGTCGAGCAGTGCCGCACTGGCCGTTCCGGAGATCAGGCCAACGGCGACGCCTTGCAGCGCGCGAGCCGCGAATAGCAGACCAACCCCGTGCGCAAGGAGGAACAAGCCGCACGCGGCCGCGCCCAAAGCTAAACCGGCGAGCAGCACCGGCCGACGGCCCAGGTAGTCAGACGCTGAGCCGAAGAACACCAGCGTCCCCAACAGGACCACGACGTAGACCGTGAACAACAAGGTGAGCGTCGTCGCGGAGAACCGGAACTGGAGCTGATAGACCCGGTACAGGGGCGATGCCGCGGCGTTCGTAGCAAACGCCAAGAGCGCAATCGTGGCCGTCGCCCAAAACGACACACCTCGCGACAGAACTGCTCGCCGCGACGGCTTCTCTCCAACCTCGGTGCCAGTCATTGATGCACGCGATCACCCGGCGCGGCTCAGGACTGTGCTGGTTCGTCGGCGAGAGGTCCGAGGCGGGTGAGTGGCGTTCGTCTTGGTGTCCCGAGCCGGACCTGGTCGGACATGTGTTCGAGCTCTTGGCCTTTGGTTTCGGTGATCGCCAGGCGTACGAAGATGAAGGAGAGGAGCGCGAAGCCGGCGTAGATGCCGTAGGCGAGTCCGAGCCCTGCGTTCTTCAGTGACGGGAAGCTGGTCGAAATCACCCAGTTCGCGATCCATTGAGCAGAGGCGGCGATCGCGAGCCCGGAGGCGCGCAGCCGGTTGGGGAACCGCTCGCCGAGCATCACCCAGACCACGGGGCCCCACGACATCCCGAAGAAGAACACGAACGCGTTCGCGGCGATCAACGCGACCGTCCCTTCGGCGCCGTGCAGTACCGGTTGTCCGTGGACGCTCGTGGCGGTCCCGAAGATCACGGCCATCACCCCGAGCGTGACGGTCATTCCGGTAGAGCCGATCAGAAGCAGCGGCTTGCGGCCGATCTTGTCGATCAGTGCGATCGCGACCAGCGTGGTGAGGATGTTGACCGCGCCCGAGATGACGGTGATCTGAAGCGAGCTGCTCTCGCTGAACCCGACGGCCCTCCAGAGGACGCTGGAGTAGTAGAAGATGACGTTGATCCCGACGAACTGCTGGAAGACCGAGAGGCCGATCCCAACCCACACGATCGGCATCAGCCCCAGCGCCGGGCCGCGCACGTCGGCCAGCCTCGGCCGCCGCTCGCTGCTCAGGGTCTGGCGGATCTCGGCGAGCTTGGCATCGAGATCGACGTGACCGAGCACGCGGCCCAGGACCCGCCTTGCCTCGCGTAGACGCTCCCGCGAGACCAGATAGCGGGGCGACTCGGGGATCGTCAGCGACAAGGCACCGAAGATCACCGCCGGTACGGCCATCGCCAAGAACATCCAGCGCCACGCCGCCAGGCCCAGCCACAAGGTCTTTTCCGAGCCGCCCGCCGCGGTCGCGAACGCATAGTCGGCCAGCAGCGACACGAAGATTCCCAGCACGATCGCGAGTTGCTGTGCGGACCCCAAGCGACCGCGGATCCGCGCCGGCGCGATCTCCGCGATGTAGGCCGGCGCGACGACCGACGCCATCCCGACGCCGACACCTCCGAGCACGCGAAACACGATCAGCAACGCCAGCGAGTTGACAAGCCCCGTTCCAAGTGCGCTGACCAAGAACGACACCGCCGCCAACCGCATCACCGTCAGCCGCCCGAAGCGATCCGCCAACCGGCCGCCCACAACCGCACCAACGGCCGCACCCAGCAGCGCCGAGGAAACCGTGAACCCCAAGCCAGTGGCGCCGACGTGGTAATGGTCGCCAATCGCGCTGACCGCACCGTTAATAACGGAGCTGTCATAACCAAACAGAAAACCTCCCAGTGCCGCGGTGGCAGCCAGGCGGGTAGCCGTCACAAGTGGCCCACGGGGTTTGAACATGCCAACCAATCTGCTCCACGCCGCGACAGCCACAACCACGCCGGCCGATCAAGCGATCCGGGGTCGCGATCACCGCATTGCACATGGATCGATTGGATTCCAGTGCGGCATGATCACGTCTCCGATCGTCAGGATCGATCCACCGTCATCCCTTCAGTGGCACCCTGCTGTCCCGCGCGTGTTCCGCCGCTTCGTTTGTATCGCTGGCGCGGGCGGTACGGGTGAGCGCCAGGAGCGGACACCGGGCGCTGTGCGCGAGCTGCTGGGAGGTACTTCCGTGGATCAGGCGTCCGATCGGGCCATAGCCGCGCGAGCCGACGATCAGCAGATCGAGTGACCCGCTGTACAGCGCTAGCTCCTCGGCGGGCTGACCGTAGGCTGCGCGCGGCTGAACGTCACCGAGCGCTGCGATCCGCCGACGTGCATCCTCAAGGAGGCGCCGGGGGGTGTTATCAACCGCCCCTGGCCCCAGAAAGGCGTCTGACGGAAGCGAGACAACTTCGAGCGCTGAGAGCTTGGCACCGCGCACGCCGGCGAGCGTCCTGGCCACCGAGAGTGCGTGTTCGCTCTCGGGAGAGCCGTCGTACCCGACGCCGATCTCGCGGATCGCACCTGGCTGCTGCGAATAGTCGGTCGGCGCGATCGCGATCGAACACGTCGCGCCGTTTAGCGCCGCGCTGGTGTCATCCCCGATGAGCACCCGCCCGAGTAGCCCGCGACGGGATGAACCCACAGTCAACAGATCGGCACCGATCGCGTCGCAAAGCTCATGCAGGCCGCGTCCCACAGAAGAAGCTCCGCGCCAGCGCAGGTGCGCTTCGACACCTGCCTGATCGCGCACCGTTTCAAGCAGCGCCTCCGCGCGCTCCCCCTCGGGGGCTTCGTACACCGCACTGGTGCCGTGGAAGGCATCGGCATCGCCGGGAACGACATAGGCGAGCGTGAGCTCCCCGCCCGCCGCGACCAGCAGCCTGGCGAGCGCCACCGCGTCGCGGCCGCCCTCACGCCCGTCCACGCCGACAACGATCTGCTTGAACATCCCGACTTTTTCCTAACTATCAGGTGACACTTACCGCAAGGCGAGAACTTGCCTGGCGGCCCCGGCGGTCGCTTTCGTCCCCGGCGTTGTCAACGTCTCGCTCCTCCCAGGGAGGGGATGGCTGATCTCGCCGGGGTCCGAAGCCATTTGGTCTCCGGTCTGATGGGCGTCATGCTTGCCTCATCGCCATGGTCGCCGGCCCGCCGCGGGCTGCAAGCGCCAAACGCGATCACGCGATCGCCCACGTGGGGTTACCTCGGCGCGTCCGCTGGTCAAGCTTGGCGAGCATGTCCGATCGCGCGGTGAAGCGCTCGGCTGAGCCGATGCCTGATGACCTGAGCGCCGCCGCATTCGCCGCTGGCTGCTCGAGCTAGCGGCGTCCGGTTCGATCAAGGTCCTCCCCGGCATCGCTGATCGCGGCCGGTGTCGGATCAACGGGCAAGCGATGCGTTCTTGCGCACCAACCTGCGCTCGCGTCGAATCCGTTTGCGCATCGCCAGTCGCTTCTTACGTCGCGGCTGGTTGCGTAGCCGGGTTCGACTCACGCGGGGCATGTTCGGCTCCGGTCAGCCACGTCGAGCATCGACAGCGCTCCGGGCCATCCCGCGAATGTCTCGTACTTCGTGGAGTGGACTGCCTGTAGACCGACACCCAGAATTCGCCGATGCGCTAGCCGAATGCGAGCTCCAGACGCGCCGTGTAGCTGATCTCGGTTCGTACTCCAGCCGCGACCGCCTTGGCGCGTGTAACGCGGAGTCTCCAGGACGATCATGTCGAGAGTCTCTCGGCCCGACGAGCACGTTCAACAGCAGCTGGCGATCGAACGATCGATGCCGCGAATAGAGGCCGTCTGATCACCGTCGCGTATCAAGCGATCACACAATCGCGTTGCAGGCGACCTCCGCCGGGCGGATGCTTGAGCCGTGGTAGCGGAACATGCTTGCCACTGAGTTGCGCCCGGCTGAAGGGGCGGCGTGGTCGATGCCGACCGGTCCCACCTCTCCTCCCCCGTCGGCACCCCAGCGCCTGCGGCGTGCTGCTCCACGCCGCCCCGACAGCCGGGCGCATCACCCTTCGCCGACCCCCAGCTGATGGAGGCCAGGATGGGCAAATCACGCACCAGCGGTCGCGGAGGGAGCGACAACGCGACGTCCGCCGGCCGTCGGCGCGATAAGGATGTCTCCAACAGCGTGCGCCTCCTGGCGAGCGTGGTGGGGTACCGACCTACCTAGGTCGCGTCCGCGGGTCCCCGGACAGGCGTCGAGCCATGAACCAACGGCGGACACCCTTCGCGGACGGCTCCGAGGCGTCGGTCTTCCATCCGTGCCTGGGCCGTAGTCTGGTCGCGTGAGTTCGCATCGAGTCGCGCAGCTGATCCACGCGCCCCGCGAGCAGGTCTATCAGGCGCTCATTGATCCTGGACTTGTTGCGAGATGGAGAGCGCCCGTTGGAATGAGCTCCGTCGTCCACCAGTTCGACGCGCGCGAAGGCGGGTCGTTCCGCGTGTCACTGACCTACGGCGATTCAGGACGATCTGGCAAGACCCGCCGCCACACCGACACCTACCATGGTCGCTTCGCAAAGCTCGTGCCTGACCAACAGGTGGTCGAGATCCTTGAGTTCGAGACCGACGATCCGAGCCTGGCCGGCGAGATGACCGTTAGAACAATGCTGACGGACGCAGCCGATGGGACGGAAGTCACGGTCGAGTACGAGGGACTTCCACCCGGCGTCTCGGTTGCCGATAACGAGACCGGCACGCGCATGGCGCTTGACAACCTGGCGGTGCTCCTCGAGCGGCGGTAGCGCGAGCGGGAGAAGGCCTGGAGGCTTGGGTCCGTCATCTCAGTCTCGCGCCCCGGATCGAGCCCCGTTCGCCCGCGCGCGTCACGCTAGCCGCTGTCGGAATCTTGTTGGGTCGCGGCCGAAGAGCCGCTCAGTGTGAACCTTCCGGATTCTGACGTCGGTGAGTGTCGTCCCACGGACGCGATCGCGGCGACTTCAGTCGATCCATCGCGACAGGGGGATCCCCGACGGACAATGATGGCCAGGAGCCGCGGCCCGCGTCATCAGTTCCGCGTATACGCGTGAAGCGAGCTCCTCGCGGTCGACCGCCGCGCAATAGGCCGAGAACGCGAATGGGGCGTCGGCTGCAGGAGCGCGCCTCCACCGCTCGTACGCGTTCCATACCTCAGCGGCCTCCTCTCGCCAGTGAACGTACGCGTCGACCGCTTCGTCGAAGAGTTGCTGGTGCCTCTGCCGCTTCACGCTCGGTTACCTTTCTGTTACGCGCTGGGGGCGCGGCCGAGGGCCGGCTCTAGCCAGGGTCGATGGCGGTCCGCTGCTGCGCTCGACCGGTCCCGACGACAACATGCGTGACGGGGACGTCGAGCTCGCGGCGCAGGCGCGCGAGCTCGCCGCGCTCTTGCCAGGTTTCGCGGTCGCGCGGGTGGGTGACGACGATCACCTCGTCGGCGCCGAAGCTCCGCAGCTCATCTTCGAGTGCGGTGGTCGGGTTCGGGTCGCCGACCTCCCCACGGGCGACGATCCGCTGTTCGTGTGCCCACGCCAGCGAGCGCTCGAGGCGCGTATGCGCTTCGGCCAGCTCGCGGTCGATGTCCGACGCGGCGTAGTGGACGCGCGACGCGAGCACGGGCGCGAGCACGTCGACCTCGACGTGCTCACGGCCGTGCCGAAGGATCAGCTCACCGAGCTCCGCGCCGGCGAGCGCCTCGTTGGCGACGACTAGCACGTGATGGCCCGCTTGCCGCCTCGCGGGGTCCAGAGCCGCCTCGCTCATCGCTCGGCGCAAGGCTGCCGGGCGGTCGATGAGGACTGCGGACAGACGCGAGAGCGCGGCCGACGCGGTGGCGGCCGCGATCACCACGAGACCCGCCACTGGCACGGTAAGCCACCCGATCAGCACCGAGGCGCCGATCACCACCGCCGCCCCAAGCGTGAATTGAAACGCGCCGGCTTCGGATTCGAATGGGACTCGCCTCACGTCGCTGACGCTACGCCGGGTGAACCGTAAGTCATCAAGGAGCGCCTATCGCGCGATCCGCATTCCCTACGGCGGTACCGCACAGCAGCCCACTGCAACGCCGCTCGCACCCTCACCGGCGGGCGGCGATGGCCTTTCCGAGGTGACCGTTACCGCACAGTGCTAACGGCGACCGGGCGTCGCGCAGCGTCAGGATCTCTCGGACCGCGGCCGCCGTGGTCCGCGCACCCGACGGCCCGAGCGCCCGCAGGATCGGCCCGGCGATCGCATCGAGCTCGAGCGGCCGCCCCGCGAGCTGGTCCTCGAGCATCGGTGAGCGCATCCCGTCCGGCGCGTGAGCCAGCCGTGAGGCGACGAGGCCGGCCTCGATGCTGACGCCGTGACGGCCGGCCGCGTCGGCGGCCTCGTTGGCGAGCGCCGTGAGCCAATTCGGGTAGCGCTCCCGTGCTGGCCCGAGCGGAGCGTTGGCGCTGGTTGTGAGCAGCGCGTACGGCGCGATGCCTGCGAGTTTCCGCCACAGAACCCGCGCCTCGTCCGGGTCGGTACGAACGTCCACGCCGGGGCCTCGGAGGAGCGACCCGACCGACCATTGGTGCGCGGGCCGTGTGTCGCTCGCCGTGACCGTCACCTCGCAGCCGACCGAATGCTGCTCGGTCAGCCCGGGCCGCGGGCGGCTCGCGTCAACCGCGATGCTCGCCGCCACGATGCGGGACTTCGGATACTTCGCCCGCAGCAACGGCACATGATCGACGCCATCCAGCAGCGGCACGATCGTGCTCCCCGAGAGCAGGGCGGCCGGCGTTCGTTCAAGCGCGGTCGGGAGGTCGGTCGCCTTCGTGGTGACGAGCAGCACCTCGACCGGCGCTGTCAGCCACGGCCTCGCGATCGGTCTGGTCTCGAGCTGCTCGTTGGGCGTTCGCAGCTTCAGGCCCGTGAGCTCGATCGCAGCGGCGGTCGGCTCGGTCGCGATCACCGTGACCTCGTGTCCTGCTTTGCTCAGGCGGGCGGCGAGCAGCCCGCCGATCGCGCCCGGCCCGAGGACGCCGACTGCCCGCCCCCTCATAGCTCGGCTCCCTCCAGTTCGGTCGGGTGCGGCTGAGACGTCTGGGTGTCGGCTCGCACGAGTCCGTTGGTCTCGCCGCTGGCCGCTGAGGGAGCGCCGAGCCGCTCGAGCAGGTGGTCGCCGACGCGCAGTGCGTTGGCGATCGTGGTCAGCCCGGGGTTCACGGCGCTGGAGGAGGGGAAGAAGCTCGCGTCGACCACGTACAGGTTGTCGAGGTCGTGCGCCTTGCAGTCGACGTTGAGTGCGGAGCGTCGGGGATCGGTGCCGAAGCGCACCGTGCCGCAGTTGTGTGCGATGCCGGCGAGGGGGATCTGCTGGCTGAGCACCGACCACCGCGGGATCGTGACCCGGTGGCAGTCCATCGGGCCGAGCAGGTCCTTGAGCTTTGCCAGCAGACGCCTGTGGGGCTCGGTGTTGCGATAGGTCTTGGCCAGGTGGATGTTCCCCTCGCGGTCGACCGTTACCCGGTTGCCCGGCTCGGGCAGGTCCTCGGTGGTGAGCCAGAAGTCGAGCGAGTGGCGGGCGACGTACTCGAGCGCCAACCCGGGCGCGAATCTGGGCGCGCCGGTACGCACGATGTCGCGGTCTGACTTGCCGAGCATCTGGATGTGCCCGAGCGGGAGCTCCGAGTCCTCGGCGCCCCAGTAGTAGTCGTTCAGCCCGAGCGTCTTCTGGAACCTGGTTTCGTTCGGCGTCCTGGAGATCGCGATCACCGCGGAGTTCAGGTGCGCCATGTAGTGGCGGCCGACGACGTCGGAGGAGTTGGCCAGGCCGTTGGGGTGCGCCTCGCTCGCCGAGCGCAGCAGCAGCGCGGCGGAGTTGACGGCGCCGCAGGAAACCACGACAACATCGGCGCTGTAGGTCTCTTCGGTGTCCCGCCGGTCGACCACGACTCGGGTGACTGAACGCCCCGACGCGTCCGTCTCGAGCCGCTTAACGCGCGCGTGTGTATGAAGCGTGACGTTGGGGTGCTTGATCGCGGGGCGCACGCACAGGACGTGCGCGTCGGCCTTGCCGTCGGTAAGGCAGGGGAATCCGTCGAAGCGGTCGCAGCGGATGCAGCGGCCTGCCTCGGGGTCGGATTCGTCGAGGTCGATCCCGACCGGGAGGTGGAAAGGCCGGTGGCCGGCCTTGACCAGATCGTCGTGCAGCTGCTGGATGCGCGGCTCGTGCGAGACGGCCGGATACGGGAACGGGCCCGAGCGCGGCGGGTCGGTCGGGTCCTCCCCGGCCTCGCCGTGCACCAGGTAGAGCCGCTCGGCCTGGGCGTAGTAGGGCTCGAGCTCGGCGTAGGAGATCGGCCAGGCGGGGGAGACACCGCCGTAGTGCTCGACATCCCCGAAGTCGCGCTCGCGAAGGCGCAGCAGGATCCCCGCGTAGACCTTGGTGTTGCCGCCGACGAAGTACTGAGCGTGCGGGCGGAACGCGACGCCGTGCTTGTCGTACCAGCGTTCCTTGGTGACGTAGCGCTCGCGGCCGAACACCTCCTCGGACTCCCAGTTCTGGAGCTCCCGCGGGAGGTAGCCGCCGCGCTCGAGCAGCAGGATCCGCTTGCCCGACGGCGCGAGCCGGTGCGCGAGCGTGCCGCCGCCGGCGCCGCTGCCGATGATGATCACGTCGTAGTGCTCCATCGCCTCTCCTAGACCAGCGCGATCGGCGAGGTCCACGCGCCGCTTGCACCCCGCAGCTTCGGGTGGGTGAGGATCAGCGCGAACTCGTGCACGCCGTCGCGCGCGAGCTCGGAGGTGTCGAGGTTCTCGACGACGAACACGCCGTGGCGGGCGTTGAGGAACTGGGGGACCTCGAACGGCCGCGCGGGATCCTCGGCCGGTACCGGGCCGTAGCTCCAGGTGTCGCAACCGGTGAGCGCCACACGCCGCTGCACCAGCCACCGCGCGACCTCCATGCCGGGACCCGGCTCGCCCGACAGGTAGGTGTCCGCGTCCTGCCAGTGCTCGCCCCAGCCGGTGTGGAACAGCACCGCGTCGCCCGGTGCGGGATCGATGTCCGGCACACGGATCGCTTCGCCCGGATCGAGCGGCGCGACGTCCACGAGCCAGCCGCGGGTAACGATCTGGGGCACCGTCTCTACCCCAAGTCGGCTCGCGCCCGCGGTGCCGGCGAGCTCGGCGACGCTCCAGCCGTTGTAGCCACGTTCGCCGATCTGCAGGTGGCAGAGGGCGTCGAGGTGGGTGCCGAGCTGCTGTGTGCCCGCCACCTGCTCGGTGATCCAGTTGACCCGGTTTGCGCCCAGCCCGCCGCGGTTGCTGTGGTGGGCGGTGGTGACCAGCGTCTGGCGAAAGTAGCGACCGCCGAATGCGGGCACGTCCTGATCGAGGACCCGTCCGAGGTCGTACATCCGCCCCGAGCGCACCAGCCGCAGCGCGGCCGCGCGCGTCGCGTCGGAGATGTGGTTGAGCATCCCGAGCTGATCCTCATCCCCGAACGGCGACGGCCACCAGGGCGTCACCTCCGTGCCTACTCCGAGGACCATGGCTCGCGGAAGTCCGCGTACAGGGTCAGGCCGCCGTCGACGAAGATCGTCTGGCCGGTGATGTAGGCCGCGTCGTCGGAGACCAGAAACGCGGCTACCCCCGCCATCTCGTCCGCCGTGCCGGGGCGACCAACCGGGATGTGACTGGCGACGATCTCCGTCTTCACGGGGTCCTCGGTCCAGGCGCGGTTGATCGGGGTGATCGTGGCGCCGGGCCCGAGGCCGTTGACGCGGATGCCGTGGCGGGCGTACTCGAGCGCGAGCGTCCGTGTCATGTTCCCCACGCCGCCCTTGCTGATGCTGTAGCTCAGATAGCTCGGCCTGGGAATCACCTCGTGGACGCTCGAAACGTTGACGATCGTGCCCGGCTTCTCGTCGGCCAGGAATTGCCTGATCGCCTCGCGGGCGCACAGGAACGCGCCGCGGAGATCGACCGCCAGCACCTGGTCGAACTCGGCGCTCGCGAGCTGCTCGGACGGCCGGGAGATCTGGATGCCGGCGTTGTTGATGAGCACGTCGAGACCGCCGAGGCGCTCGCGTGCCTCGCCGACCATCCGCACGACGTCCTGCTCGGAGGACACGTCGCCCTGGACGAGTACGTCCCGGACGCCGTGCTGCTGCACCTGCTGCAGGCAGGCGATGACCTGCTCCTCGGTCCCGGCTGCCTCGTCGGGGGGCAGGTAGTTGATCGCTACGTTGGCGCCGTGCTCGGCAAACCGCACGGCGCAGGCCTGCCCGATCCCGGAACTGCCGCCGGTGATCAGGACGTTCTTGCCGCGCAGACCGGGCATCCCGGTCCGGCGCAGTCTGGGGTCAGCCGCGGTCTGTGACATCGGGCCCTCCTCTCGGGCTGCGGTGGACTGCGCGGTCATCGCCGGCCGCCGAGCGAGCACCGCACCGCCTCCAGTGCGGCGCCGAACACGAGGTGGGAGGTCAGTTCCCAGGCGACCGCGGCTGGCGCGAGCCGCCACGGTGGCCGCTGGATCCCGAGCGCCGGTAGGGCGGAGCCGTGACTGCCCGCGTAGATCGCGAGCCCGGCCAGCGAGCCCCGGCCCAGGCGCGTTTCCGGCCAGCGGTGCGCGGCGGCGCAGTACGCCACGCCGAGCCCGGCGCCGAACCCGTAGTGGATCGCGAGCTGCACCCGAATCCGCTGCTGCGCGCTCAGGTCGTCGTGGTCGATCGCCCGGACCGCGCGGGCGGCCAGTACGGCCGGAGGCATATTCTCGGGGTGGCCGCTGATGTCGGCGCCCACCTCGAGCTTCTGCTCGGGGGAGGGCGGCAGGATCCGCTCCGCGACCGACTGGAGTGCAGGCTCGCTGAGCGCCTTGATCCACGACGCGGCCAGTCCGACGATTACGCCCGTTGCTCGCATGCCCGCAACGTAGGCGGGAATCTCAGGCGCTCCAAGCGCGATCGCCTATCAGCGGGAAACTGGCGACGATCGCCGCGCGCCAGTGACCTGGTCTAACTGCGAATTTGCGGCTTCGCTCGCGCTGCTGTGGCTCGCGCGCCCCCGCCCATGTCGGTCCTACTTCCGAGCTCGCCGGTTACGCGGCCCGATGTGCGTCGCCGGGCTTACCGGTCAAGTGCTGACGTCGCGGCTCAAGTCGTTGCCATCCAGCGCGTCGCGCAGCCGGGCGGCTACCTGCTCCGAGCTCATGCGCCACCTCCGGCGATGCGACAGCGCGTCGAAGTCATCGAGGGCGCGCCTAACACGGTCAACCGCGGCGCGATCCGCCTCATGCCAATGCACCGAAGGAACAGCAATCGATTGAAAGTTGCCCTGGGGGTTCGGCATCTTGTACGCCGTCACGCTCGCCGCTCGAGGCTGCGCCCCGATTCGCTGCTCGATGAACTACGCCGCCTGTGCGAGGTCGTCTGACTGGCCACTCGGGCGTTCCTCGTTACTGCTAGCGGCTGGAGCGTCCGTATGCAAAGCGAGCGCCTGTTGCTCTGTGATCGTTCGCTGCGGGCGACCTCGTCCTAGGAAGGCGATCGTCCAACCGGCCAGGGTCGTGAACCTGTTCTTGAACCCGGTGAGGAAAGTGAGGTGGATGACCAGCCACGCGAGCCAGCCGGCCAGGCCGGTGACGCGGACCGGGCCGACGGACAGGATGGCTCGGAAGCGTCCGATCGTGGCCAGGGTCCCGAGGTCGTGATAGCGGAATCGACGTTGCTTCTCGTCGCCGTTCGCTCGGCGCGCGATCGTCTTCGCCGCGTGGTGGCCTGATTGCATCGCGACCTCGGCCACGCCGGGGAGGCCGAGGCTCATCAGATCGCCGACCACGAACACCTCCGGGTGGCCGGGTAGCGTGAGATCCGGGAGCACCTTGACGCGCCCCGAGTGATCCACCTCCGCGGCGCTCTGTCGCGCCAGGATCGCCCCGAGCGGTGAGCCCTTGACGCCGGCCGCCCAGATCTTCGTAGCCGCCTCGATGCGGCCCTTAGAGCCGTCCCGGTTCTCCAGGCTGAGCCCGTCCGCATCGACGCCGGTGACCCGCGCACCGAGCCGGATGTCGACGCCAAGCTCCTCAAGGTCCCGGTGTGCGCGCCGCTGCACCGGCGCCGGGAACGTCGCGAGCACGGTCTCGCCTGCGTCGAGCAGCACGATCCGCGCCTGTGCCGGATCGAAAGTTCGGTAGTCGCACTTCAGGGTACGGCGTGCAAGCTCGGCGATTTGGCCCGCGAGCTCGACGCCGGTTGGGCCGGCGCCCACGACCGCGAACGTCAGCCAGTGCTTGCGCCGCGCGGAGTCGACCTCCGCCATCTCGAACGCGCCGAAGATCCGACTGCGCACCTCGAGCGCGTCATCGATGGTCTTCATTCCGGGCGCGAGATCCGCGAACTCGTCGTGGCCGAAGTAGGACTGTGTCGTGCCCGCCGCAACGATCAGGCTGTCGTAGGGCACCACCGAGCGCAGCCCACGGGTGTCCAGGTGCAGCTCGCGCGCAGCTAGGTCGATGTCGGTCACCTCGCCGAGCAGCACCCGCGTTTGCTTGTCGCGGCGCAGAACGTCTCGAATCGCCGGCGCGACCGCGCCCACTGAGAGCAGGCCGGTGGCCACCTGGTAGAGCAGCGGCTCGAACAGATGGTGGTTCGTGCGGTCGACCACCGTCACGTCGAGCGGCGCGCGGCGCAGCGCCCGCGCCGCAAACAGCCCGCCGAAGCCCGCGCCGACGATCACGACGCGTTGGCGCCGGGGTGCAGCCGCAGAGTTCGGTGAGCGTCTCATCGCGGAGCTCGAATCTAGGTGCGCCCGTCGCCTGCTCAAGCGGTATGGACGATCACTCGATCGTGTTCGAGTGCCCGTGCGGCCCGGTCGGGGTCGAGTCCGGGGGAGCCGCGGCCACGGTAAGCACGCAGCATGCGCATCCCACGGGCCACACCGCGACGCTTGGTCAGTGCGGTCCCGGTCGTAGCGGCGCGCACGCACCCACCAACCGCCCGCAGCCGGTCCCACGGTTCCCGCGCCGCCCTCCGGGTAACCGCCTGCGCTGATCGCGGGTGCCTATCGACCGTTCGGGCAATCGTGTTGTGGGACCCGGGAGCGCCCCACATCGTTAGGAGCGCAGCGCTGAGTCGTGCGACTGATCTGCTTGGCGGACCTGCACCTGACCATCGTCGGATCCCAACACAGAAAGGCAATCGCATGTCCCACATCGGGAACCTCATGTCCCAGATCAAATCTGACGTCACCGGACACGGCGCCGAGGACACGGTCGACTCGCCCAATGGCGCGCCCCGCGACACGATCGATGAGTGGGGGGTCTTGGCGTCCACGACCGAGGCGCTGACGCTCACGATCCTGACTGAGCTGGTGCGCCGCGCGCGCGAGCATCCCGAAGTCCCAAGTTCGGTGGCAGCCATCGTCGGCGGCGTGTACGCCGCCGAGCTGGATCACTGGCGGTTCACCAGTAAGCACTGGGAGCCGATGACCACGCGGTTCTGGATCCCGGACGGCTTCTACGGCGGCGAGGGCGATGCTCTCGACCTGACCGCGGTCGGCCAGGGAGTGGCGGCGGGCGAGCACCTGTTCGTCAACACGTACCTGCTCGGGGTCACGACGTTCGCCGCCGCCGGGGAGTCCACGTACGCGCGCTACGCGGCCGAGCTTGCCGCGAACGAGTCCGAGCACCGCCTCCTCGGGCAAACGCTCGCCGGGGCAAACCCGCCCAACGACCTCGGATTCGCGGACTACGAATTCGACAGCGTCAGCCAGATCGCCGCGGCCGCCCAGAGCGCCGGCTTCGGCTTCGGCGAGCAGGGGACGGCCGCCGGTCGCTTCTACGACCTCCCACAGTCACCGATGGCCCCGCCCATCCAGATCAGCTCGAACGAGCCGCGATAGGCCGAACCCCCACGCGAGCCCGGCCCCGCCGGACCGGGGCGGCTTCAGCCCGGACGCGTTCTACCGACCGTCCGGGCTGAACCGTCCTGGAAAGCCCGGCCAGACAGATTCCGCCGTCGCGGTGGCCGGCCAACCCCTCGGCCGCTGGTCGGCTAGAGGGGAGCCTCGAGTTTGGCGGGAGCGAGAGCAACTGAGCGTGATCCGCACGACCCCTGTCTCGACATGCCCGCTGCGCACTACACAAACCTGCTAATCGTCGTCACGATCGGCGTGATCGCCCCGCTCGCGCTCGGTTTCTTCCCGCGGTTCCGGCTGCCGGCGATCGTGCTCGAGCTCTTGCTCGGCATCGTGATCGGGCCGTCCGGGCTGGGGTGGGCTCAGCCCGACCTGCCTGTCTCGATCCTCGCCCTGATCGGACTGGCGTTCCTGCTGTTCCTCTCGGGCCTGGAAATCGACGTCGAGCGCCTACGCGGCCCGGTCCTCAAGCTGACCATGATCGGCTTCGCGCTCTCGTTCGCGATCGCGATCGCGCTCGGCCTCGGCCTGGAGGCAGGCGGATTCACCAAATCGCCGCTATTCGTCGCGATCGTGCTCGCCGCCTCGTCGGTCAGCGTGATCTTTCCGGTCCTGAAGGACGCAAACGTCACCAGCTCACGCCTCGGTCAGCTCGTGCTCGCATCGGCCTCGGTCGCGGAGTTCGGCGCGATCATCCTGCTGTCGCTGTTCTTCTCGGGCAAGGGCTCGAGCAACACCACGGGGACCCTGATCCTGGTCGGCGTGTTCGGGCTGGTCGTAGGCCTGGTGGGCGTGGCAATCGCCGGTGTCGAGCGGTCAATCAGCCTCTCACACGTCCTCCGGCGGCTACAGGACACCACCGCCCAGATCCGCGTCCGGGCGGCGTTCGTGCTGATGATCGGATTCGCAGCCCTCGCCGACCAGTTCGGGCTGGAGACGATTCTCGGAGCGTTTGCCGCCGGCGTCCTGCTCTCGCTCATCGACCGCGACGAGGCGACCCATCCCCAGTTCAGGTTGAAGCTTGAGGCCGCCGCATTCGGCGTATTCATCCCGGTGTTCTTCGTCACCAGCGGCCTGCGCTTCAACCTGAACGCGCTGTTCGCGAGCCCGTCCACCGTGGCGCGGGTACCGCTGTTCCTGCTCGCGATCTACCTCGCCCGCGGGCTCGCGGCGATCGTGTACGTGCGACTCCTCGGCCGCTCGTGCTCGGTGATCGCCGGCGTGCTTCAAGCCACCTCTCTGACTGTCATCGTCGCCGCCACCCAAATCGGGCTCCAACTCGGTGCGGTCAGCCCAGCGAGCGCCGCGGGACTCGTTGCCGCAGGTCTTCTCTCGGTGGTGATCTCCCCGGCCCTAGGACTCGCGCTCCTCCGCCGCGCACAGCCAGAAGGGCGTTCAAAGCCCTCGACCCTACGCGCACCGTCGCACAGGCGGGCACTCCGAGATTCACCAGAGGAATCGCTTCCGTAGGTCGGAGACGCGCTACGCGCGCGATCGGATCGGCGAGGCGACTGGGCGATCGCCGAATCAGGCCGGAACCCCTCCGAGCTCTGGTCGTCAAGCGACGCCCGCGACGCCGATCAGAGTGCCCTCGGGATCCGCGAAGTGGCCGACGACGAGGCCATTCGGCGAGGTGGCGGGACCCACGACACGAGTGCCACCCAGGCTCTCAACCCGCTGAAGCGCGGCCTCGACGTCCGGAACGCCAACGTAGAAGAGGGCGTGGCTGTCATAGTCCGCTCCCCCTCCGATGCCGCAGCGGATGCCGGTTCCATCGCCCGTCGTGACGAGGTCGATAAATCCGTAGCTGTCAGCCTCAGATACCTCCTGCGCGACGGGCGAAGGCGTGTCAAACGTCCAGCCGAACAGATCGCCGTAATAGCGGCGGAGCACATCGGGATTCGAGCCGATCACCTCGAAGTGCACGACGGGATGAGCCATGAGGAAGCTCCTTTCTGCGCTATAGACGCCTCGGGGTAGCCCCGACCGGCGCCGGCCGTGTTCACGTTAAGACCCGGCTGCTTCGTCGAACTCATCGGCGGATGCGCCGGATCCTTGGCAGACGGCTCAGTGCTGGGGACGCTGGTCACGATGCCAGGCTTGTACGTTCCATTCGGTCGCGATCCGAGCTTCCGGGGTTCGGACTTCGCCGCCTCGACAACCTTCAGGACATCGCGTCGCCACCGCTGCGCAGGTGATGACAAAGGCGGGGGATGAAGCTCGAAAGCACCCGGAATGATCGCCTGGGTCGTGCTCGCAAGGTAATTGTCATCCAGGATGAGACCACGATCCTCGGGTCTCGAGGAACGCGAGCACCGCGAGGACTCGCTGGTGATCGTCCTCGGTCTTCGGGAGGCTGAGCTTGCCGAGGATGCTGTGGACGTGCTTCTCGACCGTGCCTTCGGCCACCCAGAGCTGCTTTGCGATCCCTGCGTTTGACCGGCCTTGCGCTACCAGCGAGAGGACCTCGCGCTCGCGCGGGCTGATCTCATCGAGCGGATCGTCAACCCGCTTGGCGGCGACCAGCTCCTGCACGAGTACCGGGTCGATGGCGGATCCCCCCTTGACGATCCGCTCGAGCGCGTCGATGAATTCTTCGACGTCGGTGACGCGGCTCTTCAGTAGGTACCCGCTGCTCCCGCCTGCGGCGAGCAGATCCAGCGCGTGCTCGACCTCGACGTGCGCAGACAAGATCATGATCGCCGTCTGCGGGAACTCCTCGCGAATCACGCGCGCGGCTTGGAGGCCCTCGGTCGAGTTGGTCGGCGGCATCCGGATGTCGACGACGACGAGCTCGGGCTGGTGCTCTCGGACGAGCTGGATCAGCTCATGCGCGTTCCCGCTCTGTCCTACGACCTCGAGGCCCGCGCGCTCGAGCAACCCCACCAGACCCTCACGAAGCAGAACCTCGTCATCTGCCAGCGCCACCCTGATCAGCGTCCGCTGGGCTCGGTGCTCGGACTCCAACGTCAGCTCGGCGGCTCGGTCTCGGAACGCCGCGGCCGAGACGAGCCCCCCGCCATTTTCCGTCCGGCTCGCAGACTGTTCCAGCTCGGTGGCGACCTCCTCGTCCGGTTCTTTCCGCCGCCGGAAGCTCTCCTCGATCGGAGCAGGATCCCGCTCCACGACGGTCAAGCCGAAACCGCCAGCTAGCTCAGCCGGTGACAACGCCCTCGCCGACTCGACCAACGCCAACGGATTCCCACGGGCTTGGACGACGATCCGCTCCAGCACCCGAGGATCAAGCGGTCCGGCGATCACTGAGCGGAGAAGCTCTGTGGCGTCATCGTCGCTGAGACCCTCGACCACGAGCTCCGGTAATCCCTCGAGTTCCTGGCTCGGCTCTCGAATTGCAAAAACCATCCCGACGGAGCGCGCGTCGAGCCGGCGAGCCACGAATGCCAGCGCTTGCGCTGAGGCGACATCCAACCACTGCGCATCGTCGATCGCGCAGAGCATGGGCTGCTCGTCGGCTGCCTCGGCCAGTAGCGTGAGGGTCGCCAGGCCGACCAAGAACCGGTCAGCAACCTGTCCCGCGATGAGACCGAAGGCGGTACCGAGAGCATTGCGTTGAGGTCGCGGTAGTTGCCCCAGACGATCGAGCACCGGCGCGCACAACTGGTGCAGCGCCGCGTATCCCAGCTCCATCTCCGACTCGATCCCTACCGCGCCGACGACTCTCAGATCGGACGCCGACCTGATCGCGTGCTCGAGCAGCGATGTCTTCCCGGCGCCCGCCCCGCCGCGCAACACGAGCACAGGACTCTTGCCTGCCCGCGCACGCGCCACTACCTCGTCCAGCTCCTCACACTCATGACGCCGGCCAACCAGTTTGCGCGGGCTGCCCGTCATCTCCCCCTTGACGAGGGAGATTCCGATCTCGACCCTGCTCGTAGTCCCTATGGTCGTTGCGCTTAAGCTCATTGCATCTCGCTCTGTGCTCCGTGGGGTGCGGCAAAGGATCTCCGACGGCCCCGAGCCTGTCTGCACCGCCAGCATCCAACTGCCCACCCCACCAATGGGAATCTGCACCTACCGGGCAGCGTTGGGACCAGATTCATGCTGGCTTCAATGCGCATCCGCTACGTCTGTGCGACGCTGACCACCAATGTCGCTACGTGTCCTGATGGTCGATGACAGCCAAGTATTTCTCGACGCGGCGCGTCGGCTTCTGGAGCGCGACGGCCTATCGGTCGTAGGCGCGACCTCCACGTCGGCGATGGCGATCGAGGCGACCGAGCGGCTTCGCCCGGACGTCGTCCTGGTCGACATCATGCTCGGACAGGAGAGCGGCATTGATCTCGCGCGACGGCTGGTCGAAGGATCCGTTGGAGGGCCGCCTGCCATCGTGATCTTGATCTCGACAGAGTCAGAAGACGATTTCTCCGAGCTGATCGAGGCCAGCCCGGCGAGTGGGTTCGTGCACAAGTCAGAGCTTTCGGCAGCCGCGATCCACCGGCTGCTGTCGTAGAGCCCGGGCTGAGCCGCCCGCTATCGGGTCTCGAGGAACGCGAGCACCGCGAGGACTCGCTGGTGATCGTCCTCGGTCTTCGGGAGGCTGAGCTTGCCGAGGATGCTGTGGACGTGCTTCTCGACCGTGCCTTCGGCCACCCAGAGCTGCTTTGCGATCCCTGCGTTTGACCGGCCTTGCGCTACCAGCGAGAGGACCTCGCGCTCGCGCGGGCTGATCTCATCGAGCGGATCGTCAACCCGCTTGGCGGCGACCAGCTCCTGCACGAGTACCGGGTCGATGGCGGATCCCCCCTTGACGATCCGCTCGAGCGCGTCGATGAATTCTTCGACGTCGGTGACGCGGCTCTTCAGTAGGTACCCGCTGCTCCCGCCTGCGGCGAGCAGATCCAGCGCGTGCTCGACCTCGACGTGCGCAGACAAGATCATGATCGCCGTCTGCGGGAACTCCTCGCGAATCACGCGCGCGGCTTGGAGGCCCTCGGTCGAGTTGGTCGGCGGCATCCGGATGTCGACGACGACGAGCTCGGGCTGGTGCTCTCGGACGAGCTGGATCAGCTCATGCGCGTTCCCGCTCTGTCCTACGACCTCGAGGCCCGCGCGCTCGAGCAACCCCACCAGACCCTCACGAAGCAGAACCTCGTCATCTGCCAGCGCCACCCTGATCCGGCCTGGGGCCACGCTGGCAAGTATGGATGCACTTGCAAAGCTTCGTCGTGAGGAGCATCCTTAGATCGTGCCGTTTCGGCCGGTGGAGCGGCGCCCCCTCGAGGGTCGGGACCGGGAACAGGGGGCGTCTGAGGCCCGGGCCGCTGACGTTCCTGAAGCCCCACGCGCGGAAACCGAAGGTCGGACGCGGGCGATCCTCGACGCAGCGCTCGACTGCGTGGTCAGCATCGATCACCGCGGTCTGATCACGTACTTCAACCCGGCTGCCGAGCAGACTTTCGGCTACCGCTCCGAGCAGGCGGTCGGCAGGGAGCTCGCCGAAGTGATCATCCCCCCGTCCTTGCGTGACTCGCATCGCGCCGGCTTCGCGCGCCACCTAGAAACCGGCGAGCCGCGGATCCTCGGCACGCGTGTCGAGCTAATCGGAATGCGAGGTGACGGGAGCGAATTCCCTGTTGAGCTGACCGTGACGCGCATCGATGCTCCGGGAGCACCGCTATTCACCGCGTACCTGCGCGACATAACCGATCGACGAACAGCCGAGCAGGAGCTACGAGCCGCCCATAGCCGGCTCGAATCGATCGCGGCAGAGCAGACGGCGCTCCGGCACGTGGCCACCCTGGTGGCCGAGGGCGCGAAGCCGAGCGAGGTGTTCGACGCCGTCTGCGAACAGACGGGCTTGCTGTTCGGAGCCACCCGCGTCAACCTGGCCCACTTCACGCCGGATGACTACAGCCTCACCATGGCAGGGTGGAGCTTGCACGACACACACATACCCGCGGGCACCCGGATGCCGCTCGATGGTGAAACCGTCCACCGGATCGTCCGGCGCACGGGCAGACCGGCCAGGATCGAAACGTATGAGGGGGTCGACGGAAAGCTCGCCGCCCTACTCCGCAGCCTGGGGATTTGCTGCGATGTCGGTGCTCCTGTATTCGTCGACGGGGAGGTCTGGGGCGCATTGATGGCCGGCTCGGACGGCTCGGTGCAGTTCCCCGCAGACGCCGAAACACGCTTGGCAGATGTCACCAACCTGATCGCCACGGCGATCTCCAACGCGGAGAACCAGAGCGCACTCACGAGCTCACGCCGGCGCATCGTCACCGCGGCGGACGAGACCCGGCGCAGAATCGAACGCAATCTCCACGACGGAACGCAGCAGCAGCTCGTCTCACTCGCGCTCGAGCTACGCGCCGCGCAAACCTCGGTGCCGCGCGAGCTCCCTGAGCTCGGCGCCGAGCTCACGCGGATCGGCGACGGGATCGTCGCCGTCCAGGAGGAGCTGCGAGAGATCGGGCGCGGTATCCATCCGGCGATCCTGGCCCAAGGTGGCCTCGCGCCAGCGCTGCGAACCCTCGCCCGCCGGTCGGCGTGCCCGGTCAAGCTTGACGTGCCCCTCGAGGAGCGCCTACCCGAGCCGGTTGAGGTCGCGATCTATTACATCGTTTCCGAGGCTCTTACCAACGCCGCTAAACATGCGCACGCCTCGGTGGTGGAGGTGGACGTGGAAGCTATAGAGGGCGTCGTGTCCGCCTCTGTGCGTGACGACGGTGACGGGGGCGCCGACCCTGAGCGGGGCTCCGGGCTCATAGGGTTGACGGACCGCGTCGAAGCGCTCGGTGGGTCTCTCGCCGTCCAGAGCCCGAGGGGCGGCGGTACGCACCTCCGCGTTGAGATTCCGCTCGACGCGATCCGCAGCTAGCTCCGCGCGCGTCCGCACCGCCTCGGACGGAGGCCATATGAACGGCTCTCGCCGACACGGGGCTATGCCCCGTTCGCCAGATCGGCCGCCGTCAGTCCGGTCGAAACCGTCCAGTCTGCTCCGAACAAGGCATCTCGACGTTGCCGAGCGGAGCCTCGGTGGGGACGGATGCCGACCTCGTCTCGAGTCATGTGAGGTCTCGTCGGTCGTCGGGTAGAACTGCCCGAGGAACACGCCCCGCCTAGTTGAAGCTTGAAAGAGCTACACGTGCGCATTCGTGCCGCAGTCACGGATTACAAGGGTGCTCCCTTCGCGGTCCAGGAGGTCGAATTGGGTGAGCTCAGGCCCGACGAGGTCTTGGTCCGGGTGAGCGCGGTCGGGATATGTCACACGGATCTGATCATCCGCGATCAGCCGCGTCCCCTACCACCAATGCCGGTGGTACTCGGCCACGAGGGAGCGGGGATTGTCGAGGCAGTGGGCGAGCTGGTTTCAAAGGTAGGCCCCGGCGATCATGTTGCGATGAGCTATGGCTCGTGTGGCCTGTGCGCGAACTGCGAGGCCGCACGTCCGTGGGTGTGCGATGACTTTCGCGCACGCAATTTCGGCGGAACTCGCCCCGACGGCTCGACCGCGCTGTCCCGGGACGGCCAGCCGATCTACTCGCACTTCTTTAGTCAGTCGAGCTTCGCCACGCACGCCATTGCGACTGAGCTCAACGTCACCAAGGTCGATCCATCGGTACCGCTGGAGATCGTGGCGCCGTTCGGTTGCGGGCTTCAGACCGGGGCAGGAACGGTGCTCAACGCGCTGCGACCAGCAGCCGGCACGAGCATCGCCATCTTTGGGACCGGCAGTGTCGGGCTTGCGGCCGTGATGGCCGCGCAGGTGGCCGGCTGCACGACGATCATCGGCGTGGACGTGCAACCAGAACGCCTGATCCGTGCCAAGGAACTGGGCGCGACGGTCGTGGTCAACGGCAATACGGTGGACGCCGTCGAAGCGATCAAGCAAGCCACTGCTGGGGCGGGCGTGGACTTCAGCATCGACGCGACCGGGTCTCCGGAGGCCCTAGCGCAAGCGGTCTATTGCACGTGCCCCGGCGGCACCTGCGCTTTGGTTGGAATGGCAGTGCTTGGGGCCGAGGTGGCCCTCGACATGAACCAGATCCTCGGACCAGCACGGACCGTCCGCGGAATCATCGAGGGCGAGAGCGTCCCCGACATATTCCTCCCGCGGCTGATCGAGCTCTGGCGAGAAGGACGATTCCCGGTCGAGCGAATCATTACCCACTACGACTTCGATCAGATCGACACAGCAGCGCACGACGCTCAGTCAGGCAGGGTGATCAAACCCGTCCTGCGGATGTGAGTCGCGCGTTCGCGGGGCAGCAGGACTCGGCCTCACCGAGCGGGCGCGCAACACGCCGGAGCGCCGGCTCATTCTTTGCCGTTGACCAGCGCGGCGGCGGCGGCGGCGATGTGTGCGGCGTCGATGCCGGCGGCGTTCAAGAGCTCTGCGGGGGTGCCTGAGCCCGGGAGCTCGGAAACGCTGAGGTGTGTCAGATGGAGCTGCTGAACTTCGGCCGAGAGCAGTGCGGCAGCCACGGCCGAGCCGAGTCCTCCCTCCGGGTGGTGATCCTCGGCGACCACGATGCGGCCCGCGGTGGCGTGCGCGGCGGCGACGAGCGTGTCGACGTCGAGCGGCTTGATCGAGTACAGGTCGACGACGCGAGCCTGGACGCCCCCCGACGCCAGCTGATCCGCGGCGCGAAGGCACTCGTGCAATGTGATGCCCGCGCCGATCAGCGTCACCGCATCCGACGGGCCGGAGCGCAACAGCTTTGAGCCACCCGCTCGGAAGCGCTCCCCCTCGTCGTACAGGACCGGATAGGCGCCGCGCGTCGTGCGCAGATAGCTGATCCCATCGGTCTGAGCCATCACGTCCACGAGCGCCGCGGTGCTGACCGCGTCACTGGGATAGAAGACCGAGGAACCCTGCACCGCGCGCATCATCGCGAGATCCTCGAGCGCCATCTGCGACGGGCCGTCGGCGCCGATTTCCACGCCGGCGTGTGAGCCGACGAGACGCACATTCGCTTGCGAGATCGCGGCCATCCGGATGAAGTCATGGGCGCGTGTGAAGAACGCGGCGAAGGTCGAGGCGAACGGTATGTAGTGGCGAACACTCAATCCGACCGCTGAGGCCACGAGCTGTTGTTCGGCGATGAACATCTCGAAGTAACGGCCCGGATGGGATCTGGCGAAGGAGTCCGCGTACGTGGAGTTGCTCACCTCGCCATCGAGGGCGACGACCCGCAAGTCTCGACTCCCGAGCGCGGTCACCGCATCGCCATACGCTCGACGGGTCGCGACCTGCTCGCCTCGCCGGTAGACCGGCGCCGAGACGGCGGCAGCCCCCACGAATGTCGACCCGTCGTCGGTCACGTCGTCGCGATCGGGCAACGGCCCGCGTAGGACCAGGTCGCTCTCGCCGCCCAGCTCGGCGATCGCTCGCGTCGCCATGTCCTCGGGAAATGGCTTGCCGTGCCACCCCTCCAGATTCTCTACTTCGGAGAAACCGTGGCCTTTCTTGGTTTTGGCGAGGATCACCGTCGGCCGCCCGTCCGGCTCGACTGCCTCGGTGAACGCCTCATCGAGCGCCGCGAGATCGTGCCCATCGACCTGCAGTACCCGGGCGCCGAACGCTTCCGCGCGGCGCGCATAGGTGCCGAGATCCCAGCCCAGCTCGGTCGGTCCGCGCTGACCGAGTCGGTTCACGTCGACGATCACGATCAGGTTCGACAGTTCGTAGTGGCTGGCTTTGTCCAGCGCTTCCCAGATCGAGCCTTCCGCCATCTCGCTGTCGCCGCACAGCACCCAAACCCGGAACGGCTCGTGGTCCAGGTACTTGCCGGCGAGTGCGACGCCGACGCCGTCCGGCAGGCCTTGCCCGAGCGATCCCGTGGCGACGTCGACCCATGGAAGGACGGGGGTGGGGTGTCCCTGCAGACGCGATCCGAAGTGACGGTAGCCGGTGATCAACTCCTGGTCGGACACCACTCCCACGGCCTTGTAGATCGAGTACAGCAACGGCGATGCGTGTCCCTTGGAGAAGATCAGGTGGTCGTTGGCGGCGGCTCGGGGCTCATCCCAGTCGTAGTGGAGGTGGCGAGCTACAAGCACGGCGAGCACGTCGGCCGCGGACATGCTCGAGGTGGGGTGGCCGGAACCCGCGCTCGTACTCGCCCGGATTGAATCGACGCGCAACTGTGCGGCCAGTTGCGCCACGGTGGCGAGGTCGGGCGTGGTGGACGGGAAGCTGCTGGCGGTCATCGGCGAGTCCTCGGGGGTCGGCGTGGTGATCGGGTTGCGCGTGATGTCTGAAGACAATCGCGCGGCCAGTGCTCCACAACAGGCCGGGACACTCAGTTGATCTGCGTTTCGGATCGACGAGGGTGGCTGCCGGCCTCCGCGCCGGGTGTCCCGTGATGCTCGGACCTGACCGACGCGGCGCGGCAGCCCGTTGGCAGCCAGGCCGACGCCGCACGTCCGCGGCTAGTCGACGCGTCGCGGCTGGTCCAGGAGTGATCGGGGAACGATCGCCAGGAAGGCCACCACAATGAAGCCGAGGAGGCACAGCACGCCGATCGCGTGCTCCCACGCGGCGTCGGCGAGTGTCAGCAGACCGAGCCCCGCGATCAGCAAGGCGACTGCGGCTCGGGTGAAGGGACCGGACTTGAAGGTTCGCCGCCGTCTGGTCGGCTCGAACGGCGTCCGCTCCTCGGCTCCAAAGCGCCCCGTTAGCGCGAGGCCGAACAGGATTCCGAGCGATGGGAACACGATCGCGCCGCCGACCAGAACGGACACGACAATCCAGACCAGCGTGTCGTGTCCGGCCGCGCCGTTGTTGACGGTCAGCCCGGGGAGGATCGTGGGCCAGCGGGCGAGTGCCCAGCCGGCGATGATCGCCGCAACGGCGACGGCCGCGCCATAGCGCGCGGCGTCGAAGCGTCGGGTCCAGACGAGCGCGAGCGTTGTCACCCCGGCGAGAAACGAAGCGATCACCGCGGCAAGCGCGTCGCCCGCAAGCAGCGAGTGATACAGCCGGTAAGAGTCGCTGTTGATCACGCCGACGCCCACGAGCGCGATCGCGCCCGCGATCACGCCAGTGCCCAGCGCCCGTCGCCGGAATGCTTGCTCGAGTGGCCGGTCGCCGAGCCGCGCGGCGTCGGCGGCGAGATACACCGCCGCCAGGTATGCGGAGTTGGCGACCGCCAGCGCGCCGATGAAGATCGAGGCTGGGTTCAGCCAGCTCGAGAACAGATGGCCGCTCGCGTTCCCGACGGGAACCCGGTCGGTCGCGATCGCCCCGATCGCCGCGCCGAGCGCGAACGGGGTGAGCACCGAGGAGACCGAGAAGATCGTGTCGATCACCGCCGACTCGCGGACGCTGGACGCACCCGCGCGCAGTGCGTAGGCGGCGCCTCGGAGGATGATCCCGAGCACGGCGATGAACAGGGGCACCGCCAGCGTCGAGGCGATCGAGCCGAATGCCCTCGGGTATGAGCTCCAGAACACGGTCAGGACGAAGATCAGCCACACGTGGTTGGCCTCCCACACCGGTCCCATCGACCGGTGGGCGTGCGCGCGGATCCGCGTGGCCTTCTCGCCTCGACCCGCGACCAGCTGCCAGAACCCGGCTCCGAAGTCCGCGCCGCCGAGGGTGGTGTAGAACGCCAACCCGGCGAGCACGAACGTCAGTGGTAGCGCCTTTAGCAGCATCGGTCTAAGCCGCCCGCAGCGCGGGCCCGGATTCGGCCGGGAGGTCGAGCGGCGCTCGCGCGAGGCGTCGGAGCACCCAGGCAAGACCACACCCAACGACCAGATAGGCGGACGCCAGCGCGGCGTACCCGATCGGAATCCCGTGCGCGCCCGTGACCGCGGCGTCGGTCGGCATCACCCGATAGACGACCCAGGGCTGTCGACCGACCTCGGTAACCACCCATCCTGCGATCAACGCAACCACCGACAACGGGCCGGCGACCACCAAGGCTCGGTAGAACCAGGTCGACCGGGGAAGTCGCCGGCGCCGGATCCACACCACCAGATACACCACGGCGATCAGCCCCAGGAGCGTTCCGATCCCGACCATGCCCTGAAACGAGGCGCGCACCACGTTCACCGGCGGGCGCTGATTGGCAGGCGTGGCGTCCAAGCCGCGCACCGGCGCATTCCAGCTGTGAAACGCGAGCACCGAGAGCAGGTGGGGGATCTCGATCCCATATTTGACACGACCGTGCTCATACACGCCGAGCAGGTGCTCGGGCGCGCCTCGTGTCGTCCTCGCGAGCCCCTCGATCGCGGCCAACTTCGTTGGCTGCGACTTCGCGACGTCGCGCGCGGCCCAATCGCCGACCGGCCCCTCCACGATCGCGGCCAGCGACGCGATCGTCAACGGGATCGTGATCGCGGCCCGCTCGTAGCGCCCCCACCGCCCTCGCAATCGGCCAAATGCGTACGCCCCGGCGAGGATGAAGCCGGTGACGACGTACCCGGCGACGTACATGTGGATCAGCTCATGCCACAGATATGTATTTTCGAACAGTGCCTTGAATGGGTTGACATCGACGACCTTCCCCGCCACCAGCTTGAACCCGCCGGGGTGATTCATCCACGCGTTGACCGAGATCACCATCAAGGAGCCGGTGAAGCCGGTGATCACGATCGGGATCCCGCTCAGCAGATGCGCGCGCGGCGAAAGCCGCCCCCACCCGTAGACGTAGATGCCGATGAAGATCGCCTCGAGGAAGAACGAGAACCCCTCGATCGCAAACCCCAAGCCGAACACGCCGGCGAACCTGCCCATGAAGTTCGGCCACAGCACCCCCATCTCGAAGCTCAACACCGTTCCGGTGATCACACCGACGGCGAACAGCGTGAGCATCAATCGCGACCATCGACGCGCCAGCGTCCGGTACACCGGATCGCCGGAGCGGTGATGGAGCCACTCGGCAAACAACACCATCACGGGAAGCGCGATCCCGAAACAAACCAGCGGGATGTGCACCGCGAAGGACAAGGCCTGCATCTGGCGCGCCTGCAGGAGGTAGTGCTGATCGACCGGAGCGCCGAGGGCCAGGCCGGCGAGGGTGCCGGTCATGTCCGCGGGCCCGGATCACGGACGGTCGCGGGTGTGATTCGCCGCGAGCCGCCTTTGCCGGGGTGCCGGACGGCTGCGGCGATTCGACAGGCTGATTCAAGCGGCCCGCGGAGCATCTTGCGGGCCTGAGCGACGCCCGGCGTCGGTCGGGACAATCCGGTTGGCGCCGTTCGGGGCGCGACGCTCTACGAGCATGCTCGGCGGTTCGGCCGCACGATCAGACCTGAGCCCGACCGCGGACGTCGTCGCGGCGATCACTCCCGCTGGTACGAGTGGCGGTCGGCTGGTTGGGCGGGCGAAGGCGAACCCGGTCCTGACCGGCAGGGCCGGTGACCGCCTCGCTCTTCTGCGCTGGATCGCTGCGTGCGCAATCAGACCGATGAACCAGGCCACCGCGAAGTAGACACCCGCCAGCACGACGATGAACCCGCCCGGGACCAAGACGAAGATCACCGCGACGGGTACGAGGACCGGCAGGGAGAGCAGCACCGGCACATAGAGAAGAATGGCCACGTCGCTAACCGATCCGGTCGATGGTTGACCACGACCGGAGCATGTGACCGGTTGCAAGCGCCGTTCCGCGGTCAAGCGGGGCACGGACCGGGGCCACGGGGCCCGCGGCGGCGGTCGAGTTCAACTTGCGCTGGTAGGCCCCGGGGGGCGTTGGCCGCTTCATATTCCCGACTATCCCGCGCGCCCGCCCGGCTTCAACAGCGGTCAACGATCGCGCGATCGGCGCATCGGATCATGCGCCGATTGATCGCTGCTCGACCTCGACAAAACCTTCATCGCGCGCGATCCTGGAGCCGGAGTTGTGGCGCTCAGCCGGTCTGCTTCTCGGCGTGCCCGCCGAACGCCTTACGCTGTGCCGAGAGCACGCGGTTGGCGAACTCGTCGAGGTTTCGCGAACTGAAACGCGAGTAGAGGGCCGAGGTGAGGACCGGCGCCGGGACGCCCTCCTCGATCGCGGCGATGGAGGTCCAGCGTCCCTCGCCGGAGTCCGAGACCCGCCCGGAGAGCTCGGGGAGCCCGGGTGACTCCACGAGCGCCTGGGTGGTGAGGTCCAGCAGCCAGCTCCCGATCACCGAACCGCGCCGCCAGACCTCGGCGACCTCGGTTGTGTCGATGTCGTACTGGTAGTGCTCGGGGTGCTCGAGCGGGGCGGTCTCGGCGTCGTCGTCGCGTTTGACCTTGCCGGCGTTGGCGTTGGCGATGACGTTCAGCCCCTCGGCGTAGGCCGCCATGATCCCGTACTCGATCCCGTTGTGGACCATCTTCACGAAGTGGCCGGCGCCGTTGGGGCCGCAGTGGAGATACCCCTGCTCGGCCACGTGGGGCGGGCCGCTCCGCCCGGGGTGCGTGGCGCCGCGTCGACCCCGGGGGCGATCGACGCGAACAGCGGAGCCAGCCGCTCGACGACCTCGTCCTCGCCGCCGATCATCAGACAGAAGCCGCGCGTAATCCCCCACACGCCGCCGCTGGTGCCGCAGTCGACGTGATGGATGCCCTTCTCCTTCAGCTCGTGCGCGTGGCGGAGGTCGTCGAGGTAGTGGGTGTTGCCGCCGTCGATGATCACGTCGCCGGGCTCGAACACCTCGGCCACGGCCGCGATCGTGTTGTCGGTGATCTCTCCCGCCGGCACCATCACCCAGGCCACGCGCGGCTGCTCGAGCTTGGAGGCGAACTCCTCGAGCGACCTCGACCCGGTCATCCCGTCGGACTCGACGGCCTTGACGGCGTCCGCGCTCACGTCGTAGCCGACGCAGCGGTGCCCGTCGGCCATCAGGCGACGAACGATCCCGGCGCCCATGCGACCGAGTCCGACCATTCCCAGCTGCATCGATGTGTCAGTAGCCATATCCGCTCCTTTGCGTGTCCTTGTCGTGTGAGCGCGTATCAGCGCATCGCCCGGTAGCGGCGAATGAGCGCGTTTGTCGAGCTGTCGTGAGCGAGCTGCGGTTCGGCCTCGCTGACGAGCTCCGGGACGATCTGTTTGGCGACCGCCTTGCCGAGCTCCACGCCCCACTGGTCGAAGGAGTCGATCCCCCAGATCGCCCCTTGCGTGAACACGCTGTGCTCGTACAGCGCGATCAGCGTGCCGAGCGAGAAGGGAGTCAGCGCTTCGGCCAAGATCACGTTCGTGGGCCGGTTCCCCGGCATCACTCGGTGAGCCAGCGTCGACTCGGGAGCGCCCTGCGCGCGCAGCTCCTGTTCTGTCCTGCCGAAAGCCAACGCGTGCGCCTGCGCAAACACGTTTGACATCAGCAGGTCATGCTGATTTGCGAGGGATGTCAGTGAGTTACCGAACGCGATCAGGTCGACCGGAATCAGCTTCGTTCCCTGGTGGATCAGCTGGTAGAAGCTGTGTTGGCCGTTGGTGCCCGGCTCTCCCCAGTACACCGCGCCCGTCTCGTAGTCGACAGGCTGGCCCTCGCGCGTTACGCGCTTGCCGTTGGACTCCATCGCCAGCTGCTGGAGGTAGGCCGGGAACCGCTTCAGGTACTCGCTGTAGGGCATCACGCCGGCCGTCTGCGCGCCGAAGAAGTTCCCGTACCAGATCGACAGCAGCCCCAGCAGCACGGGCAGGTTGTGCTCGAACGGGGTCGTCTCGAAATGCTCGTCGATCGCACGGAACCCCGCCAGCAGCTCCTCGAAGTGCTGCGACCCGACGGCGAGCCTGGTCGAGAGACCGATCGCGGAGTCCATCGAGTAGCGGCCGCCAACCCAATCCCAGAAGCCGAACATGTTGGCGATGTCGATCCCGAAGCTCGAGACCTCGTGGGCGTTGGTCGACACGGCGACGAAGTGGCGCGCGATTGCCGCCTCATCACTGAGCGCCGCTAGGCACCACTCGCGCGCAGCGCGCGCGTTGGTCATCGTCTCGACGGTCGTGAACGTCTTTGAGGAGACGATGAACAGCGTCTCCTCGGGAGCCAGGTCACGCGTCGCCTCGATGAAGTCGGTCGGGTCGACGTTGGAGACGAAGCGAAAGGCGAGGTCGCGGCGAGCGTAGTGACGGAGCGCCTCGTAGGCCATGACCGGTCCGAGGTCCGACCCGCCGATCCCGATGTTGACGATCGCCTTGATCGGGCTGCCGGTATGGCCCCGCCACTGGCCGGAGCCCACCTGTTCAGAGAACGCGGACATCCGGTCAAGCACCCCGTGTACCTGCGCGACCACGTCGGTCCCATCGACGATCAGCGACCGGTTCCTGGGCATCCGCAGCGCGACGTGCAGTACCGAGCGGTTCTCCGAGACGTTGATCCGGTTGCCACGGAACATTGCCCCGATGCCGTCGCGTAGGTCGCACTCGTCGGCGAGCGCGAGCAGCAGCCGGATCGTCTCCGCCGTGATCCGGTTCTTGGAGTAGTCGAGGTACAGGCCGGCCCGCTCCGCCACCAGCCGCTCGCCCCGACCTGGGTCGGCGGCGAACAGCTCCCGCAGATGCAGATCCTTGACGTCCTCGTGATGTTTGCGAAGCGCCCGCCAGCAGCGGCGCTCGGGCAGGGCGCTCACGCCACCACCACCGCGACCTGGTCGTCGATCCGCTTCAACAGGTCCTCCCATGCTCGGACGAAGTTCCGGGCTCCGTCCGACTGGAGCGTCGTGGCCAGCGTGTCGACGTCGATCCCCGCGGATTCGAACTGGGCCAGCGTGGCCTCCGCCTGGCCGCCGTCGGCCGCGATCGGCGCGCCGACCTGACCATGGTGCTCGAAGGCGCGCAGTGTCGCCTCGGGGATCGTGTTGATCGTGTGCGGCGCGCGCAGCCCGTCGATGTACATCGTGTCGGGGGAGTCGGGATCCTTGGTGCCGGTGCTGGCCCACAACAGTCGTTGCACGCGCGCGCCCGCGTTCGCGAGGCGCTGCCAGCGGTCTGAATCCATCAGCCGTCGGTAGGCCTCATACGTCTTCAGGCCGATGGCCAGACCGAGCCGACCGCGCAGGTGCTCGGGCACACGACCCATAACTGCCGCGTCCCAGCGTGAGATGAACAACGATGCCACCGAGGAAACGTTCGGGTCCAGGCCGGCCTCGACCCGGCGCTCGATCCCGCGCAGGTACGCATTCGCACTGGCTAGGTACTGCGCGCGCGAGAACAGCAGCGTTACGTTCACCGGTATCCCGGCGAACGTCGCCTCTTCGATCGCGGACAGGCCTTGCTCGGTTCCGGGGATCTTGATAAACAGGTTCTGTCGCCCGGCGCGCTGATGCAGGTCGAC
This sequence comes from uncultured Solirubrobacterales bacterium, assembly GCA_963770735.1. Taxonomy (GTDB): domain Bacteria; phylum Actinomycetota; class Thermoleophilia; order Solirubrobacterales; family Solirubrobacteraceae; genus Palsa-465. The sequence goes on along the minus strand of CAVYRB010000002.1, from coordinate 144,480 downwards.
CGCGGCGCGCACACTGCGGGCGGTTTCAAAGGCGAGCAGCGGTGAGACCTCAAGCGATACCCAGCCGTCGACCCCCGCCGTCCGCTGGTGGATCGGAGCGAACAGGTCCGCCGCGCGCCGAAGGTCCTGGATCGCTAGCTCGAAGAACAGCGTCTCGCGATCGACCCCTTCGTCGGCCTTGAGCTGGATCTCATTGTCGTACGCACCCGAGGCGATCGCCTTGTTGAAGATCGACGGGTTGGAAGTCAGGCCGGTGATCGAGAACTCGTCGATGTAGCGCTGGAGCTGGCCGGACTCGAGCATCTCTCGGGTGATGTTGTCCAGCCAGAGGCTCTGTCCAAGTTGCTGCAGCTTCGCGGTCGCTTTCATGGGGTCTCCCAGCAGGATCGTTTTGTCGGAGCGTGGTGCTCCGCCGGTTGGACGGCAACAGGGAAAAGCGATCGGCCGATACGCGCGTCTGTGCGTTCTCGAGCAGCCGGCGCCACGTCGGTCGGGAGGGGAGCAGCGTTCGTCGATTGAGGACGTCGTTCTCGGCGGCGTGCGGGTAGCGCAAGTTCGTCACGGACAGCCCAGCCAGACCAGCATCGCGATCGCGAACAGCGACGGCTCGCAGCGCGAGTTCCTCTCTGATCGTGGGGATTCCGTCCTACTGACGAACGTGGATGATCGTCTGCCCGATGATCCGCTCGGTGGGATTGAAGGCGGCGACGGCATCGTCGAGGGACGCGACCTTGCCGATGTTCGTCCGCAGTCGTCCGTCCCGTACCCGCTGGACAATCTCACCCAGTTGGGCACGATCGGGCAGGACAACGAAGTCGATCGCCAGACCGTCGGCAGGGCGCGCCTCGGGCGGCCCGGCGATGGTCACCAGCGTTCCTCCGGCTCGGATCACGCCGACGGACCGCTTCTGGATGTCTCCGCCGATGACGTCGAACACCAGGTCGACGCCGCCGACGTCTTCCAGGGCGTCGTTATCGAGGTCGAAGAACTCCCGGGCGCCGAACTCGAGCGCCTTCTGGCGGTCGGCATCGCGCCCGGTACCGATGACGTAAGCGCCGAGCTCACGTGCGAGCTGCGTCACCATCGACCCCACTGAGCCGGCCGCGCCGTGTACGAGGACGCTCTGCCCCGCCTGAAGACGGCCATGCTCGAACAGTCCCTGCCACGCGGTCAGGCCCGGCATCGGCAGGCTCGCACCCACGGTGAAGTCGACGTCGGCCGGCAGCGGCGCGAGGTTGCACGCCTCGATCGCCACATACTCCGCCAGCCCGCCGCCGCGATAGGTGTCCGTGAGGCCGAACACCCGCTGTCCCACCGACAGCCCCCTCGTGCCGTAGCCGAGGGCGGTGACCACTCCAGCCAGCTGTTGCCCGGGAGTCGACGGTGTTCGGTCCCGCCCAAGGCGATCGGTCCAGGTCGAGGGCCACGTCAACTCGCCCGAGGTGAGCCCCGACGCATGCACCTGCACGATGACGTCGTTTATCGCGGGTTCCGGCTCGGGCCGCTCCACTAGCGTCACCCCGGCCATTCCCGCGGCCTTGTCCGTCGCCACAATCGCCTTCATCCGGCGCCTCCCGGTGTCCTCATCCGGCTGCTCGCCGACTTCGTCTCCCTGGGTCGGGGCCGCAAACGGGGGTTCACCGACCTCCCGGCCGGCCGCATCTTCATCCGGCCGTTTGCCGCTCGTGGCGTCTTGGCTCGGGTCTTCGTAGGTTTCGTTCGACAGTGGCATGCGACTCCGTCCTTCGCTGAGGTGTTGGGTACTCGAGCACTTCGGATCCGACCCTAATCGGGTGCTCGAACGCCTCAGATTGCGATGGGTGATCGCTCGATAGGAGCGTGTTATCGGGTCCGGTTCGGCGGGGGCTCGGCGGTTGGCCGCAGTCTCCCGCGCTTGGCCCAGTGGACCACCACATCACGGGCTCGGCAGCTCCTGTAGCTGATTCGCCGATCAAGCGGCTGGATCGATAGGCCGCCGGACGCGTTGCCCGCGACGAGCGCGTGGAAGCGCCGTCCGAGGCGGTCCACCTCGACGACGTCGCCGATCTGAATGCCCTCGAGTCGCACGGATTGGAAGAGTAGAGATGGGCGCCTCGTCGCCCCGGAGGCCGGCGGACCGGATAACCCGAGGAGCAGCGAGGGGCTCGAGGACGCGTGGGGAGCGTGGATTCAAGTCCCGCCGTTTCGAGCTTCGAGCTAAGAACCTGGTGACGGACCCGCTTCAGGGGGTCACGCCGCGGCCGGCTTCCTCGAGTTTCTCGAGTTTCTCGAGTTCCTCGAGGGCTTCGGCCGCAAGAAGGGCGCTGCACGCGTCCACGCACGCGCCGGAAGCCTGCTCGCAGATGGCGCAGTGTCGGTGGTGGGCGTGACGGGCACATTCCTCGGCGCAGAGGCGGCAGATGCGCGCGCAGGCCTGCAGCAGGTGATCGACGGTGAAGCGGTCCCAGTGGACCGGTCGCGATAGCACCCGCGCGGTGATGGTGCACAGATCCGCGCACTCCTGATTAAGCGCGATGCAGTTGCCCAGCTCGGCGAGGTCGTGCTCGACGGAATCTGCGTCGGCGCACGCGGTGCACGCCTGGGCACTGGTGAGGCACGCGTCGATGGCCGCCGCCACCTCGGCGCCGTCCTGCGTGACGTGCGCCGGCGAGGCATCGAGAAGCTCCCGAGCGAACGTCACGCTCGCGCTCCCGGCGGACGGGACAGGGCCACCTTGCGGTGTGCCGAGATGTTGGTTAGGGCGTTCGTTCATGCCTCTAGTGAAGCCGAGCCAAAGGTACGGACCAACACCCCGAGGCGATCACTCGATAGGCGTTCCCAATCGTCGGCCAAGACGCCATCGCCCGCCGACTCGTTGGCTGCGTGCTCGGCCGCGGCAACGCCCACGTCTCGTCAGAGAGCCGTCGCGGTCAGCGGTTCCCGGCTGCCCGGAGTTTGGAAGCCCTGGGCCTCGGGGTCATCCCAAACCGATGAAGGCGCGGGGGGAAGCGCTTGTCCGTGCCGGAGCAGGATGGACACTGTCACTCGCGAAGCTGAAGGTTATGCGCGAGCGCGTTGAGTAACGCAAGCGCACGGGCACCGAGAGCATCGACCGCGGAGGTGGGCCGACTGAAGAACCAGGAACCGAGTCAGCGGCCTGATGGGACGAGCGCTATGGCTTCGACCTCGACGTGGATCTTGGGCCACACCAGTGCCGTGGGAACCAGGAACATGCCCGCGGTCTCGTGCGTGATCATCTCTCTCTGCACTGCGAAGTAAGTCTCGATGTCTTCTTCCCGAGTCAGGTACTGGCGGATGCTGACGATGTCGCTGATCGAGGCGCCGGCCTTCTCCAGGATGGCTGCGACGTTTCGCCATGCCTGCCGTGCCTCGTCAGCGAAGTCGGCCGGGATGCTGCCGTTCTCGTCGAGGCCGGGAGTGCCGGACACGACGATCTGGTCATAGCCTGCGGGCACTCGGATGGCCTCCGCGTAGCGGCCGATCTGGTGCGCGATGCCGGCGTCATAGGTTTGGGGAGCGTTCATGCCGCATGCTTTCGCTGGTTTGCCTGAATTTCGGGGTTTGCTGGGCGAGGGTGCTATCGAGAAGCGCTTCCATGCGGGTCGCGGCCTCCTACGGCTAGGCGCCCGGCGTGTGATCGGGCTCGCGCGGCGGCTCGATCGCCGGCTGCTCCTCGCGAGGTTCGGCCGTGGAGAGCGAGTCCTTGAAGCCGCGGATTGCCGAGCCAAGCCCGCGGCCTGCCTCCGGCAGTCGCTTGGGGCCGAGCACGATCAGCGCGACGGCGAGGATCAGGAGGAGATGAGTGGGGCTGAGGATGCTCTCGATCATGCGTGGTCCTTGTGTTCGGGTCGGGTGCTCGACTGTAAGTGCGCCGCGGACCCGCTCAAGCACGATGGGCGATTGGCCGGTACGGCACCGCTATCGCTCCCCTGCGGACGCAAACGACGAGGGGTCCCGCTTCAGCGGGCCCCCTCGTCTCGGTCTCGCGGCGACGCTCGTTACTGGCGCTGCGCGGCATCCGCAGCCTCCGCCAGCGCCTTTACGCCGGCGAAGAAATCTGGTGACTGTCCGTTGAACAGCCCCATTGCGGTCAGGAACTTCGCCGCGCCGAGGGCAGCGCCCTCGGTGTTGGTGGGGCGGATGATCGAGCACCTCGGGAACTTCCGATCGAGGAAGCTCGTTGGCTCGGGCATGATCCGGTTGGGCCTGAACGCCGCCCCTCCCGCGTTCAGGTCGGGGAACGTGAGCCCGGTGGTGGGGTCGGTCAGCGGCGGAGCGTTGCCGGCCTTGTCCTGCCAGGTCTGGAAGTGCATCGTTTCCGTGGGGCCGATGCTGAGCAAGATGCGCAGCACCTCGGGGTTCGTCACTCGCTGCGCGAGGGAGGCGTAGAGGCTCGTGCCGCCTTGTTCGATCGTGCCGAAGTGGAAGCCGGCCGTGTTTGCGATCGCCTGCAGGTGCTTACGCGGTGTCAGATCGTCGTCGCTGCGCGGGATCGCCGGGTGCTTTCCGACAGCCAGGTCGGGGACGGCCTGCGGCAGGATGTCACCCAGGTCCGGATTCTTCGAGTCGCTGCGGTACCGCGTCCACCAACTGGTGTCGATCGTCAGCTCCATCAGGTTGGTCAAGCGGCCGATCCGACGAGCGCCAGTCGCTTTGCTGCCGGGCACCGTGCGGAACTTGTCCAGGTTGATGGGATCCGCGCCGTTCGCCGCCAGATACGCGTTGATGAGGCTCGCGTGGCTCTGCTCGTCATCGGCGTTGTCGTGGATGTACTGGGAGATGTCCTTGTCCAGCAGCGAGAGCGCTGCGGTGTAGGCCTTGTTCCCGGTTCCGCCCGGCCGTTCGCTGTCCCGGATCCCGCCCAGCTCGTTGTACTGCTCCCACAGGTCCGCCTCGAGCAGTTCGGCCGCGGCCAGGAACTGCAGAATGGCCACGTCCCCCTTTGTGAGCCGTCCGCTGGCGGACACCGGCGGAGCGCTCAGCAAGCGGCTCGCGCCGATGGCGCCGGCTCCGACCGCGGCACCCTTCAGCAGGAACGAACGGCGATCCGTGACGCGCCGGGACGGTTCTACTTCCTCCATTGCCTTCTCCTTCAGGAGTTCGGGCGAGCGGCGAGTTGCGCCGCTCGCTGTAGTGACGGACCCCAGGATGCGCCCGGCGCCGGTCCGCCACAACAGCGCTGTGCTACCGCCCGATAGTTCGGGCCGATCACACGGCGAGCCGCCCGCCGCCGGCGATCAGCGTGACGCCGCGGACGTCAAGCCCCTAGTCCGGGTGCCGGTGTCCGTACCAAGACAGGTCGAGGGCCGCGGGCGTCGAGCGACGCAGCACGGAGGCCCCGCTAGGCGTACGATCGCGCTGTCAGTTGTGGGAGGTGAGTTTTCGCGCCGTCGGTAGAACTGAGGGACCTCGGGGAGCTTGACAAGGCCCTATCGGTCGATCAGCACGGGATCGAGCCGATACCGGATGGGGACCGGGATTCGACCGCCTGGCAGCAATACTGGATCTGGTTCGGTGCGAACGTCATTCCGACCTCGTGGGTGGTGGGAGCGATCGGCCCGCAGCTTGGCCTGAGTCTGGTCCAGTCGATCGTGATCATGGTGGTTGGGCAGGCGGCGGGCACGCTGATCTTCGGGTTCTTCACGCTGATGGGCAAGCGGACCGGTGTCTCGCAGTTCGCGCTGGGCCGGATGGCATTCGGCCGGCGCGGCAACAACATCCCGTCGATCATCAACGGCCTGCTGCTCCTGGCCTGGATCGGGCTGAACACGTACGTGGTCCTCAGCCTCGCCACGTACTGTCTGCACAAGCTCGGACTGCCCAACGACCACACCGCCGAGTACACCGTCGCCGCGGTGATCATGATCATCCAGCTGATCATCGGAACGCTTGGCTTCTACGCGATCCGCACGTTCGAGAAGTGGACCGCTCCGGTGCTGGCTGCCGTGATGGCGGTGATGACGGTGCTGGCGTTCAGCAAGGGCCACATTGTCTGGAACCACTCGACGGTTCACGGAGCCAAGCTGATCACGGCCGCCAGCGGGCTGATGACCGCGGTGGGGATCGGGTGGGGATTCTCGTGGTCCCCCTGGGCGTCTGATTATTCCCGGTTCACCCGGCCTGAGGTCCCTGACAAGCGGCTGTACTGGGCGTCGGTGATCGGCACGTTCATCGCGCTGATCTGGCTTGGTGTTCTGGGCGCCGCAATGGCCAGCAGCGCGACGAACAAGGACCCCGCTGAGCTCGTCGCGTCGCTGTTCGGGGTGATGACGATCCCGGTGCTGCTGGTGATCATCCACGGTGCCGTTGCGGGGAACATCGAGAACGTCTACTCGGCGCCGCTGTGCTTTCTGGCCGGCGGGATCAAGATCAAACGCTGGCTGGGAAGCATCCTCACCGGCGTGATCGCCAGCGCGGTCTTGATTGGGTTCCTCGCGTCCACCAAGTTCGCCACCACGTTCACCAGCTATATGGACTCGTTCGTGATCTGGACGGCCTCGTGGGGGGTGATCATGATCATCGACTTCTTTGTTCTCAACCGCGGACGGCCCGACGTACCCGCGCTATACGAGTCTCATCAGCGCTCACGCTACGGCGACGTTCGCTGGCGCTCGCTCCTCGCGCTGCTGGTCGGGCTCGTGGCTGGATGGGCGTTCGAGTACGGCGGGGTCTCGTTGTTCCAGGGTCCGATCGCGCGGGCGACCGACGGACTGGACTTCTCCTGGCTGGCGTCGATCGTGTTCGGCGGGTCGGCGTACTGGCTGCTGCGCCGCTCCGAGCCGCACGTTGTCAGCGCGCCTTCGCTGGCCTCCCGGGACGGCGGCGAGGGCGTGGCCGTGAGATCGATCGGCCATGAACCCTGAGGTTCAACTAGCCCCGCATCTGCGAGAGCATTCGACGGGCCCGAGTGCTCTCTGAGGTGCCATGGTCCGGCCCGCTTAGCGCAGTCGTGTGCGGCGGGTTTCGCCGTTTGGGGCGGCCCGCGAATGGGGTGATCGCCGGTGGTGCTCACCCGAGCGCTTAGCTCTATCGCGGAGTGGCCAAGCAGGTAGGAGCATCTCCCCCATGCGCGACCTGGTCCTCAGGACGGACGTCGCGGCGCTCGACGAGCGCGACAGCGATGCCTTCTTTGATCGCGTCCCAACGGACCCAGACCGATGCGAGTAGCCGGGATCGAGCACTTCGGTGGCGGTCTTCAGTTGCTCGAAGTTGAGGAACCGGGGGCGCTCCGTGACGGCGAGGTGCTGATTGAGGTCAAGGGCGCCGGCGTCGGCAACTGGGACGACATCGTCCGCATGGGAGGTTGGGACGTGGGACGGACACCGCCGATGGGGCTCGGGGTGGAGGCGGCGGGAGTCGTCGCCGCAGTCGGTCCCGGCGTGGCGCGATGGTCGATCGGGGACGAGGTCCTCACCCATCCCCTGCCGCTCGCCGAACAAGGGGCCTGGGCGCCCCGCTTCATCGCCAGGGGCGAGCTTCTTGCCAGGAAGCCACCGGGCCTGACGTGGGCGATCGCCGGCGCGTTTCCCGTGCCCGCGCTGACCGCGATCCAGGTGATCGACGAGGCACTGGGGCTGCGCTCGGGCGAGACGCTGCTCGTCAACGGGGCGGGCGGCGCGACCGGCGGGCTCATCGTCTCGGTCGCTGCGCTTCGCGGGGCTCGGGTGCTCGCGACCGCGGGACCAGCGAGCCGCGAACAGGTGGGCCGCGCCGGAGCCGTGGAGATCGTCGACTATCACGACCCGGACTGGCCGGAGCAGGTCGTCGCCGCGACACAGGGGCGAGGGGTCGATGCTGCCGCCAACGCCGCGCCCGGAGGAGCGGCGACGGCTCAGCGAGCGGTGCGTGACGGCGGGCGGCTCGCCACGATCACCTCCGATCCTCCCTAGCCCGAACGTGGAGTCGATATCAGCTCGGTGTATGTGCACCCCGACGGCGAACAGCTCGAGCACGCCGCGCAGCTGCTCGCGGACGGGAAGCTGCCGTTCAGGCTCGGTGCTCGATTCCCGCTGTCGGACGCCGGTGAGGCGCTCGCCCGAGCGATCGCTGGCGGTGGGGGAGCGGTCGCCTTGGAGCTCTGAAGCTCGCTCACCGTTAGCTGAACAGGCCGAGTCGCATCCCCTTCGCGACGGCGCCGGCGCGATCGCCGACGTCCAGCTTTGCGTAGATGTGCCCGAAGTGCGTGCGCACGGTCGCGGGACTCAGCACCAGCACTTTCGCGATCGCGGGGGCATTGAGGCCGTCGGCAGCGAGCGTCAGCACTTCGTGCTCGCGCGCCGTCAGGGGTGAGGTTCGCTCAGGGGCCGAAGCAGCGTGGTCACCCGCCGCGCCCGGCAGCGGCCAGCCGACCGGGACGAATGAGATCACGTGGCGCCCCGGGAGCACATGGGCCACCGAGTAGTTCGTGATGCCGAGGTAGTCCCGGCCGACTTCGGAGAAGTCGTTGGACGTGACGACCCCGGTCTCGAGCATCCGTCGCCAGCCTCGGTCGAGGTCGGCCTTCAGGAGCGCTGGGGTGAAATCGTCGATCCGGAGGTTTCGCAGCTGATGCCGGCTCATGCCGACCGCGGTCGCGTGGTGTTCGTTAGCGTCGACGATGCGGCGCTCGTCGTCGAGCATCGCCATGGGGACAGGGCTCTCGGTCAGCACCGCGGCGAGGCGCTCCGGGTTGCCACGGGCTGCGAGCACGCGCTCGGCGTGCACGCCCAGCCAACGGCTGGTGGCGGCGCGGTCGCGCATGGGGCGGGATGGATATACGGGCGGCCGGGGCCGCCGTCCATAGGGCAATCGAAGGAATCCACGTGACGACAGCAGCCGGTCGAACTCCCTCACGGACCGCCCGGCCAGCTCGCCCGTTCTTCTAGACGCTGCGTCCTTTGCTTCGGCTTCCCCCGCGTCGGTGGGCGGAGAAGTAGGCGAGCGCGCCGTTGCGCGAGACGCTCACCTTCACAAGCCCGGCGTCCGCCAGCGAAGTCTCGAGCTCGGCGAGGGTCTGCCCGGGGCCGAACACCGCACCGAGCTGCATCAGGCGCACGAACGTGTCCTGACGCGGCCCCGCCCGCTTGATCACCGAGGTGCCGCGCAGCTCGCCGCCCGGGCGCAGCACACGTGCCATCTCGGCGATCGCCGCCGGTGGATCCGGAAAGCAGTGAAGTCCCGTGTACGTGATGACGAGGTCGAAGCTGCGGTCCTCGAACGGCAGCGCCTCGACGTCCGCCTCGGCGAACTCGATCCAGTGAATGCCACGACGGTCCGCCTCGGCGCGGGCCCGCCGCAGCATCACCGGCGAGAGGTCGGCCGCGACGTAGTCGAGCTCCTGCTCGGGCCGGAGGCCGCGAAAGGCGACGCCGCCGCCGCACGGGATGTCGAGCACCTTCGTGCCAGTAGGCAGCTCGGAGAGGCGGGCAATGTCGCGATAGAAAGCCGCGGTGTCGGTGCCCCAGATCAGGCGGCCCAGCACCCCGGCGACGCGCTCGTGCTCGACCGCCCAGTCGTAGGTGGTGGCCTCGATGAAGCTCGTCCGCCAGCGCTCACGGATGTCGGGCACGTGCAGAGGCCGGCGCGGGCCCGTCGCTCCAAGCAGTGCGTCTCTGACAGCCCTAGCGCGGGAAGTGCTCGTGGACCGGGAACTCCTTGACGTCCGGGGGCGCCTGGAGTTGGACGCCAGCTGCTTCGACGGCTGGCTGGATGCGAGCCTCGAGGAACGCGTCGAATGCTGCGCGCGACTCCCAGAAATCGATGATGCCCCATCCGTCGCCGACCGGACCGGAGGCATGAAACAGAAGTCCCTCGGGCGGATTTGAATCCGGGTCCACGTGCTTGTTGACCTCGTCGAACTGCCCCTGGTCGAGCCCGGCGAACTTGATGCGGATCCCTACGGCCATGTGACTGCCTCCCTCTCGTGTGGGGAGACAACATATCCGTTGCCGGGACACGGGCTGACCTCGGATGGAAGCGTTCGGGTGCGGCTGCGCGGTGCTCGTGCTCCGCCTAACCCGACCGCGGGTGAGACTCGACCGGCGATCGGACGCAAGCACGGCCGGGCGGAAGCCGGCTAACCCGCGGTGATGCTGTCGCTCGCCGGCTCGTCGTCGGGACGACTGTCAGCGAGCAGCTGTTGCTCGGCCGTGGCGGCGCACTCGCGAAGCCACCCTGGCGGCTTGCGTGCCGGCAGCAGGATCGCCCCCCGAACCTGCTGGCGGAGCACTTCCACGCGGCCGCGAGGCGTGCGCACGGTCAAGGACTCGGAACGGGAGATCGCAAGGTTAGTTACGCGGAGGGGCCGACGGGATGCCCGGCGCTACGTAGTCGTCACCCACGGATAGCCACAGCGGCCGGCCGGCAGCGGTTAGATTCGCTGATTGGCGAGATGGTGAAGGCTTGTTTGAACGGCGCGCGGAGGCGGGATGAGCACCCGGCGGTCCCTCAGTCGCCGGCCGAGCTTGCGGCCGATGCGCTCGGCGCTCGGCGAGCGGGTGCATTTGCGGTGCATGTGCATCCTCGCGACGCCCGCGGCGTGCAAACACTCCAGCGCGCCGAGTGTGATGCCGCTGTGGCCGCGATCAGGAACGCCGTACCGGGGTTGCCGGTCGGGCTGTCGACCTCGGAGGAGATCGACCCCGACCCGTTCGCTCGCGCGGCTGCAGTTGGCGCCTGGCGGGACCGCCCCGACTTCGTCTCAGTGAACCTGTCGGAGCTCGGCTGGATGGGCATCGTCCGCGCGGCTCTGCACGCAGGGATCGCGGTCGAGGCGGGCCTTGCGACGACCAGCGATGCAGGGCAGCTGGCGCGCAGTCCGTTCACCCACCAGATCTTGCGCGCCCTGGTTGAGGTCGACGGTGGAGCTGAGGAAGCCCGGGCGATCGCCGAGCTGATCTCCGACGAGATCCCGCAGCTGTGGCACGGCTACGAACAGCGCACGTGGGAGGTTCTCGGGGCGGCGGCAGAGGCCGGGCACGACGTGCGGGTCGGCCTCGAAGACGTGCTGACGCTTCCAGATGGTCGCCGCGCTGCCGACAACGCCGAACTCGTCGCCGCCGCCGTGGAGCTGACCGCGCGCCATGATTAGAGCCACCCGAGGGACGGCCGCTTTCTGTTCTCAGGGGCCCCGCGCTCGCCGCCAGCTTCACCTCTACGTGCCGGTGCGCTACTACCACCACCGCCCGGTCGCAAGTGGTGGCCTCGATTCAACTGTGCGCCGCGCTCGCACAGATCGGGCACCGACAGCAGGACTGGTCAATCGACCGCCGCGTCCGTGCTCATCGGCGGAACGCGCACGGGCAGATGGTGCACGCCGACACCGCCGCCAACGACTGGCGATGCCGACAACGCCGAGCTGGTGGGGGGCGGTAGCGTGACCGGATGCTCGGGTCGGTGCGGCTGGTGATCTTCGACTGCGACGGAGTGCTCGTGGACAGCGAGCCGATCGCGGTGCGGGTGGATCTGCTGGTGCTAGCCGAATTCGGCTTGGAGCTCTCGGAGGCTGAGGTGATTGAGCGATTCGTCGGCCGCTCACCGGAAGTGATGCTCGAAGCGATCGAAGCGCACCTCGGACAACGGCTCCCCGGCGGCCGGGACTCCTATGAGCACCTATACACGGCCGCGTTCGAGGCTGAGCTGACCGCGGTGGACGGCATCAAGGAAGCCCTCGATCAGATCACCCTGCCGAGTTGCGTCGCTTCGAGCAGCGAGCCCGACAGCCTGCGTCGCAAGCTCGAGCTCACCGGCCTGTATCGGCGTTTCGAGGGCCGCGTGTTCAGCGCTAGCGAGGTGATGAACGGGAAGCCCGCCCCGGACCTGTTCCTCCGCGCCGCCGAGAGGATGGGTTTCGACCCGTCGCGATGTGTCGTGGTCGAGGACAGCCGCCCCGGCGTTCAAGCCGCCCGAGCGGCGAACATGAACGCGCTCGCCTTCGCTGGCGGGCTCACCCCGGCGCACGCGCTCGAGGGGCCACGCACGATCGTGTTCGACGACATGCGCCACCTTCCCAACCTCCTGGGCGCATAGCCCGGGATCGTCGCTCTTGGGGCCGCCGGATTACCTGCCCGGTGGTCCGGTTCGTGTGTCAGAGGTTCCTGACGAAGCGAGCGATCTGCTCGTCCCGTCGATAGCCCGCTCTTTCCCAGAGGCCGTGATTAACGCCGCGGGCGGTTTCGACAGGTTACGCGCCGACGGCGGGAAAACTAGGCGAGCAAGAAAGCACCGATTAGCAGGAGAATCGTCATGGGCACGGCTGGGCTCGAACCAGCGACCTCTCGCGTGTGAAGCGAGCGCTCTCCCACTGAGCTACGCGCCCTGATACGGGGCGAGTTTACGCCGTGCCGTCAGGCCGCCGCCCGGCGGATCTGCCGGATCGGGCTGACCCCGCGCGCGTTCGCCGCATCCGGGCTCATGACAGCGCGCCACGAGCCGCGTTCGCCCGAGCCGAGAATCAAGCTGTACGCGGACACGTTCCCTGGGGCGCGATGTAGTCGCGGCCGGCTGATCGTCTGCCAGCGACGGCCTGGGCCAAGCTTCTGGAGGAGCACACGCCGCCCGTTATGGGAAGGCGCCACGACGCCGTACAGGCGAGAGCGCTGGAGCCCGTGCTGTCGAGCAGTGCCAACGAGCAGGGTGACGCGGAAGCCTACGATCACCCGAACCACGCTGGCGCCGCCGCCTCCGCTCACGCGGTACCAGGTCGTCCTCGAGGGCGTCAGGCCGCTGAACTTGAACGTCCCGTCGTCCGCACTGGTGATCGTCCCGACGGTCGTGAATGGACCTCGCGCACCCGTCGCTCGCTGGAGCGTGACCGTGATGTTCAGCGACCCAGGCCCGAGTATCCACCCGCTGAGCGTCGTGGCCTGACCTGCGACCAGCGTCTCTCGCGAAGCGTTGAGCAGGACTCCGAGCGGCGGGGCCGTGACGAACGTTGTGTCGGCGCCGAAGCTCGTCCCTCCTGCGTTGGTGACGACGAGCCGGTAGTGGTAGGCCGTGTTCAAGGCAAGCCCGCTGACCGTCGCCGAGAGGCTCACGCCACTGCTGCCGGAGCCCGCGTTTCCGGCAGGAGTCATAGCGCCGTAAGCCGTCGTCGGGCCGTACTGGAAGTAGTACGTGGTCGCGGTGCCCTTCGGGTTCGCGATCCCGGTGAGCGTCGCCGAGCTCCTTGTGATGTTCTGCGCCGCTCCCGTTTTCGCAGCCGGAGGCGGCGGGACGGGGACTTTCGCGGTGGTGAACGTCTTGTCAGTCCCGACGCTCGTCCCGGTCGCGTTTGTCGCAACGAGCCGGTAGTGGTACGTCGTCGCGGGCGATAGCCCGCCGAGCGCCGCGGAGGCGGCGGTCTTGGCGGTTCCGGCGCCGGCGTCGCTTGAGGACGACTGGCTCCCGTACGAGCTGGTCGTCCCGTACTGGAAGTAGTAGGTGGTGCTCTGGCCCTGCGGGTTGACTGACCCCCGCAGGTCCGCCGATGTCGTGCTGACCGATGTCGCACTTCCGGTCGCAACGCCAGGAGGGTGGGTCGCGAGCGTAGTGAACGTCTTGTCGCCGCCCACCTTCGCCCCAGCCCCGTTGCTGGCGTCGAGCCGGTAGTGGTAGGTCGTGTTCGGCGACAGTCCGGCGAGCGACGCTGAAGCGTTCACCGCCGCTGTCCCGGCGCCAGCGCTCGCGTCCGCCGTCCGGCTGCCGTATGCGGTCGTCTGCCCGTACTCGAAGTGGTACGTGGTGCTCTGTCCCTGCGGGTTGACCGACCCGGTCAGCGTCGCCGACGTCGTGGCCAGCGAGGTCGCTGCGCCGGTGGTGACGACGGGGGGCTGTGGAGCGCCCGTCGTGAACGTCTTGTCGCCGCCGACGGCCATCCCCAAGGCGTAGGTCGCGACGAGCTGGTAGTGGTAGGTCGTGTTCGGCGAGAGCCCGCTCAGCGCCGCCGAGACGCTCTGGTTCGCGAATCCGCTCCCGGCATCGGTCGAAGCTGTCTTCGCTCCGTAGTTCGTGCTGGTGCCGTACTCGAAGTAGTAGTGAGTGTCCTGTCCCTGCGGGTTCACGGTGCCGGCCACCGTCGCCGAGGTTGCGGTGACCCCGCTCGCCCCACCGGTCGTCGCGGACGGCCCGAGAACCGCCGCCATAGCGTGCGTTCCCAGCACTGCAAAGACAGCGCAAGCGCATCCGAGCGCGAGTCTGAGACGTCTTGCCCCTCGCACGACGAGAAGATTGATAGACGATCCGCGAGCCCGGTGCGCCACACCCCCGGGCCGCGGCCGTCAGAGCCGCACGAGGTTCTCGACCTGCAGCCCCCGGGTCACTCCGCGGAGGTCGACGAACAGGGCGCTGCGGGCGGCGAGGTCGGCGTAGTCGATGCCCGGGTGGGCGGTCACGAGCACGACTGCGTCGGCCTCGGCGGCGGCCGGATCGAGCGGGACGCTCGACAGTCCAACCGCGGGGAGCGACGGAACGTACGGGTCGTGGTAGGAGACGTTCGCACCGCGGCTGGCGAGCACCTCGATGATCCGGAAGGCCGGCGACTCGCGGGTGTCGCCCACGCCTCCCTTGTAGCTCGCGCCGAGCACCAAGATGTCCGACCCGCGGACGGGCTTGGAGACGTCGTTGAGCGCGCCCTCGATCCGCTCGACGCAGTGGTAGGGCATCTGCTGGTTGACCTTCCCCGCGAGCTCGATGAACTCGGTCGACATATCGAATTCCCTGGCGCGCCAGGCCAAATAGAACGGGTCGACCGGCAGGCAGTGGCCGCCCATGCCCGGCCCGGGCTCGAACCGCATGAACCCGTATGGCTTGGTCGCGGCCGCGTCGACGACCTCCCAGATATCGATCCCCATCCGATCGGCGAGGATCGCGAGCTCGTTGACCAGGGCGATGTTGACCGAGCGGAAGATGTTCTCGAGCAGCTTGGTCAGCTCGGCCGCCTCCGGCGTCGAGACCCGCACGATGTTTTCGCACACGCGCCCGTAGAGCTCGGCGGCCCGCTCGGTGCAGGCCTGGGTGACGCCGCCAATCACTTTCGGGGTGTTGCGCAGCGTGAAGTCCGTCCGGCCGGGGTCGACCCGCTCGGGCGAGAACGCGACGTTGAAGTCGGTACCGACCCGGAGATCGGACTGCCGCTCGAGGATCGGCACCAACTGCTCGCGCGTGGTCCCGGGATAGGTGGTCGATTGAAGCACCACCAGCTGACCTCGCTGCAGCACCAGGCCTAGCGCATTCGCCGCGTTGAGGAGCGCGCTCAGGTCGGGCTCGCGATTCGGCGTCAGCGGCGTCGGCACGCAGATGATCACGGCGTCGGTTCTCGCCAGCGGCTGGTAGTGCGACGTGGCCTCGATCCGCGGCAGCACCGCCCGCAGCGTCTCGGAGGGAATGTCCTCGATGTATGACTCGCCCGCGGCGACCCCGGCCACTCGGAGCGGATCGGAGTCGACGGCCACCACGTCCTCGCCGGCCTCGGCGAACCCGACCGCCAATGGTAGGCCGACGTAACCGAGGCCGATGATTCCAACGGACATCGGGATGAAGATAGCGGCGCCGGGTGACGACCGCAGCGCGGCGCGGCGCTAGGATCCTGGATGGACCGTGCTAGGCGGGGTGCTAGCGGTGCCCTGTACCCGCAATCCGCTCTAGCGGGGCTGAATCCCCTCCCGAGGGGCACAGGCCCCGGGGTCAGCGCCAAGACTCGAGGCGTTGATGGTTCGGTCCCGTGGCGATGGAGGCCCGTGAACCAGGTCAGGTCCGGAAGGAAGCAGCCTTAAGCGGTCACCCCCAGGCGCTGCGGGAGTGCCGGATCGGAGTTCCGAGTCAGAGGCAGCGTCCCGGGTACCGGCCACGACGGAGGGTGCACGGTCCATTTCTACCCAGCCGGAAACCGATGCTCGCCGGAGCCCGAGCTGGCGACGTGCAGAAGATGCGCGAGCCCGGTCGCGATCAGGGTGCCGCGGCCGGTGATCAACGCGCCGGTCCAGCAGCTCGCCCATGCGCTCCCACGGTCGTTCGGGTCCGTGATCGTGCACGCAACGTGGTACGCACCGATGACCTTGCCGGCGCCGCTGCGGAGGATGCCCGTGCTCTCGTAGGTGTCCCCGATGCTCTGGCCGGTCTGCCCGTTGTCGACGGACCCTCGGTGGGTGCCCGGTCGACTCCACGGAGACTGTCAGCGTCTGCGGACGCGCTGCGCCGGCGGCCAAAGCCGCGGGAGCGGCCTCCAGGACGGCGATCCCTCCAGCGACACCGATGATGGAACGGCGTGCTTGAAACATGTGCCCTCTCCTGTGTCCGAGCGGCCCTGCGCGGCCACTGCCCTCTGGTGGATTATCTCACGCCCTCGGCGACACTAGACTCGAACTGGTGTCCACCGGGCCCTCGCTCTACCGCCGCCACCGCCCCCGGACCTTCGCCGACGTGGTCGGTCAGGAGCCGGTCGTGCGCACGCTCCAGAACGCCGTCGAGCAGGGGAAGGTTCACCACGCCTACCTGTTCGTCGGGTCCCGCGGGACCGGCAAGACGAGCATGGCGAAGATCCTCGCGTCGTGCCTGAACTGCGTCAACGGCCCGACGGTTTCGCCGTGCGGCGAGTGCGACTCGTGCGTCGCGATCGCGAACGCGACCTCGCTCGACGTGATCGAGATGGACGCCGCGTCGAACAACTCGGTCGACGACATCCGCGACCTGCGCGAGAAGGTCGCCTACGCGCCCGTCTCCGGGCGCCACAAGGTCTACATCCTCGACGAGGCGCACATGCTCTCCTCGCAGGCGTGGAACGCGTTCCTGAAGACGCTCGAGGAGCCCCCGCCGCGGACGATCTTCGTGCTCGCCACGACCGAGGCGCAGAAGGTGCTTCCGACGGTCGTCGACCGCTGCCACCGGTTCGACTTCGCGAGGCCGTCGGTCGACCAGGTCGCGACCGTGCTCGAGCGGGTTGCGGGCACCGAGCACATCGACGTCGACCGCGCCGCGCTCGCGCTCGTCGCCCGGCACGCGACCGGCAGCTTCCGCGACGCGCTCGGGACGCTCGAGCAGCTCGTGACCTACGCCGGCGACCACGAGATCGAGACCGACGACGTGCTCGCGGTGTTAGGCGTGACCGACTCCGAGCAGCTGTTCGCGGCGCTCGACGCGGTGATCGCGCGCGATCCCGCGGGCGCACTGCGAGCCGCCGCCGCACTGTCCGATTCCGGCCGCGACCCCGGGCAGGTGCTGCGCGACCTCGAGGTCCACGGCCGTGAGCTGCTCGCGGTCCAGGTAATCGGCGAGGTTCCTGCGGAGCTGCGGGTCACCCCGGAGCGCGACCGCCGGCTCGAGCAGCAGGCCTCCGCGATGCACCGCACCGACGCCGTGCGGCTGCTCGACCTGGTCTCGCAGGCGCTCGACGCGACGGCCAACGGCGCGAATGCGCGGATCCAGTTGGAGCTGCTGCTCGTCAAGGCGGCGGCACCGGAGTTGGATCCTTCGACTTCGGCGCTGTTGGCGCGGGTCGAGCGGCTCGAGGGGGGGTCGCCCGCGGCACAACTGCCCGAAAGTGCCGCGGACGACCCCCCCTCGACCGCTCGTCGGGCCGGGGCGGCCGCATCTGGATCGGAGCAGGAGCCCGTGGCGTCAGTCGTGGCCGAGGCCCCCGCGCCTGGGGCGCTTGATCTCGGCTCCGCAAGCAGTTCCTGGCCGGCAGTCATCGACCTTGTTCGGACGTCGAACCCGATGCTTGCCGGGGCGCTCGAGGCTTGCCGGCCGGTGGCGGTTGAGGATCGGGAGTTGACGCTGGCGTTTCCCGCGGGCGCGTCGTTTCTGAAGCGCAAGGCCGAGCAGGACGAGCACCGGCGGGTCGCGATCGATGCGTTCAAGTCGGTCACGGGTCAGCGGCTGGCGCTGCGGTTCGAGCTCCGGGATCTGACCGCGGAGGAGGCCGGTGCCGGGCCCGAGGTGCTGTCCGGCGACGAGCTCGTGCGACGCTTCATGGAGGAGTTCGACGCCGAGGAGATCTTCGACGACGACTCTGGTCCCAACGGCAAAGAGGCGGAGGCCACCTAGATGCCACAACCGAACATGCAGCAGCTGCTCGCGCAGGCTCAGAAGATGCAGCAGGAGATGCTCGCCGCACAGGAGTCGCTCAAGGACGAGGTCGTCGAGGCCACGGCCGGCGGCGGCATGGTCACGGTCAAGGTGACCGGCGACCTGGTCATCAAGTCGATCGACATCGATCCGGAGGCGGTTGACCCCGAGGACGTGGAGCTGCTCCAGGACATGGTGCTGGCGGCGGTCAATGAGGCGCTGCGCTCGGCACAGGAGCTGGCGTCGAGCAAGCTCGGTGGGATCGCGGGCGGGCTCGGGGGCCTGGGGCTGCCCGGGCTCTGATCCGGGCCGAGCACGGACGCGAGCAACCGATGACCGTCTACGCCCCACCTGTCCAGCGGCTGATCACGGAGCTGTCGAAGCTTCCCGGTGTCGGCGGGCGAACCGCGCAGCGGCTCGCGTTCCATCTGCTGCGCTCGAGCGAGGAGGACGCGCTCGCGCTCGCGGACGCGATCCGCGAGGTCAAGGCGCGGATCGGCCTGTGCGAGAGGTGCTTCAACCTCGCCGACGGCCCGATCTGCCGGATCTGTGAGGACGAGCGGCGCGACCCGGAGCTGATCTGCGTCGTCGAGGAGCCCTCGGACCTGATTTCGATCGAGCGCACGCACGAGTTCCGCGGCCGCTACCACGTGCTCGGCGGCGCGCTGTCGCCGATCGACGGGGTCGACCCCGAGGACCTGAAGATCGCCGAGCTCTACACCCGCGTTGGGTCCGGTCCGATCCGCGAGGTCGTGATCGCGACGAACCCGACGACCACCGGGGAGGCGACCGCGCTGCACATCGCGGAGGGTTTGCGCGAGCGCTCGCCCGAGGTCAC
This sequence comes from uncultured Solirubrobacterales bacterium, assembly GCA_963770735.1. Lineage (GTDB taxonomy): Bacteria > Actinomycetota > Thermoleophilia > Solirubrobacterales > Solirubrobacteraceae > Palsa-465. Next base: position 125,624 of record CAVYRB010000002.1, on the reverse strand, counting down.
GGTCACGAGGCTCGCGAGCGGCCTGCCGGTCGGCGCCGACCTCGAGTACGCCGACGAGCTGACGCTCGGACGGGCATTCGCGGGGCGCCGGGCCGTCTAGCTAGGGCGATCGCCGCGCCGGCGAGCGCGCGGTTACTTCCCGCCAATATGCGGGAAACCTGTGTTTTAGGGCCGATGGCGGAAGTACTTGATCTACGAGGTCGTGAGCGAGCGCGAGACCGCACGCCGGTTCTGCTCGACCCGTCGGGCGTGCGCGCGCGCGTGCTCGCGTGGGCGGGGCGGGCGGTCGCGTTCGTGTTCCTGCTGTGGCTGATCGGGCTCGTGTTCGCCGGGCTGGGACTGCTGCCGTCGGGCTCGATCCCGCTCGGGCGCGCGCTGCTCGGGCAGTCCCCGGCGCCGATCAAGTCGGTGCCGCCGATCACGCAGGCGGGGTTCGCCGACCCGTCCGCGGTCGGACGGTCCGCCGCGGCCGGGTCGCGGTCCGCGGGCGCCGGCGCCACGCACGCCGTCGCCGGCGGGGCGGTGTCGACGGGCACGCCGGCGTCCCATCCCGCGACGGGCAATACCTCCGGTGCGACTCACTCCCGAACCGGATCGGGCTCGAACGCGGGCCACGGCCATAGCGGAAGCCCGGTGGGCGGCACGGCTGGGACGGGTTCGGGCGCCGCCTCGTCCGGGACCGTCACGACGACGGGCTCGACCGCAGCTCCCGTCTCAAGCTCGAACAACGGCGTGCACGCGGGCGGATCCGCCCCGGGCCGGACCACGAGCCAGGCCTCGCCCGGGCACACGAAGTCGAGCGGGACGGGGTCCGCCGGGAAGTCGAGCTCGTCGAACGCCGCGACCGGCAATGGGCAGTCGAGCGCGGCCAACCACCACCACCACCGTGGCGAGCCCCGGCAAGTCAGGATCGGCGCCCGGCCACACGAGCGCCCAGTAGCCGCGCGTGGCGATCGCGCCGGAGGAACTCAAGCCGGTCTCGCCGCCGGACCGCCGGCGGCCTCGGGTGCCGCGTGTCCGGATCCCGCAGCGGATCTGGAGCCCGCCCGGCCACTGGAAGCTGTTCGCGTTCTACATGCTGGTGCTGTTCGCGGTCGTGGCGTTCCAGGGATTTGCGACCCATACGATCGGTCCCGGTACCGAGGGCTCGCAGGCGGCGAGCGCGCCGCTCGCGAACGCCCGGCCCGTCCTCGCCGGACGCGGGTCGCACCTGGTCCCGATCGCGCCGCCGCCCGGCCGTCGCGTCGCGCTGACGTTCGACGACGGGCCCAACCCGAAGTGGACGCCGGCGATCGCGAATGAGCTGCGCCGGGCCGGGGTCCCCGCGACGTTCTTCCTGATCGGAAGCGAGGCCGCCCGCTACCCCGGGGTCGTGCGGGCGCTGGTACGAGACGGCGACCAGCTCGGCAACCACACGTTCACGCACGTGTTCCTGTCCGGGGTCCCGTCGTGGGAGGGCCGGCTGCAGATTCAGCTGACCGAGGCGGTGATCTCGGGGATCACCGGGCACTACACGCGGCTGCTGCGGCCGCCGTACTCCGCCACGCCCGACGCGATCACCCCGCACGACGACCGCGCGCTCGCGACGCTCGCCGGCGCGCGCTACTTCGTCGTGCTCGCCAACTACGACGGCAAGGACTGGCAGCGTCCCGGGGTCGCGCGGATCGTTGCCGACGCGATGCCGCCCGGGAACACCGGCGGGATCGTGATGCTCCACGACGGCGGCGGCAACCGCTCGCAGACGGTCGCGGCCGTACGGCAGTTGATCGCGAGGCTGACGGCGCGGGGATTCCGGTTCGTCACGGTCTCGCAGCTGGCCGGGCTCAGCTCCGCCGCCGTGTTCCCGGTCGCGAAGGGATGGCCGCACAGCCGGGGCTCGATCTTCGTGTTCAGCGTTCGCGTCGCGTACGCGCTGACGACTGTGTTCTCGATCGTGCTGCTCGCGATCGGTGCGCTGGTGCTGCTGCGCGCGATCCTGCTGTTCGGACTCGCGAGCCACCACGTCCGTCGCAGCCGCGCGCGCCTGCTCATCGAGCACGAGCCGTCGGTCGCGATCGTCGTGCCGGCGTTCAACGAGGAGGTGATGATCGAGCGGGCGGTCCGCTCGCTCGCGGCCAGCGACTACGAGGACTTCGAGGTGGTCGTGGTCGACGACGGCTCGACCGACCGGACCGCGGAGATCGTCGCGGCGATCGAGCTCGACAACGTCCGGCTCCTGCGCCAGGACAACGCCGGCAAGGCGGCGGCGCTCAGCACCGGCGCCGAGCTCACGAGCTCCGAGGTCCTGGTGATGGTCGACGGCGACACGCTGTTCGAGCCCGACACGCTCGCGCGCCTCGTCCGGCCGTTCGCCGACCCCGAGGTCGCGGCGGTCTCCGGCAACACCAAGGTCGGCAACCGGCAGGGGCTGCTCGGACGCTGGCAGCACATCGAGTACGTGATCGGGTTCAACCTCGACCGGCGTATGTACGAGGTGCTCCAGTCCACTCCGACGGTGCCGGGCGCGGCGGGAGCGTTCCGCCGCGAGGTGCTCGAGCAGGTCGGTGGCGTGCCCGGCGACACGCTCGCGGAGGACACCGACCTGACGCTCGCGATCGGGCGCACCGGGCGCCGGGTCGTCTACGCGGACGACGCGCGCGCGTGGACCGAGGCGCCCTCGACGCTCGGGACGCTGTGGCGCCAGCGATACCGGTGGGCGTTCGGGACGATGCAGGCCGTGTGGAAGCACCGCGGCGCCGTGATCTCGCGCGACCCACGGGAGCGCCGGATCGGGCGGCGGGCGCTCCCTTACATGTTCCTGTTCATGATCGTGCTGCCGACGCTGGCGCCCGCGATCGACCTGTTCGCGATCTACGGGATCGTGTTCAACGGCGCGGTCCGGACGCTCGCGATCTGGGGCGCCTTCAACCTCCTACAACTCGGCATCGGCATGTACGCGTTCCGGCTCGACCGCGAGCCGCTGCGGCCGCTGTGGGCGCTGCCGCTGCAGCAGTTCGTCTACCGCCAGCTGATGTACCTGGTGATCATCGAGTCGACGGTCAGCGCGCTCCAGGGCGTGCGCTCCTCGTGGCGGCACCTGCCGCGGACGGGGGAGGTCGCCGTCGGCGCGCGCTGACCGCGGCCTCCCTCAGCTCAGCGGACGCTCCTCGATCGTCCCGTGCCCGCAGACGCTGGTGGGCGGAGCGATCGGCGCGACGAGGCTGAGACGGGGGGCCAGCGTCACCTTGACCTTGTGGGCGATCGGCTCGCACCGGGCGTGGATCGGTTCTCCGACCGACGGCACGTCCGGCGAGAAGCGCAGGAGCGCGGACGCGGTGTGACCCGGCCTGATCGTGGTCATCCCGGTCGGGCCCTCCTTGATCACGTTCGTGGGCAGGCGAAGGCCGTGTGCGTCCAGCAACGTCAGCTTCGGATGGTTGCCGGTCCTGCATTGAGTCGCGGCGGAGTTCGTGATCCGCAAGCGGTATTCGATGTGGCCGGCCGAGCCGCCGCCCGGCACCTCGTTCATCTTCCCGGTCAGCTTCTTGCAGGGCTGGACGGAGCCGCTGGCGGTCCCGGCGCCGAGCGCGGCGATCGAGCTCAGCGCCGCGGTGGCTCCCAACGCGATCAGGGCTGTGCGGGGGCGGGGCATCCCCTCTGCCTTGCCCACGCGGACGCCCCGGCAAACACCTCAGCCGCGGCGTCGGACCGGTGCCACGTACTCTTCCACGAATGCCCGGAACCGTGGTCATGAAGTTCGGCGGCACGTCCGTCGCCGACGCAGAGCGGATCAAGCGCGCCGCGCGCCGGATCGTGGCCCAGCGCGAGAGCGGCAGGCGCGTCGTCGCCGTGCTCTCGGCCCGCGGCCAGACGACCGACGAGCTGATCGCGATGGCCAGCGAGGTCTCGCCGGACCCGGACCCGCGCGAGATGGACATGCTGCTCTCGACGGGCGAGCGGATCTCCTGCGCGCTCTGCGCGATGGCGATCAACGATCTCGGGCACCGCGCGATCTCGCTGACGGGCTCGCAGGCGGGGATCGTCACCGACACCTCCCACACGAAGGCGCGGATCGTCGACGTGCGGGCGAACCGGATCCGCGAGGCGCTCGAAAACGACCAGATCGTGCTCGTCGCCGGGTTCCAGGGCGTGTCGACCAGCTTCGACGTGACCACACTCGGCCGCGGCGGCTCCGACACGACGGCGGTCGCGCTGGCCGCCGCGATCGACGCCGACGTGTGCGAGATCTACACCGATGTCAGGGGCGTTTTCACCGCGGACCCGCGGCTGGTGCCCGACGCCCGCAAGCTCCCTTTTGTGTCTTTCGAGGAGATGCTCGAGATGGCGGCTTCCGGCGCGAAGGTGCTGCAGCTGCGGTCGGTCGAGTACGCGCGCACGCACGGGGTCCGGATGCACTGCAGAGCGAGCTTCGAGGACGGTCCGGGTACCGTTGTGTTAGGAGAGAACGAGACGATGGAACACCCCCTGATCACCGCGGTAACGCACTCCACCGAGGAGGCTCGGATCACGCTGCTGGGCGTCCCCGACCGTCCCGGCGCCGCCGCCGCGATCTTCCGCGCGCTCGCCGACGCCAACTGCAACCTCGACACGATCATTCAGAACGAGCCGCTGGGGGAGGGCCGGGACGCCGAGGTCTCGTTCACGCTGTCGGTCGAGGATCTGCGCGCGGCCGAGCGCGCGCTCGAGCCGGTCCGCGCCGAGCTTGGGATCGCGTCGATCGACACGGTCCCCGAGATCGGCAAGGTCTCGATCGTCGGCGCTGGCATGCGCTCGCATCCGGGCGTCGCGGCGCAGGTGTTCGAGGTGCTCGCGGAGAGGGACATCAACATCGAGATGATCTCGACCTCCCCGATCAAGATCTCGTGCGTGATCCGCACCGAGGACGTCCCCGAAGCGGTCCGCGCGCTGCACAGCGCGTTCGAGCTCGGGGCGTCCGACATCCAGCAGGAGCGCCCGCTCGGTCAGGAGGCCAGGTGAGCGCCTCGCCTCGAGTCGCGGTCGTCGGCGCGAGCGGCGCGGTCGGCACGACGATGCTCCGTCTGTTGCGCGAGCGCGCCTTCCCTGCCTCGGAGATCGTCGCCTTCGCGTCCGAGCGGTCCGCCGGCACCGAGGTCGAGGGGCTGATCGTGCGACTGCTCGAGGAGTCCGCGATCGACGGCTTCGACATCGCGCTGTTCTCGGCCGGCTCGAGCGCCTCGAGGGAGTGGGCGCCCAGGTTCGCCGAGCGCGGCGCGATCGTGATCGACAACTCCTCGTGCTGGCGGATGGAGCCCGGCGTCCCGCTGGTCGTCGCCGAGGTCAACCCGCAGAAGGTCGCCGAGCACGACGGGATCATCGCCAACCCGAACTGCTCGGCGATGCAGATGCTGCCGGTCCTGAAGCCGATCGAGGAGGCGGCCGGACTCGAGCGGATCGTGTTCTGCTCCTACCAGTCGACCTCGGGGACGGGGTCGCGGGCGGTCGCCGAGCTCGAGGCCCAGACCCACGCGATTCTGGACGGGATGGAGCCGCCGGCGCCGGAGGTCTACCCGCACCCGATCGCGTTCAACGTGCTGCCGCAGGTGGAGGTGTTCCGCGACGGCGACGACTACACGACCGAGGAGCGCAAGGTGATCGCCGAGAGCCGGAAGATCCTCGAGCTGCCCGAGTTGCGGATCACCGCCACGTGCGTCCGCGTGCCGGTGCCGAACTGCCACTCCGAAGCGATCAACGTCGAGACCCGCGAGGACCTCTCGCCGGAGGACTGCCGCGAGCTGCTCTCCCGCGCCCCGGGAGTGATCGTCGTCGACGACCCCGCCGCCGGGCGCTACCCGATGGCATCCGAGGTCGCGGGCCACGACGAGGTGTACGTCGGGCGGATCCGCCGAGACGAGTCGAACCCGCGGACGCTCAACCTGTGGGTGGTCGGCGACAACCTCCGCAAGGGCGCCGCGACCAACGCGATCCAGATCGCCGAGCTGCTGGTCGAGCGAGGGCTCGTCAGCGCCGAGCTATCAGTTCGCGCCGCGTCTTGACGCCCAGCTTGCGGTAGATCCGCCGCGCGTGCGAGCGGACGGTCTCGACGCTGACGTGGAGCTCGTTGGCGATCTCGGCGTTCGTCTTTCCCGTCTGGAGCAGCTCCATCACCTCGGACTCGCGCGGGGTCAGCACGTCCGGCCCCGGCGACGGCGCGGCGTCCTGGATCGACGGGAGTACGTGCAGCCCGCGCGAGGCGAGATGGATCGCGTGCAGCATGTCGCGCGCCTCGCTGGCCTTCGACAGGCAGGCGGTCGCGCCGAACGCGAGCATCTGGCGCGACTCGCCGGTGGTCGGCCGGTTCGCGAGCACGATCAGCCGGGTCGCCGGGAACCGGCGGTGCAGCTTCCGCAGGTCGGCGGCGCTCTCGAGCGAGCCGTAGTTGACGATCGCCACCTCGGGCTTCTGCTCGGAGAGCATCGTCGGAAGCCGGTCGTGCTCGACGCCGACGGCGACGAGCTCGAGGCTCTCATCCTCGTCGATCAGCGCCCGAAGTCCCCGAGCGATGATGTCCTCGAACTGGGCGAGGGCAACGCGGACAGGGGCGCGGGTCACGATCATCGTGCTGGGACGCCTCCGCACACGCGGAGAGTATCGGCATGTGTCGCGCAAGGGTGAAGCGGGTATCACCCGTTTGAGGGATCTGACCTCACCCCGATTTCACCCCAGGGAGGGGACGACAGCCGGGCCACACTCAGCCAGAATCATGGTGCGTAACGAGGGATGCGGGTCCCTTGAACGGATTTCCCAAACGGGACGTACCACAGGGGTACTGACAGGAGCGAGACAGCGGTCTCGCTCTTAGTCATTAAGGGGTCCGTGGCGACTGCGGGCGCGCGCCGCCGTCGTCCTCGGGCGGCGGGATCTCATGCTTGAGCCGGGTGCGGGCGGCCTCGAGCCGCTGGGCGGCGTCGCGGCGGGGATCCTCCGGCGCCGGCTGGGGCTCGGAGCGCTGCCTACCTGCCAGGGCTTCGCGGATCCGTCCGAACAGCCCGCCGGCCACTAGGCCGCGGCGACGACCGACGTTGACCAGTCGATCACCGACGTCGGTCGCACGACGTGCTTGTTCATCCCGAGCTCCTTGGGAGAGAGCCCGAGCGCGAGCCCGACGAGCTGCGGGAGGTGCAGGACCGGCATTCCGAGCTCCCGGCCGACGACCTTCGAGGCGACCGGCTGCTGCAGGTCCAGGTTCAGGTGGCACAGCGGGCACGGCACGACCAGGCAGTCGGCCTCGGCGTCGATCGCGTCGCCGAGGTGGCGGCCCGCCTGCGTCAGCGACGCTTCCTTGTTCATCGTGATGATCGGGAAGCCGCAGCACTTGTAGACGCCGGCGTAGTCGACGACGGTGCCGCCGAGCGCCTCGATCACCTGCTGCAGGTAGCGGTCGCGCGGGTTGTCGTGGTCGATCCCGAGCCGGTCGACGGGACGGACGATGTAGCACCCGTAGAACGGCCCGACGCGCAGGTCGGTCAGCGGCCGCTTGACCCGCGAGCGCAGCTCATCGAGGCCGAAGTCCTCGACCAGCAGCCACAGGAAGTTCTTGTTGGTGATCCCCTTCTCGTAGGACAACCCCTCGTCCGACAGGTGGGTGTTGACGTGATCGCGGTACTCGGTGTTCGCGTCGAGCCGCTCCTGACATTCGCTCTGGGCGCCCTGGCAGGTCGAGCAGATGTTCATCATCAGCTCGCCGTCGGTCTGCTGGGCGAGCGCGAACGTCCGCGCGTTGAGCGTATCCGCCAGCTCCTGGTTGTGCTCGGCGATCACGCCGGCGCCGCAGCACGCCGCGCGGTCGAGCTCGATCAGCTCGATGTCGAGCAGCGGCGCCACCTTGGCCATCGAGCCGTGGAGCTCCGGCGTGAACCCGCGGCTGACGCAGCCCGGCCAGTAGGCGACTCTCATGACTGCTCCTCGGTCGAAGTGTGGTCGTCGGGCTCGTCGTCGTGCGGCGCGTGCGCGGGAACCTGGTCCTCGTCCTCGTAGCCGGTCACGTACAGGTTCAACTCGACCGCGTGGTCGGGCTTGTCGACCTCCTTGTAGATCTTCTGGACCTGCTTCAGGTCCTGCTTCGGGATCTTGTGGCCGAACAGCGCGGTCTTCGGCGAGATCTTGCCGCGCAGGACAGCGGGCAGCGCCGTCGGAAGCGACGCCAGCAACTCGCCCGCGGCGGCCGGATGGAACTTGCCGACCACGAGTCTCCGCCGTAGCTGCGCGGGAGCAGCTCGGCCTCGTGCAGCAGGCCGTGTCCTCGATCAGCGTCACGAACGAGCGCTCGTGGCGGTTGCCGTTGTTGCGGTCGTTGATCTTGTAGTCGTCGCCGGCGCGGCGGCGCAACCGCATGATCTGGCTCATCGGATCGACGCCCTTCGGGCACGCGTCGATGCAGTTGAAGCAGTGGGTGCAGTCGTAGATCCCGTGCTCGTCCTCGGCGAGGTCCTTGAGCCGCTCCTTCGGCTCCGCGTCGCGCGGGTCGCCGACGAACCGGTACGCCTTCGCGAGCGCCGCGGGGCCGATGAAGCCCGGGTCGACCTCCATCGAGAGGCAGTCCGACACGCACGCGCCGCACTGGATGCAAGCCATCGTCTGGGTGACGTCGACCATGTTCTCGTGGGGGACGATGTACTCGCGCTCGGGGACCGGCTCCTTGTTGATCAGCCAAGGCGTGACCCGCTGGATCTTCTTCCAGTGGACCGCGTCCATGTCGACGATCAGGTCGCGGATCACCGGGCATGTTCCCCATCGGCTCGACCGCGATCACGTTGTCCGTTGGTCTCGCCGTCGGCGTCGGGGTCCGAGTGCCACCGGTGCTGTGGCCGCGCTCCGCGGCCTCGCCCAGGTGCGTGTTGCAGGCGAGCCCCGGCTTCCCGTTCATCCGCACGCCGCACGAGCCGCAGATCGCCTGCTGGCACGAGCAGCGGATGCCGATCGAGCCGTCGGTGTCGTCCTTGACCTTGAGGATCGCGTCGAGCACCGACTGCTTCGGGCCCATCTCGACCGTGTGGTCCTCCCAGTACGCCGCCTCCCCCGACTGCGGGTCGTAGCGGCGGATTCTCAGCGTGTATTCAGGCATCGTGGACCTCCATCCTCAGTAGGTCCTCTCCTCCGGCTGCCAGCGCGTGATCGTCACCGGCGAATAGCTCACCCGCGGCAGCTCTGAGCCGTTCGCCGTGATGTCGATGTGCTTCAGCCATTCGTCGTCGTTTCGCTCGGGGAAATCGAGCCGGAACTGGGCCCCGCGCGACTCCTTGCGCTCCTGCGCGGCGACCACCGTCGTCTCGGCCACGTCGAGCATGTACCCGAGCTCGATCGCGGCGATCACGTCCTGGTTGAAGATCGTCCCGTGGTCGTCGATCGCCGCGGTTGCGGCCTGCTCCTTCAGCCGCTGGACGATCTCGAGCGCCTTCTCGAGCCCCTCCGCGTGCGGAACACGGCGACGTACTCGTTCATCGTCTCGCCGAGCTGGTGCTTGATCGCGCCGATCCTGGCGGCCGCCGGGCTCGCGCTTCAAGATCGCGTCAATCGCCTGCTCGGTGTCCGTCAGCCGCGAGTTCGTGGACGTCGGCATCGGCATGTGCGACGCGCGCGTTGGCGGCGTGCTCGCCGGAGCGGCGGCCGAAGATCAGCGTGTCGAGCAGGCTGTTGGCGCCGAGGCGGTTGCCGCCGTGGACGGACACGCACGCGACCTCGCCGGCGGCGTAGAGCCCCGGGATCGTGGTCTGTCCGTCGATGTCGGTCTTGACCCCGCCCATGATGTAGTGCATCCCCGGCTTGATGTGGATCGGCTCGCGGGTGATGTCGACCCCGGCGAAGTCCTTGCCGATGTTGACGATCTCCCTGAGCGCCTCGAGCGTCCGGCGGCGGGGGACCTTGGTGATGTCGAGCGCGACCGTTCCGTCGGGGAACCCGCGGCCCTCATTGATCTCCGTCTGCTCGGCTCTCGACACGACGTCGCGGGAGGCGAGCTCGACCTTGTTGGGGGCGTATTTCTCCATGAACCGCTCGCCCTCGGCGTTCAGCAGCCACGCCCCCTCGCCGCGGGCGCCCTCGGTGATCAAGAGCCCGTTGCCCGCGAGCGTCGTCGGGTGGTACTGGATCATCTCCATGTCCATCAGCCGGGCGCCGATCCGGTACGCCTGCGCGATCCCGTCGCCGGTCACGATCAGCCCGTTCGTGGTCGGCTCGTAGACCTGGCCGGCGCCGCCGGAGGCGAGGATCGTGCCCTTGGCGTTGAACACCTCGAGCCGGCCGTCGCGGAGGTTGCGGCAGATCGCGCCGACGCATCGGCCCTCGTCGTCCTGGAGCAGGTCGGTCGTGAACCACTCCTCGAACCGGTCGACCGTCTCGTGGTGCTTCATCAGCTGCTCGTAGAGCACGTGCAGGATCGCGTGGCCGGTGATGTCGGCGACGTAGTAGGTGCGCGCCTGCGAGGCGCCGCCGAAGGCTCGGGTGCCGAGGTGGCCCGTCTCGTTGCGGTGGAACGTGACCCCGGCGTGCTCGAGCCAGAGGATCTCGTTCGGCGCCTCGCGGGTCATGATCTCGATCGCGTCCTGGTCGCCGAGGTAGTCCGACCCCTTGACCGTGTCGAACGCGTGCGACTCCCAGCTGTCCTCGGGGTTCAGCGCCGCGTTGATCCCGCCGGCGGCGGCGACGCTGTGGGAGCGAACGGGGTGGACCTTCGAGACGATCGCGACCGTCGCGCCCTCCTGGGCCGCCGCCAGCGCGGCCCGTTGTCCGGCGAGGCCGGCGCCGATGATCAGCACGTCGTGGGAGGGCACTTCTTTCGATTGTATTTCTGGGCGGGCCGAGGCGCGGCGTCGGGGGTGGCGCGGGGGTCCGTGGGCTCACGGCAGGGGCGCTGGCGTTGCGAGCTTGGGGCGGCTCGTCACGTGCGCAACACCGGCGCCCGCTGCGGGCGTTCCGGTTGCGCCCGTGGCCTGAGGCACGGCGAGTGCAACGTTTGCGACCGGCCCGCGGGGCCCCCCTAAGCCGCCCGCCCCCCGAACGCCGACTGCAACGCCCGGCGCACCCGATCGACCGTGACGACGCCTCGCAGGACCCCCTCGCGGTCGACGGCCAGCACGGCGCCGAGTTTTCCGAACGACTCCGAGGAGAGGACCTCGGTGATCGGGCGGCTCTCGTCGATCTGCCAGCCGACCGCGTTCTCGGAGTCGAGGAAGGCGCCGACGGTCAGCCAGTTCTGGCCCCCGTCGGCGGCGCTCTGGAGCCGGTCGCGCCGGGCGATGCCGAGCAGGTGGCCGGACTCGTCGATTACCGGGAACCACTCCCAGCCGTAGCGGACGAAGTACTCGTCGAGCGCCTGGCCGACTGGCGTCTGGGCGGGGATCGCGACGGGCTGGGGGTCCATCACGTCGCTGACGGTCACGCCCTCGATCTGCTCGTTGAAGGCCGTCTGTACCAGCGCGCCGCGCGCCGACTGGTACAGCAGGAACGCGATCGCGACGAGCCACAGGCCGCTGAAGCTTCTGTAGGAGAGCAGCAGCCACAGCCCGACGCCCGCGAGGATCAGCGCGAACCCCTGACCCATCTTCGCGGCGATCCTCGTCCCGCGGACCTTGTCGCCGGTCACGCGCCAGATGATCGAGCGGGCGATCCGGCCGCCGTCGAGCGGGAACGCGGGGATCAGGTTGAAGACGAGCAGCAGGATGTTCCAGAACAGCAGCCAGCTGAGCGACAGCAGCACCGGGGTGATCGGGACGGTTCCGTCGAGCTCGGCGGCGTGCACCAGCCGGTTGGGGCCGACGATCGCCAGGTCGATCGCCAGGCAGACGATCACGAACAGCGCGGTTGCCGCGGGGCCGGCGGCGGCGACCTTGAACTCCTCTCCCGGGGAAGCGGCGTCGCGGCTCATCTGGGTGAGGCCGCCGAACAGGAACAGGTCGATCCGTTGGACCTCGATTCCGAGGCGCCTCGCGACGAGTGCGTGACCGAGCTCGTGGACGATCAGCGACCCGAACAGGATCAGCGCCGTGATCACCGTCGTCAGGTAGGCGACGCTGTCGGAGCTGTGTAGCGCTGCCCGAAAGCTCGGGGACAGCCAGAAGATCGTGAGGAACAGGATGATGAACCAGCTGGCGTCGACGCCGACCCTGATCCCGAAGGCGTCGAACAGCTTGATCGATCCACCACGGCGGAACATGCTGCAATGGTGGCATAGCGGGCCGCACATCCCGCGGTATTTCGGTGTTTATTAAGGAGTGAACATGGCCGGACCGATCGAACAACTGCGGGAGCGCACGGGCGAGCTGTCCGACCTGGGTCGCGTCAGCGGCCTGCTCGACTGGGATCAGCAGACGATGATGCCTCCGCAGGGCGCCGCCGGACGCGCCGAGGGGCGGGCGACGCTGGAGCGGATCCGGCACGACCTGTTCGTCTCGCCGGAGACCGGCGAATTGCTCGAGGCCGCAGAGGCGGCGCTGAACGGGACCGACCCAGACTCCGACGAGGCGAGGCTGATCTCGAACACGAAGCGCCGGCGCGAGAAGGCTGTCCGCGTCCCGGCGGAGCTGACCGCCGAGATCGTCCGCGCGGCCTCGCTCGGGCAGGAGGCGTGGGTCCGGGCGCGTGCCAACTCCGACTTTGCCTCGTTCGTGCCGTACCTCGAGCGCAACGTCGAGCTGGCGCGCAGCTATGTCGAGTGCTTCGACGGCTACGAGCACGCCTACGACGTGCTGCTCGACGATTTCGAGCCCGGAATGAAGGCCGCGCAGGTCGCGGACCTGTTCGCCCAGCTGAAGGCCGAGCTTGTGCCGATGATCGCGACGCTCGGCGAGCACGCCGGCCGCGTCGACGAGTCGGCGATCGCGGGGACCTTCCCGGTCGACCGCCAACGCCGGTTCGTATCGGAGACCGTGCGGACGATGGGCTTCGATCCCGCGGGCTGGCGGCTCGACGACGCCGTTCATCCGTTCGCGACCTCGTTCGGCAATCGCGACGTCCGGATCACCACCCGCTGGGACGAGCGCAGTCTCGTCTCGTCGCTGTACGCCGGGATGCACGAGTGCGGCCACGGCCTGTACGAGGCCGGGATCGCGGACTCGCTCCAGCGCACGCCGCTCGGCCAGGTCGAGTCGCTGAGCATGCACGAGTCCCAGAGCCGGATGTGGGAGAACATGGTCGGTCGCGGGCGCCCGTTCTGCGGCGTGCTCGCGCCGCAGATCGCGGAGCTGTTCTCGGACGCGGTCCCGAACCTCGACGCGGACGCGTTCTACCGCGCCGTCAACCGCGTGACGCCGTCGTTCATCCGCGTCGAGGCGGACGAGGCGACCTACGGGCTCCACGTGATCTTGCGGTTCGAGCTCGAGCAGCAGCTGATCGACGGGACGCTGCCGATCGATGACCTACCGGAGGCATGGAACGCCCGCTTCAAGGAGTACCTCGGGCTCGACGTCACCGATGACGCGCTCGGCGTGCTCCAGGACGTCCACTGGTCGTTCGGGGCGATCGGCTACTTCCCGACCTACGCGCTCGGGAACCTGATCGCGGGTCAGCTGTGGGAGCGCGCCCAGCGGGACATCCCCGATCTCGACGACAAGTTCGCGGCCGGCCAGCTCGGCGACCTCCGCGAGTGGCTCCGCGAGCACATCCACCGCCACGGCTCGAAGTTCTCGACGACCGAGCTGCTCGAGCGCGTCGTCGGCGCGCCGATCGCGGTCGAGCCGTTCGTCTCCTACCTGAAGCGGAAGCTCTCGGACGTCTACGACGTCGCGCTGTAGAGCGACTCGAGCGCGTCGTTGAAGGTCTGACTCGGTCGCATCGCGGCCGACATCAGCTCGGGGTCCGGGCGGTAATAGCCGCCGATCTCCACGGGCGAGCCCTGGACCGCGTTCAGCTCCTCGACGATCCGCTGCTCCTCGCTCACGAGTCGTTCCGCGAGCGGCGCGAAGCGCTCGGCCAGCTCCGGGTCCTGCTCCTGGGACGCCAGCGCCTGCGCCCAGTACAGCGCCAGATAGAAGTGGCTGCCGCGGTTGTCGATCTCTCCGACCTTGCGCGAGGGCGATCGGTCGCCCTCGAGCAGCTCGCCGATCGCGAGGTCGAGCGTCTGCGCCAGCACCCGCGCTCGCGGGTTGTCCTCCGTGTCGGCGAGCAGCTCGAGCGAGGGGCCCAGCGCGAGGAATTCTCCGAGCGAGTCCCAGCGCAGGTGGTTCTCCTTGAGGAACTGCTGGACGTGCTTCGGGGCGGAGCCGCCCGCGCCGGTCTCGAACAGCCCACCCCCCGCCATCAGCGGGACGATCGACTGCATCTTCGCGCTGGTGCCGAGCTCGAGGATCGGGAACAGGTCGGTCAGGTAGTCGCGGAGCACGTTGCCGGTGACCGAGATCGTGTTCTCGCCCGCCCGCGCGCGCTCGAGCGTGAACCGCGCCGCGTCCGCCACGTCCATGACCTCGAGCTGGAGCCCGTCGGTGTCGAGCTCGGCCAGCGCGGGGCGGAGCTTCTCCAGCAGCTGCGCGTCGTGGGCGCGCGTCTCGTCGAGCCAGAACACCGCCGGCCAGCCGGTCTCGCGCGCCCGAACCACGCCGAGGCGGATCCAGTCCTGGATCGCCGCGTCCTTGGTCTGGCACATCCGCCAGATGTCTCCCGCCTCGACGTCGTGCTCGAGCAGAGCGTTGCCGCCGGCGTCGACGACCCGGACGACGCCGGGAGAGGCGATCTCGAACGTCTTGTCGTGCGAGCCGTACTCCTCGGCCGACTGCGCCATCAGGCCGACGTTCGGCGTCGTCCCCATCGTCGCGGGATCGAACGCGCCGTGCTCGCGGCAGTGGTCGACCGTCTCGGCGTAGAGCGGCGCGTACGAGTGATCCGGGATCACGAACTTCGTGTCCTCGAGCTCGCCGTTCGCGTTCCACATCTTCCCCGAGGAGCGGATCGCGGCCGGCATCGACGCGTCGATGATCACGTCGCTCGGGACGTGCAGATTCGTGATCCCACGGTCGGAGTCGACCATCGCGAGCGCCGGACGGTCCTCGCGCCACGGGATCTCGGTTCCCTGCGGCAGCGCGCCGAGACCGTCGTTGGGGCTCCAACCCGGGACCTTCAGGTCGGGGAAGAACGCCCGCACGGCGTGACCGAAGATGATCGGGTCGGACACGCGCATCATCGTCGCCTTGAGGTGCACCGAGAACAGCACCCCGCGCTCGCGCGCGTCGGCGACCTGCGCGGCGAGGAACTCGTCGAGCGCGGCGCGGCGCATCACCGCCGCGTCGAGCACCTCGCCCGCGAGCACCGCGAACGAGTCCTTCAGCACGGTCACCGAGCCGTCCGTCCCGACGTGCTCGACCCGCACGGCTCCGTCGGCGTCCACCGTCACCGACCGCTCGGTCGAGCGGAAGTCGCCGTCGCTCATCGTGGAGACGTGCGAGCGTGACTCCGGTGACCACGTCGCCCATCGACTGAGGGTGGCGCTGGGCGTATTCCTTGACCGACGCGGACGCGCGGCGGTCGGAGTTGCCCTGCCGCAGGACGGGGTTGACGGCGCTACCCAGCACCTTGCCGTAACGGGCCCGGATCTCGCGCTGCTCGTCGTCCGACGGGTCGTCGGGGTAATCCGGGATCGGGTAGCCCTGCTGCTGGAGCTCGGCGATCGCGGCCTTCATCTGCGGGACCGAGGCGCTGATGTTCGGGAGCTTGATGATGTTCGCCTCGGGCGTCTTGACCAGCTCGCCGAGCTCGGCGAGCGCGTCGGCGACGCGCTGCTGCTCGTCGAGCCGGTCGGGGAACTGGGCGAGGATCCGGCCGGCGAGCGAGATGTCGCGCAGCTCGAACTCGACTCCGGCGGCGCCGGCGTAGGCCTCGAGAATCGGCAGCAGCGACCTGGTCGCCAGCGCCGGCGCCTCGTCGGTGTGGGTGTACACGATTTTCATTCGCTCTGGACCCTACCTGCCGGGCCCGTGCGGAAAACCGCCGATCAGCACCACGGGTATACATTCGGGCGCTGCACACGACTCAGGAGATGAGCAATTGAGTGATACGCCTGTACGAGTAGCCGTCACGGGCGCGGCCGGGCAGATCGGGTACGCGCTGCTGTTCCGCGTCGCGAGCGGTCAGCTGCTCGGCCCGGACACCCCGGTTCACCTGTCGCTGCTCGAGATCCCCGCCGCGGTCAAGGCCGCGGAGGGAACCGCGATGGAGCTCGACGACTCCGCGTTCCCGCTGCTCGAGGGCGTCGACATCTACGACGACCCGAACAAGGCGTTCGACGGAGTGAACGTGGCGCTGCTGGTCGGGGCACGACCCCGGACGAAGGGGATGGAGCGCAGCGACCTGCTCGACGCGAACGGCGGCATCTTCAAGCCCCAGGGCAACGCGCTGAACGACCACGCCGCCGACGACGTCAAGATCCTGGTCGTCGGGAACCCGGCCAACACCAACTGCCTGATCGCGAAGTCGAACGCCCCCGACATTCCGGCCGAGCGGTTCACGGCGATGATGCGGCTCGATCACAACCGCGCGATCGCCCAGCTCGCCGCCAAGACCGGCGCCTCGGTTCGCGACATCAAGAAGATGACGATCTGGGGCAACCACTCGGCGACCCAGTACCCCCACATCTTCGCCGCGGAGGTGAAGGGGCAGAACGCCGCCGAGGTCGTAACCGATCAGGACTGGCTCGAGAACGACTTCATCCCGACCGTCCAGAAGCGCGGCGCGGCGATCATCGAGGCCCGCGGCGCGTCGAGCGCGGCGTCGGCCGCAAACGCCGCGATCGACCACGTGCACGACTGGGTGCGTGGTACGCCGGAGGGCGACTGGGTATCGATGGCGATCCCGTCCGACGGCTCCTACGGAGTCGAGGAGGGAATCGTCTCCGGCTTCCCGGTCACCACGGAGAACGGCGCCATCGAGGTCGTGCAGGGGCTGGAGCTCAACGACTTCGCGCGCTCACGGATTGACATAACAGTGAACGAGCTCAAGGAGGAGCGCGAGGCGGTAAAGCAACTCGGTTTGATCTGAGTTGCTTTACAACTCGGGTGGCCGCGTGAGCCGGGAAGGTAGGGGCTCGCGCTCAGGCCGATGGGAGCGTCGGGATGCCACCTCCTGTCTACTCGCGAAAAGCGGTTGACAGGAGGTGGCGTCCCGTACTCTCCCTACGAGGCCGCGTGCCAGCCCTGGCCGTCCTTACGCACCTGGCCTTCTGAGGCCAGCCGCGGAAGCACGCGGTACAGGTAGTTGGGCTCGATGCCCATCGACTTCGCGATCTCCGGGATCGTGATTCCGGGCTTGTCCTTGACGAGCTGAAGTGCCTGGTTCGCGCGGGTGTTGCCGCCGCGGCGGCCGCGCGAGCGGCGGGTCCTGCGGCCGTTGGACGCCCGGCGCGCGCGGGTACGCGTGGTGCCCGACCCGGCGGGACGTCCGGGGGGACGTCCGGGAGGACGTCCGGGCCCGCGACGGGTGCCGACGAGCGCGGCACGGGCGGCCTCGAGCCGTTCCATTTCCTGCTTCAGCTCCGACAGCCGAGCATCGATGTCCTTCACGGTGCTGTCAACAAAATCTGCCAACTAAATCTCCTCGGTCCATGGCTTAGGTGACCCCACTCCTGTTTAACACCATACAGCGTAAATACGGTGTTCAGTCAATCCCGCTCGAGGAGCCGCTTCAACCGTTCGAGTGAACTGCGCGCCTCGCGCTCGGATGCAGCTCCGACGATCACCCGGCTCGCGACGATTCCGAGTCGCCCACCCGGTGGGGTGAACTCGTTCGTGTATTCGAACAACGTTCCGTGCTCACCGTTGGGTGAAAGGTCGTAGCAAATCCGGGCTTGCGAATGTGCAGGACCGCGCCCTTCCCACTCCGCGTGCTTCGGGCGGTCGAGCGCGACGAGCATCCAATGAACCCTGAACGTGACGCCGCGCAGGTGCAGGGTCTGGTCCATCGTCGAACCGTTGCGCAGCTCCTTGTCGGAGACGTCGCGGACGGCGCGGTGGATCGTCACCCAGTCCTTCAACCGTGACGGATCCATCACCGTCTCCCACACCCGCTCGACCGGTGCGTCGATCTCGATCTTTACGTGCACGCCGCCGCTCATCGTCAGTGGGGGGACCCTAACGGGCGGAAAGGGGCTCCGCCGCCTCCCAGTCCGCGAGCGCGTGCTCGATCGCGGCGTCGAGCGAGTGCAACCGCACACCGAGGATCGCGGCCGCGCTCGCGCCCGCCGGCAGCAGGTCGTACTCGAGGCTCTCCATCAGCGGGCCGATCAGCCCGTGGTCCTCACCGGCGATGACCGCGGCGACGCGGCTCGCGATCGGAGTCAGCGTGAGGTTGAGCGGGAGCGTGATCCGGCCGACCAGCATGTGCTCGCGGATCTTCTCGATCAGCTCTCCGTAGGTGACCAGATCCGGTCCGGACGCATCGAGCGACTGCCCGCAGGCGGCGTCCTCGATCGCGGCGCGTGCGAGCAGCTCGATCATGTCGCGCTCGTCGACCGGGCTCGTCTTGCGATCGCGCCAGGCCGGGACCGGTAACACCGGCATCCGCTCGACCAGCCGCACGAGGAACCGGAACGAGCGCGAGCCGGCGCCGATCACGATCGACGCGCGCAACGCAACCGAGCACGGGCTCGCGCCGAGCAGCACCCGCTCGACCTCGAGCCGGCTGGCGAGGTGTGCTGAGCCGACCGAGCCCGCCGGGACCGGCCCACCGAGATAGACGATCCGCTCGACGCCGGCCGACCGCGCAGCGCGGGCGAAGTTCTCTGCGGCCGAGTGCTCGCGGGCGCTGAACGGGCCGTCGGCGGAGGCCTCCATCGAGTGGATCAGGAAGTACGCGACGTCGACGCCCTCCAGCGCCCGGTCGAGGCCATCGCCGGTCACCGCGTCCCCCGTGAAGATCGAGATCTCGCCCGTCGGCGCCGAAGCCGGCCGGCGGCTGAGACCGCGCACCGTATGACCGTCCGCAACCAGCCGCGGCGCGAGCAGCGACCCGATGTAGCCGCTGATCCCGGTGACGAGGACGTTCATCGCGCCGGGGCCACCCAGGGTGCCGGGCAGACGAAGCGGCTGTCGATCTCGCGCGCGTCGCGCGCGCCCGAGAGCGCGAGCGCCGAGTCGAACTCCGCGAGCAGGATCTCGAGCACCCGCCGCGCGCCGTCATCTCCGCCAAGCGCGAGGCCCCACAGCGCGGGCCTGCCGACCATCACCGCACGGGCGCCGAGCGCCAGCGCCTTGAGCACGTCGGTCCCGCGGCGGATGCCACCGTCGACGAGCAGCTCGAGCCGGTCGCCGACGGCGTCGACGATCGGAGGCAGCGCGTCGGCCCCTGTCAGCACGGTGTCGAGCTGGCGGCCGCCGTGGTTGGAGACGACCACCCCGCGCGCGCCGTGCTCGGCCGCCAGCAACGCGTCCTCGGGGGTGAGCACGCCCTTGAGGATCACCGGCAGCGGGCTGTCCGCGGCGAACTGCTCGATGTCGCGCCAGGACAGATCGGGGTCGATCAGCGCCGCGAACTGCTTCGGGGTCATCGATCCGCTCGCGCCGGCCGCGGAGGCGCTCGCCACGAGCTCGGCGGGCGCCATCTGGTGCCCGGAGCGCAGGTCCCGCTCACGGACCCCCATCACCGGGAGATCGACCGTCACGACCAGCGCTTCGTACCCGTTGTCGACCGCGCGCGCCATCAGCTCGCGTGAGACGCCGCGATCGGCGAACACGTACAGCTGGAACCAGCGCGGCGCGTTCGGGACGGCCTCGGCGAGCTCCGGCGCGCTCGTCGTGGCGAGCGTCGACAGGCACATCACCGCCCCGGTCGCCGCGGCCGCGCGGGCCATCCCGATCTCCCCGTCGGGGTGGGCGATCCGCTGGAACGCCATCGGCGCGATGATCAGCGGGTGGGGGCGGGGGACGCCGAGCAGCTCGACCCCCGGGTCGCGGTCCCGGACGCCAACGAGCATCCGCGGGCGGATCGCGAGCCGCGCCCACGCCGCGACGTTGTCGCGGAGCGTGATCTCGTCGCCGGCGCCACCGACGACGTACGCGTGGGCACCGGGCACCATCGACGCTTCCGCCTCGCGCTCGTAGTCGGCGAGCGAGATCAACGTTTGGCTTTCGTCAAGTGCCACCTCCCCAAAGCTACGGAAAATGCGGCAGCTTCAGCCGCGCTCGCGGGTAATACCCGCAACTTCCAGCTATTCCGTATTTCGCGAAGTTGTTGCGTTTTCCGGAAATCGAGATTGCAAACATGGCGTGAAGTCCGCTTTGATGATCAGCGTGCTCGGTGGGCTCAAGGAGCCTCCCGGGCGGGGTAGGAGCCGGTCAAATATCGAGGGGTTGAGGTTTACGAATGGCCACTGGGCGCCCGGGATCGGGCAAAGCACGCTGCGAGGATTGCTTCTTCCGCCAGAACCATCTCTGCGCGATCTCGGAGACCGCCCCGTGCCCCACCTTCCGGCCCGCCCACCCCGATGGGCTGCGGCCCCCGAGCCAGCTTCGGTTCGTGTTTCGCCAGGAGCGCAGGCTGCAGGTGGCGTGGGCGTTCCCCTCGGCGAACGAGCAGGTCGCGCTGCACGCGTGAGCCCAGCCGGATCGAGACCGCATCCGGCTCGGGGCCGCGTCGCGCTCCGCTCCGGCCGGGCCTTATAGTTCCGGCCCATGTACTGGCCGCTCATCGGAGGCTTCATCGCGGTCTTCCTGATCACCATCCTGATCGGGTGGATCATGGGCAACCGGCGCGGCGACGCCGAGAACGACAACGGCGGTCACTGAGCGACTTCGGGCTCCCGAGCGCGTAGCCGTTCGAGGCGCTCGGCGTGACGGGCGATCCATTCGGCCCCCGCGGTGTCGGTTACCCCGTGCGCGATCACCGAGCACAGCACCGTCAGCGCGGCGATGTTGAAGATCCGGATCCCGGACGTGACCCTCGACTCGAGCACCAGCAGCGAGAACGTCATCGTCGAGACGCCCTTCGGTCCGAACCACGCCATGAACGCCCTGGTTACGAAATCCGTCGCGGTCCCCAGCAGCGCGGTGAATACGCCCAGCGGACGCGCGACGAGCAGCGCGATCGCGACGATCCCGACGGCCGCCCAGCCGTCGCCGAACAGCCCGTGCAGCGTCAGCAGCGAGCCGAACACGACGAACACGCCGATCTTGACGATCTCGACCAGGTCGGCGGCCTGCTGCTGGAAGTACGTGCGGATGTCCGGGCGCCGGATCCCGAGCACGATCGCGCCGACGTAGACGGCGATCAGGCCGTTGCCGTGTGGCGGTAGTTCGGTGACGCCGTAGATCGCGAACGCGCATCCGAGCGCGTAGAGCGACTTCTGATAGCCCGGGATTCCCTTCTCGAGACGCTCCTCGCGCGGGAGCAGCCACGCGGCGACCGCGCCGAGCACGAGACCGGTCGCGAACCCGACGAGAACGTTCTGTAGGACGAACTTCCACCAGACGAAGTGGGACGCGTTCGCGCTGATCGCCGTCGCCAGCGCCAGCACCGCCGGCAGCGCGAGACCGTCGTTATGCCCCGACTCGAGGTTCAGCGAGTGCCGGATCAGCCGCGGGACCCGGGGGTTCGTGACGACGGCCGACGACAGCACGGGGTCGGTCGGCGAGAGCAGCGCGCCGAGCAGGAAGCATTCGGTCCATCCAAGGTCGGTGAGGAGGCGCGCCCCGACGGCCACCACCGCCGCCGTGATCGGCATCGCGAGGACGAGCTTGCGCAGTGGCAGGTGCCACTGGCGCTGGAGCATCTCGCCCTCCACCTCGAGACCGTCGCGGAAAAGGATCACGACCAGCGCGACGATCGCGAGGTCGCCGACGAACTCCGAATGGGCCGCGAAGTGGAGCACGTCGAACCCTCCGCGGCCGAGCGCGAAGCCGACCAGCGTGAACAGCGCGGTGACCGACAGGAAGGTGCGCCGCGCGATCCCGGACAGCAGCGCGCCCACGACCAGCAACAGCCCGAACACGAGCAGCACGACCTGTAATTGATGGGTTGACACGGCCTTCCAAGCTACAGTTGCCGCAAAGAGAGAGGATCGGCGTGAAGGTCACCGTGCTCGGGAAATCCCCCTCCTGGCAGGACGCGGGTGGGGCGTGCAGTGGGTATCTGGTCCAGGAGGGCGACTACTCGCTGCTGCTCGACTGCGGGAACGGGGTGTTCTCGAAGCTCCGCGGCCACGTCGACTACGTCGACGTCAACACGGTGCTGGTCAGTCATCTGCACGCCGACCACTTCCTCGACCTGGTGCCGTTCAGCTACGCGCTCACGTACGCGCCGCGCCAGCAACCGGTGCCGGTGGCGGGCTGGCCGGGCACCGATGCGCCCGCTCGGCCGAAGCTCTATGCGCCGACCGGGGCGACCGACATGTTCCGGCACATCGCCGGGTGCTGGGGCAACGATCGGCTCGTCGAGGGCGCGTTCACGCTCGAGGAGTACAAGCCGTGGGACGAGTTCGAGGTCGGACCGTTCCAGGTCCGCTTCTGCGAGGTGCCGCACTACACCGAGACATTCGCGATCGAGCTGATCTCCGACGGCGGCGCGCGGCTCACGTACGGCGCCGACTGCAGCCCCAACGAAGAGCTCGTGAAGTTCGCCGAGGGCACCGACCTGCTGCTGATCGAGGCGACGCTGCCGCGGCCCGAGCGGACCGGCGATCGGGGCCACCTGACTCCCGCCGAGGCCGGGGATCACGGCCGCCGCGCGGGCGCCGGCCGGCTCGTGATCACGCACTTCTCGGACGAGCTCGATCCCGAATGGGCCCGCGCCCAGGCCGCCGACGCGTTCGGCGGCGACGTCGAGCTCGCCGTCGAAGGCGCGGTCTACGAGCTCTGAGGGCGCGTAAATCAGTGGGCTGCTCGGCCCGATTTGCGTATGCTGCCGGGTACAGCCCCAGCGCATCTAGGAGAGACATGGCAAGACGTAAGAAGTCCTCGCTACCGATGAACGCGCAGGACGTCGCGAACATCGCAAAGAGCAATCCGTACATCCAGCAGGTGCTGAACGACGCGAAGCTGCGGAAGAGCGTCCAGACCGCCGTGACGTCGTACAAGAAGGCCTACGGACGGGTTTCGAACGGCAAGGTCAACCCGCAGAAGCTGCTGGAGGACAAGAAGCTTCACGGCGAGGTGGCACGCGCGCTCGGTGCGTCGCGCGACGCCGCGATCATCATCGTCAATGTGTCGGGCAAGCCCCGCCGGGGCCGCAAGCGCACCCGCAAGGTGATGATCGTCGTGATCGGCGGCGGCGCCGCGCTCGCGGCGAGCGAGAAGCTGCGGTCGAAGCTGCTCGACTTGCTGTTCGGTGCCGAGGAGGAGTTCCAGTACACCCCGCCGGTGAACTCGGCGTCCTCGGAGTCGACGACCACGGTCGGCGGCGCGGCCTGAGCGGAGCGGCGTAAGCACGATGGCAACTGAGCTCGCGCCCGCGCGCGGGCCCGACCGCGAGAAGGCGACGCGGATCGTCGAGGCGATGCGCGCGAGCGTCGCCGAGCGCGGGATCGCCGGCTCGACGTTCGACCAGGTCGCGCGTTCGGCCGGGGTTTCCCGTGGGCTGCTGCACTACTACTTCGGTTCGAAGGAACGGCTGTTGGTCGAGGCCGTACGGCTCGAGTGCGACCTGCGCGACGAGCTGCTCGACGACGCAATCGAGGGCGCCGACAGCGTCGAGCAGGTGCTCGACGCGCTGGTCCGGAGCTTCCAGGACTTCCTGGGCGAGGGACCGGCGACGGCGGTCATGTTCCACGAGATGCTCACGCTTGCGCAGCGCAAGCCCGAGATTGCGTACGAGCTGCGCGAGCTCGGCCGCAGAACCCGCTTACACCTAGCCGAAGCGCTGGAGGCGAAGGCCGAAGCGGGTGTGCTTGCGCTGCGCGACGACCCCGAGGCGATCGCGGCGTTCCTGTTCGTGCTCGCGGACGGGATCCTCGTGCGCACACTGAGCGAGCCGGACTACGACATCGAGCCGCTGATGGACAAGAGCGTCGCGGCGGCGCGGGCGTTGCTGAGCTGACGCGCGCGAATCCGCTTCGGTGGCCGCTGCCCGTCAAGCTCGGGGCGGCGGCGCTCACGGTAATCGTGGTGCTCTTGGTCGTCACGCAGCTGGTGCTGCCCGGGATCGCCGAGCGGCAGCTGCGCGACCGGCTCAGCAAGTCCGGCACGGTCGAGTCGGTCCAGATCAGCGCGTTCCCGGCGATCAAGCTGCTGTGGGACGACGCGGACCACGTGGTCGTGCGGATGGGTAACTACCGCTCGGACACCGCCCACCTCGGCAGCCTGCTCGGCGAGACGGGGAGTGTCGGCAGCGTCGACGCGAGCGCCGGGACACTCACTGCGGGACTCCTGACCGTCCACAACGCCGTGCTGCGTAAGCGCGGCGACCAGGTCACCGCGAGCGCCGAGGTGAACGAGGCCGACCTGCGCGCGGCGGTCCCGGTGCTCCAGTCGGTCGTGCCCGTGGCCTCGGCCGACGGCTCGCTGACGCTCCGCGGGACCGCCACCGTGCTGGGCGTCACGGCGTCGGTCGACGCCACCGCGACCGCCCAGGACGGCGCGATCGTCGTCACCCCGGACGTGCCGTTCGGCGGGCTGGCGATGATCACCGCGTTCTCGGATCCGGCGGTCGACGTGCAGGGGTTGTCCGCGAGCCCGACGCCGGACGGGTTCCGCGTCTCGGCGGTCGGGCGGATCAGGTAGCTACGGAGGGCGTCGGCGGCGAACTTTGGCGATTCGCTTCGGTATGTGCGAAGCAAATCGCCAACGTTCGGGCTTGAGTCTGCGTTTCAAACGTGCGCTAGTTTCCGGATCGATGGGGGAAGGGCGAAGCCTCACTCGCCGAACGTTGCTCGGCGGAATGGCGGCGGCGGGGGCGGCCTCGCTCGCTCGGCCTGTCGCGGGCCTCGCCGAGATGCTCGATCCGGCGCTCGGTGTCGCCAGCCGCTGGGTCGGTTCGCTGGCTGGCGTCTCGCCGTCGATCGCCGCGCCGCGCGCGTTCGCGCTCGCGGGCGTCGAATGGGCCGGCCCGCCCGGTGCGCGGATCGAGCTGCGCGCACGGCAAGGAGCCGACGGGCGCTGGACCCGGTGGGGGCTGGCGTCCTCAGTGGGCCACGATCCCGATGGCCCGACGCCGGGCGACCGGCTGTTCGGGGAGCCGCTGTGGACAGGTCCGGCCGACCGGGTCGAGCTCCGCGCCGACCGCGCGGTTCACGGCGTGACGGTGCACTTCGTAACGCCGCCCGCGGCCCCGTCGGGGGCCCGCGCGGCCGCGGGGTACCCGCTCGCCGGGCCGGTGCTCGACGCCGGCCCGGGTCAGCCGCGGATCATCGCGCGCCAGGCCTGGGCGCTGGGACAGGCGCCGCCCAGCCATGCGCCCGTGTACGCGACGATCAAGCTCGCGTTCGTCCACCACACGGTCAACCCGAACGGCTACAGCGCCGCGGACGTACCGTCGCTGCTGCTCGGGATCTTCCAGTACCACCGCTACGTCCGCGGCTACTGGGACATCGCCTACAACTTCCTGATCGACCTCTACGGCAGGGTGTGGGAGGGGCGCGCGGGCGGCATCGACTCGCCCCTGCAGGGCGCTCACGCCGGCGGCTACAACGGCGAGTCGACCGGGGTCGCGGTACTGGGCGACTTCATGGACGTGGTCCCGTCCGCCGCCGCGATCGGCGCGCTCGAGCGGCTGCTGGCCTGGAAGATGTCGCTGCACGGAGTCCCGACGCACGGGGACGTCACCGTTGTGGTCAACCCGAGTGATGCGTTCTACACGCCGTTCGCCCCCGGCGCCCACGTGTCGCTGCCACGGATCGCGGGGCACCGCGACGGCGACCAGACCGACTGTCCCGGGAACGCGTTCTACGCCCGGTTGCCCTCGATCCGCCCGAGGGTTGCGGCGCTCGCCGGGAAGCCCGCGCGCGTGACCCTGAATCTCCCGGCCGGCGCGGTGGCCGTGGCCGGCCAGCCGTTCGCCGCGTCCGGCAGGCTGCACGCGCTCGGGTCCGCGCGCGGGCTTCCGGGCGCGCCGGTTGAGGTCCAGCGTCTGCGCGGCGGGCGCCGGCTCACGCTGGCCACCGCCGTGACCGCCGCCGACGGATCGTGGAGCGCAGCGATCTCACCGCGGTTCAACATCCTGGTCCGGGCTCTGCACCGCCCCTCGCCAGCAACGCTCACCGACTGGACGCAGCTGGACGTTGCGCCCGGGATCACGCTGACGGTCGAGTCGGGGTCGTCGCTACGGCTGAGCGGAACGGTGATCCCGGGTAAGGATCGGGTCACCGTAGAGCTCCGGCGGGGCGGAAGGGTGATCAGGCGCCGTGGGTTCGCCGTGACCGCCGGCCGCTTCGCCGGCGCGATCCGCAGCCCGAGATCCGGTCGCTACACACTGATCGCCCGGACCGCCGGGGACGCCGACAATGTCGGGGGCTCATCGCCAGCGGTGCCGGTGACGATCACCTGATCGGCGGGTCGGCCGTGAGTTCGGCGGTGCCGGGCGCGGTAGCCGCCGCGGCCATCCGCCGGAGCGCTCCAGGCCGCCCCTTGAGGTAGCTGTCAAGAAAGGCGATCGACGTCCGCTCGACGATTCCGAGTTGCGGCTCCATGTCGGTGTACGGAGGGAGGTGGGGGGCGCCGATTAGCCTCACCAGGTACTTCGGCGGCGGCGCGGCGTCGAAGAACATCGACGTGGCCGACGGTAGGTTGATCGTGTCGGCGGTGCCCTGCGTCGCCAGCAGCGGCGGGCTTGGCGAGGCGAATTGGATCTTGGCCAGGAACGGGATCTCGGCGCCGGACAGGATCACGGCAGCCCCGACGCGCGCGTCCCGGTAGCGCGGATCGTAAGCGACCGCCAGCGCGGTGTCGCCGCCGTCCGACTGGCCACTGACCGCGACCCTGCGCGGGTCGATCCGTCCCGCGAGCACTCCGGATCGCGTGGCGCTGTCCGCCAGCATCCCGGTGATCACGAAGCTCATGTCCCGGGGCTGGTTGACGAGGTCCTGCTCGTTGGGGCCGCCCGGCGCGTTCGCGTTACCGAACGGGAACACGGGTGCCGCGACGACGTAGCCGGCCCGCGCCCAGGCGCGGAGCAATGCCGCGTACGGCGCCGGCGTCACTGCGAACCCGTGGCCGAAGACGATCAGGGGGAATCGCCCGGGAGCCTTCGGATAGCGGACGATCGTGACCAGCCGGCGCCGCCGAGCGCTGTCGACGAACGTGAGCACGCGCTCGCCGACCGCGTACGGGGCACGGGGCCGCGGCTTCGGTTTCGGTGGTGGCGGCGCGGTGGCGGTCGTCGCCTGGGTGGACAGGGTCGTCGCCTGCGTGGAGGCGGTCGTCACCTGGCTGTCGGACCTGGGAGCGGAGTTTCCGCACCCCGCGAGCGCCAGCACCGTCGCGCCCGCGATCAGGGGCCCGCGCCTACTTGAGGTAGACAGCGAAGAAGTCTCGGTCGTCGGGGGTCAGGTACCGGAGCGGCGATCGGTCCATGCTCTCGAGCAGGTTCTCGGGATGCTTCGCGCCCGGGTAGCGGTACGTGATCAGGCTCGTCCAGTAGGTGTTGATGTCGAGCTCCATCGCCCTGACGGCGCCCGCGTGGATCATCGTCGTCGCCAGGCCGTGCAGTCCCTGATCCGGGCCGGCGACGTAGATCAGGTTCCCGCGGGCGTCGATCCCAACCGCCGAGCGCCACACGAGCGCGGCGTTGCCGAGCGTCGCACCCCACTCTGGTCCGTCGGTCAGGTTCGGGTTCGCCTTGCCGCCGTCGACGATCAGCGGCAGGTTCTGGCGCGCGTAGGAGATGTCGGGGCCAGCGGCGCTTCGAGCCGGTCCACTTGACGATGTCGACGCGGCCGTTGCGGTAGCGAACGAACGTGGCGATGTCGTGCGCCAGCGGTGCATACGTGTGCCCACCCATCGCGAAACCGCCGCCGGAGTCAGACAGCTTGAAGCCGCTGTTGAACGTCGCCACGAGCTTCGAGCGCCTCTCGGTCGGAACCTCCTCCGGGCCGCGGGCGGCCATCGTCACTCCCGGCTCGGAAGTCCCGGGATACAGCCACGTCGAGGTCCGGGTGTGATCGATCCAAGCAACCCCGACGACCACATGCGGGTAGTCGTTCGGCTCGGGCCGGAAGCTCGTGATCAGCACCGGCGGACGCGAGCCCCCGGCTGCGTACGTGGCGTGCCATACCCCCTCGCCCGGGAGACCGGTGGCGACGAGCGGCTTGATGTTGGGTGGCAGGTAGTAGTGGACGACGCGGGCTGCGGAGCCGACTCCGGCGATCGCGCCCGCCTGTCCCGGCAGCCGGTGCAGAGCCGGACCGCCCTTTGCCGGTGCGTTCAGCGAGTAATAGATGTTCTCGACCTTGTTGACCAGCCCGCGCGCGCCGTTATCGCGCATCCACTCGACGAACCGGATCCCAGAAGCTCGAGTTCGACTGCGACATCATCGCGCTGGCCAGCGAGATCGCCGCAGGGATCAGACAGAGCACGGCGGTCAGCAGCAGCAAGCGGCGCGCGCGGCGCCAGCCGGTCGGTCCCGCGGGGCCGCGCGATGACCGCGGGCGAACGGCCGGGCGACGTGCCGGCGCGGGCGCTCTGGCGGGGGCAAGCATCGAGATCAGCGTGGCCTGCTGGGCGCAGGCGATCCTAAAGAGATGTTGAAAGGTTCCTCATACGAAGTAGAGCTCCTGTTGAGGAATCGAGCGGTAACGTTACCGGCCATGCGTGAGGAAGCTGCGGCGGCCTTGGTCGCCGAGGCCCCGGCCGGGTCGGCGCACCCACTCGGCCCACTAACGTCGCAGCCCACTCGGCTCCAGCGTAGAGCTCCTGTGGTCGCCGCAGTGGTCATGATGCGCCCGCAGCAGTGGGTCAAGAACCTGCTGGTGGTCGCAGCGGCGGGCGCCGCGGGCGCGCTCGGCCACGACGACGTGCCCGGTCGCGTGACGGTCGCATTCGTCGCCTTCTGCCTGCTCGCATCCGGGATCTATGCGATCAACGACGTCCGCGACGTCGACGAGGACCGGCTGCATCCGAAGAAGCGGTTCCGCCCCGTAGCGGCGGGCGAGCTTGGCCGCCGTACCGCCGGCGCGATCGGGATCGGGCTGCTGGTCGTGGGCCTCGGGCTGTGCGTGTTCATCTCGCCGCTGCTCGGGCTCGTCGGCGCGGGCTACGTCGCGCTGACGCTGAGCTACACGCTGATCTGGCGGCACCTGCTGCTACTCGACATCATCGCGATTGGCGGCGGCTTCGTCCTGCGCGCGGTCGCCGGTGGCGCCGCCGCGCCCGTCGCGCTTTCGCGCTGGTTCCTGCTCGTGATCTCGTTCGCGGCTGTGTTCGTTGCCGCCGGCAAGCGCTTCGCCGAGCTGCGGCGGACGAACTCCGCTGCCGACGCGGGCAAGCCGGTCAGGCGCCGGCGCGTGCTCGAGGGCTACAGCGAGGCGCGCCTGCGGATCATCATGGCCGCGAGCGTCATCGGCGGCGTGTTCGCGTACAGCGTGTGGGCGTTCCAGCTCCCGGTCGTCGACGGGGTACCGTGGCGGCTGCTCACGATTGCGCCGTTCGCCTTCTGTCTGCTCCGCTACGGCAGGCTCGTACTGGCCGGCTCCGGAGAGGCCCCCGAGGACGTCCTGTTCCGCGACCGGATGCTCCTGGTGGCCGGCCTCGTCTGGTTGGTGCTGTTCGCGCTTGGCGTACATGCCGCCAGCTGACGCGAGCCTCGCGACGGCCGCGGCCAACGTAACCCTCACGCAGATCCGGACCAGGGTCAGCGGCTGGGGCGGCGGCCGAGGCGTGCCCGTGCGCATCGTGCGCCCGCGGCGGGACGATGAGCTCGCCGCCGCGCTGGAGCTCGCGTGCGCGGGCCGCGGCGCGCCTGGGCTGGTCGCGCGCGGGATGGGCCGGAGCTACGGCGATGCGGCGCAGCTGAGCGACGGGCTCGTGCTCGATACGACCGCGATGAAGCGGATCGAGCTCGACCCCGGTCACGGAACGGTGACCGCCGACGCGGGTGTGACGATCGGCGAGCTGCTCGGCCAGCTGGTGCCGGCGGGGTGGATGGTCCCGGTCGTCCCCGGCACCCAGCACGTGTCCGTCGGCGGCGCGATCGCGAGCGACATCCACGGCAAGAACCACGGCGTCGACGGAACGTTCGGCAGCCACGTCGAAGCGCTGACGCTGCTCACCGCGGCCGGCGATGCGGTCGAGGTCTCGCCGGAGCAGGACGCCGAGCTGTTCGGCGCGACGCTTGGAGGGATGGGGCTGACCGGTGTGATTCTGCGCGCACGCATCCGCCTGAAGCGGGTCTCCAGCGCGCTGCTGTCGGTCGACACCGATCGCGTCTGCTCGTTCGAGCATGCGCTGACGGTGCTGTCCGCGCCCGGTGGCCCGTACCGGGTCGCGTGGCTGGACCTGCTGGGCCGCGGGATCCGCGGCTTCGTCACGCGCGCAGAGCACCTGCCCGCCGCGGCCGCGCCCGACGGCGCCGCCCGCGCGACGGTGGCTTCTCGGGCGACCGTCCCGACCTGGTTTCCCTCGACGCTGCTGCGGCCGGAGACGGTGCGCGCGTTCAACGCACTCCGCTACGCCGTCACCCCGCGAGCCGAGCGCTGCCGGCCCGAGCCGATCGGCTCGCACATGTTCCCGCTCGACGCGCTCGACGCATGGCCGCGGCTGTACGGACCACACGGCTTCGTGCAGTACCAGCTGGTCGTCCCGTACGGCGCCGAGCGGGTGATCGTGGCGGTGATCGAGGAGCTTCGCCGCGCGCGGGTGCCCTGCTACCTGTGCGTGCTCAAGGACATGGGCGACGCCAACGCCGCGCCGCTCTCGTTTCCGATCTCGGGCTGGACGATCACCCTCGATCTTCCTCGCGTGGCGGACGGGCTGTGGCCCGCGCTCGACCGCTGTGACGATCTGGTCGCGGCGGCCAGGGGGCGGGTCTACCTGTCGAAGGACGCGCGGATGCGGCCGGCGGCTCTCCGGGCGATGTACCCGCGGCTCGCCGAGTGGCAGGGGATACGCGAGCGCGTGGATCCCGAGCGCATCTGGCGCTCAGATTTGGGGATCCGCACCGGCCTCCTGGACGGGGCGGCGAGGTGAGCGTCCACACGGCCCAGGCGCGTCCTCCTGATCGGGGGGACGTCCGAGATCGGCCTGGCGATCGTCAGGCGGCTGTCGTTCGACGGCTCCGTGCATCCGTTCCTGCTCGGGCGCGACCGTGTCGGGCTCGAAGCCGCCCTCAGCGGGCTGGAGCGCCTGGGGCTGAGCGGCGAGGGCGACGTGTTGGACGCGTCCGACCTCGTCAAGCACCGCGATGCGATCGCGCGCGCGTTCGAACGGGCGGACGGGTTCGACGTGGTCGTGCTGGCGGTCGGCGTGCTGGGCGGCCAGGACGGGGTCGACTCCGATCGTGACGAGGCGCTCGAGGTGATGGAGGTCGACTTCGTCGGGTGCGGCTCGTTGCTGATCGAGTCGCTGCGGCAACTTCGCGAGCGAGGCCGCGCCCGCATTCGCGTTGCTCGTGCTCTCGCAGCCCGCGGACGGGAGGGACGCTCGGGTGCTTCGAGCGTCGCCGCGGAGCGGCGCGCGAGCAACGCGATCTACGGGGCGGCGAAGGCGGGTCTCGACTCGCTCGCGCAGGGCCTCGGAGACGCGTGCGCCGACAGCGGCGTACGCGTGCTGGTCGTCAGGCCAGGGTTCGTCCTCACCCGGATGACCGCCGGGCTGAAGCCCGCCCCGATGGCGACCACGCCCGAGGCGGTGGCCGAGGCGACCGTCCGCGCGCTCGATGGCGGCGCCCACACCGTGTGGGTCCCGGGGCGATTGCGGATCTTGTTCGCGGTGCTGCGTCATCTTCCGCGCACGATCTGGAGGAGGCTGCCGCTGTGAGGCGCCGCACGCTGATGATCGATCTCGCGATCGCGCTGGTGGCGATGATCCTGCTGGTGATCATCTCGCCGGGCCTGGCGATCGTCGGGCTGATCGCGATCCTTGTGCTGATCGCGTGCGGGGTGAGCTTCCTGATCGACCGGATGCGTGGGCGGCGCCACACCCGCCCGCCGGCTCCGTCCCGCCGCCGGCCCCCGACCCGCAGGCCCCCCGCCCGCACCACGCGCAAGCCCCGGGGTCGTTACTCAGCCCCGAGGGACCGTCAGCAGCGCGGCGCTCGCCGGGCCGAGGCTGACCACGTAGCGCCCGGGGCTCGAGCCGACCGGCTCCCGTTCGGGCGCTCCCAGCTTGCCGGTGCTCGTCAGCCCGAATCGCTGCTCGCCGAGCGTGACGCCGCCGGTCGCGTGGGCGCTCGGCGCCGTCAGCCGGATCACGTCGCCGCGCCCCTCGCCGGAGAACCCGCGCACGAGGAACACGTGGCGCCGGTGGAGGTCGTCGTTGATCAGGACCACGCGAACGGTCCCGCCGTTCGCGCGTGTGGCCCAGGCGCGGACCGCCGAGGCTCCGCGCACCGCGGTCCTCACCAGGCGCGAGCCGGGCGGCGCCGCCTGCGTGAACATCAGCAGTCCGTAGTACTCGGGTCGGACCTGGGCGACCAATTGGCCGTGCTGGAGGCGGAAGCTGAAGAGGACGTACTTGGCGCCGGGGAACATGTGGAAATTGACTCCTGAGACGCCGGCCCGGGCCAGCTCGAACGTCGAGTCGAGCGCCCAAAGGGCCGAGGCGAACGTGTCGCTGACGCCGGTCTTGCCGCCGCAGGCGACCGAGTTGATCTCGCCGATCCGGAACGGGAGGTGGTGCCGCCGCGCGATCGCCACGTAGCCGCGAATCGCCGGCGCGAACCCGCGCGAACCGGTCGGACTGAGCAGCTTCGGCAGCGACGGGTAGGTCGGGGAGTCGAGCGGGGTCCGGCACCGATTGAACGGATATGTGTGGTAGGTGATCAGGCCGAGCCGCGGCTCCCCGTCGATGAACTGCTCGAGATTCGTCATCCATCCGGGTCCGCCGAGCGTCGGGCCGGCGATTGGGACCCCCGTCGGGAGTCGGCGGGCGACCGTCGCGAACTCGCGGTTGAAGGCGTCGAAGTCGTAGCTGGGTCGGCGCGCGTAGACCAGCTGGCCCGGCCCGCGGTGGTACCACGGGATCGTGTTGTACCGCGGCGCTTCGTTGCTGATCTCGAACGCCCGCAGCGTCCGTCCGAACCGCGCCACGAACGCCCGGGCCTCTGCGACCGCGAGCGCGGGCACACCGGCCTCCAGGTCGATCCCCATGATCAGCCGCGCGCGCAAGTCGCGCGCGAGCGCGGCGGTGGTCGCGAGCCAAGTCGGGGACAGGCTGTAGCTGACGCCTGCGGGGCGGGTGATGCCAGGGGTCGGAACCCACGTGGTGTCGGTGCTGTTGCCGCCGATTCGGAGCACCGGAGACTGCCCGGGTGCGAGGTTGCGGATCAGCTGCTCGAACACGGGGTTGACGGCTTCGGCGTTGGTTCCGGTGTACCAGGGGACCGCCGAGTACTCGAGTGAGAGCCCCACGAACCCCGACGGGATCGGGTGCCCGACGGTGTCGTGCCCGATGGTCACGACCGTGTCCGCCTGCTGGTGGTGGCGGCTCGCGTAAGCGGTGTGATCGCCCTCGCTGTTGTACGCGGCGACGCCCGCGAACACGGCCACGAGCAGCGCCGTCGAGATCAGCGCTGGCAGCCCCCGGGCGCGTCGATCGTCTCGGCGGGTACGGCTCGCGCGCATCCGCCAGCAGCTTAGGCGGCGACCGCGCGCGGCACGGTAAACCCTTGGTGAGAAGCCGCTAATCGGAAAGCTTGGCGGTCGCCCGCGGGCACCGGGATACTGTCGCGGAGTGGAGACCCAGGGCGTGGAGCGGCGGGGCCGGTCGATGCGCGCACTGAGCGCGCCGGTCCGTGCGCGGGGTGCGTGGCTGATGTGGGCGGCGCTCGTGCTGCTCGTCGTCGCCTATGCCGCTCACCAGGATCTCGGGGTCGGGGGTGCCGGGGCCGACGGCTTCTTCAACGACTGGCTCAACGACGTGTTGCTATGGGCGACCAGCGCCATGTGCCTCGTGGGGGCGCTCCGTCAGCGGCGCGGCGAGCCGGCATGGATTCTCGTGACGCTCGGGCTGACCTGCTGGGCGATCGGGGACACGATCTGGAGCATCCGCTTCGGCGCATCTGGGGAAGGGCCGCTGACGAGCATTTCCGATGTCTTCTGGCTCGCCTGGTACCCGCTGATCCTCACGGCCCTGGCGCTGCTCGTACGCGAGCGGGTCCCCTCCTTCGAGTTGCACCGTTGGATCGACGGGGTGGCGGTGATGCTGCTCGTGATGATCATCTGGGTGGCCCTGTTCCTAGCTCCCGTCTACCACCACTCAAACGAATCGGCGCTGGCCGATGCGGTCGACTTCGCCTATCCGCTGGGTGATGCGATCGTCTTCGGGTCGACGCTTGGCGTGTTCGCGATGACGGGCTGGAGGCCGCCGGGCCGGATGTGGCTGCTGCTCGGCGCCGGGCTCGCGGCGATGGGCATCGCGGACTCGATCTACGCCGTGCAGGCACTCGAGGGCACGAAACACGTATCGACGACCTACGCCGCCTTCTGGTCCGCCGGCGCGCTGCTGGTTGCCTACGCCTGCTGGCAGCCCCATCCCGGACGGCTAAAACCGAGGGAGGTCTACGGATGGCCGGCGGTCGCGCTGCCGCTGATCGCGCAGGGAGTGGCCGCGGCGATCCAGGTCTATGGGTTCTTTAGGGAGATACCTCGGAGCGAGCGGATCATCACCCTGGTCGTCCTCGTGATCGCGATGATCCAGATCAGCGTCACCCGCCCGCGGCGGCCGAAGCCCCCGGCGCCGGATGCGTCAGACGCGGCCTGAGGGCGCCGGCTCGTGCTCCTCATCGCGCCACGACCGTGAAGAAGTCGCGGCCCCAAGGCTCGAGGAACTGCCCCGGGATCCCCTGCTGGCCGGCCAGGACCGGGACCGGCGCTGGCGGTCCGTGACCGCCCCGATGGCCGTACACGTAACCCGCCACCCACTCGGGGTTGATGTCGAGCTCCACCGCGCGCACGACCCTCGCCGCGAGCAGTGCATTCGCGAGGTCCCCGAGCGTCACGTGCTCGCCGGCGACCCAGATCAGGCGCCCATCGGCGGTCACCCCCAGCGCTGCTCGCGCCGGGTCCGCTACGCCGCCGAGCGTTGCGCCCCAGCAGCTGCGGCAATCGAGCGTGGAGGCGGGCTTTCCGTCGTCGATCAGTGGGCGCAGGTTCTGGCGTACCGACAGCACCGTATGCCCGGGAGCGGGCACTTCGTGGTGCCAGGTGCCGATATCGGTCGTGCCGTCGGAGTATGTGACAACCGATCCGAGGCCCGCCTGCAGCGGTGCGGCGACGTGGCCGTAGGACTCATATCCGCCCGAGCCGGTGGATAGACGGAACCCACCGTTGAACGCGGCCGCGAGGCGTGCCCGCTCGGTCCCGGACACGGCCGGCCCGAATCGCCAACCGGTGCCGCCCGGATCTTGCGTTCCCGCGTGGAGCCGGAGCTCGAGCAACCGCTGGTCGAATGACAGCAGCGCCAGGCCCGAGCCGGTCCTGGCAATCCAGGCCGCCGTCGCGCCGCGCCACCGGAGCACCGGCACGAAGCTCGTCGGGCGGCTTCCGTTCGCGCTCGCCAGCAGCTCGGGAAACGCCGGGGGCGGCGGCTTCGGTGGCGGCTGTGGAGCCGTCCGGGCGGTCGTGGCCGCCGGCGTGGACGTCGACCGGCTGAGGACGACCGTCGGCCGGGGCGGCGAGCCACCGCCGCCACAGCCGGCGAGCCCGAGCGCCGTCACCCCGGCCGCGGCTGGCAGGGTCCTGCGCAAGTGCATAGCGGCGCTCGAGGCTAGGCTGCGAGCGCGTACTCCTGAGCGGGGCTCGGCGTTGGCAGTACCGGTGTGTGCGAGCAACGGGGGCACCGCCCGAGTTCGAAGTGCGCGCGGAAGTCGTCTGCGAACACGGCCAGCGCGCTCGAGATGAATCGAACGGCACCGTCGGGATGGGCACACGCCCCACGCCCGGGCAGCTCCGCCGACCAGCGTTCGAGATCGCGGACCGCCGACGGCGGGGCGGTTCCGGTCCCGATTCGCTGGATCGCGTCGGCGATCGCGGCCAGCCCGTTGATGCAGGGACCGCACTGCCGGGCGCCGTGGCTATCGAAGTAGTCGGCGACACGCGCGGTCTCGGCCACTGGACAGGCCCCCTCGCCGAGCGCCACGATCACGCCCGCCCCGAGCGACGCCCGGTGCGGGGCGAGCTCGTGCCGCGAGAGCCGCACCCCCCGAATTTCGCCGGCGGCCACCCACGAACCGAAGTACCCGCCGAGCAGGACCGCGGAGTGTCTCTCGGTCGGAGCGGCGATCCGGAGCAACTCGTCCAGCTCCATTCCGTGCTCGATCTCGTACACGCCGGGGCGCTCGACCGCGCCGGATAACGTGATCAGCGCGGTGCCCGGGTCCTCGGCCGTCCCGGCCTGCCTGAACCAGTCCGAGCCGTGCCGCGCGATCAGCGCCAGGTCCGCGAGCGTCTCGACGTTCTGCACGAGCGTCGGCGCCCGGCCGACCCCGCGCTCGAACGGGCGGGGGCCGACGAACGTCGGCTTGGGGATGCCGGTGTTGACGAAGTTGATCAGCGCCGTCTCCTGGCCGGCCACATACAGCGGCGGCGTTGGGACGACGTGGAACTGAGGCTCTCCCGGCAACCGCGCGGCCACCCGCTCGCGGATCGCCGCCTCCAGCTCGCGGGACCCTCGGCCCTCGCACTCGCACACGGCGATCACCGCGTCCCGGGCACCGGTCGCCCTCGCCGCTACGACCACGCCGTCGAGCACCAGCTGGGGAAGCTCCCGCAGCAGCACGCGGTCCTTCTTGCTGGCAGGCTCGCCCTCGGTGCCATTGGCGAGCACGACGGGCCGGCCGCGGCGCCCGGCGACCGCGCGCAGCTTTCGGCCCACCGGGAAGGCGGCGCCACCGTGCCCGCGGAGCCCGGCCCGCTCGGTCTCCTCGATGATCGATGCCGGTGGGATTCGGCGCGGATCGGGCAACGCCCCGTGGAGCTCGAGATGGGAGGCCAGCGTCGCCGTGGTCTGCTCGCCGACGCCGAGCAGCAGGCGAGGTAGAGGATCGCTCATAGCTCACGATGATCGGCTCGGGTTGCAAGAATGCGCTAAGTGAGCGGTGAGAAGGCGCTCACGACCTTTGCACCGAGGAGCTCAAGCGCGGACCCGCGGGGTTGGCCCTGCGCCCGCTTAGCCGGCCGAGCACCGCCGCTCCCACCAGCCCGGCGAGGCTCGCGAGGATCGCGGTCATCCAACCGGTCCCCGGGTCGGTGCCGGTGCCCAGCGCGTGCACGAACGCGATCGGCCAGCAGCCGTACGCGGCCCAGTGCACGGTGCGCCATACCCGATAGCCGAAGCGGCGCCGGAGCAGGCTGGTGATCATCAGCGCGAGCAGCAGGTCGAACGCGACCGCGCCGAGCCCGACCCAGAACGGCCGGTAGCCGGCGCTGAACGGGATCACGGCGCTCGCGATCCCGATCGGCACGTAGCCGTCGGCGACCGTCGTCAGTACGTGCACGGCGACGAACGCGACCGCCAGCAGCGAGATCGTGCGATGGACTCCGAGCGTGACGAACCGCGGCGCGCCGGGGACGCGCATCCGCAGCACATTGGCGACCCCGAGCCCGAGGCTCAGCGTCAGCAGGATCAGAGCGACGATGCCCGTCCCCCGCGTCAGGTACCAGAAGGCGTTCACGACCCGCCCGAGACGACGGAGCT
This sequence comes from uncultured Solirubrobacterales bacterium, assembly GCA_963770735.1. GTDB lineage: Bacteria > Actinomycetota > Thermoleophilia > Solirubrobacterales > Solirubrobacteraceae > Palsa-465. The sequence continues at coordinate 87,918 of CAVYRB010000002.1, read as the reverse complement.
GGAGCCGGTGTTGCCGGTGCCGCCGCTGGTGCCGCTGGTGCCGGTGTTGCCGGTGCTGCCGGTGTTGCCGGTGCTGCCGGTGCTGCCGGTGTTGCCGCTGTTGGACGACCCCGAGGAGGGTGTGGTCGCCGAAGGCGTCGAGGCCGGCTGCTGCAGGCTTGTGGTCGTCGAGCTGTTGGTCTTGCCGTGCGTGGTCTCCGCGGCGACGACCGAAAACAGCCCGGCGAAGCCGATCGCGCCTGCGATCGCCCAGCGGTTGATGCGCGAAAGCAGCCGGCGGCCGCGCTCGCGCGGGGTTTGGTTTTCGTTGTTCATGGGACCGATGGTCGGTCCTGGGCGCATGAGAGTGCTAAGCCGCGGATGAGAGTCCGCTAAGAGAGCCGCGCGCTACGTGAACAGTTTCGGCACGCGAACCAGCATCCGCAGCCTGCCGCTCGGGCGGATCTTGCGCGTGAGCACCGCGCGGACCGGATCCGTTCGCCCGGCGCTGACGTCGATCCAGTCCTGGAAGCGGCCGCGGAACGTCAGGTCGGGATTCTCGACCCGTCCCGGGCCGGTGGTGGCGGTGCCGTTCTCAACGGTGAGGTGCCACGGCTCGGCGTCGTCGAACTCCCACATGATCCTGGCGCCGGGAGCGAGCGAGGTGTCGAACTGCCGGCGCAGGCCGTCGAACAGCAGCCCGGTGATCTCGGTGTCGGGCATGACGGGGCCGTTCGGCTCACCGAGGTACCCGGCGCGCAGCATCGCCAGCCCTCGCCGAGCGCGCTCCTCGGGCGGCACTTCGAACGGGAGCCCGACTCGCAACGTCTGCGGGTTCAGCCCCGCGGCCCGCAGCCGGCTCTCGATCGCCTCCGCGCCGTAGGCGTACATCTCCTCGAGCGTGAAGCCGAACGCGGTGACGTAGGTCTCGTCCCAGCCCGGCGGCACGAACACGGCGGCGGTGTACGGAAAGATCTCGCGCAGCAACTCCTCGATCGCCTCTGTGCACTCCGGGTCCTCGCGCACGAGGTCGGCGACCATCTTCACCCCGAACGCGATGTGGCGCTGCTCGTCCCTCGAGACGTTGCCGATTCCCTCGCGGAAGCCGGGGAGCACGTCCTGGCGCTTGAGCGACTCCTCGATCAGGTGCTGGCCGGGCTGCGCGAGCGCCGCCTCGATCACGAGGTGGTAGAGCGTGATCGCCTGGGCGAGCTTCGGCTTGGAACGGTCCTTGCGCAGCTCGTCGGCCATCCGGTCAAGGCGAGCGAACGTCTTGCGGAATCCCCAGGTCAGCTCGGGCCGCGTGGCGCTCAGCGCGGACGCCGTGTCATGGCCCTCGCCGGCGACCTCGCACATGAACCGCGCGAACAGCACCGCGTGCCGGGCCTCGTCGGCCTGCTGGGTCGCGAGGAAGTACTTCTGCTCCTCGCGCGGGGCAGCGTCGATGTACGGGGACAACGTATCTGCGACCGAGTCCTCGCCGTGGAAGAACATCGAGTACGTCCACAGGGTCGCGCGGCGCTCGAGCTCGGTGAACGTCGTCCGCCACTGTTCGATGTCAGTGGCTAGGTCGATCTCCGTCGCGGACCAGTTGCCGTGCTCCCAGCGCTCGTACAGGTCCTCGTAGGAGATCTGATCAGCGGCCAGCGTCGCAGACATCGGCGTGCTTCAGTGTCGCACGGATCGCGTGGGTATCCTGGCGTGGCCAAAGATGGGCACGATGGGGGACAACTCGGGGATCTCGCGGCGCTCCGCGCTCGCCGGCGCCGCCGGCGGGCTGCTCGCCGGAGTCGCGCCGTCGCTCCCCGCCGCGGCGCGCGCAGCGAGTCCCGGCGCCGGCGCCGTGCCGTTCCATGGCGAGCACCAGGCCGGGATCGTGACCCCGCAGCAGGAGGCGCTGTACGCGGCGGCGTTCGACGTGACAGCGACGCGGGTGGGCGAGCTCCGCGACCTGATGCGCGCGTGGTCGGCCGCCGCTGCCCGGATGACCGAGGGGCTGCCCTCCGCGACGCTCTCGAATCGCCAGGACAGCCCGCCGGAGGACAGCGGCGAGGCGCTGGGGCTGCCGCCGTCGTCGCTGACGGTGACCTTTGGGTTCGGCCCGAGCCTGTTCGTCAAGCGCGGCCAGGACCGCTTCGGGCTGGCGGCGTCGAAGCCGAAGGCGCTCGCCCAGATCCCGCCGATGACGGGCGACGCGCTGTCGCCTGCGATCAGCGGCGGCGATCTGTTCGTGCAGGCGTGCTCCGACGATCCGCAGGTCTCGTTCCACGCCGTGCGCACGCTGATCCGGCTTGCAGAGGGAGCGGCGCGGGTGCGGTGGCGCCAGTTCGGCTTCGGCCGCACCGCGCGCACGAGCGAGACCCAGCAGACCCCGCGGAACCTCCAGGGCTTCAAGGACGGGACCGACAACATCCTGCTCGAGGACCGCGCCTCGCTCGACCGCTTCGTATGGCTGGGGGCGAACGACTCACCGAGCTGGGCGCGGGGCGGAACGTACGTGGTCACCCGCCGGATCCGGATGCTGATCGAGACCTGGGACCAGAGCCCGTTGGCCGGGCAGGAGCAGACGATCGGCCGGCACAAGCTCAGCGGGGCCCCGTTCGGCGGCCGCCACGAGCACGACCCGATCCACCTCGGCCGGCTCCCGCCCGGTTCTCACGTGCGGCTCTCCCACCCGGACTCGAATGGCGGCGCCGAGATCCTTCGCCGTGGCTACTCGTTCTCCGACGGGACCGACGCGAGCACCGGCCAGCTCGACGCCGGACTGTTCTTCATCTCCTTCCAGCGCGACCCGCGGCAGTTCTCGCGGATCCAGACCACGCTCGCGGCCCAGGACCGACTGAACCAGTTCATCACCCACGTCGGCAGCGCCGTGTTCCTGTGCCCGCCCGGCGCGAGGACCGGCGGCTACGTCGGCCAGACGCTGCTGGGCTGAGCTAGGTGTCGAGCTTGGGCGAGCGCCACGGCTCGCGCAGCCGCCGGGCGATCTCGTCGGCGAGCTCGGCGATCGCGATGCGCTGCTGCTCGAGGCTGTCGCGGTCTCGGAGCGTGACCGTGCGGTCCTCGAGTGACTGGTGGTCGACGGTCACCGCCCACGGCGTCCCGATCTCATCCTGGCGCCGGTAGCGCCGGCCGATCGCGCCGCCCTCGTCGTACTCGGACTGGAACCGGTCACGCAGCTCGAGGTGGATCTCGGTCGCGAGCTCGGGCTGTCCGTCCTTCTTGACGAGCGGGAGCACGGCGACCTTCACCGGCGCGAGCGCTGGGTGCAGGCGCAGCACGGTCCGCTGCTCGCCCCCGATCTCGTCTTCGTCGTAGGCGTCGACCATGAACGCGAGCAGCGTCCGGTCGGCGCCCGCGGCGGGCTCGATCACGTGAGGGACGTAGCGCTCGCCGGAGGCGGTGTCGACGTACTCGAGCTTCTGGCCGGAGGCCTGCGCATGGGCCTTGAGGTCGAAGTCGCCGCGGTTGGCGATCCCCTCGAGCTCTGACCAGCGGGCTCCGCCGACCGCGGAGCGGTCGGTGGACGGGAACAGGTACTCGACGTCGCTGGTGGCGGATGAGTAGTGGGAGAGCTCCTCTTGGTCGTGGGGGCGGAGCCTGAGGTGGTCGGGTCTGAGCCCGAGGCCGGTGTACCACCGCAGCCGCTCCTCGAGCCAGTGCTCGAACCACGAATCCGCCTGGTCCGGCGGGACGAAGAACTCCATCTCCATCTGCTCGAACTCGCGCGTCCGGAAGATGAAGTTCCCGGTGGTGATCTCGTTACGGAAGCTCTTGCCGATCTGCGCGATCCCGAAGGGCGGCTTCTTGCGGGAGAACTGCAGATAGTTCTTGAAGTTGAGGAAGATCCCCTGGGCGGTCTCGGGGCGCAGGTAGACGGTCGTCCCCTCGCCGGTCACCGGCCCGACCGTCGTCTCGAACATCAGGTTGAAGTCGCGCGCCTCGGTCAGGTCGCAGTCGGGCGTCTCGCCCGGGTGCTTCGAGGGCTTGCGACCGCACGCGGACTGGGCGAGGTGGTCGGCGCGGAACCGGAGCTTGCACGTGCGGCAGTCGACGAGCGGATCGGTGAACCCGGCGAGGTGTCCGCTCGCGACCCACGTCTGCGGGTGCTGGATGATCGCCGAGTCGAGCGCGACGATGTCGTCGCGCTCCTGGAGCATCGACTTCCACCACTGTGCCTTGACGTTGTTCTTAAGCAGTACGCCGTAGTGGCCGTAGTCGTAGCTCGAGCCGAGCCCGCCGTAGATCTCGCTCGACGGGAACACGAACCCGCGACGCTTCGAGAGCGACACGATCTTGTCCATCGTCACGGGGTCGGTGGCGGACATCGGTTCGGATGCTATTGCGGCACGTGCTGTTGGCACTCGCTGGTGGAGAGTGCCAAGCCGTGAAGCTAAACTTGGGTGTGCGATGCCGATCTATGAGTACCGGTGCGATCAGGGCCACACATTCGAGGTGATGCAGCGGATGAGCGACGAGCCCGTCGAGATCTGCGAGACCTGCGAGGCCCCGGTGCAGCGCGTGTTCCACCCGGTCGCCGTCCACTTCAAGGGGTCGGGCTTCTACAACACCGACTACGGGACGCGAAAGCGGGCGCGCGAGAAGGACGAGCACAAGAAGTCGCAGAGCAAGAGCGACTCGAAGTCGGAGAGCAAGTCGGACTCGAAGAGCGACTCGAAGTCCGGCGCCAAGGCCGACGCCAAGCCGGCCGCCTCGAAGTCCGACTAGCTCCGATCTGGGATAAAACTCGGTCCATGTCCGAGTTTTCGCCCACGATGGAGTCCTTCCGGATCGAGATCCCCGACGCCGAGCTCGAGGATCTGAACGACCGCCTGGCCCGGACCCGCTGGGCCGAGGCCGAGACCGTGGACGACTGGTCCCAGGGGATTCCGCTCGCGTGCGCACAGGAGCTGTGCGAGCACTGGCGGAACCGCTACGACTGGCGCGCGACCGAGGCGCGCCTCAACGCGATCCCACAGTTCAAGACCGAGATCGACGGCCTCGCGATCCACTTCCTGCACGCCCGCTGCGAGCGCGAGGACGCGCTGGCGCTGATCCTGACTCACGGCTGGCCCGGGTCGGTGGTCGAGTTCATGAAGGTGATCGAGCCGCTGCGCGGCGACTTCCATCTCGTCGTGCCGTCGCTGCCCGGGTACGGGTTCAGCGACAAGCCCGCGCGGCCGGGGTGGGGCACGCCCGCGATCGCCGCCGCGTGGGCGGAGCTGATGGCGAGGCTCGGATACGAGCGCTACGGCGCCCACGGCGGCGACTGGGGGTCACCGATCACGATGCACCTCGGGGCGCGCGACCCCGAGCACGTCGCCGGGATCCACCTGACGATGCCCGTCGTCCCGCCGTCCGTGTTCGGCGAGCTCGGCGAGCTGACCGAGGCCGAGCTGGCGGTGCTCGCGCGGTTCGCCGAGTACCGGAAGTCCGGGAGCGGCTACTCCAAGCAGCAGTCGACCCGTCCCCAGACGCTCGGGTACGGGCTGGTGGACTCCCCGGCGGGGCAGTGCGCGTGGATCGTCGAGAAGTTCCGGGAGTGGACCGACTGCGACGGCGACCCGGAGAACGTCCTGACTAAGGACGAGCTGCTCGACAACGTGATGCTCTACTGGCTTCCGGGGACGGGCGCCTCTTCGGCCCGGCTCTACTGGGAGAGCTTCACCGACAGCAACGTGCCCAAGCCCGGGGTCCCGACCGCAGTCTCGAGCTTCCCGAAGGAGATCATTCGGATCCCGCAGCGCGCGGCGGAGCTGTGGTTCTCCGACCTTCGCCAGTGGCGCGACCACGACCGCGGCGGGCACTTCGCCGCGCTCGAACAGCCGGACGCATTGGTCGACGACCTGCGCTCGTTCTTCGGCGCCCTGCGCTGAATCAGCCGTTCTGGAGCTTGTTGACCGCGGCGTGCACGGCGCCGGGGTCGACGGTCAGCGCGTCGCCGCCGCCCGGGAGGACCTCGCCGCCGGTCGGCTTCAGCACCTGCACCGGAGCCGAGCCGCCGATCTCCGACGCCGCGAACAGCGACAGCAGCGTCAGGCCGCCCATGTCGGTCCGCAGCACCTTCGGCGCGTCCCAGGAGGCCCACGGCAGCCGGAAGAACGTGCCGAACGTGAACAGCTGACCCTTGATCCCGTTGAGGATCTGCTGCTGGTGCTGCACGCGCGTCAGGTCCGAGTCGGCCGGGTTGCAGCTGTTCTCGCGCATCCGCGCGTAGGTGAGCGCCTGGATCCCGCTCAGGTGGTGGGTCCCGGGATTGAGGTTCAGGCTGAAGCCGCCGTTCGAGGCGCCGCCGCTGATCGACGCGCAGACCTTCCCGGTGGTCACGTCGACCCCGCCGATCGCGTCGATGAACTGCGGGAATGCGGCCAGGTTGACGATGATCACGTGGTTGATCTTGATCCCCGTGAACGCCTCGACGGTCTTGATCGTGCAGCGCTGGCCCCCCGATCGCGTAGGCCGCATTGATCTTGTTGGTGCCGTGGCCCGGGATGTCCACCGCCGTGTCGCGCGGGATCGACAGCCGCCGCGAGGTCGCCGCCGCCGATCCGCCAGAGCATGATCGTGTCGGTGCGGCTGCCCGCGTCGTGAGTGTTCGCGCCCGGCTCCTTCGACCCCGTCGGGCGCTGGTCGGTGCCGAGGATCAGCACGTTGTCGGCCGAGAACAGCATGTTCCCGCCGGAGGTCAGCGCGTCGCTGGCCGATGACGGCAGGTTTCCGGTCTCGATCTGGGCGCTGAGCATGAACAGCACGAGCGACAGAAGCAGCCACGACGCGATCGCGACGAGCACGTACTTGATCACCCGCCCGACGGTCCACGGGCCGCGGAACAGCCGGCGCTTCCGGCCGGGGTCGCGGCGCTTGCGGTCGGGGGCGGAGGGGTCCGGGAGTCCTGTCTCCTCCTCGCCGCGCAGGAACGATTTCAGGCCCTTCGGGCCGGCGCGATAAAGCTTGTATGGGCGCTCTTCGAGATTGTTCGGCATGCGCTCTCGTGTACTTACCCGCAACCGCACCGAATGTTCCGCGGCGGCACGGGACGTTGCGCGGCTTCCACATATAGTGACGGCATGCCAGGCCGGCGCACGATCGGCGTGGACATGGGCGGATCGAAACTGCTTGCCGGCGCGGTGGACTCGTCTCTTTCCGTCCATCGCCGTGCCCAACGAACGCTGACGGGGCTGGACCAGCCCGCGCTGCTCGACGTCGCCGTCGACGCGGTCGAGGAGGTGCGCGAGGCCGCCGGTGGCGAGGTCGCCGCCGTCGGCTTCGGGATCCCGTCGCTGATCGACCAGCGGACCGGGATCGCGGTGGTCGCGATCAACCTCGCGCTGGCCGACATCCCGTTCGGCGAGGTGATGGCCGAGCGCCTGGGGCTGCCCGTGTTCGTCGACAACGACGCGAACATGGCGGCGCTCGCCGAGCACCGGGCGGGGGCCGCCCGGGGTTGCAGCGAGGTGGTGCTGCTGACGATCGGCACCGGGATCGGCGGCGGGCTGATCCTTCGTGACGAGCTGTACCACGGCGCGATCGGCTCCGCCGCGGAGCTCGGCCACGTCGTGATCGACGAGAACGGTCCGCCGTGCCAGGGCAACTGCCCGAACCACGGCTGCATCGAGGCGATGGCGTCCGGGACAGCGCTCGCATATGAGGCGACGCGCGTGGCGCACGAGCGCCCGCAATCGGGTCTCGGCCGGGCACTAGCCGACGGGCAGCCGCTCGTGGGTCCGCTCGTGACCGAGCTCGCGCACGACGGCGATGCGGCGGCGATCGACGTGATCGAGCTGATCGGCACGCGGCTGGGCATCGCGATCACGAGCTTCGTCAACATCTTCAACCCGCAGGCAGTCGTGATCGGCGGCGGCGTGATGGCCGCGGGCGAGCTGCTGCTCGAACCGATTCGGAGGGCTGTCGCGACGAGGGCCCTGCCTCCCTCGCGCGACGAGGTTCGCATTGTAATGGCCGAATTCGGAGTTGAGGCAGGAATGATCGGAGCGGCCGCGCTCGCGTTCGACGGACTGGCCGTCAAGACGGGCCGCTGAGCAGCTGGATGACTCACGCGCCCTCCGATAAGACGAGCCCGGATGGCGAGCGGAGGTGCGCGTGAGCGGACGCCTCGTCATCTGTCCCACGCCGATCGGCAACCTCGAGGACGTGACGCTCCGCGTGCTCGCGGCGCTGCGCGAGGCGGACGTCGTCGCGTGCGAGGACACGCGGCGCACACGGGTGCTGCTCGACCGCTACGGCGTCAAGGCGCACCTCGTCTCCTACCACGAGCACAACGAGCGCGAGCGGGCGCGCGAGCTGGTCAAGCGGATGCTCGACGGGGCGGTCGTCGCGCTGGTGTCCGACGCGGGCACGCCGCTCGTTTCCGACCCGGGCTTCGTGCTCGTGCGCGAGTCCGTCGCCGCCGGGCTCGCGGTCGAGGTGCTGCCGGGACCGTCGGCGGTCCTCTCCGCGCTCGTGGCGAGCGGGTTGCCCGCCGATCACTGGCGGTTCGCCGGCTTCCTGCCGCGCAAGCGCACGGAGCTCGAGGGGGAGTTCACTCATCCGGAGACACTCGTCGCGTTCGAGTCCCCGCGGCGGCTAGCCGGAACGCTCAAGGCGCTCGCCGAGCTCGACCCCGAGCGCCGGGTGGCCGTCTGCCGCGAGCTGACCAAGGTGCACGAGGAGGTCGTCCGGGGGACGGCGTCCGAGCTCGCGGAGCGCTACGCCGGCGAAGCGCCGAAGGGAGAGATCGTGCTCGTGGTCGGCGGCGATCGCGGCGAGGCGGCCGACTCCGGTCCCGCGCTCGACGCGGTCCGACGGCTCGTGGATGCCGGCGCCAAACCGCGAGCTGCCGCGTCGGTCGTCTCCGAGCTGACCGGCGTCCCCGCGAACACGCTCTACAAGGCGCTGACCTCCGGCTGAGGGCGGAGCTGTTCCGATATCAGGGCGCTGAGCGTCCGAATTCCGGAACAGTTCAGCGGGAGGCGGCCCCGCCGGTGCGCGGGTGAATAGATTTGGGAGCGATGTCCTTCTACATCACCACCCCGATCTACTACGTCAACGCGCAGCCGCACCTCGGCCACGCGTACACGACGATCGCCGCTGACGTGATCGCGCGGCATATGCGGCTCCGCCAGGAGGACGTGTTCTTCCTGACCGGGACCGACGAGCACGGCGAGCCGGTCGCGGACGCCGCGCACGCGCTGGGGCTCGAGCCGAAGGAGCTCGCGGACCGCAACGCGGAGCGGTTCAAGGCGCTGATGCCGACACTGAACGTGTCGAACGACTTCTTCATCCGCACCTCGGACCCCGAGCACGAGCTGAAGGTCCAGGAGGTGCTGCAGCGGGTCCACGACAACGGTCACGTCTACAAGGGCGTCTACGAGGGGTGGTACTGCCCGCGGTGCGCGGACTTCAAGGTCGAGAACGAGATCCTCGAGGGGAACCTGTGCCCGATCCACGAGATCCCGCTGACCCGCGAGTCCGAGGAGAACTGGTTCTTCCGGCTGTCCGCGTTCCAGGAGCGGCTGGAGCGGCTGTACGCCGATCAGCCCGACTTCGTGATGCCGTCCGCCCGCTACAACGAGGCGCACTCCTTCATCAAGGCCGGCCTCCAGGACGTATCGCTGTCGCGCGCCCACCTGCGCTGGGGCGTGACCGTTCCGTGGGACGAGACGCACGTGTTCTACGTGTGGTTCGACGCGCTGCTCAACTACTACACAGCGTTGTCATACGCGCGTCCCGGGGAGGATTTGACCGATCAGTACTGGCCCGCGAAGTACCACGTCATCGGCAAGGACATCCTCAAGTTCCACACGGTCTACTGGCCGGCGCTGCTGATGGCCGCGGAGCTGCCGCTGCCCGAGCACGTGTTCGTCCACGGCTTCCTGCTCGGCGCCGACGGCCGCAAGATGAGCAAGTCGCTCGGCAACGTGCTCGACCCATTCGAGGTGATCGAGCAGTTCGGGACTGACGCGCTCCGCTTCTACCTGATGCGCGACGTCCCGTTCGGCAACGACGGCGCCGTTGGGATGGACGCGGTCCAGACGCGCTACGACGCCGAGCTCGCGAACGAGTTCGGCAACCTCGCGAGCCGCTCGATCGCGATGGTGCAGCGCTACCGCGACGGGGTCGTCCCCGCGGTCGGCCGAGATCCCGCGCTCGACGCCGAGTTCGAGGGGCTGCCGCAGGAGGTCGCGGCGCTGATGGACCGCGCCGAGGTGACCGAGGCGCTCGAGCACATCTGGCGGCGGGTGCGGCGGCTCAACCGCTACGTCGAGGAGCAGGCGCCGTGGCAGCTCGCGCGCGACGAGGCCGACGCGGACAAGCTCGACCAGGTGCTCGCGTCGCTGATCGAGGGCGTCCGGACGGTGAACACGATGCTCGAGCCGTACCTGCCCGACGCGACCGCCAAGCTCCGCGCCGCGCTCGGCGGCCCAGGGGGCGCCGTCGCGGCGCTCGAGCCGCTGTTCCCGAAGCGGTGATCGACAGCCACACGCATCTGGAGATGTGCGAGCCGCCGGACGCCGAGCTCGTCGAGGCAGCCGTCGAGCAGGGCGTCCACCGGATCGTCACGGTCGGGACCGACGGCGCGTCGTGCCGGGCGGCGCTCGAGGCCGCGGAGGACTTCCCGCAGGTGTATGCCGCGATCGGGCGCCATCCGAACAGCGCGACCGGGTTCGACGACGCCGACCTCGCCGAGCTGAAGGCGCTGGCGGCGCATCCGAGGTGCGTCGCGATCGGCGAGACCGGGCTCGACTACTACCGCGAGGGCGCGCCCGCGTCCGACCAGGAGCGCGCGTTCGCCGCACAGATCTCCCTGGCGCGCGAAACGTCGAAGCCGCTCGTGATTCACACCCGCGCCGCCGAGGACGACACGCTGCGGATGCTGGGAGAGCTCGCCGGCGGGGCGCGCGTGATCCTCCACTGCTTCTCGATGCCGGAGCGGATCGACGAGTGCCTCGCGCACCCCGACTGGTGGTTCTCGTTCGCCGGCAACTCGACGTACCCGAAGGCCGAGGCGCTCCGCGAGGCGGCGCTCCGGGTGCCACTCGACCGGCTGCTCGTCGAGACCGACGCGCCGTTCCTGGCGCCGCAGACGGTGCGCGGCAAGCCGAACCAGCCAGCGAACGTCGTCTACACGGCGAAGGCTCTGGCGGTCGAGCGCCGGATCCCGTACGAGGAGCTGGAAGCGGCGGTCGAACGGAACGCCTCCGACCTGTTCGGATGGTGAAGCTCGGGCAGAACTTCCTCGTCGACCGCAACATCCTCGACGTGATCGAGCGGCTCGCCTCGCTCTCACCAGAGGACGTCGTGCTCGAAATCGGCGGCGGGCCGGGGATCCTGTCCGAGCGACTCGCCTCGCGGGTCGGACACCTGCACGTCGTCGAGATCGATCGGTCATTGGAGGAGCAGCTGCGGGAGGTGCTCGCCCGTTTCGACGGGGTGACGCTCCACTTCGGCGACGCGGTATCGGTTGACCTCGCCGCGCTCGAACCCGCGCCGACCAAGGTCGTCGCGAACCTCCCATACGGCGTCGCCGCGACCGTGATTCTGCGCACGCTCGACGAGCTGCCGACGGTTACGAGCTGGGTGGTGATGGTCCAGCGCGAGGTGGGGGAGCGGTTGGCGGCGTCGCCGGGGACGGCCGCGTACGGCGCTCCGTCGGTGCTCGCGCAGCTGTCCGCCGAGGTCAAGGTGCTGCGGCCGATCTCGCGCAACGTGTTCAGGCCGGTGCCGAACGTCGACTCGGTGTTGGTCGGGCTGACCCGCACGGGCCCCGCGCCCGAGCCCAGCGTCCGCGCGCTCGTCCACGAGGCGTTCGCTCACCGCCGCAAGGCGCTCCCGGGATCGCTCGCGCTCGCGCCTGACGCCGCGCCGGGAGTGCGCGATCGGGCCCGTGCCGCGCTTGTCGAGATGGGTCATCCGCCCGACGAGCGCGCCGAGCGGCTGTCACCGGAGGAGTTCTGCGAGCTCGACCGAAGGCTCCACGCGTGATCGAGCTCGCCTACGGCAAGGTCAACCTGTGCCTGTTCGTAGGGCCGGTTCGGGACGATGGCCGTCATGAGCTCGTGACGCTGATCGAGTCGGTGTCGCTGGCGGACGAGCTGTCGGTCTCGGTGCGCCCGGAGGGTGAGCGACGAGGTCGTCTGCGAGGGGGTCGACAGGACCGAACCTCGTCGCCGCCGCGCTCGCGCGCGCTTCGAGCGCGGGGCTGGGACGCGCCGCCGCTCCGGGTGGAGATCCGCAAGCGGATCCCGGTCGCCGCCGGTATGGGAGGGGGCTCAGCCGACGCGGCCGCGTTCCTGCGCGCCGCCGGGCGCCTTGCCCGGCTCCCGGACCATCCCACGATCTTCGCCATCCGAGCTCGGATCCGACGTGCCGAGCCAGCTGGCGCCGGGCCTGTCGCTCGGTACGAGAGGCGGGGAGGTGGTCGAGCCGCGGGCGCCGCTTCCACCATATGCGCTCGTGATCGTCCCTTCGACGCATCAACTGTCGACGCCGGCGGTGTATGCCGAGGCCGACCGTCTGGATCTGCCTCGCACTCGCGAAGACCTCGCGGCGAAGCGACGAGACCTCGACTCCGCGCTCGCGGCGCGGTCCCGGCTTCCGGCGGACCTGATCGTCAACGACCTCGAGCCGGCCGCCCTTTCCCTGTGCCCGGAGATCGCTCCGACGCTCGAGGCCGTCCGTGCCGCCGGTGCCGACCGCGCGCTCGTGTGCGGGTCCGGTCCGACTGTCGCGGGCCTATGGTGGGGCGAGGGCGCCGTCGAACGAGTTCGGTCGATCGCGCCGTCCGTGGGGGGTATCGCGGTTATGCCCGTCTCATCCTCAGGTTGCGGCACAATTAACACGGAGCGATGAGCAACCAGACCATCACCTACCTGGTTGGCGCGTGTCTCGGCGTGTTCGGGCTCGCCGTCTTCTGCATGCTCGTGGTCGCACCGGCGCTCAGCTCCTACCGCCGTCCGCTCGAGAAGGTCGCCGTCGTGATCCTGTCCGGCTACGTGCTCGCGGCGTTGGTGGGGGTGGGGATCGTGATCGGCGCGCTGATCGTGCTCGAGTGGCCCCGCATCTTCTAGCGCGAGACCGTGGCTGAGAGCGTCTCCAAAGGTGCCGACGCGGCACAGGGCCTCGACGCCCTCGGCGCGATCACCGACGCGGTCGAGGCCGGCGCCGGCCTGCCGGAGATCCTGCGGGCCGCCGGCCGGGCGCTCGATGCCAGCCTGATCCTGATCGATCGCTCCGCCACCGTGCTCGCGGTCGCCGCCCGCTCGCCCGCGGACGAGCGCTCGCTGATGCGCGACTCCGACGACGTCACGACGATCGAGCTCAAGGTCGCGGACGCCACCGTCGGCTCGCTCAGGATGCGCTCGCGCGAGCGGACGCCGGACGCCGCCGTGCTCCGGCTCGTGAGCACCCTGATCGCGTCTGAGATGGAGCGGACCCGGGCGCCCGCGCGTGCGTCCGAGGAGGCGGCGACCGGCTTCCAACGCGAGGCGCTGCTTGGCGGGATTCCGGACCGCGACGATCTCGTCGCCCGGGGCCGCGAGCTCGGCACCGACCTCGCCGCCGGGGGCACCGTGATCGTCGTCCGCGCGCACGCGCGAAACCCGACCGAGGACGACTGGCGGCGCAGGCTGCTGGCGCTGAGCCTCCGCGGCGCCAGGTCCGTCGTGGCGGGCGCGATCGCGTCGCCGACCGACGACGACCCCGGCGAGATCGTCGTGCTCGTCCCCGACGGCGACGGCGAGTCGGGCAAGCGCGCGTCCTCGTCGATCCTGCGCGAGATCGAGTCCGGCCTGCCCGGGTTCGCCTTCGCGATCGGCCGCAGCCGCCACGCCGACGACCCGCTTGACCTCGGGCGGGCCGCGAACGAGGCCCTGCTCGCGATCAACGTCGTTGAGGGCGATGCCGAGCGCGTCGAGCTCCCGTTCGACGCGACCGGGACCTACCAGCTGCTGCTCCCGCACATGAGCGATCAGGCCGAGCTGCGGCGCTTCTACGACGACACGGTCCGCCCGCTCGTCTCCTACGACGAGCAGTACGAGACCGACCTGCTCGGGACGCTGTCGACGTTCCTGGAGTGCGATGCGAACGTCAACGCGACCGCGGCGCGGCTGTTCACCCACAGGCACACGATCCGCTACCGGTTCGAGCGCGTACGCGAGCTGACCGGGCTCGAGGTCTCGTCCTCCGACGGGCGCGAGAAGCTGTCGCTCGGGCTGAAGGCAATGCGGGTCCTCGGGATCGCCGCGCCGCGTGGCCCCGCCAAGGAGCCGGGCGCCGAGGGGGGTCGCGTTCCCCACTAGTCCGCGGTACCCTGGGCCGGGGGGTTCAGTCAGGTTGATACGGCGGATCGTCATCTGGTGCACGGTAGGGGCGCTCGCTGGGAGCATCGCCGGCGAGAGCTTGGCCGCGTCTGCGCCAGCGCCGGCACCGACGCCGACCCTGGCCGTCAAGCTGTGGGCCTCGGGCAAGATGCTCGATGTCGTCCACACGGGCACCGAGGTGCACGTTCGCGCGCACGTGACCGGCTCGGTCCCGAACGCGCAGCGGCCCGCGACGCTCGAGATCCTCGGCGGCTACGCGGTCCACGGGCAGACCCAGGCCCACGTGCTGAAGAAATGCACCGCCGAGATGCGGTGCGAGATCGATCCGGCGATCAGGACCGTCGTGACCTGGACCTACCAGGCGTTCCTGATCGGCCACGACGGCGTCGAGCTGGCGCAGTCGAAGATGGTCAAGGTCGAGTGGGTCCGGCGGGGCTAGCCGGCCAGCGAGCCTTGAGCCGGGGCTTCCGCGGGGGTTCCTGAGCCCGCGGCGCCACCGGAGCGCCGATTGCCTCCCGAGCGCCTCCCTCGAGCGCGCGCGCCACCTCGCTCGCGACCGCCTCCCCGGCGACCCGCATCGGCTCGGTGCTGCGCGTCGCGCGCGCGAGCACGAACGCGCCCTCGAGCGCGGCGAACATCGTGATCGCCAGCTCGCGCGCGCGACCCGCGTCCACGCCGGCGTCGCGAATCCGGCGGGCCCCGGACTCGATCCAGCTCTCGAACACCCGCGCGCACGCCTCGCGCATCGGCTCGGACACGCTCGAGACCTCGAGCGCAACGGTCGCGATCGGGCACGCGTCGGCGTAGTCGGTGTCGATCAGGTGCTGGGCGGCGCCGCCGAAGAAGTCCCGCACGCCGGTGACAGGATCCGGCGCCGGGTCCAGGATCGCCGGGATCAGCTGCTCGTACAGCGCGCCCGAGACGACGATCGCCTCCGCGCCGAGCTGCTCCTTGCCGCCGGGGAAGAAGTGGTAGAGCGACCCGAACGGGGCCTGGGCGGCCGTCACGATCTGCTTCACGCCCGTGGCGTTGTAGCCCTGCGAACGGAACAGCTCCGCGCTCGTCTCGACGATCCGATCCCTGGTGCTCGACGGCCGATCCGTGGTGCTCGACACCCGATCCCTCCTACTCGACATCCCTTCTACAACGCGGTAGTGTACCACTCGCTAGAGCGATCAATCTAATTGGAGGCGCCGATGCTTTCGTACATCACCTTCAAGCTCATTTCGTGGCTGATGGCGCGGACGAGGTCGGGCGACATCAAGCCCACGCTCGCGCTCGACCACCAGGACGTGAAGTTCGTGTTCCCGGGCAGCAATTCGTGGTCGGGGACGTTCAACGGCAGGACGGAGCACCAGCAGTGGCTCGAGCGGCTCGTCCGCGTGGGCGTCAAGACCGAACCGGACGAGGTCGCGGTCAGTGGCTTTCCGTGGAACACGAGGGTCGCGATCCGCGGGCGCTCGTGGTGGGACTCGCCCAGCGGCGAGCGGATCTACGGCAACCGCTTCGTGATCTTCGGGCACATCAAGTGGGGCAAGCTGCGCGACTACGAGGTCTACGAGGACACGGAGAAGGCGCAGGCGCTCGACGACTACCTCGAGGCGAACGAGCCGGCGCTGAGCGCGGCCTGAGCGACGCGCGCGTCCGCGCGCGCCTTCGCGCGCGCTGGGATCAGGCGGCCGAGCGTTGAGCGGTGGGCCGCGACCCACCGGTAGCCGCGCTCGGTCGCCCGCGGGGCGCGCGCGAAGATCGCCGCGGGCGCCCGCCCGCCCGGCAGCAGCCGTAGCAGCGGCGCCACCGCCGCGCCGGCCGACCAGCGTCGGCCGTCGGGGGATACGAGGTGCCACGAAGCTGATCGCAGCGCCGGCGCCATGCCCGCGAGCAGCCCGTTCGCCTCGGGCGTGTCGAGCGCTACCGGCTGCAGCCTGCGGTGGCGATCGACCGCGAGCAGCTGCGCGAGCGACCAGCGGCAGAAGCCGCAATCGCGGTCGTAGAGGACCGTCCAGCGATTAGCATCGCTCCGCATGTCGATCGGGATCATCACCGGCTCAGGCACCTATGCGCTGCCCGGCTTCACCGGCGCCGAACCGGTCCAGGTCGAGACGCCGTACGGCAGATGCCCGGTCAGCCGCGGCGTCTACGGAGGCGTCGACGCGCTCCACATCTCGCGGCACGGGCTCGGACACGTCCGCCTCTCGAACCACGTCACCCACCGCGCGAACGTCTGGGCGCTGAAGCACCTCGGCGCGACCGCCGTCGTCGGCTGCACCGCGTGCGGTGCCGTGGACCCGGCGCTCGAGCCAGGCTCGCTGGTCGTGTTCGACGACCTCCACTTTCCCTCGAACCGCCTGCCTGACGGCTCGCTGTGCACGTTCTTCACCGAGCCGCTTGACCCGTACCGGGGTCACTGGATCCTCCAGGGCGGCCCGTTCTCGGCCGGCGTGCGGGCGTCCGTGCTGGCGGCGGCCCTGGAGGCGGGCCATGGTGCCCGCGACGGCGGCACTTATGGCCACGTCGACGGGCCCCGGTTCAACACGCCCACCGAGATCGCGCAGCTCGCCGCCGCTGGGGTTACCGCGGTCAGCCAGACGGCCGGCCCGGAGATCGTGCTCTGCGGAGAGCTCGAGCTGCCGTTCGCCCTGATCGGGTTTGTCACCGACTTCGCGAACGAGGTTGCGCCCGGCGACCCGACGCCGGTCGAGGAGCTGATCGAGCTGATGGGCCGCAGCACCTCGGTGTTCGGGGACGTGCTCCGCGGCGCGCTGCCGCGGCTCGATCGCGCGTCCCCGACGATCGCCGGAACGGTCTACCGGTTCGGCGAAGGCGAATGACCCCGGGCGAGGCCGCGGTGCTGGTGATGGCGCCGCCCGCGATGCCGGAGCCGGTCGCGGGGCTCACAGCTGCGCTCGAGGCCGAGGCTGACCGCTGGGCGAACGAGGTCGCGCCGGGCCGTGTGTACCGCGCCAACGGCTCGGCTGATGAAGCGACCGCCCGCGTGCTTTCGGCCCACGACGGCCCGCTGCTGGTCGTGTGGCCGGTGCTCGCGCGGCTCAGACGCGAGCACGCCGCCGGCGCGCTCGGCGACCTCCGAGACGGGGTCGAGCTCGTGATCGGTCCGGTGATCGACGGCGGCCTGTACCTGCTCGGGCTCGGCCGCCCGCTCGGCGAGCTGATGGACCTTCCCGGCGAAGCGTGGTCGGGCGCGGACGCGATGAGCTCGGCGCTGGCCGCGGCCGCCGCGGCCGGCCAGGAGGTCGGGATCCTGCGTGGCGAGCGCGCGCTTCGCAGCGAGGCCGACGTGCGCGCGGCGATCGCGGATCCATTGACGCCGGAGGGGATTCGGGCGCTGCTCACGGGTGGGTGAGGGTCAGCCGTTTCCGCCGCAGCCGGAGTTCGGGTCGGTGCCCGTCCAGGTGGGAGTGCATTGGGTCCACGCGCTTCGGAAGTAGACGCCGGTCGTCGTCGCCTGGAGCGTGGCGGTCCGGCTGTCGTAGTTGAAGCCGTTGCCGGAAAGCGTCACCTTGCGGCCGGCGATCGCGCCGGTGGCGGATACGTTGCCGGCCATCGTGATGCTCGACTGTGGCGCGTAGATCACGCCGGTGAACTTTGAGTTGCCGGTCAGCGAGATCGAGCCCGAGCCGTCGGTGAGTCCGTACACGTAGAGCTGCAGGTTGAGCGGGTTGTTGCTCTGGTTGACCCAGGTGAGATTTCCCGAGGCGTTCAGGTTGCCGCTGCCAGCCGGGCAGCCCGCATTCGGGTCGTCGGGCGAGTCAATGAAGATCTCGGTGGTTGACGCCGAGCTGATCGTGATCGTCGCGTTGCCGTTCTGGTTGATCTGGCAGAAGTTGTAGAGCCCGCCGCCCAGCGTCAGCGAGGAGTTCCCGCTCATCGCCAGAGTGCGGGTCGACGCGGTGTAGGTCACCCCCGACGAGGTGTCGAGTCCGCTTGTAATCCGGTAGTTGTCGTTGCACGCCGGATATCCGGCTGTCTGTCTGAGCGGGCAATTCGCGAGAGAGGATTGGCTGGATGTACCGGGGTTCACGGGATCAAGCACGATCGGCGACTGCAGGTTGGTGAGGGTCCCGCCGGAGGTGTTGCCATTGTGGGAGTACGTGCCGGCCGGACCCAGCACGATCCCGTTCGAGCTCACGTTCCCGACCAGGCTGACCGGACCGTTTGACCCCAAGGCGCCAGAGACCGCTTCGTTGCCGTTGAGGCTCACGCTCAACAGCCCTGTCACGCCGGCGACCGGGAACAGAGGCGTGGCCTTGTACGCCGCCACGCGGACCTCCGACCGTGAGGTCACTCCATTCGATGTCCCGATCGCCATCACGCACCGCTGGGTGATCGTCGTGTCGAGGATCTGCTGGCCGACGCACGGCTTCCCCTGGAGGTCGAGGCCACTGGGGAGGATCGGCGTCGTGTAGTACTGGTAGGTGGACCCGTTACCGAGCGCGTACACGGAGCTCGCGCACCAGCCGCTGCTTGGCACCGTGGTCAGGACGGTGTCGCCGAGGCACAGCGTGGCCGACACATTCAGCATGTTCAGTCGGTAGAGCGCGACCTGGAGTCCGGCCTCGGCCGCCTCGAGCGAGTTCTTCTTGTTCGCGTCGCGTCGCGTCGAGGTATTGGTCTGCACGCCGATCGCGACCGCTGCGGCGGCGAGCACGCTCACGACCAGCAGCGCGATCACCGCGACCACGATCGCCGAGCCCTCCGTGTCGGCGAGTCGCAAGCGGAGCTTGTTGAGGCGTGTGCTCATCACTGGCTGTTCAGCTGCAGCTGCGCCGGATAATTTGGGTTGTCGTAGATCACGTCGAACGCGCTGTTGACGGTCGACGCCATCCACACTCGGAGACCGATCCGATCCCCGGTTGGGACTGTCACCGCGCCGTTCGAGCCACGGAAGTTGAAGACGAACGAGAGCTCGCTCTCGGTCTCCGGCCAGTTGGAGCCTGTCGTCGGATCCGTCGGCGGAACGTATGCGGCGCCTCCGAGGCTCACTGGTCGCCAAGCCTCGATGTCGGCCAGTGATCCGGCCGAGCCGGAGGGCGGCACGTCATATACCTGGACGCAGAACGTCGCCGTCTGCGCGACGCTCTGCAGCGTCTGGGTGAAGATGGTGAGGCCACCGTCGCCCGTCAGCTTCATCGCTGTCGGAAGCGTGGGGGTGACCCATAGGTGGCTCAGGTTGTTCAGCAGCGACGTGCTCCACGAGTTGGCAGTGCAGTCGGACGTCGAGCCGGTCCCGCCGCCGGTGCTCCCGGCACACACGCCAGTCGCGCACGTCGGCGGGAGCTCGCGCCCGCCCGGATAGCAGGTGTCGGCGCACTGGTCGCGCGAGTAGTTGTAGAGCTGGCTCGACGTCGTCCCCGCAGGTGGGTTGGTGTCCATCAGGTCGGGGGTCGGGCAGCCTGTCTCGGTGGAGGAGTTCGCCGTCCCCGTGGTCAGCGCACACATCCCAGAGCTGAGGATCCCGGACGTCGCGTGGGTGGAGTGATCGGCCGACGGCGCGGTCGGGGTGCCACTGTTGGTCGCGGCCCAGTCGTGCAGGAAGTAAGTGTTCGCGGTGCCCGTGTCGATCCCGGCTGTGCACGGTCCGGTGGTGCCGCTCGCGATCTGACACACGGTCGAGGGGTCATTCAGGGGGTTGTTCGTGTTGGTTCCGTTCTGGACCGCGCCCTTAAACGTCGCCTCCGGGGGGGCCAGAATGCTCGAGACGAACACAGGGTTGGGCTGCAGTGCCTCTTCCTGCCCGTTAACGATCTTCGTGATCGTCACCGCGACCGTGATCCGCTTGTAGTTCGGGCCCGTGCATCCCGTCCCACAATCGCCGTCCGTCGCCCAGGTAACGTAGTCGTGGATCTCACCGCTGAGGTCGCCGCCGTCGCCGCTGTTCTGGTTCCACGACGTGACGGGTGCGATGGTCCCGTTGAGGGTGTCGATGTCGAGCGCCTCCGCGGACTGGCCGCCGGTGCGGTCCCACCGGAACGTGGTTCCGCCGGAGCCCACGTAGTAGTCGGGGCTCGACGCGCTGCTCGACGGCGTTGGGCATGCATTGGGCGTCGATGATCCGCAGTCGAGCCCGACCTGGTCGTACGAGAGCCCTTCGATCCGCTCGATCTCGCGCTGGGCGATCTGCGACATCGCCGCGTGCCGCTCGCTCACTAGTGACAGCCGCTGGGAGGCCTCGAACGCGGTAAAGGTGCCGAAGATGCCCACCACCAGCACCAGGAGCGCGACCATCACCTCGATGACCGTGATCCCATCTTCTCGGCTGAGGCGGCGGCGGAGGGCGCGGAATGGGTTTGCGTGCAGCATCTTGTGGCCAGCGCTCAGTTCGCCACGTTCAGGTTGCGCATCAAGGTCCCGTCGCTGAGCACGATCTTGTGCGTGAGCCCGTAGGTGCTCGAGCCGTCGGAGGAGGGCACCCAGAGCGTCGCGGTCATGTAGTAGGGGGCGTTCTGGTCGGGACCGAAGCTGAAGACGTAGTTCGTGCTGTCTCCGTTCAGGAGGTTGCGGGCAACGACGGTGCCCGAGGACGGATTCGGATTGCCTCCCTGTGCCGTCTGCGCACGGACGCACTCGTGGTAGGTGGCGCCTTGCGGCGAGTTCGGCTGGTTGATGTCGCACTCGTAGAGCACCGTCAGCGCGTGGCCGGCAAGGGTGACGTTGAAAACCACCGCGTTGTTGCTCGGCCGGGACAAAATCGCCGTTGCCTGTCGGATCTGCGCGACGATCGACTCGATCCCGGTACGGGCCTCCTGTTGCGAGTAGGCGTAGTTCTCGTCGCGCGACTCGATTCGCTGCGAGTCGACGATTGGACCCATGAGAAGCGCGAGCACGACCGCGAGCAGCGAGATGCTGACTAGGACCTCGACCAGCGTGAACCCGTCGGCTCGTCGTGCGCTTGCAACCGGCTGCGGGCGCCGAGTGGAGCGCCCGCAGCGATTGCGGTCAGGAGATCCCGCTAGGGATCGGACTGTGCGCCCCAGGTTCATGGCGGAGGGTCTCGGTGGTCGGACGCGGTCGCCCGGTGGGGTCCGATGACGTGCTACCTGAGGCATCGGCGGACGTGACCGCCGTGTTGGACGGCAGCCGTCGTCGTGGACAGATGTCCTAGGAGACGGCGGCGATGGCGCTGGATCGGCTGGGAGCTGACCCGAGTCTCGAACCCGAGACGCTGACGCGGGCTGACTGGGGGGCAGGGACTCGAACCCCGATTCCCAGGACCAAAACCTGGTGTCCTAGCCGCTTGGACGACCCCCCATAGGGCCACGCCCCATCAGGTGAGGCGAATCTAGCAGTGGGTGGATCCTCCGCTGAGGCGCTTCCGTCCGACCCGTGTACGAACATATGTTCGTGCCACGCTACACAGAAGAGGAGGCGCGGGATGCGGTTGCGTGTTCGTCTTCCTACTCGGGTGCTCTTCGCAAACTCGGGCTCAGACCTGTAGGCGGTAATCACCGGCTCTTCCGCCGCTACGTCGACCAGATCTGGCGGATACCGACTGACCACTTCGGTGCGACGAAGGCGCCACCGGCTCGTTCCGGGCAGAGTCGTCCCATCCCACTCGAAGCGGTGCTGGTGAAAGGCTCGAGTTACGACCGCCGAAGCCTCAAGGCGCGGCTGTATCAGGCGGGGCTCAAACAGCGCCGATGCGAGCTCTGCGGCCAGGACGAGCAATGGAACGGGAAAGCCATGTCGCTGATCCTCGATCACATCAATGGAGTTCCGAACGACAACCGGATCGACAACCTGCGGATCGTGTGCCCGAACTGCGCCGCAACGCTCGAGACGCATTGCGGACGCAAGAACAAGCTGCCTGCGCGCGCGTGCGCCCGTTGCAAGCGGGCGTTCGCGCCCCGCCGCGGCGATCAGCGCTTCTGCTCCCGAGACTGCGGGATCCGCCACGACGAATCTCGGCGAGACCCGCACCCCGAGACCCGCAAGGTCGAGCGCCCTTCGTACAAGCAGCTGCTCGCAGACCTCGAGTCGATGAGCTTCGTGGCGGTCGGTCGCAAGTACGGCGTCTCCGACAACGCGGTGCGCAAGTGGATCCGCTGGTACAAGCACCAGGCGCAACCGGAGGGGCCCGGCTGACGGGTCTGTCCCGGCCCTCCGCTCCGCTCAGGCGAGGGCTCGCTGGAGGCGCCAACGTCCCGCCCGGCCTCTCGCCTACGCTCCGCCACCATGAGCGAGCTCGAGTTTCTTGGCGCTTTGCACGTCGAGCTGCTGCGGCGAGACGGGTTGCGGGGCGAGCTCGCGCACCACCGAGCGCACCCGCAGCACGAGCTGTTCCAGACCTCGACCGTGCACGCGCTGCTCGCGGGCGCGTACGAGGGAGACCTGACAATCGGGCAGTTGCTCGAGCACGGCGACCTCGGGCTGGGCACGCTGAACGGGCTCGACGGGGAGCTGATCGTGGTCGACGGCGAGGCGTGGAAGGCTGAGCTCGACTGCACGCTGACGCACCCGGGTCGCTCCGCCCGGACGCCCTACGCGGTCGTCGCTGAGTTCACGCCGGGCGAGGCGCTCCAGCTCGACGGCCCGCTCGCCGGCGAGGAGCTCGAGCCGTGGCTGCGGGCGGTCGGGCGGATCAGCGATCGACCGGACGCGATTCGGATCGACGGCCGGTTCGAGTCCGTACACGTCCGCTCGGTCCCGAAGCAGTCGAGGCCCTACCCACCGCTGTCTGAGGCGATCTCACACCAGCACATCGTCGAGCTCGGGAACGTCGAGGGCACGATGGTCGGCTTTCGCTTCCCCGATCCGCTCGACGGGATCGAGATGAGCGGGTTTCACCTGCACTTCGCCAGCGCCGACCGCACGCAGGGCGGCCACGTGCTCAGCTACACCGTGCTCGAAGGGGTCGTGCGCGTCGATGAGGCGACCGATCTGCACGTCGAGCTGCCCCCGGCGGTCGACGCGCCGGCGAGCGGGACCCTGATCGACCAGCACGAACTATCCCGTCTGGAGACGGACTCCTAGCTACGATCTCCGGCGTGAGCGACTCGGTCGTCGTGATCCTGGCTGCGGGTGGGGGTACTCGCATGCGGTCGCATATCCCGAAGCTGCTGCACCCGATCTGCGGGCGGCCGATGATCGGCTGGCCGTTGCGGCCGCGGCGGATGCCGGCGCCGACGGGGTGGTGGTGGTCGACGGCCCGCGTCGCGAGCTCGAGCCGGTGCTCGACGGCCGCATCGAGTTCGCCGTCCAGCAGCGGCCGCTCGGGACCGCCGACGCGGTCAAGGCGGCCGCGGACGCAGATCGCGCGCGCGTCGACCGTGATCGTGCTCAACGGCGACACCCCGCTCGTCACCGGCGCGACACGCTCGCAGCAGCTCGCCGACGGCACACGAGCGATCGGGCGCCGCGGCGACGATCGCCACGTCGTGCTCGACGACCCGAGCGGCTACGGCCGCGTCGTCCGCGGCCCGGACGGGACGGTCGAGAAGGTCGTCGAGACCAAGCGCGCCGGGCGACGCCACCGAGCTCGAGCTCCACATCCGCGAGGTCAACACCGGGATCTTCGCGTTCGACGCCCGCGAGCTGCTGGCGGCGCTCGAGCACGTCTCGAGCGACAACGCCCAGGGCGAGCTCTACCTGCCCGACGTGCTCCCGATCATGCGCGAGCGCGAGCGCACCGTCGTCGCCTACGAGCTGACCGACGCGAACGCGATGATCGGCGATCAACGACCGCGTCGCGCTCGCGCACGCCCGCGCGGTCGCGCAGCGGCAGATCAGTGAGCGGCACATGCTCGCCGGGGTCGACGATCGTCGACCCGGCCTCGACGGTGATCGACGTCGAGGTCGAGATCGGACAGGACGCGGTGATCGAGCCGTTCTCGAGCCTTCGCGGCGTCACGACCGATCGGCGAGGCGATCCACGATCGGTCCGCTGAGCACGCTGATCGACGCGCGCGTCGGCGGTGCCTCGAAGGTGATCCACTCCTACGTCAACGACGCCGAGATCGGGGACCGCGTGAGCGTCGGGCCGTTCGCCTACCTGCGCCCGGGGACCGTGCTGCGCGACGGCTCGAAGGCGGGGACGTTCGTCGAGATCAAGAACTCGGAGGTCGGGGCCGGGACGAAGGTCCCGCACCTCTCCTACATCGGCGACGCCGACATCGGCGAGGACACGAATCTCGGCGCCGTCGACGATCACCGCCAACTACGACGGCAACCGCAAGCACCGCACGACGATCGGCGATCGCGTCAAGACGAGCGTCGACACCACGCTGGTCGCGCCGGTGACCGTCGGCGACGACGCGTACACCGGCGCCGGACTCGGTGATCACCAAGGACGTGCCGCCCGGGGCGCTCGGGATCGCGCGGGAACGCCAGCGCAATATCGAGGGCTATACGGAGCGCGGCGCAAGGAGCGGGAAAGCTCGGCGCAGATCTCCGCGGGAGCAGCGGTGGCGAGCCCGTGGAAAGCCGTCAGCCTTCGGACGTAAACTCGGCCAACCCATGAGCGTTCTCGAGACGAGCCCGTCGGCCTCCGGCCTCCAGGTCGAGTCGAGCAAGCGGCTGATGCTCGTCTCCGGGCGGGCCAACCCCGGGCTCGCGCTGCAAGATTGCGGACAAGCTGGGCGTCGAGCTCAGCGGGATGACGCTGAAGACGTTCGCCAACGGCGAGGTCTACTGCCGCTATGAGGAGTCGGTTCGCGGTGCCGACGTATTCATCGTCCAACCCACGTGCGGCAACACCGACACCGGTCTCAGCGGCAACGACGCGCTGATGGAGCTGATGGTGATGATCGACGCCGCGGTCGGCGGCTCCGCGCACCGGGTGATCGCGGTCACGCCGTGGTACGGCTACTCGCGCCAGGACAAGAAGTCAGCCCCGCGGGAGCCGATCAGCGCGCGGATGGTCGCGCGGATGCTCGAGACCGCCGGGATCGACCGGATCGTGACGATGGACCTGCATTCGGGCCAGATCCAGGGCTTCTTCCAGAAGCCGTGCGACCACATGACCGCGCTGTTCATCCTCACCCAGTACTTCTCCGACCTCGGGCTCGAGGACCTGGTCGTGGTGGCGCCGGACGCCGGCCGGGTGAAGCTGAACAAGCGCTTCGCCGCCAAGATCGGCGCCGACCTCGCGATTCTCAACAAGGACCGGCCCGCGCAGCAGGTGGCCGAGATCAGCTACGTGATCGGCGACGTCGCCGGCAAGACCGCGGTGCTGGTCGACGACATCATCGACACAGCCGGGACGCTCAAGGCCGCCGCCCAGGCCGTGTACGACGCCGGCGCCCGCCGCGTCTATGCCGCCGCCACGCACGGGGTGTTCTCGGGGAACGCGTGGGAGAACCTCGCCGCCGCGCAACTTCGAGCAGATCGTCGTCACCGACACGATCCCGCTGCCGCCCGGGCGCGCCGACGAACGTCCGCGTGCTCCCGTGCGCCGACCTGCTCACGAACTCGATCCGCCAGATCTTCACCGACGGCTCGGTGAGCGACGTGTTCGGCGGCGAGAACCAGCTGTTCTAGAGGCCGGCAACACCGCACGGCCGGCTGGTAGCGTCGCCCTCACCACTGCCATTGCCCCAACAACCGACTCGAACATCTAGTCCTCACTGACCGCACTTCCAGCCCCCGTGCGGCATCGAGTCAATAGACGCCCGAGTCGGCGTTGGAGAGAAATCCCCTACGGCGTCACCACGCTCCAGGTCCCGCCAAAGCTCCGGATGCCCTGGCCCTTGGCGCTGCCCTTCATGTTGGCGTCGCCGACGTAGCGGTACAGCGGCTTGTTGTTGAGCGTCACCTGGAAGAAGCGCGCGCGGACTCGCTGCAGGCGGCCGAGCGTGCCGCTCACGCCCGGACCCTTGATCAGCCGTTCGTTCGACTGGATCTTGACCGGGAGCCAGATCGAGAAGCAGGTCTGGTTGATGCACTTCAGGTTCGACGGCCTACCGACGCGCTCGCCGCTGAGTGTGTAGACGGTCTCGCGATTCACGTTAACGACGACGGACCGGTTATTGCCGTTGACGCGAGCGGTGCCCTTCGAGACGGTCGGGTTGGCGGCGACCGCGACTCCGGCCATCGCGACGACGGCGACGCCGGTCGCGATCAGAGCGCCCCGGAGCAGTGCGGGACGTGGAACAGACAGCTGCATTGAAACCCCCATGATCTGTTGGTCCTTCCGAAAAAGAAGGGCGCGATAGTAGGTGCGCGCCCAGACAGTTCGCACGCCGCGGTCGAGATCCTCCCCGATGCCCCTTTGCGTGGCGCGCCGGCGCTCAGTATGACGCCGCCAGCTGCGAAATCAAGGCTCGCGGTACCGTCCGCTGCGATGACTCCGGATGCCCTCCACAGCGAGCGTGCGGCGCGACTGATGGAGCTGCTCGGGCTGAGCGAGGACGAGCTGTGCGCGACGCTCGGCGTCGACCCGCTGACGCTCCTCTCCGGCCAGCTCGATCACAGTGCGGAGCTGCCGATCCTGCTCACGCTGATCGATGAGGCGGCGGCCCAGGTCGGCCCGAAGGCACTGCAAACGTGGGTCCGCAGCAAGGGCCCGCACGGGCGACCAGTCGAAGCACTGACGCGACGCGACTTCGCCGCGTTCGAGGACGCCGTCGCAGATCTTCAGACGAGGCTTCGTCCTGAGGGGCGGGTGGCAGGTAGGAATGTCGCGCCGCGGCTTCAGCTATCCGCTCCGGGTCCGCTACGCCGAGTGCGACCCGCAGGGGGTCGTGTTCAACTCCCACTACCTGGCGTACTTCGACATCGACATGACCGAGCTGTGGCGCGCGGCGTTCGGCGGCTACGGCGTGATGATTGACCGGGGCATCGACCTCGTGGTCGCGGAGGCGCAGCTGCGGTTCCGGGCCTCGCGCGCTTCGACGACGAGCTCACGCTCGAGATGGCGGTCACGAGGATGGGCAACACCGCGATCACCACGAGCATTGGATCCGCCGTGACGACGAGCTGATGGTCGAGGGGACCCTCCGCCACGTGGTCGTCGAGCTAGCGACGATGACGAAGACGCAGATTCCCGGACTGGATCCGCGAGGGACTGGACCTTGGACGCTCGGGGCGCCGAGTCCGTAGCAGCGGGCCGAGCAGGCGGTTTGGGGCGGCCACGCATGCGGTCTAGCGGCGGCCGGTATCCCTACTCCTTCTGCTTCTCCTTCGGCGGCGGCTCGGGGGCGACGCCGAACAGGTAGCTGAACGTCGACGCAGTCGCGCGTTCGACGATCGCCGCGATCCTGGCCATCGTCGCCGCCTCGAGCGCGGCGCCGGCGACCACCTTCGCGAGGCTCGCGTCGAGTGCGCGTCGGCTTCGGGGGATCTTCGTCGGTCGATCCTCGACCACACCGACGTGAAGGCCGACCTTGCCGATCCGAGCCGCGAACGTCACCCGTGATCCTCGCGAACAGCTTGTAGAAGATCCTCATCGCGACTGGAGCCTATCCCGGAACGCCGCTGGCGATGCGCCCCAACGGGACAGGCCGAACCGCCCCAATCGCTCCATCGGGAAGTGGCAGCAACTGCACGTCCGGGTAATTGTTAACACTCACGGACACAACCTCAGGCCCGCATGCTCGAAGACGATCTCGAATGCGCAGGACAGCCAGGCGGATGAGCTCCTCCGCCGCGCGCTGCTCGACGAGTCCGCTTCGGTCGCGGTCTCGCTGCGGGTCGGCGGCCTCCCGCGTCAGCGACGCCGTCACGGTCATCTTCCACGGCCGCCGCGACCTCGGGACGCTTCAGACCTACGTCACGCCCGGCAGCCGGGGCGCGGGCGCGACCGTCGCCGCGCAGCGAGCTGCTGCGAGTCCCGTGCGACCTCGACCTGGCCGACGCCGAGGACCGCGACGAGGCCGAGCGGCTGTACGTCGAGCAGGCGACGGCGCTGCGCGACGCGCTGCTCAGCGCCGACGTGGTGCTCGATGTGTGGCGCGAACCGCTGGGGCGCTGGTCGATCCCGACGTGGCGGTCGACCACTCGGTCGACCTGTCCGTGTCAGCCTTCCCGCCGCATCGGCTGCTGCCGACCGCGCTCGTCGCCCCGATTCGCGGCTGGTCGTCACGCCGGTGTGCGGCGCGCGCACGCTCGCGGAGGGGAGGCCGCCGATGGGGATCGCGTGCGCCCAGCAGGACGTGACGCGCGTGTACCCGCTGGCCGATGACCCGGAGCGGTGCGTCGAGGACTTCCTCGAGGCTCGCCGCCGAGCACGCGCACGCGCTCGCCGACCGCCTCGAGCACCAGGAGGCGTCGGTGGAGCGGTTCCTCGAGCTCCAGTAGCGCTCCCTGCGCCGCGTCGCCGGCGCCCGCGTCCTACTCTGGCGCCGCGTGCGCAGGAGCTACCTGTTCGTCGCTGATCGCGCTGGCGTGGTCGTGTTCCTGGTCGTCGAGCGCGTCTGCTCGCGCGGGCATTCAGCATCGACGGAGCCGAGCAGTCGGCGATCACCTCGCTGCTCCAGGCCGAGGCCCGCGGCGACGCCGCCGCGATCGTCGCGCGGATCACCGGCTGCGGCCGCGAGCGCCGCGTGCCAGGCGCGCGCGGCGACCGACGCCGCGACGCTGCGCAGCCCGGGTCAGTCACGTGATCAAGCTCGACCCTCGGCGGGCTTCTCGCTCGGGAGCACGCTCGGGACGGCGCGGGTCGCCTGGCAGATCGGCAACGGCCTGCCGATCGTCCAGTGCGTACGCGTCAGGCGGGCGGGGAACCTGCTCAGCGGCTTCGCGTCGAGCTGCTCGAGATCAGCCGCCGGATCCCCAGCGACCAGGCCTGCCCCGCGAGGTACTGAGGTCGCGCCGGCCCGTCCGGCAGGGGTGGACCGAGCCGCTAGCCCGCGCGGACCGGTTCGCGCTCGGGCTCGCGCGCCGGCCGCCGCTCGCGGCGTGGCTGATGATCTGCCAGCGTCCGGTGATCGCGCAGTCGCACGCGCGCTGGGACCGCATCCGGCAGCGGGAACCCGCCGCCGGGGCCGGTCGGCGGCGCGACCGGGTGTGGACGGCCCGCGCCCGCCTCCGCCGTCCGACCCGCCGTCGGAGCGCGGCGGGCCTCCGGATTCGTCGCGCAGCGCAGGCAGAATCAGCGCCGCCGCGCACACCAACCCCAGAAGGTGCATCCCGGCGATCATCAGCATAGCTGAGCGTCGCCTGACATATGTGAATCGTACCAAAGAGCCTAGCCCGCGCGGCGGCCGATCCCAAGCCCTCGGCGGGCCTGACCCAAGCCCTCGGCGGCCTGACTCCCAGCCCTCGGCGGCCCTGACCCCGAGCCCTCGCTACCATCGGCGCGAGCCATGGCCACCACCGCCGCAACAGCCCTGTCGGTCGCAGCCCCGGGAGCCCGCCGGATCCCGGGCGCCCGCCGCCTGCGCCGCTCCGGGAAGGTCCCGGGCGTCGTCTACGGCGGCGGCGAGGACCCGGTCTCGTTCGAGGTCGACGCGCGCGAGCTGCGCACGCGCTCGCGCACGCCGGCGCCGTGATCGAGCTGAGCCTCGGCGGCGCGCACCTCGCCCGGTCGTGCTCAAGGAGCTCACCCGCCACCCCGTCACCGGCGACACGCTCCACATCGATCTGCTGCGGGTCCGGCTCGACCAGGCGATCAGCTCGACCGTGGTCGTCGAGCTGACCGGCGCCGAAGACGCGCCGGGCGTCAAGGAGGGCGGCGTGCTCGAGCAGGTCACCCGCGAGGTGAACATCGAGGCGCTTCCGACCGACATCCCGGACTCGCTCGAGCTACGACGTCTCCGAGATGCGATCGGCGACACGATCACGCTCGAGTCGCTCGCGCACCCGGCCGAGGTGACGCTGCTCGACGACCCCGAGACCGTGCTCGTCACGCTCTACGCCCCCGAGGCTCCAGCTCGAGGAGGAGCCCGAGGTCGAGGAGGAGACCGAGCTCGTCGGCGAGGGCGAGGAGGCTCCGGAGGGCGAGGCCGCCGCGCGCGAGGGCGAGGGCGCGCCGGCGAGTGGCGAGGGCGAGACGGCGAGTAGCCGGCGCCGGAGTGGCATCCCGTCCATGCGTCTCCCGGCCGCAGCGCGGCCCCGTCGACTGGCTGATCGTCGGGCTCGGGAACCCGGGCGCCGAGTACGAGCGCACCCGGCACAACATCGGGTTCGAGGTCGCGAACCTGCTCGCGGACCGCTGGGAGCTCGGCAAGCCGAAGAGTCAAGTACAGCGGCCTGCTGCGGCAGGGCCGGGCCGGGGTCGGCGGACCGCGAGTCGCGGTGCTGCTGCCGCAGACGTACATGAACGACGTCGGCCGGTCGGTCGGCGCCGGCGCGCGGCGCCGCGAAGCTCGAGCTCGACCGCCTGCTCGTGATCCACGACGAGATCGACCTGCCGTTTCGGGGAGATCCGGACCCGCGTGGGCGGCGGGCTGGCCGGACACAACGGCCTGAAGTCGATCCGCCAGGCGGTCGGATCGCCCGACTTCAGCCGCGTCCGGATCGGCGTCGGCCGGCCGCCGACGACTGATCCCGACCGGGTCGCCGCGTACGTGCTGAGCAAGTTCCGCGAGCCCCGCGAGCGAGGTCGAGCTGCTGGTCGAGCAGGCGGCCGATGCGGCCGAGAAGCTGGTGCTGGAAGGGGACGGCGCCGACCTAGACTGAGGAGAGGATGCTCCGCGCCCTCCTCTCCCATGCAGACGACGACCCGCAGACCGGCGCGCTCGCGCGCGACGGCGGTCGCGCATTCGTCTCGCAAGCGCTGCGGCCGTACCTGGTCGCGGCGCTGCTCGACCGCGATCCCGGCACGCCGGCGATCGTCGTCGCCGGCGACGACCGCGGCGCGCGGGATCTGGCCGCCGGACTCCGAGCATGGCTTGAGCCGCGCACGGTCCGCTACTACCCGAGCCGCGGCGTCACCTACGAGTCGCACCTGGCGCCGCCGCCGCACCTGGTCGGGCTGCGGATCGCGGCGCTCGACGCGCTCGATCGACGATCGCGGCGAAGCCGCTGAGGCGCCGGTCGTCGTCGTCAGCGCCGTGGCGCTGTCGGAGAAGGTCCCCGATCCGGCGCTCCGGCCCCACGGCTTCACGCTGCGCGCGGGGGAGCTGCTGGACCTCGACGAGACCGCTCGCGACCTGGTCGCGGCCGGATACGAGCGCGTCGATCAGGTCGAGGACCGCGGCCAGTTCGCGATCCGCGGCGGCCTGCTCGACCTGTTCCCCGCGACCGAGGACCGGGCCGTCCGCGTCGACCTGTTCGGGGACGAGATCGAGTCGCTGCGGTGGTTCTCGACGTTCACCCAGCGGTCGCTGGGGGACGCGCGAGCTGGTCGAGGTGGCGCCGGCCGCCGAGCTCGCCGAGGAGCACCGGGAGCTGGCCGAGATCGCCGCGCTCGAGGACGAGGCCGACCGCCCCGACATCACCGAGCTGCTGCCGGTCGAGGACTTCCACCCGTTCCTCGAGCTCGCCCCGGCCGAGGCCGAGATCCTGATCGCCGGCGAGGAGGACGTGACGCCCGCGCTCCACGACCACTGGCAGGACGTATGCGCCGCGTTCCACGACCGGGACGCCCACCACCTGTACGTCGACCCGGGCAGATCGACGCCGCGCTGTCCGGGCGCGCGCGGATCCGCCTGTCGAGCATCGACCAGGACCAGGCGTTCTCGTTCCGCGCGCAGACCGCCGACGTCCAGGCTCGCGGGATCAAGGAGGCCGAGCCCGAGCTCGAGAAGCTGGCCCGCTCGCGCTACCGCGTGGTGGTGGCGTTCGCGCGCCGGGGGGAGGGCGAGCGGTTCGCGTACAACCTCGGCCGCCTCGACGTCGGCTGGCTCGACGGAGGCGCCGACGGCGGCCGGGCGGACGCGACGCCTGGCCGGATCACGCTCGCGGAGGCGCGGCTCCAGACCGGGTTCATCGCGCCGCAGTTCCACCTGGCGGTGATCCCCGAGCACCGGCTGCTGCGGCGGCGCGGCGCGGCCGCCCGCGCCCGGAGACCCGGCGGCGGGGTGTGCTGCGGAGCTTCGCCGAGCTGCGGACCGGCGACATCGTCGTCCACGAGGACCACGGGGTCGCGCGGTTCGCGGGGTTCGACACCCGGACGGTCGCCGGCGTCACGCGCGACTACCTGTACCTCGAGTACGCCGGCTCGGACCGGGTGTTCGTGCCGGTCGACCAGCTCGCCAAGATCAGCCGCTACGTCGGCGCCGGCGGCGAGCACCCGCCGCTCTCGAAGCTCGGCGGCAACCGCTGGGAGACGCTCAAGGCGCGGGCGCGCCGAGCGGCCCAGGAGCTGGCGGGCGAGCTGCTCAACCTGTACGCCGAGCGGCGCCGCCGCGAGGGCCACGCGTTCCCGCCCGACACCGACTGGCAGAGAGAATTTGAAGACGCCTTCCCTTACACCGAGACCCCGGACCAGCGCGACGCGATCGAGTTCGTCAAGACCGACATGGAGGCGCCGCGGCCGATGGACCGGCTGATCTGCGGCGACGTCGGCTACGGCAAGACCGAGGTCGCGCTGCGGGCCGCGTTCAAGTCCGTCCAGGACGGCAAGCAGGTGATGATGCTGGCGCCGACCACGATCCTCGCCCAGCAGCACTTCGGCACCTTCTCCGAGCGGCTGAAGGACTACCCGGTGACGATCGAGCACGTCTCGCGGTTCCGCCTCGCCGGCCGAGCAGCGCGCGGCGGTCGCGCGGTTCTCCCGCGGCGAGGTCGACATCCTGATCGGCACCCACCGGCTGCTGTCTCGCGACGTGCGCGCCAAGGACCTCGGGCTGCTGGTCGTCGACGAGGAGCAGCGCTTCGGGGTCAAGCAGAAGGAGCTGCTGCGGCCAGTTGAAGCTGCAGGTCGACGTGATCGCGATGAGCGCCACGCCGATCCCGCGGACGCTTCAGATGTCACTTGGCCGGTGTCCGCGATATCAGTGTGATCGAGACCCCGCCCGAGGGCCGGCGTCCGATCAAGACCTACGTCGGCGAGTACGACGAGGAGCTCGTCGCGGCGCGCTCTGAGCGTGAGCACGCCCGCGGGGGCAGGCGTTCTTCCTGCACAACCGCGTCGAGACGATCGACGAGACGGCCGAGCGGCTGCGGGGGCTGCTGCCCGCGATGCGGTTCGAGGTCGCCCACGGCCAGATGGACGAGAAGACGCTCGAGCGGCGGATGCTGCGCGTTCCTGCGCGGCGACGCCGACGTGCTGGTGTGCACGAGCATCATCGAGTCGGGGATCGACATCCCGCAGGCCAACACGCTGATCGTCGAGCGGGCCGACACGTTCGGGCTCGCCCAGCTCTACCAGATCCGCGGGCGCGTCGGCCGCAGCCGCGAGCGCGCGTTCGCGTACCTGCTGTACCCGAGCGCCGCGGCGCTGACGCCGCGACGCGGCACAGCGGCTGTCGGCGCTGTCCGACTACACCGAGCTCGGGGCGGGCTTCAAGATCGCGATGCGCGACCTCGAGATCCGCGGCGCCGGCAACCTGCTCGGCGACGAGCAGTCCGGCCACGTGGCGGCGCTCGGGTTCGAGCTGTACATGCAGATGCTCGACGAGGCGGTCGGCGGCGCCGCGAGACGGCGCGCGGCCCCGACGAGGAGTGGGAGCCGGTACGGCTCGACGTCAACGTCGACGCGTACGTGCCGGCCGACTACATCCCCTACGAGCAGGCCAAGGTCGACGTGCACCGGCGGATCGCCGGCGCCCGCGAGGTCGCCGACCTGGTGCTGCTGCGCGAGGAGCTCGACGACCGCTTCGGCGACGCCGCCCGAGCCGCTGCTGAACCTGATTTCGCTCCAGCAGGCGCGGATCAAGCTCGGGCAGGCCGGCGCCACGGCGGTCACCTTCCGCGGCGACCGGCTGGCGGTCACGCCGGTCGAGCTCGACTCGGCGCGCGCCAAGCGGCTGCGAGCCGAGATCCCCGAGGCGGTGTACGAGTCGGGCAAGTCGCAGCTGTCGATGCGGGTTCCCGACGACCCGCAGCGGCGGTTCCCCGCCGTCGTCCGGGCGGCCGATGTGCTGCTCTCGGTGACGCGCGAGGCGCCCGTGGAGGAGACCGCGGCGGTCGTAGCGGTGACCCCGGGAATTCTTCGGCACCCTCTTACCCGGCCCTCGCTACTATCCCCCGCTCTCGTGAAGAAGTACCGGAGAAGTCATCATGGCGCTGTGCGCCTTTTTGTGGTCGGCGTCGTGCCTCGCCGGCTGCGGCAGCGGCGTGCCCAGCAACTCGGTCGCGAACGTCGCCGGCAACCCGATCACGACGCAGGCGTTCAACCACTGGATGTACGTCGCGGCGAAGAGCCAGGCGGCTCAGAGCCCCGGCTCGCCGGTGATCGTGCCCAGCGACCCGCCGAATTTCAACGGCTGCATCGCGCAGGTCCGCAAGCAGGTCCCGCCCTCGCGAAGACCGCCGACAAGCAGCTCAAGGCGGACTGCAAGCAGCTGTTCACCTCGCTCTCCAGCCAGGTGATGGACTTCCTGATCAAGGGCTACTGGTACCAGGCCCAGGCGGCCAAGCACGGGATCAAGGTCACCGACGCCCAGGTCCAGAAGGCGTTCGACACCGCCAAGAACCAGCAGTTCCAGACCCCGGCGCAGTTCCAGCAGCTTCCTCTCGCAGACCGGTCAGACCACAGGCCGACATCCTGTTCCGGTTCCGGATCAACCAGCTCTTCCAGAAGCTGGTCGCCAAGCCCCACGACGAAGCCGATCACGCCGGCGGTCGATCCAGCAGTACTACGAGTCGCCACGTCAGCCAGTTCGGGACGCCGGCGACCCGCAACATGCGGATCGTGCTGACCAAGACCAAGGCGACGGCCGACGCCGCCAAGGCGGCGCTGCAGTCCGGCCAGAGCTGGAACGCGGTCGCCAAGAAGTACTCGACCGACCCGACCACCAAGAACAAGGGCGGGCTGCTCAACGACGTCACCAAGGGTCAGGAGGACCAAGCGCTCGACGCAGCCGCGTTCTCGGCGCCAGCTGAACAAGATCGAGCGGGCCGGTTAAGGGCCAGTTCGGCTACTACGTGTTCGAGGTCACGAAGATCGCCCAGGCGACCCAGCAGACGCTGGCGCAGGCCACGGCGATGATCAAGCAGACGCTTCAGGGCCAGCAGCAGACGAACGCCCAGACCGCGCTCGACAAGCAGGCCAAGAACGAACTGGCTGAGCCAGACGCAAGTGCCGCTGCGCGTACGCGATGGCCGACTGCAGCGGCTACAAGGCGCCGAAGACCGCGACCCACGCCCTGCCCCAGCAGACCGCGCTCCCCTCCCAGCACGACCCCACCGAGTACGACCACCGGCGTGAGCCCCTCCGAGCCGGCGGCGGCCGCGCGAGGCGCTCGCGCGCCTCGATGCGATCACCAGGCGGCTGCGGGCGGAGTGCCCGTGGGACCGCGAGCAGGACGAGCGCACGATCGTCCCGCACACCGTCGAGGAGGCGTACGAGCTGGCCGACGCTGCCCAGCGCGGCGACGACCGCAAGCTGCTCGACGAGCTCGGCGACGTGCTGTTCCAGGTCCATTTCCTGTCGCTGCTGCTGGAGGAGCGCGGGCGCGGGCTCGCTGGCCGAGGTCGCCGAGCACTGCACCGAGAAGCTGATCCGCCGCCACCCGCACGTGTTCGGGGAGGCGCAGGCCGCGAGCGCGGCCGAGGTGCTGCGCAACTGGGACCAGATCAAGGCCGCGGAGGCGGGTCGCGAGCCGGGGTGTTCGGCGAGGTCCCCGAGAACCTGCCCGTCGCTGCTGTACGCGCGGAAGGTGCAGCGGCGCGCTGCTTCGAGCGGGTTCGACTTCGAGGGCGTCGAGGCGCCGCTGCAGGCGGTCCGCGACGAGCTCGACGAGCTGAGGCCGCCGCGAGCGCGACGAGCACTTCGATGAGCTGGGCGACGTGCTGTTCGCGGCCGTGAACGTTGCCCGCAAGCTGCAGGTCGATCCGGAGCTGGCGCTGCGCGCGGCGGCCGATCGCTTCCGCGGCCGCGTGTCGGCGGCGATCGAGCTGGCGGCATCCGACGGCCGGAACTGGAACGATCTCATGCCCGACGAGCAGCTTTCGTACTACGCCCAGGCGCGCCTGGCTGAGGGCGAGCCCGGCACCTAGACCTCCAGGAGGGCCGGAAATCAACCGATGAGCCAGATCGAGCATGTCCATGCCCGGCAGATCCTCGACAGCCGGGGAAACCCGACGGTCGAGGTCGAGCTGAGCGTGCGCTCGGGCGCGTGGGGCCGCGCGGCGGTTCCGTCCGGCGCCTCGACCGGCGAGTTCGAGGCGACCGAGCTGCGCGACGGCGGCTGCGAGTGGCTGGGCAAGGGCGTCAGCCACGCGGTCGCCAACGTCAACGGCGAGATCGCGGAGGCGGTTCGCGGGCAGGACGCCTCGAGCCAGGCGGCGCTCGACCGGACGCTGATCACGCTCGACGGGACGCCGAACAAGTCGCGGCTCGGCGCCAACGCGATCCTCGGCGTGTCGCTGGCGGCGGCGCACGCGGCCGCGGCCGAGGAGCGGCTGCCGCTGTGGCGCTACCTGGGCGGGCGAGACCGCCCACGTGCTGCCGGTGCCGATGATGAACGTCGCTCAACGGCGGCGCGCACGCCGACAACAAGCGTCGACTTCCAGGAGTTCATGATCGTGCCGGTTGGGGCGCGGCGTTCTACGAGGGGCTGCGGTGGGGCGCGGAGGTGTTCCACGCGCTGCAAGCGATGCTTCGCGGCGCGCGGGATGGCGACGACGGTCGGCGACGAGGGCGGCTTCGCGCCCGACCTCGAGTCGAACGCGGAGGCGCTCGAGCTGCTGATCGAGGGGATCGGCGCCGCCGGCTATCGAGCCCGGCGAGCAGATCGCGATCGCGCTGGACCCGGCGATCTCCGAGCTGTACCGCGACGGCGTCGTACGTGCTCGAGCACGAGGGGCGCACGCTGAGCGCCGCTGAGCTGAGCGCCTACTGGGAGCAGCTCGCTGGCCGCTACCCGATCATCTCGATCGAGGACGGGATGGGCGAGGAGGACTGGGACGGGTGGAGGACGCTGACCGACCGGATCGGCGACCGGGTGCAGCTGGTCGGCGACGACCTGTTCGTCACCAACACCCAGCGGCTCAAGCGCGGGATCGACGCCGGCGTCGCCAACTCGATCCTGATCAAGGTCAACCAGATCGGCACGCTGACCGAGACGCTTGCGGCGATTCGCATGGCGCGCGAGCACAGCTACACCGCGGTGATGTCCCACCGCTCCGGCGAGACCGAGGACGTGACGATCGCGGACCTGGCGGTCGCGAGCGGGTGCGGACAGATCAAGACCGGCGCGCCGTCCCGGACCGATCGCGTCGCGAAGTACAACCAGCTGCTGCGGATCGAGGAGGCGCTCGGCCCCGAGGCGACGTATCCGGGGCGTTCGGTCTTCAGGCGGTAGAGCGTTGGGGGAGACCCCGCACTAAGCCGCGAAGTATTTGCTCAACGGCCCCTGGTAGAAGGCCGGATAGCCGGTCTGGATGCGGTCATGAGCCTCGGGCGGGATCCCGTCGTGGTCGATCACGAACCTGGTCGCGTCGCCCTCGGGATGCAGCGTGAACCGGGCGATCGAGTAGACGCCGGGCTCCCAGGTGTCCGGGTGTGCGCCGCCGAACCGCCAGGCCTGGACGACGCGCTCTCCCGGCACCAGCTCGACCTGGCGCCCCTCCACCCGGCCGCTGAACAGAGAGAAGGGCTCGCCTTCCCGATCGCTGACCTGCGCGGGCTGCGCCGTCACTGCGGCGAAGATCTCCCCGTTCGTCAGAGCTTCGTAGACCTGCGCCGGGCTCGCCTTGATTACGGCTTCCTGATGAATCGACATCGTCGCGTCTCCTTGGTCGGGCCGGCCAAACGGCCAGCTTTGCCTGGAGACGAACGACGAGCCGCCAGACGGACATTCAGCGTCCCGCCGGGAGTCGCTGCTCCTCGTACATCCTGAGCGCGAACGCCCCGGCGGGATGCTCGCGCGCGCGGCGGACCAGCGCCGCGGTGGCCGGTGCCATGGCCTCGGGCTGGGGAGTGGGGTGCCGTAGATCGGAGGAGCGATCATCGGGGCGGCCAGGGCGGCGAACGTGAGGTCTGCCGCGCCGAACCGACCGTCGTAAAGGTATGGGCCCGACCGGTCCAACGTGTCCGCCACGAAGTCGAACTCGCGCCACACGGCCTCCTCGTCCTCCCGCTCGACCCTGGGACGGATGTCGAGCTGCCGGCGGATGTATCCGGTCGCGGCGGGCCATCCCCACCTGAGCGCGCGGTCTTCCCATGCCGGCACTCCCCGGTTGTTGAAACGAAGCGCGAGCTCACGCTGATCGAGCACGTGAACGTAGATCAGCCGCCTACCTCGGGGCCCGAGCTCGGCATCGAAGCGGCGGCACAGCGCGTGAACCTGCTCGTCAGCCCCGGAGCCGCAGGAAACAGCCGCCGCTCAGGAGGCGTGCGAGCATCCACCCACTCCAGGATCGCCTCGGATTCCCCGATCACAGACTCAGGCGTCACCAGCACGGGCACTGTGGACCCACCGCCGGCGTGTCGCGGGGCGATGCGATGCACCCCCTGGACGTGGCGCTCCTCGCGGTAGGACAGTCCGGCGCGCTCGAGCGCCCAGCGCGCCTTCTCGCAGTAATGGCTGATCGGGATCGTGATCAGGCGGAGCATGGAGTCAAGCTAGCGCCCCCGCGCACGCCGCCTTGCAGCAGGAAGGACCCCGCACCCGTCGAACGAAGGGCGCAAGGCGATGCCGCCCGCGAGGTCCTCAACCGCTGCGCCGCCCAGAGGGAGGAGGAACGCCCCGACAGCGTCATCGCGCAGACGGCCCGCGAGCGGACGGCCCGCGACCCGGCGCCCGGCGACGCGGCGGCCGGCTCGCCCGCGGATCCGCTGGGACAAGGTCGGCCGGGTGGCGCTGCTGCTGGTGTTGGTCGCGGTCGTCGGGCTCTACATCCAGCAGGGGCTGTCGCTGCTGGGGGTGAAGAACCAGGCCGATCAGCAGCGCGGGATCGTCCAGCGGCTGATCACCCAGAACAAGCAGCTCGAGCGCCAGCAGAAGTCGCTCAACGATCCCGCGACGATCCAATCGGACGCCCGCCAGCTCGGCATGGTGATGCCGGGCGAGCGTCCGTACGTCGTCACCGGCCTCCCCGGCCATTAGGCGCGAGGCCAGATCGGAGCCGGAGGTCATCGTCCGGCTTGGTAGGGCACTCTTACGCGGTGCGCTTCGACGAGGTGTTCGGTCTGTGGGAGGAGGGCCAACGGCGGCTGATCGCGTCCGACCCCGCCGACCGGCAGGCGATGGAACGTGCGGTCGACGCCGTCGTCGGCGAGCTCCGGCGACGGCTCGGGGGCCCGTTCACCTCCGACGAGCTCGCCGCCCTGTACGCATCGCAGGGGACCGACTGGGCGTTCGCGCTGACGACGCGGGCGGTTCCGGGCAACCCGGCCGCGTGGGACATGTCCGCGGTCGGAGGCGCCGCCTTCGCCCGCTACGCACGCGAGGCGAGCGACTACCGAACCAAGCTGACGCTCGCCGAAGAGGACGACTAGCGCCGGCTTCTCCGAAGAGGACGAGTAGCGCCGGCGTCTACTCGGATTCGTCGGCGTCGGAGTCGTCGCCGGCGCGGCGGATCACGATCTGATCCTCCTCGACGGTGACCTCGACCGGGCGGTGGCCGGCCCAGTACTCCGCGTAGACGGGATCGTCCTTGACGGCGGGGTCGAGCCACAGGCCGTAGCCCTCCTCGCCATGGTCGAAGGTCGCCTCGAGCGTCGCGTTCTTGGCGCGGGGGCGGCGCCGTCCACCGCGGCGCCCACGGCGCCGTCGGCTCGGCTTGTCCTCGTCCTCGTCATCCGAGTCGGAGTCGGAGTCGGAATCGGAGTCCGAATCCGAATCGGACTTGGAGCTCGCGGCGCCCTCCTCTTCGTCGCGTGCCTCGGCCGCCTCGAGCTCGGCGGCGATCAGCGCGTCGTCCTCGGCGCGGAGATCGATCTCGTCGTCGAAGTCGGCGGCGGCGTTCTCGCCGTTGGTCTGCGAGCCCTCGTCGAGGTCGTGCTCGCGCTTGAAGGCCTGGATCTGTTGGACGGTGACCTCGAGCTGATGGGCGATCCATGCGTCGGTCCGTCCCTGCCGGACCCACGCCCGGATCCGGTTGAGCTCGGGTCGTAGCGATTTGCGGGGCATGTTCCCCAGACTAATACAGCCGTCCCGCGGAGCGCGCAGCGGCCCGGCGCACGCGGGGGTCCCCCGTTCGGGGGGACGTTCGACCGAAGGCGCTTGAGGAATGGCAATTCGACACGGTATGCTCGAACCGCGGGCGGACCGGCCGGCCATTCGCTTCTGCTGGTTCGAGTTCGTTTATCTAGGCGAGCAGGGAGGCAGTCCACATGTTGGTACTCACCAGGAAGTCGAACCAGAGCATCATGATCGGCGACGACATCGAGGTTTCGGTGTTGGCGGTCATGGGCGAGAAGGTCCGGATTGGAATCCAGGCTCCGAGGGACATTCCGGTGTTCCGCAAGGAGGTCTACCTGGAGATCCAGCAGGAGCAGGTGGGATCTGGCAAGGGTGCCCGCGAAGAGGTCGACGCGGCACTCCAAGGCCTGGGCGACAGCTAGTCGCCCAGGGGGCCCCGGCCGGGGCTACCCCAGCAGCTCGTAGAGCGTGTAGAACATCGCGACCGTCACGGCCACGGCGGTGAGGACGAGCGACAGCACGAGCAGCCAGAAGCGCAGTGAGCTGCGCTTGCGTTCCTTGTCGCGCCTCCGGTGGCGAGTCCGCCACGCGGCGTGCTCGCGCTGGTACTCCGACTGGGCCTGCTCCTGCTCGACGTCGTGGCGGAATTGCTCCTCCAGAGCCGCGAGGCTCTGGCGCATCCTCAGCGCCATCTACTGCGTCACCGCCTGTCGCTCGTACACGTTGATGAAGTGAAGATAGTTGTCGGCGATCTGGCCGGCGGCGGTTTGCCGGTCGACGTCGCCCTCGAGGTAGCCCTTGAGCGCGTCCCACCAGATCGAGCGGCCGATCGCGAAACCGACAAAGCCGTCGACGGGGGCGGCGGCCTGGAGCCACTGCTCGACCTTTTCAATCGATGCGCCGCGGCCGAGCACTACGCACACGACGCCCTCGCGGCCCGCGCCCGAGCGCGCCTGCTCGACGAGCATCTCAGCAGTCTTCACGCCGGTCGACGCCCTCGATCTTCCAGATGTCGACCTCGATCGTGAAGTTCTGGACCGCCTCGATCGCGAGCCGCATCAGCTGCGGACGCAGCTCGGTGTCGTAGCGCTCGGCGTCGCCGTCGACGGAGGCCAGCTGCTCGTCGGTGGCCGGCACGAGCAGCTCGAACAGGAACTTCCGGTCGTGCTCGTGCAGCCAGTTCGACAGGCGCAGCAGGCGCTCGAGCTGCTGCTCGTTCGCCTCGGAGTCGCCGCCGGGGTTGTAGCGGACCAGCACCTTCGAGAAGTCGGGGTCGTACTTCAGGATGTGCTCGCCGAAGTCGTCGCCGTACTGGAAGTCGAACTCGTCCTGGCCGGACTTCTCGACCGGCATCGCGAGCTTCAGCCCGTGGTCCTTCGCGCGCTCGGGGATGTCCGAGCCGAACTGCTCGTCGACCAGCACGCCGGTGGCGCCGGGCTCGGCGCCGCGGGCGACAGCCGCGAGCATCCCCTCGAAGATCAGCCGCTTCGCGTCGGAGATCGTCTCGGTCTCCTCAGGGGTCGGGTCGCCCTGGATCCCGAACATCTTCTTCTGGAAAGACCCGCGATGGTCGAACGCGAGGATGTACAGCTTGCCGTCGTATCCCAGAGCCACTTGACCTCCCGTTGCTCTTGTTCCGGTCGTGTGCGCCCAGTCTACGGCCCCTGCCCCCGTTAGGCTCCCGCGCCGTGGAGCACCAATTCAAGGGGCCGGCGTACACGATCGGGATCGAGGAAGAGCTGATGATCCTCGACGGAGAGACGCTCGAGCTCGTCAACGCGATCGAGTCGATGCTCGAACCGTCGCCCTCCGGGGAGATCAAGCCGGAGCTGATGGAATCGGTGCTCGAGATCTCGACCGAGCCGTGCGAAAACACCGTCCAGGCCGGGGAACAGCTGCGCGCGCTGCGGGCGCAGGTGATCCAGAAGGCGGCATCGAAGGGGCTCGCGATCGCGGCCGCGGGGACGCACCCGTTCGCGATGTGGGAAGACCAGCGGATCGTCGCGCGGCCCCGCTACCGCGACCTGATCGCGGCGCTGCGGTTCGTCGCCCGACAGGAGCTGATCTTCGGGGTCCACGTGCACGTCGGCGTCGACGACCCCGACAAGGCGATCCACGTCGCCAACGGGATGCGGGTGCACATGCCGGTGCTGCTGGGACTGTCGGCGAACTCGCCGTTCTGGCGGGCCGACCGCACCGGGATGGCCTCGACCCGGACCCCGATCTTCCGCGCGTTCCCGCGGGTCGGGATGCCGCCGACGTACAAGGACTGGGCCGACTACGCCGAGCGGATCGAGTTCATGATCAAGGCGCGGGTGATCGAGGACTACACGTATCTGTGGTTCGACGTCCGGCCCCACCCGAATTTCGGGACGGTCGAG
Source organism: uncultured Solirubrobacterales bacterium (assembly GCA_963770735.1). Lineage (GTDB taxonomy): Bacteria > Actinomycetota > Thermoleophilia > Solirubrobacterales > Solirubrobacteraceae > Palsa-465. Next base: position 45,147 of record CAVYRB010000002.1, on the reverse strand, counting down.
GTCCGGGTGATGGACTCGCAGACGCGGGTCGACCACACGCTCGGCCTCGCGGCGCTGGTCCAGGGGCTCGTGAAGGAGCTGTCCGAGCACTACGAGTCCGGCCAGCCGCTGTCCCGCTACCCGTACGAGATGCTCGACGAGAACAAGTGGCTTTCGGCCCGGCACGGGCTCGACGGCGAGCTCGTCGACCTCCCCGGCTCCGAGCGGGTCTCGACTCGGGAGCTGGCCCAGCGCCTCGTGGACCGGATCCGCCCCCACGCCGACGAGCTCGGCTCGGCCACCGAGCTCGAACACGTCGAGGACCTGCTCGAGCGGGGCAACGGCGCCAGCCGTCAGGTCGTCGTATACGAGGCAAACCACGACCTGCGCGAGGTGATGCACGAGATCGTGGAGGCCTCGTCGGTCTGATCAGCGCCGGGGGCACCGGAACTCGCCGCTTCCGGGCCTCTGGTCAGGACTACAATCGGTCTACGGATGAGCACGGGCAACCCGGAACTGTTCGTCGTCTGCAAGAGCTGCGGATCGGAAGTCAGCCCGTACATCACGGAGTGCCCGTACTGCGGCAACCGGCTGCGTAAGCGCGCGCCGAAGATCGACCGCGACGGCCGCGTCACCGAACGCCGCCGCAGGCGCCCGGCGCCGACACTGCCGCGACTGCGCCGGGGCGAGATCCCCGGGATCCGCGCAGAATCGCGCCCGTACGCGACGATCGCGCTGGTCCTGACCGGGATCGTCGGGTGCCTGCTGTGGCGGACGTCGCTGATCGGGCTGCACACGATCTCGGTGTTGGGCGAGAAGCCCGGCTCGCACTGGTGGCGGCTGATCACCTCGGGCTTCGTCTACAACAACACCGGCTACGCGTTCATCACGCTCGGCGCGATCGCGATCTTCGGGTGGCTGCTCGAGCGCCGGCACGGCCCGCTGCCGGTGATAGCGCTGTACGCGGTCGGCGCCATCGGCGGGACCGCCGCTGCCGCCTCGCTCTACAGCGTCCCGTTCGTGCTCGGGGCCAACGGCGGCGCGCTGGCGCTGGTCGTCGCGTGGGCGATCCCCGACGTGATCGCGCTGCGGCACGGCGACGAGATCGACGGCGACCTGCTCGGCGCGCTCGCGATCGGCCTCGCGGTGGCTCTGATGCCGCTGGTCGTCCCCACGTCGGCGTGGATCGCCGACCTCGTGGGCGTCCTGGGCGGGATCGCGATCGGGCTTCCGCTCGCGCTCACCGAACCGCAATAGCGCCCGCGGCGCCGTCAACGAGGCGGCCGATCTCCCACCCGGGAACAGCCGCGGCGTGCTCGGGCGGGAGCGCGACGAGCAGCCCGCCCGAGGTCATCGCGTCGGATACGAGCCAGCGGCGCGGCTCGGGCACGGCGTCCGCGAACGTCGCGAATTCCTCGGCGTGGGCGCGATTACGTCGGGTACCCCCCGCCACCGAGGCGTCATCGGGGTCGGAGAGGAGCTCCAGCACAGCGTCGATCGCGGGCACGGCCTCCGCGTCGATCTCGGCGGCGAGACCGCTGGCCTCCGCGAGCTCGTGGAGGTGGCCGAGCAGCCCGAAGCCGCTGACATCGGTCATCGCGTGCGCCCCGGCTGCGCGCGCCGCTGCGGCACCGTCGCGGTTGAGCGTCGTCATCACCTCGACCGCCCGCTCGATCGGGGCGCCGGGGACGCCCCGCTTGACCGCGGTCGAGACCGCGCCCGAGCCGAGCGGCTTCGTCAGGACGAGCGCGTCGCCGGCGCGGGCCCCGGCGTTGGTCAGGACGTCATCGGGCGCGACGATCCCGGTCACGGCCCACCCGAACTTCGGCTCCTGATCCTCGATCGAGTGCCCGCCGACGATCGCGAGCCCGGCATCGGCGGCGACCGCCGCAGCCCCCCGAAGGATCTCGAGCAGCACCTCCTCGCCGAGCTGCTCGAGCGAGAACGCGACCAGATTCAGCGCCGTGACCGGCGTCGCGCCCATCGCGTAGATGTCGGACACGGCGTTGGTCGCCGCGATCCGGCCGAAGTCGAACGGGTCGTCGACGATCGGGGTGAAGAAGTCGACCGTGGTGACGAGCGCGAGCTCGTCGCTGACCCGGTACACGCCCGCGTCGTCGCTCGTGTCGAAGCCCACCAGCACGTTGGGATCGCCGACGCCGCCGGGGAGCTGGGCCAGCAGCGGCGAGATCGCGGCCGCCGGAAGCTTGCACCCGCAGCCGGCGCCGTGCGACAGCGATGTCAGCGGGACAGCCACGTACGTATGATCGCAACGAAGTGCCCGATGACCGTGCCTTCACCGACGCCGAGCTCGACGCCGCCGTCGCCGCGATTGCCGAACCGGGCCGGTTCGCGCGGGCCCAGGACGTGGTGATCCGCACGGCGCCGGCGCTGGAACACCTGCTCGCGCAGGCGCTCCAGGACGGCGGCTGGTTCGAGGGCGGTCACGACCAGGCGGTGCGGGAGGCGGTCACGGTCGAGGATTCCTGCGAGCGGATCGGCCGGATCCGGACGATGCTCGCTGACGAGGCACGCCTCGGGATGCTGGTCGGGGTAGCAGTCGGCTTTGAGCTGGCGCAGGAGCTGACCCGGGCGCCGGGCGCGCCGGGGACCGAATCAACCGAACAGGAGGACTGATGACCGACATCCGCTTTCTCGGCCACGCTTGCTTCGAGCTTTCAGACGGCGAGCACAGGGTGCTGATCGATCCGTTCCTGACCGGGAACCCGAAAGCCGCGGTGAGCGCGGACGACGTCAATCCGACGACGATCCTCTTGACCCACGGCCACGCCGACCACATCGGCGACACCGTCGCGATCGCCAAGCGCTCCGGCGCGCCCGTGGTGGCGATCACCGAGATCGCGCACGAGATCGCCGAGGAGGGCGTCGACACGTTCGACGCGAACCTCGGCGGCACGGTCAAGTTCGACTGGGGCTGGGTGAAGCTCGTCCCGGCCTGGCACACGTCGACCACGCCGAAGGGCACGGTCAGCACCCCCGCCGGTCTGCTGATCGGGATCGGCGGCAAGCTCGTCTACCACCTCGGCGACACCGCCCTGTTCTCCGACCTGCAGCTGATCGCGCACCCCGATCCGGTCGACGTCGCGCTGATGTGCATCGGCGGCCACTACACGATGGATCGCATCGACGGGGTCCGCGCCGCGGAGTTCATCGCCGCCAAGACCGTGATCCCGTGCCACTACAACACGTTCCCGCCGATCGAGACCGACGCGCAGGCGTTCAAATCCGACGTCGAGACGTCGACCGGCTCGACCGTCGTCGTGCTCGAGCCGGGGGAGACCCACACAGAGTGATCCACGCGATCGTCCTGATCGAGGCCGAGCAGTCGGCGCTGTCGACGCTCGGCGGCGAGCTCGCCGACATCGACGGCGTCGCCGAGGCATACTCGGTGACAGGCGAGTGGGACTTCGTCGCGATCCTGCGCCTGCGCGAGCCCGACCAGCTCGCGCGGGTGGTGGCGGACGGGCTCTCGCGCCTGCAGGGAGTCAAGCGGACGCACACGATGGTCGCGTTCGAGGCGTACTCGCGCCACGACCTCGAGGCGCTGTTCTCGGTCGGGCAGTGACGGACCGCGCTTCGGGTGCGGCGATCGCCTGACGATGCGGGTCCTGCTGCTCCACAACCGCTACCGGTCGCTCGGTGGCGAGGAGCGCACCGTGCAGGACATCGCGAGCCTGCTCGAGCGGCGAGGCCACGCGGTCGAGCTGCTGGAGCGAAGCTCCGCCGACGCGGGCAGGGTGCGGGCCGCGCACGGGCTGCTGGCGGGCGGCGTCGATCCGGAGTCCGTGCAGGCCGCGGTCCGACGGCTGCGGGCGGACATCGTCCACGCGCACAACCTCCACCCGCTGTTCGGGTGGAGGGCGCTGGCGGCGGCGCGGGGCGCGGGCGCCCGGACCGTCCTGCATCTGCACAACTTCCGCCTGTTCTGCGCGATCGGGATCGCCTATCGCGATGGACGGCCGTGTCACCGCTGCCGGGGTAGCGACACGCGGCCCGGGCTCCGGCTGCGGTGCCGCGGGTCGCTTGGGGAGGCGGCGGTGTACGCGGCCGGTCTGCACCTTCAGCAGCCGCACCTGTTCGCGGAGGCCGACCGGTTCGTCGTGTTGAGCGAGGCGCACGGCGGGCGGCTCGTCGAGCTCGGACTCCCCGCCGAGAAGGCGGCGACGCTGCCGAACTTCGTCCCGGACGAGCGGTTCGCGGCGGCGTCGTCGGCCGGAGCGGGCGACCACGTGCTGGTCTCGGGGCGGCTCGTCGAGGAGAAGGGGTTCGACACGGCCGTCCGCGCGGCGGTCGCCGCGGGCGTGCCGCTCGTCGTCGCCGGCGAGGGGCACGACCGGCCGCGGCTCGAATCGCTCGCGACCGGGGGAGACGTGCGCTTCACGGGCCTGTTGAGCCCCGAGCAGCTGGCGGAGCTCCGGGCTCGTGCGGGCGTGGTCCTGGCGCCGTCGAGGTGCGAGGAGGCGTGTCCGTACTCGGTGCTCGAGGCGTTCGCCTCGGGGGTCCCGGTGCTGGCGTCGGACCGCGGTGGCCTGCCCGAGCTCGTCGGCTCCGGCCTAGCGCTCCCGGCCGAAGACCTCGGCGCCTGGACCGAGCGGCTGGCGCAGCTCTGGGGCGACCCAGCCGAGCGCGAGCGGCTCGGCGCGGCGGCGCTCGACGGCGCGCGGGAGCGGTTCGGGGAGGACCGCTACTACCGGGCCCTGACGGCCGTGTACGGCGAGGCCTAGCGGCCCGGCGGGCGTCATACTCGGACAACCTTGCCGGTCTGCGTCTGCGTATCTCTCTGGAGGATTTACCGGCCCGCGAGGGCGGGCCGATGAGCCGTTCGGCCCCCGCTGTGGCGCTCGCGAGCCTCGCCGCAATCCTTCCGCTCGCGGGGTGTGGCTCGTCGTCGACAAGCTCGCCGTCGACGGGCTCCGCGACGACCGGCGCGACACGGAGCGCGACCACCGGGACGATCAGCGTGACCGCGGTCGCCCCCACGACGAGTACCCAGGCCACGACCGGCACGATTCCGTCGAACAACGGCGCCGCGACAGCGTTCCTGCCGGCCGACTTCTTCGCGGCCGCCGACGGGACGCTGAGCCCGCGGACAATCGGCGCGCCGGCGGCGACGACGATCCTCCTGACCGTCACCTCCCATGCATCCCATCCCCTGACGGTCGCGGTCGCCGGTCATTCGCTGACGGTCCCGGCGAAGGGCCACCTCGCCACGCGGCTGGCAGGCCTCAAGCCCGCTCGTTACCAGGTCACGGTCGACGGGACGCCCCGGGCCGCGATCGTCGTCGGCGCGCAACCGGGGCCGTGACGCTCCGCTACGTCGACCCGCGAGCGCCGCGGAGCCGGCTCTACACGGCGTTCGCGCGACTGCTCGGAACCCGCGCCGCGGGGTGGCTGTCGCGCAAGGTCGTGTGGCCGCTGGACCCGTATGTGATGCGGCTAACCCGAGGCCGCCTCGGGTTCGGGCTGCTGCTCCCGACCGCGCTGCTCGAAACGCGCGGTGCAAAGACCGGCCTGCCGAGGCAGAACGGCGTCATCTACTTCAACGACGGCGGCCGCGTGACGATCATCGCCTCGAAGCTCGGGCTGCCCGAGAACCCGTCCTGGTACCACAACGCGCTCGCGCATCCGGACGTGGTCCTGGGCGGGCGGCCGTTCCACGCCACGGTCGTGGACGACGAGGCCGAGCGCGAGCGGCTGTGGAGCCTCGCCGACCGCGTGTTCCCGCCGTACGCGAGCTACCGGGAGTCGGCCGGTCGCGCCGGCCGCACGATCCCGATCCTGCAGCTCAGTCCGCGCTAGCCCGCTCAGCCGATCCGCGAGCCCACCGCGGCGTCCCGGTCGGGCCGGAGCAGCACCACGCCGAGTCCGTCGTCGAGCGCTCCGAGCACCAGCACCTCGGAGCGGAACGGGCCGATCCGCCGCGGCGGGAAGTTGACGACGCAGACGACGAGCGTGCCCAACAGCTGCTCGCGCGTGTAGTTGGTGATCTGGGCCGAGGAGCGCTTGCGCCCGAGTTCCTCGCCGAAGTCGATCGTCAGCTTCCACGCCGGGACGCGCGCCTCGGGGAAGTCGTCGACGGCCTCGATCCGCCCGACGCGCATGTCGACCTCGCGGAAGTACTCGAGGTCGATCAACCGACGGCGGTCAGTTGGTGACGGCGGGGCTGGAATCGTCCAGGACGCCGACGCTGCCGCCGAGCGAATCGACGACGCCGGTGGGGCCGGTCGTCCCGGTCTGGCCCGGGTCGGTCCCCGTGGAGCTGCCGCTGTTGCCCGTGGAGCTGCCGCTGTTGCCCGTCGAGCCGCCGTCGCCCGAGCTGCTGCTGCCGGATCCGTCGGTCCCCGTCGGTCCGGTGGGACCGGTCGCACCGGTTGTACCCGTCGTACCGCTACCCGTGGTCCCCGAGTCCGACGGCGTGGTCGACGTGGAGCCGCCGCCCGGGTCGCTCGGCCGCGGCGTCGGCGGTGTCCACGTGCCCGTGCTCGGGTCGCCGCCCGACGAGGGCGAGGTGCCGGCACCAGGCGAGGTCGGCTGCGAGGTCAGCACCGTCGGATCGGTCTGGCTCTGGCTCCGACCCGGATCCGTCGTCACCGGGGTGGTGGTGGCCGGGGTGGTTGTCGTGGCCGTGGTCGTCGCGGTCTTATCCGCGGTCGCCTTCGTGCCGGTCGTCGCGGTGGCGTTGGTGGCGGTGCCGCTTGTCGTCTTGGCCGCCTTCGTCAACTTGCCCTGCGCGTTCTTGCCCTGGGCCTTGCCGCCGAGCAGCTTGCCGTCGTGCTTGAGGCCCTTGGCGGTCTTGCCGTGCGCGGCGCCCGCGTGGGTCGCCGCGGCGGCGCCGATCGGGGCCTGCGCCTGAATCGCGCCGGGTACGGCCGCGGCGCCGATCCGGCGGTGGTTCCCGTGCGTGGCCTCGACGGCTCCGGCGGTCACGATTGCCGCGGCCGCGAGCCCGGCCGCCGCCTTCCCGGCGAGCGCGCCCGCCCCCGCCGACAGCGCCGATCCGGCTGAGCCGACGATCGAAGCTCCGGTCGCTCCGGCGGTCGCACCGGCGGCGCCGAAGCCGGCGCCCGCGCCGGTGACGCCGGCGGTCGCGCCTGCGCCAGCGCCGGCGGCGGTCGCTCCCGCCCCGGCGCCCGTCGCGCCCGCGCCCGCGCCTGTTGCGGTCGCGCCTGCGCCCGCGCCGGTCGCGCCGGCGGTCGTCCCCGCCGCGCCGGAGCTGGTCCCGGCGGAATGGCCGAGGTGGAAGATCGCAAGCCCCTTCAGTGCCGCCAGCGGGCCGATCGGCAGCAGTGCTGCGAGCGCCTTGTTCGTCTTTTTGATCTGACCCTGGAACGCCGAGCAGCGATCGCACGAGCGCAGGTGGCGACGGGCGAGCGCGTCGGGCTTCTTGCGGAGGCCTTCGGCGACCTCGCCGAGCTCGAGCCGGACGTCGTCGCAGGAGAGCTGGCGCGCCTCGGCGGCCTCGGCGAGCGCGATCCGCGCACGCACGAGCAGCGACTTGACTCCGGGGACGGTCGTCTCCATCGCCTCGGCGATCTGCTCGTAGGAGAGCGCGTCCATCTCGCGCAGCACGAGCGCCGTGCGCTGGGTCTCGGGCAGGTCCTGGATGTCGCCGACCAGCAGCCGGAAGCGCTCGCGCTCGTGGACCTTGTCGGCGGTGGTCGCGCCGTGCTCGGAGAGGTGGATGTCCATCGAGTCGACGCCGATCGCCTGCGCGCGGCGAAGATGGTTGAGGCTGCGGTTGCGCGCGATGCGGTATAGCCAGGGGCGTACGTTGATCGGCCGGTCGTCGGCGAGGATTGCGTTGAACGCCGCGGTCATGACCTCCTGCAGAACGTCCTCGGCGTCCTCCTTGGAGCTGAGCAGGTGGCGGCAGAACGCCAGCAGCCTCGACTGGTACCGGCTGAACAGAACCTCGAAGGCGTTGTGGTTGCCCCGGCGGATGAAAGCGATCAACCGTTCGTCGGACTGGAGCCTGAGAAGCGGCGTCTTGCCGTGCAGGCCGACGGAGCCGGGCGAGTATCTGAGAGCAGAGACTTCCACGCGTGGGCGAGGGCCTCCGACCGTTTCACCTACCGACCCTCAGTAAGAGGGACACCGTAGCAGCGGAATAGTTGCGCCATTCTTACGCGGGTCTTAATGAGGAATCGCCACCCAGTCCGGGTGAGGAATCGCCCGCCATTGCGGGCGATTCCTTTCGCCAGGCGAAAGTTTTCGCCCACGAAGCCGCCGGGTGCGCGGATCGCCGGCGCGCCGGTCGAACCCTAGGCCACGCCCGTCGCCCGATCTAACATCTGCGCGCGAGCCCGGGTAGGCAAATTGGCAAAGTCAGCGCGCTTAAAACGCGTTGCTCGTAAGAGCTCTGCGGGTTCGAATCCCGCCCCGGGTATCTCACCGCTGACGCGCCTAGACTAACCCTCAAGTCGAGGCTTAGCCGTGCCGCTGGCGGCGTTCAACTCGCGCTCCCCGTCGACGCCCCGCCACGCAATCCCGGCGACAGACGCTTCGAACCACCGGATTCCCGGGTAACAGAACGGGTATTCCACGCACGTTACTCGTGTGTCGGTTCGAAATTGACAGGCCGAAGAGGCCGTTGGTAGCTTCGATTTTCTGACTTCGGCAGGGGAGTCAAATGGCCCTCGAGGGAGAGCATCAATTGACTAGGTCGCTCACGCGGGCGCCAACTACCAGAGTGCGGCGTTGCGCAACTCATCGGTGATCAGCCGAGTCGTGGCGCTGGGCGCGGTCGCGGTCGTGATCGTGGCCGTGGCCGTCGTGCTGCTCTCCGGCGGCTCCTCCTACCAGGTCAAGGCGCTGTTCACGAACGCCAGCCAGATCGTCTCCGGCGACCAGGTCCAGGTGTCGGGCAGCTCGATCGGGAGCGTGTCGGACATCGAGCTGACCCCCAACGGCCAGGCCGTGCTGACCCTGACGATCAACGACTCGACCTTCAAGCCGCTGCACCAGGGCACGCAGGCAATCGTCCGGCAGGCGTCGCTGTCGGGCATCGCCAACCGGTACGTGGATCTCAACCTCGGCCCGGGCAACGCGCCGCCGATCCCCAACGGCGGCGAGATCTCGACCGCCCAGACGACCGCCGCGGTCGACCTCGACGAGCTCTTCAACACGCTCGACGCGCCCACGCGCAAGGGCATCCAGGACGTGTTCCAGGGATCGGCCTCGCAGTACGCGGGCTCGAGCAAGAAGGTGCAGCTCGCGTGGCAGTACCTCAACCCCGCGATCGCGACGAGCAGCATGCTGTTCGGCGAGCTCAACCGCGACACCAACAACTTCACCCATTTCATCGTCAACTCGAGCCATCTGGTCACCGACCTCGCCCAGCGGCAGTCGGACCTGAGCGGGCTCGTCTCGCACCTGTCGACCACGTTCAGCGCGCTCGCGAGCCAGCAGACCGCGCTCGGCGAGTCGATCCAGCGCCTTCCCGGGTTCCTGCGGCTCGGGAACACGACGTTCGTGAACCTGCGCAACGCGCTGACCGACCTCAACACGCTGATCAACGCGTCCAAGCAGGACGTGCTCCCGAGGTCCGGCTACCCCAACGGCCGGCTTCAGGCGCTGCTGCAGCAGCTGCGCCCGCTGGCCGAGCAGTCGGTCCCGACGATCAAGAACCTCGCCAACATCATCCAGCGGCCGGGTGCCAACAACGACCTGATCGAGCTGAGCAATCTCGCCGTGCCACTTGCGCACTCGACCGTCGGTGGCGAGTTCGGTGTGCCGAAGGTCAACGCCGACGGCAAGCAGCGTTCCGGCGCGTTCGTCGTCTCGCAGCAGGCGCTCAACCAGGCGACGCCGGAGCTCGCGGTCGCGCGCCCGTACGCCGTCGACCTCACCGGCTGGTTCGAGGGCTACTCGCACCCCGGCGTGTATGACGCGAACGGTGCCGCCAGCCGGATCGGCATCAACATCGGCCTCGGCTCGATCAACAACGGGACGCTCAACCTGCTCCCGCAGCTCCTCAACAACCCTGGCCTGCGCCAGGCCTTTGCATCAAGCGTGCTCACCACCGGTCAGGGGGATCGTTGCCCCGGCTCGATGGAGCGCGGACCAACACCCGGCTCCAGCGCCGGCTGGTTCCCCGAATCGGGTTACCCCTGCAGCCCGAACCAGGTGCCGACCGGAAAATGAGACGGATCCTCGTTGGTGCCGCTGTGCTGCTCGCCGTCGGGGGCTTCCTGGCTCTCACGCTGGGTGCCTCCGGCGGCAACAGCAGCCCGACCTACAACATCGAGCTCGACAACGCGTTCGGGCTGACCGTCGGCGCCGACTTCAAGGTCGCCGGCGTGACCTCGGGCTCGATCAAGTCGATCAATCTCTGCTCCAGTGAGCCGCAGGCCCACTGCCAGAACCCGCTGCACGCGCTGGTCGGGGTGCAGGCGAACACGAGGGGATTCGGCCAGTTTCACTCGGACGCGTTCTGCCAGTCGCGGCCGCAGTCGCTGATCGGCGAGTACTTCGTCGACTGCGAGCCCGGCACGACCGGCAAGGTGTTGAAGCCGGGCGCCACGATCCCCGCCTCGCACACCCAGTCGACGATCCCGGCCGACCTCGTCCAGGACATCATGCGGCTGCCCTACCGCGAGCGGTTCAGCGTGATCATCAACGAGCTCGGCGCGGCCGTCGCGGCGCGCTCGGAGGACCTCCAGACCGCGCTTCGGCGGGCTGACCCGGCGCTCGCTCAGACCGACAACCTGCTGGCGCTGCTCGCGGGCGACGCGCACACGATCCAGCAGCTCAACGTCAACGCCGACTCGGTGATCACCGCGCTCGCGAACAGCTCGAGCGACGTCCAGCGGTTCATCGTCGAGGCCGACCGTGCCTCGACGATCTCCGCCACGCAGGCGCCGGCGATCGAGGCGACGTGGAAGAAGCTGCCGGCGTTCCTCGAGCAGCTCAAGCCGGCGCTGCAGAAGCTCGGCGCCGCGGCCGACGCGCAGGATCCGGTGTTCCAGAACCTCAACGCCGCGTCGGCGAACCTCACTCAGTTCTTCCACGAGCTGACGCCGTTCTCGCACGTGTCGGTGCCGTCGCTGAAGTCGCTCGGTCAGGCGTCGGCGGTCGGCACGCCCGCGGTCCAGGCGGCGCGGTCGCCGGTCGCCCACCTCAACCAGTTCGCGAAGCCGACGCCCGAGCTCGCGCAGAACCTCTCGATCGTGCTGAACGCGCTCGACGCCCACAAGCGGACAGCGTCGGCCGGCGGGCCGATCGAGCCAGATCCGCGCAGCCCCAACGGCGGCACGGGATACAGCGGGCTCGAGGGCGTGCTGCAGTACGTGTTCAACATCACCAACGCGATCGACTACTTCGGCCCGTGGGGTCACATGCTCGCGGTCGACGCGTTCGCGAGCCCGACCTGCAGCCCGTACGCGACCCCGGTGACGATCGCGAAGTCGCTCCAGCAGTACCAGGCGCTCGGCGGCAACCTCAGCCAGTACTCGGCGTCGAACCCGCGTAGCTGCTACGCGTTCCTCGGGCCGAACCAGCCGGGCGTGAACGAGCCCGACCCGAGCTTCAACGCAAAGGACGCGACTCCCGCCAACCCGAGCGCGTGCGTCCCCGACCCGGGCGCCGCGCCGATCGAGCCGCCGCAGTACGGCGTCAGCTACACGGGCCCGAAGACGAGCGCGTGCAAGCTGACCCCGTCGCCGCTGCCCGCCTCGGACAAGAGCAACGCCAAGGACGCAGCCGCGAGCGCGAAGCCGGGATCGGCTGGCTCCTCGCCCGGCACGTCCGGATCGAGCTCCGGCTCGGGCGGCTCGCCCAGCTCGAGCGCACCGCCCCTCGGCCAGGCGATCGGCGGCCTGCTCGGGACGATCGGGTCGACAACCGGCTCGATCGTCAACGGCGCGACCGGCGCCGCGAAGGGCGCCACCGGCGCCGTCACCGGCGCGGCCGGCGCCGCGACCAGCGGGTCGACCAGCTCCAGCCAGCCGAACGGCAGCCAGGCCCAGCAACTCCTCAACTACCTACTCGCGCCGTGAGAGCCCGCCACCAGAACACCTTCGCGAACCCGGTGCTGATCGGCGCCGTGACCGTGCTCGTTGCGGTCGTCGCCGTGTTCCTCGCGTACAACGCGACCAACGGCCTGCCGTTCGTCCCGACCAGGCAGCTGAAGGTCGAGTTCGCCAACGCCGCCGCGCTCGTCGACGGCAACGACGTGCGCGAGGGCGGCTACCGCGTCGGCGTCGTCGCGAGCATGCAGCCGATCGTGCTCCCGAACGGCCAGGTCGGCGCGGAGGCGGTCCTCAACCTGAACACGCAGCAGGGCAAGATCCCGGTCGACTCGACCGCGACGATCAGGCCGCGGTCGGCGCTCGGCCTCAAGTACATCGACATCAGTCGTGGGCACTCGAGCAAGGTGTTCCCCGACGGCGCCGTGATGAAGGCCTCGCAGACGGAGGTCCCGGTCCAGTTCGACGACATCGCCAAGATGTTCGACGACAAGACGCGGCCGGCGGTCCAGAACAACCTCGCCGGCTACGGCAACGCGCTCGCCGCACGGGGCTCGAGCCTGAACGACACGATCTCGACCCTGCCGGCGCTGTTCGGCCACCTGCAGCCGGTCGCGCAGTACCTCTCGGATCCGAACACCGAGCTGACCCGGTTCTTCGAGGCGCTGAACGGGTTCATGGGGACGCTGTCGCCGGTCGCGGCGACCAACGTGAAGCTGTTCGCCGACCAGGCGACGACGTTCGAGGCGATCTCGCGCAACGCGTCGGACCTGGCGAACACGATCAAGGAGTCGCCGCCGACGCTCGACGTCTCGACCCGCTCGCTCGAAGTCCAGCAGCCGTTCCTTGTCGACCTGACCACGTTCAACAAGAAGCTGCTCCCGGCGACCCAGCAGCTCGAGCAGGCGCTGCCGAACATCAACCCGGCGCTCGCCGCGGGGATCAAGGTGCTGCCGCGGACGCCGCCGGTCAACCAGAAGCTCCAGAACGTGCTGAGCTCGCTGAAGTCGCTGTCGCTCGATCCGGGCACGAACATCGCGCTGAACGGGCTCAACCAGACCGTCAGCACGCTCGGCCCGATGATCAAGTACCTCGGCCCGTACGAGACCGTCTGCAACCAGTTCAACTACTTCTGGGTCGAGATCCAGGACCTCGTCTCCGAGCAGACGAGCTTCGGGATGGCGCAGCGCGCGCTGATCCAGTTCAACAACCACCAGGCGTCGAACGCGGGCGTGCAGGGCTCGGCGTATCCCGCCAACGGCTACCAGCCCGGCGACCCGCCCGACCAGGGGTACCCGGGTAACGCCGAGTACGCCCACGGGCCCGCGTACGCGGCCGCGATCGACGGCCAGGGCAACGCCGACTGCGAGGTCGGGCAGCGCGGCTACCAGCTCAAGGAGAACCACGGCGACCCGAAGGGCCGCAGCCTCGTCACCGACGCGTACACCCCCGGCGACCAGGGCACGACCTGGTCCGGACTCTCCCGGGTGCCCGCCGGCGAGACGTTCAGCCGCACCCCGACGGTCGGACCCCAGCTCCCCTACTACCCGCAGAACCCATGAGACGTAAGCGCGGCGGCATGTACAAGCGGAAGTTCAGCCCGTTCGTCGCGGGGGCGATCGGGATCGTGCTCGTCGTCGGGTTCTCCTACGCCGCCTACACGAAGTTCGCGAACCCGTTCGCGAGCCCGTACACGGTCCACGCGATGTTCTCGAGCGCGAACGGGCTCAAGCAGGACTCCCAGGTGCGGATCGCCGGGATCAACGTCGGCAAGGTCGTCAGCATCGCGCCCGTCAAGGGCTGCGAGCTTGCCCCGGCGGTCCCGGGTGGCCAGTGCACCGCCGCCAACGTGACGCTCACGATCAACAACAACGGGCTCCCGATCCACAAGGACGCGACCTTCTGGATCCGCCCGCGGATCTTCCTCGAGGGGAACTTCTTCGTGGACCTGTACCCCGGCTCGCCGAGCGCCCCGGTCGCCCCGGACAACTTCACGTTCGCGGTTCAGCAGGGCAAGGAGCCGGTCCAGTTCGATCAGCTGCTGACCTCGCTGCAGCAGAACACGCGCTCGAACCTCCAGATCCTGCTCAAGCAGTTCGGGATCGGCGTCAAGCAGGGCGGCCCGACCTACAACCAGTCGATCCAGTACTGGACGCCCGCGTACAAGTACGGGTCCGAGGACGCCCACGCGACGCTCGGGACCCAGCCGCACGACCTGTCGAACTTCATCGACAAGAGTGGCCAGGTCAACGGCGCGTTTGCCGCGCATCCGCAGAACCTCGAGAACCTGATCACCGACTTCAACACGACCGCGAACGCGATCGCGCGTGAGAACGTCGCGCTGTCGAGCGCGATCAACGAGCTGCCGCGCACGCTCGCGGTCGCGACGCCCGCGCTGAACGCGCTCAACAACGCGTTCCCGCCGGTGCGCGAGTTCGCCCGCGACCTCGTCCCGGGGGTCAAGTCGACCGCGCCGATGATCGACGTCGAGCCTCCCGTTCTTCAACCAGCTGCGGCTGCTGGTGCAGCCGAACGAGCTCGGCGGCCTGACCAACGACCTGTCCGTCGACGGTCCCGTCGCTGGCGAAGCTCAACGAGCAGACGATCCCGTTCATGAACAACCAGGTGCGCCCGGCGGCGAGCTGCCAGGTGAACGAGATCCTGCCGTGGACGAACCTGACGATCCACGACCCGAACTTCAACTCCTCGAACGGGTTCCCGGAGCGGCCGGTGTACGTCGAGGGAGTCGACTTCCTCCCGGGCCTCGCGGGCGAGTCGCGCGACTTCGACGCGAACGGCCCGTACGTGCGGGTGCTCGGCAACGGCGGCAGCCTCACGTACTCGCTGCAGCCGGGGCTGTTCGGGCAATCACTGACGAAGATTGCGGGGACGCAGCCGGTGATGCCCGCGCAGCACGCGAGCGGCGACGGCGCACTGGTCCCGGTCTCCAGGCCGCCGCTGAAGCCGAACGTCCCGTGCGAGACACAGCCGGCGATCACCGAGGACGCGATCCAGTCACCGGTCGGCGCCGGCCCGAAGCAGATCAACACGAGCGTCAACTCCGGCGTCCAGGGCATCCTCCAGACCGCGATCAACCAGACGCTGCTCCCGCAGCTCGCGCGGATCGGCAAGGCACAGGGCCTGAACGTCACGGTCGGCGGCAAGGCGATCAAGACCCACTAGCTGATGAAGCGCGCGATCAAAAACCACCTCGTCGATTTCGTCGCGATCATCGTGCTCGTCATCCTGGCCGCCGCGGTGTCCGGGTACATCCTCAACAAGGAGCGCCTGACGTGGCCGTGGACCAGCCAGTACTCGCTGAACGCCGCGTTCCAGACCGGGCAGGCGGTGACGCCGGGTCAGGGCCAGACCGTGCGCGTGTCGGGCGTGCAGATCGGAGAACATCGGCGCCGTCACGCTGAAGAACGGCGTCGCGGTCGTGCGGATGGACATCGATCCGAAGTACAGCCACCTGATCCACACCAACGCGACCGCGCTGCTGCGCCCGAAGACGGGCCTGAAGGACATGTTCATCGAGCTCAACCCGGGCACGTCGAGCGCGCCGGCCGCCAAGCAGGGCTACACGATCCCGGTCTCCAACACGAACCCGGACATCAATCCCGACGAGATCCTCGCGTCGCTCGACGCCGACACGCGCTCCTACCTCGACCTGCTGGTCAACGGCGCCGGCCAGGGGCTGAAGACAAACGGCGGCTCGGAGCTCGCGCAGCTGCTCGCGCGGTTCCTGCCGACGCACCGGTCTCTGGCGGAGCTGAGCCAGGTCGTCGCGGTGCGCCAGCAGAACCTCCAGCGCCTCGTCCACTCGCTGCAGGTGCTGAACACCGCGCTCTCCGCACAACCAGGGCCAGATCGTGCAGTTGATCGACTCGAGCTCGAAGGTCTTCCACGCGTTCGCGAACGCCAACCAGGGCGTGAGCCAGTCGATCCACGACCTGCCCAGCACGCTCCAGCAGGCGACGACGACGCTCCAGAAGGTGCAGACGTTCGCGAACATCGTCGCGCCGGCGACGCGCAACCTGCTCCCGGCGGTTCAGGAGATCCCAGCCGCCAACCGGGCGACGATCGATCTCGCGAAGCCGATCACACCGGTGCTGAAGACCCAGATCCGGCCGTTCGTGGTCGCGGCGCGGCCGCTCGTGCGCAACCTGAAGCCCGCGTCGAACAACCTCGCGAAGGCGACGCCGGGTCTGACCGGCACGTTCAAGGTCCTGAACCACCTCTTCAACGACCTCGGGTACTCCCCCGGCGGCACGCAGCACGGCTACCTGTGGTGGCTGGCCTGGGGCGACCACAACGCCCGCAGCGTGTTCGCGACCCAGGACGCCAACGGCGACTTCCGCCAGCTGTTCCTGCAGGCGAGCTGCGCCTCGCTCACCCAGATCACCCAGAACCTCGGCCCGCTGTCGGCGGTCGTGCTGAACACGCTGCCGATCCTCTCGAACACCGGCCTGTGCCCGGGCAGCGGCGGCAGCCTCGGCCTGTCGAAGGACTTCAAGTCCTACGCCCAGAGCCTCAAGGCGCCGGCTCAGGCGACCGCGGCGGCGAAGAAGGCGGGTCACTAGATGCACACCGGTAGCCCCAAGGCCTCGAGAGTCGTGACGATGGTGCTGTTCGCGCTGTCGTGCATCGGCCTGCTGCTGTTCCTGTGGCTGTCCTTCGGCGGCACGATCCCGTTCGAGACGCAGGGCTATCGGTTCCAGGTCGCGTTCCAGAACGCGTACGACCTGGCCGACCAGGCGGACGTCCGGATCGCGGGCGTGAGCGTCGGCAAGGTCGTCGGCAAGCAGCTCGACACGAAGGCCAGCGGGACGCTGGTGACGATCCAGATGAACAACAAGTACGCGCCGATCCACCGCAACGCGACCGCGATCCTGCGCGAGAAGACGCTGCTCGGCGAGACCTACGTGCAGCTTTCGCCCGGCACCAAGGGCAGCCCGGCGCTCCCGGACAACGGCACGCTGAACGTGAGCCAGGTCGATCCCGGCCGTCCAGCTCGACCAGATCTTCAACACGTTCGACCCGACGACCCGCGCCGCGTTCCGATCTTGGCAGCAGAGCCTCGCGACCGCGATCAAGGGCAACGACCAGAACCTCAACAGACGTGCTCGGCAACCTGCCGACGTTCGCCGTCAACCTGACGCAGCTGCTGCAGGTGCTCGACGTCGAGCACAGCTCGGTCGTCCAGCTCGTGCAGAACGGCGGCACCACGTTCGCGGCGCTGAACCGCGACCCGGCGGCGCTGCAGAACCTGATCCGAGCGGGCGAGACGACGTTCCACACGACCGCGGCCAACAACAACTCGCTGGCCGACATCTTCCACATCCTGCCGACGTTCGAGAACGAGCAGAAGCAGACGATGGCTCAGCTGCAGTCGTTCTCGCAGAACGCCGACCCGGTGATCAAGGGCCTGATCCCGGTCGCCCAGCAGCTCGGCCCGACGCTGAAGTCGGTCAACCAGCTCTCGCCGTCCCTGCGACACCTGTTCGTGCAGCTCGGCCCGCTGGTGACGGCGGCGAACAAGGGCCTGCCGGCGACCGAAGCGGTGCTGAAGGGGCTCAACCCGAACGGGCTGCTCGACCAGCTCGGCCCGTTCCTCGAGCAGCTCAACCCGATCCTTGTCTGGCTCGGAGGCCACCAGCAGCTGATCTCCGACTTCATCTCCGACGGCGCCCCGGGCTTCTTCGCCGCGGACGGCGACGTTCGGCGGCAACGGCACCGGCCACTACCTGCGCCAGTTCGGTCCGGCCGGCCCCGAGTCGCTTGCGATCGTGCCGAACCGGAGTGCGGACAACCGCGGCAACGACTACCCGTCGCCGCTGTGGCTGCCCGCTGGCGACCAAGCGCCGAAC
Source organism: uncultured Solirubrobacterales bacterium (assembly GCA_963770735.1). GTDB lineage: Bacteria > Actinomycetota > Thermoleophilia > Solirubrobacterales > Solirubrobacteraceae > Palsa-465. The sequence continues at coordinate 27,311 of CAVYRB010000002.1, read as the reverse complement.
GACTTCAAGTACGGGAACCTGCCGGCATGGGACTGCAAGAACGTCGGCGCTGGCACCGGACCGGACCAGTACACGCCAGGCAGCTCCGGGCCGCCCGCGACGCAGTCGTGCTGGGTGCAGCCGACGCAGCCCGGCGCGCCCGGTCAGTACCAGGTGCCGCACGTCAACGCGGCTAAGTACTCGAGCAAGTAGCGGTCGAAGAGCGCCGGCAGCGCCCGGGATTCGCATAGAGTCCTCGGGATGCGGGCGGTGGTGATCACTGAACACGGAGGGCCCGAGGTCCTCGCGTGTCAGGAGCGGCCCGACCCGCCGGTGGGGCCCGGGGAGGTGCGTATCGCCGTGAAGGCGGCGGGGATCAACTTCGCCGACACGCTTGCCCGAACCGGGCTGTACCCAGACGCGCCGAAGGTGCCGTGCGTGGTCGGCTACGAGGTGGCGGGCGAGGTCGAGTCGGTGGGCGATGGGGTCGAGTCGTTCAAGCCGGGTGATCGGGTGCTCGCCGGCACGCGCTTCAACGGCCACGCCGAGCTGGTCACCGTGAGCCAGAACATGGTCTACGAGCTGCCCGAGCAGCTGTCGTTCGAGGAGGGTGCGGCGTTCCCGGTGAATTACGCGACCGCGCAAGCGGGCCTGGTCGTGATGGGAGGGCTGAAGCAGGGCGAGCGGGTCCTGATCCACGCTGCCGCCGGCGGCGTGGGGATCTCGGCTACGCAGATCGCCAAGCGGATCGGTGCCGAGGTGTTCGGCACCGCGTCCGCGTCAAAGCACGGCGCGATCCGCGCCCAGGGGGTGGACCACGCGATCGACTACCGCAGTCAGGACTTCGCCAAAGAGGTGCGCCGGATCACCGGCGGCGAGGGGATCGACGTCGCCTTCGACGCGCTCGGACCGTCGAGCTTCCGCAAGGATTACAGGCTGCTTCGCCCGGGCGGGCGGTTGATCATGTACGGCGCCTCGGAGGTGCAGCCGGGGGAGAAGCGCAACATCTCGACCGCGCTGCGGACCCTCGCCAAGAGCCCGTTCTCCTCGATGCCGTGGTGGAAGGGGCTCGCGGTGATGAACGAGAACAAGGGCGTGTTCGGCCTCAACATGCTCTCCTGGTGGGACGACGAGGGAAGCCTCGACCGCGTGATCGAGCCGTTGATACCCGCGCTCCGGCAGGGGGAGCTGAAGCCGGTCGTCGCCAAGGCGTTCCCGTTCGACCAGGCGCCCGAGGCGCACCGCTTCATCGCCGAGCGGCGCAACATCGGGAAGGTCGTGCTGGTCCCGTGAGCGATCAGGGGAACGGCGGAACACCGCTGCGCGGTGCGTTCCCCGTGCTGCCGACGCCGCTGGACGCGACCGGCGGGCTCGATCTCGAGTCGCTGCGATCACTCGTCGAGCGACTGAGCGATCGCCAGATCTCCGGGCTGACCGTGCTCGGCAGCGGTGGCGAGACGGCGTACCTGACCTTGACCGAGCGCGAAGAGTTACTTCGAACCGTGCGCTCGACTGCGCCCGACAGCTTTCGCCTGATCGTCGGACTGGTGTGCTTCGGAACCGTGCAGGCGGTCGAGGAGGCCCGGCGGATGGCGGCCGCGGGAGCGGACGCTCTGCTGGTCGCGCTGCCGCAGTACTACGCGACCCCGATCGACGCGATCATCGGCCACTACGACGCGATCACCGCCGCGGTCGAGATCCCGATTCTGTACTACCACTTCCCGACCGTCACCCACCTGCGCATCTCGCAGGATGACTTTGTTCGGCTCGCGGAGAGGGTGCCGATCGCCGGTACGAAGGAGAGCGGGCTCTCGACCCCGGAGCTCCGCAGGCGCCTGGCGAAGGCGCCGCGCCCGCTCTCGATCTTCACCGGGATCAGCTTCAACGCCCTCGACGCGCTCGACGCCGGCGCCGTCGGGGTCATCTGTCCGGTCGGCGTGCTGATGCCCGACACGACCGCGCAGCTGCTGGCGGCTCACGCGGCGGGCGACCGCGACCAGGCGAGCGCCGCGCAGGAGCGGCTGCGCCGGGCGATCCCGCTGATGGGTGGCGGCGGGCTGCCTGACGCGGCTGCCCGGTTGCTGATGCTGGGCGCATTGCGACGCGCGATCCGGCTGCCACAGCGCGAGCTTCCGCACGCCGGCATCAAACACGCGCTGTCCGCGCTCGGGATGATTGCCCGCGACTCGATGCGCTCACCTCAGGTGGGGCTCACGGCAAGCCGCCGCGCGAGGGTCGCAGAGCTCGGCCGTGAGCTCGAGGAGCTCAGCCAGCCTCGGTCCGCAGAGCGGACGCTCACACCGTCCGCAACGCCACGGTAGGCGGCATCCGAGACGCTCGAACGGCCGGCAGCAGGCCGGCGAACGCGCCGATCAGGATCGCCGCGGCGATGCCGCCCGACCACGCGTCGGCCGGGATCACGACCGCCCAGCCCTTCGAGCCGGCGTACACCGCCGTCGCCGCGGCACCGGCCAGGACGCCGACGACGCCGCCGATGACGGCGAGCAGGATCGCCTCCGCCAGGAACTGCGTCCGGATCTGGCCCTTCGTCGCGCCAAGGGCGCGACGGAGGCCGATCTCCGAGCGGCGTTCGAGAACCGAGATGATCATGATGTTCGCGACGCCGACGGCACCGACGATCAGCGCCACCACCCCGAGCCCGAGGAACAGGCTGTCGAAAGCCCCCGCCGCGGCGGCGCGGGCGGTGAGCACATCGGACGGCTGGCTCACGTTCACCTCGTTCGGCGCCTCGGGGTTGGCGGTCCGCGCGAGCAGCGACTGCACCGCCGCGACATGAGCGATGTCGGCGCGCACGTAGATCGAGCCCGGGGGGCCGGCCTCCGCCTCGCCGCCGACGACGCTGACGTAGCCGAGGTACCTCTGGGCGGCCGGGTAACCGACCAAGGCGCTGTCGTCGATCTCGGGCTCCAGCGGCGAGGGCCTCAGAATGCCCGCGACGTTGAACCACTGGCCGCCCAGCCAGATCCGCTGATCGGGGAAGACCCGGTCGATCCCCAGTTGTGCCGCGGCGGCCGCACCGAGCACAGCGACCGGCTCGCGGGCGGTGCCCTCGTTCAGCCAGTCGCCGCGGGCGACGCCGGTCCTGAGCACGGACAGCAGGTTCAGGCTGGTGGCCCGGACCTGCAGGCCACCGGTGTTCGCCGCCGGGATCAACGAGCTCCGGTAGACCTTCTGTTCCTGCATCAGGGCGGTGTGTGCCACCTGTCGGACGTCGTCCAGGAGCGTGATCCGCGCCGGCGCCTCGCGGGGTAGCTGCGCAGCCCCTCCGGTGAGGCTCTGTCCGGCCTCGACGGTCAGCATGTTCGGGCCGAGCCGGGCGATCTCCGCGAGCAGCCCGGACTGCGAGGACGAGGACAACCCGAGGACCGCCACGATCGCCGCGGTTCCGATCGCGATCCCGAGCGCGGACAGCGCCGCGCGCAGCGGCCGGGCACGGAGCCCGACACTTGCCACCCGCAGCCCGTCCTTCGGCCGCAACCGCCCGCCGTTGTCGCTCATGGCACCCGCACAGTCCGATGGGGCCACGAGCATCGCCGCCGGTATCGGAGACCACCTCGCCGTCCAGCATCCGAATCTGGCGAGGCAGCTGATCGGCTACGCCCGGATCGTGCGTGATCACGATGATCGTCGCGCCGGCGACGCCCAGCTCGCGGATCAGCTCCATGATCGATGCGCCGGTGGTGCTGTCGAGGTTTCCGGTCGGCTCGTCGGCGAGAACGATCGCCGGACGCCCGACCAGGGCCCGGGCGATCGCGACTCGCTGGCGCTCCCCTCCGGAGATCTTGGTGGGCTTGAACTTCGCGCGTTCGGAGAGGCCGACCCGTTCGAGCGCCTGATCCGCGCGCCGGTAGCGCTCGGCGGCCGGCACGCCGGCGTAGAGCAGCCCGTCGGCGACGTTCTCCCGCACCGTGGCGTGTTCGGCCAGGAAGAACTGCTGGAAGACGAACCCGATCTCCCGAGCCCGCAGCCGCGACAGCTCGCGGTCGCTCAGCCGGGCCGCGTCGACCCCGCCGATCCGTACGACACCGCTGCTGGGTCGCTCGAGCGTCCCGATCACGTGCAGGAGCGTGGACTTGCCCGATCCGGAGGGCCCGACGATCGCCACCAGCTCGCCCCGCCGGACGGAGAAGGACACGCCCCGCAGCGCGTGCACCGGCGGATGCTCGCCGTAGACCTTGGTCACCCGGTCGAGTTCCAGAACCGATTCGCCGCTCATAGAGACGGCACCACGACGTGATCGCCCTCGCGAAGATCGCCCTCGACCTGGACGAGTCCGTCGGCGTCGTCGAACAGGCCCGGCCGTACGGCGACCAGCTCGCGTCGCCCGCCGTCGCGCACCGCCTCGACCGCGAACCCGCCGCCGGACTTCCCGACGAGCGCGGTTACGGGCACGATCAGCGCGTCCTTGACCCCCGCCGTGGTGATCTGGACCTGCACCGGCGCCTGCTCGAGGTGCCGGCCGCCCTGGGGTGCTCGAGCGTGATGTAGATCGGGATCGTCGGGCTCGACGAGCTCGGGCCCGAGCCCGAGCCCGAGCCCGATCCGGATCCCGACGAGCTCGCGACCGTCCCGATTCGAGTGACCGTTCCGGGCGTGGTGCTGTTATCGGGCAGCGTGATCCGGGCCCGGTCGCCGACTGTGACGCTCGACTGCTGGGAGGCGTCGAGCCCCACCTGGACCTGACGGCTGGTGGACGTCGCCTGCGCCACCGGCGCGCCCGGACGAGCGATCGACCCAACGCTGCCGTGGTCTGTGAGATCCGCAGCGGGCCGGGCAGGAACACCGCTTGGCCGAGCTTCAGCGACCCGGTCTGATCCTCGCCCAGCTTCGACTGCAGCTTCTCGAGGGCGTAAGCCGTCTCGGAGCCGAAGGAGTCGGAGGCCGGGTCGAGCTGAAAGCGCGTGGCGTAGCCGAGGCGCACGAGGTTGGCGTTGAGCTGCTCGACATCGGCGCCGCTATCGCCCTCTGACAGCGACCGGTACGCCGGCGCCCCGCCGCAGAGCAGCAGCACCGGGCTGCCGTCCACCCGATAGAGCACGTCGCCGCAGCCGATCTGCGCGCCGTCGTCGGGCAGCCTCGTGTATGTCCCGCCGGCCCGGTTGATCACGGCATACGGGGAGCCGTCCGACCCCGCCCGATGGGTCAGGGTGCCGTATTGGAAAACGACGGCCGAGAGGTTCCCCTTCTCCACCTTCGCGGTGTTCGCCGGCGGTTGGTGTGAGGCGGGGGTCGCCTGGCTCGCGCTGGACATCGCGACCGCGCCGGCGATGACGGCGACGGCAACCACGACGGGCGCTCCGGCCAGCATCCACTTCTTACGCATCAGTGTCCCCGCAGCCCCAGCTCGCCTGAGTACATGCCGGTGCACTTGTGCGCCGCGGCGTCGAACCCCGGAATGTCGCGAGCACCCCTCCCTGCGGCGGATGGGATTCGATTCGTGTCGATCAGGGGCCCGTCTGGGGTGGGGTCCGGGAAGTCAGGCACGCCGCTTTCGCGCATGCACTGCGCGAACTTGAGGGCCGCCTGCTGCTTCTGGGCGCTCCTCTTGGTGCCCGTGAACCCGGGTGGCTCCAGCTCCTTGCACGCGCTGAGGGCGTTCGCGAACGCCGGGGTGCTCGTGTTCACCGACGAGCCGTTCGCCACCGCGTCGATCGTCAACTCGCCCGACGCGTCGGGGTCCGGGAACGCGCTGACGCCATTGCTGCGCATGCACGCGGCGAACTTCACCGCCTGCTCGTGATTGGTCGTGGTGCTGGTGCCGCCGCTCCCGGCGCCGGTCTCGGCGGCCGAGTTCGAACAGCCTGCGGCGATCAGGGCGACGGTGGCGAGGGCGGCCACGGCGGCCGTAGTTTTGTTCGTGCTGGTTCGCTGTCCTGGTTCATGCCTCCATTGAAGGCAGCGTGGTGTTGCCAGCACGTATGCGGTTTTCGATATGCCGACGATATGCGCCGGCTCGTAGCATCGAAACGTGCGGGTGTTGCTTGTTGAGGACGAGCCCTTTATGGCGGACGCGATCCGCGATGGCCTGCGCCTGGAAGCGATCGCGGCAGACGTCGCCGGTGACGGCGACGCCGCGCTCGAGCTGCTGAGCGTCAACGCCTACGACATCGCGGTCCTCGACCGAGACGTCCCCGGGCCCTCCGGCGACGAGATCGCAAGACGGATCGTCGGCTCCGGCAGCGGCATGCCGATCCTGATGCTCACCGCCGCCGACCGGCTCGACGACAAGGCCTCGGGGTTCGGGCTCGGCGCCGACGACTACCTCACGAAGCCGTTCGAGCTCCGAGAGCTCGTGCTCCGTCTCAGAGCGCTCGACCGCAGGCGCGCCCACAACCGGCCGCCCGTGCGAGAGATCGCGGGTCTGCGTCTGGATCCGTTCCGCCGCGAGGTCCACCGCGACGGTCGCTACGTCGCGCTGACCCGCAAGCAGTTCGCGGTGCTCGAGGTTCTCGTCGCTGCCGAAGGCGGTGTCGTCAGCGCCGAGGAGCTGCTGCAACGGGCGTGGGATGAGAACGCCGACCCGTTCACCAATGCCGTGCGTATCACGATCTCGGCGCTGCGCAAGCGTCTCGGAGAACCGGGGATCATCGCCACGGTGGCCGGCGCCGGGTACCGCATAGACACCCAATCAAACGCCGGGCGCGACGGAGGTGACCGTGGATAGAGCACCTGGTTTGAGCGTCCGCCTCAAACTCACCCTCAGCTACGCCGGCTTCCTGATGCTCGCCGGTGCCCTGCTGCTCGGCGCCGTGTGGGTGTTCCTCCTGCGCTACGTCCCCGACCGCGCGCTGATCGTCCCCGGCTCCACGGGCGCACCGCTTCAGGGTGTGTTTCCCGTCCGATCCAACCTCCTGCACGTTTTCGCTCCGAGGGCAGCCGTGGTGTTGGCGATCCTGCTGGTGTTCGGTCTCGTCGGAGGGTGGTTTCTCGCCGGCCGGATGCTCGCCCCTCTGACCCGCATCACGGACGCCACCCGCATGGCCACGACCGGATCGCTGTCGCACCGAATCCGGCTGCGCGGTCGCAATGACGAATTCCGCGAGCTCGCCGATGCCTTCGACGCGATGCTCCCGCGGCTCGAGGCACACGTCGCCGAACAGCAGCGGTTCGCCGCCAACGCCTCCCACGAATTGCGCACCCCGCTGGCGATCACGCAGTCACTTCTCGACGCCGCCCGCCGCGACCCGAACCACGACCACGGCGAACTTCTCGACCGCCTTCACGCCGTCAACACCCGAGCGATCGACCTCACTGAAGCATTGCTCCTGCTAAGCCGCGCCGACAAACGGTCGTTCACCCGAGAGCACGTCGACCTATCCCTGATCGCCGAAGAAGCCACCGAAACGCTCCTCCCGCTTGCAGACAAACACGGTCTCACGATCGAGACCTCCGGCGACGTCACCCCGGCGATCGGCTCACACGCGCTCCTGCTGCAGTTGAGCACAAACCTCGTGCACAACGCGATCGTCCACAATCTGCCCGAGCGGGGCACCGTGTGGGTCACGACCGGCGTTCACTCCCGGAGTGTGGTGCTCACCGTCGAGAACACGGGCGAGAAGCTCACCCCACAGCTGGTCTCCACGCTCGGCGAGCCGTTTCGTCGCGGCACCGAACGGATCCGCACCGACCACCCAGGTGTCGGGCTCGGCCTAGCGATCGGCAAGAGCATCGCGCAGGCACACGACGGGACCCTGACCCTCGCCCCGCGGGCCACCGGCGGGCTCCGCGTGACGGTGCAGCTACCCACTGCGCCACCGCGCCCCGCCGACGCATGAGGCGCAGGGAACCGCGGCACGGCGCGTGCGCGGATCCAGTCTGTGTCCGAATCCGGCCCGCTACGCCGCGGCGGCGCCCGGGTCCGCGCCGGCGCGGGCGGCATGGCGCTGGCTGAGCGCGCAGAGCCCGTCGAGCAACGCGATCGCAAGCTCCCGGCGGCCGGTGATCTCGAGCGCGCCGCGGTCGCGTTTCGGGGAGAAGGCGCCGACCCATGCCTCGGTCCGGCCGACGATCCGCGTGGTGGCGGCGTCGCCGACGCCCTCAACGGCGCTGACGCCGCCGCGCTCGAGCTCGAACGTGTACGAGCAGCGCTCGCCGTCGGTGACCGTCGCCTCGACGGTCCCGGTCGCGCCGACGTCGGCGGTGAGGCCGGCGGCCAGCCGGAAGATCGCGCCGATCTGGATCGTCTCGCCCTGGCGCGGGGTGCCCCACGCCCACTCATAGCCCCACCGGGCGAGCTGCCCGAGCACGGGCAGTAGGTCGCGGGCCGGCTCGGTCAGCGCGTAGTCGACCCGAGGCGGCACCTCGCGGAAGCGCTTGCGAGTCAGCATCCCGTCGGCGACCATCCGGTTCAGCCGCGAGCGCAGCTGCTCGGTCGAGATCCCCGGCAGGACACGCTGGAGCTCGACGAACCGTCGCGGTCCGGCCGCGAGGTCACGGACGATCAGCAGCGTCCACTTGTCTCCGACGAGGTCCAGCGCGCGCGCATCCGGGGACCATTGGTCGTACGGATGGCGTTTGGGCCTGGGCACGTGGGGCACTGAGCGTCGCCTCCCTAAGACGGTCGCACCTACCAATTTAGAGTCCAAAGGACTCACAAGAGTCTCTGCCCGGCAGTTCGCCTTTCTATGCGCGAAAAATGGCTGAAATGGGGCTTTCGGGAGGCGAGAAACGTCACACTGACGGCATGAGAGATCCGGTCGATCGCGCCGTCCGCGCGATCTCGCGCCGAAACTCATACGCGCTGGTGTGGGCGCAGTTCGGCCTCGCGCACCTGATCGTGCTCGGCGGGCTCGCGCTCCTGAGCCTGTACGAACCGATGACCGAGAAGCAGTTCTGGCTGCTGGTCGCGGTCTCGCAGGTGATCGTCTCGATCGACAACCTGATCTCGATCAAGCTCACTCGCCAGATGTGGCAGCCGGTTCGCGCGTGGGAGCGCGGCCACCGGGATCCCCAGACGGTGGTCGCCGCGTGGATCGCGCTCGCGACGCTCCCGCTCGAGTACGTCCGCCAGGTCCGCAAGTACCCGTTCGTGCTCGGCTACCTGCCGTTCATGGCGTTCACCACCTGGTACCTGCACATCGAGTGGTGGGGGTTCTTCGTCCTGACCCTGGCGGGGACGGTCGTGCTCGCGTGCTCGCTGATCGTCCGCTACTTCACGATCGAGGTCGTCTCGCGACCGGTGCTGGAGCAGCTCGCGAAGGACCTGCCGCCCGACTTCCGGATCGACGCGCCGGGGCTGCCGCTGCGCGCGCGGCTGCTGATCGTCGCGCCCGTGATCAACGTGATCACCGGGGTCGTGGTCGCGGGGCTCGCGACTCACCACCACCACTCGAGCCTCGGCGACCTCGGCGTCGCGTGGCTGGTCGCGGTCGCCGTCTCGTTCACGCTGTCGCTCGAGCTGGTGGTGCTGATGGTCCGCTCGGTCGGCGCCGCGCTCAGCGACCTTCAGCGAGCAACCGACCGGGTGCGGATCGGCGACTACTCGGCCCGGGTCCCGATCGTCGCGACCGACGAGACCGGGAAGCTCGCCGAGTCGTTCAACGCGATGGCCGAGGGCCTCGACGAGCGCGAGCGCCTGCGCGAGGCGTTCGGCGCCTACGTCGACCCGGCGCTGGCGGAGCGGGTGCTGCGCGAGGGGTCAGACCTCGCCGGCGAGGAGATCGAGGTCACAATCCTGTGCCTCGACATCCGCGGCTTCACCGCGTTCGCCGAGCGCGCGGCGCCGCAGGAGGTCGTCGCCGAGCTGAACGAGTTCTGGGAGTTGGTCGTGCCGGTGCTGCTGCGCCACGGCGGCCACGCGAACAAGTTCATCGGCGACGGGCTACTCGGGGTGTTCGGCGCGCCGCAGCTGCTCCCGGACCACGCCGACCGTGCGGTCGACGCGGCGCTCGAGCTTCAGTCGCTGTTGCTCGACCGCTACGAGGACACGCTCGGGGTCGGGATCGGGATCAACTCGGGGAGCGTGATCGCGGGGACCGTCGGCGGCGGCGGACGCGTCGAGTTCACCGTGATCGGCGACGTCGTCAACACCGCCGCGCGGGTCGAGAGCGCGACCCGCGAGACCGGCGACGAGGTGCTGATCACCGAGTCGTGCCGCGCGCTGCTGACGCCCGGGCGCTTCTCCCTGGAGCCCCGGGGAATGGTCGAGCTCAAGGGCAAGCGCGAGCAGGTGCGACTGTGGGCACCGGCGCCGGTGGCCGCGCCGGTGCCGGACGAGCCGGCGGTGGGGGCGGACCCTTCGCGGGCCCGCTATACCGGCGAGACGAGGCCCGCCAGGATCCGCTGATCGATCTCCTGGCGGTCCGCCTGCGACCGATCGTTCTGATGGTTAGACGCGGTGTGCGAGAAATCCGGCAGGTAGTCGAACTCGTCGACCCGCTCGCACAGCCGGTCGAACTCTAGGTGCTCGGCTGAGGGTGTCTGCGTCCTGTCCACGCTGACCTCCTTACTCGTTGCGCTCCCGTAACGGTCATGCTACGCCCGGGTGCAAGGGCCGTGTTAGCGTCACGTGTCGTGGCGACCGAGACGAAGCCGGCGACCACCTTCCACGGCGGGCGGTTGGTCGCCCGCCGGCTGCGCGCGCACGGCGTCTCGAAGCTGTTCACGCTGTCGGGCGGGCACCTGTTCTCGATCTACGACGGCTGCCGCGACGAGGGGATCGACCTGGTCGACTTCCGCCACGAGCAGTCGGCGGCGTTCGCGGCTGAGGGTTGGGCGAAGGTCACCCGCCAGGTCGGCGTCTGCGCGCTGACGGCGGGCCCCGGCGTGACCAACGGGATGAGCGCGATCGCGTCCGCGTCCCAGAACGGCTCGCCGTTGGTGGTTCTGGCCGGGCGCGCCCCGCAGCTGCGCTGGGGTCAGGGATCGCTGCAGGAGATCGACCACGTCCCGTTCGTCGCGCCGCTGGTGAAGATGGCGGCGACGGCCTTCTCGACCTCGGAGATCCCGGGCCTCGTCGACGAGGCGATGCGCGTCGCGATGACCCCGCCGACCGGCCCGGTGTTCGTCGATTTTCCTTTGGACCAGGTGTTCATGGAAGCGCCGGAGCGCGAGCCGGCGCCCTCGCAGTCGCAGCTGTGGCTCGGCGACGGCGCCTCGCCCGACCTCGTGGAGCGGGTCGCGATGATGCTCGCGGACGCCGAGCGGCCGGTGATCATGGCCGGCACGGGTCTGTACTGGGGCCACGGCGAGCTCGCGCTGCGGTCGCTGGTCGACGCGCTGCGGATCCCGGTGTTCCTGAACGGCCTCGGCCGCGGATGCCTGCCCGCCGACCACGAGCTCTGCTTCTCCCGCGCGCGGAGCAAGGCGCTGAGCGAGGCGGACGTGGCGCTGGTGATCGGCGTGCCCTTGGATTTCCGGCTCGGGTTCGGCGGCGTGTTCGCCGACGACGCATCGGTCGTCGTGATCGACAGCGCGAAACCGGCGCGGGAGTTCCCGCGAACGCCGGCGGTCGAGCTGTACGGCGCGCTCCCGGCGACTCTGGACGACCTGCGGATCGCGGCCAGCGGACACACCTACCCGGCCGGCGCCGCGTTCTCGAATCGCGAAACGTGGATCGCCGCGCTGCGCGGAGTCGAGGCGGCACGGCGGATGGGGGAGCAGGCCGAGCTCACCGACAACCGCGCCCCGCTTCACCCGATGCGCGTCTACGGCGAGCTCGCGAAGGTCCTCGACCGCGACGCGGTCGTGGTCGGCGACGGCGGCGACTTCGTCTCCTACGCCGGCCGCGTGGTCGATTCCTTCGAGCCGGGCTGCTGGGTTGATCCGGGCCCGTTCGGCTGCCTCGGATCTGGCCTCGGCTACGCGATGGCCGCCAAGCTCGCCTACCCCGAACGCCAGGTCGTAGCGCTACTCGGCGACGGCGCCTTCGGCTTCTCCGGGATGGAACTGGACACCCTCGTCCGCCACCGAGTCCCGGTCGTCTGCGTGATCGGCAACAACGGCATCTGGGCGTTGGAGAAGCACCCGATGGAGGCGCTGTACGGCTACTCGGTAGTCGCCGACCTTCGCCCCGGCACCCGCTATGACCAGGTAGCCGAGGCCCTGGGCTGCCACGCCCAACTGGTAGAGCGCCCCGTCCAACTGCACTCCGCGTTGGAGACCGCGTTCCGCCGAGGCAAGCCAGCGGTGATCAACGTCCTGACGGACCCGACGATCGCGTACCCGAGGCGCTCGAACCTGGCGTAAGGGCCTATCCCTGGGGTGGGTCCCTGGGGCGGAGCTGGACGAGGAGCTCTAGCGTGAAACGCCGTTTCGCCCTGAGCGGCCGACGCGCTGCCCGCCGGGCCCACATCCGTCCCAGGAGACTCTCAATGACTCGCGCTCGCGTTCTATTCGCGGTTCTCTCGGCGCTCGCCCTGGCGGCCGTCGGCGCAGGTCCGGCCGCCGCCGACCAGCAGTCGATCGGTCAGGTGACGATCAACTCCGGCCCCACGTCGGTCGATCCGAGCTGCGGCAACTCGGCCACGGGTGCCACCTGCTACGCCAGCTCGAACGGTCTCAAGGTGGTCCTCGGGCTGAGCACTGCGAACAGGGGCCAACTCCATCTCAACCAGCTCTCGGTCTCGAACGCGTCGACCGACGGAAATCTGATCACGGACGTCCAGGGCAACCTGAGCAACCCACGCGTCGTCGTCTCGGCGTGCCAAGCCTCGGGGCAAGCCGGCTGGAATTGCCTTGGCGGGGGCTCGGGGTTCGAGGCGAACGGTTACAGCGGTGCCGCCCCGGGTCAGGGCCCGACCCTGCAGGTGCTGGCCTGCTCGCCGAACACCCGTGGCTGCAACGGATTCATAACCGGCCTGAGCACGGTCAACGTGAAGTTCAACGACGGCACCGTCGGGGCGTGTGCCGGCGGGGCAGCCGACGTCGGCGCGGGCCCCGCAGCGAACGTGGCCGATGACTGCACGCCGCCGTCGGGCACGAAGATCACGCAGGCGAAGATCAACCGCAACACCGCCTTCTTCCGGTTCACGGCACGCGGAGCCACCCGCTTCCAGTGCAAGCTCTTCCGCAACCACCGCGTCCTCTTCAACCGCGGATGCAAGTCGCCAAAGCCATACGCCAACGCCCTGGCACCGGGCAACTACGCCTTCGTAGTGTGGGGCGTAAACCGAGCCGGCTACGACCGTAGGGCGGCCGTCAAGCAGTTCACCATCAGATAAACGGTCGGTGCCCCCTTCGCTAGGCGGTGAGTGAAGCAGAGCCGTTGACAAGGGGGGCTCCGAGAGGAGCCCCTTTTATCGCAGCTCCTCTCGGAGCCCCCCTTGTCAACGGCGTGAGGGCTTAAACGAAAACCGCCCGCATTTTCAGCGGGCGGCTTCCGATCCAGGTTTGGCCCAATCGGGACGGGCAGGGGTACGTGCCAGAAAGGGCCGGTTAGATTGGCTCGGACGGCGGGAGGCGCCGATGTCTGCGGCTTCGCCCGAGCCTATGTGTAGAGCGAGGCGAACCTCGCCCCGCCGAGAATGATGCTCCCTAGACATAGTGTTCGCAATCGAACATTCGTCCATGCTCCGCCCGTGAAACCTTTTTCCCTGCTACACGGCCGCTTTCCCGTGATTCCAGGGGTTTCGACCGGGAATTCGCGCGGTCTTGACGGGCCGTAAAACGGCATATATCTGAAAACCGACCAGATAAAATGGAATTCGTGAACGGCCTGTTCTCCTTCCCGAATCCGGTCAACGAGAAGGCCGCGCGCGTCGTCGCCGGGGTGGTGCTGGTGGTGACGATCGTGATCCTCGCGACCGGCGCCTACTGGCTGCTGATTCCGCTCGCTTATGGCTTCTGGGCGCGAGTTCTGACCGGCCCGACGCTGAGCCCGCTCGGAGCGCTCGCGCAGAAGGCGATCGCGCCGCGGCTCGGGCCGTCGAAGCCGGTGCCGGGGCCGCCGAAGCGCTTCGCCCAGGGGATGGGCGCCGCGTTCTCGAGTACGGCGTTGGTGCTGGCGCTCGGCTTCGGTGCTCACACCGCGGCGAACGTGGTGCTGGTACTGCTCGCGGTCGCGGCCGGGCTCGAGTCGATCTTCGCGATCTGCCTCGGCTGCCAGGTGTTCGCGGTGCTGATGCGGATCGGCCTGGTTCCCGAGGCGGTCTGCGCCGAGTGCGCCGATATCAGCCTGCGGCTGGGTCACTCGCGCAGCGCGGGCGTGTAGGAGATACCGACGATCGCGCCCTCGGGCGAGAGGATCCGGGCGACGGTCTGGCCCCACGGCTCCTCGCGCGCGGGGTGCAGCAGTCGATGGCCGGCTCGCGCCAACTCCTCGGCCGCGGCTTGGACGGCGGGCGCGTCGGCGACGTCGAACTCGATGCTGGCTTGGGGAACTGGGATGTCGGCCGGCCATCGGGGGTCGCCGAAGCACGCCTCGGCGGCCTGTGACAGCGGCCACACCCCGAAGTGCTTGGCGCCGGGTATCTGACCGGTGTGGAGGTAGCCGTTGTCTTCGCCCTCGAGCGGCAGCCCGAGGGCGTCGACGTAGAGGCCGCGTGAGCTCGGGGGATCGGGCGTGATCACCGCGACGGTCGCGAGGAACTCGATCTTCATCCGCGCTCCTTTCTGTGCTTTGCTGGACGGGTTGATCGAAGCAGGCGGTATGCGCGTCGTCTTGAACGAAACGGACGTCTATCGCGAGTGGGCGCCGCCCCCGTGGGCGCGCGGCACCGTCGCGTGTTTCTGGGTTCGCCGAGGGGAGGGCCGGTCGGTGCGAGTGCTGCCGGACGGATGCACCGATATCGTCTGGCGGACCGGTGGAGCCGCGATCGTCGCCGGACCCGATAGCGAGGCCTGGGCTTCACCGACGCGGGCGGGCGAGCTGATCGTCGGCGCTCGGCTGCTGCCGGGCGCGGGCGGAGCCGCGCTCGGGGTGCCGCTGGCCGAGCTGCGCGACGCGCGCGTGCCGCTCGACGCGCTCGGGCTCGACTGGCCGCGCGAGCTCGACGGCGAGGTTGCTCTGTCCACGCTCGCTCGGCTCACGCTCCGCGTCGTCGCGAGCGCGCCGCCCGATCCCGCCGTCCAGGCCGCGGTCCTGAGGCTGCGTCGGCCCGGGGCGCGCGTGGATGAGCTCGCGTCGTCGCTCGGGTTCAGCGAGCGGCAGCTGCGTCGGCGGTTCCTGACCGCGGTCGGGTACGGGCCGAAGATGCTCGAGCGGGTGCTGAGGCTTCGGCGGTTCCTGGCGGGTGGCGTCGGTGGCTCCGATGGGCTGGCACGGGCGGCGGTTGAGGCCGGCTACGCGGATCAGGCCCACCTGTCGCGGGAATGCCGGGCGCTGACCGGCCTGACGCCCAGCGAACTGCTGCGTTAGTCGGCGATCAGCCCGAGCGCGGCGCCGCGGAGGATGTCCTGCTCTGAGATCTCGACCTTGTCGAGGTCGAACAGCTTCAGGATCTCGAGCAGGATGATCACGCCCGCGACGATCGTCGGCGCGCGGTCGGGATGGAGACCGGGCACCTCGCGGCGCTGCTCGAGGGGAATCGAGGAGAGCTGCCCGAGGATTCGCTCGCACTCCGACCGATCGATCACGTAGCCGTGGACCTTGGCGGGGTCGTAGGGCTCGAGCTTCTGTGCGATCGCGCCGAGCGAGGTGGCGGTGCCGGCCACGCCGATCGCGTGGTCGACGGCTCTGCGCAGGTCCTCTGGGATGCCGTCGGCGAGGATCTTCCGGGCGTCCTCGGCTAGCGCGGTGAGCTCGTCCTGGGTCGGCGGATCGGTGTCGATGTGCCGCTCTGTCTGCCGCACGACGCCCGTCTGGGTCGAGACGTGGAACGTCATCTCGTGCCCTTTGCCGATCACGAGCTCGGTCGAGCCGCCGCCGATGTCGAACACGAGCGTCGGCGTGCGGTCGTCGGGGTCCCGCTCGCTGGTCGCGCCGAGGAACGTCAGCCCCGCCTCCTCGTCGCCGGTCAGGACGTGCGGCTCGATCCCGTAGCGGTCGTCGAGCGTGTCGGCGAACTCCGCTGCCGTTGGCGGCGTCTCTTACCGCGCTCGTCAGCACCGCGAGCGCCCGCTCGGTTTTGTGCTCGTCGATCAGTCGCTTGTAGTCGTCGAGCGTGGTGTAGACGCGCTCCATCGCGTCGGCGTTTCAGGCTTCCGTCGGCGTCGACGCCGGCGCCGAGCCGGGTGATCGTCGAGATCCGCTCGAGCTCGGCGTGACGCCGACCGTCGTCGACGTCGGCGATCAGCAGCCGCGTCGAGTTCGTGCCGATGTCGACGACCGCGACCCTGCACGCCGTTGTTACCTGATGGGGCATCGGCTGGCCCGCGAGTCCGGCGAGCAGGTTGTCGACCGCCAGGTCCGCCATCCGCTCGCGCGCGGTCTTCGTCGCGGAGCCGATGTGCGGCGTCACGATCAGGTTCGGCGCCTGGAGCAGCGGGTCGTCGCTCTGGGAGCGGCTCGGGCGTGGTGACGTCGAGCGCGGCGCCGGCGATCAGGCCGTCGTCGAGCGCGCGGGTCGAGCGCGTCCTGATCGACGAGCGCGCCGCGCGCGGTGTTGATCAGGATCGCGGTCGGCTTCATCACGCCGAGCGCGTGGGCGTCGATCAGGTGGTGGGTCTCCGGGGTCAGCGGGCGTGTGGATCGAGACGAAGTCCGATTCCTTGAGGAGGGTGTCGAGCTCCTCGGGGAGCGAGTCGCTGCGTCGTACGAAGCACCCGCATGCCGAACCCCTCCGCCCGCTCGGCGACGGCTCGCCCGATCCGCCCGAAGCCGATGATCCCGATCGTCGCGCCGTGGACGTCGGCGCCGAGGTAGCGCTCGGGCTCCCAGGTGTGCCAGTCGCCCTCGCGGACCGCGGCGTCGGCCTCGACCAGCTTCCGCGCCGCCGCCATCAGCAGCGCGAACGCGAGGTCGGCGGTCGCGTCGGTCAGCACGTCCGGCGTGTTGCCGACGGAGATGTCCGCGCGGACCCCGCCGCTCGCAGGTCGATGTTGTCGTAGCCGACCGCGTAGTTCGCGATCGCGCGGAGCTTCGGCGCGGCCTGGATCAGTGCCGCGTCGACCCGGTCGGTGAGCATGCAGAGCAGCCCCTCGACTGGTCTCACGTGTTCGCTGAGCTCTTCGTAGGGCGGCGGCAGCTGACCCGGCCAGACCTCGACATCGTGCTCGTCGGCGAGCCGCTCGAGGGCCTGGCCCGGGAGCTGACGGGAGACGAAGCAGCGGGCCACGGGTTGCGATTCTGACCGATACGGCGATTCCCGGAGATCGACCTACTACGATGATCATCGAACACCTTTTCCGGAGAACTTCGATCACCGCCTTCGAGACAGCCCTCTACGAGACCCTCCCGCATCCGTCGGTGGAGGAGATGGAGCTCTCCGCCGTGCTCCACGCGCTGAGCGACCCGATGCGGCTGCGGATGGTGGCCGAGCTCTCCGAGAGCGGCGGCGAGCGGACGTGCAGCAGCTTCGACCTGCCGATCGCGAAGTCGACGTGCACGCATCACTTCAAGGTGCTGCGCGAGGCGGGCGTGATTCGCCAGCGCGTATGTGGCACCAAGCGCGTCAGCACGCTGCGCTCCGACGATCTCGACGCGCGGTTTCCGGGGCTGCTCGAGGCGGTCCTGACGGGCGCGCTCAGCGCACAAGCAGCGCAGCGCTAGCGGGGGGGACGCGCAGGACGTACCGGCCGTTCGTGGGTGCTATCGCCTGCGCGTCCTCGTGCCCGGTTAGTTCCCCCGCCGCGTTGAAGGACTGACCCGCGATTCGCGTTCCGGTGAGCGCGGATGCGCTGGGGGCGTTGAGCCTCAGCAGCGTCGCGGGCGTCTCCGCGCCCGGCGCGGCGACCGCGACCGTGCGGCTGTGGGTCTGGTCGTCGTTGATCAGCGTGATCCGCAGATGACCGTCGGGGGCCTTCGTCGCCCAGGCGCCGAGCTGTTTGGTGGCGGGGCCGTGAAGGTCGAGCAGCTGCGAGCCGGGCGGCGCCGCGAGCGCGAACAGGTAGAGGCCGTAGTACTCGGGCTCGACGTGCGTTCGCCAGGTGTTGCCGGTCTGGGCGAACTGGAACAGCTCGTAGCTCGACTTCTTGTAGGTGTGGACGTTGACGCCGTCGGCACCGGCGGCGGCCATCGCGAACAGCACGTCGGTCGCCCAGAGTGCGCTCGCGAAGGACTTCGTCACGTTCGGGGCCGAGCCGCAGCTGTTGGTGTTGATCTCGTCGACGCGGGCTGGGATTCCGCGCGCGTGCGCGAGGGCGATCGACGGTTTCGCGATGGCCGCGAGCCCTCTCGACGCGCGCGGGTTGAGCAGGTTCGCGATCGACGGGAACTTGGGCGAGGACGGCGGCGTGTAGCAGGACTGCACCGGGTAGTGGTGGATCGTCAGCAGGCTGAGGTAGCGGGCCTGGGGGAGGAACTGGGGGAGCTCCGAGAGCCAGGTCAGGCCGCCGGTCGCCGGGCCGGCGAGCGGCACGGAGCGCGCGCTGGGATCCAGTTGGCGTCTCAGCGCGATCACCTGCCGGGCGTAGTCGCCGATGCTCCAGCTCGCGCCGCGGCCGTGTACGGCGCGGTGACCGGGGGCGACGTACCAGGGCCAGCTCCCGTAGAGCTCGGGCTCGTTGCCGGGCTCGAACGCCTCGATCGAGTTCTTGCCGATTCCGTCGACGAAGTGCGCGGCCTCGGTCGAAGCCAGCTTGAGGCTGTTCGCCTCGAGATCGAGGCCGAGGATCAGCTTGGCGTTGAGCACCTGGGCGAGCGCCTTCGTCACCGCGAGCCACGCCGGCGTCAACGTGTACTTGACGCCGCCGGGCCTCGTCATCCCGGGGGCCGGCCACCACTCCCAGTCGCTCGAGTCGCCCCCGATCCGGATGACCGGGGACTGGTTGGGGGTGATGTTGCGGATCAGGTTGATGAGCGTCGGATTGATCGCGTCCGGGTCGGTACCGGCGTAGGGCTCGATCGACGGGTACTCGATCGAGAGGCCGAGGAAGCCCGGGGCGATCGGGTGGACCTTTAGCGGGGGGCCGATCGTGAGGGCGAGGTCGTTGCGGGGGATGCTGCCGCCGCGGGGCTTGGTGGTCTTCGTCGCGTGATCGCCCGCGCTCGCGCCATCGGTCGTCAGCGCGAGCGAGAGCGCGATCGCCAATGCGACCACGGCCGTCAGAAGGCCGGCCCCTAGCGCGATCCTTCGCCGCTTCGCCATGGCGCGGGATTTTCCCACCCCTTTACGTCAATCCGCGAGGATCCCGGCCCGATGCTCGATGTAGGGATCGTCGGAGGCTCGATCGCGGGGTGCTTCACAGCGCTCGAGCTTCTGTCTGCCGGTCATCGGGTGACGATCTTCGAGCGCTCCGATGCCGAGCTTCACGGGCTCCTGGGCGCCGGGCTGGGGACCCCGACGCCGATGTTCCAGACGCTGATCGAGCGCGACCTGGTCGACGAGGACATCCCGCACCTGAGCCTGACTGAGATGGCGTTCGTGAGCCCGGATGGCGACCGGAGCCGGATGGGGGTGGCGCCGCTGCGGCGGCCGCTGATCTTCGTGGCGTTTCACTGGAGCGATCTTCATCAGGGGTTGCGGGAGCGGATCCCGGCGGAGGTTTATCGGGCGGGGGTTTCCGTCTCTGGCGTTGATCCGGTTGGTTCCGACGCCGCGGTCGTGCGGCTGGAGGATGGCAACGAGCAGCAGTTCGACCTGGTGATCTACGCGGACGGGTACCGGTCCGAGGGGCGGCGTTCTTTGTTCCCCGACGTTTCGCTCGACTACCGCGGATACGTCTGTTGGCGGGGTGTGGTCGACGAGGCTTTGGTTTCTGATGGGGTCTCCGTCGCGACCACGTTCGCCCGCTTCGGCACGACCGGCTTCCCGGGATCGTTCATCTATCCGATTCCCGGGTCGGGACGGGTCCGCGGCGGTGGGGGAGAGGCTGATCAACTGGGGGTTGTACGTGCCGATGCCGGAGGAGTCGCTGCCGTCGTTCTTGGTCGGCCGCGACGGTCGGCGGTACGAGGGCACGGTCCCGCCCGGCGAGATGCGCCCGGAGGACGTGCGTCGTCTGAAGGACCTTGCGCACGAGACGATGCCACCGCTGTACGCCGACGTCGTCGAGGCGAGCGCCGACACGTTCGCCCAGGCCGTTTACTCGGTCAACGTGCCCGCGTACCGAGTGGGCCGGATCTGCCTGACCGGCGACGCCGCCGGCGTCGCGACCCCGTTCACCGGCAGCGGCATCTTCAAGGCGGCGAACAACGCGATCCGCCTGCGCACCGCTTTGGATGCGCATCACGACTCGGACGTCGACCTCGCGCTCGCTGCCTGGAGCGACACCGAGACCGCCGCGGCGCACGAGATCCTGGACCTCGGGAGCCAGTTCGAGAAGGCGTTCATCTGGAGCCCACCCGACTTCTCCCGCATGGACCCGATCGAAGCCGCGCTCTGGTGGGATCGGTCGGTCAAGCACCCGGTCGGGTTCACGTTTGAGGCCGGTTAGGCCTCAACTCCGGCCCCAAACCCCCCGCGTTCGAGCTACAATTGCTGGTCCGCCGCGGGGTGGAGCAGTCTGGTAGCTCGTCGGGCTCATAACCCGAAGGTCGCGGGTTCGAATCCCGCCCCCGCTACTAAGAAAAGCCCGGAAATCGGGGCTTTTTCTTTGCCCTGATTGCTTCGCTTTCAGAAACGGGTACCAATCGGGTACCAAGATCTGCATTAGTATCGGGGTCCGTGACCAGGCCGTCCGGCTTCGTTTTCAGGCTCGAGAAGACCCGCGGTGCGTCGTGGTGGGCCAAGTACAGGCTGCCTGACGGGACCCAGGTCAAGCGCAAGATCGGGCCGGCATGGACGGGCCGTGGGCGGCCAGCCGAGGGGCACTTCACCAAGCGACTCGCCGAGGACTGGCTGCACGATCGGCTGGAGGAGCTGCGGCGGAAGTCGGCGGCGCGTCGTCGTTCCGGCCGCGCTCGCTCAGTCCGAGCGTGACGTTCGCCGAGGCGGCCGCCGAGTACCTGCGCTTCGCGGAGGAGGATCGCGGCTGCAAGCCCTCGACGGTCCGCAACTACCGCAACGCGATCAAGGTCCATCTGCTGCCGGTCTTCGGCGAGATGAAGCTCGAGGACATCACCGTTCAGGAGATCGAGCGCTGGCGCGCTGGCATGTCGAGCGTCCGCGTAGAGCGCGAACTCTCGAACAAGACGAAGAACAACCTGCTCGTGCTGATGCACGCGATCTTCAGGCGTGCGGTCAAGCTCTATGGCCTGCCGGCGAACCCCGTCGCGAGGTCGACCGCTTCCGCGTTCGCTCGAGCGGCGACATCCAGGTGTTCTCGCCCGAAGAGGTCTGGGCCCTCGTCCGCGCCGCCGGCTCCGAGGCCGACGCCGCGATCTTCCTGACCGCTGCGTTCACGGGCCTCCGCCGCGGCGAGCTCCTCGGCCTGCGCTGGCGCGACGTCGACTTCGCCGGCTCGACGATCAGAGTCCGCGCGAGCTACGCCGCCGGCAAGCTCACGACGCCGAAGTCAGGCAAGGTCCGCGCGGTCCCAATGGCCCCGGACGTCGCGAGTGCGCTCGCGAAGCTCGGCGACCGGGATCGCTACACCGGCGACGACGACTTCGTCTTCGCCGGCGAGGCCGGGCTGCCGCTCGACGGCGATGCGCTCAGCAGCCGCTACCGGGACGCGCTCGCGCGAGCCGGGCTACGACCGCTTCGGTTCCACGATCTGAGGCACACTTTTGGCACGCGGATGATCGCCAAGGCCGACATCCGCCGCGTGCAGGAGTGGATGGGCCACGCCGACATCCAGACGACGATGAAGTACCTGCACTACGCGCCGCGGGACGAGGACGCCGCCCTGGTGGCGGAGGCGTTCGGGTTGGAGCGGCCGACGAGCCCGACGAGAGCTGGCAAGCCATAGCCGGAAGATCTGAAGACCCGGCGGGGCCGGCGCCTTCCCCGGCGGGAGAAGCGGGACGACGTCCTGCCGCTCAAGGTATCTGGCCCCGGGAGGGTGATCAGGCCGTAGGACCGGACTGATATCGCGGCGGGTTGCGCCCTGTCAGCTTGCGGCCGCACCGGCGCTAGCCTCCGGGGGAGGCTGAGAGGCCACGTCGCGGAGGTGGGCTTTCACCTCACGCCTGATCGCAGCAGCGTCACGCCCCGGAACGAGCAGATCGGCCCATGAGCGTCCCGGATGCAGCACGTCCCACTCAGAGCGTGCCCCGGCGCGTCGACCGGCGCCAGGGTCATGGTTGCCGAAGCCGTCGATGACCTGGTTCCACAGCGGCTGGAAGCGCTGGATGGTGAGCCGCTCTCCGAGGCTCACGAACAGGTCCTCGACGACCAGGAATCGAGTCCGAAAGTCGTTGAGTTCCAGGTTGCGAACAGCCTCTATCGAGCGACCGTGCTCGCGGAGTCGGTTGAAGAGGACCCGCCCTGGCGGCTCGCCGATACCGACCTTGCCCTGCCGGGCCCCAGCGGGCAGAGCCCGGCCCACGTAGATGGGGACCTTGCAGTCCTTGCTCGAGATCGGCTTGTAGAGCCGGAACGGCCCGTGGTAGTAGATGGCGTAGATGCCGGCGCCATTGAACGGCTCCGGCGGTGGCAGGGCCGTCGGCTCCCTCAGGAGCAGAGCCAGCTCGATGTTCTGCGCCAGGGCGCGCAGGTCGAGGGGGTTGTACGGCTGCGGGTGAAACACAATCGGCCCGCGGTGTACCGGAGGTCGGTGTTGCTGTCAGGACCCGCGGGCAATCCGCCGGGACTGCACCAGTACCCGTGCTTGAGGACCACGATGCCGGCGGACGAAATACTGCGGTCATCGCGGGCCATGTTCCGGGCTTGCGCGCGACGCGGTCCCCCCGCGACAGATCTAGGAGTACGACCGATCTAACTAGACGGCACTGTCGTCAGTCGGGAGGGAATCGCCGAAGGGCCGATAGAAAATACTTGCCCTTGCTGAATGTTTGATGAAGGATTTGCTTCCGTCCGCGGTAAGGTTTAGGGGCTTCCGTGACGGCCCCCTCAGCCCGCAACTTCATCGTCTGCAGCGGACGACGTTCACATCACACAGTGGCTTCGCCGGGACCTCGATCGAGCTCTTCGCGGGTGGAGGCGGTCTGGCTCTCGGCGTCGAGAGCGCGAACTTCCGCCACCTCGTCATGAACGAGTACGACGGCCGCAGCTGCGCCACCCTACGAGCAAATGGAGCCCAGGACCACGAGCCTGGCACAACGGCCGACCGTCCGCTGATAGAAGGCGACTGCCACGGCATCAACTGGAAGCCGTGGCGTGGACAAGTCGATCTCCTCGCAGGCGGCCCACCGTGCCAGCCATTCTCGATCGGTGGCGTTCATCGAGGCAGCACCGACAAACGCAACCTATTCCCAGAAGCGATCAGAGCACTGGACGAAATGCGCCCTCGAGCTTTCTTCTTCGAGAACGTCCGGGGGCTGGCCCGGCCGTCGTTCCGGCCCTATTTCGACTACATCCTGCTGCGCCTTCAGGCGCCGCACCTCACACCTAAGCCCGATCAAGATTGGCGCGAGCACAGAGCTGAGCTGCTGCGCGAGATAGAGCGACAGCCGCAGCAGAGCCGCTACGAGGTCTCGTGGAAGCTCGTCAACGCGGCCGACTACGGGGTGCCGCAGATGCGCTGGCGCATTGTGATCGTGGGCTTCCGGGCCGACCTTCACATCCGCTGGCACTTCCCTGAGGCCACACACTCCAAGAAGGCGCTAGTCGCGGCCCAGGAGGGCGGCAGCTATTGGCAGGAGCACGGCATCAAGCCACCGGAGCCGAACCGCACGCCCTGTCTGGCGCCGGGTGACGGGCTCAAGCGCTGGAGGACACTTCGCGACGCCCTCAAAGGGTTACCCGAGCCGGTCGACGGGCACGAGCACCCGGACTTCCATAACCACGTGGGCATTCCCGGGGCCCGGCTCTACAACGGGCATTCGGGCTCAGATCTAGATTGGCCTGCTAAGTCGGTCAAGGCTGGAGTCCATGGCTGCCCTGGTGGGGAGCACATCCTTGTGAGGCATGATGGTTCTTATCGCTACTGGACCGTCCGTGAGACCGCCCGCGTCCAGGGCTTTCCCGACAGCCACCGCTTTGAGGGTCCGCGGTCCGAAGCCATGCGCCAGATCGGTAATGCTGTACCGGTCCCACTAGCTCAGCTGATTGCCGAGCGGATCGCCAAGGAGCTACACGCCACCGTCCATGCCCTCGAAGATCGTTCCCCAACCGAAGCCCCGCGACCCGGCGGTAACCAGCCGGATGATGGCGGCGGTCCGGAATCGCGACTCGAAAGCTGAGCTGGCGCTCCGTCGCGAACTCCATCGTCGTGGTCTGCGCTACCGCCTCCACGCCAGAGATGTTCTTGGCCACCCGGATCTTGTTATCCGATCTCGCAAGCTAGCCATCTTTGTTGATGGCGACTTCTGGCATGGCAACGCCTGGCGATTGAGCGGCTTGCCGAACCTCGCAGCGCTATTCCCAACCCGAACAGACTGGTGGGTTGCCAAGATTGAGCGGAATATGCAGCGAGATCGTGAGGTCACGGAGCAGCTCGCGCAGGCCGGCTGGCACGTGATTCGAGTCTGGGAGTCGGACGTGATGGCCAACGCGGCGACGGTCGCTAGGCAAGTCCTCGATAAAGCCGGATTCGGGCAATGACGCATCCCCGCTGGGCAGCGGAGCGGCCTGCACCTGAGACCTATCGAGCCCCGGCGAACAGATCTCGGGCTGAGGCCGTGGCCGAGCAGGATCGTGCCGCCGGTGGGCGTGAGCAGCGCATGATTCAACTCCCTAATGGGCGCCAGGCGACGGCATCCATCGAACTCAAGTCGCTCGGCGGGCGCCGGGTGTATGCCTACCTCCGCTACGTGGTCGATGGACGAACTCACTGCGACTACGTCGGCGAGGCGCCGGGCCGATCGCGGGCTGAGCGTCTCCGGAACGCCTGGAACCTCGTTCGCTCCATAGAACTGGACCGGCACGGAGGGCCCAGAATCAGCAGGGCAGGTTGTGTGCCTCGTCGCCAATAATGGATGCCCCAGCATCGCGATCCGAACGTCGGTCGCTCGGCGGCCGGGGGGCCGGATCCGCTCATTTCCCGCTCGATGAGCGCTTGAATGTCGGCGCCGGTGGAAAACTCACCCCCTTCTGCCGGTTGAAAATTCACCCCCTGTGTAAGCGCTGGGTAGAGGCGTCCGGGGGTCGGTCGACTCTGGCTCGGTTCGTGGTGATCGAGTCGGGGAGGGAGGCGTGCTTGACGTGGAACGGTGGGCCGAGTTGCGTCGGGAGCACTTCGTTCGTGGGGTGGGGATCAAGGAGCTCGCTCGCCGGTATGGGATCGATCGCAACACGGTCAGGCGCGCGATCCGCTCTGAGCAGCCGCCCAGGTATCAGCGATCGGCGGCCGGGTCGAGGTTGGACCCGTTCAAGGAGGAGATCCACGGGCTGTTGCGCCAGGATCCGCGGCTGCCGGGTGTTCGGGTCAGGGAGCTGATCGAGCCGCTGGGGTTCGTTGGCGGCAAGACGATCGTCGATGACTACCTGCGCGAGATCCGGCCGCTGTTCCTGGCGCCGCGGACGTTTCCAGCGGACGGTTCATCGGCCGGGCGAGGTGTGCCAGTTCGATCTGTGGCACCCGACCGAGCCGGTGCCGGTCGGGCACGGCCAGACCCGGCAGGGGTATGTCGTGGTCGCCGCGCTCGGATACTCGCGGGTCGGCGCCGGCGCGCTGGTGTTCAGCCGCCAGGCCGGCGACGTGCTGTGGGGCATGAGCCGGTGCTTGTGGTCGCTCGGTGGTCTGCCGGAGTTGTTGGTGTGGGATCGGGAGGGGTGTCTGCATGCCGGGCTGGCCGGCCGACCGATGGTTATGCGGCGTTCTGCGGGCAGCTGAAGACCGGCTGGCGGTTCTGCGAGCCGTCCGATCCGCAGGCCAAGGGTGTCGTCGAGCGGCTGCAGGGATACATGGAGACGAACTTTGAGCCGGGCCGACGGTTCGCGAACCATCTCGATTTCCAGTTGCAGCTCGACGCCTGGTTTGAGAAGGCGAACGGACGGACGCACAAGACGCTGCGCTGCCGGCCGGTCGACCGGCTCGCCGAGGAACGGGCAGCAATGAGGGTGCTGCCCGCCCTTGAGCTCGACTTGGACGAGCGGATCGTGCTGCGCGTCCCGGCCGACCCGCACGCCCGGATCGACACCAACGACTATTCGTTTGATCCTGGGCTGGTTGGCCGGCGGGTCGAGGTCAGGGTCTCGCAACGGGAGATCACCGCCGTCGCTTTGGACACGGGCGAGCTCGCGTGTCGGCACGAGCGGAGCTTCGCCAAGCACCGTGCGATCACCGCGCTCGAGCACGCCCGCGCGCTCAGGGCCCGCCGCGGCGAGTCTGATCGGCCGCTGGAGGTGCAGGTCCGGCCGCTGTCGGTCTATGACGCTTTGAGCGCATGAGCAACACCGCCGAGCTGACGCACCTGTTCCGCGAGCTCAAAGCGCCCGCCGCAGCCAGGGCACTCCCGAAGCTTGCCGAGCGCGCCCGCTCAGAGGAGTGGAGCTATGAGAAGTTCGCCCAAGCCTTGCTCTCAACCGAGGTGTCCGCCCGCGAGGCGCACGGCGGAGAAGGCCGGATCCGCTCGGCGCGGTTCCCGGCCCGCAAGACCCTTGAGGAGTTCGACTTCACCTTCCAGCGCAGCGTGAAGAAGACCGTGATCGAGCACCTCGGCCAGCTCGACTTTTCCACGCGCGCGAAAACGTGATCCTCCTGGGCCCACCGGGCACCGGCAAAACCCATTTGGCGATCGCGCTCGGGATCAGAGCCTGCCTCGCCGGCCAGCGGGTGATCTTCAAGACCGCCACCGAATGGGTCGCCCTGCTCGCCGACACCCAACGCCAAGGCCGGCTCGACGAGGAGCTCAAACGCCTCGAGCGCTACCCCCTGCTGATCTGCGACGAAGTCGGCTACATCCCGTTCGACCCGCAAGCCGCGAACCTGATGTTCATGCTCGTCAGCCGCCGCTACGAACGCGCCAGCCTGATCGTCACCTCAAACAAGCCGTTCGGCTCCTGGGGCGAGATCTTCGGCGACGAGATATCCGCAGCCGCGATGGTCGACCGTCTCGTGCACCACGCCGAGATCCTCTCGCTCAAAGGCGACAGCTACCGCCTCAAAGACCGCGACCTCGGCCGCGTCCCGCCCGGTCGAAAACTAGGCCACCCCCGACCGGGCGCGCCAGCGGGATTTCGCTGCGCTCGCCTACGGCCCGCTCCGCGAAACGCCGCACACCCCAACCCCACAAGGGGGTCAAATCTCAGTCGGCGCCCCGCCAGCCAAGGGGGGTGCAATTTTCGACCAGCGCAAAAGGGGTGCATTTTCGACCGGCCTTGACACCC
>CAVYRB010000001.1:0-873254 GCA_963770735.1 uncultured Solirubrobacterales bacterium | reverse complement strand
TCGCCGTCAGCACTGCCAACAACGTGGGGACGACGGCGGTCCCCCGTGAGCGCGCCCAACACCGTCGCGAGCCAAGCCTCACTCCACCAGTTCAGCACACAGCCGGGGGCCCTTCACCAGAATGCGACGAGCCTCCGCGATGATTAGCCGATGACGACGCGTGCGCGTGTGATCGAGTGGCTGAGGGAGTATGAGCGAGCGTGGCGAACGGCGGGAACCGGCGGACTCGGTCGGCTGTTCAGCGACGATGCGAGCTACCAGCTGGATCCATACGAGCCGCCGATCGAGGGCCTCGAGGAGATCGCTTCGATGTGGGAGCGTGAGCGCGAGGGACCCGACGAGCAGTTCACGATCGAGAGCGCGATCATCGCGGTCGACGGCGACTCGGCGGTGGTCCGGCTCGAGGTCCACTACGGCGGACCGCCCTCGACCGAATATCGCGATCTTTGGATCCTCGAGTTCGACAGGACCGGGCGGTGCCGATCGTTCGAGGAGTGGCCATTCTGGCCGCGCCGCCAACGTGTCGGGCCGGAGGTCTCGTAGCCCGCGATCGATCCCCGTGGCATACGCTGGCGCGATGCCGACGGGTTGCTTCATCTCCACCGGCCGGTCGCTGGATCAGGCGATCGACCGAGTCAGGCTCGCCGAGTCGCTCGGCTACCAGTCGGTGTTCGTCACGCACATCGCCGGCCGGGAGTCGCTGACCGTGCTCACGGCCTACGCGCTCGCGGCCGAGCGCATTCGCGTCGGCACCGGCGTCGTTCCGATCTACACGCGCACGCCGGCGACGATGGCCCAG
Source organism: uncultured Solirubrobacterales bacterium (assembly GCA_963770735.1). Lineage (GTDB taxonomy): Bacteria > Actinomycetota > Thermoleophilia > Solirubrobacterales > Solirubrobacteraceae > Palsa-465. The sequence continues at coordinate 872,455 of CAVYRB010000001.1, read as the reverse complement.
ACCGCCGCGACGATCGACGAACTGTCAGGCGGCAGGCTCACGCTAGGCCTGGGCGTCTCGCATCGCCTCGTGGTCGAGGGCTGGCACGGCCAGACGATCGACCATCCGGTTGCGGAGATGCGGGAGTACGTGCAGATCGTGCGCGCGATCCTGTGCGGCGAGGATCCGCCCGCCGGCGAGAAGTGGAGCACGAGCTTTCGCCTCGTGGGCCTCGATCCGCGGCCCAAGCTCCCGATCTTCATCGCCGCGCTGTCGCCCTCGATGCTCACGCTCGCCGGCGAGCTCGGCGACGGCGTGATGCTGTGGCTCTGCAACCCCAACTACATCCGCGACGTAGTCGTGCCCGCGGTCCGAGCGGGCCGCGACCGTGCTGGCAGGAGCATCGACGACTTCGAGATCGTGACCGCTGTGCCTGCCGCTCTCACCGACGATCCGGCGGCCGCCTACGACGCGATACGGTCCGAGCTGCTGACCTACTTCAGCCTGCCGTTCTACCGCACGATGCTCGAGCGCTCTGGCCACGGCGGGGACATCGCCGCGTTCGACGCCGCCCGCGGCGACGGCGCCAGGATGCGCGCCGCGATCTCCGACGGGTTCCTGGACGCGCTGACCGCGGTCGGCGATGAAGCGGCGGTACGGGCCGGGGTCGCCCGCTACGTCGACGCGGGCGTCACGCTGCCGTGCGTCGGTCCGATCTCGAAGACCGACTTCGACGGCACCCTCCGCGCCGCCGCCCCGTAGCGGCTGCATCAGGCGCGGACGTCGAGCGACTCTGAAATCCGCTCCAGCGCGACCTTCAGCGCATCGGGCCCGGTCGGGACGTAGCAGGGGCCGTCGCGGTCTCTGAGCAGTGTCTTGAGCTCCGCGATTGCCTGCGCATCGAGAGGGTCCGTCGAGCACAGACGCGAGCGAATCGAACCGATCAGCGGCATTGCGTTCTGTACCTGATCCCGACAAGGCCCGATGACCAAGTGAGGCAACGCCCGCCTCGGCTTCGCGGTGCGATCGACCAGCCGGTCGAGCGTGTGCGCCACCGCGCGCCGCGCGCGCTCGCCGCTCAGCTGATCCGCTCGGGCGGCATGAGCTTCAGAGTGTGATTCCCCGAGTCCGCGGGCGAGCTCGCGGTCGAGCCACGGCGCGAGCATGTGGGCGATGAGCCGGTCTTCCAGGGTCGGCGAACGGTGGCGGCGGCCTCCGACGGCGAAGACCGAGATGTGCTCCCATTCTGCTTCCACAGATCCATCATCGACACGGTCCTGTTCAGAGCCCGTGCAGGAGTGCCCGGCGCGCGTACAGATTTCGTGAAGATGAACCGTGGCCCGCGACGCGCCCCCGGCGCCGGGCGGACGTCGGTCCAGAGGGCCCGTGCCGGAAATGGCGGTCCATAGCGCTTGTCGGCGTGTGCTCTGAGTACAAGCTCTAACCAAATAGAGCTTGGGACACCCGGGGTGTCGCGGCTTTCTGAGAGCGAAAGTGGCGAACGTATCCGTGTCGCGGCGCCTGCCGGTAAGCCGCGGAAGGGACTTGGCCTAAGCCCGGCGGTGAGATAGACTCGCCGGCGTTCACTGGGCCGAACGAGGGAGACGAGGGCCTTGAACGCACGTGGGGTGTGGGCGGTGCTGGTGAGTGGGGCGGTCGTGTGTGCCGCCTGCGGAAGTTCGCAGAGCAGCACGAGCAGCAGCGCGCAGAGCGGCACGGCGAAGCTGCCCCTGAGCGCCTACCTGGTCCGAGCGCATGAGGAGACGGGAATGCAGCGGACGGGCCCGGCGACCGCCGACCTGACCGCCGCACAGTGGACCGCCAACGGGGTGCCCGACGCCGCCGCGGAGAACACGCGCCTGGCCAAGGAGGGCTTCCGCGAGGTGATAAGCGTCCAGACCAGTCAGGGCGTCTCCTGGGCGATGCAGGTGGGTTCGGCGTCCGCGGCCGCGCGAGAGGAGGCCACGGAGCTGAAGGAGTTCGCCTCGGGGCCGCAGGCGCCGGCGAACACGACGCGCTTCACCATCCCCGGCGTCCCCAGCGCCGAGGGCTGGGTCTTTCCGAACGCCGACGCCAACGTCCTGTTCACGGAAGGCCGGTGCCTGATGCTCGTCGGCGATGACCTAACCACGACCGACAACAAGCTCCCGGTGGTCGCCGCCGCGCACGCCATCTGGACGCGCACGCACAGCAAACCCGGCCCCTGCGCGACCTGAGCAGCTCATCACATCCGCCACCTCGGACTACCTGCTGGTCACCGGTTGGCCCGGTGTCGTGGGGCGCATCGCGGACTAGGGGAGACGCCGTTCGTCGTCGTCAGGACGATGAAGGCCGCCAGCTGGCGGCCCTCGGATGTGTTTGCCGGTTCTCGGGTGCCTATTTCTGGCACGAATTCAAGAACCTGGCCTCCAGAGGCGACGACCGGAATCGAACCGGTGTAGACGGCTTTGCAGGCAACGACAGCGGGGTCCGGATGGCTCTATACCCCGTCGTTAGTGTCGCTCAGTTCTTCTGAGTTTCGCTTTGTGTCCCCAGTTGGGGACACAAACGGGGACACAGAATCGCCCCCGAACGCCGCCGCGAGACGCTGCGCGTCGTCCTTGCCGGGGCGGTGGTGGACGTAGCGCATCGTCGTGGTGATGTGGGCGTGGCCGAGCATGGCCTGAACGTCAGAGAGCGGGAACGCCTTGACCGCGGTCGAGCCGAACGCATGGCGCAGATCGTGAAAGCGGACGCGGGGGAGACCGGCATCCTCCAGGGCCCGGTAGTAGCGCCGTCGCAGCAGGGTGTCGTTCTCGACCTCGCCGACCTGATTGGGGAACACGAGATCGTCGGGACCAGCGAACTGCTCACGCTGCCCGAGCCTCGCCAACGCGGTCGCGATCTGGGGGACCATCGGCACCGAGCGGACGTGTCCGGACTTGGGCGTCTTGATGGTCGCGTTGGCCCCAACCGTGGCGCTGCGCCGGACGTGGATACGGTCAGCGGCAAAGTCGACGTCTGCCCAGCGCAACGCCCGCAGCTCCCCCTGGCGCAGCCCGGTCTGGGCGGCGGTCAGGTAGAGCGCGGCGTCCTGATTACTGGCGGCGGCACGCATCAGCGCTGCGAGCTGCTCGGCGTCCAGCGTCTGGAACTCGCCGCTGTAGCGGACGGTGGGACGGTCTACGAGATCGGCGCTGGCCGGGTTGCGGGCTAGCCCGTACTTGCGCATCGCATACTTAAACACCCCGTGGGCGACGGTAAGATGCCGGACCACGGTTCGGGGAGAGACGCCGCTGGCCATCAATGCATCCCGGAGCGCCTCGACCTCGTTGGCGTGGATCGCATCCACCGGCCACTCTCCCCAGCGCGGGACGAGGTAGTTGTTCACCGATCCGCGGTAGTCGCTGAGGGTGGCGCGCTCGCGGCCTCGGACATGCTCGATGTGATGCAGGTATCCGGCGGCAGCGTCCGCGAACGTGGCACCCAGGTGGTCGTAGGCACGCTGGCCGACCTTGCGGCGTTCCTCGGTCAGAATGTCGGCCAGCGCGTCCTGTGCCTGGCGGCGCGTGAGGCGACCGGCGGGCGGCTTACCGCCGCTCACGTGCGCCGGTGCGAGAAACGTGGTGGTCTGCTCGGGCGTGCGCCCGGGGACCCGGGTCTTGACGTACCAAACCGGGCCGCTCTTGCGCTCGATGAGCTTGAGGTGCCCGGAAACCCGTCCGGTTCTAGGCTGGCGGGTGCTCATGGGAGGTCACTGCTCCTGTGGGCCATCGCCGAGGGTGGTTCCCACGCCGCTCGGCCGCTCTATGTGCTGTGACCAGCGTAGTCGGCTTCGCGGATCTCGCCGCGCTCGAACGCCTCAATCGCGTCGCGGCGATAGCGGTAGTACTTGCCGAGCTTCACGGTCGGGATCTCACCACGCCGGGTGAGGGCGTAGACCTGCGACTTCGGGACCTGCCAGCGCTCGGCGAGCTGGTCGGCGGTGAGCAGCCGGTCGGTCATCGGTCAGCCCGGATGAGGTCGCGTATCCGCGACTCGACCAATTCGACCATCGCCGTTGACAGCAGCGCCCCTCCAACCGCTGCGCGGTCCCGCACATCATCTGTCGAATCCTCAACAACACACATGCCAGCTTCGACAATCGCGCGCCGGATTGCCTGGTGCGCGTCGTAGGTCGGCCGCCAGCGACCGATCGACTCGACCCCGAGCGTCGAGGGCATGCGCACAGCCGGACCGGTCGTGGGTGCGCCGGCGTCGACGTCGAGCAGATCGCGGAGTTGCCGGCGCGCGTCGGGATCGTGCCTCAAAGCGTCGAGCAGTCGGCCGACGACGGTGGCGTCGTCGACGGTGACCATGATCTCACCCACCACGCTTCCTGTGGCCGATCACGCGAGGGCCGGCGACGTCCGGATGGGTGCGGTGCGCGCTGAGGCGGGCGTGTGGATGCCGAATCGCCTGTAATGACCCGGGTTGTGGCTGGTCGTGTGGCTGCGTCGCCACAAGCGTCGAATGCGATTTCGGGTTGGGCAATATCGGGTTGAGCGATGTCGAGCTATCCGCCATCGCCGAATCCCCTGTGGCTGTGGGCTTTTTCGTCGCTGCTTACCCCATTGCGTAAGCGACTCGAGAAACGGCGCGAGGAGCGCATTGCCCGGGCTCGCGCTCATTTTCCTGCGTTGCTCTTGATGAGGGTCGCACCGGTCCCGAGCCACGCTCCCGCGCGGGTGACGGGGGATCGGCTGCGGTAGAGGTTCGTCGGATCGATCCCGACTCTCGAATGCTCGGGAATTGCGCCACGACGTAGGTATCGGATCCGCAGCGTTAGGCCCCTCCGCGGCGACGAAGTATTTTCGGCTCTGGTTGCTTGCCGGATCTGGTCGGGACTTGCCGACCTGGTGCGGTGGCGCTGCAGCATGCAGGAGGCCGCGTTCACCGGCTCGTCCCGGTTCGTGGTGCGCCGAGTTTCTGCGCCAGGCGTTTCTGGAGCATCGCGTGGAGTAGATGGCGTGGTAGGAGGGCGGCGGTGAACGCGGTGGGGGAGAGGAGCGCGTCGAGTTGGTCTTGGCTCCAGGAGGAGTTGCGGGCGGCGAGGACGACCTCGATGAGCACCTGTTCGCACCATTCGCGGACGTGGGCTTCAATCACGGCGTGGGCGCCGGGTATCCCGGTGTAGCGGCGTTGCCAATGGGTGGTGAGGTCGTTGATGGCGCGAAAATCGGCGTTGACGGTCAGTTCGTGGCGGGCGGGGTGGTAGCGGGCGGCCTGGTCTTCGAGGTCGCCGGCCGCGCGGGTGCCGTCGCGCGCCGAGATCCACGCCACGTCGGGCAGGTCCACGATCGGGTCCGCGTCACCCTGGCGGTCGCTGCCATCTGCGGGCGGCGCGCCATCCGCGGGGTTGGGCGACGCGGCGTCGCCGGTGAAGATGCTGTCGGCATCCTTGGTCGGCGGCGCAGTGGGCGCCGTCGGCTTGGCTCGGCGCGTCTTGGTCGGCGGGGCGTCGCGGTCGGCGGTGGCGGGTGATGGGCGGGGTGGTTGCGTGGGTCGGTAGCGGCTGAGGCGGTAGAGCGGGAGGATCGAGGCGACGCGGCTGCGGATCGCCTCTTGGCGTGGGGTGCCGTCGGTGGTGGCGGCGTGTTCCTGGAGTCGTCGGATCTCTTCGGGCATCGCGGCGGCGAACTCCTCTCCCCAACGTGTCCATGGCAGCGGTTCGTGGTCGAGCAGGAGCATCGTGCGGGCGGTGTTGGCCTGTAGGCGGTGCCGTTCGATCTGGGGTTCGAGGTGGATGACGACGCGTTCGTAGCCGAAGCGGACGCCGAAGTCCTGCAGGCGTCCATAACCGCCGCGGGTCTGGGCGACCTGGTCGTAGAGCTCGTCGCCGTAGACGGTGACGATGTGGCCGCTGGAGGTCCAGGCGCCGGCTTCGCGGCGGCGGGCGCGGTGGTCGTCGTCGAGCACCCACCAGCACGCGATCGCGTCGCTGATCTCGACGATGCCGCCGCAGACGGCGCGGCGCTCGACGTGAGCGCGCTCTCCCTCCACGCGGGTGAGTTGTCCGGGCTTGCCACGGCCGTGGTGTTCGCGGACGAGCACCTCGATCCCGTCTGGGAATTGGCGGAAGCGGCTGTTGAGGTAGCGGGTGATCCAGTGCTGGCGGGCGTCGCTCACGCTCTGGGGCGCCCGGGTGGTGTCGTCGCGCTCGTGGTGGCCGAGGAGCATGACCTGGGTCCCGTGGTCCTGGCCGCGCAGCAGCCAAGGCTTGTCGGGCTCGCCGAGGGGGCGCCAGTAGTCGTGGTGGCCGGCGGGCCAGGGTTGGGGTTCGAGGCCCCAGCGGCCATCGGGATGGCGTTTGAACCGTACGAGGGCGCCGTGGCCTTGGTGCCAGGAGCGGTATTCGAGTCCGTGGGGGTTGCGTGATCCGGCTGCGACCTTGGCGCCGACGCCAAAGTTGGCAGTGTGGGATTGCTCGCGGCCGCTGGCGGCCAGCTGGTTGATGTAGTAGCGCAACTGCTCGGCGGTCATCCCGGTGCCGGTGTCTGTCACCGACAGCTTGCGGACCCTGCCGCCCGACGCGTCGAACCGCTGCCAATCGAGATCCCACACCACGCGGCCGCTGGCGAGATGGTGCTGCGCGGCAATCGCGTCGAGCCCGTTGACCGTCAGCTCACGCAGGAACTGAAGATCGCCGCATTCGCCGCCTAAGCGCTCGAGCAGGAAGGTGGGGTTTGCTACTGCGAGGTCCTGCCAGCCGTCATCGCGCTCAGGCGGTTCGTCGTGGTTGGCGAGGTGCTCGGCCATCCTTGCCGGACAGGTACCGGGCCGGGCCGCGCAGGCCCCTCTTTTTCGGTTCAGTCTTCAGGGAAGGCGTCGGATCGCGCCGCGGCCCAGGTGCCGTACAGGTCGATGACCGTCGACGATGCCGGCCAATCCCGGTCGCGCAAGCGTTTCAACGCCTCGCCACCACGTCTGCGCGCGTGGGTGCGAGACCAGTCCGTCGAGGACGGCGGACTCCCGTAGAGCGCTCGCCAGCTGCGCATCGCGTCGCGCACCCACTCGCGGGTCCGGGTTGGCGCGACCGCGCCGGGATGGCAGCGCTTGCAGTACTGGTACGCGTCGCCCTTACCGCCTCGGGCCGCGGTCGGCGCGCCGCAGCCGCGGCACACCCCCTGGTAGCGATGCTTCACGGCTCGGGCCTTCTCGCCGGTCGGGTCGTAGGCGCCTAAAGGGCGTAGTCTCCGTCGAGAGGGGTCGTATGTCGAGGCTCAGAGATGTCGTGGTCGTCCGCGTGAGCGAGAAGGGCGATCGGGAGGACGAAGGCTCCTATGTCAAGTTCCTCCTTGCTGGGAGGGTGGCGCGCGGTCACCGATCGCCGTCAAGGATGCCGCTGCGCGGCTCGCGCTGCGCTCGGCTCTGACGGGCCATCCTTGACTGCGCGGCGCCCGCGCACGGTCAGGCGGCCAGGAGGGATTGATTCGGGAGCTGGGCGTGCAGGTCGCGGATCATGCGCCGGTAGATGACGTCGGAGAGGTGGCGCTTGAGGATGCGCCGGGCCTCCTTCTTGGTGTGTCCATTGGCGCGCGCGTTTGCGTAGATGCGCTGGGCGCGCGGTTCTCGAGCGAGCTGTGTGATCGCCATCCGGTGCAGGACCGCGTTGACGCGCCGGTTGCCGCCGGGGTTGTAGCGGTGCCGGACCGGCTCGCCGGGCCCCTCCGCGGTCGAGGCGGGCAACGGCGCGGTGGCGTTGAAGCGCGCGAACCCGCCCTCGGTGAACCGGCGCGCGTCGCCAACTTCGACCAGCAGCTCGGCGACCGACCGGGTGGACAGGCCACAGAGCTCGCCAAGCGTGGAGCCGCTCTGGCGCACGAGCTCCTCGAGGTGAGCGGTGACCTGCTTCTCCTCGCGATCGAGCGCGTGGATCTGCTGGTGGTAGCCGTCGAGCAGTTGCAGGCGCAGCCGCGTCGGAGGGTCGTACCGCCGGCGGCGATTGCGACGCTGCAGGGCAGCCAGTCTTGGGCGCACCGACTTGGTGTCGGGCAGCTGCGCTGAGAGCTCCAACGGCAGCTCGCACAAAAGCTGCTCGGCCTCATTAACCAAGTGCTGGCGGCCCGCGAGGATCGAGCGCCGGCGGTTATGCCATAAGCCGAGCAATTGGTGCAGCTCATCGGGCCCCTGGTCCTGTCCTGCGCGTTTGAACGCGCGCGGCAGCAGCGAGTGCGCGCGCACCTCGCGCGCGATCCGCTCTGCGTCGAGCGTGTCGGACTTGCCGCGCTGGCGCGCGCGATCAGACCGCGGCGTGCGGTTCGCGCACACATCGCGCACGTCATAGCCGCGGCCGATCAGGTACACCGCGGTGTGCCGGCCCCAGCTCGCCGAACCCTCGATCCCCCAGCGGGCGATCTGCCCGAACTGCCGCGCCCACGCCTCAAGCGCGCGGTGCCCATCGCCCGAGACACGAAAGTGCTCGGAGGCGAGAACCCCGCCGCGTGGATCAACGACCGTAGCGGTCAACGTCCGCTTGTGCGGATCGATCCCGACCACGTTGCCAGCGTGATCGGGCGTGAGCAACAGGTGCGACGGTCCCGGACCGCGCTTCTTTGCTGTTCTCATTGCTTGCCTTGACCTCCAGGCGTATGTTGTTGATGGCGGGTCGGCCGACAACCTCCCGGTGGGCGCCCCCTCAATGGGGCGAACGCTCCTATCAAGTCAGACCGATCCTCGAAGGCAAAGAACCGAGGCCGACACTTCGTCCGCAAGACACCCCCCACACCGGGGGAGTCAGAGCACTTTGGAGCCAGACCTCGGTTCAACCTTCGACCCTACGCGAACCGTCGCCCGCGCGGGCACCAAAGATTCAACACCGGGAGCACTTTCACTCGCCCGAGGTGCAGATCGAGGCCGCTAGGCGGTGGGCGAGGGATCGCGGTGAGCGGCTTGTTGCCTCGCCGTTTCCCGAGATCGACGTCAGCGGCAGGCTGCCGCTGTCGGAGCGCCCTGGTCTGTTGGCGGCGATTGAGATGATCGAGGCGGGCCGGGCCGATCAGCTTGTGGTGGCGTATTTCGATCGGCTGGTGCGTTCGCTGAAGGTGCAGTTGGAGGTGATCGAGCGGGTGGAGAGGGCGGGCGGGGAGATCTTTGCGCTGGACCACGGGAAGCTCACGAACGGGACGGCGGCGCAGCGCCTGTCGACGAACATGCTCGGGTCGGTGTTCCAATACTTTGCTGAGATCACGGGTGAGAAGGTCACGGCGGCTCAGGCGCGGGCGGTGGCGCGGGGTGTCTACCCGCACCCGAAGGTCCCGGTCGGGTATGTGCGCGGCGAGGACGGCGTGCTGGTGGTGGAGCCCGCGGCGGCGGAGGTCGTGGTGCGGGCGTTCGAGCGCCGTGACCTGGGCGCGTCGCTGGTGGAGATCCAAGCGTGGCTGGCCGAGAACGGGATCGAGCGCGCGCTCTCCGGTGTGGCCTGGATGCTGCGCTCCCGGATGTACCTAGGTGAGATCCATTTCGGCGAGCTGCACAACACTGCAGGCTCACGAGGCGATCGTCAAGGATCGCGGGCTGTTTGAGCGGGTGGCGCGGCGGACGGTCTCGCGCGGACGTCAGGCCAAGTCCGAGCGGCTGCTGGCGCGCCTGGGAGTGTTGCGTTGCGGGACGTGCGGGTCGCGGATGGTGATCAATTCCGACAGCGGCAGCTACCGGTGCGGCGACACGAGCGCGAACCGGTGCCAGCGGCGAGCGGCGGTCAAGGCCGACCGCGTCGAGGGGATGGTGCTGGACGCGGTCCGCGCGTACTCGGCCACGGCCGACCTGCATGGACGCGCGTCGCGCAGGCGGCAGATCGGCGTGGCGGACGAGGCGATCGAACGCGCCAGCGCGGATCTTGATGACACGATCCGGCAGCTTGGCGAGCTTGGCTTGTTGGGCCGGCCCGCGAGCCAGGAGACGTTGGAGAAGCTAACCAAGGCGCTCGATGACGCGCACACCGTCCGGGCTCGACTCGGCGATGCGGCCGACAGCGATGTAATCGGTCCTGACGAGATTGACAAGCTGCCCGAACCCGCGAAGCGGTTGGCGGCTTGGCGACGGCTGATCACCGACACAGTCGAGTCGGTCACGGTCGCGCCGGCGATGACGGCGGATGGGCGCCCCAGTCGCCTCTGGGACCCCCGCCGGATCAACATCAGGTTCCTCGGCCAGCATCCATGAGAAAGCCGCCAGCAGCGACTTCTCGCGCTTCCGTTGACACACTCCGGGTCCTACGACTCGCACACCCCTACCCACCGTCGCGGAGTCGGACATCGTCGCCGGGCACGACTTCCGCAACCGAGCGAGAAGCAGCAGAACGAGATCGACGTAGCCGGCCGTGCGAGATTCGTCCGTCGGGGAGGCGCGGCGCCGCGAGCCGGCGGTCGTCTGTCAGCAGCCGCCGGTTGTGGGGAGCACACAGTTCGGTGGTCGCCGGCGGTCACGGCCACGGGGGTCGCGCGACTATCGGAACCGTGGCAAAGGCATAGCGAGGCCGAAGCAGCCGCGAGAGCCGAAGCAGTCGTAGCGCGCCCGGTCCCCGCACGCCTGGATGTGGGCGATAGGAGCAGCGCGCGATTCGGCGGTCGGCGCCGTTCGTCGCCACCTTGGGACCAGCATCGACGCCCCGCGCGGACTACTGCTTCGATCCGGGCGCTAGCACGAAGGCTGCAAGCACGCGATGCGCGCTTGTGGCGAGATGCGGGTTCGTCGGCATGTGCCGGGTCGAGACCCGCATTCGTGTTCCCGCAGGCATGTGATCTGGCTGGCTCCGTGACCGCGTGTGTCCGATGAGAGCAGTCTCGCGACGGCCGCCGAGGCTGCTGCTCGGTGACGGATGCAGCCATCCGTCATCCGGGCGACGGGCCGCCGTTGTCGTCCACAGGGGAGGTCGGCGTTAGCTGGGAGCCTGCTAACACCAGCTCCTCCTTGCGCGGATAAGCAGGGCGCCGGACTGGTCGCTCACAACTCCAAGGGGTGAGCGTCGCGGTCGGTTGCGCAACTGGCGACGACCAGGGAACCAACCCGCATTGACAGCCGCGCGCTCAGACACTCGGTTTCATCATCCTGCAGGCACTTCGCGATCACAATCACGGAAACATCCGGAGTTTGATGCGTCCTCTCCTCGCACCGGCGCGCCGCGCACGGACTCCGAGGCGGCGCGGCGCGGCGGTTGGCCGGCGCGTCGATACCGTGTCGGCAATGACCGCAGGTCCGAGCAAGGCGCTGGTGATCCCGACAGAGATCGCGTGCGGGGTCGTCGCGGGGCCGCTGTTCGTGAGTAGCTTCACGGTGATCGGCGCGAGACGTGCCGGGTACGGTACGACTGGCGGCGTCACGCCGTGAGTTCCCTCGCGGCCGGTCAGGGCGGCTGGCCGCAACGTGCGAACTTCGCCCTCACGGGCGCGCTCTACTGCACGGCGGCTCACGGCCTGGCGCGCAGTTCAAGGCGGACCGGAGGGCCACGCGTGGTCACAGCGCTGATCTTCGGGGTCGGCGTGGGCCTGGTCGGTTCCGGACTGTTCGTGACGGACCCGGTGGCTGGCTTCCCGCCGCCGGCAAGTGTCAGGATGGTGCCGACCGTGCGCTCCCCGTTGCACCCACTCGCAGCGGAAAGCTGCACAACCTCTACGCAATCCCGATCTTCGCCGGGATACCTGTCGCAGCCCTGATTAGCGCAACGTCCGCCGCTCGCAGCGGGGAGTATCGCTGGGCTTCGTATTCAGCGGGCTCAGCTCTTTCGATGATGAGCGCGTTCATGCTGTTCGGCGCCGCATTTGGTGGTACCCGGCGCCTCGCCGGGCGAGGCGGTGTCTTTCAACGCATTTCGGTCATGGCCGGGTTCGGATGGCTGAGCGCACTGTCGCTTCGTGGTCTGAGCGCCGTCCTGCTATCCCGTCGAACGTAGCTCCCGGGCACGACACGGCGGCGACTCGCTTCACGCGGATACGGGGGTGCGCGGTTGCGCTTCGCGCTGACCGCCGGCGTGGTTGGTGCTGGCGCATTTGCTGCGATCCGTGCAGGTCGTGTGACGGCGGTCGCGCGAGGGTCAATCCCGGCCATGCGGTCGAGTTCGGGAGCCACCTGATCAATCGCACGGTAGGCCAGACGGCCGCCGCGCGCGAGACAACAGGGCTCAGATCCGGTCCAGGTGGCAGGTGAGGAAACCGATGCTGTGCTAGGCGCGAGGATCGCTGACCGAGCGCGTCGGTGGCTGCGGGGTGCTGGGGATGCGGTACCCGATGCCCGGGGTCGTCTGGATGACTTGGGGCTCGCCAAGTTTGCGTCTGAGCCTGGCGATCGTGACCTTGACGGTGTTTGTGAATGGATCGGTGTCTTCGTCCCACGCCTGCTCGAGCAGCTTCTCGGTGGTGAGTCCGGCGGGGCTGGCCTTCAGCAGCGTTTCGAGGACGGCCCTTTCCTTGATGGTGAGATCGATCGTTCGGCCTTCGCGGCTGACGGTTCCCGTGAGCGGGTCGAGCTCGATGCCGGCGGCCTGCAGCGTTGGTCTGTGGGTGGTGGGTTTGCGGCGCGCGAGCGCACGGATGCGTAACACGAGTTCAGGGAAGTGAAACGGCTTGGCCAGATAGTCGTCGGCGCCGAGCGCCAGTCCCGCGACGCGATCATCCGGAGCGCCGGCGGCGGTCAGCATCAGGACCATCGCTGGGTTCTCTGAACTGGTGATTGTCTGGCAGAGCGCGTCGCCGTGGATGCCGGGCAGATCGCGGTCCAGAACAACGACGTCGTAGGCGTTGAGGTTGAGCTTGACGGCGGCGTCTTCGCCGTCGTAGGCGACATCGACGGCGATTGCCTGGTCGCGTAGTCCCTCGGCGATCATGTTCGCCAGTCGGGGCGCGTCTTCGACGACCAGGACTCTCATACGGATGCGAGAGTGGTTTGGGCGTCTGGTGCGCCTGGGAGAGTGATCTGGACCCGGAGCCCGCCCTCGGGGCGAGCATTCAGATCGAGGTTGCCGCCATGCGCAGCGGCGACCGCGCCGACGATCGAGAGGCCGAGCCCGTGCCCGTTCTGCGAGCCGGTGCGCTCGGCGCCGAGTCGCCTGAACGGCTCCGAGAGGTGCGTGACCGCGCGCTGGTCAAAGGACGGGCCGCCGCTCTCGACGACCAGCAGCGCGGTGTCGGCCTTGATGCCGCAGGCGACGTTGATGAATCCGTGCGCCTGGTTGTGGCGCACCGCGTTCTCGACCACGTTCTCGACCATCCTGGTCAGCAGCGTCTCACTACCGTTCACTCGAACTGGAACGAGCGTTGCGTGCAGCTCGATCTGTTTCGCGGCGATTGCCTCGCCGCGTCGGGCGAGCGCGTCTCCGGCGATCTGCGCCAGCGATACGGACGCTTGCTCGCCGAGCTCGCCGTGCTGCGCGCGCGCCAGCATGAGGAAGCTCTCGAGCAGCCGGTCGGCCTGGTCGAGGTCCTCGCGGAGATTCGCGTCCAGCGCCCGTAGTTGTGGCGGCACGTGGGGTTTGGCGATCGCGACATCGAGCGTGGTGCGCATCGTTGTCAGCGGGGTGCGCAGCTCATGCGAGGCGTTGGCCACAAACCGCCGCTGCGCCTCGAACGCCGTCTCGAGACGCTCCAGCAGTCCGTCGATCGTCGCGGCCAGGCTCGTGAGCTCGTCGCGTGGCCCGCCGTGCCCGAGCCTCTCATGGAGGTTCGTTTCCGAGATCTGCTGCGTGGCCGCCGTGATCGTGCGCAACGGCCGCAGCACCCGTCCGGCGACCAGCCAACCGAGCAGCATCGAAGCGACCGCCGCGATCGTCAACGCGATTGCGGACCAGATCAGCAGCTGATGCAGATCAGACGCCCGCTGGCCGTGAGTGATGGCCTCGAACACTGGCCGCCCGGCCGCCGACTTCAGCACCTTCGCGATCGCGGCCGACGACGGCCCGCTGGGCGCGCCGAACGGGAAACCCGGAGGGGCCGGTGACACGGGCACGGCGGTCTGGGGCGCCTCTGTCACGCTGCCGTGCGCCAGGAGCGCGTAGGTGATCGCCAACAGCGCCGCTCCAGAGGCGAGGAACAGACCGCCGTAGAGCAGCGTCAGCCGCCACCGAACCGTCGCTCTCGGGCGCCCCAGACGGCCGAGGAGCAAGACGGGGAGCCCGCGCAGCGCCATCAGAAACCCCGACCCCGGTCACCGACCGCGGCCATACTCGGGATCGACCGCGGACCGCGACAGCGCAGCCCACGCAGCCGGCTCAGGCGAGCCTCGAGGACGAGGACGGCTTCAATGCGCATCGCTGCTGGGTGGGTTGGGCGCGGGTAGCTGCGCCGAGAGTCCAAGGATGCCCGAACCCGGGTTACAGCGCGATAACACGGTTCCGCCGCTGTTACCCCACCAGCGGTAAAACCGACGCCAACCCGCAGTACCGATCACCGGATTGGTTTACGCATGAACCCCCATCACCGACGTCCAATCGCGCTCGCCGCGCTTGGCTGCGCGCTGGCGCTCGCCGCCTGCGGCTCCTCAGCAAAGTCAACGGGGGGAAAGGCGGGCTCCGGCCAGTACGCACAGGGGGTCAGGTACTCGGACTGCATGCGCGCGCACGGCGTGCCGAGCTTCCCGGACCCGAGCCCAGGCGGCGGCTTCCCCCTTCGAACCTCCGGGATCAACGAGCAGTCCCCCGCGTTCGAGTCGGCGCAGAAGGCATGCGCCGCGCTCGAGCCGGGCGGCAGCACCCCGCCGCCAATCCCTGCAGCACAGCAGGCCGGGATGGTCGCCAAAGCGCGCTGCATCCGAGAGCACGGCGTGCCGAACTTCCCCGACCCGACGTTCGGACCCGGCGGCGAGGGAGCCGGGGTCGAGTTCGGGGGGAACGCGAGCTCGCCGGCGTTCCGGACAGCCATCAAGGCATGCGTGCACGTCGGGATGAACATCCCGGGAGTCGGAGTCGGTTGACCAGATCGCGGAATTTCGAGGCTCCGACGCTCGCCCGAGTCGACCGCGCGCGGATCGCGGTAGTGGCTGCGGCGGTCAGCGTCGCCCTAGCCGCCGCCGGGTGCGGCGCGTCGCAGATGCCGAGCCGCAGCGCGAGCAGCTCTGGTTCCACAGGCGTCGCCTTCGCCGCGTGCATGCGCTCCCACGGAGTGCCGGACTTCCTCGACCCAGGCCCGAACGGCGTCGACCTCGCGGGCATCGATACGCGAACGCCAGCGTTCCGATCGGCCCACCAGGCGTGCGCACCGCTGCAGCCAGCCAGTGACGCGGACAACTCCTCGGCGTCGGAGAGCGAGCGGCTCGCGGCGATCGACAACGCAAAGTGCATGCGCTCGCACGACGTCCCGAACTTCCCCGACCCAAAGTTCCTCGCCAGCGGCGGCAACACCGTCTCCCTCGACGGGCTCGACCCCCATTCCCCGGCGTTCAAGCATGCACAGGCGGCGTGCCCGTGGGGGCCAAGTACCGAACCCTGATCTGAAATGGCTCATCACCTCGCAAGGCTCTCGCGGAAGCGCACCCCCCGTAGTCACCCAGCCCACTCGAACGGTCACGGGCGCGCCGTGGGCGCGTGCTCTGCTGCAGTGGGGATCCTTTGGTTGGCAGCGTGCGGCGCGGGCGCCAGCGCTAGCGGCGGCTTGGCCTACATGTATTGGACCGCGAACGGCCGCACGTTCTGGCGCGCCCCCTTCAGCAGTTCTAGCCCGCGCCCCGCCCGGCAATTCATCACGGGCACGACGCGGCTCGGGGAGGTGGCGGTTTCCTCGCGCTACGTCTACTGGGCGAACGGCAACGCGATCGGACGCGCCAACCTCAATGGCACCGACGTCAACCAGCGCTTCATCACCGGCGCAAGTTTCGCCGTCGGCGTCAGCGTCAGCTCGAAGTACATCTACTGGAGCAACAACGCCTCATACACACGATCCACGGGCTCGATCGGACGAGCCAAACTTGACGGCACCGGTGTTGATCAACGTTTCATCACGCACGCCGACCACCCAGACGGAGTGGTGGTCAACGCCACGCACATCTATTGGGCGAACGACTCCACCATCGGACGCGCCAACCTCGACGGTACGGACGTGAACCAGCGCTTCATCACCGGCACGGACGTCCCGTCCGGGCTAGCGCTCACCTCCGACCACATCTACTGGACCCAGGAGTTCGGCAACACGATCGGACGGGCCAACCTCGATGGCACCGATATCAACGAGCGTTTCATCACTGGCGCCGACCGACCGGAGCCGCTGACGATCGCCAGCGGATACCTCTACTGGGGGAACTGGGGCGGCGGCACGATCGGGCGGGCGAAGCTCGACGGCACCAACGTCAACCAGCACTTCCGGAGAATCCTCGGCCGCCCGAGCGGGCTGGCGATCACCACAGGCTCCCAACAGCGGTAAGCGGCGTCGAATCGCGCTCTACGTGACCAACCATGAAAGGCGAGAGCGGGCACATGAAACACTCACATCGCGGCGATCGGCGCCGGGACTGCCCATCTTCGAGCGAAGCGACAGCGACGCCGACGCGGCCGGTTCAGGCGTGGAGCGACAGCAAGCGACCGGCGGTAACGCGGCCCGACCGGGCCCTGCTTCCAGTTTCCCACGGGTATCTCCTCGCCGCCGGCGAGGAACCCGCAATGCGCGGCAAGGGCGACTCTTCGGCGGGCAGCATTTGCAATTTCCTGGCTAGCACCCGGGCCGCGACGGTCGAGGATGTCCGGATCGTCGTGGAACTTTGGTGACGATCCTCACGGGTTGATGGTCAGACGGTAACGGTCTCGCGAGTGTCCTGCTGGTCGCGGTTGTCGTTGGCAACGAGGAGGGTGTGCCGTTCGATCGCGATCACGAGTTTGGCGAGGTCGCGGTAGCCGATGATCCGTCGGAACTGCTGCTCGGCGACGAGCATGCCGGCGGCGGTCCAGCGCTTGCGCATGTCGCCGTCGCGCCAGCGCTTCACGTTGCGCTGCGTGTATCGGACGATCTCGATCATCGACTCGCACGGGTTCGTCGAGGACAAGGTCTTGGCGAGCTGGCCGTCGATGCCGAGACGCATCAGCGTCAGCGTGTCGTCCATCCCCTCGCGCAGTGAGGCGGCGGCATCGGGCCAGGTGCGGTCGAGCTCTGATGCGAGCAGCTCGAGGCGCTCACGCGCGAGGTGATGGTCGGTGAGCGACCACGCGCCGCAGATCCGAACGAGGATCTGCGGGCGGTCGCGCTCGGGCAGCAGGTCGGTGATGTTCCTCTCCTTGTGCCGATGGCAGCGATGCACGAGCGCGTGTTCGCCGAACACGTCCTTGATTGCCTTGCGCAGCGCCTTGCCGCCGTCGATCACGAACAGGATCCCCTGGTCGGGATCGAGGCCGCGGTCGACCAGATCGGCGAGCAGCATCGAGACCAGCGTCGCGTTCTCCGTGCTCCCTTCCCACAGCCCGAGCGGGATCTTCACGCCCTCCGTGCTGATCCCCAGGGCGACGACGTGCGTGCGCTCGGCGATCTCCAGCCCGTCGAGCATCATCACCGCGAGGCGCACGTCCTCCAGCCGGCGACCCATCAACTCGCCCAGCGCGGTACGGGTCCGCTCGATGAACAGCTCCGACACCGTGCTCTTCGACGTCGAGGTGCTGGCCTGCTCGACCTCCTCGCCGACGGGCTCACCCACCACCTTGTACTTGCGGGTCGAGACGCCGGCGAGCATCCGGTCCATCACCGCCCGCGTGAGCGGATCGCGATCGGCGAAGTACTCGTAGCTGGTGACCGGCAGCTCGCGCTCGTCATCGGCTGTGCGTATCCGCGGCCGGCTGACCGGCACACGCCGGCCGCCGAGCGTCATCGACCCGCTCTCATGGCCATGACGCTTCGCCGTCCGGTTCGGGTTCTGCTTGTGCTTCGGGCCCACGACCTCGTCGACCTCGCGCTCCATCAGCGAGTGCACGACCCCGAGCCCGACGCTCACGCTCAGCGCGAGCAATCCCTCCCTCGCCGCCCCGACGAGCTCGCCCAGCGCCTCCTGAATCTCCGCAGGCAGCGGACTCTCGAGCGCCTCCGAGGTCGTGACGACCTGCGGTCCGGATACCTTCTTCATGGCGGTCCTCCTGTCCTCTCGGACTCGGTTTAGTCGCCCCGAACGCTCCCAACCGGAGCGGACGAGGCGGGAGGACCGCCACTCAAAGTTCTACGAGATCTCGGACAACCTCCGACGGTCTCGAGTTCCGCGCAAAGCGGATATCTCGCCTGTTTCACGGGATGCCCGTGTTGACAGCGATGCGGAACTACACGTGGGCCTCCGTGGCGGCTATGCGCAGATCCCGCGGATCGGTGGTCGAAGCGGTTTCCGGCGTGGGCGCCGGATCCTTCAGGACGATGAACGCGACTGCCATCGCCGCCACCACGAGGATCGCCCCGATCAGGAACGCGACGTGGTAGCCGCCGACGATCGCGGACA
The DNA here is from genome assembly GCA_963770735.1 of uncultured Solirubrobacterales bacterium. Lineage (GTDB taxonomy): Bacteria > Actinomycetota > Thermoleophilia > Solirubrobacterales > Solirubrobacteraceae > Palsa-465. Next base: position 854,074 of record CAVYRB010000001.1, on the reverse strand, counting down.
GCGTGTGCGAGCCTTGTGTGTGGCTCGACGCCACCGAGGCCAGCACCGCGAGCCCGAGCGCGCCACCGACCTGGGCGGTCGTACTCACGAGCCCCGAGGCGAGCCCCGCGTCGGCAGCCGTGGCGCCTGACATCGCGAGTGTCATCAGCGACGGGAAGCAGACGCCGCAGCCGATCCCGAGCAGCACCATCGTCGGCAGCACGTCGACGACGTAGCTCCCGTGCTCCGGCGCACGGCTAAACCACAGCATCGCCGCGCCGATCATCACGATCCCGACGCGGACAGTGGGACGTGCCCCGAAGCGGGTGATGAACTTCTCGGTGTATCGGACCGACAGCGCGCCCATCAGCACCGTCACCGGGAAGAACGCGAGCCCGATCTGGAGCGCGTCGTAGTGGAGCACGCGGCGCACATATAGGGCGCCGAGGAAGAACACTCCGAACATCCCAGCCGCTGTCAGCGCCTGGATCAGGTTCGCGCCCGAGACGTTGCGTGAGCCGAAGATACGCAGCGGGACCAGCGGCGTCGCGGCGGTCGACTCGCGGACGAGGAACGCCACCGCGAGCACGCCGGCCGCGATGCCGAGCAGCGGTGCCGGCTTGACGATCGCGTAGACGGTGAGCATCAGCGCGCCGGTGCTGAGAACAGCGCCGGCGACGTCCGCGCCCGCCGTGAGCCCGATCCCGGGGTCGGCCTCGAGCAGGCGACGCGCGAGCATGGCGGTGCCGACGCCGATCGGGAGATTGACGAAGAAGATCCAGTGCCAGTTGATCGCCTGGGTCAGCGCGCCGCCGACGAGCAGTCCGATCGCGCCGCCGGCCGAGGCGACGAACGCGAACACGCCGATCGCTTTCGCCTGCTCCCTCGGCTCATTGAACATCGTCACGATCATCCCGAGAATCACCGAGGAGGTCATCGCGCCGCCGGCGCCTTGGGCGAACCGTGCGGCGATCAGCATTCCTTGGCTTGAGGCCAGCCCGCAGACCGTCGAGGCTGCTGTGAAGACCGTGAGACCGCACAGGAACATCCGCCGACGTCCGATCAGGTCACCGAGCCGGCCCGCGAGGAGTAGCAGGCCGCCGAACGTGATCAGGTAGCCGTTGACGACCCACGCGAGGCCGGACTGCGAGAAGTGAAGGTCCGACTGGATTGTCGGTAGTGCGACGTTGACGATCGTCGCGTCGAGGACGATCATCAGCATCCCGGTGCACAGTACGTACAGCGCGATCCACCGGTTGTCTCTTGTTTCTGGTCTCATGGGGATTCTCCGCATCAGAGCGTTTTTTCGGGGTGGGAGTGTTCGCCGGCGTCTCGCTCGCTGCCGCCCCGCCGAGCTGGCCGCCTTGGCCTGCCGAAGCAGATCGTCGGTGTGAGCCCTTGCTAGATAGAGAGTCAAGTGCGAATTCATGGTTCTGAAGCGCCTGTCGAATCTGGGGGACGCGCTGGCAACTGTTGCGAGGTGGTGCACAACCGGCCTCACCGATGTCGCGAAAGACGGAGCACGGAGCTACCGGATCCGCAGAGCCGAGTTGGTGTCTTGAACGCGCCTTGCGGTTCGGTCAGCCGTCGGTGCGCAACCGGGCCCGAAGTGGCGAGCGCCTTGCGCTCAGCGTCCTGCTCGGGTCGCAGTGCCGGCGAGATCGAGGGGTAGACTCGCTCCATGGGAGACGTGGATGCCGATATCCGGCAGCTTGCGGCTTGGCTGGACTCCAACGCGCAGGAGGTCACCGATGTCGTGGACGATCGGCTCCGCGACGAAGTGCCGGAGTATTTCGAGGGCATCGACCCGGGCATGGCCGACGTCGAGCGGTCCAGCATCGTGGCGAACCTACGTGCGGTGGCACACGGTTTGGGGCACGGCCGCGCGATGCCTGACCGCCTGCCGCCCGGCGCGGTCGACGAGGCGCTGCTGGCGGCAGGCGAAGGGCTTCCGTGGGCGGCGCTGCTTCGGACTTACTCGATCGGGCATGCCAGCCTCTGGGAGCAGATGTGCGCCGAGGTGGAGCGGCGGGGACTTCCGGACGCGCGGCGGGTCGAGGCGCTCCGGGTCCTGTCGCGGTACCTGTTCGCGTACGTCGACCAGGTCACAGGAGAACTTGCGGAGCTGTACCAGGCAGAGCGTGACCGGCTGCTGCGCAGCCAGGAGCGCAAACGCGCGGCCTTGACGCGCGAGCTGCTTGCGGGAATGCCGGTGTCCGAGGAGGAGCTCGGATACCGCTTGCGCGTAGATCACGTCGGCGTGGTTGCCTGGGGTCGGAACCCCGAGGCGGGCGCCACGCAACTCGCGCAGGAGCTTGGCTGTGCGTTGCTGATCGCGGGCGGCGCGGGGCGCTCGCTGTGGGCCTGGCTGGGTGGACGTACGCGGATCGGGGCTGCGGCGGCGCGAGCGCTGGAGCGGTTCCTGCCCGAGGAAGGAACGTTTCTGGCCTGCGGCGATGTGGCATTTGGTGAGCAAGGGTTTGTCCAGACCCACCGGCAGGCGCTGCAGGCCTACAGGGTCGCGATGATCGGCGGCGCGCCAGTTACCCGGTATGACGATGTCGCACTCGAGGCGCTGGTCGTCCAGGATGAGCGCCTCGCGCGAGAATTCGTCGCACGCGAGCTTGGACCGCTGGCGGCCCCTGACGCCAAGACCGCCCGACTGCGTGCCACGCTGCGGGCCTATTTCAGTCTGGGTCAGAATGCGTCCGCGGCGGGCGCGCTGCTCAAGGTCCACGAGCGGACCGTGGGCTACCGGCTCGCCACGATCGAGGAACGTATTGGGCATCCGATCACCCGCCGCCGCGATGAGCTCGGGCTGGCCCTGCGGCTCCACGCGCTGATCGAGTCCGACTCGGATGTGGCCGTCGAGGGCGAGCCGGCGGTGCCCGCGGTCCGCGAGCGCATCGTCGTGGACGGCGGCGAGTAGCTCCGGCGCGCTTCCTTTCGGGAATCCGACAACGGCGAGGACTTCCTTTGCGGTGTACGCATGGTGAAGCGCGCCCGTGCCCGGCACTCTGCCTCTGAGCGAATGGCCGGCTCGCAAATTGAAGCGGACGGCACGTAGCGGTTGCACACCGCTGGTCCTCGCTCACCGACTCGCGCTTTTCCTGACCAGACCTCTCCTGGAGGCCCAATGACGTCCACATCGCATATCAATCGCTGGCGCGCGTTCGCGCTGTTGGCAGTGTCGTACTTCATGACGATCATCGACGCGACGATCGTCAACGTCTCGCTGCCGACGATCGGACGCGACCTGCACTTCAGCGAGACGAGCCTGCAATGGGTCGTGACCGCGTACGCGATCACGTTCGGCGGCTTTCTCCTGCTCGGTGGCCGCGCGGCGGATCTGCTCGGCCGCCGCCGGATCCTGATGCTCGGGCTTGCCCTGTTCACGGCGGCGTCGCTGGCCTGCGGGCTCGCGACCAGCGAAGCATTCCTGATCGGGAGCCGGGCCGTTCAGGGACTAGGCGCAGCGAGCATGGTGCCCGCTGCCATGTCAATCGTTATGAACATGTTCGAGGAGGGCGCGGAGCGCAACAAGGCGCTCGGGATCTGGGGCGGGCTCGCTGCCGCCGGCGCGACGGTCGGGCTGATCGCCGGTGGGCTTCTCACCCGGTACGCCGGCTGGCAGTACATCTTCTACCTGAACATCCCGATCGGCGCAGCCGCGCTGGCACTCGCACCGCGACTCGTCCCAGACACCCGGCCGGCCGCCGTGCGCCGGAAATTTGATGCGCTCGGGGCGATCGCCGGCACGGGCGGGTTGGTGCTGCTGGTCGACGCGATCTCCGGCGCGACGCAGTACGGCTGGGAATCAACGAGAACGATCGCGCTCCTCGCGGGATCCGCGGCGCTGCTCGTCGCCTTCGCGGCGATCGAGAGCCGGGCGCAGGAGCCGCTGCTGCCGCTCTCGATCTTTCGGCTCCGCACGCTCGCCGGCGCGAACATCGCCGCCCTGCTGTCGGGCGCCAGCTTCTTCGGGTTCATCTTCGTCGGCACGTTGTACATGCAGCAGGTGCTGCACTACAGCGCCCTTCAGACCGGGGTCGCGTGGCTCGCCACATCGCTGAGCTCGATCGCGCTCGCCGGCCTCTCCCAAAAGCTGGTCACTCGCCGCGGGGCCAAGATCGTGATGACGATCGGGATGACGCTCATCGGCGCGGGGGTGATCTGGGCAAGCCAGGAGCCCATCCACGGGCACTTCCTGGCCAACCTCGCCGGGCCCATGATCATCACCGGCGCAGGCACTGCGTTCGCGTTCATCCCGATCTCGATCGCCGCGCTCGCCGGCGTCGCCCAGCAGCAGGCCGGTCTCGCGTCCGGGCTGATGAACACCTCACGACAACTGGGCGGAGCGCTCGGGATCGCAATCGCCTCGAGTATCGCCGTGGGCCACACCAAGACGTTGCTTCACAGCGGCAACGCACTGCCCGTGGCTCTCGCCGGCGGCTTCCAGCGGGCGCTGTGGGTGCTCGGCTCGATCGCGCTTCTCGCTCTCCCGGGGATCTTCCTGCTCGTCCAGCGCGACGGACCCTCCGACACCGTCGCCAAGGCCGCGATCCGGAAGGCGGCGACCGCCGTCGCCAGCCCGAACTGAGACACATCGACCAACCGCACACAGAGGAGACAGACCGATGGAGGACCTAATGCGTTCGACCCACTACGCCGAGCAGCGCCCGGCGCCTCGTTCGGCACCCGGCTCGATCCCGGAGCTGCGCGCAGCGCTCCTGGGTGAGGTGGTCGCGCCCCACGATCCCGGGTACGAATCAGCTCGGCTAGTGGTCAACGCCGCAGTCGACCGGCGACCCGCGCTGATCGTCCGCCCTGCCGATTCCGCCGACGTGGCGCTCGCCGTCTCGCTCGCGCGCACCGAAGAGCTTGAGCTCGCCGTTCGCGGCGGCGGGCACAGCTTCGCTGGTCACGGCACGAGCGACGGGGGACTGGTCTTGGACATGTCCAATATGTGCGCGCTGCACATCGACCCGCAGCGGCGGATAGCGTGGGCCCAGGCCGGGCTCACAGCCGGCCAATACACCGCACAAGCCGCGAAGCATGGCCTCGCGACCGGATTCGGGGACACCGGATCGGTCGGGATCGCGGGGCTGACCCTCGGAGGAGGCATCGGCTGGCTCGTCCGCAAGCACGGCCTCACGATCGACGATCTGCTCGCCATGGAGCTCGTGACCGCGGACGGGGAACGCCTCCGGGTCGATTCTGACCGGCACCCAGATCTGTTCTGGGCGCTCCGCGGCGGCGGCGGGAACTTCGGGGTCGTGACACGACTTGAGTACCGGCTGCACGAGATCGACACAGTCCTGGGTGGCATGCTGGTGCTGCCAGCGAGCCCCGGGATCGTGCGCGCGTTCATCGCCGCCGCCGAGGACGCGCCGGATGACCTCTCAACAATCGCCATCCTCGCGCGGCTCCCGCCGTTGCCGTTCGTGTCCGCAGAACATCACGGCCAGCTGGCTCTGATGGTGCGCGTGGCGTATGCCGGTCATCTCGAGCACGGTGAGCATGCCCTCGCTCCGCTGCGAGCACTCGCGATGCCGCTCGCCGACGCGATCACGCCGATGCCCTATCAACAGTTGTATCCGGCGGAGGGACCCGGGCCCGGCCGACTTCGGAGGGCTACCCGGTCGATGTTCATCGACTACTTCACTGAGCACGCCGAATCGACGGTTTTCGACCGAGTGCAACTCGGGCCATCCGCGATGTCAGCCGTGGAGATCAGGGTGCTCGGCGGCGCGATGGCGCGCGTCCCGTCGGACGCGACCGCGTTCTCGCACCGCCGGCGGCGCCTGATGGTGACGTTTGGGGCCGGATACCAGGATCAGGCTCAAGCAGCTTCGCACGAGACATGGGTCGCCGACTCCCTGACCGCGATGCGCCCCGCCGTACACGGCGTCCACGTCAGCTTCCTCGGCGACGAGGGGACCGCTCGGGTTCATGAGGCGTATCCCGCGGACACCTACGAACGGCTCGCGGCAATCAAACGACGCTATGACCCGACGAACCTGTTCCACGTCAACCAGAACATCGCGCCCACTGGCCGGGACGATGTATGAGCAACAGCACATGCCAACAGCGCGCGTCGACGTACGCGTAAGCCGGCCGCGGCTACCACCCGCATGAGGAGAACCTATGACCAAGGTATCTGTCAAACCTGCGCAATCGGCCATCGTGGCGATGTACGCGGGCCTTGCACTCACAGTCGTCACGCTCATCGTCCCCTACATCGACCACGCAACCGCCAATGTGCTGGCCGGCCACATCCGCGCCGGCTATCCCACGTACAGCCCGGCGCGCATCGACACGGCCGTCACGACCTACCTGGTGTACGTATCCATCATCGGAGCGCTCGGCGTCATCTCCTGGCTCTGGACAATCCGGATCGTCAACGCCGGGAAGCGATGGGCGCGCGGCGCCGCGACCGCGATGTTCGCGCTCGCAACAGGCATCGCGCTGTTCGATCTCCTCGTCAAGGACACCTCTGGGGATACAGGCCTGCCACCGCTGCTCGGCTGGATCGGAATGCTGCCATGCCTGGCCGGGCTTCTAGCAGTCACGCTGCTCTGGAGGAGATCGTCATCGGTACGGGCGAGCGCTCACGAGGCACCTGCCGCCCGAGCGCTCCGTTGACGCCGGACACTGGTAGCCTCGGCGTTTGTATGACGTGCGTCCAGCACAGCTTCCTGTAGCGCCCGACCTCTTCAGCTAGGTCCTCTCGTCGCGGCCACGGGCCGTGACGCCCACCGCTTCAGGAAGGAACGTCATGCGTTCACAGATGGGCGGCGCCCTGGCGCAGACCCGTACACGCTCTGAGTCGCATCTCCGCGCGCGCGATCTGCGCAAAGGATTCGGCGACGGCGCTGTGCTCGACGGCGTCTCGCTCACCGTCACCGCCGGCCAGCGCCTCGCCGTGATCGGCGATAACGGTGTCGGAAAGAGCACACTGTTGCGGCTGCTCGCGGGCAAGCTCGCGCCCGACGGTGGCGAGGTGAGGTGCACAACTGAGAGCCGCTCCCTCGTCGAGCAGGAGATGGACGCGCCAGCCGGGGCGACGGTCGGTTCGGAGCGTGCAGAGGCTCTACGCTCACCACGTGACGCGCTGAGCGCGCTCAACGTCGCTGCGTCTGGCCTCGCCGCGGGCGCGGAGGACGCCGCCGAGCGCTACGCAGCAGCACTCGCCCACGCCGAGCGGCTTGCCGCATGGGACGCAGAACGGCGACTCGCGGCAGCGCTCAACGCATTCGATGCGGATCTGCAGCCCGAATACCCGCTTGCCAGCCTTTCGGTCGGTCAGCGCTACCGTCTCCGGCTCGGCTGCGCATTAGCCAACCCGGCCGGCGCCGTGCTGCTCGATGAGCCGAGCAACCACCTCGACGACATCTCATTGGATCGGCTCGTGCAGTGGCTGCTCAAGTTTCCCGGCATCGCTGTGTTCGTGACGCACGATCGGTGGCTACTCGATGCTGTCGCGACGGCGATCTTCGACCTCGACCCCGCGCTCGACGCCGGCGGGACCCTGTTCGGCGGAAGCTTTCCCGCCTACCGCGAAGCGCGCGCCGGAACACTGCGCGAATGGCGCCGCCGGCATGCCGCGAGTGTCGACGCCGAGCACAAGCTCTCCAAGCAGTTGATCGCAGCTCGCGCCACAGCTCCTGGTCACTGGCAGCCTGGCAAAGGCACGGCCAAGCACGGACGCGAAAGCCGAGCCGCCAGCTCGGTGCGACTGCTCCAACGCCGCATCGATCACCTCCGAAGCGAGCGCCGCCCGGAACCACCGGATCCGCTCACGCTAACCGTGCCCGACGCAGCGGACACGGGCGACGCGACCCTTCTCAAGGCCACCGGAATCGCCGTAGCGGGACGCGTCACCCAGCCGTCCGACGCGCCGGTCCGGCTCGGCGCCCGCGGCCGCCTGCTGGTGCGGGGCGCTAACGGAGCCGGGAAGTCGACGCTGTTGAGCGTGCTCGCGCGCCAACTGGCACCCGATGCCGGCACGCTCACCACCGCGCCCGGTATCGAGGTCGGGCTTCTCACCCAAGAGGACGACTCGCATCCCAACCGCACGCCCGCAGAAGAACTCGCCGCATGGGATCTCGGCCAGATCCGCGCGACCGGTCTTCTGCGCGACGCCGACCTCGACCGCCCGCTCGGCCAACTCTCGGTCGGGCAGCGCCGACGGGTCACGCTCGCCCGCATCCTGCTCAGCCAACCCTCGGTGCTGCTGCTCGACGAACCGACCAACCACCTCTCGGTCACGCTCGCCGACGAACTTTCCGCCGCCCTCCTCAGCACCCCAGCCGCGGTCGTTCTCGTCACTCACGACCGCACGCTGCGCCGCATGGTCCACGACTGGCCGACAATGACCCTGCTACCAGCCACGGCAAGAGCTGGACCTTCATGAGATAGCCACAGCCCACGCTCCTGCCGTGTCGACGTAGATGCCGCTCGCCGCCGTATCCAGAAGCCGACAAGGTTGCCGTGCGGAATGCCTGTGGTGAGAGAAAAGCAGGGGCGACCCGTGCCAGCGTCTGCCCTCCTCCTCGCCAATCTCGAGGCTTCGGACGCAAACCCTGGAGCTACGGGTAGAAAGACTCGAACGCTTTTCGTAATACAATAAACGCGTGGAGATTCACGACTCGGCGCGCGGACACGGCGTCGCCGACCAAGACATCGTCCACGCGATCAACCATGCCCTGGCAATCGAAGACGCCGGAGAAGACCCAGACCGCTGGCTCATCATCGGGCCGGACGGCGCAGCGAACCTGCTCGAGGTGGTCGTGATGATCACCGCTGAGGGCAACCAGATCGCGATCCACGCGATGCCGATGCGCGACAAGTACGCGAGGTTGCTCGAACCATGACCAAGCGACGGGTTTACGGTCGCACCAAATCGGGACGTCCCATCACCGACGAGGACGTCGAGAAGCTCGCAGCCGAGGCCGAGGCCGGGTACGACCCCGAGCGGCTGATCGCCAAGCGCAACAAGCGTGGCCGCCCGACGATCGGCAACGCGCCATCGAGCGTGGAATCGGTGCGACTGGACCCTGAGCTCAGGCGCCAGCTCCTGCAGCGAGCAGAAGCAGACGGCACGACGCCCTCCGAGCTAATTCGCGAAGCACTCCGCCGTTACCTCGAAGCGGCGTAAGACCGGATCGCCTCGACTGGCGAGCTGCGACGCCGAAACCGCGCCGCAGCGGTCGCGGTTGACCCGCTGTAGGTGGTCATCAAAGTGGTCATCAAACGCACATACGGGGCATCGATCGATACCCGGTGACTATCCACTGGGACCAATGGTCAGAGATCGAGACAGCCACTTCCAGTTCTGGCTTCGAAGGCGCCGAACCTAAAGCCGGAGGCGACCAGGAGACACCAGCGAGCAACTTCGAGAACGCAGCGGCCTCAGGGCCCTGGCGCGGCGAAGAATTCGCTTGGCGATGTCCCGCCGTCGGCCGATCAGCTGGCTCATGGTCGTTTCGTCTGTGATCGCGGTCTCCATGCTTGCCGGGCTCGCCGAGATGGGCCGGCGACCTGGGCCCCGGCCTACGGCTCCAACCTTGCGAGGAAGACACAGCTGCACTACGAGCACCTGCTCGTCAAGCACGTGCTGCCCGAGCTCGGCCCGCTTGAGCTTCGGGCGATCACGCCGGAGACGATCGCTCGCTGGTAGGCCGACCGGCTTGCCGCCGGCTATGGCCGAGTCGCAATCCGTCACGCATTCGATCTTCTCGGCTCGATCCTGCAGCGTGCTTTGGAGGGCGGGCAGATCCAGGCGAACCCGCACGCGTGCCGTCCGTAAGGCGCCGCGACCGCGGCACGCGGAGGTCAGACCGCTGCCGCCGGCAACGATCGAGCGGATGCGCGCCGCCAGCACACCGCGCGATGCGACGCTGATCAGCGTCCTCGCCTACGCCGGCGTCAGACCGGGCGAAGCGCTGGCGCTTCAATGGCGCGATATACGCGAGCAGACGATCCTGGTCGAGCGAGCCGTCTCGCTCGGCGAGGAGAAGGACACGAAGACCGCGGCGCATCGCACCGTTCGGCTCCTGCAACCACTCGCGGCCGATCTTCGCGGGTGGCGCCTGCGAAGCGGACGGCCTTCCGGCAAGACGCTCGTCTTCCCCTCGGCGGCCGGGACCGTGTGGAGCCAACCGGCGTATCAGTCATGGCGGCGCCGGGCCTTCAAGCGCGCGCTCGATGGCGCCAGTCGTGGAACACGCGCGACCGTACGACCTGCGGCACTCGTTTGCGTCGCTCCTGCTCCACGAGGGCCGCTCGGTGATCTACGTCGCCCGGCAGCTCGGCCATGATGCGCGGCTCACGCTGAGCCGTACGGCCACGTGATGGACGAATTCGAGGACAGTCCTCGGCTCGAGGCTCACGTCGCCATCGCCAACGCTCGGTCCGTACTCGCCGACGAGCTCAAATCCGCGCTCCCCTAGACATGTCCGCGCCTCGCCGTGGCCGATGCGAGGGTGCATCTGGGGTGCATCAGTTTGTCTACTCGTGTCCTCCGGCGTCCGCTCGTGACCACCCGAACATGCCGATATGCAGGTATTTTGTGGACACCGCTGGACACGACGAGACATTAAGATCTGGATCGCACCCAGGAGGTCGCCGGTTCGAGTCCGGCAAGCTCCATTTTTCCGAGTTCCTTGTGGTTTCGGGGGTTTGGCGGCGGAAAGGCCGCTCGATGCGCCGGCGAACGGGCGGGCTCGCGGGCTGCGGGTACCAAACGGGTACGCGCAGCCGCACGTGCTAGCCCGCGGTGCCGTTCACCGACAGGGATGCGATCGTGCAGCCTGGCGTCGACACGCCCTGACCCGAAGTCATCCCCGTGCCGCCGAAGGAGTCGCGCGACTCGCGCTAGCCCCAGGCCAGGGGGATCGTCTGGCGCCCGCGCTACCGGTGTCCGGGAAGGTGATCGCACCGCGTTCACCGTGTCCTGGGGCCAGGTGATGCTCAATCACTGGTGGTGATCGTGACGGTGCGGTCCTTCTAGTCTCCGAGCTCGTCGCCAGCTGGCTGCTGAGCCGTGACCTTCGGACCGTCCCGACCACGTGCGGCTGGAACTGTTGCGCACTCAGGACACTGACGGCGTCCTCGGGGGCAAGACCGACGACGTTGGGCACCGCGGAGCGAACGCTGCCGTCCCGCATGGATGACTGCCGGCTGACGCTGGTATCCAGACGGCAGTTGGGGCCGGTGATCCGGCGTCCGTTGACCGGCTTGGCCCGTCGCCGGCTACGTGCCCTGTCATGGTTCATCTGCCTTCTACAACCGCAGGCGGCGCACTCGGCCACCGGCGGCCAAGCAACCATGAGCCGTGTTCACTAACTCTGCGGGCACGGCACCTCGGCGCCGCAGCCCGGTGTCCTCGAGCAGCGGCGTCCCTAAAGCATTCGGGAGCTTCACCTGCATCGACACGCCCGGGGCCGGCGGCCCTTCAAGTACCAGATCACCGCGCACTAACACCGTCATGCGTATGACGACGAGCGTCTCGGTCCTCTCCACCGACGGCGACCAACCCCCCGATCGCGGCCAGCTCGCTCGGCTCGGTGCTGTCGGGCGCCGCTAGCGGCGCCACCGGACGATCACCTAGCGGCAAGCAGATCGAGATCGAGTGCTCCGCGGACCAGTGGACGAACGTTCGATTGCGGAAATCGAGCGTGTCATCTACAACGTCTACCTTATACGGGGGAGGCCCGCATACCTCAGGGGTGATTCGTTTGTGGGCCCAAACGGCACTCATGCGACGACTCCGAGCATTGAGTCCAGCCGCCGTCTCCGCGGCCATCCTCGTGCTGGGTCTTGCAATCGGTGCCCTTGCCTTCTTCACGTCGACGGGCACCGGCACCGGCACCGGGCTCGCGAACGTCGGGGGGCTCGCCCCGCCCACGGGGGTCACGGCGTCCGTGTCGGGCACGTCGGTCTCGGTAAGTTGGACGGGCGCGACGGCGCCCACTGGTGGAGCAGTGGACGGGTATTACGTTCAGCGGCTCGCGGGCTCGACGCCGACACCCGCATGCGGCAGCTCCGCGAGCGCTCCACTCTCAGGCGCGACGACGACGTGCTCGGACACGGGCCATCCCTCGGGCTCGGGGGTGCCCGCCGGGACCTACACCTATGAGGTGACCGCGGTGTGGCGCTCGTGGTCGGCGACGAGCGGCCCGAGCAACTCCGTGACCGTGCAGGGGCCGTCGGTGACCTCGACCACCCCGAGCTCGCTCGGTCAGGGCGCCACCAGCCGGAGCGTGACGATCACCGGCACGAACTTTGTCAGCGGTGCCTCGGCGTCGTTCTCGGGGGCCGGGGTCACGGTCAACTCGACGACGTTCGTGAGCGCGACGTCGCTGACGGCGAACATCACGATCGCCGCTAATGCGGCGACCGGGACCCAAGACGTCATGGTCACGAACCCCGATGGGGACAGCGCGACCGGCACTGGCGTGTTCACGGTCGATCCGGGCCCGACGGTGGCCTCGGCGGCCCCGAGCTCCGGTGATCAGGGGGCGGCTAATTTCGACGTTACGATCACCGGCGCGAACTTTGTCAGCGGTGCGTCGGCGTCGTTCTCGGGGGCCGGGATCACGGTCAACTCGACGACGTTCGTGAGCGCGACGTCGCTGACGGCGAACATCGCGGTCGCCGCGAACGCGGCGACCGGGCTGCGCAGCGTCACGGTCACCAACCCGGACGCCGGCCAAGCGACCGGCACGGGCGTGTTCAGGGTCAACGCGGCGCCGACCGTGACCTCGACCACCCCCGATTCGGGCGATCAGGGCGCCACCAACTTCAGCGTGAAGATCACCGGTGCGCGCTTCGACAGCGGCCCCGCGCTCGCGGCGTCGTTCTCGGCGCCGGGGATTACGGTCAACTCGACGACCTTCAACAGCGCCACGTCGCTGACGGCGATCATCACGATCGCCTCGGGCGCGACCATCGGCGCCGGCGACGTGACCGTGACCAACGGCGACGGGAGCAGCGCGACCGGGACCGGCGTGTTCACGGTCAATCCGGCGCCGACCGTGACCTCAACCACCCCCAGCTCGCTCGGTCAAGGCGCCACCAAGCAGAGCGTGACGATCAACGGAACCGACTTCGACAGCGGTGCGTCGGCGTCGTTTTCGGGGACTGGGATCACGGTCATCTCGACCACGTTCGTGAGCTCCACGTCGCTGACGGCGAAGGTCACGATCGCCTCGGGCGCGACGACGGGCGCCGGCGACGTGACCGTCACCAACCGGCGACGGGAGCAGCGCGACCGGGACCGGCGTGTTCACGGTCGACGCCGGCCCGACCGTGACCTCCGCCAGTCCCAGCTCGGGGGATCGCGGCGCGACCAACTTCGACGTCGCGATCACCGGCACGAACTTTGTCAGCGGTGCGTCGGCGTCGTTCTCGGGGTCCGGGATCACGGTCAACTCGACGACGTTCGTGAGCGCGACCGTCGCTGACGGCAAACATCGCGATCGCCGCGAACGCGGCGACCGGGCTGCGCAGCGTCACGGTCACCAACCCGGACGCCGGGCCAGCGACCGGCACCAGGGTGTTCACGGTCAACGCGGCGCCGACCGTGACCTCGACCACCCCGACGTCTCCGGCGATCAGGGAGCGACCAACTTCGATGTCACGATCACCGGCACGGACTTCGTACAGCGGCCCGGCGCTCTCGGCGTCGTTCTCGGGGACGGGCATCTCGGTCAACTCGACGACCTTCGTGAGCGCGACCGTCGCTGACGGCGAACATCACGATCGCCTCGGGCGCGACCGTCGGCGCCGGCGACGTGACCGTGACCAATCGACGCCGGGAGCAGCGCGACCGGGACCGGCGTGTTCACCGTCAATCCGGCCCAACCGTGACCTCAACGAACCCGTCGTCCGGCGCTCAGGGCGCCACCAACCAGAACATCACGATCACCGGCACCGACTTCGACAGCGGACCAGCGCTCGCCGCGTCGTTCTCGGGATCCGGGATTACGGTCAACTCGACGACGTTCGTGAGCGCGACCGTCGCTGACGGCGAACATCACCGATCGCCTCGAACGCGACCATCGGCTCCGGCGACGTGACCATCACCAATCCTGGCGACGGAAGCAGCGCGACCGGCACCGGCGTGTTCACCGTGGACGTCCGGCGCCGACCGTGACCTCGACCAACCCCAGCTCGTCTCGGTCAGGGCGCCACCAATCAGAACGTGACGATCACCGGCACCGGCTTCGTGAACGGCGCCAGCGCTCGCAGCGTCGTTCTCGGGAACCGGGATCACGGTCAACTCGACGACGTTCGTGAGCTCCACTCGCTGACGGCGAACATCACGATCGCCGTCGAGCGCCACCGTCGGGGCCGGCAACGTGACCGTGACCAACGGCGACGCGGGCAGCGCGACCGGCACTAACGTGTTCACGGTCGAATCCGGGCCCGACGGTGACCTCGGCGGCCCCGTCGCTCGCGGTGATCAGGGCGCGACCAGTTTCAGACGTTACGATCACCGGCGACCGAACTTTGTCAGCGGTGCGTCGGCCACCGTTCTCGGGGGCCGGGATCACGGTCAACTCGACGACCTTCGTGAGCGCCACCGTCGCTGACGGCCAACATCGCGGTCGCCGCGAATGCGGCCACCGGCGCCGCAGCGTCACGGTCACCAACCCGGACGCCGGGCCGGCGACCGGCACGGGCGTGTTCACCGTCAACGCGGCGCCGACCGTGACCTCGACCACCCCGCGTTTCGGGCGATCAGGGCGCCACCAACTTCAGAACGTGACCGATCACCGGTGCGCGCTTCGACAGCGGCCCCGCGCTCGCGGCGTCGTTCTCGGCCGCCGGGGATTACGGTCAACTCGACGACCTTCATCAGCGCCACGTCGCTGACGGCCAACATCACGATCGCCTCGGGCGCGACCATCGGCGCCGGCGACGTGACCGTGACCAATCGGCGACGGGAGCAGCGCGACCGGGCGCGGCGTGTTCACCGTCAATCCGGCCCGACCGTGACCTCAACCACCCCCAGCTCGTCTCGGGTCAAGGCGCCACCAACCAGAGCGTGACGATCAACGGCACCGGCTTCGTCAGCGGTGCGTCTGGCGCTCGTTTTCGGGGACTGGGATCACGGTCATCTCGACCACCTTCGTGAGCTCCACATCGCTGACGGCGAAGGTCACGATCGCCGCGAGCGCCACCACGGGGCCGGCGACGTGACCGTCACCAACGGCGCCGGGAGCAGCGCCACCGGGACCACGTGTTCACGGTCGACGCCGGCCCGACCGTGACCTCCGACCACTCCGCCGTCTCGCGGGTCAGGGCGCGACCAGCTTAGACGTCGCGATCACCGGCACGGGCTTTGTCAGCGGTGTCGGCCTGGCGCCGTTCTCGGGCACCGGGATCACGGTCAACTCGACGACCTTCGTGAACGCCACGACGCTGACGGCCAACATCACCGATCGCCGCGAACGCGGCGACCGGGCTGCGCAGCGTCACGGTCACCAACCCGGACGCCGGCCAAGCGACCGGCACGAGGGTGTTCAGGGTCAACGCGGCGCCGACCATCACCCAGCCGATGCTGCCACCCCTGCACACACGGGCACCAACGTGCAGTACACGTTGACGGTGACCGGCACGGGCTTCGAGAACGGCCTGACCGTGACGATCCCGAACACGGATAACAATGCCAACTACACCGTCGACAACTTTACCTGGAACAGCGCGACCTCGATCAGCGTGACGGTCACGGGCAACGGCGCGACCAACGCTACCAGCGGCCTTACCGTCACGAACCCTGATGGCAGCACCGTCACTGCATTGAACTGCCTGCTGAACGGCCCTAGCGGAAGCGTACCTCGACCTCCTAGATGAGTGATTCCTGCGATGACCTGAGCGGCACAGGAACGCGACCGGGCGGTCGCTGCGAACTTCGTCCAGGCGACCCACTACTTCGCCCAGCGGGAGGTGCTTGACGCCGGGCGCGCGTGCCCGCCCCCACTCGGACTGGCTGCGGACATAGACGATCACGAGTCGCCCGGTGACGCACTCGTCGGATGCGGTGCGGGGGGTGCTGGCCTGCACCCGCTTGCCGAAACAGCATCGCCGCCTCCCTACGCGTGCCCGAAGGTGACATTGGGCAACATGCGGTACGCCCAGCGCGGGAGGTACCAGGCCCACTTTCCCATCAGCCGCAGCAGCACCGGGAGCAGCGGCAGCCGGATCAGCGCTGCGTCGAGCAGGACCGCGATGCCCAGGATGATCCCCACCTCCTTCGGTGGCAGCGGTCCGGAGAGCGCGAATGTGAACAACACCGCGACCATCACCGCGCCGGCGGCGAAGATCACGCGACCGGAGTGCGCCAGGGCGCCGATCATCGCCTCCTTGGGGTTGTGGCTGCGGTCCCAGTGCTCCTTGGCGCTGGATAGCAGGTGGTGGCGAGGACCTGTTGAACCAGCTTGCGCGAGGTCCGGCTCTCGACGCGAACCTCGAGCAGGCTGACCCTGTCAACGTGACGGTACGTGATCACTGGCCGACACTCTCCGCTGGCTCGTCCGAGTGGTTCAACGCACATGATCGGTCTGATCGCGAATGCTCCGGCCGGCGGCCGTTATCGTGCAACAATGACCGAGCCTCTACCCAAGGATGAGTTCGACCTGATCTTCAGCAAGGTCCCCCGTCTGACGGTCGAGGTCCTGATCGCCTCCGAGCACCGGGGAGTCCTGCTCGCGCTGCGCGATGTCGATCCGTGCCGGGGCATGTGGAACCTGCCGGGTGGGACCGTCCGTTTCGGCGAGCGGCTCACCGATGCGGTGAGGCGGGTCGCCACCGACGAGCTTGGGATTCGGGTTCGCGTTGGTCCGCTCGAGGGCTACATCGAGTACCCCAGCCACTACGAGAACGGACTTGACTCGCCGGTTGGGCTCGTTTTTCGCGCCGCGCCGCTCGACGACGCACAGCCCCATGGGCAGTGGTTCACCGTGCTCCCCGAGAACATGCACGAGGAGCAGAAGGCGTTCGTCCTCGGGAACGCGTCGGTCTCGCCGGGCGGCGAGTAGCACAGCTCGGCGCTGGGTCGGTGCCCTAGGTGATCCGCTGGAGGATCACCTCGAGCTTCTGGAATTGTCGGCATACACCGCCGCACAGCTGGTGCCAAAGCTCGAACACCTGGGTCTGAGATCAAGTAGCGGGTGTGGTTGCCGTCCTTGGTGCGACTGACCAGGCCTCCGGCGTGCAGGACGACGAGGTGCTCTGAGACGTTCTGCTGGGCGACGACGCCGAGCACCACGAGCTCGCCGACAGTGCGAGCGAGGTGCGACGGCGTCTGTCAGCCGTGGTTGACCGCGCCGCCCGAGCCTGAGTCGACCGTCGCAGACCCGAACCAGCTCGGCCGGCCGCCACCCCACGGTGAGCCGTATCGCCGCGGAGCCGCGCCCCTCTCGCTCGTGCGGTCCAGCAGCCACCAGCCCTACCCCCGGCCGCTCGAGCATCGCCCCGAGCAGGGATGGGGTGTGGTAGTTGCCGCTGGTGGTGATGTGGAAGTTCTCGCGGAACACGCGGCGTGGGGAACGCTTGAGCTTCACCTTGGGGTTGTGGGAGATTCGTTGCTCCAGCCGGGCCATCGCGAACGGCAGCTGCTCGCCGAGGTGCCCCAGGATGATCTGCAGCTCGGGCAAGCGGTCAAAGATCCCGCTGGTTATCAGGCGGAGGGCATGTGTAGCGGTCTCCACGGCGAATGCCCAGGTCGGGCCGAGCAACTCCTCGCGCCCGCTGTAGATACCGGCGTTGGCAGGGAGTGGGTTGCGCGGGTGTAGGTAGAACGGGACCTTGAGCTGAGCGAAACGTTCCCAGAACGGGATGTACTCGGGCGCGTCGTAGTAGGCGCCGCCGCCGTCAGGCATGTCGCTGTAGCGGTTGACAAGCACACCTCGGAACCCGAGTTCGTGGACGGCACGCTCCGCCTCTTCGGCGGCCGCCTGAGGATCTTGCATCGCGACCGCCGCGAAGCCGGCGAAGCGGGTCGGGTGCCGCGCGACAATCGTCGCCAGGGCGTCGTTTGCTTCGCGAGCGATCAACGATGCCTTGGACGAGTCGGCGATCCCCTGTGCACCATCCGACCCGAGGGACAACACCATGACCTCGATCCCGAGCTCATCCATCTGCGCAAGCCGCTCATCGAAGTCCTCCAGGCGATCAAGCACCCCCCGCCACTCCTTCGGGTCCCAGCCGACACCCGTGATGCAGTCTTCCAACGCCGCCGTGACGAAATGTTCCTCCAGCCCGATCTTGCCCTCCACAAGACCACGAAGCTCACCCTCGTGGACAACACGAGTCGGGCCACGGTCGTCAGCAACGACGTGGCGCCGCACGGCCCTTCGCCGGGCGACAGCCGCACCTTCTCAACGACCCGTGTCACACAAAGCGGCACGCCCGCCGGCCGCCTAGAGGGGGAGGGCACCACGACCTCCGTGCGCCGCACGGCGACCGGACTCGAGGAGACGCGCATCGGGCAGCTCGACTTCTTCCTCAACAACGGCACCGTCGTGATCGGCGGCGCATACGTGTCCCGGCCCGGCAGGAACCCGACCGTCCGCCGATCGTCCGCCCGATCATCGGTGGGACCGGCCAATATGCCAACGCCACCGGCACGCTGACCCAGTCACCGCTCCCCGGCTGCGCCAACCGCGACGCCCTGAACATCCGGACACCGAACGACTAGACCGCGGACGAGCATCCGGCCGCGCTCGCGCCAACGCAAACTCAAGGCTCCGCCGAACCGGAGTCCACGGCCCATGGCGTTCGACTGACGGGCGGCCTCTCGGCCGCCCGTCATGTCAGTGAGGCTGTGTGGTTGAAGCCGTCGTTCTAGCTCGAGACGGGTTCCGGCTTGGCCAGCTCCTTCTGCGCCTCGTCGAGTTCGGCCTTGAAGTCCTTGCCGTCGGCGTCGACTTCCTTCTCGACGGACTTATCCGCGTGCGTGAGCGCCTTGTCGAGCTGCTCGCTAACGCGCGACTCGCCGATCACGACAAGTGCTGCCTCGCCCGCCTCCAGCGTCTCTCCGAGCTCCTTCGCGTCGCCGCGGGAGAGGCCCTTGCGGAAGTGTCCGCCGACGCCGCCGACGACACCGCCGACCGCCGCCCCGGCGAGAATCGATGGCGGGAAAAGCACGCCGACCAGCGCACCGACCGCGACCCCTCCCCAAGCACCGTGCTGGGTGGCCTTCTCATGCTTGTGGACGTGGACCTTGCCGTCGTCGTCCTTGTTGATCACCGCGGCGTCATAGGTGCCTACGAGCTTCTCCGCGTGAAGCTCTAGCAGGGTGTTGTAGTCACCCCACGCGTCGTCAGTGCTGCAATACGTTGCTGCATAAACAAAAATCGGTCTATCGCTCATCCGAGCTCCTGTCCTGGATTTGACCGCGCGCTCGCCACGAAACGTTGCGACTCAGCGTCGGCCTACTTATGTATCCCGACAATGCTCGTCGCGATCGTTCCTCCGCGCATCGGCGCAAACCCACCTCATCGTCCGGACTTCCCGCAAAGCGCCTGCGCGGGGCAGTCGCTACACGAACGGCTCGCGGGCGACCAAGTCCTCCGCCGCCATCTTCCGGACGAACGACGCGCGGCGCTCTCAGAGTGGCTAGGACGTCGCCCGCTGCGGGATCGCGATCGCCGCACCGGGGAGCGGGGGGCGGTCGTCCGCCCGGGTCGATGCGCCAACGCGGAGCCGTTCGGGGAGCAGTGCGGCGCCGACGATGACGAGGCAGAAGGCGGAGATTCGCGCGGCGATCTGGGCCGGCGTGTGACCGATCGGGTCGTGGAAGACCACGATTCCGCCGAGTAGCGTGACGATGTTGGCGGTCACCGAGGTGAATGTGATCACCGAGATCGCCGGACCGAGCTGGAGGCTGCGCGCCGAGGCGTAAAACGCGACGACCATCGCGATCAGCGCGGACAGCGTCCACGGGTTCACGAGTCCGCATCACGTCGTTGAGCACCGGGTGGGCGAGGTGCTTGATCGCGATGTCGGATGTGCCGAACAGCGCGCCGGCGGCGGTGGCGAGGAAGATGCCTTCTCGAAGCCGCAGCCCCTCGAGCCGGATCGAGGCGTAGATCAGCACGCCGCTGAGAGCGATCACGGCGCATCTCGACGGCGATCAACGCTGCCGCCGAGGCGTGATCGTGCGTGGCGGGCGCCGCGGTGAGCGCCGAGGATCGCCAGCCCGACGGCGGTGATCAGCAGGGCGATCCGTTGCCGGCGGCCGAGCTCGAAGCCGAAGAACCGTTCGGCGATGATCGCCAGGAATACGAGCCCACCGGAGATGACGGCTTGCACGGTCGAGAGCGGCGCGAGCGACAGCGCGCCGACGTGCAGCAGCCACGCGCCGATGCGACCACGAGCCAGCCCACCGTCCACCACTTGAGCGGAAAAGGTCGATCGCGCTGCGCAGCGGATGGTCGCGCCCGAACGGTGGGCGCCGCGACCGCGCCGCGCTGCTTGAGCAGCAGAGCCACGCTGCCCGCGAGCGCGCACCCGACCGCCAGCAGCCAGGCCCGCGATCATACCGGGTCTCCCGTGAACGTTTCGGGTGGAATGTTTCTGGGAGCCCCGCTAGCCCTTCCCGCGCGTTCGCCGGCCCGTGGGCTTCGCTGCGGGCCGGTCAGGATCGCGAGCAACTCCCCGACGTTCTGCTCACGCGCGATCGGGTCGGGAAGCGGGAACTCCGTGTTGATCGTGTAGTGGTTGCGGCGCCCGTTCCGCTCGCGCGTGATGTACCCGGCGTCGGCGAGCTCGACCACGATCCGATGCGCGGCACGCTCCGTTATCCCGACCCGGTCGCCGATCTCGCGCAGACGGATGCCCGGGTCTTGAGCGATGCACACCAGCACCTGAGCGTGGTTCGTCAAGAACATCCAACCAGGCGTCGTGTCTTTAGTCATCTCAATGTAGTTTGGTAATTCTAGATTCGCTTTTCATGATACAGCGATCGAAGATAACGCTGCTGAGTAGGCCTAGCCAGAGCAGCGGCGCCGAGCTCCCCTCTCGGCTCGCCCCGCTCGCCTTAGAGCAGCCCGTACGCGCTCGTCGAGACCGGCGTGACCGCGTGGCTCGCCGTCAGCCACCAGTGGCAGTTGATGCCGTGAAATCCGAAGCTGCCGTCGTTCGGGCTGCGGTGTTTGAAGGCGAACATCCCGGGGCCTGCACTGATGTCGTGTGTGTAGGTGCCACTGACCCAGTGAGACGGCTGGCTGAAGCTCCACACCGGCAGGGACGTCAGGTAGTCGCCCGCCTCCAGTCCCGAAGAGATGGTGCTGGCCGAGAGCACGTTGAGCGTGAATGTCCCCGCTCGCGACGCTGTGTGATCGACGACGAGGTGGAGAGTGATCTTCGAGCTCGTGTAGAAGAGTCCGCGCTCAAGCGTTTCGGCAGGTCATAGACCCTGCTCGAAGCCCAGCCGCCAGCTCGCATAGCGGGGCTGCCAGCCGAGCTCGCGCTTCGCCTTCTCGTTCGACGACCCCCGCGCCTCGGTCATCATCACCGTCGCCGCCTCACCGGCCGCGAGCCGCCCCAGCCAGCGAGGGATCCGCCGCGGCGGCTTTGCGTGCAAGGCGCTCGCCAGCGCCGGCAGCCACTCCCGTACCGGCGCGGGGTCGTCGTCGACGATGTTGTAGATCCCAGGCTGGCCGTGTTCGACCGCGACGGCCGTCGCCGCGGCGGCGTCGTCGACGTGGATCAGCGACCAGACGCCGCCGCCGTCGCCGACGATCGGGAACCGGCGCTTACGGATCGGCGCCGCCATCTGGGCGTCCGGGGCCTGGCTGATCGAGGTTCCGGGCCCATAGAAGCCTCCGTAGCGCAACACGACACCCTCGCCCCAGTCGATCTCCGTCACCGCCCGCTCGACGTGGAGAATCCCCACCAGCGCCGTGCGCAACGCTCCGGGCGGGTTCGGATCGATCGGGTCGGCCTCGCTCAGCACCTGCCCGCCGGCGCGCGCCCATCGGAACGCCGTGAAGCTCTGCGCCACGAACCGCCGCACCCCGACCGCGCGGCCGGCGGCCAACAGATTGTCGGTCCCCTCGGTCCGCAGCCGGTTGGTCATGATCGCCGGGGGAGCCCGGTCCGGGCGGCGCATGTCACGCGCGGACATGTTCCCCGACAGCGCCGTCAGCTCATGCACGATCACTTCGGGCTCGGCCGCCGCGACCGCCTCGGCGACCGCGCCGGGGTCGAGCGCGTCGGCGATCACCGGTCGTGCTCCGAGGTCGCTTACGAGATCCTGTTTGGACGCGCTCCTGGTCATCCCGACGACCTCGTGACCCTGCGCGATGAGTCGGGGGACGAGCGCTCTTCCGAGAACGCCGGTGGCACCTGCAACGAAGATCTTCATGACTGCTCCTTTCGTCTCATCCACCACTGAGACCAAATGAAGCTGCCTCTTGTGACAGCTCGGCGCCGCTGGACGGTTACGGGAATCCCCGGATGAGATCCACCGATCGGTCCGGCACAGTGCTTGCATGGATGGACGACACGAACTTGACGGGCTGCGGGGAACGGAGGTCGACGAGGAGCTCGCGATCGGCAAACAAGAGCGAGCGATGGCCGATGAGGAGCGAAATCTCGCGCACGAGCTGAGCGACCTCGAGGATGCCGGCGAGAGCGCTCAGAAGGAGATTGGCGAGGAGCTGCGACGAGAGCACTGGGGACACGAGCCCGAGCGTCCCGCCCGGTGGCCGAAGCAGCGACACACCCGGTGATTCAAGTCCGCGAAAGGCTCGGCCTCCGGTGAGCCCAGGGTCTCGCCGTTTCGAGCTGGGCCGCTAGCGCGATGATGCTGGTCTCGCTGTCCGGCGGGCCGGCCAACTGAATCGCGAGCGGGAGGCCGTCGTCGTCGAACCCGGCCGGGACGGAGGCGGCGGGCTGTCCCACGTAGTTCCAGGTCGGCGTGTAGCAGACGTACGGGCTGCCCTGATTGAAGGTGCCCAACGCGCCGGCGCCCTGTGACACGTCAGCCGCCGGTGGCGGCGCGGCGGTCGTCGGGGTCATGACGAGATCATGCGCGTCGAACGCGGCGTTGAGGCGTCGTGCGACGCCGCCCTCCCGGTCGATGCTCCGCCGAAGCGCACGACCATGAAGGCGGCGGCCGGCCGCTGCCAGCCTTCGAGTCCGTGGCTCGAGCTCGCCCGGACCGAGAGAAGCGTCGTCGGCGACCCCCGCCGCCCACCGGGGCGTGAAGGTGGTCAACAGCTGCGGGTGGGCGAGCTTCGTCTCGCTGACCTCGTGACCGAGGGAGCGCAGCAGCTCTGCCGTCTGCTCGATCGACTCGACCGCCTGCGCGGACGGCTTGACGCCCGGAATGGCGGGCTTGAGCGAGTAGCCGATCCGGAGCTGTACGGGCTCGTGGGCAACCGCTTCGGAGAAGGATGTCCGACCTATCGCGTCGTCGAGGATCGCTACGTCGCGGACGCTTCGTCCGATCCCGCCGAGCACCGTGCATCCGTACCAGTGGTCCGTCGCGGGCGCGAGCGGGATCCGGCCCCGCTGCGGCTTGAGGCCGAACAGACCGCAGAACGCGGACGGGATCCGAATCGATCCGCCGCCGTCGGAACCAAGTGCGACCGGTGCCAGACCGGCGGCGACGGCGACGGCGCTGCCGCCGCTCGAGCCGCCCGGACTGCGCTCGGGATTCCAAGGGTTACGCGTTACACCGAACGCCTCCGACGCCGTGAAGTGTCCCCAGGCGGCGAGCTCGCAGAGCGTGGTTTTGCCGAGGATGATCGCCCCCGCTGCCCGCAGCCGGCGCACGACTTCGCAGTCCGAAGCCGCTGGGTCGTCGACGCCGCTACTGCCGTGGCTGGTCGGCTCCCCGGCGATGTCGAGGTTGTCCTTGATCGCAACGGGAATGCCGAGCAGGGAGCCGCGTTCGCCCCCACGCAGCCGTGCGAGCGCCGCGTCCGCCTCCGCCAGCGCGGCGTCGGACCGGACCGTGATGAACGCACGCAACGATGAATCGCACTGCTCGATCCGGCGCAGGTAGAGCTCGGTCAGCTCGCGCGGGGTGAGTTGACCCTCTCCGAGCAGCTCCGCGAGTCGCACGAGTCCGGCGAATGCCAGATCCGCGTCGGCGTCCGGCCGCCGCGGTTGATGGGGTGACATGAGCGGTCTCATCTCACGTCGTCAGGGCGGCGCCTACGAGCGCCGTGTCCTCTGAGCTCCGCAAATAGGACACTTGCCCTCGCGAAACCGCCAGTAGTGGTGCAGATGCATCCGCGCGCTCTTGCCGGTCGCGGTGACCGTGAATCCGTAGCGGATGAACACCATCACGTCGCCGTCCTCGTTGCTCGTGTAGCTCAGCGGCGCGAACTCGGTCACCGGGCCCGTCTGCGCGATCCCCTCGAAGAAGCTGCGGACCCCCTCCTTGCCGTGCTTGGGGCCGTACCACGGCGCGGACTCGATCGCGGCGTCGGCCGACCAGTCCACGTCGTCGGTCACGAGGCCGAGGATCGTGTCGACGTCGCCGCGACCGAACGCCTCGTACATTCGCTTCACCGTCTCGACGTTCTGCTCAGCCCTCATGATCGGCTCCATTCCCTTGGGTTGACCTGCGACGCCGGGGACTATCGCTGCGGCCCGGAGCGAGCGCTATCGGGAAAACTCCCCATCTCCGGTACGGTCCGGCGGCGATGACAGATCGCCCGGGGGTCGGTCTAGCCGAGGTCGTGGGCACGCTCGCGCTCGCCCAGGACGGCGCCTTCGGCCAGCCGGCCGACGCGCAGCTTCGAGGGGCCGCGATCGCGCGAGCGCTCGCGGAACGAATGGCCCTTGGCGCCGAGGATCGGGATGCGGTGCGCTGGGCGGCGCCCTTGCGATACCTCGGTTGCACTTCGCACGCTCACGACGTCGCGGTTCTGTTCGGCGACGAGATCGAGTTCCGCGCCCATTCCCTGCTAGCGGATCCATCGAACCCGATCGAGATGCTGCGCGACATCGTCACCCACGCCGGGACCGGCCGCTCGCCCCTGGACCGGGTACGAACCGTGCTCACGGCGCTGGCCGGCGGCCGTGGGCCGGTCGCGCTCAGTTTCCGCACCGCGTGCGAGGTCGGCGACAAGCTCGCCGCCAGACTGGGCATCCCGGGGTCGGCCCGCGAAGCGCTGCGTTTCGGCTTCGAACGCTGGAACGGGCGGGGATTCCCGGACGGAGCGAAGGAAGACGCGATCCCGCTCGCGATGCGGGTGATCCACGTCGCGTTCGACGCCGAGGTGCTCGCGCGCGTCCATGGCCGGGAACACGCGCTCGAGGTCGTCCAACGCCGGTCGGGACGCGCCTACGATCCGAACGTCGCAGCCTCGTTTCTCACCTGCGGCACGGCGCTGCTCTCGGATGCCGAGAGAGTGGATCCGTGGGAGGCATGGCTCCAGGACAGCCAGACGGCGCCCATCGAGCTCGACGACGAGGGGCTGGACAAGGCGCTCGACGTGGTGGCCGACTTCGCCGACCTCAAATCGCAGTTCACTGCGGGCCACTCCCGTGCGGTCGCCGACGTGGCGACGAAGGCGGCACAGGCGAGCGGGCTCGTACTCGATGACGTCGCGATGCTGCGGCGCGCGGCACTCGTCCACGACCTGGGGCGGGTGTGCATTCCGAACTCCATCTGGGACAAACCAGGTCCGCTCACACGGAGCGAGCGCGAGCGCATGGAGCTCTATCCGGTCCGCACCGAACAGCTCCTTACCCGAAGTACAGGCCTGAAGACGCTCGCGCCGATCGCTGCCGCGCAGCACGAGCGCGCCGACGGCACCGGATACCCACACCACGTCAACGCCGGCGACCTCCCGGCGGGCGCGCGCCTGCTGGCCGCATCGGACCGGCTGTGCGCGATGACCGAGCCACGGGCACACCGCGGGGCTCGTACGCCGACGGAGGCGGCGGACCAGCTCCGAGAAGACGCCCGCACCGGCGGACTCGATCCAGATGCCGCGTCCGCGGTGCTCGCAGCAGCCGGTCACGCGGGCGGCAAGACCCGGCGCGGTCAGCTCTACCCCGACGGCCTTACCGCCCGCGAGGTCGAGGTGCTCCGGCTGCTCGCCCGCGGCCAAACCACGAAGCAGATCGCCGCAGCCCTGGTCATTTCCGTCAAGACAGCGGATCGCCACATCCAGAACGCGTACGCCAAGATCGGAGCCTCGACGCGCGGAGCCGCCACGCTATATACGATCGAGCGCAGCCTTACGTAGTTCCCCACAACGCACGCTGCGGGGACGCGCGACTGAACGGCAGAGGGCGCGCGCGTAGCGTGGCTAGCCGTGAACACACCTGAAACCCAGCCCCAAAAGGTCCTGATTGCCGGCGGCGGCGTCGCGGGACTCGAGGCGGCGCTCGCGCTCGCCGATCTCGCTGGCGACCGCGTCGAGGTCACGATGCTCGCCCCTGAGCCGGAGTTCGTGTATCGCCCGATGAGGGTGCAGGAGCCGTTCGGCGGGCCGCTCGCGCGCCAGTACTCGCTCAAGGACATCGCGAACGACGTCGGCTTCGAACTGAAGCAGGACGCATTCAAATGGCTCGACGCCGAGCAGCGGATCGTCCACACGGAGCGCGGCAATCAGTTCAGCTACGACTCGCTCCTACTGGCGCTTGGAGCGCGCCTGAACGCCCGCTTCAAGCATGCGGTGACGCTCGACGATCGCCAGCTCGACCAGCAGCTACACGGCCTCCTCCAGGATGTCGAGGCGGGCTACGTCCACAAGATCGCGTTCATCGCCCCGGGACGGATGGCGTGGCCGCTGCCGCTCTACGAGCTGGCGCTGATGACCGCACGCCGGGCCTATGACATGAACGAGGACGTCTCGGTCGCGATCGTCACCGCCGAGGACGCGCCGCTGGCGGTGTTCGGAGCGACGGTCAGCGAGACCGTCGAGCAGCTGCTCGAGCGCAACGGGATCTTGACGATTTGCTCCACCCACGCCGAGACCCCCGAGCCGGGCCGCGTTGCGCTTCACCCGGGTGAACGCCAACTGCATGTCGATCGGATCGTCGCACTGCCGGAGTTGTTCGGGCCGTCTACGCCCGGCGTGCCGAAGCGCGATGGCCATGGCTTCATCTCGGTCGATGCTCACTGCAAAGTCGAGGGGCTTGACGGCGTATTTGCTGCCGGCGACGCGACCGACTTCCCCGTCAAATACGGCGGCATTGCCGCCCAGCAGGCGGACGTCGTCGCCGAGTCGATCGCCGCACTCGCCGGCACGCCCGTCGAGCCGAGCAAATTCAATCCCGTGGTTCACGGGATGCTGCTCGGTGGAGATCACCCGCTGTATCTGAGCGCGCACATCACGGGGGGGCACGGTGCGAGCTCCGAGGTGAGCGACCAGCCCTTCGGAGGCCCGGCGGCGAAGATCGCGGCGAAATATCTCGCGCCCTATCTCGAGGCGCGAGATCGAACCACTGTCGCGTGAGGCGAGCGGAGCCGCCGGCCATGGTCGTGATCTGCTACGACGGGTCGGCCGACGCGAAGGCTGCGATCGAGCATGCCGGAGCGGTACTCACCGACGTGCCGGCGACCGTGCTCACCGTGTGGGAGTCGATCGAGCAGGTCGTGGTGCGCTCCCCGTCGGCGTTCGGCCCGATCGCGACGATCGCGAACGCCGCGGAAATGGACGCTGCACGACGCACGGAGGCCGAGGATCAAGCGCGCGAAGGAGCCGAGCTGGCGCGCGCCCGCGGCCTCGATGCCAAACCTCGCACCTGCGAGCAGCAGACGACGACAGCGGACGCGATCCTCGACGAGGCGGAGATGCTCGGCGCGAGCGCGATCGTGATGGGCTCGCGCGGACGCGGCGCGCTCAAATCACTCCTGCTGGGAAGCGTCTCCCGCACGGTTCTCCAGCTTGCCGACCGCACGGTGATGGTGGTGCCGTCGCCGGACGTGGCTGCGTCACGGACGCGCCAGCGTCACGCGCGACACGACGCGGACTAAGTCCCGCGGCGAACAACGGAGCACGACCTTCATCCGCCGAGCCGGGGGGCGGTTGATCGACCAGCCCGCTGCAGGTAGCCGTGGCGCTGAAGATCGCGGACGACCTCCTGCTCGCGCCTGGAGAACTCCTCCAGCTCGCGGCCGAGCGCCCGCAGCTCTGCCTCGCCCGAGCGCTCCAGCCGGCGCACCGCCATGACCTGGCGGTTCTCGATGTCGACCAGGCGGGCGTGCCGGGTCTCAGCGTCCGCGCGCGCGCCGGGGGCCAGAAACGTCTCGCTGCAGCCGAGGGCGACCGGCACATCGACGAGGACCCCCGCCGGGAGGCTCCCAAGCATCGGGGCAACCTGCGGATCCCATGCAGTGATGCGCTGGGCCAGCTTATGGCCGACCGCCCGGCCCGGAGGCCACCACAGACAGCGGGTCGACGGCTCGCGGATGCCGTCGGGGTTTTCGGCCAGCCAGGCCTCGCGCTGCTCGGAGAGCAGGATCCCGGTCATCGAGGGGGCCACGGCGTGCTCGCCGTCTCCCGCGATCGCCGCGATCGCGGCGTCCGCTTGGCGGGCACCGAGACCGTCGTGCTCGAGCGCGGCTGCGATGCACCTGCCCACCGCCCACGCACGCTCGCTGCCGCACATCTTGAGGCCCTGGTCGACCACGATGAAGCCCGCGGCGTCCATCGGCGTTCCGGCCAGGAAGGGCCCGAGTACCCTCGGAAGGGAGATCAGGCTGTCGAACTCGCGCACGCCGTGGGCGCCGACGCGCAAGCGAGACGGCTCGCCAAGCGCGACCGGCTCGCCGTGGGCCAGGCGATCGGAAACCTCAGCACCGCCGATCAGCTCGACACCGGCGCCCGCGAGCTCGGAGACGACCGATCGCGTCGCATCCGGTCCCAGCATTCCAAGCGGCTCCTCCTCGGCCGTCACCAACGTCACAATCGCGCCGGTCCCGCGCGAGCTCCAGGCGAGGACGAGCGCCAGCTCGTAGGCAGGGAGCGCCCAGCGTGCGCCGCGCGGCACCACCACCGCGACGCTTGCCACGGTCCCCTCCCCGAGTGCTGCGATGATCTGATCAAGGAAGCTCGGATCGGCGCCACGGATCCAGACGTGGCCCTGGCGCAGAGCGCGCTCGGGCCGCGCGCCGACGGCCAGCAGCAGGTAGTCGAACTCCAGCGTGTCGCCGGAGCGCGTCAGCAGCTGTCGCTCTGGCTCGTAGACGGCCTCGACCGCGTCCGCCACCAAGGTTGCACCCGCCTCGGTGGCCAGGTCCGTGATCGCCAGCGCACGCTCGGGCGCAGGACGGAACAGCGAGCCCTGGCCCATCGGCCGGTAGCGGAACTCCGGCTCGGGGGCCACCAGCACCAGCTCGGCGCGCTCCCCGAGCTGCGCCCGCGCCGCGAGCACGGCCTCGAGCCCGGCGGTCCCGCTCCCGGCTATGCACACGCGCATCGTGCGATCACGTCCTAGCCACTGCTCGCCGCTGCTCGCGTGCTCAGCCGTTCTGGCGGAAGCGACGTTGCCGGGCGACCTGCATCACCCGCTCGACCTGCTGGCGGCGCCGGCGGTCGAGCAATTTCCTGAGCCTTGCCCGCCGTTCATTGCGGGCGCGCAGGTCTGCGTAGCGCTGGTGACGCGGGAGGGCCTCGTAACTATCCATGACAGCGACGCTACCGCGGTGGGCGGGCGGCGCAATTGGTCGAATCCGCAGGCCCGATTGGTGAGACGCGCGGCACCGGTGCGGGTTTGACCGGATGTGCTCAAATCGCCTGGTTCATCACAGTTGACGGCATTCGGGGCGGGAGCTCACGGCGCGCGATGCCAGCACAGCAACCAAGCAGACGCCTTCGTCATCTCGGCGCAGCCTTCGCGCTCGCGGTGGGGTACTGGTTTGCGGTCAGACGCTGGTTTAGCCGCTGGGGTACGACACCTGACGAGTTGGCACGCGCGATGCCCGGCGATGCGCTGATCCCCAATCCAACCGACGTGTCGATGCAGGCAGTCACGGTCGATGCGCCTCCAGAGCACATCTGGCCGTGGTTGGTGCAGATCGGCTACCAACGTGGCGGCTTGTACAGCTACGACTGGCTCGACAGACTGTTTGGCTTTCTCGATCGGCCAAGCGCGACGCGCATCCTCCCCGCGTTCCAGCAGCTTGCCGTCGGCGACAAGATCGCCTGGGGTCGCGCTGGTACAGAGCTGACCGTCGGCTCTCTCCCGCGGCGCAGCTCCAGATCGTCCAGGGCACCTGGTGCGAGCGGGGAATCGAGCTCGGTGCCGGGCCGCGCTGCGCCGACTGATTGATCGGCGGTTGCTCGTAGTTCACCGCGCTCGCGTCGCGTCGGGCTACCGATGCCAGGCTGACCGGCGCTCGCGACCCTGTGACGCAAATGTCCGGCGCGAACACATCGGCGACGGTTAGGCACGGATCATCACCGGCATTCAACGCCAATTCGTGAGCAGGGAGTTCGAGGATGCCGTCGACCCCCTCCACGGATGAGCTAGTCGCTCTCGGAGCGCCGATCGAGCTACGCGACGGATCGCGGGTCCGGCTGCGCCAGGGTCGCAACGCCGACAGGGAGCTGCTGCTGCGCGGCTTTGAGCGCCTGGGCCCAGAGTCGCGCTACATGCGGTTCCTTGCGCCGATGCCGGAGTTGACCGAGGAAATGGTGCGCTACCTCACGGACGTCGACCATCATGACCACGAGGCGATCATCGCCATCGACGAACAGACCGGCGAAGGGCTCGGAGTGGCGCGCTACGTGCGCAGCGAGGAGCGCCCGGATGCCGCCGAGGTCGCCGTGACCGTGATCGACGACTGGCAGGGCAGAGGCCTCGGGACCCGGCTGCTCGAGCTGCTGAGCGCCCGGGCACGGGAGGAGGGAATCCGGAGTTTCACGGCGCTGATGCTCGCCACCAACGAGGAGATGATGGACCTGTTCAGGCGGCTTGATCCGGTGAAGATCGTCGATCGAGACACCGGCACGGTCGAGATCGAGGTGCCAATTCCCGAGATCGGGCTGGCGCCGGCGCTCCGGAAGCTGCTGAAGATCTCGGCGCGCAGCGACGTGGTGGTGCCGCTCGCCACTCGCGGCGGCTCGCCTCGCCTCCCACAGCAGGAATGACCGGGGTGCGCAGGGCCCGGAGCAACGCCTCGACGGCCTCGGTCGGATCCGGGCCTTCTGGCATCTGGCGAGCAGCCGTTCCGGCGCTCAGGCCGGCGGCCGAGGAACCACCAGCACCGGACATGCGGCATCGTGGAGAAGTCCCTCGCCGGTCGAGCCGAGCAGGAGCCGCTTCATCGGCCCCCACCGCCGTGAGCCGATCACCAGCAGGTCGACCTCCTCGGACAGGGAAACGAGGGTGTCCGCCGGCCTGCCGCGCTTGGCCTCGACCTCGGCCTGCAACCCGCGCGCGGTCACGGCCGACTCCGCTTGGGCCTTGAGTTCGCGCATCTCCGCCGTGACCGCCGGCTCCCAGCGCTCCATCATCCCGCCGATCCTCGCCAGCGTTGACCAGCCGGCCGGGGGCAGTCTGTCGTCCACGACCGTGGCGACGTGCAGATCGGCTCCTGCCGCACGGGCGACGGTCCCGGCAATCGTGAGCGCCGCCTCGGACTCGGGGCCACCGTCGTAGCCGACGCCGATCCGCCCGAACCGCACGGGTCGCTCCCGCAGGCCACGCGGCGCAACCGCGAGGCTGCAGTCGAAGTTGCACAGAAGCTGACGGGTCCGCTTGCCGATCCGAACGCGGCCCTCTGAGGCGTTGCGGCTCGAGCCCAGGACCAGCAGATCCCGCTGCCCCCCTTGGACCACGCGGTGCAGCGCGCGCGGGACCGATAGGTCGGTCTCGACATCGATCCGCGCCTTCGGTGCCAGCGAGCCACGCAGCTCTTCCAGCTCCGCTCTCGCCTGACGCTCAAGCGCTGCCCAGTCCATGCCTTCGGGCAACACCACGATCGGGTCGGCGTGTACCGCGACGAGCAGCAGGCTCGCTCCACACACGTCCGCGAGCGCTGCGCCGAGCGCGACGGCATCGCGTCCCTCGGGATAACCGTCGACTCCGACCGCGATGCGGGCCAGGCCTGCGAGCTGCGGGCCGTCGTCTGATTCGCTTGGCTGAAGGGCTGTATCCATGCACGCGATCCTTGCTCGGTCCCCGACCCTGGCCATCGGCACAACCACCCGACCCCGTTGCGGGCTACTACTTACGTCGTGAGCACCCTTCTAGAGGCACTGTCGCGCCCGGCCGCCTATCCGCACCATCCGGCCGATGTCGAGCTGCGCGAGACCCACATTTCGTGGGTGTTTCTCGTCGGCGAGCTCGCGTACAAGCTCAAGAAGCCCATCGTCCTCGACTTCGTCGACTACGGGACTCCCGAGCTCAGGCGGAAGATGTGCGAGGCGGAGGTACGCCTGAATCGGCGGCTCGCGCCCGATATCTATCTCGGCGTGCGAGGGGTCGCGCTGACGGACGGGCAAGCCGCACTGACCCGGGCGGACGATTCACGGGCCGTTGATTTCGTGGTGGAGATGCGTCGCTACGACGAGCGCCGGACAATGGCCGCGCGTCTCGAGCGGGGTGAGCTCAGCGAGGATCAGCTGAGAGACGTCGCCACCACGCTCGTACGCTTTCATGAGGCCGCGAGGCCGGCGGCCGGACCAGGCCCGGCGGCGCTCATGGCCGAGCGTCGGTTTGAACGCAACATTCACGAGTTGCTCGCATCGCTCGACCAGCTGCCCGAGATCGAAAGAGCACTTGCGCTTCAGCGCTTCGCGCACGCGTTCATCACCGGCCACGCGCCGACCTTCGAGGCGCGCGCGGCCTCAGGATCGATCCGCGAGGGACATGGAGATCTGCGAGCCGACCACGTGCTGATCGACGGTGGCGTGCAGGTCGTCGACTGCGTCGAATTCGACCGTGAGTTCCGGGAGCTCGACGTCGCCGACGAGCTCTCGTTTCTGGTGCTCGATCTGGCACTCCGCGGCGGCGAGCGCCTCGGCAGCCTGCTGGTCGAGGCGTATCGGGACGCCGGCGGGGATCCGGGTGGCGACTCGCTGATCGCCTACTACGCCGTGTATCGGGCATTGGTCCGGGCGAAGGTGGCCCGTGTGCGTGCCGCCCAGGTTTCACCTGGGAGCACCGAGCACGGCCATCAGAGCGCTCAGGCTCGGGAGCTGATGTCGCTGGCGGAACGTTTCGCGTGGCGAGCCCGCACGCCGATCGTGATCGCAGTCTGCGGAGTGCCGGGCAGCGGTAAGTCTCACCTTGCCACGGCACTCGCCGAGTGCTCAGCGCTGCCGCACCTCAGCTCGGACCTGACCCGCAAGCGACTCGCGGGGGTCGCGGCTGACGAGCGCGCGCCGGCGACGACCTACAGCCTCGATTGGAATGCGCGTACGTATGCGGAACTCGCTCGGCTCAGCCGTGAGGCGCTCGCCGGCACCGGTGGCGCGATCGTCGATGCCACCTTCCGCCATGCCGCCGATCGCCGGACATTCGCCGGCGCGCTCGACAGCCTTGTCCCAATGATGTTCGTCGAGTGCACCGCGCCGCACTCCGTGCTGGCCGAGCGCGCAGCCCGCCGGGCGCAGGACTCCGAGCGGATCTCGGATGCCGACACGGCCGTGATCATGCGGGAACGGCTCAGCTGGGAGCCGCTCGACGAGGTACCCGCGCAAGCGCACGTCGTAATTCGCACTGATCGTCCGCTCGAGCGAATCGTCGGCGATCTCCTGTCGCTGCTCGACCGCCGCCTGCAGGAACTCGCCGATCAAGCTGAGTAACCCGTCGCCGGGGTCAGGCCTCTCCCCAGGCCAGCACCCCCGCCAAGTCGAGAGTCGACAGGACGCCGATCGGGCGCTGCCTCTCAGCATCATCGACCACAACCACATGGCTGACGCCATTGCGGACCATCAGCTGCGCGGCCTCGATCAGCTGCATCGTCGGTTCGATCGTGATCGTCGGCTGGCGCGCGGCCTCACCCGCGCTCTCGACCTCAGGATCGATGCCGGACCGGACCAGGTCCTGGTCGGACACGATGCCCCAGACGTAGGGGTGTCCCGAGGGCGTCTGCGGCGGATGCATCACGACGACGCAGTGGACGTGATGCGTGGCCATGACTCTCGCCACGTCGGTGAGCGCCGCTTCCGGCTCGCAAGACGCGATTCCCGGGTGCATTGCGTCACCCACCGTCGCGTGTTCGAGTGACGGCATCAAGTAGCTGCCGTGGTAGGGCTGAATCGCGGTATCGGACATCCGTTGGCCTCCTTGTAATGACCCATGCAACGCTACGGGCTCCGGTCGGCACCGATCATCCGCCCGAAGCACGAACCGCGCTCGCGGGTTACCCGCATCCGGCGCT
Organism: uncultured Solirubrobacterales bacterium; assembly: GCA_963770735.1. Lineage (GTDB taxonomy): Bacteria > Actinomycetota > Thermoleophilia > Solirubrobacterales > Solirubrobacteraceae > Palsa-465. The sequence goes on along the minus strand of CAVYRB010000001.1, from coordinate 819,774 downwards.
CATCGAGCCTGATCCGTACTTTCCCGCGAGCAGCCTGCGGTGCCCGCGGAATGTCTGAGGGGGGCGTCGGCGAGACGCTGGGAGCCCGTGTCCCAGGAAGGGATCATCAACCCGCCCGACCCTCCTCCCCGCGTCGCCGTCTTCGGCCCGGACTCGCTGCTGAGTGTGACGATCGAGGCGGGCGTCGCCCACGACGAGTTGCACGTGCACGCCGCGGGGCAAGGGGTATGGGTAGCCCGGGCGGCCGCCGAACTCGGGACGGCGCCGGTGCTGTGCACACTGCTCGGGGGTGAGACCGGGCAGGCGGTGCTGCCGATGCTCGAGCAGCTCTCCGGCGAACGTCGCGTCATCTGGACGGCCGGCTCCAGCGGCGGCTACGTCGTTGACCGCCGCAGCGGTGAGCGCGAGCCGATCGCGACGTCCCTGCGCCCACCGCCGCGCCGGCACGAGATCGACGACCTCGTGTCCGCCACCGTGGCCGCCGCGCTCGGCGCGTCGCTGCTCGTGTTGTGCAATCCATATCCCGTCGAGGGCCTCCCCGACGAGATCTACGAGACGATCAGCGAGGACGTACGGGCGGCCGGGATTCCGGTGCTCGTGGACCTTTCGAGCCCGCGACTGGACCGAGCCCTGCGAGCGGGTGCTGACCTCGTCAAGCTGAATGATTGGGAGCTGGCGGAATATGTTCGCGGCCCCGTGGATGGCCCGAGGTTGCTCGAGTCAGCCCGTGCGCTTCTTGAGGCCGGAGCCGGAGCGGTGGTGGTGACTCGAGCCGAGCAGCCGATCCTGGTGGTCTCCGGCGACGAGGAGCCGTTCGAGGTGGTGCCCCCGGCGTTCCCGCATGGCTTCCGCGAGGGCTGCGGGGACACGATGATGGGGGCGATCGCTGCAGCATGGGCGCACGGACGTCAGCTGCACGAGGCGGTCGCTCTCGGTGCCGCCGCGGGTTCCGTCAACTTTCTGCGACACGGCCTCGGTACCGGCGCCCGCTCGACGATCGAGGAGCTGGCCGCGCGCGTCGCCGTCCGCCCACTCCTCAGAACGGCGGCCGGAGCTCCTCCCCGCGGATGATCGCCAGCGGGGCGGTCCGCGCGATCCATTCGACGTGAGAGGCTGTTCGCTCGGTTTCACCGAGCGTGGCGATCGCGCGGGCGAGCGCGACCCGGCGCCCGATCCGCGAGGAGTGCGCGTCGCTCCCGAGCACGTGGATCACACCCTGCCGCGCGAGCGCCAGCATTCCCTCGCGAGTCTGATCGGTGGTCAGGAACGCCCCCGTCGCCTGTACCAGCACGCCTTCGGACACGAGCCGGGTGAGACGCTCGACGAGATCCGGCGCAAGATGGCGCTCGGGGTGCGCGATCAGCGCGCGGAACCCGCGCGCCCGCAACTTGACGACCGCCTGATCGAGCCCATCGTCGAGTGGGCCTGGAGATGGCTCGAGCAAGGTCCATCGGTTTCCGCCGCCGAGGCTCACGGCTCGCAGCTCGTCCTCGGCGAGCCCGTCTAGCGCGCCCGCCGCGACCTCGCCTCCTGCGAGCACGCGGGTCGTGCATCCGACCCGCGCCAGCGCGGACTGGAGCTCGGCGCGGCGCTCCGGGAGCTCTTCGATCCGCACGTCGTGGTCGTGGCGGATGTGGGGGGTCGCGCAGATCTCCCCGATCCCGTCCGCCTCAGCTTGGCGGGCCATCGCGATCGCGTCGTCCAGATCCCTGGCGCCGTCGTCGATCCCCGGAAGGATGTGACAGTGGAGGTCGACCGCGACGCTCGGTGCGCGCAAAGCCGAGATCAAGCTGGTTGCTGCTCGAAGGCCGGGACCGGTCCGGTCAGCACCAGCGAGCGGCCCGTCATCTCGGGCGGCTGCGGCATGTCGAGGAGCGCCAGAATCGTCGGAGCGACATCGGCGAGGGTGCCCCGAGGCGCCAGCCGCGCCCCGCGTGCTGTCACGATCAGCGGGACCGGATTGCACGAATGTGCGGTGCTGGGGCTGCTATCCGGCGCGAGCATCTGCTCCGCGTTGCCGTGGTCGGCGGTGATCACGCACACCCCTCCGGAGGCGTGGACCGTGTCCACGACGCGCCACAAGCATTCGTCGATCGTCTCCACGCCCGCGATCGCAGCGGGAATCACACCCGTGTGGCCGACCATGTCCGCGTTGGCGAAGTTGATGATCGTGAAGCGCGGGCGTTGCTCGGCGAACGCGCGCTCAAACGCGTCCGCAATCTGGCGCGCACTCATCTGCGGCTTGCGGTCGTAGGTCGGGACATCGCGCTGTGAGGGCACGAGCTCACGGCGCTCGCCGTCATACGGATCCTCTCGTCCGCCATTGAAGAAGTAGGTCACGTGCGCGTACTTCTCGGTCTCGGCCACGTGCAGCTGCGTCTCGCCCGCGTCGGCCACCACCGAAGCGAGCGTGGTCGCAGGACGCGCCGACGTGAACGCCACGGGATAGGGCCAGCCAGGCTGGTACTCGGTCATCGTGGCCAGCCGTGCGACGGGCGCCGAGCCGCCACGTCCGCTCCAGCCCGGCAGCTCTTCGGACCCCTCGCCGAAGCCCGACTCGGCGAGTGCGCGGACGAGCTGGCGCATCCGGTCGGGCCGGAAGTTGAAGCACAGGACGCTGTCCGCGGGCCGGATCCGGCCCTCGGAGCCCACAAGGGTCGGGGTGATGAACTCGTCGGTCTCGTCGCGTTCGTAGGCGCTGCGCGCCGCCGCCGCGGCGTCGGCGGCGCTGTGGGGCGCGCGGCCGTGGACGAGCAAGTCATACGCCTGCTGGGTGCGGTCCCAGCGGCGGTCGCGGTCCATCGCGTAGTAGCGCCCGACGACACCAGCGACGCGTCCCGCGCCGAGCTCGCCGCACCAGCGCTCGAGCGTGGCGAGGTAGTCCGCGCCCGAGGTGGGCGAGGTATCGCGCCCGTCGGTGAAGCAATGCAGCACCAGGTCGGGCGTGCCCAGCTCCGCGGCGAGCGCGATCAGCGCGCGAACGTGCTCGAAACCGGAGTGAACGCCGCCGTCCGAGACCAGACCCAGGAGATGGACGCGCCCGGAGCCGGTGAGCGCCGCCCGAAGAACCTCGTTACGGGAAAGGCGCCCGGCGGACACCGCTTCATCGATCAACGTGAGCGTCTGCGGGACGGCGGCTCCGGCTCCGATCGTCAGATGGCCAACCTCGGAGTTGCCCATCTGGCCGGCGGGAAGTCCGACGTTGGGACCGCTCGCCTCGAGCGCTGAGCGCGCGCAGGTGCTCCACAGCTCGTCGAACACCGGTGTGCGCGCGGCCGCGATCGCGTTGCCCGGGCCCGGAGGGGCGATTCCCCACCCGTCCAGCACCACCAGGCACGCGCAGCGAATCTCGTCCAGCATCGGACCGGGCGACAGGTCAGTCATGCCGCGACCGCGGACCGCAGCAGGACCTGCACTCCGGGCAGGTGGCGGCCCTCGAGCAGCTCCAGCGTCGCGCCGCCGCCGGTCGACAGGTGCGTCACCCTGTCCGCCAGTCCGAATGCGCGCATCGCCTCCACCGTCTCGCCGCCGCCGACAACGGTCGTGCCGTCGCATTCGGCAACCGCCTCGGCGATCGTCCGGGTTCCCCGGGCGAACGAGGCCAGCTCGAATCGTCCCATCGGCCCGTTCCAGAACACGGTTCCCGCTCGCGAGATCTCGTCCGCGTAGAGCGTCCCGGTGCGCGCGCCGATGTCGAGCCCGATCCAGCCGTCGGGGACGTCGACGCCGTCCAACTCACGTGGGGAACAGTCGGCCTGTGCGCGCTCGCAGAGCACAAAATCGAGCGGCAGCTCGAGACGGCAGTCGGCGCTGTTCGCTTTGACCAGCGCCTCGCGGGCCGGTTCTAGCTCGTCCTCGGGACACAGCGACGCGCCGACGGTGTGCCCCTGCGCCGCGAGAAATGGAAAGCACATCGCTCCGCCGATGCAGAGCACATCGGCCAGCTCGAGAAACCGCTCGACCACGCCGAGCTTGTCGCTCACCTTCGCCCCGCCGAGGACGGCTACCAGCGGACGCTTCGGATCCTCGACGATCGCGCTCAACGTTCCCACCTCTCGCTCCATCAGGCGCCCCGCCGCTGAGGGAAGTCGGTGGGCCACGCCTTCGGTGCTGGCGTGAGCGCGGTGGGCGGTGCCGAAGGCGTCGTTCACGTAAACATCCGCGAGCTCGCACAGTGCCTCCACGAGCTCGGGGTCGTTGCGGGTCTCGCCGGGCTCGTAGCGGACGTTCTCGAGCATCAGCATCCCGCCGGGCGCGAGCTGCTCGGTCATCGCCCGAACGTCCGGGCCCACGACGCCAGGCGCGAGTGCGACCGAAGCTCCTGTCAGCTCGGCCAGCCGATCAGCGACCGCACGCATCGACAGCGCCGGCTCGCGGTGCTTCGGGCGACCCAGGTGCGATACCAGCACGAGCCGTGCTCCGCTGCGGCGCAACTCGTCGATCGTCGGCAGCGCGGCGCGGATGCGCGTGTCGTCGGCGACGACGATCGTGCCGGCCGGTCCCGCCTCGAGCGGAACGTTGAAGTCCGCGCGCACCAGCACGCGCCGGCCCTCCACCTCGAGATCGTCGATCGTGCGGAGACGAGGAGCCATGACGGCGATCCTCCCAGCGGCCGCGTGGTGTTCCATCAGAGGAAAGCCAGGGCGGGGGTTCGTACTTCGCCGCAGTGGTCGCACTCACGCGCCGGCCAGGTCCCGACGGTGGAACGCCGCAAGCGCCGCGGCGGTCGCGAGTGCGCCGACGCAGACCATCACCAAAGCCGCGGCCAGCCGGAACGGCTGCGTCGGGACGAACCCGATGTGCGCGAACGGCGTTGCCTTGACCAGCCACGATGGGGCGCCGGTGATGGCTCCGACCAGGTACCAGAGGAACGCGACCGCCACGAGGCCGTACGCGATTCCGGCGCTCGCCCTGGGGACGAGGGCGTACGCGAGCGCCGCGATGCCCAGGAACAGGGCGGCGCTCGGCAGGCAGTTGGCGCCGGCTTCGAGCATCCGCCAGCCCGAGATCTCCACGCCCTGCGACGCGACGCCGGCCCACGTTACGAGACCCGCGATCAGCGACAGCCCGATTGCGCCGCCGGCCGCCAGCAGCAGACGCCCACCCAGCCAGCGCACGCGGCTCACCGGCAGCGCGAGCGTCGTCTCGAGCCGGCCGTCTGCCTCCTCGTGGTTCCCGGCACCGACCTGGGCGCACACGAACAGGCAGACGGCGAGGATGAAGAAGATGAACACGAACGCCACGTAGCCGGTCGGCGTGAAGATCGACCCGGAGCCGAGCTTGGCGATGCTCCTGCGAATGCTCGCCGAGATCCCCGCGGACGAGACGCTCGGCGCAATCACCCCGAGGACCAACGCGAACACCGTGAAGCAGCCGCCCCAGATCATCAAGCTGCCGCGTTCGGCCCGAAGCGCCTGCGCGGTCGGGGAGGACAGCAGGCCCAGCCGCGGCGGGGAGGTGTCCCGGGAGGGCAGGAGCCCCGTGCCCAGGTCACGGGTCGTGGCGATCCGCGCCGCGACCAGCAGGAGCAGCAGCGTCGCCGCTATCGGAAGGATGAGCACCGCCGGCCGGGCGCCGGTGAACGGGCGCATCTCCTCCGCCCACCCGAGGGGAGTCAGCCAACGCAGCCAACCCGCCCCGATGACGGTGTCGGCGATCACACGCAGCAGCAGGAACACGGCCACCGCCCCGCTCCCGAGCTCCAGCGCCCCGCGACGTGTCGGCGCCAGCTGGCTGGCCAGGGCGCCCACGCCGGTGAATACCGCAGCCACGGAGATCGTCGCCAGAGCGAGATATGCCGAGCCGCCAGCGGCCAGGCCCCCGATGATGTAACCCGCGAGCATCGCGATCCACAGCACCGCGATGCTCGCGGCGATCGCGCTCAGCGCCGCGACGTACGTGGTCAGCCGCGCGACCGGCCCTGCGAGGATCAGCTCCATCCGACCGCTCTCCTCCTCGGCGCGAAGTGCGCGGACCGCCGCCAGCACGCCGAACACCGCCGCGACGATCGCGAGCGTGCCCCCCACCCGCCAGGCGCTGTAGCCCCCGACCGTCACCGGGTCATACGGATAGCCGTAGAACAGCCGGATCGCGGCGTTGCCGGCGAAGCTGTGGGCGAAGGCGATCCTGTCGGCGAGCGCCGGATACGTGTGCTTGAAGCCGGCGGGCTGGATGTAGGCGTAGATCGCAAACGCGTACGCAAACGTGATCGTCCGTACACGCGCGTCGATGAACGCGCGGCGAGCGAGCGCTGCGAACGCGCCACTCGTATGGCGCATGGGGAGACGGCTACGCCGCGCCGCCAGCGCCGTCATGGTCGTAGTGGTGCACGAAGATCTCCTCGAGCGAGGGCTCACGAGTTCGGAGAGCCTTGACCGGTCGCCCCGCCAACGCTGCGAGCAGAGGCGCGATCTCGCCGGCTACCTCCAGGCGCAGGGTGGAGGCTCCGGCGCGCTCCACCGACACGCCCGGCATTTCCGGCAGCTCCGGCGCCGGGCCGTCGAACGTGACCTCGATCGTCTGGGCGCCGAGATGACTGAGCTCAGCGAGCGTGCCCTGATCTACGAGCCTTCCAGCCTTGAGGATCCCGACTCGATCGCACAGGGCCTCGACCTCGCTGAGGATGTGGGACGAGAGAAACACCGTCTGCCCGCGCCCCTTCGCCTCTTGCACGCACTCGCGGAACGTCATCTCCATCAGTGGGTCCAGACCGCTGGTGGGCTCATCCAGCAGCAGCAGGTCGGCGCGCGTCGCCAGCGCCGCGACAAGCTGGACCTTCTGGCGGTTGCCCTTCGACAGAGCGCGCACCTTCTTGCCCGTCTCGAGCTGGAACCGCTCGACGAGCTGCTCGCGGTAGGAGCGATCGACCGCCCCGTGGAGCCGGCCGAGAAACTCCAGGGTCTCCTCACCGGTGAGACGCGGCCAGAGGAACGGCTCGCCCGCAACGTACGCCACCGAGCGGTGAGCATTCACCGGACTCCCCCAGCTGTCGATCCCGAGCAGCTCGGCGCGCCCGCTGCTGGGACGATGGAGCCCCAGGAGCAACCTGATCGTCGTCGTCTTGCCGGCGCCGTTGGGACCGAGATAGCCATACACCTCACCCGCGACGACTTCGAGTTCGAGTGAGTCCAGCGCCAGCGTATCCCCGTAGCTCTTGGTCAGCTGTTGCGTTCGGATCGCCAAGTCGGTCAGGGCGCGAACACCACCCTCCCGGCGACGCGACCTGCCTCGACGTCTGCGATCGCCTCGTTGACGAGCGTCAGCGGCCGGACCTCGCGAGTCACACGGGTCTTCCCGGCGGCGTGCAGCTCGAACACCTCGCGCAGGTCGGCGCGGGTGCCGACGATTGAGCCGACGATCGTGATCCCGTTCAGCACGGTCTCGAAGATCGGCAGCGTGACCTCGTTGTCGGCCGGCAGTGCGACGAACACAAGCGTGCCACCACGGCGCAGCGAACCGTACGCCTGCTCGAACGACTTTGGCGAGACCGCCAGCGCGATCGCCTGATCGGCGCCGCCGAGCTTCTGGATCGCCGCCGCCGGATCCTCCTTGGCGGCGTTCACGGTGAACTCGGCGCCGAGGTCGCGGGCGAGCTCGAGCTTGTCGTCCAGCAGGTCGACGGCGATCACACGGCCGCCGGCCATCGCCGCGTACTGAATCGCCAAATGGCCGAGGCCGCCGACGCCGAACACCGCAACGAGGTCAGAGGGTCCCGTCCCCGCGACCTTGATCGCCTTGTATGTGGTCACGCCGGCGCACGTCAGCGGCGCCGCGTCGAACGAGTTGATCCCGTCCGGGACCTTGACGACGTAACGTGCGTACGCGACGGCGTAATCGCCGAAAGCGCCGTCGATCGAGTAGCCCATGTTCTGCTGCTGCTCGCAGAGTGTTTCCCAGCCCGAGACGCAGTGATCGCAGATGCCACAGGCGTACCCGAGCCATGGCATCGCCACCCGCTCCCCGATCCCTACCTCACTGACGCCAGGCCCCAGCTCGACGACGATCCCTACGCCCTCATGGCCCGGGATGAAAGGTGGCGACGGCTTGACCGGCCAGTCACCGTGCGCGGCGTGGATGTCGGTGTGGCACAAGCCACAGGCCTCGACCCGGACGCGGATCTGGCCAAGCTCGAGCTCGGCGCGCGGAACGTGCTCCAGGGTAAGCGGCTCGTCGAAGCCGCGGACCACCGCGGCGTGGTAGGTGGCCGGTTGGCCGTTTGTCGAAATCGGCTGCTTCTCGGTGGTGGTAGCCATGTCGCATTCCTTCGTTCGGGTGGACCATGCATCCCACCAGCCGCCGCGGTATCGACCATCCGCAGCGCGTGCGTCCACCCGCTAGGGGTTTTCCCGCAGGGTCGCCTGCACCGCGTCCGTCAGCGATGATGTCGGTCATGCGACCACGACAGGGGACGATCGATGCCTGATCTCAGCGGCCGTGAGCTGCTGCGCGAGTGGCAGAAGGTGATGGACTCGGTGGTTGGTTCAGCGTCATCGGTAGGGAGCGCCACGGGAATCCCTCGCCAGCTCCTGGATCCGATGCAACGGCAGTTGGAGCTCGTACAGGAGCTGATCGAGCGCGAACAACGACTCCAGAAGCAGCTCGCTGGTCGCGTCTTCGCTCCCTTCGATGCGATCTTCGACCTGCTCGAGCAGAGCGGCCAGATGCTCCGCAGCCAGGCCGAGGCGCTAGAGACCGCGGGCCGCGCCCTCGAGGAGACGGCTCGCCTGGCGACCGCCCAGGCCGAGCTGTTCGAACGAACGGTCGGCGCGATGCGCGAGCCGACCGAGCTGGCCAAGACCGCCGCGGGGCTCGAGCGTCGAGAGCGCAAGGACCGGCCTCGCCAACAACGGCGCCCGTCACGCCGCGGCTGAATCGCAGGCCGCGCACGGTGCAGGGAGGGCGAACGCGACCGACGCGCGGCTTGGCGCCGTGCTCTGCGCGCTCTTCAAGTCCGCGTCACGCCTGTCCAGCCGTGGCGACATCCAGGTCGGTGTCCGATGCGCCTGACGTGTCTCGTGCTCGAGCGGCTCGAGTCAGTACCAGGAGCGGGCACCGGGCGGCACCCGCGAGCTGCGAAGAAGTGCTTCCGTGGATCAGCCGTCCGATCGGTCCATAGCTGCGCGATCCAACGATCAATAGGTCGAGCGACGCGCTGTACAAGGCGAGCTCCTCGACGGGCAGGCCGTAGGCGGCGTGCGGCTCGATGTCCCCGAGGGCGGCGATGCGGTCCCGCGCCTCATCGACCATCGACTCGAGGACGCCACCGATTGGGGCCGGTCCACCGACGAAGGTGTATGTGGGCATTGACACGGCCTCGAATGCGGATAGCTTGGCTCCACACGCGGCGGCGATCTGCCTTGCGATCGTGACCGCGTGGTTGCTTTCGGGGGAGCCGTCGTAGCCGACCCCGATCTCGCGCATCGCAACCGGCTGCGTCGAGTAACCGGCGGGTGCGATCGCGATCGCGCAGGGAGCGCCGTTCAGCGCGTCACGAGCGTCGTTACCCAGGAGCACCCGGCCGACCAATCCGCGCCGTGAGGAGCCCACGACGAGCAGATCCGCGTCGACCATCTCGCAGAGCTCGTGCAGACCTCGTCCCGGTGAAGACGCCGCTCGCCCCCGGAGATGCGCCGTGACGTGCGCCCGCGAGCGCTCCTTTTCGAGCAGCTCGCGCGCGCGCTCGCGTTCGGCAGCCAAGTACTCCGCGCTGGCGCCGCGATAGATGTACGCGTCCCCGCCGTATATGCGCGCGAGGTTCAGCTCTCCGTCTGAGAGGCGCAGGTTTTTCGCGAGGGCGATCGCGTCGCGTCCGCCTTCTTCGCCGTCTACACCAACCACAACCCGGTTGAACATTTCGATTCCTCCTAGCTTCGCCTAACGCGCACCGAGATTCGTTGACGTCGATCCCCGCCCCGTGCTCAGGCGGGAATGCGCTCCGTCGCCGCTTGACTGTCCATCTGGTCCTCGGCGGTCGGTGGCACGGCGAGGACCGGGCATTGCGCGAGGTGAAGCAGCCGCTGCGTGACACTCCCGAGAAGCAGCCCGGTAAGCGGTTCGTGTCCTCGGGTTCCGACGACGATCAGGTCCGCGCCTAAGTCCTCGGCGAGATCGGCGATCTCGTGCGCCGGCTGGGCTCCACGGTGGGTCACGAGCTTCAGCGTCGCGTCGATTCCGTCGTGTGAGAGCTCCGCAACCGCCTCCCTCAGCCTTGCTCGGACCTCTTCCTCGTCGGCGTGGATCGGAATCCCGGCCGCGAAATGGCTTACGTAATACTCGCTGACGTACACGACTGTGAGCGTGGTTCCGTTTCGGGACGCGAGCGACCTCGCATACCTGAGAGCGCGGTCAGCGTTTTCCGAGCCGTCGCTCGCGCAGACGATCCTCTTGAACATGCAAGGCTCCTTCTCACGTTCGTCCTGCGGTGATGTCAAGGGTGCGGCACGGCTCGGAGCCGGTCAACGAGGCGACTCCACATAGTCGATCCGTAGCGGCTACGAGAACAGAGGTATCGATGCTTTAGGGCATCAATGCCTCGCCGTTGGCCGGCCGTTCGGGCAGGACGTGCGGGCCGGCAAGCGGCACGGCCACGTCGTGGCGCGCCGCGATACGCAGCAGCTTCGCCAGGGCCGGAGCCAGGCCGATCTCCGGGATCGGTAGCTCGATCTCGACCCTGCCGCCGCCTCGGTCGACGATACGCATTGGATCGAGACGCCTGAAAAGGTCCATCATCTCCTCATTCGATGCCAGCATCAGCGCCGTGAAGGTGGTGATGCCCTTCTCGCGGGCTCGTGCGCTGATCACCTCGAGCAGCAACGTGCCCAGCCCTCGGCCTTGCCAGTCGTCGATCACGGTCACGGCGACCTCGGCCACATCTCCACGCTGCGGATCGCGCACATACCGCGCTACACCCACACCTTCGCCGGTCGCCTCATCGACAGCGACGAGCGCCTCGTGGTCGTGGTGGTCGATCTCGGTCAGGTAGCGGACCATTCCCTCCGTCAGCTCCGGCACGGGAGCGAGAAACCGCCGGTACCGCGACTCCGGGCTCAAGCGCGCAAACCCACGTAGCAGTAGATCCCGGTCAGAGCGACGGCCCTGCCGCACGCGAATCTGCGAGCCGTCGCGCAAGACGACCGGCGCGCCACGGCTAACGAGCTCATCCGTGCCAGGCGTCGCGGACTCCTTTGACGTGCGTGCTTGCATGGCCCGATGATCGGCCGCACGCGGCGGCCGGGCATCCGGAGAACCCCGAACCGTGTTGCGTGAAGACGCGCACTGAGCGTCGAAAGCCTCAGCTGCGAGTCGGCACCCTCAGTGATTGACGATCACGTGCGCGGCGAGGCGTTCGATTTCCTCTCGCGTTCCGGTGCCGAGTCCGCGGCGCGTGGCGTTGAGGGCACCGGCGGCCATCCCGAGGCGGAGCGCCTCGATCATGCTCATGCCGCGCGCGAGTCCGACGCCGGTGGCGGCGAACATCGAATCACCGGCGCCGCTGTGATCAAGGGCCTCAAACGCGGGCGGGATCAGCTCCACATGCCCGCGCTCCGTTTCATCATCGATCAGCACCGCGGGCTCCGGCCCACGTGAGATCAGTACCCATCGCGCGCCCGCGTCGTGCAGGCTGTTCGCGCCCGCGAGAATGTCCGCCGAGCCATTGGTGGTGGAGTAGCGCTCCTGCACCAGCTCGTCATGGCTGAGGCGGAGCAGCTCAACTCCTCCTTCGAGCGTGGCCCGCAGCGGTGGACCGGTCAGATCGGCGATCACGAGCTTCCCGTTGGTGCGCAGATCGGTCGCCAGCCGACGATAGAAGTCGGCGCTGACGACGTCCGCAGGCTGGCAGCCCGTAACCATGGTCACGTCGGCGTCGAGCCCGGTGCCCAGCGCAATTCCGAATAGCTCATCGGCGGCGTGCCGCTCAAGCGGCCTAGAGTGGACCCTCACCACCTCGACGCGCTCGCCGCCCCGTCGGTCGTGGATGTAGACACCGTTCGAGGCCCCGCCGGCCACCGCTCGGAGCGTTATCGGCTCTCCTTCGATCAATCCTCGCAGCACCGCTCCGGGCTCGCCGCCGAGCGCGCAGCAGAGCGTCACGTCCGCTCCAAGCGTGGCCGCGAGCCGCGCGACCCATACGCCCTGGCCACCTGCATGCATGTGGACCTCGGGGCGGTCCGAGCCCGGCTCAATCGTGATCGTCAACAGCGGCGATGGCGCGAACACCGCAATCCGACCGTCGGCCCGCGGCTCGGGTCGCAGCGCGCTGGCCGCCCGCGCCTGAGCGAGCGGTGCAAGCCGTGGGGTCACATTGCCTCCGCCACGATCCGGCGGATGGGCTCAACCAGTGAGGGAACCGCGGCGATCGTGTACCTGGAGTCGGCGTCGTGCTCCGAGCCGTCATAGTCGAACACGATCCCGCCGGCCTCACGTACGACCAACAGGCCCGCGGTGACGTCCCACGGCAGGTTGGACAGCATCAGTGTCGCGTTCAGCCGCCCCGCAGCGAGCCACGCAAGGTCGAGCGCCGCTGATCCAAGCATCCGCACCCGCAAGCTCATATGCGCCAGGCGCCCAAGCACTGCGAGATGTACCCGGTACTCCTCCTCGGAGCCAACGCCGACCTTGAAGTCCGCGGCACCGACAATCGCCTCGTGCAGCCCGGGCACCTCCGCCACCGAGAGCCTCGTGCCGTTCAGGTAAGCGCCCCTGCCTTTTTGGGCGACGAATCGCTCGTCTAGAAAGGGCACGTCGACGATCCCCAGGACGGGCTGCCCATCGGCGACAAGCGACAGGGAGATCGAACACAGCGGGATGCCCCTAGCGAAGTTGATCGTGCCGTCAATTGGATCCAGCACCCAGCATGGCGCATCGAGTTCCGCGTGGCCACCCTCTTCCTCGCCCAGGAATGGGATCTCGGGCGTGGCCGACGCAAGCGACGCCTTGATCTCCGACTCAACGCGGAGATCGACATCCGTCGCGAAGTCGCGGTCTCCCTTGCCAATCAACGCGCCGATGTGCGAGCGGCCGTGTCGCAACGTCCGCGCGCCGATGTCGATCGCGTGCTCGGCGGCAAGCAACGACCTCGCCGGGCCGGAATCCCCGCCCGTTGCCAAGTCCTCACGATCGGAGTAGCCCTCGGTCAAGCTCATAGCGACACCCGGCTCACCACTCCGCGGACGGCGGCGCCGACAGAGGGCTATCGGCTTTGGAGGCCTGGGGACGCCCGCGCCTGCCGATCACGATCCCCGGTCTTCGGGCCGGGTGATCAGGACCGAGCAGGCGGCGGGGTGCACGAAATGCCCGGAACCTGACGGCACGCGTACGCATGCACCCGGGGCGCCGTGGGACGAACCCGACTTTCACCGTGCGTCCGATCCGGTGCGCCTACTTCGCGCCGTTCGAGCCGCCCAGCGACTTGCCGGCGCTGTCGATCACCTTGCGGATGAAGTCGTACTGCGTGTGGACCAGTCGGTCAGCCATCTCCATCGCGGAGTCGACGATCTCCTGGCGCCTGGACGCAGCATCGCCCTTCACGGGTAGCGCTCCGTCGACGGTGTCCACGAACTTGCGTACCGCCTCGATCGCGGCCCGCTGACCCTTCTCGACGGAATCGAGTACCTCGTCGGACAGCTTCGTGGTCCGGTCGACCGTGGTCGTGGGCCGACTGGGGGCCGGCGCGCCGCGGAGTGGCCGCGGGCTTGGCGGTGGACGCGCGTTTTGTCTTTGTTTGGGCCATTGAGATGCTCCTTCGGAGTTGAATCGTTGGAATGTGACGCTAAGCCGCGCCCGCACCCGCGCCATCCGTATTCCCACGCCGGCGGCGTTCGTACAAACTGCTCGGGCGCAAACCAACCGGTACGGCAGCGCGCCACAAGAGTCGTGGGTAATTCTCCGAGGTGGCGACGGCCCCTCGCGCAGCACGCCGCCGTGGTCGCTGTCCTCGCACCGTGAAGATGACGGGGCAGATAGGCGTGACGGCAGCCGGGTGCAGGAGTAGTCTCGCGCCCATCGATATCGCGCTGTAGGAGGGAGCCCGCATGATCGGCACCGATTCGACCTACTCCGGCGGAAGCGACGACCCCCAGACGGGCGCGCGCCGGCCGAACGAGGTGCGGGCGCTAAGCGCGCTGATGTTCGAGGACCTGCGAGCGTTTCCGGGCGGCATCCGCGACATGCACCTAGGTATCGCCGAGCGCGCGTTCCGGGGCGTGGGTCCGGCTGCCCGCCCGGTGCAGGTGATCCACGACACGCTCTCGCGCCGTGCCTATGACGCGATCGGGGCTGGCGCGGCGCGGCTAGGACAGGCGATCGATGCCACCATGGAGAGGCAGGGGATTGGGCAGGAGGTCCAGCTCTCGACCACACGCGGGGGGAGCGCCCTGATCGGCGCGCTGAATGGCCTGGTCGGCGACCGGCTCGAGCGCTCGGGAAGCGATCTTCACCAGCCCACCTCGGTGCGCGTCAACGGCGAGCCGGTGGCGCTTGACATGGGCTCGCTGAGCGCGGCGTTCCCCGATGCCACGGCGCGGCTGGTCGTGTTCCTGCACGGCCTGATGGGGAATGAGTTCTACTGGGATTGGGGTGGCGCCCATCCGGGCGACACGTACGGTGCACGTCTGGCCTCGGATCTCGGCTGCACGCCCATATACCTGCGCTACAACACCGGTCTGCACATCTCGGAAAACGGCCTGTCAGTCGCGGCGCTGCTTGAGGAGCTGGTGCAGGAATGGCCGGTGGAGGTACAGGAGGTCGCGCTCGTGGGTCACTCGATGGGCGGTCTGATAGCGCGCAGCGCCTGCCACCAGGGCTCAGAAAGCGGCCACCGCTGGACCGGACGCGTCCGTCACATGGTCTCGCTGGGCACGCCGCACCTTGGCGCGCCGCTGGAGCGGGGAGCTCACGTCGCTGCCGAGGCGCTTCACGCGCTGCCCGAGACACGAATGCTCGGCGCCTTCCTGCGCCGGCGCTCCGCCGGCATCCGCGACCTGCGTCACGGCTCGCTGGTCGACGAGGACTGGCGTGACCGCGACCCGAATGCACTGCGCGCGGCCGCGTGCAAGGAGGTCCCACTACTGCAAGGGGCCACGCACTTCTTCGTCTCGGCCACGATCACCCGCAGCCCGCACCACCCCCTGGGGCGCCTACTCGGCGACATCCTCGTGCTGACCCCCAGCGCCACCGGGCGGGGCCGCACCCGGCGGATCCCATTCCAGGCCGAACACGGCCACCATGTCAGCCCCGCCCACCACCTCGCGCTGCTGAACCACCCCGAGGTCTACCAGCGCCTGCGCGAGTGGCTCCAGCACCCTGGCGGCGGATCGGAGGCGCGCTCGGGGCGCGCCCTCGCACTGACGTAAAGCTGGGACGCCCGGGGGTTGGGTTTCGAGCAGCCGGACGCCCATCAGCCGCCCGTGGTCGTGGACACGCTCGACCGCGTTTCCGTTCAGCTCATGTTCGCTCACTCACCCCGTAGGTGGTTTTCCGGGCCAGCGCTACGGACCAGCTCGGATGCAACCCGATTCCACGATCAGCAGACTCGACCGACGATGTCGTCTCGAGTCGGCGCCCTCCTGATCGCAGGCTCTCTCGCGCTCTACGGCGCGCGTTGCGCCGGCCGATCCTGACCTGGGGGGCGACCGAGGAGGAGGCGGCTTCGCGTCTGCCAGGAGACGAGCTGCTCGAGGACGCCGACGGCGTCGCTACGCGCGCCGTCGAGATACATGCCCCCGCCTCTGCGGTGTGGCCATGGCTCGCGCAGATGGGTCCCTCCCCCCGCGGCGGCGCGTACACCTACGACTGGATCGAGAACCTGCTCGGTCTGGACATGCATAGCGTCGACCGCGTCCTGCCAGAGTTCCAGCACCCTCAAGTCGGCGACACGGTCAGCTACGGCTCTAATCGCATGCGACTGGAACGCGTCGAGCCCGAGCACGTGCTCGCGTGGCGCTCAGACGATGGCAATTGGGTTTGGACGTTCGTGCTCGAACAGCGCGACGGCAACACGAGGCTGATCAGCCGCAACCGGTTTCGCCTGCCGACGCTCGCCTCACGCATTGGGATGCTGCCGATCGAGCCGGGCTCGCTGCTGATGGAGCGCAAGATGCTGCTGGGGATCAAACAGCGCGCAGAGCACCTGGCGAGCACGATCCCTCCGGTCGCGTTCGAACCGCGGTAGTCCCTCGGACGTGTGCGGTCTTCCGCGGATGGCTGAGTCCGCTGCATCGCCGACGATCCAAATATGACCATGACCGCAACCGCTCGGTCCATCGATGGTGGGCTTCGGCACGAGATCGATGTCAACGGCCGCCATGCGATCATCACCGACGAGCCCGAGAGCCTCGGTGGAACCGACGAGGGGCCCGCACCGCACGAGCTGCTGCCCGCAATGCTCGCGTCCTGCGTCTCAACCATGATCACTCTCTACGCGCGTGCGCGAACCTGGGAACTCGGGGAGGTCCGCGTCGAGGTCGCGTACGACCCCGACACAACCCCCAGGCATATCGATCTGCGCATCTACCTACCCGAGGGACTGACGCCCGACCAGGTCAGGCGGCTTCGCAAAGTCGCTGATACCTGTCCAGTGAGGCGCGCACTCGAGGCCGGATTCGCGTTCGACGAACAGCTCGTTGTAGCCGACAGGACACTGTCGCTCACCTAGCAGCCCGAGCGCGTGCTGGCCTGGCGCGCCGAGGATGGAACTGGGCGCGATGGAGCGCAAGATGCAAGCTCGGCATCAAGGAGCGGGCGGAGCACCTGGCGGCGAGCCGGCGCGGTCCGACAGACGGCCCATCTCACGCTGTAGCTCCTGCTCGGTGATCGGCTTGCGGAAGTACACATCCCATGCGTTCATCGCCAGGCCGATTCCCCAGAAGAGCGTCAGGAAAATCGGCCATGGCCACCAGCTCCCTGAGTTGGCGGCGATGACAACCCAGAGCCCCCAGACCGCGAGGTTGACCAGCGCATAGACCACGGCGTGAGCCTTCAGATCGCGCCGCTTCTTCAGCCTGGTAAGCGCCTGCTCCCGAAGCTCGTCGTCAGTTGCTCCGAGGACTTCGTCGATATTTGCTTCCGTTGATGTAGGCATGGCCAGATGCTGGACCTGATCGTGCCCGCCCGCATTGGGGCGCACCTGCACGCGCCGAGTGGGCAAACTACGCACAACGGCTATTCGCGATCAGTCAGACTTGACTCATGGTGAGTGAGCGTACGTTCACCGCGGATGAGGCGCGACTGATCGGCCGGCGGATCGGGATCGACTGGGACGGCTCGCCGTTCGACGTCGAGCAGTTCCGCATCGGGTTGGGCGTTGAGCTCGAGCACGGTCGCCGCGATGCGACGACCAACGTCAGCGACGACGACGAGGACACCACCGGAAAGATCGCCTGGGCGCACCTGAATGAGTTCCCCGACTACTACACGCGCCTTGCCGCGATGGAGGCTGAGGCCGAGCGCTATTGGTCTGAGCGCGGGCGACTCAGCCCCGAATCGGGCGGCACCTGACGTAGCGGGGCGTAGCCCCGCGGGCGACCGCGCCGCCCGTTGGGGCGACCGTCAGACGTCGGGTGGTTTCCCGCAAGGCCGATCAGCACTCCGCGCCGATGGGGTGCCCCCGCCAGGCGACATAGCCTCGCCCGTGTCAATCGATGAGAGGAATCCGGGATGTACTCGAACATCGTCGTCGGAGTGGATGGCCACGGGGGCGGGCGAGACGCGGCCGCGCTGGGAGCGCTACTCGGGGGCGAGCAGGCCGAGCTCGCACTCGTCAACGTCTACATCACCGATCCCGTGCCGAGCCGGGCGTCGAGCCCGGCGTTTGAGCTTGCCACCGAGGAGGAGGAGCGCGAGCTACTGGCTCGCGAGAGCGAGCTCTGCGGACGCCCAGTCGAAACGCTTGGTACCGCGGCGACCTCCGTCGGTGCCGGCCTCGAGCGAATCGCCGACGAGCGAGCGGCCGATCTGATCGTGGTCGGCTCCTGTCATCGCGGCGTAGTCGGACGCGTGCTGACCGGCGATGACGCGGCTTCGGTTCTTCATCACGCTCGTCGGTCGGTGGCGATCGCGCCTACCGGCTACCGCGCCGAGCATCCGCAGCTTCAGAGCATCGGCGTGGCGTACGACGGCTCGGCCGAGAGCGAGGTTGCACTGAGCTGCGCACGGTCGCTCGCGAAAGCCCGTGAGGCCGACCTGATCGCCCGCTGCGTCGTGTCGCCCCACGTCATGACCACGCCGGGGCCGGGCGGCGGCTACATGGAGGATCCCCAGGACCTGATCGCCCACACCCGGGCGGAGCTCCGCACGCTGGAAAACGCAAAACTCGAGATCGTGGTCGGCTCGCCGGGCGCCGACCTGACGTCATTCAGCGAACAGGTCGATGTGCTGGTGTGCGGGTCCCGTCACAACAGCTTCCTGCGCCGCGTCGTGCTCGGCAGCACCAGCGGTCATCTAGCCCATCACGCCGATTGCCCGCTCATCGTCACCCCCGCTCCCACCGACCGAGCCGAGCCGGCGGTCGGGGGCCAAAGCTCGACCGCCGCCGTCTGACGGCTCCCCAATAAAGTCGCCGGTCGCGGCGACCTCGGTAGTACGCTTGCTCTAAAGGGGCGTCGGGAACTATGAGCGACGTTCTAGAAGAGAACCAACTTCAGCAACTGATCGAGCTTGGGCCTGCGCTTGTCTCCGAGCTGGATCTGGACGCGCTGCTGGACCAGATCCTCGAGACGGCGTGCTCGATCACGGGCGCGAAGTACGCGGCGGTCGGAATCCTCGACGATGAGCGTCGCGAGCTGGAGCGATTCGTGACCCGAGGCCTGTCCGATGGAGAAGAGCAGGTGATCGGCGACCGCCCTCTCGGTCGGGGGGTCCTCGGGCTGCTGATCGAGAAGCCGGCGCCGTTGCGGATCGCCGATCTGAATGCCCATCCGAGCTCATTTGGATTCCCGGTCGGGCATCCACCGATGCGCACGTTCCTGGGTGTTCCGATCGTCATCCGCGGCCGGGCGTGGGGCAACCTCTACCTGACGGAGAAGGCCTCCGGCGAGTTCCGCGAAGCGGACGAGCGGGCCGTCACGATGCTCGCCGCGTGGGCCTCGATCGCGATCGAACATGCTCGCCTGCTCAAGGCCGCCGCCGACCGTCAGGGACAGCTCGAAACGGCCGTCAGGCGTCTGGAGGCGACTCTGACGGTCGCCGTCGCGGTTGGCGCCGAGACCGACCTGGGCCGGGTGCTCGAGCTGATCACCAAGCGCGGGCGGGCGATGGTCGGCGCACGCAGCCTGCTGATCCTGCTGAGGGACGGCGACGAGCTCGTGATCGCGTCGGGCGCGGGACACGCGCATGCACGGATCGGCGCACGGTTCCCAGTCGCCGAGTCGACCTCCGGCGAGGTGATGCTGGCGAAGCGCGCAACCCGGGTCGCTGACCCTGCTTCTCGGTTACAGATCGCTCCAGACCGGCTTGGGGTGCCCGACGCGCAGTTCGCGCTACTCGTCCCGCTCCTCTACCGCGGCGAGGCGCTCGGGGTGATGGCGGCGTTTGACCGCAGCAGCGGGGGGCCCGAATTCGGTGCCGACGACGAGCAGCTGCTGGTTGCGTTTGCGGCCAGCGCGGCGACCGCGGTGGCAACTGCCCAGACCGTGCAGTCAGACCGTCTCAAGCATTCGCTCGATGCCGCAGAGGCGGAGCGAAAGCGTTGGGCGCGTGAGCTTCACGATGAGACCCTGCAGGCGCTCGGGAGCATGAAGGTCCTGGCATCGGCCGCCAACCGTGCCGGCGATCCGGAGAAGATGCGCACGGCGCTCGAGCAGCTCGCGGACGGGCTCGAAGAGCAGATCGAGAGCGTGCATACGGTAATCAGTGAGCTTCGGCCGGCGTCGCTCGATGATCTGGGGTTGCGTCCAGCGATCGAGGCGCTCGCCGAACGCCACGCCGCGCTGCAGGGCGCCGACGTGGTCTGTGAACTAGAGCTTCCCGACCCCGTCGAGGGCGCCCCACGGTTGGCGCCGGAAGTCGAAACGACGGTCTACCGTCTGGTGCAGGAGGCGCTGAACAACGTGGCCAAGCACTCGAAGGCAACCCGCGTGTCGGTCGGCGTGTCCGCATCGAATGGCTCGGTGACACTCGAGGTCGTCGACAACGGCTCGGGGTTCGACGTCTCGGACCCCGACGCCGGCTTCGGCTTGACTGGGATGCGGGAACGGGTGGCGCTTGCGGGAGGCTCGTTCACAATCGAGTCCGGGAGCGCCGGCACCGCCGTGCGGGCGACGTTGCCCGCGCCGGCCTGAGCGCTCGCAAGCTGTTTAGATGTCGACCGCTGGGGTTTCGATCAGCCGATGCTCGAGCGCGAACTTGACCAGCTCGGCACGCCTCGTGACCCGCAGCTTCTGCTGGATGTGCGCGCGGTGGGCCTCAACCGTCCGAACCGAGACGTAGAGCTGGGCCGCGATCTCAGGATTGGTATTGCCGAGCGCGATCAGCCGCAGGACCTCGAGCTCGCGCTCGCTGAGATCCCCCGGTCGGCCGTCGGGCGGCTCGGCGGCGAGCTTGGCTCCGAGCTGCGGGTTCAGGTAGGTCTGTCCCTCCGCCGCGAGCCGCACCGCCGACACGAGCTCCGCGTCGGCGGCGCTCTTGAGGACGTAGCCCATGGCGCCGGCCGCCAGCGCCTGGCGAGCGAAGGCGTGATCCCGCTGCATCGTCAGCACGACGATCTTCGTGCCCGGCGTATCGCTCGTGATCTGCGGGATCACGTCGAGACCCGACCCGCCCGGCATGTTCAGGTCGAGAATCAGGACGTCGGGCTTGTGGCCCCTGGCGTAGCGAGCCGCGGTCTCGGCATCGCCGGCTTCTGCGACAACGTCCAAATCCTCCTCGGCCTCTAGCAGCATCCGAAGCCCCGACCGCATCACAGCGTGATCGTCGGCCAAGACGACCCGGATCGACCGACGTGCAGATCCATCTCCCTCATTCATCCCTGGCAACGTACACGCCGACCCTTCCGCGCGGATTGAGGGTTTCCCGTAGTTCGTATTTCGGGTTACGTGAAGCGAACTCTGGTGGCGACGGTCAATGACAGCGCCGAAAGCTCAGCCTACGCTCGGGCTATGGAGTGCATCTCGGACAGGATTCAGCTTCACGATGGCACGCGACTGCTGATCCGCCCACCAACTCCAGCTGACTCCGACGCGCTTCTGGAGTTGCTGAGCTCGCTCCCGTCCGAGTCACCCCGGTTGAGTTTCGTTTCTCCGGCGCCCAATCTCGAAGCGATGGCAACGTGGGCCGCAAACCCTGACGGGATGGATCACCTGGGGATCGTCGCGCTCGACCGCGAAGGAAAGCTCGTCGGACACGTCGCCTGCAATCGCATCTATGGGCGCAGGGGCGAGGTAGCGGTCGACGTCGACCAGAGCCAGCGTTACCACGGGCTCGCGAACGCACTGCTCAAGCAGATCGTGCGCGACGCCAAGGACCACGGCATGCACACGTTGATCGCCGAGGTTGTCCCAGAGCAGGACGACATCTCTTTCGTGGCCAACGGGAGTACGCCGGCAGCACGCGCTGGCTCATAGCGAGCGCTCGCCGATCCCAAGAACGCGAAGCTCGCTGCGGTGCGCATGGCGTCAGACGAGGTCGATCCGGCGACCGGACACCGTCCGCGCACGGATCCGGATCCAGTGGTGCTTGTCGCCGGGAAGCCACGGATCGAGCCCGAGCCCACCGAGCCGCCGCACGTCTGCGGGGCTCTTGATTTCCTCGGTGACCCCGACGACGATCACGCTCCAACCGGTACGCGTGCTCACGTCGACTGAGTCGATCTCGAATGCGGCGTGGGTGGCACGCACCAGCGAAACGAACTTCGAGCCCCAGGCCGTGCGAAACACCACGGACTGTGTCGCCTGGTCGAACACGTAGTTGACGGGGCGGAGGGTGGGCGCCTGTCCAGCTCCGGCCACCGCCAGCCGTCCGACACCCTGCGAGGCGAGCAACTCCAAGCACTCGCGCCGGCCGAGCTCACGCAGCTCACGCGGCACGCTATCCATCCTGCAGCGCTGCGGCGCGCCACTGACGCCGCATCGCTTCGTACTCCGGAGGGAGCGCTCCCTGCAGCGCCTCGGCAGCATCGAGGGCGTCCAGTGCCGACCGGTAGTCCCCCCACCGCGCGTCGAGCTCGGCCAGCAGCAGCGCGAGCTCGAGTGCGTCCCGGTACTCCGCCTCGGAGATCGGCGCACCGGCCGGGGAGCGGTCCGAGAGCACCTGGCTCGAGAACAGACGCGGGCGCGCCGTGGCCAGATATGGAGCGAGGTACCGCCCGGCGATCTTCGCCGGCGGCCACCACAGAGGCTGGCCCGTCGCGGCCGAAGTGTCGTGCCCGGTCCGGGGCCTGACGGCGGCCTCGATCGCCACGCTCGACTCTCGTGAAAGGCGCTGGGGCTCAGCCCGCAGGTACAGCGGGGCGCCGCCCGTCATCAGCAGCCCTCGTAGCACCGGATGAAACGGCTGCGGATCGAGCTCCGCGCCCGCCTCGAACGCAATCGCTTCGGCGACGGCGTCGGCCTGCTGCGTCGCGAGCCCCCCCTGCTTGATCGGAAAGGCGGTCACGTCGCCGGCGGCGTAGACGCCCTCGGCTCCGAGAACGCGACCGTGCGCGTCTACCGGGATGAATCCATTGCGGTCGTGTGGGACGCCTGCGAGTCGTGGGCCCTCCAGCTGGGGCACGGTTACGACCCTGTCTACGAATACGCTTCCGCCGCCGGCGAGCATCAGGACCCGACGTCCGACCGTCGCCGGCAGGGACGAGGTCCGAAGCGTGATGCCACGCGCCTCCAGCAGTCTGCTGACGGCCGCACCGGCCGCGGGGCCGAACAATTCGAGAGGCTCCTGCTCCGGGGTCACGAGCGTCACCGGAACGCGCGCCCCGCGGTCGCGGAAGCTCTCGGCCGTCATCACGGCAAGCTCGTAGAGCGGCAGCGCCCAGATCCGCTCGGCTGGCAGGGCAAAGGCGACGGAGCGGCCCTCGCCCCGGACGAGGTCGTCGAGCAGCTCCTGCAGAGCCGGCACGTCGTCACGACCGCCGAACGTGAGCGCGCCCGGCAACGGGTCGCGCGGCACAGCTCCGGTCGCGACCACGAGACGGTCGAACTGAATCGCGTCGCCGACTCTCGTGAGCACCGCGCGACGCTCGAGGTCGACGCGCTTGAGCGAATCCTGTACCAGCCGGACGTGCTGGTCGGTCGCAATGTCCGCGAGCGAGTAGCTATGCGCCTCGCTGCGGCCGAAGGCCTCGCCCACGGTGACCGGGCGGTAGACGAACTCACGGTTCCCCGCCAGCAGCTTCACCGTAACGCGGTGCCCGGCCAGCTCCCGGAGCGCCAGCAGGACCTCGAGCGCGGCGACGCCACCGCCCACGATGACCACGTGCAGGCGGTCATCGGTGGTGCGGGGGTTCGTGCTCCTCGGCGTCATCAGTGGAGCGAACGTAGGGACGGAAAGCCGCTGCGGCATTCGTGGGCACCCGCTTTGCGATCCGTAGTTTCGCCGAATTCAGCTGTCGTGCGGTCTCCGGATGCCCTCGGTGATGACGGGCGCGATCTTGTCCTCATGTTGAAATCGTGTGTTGACGACCATCAAGTGCGTGAGAACGCGCAGCTGCGCGCTGAGGCGAAGCGGCTGCGCGCTGAGGCCGAGCGACTGCGGGCTGAGATTCGGGCTCTGTGCAGCGAGAACATGAGGCTGCGCGCCGCGCTCCGAGGCGACCGGCGGACGCTCACATCGCCCGCTGCGGGTTGTTCGATGGAGCTCAGCGCGGGCACTTCGCTCGGGCATGGACGCGACGGAGAGCTCGACCGGGCGGCCAGGCAGTGACCGCAGCCGCGCCGCGTGCGGCTGGCTACTAACCAAGACCTCGCGGTTGACGCGGATGCGATGGCCGCAGGAGCGACCTAGGTTCGCTCACATGGGGTTCACGAGAACCGCATATTTGATCGTGGTGACAAGGAGGAGGGACCGATGATTTCTCTGGCAAAGCTTTCGATCCGCCGCCCCAAGGCGTCGCTTATCGCGTGGCTCATCACCGGCATCGTCTTGTCGCTGATCGGCCTCGGCGTGTCCAAGAGCCTGTCGCCGTCGATCACGGTCGTGCCGGGGACGCAGTCCTCACGTGCCCAGCAGCTTGGAAACGCCCAGTTCGGGCCGACCCAGCTCGTGCCGATCCTGCTCGTTGGCCCGAAGCCCCAGCTCGATCGCCAAGGGCCGGTCCTCGTGGCCGCCCTCGCCAAGCGCCCGCATACCCGGGTGATGTCGGCATGGGATGCCGGAAGCGCCGCCGCATCGCTGCGGCCGAAGCCGACCGCGGCGATGATTGTCGTTTCGGTCGACCGCTCCGAGAAGGACGCGGTCAAGTACGACCAGCCGCAGATCGAGAGCCTCGTGGCTCACGAGATCACCGGCCAGGTCAGGCCGTACATCAGCGGCCAGCCCTCGATCGACCGCGCGGAGAAGAACGCGGCGCTGTCGAGCCTCCGCCGCGACGAGGCGATCGCCATCGGGATCCTGTTCCTGCTGCTGCTGATCGGCCTGCGCGCTCCGGTCGCCGCAGTGATCGTGACCGCCACCGGCGCGATCAGCATGCTGGCCGGCTTCGGCGAGGTCGCCCTGCTCGGGAAGATCTTCGCCCTCGATCCGGTCGGGGTTGCGGCCGGGACGATGACCGGTCTCGCGGTCGCGGTCGGTTTCGCGCTGCTGATCCTCGACCGCTTCCACCGCGAGGAGTTTCCACCGGGTGCCCATCCGCGTGACGCGGTGACCGCGGCGGTCCGCGGTCTCGAGACCACCGGCAAGGCCGTGCTCGTCGCCGGCACGGCGCTGGTGCTGGCACTCGCGCTCGTGGCCGTGATCGGCCCGACCCAGCTGATGGTTTCGGTTGGTACAGGGGCGCTCACGTGCGCTCTGTTCGCAACCGGCGGAGCGGTCGTGGTGATGCCCGCCGCGCTGGTGCTGCTCGGAAAGAAGATCGACTGGCTGAAGTTCCCGGCGCCGGCGTTCCTCGTGCGCGCATGGTCGGCGCTGGTCGACGGGGGCAACCGCGTGGTCCGTCACGCGGTCTATGCCGGGTTCGTCGCCACGGCGGTGCTCGCCGCAATCGCCGTGCCCGCGCTTGCGCTCAAGTCAGGGCCGCCGGACATCAGCCAGCTGCCCTCGGGCTCCAAGGCGGTGATCGCCTTTAACGAGATTTCGCGCGTGATGGGTCCGGGCTGGGCGACCCCCTACAACATGATCGTCGTCTCCAACGACCTCCCGATCACGACGCCCAAGATGCTCGCGAGCCTTTCTGCGTTCCAGCTCCAGGTCGCGAAGAACAAGACCGTCGACTCGGTCACCGGGCCGGGCGCGATCAACCCGACCTCCAAGCAGCTGGCGACCTTCGGGCCGCAGCTGAACCACTCGGCGGCGGTCTCGGAGAAGAGCAAGAAGGACCTGATCACGCTGATCAACGGCCTCGGACTCGGCGGGCTCAGGCTCGGCGCAGCTCCAGTCGGGGCTCGCCGCCGCCTCCTCGGGCGCCGGACAACTGCACAGCGGCGGCGGCCAGGCGCAGTCGGGCGCCGGACAGCTGCACACCGGCCTCGCCCAGGCAAGGGCGGGTTCGGCGAAGCTCGCCGACGGGCTGAACCAGGCGCTTTCCGGCGCGAACGCCCTCAAGAGCGGTGCGGGTCAGGCGCTCGCAGGCGCAAACCAGCTCGCCGCCGGGCTCGGCAAGGGCGCGCCCCAGGTGACCGCCGGGCTGCCGGCCGTCGCTACGCTTGTCACCGACCAGCGCCGCCGCGTCGAATGAGATCAAGGCACTGCAGGCACAGGCTGGCAGCGCGCAGAGCCAGGCTGCCAGCGCGCTGTCCGCGCTGCAGGCGGCGTGCAGCCAGAAGCCCGCCCCGTCCGGCTGCCAGAGCGCCATCAGCAGCCTGTCGAGCGTTACGAATTCGTTGAGCGGGATCACAAGCGGCCTGAGCACGGCCTCAGGCAACGCCGCCGGCGCCGCGGGAATTGCCACGGCGGTCAAGGCCCAGGTCGGCACCCTTGCGCCACAGCTGACGGCAGCGGCCTCGGGCGCATCACAGCTCGCCGCCGGGATCAAGCAGCTCCATGCCGGCAACTCCCAGCTCGCCAGCGGGCTGAGCCAGCTGTCTGGCGGCGGCGGCCAGCTCGTCGGCGGCCTCGACCAGCTCACCGCAGGTGCCGGGGCGCTGCAGACCGGGCTCGGCCAGCTGACCGGTGGCGCCGGCCAGCTCGCGACGGGCCTCGCGGGCGGCGTCGGCCCGGCCGGGCAGCTGACGACCGGCCTGGGGACGATGCAGGCGGCGGTGACCAAGTCCCGCGGGCAGATCCCGTCGACCGCGCAGCTCGAGGCAACTCCAGGCGCAGGCGCCCAGAATCTTCAACTCCGGGTATTTCGTGCTCGCAGCGGTTGAGGGCGCGACGCGCAACAACCGCAACGCCGCCACGTTCACGATCAACCTGCTGCGCGGCGGCACCGCCGGCCAGATCCTGGTCGTCTCGAAGTACAAGTCGAGCGACCCCCGGACCGCGGCGCTCGGCACGCAGCTCGCGACGCTCGCCAACCGGTACGCGAAGACCAACCATGTCCAGGTTGCCGTCGGTGGACCAGCCGGCAACCTCGGTGACCTGACGAGTGTGACCAAGTCCCGGATCTGGCTCGACGTCGCGGTCCTGTCGCTGGCGATCATGCTGACGCTCGCGATCGCGCTCCGGGCTGTGTTGCTGCCGGTCGTCGCGACGATCTTCGGCCTGCTCACCACCGCCTCGACGTTCGGGCTGCTGCAGCTGCTGTTCGGCGGCTCGAACCCGCCGCTCGGCGGCCCCGGCTACCTGGACCCGATCACGATCATCAGCGTGTTCACGATCGCGTTCAGTCTCACGATCGTGTTCTCGACGATCCTGCTGATGCGCACGCGGGAGGTGTTCGTCGCCGAGGACGGAAGCCGAGCAGCGGTTCGAACCGGCCTGAGAGAGACGGCGGCGGCATCCACCGGCGCCGGCCTGGTGATGGCCGCGGCAGTGATTCCATTCGCGTTCACCGAGCTGCTGAACGTGCGCGCGCTCGGCATCGGCGTGGCGTTCGCGATCCTGCTCGACGTGCTGATCGTGAGGCCGGTGCTGATGCCGGCGGCGGAGGCGGTGCTCGGCCGCTACGGCTGGTGGCCGACCCGCGGCCCGCGGAGCGCGACGGCGGAGCAACCTCCGCCGCTGCCCCCGACTGACAGCGAGTCGCCGACGGCGACTCTCGAGAAGGTAGGAGCCTCGACATGAATCCCCTGACCACGCAACCGACAGCGGCGAATGGAGCCGAACAGGTCGAGCCCGGGCTACCCGTCGGCGCGGGACCGAGGACGCTCGGCGAGATGATCCTCGACGTCGCCGAACGCTACTCGGGAGTGGCGCTGCAGTACACGCGCGACGGACGCCCCGGATACGTCTCCTACTCCGAGCTCGGCACGATCGTCCAACAAGATCGCACTGGGGTTGATCAGCCTCGGGATCGAGCCGGGCGATCGCGTCGCGATCCTCGGCCTCACATCCAAGGATTGGACGCTCGCCGACTGCGGCTCGCAGTGCGCAGGAGCGGTGGTCACGCCCGTCTACCACACCAACTCTCCGGAGGAGTGCGCGTACGTGCTCGGGCACTCGGAGGCGCGGTTGATCTTCTGCGAGAACGAGGCGCAGGCGGACAAGGTGCGGCAGATCCGTGACCGGTGCCCCGCGCTTGAGCACATCGTGCTGTTCGAAGGGAACGCCGATGACGCGATCACATTCGAGGAGCTGAGGAACCAGGGTGCGGAGGTATCGCCCGAAGTCGTCAAGCAGCGTCTGCAGACGGTGGCCCCCGACGACGTCGCGACGATCGTCTACACCTCCGGCACGACCGGACCGCCGAAGGGCTGCATGCTCACGCACGAGAACTTCCTCGCCACCACTCGCAAGTACGGCGAGCAGCTGCAGTTCAACGACACCCACTCGCTCTACCAGTTCCTGCCGCTCGCGCACGTGCTGGCCCGCGTCGCGCAGGCTGTGGCATTGAGCGTCGGGGCGCGCGTGATCTACTGGACCGGTGACCCCGCCAAGATCGTCGACGAGCTGGGCGAGACCGGACCGACGCACTTTCCCGCGGTCCCGCGGATCTACGAGAAGGTCCACGGCGTGGTCGTCGGACGGATGGCCGATGGACCCGCGGCTGAGCGGGCCCTGTTCAACTGGGCGCTGGGTCAAGGAGCACGTGCGCGGCGCGAGCTGCGCGCAGGGAAGCTCCCGAGCCTCGTCAACGATCTTCAGTACCGGATCGCGGACCGGCTCGTCCTTAGCAAGGTGCGGCGGGTGTTCGGCCCGAACCTCCAGATGGGGCTCGTCGGTGCCGCGCCGGTGGCTCCCGAGCTGCTCGAGTTCTTCGACGCCTGCGGCGTGCTCGTGCTCGAGGGCTATGGGCTGACCGAGACCTGCTCGGCGGGCACGATCAACACGCTTGACGCGGTCAAGTTCGGAACCGTCGGCAAGCCGCTGCCCGGGACCGAGGTCTCGATCAGCGACGACGGTGAGATCCTGCTGCGCGGGCCTCACGTGTTCAAGGGCTACTTCAAGGACGAGGAGGCCACCGCCGACGCGCTCACCGACGACGGGTGGCTACGAACGGGCGATCTCGGCACCATCACCGACGATGGATTCCTGAGGATCACCGGACGCAAGAAGGACCTGATCATCACCTCGAGCGGCAAGAACATCACCCCCGTCAACATCGAGAGTGAGCTCCGCGACAGCCGGTACATCACCGAGGCGGTTGTGTTCGGCGACAACCGGCCGTATCTCGTGGCGCTCGTGACACTCGACCGGGACGAGAGCCTCAAGCTCGCCGGGCATCTTGGGGTCGACGAGGACCCGGCGACGATCGCTGCGGACCCGCGCGTCCATGCGGAGATCCAGAAGGAAGTCGAGGCGGTCAACGCCAAGCTCGCACGGATCGAGCAGGTCAAACGGTTCGCGATCCTCGACCACGATTTCAGCCAGGCCGAAGGCGAGCTGACGCCGACGCTCAAGGTCAAGCGCGGGTTCGTCTACGAGAAGTACGTCGAGGTGTTCGCCGGCCTTTACGAAGGAGGCAAGTCATGAGCAGCAATCTGTCCAGCGCCGACGCGGCGTGGCTGCACATGGACCGGCCGACGAACCTGATGGTGATCAACTCGGTGTTGTTGTTCGACGAGCCCGTCGACTGGGAGCGCTACAAGGCGGTCACTCAACGGCGACTTGTCGACCGCTACCCGAAGTTCCGCCAGTGCGTGGTCGAGAGCCGCCTTCCGCTGCGCCCGCCGAGCTGGGAGGACGATCCCGAGTTTGCGCTCGAGCATCACATGCACCACCTCGCGCTTCCGGCCCCAGGGGACGCGGCCGCGCTCCAGGAGCTGGTCGGCGACCTGATGACGACGCCGCTCGACCGAAGCCGGCCGCTGTGGAACCAGTACATGGTCGACGGCTTCGGCGAAGGATCGGCGCTGATCGTGCGGATGCATCACTGCATCGCCGACGGCATCGCGCTGGCGAGGGTGATGCTGTCGCTGACCGATTCGGAGCCCGACGCGGGAATTGCGCCTCCGGACGATTGGCGGCACCGCCCTTCGAACCGGCTGCTGGTCGGCGGCATGGCGATGCCGGGGACGAGGCCGGTCGTCGGCCTCGCCCGCACGGGGTCGAACGCGGTGCGTCAGGTACTGAGCGTCGCGACCTCGCCGTCCCATGCCGCGAGGCTCGTCGGCGCGGTCACCCGGGACGGCGGCACGCTGTTGCGGCTGCTGCTCACGCCGGCGGACTCGGCCACCGCGATCAAGGGTGATCCCGGTGTCAGCCGGCGCGTCGCGTGGACGCGGCCGTTGTCGCTCGCGACGGTCAAGCAGATCGCGCACTCACACGACGCCACCGTCAATGACGTCCTGCTGGCCGCAGTGAGCGGATCCATCCGTCATTACCTGCAGGAACGCGGTGGCCCGGTTACCGAGATCCAGGCGATGGTCCCGTTCAACCTCAGACCGCTCGACAAGCCGGTGCCCCGCGAGCTTGGCAACAAGTTCGGGCTCGTGATGCTCCCCCTACCGGTTGGGACGAGCGGGAGTTACAGGCGTCTCGTAGAGGTGCACAAGCGGATGCAGGAGATCAAGAGCGGCCGGGACGGCGCGGTCTCATATGGGCTGCTCAGCGCGATGGGCTTCGCCCCGGAGCCAGTCGAGCGTCGGATCGTCGACATGTTCTCGGCCAAGGGGACGGCCGTGATGACGAACGTTCCGGGACCGAAGGATCCCGTGTATCTCGCTGGGACCCCCGTTCGCGCGGTGCTCGTCTGGGCCCCAACCTCGGGACACATAGGCATGAGCGTGAGCATCTTCAGCTATCGGGGCGAAGTGACCGTCGGGCTGATGGTGGACGCCGCCCTGATTCCTGACCCGGGGAAGATCGTGGAGAAGCTCGAGGAGGAGGTCAAGGCGCTGCGCAAGGCGCGCCGTGCGACCGAAGCTCCGCGACCAAAAGGTCGACAGCGCGCTCGACATCCGGTGTGAGGCCGCAGCCGAACTCAAAGCAACTGCCCTCGATCGCGTACACGGTCAGCGAGCGCGGCATTCGGTCGAGCGCGCGCGCGAGCTCAACCGCGTCCGCGATCCCGAACGCGTGGCTGGATGCGCGCGATGTCCATGCTGGAAGCGACGACGTCGTCGCGTCGAACCGATGGATCTCCCCCGCGCGCGTCCCTGACGAAGCGGCGTCGACCACCACGGCGATCTCCCCTGCCCGCCATTCGTCGGCCAGAACTAACAGATTTTCGCCGCGATCATGGATCACCGTACGGACGCCCGCCAGCCGGCCGTCAGCGAGCCGCCGAACGACCTCGATGCCGGCGGCGTCGTCATGCCGCCACGCGTTGCCGACTCCGATCACCGTGACGCCGCGACTCGCCTCCGGCTCGCTCATCCCCGTTCGACGTCCAGCTTCAGGAAGTGGGTGGCGCACGAGATACACGGGTCGTAGTTGCGAATCGTCTGCTCACAGCGCGCCCGCAGCTCGTCATCGGAAAGCGCTTGGAAGCGCTCGACGCAACCCCGCAGGTCCTGCTCGATCATGCCCTGGTTCTGCGACGTGGGCGGAACGATGCGGGCATCGAGGATGTCCCCGGCCGGGTCTAGCTCGTAGCGATGCCAGAGGACACCCCGCGGCGCCTCACTCCAGCCTGTTCCGACGCCGGCCCGGGGACTGACCTCGATCGTCGGCGGCTCGGGCGGCTCATAGGCGTCGAGCAGCCGGAGCGCCTCCTCGACCGCGTACAGGATCTCGACGGCCCGGACCACGATGCTGCGATACGGGTTACGGCACACGGGTTCGAGGCCCGCCTCGGCCGCGGCCTCGCGGGCGCGTTCTGAGAGCTTGGACGAGCTCAACGCGTAGCGGGCCAGCGGACCGACGAGGTAGCTGCGCCCGTCGCGCAGCCGCGAGTGAAGCGCGGTGGAGTGCGGCACCTGCTCCTCGAAGAAGTGCTGGTCGTACTCGCTCGCGGCGATCTCGAGGCCACCGCTGGAGGCAAGCCGGCCGCCCTCGATCGCGTACGTGTCGGGCTCGGTCAGCGCCACGAACTCGTATTCCCGCTCGAACTCGGGGATCGGCAGGGCGGCCGTGAAACGCACCGCCTCCCGCGCAAATTCGAGCGCCTGCTCGAGACTCGGCCTCACCGTGGAGAGCTCGGGACGGGTGGGGGCCCTGTAGAAGCCGCCGACCCGCAGGTTGATCGGGTGGATCTCGCGGCCCCCGACCACGCGCATCAACTCGTTGCCGGCACGCTTGAGCGCGAGCGCTCCCTCGACGACCCCGCGGTGCTCGCGGGCCATCTGGAACGCGCTGTCGTAGCCGAGGAAGTCCGGGGCATGCAGGAAGAACACGTGCAGCGTGTGACTCTCGATCCACTCGCCGCAGTAGATCAGTCGTCTGAGCCGGCGCACGCCCTCCGAAACCTCGACACCACAGGCCTCCTCCATCGCGTTGATCGAGCTGACCTGGTAGGCGACGGGACAGATCCCGCAGATCCGCGCGGTGATGTCGGGCACCTCGTCGAACCGTCGCCCGCGCAGAAACGCCTCGAAAAACCGAGGCGGCTCGTAGATCTGCAGGCGCAGGTCCTCGACCCGGCCGTCGCGCAGCGTCACATGCATCGCGCCCTCGCCCTCCACCCGGGCGAGCGTCTCGACGATCAGCCGTCGCTCAGTGCTCATGCGCCTCAGCCGCCTCCTTGAACTCATCGGCGCCCGCGTAAATCAGCCGGTACATCCGCACAACGTCCTGTTCCGCCGAGCCGTGACGCTCGAACCAGCGTGCGAGCGAGCCGGTGTTGGGCGACTCCATCGGTCCGAAGCAGCCATAGCAGCCACGGTGGTAGCTCGGGCAGAGCGCCCCGCAGCCGGCGTGCGTGACGGGACCGAGGCACGGGGTTCCGTGGGCGACCAACACGCAGACGTTGCCGGCGCGCTTGCACTCGACGCATACGCTGTGGGCGGGGATCGCGGGGCGGCGCTCGCCCAGGAACGCGGCGATCATCTCGAGCAGCTGGCGTTTGTTCGGTGGACAGCCCTGAAGCTCGAAGTCAACCTGAACGTGGTCGCTCGCCGGCGTGGAAGCAGACAGCGTCGAGATGTACTGCGGCGAGGCGTACACGACCGAGACGAATTCCTCGACGTCGGCGAAATTCCGCAGTGCCTGGATGCCGCCCGAGGTGGCGCACGCCCCGATCGAGACCAGCCTTCTCGAATTGGCCCGTATCTCCCGGATCCGCTGCGCGTCGTGCTCGGTGGTGATCGAGCCCTCGACGATCGACAGGTCGTAAGGGCCCTCGACGGCCGCACTGGAGGCCTCGAGGAAATACGCGATCTCCACGTCGCTGGCCAGCGCCAGCAGCTCGTCCTCGCAGTCGAGGATCGACAGCTGGCAGCCGTCGCACGAGGCAAACTTCCATACCGCGAGCGTGGGGGTAGCGCTCACAGCTCTCGCACCCGCATCAATGGCTCGATCACATCGCTGCGGAACACAGGCCCGTCCTTGCAGATGAAGTTCTCGCGCAACTGGCAGTGGCCGCAGTGTCCGATCGCGCATTTCATGCTGCGCTCCATCGACAGATGGATGGACTCGCTGGGGACCCCCGCGTCGCCGAGCGCCGCCACCGTGAACCGCATCATCACCTCGGGACCGCAGACGAACGCGGCGACGTTTCCGGCTTCGAACTCGGCGCGTCGCACGAGCTCGGGCACCACTCCCACCCGACCGCGCCACCCTCCGGTCGCGCTATCGACGGTCACCTGAAGGTCCACGTCGAAGCGGCCGCGCCAGCGCTCGAGCTCGTCGACGTACAGCAGCTCGGCCGGGGCCCGTCCGCCATACGCGACGACGACGCGCCCGTAGTCCTCGCGCTCGGCCAGCACGTGATAGATGACCGGCCGCAGCGGCGCCAGCCCGATCCCGCCCGCCACGATCAGGACGTCGCGCCCGCGCGCAGCTTCGATCGGCCACGAGTTGCCGAACGGGCCGCGCACCCCCACCAAGTCACCGGGGTCAAGCCGGCAGAGCGGCTCAGTCACCGTGCCGACCGTCCTGATCGTGTGAACCAGGCGATCGCGATCGAGCTCCCCGCTGACCGAGATCGGTACCTCGCCGACACCAAACGCGTAGAGCATCGCGAACTGGCCCGGGGAGAAGTGCGGGAGCGGCTCACCGACCGGCTCGAGGCCGAGCGTCCAGGTGTCGTGCGTCTCGCGGCGCTTGTCCACCACCCGGAATCGCGCCGGCAGCATCGGCTCGGCCGAGATGGGGTCAGCTCCCGGAACCCGCTCCATACACATCGAGCAGTTGAAGACGCGTGCGCTGCAGGCGCTCGACGATCACCGCCGCGTATAGCCTCAGCAGGTCGTATCCGAGCGCCGGGTCCTGGTCGCTCTTGGCGCGAAGGCAGGCACCGTCGAAGGCGAGCGCATGGACGGTCGAGGTAGCTCGGACGTCGAACGCGACGCGGTAAGGCGGCACCAGCCAGGACCAACCGACAAGCTCGCCGTCCTCGAGCGTCTGGATCGTCAGCGCGCCTCGTTGCGGTACGAACGTCTCTAGCGCCGCCGAGCCTTCCCGGATCACGTAGAAGACGTCGGCCGGCTCGCCCTCGCGCATCAGGTATTGACCCGGCTCGAACACGCGGTTGCGGCCACAGCCCGCGATCACCGCGCGGTGCTCGGGCGCGAGCGCCTGGAGCGCAGGTGCCTCTCCCAGCAGCTCCTCAATCGTCCGCATTGCTGTCCTCAGCGAGCCGGCGCAGGTCATCGGCCCGTATCGCGGCGGCCTCCTCGGTGATGTCGATCGCCACCGGGCACCAGGTGATGCAGCGTCCGCACCCGACGCAACCCGAGCTGCCGAACTGGTCGATCCAACTCGCGAGCTTGTGCGTCATCCACTGGCGGTAGCGCGAGCGCCCGGAGCGGTGGACGCTGCCGCCGTGGATGTACGAATGACCGAGCGTGAAGCACGAATCCCACTGGCGCGTGCGCTCCGTCTCGGTGCCGGTGAGATCGATGGAGTCCTCGACGGTGCTGCAGAAGCACGTCGGGCAGGCCATCGTGCAGTTACCGCAGGTCAGGCAGCGTTCCGCGACCTCATCCCAGCGCGGATGCTCCGCGTTCTCGTACAGGAGCTCCTTGATGCCGTCGGTGTCGAGCGTCCGGCCCATCGACGCGGCCGTCTGTGCCACCACCTCGTCCGCGAGTCCCACGTCTGCTTGCTCCGCCTGGCGATGCGGCAGCTCGGCGAGGACTTCCGCCCCGCGGTCGCTGCCCACCTCGACGAGGAACCGGTGGCCCGAGTCGTCGAGCAACTCAGTCAGCGCGAGGTCGAAGCCCGACTCCGCCCTCGGCCCCGTCCCCATCGAGACGCAGAAGCACGTCGCGCCCGCCTGCGAGCAGTTGACCGCAACGATGAATGCATCGCGACGGCGCGCCTCGTAATCACGCTCCACGTAGCGATCGCGGATGAAGACCCGGTCCTGGATCGCGATCGCATGCAGATCGCACGAGCGCACGCCGATGAACGCGAACCGCGGAGGCGGCGCGGGCGCCTCGAACTCAACGTCTCCGTCCTCGCTCCGCCGGCCCCTCCACAACTGCAGGTCTGAGGGGAACAGGTTCTCCTTCCAGGAGTGCGGCCCGACGTTGTGCGCGAATACGGCTTCGTCCGACCGCCGCACGAGGCGATACCTGCCGGCCTCCTGCTCATCGGTCCACCCGGCGGGGAGCTGAGCCCCGGAGCTGAGCTCCGAGTGAACGATCGCCTGGGAGGAGACCGTCGGACCGATCACCGTGAACCCGCGGCCGCGCAGGATCTCGATCAGCGTGTCAAGGGCGGAGCGCTCGATCACCAGCGGGGCCCTCGCCGACACGGCTACTTCAGGCCCTGTGCAAGGTGGCCACGCCCATAGCTCGGAGCATAAGGCGGTAGCGCGCGCAGGGCCAGTCTGCCCCCTCCCTGGCCAATCGTTAGTAGATCCCCGCATCGGGCTTAGCGCCCGCCACCGATGGCGCAGCTCCGGCCCCGAGCTTAGATCGCGCCCGTGCGTCGCGATCGAGATGGAGCCGGAGAGGGTGTAGGAGCCGATGTCGGCACGGCTCGCAGCTCGTTGATGTCAGCGTCGGCGCTGATCGACGAGTTGTCGGCCATCCGCGAGGAGCTGCTCGAGGTCGGCGACGGTTGGCGGCCGTGGGTCGAGGGGCGGTCGGTAGACCGCGATGCAAGCGCCCGCAATCTGCTGCAGTACCTCGCGCTGCGCGGTCATGACCTGCGCGACATCCAGTACCCCCTGGTCGAGCTCGGGCTTTCCTCACTGGGCGGCAGCGAGGGCCACGTTCAGGCCAGCGTCGAGGCGGTCCTCGGAGCGCTCGAAGCTCTCGCTCGCCGTCCGCCGACGCCGATGTCGAGCTCGGCTCCGATCAGCGCCGGCCACAGCCGCGAGCTGCTGGCGGCCCGCACCGACGTGCTGCTGGGGCCGGCGCCGCGGGGGCGGCCGACGCGGATCATGGTGACGATGCCCAGCGAGGCGGCGGACTCCCCCGAAATGGTGCGTGAAATGCTCACCGCCGGGATGGACTGCATGAGGATCAACTGTGCCCACGACGCCGCTCCACAGTGGCGCGCGATGGTCGAGAACCTGCGTCAAGCCAAGGCACGCACGCGCCGTCGCGCACGAGTGCTGGTCGACCTACCCGGTCCGAAACTGCGGACCGGGCCTCTGCAATCGCAGCCCACCCGGGACCGCAAGGGCGACTATCTGAGGCTACGGATCGGGGATCGCCTCGTCCTGACGCGCGATCAGGACCCGGCGCCGGGCGCGCGCGGCGGTTCCCCCGCTTCGATCGGTTGCTCGTTGGCGGAGGCGTTCGCCGTGACCCGTCGCGGGCATCGCGTGTGGCTCGATGACGGGAAGCTCGGCGGCGTCGTGGAGTCAGTCGAACCGACCGCGATCAAGGTGGAGATCACGTCAGCCGGCCTCGCGAACGGATCCAAGCTGCGTGCCGGCAAGGGCATCAACCTGCCTGACGCTGAGCTCGACATCGACCTGCTCGGCTCCCACAGCGAGGAGGCGTTGCGCTTTGCCACCGACGCAGCCGACATCGTCGGGTTGTCGTTCGTAAGCCACGCTCGCGACGTCAAGCGGGTCTCCGACTACCTCGACCGGCATGCGCGATCCGACGTTGGAATGATCATGAAGATCGAGACCCGGCACGCGTTCGAGCAGCTGCCGGGGATGCTGCTGGCCGCGCTCGGGACCGAGCGCCCGGCCGGAGTGATGATCGCTCGCGGCGATCTCGCCGTCGAATGCGGCTACGAGCGCCTCGCCGAGGTCCAGGAGGAGATTCTCTGGCTCTGCCAGGCCGCTCATCTTCCCGTCATCTGGGCAACCCAGGTGCTCGACCGCCTGGCCAAGACCGGCCGCCCGTCCCGCGCCGAGATCACCGACGCGGCGATGGGAGTCCAGGCTGAATGCGTGATGCTGAACAAAGGCCCGCAGATACTCCAGGCGATCGCCGTGCTCGACGACATCCTGCGGCGGATGGAGCGACATCACCGCAAGCGGCGAGGATTACTCACGAGGCTCGAGGCTTCGGAATACGTGCACAACGAGTAAGCAGGCTGAGGGCGCGAAACCGACCTCAGGGACTCAGCCTGAACGGGGGATACTCGTCGGTCACAAGCACGAGCGCGTACCCGACGACCCGGTTGTGCCAGCGGATCACACCCTCGATGTAGTCGAAGATGCCGCGCGGATACCGTCCGGTGAACAGGATCGTGACCCAGGCGCCAATCGCGGCCAGAATCGCGACGATGTAGAGGACGACGAGCACTAGGTAGTGCGGGATCGCGAGCAGCCATTTGACGATCGGCAGCCAGCGGTTCAGCCCTTGCCTGGCGTCGGGGTAGTCGAGCTCCAGCTGCACGTACTGCTCCTCGTCGCTCGACGGATACTGATCGTTCATCAGCGCCAGGTACACGCCGACGCGGTTCGCGAGCCGCAGCAGCTGCAAGTTCCAGTCGAACCACCACCGCGGATACTTCTGCCGAAACACGATCATCAGAAGCGGCGGCAGGAACAGCAGGCCGGTGCCTCCCACGACGATCGTGGTGGTCGCACCGCTTCCGTTCGCCCAGCTCGCGGTATAGCCCCCGATCGACGCGAGCACAATCGCGATCGGGATCACCGTGAAGATCCGAAACGCGCTGGTGATCCGATCGAGCTCGCGGTCGGGGTAATCGACCGAGAACCGCACGGCATAGGGGGTCGTTGTGGACACGTCAGGGCTCCCTTCGCTGGCGGGCGGCGGGACGTGCATGCGCTGCGGCGAGATCCAGCGCGATCGCCAGGATGAGCGTCCCGGCCCAAGCGTTCACGGGGTCGAACAGCAGCGGCTCATGTCCACCGACGTTGTTGGCGATCAACCAGACGATGAACCAGAGGATCGTCATACCTGCGACTGCGCCGGGTTGGTCGCGCTGGCCTGGCCGGCTAGCGACTTGCCCCATGCGCGCGCGCGGTCGAGCTCGCCGTCCTCGAGCGGCCCTTCGCCGTCCTCGACCAGGAAGCTCTCGGTCGCGACGACGTCGTAACCGTCGCGGCGAAGACGCTTGGCGATCCCGCGAGACGCCAAGCCTGTGACCCACGCAGACTTGTCGAGTCGTGTGTCGAACGTGGCGGCTCGCGCGCCCCGACCGTCGGGCAGCTCCGCCAGCCACCCCCTGAGCCCGGGGCCGTCGGTTGCGTCGGGCTCGACGTGCGTGCCCTTGTCCTCGTGTGCTCCCTCGGCGGCGATCTCCCGACTGCGAGTCGTCGCCAGGCCGTGCATGTGCGTCGGGCCGCCGACCACCAGGAGGTCGAGGTTCTCCAGGGCTCCGGGTGCGCTCGCTACCGACGCAACGGACGCGCCACCGAGGCCTTCCGCGACCGCCTCGGCGATCGCCCGCGTATTCCCGTAGATCGATTCGTATACGACGAGCGCGTTCATGGTCCCCTCCCGTTCGGGTGTGTGCGCGTCACTACCGTGCTTTCGCCAGCTCGCGCGACGGCTTTAGCGTGATCGTCCGCTGGATCAACTCGAAGTACCGCCCCAGGTGCTGCGGCGCCAAGAAGTTGTGCCGGATCCGCTCGTGCGCGGCGGCGCCGATGCGGGCGGCGGCGTTCGGGTCTGAGAGAAGCTTCAGCACCGCATCGGCGAAGCCCACGAGATCCCGGGCGTCGGGGATCAGGACGCCTGACTCGCCGTCGACGATCTGGTCTTCGATGCCACCGATGCGGCTGGCCACCATCGGTCGCGACTTCCACATCGCCTCTGCGACGGTGAGTCCGAATCCCTCCGCCAGGCTCTTCTGAACCACCACGTCCGCGTGGCGCTGAAGCGCGTTGACGATCGCAGCGTTTTCCGCGAAGTCGTCCATCGGAAGCGACGCGAGGTGCGCGCGCCGCTTGATCTGGAAGGGCAGCATTCGCCAAGCGCGACGCACCGCAGCTAGGACCGCGGCACCCTCCGGGTCGTCCGCCACGGACTCGGTCGAGGGACCCACCAGCAGCAGATGGGCGTCGCTGTGCGGGGCGATGTGCCGCGCGAATGCGCGCAGCACACCCACCGGGTCCTTCAGCCGGTCCCATCGCGAGAGTTGCATCACGACGAGATCCTCGTGGGAGAGCGGCGCCTCCTCGATCATTGTGGCGCGTCGATCGACGCGCCCCGGGGTTCCGTCCCACCGCGTGTAGGTGGGGTCGCCTCGGTTGGGGTCCGGGATGATGTTCGCCGCCGCCAGAATCGCCCTCGACTGCGCCGGCGACTGCTCGGCGTTCTTCGGCGAGAACGCGTCGATCGACGGGGGGATCACGGCGACCCGTTCCCGTGGCAGGCCGTCCCAGGCGAACGTCGACCGGGAGAAGACGAACGCATCGGCTCCCTCGACATACGGGCGCAGGAACATCCACGCCTGGTGCGCGGAGCCGTTGATGTGATCGCGACCCACGTGGCAGCGCCAGATCACGGTCGCACCGGTTCGGGACACGGGTTCGATGAGTCCTGCGGTCTGCGGGTCGTGCAGGATCACTACGTCGCTCGGGTGCATGAGCGGGACCAGCTCAGCGGCATTGGCCGCCAGCGTCCGCTCATACATGCGGCGCTCGGCCGCGCCCAGCTCGCCCCTGTCGCCGTGAAACCCATGCAGCCGGTTGTGGATCCGCTTGGTCACCGTGAAGAACTCGGGATCTCCCGAGATCACCACCCAGCGGGCGTCGACACCGCCACCGCGCGAATACCCCAATAGCGGGCGCAGGAGCTCGACCACCCCACCGCCGCTGGCGGTGGAGTTGACGTTCCACACCACGCGCCCGTGCAACTCCCGGCTGCCGGACTCGATCAGCTCGAGCAGGTCCTCGTATTCGTCCGGCAGCAGCAGTGGCTGAAACCGGCGCGGATCCATCGCGATCACCGGAACGTGATGGAGCAGAGTCAACGGAATTCGCTCGGCCTCGGGAGTTGCCACGCCCGCCTATGCCGGCTGCGCGACCGGCGCCATCACGCGCGCCGCGAGCTCGACGAGCCGGGTGGAGTAGCCCCATTCGTTGTCGTACCACGCGAGCACCTTGACCTGCGTGCCGTCGGCGACGGTCGTCAACCCGGCGTCGAAGATCGAGGAGTACGAGGAGCCGACGATGTCCGAGGAGACGATCGGGTCCTCCGTGTAGGCGAGGATGCCGGTCAGCGGCCCCCGGTCGGCGCGTTCCGCAAACGCTGTGTTGACCTCCTCCTTACTGGTCGGCCTATCGGCCTCGATTGTGAGGTCCACAAGCGAGCCCGTCGGCACCGGAACGCGGACGGCGAAGCCGTTCAGACGCCCCTCCAGCTCCGGGATCACCAGCCCCAGTGCCTTCGCCGCGCCAGTCGACGTCGGGATGATGTTGACCGCCGCCGCGCGCGCCCGGCGCAGATCGCTGTGCGGCCCGTCGAGCAGGTGCTGGTCGGACGTGTACGCGTGCACGGTCGTCATCAGGCCGTGCTTGATCCCGACGGTCTCGTGCAGCACCTTGGCGACGGGCGCCAGGCAGTTGGTCGTGCACGAGGCGTTCGAGATCACGTGGTGGCGATCGGGGTCGTAGGTCTCGTCGAAGTTGACGCCGAGCACGACCGTCGCGTCCGGTGGCTCGCCCCCCTTGGCCGGAGCGGAGATGATGACCTTCGCCGCACCCGCGTCGAGGTGTTGGGCGGCGGCCTCGCGGGTGCGTAGCTTTCCGGTCGACTCGATCACGACATCGACGCCGAGATCCGCCCACGGCAGCCGCCCTGGATCGGTCTCCGCGTACGCGTTCACCTGGTGACCGTCCACTTCGAACCCGGCGTCGTTCAGCTCGATCGGCCCCGGAAAGCGCCCGAACACCGAGTCGTACTTGAGCAGGTGCGCGAGCGTCTTCGCATCGACCAGATCGTTGACCGCGACCACCTCGATGTCGCGCTCGGGCGGGTGTGCCGCGCGCAGGAAGCACCTGCCGACGCGGCCAAATCCGTTGATCGCAACTCGTACTGGCATCAGATCCTCGTTTCGACTGGTGGGTTGTTCATGCGCCGAGCGACGGCATCGGGGCAACGGGTGCAGGCGCTTCCACGCGCACGCGCGCGTCGACGACAAGCGCGCCGGCGGGTGTGGCGATGACCGGGTTGAGGTCGAGTTCGGCGATCTCCGGGTGCGCCTCGACCAGCGCGCTCACGCGCAGCAGCACGTCCTCGATCGCCGACACGTCGCACCGTGGCGCTCCGCGATACCCGTCGAGCAGCGGGAACGTCCGCAGCGAGCCCAGCATCTCTTTCGCGTCCGGGTCGCTGACCGGCGTGATCCGCACCGCCACGTCCTTGATCAGCTCGGCGGTCGTCCCGCCGGCCCCGCACGCGAGCACGGGTCCGAAGCTTCGATCGTGAACCACCCCCACGATCAGCTCGACGCCTTCGGGCACCATCGGCTGGACGAGCAGTCCCTCGAGGTGGTGGCCCGCGCGCGCAACGGCGGTCTCTATCGCGGCTGCTGCTTCGGCGATCGCTTCCGGTCCCTCGCAACCGAGCTGCACGCCGCCGGCGTCGGTCTTGTGCACGAGGCCGGGGGCGACCGCCTTGAGAGCAACGGGGCCTCCCAGCTGCGCCGCGGCCGCGACAGCCGCCGACGCATCGGTGGCGACGCGCGTCGCCACGCGCGGCAACCCGTAGCAATCGAGCAGCTCGCCCACGGACGCCGGGGCGAGCCACCCAGCGCCGTCCGCCAGCTCGCCGCTGATCACCGCGGCCGCTTCTT
The DNA here is from genome assembly GCA_963770735.1 of uncultured Solirubrobacterales bacterium. Classification (GTDB taxonomy): domain Bacteria; phylum Actinomycetota; class Thermoleophilia; order Solirubrobacterales; family Solirubrobacteraceae; genus Palsa-465. The sequence goes on along the minus strand of CAVYRB010000001.1, from coordinate 777,867 downwards.
CGGCGCGGATCCCGGACGGTTGCGCTACCGGCTGCTCGGGCCTGGCGCGCCACCGGCCGTACGCGGCAGCGAGCGCGACGGCGCGTGCCGCCTCTTCCGGGTACTCGTATCCCGGCACTTGCACATCCGCGCCGGACAACTCCGCAGGCGGGCCTCCACTGGACATGAACACAGCCGCGAGCGGAACCACCGGCTTGGTCTCGGCCACCTCCCGGAGGGCGGCAGCCACGTCGCCCGCGCTGGTGACGAGCGGCGGAACGAAGATTGCGAGGATCGCATCGCACGCGTCAGTCTCGATCAGCGCCCGAATCGTCCGCCCGTAATCCTCGGCAGTAGCGGTCGCGAGCATGTCGATCGGGTTGGCGACCGATGCCGCCTTGGGCAACAGCGCAGCTAGCTTCGACTGCACTTCCGCCGACAGCTCGGGCACCGCCACGCGGAGGCCCTCGCACGCGTCCGCGCACATGATCCCCGGCCCGCCGGCATTGGTCACGATCGCGACGCGGTCACCGCGTGGGACCGGCTGCGCGGTCAACAGCGAGGCCACCCCGAACAACTCGCGCAGGGTGTCGGCGCGAATCACGCCGGCTTGCCGGAAGAGAGCATCGACGGTCACATCCGAACCGGCGAGCAGCGCGCCGGTGTGCGAAGAGGTGGCCCGCGCGCCCGCCACGGAGCGGCCGCTCTTTACGGCGAGCAGCGGCTTGGATCGGGCGAACCGCGGCGCGATCCGCGCGAACTTCCGTGCGTTGCCGAACGACTCCAGGTAAAGGAGGGCAACGTCTGTGCCTGGATCCTGTTCCCAGTACCGGAGGAAGTCGTTTGCCGACAGGTCTGCCTTGTTGCCAACGGACACGAACGACGAGAGGCCGATCCCCAGCCGCCCCGCGGCCTCGATGATCGCGATCCCCAGCCCGCCGCTCTGCGACATGAAGCCGACGCGTCCGCGGCTGGCTACGCCCGGCGCGAACGTCGCGTTCAGCCGCACATGCGCAGCGGTGTTGAGGGCCCCGAGGCAGTTCGGCCCCACGACTCGGATGCCGGCGTTGCGGCACACCTCAAGCAGCTCTCGCTGGCGGGCGACACCGTCCTCGCCCGCCTCGGCGAAGCCCGCCGAGATGACGAGGAGTGCTCGCACGCCCGCGTCGGCGCACTCGCGCGCCACCGCCACGACGCTCTCGGCCGGTACGACCACAACCGCCAGCTCCACCCCGCCGGGAATATCGGCGACGCTGCTGTAGGCGGGGAGCGACTGGACGACGTCAGCATGATCGTTAACCGCATACACGGCGCCCTCGAAGCCGCCGGAGATCAGGTTGTGCAACACCTCGCCGCCGACCGTGTCGCGATGTCGCGAGGCGCCGATAACCGCCACCGTGCGCGGCTCGAGCACACTGCGCACGGCCGCGATCGACGCGGTTCGCTCGCGCTCCTCGAAGCGCTCGACCGCCTCGGGCGAAAGTGAGGTCGGGAACTCGACCGCGATCGCATCCGGGGTGGAGCTCATTTCCACTGGGAATCCGCTCTCGCGGAACACCTCGATCATCCGATGGTTCACGGGCAGCACCTCCGCCGTGAACCTCGGTATCTCGTGCTGGTCGGCGACCTCCGCCAAATGGGCCAGCAGGACGGTCGAGATCCCGCGGCCCTGCCACGCGTCGGCGACGACGAACGCAACTTCCGCCGAGTCGCCCTCCTGATGGACGTAGGCCGCGTGTGCGATCACCGACCTCGGGTTACCGCTTTCTGCGACCAGCGCGAACCGGTCGGAATAGTCCACGTCGACCGCCCAGTTGGTGACCCAGTCGAGGTTGGGAGTGCCGAAGAACCGGAAGCCGATCGACTCGGGAGACAATCCCTCGAAGAAGGTCCGGATTGCTCCGGCATCCCCGTCTCGCACGGGGCGTACATGGACAGTCGACCCGTCACGAAGGACGACGTCCGTTTCGCGGTCGCGCGGATAAGGCTCCGCAGTGGTGGTACCCGCCATCAAAACGAGTCTCCGTCGCGCAGCCAACGTCGGCATCCGCAGCTTCTACTAACCGGCGATTGACGCTGAACCCGGATTGCACGGGCTGGCGCGAGACGTAGCGTGGTTCGTATGTCCACGCTTACGCCTTCGAACTTCTCCGCCCTTCAAGACCACGTCCCCGTCAAGACGTTGCCAGAGCTCTCCGCCGCCGACGTCGCCTACGCAGGCGGCAAGGGGGCGAATCTCGGCCAGCTGAGCCGAACCGGAATGCCGGTGCCGCCAGGGTTCGTCGTCGGCGCCCCGGCGTACGCGGCCTTCCGACTAGAGAGCGGGCTGGCCGACCGCCTAGCCGAGATCCTCGACGATCTCGACGTCGAGGACACCGCCGCTCTCCGCGAGGCCTCCGCCCGGGCTCGGCAGGCGGTCCACGAGGCCGAACTCCCTGCCTGGCTGACAAAGGCGATCTCGGAGGCCTACGCCTCCCTGGTAGGCCCGGAGTCGGACGATCCCGTCGCGGTGCGCTCGTCGGCGACCGCCGAAGACAGCGCCTCAGCCTCATTCGCGGGAATGAACGAGACGTTCCTCAACGTTCGCGGCCGCGACGACGCGATCGACGCAGTCAGGCGCTGCTGGGAGTCGCTGTTTGGCGCTCGCACCATCTACTACAGAGGGCAGCGGGGATTCAGTCACAGCCAGATGGACATCGCGGTGGTCGTCCAGCGGCAGATCGCGTCAACGCGTGCCGGGGTGATGTTCACCGTCGATCCTGCGAGCGGCAACCGGGACCAACTCGTGATCGAGGGCTCGTTCGGCCTGGGCGAATCAGTCGTCTCGGGGCAGGTGTCGCCCGACCGGTACGTGGTGGACAAGCCACGGATGGCGGTCATCACGCGCTCGGTGCGCGCGAAGGAGCTGGTGATCGAGCCGCTGCCCGACGGCGGAACCGCCACTCGCGAACTGTCCGCTGACGAAAGCCATCGCGCGGTCCTCACCGACGATGAGGTCCTCCAGCTCGCGGAGCTCGGGGCTGCGATCGAGCGCGAATACGGCGAGCCTCAGGACACCGAGTGGGCGTTCGACCCGGACGGCAGGGTCTGGATGCTCCAGAGCCGTCCGATCACAACCCTCCGCGATGGCGTGGCGGACGAAGCAGCCGCAGCTCCGCAAGCCGAGCAGGGCGCGGTGCTGCTCCGAGGTCTCGGCGCCGCTCCGGGACACGCGAGCGGGACCGCCCGCCTGCTTTCGTCGCTCGACGATGCCGCGAGGCTCACCGACGGCGACGTGCTCGTCACGCACATGACCTCGCCCGACTGGGTGCCGCTGATGCGCAAGGCGGTGGCGATCGTCACCGACTCCGGTGGGATGACGTGTCACGCTGCGATCGTCTCGAGGGAATTGGGCATCCCATGCGTGGTCGGAACCGGGGACGCGACCAAGAAGCTCCGCGACGGCGAGCTGATCACCGTCGACGCGACGAGCGGTGTGGTTCGCGAAGGGGCGGCCCCACCCGTTGCCCATGAGGGAGAGGAACCGCGCCCGGCCTCAACTGGGAGGGGGACGATCGTCACCGGAACCAAGCTCCTGGTCAACCTGTCGGAGCCTTCGCAGGTGGAGCGGGCAGCGGCGCTCGACGTCGACGGCGTCGGCCTCGTGCGCGCCGAGCTGATGCTGGTCGAGGCGCTCGACGGCACGCACCCGCGCAAGCTGCTCGCTGAGGGCCGCGGCGACGAGTTCGTCGAACGGCTCTCGGACGCACTCACCGTGTTCGCATCGGGATTTGCCCCCCGGCCGATCACCTACCGCACGACGGACTTCCGCACGAACGAGTTCCGCGGCCTGAAGGGCGGCGAGGAGTTCGAGCCCGAGGAATCGAACCCGATGATCGGCTTCCGCGGCGCGCTGCGCTACATCGAGCAGCCGGAAGTGTTCCACCTCGAGCTCGAGGCGATCAGCCGCGTCTGGGACGCCGGCCACACCAACTTCCACGTGATGCTGCCATTCGTCCGGACCGTACGCGAGCTCGAGCGCTGCCGTGCGCTCGTCGCCGAGGCGGGCCTACTCGACCGGCCGGGCTTCGAGCTCTGGATGATGGCCGAGGTGCCTTCGGTCCTGTTCAACCTCGAGCAGTACGCCAAGCTCGGGATTGCCGGGATCTCGGTCGGCTCCAACGATCTGACGCAGCTGCTGCTCGGCGCGGATCGCGATTCGGGCGAGCTGTCGGCCACGTTCGACGAGCGCGACTCGGCGGTCACCGCGTACCTGCAGGAGCTCATCCCCCGCGCCAAGTCGCTCGGGCTCCAGACCTCGATCTGCGGCCAGGCACCCTCGGTGCATCCCGAGTACGCCGAGCTGCTGGTCCGCGCCGGGATCGACGCGATCTCGGTGTCGACGGATGCCGTCGAGCGCACGCGACGGCTGATCGCGGCCGCGGAGCAGAGAGTGCTGCTCGAGGCCGCGAGGGCATGACGGCGTCGCCCATGTCGTCGACTCCCGAACGTCGACCCGGATCCCTACGGGGGCCGCAGTGCGCCTCCTGCGGCGGGCTGACAGGCGCGCACGAGCCGGTCGTCCACGTCGTCGCAGGGATCGCCACGTTCACTTCGCGCGCGGTCGACCCTGGGCTGTCTGTCGACTCGCCCGGTCTCCTCTATCACGCCCCCTGCTACGAGATCGGCCGGCAGGCCCGTCGCCGCGGTTTCGACTCTGACCTCAGCTAGGAGCTCGACGCTACGGGCGCTTCGCGGTTGAGGGGTGCCCGGCCACCGCTCCCGGTCCATCTGCGAAGCGGCTCCGTCCCGGGATCGGTTGACTCGATCTCGAGGACCTGCGGCAGCACGCGCTCGAACGCATCGAGCACCGCAGCGTCGAACTGGATTCCTCTTCCTCGCTCGAGCATTGCGACCGCATCGGGCACCGGCATCGCCGGCCGGTACGCGCAATCGTGGATCAGCGCGTCGAACACGTCGGCGACGGCGGCGATCCGCCCGCACAGCGGAATCACTCCATCGCGCAGGCCGTGCGGATACCCGCGGCCGTCGACCCGCTCATGGTGCGTGAGCGCGATCGAGGCCGCCAGCCGCGTGATCGGGTCGCGAGGGCCCGAGAGAATCTGATGGCCGATCTCCGCATGGCGGTCGATCAGCGAGCGCTCCTCCTCGTTGAGGTTCCCGGGCTTGAACAGCACCTCGTCCGGGACTCCGAGCTTGCCGATGTCGTGCATCGAGCTGGCGATCACGAGATCGCGACACTCTGGCTCGTCGAACCCGAGCTGCCGCGCGATCAGCGCACACGTGCGGCTGGTGCGGTCCAGGTGCTCGGCCGTCGCCCGGTCGCGAAACCAGATAGCTCGCGTCAGGCCATCGAATAACTCCCGCGCGCCGAGCACGCCAGGCGCCGGTCTGCTCCCGCGAGACCCTGCCATCCCTTGAATCTGCAACCCCGCGGACCGGCGCACAATCGGACGTTTCGCGGATATTTCGCCCGCTTGTCAGAGATCGAACTGTGTTTGCGCTCTCATCGGAGCGCTCTCGTCGCAGCGCTCCCGCTGCCCGCGCACCTCGGTCAGTGACCGATGTGCGTGTTGGTGATCGCGGTGAACTGACAGATCAGCGCGAGCGTCACCAACACCAGCCCAACCGAGATCTCGTTGAAGCGGCGGAGCTCACGGCCGCTTGCGGCGAACGCGAACATCGCCACCGCGCCGGCCATCAGGATCAGTGCAGCCAGGTCCATGGTTCCCTTTCAGCTCCACATGTCGGGGCGGTAGCGCTTGTCGGTCGTCTCCATCTCGGTCAGATACGCGTCGGCCTCCTCGGGCGTCATCCCGCCGCGCTCGGCGAACACCGCGACGAGCGCGGCACGCACGTCGTCGCGCATCACCTGCGAGCCGCACACGTAGATGTAGCGCGCCATCGTCGACGAGGTTGCCAGCACCAGCGCACCCTGCTCGCGGAGCAGGTCCTGCACGTAGACGCGCTTGTCCGGGACCTCACGCGACATGCGACATAAAGGTGCTCGAGCACGCCCTCCTCGACGAACATCGTCGATCTCGTCCCCGTAGATGTAGTCGAGCTTGCTCGCGCGAATCCCGTTGAACAGCGCCGCCGGGCCGAGGGGAACCCCCTCGCGCTGCATCGCCAGCCGCTCCCAGAGGAAGGCGCGCATCGGCGCATAGCCCGTGCCCGCCGAGACGAAGATCATCGGCCGCGAGCAATCGTCCTGCAGGTGGAATCCCTCGGCACGGTCGAGAAAGATGTTCATCCGGTCGCCCACGCGGAGACGGTGCACGTAGGCGAGCTCATCCCCTGGAACACGCGGCCGGCCATGCCCGACACCGGCTTCGGGCTCGCGCCGACAGCGACGTGCGCGACGCCGTCGCCATGAATCCGCGGGCTCGAGCAGGTCGAGTAGTAGCGCGGCCGCAGCGGCTGCGCCACCTGCAGGAACTCGAAGATGTTCAGCTCGCAGCACGGGAACTACTCGAGCAGCGCAGCGCGCTGTAGCCGCCGCTCATGATCAGCGCTCGCCGGAGCGGCGAGTCGGCGCCGTCCGGCGTCGCCAGCACGCTGCCGCATCTCCTCCAGCCTGCGCCCGCTCGGCTGGCTCTGTGGCCTTGTCGAGCAGCAGATCGATCAGCGGCACGATGGCTTCGCGTGATATCGACCAGGCAGGTGAGCGACGTTGCGCACCTGAAGCGGCACGCCCTTCGGGCACCGCGCGGACGTTCATGCTCTTCGGCACCGCGAACACGCCGTCGAGGCGCCGCGCCCAGCCGCGCGCCAGTCGCGCAACCGACTCCTCGTCGTTTTGCGGGCAGACGCCGAGGTGATCGCCGGCGGTGTACTGAAGCCCGGCGGGGAGCGCGAGCTCGAGGTGGCGCGTCCTGGTCGGGGAGTCCGGCGCCTGCAGCTCGCGGCAGACCGCCGCCGGACCGTGTGCGTCGTCAGCCCGACGGCGTTGGTGAGGATCGTCGGCGCGACGATCTGCCCGTCCAGCGACGAGCTCCATTGCGGTGTTCGAGTCGGTTTCGGTCAGCTTCTCCTCGGCGGCCTTCTCGGCGGCGAAGCGCGCGGCGGCGGCCTCGCTGGGTCGCGCCCCGGAAAGCTCGATCAGCATCGGGCCAGATTCGGTCGTTCCAGGCAGTGTGCACGTCCTCCCACGTCGGGGAGCCGACATCGCCGAAGCCGAACTTCGCGTCCAGCGGCGTGGCGCCGAGCTCCTCGAGCCGGCTGTTGGACGTAACGCGGGAAGGCCAGGAACGCGTTCCACTGGCTGTTGCCGAGACCCCAGACCAGGATAGCGGCAGTTCTTCCACGTCTCGCACCCCGGCTCGGCCTCCTCCAGCCATGCCTTGAACGCGATCGCGTTACCGGCGGATTGAGGTGTACGTCGAGGTCATCACCACGAGCAGCCAGGGCTGTGTGCGCGCGGCGCCTCGATCAGCTCGTCCAGCGACCAGGACCTCGCTCGTGTACCCATAGATGCGGCTTCGCTCGGCGAACCGCTCGGCGAGCCCCTTGCTAGCTGCCGAAGTTGCTGCCGTATGCGACGACGATGTGCCGGTAGGCGCTCGTCTCGGGAATCTCCGACGGCCGATCCCAGGCGCCTCGACCGGCTCTCCGCCCGATCGCCGGCGCCAACACCGCCGCGCGGCGCGGCTGCGCGCCAGCGCGGCCTGGCGCTCCTCCTCGCCCTCACGCGGCAGACGAACAACGGGCACCGCCGACCGGCTTGGTCGTGGCCGACGGTGTTCTTGACGACCTTGGCGCCGGGCGCGAGCCGCAGCCGATAGCGGTTGTAGATCTCGAACAGGGCGACGCGCAGCATCATGAAGGTGACTTCCTGCGCCATGCACTGCCGCTTGCCGACCGAGAACGGGATGAAGGCGTGGCGGGGCCGCTCGACCACCTTCTCCATCGCGAACTGGTCGGGGTCGAACACGTCGGCCTGCGGACCCCAGTAACGCGGATCGCGCTGCGCGGCCAGCGCGCCGACGAGGATGATGTCGTCCTTGCGCACGCGGTAGGGGCCGAGCATCCCATCCTTGAGGCTGCGGCGGATCGTGACCGGCATCGGCGGATAGATGCGCAGCGTCTCCTTGATCACCTGCGTCATGTACGGCAGCGCCATCAGATCGGTGTACTGCAGCTCGTAGTCAGGGTCGCCGCCGGTGATCGCGTCGATCTCGGCGATCAGCTTCTCCTCGACCTCCGGGTGCGTGGCGAGCACGTACGCCAGCCAGCGCGCCGGTGATCGAGGGACCGTTGAAGCCGTTGGAGAGGTGCATCAGGATCTGGTCGCGGATCGCATCCGGCGTCGAGGTGCTCGCCGGTCTCGGGGTCCGGCACCGTGATCAGGCGGGTGAGCAGGTCGGTCTGCTCGCCGAGCGGGCAGGTATCCAGCCGGCCCTGCACGATCGCCTCGGCGGTGGAGAACAGCACGCTCGTTGTGACGCCGGTACGACCTGCTTGCGCGCGCGCTTGCCGGGCCCGAGAAGCAGCGTGAAGTCCGGGCCGCGGCTCGGCGATGCGCGCGATGCTCTCCTTGGTGCTCTCGGTGACCGCGGCGGCGAACGGCGTCTTGACGGCGTCCTTGTCGAGCAGATTGAAGTCGTAGTTACAGGCGCCGCGGCCGGAGATCTCGAGCGCGTAGCGCTGCATCCACTCGCGCATGTCGAGCGGCTCATCGTCGGGCATCGCGGCCCAGGCCGCGGTCATCTCCTGGCGCCAGAGCCTTCATCCGCTCGAACTGCGTCTTCTGATGCGCGGGCGCGTACCAGGGCAGCATCACCCGGCGCACCCGGTCGTAGTACGTCGCCGTCGCTGACCACCGAGATGCCGCCACCGCGCGAACCCGCAGCTGGTCGAAGAAGTTGATCTCCTTGACCTGCTTGCCGAACTGCTCCTCGTTGTCGGAGACCTCGTCGAGCAGCTCGGGGTCAGAGACGACGACCAGGCGCCACTTCTTCGTCGGGATGCCGACCGCGTAGATGTGGCCGAACCGCCGCCAGTAGTCGAGCTGGGTGTCGTTGTCGTTGATGAATGTCGAAGTTGGCGAACCGCTCGCCGTTCGGGACCAGCCAGCGGATCGCGTAGGGGATCTCGCGCGGCCCGGCGTCTGTGCGCCGAATCGGGCCGATCGGCGTGCGGGCCTCGGACACGCCTTCGACAGCGTCGGGCGCCCCACTCGCTCGGGCGGCTTCGAGCCCTCCTTCAGGCGTCCGATCTTGAACGTCTGCGCGAGGTTCCAGGCCTCGTCCGGAGTGGCCCGCGCCGTCGAACCATCCGCTCGCGTCACGGCCGTAGGACTCGATCAGCACCTCGGCGCCGCCGGGGTGGTGGTAGATCCATTCGCTGAGGTCATACACGTCTCCCCACATCACGACCCAGTAGTCGCCGTGCTTGTCGTGACGGAGGATCTCGTCCCAGTCGTATGCGGGGAGCTCGCGTGGGTCCGCGGGCGCGTCCTCCGGCTCGGGGAGTGGGTTCACCTTCGGCCCGGACTGGTGCTCGCCTGGCCCGTGGAGCTTCGGCTCCTCGGGCACCGTCATCGTCGGCGTGCCGGCCTCGGCCGGCGGAGCGGCGCCCTCCCTGACTCGCCCGACCTTGAACGATTGGGTCAGCAGCCAAGCCTCGTCGGTGTGACCGATCGAGTTGAAGAAATCGGTGGCGTCCTGGCCCCAGGCCTCGATCAGGATCTCAGCGCCACCGGGGTGGCGGTACATCCACTCGCTGACGTCGTAGACGCCGCCGCAGAACGCGACCCAGAAGTCTCCCGCCTTGTCGTGGCGGCAGATCTCCTCCCAGTCGTACTCGGGGAGCTGCTCGTCGCCCGCGGTCGCGGCGTCGGGGGTCGCGGCGTCGGAGCTCAGAATCGTCATGCGCCCGCCGACGCGGAAATCGTGCCCGCGCGGCAAGTTGCTCGCAAGATCTTCGACCAGCCGCCCCCGTACACCCGGCCCACCCCTTATCTGGTTCGCCCTCCTAGCCCCAGCCGGGGGAATCGTACCCGCGGTACCAGAGCGAATCAACGCCAGGACGTTAAGCCCCGTGATGTTGATAACTGATCATCAGTTAGTTTGGCCTGGGGGGCGCGCCGGTAACGTTTGTGAGGGGCATGTGAAGGCGGCGACGGGGCGCGATCAGGCCAGGTTCGAACTTCGAGCGACGGCGGGCAGGTCCCTGAGCTGGAGCATCTCCACCACCACCGGAGGACGACGTTGACACGGATGAGCGCGACCAAAGTGCTGACGGTCATCCTGGTGGCGGCCGCCGCCGCGTGCTCGCCGGCGGCGCTGGCCGCTCCCGCGTCCGCCGCCACACCGCTGCGGCTGGTGAGCTCGAAGAAGCTCAGCCTCCGGCTCGAGCAGTTCGCCTTCAGAACACCGGCGGTCAAGGGGACCACCGGCGTGCGTGTGCTGCTCCCGCGCGGTTACGCGCAGCAGCGGGGCCGGCGCTACCCGGTTCTGTATCTGCTGCACGGCGCGATCGACAACTTCCGCTCCTGGACCGACAAGGGCGACGCGGCCCGGCTCACGCTCGCCTACCCGATCATCGTCGTGATGCCCGACTCCGGGCCCGACGGTGGCTACACGAACTGGTACAACGACGGCCGCGGGGGCCAGCCCGAGTGGGAGACCTACCACGTCGAGCAGCTGCTGCCGTGGATCGACTCGCACTTCCGCACGATCCCGACCCGGGCCGATCGGGCGGTCGCCGGCCTCTCGATGGGCGGCTACGGCGCGATCACCTATGCCGCACAACACCCCGACCTGTTCGGAGCGGCGGCGAGCTTCTCCGGCGCGCTCGACACGAACAATCCGGGTGACATCGCGGTCACGCCGCCGGCCACCTACGGGCCGCGCTCGACCCAGCAGCTGAACTGGCGGGCCCACAACCCGCTCGACCTCGCCGCGAACCTGCGAGGAGTCGCGCTCACCCTTCGAACCGGTAACGGCCAGCCCGGTGGACCGTTCGGCGGCGGCGACATCGTCGAGGTGGTCGTCCACCAGATGAACATCGCGTTCCACGACCGGCTCCTGAAGCTCCGGATCCCGAGCATCTGGGACGACTACGGCCCGGGCGGCCACGACTGGCCGTACTGGCGGCGCGACCTGCGCCAGACGCTCCCGTGGCTGATGCGGCTGTTCAAGCACCCGAAGCCGCCGCCGCCGTCCTTCACCTATACGGCCGACGCTCTCCGGTACGAGATCTACGGCTGGTCCGCGACGATCCGCCGGCGGGCGCTCGAGTTCAGCACCCTGAAGGTCAGAGGCACGCGGGCCTTCTCGATCACCGGCAGCGGCAGCGCGACCGTCTCGACCAAACCCCTGTTCGAAGCGGGACGGTCACTGAGGGTTCGGGTCCACGACGCGACCGGCATGCACACCCGGCGGGTGAAGATCGGCTCGTCCGGTCGGCTGACGGTCACGGTGTCGCTCGGGCCAAGCAACCGCTACCAGCAGTACACGGCTCAGGCCGACCGAACCAAGAGGCGCACCGTGACGGCCACCGTCGAGTTCGCGCCGCTCCCGTGAGCGCCACTCCCGCATCACCCGCGAAGCGGAAGCGGATGCCTCGCGCGCAGCGCGAGCAGCGGATGCTCGATGCGGCCGAACAGGAATTCGGCCGCCGCGGGTTCACCGCCGCCTCGATGGAGACGATCGCGCAGGGCAGCGGCGTTACGAAGGCGCTCCTGTACCAGTACTTCGACTCGAAGGAGGGCCTCTACGAAGCGTGCGTCGAGCGGGCGCGGGCGCAGATCTTCGACGTCATGCAGCAGGCAGCGCGGGCCGCGGGTCCGGCACGAATGCTGAGTGCGGTGGTGGACGCGTACTTCGACCAGCTCGACGCCGAGCAGAACAGCTGGTGCGTCCTCTACGGGGACGCACCGGTCGCCGCCGTCAACGAGATGCGCAACCGCAACGCGGCGGTGATCATCGAGCTGCTCGGGGAGGCGACCACGCTCGGGTCGCGGGACGTGGAACTGATCGCGCATCTAATCGTCGGCGCCGGTGAGCAGGTCGGCCGGTGGTGGCTCGAGCATCGCGAGGTACCGTCGCGCCACGTCAAGCGCAAGTTCACGGCGGCGGTCGCCGCGGCGATCGCTCCGGTCGAGCAGGGTCGCTAGCTCGCCTCAGGATCCGTGGCGCCCCTCGACGAGGCGGATCAGGAGGTCCGGCTCGAACAGTCCCCATCCTGACGCGGTGTCGTAACCGCGGGCGGCGGTGCAACACGCGGACGTGTGGGTCGTGTTGGCGCCGCTGACGATGTCCTTGACCGCACCGCCGCCCTCAACGTGTCGCCAGATCGCCCCGGCGAGGTTCCCCCACCGGGGGTGCTGCTGGTGGGCGCCGAACTCCTGGGCGAGCAGCACTCCCGCGGCGCCGAGCACGGTCGCGCCGACGCTGGTCCCCCCGACGGCCATCCACGCGCAGTCCGAGGCGGTGGCGCAGACGGGGATCTCGCCGACGGCCCCCGGGACGGCGGACGTCGAGAGATCGGGCAGCCGGCGCTTGCCGGACGGCTGCCACGGCGGCGCGCCGATCTCCGCGCTGGTGCCACCACCTCCTCCGCTGGTGCCCGGACTGTTCCAGACCGAGAGGTTCTGCGGGCTGGCGGCCGACCCGTCGTAGGACGCCCCTCCGATGCTGGTCACGAACGTCGAGGAGGCCGGGTAGGTGACAGCCGGCGCGGTGTTCGGATAGCAACCGCTCGAGCCGTCGTCACCCGCGGCTGCGGCGGTCGTCGTCCCCGAGGCGGCGATCGCCGACAGCAGCCACTCGGCGAGCGCGCGTTCAGCCGGCTTCAGGTGGGTCTCGCAGTAGGTGACCGTGATGTCGAGCGCGTCGGGCCCCGGCCCGGCCGCGAGCAGCTTGATCAGCGGGAACGCCAGCGGCGCCGAGGGATCGAACTGAACGACGTGAAGGTGGGTGCCCGGCGCCAGCAGCATCAGCACCAGCGAGTCGAGCGCGATCTCCGGGCCGCCGCCGGTGCTGGGCGTGTCCGGGACGGTGCTCTCGGTGACGGTCGACGCGCTCAGCGACGATCCGGTGCAACGGTCGAAGTTCTCGAACACGGCCGGCTCGAATCGCTGAATCGAGAGGATGTCGATGCTCGTTCCGGCGCCGGTCGCGCCGCCGGAGGTGAGCGCGTTGAATCCGAACAACTTGGCGATCGAGGAGCGGCTCGGCGGATTCGACGGGCAGGCGGGGTTGCCGGTGCCCCCGGCGATCTGCGACGGCAGCGACGCGCTCGCCTCGAGTCCCACGACGCCGGTCACCCCCTTGAGCCCGGCCGGGGCGCGTGGCGTGCCGGACGGCTCGATCGCGCCCGACACGTTGACGAGCGTGGTGCCGAAGTAACGCTTGGCCTGCGCCGCCGTGACGCTGCCCGTCAGCGCCCCGTGTGTCGGATCGACGCTCAGCTTCAGACCATCGGTGGCGAGGACTTTCTGATCGGCGGCGATCGTCGCCCCGGGCGCCCCGTACCGCTGGGCGATCTGCGCGATCGTCAAGAAGTGGCGGAAGTCGGGATCGCTCGCGTCAGCAGCGCCGTCCGCGTATCCCGCCAGCCCGGTGTCGTCGACCTGCAGCGGCAGCGCCACCAGCACCTTCGTGCCCGCCGGCGCTGCGTTCGAAGGCCCCGAGCTGCCGCACCCCGCGACCAGCCCGCCGATCGCCGCGGCCACGACCAAAGAGATCGCTCCCGATCGCATCACGCGGAATTGTGTCCGCAACGAGCGCGCGGGTTCGCTCCGAACCCTCGCTACGCTGTCGCGCCGTGCGGGGTTCTCCGCTGATCCGGAGGTGCGTCGTAACGCTGGCCGCGCTGGCGAGCGTCGCCGCGCTCGCGGGCCCCGCCGCGGGAGCGACCGCCGGCCGGCTCACCGGCGTGCGGCCCTGCCCCCACGCCAAGGGCTTTTCGTGCGGGACGCTGACCGTGCCGCTCGACTGGGCGGGGCAGGCGCAAGGAACGCTGCGGCTCCGGGTTGGGGTGCAGGACGACGCGCGGGCGCCGCACGGGGTGATGCTGTTCCTGACGGGCGGACCGGGTCAGCCGGGAGTCCCGTTCATCGCGAGCGTCCACCACCTGCTCGCGAGTGCATTCTCCGGCTACCGGCTGGTGATGATCGATCAGCGGGGAACCGGCGGCGGGGCGCTGCGATGCCCGGCCCTGCAGGCCGCCGCCGGCTCGTCGGACCTGGCCGTCGTGCCCAGCGGGATCGTGACGGGGTGCGCGCGCTCGATCGGGCCAAAGCGCCGCTATTTCACGACTCCCGAGACCGTCCGCGACCTCGACGCGGTCCGGCTCGCGATCGGCGCCCGCCGCTTCACGATCGACGGGATCTCGTACGGCACCTTCGTCGCCGAGCGCTACGCGCTCACCTTCCCGGGAAGCGTCGCGCGCCTGGTGCTCGACTCGGTCGTACCTCAACAGGGCGTCGATGCGCCACTGCTGGCGACCTTCCGGGCCGTGCCGCGGGTGCTGGGGCTCGCCTGCTCGCGGGAGCATTGCCGAACCGATCCGGCCCGTGACGTGCAGACGGTGATCCGCAAGCGCCGCGACGGCCCGCAGCTGCTCAACACGATTGTGGGCCTGACTGCCGCGTCGGATCCCCTCGGGCCGCTCCTGACGGCGCTTCACGAGGCCGCCGCCGGTCGTTACCCCGCCCTGGACTCGATCACGGCGAAGGTGAAGAAGGGCTCGCACGCCACGGCCGCCGAGTTGAGCCAGGGTCTACACCAGGCCACCCTCTGCCTCGACATTGCAAGCCCGTGGGACTCCGCGGCCCCGCCGGCGGCGCGGGCGGCGAGCTTCGAACGGCAGGTTCGCCGGATCCCTCAGACCGAGCTCTTCCCGTTCAATCGCGCGACTGCGCTCGGCACCGGCGGCACGCGCGCGTGCCTCGCGTGGCCCGCCACCACTGCACCCGCACTCTCGTACGGGAACCCCGCGGCAAAACTTCCGCGTGTGCCGGTGCTGATCCTGGCCGGCCAGCTGGACCTGTCGACCCCGGTCGGCTGGGCGCGCCAGGAGGCGGCAAGGGCTCCGAACTCGAAGCTCGTGGTCGTCTCCGGGGTCGGACACTCGACCCAGAGCGGACCGAGGCGACGCGAGGTTCTCCAGATCGTCGGTCGGTTCCTGCGCGGTTGAGACCGGGGTCGACGTCGTCGCCCGCGCAACCTGCGAGTACAAGCCTTGAGCGCTAGCCGCGGCGCGGCTGCTGCAGGTCCCAGGGATTGCCGTCGAGATCGGTGAAGTGCGCGTGGCTGGCACCCCACGGCATCTCCTGGACCTCGGTGATGTCGACGCCGTTTGACGCGAGCCGATCGCGCGCCGCGTCGATGTCGTCGACGACCAGGGTGATGCGGGCGGCCTTACCCGGCTCGACGTCGGTGATGCCGTTGCCGAACGCGATCGAGCAGGCCGAGCCCGGTGGCGTCAGCTGCACGAAACGCACGTCCTCGCTGAGCGTGTGGTCGTGGTCGAGGTTGAACCCGGCCTGCTCGGCGTAGAAGGCCTTGGCGCGATCGACGTCCCTCACGGGCACGGCGATCAGCTCGAGCTTCATTTCCATGGTGCTGCCTTTCTGTTCTGGGTTCGACTCATGCGAGCCGCCCGGCGAACGCCGTGACGGCGGTCTCGACCTCGACCGGATATTCGACGTGGGGGTGGTGGCCGGCGCCGTCGAGCAGCAGCAGCTCGGCTTCGCGGTGGGACTGCTCGAACATGTACGCGCGGATCACACGCCGGCGCTCGGGCTCGCTGAGGTTCGCCTTCAGCAGCGCGACGTGCTCGTCGAAGTCCGCGGCCCGCGGGCGGCGCGGCTCCCACTTCGGGAAGTAGGACATGTAGATCGGCAGCGTCAGGAACGGAATCTTCATCACCCCCATCAGCCGTCGCTGGACCCACGAGAGCTTGCCGTCGCGGACGAACGGCCCCGCGAGCACCAGCCCGCGCACCAGGTCGGGAGTCTCGGCGGCAACGTACACGCCCGCGGCGGCGCCGTTGGAGGTTCCGTAGATGACCGCGGGGCCGGCGTCGAGATGACGGATCAGCGCGGTCAGGTCGTGCGCGAGCGGGATGCTCCCGTACGCGGGCCATTCGCCGCTGGTCTCGCCCATCCCGCGCTGGTCGACGGTCACCACCCGGTAGCCGGCATCGACGAGCCGCGGTACGAGGAAGCGGAGCTCCGAGCGCAGGTCGAGCATCGCCGGCGTCGCGACGATCAACGGACCCTGCCCCGCGTCGTCATAGGCCAGCACGCCGTCTGGCAGCTCGAGGTACTTGGTGGGGCTATCGCCGGTCTGCGTGGGCGTGGTCATCGGGGTCTCTCGGTTTCGGCTAACAGTGTTAGCCAACAGTAGCTAACAGCGTAAGCCGGTGCAAGACTTCCTCGCTCGATGACCTCCGCCCCCGACAGTCTCAGCCCCCGAGCGCGCGAAATCGCGACCGCCGCCCGCGCGCTACTCGAGGAGGAGGGCCCGAGCGGCCTCTCGATGCGCAAGCTCGCGGCCCGCCTCGGCATCCGAGCTCCCTCGCTCTACAAGCACTTCGCGAGCAAGGAAGCGCTCGAGGCGGCGCTGATCTCGATCGGATTCGATGAGCAGGCGGAGCTCTTCGGGGCGGCGTTCGAGGGCTCGCGCGAGCCGCTGGTCGCGATGGGCGCCGTCTACCGCGAGTTCGCGAAGCAGAACCCACAGCTGTTCCGGCTGATGTACGACCGCGGGCTGAACCGCGAGCTGCTGTTCGAAGGAAGCGAGGACGCGGCCGCCGGCCCGGCGATCCACGCGGCCGGCGAAGACCAGGACCTCGCGCGAGCCGCGTGGGCGCTCGCGCACGGGATGACGACGCTCGAGCTGAACGGCCGCTTTCCCGAAGACGCCGACCTCGACGCCGCCTGGCGACGCGGGATGAGAGCCCTGGAGTCCGCGGTCCGGCGCTGAGCCGCGACTTGCCGCGGTCCTCCGTGTTGTCCTCATACGTGAAGAAACTTCAAGCTGATGACGATCGGAGCAAGCGAGTGAACTATCAGGGCACTGACGACGGCCATACGCGACGCGAGGTCCTGGGCCGTGCGGCCGCCGGCGCGGGCATGCTCGCTCTCGCCGGGGCGCCGGCGGCACTGGCCGCGCGGCGGCGCCGCAGTCTCAGCGCCGACGTGGTGGTCGTCGGAGCCGGCCTGTCTGGGCTGAGCGCCGCCCGGGTGCTCGCGGCGGCGGGGCGAAACGTGCTCGTGCTCGAGGCCCGAGACCGCGTCGGTGGGCGCACCCTGAACCGGTCGATCGGGGGCGGCCACGTGGTCGAGGTCGGCGGCGAGTTCGTCGGCCCGACGCAGGACAGGATCCTCGCCCTCTCGCGGGCCGTCGGCGTGAACACCTTCCCGGTCTACAACCAGGGCTCGAACGTCGAGATCGTCGACGGGCAGCGGAGCCTCTATTCCGCGGCGGCGGGGGTGCCCACCGATCCCGAGACCCAGCATTTCCTGGTCAACCTGCTTTCGAAGGTCGACCCGATCGCCAAGGAGGTCGGCCCGACGGCGCCGTGGCGCGCCAAGCGCGCGAGGGAGCTTGACGCGATCACGCTCGCCGAGTTCACGCGGTCGTTCGTGAGCCCGCGGATTCGCCCGATCTTCGAAGCGGTCAACAACTCCGTGTGGGGCGTCGACTCCGACCAGCTCTCGATGCTCTACGTCGCCTCGTACACGGCGGCGGCCGGCGACAGCAAGACCCCCGGGTCGCTGTTCCGGCTGATCTCGACCGCGGGCGGGGCGCAGGAGCGTCGCCTCGTCGGCGGTTCGCAGATCGTGGCGCAGCGAGTCGCGCAGAGGCTGGGACGGCGAGTGCTGCTCCGCACGCCCGTCAGGGGACTCGCCGTGACGGCAACGGGGGCGCGGGTGAAGACCGACGGGCTGACGATCGACGCCAAGCGCGTGATCGTCGCGGTGCCGCCGCCGCTGGCGCTCGAGATCACCCGCGGGCTCAGCCGGCGCCGCTCGCACCTGCTCGCGGGAATCCACATGGGTCACCTGATCAAGTCAGAGGCCGTCTACCCCACTCCGTTCTGGCGCGCCGAGGGGCTCAGCGGTCAGGGGGTGAACGACGAGGGGATCGCGTCGGTGCCGTTCGACAACTCGCCGCCCGATGGCAGCCCCGGCGTCCTGTTCGCGTTCACCGGCGGCAGCGCCGCCGCCCGGCTTGCGCGGATGTCCGCGGCCGAGCGCCGCAAGGTGGTGCTTCAGCGCTTCAGCCAGTACGTGGGCGACAAGGCGCTGTCGCCGACCCAGTTCATCGAGCACGACTGGCGCACGGAGGAATGGACTCGGGGCTGCCCCACCGGCGTTCCCCGTCCGGGCATCCTCTCCAAATTCGGCGACACACTCCGCACGCCGATCGGGCCCGTCCACTTCGCCGGAACCGAGACCTCGGATTACTGGCAGGGGTACATGGACGGCGCCGTGCGCGCCGGCGAGCGGGCCGCGCGCGAGGTGCTCGCGGCGCGCCGCCGCTGAGCGTCAGTACCCGGCGAGGTTGGCCTGCGCGATCACGCGCTCCGGCCGCAGCCGCACCACCAGCTCGCCCGGGACGGCGTTTCGCCGCCCGAATTCGTCGGCCTTGTCGGCGCCCATGTACCTGCCGCCGATTTCGGTCGCGAACCGCAGCAGCTGGTCGAGGTCCTCGCTGATCGTGACGCTGCCACGCATGTGGACGAACGCGTACGGCGCCGCCTGGTCGTCAACCACGACAGCCGCGCGCGGGTCGCGGCGCAGGTTCCGGCCCTTGACGGTGCCGGCGTCGGTGGTGAACACCAGCTCATCGCCGTCCAGGACAAACCACACCGGCATCACGTGGGGCGCCCCACTGGCCATCGTCGTGGCCAGCTTCGCGGTTCGCGTTCCGTGCAACAGGAACTCGCGGATCTCGTCGGCGGTCATCTCGCGCGGCATCGACCAGCCTCACGCTAACGGTTATGTTCGCGTTGGTGATGAAAGTGGGGCTGCCGAGCTAGACGACCGCTGAGGGCTCGCGCCGGAGCGCCGAGAGCTGCTCGCGAAGCTCGGCGACCTCGGCCTCGAGCGCGGCGACGCGCGCTTCGAGGCTCGCGTCGCTGCCGGCGAGGCTCGCCTCGCGACCGGCGAGGCTCGCGTCGCGACCGGCGTCCGGCTCCGTGGTGACGGGCTCCGCCGGGGAGGGCGCCGCCGTGTCGGCCGCCGGCTCCGATCCCAGCAGCTGCTCGAACCGGTCCTCCTTCTGGCCCGGGCGGCGCTCGAGCCGGCCGGCGTAGCCGCGCTCGATCAGCGTGCCGAGCACGTCCTCGAGTTCGGCGAGCGACGCGATCGTCGCCATCCGCTCGCTGCGGGTCTTCAGCTCTCCCGGCGTCTGCGGGCCGCGCAACAGCAGCACGGTCAGCACCGCGAGCTGCTCGCGCCCGAGCCCGAGCGCGTCCTCGGCGAGATGGCGGTACTTGGTCGCGCGGCTACCGTGTCCGCTCGCGAGCCGGGTCAGCCCGTATCGGCTGAGCCGGCTGGCCGCGTCCCGCACGGTCGCCTCGTCGTAGTCGGTCACCGGATCGCGGTTCGTCGACTGGTTGCACGCGAGCCGCAGCGCGTTCAGCGACAGCGGGTACTGGTCGGGGGTCGTCCAGCGCTTCTCGATCAGGCAGCCGAGCACCCGCTGCTCGGGCGGGGTGAGCTCGCGGATGTGCACATCGCGAGCATAACTCCGGCCGGAGGACCGGCCGGCCTCGGCCGCGCTGACCAGGCGGCCAGCGCGAACTTTGCTTCTGGACTACGAAATACCGGAGTTCAGAAGCAAAGTTCGCCCTTCCCCCCTAGTAGGCGTCGGGCTGGTACCTGAGCCCGTCTAGCGCGACCCGGAGGATGCGGTCGATCTGGGCGGGATCGTCGGTCGGGATCTTTGCGATCCCCATCACCATCTGCATGACCTCGCCGAAGTCGACATCGGTGCGGACGACGCCGGCTTCCTGCGCCCGCTCGAGCAGCGGCCCGCCTGCGTCCCACAGCGAGGCGCGGCAGACCTTGAACAGCTCCGCATCCTTGTCCATGTATTCGAACAGCTCGTGCGCGAGCGCGCGCTTCGTCGCGAGGTACGAGATGAATCGCTCGAACCAGGTGTTGAGCGCGTCCGATGGATCCGCGTCGCCCAGATCGGACGCCGAGCGGCACACCTCCTCCACCTCTTCGACGTACAGCGCTTCGAGCAGCGCCTGGCGATTCGGGAAGTGCCGGTACAGCGTCCCGATCCCGACGCCCGCGCGGCGCGCGATCTCCTCGAGCGAAGTTGATTCGCCGCCCTCCGCGAACGCCTCACGGGCTGCCGCGAGCACCTTCGCGTAGTTCCGGCGGGCGTCCGCGCGCTTGGGCCGCGCGATCAGCTCCCCTGCGGATGTGTCAGTTGTGGTCATATCGCTTGACAAACGGAGGGCCCCTCCGTATATTTCCGGAGGGCACCTCCACTTATTTCGGAGGCGGCCTCCACTTTATCACCACGCCACACCCCCCACAAGTCAGGAGCTTGATGAACCTAGTCCCCTCCATCGCCCCAGATCGGCGGCGTTGGGCATCGCTTTTCGTTGTCTGCCTCGCGCAGCTGATGATCGTGCTCGACGTCACGATCGTGAACGTCGCGCTCCCGGCGATCCAGCGCGACCTCCACTTCAGCCAGGGAAATCTCACCTGGGTCGTCAACGCGTTCCTTGTCACGTTCGGAAGCCTGCTGCTCCTCGCCGGGCGGCTCGGCGACCTCGCCGGACGAAAGCGCGTGTTCCTCGCCGGACTCACGATCTTCACCGTCGCCTCGCTCTTGTGCGGCATCGCCCCCAGCGAAGGAGCGCTGATCGGCGCCCGGTTCCTGCAGGGCGTCGGCGCCGCCGCCCAGGCGTCGGTGATCCTCGCGATCATCGTCACCGAATTCCCGGAAGCCGCCGACCGCGCTCGCGCGATGAGCGCCTACGTGTTCGTGTCGGTCGCCGGAGGCTCGCTCGGGCTGCTCGCCGGCGGCGTGCTGACCGAGATCCTGAGCTGGCACTGGGTGTTCTTCGTCAATCTGCCGATCGGCATCGCGGCGTTCGCGCTCGGCAGGGCGCTGATCCCCGCCGACAAGGGCCTCGGCCTCGGCCAGGGAGTCGACTGGCTCGGCTCGCTGCTCGTCACAGGATCGCTGATGAGCGCGATCTACGCGATCGTCGAGGCCACCGGACACGGCTGGATCTCCGCGCAGGTACTCGGCTTTGGCGCGCTCGCAGCGGTGCTGATGACCGCGTTCCTGTGGCTCGAGTCGCGAATCGAGAACCCGATCATGCCGCTGCGGATCCTCCGGCTCCGCGGCCTGATCGACGCGAGCCTCGTGCGCGGGATTCTCGTCACCGGCATGTACTCGACGTTCTTCCTCGCGACCCTGTACCTCGAGCACGTGCGGCACTTCACCGCGCTGCAGACCGGCGCCGCGTTCCTGCCATGGACGATCACCGTCGCGGTGCTCTCGCAGGGCATCACGGCGTGGCTTGTCGGCCGGTTCGGTCCGCTGCGGGTACTGATGGCCGGCATGGCGACCGCCGTCGCCGGACTGCTGCTGTTCGCGACCGTCGGGCCGCACACCGCGTACTTCCCGACCGTGTTTCTCGCGTGCTTCCTGATCGGACTCGGCATCGGCAACGCGTTCATGCCGCTGCTGACGATTGCGATGGCGGACGTACCGGCCGCCGACGCGGGACTGGGCTCAGGGATCACGAACGTCTCCCAGCAGCTCAGCGGCGCGTTCGGCCTGGCCGTGCTCAGCACGATCGCGACCAACCACACGAAGGGACTGCTCGCCGACCACCACGGCGTCGTCTCGTCGCTGATCGGCGGCTACCACGTCGCGTTCGTCATCGGCGCGGCGACGATCGCCCTCGGCGTACTGCTCGCGTTCGCGCTGCTGCGCCCGCGCGCCGCGCGCCCGGAGCTGGCGGTGGCCGAGACGCCTGGCGAGGATCACCAACCCGAGCTCGCCCTCAACTACGACCTCGAACGGGAAGCTGCATGAGAAACCGAACCGTCTCCAACACCGACGCCACGACCCGGAGTGGCGGCGTCGTCGCACGCCGCGTGCGCGTTCGCCGGGCGCGCCGGCCGAGCCCGCAGCTGATCTCGGACGGAGTCACCGCGTCCTACATCCACGAGATCTCGGACCGCCGCCGCCGTCGCGACGCCGACGAGCTGTGGTCGGTCCAGCCCGCAGTCCTCAGCCCCTGCGGGGGCTGAGGACGGCCTCGGGGCTGGTCGAGGTCGGAGGCATGGTCGAGAAACAACGGCGATTTCGTCGTTTCTCGACCATGCCCCGCCCGCAGGCGAGTAGACACGCACAGGCCGGGGCGCGAGAATCGAGTGCATGCTCGCTCCCGGCGGATCCCGGAGCCAGGTAGCGCGAACCCTCGGCGCGGCGTATTCGGGAGGACTGCTGAGCCCGGACACGTTCGTCGAGCGACTCGATGAGCTGCTGGGGTCGCGAATCGTCGACACCGATGCGCTCGTCGACGACCTGACCTTCCGGCGCCCTCGTGGGGGCTGGCTGACCAGGCTCCGAGCTTGGCTGACCGCGCCCGCCGAGATGCGCCGACCCTCGCTGCTCGGGCTCGACTGGAGCGGCGAGCAACCGTCGCTGCTGATCGGGCGCCACGAGCGCTGCGACATCGTGCTCAGAGACCCCAGCGTCTCCCGCGAGCACGCGCGCCTCGTGTTCCGCGATCACAAGTGGATCATCCAGGACCTCCGCTCGAGGAACGGGACGATCGTCAACGGAGCGCGCGTCGGTCGCTCCGAGATCCGCCCCGGCGATCTGCTGGCGCTCGGCGACGAGCGGTTGCGGGTCGACTGAGAGCCGGGGATTACGCAACTCTCGCACACCGGATTCGTTCTGGTAAGTGATGAAGCGGGTTGGGTGGTCTCGGGGGCTGTTGGGTTTGGTGGTCGCGGTGTCACTGGCGCTGGCGAACGCTCCCGCTGCCGCCGCCGCGCCGACGTGCACCGACAGCTGGGTGGGCGGCGGCGGGAACTGGTTCGTCGCCTCGAACTGGAGCACCGGCTCGGTCCCGGGACCGAACGACGCCGTCTGCATCACGGCTCCCGGGGACTACACGATCGACGTGCCCGGGGGCCCGGCGGGCCCGACCGCCGGACAGGCCCTCGCCGACACGCTCCAGCTCGGCGCCACATCCGGCACGCAGAAGCTGGCGATCGAAGCCGACAACTCGTGTGGCGACACCACCGGCGCCGGCGGGCTCGAGGTCTTCAACCACGGCGGCGCGAGCACCGCCGCGAGCATCGGCGCGAACGGCCAGGTCGAGCTCACCCAGTCCGCCAACACGTGCTCGGGTGTCACCAACCCGAGCTCCCTCAAGGTCGACGCCGGGGCGCTCGTAAACGCGGGCGCGATCACCAGCGACGCCGACGGCGTCGCCGCTTCCGCCGTCACCCGACGGGCGATCCAGGGCTCGGTATCGAACGCCGGTGGAACCGTCACGATTGACGTAGACACCACCTGGAGCGGTGCCACCTTCGACAACGCCGGGGCGGTCGGGTTTTCGGCCGTGGCCACGATGACGGTCCCGGCGGGAACCGGCGCAACCGTCGTCAACGACGATGGCGGGACATTCGGCGGCGGCTATCCGGGCGGTTATCTGTTCGTTGACAGCGGCAACACATTCCGGATGGCCGCTCGGACAGGGCCGAGCCTTGCGTACAGCCGGCCGGGCGGCACTCCGACCGTCGTGATCCATTCGGCCACGCTCGCATACACGGGAGCCGCGCCCAGCAATATCCAGATCGATGGGCAGTCCACCTTGGTGGGCCAAGTTCCCTCTGGGTCGCTCCTTGCTATCGACTGCTCCGGCACCGAGCCGGCGGTGATCCACACGACCAGCTTCACCAACGCAGGCTTCATTGGCCTCTATGGTGGGCGGCCCGAGCCGTGCAAGAGCACACGCACGCTGGACGTCGACTCAGCAGCCGGCCCCGGCACCGGAACGCTTACGAACACCGGGGAGATCGAGGGCTTCGGAGCGATCGCCGGCAACGTGATCAACAGCGGGCGCATCAATCCGGGGGACTCGTTCGCCCCGTGCTCCCCGTGCTTTGGTGCATGGACACCAGGCCAGATCACAGTGGGCGGCAACTATGCGCAGGGACCGGCCGGGATCCTCGGGATCATCAACTTCATCACCGGGACCACCACTACGCTGCCGAACAGTCAGCTCTCGGTTGGAGGGACCGCCTCAATCGGTGGCACGCTCGACATGCTGAACGGAACCGGCGGCCAGCTTTCCACCGGCAACGCGTTCAGGATCCTCACTGCGGCGAGCGTCACGGGCAAGTTCGCCGAGCTCACCGGCCAACCAGATCCCGTTTTCGCCGTGGCATACGTCCCGGTCTACCACGCAACTGACGTCACAGTCGAAGTCGTGAAGTTGCCCAAGCTGTCGGTCAAGCTCGCGGGCATCGGCTCGGGCACCGTCTACAGCTGGCAGACGTTGTTCAGTTGCACCTCGGGATCTTGCACGATGGGGTTCTCGCCCGGTCGGACCGTCACGCTGAACGCCACCCCGTCCCCACACACGACGTTCAACACGTGGCGCTCCACGTTCGTCGGCTGGTCCGGAGCCTGCCACGGCACCGGCCCGTGCAAGCTCACAATGAACGGCGACAGGTCGGTCACCGCCACGTTCACGCGGGTCGTCCGGCCCCGATGCACGCTGGCGCTGAAGAGCCGGCGTCCGAAACCTACGCTCACCGCGGTCGCAGCCTGCAAGCAGGCCGCGCATCTGAAGCTGACAGGAACGGTGACCGAATGGCTCGGCTCAGGACGGAGAGCCCGCACCAGGCGCTTCCAGGTGCGGCCGGTGTTACGAAAGGCCGGAGGCAGCCGGACGACAACGCTCGTCATCAGGCTGCCGCGCGCCGTGCTGACCGCCCTGCAGCAGGGACGACGCGCGGCGATCCGGCTGACGCTCCAGGCGACAGGCCCCGGTGGAACGGCGCATGCGTCAACCCGGCGGATCACGTTGCGCAGCTAGCCCGGACGCGCAACTCCCGCGCCCCGACACCGTTCTAGAAGGCATGGTGACGCTCGGGCGTCGGCTTTGGTCTCCGGGGTTGTTGGTCGTGGCGGTGGGAGTGTCGCTGGCGCTGGCGAGCGCTCCCGCCGCCGCCGCGGCGACGTGCACTGACAGCTGGGTAGGCAGCGACGGCGACTGGTTCGTCGCGTCGAACTGGAGCACCGGCGCAGTGCCCGGACCGAACGACGCGGTTTGCATCACAGCTCCCGGGACCTACACGGTCAGCGTCCCGGCCAGTCCCGGCCTGTCTGACGCGCCGTCGGGTCAGGCTCAGGCCGACACGCTCCAGCTCGGGGGCGGCTCCGGAGTCCAGAGCCTCGTGATCATTGCCGACAACCAGTGCGGTGACAGCACCGGCACCGGCGGACTCGAAGTCTTCGACCACGGCGGCGCGAGCACCGCCGCGAGCATCGGCCCGAGCGGACGGGTTGAGCTGGCTCAGGACATGTTCCTGTGTAACGGGGTCGCGAACGGCAGCTATCTACGGGTCGACGCGGGGACGCTGTCGAACGCCGGCGCGATCTCGAGCGACGGAGGGGCAATCTCGGGCGCTGGGGTCACGAGCAGGACGATCGAGGGATCGGTCGTGAACGCCGGCGGAACGATCACGGTCGCCGTGGACACCAATTGGATCGGCTCACGGTTCGACAACGCAGGCACGATCATGCTTCCTGGTGCCGCGTCGCTGGCCGTCCCGGATGGCGGAGGGTCAACGTTCGTCAACGACGCCGGCGGAGCGATCGTCAGCGACATGCCGAGCGGCTATCTGTTCGTGGGCCACGCCGATACGTTCCAGCAGGGCGCCGGAACGGCGGAGTTCCCCGGCGTCAGTCACCCCGGCGCGTATCCGACGGTGATCATTCAGGGAGGCACCCTCGCATACACCGGAACCGGTCCCAGCGACATCGAGGTCCGAGGACAATCGACGCTGACGGGCGACGTTCCCCGAGAGGCGCTGCTCGCCGTCGAATGCGCGGGCGCCGACCCAGCGGTGCTCCACACGAGCAGCTTCACCAACGCTGGGTTCATCGGCCTCCACGGCGCGGACCCGGAGACGTGCGACGCAGGACGAACGCTGTCGGTCGACTCGAGCGCCGGACCCGGGACGGGGACGCTCAACAACACCGGCGAGATCGAGGGGTACGGCACTGTCGCTGGGAACGTCGACAACAGCGGCGGCGAGATCACCCCGGGAGTCAGCTTCGCGGACTACAGCCCTTGCGAGGCGTGCTCCACGCCCGGCCTGATCACGATCACCCGCAGTCTCACGCAACGCGGGACCCTCGACATGATCACCAACGGCAAGGGAGCTCCTTACGGTCAGCTGTCCGTCCAAGGCGCCGCGTTCATCGACGGCACCCTGAACCTGTTGACGAACAGCTCCCGGGTCGCGCCCGGCGACGCCTACCAGGTCCTCACGGCCTCCAGCATCACCGGCAAGTTCAACGCGGTCGGCGGAGGGGTTGATGACTCAAACGATGCGCGGTACATCCCCGTGTACAACGCGACCAACGTCACGGTCGAGGTCATGAAGATCCCGACGCTCACCGTCAGACTGGCCGGTGCAGGATGGGGCGCCGTTTCCAGCTCTCCGCAGGGAATCGACTGCGACGAGGGCGCTTGCGCAGCTCGGTTCTACAACGGACAGACCGTCACGCTCAGCGCCACCCCGGCGCAGAGCGGCCCGTTCGAGCCGAACTCAGTGTTCGCCGGCTGGTCGGGGGCGTGTCGTGGCACCGGCCGATGCACGCTGAAACTCGATAGCGACAGGTCGGTCACCGCCACATTCATCGTGCCACGGCCTCCCGGCTGCACGCTTCGCCTCAAGAGCCCGAGGGCCAACCCCACACTTACCGCGATCGCCGTCTGCAACAAGGCGGCTCGGCTGAAGCTGACCGGAGCCGTGACCGAGTGGCTCGACTCGAGTCGGCGATCCCGCAGCGTGCACTTCCAGCTCCGGCCTGTGACCCGCACCGCCCACCGCGGCCGAGCGACGATGCTCGTCATCAACCTGCCGCCTCCCGCGCTGAGCGCGCTCCATCGGGGCCACCGCGAGGCGATCAGGCTCATGCTCCGCGCAACCGCTAGCGGTGCAACCGGCCGCGTGTCCACGCGGCAACTGCCGTTGCGCGGCTAGTGTCGTGATTCGTTGATTCGCGTGCAGTAGGTCGCGATCGATTCGAGGATCTGGTCGGCTGTTTTGGTCCAGATGTAGGGGCGTGGGTTGTCGTTCCAGGTCTGGATCCAGGCGCGGATGTCGGTGTTGAGGTCACGCACCGAGCGGTGCGCGCCGCGCCGCAGCTTCTTGGTGGTGAGTTCTGAGAACCAGCGCTCGACGAGGTTTAGCCATGAGCTGGAGGTCGGGGTGAAGTGCAGAACGAACCTTGGGTGGCCGGCGAGCCATTTCTGGATCGCTGGGGTCTTGTGCGTCGAGGCGTTATCGAGCACGAGATGCACGTCTAACTCGGCGGGGACCTCGCGGTCGAGGGTCTGCAGAAACTTCTTGAACTCGACCGCGCGGTGGCGGGAGTGCAATGAGCCGATCACCTTGCCGGTCGTGATGTCCAAAGCGGCGTAGAGGCTCGAGGTGCCCGACCGCTTGTAGTCATGCGTCGCGCGCTCGGGGACGCCGGGGAGCATCGGGAGGATCGGCGCGGTGCGATCCAGCGCCTGGATCTGGCTCTTTTCATCGACACACAGCACGACGGCCCGCTCGGGCGGATCGAGGTACAGGCCGACGACGTCGCGGACCTTGTCGATGAACTGCGGGTCCTTGGACAGCTTCCAGGTCTCTTGCCGGTGCGGCTGGAGCCCGAACGCTCTCCAGATCCGATGCACGGCCGACTGGTTGAGCCCCACCTCGCGAGCCATCGAGCGCGTCGACCAGTGGGTAGCGTCGCTCGGGGTCGTCTCCAGCGTCTTGACGATCACCTCCTCGACCTGCGCATCAGTGATCTTGCGCGGCTGCCCAGGCCGAGGCTCGTCGAGCAGCCCATCGAGCCGCTGATCGGCAAACCGATTGCGCCATTTACGAACCGTCCCGACCTGGATGCCCAGCCGCCTAGCGACCTCGCTGCTACTCAGACCGTCGGCCGCCGCCAACACAATCCGAGCGCGCAGCGCCAACGCCTGCGCGCTCGTGTGCCGCCGAGACCAGGACTCCAACTGCTCACGCTCACCATCGGCGAGCTCGATTCGCACCGCAAAGGGAGATGGCATACCACCATCATTCCCACCTCCACACGAATTAATGCATCACGACACTAGGCCACCGCCCGCAGCGCCGCCGTCCCCGCCGACGCGACGATCAGCGCCTCGCCCACGAGCCCGGCGGTCGCAAACGCGAACAGCACGGCGAGGGCGAAGCCGACGATCAGAAGCAGCAGCAGGCCTCGCGAGCCGAGCATGGCGCAACCCTATCCGGCCCAGGGCCCAACGCCGCCGATCCGCTCGACCGTGATGTGCGTGATGTAGCCGGGCGGCGGATCGTCCGTCGGCGGAAACTTGACGTCCGGCCCGAGGTACACGCGCGCGAGTCGCTGCAGGAGCTCCGGCGCGCCGCCCTCGGTGACGCGGGCGGTGCCATGGGCGACGATGTACTCGTCGAGCCCGATCTCGTTGCGCGTGCCGGCCTCGATCGACAGCACGACCCGCGGATCGCGACGGATGTTGCGCAGCTTGCGATGGTCGGGGAGATGGCCGGCGACGATCTCGTCGCCGTCGAGCCCGACCCAGACGATCGAGACCTGCGGGTGACCGTCCGGCTCGAGCGTCACCAGGTGCGCGAGATGCGGACCTTCGAGCGCGTCACGAGCCGAATCGGGAATCCTCACCACCGGACAGCGTAGTTCACACACTCTTAGCAACGCATAGCCCACTGAGGGTTATTCGTCCGGACGGGAGTTCAGCCTTACGAGCCCCGGGGACGATGCGCGCGAATCAACGACAGATACGCCGCCTGCGAGCGGCCGGCCTGCTGCCCGACCGCCGCTGTCGCCTGCAACGCCTACGCGTGCCGCTGCGGGGCCCCGCGGCCACGACGCTGCACGTCGCGAGCTACCGAATCGACGCGTATCGACCTCGGGTAGTGGTCCTCGAGCGCCCGGTGCAGCTGGCCGTGTGGTGCACCGAGCGGCGTGTCCGCCACGCGCTGGTCGGCGGATTCTTCGCCCGCCCGGAGTACGTACCGCTCGGCGAGGTCCAGGTCGACGGGAAGAGGCGCGAATCCGTCCAGTTCGATCAACCCTGGTCAAACGTTCGCGCCTGCGTGCATTTCGACGACGGCGCGGTGCGGATCGCGAGACGCGACCGGCTCGGGCTCAACCCCGGCGGCGACCTGCTCCAGGCGGGCCCGTTGCTCGTCACGGACGGAGTCAGCGTCGTCGCGGACGGCGAGGAGCTCGAGGGTTTCTCGGCCGGCTCGCGCCAGTTCGACTCCGACATCACCCTCGGTCGCTATCCGAGGGCGGCGCTCGGAATCGCCGGCGACCGGCTGCTGGCCGTCGCCTGCGATGGGCGCACGGCGGACGACGCCGGCATGACGCTCGCTGAGCTCGCGAACGTGCTCGTCGACCTCGGCGCGACCGAGGCGCTGAACCTCGACGGCGGCGGGTCCGCGTCGCTGGTTCATCACGGTCGGCTTCGCAACCGGCCGCGCGAGGAGCACGGCGTCGACCTGCTCGGCGGCCGTCCCGTCGTCACCGCGATCGTGTTCGATCCCCGGTAGGCCGCAGCAGCGCCGCGAGGTCGGCGACCGGCCCGAGGTGAGCCAGCTTCTCGGGGTTGACGATCGAGCTGACGCCCGCGATCTCCTCGCCGGAGATGTCGAGCGCCCAGACGCCGATCAGCCGATCGTCGCCGTCGAGCAACAGAGCGCCCGGCGCACCGTTCACGTCGACCGGGCGCAGGTGGCCTCCGGGAACCCGCGCGCCCAGCTTGAGCCAGTTGGTGAGCGTGCGAGCGACCCGCGTGCGCCCGCGGATCGAGCGCGCGAGCGCGGGGACCTTGCCGCCGCCGTCGCCGGTCAGCACCACATCGTGGGCCAGGAGCGACTCGAGCTCGCCGACCTCCCCCTCGCGTACGGCCGCGAAGAACCTCTGCGCGAGCCGCTCGCGCTGCTCGCGCGAGGTCCTGAACCGTGGCCGCCGCTCGTCGACCTGGCGCCTCGCGCGGGTCGCGAGCTGGCGGACGTTGGCCTCGCTCTTGCCGACGATCCCCGCGACCTCGTCGTAGCCGTAGTCGAACACGTCGTGGAGCAGGAGCACCGCGCGCTGTTCGGGCGAGAGCCGTTCGAGCACGGCGAGCAGCGCCATCGACAGCGAATCGGCCATCTCCGCATGAGCCGCGGGGTCATCGGCGCGGTCGGTGACGATCGGCTCGGGCAGCCATTCGCCGACGTAGCGCTCCCGTCGCGAGCGCGCCGAGCGCAGCTCGTCGATCGCGAGCCGAGTGGTGACGGTCGCCACGAACGCGCGCGGTGACTCAATCCGCTGCCCGTCCTCGAGTGCGCGGTGAAACCTCAACAGCGCCTTCTGGACCACGTCCTCGGCCTCGGACACGCTGCCGAGCATCCGGTAGGCGATGGCGAACGACGCGGCCCGCAGCTGTTCGAGCTCGGCGTCGGTCATGCCGCCGTGCCCGGGGCGAAACCCTGCCGCCAGCTCGCGTGGCGCGGCGACCAGCCGAGCGCGCGCTTCGCCTTGTCGTTGGACGCACCGCGCGCGTCGGTCATCATCACGACCCCCGCCTCGCCGGCGAACAGCCGCCCGACGAACCGAGGGACCCGCCACGGCTTCGGGGCGCCGATCTGCTCGGCCAGGCCCGGGAGCCACTCCGCCACCGGTGCGGGCTCGTCGTCGACGATGTTGTAGATCCCCCGCTCACCGTGCTCGACCGCGGCGACCGTCGCCTCGGCGGCGTCCGCGATGTGGATGAACGACCACACGCCTCCCCCGTCCCCGACGACCGGAATCCGTCGCTTGCGGACCATCTCGTACTGCTCCCCGCCCGGCGCAAGCGAGGTCGCAGGGCCGTAGAACGCCCCGTAGCGGAGCACGATCCCGTCGGTCCAGTCCGCGCTCGTCACGGCCTGCTCCAGATGACGGATCGCCGCGAGCGATTCGCGCATCTCCTTTGCGGGGGTCGGATCGAGCGGGTCATCCTCGTGCTTGATCTTCCCGCCGATGCGCGCGTATGGCCAGCTCGTGTAGCTCTGGGCGACGAACTTGTCGACCCCGGCCGCGCGGCCGGCCGACAGCAGATTGTCGGTGCCCTCGGTCCGGAGCCGGTTGGTCAGCGCGAAGTCACGATCGAAGTGGCGCGTGTCCATCCCCTCGATCGATGTCAGCTCGTGCACGATCGCGTCCGGCTGAGCGCTGCCGACCGCCTCGGCGAGCTGCTCGGCATCGAGCGCGTCGGCGACGACCGGCGTCGCTCCGAGCTCGCTGAGCGCCGCCCGCTTAGCCTCGGTCCTGGTCATCCCGACGACGTCGTGCCCGACGGCGATCAGCTGGGGGACCAGCTGCTTGCCCATCGCTCCGGTTGCACCTGCCACGAACACTTTCATCTCGGCTCCTTTCGCCTGTCTCATCACTGTTGACGAGATCACCCGTGGCGCTGTGACAAAAACTTCAGCGCGGGGGCGAACCGCGATAATCGGGGCCGGGTGCGCGGGCGCGTCGCAAGTCCCCTGTTCGTCGGCCGCCGCGAGGAGCTGTCGACCCTCGAGGCCGCGCTTGCACGCGCGCGCGGCGGCGAGGGCTCGCTGACGCTGATCGGCGGCGAGGCGGGCATCGGCAAGAGCCGCTTGATCGCGGAGCTGGGCGCCCGCGCCGAACGCGACGGCATGACCGTCGCGGTCGGAGAGTGCCTGCCACTCGGGGAAGCGGAGCTTCCGTTCGCTCCGATCCTGGATGCGCTGAGGTCACTACATGCCGACACTCCCGCCCTGAGCCTCTCCCACGACGAGCACGGCGGCTCGCCGCTCGAGCTGCTCGCCGCTCCCGGGGGATGGCAGGTCCCCGCGTTCGAGCGGCTGCTCGCACCGTTCACGGCGACCGCCCATACGGAGCCGTTGCTGCTGGTGATCGAGGATTTCCAGTGGGCCGACGCCTCGACCCGCGATTTCGTTTCGTTCTTCGTGCGCGCAACGCGGCGCGCGCCGTCTGGTCGAGCAACTGATGCGCAGCTACGTCAACGGCAGCGACGCGCTCGACCGCGGTGGTCGCGTGGACGAGTCGATCGCGATGGCCATCGAGGGGGTCGCGCTCGCACGCCGGTTCGGGAGCGACGGGAACTGGGGCAACTTCCTGCGCGCGGAGATCGCCGCCAGGCTGATTCAGAAAGCCGAGTGGGATCGGGCAGAGCAGTTGCTCGAGGAGGCGATCGACACCTCCCCCGCCGGGACGGCAGCGGCGATCGCCTATGTCCATCTCGCCGAGTTGCTCGCGCTCCGCGGCAACTTCGAGCGCGCCCGCGAGGCCGTGCTCGGCGGCGCCGAGCAGGTTCCGGAGTCGCGCGCCTCGCAGTGGCAGGCGCCGGTCGCGATCGCGTCCGCGACGCTCGAGCTGTGGGCGGGCCGTCCCGAGGCGGCCGCTCAGGTCGTGTCGGAGTCACTCGCGCGGGCGGGAGACACCGAACTCTTGTCGTATACCGCGAAGCTCTACGAGCTCGGTGCGCGGGCGTGCGCCGACATCGCCGCGGCGAGTGTGCGCGACGAGGCCGCCGTGGTCCGCGAGGACGCCGTCGCGACGGCGCTGCTCGAGCACTTCGACCGGACGGCGTCGCGGCTGATCGGCGGGCTTGCGCCCGCGGTCGCGGCGTGTCGAGCCACGGCCGTGGCCGAGCAATCGCGGATCGCCGGCCTCGGGGACGAGATCCTGTGGGAAGACGCGCAGCGGCGATGGGACGAGGCGCGCAGCCGCTTCGACGGCGCGTACGCCCGCTGGCGCCGAGCCGACGCGCTGCTCGCGACGGGCGGGGACCGGGGACTGGCGCGGACGCTCGTTCAGGAGGCGCATGAGGTCGCGACGGCGCTCGGCGCGCGCCCGCTGCGCGAGGGCATCGAGCGGCTGGCGGTCCGCGCCCGGCTGGAGCTGGCGGCGCAGCAGCCGCCAGCCCCGCCGGCGAACCCGATGCTCGAGCGGTTCGAGCTGACGCCGCGTGAGCTCGAGGTGCTCGCGCTGGTCGCCGACGGCATGACCAACCGCGAAATCGCAGCGGAGCTGTTCATCAGCGAGAAGACCGCGAGCGTGCACGTGTCGCGGATCCTCGCGAAGCTGTCCGTGCCGAACCGGACGGCCGCCGCGGCCGCGGCGCACGAGCTCGGAGTGACGCGCTCCGGCTAGGCGACGTTCGGATCGCCGGCGGCGTCCGCCGGGAGCGAGTAGCCCTCGAGGTGGCACAGCAGCCAGAACGCGGTGTTCGACCCGGCCGGCGGCACGTACGGGTGCAGCGAGACCACGAAGGTGCGAGTCCCGGAGGGCGCGGTCGACGCGGACTGGGTGCTGAACAACGGGCCGCACAGCGCGGGCGCGGTCGCCTCCGCGGGAAGGGACTTGTAGAGATCGCTGACGCCGAGCACGCCGTCGTAGACCCCATTGCCGTTGTAGTCGATCCCGTGGATGACCAGCACCGCATCACCGGACCGGATCTCGTTGGCGAGCGAGGTCGGGATTACGAACGTGCGCTTGTAGCGGATGTCGCCTGCCGACGAGTAGCGGGGGAAGTCGACGATGCTCTTCGGGCTCGTGTCACCGGTATCCGTCAACGAGGCCTGAGGGGACCCGTAGTACTTGAGCCCGTCGCCCGTATTGATTGAGAAGTGCCCGTCGTGCAGGCGCGCCGCCGAGGCGGGCGGGCAGATGCCCTGCGCTCCCGCGTGAATGTGCATCGCGTGGGCTGAGCCCTTCAGCAGCCCCTGGGTGTCGACGGTGACGGTCACCACGTCGCCCGATAGCACCAGCTTCCCGGTGCCGCTGCCGGTCACGCGGTTGGTCGGCACCGGACGGGCCGACGAGGCGAACTGCTCTCCTGCCGTTTTGGTGGGACCGCTCGAGGAACCGCTAGTCGCAACAACCACGACCGCCGCGATCACGCCGGCCAGGACCACCGCGAGCGCGGCCGCGAGCGGCCACCGGCGGCGGCTCGGCCCCGGACCGGGGCCGGGCGCCGTCGGCTCGGCGGTCGGGGGCTCGGGCGGCTGTGACTCCCGCTGCGCCGGCTGCGCGGGCGGGGTCGGCGGGGTCAGCGGGGTCGGCGGCGCGCCGCCGCGGGCGGGTGCCGTCTCGTCCCCGGGGCCCGCGCGCTCGATCGCCGGCGGCTCGAGGCGGCCGACCGGGGTCGCCTCGCCGGTCGCGACGCTCGTCATCGGACCCGAATAGCGCATGCCGCGCAGTGCCGCGCCCGCGTCGCGCGCGAAGTCGCCGGCGGACGGGTAGCGGTCGTCCGGGTCCTTCGCCATCGCGGTCTCGATCACCGACGCGAACGCGGGATAGGAGTCGGAGAGCCCGTCTTCGAGCGGCGGCGGCGGGTCGTGAACGTGGGCGAACAGCTTCGCGACCGAGTTCTCGCGCTCGTACGGCACCCTGCCGGTCAGCATCTGGAAGAACACGCAGCCGAGCGCGTACACGTCGGTGCGCGCGTCGGTCGGAAGGCCGTTGATCTGCTCCGGCGACATGTAGTCGACGGTGCCGACGGCCACTCCCTGCGCGGTCAGCTCCGAGGCGGCATCAGATCGCTTCGCCACCCCGAAGTCCGTGAGGTAGGCCCGCTCCTCGCCGTCGACGACCGTGATCAGGATGTTGGCCGGCTTCACGTCGCGGTGGACCAGCCCGCGCGCGTGCGCGGCGTCGAGCGCGGAGGTGATCTGGCCCAACAGGTCGACCGCTCGGTCGGGGTCGAGCGCTCCGCCGGCCCGGAGCACTTGGCGCAGGTCGGTACCGAACACGAAGTCCATCACGAAGAACAGCGTCCCGTTGTCCTCGCCCGCGTAATGGATCGCGACCACGTGAGGGTGGTGCATCGACGCTGCGATCCGCATCTCGCGCTTGAACCGCTCCCGGTACTGGGCGTCGTCGGCCAGCGCCGGTGCGAGCACCTTGAGCGCGTAGATCCGGTTCAGCGCGACGTTCGTCGCGCGATAGACGACCCCCATCCCGCCGCGGCTGATCAGCTCATCGATCCGGTAGCCGCCGATCACGGTGCCGCGCTCGAGCTGTCCTTCTATCGGATGCATTCCTCGCCTTCCCCGACCTCGAACCCTCGAGAACCTTCCCCGAATCCCACAGCAAGCGCGCCGCGACCGAGGGTAACGGCGCCCGCGGAGGTGTCAAGAAACGGAGAAGCCCCCCGGGTGACGGGGGGCTCCGCGGCGAGGATCGATGCGGCTCAGTGCTTGACGTGCGCGCTGAGCAGCAGGTGCAGCTGTGGAGCGGTGCGATTCGGCTTGGCGGGGGCGCCCGTCAGCGGGGCGTCGAAGTACCGGACCGAAGTGGCCGTCGGGGCGGCGGCCATGTAGATGCCGCTCGTGCTGTTGGTCAGCGCGAGCACGTCGCCGGCCTTGACCGTCAGATGCGCCGGGAACGTGTTCACGCCGTTGTCGGCGATCGTTCGCACGAGGCTCGTGGCCCGGACCTTGAAGTTCCCGCCGCCGACGGGGCGCAGCACGCGCAACCGCACCTGGCCGCCCGCGCTGCCGGCGTTCACCGACCAGTCGACCAGCGTCCCGGCGCGCTTGATCACATCCGTGGGCTTGCCGTTGTGGGAGTTGATGTATGTGCACTCGAACCCGGCGACGCAGATGTTGGCGCTCGGGGTACCGGCCGAGCTTCCGACCGAGTTGCTGGCCGCGAGGGCTGCCGGCGCCGCGCACAGCGACAGTCCGGCCGCCGCGAATGCGGCCAGGATGCGATTGCGAGACATGGGGCTCTCCTTGAATTAGGTGGAACGAGTTGCCCGTCCACGGTCGCGGAGGCAACGCGACCCCGCCACCGACCCAAGGTGTGGCGGTGGCCACCCCGCCCGAGGGGTGTTGCGAGGACCACACCTAGGACCCCTGGGAGGGTCCGCGCCCCGGACCTAGCTTGGTGGCACGAAGCAACCACCGCCCTTCCGAGGAGGTCCAAATGTCCCGCCACTTCAACATTCGCTCTAAGTTCATCGCCGCCACTGCGGTCGCTGCCGGCGCGATCGCGCTTGTGCCGTCGGTCGCCGCGGCGAACACGTGGTTCGGCTCGAGCCTCAACCACGATCCCGCCAACGCGGGCTCGAGCTGTAGCCCCGATGACAGCGTCCCGCCGCCGATGTGCACGCACATCGGGTCGTTCTATCCCGGCACCTCGGGCCACGTGAAGTCACCCGTCAACGGCACGATCATCGCGTTCAAGGTTCGCGCCCAGAGCCAGACTCAGATGACCTTCCGGGTCGTCCGGGTCCGCAACATGTCCTCCGACCACAACCATGCGCAGGCACGCGCGGTCGCGAAGAGCCGCACCGTGTTCGTGCAGGGCCCGTCGCAGGACGAGGCCGACAACGGCGTCTATCCGATCGAGCGCTTCGGCGTGCACCTCAAGGTGCACAAGGGCGACGAGATCGCCGTCGACACCACGAGCAACACCGCCGAGTACTGCTCGGACGGAACGCCCGGGCAGCTCACGTTCACTCCGTTCCTGGCGCTGAGCAACAGCTTCCGGTCCTCGACCGGCGTCGACGACTGCCTGATGCTCGTCCAGGCAGTGGTCAAGCCGATCTGAGCCCCCACCACATCACCGGCCGGTTTCGCGGGCCCCGGGCAACCGGGGCCCGTGGCGTTGGGGCGCGCAGCTGCGAGCTAGCATCAGCCGCCCGTGGCAGGCGAGCCTGGCCCTCCGAGTCCCCCGCTGCAGAGCGCCGTCGAGCTGAAGGCGGTGATCGAGGCCGAACGGGTGGGTCTGCCGTTCCTCGTCTACCGCGATGGTGACGGCGAGCAGCAGCTCATGACCCTGGCCGGGGAGCTCGCCCGCATCACGGTCGGCCGCGCCCCCGCCTGCGAGGTGCGAATCGAGCGCGACAGCGAGGTCTCACGGCTCCACGCCGAGCTCGAGCGCCTCGGCGACGGCTGGGCGGTCGCCGACGACGGACTCTCCCGGAACGGCACCTACGTGAACGGCGAGCGGATCGCGGGCCGGCGCCTGCTGCACGACGGCGACGTGATCCGCTTCGGGCGCACGGCGGCGACATTCCGCCAGCCGCTGACGGTCGGAGTGACCGAGACGAGGGTCGCCGTCGACGCCGTTGACCGCGCGAGTCTGTCTGACGCGCAGAGGCGCGTGCTGGTGGCTCTCTGCCGGCCGTTCAAGGACTCCACCGGCTACGCGACGCCCGCGACCAACCAGCAGATCGCGGACGAGCTGTTCCTCAGCATCGATGCGATCAAGACCCACCTGCGCGCGCTGTTTGCGAAGTTCGGGATCGAGGACCTCCCGCAGAACCAGAAGCGCGTTCGCCTCGTGCAGCTGGCGCTCACCAACGGGATCGTGACCGTGCGCGAGCTCTGAGTTACGATCGCGCTTCGCGAAGAGAGGAGAGTCAGATGGCGATCGACACGTTGATGGTCTACGCGGGCGTGTATCCGAACGTCGAGGCCGCCGAGTCCGACTACGAGCTCGTCAAGGAGTTGCACCGCGAGGCGGGGCTGATCGACGGCTACGACGCGGCCGTGATCGAGCGCCGCGCGGGTGGCAAGACGAAGATCGTCAAGAAGCACGAGACGCCGACGCGGGTTGGCGGCGTGCTCGGAGGCGGGATTGGCCTCGCGACCGGGGTTGTCGTCGTGCTGTTTCCGTTCGCGGCGGTCGGCGGCGGACTGATCGCCGCGACCACGGGCGGCGGCGCGATTCTCGGCGCGCTTGCGGGGCACGCGGCGGCGGGCATGAGCCGCCACGACCTGAAGGAGCTCGGCGAGACGCTCGACGCGGGCGAGGCGGGGCTGGTCGTCGTCGCCGTCGCAGACATGGGAGCCAAGGTCGAGCGGGCGATGAAGCGCGCCGAGAAGCTCCAGCAGAAGCAGCTCAAGGCCGACACCGCCGAGATCGAGCGCGACGCGTCGGCGGCGTCGTAGGCATGGGCTTCCTGCGGCACGACCAGCCTGCCGGTACGCGCTACCGGATGCGCGAGAAGCTGTTCGCGATCGGCGACGATTCCTGGATCGAGACCGAGGACGGCGAGAAGGCGTTCAAGGTCAACGGCAAGGCGATGCGGATCCGGAGCACCTTCATCCTCGAGAGCCCGTCTGGCGAGGAGCTGTACAAGATCCAGGAGAAGAAGCTCCACATCCACGACACGATGAAGGTGGAACGGGAGGGAGAGACGGCGGCGACGGTTCAAAAGGCGCTGATCACGCCGTTCCGCGACCGCTTCTCGATCGAGCTGTGGAGCGGCGTCGAGCTGCACGCCAAGGGGAACTTCGTCGATCACGAGTACGAGATCGAGCGCGACGGCGAGGAGATCGCGCACGTGTCCAAGCGCTGGTTCCGCGTCAGGGACACGTACGGGATCGAGATCGCCCCCGGGGAGGACGACGCGCTGATCCTCGCAACGACGGTCTGCATCGACGAGATGTCCCGAGGGCGGGACTGACCGCCTAGGCCGGCCGGCGGGTCGACACCTGAAGCACCGGCGTCAGGGCGCCGGGGACGCCGTCTCTCGCTCGATGTCCCAGACGACGCGCTGCTCGCGCGGGCCAGTGATCATCGCCGGCGCCTCGGAGCGCAGCGCTGCGGCGGCCGAGATCGTCCAGTACCCGAGCGGGTAGAGCGGACCCAGGAAGAAAGCCAGCGCCGCCCGGCGGTCATAGCGATGCTCGATCGACAGCGCGAACACCATCTGGACGGCGGCCACCACCCCGATCGCGATGCCCCATGCAAGCCCAAAGCGGAGGATCGGCAGCCGGTCGCCCAGGATCAGATCCAGCAACGACAGCAAAAACGCCACCACCAGCCCGAGGACCCAGGCGAGCGACAGAATGCCCTCGCCTGCCAGCGCCCACAGCCGGCGGTTGCGCCACC
Source organism: uncultured Solirubrobacterales bacterium (assembly GCA_963770735.1). Classification (GTDB taxonomy): domain Bacteria; phylum Actinomycetota; class Thermoleophilia; order Solirubrobacterales; family Solirubrobacteraceae; genus Palsa-465. Next base: position 738,742 of record CAVYRB010000001.1, on the reverse strand, counting down.
GCATCACTGTTCGGAAGTACGTATGCAGCACCTCGCCCTGCCCCCGCGCCCACCGCTTGCGTTGGGCCCACAGTGACGGGAGGGTCGTCGGAACCTCCATCCCGACGAGCGCGTCAGGCTCGAACGTCGTCTCCCACCCGGCCATCAGCAGTCGCCACGACAGATCGATGTCCTCCGTCGCCATCCGCCCGTCGTAGCCACCGACCGCCAACACGGCATCCCGGCGGAACAGGCCGAGCACGCCCGCGACGACTCCGACGCGGCCGACGAAGCCCTGGGTTCGCCGGATCAGGCCGATGATCGACGCCGCCTCGAGCATCTGCAGCGCGGCAACCAGGTTCTTCCGGTTCGTCACGTGGGGCCCACCGGCAACGGCGGCAATCCGCGGCCTCCGCATCATCCGCGCGACGAGAAGCCTGACGGCGCGACGTTGCAGGTGCGTGTCGGCATCGCACACCACGACGAGGTCATGCGTCGCACGGCGAAAGCCGATGTTGAGTCGCTCCGCCTTGCCGCGGTTGACCGGGTCGCGCACCACCTCGAGCCGCGGGTCGTCAGCCCCGGCTTGCGCGGCGCTCGCGGCGGTCTCGTCCGTCGAGCCGTCGTCGAGCACCAGCACCTCCAGCTCTGGATAGTCGAGTTCCAGCACCGCCGACACACACTGTCCGACCACCGCCTGCTCGTTGTACGCCGGGATCAGGACGCTGACCCCGGGCCATCCTCCGGCCGGAGGCTCGCCGTCGTTGTGCTCGTCGAGGATCCGGAACAGGACCCCGCCGGTGATCCACACGCCCGCGGTGACGATCGGCCACAGCGCCACGAATGCCAGTGCGATCAGCGCGGCGACCTTCATGCCTCGCCCTCCCTGTCGGAACGAATCCGAAGCCACCGCATCGGCAGCAGGATCGCGAGCGAAACGAGCAGCGAGCCACCGAGCACGATCAGGGCGATTTCGACCGAGTTACCACGCTTCAGCCCGATCGCCACGACGACGATCGCGGCCACCCAGAGCAGCGGTCCGAGGCTGAACAGCAGCGCGCGCCGAAATCGCGTCGCCTGTCTGAGCGGCGTGAATCGGGCAACGGAGTGCGGCCGGTGCACCTGAAGGAGTCTCGTTGCTGGTGCGGACGGCGCATCACCCCCATCGGATGAGCGGCCCCACCTTGCGACAATGCGTGACGTGGCGCGATCACGCGGCCAGTCAGCGTCGGAGGATCTGGAGTCCGGGCCCCCGATCCGAGTGGTGGTCGCCGACGACACGTACCTGGTGCGCGAGGCGCTCGAGCGGATCCTCGACGGCGTCGAGGGGATCGAGGTCGTGGCCAGCGCCCACGACCTCGAGTCGCTGATCGCCGCAGTCGAACGGGAACGGCCCGACGCCGTACTGACCGACATCCGGATGCCGCCGACCTCGACCGACGAGGGCATCCAGGTTGCGCGCAGGCTGCGCGCCACGAGCCCGCAGATCGGCGTGGTGGTGCTGAGTCAGTACGCCGACCCGGATTACGCGCTGGCGCTCCTCGACGAGGGCTCCGGCGGGCGCGGGTACCTGCTGAAGGAGCGGGTCAACGATCCGGAGCAGCTCGCCGGCGCCGTCCGGGCGACGGTCGAGGGGGAGGCGGTGATCGACCCCAAGGTCGTCGAGGTGCTTGTCAAGGCGCGGAGCCTGTCGAGCAGGTCGCCACTGTCCGAGTTGACGCCGCGGGAGCACGACGTGCTCGCCGAGCTCGCGCAGGGCAAGAGCAACGCGGCGATCGCGCAGTCGCTCGTGCTGACCAAGCGCGCGGTCGAAAAGCACATCAACTCGATCTTCATGAAGCTGCAGCTGGGGAACCCCGACGACGTCAGCCGTCGCGTCAAGGCCGCGCTCGTGTACCTCGCGAGCGCCGACGACCAGCAGCCCGCCTGAGCGCGCCCGCTACTCCACGACGGTGGCGGGAATCCGCGCCGCGATCACGGTGCCGGTGTCCGGACCGCTCCGCACCGTGAACCGGCCACCCGTCGCCTCGACCCGATCGCGGAGCCCCTGGAGCCCGAGCTCGTCCTGCTCGACCGCGCCGCCCACGCCGTTGTCGGCGACGTCGAGCACGAGCCGGCCGGGGGACAGGCGTGCGGTCACCCGGATCATCGACGCGCGCGAGTAGCGCTGAGCGTTGGCGATTCCCTCCATCGCGACGTAGTACGCGGTCGTCTCCGCAGTCTCGTCGAGCCTTTCCCGTGGGAGGTCTCCGAGCTCGACGGGGATGATCGAGCGAGCGGCCGCCAGCTCGATCGCGCCGACCAGACCGAACCTTCTTAGCGCCGGGGGCCGGATCCCGTGGACAAGGTCGCGAAGCTCGTCGATCGCGCGCTGCAGCTCGGCCTGGGCGGACTCGAACCCGTCCTCGGCGGTTGCCGGCTCGTGGCGCGCCCGTTCGGCCGAGATCGTCAGGTGGGCGGACAGCGCGACGAGGCGCTGCTGGGCGCCGTCGTGGATGTTTCGTTCGATCCGCCTGCGCTCGTCGTCCGCCGCCGCGACGATTCGCGCCCGCGAGGCCCGGACCCCCTCGACGAGCAGCTCACGCTCGCGCGCAAGCGCCGCCACGCACAGCGTCGCCACGGCCGACAGCGCCAGATATACCTGGGTGTCGAGCACGCTCTGACTCACCGAGCGGAACGCGAACGGGCCCATGTAGTGCGTGGTCGCCCAGATCGTCAGCGCAGCGCCGATCAGGATCGCCAGCGATCCGCCCCTCGGCCCGAACCGCAGCGCCGCCCAGGTCAGCGCGGGCAGCGCGAGGAAGCTCATCGGCCGGCTCATCTGCCAGCCGAGCAGCGTCAGCCCGACGAGCACGCCAAGCACGAGCACCAGCTCGAGCACTCGGCCTTCGAGCCAGGCGCGCGGCGGAGGCGGCAACCATGCGATCGCGAGCGGTACCACGATCAGCGCGCCACACAGGTCGCCGAGCCACCAGGTCCGCCACAGGTGCGCCATCCCATCGACCGAAACGACATTGCCGAGCAACATCGACAGCGACCCGATCGTCGCGCTCACGAGCGTGGCCGCGAGCAGCGCCACCAGCAGACCCCCGAACCCGGAGATCGAGCCGAGCAGCTCGTTGCGGGAGGCGAACCGCCGCATCAGCAGCGCGGCGGTCAGGACCTCCAGCAGGTTGCCGAAGCTCTGCCCGAGCGCGGAGCCCACCGGCAGCGTCGAGTAGTTGTTGACGAGCAGGTCGCCGACCACCACCGCCGGCCAGAACTGTGGACCGAGCAGGTAGAGCGCCACGATCCCGACCCCGACCGGAAGCCATACGATCGACGCGACCGGGCCCGCGAACTTCAGCGCGAAGCCGAGATGAGCCGCCGCGTAATACGCGACCACGACGAAGCAGAACCAGCCTGTGTACGCCCGTAGGCGGTGCCTGACGCGGACCGCCGGAGGGGCAAGTCCACGAGGGGCGGCAGGTACAACGTGCCCAATGAAAGTAGATCCGGCCACGTGTCACCCTCGGGTGTCGAAGTCTTCAGCCCAGCCCGAACGGGCTGGTATCGAGACGGACACTCGCACCCGCCGCGTTGAAAATCAACCTCGCGCCCGGCCGCTCCACGGCAGCTCGGAGCCGCCGGCCCCTACGCGGAGCTCGCGCTGTTCAGCGCCTTGGTCAGCGGGTCGACCCGGAGCGCCCCGTCGTAGTGCTCGCCGTCGATGTAGATCTCCGGCACCCCCCGGGCGCCGCTCTCGGTCGCCTGGTTGATCTGCTCGACGAGCCGTTCGCGGTACCGGCCGTCGGCGACCTCACGACGAAGGCGCTCGGGGTCGGCCACGCACTCGCACGCGATCGTCAAGAGTGCCTCCTCGTCGGCGACGCCGGCCTCGGCGAGCCGGTCGAGCAGCTCGAAGAAGCGGCCCTGTGCGTCCGCCGCCTCGAGCGCCTCGGCCGCGGTCAGCGCGAGTGCGTGCACGTCGGCGAGCGGTAGCTGGCGCACGGCGATTCGAAGTGGCCGCTGGCCGGAGAACTCCGTCAGCAGCCGGATCGCGTTTCGGCTCGGCGCGGACCTGAGGTCGACGTAGACGGCGACGTCCGTCCCGCCGTCGGGACCACGGACGTGGTCCTCGGGACCGACGGGCGGCACCAAGCGCGGCGCAGAAGCCGGCGCGCTGCGCCACTGCCTCAGCGCGTCCGCAACCGCCGGGTCGGTCGGGTCCCGGATCGCGGGCGGGCGACCGCGCCGGCGACCGCTGTCGGTGCCGCGCTCCCAGTTCCCGACCTCCTGGGTGATGTCGTGGGCGAGCTCGCTCGGCGACTCCGGCGGCCCGCCAGAACGGCGGTAGGGCGTCTGGCTGATGCCGCTGCCCCGGAGCGTGTAGTAGCCGAACGCGATCACGAACACGAACGCCACGATGAAGATCAGGAAGATCCACCATCCGCCAGCGAGCGCCAAGGGCAGCACGAGGGCCATCGCGCTTACAAGCCTAACCCGGACGGCTTGACGGCTCCGGCACTCTAGAGAGATGAGGACGGGCCAACCACTGGGCTTCGAGGCCGTCGAGCCCGTCAACCGCCAGGGAGCCTTCCCGCGTCTCGACGACGAGCAGATGGCGCGGCTGCGGATGGTCGGGGACATCGTCAAGGTCTCGCCCGGGGACATCCTGTTTCAGGAGGGCGACGATTCCTATGACTTCTTCGCGGTCGAGTCGGGAGCGGTGACGATCGTCCGCGGCTACGGGACCGAGAACCGCGTGATCGCGCTGCACGAGGCCGGGCGGTTCCTCGGCGAGCTCAACCTGCTGAGCGGCGGACGGGCGTATCTGACCGCCGTGGTCCGTGATCCCGGGACCGTCATCCATGTCCCGGTGCGGCGATTCCTGCGGTTCATTCGCAACCAGGAGGATCTCGCGAACCTGATCTTCGGCTCGTACATGGCGCGGCGCGAGATCCTGATCGAGGTCGGCGCCGGGGCAAAGCTGATCGGCTCGCACTTCTCCCGCGACTCTCTGCGCCTGCGCGAGTTCCTCGCGCGCAACCGGATGCCGTACGAGTGGGTCGACCTCGAACAGGACGTCGAGGCCGAGGCGCTGCTGCGGACGCTCGCGATCGAGCCTGCGGATACGCCCGTCGTGATCGTGGCGGGCAAGACGCTGCGCAACCCCTCGAACTCGGAGCTCGCAGCGGAGCTCGGGCTCGGCGCCCGGGGAGCGCCGCCGCCGATGTGCGATCTCGTGATCGTCGGCGGCGGTCCGGCAGGGCTGGCAGCCGCGGTGTACGGCGCTTCCGAGGGCCTCGACACGCAGGCGATCGACGCGGTCGCGTTCGGCGGCCAGGCGAGCACGTCCTCGCGGATCGAGAACTACCTCGGGTTCCCCACGGGCATCTCCGGGGGCGAGCTGGCCGAACGCGCGGGCTTGCAGGCGCGCAAGTTCGGAGCGCGGCTGGTGGTTCCCGCCGAAGCGATCTCGATCGCCAAGCAGGACGGTCATTACTCGATCGATCTCGACACGGGCGATGTCGTCAACGGGCGCGCCGTGATCGTCGCCACCGGCGCCAGGTACCGCAAGCTCGACCTGCCCGACCTCGAGCGCTTCGAGGGGAACGGCATCTACTACGCCGCGACCCAGAGCGAGGCGCAGATGTGCGAGGACGACCCGGTGCTGATCGTCGGCGGTGGGAACTCCGCCGGCCAGGCCGCGATGTTCCTCTCCAAGCACGCCGCCAGCTGTCGGCTGATGATCCGCGGCGAGGAGCTCGAAAAATCGATGTCCAGGTATCTGATCGACGAGCTCGCTGGGCGACCCGAGGTCGAGCTGATCACCTGCTGCGAGGTCGTCGAGCTCCACGGCGAGGACGGGCTCGAGCGCGTCACGATCGAGAACCGAAAAACCGGCGAGCGCTCGGAGCTGCCGGTCACAGCGCTGTTCGTGTTCATCGGAGCGTCGCCGCACACCGAGTGGATGGGCAAATGCGTGGCGTGCGACGAGAAGGGCTTCCTCCTGACCGGCCGCGAGGTTCCCACCGACGCCCTCGACGCCTACCACGATGGGGATCGGCCGCTGTTCCTTGAGACGAGCCAGCCCGGAATCTTCGCGGTCGGGGACGTGCACGCCGGCTCGGTCAAGCGCGTCGCCTCTGCCGTTGGGGAGGGATCGATGGCGGTGAGCCTCGTTCACCAGCGGCTGGCAGCCAGCGTGGCGGTTCCGGTTCCTACCTGATCGCTTCGGGCAGCCACGCCGCGACGGCGTGCTCGACAGCGGCGGTGGCCCGCAGCGAGTGGTTGCCCGGGATCCGGACGACCTTCCGCCGGCGGCCCGCCGGCGGCATCCCGAACGGGTCGTTCTCGCCCTGGACGACCAGCACCGGAACGCGCACCGAATCGAGCTCCGGAATCCTGCTCTTCGTGGGGTCGTCGGCCTTGCCCGGCGGGTGCACCGGGAACGCGAGGCACAGCACGGCGACGGCGCCCGCCTCGGCGGCGGTCCGGCACGCGACCCGGGCGCCTGCCGAGCGCCCGCCGGTGATCAGGCGCGCGCCGCCGAGCGGGCCAGCCCGCAGCTGCTCGACCACCGCGAGCCACGCGGCGTCGAGCTGAGCGGCCGGCGGCTGCGAGCGCCGGCCGGCAACCCGGTAAGGCTGCTCGACCAGCGCGACGCTCACGCCCACTTCGCCCGCCGCCCGGGCGGCGGCCCGCAGGTCCGGAGCGTTGATCCCCCCGCCGGCGCCGTGGCCGAGCACGAGCGCCGCGGTCGCCCCGTCGGCGAGCTGAACGTCGACCCGCGCGGGGCCGTGGGGCGTGTCGAGCTCGAGGATCAGGCGAGCCTAGCCATGGGCGCTGAGCTCCGCCATCCCCCACCCCTGGCCTCCAGGACGGCCCTCGAGCTGCGGGTTGTAGCCGGTCGCGTCTCCGAGGAAGCGCCCGTCGCGCGCGCCTATGAACGCCTCCATGTAGTCGGCGGCCGGGCCGCGCGACCAGGCACTGCCGTCGTACAACGGGTGTCGCGGCTTCAGCGCGACCACCCAAGCGAGCGCACCGGCCGGGGGTGCCGACCGACGCGCGAGGCGGACGAGCGAGACGCCGATGGCGGTGGCCGGTCGCCACTGCACCTCGCGCGCAGCGTTCCGGCTGGCGACCCTGGCTGAGATTCGCGGACGCGCGCGCGGTCCGGCCGGACTGAACGCGATCGGTCCCTCCGAGAGGAACCGCAGCAGGCGCGGCGACACAGGCCGCAGCGATCCGTCCCCGGCGCCCGCCGCCGACGCCCCCAGCAATCCTGCGACCCCGGCGACCACGACCACGACCACGACCGCCACCACGACCACGCTCGGAGGAAATCGCGTTCGTCCCACCGTGGCTCGAACGTTACGCGATGATGTGATCACCGCCAACAAACCGCACCAGGAGGGCCCATGGCCACGACCGAGCAGCTCGTCACCGGCGTCGACTTCGTCCCGTTCTCGACCCAGAACCTCGACGCGTCGATCGACTTCTACGGCAACAAGCTTGGGCTGCCGCGGTCGGTGTACGTACCCGAGCGCAAGTTCGCCGAGTTCGAGACTGGCAACCTCACGATCAGCATCATCGACGGTGAAGCGATGGGGATCGGCCACAACGTCAACCGCACCGCGATGGCGCTGCACGTCGACGACGTGGAGGCGGCGCGTGCCGAACTCGAGAGCCGCGGCGTCGAGTTCACGGGCGACATCCTCGACACCGGCGTCTGCCACATGGCGTTTTTCGCCGACCCGGACGGAAACGCGCTGATGCTGCACCACCGCTACGCGCCGCGCGTGACCGAGGGCTGAGGCTCACACCCGCTGGATCAGCGTGCCGGTGCCGTCCCGGCGGTGCACATCGTCACGAGCCCGAGCTCCTTGTCCGAGCGCTCAAGCTCGTGGACGAGCGTCGTGATCAGCCTCGCGCCCGATGACCCGAGCGGGTGTCCGAGCGCGAGCGCGCCGCCGCCCGTGTTGACGCGTTCCATGTCGGGCTGGAGCTCCCGCCGCCAGGCCCCGACTACGGAGGCGAACGCCTCGTTGATCTCGATCAGATCGAGGTCGCCGATCGTCATTCCGTTTCGCCGCAGCAGCTGCTGGGTGGCGGGGATCGGGCCGGTCAGCATGATCACCGGATCGACGCCGACGGTGGTCGCGTCGAACACTCGCGCCCGGGGGGTCAGGCCGAGCCCGTCGGCCGTCTCGCGCGCCATCAGCAGCACCGCTGCGGCGCCGTCGGAGATCTGCGACGAGTTGCCGGCGGTCACGGTTCCGCCCTCCTTGAACGCGGGCCGAAGACCGGCGAGCTGCTCGAGGCTCGTGTCCCAGCGGATCCCCTGGTCGGTCGTGTGGACCGCTCCGTTGACGCGGAACGGGATGATCTCGCGCTCGAAGCGGCCTTCATCGGTGGCGCGCGCAGCGAGCTGGTGCGAGCGCAGCCCGAGCTCGTCCTGCTCGGCGCGCGTCACCTCCCAGCGCTCTGCGATCAACTCGGCCGAGAGGCCCTGCGGGATCAGGTCGTAGCGGGCCATCAGCTCGGGTGGGAACGGGGTGCCGAACTCGTCGGCGTGCGCCACGTTCGACCCCATCGGGACGCGTCCCATATGCTCGACGCCGGCGCCGATCATCACGTCGTGGACGCCCGCGGCAATCAGCCCGGCGGCAAACGACACGGCCTGCTGGCCGGAGCCGCACTGGCGATCGACCGTGCTCGCCGGGGTCGTGAACGGCAGCCCCGCCTCGAGCCACGCATTGCGCGCGATGTTGTTCGACTGCTCGCCGACCTGGGTGACCGCGCCCGATCGGCGTCCGAGCGGCTTCGACGATCACCACCTCTCGGCCCGTCAGCGGACTCTGTGAATTGCGTGTCATCACTTCTCCTTTCGTGTCTATGCGGGTTCGCCCGCGACTGCGCCCGCCCGAGCCGCGGCGGACTGCTTTGCGGTCGCGCCTCGCGCCGCCAGCAGCGCGAGACCGACGAGCCCGGCCACGAGTGACAGCGCGGCGATCACCCACGACGAGCGCTCGTAGACGTCGAGCGTCTGCGCCGGCGAGTGCGGCGTCCCGAGCAGCGCGATCAGCAGCGCGACGCCGACCGCGAGCCCGATCTGGCGAAGCATGTTGATGACGGCGGAGCCGGTCGCGAATGCGCGCGCCGGCAGCTCGGCGGTCCCCGTCGCCATGAACGTCGGCAACGTGAGCCCCACGCCGATCCCGGTCAGCAGCATCCCGCCGAGCATCTCGCTGACGTAATCCGGCTGGAGGCCCATCGCCACCGCCCACCAGGCGACGCCGGCCGCGAAGATCGTCGATCCGGCCGCGATCACCGGACCGGCTCCGAAGCGCGCGATCAGGCGGCCGGCGACCAGGAATGAGAACAGCGGCACCATCAGCGGGCCGGGAGCGATCGCGAGGCCGGTCTGCAGCGCCGACCAGTGCCAGACCTCCTGGAGCCACAGCACGCGGGAGAGCAGCATCGCTCCGAACGCCGCGCTGAACACGATCGCGACCGCGGACGCGCCGGTGAACGACCGCAGCCGGAACAGCGCCCGGTCGATCAGCGGGTTACGGCTCCGCATGGTGTGAAGCGTGAACAGCGCGAGCCCGAGCGCCCCGACCGCCAAGGCGACGAGCGTCCGCGGGTCGTCCCAGCCCCAGCTTCCGCCCTTGACCAGCCCGAGCACGAACGCGCCGACGCCACCCGTGATCAGCAGCGCGCTGAGCAGGTCCGGTCGCGGCACGGGGTGACCCGGGACGCTCGGCAGCCGACGCCAACCGGCGATCAGCGCGAGCAGGCCGACCGGGACGTTGACGAAGAACACCCACCGCCAGCTCGCGGCGACGAGCAGCCCACCGACGACCGGTCCGGCCGTGGCGGCGAGCCCGCCGACGGCGGTCCAGGTCCGCACCGCCCCGTGTCGCTTTTCCGGCTCGAACGTCGCGAGCACGAGGCCGAGCGACGTCGGCGTCAGCAGCGCGGCGCCAGCGGCCTGGACGACCCGGAAGGCGACCAGCACCGGGAGGCTGGTCGCGACGCCGCATGCCGCGGAAGCCGCGACGAACACGGCCACGCCGAGCAGGAACCCGCGCTCGCGGCGGTATCGCTCGGCGAGCCGTCCGAACAGGACCAGGAACGCGGCGTACACGATCGCGTAGGCGTTCAGGACCCAGGAGAGGTCGCCGAGGTCTGAGCCCCGGAGGTGGAAGTCGGTGCCGATCTGCGGCAGCGCGACGTTGACGATGAACAGGTCGAGGCTCGCGAGCACGACGCCCGCACACACGATCACGAGCACGAGCCGCGGGGACGCGTCTCCGCGCGGTCTGCCGAGGAGCTGGCTTAGCAAGTTCATAGCCAGAAACATATCATGCTGGCTTAGGCATGCGCTAGTCAGCTATGATGTGCGCATGGAAGCAACTCTGCGAATGACCGGAGAGCTCGAGCCCCGGGCTGGATGGATGGCCGGCGACCGCTGCCCGATCTACAGATCACTGGACGTCGTCAGCACCCGCTCCGCGTTCCTGATCCTCCGCGAGGCGTTCTACGGGACGACCCGATTCGACGACTTCGCCAAGCGCGCGCGGATCAGCGAACCCGTGGCTGCCGCGAGGCTGCGAGAGCTGGTCGACGCGGGCCTGCTCGAGCGCGAGGACTATCGCGAGCCGGGCCAGCGAACCCGCCAGCGCTACAAGCTCACCGAGAAGGGGACCGACCTGTTCCCGGTGCTCGCGGCGTTGATCCAGTGGGGCAATCGCTGGCTCGACGACGACGGCGGGCCGATCGAGCTCCGCCATAGCGAAGACGGCGAGCCGATCGAGGTCGAGCTCCGGTGCGCGGCCGGTCATCGGGTCGGCCCCGGCGAGCTCGATCTGGTCGCGCGGCGCGGCGAGCTCTAGCCTCGCGTCAGCTCACAGCGGGGGGATCCAGCGGCCGCCGAGCCAGATCCCCTCGTCGCCGGTGCGATGCTCTGTCAGCGGGCGCTCGTGGGCGCCGTACGCATGCACCTCGCGAATCCCGTCGGGCCCCTCGTGCACCACGTACGCGCGGGGAAGCCCGTTCAGCTGCAGCCAGTCGCGCAGCTCGTAGCTCGACTCGACTTCGGCGACCCACACATCGTCCACGTGCCACTCCGCGACGATCCGGTGCGAGGTCGTTCGCAGCTCCGAGACGAGGCTCACGATCAGCTCGCGCACGGCCTCCGCTCCTGCAGCCGAGCGCCCGTCCGCCGTGCGCACCCGTATCTCCGGGGCCGCAAGCGCCATCACCGCGTCCGCGTCGAGCTTGTCGAACGCGTCGAGCAGCGCTTCGATCGGTGAACCGCTCACGCCACCGCCGCCCCCACGTGTCGCGTGGCCCAGTCTAGCGAGTGGTCGGCGACCTCCTCCCATCCGGGAGCACCCCCCGTGAAATGCGGCCGGCCTGGATACGTCGCGTACTCGACTACCGACTTCGACTTGCCCAGGCGCTTGGCGGCCTCGTTGCTGACCGACGCCGGCACCGTGTGGTCCTGGCCCGCGCCGACGATCAGCAGCGGCGAACGGTGGTCGTTGTGGAAGTCGATCTTGCTCGGCGCGCGCGGGTTGAAGTTGGCGAACGCCGCCTGGAACAGAGGCCGCGCCGGGCCCGGGACCTGGTAGCGCTCGTACGCAGCCGTCGCGTCGATTGGGTTCATCGTGTTCGTGAACGCGTAGTGGAACTGTTCGGGCGTCAGCTCCACGGTGCGCCCGCGGTTCGCGGGATTCTTGAGCGCCGGGAACGCGGCACGCAGCTGCGCGATCGGCAGCCGCAGCACGCCCTTGACCGGCGCCGGCGACAGCGCCACGCCGGCCGCGCCGAGGCCGCGGTCGAGCACCAGCTCGGTCACCAGGCCGCCGAACGAATGGCCGATCAGGATCGGCGGCCGGTCCAGCCCGCGCACGAACTCGGAGTAGCGGTCGACGATCTCGGTCAGCCCGAGGCCGTTCAGCGGCGAGGGATCGCGGCGGACCTCCTCGACCTCGCCGTGCATCCGCGGCCACGCCGGCGCGTGCACCTCGTGGCCGCGGCCCTCGAACCGCTCCACCCAGTGCTCCCAGCTGCGCGGCGTCAGCCACAGCCCGTGGATCAGGACGATCGGCGGGAGCGACCCGTCGGGGCTCATCGCCTCGGGCCCCCCAGCGGCGGCGTGGCGGCTACTGCCAATACCGCTCAACCGTGTCGGCGTCGCGCACCCGTGCCTGATCGGGGTCGGCGCCCGCGTCCCGGAGCGCCCGGCGCTGACGGAGCAGGTCCCAGCAGCGGTCAAGCTCGACCTCGACCTGTTGCAGCCGCCGCTGGTCGTCATCGAGTTGCTCGCCCTCGCCCGCGTCGACCTGCTCTTGCTCGCGAAGCTTGTGCTCCTCGGCGACCAGTCTCTCGATCCGCGCCGCGATGGTCTCGTCGCTCATGAACCCATCCTAACCACCGTGCGAAGAGTGGATACGATCGATCTCGTGTCCGATCCCGAAGCGGTCGTCGCCGATGTCGCCAACGAGCTTGCCACCTGGCCGGGCGTGCGGATCGGGCGCCGCGACGACGGTGCGGCGGTGGTCACGTACGAGAGCTCGGAGCTCGGGGTTCTGTACCCGGACCGCGGCGTCGCGGAGCTGCCGGTCCTCGACGTCGAGCACGACGAGCTGATCGAGCACGGCGAGGCGGAGCCCGGTCTCGTGACGCCGGAATCGAGCGGGGTCAGCCACGAACTCCGCGGCCCCTCCGACGTGACCGAGGTGCTCGCGCTGTTCGACCGCCGCTACCGCGAGGTTCGCGGCGAGGACGACGCCTACAGCTCGGAGGATCCCGGCTACCGGGACTGACGGCCGTAACGCGCCGACGCGCCGGCGAGCGCAGCGCCGGCGTCGCGTGAGAGCCGCGCGACGATCTCCGCCGCCGGAAGCTCGCGGGCGAGCGCGTGTGCCTCTCCGGCCCAGAGGTTGATCATCTCGGCGTCACCGCGCTTCCGGGCGTGGCGACGAAGCGGCGCGGTCACATAGTGGATCTCGGGGTACGCAATCGGGGCGTCGGGCTCGTGCTCGGCGATGAAGCGGTTATGGATCCCGCGGGCGAGCCGTCCGGTGAACGCCCGCGTCAGGGTCGTGCGGGCGTCGCCGGCCAGCGCGGCGCGGTGGGCCGGGGTCGTGCCCGCCTCGGGGGCGAGCAAGAACGCCGTCCCGAGCTGGGCGGCGCGGGCCCCGGCGCACAGCACCGCCGCGACCGCCGCGCCCGTCGCGATCCCGCCCGAGGCGACGATCGGCAGCGAGGTCGAGTCCGCGACCAGCGAGAGCAGCGGCAACAGGCCGTAGCCGGAGCGCCCCGGATCGTCGACGAAGGACGCTCTGTGCCCGCCCGCCTCGAGGCCCTGTACGACGAGCGCGTCGGCGCCGACCCCCTCGGCCTCGCGCGCCTCCTCTGGAGTCGTGATCGTGACCCAGACCTCCGACCGGACTCGCTGCAGCCGCTCGACGACGTCGGCACCCGGCAGCCCGAACGTGAACGACACGACGTCGACCGGGGACGACGAGAGCAGCTCGAGCTTCGCGTCCCAGTCGTCGTCGGAGAACCGCGGCTCGCCGACCGGCAGCTCCCGCTCGTCGGTCCACCGCCGCAGCCGCCGGACGTACTCCTCGTACGCCTCAAGGTCGGCCGGGCCGTCGCCGGGGGCGAACAGGTTGACCGCTAACGGCCGAGTGGTTAGCGAGCGGGCCGAGTCGAGCCGCGCCGCGAGCTCCTCGGCGGACAGGTAGCCGGCGGCGATGAAACCGAGGCCGCCGGCGTTCGAGACGGCCGCTGCGAGCTCGGGGGTTGACGGGCCGCCCGCGAGTGGCGCGAGCACGATCGGAGTGTCAAGACGGTCGAGGATCATCGGCTGCTCCTGGACGGTGGCGAAGCGGTGGGCACGCCCAATAGAGTCGCAGCGCCCCCGACGACACGAGGTGTCAATGCCATTTGCCGAAGTCAACGGTCAGCGGATCCGCTACGAGGACAGCGGTGGCGACGGGCCGCCCGTGATCTTCTCCCACGGGTTCCTGATGGACCGCGAGATGTTCGCGCCGCAGGTCGAGGCGCTGAGCCCCGAGTTCCGGGTGATCACCTGGGACGAGCGCGGCTTCGGCGAGACCGAGTTCGACGGGCAGCCGTTCACCTACTGGGACTCGGCCGAGGACTGCCTCGGCCTACTCGACCAGCTCGGGATCCAGGAGGCGGTGCTCGGCGGGATGTCGCAGGGCGGGTTCTTGTCGATGCGCGCGGCGCTGCTCTCGCCCGAGCGCGTCCGCGCGCTTGTCTTGATCGACACCCAGTCGGGCCAGGAGGATCCGGAGCGCCTGCCCGCCTACCAACAGATGCAGGAGGTCTGGCTCGAGCACGGTCCGGTCGACGAGCTCGCGCAGACGATCGCCAACCTGATCATCGGCGACCCCGCGCTGAACGAGGTGTGGATCGCGAAGTGGCGGCTGCTCCCGCGCGAGGCGATGGCCGAACCGTGCAACACGCTGTTCACCCGGGAGGACATCACCGACCGGCTCGATGAGATCAGGTGTCCGGCGATCGTCTTCCACGGGACCGACGACCAGTCGATTGAGCTGGCGCTCGGCGAGCAGCTCTCGCGGAACCTTCCGGGATCCGTCGGTGTGGTCCAGATCGAGGGCGCGGCCCACGCGGGCAACCTCAGCCACCCCGAACAGGTCAACGGGCCGCTGCTGGCGTTCCTGCGGTCGCTGTGATCAGCCGGAGTTGCCGGGAGGGTCGGGAATCGAGCTGCAGAGTCGGACGAAGTCAGGGGTGAACAACGCCAGTGACCCGGGCCGCCCGCTAGCCGGGCTCGCGGGGAACAGCTTGAACAGCCTCGGCGAGTAGAACTCGAGCTTCCGCATGCCCAGCCCGCCGAGTGCGGGCGGCGCGAACAAGGGGTCCACCACGCTTGCGGGGGGAGTCGGGATCCGGGCAGCGTTTTGGCTTCCCGTGGCGTGAACCGCGCCGACCGCCATCACGGGCTGCCAGTCCCCGGGGAACCGCTGCACCACCTGACCGCCGTCTGGGTTGCGGTCGAACAGAAACTTCTGCCGCTCGCCGACAAAGCCGTACACGCAGCGCCAGTTGGCGGCGTTGAGGTTGCGGACCCTCCCGAGGTCGTAGAGCACCGGGTAGGCCACCGGGATCAGCGCCTCGGAGATCGTCCGCTTCGCGGCGCGGACAAGCTGCTCGCGAGCTGCTCCGGGCGTCCCGATGATCCAGTTCGGGTCGGCGTCGACCTTCGCGGCGACGGCCGTCAGCTTCCCGTAGTCGCTGACGATGATCCGCCCGAGCCCGTCGAGTTGATCGCCGGCGGTCTGATACCGGCTCGCCAGCTCCACCCCCAGATTCGCGGCCGCCGTCTGGACCTCGGGTCCAATCAGGTTGGGCGAGTTGCCCGGCTTCGTGAGATACGCCCCGAGCGCGAACACGGAGCCGAGCCCGGACGACAAGGCGGAGACCGCCGGGCCCCCCAGAGCTCCCGCGTGGAGAACGTAGGAGATGATCGTCAGCACCCTGGAGGTGGTCCCGCTCTCCGGATGAGGAATAACCGCATCCTGGATCTGTTGCGATATCTGGCCGAGGTTGGCGAGCGCCGCAACGCCGGCCGCGCCAAACGGCTGCTGGAGGCCTTGCGGGCCGAGGTAGTGCCTGACCCGGTTGCCCGCCTGGACCTCGTCGAACAGCTGCGACCGGACCTTCTCGCACACCGCCGGGGTGAACCCCTCGTGCGGAAGCTGGCACTTCGTCGTCGCGTCCTGGAGCGCGGTCGCGATCGTCTGCCATGAGCCGTTGTAGTTCGTGTAGTAGGTCTTCCTCACGTCACACGTCTCGCCGGCCGGGCACACGTTCATCACTGCGGGGCCGCCGAGGAAGTCCTCCGCGGCCTGCACGTCCTCACGACTCGCGTCGGGAGCCAGCGTCGGGAACGGTGTCGGCGCTTGATTGGCGATCCGGACAAGCTCTTCGTTGACCGGCGCGCGCCCATCCGCTCGCACGGGAGCGACGAGCATCGGCTCGTAATCGGCGGCGCGCGTACGCATCAGCAGGCCCGCGAGCCGCGCCGGCTGCCCGTCGAGTGGGTAGCTGACCTCCGCCGGTGGGGACGTGCCGTCCGTCCGCCCGATGAACGCGTACCCACCGCGACGCCCCGCGGTCGGGTCTCCACCGACACCGCCGGCCCAGGGCTGGTTGAGATCGGCGAACACCTGGCGATTGCCGCCCAGCTTCTGGATCGCGAGCCCCGCTCGGTCCCAGTCGCTGCTCGCGCTCTTCGGTTGTCCGTAGGACTGCAGGATCACGAGCGGGCGCTCGGGCTGATCCGCGGCGGACTGAAGATCGGTCGCCAGCTGCCCCACGGGCGGCAACTGGGGGGGCGAAGCCGAGTTCGTGACGTAAGCGCGGTTCGCGATCAACGCGAGGGACTTTGGATCGAGGGTCACGACCTGGAAGCCCGAGACGTCCGCCGGATGATCGACGGAGTAGTCGGCGCCTCCGACGGTGATCGTCGACTTGGTAACCGTGGTCTTCGACGGCGGCGCCGTGTCGACCGGGACGAAGCTGGTGAACACGAAGTCGAACCGGTCGGTCACACCATTGAGCCGAAGGTATCCGGACATGTCCCCCGGGTCGGGGAGGTTCGGGAGGTCTCGGTGATTGAAGAATCCGCTGCCGGCCGGCGCGCCCGGCACGCCGATCACGGAGCCAGGAAGGTTCGACGCGAACTGGTCGGAAGCGGGCAGATCCCCGCCGCCCACGAATTTCACGATCTGGGCGAGCACGGTGCGGTAGTCGCCCAGTGCGCCGCTCCAGTTGAACACCAGCAGGCTCGAGCCGTCGCTGTTGCTCTGCGCCACGCCGAGCAGCTTGCTCAACCCATCCGCGGTGGCCGGGAACTGCCCCGACGCCCCCGGCTTCCCCGTCGTGCGATCGATGACCGCGTACGAGATCCCGGCGTGGAGCGGAGTGCTGCGCGTGGTGTCCGGCTGCGCGACCCCGTCGACGAGGATCGCGCCGCTCGGTCCGTTCGACTCCAGCGGAATGCCATACGGCTCGTTCGCCTGGACGGTGACCGTGACGGTGTCCGTCGACCGGCGAGGGGCGGTGGGGACCGTCTTGCGCCCTGCAGATCGCGGCGCCCCGGCCCTCACCGTCATCCGGATCCGATACGTGCCCGGGTGGTCGGTCACGAACCACGGGCTGACTCGGGCGGAACCGAGCAGCCTGGCCTTCGAGCCCCGCGGCGCCCCGGCGAGGCGCCAGGCGAACGCCTTCCCTTTGTCGCCGGGTGCGAGCAGCGACTGGCCTCCATTGAGGCTCACGGACTGTCCGGCCAGCACGGTCCGATCGTCTCCGGCGCTCGCGATCGGGGCGTTCCCGGGAAGTTCGAATCGTCGCGAGACCGTCGTCGCCGAGGTACTGCCACCGGACGACGCATACGCGGTCAGGAGCAGCCGGTTGGAGCCGTGCCGAACGCCGTCGTTGGCGCCGAGCAGGCCGACGAGCTCCTCGCCCGTGCGCGCGAACGCCGCGCGGACATCGTGGCCGTTGACCGAAGCTCTGAAGCTCGCGTTGCGAGCGACGTGGGCCGAGACCGTCACAGGCGCGTCGCTGCCGTGTACGAGCAGGCGCTCCACTGTGGCCAGGCCGCGTGCGCGGCGCGCAACGACGAACCGCACCGCATCGAAATCGAAGTGCCCACCCGAGGTGGTCGAGACGGTGATCAGGTTGCCGCCTAGACGCAGTGCCCCGCCGAGGCTCGCGGACCCCGTGTAGCGCCCGCTGGCCCCGCTCAGCCCACCGTCGAGCTTATGGCCGTTGAGCCTCACCTGAATCGTGCGAGCGGGGGCACGCGATCGCAGGATCACGGCGACCCCGGCGCCCGTCACGAGGTCGCCCCGTGAAGGCGACACGACCGATGTCAGCGAGCCGTCATACGGAAGCCCGCCGCCCGGCGGGACGCCGGTTGGATGCTGGCCGAAGCCACGGGGACTCCCGGACGCGATCGCAGCGCCCGTCGCCGTGGCGAGCAACGCGAGCAGCGCAATTCCTGCGATCCATCGTGCGACTCGTCCGTATCTCCGCAACATGTCCCCCGGTCCCCGGGTCCTGATCCGGGCACCCCACCAAAGCCCCACCCGAGCGGGTGCTCGGGCAATAGCGATGATACCGATGCCGCTAGCGCCCCTCGACCGCCGCTCCCACCCGCAGCACGGTGCCGTCGTCGAGGTGTCGCCCGACGATCTGAAAGCCGATTGGCAGCCCGCGATTGCCCGGGACCGGGACGCTCAGCGCGGGGTGGCCCGTTACGTTGAACTGGACGACGTTGTGGAGATTGCCGAGCGCGACCGAGACGATCTCCTCAACAGAGGCGTCCGCCGGCGGTCTCAGGAACGCGCGCATCGCGGTCGTCGGCATCACGAGCACGTCGTGCTCGGCGAGCGCCGCGTCGTACGCGTCTCGGAGGGAACGAACCAGGGCCCTCGCCGTCGCGTAGTAGTGATGGTGCGCGTGGCGGCGGATGTGCTCGGCGGACAGGACCGTCACCTTCAACGTCGGCGGGAACCGGTCTGCCATCTCTCGACGCGCGCGCGCGTAGAAGTCGCTCAGCTTCGGCGAGGTGTGGCCGGTCGCGTTGGTCGCGACCGAATCGCCGCGGATCACAAGGTCGGCGCACCCCTGTACCGCGATCGCGCTCCAGATCGCCACCCCGTGCTCGTGCATCGGGACCGACACCTCGGTGACGGTCGCCCCGAGCCGTTCGAGTGCGTGTGCCGTCTCGGCGACAGCGCCGTCGACCTCGGACTCGGACGCGTCGGCGATCCCGAACCCCTCCTGTAGGAGACCCACCCGCAACCCGTCGACGCCGCGGTCGAGCCCTGGCAGGGTCGCGACCGCCGAGATCCCGCCCTGCCGCGGATCGAGCCCGTCCGGACCCGCGATCGCGTCGAGCGCGAGTGCGACGTCGCGGACCGTGCGCGCGAGCGGCCCGACATGGTCGAGCGTCCGCTCGACCGGGAAGATCCCCGTGTACGGCACCAGCCCGTATGTCGCCTTGTGGCCGGCGCAGCCGCAGAAGCTCGCGGGCAGTCTGATCGACCCGCCCTGGTCCCCTCCGAGCGCGATGTCGGCCTCGCCGCCGGTCACGACCGCGGCGCTGCCGCTCGAGGACCCGCCCGGCACGCGGCGATGGTCGGCCGGGTTGAGCACCTGCGGCTCGTATTCGCCCAAGAACCCCGCCCCGTCGAAGCAGAACGACGGCACCGCGGTCTTGCCGATGATCTCCGCTCCGGCGTCGAGCAGCCGCGTCACGACAGTCGCGTCCTCGTCGGCGACAAAGCCCTCCATCACCGTCGTCCCGAGCCGCAGCGGAAGCCCGGCAACCTCGGTGTTGTCCTTGATCGCGACGGTGCGGCCGGCGAGCGGTCCGCCCGCTGAGCCCGTGATCGAGCACCGCCACGCCCAGCCGTTCAGCGGGTTCTCGGCTGCGGACGGCGTGTGGCCTGGGTCGCGACCAGCGGGCGCCTGCGCAGGAGGGCCCGCGAGGTCGTCCAGGACCGCGTACCCCTCGATCGTCGCGCGCACCGGCGGCAGGTACTGCTCGGCCTCCGCCTCAGAAAGGGTGAACTCGAACTCCGCGGCGAGCCGCTGGAGATCCTCGATGTTCGGATCGGGTACTTGCATGCGCTCCATTCGCGGCACTCGACCGCCCCCGCGGCCGAGCATCCCGACCGCCGCGGGCGATCATACATTCGTCTAGCGGCGATTCGGCGAAACGAATTTGGTCAAGTAGTGTTGATGCGGGCGGGGGCGCCTCGGACGTTTGGGGGGATGGCACGGATGGCCTGGTTCCGAAGGATCTATCTCGTGGGCGCGATTTGTGCGGCCGCGATCGCGACGCCGGCGGCAGCGCAAGCGGCAGGCCTGACCGCGACGTTCTCGAAGAGCTCGGACTGGGGCACCGGGTACGTCGCCGACTACACGATCCACAACGGCGGCAGCACGAACGTCAACGGCTGGAAGCTCGAGTTCAACCTGCCTTCGGGCGAGACGCTCGTCAACTCGTGGAGCGGCACCACGACCACCTCGGGGAACCACATTGTCGTCACGAACGCCTCGTGGAACGGGACGCTCGCTCCGGGTGCGAGCGCCGACTTCGGCTTTCAGGCGACCTACTCGGGCACCTTCAGCCCGCCGCAGAACTGCCTGCTAAACGGACAGTCGTGCGCCGGCGGACCGCCGGACACCAAGCCTCCGAGCGCACCGATCGGCGTTAGCGCGACCGGCGAGACGGCGAGCACGATCTCGCTGAAGTGGACCGCCTCCACCGACAACGTCGGCGTTGCGGGCTACCGCGTGGACAGCGGGTCCACCGAGGTCGCGACCAGCACCGCGACGACCGCGACCGTCACCGGCCTGACGCCGTCCACCAAGTACACGTTCACGGTCAAGGCCTACGACGCCGCCGGCAACGTCTCCACCGCCAGCAGTTCTGTCACCGCCTCGACGATCGCAGCGGGCGGCGGCGGGAGCAGCGGCGCGGCGACGCCGGCCGAGTTCGCGCCCTACGTGGACATGACGCTGTATCCCCAGTTCTCGCTCCCGAACGCCGCGCAGACGGCGGGCCTCAAGCACTTCACGCTCGCGTTCATCGTCTCGGGCGGCGGCTGCAAGGCCGCCTGGGGCGGCGTCACGCCGCTGGGCGACCCGTGGATCACGAACTCGATCTCGGGGCTCGAGGCCGACGGCGGCAGCGCGATCATCTCGTTCGGCGGCGAGGCCGGGACCGAGCTCGCGGCGGCGTGCTCGACCCCCGCGGCGCTCGCCGCTCAGTACCAGTCGGTGATCAACCAGTACGGGATCCGCGACCTGGACTTCGACATCGAGGGCGCGGCGATCGCCGACACGACCTCGATCAACCGGCGCTTCCAGGCGCTCGCCCAGATCCAGGCGGCCGGGAACGCGGCAAAGAAGCCCGTGCACGTGTCGCTGACGCTGCCGGTGATGCCGACCGGCCTGACCCAGGACGGGTTGAACGTGATCAAGGCGGCGAACACCTACGGCGTCCAGGTCGGCCAGGTCAACGTGATGGCGATGGACTACTTCGATCCCTCGATCAGCTACGCGGGCCACATGGGTGACCTCGCGATCGAGGCGGCGCAGTCGACCCACGCCCAGCTCGCGAAGCTGTATCCGCACGACACCGACGCGCAGCTCTGGGCGATGGTCGGAGTAACGCCGATGATCGGCATCAACGACGACCCCAAGGAGATCTTCACGACCTCCGACGCGGCGAAGCTCGTCGCGTTCGCGAACACCAAGGGCCTCGGGCGGCTCGCGTACTGGTCCGAGAACCGCGACCAGCAGTGCCCCACGCCGATGACTCAGACGTCGAACACCTGCAGCGGCGTCACCCAGTCCCGGTGGGCGTTCGCGAAGGCGTTCGAGGGGTTCCCGACCGGGCGGCCCCCGGGAATCTCCGTGTCGGGCAACCAGCTCGTCACGAGCTGGGGCGCCCCGCTGCGCGTGGCGGGCGTAAACCGCTCCGGCAGTGAGTACGCGTGCGCCCAGGGCTGGGGGCTGTTCGACGGGCCGACCGATAACGCCTCGATCTCCGCGATCAGCGCCTGGGGCGTGAACGCGGTCCGGGTCCCGCTCAACGAGGACTGCTGGCTCGGGACGGGCGGCGTCAACGCGGCGTACGCCGGCGCCAACTACCAGAGCGCGATCCGCGCGTTCGTCAATCGGCTGCTGGCGGCCCGGCTCGACGTGATCCTCGATCTGCACTGGGGCGCGCCGGGCACACAGCTCGCCCTCGGCCAGGAGCAGGCTCCGGACGCTGACCACTCCGCCGCATTCTGGGCGTCGGTCGCCGCGCAGTACAAGAGCGTCAGCGGCGTCGCCTTCGACCTGTTCAACGAACCCCACGACATCTCGTGGTCATGCTGGCTGAACGGCTGCACGACGCCCGGCGGCTGGAAGGCCACGGGTGAGCAGCAGCTGATCAACGCGGTCCGGAACGCCGGCGCCAAGCAGCCGGTGATCGTGGAGGGACTGAACTGGGGTGGCGACCTCTCGCAGTGGCTGGCGAACAGGCCGACGGATCCCGCCGGGCAGCTCGTGGCCGGCTGGCACATCTACAACTTCTCCGGTTGCAACACGGCGTCGTGCTGGAACAGCACCGTGGCTCCCGTCGCGCAGAAGGTGCCGGTGCTCGCGACCGAGGTCGGCGAGAACGATTGCGCCGGCGGGTTCCTGAATACGCTGCTGCCATGGGCGGACAGCCACAAGATCGGGTTCACGGCGTGGGCGTGGAACACGGCGAGTTGCGGCGGCGGTCCGTCGCTGATCAGCAACTACAACGGGACCGCGACCCCGTACGGGGCGGCGTACAAGACGTACCTCGCCGCTCATCCCAGCTGACGAGCCGCTACGGGGCGCTCGCGCGCCGGGCCCCGCTACCGGGGGTTCCTGCTGACGGTCTCGCTCGCGCGGATCAGCGCCACGATGTTCAACACGTCCGGCGTGCTGCTCGTGCTCGCCCGCACCGGCAGCGCGCCATTGGCCGGCGCGACCGCGGCCGCGGCGACGCTGCCGAGCGCGCTGTCGGGGCCAGTGCTCGGGGCGTGGCTCGACGTCGCCAAGCACCGCCGGGTGCTGATCGTGGCGGATCAGGTGCTGAGCGTGATCGGGCTGCTCGGCGTCGTCGCGCTCGCGGGCCACGCCCCGAACTGGACGGTCCCGGCGGTGACCGTGCTCTACAGCGTCACGCGCCCGCTCAGCACCGGGAGCTTCTTCAGCGCGCTCGCCGAGATCTCAGGCCCCGAGCTGCTCGACGAAGCGAGCCGGATCGAGGCCACGAGCCTGAACCTCGCGTTCACGATCGGGCCGGCGCTGGGGGGCGTGCTGTCCGGCGCGGCGGGACCCGCGACGGCGATCGAAATTCAGGCCGGCATCACGGTCCTGGTCGGCGCGCTGATTGCGATCAACCCCGCGTTCGAGGCGCAGCACGAGCACAAGGCCGCGAGCGTCACCGGCGCGATCCGCGAGGGCACACGAGCGATCGTCCGCGACCCGGTTCTGCGCGCGAACGGCGTCGGAAGCACGCTGGCGACTTTCGGCTGGGGGCTGATGGCGGTCGGGTTTCCGCTGTACGCGGTGCACTCGCTCCACGCGTCGGCCCATACGAGCGGCTACATGTGGGCCGCGGTCGCGCTCGGCTCGATCCTCGGAACGTTCGCGCTGCGCGGTAGGCCATCTTCACAACGGATCGCGGCGTCCTACGCGGTGCTGGGAGTTTCAGCGCTGCTCTGGCCGCTCGCGGAGGCGCTGGCCGTCGGGCTGCTGCTGATCGCCCTGACGGGATTCCTCGAGGGCCCGCGTACTCGGGCACGATCGCGCTTCGTCAGCGACTGACGCCTCCGGCCGTCCGCGCACAGTCGATGTCGACGATCGCTAGCGCCGGCCTGCTCGGCTTCTCGGCGGGAGCGGCAGTCGGTGGAGCGATCAACAATGTGACGACGCTGGTTGTCCTCTTCACGGTCGTCAACTCGATCGCGGCGGTGGCGGTGATCTCGGCCCGCCGGGCGCGGGGTCAGCGGCTGATCACGAGGTCGTAGTTGCCCGGCTCCGAGTGCAGCGGCCGGGTGCTCGTGCAACCCGCGCCTACCCAGGGCTCGGAGTCACAGGAGGTTTGGTAGTCGCCGAACAGGGTCGGGACTCCGAGGTACATCGTTCCGGACCCGATCAGCTTCCCGTCCGGATTGCGGATGTTGACCCGGAACCAGCTCCACGAGAGCGACGTGTTGCAGGCGCCGTCGCTCTTGGCGAAGAACCCGAAGTCGTGCTTCTCGTCGTTGCTCGTGGTCGTGAACGTCGTGTTCGTCTCATCCTTCGTGCAGTTGCTCGTCCCACCGCCACCGCCGACGATCGAGACCGTCTTGCCGACGCCGACTCTGAAGATCGCGTGGGCGGTGACCGTCTCGTCCCCGACGCCCCGAATCCCCAGCACGCGGCTTCCGGTGCCGAATAGCAGCAGGATTCGCGCCCCCCGCGAGTTACCACCCCAGGCGTTCACAGTGAAGCGATAGACCGAACCGCCGAGCCGGAAACCGGCGTTTGAGATCTTGAATGCGCTCTTGCCCACCGGCTGGCCCCAGACTCGGATCAGGCGGAGATTCGTGTTCGTCAGATTCACCGTCACGGTGCGGTTCTTGGCACCGCCGGCGATGCTGACGGCGGCGCCGCAGTAGTCGGCGGTGCCGGTGCAGCGGACGCTCTGGGTCCGGCGCGCACTCGCCGGGCCGACGATCGTCAGGGCGGCGACGAGCGCGACGAGGGGCACCAGTGCGAGCAGACGTCTTGAGAGCTTCATCGCAAACCTCCGCTCAATAGATCCGCTCGATCAGGATGACCTTGTCGTCGGATGCGCCGATCCTGTGGCAGTTGATCCCCTGCCACCTCTTCGCGTCCGTCTGGATCCGCGCGCGACAGTCGACGAAATACCCCGTCGTGGGGTCGGACTGCTGGAGGGTCATCACGCCGGTCCCGACCTGGTTTCCGTTCGGATCCTTGAGCGTGAACCTGAAGTCGCTCCAGCTCGCCTCGCGGAAGCAGCTGTCCCAGGGGGCGCCGCCGACCGAGTCGAACCCGAACCCGTGCGTCTCGCCCTCATCCTTCGTGGTCGTGAAGGTCGTGTTGGTCTCGTCGGTCGTGCAGTTGCTCGTGCCACCGCCGCCGCCGACGATCGAGACGGTCATTCCCACGCCGACGTTGAAGATCGCGGTCGCCCCACGCCACGCCCCGGGCGGCTTGCCGCCGAGCGGCGCCGACGACGCGCTCGAGGATCCGAAGAGGATGACCAGGCGAGCACCGCGCGGGTTCGACCGCAACGCGTTCAGCGTGAACCGGTATTGCGAGCCGCCAAGGCGGAGTCTGGCGTTCGTGATGCTGAAGCCACGACGTGCGGTCCCCGGGACCGCGTAGGCGCCGATCGCCTGCAGGTTCGTGCCGGAGAGGTTGACGGTGACCACGCGGTTGGCGGCCCCGCCCGCGATGCTCACTGACGCGCCGCAGTAATCGCTGGTCCCGATGCAGCGAACCGTCTGGCTTCGCGCAGCACCGGCAGGGGCAGCGGTGATCGCGACCGTCGCGACCGCTCCGAGCGCAGCCAGCACAAGCAAGCGTCCTATGCGATTCACCGAACGCTCTCCTTTCCCCCGAGCGTCGAGACAGGCCCCACGTGCGAGCATACTGACATCGCGTAACCGGTCAATGCGGCCTAGCCGATGAACCTCCGTCGCCGCCCTCGGCGCAGGCCCGGGTCCTCTACGCGACCGGGCCCCGGAGCCCCTCGAGCAGCCGCCGAACGGTGACGCCCATCTCCGCCCGCGCGGCCTCGGGGTCCTCCGCCCGAGCGACGACCATCGCCGCCTCGTCGAGCGCGCCCGAGAGCACCTGCGCGACCGCCGCGGCAGACCCTTGCTGCAGCCGCCCGGCGTCCATCGCGTTCTGGACCGCGGCCTCGAGCAGCCCGAGCCCGTGATCGGTGTCGATCGCCCGCCACACGTCCCAGCCGAGCACCGAAGGGCCGTCGACGAGCATGATCCGCTGCACCTCGGGCGTCATGCTCGCGTCGAGAAACGCCTCGGACCCGAGCACGAGCTCTTCCCAGGGGTCATCCGTCTTCGACGCCTCCGCGACGACGCGCTGCATCGTCTCGGCGCTGATCTGCACGAGCACGACGCGGAACAGCTCCTCCTTGCCCCCGCGGAAGTGGTGATAGAGCGCGCCCCGAGTAACGCCGGCGCGCTGGACGATCTCCTCGGTGCCGACGGCCGCGTAGCCGCGCTCGGCGAACAGCTCCCTCGCGACCGCGATCAGCGCCGCGACCGTCGCCTCCCGCTGCGCTGCCTTCGTGCGCGGACGGTCCGGTTCGTCAGCTCGGATCGGTGCGTCCGGCTCGTCCGGCTCCGGCGCTGCTACTCCACCCATGCGCCCTCCTTGACATGCATACTGCCTGTATGTGAAGATACGTACACCCTGTATGCGAACTCTAGCCGCTGTGGAGGTGGCCGAGATGCCAGAGATCAAGCTCTCTCACGGAACGCTCCAGTATCGCGACGAAGGAACCGGCCCGGTGATCGTGCTCGTCCACGGGCTGCTCGTGGCCGGGAGCGTCTGGGACCGTCTGATCCCCGAGCTCGCCCCGCGAGCGCGCGTGATCGTCCCCGACCTCCCGCTCGGCTCGCACCGCAAGCCGATGGACCCCGGGGCCGACCTCACGCCTCCCGGGCTCGCGGCGATGATCGCCGAGCTGATCCAGCGGCTCGAGCTGACCGACGTGACGCTGGTCGGCAACGACACGGGCGGCGCGCTCTCGCAGCTGGTGGTCGCCAACCACCCGCAGCGGATCGCTCGGCTCGCGCTCGTCAACTGCGACGCGTTCGAGGACTTCCCGCCGGCGGCCTTCAAGCCGGTGGCGACGGTGCTCGGGCGGGTCCCGGGCGCGGTCGCGGCGACGGCGACGGTCGCCCGGCTGCGGGCGGGTCGTCGCGCGGTGTTCGCGCTTGCCCCGCTGACCGTCGAGCCGCTGCCGGACGAGCTCGTGAAAACCTGGGTCGCCCCGCTTCGCGCCCGCGCGATCCGGCGAGACCTGATCAAGGTCCTACGCGGCATCTCACCGGAGCACACGCTCGGCGCCGCCGAGCTGCTGCCGGCGTTCGGCGGTCCGGTGCTGATCGTGTGGGGGATGCGCGACCGGTTCTTCCCGATCTCGGACGCCGAGCGGCTCGCGGCGCTGTTCGCCGACGCGCAGCTCGAGCGGATCGAGGACGCGAGGACGTTCGTGCAGATCGACCAGCCCGAGCGGCTCGGCCAGCTGATCGGAGAGCTGCTGCCCGCGGCGCCCGAGCGGCATTCCGTACCGCTGACAGGAGGTTGACGATGCTCGCCGCACTCACAGATTCGGGCCTCAAGTCGCTCGCGATGGGCGTCGGCGGCGGTCTCGGCGCGGTCGGCGCCGGCGTCGGGATCGGGATCATCTTCGGACGCGTGATCGACGCCACCGCCCGTCAGCCCGCGATGCGCGAGGAGATCACGAGCATCCAGTGGCTCGGCTTCGCGCTGACCGAGGCCTGCTTCTTCTACGGACTCGTGTCCGGGCTGCTCGCATTCGCACTCTGAGGACTGCGAGGATGCGCGCATGGCATCGCTACGTGACGCGGACCTCAACAAGAAGCTCTCCAGGCAGGAGAGCGAGAAGCGGGTGGCTGAGGCGCAGCGCCGGCTGCTGGCGCTGCGCCTCCAGCTCGGCGGGCTGATCGGGGACGGCCAGGTCGGGCCGCCGATGTGCGTGCTATTCGAGGGATGGGACGCCTCGGGCAAGGGGGGCGCGATCAGGCGGCTGGTCAGCCCGCTCGACCCACGGCACGTCCGAGTCGCACAGTTCGCCGCGCCGAGCCCCGACGAGAAGCGACACCACTTCCTGCATCGGTTCGCGCAGGCGCTGCCGGGTTGGGGCGGGATGGCCGTGCTCGACCGCTCCTGGTACGGGCGGGTGATGGTCGAGCGGGTCGAGGGGTTCGCGACCGAGGAGCAATGGCGCCGGGCATATCCGCAGATCGTCGGCTTCGAGGAGGCGCTGGCGACCGAGGGGATGGTGCTTGTCAAGCTGTGGCTGCACGTCTCTGAGGACGAGCAGCTCCGGCGGTTCAGGGCCCGCGAGCAGGACCCGCTCAAGCGCTGGAAGCTGACCGGCGAGGACTGGCGAAATCTGTCAAAGCGCCACGACTACGAGGTCGCCGTCGAGGAGATGCTCGGGACGACCGACCACCGGGCCGCACCGTGGCAGGTTATCGCCGCCGAGTCCAAACACTACGCTCGCGTGAGCGTGCTCAAGACCGTGATCTCGGCGATCGAGGACGCGCTCCGCGCCCACGGGCGCGAGCCGGTCGAGAGCGAGGCGTCGCTGTAGGAAGCGTGCGAATGGCCGGCCCGGCGACGTCCTGTGCTCGGCGTGGTGTGTTTGACACGGACGTCCGTGTCAAACGCACCACGCCCCTCGACCCTGCTCGCCCGGCCTCAGGCCACAGCGGCGTGCACCGGCGGCGTCCGCTCCGCCCACGGCCGCGCCTCTTCCAGCTGGGCGGCGACCCGCACGAGCACGTCTTCACGTCCGGACGCCGCCACCAGCTGAACCCCGACTGGCAGCCCCTGGGGGGTCATGTGCAGCGGCAGCGAGATCGCGGGCTGGCCGGTTGTGTTGAAGCCCGCGGTGAAGATCGCGAACGGGGTCGCGCGGACGATCGGGGCAAGCGGGTTGTCCGGCGGCGCGTCGTGCTCGCCGAGCCGCGGCGGCGGCTCCGCGCAGGTCGGCGTCAGCAGCAGGTCAAAGCCGTCGTCGGCCCACCATGAGGCGATTCGCCGACTACCGGCCTGCGCCTCCTCGACCGCCCGCAGCAGCTCACCGCCGGAATGCGTGCGGCCCTGCTCCGCGAGCGCCCAGGTGCACGGCTCCACATCATCCGGCCCGATCTCGCGCCCGATCGCGGCGCTCCAGTATCTGAGGTTCCAGTCGACGCCGGCGGTCCAGCGAACGAGGAAGTTGGCGATGTAGCCGGGGTCGTCGAGGTCGTGCGGATACGAGGGCACGACGTCGTGCCCAAGCTCCTCGAGCAGCGCCGCTGCCAGCTCCGCCGCGGCGGCGCACTCGGGATGAACCTCGAACTGCCCGCCCGGGGGCGCGGTCATCAGGCCGATCCGCAGCCGGCCGGGGTCCGCCCCGACCTCCTCGAGGTAGGGGCGTGCCGGCGCGGCGACGGCATACGGGTCTCCCGGGGCCGGTCCTTGGATCGCGTCGAGGATCCCGGCCGCGTCGCGCACCGATCGCGTCACCGCGAGCTCGATCGTGAGCCCGCCCATCACGTCGCCGAAGTCGGGCGCCAGAGTCACCCGCGCTCGCGTTGGCTTCAACCCGACCAGCCCACAGTGGCTGGCGGGGATCCGGATCGAGCCGCCACCGTCGTTGGCGTGCGCGGCCGTCACGATCCCCGCCGCGACCGCCGCGGCGGAGCCGCCACTCGAGCCACCGGGCGAGTGCTGGAGGTCCCACGGGTTGTGCGTCGGCCCGTACGCCACCGGCTCGGTCGTCGGAAGGATCCCGAGCTCGGGCGTGTTCGTACGGCCGAGGATCACGAACCCGGCGCGTCGAAAGCGCTTCGTGATCTCCATGTCGTGGTCGGATCGGTAGCCCGCGTCCCGGAGCGCTCGCATCCCCTCGTGGACCGGGACTCCCGCCATGTAGCAGGACAGGTCCTTGACCAGGAACGGGACGCCCCGAAACGGCCCGTCGGGGAGTTCGTCGGCGGCGGCCTCGCGGGCCTCGTCGAACAGCGGGTGGATCACCGAGTTCAGCTGTGGGTTGAGCTCCTCGATCTTCGCGATCGCATCGTTCACCAGCTCCACCGGCGACGCCTCGCCGTCGCGGACCATCCTTGCCTGCTCTGTTGCGTCGATCATCGTCATGCGGCGATCCTGATCGAGATCCCACCGATGGTCAAGCGCTGGCCCCCGGTACAGTCCCGGCCGATGGCGGACGACTGGCGACTGAGGATCACGTTCCAGGGCGACAGCCGCGCGGATGAGCTGCGCGAGCGGCTCGAGGCGACCGACCTCGAGCACACGCTTCAGGACCGGTTCATCGACCGCGTCGCGATCTCAGCCGACGACAACGAGGTGTTTGCGTACGCGGGCACCCGCGAGCAGGCCGAGGCCGTCGGAGAGCTCGTCCGCAAGCAGGCGGACGAGCTCGGGTGGCGGGTCGAGCTCGAACTCCGGCGGTGGCACCCGACCGCCGAGGACTGGGAGGACCCCGACAAGCCGCTCCCGACCACCGACACCGAGAAGGCGGCCGAGCACGCGGCGCTGATCGAGCGAGAGCGCGAGGATTCGACCGACACCGGGCACCCGGAGTTCGAAGTCCGCGTCAAGTTCCACCACCATCACGCCGCGGTCGAGTTCGCCGACCAGCTCGAGGGCGAGGGCTTCGTGGTCGTGCGCCGCTGGCACTTCCTGATCGTGGGCGCGGCGGACGAGGACAGCGCCAACACGCTTGCGGAACGGATCCGTCAGGAGGCGCCGCCCGGAGCCGTCGTCAACAGCGAGGGGACCCAGCGGACGGTGTCCGAAGGCAGCGGCGGCAACCCGTTCGCGTACTTCGGCGGCCTCGGCGGTTAGCCCGCCGCGGCGGGCCAGCCCGGCGCCGCAGAACCGCTCAGCCGGCCGTTTCCTTGTTGATCTCCCGCGCGCGTGACTGGGCCACGTGCGGCGAGGGCACGACGACGACGGCGCGGTCGGCGTGCTGGATCACCTCGTGGGAAACGCTCCCGAGCAGCATCGACTTCACTCCGGTGAGGCCGCGCGACCCCATCACGATCGCGCTCGCGCCGAGCTTGTCGGCCTCGGCGAGGATCGCGCGGCCCGTCGTCGAGGTCTGCGCGAACGTGAGTGGCTCGGCCTGGAGCCCGAGCTTGTTCGCGAGCTCGACACCCTCCGCCGCCGTCTTGTCCGCGGCCTTCGTGCTCGCCTGGTCGACCTCGTCCGAGTCCGGGATCGAAGGCACCATCCCGTAGCCGACGTTCGACCGGGCGACGACCTCGACGAACGGCTCCCACACGGTGAGGACCGTGACCGATCCGCCCGGGAACAGCTTCGCCGCGCCCTCTACGGCCGCGCGGGCGTCGTCGGAGCCGTCGTACCCGATCAGGATCATCGCCGCGTGAGCCTAGAGGAAGCCCGCCCTCAGGCGTGCTCCGGCTGAGCCTCGGGCTCGGGCTTGACCTCCGGCTGGGCCGGCAGCTCGGCCGCGCGCATCGGGACCCCCGCCGCCGCGTACGCGTCTGGGGCGTCGAGCGTCTCGGCCTTGAGCAGCGCGTGGGTGAGCGAGTCGAGCTGGTCGCGGTGCTCGCCGAGTAGCTCGGTCACCTCGTCGTGCAGCTCGTCGACGATCCGCCTGACCTCCTGATCGACGAGCCACTGCATCTCGGGCGAGGTCTCGCTCGCGCCGGGAAGAAACGGGCTGGTGCCCTCCGACGGAAGCACGGTCACCGGGCCGACCTTGTCGCTCATCCCCCAGCGGCCCACCATCTGCCGTGCGATCTGGGTGAGCTGCTGGAAGTCCGATTCGGCTCCGGTCGTGACCTTGCCGTACACGACCTCCTCGGCGCCGCGCCCGCCGAGCGCGACCTTGATCTTCGCCTCGAGGTCCTCCCGCGAGTACGACACGCGGTCGTCGTCGGGCGTCGAGAGGGTCACTCCGAGCGCCATGCCGCGCGGGATGATCGACACCTTCCGCACGGGGTCCGCCTCGGGCGTGAGCATCCCGACGAGCGCGTGGCCGGACTCGTGGTAGGCGGTCCGCTCGCGGTCCTCGGGACTCAGCACGATCCCGCGCGGGGCCCCGAGCAGGATCTTCTCGAGTGACTCGGTGAAGTCGGCCATCTGCACCTTGTCGTGGTTGTTGCGCGCCGCGGTAAGTGCCGCCTCGTTGGCCAGATTCGCGAGGTCAGCGCCGACCATCCCGGGGGTCGAGGACGCCAGCGCGGCCAGATCGACATCGTCCGCGAGCGGAATCGAGCGCGTGTGGACTTTGAGGATCTGCAGCCGGCCGTTGCGGTCAGGAGGCTGGACGGCGACGCGGCGGTCGAACCGCCCGGGTCGCAGCAGCGCCGGGTCGAGGATCTCAGGGCGGTTGGTCGCACCGAGCACGATCACCGCCTGGTTTGACTCGAAACCGTCCATCTCCGTGAGGATCTGGTCGAGCGTCTGTTCGCGCTCGTCGTTGGCGCCGGTGACGCTGACCGATCCCTGGCGGGAGCGGCCGATCGCGTCGAGCTCGTCGATGAAGATGATCGCCGGCGCCGCCTCCTTGGCCTTCGCGAACAGGTCACGCACGCGCGAGGCGCCGACGCCGACGATCGCCTCGATGAACTCGGATGCCGCGATCGAGAAGAACGCCGCGTGGGCCTCGCCGGCGACCGCCCGCGCGAGCAGCGTCTTGCCGGTGCCGGGCGGCCCGTACAGCAGCACGCCGTGCGGTGGGCGGCCGCCGAGGCGGCTGTAGCGCTCAGGGTTCTTCAGGAAGTCGACGATCTCAGTGAGCTCGGCCTTTGCCTCCTCGATCCCGGCGACGTCGTCGAACGTCACGCGGATCGTCTGCGGGTCGACCCGCCGCGCCTGGGAGCGCCCGAAGTTGCCAAGGCCGCCGAGCCCACCTCCTCCCGCCGCGGCCGCCCGCCGGGCGAAGAACACGAACAGCAGCACCAGCAGGATCGTGGGGCCGAACCCCAGCAGGATCGTGGCGAGCAACGAGGTCCCGGGATTGGGGTTCTTGGCGTTGACCTGCACGGCCTTGCTCTGCAGCAGCTGGGTGATCTCCTGGTTTGACCAGAACGACGGGACCTGGGTCGAGAACAGGGTCGTCGGCGTGGCGTTCTTGTCGTTCGTCGGGTACTTGACCTTGGTCGTGAAGGTCCCCTGGATCGTCCCGCCCTTGGACGAGATCGACCTGACCTGCCCGGCTTGCACCTCGTTCAGGAAGAACGGGCTGAACGGGACCTCGACCCGCGGCTGGCCGTTGGAACCGGGCTGGAACAGCAGCACCGCCAGCCAGTTGACCGCGAGCAGGGCGATCACGAGGATCCAGAAGCCGCGCAGCCGGTGCGGCGGCGGCGGCTTGTGCTCGTCGGGCATCCCGCGGCCGTCGGGGGCAGGGGCCACGCGCCAGCCGTCCTTGTCGCGCGGCATCGGCGGCGGCGGAACCGACTGCTCGGGGGAGCCGTCGTGCTTCTGCGCGTCGTCCGCCATGCGTCCATTGTGACGCGTCGCTATCCCATTCCGATTCCGTTCATCGGCGCGGGTCGTTAGGGTGCGTGCATGGATTCAGACCGTGCGCGCGAGCTGCTCGCCCGAGAGCGGGCCCGGATCGAGCAGGCGCTCGGGCTTCACACCGAAGGTCCGCTCGAGGGCGACGATCGCGTCGAACCTGGCGACCTCGAGACGGAGGACCTCTATCAGGACGAGTTCGACGAGGGCCGGCAGGGCGACCTCCGCGAGCAGCTGGCGGCGCTCGAGCGCGCCGAGGCGCGGCTGGCCGAGGGCACCTACGGGCAATCGGTCGAGAGCGGCAAACCGATCCCCGACCAACGACTCGAGGCCGCGCCGCTCGCCGAGCGGACGATCGAGGAGCAGGAGCGGTGGGAGCGCGGGGGCTACTAGCGCCCGATGCACGAGGCTGAGCGAGGGCCACGGACCGTGATCGAGTAGCGCGGCAAGCGGGAGTCGCGTGGAGAGCTATCTCGAGCTTCCCGCGGGATGGGAGCGGGTCGCGAGCGATGGGCCCGGCCCGTTCGTGACCTCGGAGACGCTGCGTCGCCCGGACGGGAAGCTGGTGCAGTGGCGGTCGCGGACCTACCGCAAGGCCGCTCGCGCCCGCGCCGAGGTCGCCGCCGAGGAACGCGTCTGGTGGCGCCCGCGCAGCCGGGGCTGGTGGATGGCGATCCTGTTCATGATCGGCTCGAGCTGCTTCATCGCGGGCGCGGTTGCGTCGCAGTGGGGCTCGGCATCTCGACCGGGGATCGGCGCGACCTTCTTCGTCGGCTCGCTTTTCTTCACGTCGGCGGCCTACCTGCAGTACTCCGAGGCGGCGAACGTCCCCCATCGCTACGCGGCGCGCCGCCGGCGCTGGCGCCCCGTGTCGTGGGAGCCACGGCGGATCGACTGGCTCGCGGCGCTCGTCCAGCTCGTCGGAACAGTGCTGTTCAACGTCAGCACGTTCGCTGCGCTGAACCACAACCTGACGAGCCACCAGGCCAACGCCCGCGTGTGGGCGCCCGACGCGTTCGGCTCGGTCGCGTTCCTGATCGCAAGCGAGCTGGCGTTCGCCGAGGTCTGCCACCGGTGGGCGTGCTTTCGGCGACGGTCGCTGTCGTGGTGGATCGTCACGCTGAATCTGATGGGCTCGATCGCGTTCGGAATCTCGGCGATCGCGTCGCTGGTGGAGCCGTCGTCCGGCGAGCCGGTCAGCGCCCGGATCGCCAACGCGGGGACGTCACTCGGCGGGATCTGCTTCCTGCTCGGGGCGATGCTGCTGATCCCGGAGGCAGCCGCCGCGCGGCGCGAGCAGCCGGCCACGGCTACGGCCGCCGGCTGATCAATCCGCGGGTTCGTCGGGCGGGCGAGCGTCGCTGCGGCGCCGTCCACGGGCGATCGCGAGCACCTCGCCGCCGATTCCGACCGACGGGCCCTCGACGAGCTCCCACGCGCGAGCGATTCCAGTCAGGAAGCAGACCACCACCAGCACCGCGATCGTCTGGGCGGGGTTCCTGTCGTGCGGATGGCTGCCGAGCTGAACGCCGTTAATGACCTCGAGCACGAAAATGACCAGCAGACCGATCAGGAAAACGGCGTCCCGGGGCGACCGAGACTGACCGCCCCTGGACCGCACCAGCGACAGCGTCGAGGCGGCGACGAAGACCACGCCGAGCAAGCCCACGATCGCAGCGGTCGATCCCAGGCCCACGCCCGGGATCAGCGCGAACAGTGAGATCGCGAACGCGTTCGTGAACGCCGTCAGCGCGCCCGCCGCTCGAATCCGATGCCCCTGTTCGGCTCCCTCGCTGATCAGTCGCTCGTGAGCGACCGTGATCGCGACGAACAGCAGCCCGATCAGCGCACCCGCCACGCCAGCGCACGCGGTGAAGAACTCTGTGAAGGACGCTGGCGTCACGGCGATACACATGATCGCCCGTATTCCCAGCCGGAGGCGGTGATCTCCGCTCGCCGGGGCGCGTTAGCTCGACTGGTTTTGGAGTTTGACCTTGGGGTCGAGTTGTTGGGCGATCGCGAGGGTGGCGGCGAAGGCGTTGATGAGGAGGTCGCGGAGTTTGTCGCGGGGGATGTCTTTGGTTTGGGCCCAGTCGAGCAGGACGGCGTCCATGTAGCCGAGCCAGCCGGTGATCGCGGCGCGTAGGAGTGGGCGTGGGCGTTGGTTGCCGGTGAGTTGGGCGAGCACGAGTTCCATCGTGCTGCGGCGGAATCCCTCGATCAGCTCGCGGGCTTCGGGGATCGCGGCGGCTGATTGCATCAGCTTGACCCAGGCGCGGGCGTTGGTCTCGATCCATTGCAGGTATTTGTCGAGGCTGACGGCGAGTTGCTCGATCGGGTCCTGGTCGCTGCCGGGTTCGATCGCGGCTTGCAGTTCGGCGGCGTGTTCGGCGATCGCGGCCTTGAACAGGTCGGTCTTGGAGCGGAAGTAGTGGTAGAGCAGCGGCTTGGAGACGCCGGCCGCGTGCGCGATGTCGCGCATCGAGATCTCCTCGTAGGCGCGTTCTGAGAACAGGGCGGCGCCGGCGTCGAGTAGCTGTCGGCGGCGTTCGTCGACAGCGAGGCGTTTGTAGGCGGGTTCTGATGCCACTTACGTAATTCTACTTGACCGCTGGTCAACAATCTTGTAGTCTTATCAACCAGAGGTCAACAACAGGGGCATTGTTGATGATCTGGACCGCGTGGACGGCGGTCCCAGACCGGAGAGGCCGTGGGGGCCCCCTCCGGCTAGCCGAGCGGCCCAGACGGACCTGGGCCGCTCGGCTTCCTCCCTTCCGGCGCAGAGGCGCCGGGGGTCGACAATCGCGCCGATAGGATTGCCAGGGGTCATCGATGACGCTGAGTTCCTCGGGGCACAGATGGGGCACGAAGCGGCGCGGGCGTGTGCTCGCCGTCGCCGCGGCCGCCTGGGCAGGCGCAGCGATCGCGGTGGCGGGCGGCGCGTCGGCTGCCATGGGACAGGACGTGTCCGCGGCAAACCGCTTTCCCGCGAACCGGATCGCGTGGTCGAGCTGCGGTCGGGCGGTGCAGTGCGGACGGGTGCTCGTCCCGCGGGACTGGCGGCGCCCGCGCGGCCGGAAGATCACGCTCGCCGTCGCCCGTCGCCTTGCCGGCGGACCGCAACGAAGGATCGGCTCTCTGTTCATCAACCCGGGCGGGCCCGGAGGCTCCGGGGTCGCCGAGATAAAGCTGGCGGGTGCAGGCCTCGACGCGACCTTTCACGACCGGTTCGACATCGTCGGCTGGGACCTGCGCGGCTCGGGGAGCAGCACGCACGTGCGGTGCTTCAGGACCGCACGCGAGCGGCGGCACTTCTGGGGCGAACTGGCGACCCCGTCGACCGCGTCCGAGTCGGTGCGCTTCCTGCAGAAGACAGCGGCGTTCACCCGGAGGTGCCGCGCGCTCAGCGGCGACCTGCTCGCGCACATCTCAGAGAGTGACTCGGCTCGCGACCTCGACTACCTTCGGCGCCTCGTCGGGGATCCCAAGCTCACGTACGTCGGCGAGTCCGCCGGCACGTTTCTCGGGCAGATCTACGCCAACCTGTTCCCCGGGCGAGTCCGGGCGATGGTGCTCGACGGGGTCGTCAATCCGTTCGACTGGACGGCGAGCACGGAGTCGGCGCTCTCGAACATCCGGTCGGACACCGATCTGGTGTTCGAGAAGTTCCAGTCGACGTGCCAGGCCGCCGGCCCATCGCGATGCGCCCTCGCCGGACACGGCCAGGTGGCGGCACGAGTCGACGCCCTGCTCGCGCGGCTGAAGCGCGGGCCGATCCCGGCCCCCAAGGCGCCTCCCCCGCGGAGGCTCCGGTACGTCGATGCACTGCTCGCGATCACGCCGGCGCTCGACCATCCGAGCGAGTGGCCGGAGCTGGCGATCGCGCTCGAGCAGGCGGCCGAGGGGGACGGGTCGGCCCTCGAGATGGCCCACAGATCGGGGCTGACCGGGAGTCGGTCGCCCGACTTCGAGGGCACCCAGGCGATTTTCTGCGCCGATTCCCCCGACCGCGCCGGCACCGGCGCCTGGCGATCCGTGCTCGCTCACCTGACGGCGGTGAGCCAGATCAGCGGACCGCTGTACACATGGTCGTTGTGGTCGACGTGCGCGGCGTGGGGCGTACGCGCCACCGGGCGGTACACGGGGCCGTGGCACGCGCGGACGGCCAAGCCAATCCTCGTCGTCGACAACAGCTTCGACCCCTCGACGCCGTTCGCGAACGCCCGGCTCGTCTCACGGCTGCTCGGGAACGCGGTGCTGCTCAGCGAGAACGGGTATGGGCACGTGTCATCCTCGGATCCGAGCGTGTGCGTCACCGGATCGATCGCCCGGTACGTCGTCGATCTCGTGGCCCCGAAACGTGGGACGGTGTGCGAGCCGGACAGGCAGCCGTTCGATCCCGACTTCGGCAAGCCGCTGCCGTAGGGCGCCCGAGCGGCGAGGCTCGGCCCGAGACGCTCGCGCAATCCACCTCAGCTCGCGACGAGCCGCTCGCTCGTGGCCCAGAGGTCCGCCGCCTTCGCGGAATCGCGGGACTCGGTCGACGAGCCGACCGCCTTGAGGCCGAGGAAGTACTCCCCGCTGACGTGCGCGAAGCATTCGTCGCCCGCCAGCGCCGCCAGATTCCGGCCGGAGGTCTGGGTGCTGTTCACGTCGGGAAGGACCCGCAGCAGCGGCAGCACGAACCGCCAAGCGAGGCGCTGCACACCGGTGTAGTCGCGGGCCAGGCCCGAGCCCGGCATCAGGCCGGGATCGAACACGTTCACGGTGATCTCGCGGCGATCGTGCCGAAGCCGGCGGTCCAGCTCGTACGCGAACAGGACGTTGCAGAGCTTCGAGGTCGTGTAGCGGCGGCGGCCGAGCTTCGCGATCGGCTCATCGGGGTCGGCGTCGGCGTGCGCCAACCGTTCGGCCGACGCGTACAGCGGCGGCGGCATCCTCGCTCCGGCGCGTCCCGGACACGACCTGCATCGCGGCGTTGCAGATCACCGCGTGCGTGGGCGGAAGTCCGGCGTCGCCGTACGCCACGACGAACGCCCGCACCGACGCGAGCGAGGCGAGGTCCGCGCGCATCACGACGCAGCGATCTCCGCAGGCGAGGTCGCCGGCGATCGCCTGTCCCCGCTCGAGATCGCGCGCCGCCATCACCACGTGCCAGCCCTCGCTCAGCAGCGCGCGGACACACTCGAGTCCAAGCCCCGAGGTGGCGCCGGTGACGATCGCGGTGCGGGGCTCCGTCGAGTGATGGCCCGAAGTAGCCATGGCCAACAATGTAGTCGCTGGCAACAATGATGTCAACGACTACACCCTTCGCTACGCTCGCGGCGATGGCCACGCGCGCCTACCACCACGGGAACCTGCGCGCCGCGTTGCTCGAACAGGCCGAGGTCAGCGTTCGCGAGCAGGGCGTAGATCGCCTGTCGCTGCGCGAGCTCGCGCGCGACGTCGGCGTGAGCCACGCCGCGCCGCGGCGCCACTTCCCCGATCGTCAGGCCCTGCTCGACGCGCTCGCCGAGGCCGGCTTTGTCCGCCTCGGCACGGAGCTCCGCCGGGCGCTGGAGCGGGCCGGCGAGCAGTTCGAGCCGCGGCTGCAGGCGACCGCCGCCGCCTACGTCCGGTTCGCCACGCGCGACGCCGCGCTGCTCGAGCTGATGTTCGCCGGCAAGCACAACGAGCCCCCGCCGGCGGTCCGGGAGGCCGCCTGGGGCGCGCTCTCGGTCCTGCTCGAGCTCGTCGAGCAGGGCCAGGCGGAGGGCGTGCTCGAACCCGGCGAGCCGTGGCGCGTGGGGCTCGTCCTGCTCGCCACCGTGCAGGGCATCGCCGCCGTGGTCAACGGCGGGCTCGTCGACGCCGCCCGGTCGGACGAGCTGGTCGCCGACGCGATCGCGCTGTTCATCCGCGGCTCGCGCGGCACTCGATCAAGATGATCGGCGGCTCGCGGAGGAACGTGTCCCAGTATCCGGGGCCGAACTCCTTCGCCCCCTGATCCGAGACCTCCGGATCGACCCAGCGCACGTCGGTCAGCCCGGCCGCGGCGAGTTCCCGCTCGTGCGTTGCCACGTCGAGCTGATGGACGGTGATGTCGAACGAGGTGTCGTCCTGGTAGTTGCGAAATGTGTACGGAGCGCCGTTGGGCAGATCGCCTCGCACCAACCGCTCGAACCCGTACTTCCTGTAGTCGACCGGCTTTGCCCCGAGCTCGGGATTGCTGTTGATCGTGACGAACCGGCAACCCGGTTTCAGGTGCCGCGCCACGGCGCGACACATCTCACCGAGCTCAGGCGCACCGGGGGCGTAATTGAGCAGGAACGCCGCGACGACGAGGTCGAACCGCTCTCCGAGCTCGAGCTCCCGCACGTCGCCGACTGCGTACTCGACGCCGCGCGGCTCCGCTCGCTCGGCCGCCCGGGCCAGCGCGATCATCGCGGGCGAGCTGTCGACTCCCACCACGCGCGCGGCTCCTCGCCGCATCAGGCCCCGGGAGTAGAAGCCCTCGCCACACGCCAGGTCCAGCACGGACTTGCCGCCGACGTCCCCCACGAGCCGCATGAACGACGGGGTCTCGATGTGGACTCGCCACGCCGCGTGCTTGGAGTCCCGGTACTGCTCGGCGATCGACTCGTAGTCGGTTGACACTCAGCGAACGGTAGACCGGAAGCAGAAGCGGGTGCCGGGCCGCGGTCGCGCCGCCCGACCCGGCACCCTGGCGTTCAGCCCCTGCTCCGTCCGGCGTACCCGACGTGCGTCGTGAGCCCGTAGCCGTACGGATACAGCGGGTCGTAGTGGGGGTCGCCCACGTTGATCGGCTCCTGCGCGAGCGTCCGCGGCCAGGACACGGGCAGTTTGCCGGTGAATGGGCGCACGCCGAACAGCGTGTCCGCCACGCCGGCGCCCTCGCTGCCCGGCAGCCAGGCCGCCACGATCGCGTCGCTCTCGTCGCGCTGGGCCGGATCGAGAATCAGCGGCCGGCCCGAGACGATCACCATCACGCATCGCGCCGCCGCTGCGCAGACCCTGTCGATCGCAGCCTTGTCGGCCGTCGAGAGCTGCATGTCCTTGACAGGCCGGGGCACGCCGTTGTCGCCCGGGTCGTACGCCCACTGGGGGCCGAACACGTCGCCGTATCCCTCGGCGCACGGGGTCTCGCCGACCACGACGATGCCCGTGGCATCGTGCGGAATCGGCGCCGAGGCGTCCGCGCTGTACGTCACGTTGCCGCGAGCCAGCTGCCGGATGCCGTCGAGGATCGTCGTGCCGGGGATCACGTTGGTGGAGCCGCCCTGCCAGGTCAGCGTCCACCCGCCGGGGGCATGGACTTTGCGGCGGAGCTGAGCTCACCGCACCATCCTTCCCCAGGGTTTCGGTACCGGGCGCCCGCCGCTCGAAAACCGGTCGCGCCTCAGGGAGCTCAAGACCCTACGGAGGGTCAGTCGTCGTTTCCGAGTTTGACCTTGGGGTCGAGTTGTTGGGCGATCGCGAGGGTGGCGGCGAAGGCGTTGATGAGGAGGTCGCGGAGTTTGTCGCGGGGGATGTCTTTGGTTTGGGCCCAGTCGAGCAGGACGGCGTCCATGTAGCCGAGCCAGCCGGTGATCGCGGCGCGTAGGAGTGGGCGTGGGCGTTGGTTGCCGGTGAGTTGGGCGAGCACGAGTTCCATCGTGCTGCGGCGGAATCCCTCGATCAGCTCGCGGGCTTCGGGGATCGCGGCGGCTGATTGCATCAGCTTGACCCAGGCGCGGGCGTTGGTCTCGATCCATTGCAGGTATTTGTCGAGGCTGACGGCGAGTTGCTCGATCGGGTCCTGGTCGCTGCCGGGTTCGATCGCGGCTTGCAGTTCGGCGGCGTGTTCGGCGATCGCGGCCTTGAACAGGTCGGTCTTGGAGCGGAAGTAGTGGTAGAGCAGCGGCTTGGAGACGCCGGCCGCGTGCGCGATGTCGCGCATCGAGATCTCCTCGTAGGCGCGTTCTGAGAACAGGGCGGCGCCGGCGTCGAGTAGCTGTCGGCGGCGTTCGTCGACAGCGAGCCGTTTGTAGGCGGGTTCTGATGCCACTTACGTAATTCTACTTGACCGCTGGTCAACAATCTTGTAGTCTTATCAACCAGAGGTCAACAACAGGGGCATTGTTGATGATCTGGACCGCGTGGACGGCGGTCCCAGACCGGAGAGGCCGTGGGGGCCCCCTCCGGCTAGCCGAGCGGCCCAGACGGACCTGGGCCGCTCGGCTTCCTCCCTTCCGGCGCAGACACTTGACCCGCCCCTCGGCGAGGCGAAAGGCTGTCGCGATCGCGTCCTGCCTGACCACGCGACCTGACCCGCCGCCAACCGAAGGAGCCGAGATGAGCACCAACCCGCCCCCGCCCGAGCCGGTCGTCGACGGCCGCGGCGCCACGATCCTCGGGCCGCGGAACGTGCCGCTCGAGCGCGAGAACCCGAGCAGCCTGCTCGGCCCGCAGACCGACGCGGGCACGGTCCCGAACCTGAAGTTCTCCTACGCGACGGCGCACAACCGCGTGCTGAGCGGAGGCTGGGCGCGCGAGATCACGACCCGGGAGCTGCCGATCGCGACCGAGATCGCCGGCGTCGACATGCGGCTCACGCCCGGCGGGATCCGCGAGCTGCACTGGCACAAGGAGGCGGAATGGTCCTACGTGATCGCCGGCAGCTGCCGCGTCAGCATCCTCGACGAGGAGGGACGGCTGTTCATCGACGACGTCGCCGCCGGGGACCTGTGGTACTTCCCGGCCGGTCTTCCGCACTCGATCCAGGCGCTTGACGACGGCGTCGAGTTCCTGCTCGTGTTCGATTCGGGCGACTTCTCCGAGAACGAGACGTTCCTGATCACCGACTGGTTCGCGCACACCGCGCGCGACGTGCTGGCGCTGAACTTCGGCGTCGACGAGTCCGCGTTCGACGCGCTGCCGACCGACATCGGCCATACCCGGTACATGTTCGCCGGCGACGTGCCGCCCGCGCTCGGCGACGACGCCCCTCCCTATCCCGCGACGGAGACGCCGGCGTCCTACACCTGGCGGATGCACGCGCAGGAGCCGACGAGGCTCCCCGGCGGCCAGGTCCGGGTCACCGACTCCCGCAACTTCACGATCTCTAAGCGGATCGCCGCGGCGCTGGTCGAGGTCGAGCCCGGCGCGATCCGCGAGCTCCACTGGCACCCCACCACCGACGAGTGGCAGTACTACCTCTCAGGCCGGGGCCGGATGACCGTGTTCGCGTCGGGCGGCAAGGCCCGCACGTTCGACTACCAGGCCGGCGACGTCGGGTACGTCCCGTTCGCGATGGGCCACTACGTCCAGAACACCGGCGACGAGACGCTCACGTTCCTCGAGATGTTCCGCTCCGATCACTTCGCCGACGTCTCGCTCGCCCAGTGGATGGGCGTCCTCCCGCCCGAGCTGGTCAAGGCGCACCTCGACCTCCCGGACGAGGTGATCGCCGGGTTGCCGCGGACGAAGCCGGTGGTAGCTGCCGGTCGGTAGCGACACACACGGGGTCCCCTCTCATTTACTTAAGTATTTACTTGTGCTATGCTTGCACTCGTAAGCAAAATAAGGAGGAATGAGATGGAAGGCATCTCAGAAACCACCCCCACCAACTACAAGCAGGTCACGGTCGAGGTTCCCGAGGAGCGCCTGGCGGAATTCCACGCGTTCTTCGCGCGGTTCCTGGCCGGTCCCGGCCGACGCGGAAGGCGCGGCGAGCATCGCCGCCATGGCCGCGGGCGCGGCTGGGGCCACGGGCAGCATCGTTGCGAGCCCGGCGAGGCCCACGAGAGACAGGCCGAGACCCCGGCACAGGCCCCCGAGGTCACGGAGGCCTAGCACGTGGCCGACAAGCAGATCACGGTCGCTGTACCGGAGGAGCGGGTGCCGGAGTTCTACGCCTGGTTCTCGGATTTCCTGTCGGCCGAACCCGGATCTGCTTCGTCACGCGAGCGGTGGCGCCACGGCCCCCACGGCCGTCGCCGCCGCTCCGACGCGGGCGCCTGGTCGGCGGATGACGCCGACCAGGCGGCTTGGCTGTATCGCAAGCTCGCTCCCCCGGCCCGCGAGCTGTTCGACCTGCTGCTGGACGCGCCCGGCGAGCGGTTCGGCGGCGAGGCGATCGCGACACGGCTGGGTCTCGAGAAGGGGGCCCACGGGGTCGCGGGGATCCTCGCCTGGCCGGGCCGCTACTCCCGTCACCTCAATCGGGTGCTCCCGATCGACACCGAAGGGCGACCGGACGGGGGCACCGACTACTACATCGACCCCGAGACGGCCGCGATCTTCGCGGCCGCACGGGACCACCCGGACGCCCAGAGACATGGGCGGCGGACCCGGGGCCCGCGCTGACGCGTCACGAGCCGGAACGCTGCCCGGGGCTTCCGGACAGATCGGCGAGCCGACTCTCGAGAAACCGACGTTCGGGCCCGGGGCGGGTTAGCTCGAGCGCGCGCGCGTAGGCGTCGCGCGC
This sequence comes from uncultured Solirubrobacterales bacterium, assembly GCA_963770735.1. Lineage (GTDB taxonomy): Bacteria > Actinomycetota > Thermoleophilia > Solirubrobacterales > Solirubrobacteraceae > Palsa-465. Next base: position 695,400 of record CAVYRB010000001.1, on the reverse strand, counting down.
CTCGTCGTCGCGCCCGAGGCGCCGCAGCACGCTGGCGCGAGTCGAGTGGTAGTACCGGTAGTCGTCGAGCTCGAGCCGGTCGAGCAGGTCGAGCGCGGCCTGCGGTCCCTCGAGTTCGGCGACGGCGACCGCGCGGTTCATCGTCACGACCGGAGAGCCCGTGACCTGCTCGAGCCGCTGGTAGAGCAGCGCGATCTCGTCCCAGTCGTGCGGTTCCTCGAGGTGGAGATCGGCGATCGCCGCCTGAAGCACGTACGAGCCGCCGCCGTGCAGCGCGATCGCGCGCGCGAGCAGCGCTCGCCCCTTCTCGATCTGCTGCCGGTCCCACAGCGCCCGGTCCTGGTCCTCGAGCAGTACCAGCTGTCCGTCGCGGAACCGCGCGGCGCTGCGTGCGTCGTTGATCAGCATCAGCGCGAGCAGCGCGTGCGCCTCGGGTTCGTCGGGCATCAGCTGACCGACCGAGCGGCCGAGACGGATCGCCTCGGCCGAGAGGTCGATCCGGCCGCCGCCCCACCCTTCGTTGAAGATCAGGTAGACGACCGCGAGCACGGCGTCGAGCCGCTCGGGCAGCAGGTGGTCCGGCGGGACGGCGAACGGAATCCCGGCGTCGCGGATCTTGTGCTTGGCGCGTGTCAGGCGCTTGCTCATCGTTTCGAACGGGACGAGGAACGCGCGCGCGATCTCCTCGGTCGAGAGGCCGCCGAGCGTCCGCAGGGTGAGTCCGACCTGCGCCTCGAGCGCGAGCGCTGGGTGGCAGCACGTGAAGATCAGCTCGAGCCGTTCGTCAGGGAACGTCGTGCTCTGCAGCATTGCGTCCTCCGCTCCGTCGCGCAGCTCCCGCTGCAGCTGCTCGGTCTTCGCCGCCAGGCTCCGCTCGCGCCGGATCCGGTCGATCGCGCGGTTGCGAGCAGTCGTGATCAGCCACGCGGTCGGGTTCGCGGGGGTTCCCACTCGTGGCCACCGCTCGGCGGCCGTCGCGAACGCCTCCTGGGCGGCGTCTTCGGCCAGCTCGATGTCGCCGAGAAAGCCGACGAGCGAGGCGAGGACGCGGCCCCAGTTGTCGCGGAACACCTGGTCAAGCAACGAGCGGCTCCTCGCGGATGGGGCGGACCTCGATCGCGGACATGGTCCCCAGCTCCTGCAGCTCGCGGGCGACGGCGAGGGCGCCGTCGAGGTTCTTCTCCTCGACGACGATGAAGCCGCCGAGGACGTCCTTGCTGTCGACGAACGGTCCGTCCGTCAACAGCGTCCTGCCTTGTTCGTCGCGGACGGTCGTGGCCGACTCCGCATCCTGGAGGCGTAACCACCCGGTCACGCTTGGACCGTCGAGCACATCGGCCACGCGGGCGTTGATCCGGCGACGCTCCTCCTCAGGCGTGCGGTCGCGAACCTCGGTGTTGACGTAGGCCAAGAGCGCGTATCTCAAGACGTCTCCTTCCGGTGTGGATGCAGGTTGTCCACTTGTAGACGAATAGCGCAACGGCGGACGGACAGCGTCCCGTTTTTTTCGTCCGCCTGTCCGTCTGGCGCCGATCCGTTCGTCTCCGATGCAGAACCGGCCTCCAAGCCGGAAACGACGAAGGAGCGGAGATGACGGACGCACCGGCAACGACTCGCCGTCTCGGGTGGGTGGTCTCACTGACCTCGATCGCCTACTTCATGGTCGTGCTCGATTCGGTTGTGGTGATCACGGCGCTGCCGCGCATGAGCCGGGACCTGCACGTCGGGCTCTCATCGCTTCAGTGGACGGTCAACGCGTACGGGATCGCGTTCGCCGCAGGGATCATCACGGCCGCCGCCCTCGGTGACCGGTTTGGCCGGCGGCTCGTCTTCAACAGCGGCCTGGCGCTGTTCACGCTCGCCTCCGCGGCGTGCGCGCTCGCGCCCAACGGCACCGACCTGATCGTCGCCCGCACGGTCCAGGGGCTTGGCGCCGCCGTGGTGCTGCCGCTCAGCCTCACGATCCTCACCACGGCCTTCCCGCCGCAGAAGCGGGGGATGATCGTCGGCGTCTACGGGGGCCTCGCCGGGCTCGCGGTCGCGCTCGGGCCGATCGTCGGTGGGCTGATCACGGAGGCGATCGACTGGCACTGGATCTTCTGGATCAACGTCCCGATCGGGCTCGCGGCCGTGGTCCTCGGCACGCGCCTGCTGCCTGAGAGTCACGGCGCGCGGGAGCGGTTCGACCTCTCCGGCGTCGCGCTCGTCACCGCCGGCGTCGTCGCGCTCGTCTGGGCGCTCACCCGCGCCGATGACGCCGGCTGGGCGAGCGCCGAGGTCGTCGGCAGCCTCGCTGTCGGCTCGCTCCTACTCGGGGCGTTCCTGTGGTGGGAGCATCGTGCGCCGGCGCCGATGGTGCCGCTGCGGCTGTTCGCGAGCCGCCGGTTCGCGCTCGGCAACCTGACGAGCTTCTTCCTGCAGGGCGCCACGTTCGCCGGCGCGTTCTTCATCACGCAGGAGTTCCAGCTCGCTCGCGGCTACACGCCGCTCGCCACGGGCCTGCGGCTGCTGCCGTTCTTCGCCACGCCGATGATCGTCTCGCCGCTCGCCGGCACGCTGTCGGACCGGATCGGACGGCGGCCGCTGATGGTCACCGGCCTCGCGCTACAGGCGCTCGGCTTCATCTGGGTCGCGGCGCGCGGCTCGCTCGAGGCGAGCTGGCTCGAGCTCGACGTCGCTCTGTTGATCGCCGGGATCGGCATCTCGATGGCGCTCCCGACCGTGCCCGCCGCGGTGCTCGACGCCGTCGCCCCTGAGGAGATGGGCAAGGCCTCCGGGATCTACTACATGGCGCAGCGGTTCGGCACCGTGTTCGCGGTCGCCGTCGCCAGCGCCGTGTTCTCCGCCCACGGCCGTCTCGGCAGCGCTGCCGGCGTGAACGCCGGCTTCCGGCCGGCGCTCTGGGCCTGCGTCTGCTTTGCGGTTCTCGCGGCGGTTAGCGCGATCGCGATGACCTCGTCGCACCGCAGGGCGGCGCCCCAGGCCGAGCTGGCCGAGGCGCCAGTCGCTGTGTGACCACCAACCCAACCCCCGAGAAGGAAGGAGTCTCACCATGCCCAACATCCTCCACCGCCTCACGATCGACGCGCCGCCCGAGCGCGTGCACGAGCTCGCCGCGACCAACGAAGGCATCCAGCGCTGGTGGACCAGCCATCCCGGCGCCGGCGAGGACTCCGTCGGCGGCCGGTTCGAGGTCTACTTCAGCGACCGCGGGCCGGCCGCGGTGTTCGAGGTCCTCGAGCGGACGCCACAGCGGATCGTCTGGCGCTGCGTCGAGGGCCCGCAGGACTGGCTCGAGACGCGCGTCGTCTTCGCGCTGGCGCCCCGCGGTGACGGCGGCACCACGCTCCTCTTCAGCCACGAAGGCTGGAAGCAGGAGAACGAGTTCATGAACGGGTGCTCGACCAACTGGGCCGCGTACCTGATGAGCCTCAAGTCCGGCGCCGAAGGCGCCGGGTTCAACGCCTACCCGGGCGGCGAGATCAGCCGCTGGGACTGAAGGATCTGGCCGCCGGCGGCTCCGGGTGGGTCGCCGGCGCTCAGTCTCTGACCCGCCGCTCGTACAGCGCCTCGTAGATCGGGCGGCACGCCTCGGCTACGGCTGTGTCGTGGTCGGACAGGGTCGTCTCCCGCGGGTGCCACGGCTCGAACCCCGTCGAGGCCCAGACCGCCTCGTACCAGTGCGGCTGCCCACACGCCGTCGGACTCACGCGGTCCCGCCGGCCACGACAGCATCCGGTCGATGAACGGAACCTCGAGCCAGTCACACAGCCAGCGCAGGTACGCCTCGGGTGCGCGCGAGGAACTCGCGGGCGTCGAGGATCGGGACGTCGAGCGTCTGCTCGTCCCACAGCTCGAGCAGCCACTGCTGCTGGGGCAGCCCGATGTCGTCGGGCTCGCACGTCTCGCGCGCGCGTACGTACGAGGCGACCACCTCGACCGGGTCGCGGATCAGCAGCACGTTGCGAAAGTCGGGCGTCCAGCTCAGGTCCATGCCGGGGGACACGTGGTGGGCCATGTGCTTGGCGTAGTGGACGCGGGACCCCGGCGGCAGCGGTGCATGAAGCTCCGCGACGACCGTCTCGATCTCGGTCGGCTGCGATGCGATGACCTCGTCGCGCGCCGGGTGGTCGATGCCGGTGCGCGCGAGGTAGGCGCGCGTACAGCGGCTCGTCGACGACGACCGTGTCGGGGCGGTTCTCGAACGCGCGCATCATCGCCGTGGAGATGTTCCGCGGGCCCGACCACATCGCCACGCGGACGACGTCGCTCATGGCGCGACGCGGGCCGCCACGTCGCTGTCGACGAGCTCGCGGTACAGCGCCTGGAGCCGCTCGACGATCGGGCCCGCGGCGGCCCTCGCCGATCGTTCGCCCGTCGACGGAGCGGACGGGTACGACGCCCGCGAACGTTCCGGTCACGAACGCCTCGCGGGCGGCGTAGACGTCGGTGAGGCTGAACGTCGTCTCGCGCGCAGGGATGCGGTTGGCGCGGCAGATCTCGAGCACGTTCGCCCGCGTGATCCCCGCGAGGCAGTAGCGCCCGTCCGAGGTCAGCACCTCAGCCGCGTCTCCCGCACCGACCACGATGAAGAAGTGAGTCGAGTTGCACGTCGCGACGAACCCGTGCGGGTCGAGCATCAGCGCCTCGTCGGCACCGGCCGTGTACGCCTGGATGCACGCGGTGATGTCGTTCAGCTTTGAGTGGGCGTTGAGCTTCGGGTCGAGCGTGTCGGGAGCGGCGCGGCGCACGTGCGTCGTGAACAGCGTGATGCCGTCGACCACGGTCGCCGGCAGCGGCTCCTTGTGCTCGGCGATGATCACCACGGTCGCGGGCCCCGATGGTCACGCGCGGGTCCTGGTAAGGCGTGCGCTTGATACCGCGGGTGACCATCAACCGCACGTGCACGCCATCGGTCATCTCGTTGGCGCGAAGCGTCGCGTAGATCGCCTCTGTCAGCCCGCGGCGGCTGAGCCCGACGTCGAGCATGATCGCCTTCGCCCCCTCGAACAGCCGGTCGAGGTGACGCTCGAGGAACGCAGGATGGCCCGCGCGCACGCGGAGTCCCTCCCACACGCCGTCGCCGAGGACGAACCCCGCATCGAACACCGACACGACCGCCTGCTCGCGCGGCACCAGCTCGCCGTTGACCCAGATCAGGATCCGGTCGTTGCGCGCGTCGTCGTCGAAATCGTGGGTTCCGTGGGGCACCGTCAGGTCGAGTCGACGACGACGTGCTCCTCGCCGATCCACAGCGGTGAGCGTGCGAGGTCGATGAAGCGCTGTTCATCCTCCAGCAGGTCGATCGCGGCCTGCCGGCCCTCCGGCGTCGACACCGCGGCGGCGACGTCGTCGAGGCTGTCCCACCACAGCTCGGCCTGACCGTCGTAGACATCGGGTTCGCTTCCGCGCGCGGCGCTCTGCGCGGCCGCGAGCTCAGATGACCGGGCATGCGTTTGGACGTAGCGGCGGATCCGGAGCGCCCCGGCGTGACGGGCGACGAGCGGCGCGTGCTGATCGCGCCAGTAGGCCTGGAACTCCTCGCGCGTCATCTCCGGCCGCCGGCGCAGGCTGAACACGAGCTTGATCATCTGCGCGAGCCTACCGGCCTCCGGCTCGGCAAATTCGAACCTTCGACCGCATCGTGACCGACGTTCATGGTTTAACTGTCCGATGATTACGACCGGGATGGGACTCAAAGCCGCTCTCGCCGCGATGGCGATGCTGTTCACGCCGTCGGGCGGATACCACAGCCACTACGTACACGGCCCGGCGGCCAAATTCCGCGCGGGCGCCGCCGTCGCGAGCTTCACGCCGCCGGCGTTCGGCCATCTGGCGGGCGGCGATCCCGCCGACTGCGCGCACTCCGCGCAGTACAACGGGCCCCGGCCGTTCGCGTTCGAGGAGCCGTATATCGATGCGCAGCACCACGGTCACTACGACCTCGGCGATCCGTACGTCGACTGCAACCACGACGGACGCTGGGATGGCAACCTACTCGGAGGCGGCGGCAACACCCCGCGCTTCTTCGACCACGTCGCCGACCCGGTCACGGCGCGCGCGACGGTGGTGTCCAACGGCCGCCACACCACGGCCGTCGAGGTCGTCGATCAGGAGGGCTTGTTCAACGTCTACCAGGAGCGGATCCGCGCGAAGGTCCGCGCCGACGGCTACCGGCTCTCGAACATCTTCATCTCGGCCACGCACGACGAGTCGGCCCCGGACAGCATGGGCCTCGGCGGCGTCTCGCAGACCACGTCGGGCGTGAACAACTATTGGGTCTCCTACCTCGTGAACCAGAGCGCGCGGGCGATCGAGCAGGCCTACCGGGCGCAGCGCCCGGCCACCGTTCGCTACACCGAAGTGCTCGAACCCGCCAACGTCCGCCAGTGCTGGTCCTCGTATCCGTACGCGGACGATCAGCACATGCCCGTGCTCCAGGCCGTCGACGCGCGCGGCCGGACGATCGTCACGCTCGCCAGCGTCAGCCAGCACGCGGAGACGCTTGGCTTCAACGGCGGCACGCCGACGCTCGACGCGCAGAACAACTGGGTCTCAGCCGACTGGATCAACTTCTTCCGCAGCACGCTCCAGCAGCGCCTCGGCGGCGTCGCGATCGAGATGGCCGGCTCCGTGGGGTCGGTCGAGAGCCCCGAGGTGTACCCGCAGTCGATCTCCCGCACCCCGCAGCAGTACATCGATGCCAGCCATCCCGCGGGCTGCCGCACGCTGTTCAGAACCAAGCGCGGGCCAGACGTGAGCGGGGCGGGCCACGTCCCGCTCGGCTACACGGGCGAGACCAAGGCCTTCGGCACCGACATGGCCACGCCGATCGTGCAGGCACTGAGGAGCGGCGATTACCACAACTCGCACACCAACACGCTCTGGGGCGCACGGGCCAACATCTGCATCAAGCTCCAGAACGCGCTGTTCGTGCTCGGCGCCTCGGTCGGCGTGTTCGCGCAGCGGCCGGGCTACAACGCGAACTGCACGGCCGCCTCGCCGGTGGCGGCCAACGGCGCCACATCGGGTCAGTCGCTGCGCTCGCAGGTCGCCGCGTTCCAGATCGGCGACGGCGAATTCATCTCATTTCCCGGCGAGGTCTTCCCGTTCACGTTCCTGCGCGGCTTCCTGGGTCCGCAGGACATGCCCGACCCGACGCCAGCGCTGCCTCCTTGGCTGATCCCGCACATGCACGCTCCGTTCCGCTTCATCGACGGGCTCGCGGAGGACATGCTCGGCTACATCTTCCCGGCTGGAAACGCGGTCGGGATCCCGACGTTGAGCAATCTGGACCCGTCGTCTGACGACCGCTTCGGCTGCCACCACTCCGACGACTCCGAGTCGACCTCGGCGGACGCGGGCAACGTGATCGGCGACGCACTCGTGCGGCTGCTCGATCGGCACGGCGGGCGCGCGGAGCAGATCGTGCGCGGCCGCTACGTCCTGCCCTCGGGCAAACGCTCGCGGGATCCGCTCGGTGGTCCGGAGATCAAGTGCAACACCGATCAGACGTTCCACCCGGCGGGACGGGCGGTCGCGGTGCGGCTGGCCAACGGCCGAGTCGTCCGCCCGGCGAAGTGGATGTCGCTGAGCGGACTGCCCCAGCGCGTCCCCGATCGCGATACCCGCGGCTACTTCGACGCGCATGGAGGCCGCGTCTGGCTTGACGTGTACCGGTGAACGAGCAGGTCGCCGCGGTGCTCGACGAGCTGCACCGCTACGGGGTCGAGCACGACGCGACCAAGCCGGACCGCCTGGACCGGCTGCGCAATCTCGAGCCGGACACCGCCAGGCTCCTGTCGGTACTCGTCAGGGCGACTCGCGCGACGGCGGTACTCGAACTCGGCACCTCCAACGGCTACTCGACGGTGTGGCTCGCCGACGCGGTTACGGCGACCGGTGGTCGCCTGACGACAGTCGAGATCGACCCCGCCCGCAGCGCCCGGGCCGCGGCGAACCTCAACCGAGCCGGCCTGCGGTCAAACGTCGAGCTTCGCGTCCAGGACGCCGCCGAGACCGTCCGCGACTCCGCGGACGACGCGTGGGACATGATCTTCCTCGACGCGGAGCGTCCGGCGTACACCACGTACTGGCCCGACCTGCGGCGCGCGCTGAAGCCCGGAGGCCTGCTCGCGGTCGACAACGCCATCTCCCACGCCGACCAGCTCACCGAGTTCCGCGCCCTCGTCCGAGAGACCCCCGAGGTCACCGAGGCGCTCGCTCCGACGGGGGCGGGGGCGCTGCTGATCGTCCGGGATCCCATGGGCTGAGGTCTTCGGCCCTGTCCTCGGGCCGGATGCAGCTGACCCGACTTCGTGATCACGGTTGGACCACTGGTGGTCGGCGCTGCCCGCACCGCACTCGAAACGTCCCCCGGTCCGTGGCGCGCGTGGACCCTACGCCGGGCAGCCGACGTCGTCGTCGATCAGCGCCGCGTCCGGATCGGCGTCCGCCGCCGCGAAGCTTGCTCTGAAAGTGAACGCATACGGGGTCGGGCCATGGCGCTTCAGGTGCTCGAGGCGCTCCTTTGCCTCGTCGATCGTCGGCTGATGGCCGACCGGTACCCACCAGAGCACGAGGTAGGTCTCGAGCTTCTCGAACCACCGCTTGCGTTCGCGCATCACCGGGGTGTGGGCGCTCGTGTAGACGAACGCCCGCAGCACCTCGATCGATTCCCACACCGACATGTTGACCATCATCCGCTCGTCCTCGTAGGGGCGGATCGCGGTCGCGTCGCCATCCTCGGTCTGCAGCCTCCAGACGAAGCCGGCGGCCGCGTCGGCGAGTGCGTTGATCGGCTCCAGCGCAGCTTGGAAGTCCGACATCACCGGACCATCCATCGGCCCCTTCGCGAGCGCGACGTTCAGCTGTGCCAGGTGGTGTTCGATGGGCGGAATCGTATGTGACGGCGTAACGTCTCGGACGTGTTCTTCGCGGTGCGTCTCGAGCGTGGCGGTCCATGGGATTGGTCTCGGGATCTACGCGAGCAGGACGGATTCGAAGAGCACGCCCGGTTCATGGATGCGTTGGTGGACGACGGCTTCGTCGTTCTCGGGGGGCCTCTGGGCGGCGAGCGCGAGATCCTGCACGCGATCTCTGCCCCGTCAGAGGACACGGTCCGCGAGCGCCTGGCAGAGGACAACTGGCACCGGAACGGCATGCTGAGGGTCACGTCGATCGAGCCCTGGACGATCCTGCTCGACGGACGGCGGGCCTAGTTGGGGCTAGCGGCCCTCGCGGACCTGTAGCCGGTTGCCGTCGGGGTCCTGGAACTGTGCGACGTAGCCCCATGGGAACTCGAGCACGTCCGATAGGAACTCGACGCCGCGCGACTTCAGCTCCTCGACCGTCGCACGGCAATCGTCGGTCTCGATCGTGATCGAAGCCGGGGGCCGTCCCATCGCCGGCTCGGCCTGGCCCGGCTCCCCAGGCCAGAGGACGAGCTGGAAGTCGTCCCCCTTGACGCCGACGGTTAGGAACCGCGGTCCGTCGGGCGTCGGGTTCTCGACCCGCTTCTCGAGGCCAAGGGCGTTCGTGTAGAAGTCGAGCGCCCTGTTCTGGTCGCTGACGAGCACGCTCGTGTAGAAGATCTTCTCCAGCATTGGTTCCTCCGTGGGTCGTGGTCACTATCCGCACGACACCCGGCGAGCGGTGAACGTGACGGCGGTGCGCGCGATCGAGCCGGGGCTCCCTAATGTCACCCCGGGAGACGGGCTGTCCACTGGGAGTGGCGGCGCCGAAGCTCGTGCTCGTCGAGGTCACCGCGACCGAGCGGCCGGTAGTTCGGCGTCCAGGTCTCGACGATTTCATACGAGCGCGCGAGCGCCCACGCGTCCCATAGGGCGATGTCGGTAAGCCGGTGACCGATCGCGTGCTCGTACGCGGCGAGGAAGACGTCGGCGACCGGGTCGCCGAACAGGAGGTACAGATCGAGCCGACACCAACCCACGTCGTAACCGCGCGGGCCGCGGATCGCCCCGGGCCAGTCGACGATCCCGGTCAGCGCTCCGTCGCGCCAGACGACGTTCCCGGACCAGTAGTCGGAGTGCGTGAGCACGTCAGGCGTGGCGATGATCCGCGGCCAACTCGCTCGGATTCCATCGGCGGCCGGGCCCGCCAGTCTCTGAAGGGAGCCGCCGCTGCGGTCGTACACGCTCGAGAGGCCGGAGAGCCGCTGGCTCGGCATCGCGTGCACACGGGAGAGCGCGCGGCCGAGCTCCCCCGCCCACGCGTCGGGATCGGACGGCGTGATCTCCGCCTCGCCGTCCAACCAGCTGATCAGCACTGTCGGAGACTCTGACCACACGCCCGCGAGGTCGCTTCCGAGCAACACGGGCGCCAGACCGCCCAGGCCGTCGAGCACCTGCAACACCTGCGCCTCGTCGGCGGCGGCCGAGTCACCGGCCGGAAACTGACGCACGACGACGGCGCCCGCGGGCGTGGCCGTGTCCACCCTCCATGTGGCCGCATGCTGACCACCCTCGAGACTGACCACGGACTCAATCGTGGCCGAGGACCCAGCCAGGCGCCGAACCTCCTCGAGTGCTCCCTCCGAAGGCAACGCCCGATAGACCACCCCGGTGATCCTAGGCGCGTCCCGGCTAGGTCATGCGACCTAGGCGCGGCCTAGTCCGCGGGTCCGGCGGTATCGCGGCCGACGATTCGCGCCGCTGCTCTATCGCGCTGGCAGCGCTTGCGGACCCATCCCAGCACAGAAGAACGGGGCCTTCAGGACGATCGACAGACATTGGCTCTCCAGTAATCGCGGATGCGCTTGAAGCATTCCATCTGGACCTCAGCGGTGCTCAATCGCTACGCGTAACCCGAGCGCGATCAGCACGACGCCGGTGACGCGATCCATCGCGGCCTTCACCCGAGGGCGCTGGAGGGTCGTGGCGGCGCGCGCGGCGAGAAGGCAATACGCGAAAAGCCACAACAGAGTCATCAGCGCGAACACGGCACCGAGCGCCAGGAACGGAAGCAGCACCGAGTGCCCCGGAGCGACGAACTGAGGCAGAAGGCTGGTGAAGAAGATGCCGATCTTGGGGTTGGCCAGATCGCTGAAGAGGCCCTGGCGAAACCCGCCGGCGGCGCTCATCGCAGGCCGATCGCGCGCGAGGCGGGGCTCATCGGAGCCCGCGTGGCGGGCGGCACGAAACGCCTGGATGCCGAGCCAGACGAGATACAGCGCGCCGATCAGCTTCAGAACCGTGAACGCCACGGCAGAAGCGCGGAGAACCGACGCCACCCCTACCGCCGCCGCGATCGTCCAGACGGACAGACCGGCGCTGACTCCGAGCGAAGTGCCGAGCGCGGCTCGCCGGCCATGGACGAGCACGTTCTTTGTGACCACAGCCGTATCCGGACCCGGCACCACGATCACGATCGCCGCGAACGGAATGAACACCAGCAGGTGGGCACCCACGGGATCTAGTCTCGCAGGAGGAGGGAGCCCCGGCTAGCCTACCGGCGACCACCGGCCCGTCTCGGCGTCGAGCGTGAGCGGCCTTCCCGTCGGGTCGCCGTCCGAGAGCTCGTCGATCACGTCACGATCGGCGATGCGCCCAAGCGCCCGTTCGCCGTCCGGGGATATCGCGGTGGCGATCAGCGCTTCGGGCGTGCCGTCCCGCGCATAGACGACCGTATGGGCCTCGATCGATGCGCGGCCGCTGTACGTGCGCAGCAGGCGCCGAGGCGGCGGACCGTCGACGCGGGGGTCGAAGCTCGCGAACCGATCCCGCGGCGGCCGAGACGAGTAGATCCCAGCGGCGTGCTTGGTGAGGTACCAGCCGACGGCGGTGGCAAGCCCGTACTCGTCGGGGCTGTCGCGCAATCGCTGCACCAGTGTCGCGATCGCGTGCGTGGCGTAGTTGTTGCCGGGTCCACCGGCGAACGTCAGGCCGCCGGTGACCGTCAGCGGCCTGTCGGGGTCGTCGAGCTCGAGTCCGAGCTCGCTCGCCGCCACCTGAACCGCCGACGGGAAGCACGAGTAGAGGTCGATGTGGGCGATCTCGTCGATCGCGAGGCCCGCGTGCTCGAGCACGGCGCGACCGACGGCATGGATCGCTGGGGAGGCGGCGAGCGAGTGGCGTTCGCTCACGTGCCACTCGTCGTACGCCTGCGCGCCCGCGTGGATGAAGATCCAGCGGTCCTTGGGGACGCCCGCGTCGGTCGCGGCGCGGGCGCTCGTGAGGATCAGCCCGCTGCCGAGATTCACCTGGATGTTGGCCGTCAGCAGCTTGGTGTACGGAGCGGCCACGAGCCGATTCTCCGCGCTCGGCGTGGCGATCTCGTCGGGGCCATACGCGCGTGGAAGCCACGCGAACGGGTTGCCGGCAGCCACCTCCGAGAACCGGGACCAGATTCGCGCGATCGTCGACAGGTGCGCTGCTTGATGCACACCCGATCTCGCCCGGACGGCGCTCTCGATCAGCGCGTACATCACCACCGGCAGTGCTGTGCCCGCGGCGAGCTCGGTCTCGTTCACGGCGTCGCGGCGCTCGTCGAGCTCGCGCGCTGGACTCACGTCCTCCGCCTGGCGACGCCACCCAGGCGCCGGGAAGGCGCGCAGAGCCGCCACGGCCTCGGCTCCCGCGATCAGCGCCACGTCGATCTCGCCGGCGGCGACCGCCTGGGCCGTGTCGTTCACGAGCCTTTGCGGTCCGTCGCCGCCGAACGCCGAGCTCTGCACCGTCTCGTGCGGGCTCGCGCCGAGGTCCTCTGCCACGAGCGCGGCGGCGTCGGCGTATTGCCAGCCGACCACGGGGACGCATCGCACGGAATCGGCCCGGCGTAGGAGCCGCTCGCCGCCGCTGCTGTCGGCGGCCGCGAGTCGAAGCGCGTCGACCATCATCGTGACGGGCTCGCAGCTTTCCGCGTCGGGCGAATCGCGGCGGACCACCTGACCGGCGCCGACGATCACCGGCGTGCTCGGCTCGATCTTCACGACGCCGTCGCGAACGCATCGACCGCGGCGCGGACCCCATCTGCGCCCGTGAACGCGGGCGGCCACAGCAGCGTCCGCTCGTACACGCCGTCCCAGCGCTCGGCGAACCGCTCGCGAACCTCGTCGGGCGTCCCCGCGAGCGCGATCGCGTCGATCATCTCGTCGCTGACCGCGCCGGCCATCGCCGCGAAGTCGCGACGGGTCCACGCGTCGCGGATCGCGTCCGCCTCACGCTCGAAGCCGCTCACCTGGTGGACAACGCGGTAGGTCTTGACGGTGGAGTTGAACGCGATTACCGCGGCCGCGGCGCCGCGGGCGGCGTCGCGGTCCTCGCCGACCGAGCAGGTCAGGTATCCCGCGATCGGCGGCGGCAGCTCGCGGCCTGCGCTCGCCGCGCCGCGGGCGAGAGCGGGGCGCACCACCTCCCGGACGTACTCGGGGGTGAACAGCGGATGACCGACGAGTCCGTCGGCGACCTGCCCCGCGGTCTCGACCATCCGCATGTTGACCCCGGCCATGTACACCGGGATGTCGAGCCGCAGCGGCTCGCGCGGCGGCGCCGTCGGTTGAACGTGCAGACGGTAGAAGCGGCCGTCGTGCTCTATCGGGCCCTCGTGCAGCCGCCATAGCCGCCGCAACAGCGGAACCAGCTCGGCCATGCGTGCGGCCGGATGCTCGCCGTCGAGCCCGTGCCAGTCGCGTTGCATCCGCCGCGTGCCGGTCCCGAGCCCGAGCGTGATCCGCCCGCCGGAGAGCTCGTCGAGATCGCGCGCCTCGGCCGCCAGGACCAGCGGCGTCCGGCCGAACGCATACGCGATCGCGCTTCCCAGCTCGATCGCGCTGGTCGAGCCCGCCATCGCCGCGAGCGCAACCGTGGCAGAACGGTCGTAGAACTCGGTCGCCCACACCGACGCGAGCCCGGCCTGCTCGGCAAGCCACGCCGCCTCGGCGAGCTCACGCGGGCCGCCGGAGCTGGTGACGAGCGAGATCCCAGGCACTCGGGCTCGCGCGCGTTCTACTCGCCGCGCCAGACGGGGGCGCGCTTCTCGAGGAACGCGCTCATCCCCTCCTGGGCGTCGTGCGCGAGCGCGTTCTCGGTCATGACGAGCTCGCAGTGCTCGTATGCGTCGGCCTCGGGGCGGTCGACCTGGGAGTAGAAGGCGTGCTTTCCCGTCGCGACCGTATAGGGGCTGGACTTGACGATCGCTCGAACCAATTCGGCGACTGCGGGCTCCAGCTCCCCCTGCGGGACGACACGGTTGACCAATCCCCAGTCGAGCGCGGTGGCGGCATCGATCGGCTCGCCCGTCAGCAGCATCTCCATCGCGCGCTTCCGACCCACCGCTCGCGACACCGGCACCATCGGCGTCGAGCAGAACAGGCCGATCTTGACACCCGGTGTCGCGAACCGCGTCCCCTCGGCTGCGACCGCCAGGTCGCACGCCGCCACCAGCTGGCAGCCGGCGGCGGTGGCGATGCCATGGACCTTGGCGATCACGGGCTGAGGAACCTCGTGGAGCGCTTGCATCATCACGCTGCACCGGTCGAACAGATGAGCGAAGAACTCTCTCTCGTTCCCGATCATCTCCGAGAGGTCGTGTCCCGCCGAGAAGACCGAACCGGCGCCCTCGATGACGATCGCTCTCATGTCCTGCCCCGCGGACACGTCGTGGAGGGCCGCGATCATCTCCTCCATCAGCTCGAGCGACAGCGCGTTGCGCTTCTCCGGGCGGTTGAGGACGATCCGCGCGGCGGTTCCGTCGCTCGTGACAAGCAGGTTTCGGTAGTCGGTGTCCGGTGGCGAGCTGATGGGGACCAACGTACTCCGGGGCTGACCGCGGCACAAGACGGGTCGCGGGCCGGCGCTTCGCCGACCCGGACCGGGGAGGGATAATCGAGCCGAGGAGCCGATGCCGTCCGGATGGCGGACGAGATCCGAAACACAGGAGGAAGGCATGACAGACGCGTTGACTGCGACCGAAGGCGGGTCCACGCGCGATGCCGACGCGACCAAGGTGTTCCGCACGGAGCTGAACCCGGTCGACTTCCTCTCGAGGGCCGCCCACGTGTACCCCGAGAAGCTCGCGGTGGTCGACCGAGAGCGCCGCTACTCCTACCGGGAGCTGGCTGAGCGCTCGTGGCGGCTGGCGAACGCGCTGAGGTCGGCGGGTTTGCGAAAGGGCGATCGCGTGGCCACGCTGCTGTTCAACTCAGCCCCGATGCTCGAGGCCCATTTCGGAGTGCCCGCGGCGGGCGGGATCCTCGTGGCTATCAACAACCGGCTGGCCGGCGCCGAGGTGCGATACATACTCGAGCACAGCGGCGCGAGCTTCCTGGTCGTCGACGCCGAACTCGCACCGTTGCTGGCGCCGGAGGCCGTGACCGGGATGACCGTGATCCGGTGGAAGCACGGTCAGGCCGACTGCGAGTACGAGCAGTTCCTGGCGGCCGCGTCGAGCGCGATGCCCGATAGCTGGCTCGAGGACGAGGAGGAGACGATCTCGATCAACTACACCTCGGGCACGACCGGCCAGCCAAAGGGAGTGCAATACACCTACCGCGGTGCCTACCTGAACGCACTCAGCGAGGTGATCGTGGCCGGGATGAGCGCCGAGTCGGTGTTCCTGTGGACGCTGCCGATGTTCCACTGCAACGGCTGGTGCTTCCCGTGGGCGGTGACCGCCGTCGCGGCGACGCACGTCGCGCTGCGCGCCGTCGATCCCGACGTCGTCTGGCAGCTGATCGACGAGGAAGGCGTGACCCACTACAACGGGGCGCCAACGGTCCAGTTGATGATCATCAATCACCCCGAGGCGCACCGGCTGGAGCAGCCGGTAACGGCGATCGTCGCCGCGTCGCCGCCGTCGCCAACGCTGCTGGCGCGGATGGCCGAGCTCAACTTCCGGGTGGTCCACGTCTACGGCCTGACCGAGACCTACGGCCCGATCACGGTTAGTCCGACGCAGGAGGGATCGGAACAGCTTCCCGTGGAGCAGCGGGCGCAGCTGTTGGCGCGCCAGGGTCAGGCCTACCCCTCGGCCGATCTGGTTCGAGTCGTCGACGACGAGATGCGGGACATCCCTCGCGACGCCGCAGCGATGGGCGAGGTCGTGATGCGGGGCAACAACGTGATGAGTGGGTACTTCGCGGACGAAGCGGCCACCGAGAAGGCGTTTCGCGGCGGCTGGTTCCACTCGGGTGACCTGGCCATCTGGCACCCGGACGGCAACATCGAGCTCCGGGACCGAAGCAAGGACATCATCATCTCCGGTGGCGAGAACATCTCGAGCATCGAGGTCGAGCAGACGATCTCGGCCCACCCGTCGGTACTGGAATGCGCGGTCATCGGCGTTCCGCACGAGCGGTGGGGAGAACGTCCGAAGGCGTTCGTCACGCTCAACCAAGGCGCGACCGCGAGCTCCGAGGAGATCATCGCCTTCTGCCGCGAGCGACTCGCGCACTACAAGTGCCCCGATTCGGTGGAGTTCGGCCCGCTCCCGAAAACGTCTACGGGCAAGGTCCAGAAATTCACCCTGCGGGAGCGAGAGTGGAGCGGGCGGGACGCTCGCGTCGGCACGACGTAGCCCCCATTCGCCGCGACCGTCCCGATCGCGGCGCGCTCTGAGGCTAGGTTGCGACGAGCTCGCCGAAGCGAGTCGCCGATACGTTCGCGCCCGAGAGGATGACTCCCGCCGAGTCATCCCGGACGCGGCCGGCGAGCACGGCGGCGAATGCGCTCGCTCCACTCGGTTCGACCACGAGCTTCGTCCGCTCGAACAACCATCGCATCGCGTCAACGATCTCGGCGTCGCTCACGGTCACGACCTCGTCGACGAGCGAGGAGATCACCGCGAACGTGATCTCGCCGGGGGTATCGAGCAGCTGACCGTCGGCAATCGACGGGCGGATCGGCACCGTCACCCGCGAGCCGGCCTGGAATGAGCGCAGCACATCGGGGGACGCCTCGGGCTCGACGCCGATGATCCGCGTGGCCGGCGACACGGCACGGAGCGAGATCGCGGAACCGGACAGGAGGCCGCCACCGCCGACCGGCACGACCATGGTCGCCAGCGGCCCAATGTCCTCGACCAGCTCCAGCGCACACGTGCCCGCGCCCGCGATCACCCGGGGGTCGTCGTACGCGTGCACGATCGAGGCACCAAGCTCGCCCGCGAGCTCAGCCAGCAACCTGCCGCGGTCGTCGCGATAGCGGTCGAATTCGATCACCTTCGCGCCGTACCCCTCGGTGGCGGCGCGCTTGGACGCGGGCGCGTCGCTGGGCATCAGGATCGTTGCGCGCGCCCCGAGGAGCGAAGCTGCCAGCGCCACGGCCTGTGCGTGGTTGCCCGACGACGCGGTGAGGACTCCACGCTCCCGCCGCTCGGCTGGGATCTGAGAAATCGCGTTGTAGGCACCACGAAACTTGAACGCACCCATCCTCTGAAAGCCCTCGGCCTTCAGCGCCAGGTGGCCGCCGAGAAGCCGATCGAGCGTCCGAGAAGTGACGCACGGGGTCCGATGCGCGACGCCCGCGAGCCGTCGGGCTGCCGCCTCGACCTCGGCAAACGACGGCGGCGCCTTGTCCTCGATGCTCACGGCGCAATCCAAGCACCTCGCGACCGTCGGCCACCAGCAACGTCATCGCGACCGCGAACACTCCATCGCTCAACGCCGCAAGCCGACCGAGGCTCGTGCCAGCGAATCGGTGGTAGCTAACCGGCATTCCCGCGCCGACCGTACTGCTCGGATAGGACGAATACGGCGGCCGGCAGAAGCTGCGCGGAAGACGCTACCTCGCGGAGGTCGGCGGGCGAGCCAACCGTCTCATCGCGGACGCAGCGACCCTGGATACAGGTGGTCGACGAGCTTCACGAACAGATCGGTCGTCGAATCCGAGAAGTTCGACGAGAGGTTCGACGTCGCGGTGATCTCGGCTCCGTTGATGCGGTCGTAGAAGGCCTCGGCGAACCGCGACGGGGCCGCTTCGGAGTCATCCGCGATCGGAGACGCTCGCTGCGCTTCAGTCGGCCGTGCGTTCGAGGACGTCGAAGGACCACAGCTCGCTCGCCGTGCCGACCGGACCCTTGTCGCGGTGCTGGGAGTGGCCAGCTGCGAAGTCACGGCTCGCGACCCATGCCTGGAAGTCCTTCTCCGAGCGCCAGCGCGTCACCACCAGGCACACCTCGCGCTCGTCGTTTGGTCGCAGGAGCTCGAACCCCTCAAAGCCACCGGCCTCCTCGACCTTGCCCGCTCGCGAGGCAAACCGTTCCGCGAACTCGGCGAAGCGGTCGCGGGGCACCGTGATCGCGTTGATCTTGACGACGCTCACGCGCGCATCCTACGCCGGACCCATTCGAGCGTCGCCTCGCTCACGCCCTTCTCCCCGCTCGAGCGTGTCGGTAGAGTCGGGACGTGGCCGACGTACCGAGACCGATCACAGGCCACTGCCTATGCGGTGGCGTCACCTATAGCGTCGACGCGGAGCCGGTCTGGCAAGGCGTCTGCTACTGCTCGAACTGTCACCGTCAGACGGCTACGGCGTTCTCGGCGATCGTGGGAGTGCCGAGGAACGCGCTGACCGTCGAGGGCGGCACACTTGCCTCGTTCAAGACTCCGAGCGAGGGCTACCAGAGCACGACGGAGCGACACTTCTGCTCGGCCTGCGGGTCGCCGCTCTTCAGCACGATCGAGTCGATGCCGGAACTCGCCTGGCTGAAGGCCGGGTCGATCGACGACACGTCCTGGTTTGAACCGGCAGCCGAGATCTGGACGCGCTCAGCGCAGCCGTGGGCACCGCACTTTGAGAACGCCGCGCGATACGAGCGGATCCCCGAATAGGTGACGCCCGCCGACTCGACGAGCTCATCGTAAGTCGCCCGCTATCCCCTACTGCCACCAGTAATGGTGCGTACGGGTCCTCACGAGAAGCACCCCGTAGCGAGCGGTTCCGTGCCGCTCGGGACAAGGGTTATACGCCTCGGAGCCGCCGAACTGGCCGTCTGCGCCGAGGTAGGCACGAACGACTCGAGTAGCCGAATATCCGCCCGGGCAATAGAGGCGAGTGTTGGCGGTGTCGTTCGACCAGACTCCGGCAAACGAGTGGCCGCTCAGCGGCAGCTGTGCGTCGAGTTGTTCGTTGAGCCAGCTGATCCAGCCCTGGTGATGCTTCCACCCCTTGATGAGATGTCTGAGCTCATCGCTCGTGGGCAGGCGCCAACCGCCGCCCAAGAAACCCCCGGGAGGCTTCACCGTCCGGTTGAAATCCAGCGCGCCCGTGGGCGTAACGACGCCGCCCCACCACCACTCGAGGTCGCCGGTCGTGTCGGCGAATATCTCGCTGGCCGGGTGGGGCTTCAGCAGCTTGTCCTCGCTGTTGACGTAGTCGAGAACCTGCTTGTCCTTCCCTTCGATGTAGGCGGCGTTGAACGTGTCGGGGTAGGCGTGCCAGTACTCGTTGCGCAGCTCGAGTAGCGCCGCCTCCTCTTGCTGGTAGTAGCTGAGCACCCGCTCGACCTGCTGTGAGGTCAGCGACGTCCAGAAGCGCGTGTCGGCCTTCACCTGCTTGCTGGCGGCCACGATCAATCCATCGGCTCCGAGATGACCGCTGATCCGGAGCGCAAGCTCCTCCTGGTGGCCGGTAAGCAGGTCACGCTCGATGAACGTCAGTCGGTGACGGGCGAGGTTGGCCTTCGTGGTGTCGCTCGCTTTCAGCGATGCCTGGAACCTCACGTCGCGCGTGCCCTCGTTGATCTTCGTAATGATCGGAAGGCTCTGGTTGATGAGGTTGCTGTAGTGGCTCTGGGCAAGCTCGCCGCGAAGCCCCTCGGTTTGCTTCTCGAGCGCCGAAAGGCGGTTGTCGATCCCGCTCAGCGCCGACCTCAGCTCACCGAGCTGCGGACCGAGCCCATCACCGATTCCCCACTGCGCCAGGACCCAGCCCATGCCAGTGGACCCGAGATGCGACGCCGCGCCGCCGAGGAGCTTCTCGATGACCCACTTCGCGGCAAACGTCGCCACCACCGCAGTGTGTGCCCCGGGCGCCGGCGCCACACGCTGTGCTCTGGACGCGCTCGCGTTGGCGTTAGCGCCAACCGACGCCAAGGCCCCTGGAGCGCCCGCGGCGAGGGTGGCCGCCGCTGCGACCACGCATGCTGCCCCGATGAGTCGTCTACACATCCTTGCCCAATGCCCCTGCGTCGGACAGTACAGCCCCAACACCGCAGACGCAACGACGACGCGCCGGCGGAACACTCGACGTGGATGACCGACCAACTCACGAGGCCGCGGCTCGGCTGGTCCCCTGGGGTGACCCGAGAAGTCAATCGATTTACTTGAGTTATC
This sequence comes from uncultured Solirubrobacterales bacterium, assembly GCA_963770735.1. Classification (GTDB taxonomy): domain Bacteria; phylum Actinomycetota; class Thermoleophilia; order Solirubrobacterales; family Solirubrobacteraceae; genus Palsa-465. The sequence goes on along the minus strand of CAVYRB010000001.1, from coordinate 675,110 downwards.
GACTCGACGCTCGACAGCGCTACAGGTTGATCGAGGCCATTCCCCCCTCGTCGTAGCGCGCGCCGGCTGCTGCCGGCAACTCGGCGTCGATTCGCGCCAGGTCCTCGTCGGTCAGCTCCACGTCAACGGCGGCGGCGTTCTGCTCGAGATAGCTTCGCCGCTTGGTGCCGGGAATCGGGACGACGTCCTCGCCCTGGGCAAGCACCCAGGCCAGCGCGAGCTGAGCTGGCGTGATCCCCTTCTCCTCGGCAAGCTCCGCCACTTTGGCCGCGAGTCTCAGGTTGGCAGCGAGGTTCTCGCCTGTGAACCGCGGCCCGGTGCGACGGAAGTCGTTCTCGTCGAGCTCATCGGGGGAGGTGAACCGCCCGGAGAGGAACCCGCGGCCCAGCGGCGAGTAAGGCACGAAGCCGATGCCCAGCTCGCGACAGGTCGGCAGCACCTCGCGCTCTGGATCGCGGCTCCACAGGGAGTATTCGGTCTGCACGGCCGCGATCGGATGCACCGCGTGGGCTCGGCGGATGGTGTCAGGCGCCGCCTCGCTCAGCCCGATGTGGCGGACCTTGCCCTGCTCGACCAGCTCCGCCATCGCGCCGACCGTCTCTTCGATTGGCACGTTCGGATCGACGCGATGCTGGTAGTACAGGTCGACATAGTCGGTGCCCAGCTGCCTCAGCGAGATGTCGATCGAGCTGCGTACGTGGTCGGCCGATCCGTCGAGCGCACCGATCGTCGACATGTCGCCAGGCGTGGCGTTGTCCATGCGCCTGGCGAACTTGGTCGCGATCACGCACTTGTCACGGCGGCCTTGAATCGCACGGCCAACCAGCTCCTCATTGGTGAGCGGGCCATACAGCTGCGCCGTGTCCAGGAAGTTGATCCCGAGCTCGAGCGCGCGCTGGATCGTCGCGGTCGACTCGGCTTGGTCCGTCGACCCGTAAAAGGCGGACATTCCCATGCATCCGAGGCCCAACGCCGACACCTCTAGCGAACCGAGCTTGCGCGTCTTCATGGCTGCTCCGATCTGTCCCGTGTTAATACCAGTCCACCGTAGATGCAGTGTCCGGTCGAATCCTGCTGCCGACGGGTGCTCTTGGGGGAGTTCGAGCCGTCCTGCGGCGCGAGTCGATTAGATTCCGGGGCGCGAGAATGACCAACACGTTGCGGCTCGGCGATGTCGAGGTTGGGCGGATCGGCCTCGGCACCAACCGGCTCAGGAACAGTCCCAGGAACATCGCGTTCATTCGCGAAGCGGTCGTGGCAGGCGTCGGCTACATCGACACTGCCTACCTCTATACGGCCGGGGAGAGCGAGGAGACGATCGGCGCGGCGCTCGATCCCATCCCGGAGGGGGTGGTCGTCGCGACGAAGGGCGGCTACTACCCGGGCGAGGGGCGCCCGGAGGTGCTTCGTTCGCAGATCGAAGAGAGCCTTCGGCAACTGCGGACCGAGGCGATCTCCCTGTACTACCTTCACCGCGTCGACCCAGAGACGCCGCTGGAGGAGAGTCTCGGCGTGATCGCCGAGTACCGCGACCAAGGCCGCATCCGCAACGTCGGCATCTCCGAGGTGAGCGTCGAACAGATACGCGCGGCTCGCCAGGTGGTGCCGATCGCCGCGGTCCAGAACCGTTACAGCGTCAGCGACCGCAGGCACGAGCAGGTCGTCGACTACTGCGCCGGCGAAGGCATTCCGTTCGTTCCGTATTTCCCGCTGCGCGGCGGCGGCCCGCCGGCGCTCGCCGAGATCGCTGCCCGCCACGGCGCAACACCGGAGCAGGTCGCGCTCGCGTGGCTGCTGAGGCGGTCACCGACGAGTCTGCCGATCCCGGGCACACTCTCGCTCGAGCACCTGCGGCAGAACCTCGCCGCGGCTGACGTCGAGCTGACCGACGACGACGTCGAGGCGCTGCGCTGATCAACGCATAGCGAACGTGAGACCCCCGCCAGGGTCGCCGCGAACTCAAACGTACGAATCGCGTGAAGCATCGGATTCGCTCCTTGACCGGCACGAGGTCGAGCTGACAGGCTGACCCCCGTTCGCGAAAGCGCAGGCCGATTGGAGGAATTTGATGCCCGGACTTGGGGGTCGAATCGAGACGCTGACCAAGGCGAAGATCTCGCATCTGCTCGACCGAGCGGAGGATCCGGCCGAGACGCTGGACTACGCCTATGAGCAACAGATGGAGGACCTTCAGAAGGTCAAGCAGGGAATCACCGAAGTCGTCACCTCCAAGAAGCGTCTGCAGCTCCAGGAGGAGCAGCTCAAGCAGCAGGCCGACAAGCTCGATGGCCAGGCCCGCGAGGCGATGTCAGCTGGCCGCGAGGATCTGGCTCGTGCTGCGATCGAGCGCAAGCAGCTGATCGTCCAGGAGACAAGCTCGCTCGATCAGCAGGTGGCTGATCTGGAAGCTCAGCAGCAGAAGTTGATCGACTCAGAGCGCAACCTCCAGACCAAGGTCGAGCAGTTCCGGACCAAGAAGGAGGTGATCAAGGCGCAGTACTCGGCCTCCGAGGCGCAGGTGCAGATCTCAGAGGCCGCGACCGGGATCGGGGACCACATGGCTGACCTCGGCGAGGCCATGCAGCGGGCGATCGACAAGACCGACCAGATGCAGGCCCGCGCGTCGGCCGTGCAGGAGCTCGACGCCGCCGGAACGTTTGACGATCTCACCTCGCTTGGCCCGCCGCAAGACGACATCGACAGGCAGCTGGACCAGCTTGGAGCGAAGAGCGCTGTAGACGACGAACTCGCCCAGCTGAAGGCCGAGGTTGGCTCGGGGGCCAAGCCCGAGCCTCCGGCCATCGGAGCGGGCGAGGCGCCAAGCTAGATCAGTCGGAGCACCTGCGAGCCCATCCGATCCGTGTCGGCTCGCGCTGATCGCCCTGGGCCAGCGCGAGCGCTCGGATCAGTCGCCCCGCGTCACTGGGTCAGCGACACCGCTTGAGCCTGTAGCGAGCAGGTCGTGGCGTCGGTCGTGAGATAGGTGTCGATGGTTGCCATCTGTCCTTTGGTGCCGGTGCCGCGGCTGACCTGGAAGTCAAAGTGACCCTGGAAGAAGCCGGTGCCCGTGGGGCTGGAGGCCCCGTTGGCCACCTGATTCATCTGAGGGTTGTCGTTGATTTCCTGGGCCACGGTTTCGTCCCCGCCGGAGTTGTTGTGAAAGGCGATGGGCATCCTGTGGCGCCATGCAGTCGAGGACGAGATTGCCGAGTCCGCCTAGCGTCAACAGTCCGTGCGACTGCCCTACGGGGATCGTGACCCGGGCGAAGCTGGCGGCGCCATCGCCGGTCAACGGGACAGAGGCGAGTTTGCCGCGCGTGATGGCGCCGTTGGCCACCTTGGTGGTGGTGACTGAGCCGTCGGCCAGGTCCTTGGAACCCAGCGATCCTGCTACGACATTGTCGTTGGCCGCGCCCGGCTTGACCGAACCGAACACGGTGCCGGGGGCGATCTGCGCATTTGAGTTGACGACGAACGCCGCGGCCGCGGTGCCGCCCAGGGCGACGAACAGGGGCATCAGCGCCACGACGTTGGCGAAGGTGAAGCGGGGGAGCATGCGTGTGCGTTTGAACATGCCTCCTTAGACCGTGGGCCGACGCCGGCGCTTCCCGGCCGCCGTGAGAAGCGTCACGCCTCACAAGCGCCTACCCGGCCGGGGCCACGGGCGAGAGGGCATGGCTCCTCGAAGGCGATCTCGGCCTCGTCGCGCTGGCGCTCGGGCGCCTCCGCGAGAACCTCGTCCGGCACGTCGTGGAGGAACTACGTGTGCAGGTCAAACGCCTCCGGATAGCCGCCGGCGCGCGCCGCCGCCCGGCGGGCGTCCAGCGCGCCGGTGTGCTCCCACCAGTCGCCGGCCCTCTCCCCCGGGAGCGGAACCATCGCATTGAGAAGAACGAGTCGCTGTGCGGAAATCCGCTCGCAGAGCAGGACTGCTGTGAACGCACCGATCGACTGTGCGGCGACGACGAGATCGTCGCGTCCTCCAGCGGCAGCGACCGCGAGGTTGACCTAGGCGACCAGACCGGCGTCACGGTCCTCGGCCGGAAGATCGAGGGCGATGGCTTCGTGACCGACTTCTCGTAACCGCTGCTCGACGAGATGCCAACACCAGGCCATCCCACCCGCGCCAGGGATCAGAAGAAAGGTCGCCACGTCAGCTAAGACCCGGGCGCTAGCGCCGAAATCATCGAGCGGTACCTCCCAAGGCTCGACGAGCTTGCATCGGCGCTCACAAGATCCCCGGCCTAGCCGACTGTAGGCTCGCCCCTCAGATCGCGGATGAGGAGGACACGATGGGCTCCGTCGACGCCGTCACGCCAACCGCGCTCGTTCACAGCCTGCTCGAGCGCCTTAACGATCGTGATGCGGATTCGCTGGGTGTGTTTTATGCCGAGGACGTTGTTGAGATATGGCCTGTGGTCGGGAGGCTGGAAGGCCGCAAGGCGGTCCAGGATCAGTTCGCTCGGTTTTTTGCGGCGATGCCGGATTTCCACGTCGAGGTTGAACGAATGGCCGCCGACGGCGAGGCCGTGTTCGCGCATTGGCACCTCACGGGCACTCTCACAGGAGCACCGTTCATGGGCATCGACGCGACCGGCCGTGCGATCGATCTTCGCGGAACCGACTGTTTCACCGTCCGTGGCGGCCAGGTGGTGGCCGGCTTCGTCGCGTATGACGGGCTCACGTTCGCAGTTCAAGCCGGCATCCTCCCGGCTTACGGCAGCCCTCTCGGTCGTGCCATGACCACCGTTACCAACTTGATGACCTGCGCCAGGAAAACGCTCGGCCGCTAGGCGACAGACTTCGCGCGGCGTACCGTCATAACGCCACGGCGATGCTCGGGCAGTTGGTGATCTCGCGGGCGATGCCGCTCGACGGCAAGACGGCCGAGGACGCTTCAGCGTGCAGCGCGTCAACTCCTGGCTAACGAATGTCTCTACCGCTGACCTTCAGGTTGTTCTGGTTCGTCTTAGCGTTGTAGGTGCCGGCGATCGTATAGCTGCAGCTCTCGCGCGCGTGAATGCCAGTTCCGCCTGCACACCTGCCGGTTCCCGTGATCTTGATGATCCCGCCCGCGCTCGGGGCCGCCTGCTTGAAGGAACCTCGTTGCTTCGACACGCCGTTACGGAAGTAGATCGTGGTCTCACTCGTGCCGATCACCGAGCCCGCGCGGGTCGAGATCTTGAACTGGGCGACTGCGGCGCCGGTGCCGTCCAGCGAGCTGACGGCCTTGAACACGTAGTCGCCAGTGGTGATGTGCGCTCCCCAAAAGAGGATCTTCAGCGGGCGTGACTTCGCACCCGGCCGTGCGGCCAAGGCGTGGGCCGAGAGTCCGGAACTGGCCAGCAAGGCGACCGTACCGATGACGAGATAGGACATCCTGCGCATGAAGCCCCCTTCTGAAGTTATGCCCCTGAACCGCCCAAGACCATTCGAGTCGGCCCGAGCGATCCTAACGCCGGCGCGTAGCAGACGGGGAAAACCAAGAAGTCCGCTCACCGGGGCTGTTCGTGGGGGCGACGCCCAGACTCGGTCGCAGCAGAGCGCAATGGTCCACGCGCGCCTGGCGGGGTTGACGGTTGCTGCGTCCGTGCTGGCTGTTCGTTCGGGCATACGATGCGTCCGCGATGGAGGTTGTTACCCGGTACGCGCGTGGCGGTGATGTGCAGATCGCCTATCAGGTGGCCGGTGAAGGGGCGCTCGATGTATTGATCGTGCCGAGGTGGTTCTCGAACGTTGAGCTCGACTGGGAGCTGCCGCCGTCGGCGCGGTTTCTCACGCGTCTGGCCTCGTTCGCGCGTCTGATCCAGTTCGATCGACGTGGCGCCGGGATGTCCGGCGGGGTGGCTGGGGCCACCCCGTTGGAGGAGCAGATCGATGATGTTCGTGCGGTGCTCGAGTCCGCGGGCGCTGGAGCGCTGAGTTCGCCTCAGAATGCGTAGTTCGGGACACCGCTTGAGGTGCGAGACGTGCCCGTCGATGGCTTCTGGTCGATCTCGTTCTATAACGCCGATGGCTTCTTCGAGGCCAACGACACGGTCGTTGCCGTACGGGCATCTCGTCGGCGACTTCATGAGCCCCTGGAAGCTCGGGAAGCTCGTAGATGCGGCGTGTCCCCATTCGTGTCCCGAACTGCGCAATTCTGACGCGAACTCAACACACCCACGGTCAGCGTTCCTCAGGCCGGCTCGAGCCCGGGGAACGTCCAGGAGCCGTCGAGCACCACGGCTCGCGGCCGGTACAGCCGGATGGTGTAGTTCAAACCAGACAATTCGCCGCGCTCGGTGCAGCCACCAAACTGGACGGTGACCGAGCCATCGTCGTTGGGCGTTGTGGTGAAATTGTTGACGCTGTACGCGTCACTCAGGTCTGCGCCCGGGAAGCGCTCCGCCCTGGCCACTGGGACGGAGGGTCCGCCTGCCGGCGCTGGTCTGCCGTCGCCTCAGCAGAGCGCGGGCGGCAACCGTTCAGCGGCGGGATTCGTTGGGCGCGGTCGGCCCGGCCGCGCCGGCGAGCGAGTATCGGGCGATGTCCCGATCGAGCGAGGCGCGGGAGTCGTATTCCCCGTCGTGTACGAAGACGACGTGCCCCGCCGGACTGATGAAGATCGTCTGGGGTATTCCGGGGAGACCTCCCACGATGGGCTGAAGATCTCGGAGGCTACTGCGATAGCTGGGTAGATCGAGGTGCTCGTGTCGCAGGAACGAGTCCGCAGCGCGCGGGGTATCGAATACGTCGGCCCCCAGGAACGTGACCTTCTCGCCATACCGCTTGGCGGCGCTCGAGACGAGACCGAGGTCGCCTCGACACGGTTGGCACCAGGACGCCCACACGGTGATCACGACCGAGTGTCCGTGAAGGCCGGACACGCGAGCGGACAGAGCACCCCTTGAAAGGCTCGTTGGTGCGATGCGGCTCGCCGGGGAAGCAGAGGTGACGGGCTGGCTCGCTGGGCGGCGATGGCTCAGCAGCACGAGTGTCCCAACGCCGATCGTCACCGTAACGAGAACCATGACAGCGGTGGCGACGGTGCCGAGCGTCGGCAGGCGCGCCCACCATCGACGGCGCAAGATATGGCTAACCCGCACCGTCGCTCCGCCGCTTCGAGATGACGCGGCAGCCTGCCGGTGGGCAGCGCTGTCGAGCTGATCTCGAAGCTGGGGTAGCAGTGTCATGAGGGTTCCTCCATTCGTTCTCGCAGCGTCGCTAGGCCGCGGCTCACTCTCTTTCGCACCACGAGTTCAGAGGTCTGCATCCGTTGGGCGATCACGCTGTAGGGCAGCTCATCCAGGATCCGGCCGCGTACGGCTTCGCGTTGATCGAGCGGGAGGCGCTCCAACAGATCTGCGACCCACCGATCGGAGTCCAGCGACCCCTCGAGTGCTTCGATCTGGCCCGCCTCCAGCGCGAACGCGTCTTGGATCCCGAGGCGATGCCGGGCCCGGGCCTCGACCCGGCCGCGGCGGAGACTGCGCGCCAGCGTGTGGTGCGCGATCGTGAACAGCCAGGCCGCCGCCGTGGGAGCCTGCGGCCGGTAGGTTTGCGCGCTGCCCAGCGCGGCCGCGAATACCTCCGCAGTCAGATCGGCCGCGAGCTCCGCGTCTCGGGTGCGCCGCACCATGTAGCCGACGATCGACGCTTCGTAACGGTCATAGAAGACCGCGAAGGCAGCCGGATCGCGGCGCGTAGCTGCCAGCAACTCGGCGTCGGTCAGGTCGGCGTGTCTCACAACGAGGCTTTAAAGTCACGACGACCGAGGATTGTGACCGGGGGCTAAGTTCCCCTCAGAATTGCGCAGTTCGGGAAACCGGATCGGGCCCGGCCCGGCCCTCGATCGGACCGTCGGCCTCGACGGTGTCGCAGGCGACTACCGAGCGATGGCCGACAGCAAGGCGATCAACCTGATCCCGCAGCCGTGACGGCCACATCGGTGCTCCCGAGGCCCAACCCGATTCTGCTCGGGTAGCGAGCCTCGAAGCGGTGGAATTCGCGCGCCAGGTTGGCTTCCAGTCGCGGCTTTTCGGCGGGCTGGACGAAGGCATACCGGATCGAGTTCTCCGCGCTTTCCTTCAGTTGCGCGTAGTCGAGGTCGTCGACTCGGACCGCACGGGCGTATTCGGCGGTGAGCGTCGTGCGCTCGACGCCTTCGTCGTCGGTGCTGAGCGAGATCGGGACGTCATGGCCGAGGTAGAGAGCGAGTTGCTCGCGGTCGTCGGTCCCGAGTATCTGATGATTGGACGTCAGGTTGATCTCGGTGTCGATGTGGTCTCGCGCCATCTCGTCGAGCAACGGCCCGCGGTTGCGCTCCCACACGATGTCGACGCCATGGCCGATTCGCTCCGCATCGGCGATCTGCACCGCCTGGCGGATGTGAAACCGCAGGTCGGCTAGCGGGACGAGGCCCGGCACGAGTTCGCCAGCGTGCAGAGTGATATGGCCGACCGGATAGACGCGACGAAGGTAGTGGAGCATCTCCATCTGCAGCGTGTAATCGCGCAATGAGATCGGGTCATCCTCGGGTTGGACGAGGTTGACACCGACCCACCGCCGATCCGCACGCATCAGCTCGAACGCGAACAGCAGTCTCGTGAACACCAGCACCGGGGGCGCGGCGCGCCCGACCTGGACGTCGAGGCGGATCACCGGGAACGGGTTCGGGTCCGCGCGCCGCTTCTGGGCGAAAATGTCGTTGGTGTCGGCGATCGCCGTGGGGACGACATCGCCGAGCCCGGCGTGCAGTAGCCGTTCGCGCAGCAACGCGAAGTCGCGCGTGTACCGCACCTTGTCCGCGATCGCGGCGACGTCGGCGGAGCGAGGGGTGATCAGCGGCTCGATGTACAGCTCGTTCTGAGAGAAGGCGCGCTGCGCGACCGACGCAAGCGCGTCTCCGGCGCGGCCGTTCAGCGTGACCGAGAACTTCGCGAACGTGTCGAAGAAGTGATCGTGACCATTCGGCCCGGTGTAGTTGCGCATCGACCACGCGTCGATTATCTGGTCGCGGAGCTTTCCGTCGCGGCGTGCGTCCGCGATCGGGCGCTGACCGACCGTGCACGGCGGCAGCGTGGCGACAAACGTGTTCACGTTCACGCAGTCGTTGGCCTCGGCTCCGAACTTCAGCATCACCTCCGCGTACACCGCGCCCGAGAGATGCATGTGCAGGTCCCCACCCTTCGGCATCGCCAGCAGGAACCTGGAAAGGAGAGCCGGCTTGCCGCGGACCTTCTCCAGGTACATCGAAGCCCCGCGCTCGTCGGCCCGCGCCGCCGGCCCGAACGACAGCGCGCCGAGCACCACCAGCACCGCCGCGACCGCGCGGTGCCAACGCCGCGACACACCTGGGGGCGAGGCGGCTGAAGGCTCACGAACTCGCGTCGCGAACGTCCCCGCGGCTGTCTGCGGCGTAGCCAAAGTCGATCGAACTTCTTTGCCCCGATCCCGCTTTTCGGCGAATGATCACCCTATCAGCGGTGACCGGCTAACGAGCTTGCTCGCACCCGCCGTTAGCCGCCAGGATCGGCATAGAGAACGTCCGCTTGACTGAGCGGACGTGCAGCCGGGGACGAGCAGACCGGCTAGCGCCCGGGAAGACTGATCTGAAACCGCGACACGGTTCGTTCTCTCAGCGAGATCGAGGTCAACTGGCGCTCGGGGATCGATAGGTAGGGCTGAATGCCTGGAGCGGGATGAACTCGTCCCTGCCAGTCGATCACGATCCCGGTCGCCGTGTTGGCGGCGAGCAGCGGCAGCGCGCGCTCGACCCCGAGCAGCAGCGCCGCCTTCGCGAGCACCTCAGCAAGCCATCCGTGCTCAGCTACGACGCTGACCGAGGCCACGTCGCTCTCGGACGGGCGCCCCGTTCGGGGATCGATCACGTGGTGGCGCTCCTCACCGGCCTGGCGCCAGCGGCGGACGAGCGATGTGCTGGTGGCGAGGGCCCGATCTCTGAGCAGCAGCTCCACCGCCGAGGGCCCGGAGCGGTTGAAAGGGTTGTCGAGCCCGACCTTCCATGGCCCGTCGGCGGGAGCGCCGAGGGCGCGCAGATCGCCGCCGAGATTCACCACCGCGGCAGTTGCGCCTTCGCGGCGCAGGGACTCGGCAACCAGGTCGGCGGCGAGGCCCTTGCCGATTCCGCCCGAGTCGAAGCCCACCTCGGGGGCGACCCACGCCGTCGAGTTCTCCGCGTCGAACGAGAACAGCAACTCCGAACCAGGCGGGCGGAGCGGAGTCACGGCCGGCGCCGGCCCGCCGCCGTCGGCGCGGACCTCGTCGAAGTCTCGGTCGTAGCCGGCTGCGACGAGCTCGTTCAGCAATGTCGGGTCGAACAGTCCTTCCGTGATCCGCCAGCCTTCGGCTGCGCGTGCGATCAGCTCGAGCGTCGCCGGTGCAACCTCAACGGGTGCGCCGGCGGCACTGTTCAGGCGCGAGACCTCGCTGTCGGCGATGAAGCGGCTCCACAGCAGCTCTAGGCGATTGATCTCGCGGCAGGCCAGCGGCAACAGCTCGGGCGGTCCATCGATCAGGACGTGGGCCTGCGTGCCCATCGCCCGAAAGCGCAGATCCCAGACCATCGGTGCGGCCGGCTCAGCTGCCGCCCGAGTTGGTCTTGTTGTTGTTCGAGCCGCTCTGGCTACCGCCGGACTGGGTGTGGTGGTTCGCTTGGTCGCTGAACTGGTCACAGCTGCTGCGAGTGCCTTTTCCGCTCGTCGCGCAGACCTCGAAATAGGACTTCTGACCCTTTTGGCCGCCGGCCTGGACGTCGACGTAGTCGTCCTCGTTCTTCTTCGCGGTAAGGCCGGAACTGGATCCGCCGTACGGTCCCCAGCCGCCGCCCGAGCCGCCGCGGTTGACGATCGACCAGCCCGCGCCGGTCAGCTGGTGGTTGTAGCTCGAAATCACATTCGCGGGCGAGACGTTGGTCGAGTAGCGCACGTATACGACGCCGTCGCCAGCGCGCGAGTTGAGCTTCTTCGAGCCCGGTGGCGGCTTGATTCCGGCGAGCGCGTTCGCCGCGCCACCGGCTTTCGATCCGCCTCCGGACCCACCGCTTCCGGATCCGCCACCGGTGGTGGTCGTTCCTGTAGCGGTCGTCGAAGTGGTCGCAGCAGCGGCGGTTACCGTGGTCGTGCTGCCGCTGCCGCCGCAGCCCGCCAGGGCCACCGCTGCAGCAGCGAAGATCACAATTCCAGCAGCGACCGACCGCACACGCCTCTCGAGCATCTTGCCCCCTTTGGATAGTCGTACGCGCTGCGAGTGTATCCGAGCGGTGCCACTTGGATGAACGATCGAGGCGTGCCAGCTTCAGGTCAGCTCTTGATGGCAGTCAGCCCATGGCCGCGCTTGCGCGCCGCAAGCTCGTCCACTGTGGCGAAGGCGATCGAGGGGGGGCGGATCGCCGCAGCTACGGGCAGTTAGTCGAGAGCCGACGCCCGGACTCGAACCGGGGACCCCTTCATTACGAGTGAAGTGCTCTACCAGCTGAGCTACGTCGGCGTGCGCAGCGAGCCCCCGGATCTTCCGCGTCCCCCGCATGATTTTGGCTGCACGGGAGCCGCAAAACCCTGGTCGACAGCTGCTTTCCGAAAGCGTAGCCGACGCCCGTTCCACCCGCTAAGGCGGGGACAGCCGTGCGTGCCGCGAGACCCCGAGCCTGTGACCGTCAGGCCGGCTCGAGAGCCGTCGCGTGGTTCTGGGCATCGCCGGTCAATCGCTCGCCGACAACTACGCCATCGCCGAGCTTGCCCTGAGTCGATTCTCGTGCGTCAGCGCGGTCGTGTTCGAGGGCACAGCCGGCGGGGGCGGCGAGTCCGGGCTCGCGGATGTGACCGTGCCCAGCCGGTGGACTGAGGACGACGGGCAGCCCTTCGCTCGCGGCCAGACTTCCGCGAACGTCAGCGCCAAGGCACTGGCGGTCGCCAGGTCGATCGCCGCAAAGGCCTCGTCGGAGCTGGGCAACACGGCACCGGTGGACGATGGCCCGTGCCCGTGCGCGGGGCTCGTCGACAGCCTCAAGCTCGTGCCGACGATGCGGTCCGCAAGGGTGATCGTCGGCGGCAGCGGCGAGACCGACAGCACGGGCGAGAGCGACCAATGTCTCCCCGAGGGTGGGATGCTCGAGGGCTGCAACCCGTGTCCGCCCGGTTCGACGACGGCAACGGTCCAAAGCGGCGTGATCGCCGGGGCGACAACGCCGGCGGCCGCGGCAGACATGGCGTCACTGGCTGCACAGGACGGTGTCCTTGTCCCGGATGCGGCCCAGCTGCTTTCCCGCGTCTCGCCGCCGCCGCCAGCGGCACGTGCCGCATCGACCCAGTCCGACACATCCTCCGCCGCGACGTATGTGGCCGACGACCAGCAGACCACCGCCTCGATGCTCGCGGCCCAGCGGCATCGGGTGCCGTTCATCGCCTTCCGCGGCATCTCCGACACGGCCGCGGTCGGCGACCTGTGGCCGTTCGAGTGGCCGGTCTACCAGCAGCTCGCCGCCGACAACGCCGCGATCGCAGCGCAGCTCGCGCGCCTGTTCGACGGCGACGGGTTTCGCTCGACGATCGAGATGGCGCGTCATCGCTTCGGGGACGGGCGCTATCGCTACTTCGAGTACCCGCTGCCGGACCTCGTCCAGGGCGCGCGCGCCGCGTTCTATGAGCACCTCGCGCCGGTCGCCAACGGCTGGGCGGATCGATTGTCTGGCAAGAAGCCGACGTTCCCGTCGACGCACGAGTTGCTCCTCGAGCGCTGCGAGCGCGCGGGACAGACGCGGCCGACACCGCTGATGCTGCGCTACCACGACGGCGACCGCACTCGGGATCATCTTCCACGACGCCAGCTGAGGACCCGACGCTCGGGCTAAGGGCCCGCCTCGATCGCCTCAGGCCCCGGCTCCCTTACCGCACCGTCCTTCATCGCCTGCCGGCCATCGGGCTGCGCTCGCCAGTCGTCGGCCAGGATCGCCCAGCGCTCGTGATCGCGCCAGCGGCCCCCGATCTTCAGGTAGCGGGGCGAGAAGCCCTCGCGCCGGAATCCGGCACCGCACGCGAGCGCGATCGAGGCGCGGTTGCCGGGCTGGATGTTGGCCTCGATCCGGTGCAGCTTCAGGTCGGCGAACGCGCGGCGGACGACGAGATCGATTCCCTCACGCATGTACCCCTGGCCGGCGTAGGGCTTGCCTGCCGCGTATCCGAGATAGGCGCTGTGAAACGAGCGACGGACGATCTGGGAGAGGTTGAAGAAGCCGAGGATCGCGAGGTCGTCCCTTCGGCACAGGAGCATCGCCTCGAAGTCCAGACGGCGGGAGTCAGTCAGATACGCGTCGAACCGGTCGTCGTCCGTCGGAGCCGTCGCCCACGGCCGGTGAAACGATCGGCTCCCGCGCATCAGGGTGATGAACTCGTCGCGGTCCGACGGCGCGGGCGAGCGCAAGAACACCCTCCCGTTCTGACCGAGCGTCGCGCCCATCACCGCGCCAGCTCCCGCTCGAGGCGGTACGCGAGCGCCTCGCACGCGAGCTCCTCGGACACGTTCAGCTGAAAGCGCTGCCGCGTCTCCTCGACCAGATCGACTGCGGCCATCAGCCGCCGCGGGTCTCGGCCGGCGTCATCCCGCAGCGCGGGCAGCCGGTCCCGGTTGCGGACGAGCTCGTCCGCCCCCCACGCGATCGCCGCGAGGTCGCCGTACCACAGCGACGCGACCTGCAGCGCGAGGTCGAGCGAGCCGGTCTCCGCCCGCCGCCGGGCACGCCGGATCCGCTCGGACCACTCGGTCTCGACGCGCTTGCGCTCCTTGCGCGGGTACAGCTCGAGCTGGGCGGCCGCCTCACGCTCGAGCTCCTCGCGTAGGGCTTCTCCCCGGCCCCGGACCGCGGCGAGGATCTCCACCCACGGCTTCGCGGAGGGCGCCTCACCCGCGAGCGCGGCACGGGCGAAGCGCTCGCCGGCGGCGCGCAGCGCGGTCCCCTGCTCCCCGGCGAGCTCGCGGGCGTGGGCCAGGTCGCCGAGCGACAGCCTCGCGCACGCCTGCGCCGTGTCCGGCTCCGCGCCCAGCTCCTCGACGGCGGCCGCGACCCGGTCGAGCGGCGGAGCGTCGAACCGGACGAGCTGGCAGCGCGAGGCGATCGTCGGAAGCACCTCTGTGAGCCGGTCGGTCAGCAGGATCATGTGCACGAACGAGGCCGGCTCCTCGAGGGTCTTCAGCATCCGGTTGGCCGCCTCGTCGCCGAGCTCGTCGACCCGCTCGATCACGAACACGCGGCGCGCGGACTCGAACGGCGTCCGGCTCGCGGCCGCGACGACCGGCTCGGCGATGTCGCCGACGAGGATCTCGTGGGCGCCGCTCGGAACGACCCACGTAAGGTCGGCGTGGGCGCCCGAGAACGCGCGGGCACGGGCTCCCTCCGGGTCGGGGGACCCATCCGCCAGCAGCTCCGCGGCGATCGCGCGGGCGACGCTCCGCTTGCCGGCGCCGCCGGGCCCGTGGAACAGATACGCGTGCGACGCCCTCCCCTCGCCCTCGAGCGCGGGGGCGAGCACCGCACGCGCGTGCGGATGACGCTCGAGGTCTCGCAGCATGTCTCGATGCTAGTCGGCAGCTAGGGTGGACGAAGCGAATGGCTCGCGGGCGGCTGATCACGATCGAAGGCATCGACGGCGCGGGCAAGACGACGCTCGCCGAGGCGCTCGTGCGCGACCTCAGCGCGCGTGGCCACGACGCGCGGCTACTCCGCGAACCCGGTGGCGTCGCTGCCGCCGAGCGGGTCCGCGAGATCGTCAAGGACCCGGCGCTTCGGATCGGCGCGCGCGCCGAGGCGCTGCTTTACGCCGCCGCCCGCGCACAGCTCGTCGAGGAGGCCGTGGAGCCGCTGCTCGAGCGTGGAACGTGGGTGCTGCTCGATCGGTTCGTCGACTCCTCGCTCGCCTACCAGGGCGCCGGCCGCGAGCTGGGCATCGACGCGGTCCGGGCGATCAACGAGTTCGGGACCGGCGGCCTGGAACCCGACCGGACGCTGCTGCTGGTGGTCGATCCGCGGACCGGCCGCGAGCGCTCGCGAACCCGTGCCGAGGCGGTCGATCGGCTGGAGGCTGAGGACGACGGCTTCTTCGAGCGGATCGCGTCGGCGTATCGCGAGCTCGCGGCCGAAGAGGAGCCGCGGATCAGGAGCGTCGATGCCGGCCAACCGCCCGAGCGGGTCCTCGCGGCGGCGCTGACGGAGCTCGACGACCTACTCTGAGTAGCCGTCCGGATGCGCCTGGGCGAAAGCCCACGCATCGGCAACGATCTGCTCGAGACCGGCCTTTTCCGCCTCCCAGCCGAGCTCGTCGCGGATCTTCTGCGACGCAGCCACGAGCATCGGCGGGTCTCCGGGCCGGCGGTCGGCCTCCCTCGTCGCGATCTCCCTGCCGGTGACGGATTGGGCCGCGGCGATCACCTCCCGCACCGAGAAGCCGCTGCCGTTGCCGAGGTTGAAGATGCGGTGCTCTGCGGCACGCGCTCCGTCGAGCGCCAGCAGGTGGGCGGTCGAGAGATCGTCGATGTGGATGTAGTCGCGGATCGCGGTCCCGTCCGGAGTCGCGTAGTCGGTCCCGAAGATCTGGACGTACTGCTCGAGGCCCATAGCGGCTCTGAGGATGTTCGGGATCAGGTGGGTCTCGGGATGGTGGTCCTCGCCGAGGTGGCCGCTCGCGCCAGCGACGTTGAAGTAGCGGAGGCTGACGGCCCCGACGCCGTGGGCCACGGAGAAGTCGCGGATCATCAAGTCGACTGCGAGCTTCGACGCGCCGTAAGCGTTCACCGGCCGCGGCGGCGCCTGTTCGGAGATCGGCACCTCATCGGGCTGGCCGTACACCGCGCAGGTCGACGAGAACACGAGCCGGTTGACACCGGCCGCGACCATCGCCTCGAGCAGGTTGAGCGTCCCGCCGACGTTGGTGCGGTAGTAGCGCTCCGGGTGGCTCACCGATTCCCCTACGAGCGCGAGCGCGGCGAAATGGAGGACGCCGTCAAACCCCTCGCGCACGGTCTGCTCCAGAGCATCGCGATCGAGCAGGTCCCCGACGACGAGCCTCGCTCCCTCAGGCACGGCCTCGCGGTGGCCCTGCCGCAGGTTGTCGAATACGACAACCTCGTGCTCAGCCGCCAGCAGGTGACTGGCGACGATCGAGCCGATGTACCCGGCACCGCCGGTGACCAGTAGCCGCACCCCGGTAGCGTCTCATTTCGCGGGTTCTGGCGTCTGGACGGCGGTCGCCGAACCACCTGGCGGCGCGAGCAGTAGGCGTGCCCGTCGCAGGACCGCCACCGCCGGACCATGCGGGTCGAGCGCCACCAGGCGCTGGGCCGCGACGCGCGCGCCGCGCGCGTTCCCCATCAGCACGTACACCTCGGCGAGCTGCTGCCAGGCCTGGGTATCGGTCGGCTCGCGTCCGACCGCCTGCGTGAGGTAGTCGCGCGCGCGGCGAAGCCGACCAAGATGCACCGCGATCGTGGCCTCCACGCGGAGCCCGGCGTCCGACAGCGGGTCGAGGTCCGAGGCGAGCTTCGCGCTCGACTGCGCGCTCCGCAGCGTCGCCGGCGAGCCGCTCGACGCCTTCACCAGTGCCGAGGCCGCCGTGCTCGCCGACCAGCTCGGCAAGGCCGCGGAGAGTGCGAAGGCGCACAGCCACAGGGTCAGCGCGCCCAGTGACAGCGCCCGCGCCGTTGCGCTCGCCCGCGGCGCCGCCGACCCCGCGGGCGACCGGCGGCGCGCCCCGACGAGCACGCCGAGGAACAGGAGCACCGGCAGCGTCACGGCGGGGATGTCCCAGTCCCAGTCGTAGAGGGAGTGCACGGCGTAGGCGATGACGCCGCCGAACAGCGCCGCGGCGAGCAGCCGCTCCGGTCCGCGCGGCAGTCGTCGTGGGAGCCCCCCGGCGCTCGTCGCGACGAGCACGAAGCCCGTGATCGCCAACAGCGCCCCGATGATCCCCGTCTCGGCCAGGAACTGGAGCGGGACGCTGTGCGGCTGTTGGACGGTGAGCGTGTTGCGGCGGTAAAGCAGGTGGACGACGCCGAACGAGCCCGCGCCCCAGCCGCCGACCGGTCGATCGCTGAACGCCCCCCCCGCCTCCTTCCACCACACCCAGCGGTTCTGGGAGTCGGCCGACAGCAGCCTGCTCGGGTCGGTGTTGCTGGTCGACTTGGTGGAGGTGAACGCGTGCCACGCGTGCGAGAACGTGCCCGTGAACCCGCGCGAGGAGACCGACAGCGTGACCACCGCGCCGACCACGAGCACCGCGACTCCCGCCACCGCCAGCCGCCGCAGCACCCGAGTGTGCCGGGCCGCAACAGCCAGTCGCGGCTCGATCGCGATCAGCCCACGCCCCACGAGGACCAGCAGCGCGAGCGACGCGAGCAGGATCACCGCCAGCAGCGCCCCCGCCGTCTCGCGATGCCCGAGCGGGACCCCCGCCGCGGTCAGCGAGTGGGACTCGAGCCCGAACACGAGCGGCGGCACCGTCGCCGACGCCGCCGCGGCCAGCCAGAGCACCGAGCGCAGACGGTGGCCGCCGATGGCGATCGCGACCACGAGCCCGACCGCGAGCGCGAGCAGCCCGCCGCGCGAGTAGGTGAATCCGATCACGAGCAGCATCAGCTCGACCGCGCACAGCGCCGCCACACGCCGACCGGGACTGCGCATGCCGCCCGTCGCGAGCGCGACCGCGATCGGGACGGCCACCGCGACGAACAGCGCCAACGCGTTCCAGTATCCGAGCGGCTCCTGCAGCCGCGGCAGCGGGCCGGTCTGGTTGAGGTCGAACAGCCCTGCGATGTGGAGCCCCGGGAACAGCTTCTGCCCGAGGCCGTAGAGGGTTACCAACAGCCCAACCAGGAAGAACCCGGTCGCGAGGTGGCGAATCGCTCGTGCGTACGAGGCGCCGATCGCGATCGCCAGGCACAGCGTGATCAGGTATGTGATCGCGCGGTTGAGCTCGATCCACGTCTGGTTCGGCGCGACGCTCCACAAAAGCGTGATTCCGCTCCAGCAGGCGAACACGGCGAGAAGTGCGGTACCGGCGACCGCGAGCCGCGGCGCTGAGAACCGCAGCGTCCCGGTCCACAGCCACGCCGCCCCGGCCACCGCGGCCAGCGCGGCAATCGCGACCTGTAGCCGCGCCTCGGCCGGCAGCGTCACGGCGCCGTGCTCGAACGCGGCGATCAGGACGACGACGAGCAGCAGACTCGTGAGTACCGCAGGGAGCCGTGTGGCCGCGCCGGCGCGAGCGTCGAGACCCGCGGCTCGCGCGCCCCCGGGGAACCGGGGCGGCGTTCCGGTCAGCTCCGCCGTGGACATCGCGGCGACGCTACCACCGAGACCGAAAAGACCTGCCAGATAGCGGGGTTTCGACCCGCTCCGGAGTAAAATTGTTCCTAGTTTCCGCGCTTCGGGAGCCCCCGCTGAAGCCGGTGGTGGGGACACTCTTCCGTCCGGAGCAACCGCCACTCTTTACTGCCCCGCTCGGCCGCCCCGGTGCCGAGCGAGAGCAGCAGAAAGAGCGGAGAAAAAGGAGCAGGCCGGCATGGATCACACCCCGCAGACACAACTCGATCATCACGTCTCGACGGGCCAGGGACTCGCGATCCGCCGGTACTTCACGACGTCCGGCGAGCACCCGTACGACGCGGTCGAATGGGAGCTGCGGAACGCTCGCATCGGCCACGGCGACAAGATTTCGTTCGAGCAGCGGGACGTCGAGTTCCCGCGGACCTGGTCGCAGAACGCAACCAACATCGTCGCCCAGAAGTACTTCCGCGGGCAGCTCGGCTCCCCCGCGCGCGAGCACTCGGTCAAGCAGATGATCAGCCGCGTCGCCGGCACGATCGCGGGCTGGGGTCGCGAGCGCGGCTACTTCGCCACCGCCGAGGACGGCGATGCGTTCGAAGCCGAGCTCACCCACATCCTGCTTCACCAGATGGCGGCGTTCAACTCGCCGGTCTGGTTCAACGTCGGCTGGCATCAGGTCGGCGACCCGAAGATGCAGGCCAGCGCCTGCTTCATCCTCTCGGTCGAGGACAACATGGAATCGATCCTCGAGTGGAACACCAAGGAGGGCGTGATCTTCCGCGGCGGCTCCGGCTCCGGGATCAACCTCTCGAAGATTCGCGGCTCAACCGAGCCGCTGAGCCGCGGCGGGACGGCGTCGGGCCCTGTCTCGTTCATGCGCGGCGCCGACGCGTGGGCCGGCTCGATCAAGTCGGGTGGCGGCACCCGGCGCGCCGCCAAGATGGTCGTGCTCGACGTCGACCATCCCGACATCAGGGAATTCATCTGGTGCAAGGCCAAGGAGGAGGACAAGGCCGCCGCGCTCCGGGACGCCGGGTTCGATATGTCGATCGACGGCGACGGCTTTCACTCGATCCAGTACCAGAACGCCAACAACTCGGTCCGGGTCACCGACGAGTTCATGCAGGCGGTCGAGAACGACGAGGACTGGCACCTGCTCGCGCGCACGACCGGTGAGCCGGTCGGCGAGGCGGTCCCGGCCCGCCAGCTGATGGCGGAGATCGCCGAGGCTGCCTGGCGCTGCGCGGACCCGGGCGTCCAGTACGACACGGTCATCAACCAGTGGCACACGTCTCCGAACTCGGGCCGGATCAACGCTTCGAACCCGTGCTCGGAGTACATGCACGTCGACGACTCCGCGTGCAACCTCGCATCACTCAACCTGATGAAGTTCCGCCGCCCCGACGGGACATTCGACGTCGAGTCGTTCGAGCACGCCGTCGACATCGTGTTCCTGGCGCAGGAGATCATCGTCTCGCCGTCGAGCTACCCGACGCAGAAGATCGGCGAGAACGCGCGCGCGTTCCGGCAGCTGGGCCTCGGCTACGCGAACCTCGGCGCGTATCTGATGTCGAACGGGATGCCGTATGACTCCGATCCGGGCCGGGCCACCGCCGCGGCGATCACCGCGCTGATGACCGGCCGCGGGTACCGCGAGTCGGCTCGCACGGCGGCCGCGATCGGTCCGTACGACCGCTACGCCGAGAACCGCGACGCTCACAATTCGGTGATGCGGATGCATCGCGACGCCTCATACGCGATCCCCGACTCGGCCACCGACGACTCGGCGCTGCTCGCGGCGGCCCGGGACACCTGGGACGAGGCGGTCGCGGCGGGAGAGCGTTATGGGTACCGCAACGCCCAGGCGACCGTGCTCGCGCCGACAGGAACGATCAGCTTCCTGATGGACTGCGACACGACCGGTGTCGAGCCTGACTTCTCGCTGGTCAAGTTCAAGGAGCTCGTTGGCGGCGGGCAGATGACGATCGTCAACCGCACCGTTCCGCTCGCGCTCCAGACGCTCGGCTACGGCGACGAGCAGATCGAGCAGATCATCGCCTACGTCAACGAGCACGGGACGATCATCGGCGCCCCGGATCTGGCCGACGAGCACCTGCCCGTGTTCGATGTGGCGGTCGGCGAGCGCGCGATCTCCCACATGGGCCACATCAAGATGATGGGCGCCGTGCAGCCGTTCATCTCGGGCGCGATCTCGAAGACGGTGAATCTGCCCGAGTCAGCGACGGTCGAGGACATCGCGGACGCGTACCTTAAGGCGTGGCACCTCGGGATCAAGGCGCTCGCGATCTACCGCGACGGCTCGAAGACCGCGCAGGCGCTCCGCACCGACGCGCAGAAGGACGCGCCGGCGCCGGTCGACACCGATGCCGCGATCGAGCAGGCCGTCAAGGATGCGCTCGCCAAGGCGCCGCCGAAACGCCGTCGGATGCCCCGCGAACGCCAGTCGATCACCCACAAGTTCTCGATTGGCGGCCACGAGGGCTACATCACCGCAGGTATGTACGAGGACGGGTCGATCGGCGAGATCTTCCTGACCGACATCGGCAAGGAGGGCTCGACGCTGCGCGGGATGATGAACTCGTTCGCAACCGCGATCTCGATTTCGCTGCAGTACGGCGTGCCGCTTGAGACGCTCGTGCAGAAGTTCAGCTACATGCGCTTTGAGCCTGAGGGGATGACCTCCAACCCGGAGATCCCGTTCGCGAAGTCGATGCCCGACTACATCATGCGCTGGCTCGCCTCGCGGTTCCTCGACGTCGACGCGCAGGAGGAGCTCGGGATCCTCACGCCCGAGGTTCGCGCCCGCCAGGCCGCGCGCGAGGCGGCGAGCTCGCACGCGGGCGACACCGCGAGGCCGCCCGCCGAGGGCAACGGCGACGCTAAGCCCGAGGGGAAGGCCAACGGCAATGGCGCCGGCAACGGTTCGAGCGCAGCGGGCGGATCCGGCGCAGCGCCGACCGCGGTCGCGCCGACCACCGCGCTGACCGACGAGCCCCCCGTGATGCCGGCCGCCAGGACCGGCCTCGACCTCGGGCCCGCCTGCCAGCAGTGCGGCGGCATGATGCAGCGCACCGGCAGCTGCTACACGTGCTCGAGCTGCGGCTTCAACACCGGCTGCGGGTAGCCCGCTAGAGCAGGCAGCCGCGCCGGGCCTTGACGACCTCGCGTGTCGCAGGGGTATCCGTCGCTGCGATCATCGCTCGCCGCCGTCATGAGCGTTGGCGAAATTGTGTCGATTGGTCTGGCCGGGTTAGCCGCGGGCGGGATCAACACGGTGGTCGGAAGCGGGACCCTGATCACGTTTCCCGTGCTGCTGGCCTTCGGCTACGCGCCGGTGACTGCAAACGTTTCCAACAGCGTGGGCCTGGTTTTCGGCTCGGTATCGGGGGCGTGGGGATATCGCGACAAGCTCGAGGGGCAGCGTCGGCGTGCGATTACGCTGGGGATCGCCTCAGCACTCGGGGGCCTCACGGGCGGGGTCCTGTTGCTCGTCCTGCCGCGCTCGACGTTCAGAGCGATTGTTCCCGTCTTCATCGGACTCGCGCTGATCCTGACCGTGCTCCAGCCCCGGCTGAACGCGCGGCTCCAGAAACGTCAAACGCAACACCCGATGAGCCGCATCCTCACGTGGCTGGCGGTGTTCGGAGCCGGGGTCTACGGCGGGTACTTCGGCGCGGCACAGGGGATCATCCTGCTCGGGATCCTCGGCATCCTGTTGGCGCAGGACCTGCAGCGCACCAATGCTCTGAAGAACGTCCTGGCGGGGATCGTCAACGGAGTGGCCGCGATCTACTTCGTTTTCGCGGCCCACGTCGCGTGGGCCCCGGCGGCCGTCATCGCGGTGAGTTCGATCTTCGGAGCCCAGCTCGGAGCGCGGTATGGACAGCGGCTCGATCCTGCGGCGCTGCGGGTGGTGATCGTCGTGGTCGGAATCGCCGCGATCGTCGAGCTGCTCGCTTGAGTTGCGACTTCTTGGCCAGTCGATCACTTTGTGGAGATCGAAGGATCGGCTAGCTTGGCTTGCCGGATGCGAACGGTCACGGTCATAGCGGCGCCGACGAGCGCGGGTGGCTACGCGCCCGGCCAGGAGGATGGCCCCGTCGCGCTGCTCGAGGCTGGCCTAGTCGCGCGGCTGGAGGCGGCCGGCGTGGCGGTGCGGCCCGGCGGCCAGGTGCCTCACTGTCGGTGGCGGCCGGACCCCGACAGCCCCAGAGCGGCGAACGCCGGTGCGGTCATCGACCGAGCCGGCCAGGTCGCTGGGCTGGTCCGGTCCGCTCCGGCCGGGGACACGATTGTGGTCCTCGGGGGCGACTGCACCGTCGGGATCGGCACCGTGGCCGCCCTTTGCGATCGTTTCGAGCGGCTGGGTGTCGTCTACGTCGATCGGCACGCTGACCTCAACGTGCCCGACAGCACGGTCGACGGCGCCTTGGACTGGATGGGCATGGCGCACATGCTCGACATCCCCGGTGCGGTCGACGGGCTGGCAGGGCTCGCCGGTCACCGGCCAATGCTGAGCTCACGACAGGTCAGCTTCCTCGGGCTCGGGCCGCACACAGAATTTGAGGCCGAGGTGATCGCCGATCGCGAGCTGCCCGTCGTCGATGTGCAGATGGCCGCGTCCGATCCGGTGCCCAGCGCTCGAACGGCACTCGCTCCGCTTGCAGCGTGTGACGGCTTGGCTGTCCACTTCGACGTAGACCTCGTCGACTTCCTCGACGCGCCGCTAGCTGAGAACACCGATCGCGGCACCGCCCCATCGCTGAGGGCATGCGGCGAGATGCTGAGCGAGCTACTCGGCGACGCGCGTGTACGTGCCCTGACCGTGACCGAGTTCAACCCTCACCACGGATACGAGGACGGAGACACCACTCAGCGCCTCGTCGAGCTGCTCGTCAACGTCCTCGGCTCCTCTGAGAGGGCAGCGCCGGTCACTTCACCGGCGTCGCCGCCGGCGCGCCGTTGCGCAGCAAGCTCGCCAGCAGGACCACGACCCTGACCTTCGCCTTTGCCGTGTGGATCGTCGTGGGCTGCTCGATCAGCCACTGCCCGGCGTTGATCGCGCCCGTCTGACCGGCGCGGATCATCCGCACGAGTCTCGGCTTCTGGTCTGCGAGGCCCTGCATCACGCGAACCGACCCCGACCGCACGGTGTACAGCAGGACCCCCTGCTGTACATACGCGACCTGCGTCCCCTCATGGTGATGGAGCGGCAGGACGACGCCCGTCGGAATCGTGACCCGCGAGAGGCCGAGCGTGCGGCCCTTGGCGCCGACCGGGTTCTCGACTCCGGCCAGCATCGCGCGGGTGGCGGTGGGGGCGGGCGTGGCACCGCCGGCGCTGATCGCACCGCCGAGCCAGGCGGCGGCGAGCGCGACTGCGGCCACGACCGCAATTCCTATACGGCGCACGTTCAGCACATCGACCTCCTGTCGTTGAACCCCTTCACGTTGAACCCTCTGATTGACCGTCTATAACCCGCGGCTGTGGTGGACGATGCGCCGCCTGCGCTCGACGATGCGCCGCCTGCCCCGGACGATCGGCCGGCAGCCTAGCCGACCCGCGTGAGCACCACCCGGACGTGACGGACGGTGAGCGTGTCGCGAACCCAGCTGCGCCGCTGCGTCACCGAGATCACGATCCGCCCGCGGCTCGTGGCCATCTGGGCGGGCGTGGGATAGCGGGGAAGCTTGATGTTCTCGGCGTGCGAATCTGGTTTCGGTTCGTCCCCGATCCACGCGAAGCTGTGGAAGCCGTCGGCCTGGCAGTCCTCGGCGCGGCGCGAGCCGCTGTGCGCGTCGTGAGTGAAGTTGCCGAAATCGGTGAGCTCGTAGCCGCGGACGCGCGGAGCGAGCGGCTCCTGCAGGAACAGACCGCTGTGGAAGTGGTAGGTGCCGCACGAGCTCGTGTCCGGCACGGGCCCGTCGTCGTAACAGGAGGACTGCTCGGGCGGGGGTGGGTTCTCCGTGCGGGCGTCGTCGGCGGTGAGCGTGCCCGCGATGTTCTCGAGCTCGTCGTTCCAGGTGATGTCGGCGGGCCCGTAGCCGTTGTCGGCGATCGTGATCCGCTTCGGGTGGGTGGTCGCGAACTGGACGGTCACGTGGCCATCGCCAGTTGCGTGGCACGGGGTCGAATCCGGCAGCGACCATCTGTCGTGAATCGTCCCGCTCACCGTCAGATTCCAGTGCGCGAGGATCCGCTCGCGGGCCCCGGCAGGCGCGGCGGGGACCGCAGCAGCGAGCAGCGCCGCGCCCAGCGCGAGCGCGAGCGCAGCGAGCGACGACCGATACCTCCTCCCGGGCGCCATCGTCACGGATCGTACCGGCGCTGGCGAGATCCCTAGAGCTCGCGCCGGTCCGCAACCGCCCCGTCAGCGGCCTGGTTGACCACCGGGCAACGCTTGTTCAGCTCGCGGTTGAAGCTACTCGCCGCGCGGCACACCGCCGCCACTCCGGTCTCCTGGCAGAGCTGCTGCGAGAGCTCGAGGTTCAGGACGTGGTAGTTGAGGTCGGCGAGCGGGCCGCCGAGCGCGTAGTACGACCAGCTGCCGGTGTCGAATCGCGGCAGGTAGTGGACCAGCGAGTGCAGCGCGTTATGGGCGAGCGCGGTGACCCACTGAGAGTTGGTCGCGACGCGCAGCTCGTGCAGCGCGATCACGGCGTCGAGGTCGGCGTTCAGCACGAGCTGGTTGGGGTCGAAGCTGTACAGCAGGAACCAGTCGCCGGCGGAGAGGTGCACCTCGACGCCGGCGGGCGCCGGCGCGCCGAACACCCGCGCGAGGCGCAACGCCACCTTCAGGAAGTCCGGTCGCTTCAGGCGCTTGGCGGCGCGCACGTACGCGTCGATCGCGGTCGCCTGAGACAGGCCGCTCGTCCACGGCGGTTCAGCGCCCTCGAACGGGAACTCGTACTCCCAGGTCAGCAACCCGGCCCGCCTGGAGGCCAGCGGAATCATCTCCTGCAGGATCAGGCCCGCCTTCTGGGCGTCGCGGCTCGATCCGTACTGCAGCATCGCCTCTGCCGAGCTGAAGGTCGCGTTCACCTGGAGCTGGAGACCTAGCCCCGGGTAGTACTCGAACACGATGCCGCTGCCGCTGCCGCTGAAGGTCATGTTCGCCACGCGCGCTTGGCCGTCGGCTGTGCGGGCTTGGGCGTCGGCTGCGCGAGCTCGGGCGTTCGCGGCGCGCGCGTCCACGCTGGCGGGCGGGTTGCACTGACGTCCCTTCGCTCCGGGCTCGCCCCCGGACCCCGCAGTCGGTGGCCCGTGGGCCCCCCACCAGCGGACGTTGCGGTGAAGCGTCAGGAACACGAACCGCATGCGGCCGGCGGTCAGCGCCCCCCGGCCCGCGATCCCACGGACGATGTCGAGCGCCGACCCGAGCTCGGACGCTCGCAGCCCGCTGAGGAGCCCGGCCTCGTGCTCCGCGTTGGCATACGTGCCGCGGTAGGTGGCAGCCTGGCCGGCGGTGATCCCTCCGCTCGCGCGCGCGGCCTGGATCGCGGCGAGCACCGGGTCAGACGCCGTGTGGGCGCCGACGGGGCGGGCCGACGCTCCCGGCGCGACGGCCATCAACACTCCAACGCTCAACGCGATGCTGACGGTCCGAACCGTCATCGCTGGCTTGTGTAACACACTTCGGCAGGCTCGGAGCTTGTAAGCCGAGCGCCGCCTGCGCGCCCGTCCGGCGCCCGACGCCTAAGCCGCGCGGTTGGGCCCGCCCCAGCCGAGCACCGACAGCGGGCTGAGGATCCCGCGAGGCTCGTGGACGGGTGCCGGACGCGTCGCCGCGACCCGGCCGGCAGGTTGGGATACGACGTGCGTGACTACCGCGCCGGTCGCGCGCTCGATCCGTTGGGGGAGTCCGGCGCTCAGCCACTTCGACGCGCCGGTCGGAAGCGTCGACACGAGGATCTCGTCGTGGCGGCGCGGATCCCAGACGTCCATCACCGCATGGAAGGGATCGACATGGCCGACCAACCCGTGGGCCTCGAGGCCGGCGTCGCGAAACTGCGCGACTGCGGCCTCGCAGGTGGCCGTCGCACTCTCCCGCCCGCCTCCCAGGGGTGCGGCCGGAACGATCAAGTGAACCGCGATCCGCGTGTCCTCGGACCGCACGACCAGCGCACGGAGCAGCTCCTCTGAGCCCGCCGTCTGGTTCGCCACCACCAGTACTTGTTGCGTCCAGGGAATCGGGAACCTCCTTGTGACTCACGGATGGTGCAACGCCTAGGTAACGAGGTCGTAAACCCCGGCTAGAGTGACCGCGGTGACGGACCTGGCGCAGGCGCTCCCGAAGGCGGAGCTCCACCTCCACATCGAGGGCACGCTCGAGCCCGAGCTGATGTTCGAGCTCGCTGAGCGCAACGGCGTCGAGCTCGCTTACCCCGACGTGGAGTCGGTCAAGGCGGCGTACGAGTTCGACGAGCTCCAGGACTTCCTCGACATCTACTACGCCGCGTGCGAGGTGTTGCGCACACGACGGGACTTCCGTGACCTGACGGTCGCCTACCTGGAGCGGGCCGCGGCGGACAACGTCCGGCACGCCGAGGTGTTCTGCGACCCGCAGACGCACACCGCCCGGGGCATCCCTATCGACGTCGTGCTCGGCGGGGTCAGCGACGGCCTCGCCGAAGGCCGCGACCGGCTCGGGATCAGTTCCCACCTGATCATCTGCTTCCTACGACATCTCAGCGGGGCCGAGGCGACACGGACGCTCGAGCAGGCGCTGCCGCTCGGGCAGCTGTGGATCGGCGTCGGGCTCGACTCCTCGGAGCGCGGCAATCCACCGTTCGGATTCCGCGACGCCTACGCCCGCGCCGGCGAGCTCGGCAAGCACAGGGTCGGCCACGCGGGCGAGGAGGGACCGCCGGAGTACGTCTGGGAGGGGCTCAAGCTCGGCTGGGAGCGGATCGACCACGGCAACGCTGCGATCGAGGACCCGCAACTCGTCGAGCGGCTCAGCCGGGACCGGGTCCCGCTCACGATGTGCCCGCTCTCGAACCTCCGCCTGAAGGTCGTCCGGGAGCTGAGCGAGCACCCGCTCCCCGCGCTGCTCCGAAGCGGCGTCGCGGTCACGGTGCATTCCGACGATCCGGCGTATTTCGGCGGCTACATCGGGGCGAACTTCGCAGTCCTGGGCGAGGGCGGAATGGGATTGAGCGACGAAGAGATCGTTCAGGTCGCACGCAACAGCTTCGAGGCATCGTTCCTGCCCGCGGCGGCCAAGGAACGGCACATTTCAGAGCTCGAGGACACCGCCGCGCGCATTAGGTCAACGTAAGAGTCTCGTCAGTAAGAGGGCCAGACGCGCAACCTCGGCGCTGGACCTGGGTTTAATCGAATTCGTAGCAATCGTGCAGGCCGGGAAGACTCGGTCAACGAACTGGGATCCAGGAGGCGACGATCGAGTGAAGTTCAACCAGCGGTTTCGCGCGCTTTTCAGCGGTAGCACCAGAGCTCTTTTCAACGGCAGCGTCCGGGCGCTGTCGAACCCGCGTGCGCGGCGCCTGGTCGGGCAGAACCGCCCGATGCTGATCTTCCTCGGTCTGGCCGCGGTCGCAATCGGTCTTGCCGTCCCCCTGGCGGGCTCCCCGCACAAGACCTACCTGACCGCACAGGCCCCCAAGCGGACCGCGCCGGGCCCCGCGACCACGGTGCCGCAGAACACCTCCAAGTCCGGCGGCTCCGGCTCCGGCGGGTTCGCCGCCGGCGTTGCCGCCGCCAATCCGTCCGCGTCGGCGCCGTCGAGCGCGTCCAGCGACTCAAGCGGCTCTAGCTCCTCGGGCGGGGCGATCCTGCCGAGCGTCTCGGGCGGCTCGACACCCTCGGTCTCTTCGTCCCCGTCGACCGGCGTATCGCCGCAGCCGAGCGCGCCCACCCCGGCACCGACGTACAACTCCACCAACATTTCGAAGGCCAAGCCCAAGCCCAAGCCCAAGCCCAAGCCGAAGCGGAAGCCGGTCCATCTCAACCTGACGATCGGCATCAGCGACAACGGCGAGTACATGTTCGAGGAGTCGCAGTTCCAGCGGATGCACGTGACGACGGCGCGGCTGATCATCCCGTGGAACACCGCCGTGCTGCGCAGCAAGACGTGGCTCAACCTGGCGCGGAAGTGGCTGAACGCGGCGCATAACGACAGCGTCACGCCGATGGTCTCGTTCGCCGGCAACGGCAACTACGTCCCGAGCGTTCCCGTCTACACGGCCGCGATCAAGGCGTTCCTGCACGACTTCCCGCAGGTCAAGCTCTACACCCCCTGGAACGAGCCGGACTGGATCTACAGGCCGTCGCTCGCCAACAACCCCAGCCTCGCCGCCGGCTACTTCAACACGCTTGCGTACTGGTGCCACCGCTGCACGATCGTCGCGGGAGACGTCTACCGGCCCACCAATCAGAACCTCGCGGGCTGGGTCAGGGCCTACGCCAGGGCGCTCCACGCGCGTCCGAAGGCCTGGGCGCTTCACCCCTACGACGACATCCGCTCCCACACGACCTCGCAGATCCGAGCGGTGGAAAGCGTCACCAGCGGCCCCATCTGGCTCACGGAGATCAGCGGTGTCCTGCGCCGCGGGCACTGGGGATTCCCGAACCAAGGGCCGAACGGCGCCAACAACGACGAACGCTTCCTGTTCTCGCTGCCCAAGCGCGACCACCGGATCCAGCGCATCTACCACTACCAGTTCCAGGCCGTGGCGGCCGCGCCTTGGGATTCGGCGCTGCTGGGTCCTCAGGGCAAGCCGCGCCCGGCGTACTGGACCGTCTGGAACGCGCTCAGGGGCAAGCTCCCCTAAGGGAGCAGTAGGCGACCGCGCTTCGGCCTCCGCCGACCGCGCGATGCGGCCTGGCGCACGCGTTCCCCGCGAACGGGGCGCCAAGCCCCAACTGCCTGGTCCAGTGAGGCTGTTAGCTTGATCGGAGTGCCGAGAGCTCCCTCAGCCCCATCAAAGTCCCGTAGCGACGGCGCGTCCGAATACCGACCTGAGGACGTCACGCTCCGCGACGGCAGCCGGGTGCGGATCGCGCGGATTACCCCGAGCGACGCCCCGCTGATCGCCGCGGGCTTCCAGCGGCTCAGCACCGAGACGAGGCGGCTGCGGTTCCTGACCAGCAAGCCGTCGCTGTCGAGCTCGGAGCTCAAGTACCTGACCGAGGTCGACGGGCACCAGCACGAGGCGCTCGGAGCAATCGATCCGGCCACCGGCCAGGGCATCGCCGTGGCCCGGTTCGTCCGCGACGTGGAGGACCCCTCGCGCGCCGAGGTCGCGGTCACCGTCGCGGACGGATGGCAGCGCCGGGGACTGGGGACGGTGCTGCTCGACCGTCTCGCCGACCGCGCCCGCGAGGAGGGCGTCGAGCGTTTCACCGCGCTCGTCGCCGGAGACAACCCCGCGACCCCGCCGTTCCTTCAAGGGATCGGCGGTGACGTCGTGGTCGTCGAGGTGGGCGGCGGTGCGCTCGAGTACGAGATCAAGCTCGCGCCGAGGGGCCTCGGGAGCCAGCTCGAGACGCTCCTGCGGGCAGCGGCCACCGGTCATTGGCAGGTACCGCCGCGAGTGTGCGACGCGCTACGCGCGCTCGTCCCGGTCCCCTTCCACACCCGATGAAGGACGCGGCCGGTCTCGCGTATCGCGACAGCGGCGTGGAGGACGCTCCGGCGGTACTGCTCGTGCACGGCTTCCCCGAGTCCTCATACATGTGGCACCAGGTGCTGCCGGCGCTCGCGGAGGCGGGCTGGCGGGGCCTCGCGCCTGATCTGCCCGGCTTCGGCGACTCCGACCCGGACCCCCCGGGGACCTGGGAGCGGGCCGTGGACGCACTCGAGCGGTTCGTCGCCGAGCTCGACCCCGGGCCGGTGTCGCTCGTCACCCACGACTGGGGCGTCCTCGTAGGGCTGCGGTGGGCGTGCGACCATCCCGAGCGCGTCAACTCGCTCGTGATCTCGGATGGTGGCTTCTTCGCCGACCGCCGCTGGCACGACTTCGCGAACACGCTGCGGACCCCGGAGGAAGGCGAGCGCCTGCTCGCCGGATTCACCCGCGAAGGCTTCGACGGATTGATGCGGTCGTTTTCGGACGGCATCTCGGACCGGGCGCTGGACGAGTACTGGAAGGGGCTCGCGGACGACGTCCGCCGGCAGGGCCATCTCGAGCTCTACCGCTCGGGCGACTTCGAGAAGCTGACGCCGTACGAGGGCTGCCTCACAAGGCTGGCGCTGCCGACGCTGATCGTCTGGGGTGCGCACGACCGCTTCGCCGCAGTCACCATGGCCGAGCGCTTCCGCGACGAGATCCCAAACTCCGAGCTGCGGGTCTTCGACGACGCCGGTCACTTCGTCTGGGAGGACGAGCCGAACGGCGCCACCGAGGCGCTCGTCGAGTTCCTCGCGCGGCGGGTCCGAGTGGCC
The DNA here is from genome assembly GCA_963770735.1 of uncultured Solirubrobacterales bacterium. Classification (GTDB taxonomy): domain Bacteria; phylum Actinomycetota; class Thermoleophilia; order Solirubrobacterales; family Solirubrobacteraceae; genus Palsa-465. Next base: position 644,370 of record CAVYRB010000001.1, on the reverse strand, counting down.
TAGCGCGTGCTCGAGGTCGATGCGATCGAACGGGTCCGCTCGATGTGCGAGCGGACGCTCCGTCAGAACTGGTTCGAGGGCGTCCGTGCCGACGGCACCGAGTTCGCCTACACGCGCCCCAGCCCCGGCCACTACCCGTGGCAGTGGTTCTGGGACTCGTGCTTCGCGGCGGCCGTCTGGCGGCGGTTCGACGAGGCCAAGGCGCGCGCCGAGCTCGAGACGCTGCTGAGAGCGCAGCGCGACGACGGCTTCATCGGGCACACGATCTTCTGGGAAGGTCCGCCGACGGGCTACCGCCGGTTCACCTACAACGTGATCTCGCGCTCGGATCTGATGACCTCGAGCATCCAGCCGCCGGTGCTGGGATGGGCGTGGCGGATCGCGCTCGGAGACCCGGCGGAGGTACCCGGCATCGTCCGTCAGCATGAGTGGCTCGAGGCCAACCGCGATCTCGACGGCGACGGGCTGATCTGGATCGTCCAGCCCGATGAGTCGGGGCTCGACGACTCGCCGCAGTTCGACCCGATCTGGCGCGGGCGCTGCCACGCGAAGCCGGGGTTCGTGGGCCTTGTGCGGCGCAACCGGCAGCTGGGCTACGACATGCGCCGGATCGTCGACGCTGGTGGCCCGGTGTGCTGCGAGGTGATGACCAACGTGCTGTACGGGCTCTCGAGGCTCGCGCTCGGTCAGCCGTCGCTGACCCCGGCGATCGTGGACCGCATGTACGACGAGCGCAGCGGCCTGTTCTGGCCGCTGTCGCGCCCGGCGCTGACGAGCAGGCCGCCGCTCACCTGGACGGCGCTGTCGCCGCTGGCACTCCCCGATCTGCCCGAGCAGATCGGCCGCCGGCTGGTCGAGCAGCACCTGCTCGACGCGAAGCGCTTCTGGCTGCCTTTCCCGGTGCCGTCGGTGGCCGCGACCGAGCCCTCGTTCTCTCGCAAGGACACCGAGTTTCCGGGCATCAAGCGCTACTGGCGCGGACCGACCTGGATCAACTCCGCCTGGCTCGTGTGGCTCGGCCTGGTGCGGCTCGGGTACGACGATCAGGCGCGGGAACTCGCGGGCAAGCTGACCGCCCTCGTCGACGCCAGCGGGCTGCGCGAGTACTACGACCCGTACAGCGCCGCGGGAATGGGCACGATGAGCTTCGCGTGGTCGACGCTTGTGGTCGAGACGGCCGAACCCGACCCGCGCGCCGGCGCGAGCTACCTCGAGCCCTGATATTCGGCCACGGCGGCGGCGTACTTGTCGAACGCGCGCAGGATCTCGTCGCGGTCCCTTGGCGGCAGCCAGAAGAACCCGCTGGTGACGCCCGCCTGCTCGAGCCGCTCGAGCCGCTCCGGGTCGCGCATCAGGCCGGCGAGCCGCACCGGGATCGGCTCGCGGCCGGCCTCGTCGGCTCGCCGCTGGAGCTCCCCGATCCGCGCGATCATCTCGTCGTCGCCGCCGATCCGGTTGGGCATCCACTCGTCCCCGTAGGCGACGACGCGATCGATCACCTTCGGGCCGTTGCCGCCGACGAGGATCGGCGGGTGCGGCTCCTGCACCGGCTTCGGCCAGCTCCAGATCCGCTCGAAGTTCACGTAGCGGCCCGAGTAGCTCGCCTCGTCCTCGGTCCAGATCGCCTTCATCGCCTCGATCCGCTCGCGCATGATCCCGAACCGGTGCGCGGGGTCCGTGCCGTGGTTCTCCATCTCTTCGACGTTCCAGCCGGCGCCGACGCCGAACAGGAAACGCCCGCTCGAGAGGACGTCGAGCGTCGCGACCTCCTTCGCGGTCGTGATCGGGTCGCGCTCGATCACGAGGCAGATCCCGGTTCCGATCTTGAGCCGCTCGGTCACCGTCGCAGCGGCCGTCAGCGCGACGAACGGGTCGTACGTGCGGCTGTATTCGGGCGGGAGCTCGCCGCCGGCTGGGTAGGGCGTCTCGCGGCTGGCGGGGATGTGGGTGTGCTCGGGGAACAGCATGTACTCGAAACCGCGCTCCTCCGCCATCCGGGCGAGCTCGGACGGGAGCTGCGAATCCTCGGTGGGGAAGATTCCGACGCCGAACTCCATCTACGGAAACCTATTCCACCATCGCTACCGTTGTACACGTGGCGACACACGAGAGTGACACCCAGCGCGAGGTCCAGCTGAGCGACCAGGAGTGGCGCGAGCGGCTCACGCCTGAGCAGTACGAGATCCTCCGCCGCCACGGCACCGAGCGGCCGTTCACCGGCGATTACGTGCACATGAAGGACGACGGTACCTACCGCTGCGCGGGGTGCGACGCGGAGCTGTTCGCGTCCGCGACGAAGTTCGACTCCGGGACCGGTTGGCCGAGCTTCTACGAGCCGGCCGAGGCGGACAACGTCGAACTGAAGACCGACCGCAGCTTTCTGATGGTGCGCACCGAGGTCCTGTGCCGCAAATGCGGCGGGCATCTGGGCCACGTGTTCAACGACGGCCCGGCGCCCACCGGCCAGCGCTACTGCATCAACTCTTGCTCCCTCCGGCACGATCCTTCAGCTTGAGGTAGATCAGGCCACCGACGACGCCGATGACGAGCAGCGCGGCGCCGGCGATGCCGACGTCTGTGAGTACGTGCGCGGCCGCCTTGCCGCCGAAGTAGCCGACCAGGCCGAAGGTGATCGCCCAGGTGATGCCGCCGAGCGCGTTCCAGAAGAAGAACGTGCGCCAGTGCATGTGGTTGATCCCAGCCAGCCACGCCGCGGCGAACCGGACGAGCGCGATCCAGCGCGCGAAGAAGACGGCCTTCGGACCGTGCTTGTCGAAGAACCGGTCGCCGGCCTCGATCGCCCGCACGCGGTGATGCTGGAAGGGGCCGCGCGCGGTGAACACGTCCCGGCCGAACCGCCGACCCAGCAGGTAGCCGATGTTGTCGCCCAGGATCGCCGAAGCTGCCCCGATCACGATCACCAGCCAGATATCGAGTTTGCCCTGGCTGGCGAGGATCGACGCGAGCACCAGCGCGGTCTCGCCCGGCGAGGGCACACCCATCGACTCGAGCCCGATGATCGCGGGCAGCAGGTAGCCGAGGCTGTTCGATAAGCCGATGATCGCCGCGAGGGCGGCGATCAGCGGGGCCCGCATCGGCTTCGAGAGCACCGCGAGCAGCGACAGCCCGGCGGGAAGCGTCCCGCCGCGCGCCAGCCACCGCGCCTCCAGGCGCAACGGCCGCTCGAGCACCTCGTTGAGCCAGGCCGGTCCCAGCTCCAACTGCGGGGTGTAGTCGGAATCCGGCTGCCGTCGCCGCTGGGCGAGCCTTACGACCGCGGCGGGCGGCAGCAGGAAGCTGTTGAACGAGCTCACGCGCTCGATCCGCCAGCCGGTCTCGACGGCCGCCTGACGGAGCATGCGCCGTCCGTAGCGCCGGTAGTGGTGGTTCGCGGCATCGTGGAGCGACCACAGCGCCTGGTAGGCGGGCACGGTCACCAGCAGCCATCCGCCGGGCTTGCACACACGCAGGAGCTCCGAGAGCGTGATCCGGTCGTCGGGCGTGTGCTCGATCACGTCCAGGCACGTGATCAGGTCGAACGTGTCGTCCTGCCAGGGGAGCTCCTCGAGCCTGCCAACCTTGACCTCGCCATAGCCCTTCGAGGCGGCAAACCCGGCGGCGTCGGGATCGAGCTCGATCCCGTGGACCTCGCCGTAGTCGGTCAGCTCCTGCAGCGTCCGACCCGAGCCGCAACCGGCGTCGAGCACCTTCCCGTCCGCGGGGATCGCCAGCCGGTCGAGCTCGGCGCGCACGATCCGCCGACGCCCCCGATACCACCAGTGGTGCTCGTCGACGTCCAGCATCGCCTTCATCAGCCGCTCATCCATCGTGAGCATGCTGCCAGAGGGGCGGTTTTCGTGAACGATGGCGATTACGTCACACCTGTGGTGACGGAATCGCCATCGTTCGCGCCGCCGGGACGGGCGGCTACCCCACCGCGATCGGCTCCTCCTCGGGCGCCTTCGCGACCGGCAGCGTCAACGTGAACCGCGCGCCGCCGGCGTCGCCGTCCTCGAGCACCAGATCGCCCGCCCATCCGGGTCGCGAGCTCGCGGCCGATCGCCAACCCGAGCCCGAACCCCGCCTGGCCCGAGGTCTGACGCCCTCGCTTGAAGCGCTGGAAGATCAGCTCGCGCTCCTCGGGCGGCACGCCGGCGCCGCTGTCGGTGACGCTCAGCGACGCGTGCGAGCCGTTGCGGAGCTCGACGGTCACACTGCCGTGGTCGGGGCTGTGTCGCAGCGCGTTGTCGAGCAGGATCCGGACGATCCGCGCGACGCTGCCGGGGTCGCCGAGCGCCCACACCGAGCCGCCGCTGTCATCGAGCGTGGTCTCGATCCGACGCTCGGAGGTTCCGAGGTCGAACTCGGCGAGCACCGCCCGGCTGAGCTCCCCGAGCTCGACCGGCTCGGAGCGGAGGTCGATCTGAGCGTCGATCCGGCTCAGGTCCAGCAGGTCGGCGGCAAGCCGGCCGAGCCGGCGCGACTGCACCCGTGCGCGCTCGACCAGCGACTCCGCGTCCTCGAGGTCGACGGTGCCGCTCCTGAAGTCCTCGTGGAGCAGCTCGAGCATCCCGTCGAGCGTCGCCAGTGGCGTTCGCAGCTCGTGCGAGGCGGTCGCGACGAACGCCCGCCGCGCCTCCTCCTGCTGGAGCAGCTGCTGCTGCATCAGCGAGAACGTCCGCGCCAGGTCGCCGACCTCGTCGCGCGCGCGGTCGATCGGGACCTCGACCGCAGGCCCCTCGCGCGCGAGCTCCAATGCCGCCTGCCGCAGCCGCCGCAGCCGCCGCACGATCCTCGCCGAGAGCGGGATGCCGATGATCAGGGTCAGGGCCAGGGCGACGAGCGCCGCAGTGAGGAATGCGGTGCGGACGGCGCTTGCGGCGCGGGGGATCGTGTCGATCGGCTTGCGGACCGCGAGCACGTACCGGAACCCGTCCGCCTTGAACGGGATCGCCGCGCGGGCGTACTCGATTCCGTCGATCGAGCCGAAGGAGTACTGGCGGCGGCCGGTCCGGAACGCGGCCTGGGCGTCGGTCATCGGATCGGATTCGATCCTCGTGCCCTCCTCCGAGGGCGGGAGCTGCAGCTGCCCGCGGCCGTCGGCGGCCGGGAAGCCGAGCACGGCGTCGAGTCCGCCGATCCGCTCGCCGAGGTGCTGTTGCGCCTGGAACAGATCCTGGCGTGCGTCCTGCCCCTGCTTGTTCGCGAGGCCCTGCGAGTAGTAGTCGAGCCGGGAGAAGCTCCCGACAACGCCGTGGAGGTCGGCCTGAAGCGTCTTCATCGACGCGGTCCGCAGTGAGTTGCTCCAGCGGCCCGAGCAACGCGATCGCCGCGACGATCAGGGTCGACAACCGCGGTTCCGAGGATCGCGCCGGCGATCCGGCTGCGCAGACCGAAGGCTGGGAGCCGCGGTCGCGCGCCCATCGTCAGGACCCTTCCAGTCCCGCCATCAGGCCCCCTGTAACCGGTATCCGGCGCCGCGCACGGTGAGGATGTGGCGGGGCTTGTCGGGCTCCGGCTCGAGCTTCTCGCGCAGGTGCCGGATGTGGACGTCGATCGCCCGCGGGTCGCGGTAGGCGCTGTCGCCCCAGATCGCGCGGAGCAGCTCTTGGCGGTTCAGCAGGCGTCCGGGATCGGCCATCAGCGCGTCGAGCAGCTCGAACTCCGAGAACGTGAGGCGGACGGCCTTGCCGTCCATCGTGACCTCGCGCTGCGCGCGGTCGAGCGTGATCGGCCCGACCGTCTGCAGCTCGTCGCCGAGCGCGCGGCTCCCGGCGCGGCGCAGGACCGCGCGGATCCGGCTGCGGAGCTCAGCGAGGCCGAACGGCTTCGTGACGTAATCGTCGGCGCCTGCCTCGAGGCCGAGCACCGCGTCGGCCTCCGAGTCGAGCGCGGTCAGCATGATGATCGGGACGACGTTGCGCCGCGCCCGGAGCGTGCGGCACACCTCGTAGCCGTCGGGACCGGGGCCAAGGGCGACATCGAGCAGCACGATGTCGAAGTGCTCGGTGCCGGCGCGGTCGATCGCCGTGCGCCCGTCGGCGACCGCGACGACCCGGTGCCCCTCGCGAGAGAACGAGCGGGTGAGCATCTCCCGCAGGTCGGACTCGTCGTCGACGACCAGGATGCAGAGCGACGGATCGCCCTTGCGCGCGGTCCGCGGCGGCGCCGCCGGGGCGGCACGGTCCGCGGTCATCGCCCGATCACCTCGAGCTCGCGCACGTCGCGCGCGCCGACGACCGGCTCGGCGTCGTTCACGGCCGCCCCGCGCGGGACGAGCGTGCCGGCGGCCGCGACCGACCACAACAGCGCCAGCCAGGTAGCGGTCGCGAGGCCGACGTGGACCCAGACGATGTCCGCCGGGCAGGTGCAGTTCGTACTGGACGCTGCCGACGAGCCCCTGGGCGGCCATCAGCACTCCGAGCACGGTGAGCGGCTCGATCGCGCGGTCATCGCCGCGTCGACGGGCCAGGAGCCAGACCGCAATCACCGCGAGGCCGAACAGCGCAGCGATCGTCGCGTGGCGGTGAACCAACCAGGTCAGCGTGTCGGTGCCCTTGAACGTCAGCCGGTGGACGTGCTGTCCCGACACGCCGCCGGAGTGCGGCCCGGCGGCGGTCGCCGCGGTTCCGGCGAAGATCGCGATCGCCCCGAGCGGCAGCAGCGCGCGTATACACCAGACGGTGAGCCGGTCGGTGGACCGAGGCCGCGCGCCCGGCTCGTAGGTCGCACGCCACGCGAGCGCGACCGCGCCGATCAGCACGATCATCGACAGCCCGAAGTGGCCCATCACGAATCCGGGGGCCAGGTGCTCGCGCACGGTGAACCCGCCGAGCACCGCCTGCGCGAGGACGCCCACGGGCAGGGTCAGCGACAACCACATCAGATCGCGACGGAAGGGGCGGCGGAAGAAGGCCAGCACGAACACGGCAACCGCGATCAGCCCGACCAGGCCCGAGACGGCGCGGTTCGAGTACTCGATCACCGCGTGCGTGGACAGCGGCGGCAACACCTTTCCGTAGCACCTGGGCCAGTCCGGGCACCCGAGCCCGGAGTCGGTGAGCCGGACCGCCGCGCCGGTGAGCACGATCAGCGTTAGCGAGGCGAGCGCCACGTACGTGACGCGGCGGTACCGGGTTGGGGTGAGGCTGAAACGACGAAGCACTACTAGCCCGAAATTATCGCCCCCGCGGGCCGCGAAGCGGTGTACGTGCGCTTGACGGCGCCGCCGTCGAGCACCACGACGCGGTCGGCGCGGTCGAGCGTAGCGTCCTCATGGCTGATCAATAGCACGGTCGTACGCCCCCTGAGCGACCCCACCGCCTCCCAGATCGCGTCCCGATTGGCCGCGTCGAGTGAGCTCGTCGCCTCGTCGAGGATCAACAACTCCGGGCCACGGAGCAGCGCCCGGGCAAGCGCGAGCCGCTGGCGCTCCCCGCCCGAGAGACGGCCCCCTCGGTCACCTACGACCGTCCCCAGGGCCGCTGGTAGCCGCCGCATGAACGCCTCGGCGGCGGCGACTCGGAGCGCCTCCCAGAGCTCGTCGTCGGTGGCGTCGGGACGCGCCCAGCGGAGGTTGGCCTCGATCGTGTCGTGGAACAGGAACGGATCCTGGGGGACGAGCCCCACGGACCGGCGCCAGTCCGCGAGCCGCTCGGATGTGAGCGCGACCCCGCCGACCCGCACCTCGCCGGTAGACGGCAGCAGCAGCCCGCCGACGAGGTCGGCGAGCGTCGTCTTGCCGGCGCCCGACCCGCCCGCGAGCGCCGTGATCGACCCGGCGGGGATCTCGACCGTGACGCCCTTGAGCGCGGCGGGGGCATCCTCGCCGCGGCCCGGATATGAGAAGTGGACGTCCTGCACCAAGATCCCCTCCCCGATTCCGATCCGCTCCCGGTGCCTCCGCCACGGCCCTTCCTCCGCCTGCTCAGAGCGAGCCGTCTGCGACATCACCTCGTCGCACGCGGGCAGAGCCTGCGCGAGCTGCAGGACGCTCGTCTGCGCCGACGCCGTCTGCGCGGCAAGGCGGGTGAACACGAACGCGACCGCGAGCAGCGACGCGATCGGGACCTTGACCACCTTCACGGCGATGTACACGGTCACCGCGAGCAGCGCCGCGGTCAGGATCGTCTGGGTCGCGGTGGCGAGCGCGCTGGCGCGGGCGAACGCGATCTGCGAGCCGCGCGCCTGCGCGATCGCGTCGGAGAACTCGTCCACGTGCCGGCGCTCGTGACCGAACGCCTTGGCGAGCTTCAGCCCGTCGAGGAAGCCCGTCGTGACCGCGAGGATCCCGCGGTTGCGCTCGACCAGCTGGGCGCCGAGCCGGCGGCTGCGCCGGGCCAACGGCCACACGACGAGCATCAGGACGACGCCCGAAAGCGCTGCGAGCCCGGTCATCGCCGGCGAGATCCGGATCGCGGCGGCGAGCTGCGCAACGGCGATGATCGCGGTCGCGGCGATCGCGAGCGCGGCGGTCGCGCCGGCGCCGACCCAGGCGACGTTCGTGGTCAGTACCGCGAGCAGATCGGACTGACGCAGCTCGATCAGATGCCGCCACTCGGCCCCGGCGACCGCGGCGTAGCACCGCTCCCGGACCTCGTCGACGAACTCCAGCCGGTACCGGGTCGAGAGCACGCTCTGGTAGGCACTCAGCGCTGCGCTCGCGGCGATCACCGCGACGTAGATCGCGAGCACGGCGGCGAGCGTCGGGTGCACGCCGAGGTCCTCGAGCACGCCGCGGACCGATCGCGATACGCCCGTCGTGCCGCCCACTCCCACCGCCGAGAGCAGCGGGATCAGCAGCAGGACACCAATCGCCTGCCCGAGCCCGGCGGCGACCTGCACGGCCACCACCCATGCCAACCGCAGCGGCCGCACCCGCACCAGGGCGCGGAGGAAGCCGCGGAGCCCGAGCGCGGGGTCCGCGGTCATGCGCGACGGGCGGATCGCGCCGCACTCAGCCAGGCGTGCATGGCTCCCGGCAGCTTGACGGCGAGCTCGAACGGCCGCAAGAGGTAGGCGCACGCCAGCCCGCGGCGGCTGCGCCGCGCGAGCCCGTAGCGGACGCGCATGAATCGCGGCGAGGGCGCCAGCGTCAGCGCCACGACCCTGGCTCGGGCTCCGAGCCCCGAGGTCGACAGCAGCCGTTCGATAGCGACCGCCGTCTCGCTGGTCTCGGCGAGTAGCCGCAGGTGTCGCGCGGCCACGTGCTCGGGCAGCCCGAGGATCCTCGCCAGCGCGCGGCCACCGGGCAGAAGCCGCAACCCGGCCGCGAACGCCTCCTCGCCACCCAGCTCCCGCGCGAGCGTCGTCGCACGCCGCCAAGTCGGCAGCTCGACCCGGTCCAGCGCACGTTCAAGATCACGCAGCGGCTGCGGCGCGCCGATGCCGTGCAGGAGCGCGTGCAGGACGACCAGCAGGGCACTCGCGTCGGGCCCGGGCGCCCGCACCGCGACGGAGCCGAGCTCGACGACCTGCGCGTACTCGGAGAACCGGTCCCAGACCTCCTGCGGCGGCGCCTCCAGCAGGAAGATCGTGTGGTGCAGCTCGATAACCGCCGGGGAAAGGCGGCGGACCCAGGTCTCGTGATGCTCGCGCTGATGGGGATGAGCCCGCTGCGTCAGCTCTGCATAGCCGAGCCTCGCCAGCGTGCGGCGCGCCGGGTCGAGATGGTCGGGCTCGACCAGCAGGTCGAGATCGGTGTAGCTCCGATCGCTCGGCTCGTCGTAAAGCCACCGCGCGAACGCGGGACCCTTCAGCAGCAGCGGCTGCAGTCCGTCGGTGGCGAGGGCGTCGACGGCCTCCTCGAGTGCGGCGTCCAGGCTCAGACGCCAGGCGGCGCGCTTCACGCCGGCCTCGCCCATCTACGGTCCTACCTGGCGCTGAACGTGTGGTTGCTGCCCGAGATCTGGACGTCGAGGCCCTCGACGAGTCCCTTGAACGTGCTCCGGCTGCCGGAGAGCTGGATCGGTCCGTACGGCGCGAACAGCGATCCGACAAGGTACTGGCTGTTGCCCGAGACCTGCAACGTCCCGCCGTTGTTGTTGTCCTGGCCGCAGCCGCAACCCCAGCCGCCGTCCCAGTCATCGCCCCAGTCGTTGTTGCCCCATCCGTCGCCGCCACTCCAGTGGTCGTCGCCGCCACTCCAGTGGTCGTCGCCGCCACTCCAGTGGTGGTCGCCGCCGGTGCCACCACCGCACGAGCTGCCCACCGCGTACGCGAGCAGCCCGTTGGCGTAGGCGGTCAGGTTGTTGCTGTTACCCGAGATCTGAATGTTGGGGGCGACGAACGTCACATTTCCGGTGACGCCGTTGCCAGAGACGGTGATCGAGCCGGTCGCGCAGTAGACGCCGGACGGGATCGTCCCCCGGTTGAAGTTGAAGTTCGAGCCCCTGTAGGTGCACGCCGGCAGGTTCGTGCGGTAGTCGACCGGCCATGGCTCGAACTTGCGGTCGAGCGACGGCGCGCCGGCTGAGAACTGGTTGCGGTTGCCGTCGACCTTGACGCTGCAGTTCCAGGGCCCCCCGTAGCTGGTCGGGCCGAGGACGTTGCTGTTGCCCGAGACGTGCATTGCGCCGTTGCTATGGACGACGCCGTTGATCATGTTGGTCGAGCCACTGATCTGGAGCGCCTGATTGGTGGTGCAGGAGGTGTCGTACGCGAATACAAGCGCGGCGTACGAGACACCGATGCTCTGGTTCGCCTGCGCGGAGAGCCAGTTCTTGTTTCCCGCCTGCTTCCCGTCGATCACGCATGTTCCGGGCCCGGTGAACGAGACGACCGTGCCGGTGATCGAGCACGCGCCGGCCGAGCTCGAGGAGTCGACCGAGTAGCTGACGGGCAGCCCGGAGGTCGCGGCCGCCGCCATCGTGTACGTGGTGCCGGTGGGCGCGTTCGAGGGCGCCGTCGAGGTGAAGTTGACCGTCTGCGCGACCGGAACGATCGTCAGCGTCGCGCTCGTGCCCTTGGCGAACGTGTAGTTCGCGGAGGAGAGCGTGCCCGGCGAGCAACCGATCACGCCGGGGTAGGTGCCGGCGTCGGAGCTGGTGCCAGACGCGACCGAGCAGCTCGCGGTCCCGGAGACCTTCGCGCTCGACGTGGTGTCGCCGTTGACGAAGCCCGTGAGCGTCGAGCTCAGCGTCGGCGCCTGCCCGTAGTTGGTCGTTGCGGGGTTCGCGTTGACCGACAGCGTCGCCCTCTGGATCTGGAAAGTCTGCGTGACGGCCGGGGCCGGCGACCAGTTCGCGTCACCCGCCTGCGTCGCCTTGACCGTGCACATTCCAGCGCCGGTCGCGTGGATCAGGCCCTGGGAGTCGATCGTGCATGGGCCGCTCACGACGGTGTAGGTGACCGGCAGCCCCGAGCTCGCGGTCGCGATGCCGAAGTCTGCTCCTCCGTAGGTGACCGACTGCGCCGGGAACGAGATCGTCTGCGCCGTCGACGTGATTGTCAGCGTCGCGCTCGACCCTTGGACGAAGTTGTAGCTGGCTGCCGCGAGGTTCCCCGGGGCGCAAGTGATCGCTCCCGGATAGCTACCAGGGCCGGTGGGCGTCCCGGCCGCAACCGCGCAGCTCGCGGCACCGGAGACACCGGCGGTCAGAGCGGTGTCGCCGTGCACGAACCCGGACAGCGTCGCCGACAGCGATGGCGTCTGCCCGCCCGAGACGGTGGCGTTGTTCGCGTTGACCGACAGCGACACCTTGGCGATCTGGAACGAGACCGTGACGGGTGTGGCGGCGCCGTACGCGCCATTGCCCGGCTGGTTCGCTGTCACGACGCAGGTGCCCGCGCCGCCGACCACGAGCAGTCCTTGGGCATCGGTCGAGCACGGACCGCTCTGGACGGTGTAGACGATCGGCAGCCCGGAGCTGGCGGTCGCCGGGCTGAAGTCGGGCGCTCCGTAGCTGACAGTCGGCGCCGGGAACGAAATCGACTGCGACCCCAGACCGATCGACAGCGCGCCGCTCGTTCCCTGGACGAAGTAGTAGTTGGCGGCCGACAGGCTGCCAGGGCCGCAAGTGATCGCGCCCGGGAAGTTCCCCGCAACCGTGCCGATGCCCGCCGCGACCGAGCAGTTCGCGCTACCGGTGATCGCGACGCTCGACGCGGTATCGCTGCCTACGAATCCCGACAGCGCCGACGTCAGCGGCGGAATCGTCGGGAACGCGGCCGAGGCGTCGTTCGCGTTGACCATCAGCGGCGCCTTGCCGACCGGGAACGAAACGGTCACCGGCGAGGCCGCGGCGAAGCCGGAGTTGCCGGACTGCGCGGCCTTGACGGTGCACGTGCCGGCGCCGGTCACCTGGAGCAGGCCCTGGGCGTCAACGGTGCACGGGCCGCTCAGGACCGTGTAGGCGATCGGCAGCCCCGAGCTCGCCGTCGCCGGGCTGAAGTCGGGCGCTCCGTAGCTGACAGTCGGCGCCGGGAACGAGATCGCCTGGGCGACCTGCGTGATCGTGAGGTTGCCGGGCGAGCCCTGGACGAAGTAGTAGTTGGCCGCCGACAGGGTGCCGGGCGCGCAGGTGATCGCGCCCGGGTAGCTCCCGGGATTCGACGGAGCGGGCGAACCCAGCGAGCAGCTCGCCGAGCCGGTCAGACCCGCGGTCTGCGCGGTGTCGCCGTTCACGAGCCCCGACAGGCTGGCCGCCAGGTTCGGCGACTGGCCGTACGGGACGCTCGCGTCCTGCGCGCCGACCGAGATCGGAGCGGGGCCGACCTGGATCGTCTGCTGCACCTGCTGGGCGCTCAGGTAATCGGCGTTGCCGAGCTGGCCGGCGTCGATCACGCACGTGCCGACGCCGGTGAAGGACACGGTCTGCCCGAGCATCGAGCAGGCGCCCGGGGTGCTCGAGAAGTCGACCGAAAGGGTCACCGAGAGCCCCGAGTCGGCGCTCGCCGCCGGCGAGTAGCTGCTGCCGTAGGTCGCGTTCGAGGGCGGCGTGGCGGCGTAGCTGACGGCCTGGGGAGCCGGCTGCACGGTGAGGGTCTGCTGGACCTCCTGCGCGCTCTGGTAGTTGGAGTTGCCGGGCTGGTCGGCGTCGATCACGCAGGTCCCGGGGCCGGTGAAGTTGACGGTCGAGCCCGACAGCGAGCAGGCGCCCGACGTGCTCGACGGGTCGATCGAGAGGGTCACGGGCAGCCCCGAGTCGCTGGTCGCCGAGACCGCGTAGCTGCCGCCGTAGGTCGGGTTCAGCGGCGGCGCCGAACCGAACGTGATCGTCTGCGGCGCGGGCCCGATGCTCAGGGTCTGCTGCACCTGGGGCGCGGCCTGGTAGTCGTTGTTGCCGGGCTGGTCAGCGTCGATCACGCAGCTGCCGGTGCCGGTGAAGTTCACGGTCGAGCCGGACACGGAGCAGGCGCCCGACGTGCTCGAGGGATCGATCGACAGGGCCACCGGCAGCCCCGAGTCCGCGCTGGCGTCCACCGAGTAGTTGCCTCCGTACGTCGGGTTCGACGGCGGATTCGAGAAGAACGTGATCGCCTGCGACGCCGGCGTGATCGTGAGCGTTCCGAGCGAGCCGGTCACGAAGCTGTAGTTGGGGGCCGACAGCGAGCCCGGCGCGCACGTGATCGGGTACGTGCCCACGTCGGTCCCGTTCACGGTGCAGTTCGCGCCGCCGGTGACGACCAACGCGTTCTGGCCGTTGACGAAGCCGGAGAGCGTGTAGCCGAGCGCCGGCGTCGGGCCGCCGTACATTTGCGACGCGTCGTGCGCGTTGATCTTGATCGTCGCCGGATCGACGGTGATCGATGTGTTGAGGGTCGCCGGCGTGTAGAAGGTGTTCCCCGGCTGGCTGGCGTCGATGTTGCAGGTCCCGACGCCGGTGACCTGAACCTGGTTGGTGCCGACCGTCTGGCATTGGCCGGAGACGTTCACCGACAGCGGCAGCGGCGAGTTCGTGGAGATCGTGAACGGCTGATCCCCGTACGTCGCGTCGCCGCCCTGGAGCCCGCCCGGAAGCGTGATCGACGACTGGACCTGCTGGACCGTGTAGTGGATGCTCGCGGTCGAGCTCAGACCGTCCTTCGAGGTCGCGGTGACCGTGTAGGTCTTCGTGCCGAGGCTCGAGGTGTCGAGCGTCCCCGGCGACCCCGAGGCGCCACCAGCGACCGCGCAAGAGGCGATCCCGGGCGCGTCGGGCCCGTCCTGGCAGCCGTAGCTCACCGGGTTGTTCGTTCCGTAGTCGAACGTCTGGCCGTCGACGGGAGAGCTGATCGTGGCGACCGGCGGCTCGCCGAACAGCGAGACGCTGCCGCCGATGAAGTTGCTTGTCGCGAACAGCCAGCCGGCCGGGCTGAACGCCGCGCCCCAGGGGAAGATGCCGCTGGCGGTGTAGGGCGAGCCCGCGACGGGGACGAGGCTTCCGCCGGATCCCACCGAGAAGACCGCGAAGCTTCCGCCGCCGCTCTTGGTGCCCTCGTTCGCGACCTGGAGCAGGTTCCCGCTCGGGCTGAACGCGAGCGAGCGTGGGACGGTGCCGCCGCTGTCCGTCGTCCCGAGCGACGTGAGCGAGCCTCCGGAGCCGATCGAGTACATCCCGATCGTGTTCGAGCCGGAGTTCGCGATCGCGAGCGTCTTGCCGTCGGGGCTGAACGCAAGACCGATCGGCGCCGAGCCCGTCGGCACGGCGGCGCCGGCCTTCGTCAGCGCTCCCGCGGAGCCAACGGTGTACATCTGCACCGTGTTGTCGGTGAGGTTGTTGACCGCGAGCAGCGATCCATCCGGGCTGTACGACACCCAGTCCGGCTGGTTGCCGGTCGGGATCGCCTGGTTCAGGTACGTGAGCGTCCCGTTCGAGGCGACCGAGTACATGTACATGTCGGAGTAGTTCTGGTTCGCGACGGCGAGCGTCTTGCCGTCCGGGCTGAACGCGAGCGACGACGGGTTGGCGCCCGGGCCGATCGTGGTGGGTGAGCCGACCGCCGTCAGCGTCCCGCCGGAGCTCACACCGAACGTCTGCACGGTGTTGTCGGCGGCATTGACGAGGCCGATCAGCGAGCCGTCAGGGCTGAACTTCACCTGGTAGGGACCGGCGCCCGTCGTCGCCGAGCTCACCCGGGTCGTCGCCCCGGCGGGGCCGACCGAGTAGATCGTGACGCTGCCGGGAGGGCTGGCGGTCAGGGTGCCAGCCGGGCTGGCGTAGCTGGTCACGGCCATCAGCGTTCCAGAGGAGTTGAACGCGACCGACCCGGCGCGGTAGCCGGTCGAGACCGGCGAGCCGGGGAGCTCGATGAACATCGAACTCCCGCCACCCGCTCCGGCGGGCGTAACGAGGAGGCCCATCGAGACAAGCGAGACGGCTACGAGCAGCAACAGGCTCCGCTTGCGCGGCCTGCCACGGTTGCGCCCCTCGCTCGCCGGCGGCCCTGGCGAGCTAACCCGATCCATAATTTCCGTTTTGTAAATTACCAGAAGATCGGTCGAATGAACAATCGAACATTCGTCCAGGGGCGGCGGCAACACTAAAGACGGACCCCTGATGCCCGTCCTCGCCCCATATCGGCAGCCTCGGAAAAACCTTTAGTTGGTAGATCGCGAGGGCCGATCGGCCAGACGTTCCCGGTTCAAGGGTCATGCCGATGTTAATTTACGTATCGGAAATAGTGGCGGGATCCGTGCCAGCCCCGCGTCAGATTGCGGGTTTCCCGAAGACCCGACGGGTCCCCGGCGGCTTCGGGCTATGTTTCGCGCCGGGGATGTACTTCAAATACAGCGGGTACGGGCTGACGATCAGAGTCCCGTTTCAGTGCGCGGCTCTCAGATCGGCCGCGGGCGAGGATGAGGTCGACCTGACCGTGACCGAGGGCCGGGTGCCGCGGAGGCTGCGCTCACCGGTGATCGGCGGACCCGCCTGGGACGCGGAGCCGGATCGGTTCCTGCTGCGCACCGGACGGCGGGGCGGGCGGTTCCTCGTCGAAGGGGGTCAGGTCACGCTCGAGCGAAACCCCGAGGCGGATGGTCGGGTCCTGGCCAGGGCATTCGTCACCGTCGTGCTGGCGGCGGCCCTGGCCCAGCGCGGGCGGCTTGTGCTGCACGCAAACGCCGCGGAGCTCGACGGCCGGGCGATCGTGATCGCCGGAGGCTCCGGGGCCGGAAAGTCGACCACGCTCGCGGCGATGCTGGGAGCCGGCTGCAGGATGCTCGCCGACGACATCACCGTCGCCCGGCTCGCGTCCGACGGCCGCGTGGAGGTGCTGCCGGGCGCCGGTGAGGTGCGACTGACGCACGCGTCGAGCTCGCGCCTCGGCCTCGACCTGCCCGCCGAGCTCGAGGCTCCCTGGGGACTGGGCAAGGCCGCGCTGCCGGCGGGGGCGCGCCTCGCGACCGTGCCCTCGCGCCTCGAGCGAATGTACGTGCTCGAGACCTCGGATGCGCCCGGCGTCGACGTGACGCCACTGGCGGGCTCCGAGAAGTTCGACGCGCTGATCGCATCCGTCTACGGGCCGCTGTTCGCGGCCGAGCACGATCGCGTGTTCCCCGTTTGCGCCGCCGTCCTCGAGCAGGCGCAGCTGTTCAGGATCAGGCGGCCCGCCGCGGACTGGTCGATCGAGCAGGTCAGCACCGTGCTGCTCGACGGCGCCACGAGGTGAGCGGTGGGCTCGATCGTGTGGCTCGCCTCGTACCCCAAATCCGGGAACACCTGGCTGCGCGCGCTGTTGATCAACTACCTGCGCGACGCCGACCAGCCGGCGGACATCAACGATCTCCGCGACCCGCGCACGGCACATGCGGCGTCACGCGCGATGTTCGATGACGTCGTCGGCGTCGAGGCCTCGGCCCTGAGCAAAGAGACGGTGTGGCGGCTGCGGCCGCAGGCCTATCGGCAGCTCGCGCGCGAGGCCGACGGCACTCTCGTGCTGAAGGTCCACGACGCCTGGCAGGCCGACGGCGGCGTGGAGCTGTTCCCGGAGGACGTCACGCGCGGCGTCGTCTACCTCGTCCGCAACCCGCTGGACGTGGCCGTGTCGTGGGCCAACCACCTCGGCGTGTCCGCGGACGACGCCGCCGCGCGGATGTGCGCGGAGGATCCGGTCCGGCTCGACTCGGAGGCGGTGACCGACCATCTGCCCCAGCTGATCGGGAACTGGAGCGCGCACGTCCGCTCCTGGGTGGACGCGGCGAGCCCGCCGACGCTGCTCGTCCGCTACGAGGACCTCCACACCCGGACCGCGGAGATCCTTACGGAGTTGGTCGCCTTCTGCGGGCTCGAGGTCGACGCGGCTCGGACCCGCAAGGCGGTGGTGTACTCGTGTTTCGGAGAGCTTCGGCGGCAGGAGCGCGAGAACGGGTTCCGCGAGCGGCCGCCGGCGGCGCGCGACGCTTTCTTCCGGCGCGGCGAGATCGGCGGCTGGCGCTCGGAGCTCTCCCCCGAGGCGTCGAGTCGGCTGATCGATGTGCATCGCGCGACGATGGCGAGACTCGGATATCTGGATGACGCGGTCACCGGGGAGGCCTCGGCTTGAACCTCGACTCCCGGATCGTGCGCAACGACGAGCTTCCTTCGGCGCCGGTCGACCGCGAGATCGTGTTCCTCAACGCCGGGCTCGAGCGTTACGTCGCGCTCGACGACGTCGGCCGGCGGATCTGGGACAAGCTCGCCGACCCGATCACGATCGGGACGTTGGTCGACGAGCTCGAGCGCGAGTTCACGGCGCCTCGGGGAGCGATCGCTCGAGACGTGCTCGCGTTCATCTCCGAGCTCGAGAGCGAAGGGATGGTGCGTGTCGTCGATGACGCTTCTGCGTAGGGTCGGCGCGCTTTCCCGCCGCCAACGGCTGCTGCTGGCGCACGCGACGATCGCGCTCGCCGTGATGCGCGTCGCGATCCGGACGCTGCCGTTCCGGGTGATCGCGCGGCTGCTCCGGCTGGAGCGGATCCGCTCGCCGGACCCGCACGGGCGGGGGGACCCGCGCGCGGCGGAGATCGGCTGGGCGCTGCGCGCGGCCGCCGCCCACACTCCGTGGGAGAGCAGCTGCCTGGTTCAGGCGCTCGCGGGCGCGACGATGCTGCGCCGAAGGCGGATCCCTTCGACGCTGTCGCTCGGCGTCGCCCGCGAGGCCGCCGACAGGCAGCTGATCGCGCACGCCTGGCTGCGGTGCGGCGACGACGTCCTCACGGGTGACGAGGGCCGCGACCGGTTCGTGGAGCTGACCAGCTTCGCGGTGGCGTGAGCCTCGAGCTGCCGCTCCCCGCGTGGCTGGACGACGTCGACGTCGCGCTCGGACGCGTCCCGCCGAGGCTCGCCGGGGCCGACCGTTCGGGGGTGTTGTGGGAGGCGACCGCGAGCCGCTTCCTGCTCGGCATCCCGGGGGTCGCCCGGTACCTCGTCGAGGATGGTCGGACGGTCGTCGTCGAGCCAGAGCCGGCCTGCTCGCCCGAGGCGGTCGTGAAGCTCCTCCACGCGACGCCGTTCGCGGCCCTCTGCCACCAGCGCGGTCTGTCGGTGCTCCACGCCGCGGCGGCCACGCGCGACGGGGCCACGGTGCTCGTCGCGGGCAGCTCGGGCGCCGGCAAATCCTCGCTACTCGCCGAGTTGCTCGTGCGAGGCTGGCGGATGGTCACCGACGACGTCGCGCCGATCGCGTTGGATGAGGCGAGTCGGCCGATCGCCCTGCCGACGTTCGCGGAGCTGGCGCTCGGGAGGGACGTGCCCGAGCGACTCGCAGCCGCTGCGGCGATCGCGGAGCGTGCGTTCGAGCCTGGGGCGACGCGCCTCGAGGCGATCTGGTGGCTGTCGACCGACAACCTCCGGGGCGCGGTCAAGGTGGAACCGCTGCCTGCCGTTAACAGATTTGAGGCGCTCGGCGAGCTGGCCTACAACAGGCGAATCGCGGACGCGATCCTCGACCCGGCCCAGCGGTTGAAGAGCGACGCTCCGGTCGCCGCGGCGGTCCCGATCCGGCGTGTCTGGCGGCCGCGTGGGAGCTGGACGGCGACCGAGGTGGCGGATTTGATCGATATTTGTCAAACTGTAAATTGAGTGACCGTTAAGATCGAAGGGGCGATGAGGGGCAATCAGCTGTCCGAACAGCGCAGAGATGCCAAGGGCGGAGTCGATGCGACCAGCCGTGCGCAGTGGCGCGCGCCGGTGATCACCCGCATCCCGCTGGCGCGCACGCTCAACACCACCGGGAGCCCGCACGATGCGTTCACGAGCGGCACCCACGCCTGAAGTCCCCGGGTTCGGCGCAGACAGAAGCTAGTGTCCGGGATCTTCGGGGTCGCTGTTCGCACGAACGGTGGACTCGACGTCAGAGGCGCGCTCGCGACCTTGCGCGGGAACCTCGGCTTCTGGGGTCCAGAGGGCTTCGGCGAGTGGAGCGACGGAGCCGCCGCGCTCGGGCAGGCGCGCGCGTTCGCGACGCCGCAGT
This sequence comes from uncultured Solirubrobacterales bacterium, assembly GCA_963770735.1. GTDB lineage: Bacteria > Actinomycetota > Thermoleophilia > Solirubrobacterales > Solirubrobacteraceae > Palsa-465. Next base: position 624,999 of record CAVYRB010000001.1, on the reverse strand, counting down.
CCCGCCTCGAGTCGCTGCCGGCGGAGGATCGCGAGGCCGGGTTCGCGTTCACCGCGGCCGCGCGGATCGACAACCGCGAGCAGCTCGCCCGCGAGCTCGCACTCGGCCGGCCGCTGGACCGCGTCGGCGACGGCGAGCTGCTGATGGCCGCCTACGCCCGCTGGGGCGAGGACACGCCCCGGCGAGTGCTCGGCGACTGGTCGTTCGCGGCGTGGCACCCGCGCGAGCGCCGGCTGTTCCTCGCGCGCGATCACTTCGGGGTGACGGGTCTCTACTACGTGGTCGACTCCGGCGGCTTCGCGTTCGCGTGCACGCAGCAGGCACTGCTCGCGCTCGGGCTGGCGCGCCCGCGGCTCGATGAGCTGTACCTCGGTCAGTACCTGCTGGCGTGGCCGGCGTACCACGGCGAGCGCACGATCTGCGACCCGGTTCGCCGGCTGCCCCCCGCACATCAGCTGACGGTCACGCCCGGCCGTGTCGACGTGCGCCGCTACTGGACGATGGAAGACGTCGCGCCGTTGCGGCTCTCGTCCAGAGCCGAGTACGCCGAGCGCCTGCGGACGCACCTGGACGACGCCGTCCGCGCCCGCGCCCGATCGGTCGGCGAGCTCGGCGCGACGCTGAGCGGCGGACTCGACTCAGGGTCGGTCGTCGTGACGGCGGCGGCGCTCCTGCGAGAGCAGGGCCGGCGACTCGATGCGTTCACCTCGGCGCCGATTGCCGAGACACGGTCGTTCGTGCCGGAGAGCATGGGCGATGAGGTGTCGCTCGCGGAGGCGACCGCCGCCGAGTGCGGGAACGTCGAGCTGTCGGTGCTTCGAGGCGGACCGGTGACTCCGATCGGCGGGATCCGCTCGGCGCTCGAGGCGATCGGCGGCCCCGTCCACGGCGCCGTCAACATGTTCTGGATCGTCCAGCTGCTGGAGGCCGCGCGCTCGCGGGGGTGCACGGTGGTGCTCACCGGCCAGCTCGGCAACGCCGTCAGCTCGTGGCGGGGCAGCGTGCTCTCGCAACCGCTGCGCTACCGGCTGCGGACGCTCGGAGCCCCCGGCCTTGCCAGAGCCACGCTCAAGCGGACGCTCCCCCGCTCGGTGCTCGTCGCCCGGTGGCGGCGGACGCTCGATCCGCGGTGGTACCGCCTGACCGCGATCCGCCCGGAGTTCGGCGAGCGGCTGCAACTGCTCGAGCGACGGCTCGAGGACCCCGATGAATCCCCGCGTTCCGCGCTCGAGGAGCGACTTCGGATGCTGAAGCCCGGCCGGTCGCTGAACGGGGCGATCGGGGCCGCGCTGGGCGCGAGTCACCAGCTCGAGATGCGCGATCCGACCGGCGACGTGCGGCTGCTCACGTACATGCTGTCGGTGCCCGACGAGGTGTTCATCGACCCCCGCACCGGCACCGATCGCTGGGTGGTCCGCGAGGCGATGCGCGGCCGCCTGCCCGACGAGGTCCGGCTGAACCGGCGGCTCGGAGTCCAGGCGGCCGACGTCGTGCCCCGGCTGCGGGCGACCGCGGAGGAGGTCGAGGCGACGCTCGACGAGCTCTCCGCGGGGCGCGCCGCCGACTATCTCGACGTCCCCTACATGCGCGAGACCTGGAAGCTCGTTCAGCGCGACGACACGCCGGAGTCGTTCCGCAAGGCGGGCAACGTGCTGCTGCGCGGGATCATGGCCGGTCTCTGCGTGAACTCGCTCGACCGGCTGTCGGGCGGACCGCCTACCCCGGCCGGACGCTGAACTCTCCGGACAGCGCGCGCAGGTCGGCGTCGACCATCCGCTGCACGAGCTGCTCGAAGCCGACCGCCGGAGTCCACCCGAGGCGAGTCCGCGCTCGGGTCGCGTCGCCGATCAGCGGGTTCGCCTCGGCGGGACGAACGAGCGCCTGATCGACGCGGATGTACTCCTCGGCCTTCAGCCCGACGTGACCGAAGGCGGCGACGGCGAACTCCCGGACCGTGTGGCCGGTGCCGCTCGCGAATACGTAGTCCCCGGGGTCGTCCTGGCGCAGCGCCGTCCACGCCCCGCGCACGACGTCCCCCGCGAACGACCAGTCGCGGACCGCATCGAGAGCGCCGAGCACCACCTCCCGCGCGAGCCCGAGCTTGATCGCCGCGGCCGCCCGTGTGATCTTGCGGGTCACGAACTGCTCCGGCCGGCGCTCGGACTCGTGGTTGTAGAGGATTCCCGAGCACGCGTAGATCCCCGCGTGGTCGCGGAGCTGGCCGACGAGCTGGTGTGCCGCGAGCTTCGCGGTCGCGTAGGGGTTCTGGGGACGGCACGGCGTGTCCTCGCGCTGCGGGCTGTCGGGTGCGTCGCCGAAGATCGCCGAGGAGGTCGCGGAGAACACCCTGGTGTCGGGGCTCCGGTCGCGCACCGCCTCGAGCAGCGTCGCAGTCGCGGCGGTGATCGCCCGGACGGTGAGCGCCGGGTGCTCCCATGAGTCGGGTACGAACGAGGGCGCCGCGAGGTGGTAGAGCTCGTCCGGGCGGAGCTCCGCGACGAGGTCGGCGAGGCCGCTCGGCTCGAGCAGGTCGCCGCGCACCAGCTCGAGCTCGCCGCGGAGGTGCTCGGACGCGCAGAGCGGATCCGCCGGCGCGTCGCGAACGGTGCCGACGACGCGATAGCCCTGCTCCAGCAGCAGCTCGGCGAGGAACGACCCGTCCTGGCCGGCGATCCCCGTCACCAGCGCGACCCGGCGCCTCTCGCTCGTCGAGGTCACCCCGAGCGGCGGCTCAGCGCCTCGACGTCGGCATCGACCATCAGGCGAATCAGCTGCTCGAAGCCCGTGCGCGGCTCCCACCCGAGCTCGCGCTTGGCCTTCGACGCGTCGCCGATCAGATGGTCGACCTCCGCCGGCCTGATCAGCGACTCGTCGATCTTCACGTGGTCGTCGATCGCGATGCCCGCCTGATCGAACGCAATCTCGACGCATTCCTGCACAGAGTGAGCGACCCCGGTCGCCACCACATAATCGCTGGGCTCGTCTCGCTGGAGCATCAACCACATCGCCTCGACGTAGTCCTTGGCGTAGCCCCAATCGCGCTTGGCGTCGAGGTTGCCAAGCGTCAGCTCGTCGGCGATCCCCAGCTTGATCGCGGCCGCGTGCCAGCTGATCTTCCTGGTGACGAACTCCAGACCCCTCCGCGGGCTCTCGTGGTTGAAAAGTATCCCGCTGCTCGCGTGCAGCCCATACGACTCCCGGTAGTTGACCGTGATGAACTGCCCGTAGACCTTTGCGACGCCGTAGGGCGAACGCGGGTAGAAGGGGGTCTGCTCGTTCTGGGGCACCTCCCTGACCTTGCCGAACATCTCCGACGAGGAGGCCTGGTAGAAGCGCGCCTCGGGACACACCTCGCGCATCGCCTCCAGCATTCGTGTGACCCCCACCCCGGTGAACTCGGCGGTCAGCGTGGGCTGGATCCACGACACAGCGACGAACGACATCGCGGCCAGGTTGTAGACCTCGGCCGGCCGGGCGGCGCGCAGCGCGTCGACCAGCGAGCGCTGGTCGAGCAGGTCGGCCTGGTGGAGCGTGATCCGGTCGCGCAGGTGCTCGATCCGCTCGAACTTCTCTGTCGAGGATCGACGGACGGTGCCGTGCACCTCGTAGCCCTTCTCGAGCAGCAGGTCGGCGAGGTAGGAGCCGTCCTGGCCCGTTATGCCTGTGATCAGCGCGCGCTTTGGCTCAGCCATCGGCGGGGGAGCGTAGCGGCCTCATTTCCCGCTCGCCGAGCCGTCGAGCAGCCACCGGGCCGCGTCGGCGAGCCCCGACGCGCGGTAGTCGGCTCCGCCGTAGTCGTCGTCGCCGACCAGCACCCGCACCGCGCCGATCCGCTCGGCCGCGAGCATGTCGGACGCTCGGTCCCCGACAACCGCAGTGTCAGACAGGGGGATCTGAAGCGCCGAGACGGCGTCGTCGAACATCCCGATCTCAGGCTTGCGACAGCGGCAGCCCCGGTCGTGCGGGCAGTAGCGGATGACGTCGATCCGCCCTCCCGCGGCGACGACGGCGGCCCGCATTCGGTCGTGGATCTCCTCGACCTGAGCGGCGGTCATCCGGCCGAGGGCCACGCCCCGCTGATTCGTCACGACCGCGATCGAGAGCGGCGAGGCGGCGAGGATCCGCAGGCCCTCGAGCGCGTCGGGGAGAAACTCGAACCGGTCCCACGAGGTCACGTAGTCGCCCTCCGGGGCCTTGCGGTTGATGACCCCGTCGCGGTCGAGGAAGACCGCGGTCAGTCGATCTGGCGCTCGGTCAGCTCGCACAGCACGTGAGCGATCAGGATGTGCCCCTCCTGGATCCGCGCGGTGCCGTCAGCGGGCACGCGGAGGCAGAGGTCGACCGCGTCGGCGAGCGGGCCGCCGTCCCCCCCGGTCAGGCCGATCGTGACGACGCCGAGCTCGCGCGCGGCCTCGACGGCGGCCAGCACGTTGCTCGACGAGCCGCTTGTGGAGATCGCGATCGCGACGTCACCCTCGGCCGCGAGCCCCCGGAGCTGGCGGGCAAATACGTGCTCGAACCCGAAGTCGTTCGCGATTGCGGTGAGCGCCGAGTGGTTGTCGCACAGCGAGATCGCCGGCAGCGGCCGACGGTCGCGCTGGAATCGGCCGACGAACTCAGCCGCGATGTGGGCGGCGTCGCTCGCGCTCCCGCCATTGCCGAACAGCAGCAACTTTCCGCCCCGCTGCAGCGAATCGCTGACCGCTTCCGCGGCCCTAACGACGGTCCCGAGGCACGCCTCGTCGAGCAGCCGCTGGTGGGCCGCGATCGAGTCGCGGATCGCCTCGGCCGCAATCTGAAGCGGCTCAGTGGTCGCCACCGACCCTCCACGTCCGCAACCCGGAGTGCTCGAACGCGAACTCCTCAACGCTCGCGCCGAGCTCGCTCATCTTCGCGGCGACGTCGTGCTTGCGATCCTCGCCGCAGTACAGCAGCAGGTACCCGCCGCCACCGGCGCCGGTCACCTTGCCTCCGACCGCGCCCGCGGCGCGGGCGGCCCCGTAGAGCTCGTCGATCCGCTCGTTCGAGATCCGCTGAGACATCCGCTTCTTGGCTTCCCACGCGGTGTTCATCAGATCGCCGAACTCCCGAAGCCGGCGCTGGAGCAGGGCGTTCTTCATCTCCAGCGCGAGCTCCTTCTGGGCCAGCAGGCCCCCGGTCGCGCCTTCGTCGCCGCGCTCGTAGCGCCCCATCTGGTCCTCGATGATGTGGTCGCTCTGGCGCGTCTTGCCGGTGTAGCAGAGCAGCAGGTTGTGCTCGAGCTCGAGCACGATGTCGGCCGCGATCCGCAGCGGATTGACGACGACCCGATCGCCGTATAGCTCGATGAAGTTGAACCCGCCGAACGTCGCCGCGTACTGATCCTGGCGCCCGCCCTTGATGCCGAGCTCCTCGCGCTCGATCGCATGCGCGAGCTCGGCGAGCTCGTAGTCGGTGACCGGGATGTTCCGAAACTCCTTGAGCACCCCGATCATCGCGACCATCAATGCCGAGGACGCGCCGAGGCCGGACCCGGGCGGCGCGTTCGAGTGCAGCCGAAGGTCGAACCCCAGCTCCGGGCCCGCGGTGAAGCGCCTGATCGCCGCCTTGGCGAGGTCGAGCTTGCCGTCGAACACTGGTGTTTCGAACGGCGCGAGCTCGACCGACGAGCCGTAGTCGTGGGAGTGGATCGTGATGCTCGCGTCCTGGCGCGGGCACAGCGTGCCGTACGCGTACCGGTTGATGGTCGCGTTGAGTACGAGCCCGCCCTCTCGCGCCGGAAACGGCGGAACATCGGTACCTCCGCCCGCAAACGAGATCCGAAGCGGCGCCTTTGCGCGGATCAGCATCGCGCCCAGCGTACTAGCGGCCTGGCCCCCGGCAGCGCGCCGTCTTGCCCGACAATCCGCTTGCATGTGGGACATGGCAGACGCGACCAGCCTCCGCGACCGCGCCGAACGGCTCGAGTCCGAGCTCCGCGCGCGCATCCCTCACATCCGCTGGCGGCTGCTCCGGCCGCTGATCCGCTTCCGCGAGATGCACTTCCCGAACTTCGATTCCCAGATCCATGACTCGATTGCGATCTTGGACGACTACTTCCGCTACGCGACGCTTGGGTTGGCGCTGCACCGCGTGCTCGAGGAGAACATCGCCGGCGCCCTCGCGGAGGTCGGCGTGTGGCGGGGAGAGACGAGCGCCTTCCTGCACCGGCTGGCACCGGAGCGCCGCCTGTATCTGTTCGACACGTTCTCCGGCTTCCCGGGTGAGGACCTACCCGCCGGAGGGGTCGACGGGCGCTTCCGGGATACGAGCGTGGAGGCGGTGCGCGAGCGGGTCGGTCCGTCACCGAACGTGATTCTCACGCCGGGCTACGTGCCCGCGACCCTGCAGGGCGTATCGGACGAGCGGTTTGCGTTCGTGCTGCTCGACATGGACCTGTTCGAGCCGACGAGGGCGAGCCTCGAGTTCTTCTACCCGCGACTCTCGCCGGGCGCCTACCTGATCGTCCACGACTACAACAACCCGGAGTCCGACTGGGCGTGTAAGCGCGCGTTCGACGCGTTCCTAGCCGACAAGCCGGAGCTGCTGATCGAGCTCGGCGACATGTGGGGCTCAGCAATGATCCGGCTGGCGGGGTGACGACGCGGTGCGCCTGAATCCACACGTGACGGTCTCTCCGCGGCTCCGCGAAGACATCCGGCGCATCGCCAGGCCGCTCCACCTCGAGAAGCCGCTACGTCGCCTCTACGAGCGACTCAATCCGACGGCCGCCCTCGACCGGGTCGCCAACGAGCACACGTGGCTGCTGCTCGCATTCGGCCTCCGCGAGGACTCAAACTGCGTCGACATCGGCGCTCACAGCGGCGAGATCCTCCGGGAGATCGTGCGATGCGCGCCGCGGGGCAGCCACATCGCGTACGAGCCGCTGCCCGACTTCGCCGCCCGGCTGGCGGCCGAGTTCCCGAGCGTCGACGTCCGCCAGGCCGCGCTCTCGAACGAGGTCGGCGAGGTCGACTTCCACGTCGTCGTCGACGACCCGATGCAGAGCGGCATGAAGGCACGCGACGACGCCCAACGTAAGCAGGTCGTCCGGGTCCCCGTCGAGACGCTCGACAGTGGACTCCCCGACGGGTTCGTGCCGGACCTGATCAAGATCGACGTCGAGGGCGCCGAGCAGCAGGTCCTCGAAGGCGCGATCGGGACGCTGACCAGGCACCAACCCGTCGTCGTGTTCGAGCACGGAGCCGGACTCGAGGACCAGTACGGCACGTCCCCCGCAGCCGTCTACGACCTGCTCGTCGAAGAGGCCGGACTGCGGATCTTCGACATCAACGGCGCCGGCCCGTACAGCCGCAAAGAATTCGAAAGCGTCTACCACGCCCCGATCTGGAATTTCGTGGCCCATCGCTGATGCGCGTGTTGCACTTGACGCCGGAGCTCCCGTACGAAACGGGAGGCGGGGGACGCGGGCGGGAGTATTTCCTCTGCAAGCGGCTCGTCGAGCTCGGCCACGAGGTCCTGAACATCTCCCCGGTCGTGCGCGAGGAAGCCCATTGGGCCGACGCCCTGCCTGAGGCGGGCGCGGAGAACTGGGTGGCTGTGCGCCCGGCCTCGCAACTGCGCGAAGCGATCGAGGGGGTGGCTCGGGAGCCCGAGGTTCTCGCCACCGCGGTGGTCGCTCCCGTGCGGGCACTGGAGATGCGGATCTTCTGGACGCGGCTGCGCCCGCTGGTCGACCGTGCGGTCCGCGAATGGCGACCGGACGTGGTGGTGGTCGGTCACGACATGGCCGCCTCGTGGGCCGAGGCGGTGCCCGCCACGATCCCGGCTGTACTCACGCTCCACAACCTGACGTGGCACTGGTACTTGTCGCGCGCGCGCCGCAGCCGATGGCCGGTCACGCCGCTCCTGCGAGCGGAGGCCGCCCGGTACCGCCGCTTCGTGCTGCGCCGGTTCCCCCGCTTCAGCGCCGCGGTCGCCGTCTCGACGATCGAGGCCGAAGAGGTGCGAGGGGCGACGACCCTCCCGGTGCACGTGATCCCAACCGGCGTCGACACACAGAAGATCCGGCCCGGACCCGAGCCGGAAGGGCCCCCTCGACTGCTGTTCGCGGGCACGCTCGGCTATCCACCGAACTCCGAGGGCGTCACCTGGTTCGTCGAGCGGGTGTGGCCCGAGGTCCGTCGCACGCTCCCGGACGCGCGACTCGACATAGCCGGGCGGAACCCGCCCCCGCAGGTCGTGGCGTTGGGCGATCGCGATGGGATCACCGTGATCGGGGCCGTCCCCGAGATGGAGCCGTACTTCGCGCGCGCACATGCAGTGATCGTTCCGATCCTGACGGGCGCCGGGATGCGCGTGAAAATCGTGGACGCGATGGCCAACGGACGGGCGATCGTCTCGACCTCGCTCGGCTGGGAGGGGCTGCCGCACGTCGAGCCCGATCGTCAGCTACTGGTTGCCGACGAGCCAGCGGATTTCGCGGTGGCCGCGCTTCGCCTGCTGCGGGATCCCGAGCTGCGGTCACGGCTTGCGGCCGACGGCCGGGCCACGGCCGAGCGCCATTACGACTGGCGCGGGCTCGGGGATCAGCAGGAGCAGGTGCTCCACGACGCCGTCGACGCGAGGCGGAGCGCAGCCGATCGCGCCTGACCCGACCGGAATCCCGTGGTCGACGCCGCGTATCTTGTTGAGCCGATGGAGGCCCAGTTAATGAGTTGTCCGGTCTGCGGCAGCGCCGAGCGACAGCTGCTCTATCCCGATCTGACGGACCGCGTCTTCAGGGCGGTCGAGGGCTCCTGGGATCTTCACCGGTGTCGGGGTTGCGGTGCCGCCTACCTTGATCCCCCACCATCTGGCGAGGTCCTCGACGCGGCCTACGCCGGCTATTGCACGCACATCGTCCCCACGGTGGAGCAGCCTCCCGTCGGGCCCGTCGCAAAGATACGCAGGACGCTTCGCAACGGGCTGGTAAACGCGCGGTACGGGTACGAGCTGACCCCTTCGACACGGTTGGCCCCGCTGCTGCTGGCACCGCTGCCCGGCGTGCGCGGCGAGACCGAGCGGACGTTTCGCCACCTGCAGAAACGGACGCGTTTGCTGGATATCGGTTGTGGATCGGGCAACTTCGTCGCCCACGCGGAGCTCGTCGGCTGGCGGGCGACTGGCATCGACGTCGATGAGGAGGCACTCCGGGAAGGGCGCAAGGCGGGCTACGACCTACGGCTCGAAACGATTGATCGGCACCCGGAGGGCGACTACGACGCGATCACGTTGAGCCACGTGATCGAGCACGTCCGCGACCCGGTCGGGGTGCTGTCCGCGGCCAGGCAGCGGTTGCGGCCCGATGGAGTCCTCTGGCTTGCGACCCCTAACCTCGCCGCCCTCGGTCATCGGCGCTATCGAGACGCGTGGCTCGCGCTCGATCCCCCACGGCACCTGGTGTTGTTCGACCACCACTCGCTTCAGCTGGCTCTCACCCGCGCTGGGTTCGGCCGGCTAAGGGACATGCCGCGTGCGCCGGTTGCCGGCGCCCTGTTTCAGGCGTCGGCCGCGATCGCGCGCGGCGAGCGCGGCGAGGACTCGCTTCGCAAGCCGCGATTTCACCTTCGTGGGCAGATCGCCGACGCGGCCGCGCGTCACGACGCCCGTCTCAGCGAGGAGCTCGCGGTGCTCGTCGCCCCCGACGGCGTCTCGGCGAACGGGGCAGCCGGGATGACGCCCGCGGTTCAGGCCTCCTCGGCCACTCGCCGCTCCAGCTCCTCGTAGCGCGCGGCGATCCGTGCGCCCTGCTGGCGCTCCCAAAGCATCACCGCCGCACAGAACAACGCGAAGGGCTGGAAGATCCCCTCGATCAGTCCCGGCATTCCGTCGCGCCACGCCGTGCGCCTCACCATGCGCCAGGCCAGGTCGCGCCCCATGACGCGCGCGAAGGTCATCGGCCCGACCGGCGGGGCCCCTGCCTCGAGGCGTGCCTGAGCGTCCAGCTGGCCGTAGCGGATCGTCTTGCGAAGGTTCTCCTCGATCGAGCGATGGGAGAAGTGCCAGCGCTCGCCGTCCAGCCAGCCCACGCGGTCGGGCGGCAGTGCGAGCTTCTCGTGTACGGCGCCGCTGTGTAGCGCGTGGTCGCGGCGCACGACCTTGACGTGGTCCTCGCGCCAACCGCCGTAGCGCATCCGGCGTCCCCAGAAGAAATTGACCGTCGGCGTACGAAATGCCCAGAACCGAGTGCCGTCCGCGACGGCCGCTCGGAGCTGCGCGGCAAGCCTCGGCGTCACCCGCTCGTCGGCGTCGCAGAACACGATCCACTCCCCGCTGGCTTCCCGCACGCCCTCGTTCTTGAGCTCCCCGAACCCCCGGAAGGCGACTTCGTGCACCTTGTCGGTGTAGCGGCGAGCGATCTCCGCCGTGCGGTCAGTGGTCCGATCGTCGACCACAACCACTATCTCGTCGCAGAATCCGAGCAGCGCGAGGGCTCCCTCGATCGTCTGCTCCTCGTCGCGCACGGCAAGCACTGCGGAGAACGTCATCGCCTCGATGCTAATCGCGGTCGATCAACCGTCGGAGCCGGCCGGCTCCCTCGGCACCCGCCGCAGCCGCGCGAAGACCGCGCGCAGCGCGTCGAGCATCTCGCTGGGGACTGCGCCGAGCACCAGCGCGGTGATGACGAAGGCGCCGGTGACCAGGACCGCGCGGGGGACCGTCGGGATCCCGCCGATCAGGCCCAGGCCAATGGCGACGGCGGCGGCGGCCCCGATCCGAAGCATCGCCCCCGGCGACACCCACTGCCCGGGGTGCGCGCGCCGTACCGCCAGATACATCGCGCCCGACAGCGTCACGTCCGCGACGACTGCTGCGACCGCGGCGCCCGTGGCTTGGTAGAGGGGGATCAGAATCAGCCCCGCGACCACGACCGCCAGGATCCCCGCCCCGCTGGCAACCCAGTAGGAGCGGAGGCGGTTGAGCGCCATCAGCGCCGGCAGCCACGCGGCTGTGAAGAAGATCGTGATCGTCGCGAATCCCTGGATCTGCAGCACCGACGCGGCCGGTGCGTACTGATGCCCACCGAGCAAGGTCACCACGGGATGCGCGAGAGTCCACACGAGCAGCGCAACGAGCACGCCGCTGAGCGCCATCACCTGGGCGACGCGCGAGGTCATGAACACGAGCCGATCGCTGTCGTCGCGGGCCGCGACGACGATCACCGGAAGCATCACGGACACGACCAGAAACGGCAGGGCGCCGATCAGCTCCATCACGCGTGTCGAGGTGACGTAGTAGCCGACCTGCTTCGGCTCGCCGGAGACCAGCGACATGATGATCACCAGGATCCGCAGATACAGGACCCCGAGCACCGCCCCGATCGCCACCGGCAGCGCGATCCGCCCCAGCGCACCAATCCGCGAGGGCGTCCAACGTGGCCTGACCAGGTGCTCCCGCGCGAGCATCATCGGTGTCGCCGCCAACACCACCACTCCGACGAAGATCTGAACGGCGAAGAACGGCACCAGACCAGCGTGCGCGAGGGCAAGAACCACGAAGCCGACCAGCAGCGTCGCTTGGCTGACAACCTGGTTGAGCGCGAGCATTCCATTGCGAAGCTCGACGCTGAGCGGCATCAGCATCGCCGCCTGGACGCTCTGCATCAGGACGCCGAAACCGGCGATCGCTATCCCGAGCACGAGCTGCACCTCGTAGCCGGCGAGCAGGCCGAACACCACCCCTCCGACGACGCCCACGGTGGTCACCGCGATCCGTAGCCCCAAAGTGTGGCCGAGGATGTCGCGGCTCTCTTCGCGCGTCCGCGCCAGAGCGATCTCGCGGGTACCGGTGGCGGTAAGCCCCATGTCGCTGATCCCGTAAACGATGCCGACCACCGCCAGCACCGTCCCGTAGCGGCCGAACGACACGACGCCCAGGTAACGGAGGAGAATCGCCGCGCTGGCCGCCGTCAGCAGGTTCGCAATCACGAACCCGCCGCCACGCAGCGCGCTGCCGTGGATCACGCGCCGACCGACGTGCTCGTCGGACAGGACCGAGCGATCGCTCGCGCGGTCTTCAGTCGTGGCCGGCTGTGGCACTGCTGAGCATCCTTCTGCCCGCCGCGATCAATCGCGTGCGCAGCGGCGTAATCACTTTCCCGAGCCGGAGCGCCGCGATCGCGAGCGCGGCGCGACGCGCGGGCATGGTGCGCCGCAGATAGTCCTCCCGGTTGCGCGACAGCATCGCCTCGAGCCGCTCGGAATGCGGGCCGGTGCTCGCGCCCTCCTCGTGGCGGGCAACCGCGTTAGGCACGTAGAAGAGGCCTCTGCCGAGCGCCCGAAGCCGCCGGCAGAGCTCCACGTCTTCGACGTACATGAAGTAATCCTCGTGGAAGCCCCCGACGGCGAAGAAGTCGTCCCGCCGGATCACAAGCGCCGCGCCGCTGCACGACTCGACCGGCGTCGGTGCCCGAATCTCCGCCGCCCGGTAGGGGTCGGGCACATGGCCAGCCACGTACTCGGCGACGACGTTGCGCAGCGACGGCAGGCGCTGGATGTTGGCCTGCACTCGACCGTCGGACGACAGCAGCCGGGGCGCGGCGGCGGCGGCCGTCGGGTGACGCTCGAGAAACCCGACCAGGCGCGAGACGCACTCACGCTCGACCACGCAGTCGCTATTGAAGATTCCGAGGTAGCGGCCGCGGGCACGACGGGCGCCGATGTTGCACGCCTTCGCAAAGCCGAGGTTTTCGCGCTGCGGTACCACGACGACCTCGGGGAACGAGCTCCGGAGGGCCTCGACGGTGCCATCGTGGGAATCGTTGTCGACCACAACCACCTCGGACGGGGTCAAGTCGCAGGCCAGCAGCGACTCGACGCACTCGAGCGTCTGGCGACGAGTGTTGTAGGACACGATGATCACCGAGATCACTCCTCCTCCGCATGGACGGCACCACGCACGAGCGCCGGCAGGGTGAAGCGGGCCACCACCGAGCCGGCAGCGATGCTCGCCACATTCAGCCGCGCTCGCCGCTCGATCCGATCAAAAGGGGGCGCTCCGCGCGCGAGCGACCGCCAGATGCGGGCCGCGAACACGAGATGGTGCTGGCGGGCCGTCACCCCACGCATGCCAAAGCTCTCAGCCAACCGCCGCGGATTGGCGCCCAGGCCCGTTAGTGATCTGTGGATATGGATGTCCGACAGCGTACGGACAGCGCCGCGGGCCGCGAGCCCTGCAACCAGCAGCCAATCGCCGCCCACGACGGGCGGAAAGCCGATTTCGCGCAGGACGTCACGGTCGGCAACCCCGAACAGGGGTCCGTTGAGGCTGACGCGTGCGAAGTAGCCGGTGACGCGGACCCCGGGACGTCTCGAAACCAGCGTGATCGGACGCTCATCGAGGACGTGCGTCCCGCCGCGGTAGTACCGAGCCTGGCCACACACGAGCACCGTCGCCGGATCGGCTGCGAGCCCCGCAAGGCACGCGCTGACGTACCCCGGATCGATCCAGTCGTCGTCTGCCAGCCACATGAAGTGCTCACCGTTCGCGTGGTCGAGCAGCCACTGGTAATTACCGGCGTGGCCGAGGTTCCGGGGCTGGCGGACGTACCGAAGACGCGGGTCCTCCGCGGCGAGCGCTTCGCCCACCTCCGCGACCGCCGGAGCGGTCGACGCGTCGTCCGAGACGAGGACTTCGAGCTCCCCGTGGTCCTGGCTCAGGGCCGACCGGGCGGCGCACTCAAGCTCGTCCGGCCGATTATATGCCGGGATACCAATCGTGACCAGCGACACCGGCACACAATAGGGACGCACCTGCGCGTCGGCCTCGACCTGTTGCCATGCACATCGGCTTGAACCTCGTCTTCCTCGTGCCCGGCGAGACCGGAGGCACCGAGACGTACGCGCGCGAGCTGATCACGGCGCTCGTCGCCGCATCGCCCGACACCCGGTTCACCGCGTTCATCAACCGGGAAGCCGCGGCGACAAGCGACGGCCCCTGGCGCGAGCTGATTCCTGCGGTGACCGTGCCCGTCCGCGCGCGCAACCGGTTGGAGTGGGTCCGCGGTGAGCAGCAGCTGCTCCCCGGTCTGGCTGCGCGTGCCGGCGTCGACCTGCTTCACAGCCTGGCGAACACGGGGCCGGCCTGGGGCAGCTTCTGCCGCGTGGTCACGATCCACGACCTCAACTACCGGATCGTCCCTGAAGCGCATCTCGGGCTCCTCGGCCTCGGGATGCGGGTGCTGGTCCCGCTGGCGGCGCGGCGCTCGCGCCGGATCATTACGGAGGCGGCGAGCACCCGTGACGACCTGATCCGACTGCTCCGGGTCCCGCCGCCGAAGATCGACGTCGTCCACCTGGGGGTCGGAGCGCGGCGCGTCGAGCCGGTTGACGACGACGAGATCCGGGCCTGGCTCGATGCCGAGACCCGGCCGATCGTCCTCAGCGCGTCGGCGATGCGACCCCACAAGAATCTCGCGCGGCTGCTTGGAGCACTCGCGCTGATGCCGGCGGAGCGGAGGCCGCTGCTGGCGCTCCCCGGTTACCCAACCGCGTACGAGGACGAGCTCCGCCGCCGCGCCGAAGCGCTCGGCGTCGCCGGGGACACCCGGTTTCTCGGGTGGGTCGACGCCGCACGGCTCGAGGGGCTTTACGCCTCAGCGTCGTGCTTCGTGTTCCCGTCGCTGTACGAGGGCTTCGGCCTGCCCGTGCTCGAGGCGATGGCGCGGGGCGTTCCCGTCGCGTGCTCGGGGCGAGGCGCGCTCGACGAGGTCGCCGGCGACGCCGCGCTGCGGTTCGACCCCGAGTCGGAGGCGGCGATCGCGGCGGCGATCGAGCGAGTGTTAGCCGACCGTGCCGAGGCCGAGCGGCTCAGAGCGGCAGGCCGAGCGCGCGCAGCGCAGTTCACCTGGAGCGCGACCGCGGCCGGCACGCTCGCGTCCTATCGGCGTACGCTCGATGACGCGAGGCGCTGATCGAGCCGGCACGTCTCGCATGCGAACGCCATCTCGAAGCGCCCGGGAGCGGGGTTATGGGGCATGGTCGTCTCGAAGCACACGGTGCGGATCCGCGCCAGCTGCTCGTCCGGGATCGCGGCGACGGTCTCGAGCTCGGCGCCCTCCGTATCGATCTTCAGCAGGTCGATCGTGGCCTCGCGCTCGAGCACCTCGTCGAGCACCTCGGTGATCGGCCGGCAGCTAACCTCGATGTGCTCCTCGCCCGCGACCCCGATGCCACCGTAGCGGCCGGTGGACTCGAGCGTGAACCTGACCCTTTCGCCGCGCGCGGCGACCGCCACCTGTTCGAGCTCGAACCGTTGCTCGTACCCGACCAGGTTCGCGCGCAGCCGCTCGACGTTGCGCGGTACCGGCTCGTACAGGTAGCAGCGCGATTGGCCGTTGCGAGTCAGGAAGTACAGCGCACTGATCCCGATGTTCGAGCCGATGTCGACCACGACGCGGAGATCGCGAGCGGCGCGGTAGTCCTCGCGGCCGAAGATCTCGTGGACGGTGAATACGTCGTGGTGAGAGTGGAGCGTGGGCGCGACGATCCCACTCGGCGTCCGGATCCGGCAGGTATACGGGTAGCGGCCACCGCCGACGAAGTAGCGCTTGGCGACGACCGGAAACCCCGGGTACAGGCGCGCCATCCGGGCGAGCGCAACGTAGTGCTGGCGCTCGAACACCGAGCGGACCACGAGCTCTGGAGACCTACCGCCGAGCATCTGCCGCCCCATACGCGTGCGCGACAACGTTAAGCGAGTGGCCGAGCGACAGCCGCTGTGCGTTCTCTTCGAACCAGTCCGCGGCGCTCGCCCGCAGCGCGCCGCCCGCGGCGTGGACCCGGAGGATCGCGTCCGCGAGATCGTCAGCGCTCGAGCTCGCCGCGATGAACCCGTTCACCCCCTCCTCCACCAGCTCGACCGCGGCGTTGTCCGGGCCGGCGACGACGATGCTCGGCGTACCGTGCGCGGCGGCTTCGACCACCACCATCCCGTAGCCCTCGCGGCGCGACGGCAGCACCATGCACATCGCGCGCCCCAGCGCACGGTCGACCTCCTCGGCCGCGACGAAGCCGCACACGCGCACCGCTCCGTTGAGCGCGGCGGCGGCCACCGTCCGCTCGAGTTGCTCGCGCTCGGGGCCGTCGCCGTAGAGCTCGCCACGCAGCTCGGGGAGCCTCGTGCGCGCCCTGGCCACCGCCGGCACGACCGCGTCCGCGCGCTTCTCGGGGATCAGCCGTCCGGCGAACACGGCCAGGGTCTCCGGCTGATGCGGCTCGCGGCGCTCGAGCGAACCCGAGTACTCGCCCTCGAGCACAGTGACCTCGCCCCGCGCGCCCTCGTCGCGCAGGCGCTGCGCGTGGAGGCGCGAGAAACAGAAGGCCCGTTGGGGAATCCGAACGCACAACGACTGCACGAGCCAGCCGATCGCGCCGCCGACCGTGCCCAGGTACTCGCGCCAGTAGCTTCGCGTCCAGACCTCGTGCCAATCGACCACCAGTCGATACCGCCGCCACGGCCTGACCAGCCCTGCGGCGAGCAGCGAAAAGTACGGAAACGAGGCGGTGTGGACGACTTCGTATCGGGCACCGTGGCGCGCCAGGTGCCACAGCACACCCAAGCCGAATACCAGCGGTGGCAGCACCCGGCGCCGGCCAGGCCCCGCATACAGATCCATTCGCGGGCCGACCACGCGCACGTCGACCCCGGCCACGCCTGGGTCGACTCCGCGGTCCCACTGGCGCAGTGTCAGGTATGTGACCTCGTGGCCGTCGGCGGCGAGGCGCTCGCCGAGGTTCCGGTACCACCGCTCCGCGCCGCCGACCGTGTGCGGGAACAGGCAGTCGTAGACCAAACACACGCGCATGCTGTGGCCCGAGGCTGTCATATCCTGCGCTACGATCGCCGCAAAGGCGCGACCTTTGCGTCTGCGACACGTTGTGTACCTATGTCGGCGACCAGGCGGCGGCGATGAGCACGATCGAGCGACAGACCAGCCCGGACGCCCTTCGGGAAATGCCGGTTCCAGCGGTATCGGTAGTGATTCCGTGCCTGAACGAGGCCGAGACAATCGCTACCTGCGTGCATCAGGCACGCACGGCTCTGGATGCGAGCGGCCTCGAAGGGGAGGTCGTCGTGGTCGACAACGGCTCCACCGACGGCAGCGCCGCGCTGGCCGACGCGGCCGGGGCCTACGTGGTTCCGGAACGCGAGCGCGGCTACGGCAGCGCTTATCTCGCAGGGTTCGCGGCGGCGCGCGGCCAGTACATCGTCATGGCCGACGCGGACCTGACCTACGACTTCAACGAGATCCCGAGGTTCGTGTCGGAGCTGGCGGACGGCGCGGATGTCGTAATCGGCAACAGGATGGACAACATCCATCCGGGCGCGATGCCGTGGCATCACCGCTACATCGGCAACCCGCTGCTATCCGGCTTTCTCAACCTCCTGTTCCGCACCGGCGTCGACGACGCCCACTGCGGCATGCGCGCGGTGCGCAGAGATGTGCTTCCGAGGCTCGACCTGCGGACCACCGGGATGGAGTTCGCCTCTGAGATGGTGATCCGCGCGGCCAAGGAGAAACTCGACGTCCGCCAGTTCCCGATCGAGTACCACCCCCGCGGGGGCGAGTCCAAGCTGTCGTCGTTCCGCGACGGCTGGCGCCACCTGCGGTTCCTGCTGGTCCACTCGCCGAACTACCTTTTCATCCTTCCCGGCGCGGTGATGGCGGCACTCGGCTGGCTGGTGGAGCTGATCGTGATCAGCGGGCTACCGGTGTTCGGCCGCCACTGGGATATTCACGCGCTGATCGCCGGGGCGCTGCTCGCGATTGTCGGCACCCAGGTCGTGGCGCTGGGAATCTGCGCTCACGCCTACGCCACCTACTTCATGGGTGAGCGGGACCGTTGGTTTGACCGGATGCGTGCCCGCTACCGGCTCGAGCACGGGCTCCTCGTCGGGGGCGGCGTGGCGCTCACCGGCCTCATCGTCGGCGGCGTGATCGTGGTCGACTGGATCAATCGGGGGTTCGGCGCACTGGCCGAGGAACGGCTGGCCGTCCTCGCCGCGACGTTGATCATCGTGGGGATCCAGATCTTCTTCTCGTCGTTCCTGCTCTCGATCCTTGGGCTTCGGCGCCGGCGCTAGCGCGGCCGGAAGCGCCGCGGACTGAGCTCGACGATGTTCGTCGCCTGGGTGCTGTTCCCGCTGGTCGTCCTGGTGGTCTGTCTCGGCTGCGGACTGCTGGTAGAGCGACTTGCGGGCTGGGCGCTGCCGGGGCCGGTGGTCCCCTCGGTCGGGCTGGCGCTGGTGATCATCGCGGCCAGCCTCACTACGACCAGCGCGACCATCACCCACGCGACGACCGTGATCGTCGTCGTGCTCGCGATCGCCGGCTACGCAAGCTCGTGGAGACGCGTGCGCGGCTTCCGGGTGGACCGCTGGGCGCTCGGCGTCGGCGTCGCGGTATACGCCGTCTTTGCGGCGCCAATCGTCCTGTCGGGCAATGCCACCTTCCTCGGCTACCTGGTGCTCAACGACACGGCGTTCCACATGTCGATGATCGACCAGCTGCTGGCACACGGCCACGATCTGTCGGGCGTTCCCAACTCCTCGTTCTACGGAGTCGTCAACGGCTATCTCTCGACGTCGTACCCGAGCGGCGCACAGGTCGGCCTCGGTGCGCTGCGGCCGCTCCTCGCGCAGGACGTCGCGTGGGTTTACCAGCCCTATCTCGCAGTCGTGCTGACGCTAGGAGGGGTCGCGGTCTACGAGCTGCTCAAGGGAGTTGTGAGCTCAAGGCCTTTGCGGTCGGTCTGCGCATTCGTCGCCGCGCAGGCGGGCCTCGTCTACGCGTACTACCTCTCGGGCAGCATCAAGGAGCTCGCGACGACCTGGATCATCACCGTGACGGTTGTGCTCGTGTTCGCGACGCTACGGCGCGCGCCGGGCATCCGGAGCCTTGTCCCGCTGCTCGTCGCCTCGGTGGCCGGTCTGTACGTGCTCAACCTCGCAATCGTCCCGTGGCTGGGTCCGCCGCTGGCCGTATTCGCCGTCGCCGCCGGCTGGCGCGCACGCCACGTGATCCGTCGCGCGGGCAGCGGCCGCGCCGCGGTGGCGATCGCTGGTGGCGCAGCACTGGTGGCGATCCTCGTCGCCCCGCTGATCAGTCGCGTCTCGACGTTTGTCAGCACGGCCACCGCCGTGCTCACCGAGCAGAGCGACCTCGGCAACCTGATCGCGCCGCTGCAGAAATGGCAGATCATGGGAATCTGGCCCAGCGGCGACTTCCGGATGCCGGTCACAACCCACTATCGCGTCACGTACGCGCTGATCGGGGTGGCGATCGCGAGCGCGGTGCTCGGAGCGCTGTGGCTGATTCGGCGGCGTGCTTTCGCGCCGCTGACGCTGATCGTCGGAAACGCGATCGCCGCCGCGTACCTGCTCAGCCGATCCTCGCCGTACGCGAGCGGCAAGGTGATGATGATCTTCTCACTCACCGCGGTCTTGGCGGCGATGCTCGGGGCCGCCTCGCTCTACGCCTCCCGCCGCCGGGTCGAGGGGTGGCTGCTGGCGGCGGTGATCGCCGGCGGCGTCCTGTGGACGAACGCGCTTGCCTTCCACGACGCCAGCATCGCCTCCAGGCCTCGCCTCGACGAGCTTGCCTCGATCGGCAGCCGCTTCGCCGGCCAACGGCCGGCGTTCTTCAACATCTCCGACGAGTACGCGATCCATTTCCTGCGCGACGAGGCGCCCACCGACCCGGTCTGGCAGCCACCACTGGCGCGGCCCGGGGTCGTTCGGACGACGGCTGACCAGAAGTATGCGCCGTGGGATCCCGACCAGCTGACGCTTCCCTACATCGAGAGCTTCCGCCTGCTGGTGATTGCGCGCTCGCCGCTTGCGTCCCGCCCGCCGGCGAACTTCCGGCTTGCGTACCAGGGTCGCTACTACGACGTGTGGAGACGCACCGGCATTCCACAGGTCCTGGATCACGTACCGCTCGGCGCCGGCGGCTACGCGCAATCGGTGCCGGCCTGTCGGGTCGTCCTCGCGACCGCGGCGCTCGCGAAGCGCGAGCATGCTCGGATCGCGTACTTCGCGCCCCCGAAGCCGGTGATCGCCGAGCCGCCGAACACGGCCGAACCCTCCGCCACGGCCGCCGTTCCGCAGGCAGGCCGCTACCAGGTCTGGCTCGGAGGCTTGATCAGCGACCAAGTCGCCGTTTCGGTGGGCGGACAGCGGATCGGATCGGTCAGCGACGAGGTCGAGCGGCCGGGTCAGTTCATCCCGATCGGGAAGCTGTCACTGGTCGCCGGGCTTACGCCGGTCACGATCACCCGCGAAGGGGGCGACCTTGACCCGGGAAGCGGCCGTCAAGACTTTCTCTGGCCCGTGGCGCTGGTGCCCGACACGCACGCTCCAAGCGTGCAGTACATCGCGGCCGACCAGGCACGGTCGCTGTGCGGCAGGTCGCTCGACTGGCTCGAAGTCGTCAGGTAGCCGTCACCGCCGGCCGGCGACCGCACCGATCATCGGTCGCGAGACGACCGCCCAGTCGAACCGCTCCTCGAGGTGATGCCGAGCCGCTGTGATCCGGGCATCCGCGGCTGCGAAAGGCTCCTCGAGCACGTGCTCAATCGCGTCCGCGAATCGATTGAACGGCACGATCCGCGCATGCCGCTCCGGATCGAGCTCGAGCCCGCGTGCACCGATCTCGGTCGTCACAACTGGGACCCCGGCAGCGAGATAATCGAGCATCTTCATGTTCGTTCCGGACCCTTCGGCGACCGGGTTGATCGCGACCGAGGCGACGGCCAACAGCGCGGCCTTCAGCTCGTCGTCGACGACGCCGAACAGGCGCATGTTGCCCGGCAGGTAACCCTGCTCGAGCGGCAGGCCGACGCTCCCCACGACGGCGAACTCGACGCTTGGCATCCGCGCCGCCAGCTCGGCGATCCGCCGCACCGCACGGAGGTTCGGCTCGTGCCAGCTGCCGATGAACAGTGCCAGCGGAGCGCGCATCCGCAGACGCTGCTGAAGCCGGCGGCGGTCCGCGGGCCGAATGAACTCGATCGCGGCCGCATCGACGCCGTTGGGGACCAGCTCGAGCTTGCGCTCGGGCACTCCGTACAGGTCGCGCAGCCGCGCGGCGTCGTCCGCGGACGACGCGAACACCCGCTCCGCTCGCTCGCAGCAGGCGCCCTCGACGTCGCGGGCGGCGGACAGGAGCCGCTGCCCTGTGTCATTGCCGGCGAGCATCGCGGCCTTCAGGTCGGCCTCGACGTTGTGGACGTCGTACCAGACCGGCAGCTCGCCGCCGGCGGCCACCAGCGCCGGCAGCGTGTACGGGTGCGACGCGACCAGGGCGCCTCCGTCTGCGGCTGACGCGACGACAGCGTCCGCGAACTCCGGCGTGAGCTCGTGGAGCTCAGGGAACGCGACGTCGGTCACAGGGACGCCTGCCTGGGCCTCCAGCGCCGCCTCGGCGGCCACGTGGCGCGCGGATTTCGGAATCCGGACCTCGGTGAGCCCCGGGGCAACCTCCTGCCGAAACGCCGGCTCGTCCCCCGCGACGAGCGCGATCACGTCCACCGGCGCTTGCCGGGCCAGCTGCCCGTAGAGGTGAAAGATCCGGAGCTGACCGCCCCCGCGGGGCGGGCAGATCCCGAACGTGCTGCCGACCACCAGCTTCGTCACCGGGCTCACGCCGGTACGGCGACCCAGTTCCAGATCGGCTGGGGGAACAGCTCGACGAACTCCGCCCGCTCGTACGGCCCCGCGCCGTCGAGGTCGAAGATCCGCATCCGAAGCTCGCCGGACACGAGGTCGTGGACGTCGCCCGGCCCGTAGCCGTAGCGGTCCGCGGCGCCGATCCCGTGCTCGAAGATCACGAGCGGCTCGTGCGCACGGATCGTCTCGACGGCCCCTCGCAGCACGAGCAGCTCAGCTCCTTCGACGTCGATCTTGATCAGCGACGGACGCGCGTCCGCCGGGAGCGCGTCGTCGAGCCGCTCGGTGCGGACGGTGATCGTCTGCCGAGGCGCGTTTTCGTATCCCGGGTAGGTGCGTTCGCGCATCCCGCTGAATTCGGGCGCGGCCGGTACGTGGATGAAGCTCGTCTCGCCGTTCTCGTCTGACAGCGCCGCATTGTGGACGTCCACCTGCGGGAACGTTCGGCGCAGGTACTCGGAGCAGTCGGGCAGCGGCTCATACGCGATATGTCGGCCCCCGGGAGCGACACGGACGATTTCCCGCAGGACCGCGCCGGTGTGGGCGCCGACGTCGATCGCTTGATCGTTCGGGCCGAGCGTGGCAGCGATCAGCACCCGCATCCCGTGCTGGTCGAGCGCAACCCGCTCCGCCGCAACTTCGTCAGCGCTCAAGACAGCTCCTTCTCGCGATCGAAGCCCACGCTCGGCACGTCGCAGGCGGGCGCGATCCTCCCGCAGCTGCTCGCGCTCACGGTCGAGGTCATCTCTCAACTCGACGATCGCGTCGAACAGCGCCCGATCGAGCTTCCGCTCGTGATAAGTGAATGGAAGGATCAGCCGGAGCACGAGGTTGCGGATCCACTTGGCGGGCCCACGCGGGACCGGCGCCGCCCCCTGACGCACGTCAACTGCCAGCTCATTCTGTGCCGCGCGGAGGCTCGTTGCGATCCCGTTCGGGCTGACCGTGGATCCCCCCACCGAGCGCAGCTCGACCAGCCGTTCGAGGCGGGCTCTGGCGACCGCGCCCGCGGCCGCGGGCGCGTACTGGCGGCGGACGTCCGCCGGCGCGCGGGCCGCCTTGACCGCCGCCTCATCGGGCCGTTCCCAGACGCGGCGCATCAACTCCGCCGCGTGGTCGAGATCGGGCTCGGCCCAGTGGCCCTCGGCGGGATAGATCTCGCAGCCGAGCCCGACGCGCGCGGGACTCCAGTCGACCAGGTAGCTGTTGCGGTCGGTCATGAAGTCGGTGTTGCCGGAGTACCCGGTCGCAATCACCGGTGTGCCGAGCGCCATCGACTCGGCGAGCGGAAGCCCGAAGCCCTCGCTGCGGTGCAATGACACGTAGCAATCCGCCTGCGCGAGCAGCGCGTACTTCTGGACCGGCTCGAGATAGCAGTCGATCAGATCGATGTCGGGACGATCGCCGATCCTGAAGCGAAGCTCATCCGCGTCCCGAGATCGGAACGACGCGTTGATCGTCTTCAACAGCAGCCGCGGTCCTTCGCCCGGAGCGAAGGCACGGGTGAAGGCGTCGATCAGCCCCGTCGCGTTCTTGCGCCTCGCGGTGCTGAAGAAGTCCATCATGAACACGAACGTAAACCGGTCGTCCCACGGCAGCGGCACGTCGACGCCCCGTACGTCCGGGACGGTGAGTGCCATCGGGACCACGACGACCGGGACCGGCGACAGTCGGGCGAGGTTTTCGGCGACGAACGAGGTGTACACCCAGATCTCGTCCAGATGACGGAACGCGCCCAGCCAGCTTGGGGGCAGGACGTCGGTCTCCCACGCCCACTGCCCGATCGTCGGCCGGCCTCCGAGCACCTGAGCGCCACCTGTCCGGATCAGGTCCTCCGTGTGATCGCCGTTCACGCACAACAGATTGAAGTTGGGCTCCACGGCGGCGCTCAGATTCTCGAACTGCTGCCGCCCTTCGCGCGTGATCGCCCGGCCGCCTCCGTCGACAGGAAGGTCGGGGGAGATCGCGGTCGTCGTAACCGGCACTCTCGCGGCCGTGAGCGCGGTCACATACGCCCGCGCCGCCTCGGCCAGCCCAAGCGTCTCCCGCAGGTACCCGATCACGTTGACGGCCGGCCCTGAGCCGACGGACGCACCGGCCTCGGCCGAACCGCCGGGGAGCAGCTCGGGTAGCAGCTCGTGCAGTCCCGGTCCGCGCGCCCAATCGATCACCCGCGGACCGTCCGGCCCATCGAGGTCGGGGAACGCCGCCTGCAGGTCGGGCCGGGTCCGATAGGCCGCCAGCAGGTACCGGTTCACGCCAGCGTCCGCGCCCTCCGATGCCGGTCCGCGGACCCAGGCTGCGAACGCTTCGGCGTCGTCGGGCGACAGCGGGTCGCCGAAGTCACGCCCGGCGTCAAGCGCGTCCTTCCACAGCGCGCGCACGAGATGGTCGACGCGCTGTCCGTTGCCGAGCCGCTCGACATCGGCGATGCTGGTCCGGGGCGGAGTCCAGCCGGCCGCCAGCAACGCGTCGGCGTACGCCCCGCACAGCTCCGCGAGCACCGGATCGTCGACCACCCGCGCCCGGGTTCCTCCGTCGCTCAGCCAGTAGGGGCGATCCGGCCGGAAGCCCTCGAAGTGGAACAGTCGGAGGGGCTCGCCGGCCGCCAGCAGCTCACCGTGGCGCCGCTCGAGCCGGCGCGCGTGGAGGTTCCAGAAGCTCACCATGTATCCGGGGTTCTCGAGCAACACCGCTTTCGGGAACATGTCGGGCGCGAGATCAAGCCACGGCTCCGTGGCCCCATCCAGCCGACCGAGCCCGCGCTCCCACCATTCCACGAACCGGCGCCCATCGGGAGACGACGAGACGGCGACGAATCCGTCGTTGATTCGACCGGCGCGAAGTAGCTCGCGCTGATCGGGGCGCTCACCGTCGTCCGGAAGCGCCGCGACTCTTCGCACCAGTGCTACGCCGTGCTGACGAGCCGCCTCTAGCGCCTCGTCGAGCGGGCCGTACACGCGGGCGTCGGGGTCGACGTAGACGGCGACCTCCGCCCCCCTCTCGAGTGCGTCGGCGAGCGCCGTCGGCACCGCGACGGGCGCGTCCAGCACCGCCACCCGAGCGTCGGGATGATGCTCCCGCAGTCCATCGGCCAGCACCTGTGCCGTCGCGCGCTGCGACGGCTTCGTGATCGAGCAGAACGTCACCATCCGGAGGATCGTGCCACGTTGGCTCAGCTTTCGATCCCGTCGAGCAGCACCTCGCCGACCCGCCGCCAGGTCACCTCTGCCGCGCGGTCGCGCCCACGCTCCCCCATCGACCTTGCGCGCTCCGGGTCCGCGATCAACTGCTCGATCTTCGCGCCGATCGCCTCTGGATCGGGATCGGTCACGTACCCCGTCTCGCCAGCTGCCACCAGCTCGGCGGCGCCCCCCGCATCGCTCGTCGTTACAACCGGCTTCGCTGCCGACATCGCCTCGAGTGCGACCAGTCCGAAGTCCTCGTCGTACGGAGCGAACAGGACCGCGCGTGCGTCCGCGTACCGCTGCACGAGCTCGGCGTCGTTGACGAACCCGAGGAGCCGGACGCGCGGATCCCCCTTCGCGAGTTCCCGCAGCCTCGCCTCGTCCGGGCCGGTCCCGGCGATCAGCAGCTCGATCGGGGAATCTACGTGTCGCATCGCGGCGATCAGCAGATCGATCCGTTTAGGCGGATCCAGCCGGCTAACGGTGAACAGGTAGCGTCCAGCGCGCGGGGGCACGAAGCCTTCGAGGTCCGATGGTGGATATACGGCCTTGACGGCGGCGTCCGCGGGGAAGTAGCCGTCTCGCCGGGCGACGGTCTCGGAGATCGCGGAGAACCGGCGGATCGCCCCGGGGCGAAACGCGACGCCGTCGAAGAACCGGACGAGCTCCCGGATCAGAGGTCCCGGGAACGCGAACGCCTCAGGCGGAACCGGCCGTCGCCGCAGCCGTCGCGGGCGGCGGAGCAGCTCGATCCGCTCGAAGCTCTCGCGCAGCGCCTCGCGCGAGCGCTCCCCGGAGCGCACCATCGCCAGCAGCGCCCGGACATCGGGGTGGTCCACCTCGCAGCGAGCGGGGAGTCCGGGCGGATACGTGTCGTACAGGCCGCGGAGCGGGTGGAGCATGTAGCAGATGTGTCGCGGATGATCGGTCATCCACGCCGGGTACTTGCCGGAGATGATCGTGTCGTAGTAGCTGAGATCGAGCTCCGAGAACGCACGGTAACTCGAGACCACCTCCCAGAAGTCACGCTCGGGCCCCGGGAGCTTGACGATGTCGGCGTGGTGCGGGGTGTCTCGGTTGAGGTGCTGGAGCAGGCCCCACCACAGCTTCTCGGCTCCGCCGATCGCGAGGGGGACGTGGCACGGAGCGACGATGACGATGTTCACCGGGACCGGAGGGTAGCCAGCACGGGCAAGTGGATCCGGGACAATGTGGCCCGATCGATGAGGAGAGCTTTCCGCTCGTGACGTCCCCCGAAGAGCCCGCGGCACCGGAGGATCCGGCCGCTGCCGCCTACCTGAACCGAACCTCGCAGCTCCACGAGGCGCGCGCCGCGCTCGGGGAAGCGGTCCACGCGATGCGGCTCGAGCTCGTCGCGCGGCGCGAGGAAACCGACGCGCTTCGTGTCGACAACGAGTCGCTGCGCGCCGAGAACGAGTCGCTCCGCGAGAGGTATGTCGCGCTCGACAAGGAGTGGAAGGAGCTCGGAGCCGAGGTCAAGTGGCAGCGAGACGAGCGGGCGCGGCTGATCGCCGAGTCGGAGCAGCTTCGCGAGCACGTCGAGCGCCTGGAACATCAGCTCGCCGAAGCTCGAGAGCTGAGCATGACGTATCGGAACATGAAGGTCGTTCGCTGGACCGCGTGGCCGCGGCGGGCCGTCCACCGGCTGCGCGGACGCGGCACATGACGCTGATTCCGGCGGGCGGCGGCGAGCCCGAGCTGTCGGTCGTGATGGTCAGCCGGGGGAACTGGCAGTTCACTGAGCGGGCGGTCTCCGACCTCGCGGAGCAGACGCCACGGCCGTTCGAGCTGATCGTGGTCGACAACAACTCCGACCGCGAGACGCGGTTGCGCCTGTCGGAGCTCCGCGACGTCCAGCTGGTGCTGAACGACCAGAACCGGGGCTTCGGCCCGGCCAGCAACCAGGGCGCGGCGGTGGCGCGCGCGGACCGGCTGCTGCTGCTCAACACCGATGCGTTCGTTCGTCCGGGCTGGCTCGACCCGCTGCTCGAGGCGCTCGAGCGGCCCGGGATCGGCGCCGTCGTCCCGCGTTATTTGAACGTCGACGGCTCGCTTCAGGAGGCCGGCGCGCTGCTGGCCCGGGACGGGACCGTGATGCCGTACGGCGCCGGGGACGATCCGGAGCTCCCGTGCTATCGCTTCCCGCGAATCGTCGACTACGGCAGCGCGGCGTGCATGCTCGTCCAGCGGGACGCGTTCACCGCTCGGGGCGGCTTCGACGACCGGTACGCCCCGGCGTACTTCGAGGACGTAGACCTCTGCCTGCGGCTCGCCCAGGATGGGTTGGCAACCGCGTTCGAACCGCGGTCGACGGTCACCCACGTTGGCCAGGCATCCGACGATCCCTCGGCGGCGGTCGCGCTCAGCGAGCGCAACCACCGGCGCTTCGTCGAGCGGTGGGGCTGCTCGCTCGGAGGACGGCCGTGGACACTCGTGAACGCGAGCAGTCAGGCCCGGGTGGCAGCCCGCGACGCGCTTGCGACTCCGCGGATCCTGGTCTGGGCCGGACACGATCGGCAGGCCACGGAAGCGGTCCTCGATGCGCTCCTCGCCGGCTGGCCGGGGGGCCGGATCACCCTCGCCACCGACTTGGAGGTGGCCGCCGGCTCGGACCCGGCAGCCTGGCTCGAGCACGGGATCGAGCTCGCCTCGCGGATCGATCCGCGGTGGCTTGAGGACCGCCTGTTTCACTATGACCTCGTGATGTGTGACGCCGGCCTCGACGCAGCGCAGCTGGACGCGCTCGAGTGGACGCAGCCGCAGGCGCCGCGGATATCGCTCTCCAAGCTCGACGGCCGGGAGGGGGGGCTGCGCCCGCGGCTGGTCGCGATGCTCGCGGACGCGGGAGTCGCGCCTCAGCGCGGCCGGACGTGACCGGCGCCCGCCCCGCCGCGCCAGTGATCGCCTTCTGGCCCTGGGCCGACGAGGGCGAGATGGCGACGCTCGACCGGCTCCGCGCGGCCGTTCCGCCGGCGTCCGAGGTACTGGTGCTCGACCGCGGGCTGGGGTTTGCCCGGGCGGTGAACGAGCTCGCCCGCGACGCCGGCGCGGCGGATCTCGCGATCGTCGCCGACGCCGGCCTGGTTCCGGAGGGCTGGCTCGATCGCCTCCGTCGAGCGGCGTATGCCGACGACTCGGTCGCGGCCGCCACCGCGCTTCCGGTAGGCGCAGGCAAGCCGCTGTTTGAAGGCTTCGACGGCGATCCCGTGCTGCGACCACAACCGGATCCGCCCGTGACCGCCGATGCCGTGCACCCGCGCGTGACCCGTCTGTGGCCTCAATGCGTCTTTCTCCGCGGGAGCGCGCTCGGGCTCCTCGGTGGCATCGACGAATCTCGCAGCCATCCGGCGGCGGCGCTGGCCGACTTCGCCGCGCGCGCTCTGCGGGTCGGGCTCAGCTGCGCCCTCGCGGACGATGTGCCGGTCGTCCGCATCCCGGGCGGGCTCCCTCCGTGCTCGGCCGCCGAGACCGCCACCGTCGTCCGGTCGCACCCGTGGCTCGAGGCCGCGTGGAAGGAGACGGAAGCGCTGGAGCTGGGGCCGCTGCGGCGATCGCTGGTCGCGGCGCGGGTCGGCGTGGGATCTCCATCCGTGACGATCGACGCCCGCGCGATCGGTCCCGACGCCTCTGGAACTCAGACCTACGTCGCCGGCCTGATCATCGCGCTTGCCAGCGCCAACGAGGGCATGGTCCGGGCGCTGGTGCGCGACGACGCCGGCGGCCCGACGCTCGACGAGTTCCGACGTGTCGGCGTCGAGCTGATCACCGAGACACAAGCGGCCGACGGCGTGAGCCGCAGCGACATCGCCCACCGTCCGCAGCAGGCATTCGTGCCGGAGGACCTGCGGCTGCTGCGCAGGCTCGGCGAGCGCGTCGTGATCACCCACCACGATCTGATCTCCTACCGCAACCCCACGTACCACGAGTCGGTTGACGAGTGGGCGCGGTACCGGCGGCTCACGCGGGTGGCGCTGGCGGCGTGCGACCAGGTCGTGTTCCCGTCGGCACACGCGCGGGCGGACGCGATCTCCGAGGAGCTGATCGAGCCCGAGCATGCGCCTGTGTATGGCGATGGGATCGAGCTGCCTCCGAACAGCGACGCCCGCCGGCCCCGCGATGTGGCAGTCGGACGCGAGCTGCTGGTGATGATCGGATCCGACTACCTGCACAAGAACAGGCTGTTCGCGCTTGAGCTGTTGGCTGAGCTGCGGCGTCGCGACTGGGATGGCACGCTGGTACTCGCCGGCGCACACGTCCCGTACGGGGGGTCGGCAGCGGCCGAGGCGGAGCTGCTCGGCCACCGGCCGGAACTGGCCGCGCACGTGCGCGACATCGGGCCGGTGCCGGAGGCCGAGAAGCTGTGGCTGCTGACCAACGCGGCCGCGGTGCTGGTCCCGAGCACCTACGAGGGGTTCGGGCTCGTCCCGCTCGAGGCAGCGGCCGCCGGGACCCCGTGTGCATACGCGGCGGTCACCTCGCTGAGGGAGGTGGCGGGAACGGACGCCGCCACACTCGTCCCCTGGGATGCCGCCGCGAGCGCCGAGCGGGTGCTGCCGTTGCTGCGCCCCGGCGAGGCCCGCGCGCTCCACCTCGCGTCGCTGCGCGGAGCGCTGGCGAGGTATCGGTGGGAAGCGGTCGTCCCCGAGCTCGAAGCCGTGTACCGCGCAGCGATCCGGTCGCCCTACCGGAGCTCGGTGCCGCGCTCGTGGGAGGAGCTCGAGCGCGAAGAGCTGATCGTCCTCCTGGGCCATGCCTACGAAGAGCTGCGCGACCGCACCGAGCATGGCCGCCCCCTGATCGACGAGCGCGGAGGGATGCTCACCCATACACAGCAGCGCGGTCTGATGCGGATCGCCGCGCGGCGCTGGCTGCGCCGGCCGGTGCTCGGCTCGATCGGCGTGATCGGGGGCATTGGATACGACGATCAGGGACCATCTCCGCCGTGAATCAGCTCCGGCGCCTCCGACGGCGGATCTACCTCACCTACCGGTACCGCGGGTTGCGCACGGTCTTCTACCGAACGCTCACGCTTCCGCTCCGGTTCACGCCGTTGAAGCCATACCTACGACTCGAGCACCGGGTCCGGCTCGACCGCTCGGTCGCGCTCAGGTGGTACCGCGTCCGGGGCCGGCCGGTGACGATCGTGATCCCCAGCTACCGGGATGCGGAGTTCGTCGTGCCGCTCGTCAGAAGCATCCGCCGGACGACCAGAACCGCGTGGGGACTGCTGGGCCCCAGGGATCCCGTCAGGATCGTGGTAGCCGACGACGCGAGCGGTCCCGAGCACCTTGCCGCCCTGCGCAGGCTGAAGGGCGTCCAGGTCGTCGAGGGCGTGCGCAACGAGGGGTTCGCGGCCAACGTCAACCGTGGCATCGCCGCCGCCCCTGAGGACCACGACGTCGTGGTCCTGAATTCCGACATGCTCGCGCGCCGCGGCTGGCTCGCCTGCCTGCAATACGAGGCGCACCGCGGCGACCACGTCGGCGTCGTCGGCGGGAAGCTGCTGTATGCCGATGGCCGGATCCAATCGGCGGGATCGATCCGCAACCCGGAGGCGCCCGAGTGGTTCGACCATCGGTACAGGTTCAAGCCGTCCGGGTTCGGCCCCGCGAACGCGCCGGGTTCGGTGCTCGCGGTCTGCGGGGCCTGCATGTACATCAGACGCTCGCTGCTCGACCGGATCGGGCGGTTCGACGAGGCGTACGGAATGGGCTACGAAGACGTCGACTTCTGCCTCCGCGCCTGGCGGGAGGGGTTTCGCGTCGTCTACTCGCCCCACGCGGAGCTCTATCACTACGAATCCATCAGCCGCGGCACCGAGCAGGGCGAGCGCGAGCTTGCCTCACAGCGGCTGTTTTGGGAGCGATGGGAGAGCTTCTTCGAGGCCCGGGACGTGCGTACGCCCGAGGGCGCCCTCCGGATCATCTACGTCACCGAGGGGACCGGCATCGGCGGCGGGCACCGGGTGGTGTTCGAGCAGATCAACGGCCTCGTCGCCGCCGGCCATCAAGTCGAGCTCTGGAGCCTCGGTCACGAGCCGGACTGGTTCGACCTGCACGCGCCGGTACGCACGTTCGAGAAGTACGAGGACCTGCTGGTGGCGCTGACGCCGATCGCGGCGATCAAGGTCGCGACCTGGTGGACCTCGGCGCCGCCGGTGTGGGAAGCAAGCGTGGTGAACGGCATCCCCGTGTATTTCGTCCAGGACATCGAGAGCAGCTACTACCCGGACAGCGAGTGGCTCCAGCACGCGGTGCTCGCCTCCTACCGCCACGAGTTTCGCTACCTGACGACGTCGTCCTGGAACCGAGACCGGCTCCGGGAGCTTGGGCTCGATTCAACCGTGATCGCGCCCGCGATAGACCACCGCGAGTTCCGTCCCCTTGACGGGGCCGAGCGCCGAACCGACATGATCGTCGCGCTCGGACGGTCGAATCCGTTGAAGAACTTCCCGCTGACGATGGACGCGTACGAGGCGCTTCCCGAGCCGCGGCCTGAGCTGTGCCTATTCGGGATCGAGCCCGAGCTGGTCGAGGACAAGCCCGCGATCAGGTACGTGGTGTCCCCTTCGGACGATGACGTCAACCGGCTGTTCAACCAGGCGACGGTGTTCATCCAGACCTCCATCCACGAAGGGTTCTGCCTACCGATTCTGGAGGCGATGGCGACCGGTTGCCCGATCGTCTGCACCGACGCCGACGGCAACCGCGACTTCTGCCGGGACGGACGCAACTGCCTGATGCCCGACGCCGACTCCGGCTCGGTTGCCGATGCGCTCTCGCTGGCACTCGGCGATGCGGGACTGCGCGAGCGACTGGGTGAGGCGAGCGTCGAAACCGCCGCCGAGTACACGTGGCCAACTCACGTCGCGGCACTCGAGCGGTTCCTCGTCGAGCTAGCGGCCGCGCGCGTCTCCACGCTTTCCTGAGCGGTTAGCTTCCGGGGCGGTCGTCGCGCTCGGCCCGCAGGTGCGAGACCTCGTTGCGCAGCGCCTGGAGCTCAGCGCGCTGCTCCGCGAGGACGCTTCGGGCCTCGGCCAGCGCCCGGCGGACCGAGCGATCGTGCTCGGTCTGGGCCCAGGTCAGCCAGCGCAGCGCCCGCGCGGCGGCGCGCTTCGCGAATATCTCGGCGTCACCGGCCAGCCCTCGCCGGCGGCTGGTGACCGGCGGGAACATGTCCCAACGGTCGGGGATCTGGCCGATCACCGAGTCGAGGCTCGCCAGCGACTGTCGCGGCAGCGGCGGATCGACCGTCGATGTGCGGCGCACGATGTAGCGGAACCCCTCGAATGCGGCCCCCGCGCTGATATCCGGCAACGCGTGCACGACCTCCCCGCCACTCTCACGGACGATCGCGACGACCTCCTCCCGGGGCACGGCGTGCATCTCCATGCGAGCGGCCGTAGCGGCGTCCGCGGGCGGCAGGTCCAGTCCGTTGGCCGTGATCGTCAAGGGGATCCGCAACGCCTTGGATCCGCGACTGCCGAACCATCCGACCTGCTCCTGGACCAGGTCCAGCTCGAGTCGAGCCTTTCCGGTCACGTGTGGCGCGGTGACCAGCAACTCCAGCGCCAGTTCCTGGCCCGGTGCCACCGCGCCCGGAAGCTCGGTCCGCCCATCGTCCATTACCAGCACCCGGCCGCTCTGATCCGACCACCGGTTTCCGAGCCTGACCTGCGCGTCCGCGGGCCACGCGCTCGTGCCGTCGTTCCGAACCAGGACCCGAAGCAGCACCTGGGCGCCCGCCTCGAGCTCCCGCGGCCGCTGCCTTTCCGCCAGGCTGATCCTCGCACGCCAGGCGCCACTCGGCATCGACTCCGGCGGCCTCGTGGCGGGCGCCGACGGAATCTGGAAGACGGCCACGCCTCCCGGGCGAAGGACCCGCAGGAACTCACGGATGTACGCCTTCGAGTAGCGGGGCTCCATGTGCTGGAGGACGATGAACGAGAGCACGAAGTCAAACGTCCCGCCGGCGAACAGCCCGAGGTTGGGCGCGTCGTTGACGTGGTAGCGCACCTGGTCGCCGTGGCGGTTGATCCGCCGCGCCTCCTCGATCATCGACTCGGCGATGTCGACCCCGTCGCAGCGCTCGAATCGGTCCGCAAGAGCCTGCGTCAGCCGTCCGACACCGCAGCCGAAGTCGAGCGCCCGTCCGCGCTCGTAGCTCACCCCCAGGTCGTCGAGCTCAGCCAGACACCTCGCGACGTCGCCCTCGCCGCGCTGGAGGAACTCGTCAAGGTCCCAGCGGCCGCCCGTGCGCGATGCCTCGGTCAGAACCGCCCACAGCGGATCGTCGCGTCCGAAGGCCTCCCAGTGCCGTTTGAGTGTGTCGATCTCCATGCCCGTGCGTCCTCTAGAGATTTTCGGCCACGTACGGCGCCGTCCGGTTGAAGACGACGAAGCCGAGGACGAAGGTCGCGGCCGTGATCGCGACCGGCTCGAGCAGGCCAACTGTCCCTCCGAGCAGCGAGCTCGGCTTCGTCGCCGCGTTGTTCACGATCGCGTAGCGGAACTGCTGCAGCACGGTCGAGAGTGGGCTGAGCATGTAGATGTGCATCAGCGTCGGGCTCAGCTTCTCCTGGATCGTCGTCAGCGGCACGATGATCGGCGCGGAGTAGAACAGCACCTGCGAGATGACGTCCCAAATCGGTGCGACGTCCCTGAAGTAGACGTACAGCGAGGACAGCAGCATCGCGAGGCCCGCCGAGAAGACGGCGAGCACGGCGAGGATCAGCGGCAGCTCGAGCCAGGTCATCATCGGCCGAACCCCGGAAGCCAGCGCGAAGATGAAGAACACGACCAGGTTCAGCCCGAGGTCGAACAGTCCCAGGAGGACCACGGACGTCGGAATCACGAGCCTGGGGAACTGGATCTTCCGCACCAGAGCTTCGTTTTCCAGGACGCTCTGGACCGCGCCGCCGGTCGAAACCGAGAAGAACGTGAACAGAACGATCGAGCCGAGGAGCTGAGCGCCGTAGAAGTGCTCCGGCTGCCCGGGCGCCGACGAGGGTCCTTGTCCGATATGGCCGATCTTGGTGAAGAACACCCACAGGACCCCGAACATCAGGAGCGGGCGGACGAGCGACCACACGTAGCCGAGCGCGGAGCCGAAGAACCGCAGCTTCCAGTTCAGCACGGCGATGTTGAGGCTCAGGTGCCAGAAGCGCGCCCAGTCGTGGGTGAGCGCGCGTGGCCCTCGAATCGGTCGCCCGAGCGCCTGGTACGGGATCGAATCGACGGCGCTCATGCCTCGACCTCGGCGACCGGCGCATCGAAGCGCTCCACCGTCGAATCAACCGGCACGTCGACCATGCCGCCGAGCGAAGCGCCGGAGACCACGAACGAAAAGCCGCGCTCGTATCGATCGATCACGTCCAGACCGGGGCCGTGATGCGCCAGGTTGATCGCCGGGCTGTACCGGCCGGGGGCGAGCACGTTGTCGAACGTGAACGAGAACAGCACCTGCTCGCCGGCGCGATAGTTGCCCGTCCGCTCGTGCTGCATGAACGAGGCGACGATCAGCACGACCCGCTGGTCCTCGTTGTGGATGTACACGCTCGCCTGCGGGTCCTCGACGTCGACCCGAAATTCGACCAACACCCGCAGCGTGACCCTCGTTCCCTGGGGAGCGGCTGGCACGTTCTCGCCGTGCTCGTCCTCCACCCAAACTTTCGTGACCCGGGCGTCACCGTCGCCTACGCGAGGATCTCCACTCGTCACCGCCTGCGGGTTGCGCCCGAAGTTGAGCTCGAGGTACTGGTCGGCGACCTCCTTGGGCTCCCCGATGTGGACCATCGCTCCCTCCTCGAGGAGCATCGCGCGGTGACAGAAGCGCTGCAGGCTGACCATGTCGTGCGTCACGAACAGGATCGTCTTGCCCTGGTCGCGCATCCCGTAGAAGACGTCGAAGCACTTCTGTTGAAATGCCGCATCGCCGACGGCCAGCACCTCGTCGATCAGCAGCACGTCGGCATCAACCTGGATCGCGACCGAGAACGCGAGCCGGACCTGCATGCCGGACGAGTAGTTCTTGAGCTTCAGCTCCTTGAAGTCCTGCAGCTCGGCGAAGTCGATCACCGCGTCGAACCGCTTCCGCGCCTCGCGCGGGGAGAGCCCCATCATGATCCCGTTCATGACGACGTTGTCCCGCGCGGCGAGGTCCATGTTGAAGCCGACGCCGAGCTCGATGAAGGTGGACAGCCGCCCCCGGCACCAGATCTTGCCGTCGCATTGGTAGATGCCGGCGATGCACTTGAGCAGCGTGCTCTTGCCGCTTCCGTTGCGTCCCGCGATCCCGAAGAACTCGCCGGGGTCGACCGCGAACGAGATGTCCTTCAGGGCGTCGAACGACTGGTAGGTGGTCCGCGTGCGCGGATGCAGCGCGCGCTCCTTGAGCGTGTGCACCCGCTGATCGGGGATCCGGAACTGCTTGCCCACGGTTTGCGCAACGACCGCCGGCAGTCGGTTCTGTGAGGCCATCATGGCGAAAGAGAGTACCCCTGGCCGAACGACCGTTCGGCGGTAGCCGAAGGCGGCGAACGCGAGACTCGGGTCAACCCGCTGACCGCTACATTAAAGCGCGGGGGTTGGGCAGCCGACACTATAGGGGCATCAATGAACGGTTTTCGTGAGCAGGGATTGCCGCGGGGGGCAATCAATCGGATTGTGCTGTGCGTAGCCGCTGTGACGGCGACCGCGGCATTGGGACTTGCGATCCCAGGAGCCGCCGGCGCAGCCGTGCTTGCTCCCTGGGGGAGCAGCCTATCGGCGACGCCGACGCTCGATACGGCGAACGGAGCGTCGTCGGACACGAACGACGAGCCGAAGGGCCTGCACGACCGTAACCAGGACGATCAGGGGATCTCGTCAGGGTTCGATAACGGCTGCATGTCGGCGTCCTACGGCACCGACGGCAGCTTCCCGTGTACCCACTGGATGCACGACGGCGCCGACAACACCGAGTGGAACACCGCCGTCGCCGGGGGCACCGCGACCGCGCCCGCCGGTGGCCAGATCCTCCAGATCAAGGTCAAGGGCTGCGCGCTCAAAGAGGACACCGCGCCGTCCCAGAAGTCCGCCGGACTGCCGGTCAACTACGTCGTGTTCGACACGATGACGCCGGAGGTCGACGGGTCCTTCAAGGTCCACTACGGGCCGGCGGGCACGCCGTCGAATCCATTCCTGATGCCGTTCTGCAAGGACGACACCTCGACGACGAACAGCTCGATCCAGACGACCTCGCCGGCGGGGACCGTCACGCCCAACTCGATAACGACGTTCGTGCCGCTCCATCTGTGCGTCGCGCCGGGCGAGGTTCCGGCGTTCTACGACATCGGCGGCTTCATCGCTAGTGACGGGAAAAATAACGGAGCTTCGTATTACCCGCAGGGAGTCCCATTCCAGATCATGGCCCCCGTCCAGGGCTCGAGCATGGACTCGTACGCCGACGCGAACATCGCGCCCACCTCGGGTGGCCAGTTCGTGTACGCGCCCGGAGCACGACCCGTCCGGCCGAACAACGGCGGTGACCAGAACACCGGCTGGGGCTCGGAGCCGAACCAGGAGCTGATGCTCCAGGTGATCGAGGGCGTCGGCGACGACGCGTACGGGCTGTGCCCCGGAGGGCTCGCCAACGAGCCCCAGCACTCGAACGATGTCCAGTGCGTCGCACGTCCCGCGAACCCCAGCGACCACTACCCCTACGGCACCTGCAACGCGAACAACCAGCCGGTGCTCCCGCCCCAGAACCAGTCGGCGCCGACGATCTCGGTCTCGGGCAACGGCGCCCCCGTCAGTGGCGCGCCGCTGCCGGGCAACCGGATCGACGCGACTTCCGGGACCTGGTCTCAGGATCCACACCAGAGCTTCATCACGTATGCGTACCAGTGGGAGGACTGCGACTCCGCCGGCGCGAACTGCACGCCGATCGGCGGTCAGGTGGGCGAGAACCCCTACTACTACGTGACCAACAACGACGTCGGCCACACGATCGAGGTTGCCGTGTCGGCGAGAAACAACGCCAACACCGAGGGACCCGCGAGCTCCGCGCCAACCGCGGCGGTGGCCGGGCCGAACGTCCCGATCATCACGCTCCTGAAACTGAACCCGGCGACGTGGAACGAGTCGCAGTCGTCGGTGATCACGTACTTCGACACGGACACGTCGAGCACGACGATCCAGATCCTCCAGAACGGGGCCGTCGTCAAGACGATCAGGAACACGGACCGGGCCAAGCAGTACGGCGGCAACGGGATCAGGCTCGGCCGCCTCCCCGCCGGCAACTACCAGCTCCAGCTCACAGCGAACAACCGGGGCACGCTCGCCCCGGTGCAGACGCTCTCGTTCACGGTCACGCCGGCCACGCCGGTGATCACGCATCTGAAGGTCAATCCCTCGAGCTTCAACGCGAGCAAGGGCGCGACCGTCACGTACACCGACAGCCTGTCGGGCAAGGCGGTGCTGAGCGTCGTCCAATGCCAGAAGCGGAAGAAGGGCGTCTGTACGAAGTACAAGACGTTCAAGACGGTCAGGCACACGGACCGAGCGGGCGCCAACGGCGTCAAGCTCACGGGCGTCGCCGTCGGGCACTACCAGCTGATGCTCGTCTCGACCTACGCCGGCCACAAGAGCCTGCCGGCGCTGAGTCCGTTCAGGGCCAAGCTGGTGAAGAGCAAGCGTCACCGCGCAAAGCACACCGTGCGGCACACCACGCTCGAGCTCGGCGCGGGCGTGGCGTCGATCTTCGGCTAGCAGCCTGCTCCTAGCCGTAGTAGCGGGAGATCGTGAGCGTCTCGGCGAACAGGCCGTGCGCCATCGCGAGCAGCACGATCGCCGCGCCGAGCACCGGCGCCCAGCGCCTCCCGGCGCCCCGCGCCACGACCGCCCCGAACAGGCCATACAGGGCGAGCAGCGGGAACAGGTAGCGCGCCTGGGCGAACGGGAAGCCGGTGGAGAGCTGGTAGCGGACCCCGGCGTAGCCGATCGCGGCCAGCAGCCCCAGCGTCATCACCCCGAAGCAGGCGAACAGCGGGAGCACCCGCCTGACCGCCTCGCGCGCCT
Organism: uncultured Solirubrobacterales bacterium; assembly: GCA_963770735.1. GTDB lineage: Bacteria > Actinomycetota > Thermoleophilia > Solirubrobacterales > Solirubrobacteraceae > Palsa-465. Next base: position 587,042 of record CAVYRB010000001.1, on the reverse strand, counting down.
GCGCGAGCGCGAACACCGCGAGGATCAGGAAGGGCACGAGCAGCCACTCGGCCAGCGTGTACACCCATCCCGGGAAGCCGTAGTCGAGCCACCCGAAGCGGCCCACGAGGCCGTTCAGCCACACGTTGATCAGCGTGTTGCCGCCCGGGAAGAAGTTGCGGTGCATGAACGGCAGCCTCGGCAGATACTGCTGCCAGATGTAGTCCAGCGTCTCGCGCAGGGTCACGACTCCGCCGCCGTTTGGGAGCGTCGTGAACGTCGCCCCGGCCGTGCCGCCGGCAAGAAAGCTGCCCCGATGCCACACGGTGAGGTTCAGCAGCCCGTAGAGCCCCAGCGGAACAAGGGCAACCACGCCCGCCAGGGCCACCAAGAGGGTCGCGCGGCGCCACCCGGCGCGCCGCTCTCGCCACCCAAGCAGCCCCACCGCCAGCGCGATGCCTGGCACGAGCGAGATGAACGTGAGCTTGCTGAGCAGGCCGATCGCGACCACGGCGCCGATCGCCACGGCCCGCTTCGTCGTCAGGCCGCGGCGATACGCCCGGGTCAGCATCAGGAAGGTGAGCGTCGATGCGAAAAACAGCAGGTTGTCGCCCTGGACGCCGCCGGCGATGAAATTCACCGTCGGCTGGAAGGCGACCATCAGGGCCCCCACCGTCCACGCCCACGGGGAGCTCGGCAGCAGCTCGCGGAGGAACAGGAAGACCGCTAAGACCGTGCCGGCGGCGAGCAGCGCCGACAGCAGCCGCATCAGGGCCAACCGCGTCAGGATCTGGTGGGACGGTGAGAGCCAGTACGGGATCGCCGCCAGTGCGTAGTAGAGGGGCGGCTGATTTGTCGTCGAGGTCGTGGCTCCGTCGCTGATTGGGCGCAGCGGCTGAGCGAGGTCGGCCTGCAGCCGCCGGTTCTGCGCGGGCGTGATCACGCCGCGCTCGCTGGGATCTCCGATCGTCGAGTAGAAGTCGAGGTCGCTGAGCGCCGCGTTCTCCTGCGGCGAGAAGGCCGAGCCCCCTCGCTGCGGCGGCGGCTTGCCCGTCTGCGCCAGATATTGCGCGTACGCGAAATGGCCGGTCTCGTCCGGCACCTGGAACGGGGGCACCAACAGCCCCCACACGATCGCGTTCAGCAGCGCGATGCCAAAGCACCAGCGGGCCGCCACCGGAACGCGCGCGAACGTTGCGCGAATCCGGCTCATCCGAGCTCCCGCCAGATCAGCGCGACCGCTGCGATCCACACCAACAGCGCGAGCACCACGACGAACGGGAGCGTCCAGGAACCGAAGAAGGACGCCTTTCCGAGCGCGAAGCGAAGATCGAGGACCGGCAGAAACTCCCACCAGCTCGCGCTGTCGCGGTGCAGGTAGTAGATCGCCACCAATCCCGTCACCGGCTTTCCATCGACCACCGCCGCTGCCGAGTGCGCCGGAACCGGGGTGCCGCCGAGCGCGACCCGGAACCGCCCACCGACTTGAAGGCACGCACGACGCACAGTCGACAGCGGACCGAACTTCCGTAACGGGATCGAGATGGAGCCCTGTCGTCCACCGCCGCGGAGGACTCCAACCGCCACCGTGGCCGCGGACTTATCGACGAATCTCAGCTTCAGTGGCGGCAACGGCCGGTAATAGGTCCCGACGAGCATCTTCGCCGCTCCCGTCTGCGCCGGAAGCGCTCCGACCGTTTGGCAGACGGTGCCACCGCCGGGGACGACGACCGCGAATACCTCGGTCCTGACTCCATCGCTCCCGGTCAGTCGCTGGGCCGATCCGGACATGTCCAGCACCAACGTGCCGATCACGAGCAGCACGCCCAGGACGATCACCGCGCGGGCGAGCTTGCGCGGCGAGCGAGCCGCTGGTTCCGTTGTCGTCGAACTCATGCGCGCCGCTCTAGCGACAGCCGCTTGACCGCCGAGGCGGGCAGACGGTCGGCCCGCGTCCCCAGCATCGTCCCGGCGGCGCGCATCGTGTGGTGCTCGAGCGAGCGCGCCGCGAGGAGCGCCGCCTGGACGTTCGAGCGCCCGGGATGCCCACGCGCCCAGCGAAGGTCAGAACCCACCCGCCCCCGCACCCCGAGCAGCGCTGCGCCCAGTCGGCTCGAGTCGTCGAACCCATACACCTCCTTAACGGCGCGCGCCTCGTCGAAGCTTCGCCTCAGCCAGCCCCAGCCGGAGTATTCGTGGGAGTGGATCACGGCCGCAGACGGCACGTACGCCTTGGCGAACCCCGCCCGCAGCATGTCGTGCGCGAGCACGTGGTCCTCCGCGTAGTGGACCGGTCGGAACGGCACCGACTCCCAGGCGGCCCGCGCGACGCAGCCGTTGGCGTCGGTGAAGAACCCGCGCCGGCCGAGCAGCGCACGCACCGGAATCTCCCGTTCTTCGGCTCCCAATCGGTCGATCCGGGGCTCGCCGCCGGGCGAGAGTCCCGCGAACCACTCGGTCAGCTCCCTGGCGACCATCGGGCTCGCGTCCTCGCGGGGAAGGTAAGGGCCGAACACGAGGGCGACGTCGTCGGACAGCTCAAAGCCGCCGAGCAGACGCGCGAGCCACTGCTCGTCCGCCGGGACGGCGTCCTGGGTCAGGAACGCGACGTGGCCGCCGGCGGCGCGCTCCATCAGCAGGTTGCGGGTCCCGCCGTGCGAGAAATCGGCCGGCGCGATCTCGATCACGTCCGCCCCGGCGGCGCTGGCGAGCGCCATCGAGCCGTCGGTCGAGCCTGAGTCGCAGACGAGCACCTGGAGCGACTCGCCCTCCGGAAGGCGCTGGGCACGAACGCCCGCGAAGACTCGTTCGAGGAACGGTCCTCCGTTCCGGACGGGAATCGCGACCGTGACGGTCACAGCGCGGCGAAGATGCGGCGCAACCCGTCCCGCAGCTCGACCTCGGCTTGCCAGCCCAGCTCGCGCGCCGCCCGCGCGGGATCGAGGCAGCTGTGCCTCACCTCGCCGAGGCGCTCGGGCGCGAACTCCGGCTCGGGTGTCGCGCCTGGCCCGCTGACTTCATCAAGCGCCGCGAGCAGCTCGAGCACTGAGGTCTCCCGCCCGGAGCCGATGTTGATCGGCCCGGTCGCCTCGCAGTCGGCGGCCATCAGGTTCGCGCGCACGACGTCTTCCACCTCGACCCAGTCGCGCGTCTGACGGCCGTCGCCGAAGACCGTCGAGCGGTGCCCGTCGACCACGTCCCCGAAGAAGATCGCCACGACCCCAGCCTCGCCGTGGATGTCCTGGCGGGGTCCGTACACGTTGCCGTAGCGCAATGACACCGTCGAGAGCCCGTGCAGGCGGGTGTACAGCTCGCAGTAGCCCTCCGCGGCGAGCTTGGACTGGCCGTATGGGGCGAGCGGGTTGATCGGGCTGTCCTCCGGCGTCGGCCGGACGCTCGGCGTCCCCGTAGAGCCCGCCGCCGGTGGAGCTGTTGACGACGCGCCTGGCCCCAACCACGCGCGCCGCCTCGAGGATCCGGATCGCCCCGAGCACGTTGACCGCGGCGTCGTCGGCGGGATGCTCGACCGAGTACCGCACGTCGATCTGGGCCGCGAGATGGAACACGAGCTCGGGCTCGGACGCGCGGAACGTCTCGGCCACGGCCGCGTGGTCGCGAACGTCGACCACGCGCAGCGTCGCGCCACGCTCGAGCGCCTCGGCCAGGTTTTCCCGACTGCCGGTCGAGAGGTTGTCGATCACCGTACCCGGTCGCCTCGCTCCACGAGCGCGTCGACGAGGTTCGATCCGATGAATCCGGCGCCGCCGGTGACCAGACAATCCATGGCCGCGGACAGGCTACTGGGGCTGAAAATCGGACCGTTCGAGGCTTGGGACTCGCCATCCGTGGAACCCTTGGCGAAGGTCCGCTGGAACCCTTAACGAAGGCGGGCCCGCGCCGCGTATTCGCGACACGGGCCCGGCCGAGGACGACCCTGGTAGGGCTGGGGGCCGTCCGGGACCCGCGAGAAGGGGGCGATGCTCGCGGGCCGGTGTGACCTCCTTGTCAAGCTAGAGAATAGCGCTGCTCGGCCTCAAACAGCCGCGGTGCTTGCTAATTAAGTAGGCCTTAGGCGCACGCAAATTGAAAGAACGCGCCCAAATGCGAAACCAATCCGCGTCCATGACGTTGTTGTGAAGGCAGGGTTTCCAATCGCTGGCCCCGTGGAAGGTCCCTAGCAGGAATTTTCATGCGCCCCGAAAGCACGTTACAAGTCCGACCGATCTCCGTTCCGTCTCCGCAGACGGTCGACGTTCTCGGCGTCCCGCTGGCGCTGACCGACTACAAGGAGATGCTGGACTGGATCGACGGGATGGTCGCATCCCGCAACCACGGATACCTGTGCGCCTGCAACGTCCACACCGTGATGGCCTCCCGCGAGGACGAGGTGCTGCGGCGCTCGCTGATGTCCGCGTCGTTCAACGTTCCCGATGGGCAGCCGCTCGTATGGGCGCTCAACGCGCTCGGGCACTCGCTGACCAATCGCGTGTACGGGCCCGAGCTGATGTCCAGGGCCTGCGAGCGGGCGACCGAGCGCGATCACCGCTTCTACCTGTACGGCGGCCGCAACCAGGGCGCGCTGGTGCAGCTGGCGCTCAACCTCCGTCAGCGCCACGAGGGCGTCAAGATCGTCGGCGGCTACAGCCCTCCGCACCGGCCGCTGACGGCGGAGGAGCGCCGCGCCGTTGCGGACGAGATCAACCACTCGCACGCGGACGTCGTCTGGGTCGGGATCGGCGTCCCGAAGCAGGAGAAGTGGATGGCGGAGATGCGTCGGTTGCTGAACGCGCCGGTCCTGATCGGTGTCGGCGCCGCGTTCGACTTCCACGCCGGCCTGGTTCCGCAGGCGCCGAACTGGATCCAGGAGTCCGGGCTCGAATGGGCGTACCGGCTCGTGCACGAGCCGCGGCGGCTGTGGAAGCGCTACTTCCGTTACAACCCGATGTTCGTCGGGGCGTTCGCGCGCCAGCTCTCCGAGGAGCGGCGCTCGGGCGAGGTCCGGTAGCGGACCCTCCGCGCGCCGCGCCTGCCTCAGCGTCCGCGGGCACAATCTGGGCCGTGGCCGAGCGACCCACCGCATCGATCGTGATCCCGACCCTGCGCGCGAGCGAGTACCTCGACGTCGCGCTCGCGTCGGTGGCCCCCCAGGCCCGCGCGTTGGGCGCGGAGGTGATCGTCGTCTCCGACGGGCCCGACGAGGAGACCGCCGCGATCGCCCGCCGCCACGGAGCCCAGGCCGTCGCGCTCGAGTCACGGGGCGGCGTGAACGCCACACGGAACGCGGGCATCGACGCCGCCCAGGCCGGATTGATCGTGCTGATCGACGACGACGTCGAGGCGCCGCCCGGATGGCTCGCCGCGCTGCTCGAGGGAGCGCGGTCCAACCCGGAGCACGACGTGTTCGGCGGACCGATCCGGGCGCGGCTCGACGGGGGCCCGCGCGGATGCGGGCGCGAGCGGGCCCCGATCACGACACTCGACGAGGGACCGGAGGACCGCGACGTTCCGTTCGTCTGGGGCGCCAACATGGCGATCCGCCGCAGCGCGTTCGACCGGCTGGGGCGATTCGACGGCTCCCTCTCGGGGCGCGGCGACGAGGAGCAGTGGGAGCTCTCCTACCGGGGTTCCGGCGGGCGGATCCGTTATCTGGCTCGCGCCGGGCTCGACCACCGCCGCACCGCCCAGGACGCGCGACTCGGCGTGCTCACGCGCCAGGCGTACCAGCACGGGCGCGAGGCGCGGCGCCACGACGTCCAGGCCGGCAAGCCGCGCCCGATCCGGACCGAGCTGCGGACGCTCGCCGGGTGCGCGTGGCACACGGTCAGGCGGCGGTGCGCGTACGGGATCGTGATGGGCGCGAGAACCGCGGGGAGCCTGCGCGAGGCGCTGGCGGAACGGCGCACGTGAGCGAACCGGCCGCGGCCAAGGATTTCCTCTCCGGGACCAGCGGGGTGGTCGTCGGCGTACGAGCGACGAGCCGGGCGCTCGCACGGGACGCGCTCGCCGACACCCAGGCGGTCGCGCGCGGGTGGCCGTGGCGGCTGGCGCGCGCGGCCTCGGCGTGGCCGCGCCGCCGGGTGCTCGCACTTGCCGTCGAGCGCGTCGGCGAGGCGAATATCCTCGCCGCGGCACGGCGAGAGCTCAGCCGGTCCCGGCACGAGGTCAGGGTCGAGGTCGCCGCCGCCCGCGACCGCGGCAAGTTCGAGAACCTCAACGAGCTGCTCGCGGAGGAGCCCGCGTCCGGCTACGACTGGCTGCTCCTGGTCGACGACGACGTCGCCCTCCCGCGCCGGTTCGTCGACGAGTTCGTGTTCCTCGCAGAGCGGTTCGAGCTGCGGCTCGCCCAGCCGGCTCATCGTGCCCGCTCGCACGCGGCGTGGAACGTCACCCGCCGCCAGGCCGGCAGCCTCGTGCGCGAGACCGCGTTCGTCGAGATCGGGCCGGTGGTCGGAATCCACAGCTCGGCGTTCTCGGAGCTGCTGCCGTTCCCGCCGTTGCGGGCGGGGTGGGGGCTCGACGTCCACTGGGCTGCGCTCGCACGGGACCGGGGTTGGCGGATCGGGGTGATCGACGCCACGCCGGTGCGCCACGGCATCCGCCGGGTCGCCGCGTCCTACGACCGGCGCCGGGCGGTCGCCGAAGCACAGCGGTTCCTCGACGACCGGCCGTTCGTCAACGCCTCGGAGGCGCAGCGCACGCTCGTCACACACCACAGCTGGTCGTGAAGGTCCTCGTCGTCGCCGAGTACTACCCGCGCGCCGACGATCCGGTGCTCGGCGTCTGGGCGCACCGGCAGGCGGTCGCGGCACGGGACGTCGGGCGCCGATGTCCGGGTGCTCGTTCTGCACCGCCCGCTGCCGCCGCTCGCCGCGATCCGCGCCCGGGACGTTCGGGCGGTCCGGGCGGCGCTCCGGCAGCCGAGCCGCGCCACGCTCGACGGCATCGAGATCTCCTACGTGCGCTACCTGTCGCCGCCGCGGCCGTGGAGCTATGAGTCTTGGGGGGCGTGGGCCGCGCCAGTGCTCGCGCCTGCGCTCCGGCGGATCCGCAGCAGCTTCGGCTTCGAGCTCGTGCACGCCCACTATGCGGTACCCGCGGCGGACGCGGTCAGGCGCGCCGCCCCGTCGGCGCCACTCGTCGTCTCGGTCCACGGCCACGACGTGCAGGGGGTCGACGCGGGCGGGCGTAACGTGCGCGCGGCGCTCGGCCACGCGCGGCTGGTGCTCGCGAACAGCGCCGGGACGGCCGAGCGGTGTCGCGCGCTCGGCGCGCGCCAGGCCCGCGTCGTCCACCTCGGCACGGACGTGCCCGCGCGGATCGGGCTGCGGCCGCCCGCGCCGAGGCTCGTCTCGGTCGCCCACCTGGCGGCCCGCAAGCGCCACGAGGACGTGATCGGCGCGCTCGCACTGCTGCGCGGACGCCACCCGGGTCTGCGGTACGTGATCGTCGGCGCGGGCCCCGCGCGCGAGCGCCTCCAGGCGGTCGCGCGCTCGCTGGTCGTCGAGGACCTAATCGAGTTCCGCGGCGCGCTGCCGCACGCCGAGGCGGTGGACGCGGGCCGAGCAGCGACGCTGTTCGTGCTCCCGAGCGTCGACGAGGCGTTCGGCGTCTCCTACGTCGAGGCGATGGCGGGCGGCGTGCCCGCGATCGGCTGCCGCGGCGAGGATGGTCCGGAGGAGATCGCCGCGGCCGGCGGCGGGATCGAGCTCGTCCCGCCGCGAGATCCACCGGCGCTCGCCGCGACGATCGACGGCCTGCTCCGCGACCCCGAGCGCCTCCAGATGCTCGGGCGCGAGGCCCGCGCCACCGTCGAGCGCGAGTTCACTTGGGAAGCGTGCGGGCGCGAGACGGTGGATGCGTATCGGGAGGCCCTTGGGATCCCGGCCCACCACCTGCATGATGCTGAGGGCCCAGCGCGTGATGGATGAACAGGCCCTTCCGCTCGACCCCGGTCAAGCTCAGTTCCCGAACCGCCTCCTCGACTCCCGGAAACGCCGGGTTCGCGTAATCGTCGAACACGATCACGGCACCATCAGCGAGGGCCGGACGCCAGGCCTCGAGCTCCCGGATCGTGTCCTCTCGACCGTGCGTCGTGTCGATGTACAGCAGTCCCACCTGGTCGTGCCGAGGCCCGCTGAGGCTCGAGCCCTGCACGACCGTGACACGGTCGCGCACGGCCCGGGGCACGAGCTCGAGATAGCGTCGGGTTCCGGGGCGGTCCACTTGGTCGTAGGTGACGACGCACCGGTGAGGGTCCGCAAGCGCGAGCGAAATCGCCGTCCACCCGTGGGCGGTGCCCAGCTCGACGACGAGGCGACGACCCTCGGCCACCTCGAGGATCACGGCCAGCTTCCACGGCCGGGTCGCCGACACCCTCCCGAACTGGTCGTCCAACCGGCCGGCCAGCCGCCACGCCCGCCACTGAAAGACCGCCACGCGGAGCGGCAGGACATGGAGAGAGAGCAAGAACCGAAGATCCCGGATGGCCCGCCGCGCGAATCCCCGCATCGACGCGATGGTACCCCTGGCTCGCACCCATCTTTCGGCGCGGAGCTAGGACCGCCGCGCCGGCCGATGACGGCGCCGGCGGAGCCGCGCCATCACCTCCGCGGTCAGCGAGGTGCTCGTCGTGAGCTCGTAGTGGCGCGGCTGGTCCGGCGCCTTCTGCGCCCATCCGTACCACTCGTCCTCGCGCGCGAAGCGGGTGAAGGACGGGTGCTGCTTGACGATCAGCTCGAATACGGCACGCAGGTGCGGCTCGGTCCGCTCCGCCTCCGACAGCGGGCCGAGCGGGTTGCCGTCGCCGCTCGGGACGATCCACGGGTTGTGCTCGTAGGTCCACCCGAGGTCGTCCATCAGCAGCCACCCGCCCGGGCGCAGCAGCTTCTCGATCAGGACCGCGGCGAGGCCGTCGATGTTGAAGTTCTTGGACCCGTCGAGGTAGCAGAAGTCGAAGACCGGGGTGCAGTTGCCGGCCGCGTCGCTAGCGCGCTCGATCTGCTGCTTGAGGAACCAGTTGTAGGAGCTGTGCTCGCGGACGATCGTCACGCGGTGGGCGAGACCCGCATCGGCGAGGACCTCCTCAGGGCTCGGGTTGTACGCCGCGCCGCCGTGATCGACGGTCGTCAGGTGGCCGCGGCCGTTGGCCTCGAGCGCGGCCGCCGTGTACGCGGCGGAGACTCCGTGCGCCGTCCCCAGCTCAAGCGCCTGGTCGGGCCGGGTCTCGACGATATGGTCGTAGACCCTGCGACCCAGCGCCGGGGTCATGAACGGAATACCCTCGATCCGGGCCGCAACCTGGTCGAAACGCACGCGACGATGTTGGCACGGACTGCACCAAACCCTCCGTCGGGCTCCGAGCCGTACGAGCCCGACAACGTGCTCGACCGGCTCAGCCGGCGCTCGACGCTCGAGCACTACTACGGCCACATGATGCAGCGCGAGCGGCTGCTGGTCGACCGCCGGCTCGGGCTGAGCGGCGGCGAGGTGCTGTCGATCGGGTGCGGTTGGCATCCCGGGCGCCACCTGTTCCCGGCGCCCGCGTTCAGGCTCGTCGGCGTCGACTCGGAGCCAGACCGCGTCGCCGGAGTGCTGTCGAGCGGCCGCGCCGACGAGGCCCTCGTCGGCCGCGCCGGGCAGCTCGACCTCGCTCCCGGCTCGTTCGACGTGGTGCTCTACCGGCTGGTGCTCCACCACCTCGCCTTCCACGGACCGCTGGGGCCGTATTTCTCGGAGGCGGCGCGCCTGCTCCGACCCGGCGGCGCGCTGGTCGCGATCGAGCCGGGGCTGCTCCATCCGGTCGGGCTGGCGCTGGCAGCGGCCAACCGCACCGGCGCGGCGACCGCGCTCCACGGGACGCCCGACGACATTCCGCTGTCGCCCGCGCGGCTGATCGGCGAGGCGCGCGCCGCCGGACTCGAGCCCGAGCTCCACGCGGTCACGTACCTGTGGCGTCGGCTAACGCCGGCCCTCCAGGACGCGCTCGCGCCGCTCGACGCGCTCGGCTCGCGACCGCGGCCCGCGCGCCTGGGCCACACGCTGATGCTGATCGCGCGCAAGCCGGACGAGCGATGAGCGTTCGCGGCGCCGACCGGCCGGCCACCTACGCCCGCGCGCGCGGGCTGGTTCCGCGCGTCGTCGAGCCGTTCTCTCGGCGCGCCCGGGCCCACCGGATCGCGCAGTTCAGGGCGCTCACGGGAGCGGGCCCCGAGACGCGGATCGTCGACGTCGGCTGCGGAGGGCTCGGGTTGATCAGCCTGGCGCCCGATCTCGACATCACCGGCGTCGACCTCCACGAGCGGCCTGAGTACCCGGGGCCACTCGTCCAAGCCGACGCCACGGCGCGGCTGCCGTTCGCCGACGACGAGTTCGACATCGCTTACTGCAACAGCGTGATCGAGCACATCGAGCCGGCGCGCCGCGCCGGCCTCGCCCGCGAGCTGCGGCGCGTGGCTCGCGGCTGGTACGCGCAGACGCCCGCGATCTCGTTCCCGATCGAGCCGCACTCGCTGCTGCCGGCGGCGCACTGGCTGCCGAAGTCGCTCCGGCGTCCGTACTGGCGGCTCGGCGCGGGCAGCAACATGGATGAGATCAACCTGCTTGGCAGGCGCGAGTTCGAGGCGCTCTTCGGCCCCGCCTTCCCCGAGCGTTTCGGACCGCTGACGAAGAGCTGGATCTGCGTGCAAACCCCCGACGCCGGCTGAGCCGAGAGAGAACCGGCGATTGCTAGCCTCGGCCCCACTGTGTCCTCGATAGTCACCGCCCCGCGGCGCGATGCGTCGCGATCGGGTGCGGCGACGGCGGTGCCGGTAGGCGGCCGCGAGGTCAGCATCGACCTGCTGGTCGGCATCGGTCTCGCGGCGATCCTGATCGCGGTCTCGTTCGCGGCCTCGGGCGGCGTCGACCTCGCCCCGAACACCTGGGTCCAGGTCGGGCTCGTCGTGATCACCGCCGCCGTGATCGTCGCGCTCGCGCTACTGAGCCCGGTCCGGCCCCTGTGGGGGGGCTGGGCCGTGCTCCTGTTCGCCGGGCTCGGGGCGCTCACGTACGCGTCGCTCAGCTGGTCGGTGCAGCCGTCGAACTCGTGGCTCGAGGCGAACCGGACGATCTCCTATCTGGGCGCGTTTGCCGCCGCCGCCGGTCTCGCGCGGCTGTGGCCGGGGCGCTGGCGCGCGATGGTCGGCGGCGTCGCCGCGGCCGCCACCGTGGTCAGCCTGTACGCGCTGGTTGTCAAGGTGTTCCCGGAGACGCTCGACGGCGGCGACCCGCTGGCGCGTCTGCGCGCGCCGTTCGACTACTGGAACGCGGTCGGGGTGATGGCCGCGATGGGGATCCCGGCGTGCCTGTGGGCCGGCGCCCGCCGCGAGCGGGCGCTCGCGCTCCGAGCGCTGACGGTCCCTGCGGTCGCGATCCTGATCACCGCGCTGCTGATGTCCTACTCGCGCGGGGCGCTGATCGCGGCGATCGTGGGAGTGGCGCTGTGGTTCGCGCTCGTCCCGCTCAGGCTCCGAGGTGCCGCGATCCTGGCCGCGGGCGCGGCCGCTGGCGCGGTGCTGTCCGGGTGGGCTCTTTCGAATCACTCGCTCACGACCGACGGCCTCGCGATCTCCGCGAGGACCGGCACCGGGCACACGTTCGGATGGCTGCTGCTGATCGTGCTCGCGATCTCCCTCGGCGCCGGCTTCGCGATCGCGCGCGCGCTCGACAGCGTCCCGGTGCCCGCTTCACGCCGTCACCGGGTCGGCACGGCTCTGGTGGTGCTCGTCGGGCTGCTCCCGGTCGCCGGAGTCGCGGCGCTCGCGGCGTCCTCGCGCGGGCTCACCGGCGAGGTGTCGCACATCTGGCACACGCTCACGAACCAGAACGGCGTCGTCGGCAACTCGCCCGGCCGGCTCGTGCAGCTGTCGAACAGCCGGCCGCACTACTGGAGCGTGGCGCTCAAGGTGGGCAATCACCACCTGGTTGCCGGGGCCGGCGCACTCGGCTTCGCCACCGCCCAGGGGCAATATACGAGCGGGGTCTGGAACACGGCCCACGCCCACGTCGATCACGCCCACGGCTACCTGCTCGAGACGTTCGCTGACTTCGGTCTGATCGGGCTCGCGCTGACGCTCGCGCTGTTCGTCGCGTGGGTGGGGGCGGCCGGCCGGGCGCTCGGGCTCAGACGTCCGGTCCGGCTCGCGTCGCTGCGAGCGCCACCCGCGGAATACGCCGCTGAGCATGCCGGGCTCGTGACGCTCGCCTCGGTGGTGCTGATCTTCGGCCTGCACTCGCTGATCGACTGGACCTGGTTCATCCCCGGGACCGCGGTGCTCGCGCTCGTTTGCGCGGGCTGGCTCGCCGGGCGCGGCCCGCTCTCGAGCCCAGTCGGGCGCCTCCCGGGGCGTCGGCGGCTCGCGCGCGCGCCCGGAGCGGCCGCGGTCGTCGCCGCGGCGATCGTGGCGACCGTGCTCGCCGTCTGGGTGATCGTCCAGCCGCTGCGCTCGCAGGATGCCTACAACTCGGCGCTCACCCAGCTCACGCGGGGTAACACCGCGGCGGCGCTGACCGACGCCCGCCGGGCGCAGTCGAGCAATCCGCTGTCGGTCGATCCGATCTGGCTCCAGTCGGCGATCTACACCGGCGCCGGCGACGCGGCCGCCGCCCGGCACGCGCTGATCAAGGCCACCTCGGTGCAGCCGAAGAACCCCGACACCTGGATCCGGCTCGGGTGCTTCGACCTCAAGCGCGGCCGGGGCACGGTGGCGTTCGTCGAGCTCGAACGCGCGGAGAAGCTGCTGCCGGGCGTCCCGGCGATCGTCAAGACACCGCCGCAGTACTGCGCGTCGATCGGCGCCTGACTACGCAACCGCCGACCGCGGCTCCGGGACCGCGATCGTCTCGGTGTCGACCATCGACGCAGGCAGCGGCCCGTGCCGGCGCGCCTCGCACGCCTCGAGCAGCAGCCGTTCGTACTCGTCGGTGACGGCGTCCCACGAATACCGCTTCGCGCGACGTCGCGCGCGTGCCCGGTAACGGTCGACCAGCGCTGGGTCGTTGAGCAGCCGGTCGAGCTGTCCGGCGAGGTCGTTGATCCCGGAGCGTCCACGGAAGTAGACCCCGGCGTCCCCTACGGTCTCGACGTTCGGCGGATGGTCGTTGACCAGCACGCAGTTGCCGGCGGCCATCGCCTCGAGGATCACCGGGTGGGTGCCGCCGACCTCCGTCGGCGCGCAGAACAGATAGGCGTGGCGTTGCAGCTCCCAGTACCCGCGCCCGAACACGTACCCGGGGAACACGACCCGCGGGTCGGCGGCGCGCCACACCTGACGGATGTAGTCACTCGCGTACGGGGCACCCCCGACGATCGCGAGCTTCATCCCGTTCGAGCGATCCGCCCCGATCCGCGAGAACGCCTCGACCAGCAGGTGGGGGTTGTTCTCGGGCTCGAGCCGGCCCACGAACAGGACGTACTTGCCCGGCTCGAGCCCCATCCGCTCGACCGTCTCGGTTCCGTCGAAGCCGGGATCCTCGACCCCGTACGGCACGACCCCGATCCGCGTCCCGTACCGGCGTTCGTAGACGTCGGCGACGGCGTGGCTGTCGGTGATCGTGCGGTCGGCCCAGCGGGGCGCTCTCCCCTCCGCGAACCGCAGGTAGGCCTTCGCCAGCCCGGGCCACTTGCCGCGGTCGGAGTCGAGCCCGTCGATGTTGATCACCGCCGGGATGTTGCGGCGGCTCGTGATTAGGCAGAGCGGAGAGTTCCCGGCGATGAAGAACAGGGCCGCGTCGGGCCTCGTGACCCGCGCTGCGTGGATCGCCGAGCGGAAGGTGTGGACGAACGTGTCGAGGTACTTGTTCTGAATCGTCCGCAGGTGGACGAGCTCCGCGCCGCGGTACCTGGTGAGCTTGCGGTCGACCACGTGCGGTCGGCAGTAGACGACGACCTCGTGCCCGCGGGCGCTGAGCCGCGAGGCGAGTTGCTCGACAGCGGTCTCGAAGCCGCTGTATGAGGCGGGGATGCCCCGCGTGCCGAGGATGGCGATCTTCATGCGCGAGCCCGCGCCAGAGAGTAGGCCGTCGCGTGCGCCCGTGCGCAGCGCTCCCACGAATATCGCTCGGCCCGCCGCCGCCCGCGCTCGGCGAGCTCGCGGCGCAGCTCCGGCGAGCCGGCGACCTCGGTGATCGCCGCCGCGAGCGCGGCGGGGTCGCGGGGGTCGGCGTAGCGGGCGGCGTCGCCGCACACCTCCTCGATCCCCGGCGAGCGCCCGGCCACGACCGGGACGCCGGCGCTCATCGCCTCGAGCGCGGTGAGCCCGAACCCCTCGTACAGGCTCGGGTGGACGAGCGCGACCGCGCCCCTGTACAGCGAAGCGAGCCGCCCACGGGGCGGATTCCGCTCGACTGCCACCCCGGGGCCATCGTCGCTCGCCGATCCCGCGAGCACCAGCGGCAGCGGATCCTCGGCCTGCTCGCGGTAGTGCCGGTAGGCCTTGAGCATCACGGCCACGTTCTTACGGGGCTCGTCGTCGCCCACGTACAGGAGATGGCGACGCTCCGCCGTCCCCTCGGGCCGGCCCACGTCCTGGCCCGGCCCGAGCGGCGCGACCACGATCTGCTCCTCCGGCACCTGCCAGAGCTCGCGCGCGTCCGCGGCGGTCGTGTGGCTGATGCAGATCACCGCTCCAGATGAGCGCGCGGCGGCTCGGTGCGCCTTTCGGGCGTACGCGCGAAACCGCCGGTCGAAGCACTCCGGCAGCCGCTCGAACGAGAGGTCCATCACCGTCACGACCTGGGGGACGCGTGCGCTCCTCGCCCGCGCCGGCAGCGGGTGGTGGATCACGTCCGCTCGCGCCCGGGACGCGAGCCGTGGGAGCTCGACCTCCTTCCACCACGCGTCGCGCAGCAGGTTGCGGACGCTGCCGAGGCCGCCTCCGGCGGGCCGGCGCCGGCGCTCGTCGGCGACTTCGATCACCTCGATCTCGGGGATCACGGCCAGCGCTCCGGCGAGCCGCTCGAGGTAGACGGCCGTTCCCGAGAACGGGGCGCGACGGGCGTAGGTTGTGTCGAGCAGGACCCGCATCGGGCCCCCCAGGGTATGTCTGGCGCCACCGCCGCGCGCGACCCGGCGGCTACTTCCGGTGCTTCGGCGGCCGCCGGCTGTGGACCTTGACGACCTTGCGCGCGACCGTGAAGGTCGCGGTCCTCAGCTTCGACCAGCCGGCCGAGTTCCGCGCCGCGGCGAACACGGTGTAGTTGCCCGACGCGACCAGGCCCTTGCCCAGCCGGCCGCGGTACTTGAGCGTGTGCGAGCCGGCCTTGACGTTCCTGACCGTGAACGACTTGACGCGGACGTAGCGGGTGCAGTGCCTGGCGTGCTTGTTGCGCTTCGTCACCTTGGCGCAGCTGCGGCCGTTGACGCGGCCGACGGTGCGCTGCTCGACGTAGATCAGTACGCCGCCCGCCGCCTTGTCGATCGCGTAGTGGAACGTCGCGCCGGGCGTCGACCGGCGCTTGCCCTTGACCGTGATCTTCATTTTGCGCGGGGACACGCTCAGCGACTTGACCGTCGGCGCCGACAGCTTCTTCGGGGCCCGGGGCTTGCCGCCCGAGCCGGGCTTGCCGCCACCGGGGTTTCCGCCGATGCCGGCCGCGGCCGGCACCACCGGCAGGCTGAACGACGGGGCGCTGTCGCCGGAGGCGTTGTGGGCCACGACGACGCAGGACACCGCCTGTGCCAGGTCGCTCGCGGTCGCGACGTAGGTTGAGCCGGTCGCGCCGCTGATGATCGCCCCGGCGCGCTCCCACCCGTACACGAAGCTCGTCGGGTTGTTGGTCCAGCTTCCGCTCGAGCACGTGAGCGTCTGGCCGAGCGCCGGGCTGCCCGAGATCGCGGGAAGGCTGGTCGCGACCGGGACCGGCAGCGAGGACGGGGAGCGGGGCACGATCGGGAGGCTCCCCACCGGCAGGCTGGAGCCGGCGGAGTTAACGGCGCTGACGGCGCAGGTGATCGCCTGGCCGACGTCGCCGGAGGCGAGCGTGTAGGTCGCGCTGAGGGCACCGGGGATCGTCGCCCCGGATCGCTGCCAGGAATAGACGTAGCTCGTCGGGTCGTTCGTCCATGTGCCCTGCGAGCAGGTCACGGTCTGGCCAAGCTGCGGGCTGCCCGCGATCGCCGGCGCCGTCGTGAAGACCGGGATCGGCAGTCCCGGCGGGGTGACTGGAAGGACCGGCAAACTGACCGCCGGCACGCTGATCCCCAACCCGTTGGCGGCCGTGACCGCACACGTGACCGCGTGTCCGACGTCCGCGGCGGCGAGCGTGTAGGTCGCGCCGGTCGCGCCCGGGATGTTCGCGCCGTCGAGCTGCCAGGAGTAGGCGTAGCTGGTCGGGTCGCCGGTCCAGTAGCCCGGCGAGCAGCTCGCCGTCTGGCCCGCCTGCGCGACACCCGAGATCGATGGCAGGGCGGTGTCGACCGGAACGCCGAGCGGCGGGAGCGCCGCCGGCACGGTCGCGGCGCTCAGCACCGGCAGGCTGACGCCGAGGTCGTTGGCGGCGCTGACCGCACAGGTGATCGACTGACCGACGTCGGCGGGGGCGAGCGTGTACGCCGACCCGGTGGCGCCGGCGATGTCCGAGCCGTCACGCTGCCAGCTGTAGGCGAAGCTCGTGGGGTCCCCGAGCCAGCTCCCGTTTGAGCAGGTGAGCGTCTGACCCTGGGCGGCGACGCCGGCGATCGTGGGCGGCGCAAGCTCGACCGGAAGCCCCGGGAGGCCGAGGTCCGCCGACGCAGCGGGGGCGAGGGCGAGCGCGGCGAACGCGATCGCGGCCACGGTCCCGAGTTTGGTGCGACGGAGCTTCCCTGCGACGGCCACGAGTTGGGTATCGGCACCGGAGCGCGGAGCTTCAGCCCCCGGGTGGCCGGCCGGACGAGTGTCTTAGCGCGTGGGCCGCAGGGAGTAGACGTCCGTTCGACGCCGCTCAGCGATGGGCTCGCGCGAGCAGCAGGCGCCGGAGCAGCGGCGGTCCGGCGGCGACCCGCACCGAGACGTCGCCGAAGCCGAACTCGTCCAGAACCTCCTGGAGCGAGCGCCGCGTGTACAGGTGCAGGTGATCGCCGAGCGGCTCCGAGAACCGCTCGACGCCTCCAAGCGCGAGCCGGACGCGCCCGTGGGACGGCGTCGTCAGCAGCAGCCGGCCCCCCGGTCGCAGGACGCGCCGGACCTCCGACAGCCATGTAGCGGTGTCCGCGACGTGCTCGATCACCTCGCTCGACCACACGACGTCGAACTCCCCGTCACGTAGCGGGAGCGGCTCGTCCAGCGCCGCGAGCCGGAACTCGAGCTCGGGGTGGCGTGAGCGCGCGCGGGCGATCGCCGCCTCCGCGACCTCGACGCCGACCGCCTTCGCGCCGGCCCGCGTGATCTCCGCGGTGAAGTCGCCGGCGCCGCTGCCGAGATCCAGCACCCGCTCACCTGGCCGCATCCGATCGAGCAGGAACCCGCGACGGAGCTCCCAGTCCGGTGCAAGGAGGTCGGCGGGCAGCCGGCTCCATAGATCTTCGTAGTAATTCTTCATCTCGCGGATCGGTGAGAGGAATCGTCCGACATCGGCGGGCTGCGCGCTCTACAGTGGCGCAAGGCCACGGAGGACGCACCTGAACATGACGGGCCGACGGATCGCGGCGACCATGGCAGTGGACCATCCCGGCGGGGCCGAGACGGCGCTTCTGCGACTCCTGACGCGGCTCTCCGCGCGGGGCTGGAACGTGACCCTCACGACTCCGGGGCCGGGGCCACTGCGAGACACGGCGCGCGAAGCCGGCTACGGCTGGCAGCCGCTGCCGCTCGGCGGCCTCGCGCGCGGCGCGGGCCGCCGCGCGCTCGCGTCTTGGCCCCGGGCCCGGCGTCTGGCCCGCGACCACGATGTCGTCTACCTGAACGGCGGCGTCTGCGGCCGGCTGCTACCGGCGCTCCCCTCGGGCGCGCTGCGCGTGCTCCACGTCCACGACATGGTCGACAGGGTGCCGCGGTTCTGGGGTCGCGCCGACGTCGTGCTGGCCGACTCGCGCGCGGTCGCCGACCGCCTCGACGGGCTCGGCGCGGAGGTCGTCTACGCGCCGGTCGACCCGGATCCGCCCCCGGCGGCGGTCCCGTGGCCGACGGGCAACGGCCCGGTGGTCGGATTTGTCGGGAGGATCGAGCCGCGCAAGGGGCCGCTCGACCTCGTGCGTGCGGCCGCGGCGATCCGGCGGGGCGCGCCCGGCGCGCAGCTCGTCGTCGTCGGCGACGACCCGTTCGGCGTCGACCCGGCGTACACGGCCTCGGTGATCGCCTCCCCCGAGGTCGACCACCACCCGTGGAGCGACAACGCTCCCGGCCTGATGCGCCACCTCGACGTACTGGTGCTGCCCTCCTACCAGGAACCCTTCGGGACGGTGCTCGCCGAGGCGATGGCGGTCGGCACGCCCGTGGTCGCGACCCGCGTCGACGGGTTGCCCGAGGTCGTGCGCGACGGCGTCACCGGCCGGCTCGTCGAGCCCGGCGACCCGGACGAGCTCGCCGCCGGCGTGCTCGACGTGCTCGGCCGACGCGAGCAGATGGGCCGCGCCGCTCGGGCGCACGCCCGGCGGTTCGGCGCCGACGACTACGCGCTCCGGGTCGAGCGGCTCCTGACCCGATGAAGGTTGCGTTCGACAGCCGGCCGGCGAAGGACGTCCACGGGATCGGGCGCTACACCCGGTGCCTGCTGAACGCGCTTCGCGACGTCGGCCACGGTCGAGCTCGTCGAGTCTCACGACCCGCGCGGCTTCGACGTGTTCCACTCGCCGTGGATCGACGGCGCGCTGCTGCGCTCGCCGGTCGCGATGGTGGTCACGCTCCACGACCTGATCCCGCTCAAGCGCCGCGGTGAGTACCTCCGCAGCGGCCTGCGCTTCCGCCTGCGCTACCTCGCGGTCCAGCGAGCGACGCGCGTGATCGTGCCGACCGCCTCGGTCGCCGATGACGTGGTCGCGAGGCTCGAGGTCCCACGCGAGCGGGTGGTGGTGATCAAGGAGGCGCCGGCGCTCGCGTTCGGGCCGCGCTCGGACTCGGAGGTCGATGCCGCGCGCCAGCGCTACGGACTGCCCGACCACTACCTGCTGTGGGTCGGCGGGATGCGCTTCCCCGATCCCCGCAAGCGGGTGTCGGAGCTCGCGCGCGCGAGCCGGAAGATGCCGCTGGTGCTGGTCGGCCCGACCAGCCAGTGGGCCCACGAGCTGCCGGCCGTCACGGTGACCGGAGAGGTGTCCGACGACGAGCTCGCGGCGATCTACACCGGCGCGCACGCGCTCGTGTTCCCGAGCGACGAGGAGGGCTTCGGGCTACCCCCGATCGAGGCGCTCGCGTGCGGGACGCCGGTCGTCGCGTGCGATGTCCCGGCCGTACGCGAAGTGCTCGACGGGCGCGCGGTGCTCGCCGACGTCGACGACATCGACGGGCTGCTGGCCGCGGCGGAGTCGGCTCGCCGCCCGGCCCCGGCGCCGCCGCCGTGGACGTGGCGCGACGCCGCCGAGGCGACGTGGGCCGTCTACGAGGACGCGCTCCGCGACCCCTACTCGCGGACCCGCAGGCTGAAGGGCGGCAGGTCGATCCGCCGCCGCGCCTGAATCCACCGCCGGCGGCGGCGCGCGCCGGGCAGCAGCCGCGCCGCCTCGCGATAACCCGCAAGCAGGTGGCGCTCCCGCAGCAGCACGTGGCCGAGCGCGAGCGCCTCGTAGCCGAGGATCAGCGGCGCGTCCCTGGCCAGACCCGCGCGCGTCTCGTTCTTGACGATCATCAGGTAGCGATTGCGAAACTGCAGACGCCGCGCCCGCTCGCTCATCCGGGCCCGGGTGGATGGGCTGTACGTGCGGATGTGCTCCGCGACCGCGCGCGGCTCGTACTCACACCGCCAGCCGAGCAGTTGCGCCCGCCACGCGAGATCCGCGTCCGACGCCCATAGCTCCATCTCCTCGTCGAACACCTCGCGGCCGCCCAGCGCGCAGTCCTCGAGTGTCTCGCGCCGGTAGACCGCCGCGGCGCCGTCGCACCCGAACGCGTCCCCCTGCGCCGAGTAGCTCCCGGCCGGCCGGCCGTGGCCGACGAGGCCGTTCTTGCGGTGGCGATCCACGTACATCGCCGCGGTGTCGATCTGCCCGAGCTGGCGGCCCGGGGCCGAGACCCGGACGAGCTTCGGCGCGACCGCCCCGACCCCGGGCTGCTCGAGCCGCGGCACAGCCGCCGCCAGGAATCCGGGGCGGACGAAGCAGTCAGCATTCAGGAGCACGACCGCGTCGCCGCCGGTCCGGGCGATCGCGTCGTTGAGCGCCGCCGCATACGTGCGGCGAGGTTTCAGCGGCAGGTACGCGGCGCCGTGGCGTTCGGCCACCTCGGCGCTGTCGTCGGTCGACCCGTTGTCGACGACCACGACCTCGGGGCGCGGCGCCTGCGCGAGCACGGCCGGCAGCGAATGGGCCAGCATCGGCGCCTCGTTGGTGCTGAGCAGGAGGACGGTCGTGTTCACGCGGCCAGCCTGTCACGACACCGTTCTTTGCGGCGCTATACACCCATTCGGTGTACGCAGCCGCATAGAACGACCTCAGAGGAGCTCGCGGTACACGTTGACGGTCTCGCGCGCCGTGCGCTCCCATGAGAACCGAGCGGCCCACTCGATGCCAAGCGCGCTCATCTGCGCGCGCCGCCCCGAGTCTTCGAGCAGCTTCCCCAGCGCCGTTTTCAGTCCGTCCCGTTCCTCCGGCTCGAAGTACGCGGCCGCGTCCCCGCCCGTCTCCGGCAGCGCCCCCGCGCGGGCGGCGAGCACCGGTGTCCCGCGCGCCATCGCCTCGAGGACGACGAGCCCGAAGCCCTCGTACAAGCTCGGGTGGACGAGCAGCTCGGCGCCGCGGATCAGTGCGTCGAGCGATGCGTCGTCGACGTAGCCGTGCAGCTCGACCGGAGCGTCGCCCGCGAGCGCGCGCAATCGCGGAGCCTCGCCGGCGTCGGCGCCCGCGAGCACGAGCCGGTGGTCGATCGCCCGCTCGCGGTGGAGCTCGGCGAACGCACGCACGAGCGCGGCGACGTTCTTCTTGCGGCGCAGGTCGCCGACCGCGAGCAGGTAGGGCCCCTCGACGGGGGCTGAAGCGTCGCCGAGCGCGAGCGCGGGCGCCTCGGGGATCACGCGCACCTTCGAGCGTTCGATCCCGTAGCGCTCGCGGAGGTCCCGGCGGGTGAACTCCGACGGGCAGATCACGAGCTCGGCGGATCGCGCCGCGCGGGGTGCGATCAGCCGGTACTTGATCCCCGTGCCCCAGGGGAAGTCCTCAGGCCACGCGTCGAACGCCAGATCGTGGATCGTGACGACGCCGGGACACGGCCGCCTGAGCGGCAGGAAGCAGTTGGTGACGTGGACGAGCGCGGCGGCGCGCCGGCGCAGGAGCAGCGGCAGCTTCAGCTGCTCGAATGCGATCTCCGGACCGGGGCCCCCACCGCTGATCACGTCGAGCTCGAGTCCGTCGGCGACGCCCGAGCGCAAGAGCGCGTCGATCAGGCAGCGGGCGTAGCGGCCCCAGCCACGCGGTTCGGGCGCGAAGGCATCGCGCCCGTCGATCGCGACGAGCGGCGTCATCGCCGGGCGCGACGGCGGCCGGCGCGCTCGCCGAGCAGGCGCGCGGCTCGCCGGTGGCTCAGCCGCGCGCGCAGCGGCGAGTGATAGAAGCGACGATCCGACCACCACTCGGACAGCAGTCCTCGGTCGGGCTCGGCGGCACCGTCCGCAAACCTCATTAGCCCTTCCGCCTCGCGCCGAGCGCGCCGGTAGATCGCCGGCAGCGAATCGTGGGTGTGGTCGTGGTCGACGACCAGCGCCGGGTCGACCACGCAGCGCCAGCCGCGCTCGAGCCAGTGCCACGACCACTCGAGGTCCTCGCACCCCGGCAGGTCCTCGCGGAACGGGCGCTCACGCCACAGCGCCGCCCGAAACGCGCCCGCGCCGTTCGAGTATCCCCAGCCGGGATGCGCCCGCGCGAGCTCGATGTCCTGCACGACCCGCTCGCGCAGCGGCTCTCCGTCCGGGCCGTAGCGGTCGCCGGAGACGCACGCCACGCTTGGATCGGCAAACGGCTCGGCGAGCCGCCCCAGCCACGACTCGTCGCGTGCGAACGCGTCCGCCGAAAGGGCCACCAGCAGCTCGGCGCGGGCGTCTGCGGCGCCCAGGTTGAGAGCGCGGCCGAACGAGAATCGATCGGGCGCGATCGCGACGACCCGCGCCCCGGACGAGCGCGCGACCCCGGCTGTGCGGTCGCGGGAGCCGCTGTCGACGACGATCACCTCGACCCTGAGCCCGTCCGTCCGCTGGCGGGCGAGCAGCTCGAGGCAGCGGCCGATCGCGGCGTCCTGGTCGCGTGCACGGATGATCACGCTGATCTCAGGTTGGTCTCCAACCATCGGGTCGCCGGAAGCTTCGCATGGGGTCGAGTGCCGTCGTACGATGCCGATTAAGTGACTGTGCACGCACTCCGCGCGTCAGTCGACCAGCGGGAGACTGGGATCGTGGACGGGGACCGACCGGCATCGGTGCTGTTCGACATCCCGATCGAGCTCG
The DNA here is from genome assembly GCA_963770735.1 of uncultured Solirubrobacterales bacterium. GTDB lineage: Bacteria > Actinomycetota > Thermoleophilia > Solirubrobacterales > Solirubrobacteraceae > Palsa-465. The sequence continues at coordinate 564,464 of CAVYRB010000001.1, read as the reverse complement.
CGCAACCGGCCGACGTGCTCCAGACCATCACCGGCTGGGCGACCGAGCAGCGGACCCGCCGGGTCATGTACGTCAACGCGCACGTCGTCAACCAGGCGCGCTCGTTCCCGGAGCTGGCCGAGGCGCTCAGGCGCGCGGACCTCGTCTACTGCGACGGGTACGGCGTCCGGCTCGCGGCGCGGGTGCTGAACCGGCCGGTGCCCTACCGGATGACCGGCGCCGACTGGATCTGGGCGCTGGCGAGGCTGTGCGAGCTCGACGGCCACGGCATGTACCTGGTCGGCTCCGAGCCGCCGCTGGCACATGTCGCGGCGGACCGGCTGCGCCGGCGCTGCCCGCAGCTGCGCGTGTGCGGCGCCCACCACGGATTCTTCGATCTCGACTCCCCCCACAACGAGCGGGTGATCGAGCACATCAACGAGCAGCGGCCCCGGATCGTGCTCGTCGGGATGGGCACGCCGAAGCAGGAGCTGTGGGTCGACCGCTACGGCGGCAGGCTCGAGGACTGCGTAGTCTGGACCGTCGGCTCGCTGTTCGACTTCGTCTCAGGTCACACGCCGCGCGCCCCCAGGTGGCTGGCGGACAATGGTCTCGAATGGATCTTCAGACTCGCGATCGAGCCCCATCGGATGTGGCGGCGGTACCTGCTCGGGAACCCGGTGTTCCTGAGGAGAGTGCTGAACGAGTCCAGGCGCCCGGCCGCCTGAGGCGGCTGCTACGGCTCGTCGATCCCCGCACCGAGCGGGGAGCGGCGCTGTGGATCCTGATCGCGCTCGCAGCGGCCACGTTCTACTTCAACCACAGGCCGCGCCACGACCTGTTCGCGGCGATTCCCGGAACGCTCCGCGCCATCGCCGGGACCGTCGTCCTGTTCGGGATCGGCGGCTTCGGGCTGGTGCGGCTGCTGCTCCCGGCGCCGCTGCGACGCCACGAGCCGCTCTGGGTCCTGCCAACGGGAGGGTGCGCCGTCGGCGTCGCGATGACCGTGCTCGGGTTCGCGCACCTTCCATATCCGGCGTCGCTCACGATCGTGCTCGTCGTGGGGGTCGCGCTCGGATGGTTCGCCGTACGCCGCCGCGGCTGGCCGAAGCTCGACGTGCGCGAGCTCGCGTGGCCGTCGCTGATCGCGTTCGTCGTGCTCGTGGTCGCGCTGATCCCCGTGATCGCGGTGCAGCATTACGTCGCGCCGGTCGGCACCGGCTCGGACGCGCACGTCGCGGCGGGGGCGGCGAACTTCCTCCAGCACGCGTACCCGACCGGCGTCGACACGTCGGTCCCGATCAACCAGATCCCTTCGACGTGGCAGTCGAAGTTCCCGATCTACTACGCGTTCGCGGGGGTTTCGACGGTCTCCGGCCTCGCGACATGGCAGGTGCTGCCGGTGCTGGCGGCGATGCTGCTCGCGCTGGCGGCGGTCGGCCTGTTCCTGTTCGCGCGCGACGTGCTCGGGGCGCCCCGAGGGATCGCGCTGATCGCGATGGGCGTCGCCGGCCTCGACCGGCTGGCGCTGTTCACCGGGCTGAACCCGTACTTCAACCAGACCTGGGGATGGGTGACGCTTCCGTTCACGCTGGTGCTCGGGTGGTGGGCGGTCCAACCGGGGCTGTCGCCGAGCGCGCGGCGGGGCACGGTCGGCCTGCTCGCGCTGTTCGCGCTCGTGCTCGTGCTCGCGTACCCGCTCGCGGCGCCGATCCCGGCGGTGCCGCTGATCGTGTTCGCGGCGCTCGAGCGGCGGCGGCGGATCAGAGCCGGCGAGCGGGTCTTCACGCTGCGTTCGCTGTACCGCGGCGCGCGCAGCCTGATCTGGATCGTGCCGGCCGCGGTGCTCCTGGCGATTCCCGTCGCGGGGGCGGTCGACAAGGGAGTCGGCGCCTTCAACGTCCTGCTGCCCGGCCACAGCCTCGCCGGATGGGGCGGCGATCTCGGGCGCTACCTCCCGTTCAACTACGCGCTGTCGCTACCGAGCTCGCTCTGGTACCTGCCGCTCGTCGTCGCGATCCTCGCGCTCGCGGCGTACGGCCTGGCCTCCCAGCACCCGTCGCTGAAGTGGGGGCTCGGGGGCCTGCTCGCGCTCGGCGTGCTGCTCGCGATCTACTTCCGACACCGGGCGTTCGGCTGGTACTTCGAGTTCAAGCTGCTCGCGTTCATCGGCCCGCTGTTGATGCTGATGGCGGTCATCGGCGCTTCACGCTTACGGCGGTTCGGTGCGGTCGCGCTCGCGGGCCTGATGCTGGCGGCGGCCAGCGGCGCGTTCCTCACGATCTACAACCTCGGCTACCAGCTGCCGCCCGCGACCGTCCAGCTCAGCTCCTGGGCACGGTCGCTCCCCCCGGGGGCATCGGTGCGCCTCGACGTTCCGCCGGGCGACCAGCTCTGGGTCGCGTACTTCCTCGACGCGCGGCCGCTGTGCTCGCAGCTCCCGCTGCTCGGCACCGACTACCCGCACGTCCCCGTTTCGCGCAAGGCCGACTACATCGTCACGTTGCGCGGAGTTCGGCGCCCGGTTGACGCGGTCGGGTCGTATCTGCGGCTGAACGACGGCTACGTGCTGTGGCGCGAGAGCCCGGCGGTCCCGGGGCCCAGCCAATGTTCGACGCGGCGGCTCGACCGGATCTACACCGGTGCCGGATACAGCCGGTTCTAGGTCAACGATCCGCATCCCGGCCGCGCGCAGCCGATGAATGGCGATTCACCGCCACCCCCTGGCGGCCAAACGCCAAACTTCGGCGGCGGAAGCGGGCTAATCCCCGCCGTCGAGCGGCGGCAGCCCGAGCGCATGGTTGGCGGCGGGGTCGGCCTCGATCGGCGCCGGGCCCTCGAGGTTGACGACCCGGTATCGATGCGCCGCGAGCGCGGCCGCCACCTCGCGGTGGGTGTCGTGGAGCTCGCACACGATCGCCGGGCGGTGCTCGGCGATCGTCCGGCGCATGCCCTCGAGGACCGCGACCTCGGCGCCCTCGACGTCGATCTTGACCAGGGCGGGGGGCGGCAGCTCGCCGGAGGCGACGAGCTCGTCGATCGTGACGGTCTCAACCTCGAGCACGTGCTCGGTGTCCGGATGCTCGCCGAACTCCTCGAGTCGGGACCAGCTCTGGTCGTCGACGATCTGGAGCCGCGCCGTGCCCGCGCGCGAGGACACCGCTCGCGGGATCACGGTCACCTGCGAGATCAGGTTCAGCTCCGCGTTTCGCCGGATCGCCTCGGCGTTCTCCGGTGCGGGCTCGAACGCGTACACGCGCCCCGCGGGCCCGACCAGCCGCGCCGCGAGCAGCGAGAAGAATCCGAGATTCGCGCCGATGTCGTAGACGACGTCCCGGGTCCCGATGTGGCGCACGAGCGCCTCCTGGACAGACCCCTCGAGGTTCCCGGATGCGAGCGCGCCCGCGTGGGCATGCGAGATCGGGATGTAGCTCATGTCGAGGATCAGCCCCTGCCCGCGCCCCTGGGGAACCCGGAGGATCCCGCGCTCGAGCTGCGTGAACGCGAACCGCAGCACGCGCGCCCGTACGCCGGTGCCGGTGCGGGCCTCGGCGCGGAGCTCTCGCAGCCGCGGATGGCTGAGCTCATGCGTCAGGCGGCGCACCACCAGCGTGCGATTCAGCCCGTGGCGGCTGAGCGCGTACTTGAGCGATCGCACCGGGCCGTTCACCGGGCGAGCCCCGTGACCACCGCGCGCAGCCGCTCGGCCGCGCGACCGGCGTCGTAGTGCTCGAGCCGGCGCTCGCCTCGCCCGAGAAGCTCCGCGCGCAGCTCGGGCTCGGACACCACGAGCCGCAGCGCCTCGGCCGCGGTCCCCGTGTCGTCGCCGGAGCCGAGCACGATCGCCGCGTCGCCGACGACCTCCGCGACCGCGCCCGCGTCGCGCGCGATCACCGGCACCCCGGAGTGGAACGCCTCGAGCAGCGGGATGCAGAAGCCCTCGTGCTCGGACAGGCACAGGAACGCGTCGGCCCGGGCGTAGTGCGCGGTGAGCCGCGCCCCGGAGATCTCGGTCTCGAACGTCACCGCCCCCGGCGCGAGCCGGTCGGCGAGCTCGCGCAGCCATGACCCGAACTCCTCGGTCGCGGGCGAGCCCACCAGCGTCAGCCGGGCCCCGGGAGCGTTCCGCCGGAACCGGGCGAACGCGGCGATCACCAGATCCTGGCGCTTGTGCGGCGCAAGCCGCCCGACGAACAGGACCGCCGGCGGCCCGTCGGGCTCGACCGTGTCCGGCGGGATCGGCGCCGGCTCGAACAGCACCGGGATCGCCTCCGCGGAGCGGCCGCTGAGCGTCTCGAGCTCGCGCGCATTGAACTCCGACACCCCCACGACTGCGCCCGCCCTGGTCCCGAGCTGCCCGAGCTGCTCGCGGCCGAGCTCGCAGACTCCCGCGGTCACCGGGTCGGTCGCCCAGAAGTACCTCGACGGCGTGACGTTGTGGGACAAGAGCAGCGTCCGCCGGGTCGCCGCCGCCACCCGCTCGAGCCCGGCGGCGTATCCCGAGTAGTGCACGAGCACGACTTCATCGGCCGCCGGCTCGAGCTCCTCGAGATCGCGGAGCGCCCCCGATCGGAACCCCGGGGCCAGACGCGCCGAGTAGTCCTCGCCGCTCCACCCCCAGCCGTCGAACTTGCGGCGCCACGCGAACGCCTGGTTGGTGACGGCGTCGACCGGTCCGGCCGCGCAGAGGACCTGCGAGACTCTCATCGAGCCGTCTGGTCTCGTTCCGCCGCGCGGCGCTCGAGCTCGTCAACCCGCTGCTCGAGCCGCATCACGTGAGCGGCGACGAGCGCGTTGAAGCGGCTCTGCTGCGCGTTCACCTCGTTCAGGTACTGGCGGAGCATCCGCACGAGCCCCCGCTTCACCAGCGTGATCGGCCTGCCCATCCGCCGGGTCGAGTACACGCGGGCCTCCTCCGGCGTGAGGATCGCCCACTGCATCAGCCGGGTGCTCGACAGCGTCGGATCCTCGAGCGTCCACGGGACGCCATCGTCGGGCTCGCTCGCCGCCACCGCGGCCGCCGCCCGCCGCGCCGCCTCGGCCGCCTCGGCGGGGTCCTTCACGGCTCGAGCTCCCGCTCGGCGGGCATCGCGCGCCACTCGCCCCGCAGTGCGACGATCCCCTCGTCGCCCGGCTCGCGCGCGACCGCGAAGCGGACCGTCCGCTCGATCAGCGCCGCCTCGGATCCGTGGCCGGCGCCGAGCGCCAGGTCGTAGTCGCCGCCGAGCAGGTTCAGCGCCGGGATCTCGAACGCAAGCTGGGCGCTGGCGTCGGGGTCGAGCTCGAACGGGTGCGTCGTCCGGTACACGCGGGTGCCGTCCTGCGCGCGCAGCTCGAGCGCCAGCGTCGCGTCCTCGACCGGCCGCTTCGCGCGCAGCGCGACGATCACCTGCAGCGGGACGCCGCTCGCGAACACCGAGCTCGGGCGTCCGGCGCCGTCGCGCAGCTCGACGTCGGAGACATGGAGCGCGTGGTCGGTCTCGGGTCGCAGCGACTCGCCGCCGCCGCGCTCGGTCCCCATCAGCTGGTGGTAATGGAGCAGCCCCTCGGCCGTCGGGCCGTCGAACTCGACGCGGCCGCCGTCGATCACGACCACGCGGTCGCAGACGCGCTCGATCGCGCGGGCGTCGTGGGACACGAGCACGAGCGTCGCGCCCGCCGCGATCTGCTCGGAGATCCGGCGCAGGCACTTGCGCTGGAACCCCTCGTCGCCGACCGCCAGCACCTCGTCGATCAGCAGCACATCGGCCTCGAGGTGGGCGGCGATCGAGAACCCGAGCCGCAGCATCATGCCGGCGGAATACGCCTTCACCGGCACGTCGATGAAGTGGCCGAGCTCGGAGAACGCGACGACCTGCTCGACCCGCGGCTCGAGCTCGGCCTTGGTCAGCCCGTACAGCGCTCCCTGCAGGTAGATGTTCTCGCGCCCCGAGAAGTCGCGGCTGAAGCCGGCGCCGAGCTCGAGCAGCGAGATCGTCCGCCCGCCGCACCCGCCCGTCCCCGCCTGCAGCGGGATGATCCCCGCGAGCACGCGCAGCGTCGAGGTCTTTCCGGCGCCGTTGCGACCGACGATCCCGACCGTCTCGCCGGGCTCGATCTGCAGGGTCACGCCCTGGAGCGCCGGAACCGGAGGCGGGCCGCTGACGCGCCTGCCGAGCAGCACTCCCTTGAGCGTACGGGCGTTGTCGGCGCGGACGTTGAACCAGCGGGTCGCGTCGCGCAGGACTACTTCCCCAGGTCGAAGTCGCAGGTCGAGCGTGCTCACACGACCACCGCCAGCTCACCCTCCATCCGCCTGAACACGAGCGCCCCGGCGCCGAGCGTGACCGCCGCGACGCAGACGATGTAGACGAGGACGCCCCACGACGGGGCGGCGCCCGCGTACAGGATCGAGCGGGTCGCCTCGACGAACGGAGCGATCGGGTTGACCCACGCGAGCAGCGTCTCGACCCACGCGTGCTGCTGGGCGAACGGGAGCGTGCTCGGCTGGTAGAAGATCGGCGTCAGGAAGAACCAAGGCAGCAGCGCGGCGGCGACGATCGGCGCGATGTCGCGGAAGTACGCGTGCATCACGCTGATGATCAGCGCGCAACCGAGCGCAAAGCAGAACAGCAGCGCGACCACCAGCGGAAGCAGCAGCAGCGCCGGCGCCAGGCTTCCGCGTACCGCGAGCGCGATCGGGAGCAGCAGCGCCAGGATCGCGAGGAACGTGATCAGCTGCACCGTGACCGACGAGGCCGGGATCGCCTCTCGCGGGAACCGCGCCTTGCGCACCAGCGGCCCCTGGTCGATCAGCGACTCCGAGGACGCCAGCAGCGACTGCTGGAAGAACGTCCAGACGACGATCCCGATCATCAGGAAGATCGGGTAGTCGGGGAACGACTGCACCTTCAGCACGTGGCCGAACATCAGCGTGTACGCGCCGAGCAGGACGAGCGGATTGACGAGGTACCACAGGACCCCCAGACGGGAGCCTTTGTACTTGCGGCGCAGCTCGCGCGAGACGAGCTGCGTGAACAGGTAGCGGTACCGAGCCACGGCGAGGATTATCCGGCACTAAACGAGCCCGTTACGCTGGTTTCGATGCCCGTACGCCCAAGGATTGCGCTGATCGGGGCCCTCGCCAGCTCCGCGATGCTCGTGCTCGTCTGGCTGCTCGCCTTCCACACGGGCATCGGCGAGCACTCAGATCAGTCGATCTTCATCGGCTTCGGCGGCCTGAAGCATCACCACGTCGACGCGATCGCGTCGTTCATCGCGAGGCTCTGCGACCCAGCGCCGTTCGTGGTCCTCGGCGCCTGCCTAGTCGCACTCGCCGCGGTCCGCCATCGGCCGCGCTCAGCGCTCGCGATCACGATGCTGCTGACGGGCGCCAGCATCACCACCCAGCTCTTGAAGGTGCTGCTGGCCCACCCGCGCGCGCACTCGCTGGTCGGCCCGCACATCTCGGTCACCGCCGAGTCGTGGCCAAGCGGACACGCGACCGCGGCGATGTCGCTCGCGCTCGCGCTGGTGCTGGCGGTGCCTGCCCGCGCCCGGCCGGCAGCGGCGGCGCTCGGCGCGGTCTTCGCCGTGGCGGTCAGCTACTCGTTCCTGACGCTCGGCTGGCACTACCCGAGCGACGTGCTCGGTGGATTCCTGGTCGCGGTGACCTGGGCCCAGCTCGCCCTGGCCTTCGTGTTCGCCGGGGACGCCCGCCCGCTCCGCCGGCCGGAGCTCCCGCTACGCCCCTCGATCCCGCTGCGCAGCGCGCTGGTGCCACCCGCCTTCGCCCTGTTGGGGGGAGGAGTGCTCGTGGCGCTGGTAGCGCTCGTGCGGCCGCACCAGGTCCTCTCCTACGCGAACACACACACGGCGTTCGTCGTCGGGGCGGCGGTGATCGGCGCGGTCGGGGTGGCAATCGCCACCGCCGTGATGCTCAGCGTGCGCCGCTAGCGCCCGCGGTCTCGACCAGCAGCGTGACCGGGCCGTCGTTGACGAGCTCGACCTGCATCAGCGCTCCGAACACGCCGCGGGCGGCGCCGAGGCGATCGCAGAACCGCTCGTACAGCGGCTCGGCCTGATCCGGCGCGGCGGCCGCGACCCAGCTGGGCCGGTTGCCCTTGCGGGCGTCGCCGTAGAGCGTGAACTGGCTCACACACAGCGCCTCCCGGTCCCCGAGGGGCTCGTTCATCCGGCCCTCGGCGTCGGGGAAGATCCGCAGCGCCCGAACCTTGTCGGCGAGCCATTCGGCCTCCCGGTCGGTGTCATCGTGGGTGACGCCCAGCAGGACGAGCAGACCCGGGCCGATCTCCGAGACGATCGAGCCGTCGACGCTCACCGACGCGCGGGACACCCGCTGGATCAGGGCGCGCATCGGTACCCCTCAGGCGTCCCGCAACCGTGCGGCCGCCTGCTCGGGCGCGACGATATTGAGGTTCACGCCGGCACCGAGCTCGAGCCCGGCCAAATGTGTGAGCCGCGGGAGGATGTCGATCCGCCAGCAGAAGTACTCGGCCCCCGCCGGCGCGGTCCGCACCCACATGTTCAGCGGTGGGCTCGCGCCGAGCACCCGCGCAAGCCGGGTGAGCGTGTCGTGCAGCAGCGCCGCCCCGGTCGGCCCGGGATCCTCGAAGCGCGCCCGCGGCGTGCGCGGGGCGATCATCAGCTGGAACGGAACCCGCCCGGCGTAGGCGGCAATCGCCACCGCCTCCTCGTCGATCGCGACGATCCGCTCGCGCCGGCGAACCTCCTCCTGGACGACGTCCGCGAGCAGGTTCGAGCCCATCGTCCGGGTCGCGTGGGCGCCGAACCGCTCGCGCTCGCGCGCGATCGCCGCGGGGACGAAGTCGAGCGCGTACAGCTGCGAGTGGGTGTGCGGCAGCGACGCCCCGGCCTCGCGGCGCTCGTTGACGATCAGGTGCACGTACGCGGCTTCCGGGTGCGCGAGGATCCGCTCGCGCCAGACCTCCATCGCGCCGGCGACCTGCTCGGCGCTCAGCTGCGCGAGCGAAACCACCGGGTCGGGGGCGTTGACGATCACCTCGTGATGCCCGCGCGCCGGGGCGGCCCAGAACAGGTCGGGGTTAGCCTCGGGCGGCGGCGCTTCCGAGTCCTCGTTGAGCGCCGGGTAAAGGTTGGGAACAACGCGCACGGTCCAGCCGGGGGAATCCGGCGGCCCGCCGTTCGGCCTGACCGCGGACAGCTCGGGCGGGGTCCGGTCCTCGTGCCCCTCGGAGAACGGGTCTGTCTCCGGGTCCAGCGGCGCGGCCGGCTCGGCCGACAGCTGCCCGCCCGGGCGCCCCGCCCGGTCCCCCGCGATGATCGACCGCTGACCGGTCAGCGGGTCGATCCTGATTTCAGGCAAGCTCCTTCTCCATCGCGACGTGCTCGATCCCGGCCTCGCGAAACACACCGCCGCGGGTCCTGTACCCAGCGTTCTCGTAAAGCGATTGGGCGTAGGTCTGCGCGTGCAGGACCAGGCGGCGTCCGCCGGAGGCGCGCGCCTGAGCGTCGGCGACCTCGAGCAGGGCGGTCGCGATCCCGCGCCGGCGATGGTCGGCGCGCACCGCGAGGCGGCTGAATTGGACGGTCCGGCCAACCAGCAGCAGCCGGCAGGTGCCGAGCACCTCGGCGCCCTCGACCGCGACCAGGTGGATCCCGTCGCCATCGCGGCCGTCGAGCTCCTCGTGGCGCGGCACGCCCTGCTCGACGCAGAAGACCTCGTGGCGCAGCGCCAACGCGTCTTCGAGCTCGTGACGGCCTCGCGCCTGCCTGACCTCGTACTTCACTGTCGCGCTCACCGACAGCAAGCTTGTCAGGTCCGGGTACGCTAGAATCAGCTCATCCTCTGAAACCAGTTCCGGCGAGGGGGCCGTGGGCTTCTGAGGTTCTCCCCGTCGGGCTAGTTGTCTTTTCGAGGACGTCTGAGCCGCGCCTTGGTACCGCGACGGCTCGCATTCCTGACACGTCGCAATTCCCGAATTTGATGGGTGCTATCACCCCGCTTCCCAATGCTGCCGCCATCGCGCGAGCGGAGCTGTTCACACGTGAACAGTTCGTCTACGAGGGCGAGGCCCTCGATGAAGCCCTTGCTCCGGGCTCGGCGCGCCGTCGCGCGCTCGACGCCGCGCTCATAGAGATCGAGGCCGGCAACAAGCAGCCGTCGGTCGAGTGGCGCCGACACTTCTCGCTGCTGCTCGGGCTCGAGCGGCTGCTGTCCGAGGACGAGCCGCATCTCGCCGAGGGCACCGTCCTCTCCGCCCACCAGGTCGACGCCCTCTCCGGGACGCTGACCGCGCTGCTCGCCGAGGAGCAGCGCAACGGCAACGGCGCCGGCAACGGCAACGGCAACGCGCCGGCCCAGGTCGCATCCCCGCAGCTCGCCTCCGCCGCATTCCCCGGCGAGGAGGAGGAAGAGCTCGACAGCGAGGACGAGGCCGAGGAGGAGGAAGACGAGGAGCCCCAGGATTGGCAGGACCCCGGCGCCGAGCTCGACGCCGACGTCCAGCTCGACGAGCAGCCCGAGGACCCGAACGCCGGCCGCCGCTTCTGGTTCGAGCACGCCACCGGCGCGGGCAAGACGGTCGCCGCGCTCGGGTTCGTCGAGGCCTCGCGCACCGGCGGCACCCTGATCCTCACCCACCGCCGCAACCTCGTCGACCAGTTCAACGGCGAGCTGCGCGACCGCGGCTACCGCGACCGGATCCACGCGCCGCTGCTGGCCGGCCACGACGCCGCCAACGGGCCGGTCACGGTCGAGACCTACCAGTGGTTCGTGCGCAACGCCGGAAAGATCTCCGACGCCTACACGATCGTGATCTGCGACGAGGCGCACACCGCGCTCGGCGAGAAGACCTCCGCGGCGATTCGGCGGTGGACCGGGCCGATCTTCATCGGGATGACCGCGACCGGCGCGCTTATCGCCCGGCACGTCACCGACCTGTTCCCGACCCAGACGTCGCGTTTCGACCTCGCCCAGGCCGCCCGCCGGGGCGTGATCGCGCCGCTTCGGTGCATCAGGATCCCGCCCGGGCCAGGAGTCCGGACGATCGCCAAGGTGCCGCTTCGCCGCGGCGAGGTGGACACCGAATTCGACCAGGAGCTGCTCGCCGAGCTGCTGGACCAGACGCCGTTCAACACCGCCATCGCCGACCTCTACAAGACTCGCTTCAACGGGATCCCGGGCGTCGTCTACGCGGCCGGCGTCCGCCACTCGAAGAACGTTGCCGAGGCTTTCCGCGAGGTCGGGATCAAGGCGCAGGCCGTCTCGGGCGAGACGCCCAAGCGCCAGCTCGCGCGGATCCTGGCCGACTACGAGAGCGGCAAGATCGACGTGCTCGTCAACGCGATGCTGCTGGCCGAGGGGTGGAACAGCCCCCGCGCGACGGTGTGCATGCACCTCGCGCCGACCGCGTCCAAGCGCGTCTACCAGCAGCGGGTCGGCCGCGTCACCCGCCGCCACCCGGGCAAGGAGGCGGGGATCGTCGTCGACTTCGTCCACCCGGCGACCAAGCACGACGACCCGGTCGTGACGCTCCACTCGCTGCTCGACCGCGACGTGTACCGCGGCGGCGCGATCGTCGTCGGCCCGGTTCGCCGTGGCCGCGGCCGGCGGGTCCGGGTCGAGCGTCGGGTGCTGCCCGTCACGCCGGATCCCGAGCGGCGCGCGCTCGTATTCGAGCGCGAGCTGTGGCGGATCGCGGTCGAGCACCTCGACTACGGCGAGCAGCACGTGTGGGCAGCGCTCGCGGGAGCGCGAGTCGCCCCGAACGGCTGGCGCCGGGCAAAGGCGATGCTCCACTTCGACCGCCAGGGCGAGCTGCGCCGGCGGTTCCTGCTGACCGCGGTCCAGCGCAACCGCAACTCCCAGCTGCGGCTCCGCGCGCTCCAGGAGATCGCCTCCTCGCGCGACGCGGAGGCGTTCGACACCGCAATCGACATCATGGCCGGCTGGCCGCGCGACGAGCGACGCGAGGGCGTCAAGATCATGCTCCAGGCGCTCGCCGAGCGCCGCATCGGCCGCCGCGACCAGGCGAACGCGTGGATCTGGCGGATGGCCGAGTACACCCGCGAGGTGCACGAGGAGTACGCCGTCCAGCGCTGGCCCGAGACCAAGCGGCTGCTCGGCCTGCTCGTCAACTCTTCGGGGTCCGCCCACGCGCGAAACGCGCGCCGGCTCGTCCACGCCGCGCGCAAGGAGGACCGGCGGCTGTCGGCGGCCCTGCTCGCCGCGGCGCTCGCGCACACCCCCGAGGCCGAGGAGGCGCTCCGGGGAGCGCGTACGCGGATGGCCCGCAAGCCGGCCGCGCTCGCGCGCGAGCTGCTGCGGAACTTCCCCAAGGGCCGGCGCGGGAACAAGCGCCGGCGCCGGGGCCGGAGCTCGGGTGGCGACAACGGCACCGGCGACGGCGCGAACGGCGCGGTCACGAGGCAGGCGGCGTCCGAGCCCCCAGAGCGCGACGAGCCCGAGGCCGACGAGCCCGAGCTCGAGGTCGAGGAGCCCGCAGCCTGACGGCGTATCGCCTGCTCTCCCGTCACACGACGGAGAGCCCAGCGTTCGCGCCCGGCGTCGTGCTCGGCCGTGACGGGGTGACGCTGGGGCCGATTCCTGCGGATGAGATCGGCGCGGTTAGCTGCGTGCTCGTTAGCCGCGGCGCCGTGGGCGGCGCGCCGACCGGCGTGAACGCCGAGGTCCTCGACACCACCGGCGAGATGCTCGCCGAGTCGCGGCTGCGACTGGCTGGTGGCGAGCAGGGCGCCGTGACGCTCGAGCTCGCCTCCTCAGGCGGCGACGAGCTGGAGGTGCGCCTCGCAGCCGAGGCCGACGGGATCGTCGAGCTGTACTACCTCGCCGCGTTTTCCGCCAGCGAGCTGGTGCTGGGATGCAATGCCGCCGGATCGGATAAGGGCAGCGAGGTGTTCTGGGGGGACGGATTCCCGCACTTCTACGCGCTCGAATACGAGCGCATATTCTCGGCGTTCCGCCGGCAGCGGTTCGACTTCCTCGAGATCGGCCTCGACGCCGCCACGTACAAGGAGGGCCAGCCGGACGATGCGCCGTCGATGCGCGTGTGGCGCGAGTTCTTCCCGAACGCGAGGTTGTTCGGCTACGACCTGCATGACTTCGGCTTCTTCGAGCAGCGCGACACGCACCTGTTCCAAGGCGACCAGTCCTCGCGCGCCGACATCGCGCGATTCCTCGAAGACGCGAAAAAGCCCCGGTTCAGACTCGTGATCGACGACGCCTCCCACGCCTCCTCGCACCAGCAGATCTCGCTCGCGAGCCTGTTCGGGAGCGTCGAGGACGGCGGCATCTACATCATCGAGGACCTCGACTGGCAGCCGTTCGAGGAGGCGCCGACGACGCGCGAGGTGCTGGAGCGGTTCGCGCGGACCGGCCGGATCGAGTCGCCGTTCCTCTCCGAGCAGGAGGCCTGCGGGCTCGAGTCCGAGATCGCCGGGGTCGAGATCCTCAAGCCGAACGAGTTCCGCTTCGCGGTGATCCGCAAGCGCGAGCGCCGGGCCGGAGCGGTTCGCAGGCTGCTTGGACGCGAGTAGCCGCCAGGACGAAAAACGTACGGGTTCGCGACCTCCAGGACGCGGGCCCCCATATCTTGGGCCATGTCGCGAGCCGCAATCCCGGCGGCTCGGCAGGGATCAATTGGGAGGCTCGCAATGCTTCGCAGGCTCTTGTTCGTATGGTGCGCCGTGCTCGCGGTCGACGCCGGCGTGGCTCAGGCGCGGACGGCATCCCCCTCCACCTGGACGCCTCCGAAGCCGATCGCCGGCGCCGTCGTCAAGACCACGAACGTCCCGATCACGATGAGCGACGGAGTCGTGCTTTACGCCGACGTCGTGCAGCCGGCCGATTCGAGCGGCAAGGCGCTGCCGGGGCACTACCCGGTGCTGCTGACGCAGACGCCGTACAACAAGAACACGCCGTCGCTGAACTTCGAGGACGACTATCTCGTCGAGCACGGGTTCGTCCAGGTGATCGCGGACGCTCGCGGGACGGGCTCCTCGGAGGGGTCGTGGGACTCGTTCGGCCCCCGCGAGCAGCTCGACGGCTACGAGCTGGCGGAGTGGACGCGCAAGCAGACGTGGAGCAACGGCTCGATCGGCCTGCACGGCACCTCGTACGGCGCGATCAACCAGCTGCTGACGGCCGAGGAGCAGCCGCCGGGCGTCAAGGCCGCGTTCCCGATCGTCCCGATGTCGGACGCCTACCGCGACGTGACCTTCGGCGGCGGCGCGGTCGATACCTCGTTCATCCCCACGTGGCTCGGACTGGTCTCGGGGCTTGGGATGCTGCCGCCGACCTACACCCCGAGCGATCCGACCGAGGCCGCCAAGGTGCTCGTCCAGCACACCGGCGGCGCGCTCTCGTTCCAGGGCACGCAGGTCGTCGACTCGACGACCGGGGGCAACGCCGCGTACGACGGCCCCTTCTATCAGGCGCGCTCGCCGATCGACCGGATCTCGAAGATCCGGATCCCGACGTTCATCGTCGGCGGCTGGTTCGACCTGTTCCAGCGCGCCGAGCCGCTGCTCTACCAGGCGCTGCGCCGCGACGGGGTCCACACCCGGCTGCTGATGGGACCCTGGTACCACATCACCGCCGGCAGCGGCCTCCCCGTCTCGGGGGTCCCGTCGCTCGACGACCTCGAGCTGCGATGGATGGACCACTACGTCAAGGGCCTGCCCGACCCCGGTCTCGACAACGCCAAGGGCGCGAAGGACACGATCGCGCCGGTCACCTATTACGAGAACGGCTCGGGTAAGTGGCGCACGGCGAACAACTGGTACGCCCCGGACGTGGCGTTCAAGGCGCTCCACCTCGGTGGCCCGTCCGCGCCTCAGTCGCCCGGCACGCTCGCGAGCGCGACGCCGCCGTCGAGCCAGGGGCCGGATACGCTGCTGCCGAACCCGGTGACCGGGGCGTGCAGCCGCTCGACCGTGCAATGGACCGCCGGCGCCGGGTCGGGTACGCCGTGCGAGACCGACAACCGGGCGGGCGACGCCACCAGCCTGTCTTACGACCTGCCGCTCAAGCAGAGCCTCCACCTGCTCGGCCCGATGACAGCCCGGCTCTGGGTCGGGAGCACCGACGGACGCGACGCGCTCTTGACCGCCCGCGTCGAGGACGTCGCAGCCGACGGCACCACGACGCAGATGAGCGCCGGCTGGTGCACGATCTCGCTACGGGCGCTCGACAAGTCGCGCACGGTGTACTCCGGCGGCCTGATGACGATGCCGTACCACCCGTTCACGCAGTCATCGGTGCTGTCTGTGCCGAGCGACGGCTCTCCGGTCGAGGTCGACGTCGAGATCTTCCCGACCGGCTGGGACCTCGCCGCCGGCCACAAGCTCCAGCTCACGCTCCAGACCGCCGACCTCCCGCACCTGACGCAGTCGGTGCCGTCAACGCTCGCGAGCGCGGGCGCGACGCTGTCGATCTACCACGACGCCAAGCACCCTTCGGAGCTGGTGATCCCAGCTCGGAGCTCCTAGCCCGCGAGGCTAGTCGCCCCTAGTTGAGCGTCAGGGCGACCGGGCTCAGCGCCGCGCGGTGGGCGTTGGCGCCCGGGAACTGGCGGGCGACGTGGAGGAACTGGTGCCGGGGCGGGGTGCGGCGGCGGCGCACGGTCCCGACGCCACAGTCGGCGGCCTGCAGCACCGCGCGCGCCTGGGTGAGCGTCAGTCCGCGGAGTCCGGGCACGAGGCACGGGACGATCGGGAACGCGCTCAGGGCGTCGTCGTCGACCTGGGTCGCGGTCGAGGACTGCGACACCGTCCGCCGCGAGCGGCCGTCGAACACCCAGTAGCTGCGAGACGGCAGGCCCTCGACGATCGTCCCGTCGGCGGGGCGCGGAGCGAGATGCGCGCTCGGCGAGGACGGGTGTGCGAGGTCCCACGGATCGACCGTCACGGCCGAGGAGAGGCCTGGGAACAGTGCCGTGCTCGTGATCGCCAGCGCGGCGCCGCCGGCAACGCGGTAGACGGCCCCGGCCGCGGTCTTCAGAAACGTGCCGGATGCCGGCACGGCGTTGAGCGAGGCGAACTGGCGCTTGGAGATCACCTTGTACGGCTGCGGTGTGGTGCCGAACGCCGTCCAGCTGTCGACCAGCAGCGGCGCGCCGCCCGCGACCCGGTAGACCGGCTTCGTTCCCGACACCTGCACGAACGCGCCCTCGGGGAACGGGGTCGCGATCGTGGCGACACTGCCGGCCGCCGCGGTCGCGCCGTCGAGCTGATCGCCGTCGATGTTGATCGTCACACCGCCATACGTCGCGTTGACGCCGCCGCTGTACTGGTGCAGGCGGCGACCGACCCAGAATCCGGACGGGATGTACGAGCTGCTCACCGTGTGTGCGTCGTTCCACTCCGCGAACCAGATGTCGTCCGGCTCGGGGTAGCCGGTCCCCTGCCGTGTCAGCAGGTCCGCGATCACCGAGTCCGAGTTGCCGTACACGCCCGAGCGGTACCCGGCGGCGTGGAGCTGGGCGGTCCAGCCCGAAAGGAACCCAAGTACCGCGGACGCGTTGGCGCCGGTCCGGTCGTAGTACTCCATGTCGTCGTAGATCGGGTTGCCCGCGCCGAGACCGAGCGCGCGGGCGTGGGCGACCGCGTCGTTCGCGGCCGCAACCCCCTGCGCGGTCGCCTGCCTCGACGCGATCCCCGAGCACCCGCAGCTGTTGGACGGCGCCTGGAGGCCGACGTAGGTCGGGATCAGGTGCCAGCCCGCGGCTGACTCCTGGCTGACCCACGCCGCCGACAGATTCGGCTGGGCGCACCCCATGTTCGTGCCGCCCACGTAGATCCCGACGGCGCGGTACGGAGAGGTCAACCACGCCGCCATCTGCGCTGGGGTCGGGGCGCTGCAGGGGTCGAACCCGAGGCCGCTGTACGTGGCCCCCGCGACCGAGCCGGCCCCGGGGCCGAGCGCGGGTCCGGGCGTCGGCCCGGGCTTCGGAGCCGGCGCCGGCCCGGTGCCCCCGAGCGCGCCGCCGCCGCTCGGCGCGACCGTCCGCGCGCCGTGAAGCACCACCGCGCGCGGCCCGCGCGGCTCCACCAGGATCGCCCGGCTGCGCCCGATCGCGCGCGCCGGGCACCGCTGCGCCGAGCTCGGCCGGCCGACGTAGACCGCCGCGCGGTCAAGCCTGACGCAGGTCTCGGGATGACGCGCGAGATCGACGACCGTCCATCCGCGCGGCACCACAATCGCGCGCCCGTGGAAATGAAGCACGCGCGCCGACTGAAGCACGCGCGCCGACGCACCGGTGGCCGGGACCACCGTCAAAAGCAGCGCGAGCGCCGCGAACATCGCTCGTGTCGGTCTGCCCATTCCCCTACAGGCGCACTGCGACCAGTCCGGCCGCCAGCAGCACCAGCGCGACCCACAATACCGAGAGCGCCCCCTCAAGTGGGGCCGCCAGCCGCGCCTCGTCCAGTCGCACCACACGTCCGTCGGACATCCGCTGCTCGCCGACCACCTCATCGGTCCCGCGCCTCAACGCTCGCGCCGGGCGTGCTGAGCCGGCGCTGCGCGACGCTCACGAGCACGCACGCCGCCGTCACCAGCAGCCCCGCCGGCCGGATCTGGAGCGCGTTCACGAAGTAGCCGGTGAACGCGGGGAACCCGCCCCACGCGACCGCGAACCAGAGGTCGGAGTGCAGGCGCCCGCCGATCAGCTCGAGGTTGTAGGCGGGGACGAGCACGGCGCCGACCACGACCAGCGGTATCAGCAGCGGCGACACCTCGATCGCGCCGACGACGCCGATCGCGAGCGCGCCCGCCAGCCCGCCGATGGCGAGCGCGATCAGCGTCCGGCGGTGCAGCCGCGTCGCGAGCGGGCGCCCGTGGAGCTCGTCGAGCGCGTGCGCGCTGACCCCGACCGCGAGGAAGAACGCCCCGAGCGCGGCCGCGAGGCGGTCCGCGTAGATCACGGGCGCCGCCGCGGCGCCGAGCGCGACGTAGCTCAGGTGCCACGCCGTGTAGGGCAGGTGCAGGATCGTGACCAGGTCGCGCCAGCCGCCCGGCCGCAGCGCGTAGAACGCTGGGCGCCGCCGGCGCGCGGTCGTCACGTCTTGTACCCCGACATCACCAGCCCGGCGCCGAAGCTCATCGGCCGCGCCGCCACACCCCCGATGCCGGCGTTCGCCCACAGCCCGCCGAGATCGGGATACGCCGCGTGGAACGTCTCGATGCTCGGGCCGAGGAAGCGGCCGACCTCGAGCCACGCGGGCGACACGAGCCGCCCGATCAGCGGCAGCCCCGCCCGGGTGTAGAGCCGCCACAGCGCTCGCAGCGGCGGCGAGGAGGGCACCCCGAACTCGACCATCCCGATCCTCCCGCCCGGCTTCACCACGCGCGAGAGCTCGGCCATCGTCGCCGCCGGATCGTCGACGTAGCGCAGCAGGTAGGTGAACGTCAGCCCGTCGAAGGACGAGTCCGCGAACGGGAGCCGCTCGGCTTCGCCGCGGACGAGCGTCACGTGCGCCGCCAGCCCTGGGTCCCGCGCCAACCGCGCGCCCGCGCCGGCGAGCATCTGCTCGCTCTGGTCGAGCGCAACCACCTCACCGGCGCCGCGGTGAATCAGCTCGGCGGCGACCATACCGGTACCGGTCGCGACGTCGAGCAGTCGCTGGTCCGGCCGCGGCGCGACCGCCTCGACCATCGCGCGACGCCAGCGCGGGTCCTGGCCGAAGCTCATCACCGCGCCGATCCGGTCGTAGCGGCCGGGAAGGCCCTCGAACAGTCCAAGGGCGTGCCGCTTACGGGCCGACAAGGTGGACCTCACCGGCCTCGAGCGCCGTCTGGCCGTCCGCGGTGATCACGATCAACCGGCCCTCCCCGTCGATTCCCGCACCTTCGCCTTCGCCGCTCCCCCACCGCACGCGGTGGCCGGCGAGCGCGTCGCGCCCGCGCAGCGCTTCCAGCACCTCATCGGCCGGTGCGGAGAGCCATCGCTCGAGCTGCTCCAGCAACCGGGCGAGCGTCGGCTCGACGTCGTCGCGCTCGAGTCCCAGCGTCCCCGCCCGGTGGCGAAGCTCGGGCGGGAACTCGTCCTCGGAGACCGCGACGTTCAGTCCGATCCCGAGCACCGCCCAGCGCTCCTGAGGGCGGCCCTCGGCGAGGATCCCCGCGAGCTTGCGGCCGTTGACGAGCACGTCGTTCGGCCACTTGACGCGCGCACGGGGCCCGATCACCTCGGCGACCGCGACGCCGGCGGCGAGCGGCAGCAGCCGCGGTGGGTCGCGGAGCACGAGCGACGCGAGGATCGCGCTCGACGCCGGCGCGGTCCACGTCCGGCCCTGGCGGCCGCGGCCGGCGGTCTGCTCCGCGGCCGTTACCAGCGTTCCGTGCGGAGCGCCGCTCCAGGCAAGCTCGCGAGCCCGCTCGTTGGTCGAGCCGGTCCGCCGGTAGTGGACGCGGGGAGTGCCAAGGGGTGGCATCAGCCCCCCACCTGCGCGGGCACGAGCCGGAGCTCTTCGCCGACGCCGATCCCCAGCAGCTCACCGGCGTCGCCGTGGCTGACCGCGAGCGCGAGCCGCTGGTACGCGTCCTCGTAGACGAGCAGCGCGCCGCGCTCCACCTCGGCGAACGTCCGCGCGAACTGCGCCGGCCGCGGATCCCTGCCGTCGCGATGCAGATCGAGGCTCCGGCCGAGCTTCAGCCCGGTCGCCGCGAGGTCGTCGTGTTCCGCGTCGAGCTGGACGTTGCCGAACCGGTCGACGTAGACGGCGTGGACCACGAGCGCGCCACCCTCGAGCCGCGGCTGCGGCAGCTCGAGCGTCACCAGCTCTTCCGGGTCGCACGGCGATCCGGCCTCGGCGACCACCGCGCCCGCGGCGATTCTGGCCGCGACCGGCGCGAAGATGTCCCGGCCGTGGAACGTCGCCGAGACCGGCTCGAGGCGGAACCGCGAATGCGCGATGTCGACCGCCTCGATCACCCCGCCGGCGAGCTCGGCGGCCGGTGCCAGCAGCCCGTTGTCGGGGCCGACCAGCACGCGGTCGTCGGCCAGCCGCAGCGCGACCGCCCGGCGCTCGGCGCCGACGTCGGGATCGACGACCGCGAGATGGACGCCGACCGGGAGGTACGGAAGCGCCTCGCGCAGCATCAGCCCGCCGGCGCGGACGTCGTGGCGCGGGACGCCGTGCGAGAGGTCGATGATGCGACACTCAGGGCAGAGCCCCGCAATCACGGCGTGGCAAACGCCCACAAAGTCGTCGACCAGTCCGTAGTCGGACAAGAACGTGATCACCGGCGGCGGCACTAGGGCATCTTCGCGCAACCATGCGCCGCGCGACGTGTTTGCAAAGCATCCAGGAAAAGGAGAGCTGAGATGAGAACCAGCGCATTTCAAACAGTTCGGCGGGCGGGCGTGATCGCAGGGTTGCTCGCCCTGGTGCTCGCGACGGTGGCCAGCGCCACCGCCGGGACGTCCGTGGGCACGCACAGCACCAAGCGGGGCAAGGTCCTCGCGAGCGTGCACGGCTTCTCGCTGTACATGTTCCAGAAGGACAAGAAGGGCAACGGCAAGAGCACCTGCTACGGCCAGTGCGCGAAGGTCTGGCCGCCGCTTCTGACGACGGGAAAGCCGAGCGCGATGAGGGGCTCCAGGCTGAACACCAGGATGCTCGGCACAATCAGGCGCACCGACGGCAAGACTCAGGTCACGTACAACGGGTACCCCCTTTACCGCTGGGCAGGTGACAGCAAGCCGGGCGATATCACCGGCGAGGGCATCACGCAGTCCGGCGGGAAGTGGTACCTCCTCAACACCGCCGGCAACATCGTGAAGCCGAAGAGCGGCGGGGGAGTCTGTAACCCGCTGTGCCCCGGCTACTAGTCGCGCCGCTCGCGGTCGCGGTCGCGCTCGCGCTCGCGGGCGCGACCGCGGCACGAGCGGCGTCTCCCGCGGTCTCGGTCTACCCCAGCCCCGGGACGAAGTACAACCTTCCTCAGACTCAGATCACGTTCCGGGGAATCGCGCCGGGCGCGATCGGAACGGTCAAGGTCGTCGGCTCCTCGACCGGCGCGCACAGCGGCCGGATCGAGGGCGATTCGGACAACAAGGGCGGCAGCTTCCTGCCGTCCAAGCCGTTCAACGCGGGCGAGACCGTGACGGTCACCACCTCGCTGAACATCGTCGGCGGCCGCAGCGGCAAGTTCAGCTTCGTGATCGTCCACCCGTCGCGACCGATCACCGCGATGCCGCTGCCGTTGGCACCGGCCGGCTCGAACGGACTACAACACTTCCGCTCACGTCCCGACCTGGTGCCGCCGTCGGTCACGATCAGCAAGAGCTCGGCGCCCGCCTCCGAGGGCGACATCTTCGTCGCGCCCCAGTTCGGGCCGTCACAGAACGGCCCGATGATCCTCGACCCGCAGGGCAACGTCCTGTGGTTCCTGCCGTACGCGGTCTCACGCCAGCTGCTCGTCACCGACTTCCGCGTGCAGACCTACAACGGCCAGCAGGTCCTGACCTGGTTCCAGGGATTCACCAACCACGGCAGCGGCGTCGGCGAGGGAGTGATCTGGGACCGCAACTACAAGCAGATCGCGGTCGTCCACGCCGGTAACGGGCTTCACATGGACCTTCACGAGTTCAGCATCACCTCGGGCAGCCACGCCTGGATCATCTGCGTCTCGCCCGTCAGCCTTCCAAGCGTCCCGCACAAGCCGGTGCAGGACGCGGCCGTTCAGGAGATCGATATCAAGACGGGGCTGGTGATGTTCGAGTGGCACGCGCTCGACCACGTTCCGCTGTCGGACTCGAGCATGAGCGACAAGTCCCCGGGCGTCGTGGACGACCCCTACCACGCCAACTCGATCTCGTTCGCCGGCAGCAACCCCGTCCTGTCGTTGCGCAACACCAACGCCGTCTACGACATCGACCGCAGCACCGGCCAGATCGTGTGGACGCTCGGGGGCAAGCATCCCAGCTTCAAGATGGGCTCCGGTACCGGAACCGCATTCCAGCACGCGGCGATGGTGCAGCCCGACGGCACGATCACCGAGTTCGACGACGGCGCCGGCCCGCCGACCGTCCACAAGTTCTCGCGCGGGATCCGGGTGTCGCTCGACAGCTCGAACAACACCGCGAGCCTCGTGCGCGAGTACGACCACTCGCCCCAGATCTCCGCCCAGTTCGAGGGCAACGTCCAGCAGCTTTCGGCCGGTGACGTGTTCATGGGATGGGGCCAGCAGCCGTACTTCTCGGAGGACAACTCCGCCGGCCAGCAGATCTTCGACGCCCACTTCACCGTCCCGACCTCGAGCTACCGCGCCTACAGGTTCGCCTGGAACACCCAGCCGCCGACGCTTCCGGCGCTCGCGATCTCCCCGAGCACCGACGGCTCGACCCTGGTCTCCGCGAGCTGGAACGGCGCGACCGACGTGTCGTCGTGGCGGGTGCTCGCCGGCCCGGCGCCGCAGAGCCTCGCGACCATCGGCGCCGCGAACAGGACCGGGTTCGAGACCAACATCACGGTCCACAACGGGTCCCCCTATTTCGCCGTGCAGCCGGTGAACGCCGCCGGCAAGGTGCTCGCGACATCGGCCGTCAAGTCGACCCCGGCGCACCTGGCGATGTACGGGCGCTCGGTGTTCGTCTCGGGCGCGGGCACCGGCGGCGTGCCCGCGAGCTGCTTCTCCAACCACGCCTGCAGCGTCACCACGACCGTGACCGCCGGCCGCACCGTGATCGCCACGACCGGCAAGGAGGCGATCGGCGCGGGCGACGGAACGCTTCTCTACTTCACGCTCACCTCCGCCGGGCGCTCGCTGCTCGCCCACGCCTCCGGTCACCGCCTCGGCGTGACCGTGACCCTGCGCGACGCCTCGGGTACGTCGGCCAGCACGGGCATGACGCTGGTGCCGTTCGCGACCTCGGGGGCCGGTCCGACGCGGTCGGCGACCAACGCGCCGTCGCTGAAGTTCGTCGGCCTGACCGACTTCGTCTCCTCGGCCTCAGGCGTCGGCGGGATCCTCGCCGGCTGCTACGCCCCTGCACCGTGTCACGTGACCACGAAGATCACCTCGGGCACGACCACGATCGCGACCACGGGCTCGGAGTTCATGGGCGTCGGGGAGCTCAGCTACCTGAGCTTCACGCTGACCCCGTCGGGGCGCTCGCTGCTCGCGCACGCGGGCGGCAACCAGCTCCCGGCGCAGGTCACGCTCACGAACGGGAGTACGACCGCGACGGCGTCACTGGCGCTCGTCGCGTTCTAGCTGCCGGCGCGGCACGCGGCGACATCGGCCATCAGCGCGCTGACGAGGCCGTCGATGTCGTGCACTGCCGCCTCGGCGTCCGGTTCGAGCCCGTGCTCACGGAGCGTGGCGCTCGTCACCGGCCCGATGCTGAGCAGCCGGGGATGGTCGAGCCGGCCGGCGCCGGTCGCCTCGAGCAGGTTCTTGACCGTCGATGACGAGGTGAACGTCACGTAGTCGGCGCCCGCGACCGCCTCGAGCTGGGCCGTAGCGAGCGGCTCGGCGACGGTCTCGTAGAGCGCGAGCACGTCGACCTCCGCGCCCCGCTGGCGCAGGCCGTCGGGCAGTGTGTCCCGCGCCTCCCTCGCGCGAGCCACCAGGACCCGCCTGGCTGGCTGGCCAGCCAGTGCGTCGAGGAGACCCTCCGCGGTGGACCGCTCCGGGACCACGTCCGCCGCCACGCCGTGCTTCGACAGCGCGGCCGCGGTCCCGGGACCGATCGCCGCAACGGTGACACCCGCCAGCGAGCGGGCGTCGCGACCGGCCGCATCCAGGCGGTCGAAAAGGATCCGCACGCCGTTCGGGCTGGTCAGACATAGGAGGTCGTAGCGGCCGAGGTCCGGCGCCGGGCCCTCCAGCGGCACGACCCGGATCGCGGGCGCCTCGACGACGGCGGCGCCGAGCGAGCGCAGCCGCGACGCGAGCCCGCTCGCCTGCGCCCTCGCGCGGGTGACGGCGACCGTGACGCCGGCCAGCGGCAGCCGCTCGCGAAGCGCGACGACGCTGCCGAACACGGCGATCGTGGGCGGCCTCGCGCCGAGCGTCGCGACCGTGCCGAGGGTCCCGGTGAGCACTCGCTGGTCGGGCAGCGTCCCGCGCTCGATCAGCGCCGCCGGCTCGTCGGGGTCGCGGCCGGCGGCGATCAGCCGCGCGGCAATCGCCTCGAGCTGCCTGATGCCCATGTAGACGACGAGCGTGCCGGGGAACGCCGCGAGCGCGTCCCAGTCGAGCGCCGACTCGGGCTTGTCCGGGTTCTCGTGGCCGGTGACGAACGCGACCGCCGACGCGAGCTCGCGATGCGTGACGGGGATTCCCGCCGCGGCGGGCGCCGCGACCCCTGCGGTCACGCCCGGGACGACCTCGAACGCGACCCCGGCCGCCGACAGCGTCTCGACCTCCTCGCCGCCACGCCCGAACACGAACGGGTCGCCGCCCTTGAGCCGGACGATCGTCTTGCGCGGGTCGCGCCCGTGCTCGACCAGCAGGCGCTCGGTCTCGGCCTGCGAGACCGACTCCCCGCCGCCCTCCTTGCCCACGTAGATCAGCTCGGCATCGGGGCGGGCGTGCTCGAGCGCCTGTTGCGGGATCAGCCGGTCGTAGACGACCACATCGGCGGCGCCGATCAGCTCGATCGCCCGAGCGCTCAGCAGCCCCGGATCGCCCGGCCCGGCGCCGACGAGGTACACGGTCACGCGAGCAGCTCCCGCGCGCCGACGCTCAGCAGCCGCTCGGCGACCGCCCGGCCGAGCCCGGCACGCTCACCGCGAACCCGGTCGGAGATCCACGCCGAGCCGTCCGGGCGTCCAACCCACGCGGTCAGCTCGAGCTCGCCGGGGCCGATCGTCCGGGCGTGCGCCCCGACCGGCGTGTTGCAAGTCGCCTCGAGCGTCGCCGTCAGCTCGCGCTCGGCGGCGACGCACGCTGTTGAGTCGGGATCTACGAGTTCGTATGGCGCAGCCCAACCGGCGCGCGCCTCGACCGCGAGCGCGCCCTGACCCGCGGCCGGGACGAGCTCGTCGAGCACACCGACCACGAGCTCCGCCCGCGGTGCCCGGTCACGGCCAAGCCGCTTCAGCCCCGCCATGGCCAAAACCAGCGCGTCGTACTCGCCCTCGCCCAGCTTTCGCAGCCGGGTGTCGACGTTGCCGCGGACGTCGACGACGTCGAGATCGCCGCGCGCGGCCCGGAGCTGGGCGGCGCGGCGGAGGCTGCTGGTCCCGACGCGGGCGCCTGGTTCGAGCGCGGCGAGCGATGGCGCGCCGCAGATCGCGTCGCGGGGGTCGGCCCGCTCGGGGATCGCAACCAGCTCCAACCCGTCGGCGAGCTCGGCGGGCACGTCCTTGGCCGAGTGCACGGCGATCTCGATCCGGTCCTCGAGCAGCGCCCGCTCGAGCGCGGACACCCACCGCGACTTGTCCGAAGCCTCCTCCCCGCGATCTCCCGCGGTCGTGATCGTCACCAGCTCGCTCTCTTCGCCGATCTGGTCGGCGACCCAGCGGGCCTGGGCGAGCGCGAGCGCGCTGCCGCGCGTCCCGATCCGGATCACGGGGTCAACGGCGGCGGAGCTCGCGAACCTCGGCGAGCGGCTGAGGCTCGTCCTCGGCGAGGGGCTGAGGCTCGTCCTCGGCGCGCGGCTGAGGCTCGTCCACGGCCCGCGGCTGAGGCTCGTCCTCGGCGGCCGCCGACGGCGTCGCGACCTCGTCGACCTCGAGCCCGAACAGCTCGCGGACCAGCGCCATCCGCGCGTGCACGCGGTCGTCGGAGATCTCCTTCATCCGCACCGTCGGCTCGTGCAGCAACCGGTTGGCGATCGCGCGCGCGAGCGCTTCGACCCGCTCGCGATCCCGAGGGGAGACCGACTCCCACTTGTTGGAGTTCTCGCGAAGCAGCTGCTCGACGATCTCGTCGGCGCGGCCCCGCAGCGCGGAGACCGTCGGCAGCACTTCGAGCGAACCGAGCCACGCGGCGAAATGCTGGATCTCCTGTTCGATGATCCCCTCGGCCTTCCGCGCCTCGGCCTGACGGACGCGGCGGTTGCGGGACACGACGGCCTCGAGGTCGTCGATGTCGTACAGCGACACGCCGTCGAGGTCCCGGCAGCCGGCGTCGATGTCACGCGGCACCGCGAGGTCGATCAGCAGGATCGGCCTGGCGCCGCGCGCCCGCATCACCTCCGCGAGCTCCCGGGCCTCGAGCAGCAGATGCGGGGAGGCGGTCGCGGCGACGACGATGTCGGCGTTCTCGAGCGCCACCGGGAGCTCGTCGAAGCTGACGCTGGTTCCGCCGTAACGGCGGGCGAGGCTGACGGCGCGCGCCCGGCGACGGCTCGCGACGAACACGGTGCGCCCGCCACTGTCGGCCAGAGCCCGTGCGGTCAGCTCGCTCGTCTCACCGGTTCCGACGATCACGACGCTGCGGTCGGTGAGCGCGCCGAGCTGCTCCTTGGCGAGCGCGACCGCGACCGCGGGAAGGCTCAGCTGCCGCTCGGCGATCCCGGTCTCGGTTCGCGCCCGCTTGCCGGCCTTGAGCGCGGCCTTGAACAGATGGTTCGTGAGCGGGCCGACGGTCTCGTTCGACAGCGCCGCGTCGTAGGAGCGCTTGACCTGCCCCTGGACCTCGGCTTCGCCGATGATCATCGACTCGAGCCCCGCGGTCACGCGGTACAGATGCCGCGCGGCGTCGCAGTTGCGATAGGAGTAGATCGCCGATGCGAGCTCGGTCGGCCGGATCCCGGCCTGGCTGGCAAGCATCGACAGCAGCCGGCCCTCGGCTTCGACCGGGTCGCCGACGACCAGGTAGAGCTCGGTCCGGTTGCAGGTCGAGATCGCGACGGCCTCCTGGACGTCGGCGGCGCCGCGGAGATCGCGCAGGAATTCCGCCGCGCGCGGCTCCGGCAGAGCCAGCTTCTCACGAACCTCGACGGGCGCCGTCTTGTGCGAGACCCCGAGCGCCAGCAGCTCGCTCACGAAACGGGCTCCAGGTCGCGGTCGTCGCGGTGCTCCTCCTCGCGCGCCTTGAGGTCGCGCTCGAGCTCGTCGAGCCGGCGCTCGGTGGTTCTGGTGCGCATCGCGATGATCGCGACGTACGCGATCACCAGCAGCAGGAACACGATGTAAGCGGCCGCGACGTACGGACCGGCCTTGTGCAGCGGGAGCGCCGGGGCGGCGAGCAGCGTCATGAGGGTGCAGCACTCCTTCCGAGCGGTCTGACCGAGTCGTTGCCGAGCAGCTGGCGGCGCAGACGCCGCAACCGGATCCGGTTGCGCTTGGCCTCGATCTCGACCTTGCAGAGAGTCGCGTACAGGAGCGCGATCCCGATCAGCGAGATCGTGAATACGAGGCGCATCGAGCCCGGCAGGTTACCCCCGGTGAGCGTGAGCACGCGCGGGTGGACGAGCCCCTGGGCGGCCCGCACTGCGATGAAGTTCAGCGGCACGAACGCGCCCGCGACGATCGCGAACACGCTCGCGTAGCGCGCCTGGCGCTCGGGGTCCTCGATCGAGAACCGCAGCGGCTGATAGGTCGCGAACAGCAGCACGACGATCAGGAACGAGACCAGCGTCGGGTCGCTCCAGATCCACCAGTGACCCCAGGATGCCTTCGCCCAGATCGCGCCGGTGATGAGGCCGCCGACGCCGAAGATCAGCGCCATGTGGATCGCGACGTAGGACCGCAGGTCCCACTTCCGGTCGCCAGTGCGGAGGTGCGCGATCGCCAGGATCCCGCCGAGCACGAACCCGCAGAGCGAGATGATCGCGAGCGGCACGTGGAGGTAGAAGATCTTCTGGACGAACCCCTGGTCGGCGTCGAGCGGCGCGTAGAAGAATGCCAGCGCGAACGCCGCGCCGATCACGGCGACGGTGGTGAAGGTCAGGACGCGCAGACTGGGGCGCTTTAAGGTCGAGAGCACTAGTCCTCAAGCAGGTAATCGAACACTGCGTACGCGAGGAGGGCGAACACCAGATCATAGAGCGCGAGGATCGCCAGCCACTTCCCTTGCGGGAAGCTTGCGCCATGTGCCACGAGCAGCGGCCCGGCGCCCCGAGCGGTCGCGATCAGCGCCGGGATCAGCAGCGGCAGGCCGATGATCGGGCCGATCAGGTCGCGCGCACGGGTGTGGATCGCGATCGCCGAGACGAGCGTCCCGATCACCGCGAGCGCGACGTCGGCGAGCAGCAGCACCACGACCAGGCCCCCGAGCGGCGGCCCGATCGACGGCCCGAGCAGCAGCAGTGCGAACGCCGGGACCGCGATCACCTCGAGCACCACCAGGAACAGGAACAGCGCGAGCGCCTTCGCGATCAGCAGGCTGCTCCGGTCCACCGGGGCGAGCAGAAAGCCGTCGAACCCGCCCTGCTCGCGCTCGGCGACGAACAGCCGGTTGACTGCGAGCATCGACGCGAACAGCAGCGTCGCGGTCAGGATCCCGGCCGCCAGCTGGCCGGCGATCGTCGCGCGGTTCAGCGCGAAGTGGAAGATCACGAACGTCGCGACGCTGAACAGCACCATCGCCGGGACCGTCTCGAGCGTCCGCAGCTCGAGCGTCAGGTCCTTGCGCAGGATCGTGCTGACGGTCCTCACGCGTACAGCTCCTTCAGCTCGGCGTCGGTGAGGTTCGCCGGCTCGGTGAGGAACGCCGGGCGTCCGTTCCTGAGAGCGAGTACGAGGTCCGACTCGGCGAGGGCGGCTTTCGGGTCGTGGCTGGTGAGCACGCGGGTGACGCCGGCCGCGCGCCCGATCAGCGGCTCGATCAGCTCGCCGGCGCCGGGGTCGAGGCTCGCGCGCGGCTCGTCGAGCAGCAGCAGCTCCGGGCGATGGAGCACCGCCCGGCAGACCGCGAGCCGCTGCGCCATTCCCCGCGAGAACGTCCGCACGGGGTCGTCGGCCCGATCGCGCAACTGGACCGCGTCGAGCAATTCCTCGATCCGCTCGTGCGGTGTCCGGTGCAGATCGGCGTGATAGCGGAGGTTCTCGCGGCCGCTCAGGTCGCGGTACAGGAGCGGGTCGTGGCCGAGCAGGCCGAGCCTGCCTCGGACGGCGAACGCTCGCCTCGGGAGGCGCTCGCCAAAGATCTCGATCTCGCCCTCGTGCGGCCGCAGCAGCGTCGCCAGGATCCGAAGCAGCGTCGACTTGCCCGCGCCGTTTCGACCGAGCACCGCGAGCGTCGCGCCGGCTTCGAGCCGGACCGACACCCGCTCGAGCGCGGTCCGCTCGCCGAAGTGGCGAGCGAGCCCGCGCAGCTCAATGGCCGGGGGTCGCGGCTCCACGCTCTCGGCGCAGGGTCGCGTCGGCGTGCTTCAGCACGGGTGCGATCAACCCGAACAGCTGCCCGATCGCCTTCGGGCTGCCGGGGAAGTTGACGATCAGGGTCCGCCCCGCGATTCCGGACACGCCCCGGGAGAGCAGCCCCATCGGCGTATGTCTGAGCGACTCCGCGCGCATCGCCTCGGCGATCCCCGGCGCGTCGCGGTCGATCACAGCGCTCGTCGCCTCCGGCGTGACGTCGTCGGAGGTGAGCCCGGTGCCGCCGGTGGTGAAGATGAAGCTGATTTGGTTGTCGGGGTCCGAGAAGCGCCTGAGCGCCTCCTCGATCTGGGTGCGGTCATCGGAGACGACCTCCTGCGCGACGACCTCGGCGCCGGCCTCGGTCGCGAGCTCCGCGAGCGCCTCCCCGGAGCGGTCCTCGTTCTCGCCGGCCGCGACCGAGGTCGAGATCGTGAGGATCGCGGTCCTCATGCGGGCGTCCGTAACGCGTCAACCGTGGCGCACAAGGCCGCGGTTGTCGTTCTAGGTCTCGCAGCGAGCCCGATTGCGTCATGCATGACGCGCGCAACGACAACGCCCGCAACGGGCAGTCTTGTTGCGAGCGTGAGCCGTTGCCGCAAGTTCGCAACGTTCCGTCCCTCCGAGTGCACGGCCGCGAGGTTACGGGCTCTGGGGCTCAGCCGCCGGGCTCGACGGCCACGTGCTGGGTCAACCGACCGCGCCGGAGGACGAACGACATGCCAGTGTGGAGCACGACGGAGTACCCCTCGTCGTTCGTCGCGAGCGAGCCAGCGACTCGCAGCGTGAAAGTGCGGTGCCGCAGCGCGCTCGCGGCAACCCTGCCAGTCGCAACAGACGTCGGATCAAACTGAGGGAGGAACGGTCCGGGGCACCGGGTGCGCAGCGACCATCGGGGCGTGTAGGTGCCGACCAGGCCATGCCGATCGATCGTCAGCTGTATCGCATCGTCACCGGTCGGCACCCTGTCGCGGCAGACCCCGCCGTCCTGATCGATCGTCTCGGCGAGCGAGCCACCTGACCAGCCGATGGTCCCGCCCGAGCTCCCGGCCGCCCGATGCGCGTTCGACGTCCGCGAGCATGAAGCCGGAGCTGACGCCACCAACGGTGACGGTGACGACGGACGAGCCTCGCTGGCCGCGGCCTGGGCGTTCCACATCCAGCTCCCCCTGGGTCGCAGGCCGCACGGTCACGACTCCGCTGTAGCCGCACAATCCATGCGCCGTGCAGCCGGTGGCCGGGTCCCCGTGGAACGACACGGTCAACAGCCCCCGCACGCTCAGCGCATAGCTCTTGGAAGACCCTCCGCCACCGAAGAGGACCCCGCCGAGCCCACTCTGTGACCGCCCGCCCGCTACTCCAGGTACGACCAATAGCCCCGCCACTCCGAGCGCGATCACCCGTGGCCGCAACGACCCCCTCATTGCGCGGCGATCGTACTCCCGCGAAAAACCCATTACCACCCACTTACTCGCGCTTGACCAGCTCCCAGCTATGGTCGGACTCGTGCGCGGGCGACTTCGTTTGCACCCGGTCGTAGCCGCGGCTGTCGCGACTGGGATTGCCGCGATCGCCGTGCTCGCGATCGCACGGGTGACCGGGGCCGACGCCGTCGGCCGCGCGTTCGACAACGTCCAGCCCGCCTGGATCGCGCTGATCGCGGTCGCCGAGGTGTTGACCTATCCGGCGTACGCGCTCGCCTACCGCTCGATCGCGAAGATGCACGGGCACGCGCCGCTTTCGCTCCCGCTGGTCGCACGGGTGGTCGTCGCCGGGTTCGGGCCGTTCTCGATCTGGGGCGGTTTCGGGCTCGACAAGCAGGCGCTCGAAGCGCTGCACGAGGACGAGCAGAGCGCGCGCGTCCGGGTGATCTCGCTGGGCGTGCTCGAGTGGGCGGTGCTGGCGCCGATCGCGTGGGTCGCCTCCGTGGTCTTCCTGGCGACCGGCGCGGACATCATGCCGTCGCTCCTGTGGCCGTGGGCGATCGGGGTGCCGGTCGGCTTCGGGCTGGCGATCTGGGTGAGCTCGCCCCGCCGGATCGCACGCTTCAAGAAGCACGACGGCAAGCGCGGCGTCTGGATGTGCAACGTGCTCGAGGGCGTCGGGATCCTCCGCCAGATGATCGCCGAGCCGCTCAAATGGGCGCCGGCGCTGCTCGGGACCGCCCTCTACTGGGTGCTCGACATGACCGCGTTCTACGCCGCACTACGCACCTTCGGCCTGCACGCCGGGCTGGGCAAGGTGATCATCGCCTACGCCACGGGCTACGCGGCGACAAGGCGATCGCTCCCCTTCGGCGGCGCGGGGGTCACCGAGTTCCTGATGACCTACGCGCTGTACTGGGTGAGGCTGCCGCTGGCCCCTGCGCTCGCGGCGGTCGTCGCCTACCGCGCGTTCAACCTCCTGCTCGCGGCGGCGCCGGCGCTGGTCGCACGCCGCCAGCTCGAGCCACTGCTCGCTAGGGGTCGCGCGTCCAGTGCCCCGAGCGACCCCCCGACTTCTCCACCAGCGCCACCTCGGCGATCTCCGCCCCGCGCTCGAACCCCTTGACCATGTCGTAGACGGTGAGCGCGGCGACGGCGGCCGCGGTCAGCGCCTCCATCTCGACCCCGGTGGGGCCGGTCGTCCGCGCCTCCGCGGTGAGCACGATCTCCCCCGATTGCGGGTCGACCGCACCCTCGACGCCGACGAAGCTCAGCGCGAGCGGGTGGCACAGCGGGATCAGCTCCGAGGTTCGCTTCGCGGCCTGGATCCCCGCGATCCGTGCGGTCCCGAGGACGTCGCCCTTGGGCGCGTCGCCCGCGGCGACCGCGCTCGCGGTGGCCGATGAAACGCGCACCACGGCCCGCGCGACGGCGCGCCGGTCGCTTGCCGGCTTCTCGGAGACGTCGACCATCCGCGCGCGACCCTCGGCGTCGAGGTGCGTGAGCCTGGGGTTAGGCATGGACCGACATCGCGCCCTCGATCAGCTCGCGCACGGCCCCGGCATCCCCCGCGCGCAGCAGCGCGATCGGGTCGGGCTCGCCGTTGACGATCGTCTCGAAGAACTGCTTGCGGTCCTGGTAGGTCGGAAGCGTGGCCTTCGCCCAGCCGCGCACCTCGTTGAGGATCACCGCGAGCTGCGCGTAGGGCTCTCCGAACTCCTCGGCGATCTCGCGCTTCATCCGCTTCGCCAGCGCGGGTGAGGCCCCGGCGGTCGAGATCGCGACCGCCAGCGGCCCGGTCCGCACGATCGCGGGGAGGATGAAATTGCACAGCGGCGGCACGTCGACGACGTTGACGAGCATCGAGCGCGCCTCGGCGTCCTCGAAAACCCGAACGTTCAGATCGGTGTCGTCGGTCGCCGCGATCGCGATCAGCGCGCCGTCGAGATCGCGGGGCTCGTACTCGCGCTGCTCCCACCGGATCGAGCCCTCGAGCGCGAGTTGCGCGAGCTCGGGGTGCGCCTCGGGCGCGACGAGCGTCACCTGTGCGTCGCACGCCAGCAGTCCCTCGACCTTCTCGAGCCCGATCGGGCCACCGCCGATCACGACCGCGCGCCGCCCCGTCAGACGGAGGCAGGCGATGTACAGCGGCGTCGCGAGCATCCCCTGGACGCACGACTGGTCACAGACGCCCTTGCGCAGCTGGCAGACGCATTCTTTGCCTGCATAGGCCTGAGCGGGCATGTCAACAGGGTAGCCGGGTCGCAGCCGCGCGGGTTGCGATCAAAACAGATGTTTCGTAACATCTGTTTTGGATGGCGGGACGACAGATCCGGGATCCG
Organism: uncultured Solirubrobacterales bacterium; assembly: GCA_963770735.1. Classification (GTDB taxonomy): domain Bacteria; phylum Actinomycetota; class Thermoleophilia; order Solirubrobacterales; family Solirubrobacteraceae; genus Palsa-465. The sequence continues at coordinate 531,454 of CAVYRB010000001.1, read as the reverse complement.
AACGCGCCTGATCGGATCGTCGAGGCAGCGGCGAGAGTGGTCGCCGCTCGCGGGGTGCACGGCGCGACGATCCGCGCAATCGCCGCGGAGGCCGGCGTCTCCACCGGCTACCTGACCCACTACTTCGACGATAAGCACGCGCTGATGGTGCGGCTGCTTGATCACGTCAACGCCGAGGCTGCGCGGCGCGTCGCCGCCGCGAGCGCACGTGGCGATGCGATCACTCGGCTCCGAGCCGCGGTCGACGCCGTGCTTCCGCTCGATCCCGTGCGCCGCCGCGAATGGGAGGTGTGGGTGGCGATGTGGGGGATCGCCTCGCCCGCCGACGAGCTCGGCAAGGGCTTCCGCGCCGGCTGGGCGGGCCTGCGCCGGATCCTCTCCGATCTCCTGCGCCAGGCGGCGACCGAGGGCGCCCTGCGCGAAGGGGTGGATGTCGACTACGAGGCGGGACGCCTGGTCACGATGCTGGCAGGCATCGGGTTGATGGCCGGGGTCGAGTCGCGACACCGGGTGCGGGAGGCCGCGGCGCGGATGGTGGACGAGCAGGTGAGCGGCCTGCGCGACATCGTCCGAGCCGCGTGAAGCGTCGATGACGTCGCCCGTACGCGTCCACCTCGGCCACGGCGCCGCCCGGCAGACCGTCTTGGAGCTGGTGCACGGCTCCGAGGGTTACGTCAGCTTCGCGCAGCTGCACGCGCGGCTGCCCTCCCACCGTCACGCCGTCGACCGGGCGGTGCGGGCGCTGGCCGGCGAAGGCCGGCTGCAGATCCACGAGGTGATCACGACCGACCGGCTGGGCCGTCCGCGGGTCGGCTTCGCGGTCACGCCACCGACGAACTCGGCTTCCGCGGTCCACCGGACGACGCTGCCGCGATTCTCGGGCGGCGAGCTGCGGCGGGCGCGCCGCCGGGCAGGCGTGAGCCTCGTCGCGCTGGCGCGCGCACTCGGCGTGGGCGAGTCGGCGGTGTGCTGGTGGGAGAACCAGCCGGTCGTGCCGCCGGCCCGCGGTGCCGAGATCCTGCAGGCGCTCTCCCACCTCCGTGCACGGCCCGAGTCACAGGTCGGCCCCCGAACCGCAGCGCGGCTGAGAGCGCTGCGGCTCTCCGCCGGCTGGTCGCAGTCGCGACTGGCAGCGGCCCTCGCGGTCTCGCAGAGCACGATCTCAAACTGGGAATCGGGCGACGGGTTGAGCCACGAGAACGCGCGCCGCGTCTACCAGACACTCCGGGCAAATCGCGGATGAGCGGCGCGTTGACGCGATCGATCCCGGCGGACGCCCCGCCCGAGGTTCTGGAGGTGGTGGGACATTTCGGGCTCGCGGCGGGGAACGCAAACGTGATCATGCAGCTCGCTCGGCTGCCGATCGGGCACGGCGTCGCGCGCAGTCGGGTCGACAGTGGCCGCGTCGACAAGCACCCGATCAAACGACTGCGGACAACCGTCACCTACCTGTCGATCGCGCTGCTCGGCACCGACGATGAACGCCAGGCGATGCGGCAGGAGATCAACCGCGCCCATTCCCAAGTCCGCTCCGGCCCGGGCGACCCGGTCGCCTACAACGCGTTCGACCCCGAGCTGCAACTGTGGGTCGCCGCGTGCCTGTACTGGGGCACCGCCGACGTGTATCGCAAGCTCCACGGCCACGATCCGCCACAAGAGCGTGCGGACGTCTTCTACCAATACTGCAAGCGGCTTGGAACGACGCTGCAGGTCAAGGAGGAGATGTGGCCCGCCGACCTGGAGGGGTTCCACGCCTACTGGGAGGACGGCCTGCGCGAGCTGAAGATGGACGAGCTCACCCGGGGCTACCTGCAGAGCCTCACCCAGCTCGAGTTCGTTGTGGCTCCGCTCGGCCCGCTCGCGAGCCCGCTTCGGGCGCCGCTACGGCCGCTCGGACGCTTCCTCACGCTGGGCTGGCTCCCGGAGCCGTTCCGCGCCGAGCTGGGGCTGCCGTGGAGCCCCCGCCAGCAGCGCCTGTTCGATGCCCACATCAGAAGTTACGCCGCGCTGACCCGCCGCTCGCCTCGCTGGTCGCGCGAGTTCCCGATGAACGCGTACCTGGCTGACGCCCGCCGGCGAATCCGCACGGGCCAAGCGATCGTCTGAGTCAGCGCCTGATCGCGTCCCGCGCGAGCCGGGCCCCCACCTTCAGCAGCGGGACGGCGCCGTCGCGGAGCGCGGCGGCGCGGATCGAGGGTCTTCCGTAGAGGATCGTCGCGGTCTGGCGCAGCGCCTTGCCGAGCGTCTCGTCGTACGGATGCCACCAGGGGTCCTTGACCGCGGAGCCCTCCCACACACGGAGCTTGACGTTGACGCACTCGTACAGCCCGAACTTCGAATGCGTGCGCCCGAGCCCGGACTCCTTGACCCCTCCCCACGCGCACTGGCACGCCCCGTGGCTGAACATGTGGTCGTTGATCCACACCATCCCGGACTCGACCTCACGGGCGATCCGCTCGCCCCGACCACGGTCCGACGTCCAGACCGAGGCGCCGAGCCCGAACACCGAGTCGTTCGCCAGCGCGACCGCCTCGTCCTCGGAGTCGACGACGACGATCGGCAGCACCGGCCCGAAGATCTCCTCGCGCATGATCCGCATCTCGTGCGTGACGCCGGTCAGGACCGCCGGCGCGTAGAACGAGCCGCTCAGGCCGGCGGGCGGATCAACCGGCCCACCGCACTCAAGCGTCGCGCCCGCCACGACCGCGTCATCGACGAGCTCCGAGACGATCTCGAACTGCTCGCGCGAGACCATCGGGCCGATCTCGGTGTCCCAGCTGTCGGGGTCGCCGACCCGGAGTGCTCGCGCGCCCGCGACGACGCCCTCGATGAAGCGCTCGGACACCTCGCGCACGACGTACACGCGCTCGATCCCCGAGCACGTCTGCCCCGCGTTCGCGAAACCGCCCCACAACCCCCCCGCGATTGCGTGCTCGAGGTCGGCGTCGGCGAGCACGAGCATCGGGTCCTTGCCGCCGAGCTCGAGCACCGAGCCCTTGAGCCTGCGGGCGCAGCCCTCGGCGACGGACCTGCCGGCGTCGACCGAGCCGGTGAAGAACACCTTGCCCACATTCGAGCCGACGACCGCCGGGCCGGTCCCGGGACCGTGGACGACCCGGACCAACCCCTCGGGTACGCCTGCGCGCTCGAACACGCGGGCGATCCGCTCGCCGATCAGCGGCGTCAGCGACGCCGGCTTCAGGATCACGCCGTTGCCGGCCATCAGCGCGAGCGCCACCTCCCCGAACGGGATGCTCCACGGGTAGTTCCAGGGGGAGATCACGCCGATCACGCCGAGCGGCTCGTAAACGAACGCCGAGCGCTTGGTCTTCAGGAACAGCTGCGGCATCGGGACCTTCTCGTCCGCGAGGAACTCGATCCCGGCGCGCGCGATCCAGGTCAGCGCGTCGATCGTCGGCAGCACCTCCATCGTGAACGCCTCGCTGCGGGGCTTGCCCTGCTCGCGGACGATCAGGTCGCGGATCTCGTCCGCCTCGTCGATCAGCACCTGCGCGGTCCGCTCGAGGTAGCGGGCGCGGTCCTCGAGCGTCAGCTGCGCCCAGAACGGCTGGACCTCGGCGATCGCGTCGACGACCGCGGGGACGTCCTCCGGAGCCGTGATCTCGACCGCGCCGAGCAGCTCGCCCGTGGCCGGGTTGAACGACTCGAGCCGGGCGGTGGCGGTCACTGCCTCCACGCCGGACAGGCTAACGGCTGGGTCGGGCCGCGCGCTCAGGCCGCGCGCGTATGAGCGGCCTCGGCGGCCCGGGACACGAGCGTCACCGCCAGCAGCTCGGCGATCTCCTCGGCGTGCTCGTCCGCGACGATCAGCGTGTCGGGCTCCGCGGTCGTCTCGCCGTCGATGTCGATCGCGCCGACGCCGATGAGCGTCTCGGCGGAGTCGATCAGCGCCGTCGCACAGATCACGCAGCGCCGCCGCGGGTCGAACTGCACGAGCGAGGCAAGCTCGAGCTCACGCGCCGCCGGGTTGCCGGCGACCAGCGCGCGGATCGGCACGATGTCGCTGCTGCGGGCCATGCGCAGGCGCACACGGAAGCCATCATCGAGGACGTAGGACTCCCCCAGCAGGGGAGCCCGATTGAATGACGCGGGCACTTCCTACAGGGTAGTAGCTTCATTTCCGGCTCCGGCACGGTTCGTTGCATCCTCACGCGGCCGTAACGAAGTCGTGTGGATTGCGACGTTCACGGTTCCAGGCCCCCCAAAACCCGCTTGTAACAATTGCATCTTGGGCGATAACTCGCGCTATACGCGAGTTTCCTCCCAGAATGGCCCGCTCAGGCCCTGCCCCGCGCCCGCCGCACGGCATCCAACCGCTCGCGCAACAGCGCCTCGGCCTCGTCGGGCTCGTAGAAGCGCGCGCCGATCGCGGGGTCCGGAAGCAGCTCCTGGGGCGAGACGTGGCCCGGGCGCTTGTGCGGATTGTCGTAATTGCGGTCGCTGCGCGTCGAGGAGCGCAGGTGCGGCGGTGGCGGGGCGGCGCCGTGGTCGCGCACGTACTCGCGGGCGGCGCCGATCGCGCGTTTGGCAGCGTCGGACTTCGGGGCCATCGACAGGTAGATCGCCGCCTGCGCGAGTGCGAACTGGGCCTCGGGCATTCCGACGTGCTCGACGGCGTTCGCAGCCGCGGTCGCGACCACGAGCGCCCGGGGGTCGGCGTTACCGACGTCCTCGGATGCAAGGATCACCATCCGCCGGACGATGAACCGCGGGTCCTCGCCGCCCTCGAGCATCACCGCGAGGTAGTAGAGCGACGCGTCCGGGTCCGACCCACGGGTCGCCTTGATCCAGGCCGAGATCGTGTCGTAGTGGCGGTCCGCCTGGCGGTCGTAGAGCAGCGCGCGCTGCTGGAGCGCGTCCTCGGCGTGGGCGAGCTCCACGGTTCCGCCTGGACCCACCGACTCGCAGGCCAGCTCCAGCGCGTTCAGAGCGATCCGCGCGTCGCCTCCCGAGCGGGCGGCCAGGAACTCAACCGCCGCATCCCCCACCTGGGTATCCCCGCACTCGCCGCGCCTCATCGCTCGGGCTAGGAGCATCGCAATCTGCTCCTGCGTCAGCGGCTCGAGCTCGTACACGCGCGCCCGGGACAACAGCGCAGAGTTGACCTCGAAGTACGGGTTCTCGGTGGTCGCGCCGATCAGCGTCACCAGCCCCTCCTCGACCGCCGGCAGCAGCGCGTCCTGCTGGGCCTTGTTGAAGCGGTGGATCTCGTCGAGGAACAGGACCGTCCGCCTGCCGCCCGCGGCCTGGCGCTCGCGCGCCCGCGCGATCACCGCGCGCACCTCAGCGCGGCCGGCCTGGACCGCGCTCTCCTCCTCGAACGCGGCGTCGGAGGTCGACGCCAGCAGCCGCGCGAGCGTGGTCTTGCCGCTTCCCGGGGGGCCGTGGAGGATCATCGAGTGCGGTCGCCCCTCCTCGAACGCCCGGCGCAACGCCGAGCCAGGCGCCAGCAGCCGGTCCTGTCCGACGAACTCGTCGAGCGTCGCCGGGCGCATGCGCGTCGCGAGCGGGGCGTCCGCCGACGGCTCCGGGCGGCGGCCCGCCTCCTTCGCTCCGCCGGTGTCGAACAGCTGGTCGGCCATCACCGCCCGACGATCTCGAGCGCCCCCTCGTGCAGGAGGCCGTTGGTCGCGAGCGCGTCGCCCCCGACGGTGCGCCGGCCGGCGAGGTCGGTGAACCGCCCGCCGGCCTCCTCGACGATCACGAACGGGGCGGCGAGGTCCCAGACCGAGACGATCGGGTCGAGCATGATCTCGGCGCCGCCCTCGGCGACGAGCATGTAGCCCCAGAAGTCGCCGAACCCGCGCGTCCGCCAGCAGGCGCGCCCGAGCTCGAGCAGCGCGTCGGCGCGGCCCACCTCGTCCCACTCCTCGAGCCCGCCGAAGCAGAGCTGCGCGTCGCCGAGCGCCCGCACCCCCGAGACATGGAGCTCGCGGTCCTCGCCGTCCACAGCGCTGCGGACGTGCGCGCCGCTCCCCCGCGCCGCCCACCAGCGTCGCCCGAGCGCCGGGGCCGACACCGCGCCGACGGTCAGCTCGCCGTCGACCTCGAGCGCCAGCAGCGTCCCCCACACGGGCAGCTGCCGGACGTAGCCCTTGGTCCCGTCGATCGGGTCGATGATCCAGCGGCGGTCGCCATCTCCCGGACCCGCGCCGTACTCCTCCCCGACGACGATGTCGCCGGGGCGGTCGATCGCGATCCGCTCGCGGACCGCTCGCTCGACCGCCTTGTCGGCCTCGGTCACGGGCGTCATGTCCGGCTTCGTTTCGACCACCAGATCGGCGGCGCCGAACCGGCCGAGCGTGATCTCGTCGGCGAGGTCGACCAGTTCCAGCGCGAGCGCGAGGTCGTCGGCGGGTAGGCTCATGCTGATTGCATGCTCGCAGAGGACCTCCAGCAGCAGACGACGGATGTGCTCCGGCGGCTGGTGCGGTTCAACACCGTCAACCCGCCCGGTAACGAGCGCCCCGCGATCGAGTACCTCGCCGGGTACCTGGGCGACGCCGGCTTCGAGGTGCAGGTCCTGGCCGCCGAGGAAGGACGGCCGAACCTGGTGGCCGACCTCGGGGACCCCGCCAGCGGGCCGACGCTGTGCTTCCTCGGGCACGTCGACACCGTGCTCGCGGACCCGGCCGCGTGGACCCACGACCCGTGGTCGGGCGAGCTCGCCGACGGGTTCCTGTGGGGCCGCGGCGCGCTCGACATGAAGTCGCAGGTCGCGGCCGAGGCGGTCGCGGGCGCCGAGCTCGCGCGCGGCGGCTGGCGACCGCAGCGCGGCGCGCTGAAGCTCGTGTTCGTCTCCGACGAGGAGACGGGCGGCGAGCTGGGCGCCCAATGGCTGACGCGCGAGCACCCGGACCTCGTCCGCTGCGACATGCTGCTGAACGAGGGCGGCGGGATGGCGTTCGAATACGACGGGCGCCGGCGCTACGGCGTCTGTTGCGGCGAGAAGGGCGTCTTCCGCTTCTGGATCACCGCCCCGGGGATCGCCGGACACGCGTCGATGCCGAAGACCGGGGACAACGCGCTGCTTGAAGCTCGGACCGGTGCTCGACCGGCTCGCCGCGGCGCAGTCGTCGTTCGAGCTGACCGATGTCGCCGCGGCGCTGATCGCGCGCCTCGGCGGCGACCCGGAGGATCCCGCGTCGGCGCTCGCGCAGATCGCGAGCACCGATCCGGCGCTGCCGATCATCGTCGAGCCGATGCTCGGCGTGACGCTCACGCCGACGATGGCGCACGCGTCCGACAAGGTGAACGTGATCCCCTCGCGTGCGCAGATCAAGGTCGACTGCCGGGTCCCGCCGGGACTCGGCGAGGACGCGGCGCGCAGGCGGATCGACCAGGTGCTCGGCGACGTCGGCGAGGGGATGGAGATCGAGTTCACCGAGATGGTGGTCGGCAACCAGTCGCCTCCCGAGTCGCCGATGATGGACGCGATCGAGCGGTGGCTCGGCAGCGCCGACCCCGAGGGCGAGGCGGTCCCGGTGCTGCTCCCCGGCTTCTCTGACTCGAAGTGGTTCCGCGACGCGTTCCCCGACTGCGTTGCGTACGGGTTCTTCCCGCAGCGGTACCAGACCCTGTTCGAGGCGGCCCCGCTGGTCCACAACGCCGACGAGCGGATCGACGTCCGCGATCTCGGCTTCGCCGCCGGCTTCTACGCGGATATCGCGCGCGAGCTGCTGGGCTGAGGCACGGGCAGCTCGCCGGCGGCGGTAGGGCCGACGAGCTCGCGGGTTGACCGCGGCAGCAGTGACAGCAGCAGCATCAGCACCCCGAGCACCGCTCCCACGCCGAGCACCTCGCGCGCGCCGAACGCGTTAGCGAGCGGCCCCGCCACGATGAACCCGACGGGCACCAGCGCGAGCGACCCCATCCAGTCATACGCGCTCACCCGCCCGAGCGCCTTCGGGGGGATGTGGTAGGCCAGCGCCGTCTCCCACCATACGATCAGCAGCGCGAAACCGAACCCGCCGGCGAGCGCGACCACCACGACGAGCGCAAGCGGCGTGCCCAGGGCGAACACCAGGTTCAGGAGCGGCCAGACGAGCACCAGCAGGAGCCCGACGAACAGCGGGTGCCGCGGGCGCCAGCGGATGCCGATCAGCGAGCCGACCACGGCTCCCAGCCCGCCGACGCCCTCGATCCATCCGAACACTCCAGTGCTGCCGTACACGTCGCGTGCGACCACGGGCCCAAGCGAGTACCACCACGCGTACACACAGAACACCGACCCGGTGAACACGGCGATGGTGACCCACACCCACGGTCTGGAGCGGACTTCCCCGAACCCGGCGCGGACCTCCTCGAGTACCGACGCCGTAGCGCCCGCCAGCTGCCGCGTCCGAGGGCGGATGCGCATCAGCAGCAGCGCGCTGATCACGAACGTCGCCGCGTCGAACGCGAACGCCTCGCCGGCGCCGACGCCGAGCACCACCGCCGTGGCGAGCGCCGGCCCGAGAAAGAACGCGAGGTTGGCCATCGACTCCGTCAGCGCGCGCGCGTCCTGGATCATCGACTCGGGCACGGTCTCTGGGAGCAGGCCCGTGTAGGCCGGCTGAAAGAACGCCATCGCTGCGCCGAACAGCGCCTCGATCACGACCAGCTGCCAGATCTCGACCGCGCCCGTGAAGATCAGCGCCGCCAGCAGCCCGTGCAGCCCGGCGCGGAACAGATCGGTCACGACCATGATCCGCTGACGCGGAAGTCGGTCGGCCCAGACTCCGCCGAACAGGAGCAGCGCCACCAGCGGCAGCGACTGGGCAGCCAGCACGATCCCGAGGTCGGTCGCCGAGCCCGTCCGCTGGGTCACGAACAGCGCGATCACGACGACCACAGCGCGGTCGCCGATCACGCTGGCCGACTGGCCCAGGAACAGGTATCGGAAGTCTTTGTGGCGCAGTACGCGCAGGTACGAACTCATTGCTCACTCTCGACAGGACGGGGACGGGGACTGCTCGGAAGCCGTCAGCCGGCAGCGCTGCCGGCCGGGTCCATCTCGATGCGAGAGCGGAGAGTGAGCATCGCGTGTCCAACGTATCACGTGCGTCCGCGCCCTCCTGGCGCGTTTTCGCAAATAGACTGCTCCGGAATGGCGACGCAGGCCGACGTCCGCCCGCGACTCGATCCGCAGATCTTCCGGCTGCCGGTCGACCGGATCCGGGAGGGCTACTACTCGGACGCGTACTTCGTCTACACGAAGCAGCGTGCTCGAGTCCGAGGACGAGCACCCCCGCGTGACGATGCAGGTGTTCCAGAAGCAGGACTCCCTGCTCGGTGGGATCGACGAGGCGATCGCGGTGCTGAAGCTGTGCTCCGGACGCGAGCAGGACGGCGCGTGGACCCCGGGCTGGGATCAGCTCGAGGTGCGGGCGCTGCACGAGGCCGACCGGATCGCGCCGCGCGAGACGGTGATGACGATCGAGGGCGACTACAGCCTGTTCGCCCATCTCGAGACGGTGTACCTCGGGTCCCTGGCGCGCCGGTCGCTGATCATGCGCAACGTCGCCGAGGTGGTCGAGCCGCCGCGAACGGCAAGCAGATCTTCTACTTCCCCGCGCGACACGATCACTGGCTGGTCCAGACGGGCGACGGCTGGAGCGCCCACGTCGCGGGCGCGATCGGCGTGTCGACCGACGCCCAGGCCTCGTGGTGGGGCGGCCGCGGGATCGGGACGGTTCCGCACGGGTTGATCGCGGCGTACGGCGGCGACACCGTCAAGGCGGCGAGGGTGTTCGCCGAGCACTACTACGCGCGAGATGAACATCACCGTCCTGGTCGACTTCGAGAACCACTCGACGGCCACCGCGGTCGAGGTCGCGGAGGCGCTCGGGGAGCGGCTGTGGGGCGTGCGTCTGGACACCGGCGAGGACATGGTCGACCTCTCGCTCGTCGACGAGATCGGCGGATTCAAGCCGACCGGAGTCAACCAGCGGCTCGTCCAGAAGGTGCGCGAGACGCTCGACGAGGCCGGCCACGAGCACGTGCGGATCGTCGCCAGCGGGGGCTTCAACGCCCAGCGGATAAGGCAATTCGAGGCCGACCGGGTGCCCGTCGACGCGTACGGGGTCGGGTCCTCGCTGATCCGTGGCCAGAACGACTTCACCGCCGACGTCGTGCTGCGCGACGGCCAGCCGTGCGCCAAGGCCGGGCGCCTCTACTCGCCGAATCCGAAACTCTCGTTGGTCTCCTAGCGGCAGGGGTTGACTGATCCGGAAAGCGTGCCGATGATTGCGAGAGGCAGATGTTGCACGCTGCATTCCTAGGCGACCCGGACTTCAGCACCTGGCTGCACGACTGGCTGCCGATCATCTTCATGGGGCTGCTGGTGGTGGCGGTGTTCGCGCTGCTGCGGTTCATGCCGCGTACCCGCCCGCAGCAGATCAAGCCGGACGCCGCCCCGCCGATCGGGTGGGCCGACATCGCCGGAGCCGATGAGGCCAAGGACGAGCTGCGCGAGGTGGTCGACTATCTGAGCGACCCGAAGCGCTTCCGCGAGCTCGGGGCCAAGGTGCCGAAGGGCATCCTCCTGCACGGCCCGCCCGGCACCGGCAAGACGCTGCTCGCGAAGGCCGTTGCGCACGAGTCCGGAGCGTCGTTCTTCTCCCAGTCGGCCGCGTCGTTTGTGGAGATGTTTGTGGGCGTCGGCTCGCAACGGATCCGCCGCCTGTTCAAGGTCGCGCGCAAGAAGGCCCCCGCGATCGTGTTCATCGACGAGCTCGATGCCGTCGGCGGCCACCGCGGCTTTGACGTCACCGGCGAGCGCGACCAGACACTGAACCAGCTGTTGGTGGAGCTCGACGGGTTCACGAGCTCGAAGAAGGACGTGGTCGTGATCGCGGCGTCGAACCTGCTCGAGAAGCTCGACCCGGCGCTGCTGCGGCCGGGCCGGTTCGACCGCCAGGTGTTCGTCTCGCCACCCGACGTCGGCGGCCGCGAGCGGATCTTCAAGGTCCACTCGGCCAACAAGCCGCTCGACGACGACGTCGACTTCAAGCTGCTCGCGCGGCAGACCTCCGGCCTCACCGGCGCCGACCTCGCGAACATCTGCAACGAGGCGGCGATCTTCGCCGCCCGCCGGGGCGCGTCGGCGGTGGCACTGAAGGACTTTGACTCCGCGCTCGAGCGGGTCGTCGCCGGGATGCAGTCGCGGCGCACGCTGACCGACCACGAGAAGCGGGTCGTCGCCTACCACGAGGCCGGCCATGCGCTGTGCGGTGAGCTCCTGCCGTCCGTCGACCGGGTCCACCGGATCTCGATCGTTCCCCGAGGCCGCGCGCTCGGCTACACGCTCAACCTCCCCGAGGAGGACCGCTACCTGAAGACGCGCGAGGAGCTGATCGACTTCATGACGATGCTGCTGGGCGGCCGGGCCTCCGAGCAGCTTGTGTTCGGCTCGATCACCACCGGCGCCGCCGACGACCTCAAGCGGGTCGCCGAGATCGCCCACGCGATGGTCCACGAGTACGCGATGGGGACCGTGTCGAGCTCGCTCCCGGCCCACGGCGACGACGCGGCCGAGGCGACCCGCAGGGTTCGCGACGCCGAGGTCTCCGAGCTCGCCGACGAGGCGTTCCGGGCCGCGACGAAGCTGATCGACTCCCACCGCACGCAGCTCGACGCGCTGGCGAGCACGCTGCTGTCCAACGAGGTGCTCGAGCGCCCGGACATCGACCAGATCATGGGTCAGACCCCCCCGGCCGCCCCGAGGCGGATCGGCGAGCTGTCGGTCGCCGCCGCCACTGCGCTGCATCCCGCGCGCCCGCCGCGCCGCGGGCTGTAACGACTGGGATAGCGGCGTCGCCGGTAACCTCCGGCTCGATGCTGTCGACGATCGATCACGTCGGCGTCGCCGTCGATGACCTCGAGGGCGCGCTCGTGTTGTACCGGGACTCGCTCGGAATGCCCCTCGTCCACCGTGAGACCGTCGCGGAGCAGGGGGTCGAGGCGGCGCTGCTCGACATCGGCGACGGGCACGTGGAGCTGCTGCAGCCGCTCGGGCCCGAGACCGCCGTCGGAAAGTTCCTCGCAAAGCGCGGGCCCGGGCTCCATCACGTGGCGTACCGTGTCGACGACGTCGAACGCACGCTCAGCGCGCTGGCGGGGGCCGGGATGCGCCTGATCGACGAGCAGCCCCGCAAGGGGATCCGCGGCTCCCGGGTCGCGTTCGTCCACCCCGCCTCGACCGGCGGCGTCCTCACCGAGATCGTTCAACCCGCCCCGGAGGCTCACTGATGGCAGACGGCAAGCCGCAGAAGGTGTCGATCGGATTCATTGGAAGCCAGGTGCTGAGCGCCCGCATCGCCCCCCAGGAGCTCGCGGATCTGCGTGACGCGCTCGGGTCCGACGGCTGGCGCGACGTCCGCTTCGAGGACGGCACCGCCGCGCTCGACCTGACCAAGGTCGTTTACGTGCTGGTCGAGGACGACGAGCACCGCGTCGGGTTCGGGTCCTAGCGCAGCGCCCTACTGGAGGAACGCGATGTGACCCTCGGCGTGCGCGTCGGGAGGGCCGTCCGCGACGTGGCGGACGGTGCACGAGCGCGGTAGGCAGCGGATCGCGTCGGTCTTGGCGCCACCCTCCGTGGCGACGAGCAGGTCGCCGGGGCGCACGCCGACGCGTCGGAGCGCGGCGGCGCCCAGCTTCAGCAGGGTGTTGTCGCCCGGGTGTCGGTTGCCGGGCGTGAGCCGGTCGGCGAGCAGCGCGAACGCACCACGGTCGCTCGGGACGAACCCCGCGCTCTCGACGCCGATGTCGCCGCCGTGCGGAAGGCGCGAGTTGACGACCAGCGCCGAGCGACCGTCAGGGGAGATCGCGAACACCCGCCCACCGGTCTCGTCGGGCGCGATCAGGTCGCCGGCGAACCGGCCGAACGTCGTCGGCGCGACGACGATCCCACCCTCGACCCGCGGCGCCGTCGTGGTGATCGTCGCGACCCGGCCCCGGCAGTCGATCGCGTCGACCGTCGTCGTCTGACCGTGGTTGACCGTGACGAGCAGGCGGTGGCCGAAGCTGCCGGTGCCGTCGAACGTGATTCCGTCGATCAGACCCGGCGCGGTGATCCTCGCGAACCGGGTGACGCGGTCCGCCGTGATGTGGAGGATTCCGCGCGGCTTGACCAGGCGGATCGCGTACACGGTGCCGGCGTGGAAGCAGCCGCCGTTCGAGAGGGCGATGTACGGCTCCTCGCCGCCCGGGCTCACGTATTCGGTGTCGATCGGCGTGACCAGGCCCGAGGGCCGCACGAGGAAGAGCCGGCCGCCCGCCTCGAGCACCGCCGATATGTCGGCCGATTGAAGGTCGAGCGGGCTTCTGATGAAGCCGGGCCACGGCTGCCATCGCGCGAGCTTGAACGCGGCATCGACCGATCGCCCGCCGCCCGCGGCGCCGCCGCAACCCGCGAGCACGACGCTCGCGAGCAGCATCAGTAGCTTCCTGGCCCGTGTTCGCACTCGACCTCGACCGGAGGCTACTCGTGCTGGCCCGCACGCGGGGCCATGCGCGGTGGCTCGAGCGCTCGGCCTCAGCGTTCTCTCGCACGGGCGAGCACGCGGCGTGCTGGCTGGCGCTGGGGCTGTTCGGAGGCCGGCTGGCCGGCGAGCCTGTCCGCCGCGCGGAGTGGGTGCGGGGCGTGCGGGTCGTCGCGGCGGCATACGGCCTCAACTACGCCGTCAAGCTCGCCGTGCGCCGGCGCCGCCCCGAGCTTCCCGGATTCGAGCCCCTGACCCCGACCGTATCGACGCTGTCGTTCCCGAGCGCGCACGCGACCACGTCGTTCGCCGCAGCCCGCGCCTACGGCCGCGTCGCCCCCGCCGCGCCGCTGTACGCGGTGGCGGTGGCATTCGCGCTCAGCCGCCCGTACCTCGGTGTGCACTACCCGAGCGACGTGCTCGCCGGGGCGGCGCTGGGCACCGCGCTGGCCGGGGTCTGGCCGGCATGAAGGTGGGCATCGTCGGGATGCCGAACGCGGGGAAGTCATCGCTGTTCACCGCGCTCACCGGGGCGGCCGCCGAGGCCGCGAACTATCCGTTCACGACGATCGAGCCCAACGTCGCCGTGGTTCCGGTCGCCGACGACCGGCTCGACGCGGTCGCGCGGACGGTCGGCTCCTCGAAAGTCGTCCCGGACACGATCACGTTCCACGACATCGCCGGGCTGGTCGCGGGCGCGCACCGCGGTGAGGGGCTCGGCAACCAGTTCCTCGCGAACATCCGCGAGACGGACGCGATCGTCCACGTCGTCCGCGTCCACGAGGACTCGAGCGTCGTTCACCCCGAGGGCCGGGTGAACCCGCTCGCGGACATCGAGACGATCGAGACCGAGCTGATCTACGCCGACCTGGAGCAGGCCGAGCGCCGGCTCGAGCGGGTCGCGAAATCGGCAAAGAGCGGGGACCGCCGCGCGATCGCCGAGGAGGCGTGGCTGCGCGAGCTGATCGCCTCGCTTCAGGCCGGGCGGCCGGCGCGGACCGTGCCCGCGCCGGCCGACGCCCCCGACGCGACGGCGCTGCTGCAACCGCTCACCGCCAAGCCGGTGCTGTACGTGGCCAACGTCGACGAGGGCTCGGACGAGTTGCCGGCCGCGGTCGCGGCGTACGCGGCGTCCCAGGGGGCCGCCGCGGTCGCGGTCGCGGCACGGCTCGAGGCGGAGCTGGCCGAGCTCGGACCCGAGGAGGCGGCGGCGATGCGCGCCGAGCTCGGGTTGTCGGAGTCCGGACTCGACGCGGTCGTCAGGGGCGCGTTCGCGCTGCTCGAGCTGATCGCGTTCTTCACCGCCGGGGAGGACAAGCCGGCGCAGTCCTGGCATCTGCGGCGAGGGCTGTCGGCGTGGGACGCCGCCGGGATGATCCACTCGGACATCCAGCGCGGGTTCGTCCGCGCCGAGGTCGTCCCGTGGGACGAGTTGGTCCAGGCCGGCGGCTACGCGGGCGCGCGCGACCGCGGGACGCTGCGCCTGGAGGGCCGCGACTACGCGGTCGCCGACGGCGACGTGATCACGATCAAGTTCACCCCGTGATCCGGAACCGCACGGAGTTGACCAAGAAACAGCCGCTCACATCGCTGGTAGCGGAATAACCGCAAGAAACACGCTGCGTCGGACGTTCCTCAAGCGAGCGATTCGGCGAACGCGGACAAGGCGGGGACAGATGGGCAAGACTCTGAGGCGGGCGCTTCTGGCGGGCATGCTGGTGGTGCTGGCGGCACCGGCGGCCGCCGGCGCGCGCGGCCTGACCCCACTCGGGCACGAGGTGCTCCCCGGGTTGAGCCGCGCCCGCGACCTCGGGCCGCTGCCGGCGGGCAAGCCGATCGCCGTCGCGATCACGGTCAAGCGGGACCTCGCCGCGCTGTACAAGGCCGAATTGGCGATGTACAACCGAAGCACCCCGAGCTACCACCACTTCCTCACGCCCGCCCAGTTCCAGGCGCGGTTCGGAACACCACCGGCGCGCCTGGCGGCGATCCGCCGGTTCGCCAGCTCGCACGGGCTCCGTCTCGTCAACCCCAGTGTCCTCTACGACTACGTCGAGCTGTACGGCACCGTCAAGCAGGTCGAGTCGACCTTCGGCGTCCAGCTCGACGCGTTCAAGCACGGAAACGTCTCCTTCTACGCGAACCGACAGAGCCCGCTCGTCCCAGCCGGGCTGGGGATCGCATCGGTGCTCGGGCTCGAGAACCTCGATCGCTACCACCCCGCCAGCCTGCACCGCTCGCTCGACGCCACCGCCGCGCCGAGCGTGACGCTCTCGCCTAAGCAGCAGCAGTTGATCTCGCGGGTGCGGGTGAACGGTCCGGCCACGCCCGAGGCCCCGAGCACGCAGGGCAAGTGCGACCCGACGGGGGCGGCTTGCACTGGGCTGCTCTCACCGCAGGATCTGTGGACCGCATACGAGATGCCGACCGATCCAGGCGGCCCGGCGAACTCGTCCCAGGACTTCGGTCAGGGTCAGACGATCGCGATCATCGGCGAGGGTCAGACGCAGGACGTGATCGCGGCGCTGCGCGAGTTCGAGCACACCCGCGGCCTGCCCCAGGTGCCCGTCCAGGTCTACCACACGGACCCCGGCGCGAAGGCGGCCGAGAACACGCTCGACGACTCGGGCCGGATCGAATGGGAGCTGGACAGCCAGGCCTCGACGGGGATGGCGCCCGACGTCTCGCAGCTACGGATGTACTTCGGCTCGAGCCTCGCGCTGACCGAGCTCACCGGGGCGATCGGAACCTGGGTCAACGACCCGCAGGGACCGCTCCAGGCGAGCGCATCGCTCGGAGCCTGCGAGGACAACCCCGCGCTGCACCCGCTGCTCGGCTCCGCGCAGATCGCCGACGAGGCGCTGCTCGCGCAGGCGGGGATGGAGGGCCGCACGCTGTTCGCGTCGACCGGCGACACGGGCGCCGGCTGCTCGGTCGCCGTCTCCGAAAACGGGATCCAGTACGGCCCGGTCCCGACCCCCGAGTACCCGTCCGTCGATCCGAACGCGGTCGGCGTCGGCGGGACGATCCTGTACACGAAGCCCGACGGCAGCCGCGAGCTCGAACGCGCGTGGGACCACACCGGCGGCGCGCCGAGCCACTGGATCGCGCAGCCGCCATACCAGAAGGGCGCGAGCCGGCTGCTCGAGGCCAACGCCTGCGCCACCGACGAATCGGGCAACCCCTACCCGGCCGGCCAGCTGTGCCGCGGCGTGTCCGACGTCTCGGCCGAGAGCGGCGACATCACGATCTCGGTCGATCACCGGCTCGGCGACAGCGGCGTCTCGCAGAGCCAGCAGCCCTTCCAGGCAAACGGCTACGACATGGTCGACTTCTGCCCGGAGGCGGTGTCGGTGACCGACGCCGCCGAGCCGAACTGCGGCTACAACGGGGCGCGCGGGACGCCCGCCACCGATCCGGGCTCGGGCGAGAAGGGGACGATGACCGACCACTTCTCCGAGGGCGGCACCAGCCTCTCATCGCCGCTTTGGCTCGGGATCTGGGCCCGGGTCCAGGCGCACCACGACCCCGTCGACCCGAGCACGCTGACCCCCGATCCGTCGAGCTCGCTCGGGTTCGCCAACCCGCTGATCTACAAGCTCGCGCAGGGCGCCAAGACCTCGCACGACTTCAGCGACGTGACGGTCGGCGCCAACCCGCTCCCCGCCGGCCCGGGCTACGACTTCCCGACCGGCTGGGGCAGCCCCAACGTCGCGAACCTGATCGCCGACGCGACCGGCGACGGCAAGACCGCCCCCGCGAGCGACGTGATGCCGAGCGGGGGCGACCCGGCGCCGATCGTCGCCCAGCCGCCGCAGGGGCCCGCGTGCGCCTACGCCTTCTACGACCCCAGCGGCGACGCACCCGATGGCGTCAGCGGTGAGCAGGATGACCAGCTCGACCTGATCCAGGGGACGTTCGGGCTCACGCCGGAGGACTCCAAGCTCCGGGTCGTGATGACGATCAACAACCTCTCGAAGACGATTCCGACGGGCTCGAACTACCTCGACTACGAGTTCTTCTGGAACCACACACCCGCCGGCGCGTCGAGCCCGACCACGTACGCGGTCGACGTGCAGGTCGACGGCTCGGGCAACGTCACCTACACGGACGGCACCGAGACGGCGACGACCACGAACGGCACCACCGACTATCAGTTCAACCCGAACTCGAGCTCGCACGCGACCGGGACGTTCGGATCGGGCAAGGACGGCGCGATCGAGGTCGACGTGCCGCTCGCCGACGTCGGGTCGCCGAAGCTCGGCGACGTCCTGGAGGGCCCGGCCGCGTACACGGCCGACGGCGTCAACGCCCAGGTGACCGGGCTCGGGTTCATCGCCGACCAGGCCGGCCCCGGCAACGACTACACGCTCGGCCAGTCGACGTGCGTCGACCCGCGCGCCGCGGCGGGCTCACCGGCACCGGCCGGCAGCTCGCCCGCCGCACCGACTCCGCTGCCCGGCTCCGGTTCGACGGCCCCGTCTCAGCCCGCCGGCTCAACCGGGTCGGAGGGCGCCGCGAGCGGCGGCGAGACCTCCACCTCGCGCTCGGCTCACGTGGCTCCCAGGCCCAAGGCGAAGCCGAAGCCCAAGGCGAAGTCCAGGCCCAA
The DNA here is from genome assembly GCA_963770735.1 of uncultured Solirubrobacterales bacterium. Taxonomy (GTDB): domain Bacteria; phylum Actinomycetota; class Thermoleophilia; order Solirubrobacterales; family Solirubrobacteraceae; genus Palsa-465. The sequence continues at coordinate 513,358 of CAVYRB010000001.1, read as the reverse complement.
GGCGAAGCCGAAGCGCAAGTCGAAGCCGAAGCACAAGGCGAAGCGCAAGGCCAAGCCGAAGCACAAGGCCAAGCCGCGCCGCAGCGCTATAGGTCGTTGAGGCTCTCGGCCGACTCGAGTCGTTCGGCGAGCCGGTTGAGCCCGCGCGCGCGCGCCGCCTCGGCGCCGCCCGCGAGATAGGTGGCCCGGTCGGGCGGGCGCTCGAGCTCGACGTCGCGGAGCGTCGCGATGTCGCGAAACGCGCGCAGCTGATCGGCGGACTCGGTCAGCGCCGCCGTGATCCGGGGGCGCTCGTGCAGCGCGCCGGCGATCGCTTGCTCCAGCGAGCCGTGGCGGCTCAGCAGGTCCGCCGCTGTCTTCGGGCCGATACCGGGCGCACCCGGGAGGCTGTCGGACGGGTCGCCACGGAGCGCGATGAAGTCGGGCACCAGCTCCGGGGCGATCCCGTAGCGGCGCTCGACCTCGCCCACGTCGACCTCCTCGAAGCCGCTGATCCCGGACTTGAGGTAGAGCACGTGGACGCGGTCGGAGACGCACTGGTACATATCGCGGTCGCCGGTCACGATCAGCGCGTCTCCCCCGGCCGCCATCTCGGCCGACGCGAGCGATCCGAGCAGGTCGTCGGCCTCCAGCTCCGCGGAGTTCTCGGTGCTCCAGCCGAACGCCTCGAAGAAGGCCGGCGCCCGCTCGAACTGCCAGGCGAGCGCGTCCGGCAGCGGCGGGCGGTCGGCGTGGTAGGGGGGGAACAGCGCCACCCGGTACTTCGCGGCCTCGGCGCCGAAGCAGACGATGATCGCGCGGGGATCGCGGTCGGCCGCGATCCTCAGCAGCGCGTTGGCCGATCCGAGCAGCGCGTTGACGGAGTTCCCGTCAGCGCCCTTGATCGAGTCGGGTAGCGCGAAGAACGACCGGTACAGCAGGAACGGCGCGTCAACGGCGATCAGCGGTCGGGACATCGGCCCCGAGCGTAGAGGTTCGACCGGCCTCAGTGGACGCCGACGGCGGGGCCCGCGACGCCTCCGTAGAGGGCGCGGTACGTGCCGGCCCGCGACAACCACGCATCGAAGTAGCCGGCCTTCGACAGCGGCACGTTCGACGCGGTGCTCCAGCCGTGGGCGGTCCGGCGCTGGATCGAGATCTCCGATCCGGCGCGGGACGGGAACACCCGCCCGTGGAGCTCGAGCACCTCGAACGCGGTCTCGATCGCGGCCACCTGCCCGGGCACGCCCACCCGGCGGGACTGCGTCGCCGGCGCGCCCGCAGCCGAGGTGACGGTCGTCACCGCCGTCGGGGTCGAGGGCAGCCCGAAGAGCCCCTGCAGCTGCGGCCCCGTCACCGGTGCGCGCCCGTGCGTCCCGACGACCTGGGCGGACACGATCCGTTTCGAGACGCCGCGCTTGCTCACCGAGATCCCGACCAGGCCGCCCTTGACGAGCGACCCGAGCTTGGCCGTGGCCGACGGGATCGTCATCTCATGAGACCACCGGTGGTTGGGGTTGTGGGCGACCCCGTCGTACGGGTCGCTGACGCCTTTCAGCCACGGCTTCGGCTGAGCGCCCGGCCACGCGTCCTCGATGTTCTCGGTGTGGCCGCCCGAGCTCGACGAGAAGTACGTGATCGCCGGCTTGCCGTGGTAGGTGACGACCTGCCCGCGGGTCGCCGCGACCGCCGCATCGGTCGACGGAGTCTCGGCGGCAACGCCGCCGTACATCTGCGAACGGGTGTCCCGGTAGAGCTCGTAGCCGTTGCCGTTGACAGCCGACGTGATCGCGTACGTCCGCGCCGCGACGGCCTGCGTCTTCAGTGCCTCGGGCGCCCAGCTCGCGGGCATCTCGTACGAGACGACGCCGCGCACGTAGTCCTCGAGGTGCAGCGCGTTGACGGTCTGGATGCGCGCGGCGGCGCCGTCCGGACGGAACTCGAGCCAGCCCCGGTAGGAGCCCTGACCGGCGAGCTGCAGCGGCCCGGGGCCACCGACGCTGAGCGGCGCGTTGAACGTCCCGACCTTCCGCCCCTTCCAGTCGTGCAGCGCGAGCGTGCCGTCGGCGTTCGCCTGGACGGAGTAGGTGCGGCTCGGGTTCAGCCGCTTGTGCGGCGCGTACGTGGCCCCTGTGAAGCTCGCGGAGCCGGTCGCGAGCAGCACCCGGACGATCTGCTTCGGGTTCGATATCCCGAGCTTCGTGTGCTGGTAGTAGTGGCCGAGGATGAACCGATAGCTCTTACCGTGGAGCGCGTAGCCGTAGGCGCCGTACTGGCTCATCCCGATTCCGTGGCCGTCGCCGCCACCGGCGATCTGGAAGCGTCCGTCAGCCGCCGCCGGTGCTGCCAGCACGAGCGCTGCGGCCAGCGCCGCGACTGCCGAAAGCACGCGCATCAGAGACCTAGACACGCGTGAGCTGTACGTGTTGCGGTTAGATACCCGGGAAGTCATGGCGACTGAGCGCAAAGCGTCTGAGGTTTTTGTCGGATGCCTGGAGGCGGAGGGTGTTCGATACGTGTTCGGCATACCCGGCGAAGAGACGCTCGATCTGAGCGAATCGCTGGCGAAGTCGTCGATTCAGTTCGTTCCGGTGCGGCACGAGCAGGGCGGGGCCTACATGGCGGACGCGATCGGCCGCCTCACCGGCAGGGCGGGCGTCTGCCTCGGAACGCTCGGCCCCGGCGCCACCAACCTGGTTACGGCCGTCGCCGACGCGTTCCTCGACCGCGCCCCACTGGTCGCCCTCACGGGCCAGTCGGACCTCGAACGGATGCACAAGGAGTCGCATCAGTACATCGATCTGATTGGGATTCTACGTCCCGTAGTGAAGTGGAACGCAAGAGTTTCGAGCCCCGAGATCGTGACCGAGGTCGTGCGCAAGGCGTTCAAGGTCGCGGAGTCCGAGAAGCCGGGAGCGACGCACCTCGAGCTCCCTGAGGACGTGATGGCGATGCCGCTCGACGCGGTCCCATTGCCCCGTCGCGAGCCGGTTCAGCCCGAGCCGGGAGGAAAGGAGCTGCAGCGCGCAGCGGAGCTGATCGACGCCGCGGAGAATCCGATCGCGCTGGCCGGCAACGGCGCGATCCGCGCGCACGCCGGCCGCGCGCTGCGGGCGTTCGTCCACACCACCGGGATCCCCGTCGCCGAGACGTTCATGGCCAAGGGGCTGATCGACTACGAGGACCTCCACTCGCTCGGGACGGTCGGGCTGCAATCTCGCGACTACGAGATGGCCGGCTTCGACGACGCCGACCTTGTGATCACGATCGGCTACGACCTCGTCGAGCACTCGCCCGAGCACTGGAACCCGCGCGGAGATAAGACGATCGTGATGATCGACAGCGTCGCGGCCGAGATCGACGAGTTCTACATGCCCGAGGTGGAGCTGATCGGCGACATCGCCCACGTGCTCGCGCGGCTGGCCGCCACCTCGAATCGGGCGCCCGTCGACCCATTCCAGTCGTGCGCGCTGCACGACATGGTGCTCGGAGCGTTCAGCGACGCGCGCGACGACAACAGCTTCCCGATGCGCCCGGCGCGCGTGCTGTGGGACATCCGCGAGGCGCTCGGGTCTCGGGACATGCTGGTCTCGGATGTCGGGCTGCACAAGCTCTGGATCGGGCGGATGTTCCCCGCCCACGAGCCCGGGACGGTGCTGATCGCCAACGGCCTCGCCGGGATGGGGTTCGCGCTGCCGACCGCGATCGGGGCGAAGCTGGTCTACCCGGACCGCAACGTCGTCGCGGTGTCGGGCGACGGGGGCTTCCTGATGAACGCCCAGGAGCTCGAGACAGCCGTCAGGCTGAAGACCCCGGTCGTCAACGTGATCTGGGAGAACCACGAATTCGGCTCGATCGCGTGGAAGCAGGACAAGAAGTTCGGGCACCACTTCGACGTCGGGTTCGGCAACCCGGACTTCGTCAAGCTCGCCGAGGCGTTTGGGATGCCCGCGTGGCGCTGCTCGAGTGCCGACGAGTTCGGCCGGCGACTGCGCGACGCGCTCGCGCTCGAGCTCCCGTCTCTGATCGTGGTCCCGATCGACTACTCGGTGGACGTCGCCCTGTACGAGCGGCTCGGCGCCGAGACGGTGGCGACATAGTGGGTCAGCCGTGAACGGGGCCCAGGCACTGATCCGGACGCTCGTCGACGCCGGCGTCGACACCTGCTTCTCGAACCCGGGCACCTCCGAGATGCACTTCGTCGCGGCGCTCGACTCGGTGCCCGAGATGCGCGCGGTGCTGTCGCTGTTCGAGGGCGTCGCCACCGGGGCAGCGGACGGCTACGGCCGGATGCGGGGAACGCCGGCGGCGACGCTGTTGCACCTCGGCCCGGGGCTCGGGAACGGACTCGCCAACCTCCACAACGCGCGGCGTGCGCGGGTGCCGGTGGTCAACGTCGTCGGCGACCACGCCACGTACCACGTCCAGTACGACGCGCCGCTCCAATCCGACATCGAGAGCGTCGCCGGCAACGTCTCGGGCTGGGTGCGCACCTCATCCAGCACCGCCTCGCTGTCCACCGACGCGGTCGAAGCGGTGCTCGCCGCGATCGGGCCGCCGGGCAAGGTGGCGACGCTGATCCTGCCGGCCGACGTCTCGTGGGAGGAGGGCGCCGCGCCGGCGGCCCGGCCCGCTCCCTCTCCGCCGGCCCCAGTCGACCCGGGCGCGGTCGAGGCGGCCGCCGCGGCGGTCCGCGTCGGCTCGAAGACGGCGCTGTTCCTCGGCGGGCGCGCGCTGCGGCGCGAGGCGCTCATCGCCGCGGGCAAGGTCGCGGCCGAGACCGGGACGAAGCTGCTCGCCGAAACCTTCCCCGCGCGGCTCGAGCGCGGCGCCGGGCTCCCTCCGGTCGAGCGTCTGGCATACGTGCCCGAGCTCGCCTCGGTGCAGCTCAGCGGGCTCAAGCATCTGATCCTGGTCGACGCCAAGGCGCCCGTGACGTTCTTCGCCTACCCCGGCCTGAAGGGCGTACTCGTTCCCGACGGCTGCGAGGTCCACGAGCTGGCTGAACCCGACGGGGACGTGCTCGGAAGCCTGGTGGCGCTGGTCGAGGCCGCCGGAGCGGGCGGTGCCGAGCCCGCGCTGCAGCCGGCGTCGCGGCCGGCGCGGCCGGCCGGAGAGCTCACGGCAGACAAGGTGTGCCAGGCGATCGGCGCGCTCCTCCCGGAGGACGCGATCATCTCCGACGAGTCCAACACCTCCGGGCTGACGCTCGCCGCGGCGACAGCGGGGGCTCCCCACCACGACGTGCTCACCCTGACCGGCGGCGCGATCGGGCAGGGCCTCCCGGTCGCGGTCGGCGCCGCGGTCGCGTGCCCGGACCGCCATGTGCTGGCGCTCGAGGCCGAGGGCTCGGCGATGTACACGATCCAGGCGCTGTGGACGATGGCTCGCGAGCAGCTCGACGTCACCGTCGTGATCTTCAACAACCGCTCGTACGCGATCCTCAACGTCGAGCTTCAGCGGGTCGGCGCGTCAGGCAGCGGCGAACGGGCGCAGTCGCAGCTCGACCTGAGCCAGCCCGACCTCGACCTCGTCGCGATCGGCAACGGGTTCGGCGTCCCGTCGGTCCGGGTGAAGAGCTGCGAGGAGCTGACGAGCGCGCTCAACGGCGCGCTCGCGGCGCCCGGGCCGCACCTGATCGAGGCGCCGGTGCCGCCGACGTTCTCGCCCACGCAGCTGAAGATGATGCCGTACGCGCTGAAGGGACTCGGGATGCTCCCGCGCCCAGTCGCGAGCGCGATCAAGCGCCGTCTGGCGCCGTAGCGCGTCCGGCCCGCGGGACGCGACCGCTAGGCCGGGACGCACCTCGGCCACGGCGGCGTGTGAACGAAGCGGCTAGGATGCGCCCGCGGCCGGCATCCGAAACTGTGAGAGGAGTTCAAAGGATGCCAATCAAGAGGGCACTGGGGCTTGCAATCGGTGTCGCCCTGACACTGACGTTGTTCGGCGCGCTCGCATCGGGCGCGTCCGCGAAGACCGTTTGGCTGTGTTTCCCCGGACACAAGCCCGACCCGTGTACGCCGGGGCTGTCGACGACCGTGTACTCCCCGACGTTCAAGAAGATCGGCGTCCAGCATCCGGTGCAGGATCCCCGTCCGCCGATCGACTGCTTCTACGTGTATCCGACCGTCAGCGGTCAGAAGACCGGGAACTCGAATCTCCAGATCGACCCGGAGGAGAAGTCGATCGCGCTGTACCAGGCGTCTCGGTACTCGCAGTACTGCCACGTGTACGCGCCGATGTACAGGCAGACGACGCTCGCCGGGATCGGCGCGCCGGGGACGACGCCGCCGAAGCCGCCGCCGAACCCGAAGATCGGGCTGCAGGACGTCCGCGAGGCGTTCGCGACGTATCTGAAGAAGTACAACCACGGCCGCGGAATCGTGTTCATCGGCCACTCGCAGGGCTCGTTCGTCCTGCGCCAGCTGCTCGCCAAAGACGTCGACCCGAAGCCGACGGTCCGCAAGCTGCTGGTCTCGGCGATCCTGATGGGCGGCAATGTGCTCGTGAAGCAGGGCACGGGCATCGGCGGCGATTTCAAGCACATCCCCGCGTGCCGTTCGGCGAAGCAGATCGGGTGCGTGATCGCGTTCTCGACGTTCGACAAGCCGGTCCCGTCGGACAGCCTGTTCGGGCGCGCGACCGGTACCAACGGCAAGCCGCTGCCAGGCATGCAGGTGCTGTGCACGAACCCGGCGGCGCTCGGGGGCGGAAGCGCGGTCCTCGACACGATCACGCCGAGCGCAGAGTTCGATCCGAAGAGCATCCTCCAGATCGGGATCAAGGCGCTGGGGCTGCCGCAGCCGCATCCGCCGACGGTGTGGGTGCGGGTGCCGGGCGCCTACAGCGCCCGCTGCTCCTCGGCCGGCGGCGCGAGCGTGCTGATGATCAGCCCGCTGCGTGGCGCCCCGGCGCCCAACCCGAGTCCCACTCCTGAGTGGGGCCTGCACCTGCTCGACGCGCAGGTCGCGCTCGGCAACGAAGTCGCCGACGTGAAGAGCGAGGCCGCGACGTTCCTACGCACCGGCCGCTGAGGGTTCGGCCGCGGCTGCCTCGCGCAGCCGCGGCCTTCCCTTGATGAACAGCGCCGCGACCACGAACGCGATCGCCGCGAGCCCCGCCGCCACCCGGAACACCGTCTGGGTGCCGTCGGCGAACGCGTGTCGGGCGATCGAGGTCAGCAGCGCCTGGGAGTGGGGGAACTGGTGAACCAGGTGCTGAGCGTTGGCGGTGCCCGCGAGGATTCCGTTGACGGCGTGCTCCTGGAACTGGTTGAGGACGTCGGCGATCGCGGTGCTGTGCACCCTGGCCTGCGTCGTCGCTGTGAAGACCGCGGTGAGCGCGCCGAGGCCGATCGACGCCCCTGCCACCTGGAACATGTACAGCACGCCGCCGGCGAGGCTGGCGTGGGCCGGGTCCAGCGCCGTGACGCCCGCGGTCGTGGCGGAGGAGAAGAACAGCCCGGTGCCGATTCCGAACAGCACCATCCCGACCGCGAGCAGACCGTAGCCTGAGTCCACGCCGGCGAAGCTGATCACGAAGATCCCGAGCGCCATGAAGCCGGCCCCGCTCGTCGTCGAGAGCTTCGCCCCGAGGCGCTCGTAGAGGGTCCCGGCGACGAACGAAACGGCCCCGAACACGGCCATCATCGGCAACAGCCCGAGCCCGGCCTTGAGCGGCGAGAAGCCGAGCAGCTTCTGCATGAACTGCGGCAGGTATAAGAGCAGCGCGAAGAAGCCGGTGCCGAGCAGCGGGATCACCGAGCAGCAGATCACGAACTGGCGCTTGTGGAGTAGCTCCGGCGGGAGCAGCGCGTCCTCCCCCATGTGCCGTTCGATGAACGGAAAGCTCGCGATCAGGACCACGAACAGGATCAGCAGCACGATCACCCGCGTGTCGCCGAAGCCCCAGGCGCCGACCTGGTCGAGCGCCACCAGCAGCGAGGTCAGCCCGAGCGACAGCGTCGTGATCCCCCAGTAGTCGATCCGCCCGCGCGCGAGGTGCTCGCCCGGCTCCTTGACCGTCCTGTAGGTGACGAAGCACGCGATCGCCGCGACCGGCAGGTTCAGCAGCAGCACCCAGCGCCAGCTCGCGAGGTCGGTGAGGATGCCGCCGATCAGCGGGCCGACGGCGTTGCCGATCCCCGCCACGCCGATGATCAGACCGCCGGCGAGCCCGGCCTTGCTCTCGGGCAGGATCGCGTAGGTCATCCCCAGCGTCGCGGGCCACATCAGCGCGCCGCCGATCCCCATCAGCGCGCGTCCCGCGATCAGCCACCCGGCGTCCGGAGCGAGCCCTGCCATCAGCGAGAAGACCGCGAAGATCCCCGCGCCGACGAAGAACATCTCCTTGCGCCCGAAGATGTCCGCGAGCCGGCCACCGGTGACGATCAGCACCCCGAACACCAGCGCGTAGGCGTTGATCACCCACTGCACCGACGAGACGTCGGCGTTGAACTGGTGCTCGATCGTCGGCAGCGCGACCGACAGCGCCGTGAAGTCGTTGGCGACGACGAACACGGCCAGGGCCATCGCGACCAAGGCCATGATCGTCTCGCGGGGGAGGCGATCCCCGAGCTCACCGCAGCCCCAGAGCTCATGCGCCCGGGAGCCTACAGACGGTTCGGGACCGGGTGTGCTGGGTCGGAGGTTCGGCGCACTACAGGTTGCCCTGCGCCATCTTGCGCAGGTCCATCGCCTTCTCGTAGGTCTCCTCGTCGACGCCGAGCTCGAGTGCAACCTCCTTGAGCGGCCGCCCGGACTGCGCGGCCTCCTTGACGATCTCCGCGCCCTTGTCGTAGCCGATGTACGGGTTCAGCGCGGTCGCGGCGGCGAGCGTCATCTCGGCCGAGCGCTGGGTGCCCTCGAGATTCGCCTCGATCCCGTCGACGCACTTCTCGCGGAGCACGCGCGCGGTCGACGCGAGCAGCTTGATCGACTCGAGCAGGTTGGCGGAGATCAGCGGCACGCGGACGTTCAGCTCGAACTGGCCCTGGAGCCCGGCGATCGTGACCGCGGCGTCGTTGCCGATCACATGCGCGGAGACCTGCATCACGACCTCGGGGATCACGGGGTTGACCTTGCCCGGCATGATCGAGGAGCCCTTCTGGAGCTCGGGCAGCAGCAGCTCGCCGATCCCGGCACGCGGGCCCGAGCCCATCAGCGCGAGGTCGTTGGCGATCTTGCTCATCGAGACGGCGACGACCTTCAGCGCCCCCGACAGCTCGACCAGCGCGTCGCGGTTGCCCTGCGCCTCGAACGGGTCCTCGGGAGGGCTCATCGCGAGCCCGGTGTGCTCGGTCAGCCGTGCGCGCACGCGCGCGGCGAACTCGGGATGGGTATTGAGCCCGGTACCGGTCGCGGTCCCGCCGAGCGGGATCTGCGCGACCTGCGGCAGCGCATTTGTGATCCGACGCTGCCCGAGCCGCATCTGAGCGGCGTAGCCGGCGAACTCCTGGCCAAGCGTGACCGGGACCGCGTCCATCAGGTGCGTGCGACCCGCCTTGACGACGTCCTTGAACTCCTGCGCCTTCGCCTCGAACGCCGACTCGAGCTCGCTCAGGGCCGGCAGCAGATCGTGCGTTGCCATGTCGAGCGCCGCGAGGTGCACGGCGGTCGGGAACACGTCGTTCGAGGACTGGCCCATATTGACGTGGTCGTTCGGGTGCGCGCCCTCGCCCGCGAGGTTCGCGATCACCTCGTTGGCGTTCATGTTCGTCGAGGTCCCCGAGCCGGTCTGGAACACGTCGAGCGGGAACTGATCGTCGTAGTCGCCGGCCGCGACCTTGTCGGCGGCGGCAGCGATGCGGTCGGCGATCTCCGGGTCCAGCAGCCCGAGGTCCTTGTTCACCTCGGCGGCCGCGCCCTTGATCCGGCCGAGCCAGTGGACCACCGACAGCGGTACACGTTCGCCGGAGATCGGAAAGTTCTCGAGCGCCTTCGCCGTCTCGCTGCCCCAAAGCTGCTCTTGCTGCTCAACGCTCATCGGTTTCCTTTCGCCATTTCGATGTCTGCTTTGAACGCTAGCGCTCACCCGCAAAACGCGATCAGCTCGCGGGCGACCGAAACCGGATCGTCGTAGGCCATCAGGAAGCCGGTGCCGCGGAGCGTTCGGAGCTGGGCGGTCGGGATCAGGTCGTAGGCCTCCTGGGCGCCCTCGAGCGGGTGGGCCGGATCCCGGTCGGCCCACAGCAGCAGCACTGGCACGCCGATCTGGGGGTAGGCGTCCATCAGGTCGTGCTGTGCGGCGCTCGGCCAGCGGCGCGCGAACTTCGCCCACGAGCGGGCTCGGTTGGCGTTGCCGCCCAGATCGGCGGTGGCGTGACGAACCAGGTCGCGGGCGGCGGGGTTCCGCTGGGCCGAGAGCCGCTCGCCGAGCTTCGGCCTGAACACGAACCGCGTGAGGTGGGAGACGCACCTGGTCGACGCCCGGCACCGTCGCCGGCTGCGCGGCGAGCCGCCACGCCATCCGCCGGCCCGAAAACTCGTCGCGGCGGTGCAGCCGGTTTGGCATTAGCACGAGCCGCGCGGGCTCGAGTCTCCCGGTGACGTACGCCCTCAGCGCGAGCTCGGCGCCGAGATCGTGGCCGGCGACGAGCGCGTGGGTGCCACCGACCTCGACGCAGAATCCGGCGATCACCGCCGTCATCCAGTCGAGCGTGTACGGGTGCCGTGGGCGGTCCTCCGAGTCGCCGTGGAGTGGCAGGTCCGGCACCACCACCCGGAAGCGCGCCGACAGCCGGCTGACCACGGGTTCCCACTCCCGGTGGGTGAGCCCGAGCGAGTGCAGGAGCACGATCGCGGGGCCGGTTCCCATCTCCCGGTAGGCGACGCGGGCGCCGTCGTGATGGTGGTAGAGCCGCAGGCGCATGAACGTCGTCATCGGAAGGAGATCCTGGCAGCCCGTCGACGCCGGCGACGCCCTGTCCTGCACGGCACGTTGCGCGGCTTGCGCCGTCGGTCGCGGGCCACGATAAATCGTCAGATGATCCGCACGAACGCTGCCGCGAACATGCTCGGAGTCAGCGCCAGCACGTTGCGCAGCTGGGAACGCCGCTACTCGTTCCCGAAGCCGCAGCGCTCGCAGGGCGGACACCGGCAGTACGAGCTCGAGCAGATCGATGCCCTGCGGGTCGCCCTCGAGGAGACCCACAACATCTCCTCGGCGATCTCGCTCGCCCGCAACCGCGGCGCCGCGCCTCCGTCCTGCGCGCGCCTGGCCGAGGCGTTCGCCGCATTCGACGAGCAGCTCGCCGACCGCCAGCTCGAGGAGAGCCTCGCGCTGCGCTCGGTCGAGCGCACGATCGAGGAGGTGCTGCTGCCGGCGGTGTCCTCGCAGCGCGACGACGAGCGTCCGACCGCCGCGTTCGAGTTCGGCTGGCGCCACGCGACCGGTTGGCTGTCGGCCCACAAGCGGCTCGCGTCGCCCGCGACCCGCGCGGACGGTGTGCTGATCCTCGACCCGTGGACGGCGCTGACGATGGAGACGCTTCACGCCCAGGCGCTCGAGCTGGTGCTCCGGCGCGCCGGTCTGCGGACGCTGTCGCTGAGCCCGGCGACCGATCGCGCCCGGCTCGGCCGCGCGATCCGCGCGCTCGAGCCGAGCGCGGTCGTCCTCTGTGGCCGGGCGCCGCTCGACGACGTCGCGCGGCTGATCTACGCGGTCAGGAGCATCGGCGGCCGGGTGACGGTTTTCGACTTCCAGGGCGCGGTCCCCGATACGGGCGCGAGCACGGTGGTCCGTCTCGGAGACGGTGCCGCCGCCGCTCGCGACCGGCTGCTCGAGGCGCTGGACCCGGCGCGCTCCTCGACGGCCGGATCGTCCCGGCCGCTCCGGACCTCCGCGTAGCCCTCGGCGACGGCGGCACCGGGGCCGTCGAGGCGGCTGGGCCACTCCTACAATCGGCCGCCATGTCGCCTCCCCCGCACCGGCCCGTCGATCCACACGCGTCGCTCCCCGACGTCGAGCTGGGCGTGCTCGAGCGCTGGCGCGAGCGCGACGTGTTCGCCGAGTCGGTCCGCCGCCGGCAGGGCGCTCCGCAGTGGACCTTCTACGAGGGCCCGCCGACCGCGAACGGACCGCCCGGCTCGCACCACGTCCTGAGTCGAGTGTTCAAGGACATCTTCCCGCGGTACAAGACGATGTGCGGCTACTACGTCGAGCGCAAGGGAGGCTGGGACTGCCACGGGCTCCCGGTCGAGCTCGCGGTCGAGGCCAAGCTCGGCTTCACCCGCAAGGAGGACATCGAGCGTTACGGGATCGCCGAGTTCAACGAGCGCTGCCGCGAGAGCGTGCTCAGCTACGTCGCCGAGTGGAACCGGCTGACCGAGCGGATCGCGTTCTGGATCGATCTCGACGACGCCTACCGGACGATGGACCCGGGATACGTCGAGTCGGTCTGGTGGGCGCTGAAGACAATCCACGAGCGGGGACTGCTGTACGAGAAGCTGAAGGTCGTCCCGTACTGCCCCCGCGACCAGACGACGCTCTCGAGTCACGAGCTGGGTCAGCCGGGCGTCTACCGGGACGTCGTCGACCCCTCGGCGTACGTCCGGCTGGCGGTGCGCTCGGATCGGGGACCGGTGCGCGCCGGGGACCAGCTCGTGGTGTGGACGACGACGCCGTGGACGCTCGTCTCGAACGCCGCGGTCGCCGTCAACCCGGTGCTGCCCTACGTCCGGGCGCGCGCCCGCGATGACGACACCGTGTTCGTGGTCGCCGAGGAGCTCGTCGAAAACGTGCTCGGGGAGGACGCTGAGATTCTCGAGACGTTTCCGGGCGCCGAGCTCGAGGGAGTCGCGTACGAGCCACCGTTCCCGTTCATCCCGGCTGAGGCGTACGGCGAGCTCGGCCACACGGTGCTCCCCGCCGACTTCGTCACTGCCGACGACGGCACCGGACTGGTCCACACCGCGATCGCGTTCGGCGAGGACGACTTCCAGCTCGGCGAGCGGTTCGGGCTGAACGTGATCAATCCGGTCAGGCTCGACGGCACCTTCGACGATCGGATCGGCAAGTACGCGGGGATCCGCGTCAAGGACGCCGATCCCGATCTGATCGAGGACCTCTGCGCGCGGGGCAAGCTGCTCCGGGCCGAGCCCTACGAGCACTCCTACCCGCATTGCTGGCGGTGCGGGACCCCGCTGCTCTACTACGCGAAGCCGTCTTGGTACATCGCGACGAGCGAGATCAAGGACCGCCTGCTGGCGTCCAACGAGACCGTCACCTGGTACCCGGAGCATGTCAAGCACGGCCGCTTCGGCAAGTGGCTCGAGGGAAACGTCGACTGGGCGCTGTCGCGCGAGCGCTACTGGGGAACGCCGCTGCCCGTCTGGCGTTGCGACGACGAGCACGTCCGCGTGGTCGGCTCGCTGGAGGAGCTCCGCGAGCTGAGCGGGGTCACCCTCGACCGATCCGCACCGGCCGTTCGTCGACGACGTCGAGTTCGACTGCCCGCACTGCGGGGAGCCGATGCGCCGCGTCCCCGAGGTGATCGACGTGTGGTTCGACTCGGGCTCGATGCCGTTCGCGCAGTTCCATTCGCCGCGTCAGGACGAGGAGCACTTCCGCGAGCGGTTCCCCGCCGACTTCATCTGCGAGGCGCTCGACCAGACCCGCGGCTGGTTCTACTCGCTGCTCGCGGTCTCGACGCTGCTGTTCGACCGCTCCTCGTACCGCAACGTCGTCTGCCTGGGGCTGATCCTCGACGAGCAGGGCCGGAAGATGTCCAAGTCGCTCGGCAACACGATCGAGCCGTGGGACGTGATCGACCGCTACGGCGCCGACGCGTTCCGGTGGTACTTCTTCACCTCGAAGCAGCCTTGGGACGGCTACCGGTTCTCGCTCGAGACGATCGGCGAGGCGGTCAGGCAGTTCCTGCTGCAGCTGTGGAACACGTACGGGTTCTACGTCCTGTACGCGAACGCGAACGGGATCGAGCCGGTGGCGACGGAGCAGCCGTCCACCGAGCTCGACCGTTGGGCGCTCTCTCGCCTGGCCGCGACCACGGAGATCGTCCGTGAGCGTCTGGACACCTACGATGTCACCGCTGCTGGCCGAGCCATTCAAATCTACGTGGAAGAGCTGTCGAACTGGTACATCCGCCGGTCCCGCCGGCGGTTCTGGGACGGCGAGGAGGCGGCGTTCCAGGCGCTGCGCGAGTGCCTCGTCACCGTCTCGAAGCTGCTCGCCCCGTTCTGCCCGTTCCTCGCCGACGAGATCTACGACAACCTCGACGGCGCCGAGCCGAGCGTCCACCTTTGTGGATTCCCGGAACCGGGAAGCCGCGACGCCGAGCTTGAGGACGCGATGCAGGTCGTCCGTGAGACGGTCGCGCTGGGGCTCGCGGCGCGCTCCCAGGCGAGCCTCAAGCTCCGCCAACCGCTGCGCGCGGCGGTGGTCGTCGCGACGGGTGACGAGCGCGCGGCGATCGAGCGGTTCGTCGAGCTCGTCCGCGACGAGCTGAACGTCCGCGAGCTCCGATTCGTGTCCGAGGCCGACGAGCTCGGCGAGCTCGAGGTCAAGCCCAACTACCGGACGCTGGGGCCCCGCTTCGGCAAGGAGATGCCGCTGGTCGCGGCGGCGGTCGCCGGGCTCGAGCCGGCGCACGTATCGGCGGCGCTCCGCGACGGCCGCGCGATCGGGATCTCGGTCGCCGGCCACGACCACCAACTCGCGCCCGAGGACCTGCTCGTATCGATGAAGCCGCTCGCGGGCTACCAGGTCGAGCGCGAGGGATCGCACGCGGTCGCGCTGGAGCTCGAGCTCGACGAGGAGCTCCGCCGCGAGGGCCTGGCCCGCGACATCGTCCGCGCCGTGCAGCTCGCCCGGCAGCAGGCGGGACTCGAGGTAACCGACCGGATCGCGCTGACGCTCGACGGCGACGGCACGCTGATCGACGCGGCGCGCGCTCACGAGGACTACATCGCCGGCGAGACGCTGGCGACGAGCGTCAGCTACGAATCCTTGGACGGGGCCGAGCCGGTGCAGATCGACGGGCGCGATCTGCGGATCGGCGTGGCGGTGGCATAGCCCTCCAGATCCTGCCCGCGACTGCGCTACACACTCACGGCTCTGTCGTTAACCGCGGACAGTGAAGTGATTCGTTACGTTCGAAAGGTGACCTGGCAGGGCGGGAGTGGTTGGGCTTCGCCGCGCCGTGCGGGTCCGCGGCTGTGGCTGGTGGTGGCGTTCTACGTGGGGCTCTCGGCGCTGTTGCTCGGTCGGCAGGCACTTGGCGATCCGTCGCACGTATGCGCGTGTATCGGCGGGGGGGATCCGCCTGCGTACATGTGGGCACTGCGCTGGTGGCCGTATTCGATGACCCATGGGCTGAACCCGTTGTACACCCATGTTGCCTGGAGCCCCAGCGGGGCGAATGTCGCCGCTTCGGCACTGATCCCGTTCCCCAGCCTCGCCGCGTGGCCGCTCAGCGCGACGATCGGCTTGCTTCCGACCTACAACGTGATCACATTGCTCAGCCCGGCGCTGGCGGCGAGCGCGATGTACCTGCTGTGCAGGTATCTCACTGGCAGATGGCTCGCATCGCTGGTTGGAGGGTGGCTGTTCGGGTTCTCGAGCTACGAGCTCTCTCAGCTGGTCGGCCACGCCAACCTGATGATGATCGCGCTGCTTCCGCTGTTTCCCCTGGCCGTGCTGCTGCGGATGGACCGGCGTGTGCGTCGGGGGACCTTCATCGCTGGAATGGTCGCGCTGTTCGCCGCCCAACTGCTGACCTCCTCTGAGCTGCTCGGGACGGGGTGCCTGATCGGGGCCTTCGCGCTGCTGCTCGCGTGGCTGACGCTTCCGGCGCGTCGCGGTGCGGTGGTCGAACTCGCGGTCGAGACGGTCGCCGCCGGCGTGCTCGCGGCTGTGATCACGAGCCCGTACCTGTATGAGGCGGTTGTGCGGGGTCATCCGTCGACGCCGCCCGGCGCGGCCGCCGCGAACGTGACCGACCTGGCGGGGCTCGTCGTGCCGACCGGTGTCAGCCTGATCCGGTACGCGCAGGGAGTCGCGGCAAAACTGCCGGGGAACGTGGCCGAACAGGGCGCCTACCTCGGCATCCCCCTACTGCTGATCTTTGGCGCCGCGATCTGGCAGCTCCGCCGCGACGCCCGGGGGTGGCTGCTCGCGGGAGTCGGCGCACTCGCGCTGCTGTGGTCGCTGGGCTCGACGCTGCACATCGCCGGCCACGCGACTATCCCCTTGCCGTGGCGGCTCGTATCTCACCTGCCGATCGCGCGCGCCATCAGCCCCGATCGCGTGATCGTCTACGCGTGGCTCGCGGTGTCTGTGGCGGTGGCGCTGTGGCTCGCATCCCCCGGCCGCTGGCGGACAGCGCGATGGGCGCTTGTGGCCGTCGGCCTCGTCCTGATCCTGCCCGACGGGTCGAGCCCGCTGTTCGGCGGCCGTCCGTATGAGCCACCGCTGTTCTATACGAGCGCGTACAAGCGGACGCTCGAGAAGGACAGCGTGGTGCTGCTCCTCCCCTACGACGGTTACGGCTACTCGATGCTCTGGCAGGCCCAGAGCAAGTTCTGGTTCCGGATGCCGGAGGGATACCTGTCCGGCGTCCCGCCCACCGCCTTCCTCGCCGACCCGCTCGCCCAGAAGTTCCTGCACAGCCAGACCACGCCGGTCGCCCCCGCAGACATCCGCGCGTTCGTCCAGAAATACCGCGTCACCACGATCATCGTCGACCCCACCGACCCCGAATCGTGGTCGGCCCAACTCTCCGCGGCCGGTTACAAAAGCCGATCGAGTGGTGGCCTCACCTTGTACGACACGGGGACCTAGACCAGCGGCCGCCCGCGGGTCCGCGCGAATCCGCTGTCAATCCGGCCGAATCTCGTGGTCCCGACCACGATGCGAAGGGCGCGAGACGCTGCGACGCTGCGCCGATGCGCGAGCCGCTCCGGGTCCAATTGGAGTTCGATGAGTCGGCGGATCCGATCGCCGGGACGGTGACGGCGGGACGCGAGCAGCGACCATTCACGGGCTGGCTCGGGCTGATGGCGGGGTTGGAGCACGCGATCGGGGGCCGGGAGCAGCCGCACGACCCCCAGATCGCGGGCGACGGACCGGAGAAGCAGCCGGGATGAGGCGGATCGAGGTCGGTATCGCGCTGCTGAGCGCGGCCGCGTTGCTCGTCACCGCGGCGGGCGCGCCCGCCGCGAAGCACCGGCGTCCCGGCCACGCACGCCACCCCGCCGGACGAGTTCGGTCGGTGTCCAACCCGCCCGCGTCGGTCCCGTCGCAGCTGAAGCTGACGCGACCCTGACGATCACCCCAACCCGGCCGGTGCCCGTGCGCAACCAGCTCGCGGTTGGCTACACCGGCACTGGCTCCGACCTCCACGAGGTGCCGCTGGCGCCGACCAGATCCGCGATCGAGATCCCGCTCACCCACTTCAGCGGCGCCGGCGCGAGCGACGCACCCGCCGGCACGACGCCCCCGTCCACCGGCAGCACGATCCTCGACTTCTACTTCCAGCTGATCGCCGAGGCGATCCAGCAGGCGCGCGACGGCGCGATTAGCGAGGACGAGGCGTTCCGGGAGGGTCAGGCGTGGCTGCAGGACGCGCTCAAGGACGTGATGAGCCAGGAGGTGCCGCCGGGGCTGAACGACGACGACGCGGCGGTGCAGGCGATCAGGGACCTCCTGTCGGTGGCCCGCGAGTCAGCGCTGCTCGGCGACAGCTCGGAGAGCACGTTCGAGGCCGTCAAGCCCACGGTCTACAAGCTGCTCGAGGGCATCTACAAGCGCGCCCAGCAGAAGTGCGCGAACGAGCACGACCTGACGCAGATCAGCCGGATCACGCAGACCGACCGCGACGAGCAGCTGCTCGGCTTCGGCGGCCACGATGTCGCCGACGACGTCAAGTGCCTGCGCTTCCGGATCGATTTCGACTCCGCGATCGACGTCATCGCCGGAAGCGGCGGGTCCGGAAGCTTCCACCTCGAGTACGTCGCCCACCCGACGATCACGTACGACCTCAACCAGCTGACGTTCACCGGCTCGACCGCCGGCACCTACGCCGCGGCAAGCGGCACGATCACCGGCGACGACGGCACCACCGTCCAGGTGACCAGCGCCCAAGGCGACGCGTTCGACGTCGTCAAGCTCACGCTCAGCACCGACCCGAGCGACACCAGCCAGCCGCAGCTGATTCTCAACCTTCACTCCCCCAGCGAGCAATACCACGCGAACGATCCCTCGGGGCCGTTCGAGACCGACTACACCGACCACAACTGGCTGAACACGTTCAACGACTTCCACCCGCAGCAGTACGGGTGGAACGTGCTTCAGCTCGAGCGCGTCCCCGGGAACGGCGACCTCGTCGCGCGGGGCACCTTCACCAACTCCACGCCCGACGGCAGCGCGACCGAGGCGACGACGGTCGACGTCTTCCACACGCCGCCGCCGGCATAGCTCAATCGGCGGGTCGGGCGAGTGCTGCGGCGAGCTCCGTTCGCCCCTGAATCTCGAGCTTCTGGTAGACGTGGGTCAAGTGCGTCTCCACGGTCCGGAGGCTCACGAACAGCGACTGCGCGATCTCCCGGTTAGACAATCCATCGACCGCCGCGTCGGCTACGCGGCGCTCGGCTGCGGTGAGCGCCTCGGACCCGCTACGGCGCTGGCGCTGCGGCCGAACGCCGGTCGCCGCGAGCTCCAACCGCGCCCGGTTCTCGAGCACCGAAGCGCCGAACGAGGTCGCGTCGGCAAGGCCGCGCTCGAGCACGTCGCGCGCGGCGACGAGCCGACCCTTCCGCCGCAGCGCCGCGCCAAGCATCACCAGCGCGCGGGCGTGCTCGAGCCGCGCCGGCGAAGATTCGAGGATCGCGACGGCCTCCTCGAGGACCGGGATCCCGCCCCCGCTGCGCACGATCCCGGCGGCGGTCAGCGCCAGGCCGATCGGTCGCGGCGCACCGTAACGCCGCGCGAGCTCGAGCTCCTCGGAGAGCAGCTCCTCGGCACGATCGCGGTCGCCCAGTGCCCCGGCTGCGATCGCCGCTCGCGAGCGCCACGGGAGGATCGACGGGTTCGGGATCCGCGCGCTGGTCATCACCTCGCCGCCGGCCAGAGCCGAATCGAGCGCCCCGGCGGGGTCGCGGCGGAGCAGTTGGATGCGGCGCCCGCGCCTCTGCGACGAGCGCCTGCGCCGAGGTTCCCTCGAGCGCAGCGTCGACCAGGGCCTGGTCGAGCTGCGCCTCGGCCGCCTCGAGCTCGCCCTGCTCGATCAGAGCCCACGCGAGCTGCGCGCGCGAGGCGGTGAGGAAGTGCCGCCAGCCGTCGCGCTCGGCGTCGATCGCGCGCCGGGCGTCGTCGATCGCGTCGCCCAGCATCCCCCGGTAGTAGTGCGTGAAGTTGTAGCCGTACATCGCGGTCGCGTAGCCGAGCACCGATCCGCGGCCGCGGGCGTCCTCGATCGCCTCCAGCTGAAGCGCCTCGAAGCCGTCGAAGTCGTCACCCCATCCGATCGCGCCCATCGCGGCGACCCACGACAGCCCGTCGGAGGTCTCCTGACGGATCAGCTGTCCGCCGCCGAGGGCGCGGTACGCGAGCTCGATCCCACGTTCGCGCGGCTCGCCGTCGAACGTCAGTTGCCCGGCGACGTGCGCGAGCAGCGCGCGCTCCCCGTAGGTGCCGCCGGCCGGAGGATCCGCGGCGATCGCGTGCGTCATCTCCTCCGCCCGGCGCCGCAGGGAGACCTGGAGACGGGCGACCGTGAGCCAGCCCGCCCGCAGCTCGGCGTCGAGCGAGAGGTCCCCGTGGTCGTCGGCGAGGTCTCGGAGTCCGTCGTCGAACGCACGTGCTGACTCGCCGAGCCTCCCCGACAGGTACAGCAGCCGCCCGCGCTGCAGCTGGATCTCCGCCCGCCGCCGCGGCTCGGCCACGAGCTCGATCGCCTCGGTCATCCGCCCGGCGGCTGCTGCGCCTCCCGACGCGGCCTCGGCTCGCCCGAGTGCGACCAGCACGCTCGGCAGCTCGTCGGCTCCTGGGGGTTCGCGGACCGCGCGTCGCAGCAGTGAGGCCGCGATCCCCGGCGCGCCTTCGGCGATCGCGGCGTCGGCCGCCGCGATCAGCTCCTCGACGACCCACGGGTCCGCGTCGGGGCTGGTCTCGAGCAGCTGAGCGGCGGCTCGCCGGTGGTCGCCGTCGGCCGCAAGCACCTCGGCCGCGCGGCGATGCAATCGCGAGCGCTCGAGTGGCGGCAGCTCGCCGTAGACGGCCTCGCGCACGATCGCGTGCACGAACCGGAGCGGGTCGCCGGGCGAGAGGATGCCGGCGCCGGCGAGCGCGTCGGCGAGGTTCGCAGCGGCGTCCGCGTCGACGCCCGCGACGGTCGCCGTCTCGTTCAGTCCGCTCTCTCCCAGTGCGGCCACCGCGCTCGCCAGCTTCCGCGCGTCCGGCCCGAACCGCGAGAGCCTCAACAGCACCGACCGCCGCACGGTCCCAGACGTGATCCGCGCAACCTCCGGGGCGCGCGCGGCGGTCGGGTCGATCCCGTCGCTCGCGAGCTGGCCCAAGAGCTCGTGCAGCAGGAACGGGTTGCCTGTCGTTGCCTCGTAGCACGCGTCGCAGAACGCGTCGGCAGTGGAGGCGCCTAGCGCCTCGCGAGCGAGCTGCGCGCTCGCGTCGGAGCTCAGCTCGCGCAGCGAGATCCGCCGCGCCCACGGGCGCGACATCATCACGCTCAAGGGCTCCGAGAGCTCTTCCCCCGTCCGGACGGTCACGAACATCACCAGCCGAAGGTCCTCGACGCGCTCCGCGAGGTACGCGAGGTAGCTCAGCGAGGCATCGTCCGCCCAGTGCGCATCGTCCACCGCAATCAGCAGCGGCGATTGCTCGCACAGCCCCTCGGTCAGCCAGTACAGCCCGTGCAGGGCGCCCGCGTCGCTTCCCTCGCTCAGGCCCAGCGCGGGTTCCGCGAGCGCCGCGGCGCCCTCCAGCAGGCGACGGCGGGTTGGCTCGTCCGCCCGAACGACCTCGTCGAACAGCTGGCGCACGACGTTCCAGCCGACCTCGTGCTCGAGCTGCCCGGCGCGCGATCGCAGCACCCGGAGGCCGCCCGCCCGCCCGCGGCCGATCGCCGCCTCGAGCAGCGTCGTCTTCCCGATCCCCGCCTGCCCCTCGACGATCGCGACGGCTCCGCCGCCCCGTGCGGCGGCACCCGCCAGCGCGTCCAGCCGGTCAAGCTCCTCCGTCCGCTCAAGCAGAGCAGACCCACCGACTCCCATCGAGCGAGCGTAGGTAGGCCCAGATGGGCTGTCAACGCTCCCCGCGAGCGGGTGTCCGAATTCTGCTAGACGGCTCGTCTACGCGAGCGCCGGCTCGAGCTCGGCCTCGAGCTTGCGCTTCGGGTAGGCCCCGATGACGGTCTTGGCGACCTCGCCGTTGCGGAACAGCATCAGCGTCGGGATCGACATCACGTTGAACTGAACAGCGGTGTTCTGGTTCTCGTCGATGTTCATCTTCACGACCTTGAGCGCCTCGCCGCGCTCCTCGGCGATCTCCTCGACGACCGGCGCGACCATTCGGCACGGACCGCACCACGGCGCCCAGAAATCCACGAGCACCGGCACGTCCGCCTCGATCACCTCGGCCTGGAAGTTCGTATCGGTTACTTCGCTGACGTGATCTGCCATTGGTGCTCCTTGTCGAGTTACTTCAGAAAGTATAGCAGTCAGCCGGGCCGGTCAGAATAGCCTTGGAGGCAGATGGCAACGACCGCCCGCGACCCTACCAATACCGAAATTGCAGCGGCGCTCGACGAGCTCGGCGACCTGTACGAGCTCGACGGCGCCGTCATTCACCGGATCGTCGCCTACCGGAACGCGGCCAAGGCGATCCGTGAGGCCCCGGTGTCCGTCGCCGCGCTGGCGCGCGAGGGCCGCGCGACCGAGCTGGCGGGAGTCGGCGCGACGATCCAGGAGAAGGTGCTGGCGCTCTCGAACGACGGAGAGATCCCGGCGGCGCTGAAGCTCCGCGCGAAGTTCCCTCCGGGGCTGGTCGAGATGACGCGGCTGCCGGGCCTCGGACCCAAGCGCGCCCGTCGGCTGTTCGACGAGCTCGGGGTCGACTCGCTCGAGAAGCTCCGTACCGCGGCCTCCGAACAGCAGATCCGCGCGCTCAAGGGGTTCGGCCCGAAGGCCGAGGAGTCGATCCTCGCCTCGGTGCAGGCGGCCGGCGCGGGCGAGCGGCCCCGGCGGGTGGTGCTCGACCGGGCGCTCGCGGTCGCGGACGAGCTGATCGCCGCGCTGCGAGCGCACGCCGCCTCCGAGCGGGTCGAGCTGGCGGGGTCGGCGCGCCGGTGGGTGGACAGCGTCAAGGACATCGACGTGATCGCGACGGCGACCGACGCCCGCGCCCTGGCGCACGCGGCGGCCGAGCTCGACCTGGTCGAGACGGCCGGAACCGTGAGCGACTCCGGGGTGCGGCTCCGGACCCACACCGGGATCGCGGTCGACCTGCGGATCGTCGCGCCCGACCAGTTCGGGAACCTGCTTCAGCACCTGAGCGGGTCCAAGCAGCACAACATGGCGCTGCGAGATATGGCGGTGCGAAAGGGGCTGCACGTCTCGGAATATGGGGTGCTCGACGACGCGACCGGCGAGACCCACCGGTGTCCGACCGAGCGGGAGGTCTATGCACTGCTCGGGCTCGAGTACATCGAGCCTGAGCTGCGCGAGAACCGCGGCGAGCTCGAGGCGGCGGCCACGGACTCGCTGCCCGAGCTGATCGAGCTGGGAGATCTGCGCGGCGACCTTCACTGTCACACGACGGCGTCCGACGGGACCGCGTCGATCGAGGAGATGGCGGTCGCGGCGCGGGACGCCGGCTACGAGTACCTCGCGATCACCGATCACTCGGCGTCGATGGGATTTGGCGCCGACGTCTCGCCGCAGCGGCTGCGTGAGCAGATCGAGAAGATCCGCTCCACGGAAGTCGACGGTCTCGAGCTGCTGGCCGGCTCCGAGGTCAACGTCCTTCCCGACGGCTCGCTCGACTACGACGACGAGCTGCTGGGCGAGCTCGATTGGGTGATCGCGAGCGTGCACTCCTCGTTCCGGATGGCCTCCGAGCAGATGACCGAGCGGATCGTGCGCGCGATCGAGCACCCGCTCATCGACGCGATCGGACACCCGTCGGGCAGGAAGATCGAGCGGCGCGCGCCGTACCACTTCGATCTCGAGCGGGTTGCCGAGGCCGCGGCACAGACTGGCACGATGCTCGAG
Organism: uncultured Solirubrobacterales bacterium; assembly: GCA_963770735.1. GTDB lineage: Bacteria > Actinomycetota > Thermoleophilia > Solirubrobacterales > Solirubrobacteraceae > Palsa-465. Next base: position 490,139 of record CAVYRB010000001.1, on the reverse strand, counting down.
ATCAACTCCAGCCCCGACCGGCGCGACCTGAACGACACGGGTGCCCGCGCGGCCGCCGCGGGTGGAGTCGCGATCGTGATCAACTGCGACGCCCATCGGATTCGCGGGTTCGAGGTGGCGCGCTACGGCATCGGCACGGCTCGCCGCGCCTGGCTCACCGCCCGCGACGTCGCCAACACGAAGCCGTGGGCCGAGCTCGAGGCGCTGCGGCCCCGAAACCGGTGAGACGCGCGCGAGCCGCCGTCCTTGGCGCGCTCGCGCTCCTCGGCGCGGCGCCACTGGCGGGGTGCGGCTCCGATCAGGCCTCGGCTCCGCAGACGCTCACCGTGCGCAGCTCGGCGTTCGCTCCCGGCGCCCCGATCCCGCGCCTCTACACATGCGACGGGCGCGATATCTCGCTGCCGCTGACGTGGTCGGGTGTCCCGGGCAGCGCGACCGAGCTCCGGCTGATGATGATCGACCCCGACGCCCCTGGAGGGAGCTTCATCCACTGGCAGCTTTCGGGGCTGAGCCCACGCTCGACGGGGCTCGAGGCGGGCAAGCCGCCCGAGATCGGGCAGGCCGGGACCAACGGCTTCGGCACGACCGGGTACCGCGGCCCGTGCCCGTCGCGCGGGGGCAAGCCCCACCACTACGTGATCACAGTCACCGCGTTCGGGAGCGGGCAGACCGTCGGCTCGGGGACGCTGACGGGAACCTACGGGCGCGGCTGAGAGCCAGGAGTAGCGCGTCGAACATCCGTCCAGGGACCTACGCGCGTGGCTGCGCCGGCTGCGCCTTGGTGGTCCGCGCCGGCGCCTTCCCGCCCGGACGTCCGCCGCCACGCCCGTCGTCCGTGGGACGCCGCCCGCGCCGATTGATCGCGAAGAACCAGGCGATCGCCGCGAGGAACAGCAGCAGCGCGATCCAGAAGTTCAGCCGCATCCCGAGGATGTGGTTGGAGTAGTCGATCCTGAGGTTCTCCTCGAGCAGCCGGAACGCGGAGTAGCCGGCCACGTACAGCGCGAACGCGCTCGGCGCGCGGAAGCGATGGCGGCGTACGAGCCACGCGAGCGCGCCCGCGAGCAACAGGTTCCAGATCATCTCGTACAGGAACGTCGGCTGGAAGGTCGCGTACTGCGCGAACCCCGGCGGCCGGTGCGCGGGATCGATCTTCAGCGCCCACGGCAGCGTGCTCGGCTTGCCGAACAGCTCCTGGTTGAAGTAGTTGCCAATCCGGCCGATCGCCTGCGCGCACAGGAGCCCCGGCGCGGCACAGTCGAGCAGCCTCAGCATCTGGTCCTTCGTCAGGTGACAGCGGCGGCGGATGTACCAGAGCCCGACGAGCACGCCGGCGGCGATCCCGCCCCAGATCCCGAGCCCGCCCTTCCAGATCGCGAACGGTCCCCACCAGTGTGGCGGGATCTGACTCGGGGTCGTGATCAGGAAGTAGATGCGACCGCCGATCAGGCCCGCCGGAAACGCCCACAGCGCGATCTCGCCCGGCAGCTTCGGGTCCTCCCCCTCCCGCTTCCACAGCGCTCGGGTCACGACGATCGCGGCCGCGACCGCGCACACATACGCCAGGCCGTAGGCGTGGATGAACAGCGGCCCGATGCGGAACCCGTTCTCGGACGGGCTGGGGATGAACGACGGGGCGATCACCGCGACAGCAATCGTGGCAAAACCGAGTCGGCGACCACTCGGTCAACCGCGTCGCGGCTGAACGGCTCGAGCAGACGGGCGGCGCGCCGGGCGTAATCCGCGGGCGGATCGTCCAGCGCGAGCCGGATCGCGGCCGCCAGATCGTCACCGACCAGGCGCGGGTCGAGCTCGCGCGCGAGCTCGCGCGCGGGGTACGGGCCCGCGGACGGAGTCGTGACCAGCACGCATCCCGACGCCAGCGCCTCCAGCGCCGCGACGCCGTAATCCTCGATCCGGGGCGCCGCCACGTACACGCGCGCGCGCCCGAGCAGCGCCCGGAAGCCGTCCCGCGAGAGCGGCTCTGAGACCTCCACGCCGTCGGCCGACAGCTGGTCCCCGAGTCCCGGCTCGCGCTCGGTCGCATGGCTCGGCAGTCCCGCGACCACCAGCCTCTCGCCCTCGCGCCTCGCGCGCGACCACGCCTTGAGCACCGTCGGGAGCCGCCGCTTGACGGGATCGCCGGCGTAGGTCACCGCGGCGAGGTCGCGCGGACCGCCGGCGTCGCCGCTCACCTCGATCGGGACGCGTGTGACGACCGAGTTCGGACGCGGCCCGCGCAGCGCCTCGAGGCCACGCTCGCTCCACACCATCACGAGCGTGCTCTGGCGCAGCCGCCGGCGCTCGACCGACCGCTGCCAGATCCCGTGGCGCCCGGGCCGGTTCTCGGCCGCGATCGAGTCAAGGAAGATCGCGCCCCGGCGCGGCCACAGCAGCGCGGCGGTGATCGAGCAATAGACGACAGCGCGCGGATCCTGCGCCTCGATCCCGCGGAGCGCCGCCGTCCGCGCGGCGCGCGCCTCGACGAAGTCGGTCAGCGCGAACGTACGGACCGGCGGCTGAGGCTCGGCGGTGACCAGCTCGACCTCGGCGCCGGCCCGCCGCAGCGACGCCGTCAGCTCATCCGCCGCGATCCGCCATCCGGTCGTGCTTCCGACCGAGACGACCAGGACGTCGGTACCCGGCACCCGTTCAGGCGCGCGGGCTGGCGTGCCGGCCGCTGCCGGAGGCGCCGTTGAGCTCGAGCAGGTTGGAGCGGAAGCCCGGCGTGCGAACCAGTTGGATCGGCCTCAGGGGCGAGGTCCGCACGACATAGAAGCGCGCACCGTCGCGCTCCTCGATCGCCGTGACGGCAGAGGCCTGCCGCCGCCATGCGAGCGCCCAGATGATCGCGAACCCGGTCGCGACCGCCGCCACCTGCGGCAGCACGAACGCGAGCGCACCCGCGCCGATCGTCGAGAGCAGCAACGGCCAAAGGCGGTTGAGCACGGTGCGACCGGGGTGCACCTCCGGCAGCGAGGCCTGCATCCGCGCGCTCGCGAGCAGGTTCGCGATCGGGGGTGAGGTCTCCGCCCGCCGGCCCATCGCGATGCCGACGATGGCCGCGACCACCCACCAGCCCGCGGCGATCGGCACCACGAGGTCATCGTCGGTCCCGACCGCCCCGGCGACGGTCACCGCCGCGAGCGCGCTTGCCGCCGCCGCGCTGATCAGCACCGTTGTCTTGAGGAAGTCGGAGAACCGCATCTAGTGCACTGCTAGGACACTAGCCGTCGGCCGCCAGCAGCCCAAGGAGCTCGCGCATGCCGTCGGTCCCGTCGACGACGATGTCGGCCTCGCGGGTGATCTCCTCGGGTCCTTCGTCCGAGCTGACCCCGACGCGAAGGGCGTACGACAGCCGTCCCTCCTTGACGAGTTCAGCGAGCGCACGAAACGCGTCGAGGTCGGTGACGTCGTCGCCGGCGTACAGCGCCGTTTGCACGTCGGTGTCGCGCAGGAACGACGTGATCCCCGCGCCCTTGTCGATCTTGACCGGCGGCCTGACCTCGAGCACCTTGCGACCCCAGTGGGTGCGAAGGCCCTTCTTCTCGGCCTCTGCGGCGATCGCGTCGACCGCCGAGCGGGCGGCGTCCTCGTCGGGAGCGCCACGCCAGTGGAACGCGACGATCGCGCCCTTGTCCTCGAGCCGCACGCGATCGCGTCGCAGCTGCTGGGTGTCCTGCTCGCGGCCGAAGTCGTGGATCCGGCGCGCCCACTCGGCGACCGTCGGGTCGAGCACCGCCTCGGTCCAGCCGGCGCGCAGCAGCTCGGCCCCGTGCGAGCCGAGGTACGTGATCGTCCCGATCGAGACCATCGCCCGCGCCTCCGACGCCCTCCGGCCGGTCACGCACGCGACGACCCCGTAGCGACGGGCGATCTCGATCAGCAGCTGCCGAGTCGCCTCCGGGACGACGGCGTCGGAAGGCTGATGCACGATCGGCGCCGCGGTCCCGTCCAGGTCGAACAGGACTGCGGCATGGGCGGGATCGTCGCGAAGCGGCGCGAGCGCCTCTGACCGGAGCGCTGACGTCACCCATCTAGTATGCCCGCTCATGGTCCAGCCACGCACGCTCAAGCTGGCTGTGACGGGCACCTTGGCGGGGCTGTTCAGCGGGTTGTTCGGCGTGGGCGGGGGCACGGTGATGGTGCCGCTGCTGGTGTTGTGGCTGGGCTACGACGAGCGGACCGCGACCGGAACCTCGCTCGCGGCGATCGTCGTGATCGCGGCGTTCGCGACGATCGCCCAGGGCGCTTACGGCAATGTCGACGTGCTCAAGGGCGTGCTCGTCGGAGTTCCCGCCGTGGTTGGGGTCGTGTTCGGCACGTGGCTGCAGCAACGCGTCCGGGTCGAGACGATCGGTTTGCTGTTCGCACTGCTGATGATCGCGGTCGCGGTGGACCTGGTCGCGTGATCCTCGCGATCGTGATGGGCGCCGCCGGGGGCGTGATCAGCGGGCTGCTCGGCGTCGGCGGCGGAATCATGTTCGTGCCGGCGCTGACGCTCGTGCTGTCGCTCTCGCAGGTCAAAGCCGAGGCGACCTCGCTGCTCGCGATCATCCCGGTTGCGTTCGTAGGGGCGACCCGCCAGTACCGCTACGGAAACGTGCGCCTCCGGGACGGTGCGGTGCTCGGGGCGCTCTCGGCGATCGGGGTATTCGCGGGCGTCGCGCTCGCCAACGACCTCTCCCAGCGCGCGCTCAGGATCGGCTTCGCAGTGCTGCTCGTGGTCGTGGCGACGCAGTTCCTCCAGCGCTACTGGCAGGCCCGGCGCCGACAGCACGGATGCCCAGACCTGACCCGGTCCTGCTGCTGCCACGGTCAGCCGGGGGCCGCGAGCGACTGGGATCGGGTGCGCGCGGCGATCGGGAGCCGTGCGAGGACGATCGCGATCGACCGGCCGGGGTGGAACGGCGGCGCGGCGCCAGCGGATCTCGAGGGCAACGCCCGCGCGGCGCTCAACGCGCTCGACCGCGCCGGCGTGGACCGCGCGGTCGTCGTCGGCCACAGCTTCGGCGGAGCGGTCGCGGCGTGGCTGGGCGCGACGCACGCAGAGCGGGTGCGGGCGCTGGTGCTGGCGGCGCCATCGGCCAACGCCGAGTCGCTGCGGTGGGTCGACCGGGTGCTCGCCGCGCCGGGGCTCGGTTACGCCCTCGGCGCGGCCGCGCTCGCGGGCTCGGGGGCGGCGCTCACGGCCCGGCCGCTCCGAAGCCGAGTCGCGCGGGAGCTCGGGCTCGACGATCGGTACCTGCGGTCGACGCGCCGGATGCTGCTGACCCAGAAGGTGTGGAGGGCGTTCTTTCGCGGAGCAGCAGGTGCTGTTCCGCGAGCTGCCCTTGCTCGAGGAGCGGCTTGATCGGATAACCGCGCCGACCACGGTCGTGATCGGTACCGCCGACCGGATCGTGCCGTTGTCCTCCGCCCAGCGCTTGACGGTCCAGATCGCGGGCGCTCGCTTGGTGAAGCTCGATCGCGCGAACCATCTTCTGCCCCAGCAGCGAGCCGAGCAGCTCGCCGAGATCATCGCGGGGCCGGCTCGGGAGTTGAGGGGCTCTCGTCGGGGCTACGGCTCGGCGTCCCGCCCGGACTCGGTCTCGGGGACCGCAGGCGTAGCGGGCTCGTGAGGCGCGGGCACGGTGGCCGGCTGCTCGGGATCGGCCGGGGTTCCGGGATCGGGAACCGCCGGGGTCACCGGGGCATCGGGGACGGCCGGCGTCGCCGGCTCCGTGGGTTGTGGGACGACCATGGCGAGGCCATACCCGCAATCTCGCGTGGCAATCGCCCCGCCCGAACTCGGCGACGCTGTCGTAGAGTCAGCCCATCGCGGAGTCAGAGAGCCTGTCCTTCTCCAGCACGCGCGGTCGCTGGGTACTTGGCGTGGCGGTGCTGGGTCCGGGGATGGTGTTTCTCGACAGCACGGTCGTCAACGTCGCGCTTCCCGTAATCGGCCGGGACCTCCACGCGCCAACGAGCTCGCTGCAGTGGATCCTGAACGGCTACCTGCTGACGCTCGCATCGTTCATCCTGCTGGGCGGGTCGCTCGGGACATCTTCGGTCGCCGGCGGATGTTCGCGCTCGGGGCGGCGCTGTTCACGGTCGCCTCGTTGTCTGCGCGGTCGCGCCGACGGTCGAGACGCTGATCGCCGCGCGGTCTGTTTCAGGGCGTGGCGGGCGCGCTCCTGACCCCCGGCAGCCTGGCGATGATCGAGGCAAGCTTCCAGCGGAAAGACCGGCCGCGCGCGATCGGCGCATGGTCGGGGCTGACCGGGGTCGCCACGGCGCTCGGGCCGCTGCTCGGCGGCTACCTCGTCGACGCGGTCAGCTGGCGCGCCGTGTTCCTGATCAACGTGCCGATCGGCGCGTTCGTCGTGCTCGCGTCGCGCCGCGTGCCGGAGAGTCGGGACCCGAGCGCCAGCCATAACATCGACTTTCGTGGCGCGTTCCTGGCGGCGCTCGGGCTCGGTGGGACCACGTATGCGCTGATCGCAGCGCCGGGGACCGGCTCGTCCGCGCTGCCGTGGGTGGCGGGGGCCGTCGGCGTGCTGGCGCTGGTCCTGTTCGTGCTCGCGGAGCGGGCGAGCCCGCACCCGATGCTGCCGCTCGGGATGTTCTCCGACCGCCAGTTCACGTCCGCGAACATCGTGACGTTCGTCGTCTATGCGGCGCTCAGCGGGGTGTTCTTCCTGCTGGTCGCGTTCCTACAGATCTCGCTCGGCTATACGCCGCTCGCTGCCGGCGCGTCCTCGCTCCCGATCACCGCGCTGATGCTGTTGCTATCGGCCCGCTCGGGCGCGCTCGCCCAGCGGATCGGGCCCCGGATCCCGCTGACGCTCGGGCCGATCATCGTCGCCGCCGGGATGCTGCTGATGAGCCGAGATCAACCCCGGCGACTCGTACGTCGAGAGCATGCTGCCCGCCGTGCTCGTGTTCGGTGCCGGGCTGACCTTGGTCGTCGCGCCGGTCACGGCGACCGTGCTCGCGGCGGCCGCCGAGCGATACTCGGGCATCGCGTCCGGTGTCAACAATGCGGTCGCCCGTGTCGGGGGGCTGATCGCGGTCGCGGTGCTCCCGCTGATCGCGGGGATCACCGGGGACCGCTTCTACCACGCGGCGACGATGACCCACGGGTTCCATGTCGCGATGATCGTGAGCGCCGCGGTCGCGGTCGCGGGCGGCGTGATCGCGTGGCTGACGATCAACAACGACGTGCTCTCTTCGGAGCCGGAGGCTCGCGGCGAGCAGCCGATCGAGGTCCCGACCGACTACTCGTGCGCGGTCTCAGGACCGCCGTGGCGGGAGCCCCCCGAGCGGGAGCTCGTAAGTAAGCTCACCGGGCGCGCGCGGGGCCGGCGCGGCGCAGGACGCAACCGAAGCTCGCGAAAGGGGCTGATAGCGACGATGCGCAGTGATCACCGGCGACGGATCTCGCTGCTGCGATTGGCGATGACGTTTGGCGCCGTGGCTGCGATCGCGGCGTCGGTCGCCGTCGCCTCCGCCGCGAGCGCTCGCGCGCCTCGAGCCCTGCTTTCCGGCAGGGCGCTGAGCGGCGGCAGGCCGGTCGCTTTCACGGCGGTCACGCTGTATCGCACCGCCGCCCATCCGGGTGGCGCGCCGGTGGCGCTCGGGTCCTCGCGGACGCGTGCGGACGGGTCGTTCGCGATCACCTACGTGCGGCCGGTTTCCTCGGATCAGGTGCTGTACCTCCTCACCGGCCGTGGCGCGGCGGTGAGGCTGGCCGCGATGCTCGGACGAGCACCCGTCCCGGGGAGAGTCGTGGTCAACGAACGAACGACCGTCGCGATGGGCTACTCGATGGCACAGTTCATCGGCGCGCGGGGCGTGGCCGGCAACACTCCGGGCCTGCAGAACGCCGCCGCGATGGGCGGCGACCTCGTCGATCTGCGAACGGGCGGGATCAGCCCGGTGCTCCGAACCAGGCCGAACGGGAGCGTGACCTCCACGCTGCGGACGTTCAACTCGCTCTCGAACATGCTGATTCCGTGCGTGCGCTCGAGCTCCAGGTGCGGCTGGCTGTTTCTGCAGGCCAAGCCGCCCGGCGTCCCGATGCCGCGCGGGACGCTCGAGGCGATCGCCGACATCGCGCGCAACCCGTCGCACAACGTCGGCGGCCTGTTCGACCTCGCACGCTCGGCCCCGCAGGCGTATACGCCGGGGCTCACCCGCCTGGGGCGACCGGACGCGTGGCTGATCGCGCTGCGCTTCTACGGTGACGGCAAGCAGCTGGACGGCCCCGGGAACATGGCGATCGACGCCCGCGGGAACGTGTGGGTGACAGCGAACTACACCTACAGCCGTAACCCGATCGCGCCCGTGTGCGGCAGCAAGCTGGTGTTCGAGTTCACTCCGACCGGACGCTACGCGCCGGGATCGCCGTTCACGGGCGGCGGCCTCAGCGGCGCCGGGTTCGGGATCACGCTCGACCCGCGCGGGCACGTGTGGGTCGGCAACTACGGGTTCGCATCGACTCGCTGCCCGAGCCAACCTCCGCACAACAGCGTCTCCGAGTTCTCTCAGAGCGGGACCCCGATCTCGCCCGGCTCGAGCGCGTCGAATCCGGGGGGCGGCTACCTCCAGGGCCCGCTGAGCTGGCCGCAGGGAACGGTCTCCGACCAGCGCGGCAACATCTGGATCGCGAACGCGTGCAACGACACGGTCACGCGCTACCCGGGGGGCAACCCGAACCAGGCTGTGAGCACGGGCAGCCTCGGTATCGAGAAGCCATTCGACATCGCGTTCAACGGGCGCGGGCAGGCGTTTGTCACCGGGAACCTCAACAACGCGGTGGCGATGCTGAACCCCGACGGGAAGCCGGCGCGGCCGGCGATCGTCGGCAACGGCCTCTCGCATCCGCTCGGGATTGCCGCCGACAGTCGTGGAGACATGTGGGTCTCGAACTCGGGCGCTGTGAACATCCCCTGTCCGAGCGGCGCCTCGTCGAGCGGCGGTGCCGGCTCGGTCACGCTGGTCAGCGCGGACGGCGCGCGGCGCGCAGGCCCGTTCACCGGCGGCGGCATCACGCTTCCCTGGGGCGATCGCGGTCGACGGCGCACGACAACGTCTGGGTCGCGAACTTCGGCCAGCAGCGGGTGACCGAGCTGTGCGGAGTCAAGACGGCGAACTGCCCCCCGGGCTTCCACACCGGCGAGGCGATCTCCCCGAACGGCAACGGCTACGGCTTCGACGGCCTGACCCGCAACACGGGCGATCCAGATCGACCCTTCGGGCAACGTCTGGATCGCCAACAACTGGAAGACCCTTCCGGCCCCCAACGGCAACCCCGGTGGCTACGAGATGGTCGTGTTCGTCGGCGCAGCGCGGCCGATCAGGACGCCGTTGATCGGCCCGCCGAAGCCGCTCTAGTGTCCCGAGTCGGAAGTTCGGCGGCACCGAGAGGGGTCACTGGCGCCGGCTGACCAGGACGCAGGGAGGGGCAATATGGGGAATATTGCCCCGACCGAGGACGCAGGCGGGTGGCGCCAGGGGCCGCTCGAATGTCGTCGAATTTTCGACTCGGGACACTCGGCCACGACCCTAGAGGCCGAGCACGACGTCGACCGAATCCGCGTAGTCCGAGCCGTCCTGGGAGCTTCCGTGCTCGTCGCTGTGCGGATGAATGGCCAGCGCATGGCTGACGAACGCCTGGTCGAGGCCGCGCACGTCATAGGGACACGTCATCGTCACCGGCTGTGAGGCGAACGCGAGCGTCAGCAGCGCCTCGTACCGCATCCAGCTGCGCAGCGGGTCAGGCGAGCGGGAGCTCCAGGGCGGTTCGCCCAGGATCCGGACCCACGGGGCGCCGGCCTCCAGCTTCGCGTCGAGGAACGCCCGGTAGCCGGAGAACGCCTTCGCCGGCGTTGGGTACCAGCTCGTGCACGGTTCGAACTCGATCTCCCGCGCGGCGTCTCCCAGCCGGGCGCGCAGCAGCTCGATGTTCGCGGACGAGGTGACGGCGAGCACGGCCTCGCCGCGCTCCGTACCTTCGGCCAGAAAAGGGACGGCGGCCTCAAGGAACTCCGTCTCGGTTCCGTATATGAGCACCCGGTGAGCAAGCATCGGCACGACCCGGCCGCCTCCCGCGACGAGGTAGTCAATCGTCACGCCGAGGGCGCGGGCGAGCGCCTGCAGCGTGCTCGGGCGCAGGTTCTGCCGCCGGCCGGTCTCGACCTGGGCGATCGCCGACCAGCTGATCCCGGAGTGGAACGCGAGGGTTTCGCGGTTCCAGCCGAGCCGCTCACGCGCCGCTCTGACGCGAGTACCGATTCCGTTTTCCCCCCGCATCCTTGTCCTCGCATCCTCCAATCGCCCGACCTCGGATGCTGCCAGGACCGAGCCCGGCATGCGTCACCACCGTCGGTCCCGGTACGAATGATAGATTGAGTGAGTCAAGTGACGCAAGCCACTGTCACAAAGAATTCCGAGCCGGCGCTGGAAGCCGCCTGGTTCACCGCCAACCTCGAACGAGTGCTCGCCGCCCGCAGCCGTCCCGAGCGGATGAAGCGGGTATTCGGCTCGAGCCTCGTGCCGATGGTGATCGTAGACGCCGAGCGGCGCTACGTGGAGGTGAACACGGCGGCGCGCCTGGCGTTTCGGCTGCCGCTCGCGCAGCTGCGGATGCTGCGGATCGAGGATCTGACGCCCGAGCACATGCTCCCGACGATGCGCGAAGCCTGGGCAACGCTGATGCACAGCGGCAGCGTGACGGGGCCGTACTCCGTCGCGTCGCCCGACGGCGGTCGGTTCGACGTCATCTACTGCGCGCTCGCCGACGCACTGCCGGGCCTGCACCTGATCGCGTTCGCGCCGGCTGGGTGGTCGCCCGAGGAGCTCCTCACCGAGCCCGAGCAGCCGCCCCGCCCGAATCACTCCGCGCTGACCAGGCGCGAGCTCGAGGTGCTGGAGCTCGCCGCCGAAGGGTTCAGCGCGCCGAAGCTCGCGTCCGAGCTCGGAGTCAGCGTGGCCACCGTCAGGACCCACTTCGCGCACATCTACGAGAAGCTCGAGGTCGGCGACCGGGCATCGGCCGTGGCGAAGGCGATGCGGATCGGGCTGATCGCCTGAACCGCTGGCGCAGTCACTAGGCTGCGCACATGTCATCCGACGCCGAGGCGGTCGCCGGCCGGCTGATCGAGGCATTCGGGGCGATCGACTTCGAGGGCATGCGGGCACAGCTCGCGGACGGCCTTCGCGCGTACATCACGAACGCCGAAGGCGGCGTCGACGAGGTCGTCGGCGCCGACGAGTATGTGCGGCGGGTCGCGGCGATGGACCTGCCCACCGCGCGCTTCAGTGTCGACATCACTCAATCGGTCGCGGTCCGGCCCGACCTCGCGATGGTGATGGTCGAGATCCACGCCGCCCGCGGCTCGCGGACGCTCCACAACCACGCGGCGCACCTGTTGTTCGTCCGCGACGGCAAGGTCTCCGAATGGTGGATGGTCGAGGCGCTGCCCGCCGAGAGCGACGCGTTCTGGTCCGCGGATGCTGCCGACTGACGTCGCCGGAGTCGAGCCGGGGCAGCGGCGGCTGAACGGCCCCCAGACGACGGGGCGCACGTACCGCAACCTGTCTTCCGCCGAGTTCACGATCCTGACCGAGCCGAGCGTCGCGGTTCCGATGCGCGACGACGTCATGCTGATGGCCGACGTCCACCGCCCGGACGCCGAGGGGCGGTTCCCGGCGCTCGTCGCGGCCTCGTGCTACCCGCGGCAGATCCAGAACACCGGAGCTCCGCTCGGATTCGTCGAGGCCGGCGCGACCGACTTCTGGGTCCCGCGTGGCTACGCGCACGTGATCGCCAACGTCCGCGGCACCGGCGGCTCGGGCGGCACCTACGGAGCGCTCGACACGGCCGAGCGCCAGGACATGCACGACCTCGTCGAGTGGGTCGCCGAGCAGCCGTGGTGCGACGGCCGCGTGGGGATGATCGGGATCAGCTACTTCGCGATGACGCAGATCGCGGCAGCGTGCGAGCGTCCCGCCCACCTGCGCGCGATCTTCCCGGTCGCGACGAGCGCGGACCTGTACGAAGCGATGTACCACAACGGTCTGTTCAGCGCGACCTTCGTCACCGGCTGGCTGTCGGGCGTCGCGAACCTCGCCGACAAGGGCGACGCGACGTTCCGCAACCCGCTGGTCGGCGCCGCCTCCCGGGTGCTGCGCTCGGCGCCGGTGCACAGCCGGATGGCCGGACTCAACGGGGAGGCGATCCTGGCGATCCTGGGCGCGGTGATGCGCGGCGCCTACCCGGATCACCCGTGGAACGACCTGTGGCGCTCGATCGCCGTCGACCACCCGATCCGCGACGAGTGGTGGGAGGAGCGGAACATGCTCACCCGGCTCGCCGGCGTCGAGATCCCGGCGTACCTCGGCTGCGACTGGGAGAACGTGCCGCTGCACCTGCCGAGCACGTTCGCGGTCTGGAAGGCGCTCGCCGCCAACCCCTCCGTCCGGATCGGACTGCTCGGCAGCCACGGGCTGACGTGGCCGTGGGAAAGCCTCCACGTCGAGGCGCTCGCGTGGTTCGACCACTGGCTGAAGGACGCCGACACCGGGATCATGGACGGCCCGCCGATCCGCTACTGGATGCCCGGGTCCGAGGAGTTCCGCGAGGCCGACGCGTGGCCGCCGCCCGACGCGCACCACCTCGAGCTCGCGCTGCGCGCGGACGGCGGCCTCGCTTCTGAGGAGGGCGATCCGGGCGGGCGCGAGTACCTCCAGGTCCCGGACACGCTCGAGCGCCCGAAGGGAGCAAAGCAGCCGGGGCTCCCGTCGCTGCTGACGTGGGAGACCCCGCCGTTGACGGCGCCGCTCGAGCTCGTCGGTGAGATCGAGCTCCGGCTCGACGCGAGCACCACCGCGGCGGACACGGGCTGGATCGCGACGCTCCAGGATGTCGACGCCTCGTCGAATACCTATGACGTCACCGCCGGCTGGCTGCGGGCGAGCCTGCGCAGGGTCGACGAAGACCGCAGCGCCCCCGGCGCTCCGGCGCTCCCGTGCAACAAGCGCGCAAGGGTCCGCGCGGACAGGATGTACAGCTACCGGATCCCGATCGTGCCGAACGCCCGCCGGTTCGCCGCCGGCCACCGGATCCGGCTCGTGCTCGCCAGCGACGACACCGCCAAGGGGCTGCCGGCGATCACCCACTTCAAGCACGCCCCCGTCGGCGAGCCGGCGCGCAACACAGTCCACTCGTCCTCGCGGCTGCTGCTGCCGGTGATCGCGGACGAGGGGTTCCGGATCGGATAGCGGCGTAGCGGGGCGCGGGGCGGGGGCGGTCCGCGGTCGCGCGCCGCCCGCGCGCCTGACCCCCACAACGCAGACCAGCGCCAGCGGCCCGTGGCTACGAGCTGCGTTGTTGGTGCCATAGCCCCTATAACGCAGCTCGTTCATCGATCGGCTCGGCGCTTGTCTGCGTTACGGGGGTTGGAACCGAGCATCCACAAACCGCAAGAACCGCACGCGCGAATCGTTCTGTCGTTGAAGGCCCAGGAGGGCCAGGCCCACTGAGTGGATCTCTCGACCACGGAGGAGCCGTGACTCGTATCTCTGGACGCCCGGGCTTGACGGCTCGCACGGTTCCGGACGTCTCGGCGGTCGCCGACTCGAACACGCCGGTGCTGATCTACGCGGGCGGAAGCCAGGAGGGCGTCGGCGGCACCAGCGTCGCGAGCCCGCTGACGATGGGCCTGTGGGCGCGCGCCAACAACACGAGCACAGACAAGTTCGGGCTCGCGCAGTACGACTTCTACACGCTCTACAACAAGACCAACCCGGCGACGGTCGTCTCGGGGCCGCTCGGCCCGACGTACGTCCCGGCGACAAGCCCGGCGGCGGTCAACGGGTTCCGCGACATCACGCTCGGCACCAACGGCGGCTGCGTCGCCAAGGCCGGATACGACGCTTGCACGGGGATCGGCTCGCTGCAGACGGCGAGCCTCGCGAAGGCGCTCGCGGCCAAGAAGTAGCGCTCAGTTGGAACGGCGGTCGGCTCGCGCGAGCCGGCCGCCGAGCCACGAGCTGATGTCGACCGCGAACGCGAGGGCGACGAAGAACCACTCGAACCCCGCGACGTGGTGGCCGGGTCCCCAGTCGTAGAACGCGGCATACGCCAGCGTCGTCCACGGCAGCAGGAAGAACCCGAAGAACGGGATCACCCAGCTGTTGAACGCGCGGCTGAGGACGTCGCTGAAGATCCACAGCGCGAAGATCGCGATCCGCGGGGAGATCAGCGCAAGCAGTGCAAGCAGACAGGGCACAACGTCAGTGTGTCACGCGAACGCTCGTCCTCCCGGGCGGAACTTTGCTGCTGGAGTACGAAATGTCGTACTCAGGAAGCAAGGTCCGCACCGGCCTAAGACGCCACCGCCGCCGCGACCGCCGCCTGGCCATACGAGATCCCCCCGTCGTTCGGAGGTAGCCGCTCCGGGATCAGCACCCGCACGCCCGCCCGGCGCAGATCGGCCGCGACCCGCTCGAGCAGCACTCGGTTCTGGAACGTGCCGCCCGACAGCGCGACCGCGTACAGGTCGCGCTGGACCGCCAGCTCGATGCACGCCGCGGTCGTCGCGCCGGCGAGCGCGTTGTGGAAGCGCGCGGCGACCCTGCCCACCCGTACGCCGGCTTCGAGGTCTTCGACCACCGCGGCGACCGCCGCCCGCGCGTCGAGCACGATCCGCGTGCCGTCCCGGGCCAGCGGCAGCGGGTAAGCGGCGCGCTCGAGCGGATCGCACGCCGCCTCGAGCTCGATCGCGGCCTGGCCCTCGTAGTTGACCCGCGTCCGCACGCCGCACAGCGCGGCGACGGCGTCGAACAGCCTGCCGGCACTCGTCGTCACGGGCGACGCGAGCCCGGTGCGCGCGAGCTCGGACACCGCGCTCCAACTGCGCCCGTCGACCGCGGCGGCGATCGTCGCCGGCGGCGCCACCTCCCGGCCGTGGATCGCGACCAGCCACGCGCAGGCCATCCGCCACGGCTCGCGCACGGCCTGCGCCCCGCCGGGCAGGCGCACCGGCCAAAGATGGCCCGCGCGCTCGAACGCGTGCAGCCCACCGACCAGCAGCTCCCCGCCCCAGATCGTCGCAGTCGGTCCCGTAGCCGGTGCCGTCGTAGATCGCGCCGACCGCGGGCCCGTGCTCGCCGTGCTCGGCCAGGCACGCGGCGAGGTGCGCGTGGTGGTGCTGCACGCCGATCGACTCGACCCCGTCGCGCTCGAGCGCGTGTTTCGTCGAGAGGTACTCGGGGTGCAGGTCGTGCGCGACGATCTCGGGGCGCACGGCGAACAGCCGCTCGAAGTGCTCGATCCCGTCGGTGAAGCTTCGCAGCGTCTCGTAGTTCTCGAGGTCACCGACGTGGTGCGAGACCCACGCGCGCCGGCCCTTCGCAACGCAGAAGGTGCTCTTCAGCTCCGCCCCGCACGCCAGCAGCGGCCGCGGGGCGGCGACCGGGAGCTCGAGGTCCGCGGGCGCGTACCCGCGCGAGCGCCGGATCAGCAGCGGCGCCTCGCGGCGCCCGAGCGCGCGCAGCACCGAGTCGTCGGTGCGAGTCGCGATCGGGCGGTCGTGGAGCAGGAACAGGTCGGCGATCTCCCCGAGCCGCGCGAGCGCGTCCTCGTCGCGATAGGCGATCGGCTCGTCCGAGACGTTGGCGCTGGTCATCACCAGCGTCCGGCCGAGATCGTGAAGCAGCAGGTAGTGCAGCGGCGAGTACGGGAGCATCACGCCGAGGTCGCTCGAGCGCGGCGCGACCGCGCTGGCGATGGCGGCGCCAGGCTTCCGCCGCGCGATCACGATCGGGCGCTCTCGCGCGCCCAGCAGCCGCTCCTCGCACTCGGTCAGTGACACCAGCGCGCGGGCGCCGGGGAGGTCGGGTGGCATCAGCGCGAACGGCTTGTCCTCGCGGTGCTTGCGCGTGCGCAGCGCGGCGACGGCGGCCTCGTCGTCGGCGAGGCACGCGAGGTGGAAGCCGCCGAGGCCCTTGACCGCGACGATCGCTCCCGTCCGCAGCGCCTCGACCGCGGCGACCAGCGCGTGCTCGCGCTCGGCCACCAGCTCTCCGCCCGGATCGCGTAGCGACAGGCGCGGCCCACACGCCGGACACGCATTTGGCTGGGCGTGAAACCGGCGGTCAAGCGGATCCTCGTACTCCGCCCGGCACGCGTCGCACAACTCGAACGCGCTCATCGTCGTCAGCGGCCGGTCGTACGGCACCCCCCTGACGATCGTGAACCGCGGGCCGCAGTTGGTGCAGTTGATGAACGGGTAGCGGAAGCGGCGGTCCCGGGGATCGAACAGCTCGGCGAGACACTCGGAGCAGGTGGCGCTGTCGGGCGCGACCGCGGCGTTCGCGGTCCCCTCCCGCGGGCTCGGCGCGATCCGGAACCCGCGCTCTCCTTTCGGCTGCAGCCGCCGGCTGCTGACGCGCTCGAGCACGGCGAGCGGCGGCGCCTCGCGGCGGAGGCGGGCGGCGAACGCCTCCGACGCGGCCGCCGGGCCCTCGATCTCGATCACGACCCCGGAGGAGTCGTTCAGGACGAAGCCCGCGAGCTCGAGCCGCTGCGCCAGCCGGTACGCGAACGGGCGGAACCCGACGCCCTGCACGGTCCCCTCGACGCGAATCCTCGTCCTCACGAGTCCGGCGGCGGGTGCCTTGACCGCGCTCACGCGCCTAGCCCGGCTCGACCAGGCGGCACAGCAGGTGGTACGCGGTCGCCTGTGCCTCCTGGATCCGGGGAATGTGCTGCGACGGACTCAGCACTACGTGGTCGGCGAGGCCGTCGGCGGCCACGCGGCCGCCGTCGTAGCCGACGAAGGCGATCGACTCCAGGCCACGGCGACGGCCCTCGGAGAGCGCGTCGAGCACGCTCAACGAATTCCCGCTCGTCGAGAGCGTGACGAGCACGTCGCCCGCCCTCCCGTACGCGATCACCTGGCGGGCGAAGATCGCCTCCGGGCCGATGTCGTTGGCGATCGCGGTGATGATCGCGCTGTCGGCGACCAAATCGATCGCCGGGCGGGCGGCCGGCAGCGAGGTCGGCGACGAGGTCGGTCGCGTCGGTCGCCGAGCCGCCGTTTCCGAGTGCGAGCACCCTCCCGCCGCCCGCGAAGCACTCGCGCAGCGCCGCCGCCGCGGCGGTCAGCGACTCGGCGCTCCCCCGGAGCGTCTCGCGCCCGCAGCTCCTGGACCTCCTCGGCCTTCATCAGCACCGAGCGGCGGACGTCGGCGAGGACCGCGTCGAGGTCGTGCTCGCGCTCGCCTAGGAACGGGTACAGGAAGCTGCTCGCGCCGACGTCGTGCACCGGCTGCTCGCTGCGCCCCTCGAGCAGACCGCGGTGCTCGAAGAACACGTGGACGAGCTCCCACAGCACGTGGTACGCGGTCTCCACGAGCTCCTGGCGGATGAACGGGTCCTCGCTCGGCGGTTCGAGCTCCCACTCCGCACCGAGCGCCGAGAACGCGACCGTCAGACAGCCGCGCGCCCGCGCGTCCGCGATCCCCGCAGCGAGCGAAGGCCCGTCGGCCGGCTCGCCGAACGCGATCACGATGTCCTCGGGCTCGGCGACCAGCCCGAGCTCGCGCGCGACCGGGGCCGAGTCGCCGGCCAGGCCGATCGCCGGCAGCGCCCGCTTGCCGACGATCACCGGGTGTACGAACTCGACGGCGACGTGGCGGACGTCCGAACGAGCGGGCGCGGAGCAGCCGAACGCGAGCAGCCGTCCGCCGCGGGCGAAGCGCTCGGCCATCCGGTGACACAGCCGCGCGAGCGCTTCGGCCCGCTCGCCGAAGAAGCGACTGCCGGCCTCCCGGCGCCGTTCGAGCTCTGTCTCGAGCAGCGCCCCGACGGCGCCGGCGTCGCGGACGGCGCTCACGCCACCGCCCGCGTCCTGCTGTTCAGAGCCGTCTCGGAGAGCCACCCCCTGAACTCATCTACGCCCTCCCCGGTCCGCGCGCTGACCAGCATCTGACGCGCGCCGGGGTTGACCGCGTCGACGTTGTACCGCAACCGCCCGAGATCGACGTCGAGGTGCGGCAGCAGGTCGAGCTTGTTGATCACCACGAGCTCGCAACTGCGGAACATCAGCGGGTACTTGAGCGGCTTGTCCTCGCCCTCGGTGATCGAGCACACCATCGCGCGGACGTCCTCCCCGACGCGGAACTCCGCGGGGCAGACCAGGTTCCCGACGTTCTCGATCACGAGCAGGTCGATCTCCTCGAGCGGCAGCGACGGGAGCGCCGAGCGGACCATGTTCGCGTCGAGATGGCACTCGCCGCCGAACCCGGGATCGGTGTTGAGCTGCGCGACCGGGACGTGCAGCCCCGCGATCCGATCGGAGTCGTACGAGCCCTGAACGTCGCCCTCGAGCACGCCCACCCGGACGCCCGCAGGCGGCTCGGCGAGCGCGCGCTCGAGCAGCGAGGTCTTGCCCGCGCCCGGCGCGCTCATCAGGTTGACGACGGCGACGCCGTGTCGGTCGAAGTCCTCGCGGTTGGCTCGCGCGATCGTGTTGTTGGCGTCGAGCGCGTCCTCGACGACCCTCACCCGGGTGCGATGCATTCGGCCTCCTGTTGCTCGACCTCGATGTACTCCACCTCCAGCTCCTCCCCGGCCGTGACTTCGACTGCGGTCGAGCCGCATCGGGAGCACCGGAACGCCGGGAGCTCCGGCGCCCATCGCCGGTCGCACTCCGAGCAGGCGAGCTCGGCCGCGACGTCCTCAAGCTCGAGCCGAGCCCCGTCGCAGATCGTCTCCCGGGCGACGATCTCCCAGTAGAACCGGAGCGACTCGGGCACCACCTGGCGCAGACGCCCGACCCGCAGCCTGACGACCGTCACCGGCCGCCCGGCGGCGTGACGCTCGACGGTCTCGAACACCGCGCCGGCGACGGACAGCTCATGCACGCCGGAGCTCCTCCACGGTCTCGAGCACGACGTCGACCGCGCGTCCGACCGCGCCGCCGACGGCGTCACTCAGCCCGAAGCCGACCTCCTCGACGACGTCCGGCTCGCACGCCACCACGAACACGCGCCCCGGCCAGCCGCCGACGTACTTGACGAATCGCAGCACCGTCTGCGGGTCCATCCCGTGCGGGTCGAGCATCTGGCCGTCCTCGATCTTGCCGTCGACGTCGTCCTCGCTGGCCTCCATCACGTACAGCGTCCCCGGGGCCTCGCCCTGACGGCTGACGTCGATCAGGATCAGCGCGTCGTAGCCACGCATCACCTCGTATGCGAGGTCGAGCCCGCCCGAGCCGAAGTCGAGCACCTGGACGCCGTCGGGCAGCGCGCGCGCGGCGAGCACCCGTGCTACCTCGCCTCCGAACCCGTCATCCCTGAGCCACGCGTTACCGATCCCGGCGACGAGGATCTGCTTGATACGGGCGACGGTCTCGGTCATGGCTGCCTCACCTCGTGGGGGAAGAAGAACAGGTAGCGCCCGGTCTGGCGCATCAGGTCCTGACCGGGGTCGTCGTCGACCGTCACGGCCAGGTGGACGCGGTCGTCGAAGTCGATGTAGATCCGCTCGAGCGTCGCGCGGCGCCCGTCGAGCAGCCGGTCGTGGACGCTGCGGTCGGTCCCGGGCTTGAGCAACAGCTTCGCGCCCTTCACGAACGTCCGCGAGTCGACGGTCAGCAGAGTCCTCGCCCGGGTTGTTGTCGACCTCCTCGAGCCCGCTGTGGAGGCCGACGATGTCCTCCGGGCCCAGCGCGAGCGTGCGGTCGAGCATTGCCTTGACCTTCGGGTCGGTGACCGACGCGCGCTCAGCGTCGGTGAGCGAGTGGACGTGGAGGACCAGCGCCTCCTCGATCTCGGTGTTGTCGAACAGGTTGCCGTAACTGCGCGGCGCGACCTGCGGATGGTCGGGGAGCACGATCGCGGCGCCGAGGATCGTGTCGTCGCGATCACTCGCCAGCACCGGCCAGGTGTTGACGCTCTCGCGCCCGCTGCGGAGCGGCGACACGAACCGGCCGCCCTGCACCCGGAGCACGATGTGCAACGAGATCAGCGCGCGCTCGAGCGCGCCGCGGCGGTCGAGCCCCGACGCGACCTCCGCCGTGTTGTGCACGCAGCAGCGAATCACGCCGGGGTCGTCGGCTTCGGTTCGGAGCGTGAAGCGCGCACCGGGGCGCTCGATGGTGGCCCGCTCGCCATCCGCGATCGGCCCGAGCTCGAGCCGCTGCTCGGCCCCATCCGCGGTCAGCCACCGGATCGTGGCGGCAAAGCTCGCACCGCCCTCGGCGACGCATTCGAGCCGGGCGTGGTCGTGGGCGCCGTCGCACTCCGCCGCGTACGCCGGCGGGTACACGATCCCGAACGGCGTCGGGCGTCGCGTTCTTGGTCGCGTCCGGGGTGTACGGGTAGAGCGCGTAGCCCTCGTACAGCAGCGTGTCGACCAGCTCATCGAGCATCGAGCAGCTCCTCCACGCACGCGTCGAAGCTCGGCAGGCCGCGAGCGGCACGCCTGGCGTTGAGCGCCTCCAGCGTCTCGTGCGAGAGCCGGATCCAGCCGCCGCCCGGGTAGTGCTCGGCGATCATCGCCCGCCACGCGTCCACGGGCATCCTGAACTGCGCGGTCGAGCTCCAGGGCACCGGGGTCACCTGGAGGATCCCGCCGCGCCGGTAGAAGATCGTGCCGTAGAAGTGGAAGCTGAGCGGCACCGAACCCTCGGACAGCGCGTAGAAGTACTTGTTGGCCGCGACCTCGAGGTCGTAGCTGCACGGAAGCTCGAGCGCGAACATGGTCGTGCCGGTGAAGGCGGGGACCACCGCCCCGATGCGCGCCCAGGAGAGCCCCTGCGTCGACGGCGTCCAGCGTAGCGGGCGGACCGAACAGCTCGGCCAGCCGCTCCCGCGCCTCGGCGTCGTAGCCGCGCCGCGCCGGGTCGATCATCACCTGCACCGAGAGCGAGACCGACTGGATCTCCTGCCCGGTCGACTCCGACGCGCTGGCGGCGAACACCATCGTCGGCGCCGCCGCGAACGCGAGGTGCGAGGCGCTCACGATCGCGAACTCGGGCTGCGGCGCCTCGAGCGCTGGGCGCTGCGGCTCGGCCTGGACGCTCATCGCCCCCGCAGCTCCTCGAAGAACTCCGGCACCGCCCGCTCGAGCGCGGCGCCGCCGGAGATGCCCTCCCAGCGCAGCTTGATGAGCCCGACCAGCCGGTAGCACTCGTCGATCGGGGCGATCACGTACTGCGGCGGGTCCTGCAGGCGGTTGACGATCAGCGCCTCGGCGTCGGGGTCGAGGTCCTCGAGCGCCGGGTTGCGGGCGACGAACTCGCCCCACGCGTCCATGTCGAGCTCGGACTCGGTCGCGCCGGCCGGGCTCGGGTAGAACGCGACGACGCCGCGGCTGACGGTGCTGCGCATGAAGAACGCGAGCCCGATCGGGATCTGGAGCCGGCCCCACATCTCCGAGTCGCACTCGAACCCGTCGAGCCAGATCGTGCGCATCCCCGTCGGGCGGTACTGGGCGTCGCCCGAGTGGAGCGCCCAGCACGCTTCGCACGCGCACACGATCCGCCGCTCCTCGAGCTGGAGCAGGTGGCGATGATCCTCGGGCAGCCGGGTGTGGCAGAGATCACAGTGCTCGGCCGGCCGCGCGCTATCGACGGCGAGCCTGGCCTCGCCGCTTGCCCCGGCCCGCGCGAGCGAACGCATCCGCGCGAGCGCCTCGGCGCGCCTGCGCGCCGCGACGATCCCGTCGAGGCGTGTGCTCACACCGCCACCCTGACGCCGCCCTCCTGCAGCAGCGGCACCGGCGCGAGCTGAAGCGGCTCGCCGCCGGCGGCCCGGCCGGCCCGCGGGAGGTCGAACTCGACCTCGCAGCTCGGGCAACGGAGCATCCCGGCGCTGAGCTCGCCGTCGCGCAGCGAGGCGCCGCAGGCGGCGCACTCGTCGCGGTAGGCCAGCAGCGAACCGTCGACGTTGGCGAGTAGGAGCCTCGCGCCGTCGACCGCGAGCGCGGCGAGCTGCCCCCGCTCGACTCGAGCCTGGCCGTCGAGCGGCACCCATCGCGGCGGCGGCCCACCGCCCAGGACGGGGAGCTCGCCGGGCGGGTGAGCGGGAGCGGAGTGCACGATCGGCAGCTCGAACCCATCGGGCGCCGCCGCTGCCGCCGGCTCTGTGACTCCCTCGACCTCCAGCCCAGCCAGATCCGGAGCGTGCTCCTCGAGGGCCTGCTTGATCGCGAGCTCGAGCGTCGCCCTCGAGGCCGCGCAGCCGTTGCAGCTGCCCTCGAGCGCGAGCCGCGCGACCCCCTCGTCGATCCCGAGCAATGCGACGTCCCCGCCGTGGGACTCCATGTACGGGCGCACCGTGTCGAGCGCCTCGCGCACGCGCTGCTCGAGCGGCACCGGGTAGAGGTCGTGGATCAGTAGCAAGCTCGCGACCGCGCCGTCCTCGGCGAGCTCGTCCATGATCGCCGTCCCCGCCTCGCGCGCGCCCGCGATCGTCTCGACGATCCGCTCGAGGCCATCGCCGTACATCGCGACGACGGCCGCGACGAGCTCCTGAGCGAGCTCCCGTGCCTCCGGATCGGCGAGCTCCTCGACCCGGGCCGAGAGCTGCTCGACGCGTGCGAGCAGCTCTCCCGGATCGGTCATGCCAGCGCCGTCGGCGTGTGGATGACCTTCCTGACCCGGCCCTTGCCGGTGTACATGTGCACGCCGCAGGGCAGGCACGGATCGAAGCTCCGCACGGCACGCATGATGTCGACGCCCTTGAAGTTCTCCGGGCCGTTCTCCTCGAAGATCGGGGTGTTCTGGACCGCGTCCTCGTACGGTCCCGGAGTCCCGAACGCGTCACGCGGGCTCGCGTTCCACGGCGTCGGCGGGTACGGCTGGTAGTTCGCGATCTTCCCCTCCCGGATCACCATGTGATGCGAGAGGACGCCACGCGCGGCCTCGTGGAAGCCGCAGCTGACCGCCTCCTGCGGCACCGTGAATTCCTTCCAGCTCTTCGTCCGGCCGGCCCTCACCTCCTTGAGCGCGCGCTCGAGGTTGTGCAGCGCGATCAGCGCGCTGTACGCCTGGTGGTAGGAGCGCGCGCGGTCGCGCTCGACCGCGTTGGACTTCTCCGGCACCTTCCACTCGAGCTCCATCTCGGGCATCGACGCCGACTTCGGCAGCACCATCTGGATCGACTCGCCCGTCGCCTTGGCGTAGCCGAAGTCGACCAGCCCCGCCTTCGCCGTGCACCACTGTCTGGCGAACGGGCCGCCGCCGGTGTCGCAGCACACGTGCGTGTCGGTGCGCTTGTCGTAGATCCGAGGCGATACGACCCAGCTGTACTTGCCGGCGAAGTCGCGCGCCTGCGGCTTCGGCAGCGTCACCTTGTTCCAGGGATGGTTCTTGTCGACCGGGTTGCCGAGCGGGTCGCGGGTGACGAATGTCGGCTCGTTCTCCCAGCCGTCGAAGTACGAGCTGCCCAGCAGGATCCGGATCGCGAGGTTGATCTCGACCAGGTCCGTTGTGATCAGCTCGCCTCCGATCGCGATCCCCGGGGTGATGTAGCGTTTGCGCCCCCACTCCGTCATGTTCTTGTAGCTGTAGTCGACGTAGTCAGGGTCGTCGAACGAGCCCCAGTTGACGAGGTTCGTCTCCCGGAAGCCGACCATGTCGTAGCCGGGGAGCTCCTGCAGGAAGAAGTCGTACAGGTCGTCGTGCATCGGCACGACCCGCTTGACGTAGTCGAAGTACCGCATCAGGCGCACGTAGTAGTCGGTCAGCGTCTGGTGCGTGATGTCCGCCGAGCAGCCGCCGGGCATGATCGTCGACGGGTGCGTGTGGCGGCCGCCGAACAGGCAGTACATCTCCCGCGTGTACCTGGCCACCTGCAGCGTCTCCAGGTAAAAGCTGCCGGTGAACGGGTTTAGCGCCCGCATGATGTCCGCGATCGTGCCGTAGCCGTGGATGTCCTTGTGCGGGCTCGAGGTGTTCTCGGCCTTCGCCAGCAGGGTCGGGTTCGTGTCCTTGACCATCTGCTCGCAGAAGTCGACGTTCGCCATGCAGTCGTTGAAGATCGCGTGGTCGAAGATGTAGTCGGCGGTCTCCGCGAGGTTGAACGCCATGTCGCCGAGCGGCGGCGGCTTGACGCCGTACGCCATGTTCTGGTTCAGGCACGAGCACGTGCAGTGGTTGTCGCCGCAGATCCCGCAGATGCGGCTGGTGATGAAGTGGGCGTCGCGCGGATCGATCCCCTTCATGAAGATGTCGAACCCGCGGAAGATCATCGAGGTGCTGTAGCACTTGAGCACCTGCTGGTTCGAGAAGTCGATCTCGGTGTGGATCCCGAGGCTGCCGACGATCCGGGTGATCGGATCCCACGACATCTCCTTGACGACGACTCGCTGATCCTGGGGGGTCTCTACTGTGGACATTGGGTTCTCCTCGTCAGCTCAAAGCTCGCTCGGGTCTCGGCGCGGTCACCAGCGGGGCTGGTAGCCGCTCGTCAGGCTCGAGCCGCGCCGCCGCCACTCGGGCTCGATGTCGAATTTCTTGTCGATGTTGCGCTTGCGGAAGTAGCGGAACACCGAGCCGTAGGTGAACTTCTGGAAGTTCGCACCGGCGTTGCCCCACGGGTCCGGGTCCATGAACGGCATGTACTTGTCGGGGAACCCGGGCATCGTGCACGCCATGCAGATGCCGCCGACGTTCGGGCACCCGCCGATCCCGTTCACCCACCCGCGGACCGGAACGTTGCACTTGACGACCGGGCCCTTGCAGCCGAGCTTGACCAGGCAGCGGTGATCGTAGCCGTACTCGGTCGCGAAGTTCCCCTGCTCGGTGAACCCGGCCCGGTTGCACCCCTCCCGGACGGTGCGCTCGAACAGCCACTTCGGCCGCAGCTGCTCGTCGAGCTCGGGCACCGGCGCCATCCCCGCGAGGTGGAAGACGAGGTACATCAGGACCTCGGTCATGTTGTCGGGCTGCGCCGGGCAGCCGGGGATGTTGATCACCGGCAGGTTCGCCTTCGAGCGCCACTTCCAGCCGAGGTAGTCGGCGACGCCCATCGCCCCGGTCGGGTTGTTCTTCATCGCCGGGATCCCGCCGTAGGTGGCGCACGTGCCGACCGCGACGACCGCCGCGGCCTTCGGCGCCAGCCGGTCGATCCACTCGTTCAGCGTGATCGGCTGCCCGTTGGCGGGATTGACGCCGAACCCGGTCCAGTGCCCCTCGCCGTTGATCTCCTCGTTCCCGACCGAGCCCTCGACCACGAGCACGAACGGATCGAGCTTGCCCTGCTCGGCGTCATACCAGGCTTGGATGTATTCGTCGCCGACCTCGAACGCGATCACCTGGTTGTGGATCACGACGCGCGGCATCCCCGGGATGACGCCCTGGATGATGTCCTCGAGGCTCGGGTTGGTCGCCGAGGTCATCGCGACGGAGTCGCCCTCGCACGAGAGCCCGGTCGTCATCCACAGCACATGCGCGGTGACCGCCTCGGTCTCGTGCTGCCTGGGTACGAATTCGACTGCCGTCGCCATTGCTTCCTCCTCGGAGGCCGTCGTTCAACAGATCCGCGGCAGCGGGTCGCCGACCAGCTGGTCCATCACCCGCCTTCCGCCAAAGCTCGTCTCCACCAGCACCATCCCGGGCGGCTCCGCTCGCACCTCGCCGATCAGCGCCGCCCGCTCGCAGCCGGCCACGCACCTGAGCGCGTCGAGCGCCGCGTCGGCGGCCTCGGGCGCCGCGAACGCGACCATCCGGCCCTCGTTCGCGATGTACATCGGGTCGATCCCGAGCAGCTCCGCCGCCGCCCGCACGATCGGCTCCACGGGGACGTCCGCCTCGGAGACCGTGATCGCGGTCCCGGACGCGCGGGCGAGCTCGTTGAGCACCGACGCGACGCCGCCCCGGGTCGCGTCGCGCAGGCAGCGCAGACCGCCCCCCACCGCGGCGAGCAGCGCGTCGACGGCGGGCCACAGCGAGCACGTGTCCGACTCGATCTCGGCGTCGAGGTCGAACTGGTCGCGGGCGAGCATGATCGCGGTCCCGTGCTGGCCGATCGGCCCCGACACGAGCACGCGATCACCCGGCGCGATCATGTGCGGTGCCAGATTCGCGCGCGGGTCGACGAACCCGAGCCCCGTGCTCGAGAGGTACATCTCGTCGGCGGCGCCCCGCTCGACCACCTTCGTGTCGCCGCCGACGACGGTCACGCCGGCAGCCGTCGCGGCGGTCGAGATCGCCTCGACCTCCTGCCTGAGCACATCCGCGTCCAAGCCCTCTTCGAGGATCATCGCGAGCGTGAGCGCGACCGGCTTCGCGCCGGCCATCGCGAGGTCGTTGACGGTCCCGTTGACCGCCAGCTCGCCGATCGACCCGCCCGGGAACCGCAGCGGCTTGACGACGAAGCTGTCGCTCGTGATCGCTAGCTCGCCGATCACCCCGGCGTCGTGAAGCTCCTCGATCCCGAACGCGGGTGCCAGCAGTCCCTCGATCAGCGTCTGCGTCGCCTTCCCCCCAGCCCCGTGAGCGAGCGTGATCCGTTCGTCGCGGAACCGGGGCCGCTTCGAGCGGGCGGTCTCGATGATCTGCAGGACCCGCTCCTCGCGGCCCGAGCGCGCCTTCCGCTCTGTCGCCGGCGCCACTAGACCGCCTCCTTCTCCCGCTCGAAGCGCCCGAAGTTGTAGTACGCCGCGCACGCGCCCTCGGGCGAGACCATGCACGTTCCGATCGCGTGCTCCGGCGTGCACGCGGTGCCGAACACCTTGCACTCCCAGGGCTTGATCACGCCCTTGAGCACCTCGCCGCACTGGCACGCCTTCGGGTCCGCGACCCGCACGCCGGGCGTCTCGAACCGCTGCTCGGCGTCGAACTCGCGGTAGGCGTCGGACAGCTTCAGCGCGCTCTGGGAGATGAAGCCCAGCCCGCGCCACTCGAAGTGGGGTCGCAGCTCGAACACCTCCGCCATCACCTCGAGCGCGCGGAGGTTGCCCTCGCGCGGGACCACGCGCGTGTACTGGTTCTCGACCTCGCGGCGGCCGGTGGCCAGCTGGCGCAGGATCATCACGATCGACTGGAGGATGTCGAGCGGCTCGAACCCCGAGATCACCACCGGCCGGCCGTAGTCGAGCGGGATGAACTCGAACGGGCGGGCGCCGACGACCGTGCACACGTGTCCCGGCCCGATGAATCCGTCGAGGCGGAGATCCGGCGACTCGAGCAGCGCCCGCAGCGGCGGGACGATCGTCACGTGGTTGCACACGCACGAGAAGTTGGCGATGCCCTCGGCCTTGGCGCGCTTGAGCGTCAGTGCCGTCGACGGGGCGGTCGTCTCGAACCCGATCGCGAAGAACACGACTTCCCGGTCGGGGTTCTCGCGCGCGATCCGCAGCGCGTCGAGCGGCGAGTAGACCATCCTCACGTCCGCCCCCTGGGCCTTGGCGTCGAGCAGCGTGTACTCCGAGCCCGGCACGCGCAGCATGTCTCCGAAGCAGGTGAAGATCACGCCGTCGTGCCGGGCGACGGCGATTCCGTCGTCGACTCGCCCCATCGGGATCACGCACACGGGGCAGCCCGGGCCGTGGACGAGCTCCACGTTCTCCGGCAGCAGATCGTCGATCCCGTACTTGTAGATCGAGTGTGTGTGGCCGCCGCACACCTCCATCACCTTGTAATGACGACCCGGCTCGAGCTCAGAGACGATCTCGCCGACCAGCACCCGTCCGAGCTGCGCGTCGCGGAACTCGTCGACGAACCTCATGCGATCGCGACTCCCGCGTGGACGAGCACCCGTTGACCGGGCGCCACCGGGTCGATCAGCTCGACCGCGACCTCATGCCGCAGGCCGTCCCCGTCGACGCACACCGCAGTCCCGTCGCTCGACTCGAGCACCCGCATCGGAATCGCCTCGTCGCCGCAGGTGACGCAGTGACCGCCCGGGTCGCACACGGAGCCGCTCACTCGATCGCGCTCGCCTTGAGCTCCTCGAGCTCCTGCTCGTAGTCGGTCCCCATCCGCTGGAGCAGCCGCAGCGTCGCCTGCGCCTCGTCCTCATCCACCTTCGAGAGTGCGAAGCCGACGTGGATCAGCACCCAGTCGCCCGGTACTGCCCCCCCGCCGTTGCCGTCGGCCAGCAGGCTGACGTTGATGTTGCGCCGGACCCCTACGACGTCGACCTTGGCGATCTGGTTGACGGGGTCGACGATCTCGACCACCTGTCCGGGAACCGCCAAGCACATGAGCTTCCTCCAACTCCTCTCACCGCACGGGCGGTGGCACACGCCTGCCGCCCGGCCGGTATAACAGCGCGGTGCCGTGAGGTCTCGGAGGCGGTAATCGCGGACACGTAATCTGCATTACCAACCCCCGCCACATGGGCGTTTGGAGGCGGCGTAGACTCGCCCTCGAAATTGACGCTCGATGAGCATCACTCGGTCGGTCTGCGCTGGACCGGGAGGCCGCGGTCGGTGGAGCGCTCCAGCTCCAATCAGTACCTGCTGGACATCGACGTCGACCTCGCCGACGAGCTCGACATGCCGATGCGACTCGCGGCGCGGCCGAGCGTGACCGCGATCACGTTCGAGACCGACCCCGGGCCGGTCGCGCTGGGACGGTGGCTCAAACGGGCGGCCCCGGGGCCCGGGCTGCTGATCATCGAGGGTCTAATCGCGGCCAACGTCCAGGTCGCAGACCGGATCGCCACCGACCTGCTCGGACAGGGCGACCTGATCCAGCCGTGGAACTACGACGACGCCGAGCTCGTGTGCGAGCTCGACTGGAGGGCGCTGGTCGCGACCAGGTTCGCGGTACTCGACCAGGGCTTCGCGCAGCGCGTCCGGCCGTGGCCACAGATCACGCTCGCGCTCCTGCGACGAGCGGGTAAGCGCGCGCGCAGGCTGAACGTGCAGCGCGCGATCGCCGCACAGCCCCGGCTCGAGATCAGGCTCGTGCTGCTGATGTGGCACCTGGCCGCACGATGGGGGAAGGTCGAGCCCGGTGGTGTCCGGGTGCCGCTACCCCTCACCCACCAGCTGATCGGCCACTTGATCAGCGCCGAGCGACCGTCGGTGTCGCACGCCCTCTCCAGGCTCGCGAAGTCAGGAGTGGTCACCGGTCACGGGGACGAGTGGCACCTCCACGGCAGCGTCGAGGACCACCTCGAGACGATGAACGAACCCCCGGTGAACCAAGTCGCCGAGCTCGTCAAGTCCGGCGCAGCAACGCTCGCGCCTCGATGACTCCGCACACGGGGGCCGGGGCGGTCGGATCGGGCGCGGCCCCCCGGCTCGTACACGTCCTGTGGCTGACCAGCGGTCTCGGGTGCGACGGCGACTCGGTGGCGATGACCTCGGCGACGAGCCCGAGCCTCGAGGACCTGATCCGCGGCGCGCTCCCCGGCGTGCCGCGGATCGCGCTCTACAACCCGATGCTGTCCTACGAGAATGGCGACCAGTTCCTGCAGCCGTTCCTCAGCGGCGCGCGCGGCGCGCTCGACCCGTTCATCCTCGTGCTCGAGGGCTCGGTTCCGAACGAGCGTCTGAGCGGCGAAGGTCACTGGAGCGGGCTCGGCGTCGACGCCGACACGGGTCAGCCGATCACGGTCTGTACGTGGATCGATCGCTTGGCTCCCCGCGCGGCTGCGGTGCTCGCGCTCGGCACCTGCGCGGCGTACGGGGGGATCCCCGCGATGCGCGGCAACCCCACCGGCGCGATGGGCCTCCGCGACTACCTCGGGTGGGGCTGGAGATCGCGCACGGGCCTGCCGATCGTGAATCTGCCTGGCTGCCCCGCACAGCCGGACAACATCACCGAGACGCTGCTGCAGCTGGCGCTGTACGTGGCGGGCGTGAACCCGGCTCTCGAGCTGGACGAGCAGGGCCGTCCGCGCTGGCTGTTCGAGCGCACGGTGCAGGAGGGCTGCGGGCGCGCCGGCTACGCCGAGAACGGGGTGTTCGCGCAGACGCCGGCCGATCACCGCGGTTGCCTGGTCAAGCTCGGCTGCATGGGGCCGGTGGTGAAGTGCAACGTCCCGGTGCGCGGCTGGATCGGAGGCGTCGGCGGTTGCCCGAACGTCGGCGGTATCTGCAACGCCTGCACGATGCCCGGGTTCCCCGACAAGTTCATGCCGTTCATGGAGCCGAGCTCACTCGGCGTGCTCGCGGCGCGCGGCGCAAGGTTCACCTACGGGCCGGTGTTGCGGCGCCTGCGCAAGCGTGCGATCCGCCGGCGATTCGACGTCGAGCCCGCGTGGCGGCGCCCGGGAGCGGAGCTACGGTCGGGGTACCGACCCCGGTGGTGAGCTCACGATGCCGAGCCGACTGATCTTCCGCTGTCAGTTCTGCGCCGCGGGTCCCGGCGCCGACACCCAGGCCACGCTCGAGCGCCAGCTGCGCGAGCTCGGCTTCGGCTCCTACCTCGAGGTCCCGCCCGGCGGCTGGCTCGCGTGGTGCGGCGGCGGGCCGCTCGGGCCGCGGCGCTACGCCTGCGCCGCGCACCGCGGCGAGCTGACCGCGTACCTGCGCGAGCACTACGGGACGATCGCCCCGCACCCCTGGAAGCGACCGCCGTATCCGGAGAGCGTGCGGAGCGCCGATACCGAACGCGCGATCCGCCACGGCGGCCTGTCGCCGATGCCGAAGTGGGGCGCCTGGTGAACGCCGAGGACCCGCTGGCGCGACCGGTGCACGCGTCCGGCGGCGACAAGCCGTTCGGCGAGTTCACGCTCGCCGATGTGATCTCCCGCGCCGACGAGCTCCGAGCAGCGACCGGATGGGGGCCGACGACGCGGGTCGGCTCGGTCGCGCGCGGCTGGTCCGAGCTCGCGCGCGCGATGCAGTCAGCCGGCTCGGCGACGGTCGCCGACCTCGGCGCGGAGCTCGCGGGCGAGTTCGCGCGGCGCCTGTGGGTGCTCCCGCCCGGCGGGAGCCTGCTCTAACGCGTTCCTCGGCGCGGGAAGGTCACCCCCTGACCGGGCGTCTTTCCAGCTAGCGGGCCCGAAACCGCATTGTCGTAGACAGGAGATTGACCTTGCTCTCGTTGAAGAAGTTGTCGATACCCGCTGCCGTGGCTGCGTCAGCGTTGATCGCCGCCTGCGGCGGCAGTTCCGGCTCGAGCTCGAGCGCGAGCGCGCCGCGGCGTACAGGGCTCCGGCGTCCTCGTCCGCGAGCTCCGCCCCGCCGGCCTCGTCGGTCAAGCTCACGACGGTCAAGGGGCCGATGGGCACGTATCTGGCCGGCTCCTCGGACCGCGCGCTCTACCTGTGGGTAGCCGACGGGACCGGCAGGTCGAGCTGCGCCGGTCAGTGTGCGAAGTTCTGGCCGCCGCTGCTCGCGAGCTCGACGCCGCAGGTCGCTGGAGGCGTCAAGGCCTCTGACATCACGCTGATCAAGCGAGCCGACGGCGCCATGCAGGTGGCGTACAAGGGCCATCCGCTCTACTACTTCCTCGAGGACTCGAAGTCCGACCCGACCAAGGGTCAGGGGAATGACGGCTTCGGCGCGAAGTGGTGGCTGGTGACCCCCTCAGGGGCGGCGATCACGACCGCCGCGAAGGTGTCGTCTGGCGGCTCCGCAAGTGCTTCGGCCAGCGGCTCGTCCAGTGCATCCTCGAATGGGTCGACCTCTAGCGGCTCATCCGGTGGCGGCGGCTGGGGTTAGTGCCCGAGCTGCTCTCACCGCCGATCTCCGGTGCCCGCGGCGACGCGGGCACCGGCGCTTTTAAGGGGCGTTCGCGGAACGGGGGTCCACCGTCATTCCCGGCCAAGGCGATCCCCCCGGCGGCGTTCGCGGGCGTCGCGGTCGCCTCGTTCGGCGGCCCGCTCGCGCTCGCCGCGCTGAGCGCGCCGGGCCTCGTCGGAGACGCAGCCGATTCCGCGGGCTTCACGATGATCGCGGCCGGCCGTCGTGTTCGTCGTGCCGCTGGCGATCTGGATGCGCTACTCGCGGCACATCGCGAGCGCCGGCGGGCTGTACGCGTTCGTCGCGGCCGCCGCGGGCCGGAGGGTCGCGCTCGCGCAGGCCGCGGTCTGGATCGTCAGCTACGTCCTCTACCTCGCGTACACGACCGTCCAGATCGTGTACGACGTGCTGCCGAACGTGGTGCCCGGCGTGCGGAGCTACCAGACCCTGCTCGCGCTGGCAATCCCGGTCGCGGTCGCCGCTGTGATGATCGCCGGACGCGCCGCGGCGCTGGTCGCGATCGGCGTGATCGCGCTCGGCCAGGTGGTGCTCGCGGGGCTCCTCGACGGAATCACGCTCGCCCATCTGCAGACGCCGGCGTCCAGCTTCGGAACCACGGCGCCCACGCACGCCCTGACGAGCGTGAGCGCGCAGACCTCGCTGCTCTACATCTGCGGGAGCCTGCCGCTGTTCCTCGGCGGCGAGCTGTCGCGGCCGTCGCGGACGATCCGCCGCGGCGTGTCGGGCGCGTTCGTGTTGACGGGGGTCGTGGTGACGCTGGCGGTCGCTCCGCTCGCCGCGGCGCCCGGGCTACTAAGGACCGAGATACCAGGCGTGAGCGTCGCGCAGCAGTTCTCGACCGCCGGCGTCGCGCGCGCGATCGGGATCGGCATCGCCGTCAGCATCGCGGGCGTGATGCTGTGCGAGTATCTGGCGCTGACCCGACTCATCCACGCCGTCAGCGGACGGCGCCTGCGCCCGATCGCGGCAGCACTCGGGCTCTTCCTCCTCGTCGCAGCCCCGATCAGCCTGATCGACCCGAATGGCTTCTACGACGCGCTGCTGAAGCCTTCGCTGGCGGCGCTATGGATCAGCCAGATCATCGTGTTCGCCGTGTACCCGCGGTTCGCCGTCAGGCGCGGCGGGCGGCCCTGGGTCGCGTGGCCGCTGGGTGCGGCCGCGAGCGCGCTGGCGGGGTACGGGCTATGGATGGTGTTCCAGCACGCGAGCACGTGAGGGCGTCCGGGCGGCGGTCGCCCCTCAGTTGACGTCGAACGGGTTGCTCTGCCCGTAGATGCCGCCGGCCGCCGGCGCCGCATCGTCCCCTCGGTTCACAGCCCATCAACGATTTGGTCACCCGACGGCCACTCGGCGGCGGCCGGCGCTCGAAGAAGCTGGTGCTGCGGCGATCGGCTTCCCGTTCGTCGCGGTTCTGCCCTCTACCTATAGGAGCCCAAGTTGACGCGAAAGCGCAAGTTCGGCGTGCTCGTGGTGCTCACGGCCCTCGCAGGCGCGATCCTGGTCGCGGCCACCACTGCCGTCGGCCAGGTCGGAAACCACGGGACCGCCGGAGCGGCTACCGATCCAGCGGTTGCAGCCGGTGGCACCTACACCCCGATCAAGCACGTGGTCGTGATCTTCCAGGAGAACGTCTCCTTCGATCACTACTTCGGCACCTATCCGAACGCCGCCAACACGGACGGCCAGAGGTTCACGCCGGCAGTCGGCACCCCGGCGGTCGACGGTCTGCCGCCGGCGACCTCGTCGTCGCTGCCGCCCGCGCTCAGGCACAGCAGGAACTTCCTGACGAGCAACCCCAACCAGTCCGCCCCCGCCCGGCTCGACTCGAGCGCCACGGGCACGACGGCCGGCCAGGGTCAGCTCACCTGCGATCAGGACCACGACTACAGCGACGAGCAGAAGGCGTTCGACGACGGGAGATGGACATGTTCGTCCAGGCCACGGGGACCGGCACGGGCACTGGCCCGCTCGGGAACACGTGCTCCGCCAACCAGGTGATGGACTACTACGACGGCAACACCGTCACCGGGCTCTGGACGTACGCCCAGCACTACGCGATGAGCGACAACTCCTACGGCACGACCTTCGGTCCATCTGCCCCGGGAGCAATCAACCTCGCGTCCGGTGACACCGGCGGCGTGGACACGTCGCACTCCGCCAACAGCCCGTCGCTGAGCACACCGAGCTCCCCCAACGGTGATCTCGACTCGGACGGCAACGGCGGCTACTCGTTGACCAGCGACGCCCAGCCGTACTGGGACGACTGCTCGACGCGCGACGCGGTTGCCCTCTCCGGTCAGAACATCGGCGATGCGCTGAACCAGGCCAGAGTCTCATGGGGCTGGTTCGAGGGCGGCTTCCGTCCGAGCACGAGCTATCAGGCTGGACTGGCCGCGATCGGCCAGAAGAACCAGTCGGACAGCACGTTCATCGCGAACGAGTTCAAGAATGCGGGATTCCAGAGCAAGGTTCCTCATTCGTCGAATCAGGGGCTGTGCGACAGCGTTCATCCAGTCGGCCTGGCCCTCGGTGGCACCGGGCAGTGGGGCTACAAGGACGACTACATCCCCCATCACGAGCCGTTCCAGTTCTACGCGTCGACGGCAAACCCGCACCACCTGACGGTCGCGAGCCAGAACGGCAAAGACACGGTTCAGGGTCTGAACACGATCGGCCGCGACACGCAGTCCTACGTCAACGGCGCACCGCAGTTCAATACCCCCAACCACAACTACGACACGTCGGATTTCAACCAGCTCGTGTCGGCGATCACCGCCGGTCAGCTGCCGGCGACGGCACTGCCTGCGGTGAGCTTCGTGAAGGCGCCCGGCTATCAGGACGGCCATGCGGCCTATTCGGATCCGGCCGACGAACAGCGCTTCGTCGCTGTCGCCGGGCGACAACCTGACTCCGACCGCCCTCAGCGGCCCGACCTCGGGCAAGTGCGTCGGTCGAGGCGCCACGAAACCGCTGGCCGGCCAGCAGGGACGGTGTGGCTTCGGGCCGCGCCTGCCGATGCTGGTCATCTCCCCGTACTCGAAGTTCAACTACGTTGATCACAACCTGAGCGATCAGGCCTCGATCATCAACTTCATCGAGTACAACTGGGGCCTTCCCGGCATCCCGGGCTCTGCCGACCAGGTGCTCTCCGGCACGGACCAGTCGGAGCACATCCCGTTCGACCTAGCCGGGCTGTTCGACTTCAGCGCACCGCACGGACCGACGCTGATCCTGAACCCGGCGACGGGCAAGCCTCAGTAGGCGAGCGTGAGTGAGCGATCCGGCGTCATCGTCCTCGGCGATCGACGCCGGATCGGCTTTCTCCTTCCAGATTACCGGCCGGCTGGCCGGCGCTTTCCGGCGGAACGCTCAACGACGACATAGCCGTACACCTCGAAGTCGTAGCCAACGAACGGCCCGCGAGACGCCGTCACCTTGAGGTGCAGCGGACCGCCCTTCTTTCCCGGGGCGATCTCGTCGTAGTCCTGAGATCCCGCGGGTGACTTGAGCTTCCATCCACCGGGGCCCTGCGAGTCGGTGACGGTGTACCGGTCCGACGCCTCGCCCGGGATGGTCCCGTCGATCTCCGCGCCCGGGGTGAAGAACGTGATCGTCATCGCCTTCGAATCGCGAGGATGAGTCGCCTTCGACGTCCCATTGTGGCCGCCGTTGAAGCCCCATCCGCCGAACCCCGGCTGAGGAAACGGCGCCGAGTCGTAGTGCCCGTCGCAGGTCTGCGTTCCGATCACCCCGAACTCCTCGTTGCAGACCCGTGAAAATTCGTGTTCGGGCTGGGCGATCAACTTCCAGACGACGTAGGACCAACTCTCGCCGGCCCGCAGCTTCGGTGGATGAGGACGCGCCGGCCGCGGCGGCTTCGGGCGCGCCGGCCGGGCGTAGACCGAGGCCTCGCCAAAACCCACCGCCAGCACGGCTGCCGCTCCCGCAACCGTGAACCCGAACATCCGCACGCCACGCATCTCGAACCCCCTCATAGACCCCATCCTTTGCGTTCCGGCACCTCCAAAGCGGCCCTCAACCCGTTTCACAAGCCGTCTCCGGAGCCTAAACTCTAGCTAAGGGGCCTCGCGACGGGCCTACGGATCTGAACTCCGGAACCGGCTTTCACCGGACGGCGACCACAACCGTTCCGCCGATTCGCTGTGCGAAGCCTTTAGGATGGGTGCGCGGCCGCGATCCGTACTGAGAGGGGTTCGAGGATGCGAAAGAGGGGACTGGGGACCGCGGTTGTCGCTGCCGTGATCATCGCGATGGCGTCTGCAATGCTCGCCACCGGCGCCTCGGCGAAGACGGTCTGGCTGTGCTTCCCGGGCCATCGTCCCGACCCTTGTACGCCGGGGTTGTCGACGACGGTGTACTCGCCGACGCTGACGCGGAAGCTCGGGGTGCAACACCCCAAGGCGGTCGCGCATCCCGCGATCGACTGCTTCTATGTGTATCCGACGGTCAGCGGCCAGCGGAGCGGCAATGCAAACCTCCAGATTGATCCCGCGGACCGCTCGATCGCCCTCTATCAGGCCGCGAGGTACTCGCAGTATTGCCGCGTGTTCGCGCCGATCTACCGCCAGCTGACGATCATCGCGAAGAGCAACGGCGCGTTCGGCAAGCCGACGACCAAGCCCAACCCCGCGATCGCGTACTCGGACGTCCGAGACGCGTTCCTGACCTATCTGCGCAAGCACAACCGGGGCCGCGGGTTCGTGCTGATCGGACACTCACAGGGAAGCTCCGTGCTGAGGCGGCTGATCGCCAGCGAGGTCGACCCAAGGCCCGCCGTGCGAAAGCTGCTGGTCTCGGCGATCGTGCTGGGAGGCGACGTCGTCGTCAAGCGGGGAACCGGGATCGGGGGCGATTTCAAGCACATACCAGCGTGCCGGTCGACCAGCCAGACCGGGTGCGTGATCGCCTACTCGACGTTCGACCAGACCCCGACCGCCGGCGCGCTGTTCGGCCATCCGGTAGGGATCAACGGGAAGCCGATCAACAACCCGAACCTGCAGGTGCTGTGCACGAACCCGGCCGCGCTCGGCGGGGGCATCGGGGTGATCACCCCGATGCAGCCGAGCCAGCCGTTCGCAGCGGGCCTATTTGCGGTGGGCATCGCCGGGCTGAAATACAACGTGCCGACGCCACCCACCGTCTGGTGGACCGCTCCCGGCTCGTATCGGGCGCGGTGCGAGACGGTGAACGGGGCGACGGTGCTGATGATCTCGCCCCTTCGCGGAGCGCCGCTACCGACTCCGAGTCCGGTGCCGGTGTGGGGTCTGCATCTGCTCGACGCACAGATCGCGCTCGGCAACCTGGTTTCCGATGTGAGGGCGGAGGCTGCCGCGTTCCTACGCCGCGGCCGCTGAGCGGGACTCAGCCCACTGAGCCGCGCACGAGCGCTGCCACCTGCTCGGGCATCGCCACCGAAAGCGGGGCCGACGGAAGCGAGGACAACACCATCGCGTCTAGCTCGACGTCCCAGTGAAACTCGACCTCCCCGCTGCCCTGCGGAAACAACGTGGGGATATCAGGGGTCAGCCTCACGCCGTCGGCCGCAAAGCTGACGCGGTGCGGGCCCTCATCAGGCTCGAGGTCAGAGTCGACGAGCACGTAGCGCCCCACACTCGCGAGCATCCGGCGCGGAGTGACAACAAGTGCCCCGACCTTCAAGCTCACCGAGCGTCCCGAGCGCAGGCCCGGCAGCTTCACCGATCGTCCGTGGACCTTGAGGGAGATGCCCTCGACGGCCAGCACCGCGCCCGGCGCAGCGGCCTGCAGGGTCGGCGGCATGCGACCGCTCTTGAACAGCCTGTACCGCCACGCCGTCCCCATCTCGCGGGCAGCATCTCATCCGGCCCGGCGACAAAGGCGTTCACGCTCTTGTCGCCGCCCGCGGGCCGCCCACCCCGTCAACCCATCGGCTCTCCTCGGCCCCACCCCCCCCGGAGTCCTCCACCGGAGCGCAGGATGAATATGACGAACCCCAGGACCAGGACACCGATCACGATGGGCACAACAACAGCAGCCGGAGTCCAGGGAAGGCTCGCAAGCCCACCGATGATGATGAGCGCGATGACTATGAAAATGAACATGGACGCACGGTACACCGCTGCCGACTCGCAGGCCCGGACTTGGGCGTCCCGATCGGCGAGGAGTCCTAGAAGTGCAGGACGGTGCTGCCCTGCGTGACCGTTGGCGGATCGACCGTCGCGTCGACGTTCTCCTTCGCCCACTCTGCCGCCCGTCGGGAGGACTCATCGGTCCCGGTCTTGTCTTGACAGACGGTCACGGTCTGTCCTCCGCGGTCCGTGCGGAATGCTTCGTAGCTGACGAACCCGGGCACGGAGCTGATGAGGCTCTCGGCTTCCTCTGCCCTCTCGGCGAGCGCGTCGAACAACTCCGACGTGCCCTGCCCGGAATAGGTTCTGATTACCACGTACACGTTGTCCTCTCGATCTGTGGCTCTTGCCACGTCGGTTGTATTGCTGCGAGCAGAATGCTCGGTGTTCGCGGGTTCGATTAGCCGTACGCCGGCCCCGCTTTTGTTTTTGGCGCGAGCCGACCAGCTTGTCCTAATAGCCTCAGTGGGATCGTCGCAGTCGTCTGGGCTAGGGGATCGCAGCGGCACCCAAGAACTCAGGGACACCGCAGCAGCTGGAGTTGTTCTCCGTGCTGTCGGGCATCGTCGTGTGGTTAGGAGTAGCCAAACATCGGCGCCGGGCCCGCAAGCTTCTCGGGCGGCGTGTCGAGTGTGTGGGCCGCGACGGGCACCGTCAGCAGTGCGGCGCTCTGGCCCCTGACCCGTAGGACATACGACCCGTTTCCGGTGGGACGGAGGGTCTGCATCGTCTGCTTCCCGTGCCAGAACCCGTCGTGCCCGAGCTGCTGGCCGTCCAGAGTCACACCCGAGGTTGATGATGCCGAGGGCGCCAGCAGGCGTTGTATGAAGGCCCGGCTGCGCGTCGGTAGATGGAGGGTGATCACCGCCGAGCTGGGTCCCTTGTTGATCACCAGCGTCTTCAGCGGGTTGCGGACGAACGGGGTCCCCTCGTCGAAGTCCTGCGATACCAACGACCTCACGGCCCATACCTTGAGGTCCAACGATTGCGAGCTGCGTACCTGTACGGGGACCAGTCGGTCATCGCCACCGCCCAGCATCCGCTTGAACAGGATCAGGCCGTAGAGCAGCGGGCGCGTCTGGAGCCCCTGTTGGTTGAATGAGAACGGGCGGTTGATCGCCGTGACGCGGGCGTGCAGGTTAACGCCTTCCACGCCGGCGCGCATCAGCCCAAACATCGCATCCGGGGCCCACAGCGCGGTGGCGAAGGTGTTGCTCACTCCCTGCACCCCGCCGCAGGTCACCGAGTTGATCTCGGTCACGCGGACCCCAAGCTTGTTGCGGTGGGCAAGCGCGACCACTGGACCGACCGTCCTGGCCATTCCGGCTGTGGCGGCCTCGCTGAGGATCTTCTGAATCGTCGGGTAAGTTGGCTGCCCGGGCTGGGCACACGCCGAATACGGATAGATGTGGACCGTGATCACCTTCAGCGATTTGGTCCGATACCGAAGCAAGGTCTTGATCCACCCCAGGTCAGTCGCATCCGCGAGCGCTGGAGCCATCAAGGGCACGGTGGGTGTGGCGGAATGCAGCGCACGAGCGTACGCCTGGTAGGTCTCGGCGAAGCTCGTCGGGGTGATCACTGTCGGGAGGTTCGCCGGTTCGACATGGTCCGGGTTAGCGGGCGCATTCCCCTCTATGTTGATTCCGCCTTCCCACGCCTTCGAGTTATAGATGTCAGGCTCATTACCGATTTCGAAGGCTGCGATGTTCCCGTGGTTCAGCTGATGGTGGAGTGAGCTCAGAAGCGCCGCCATCCAGGCGGCCGCCCCGTCCGGCGTTCCGATGATCGTGTCGATGTCGATCATCAGTTGCAACTGTGACTGAGACATGACCCTAGCGGTCTCATTCACCAGCTTGGGGGTGGGTCCCAACGCCCACGGGGGCAGCCGAATTGGCCTGTTGGTCAATTCGACGTGCTCGGAGGAGTCGCCGCCGATGCGCAGAGGGAACACCGGGGACGGCGCCATGTGGTCAATCACACGCTCCCAAAGGATGGGGTGCTCTTCGAGCAAGGGGAGTGTCGTGAATTCGGTCGAGAGCCCCAGGAACAGCGCCGGTACGGCCTCGGTCGTCGCCTGGCTCGGAACGGTCACCTCGGCCTGGTCGGGCCCCAGTGGTGTCGTTTTCCCGGGCGCGCGCGTAGACGCCTTGCCGCCACAGGCGGTGGCAAGCATCGATGCCGCGAGGACCGCAGCGAGCAGAGCCCATGCCTGCAGGCCACGACGCCCCATAACTCTACGTGCAGGACTCACCTATGCCCCCTTCTCGCGGGCGGGTTGGCGCCCAGCTTCGGCAGCTGCCTGCGGGCACGGTGATAGCGGTCAACCACCAGTGTCATCGGCCAGGTCGCGAGATGCTCGATCAGGCCTGCCAGCAGGCCGTGACACCTGGGCCCCGAGGCGACGGCTTGACCCGAGGTATGTGGCGCCCAAGGCCGCGCCGCGCTGCACGTGCAGCCCGACACGCTGCTCGAGCGTCATCACCACAGTCCGACAGCACCTTCGAGCCCCTCTCGCACCCTCGGGTCCCCCATTGGTCAAGCATCTCACGGTCTGCGGGTTGGGACAACCGATGCCGACGACGCTTCGGCCGCCGATCCGCCACGCGTTGAGGCGCTTGGTGCAGCCTCGGTTGTCACGCCCCCGCGTATTTATCTCGGCAATTCACTGGCCGAGCGGCGTCAATGTCCGTCGGTGCCCGCGGACCGTTCGGGGTCGGCTGTGGTGAGTCGCTGCAGGGAGTCGTGAGCGAGCAGCCACGCTCCGTCCGCCTGCCGTTGGAGGAGTCCTGCGGCTCGCAGCGCTTTGAGGCCCAGGGTGACGGTGGGTCGGCGGGCTCCGATGAGATGCCCGATCGTTTCGTGGGTGAGGGGGAGATCGATCTGGATACCGTCGGAGAGCACGCGGCCCCAGCGATCCGCGAGGTGCCAGAAGAGCGCGAGCAGGCGATCCTCGACGCGAGTGAGCTGGGAGATCGCTTGGTGCGCGCCGGCGTCGCCGATCTGTCCCATCGCCTGGGCAAGCAAGCGGCCGCCCAGCCGCGGCCAGCGGCGCGAGGCGGCCAGGAAGCGGTCGTCGAGCAACGCCAGCACGGCCGTCCCGGGCACCGACATCGTGATCAACGCGGGCAAACAGCGCGGATCGCGGGCGCTGTGCGGTTCCAATAGATCGCCCGGTCCGCACAGTTGCGCGGAAACGTACTGACCGAGCGTCATCTCCCGAACGACGACACCGTCGATCACGAGCAGCCCGATCAGCGAGCCGGTCACCCGGTCGTCATTCGCGCATGCCTCGCAGTCCAACTCCCCCCCCTCGACCCTGGTCGCGGGCACGACCAGCGCGCTCAGCGCCACCTGCATCTCATCCGGGGTCAGATCGGCCGCAAGGTCCGGGTTGAGTTGCAGCAACGCGACGCTCCCGGCCTGCTCTTGACGCGCCGCCGCGCTCGGAGACATCACGCGTCGGCCATTGCCAGGCGCCGCGGCGAGATGACCGTCCGGGAACCGAGATTCCGCGTGCGCTTGCAGTGGCCGCCGGTCGGTATCAGGTGACGTTGGTGACTCCTTCGGAATCGTCTGAACCCAAGTCGAAGAGGTCAGCCGACCGCCCCACACAGAGGAAGCGACGACCGGGACGCCGGTCAAGCGCGTGTGCTACCTCGTCGGTTCGCGCAGCCTGCTGGGCGAGATCCCACCCTTCTGCAAGCTCGATCGTGCTGATGGCGCCTTGCTCGCTCAGGTCGATCCGAAACCCGAACGGCGGCTCGCTGGGAACGTCGACAGCGGTCGTGAGAACCCCCGACGTAACTCATGTTCAGTGTCGTCGAGTGTCAGCGCACGCCTGTCGTCGGTCGCCGCCCTCTCACGTCCCATCGTCAGCCCGGCCGGAGCCAGCCCCGCTGGACCGTAAACGGAACATACCAGTTCTCCAGCCCTCTCCAG
The DNA here is from genome assembly GCA_963770735.1 of uncultured Solirubrobacterales bacterium. Taxonomy (GTDB): domain Bacteria; phylum Actinomycetota; class Thermoleophilia; order Solirubrobacterales; family Solirubrobacteraceae; genus Palsa-465. The sequence continues at coordinate 448,406 of CAVYRB010000001.1, read as the reverse complement.
ATTAAGTCCGGTGATCTGTGCGACACTCTGGTCAGCGTCTCGATCGGCCGTCTTGCGGTCGAGGGGTGTCTTGCGCCCTGGCGGCTCGCCGCCTTTCCCTCTTCCGGTGCCGGATTTTTCTGACTCAGGGAAAGGCGAGATCGGACGGCTCATGGCCGACCGCACCGAACAAGACCAGCTCACGGGCGGGACGCTGCACGCCGCGATCTCCAACGCGGTCGTGGGGCTGTTGCGCGAATACACGGGACGGGGACCGACAAAGTCGCGAACAACGATCCGCGACAACGTCGTTCTGGTGATGCTCGAACAGACGCTGACCAAGGGCGAGGAATCGCTCGTGAGAAAGGGCCGCGCTGACAAGGTGATCGAGATCCGCCACGAGTTCCAAGAGGCAATGCGCGAGGAAACCATGGCCAAAGTCGGAGAGCTCACCGGCCGCCAGGTCATTGCGATGTTGAGCGCCAACCACGTCAACCCCGACATCGGCGCCGAGATCTACGTGCTCGATGGACCACCTGACTACCAGCGCCTTCCCTCCGCCGAGGCGAGCGACGGCACCCCAGAGCTCGAGCACGACCCGCACCCGGCCACCGCCGTGGCCGCATCGGACCAGGTCTGAAGGTCCACAGGGCGGGCGTCGATCCGCGACGTAACCCCGTGTTTACGGGGGTTGCCGCTTCGAGGGAATGGAGAAGAGAATGACGAGCTCATGCCCGCGCTGGTTTCAGCGCCGGGGCTTGCCGCCGAACGCGCCGCAGTTAGTAATCCCGTCGTCCCGGCTGTTGCCTCTCGAATCTCAGGGCTCGCGACGTGGTCGCGTCTAAGACCTGCACTCCCAGAGTCGCGGTACTTCCCTAGAGCACAGTGTCGAGCCAGTCGAAGACGCGCTGGTCGAGCAGGCTGCGGTTGCCCATCTCGCAGTGATCGCCGGCGCCCTCGGATCTGTGGAAGCGGAGAAGCACCTTTCGCCCGGGAGCGCGTCGTAGATCTCCTCGGCGCTACGGGCCAGGGGGTCGTTCTCGGCAGCAGTGATTGCCGTCGGGCAGGTGATCGCTTCAATCCGTCCGGTGAGATCGAACGGAGCAACCGCTCGCAGGTATTCGGTCAGCGAGTTGACCCCGTGCACCCAGAACCCCCGCTGCTCGACCGCCCAGCGCAGAGTCCGGCTGGCGTGGATGGCCTCGGCGACCGGCGCCAGTGCCTCCTCGGGGATGTCAGGAGAGCGCTCGACCAGCTCCTCAGGGACCCCGGCGGCGCGCAGGCGGCCGACCATTCCCGCGCTGATGCTCAGCAGCCCTGGATCGGCCACGCACGCGGCGAGTCGCGGCTCGCCTGAAGCGGCCCTCAGCGCCAAGTGGCCCGCCAGGCTCCAGCCCGTCAGCGCGATGCGATCGGGGTCGATGCCTTCGCGGTCCAGGACCGCATCGATGACGGCGTGCACGACGGACTCCCAATCGGCCCGGATCGGGACCCCTTGCTCGAACAGCACGGCGCCCTGGCCCGGCCCGTCGTAGAGCAGGCAGTGGTAGCCGCGCCGCAGAGCCGGCACGGCTTGTCCGAAGAAACCCTCATAGATCGTGGTGTCATATCCGCTGGTCGCGACCACCAGCGGCCGCGGCGCGACTGTCCCCGGCGCCCGAAAGAGATAGGCCGGCATCTCGGCGCCCTCGAAGCCGACCGTCAGTTGCTCGCCGGGCGGCTGCATCAGGCCGGCCGCCTTGTCGAAGGCCGCGCGCTGGCGGCGAAACGCCTCCAGGAGGCGCGGATCCACCGGCGCGCCCAACAGCGGATGCCACGCGGCGGAGTAGCACACGCACGCTCGCAGGTAGGACTCGCGCCCGCTGACGGCGTGCCCTCCTTTGGCCGAAGCATCGCCCGCCTGTACTAGGCGATCCCCCGTTGCGCACCAGGCCTGATACCACGACTCGTTGTCACCGTCGACGATGCCTGCACACGTAGCTTGGACCTCGCCGAGCTCCGGTCCGCCGTGGGATGCGAGTGCGAGCGCCAGGGAGGCGGCGAACTCCTCGAAAAGCGGGTCGTCAAAGAACAGCCCCATTTCGCCAAATATCGCTGACGACGGATACGAACGCAACGCGCTGGGCCGAACGCTGCCGTATTGCGAGACTCGGGTCGTCGGGGGTATGGAGCTGCATTCGTGCTCGCGCGTGCGCTATGGGGTCGTCGGCTCGGCGTCGGGGGTTCCGGCGATTGCGCGTAGTTGGGTGAGGAGGTCGCGCAGCTGCCAGAAGGGCTCGGGTCCGAGTTGTGCTTCCCACTCGTTCTCGACCTCGGTGACGATCTCGCGGATGGCGTCTATCGCGGAGCTTCCGCGAGCGGTGAGCTTGACGCGCTTGGACCGATGATCGCTGTGGTCGGGGTCGCGACGGAGGTATCCGAGGCTCTCCATCTGCCTGAGCAGGTAGTTGAGCGCTTGCTTGCTCATCCGGGTTCGGGCCGCGAGCTCGGACGGGCGGAGGTTCTCCGGGCCTGGGTATTGCAGGACGGTCAGGTGCGCCGGGATCAGATCAGTGAACCCCCGCTGGTGCAGCCCGGCGAGCATCCGCTCTCGCACGATCTCCCAGGGTATGCGCAGCAGCGCCCCGATCAGTGGTGGAGGGGGAGTCGCGGTCCGCATTCAGACCGTAAAAGCATTTGACAACATGCCGACCGGAGTATACGATAGTCAAGCCGTTTGACCAAATCGAGAGGAAGCCACCCAGCCATGAACCACGCCACGAGCGAGACGATCGCGGTCGGCCCGATCAGCATCCGATTCCTCGTTGAGAGCTCGGACTCGAACGGGACCACGACCGTCTTCGAGTGCACGGTCCCACCGAACGTCCCGGTCCCGGCCGCGCACAGTCACGACGGCTTCGAGGAGACCGTATACGGACTGGAAGGCATGCTGACATGGACGGTCGATGGCGACCGTCACGAGATCGGCCGCGGCGATGCTGTCTGTATCCCCCGAGGAGCGGTTCATGGCTTTCTCAACGAGAGCGCCGTCGACGCCAAAGTCCTATGCATCGCCAGCCCCGGCGTGTTCGGGCCAGCCTACTTCCGGGAGATCGGCGCTGTCCTGGCGGCCTCCGCCGGAGGGCCACCAGACCGCGCCGCGATGGTCGAGGTGATGTGCCGGCACGGCCTCACCCCCGCCCCCAACCCCGGCAACTGACCAACAGCACAAACCACAAGGATCGAGAATGCCGATCAGCATGACCCAGCACTCCCCCGGGATGCCAGCCGCAGCCTACGACGAGATCATCAGCCACCTCGCAGAGCCGCTCCGGACCTCCGAAGGGTTCCTCTCACACGCCGCTGAGGTCACCCCAGGCGGCGTCACCGTGACCGAGCTATGGGAAACCCGTGAGCAATGGGAGCGCTGGCACGCCGCATCAGTCAAGCCGCACCTACCGCCTGACGCTCCGGAGCCGATCGTCACCAAGCTGCACAAAGCAGTCCCCCGGTAAGGATTCGATCGGAACACGCCACATACGATCCTGGAAAGGACAGAAGGAAATGTTGAATCTGAAGCGAGCCGCGGTAGCGTTGCGCGCTGTCATACGGCCGGGTGCTCGGGCAGGTGGTCAAGCTGGCCCAGGAGCAGCGAGAGCAGCAGCTCGCGCAATTGCGCGTCGGTGACCGTCGGCTGTTGTAGCCGCCGGGTGGACGCGGCCTCGACGGCACCGATCCAGCCCCAGACCCAGAGCTCCTGCTCAGGAGTTGGTTGGGTGATCCCAAGAAGCTCGAGAACGGCCCGGTAAGCGATCTCGCGACCGTCTGCGATGAGCTTGGTAACGGTCGCGTCGGGGGTCCCGCGCGCGCCGATCACGAACGCATAGCCGTTCGGACGCTCGCCGATAAACCGCAGGTAACGCTCGAGGGCTCCGTCGACCGCCTCGCGGGCGGTCCGAGCCCGGGGCTTGCCCGGGGGTGGCGCGAGCGCCTGCAGGAACCCGTCGATCGCCTGCCCGACGACTGCCATGAACACGCCTCGTTTGGTCCCGAAATAGTGGTGCACAAGCGCTGGCGAGATGCCGCTGGCGGCGGCGATCTGCTCAAGCGTGACGGTCTCATACGGCTGCTGCTCGAGGATCGCGCGGGCCGTATCGAGAATCGAGCGCTCGCGCGCTGCCGGAGCTAGCCGCGTGCGCCGCCCCGGGGCACGCGATTGACGCGGGCGGTGAGCTTCCGGTTTGCGTCGTCGAGTGGTCTGTGGCACGCTATTGAGGCTACATCAATAAGAGGACGACGTCTTGCTCAGAGGGTGGTTCGCAGTACGGCGATGAGGGCGATGCAGACATTTGCGCTCGTCCTTGCCGTGGGCCTGTGCGTGGTGCCGGCGGCGCCCGCGACACCACCCGGATCGGCATCGGCATCGCCGGCACCGGGGCGGCGCGAATCGCCCGCGCCGGGGGCGATCGCGATGAGGATCCGACTCCTGTTCGTGTCCGCCGTCGTCGGCTTCTCACTCGTGTTGGCCGCGGCCGCCGCGGCGGCGCCAGCGCCCCCGTTCGAGCCGGTCGTGATCCAGCGGGTCAGCCTGCCGAGGTCGATCACCGACGCGAGCACGCCCGTGTTCAGCCACGACGGCCAGCACCTGCTGTTCTTCTCGGGCGGCCACCTGTGGATCATCGGCAGCCACGGCAAGCAACTGTCGTGCCTCACCTGCGGGGTGCCCAACGAGCCGGTGATCTCGCCGCTGACCGAGCAGGAAGGTCTCGCGACGCCGTTCCCCGACGGCAAGCGCGTGTTCTTCGGCCCGTACGGCAAGCCGGCCGTGCTCGAGTGCTCACCGAGCGTCGTCGAGTGCACCGGCAAGCAGATCCTGCCGATCGACCTGTCCGCGGCCCGGCCCGACAACGGCCTCGTGCCACCTGGAGGCGCGGACCTGCTCGGCTCGGTCGACATCGGCGGCGGCAGCTCGCCAAAACTCGCTCCGGACGGCGTCCACGTCGCGTTCTCCGACGTCCGCACCGACGCGGCCGAGCTAATGATCGTCGCGACGCTGCAGCGGACGCCGACCAAGTACGTCGTCACCGACCCACGCGTGATCAACCCCGCCGGGCCGGCCTCACCAACCGATCCCAACACACGGGCGCGGTCGGACAGCAGCGCCCTGTACGAGTTCAAGACCTTCGCCGACGGCGGCGCCGACGCGACCTATGTCGAGGTAGGCGGCCCCGCCACGCTCAACCCCGACGTGTGGCAGGTCAACCTCGCGACCGGAAGGCGGACGCGGCTGACGACCAACCCGGACTGGGACGAGGACGACGCGCCGTCACCGGACGGGCGCTCGATCGTGGTCGAGTCAGACCGCACGATGCACCGCACCGACATGCTCGGCGGACTGCTCCCGGTCCGCGGATTCATCGACGCTCCGCAGGTCGCGATCTACGCGAGCTACTACGTCGCGGGACCGGTCGACCGCCAGTGCGACCTGCAGCCCTGGCTGCTACCGGCCTCGGGCGACGACGGCGCGCACCTGCTCGGCGAGCCGATCCAGCCCTACGCGGGCGGCAAGGTTCACGGTTCCAACAACGTGTCCGGCTGGCCGCAATGGAGCCCCAACGGCACCGAGATCGCCCTCAATACCGAGAGCTACAAGACGAACCTGTCGGCTCCCTACCTGCTGATCGCGCACCTCGTCTCACGCAAGCCGACCAAGCCGCTATCCGTCGTCAGCTCACAGCCCGGCAGCTGGGCGCCGAGCCCGCTCGACTATCACGGCGCGATCGCCGCCGAGGACACGATCACCTTGCACGGGCTCGCGTCTGGGACCGCGACCGTCACCTACGCCGGGGAGGGAGTCGCCTCAGGCCATTACGGCACCACCTACGTCAACTACTCCGACAACGGACGCGACTTCATCAACGGCAGCAGCAGCATCACCAGCGCCTCGATCCCGACCGGCCCGACGACGATCGACACGAACCTGACGATGACCGGCTCAGACACCGGCTACAGCCACATCAACCTGACCCTGAGCGGTTCCGACAGTAATCCGGTGACGGCGACCGGGACCGCCGTCACCAACTACGGCGGCACCACGATCAGCGGACCTCCCCACACCCCGCAACCCTGCCCACAATCACTCCCACGCCCACCGAAGCTGAAGCTCCACGCCAGAATCGTGCGCCGCCACCACCGCCGCCTCGTTCTCGTCACCGTAACTGCCAGCATCGCCGGGGCGGGCGCGAATGAGGTCGGGAGCGACATGCGCCCGGTGCTCGACGCAACGATCACGCTCGGACACACGCGCGCAACCACCAACCGCTCCGGAATCGTCACGCTCCCGATCCCCCACCGTCCCGGACGACAGGTCACGATCACCGCTGCCGCCGGAGACACATTTACGCCTGCCAAGGTCCTACTGCAGCTGCGACGCTTAATGCGGCTCTCTGACAACGAAGGCGCCACGCGGTAGCAGCCGCTCCGTGAGGGCGGTCTCAAGGCAGCCGACGGGGCAGCTAGCCGCCCGGCGTCCGTCCGACACGGCGCCAAACATGCACGAACAGGCGTGCGATCCGGTCATCGCATGGTCGCCAGCACGATCGCCGTCTCGTCTCCGCCGTGGCCTGATGTCAGGCTGCTGCATCCGGCATCAACGGTCACGCGACCGGCGTGGCTCCGCCGCTAGGGGCGGCAAATGGTGGCTGCTGTCGGCTCGAGACGCCAAAACCCGGTTGACACCTAGCATGACGAGGTATAGTCTCGCGAGGCATGACGGCGGAAGAGCTGAAAGGCCACCTCGATGGGCTGATCCTCGCGGTCCTGGAGAGTGAGCCGCTGCACGGCTACGCCGTGATTGAATCGCTGAAGGCGCGCAGCGGCGGCGAGCTCGCGCTGCCGGAGGGGACGGTGTATCCGGCGCTGCACAGGCTGGAGGCCGATGACCTGCTGTCCAGCGCCTGGTGTGTCGTTGGCGGTCGGCGCCGTCGCGTCTACAGCCTCACCAAGCGGGGCTCGAAGGAGCTTGGTGTCAGTCGCGAGCGGTGGCGGGTCTTCGCAACCACGATCGAGGCGGTACTCGCATGAACTACACCGATTCGCTTGAGCTCGAGCTCGCGGCTGCAGGCATTCCGTCTCGCCGCCGCGCCCGGATCGTCGCTGAGTTCAGCGATCACCTGCATGAGAACCCGCAGGCGGAACTGGGCGCGCCACGAGATTTGGCACGCCAGTTCGCCGATGAGCTCGGCACCCGGCTGGCCCGGGTCACCGCGTTCCGGGCGTTCGCGGCATTGGCGATTGCCGCAACCGTCCTCGTCGTCATGTTCTTCACGGGCGGTAGAACCTGGGGCGGCTGGGTCGGCTACGGCCACTATCCGGTCTCGTACTACCTCCACACGTGGTGGTGGGTCCCACTGATGCTCGTGTGCTTCATCTCCGCACAGGTCGCGCTCGCGGCGGGTGGACTCGCGCTACTGCGTGCCTGGAGGCTGCGACGCGTGCGCGTAATGACGGCCGCCGACGCGGCGATCCTTAACCGCCGCGCCGCGGTCGGCCTGGTGTGCGGTGCGATCGCGATGGCCGTGCTGCCGCTCACCCACTTCGTGGTCGAGTTCAGCACCCGGTGGAACGCGGTGGCCGGCACGGTAGGACCCGCGATGATCGTCCTGTTGCTGGCGATGCTCCCGGACGTCCTCAGGGCGGCGCGTGTGCGCCCGACGCGCGAGGGCCCCGCCGGCGACCTAACGGCTGACCTCGGGATCGACGACCCGCGCGTCACGCCACAGCGGATCGCGATCGCGCTGAGCGTCGTCATTGCCCTCGTGATGGTCGCGATCGGCGCCCGGAGCGACGACCTCTACGACGGGATCCTCCGTGGCCTGTTCGACCGAGCGGCATGCCTCGTCGGGTTCGCCGTGCTCGGGCGGTATCTGGGCCTGCGACGAGGCCGCGTCGAATGACGGACGTCTAGTTCGCCGCAGCGTAAGCGCCAGATGACCCGTCCGGCGGCCAGCCAGCTGCGGCGCCGACGCATTTGCTGGACGGGCTGGGCCGCAACTATGCTCGCGACGATGAGAAGCACCGGGCGTTGTCGAGCTGTGCTATTGATCATTGCCGCAGTGCTCGCCCTCACGGCCTGCGGAAGCTCAGCTCCTACCAACGTCGCGACGGCCTACGCGAGCTGCCTGCATAAGCAATTCGACCCCGCGTCCATCGGAGCGCGCTTCCATTGCCAGGTCGAGGCTCAGCGAAGCTGCCCGAAAGGGGTGAGTTTCTTTCCACGGTTTGGCTGTGGCTTACCGCACCGTGTGAGGTTCAAGTTCCGCCGCGTCGAGCTCAAGTCTCTCCCCGCGTGGATCGCCTGCATCACGAGGAACGGATACAAGCTCCCGACGCCCAATACCTCCGGCAGGGGGACGGTGTTCCCAGCCGCCATTCAACGGAATCACAAGTACCGGGCAGCCGCGGAGCAGTGCGTCTCGATCGAGCGTCGGGAGGGCCACGCGCTCACGCTCGCAGCACGCTCCTAGTACGAACGTTCAACAGCGATCGGCACGCGCGCTGCCGCAGCGATCGAAAGGCGAACGCGCGAGCGCCGGCGATTCCAGGTCCCCGTCCGTACTGCTCCTTTTCGAGGCATGAAACTGCTCCTTGGAGGTCCCGTCCGGCTCCGGCCTTAGGTTCGGCCGATCCGGGACAGGGGCTTCTTGGGAGAACGCAGACGGGTAGGCCGTTTTGATCGATGGGCTTCGAGCCCGTGCTTTTCGTTCGGCCGCCCCTGCGACTTGCCTGGATTGAGCTGTCGAGCTCGTATCGGTCTGTGTCGTTGTCCCGCTGGTTCTCCCGCATTGTCAATCGAGCTGTGGAGGTGAGAGGTGGGATTGCCGAGATGGGTCGGTCGTGCGATCGGCTTGGACGTACATCGCGATTTCTGCGAGGTGGCGATCTGTGAGGACGGTGAGGTCCGCTCGGCGGGGCGGGTGCCGGCCACGCCCGAGGGGGTGAGTTCGCTGGCGGACAGTCTGGTGGCCTCGGATCGGGTGGCGTTGGAGGTGACGGGCAGCTGTTGGGAGGTCGCTCGGATCCTTGAGCCGCACGTCAACCGTGTTGTCGTGGTCTCACCGGACGACACGGGGATATCGAGCGCCAGGGCGAAGACGGACAAGCTGGACGCTCGCGCGTTGGCGAGCTTGTTGTGGCGCGGTGAGCTTGAGGCGGTGTGGATGCCCGATGAGCGCTGCCGGATCCTCCGCCGGCGGCTGGCTCGTCGTGAGCAGCTGGTGCGGTCTCGCACCCGTGCCAAGAACGAGATCCATGCGTGTCTGCAGCGCAGGCTTCAGGGCAAGCCGCCGTGCTCTGACCTGTTCGGCGTTAAGGGCCGCCAGTGGCTAGCCGGCCTTGAGCTCCCGCCTGAGGAGCGCGAATCGGTCGACGCAGGCATCCGCCAGATCGAGTTCCTGGACGCTGAGGTCGCGGCGGTCGAGCGGCTGATCGCCCAGCAGGCGCTGTCGTGGCCGGAGATCCGCCGGCTGATGACCGTCCCGGGTGTGAACCTGATCTGCGCCGCGTCGTTCATCGCGGCGGTCGGCAATCCCAACCGGTTCCTCTCAAGCCGCAAGCTCGTCGCCTATCTCGGTCTGGACCCGCGGGTCAAGCAGTCCGGCGAGGGACCGGCGCGTAGCGGGCGGATCTCAAAGCGCGGATCACCCTCCGCACGGTGGGCGTTGGTTGAGGCGGCGTGGAGCACGGTGCTGCAGCCCGGTCCGCTGCACGGCTTCTATGAGCGCACCAAGGCCAGGCGCGGTCACGGCAAGGCGATCGTCGCGACCGCCCGCAAGCTCGCGGTCCTGTTCTGGTGCATGCTCACCCGCGACCAGGACTACGCCCACCAGCAGCCCTCGCTGACGCGCAAGAAGCTCCGGCGCCTGGAGATCACCGCCGGCGCACCCAAGTACACGCGCCGCGCCGCCGGGATCTGGTCGACCAACCACCTGATGCGCGAGGCCGAGCTCGAGCTCGCCCGGCAAGCGGAGGACTCCTACAAGCGACTGGTCCAAGACCAGCAAGCCGCAGCCCCAGGGAGGAAAGCGGGCGCGAGCGTGACACTGGAGCGCGCATAGATTTAGTCACTCAAAGAGGACAAGCCGCGCGGCAGACCACAAGCTCCTGACGTCTGCGCTTCGCTACGTCATCGGCTCGCGCCCAACCACAACCTAGAACCCGACGGCTGGAGAGACAAGAACCCCGACACCGGCAAGCCCGCAAATACCGCCCAACACCGACTTGACTTTCATCGGTCGATCAATCCGGGAGGGGTTAGGGTCTGCCTGACAGGCCATTGCGCTCCCCCGAAACCACCGAAGAAGCCCGCCCTGCCCTGCCTTTCAGACTGAGCGCCGCGTCAGCGTGCAGGGTTCACCCGGGTCCGCATCATGAGAACTGGGTGCTTGGCAGTCCTCAGCCTCCACGGGAGCCCGCGTGGTCCGAAATTCCTACGACTACCCGAGTCCCGGCCAGCTGCGGATCTCGATCCGCATGAGCTTGACGCTCTCACCATCCCGGTCCTCGTCGTGGTAGCGGCGGAGCTCGAGGAAGGCACCGGGGGGGGGACACACCGAAGGCCAATGCCTCTCCTTCGCTGAATGGGTACTTGAAGGGCCCCATCGTGATGTAGGGCCTCATGAAAGCTTCGTTGCGGGCGTAGAAGGACAACGCATGCTTGGGCTTGTCGCCGGTGAGGAACGGAACGGCGCTCCTGATAATCACCCCAACTGGGTTCCCGTTGGGAATGATTAGTCGCTCCCCTGCGCGGAGCACGCGAGTACTGGTAATCAGGCACGGGTCTCCGCCCTCATAATTCTCCCTCGCCAACAGATTCCTACAAAACTGCACCTGTAAGGGCGTTTTGCTGCTGTTGCGGATCCCCAGAGAGATGTCTTTGAGGCCGGTTTTGTATCCGGCGCTCGCCGACGCGCACATCGCCATCAAGACGAGGCCCGCCGCGACGAACGCGACTACCGCGGTGGCGCGCAAACGCAGATACTTCGAGATTCCTTGCATCGCTGCCCCCTTCGGGCGGCCCGGTGAACCGGCGGACGCGCTCCTAGATACGCACTCCGGTGTATGTGCCGAATCCTCGACGGCGGGCCGACGGTAGCATCTTGTTGACCGACGGTCAAGCAGCCGTGGCTGAGGTTCGACCAGCGGTGCCTTGACGAACCGACCGCCAGCGCAGCTCCGGCGAAACCGCTCCTTTGGGCTACAAGCGATCGTCCTGTGGATCCGAGAGTCCTGGACGGTCCGGCTCGACAAAAGCCGGTGCCCCGGGGTGGCGAGCCCTCGCTCAAGGGGCCGAGGCGGGGACGGCCCTGTAGATCACCTCGTCGTTTGACTGGATGTGCTGGGTCAGTGTGTGCGTCGCTCCGGTGGCAGTGAACGCCCATGACTGGGATGCCACCGCTTTGTGCTGGTTGACCGCGGTGTTCGGCACGCTGCTCATCGAGTTGTAGCGGTAGAGGTTGTACGCGGTCCCGGTTTGCAGGCCCGAAACAGTCACAGTGAGCGTCAGCGTCATCGGCTTTGGACGAGTGCTGGAATGATGGCCGATGTGAGGGCGCTCGTAATTGAGGCTAGTGGCCACTCGCACTGGCACTGTTTCCTGATCGTGGTCAGCAATGCCGGTCAGGGCAATCCCGTCGTTCGCCACGGCGTCGGGCAGTGAGTAGACGTGGCCGGTCGGTGCGTTGGCCTGCCGGCGCGTGGCCTGGAACGAGGCGAACGGGTAGCTGAAGGTGTTCTGCTGCCCACCCCCCGTCCACAAACCATTGTCGTTGAAGGTGAGCACATCAGTCGGATAATAGGCGGCGGGGAGAGTCAGCGGGTGATGGGAGGTGATGCCGGTGACATCGACGATATGGTCGTAGTCGGGATCTCCGGCAGTGGGATTGGTGGAGCCGTAGAAGCGGTAGTTGTTCTCATAGATGCCGATGGCCACTGGGTGGCCTTGGATCACCTGGCTCTTTACCCACTGCAGGAACGAGCTCGCAGTTGACTGCGGGGCTGGCGTCCATTCGGCGTCGGTCAGGTGCATCTTCGCGGCCGCGTAGGTGTCGTTGACTCCGATCAGCAGCTGGGAACTCGCCTTGTACTGCGGCGTGCCGGGGCTCGCAATGGCGCGGGCGTCGTATTGGGACAGATACTGGCCGTAGTACAGGCCGGCGCTGATGAACGAGGTCTCCCCGCAGTACCCGTAGTTCTCGTTCCATTGGATGCGCGGGGGTATCGAGTTGCTCACCGAGTAGGTGGGGTTGGCAGCGTCTCGCCGGGCCGCCGTCGCCACCCCGGACAAGGCGACCGCATGAACCGACGTCGCCACACCAGCTATCACCAGCACACGTCTCAAGCCGCCCATGCACTCCCCCTCGGATCTCCATTTCCAAGCCCGGAGAAGGCTACCCCAGCTCTCCGCGGATCTCCATCTTGGCCAGACTTTGCTTTGGGCTAGACGCGATCGCCCGCCCAAATCCGCGCGCTCACCAGTGCTGCTATCAAAGCGGCCAGCTCTTGGTTCTTGAGAGGTCTGACGGCCCGGCGTCGATCGCCCCTCCCCTTGCGCGGATACGAGGGCCACACGGCGAGCCCTAGGTCCGCCATTGGCCGCAAATGCGGCACCGACGCCGCACGCAGCGCCCGTAAGGGCGCGGCGGTAGGGCTCCCGGCAGCGGAAATGCTGAAGCGACGCGGCGAAGGAATCGGACCTTCCAAGCCGGGGGCTGCCCGGCCCTGCCAGTTTTGAAGACTTGCAGGCACACCGCGTAAGCCCCGTGGTTACTGGAAGGGTGGCCGGCGGGGGAATGGAAGGGGGAATGGAAGGGGGAATGGAAGGGGGAATGGAAGGGGGAATGGAAGGGGGAATGGAAGGGGAATGGAAGGGGAATGAGTGATCCAGGACATGCCCGCGCGGCGCAGGCACGACGTCCTCGAGCAGCGTGGCGACGCCTGGGCGCGCGCGGCTTTCCCCGCGCAAACCACATGCGCGCCAATCGCCGGCTTTGGCCTCGGGAAGACGCTCCTTGGGCCCCTTCAGCAGCCGGAGGCCTAGTCGTGTTTGGCTAACCGGAGCAGGTCGAGCAACCTGCCAATGGGGCGGCCGTCCTGGGTGGCGTGGCCGAGCATCGGCGTATGGCGGTCGACCAGGTATCGATTCCGCCGTCCATGCCGCCCCGTTTGACGTAGCCGGCTTCGACGAGGTCGGCGAGGATTCGCTGCGCGGATCCGAGGGTGATCCCGACGTCGTCGGCGATATCGCGCAAGCGAATCTCGGGGTGACCCGGTCTCTAGTAGCTGGTTCTTGACACCAGCTAGGCCCCGTGATGGGTGAGCGATCGCCGAACCAAGAAAGCTATACGTCCCGGTGAGCTGAGCATCGTCTCCAGCCGGAGTCGCCGGGTGCTGGTATTCACCGTGCGGGTCGAGATCGACATGGCGTCTTCGCCGCGCCTCATGGCAGAGCTGTCGATATCCGCCCCTGACCGGCGATGGGCGTCGCGATCAAGTTACCGCTCACCCACCGGCTGCTCGAAGGGCGTGCGGGGCAAGGCACCAACTGTGACCCTCGCCCTCGAATCAGCGCCGTAGAGCCCGCGGTTCGGATGGGCGATCGCCGTCACCACTCACCTGTGGGCGATCCTGAGGCCGCAGGACGATGGGAACGCAGCGACGGCCGCGGTCGTCGACGAGCGGCGGATCGTCTCGCATTGTCTTGCCCGGCGTCGAGCCGCCCGGCACCGAGGCGGTCCGCGAGGCGGGAGGCCAGGGCCATAATCGTCAGCGCCGGGTTGGCTGACCCCTGAGTCGGCATCACGCTGCCATCGGCGACGAACAGGTTCGGAATTCCCCACGCACGGTGGTCGGAATCCACCACGCTGCGCTCCGGGTCGATGCCCATCCGGCAGCCGCCCACCAGGTGGGCATAGCGGTCGATCGCCAGTACGTCCTGGGCGCCCGCAGCGTCGAAGATCTCGTGCAGCGTGCGCCTCGCGAACGCGATGTTCGCGCGATCGTTCTCGCCCTGCGTGTAATCCATCCGTGCGACCGGAACCCCGTGCCGATCGGTGACGCCGTGCGCGATCGAGACGCGGTTCTCGGGCCGCGGCAACAGCTCGCACAGGACCCCGAGCGTGTACCAGTGGTTGTAGTCACGCATGTACTCCCGGAGCGCCGGGCCCCAGTGACCGTCGGCCAGCACGTGCTGGGCCCAGTCGATCGGGAGCGGTCCGACCGTCTGGATCGAGAATCCGCGTGCGAAACCGCGCGCCGGATCGGTCTCGTAGAACTGCTCGGATGAGATCTCGGGTGGCGGTGCCTTGTACATGCGCAGCTCGTCGGGGAAACGGCCGGCGAGTTGCGGGGCCCCCTGGACCATCACGTAGCGGCCGACCTGGTCATGGTCGTTGGCGAGGCCGTGCGGGAACCGGCGGCTCGTGGAGTTCAGGAGCAGGCGCGGCGTCTCGATCGAGTACCCGGCGAGCGCGACCGCGTCGGCCCGCTGGAAGCGCTCCTCCCCGTCGCACAGGAACTTGACCCCGGTCACGCGCCCCGTGGCGTCCTCGACCTCGACGCGGGACGCCATGCAGCGCTCACGGATCTCGGCGCCATGCGCGATTGCGTCGGGGATGTGGGTCACCAGCGGCGACGCCTTGGCCCCCACCTTGCACCCCTGCAGGCAGAACCCGCGGTAGATGCAGTGTGGCCGGTTGCCGAAGCTGCCGTTCGTGATCCCCACCGGGCCGACGCGCATCTCGATCCCGATCCGCCGTGCGCCCTCCCTGGCGACGTCGGCCCCCCCGGCGATCGGGTGCGCGGTGTGCGGGTAGCGGTGGGGGTCGCCCCACGGCCACCGATCGCCCGCCACCGGGAGCTCCAGCTCGAGCCGTTCGTAATGCGGCTTCAGATCCCGATAGGAGATTGGCCAGTCGGCCGCCACGCCGTCGCGGGAGAACACTTCGAAGTCCGACGGGTGAAAGCGCGGGCAGTAGCCCGCGTAATGGACCATCGACCCGCCGACCCCACGGCCGGAGTTGTTCTTGCCGAGCTCGACCGGATCGCCGCCGCCGGTGATCCGCTCCTCGGTCCAGTACAGCTTGTGCGATCCGGCCTCGTCGGAGACCCAGTCCTCATCGGGGTCCCAGAACGGGCCGGCCTCGAGCACGACCACCTTCCAGCCCCGGCGGGCGAGGCGCTGCGCGAGCGTGCCCCCGCCGGCGCCCGCGCCGACGATTACCAGATCGACCGCGAACGCGTCCGCGTAGCGGGCCATCCGCTCGCGCGGGACCGCGCGGCGGTGGACGTCAAGTAGGAGCGCCGAGTCGTTCTCCGGAGGATGGAGCGCCCCGCGCGCCAGCGTGCGGAGCCCGTGACGCAAGCTCACGTCCCTTCCACTCCACGCTCACGGGTGTCCTTGA
Source organism: uncultured Solirubrobacterales bacterium (assembly GCA_963770735.1). Lineage (GTDB taxonomy): Bacteria > Actinomycetota > Thermoleophilia > Solirubrobacterales > Solirubrobacteraceae > Palsa-465. Next base: position 432,990 of record CAVYRB010000001.1, on the reverse strand, counting down.
CGACATCGCGCTCGAACGCGGGGGGCCCCTCCCAGGGCTCGCGCTGGCCGGCGCCGAGGCGCACGTACCCGCGGGGGTAGGCGGGGCCGCCGAACCCGATCTCGTTCCACGCCCACGGGTGCGAGTAGAAGGCGCTCAGGATCGCACGCATCACGACGCTCCAGGCCCGCGCCGGGTCGAGCTCGTCCCATACCTCGCCGTGGAGCTTGCCGTTCGACAGGGCATCGATCACGTCTCGCTGTACCTCGTGGGCGGCGCCCGCGAAGTCTCGCGACCCGTGTTGCCGTGCCGCCGCATCCAGCCCGAGCGCGACGCGCCGCCAGGTCTCGCGGTCGTCGGGCATCCCGTCGAACCTGAACCCGTCGAGCTTGCCGGCGAACAGCTTGGCATCGACCATGGTCAGCACCGGGATCTTGGGATCGCGATCCTGGGCCATCACCAGGTCGCAGAACGCGCCGAGCGTGTGCGCCTCGTCGGCGGTGAAGAACCGCAGCGGCGGGACGTTCTCGAGTCGATCCAGCACCACTCGGCGGGTCGCCTCGTCCCAGTGTTCGAGTTCGTCGAGCACGTTGTAGTCGGGGTAGCGGCCGTGCAGCTGCGGGGTCACGCCGTTGCGCTGGCGCGGCAGCTCGTCGGCCGCCGGCGGTTGCTTTCCGGGTCGGAGGTTCGGCAGGTGCTCCGCGAGCCGGTAGTCCATCACCGCTCGCGGCCGAACGCCGCCGCCGCCAGACCCATCGCGCCCACCAGGGCCAGCGACCCGGGCGCGAGCAGCGGTGGGCCCATCACGACGTTGTACAGGGGCTCGCGGAAGCCACCGGGCTTGCGCGCGACGCCGCGGATGTGGGTGATGACCCCGATCGCCCCGTCCAGGCAGTACAGCGCCGAGATCGCCGGCAGCCACGTCCGTGCCGCGCGCTCGGAGCGCACGCCCGCGACGCCCGCGGCCGCCAGCGCGGGGGACAGCGCGATCGGCGTCCACATCCATTTGTCGCCGAAGGACCCGCGGAAGTGCTCGAAGTACACCTCGAGGCCGAGCGGTAGCGCGCTGAAAGCGGTGGCGCCGGCGAGCGTCCGCTGCATCCGGCCGGAGCGGATGTTGCCCCACCACTTCGAAGCCTTACGCCGCATACGGCTCCGCGTCGATCCGCTTGAGCTCGAGGCCGATCCCGGGTCGCTCCAGGTCCGGGTACAGCGCCCCCTGGACCGGGGAGACGACGCCGTCGAACACGAGCTGCTCGATCGCGACATGGTCGTGGAAGTACTCGAGGTGCACGAGCTGCGAGAGCGCCGTGCCGGGATGCAGATGGATCGCCGGCCCGCAGTGCAGCGACAGCGGCACGCCGTATGCCCGGCACAGCCCGTTGACCCGCAGCAGCTCGGTGATCCCCGTACACCGCGTGACGTCCGCCTGCAGCACGTCGACGGCTCCGGCGTCGAGCATCCGCCGGAAGTACGGGGCGTCGTAGCCGTACTCGCCGGCGGCCACCGCGACCCCCCCGGGGGCGCGGTCGCGAAGCAACCGGAGTCCGTCGAGATCGTCCGAGGACACGGGTTCCTCAAACCACGCCACATCGGCCTCGCTGCGGAACCGCTCCGCGAGGGCGAGCGCCTGCTTGCGCGCGTAGGCACCGTTGGCGTCGACGAACAGCTCGGGATCCGGCCCGATCGCGGCTCGCGCCGCGCGGACCCGGGCCGGGTCCTCGTCGGGGTCAGAGCCGACCTTCATCTTGACGCGCGGAATCCCGTCCTCGACCCAACCGGAGAGCTGCGCCTCCAGGCGCGACAGCGAGTACGCGGTAAAGCCGCCCGAGCCGTAGACGGGCACCGAGTCGCGCACCATGCCGAGTAGCCGGCAGAGCGGGAGCCCCAGCAGCCTGGCCTTCAGGTCCCACAGCGCGACGTCCACGGCCGCGATGGCCATCGAGGTGATCCCTGGGCGGCCGAGGTTCCGCGTGCCGGAGACCATCGCCTGCCACGCCGCCTGCGGCGCCAGCGCGTCGGTTCCCTCGACGATCGCCGCAAGCTTCGACTCGATGAGCTTGGCCGTCGAGACGTCGGCGTAGGTGTATCCAAGTCCCCACTCGCCGCCGCCGTGGGCGTGGACGATCACGATCGTCGTCTCGTCCCACGCGAGCGTCCCGTCGGCCTCGGGCCCGTCGGTCGGGACCGTGTAGGCCGCGACCTCGAGCCGCTCAACCGGAGCCTCGACGCGCGAGGTGACCGCCGTGCTCATCGGCCGGGAAGGAACTCCTGGACCTTCTGCCTGAACGACTGTCTGACGATCTGCCCGGCGTTGGGGTCGCCGCCGAGCAGCGCGGAGCTGAGCGCCTTGGCCTGCTCGAGCGTGATGTGGGGCGGCAGCGGCGGGACCTCCGGATCGGTGACGGCCTCGTACACGACCGGCCGGTCGGCGGACAGCGCCTCATCCCAGGCCGACGCGACCATCTCGGGCCGGTCAACCCGGATCCCCTTGAGCCCGAGCATCTCGGCGTAGCGGGCATACGGGAAGTCGGGCAGATCCTGGGAGCCCTCGAACTTCGGGTTGCCCGACATCGCGCGCTGCTCCCAGGTGACCTGGTTCAGGTCGCGGTTGTTGAGGACCAGCACCACCAGCCGCTGATCGGGCCACACGTGCCGGTACTTCGCGATCGTGATCAACTCGTTGATGCCGTTCATCTGCATGGCACCGTCCCCGACAAGGGCGAACACCGGCCGTGACGGGTGCGCGAACTTGGCCGCGATCGCGTACGGCACCCCGGGACCCATCGTCGCGAGCGTCCCCGACAGCGAAGCCATCATCCCGCGCCGGAGCTTGATGTCGCGCGCGAACCAGTTCGCGGCCGAGCCCGAGTCCGAGCTGATGATCGCGCCGTCCGGGAGCCGTTCGGACAGCGCACGGAAGACCAGCTGAGGGTTGACGGGGTCCGCCTCGAGCTGCGCCCGATGCTCCATCAGGTTCCACCACTCGCCGACCTCGCGCTCGATCTGCTCGCGCCAGGAACGGTCCTGCTTGCGCTCGACTCGGCCGATCAGCGCGCGCAGCGTCTCGGCGCTGTCACCGACGAGGTTGACCTCCATCGGGTAGCGGATCCCGAGCATCTTCCCGTCGATATCGATCTGGATCCCGCGGGCCTGACCCTCCTCGGGCAGGAACTCGGAGTAGGGGAAGCTCGAGCCGACCATCAGCAGCGTGTCGCATTCCTGCATCAGGGTCCAGCTCGGCTTGGTCCCGAGCAGCCCGATCGACCCGGTCACGAATGGCAGCTCGTCGGGCAGGACGGCCTTGCCCAGCAGCGCCTTGGCGACGCCTGCGCCGAGCAGGTCGGCGACCGCCTCGACCTCGGCGCTGGCGCCGAGCGCCCCCTGACCGACCAGCATCGCCACGCGCCGGCCGGCGTTCAGCACCTCGGCCGCGCGGACGAGATCGTCGTCAGTCGGGATCACTCGCGGCCGCTCGTAGCCGGGCCCGGAGTGGACGGTCCCGTGCGCACTGGGAGGCTCGGGAACCGCAGCGGACTCCTGCACGTCGTTCGGGACGATGATCGCCGTCACGGTGCGCTCCGCCAGCGCGATCCGGCACGCCCGATCGACTAGGTGGCGGACCTGCGTGGACTCCATCGCGACCTGTACGAACTCGTGGGCGACGTCCTTGAACAGGGTCTGCAGGTCGACCTCCTGCTGGTAGTTGCCGCCGAGCCCGGCGCGCGCCTGCTGTCCGACGATCGCGACCACCGGCTGATGGTCGAGCTTGGCGTCGTACAGGCCGTTGAGGAGGTGGATCGCACCGGGTCCGGAGGTAGCCATGCAGACTCCCATCTCGCCGGTGAACTTCGCGTGCGCGCACGCCATAAACGCCGCCATCTCCTCGTGGCGCACCTGGATGAACTCGGGTCGCTGACCGTTGGAGGAGCGTTCGAAGGCACCCAGCACCCCGTTAATCCCGTCGCCGGGATATCCGTACACGCGCCTCACCCCCCAGGTGGCGAGCCGCTCGAGAAGGTAGTCGCCAACTGTTTGGCTCATCCGGTGCCGTTCCTTTCATCGCCTGCGGACCTGCCACCGCCCTACCCGAGCGCCGCGCGGGCAAACGAGCGGCCGGTCAGAGCTCCTACAACTCGCCGCCAACATCGCGCAGCGCGACCGCCGCATCGATCAGCGCCAGGTGGGTCAGCGCCTGCGGGAAGTTTCCGAGCGGCTCGCCGCTCGACGGCTCGACCTCCTCCGACAACAGGCCCAGATCGTTCGCGTGAGCTGCGGCGGCGTCGAACACGGCCCGGCCCTCCTCGAGCTCGCGGGTCCGCGCCAGGCACTCGGCCAGCCAGAACGAGCACGGCAGAAACGCGCCCTCCTGCCCCTCGAGGCCGTCGTCGCGGCGGTACCGGTAGAGCAACCCGTCGCCGGCATCCAGCTCTTCCCGCACGGCCGCGACCGTCCGGAGCATCCGCTCGTCGTCCCACTCGACGAACTCGACGGTCGGCAGCAGCAGCAGCGCGGCGTCGAGCTCGGGGCGGTCGTAGGCCTGAACGAACACGCCGCGCTCGGAGTCATAACCGCGGCGCTCGATCGTGGCGCGGAGCTCGTCGCGGACCTGCTTCCAGCGCCGCGTCGGCGCGCGGCGCATGCACTCGTCCGCCAGCCGGATCCCGCGATCGAGCGCCGCCCAGCACAGCACCTTCGAGTGCACGAAGTGCTCGGGCTCCCCGGGCCACTCCCAGATCCCCTGGTCGGGCTCGCCGCTGCGCTCGGCGGCGTGGTCAATCAGCGAGAGCAGGAATCGCCAGTCGTCGTCGCTCGGAGAGTGCCCGCGGCGGTGCCAGCGCCACATCAGGTTCACGAGCTCGCCGTATGCATCGAGCTGGAGCTGGTCTCGCGCCTGGTTTCCGATCCGGACCGGCCGCGAGCCCCGGTAGCCCTCGAGCGAATCGAGCTCCACCCCGGTCAGGCGACGCTCGCCGCCGACGCCGTAGAACACCTGCAGGTCGCCGGCGTGACCCGCGGCCGAGCGCACCGTGAACGCGCGGAAGGCGTCGGCCTCCTCGTCGCAGCCAAGCTCGGCGAACGCGCGCGAGCTGAAGCTCGAATCGCGGATCCACGAGTACCGGTAGTCCCAGTTGCGACCGGCGCCGATGGCCTCGGGCAGCGACGTCGTCGGCGCCGCGACGACCGCCCCGGTCGGCGCGTAGGTGAGCGCCTTGAGCGTCAGCGCCGAGCGCCGAGCGGCCGGCTCGTCGCGCCCGCCGAGACTGACCCTCCCGGTCCACCGCCGCCACGACCGGATCGTCCGCTCGACCGCGCGGTCGATCGCCTCCGGGTCGGGCTCCTGCACCGGCTCTGAGTCGAGCAGCTCCGGGGCGCGGTAGGTGAGCGCGAGCCGGACCCGGTCGCCGGCGGCCACGATCGCCCGACCGGCGAGTTGATGGGCGTCGGCTTCGGAGAGCTCGGCCTCGCACCACACCAGCAGGCCGTCGTCGCCGCCGATCGCGCTGTGAAGCCGCCGGCCGTGTGAGCGGATCCACGGCCTGACCTCGCCGTAGTCGAACCGGGGCGCGACGACCAGCTCGAGCTCGACCGACCCGCGGCGGCCCTCAATCACGCGAACCAGCGTCCGCTCGTCGCGCGCCCCGGCGCGGTCGTCGATCGTGAAACAGTCGATCACCCGCGCCTCGCCATCGGCTCCCTCGAACGTGGTCGCCAGGACCAGCGTGTCGCCGACGTACTCCCGTGAGCTGTCCCATCCGCCGCGGCCTACCGGCGAGATCGAGCAGTGACCACCCCGCTCAGAGTCGAGCAGCCGGGCAAACGCGCTGCCGGAATCGAACCGCGGCAGGCAGCACCAGTCGATCGAAGCCGCGCGCGAGATGAGCGCCGCGGTGTGGCAGTCGCCGATCAGCGCGTAGTCGCCGATCGGGGGATATGCGTCCGCAGTAGACATGACCGATGTACCTGCCTGCACGATTTACCCGCTCGGCGGCCGGGTAGATCGCTTCCCGGATGACGCTCTGCATTCTCATCGCCGTAGTGGTCACCCTCCGGACCGTCTGCGGCGCCGACATCCGGACCTGGCAAGGTCACCGTGCCTGACCGCGCGCCGGTCGTCGTGATCACCGGCGCGTCCGGCGGGATCGGCCGCGCCGCGGCGCGGCGATTTGCCGCCGACGGCGCCAGCGTGGCTTTGCTCGCGCGCGGACACAAGGGGCTCGAAGGCGCCGCGCGGGAGGTCGAGGATGCCGGCGGGCGGGCGCTCGCGATCCCCACCGACGTGGCCAGCCACGAGCAGGTGCAGGCGGCGGCGGAGCGGGCCGAGCGGAAGCTCGGACCGATCGACGTGTGGGTCAACAACGCGATGGTCACCGTCTACGCCGAGTTCCTCGAGATCGAGCCCGAGGAGTTCCAGCGCGCGACGGACGTCACCTACCTGGGGATGGTGTGGGGCACTCGCGCCGCGCTTGAGCGGATGCTGCCCCGCGACCGCGGCGTGATCGTCCAGGTGTGCTCGGCCATGTCCTACCGCGGGATCCCGCTGCAGTCGCCCTACTGCGGCGCGAAGGCAGCCTGCAAGAGCTTCACCGAGAGCATCATCACCGAGCTGCTGCACCGCAAGTCGAGGGTGCGGCTCTCGATGATCCAGCTGCCCGGCGTCAACACCACCCAGTTCACGTGGGGGCGGACGAAGCTCCCCAAGCAGACCATGCCGGTGCCGCCGATCTACCAGCCTGAGCTCGCCGCCGACGCGATCCACCACGCGGCCCACCACCGCCGTCGCCAGATCTACGTCGGGATCCCGACGGTGATGAACATCCTGGGTGAGCGCGTCGCCCCCGGGTTGCTCGACCGCTACCTCGCACGGACCGGGCTCGACTCACAGATGACCGGCCACGACCTCGACCCGCGCGGGCACGACAACCTGTTCGAGCCCGTCGAAGAGGATCGCGGCTCGCACGGGCCGTTCGACGAGCTCGCGCACAGCTTCAGCCCCCAGTACGAGCTCGCCAAGCACCGCACCGCGGTGCTCGCCGGCGTCGGCGCCGCCTTGCTCGGCGGCGTCGTGGCGCGGCTGCTGCTGCGGTGAACGATCCCCTAGCGCCGCTCCCGTTCGGCGGGCGCGCTTCCTGCGGGCGGCTCGGTCGGCGAGGCCTCGATCCGCTCCGGGCTCTGGGCGACGATGTCGAGCCGGCCGCCAGCGCTCCGTCTGACGACCGTTCCCTGCCAGCTCCTGAGGGGATGGGCGCCTGACCGCTGCAACGCGCCGCACGCCGCACGCGTGGCGAAGAACACGATGATCGGGAGCACCCAGACCCCGACGCGCCAAAAATCGATCTGGCCGCTGTAGGAGATATGCAGCCCGACGAACAGCCGGTCGGTCGAGCCGACCGCGAAGATGATCACCACCCAGCTCAGGAACGCGGCGCCGATCGCGGTGCGCAGCGGGCGGTCACGCGGCCGGTCCAGCAGGTCGTGCCGACGGACATCACCCGTGAACTCGCGCTCCAGCCACGGCCACGCGAACAACACTGCGAACACCACCGTCGGGAACAGCACACCGCCCCAGAACGGGTTGGGGACGATCGTATGGTTCCCGATCGCCGGCTCGAGGTTCGGCATCAGCCGCAGCGCCCCGATCAGCCACCCGATGTACCAGTCGGGCTGGGCGCCGTTCTCTGACAGGTAAGGGTGATACGGGCCCCACTGCCAGATCGGGTTGATCTGGATCAGCCCGCCGAGCAGGAACAGGACGGCGGCGACCGCGAACAGGAGACCGATCGAGCGCAGCGCGTACGCGGGCCACAGGGGGGTGCCGACGACGTTGCGCTCGCGCCGCCCGGGCCCTGGGAACTGAGAGTGGTGCTGGCGCATCACCGTCACGAGATGAATCGTGATCAGGCCGATCAACGTGAGGGGGATCAGCAGCACGTGGATGATCTCGAGCCGCGGCAGGAACGAGCTCGAACCCGGGAACGGTCCGCCCCACACCAGGTAGGCGAGCTGAGCGCCGACGAACGGGATCGACATCGCCACCGAGTAGGCGATCGCGAGGCCCATCCCGGAAAGCAGGTCGTCCACCAGCGAGTAGCCCGCGAACCCCTCGAGGATCGCCAGCATCAGCATGATCAGGCCGATGTAGTAGTTGAGGTCGCGCGGCTTGCGGTAGGCGCCGGTGAAGAAGATCCGCACCAGGTGCAGCACGATCGCGGCGATGAACACGTCGGCGGCCCAGTGGTGGACCTGGCGAAACAAGAGCCCCGCCGGGACGCTGACGCTCAGGTCGAGCACCGAGCGGTAGGCCTCGCTCATCTGCTCGCCCTGCAGCAGCGTGTACGGCCCGTGGTAGATGACCTGCGAGTCGCCGGGGACGTAAAAGAACGTCAGGTAGATCCCCGTCACGACCAGCACGACGAACGAGTACAGGGCGATCTCCCCGAGCAGGAACGACCAGTGGTCGGGGAACACGTAGCGCATCACCAGCTTGATCCCGCGGGCGGCGCCGTAGCGCTGATCGTTCCAGCGGATCAGGCGCTCGAGCCGGCGGTGCAGGTAGCGCTGGACGAGGCTCACGACTCCGACCGGTGGCCGTTCCACCACGACGGCCCGATGTCCTCGTGGAATGGGCCGGCCGCGCGCAGGTAGCCGTGGGGGTCGATCGTCAGCGGCAGCTGCGGTAGCGAGCGGCCGGCGGGACCGAAGATCAGCCGGCCGCCCTCGCCCGGCAGGAACGTCGAGTAGTGGCACGGGCAGGTGAACGCCGGCTGGGCGTTGCTCGTCGGCTGGTACGTGGGGTAGCGGTAGAGCGAGATCGCGCAGGCGGCGTGGGGGCAGATCTTCGAGTAGGCGAGGATCCCGTCGGGCGCCCAGTCGCGCCGCGCCGCGGGCAGGTGGATGTAGTGGGGCGGCAGGCGGACGACCAGTAGTCCGGCCCCGAGACGCTCGGGGTCGCCGCCCTCGGGCAGCGCGGTGTAGAACGAGCCGATCTCGATGTTCTGCGCCAGATACGGCCGGCCCTCGTCGTCGAGCAGCCTGACGCCCGCGTGCCATGGGGTGTCGTGGATGTGCTCGAGCCGTGGCCCGAGCGAAGCGATCGGGCTGGCTGCGGCCGTGATCAGCGCCGCGCCGGCGACGCCTCCGGCGCCGGCGAGCAGCACGCGCCGCGAGATTCCCTCGCCCCCACGCTCGACCATCTCCGTGACCTCCTCGGCCTGCTCCTCCACGAGCAACGGGCCGCGCTCCTCGACCGAGGTCTCCTGCGGGACGACCAGTTTTCCCGCCACGATTGCCGCAGCCGCAAGCGCCGCCAGCGCGCCACCGAGCGCGAGACCGAGCAGCTGCGTGTTCGTCTGAAGCACGATGTACACGGCGGTGAAGCCGAACGCGAACAGCGCGGCGAGCAGCAGCAGCGCGGCGACGATCGTCTCGGCGCGACGGTTCGCGGGGACGATGCGCTTGCGCGGATCGACGTCCGATTCGCGCGGCGGTGCTGCAGGCTCGCGCCGGGGCCGGTCGCGCCGGGCGCGCCACGCGGTGCGCGCCGCGACCGCCAGCGCCACCGCGCGGCCCACGGCGCGCCCCGGCTTGCGCTCGTGTTCGCTCATCTGCTCGCCTCCGTTGGTTGGACTCCCTCGTCGTTGCGCTCGCCGATCAGCCGGGCGACGATCACCAGCGCGGCGAGCCCGATGAACCACGCCGCCATCCCCTCCGGGATCGGGCCGATGTTGGAGATCCCCCATCCCCCGGCGTCATCGGGGTGGCGCGTCCACAGCACGTAGGCGGCGATCGCGTCCAGCTGGTGCTGGTTGATCTGCTTGGCATCGAAGTTCGGCATCACGTACGGGCCCATTCGGACGGCTTCGGCGACCTGCTGGGCGGTGGCCTGCTGGAGGTCGGGTACCGCCGCGCCGAGCGTGAGTCCGCCGCGCGCGACGATCTGGTGGCAGCCCGCGCAGTTGAGCGTGAACTCGTGCAGGCCGAGCGCGAGGTCGCCGCGCGCGGGATCGGCGGTGGGGGCGGCCGGACCGCCGAAGGTCGAGACGTAGGCGATCAGCGCGTCGATCTGCGCCCGGGTGTAGAGCGGCGGGTTGCGGACCGGCTCCTCGCGCGGCTGGGCCAGCGGCATCCGTCCGGTGCTCAGGTAGAAGTCGACCGGGCCGGGGCCCACCCCGCGCAGCGACGGCGCCACTCCCGGCGTGCCCTGGAGCCCGATCCCGTGGCATGAGGAGCAGCCCGCCTGGTACAGGTTGTAGCCGCGGGCGACGAGCGCCGGTGAGCTCGGGAAGCTCTTCGTCGGGTCGCCGGGGCCGGGCGGTTGGGGCAGCTTGTCCGGCGCGGTGGCCGGCGGGCCGGCGCCGGCGGCGGGCTGCTGGCTGTCTCCCGCGGACGGGGGGGCGGCGATCCCGGTCAGCGACAGCGCCCCGAGCAGGATCGCGAGCATCCACCGCGGTGTGCGCGGGATCCGCGAGGGGCGCGTCAGCCAGCGCGTCGCATGCCGCCTCACCGGTGCGCCTCCCGGACCCGCTGGCGGCGCTCCTCGTCGAGCAGCGCGTCGATCGAGGCCCACAGGCCGACCGCGACCAGCACGAGGCTGCCGGCGACCCACATGATCGCCCCTGCCTGCTGCTGATCGACGACGGCGTTCACACCGAGGCGATGGGCGGCGGCGGCGTAGGGGGCGTAGGCGAGCGTCGGGTCGCGGTTCAGGTAGGCGCCGATCAGCGCCATCGCCGGCATCGCGGCGAGCACGTAGACCAGGCGCCCGAGCCCCCCGAGCCGGTGCGAGCGGACGGGGTCGGAGTCGAGCAGCGGCCACCACAGCACGAGCCCGACCGCCAGGTAGGCCGCGTGTTCGCCGTCGTGCAGAAACGGGTGGCGGAGCGTCGCGTCGTAGAACCACGGCAGGTGGGTGGCGAGCACGACCGCGTCGAAGGCCGCCAGGCACACCCACGGCCGGGCAAGCGGGCGAGCCCGCGCGAGCCCTCGGGCGAATGCTCGCCGCTGGCCGGCCCGGAGCGCGCGGAGCGCGAGCGCCGTCGGCGCACCGCCGAGCACGAGCACGGGCGCGAGCATCAGCAGCAGCATGTGCTGAACCATGTGCACCGACAGCAGCTGGTCGTCGTAGGCGTCGATTCCCGACTGGAGCGCGATCAGCACGACCGCCACCCCGGCGAGGAACGAGCCCGTCCGCCACCGCGGCCAGCCACCGCGCACGCGCGTGACCCCGACGAGGTACAGGGCGATCGCCAGCGCGGCCTCGGCCTCGAGCGGCCAGGTCGGCTGCCAGTGCGAGACGAGCAGGTTCGGCAGCGACGGCGCGCTCACTCGTCCGGCTCCCGGATGGCCTTGGAACGCGCGAGCGTCCGCCGCTCTGACCGCAGCTCCACCGCCATCCTCCCCAGCGCGAGCATCAGCATCGCCGCCCCGAAGTAGACGAGGAACCTCGCCCACACGAGCCCGAACAGGATGCAGCCGACCGACAGTCCGACGATCGCCGCGGCGACGCTGGCGTCGGGCTCGGCCTCGGTGTCGCCGCTGAACAGCGGTGCGCCGCGCCTGATCGACTCGCGGCGGGCAAGGATCAGGGCGACCCCGATCGCATAGATGAGCAGCGCCGCGAAGCCGGCCACGGCCGGGTTGACCCCCCTGTCGTCGGTGATCCAGTTTCCGGCGAACAGGATCAGCAGCAGCGTGGCCCACGCGAGCACGGGAATCGCGCCGCCTCTCACGGCGAGCTCTCCTGCGTGGCGCGCGCGCGGTCTTCGGCCTCGTGGCGCAGATCGAGCAGCGGCGTGTAGGAGCGGATCGGCGGCAGCGGGCGCTCGAAGTTCAGCCGTGGCGGCGGCGAGCTCGTCGCCCATTCCAGCGTGTGGCCGAGCCACGGATCGTCACCGGCGGGCTCTCGGTGGCGCAGCGAGACGAACACGTTGAATAGGAAGACGGCGACGCCGAGCGCGATGATTCCCGCCCCGATCGTCTCGATCAGGTTGGGGGTGCTCCAGCCCGGATGCGTCGGGTAGCGCGAGATCCGCCGCGCCATCCCCTCCTGCCCGAGCACGAACATCGGCGCGAACGTCATGTTGGTGCCGATCACCATCAGCGCCAGCTGCAGCTTCCCGAGACGCTCGCGCAGCAGCGCGCCGGTGAGCTTCCCAAACCAGTGGTAGACGCCGGCGAAGAAGCCAAACACGCTGCCCGCGAACAGCGTGTAGTGGAAGTGCGCCACGATCATGTACGAGTCGTTGGCGTGGTAGTCGAGAACCGGCGAGGCGACGAAGATCCCGCTAAGGCCGCCGATCAGGAACTGCAAGAAGAACGCGAGCGCGAACAGCATCGACGTGCGCAGCACGAGCGAGCCGCCGATCAGCGTGCCGACCATGTCGAAGTACTCGATCCCGGCCGGGATCACCAGCAACGTGGAGGTGAACGCGAAGTACTGGTTGGTGACCCCGCCCGTGGTGAACATGTGGTGCGACCACACGGCCATCGAAAGCGCCGCGAACGCCATGATCGAGGCGACGAATGCCGTGTAGCCGAACCACCGCTTGTGCGAGCAGGTGGCGATCACCTCCGCCGCGGCCCCGAGAAACGGGAAGAACATCACGTACACGACCGGGTGGCCGAAGAACCAGAACATGTCCTGGTAGTCGATCGCGCCCGTGTAGCCGGTGTAGATGTGTCCGCCGTGGCGGTCGATGAACAGCAGCACCATCGCCAGGATCAGCACCGGGAAGGAGCCGACCACCATCAGCACGCTGGCCAGCTCGGTCCACGTGAACACGGGCATCCGCAGCAGCGACATCCCCGGAGCGCGCCGGCGGGCGATCGTCGCGAGCACGCACGCCGCCATCACCGTCATCCCGGCGGCGGCGAGGATCACCCCCATCGTCCACAGGTCCTGGCCGACCCCCGGCGTGTTGGTCCCGTTCGATAGCGGCACGTAGGAGAACCAGCCGGCGCGTCCGGCACCGTCGGCGGTGAACCACCCCGACTGCATGATCAGCCCTCCGGACAGCCACGTCCAGAACCCGGCGAGCGCCCAGCGCGGGCCCGAGATCCCCGCGGCGCCGATCTGCAGCGGCACGAGGTACAGCGCCATCGCGATCGCCATCGGCGTCACGAACAGGTAGATCATCGTCGAGCCGTGCATCGTGAACAGCTCGCCGTAGGTGTCGTCGGACACGAAGCGCATGTTCGGCTGCGCCAGCTGCGTGCGCATCACCAGCGCGAACACGCCGCCGGTGAGGAAGAGCACGAGCGAGCAGACGCCGAGGTTCAACCCGATCCGCTTGTGGTCGGTGCTGGTCGCCGCGCCGAGCCAGCCCGAGATCCGGGCCGGCGCGGCGGCGGTGGTGCTCGCGACGCTCACCAGGTCCTCGTCCGGCCGCCGCCGGCGGTCCACGTGGCGAACTGCGCTGGCGTGATCGCGCGCGCGTTGAACACCATGTCGGCGTGACGCAGGCCGCAGAACTCCGCGCACGCGCCCTGAAACAGTCCGGGCTTCGAGAACGTGAGCGTGATCGCCTGCGTCGACCCTGGGATCGCGTCGTGTTTGTAGTCGAGCGCCGGGATCCAGAACGCGTGGATCACGTCGAGCGAGCGCAGCTTGAACCGGATCGCTTCGCCGACGGGGACGACCAGCGGCTGACGGCCGACCGTGCCGCTCCGCGCCGTGATCCCGTATGCCGGGTAGAAGAACGTCCACTCCCACTTGGAGCTGGTGACGTCGACTACCACCGCCGGGCGCTCCTGGTTGGCGACCGTGTCGACGCGATGCTCCGCCGTGAACGTGAGGTACAGCAGGAACGCCACGACCAACGCGAGCATCACCGCGTAGGCGCTTTCGAGCCGGTTGTGCTCGTGCCAGCGCGCGGCCCGGTCCGACGTGCGGCGCCTGAAGACCGCCGCCGCCACCACCACCGTCACGACGATCAGCGCAAAGACCCCGCCCGCGATCGGCAGGTAGATGTCAAACAGGTGGTGGTATTCGTGGGCGGTGTCGACCAGGGCCGGAGCGAGCGCCGACACCCCGGGTGGGGCACTCAAGGTGCCGTGGCGCTACCCGGTCGTGCGAGCCCGGAAAAGCGGCCGGTTCTCTCTCTTACAGATGCCGCACTTCACTCAATTCATAGCCGGGGTTGGGAAGCGAATCCGCGGGTACACCTGCAGTCACAATTCGCTAGCGATAGGAGGTCATCGTGGCCAAGGATCACGGTTCAAGCGTGAAGAACGACAAGCAGTACGAGGGGCTGCGTAAGAAGGGAATGAGCAAATCCCGCGCCGCCGCCATCTCCAACTCGCCTGGGTCATCTAGCCGAGGCGGCAAGAGCAGCGGGTCGAGCCAGAGCCGGCGGAGCTCCGGCAGCGGCAGCGGCGGCAACCGCGCCCAGAAGGCCGCTGCAGGACGCAAGGGCGGCAAGAAGTCAGGCGGCTGAAGCAAGCCGCAGGCGCCATCCACGACGTTCTGATCCTCGCCCTCAAGGGCCTTGCCGGCGGCAGCCTGGTCGTCGTGTTTGCGCTGCTCTCGCACAGCCTGTCGCCAAAACGGTTTGCGGGGCTGTTCAGCGCCGCCCCTGCTGTGGCGATCGCAGGATTGACGATCGTGCTGCTCGACAAGGGTGCGCACGCGCGGCGATTCCGGTGCTGGTCGGATGAGCGCGGGCGACGCGGAGGTCCCGATTACCCACCGGGTTGCCGGGCGGCCCTCGTTGAGAATCGGAAAGATCCGCGAGGTCCGGCCGCACGACCTCGGCCTCCGGTTCATCTCCGGCGCGATCACCTCGATCGTGTCCGGTGTCCTGGGCACCGCCGTCTCCGCCCGCGTTGGCGGAATCTTCTACAGGGGTTGCGGCTTGGGGGAATGGAATAGGGAATGACGGCGCATCCGTAGCCTCCGATTGCGTCCTGATGCTCGGCAAGATCGGCGGTGAGTTTCTCCAGGGCGTCTCCGATGTTCTCGGACAGCAACCACCTGGCCCGCTCCTGGTGCGCGCGGCATCCGACTCAACTGGGCATAGGACCGGAATCGTCAACTGAGCTCGCGTCCGCCGCCGAGCGTGCCCGGCGGAGCGATCCGGCGCACGACCAGCGTCAGTGGCCGCGCGTGGCGAACCCAGCGAGTCCGCGCGCATCGGCGGAGATGCCCGCGAGGAGTCGTGGCGAGGTGAGAACGTCGAACAGCGTCGTAGTGCGTGCGCCGGCGAGGTCGGCGGTCGTGATCGTGGCGGTCGCGGTGGCGAGTTGGCGTCCGCCGAAGCCGGCCGTACGCAGCGCCTGCCGGATCGCCGGGTCGAGGCCGTGCTCCGCGATCGCTCCCTGGGCGACCGCCAGCGTTTCGCTGGTGATGATGGGGTCGACCAGCCCGGCGCCGAGCCAGGCGCCGCGCAACGACCGCAGCACCGTCGGCAGCTTCCTGGTCACCATGGAGAGCCGGCGCGCGAACCTGCGCGCGGCGTGGAGCTGGAGGGCCTCGAAGCGGTGTGCGCGCGCGAGGTGGGCCCCCTGGAGGCGGTTCAGCGTTGTGTCCAGCGCCTGTTCGAGCGACTGCTGGCGCTCGGCGGTCGCGGTGAACGCATTGAGCGCGTGTGCGACTCCGACCGGGAGCGGACCCCCCGCGGCTGGTACCCGAGGGAGTGTGACGTGCGGCGGGCGTACGACCGTATTGAAGTCCCGATCGGCTGGGTCCACGGCCTCGGCGAACCACTCGACCGCGTCCGCGATCGCTTCGGTCGCAATCGCGGCCGCGGCCGCAGCACACGCCGCCGGAGCGAGCGGGCACGCGTCCGTGAAGGCGGCACTCGCGTACGCGGCGACCGCGGCCGTCGTGTTCGTGAGCTCGAGCAGGACCGCCTTGAACTGCTCCCGGAAGGTCGGCTTGAAGCTCGCGGAGGTGGTGAAGCGGACATTGAACGGTCCGGTGCCGGTCATCTCGGTGCGCTCCTGCCACGCATACGGCTCGTCCGGGTGCTGCGGATCCTCGGTGTAGCCGACGTGGTGGATCTGGGTCTTGTAGACCGCGAGCAGCCAGTGGACTCCGCCTGGCAGCGTGCTGGGCGAAGGAGCACGGCACGAGCCGAAACGGTCCGCGTACGGGGTCAGGTGGCCGTGATCGACGACGAGCAACTTGCTGTCGACCTTGAACTGGTCCCACGTCTCGCCGGGATGCAGCACGTAACCGTTGTGCGGGTGCTGCGAAGTCGGCGGGGTCAACGGCTGGCAGGGCATCACGTCGGCCACCGGCGTCCCTGCAGGGATGACGCTGCCCGGAGCCGGTGTAGCTGCGAACGCCGGCGGCACGTGCAGCAGCAGCAATGTCCCGGCGAGGGCTGCGAGTGCGCGCGCGCCGTGCTGTTTCATCGATGGACGGCGAACGTCGCCCTTGCCTGCTGACGTTCGCTGGCTGCGTCTGTGGCGACGGCGAGGACTTCTGCGCGCACGCGGATGTGGTGCCTCAGCGCCTTTGCGATCGCGCGCAGCGCGGAGGTCGAGAGCCTGAGCGTGATGCTCGTCTGCTTGCCGGAGGCGAGCGTCTTGGTGACGGTCCTCGTGGTGAAGGGCTTCTTGTGGCCGCGGATCGCGACGCCGCCCGCTGCGGCGGCCACGCACCGCACGGTGCACGTGAGGTGCGCGACGAGCCCTTTCTGCTCGAGGACCCTCTGACGTCCCGGCGCGGTCACGCTCAGCCTGAGATGCACGACTGGCGGTGGCGGTGGCGGTGGCGTGCTCAGGGTGTACGGGCTCCACGCCGGGTAGGACGCGTTGTCGATGATCTTCTGCGGCTGGCCGCCGCCGGCCGGGACCACGTAGATCCCGTCGGGACCCGCGAACGCTACCTCCGTTCCGTCGGGCGAGAAGTCCGGGTTGACGGCGCTCAAGCCGTCGGGGGTGATGAACGCGACCGGCGAGGCATCCGTCGGGCCCGCGCCACCCGAGAGCGGGATCGTTACTAGCCGCGGCTTGCCGCTCGCAAGGTTCGGGTTGGTCGCCTCGGAGGTGTCGTTCTGCGCGCTCGCCACGATCAGCTGGCCGTCGGGGCGCAGCGCCGGCTCGAGCAGGTTGATCCCTGCGCCGCCGCAATAGAAGCCGAGCGGATGTGCGTTCGCATCGCCAGACCCGGCGGGGTTCGGAACCTGGCGCACGAGCTCGTAGGCGGAGTGCGCACACGAGGATGGTGACTCGCCGCCGTAGTCGGACGTGAGGGTGTCGAACAGCAGCGAGGTCCCCGCAGTGTCGCCGAAGGTCACGCCCACGGAGCTCGATCCGCCGCCGAACCCGTCGGCACCGATCTCCTGAAGGCTCGAGCCGTCGACGCCGATCGACTGCGGTCCCGACACCGCACCGAACATCGTCTGGTGTCCCCAGGCGAACGCGACGCGATCGCCGCCGGCGTCGAGCGAAACCGTGCGCGTCGGGCTGTCACCCGCCATCTGGCTGTTGCCGGGATTGAGCGCGAGCGCCGTCCCGTTGGTTTGGATCGTCCCGAACGAGTTCGGGAAGGACCGCTCCCACGCAATCACCGGTGGTGAGCCCTGCTTCGAGGAGGCGACGGCGACGTACGGTGGTGAGCCGCCGTCGCTCGTCAGT
This sequence comes from uncultured Solirubrobacterales bacterium, assembly GCA_963770735.1. GTDB lineage: Bacteria > Actinomycetota > Thermoleophilia > Solirubrobacterales > Solirubrobacteraceae > Palsa-465. Next base: position 415,428 of record CAVYRB010000001.1, on the reverse strand, counting down.
TGCACCTGATGACTGCCGTCGGGCGCAGCCACCCAGATGTTCCCGGCGCGGATAAAGAAGATGCTGCTCGCCGCGGCGGGTGCGGGCGCTGCCGCCGCGAGCCACAGCGTCACGGCGACAACGATCGTCGCCGTGGCAAACCGGCGCCGGGTCACCTGCCACCCGGTGCGGGTCCCCGGTGACCCCGATGCCATCCCCCCACGCACGCACGGCATGATCTGTGATGCGCCGGTCCCGCGCATCGTGGACTTCCCACGACATTTTGCGTTTACTGTGCAACACAGTGACGCATTCAGGGGCTGCCGCAAGCGTGCCGCTGCTCGAGCGACGCGCCGAGCTTGCCTTGATCGAGCGCACGATCGAGGCCGCGGCTGCAGGACGCGGCGGCGCACTCGTTCTCCGAGGTCCTGCCGGCATCGGCAAGACGCGGCTGCTGCGGGCGGCGGGTCAGCTCGCCGCGGCGCGTGGGATGTACACGCTGTCAGCGCGGCCGGGGCCGCTCGACGCCGCTCTTCCGTGGGGGGTCGCGCGGGAGCTCCTCGCTGCCGCGCTTCCCGACGCGCCCGCGCCCCCGGCATTGCTCGCCGGTCAGGTGCTCACAGCCGACGGGGCGGGAGTACAGGCCGAGGATGCCCACTCGACGGCGATGTTCGCGATCCAGGACCTGGTCGAAGCGCTCGCGGCGCGGCAACCGCTGCTGCTGCTCGTCGACGATCTGCACTGGTCGGATGTCGCATCGGCGCGATGGGTCGACCACCTCGCAGCCCGCGTGGCCGGACGGCCGATCGCGCTGATCGCTGCCGCGCGCAGGGGCGAGTGCGCGGACGCGAGCGCCGTGATCGACGAGCTGTACGGCAGGGACGGCCTCGTGCTTCACACCCCTCCGGCCCTGTCGAGAGCCGCCGTGCACGATCTCGTCGAGGATGCGTTCGGCTCGCGCGCGAGCGCCGACCTGGCGCGTGCGTGTCTCGAGGCGACGGGCGGAAACCCGCTCCTGCTCCGAGCGCTGATCGACGAGCTCGCGAGCGAGGATGCCGGGCAGGGCGAGCTCGTCGCGCGCGTGCGCGACATCACGCCCGATAGCGTCCGGGAGGAGACCGCGCGGCGGCTCGCGCGAGAGGCCGAGGCGGTCCAGCGCATCGCGTCCGCCGCAGCGATCCTCGGAGACGGTGCCGGGATCGACGAGGTCGCGGCAGTGGCGGACCTCGCCGTGCCGGACGCGGTCGACGCCGCGGACAGGCTCGTCTCGCTCGAGATCCTCGCGCGCGGCCCGGAGCTCGCGTTCGTGCACCCGCTGATCGGGTCGGCGGTGCTCGAAACGGTCCCGGAGCACCGCCGGCGCGCCGCTCATGCGCGCGCGGCACGCGTGCTCGATGACCTCGGAGCGCCGCCCGAGCGCGTTGCCGCGCAGATCGTTGCGGCAGCTCCGGGACGCGACGCCTGGGCCGTCGATGTTCTGCACAGCGCCGCTGCGCTTGCACTCGCGCGGGGCGCTCCGGACTCCGCGGTCACGTACCTCGAGAGGGCGCTCGCGGAACCTCCGGAGAACGCGCGTCGCGGCGAGATTCTGTACCTCCTGGGGCTGGCCCTGCTCCGTTCGCGCCCGGATGTTGCCGTGGAGCGACTGCGCGCCGCCCTCGATGCCACCACGATGGTGTCGGCGCGCGCCCAGGTCGCGATCCATCTCGCGCTCGCGCTCGTGCACACCGATCGGTTCGCTGACGCCGACGTCGTCCTCGGCAACGTGGGCGACGAGCTCGGCCCCAACGAGCGCGAGCTCTCGCTCGGCGTGGAAGCCATCAGGGCCGGCGTCTCGCAACAGTCGGTCGCGCTGCGCGCGGGCGGGCTTGCACGCCTGCGAGCGCTCGCGCCCGAGGTCGCCGAGGGCCGAACGCCCGCCGAGCGGCTCGTGCTCGCGCAGGTCGCCGCCGCCTCGCCGATGGGAGACGAGACCGCCGAAGTCGCCGCCGGGCGCGCGCGCCGCGCTCTCGGCGACGGCGCGCTCCTCGCCGAAGTCACGAGCGACTCGCCGTCGCTCTGGTACGCGGGAAGCGGTCTGCTGTTCGCCGAGGCGCTTGGCGACTGCGAGGAGCTGGCGAGCGCGGCGCTCGAGGATGCTCGCCGACGCGGCTCGCGCATCGGGATGTCGCTGGCGCTGTGGTTCAGGGCCGCCGCTGCCCAGCGTCGCGGAGCGCTCGAGCAGGCCGTCGAGGACGGGCGCGCGTCGCTGGACCTCACCCACGGGTCCGGGCCGGGGATCTTCTTTGCGCTCGAGGTGGTGTGCGCCGCGGAGATCGCTCGCGGCCGCGCGAGCGAGGCGCTCGCGCTGCTCGAGCGTTACCTCTCCGCGGGTCCCGGCGAGGCGACGTTCTCCAATGCGATCGCGCTGCACTCTCGCGGGATGCTCCGGCACGCCCTCGGAGAGTCGGTGCAGGCAGCCGCCGATATCGAGGCGAGTACCCGGGTGTTCGCCGGGCTGGACTACGGCCCATGGGTCCTCCCGTGGCGCTCGGAAGCGGCGGTCGTGCTCGCCGCGATCGGGCGGATCGAGGAGGGCCGGCAGCTGGTCGCGCGGGAGCTCGAGCTCGCGAGCCGATGGGGCGCGCCGCGGGCGCTCGGAATCGCGCTGCGGGGCTGCGGCCTGCTCCGGCGCCCGGCCGACGTTGAGCTGCTCGAACAGTCAGCGGCTGAGCTAGCGCGGTCGTCTGACCGGGCGGAGCACGCTAGGACGCTCCTGGATTTGGGCGCGTCGCTGCGACGTGCAGGCCAGCGCGCGGCTGCGGCGGAGCGCCTGCGCGCCGGTCTGACAGCATCGCTAGCGACGGGAGCGAGCGGCATCGCCGCCGAGATACGCACAGAGCTCGCCGTCGCTGGCACTAAGCCGCAGCGCGCGGTGCATCGCGATCAGGAGCTGACGGCGAGTGAGCTGCGGGTCGCCGAGCTCGCGGCTCAGCGCCTCACGAACCGCGAGATTGCGGATGCGCTGTTCGTTGCCGTTCGCACGGTCGAGACGCATCTCACGCACGCATACACCAAGCTCGGCGTAACCGGACGCCGCGAGCTGGCCGTCGCACTCCGCCCGGTCGCTACGACCGCGGGGCAAGCGCCGAGAGAACCGCTGTGGCCGCGAGCGGAGTCTCCCCGTCACTGAGGGTCTGCGGATCGAGCAGAACACAGGCAGTCGTGGATGCGCGCGATGAACGGGAGCCTGGCGCGGGACCGGGGCGTGCCGTCCTAGGCAACGGAGTCTCCATGCACCCAACGTGCGAGTTCGCGGTGGGTTCAGCCACGACGCGGCGAAGGAATCGAACCTTCCAAGCCGGGGGCTGCCCGGCCCTGCCAGTTTTGAAGACTGGATGGGCCACCAGGCCCGTGCCGCGCCGGGGCGGATGCTACGGCGCGGCTTTATGTAGGGCTTCGGCCGGTGGCTACTATCGAGGGTGAGGGCCGCGAGGGGGCTTGTTGTCCGCGCCCAGACAGGAGAACTGAGATGAAGCACGCCGAACCCGCCCCCTCCCGGGCGAGCACCGCGGCGCCCGCCGCCGACGCGCTGAAGCGAGCGCAGCAACTGGTTGACTGCCGACCGACCGACGGTCACGACGCTGGCTGGGCCCACCTCGCCCACCACGTGGGCGATCTGTCGGTGCTGGCCGTGACGCTGTCGCGCTGATTGCGCGACAGCGGCACGCGTCCAGCCCGGCTACAACCCCTGCTCGAACGCCCCCTTGACGCTCGCGTCGAGCGCGTTCAGGCGATACAGCGCCAGTGCCTCGGCGGAGGCGAATCGCCCGCCCGGCGCCGAGCTCGGGCCGTGGTGGGCGAGTACGCAGTGCAGCAGCGCGAGGCGGCGCTCGTCGTCCATCGAGCACCGCGCGCTCGGAGATCAGGCGCTCGCCGATCACGAGGTGGCCGAGCAGCCGCCCCTCCTCGGTCAGGCCGATCTCGGCGCCGTAGGTGAACTCGCGCGTCCGCCCGAGGTCGTGGGTGATCGCCGCGGTCAGCAGTAGGTCCTGGCCCAGCCGCGGATGCAGCTGGCAGAGCTCGTCGGCGAGCGTGGCCACGGCGACGGTGTGCTCGAGCAGGCCGCCGAGGTACGCGTGGTGGCCGGCCCGCGTGCACGGCGCGCGGCGCAGCGCGGCGCGCAGCTCGGCGTCGCCGAGCAGCCGATCGAGCAGCGCCCGGTAGGCCGCGGTCGCTGACCTCGCCCGCGAGGTGCTCGAGGAAGCCGTCGAGCTCGTCGAGGTCGCGGTAGGCGGTCGGCAGGAACGGCTCGGGTCGCCGCCTGCGCGCCCGGCGTCCGCGCGTGCGATCGCCGAGCACCTCGAGCACGAGCTCGTCGCGGAACCGCTCGACGCGCCCGACACGTGCACCAGATCGCCGCGATCGAACCGCCCGGCCAGTGCGTCGGCGTCGCGGAACGCGCGCGCCTGGACGGTGCCGCTGCGGTCGCGCAGCTCGAGCGCCAGGTAGGGGGATCCGTTTCGCGTCATCAGCCGATCCTTGCGCGTGCAGGCGAAAACGCCGCGCGACCTCGACGCCCGGACGCAGCGCGCTGACCGCCCGCGCGTCGGTCCGCGGTCGCCCATGGATCGTCGGAGTCATCGCGCCATCATGTACGGTGAGTCGGATGCATCCGCTGCGAGTGGGAATACCGGCCGGACGGTCTGCGGGCTCCGGCGCTGGTCTGCGCATTCAAGGGCTGGAACGACGCCGCCGACGCCGCCTCGACGGCGCTGACGTTCGTCGGCGACGACGCTCGGCGCGCGCAGCGCTTCGCGACGATCGACCCGGAGGAGTTCTACGACTTCCAGGCCACCCGCCCGCAGGTGAAGATGGTCGACGGCGAGACACGCGAGATCGTGTGGCCGGCGGTCGAGCTGTACGAGGCGCGGGTGCCGCGCGCCCCTCGTGACCTGATCCTGCTCGTCGGCACCGAGCCGTCGATGCGCTGGCGCACGTTCACGAGCGTGATCGTCGAGCTCGCCGAGGCGCTGGGCACGCAGCTGGTCGTGACGCTGGGCGCGCTGCTGGCCGACGTCCCGCACACGCGGCCGGTGTCGGTGACCGGGCTCGCCTCCGACCCGGTGCTGATCGCGCGGCTCGGTCTCGACGCCGCTCCTCCTACGAGGGCCCGACCGGGATCGTCGGCATGCTGCACGCCGCGTGCCAGCGCGCCGGGCTGCCCTCGGCGAGCCTGTGGGCCGCGGTGCCGCACTACGTCGCCGCGACCCCGAACCCGAAGGCGTCGCTGGCGCTGGTCCGCAAGCTCGAGGGGCTGGTCGGCGTCGCGGTCGACGCGGGCGAGCTCGAGGAGCGCGGCCGGCGAGTACGAGCGCCAGGTCAACGTGCCGTGCAGAGCGACCCGGACGTACAGGCGTTCGTCGAGCGGCTCGAGCAGGTGTCCGAGAGCGATCGGCGTCGAGCCGACGGCCCGCTCCCCTCGGGCGAGACGATCGCCCGCGACCTGCAGCGGTTCCTGCGCCAGCGCGGCGAGCGACCCGACCGGGGCTGAGCCCCAGCCGCTCGGCCTCGAGTGCTGCGGCGCCGGGTGACGAGTCGCGAGGACCGCAACGCCGCCAGGGCGACCGCACCGTCACGCCGACCTCAGCTCAGCCCTGACCCCCCAGCGGCCGACGAACGTGTCTCCGGGCTCGAGCCGCACGATCCCGTCCCCGGTCTGAAACGCGTTCGGCGGGCAGGTCATCGGCTCGGCGGCGAGGCCGAGGCGGCGGCGCTCCGGGGCGAGCGTGTCGCCGGTGTAGAGCTGGAGCACCGAATAGGACTCGTCGCACCACAGCTACGACGGTCCGACCGTCGGGCGCCCGCAGGCGCACCCAGGCGAGTCCGTCCGCGTCCGCGTCCAGATCCGTGAACGCGTCGTCGAGGCACGAGCTCGCCGATCGTCCGCGGCGCGCTGAAGTCGAACTCGGTCGCCGCGACCGGCTCGCGCCCGACCGGGAGCTGGCGCTCGGGGTCGACGAGGATCCGGGTCGGCCGCGGCGAGCTGCAGCGTGCAGTCGTCGAGCGCGCCGTCGCCCGGCGGAGAGGTACGGGTGCTGGCCGGACCCGAACGGGCACGGCGGCCGGTCGCCGAGTTGCGCGCCCGGGTCTCCACCGTCAGCCCGTCGTCGCCGAGCGAGTACTCGATCGAGACATCGAGCGGGAACGGCCAACCGGTCATCGGGTGCAGCCGGATGCCCATCGACGCACCCGATCGGCCGAGCGCTCGATCGGCCGCCCAGTTGCGCCACCGGAGCAGGCCGTGGATCGCGTTGCCTGCGGTCTGGCTCGGTCGAGCGCAACCTGGTAGTCGGTGCCGTCGAACGAGTAGCGGCCGCCCGCCAGCCGGTTCGGCCACGGGATCAGCGGCGTGCCGTGAGCCGCCGTCGCACATCGCCTCGCGCGGGTAGGGATCGAGCACCGCGCCGGTCGCCTGCGTGGTACTCGCGGATCCCGCCGCCGACCTCGACGATCGCCGCGCGCTGCTCGCCGTGGCGGATCTCGAACTGCTCGCCGGAGGGGTGCACGGTCACAGCTCCGCCGCCGGGCACATCAGCCGGTAGTCGCAAACCGAGCACGCCGCGTAACGAGGGCGTCGGCTCGAACCCCTGGGACAGGATCCCCGTCGGCGACCTCGATCGCGACCTCGCGGATCCACTCCGCGCGATCGCCGCCGTCGTGCGGGACCGCCACCTTCTGGTCATCGAGCACGTAGTAGTAGGCCTGCTCGGGACGCCTCGAGGCTCCACGCCTCGCGGGCGCCCGACCGCGTACAGCGACAGCTGGACGTCGTCGGTCAGCTGCGCCGCGCTCTTCGGGCGCCCGGTCTTGTAGTCGATCAGCTCGTACTCGCCGCCGGGCAGCCGGTCGACCCGGTCGACCCGCCCGCGCAGGAGGTGCGGCCCGAGCCGGAACGTGAACGCGCGCTCGAACCACACCGGCTCGGCGTCCTCGGACTGGAATCGGTCCCAGTAGCGGTCGAGCGCCGCCGCCGCCTTGCCGCGCAGCTGGCGCTCCTCCTCGGAGTCGCCGAATCCGGCCCGGCGCCAGCCCGCGTCGAGCAGGCCGAGCAGCTCCGGTAAGCGTTCCGCCCGCCCCCGGAACCGTCCGTGGAAGCGCTCCAGCACCTGGTGGACGAGGATCCCGAACCGCTGATGGATCGTCGGCTCCTGCGGGATCCGGAACACGCGCGCGAACTTGTATTTCAGCGGACAGGTGCGGTAGGTGTCGATGTCCGAGGCCGACAGCACGCACCCCGTCGCCGCGCTTGGGCAGGAACGGCTCCAGCGAGGGCTCGTCGCGCGCGGCGATCGCCTGCGTGCGCCGCCGCTCGTCGCGCTCGGCGTCGAGCAGGTAATCGTCGAGCGCCGAGGAGCTGAGGATCTCGCGCTGCTCGGCGGTGACCGCCTGGAGGATCCGGGCGTTGACGTCGCTGCATCGCCTCGGCCAGGCTCTGGTCCTCGGGCCGCTCGATCAGCGCGGCCAGCTTCAGCAGCTCCAGGTAGCGGACGACGGCGTGCGGAGACGTCGAGGTCGGTGTCGAAGCGGAGCTCGCCGAGCCGCGCCGCCGGCTGCGCATCGTCCCCTCCAGCAGCTCGTCGCGGAGCAGCCGGTAGGTCGAGTGGAGCGTCTCGGCGGGGCCGAACAGCTCCTCCGGCTTGTCCTCCCACTCGCCGCCGACGCGCCTCGCGCGCCGCCTCGATCGACCGGCGGAGGCCGGAGCGCGGCGCCGCGGTCGTTGACGCTCGGGTAGCACAGCACCACCCGCGTCCCGGCGCGGGTGATCGCCGCGTAGAGCGCGCGGCGCAGCGCCAGCCGCCGCGCTGGTCCTGCTCGGCGGCGACCGCCGCGAGCAGCGAGCGCGTCGGGAATCCGCTCCGGGAGCGGGACGCGCGATCGCCGCCGTGCAGGCCGATGACGTACACGTGCTCGGCCTCGAGCGCGGCAGCCGCCCTCGAGCGAGACGATCTGAACGCGCGCGGGCCCGCGAGGCTCGGGCTCGTCCTGCTCGCGCAGCCCCGGAGTCGGCGACGGCGGCGATCGAGCGCGCAAATTCGCGTGGCGTCGCCTGCGGCGAGCGCCGCGCGTAGGCGGACGCGAGCTCCCCGAACCGCGCCAGCGCCCGCAGGCGCTCGACGACGTCGGCCTGCGCGGCGAACAGCTGGTGGCGGCGCAGCCCCAGCCGGTCGATCAGCCGGTGGACGTACAGGTCCGGCCGGGTGGTGTCGATCGCCCCCATTGCCGGCGCGGTAGAGCTTGAGCAACACCATGATCCGCTCGCGCGCCTCGGGCGGCACCTGCGGCGACTCGGTGGCGGCGGCGAGCGCGGCGACCATGTCGAGCTTGCGCCGCCGCGCGATCTGGATGCACCGGGCGATGTCGACCGACCGCAGCTCGATCGGCGGCCGCGCGAGGACGCGACGACCGCGGCCGGCGTTCGGAGGCGTCGGCCAGCAATCGCAGCCAGGCCAGGAGATCGCGGATCTCGGCGCGCTGGAAGAACGCCGCCTCCCCGACGCACCCGGTGGGGGACGGCCCGCTCCTCGAGTGCGACCGCGACCGCCTGGCCCTCGCGAGAGACCGCGGGCACGAGCACCGCCACGTCTCCCGGCGAGACGCCCGTCCGCGCGAGATCAGCCGCTCGACGTCGGCAGCCACCGACTGCGCCTGGGCCCGGTCGTTCGCGCATCGCCAGAACGGCCACCTCGCCTCCTAGCCGACGGCCGGCTCGCACTCGACCTCCACTCCGCGCCGAGCGGCGCGGAGCACCCGGTCCGGGCAGCGCAGGCTCCGCTGGTAGCGTGACCACGTCGGGCCGTCGGGCAGCTCGAAGCTCCCCCGCGCGGGATCGGCGGCCGCCGCACAGGCGCGGGCCGCCCGAGCTCGCGCGCGAGGCTCGCGGCCGCCGGGCTCGAGCTCGTGCGCGTCGTCGAGCAGCACGTGCTCGAAGCGGTCGGCGAGACGGGTCGCTCGCGGATCGTCCGCAGCGCCTCGCGCAGCAGGTCGCCCGGCGTCGCCGACCCCGGCCTCGGCGAGCATCCGCTCGTGCGCGCGGTAGACCTCGGCGAACTCACGCTCCAGCCGCGCCTCCGCGCCGGCTCGGCGCCGCCGCTCGAGCCGCCGGCCCAGCGCGGCGTAGTCCTCGGCCCCGATCAGGTGGGCCTTCAGCCGGTCGATCTTGCGGACGAACCCGGCGAGCAGCGCCGTCGCACTGCCGCCGAAGTCGTGGCGCGGATCGAGAGCTCGTCGATCCGCTCGAGCAGCATCGCGAACCGCTCCCCGGCGTCGACGACCGAGTCGAGCAGCGTCGGCGCCCGGCGTGCGGCGTTCAGGAACACCGCCGCGAGCTCGACCGGCGTGCACACGAACAGCTCCTCGTAGCTGCCTGCGGAGCTGCTCTCGAGCCACGCGCGGATCGCGTCGGCCCGTCCCGAGAGGGCGCGAGCACCGCGATCGCCTCGGGCCGCGTGCCCTGCTCGACCAGCCAGCTGAAGCGCTCGAGCAGCGACCCGGGTCTTGCCGGTCCCGGCCGCGCCGAGGACCAGCAGCGGCCCCTCCGCGAGCGGTGACGGCCGCGACGCTGGTCGGCGAAGCAGATCCTCAAGAGCGATCCCCACGTCTGACAGCATAGGTTCGCGGTCATGACCTCGACCCGCTCGGCCCTCGACGCAGACTGGCTGGCAGCTTGCCGCCGGCGCGGTCGCGGGCCTCGATGAGATCCTGGCGGCGGCCCCGACCACCGCCGAGCGAGCGATCGAAACGGGCGCCCGGGGCGGGGCGGCGACCGCACGCTCGTGATCGACCGCGGAGCCGAGTCGGTCGTCCTGGCCGAGCTCGACGGGCTGCGCGACGAGGGCTACCGGTTCGCGGCGATCTCCGAGGAGCGCGGCGAGGTCGACTACGGCGATCCCGCGGTGAAGGTGATCATCGATCCGATCGACGGGTCGCTGAACGCCAAGCGCGGGATCCCGCACCACGCGCTCTCGATCGCCGTCGCGGCCGGCGACACGATGGCCGACGTCGTTTTCGCGTTCGTGTACGACTTCGGGACCCGCGAGGAGTGGTGGGCGCAGCGCGGCGAGGGCGCGACGCTCAACGGCGAGCCGCTCGACCCGACGCTCGGCGAGCGCACGGGGCCGGACGGCCGCCTCGAGGTGCTCGGGATCGAGTCCGCCGACCCGCGCTGGGTGGCGGCCTCGATCGACGGGCTCGATCGATTCAGCCTACCGGCTGCGCGCGCTGGGGACGATCGCCTCGACGCTCTGCCAGGTCGCCGCCGGGCGGTTCGACGGAATGCTGTCGCTGCGGCGGGCGCGCGGCGTCGACTCCGCCGCCGGCCAGCTGATCGTCCGCGAGGCGGGAGGATTCGTCAGCTTTCCCCGCTGTTCGGAGCCCCTGGCCGCGCCGCTCGACGCCGCCCCGTCCTCGCCCGTGGTCGCCGCCCGCTCGCTCGAGACGCTGCACCGGCTCGAGGAGATCGCGCCGTGATCGACTGGATCATCGCCGAGCGGATCGCGGGGCTGGTCGCCGGGGCCGGGCGATCGCGCGCGTGCCCTCGGTCGATCTGCGACCGCTCGCGGCCGAGTCCGAGACACGGGTGATCGAGTACACGGGCCTGCACCCGGCCCGCCCGCTGCCGCCCCCCGAGGGGATCGGGCGGCGGGAGTGGATCCACAGCAACATCGAGTCGATGGGTTCGCTGCTCGACCCCGTCCTGAAGCGCGCAGGCGAAGAATCTGGGCCCGCTCAAGCCGGCAGTCGAGATCGGGATGGGACTGGTGCTATCCGCCGAGGTCGGGATCGTGCTCGGGTACCTCGCCCAGCGGGTGCTCGGGCAGTACGAGCTGGTGCTGCTCGACGAGGCTGTCGCGGACCGCCCGCCACGGCTGCTGTTCGTGCTCCCCAACCTCGGCCATGCGGTCCGGCTGTTCGGCGCCAACGAGCGGGAGTTCATGACCTGGGTGACGCTCCACGAGGTCACGCACGCCGTTCAGTTCGCGGGCGTCCCATGGCTGCACGGCTACGTCGCCGGGCTCGTCCGCGAGCTGCTCTCGAACGCCGAGGTCCGGCTCGAGACGCCGCGGAAGTTCAGGATGCCGGGCATCGAGGAGCTCGCGCCAGGCTGCCGGAGCGCTGTGGCGGGGGGACCTCGTGTCGATCGTCGCTTCGAGCACCGAGCGCGAGACGCTCGACCGGGTCCAGGCCGTGATGGCGGTGATCGAGGGTCACGCCGAGCACGTGATGGACGCCGTCGCGCCGGACCTGTTGCCGTCGCTCCCGAAGCTCAGGCAGTCGCTCGACCGCCGACGGCGATCGCAGTCGGGGCTGTCGCGGATCATCGCGCGCCTGCTCGGGCTCGAGATGAAGCTCCGTCAGTACGAGCAGGGCAAGCGATTCTGCGACGCGGTCGTCGCCAAGGGCGGCGTCGAGGGGCTTCAGCACGTCTTCTCCGGCCCCGAGGCGCTCCCGTCGCTGGCCGAGCTGACCGACCCCGACGCCTGGCTCGAGCGCACCGCGACCCCGGTTTCAGGCTGAAATCGCTTGTAACCGGGCGGTAAAGATCGCTCCGAGCATGTAACGAACCCGGGTGGCGGGTTTACAAACACATGTTCGGTAGCATCATCAGAAATCGAAAACAAGCTTCCCAAGAGAGAGAGTTATGGCGACCACCAGCGAGGGCGCGACTCAGCCCAACAAGACCAGAACCACGACGAGCCGTTCTACGGCCCGGAAGAGCCCCGCGAAGCGATCGACCGGCACCCGCCGCTCGACGACCTCGCGTCGCACGACCCGGGCGACGTCCACCTCCACCCAGCCGAAGACCCCGATCGAGCAGGCCGGCGAGATCGCCGAGCGCGCAGTGCTCGTTCCGGTCGGCGCGAGCCTGCTGGTCGGCGACAACCTCGTCTCGACCGTGCGCGGTCTGGTCACGAAGTACCGCACTCGCACCGGTTTCGAGCGCGAGCTGAAGCGCTACGAGCGCCGCGGCGCGAGCGCCCGTAACCGCTTCGAGCGCCAGGTCCGCCGGACGCGGACCCGGTTCGAGCGCCAGCTGCGCCAGCGTCGCAGCCTGGTCGAGCGGACCGTGAAGCAGAACCGCCGCCGGTTCGAGCGCGAGGTGCGCTCGGTCCGCAAGGATCTCGAGAAGCAGTCGGGCCAGGTCGGCGCGCGCGTCGAGAAGCTGGTCTCGGAGGCCCAGAGCCTGATCGGCTAGTAGTCCACCTTCCCCCGCCCGGCGATCAGGAGAGCGCTGGCGAGCGGGGAGAGTTCGCCGGCCTCATATCCTCGCCGGCGAACGTAGCACCCTCTCCTCCCTCAACCGCCGGGGCGTCACGCAAGTGGCGCCCCGTCGGTCCTTAAGGGGCCGGGTCCGCGCATGCGCGGACCCGCCCCGGCCGCGAGCTGGGGCCCCAGCCGCGAACGCAGCGGCCCCGCGTACCTACAATGGATCCCATGCCCACAAGAGACCAAGTACTCGACTCCCTTCGTGCCGTCATCGACCCCGAGCTACGGCGCGACATCGTCGAGCTCGAGATGGTCCGCTCGATCGAAATCCACGAGAACGGGGTCGTCGACGTGATGGTCTCGCTGACGACGCCCGGCTGCCCGATCCGCAGCCACTTCCAGACCGGCGTCGCCGACGCCGTCCGCGAGCTCGATGGCGTCAGCGGCGTGAACGTCAGCTTCGACGTCCTGTCCGACGACGAGAAGCAGAACCTCGGCCGCAAGCTCGGCCGCCCCACTCTCCCCGAGGGCGCGCTCGCCCAGGTGGGGAACGTGATCTGCGTCGGCTCGGGCAAGGGCGGCGTCGGCAAGTCGACCGTGACCGCCAACCTGGCGGCGGCGCTGGCGGCCACCGGTAAGCAGGTCGGAGTGCTCGACGCCGACGTGTGGGGCTACTCGCAGCCGCGGATGCTCGGGCTCGGCGCGGAGCGGCCGCGCGTGAACGGCGAGCGCAAGCTGATCCCGTTGACCGCGCACGACGGAATCAGCGTGATGTCGATCGGGTTCTTCATCGAGCAGGACGCCGCCGTCGTCTGGCGCGGCCCGATGCTCCACAAGGCGCTGCAGCAGTTCCTCGAGGACGTCGAGTGGGGCGCGCTCGACTACCTCCTGATCGACCTGCCGCCGGGCACCGGCGACGTGTCGATGACCCTGGCGCAGCTGCTGCCCCAGGCGAAGTTCGTGATCGTGACGACGCCCCAGGCGGTCGCTCAGAAGGTCGCGCGGCGCTCCGCAGAAATGGCAACGAAACTTAAGCTGGAGATCTGCGGGGTGATCGAGAACATGTCGGCGTTCGTGACCCCCTCCGGGGAGCGCTACGAGCTGTTCGGCGAGGGCGGCGGCCAGCTGCTGGCCGACGAGCTCGACGTGCCGCTGCTCGCCAAGGTGCCGCTGACGGTGGCGCTGCGCGAGCAGTCCGACGCGGGCACCCCGCTGGTCCTGGCCGATCCGGACGACCCGGCCGCCCAGGCGCTTCACCACGCGGCGCGCGGGCTGATCGCGCTGTCGCCGATCGAGCTTCCGGTGATGCAGGCGCCGGCTCCCGCAGCGGCTCCGAAGCCCGCCGGGATGTCGCTGCCGATGGCCTAGATCGGTGCCGGCGGCGCCCTACGACGCCGTCGTCGTGGGCGGGGGCCACAACGGGCTGGTCGCCGCGACGCTGCTTGGTCGCGCCGGTCGGTCGGTGCTGGTGCTCGAGCGCGCGGAGCGGGTCGGCGGGGCTGCCGTCTCGGAGGCGATGTTCTCGGGGGTCGACGCGCGGCTCTCGCGGTACGCGTACCTGGTCAGTCTGTTCCCGCGGCCGCTGCTCGAGCAGCTTGGCGTACGGGTCGAGTTGCGCCCGCGCCGGCACACCCCGGCGCTCCACGGCTGCGCGCAGCTGGAGCGGATCGCCGACCGGGTGGCGTCGCGAGTGTTCCCGACGCTGACCGAGCCGCTGGTCGACCGCGACGACCTGCGGCGACGGATCGACGACGATCAGGCCTGGGAGGCGCTGTTCGAGCGCCCGCTCGGCGAGACGCTCGAGGAACTGATCGACGACGACCACGTCCGCGGCGAGGTCGCGACCGACGCGCTGATCGGGACCTTCGCCGACCTCCACGATCCGGCGCTGCGCCAGAACCGTTGCTTCCTCTACCACGTGCTCGGCGGCGAATGGTGCGTCCCCGTGGGCGGCATGGGGGCGATCAGCGAGGCGCTTTCCGCCGCAGCCCGCGCAGCTGGTGCGGAGATCCACACGAAGACGGAGGTCACGAAGATCGACACCGACGGGCTCGCCGCCGAGGTCACGTGCGCCGACGGCGGCACCCGGGCCGCACGCCACGTGCTGGCTAACGTGGCGCCCTCGGTGCTCGCGGGGCTGCTCGGCGACAAAGCACCCGAGCCGTCGCCGGAGGGCGCCCAGCTGAAGCTCAACATGCTCGTGACGCGGCTGCCACGCACCCGCACGGGCGGGACCGGAGCGTTCGAAGGAACCTTCCACGTCAACGAGGGCTACGAGCAGCTGCAAACCGCTTTCCGCGAGGCGGCGGCCAACAGGATTCCCGCCACTCCCCCATGCGAGCTGTACTGCCACTCGCTGACCGACCCCTCAATCGTGCCCGCCGGCCACCAGACGCTCACGCTGTTCGGCCTGCACATGCCGGCGCGGCTGTTCGCGACCGATCCCGAGGGCGCGAGGTCAACCGCGGTGAAGGCGACGCTCGAGTCCGTCAACGGCGTGCTGGCCGAGCCGCTCGAGGAGTGCCTCGCGCTCGACAGGGACGGAGCGCCGTGCCTCGAGGCGCTCACACCCCTGGACATCGAGGCTCGGCTGAAGATGCCCGGCGGTCACATCTTCCACCGCGACCTGACCTGGCCGTTCGCCGAATCCGACGACGAGATCGGCTCGTGGGGCGTCGAGACCAGACACCGCAACGTGTGGCTATGCGGCGCCGGCGCACGCCGTGGCGGCTGCGTCAGCGGGATCCCCGGGCACAACGCCGCCCGGGCGGTCTTGGATCAGCCCTTGGCGTAGTAGTCCGCGTTGAGCTTCGTGTACTGCTGCCACTCGTCCGGGAGCTGGTCCTCGGCGAAGCAGGCGTCAACCGGGCAGGCCTCGACGCACGCATCGCAGTCGATGCACTCCTCCGGGTCGATGTAGAGCATCTCGACGCTGTCGTAGTCGGGCTCGTCGGGGGTCGGATGGATGCAGTCGACCGGGCAGACCTCAACGCACGAATTGTCCTTCGTGCCGATGCAGGGCTCGGCGATCACGTAGGCCATAGGTTCTTATCTTCCTGTCTTCGACTTCGGGTCGGGGCGCGCCAATTCTACGGACGAAGCCCATCGATAGCCTCCCGCTACGTGGCCTCCCCGCGACGATGGCAACCCGCTAAGTGCTGCTCCTGACCGGCGCCACCGGGACGATCGGGCTGCCGCTGCTGCGGCGGCTGACCGAGGCCGGGCTGCCGGTGCGCTGCCTGGTGCGCGATCCGCGGCGACTCGAGGCTCAGCGGGTTCGGGTTCAGATCACGCTGGGCGACCTCGCCGACCCGTTCTCGTTCAGGCACGCGCTCCGCGGCGTCGACACCGTTCTGCACCTCGCGTCGACGATCCGCGACCAGCCTGGCGGCTCGATCGAGGAGCTCGACGGAATCGCCACCTGGCGACTCGTGAAGGCGGCAGAGCGCGCCGGCGTCAGGCGATTCGTGTTCTTCTCGACACTCGGGGCCTCGACCCGCAGCCCCGCGCGGCTGATGCGCGCCAAGGCGATCGCGGAGCGGGCGCTGCTCGACTCGACGCTCGAATCGACGATCTTCGCCCCCTCGATGGTCTACTCGCCGAGCGATCCGTTCATCACGCTGCTCGAGCGGATGTCGCTGCTGCCGCTGATGCCGATCTCGGGGTCAGGACGCGCCGGGTTCCAGCCGATCTGGGCCGAGGACGTGGCCGACTGCGTGATCGCGTCGCTCCCGGGCGGCCCGATGGCCTCCGCCTCGGCCGGCGCCCGCTACGAGCTCGCCGGGCCCGAGACGCTGACGTACGCCGAGGTCGTCGGCTGCGTGCTGCGCTCCCTGCGCCGCCAACGGCCGCTCCTGCGGCTCCCGCTCCCGATCGTCAAGCGCACGCTCGGGCTGGTCGAGCTGCTGACCGGACCGACCGCGTTCGCGACCTGGGACGAGGCGGAGCTGCTCGAGGTCCCGCTGATCTCCCGCCACGGGACCGCCGACGCCGAGCGGCTCGGGGTGCTGCCGAAGCCGATCGGCGCGGTGCTCGGGGTGGGCTGAACGAGAACCGGGTAGGCCCTTCCCGAAGTCCAAAGCGGGAAGGAGAGAGGGAATGGCATCGGCAATCAAGGACGTGAGCGCACTGCCGGGCGAGACCGTCTGCGACCAGGACGGGACCAAGCTCGGCAAGGTCAAAAGCCTCTATGCGGCCGGCGATGGCGACGCAGTGATGTGGGTGACGGTCGAGATCTCGACCGGCATCGGCAACAAGCGGGAGGTGTTCGTGCCGCTCGCGAGGCTCAAGCACGAGTACGACCAGTTCCGCGTCCCGTACAGCTCCAAGCACATCCAGAGCGCCCCCGGGGTCGAGGCCGGAGAGGAGCTCTCCGAAGAAGACGACCGCGCGTTGCGCAACTACTACTCGATCGACCTCGGCGACCAGGAGATCCGCACCGACAACGATTCCTACGCGGGTCAGGTCCCGCGGGCGGAGGAGGAGGGCGCGCGGCGGATCGACGCCGACGAGGCGACCGTGCCCGAGCGCGACACGGGCCAGGGCGCCGAAAGGATGCACGCCGAAGCCGGCGACGAGCAGCTCCCGGACAAGCCGCGCCAGCCGACCGTCGGCGACGTGGTCGGCGACGACTAGTGTCCTGATGCGTTAATTCGTGTGGAGGTGGGAATGATGGTGGTATGCCATCTCCCTTTGCGGTGCGAATCGAGCTCGCCGATGGTGAGCGTGAGCAGTTGGAGTCCTGGTCTCGGCGGCACACGAGCGCGCAGGCGTTGGCGCTGCGCGCTCGGATTGTGTTGGCGGCGGCCGACGGTCTGAGTAGCAGCGAGGTCGCTAGGCGGCTGGGCATCCAGGTCGGGACGGTTCGTAAATGGCGCAATCGGTTTGCCGATCAGCGGCTCGATGGGCTGCTCGACGAGCCTCGGCCTGGGCAGCCGCGCAAGATCACTGATGCGCAGGTCGAGGAGGTGATCGTCAAGACGCTGGAGACGACCCCGAGCGACGCTACCCACTGGTCGACGCGCTCGATGGCTCGCGAGGTGGGGCTCAACCAGTCGGCCGTGCATCGGATCTGGAGAGCGTTCGGGCTCCAGCCGCACCGGCAAGAGACCTGGAAGCTGTCCAAGGACCCGCAGTTCATCGACAAGGTCCGCGACGTCGTCGGCCTGTACCTCGATCCGCCCGAGCGGGCCGTCGTGCTGTGTGTCGATGAAAAGAGCCAGATCCAGGCGCTGGATCGCACCGCGCCGATCCTCCCGATGCTCCCCGGCGTCCCCGAGCGCGCGACGCATGACTACAAGCGGTCGGGCACCTCGAGTCTCTACGCCGCTTTGGACATCACGACCGGCAAGGTGATCGGCTCATTGCACTCCCGCCACCGCGCGGTCGAGTTCAAGAAGTTTCTGCAGACCCTCGACCGCGAGGTCCCCGCCGAGTTAGACGTGCATCTCGTGCTCGATAACGCCTCGACGCACAAGACCCCAGCGATCCAGAAATGGCTCGCCGGCCACCCAAGGTTCGTTCTGCACTTCACCCCGACCTCCAGCTCATGGCTAAACCTCGTCGAGCGCTGGTTCTCAGAACTCACCACCAAGAAGCTGCGGCGCGGCGCGCACCGCTCGGTGCGTGACCTCAACACCGACATCCGCGCCTGGATCCAGACCTGGAACGACAACCCACGCCCCTACATCTGGACCAAAACAGCCGACCAGATCCTCGAATCGATCGCGACCTACTGCACGCGAATCAACGAATCACGACACTAGGTTGCGACCGCCAGCTCGGGCAGCCGATCGCCCCACGGCTGGGCCCGCTCGAGTTGCGCCGCGACCGACAGCAGCACATCCTCTCGCGCCGGGCGCCCGATCAGCTGGACCGTGGTCGGCAGGCCGTCGTCGCCCTGGTAGAGCGGCACGACGATCGCGGGCAGGCCGGTGACGTTGCAGACCGCGGTGAACGGCGTGAAGTGACCCGAGCGGCGGTAGTGGTCCCACGGATCCGGCCCGAGGCCGTTGACCTCGCCGATCGGCAGGGGTCGCTGTGCGAGCGCCGGGGTGACGACCACGTCGAACTGCTCGAGGTAGGCGACGATCATGCGCGCGAAGCCCTGGAGCTTTCCCATCGCGCTCAGGTACCCGAGCGAGTCGTGCTCGCGGGCGTGCTCGTAGATCGTCCACGTCAGCGGCTCGACATCTTCCTCGATCGGCTCGCGGCCCCGGATCAGGCCGCCGATTACGACGGTCATCGCGATGTTGGGGCCGAATGCCCGGGTGAAGTCCGGCAGCAGCTCCGGGTCCGACCACGGCGGCTCCGGCGGCTGGATCTCGTCGACGTCGTGGCCGAGTGACTCGAGCAGATCCGCGGCGTCGCGCGCTGCCTGCTCGCACACCGGATCGACCTCCGCGCCGTGCAGCGGCGGATGGTTGCTGAGGCCCACGAGCAGGCGCCCGGGCTCGTCGGCGACCGCCTCGGCGTACGGCACCTCGGGCTCACCCAGCCAGGTGGCGTCGCCCACCTCGTAGCCGGCGAGCAGATCGAGCAGCTGCGCGGTCTCTCCCACCGTGCGGGTGAGGACGCCGTCCTGGACGAGGAAGCTGTCGCCGGCGTCGGGCCCGACCGAGATCCTTCCTCGAGCCGGCTTCAGCCCCACCAGCCCGCAGCATGCCGCCGGGATCCGAGTCGAGCCGCCACCGTCGTTGCCGTGCGCGATCGGCACCATCCCGGCGGCGACCGCCGCCGCCGAGCCGCCACTCGACCCGCCCGGAGTGCGGTCGAGCGCCCACGGATTGCGCGTCGGGCCGAACCGGCGCGACTCGGTCGTCGGCAGGATCCCCATCTCCGGGAGCGCGGTCTTGCCGACGATCACAAAACCCGCCTCGCGCAGGCGGCGGACCAGGAACGCGTCGTGGTTGGCGACGAGGTCGCCGAACAGGTCGCTGCAGAGCGTGATCGGCATCCCCGCGACCGGGCGATTGTCCTTGACCGCGATCGGGACGCCCGCGAACGGCCGCGGATCGCCCGGGCCGATCTTCCTCGCCGCGTCGAGCGCAGACTCGTGCGCGACGTGGGTGAAGGCGTTGACCACCGGCTCGAGCTCGTCGATCCGCCGCAGCGACGCCTCGACCAGATCCAGAGCGGACAGCTCGCCGGTGCGGATCAGCCCCGCGAGCTCGGTCGCCGATTGGAGCAGCAGCTCGTTCACCGCAGCAGAGCCTAACCGCAGCGGGCAAGCGTCTAGCCTGTGCGGCTGCCAAGACTCAAGCCCACGCCGCCAGGAGCTCGCACGACATGACAGCAACCCAAGAAGTCCAGTCAGGTCTCGAAGGGGTAGTCGCGTTCGCGACCGAGATCGCGGAGCCAGACCGCGAGGGTGGCGCGCTGCGCTACCGGGGCGTCGATATCGAGGAGCTCGTCGGCAACGTCCCGTTCGGCCAGGTCTGGGGGCTGCTTGTCGACGGCAAGCTGCTGCCGGGGTTGCCGCCGGCCGAGCCGAACGCGCTCAGCGTCCACTCCGGCGACCCGCGCGTGGACGTCCAGTCCGCGCTGGCGATGCTCGCGCCGCAGTGGGGCTTCGGGCAGCTGATCGACATCTCCGACGAGGAGGCGCGTGACAATCTCGCCCGGGCATCGGTGATGGCGCTCTCGTTCGTCGCCCAGTCCGCGCGCGGCTTCGGCAAGCCACCGGTCTCACAGCGCGAGGTCGACAAGGCCACCCGAATTGCCGAACGGTTCCTGATCCGCTGGCGGGGCGAGGCCAACCCCAAGCACGTCGAGGCGATCGACGCGTACTGGATCTCGGCCGCCGAGCACGGGATGAACGCCTCGACGTTCACCGCGCGCGTCGTCGCGTCCACCGGTGCCGACGTCGCCGCTGCGCTTTCGGCCGCCGTCGGCGCGCTGTCGGGCCCGCTTCACGGCGGAGCCCCCTCCCGGGTCCTGACGATGCTCGACGAGGTCGCCGAGATGGGCGACGCCGAGCGCTACGTCAAGGACCTGCTCGATCGCGGCGACCGTCTGATGGGATTCGGCCATCGCATCTATCGCGCCGAGGACCCACGGGCGCGCGTGCTGCGGCGGACCGCCAAGCAGCTGGACGCGCCGCGCGTCGAGGTGGCGGAGGCGCTCGAGGAGGCCGCGCTCGCGGAGCTCCAGGCGCGCAAGCCCGACCGCGTGCTCGCCACCAACGTCGAGTTCTGGTCGGCCGTCGTGCTCGACTACGCGGAGGTCCCGCCGGAGCTGTTCACGCCGATGTTCACGTGTGCTCGGACGGCCGGATGGTCGGCGCACATCATGGAGCAGAAGCGCGAGGGCCGGCTGATCCGGCCGACCGCGAAGTACGTCGGGCCGCCGCCCCGGTCGCTGTCAGAGGTTTCGGGCTAGCTCCGCCGCGCGGTACGGGCCCTCGACGTACTCGTCGAGCATCCGCGCGGCGCTAAACCGCGGGCCGAGCGTCCGCAGCGAAGTCCGGATCCGCTCGATCCAGGCGTGCGGCAGGCCGGCCTCGTCACGCTCGTAGAACGCCGGGACGACCTGCTCGTCGAGCAGGTCGTGCAGCGCGAGCGCGTCCCGGTCGTCCTGCGCCCAGTGGTCGTCGTCGACGTCGCCGGCCAGTGCCCAGCCGTTGTCGCCGTCAAACGCCTCGGCCCACCACCCGTCGAGCACGCTCAGCTGGAGGCCGCCGTTGTACATCGACTTCATCCCGCTGGTGCCACTCGCCTCGAGCGGGGGCCGCGGAACGTTCATCCACACGTCGCAGCCGCGAACCAGGACCGCGGCGGTCGCGAGGTCATAGTCGTCGAGGTACACGACCCGCTCGCCGATCAGCGGCGCGTAGCGGAGGCCGAACAGCCGCTGGAGCGAGTGCTTGGCCTCCTCGTCGCGGGGGTGTGCCTTGCCGGCGAGCACCACCTGCACCGGCCGGTCGCCGCCGAGCAGCGCCTGGGTCCACTCCGGGTCGCGCGTCAGCAGGTCGAGCCGTTTGTACATCGCGACCCGTCGCGCGAACCCGATCGTCAGGACCTCGGGGTCGAACACCCGCGCTGCGGCCTGGGCGTACTCCCGCGAGTCGCCGCGCAACAGCCGGTTCTGGGTGCTGCGCGCGCGGACGAACTCGATCAGCTCGCGGCGCTGGCGCACGCGGGCATCCCACAGCTCGTCGGCGGGAACGTCCTGCACGCGCGCCCACGTGTCCGGATCCTCGATCCGCTCGAGCCAGTCATGCCCGAGGTGGCGGCCGAACAGCTCCCCCATCGGCGCGCCGATCCACGTCGGGACATGGACGCCGTTGGTCACGTACCCGATCGGGACAGCGTCGCGCTCGCGGTCGGGCCACAGCTGCGCCCACATCGCGCGGGCGACCTCGCCGTGGCGACGGCTGACGGCGTTTGCGGCGCCGCTCAGTCGCAGCGCCGCCTGCGTCACGCCGAACGGTTGCTGAGCATCGCCCGGATCGTTGCGGCCCAGCGCGATCACGTCCGATTCAGCCACCGGGAGCTCGTCCGCCAGGGCCGCGATCGCGTCGTGGACCTGAGCCGACGGATATGCATCGTTGCCGGCCGCGACCGGGGTGTGGGTCGTGAACACCGTGCGCACGCGGGCGGCGTCGAGCGCGTCGCCGTGGCCCTCGCCCAGGGTCGCTGCGAAAACGAGCGGCGCCAGCGCGGCGTGCCCCTCGTTGAGGTGGATCACCCCCGGCTCGATCCCGAGCCTCGACAACGCCATGATCCCGCCGGCGCCGAGCAGCACGTACTGGGCGAGCCGGATCGCCGGGTCAGCGTCGTACAGCCGCGAGGTGATCCACCGCTCCATCGGCCCGTTGGTCGAGACGTCGGCGTCGAGCAGGAACAGCGGCACGCGGCCGACGTCGACCCGCCAGATGTGCGCGGTCACGCGCGCTCCGTAGACCGGGACCTCGATCGTCACGGGCGATCCGTCGGCGGCGGTCACGCGGGCGGCCGGGAGCCGCTGGGGATCGCTGTCGGTCCAGTACTCGTGCTGCCAGCCGCTCGCGTCGATCCACTGACGGAAGTAGCCCTTCCGGTACATCAGCCCGACTGCCACCATCGGGATCGCGCGGTCGGACGCCTGCTTCAGCAGGTCACCCGCGAGCGCGCCGAGGCCGCCCGAGTAGATCGGCAGCGAGACGTGGACGCCGTACTCGGCGCACAGGAACGCGACCGGCCGCGCCGGATCGAGCACGTTCGCGGTGGGACGCGCGAGCTCCTGGTCGACCTGGCGCTCCAGCGCGCGGGCGCGCTGGACGAGCAAGTCGTTCTCCGCCGCCCGGCGCAGCGCCCGCCTCGAGGCCTCCTGGAGCAGCCGCACGGGGTTGCGCAGGCACAGCTCGAAGCGCTCACGGTCGATCGAGGCGAACAGCTCGTGGCCGTCGGGCAGCCACGACCAGCGGTAGTTGTATGCGATCCGCGCGAGCGGCTCGAGCGGTTCGGGCAGACGCTCGGCGAGCTCGGCGGTCGCCGCCTGGATGTCCTCGCGGCCAGCGGTCACGATGATGGCGAGAGTCTTCCATTTATTCGGAATATGAAGCCGGCGACTCCCGCCAGATCGGCGACCCCCTCCAGTGGATACCGGAGGGGGTCGGGTGCGTCAGTGCGGGCAGACCGCGAGGTCGTGCTGTACCTGCCGCGGGATGTTCGGCAGCGGGCATCTGTAGGAGCTGCCCTCGAACAGCCGCTTCCAGTGGTTGTCGGAGGTGTTCTTGAACACGTTGGTGCCGTTGAACTCGTACTTGGAGCACGCGTGATCGACGTGCGGCCGGATCGTCGCGTACTTGTGGTTGGAGGCCGCCAGAAGCACGACCATGCAATTCGACTGGGCCCTCGTCCGGCTTCCGAACGCCTTCAGGATCGCGGCGCGCTGCGCGTCGCTCGGCGGTGAGGTCTTGGGCGCCGCGAGCGCGATCGCCGGAACAGCGAGCGCAACCGCGATCAGGGCAACTGCTAGACGTTTAGGCATGGAACCCCTTCCTGTCGTTTGGTCCTCGACACGGAAGCCGGCCTCTCAATCCCCCGTGCTGTTGCTCCCCTTGAGGCTCATTCTTCCACCGGGAGCGAACTGGTGTCCAGTCCCAGTGGCTAGCCTCGCGCGACGATGCGCGCGCCCTCAACAGACGGTTGCCGCCTCGGCGTGCTCGCGTTCGGCGACTCGATCACCAACGGCGGCGGCGAGCTTCAGTGGGGCGTTGCGCTGCAGTCATGGGCGTTATGGGTCGCGCGCGGCCTCGGGCTGCCGTATACGGGCTACGCCGTCGACGGGGCCACGGTCGCCGACGTCGTCGAGCAGCAGATCCCCGCGTTCCGCCAACGATCCGGCGACGGGCGCTACGACGTCGGGTGCCTGTACATCGGCGTCAACGACGTTCGCGCGCTCGATTGGGACGCGTCGCGGTTCCGCCGGTCGTTCGAGCAGGCGCTGCGGTTCCTGAGGGAGCGCTGCGACCGGGTGCTCAGTGTCACCGCGCCGCTCGACCTCGGGCGCCCGCGCGCGGGCGCGAAGGTCGGCGAGCTGAACGCGACGATCGAGGCGGTCGCGGCCGCGCACGGAGCGCTCGTTCTCGATCTCTTTGAGTTCGGTGCCCGCAATCAGGTGATGGTCGACCACGTCCACCCGACGGCGTTCGGCCAGGTCGCGATCGCGGAGCGGGCGCTCGACGTGCTCGCGGCCGACGGGATCAGCGTGCGCGTCAGGCCGTCGACGCTGGTCCGCTACGAGATCACACGCTGGCAGCGCCTGCGCGGGGACGCGACCTACGCCTATCGCCACCTGAAGGTGAGCTCACGCGCGGCCGCGATCGTGACCTGGCTTCGGCTGCGCGGCTAGACGGTGCGCGGCGCCTACGCCGCCCAGAAGTCTTCCTGGAGGACCTCGCCGTCGCCGGGGGTGTGGGGGCCGAACACCACCACCTCCAGCCCGTCGTCGCCCGCCTCGAAGGCGCGTGCAACGGTCGGCGCGACGCGGACCGCGTCCATCGGACCGACCGCGATCACCTCATCGTCGAGCTTCATCCGCCCCTCCCCGGCGAGGATCACGTAGACCTCCTCGGCCTGCTCGTGGCGATGGGCGAACGCCTGCCGCCGGCCGGGCTTGACGCGGAGGAACGCGAGCCCGACCGTCTCGGAGTCGAGCGCCTTGCGCGGGAACCGCGCCTCCTGCACGTCTTCAAAGCCGAACTTGGGGGCGACGTCGTCGACTTCGCGGAGATTCTTGATTGTGTAGCTCATGACCGCAGCCTACCCGCCTCCTCCGTGATCTCTCGCAGGCGCCGCGCGAGCGCAGGCGTCAGCGCTCCGGAGCGCAGCTGCCACCGCCAGTTCCCGCCCGCGCGCGAGGGGTAGTTCATCCGCGCCTCGCTGCCGAGCCCGAGCACGTCCTGCGCCTGCATCATCGCGAGCCGGGCCGGCGAGGAGAACGCGAGCCGGATCAGCGGCCACCACGGTTCGCGCCCCGCCCGCAGCCCGCTCGCGGCCAGCTCGGCGTCCACCGCTCCGCGCATCGTCGGATCGAGCGACTCGTACCAGCCGCGGAGCGTGTCGTGGTCGTGGGTGCCCGTGTAGATCACGCGGTTGTCAGTGTGGTTCTCGAAGCGATGGGGGCCGTGCGGATCGCCGGGGTCGAACGCGAACTGGAGCACGAGCATCCCGGGCAGGTCGAGCTCGTCGCGCAGCCGGCGCACTGCGGGGGTGATCACCCCGAGGTCCTCGGCGACCAACGGCAGCCGCCCGTCGACCCCGAGGCCACGCGCGATCGCGTCGAACACGGCGCGTCCCGGGCCGCGCTTCCAGCGGCCGTTCCGCGCGGTGCGCGAGCCGGCCGGCACCGCCCAGTAGGCGACGAACCCGCGGAAGTGGTCGATCCGCGCGAGGTCGAACAGCTCGAGCGTTCGCCGCAGCCGCTCGGTCCACCACCGGTACCGCCGGCGGCTCAGCGCGGGCCAGTCATACAGCGGGTTGCCCCACAGCTGGCCGCTCGCCGAGAACGCGTCGGGCGGCGCACCGGCGACGAGCCCCGTCTGGAACAGCTCGGGATGGAGTGCGTGGTCGGCGCTTCGCGGCGCGACGTAGATCGCGACGTCGCCGAACAGGCGCACCCCACGGTCCCGCGCGTAGCCGCGCAGCGCGGCCCACTCGCGCTCGAAGCGAACCTGATCGGCGACCGCGCCCGCACCCGCGAACCGCTCCCAATCGCCGATCCAGGACGAGTGGCGCTCGCGGAAGTCGAGCAGCTCCGCGGCGCTGACCGCCGCTCGGGGATCGTGCAGCAGGCCCGGCCACGCGGCGAACGCAGAACGCGACTTGTACGGCGAGAGATGCCGGTCGGGCGGACCGAGCGGCAGCGTCTGCCACCACGACTGCCCCGCGGCGGCCAGCCAGTCGACGAATCGGTAGGCCTCGGGGCCGAGCCGGCCGCCCGGTAACGAGGTGATGTGAAGTTGTACGCCACTCGCGCGCTTGAGATTCGGCACGTGGGTATGTTGAGGTCGTGTCCAGTTCGGTGACGGGAGCCAAAACGACGGCCGCCCGGAGCGGCAGGCCGAAAGCTGCCCAAGCCGCCCCGCCCCGAATCGTGATCCAGTACCCGTCGCCGGCGGTGGACGACGGAAGCTATCCCGCGAAGCGGTGCGCCGGCGACACGGTCCGGGTCGAGGCCGACGTGTTCCGGGACGGCCACGAGCTGCTGCGCGCGGTCGTTCGCCACCGCGGCCCCGGCGGCGACTGGGAAGAGTCGGAGATGCAGCGGCTCGACGCGCCATCTCGACGGCGTCCGCTGGGGCGGGAGCTTCGTCGTCGGCCACACGGGCCGCTACGAGTACACGATCGAGGCGTGGAGCGACGCCTTCGGCACCTGGCGCGACGAGCTGCGGCGAAAGCTCGAGGCCGGACAGCACGACCTCGGAGGTGAGCTGTCGGAGGGGATCGTGCTGCTCCGCGCGACGGCGGCGCGCGCGCAGGACACCGAATCGCAGTCGTTGATCGACCACGCGCTGCGCTCGCTCGAGGACCCGGCGATTCCCGAGGCCGCCAAGCACGACGTCGCGCTCGGGCCCGAGCTGTTCGAGGTGGTCGAGCGGGTCCAGGAGCGCCACGGCGCGGTTTCGGTCGAGCCGCTCGCGATCGAGGTCGACCGCGTTCGCGCCCGGTTCGGCTCGTGGTATGAGCTGTTCCCGCGCTCGTGGGGAGGCTTCGAGGGCGTCGAACGCCAGCTCCCGAGGCTCGCCGAGCTCGGCTTCGACGTCGTCTACCTGCCGCCGATCCACCCGATCGGCCGCACCAACCGCAAGGGCCGCGACAACTCGCTGCTCGCGGCGCCGGAGGACCCCGGGCTCGCCGTGGGCGATCGGCGACGAGACCGGCGGGCACGACGCGGTCCACGCGGAGCTCGGGACGATCGACGACCTCCGCCGGCTGACCCGGGTCGCCTCCGAGCACGGCATCGACATCGCGCTGGACTTCGCGATTCAGGCCTCGGCCGACCACCCGTGGCTCCGTGAGCACCCGGAGTGGTTCCACCGCCGCCCCGACGGCACGCTCAAGTACGCCGAGAACCCGCCCAAGCGCTACCAGGACATCTACAACGTCAACTGGGAGTCGCCCGACTGGCAGGGTCTATGGCAGGCGCTGCTCGACGTGATGCTCCAGTGGGTCGACTGCGGGGTCAAGGTGTTTCGGGTCGACAACCCGCACACGAAGCCGTTCGCGTTCTGGGAGTGGCTGATCGAGCAGGTCCACGCGCGCGATCGCGACGTCGTGTTCCTCGCGGAGGCGTTCACGCGCCGGGCGGTGATGCGCCACCTCGGGAAGATCGGGTTCAGCCAGTCGTACACGTACTTCACCTGGAAGAACTCGCGCTACGAGCTGAGCGAGTACGTCTCGGAGCTGGCGTACTCGGGTGAGCAGGAGTACTTCCGCCCGAACTTCTTCGCCAACACCCCCGACATCCTGCACGCCTACCTCCAACACGGTGGCCGTCCGGGGTTTGAGGCCCGGCTCGTCCTGGCGTCCACGCTCAGCCCGAGCTACGGGATCTACTCGGGGTTCGAGAACGTCGAGAACGTCGCCGTCCGGGAGGGCTCCGAGGAGTACCTGCACTCGGAGAAGTACGAGCTCAAGCGGCGCGCGCTGAACGGCGAGCTGCTGCCGATGGTGCAGCAGCTCAACTTCATCCGCCGCGAGAACCCCGCGCTCCAGCACCTGTCGAACATCACCTTCCTCGACACCGCCAACGACGCGCTGATCGCCTACGCGAAGCAGTCGGCCGGCAATACCGTGATCTGCGTGGTGAACATCGACCCGCATCAGGCTCAACAGGGTGTGGCGACCGTGCCCGCGTCGCTCGGGCTCGCTCCGAGCTTCACCGCCCACGACCTGCTCTCGGACGACCGTTACCAGTGGCGGATCGGCCCCAACTACGTCCAGCTCGAGCCGGGCGTGCGGCAGGCGCACGTGCTGAGGGTGGAAGCGTGAGCGTCGGACCGCCCACTCTGACCCACATTCTCGCCGCCGAGCGCGCCACCAGCCCGCGCCCGGTGACCGCCGAGCGCGAGCCGGAAACCGCACAGGCCGTCACCAGGCAGTGGTTCGAATCCGAGCCGCTGTGGTTCAAGCACGCGGTCTTCTACGAGATCCACGTACGCGGCTTCTACGACGCCAACGGCGACGGGATCGGCGACTTCCGCGGGCTGACCGAGAAGCTCGACTACCTGCAGTGGCTGGGGATCGACTGCATCTGGCTGCTGCCGTTCTACGAGTCGCCGCTCCGCGACGGCGGCTACGACATCTCCGACTTCAGGAAGGTCCACCCCGACTACGGGACCGTCGACGACGTCAAAGAGCTGATCGACGCGGCGCACGCGCGGCAGATCCGGGTAATCGCGGACCTGGTGATGAACCACACGTCGATTGAGCACCCATGGTTCCAGCGCGCTCGGCACGCGCCGCCCGGGTCGGCCGAACGCAACTGGTACGTGTGGTCGGACACCGACGACCGCTACCAGGACGCCCGGATCATCTTCGTCGACACCGAGTCCTCGAACTGGACCTGGGACCCGGTCGCGGGCCAGTACTACTGGCACCGGTTCTTCTCCCACCAGCCCGACCTCAACTACGAGAACCCGGATGTCCGCGAGGCGATGCTCGACGTGCTGCGCTTCTGGCTCGACCTCGGGCTCGACGGATTCCGCCTCGACGCGGTCCCGTACCTGTTCGAGCGGGAGCACACCAACTGCGAGAACCTGCCCGAGACCCACAATTACCTGAAGCGCGTTCGGCGCGAGATCGACGAGCGCTACCCGGACCGCGTGCTACTCGCCGAGGCCAACCAGTGGCCGGCGGACGTCGTCGAGTACTTCGGAGCAGGCGACGAGTGCCACATGGCGTTCCACTTCCCGGTGATGCCGCGGATGTTCATGGCGTTGCGCCGGGAGGAGTCGAACCCGGTCTACGAGATCCTCGAGCAGACCCCGGCGATCCCCGAGAGCAGCCAGTGGGGCCTGTTCCTTCGCAACCACGACGAGCTCACGCTCGAGATGGTCACCGACGAGGAGCGCGACTACATGTACAGCGAGTACGCGAAGGACCCGCGGATGAAGCTGAACCTCGGGATCCGCCGCCGGCTCGCGCCGCTGCTCGACAACGGCCGCGACGAGATGCAGCTGATGCACGCGGTCCTCTTCAGCCTGCCGGGCTCGCCGGTCCTCTACTACGGCGACGAGATCGGGATGGGCGACAACATGTTTCTCGGCGACCGCGACGGCGTCCGCACCCCGATGCAGTGGTCCGGGGACCGAAACGGCGGCTTCTCGCGCGCGGACTTCGCGCAGCTGTACGCGCCGCCGCTGATGGACCCCGTATACGGCTTCCAGGCGGTCAACATCGAGGCCCAACTGCGGACGCCGACCTCGCTCCTGCGCTGGCTGCACCGGCTCGTTGCGCTGCGCCAGGAGCACCCCGTGTTCGGGTTCGGAACGTTCGAGCCGATCGAGACCTCGAACTCGCGGGTGTTCGCACATCTCCGCCAGTTCGAGGACGATCTCGTACTGTGCGTTCACAACTTTGCGCGTTCTGCGCAGGCGGTCGAGCTCGACCTGCGCGCGTACGAGGGCCGGCATCCCGTGGAGCTGTTCGGCCGTGCCCGGTTCCCCCGGATTGGCCAGCTGCCATACCTGCTCACGCTCGGCGCACGAGGTTTCTACTGGTTCGAGCTCGTGCAAGAGGAGGAAGATGGCTGATCCCGTTCAGCTTCCCGTCGAGATCGAACCCCTGGTAGCTCTCGACGAACTGCCCGAGTGGCTACAAGAACAGCGCTGGTACGCGTCGAAGTCGCGTCACGTAGCGGGCGTCGAGGCGGTCGAGAGCGCGGTGCTGCGGGACGACCCGATCCTGCTGCTGGCGCTGATCCAAGCGCGGTTCGCGACCGGCACGCACGAGCTCTACCAGCTGCTGCTCGCCGAGGGCTCGTTCGACGCGCTGAGCGACCCGTCGGTCGCAGCCGAGATCGTGACCAGGATCGAGCGAGGCGAGACGATCGAGACTCCGCAGGGGCGCTTCGGCTTCGAGCGCGTGAACGGGTTCGTCGAGCTCCCTGAGACGGCGACGATACGGCCGGTCGGCGCCGAGCAGTCGAACACCTCGCTCGTGTTCGACGACCGGCTGGTGCTCAAGGCGTTTCGCAAGCTCGAGCCGGGCATCAACCCGGAGCTCGAGATGCTGAGGTTCCTGACCGAGCACCGGTTCGAAAGCATCGCGCCGCTGCAGGGCTGGTACGAGTACGAGGGGCAGGCACTGAGCGCCACGCTCGGCGTCGCCCAAACGTTCCTCTCTGACGCCCTGGACGGCTGGGACCTCGCGCTCGACGAGATCGTGTCTCGGCCCGACATGTTCCTCGACCGGCTCGGCGGGCTCGGCCACGTCACCGCGGAGATGCACAACGTGCTCGCGTCGGTCGCGGGCGACCCCGCGTTCTCTCCCGAAGAGCCGAGCCAGGAGGCGCTGTCGCTGCTGACCGCGACCGTCGACGAGGACATCGAGCGCGCGTTCGTGCGACTTCCCGACGACGAGCGCGTCGCCGAGATCGCGGGTCGTGGGCAGGACATCCGCGAGCGGCTCGCCGCTCAGGCGCAGATCGGCGTCGGCGGCCGCGTGATCCGCACCCACGGCGACTACCACCTCGGCCAGACCCTGTTCACCGCAAACCGCGGCTGGGTGATCATCGACTTCGAGGGCGAGCCGGCGCGACCGCTGCACGAGCGCCGACAGAAGCGCTCGCCGCTGCGCGACGTCGCCAGCATGCTGCGGTCGTTCGCCTACGTGACCTCGGCGGTCGAGATCCTCCGCGGAGGCGGGGCGCCCGAGGAGTTCGAGCAGCGCGCCCGGGAGCGGTTCCTCGAGCGCTACTTCGAGCACGTCGACTCGACGCTGCTGCCGGCCGGCGACGCCCAGGTCGTCACGCTGCTGTCGATCTTCGAGCTCGAGAAGGCGATCTACGAGCTCCAGTACGAGCTCGACAACCGCCCGGACTGGGTCAGCATCCCGGTCGCCGGGATCCGGAGGCTGCTGGACCAGGAATGACCACCGTCGCGTCAACCGAGCTCGACGCGCTTGTCCGCCGCGAGCACCCCGACCCGCACGCCGTTCTCGGCGCCCATCCGGCCGACGACGGCGTCGCGATCCGCGCGCTGCGCCCCGCCGCGAGTGCGATCACGGCGCTGCTCGATGACGGAACCGAGGTCGAGCTCCGGCAGATCCACCCCGGCGGGATGTTCCAGGGCTTAGTCGAGGGCGCCGAGCTGCCGCTGCGCTACCGGCTCGTGGTCGACTACGGCGACTCGAACAGCTTCACGATCGACGACCCGTACGCGTTCACGCCGACGATCGGGGAGCTCGACCAGCACCTGATCAGCGAGGGTCGCCACGAGGAGCTCTACGACAAGCTCGGGGCGCACGTGGTCGAGCATCAGGGAGTGCTCGGCACGGCATTCGCGGTGTGGGCGCCGGCGGCGCGGGCGGTCAGCGTCGTCGGAGACTTCAACACGTGGGACGGCCGGCTGCACGCGATGCGGACGCTCGGCGCGACCGGCGTCTGGGAGCTGTTCCTGCCTGGAGTCGAGCCGGGCGATCGCTACAAGTACGAGATCCTCGGCGCCGACGGCGAGCTCCGGCTGAAGGCCGACCCCTACGCGCAGGAGGCCGAGCACCCACCGCAGACCGCGTCGATCGTCTTCCGCTCGGAGCATCGTTGGGGCGCCGGCGACGCCGAGTGGCTTGCCGCGCGGGCCGAGGAGCAGCCGCTACAACGGCCGATGTCGATCTATGAGGTGCACCTCGGGTCGTGGCGGCTGAACTCGCTCGAGGGCAACCGGCCGCTGACCTACCTCGAGCTCGCCGACGAGCTGTCGAGCTACGTCAAGGACATGGGCTTCACCCACGTCGAGCTGCTGCCGGTGATGCACCACCCGTTCAGCGGCTCCTGGGGCTACCAGGTGACGGGCTACTTCGCACCGGCCCCGCGCTACGGCAACCCCGACGAGCTCCGGGAGTTCATCGAGCGGATGCACTCAAACGGCGTCGGCGTGATCCTCGACTGGGTGCCCGCCCACTTCCCCCGCGACGAGTTCGCGCTCGCGCGGTTCGACGGCACGGCTCTCTATGAGCACGACGACCCGCGCCGCGGCGCGCATCCCGACTGGGGCACGCTCGTGTTCAACTACGGCCGCCACGAGGTCCGCAACTTCCTGATCTCGAACGCCCTGTTCTGGCTGCGCGACTACCACGCCGACGGGATCCGGGTCGACGCGGTCGCGTCGATGCTGTACCTCGACTACTCGCGCAACGAGGGCGAGTGGGTACCGAACCAGTTCGGCGGGCGCGAGGACCTCGACGCGGTCGCGTTCCTGAAGGAGTTCAACGAGGTCGTATACGGGCGCGAGCCGGGGATCGTCACCGCCGCGGAGGAGTCGACCGCGTGGCCGGGCGTCTCACGGCCGACGTACCTGGGCGGTCTCGGGTTCGGCTTCAAGTGGAACATGGGCTGGATGCACGACACGCTCTCCTACTTCCAGCAGGACTCGATCTACCGCCGCTACCACCACCACGAGCTGACGTTCTCGCTGATGTACGCGTTCAGCGAGAACTTCATCCTGCCGCTGTCCCACGACGAGGTCGTCCACGGCAAGGGATCGCTGTACTCGAAGATGCCGGGCGACCCGTGGCAGAAGTTGGCAAATCTGCGCGCGCTGTACGCCTACATGTGGGCGCATCCGGGCAAGAAGCTGCTGTTCATGGGCGGCGAGCTTGCGCAGGTGTCGGAGTGGAGCGAAGAGCGCTCGCTCGACTGGCATCTGCTCGAGCAGCCCGGTCACGCCGGGATCCAGTCGCTGGTGCGCGACCTGAACCGGCTCTACCACGACGAGCCGGCGCTGTGGGAGGTCGACTCCGACCCGTCGGGGTTCTGGTGGATCGAGCCCAACGACGCGGACTCGAACGTGGTCGCGTTCGCACGACAGTCGCGCGACGGTGAGCGGGTGCTCGTGTTCGTCGCGAACCTGTCTCCGGTCCCGCGCGAGGGCTACCGGCTCGGCCTCCCCCGGGCGACGCGCTGGCGGGAGGCTCTCAATACGGACTCGACCTACTACGGCGGAAGCGATGTCGGCAATCTCGGAGGGGTCCAGCCCGAGCCGATCCCGTGGCACGGCCAGCCGGTGTCGGCCGAGCTGACGCTCCCGCCGCTGGCTGCTGTCTGGCTGGTACCAGAGAGCGAGTGAGGGAGTTCGGTGCGCGCCCGGTTGGCGACGGGCTAACGGTCTTTCGCGTCTGGGCGCCGCGCGCCCGGTCGATCGCGCTCGTCCTCGATGGCCGCGAGCTTCCGATCGGCGAGGAGCGTGACGGCGTGTTTGCGACCGTCTGCGAGGCGAGCGCCGGCGAGGACTATTTCTTCGTAGTCGACGGCGATCGCTTCCCGGACCCATGCTCGCGCTGGCAGCCGGACGGGATTCGCGGGCCCTCGCGGGTGCTGTCGGTCGAGCCGCCGACGCCACTGGCGCAGCCGCGCCCGATCATCGACCACGTGATCTATGAGCTGCACGTCGGCACGTTCACGCCGGAGGGGACGTTCGAGGCGGCGATCCCGCACCTCGACGGGCTCGCGGAGCTCGGCGTCACCGCGATCGAGCTGATGCCGGTCGCCGAGTTCCCGGGCGCCCGCGGCTGGGGCTATGACGGGATCTACATCTCCGCGGCGCAGTCGTCCTACGGCGGGCCGCACGGCTTGCTGCGGCTGGTCGAATCCGCGCATCGCGTCGGGATCGCCGTGTTCCTCGATGTCGTCTACAACCACATCGGCGCCTCGGGGATCAAGGCGCTCGACGCGTTCGGCCCGTACTTCACCGACAAGCACGAGACGCCCTGGGGCCGCGCGATCAACTACGACCAGCCGGGGAGCGACGCCGTCCGCGAGTGGGTGCTCCAGAGCGCGAGCGGCTGGATCCGCGACTTCGGGATCGACGGCCTGCGGCTCGACGCGATCCACGCGATCGCCGACTCGACCCCCGAGCACATCGTCGCCGCGATCGCCCGCCGCGTCCACAACGAGCGCCCGGGCGCGATCGTGATCGGCGAGATCGGCATGGACGACCCGCACGAGCACGGTGCCCCTGCGTGCGACGCGATCTGGATCGACGACTTCCACCACGCACTGCACGTGCTGCTCACGGATGAGCGCGACGGCTACTACTCCGATTTCGGCTCGCTCGCGCAGTTCGCCGACACGTTCCGGCACGTGCCGCCGGAGCGCTTTGTCGTCTACTCCCAGAACCACGACCAGGTCGGCAACCGCGCGCTGGGCGACCGGCTCGCCCCGGAGCTGCAGCCGCTCGCCGCTTTCTGCACGCTGCTGTCGCCGTACGTGCCGTTGCTGTTCATGGGCGAGGAGTACGGCGAGCGTGCATCCTTCCAGTTCTTCTCGGATCACATCGACCCGAAGATCGCCGAGGCGACGCGGCGGGGGCGGCGCGAGGAGTTCGCGGCGTTCTCTGGGTTCGCGGAGGAGGAGATCCCCGACCCCCAGGACCCGGCGACGTTCGAGCACTCCAAGTCGTCGCGCGAGGTCGCTCCTGAGGTGGTGCGGCTGTACGCGGCATTGCTCGCGGTCCGCCGCGAGCTGCCGGCCGGCCCGGTCGACGCGCTCGAGTGGGACGAGGACGAGCGGTGGCTGCGGGTGCGGCGCGGCAGGTTCGAACTCGTCTGCAACTTCGGGCGCGAGGCGTTGCGGGTCGACGCCGGCGACGCGACCGTGCGGCTGGCGACGACCGACGACACGCGGCTCGATCCCGACAGCGTCGCGCTCCCCGATACGAGCGCGCCCTCCCCGCTTGACCCCGGCACCCCCTCCCTCCTCGATGTCGCCCCTCTTTCCGGTGCGTTGCTGGAGGACGTGAGATGAGCAGTGATGACGGGCCCGAGGTCTGGCCGGGCCGACCGTTCCCCCTGGGCGCAGCCTGGGACGGGAGCGGCACCAACTTCTCGATCTTCTCCGAGCATGCGGAGGCGGTCGAGGTGTGCCTGTTCGACGACGAGGACAACGAGCGGCGGATCGAGATGCCTCAGCGCCGGGCGCTCAACTGGTACTGCTACCTGCCGGACGTGGGGCCCGGGCAGCGGTACGGCTTTCGGGTCCACGGCCCGTACGCGCCGGAGGAGGGCCAGCGCTTCAACGCCGACAAGCTGCTGATCGACCCGTACGCGAAGGCGATCGACGGTGTCGTCGACTGGGCGCAGGACGCCAACGTGCTGCCGTACATCCCGGACGGGACCGAAGACGCCGACCTCGAGATCGACGACGAGGACGACGCCACGGCGATGCCGAAGTCGGTGGTGATCGACGACGCGTTCCTGTGGGAGGGGGACCGTCCGCCGGGGATTCCGTTCGCCGACACCGTGATCTACGAGACCCACGTCAAGGGGTTCACGATGCGCCACCCCGACGTGCGCGAGGACCTGCGCGGCACGTACGCCGGGCTCGCGTCCGAGCCGGCAGTCGCCTACCTCAAGGACCTCGGCGTCACAGCGGTCGAGCTGCTGCCCGTGCATCACATTTCTGACGAGTCATTCCTGTCCGAGCGCGGGCTGCGCAACTACTGGGGCTACAGCACGATCGGCTACTTCGCGCCCCACTCCGAGTACGCGGCGACCGGCCGTCGCGGCGAGCAGGTGAGGGAATTCAAAGGCATGGTGAAGGCCCTGCACAGAGCGGGCATCGAGGTGATCCTCGACGTCGTCTACAACCACACGGCCGAGGGCAACCACCTCGGCCCGATGCTGTCGTTCAAGGGTGTGGACAACTCTGCCTACTACAGGCTGATGCCGGACAACGCCCGCCACTACATGGACTTCACCGGCACCGGCAACTCGCTGAACCCCGTCCACCCGAGCGTGCTGCGCCTGATCATGGACTCGCTTCGCTACTGGGTCACCGAGTGCCACGTCGACGGCTTCCGGTTCGACCTCGCGGCGGCGCTGGCGCGGGAGCTGTTCGACGTCGACCGGCTGTCGGCGTTCTTCGACGTGATTCACCAGGACCCGGTGCTCTCGCAGGTGAAGCTGATCGCCGAGCCCTGGGACGTCGGGCCCGGCGGCTACCAGGTCGGCAACTTCCCGGTGCTGTGGTCGGAGTGGAACGGCGTCTACCGCGACGCGATGCGCGACTACTGGCGCGGGCACGCGACCAACGGCGAGGCCGCCGAGAGGCTGTCGGGGTCGGCCGACCTGTACGCCGCCGACGGCCGCGACCCGTTCGCGTCGATCAACTTCATCACCGCCCACGACGGCTTCACACTGCACGATCTGCTCAGCTACGAGCAGAAGCACAACGAAGCCAACCACGAGGACAACCACGACGGCACCGACGACAACCGCTCGTGGAACTGCGGAGCCGAGGGTGAGACCGACGACGATGGCATCCGCGCACTTCGCGCGCGACAACAGCGGAATTTCCTGACCACGCTGCTGATCTCCCAGGGCACACCGATGCTGCTCGGGGGCGACGAGATGGACCGCACGCAGCGGGGAAACAACAACGCCTGGTGCCAGGACAACGAGCTCTCGTGGTACGACTGGACTCCGACCCCGCGCG
The DNA here is from genome assembly GCA_963770735.1 of uncultured Solirubrobacterales bacterium. GTDB lineage: Bacteria > Actinomycetota > Thermoleophilia > Solirubrobacterales > Solirubrobacteraceae > Palsa-465. The sequence goes on along the minus strand of CAVYRB010000001.1, from coordinate 379,068 downwards.
CCACCGAGCTGCGCGACTTCACGCGCCGGCTGATCCGCCTACGGCGGGAGCACCCGGTGTTCAGGCGCGACACCTTCCTGCGCGGCACCGAGGGCGAACGCTCGGGCCTTCCCGACGTGTGGTGGTTCCGTCCCGACGGCCGCAAGATGACGCGGCGTGACTGGAACGACGGCCTCCACGCGCTCGGGATGTTCCTCAACGGCCGCGAGCTCAGCTCGCCGGGGCCGTACGGCGAGGAGATCGAGGACGACTCGTTCGTGGTGCTGTTCAATTCCGACCACGAGGACCAGACGTTCATGCTGCCCCGCCGCCGGTTCGGCGCGCAGTGGTCGCTCGAGCTCTCGACCGCCGACCCGCTCGCGGAGCCCGGAAGCGTCAGCTACGGCGCCCGCACCGAGGTCGAGGTGATGGCGCGCTCGATCGTGATCCTGAAGCGAGTCACATGAGCATCGAGCTGAGAGCGACCTATCGCCTGCAGCTGACGGACCGCTTCGGGTTCGACTCGGCGCGCCAGCTGATCCCCTACCTGCGAGATCTCGGCGTCTCGCACCTTTACCTGTCGCCGTTGCTGCAGGCGCGCCAGGGCTCCACGCACGGTTACGACGTGATCGACCCGACGCACCTGTCGAGCGCGCTCGGGGGCGAGGCCGAGTTCGACCGCCTCGCCCAGGAAACCAACCTCGCGGGAATGGGCCTGATTCTCGATGTCGTGCCGAACCACATGGCCGCGTCCGAAGAGAACCCGTACTGGGCCGACGAGACGCTGCGACGTCAGTTCTTCGACATCGACCCGGCGACGGGCAGACACCGGCGCTTCTTCGACATCGACGACCTCGCGGGCGTGCGCCAGGAGGATCCCGAGGTGTTCGAACGAACCCACGCGCTCGTTTTGTCGCTGGTTCGGCGGGGCCTGGTCGACGGGCTGCGCGTCGACCATCCGGACGGGCTCGCTGATCCGGCGCAGTACCTGGAGCGGTTGCGTTCTGGCGGCGCCGAGCGGGTCTGGGTCGAGAAGATCCTCGACCCGGACGAGCGGCTGCGCGACTGGCCCGTGTGCGGGACCGTCGGCTACGAGTTCCTCAACGACGCGTGTGCTTTGTTCGTGGATCCGGCCGGGGAGGGCGTATTGACGCGGCTGTGGGAGTCGGTTTCGGGAGACCGTCGGGGGTTCGAGGATGTGGCTTTTGAAGCGAAGTACGAGCAGGCGCGGACGACGTTCGCGCCCGAGGTCGAACGCCTCGCCCGCGAGCTGGACAGGAACCATGGCGAATCCGTCACTACACGTGTGACGGAATCGCCAAAGACCGTCGACGACCTCGCTCGAGCGCTCTCTTCCCTAGCCATATACCGCACGTACATCGATCCGCATGCGGACAGCATCGACGCCCGGGACCGCCAGGCCATAGCAACCCTCGACCCGGACTTCCAACGCCTGCTCATCGAAGGCCCGCCCGCCTTCATCACCCGCTTCCAGCAGACGACCCCGGCGATCATGGCCAAGGGGGTCGAGGACACCGCGTTCTACCGCTACGCGCGGCTGCTGGCGCTGAACGACGTCGGCGGCGACCCGGGCCGGTTCGGGATCGGCGTCGACCAATTCCACGCGCGCTCGCTCGAGCGAGCCGAGCGGTTTCCGAACGCGCTGCTGACGACGATGACCCACGACGCCAAGCGCTCGGGCGACGTCCGGGCCCGGATCGGGGCGCTCGCGTCGATGGCACCGGACTGGGCGGCGGTCGCCCAACGGCTGCTCGAACTGTCCGAACGCCACCGCCGTGACGGGGCTCCGGATGACGTCGAGCGGTATTTCCTGTTCCAGACGCTCGTCGGCGCCTGGCCGATCGAGCTCGAGCGGATCGAGGCGTACGTCGTGAAGGCCCTCCGCGAGGCCAAGCGCAACACGAGCTGGGTCGACCAGCGTCCCGACTACGAGCGCGCGGCGATCGACTTCTGCCGGGCGCTCTACACCGAAGAGGCTTTCCTGGCCGTGCTCGAGCCGTTCGTCGCCAGAGTCGAGCGCGCCGGTGAGCGGTCCGCGCTCGGGGCGCTGGCGCTGAAGCTGACCGCGCCCGGGATCCCCGACATCTATCAGGGCGACGAGCTGCCCTACCGGGCGCTGGTCGACCCGGACAACCGCCGTCCCGTCGACTGGGGCTACCGCGACGAGATGCTGCGCCGGCTGATGGGCGGCTCCCAGGCCGTCGAGGAGACGCGCAAGCTGTTCCTGATGCTGCGGCTGCTCGGGCTGCGGGCGCGCCGGCCGAGACCGTTTTCGGGTTCGTACGAGCCGCTCGACGCCGGCCCGGGCGCGTGCGCGTACGTCCGCGGCGGCGACGTGCTCACGGTCGTCGCCGTGCGCGAGGAGGCCGCGCGCGAGGCGACGCTCGCGGACGCGCCCGGCGGGCATTGGCGCGACGTGCTGACCGGCGAGGAGCGCTCGTTCGACTCGAGGCAGCCGCTGCTGCCGCTCGTGGACGACCACGGGCTCGGCGTGTTCGAGCGCCTCTGAGGCGACTACGCCGCGGGCTGGGACGCGGCCCACTCGGCCGCGCGCCTCGGTCCGACCGTGTCCGCCTCGATCTCGACGATCTCGTCAGCGGGAACCTCCGCCCGCTTCGCGGCCTCGAGGATCGCGTCCGCCGAGGGCGCCTCGTAGAGGCAATAGGTCCGGCGCCGGTCCGCGCTCAGGAATGAGAACAGCCAGCGCACGCCCTCGTCGGCGTTGATCTCCTCGATCACGTTGACGTCGTCGCTCGACAAGTTCAGCTGGTCCGCAAAGGTGCGTTCGATGATGAACAGCGGCATGGTGCGATCGTAACCTCCTTTCTCACGCCTCGGCAAGCGAATGGCGGTGCGCGTATGACGCCGCCTCGGTGCGGTTCGCGCAGTTGGTCTTGCGCAAGATGCTGCGGATGTGGTTGGCGGCCGTGTGCTCGCTGATGAAGAGCTCCCGCCCGATCTCACGGTTGCTGATCCCGCGGGCGACCAGGCGCAGGATCTCGACCTCCCTCGGCGAGAGGCCGTCGGGGAGCTCGGGCGCCGGCGCGAAGGAGCCGAGCGCGTCGATCCGCGGCAGTAGCGCACGCAGGCCGATCCGGGTCGCGAGCTCACGCGCTTCGGACGCGAGCGCTTGGACGAGCTCGTCGTCGCCGCCGGCGGCGACGAGCGCTCGGGCGTACTGGTAGTCGGTGTGGGCGACCCAGGTGCGGGCGCCCATCCTGCGGTTGAGCTCGATCGCCCCCTCGAAGTGGACCCGGGCCAGCTCCATCTCTCCAAGCGTCGCCGCCAGCATCCCCAGGTAGCGGTCGGCGGCTCCGTAGATCGACACGCCGTGGCCGATCATCACGTTGGTGCCCGCGAGTCGCTCGAGCTCGGGGTACACGAGCATCGCCGTCGCCGCGTCGCCAAGCGCCACGCACGCGTCGGTGACGTACGTGAGCGACGCCAGCCACAGCGTCTCGCGGAACTGGTCGAGCCCCTCGCCGGCGATCCGCTCGAGCTGGCGCCGAGCCTCGTCCTCCATTCCGAGCTCGGTGAGCAGCGCGACCATCCCCGGCCGCCACGGACCCGCGTCGCGTCCCGAGGCGGCGAGCACCCGGACCACCGGCGCGAGCTCGGCGAGTCGCCCCTGCTCGCGCCTGAGGCTGAAGATCTGGATCCCATGGATGCCGGAGGCGTCGCGCCCGGTCAGTAGGCGCCCGGTCTCGTAGGAGCGGCGTGCAGCGTCCTCCGCGTCCTCGAGCCGGCCGTCGGCGAGCGAGATCGCGGACCGGTAGTGCTCCGCGACGTGGATCATGAACGGCTGAGCGGAGGCCTGGGCCATCTCCAGCTGGACCGAGACATCGCAGCGCGCGGAGGCGAGATCGCCGATCGTGATGTACGTGGCGACGCGCCACGCGGTCGCCTCGGTCTGGATATCGATGTCGCCCATCTCCTCGCCGAGTGCCTTCGCCTCGGTCAGCATCTTGAGGATCTCGTCGATCGAGGTGGTCCCTCGCGACCAGTACGCGCGCATCAGCACGTTCGCGAGTCCGACGCGGTCGTCGAGCTGCCGGGCAAGCCTGATCGCGCTGTCGCGCACGGACCCTCCGAGCTCGCGGTCGCCCTGCATGTCGAGTGCCCGCGCGAGCCCGCTGAGGAGCCCGACCCGGAGCACTGAGCGCTCCTCGCCCAGCGCGAGCGCAGCTTCCTCGAGCAGGCTCGCCGCGTCTCCGATCACCCCGGGACGCCAGTGAGACTCCTCGTACCCGATCGCCGCCCGCGCGAGCAGCCGTGCGTCGCCGAGCCCGCGGGCGATGTCCGCGGCCGACTCGAACGCGCGGATCGCGTCGACCGACTTGCCCGCGCGGTTCGTCGCGTCCCCGAGCTCGAGCAATACCTCGGCCCGCTCGCGCTCGTCGTCGATTCCGAGATCGAGCGCGGTCCGCAGGCAGCGGGCGGCTTCGCCGAAGGCGAACGCGTCGGTGGCGGCCTCAGCGGCGAGTCGGTTGTACTCGATCGCGCGCGCGGTCCCGTCGAGCGGCGCGGCCGCGGTGAAGTGGTGGGCGAGGTCCGCGAGCGCGCGGCCGGAGCGTCCGCTCGCGGCCTCTCTGGCCTCGCCGACGCGTAGGTGCAGCTCCGCACGCCTGACGGCGGTGAGGCGGTCGTAGACGGCGCGGCGCACGAGCTCGTGGGTGAACCGGTAGCTGAGGCGGTGGCCGGACAGCTCCTCCGCGAGCCCGCTGCGGACCGCCTCGTCGAGCGCCGCGACGAGCTCGCGCTCGCCGAGCCCGCTCCCGTCGCGCACGAGCTCGAGCTCGAACTCGTTGCCGATCGTCGCCGCGAGCTCCAGCAGCACGGTGGTCTCCGGAGACAGGCGCGCGAGCCTCTGGCTGACGACCTCGCGCACGCTCTCCGGCGTCCCGAGCTCGGCGATCGGACGCCTCAGCAGCACCGCGCCGTCGACCACCTCGATTGCGCCCGTCTCGACGAGCGCCCGCCACAGCTCGCACATCAGGAACGCGTTGCCCGCGGTGAGCTCGCTGATCGCGGTGGCGAGCTCGGGGAGGTCAGCGCCGACCTCGCCCTCCGAGGCGCCGGCGACGAAGTCGGTGACCTCGTCCTCGGACAGCCCCGCGAGGCGGATCCGCACGACGTGGTTCGAACGACGAAGGTCGGCGAGCGCCTCCGCGAGCGCGTCGGGCATCTCCGCCTCGGTGTCGCGGAACGTCACCAGCACGAGCGCCGGCGCCGTCACTGCCGCCCGAGCGAGGTGGCGGAGCAGCAGCAGGGTCGAGCCGTCGGCCCAGTGCGCGTCCTCGATCGCGAGCAGCACCGGTTGCTCGCGCCCGATCAGCTCGAGCAGGTCCACAACCGCCGTGTGGAGGCGGTGGCGTTCGGTGTCCGGGTCGGCAACCGCCGCCGGCGCGCGGGCCTCGTCGACGGGCAGGGCCGGGACGAGCCGGCTGAGGGCGGTGGCGCCAGCGCCGAGCGCGGCCGAAACGTCATCAAGGTCGATCGCGTCGGGCACGCCCTCGAACGCCTCGGCGAACGGGCCGTACGGCGCCTGCACCACCGGGTCGCACGCGCCGTAGAGGACGAGCGTGTCGTCGTCGGCCGCCTCGATCGCGAACTCGCGCACGAGCCGGCTCTTGCCCGACCCCGGCTCCCCTCCGAGCAGGACGATCCGCAGGCCCTCGACCGCAGCGGTTGGCAGCAGCGTCCGCAGCTTCTCCAACTCGGCAGAGCGACCGACGAACGGAAGTCCCGAGGAGAGGCGAAGGGAAGCGGGCAGGTCTTGCACAAACAGCCCTATGGGCACCATAGTCAGGTCTGACTACCGGTTCCAGCCCTTCCTTCCCGGGATACACCAAAAAGACGATCAACCCGGGTCATGACAGGCCGACTGGGGCCGCCTACGTTGCACAGCGGAGGCGCGGAACCGGACTGGAGGGCTTACATGAGTACAACCATCTCACCCGCGGAGGCCGCCCGGCAGGAGCTTGTCGGCTTCAAGGGCCAGCTGATCGGGCCGAGCGACGCCAACTACGAGGACGCGCGCGCGGTCTACAACGCGATGATCGACAAGCGCCCCGGGTTGATCGCCCGGTGCACCGACCCCGACGACGTCGCCGCGGTCGTGCGCTTCGCGCGCGACCACGGACTGCCGCTCGCGATCCGCGGCGGCGGTCACAACGGCGGCGGTCTGGGCACGGTCGACGACGGAGTCGTGATCGACCTGTCTCCGCTGAAGACGATCGAGGTCGATGCCGCGGCGCGCACTGTCCGCGTCGGCGGCGGCTGCACGTGGGGCGAGGTCGATGCCGCCACGGGCGAGTTCGGGCTCGCGACCCCAAGCGGGATCATCTCGACGACCGGCGTCGGCGGGCTGACGCTCGGCGGAGGACTCGGTCATTTGACGCGCAAGTGCGGGCTGACGATCGACAACCTGCTCGAGGCGGATGTCGTGCTCGCGACCGGCGAGCAGGTTCGCGCGAGCGCGGAGGAGCACCCGGACCTGTTCTGGGCGCTCCGCGGCGGCGGCGGCAACTTCGGCGTCGTGACGTCGTTCCTGTTCCGTCTCCACGAGGTCGGCACGATCGTCGGCGGGCCGACGTTCTGGGCCGTCGAGGACGGCGGCGACGTGCTGGCGGCGTATCGCGAGTTCCTGCCCGCCGCTCCCCGCGAGCTGAACGGGTTCTTCGCGTACACGATGGTGCCGCCCGCGCCCCCGTTCCCGGAGGAGCTCCACCTGCGCAGGGTGGCCGGGATCGTGTGGTGCTACGTCGGCCCCGAGGCGGAGGCCCATGCGGCGATGGCGCCGTTGCTGGAGGCGGTCCCCGCGCCGCTCATGCACGGCGTGCAGCCAATGCCGCACGCGATGCTCCAGGGCGCGTTCGACGCGCTCTATCCGAAGGGCGACCAGTGGTACTGGCGCGCGGATTTCGTGCGGGAGATCCCGGACGAGGCGATTGACATCCATCAGCGGTTCGGCTCAGAGCTGCCCACGATGCAGTCGACGATGCACCTGTACCCGATCGATGGAGCCGCGCACGACGTCGGCCCTGCTGACACGGCGTGGGGTTACCGCGATGCGAACTGGGGCTCGGTGTTCGCCGGCGTCGATCACGACCCCGCGAACGCCCCGACGATCACCGAGTGGAGCATCGGTTACCACGAGGCGCTGCACCCGCACTCGGCCGGCGGCGCGTACGTGAACATGATGATGGACGAGGGCGAGGAGCGGGTCCGCGCGAGCTACCGCGACAACTACGACAGGCTCGCCCGGATCAAGGCGCAGTACGACCCGGAGAACCTGTTCCGGGTCAATCAGAACATCACGCCCGCGGCGTAGCGGCCGCATTAGCCGAGGCGAACTGGCGAGCGCCTGAGTGCCCCCGGTAGGGTCCCGGGGGTGCTCAGGCTTCGTCAAGCCGTCGTCGCCGCGAGCGACCTCGACGCGGTCGCGGGTGAGCTGAGCGAGCGGCTCGACTTGCGCGAGCCGTTCGCCGATCCCGGCGTCGAGTACTTCGGCCTGCGTAACGCCGTCTTCTGCCTCGGCGACACGTTCCTCGAGGTGGTCTCGCCCGTGCAGGAGAACACCGCCGCCGGGCGGTTGCTGGACCGGCGCGGCGACGACTGCGGCTATATGACGATGTTCCAACTCGACGACTTCGTCGCTGCCCGCGAGCGCGTGCGCGCGGCGGGCGTCCGCGAGGTGTTCGAGGTCTCGCTCGACGACATCGAGGAGGTCCACCTGCACCCCGGCGACATGCGTGGCGCGATCGTCTCGGTGAGCCGGCCGTCCCCGCCCGGGTCCTGGCGCTGGGGCGGCCCGGAGTGGGAGACCCGGAGCGCAACCGCGCGCGTCACCGGGGCAACGATCGCGGTCGCCGACATCGACGAGGTCGCGACGCGCTGGGACTCTGTGCTCGGCGCCCCGCCGTCGGAGGCCGGGGTCGCCTTCGTCGAAGACCCGGACGAGCGCGGACTCGTGGAGGTCGTGCTGGAGGCCGGCGGCGGCGAGTCGTTCCAGCTCGGAGGCGTACGGTTCACCGTCCAGTGAGAGAGGAGATCAGATGACCGACGTGGTGCTGAGGGAGATCGAGGACGGCGTCGCCGTACTTACGTTCAACCGGCCGGATCGTCTCAACGCCTGGACGGCCGAGATGCAGACGATGTACTTCGATCTGCTCGATGACTGCGCGGCCCGGGACGACGTCCGCGTGATCGTGCTCACCGGCGCGGGCCGCGGGTTCTGTGCGGGCGCCGACATGGACAATCTGCAGGCGCTCTCCGGCGGCGACGCCGAGCGCTCGAGCACGGGCCACGACGAGCGTCCCGTGACCTACGCGCTCGGGATCCCGAAGCCGGTGATCGCGGCGATCAACGGTCCCTGCGCCGGCCTCGGGTTGGTCCACGCGCTGATGTGCGATCTGCGGTTCGTCGCCGCCGACGCGAAGCTCACGACGGCGTTCGCCCGGCGCGGGCTCGTCGCCGAGCACGGGCTGTCCTGGATGCTGCCGCGGCTGATCGGCCCGGCGCGCGCGCTCGATCTGCTGCTCTCGGGCCGGATCGTGCTGGGCGCCGAGGCGGCCGAGATGGGCCTCGCCAACTGGGCCGTGGAGGACGGGCGCACCCTCGACGAGGCTCTCACGTACGCGCGGATGCTCGCGACCGAGTGCTCGCCCGCGAGCATGGCGGACATGAAGCGCCAGGTGTTTGCGGACTACGAGCACACGATCGACGAGACCGTGGTGGAGGCCAACCGGCTGATGGGCGAGTCGTTCACAAGGCCCGATTTCGCCGAGGGCGTCAAGAGCTTCGTCGAGCGCCGCCCGCCGAACTTCCCGCCGCTGGCTGGACCACCGACCCCTGCGGGGTCGGTGGTGCCCGCGACCGAGCTTGTGACCTGAGACCACTTCGGTCGGGTACCGTCTCGGGCGGCTCGATGCGCGTCCTTCTGATCTCGTGGGAGTACCCGCCCGTGATCGAAGGCGGGCTCGCTCGGCACGTCCGCAAGCTGGCCGAGCACCTGGTCGAGCAACGTGTAGAGGTCCACGTGCTGACGCGCGGCGGCGGCCATCTGCCCGCCGAGGAGGACCGGCACGGAGTCATCGTCCACCGCGTCGCGGAGCCGCCGTTCCCGAAGGACGTCGGCGCGTTCGTCCATTGGGTCGACGAGATGAACGCGGACATGTACGCGCTCGGCGCGGAGCTCTGCGAGCGCCACGAGTTCGCGCTCGTCCACTCCCACGACTGGCTCGTCGCGACCGCCGCCGAGCGGCTCGCGCGAGGGCATCAGCTGCCGTGGGTGACGACGGTCCACGCGACGGAATACGGAAGGCACCAGGGTTGGGTGCAGAAGCACCCGCAGTCCCACATCCACGCCGCCGAGCGCACGATGGTGCAGAGGGCCGACCGGGTGATCACCTGCTCGCGGTACATGCGCGGACACGTCGCGACCGTCTTCGGGATCCGCGCGTCGAAGGTGACGGTGATCCCGAACGGGATCGACCCGCGCGACCTCGAGCCGGTCGTCGACGACCTGCCGGCGCTGCGCGCGCGCTACGCCCAACCCGACGAGCGGCTGGTGCTGCTGGTCGGCCGGCTCGTCTATGAGAAGGGCTTCCACCTCGCGCTGGACGCGCTCGCGCCGGTGGTAAAGCGGCTCGGCGACGTCCGCTTCGTGGTCGCCGGGACCGGAACCGCCGAGGCCGAGCTCAAGCAGCAGGCGCGGCGCCTCGGTCTCCGGCGCTACGGCTCGTTCGTCGGCTGGGTCGGGGACGACATGCTCCACTCGCTGTACCGGGTCGCCGAGGTCGTGATCGTCCCGTCGATCTACGAGCCGTTCGGCCTCGTCGCGCTCGAGGCGATGGCCTCGGGCTGCCTGTGCGTGGTCGCCGACACCGGCGGCCTGCGGGAGGTGGTGCCGGGCGACGGCACCGTCGGCGTGCGGTTCCCCTCGCGCAACTCGAACGCGCTCGGCGCGATCCTCGAGCAGTTCCTGGCCGATGACGACGCCAGGGCCCAGGTTGTGGCCGAGGCCCGCGATCACGTGCTCCAGTTCGACTGGGCCGAGGTCGCCCGGCTGACTCTGGACGTGTACTCCGCGCTCGAGCGCTTCCAGGCTTCTCACACCGGGTAGAGCGAAGGTGTCCGGCCTTAGCCGGACGTCCACCAGTTCACCGAAGGAGAACCATGACCGACAAGCATGTCGATGAAGCCAAGGGCAGGGTCAAGGAGGCGGCGGGCTCGCTGACCGACGATAAGGACCTCAAGAACGAGGGCAAGGTCGATCAGGCGAAGTCGTCGGTGAAGGACGCCGTCGACAAGGTCGCCGACAAGGTGACGCCCGGCGACTGACGCGGCTTCGGGGCTCCGGGACTCCGGAGCCCCACCGACCGCGTCGGGGGATTCGCTCGCGGCGCGGTCGGGTAGCTCCTGGGCAGCCCGAAACGGACCGGGCCAGCCAGGAGGAAGAGACGAGATGATGCTTGCACGCGCAATCCGCACGGTCACTGCAATCGTGGTGGCGATCATCGTGGTGGCGGTGATCTTGAGGCTGCTCGACGCCAACGCTTCGAACTCGATCGTCGGCGCCATCCACGACGCCGGCGCATGGCTCGTCGGCCCGTTCGCCAACGTCTTCTCGGTCACGGGACCGAAGCTCCACATGGCGCTCAACTGGGGCCTCGCGGCCGTCGTCTACGCGATCGTCGGCGGACTGCTCGCGAGCTTCGTGGCTCGCGGATCCGCGGGCGGGTTCCGGCGCCGCGGCGTACGACGCACCGCAGGCCCGGTCACCTGAGCCGCGATCAGCCGACGCCGTGGGCGAGGCACAGGCGCTGGAGCGCCTCCATCGCCTCGGTCGCGCGCTGCGGTAGCGCCGCGAGCGCTTCGGCCGCCTGGCGCAGATCGTCGATCGTGACGTGGCGCGCCTCGAGCGCGAAGCGGCCGAGCCACCGCACGGCGGCGCGGTCGTAGCGGTCCGGGTCGCCGGTCCGCAGCACGAGGCAGATCCGCAGCGCGTCCTCGAGCGCGACCCGCGGCAGCTCGAGCGCCGTGGCGGTGACGAGCGTCTCGTTCCCCGTCTCGAGCGCGCGCCTGAAGCGGGTGTACGGGTTGCCGTCGCTCGTCACGAACGTATGTTCGTATACGTGTCAAGCGGGTGCCAATCGTCGGACATAACCGCGCAACTCTCAGCAGCTCGGGTAGTTCGAATCGCTGAACCCCCAAACTGTCCGCGGGACCAGCCACAACGAAAGGAGGCGCGTACATGCTTCGAGCGATCGTCCAGCACGCACGGCAGCACTCGATCGCATACGTGGCCCTGACCTTCGCCCTACTCGGTCTGGGCGGAGCCGCATACGCGAACATCACGATCCCGAACGGTTCGGTCGGCGAGCGCCAGCTCAAGAACCACGTGATCGACCCGGTCAAGTGGGACACCAACTACGTGACCGGATTCGTACGCCGGTGGGCCACGATCAACGCCAACGGCGGGATCGCCTCGACCAGCCCCGGCGGCCAGAGCACCCGGACGGCGACCGGCAACGTGGTCGTCACCTGGGGCGACGCGTTCGCCGGCTGGTGCGCCCCGGTCGCGACGGTGATCGGCGGCTCGGCGACCCGTCCGAGCGCGCAGCCCGCACGGGCCAAGGCCGCGGCGGACACAACCGGACCCACCGGTCCCGCCGGGCCGACCGGACCCACGGGCCCCGCGGGTCCGACGGGCCCGAGCGCACCGCTCACGAGCGGCGCGTACGCCGACGCGAAGATCTTCCCGCGCAGCGGGCAGTCGACGCTCGTCGGTGTCGCGACGTACAACTCGCAGGGCCAGCCGGCCAACGTGCCGGTCTCGATCGCGATCGTCTGCGGCCCGGGCGCCGGGTCCGGCCAGTCGTTCCCGACGAACCTGCCGTAGGGGTCTCGTCGGGCATCGTGGGCGATTTCTTTCGCTATGTGAAAGGAATCGCCCACATCGCCCGGGGGGCCGCAGCTTTCTGCGGCCCCCCGAGAACGCGAAAGGGCCCGGCTTTCGCCGGGCCCTTTCAACACTCGCCTGTTGAGGCGAAAGCGTACTGCGGCTCCTACATCATCCCCGACATGTCGGGCATGCCACCGCCACCGCCGCCGGCTCCGTCCTTCTCCGGCACCTCGGCGACGATCGCCTCGGTGGTGAGGATGTTCTTGGCGATCGACGCGGCGTTCTGGAGCGCCGAGCGCGTGACCATCGCCGGGTCGATGATGCCCGCCGCGACGAGGTCGATGATCTCGCCGCTCTCGGCGTTGAGACCCTGGCCCTTCTTCGCCTTACGGACGTCGTTGACGACGACCGAACCTTCCAGCCCGGCGTTCTCGGCGAGCTGACGCAGCGGCTCCTCGAGCGCCCGCACGACGATCTTCGCGCCGGTCTGCTCGTCGGGCTCGCTGATCGCGTCGACCTTGATCGCGCCCTGCGCCGAGAGCAGTGCCACGCCGCCGCCCGGCACGATGCCCTCCTCGAGGGCCGCGCGGGTGGCCTGCAGCGCGTCCTCGACGCGGTGCTTCTTCTCCTTCATCTCCGTCTCGGTGGCGGCGCCGACCTTGACGACGGCGACTCCGCCGGACAGCTTCGCGAGCCGCTCCTGGAGCTTCTCGCGATCGAAGTCCGAGTCGGTGTTCTCGATCTCGTTCTTGATCTGGTTGATCCGGCCCTTGATCGCGTCGGCCTCACCGGCACCGTCGACGATCGTCGTCGTGTCCTTGGCGACGACCACGCGACGGGCCCGGCCGAGCTGCGAGACCTGCGTGTTCTCGAGCTTCAGGCCCATCTCCTCGGTGATCACCTCGCCACCGGTCAGGATCGCGATGTCCTCGAGCATCCGCTTGCGGCGGTCGCCGAAGCCGGGCGCCTTGACCGCGACGCCGGTGAAGGTGCCGCGGAGCTTGTTGACCACGAGCGTCGCGAGCGACTCGCCCTCGACGTCCTCGGCGATGATCAGCAGCGGCTTGCCGGACTGGATCACCTGCTCGAGCACGGGAAGCACGTCCCGGACCGAGCCGATCTTCTGGTTGGCGATCAGGATGTAGGGGTCCTCGAGGGTCGCCTCCATCCGGTCCTGGTCGGTGACCATGTACGGGCGAGATGTAGCCCTTGTCGAACTGCATGCCCTCGGTGAACTCGAGGTCCATGCCGAACGTCTGGCCCTCCTCGACGTTGACCACGCCGTCCTTGCCGACCTTGTCGATCGCGTCGGCGATCACGTCGCCGATCTCCTCATCGCCGGCCGAGATCGTCGCAACGCGAGCGATCTGGTCCTTGCCGGAGATCTCCACCGCCTGCTTCTCGATGTGGGCGACGACGTCGTCGACCGCCTTCTCGATGCCGCGCTTGAGCGCCAGCGGGTTGGCCCCGGCGGCGACGTTCTTCAGACCCTGGCGAACGATCGCCTGGGCCAGCACCGTCGCGGTCGTGGTGCCGTCACCGGCGACGTCATTGGTCGCCGTGGCGACCTCGCGCACGAGCTGTGCGCCCTGGTTCTGGAAGACGTCCTCGACCTCGATCTCCCGCGCGATCGTCACGCCATCGTTGGTGATCGTCGGGGCGCCGAACTTCTTGTCAAGGACGACGTAGCGGCCCTTAGGGCCGAGCGTGACCTTGACAGCGTTTGCTACCGCGTCGACGCCCTCCTCGAGCGCCTTGCGGGCATCCGCGTCGTACTTCAGTTCCTTGTGTGCCATGTATCTCGTTCTCCTAGTTTCTGGCCCGACTACTGGACCTTCGCCAGCACGTCGGACTCGCGGAGGACGAGAAGGTCCTCGCCGTCCACTTCGATCTCGGTGCCGCCGTACTTGCTGTAGAGGACCTCGTCGCCCTCGGCGACGTCGAGCGGGACGCGCTTGCCGGTCTCTTCACTGAGCTTGCCATCGCCTACGGCAAGCACCTTGCCCTTCTGTGGCTTCTCCTTGGCGGTATCGGGCAGGACGAGCCCACTCGCAGTGGTCTCCTCTGCCTCGATTGCCTGAACGATCAGCCGATCGCCAAGGGGCTTCAACTTCATATCGACCTCCGGTTGGGAAGCTTGGATTACGGCCTCTTGGCACTCTCAATGCCAGAGTGCCAACTGAACACAGAATATAGCTCGCCCGAAGCGCTAATCAAGGATTCTGGCACTCATTCAGAAGGAGTGCCAAGACACGAGCCCGACAACCACCGCGGGCTGAGGCTGTTAAGCGAGGGCGGCGTGCACCGATGGCCGGCTGGGGGTGGGCTGCGCAAGGCCTCGCGTAGTCATGGCCTTGCGCAGCCCACCCCGATGCCGACCCCCTCAGTTGCGTGCCCCCCCGAGCCCGTGCATTCGATCCCTGATCTCAGGCGGGTTCTCGATGATCTGCGAGAAACGGACGACGGTGACGGTGTCCTCGAGCTCGACCTTGCGGCCGTAGATCTGCTCGAGGAAGTGGACCATCTCGTCGATCCGGCGGAACTCCGGGTTGTCGTGCTCGATGTCGCGCGGTGAGAGGTCGCGCACGCGCTTGACCTCGACCTGGTCGATCACCGCGTTGAAGATCTTCTCCCTCGGAGAATGCTGGTAGCCGATCGTGACCAGCACGCAGTCGTTCTTGCGGTACTTGTGGGACTTGTCTCCGAGCCGGATCGTCGCGGTCTTTCGACCACGCCGAAGCTGGTCGGCGAACACCGACGAGTAGAAGTTGAGCACCCGCACCGGCTGAGGAGCCTACCGATCCCGCACGTAGCGCGAAAGCGCCCGCCGGACCATCTCGCGCTCGCCCTCGTAGGTCAGCGACTCGACCGCCTGCTCGAGCGGGATCCACCGGGCCTCGGCGATCTCGTGATCGGGATCAAGATCGCCCGAGCGGTAATCGAACAGCCAGAACGCGACCCGCTTGTCCACGAGGCCCCGCTTGCGCTCGTACGTGTACTGGATCTCGCCGAGCTTCTCGACCGGGACCGCTTCGACCCCGGTCTCCTCACGCACCTCGCGGACCGCGGCCTCGAGCGGGCTCTCGTCGCCGTCGGGGTGCCCCTTCGGCAGCGCGAGCACGCCCGCCGACCGGCTCTTGGCCGGCACGATCACGATCACCTGGTCTCCGCGAACGACTACGCCTCCCGCCGAGAATCTGTTTCCTTGGGGCTAATAGACGTAACGCTCCAGGGCCGCCGCGTCGTGAACGGTCAGCCTCCCGCGGCCCTGGGTGATTATCCCAGCCCGCTCGAGCACGGCGAGGAACCGGCTCGCCGACTCACGCGAGGATCCGGCGAGCTGGGCGAGGTCCGACTGCGTCGCGGTGATCAGCACGTCCCCGTCCGCGGCGCCCTCGTCGCGGGCGCCGGCGACCAGGTGCGCGAGCACCGAGGCGACACGGCTCTGCACGGTCTGGAACGACTGACGTGAAAGCCGGTCGTTGGCCTCCCGCAGGCGCCGGCCGAGTGACGCGATCAGCCTGATCGAGATCTCCGGGTGCTCGCGCAGCAGCCGGCGCATATCGGGTCCGAGGATCGCGATCGCCTCCGTCTCCTCGATCGACTCGACCGTCGCCGAACGCGGCTCCTCGCCGAGCATCGCGAGCTCGCCGAAGATCTCCCCCGGGCCGAACTGGGCGAGCGTGATCGAGCGCCCGTCCGGATGCTCGAGCACCGCGCGAGCGTGCCCCGCGCGGATCACGTAGCAGGTGTCGCTCGCGTCGCCCTCACGGAAGACGACCGCCCCCGCGGAGAACGTGCGCGGCACGGCGAGCTCCGCGACCTGCGCCAGGTCCTCGTCCGCGAGCTCCGAGAACAGGGCGACATTGCGCAGTAGCTGTGCGGTGTCCTCGCTCGTGGCCGCCATGTGCCAGGAATAGCACACGGCCCGCGGCTGCGGCGAACCGCCTGCAGCCTAGATCGCGTCGAGCGCCTGCTCGCGGCGGCGGCGGCGCACGAGCGTCGCGATCCACCAGGCGAGAGCGGCGATCAGCGCGAGCGGGACGAGCGCGGCGAGGACGATCAGGGCGACGCCCGCGGCGACCGTCAGCACCCGTCCGGCGTCGTGCGCGGCCTTGCCGAACCCGAACCCGCCACCCCCGGGCGAGGCTCCGACCGGCGTCGAGCCCGCGTTGATCGTCAGCGTGACCTGGCTGAAGCTGACCTGGTGGCTGAGCCGACGCAGCGTCGCCTCGTCTGAGGAGATCGACGCCTCGGCGTCGTGGATCCGGGCCTTGAGGCTGTCGATCTGGGTTTGGGTCGTCGCGTTCGCGAGCTGCTTGAGCAGCGAGGTCCGAAGCGCGCGCGCGTCGGCGAGGGCGCGGACGTCGGCCTGGTACTGGTCGTTGACGTCCTGGGTCGTATCGGTGCGCGAGGCCACATGTGCGTACTGGAGCGTCGAGAGCGCGGCCATCGTCTGCGGGAGCGAGCCACTCGGGATGCTCAACTCGAACTGGGCATAGCCGCTCGTCGTGCCCGAGGTCACGTTCGAGTTCGAGACGATCCCGTTCTGCCGGCCGACCACATCGAACACCTCCTGCGCGACGGCGCCGACGCGGCCAGCCGCGGTTGAGAGCGAGAGCTGGGCGGCTTGGATCGTCTTGCGGCCCGTGGGGGCGGGTTGCGGTGCGGCGGGGCCGGCGGCGGCGCCCGAGCCGGCGGCGCTGGACCGGGCGGCCGCTGCGCGGAAGGCGGGCTGGGCGACGACGCCCGACGATGCGGCGGAGGAAGACGCGGCGGACCTCCCAGGCCCGAGGAGCGTCTGTTGACGGCTTCGCGCTCGAGGCAGCGCCCCCGGCCGCGCGCTCAGGCCCGCGAGCTCGCCCCGCCCCCTCCCGCCGACACCACGATCACGGCCAGGACCGCGCACGCGGCCAGCCCCGCGGCCGACTCCCACACCCACCGCCGCCTCGGACGACGCGCCGGCTTAACGGTTGCGAACCGCCGCTCGACCCGTTCGTCCAGCGCACCAGCGAACCCCGGCTCCACACGCGGCCGCTCGTCCGCGAGCAGCAGCGCGAGCTCCGCGAACTCGGCGTGATCGGGGTCGACTGCCTCGCCCGCGAGCGTCGCGTCGATCGCGTCGAGCGCGGCCACGGCCTCGGGATCAAGCGGAGTCTCGTCAAGCCCTCTCATCGCACGCCTTCCTCAGCTTCTCCATCGTCCGGTACAGCAGCGTCCCGGCGTTGGATTCGCTCACGCCGATCACCTTCGCGAGTTCGGCGTTCGACATTCCCGCGTGGAATTTCAGCGCGACGATCTCGCGCTCGCGGGCGGAGAGCGTCGAGAGCGCCTCGCGCACCGCGGTTCGGCGGAGCGCGACGTCGTGCTCGTCGACCTGCGGCTCGGGCCCGTCCTCGGGCTCGGCCGCCAACCGCGCGAGCCGCGCGCGACGGCGCAGCTCGTCGAGCGCCGCGTTCCGCGCGATCCCGAACAGCCACCCGCGCTCCTGGCCGCGGCGGCGGTCGAACGTTCGCCGGCGCCGGTACGCGCGCTCGAACGCGACCGCGGTCACGTCCTCGGCCGCGGCCCGATCACCGAGCAGCGTCGATCACGTACGCGAAGACGTCGTCGCGGCTCGAGCGGTAGAGCGCCTCGAAGCGCTCCCACGAGCTCCCGACGCCTCGGTCTCAGTTGCCGGCAGCGCGTCGATCACATGAGCACTACGAGGATCGCCCCGATCCGTCACGCGAGCGCCGCGAACAATCGCGGATCGTTCGTGATCACGCCGGTCACCCCGAGCGCCTCGAGCGCGCGGATCTGGGAGAGGTCGTCGACGGTCCACACGTACAGCTCGCCGCCGGCCTCTCGCACGCGGCGCACGAGCCGGGCCGTGACGAGCCGCCAGTGCGCAGTCAGCGCGTCGCAGCGGCGCGCCCGGATCGCGTCGGCGGCCTGGCCGGGCACGGCCAACCGCATCGCCTGGAGCGCGGCGTAGGCGGGGATCCGGGTCGCCCACGACCGGAACGGATCACGCTGGACCTTCGGCACCGTCCATGACACGCGCACCGCCGGCTCCGCCTCACGGATCGCGGCGAGGCTCTCGAGGTACTGCGTCGAGATCAACGCGCGGTCGACCAGGCTGTGGCGGCGGAGAGCGTCGAGCACGTCTAGCTCGTATCCCGGGAGCTTCAGGTCGACGAGTAAGCCGATCCCCGCGAACGCCGGGCCGGCGAGGTACTCGAGTCCCTCGTCGAGCGTCAGCGGCGAGCGGCGCGAGACGTCGCCGAAGTCGTGGGCGAGCACGATCCGCGTGCGCGTCTGGAGCACGTCGAACTCGATCATGTCGACGCCCGCCTCGAGTGCGGCGTCGAAGCTCTCGCTCGTGTTGCCCGGCGTGATCAGGTCGGCGCCCTTGTGGCCGACGCGGACGAGGGTGGCGGCGGTCATCGAGCAAGAAAGGCTAATGCTGTCCGGGAAGGTACGGACCGCACGGGCGTCGTCAGAGACGAGGATTGCGACTGCTGTTCTGACACTTCGGACACCAATAGGTCGTCCGATTGGCGTCTCCAGCCGGAGGACGGGGGGCCGCCCCTTTCAGGCGAGCCTGGATGGCAAGCGGGGCGTAGCCTCCCGCGCGTGATGTGATGCGCCCCCCGCAGCGCGGGCAGGGGCGCCCCCTGCGCCCGTAGACCCGGGGCTGGATCGCCCGCGGGCCCTCGAGCGCCGAGCGCTGCATCCGTGGGCGAACGGCGCTGATCACGGCCAACGCGTCGTCGTCGGAGATGTCGCCGAGAACACGCCACGGGTCTACCCGCGCCTCCCAGCAGCCCTCCGCCTTCCAGATGTTGCCGATCCCGGCGACGTTGCGCTGATCGAGCAGCGCGTCGCCAAACAGGCGGGTCGGGTCGTCGGAGCGCAGGCGCGCGAGGAACCGCCGCCCATCGAACTGATCGGCGAGCACGTCCGGGCCGAGACCCGCGAGCCGCTGGTCGAACCGCACGCGTCCCTCGGTCATCAGCTCGAGCGTCGGGCCGTCGAGCTCTGCCACTGAGCGGTCGCCGACGCGCAACACGATCCACGCCCGACGCGACCCGCGGAATCCGGCGCGCACGATCCACGATCCGACCATCCCGAGATGCGAGTGGAGCACGAGCCCGCCCTCGAAGTGCAGAAACAGGTGCTTGCCGCGGGTGTCAACTCCGGTGACGGCCTGGCCGCCGAGGCGCGCCGGCCACGTAGGGTTACGCCCGCTGACGATCTCGTCGGGCGCGCGGCCCTGGAGCACCGGGCGGATCCGGTTCGCCGCCCACGCGATCGTGTCGCCCTCAGGCACTGAGCGTGATCCGGCGCGGGCCCTCCTGGAACCCGAGCGCGACCAGCGCCGGAGACAGCGGTGAGCCGAGCGCCGGCTCGCCGTCGATCTTCTCGAGCGCGAGCCGCTTGATCCTGCCCGATCGCACCTGCTCGACGATCGCAGCGAGCGCCGGCCCGACGCGCGGGTCCTCGGCGCCGACGAGCGTCTGCAGCCCGCGGCCGCCGCGCTCGAGGTACAGGAGCGGCTCGCCGTCCAGCAGCACGACGTACGCACCGGCGACGCGTTGCGGCCGGCGCTCGAGCTCGGGCCACGGCAGCGCGGCGCCGTACGGCTGCGAGGGATCGACCGCCGAGAGCACCACCGGTGCCGCGTCACGCTCTGGCTGCGAGCGCAGCCGCTCGACGGCGCCCGGCAAAGCGAACTGCGCGCCGCCGAGGCCCTCGACGAAGTACCCGCGCCGCGCGACCCCGAGCGTCTCGAGCTGGGTCAGCTCCGGGTACAGCGCGGAGAAGCCGCCCGGCACGCCCTCGGCCAGGACCTGTTCGCGCGTTAGAACCCCGTAGCGCTCGAGCAGCAGCTCCGCGATCGCGCGGCGGCGGGCGGAGGGATCGACGCCCTCGCGCAGCAGCGGCGCGGTCAGCGACCAGCGGCCCTGGATCTGCGAAGCCGCACCGCGACGCGCCCGCGCGGAGAAGCGGCCGGTCCGGCGCACGAGGTCGCGCTGCGCTCGCGCGAGCGTCAGACGCGGCGCGCGCAGCGGCGCGAACGCGTCGTTGGTGACCTCGCCGGCCCACGCGAGATCCCAGAGCGCTTCCTGGAGCGCGTCGGGCGGCAGGTCAACGTCGACGAGCAGGTCGGTGAAGAAGCAGGCGCCGGTCTCCAGGCGGCGGCGGACCGCGTCGTGCTCGGAAAGATCGGGCGCCGAGCCTTTGAACGGCGGGGCGCCGAGCAACGGCAGGTCCTCGCGGAAGTAGAGAGCGACGCGGCCGGAGTTGCGACCGAGCGCGCCGGCGCCGATCCACACGACCTCGCCGGATGCGCACAGCTGGTCCATCCACGTCGGCGAGTACGCCCCGACGCGGCGCGGAAGCACGTCGCGCTCCCACACGTCGGCGGGCAGCGCCAGCGCCTGGAGCGGCACCAGCGCCTCGCGCAGGCGGTCGATGCCGGCGCCCGAGGCCGGGTGGCGGTCGACGTTCTGCCAGGCCGGCGTGAAGCGCGCGAGCGCGCGCTGGTCGACCGGCTCGACCTCCTTTCGCAGCACCGCCAGCGAAGTGCGGCGCAGGCGCCGGAGCACCTCGGGCTCGCACCACTCGCGCTCGCTGCCACCCGGACGGAGCTCGCCGCGAACCAGCACGCCGGAACGCTCGAGCTCGTTCAGGACCGCGGCCATGTCGACGCCGTAGCGCGCGCGCAGATCCGCGACCGTGAACGGGCCGTGCGACGACGCGTACCGGCGCACGAGTCGCGAGAGCGCGTCGGGCACGTCCTCGACGAACGCCGCGGGCAGGCCGCCGGGCGGCGCGACCCCGAGCGCGTCGCGGTACATCCCGGCATCCGCTGCGTCGATCCACCGCGCTTCGCCGCCCAGACGGACCTTGATCGCCCGGCGTTCGTCCTGGAGCTCAGCGAGCATGCGACGGAAGTCCAGACCTTCGACCACCCGCGCGCGGCACTCCTCTTCACTCAAATCGCCGATCGACCGCAGCACGTCGTGGAGCTGGTCGCGACCGGTGGCGCGGCGGAGCGGCGCCAGGAACTGGAGCTCCTCCTCGACCTGCGCGAGCGCGGCCGGGTCGATCAGGTCGCGGAGCTCCTCCTGGCCGAGCAGCTCACGCAGCAGGTCGCGGTCGAGCGACAGCGCGGCGGCGCGGCGCTCGGCGTTGGGCGTGTCGCCCTCGTACATGTAGGTAGCGACGTAGTCGAACAGGAGGGAAGAGGCCATCGGCGAGGCGGTCGGGGTCTCGACCTCGACGAGGCTGATCTCGCGGCGGTGCAGTCGCGTCAGCAGCTCGGTCAGGCCGGGGAGGTCGAGCACGTCGCGCAGGCATTCCCTGTAGGTCTCGAGCACGATCGGGAAGTCGTCGTACTTGCGGGCGACCTCGAGCAGCGACTGGGCCTTCAGCCGCTGCTGCCAAAGCGGCGTGCGCTTGCCGGGTCGCGCGCGCGGGATCAGCAGCGCGCGCGAGGAGTTCTCGCGGAAGCGGGCACCGAACAGCGCCGAGCCCGACAGCTCCTCGACGACGCGGTCCTCGACCTCGTCGGGCTCGATCAGCACGAGGTCGGCGGGCGGCGGCTGCTCCGCGTCGGGGAGGTGGACGATGATCCCGTCGTCGGACCAGATCGCGTCCGACTCGAGCCCGAGCTCGTCCCGGATCCGGGCGCTCAGCGCCAGCCCCCAGGCGGCGTGGACGCGGCCGCCGAACGGGCTCAGCACGCACAGACGCCAGTCGCCGATCTCGTCGCGGAACCGCTCGATCACGATCGCGCGGTCGGAGGGGATCACGCGCGTGGCCGCCTGCTGCTCTGACAGGAATTCGACGAGGTTCTTGGCGGCGCGGCGGTCGAGGTCGTAGTCGCGCTCGAGCACGGCGGGGTCCTGGTCGACCGCCCACCGCGCGAACGCGCCGATCGCCTCGCCGAGCTCCTTCGGTCGCCCGACGCCGTCGCCCTTCCAGAACGGCACCGCTCCCGGGAGGCCCGGGGCGGGGGTGACGATCACGCGGTCGCGGGTGATCTCCTCGATCCGCCACGTGGTCGCGCCGAGCAGGAACGTCTGTCCGGGGCGGGCCTCGTAGACCATCTCCTCGTCGAGCTCGCCGACGCGGCGGCCGTCGGGGAGCGTGACGGCATAGAGGCCGCGGTCGGGGATCGTGCCGCCGCTCGTGATCGCGAGCTGGCGGGCGCCGGGGCGGGCCTTGATCGTGCCGCCGATGCGATCCCAGATGATCCGGGGGCGGAGCTCCTTGAACTCCGAGGACGGGTAGCGGCCGTCGAGCATGTCGAGCACGTTCTCGAGCTGGGTGCGGGTGAGGGTCGCGTAGGAGTGGGTGCGGGTGACGAGCTCGTGCAGGTGGTCGACGGCGACCGGCTGGTCCTCGGGCGCCGCGGCCGCGATCGCGACGATCTGCTGGGAGAGGACGTCGAGGGGGTTCTTCGGGACCACGGTCGTCTCGATGTCCCCGGAGCGCATCCGTTGCGCGACGACCGCGCACTCGAGCAGGTCGGCGCGGAACTTCGGGAAGATCCGGCCCTCGGAGACCGCCTCGACGGTATGGCCGGCGCGGCCGATCCGCTGGAGGCCGCGGGCGACCGACTTCGGGGACTCGACCTGGATCACGAGGTCGACCGCGCCCATGTCGATCCCGAGCTCGAGGCTGGACGTCGCGACCAGACAGGGGAGCTCGCCGGCCTTCAGCATCTCCTCGACGACGAGCCGCTCCTCGCGCGCGAGCGAGCCGTGATGGGCGCGGGCGATCTCGTGTTCGGAGAGCTCGTTGAGTCTCAGCGCGAGCCGCTCGGCGCCGCGGCGGTTGTTGACGAACACGATCGTGGAGCGGTGGGCCTCGATCAGCTCGAGCAGCTGCGGGTACATCGCGGGCCAGATCGAGCGGCGGGTCGATTCGCCGGCGGCGAGCGGATCGAGGTCGGGCGCGGGAGTGTCGTCGGGCTCGACCATCGACTCGACCGGGACGCGGATCTGGAGGTCGAGCTGCTTGCGGACGCCGGTGTCGACGATCCGGCACTCGCGGCTCGGGCCGACGAGGAAGCGGCCGATCTCCTCGAGCGGCTTCTGCGTCGCGGACAGCGCGATCCGCTGCAGGTCGGGGTTGCCGGTCGCCTCGGTCAGCCGTTCGAGCGTCAGCGCGAGATGGGCGCCGCGCTTGGTCGCGGCGACCGCATGGATCTCGTCGACGATGCACGCGCGCGCTCCCTTGAACAGCTCCTGGGCGCGCGAAGTGAGCATCAGGTACAGCGACTCGGGCGTCGTGATCAGGATGTCCGGGGGCTCGCGGAGCATCGCCTGGCGCTCGCGCTGCGGCGTGTCGCCGGTGCGCACGGCGACCTTCAGGTCGGCGCCGATCCCGCGCAGCGGCACCCGGAGGTTGCGGTCGATGTCGTAGGAGAGCGCCTTCAGCGGCGAGACGTAGACGAGGCCGATGCCCTCGCGCGGCTCCTGATCGCCGGCCAGCCGGTCGATCCCCCATAGGAACGCCGCGAGCGTCTTACCCGAACCGGTCGGGGCCGAGATCAGGACGTGCTCGCCCGAGGCGATCGCGGGCCACGCCTGCTCCTGTGCCGCGGTCGGTCTTTCGAAGGCATCCGCGAACCACTCTCGCGTGCGCGTACTGAACAGCTCGAGCGGCTCCATCCGGCCAGCGTAGCGCGCGGTTCAGTGCTTTCTACGGACTCCGAATCAGCCCTTTTTCCGTCTCTTGGAGGCTTGGTCCGCGGCCGATATCTGTGGCGTGGGGGCGAATACGTAAGGGGCGCACCACACGGGGCACCGCGTCATCGGAGGGAGCGTCCGATGACGCGGGGTGTGGGTCCACGAGGCGGACTTTGCGGCTCTATGCACCGGATCGGGGTACAGATCCGCAGAGAAGTTCCGGGGGCGCTTACTCCGGGTCCATGAACCCGACGTTCGTGCTGATCCCTGCGGAGCCGCGGAGGGTCGCGATCCGGCGCCCGGGCTGAACCGCGGCCTTGACCGGCCCGAGCCGGTCGCCGAGACGCTCTGCGAGCGCCTCCAAATCGGAGACGATCACGACCAGGCCCCAGAAGCTCGCGGGCGCGCCCGGGTCTCCGCGCTGATTCTCGACGAGCTCGAGGATCGCCGGGCCGAGCCGGCGAAAGCCCTGCCGGAAACCGCCGGCGTCGCGGACCCGGCGCAGACCCAGGCCGGCGGCGTCGAGCGCGGCCGCCGTGCGGTCGAAGTCGGGGGTCACGACGACGACGTGGTCGATCCCGACGGCGCCGTTGGGGTGGGACGTGGCGGGCGCCGCCGCCGCGGCCTGGGCTGAGGCCCTCCACGGCAGCCCGTCGAGCTCCGCGTCATCCTCGACGCCGCGCAGCGCCCAGCCGACGATCCCGTCGCCAGGCGCGCCCAGCTCGAGCGTCACGTCGCCGACCCGAATCGGCCCATCGCTCACGCCGAACCCAAGCGCCTGCCATTGCTCAGCCGGATCGGCGAGCGACAGCGAGGCGAGCTCGGGGCCGCTCACCCGCTGAGCGCCGCGCCCTCGCGGTCGCTCCCGAGAAACTCGAACCAGACGCAGAAGCGACGGCCGCGGTCGTCCTCGATGTGCCGCGCGCCCCAGCTCACCGCGCATCGCTCGACGAGGAGCAGACCCCTGCCACCGTGGCGCGAGCTGCTCGTGCGGTTCTCTGGGTCGAAGCCGTCGCCCGGGTCTTCGACCTCGACCCGGATGCCGCCGTCGTAAACCCAGAACCGCAGCGCCATGTTGCTCGCCTCGGGAGCGTCCGGGTGGACCACGGCGTTGGTGACGAGCTCGGAGGTGAGCAGCACGACGGTCGCGATGTCGGCGTTCTCGAGCCGGCCGTCGAGCGCCTCGCGCACCTCCGCGCGGGCGCGGCTCGGGGCGTGCGGCTCGCGCTCGAGCTCGAGGTCGACGCGGTCGGAGAAGTCCGGCCCGAGCCGGCTCGAGCCCGTGCCGGACGAGACCTGCATGTGCTCGGCGATTCCCGCGGCCCGCAGGAGCTCGGTCACCTCTTCGGGCGGGGGCACGAGCACCAGCGCGATCCCGCGTTCGTTCGCGAGCCGCTCGATCTGGATCATCGTCCGCATCCCGGTCGAGTCGATGAACGACACCCCGCGCAGGTCGAGCGACACCTCGACCGCCTCGCCGCCCGCCGCCGCGCGTTCGAACGCCTCGAGTAGCTCGCCTGAGCTGCCGCTGTCGAGCTCTCCGAACGCCTCGATCGAGCGTGTGTTCCCGGAGTCGGCGGTCTCGATCCGGAAGCTTGCGCCGAAGTAGTCCGTGTCGGGCGGGCTCATGCGACCCTGCTCACGTCGCTGAGGTGGCGCTCCGCGGACCGCTCGGCCTCGGCGTCGGCCGGGCGGAGCGCGACGGCGCCGGTGTCGTCGGCGTCGCCGAGCGCCTGGTAGCGCTCGAGCTGGCGGTCGAGCGCGACCATCATCTCGTCCGGCGAGAACTCGGCGTGTTCGGCGAGGAACTCGCGCAGCCGGTGTCGACCGAACCGCTCCTCCTCGCCGCGCGTATCGGTGACGCCGTCGGTGTAGATCAGCAGCGTCTCCGTGGCGCCGACGTCGACCGCGCGGTCGGTCCACGAGCTCCCATGCCAGCCGCCGAGGATCGGACCGGTGCCGCCGATTTCACGGATCCGTCCGTCGTCACGGACGATCAGCGGCGGCGGATGGCCGGCCGAGCTGATCACGATCCGCCCGGGCTCGAGCCGAGCGCAGACCGCGCTGCACAGCGACACCCCCGGCCGCTCGCGCAGCGCCTGGTCGAGACTCGCGAAGATCTGGCTCGGGTTGTGCTCGTGCTTTGCGAGGAACCGCGCGCCGTGCCGCACGAGCGAGGTCATCGCCGCCGCCTCGACGCCGCGACCGGTCACGTCCCCGAGCAGCACGATCCACCCCTCCGGGGTCTCGAAGAAGTCGTAGAAGTCGCCGCCGACCTCGACCTCGTCGAAACCGCTGGCCGGCCGGTACATCGTCGCGATGTCCCACCCCGGGATCTCGGGGACCCGGTCGGGAAGCAGGCTCCGCTGAAGCGTCTCGGCGATCTCTCGCCTCGCGGTCGCGAGCCTCGCGTTCTCGACCGCGACCGCGGCGCGGGTCGCGAGCTGCTCGGCGAACTCCTTGTCGCTCTCGTCCAGGCGCCGCAGCGACTCGGCGGTCACGAGCGTCAGCACTCCGAGCGTGCGCCCGCGGGCCCGAAGCGGCACGATCACGACCGAGCGGAATCCGACCTCGCGCAGCAGCCTGAGGTGCTCGTCGTCGATCGCGCCGGCACGGATCATCTCGTCGCTGACGTCCGAGACGAGCTCGCCGACACCGGTGCTGAGCACCCGGCCGAGGCCACGGTCGGGGTCGGGCACGTCGGGCTCGTAGGCGCGCAGCGCCTCGGCGATCGCCAGCTTGTCGGGGTCCGGGTGGGCGACGACCACGTGGCGCCGCGCGCCACCCTCGTCGATCAGGTCGACGATGCACCAGTCGGCGATCTGGGGGACTGCCAGCCACGCCACGTTGCCGAGCGTCTCCTGATGGTCGATCGAGGACATCAGCGTCTCGGTCGCCTGGGCGAGGAACCGCTCGCGGCGCTCGGCGACCTTCTCGGTCGTGACGTCCTCGATGATCGTCACCGCGGCGATCGGCTCGCCGTGGTCGTCGATGATCGGCGCCGACTTCAGCAGGTTCCACCGGACCCGTCCGCTCGAGCGCTCGACGGTCCGCATCAGCAGCGGCTCGGCCTGGCCGCCGGCCAGCAGCCGTACCGACGGGATGTCGGCCATCGTCAGGGCGCGGCCATCCTCGTCCTGGACGATGTAATCGTCGAAGATCGACTGCGGCGGGCGCTCGAGCATCTCCTGCGGCGAGCCGAACCCCATGTGCTCGGCGGCGGCGCGGTTGGCGTAGACGATCTTGTTGTCCGGATCTCGAATCGTGATCGCCTCGGCCAGCGAGTCGAGCACCTCGGCCAGGCTGCGCGCAGCGCCAAGACGTTCGTCGAGCTCCCGTAGAGAGCGGATCGATCCAGCATCCGGACCGACTCCTCCCAAGGGCCCGATGCCGCCGAGGTCCTTGCCGGGCATCGCCGGGTTAGGGTACTCCTCCGGCCAGCCTCCGGGCCGCAGCTAGCACGTCGTCCAGCATCGCCTCGGTCAGCCGGCCAGTGAACGTGTTCTGCTGGCTTGGGTGGTAGCAGCCGAGCAGTGTCCAGCGGCCGAGCCCGGCGACCGCGCCGTGCGCGAACCGCGGGCGCGGTCGCGGGATCTCCTGGCCGAGCGTCTTCGCGGCCCGCAGCGCGACGTCCCAGGCGAAGCCACCGAGGCACACGATCACGCCGACGCGCGTCGAGCAGCCGCAGCTCGCGCTCGAGGTACGGCAGGCAGTTGTCGCGCTCCGACGGTCAGCGGGCGGTTGGCCGGCGGCGCGCACCGGACCGCGGCGGTGATGTAGCAGTCGGTGAGCGCGAGCCCGTCGTCGCGCGAGACCGACGTCGGCTGGTTCGCGTAGCCCGCGCGCCACAGTGCCGCGAACAGCCAGTCACCGGAGCGGTCGCCGGTGAAGATCCTGCCCGTGCGGTTGCCGCCGTGCGCCGCCGGCGCGAGCCCGAGCACCAGCAGCCTCGCGCGGGGATCGCCGAAGCCCGGCAGCGGCCGCCCCCAATACTCCTCGTCCGCGTACGCAGCACGCTTGACGCGGGCGACCTCCTCGCGCCAGGCGACCAGCCGCGGGCACCGGCGGCACTCGACGACGTCGTGTTCGAGCTCCTCGAGGTCGTCGGTCGGGCTGCGGGGCACCGACGGCTCAGCGCTTGAGCGCGTGGCCGTAGTGGCGCTCGTAGTAGTCGCGGTACTCGCCCGAGCGGATCGGCTCCCACCACCACGCGTTCTCGCGGTACCAGCCGCACGGTTCGCTCGAGGCCCTCGGCGAAGCGCACGCGCGGCTGCCAGCCGAGCTCCTTCAGCTTCTCCGAGGCGAGCGAGTAGCGCCGGTCGTGGCCGGGGCGGTCGGTGACGAACTTGATCTGGCGACTCGTCGGCGTCGCACAGCTCGACGATCCGCCTGACGACGTCGATGTTCTCGCACTCGTCGGGCCCGCCGCAGTTGTAGACCTCGCCGGGCCGTCCGTGCTCGAGCGCGTGGCCGATCCCGCGCGAGAAGTCCTCGGTGTAGATCCAGTTGCGGACCTGACGGCCATCGCCGTACACCGGCAGCGGGTCGCCGGCGAGCGCGTTGAGGATCATCAGCGGGATCATCTTCTCGGGGTACTGGTACTGGCCGTAGTTGTTGGACCCGCGGCAGATCGTGGTCTCGAGCGCGTAGGTGTGGAAGTACGCGCTGACGAGCAGGTCGGCGCCGGTCTTCGTGGCGCTGTACGGGCTCGAGGGCTCGAGCGGTGAGGCCTCGGTGAACGACCCCTGCTCGATCGAGCCGTAGACCTCGTCGGTCGACACCTGCACGTAGCTGAGCCGTCGCTCGCGCGCCGCCTCGAGCAGCACGTGGGTGCCCTGCATGTTGGTCATGATGAACGCCTCGGGGCCGCTGATCGAGCGGTCGACGTGCGTCTCGGCGGCAAAGTTGACGATCGCGTCGCAGCCGCCGACCGCCTCGGCGACGGCCGCTGGATCCTCGATCGCGCCGTGAACGAACCGGACCTCGTCGAACACGTCGTGGAGGTTCTCCCGGCGGCCGGCGTAGGTGAGCTTGTCGAGGACCGTGACCTCGTCGCCGTGCTCGCGCAGCCGCAGTCCGCACGAACGTCGAGCCGATGAAGCCGGCGCCGCCGCAGACGAGCAGCCTCATCGGGCAGGCGCCCTCGCGGCCAGGTACTGCTCGAGCCCGGTCTCCCAGCGCTCGAGCCTCGGGACCTCGTCGCCCCGCTCGGTTCCGAGCACGCTGTACGCGGGCCTCGCCGCGGGGCGCGGCATCTCCGCGGTCGTGCATGGGCTGACGTCGCAGTCGAGCCCCGCGAGCTCGACGATCCGCCGCGCGAACTCGTACCAGGAGCACGACCCGCCGCCGGCGACGTGGATCGTCCCGGCGACCGCCGCGTCTCCGGTCGCGAGCTCGACCAGCGCCCGAGCGAGATCTCCGGTGAAGGTTGGGCAGCCGACCTGGTCATCGACCACCTTCAGCTCGTCGCGCTCGGCGGCGAGCCGCATGATCGTCGCGGGAAAGCAGGGCCCGCCGGCGCCGAACAGCCACGACGTACGGACGATCGTGTGCGCCTTCGGGGCGGCGTGCGCCACCCCGTGCTCGCCGGCGAGCTTCGAGCGGCCGTACGCCGGAGGCGGGGTTGGTGGAGTCTGACTCGACGTACGGCTCGCGCTTGGTCCCGTCGAACACGTAGTCGCTCGAGACGTGGATCGTCCACGCGTCCGTCCCGGCCGCGGCCCGCGCGACGTTGCCCGCGCCGGCCCCGTTGACGGCGACCGCGTCGTCTTCGCGCGACTCCGCGCCGTCGACGTCGGTCCACGCCGCGCAGTTGACGATCGCGTCCGGGCCGCGCGCGAGACGGCCTCGTCGACGGCCCCGGCGTCGGTGATGTCGAGTTCGGCGCGCGACAGCGTGAGCGACTCGAGGCCGGCCGCCGTCGCCGCGGCTGCCACATCCTGGCCGAGCATCCCCGCTGCGCCGGTGATCAGCAGTCGCATCGGCGCCCAAGAGTAGTCATGATCGGCCGCGTCGCGTCATGTAGGTGACGCCCAGGGCGGTGGGATTTTGACCCGGTCCGAGCCTCGCCCTCGGGGTTCAGTCGCTCCAGTGGTCGGGGACCATCTCGCCGTCGCCGCCCTCCGGACGGTCGGAGCCGATCGCGACCAGCTCCAGCCCTTCCGGGCCGCCCTCGAACGAGCGGACGACGCTGGGCGACACGCGGATCACGTCCCACTGGCCGAGGTCGACGATCTCGTCGTCAAGCCGGACGCGGCCGGATCCGCCGACGACGACGTACGCCTCCTCCTGCTCACGGTGACGGTGGCCGATCGGCGAGCGGTAACCCGGCGCGTACCTGAAGTAGCTGACGCCGAGGTGCTCCGAGTCGAGGTGCTTGCGGGCGAAGCGGGCCTCGATGTCCGGGCCGCGGTTGGCGGCCGAATCCTCGACCTGCTTGAGGTTGGTCTTCGAGAAATCAGGCATGGCGCCAGTCTATTCCGCGGTTCACCGCGCGGCCATATCCGGTTGTTTGCCGGTGGTAGGGTCCGGTACATGGCCGAACGCACGAAGTACTCAAACGGGGTTTTCTCCTGGGCGGACCTGAGCACGACTGAAGAGGACGCCGCGAAGCAGTTCTACGGCGCGCTGTTCGGATGGGAGCCGGACGTGCAGCAGGTCGGCGAGGGCTTCTCGTACACGCTGATGCAGCTCGACGGTAAGGATGTCGCGGCGGTTTCGTCGCAGCCCGAGCAGCAGCGTGAGGCGGGGGCGCCGCCGGCGTGGAACTCCTACATCACCGTCGACAGCGCCGACGACACGCTCGCCCGCGCCAAGGAGCTCGGCGCTGCCGTGCACGCGGATGCGTTCGACGTGCTCGACGTGGGGCGGATGGGCGTCGTCCAGGATCCGCAGGGAGCGTTCTTCCTGATCTGGGAGCCGCGCAACCACATCGGCGCCTCGCTCGTGAACGTCCCGGGATCGCTGACGTGGAACGAGCTCGCGTCTCCGGACATCGAGGCCTCGGCCGGGTTCTACGGCGACCTGTTCGGGTGGACGACCGAGAGCATGGAGGGCGGCCCGATCCCCTACCTGGTGATCAGGACTCCTGACGGTCGCTCGAACGGCGGCATCAGGCCGCAGATGCCGGAGGAGCCGCCGTACTGGCTCGTCTACTTTGGGACCGACGACATCGAGGGCACGGTCACGAAGGGCGAGGAGCTGGGCGGCTCGACGCTCGCCGGCACGATGTCGATCGGCCCGGGCCAGATCGCGATCGTGCAGGACCCGCAGGGAGCGGTGTTCGCGCTCTACGCGGGCGAGTTCGACGACTGATCCGCGACGCCCGGTTGGGCGCCGACGTCGAGGCGGCCCCAGAACCTGAGGTACTCGCGCTCGTGGCCGATCCCGCCCTCCAGCGCGAGGCGCATGCCGTCGGTCATCTCCTGCTGCCCGAACAGCGACAGGTACAGGTCGAGCCGCCGCTGGTGCTGCTCGACCTGCGTCTCGGCCAGTCGCGCGGGGTCGGCGCCGCAGAACAGCTTCAGCAGGCCCGGATCGCGCAGCTCGTAGAGGTCGGTGGAGGGGTCATCGCGCCAGCGGTCGAGGGCCTCGCGGCCGCCGTCGGAGAGCGTGTAGAGCCGCCGGCGGCGGCCGGCCGGCTCACGCTCCTCGTCGAGCAGGCCCGCCTCGGCGAGCCGGCCGCACTCGGTGTAGATCTGCGTGTGCGGAATCGACCAGAAATGCAGGATGCTGATCGCGGCGGCCTGCTTGAGCTGGTACGGCGTGACCGGCTGGCAACGCTCGATGAGCCCGAGCACGGCGTACGAGGTGTCGGTCAGGCGCGGAGTTGACATCGGATTGAGGATACAGTACGGTCCGCACCGTTCGGATAGAATGATTCGGAGGGAATGATGGAGAGCACAGCCGCCGCAGCCACCGCCACCGTCACCGCCGGCAAGGGGTTCGAGTCGCTCGCCGACGAGACTCGCGTCGACCGTCTGCCCGTCCGAGGATCGCTTCCGCCGTGGCTTCGGGGCTCGCTGATCCGGACGGGCCCGGCTAAGTGGGAGGTCGGCGAGCGCTCGATGAACCACTGGTTCGACGGGCTCGCGATGCTCCACCGGTTCTCGCTCGAGGACGGGAACGTCTCGTACGCCAACCGGTTTCTCGAGACCCGGGCCTACCGCGCCGCGCGGGACACCGATCGGATCTCCTACGCCGAGTTCGCCACCGACCCCTGCCGGTCGCTGTTCCAGCGGGTGACGACGATCTTCTCGCCGAAGATCTCGGACAACGCGAACGTCAACCTCGTGAAGCTCGGCGAACGCTTCGTCGCGATGACCGAGACGCCGATCCCGGTCCAATTCGACCCCGACACGCTCGCGGCCGCCGGCGTGGCATATGAGGCGCCGGGACAGGTCACGACCGCCCACCCCCACCTCGATCGCGCCAGCGGCGGGATGCTCAACTACGCCGCGAAGCTCGGACCCCGCAGCACCTACCGGTTCTTCCTGCTGCGCCCGGGCGGTGGCTCGCCCGAGGTGATCGGATCGGCGCCGGTCCGTGAGCCGGCGTACATGCACTCGTTCGGGCTGACCGCACGGTGGCTCGTGCTCGCCGAGTTCCCTTTCGTAGTGAATCCGCCGTCGCTGCTGCTGAGCGGCCGGCCGTACATCGAGAACTTCCGCTGGAAGCCCGAGCGCGGGACGCGCTTTCACCTGTTCGACCGCTCGACCGGGCGCGTCTCGGGCCCGTTCACGACGGACGCGAGGTTCGCGTTCCACCACGTGAACGCGTTCGAGGAGGGCGACGAGGTCGTGGTCGACGTCTGCACCTACCCGGACCCGCGCGTTGTCAAGGACCTCTATCTCGAGCGGCTGCGCGAGGGCAAGCCGGTGCAGGAGGCCCACCTGGAGCGGTTCCGGATCGTGCCCGGCGCCGGCGAGGTGAGGAGCGAGCGGCTACTCGACGAGCCGCTCGAGCTCGCGCGGATCAACTACATCCGCTGCAACGAGCGGCAGT
Organism: uncultured Solirubrobacterales bacterium; assembly: GCA_963770735.1. Taxonomy (GTDB): domain Bacteria; phylum Actinomycetota; class Thermoleophilia; order Solirubrobacterales; family Solirubrobacteraceae; genus Palsa-465. Next base: position 346,470 of record CAVYRB010000001.1, on the reverse strand, counting down.
ACCGCTACGTCTGGGGGGTCGGGATCAGGGACGGCTGGCTCGGGACGATCGTCAAGGGCGATCTGGTGGAGCGCACCTCCAGCGTGTGGGCCGAGGACGGGTGCTATCCCGGCGAGCCGGTGTTCGTGGCGCAGCCCGGCGCCGAGCGCGAGGACGACGGGGTGGTGCTGTCGGTCGTGCTGGACGGCCGCACCGAGCGCTCGTTCCTGCTGGTGCTGGACGCGGGGTCGCTGGAGGAGCTCGCGCGCGCCGAGGTCCCGCACCACATCCCGTTCGGGTTTCACGGGCAGTTCGTGCGCTGACGCCGGGCGGCGCCGGCGGCGCGTCAGGCCGCAGCCACGGCCGGCTGCGAGCTGAACTTGAGCAGCAGCTCGGTGAAGCGCTCGGGCGCCTCGATCTGCGGGCAGTGTCCGATCCCGCGCAGGAGCTCGAGCCGGGCGCCCGGGACCGCCTCGAGGATCCGCTCGGCGCCGCGGTGGAAAACCAATCGGTCGCGGTCGCCCCACACGAGCAGCACGCGCGAGGAGATCCGGTCCAGCTCGAACGGGGCACGGAGCTCGCGGATCAGGCGCCGCGCGGTGTCCATGTACCCCGCGACCGTCGCGCGGTCGCGGGCATGGCTGCAGAAGGTCGTGATCACAGCGGGATCGATCGCGTCGGGCTCCGCGAACGCGAGGCGGCGATACAGCCGCGCGACCGCTCCGCGGATGATCACCGGCGGGACCGGCGCTGGGAGCGCGAGCAGCGACCCGAGCACCGGGTCGCGCTCGACCAGCGACAGCAGCCGGCTCATCTCGAGTCCGGCGGGAGCGACCGCCACGACTCCCTCGAGCTGGTCGCCGTGGCGCTCCGCCAGCCGCAGGGACACGCACCCGCCGAGCGAGTTCCCGACCGCGATCACGCGGCGGTGGCGCTTGCCGGCGAGGTAGTTGACCGCGGCGCTCGCGAACGCGTCGAGCTGCGGAAGCACGGGATCGTCGTCGAGCGGATCCGCGTTCCCGAAGCCAGGCAGGTCGACCGCGATCGTCCGCCGCCCGAGCCGCCCAAGCCGCGCCAGCGACTGGCGCCAGGTGTCGGCGCTGTCGGCGTAGCCGTGGAACATCACGATCGGCACCCCGTCGCCCTCGAGTTCGAGCACCCGGGTCTCGTATCCGGCGAGCTCGAGGCGGTGTTCGAAGAGCGGCTGAATCATCCTTGTTTACAAGTCGGCAAATCCGTTGCTTCCCTGAACCCCGATCAAGTCTCCAAGTCGCGGCGGATGGCTACCCGTGTGCTGCCGCGGCCGCCGGCTCGCCCGGCCCGTAGGTTGCGAAGTCCCGCGCCCGCACCAGCACGAGCGCGAGCGCCGCTCCGGTCAGCGCGATGATCCCCGCGAGCAGGAGGATGTCGTTCATCGCGTGCGTGAACGCAACGTGGATCGCCGCCGAGGCCTCCGGGCGGAATGACGCCGGCGTCGCGGCGAGCACCTGCTGGGTCCCGGCCGCCGCGACAGCGTGAGCGATCTGAGGAGCGTGGCCCGCCGCCGCGGTGCCCGCGAGCTTGGGAGCGAGGTCGCTCGAGATCGTGCTCTCGAAGATCGCGCCGAGCACCGCGATTCCGGTCGCGGTCCCGACCTGTCGGAAGGTGTTGTTGATCCCCGATGCCATCCCGCTTCGCTGCGGCGGGACGACGCCGATCGCGGCCGTCGCGAGCGCGGGGTTGACGAACCCGACGCCGGCGCCGGCGATGATGAACCCGGGAAGCAGCGTCGTCCAGCTCGAGGTCGGCGTCAGGCCGCGCATCAGCAGCAGGCCGAGCCCGACCATCGCCAGGCCGCCTCCGAGCAGCACGCGCACCGGGACCTTGTCGGACAGCCGACCCGTCGCCGCCGCCGCGAAGAAGGAGACGACGGTGAACGGCAGGAAGATGAGGCCGGTCTGCAGCGGCGAGTAGCCGAGCAGCGTCTGGATGTACAGCGTGAGGTACAGGAACATCGCGAACATCGCGGCGGACAGCGTCAGCGCGACGAGCGCCGCGCCGTCGAACGTCGGCTTGCGGAACAGCTGCAGGTCGAACATCGGCTGCTCCTCGACGAACTGCGAGATCAGGAACGCGATCATCATCACGGCCGCCACCACGAACAGCACGACGATCTTCGTGCTCGTCCAGCCGTCGGTGTTGCCGCGGATGATCGCGAGCACCAGCGTGAACAGCGACGCCGTGAACGTCACCGTTCCGACCCAGTCCAGCCGCCGGTGCGCCGTGTCGCGCGACTCGGCGAGCTTCATCTCCGTGAGCACCGCTGCGACCAGCCCGATCGGGACGTTTATGTAGAAGATCGACGCCCATCCGAAGCCCTCTGTCAGCGCCCCGCCGAGCAGCGGCCCGATCGCCGCCGAGGCGGCGATCACCGCCCCCCAGACCCCGAACGCCGTCGCGCGCTCGCGCCCGTGGAACTCCTGCGCGAGCAGCGCGAGCGCGGTCGCGAACATGATCGCGCCGCCGATCCCCTGGACGCCGCGGGCGATGATCAGAAACAGTGCGCTAGGCGATAGCGCACACAGCAGCGAGGCCAGCGAGAACAGCATCAGCCCGATCGCGTACATGCGCCGGCGCCCGAGCAGGTCCGCGAGCGTGCCCGCGGTCAGGAGCACCGAGGCGAGCGTCAGCGCGTACGCGTCGATCACCCACTGGATGTCCGAGAAGCTCGCCTTCAGATCGCTGGCGATCTTCGGGAGCGCGACGTTCACGATCGTGATGTCCAGCAGCAGCATGAACGTCCCGACGCAGACGATGAGCAGCGTCCACCACTTACGCTCCATTAGCTCCTGATCCTAGGTGACGGGGCGGGGGGGCGCGTCCTCGCCGGCCGCACCCCCCGCGACGCTCCCTTCCCTCTACCCGCCGACCGCCTCGGCGAAGGCGTCGAGACCGCGCCTCCAGCCACCGGGCGAGCCGACGGCGGCGTGCATCTGCTCCCAGCCGTCGCCGTGGCGCTCGATGTTGCGGTGCTCGAGCACGACGCGCGTGCGATCCGGCCCCTCGGGGATGAACCGGACCTCGACCTCGCTGGTCCGCTCGGGGTCGGGCTGGATCTTCCAGTCGAGCCCGATGTCCCAGCTGAACACGATCCGGCCCGGGGGCTCGTACGCGAGCACCCGCGACCACCGGCACTCGCTGCCGTCGACGCCGCGGTCGTAGATGTGGCCGCCGACGCGTGGCTCGAGCACCATCTCCGCGAGCTCGGCCTCAAGGATGTGGTGGTCGGGCGGCCACCAGCTGCCCATCTCCTCGGTGAAGACCTTGAACGCGCGCTCGATCGGCGCTTCGACGACGATCTCCTCGCGCACGATTTCGGCTGCGGTCTGCTGCATGGTCACTCGACCTCCTTTTCGGCGGCCGCCTTGAACGCCGCCAGTGCTTGATTCCAGAACCGGTCCAGATAAGCCCGCATCGCCCCGACCCCGTCCGGATTGAGGCTGTAGATCCGCCGATTCCCGTCGGCCCGGTCGACGACCAGGCTGGCGTCCTTGAGCACCTTCAGGTGCTGAGAGACCGCGGGGCGGCTGACCGGGAGCTCGTTTGCGAGCTCGCCTACGGCTTGAGGCCGCGTGGCTATGCGCTCAAAGATCGTGCGGCGGGTGGGGTCGGCGAGTGCGCTCCAGCCGTCGCGCGGGGGCAGATGAGCTTGTGCGTAAGCCATTGCTTACGGTAAGTCTATACTTACGCGAGATCTGGGTCAAGGGCTTCATGGCCGAGCGGATCAGTGCTCGTGCGGCCCTCGCGCAGGGTCAGCCGACCGCGCCGGGCCCGGGAACCCGCGCGCCGGGCCGCACGAGCAGTGATCCGCTCGAGCCCTAAGCGCGCCCGTAGACCGGGATCGCCGCGCCGCTGGTAGGCGCAGAATCAGACCCGAGCAGGAACGCGATCACACCCGCGATCTCGGTCGGCTTGACCCACTTCTCGTGGTCAGCCTTCGGCATCCCCGCCCGGTTCGCCGGCGTGTCGATCACGCTGGGGAGGATCGTGTTGCAGCGGATCCCGTCGTCCTTGTACTCGACCGCAACCGCGTTCGCGAACGCGATCACCGCCGCCTTCGAGGAGATGTAGCCGGCCGCCCCCTTGAACGGCTGGAGCGCCGCGCGCGTGCTGACGCAGACGATCGAGCCGCCGCCGGTCCCGATCATCGCCGGGAGCGCCGCCTGCGTCATCAGGTACGTGGGCCGGAGGTTGACGCGGAACTGCTTCTCGAAGTCCTCGATCGGCGTCTCGTCCACCCGTGGGCCTGCCGCGAACCCGCCGACGAGGTTCACCACCCCTCGCAGCGGGGCACCGGACTCGCCCGCGCCGAGCGACACCACCTGCTCGACCGCGTCGGGGTCGAACAGGTCGGCCTTGATCAGCTCGAGCCGGTCGTGCTTCGGGACGCGCTCGAGCTCGGATTCGGCCACCCACGGGACGATTACGCGCCACCCGTCGTCGAGCAGCCGCGCGACTACCGCGGAGCCCAGCCCGCCCGTTCCACCGGTGACGATTGCGCTGCAATCCATGGGAAGTTGCCGTCCGCTCGCCACTCTATCTTCGCCGCATGATGCAGGTGCGTGAATTCACAGATGGTTGCGAGATTGCCCAGGTGGTGCTGATCCGCGACCTCGAGCTGAAGAGTCGGCGCGACGGCGGGGAGTACCTGAAGCTAATGGTCGGCGACCGCACCGGGAGCGTGCCGGCGGTCATCTGGGACGATGTCCCCGAGGCGCGCGAGCTGTGCGCGCCGGGCGACGTCGTCCACGTGAGCGCGAGATACGTGGTGCACCCGCGGTTTGGTCCGCAGCTGACGATCGCCGCACTCCGGCAGGCCGCTGACGGCGAGTACGACCCCACCGAGCTGCTCGACGGGCCTGCGCGGAGGCCCGAGCAGATGGAGGCCGATCTGCGCGAGCTGCTGTCGACCATCCAGCATCCGTACCTCCGGCGGTTGTTGAACGAGATCTTCGGCGAGGCGTCGACGACGTGGTCTTGCTACCGCGAGGCCCCCGCGGCCAAGCGCTACCACCAGGCGTACCGTCACGGGCTGCTCGAGCATTCGCTGACCGTCGCCCAGGCGGTGAGCGCGATCTCGGCGACGTTCCCCGGGATCGACCGCGACATCGCGGTCACGGGAGCGCTGCTGCACGACATCGGCAAGCTCGAGGCATATGACGTCCACGGCGGCGCGATCTCGATGTCCGACCACGGCCGGCTTTACGGGGAAATTCCGATCGGGTACTACAAGGTGCGCCGCACGATCGAGCGGATCGACGGGTTCCCGCCGGAGGTCGCGCAGGCGGTGCTCCACATCATTCTCAGCCACCATGGCTCGCTCGAGCACGGGAGCCCGGTGGTGCCGTGCACCCGCGAGGCGACGCTCGTGCACATGATCGACAACCTCGGCGGCAGGCTCGGGAGCTTCGACCGGATCGAGAAGGAGCTTCCGGCCGGCGAGGAGTGGTCGGGCTACGACCGGGCGCTGGGCGGCGGGGCGTACTTCGCGGGTCGCGCGGAGACCGCCGAGGCCGCGTAGGCTCGCGGCCGGCCGGTCAGTAGCCGAACTGCGCCGCCCCGTTTCAGATCTGCGCAAATAGCGGCCGGAGCACGGAGCCGACGCGAACCGCGCGACTACAGTAGATATCAAGGGATGGCGAAGGACACCGAGAAGCTGATCCGTCAGCTGTCGCTGATCTCGTACCTGATGGCGGAGCGGCGGCCCGTGACGGCCAACGAGATCCGCTCGGATGTCGAGGGCTACAGCGTGATGAACGAGGACGCGTTCGCGCGCCGGTTCTACGCTGACCGCTCCGAGCTCGAGGCGCTGGGGATCATGCTGTCGGTCGAGAAGCCCGCGGACGGCCAGGTCGAGCAGGAGACCTACTCCCTGCCGCCCGAGAACTTCCACCTGCCGCCGATCGAGTTCACCGACAGGGAGCTCGCGTCACTCCACACCGCGCTGCAGCTGCTGGACGGCGAGTTCGCCTACGCCGAACCGTTGCGGCTCGCGCTGCAGCAGATCTCCTGGGGCCGCCCCAGCCCGCTGAGCTCACCCGAGCAGCACACGGTCGCGCTCGGGATCACGGGGTCGGCCGGCGGCCACGAGGTCTCGCAGCGGCTGGCGAAGATCGAGACCGCGATTTTCAGGCGCAAGACGATCACGTTCGACTACTACTCGATGGAGCGCGACGATCTGGGCTCGCGCCGCGTCGACCCCTACCAGCTGCTGTACATGGGCGGCCAGTTCTACCTCGTCGGGCGCGCACACGAGCGCGACGCGATCCGCGTCTTCCGCCTGTCGCGGATTCGCGGCAAGGTGGGCTACGCGACCAAGGCCGAGCACGACTTCCAGCGCCCCACCGACTTCGACCCGCGCTTCTACTCGAACCGGATCGACTGGCAGTTCGGTGACCCGGTCGGGACCGCGGAGGTCTGGATCAGCCCGCGGATCGCGTGGCAGATCGAGCGACATTTCGGGCGCTACGGAGAGATGCGCTCGCCCGGCGACGACGGCGACCGCGTGTTCACGACCCCGTACGCAAACGCCCGGCAACTGATCGCGTGGGTGCTCGGCCTCAGCGAGCACGCGCGGGTCCTCGGCCCGCCCGAGCTCGCCGCCGAGCTGCGCGAGCGGCTCGAGCTGCTGATCGACCGCCACTCGGGCGAGCCGCAGGCTCCGATGACCGCCGGGAGCCCGGCAGCTCGCTCGGCTGGCGAGCCCGAGGAGCACGACTCCGACTCCGAGAACGGCCACCGTCCCGAGGCCGGGATCCGTCCGGAGCGCTTCGCGCGGCTCGTGACGCTCGCGAGCATCCTGATCGAGGCGGGCCGGGCGGGGCGGCGCCTGAACACCCACGATGTCCGGGAGTCGCTCCAGGTCTCCGAGCAGGAGCTGGGCGAGGACATCGCGCTTTTGAACGTCGTCAACTTCGGCGCAGGCACGTACGTGCTGTACGCCGAGATCGGCGCCGACGAGACGATCGAGGTCGATCCCGAGCCCTACGGAGACTCGTTCGCGCGCCCGGCACGATTGCTGCCGGTGGAGGCGAAGGCGCTGATCGCGGCGATCGACCTGATCGGCGAGCACATCCCCGAGGGCTCGCTTTCGAGCGTCCGCGCAAAGGTGGTCGCCGCGCTCGGTGAGGATCCCGCCGAGGAGGGGCTCCAGATCGCGCCCGCGGGCGGCGACGACACCGAGATCGCAGCCGTCGTCTCCCGCGCGATCTCGCAGCAGCGGCTGCTGTCGTTCGAGTACTACAAGGAGAACGAGGATGAGTTCTCGGCCCGGACGGTCGAGCCGTACGCGCTGATCAACGGCCGCGAGGGCTGGTACGTGGCGAGCTTCGATCCCGCGCGCGAGGACGTCCGCCACTTCCGGCTTGACCGGATCAAGTCCGCGACGGTCACCGACGAGCGGTTCGAGCCGCGCTCAGACGTCGACCCAGCCGCCGACGTCGACGGCTGGCCTCGGACGGGCGAGGTTCCTTCCTCGCGCCGCGCGCGGATCTGGATTTCCCCGGAACGCGCTCGCTGGGCGCGCGAGGAGCGGGCGGTGGTGGCCGAGCTCGGAGACGGAGCGGTGATCGTCGAGCTCGGCTTCGCCGGCGTCAACTGGCTGGTGCGCGAGGTCCTCAAGGAGGCTGGCGACGCGGCCGTGCTCGAGCCCGAGGACGCCCGCACCGCGGTCAGGGAGGCCGCCGAGGAGATCCGGGCGGCCGCCGCGAGCCTGACCACGTGAGTCTGCAGCCGGATGACTCGCGCGCCGCGCAATCCGGCGAGGCTGGAAGCCGAGCGCGCGGCAGGCGCGACCAGATCGCGATGAGCGACGAGGAGGTCGCGGCGTTCCTCGCCGAGCAGCGCGTCGTGATCTGTGCGACCAACGGCACGGGCGGCTGGCCGCACCTGATGCCGCTCTGGTACGTCGTCCGGGACGGCGAGATCTGGGCCTGGACGTACGCCAAGTCGCAGAAGATCCGCAACCTCGAGCGCGACGACCGGACGACGCTCCAGGTCGAGGACGGCCACGATTACCAGGAGCTTCGCGGGGTGATGCTCGAGACCCACGCGGTGATCCACCGCGAGCTCGAGCTCGTCGCCCGGACGGGAGCCGAGATCTTCGAGCGGTACTCAGGCGGCTCGGCGGGCGAGGAAGCGCTGGCCGCGGTGACCGCGCAGGCGACCAAGCGGGTCGCGCTCCAGTTCGTTCCCGAACGGGTCGCGAGCTGGGACCACGGCAAGCTCGGCGGCGTCTACTAGGACAACGGCCGAGCCCGGGCGGGTACCCTGGCGCGTCATGGAGCAGCTGAAGGGCCTGATCCTTTCCGGCGGCAAGGGCACGCGGCTGCGGCCGATCACCCACACCAGCGCCAAGCAGCTGGTGCCGGTCGCGAACAAGCCGGTCCTGTTCTACGGCATCGAGGCGATGGCGCAGGCGGGGATCGACGAGGTCGGGATCATCATCGCGCCGGAAACCGGCGAGGAGATCAGAGCCGTCGCCGGCGACGGATCACGGTTCGGCGTGAAGCTGACCTACATCGTTCAGGACGAACCGCTGGGGCTCGCCCATGCGGTGCTGACGGCCGAGTCGTTCCTCGATTCCTGCCCGTTCGTGATGTACCTGGGCGACAACCTGCTCCAGGGTGGGATCGGCGACCTGGTCGCCGCGTTCCGCGAGAACGAGCCCGACGCGCTGATCCTGCTGACGCCCGTGCCCGATCCCGAGCAGTACGGCGTCGCCGAGCTCAACAACGGAACCGTCGTGCGGCTCGTCGAGAAGCCGTCGGAGCCCCAGACCGACCTCGCGCTCGTGGGCGTGTACATGTTCACGCCGAGCGTGCACGACGCGGCGAGGGCGATCGCGCCCTCCGGCCGCGGCGAGCTCGAGATCACGGACGCGATCCAGCACCTCGTCGACAAGGGCTCGCGCGTCGAGCCGCACATCGTCAAGGGATGGTGGAAGGACACGGGCCGGCTCGAGGACATGCTCGCTGCCAACCGGCTGGTGCTCGACACGATCGAGAACCGGGTCGAGGGCGAGCTGATCGACTCCCAGGTCGACGGACGTGTAGTGGTCGAGGCGGGCGCCCGGCTCGAGCGCTCGACCGTTCGCGGCCCGGCGATCATCGGCGCCGGCGCCCAGCTCACCGACTGCTACATCGGCCCGTACACCGCGGTCGGAGAGCGGTGCGAGATCGAGAACGCCGAGGTCGAGCACTCGATCCTGCTGTCCGGCGTGGTTGTCCGCGACCTCGAGGGCCGGATGGAATCCTCGCTGCTGGGACGCAACGTGAGGGTCGGACGCGACAGGCGCCAGCCGCGCGCCTACCGATTCATGGTCGGGGACAACTCAGAGGTCGGGATCCCCTAACCCGAGCGGGGATGCCCTAGCATCACTTTCTCGGGCGACCCGGGAAGGGAATCGCCGAGTGGGCGTCTTGGTTAGGCGAGATGAGAATTAAACGACTCCCGATCCTATGCATTACCGCTGTGTCGCTGGCCCTGGTGGCCGCCGGCTGCGGCGCGTCCTCGTCGACCACCACGACGCCGAAGGCGCAGACCACCGCGACGACGCCGACCACGCCAACCACGACCACGACCGCGAAGAAGCCGGCCACGCACCACAAGGCCAAGGCGCACCACGCGACGCACACGACGGCGACGACGAGCTCGACGCCGGCGACGACCGCGACGCAGTCGGCGGCGACTACCACGCACTCCGCGCCCGCGCCCACCACCACCCAGTCAGCGCCTCCGCCGACCACGCACTCCGCGCCCCCGCCCACGACCACGCATTCGGCGCCGCCGACCACTACCACGCACGCGAGTAGCGGCGGTAGCGGCTGCATCCCGCAGGGCGGCGGCGACCAGGACCCCGACAACAACGGCGGGACGACCGACGGCGACGGCTGCATCTAGCAGCCCGAGCGGTCAGCCGTAAGCCGGAACACACCGGCGGATTGGGCGGTCTCGCCGAAGCAGACGGCTGCCGTGTCGTATCTTGGCTCAAGGCAGTTGCTGCAGACGCAGGACATCTCCGTGGTCTCGTCTACGCGTACGCGCGGTGTGCGTGCGTGCGTCGTAGCACTGCTCGTCCTGCTCGTGGGGCTCCCTGCCTCCGTGGCCCGCGCGGACGGGGATCCGGGCAGCGATGTGCTGGTCTACCAAGATCTGTTCGCGGGGGCGGATGCGGGGCTGTCGGTCCAGCAGCAGGTCCAGCTGGGAGCGCAGCTGAAGGCGGCAGCGAGCGCCGGCTTTCCGGTTCGAGTGGCGATCATCGCCAGCCCGAACGACTTGGGCGCAGTGACCGCTCTGTGGCGGCAGCCACGCGCGTACGCACGGTTTCTGGGGATAGAGCTATCGCTCGCCTACAAGCAGAGGCTGTTGGTGGTGATGCCAAATGGGCTCGGGTTCAATTGGCCCGGGCACTCGGCAGCCTCTGGGTACAGGGCGCTGACGGGGATCTCGGTCGGATCGGGTGGACGCGGCCTGTTCAACGCGACGGAGGCGGCGCTCGCAAGGCTCGCTCACGCGAGCGGGGTGAAGCTTCCAGCGGTCCCACGCGCGCCCGGGGCATCGCCCGCGCCGGCGGCAGCGAGTCCCGCCGGTGCCGAAACCGGATCGCACGGTGGCGGCCTCGACGAGACGCTCGGGATCGTTGCGCTCGCCTTAGTGGCGACCGTGGGGGTCGCGCTCGCCGTCCGCGCGATCTCCCGCCGGCGAGGCTGGTCTCGTCCCCGAATTCGTCTCCGACAGCGGTCGGGAGCGGCCGCCCACGGCAGCTGGCGGTTCGCGATCCCCGGCGGCGTAGTGCTGCTGATCGGGTTGGCCGCGGCCGTGGTGATCGTGGCGCGATCGAACACGCCCGCCGAGTCGCAGACGAATGCACTGGCGAGGAATCCATATCTCGACCCGGGCACTCCGGTGTCCGGCCCGGCGTCCGATTTCACGCTGTCAGATCAGTTCGGCCAGCCGGTCTCGCTGCACTCGTTCCGCGGGAAGGTGGTGATCCTGGCGTTCAACGATTCCGAGTGCACCACGGTCTGCCCGCTGACCACGACGGCGATGCTCGACGCCAAGGCGATGCTCGGCAAGGCGGGCTCTCAGGTCAAGCTCCTCGGGGTCGACGCGAACCCCGCGGCGATCTCGCTCGAGGACGTGTGGTCCTACTCGGAGCTCCACGGGATGCTTCACGCCTGGCGGTTCCTGACGGGGTCGCTCCCGCAGCTCAAGCAGGTTTGGAAGCGCTACGGGATCGAGGCCGCGATCGAACGCGGCGAGATCACCCACACGCCCGCCCTGTTTGTGATCGGCCCCTCGGGCAGGCTGTCGCGGCTCTACATGACGCAGATGTCCTACACCGCGGTGCCGCAGCTGGGCCAGCTGTTGGCGCACAGCGCCTCGGCGCTGCTGCCGGGGCACCCCGCCGTTCATGCGGACCTCTCGTACGCGCGCGTCCAGCCGAGTACGCCCAGCCAACACGCGACGCTACCCCGCGCGGGAGGTGGCACGGTCACGCTCGGCCCCGGAAAGTCCGCCAGGTTGTTCGTGTTCTTCGCGACCTGGGATCGGGAAACCAGCGGCCTCGCCGGCCAGCTGGATGCGCTCAACCGCTACCAGTCGCTCGCTTCCCGAGCCGGACTCCCGCCGTTAACGGCCGTGGACGAGGCGAGCGTCGAGCCAACTGGCGGTGCGCTCACCGAGTTCCTCAGGCGGCTGCCCCACCAGTTGTCGTATCCGGTTGCGATCGACCGGACCGGCAAGATCGCGGACGGGTACCAGGTGCTCGGCGTGCCGTGGTTCGTGCTGACCTCGTCCACCGGTCGCCTCCTCTACTACCGAGAGGTCTCGACCGCCGGGTGGCCGAGCACGGCCGTGCTCGCCCGCTACGTCAAGGCGGCGCTCGCGCGCGCACCGAAGTCGGGCGCCGCGGCGGTCAAGCAGCAGCTGGCCGGCTCGCCGGCATCCCTGGCCGCGCTGCACCAGCAGGCAAGCCAGCTCCTGGGCGGTGAGCCGGCGCTGGCTCAACGGATCCGGGCGCTGCGCGGCTACCCGATCGTGATCAACGCGTGGGCATCCTGGTGCGGCCCATGCCGCTCGGAGTTCGGGCTGCTCGCCTCCGCCTCCGCCCGTTACGGGCGACGGGTCGCGTTCCTCGGCGCCGACACCAGCGACTCCGCCGGGGACGCGCGCGCGTTCCTGGCACAGCACCAGGTCAGCTATCCGAGCTACCAGACGACCACGACCAAGCTCGCTTGGCTCGCGTCGATCGAAGGCCTCCCGACAACGATCTTCGTCAACCCGGCCGGCAAGGTCGTCTACGTACACACCGGCCAATACGACGCCCAGGGCACGCTCGATCAGGACATCGCCAGCTACGCGCTGTCCGGATAGCGGCGAAGCGCGGCTAAAACGACACACCCTCGTTGCCCCGTCGAGGTGCGCCGTCTGAGCCGCGCTATGCGGGGGATGACACGACACACCCCTCCGGTCGGCAGAGGTGTGTCGTGCGAGCCGCGCTCGTCTTCGTGTGAGCCTCGTCACTCCCCAGCCCGATCGGGTTGACGAATATAGCCGCCCGATATATCTTGGCGAGCTATGTCAGAGCCCCTCACCCCCACCGGACGCGTGATCCTCGGGATGGTCGCGCTCGGTAAGCGGACGGGCTACGACATCAAGCAGCTGGTCGACCGCTCGGTGCGGTTCTTCTGGGCGGCGAGCTACGGGCAGATCTACCCGGAGCTGCGGCGGCTCGAGCAGCAGGGGCTGATTGTCGGGCGCTCAGAGCCCTCGGGGGAGCGCGCGCGCATGGTCTACGAGCTCACGGATGCCGGCCGGCGGGCGCTCGAAAACTGGCTCGCCGGAGACATCGACGTGCTCTGGGAGCTCCGCGACGAGGGCATGCTGAGGCTGTTCTTCTCGGACTTCACCGATCGCGAGCAGCGGCTGCGGAACCTGCGGGCGATGCGCGAGGGGCAGGAGCGCAAGCTCGAGCAGCTGAAGACGCTCCAGGCCGACGGCGGGCCGGTCCACACCGGGCCGGCGATGACGCTCGACCTGGGGCTCGGCATGACCCAGTGGCTGATCGATTGGTGCCGGAACGCCGAGGTGCGGCTCGAGGCCGCCGAAGAGGAGGACGGATAGATGCTTGGGAGCCTGGCCGGATTCCTTTACGCCAACGGCCGCCGCGTGCTGATCGTCGCGGTGATCGGTGCGATCGCCGCGGCAGTGTTCGGGTTCGGAGTCGCGAAGCGGATGAGCCCGTACGGCGCCGATGATCCCGCGACCCAGAGCGTTCAGGCGTCGAACCGGTACAAGGACGCGGCCGGTCACCTGATCGACCCCGGCGTCGTCGCGCTCGTGTCCTCCGGCAACGTGCACAGCGCCGCCGCCCGCCAACGGGTCGACCAGGTCGCCGACCAGCTCCGGCATGCTCCGAACGTCGCGGTCGTCCGTACCTTCTACACGAGCCACAACCCGGCGATGGTCTCGAACGACGGGCGCTCGACATACGTGCTCGCGTACTTCAAGCCGCTCTCCGACAAGGCGCTGAAGGACGTCGCCACCCAGATCGAGAAACGCTTCAGCGCCCAGCGCGACGTCAAGCTCGGCGGCGCGGCGGTGGTGAACGCCCAGGTCAACACCCAGGTCGGGCACGACCTCGAGCACGCCGAGCTGCTCGCGTTCCCGATCATCCTGCTGCTGTCGCTGCTGTTCTTTCGCTCGCTCGTCGCGGCGCTGCTGCCGCCGTTGCTCGGCGGCCTGACGATCGTCGTCACGTTCTTCGCGCTCCGGGTGGTAACGGGCTTCGCGGACCTGTCGGTGTTCGCGCTGAACTTCGTCACCGGACTCGGGCTCGGGCTCGCGATCGACTACAGCCTGTTCATGGTTTCCCGCTACCGCGAGGAGTCAGCGCGCACCGGGTTCGGCGCCGAGGCACTGAAGCGAACGATGCAGACGGCGGGCCGGACGATCATCTTCAGCTCGCTGACGATCGCGGCCGCGATCGCTTCGCTGGCGGTCTTCCCGCAGCGCTTCCTGTACTCGATGGGGATCGCGGGTGCGATCGCGACGCTGCTATCCGCGGCGCTCGCGCTGACCGTGCTACCGGCCCTGCTCGCGGTGCTCGGCCCCCGCGTCAACGCGCTCGCGCCGAAGCGGCTGCAGCGGGCGGCGGACCGCGAGGCGAGGCCGGAGCAGCAGGGCTTCTGGTACCGCCTCTCCCGGTTCGTGATGCGCCGCCCCGGCCGGGTCGCCGTCGCGAGCGCCGCGTTCCTGATCGCGCTCGGGATCCCGTTCTGGGGAATCAAGTTCATCCAGGCGGACGCCCGCGTGCTGCCGAGCAGCGCCACCGCCGCGCAGGTCGACAGAACGCTGACCAGCGATTTCCCGGCCAACCGGACCGAGCCGCTAGACGTCGTCGTCGGGCTGCCGGCGTCCGACCCGAGGCTCAGAGCACTGCGAACCCGGATTTCCCACCTTCCCGGCGTCGCGGCCGTGACGACGGCACAGCCCGCGGGCCCGCGGAACTCGCTGATCGCCGTGGCGCCGGTCCAGGGACCGCTGACGAACGCGACCCAGCGGCTGGTCAAGGACGTCCGCGCGATCGGGACGCCCTACTACGTGGGGGTCGCCGGAGAGACGGCGTCGTTCGTCGACCTCGAGCACAGCCTGGCCGTCCACCTGCCGGTGGTGCTGACGATCGTGATCTGCTCGACGCTGATCATCCTGTTCCTGATGACGGGCTCGGTCGTGCTGCCGATCAAGGCCGTGATCATGAACTTCCTCAGCCTCAGCGCGATGCTCGGGATCCTCGTCTGGATCTTCCAGGACGGCCATCTCCAGGGCCTGCTCGGCTTCCACTCGGACGGCGCGCTCGACGCTACCCAGCCGATCTTCCTGTTCGCCGTCGGGTTCGGGCTGGCCACCGACTACGGGGTGTTCCTGCTGTCGCGGATCAAGGAGGCACGCGACGCCGGCGCCTCGGATCGCGAAGCCGTCGCGATCGGGCTCGAGCGGACCGGACGGATCGTGACCGCGGCGGCGATCCTGTTTGCGGTTGCGATCGGCGCGTTCGCCACATCGCAGATCGTGTTCATCAAGGAGCTCGGGATCGGCGCGGCGCTCGCGGTGCTGATCGACGCGTCGATCGTCCGCGCGCTGCTGGTGCCGTCGCTGATGGAGCTGCTCGGGCCCTGGAACTGGTGGGCGCCGAAGCCGCTCCGCCGCCTGTACGCGCGAATCGGACTGCGCGAGGGCGCCCCTCCGCTGCCAGCACCGTCCTAGCCGACGACCGATGAGTTCCTGTGCTTGCCTCAGTCGAAGGAGGTGAGCTACGACATGGAACGATCGATTCTGGATACGGAGCCGAAGCGGCTCGCGCGCGCGGCTTCGGCCGAGCCCGACTACGCCGCCGTGATCGAGGCGCGCGGGCTCACGCGAACGTTCAAGGGCGGGATCGACGCTGTCCGCGGCATCGACCTCGTCGTCTCGCCCGGCGAGGTGTTCGGGTTCCTCGGTCCCAACGGTGCCGGCAAGACGACGACCGTGCGGATGCTGTGCACGCTGCTGCCGCCGACGAGCGGAACCGCACGGGTGGCCGGCTTCGACGTAGGGGCTGATCCCGACGCCGTCCGACATCGGATCGGCGTCGCGCTCCAGGAGATCGGGCTCGACCCGGTCCAGACCGGCCGCGAGCTGCTGGAGCTGCAGAGCGGGCTGTACGGGATCACCGGCGGGCAGGCGAAGGCCCGCGCCGAGGAGCTGCTGGCGCTGGTGGGCCTGACCGACGCAGCCGACCGGCGGACGAAGACCTACTCCGGCGGGATGAAGCGGCGGCTCGACCTCGCGAGCGCGCTCGTCCACGAGCCACAGGTGCTGTTCCTCGACGAGCCGACGACCGGGCTCGACCCGGCGTCGCGGCTCACCGTGTGGGACGAGGTGCGGCGGATCAACGAGTCCGGCACGACCGTGTTCCTCACCACCCAGTACCTCGAGGAGGCCGACAAGCTGTGCGACCGGCTGGCGATCATCGACGACGGCCGGATCATCACCGAGGGCACCCCCCAGGAGCTGAAGGCGAGGATGGGCCACGACGCCGTGTCGGTCTCGCTCGACGGCGCCGACCCGGCCCGCGCCGAGGCCGCCCTGCAGGGTTTGCCGGGGCTCGAGCGGATCGTGACCGAGGCCGACGCGCTGGCGGTATACGTAGAGAACGGGGCGGGCTCGATCGCGGAGATCGTCCGGCGGCTCGAGCGCGACGAGATCCCGATCGGGGCGATCAGTGTGTCCAGGCCGACGCTCGACGACGTGTTCCTCGACGCGACCGGCCGGCGGCTCGAGGGGCAGGACGCCGGCTCCGAAGCACAGGAGGCGGAGAAGCGATGACCGAGGCGCTGCTGCTCGGACGGCGCGCGGTGCGGGAGATCGCCCGCTATCCCGAGGCGACGATCCCGACGCTGTTCATCCCGTTGTTCTTCCTGGTCGTGAACATTGGGCAGGTGTCGAAGACGTTCCCGTCGAGCACCCCGTTCCTGCGCGGCCAGGGCTACGTCGCGTTCCAGCTGCCGGTGTCGCTGATGTTCGCGGTGGCGACGGCGACGTCGGGGCTCGCGCTCGTGACCGAGATCGAGAACGGGTACTTCGACAAGCTGCGCGTCGCGCCGATCCCCCGTTCGTCGATCATCGTCGGGCGCCTGTATTCCGACCTGGCGCGCGGGATCATGACCAGCACGGTCGTGCTGCTCGCCGGGCTCGCGCTCGGAGCCCGGATCCAGAGCGGGGTTGCCGGCGCGGTGCTGATCGTGCTGCTGTCGGCGCTGTTCGGGGTCGCGTACGCGGGGTTCGGGATCCTGGTCGCGCTCCGGACCCGGAACGTGCAGGCCACCCAGTCGAGCTTCCTGCTGTTCTTCCCGCTGCTGTTCCTGACGCCGAACTTCGTCCCGTTCGACCGCCTCTCCTCGGTGATGGAGACGCTCGCGCGGATCAACCCGGTGAGCTACGTGATCGTCGGGCTGCGCTCGCTGATCATCGACGGCTGGGACTGGGGCAAGATCGGCGTGTGCGTGGGGGTGATCGCCGCGCTGGGAGCGGTGCTGACCGCGCTGTCGCTGCGGACGATCGCGCGCTACGACAAGAGCTAGTGGTCCCCGCCGCGGGGCACCACTAGAGCTCGCGGAACTCGATCTCGCGCTCTATCGAGCACGACCACTCGCCCCGGCGCCAGGAGACCGTGGTTCCGTCGGCGAGTCGCGCGGTCGCCCGGCCGCACCGTGGTTGGCCCCACAGGGTCGCGACCAGCGGCCGCTCCTCCTCGGGCGCGTCCCCGAGCCCGAAGGCGACGTGGGCCGCGGGGTAGGTGATGATGACCGCCCCGTTGCGGACCCACACGGGGATCCGGTGCAGGGGCGCCTCGACGATCAGCTCCTCCCCGCCGCGGACGGCCTGCCCCGACCACGCCTCGATCCACTCGCCGGCGGGCAGCACGACCTCGCGCTCGCGCGCGGCGTCGTCGAGCACCGGCGCGACCCATAGCGACGGGCCGTAGCCGTAAGCGTCGGCGATCGCCCAGCCGCGCGCGTCGCCCGGGTCGGTCAGGCACAGTGGCCTGATGATCGGTAGCCCGGTGCGGGCGGCAGTCGCGGCTGCCGCCCGGACGTACGGGACGAGCTGCTCGTGCAAGAGCACGTACGCCCGATAGGCGTCGAGCACACGCTCCGAGTAGTGCCACGGCTCCTGCGGCATCCGGCCGTGGGCGTGCATCAGCGGCGTGAAGCAGCCGAACTGAACCCATCTGACCAGAAGCTCGGGCGGACAGCGCTCCACGAGCCGGTGACCGAGGTACCCGCCGACGTCGTGGGACCAGTTGGAGATGCCGCTGCACGCGGCGCTCAGCGTCGCGGCCACGAGCGCCCGCAGCGACCAGAAGTCCGACGCCTGGTCGCCGCCCCAGGTGAAGCCGGTGGCGTGCTGGCCGATCCAGCCGCTGCGCCCGAACAGCACCCCGGCGCCGGGGTGAACCTCGTCGAGCGCCCGCTGCAGGCACCGGCGGTGAAGCCCGCCGAGGGCCCACGCCGCCTCCGCCCCGGTGCGGCCGTCGGCGAGGCGGACGCGATCGGGGATGTAGTAGCCCTCGCCGTCGTCGGCCTTGATCCCCTCGACCCCGAGCGCGAGCACCTGCCGAGCCTGCGCGCGCCACCAGGCTTCCGCCGCAGGGCTGGTGAAGTCGACCGGCGATCCCGTCCCCATCCACCACTGCGTGACGAACGGCTCGCCCGGCGAGCCGTCGAGCGCCGGCTCGCGGACGAAATGGCCTGCTCCGGCGCCGGGCGCGTAGTTCGACGCGGGATCCCGGTGCAGGCGCTCGGATCCGGCCTGCGGCGGGATCTGCCCGTCACGGGAGTCGAGGTTCGTCCACGGCGTCACCCATACCACCGTCCGCACCCCGTCGGCGCGCATCGCCGAGATCATCCCCCGCGCGTCCGGGAACTGGTGAGGGTTGAACTTCCAGGTGTTGTACTGCGTCTCCCAGGGCGAGTCGATCACGATCGCGTCGATCGGGATCCCGTTGCGACGGAAGCCGCCGTAGTCCTCGAGCACGTCGTCCTGGTGCTCGTACACGTCGCGGCTCTTCCAAAAGCCGTAGCCCCATTCCGGCAGCAGCTGCGGGAATCCGCTGATCCGGCACAGGTGGCGAAGCCGCGCCGCCGGGGTTCGGGCGCACAGCAGCTCAACCCGTAGCGGGCCGGCGGTGGCCCGCGTCGATACGGAGATCCGCTGCCCCGCGAGGTCGAACCTGGTGCCGTTGGCCTCGGTCTCGACGAGCGCCGCGTAGCCGCGGCTCGAGAGCAGCCACGGAACCGGCGCACAGTCCCCCTGGGGGATCCCTCCCTGCGAGAGCAGGTCGGGCGGGCAATCCGGGCCGGTATAGCGGCGGTCCGCGCCGAGCTGGACCGCCCGTCCGGACTGGTCGAGCTGCATGCCGTGGCGCGCGCCCAGCCCGACCAGCCGCTCCTCCGAGCGGCGGTCCCACTCGAGCGCCAGCCGCAGCGGCGGCCGCCTGGTGCCGCCGTCGTCGTCGGTCCGGAGCTCGAACGCGACCCGGTGCGGCTCGGGCATCGACACCCGCAGCAGCGCCTGCCTGCCGCCCTCGAGCGACACCGCCAGCTCGAGCCCGTCGTCGCTCGCCCCCAGCAACGTGGCCCGCTGGGCTCGCTCCAGCGGGTCGAGGCGCTCGTCGGCCAGCACCCCCTCGGTGAACGAGATGAAGCGATCGCCGACCTCGCCCTCGGCGACCCACACCTCCCCCGCCCGCATCAGCCGCCGCCCCGAGCGCCTCAGCGTCAGCGAGAACGGGCGCAGGGACACTTCCAGCCGCAGCTCCCCGCGCTCGAGCACGACCTCGTCCAGCCCCGCGGAAATCAACGGCGGTGACAGCGACATGCGCGGAACGTTCTCCGCAAAACGCCGGGCTGCCCTCCCCGTTCACGAGAAGATCACACCACCTGCGCCAGTTCTTCACTAGATCCTGGCGTTTGCAGGGCATTTTGTTGCACATGACCCAAATGAGTCGTGCCGACATGCATGTGCACTCGACCGCCTCGGAGCTGTCAAAGCTCGGGATCCAGCGCTCGCTGCGGCTTCCCGAGTGTGCGACGCCGCCGGAGGAGGTCTACGAGCTGGCCAAGCGTCGCGGGATGGACTTCGTGACGATCACAGACCACGACACGATCGCCGGCGTCGAGACGCTGGCGGACCTTCCAGACACGTTCATCTCAGAAGAGCTCACCGTTTGGTTCAAGGGAGAACCGCAGGCCGTACACGTCCTCTGTTACGGAATCACGTCCGACGACCACGAATGGCTTCAGGCACACAACGACGATGTGGAGGCGTGCGCGGAGTACCTCCACTCGAACGGGATCACGGCTGCGCTCGCGCATCCGTTCTACGCGGTCGAGGCGCCGCTGACCGCCGTCCACCGCCGCCGGCTGGCGGAGCTGTTCCCGATCTGGGAGACGCGCAACGGCTCGCGGGCCAAGGAGCTGAACCTGCCGGCGTTCGTCTACATCGAGACCCACGGTGGCACCGCCATCGGGGGGTCTGACGATCACGCCGGAATCGATATCGGCCGGACGTTCACCGAGACGCCCGCGGCGGCGACGCCCCGGGAGTTCCTCGCGAACATCCGCGCCGGGCGCGTTGCGGCTCACGGCGCGCAGGGCAGCGCCGCGAAGTGGACCCACGCGGCGATCGCGCTCGCGATCCGGACGTTCGTGTCGAGCGACGGGGCCGGGAGGCCCGACCCCGCCCGGGTGCTGCAGATCGTCGAGCGCGTGATGCGCGAGGGCGACGTCCGGCACGGCGCCGCCGGCGGCGACCTCGGCGCGGAGGATGCGCGGGCGCTGCTGCGGGCCTGGCTCGTCGCGATGGACCTCGGGGTCAACGAGCGCAACCTGCTCGAGCTGCTCCAGGAGGGCGAGATCAGCCATCCCGACCTGTATCGCCGCGGACGCCGGATCCACGAGCGCAAGCTCGCGGCCGCGGTCGCGGAGATCGTCGCGATGACCGACGGGCAGGCCGAGCTGGACACCAAGCGGGCGGCGCTCGATCTGTTCGACGCGTGCATCCCGGCGATCCCGTACGCGGCCGCCTCGGCGTTCCTCGGCCGGGAGAAGCTGAAGCTGACGCGCTCGGATGGCGACCGCCCGCGGGTCGCGATCTTCGCGGACGGCCTCGGCGGGATGCACGGGGTCACGCACACGATCCAGCAGATCCGGGAGCGCGGCGTCCGCGGCTTCGAGGTCGAGGTGATCGGCACCGACGCCGACGTCGACCGCAGGCTCCCCGCGGTGGCGGAGATCGACATCCCGTTCTACCAGGGGCTCGGGATCGGGATCCCCAGCCTCCCGGCCGTCGTCGACGCGCTCGCCGACGGCCGCTACGACCTCGTCCATGTCTGCTCGCCCGGGCCCGCGGGGCTCGCCGCGTGGCTGCTGGCGCGGGTGCTCGAGGTCCCGCTGGTCGGGAGCTATCACACCGAGCTCGCCGCGTACGCCGGCCTGCGGACCGGCCAGCAGCAGCTCGAGGCGATGGCGACGATCGCGCTCGCGAAGTTCTACGGGTCCTGCGACGTGGTGCTCTCGCCGAGCCCGGCAACCGACGACCGGCTGCGCGGGCTCGGAATCCCCGCCGATCGAATCGGCCGCTGGGATCGCGGCGTCGACCTGTCGCGGTTCGACGCCTCGCTGCGGGTCCCCGGGTCGCTCCCGGGAGAGCTCACCGTCCTGTACGCGGGGCGGCTGACCAAGGAGAAGGGCGTCGAGCTGCTGGCCGACGCGTTCCTCGCCGCGCGCGAGCGCGACCCGCGGCTGCACCTGGCACTCGCCGGGGGCGGTCCCGAGGAGGAGCGGCTGCGCGAACGGCTCGGCGAGCACGCGACGTTCCTCGGCTGGCTGCACGGCGAGGACCTGGCCCGTGCGTACGCCAGCGCGGACATGTTCATGTTCGCCAGCCAGACCGACACATTCGGCCAGGTGATCGTCGAGGCTCAGGCCAGCGGCCTGCCGGTGCTCGCGGTGGCCGAGGGCGGTCCGGTGTCGCTGATCGAGAGCGGAGAGACCGGGCTGCTCGCTCCGGCCCACGCCGGCGCGCTCGCGGCGGACCTCGTGCGGCTCGCCGAGGACGCGCTGCTGCGCGAGCGGCTCCGGCGCGCTGCGCTGCAGGCGGTCAGGGGGAGGACGTGGGAGTCCTCGCTCGAGCAGCTCGCGGCCGGTTACCGGACCGCGCTCGGGGAGCGCGCGCCGGGCGTCGACCGCAAAGTCGCGTAGCGTCCGGTAGGTGAATTCGGACGAGGCGGGTCGCCGCGACGGCGGCTACGGCCGCGGCTTCGCGCTCGCCCGGGCGGCGCTGGCGGGGAACCCCTCGGATGGATACGGCGGCGCCGTGCTCGCGGTGACGCTTCCGGGATGGCGCGCCGAGGCCGAGGCGACGCGCGCTACCGGCATTGCCGCCGACCCGCCCAACGAGCTGGTCGAGGCGACCGCCCGGCGGTTTCGCCGCGAGGTCGGGGGCGCGGCCGCGCACGTCAGCTGGCGTACGTCGATCCCACAGCAGGTCGGCCTGGGCAGCTCGAGCGCGCTGGTGATCGCCGTGCTCAGAGCGCTGTGCGAGCTGTGTGCCGTCGAGCTCGGACCGACGGCGATGGCCGAGCTGGCGCTCGCGGTCGAGGTGGAGGAGCTCGGGATCGTCGCCGGCCTCCAGGACCGCGTCGTCCAGTCCTACGAGGGCCTCGTGTTCATGGACTTCGCCGCCGCCGGCGGCTATGAGCGGCTCGACCCCGGGCTGCTGCCGCCGCTGGTGATCGCGTGGCGGGACGACGCCGCCGCGAGCTCGGGCGGCGTGCACGAGCACCTCCGGGAACGCCACCGCCGCGCCGACGCCCAGGTCCACGCGGGGATGGAGCAGCTGGCCGGCGCAGCGCGACGCGCGCGGGAGGCGCTACTCGCCGGGAACCACGAGCGGTTCGCGGCGTGCGTGGACCGGACCTTCGACGCTCGGGCGCAGATGCTCGAGCTCGACGTCCGCTGCGTCGAGATGGTGATGGCGGCGCGCAGCGAGGGGGCCGCCGCGAACTACACCGGCTCCGGAGGAGCGATAGTCGCGGTCTGCCGGGACTCGCCGCACGCCGCCGAGGTCGCGCGCGCGGTGGAACGGACGGGCTGCCGGGCGGCTCAGTACGCGCCCGTCGGCTAGCTCCACGTGCCGTCGCCGCCGTAGCCGTAGCTGCCGCCGCCGCCGTAGGCGCCGTAGCCACCGCCACCGCCACCGCCACCGCCACCGTCGTAGCCGTAGCTGCTGCCGCCGCCGCCGTAGCCGTAGCTTCCGCCGCCGCCGTAGCCATACGGGTCGCCGCCGCCGTAGCCGCCGCCCCCGCCGTAGCCGTAGCCGTAGCCGCCGTCGCCACCGTCACCGGAGCCGCCGCCGTATCCGTTGCCGCTGCCACCGCTCGGGTAGCTGACGTTCGAGGAACCCCCGGCCGTCACCGAGAACGAGGAACCGTCGCTCGACAGCGACGAGGCCTGTGCGGAGTCTCCGTTGCTCGTCAGCGCGATCGGCTGCGAGGTCCAGCTCGAGTCGGAGATCGTGCCGGTGTGACCGCCCGCCGTCGCCGACGCGCTCGAGAAGTTGACGGTGCCGAAGTCGGAGAGCGACACCGGTGTCAGATCGCCCTGGCCGTCAGAGGCCGACGGCGCCTCGGCGATCCACTCCGCGCTCGACGTGTCGATGTTGGAAACCTGGAAGGTCTGGGAGAACGACTGGCCCGTCGTCTGGTTCGTCAGCGACATCGTCGCGCTCGAGCCGCTAACTGCGACGCTTGCGTTGACGTGGTCGCCGGGCTTGATCGGGACGTTGATCTTGACCGGCGGGGACGGCAGCAACTCGTACCACGCGTAGTAGCTCGTCTGGCCGCCCGAGACGTTGGCCTGCGTTC
Organism: uncultured Solirubrobacterales bacterium; assembly: GCA_963770735.1. GTDB lineage: Bacteria > Actinomycetota > Thermoleophilia > Solirubrobacterales > Solirubrobacteraceae > Palsa-465. Next base: position 322,982 of record CAVYRB010000001.1, on the reverse strand, counting down.
CGAGTTGCTCGAGCGAGCCCGGCTGCGAGTCCGAGTTGCCGGAGCCGCCGAGCCCGACCCAGAAGGCCGAGTCACCGTCGCCTCCGCTCGGGTCAACCGAAGGCTGCACCCAGGTACCCGACACACGAGAGAAGTTCTGGCCGGTTGCGACGTACCCGGCCCAGTTCGCGCTCGCTGCCTCCGGCCCAGTGGCAGCTGCCGCGACGGTCGCGCCGAGCACCATCGTCGCGCCTGTCGCAAAGAAGAGATGAATTAGACGTTTGAGCATGCAACCAGGTTGCTGCGGCGTAGTAAGAGGAGGTTCGGAGCGTGCGAAGAGGCGCTTATGAATTCGCGGCGAACCTCAGGCCATGAGCACCGGGCGGCTCGAGGCGTTCTCGGACGGCGTGTTCGCGGTGGCCGCGACGCTGCTCGTGCTGAACATCGCCGTGCCGATCGTCGGCGAGCACGGGAACCTCGCCCGCGCGCTCGGACACCAGTGGCAGGTGTACGTCGCCTACGCCAACTCGTTCATCACGATCGGGATCATCTGGATCAACCACCACGCGTGTATCAGCCGGCTGCGGAGCGCCGACCACCCGATCCTGATCCTCAACCTGCTGCTGCTGATGTGGGTGGCGCTGCTGCCGTTCGCGACCTCGCTGATGACCGACTACCTGCGGCTAGGCCACGGGGAGCATCTTGCGCTCGCGATCTACGCCGGGACGCTGTTGGTGATGTCGATCTCGTTCGTGACGCTCAATTGGTTCATCCTGTTCCGCAGGCCGCACCTGTTGCGCGATCATCTGGACCTGGCGGCTCGCCGCAGAATCATCTCGCGGGGCGCGGTCGGGCTCGCGCCCTACGCGCTCGCGGCAGTGCTCGCGGTGCTGTCGCCGTATCTCACCCTGGCGATCTGCGTGGCGGTCGCCATCTTCTACTCTCTGCCGATCGCGGTCGGCGAGTAGCTACGGTCAGTCCCGCCACCAGGCCGCGAGCACGCGGCGCCAGTTCTCCCACGCGATCGCCGCGACCTCCTGCCGGGTGAACCCCGCGTCGCGGAGCGCGTCGAGCAGCTTCGGTAGGCCCGCCGCTCCGTCCAACGAAGCCGGCACGATCGCGCCGTCGAAGTCCGATCCGAGCGCTACGTGATCGGCGCCGATGCGGTCGGCGACGTACCTGGCGTGCTCGACGATCAGCTCGATCGGCGTATCCGGGTCCTCGGCGAAGTCCGGGCGCAGGAACGAGGTCGCGAACACGATCCCCACGAGACCTCCCGAGCGTCCGATCTCGTCGAGCTGCTGATCGGTCAGGTTCCGCGAGGCGGGGCACAGCGCGTGGGCGGCCGCGTGTGAGGCGACCACCGGCCCGGCCTCGAGCCGAGCCACGTCCCAGAAGCCGGCCTCGTTGAGGTGGCTGACGTCGACCAGGATCCCGAGCTCGGCGCTCCGCTCGACGAGCGCCCGGCCGGCCCGGGTGAGGCCGGGGCCGGTGTCGGGGGAGGAGGGAAATATGAACGGCACCCCGTGCGCGAATGCGTTGGCACGGCTCCATACCGGCCCCAGCGACCGGAGCCCCGCGGCGTACCACTGATCGAGCGCCTCGAGCCGCGGATCGATCGCCTCCGCCCCCTCCAGATGGAGAACGGCGGCCGGTGGCCCTGACTCCCACCGGGCCGCGTCCAGGTCCTCGATCGCGCGCGCGATCCGGACGTGGCCCGAGCGCTCGAGCGCGAACAGCCGTCCCGCGACGGCGGTCGCGTCGGCGGCGGCGACCACGTGGTCGAGCGGCGGCCCGTACTCGAACTCGAGCACGCCGTCGTCTCTGGGGACTGCGACGTTCTCGATCCCGTCGACCATCGTGAAGACCGCGAAGATCCCGCCGCGCATCCCGCCGGCGCGCATCTTCGCCAGATCGAGGGAGTCGGGCGCCCGACCCTCGACGATCAGCGCATGGTCCGCGCGCGTCAGCACGTCGTTGTGGCCGTCGAACACAGGTTGCATCTGATCGGCAACCTAACCGACGCGACGTGCTCCGGGCCGTCAGGTCAGGTGCAGGCGGTGGGCGACCGCTGCCGCCTGGGTCCGGCTGCTGACGCCCAGCTTGCCGAGGATCCGCGAAACGTGGACGCTCGCGGTCTTCTCGGCGATGAACAGCGACGCCCCGATCTGGCGGTTCGTCGCACCCTGGGCGATCAGCGCGAGCACCTGACGCTCGCGCGGCGTGAGGCCGAACGGTTCGTCGTCCGGCGCGGCAATCGCGCCCGCTCCGCCGTCGGCCGCTCCCGAGCCGGCAGGCGCGCCGTTGTCCGCGGCGAGCGGCAGCCGCGCGCGGTGCGCGAATGCCGTCACCTCGTCGATCAGCCACCGGGACCCCAGCCGCTCGGCGACCGTGAGCGACGCTCCGGCCAGTCTCGCGGCGTCGTCGCGGTTGCCCGCGTCGACCTCGGCCTCGGCCGCGTGCCAACGCATCACCGCTGATTGGTAGGGCCGCTCTACCGACTCCCACTCGCGTGCGGCCGCCAGCCACAGATCACGCTTTGCGCGCGCCCTCGAGCGCGCGAGCTCCGCGTGGCCCGTCTTCTGCCATGCCTGCTCGATCGGGCCTCCCTCCTGCGCGGCGGCGTCGAGGCGCTGCATCTGCAGCTTCGCGCGGGTGATCGCGTCACGCTCCTGCGCGCGCTCGCGCAGGTCCCTCGCGCGCTGTGCGATGTCCGCCTCGACCCGGAGCCCGGCGGCCGCGACCCGCGCGAGGCTCATCACGTCGTCGGTGCAGAGCTCCACCCGGTCGAGCGCTTCGTCGATCGCGCCTCGAGCCTCGAGCAGGTCGCGGCGACGACGGAGCTGCTCGCCGCGCAACGCTCCGAACCAACCGATCCATTGAGGCTCGGTCGACGCGGCCACGAACGGCTCGGCCTCGGCAAGCCGGCGTCCGACGAGCTCCTCGTCACCCTCGCCCAGCCCGACGTCAGCCTCGAGCAGCAGGCGAAAGAAGTTGTCGCGGTCCAGCTGCATCGACGGCGGCGCCATCAGGTGCTTGCGCGCGGTGTTCCAGTCGCCGATCTCGAACGACAGCTGCGCCACGGTGAGCATCAGCCAGTCGTGCAGTCGGGGCATCCGCCGCGGGATCATCGCCAGCCCCTCCTGCGCGACCTCGATCCCCTCCCTGGTGCGGGCCGCGTGCAATCCGAGCATGTCGGCGAGGTTCGAGTACGCGTACCCGAGGTTGTCGAGGTCGTGAAGTTGCTTGGCGATCTCGATCGAGCGGCGAAGCAGGGCAACCCCCGGCTCGACGTCGCCGATGCTGATCCGCGCCATCCCAAGCGTGTTCAGGATCTCGCCCTCGGCGTGGCGGTCGCCGATCGCCTCGGCCTCCTCGAGGGCGGCCTCGCCTTCTTCGATCGCGTGGCGGTAGCGACCCCGCAGGAATCGCATCCGCGCGAGCCATGACGTCACCGACGCCCGCTCGACGGAGACCTCGCCCTCGGGCAGCAACGACAGCGCGCGCTCCATCGTGGCGACGCCCTCGAGCCCGCGGTTGAGCGACCATTGGATCCGCGCCAGGCGGTAGAGGAGTCTCGCGTACAGGCGCCGGTCGGATTCGGGATCGACTTCCTCGAGCGCAAACTCCAGCAGCGTCTCAGCGCGCGAGCGATCGCCCGCGATCGAATGCGCGGCGGCGGCGAGCTCGAGCAGGTCGACGCGGCCCAGCGGGATCGTCTCGGCCGCGCCGGAGACCCTGGGCCACAGCTCGAGCGCCCGCTCGGCCAGGTCGGCGGCCTCTCCGTACGCGTGCACATCGCGTGCGGCCAGCGCGGCTCGAACGGTTGCCCGGAGTGCAGCCGGCTGGTCGCCGGCCGCCGCGTAGTGCCCCGCGATCGAGGCCGCGAGCTCGGCCTCCTGCTCGTCGTCCTCGACGCAGCGCGATTCGAGCATCCGTGCGAGCGCGTGGTGCAAATCGCCTCGCTCGCCGGGCAGCAGGTCGTCGTAGAGCGCCTCCCGCAACAGCGCGTGACGGAACATCAGGCGGTCGTCGGGCGCCACCAGCACCTGCTCGGCGACCGCCTCGCGCAGCGCCCCCTGCAGCTGCGGCGGCTCGATTCCGGTGACGGCGGCGATCATCGGCTCGTCGAGACGCCGGCCGACGGCGATCGCGCGGGCGGCCTGCTGGGCGTCCGGCGAAAGGCGCTCGATTCGAAGGAGGAACGCCTGGCGAAGGCTCTGGGGAGTGGCGCCGCGGCCATCCAGCCCGGCCGCGAGCAGCTCCTCGGTGTACAGCGCGTTGCCCTCACTGCGCGAGAACAGCCGCTCGACCAGCGCTGGGCCCGGCCTCGCGTCAAGGATGTCGGCGAGCACCTGCGTCAGCTCGGCGCGGTCGAAGGGCTCGAGGCCGATCCGGCGCACGTGCTCGAGGCGCTCGAGTTCCGCGAGCAGCGGGCGCAGCGGATGGCGCCTGTGGACCTCGTCCGTGCGGTAGCTGAGCACGACCAGCAGGCGCTCATCGCGCAGGCTCCGCGCGAGGAACGCGACGAACGTCCGGGTAGAGCGATCGGCCCAGTGGACGTCCTCGAGGATCAGAACGAGCGGCTGGCGCTCGCCGATCACGTCGAGCAGCTCGAGCAGCGCCTCGAACAGGCGCAGCTGGGCGGAGGGATCGTCTCGCGGGCCGCTTCGGGCGTCGGTCTGCTCGAGGCCCGGGAGCAGCGCGGCGAGTTCGGCGCGGCTGCCCGGACCGAGCGCTTCGAACGCGGGATCCCTGGCTCGGACGAGCGGCCGCAGCGCGCTCGTGATCGGGGCGAAAGGAAGTTCTCCGTCGGCCTGCTCGACGGCCTCGCCGCGCAGCACCAATGCCCCTTCGCCGGCGAGCTGCTTCTCCAGCTCGCCGATCAACCTGGTCTTGCCGACGCCGGAGTCCCCGCCGAGCAGGACCAGCGCCGGCTGTCCTTCAGCTGCCTCCCGCGACGCCCGGACGAGCTCCTCCAGCTGGGCCTTGCGTCCCACGAACTGATTGCTGGTGAGCCTGGTTGCCACGTACGAAGTATCGCCGGAGGGAGAACCTTGGACGGTGGTGACGCCCGTCGTCATGTGCGCGGCGGGCCTCGGCGATGCGCCTCGCGTCCTCGGCACGGACGTGGGCGACTTCGAGACTGAGATGGGGCTGCATGAGTCGCTCCTGTGGGTCGTTTGCACTGATCACAGGGTGAACTGAGACCCCGCCCTGCACATCGGGAGAACGGAGCCGATTGCGTGCCCGGCGGCCTTACTCGGGACCGCCGACCCCTTACCCGGCCCGCAGACGCCTTACGTCCCCGGCGGAAAGCGGTAAGACACGTGCGGCGGGACGTAAGGCCCCACCTCGAGCACGATCACCGCGTGCCGTCCGAGCGGCACCGTGCCGGGACCGGCGCGCCACCGCCGGCCGTCGACGAACACCCGCACGCGCGTGCCGCGCGGCGCCGCAAACGGCCCGAGGCGCCCTGACGACACCGTCTCTCCCCAGGCGTGGAACAGATCCGCGACCGTCGCCCGAGAGCCGGGGCGTAGCAGGACGAGACCGGTCGGCTCGAGCGTCGCGAGCTCGCCATAGCAGCGCGCCGAGGTGATCCTGCCCGACAGGGCCGTCCTCGGTGGCAGCGTGCCGATCCCCGCCGGCACGATCACCACGCGGTTCTCGGCGAACAGCTCGACGTGCGATCCGTAGCGGGGCCCGAGCCGCGGCAGGCAGGCGCCGACGACGGAGCCGCTGACGCCGGGCTGAAAGCGCGGGCCGCGACCGATCGGCCGTGCCTGGAGCACGAGTGAGCGCGGCAGCTGGGCGGTGCTCGCCGGTCGGCTCGTGTCGGACCCGCAGCCCGCGAGCAGCGCTGCCAGCGTCGCGAGGCAGGCGACGCCCGCGCGCGTCACCGCGCCGCGCGGCGCCGGCCGTCTGTGCGCGCACGCACGACCGCTCGACGCCGCCGGACGAGGATCACCGCCCCTGCGGTGAGCGCAGCCACGACCGCGACGATCGCGATCAGCAGGCCCGACGAGCCCCCGGAGGAACCGCTCCCGCCGGCGGCGGCGTTCGGAACCTTGTGGCCGGCGGCCTCAGCGAGCTTCGGCACGGCGGCCAGCGCCGCCTGGGCGAGCGCCTCGCCGGTCTGCCCCGACGGCTTCGGCAGCGAGCTCACCGCGGCTTGCGACGCGGGCGGAAGCCCGGCGGACCCGTAGCCGTTCGTCATCACGACCAGCAGCGGCTGCTTGCTGTTGAAGCTGATCTCCTGATCGAGGAACGTCGCGTACTGCTGTGGCTTGGCGAACATCGTCGGCAGCGCGCCGAGGTCGACCGGCGACGAGATCAACGCGATCTTGAGCGGGAAGTGCGCACGACCGGCCGCGATCACCTCGGCGTTGAGCTGCTTCTGCAGGCTCGCCGGGACCGGCGGCTGGTACGGGTAGAACACCGGCGCCCCGAGCAGCACGTCGCTGGCCGGGTCGGCGTCGGCGAGCGCCGCCGCCGGGAACGCCAGCGCGGCCAGCCAGGCGATCAGGAGCGGCCGGCGCATCAGCCCAGCACGCTCCGCACCAGCAGGATCGCGATCACCAGCGCCGCCACGCCGGCCCCGATCGCGACCGCCGCGGCCAGCAGCCGCAGCCAGACGTCGCGGGGGTTGGGCTGCTCGTCGTTCATTGCGAGACCTTCAGTGTGAACGGCGCGGTCACGATCTTGCCGCCGAGCTTCATCTGCAGGAACAGCCGCCAGGTGCCCGCGACCGGCAGCAACGTGCCGATCGTGATCTTGCCCGGGGCTTCGGAGTGCCCCGTGATCGCGCTCGCGCGGACGCCAGGGAGCGTCCCGCAGTTGGGCGCGCTCGGCGCGCAGATGTGGGTGTGGAAGTACGCGAGCGACCCCTGCTGGAAGAAGATCGCGTGCGCGAGCGCGCCGAACCACGGGGTGAACGTCACGGGCCGCCCCGAGGAATCCGTGACGTTCACGTGCAGGAACTGCGCCTGGATCGCGTGCACGTTCGGGTGGCCCTGCATCGTGAAGTGGTACCCGTCCACGACCGGCTTGCCGTTGAACGCGGGCAGCTTCTGCGGGTGGTAGGCGCCGCTGACGTGGACGGTCTGGGTCAGCTGGAAGTTCGGAAGCACGCCGGCGAGGTTCGGGTAGACGTCGACGAGCACGTGGTACGGGCCCGGCGCCGGGAACGTGACCGTCTGCTTGAGCTGGCCGTCAGGTCCGACCGGCGGATGGGTGTGGATGATGTAGGCGAGGTCGTCGCGGACCAGAATCAGGTGCACTCCTGTGTGCGGACCGGTGCCGGTCCGGTACTGCGTCAGCGGCTTGCCGCTCGGGAGCTGCACGGTGAACGACACCGTCACCGGATGATGGGGCGCCACCGGCGCCGACGGCTCAAAGCCCGCGAGCGTGAAGACCCGCGCGGGCGCGACCGTCGGGACGCTCACGCTGGACCCCCCGCTCGACCCGCAGGCGCTCAGGGCGACGCGCCGAGGCGACAACCGCGAGCGCGATCGGCGCGCCTTGATGGATCTTCACGTGGACCTCCTCATCCGTTGGCCTGATCGAGGATCAGCGCGCTGAACGACTGCCCGCCGCTGGGCGCGATCTGGAAATCGAGCGCCCACTTGCCGACCATCACCAGCGCGGGCGCCGATCGAGAGTAGACGCCCGGCTGCGTCTCCTCGAGCTGGTACTCCTGCTGGGGCATCTGCATCTCGGTGTGGTTGAAGGTGAGCGTCACGTTCGCGCCCCGGACGGGCGTGCCGTTCTTCGTGATCCGCAATGCGAACGAGTCGGGCGCCGCCGCCTTGTTCGGCGAGACCAACACCTGGAGCACGTAACCGTTGCGCTGCACCGTCTTGATCACGCGGCCCGGTCCCACCTGCGCGAGCGCCGAGTTCTGCAGCGCGAACGCCGGCGGCGGCGGCGCGAGACTCGTGAGCAGGGCGGCCACGAATACGATCCCGACGACGATCACGACCTCGCCGCTCATCAGCCGTCGCAGCAGACCCGCCGCCGGCTCCCCGACGCTCGGGATGCTCACGCGAGGCGACGAGCCCGGGCTTGGAGCGGAGCAGGTTCCCCGAGGCAATCGCGATCACGACCAGCAGCAGGCCCGTCTTGACCAGGATCGCGACGCCGAAGCCGGTGTCCCACAGCGCGTTGACCGCCGGCATGTGCTCGATCGTCTCGCCGATGCCGGTCGCGGCGATCACCACCACCGAGGCGAGCGCGACGTTCGAGAACCGCGGCACGATCATCGCCAGCCCGTCAACCCGGCGGCGCCGGCCGAGTCCGACCCAGAGCAGCAACAGCCCGATCAGGCCACCGAGCCAAACCGAGCCGGCGGCCAGGTGCAGCCAGTCGAACGCGAGCGTCAGGCCGCGGGGCGACGTCTGGGCCGCGTGCCCGGCGGCACCGGGGACGATCAGCACCGCCGCCGCGGCGAGCAGCGCGCCGGCCGTCGCCCCCAGTGCGACGAGCGAGCGCTGCTCGCGGTCGGGATCGTCGAGCCAGACCGCGATCCAGCCGGCGATCGAGAACAGGGCGAAGCACAGCTCGAGATCGAGGATCGCGCGTCCGAACGCGGTTACGCGGAACAGCGGCACCAGCGCCCCTACGTCGAACACCGACCGCAGCGAATCGTTCGCTGTGGAGATGTCCAGGTAGACGGGGATCGCGATCAGCCCCACGACCGACGCGACGACGAACGCGACCGACACGTTTCGCAGGCTCGCTCCCCGGACGCGCCGCACCAGCGGCCGAGCGATCAGCGTCCGCAACACGAACAGTCCGATCGCACTCATCACCGACACGAACATCACCCATCGAGCGATCAGCAGATTCGCCTTGACGGCGGTGGCCGAGACGCTCGGAACCTTGAATTGCGGCGCGGGCCCGGGATCGGGGCCGACCGCGTAGGTGAACGCACCCTGCACCGGGTGGCCGTCGACCGAGATCGCCCTCCAGTAGATCAGGTACCACCCGGGCGGCAGGTGCGCTCGCAGCGGCACGATGAGCGTGTCGGGGTTCGCGGGCGAGCGATGCGGTGGGCCGGTCGTCTCCTGCTGGCCCGCCGCGTTCGTGACCGAGATGATCGCGAACTTCGGCTCGACCGCCTCGTCGTAGGTGAGCTGGACGCTCGGTGGCGGAGCGTTCAACACGACGCTCGCCGCCGGCACCGTCTTTACGAGATACGCGTGTGCTGACGCCGCGCCCGGCAGCGCGCACGCCGCCGCGAGTGCGACGACGAGCACGCCGATCCGAGCGCGGCCGCTCATGTCAGGCTGCGTCCCCTCGAACCGCCGACGATCGCGAACAGCCGCTACCAGCAGCGCCAGCGCCGCGACGATCAGCGCGACGATCGTGAGCGTCGAGGTCCCGCCACCGCCCAGCGAGCTCGCGGCCTGGATCGTCGGCGCGGGCGACTCCGAGGACTCAGGGCCCGACCAGTTGACGATCGACCCGTCGGAATAGGTCTGCTCCACCTGGAACGTGTACGTCTGCGCCGACGCCGGCTGCGCCAGGAACTGGAACAGCGAATCCTCGCCGGTCGGGGTGTGGCCGCCGGTCCAGGTCACCTTCGTGACGACCGCGCTGTCGCCGGAGCCCGTCGACGCGACCTGCATGTGCCACCCCGGCGGCGGCGGCACGAACGAGTCGATCCCGAACCCGTTCGGCACCGTCATCACGACCTTCGACGTCGTCAGGCCGTCCTTCTCGGTCGGGACCGCCAGGCTGTACAGCTGCAGCTCGCCCTTGAGCGACACCGCTGGGCTGATCCGCGCGTGCGCGGACGCGACCGCGGGGACGATCAGCGCCACGACCACGACTGCGAGCGCGACAAGCGCCCGTCGGCCCTTCAGGGATGCGTTCACTTCGGTGAGTCCTCCTCATTGGCTCGTTGATCACTTCAAGCGCGGCGGACGTGCGCGAAGCCGCGCTGGCGAGGATCAGCGAGGAGGACCGCGGCCCGACCAGCCCGACGCGACGGGCGCGAGCCGGGGGAGCAGCACATCGCGCGGTGCGCGCGGCCGCGCGGTACGACGAGCGATCGCAGGCGCCGTCGCGTGAATGCCGAGCCACGGTTCGCAGCGCCCAGCGCGCGCCGTGGAGCAGCGCCGCGACGACGAGCCCGACGCAGATCGCCGCCGGAATCGCCCACACGCCGCCGTACCCGAAGATGCCCGCCAGACCGGCAGGGTGGCCCGTCGCGAACAGCGACTCCAGCAGCTCCTGAGCGGCGTAGATGCCCACCAGGCACGCCGCACACGCGAGCCAGAGGGCAGCGAACGAGAGTGTGTAGAGACGCGCCGAGCAGTGGCCGCCGAAGGCGCGGCCGACGGCTCGCAGGAACAGGCCCGCGGCGATCGCGAGCAGCAGCACCAGCCACGGGGCGAGCGAATGCAGGTAAGCGTGTCCCTGCCGTTCGAGCACCGCCCCCGCGCGGCCACCGTACGCGAGCCAATAGCGCAGCTGGTGGACCGCGAACGCGGCCGCGGGCATCAGCGCGATCGGCGCGACGCGGCTGGTCAGCAGGCGGCGCTGGAGAACCCCCGGCATCTTCGCCCGAAAGCTAGCGCACCGCAGTCTCGGGAACGCTGTCAGGCGCCTCCGCCGGGGCGTCCTCGCTGCGATCCATGCGCGCCAGCAACGCGAGGAACAGTCCCCCGCCGCACCCGAGCGCCACCACCACCGCGGTCCGGGCCACGAACGCTGGAATCGCCATCAGCACGAACCCGTTCAGCAGCACGGTCACGAGCGCGCCACCCGCCCACAGGGCGACGAACGAGATCACGAACAGATGAAAGCCGCCGGCACGATCGAGGAGCAGTCGGACCAGACCGTAAGCGACGAACGCCAGCACCAGCCCGAGCACCACGAGCTGGCCGGCGACCACGTGCGGGCGGCCGTACAGCTGCGATCCCAATGCGATCGTCGCGGTCGCGGCCAGCGCGGCGAGGGCGAGGATCGTGGAGGTGACGGACTCGAGCCTCCGGCGACGCACGCGGGCAGCCGCGAGTGAGCATGCGAGCAGCACGACGATCGGCCAGAACCACACGATCGAGGGGTTGTCTGCGTGCCGCAGCCCTCCGGAGATCGCGGTGCGGCTCCCGTTCACCGCGATCGGGATCCGCCAGGTCCCGACGAACGACGTACCCGGCTGGAGCGCCACGGTCGCGAGCGCGTGCAGGCGGCCGTCGTGCCAGGTGTACTCGTGGACCGAGGTGACCCGCTGCCATCGGGGCGGCGTCGACGGGCCGAGACCCGGCGGTGGGGTCTGCGCCGGGTTCTGGTTCAGATAGAACATCGGCGAGCTGTGGTTGACGGCCACCCCGGCGGCCGAGAAGCGCAGGTACGGCGCGCCGCGATAGTCGAACACGAGCACGGTGTCGGCGGCGGGAGCGCGCAGCCACATGCTCTGATCGCCGTCGACGACCTTCGCCTCGATCCCGGCGGGCGCGGTCCCGACCCTCGCGAGGTAGGCGCTCGCGTACGGGGCCAGCGGGCCGTGCGCGTGCGCCGCCGCGGGAAGCGCACCGAGGATCAGGATCGTGGCCAGGACGGCCAGGACCCGAGACCTACACTGACGCCCATCGCTCAGCACTCAACCGGATTCTCGCGCGCGCGCGCTCGGGCCACCGTAGTCGCTCTGTTGGCGGCGGTCGGCGTGCTGCTCGCCGGGGTCGGACCGGCCCTCGCAGACGGCGACCCGGCCAGCGACGTGCTCGCAGGCCAGTCGCTGTTCCTTCCCCAGGACGCCGGCACCTCCGCGTCGCGGCAGAGCCGGCTCGTCGCGCTGCTGGACGCGGCCAGGCGGGCCGGCGTGGAGGTGCGGGTCGCGATCATCGCGTCGGCGACCGACCTCGGCTCGGTCGGTGTGCTCTGGCGCCAACCGGAGGCGTACGCGAAGTTCCTCGATCAGGAGCTGTCGGTCGTGTACCCGGGAACGCTGCTCGTGGTGATGCCGAACGGGCTCGCGGTGCGGGGCGCGGGCAGACCGCGCGCGCCGCGCGCGCCGCTCTCACCGGCGTGCGACCGCCAGGCTCGGTCACGGAGCTCGGCGCCGACGACCCTGGCCGCCGTTCGCCGGATCGCGGCCGCCAACGGGCACCCGCTCGCGGTCCCCGGCGCCGTCGGGCCGGGTGCCGCATCGTCGTCCGGGACGGACGTGGTCGCCTGGCTCGTGTTCGCGCTCGGCGCGGCGGCGATCGTGGTCGCGTGGGCGCTCAGCCTGCGGGCCAGGCCGTTTCAGGCGACAAGCGCGAGCGACCCCGAAGCCGGCCACGGCGGCACGAGCGTCTGACGCGCGGCGCGGGAGCGGGCGCGGGTCCGCGCGCGGACGGGATGCTGCTCGGTCGGGTCGTAGGGCCTCGCCCGGCAGGCGGCCCGCCACTGACGCGACGTCGTCAGCGACAGGGCCCCGCGGGCGATCGCGCGCATGTCGTGCGCGTCAGCGCGCTCGAGCGCGGCGGCTGAGGAACCCGGGTTCTCGGCGTCGCCGAGCCACGTCTCGGCCTCGTTGCCGAGCTCCGAGATCGCCTCCGTCAACCCGGACGCGAGGCCGAGGCAGCGTCCGCGGCGGAGATCCCGCAGCGCCCCGACGAGCATCTCCTGCTCGAACCGCGACTTGTACAGGTCCTGGTTGAGCAGTGGCTTGATGCACTGGTTGAACGCGTCGCGCCCCGCTCCGTAGGGGGCACGGGCCCGCCGTTCGCAGCGCGTGATCGTCGCGAGCATCGTCTGCGCGTCGTTGCGCAGGCCGTCGCGGAGCGTGAACAGCGTGTTGTGGTCGGCGGTGTCGGGGTACGCGCGGTTCGGCGCGGTCCTCGCGGGCGCAGCGGCGGCGACGATCAGGAGCATCGTCACGCAGGCGGCGCCGGCGAGGATCCTGGACACGGTTACGCCGCCTGCTTTTCCTCCTCGCCCGGAGGCAGCTCCCCGGAGCTGAGCGGGGAATCGATCCGAGCGGGTCGAGCTTCGGATCTCGTCGTCGGTGACGCTCTGCGGGTGATGGCAGGCCGCCATGTGCCCGCCGGAGTAGGCGGTGAGCTGTGGTTCGACGCGGCTGCAGATGTCGGTCGCGCGCGGGCAGCGGGTGTGGAAGCGGCAGCCCGGGGGCGGCCGCACCGGGCTCGGCGGCTCGCCGCCGACGATCGGACGCGAGCGCTCGCGGTTCTCGCGCGGGTCCGGGATCGGGATCGCACCGAGCAGCGCCGTCGTGTAGGGGTGGATCGGCTTGTGGTACAGCTCCTCGCCGGGCGAGACCTCCATGATCTTGCCGAGGTACATGACGATGATCCGGTCCGACACGTGGCGCACAACACTGAGATCGTGCGCTACGAAGATGTATGACAACTGAAACTCGTCCTGGAGCTCTTCGAGCAGGTTGATCACCTGCGCCTGAATCGAGACGTCGAGCGCCGAGACCGGCTCGTCCAGCAGCACCAGCCGGGGCTCGACCGCGAGTGCTCGCGCGATCCCGATCCGCTGCCGCTGCCCGCCCGAGAACTCGTGCGGGAACCGGTTCAGGTGCTCGGGCGAGAGCCCGACGCGATCGATCAGCTTCGCGGCTCTCCTGCGCGATCTGATCCTTCGGGACGCCGCGAATCTTCAGCGGCGTGGTGAGGATCTGGCCGACCCGCTTGCGCGGGTTCAGCGACGCCTGCGGGTCCTGGAAGACCATTTGCATCTCGCGCCGGATCGGCTCGAGCTGCTTCCGATCGGCGCGCGTGATGTCCGTGCCACGGAAGCGGATCTCGCCGTCGGTCGGCTCCAGCAGCCGCACGAGCGTCCGGATCAGCGTCGTCTTGCCACACCCCGACTCGCCGACGATCCCGAGCGTCTCGCCCTCGCGCAGCTCGAAGCGAGACGTCGTCGACGGCGTGGACGTTGCCGATCTTGCGATCGATCAACACCCCCGACTTGATCGGGAAGTAGCATCTTCAGATGCTCGACGTCGAGCAGCGCGCTGCCGTCCTTCTGCGCGGGCGCGGCCTGTCTCGGCGCGCGGGTCGCGCAGGCTTCGTCGCTCACGAGCTCACCGTCTCCTTGGTGCGCAGGCCGATCCGATCGCCGCGCTGGCGAAGCTCGCGCTTCTGCTCGACCTCGAGCCAGCAGCGGTCGAGGTGATCGGGCGTGTCGGGCAGGCGCGAGGTCAGCGGGGGCACCTCGGTGCACTTCTCGAACGCGAACGGGCACCGCGGCCGGAAGTGGCAGCCCTCGGGCGGCCTCAGCAGCGACGGCGGCATCCCCGGGAATCGCGAGCAGCCGCTGGGAGCGGTCGCGGTCGACGCGGGTGATCGAGCCGAGCAGGCCCCACGTGTAGGGGTGCTGGGGGTCGTAGAAGATCTCGTCGAGCGTTCCCTGCTCGACCACGCGGCCCGCGTACATCACCACCACGCGGTCGGCGATGTCGGCGACCACGCCGAGGTCGTGCGTGACGAGGATGATCCCCGACTCGCGCTGCCCGCGCAGCTGCCTGATCTCGTCGAGGATCTGCGCCTGGATCGTCACGTCGAGCGCGGTCGTCGGCTCGTCGGCGATCAGCAGTTTCGGGTCGTTGGAGAGCGCCATCGCGATCATCACGCGCTGGCGCATCCCGCCCGAGAACTCGTGCGGGTAGGCGTCGACCCGCTCGGTCGCGCGCGGGATCCCGACGCGTTCGAGCAACTCGATCGCGCGATCGTGCGCCTGCGCCTTCGAGGTCTTCTTGTTGTGGACGCGGATCTGCTCGACGATCTGCTTGCCGATCTTGTAGACGGGATCCAGCGAGCTCATCGGGTCCTGGAAGACCATCGAAATCCCGGCGCCGCGGATCTGGCGCAGCTTGTCCTCGGGCGCGGTGACGAGGTCTGTCCCGTCGAACGTGGCGCTGCCCTCGAAGTTCGCGTTCGGGCCGCGCGTCAGTCCCATCAGCGTCATCGCGGTGACGGTCTTACCGGACCCGGACTCGCCGACGATCGCGACGACCTCGCCGCGGTCGACCGTGAACGAGACGCCGTCGACGGCGCGGACGATCCCGTCCTCGGTGTGGAACTGGACGCGGAGGTCGTCGACGGCGAGCAGGTGGTCGCTCATACCGCGATCCGGATCCGAGGATCGAGGAACGCGTACAGGATGTCGACGACCGCGGCGAGCGCGACCACGAAGAACGCTGTCAGCAGCACGACCACCAGGATCACGGTGATGTCGAGCCTGCCGATCGCGTCGGCGGCCAGCTGTCCGATGCCGTGGAGGTTGAAGATCGACTCGGTGAGGATCGCGCCGCCGCCGATCACCTGCGCGAAGTCCAGCCCGAACAGGGTGATGATCGGGATCAGGCTGTTTCGGAGCACGTGCCGGCGCAGCGTCTGGTTCTCGGACAGCCCTTTCGCGCGCGCGGTCCGCACGTAGTCCTCGTTGATCGTGTCGAGGATCGTCGAGCGCAGCACGCGCGAGTAGAAGCCGATGAACAGCACCGACAGCGTGAACCACGGCAGCACCATGTGCACGAACCACTGCCACGGGTCGGAGGTCAGCTTGACGTACCCGCCTAACGGGAACCAGTTCAGCTTGTAGCCGAGGTAGTAGATCAGGATCGCACCCAGGAAGAAGGGGGGAACGAGACCCCGACCATCGACAGGACGGTGAGTAATCGGTCGGTGTTCTTGCCGGCTTTGACGGCAGCCAGCGTGCCGACGACGATCGAGGTGAAGAGCCAGATGATGCCGGCTCCGATTGCCAGCGAGAGCGTCGCCGGAAGCCCGAGCTTGACCTCGTCGATCACGTTGAAGCCCTGGTAGTAGGAGTACACCTGGCCGGTGAAGATGTTCTTCATCATCCGCGCGTACTGGACGTAGATCGGCTGGTCGAAGCCGTACTCCTTGCGGATGAACGCGATCTCGTTCGCGGTCGCGAGCCGGCCCGCAAGCCGCCTTGCCGGGTCGCCGTTCGGGATCGACTCGAACAGCAGGAACGTCAGCAGGGAGATCACGAACATCACGGCCACCATCGCGATCAACCTACGGACGATGAACCGGGTCATCTGCGGTCGTCCTCGGTCACCGCGCGATCCTGACCTTCGCGCGCGGGTCGAGCGCGTCGCGCAGGCCGTCGCCGAAGATGTTGATCGAGAGGACCGTGAGCACGAGCATGATCCCGGGGACCAGCACATCGTGGAACGCGGCCGGAAGCTGCGCGATCCCGTCGGAGATCATCGTCCCCCACGAGGGATTCGGCGGCTGGACGCCCGCGCCGAGGTAGGTGAGCGCCGCCTCGAGCAGGATCGCGTTGGCGAGGATCAGTGGAACGAACACGATGATCGTGCTCGCGAGGTTCGGCATCACCTCGGTGAACATGATCCGCCAACTCGAGAGTCCCTGCTGGCGGGCGGCGTCAATGAACTCCCGCTCGCGCAGCACGAGTACCTGGCCTCTGATCGGTTTGGCCACATACGGGATGTAGACGATCCCGATCACTAGCGCCGGCACCAGCAGCGACGTCCCGTGGAGAAAGAGGATTCCCGAGACCGCGAGCGTCGCCCCGAGCGCGACGCCGAGCAGCACCGCCGGGAATGCCCAGATGACATCGAGCGCGCGGTTGATGAAGCCGTCGAGGATCCCGCGGAAAAAGCCGGAGAGGACGCCCAGGATGATTGCGAAGAACATCGTGATCAGCGTCGCGACGGCGCCGATCTCAAGCGAGTTACGCCCGCCGTACAGCAGCCGTACGGCCACGTCGCGACCATTGCGATCAGCGCCGAAGAAGTATTTCGAGGTCCAGGTCGGGCCGATCGGGATTCCGGTGACGCTGACGCACGTCGGCGGGCACTTGTTGGTCGCCCCGGCGATGTTCTCCGCCGCAGGGCTGATGTGCGCGACGTCGTGCGAGTAGACAGGCGCCAGCAGGCACAGGACCACGATCAGGATGAAGAGGCCGCCGAAGAACAGCGCGGTCTTGTTGCGCCGCAGGCGTCGCCAGGCCAGCCGCCAGGGCCCGAGCCCAGCCGGGACCTGCTCGCCCTCACCGAGGCCGGCGCTCGCGAACTCGTCGGAGAATTCGGTGCCGGTTGATGCAGTGGCCGTCATTCAAAGAGTTGCCGGTGGGCCGGGACAGCGTATCTGTCCCGGCCCACCGACGCGCGGATGACCCCTCCGGGCCCCTCCGCCCTACTTCAACGAGAACGAGCTGTAGTCCCACCCGTAGAGGGGCGAGAAGATGTAGTTCTGCGAGACGCGGTCCGACGTGAACGCCGGGAATGTCTGGTACCCGAACACCGCCGTGTACGCCTGCTTGGCGGTGTACTCGTCCAGGTTCTGCCAGTCGGTCGCGATCGAGTTCAGCTGCGTGCTGGGCGTCTGACCGAGGCGGTTCGACTCGCTGTTGATATGAGGATCGTTGACCTGGCCGAAGTTCTCGTTGTTCGTCGGCAAGATCGCCGTCCCCTGCAGCAGCAGGTAGAAGTCGATCGGGTTCGGGAAGTCCTGGTTCCAGTCGGCGAAGCCGGTCTGGGGGTTGAGCTTCAGGTTCCCGATGGTCGAGAAGTAGTTCGCGTCTGCGATCACCTTCTGCGTGGCCTTGAACCCGATCTGGTTCAGGAATGACGTGTAGTACGTCATCCACTGCTGACGAGGCGAGCGCGTCTCGGACCAGACCGTCACGGCCTGACCGGCCATTCCGGACTGCTTGACCAGCGCCTTCGCCTTCGCGATGTCGCCGCCGCTGGCGGGGTCACCGTAGGGGCAGGGAGCGGTCGGGTGTCCGACCATCCCCGGCGGCAGGAAGTAGCACCCCGGAATCAGGGTGCCCGACCCGAGCCGGTTCATCGCGTTCTGGTTCAGACCGGTCACCACGGCCTCTCGAGCGAGCTGGCTCGAGAACGGCTTGGCCTTGGTGTTCAGGAAGATGTAGTAGGTCGAGTTCATGACCTTCTTCACGTACCGGTTCGAGGCCTTCGCCTGGATCTGGGGCAGCAGGCTGCCCGGGATCGTGTCGGCCCAGTCGAACACGTCGGCGGTGTTGTTGAGCACCGACAGTGCGTTCGAGTCGACGTTCGACGAGATCTTGACGTTGACGTCGACGTTCCCCGCCGGGATCCCCGGGATGTTCATCTTCGACCACTGCGGATTCCTGACCGTCGAGAACGACTGGTTCGGAACGATGTTCGTGATCATGTACGGCCCAACGCCCGGGGGCGGGTTATTGGGCTCGTTCTTCATCGGCGTGCCGCTGGGGATGATCCCCAGCGACGGGAACGCCAACACGTTGTCGAACGCGCCGTACGGGGCGTTCAGACGGATCGTGATCTTGCCGGTCGAGTCATCCGTGCTGATCCCGGTGATCGAGCTGGACTTACCCTTCGAGTAGTCCGTCGCGCCCGCGATCTGGGCGGTGATGAACTGCCCCGAGCCGCCCCACGGAATCTTGATCGCCCGCTCGACGGTGTAGGCGAAGTCGCTCGCCTTGACGGCCTTGCCGTTCGAGAAGACGAGGCCCTTGCGCAGCGTGCAGGTGTAGACCTTGCCGCCGGAGCTGATCGCCGGCAGCGATGTGCACAATCCGGGGATCACTTGTCCTCCGGGGGTGCCGCTGGCGCGCGCGTAGGTGACGAGACCGGTGTACGAGAGCCAGTCGGGCTCGGCCGCCTGGGTTGTGTACCCGAAGCCCGGGTCGAGCGAGTCAGGCGCGGTCCCCATCAGCAGTGTGACCGTGCCGCCCTTCTTCGCGGCGCCGGTGTTCCCGGAGCCGCCGGACGGCGAGTTGCTGCTCGATGAGCTGCCGCAAGCGGCGATCACGACCACGGATCCGGCCGCGACAACGGCCATCAAGGCCGATCTGGAGAGTCTCCTCATAAAAAGGTCCTCCTCCTCCTTAAGAGTTCGTGGGTCCAGCGATGGCCGAAATCTAATTCACAACCGTCGATCGCGACGTCCGCCCCGGGCTTCCTAACCGACCCGCAACACGATGCTCAGGCACGCTCATTCGTTCGCGTGACCCATGCCAGCCAGGCCAGCGCGCGGCCGCCCGCCGACTCGAGATCGACGCCGGTCAGCTCGGAGATCCGACCGATCCGATCACGCAGCGTGTTCCGGTGGACCGGCAGCACGGCCGCGCTGCGGGCGCGCTCGAAGTTGTGCTCGACGAGCACGTCCAGCGTCCGCGCGAGCTCGGGTCCGAGCGGGCCGTAAAGCCGCTGCTCGATCCGGGCTCCGACCCGCGGCGAGCGGCGCAGGAGCAGCTCGCCGAGGTAGTCGTCGACCTCCACCGGGCCCGTGTCCCCGCGGGCGACGGCGGCGTCGACGGCGTCGCAGAGCTCGTCCAGCGCATGCCCGCGCTCGACCCCGATCGCGCCCGGTCCGTAGGCGATCAGCACCCGGCGGTCGAGCTCGAGCGCGTCCCAGTCGAGCCTGCGGTTGGAGAACCCGAGCACGCGGCGCCGGTCGGAGACCGCGAGCGCGCGGCGGCGGCGCAGCGCCGCAGCGAGCTCGGCGTGGTAATCGGAGCCGCCCCGTGGCGCGGCCACGACAAACGGTCGCGCGGCGCGATCGAGCTCGAAGCCGAGGCGCTCCGCGAGCCGGTGATCCTCGGGCCCCGGGGCCTCGTCCGCCGAGATCCGCGCCAGCGCGCCGCGCGCGGCCGCCTCCTCCGCGGACGCCGAAGCCTGCGCCGCGACCTCCTCGTACGCCTCCGAGTAGATCCGCGACACGCGATCGACGTACTCGAACAGGAGGTCGGCGCTCTCGAGCAGCGCCGGGCGCTCCTCGTCGGTCGCGGCCTCGAGCAGCGCCCGCCACGCGAACCTCGCGCCGGCGCGAAAGTTCGAGGGCACGACGTCCGCCGGGATGCCCTCGCGCGCGCGGGCGCGCGCGTGCTCGCGGAACACGTCGAGCTCGGACTCGCTCGGCGGCCGGCTCTCGATCAGCCACCGGTTGACGAGCTCGAGATTCCACCGGACCCACGCGCGGACGGCCTCTCGCGGAGGGCGGAGTCGCTGGAACTCGGGGCGCTCCCAGAACGTGTCGAGCACCCGGTCGGCGAACTCGTCCATGTCGGTGCGCTCGACGATCCGCCTGACGACTTCACCGCGCGCGACGACCTGCATGGTCCAAGTATCGCCTGCCGGGTGTGCAGATGCACAGGCTGCGCCCGTGATGAACGTGCTCCGTCACGTTGCGCGGGAGCGCCGACTCTTGCAGCATGACCGGCGATGGGCAGGGTTCGGGTTTGGACAGCCGGCGTCGTGCTGGGCGCGTTCGCGTTGTCCGTAGCCCCTGCCTCCGCATCGCCCCCGACCGTGTTCAACCCGGTCGTCGAGGCGCAGAACTTCTCGATCACCCAGCAGCGCCAGGCGGTCTACGACACGCCGCAGTACCAGGCCGAGCTGTCGGCCGACAGCGTCCAGAGCACGATCGACGGGCAGGCGACGGCGGCCGCGGATCCGGAGCGCAACTTCACGACCGATCTCTGCTGGAACCACGGCAACGGCTGCGCGGGAGACATCCGCCTGAACAACTGGGCGGCGAACGGCTACGGGATCGTAAGGCCGGTGCTGTTCACGGCGCGCGACGGAGCGACGCTCTCCGGGCACGTGTGGGCGACCGTCGCCGGACCGGCGAAGCGGCCCGGCATCGTGATCACGAATGGCTCAGTACAGGCGGATGAGCAGATGTACTGGTACGCCGCGCAGGCGCTCGCGAAGGCCGGCTACGTCGTGCTCACGTTCGACCCCCAGGGCCAGGGCCTGAGCGACACGTTCGGCGAGGGCGCGGATCGCAACGAGGGCTTCCCCGCGCAGACCGACGGGCGGCCGTTCTACGACGGCACCGAGGACGCGATCGACTTCTTCCTCTCGACACCGGCTCACCCGTACGAGCCCGTCAAGAGCTGCACCACCGGCACGTCCCACGCCGACAGGCAGAACCGCCGCGTCAAGGAAGGTCTCGACGCCGCGTACAACCCGTTCTGGCAGCTGCTCGACCCCTCCGAGCTCGGGGTCGCGGGGCACTCGTACGGCGCGGCCGGCGTCTCGTACATCGGCCAGTGGGATCCGCGGGTGAAGGCGATCGTCGCGTGGGATGACCTCGGCGGCCCGGGGCCCAACGACGCGCCCGTGCCCGGCGCCGCGCCGGGTGCGCCGGCGCAGACGATCGGGGAGCAGGGCTGCCGGCCGGATCCGGCGGACCGCACGACCGTGCCGCTGCACACCCCCGCGCTCGGGATGTCGGCCGACTATGGGCTCCCCCCGGCGCCGAACACCCAGCTGCCGAACCCCAACGCCAAGTCGACGTGGTCGCTGAACTACTCGAAGGCCGGCGTCGACACCGGAGAAGTGATCATCCGCGGCGGCTCGCACCTGGACTTCAGCTTCATCCCGAACCAGGCGTTCGGGGCGTCGCTCCGCGGCCCGGACATGATCGACTGGTACACGACCGCCTGGTTCGACAAGTACGTCAAGCACTCGCCTTCAGCGGACCGCGAGCTGCTGACGACGCGCTGGCTGCACGATGCGACCGAGGCCTCGGTCGACCCGAATCACGACGGCAACGCGTTCTCCTTCTACTACTACTCGCGGCTCGACTTCCATCTGGCCGGGGGTCAGAAGATCGACTGCGAGGACCTGCGCGACGGCTGCTCGGCGCTGTCGGGAGACGACGGCTACCCCGGCACGTACTCCTACGTCGCGATCGACACCTCGCCGGATGCGGTCACCGGGCCGGGCGCGCCGCTGCGGGTCTCGAGCCGGCTGACCGCGTGCACCGCGGGCTCGGGAACGCGGGTGGCGGTCACGCGGTTCCGCGGCCGGCCGTTCGTGCGGGTGGTCGTCTACGTCGACCGCCGCCGGGCGTCGGTGTTCCGAGGACGGTCGCTGCGGTCGGTCCGGATCCCCGGGTTCGCGGGCAACGGCCGGCACCGGGTGACGCTGTGGGAGTACGCGCGGGGCCGGGGACGGCGCGTCGTGCTCGCGCGGCGGCTGACGCGGTTGGTCTGGGGCTGCGCGCACGGGCGCTGAGCCGCCGGCTCGGCCCCCGAAGGGACTTTGGCGATTTGCCTAGCGCATGACGAAGTAGATCGCCATCGCTCGTGGTGGGGGACCGCGGACGGCCCTCTGTGCATCCGCACGGCCGAACCGTCACACACCGTTCACAGTGACGTTGCCTGAGCGGGCGCACTCGCTAGGGTGTAGCCCGTGAAGTGGGGGCTCCGCATCTCTTTGCTTGCCGTCGTGCTCGAGCTGACGGTCGCCGCGTCGGCGTCCGCTGCGCCGCTGCAGGTGACGTGGATGCCCGGCTTCAAGGCGCCCGGCACTCCCGCCAAGTACAACAAGGTCGGGGTACTCAAGAGTCGGCCCGGCGAAGGCCAAGAACGTGCTTGTGCTCGAGCCCGGGACCACGGCCGGCAGCGCCTACTTCGTGCCACTCGCCCAGTGGATCGTGAAGACCCTCCCCGGCTGGCAGGTCTGGTCCGTGGAGCGGCGCGAGAACCTGCTCGAGGATCAGTCGGTGATCGACAAGGCCAAGGCCGGCAAGGCCACCCCGCAGGCGGTCTTCAACTACTACCTCGGCTGGCTGACCAACCGCAGCATCACTCGTCACTTCCAGCCCGTTCAGGACGCCGCCGTCCCGTATGCGAAGAACTGGGGACTGAAGGTCGCCGTCCAGGACCTGCACCGCGTTATCGCGGCGGCTCGGAAGCTCGGCGGCAAGGTCGTGCTCGGCGGCCACTCGCTCGGCGGTTCGGTCGTCACCGGGTATGCGACGTGGAACTTCAACGGCAAGCCCGGCGCCGACGACCTCGCCGGCCTCGTGTACGACGACGGCGCCAGCTTCAGGAGTCCGCCGAGCGCCCAGACCGCGAGGCAGACGCTGCAGCAGTTCATGCTCCCGAGCACGAGTCCCTGGCTCCCGTTCGTGGCGGGGATCCCGCCCTACGACTCGGGCTTGTACGGAACCACCGGCGGCCTGTCTTCGATCCTCGCGCCCGACGCACCACTCGCCAACGGCGAGGCGGCGCTTCTGCCGGCGTCGCTGAAGCCACCAGTGAGCCCGGTCACCAACCTGGCCCAGTTCGGGTACGGCACGAGCGTCGCCACCTCGAAGCTCGTGTTCGCGGTCATGGCTCACGACGGAGCGGGGATCAACACCAAGCCGGGGCCAGATGGCCTGTATGGCTGGAACAGCGCCGGCGCGATCACTCCGATCAAGCGATTCGCGCGGATGTTCTCCGGCTACCCGGTGCAGGGCGTTGACGGCACCGAGTGGTATTTCCCGCAGCGGCTCACGAACGATTCCTCGGCGATCGACAACGGCATCGCGAATCCCGCCCAGGCCGTGTTTGGGATCAACGACACGATGGGCCGCAAGCTCTCCCGGCACCTCCTGATGTACGCGTTCGGGGCGTACGGCGGGGCGGCGATCGTGCAGGCGACGGTCGCGCTCGCCCAGCAGTCGAAGATCCCGATGCGCAACCTGACCCTGCTGAACCGGCACGGGACCTACGCCCACAACGACCCCGCCGGCGCCTACCCGAAGAACGCGTTCTTCTCGGCGCTGATCCCGTTCCTGCGCAAGGCCGCGGCCTCCTAGGCCGGATTCAGGCCTCGAGCACCACCGCGAGGCCCTGCCCGACCCCGATGCACAGCGCGGCGACGCCGTAGCCGCCGCCTCGACGCTTCAGCTCGTGCGCGAGGCTGCCGAGCACCCGTACACCCGAGGCGCCGAGCGGATGGCCGAGCGCGATCGCACCGCCGTTCGGGTTGACGCGCTCTGGATCGAGCCCCTTCCACTCGCCGATGTCGGCCAGGCACTGCGACGCGAACGCCTCGTTCAGCTCGACGACCGCGACGTCCTCCCAGCCGATTCCGGCGCGCCGCAGAGCGGTGTTCGCGGCCTCGACGGGCGCGATCCCGAACACGTCCGGGTCGACCGCGGCGACGCCGCGGGAGACGATCCGGGCGAGCGGCTCGCGGCCGATCGCCTCGGCGCCGGCCTCGTCGGCGAGCAGCGCCGCGCCTGCGCCGTCGTTCAGCGGCGACGAGTTGCCCGCGGTGACGGTGCCGCCCTCCGCGAACGCCGGCCTCAGCTTCGCGAGCTTCTCGAGCGTCGTGTCGGGACGGATGTTCTCGTCGCGCTCGAGCTCGGTGCCCGGCACCGGTACCACCCAGGTCTCGTAGAAACCGTCTTCCCATGCCCCCTGCGCCCGCTGGTGGCTCCGGAGCGCGAACTCGTCCTGGGCCTCGCGGGAGACCGAGTACAGCCCGGCGAGCTTCTCCGCGCTCGCGCCGAGCGAGATCGTCCACTGCTCGGGCATGTTCGGGTTGACCATCCGCCACCCGAGCGTCGTCGAGTACAGCTCCTGGTGGTCGCGCGGGAACGCCTTCTCGGTCTTCAGCAGCACCCACGGCGCGCGGCTCATCGACTCGACCCCGCCGACCAGCATGATCGACGCGTCGCCGGTCTCGATCGCGCGGCTCGCCTGCGCCGCGGCCTCGAGGCTCGAGGCGCAAAGCCGGTTGATCGTCGCGCCGGGGACGCTCGTCGGCAGTCCGTTCAGCAGCCACGCCATCCGCGCGACGTTGCGGTTGTCCTCCCCGGCCTGGTTCGCGTCCCCGAACAGGACGTCGTCGACTCGCGCCGGATCGAGGTCCGGCGAGCGGTCGAGCAGCGCGCGGACGACGTGCGCACCGAGGTCGTCGGGCCGCACGCCCGACAACCCTCCGCCGTACCGGCCGAAGGGGCTTCTGACCGCATCGATAACGTACGCCGCGCTCATTGACGGCCATGGACTGTATTCAGGGATGAGAAGAGATGGGTAGCGAGGAGGCGCTGCTGGCACTCGGGCAGGAGCTCCGAGCGCAACCGCCGGCAGGACTCGGCGCGCTCTCCCACGACGACCTCGGCGACCTCACCGAGGCGCTCCGCGACGCCCGCCACCACCAGGCCGCGGAGCTCCAAGCCGCCGGCGAGAAGGCGCTCGGGCACATCCCGCGGCTGCTGCGAGGGCCAATCCGCAAGGTGATGGGCGCGTGAACGGCGAACTGCGCAGCCGGGCGGAGGTGCTCAAGCTGGCGCGGCTGCTCAGGCGCCAGCCCGAGCAGCTCGTCTATCTGGAACACGTGGCGCACGAGGACCTCCGCGCGCTCCGCGAGCAAGTGACGGACATGCTGTTCGCAGCCCACGACGCGACGCTCAGGCGGCTCGCCGCCTCGAGCAAGCTGCTCCCCGTCGGGCTCGTCGCGATGCTCGCCCAGCACGCGTTCGGTCCGGTGCTCTCGGCGCGGATCGCGGGCCTGCTCGACCCGGGGCGCGCGGTCGACGTCGCCGCGAAGCTGCCGCCCGAGTTCCTCGCGGACATCGCGGTCGAGCTTGACCCGCGGCGCGCCAGCGACGTGATCGCCGGGATGCCCGCCGAGCAGGTGCTGAAGGTCACCCGCGAGCTTGTGGGCCGCGGCGAGTATGTGACGATGGGCCGGTTCGTCGGTCACCTCAGCGACGATTCGCTGCGCTCGTCGCTGCCGGTGATCGACGACGCCACGCTGCTGCGCACCGCGTTCGTGCTGGAGGATCGCGACCGGATCGACGCCCTCGCCGAGCTCGTCGGCGAGGACCGGATCGCCCGGCTGGCCGACGTCGCCGAGCGCGAGCAGCTCTGGCCCGAGGCGCTCGACCTGCTGACGAACCTGGACCGGGAGCGGGTCGCCGAGGGGCTGGGCCGGCTGAACCCCGATGACCGCTCGCTGATCGAGCTCCGCGCCCGGGAGCACGGCGTCGAGCTCCCGACCGTCGCCGCCTAGCCCAAAGCCGCCTCGAGCTCCGCCCGCACGGCGACGCCGATCAGCTCGCCCTCCGGCGTCGTGACGATCGCCCAGCGGAAGCCCCTGGTCCCGAGCTCGGCCGCGATCGCCTCGGCGGGCTTGTGGGGCCGGAACGTCTTCGGCCCCGGCTCCATCACCTCGTCGGCGCGAAGCCGCGGGTCGCAGTCGAGCATGCTTCGGCGCAAGCGGCCGAGCAGGACGCCGCCGCTCGATAGCACGAGCCCGAACGGGTACGGCGAGTCGGCGATCCGCCTGCCAACGACGCCCACCTCGTCATCGAGCGCGCAGGTGACGACGTCGTCACGCGCGAAGTCGCCGACCGTGGGCTGATCCGCCTTGGTGCCCTCGATCGGACCGCGGTGCGCGAGCCAGTCCAGCTTTCCCGCCGTGTAGTCGTACACGTACTCGAAGCCGAGCGTTTCGAGCCGGCACGCGGCTCGTGCGCTGAGGTCTCAGAGCGAGTCCCAGCAGTAATAGACGACCGGCCGGTCTCGATCGAGCACCTGCGCGCTCTCGGCGTCCAGCTGCTTGAGCGGAAGGCTGATCGCGCCCGCGATGTGGGCCTTCTCGTAGTCCTCGGTCGGGAGCGCCTCGGCCACCTGCGCACCCTCGGAGATCAGCCGCTCGGTCGCGGCCCGATCGATCGACGTGGCCATCGATCAGTGATTGTGACGGCCGCGGCGCCCGTTCCCGAACACGTAGCCGTCGAGGGGCGGCTCGGCGCCGACCTGCGGCGCGCCGCCCTGCGCCTCGACGATCGCGGCCACATAGGCGGCGTAGTCGGTCGCGAACGTGGCGGGATCGACACCCGGCTGGAACCGCTGGGCGCAAACGGTCGCCGGGATGCGCGCCGGATCGGCGACGGTCTCGTGGGTGATCGCGTCGACGGCGAGCGCGTATGCGACCGGATCGTAGGTGCCCATCGCAAGGTGCTCGGAGACGTCGCCCCGGCAGATCTGCTGGACCGCGACGTTCTCGATCGTGCCGGCGCCGGTATGCAGCGACGAGCTCCCCGAGGCGTCGAGGTTCGGCACCACGATCTCGTCGGTCTGGCTGTAGATGACCGTGTAGTCGATCCCGGTGAACGTCTCCACGTAGCTGTTGAGCGCGGCGATGAAGTGGGAGGTCGACGCCTGCTGCCACTCCGCCGGCGAGCACGTGCCGTGGCAGATCGCGTCGGCGTCGAGCGTCCCGTGGCTCGACGGGTCGATCGCGACCAGGTCGTGCACCAGCGCGCGGGTGTCCGGCCAGAACCGCAGCGCCCAGCGCGGCACCATCCCGCCCTGGCTGTAGCCGAGTACGTCGACGCGGCGATGGGCGGTGCGCGCGATTGTCCGCAGCGCGTACACGACGTACTCGCCGGCGATCTGGATGTCGCCGGTTGCGTGGTACGGGAAGGTCACCGCGCAGTAGGGCCAGTGCTTCGCCGAGAGCGCCCGCTCGTAGTTCCACGAGTAGTTCGGGCCCGGGTCGAGGTCGGTCCCGGGAACCAGCAGGATCGGATTGCGTGCGGCGCCGGCGATCCCGTGCGTGCAGCTGAGCGCGGCCCGGAGCCGGCTCGCCGGCACGCTCAGCCGGGGGCCGGGGCGGTCTGGCGGCGCGTACGGAAGGCCACTCGCGGCGTCCGCCGCGGCGGGCATAAGGCACGCGCCGACGACGACAGCCAGCGCGATCGCTCGGCGCCTCTCCCGCATCGCCCCAGTCTACGTTCGGACTCGACACCGGACGCCGTTTCTGCAAAGCTACAGCGCTGTAGGTTGTGTACCCAGCCACCTCCGGGAGGTGCCGAGTGAGCGCAGTCGCAGAGACCCCGCAGACCGTCGAGCCGCGCGCCTCTTCGCTGATCGGCGCCGCCGTTCCGTCCGAGGCCGGACCGATCGAGCCCGCCGAGCTCGCCGGGCTGCCCACGCCGCCGGCGATCCCGTGGCCCCGGGCCGCGCAGATTCTGTGGTTCGGCCAGCTCCAGTGGCACTTCGTCCACCACTACCGCGACAAGCTCGGCGAGGTGTTCGCCGCCAACGCCTACGTCCGCGGGCGCACCTCGATCACCTCTCACCCCGATCACATCCGCTCGCTGTTCAAGGCCCCCCCGGACAGGGTGCCGACGATCGCCACGGAGTCGCCGCTGCGCCCGGTGCTCGGCTCGGGTTCGGTGCTGACCTCGAACGGCCCGCGGCACCTGCGCCAGCGCAAGCTGCTGCTGCCGCCATTCCACGGCGAGGCGATCGAGCGCTACCAGCGGATGATCGCCGACGCCGCCGAGCGCGAGATCAACCGCTGGCCGGTGGGCAAGCCGTTCGCGCTCGCGCCGAGGATGCAGGCGATCACGCTCGACGTGATCATGGGCGGGATCTTCGGGATCGACGAGGTACCGAAGCCCGGGACCGTGGAGCACGCGCTCCGGCTCGCGATCCGCGAGCTTCTGCGCTCCTCGACGCTCCCCGGCGCGAAGCTCGCCGAGCTGATGAACATCGGCCACGACGAGCCGTTCGGTTTGACAAAGCTCGGTTTGATCATCCCCGACCGCTGCCTGTACGCGATCATCGCCAAGCGCCGCCGCGCCGAGGATCTCGACGAGCGGACGGACATCATGTCGCTGATCATGCGCGCCCGCACCGAGGACGGCGAGGCGCTGTCGGACCGCGAGTTGCGCGACGAGCTGATGACGCTGGTGCTCGCCGGGCACGAGACCACCGCCAACCAGCTCGCGTGGGCGTGGGAGCGTCTCGTCCGCTGGCCGGAGGCGCACTCGCGGCTGGTCGAGTCAGTTCGTTCGGGTACCGAGGACGCCGACGAGGTCGTCGAGGCGACGATCACCGAGGCGATGCGCGTGCGGCCGGTGATCCCGATGACCGGGCGCCGAGTCGCGGTGCCGTGGCGGCTCGGTGAGTACGCGATCCCCGCCGACAGCGCGGTCGGGATCAGCATCCTGCTGCTGCATCACCGCGAGGACCTGTATCCCCAGCCGCGGGCGTTCAAGCCGGAGCGGTGGCTCGGAACCAAGCCCGGGACCTACGAGTGGATCCCGTTCGGCGGCGGCACGCGCCGGTGCCTCGGCGCGGCGCTCGCGATGGCCGAGCAGCGCGTCGTGCTCGAGACGATGGCCCGCAGGCTCGACCTCCAGGTGACCAGCTCCAAGCCGGAGCGGCCCAAGCACCGCAACGTGACGATGATCCCTGCGCGCGGCGGGCGGGTGCTCGTCAGCTCGCGCTTGAGCTGAAAGGTCCGACCTCGGACATAAGTTCGCGGCTGCGCGCGGCGACCCGGTGACCTCTGCGCCTAGGCATAGCCACGCCGTCGGAACCAGATGTACAGAACGATGCACGAGAGCAGCAGCGTGCCGACCCCGTAAACGAGGAATATCCAGAGCGAGTGGGTTTCGTCGACGAGCCAACCGAAGTTCATCCCGAAGAAGCCCGTGATGAACGTCAGCGGCAGGAAGATCGTGGCGATGACCGTCAGCCGCTTCGTCGTCTCGTTCTGGCTGACGCTGAGGACGGCTAGGTTCGCCTCGAGCGCGCCGGTCAGGAGGTCGCGGTCGGTGCCGATCTCCTCGTGTACGCGTTGCGCGTGGTCGTAGACGTCGCGGAAGTACTCGACGATCTCGCCCTGAATGCGCGAGTCGGCACCGCGCTCGATCAGCCCGAGCGGCGCGAGCAGCGGATGCACCGCGCGGTGGAACTCGATCACTTCGCGGCGTAGGAAGTAGATGCGCTCGGTCGGGTCGTCGGGAGCGCTGAAGACGTGGAACTCGACGTCTTCGATGTCGGCCGCGAGCCTCGCGGCCACGGGCTCGTAATCGTCCACAACCTTGTCGAGCACCGCCCACATGACCGACACCGGGCCGGCCTTGAGGAGGGTCGCGTTCGCCTCGAGCCGCTGACGGGCCGAGCGCAACTCGCTGGCGTCTCCGTAGCGGAGCGTGATCGCAAAATTCGCACCGACGAACAAGTGGATCTCTCCGAAGGCGAGCTGTCCCTGCCGATCGTCGTAGTCGGCGGTCCGGACCACCACGAAGATGTGCCCCGGGTAGTCCTCGATCTTCGCCCGTTGATGTCGCGTGCGAGCGTCTTCGAGCGCGAGCTCATCAAGCGGAAAGTGGCGCTCGAGGTCGCGTAGCTCGACCTCGGTCGGGTCGTGCAGCCCGATCCAGACGAACCCGTCACCTCGGTCCGCGCGCCGGGCCGCCTCGTCGATCCCGAGCGGCCCGTCGTGCTGGCGCACGCCGCGGACGTAGTGCGCGCCGTCGACGATCATCGTGCCCCCGGGTTCTGCGTCTCAGCGCGCGATCCTGCCAGCGATTCACGGATCAGCTACAGCAACGTAATCAGTCCCCTGACGATCAGCCAGGTGGCGATCACGGCCGCGCCTATTACCGCGGCGGTGCGGCCCCTGCGGCCCATCCAACTTCTGAAGCGGCTGACCGTCTCTCGCGTCCCGTCTGGCGCGAACACGTAGCCGAGCAGCGGTACCTCCAGCAGGATCTGCTGCATCAGGCAGAAGCCGATCACGAGCAGCACCGTGGGGACGGTTCCCGGACTCAGCTTGTGGATGTGATCGAGCGCGTCGAGGTAGGAGACTCCGGGGAAGCTGAGCACGGCGCCGACCACGAACGTGACCTTTGGATCGCCCTTGCCGAGCATTCGCAGCGGCAGCGACTCGGTCGGCTTACCGGCCTCTTCCCGGGCCTTCAGCTTTGCGTCCTTCTTTACCCGCCGACGCTCTTGAAATGGTCGGTCACGCCCCGTGGCCAGCACGAACGCGAGCGCCGCCAAGAGCACCCCGATGACGAGGTCCTCGACTGGACCGATCGTGCTCTTTGACGTGTTCTCCGTACTGGAGCTCTGCAGCGAGAAGACGATCACCAGCCCCAGCGTGATGCTGGTCGTGTAGGCGCCGAGCAGATATCCCGCCATCAGCCGCTTCGGGTTCGGAAGCAGCAGCATCACCGTCACCGCCGCAAGCAGCGAAGGATTGAACATCGCAAGCAGCGACAACAGGAAGATGTCAACCAGCTGATTACCCATGGGGGGAGGGCGACCACGGGCTGCAACTGCCCGGCCTAGCAGGGCGCCTGTCCCCAACCCAACAGAACCCGGGGCGGGCTGCCATCACCCCAACGGGGTGACTGTGACTCGAGAGCTGAGGTTGGGGGGAGGTGCCATGCTGTCTGGCATGGCCGTCGAACCGAACGACGCGAGGCGACCGTGAGCGAGGCCACGCAGTTCGACATCGGTAGCGAGGTTCTCTGCGGCGAGGAGGTGTGCGGCGATCTCCGTCGTGTGGTCATTGATCCGGTCGCGCGCGCGATCACGCACCTCGTGGTCGAGCCGAGGCATCACCGCCACGGCGGCCATCTCGTCCCGGTCGAACTCGTGTCGTCGACCGGGAAGGAGATCCGGCTGAGCTGCACGATCGCCGAGTTCGCGGCGCTCGATACCGCCGAGGAGGAACGCTTCGCCGCCGGAGGGGGCGGGGAGTGGGGCTACGACGAAACCCAATCGATGTCGCATCCCTACACCCAACTTGGCGTCGGCACGATGGGCATGGGCGGGATGGGCATGGGCGGCACGGGCGTGTCCGGTTTGGGCGTCGGCCCGCACGAGGTCAGCCAGGACCGCGTTCCGGTCGGCGAAGTGGAGATCCAGCGCGGCGACCACGTGGAGGCGCTCGACGGGCCGATTGGCCGTGTCGGCGCTCTGGTCGTCGATCCACGCGACCATCACGTCACACACGTCCTTCTCGACGAGGGCCACCTCTGGGGAAAGAAGCGTGTCGCGATCCCGATCGGCGTCGTGACAAGGCTCGACCTGGGCATCACCGTCGAGCTGAGCAAGGAGCAGGTCGAAGAGCTGCCAGCGGTCGAGCTGCAGCAGCCTTAGGGCTCAGAGGATGCGGTCGATCGTGAGCCGGCGAGCACCGCGCGGCGTCGCGACCTCGACGGTCTCACCGACGGCGCGATCCAGCAGTGCCTTGCCGACCGGAGACTCAACCGAGATCTTACCCTGAGCGCGGTCTGCCTCCGCGCCGCCGACGATCGTCCAGGTGTGCAGCTCGCCAGTGCTGTCGTCGCGGATCACGGCGGAGCGACCGAAGCCAAGGCTTCCGGAATCCCCTTCGTCGATCTCGACGACGGCGGCGTTGCGCAGCCGCTGGCGCAAACGGAGGATCCGCGTCTCGAGGTGGGCCTGGTCCTCCTTGGCGGCGTGATATTCGGCGTTCTCCTTGAGGTCGCCGTGACCGCGGGCCGTGAGA
Organism: uncultured Solirubrobacterales bacterium; assembly: GCA_963770735.1. Classification (GTDB taxonomy): domain Bacteria; phylum Actinomycetota; class Thermoleophilia; order Solirubrobacterales; family Solirubrobacteraceae; genus Palsa-465. The sequence goes on along the minus strand of CAVYRB010000001.1, from coordinate 290,953 downwards.
ATCCGCGCGGCCATCTCTCGCCGTCCAACGGTCTCCAGCTCGAGGAGCTCCGTCTTCAGCGCCTCGAGTCCCGCCGCGCTGATCGGCTCGGTGTCGTCTGCCCTGCTCATCAGAGAAGGATGCTAGGGCCCAACGATGGGCATAGTCGTCTCCTCAAGCGGTTCGCGGGGCGATTTCGTCGTCCGGCGACTTGATCAATTTCATCGGGATGTGGGAGTCGAGCTTGTCGACGCCGGGCACGTCACCGAGCTTCGTTGAGATGAACGTCTCGAAGCTCTCCAGGCTGTCGGTCGCAACCCGGATCAGGTAGTCGGGCAACCCGAACATCCGCCGGACCTCGATTACCTCGTCGAGCGCGGCGACCCCGGCCTCGAACGCTTCGAACGTCGCCCGGTCCTTGCGGGTGAGGTCGACGAACACGAGCACCTCGAATCCGCGCCCGATCGCCTTGGGATTGATCTGGGCGGTGTAGCCGAGGATCACGCCGTCCGCCTCCAACCGCTTGACCCGCCGCAGGCACGGCGCCGGCGTGAGGCCGACCCGGTCCGCGAGCTCGACGTTCGACAGGCGCCCATCGCGCTGCAGCTCGGCAATGATCCGACGGTCGAGCGCGTCCATAGTTGGTAATGATTGCGCAATAGCCGGTCTTGCGCGCGATATTTGCTATCGCGTGGCCCGCCTGCAGACGTAATCTCGCTGTGTTAGCGCCACGATCCCAACACGGCCTCGGGCCGGAACCGGGGCGATCACCAGCGAGCCCCTGCCGGAGCGCGGGGCGATCGTCCGTGCTGCAGCCGGGATCGGCGTATACGCGGGCCTGCTCGGCATCACCTTCGGCGCGGTCGCTGCCGCCGCGCGGCTCAGCGTGATCGAGGCGGTCGCGATGAGTGCCGTGATGTTCACTGGGGCTTCCCAGTTCGCCCTGGTCGGCGTCATCGCCGGCGGCGGGTCGCCGCTCGCCGGGATCTCGACGGCGCTGCTCCTGGGCGTGCGCAACGCGTTCTACGGCGTGCCGCTCAGCCGGCTCCTTCGCCCGCGCGGCCTGCGCCGGCTGCCGACCGCTCAGTTCGTGATCGACGAGACGACCGCGATGGCTCTCGCCCAGCGTTCACGACCCGCGGGCCGGTTCGCGTTCTGGGCAACCGGGGTCACGCTGTATGTGCTGTGGACCAGCGGGACGCTCGTCGGAGCGCTACTCGGTACCGGGATCGACACCTCGGCGCTCGGACTGGACGCCGCCGCGCCGGCGATCTTCCTCGCGCTGCTGTGGCCACAGCTCTCGCGCGGCCGGGGCCCGGCGGTCGGGCTCGGCGCGGCCGCTGTCGCGCTCGTGCTGATTCCATTCGCCCCAGCCGGCGTGCCGATCATCGCGGCGGCGGGCGTCGCCGTGTTCGCGGGGCTCGCGCCGTCGCGCCGACGCGACGAAGAGGAGGCGCGATGACGACCCTGACCGTCACGATCATCGTGGCGTCGCTCGGGTGCTACGCGCTGAAGCTCGCCGGCCTTTCGCTCCCCGCGTCCGTGCTCAACCATCCCCGCGTGCAACGCACGTCCGCGCTGTTGCCGGTCGCGATGCTGAGCGCCCTCGTGATCACCGATCTGTTCGACAAGAACGGGCGCTACAACGTCGACTGGCACACGCTCGCCGGGGTCGGAGCCGGGGCGATCGCGCTCCGCTTCGGCAGGTCGCTGGTGGTCGTGTTCGTGGTCGCGATCGCGACCACGGCGATATTGCGGGCAGCGGCCTAGAGCGCTCGGGACGCCAACGGCGCCCGGGCATCGGCTCGGCCGGCTGACCGCTCCAGGTCCCACGCATCTAGCTCGTGATCGTGACGGGGGTCCCGGGTGCGATCCGATTTGCGAGCCACGTGATCGCTTGCGTGTCGAGCCGTATGCATCCGTGCGACTCGGCGGTCCCGAGCGTGCCGCCGAGGTTCTCTATGCCGTGGATCGCGATCTGTCCCGGGCCGCCCTCGAACTCCTGGAGCACATTGGAGCGGGCGCTCAAGGCTAGGGCGAACGGAGCTCCGGCGCTATCGGACGGCATCAGAACGCTCTCTTCCACAAAGAACTGACCCTGCGGAGTCGGTGTCGAAGGCTTGCCGACGATCGCGGAGAAGGATTCGACGAGACGACCTCGTCTGTATGCGAAGAGACGAGGGCTCGACGTCCGTACGACGAGGTGCCAGCTCGTGGTCGAGAGGACCGTGCCGCGTTGAGTGATCCAGCCCCGCATCCCGTTTGGACGGCCAGGGACCATGACCCGCAGCCACCGCGCCCCGTTTTTGCTCGTGGTGTGGGCAACGACCGGGAGCACAGTTCGCTCAGCGGTGATCGGCCTCCTTACGTTCACCGTAGCTACCCAAGATCGGCCGGCATCGGGCGACACAAAGACCCGATGCGTCCGGAGCAGCGTGACGAGCTCTTGCGCCGGCCTCACGGCGGGCGCTCTCCGAGCGCTCGCAGATGGAGCGGCGGCAGCTCCGACGAGCATGCTGGCGACGATCAAGGCGGCCGCCACCAGCTTCCGCCGGTCACTGACCGCGCTCGCCACGGCACGTGAGCTACGCGCGACGTCGACGATCGAGCGGGCGGATCGCCTCAATCGCTTGATGGATTCTCCGCTGACCTCAGCTCGCGGATTCGCCGGCCAGCGAGCGGTCCGTTGCCACTGGCGGCGCGACGTGCGCGGCCACCCAGTCAGCGATCGTGTCAACGACGAGTTGGGTGTCATCCCACATCGGAACGTGCCCGACGCGTGACAGGACCCGAAACTCCCCGTCCGGGATCTCTCGCCTGAAACGCGCCGAGCACGTCGCGAGCGGCAGGATCCGGTCAAGCTCTGCCCAGGCTACGAGCGTGGGTGCGGCGACCTGATCGAGGTCCTCGACGTGCCCACGACCGGCGCGGAGACTCGAGAGGACGTCGTCGACCACGGTGCAGCCGAGGGGATCGAGGCTCATGTCCACGGCGTCCGGGGGAGAGATCAGCTCACCGTGGCGCATGATGTCTCGCATTGCGAGCTTGCGCGCGCGGGGCCGGCGCATCAGCCGCGGAATCTGCTTGCGGCTAGCGCGCACGATTCGCATCTGGCGCGCGAAGAACCGCACGATCCGTTCCGGCTCGGGACTGCCCAGCTCCCAGCCGCCGCCCGGCGAGATCGCGACGACGCTGCGCGCGCGGCCGCGCTTGGCGAGCTCGAGCGCGAGAGAGCCACCCATCGAGTTACCGACGAGGTGCGCCGTGCCGACCTCGAGCTCGTCGAGATGGCGCTCGAGCGAGTCGCCGGCGTCAGCCAGTTTCCGGAGACCGATGCCGCTCGGGTACGCCGGGCCACCGTTGTGCCCCGACAGCGTCGGCGCGATCACCTCGTAGCGCGCCGCGAGATCCGGAAGCACCGGCTTCCAGTGACGCCAGTGGCCGGTGAACCCATGGAGGAGGACCACGGGTTCCCCCTCCCCCGCGCGGTAAAGAGACGACGAGATCTCGGCCATCGCGGGGAATCCTAGTGCGATGCGGATCTGGCGCTCGAGGCGCGGCGCTGGTGTCGACCGAACCGCGGTTCGCGCGAGTCTGCAAGCATTTGCCGCCGGGCGGAGTATCAACCTAGGTCGAGGGGTGGAGATGCGACTCAATCGTGGCGTGGCGCGCAAATGCGGACTGGGACTCGCAGTGCTGCTGGTCTTGGCGGCCGCTTCGTTCTCCGCCGACGCCGCGAGCCCGCGGAGGCCCGCACTGTCGATCTCGGTCCTCTCGGGCCGCGCAGACCTCGTCACCGGTGGCTCGGCACTGGTCGCGATCAATCTGCCAGCGAGATCCGATGCGCGCCACGTCCACGTCACGCTCGGCCGTTCGAACCTCACCAAGGATTTCGCGTTCCGCGCTGACGGCCGCTTCGAGGGCTTGGTGACCGGTGTCGCGCGCGGGGGCAGCGTGCTTCAGGCGAAGCTGCCGAACGGTTGGGGCACGCGGATCAAGCTGATCAACCATCCGATCGGCGGACCGGTGTTCTCGGGCCCGCAGCTCGACCCGTGGACCTGCGAGGCAGGCGCAGCCGACAAGCAATGCGATCGCGCGCCGACCTTCGCGTACGAGTACATGTCGACCGATCCGGCCAAGAGCGGCTTTCAGCCGTATGACCCGTCGAACCCGCCGTCCGACGTCGCGACGACGACAACCGATCAGGGCGTGAAGGTGCCTTTCATCGTGCGCGTCGAGACGGGCTACATGGATCGCGACCAGTACCAGATCACGGTCCTCTACCAGCCCGGCAAGCCGTGGACGGCCGTCGCGCCACAGCCGCAGTTCAACCACAAGCTGCTGATTCTGCACGGCGCCGGGTGCGGAGACGATCGCACGACCGGCACGGCCCCGGCAACGACGGGTGACAGCGCCGGCGACTACGCGCTCGGCAAGGGCTTTATGACGATGTCGACGGCGCTGGACAACGCGGGCCACGACTGCAACCTCGCGGTGGAGGCCGAGTCGCTGGTGATGGCCAAGCAGCACATCGGCACGTCCTACGGCACGCTGCGGTACACGATCGGCACCGGCTGCTCCGGCGGCTCGCTCGCCCAGCAATGGATTGCCAACGCCTACCCGGGCGTCTACCAGGGACTCCTGCCGACGTGCTCCTTCCCGGACGCATGGAGCACCGCGACTCAGTTCCTGGACTACCACCTTCTGCTCGCGTACTTCACCCAATCCTCGAAGTGGGGATCGGGGATTGCCTGGCTCCCGACCCAGATGGGGGACGTCCTCGGTGGTCCCGACGGTGTCGCGAACGCTGAGGTCTCCGACAACGCGCAGTTCCACGTCGCCGTCCCAACCGACGCATGTGCGGGCACGACGAGCGCGGACCGCTACAACGCGCAGACGAATCCCGGCGGCGTCCGCTGCACGATCCAGGACGAGGCGATCAACGTCTTCGGGCCGGAGCCGAAGGCGCTGTGGTCCGCAGTTGAACGGAAGCTCGGCCGAGGGTTTGTGCGGCCGCCGATCGACAACGTCGGCGTCGAGTACGGCCTCGACGCCCTGAAGGCAGGCCAGATCACCGCCGCCCAGTTCGTCGACCTGAACACCGCGGTCGGGGGCGCCGACATCGATACCAACCCGACCGCCGCGCGGGCCGACGGCGGCGGCTCACCCTCGTTGGCCCGCGCCTACCGCAGCGGGATGATCAACGAGGCCAACAACCTCAACCAGGTCGCGATCATCGACTGCCGCGGTCCCAACCCCGGGCTGTTCCACGACGCATATCGCGCGTTCGCCGTCCGGGCCAGACTCGATCGCGAGCACGGGACCCACGCCAACCAGCTGATCTGGGAGGGCCCGGTCACGATCAAGGCCGACGACGACTGCGAGCTCAACAGCTTCATCGCGATGGACCGCTGGCTGACCGCCGTCGAGCGCGACCACGCCAGCAAGTCGCTGCCGCAGAAGATCATCAACGACAAGCCCTCGGACCTCAGCGACGAATGCTGGGACGGCACCGGACAGATGCTCTCGAAGACCCTCTGCCCGGCCGGCGTGGTGAACGTCGAGGGGACTCCGCGCACGGTGGCCGGCGATGCGATCACGACCGACGCGAACAAGTGCCAGCTGAAGGCGCTGAGCCGCAGCGACTATCCCGGGACCTCGTTCACGGACGCGCAGTGGGCGCAGCTCCAGAAGGTCTTCCCGACCGGGGTCTGCGACTTCTCGAAGCCGGGCGTCGACCAGCAACCCACCGTCGCATGGCTGACCTACCAGGATGCCCGGGGCCGCGTCATCTACGGGGGCAGGCCACTCGGCAACCCGCCCGCCTCAAAGGAGTTCCACGGCTCAGCCAGGCGCGGGTGACGCGTAGCCTGAAGGGTCGCTCGTGACCCTGAGGGTTCCGAGCGGAGGACAGGCCGACGATCTGCGGCCGAGCACGATCGGGAGGAGCGAGCGCTCCGCTGTCGTAAAGCGCGGATGTTGTGATCCGCCCGACTCCTGAGGTTTACGCGACAGCCTCCGCCACGAGCATGACCGGTTGCGTCAAGACACCTGTGCTTCGGCGCTCGGGCGTGCTGCGAGTTCGCGAACGGTCGCGATGAACGCCGGGAGCGCCGGAGCCAGCGCACCCTCCCGCCAGGCGAGCGATACGAGAGCGGGCTCGGCGTTCTCCACTGGCACGTACTCGATGTCGTCGCGCGGGTAGTGGCGCGCGACCGCTGAGGGCACCAGGCAGACGCCGTGGCCGGCCGCGACCAACGTCAGGATCTCCAACACTCCCGCGCTCCGGGCGGCGACGCGTCCGGGAAGCCCATGCCGCTGCTGCTCGGCAAGCCACCTCGGAGGCCGGGCGCCGTGCTCGGCTACAGCGGGATTTGTGATGAAGCTCTCGTCGGTCAGCTCGGCGAATGTCAGCGTCTCGCGGGCCGCGAGTGGATGGGCGACGGCGAGCGCGACGAGGCGCGGCTCCTGGGCTATCACCTCGACCTGTAGCTCGGTCTGCCCGGGATTGAGGCGGGTGAACGCGACGTTGACCTCGCCGTTGAGGATCGCGTCGATGCTCCCAAATGGCAGCTCGCGCACGGAAGCGGAGTAGGACGGATGACGCTCACCAAATTCCCGCAGCGCATCCGCGAGCAGGTCGCTACCAGCCGAGCCGTAGAAGCCGACCGTGAACTCGGGCGCGCCGGCGGCGCGGGTGGTCCGGATCGCGTGCTGGGCCTGGCTGAGGGTCTTGCGGCCCTCGCGCAGCAGCGCCTCACCCGCCTTGGTCAGGTGCAGTGGGGTGTCACTGCTGGAGGCGGGGTGCCTCGGCCTCCGCAGATTTCGCGGGTGGCGCAGCGACGCTTGATGGCCCGGTGGACACCGTGGAAACGGCGTGTCATGATCCGAGCGCGCGGGCGCTGGCTCGTGGGGGTGGCGCCGCGAGTGGAGGGCGATATCGAGAGAGCGAGAACGGTGGCGAGGGCGAGCCGCCAGCGTCCATCGGGGGCGCTCGGCGTGGTCGGATCGTGCGCTTCAATGAGCGGAGCTCTGCGTCGGTGGATTCGCCGTGGCATCGGCGCCGCGGCAGTCGGCGTGTTGCTGGCCGCCTGCTCGTCCTCGGCGACTACGAAGGGCTCGGCCTCGACTGCGTCTCACCCGTCGGCGTCCGCGACGGCGAAAGGGGCGGCTTCGGTCTCGTTCTGTGGGCAGGCAGGAACGACCGCGGTCGTGTGCGACCTGCCGAGTGACGCAACCGTTCAGGACTTGTCGTCGCTGTTGAGCGGGGCGGAGGCGCTCGACTCCTCGGTCTCCAGCTCGACGCCGATGCTGATCACGGCATGGGGCGGGAAGGGCCAGTCCGCCGGGGGTGAAAGCGGCGGATCTGGCGGGGAGTCGCAGACCGTCACGACCGAGGCGTCGTACGTGAAGACCTACGCAACGAGCGATCTCTACTACTACCTCGGCGAGAACGGCAGCAACGGCAATTTGGTCTTCACCAAGGGTGGGGCTTCGACGATCGTCTCCTCGCAGAACCTGCAGAGCACCGCGGCGTGCATCAGCTCGTACACGGGCGGTGGCACCTGCACGTCGTCGAACGTGCTGCTGGTCGCGGGTGGCGGCGGTGGTTCGGGAACCGAGGGGGGCACCTGCAAGGGTGGCGCCGGAGGCAACGGAGGAAAGGCGCTCGCGTCCTCGAGCGCGGCCCTCACGGGCGGTGGGGCGGACGGCGGCGGACGGTACTACGCCGGCTGCAGCGGCGGGGGTGCGGGCGGGGGCGGCAATGCCGGCAGCGGCGGCACGGGCGGCCGCAAGGGCGGCGGGAGCAATGCGGTCGCGGGTGGAAACGGGCGGGCCGGTATCGGTGGCGCGGGGGGACCGAGCCACACCGGCAGCGGCCCCGGCACGCCGGTGTTCTGGATCAATCAGCCCAGCTTGATCGCGATGATCGGGCTTTCCGGCGAAGGCGGCGAGGGCGAGTGGCGCTCCGGGGGCGCGGTCAGCGCCGGCGGCGGCGGTGCAGGCGGCTTCGGGGGCGGCGGAGGCGGGGGAAGCGGCGGTCAGACCTTGCCCGGCGGCGGCGGCGGGGGCGGTGGGAGCTACGCGTGCGGAACGACGGCGACGGTCCCGACGACCTATTCGCCCACGAACTCGAGCGGTGAGGCCGAGGTCGTCGTCACATTCGTGCCGACATGATGCCGATCGCGCGCGGGACGAAGCGACGTGGTGCGGGCGCGAGCCCGAGGAGAGCGCTCGGCGGCGTACCCGTGGCGCTCGCGGCGCTGGCGATTCTTGCGGGCTGCTCGTCGAGCGCCCAGACGACGCCCCATGCGTCCGCTGGCGGCGGTAGGGCTGGGCCGGCGGTCACGGCGAAGGGGGCAAGCACGACCGGGAGCTGCTCGGTGGAGTCGGGCGACGTGGTCTGCTCGCTGCCGAGCGACGGCAATTACGTCGACCTGGCGACACTTGTCACGGAGGCCGCCGCCGTCGAGTCATCGGTCAAAACCAGTACCACGATGGAGATCGCCGCGGTCGGCGGCGCGGGGGGATCGGAGGGCTACGGACCGAGCCCAACTGGAGGCGTGGCCCAGACGTACACGACGGTCGCCAACTACAAGTCGACCTACGGGACCACAGACCTCTACTACTACCTCGGGTCGAACGGCTCAGGCCATGATCACCCGGCGGCGACCGGCGGAGCGTCCACGATCGTCTCCTCCCAGGACCTGAGCATGGATTCTCCGTGCATCAGCGGGTACGGCTCGTGCACCTCCACCAACGTCGTGCTGATCGGGGGCGGCGCTGGAAGTGACGGGGACACCGGGGTCTCATGCGACGGGGGGACGGGCGGAAGCGGAGGAACCGCGGTGGCCACCACCGCATCGGCCGCGACGGGCGCCGGCGCGAGCGGCGGTCTTCACTGCGGTGGCGGGCACGGGGGCAAGGGCGGTGACGGCGGGAACGGGGGCAACGGTGGCGCTGCGACGGGCGGTTCGGACTCGGAGGCCGGCCGCAGCGGACAGTCCGGAATCGGCGGCGTCGGCGGCACGTATCACACCGGCAGTGGGCCGGGTTCCAACACGGAGTGGGAGAACGGCACCTCAGCCGCCCAGTCGGGTGTCATGGCGAAAGTCGGCACGACACAGGGAGCCGGCGGCGAGGGCGAGTGGCGCGGCTCCGGCGCGAGCGCCTACGGAGCGGGCGCGGGCGGCGGAGGCGGCTACGGCGGCGGTGGCGGCGGCGCGGGCGGCGGTTTCGACTTCCCCGGTGGCGGCGGTGGCGGCGGCGGCAGCTACGCAGCGGGCGCGACCGTGTTGGCGCCTGCGAGCGCCCAAACCACCCCTGCGACGAGCAACGCCGAGATCTTGATCACGTTCTATCCGTGAGGCTGCCGTCGGCGGCACCTCGGGTCCCGGTGAGCCGTGAGAACCGGCATGCGACACGGTGTCGCTATCTCGTGCTCATCGCGCTGATGCTCGCGCCGGCCGTCACCGGGTGCGGGGGCGGAACGCACCATTCCGCGACTCAGGCGAACGCCGCCACCACGGGGTCGACGCCGGCCTCGCCGGGCACCAAGGTTCTGGTGGCGCTGCCGCTAAAGGGCGACGAAGCCGGGCTCGAACGCCTTGCAGGTGCCTCGTCAGACCCGAACGACAGTCGATACCGACGCTTCATCGGCGTCCCCGCCGTCGCCAGCACGTACGGCGCAAGCGCCAGCATCGTCTCACACGACCTTCGGGCGTTGAACTCCGATGGGATCCGTCTTGCGGTCGATCCCACCCGTGCCGCGTTGTGGGGCACGGTCACCGCATCGCAGGCCCAGCGCTACTTCGGCACGAGGCTCGCCGAGACGTCGGGGATCGTGGAGCCCTCCGGGAAGCCGAAGGTCCCCGCGGGCCTGAGTGGTGTCACCGGGGTCGTCGGCCTCACCGCCACGACCGCGTCGACGGGCACCAGCACGTCCCCGCCCGGCGCCACGACCTGCCCGACCACGATCCCGACCCGGACCTCCCTCGCGCAGCTGTTCGGCTTCACCCACGCGATCGCCAGCGGTACAGACGGCTCCGGAACCAGCATCGACATCGTTTCGACCAGCACGTTCGAGCCTGCGGTGCTCACCGCGTTTGATCGCTGCGCTCACGCCTCGCTGAACGCCGACCACATCGCGCAATCTCAAGCTCCGAACGCACCCCCGGCGAGCGGGGGCGAGGAGGTCGCGCTCGACTCGCTCGTGCTCACCCTGCTCGCCCCCCGGTCCCAGCTGAACGTGATCCGGTTCGATCGAGCCACGCCCCTGGCCTTCCCGCTGCTGCAGCTGCTCTCATCGTCCTCGAGCACTCCGAACGTACTCGACATCACCGACGTCTACTGCGAGAACGAGCTCGGTTCCACTTCGGTTGCTCTATCGGAGCGGCTCCTTGCGGCGCTGGCCGCCACGGGCACCACGACCGTCACCGCGGCCGGTGACACAGGATCCTCCGGCTGCTACCCAGAAACCCGAGCCCCCGCGGTCACCTACCCGGCGTCATCTGCGTTCGCAGCAAGCGTCGGCGGCGCCGACTACAACGGCTCCGCGGCTTCACCCGGAGACCTTCGCGTCTGGAACGAGCCGGGCATCAGCGGCGGCGGCGGGGGCACCAGCTCGACGGTGACCGCACCCCCCTGGCAGCCGGGACCCAAGCGCAACGTTCCCGACGCGGTCGCATACGCCGTCCCCGGCGGCGTCGGGAGCATCCCCGTGTGCGCCTCCGCTTCACAGTGCGAATGGATGGTCCTGGGTGGGACGAGCCTCGCTGCGACAGTCCTGGGTGACACTGCCGTGCTGCTGGCCGAGGAGCTCGGCAACGGCGGCCGGCCGGCGCGGTGGGGCAACCTAGCCGGCCTGCTCTGGCGCCGCTCGCAGACCGCGAAGGCGCTGACAGACATAACCCAGGGGTCGAACACCACCTACAGCTCCCAGTGCTGTCCCGCCAAAACGGGATATGACACCGCTTCCGGATGGGGGCTGTTCAACCCCGACGCGCTGATCCACGGCGCAGGCGACTCGACAAGCGCGAACCGGTAGGTCAATACCGAGCGTCCCGTGACATAAGTCGTCATGGAGTGACGATGTTGAACCAGAGCTCGAAGTGCTCCAGTAGCCCGACGAACTCCTGGAGCGCGGTCGCGTCGCCATCGAGCCGCGCGCGCCCGTCGGCGATCAGCGCTCGGGCGGAGACATTGCCGAGCAGTAGTTTGTCGAAGTCGGGGCGGTCGATCGTGAACGACACGTCGGAATTCTCCTCGCGTCTGGGGCGGTGGCTGAGGGCACCGTTTCGGACCATCAGGCAGTAGCTTTGGTCGAGGTCGGGAAAGATCACGTTGATCGTGATCCGGCGAGCGGCGGCCTTGGCGCCGTTCAGGCGCACGGCGAGGAAGTCCCAGAGGAGCTCCGGGCTCATCGCCCGGAGCGTGTCAGTCATGTCGGGACGCAGGGTTGGGAACACCCTGACCCCCTGGCGGAGCTCCTGCGCCGCAGTCAGGTAGAAGTTGCGCCATACGCCGGACTCCGATTGGTAGCCGAGCTGCTCGAGCGCGTCAGCCTGCAGCCGGCGGGCCGCGAGGTTGTCGGGGTCGGCGAACACGACGTGGTTGACGACCTGAGCGACCCAGCGATACTCCCCGACCCTGTAGGCGGTGCGCGCCCGCTCGAGCACGGCGTCGGCACCACCCATGTACTCGACGTAGCGCCGCGCGGCGTCCTGCGGCGGGAGCGCGTGAAGACCGGCCGGATTCCCGTCAAACCAGCCGAGATGGCGGACGTACGTGGCCTTGACGTTGTGGTTGAGCGTCCCGTAGTAGCCGCGCATCGCCCAGTGGCGAGCGAGCTCCTCCGGGAACTTAACGAGCTCGGCGATCTCCAGCGGCGTGTACCCGTGGTTCGCCAGACGGAGCGTCTCGTCGTTGATGAACCGGTAGCCGTCGCGGCCCTGCTCGAGCATCTCGAGCAGCCGGTCGCGACCCCACACCGGCCAGTGATGCATCCCGTACATCACCTCTGCGCGATCGCCCCACAATTGGATCGTCCGCTCCAGATACTTCGACCAGGCCAGCGGATCCCTGATCTTCGTACCCCGGAGCGTGTAGATGTTGTGCATCGTGTGGGTGCAGTTCTCCGCGGCCGTCACCGCCTTGAAGTTCTCGATGAACCAATGCATCTCCGCCGGCGCCTCACTGTCGGGGGCGAGCATGAACTCGAACTCCAACCCATCGATCAGCATTCGCTGTCCGGTCTCCGTAACGAGATCCGTCGGAGGGATCAGGCTGAAACGTCCCGACGGTGTCGTCATCCCCAAGCCCACGCCGACCAGGCCCTTCGGACCCGCCGCCAGCAGGTTCCCGAACATGTAGGTCGAGCGACGTCCCATCACGTTCCCGGCCAGCACGTTCTCCGCAATCGCCGCCTCGAGGAACCCGACCGGGGCGATGATCTTCACCTTGCCCGACCGCACGTCGTCCTCATCGACCACTCCACGAATCCCGCCGTAGTGGTCGACATGACTGTGCGAGTGCACCACCGCCACGATCGGCCGTCGCGGCCGATGCGCGTAATACAGCTCCAGCGCCGCCGCGGCGGTCTCCTCGCTCATCAGCGGATCGAACACGACGACGCCCTCATCGCCCTCGGCAAACGTGATGTTCGATACGTCCGCAGTGCGCACCTGGTACAGGCCCGGGACGACCTCATACAGCCCTCCCTGCACGACCAGCTGCGACTGGCGCCAAAGACTCGGGTTGACCGTGTCGGGAGCCGGCGCCCCCTGCTCGATGAACGAGAACCGAGATAGATCCCACACCGGGCCGCCGTCCGCCGCGCGGATCACCCCATCACTTGGCAGCGGCGCGATCAGCCCCCGCGCCGCCTCCTCGAAATCGCGGCGGTCTTCTAACGGCAGCGATGCCGCCAGCTCGGCGTTCGCCGCCCGCGTGGCGTCAGTCGCATCGTTACGCAGATCCTCGGAGCCCTCGCTCACCTCAGCCCTCCATGGTCGGGGGACCGGATTGTGACAACCGCTTCAGGAGGCGGCGATGTCAGCGTCCGATTCACCGCGCCGCTACCACGGTCGTACCGAAGCAGGTCTACAAGCCAACGCGATCCGCAAGCCTCAGCCTCGCCAGGAGCGCAACGCGTCCCGGCAGAGCTACGTGTGCAAACGCCCGACGCGGCGAGCTCACGAAGAAGAGCTGAGGACTCTCCCGAAGGCCAGTTTCCAGAGGCTGTCCATTACGTCGTCCTGCTCGTCGGGGCTGAGCACGGAGAGCGTCCGCGCGTTGGCAGCGTCCGCGAGTGGAAGCACGTCGTGAAGCGTTTGCTCGCCGGGGTGGGTGAGCTCGACCGACGTCACGCGCCGATCGCCTGGGCTTGACCTGACGGCGACGAGCTCGCTGGCGAGCAGCCCGCGCACCGTCCGGTGAATGTTGGCCGGTGGCATGCCGACACTGCGGCCCAGTTCGTTTTGGGTCATCTGCCCCCGCTGGTGGAGGCGCCGCAGCGTCTGGAACTGCAGTGGTGTGATGCCGGAGGCGCCGATGGCGTCGGTCAGGTTCGCGCTGGCCCGCTGATAGGCAAGCCGCAGTGCGAACCCGACGTGCTCCTCGCTCGAGGAGGTCTCGCCGACGCGTCGGGGCACGGGGATGCTCGTCAATCGATGTTCTCCTCAGACCGGTACTTGGCTGAGCAGCGCTCGCGCCGGAAAGGACGCCTCCTGTCATCCGCAGGCCGTGCTCGAGCAGCGCGCCGTCCTCTACCTATGGGTCCAGGAGCAGACGGTCGATGCCCCGGCGTTCTACGCACCCCGTGGCGGAAGACGGGTCGAGCAGGCGCCCACGTCGTCAGCGGGTCGAGTTACCAGCCCGCTCAACGGCGCGCCGCTCAAGCTCAGCGATGCCTGGTCCAACCCCGCCGTGATCTGGCGTCCGCCCGCCGGTGCGCCCGATGCGGCCGCGGCTTCCGCACGAGCGCGGTGCTCGCGGTCGGCGGCAGCGGCAGGAAGAAGTTGCCGCTCGTGCCCATCTGCGCTGCCTCCCCAGGGCACCGTGCCCCTCGGCCTATCACCCCGCTCGAGGGCAGGTCACGCGAGTACGGACCTACCGCGAGGCGGTAGCAGCCCGCGAGGACCTCCCAGCCCGTGGTGGCCCAGCTGGCGAATGACCGGTCGTTCAGCGGGAAGGTGACGCGTACCGTGCGTCCTGCCGGAACCTGCACCGACGTGTACCCGACCAGCTGGCGCACGGGTTGCGGCAGCGCGCCTGTGGACGGCTTTGAGATGTAGAGCTCGGGCGCGGCGATCCCGCTGCGCGTGCCGGTGTTCGTGACGTCGACGGTCGCGGTGGCCACCTCGTTCGGCCCGGGAGCGAGAGCGACGTGCAGCGGCCCGTAGCGGAAGCTCGTGTAGGAGAGGCCGTAGCCGAACGGGAATGCCGGCGTGAGGTTGTGGGCGTCGTACCACTTGTAGCCCACGAACACGCCCTCGCTGTAGGACTCCTCCTCGCCGACTCCGGGGTATTGCTGCTGGCTGCCGGCGGTCGGCAGCTGCGAGGGATCGGCGGGGAACGTGACCGGCAGCCGTCCTCCCGGATCGGCGTCGCCGAACAGCACGCGTGCGATCGCCGTGCCGCCCTGCTGTCCTGGATACCACGCCTCGAGGATCGCCGGCACCTGGTTGCGCCAGGGCATGAGTACCGGGCCGCCGGTCTCGAGTACGACCACGGTCCGCTTCTGTGCGGCGGCGACGGTGCTGATCAGCCCGTCCTCGTCGGTGCCGTTGGCTGGGCAGGTGGTGCTCTGGCTGCAGGGACCGGTGCCGGTTGCGCTCATGCCCTCGTCGTCCTGCAGATCGCTCGGCGAGCAGTTCAGATCCACGCAGCTCTTGTCGAGCCCTTCTGATTCCACGTCACCGACAACGACGACCGCGACGTCGGCGGCCTTCGCGTCGGCGGCGGCCGTGGTCGGGTCGCTGCCGTCGTCATAGGTGACGGTGACGCTCCGGCCGGCCCGGGCCGTGATTCCCTGCAGCGCGGTCACGACCGAGCGCGCGGTGACCTGGCCGCTGCCGCCGCCGGTGACGAACAGCTTCGCGTACGGTCCGATCACCGCGATCCTCCTGACGTCCGGCTTCAACGGCAGGATCCCGTCGTTCTTCAGCAGCGTGATCGCTCGCTCCTCGATCCCCTCGGCCGTCGCCTGGTCCTTGGTGACGGGGATCCGGGTGTCGTCGTTGGCGTATCCCGGACGGTCAAAGACGCCGTAGGCAAACAGCGTGCGCAGGATCCGCCGGACGTGATCGTCCAGGGTGTTGCGGCTCACCTGACCGGAGGCCAGCGCGGCCTTGATCAGGTTCGGGTCATAGGCCTGGTCGACCTGCCCCTGATCCGGGACGAAGTCAACGCCATTGTTCATGTTCCCGGCAGTGTCCTTGGAGGCGCCGTAGTCGGTCAGGATGATGCCCTTGAAGCCCCATTCACCCTTCAGCACCTGCTGAAGGGTGTGAGGGTTCTCGCACGCGTACACCCCGTTGACCTTGTTGTAGGAGCACATCACCGCGCCGGTGTTCCCCTGCTTGACAGCGGCCTCGAACTGCGGGAAGTACACCTCGCGCAGCGTCCGCTCATCGACGTTGGCGTCCACCAGCTGGCGCCCGCCATTGGCCGCGACGAGCGGCGGCGCGCCGACCTGACCCTCCTGATTATTGGCCACGAAGTGCTTGGTCGTGGCGATCACGCCGGCCGTCTGCGTGCCCTGGACCCACCCGACGGTGGTCCTGGAAACCAGATACGTGTCCTCGCCATATGCCTCGTAGGTCCGGCCGCCCTGCGGCGTGCGCATGATGTTCACCGTCGGCCCAAAGACGAAGTCGTTCCCCTTGTCCCGGGCCTCGGTGCCGATCTCATACCCATGGTCAAACGCCAGCTGGGGACTGAACGTCGCCGCCAGCGCCATCGGGATCGGCATCGCGGTAGCGGCACCCTGCCGCGGACCCACAGGCCCATCCGTGAAATAGATCTGCCGCAATCCGAGCCGGGGGACCGCGTAGGTAGCACCGGTATGGCCATTCGCGCCATTGGCATCGCCGCCGACCAGGGTGATCTCCTCGTCCTCGGTCATCGCCTGCTGGAACAGCAGCGCCCGCTGGTCGGGGGACAAGGAGCGGTTGCACCAGGGATGGGACTGCTGCGTCGGGCACGGCGCCGGCGAGGCCGCCGCGCCGGCCGCCGAGGAGGCGGCGGGGTGAGAGACGTCGCCGAGCGTGAGCACCACCGCGGCGACGGCGGCGAGCACCCCCATGCGGCGGCAGGCTGTGTTCAGGCTCATCGAGCACCTCCCGGGCGACGGACGTGGGAATGTCTACGCGCACGTGCGCGCCCAGGACTACGTGCGCGCGTGTGACGTCGTTCCGGATGCCTCTCAGGATGTTGCGCGAGGCGCTTCACGCCGGTCCCGACCCGACCCGGAGAGAGCGCCGACGCCGGAACCAGCCGACCGGCGAACCCCGTTGACCGGATGAAGCCCTGCGAGTCCGGCGTGTCGGAGAGCAGCTTGACGAGCCCGGTCCAGGGAGTCCCGTCGGGCGCGATCGTCACCCCGAGGTAGTCGTTTCGTGGCAGCGAGCCCGACTTGACCGGGAAGTACAGCGGGTCACCCGGCGAGTTCAGCTGCGCGGTGTAGAACGTCGGGTTCGAGTCCGCAGCGTCGAACGATTCGGTCAGGTACCCGTTCATCGTCGATGAGTCGGTCCCGGTGTACCCGTAGTAGGCGATCGCGATGTGCCCCGGCGTGTTCGGGTCGGCAGCGACCTGGGCATGCGGGCTGCCCTCGCGGACACCGGGAGGTGTCATGTCGAGCGGCCCGGTCCACGTCGTGCCGCCGTCCTTGGAGACCGCCAGCTCGATGTGGTTGTTGGCACCCGGCCAGGTGACGTAGACGTTGCCGCCCTTGTCTACGGCCAGGCTGACGCCGGCAAGCGTGCCAGCGTTGCTGCCGGCGTTGCCCGTGGGGACCGGCGAGTAGCTCCACGTCGTGCCCTCGTCGTGGCTGATCGCCACCTGCACCAGCGCGTACGGGTTGGTGCCCGTGGGCGCGCAGTTGAGCGGCATGTAGAGGGCCCCGGCCGGGCCCACCCGCTGGGGCTCCTGATACTGGAGACAGCCGGGAGCCAGTGGCGAGGGAACCGGGGGCGCGCCGGTCGGGTTCCACGTCGTCCCGCCGTCGAGTGACTTGTAACACGGGCGGCCCGGGCCCGCGGCGAACACGGTCGCGGGGCCGACCACGCACGTGTAGACCACGTCCGGGTAGCCCGTCGGCTGAGCCTCCCGGGACGGAGGCGGACCTGCCGCGATCTTCTCGTAATCAGAACCTGGGCAGGCGAAGCGCGTCACCGCATCCCAGGTCTTCCCGTCGTCGGCGCTCATGTTCATGCTCGAGCACACGGCGAGTCCGTACGTCTTCGACCAGAAGATCTTCGACGTGTACGGATCGACGTACAGGTAGGCATCGGCAACCGTGTTCGTCTTGCCGGATTCTGAGGTGTCGCAGTACGAAACCGCGCTGACGCCGACATCGCAGCCCGGGTCGGCCTGCGGACCGGGGACCGTGAACGCCTGCCAGTGGGCGCCGGCGTCTTCGCTGCGCGCCATCTGCCATTCCCAGTTCGCTGCGCTGAACCAGACGGTTCCTTGCTGCGTGACGCCGATCCCGGTCTCGCCGGTGTAGAAGCCCGTTTCCGTCGCGCAGGGGACCAGGACTTGCGGCGGCGTGATCAGCTGGCCACCTGGGTGGTATGCCTGGGCAGGGCGCGACGGCACGCACCCGGTCGCGACGTCCGCGCGCACCGCGGCGTGCGCGCCGGGCGCCGCTACGGCGCACATACCGAGCACGGCGAGAACAAGCCTGCGCGAATGAACAACCTTCACCGATCGACCTCCCGAATCCACCGGTTCGGCTACCAGGATCAACGCGCGACAATAGAGTCCGTGCGCGCCCTTATAAGCTACCGCGCCTGAACCAACCTCCGCCGAACGTTCATCCGAATCTCATCTGTGGCTGAAGCCCCGTTACACGATCGTTGGCGTGGTACGCCGCTTCCCCGAGGCAGGCACGCGCTCGCCCCGAGTGCGGTCAAGAGCTCTCAGCGTGAGCGGCTGCTGCGCGCGATGCTCGAGTGCGTCAGCACCCAGGGGTACGCGGGTACGACCGTCCCGCAGGTGGTGGCGGCGGCGCGGGTGGCCAAGAACTCGTTCTATGAATTCTTCGACGACAAGCTCCAGTGCTTTCTGGAGCTGTGCGATAGGGAGGCCGAGGATCTCTTCCGGGTCGCCTCGACCGGGCTGTCGGCTCCGAACTGGCGAGCGCGCGTGGCGCAGGGAAACGAGGCGTACCTGGGCTGGTGGCAGGAACGTCCCTCCTTCAGCCGCGCCTACCTCGTCGAGCTGCCCTTCGCCGGTCCCGAGGCGATCGATCAGCGCGAACGGCAGTCCGAGCCCTACCGGAGGCTCTACCGCGCGGTGGCTCGGCAGGCGCGGATCGAGGAGCCGCACCTGCCGCCGGTCCCGGGCAGCGCTCCGGACATCCTCGTGGCCGGGATCACCGACGTGGTGGCCCGGGAGGTCCGCGCAGGCCGCACCGAGACGCTGGTCACGCTTGCCGACTCACTCACACGAGCGACGATCGCGATCCTGAGCGGAGAGACCGACTCAACCCCCGATCCCTACCGCTGACGGATCTCCCGCAGCCGGGCTGAACGCCCTTAGTCCAAGCAGCGGCAGGTTCAGGTACGAGGCGTGCGCGCCGCCGTACTCGATCGTGTAGGAGCCGCCTGCCAGATTCGCCAGCTGCGGGTCGCTCGGCTCGATGTCCACGCTCTGGCTCGTGAGCACGAGCGCAAGACGGTGGCCGGGCTCCAAGCTCCACATCCTCGGCAGCATCTCAATGTCGTAGCGCTCGACCTGGCCCGTGGGCACGGCCGCCTGGCTGGTCGAGGTGAAGGGATGGTCTGGCAGGACCACGCGGCCGCTGTTGTCGGTCCAGTTGCGCTTTGCATCCTCGGCGCGGTTGGCACCATCGAGCGCCCCGTCGACCTCGGCGAGCGGCACCACGGTCGAGGTTGAGCCGTCCGGAGCGACATCGTTGAGCGTGGCGATCAGCTCAACGTCAGGAGAGGAGGAGGCGGCGTAGACGGTAGCCGTGATCGGGCCGGCCAGCGTCGCGCCGCTCGGGAACGCCGACGTCGTATACGTCAGGCTCTGGTTCGGGGCCCAGGTCAGGGCGTCGCTCGCCACGGTCGCGGGCGCACTCCCGGCGAGGGTCCCGCCCGACCCGAAGTAGTACGGGGTGTAGTGGCGCGTCATCGGGTAGGCGCTGTGGGGCACGCTGACCCAGGCGTTGCTCCCGCCGGTCTGCTGGATGCGCATCGTCGTGTCCGTCGATGCGACGCCGTTATCGATCCCCTTGAGCCAGTGGTCGTACCACTGCAGCTCGTAGCTCAGGTAGTAGGGATAGTCGCCGTCCGAGTAGCTGTCGCTATACACGATCTGGTAGCGGCGGTCGGGGCTCATCGCGGGGTACATCGGGGCCCAGGGCGAGCGGCCGTGGGCGACGTTCTGCAGCGCGGCGTACATCCGGAGCGAGTCACTGGCGAAGAAGTCGTTGGGCCCGCTGGTGACCAGCGCTGGGATGCCGGCCCTGACTATCGCGCGGGCGTCGTAGATCGGGTCGCGCTCCCGCCACCACTGGTCGTCGTGTGCCATGTAGCCGCCGGAGTTGACGTTCTCAACGACCTGGGCGTGGTAGGTCGCATCGGCGCTTCGGTCGATGGCGGTCTGGCTGGTCTGCGCGGGGTCGGCGCCGCCGGCCGCCGTCAGCTGGTCGGCGGGCGGAACCTCGCTGAGGCTCTCGATCGCCTGATACAGCGGGACGAACACGCCGGGGAAACCGCCCATGAAGAACGGGCGGTTGAACGCGAACGCCCCCGAGGACGCGGGCGCCATCGCCTTGACCGGCGTGCCGGGTGCAAGCAGGCCCCCGACCATCAGCTGGTTCATCCCCCGGTAGGACATGCCCGCCAGGCCGACCACCCCGTTGGAGCCGTCGAGCCGATGCGCCACGTACCGGATCAGCTCGAGATAGTCCCGGCTCTGCTGCGGATCCCAGATCGCGTAGTCGCCGGCCGACCGGCCGGTGCCGCGCGCGTCGAGCTCCACCCCGATGTAGCCGTGGGAGGCGAAGTAGCGCAGGATCTGGTCATCGGACCCGGGGGTGTCGGACTGCTTGGTGGCGAGGGAATCGACGGACATCGAGCTGTTCCCGTCCCACATCCCGTACGGAGTCATGTCGACCAATACCGGGAAGCGGCCCGGTGCGCGAACTCCGGTCTGCAGGTCCGCCGGGTAGTAGATGCTCCCCACCAGCACTGTCCCGTCCGCTGTCGTGAAGGGGAAGTTCGCGACCTCGTCCACGCCGTACCGCGCAGGCGGCGCCGTCCACCCGGCCGCCTTGGCCGAGCCGGCCGCCGCGGCCGCGCCTGGCGCCCACAGGAGCCCCAGAGCGAAGAGGATCGCGATGCGTTTCATGGGCTGTCCTCCATCTGCTCGACCGCCGGATCGGCGGCGAAGTCGTAGCGGCCGAAGTGGATACCGAGCGAGCCGCCGCGCCGGTCGCCCCAGGCGGCGTACAGATAGCCATCGCCCATCGCGACGCTGGATGCGTCGTCCGAGGCCAACTGGTACGCGGGACCGGGGGAGTGCTGACTGCTCAGCTGGACCGACGGCGCGAAGGACGTCCCGCCGCTCGGGCTGACGGCCGCCCAGGCCGCGTATGTCCCGTCGGCGTACGCAGCGCGCCAGACGGCGCCGAGCGCGCCTGTGGGTCCGTAGGCGATCCATGGGAGGTAGAGGGTGGTGGCGGCGGGCGCGGTGAGATGGGCGGGCCCATGCCAGCTCGCGCCGGAATCGGTCGTGACGTAGACGAGCAGCTGGGAGCGGTCGGCGTTGAGCACCGCGAGCGCGTAGCGACCGGCCCGACTCGGGTCAGCGGCCAGATAGGGCTGGAAGAGCAGCGAGGCATCGAACGTGGTCAGGGTGGCGGGCGTCACGCTCGCCGGGGTCGGGTGCTGGCTCCAGTGCCGACCCGCGTCGCGACTGGTCTCGAACACCACGCATGAGGCGCACTCCGGCCCGCTCGCGCTGTACGCGGTGGCGAGGACGCTGCCCGTCGCGACCGGCCCGCTCGAGAACCCTCCCGTCCCCGACGCGGGGTACATCGCGGTGTCCATGGGCAGGAACCGCGACCACTGCCTCCCGCCGTCGGTAGAGCTCGACACGTACTGGCGCCCGCACTGGAAGACCGGGTTGACGAGCACGGTGTCCCGGCAGCCAAGGTCGCTCAGCTCCCACGGGATCGCGAGACTCCCGCCGCTGGCGTCGTCGTGATCGGTGAAGGACACGAAGAGCTCGCCCGTCTGGGTGTCGGCCGTCAGCCACGGGCGGTCACATCCGACCGTCTGCGGACCGGGCGCATCCGGGCTTGGCGCGAGCGAATCGGGACCCTCGGGATCGGGTGCGCTGCAGCCCGCCTCGCGCACGGCGACCGTGCCGCCCGGAACCGGGGCGCCCAGACCGGTCTGCGCCGCGACCTCGCCCACCCAGTTCCCGACCGTGCTCCACATGTCGCCCCCGTTGGTCGAGACGTGGACCTGGCCGTCGAGTGACGAGTAGACGAAGGTGCCGTCCGGCTGCACGGCGAGCACGTTGTCCCCCGGATTCGAAATCGCGCGGTGGGTGAAGCTCAGCCCCCCATCGTTGCTGACCGAGACGCCGCTGTTGTTCTCGCCGATCACGACGCTCGCCGGGTCGCGCGGATCGACGTGGACCTCCGGCTCGCCCAGGCCGGTCCCGGGATCAGTAGCGACGTCGACGATCGGTCGTCCGGACCCCGTGGCGGCCGGTGCGGGAGCGGCCCAGACGAGCAGGGCAGCGCCCATCAGCGCGGCCGCCATGACGGCCGCGCACCGCCCATCGCACTGCATCGGCGATGCACCTCCCATAGCTCGCAAACGCCCCCGATCACAACAGCGCTGAGGGGAGGTGTCAAGGTACGCACCCGTACTTCATACGTATTTCGGCTGCCAATGCCGATCCGGTCATGAGACGCTCTGCCGACGGAACTGGATTCACGTTTGTCACGGGCAGGGAGTGATGGATGAGTGAGACGGAGCGCCGGCGCGTCACCCGGCGCCGAATGCTGGGAGAGACGGGCAGCGCGCTGGCGGCGGCCGGACTGCTGCCTACGCTGCTGAGGCCGGCCGCGGCCATCGCCCTGCCGGCCCAGGGCTCCGGCCCGCTCGCCCGACCGCATGCGTTCCTAGAACCGCCGCTCGCCTATCGCCCGCGCTGGCGCTGGTGGTGGGGGGAGCCCTACGTGCAGCAGGAGCTCGCGGACGAGCTCGCCGCATTCGCCGGAGCTGGCTTCAGCGGGGCCGAGATCTCGTTCACGAACACGATCGCGGGCCAGCTGGTCGCCGAGACGGCGGGTCAGGGCATGCTGGCGGCGTGGGGCACGCCGGCCCAGCGCCAGGCGCTCACCACCTCGCTGCAGGCAGCCAAGCAGCATGGGATCCATATCGACCAGACACTGGGCTACGGCTGGCCGGTGCGGACGCCGAGCACCGGCGCGGGCTCCGCCTACGCCCAGCAGGAGCTCATGTACGGCCGCACCGACCTGACCGGTCCCCAATCGTTCGACGGCCAGGTCCCGTTCCCGATCGGCGACTCCGCGAATTCCAAGGCGGCTCATCTGATCGCGGTGATCGCCGCTCGGGTGCTCACCCCCGGCCCGTCGGTCACGGCCGCGGGCACGCCTCCGGCGATCTCGACGATCCTCGACCCGAGCTCGTTCACCGATCTGACCGACCTGGCGACGCCGTCCACAACGGCGACGCCCCGGAGCACGCCGAATGCCGCGGTGATCTCGTGGCAGGTGCCGACCGGGAACTGGATCCTGTGCGGGATCTGGCAGCGCGACAGCGGGGAGGACACCGACTACGGCACGACCGCGACGCTGCCCGGTCCGCTGTACGCGGGCACCCCGATGGACTACTTCAACCGGGCCGCCGCGACCGCGGCGCTGGCCGATATCGACTCAGACCAGATCGGCAGCTCCAACTTCGCCCTGCTGCCCAGGACCAACCAGTTCTACTTCGAGGACTCGCTCGAGAACACATGGGTCGAGCTGCCCTGGACGGGCGACATGCTGGCCGAGTTCAGGCAGCGCCGCGGTTACGACCTGCGCCGGTGGCTGCCGCTGGCGTTCGTGCAGGGCAAGTACCACTACTGGGTGCCCGACCGGATGCCGCCGGCCGACTTCGACCTGCCGGACGGCGCCGGCGCGCGTGTGCGACACGACTTCGACGAGACGGTGACCGACCTGTACATCGACTACCACCTCCTTCCCTTCCAGAAGTGGGCCAAGGGACACGGCGGCCGCTTCCGCAGCCAGGTCGCCTACGGCCTGGCCCTCGACGTCACGCGGAGCGCTCGCGCCATCACGACCGCGGGCGGGCTGGCCGAGGACGAGACGCTCAACGCGGGCGACGACGCGCCGCTGACGCTCAAGGAGCTCAACTGGCGGTTCGCGATGGACCACTACCGCTCGCTGGTGTCAGGCGCGCACCAGACCGGGGAAACGATGGTCACCGACGAGCTCGGGGCCACGCTCCAGGGGAACATCAAGCAGATGTTCCTCACCTACTACCTGGACCTGATGGACAAGCAGTGGTCGGCGGGCGTGACCCGCCCGATCATCCACGGCTATTCGTACTCCCCTGCACAGGCCCCCTGGCCGGGGCGCGACCAGTGGCTGGGCCTGGTGTCCGAGAGCTGGAACTTCCGCACGTTCCCGGAGTGGCAGCACATTCCCCGGCTCGCCGACTACTGGGCGCGCGGAGCGATGGTCCTCGAGCAGGGGCAGCCGCTCACCGATCTCGCGATCTATCGCGACGGGTTCGTGAGCACCCAGGCCGGTCCCGCTCCAGGCACGAACAAGCCGTTCTTCGACGGGCAGGGGCTTGAGCAGGCCGGCTACCGCTACGGATACATCGACCCGAATGGGCTGCTCGACCCGCGAGCCGCCGGAAGCGGATTGCTGTATCCAAGGAGTGCGTCCTACCGGGCGCTTGTGATCGACGAGCGAGCGCTGCCGGGGGCCGTCGCCCAGGCAGTGGCGTCGGCCGCGCGCGGTGGACTGGCGGTGGTGTTCATCGAGCCGGTGCCGAGTCGAGGAACCAGCTACGCCTCGCCGGCGGCCGAGGATCAGCAGGTCACCGCGGCGATCAACGGGATCCTAGGCCTCCCGAACGTGAGGGTGGTGGCGAGCCAGGGGGATGTGCGCGGGGCGCTGCAGGCGATCGGCGTTCAGCCCGACGCAGCCTGGTCGGATCCGGTGCCGGTCTACTCGCAGCACCGGCGGGACGGCAACGACGACTACTTCTACATCTGGAACGCCGACCAGCAGCCGCACGCGTTCATCGGCACGTTCGCGGCGGCCGAGACGCCGTATGCGCTCGACCTGTGGTCGGGCGCGATCACTCCGGTGGCCGAGTACAGCGCCGCCGGCGGCAGCGTCGCGATCCCTCTCACGCTCGCGGCAAACGAAAGCCGCGTGCTCGCCTTCAGGGCCGCGGTTACCAGCCAGGCTCACGTGGTGAGCAGGGAGCCGGACGCTACCCGCCAGGTCGCCTACGTTGGCAGGCGGCGCAGGCGGCTCGAGGTGCGCAGCACCCGCCGCGAGCGCCACACCCGGCGGGTCAGGCTGAGCACCGGGCGCCACCTCACGCTGGAGTTCGCCGCCCTGCCCGCGCCGCTCACGCCGCAGCAATGGGCACTCACGGTCGAGGAGATGGGCCCAATGGGAACGACGCCCCACCACCTCACGCTCGCCAACCTCGATGACTGGCGCAACATCAGCGCAATAGTCAATGTCTCCGGTGTCGGCACCTACACAACGATGCTCAGCGTGCCGGCGTCCTGGATCGACCCCTCGATCGGTGCCACGCTCGACCTCGGGACGGCCCATGGCTCGATCCAGGCCTACCTCAACGGCAGTCTGATCTCGCCGGCGATCCGTCAGTCGGCGCCCTTCGATGTCACGCCATACCTGCGGGCCGGCGACAACGAGATCAAGGTCGTGCTCACGACGACCCTGGCCAACGAGCTCGTCTACCAGACCACCCACGGCTATCCGGCCGGTGCGGCCAGCGGCGGACTGACTACCTCCACGCAGGCCTACGGACTCATCGGTCCGGTGTCACTCAACCCGTACTCGCGGGCGCAGGTCGCCTGACCGGACGGCCGCTCGCCTGGGGCGCCCGATGGGGCCGAGCACGGAAACAGTCGTCCGCGACTCGCGCTTGGTTTCGCCGGCACCGGACGAGCCTTTGCCACGAGAGGAGCCGCCCGAGGATCGCCAGTCGGTCGTCGAGCGCAACCGGGATCGGACACAAGTAGCCGCGACGTCACGCGCCTAAATGCCCGCGCGCCAGATTTCGCGATTTACGGGCCCAAAGAGCCTTCCTTAATGATCACCACTCCACGCAGAAAGTGGCCGAGTTGCAGGCGATTCGGCGATGGCGAGACCCGGAATCGAACCGGGGACACCACGATTTTCAGTCGTGTGCTCTACCAACTGAGCTATCTCGCCCTGCGCGCGCGATGCTAGCGACTGGTCCAGGGCCCGATCGCGCCGAGGCGCGCGCAACAATCCGACTGAGATGCCCGAAACGAAGCAGCTGTTCGTGCTCCGGCACGTCAAGTCGAGCTGGGACGAGGCGGGACTCGAGGACCATGAGCGGCCGCTCGCGCCACGCGGTCGCCGCGCAGTCAAGGCGCTGGCCGAGCACTTCCGCAGCGAGGGGATCGCGCCCGAGCTGATTCTGTGCTCGAGCGCGGTGCGGACCAGGGAGACGCTCGCGGGGAGCGGGCTGGAGGGCGAGGCGGTGATCGAGGATGAGCTGTACGCCGCTTCACCCGGCCAGGTGCTCGAGCGACTCCGTCGGCTACCGGACGATCTTGGCTCGGCGATGGTGATCGGCCACAACCCCGCGATGCAGGTGCTGGTGCTGCGGCTGGCGGCCTCCGGGGCGGCCAGCGAGCTGGACCGGTCGGGGCTGCTCGAGATCCAGCGGAAGTTCCCCACCGGCGCTCTCGCGAAGCTCGAGTTCGAGGGCGCTTGGAGCGAGCTCTCGCCCGGGGACGCGCGGCTGACCGCCTACATCAGGCCGAAGCAGCTCACGGCCCGCTAGTCCGCAGCCGGTACTGTCTGCCCTCATGCGTAGACGACTGTCGCTGGTCTCGGCCGTGCTGGCCGTCATTGCAGGGCTGGTGCTCGCGGGGTGCGGTTCGAGCTCCTCCTCGAGCAATCCGCTGCAGACGAGCCTGTCCTACTTCCCGAAGGACAGCCTGTTCGTGATGAGCCTCCAGACCGACCCGAACTCGTCGGCGATCCAGAGCCTGCAGGCGTTGCTGCACCGCTTCCCGGCGGTCACGTTCGGCGAGTCCGCGCTGATCGCGAGGCTCCAGCAGGTCGGGATCAACTACGACACCGACGTCAAGCCGCTGTTGGGCAACCCGGCGGTCGTCGGAGTCGCGAGCCCGTCCCCCGCCCTCGCGAAATCGAGCTTCCTCGTCTCCTGGGTGACGAAGTCCTCGGACACCCTCAACGGCCTCGTCAAGAAGCTCCACCTGTCGTCGAGTCAGACGATCGACGGCGCGAAGGTCTACGCCGTTTCGACCGCCGCGCTCGCGATCGACGGCTCGACGCTGGTGCTCGGCGCCTCGCCCTCCGCGGTCAAGTCGGCACTCGACCTGCATTCGCACGGCGGCGGCATTACCCCCGACGACCAGAGCAAGGCGATGGGCAACCTGCCGACCGACTCGCTGATCTCGGCGTTCGGCGACCTGACGGCGGTGCTCTCACAGCCAAGTACCGCGCAGGCCAAGAAGGTCCCGTGGGTCAACGCGCTCAAGGGCTACGGGGTCGCGATCAGCGCGAACGCGACCGGGCTCACAACCCAGTACCGCCTCGACACGAGCGGCACGACGCTGTCGGAGTCGCAGCTCCCGATCGCCCCGGGGAGCTCGCCGCCGTCGCTGGCCGGCTCGCTTCCGATCAGCGTCGGGGTGAACGACCCGTCGCGGATCGTGACGTTCGTCGAGCAGGCCGAGCAGCTGGCGTCTCCGTCGAGCTACGCGAAGTTCACCGCGCGCCAGGCGGCGGTCCGCGCCAAGACCGGCGTCGATCTCACCAGCCTGCTGAAGCTGCTGACCGGCGAGGCACAGCTTTCGAGCGACGGGCACGCCACGATGATCCGCGGGCAGCTGAGCGATCCTGCCGCTGCGAGGACGACGCTCGGGAAGCTCGCGACCGATCCGAAGGCGTTCTCGGCGGGGCCGGTCACCATCCGCCACGCGCCGGGCGGCTTCTATGTGTTCAAGGAGGCCGCGCACACGACCACCGTCGGGATCGTCGGCGACCACCTGCTGATCGGCGTCAACGCCTCTCCGCCGCAGTTGACCGCGTTCGCCGCCGCTCCGTCGGTCCCGGCGACCGGCGCGCAGGGGTCGGTCGCGTTCAAGGTGAGCCTGCCGGCGCTGCTGGCGCTCGCCCTCAAGCAGGCGCAGAACCCGACCGTCCAGACGGTGCTTCGCTCACTCGGCGATCTCACCGGCTGGCTCGCCGCTGCCCCCGAGGCGCTGACCGGCAGCTCCACGGTCGCGATCAAGTAAGCCGGCTTAGGAGCTCGAGCGCGCCGCGCTTTGACAGCGGCTCGTTGAGGTTCCCGCACTTGGGCGACTGCACGCATGACGGGCAGCCGTCGCTGCACGGGCACTCGCCGATCAGCCGCTGGGCGTCGCCGACCAGCCGCTCGAACTGGTCGTAGCCGCGGCGGGTGATCCCGACGCCTCCCGGGTGGCCGTCGTAGATGAAGATCGTCGGCCCCCCGGTCTGGGGGTGGGCGTTCGTCGACAGGCCGCCGATGTCCCAGCGGTCGCACATCGCGATCAGCGGCAGCACCGCGATCTGGCCGTGCTCGAGCGCGTGCAGCGACCCCAGCAGCAGGTCGATCGGGAAGCCGCCGACGACGTCGTCGAGCTCGTACCAGAGCGCCCGGGTCGGGAACTCGACGGTCGGCAGGTCGAGCGTCTGGAAGTCGATCACCTCGTGGTCCTGAAGCCCCTTTCGCTGATAGCCGATGACCGTCTCCGAGTAGGAGACCTCGCCGAAGAACAGCCGTACGCCGAGCATGTCGCGCTGCTCGAGCAGCCGCTCGATGTAGGTCATGCTCTCGCGCTTGGTCTGGGTGAAGTAGTCGCCGCTGAACGGCTCGAGCATCGCGCGGCGTCGAGAACCCATTTCGAGCTCCAGCACCCGTAGGAGCGGCCCATGTGCAGATACATGGCGCCTTCGTGAACGGTCGTGTAGGCGCGCGCGGCCTCGACCGTGCCGATCACCTCGCCCGAGCTCGCGTCGATCAGGATGAAGCGTCGGCGGACGCCGATCGCAGCGCCACGCGGGCCGCCGGGTAGTCATCGGCGCGGTTGGGCACGAACCCGGTCGCGCGCTCGCGCAGGAACCCGGCCCCGGCCAGCTCCTTCGCCGCCCCCTCCCATCCGTCGCCGAAGAACACCTCGTCGTCGACTCGGTGAGCGGCGCCTCGTGGGCGGCGCACAGCAGGTGCTCGCCGTAGATCTCGGGGCTGTGGGGATCGAGGATCGCCGCCTCGACCGCGCGCGTCAGGAACTCGTCCGGGTGACGGCAGAAGAACTGGTCGAGCGCGTCCTCGCCGGCGATGTAGACCGCGAGCCCGCGGCCCCGACGGCCGGCGCGTCCCCACATCTGCCTGAGGCTCGCGACGGTTCCGGGGAACGTCACGCAGATCGCGGCGTCGAGCTCGCCGATGTCGATCCCGAGCTCGAGCGCGTCGGTGGCGACGACGCCGAGCAGCTCGCCGTCGCTGAGCCGCCGCTGGATGTCCTGGCGCTGAGCCGGGGTATAGCCCCCGCGGTAGGGCGCGATCCTGTTCGCGAGCGCGGGTTCGAGGCGGTCGGTCGCATGGCGGAGGATCAGCTCGACCCCCTTGCGCGACTTCATGAAGCAGATCGTGCGAGCGCCGCTCGAGATCAGCTCGGAGAACAGCTCCGCCGCCTCGTACAGCGCCGAGGCGCGGAGCCCGAGCTCCTCGTCGAGCATCGGCGGGTTCCACATCGCGACGCGGCGGACGGCGTGCGGCGCGGCGTCGTCGTCGATCAGCGCGAAGTCGTCGAGGCCCGTGAGCCGCTCGGCGAGCTCGAGCGGGTTCGCGATCGTCGCGCTCGCGAGCAGGAACCGCGGCTCGGTCCCGTGGATCCGCGCCACTCGACGGAGCCGCCGCAGGACGTTGCCGACGTGCGACCCGAACACGCCGCGGTACACGTGCGCCTCGTCGACGACGACAAACGCGAGGTTCGCGAACAGCTCGCCCCACGCGGCATGGTGGGGCAGGATCCCGAGGTGGAGCATGTCGGGGTTGGTGAGGATCAGGTTCTAGCGCTTGCGGATCGCGGCACGCTCCTGACGCGGGGTGTCGCCGTCGTAGATCGCGGGCCGGACTCGCTTGTGCAGGCCGAACGAGTGGATGCTCCGGGCCTGGTCCTGGGCGAGCGCCTTCGTCGGGTAGAGGTAGAGCGCGCGGGCGGCGGGGTCCGTGCGTCAGCACCTCCAGCGTCGGCAGCTGGAAGCAGAGCGACTTGCCCGACGCGGTTCCGGTGGTGACGATCGTCGGTCGCTCGAACGCCGCGTACAGCGCCTGCGCCTGGTGCTCGTAGAGCTCCGTGATCCCCGCGTCGTCGCAACGCACTGCTGACGTTGGGGTTGAGCTCAGCCGGCACTGACACAAGGCGCGCTCCGCGCGCCTCATAAACGTCGTCGTGGACGAGCCGCTCGTCGCGTCGGCCCGTCTCGAGCAGGCCCGCCCAGGGCTCCGTCTCGCGGGTGGTCGCCACCCTCCCAGTATGGTCGCCCGCTGAGATGCGCTGCGTGTACCTCGACCTCGACGGGACACTGCTCGGGCCGGGGGAGCGCTGCTCCGTGGCGCGGAGGGGCGGTTCGCTTTGGAGGGCGTCCGCGCGCTCCAGGCGTGTGCGCGCGCGGAGGCCGAGGTGATGCTCTACTCGGGGCGCCGGCGGCGGAGCGTGTTCGAGTGCGCGCGGCTGATCGGGGCGCCGGCGTTCTGCTTCGACGTCGGCTGCGGGCTCGTGATCGACGGCGAGCTCGAGTGGCTGACCGGCGGGGTGGTGCCATCGGATCAGGAAGGGTCGATCTACGAGCAGATCGAGCGCTCGGGGGCGCCCGCGCTACTGCTCGAGCGCTACGCGGGCCGGCTCGAGTACCACACGCCGTGGCACCGCGGGCGCGAGTCGCACCTGTTCCGGGGGGCGCTGGATCTGGCTGAGGCCCAGGCGGCTTTGGATGCGGGCGGCTACGAGTGGCTGCGGCTGCTCGACAACGGGGTCGTGCGCGCTCCGGAGGAACAGATGCCGGGCCTGGGGGCGATCCACGCGTACCACCTGATCCCGGCGGAGGCCTCGAAGGCTCGCGCGGTCGCGAGGCACATGCAGGCGCGGGGGTACGAGCGTTCGGATTGCATCGCGGTCGGCGACTCGCGCGAGGACCTCGAGGTCAGCTCGGTTGTGGGGGCGTTCTGGCTGGTCGCAAACGCCGTCACGCGCGATTCGACGCTGAGCGCGGAGGTCGCGGGTCGGCCCGGCGTCCGCGTCGCGTCGGAGCCCTACGGCGCAGGGGTCTACGAGGCCGTCGTCACGACCCTCGCGGAGGGGAGCTAGTGTCGTGATGCATTAATTCGTGTGGAGGTGGGAATGATGGTGGTATGCCATCTCCCTTTGCGGTGCGAATCGAGCTCGCCGATGGTGAGCGTGAGCAGTTGGAGTCCTGGTCTCGGCGGCACACGAGCGCGCAGGCGTTGGCGCTGCGCGCTCGGATTGTGTTGGCGGCGGCCGACGGTCTGAGTAGCAGCGAGGTCGCTAGGCGGCTGGGCATCCAGGTCGGGACGGTTCGTAAATGGCGCAATCGGTTTGCCGATCAGCGGCTCGATGGGCTGCTCGACGAGCCTCGGCCTGGGCAGCCGCGCAAGATCACTGATGCGCAGGTCGAGGAGGTGATCGTCAAGACGCTGGAGACGACCCCGAGCGACGCTACCCACTGGTCGACGCGCTCGATGGCTCGCGAGGTGGGGCTCAACCAGTCGGCCGTGCATCGGATCTGGAGAGCGTTCGGGCTCCAGCCGCACCGGCAAGAGACCTGGAAGCTGTCCAAGGACCCGCAGTTCATCGACAAGGTCCGCGACGTCGTCGGCCTGTACCTCGATCCGCCCGAGCGGGCCGTCGTGCTGTGTGTCGATGAAAAGAGCCAGATCCAGGCGCTGGATCGCACCGCGCCGATCCTCCCGATGCTCCCCGGCGTCCCCGAGCGCGCGACGCATGACTACAAGCGGTCGGGCACCTCGAGCCTCTACGCCGCTTTGGACATCACGACCGGCAAGGTGATCGGCTCATTGCACTCCCGCCACCGCGCGGTCGAGTTCAAGAAGTTTCTGCAGACCCTCGACCGCGAGGTCCCCGCCGAGTTAGACGTGCATCTCGTGCTCGATAACGCCTCGACGCACAAGACCCCAGCGATCCAGAAATGGCTCGCCGGCCACCCAAGGTTCGTTCTGCACTTCACCCCGACCTCCAGCTCATGGCTAAACCTCGTCGAGCGCTGGTTCTCAGAACTCACCACCAAGAAGCTGCGGCGCGGCGCGCACCGCTCGGTGCGTGACCTCAACACCGACATCCGCGCCTGGATCCAGACCTGGAACGACAACCCACGCCCCTACATCTGGACCAAAACAGCCGACCAGATCCTCGAATCGATCGCGACCTACTGCACGCGAATCAACGAATCACGACACTAGGCGCTGCCGACCGGCTCTAGATGCGACTCGGTCTCGGAGTCGCTGCCTCGCCCCGCGCGCCGGCGGTCGCCGGTGATCGGACGCTCTCGCGTTCGGGGCGACGGCTCCGGCTCGGCGTGCTCGGCCTCGGTCGCGTCGTTGACCGCCCAGCCCAGTCGTTCGACCAGGTTGGCGGCGAACCGCTCGCTGTCGAAGTCCGACGCGTTCACGCGCTCACGGAGCGTCACCGTCTGCTCGTCCCCGTGTCCACCGTGTCCTGCCGTCACGATGATCTGCGGCATCGTTCTCTCTCCTCTTCGGTCTCTCCCGCTATGGACCCACGAGACCGCCAGTCTCACACGGCCTCCTTCGGCCCGAGTAAATAGCTCGTGAGGCCGCGTCTCAACTTTGGCCGAAGAGTTGGGCTACCCGCCGTAACCAATCTCTAACGCGCCTCCAGAATCCCGCCGGTCTCGAACGTCGCGAGTTCCGTGGGATCGTCGTGCGGACGACCGCGATCCATTCGTCGAGCGGCAGATCGCCCGCGATCAGGCGGGCCAGCGCGCCCGTCACCGGCGCCTCGAACCCGGCGCTTCGCAGCGCGCTCGCGAGCAGCGGCACGGTCTTCAGCGCCTCGACCGCCTGACCGACGCGCGCGCCGATCTCTGCGGCGGGGACGCCGTGCGCGAGCAGCTCGCCCGCGCGCCGGTTGCGGCTCTCGGGAGCGAGCGCGGTCGCGACGAGGTCGCCCGTTCCCGCGAGCCCGATCATCGACTCGGGGCGGGCGCCCTGCGCGTCGGCCCAGCGCCACACCTCGGCGAAGATGTGGCCGGCGGCGGCGCCGGCGACGTTCAGCCCCTGGGCGACCGTCGCGCCTGAGGCGAGCGCCGACGCGTTCTTCGCGACCCCGGCGAGCTCGACCCCGGCAGGGTCGTTCGACTCCTCGCAGACGACCCCGGCGCGGTTGAACACTCCGGAGACGGCGGTCGCGAGCGACTCGCTCGAGGAGGCGGCGACGAGCCCCGCGCCCGCGCTCACCATCTCGCGCGCGTGTGCCGGGCCGCCGACGCATCCGGTGCGGTGGGGCCCGAACAGGGCGTTGAGCACTCTGGTCGGCGGCGAGCCGTGGGGAGGGACGAGTCCTTTGGCGAGCGAGATCACGGCCGCGTCCTTGCCGAGGCCGTGGCGCTCGAGGCCCTCGATGACCTCGCGCATGCCGGTCGCGGGCACGCTCAGGAACACGTAGTCGGCCCGGGCGACGCCGTCCTCGACGTGCTCAATCCGAAGCTCGCGCGGGAGCTCGACGCCGTCAAGGTACTTGCGGTTCTCGCGGTCCTCGCGGAGGCGATCGGCCTGCTCCTCGGTCCGCGTCTGGAGGGTGGTCCGGAGTCCGCCTCTCGCAAGCAGCACCGCAACCGCGGTCCCGAAGCTGCCCGCTCCGATCACGACCGCGCGCTGAGTGCCGGGCGCCGGGAGATGGAAGGACGGTCGTGAGAGCGAGCGCATTCTTACGGTGCGTGGCCTGGGGGTGGGCTCGTTAGGCGATGCCACTGGAGCGGGCTGGCCGCTCGCTGTCCTGGGCGGTGCGGCCTCCGGCGTCCTCGCGCTCGATCGCGTCCGCGAGGGTGGCGGCAGCGTCCGAGAGGTCGCCGAACGCGTCGGCGACGGCCGCCGCGTTCGAGCCCGTGATCGCGGCATTGAGGGCTGCGACCGCCTCGTCGAATCGAGTCCAGAGGTCTTCCGGCCCGCGGCGGCCGGTGCCGGGTCGAAGCTCGTACGGGGGTTGGGCGCTCTCGGCCCCCGGGACCGGGCGCCACATCAGGCCGGCCGAGTGGGCGTGCTCCCACGCGACCTGCTCGCGCGACGCGGCGTCGCCGAGGGCGCGGATGCGGGAGGCGAACCCCGGGTCGGGCGGGGCGAGCTTGTGCGTTCGCATCGCGTTCGCCCACTGCTCGCCGGCCTGGCGGACGGCGCGCATGATCTGGGCCTGGCGGGGGTCGAGGTCGTCGTTGGGCATTTGTGGGTCTCGGACCGTGGTTCTGTTCGCGGTCGTCAGCGGTCGGTGCCGCGACCGTTGGCAGGTTCGGCGGTTCCAATCGGTTCGCCGCCCCAGAAGTCCTCGGCGTTGGGGCTCTGCGGCTGCTGCTGCCGGGTCGGCCGTGCCTGCGCTTGTTGGGTGTCGGAGGCGCCGTGCGAAGCTCCGGTGGACCCCTCTTCCAGCAGGCGATCGAAATCGGAGCGCCGGATGCGCACGCGACGGCCCACTCTCAGCGCGGGCAGCGAGCCCTGATCGATCCAGTTGCGGACGGTCTGCTGGTTGAGCTTGAGGAGCTCGGCCACCTCCGCAACCGTCAGGAACGACTCTTCTGCGCTGCCGGATTCAAGGCTCATTTTTGTCTAATTGAGACGAACTGGTGCCATTCCAGGCGTATACTAGCCGTTCGGGAGGACACGCAGTCTGCGGCCCACCAGAAAAGGTCTGCAAACGATGGAAAACGAAGGACCGAAGACCCCAGGCGGGGAAGAGGAAGCCGACCCGGCGGCCAACGTCGTCCACTTCCCCAGGGACTGGTTCGGGCCGCCGGAGGAGCTGGTGCCATTCGGGCCGCGCGCGTCGAATGAGTCCCCGCCTCTCCCGGTGAGGGCCGAGGACTTCTGGGGGGAGGAGTCGGCGTCGATTCACGATGCGATG
This sequence comes from uncultured Solirubrobacterales bacterium, assembly GCA_963770735.1. Classification (GTDB taxonomy): domain Bacteria; phylum Actinomycetota; class Thermoleophilia; order Solirubrobacterales; family Solirubrobacteraceae; genus Palsa-465. The sequence continues at coordinate 256,285 of CAVYRB010000001.1, read as the reverse complement.
GCGGGGCCGCGGGCGGAAGTGGATCCGACCGAGCCGATGGAACCTCTGGCCGAGCCGCCGCCTCACCGCCGAGCGCGCGCCCGCCGAACGCCGGCTCCGCGCGTCCGGGTTCGGCGGCCGCCACTGCGTGTCCCACGACCCCAGGTACGGCTCACGTGGCCGCGCGTGCGCCGGCGCCCGGTGGTGGTCGCGGCCGTCGTCGCGTCTTCCTGTCTGGTGGCGGCGTCCATCGTCGGGTCGCTGTGGTCGGGTCGGGTTCCACTGGCGCATGGCGGACGCGACGGAGCCACACTCGGTCCCGCCGTGATTGCTCCGGCAGTGCCGCCGATAACCACCGCGCAGACGGAGGCTCGCGCGGAGTCGCGACGAAGGGCCGCGAGCCACGGTCGTGCGTCGCGAGCGCGTCGCTCGCGTGCGAGTGCGTCGCGCGCGCGAGTGTCTGCGTCGGCTGGAGGTCGTGCTCCGTCTCAGTCCGTCGTCGCGACGACGTCGTCGTCGTCGGTCGGGAGCTCGGCGCGCGGCGATCAGTCGTCTGGGACAGGCGGGGTGTCGTCGGCGACGTCCGCTGCGCCGGCCTCGGCGTCGTCGGGCTCGAGCGGCGGCGGTGCGGGCGGTAGTGGTGGTCACTCCTCGGGCCCGGTCGGCCCGGGCGCGCCATTCGGCCCCGGACATCTCGGATGACCGAACGCCACCGAATCTGCAACAGCTCTGCAACTTCTCGCGCACGACGGGGGCGAATCCACCCGCCTGCGCGCTCTGAATGTCATCGGGACCAGGAAGCGAGCGTCAATGCACCGAGTCGTCAGCCATCTTCGCGGTAACGCAGTCGCCTATCTCGCGCTGTTCGTCGCCCTCGGCGGCACCTCCTACGCCGCCATCAACCTGCCGTCCAACAGCGTCGGGACCAGACAGATCCGGAATCACGCGATTACGCCGATGAAGCTCGATCCGCGGAGGATCGGGGCGTCGGTGCGGGCGTGGGCGGTGATCCAGGACGGGACGAAGGTGGTCGCGGCTCGGCCGAGGGCGAGGATCGTCGACTGGGATCCGAGCTCGGCCGTTGGAGACGTGAGTTGGGGCAACGCCATATCTCGGTCGTGTTTCCCGCTGACGTCGGGCGGCGGGACCTTCGTTCAGGCGGTAGTCCGGGGTCCGTTCAGAGGCATGCAGGCCGTTGTGCACTACGGAACGTTCGGCGGTTCCGGTCAGCCGACTTGCCAGCCCCTCGACCACATTCGTCGCCGTGGTTTGCCCGGCAGCCGTAGGAGCTGCGATGAAGCGCGAAAGGCCTTTTCGTCGCACTCATGTCCGCGCTGGCGTGCGCGGGTCTGTCGACCCCGGCCAGCGCGAATGAGACGGTGCTGGTCTGCGATGTCTATGGAGATCACGTGGCGCCGTCGGCCGCCGGGCATCTACGGAATCGGGACGAGCGCCACTTGTCCCGGAACGGCCGATCCCTTCTCTTACACCGCGAGCAACCCGCCCGGCGGCATGTCCATCTGGACCGGCGCGAACAACACGATCGCCCAAGGCACCTCGGTCCACTGGACCGTCCAGGCCCCGTCCGGCCTGACGATCGCGTCCGTCTACATCCCGCATATGTACTCAAGCGGCATCGACGACGGCCAGGGCTGGGGCGGTGGCTTCTTCTGGTCCGGCGGGAGCGGCAACGTCAACACGTTCGACGGCGAGACCGGATGGAGCTCGCAGACGACCAGCGGACCGACGTTCAGCTGGCCGGGCGGCGGTTCGCCTTACTTCGGATGGCAGGTGGTGTGCGGCGCGAGCCCGTGCAGCAACGGCGGCGATCAGTGGTTGAGCGTCGAGCTGCTCGAGCTCAACGTGCAGGAGACGTCCGGTCCGACGCTCGTCGCGCCCGACGGGCTGTGGCAGTCGAGCGGATGGATTCGTGGCCAGTGGCCGTTGCACTTCTATGGCGACTCGCCGTCGGGGTTGTGCAACTTGACGGCGTCGCTGAACGGGCAGAGTCTCCCCGGTTCGAGCTCGAGCAAGGACCCGACGGTGTGGCACCAATGCGCGGCGCCGGCGGTGAACGAGGCGGTTGACACGGCCCAGTACGGCAACGGCGCGCTGCCGCTCGTGATCGGTGCGGCCGACGCCGCCGGCACTCCCGTGTTCGACTCCAAGACGGTCGACGTGGACAACGTGCAGCCGACGATCTCGCTAGCCGGTCCGACCGATGCCTCGTCCAGTGCGGGGACTCAATACATCTCGGCCAGCGCAGGAGCGGGTCCGAGCGGTGTCGCCGGAATCTCGTGCTCGCTCGACGGCGCGCCCAACCAGTGGTACGGATCGGCCGGCATCCAAATCCCGGTCCAGGGCATCGGGGTGCACCACCTCGCTTGCTTCAGCGAGAACAATTCGCGCGACGCGGGCGGCACGTTGGCGACGTCGCCGACCGCGACGTGGACCCTCAGCATCCGGGCGCCGTCGGTGAGCACCGTGTCGTTCGCGCGAGTGGCGGACGCACTGCGCTGTCGGGCAACGCACGAGCGCGTTCGCATCCCGGCCCGATGGGTCACCGCCTACCACGGCGGGCACCCGGTCAAGGTCAAGCTCCCCGCGCAGACTCGGTTGATCAAGGTCATGCACTGCCACCCGCGGGTCATTCGACGCCGGATCCGCGTGCACGGCCACTGGCGCGCGGTAAAGGCCGTCGTCCTTCCGCACGAGGTATTGCTGCGGACCAAGCGTGTCCGCCCGGGCGCCGCCGCGACTGTCAGCGGCTGGCTCGGCACGACCGACGGCAACGCGCTGGGCGGGCAGCCGGTGCGCGTGTTGACCGCACCTGACAACGGGCTGAAGCAGTTCTCGCAGGCCGCCGTAGCGACGACCGCGGCGAACGGAAGCTGGAGCGCCCGAATCCCGGCCGGGCCCTCGCGGATGGTGGTCGCCGCGTACGACGGAGAGACGAGCGTCGAGCCGGCCCTGTCCAGCGCCGCGCGCCTGGTCGTGCCCGCGTCGGTGTCGCTCCGCATCGCTCCGAGAAGGACACACTGGGGCGGACGGATCCGGATCGCCGGGCGGCTGCGTGGGGGCTACGTACCGCGCGGCGGCGAGCTCGTGGTGCTGTGGATCGGCTGGCGCGGAGGCTCGACCGAGATCGGGCATCTTTACTCGCGACCGGACGGCACCTTCGCGAGCAGGTACACGTTCCTGCGCGGCAACGGCACCGAGACCTACCGCCTCTGGGCGACAACCGCCCGGGAGAGCGACTACCCCTTCGCGCCCGGCCGTTCCCGAAGCCGAACCGTGACGGTCAGACCGTGACGAGCCGTCCGTCAAGCCGCTCCGACACCAACCTTCCCCGCCGGACAATCGGGAGGGGTAAGCTTTGCCTTCGTGATTGGCGACATTCTTCAGCCAACCCATTTGCTGTTCGTCCTCGTGATCGCGCTGCTGGTGCTCGGTCCGAAGCGGCTGCCCGAGGTGGGCCGTTCGCTCGGGAAGGGACTGCGCGACTTCAGGCACGCGATGAGCGGTGAGCATCACGACGACGAGACGCTCACCCAGACCACCGCGGAGGAGCCGGTCAAGCCCGCCGTGGAGACCATCGACGCGGTCGCGGAGCCGATCGAGCCCGCGACCGAGACGGTCAAGCCCGCCGCGCCTGTCGGCTGGGCGTCGAGCCGGCAGTCGTAGTCAGCTCGACGGACGACGAGCGGGGCAACGGGGCATCAGGGCCGAGCGTGCTCGGCAGGTAGACGCGCGGGCCGACAAGGTCGCCTAGGAGGGTGGCGTGGCGGCGGTCGAGAGGCTCCTGCTCTCGCCGCGTCCCGGACCCGGCGTGTGCTCGACCTGCTTCAACCTGGTCGACGAGTACGAACGCTGCTACGCGTGCACACACGGCCGCGACGTACTCAACGCGTTCGCCCCGATCTCCTACAGCGTCGCGCATGAGCCGCTTCACCAAGTCCTGTTCGGATACAAACGTCCGCCCGGCGCCGGCGTCGCCGCCGGCGCCCTCGCGAGCGAGCTCCAAGAGATCCTTCGGCGCTTCCTCGAGGGTCACGAACGGTGCGTGGCGCGACTCGCGGGCACGTGCGAATTCGATCTCGTCACCACGGTCCCGTCGGGCAACCGTCACCGCGACGACGGTCATCCGCTGCGCGAGATCGTGACCGCCGCGCTCGGGTCCGATCGACGAAGACACGAGCGCCTGCTGCTGCGCTCGTCGTTCGAAGCAGGTCACCGTGCGCACGACTTCCTCAAGTACCTGGCGGTCCGGCCGTTTGACGGCGAATCGGTGCTGCTGATCGACGACACATGGACGACCGGCGCCAACGCGCAGAGCGCGGCCGCGGCGCTGAAGGCGGCCGGCGCCGGACGCGTCGGGGCAATCGTGATCGGCCGCCACGTCAACCGTGGGTGGCACGACAACGACCGGCGGCTGGCGGCACTCGTGGGACAGTTCGACTGGGATCGCTGCGCGCTGTGTGCGGGGACCGCTTCAGGCGCGGGACCGCGCCTCGGCGACGGCGGCGGCGGCGCCGTCTCGCCAGGGCTCGCCGTGGCCGGGAAGTACGACGCCGGCGTCGATCGACTCGATCGCATCCAGTGACGTCCGGGCTCGCGCATCGGACTCGTTGAAGCCGTGCGACATCAGCTGGGGTCCGGTCTCTCGGGTGAGGGGGTTCTTGGTGCAAATCGCGTCACCCACGAACAGCGCGCCGTGCTGCTCGAAATGGAAGGCGCAGTGCCCGGGCGTGTGGCCAGGGGTCGGGATCACGCGAGGGCGACCGGGCACGTCCAGGACGCCATCCTCGAACGTCTCCGCGCCCTCGAACTTCGCGGGCCGGCCTCCACCGTTGGAGATCATCGCCCCCGCGAGCTGCCAGAAGCTCGGCCGCCACATGTGGGCCACCATGTTGAGCGGCTTCGCGTCGCCGGACTTCGGCCGTGGCTTGCTCAGCGTCTGCTCATCGAGGCCGTGGATCAGGACCCGTGCCCCCGCCTCGTGCAGCGCGTTGACGAGGCCCGTGTGGTCGGCGTCCGAGTGGGTCAGGATCACGGCCTCGACGTCTTCCGGGCGGAATCCGAGCGAGCTCAGGTCGCTCCCGAGACTTCCCTTGAATCCCGGCAGCCCCGCGTCGATTGCGGTGAGCCTGCCGTCGTCCTCGACCAGGTACCAGTTGACGAACGAGTTGGCCATTCGATGTACCCGCGGAGCGATGTTGGCCGTGGCTGCCACCGCGGCGGATCCTAGTGAGTGGACTCGCCGCAGGCCTGGCGGGTTGAGAGGAACGATTCACGAAGCTACGCGGGCGTAGTTCTCGGCTACGCTAATTGCCGGCGCCATGTCCGTGCCTCCGGCAACCTCAGATTCCGACGCGACGCGACCGCGCCGGCGTTACGCCCCGAGGATGCCTCCCGAGCAGCGGCGGGAGCAATTGATCGACGCCGCGCTCAACGTGATCCTCAAGGAGGGCTATCGCGGCGTCTCGATCGAGGCGATCGCGCGCGAGGCGGGGGTGACCCGCCCGGTCGTCTACGACCACTTCCCGAACCTGGCCCGCCTGTTGCACGCGCTCGTCGAGCGCGAGGAGCACTACTCGCTCGGGCAGCTCGCGCTGGTCGTGCCCGACGACACCGGCGACCAGGATCCGGTCGAGTTCTTCTCCACGGGCGTTCGGACGTTCCTCGAGGCGGTCACCAGCCGCCCCGCGACGTGGCGCCTGATCCTGCTGCCGCTCGAGGGCACTCCCTCAATCGTTCGCGACCACGTCGAGAAGAACCGGGAGCGGATCCTCAAGCAGATCCAGCACCTCGTCGAGCAGTCGATCGAGCAGGGGCAGCTCCCCGCCGACCTCGACTCGGAGCTCGCGGCCCGGATGGTGCGCGATCTCGGCGAGGAGGCGGGGCGAATGGTGCTCACCGACCGGGAGCACTACACGGCCGAGCGCTACGAGCGGTTCGTGCAGCAGGTCGTGCGGCTGATCCTCCCCGGGTAGGCCGATCCTGCTGCTTAAGTGACGACGGGGACCCGCTTCCAAGGTCCCCGTCGCTGCTCCCGTTGACTGCCCACGGCCGGGTTGGGCGGGCCTTCGGGGCATCTGCTACGCCGTCTCAAACTCCCGAGTCGGGTCAAAGTTGCGCCGGGTTCGCGCGGCTCTTCGGAAGCCGCAAGGATTGGGTCAAACCCGCAACAGGAGGACGACCCCGCCATGGACTACGTGAACCTCGGAAGCACCGGCGTGCGCGTCTCGCGCCTATGCCTCGGGATGATGAGCTACGGCAAGCACGAGAGCCGGCCGTGGGCGCTCGAGGAGCCGGACGCCGAGCCAATCGTCCGCCGGGCCGTGGAGGGCGGGATCACCTTCTTCGACACGGCCGACGCCTACAACGGAGGGCAGAGCGAGGTGATCACCGGACGTCTGCTCCGGAAGCTCTTCGGGATGCGCGAGGAATACGTGCTCGCGACCAAGGTGTTCATGCAGACGATGCCCGGCCAGAACGGCTGGGGGCTGTCGCGCAAGCACATCATGGCCTCGATCGACGCATCTCTCGAGCGGCTCGGGCTCGACTACGTCGACCTCTACCAGATCCACCGCTGGGACCCGCAGACCCCGATCGAGGAGACGATGGAGGCGCTGCACGACGTCGTCAAATCCGGTAAGGCGCGCTACATCGGCGCCAGCAGCATGTTCGCGTGGCAGTTCGCGAAGGCGCAGCGGGTCGCCCCGACCAGGTTCGTGTCGATGCAGGACCACTACAACCTGCTGTATCGCGAGGAGGAGCGGGAGATGATCCCTCAGTGCATCGACCAAGGGGTCGCGGTGATCCCGTGGAGCCCGCTCGCGCGCGGCGTGCTCGCGGGCAACCGCAGCCGCGAGGGGGAGCGGCGGACGACCCGCGCCGAGACCGACCAGTTCGCGGACTTCCTATACAAGCCCGACGTCGACTTCGACGTCGTCGATCGGCTCGAGGAGGTCGCACGCGAGAAGGGCGAACCGCCCGCGCGGGTCGCGCTCGCGTGGCTGCTGCACAAGCCCGGTGTCACCGCTCCGATCATCGGGGCGACCAAGCTCGGTCACCTCGAGGACGCGCTCGCGGCCGAGCAACTGACGCTGACCGATGAAGAGATCGCGCGCCTCGAGGAGCCCTACGTCCCCCACGCGATCGCGGGCCACGGATAGCGATCCACGCTTCGAGAACCTGCTGCCATACTGAGAAACCCCTTCCAGGGGGCGTAGCTCAGTTGGTTAGAGCGCCGGCCTGTCACGCCGGAGGTCGCGGGTTCGAGTCCCGTCGCTCCCGTAAGTCAGAGCGAGCCAAATCGCGTCATTACCAGGGCATTTCTACGCCCGGCGCCTGTTGCTCCTCGCCACGCCGAGCCAGCGAAAGCCTGGCCGCGACAGAAAAACGGTGACCAAAACGGTGACCAAACGGTCGCCGTAGGCGGCGCTCTGCGTGCAAGCGCGAGCGGTCTACGAACGCCCCGGAGAGGCCGGTGAACCTTGCTGCGTTCGGCAGAACCGGCGGTGGCGTACACGGGAGTAGGACCGGCCTCGCTGCGAGGACTGGCGTGGCTGGCGCGGGTCGGGCCGGCGCCAGCGGCGGCGTGGGCTTGCGCGATGGGGTGGGTGGAGCGGGTAGCGCGGCGGCACGCGCAGCGGCTCGAGGCTCGCGGGTGGGTGGAGCGTTGCGCGATGACCCGCGGGGAGGGATCGCTCCTTGTCGGGACCCGGGCTGGCGTTCAGATGACTGGCCTCGAAGTACGCCCAGCAAAGGGACCGGCGCCGACCTGGTGGGCGCACTGGCATGGATGCGCGTGGACAGCGGCATGGCTTGAGTGCCGCGGGCGTGAGTGGCTTGGCCAACGCGAGGTACTCGAGCTCGAAGAGTGGCGCGGCCAGGTTCGGTGGAGTGATCGCAGCGGCCGGCACGTCGCCCGGCACCGACCGGACCTTGTGGCCCGTGGGTCAACGCCGGTGGAGGTGGAATTGGCGCGCAAGTCCGACTCGCGCATGGGAGCCGTCATGACGATGTACGGCGGCTGGGTCGCAGCTCGCCGGATCCCCGGAGTGATGTACGTCGTCGGCTCGGAACGGACGCGCGAACGGATCCTGACTATCGCCGACGAGCACAAGCTCAACGTGCGCATCGAGCTGCTAGAGACGATCGTCGAGGAAGCGCTCGAGGCGCGACGGGCGGCTGGTCGCGTAGCGGGTTAGGACTAGCAGCCCGGCGGTTGCAACGGCAGCTTCGATGGCGAGAATCGCTATCACGGCCGAGCGATCGTCACAGCATGACTGCGCTGGCGACTCGCGGGAACCTCCCACACGCCCGGACGGCGCAATCATGGGAGGGATCGGCGCCGCGGCCGGCGGTCGCTATTCGACGCGCTCGAGCGCCGTGAACGTGCGCTCGTCGACCTCGACGCCGGCGCGGTAGCCGAGCGCCGAGAGCTCCTCGATCAGCTGGTGCGCGTGGTCATACGCGCACGCGCGGGGATCGGCCGCCGGGTCGAGCTGCTGCTCGAGGTCCTCGATGTGCTCGATCGACGCAGGATGCCCGACCGGGCCAAGAGCCAGGTGCGTGACATGCGCGGGTACCTGCCCATGGCCAACGTAGGTCGAGATGAGCTCGAAGGCGAGGCGCTGGCCGGGCAGCACGGCAGCGATGGTCAGCACGAGGCCGCCGCCGGCCGCCACGTAGGTGCTGTGCGCCTCGACGGCCTCGCCGTCGAGCCGAACGTCGAGCGGTAGGTCACCACCCATGTTCGCCACAGCCTGACCGTACCGCGTGCGGCGGCGCTCACGAACGGCATGGCGGCAGCCGCCACATCAGTTGTGCTTCTGGCGGTGGCTGTCGGGCAAATCCCGCTCGGTCGTGTCTTGTTGTAAGCCGACACCAAAGCCGCCGCGCCAACCCAGCCGGTTTTCGACGTACGGCGCTTCTCGGGCCGCTACGGGACGGTCGGGCCGTTGTCGGAGCCGCCGCTCTGTGTGCTGCTCACAGGCCGAAATGTTTGCCCGACAGCCACGGCGAGGTGCGAGAGCGAGCCGGCGATGGATCTTGGCCCTGCTTTCGTGTCGCAACGTGCCGCAGAGTTCCACCGTGCTACTACGTGCTACGATATACCGCGATGCGTAGTAGCGACCCAGCTTTGCTCATCATGGCCAGTCTCGCCGACGGCCCGAAGCATGGCTATGCAATGACGCGCGACGTGGCAGAAATGGCCGGGGTCAAGCTCGGTCCCGGGACGCTCTATGGCGCGATTGCCCGCCTCGAGGAGCGCGGCCTCATCGAGCCGCTCGAAACTGAGGATCGCCGCCGTCCCTATCGACTGACAGGATCGGGTGCCGCTGTCCTTCGCGAGCAGTTGACCGCGCTGGAGCGCGTCGCGAGGCTCGGGCTCGGTCGCCTCTCCGCTGCCGAGGCCCGCGCATGAGAAAGCGCTTGCTGTGGCTCTATCCGGAGGCGTGGCGTGATCGCTACGGGGCAGAGATCTCCGCGCTACTGGACGAAACTCCGCACAGCGTCGCCGTCACCCTGGATCTAGTGCGAGGTGCGCTCACAGCGCATGTGCGACCGCTCGCCGGCTCCGCGCCTGCGACCCGCGCGAGAGGCACCATCGCCGGTGTCCTGGGCTGCTTCATCATCTTCTGCGTCTTCGGCTCGGGCTTTGCCAAGACGACCGAGAACTATGACTACATCGAGCACGTTCACCCGCTGCTCGGCATTGCCCACTCGCTGATCCTGATCGCCGCGATCGTCGCCGCAAGCGCGCTGGTACTGGCCGCGGCGCCGCTCGCGCGAGCCTCGCTCGCCCACGCGCAGCGGACCCGCGACCCAACCCTGATGAAGCTGATCGCCCTTCCGCCAGCAGGAATCGGCATGTTTGCCGGCTCGGCCGCGCTCCTCGTGCTGTGGTTGAACGCTCATCACCATCGCGCCGGCATCGGCGGATGGTTACTGCTCGGACTCTGCGCGCTCTGCGCCGCGGCCGGCGGCCTCGCCTGCTGGGCCGCTCCACGCGCCATCATGCGCCGCATCGAAATCCCGCGCGGCACCTTCGCCGTCTCGATACCCGCGATGGCGCTCGTCGGGCTCTGCATGGCGGTAATCGCGCTGGCCACCGGTGTCTTCCTGGTGGGAATCATCGCCGACTCACCCAACGCCGGTGCGGCGGGCAACGGCCCCGGGCAGCTGATCGATGTCACGACCAGCATCGCGATCCAGCTCACCGCGATGCTCGCACTGAGCGCAGTCGCCGCCCTCAGCGCCGCGCGCGGCCTTCGCTCCATGGCCACGCTCTAGGTTGTGCGCGACTTCCGCGCCACGCTGCCGCCCGCTGCTGAGGGTGAGCTGGTTAGCTGCCGAGGATGCGGTCGAAGCTGAGTGGCCGTGGCACAAGTTTCAGGCCCTGGAGGATCGCCTGTACGTCAGCGCCGGTCACGCCGTCGTGTGCGAGCCTCGCGAGGACATTCGCGAGTCCGGCTGCCGTCTCGCTCTTGGTGATGCGGATGTCCACACCGATGCCGCGTAGGGCGGCGCCGAACCGGGCGCCAGCGTGCTGCTGATCGTCTCGAGCGGCCGTGAGCCTGGGTAGCAGTCCTAGCTCGGCGTGATCCAGGCGAGCGACCGCACTCTTGTCCTGGGCGCGACCGGCGGCGGCCTCCCGGCCGACGTCGGTTGCGAGCGCTCGGGCGAGCGCCTCGAGCGTCGCGCCCGCATCGATCCAGTTTGCCGCGTCCCGCTCAAGTCGCGCACAGAATGCACGGCTGCGCGGCGGGATGCCGGTGCACGAGGAAGGCTTGAAGCGAAACGGGACGACGTTCGCGATCGGTGCGGGAGAGCGACCGGTGAGCGGCGGATCGTCGATCACCGCTTCGAGCCGCGCCAACGTCTGCTCGAGAGTGGCGTTCATCTTCCTAATGGCCTTCAGCAGCAACAGATTCTTGAAGGCGAGCGAATCCAGGTAGTCCCTGACCGCGCGCGGCTCCTCGGATGTGACGACGTCGTCGAGGTTGCGCTGCAGCAAGGCGTGCCCATCGTTTTCCGACGTCAACGCATCGATGTAGATCAGTGCCAGCGAACGCCATTCTGCGAGAGCCTCCGACCGCACCCGATCCGGCGTGGTGTGAGCCGAACCACCCGGGGAGCCGGACGTGAACGTCACCGACGATTGCAGGGTGACGTTGTAGTTGACGGTGTTCGAGGTGATCGTCCCCGTGCAGTTGTCCTGGACGGTCGAGCTCGAGCTCAGCGGGAAGTCGATCGCCTCGGTGTTGCCGGCGCTCGGATCGAAGTGGCACTGCGCGCCGCCGAGGCTGTGGCTGAGTCCGGCGTAGTCGACTCGCGCCGACGTGGCGCAATCGCCCGTTGTATCCGAACTGTCGACAGGATCGCCCTCAACTCCCCAGTAGGTCGGCGGGAAGAGCTCGGCTGTCCAGTAGCCGCTGCGACGGGTGATGACGTTGGGACCGAAGCTGCCGAGCATGGCCGCCGCGGGCGCGTTTCTGGTGAGCGTTGCAGAGCAGCCGGGATAGTGGTTATTTGGGTCGGCCGGCTCGGTGTAGCTGCCGCTCGCGCTGGCGAGCGACCAGTTGCCGGACCGGAGGCTCTCCGTGAAGCTGAGCGTCACCATCGCGTTCCCGGACGTGGAGACGGTCCAGGTCCCCGAGTACGTCGCAGTGCAGTCGCCGCACTGCGACGATGCAGACGCCGCCCCGGCGCCGACCACGAACACAATCGCCGTCGCAACGGCGACTAGAAGCCCCCTCATCGCGCCGCAAGTATAACCCGGCGCGGACCCGGGTCGAGCCCGGCGGCACATCACCCCGCGTGCCCGTCCCCATCGTGGGATATCCGCCTACGTTGATCAGTTTCGGCGCTGCTCAACATGTGGTGAGGGATGGAGTAGTGGTTTGCTCGCCCTATCCGAGGAGGGCAACGCCGTCAGGCGGTTCGCCCCTGCCTCGTCTCACCGCAGGCATCCGGGCGGCAACCGTGGCGGCTTCTGGATAGGGCGCCCAGCGGCAGTCACGGCGAGAGTGCCGCCTCGGCGACGGAGCAGAAGTCTGGGGTGTTCACAGATCTGGCGCTGCGAGAGGGCGGCTCGAGCGCCGGACGGGCCGCATTCACTTCATGAGCCCCTAGAGCCCGGTGAGCAGACCGCGCAGCGCTTCGGTGTAGCTGTCGAGTGCTGCGCGGCCCTCGGAGGTGAGCGCGAGAGACGTGAGTGACGCTTGTCCGTTGCCGGTCTTCTCGCTGGTCAGGTAGCGAGCGTCCTCGAGCTTTCGTAGGTGGGTGATCAGGTTGCCGGGCGTGAGATCGAGCATGTCCTGTAGGCGGGTGAAGGAGAGCGTGTCCCCGGCGGGCAGCGCGGCCAGCGTCGCGACGATCCGCAGCCGTGCTGGGGCATGGATCACCGGGTCGAGGGTGTCGGTGCCCATGCGATCTCCTTCCGCGCACGCAGCTTGGCGCGCGCGACGGCAAAGCCGACGATGGCGATGAAGATCCCGATCCCGGCCGCCAGCCACGCGCCGCTGGGTCCGACGAACAGCGCGACAAACCCCGCGGCCACCACGATCAGCGCCGCCCAGAACGCCGGCCAGTCGGCCTTGATGCCCGCGATCCCGACCAATCATTGTGGTGGTGCTGGGTGCGCTGGTCAGCTCCGCAGTGGCTGTGGCAGCCTCCAACACCACCATTACCACCCACAGCACCCGGAGAGGGAGGATCCTCTCAACCTCGCGAGGGTTTTCGCTGTACATGCACTCCAACGACAAGCAGGGCGGCAAGGGCAATTCGCCTAAGAGCACGTGCAACGGAAGATGCGCCGAGACCTGGCGGCCGCTGCTGGTCAAGAAAGGCGGCGAGGCGGTTTCGGCCGGCGGCGTGAACCAGAAGCTGCTCGGTACTGTCCGCCGGACGGATGGATCGACGCAAGTGACCTACGACGGATGGCCGCTGTACACGAACACGTCTGATCCCTGGGTCGGCACTAGTCGTGGGTGAGGCAGTGGCCCAGTTCGGTGGTAGGTGGTACCTCCTCAAGACCAAGGGCCAAGAGGTCAGGGGCTGTCTGCCCAGCGACCGGCTGACCCGCGCCGGCTGTTTTACGCGGATGTATTAGTGGTCTATCAGCCGAATGCCCGCAAAGCGCGGGAGGCAGGGCGTGGCGACTCCTTCGCCTTGGTGAGCGGTACGGGACCGGTCGCTGAGCTGGCTCCCGGTCCGGACGAGCAGCATCAGCGCTCCCGTCGACGAGCCTGACGAGCGCATCGCCGGGTAGTTGCGGAAGCTGCCGATCGTCTCGCTTTGATCGCGCCGCGATACTTCACCCCGCTCCGGCCAGGCACCCCCTATGCGCGGATACCGCGCCGCGGTCGGGGTCGCGGCCGCGCCCGGGTGGTGTCACAGAAAAGGTGCTCGCGGCACTCTGTGGCGAATGGATGATGTTGATGGGTTCGCATCGCTGTATGAACGTGAGGCCGAGGCGGTGCTCGTGTTCCTGGCTCGGCGCACCCTGGACGCAGAGCTTGCGGTGGATCTGACGGCCGAGACCTTCGCGCTGGCACTTGGCTCGTGGCGACGGCTGCGACAGCTCGCACCGGAGCAGGCGCGAGCGTGGCTGTTCACCGTGGCTCGTCGCCAATACGGCCGTTACGTGCGAACCGCGCGCGTCGAGCGCCGCGCGATCCGCCGGCTGGAAATTCAGGTGCCGCTGTTACACGAAGATGACCTTGCCGCGGTCGAGCAGCGGGCCGGCCTCTCAGCGCTCCGGGAGCTGCTTCGCGGTGAGCTCGAGCGCCTCGGTCAGGGTCAGCGCGAAGCGCTTCAGTTGCGTGTCGTCGAGGAGCGCTCCTACGCCGAAGTCGCCAGGCGGCTTGGGGTGAGCGAGCAGACGGCCCGCGCGCGCGTGTCACGCGGATTGCGCACGCTGATGGCCGCGCTCGAGCCGCAACTGACGGCGCAGGGGAAGCCTTCGTGAGTCAGAAGCTGCGGATTCTCGACGAGCTTGGCGAAGAGCTTGATCGTGCAGCTCAGCGCAGCCTGGTGGGCAAGTCGACGCGGCGATCAATTCGGGGGCGCGGGGGTGAGGCGGTGGCACTAGCGGTGGCGCTCGGGGTCGTGGTGGCGGTGGCCGTGATCGCGCTTGGCGGGCTCCATGCGCGGCCTCACGTCCCCGCCGGTTCCGGAGGCTCGGGTGGGAAGCGTGGCGTGATCCTCGACGCGGAGGGGCGCGTCGTTGTGTCGAACCTGCGTGCGCCGTACGTCGAGATCGAATCCGCTCGGCTCGCGCACGGTTCCGCGGCTCGGACAGCCGAGCTGCGGCGTCTTGGACGCCTCCTCGGGGTCGGCCACCAGCCGTTGCCGACGAGCCATACCGTGTCCGTGCCCGTCGCCAAGTACCTCTCGACCCATGGCGAACTGTTCCCGGGCGTGACGGTCCGATCCAGGTATCTGCGCACCTATCCCCTTCACGAGCTCGCGGCTCAGCTATTCGGGACGGTCGGGCCGATCGCCCCCTCGGAGCTTCGCGAGCCACGCTTTCAAGGCGTGTCGCGCAGCGCGACCGTTGGCCAGTCCGGGCTTGAGTGGTACTACGACTCCTCCCTGCGAGCCGGCGAGACGCTCAAGCTTTCGCTCGACGCGAACCTCGAGCAGGCCGCCACGCGGGCACTGCAGCATGCAATCGACGCGAACCCACCCGCAAGCGGCGGCGCGTTCGTGGCGATGAACCCGACCGACGGCGCGGTCTACGCGATGGGGTCGCTACCCGCCTATGACCCGAGCATTTTCACAAGGCCTATATCGAACTCGGCTTACCGCCAACTGGTCAACCCGACCGCCAACTATCCGCTGCTCAATCGTGCGATCCAGAGCGCCGGCCCTTCCGGCTCGACACTCAAGCCGATCACTGCGACGGCGGCGCTCCAGAGCGGGGCTTGGGGCGTCGGCACCACCTACGACGACACGGGCAAGTTCTGTCTCGACAGCCAGTGCCGCCGCAATCCAGGCGGCGCGGCAAACGGAGTGCTCGATCTGGTCAATGCGATCCGGGTCTCCGACGACGTGTTCTTCTACAACCTCGGCGCGCTGACCAACGCCGACCCGAGCACCCACCCGAACGGCGGCGCGCTGCAGCAGTGGGCCAGCGCGCTCGGGATCGGCCGTCCGACGGGTGTCGATCTCGGCGGCGAGGTGGCGGGCAACCTGCCGACGCCGAAGTGGCGTGCGCATATCAACCAGCTGGAGGCGGAGTGCGACGCCGCGACCGGCCCGTTCACGGGCCGGCCGAAGCATTCTCCCGGGGGCTGCGGGATAGCGGACGGGACCAACCGTCCGTGGTCGATCGGCGACAACGTCAACCTCGCCGTCGGCCAAGGTGACGTGCAGGTCACCCCCTTGCAGTTAGCGGTCGCGTACTCCGCGATCGCCAATGGAGGAACGGTCGTGCACCCCCACGTCGGCGATGACATCCAGCGCTCAGACGGCACGGTGGTCCAGCAGATCGCGCCCTCTCCCGCGCGACACCTGAGCATCAGCCCGCAAAACCTCGACGCCGTTCGCCGCGGGCTCCGGGCCGCCACGTCGCAGCCAGGCGGAACATCCGTCGACGTTTTCAGAGGCTTCCCCAAGCCCGTCTATGGCGAAGCCGGCAGCGCCCAGCACAACGGCCAGAAGGACTATGCGTGGTACGCCGGGTTCGTCCCCGCGTCGGCGACCAGCAAGCCAATCGTCGTCGTGGTGACCGTACAACAGGGCGGCTTCGGAGCTCGCGCCGCGGCGCCAGTCGCACGTCAGATCCTCTCCCAATGGTTCCTCGGCCGCACAGGAGCCTGGTTCCCCGGCGGCGCGAGAACCCTGTAACGGCGGGCGGCGTCTGGGCCGCTCCGGTCGTCCCCTTGGCGAGCCGTGGGTGCGGTGGGAGTTTCAGCCGAGCTCTTCGATGATTTTGCTGAGCTCTCCAGCCCCGTACCCGTGCTTGCGAGCGAACGCGACGAGATCGCGGGCACGAGCGGTGACCGCACTGCGGTCCGGTGTGCCAGCGACCGTCACACCACGACCGCGTCGGAATTCGAGCAGCCCTTCGTCGCGCAGTGTTCTCAGCGCGCGCAGGACGGTGTTGGTATTGACGCCGATCACGCCAGCTAGATCTCGTGCTGGTGGGAGGCGTTCGCCTGGCTTCGCTTCGCCGTCTGCGATCGCGCGACGGATTTCGGCGGCGACCTGCTCGTGCAGATCCGGCGATGTCTCCCGATCGACTTTGACCCGCAACATGGTGATAGCTACACTAGCACCATGATCGCGGCGCGTGGAGTCAAGGGTTGACGGTCACCGCGCCGCCACGAGCGCCCGAGCAGGACGAGCTGCAGGCGCTGATCGAGGAGGCTCGCCGCCGGGCTACTCGCCGCCGTCGGCGTTACGCGGTCGCGCTCGTGCTCTTGTGCGTTTTCGCCGCCGGCTTTTACGCGCTGCTCGCCGGCGGCGGTCTCGTAGCCGGCTCGCCCACCAGAGGTGCGCGGGCTGCGAGTGCGGGCCCGCAGAGGTTTCGGCCGGGCCAGTTTTGGTACACGCGCACGGTCCGCTCGATGCACCAGTGGTTGCCCGCAGGCGGGACTACGTTCAACCGCCGCGGATACGCCCACCGACACGGGCCTGAGGTTCGCTTCAACTTACGCGTCAACGAGGAAACGTGGGTGGGGATGGACGCCACGATCCGCGACCGGATGGTTGTCGACGGTGTGCGGTTTGCAACCACCGCCGATCGCGCGAAGTGGGTTGCGTACGGGCGACCAGTACCCAACTTCAACAGCATCTCGGTCGGCTGGATGAGCCACGACGGGATCGCCGTCGGGGCCGGCAGGTTCCCGCCCGAGACCGAGTACCAGGGCGGCGAATGGCTCGGTCCGTCCGGCTGGGACGTCGGCGACAGCCTGTTCAGCTACCACCAGCTGCTCTCACTGCCGATCGAACCGGCGGCGCTGCGTGCCCGGTTGAGCCTGGCGGAGACGGCGCTCGCCCGACGCGGCGGATACCGCGGTGGCGCGAGCGTCCGGGAGGCCGCCGCGTTCGCGAGCAGCGCGTTCGGCGAGCTTTCGGACATCGGCGGACTGCTCGACGCGCCGATCCCCGCTTCGCTGCGGCTCGCCCTGTTTCACGCCGCGATCATGATCCCGGGCGCAAAAGTCAACGAACACGCGCGAGATTCGCTCGGGCGCCCCGGCGTTGGCGTCAGCGCATCTGCGGGAGCGGCGTTCGAGCGGCTGATCTTCGACCCGGCCAGCGGTGCGCTGCTCGAAGACGCGCCAGGGGTAGCCGTCGTCGCGCAGGGAGTGACCGGGGCGCTCTACTCGTTCCCGAAGGGAGTCACCCCGATCCAGGCACCCGGCGCTCCGCGACAACCCCAGACCCCCGCCATCTCCCCCGCGGCCGGGAACCGCACGAGCGTCTTCACGCTGACGCTCTCGCCCTCCTTCCGCTCGCGACTGCACCGGCCGCCGGCCCTCAGCTGGCTACTGATCGGCACGCCGGCCGCCCGCTGTTTCGCGGGCTTTCTCCCCCAGTTAGCTGCTTTGACAGCATCTCCCCGTACCGGGCTGCTCGACGGTCGCCCGTACGTCTACCGGCTAACGCCGGCGAGTGTCCACCGCCAAAGGTGGTGCCCAGGTCGATACGAGCTCACAGTGGTGCCCGCCCACTCCCTCCGCCCACAAGCGCCGGGTCTCGGCGCTGCACGGAACCTGGGCAGCTCGATCTTCTTCCAGGTCAGGTAGCAACGGGGAGCTCTTTCTCGCCCGACGTCGTCGGGTATGCGGGCGGGGCACGTTGACTTCGGCGGCGCCGCGCATGCCGCCTCGGCCGGCCCGGCCGTTAGCGCCAGGTGATCGTCTTGATCGGCGCCCCGGATGCCGACCGCCATACGAGCTTGCGAGGGAAGCCGTACCCCGGTAGGCGGTCCCGCGGGTCGTGGAGGATGAACACGTTGTTGATGACGAGCACGCTGAGCGGGTGACCGGGGTATCGGCCCTTGTAGTAGAAGGTCACGCTGCGCACGCCGTCGGGGGCGAGGCCGTAGACGACGGGCACGCCGCCGGGCGCGCCGCTTGACAGCTGTGTGCCCGGTTGCGATGTCGCTGCTTGCGTAGCAGGTGTCTCCGTCGCCGTTGCCCGTGCTGTTGAGCGCCGAGAGGCAGACCCCCGGATAGGGGTCGGTGCTGCGGCGCTGGTAGGCGAGATAGGTGGTCTGGAGGGCAAAGATGCCTGGTCTGAGGTTGCGCGGGATCTGCGGGAGTTCCTGGCGGAGAGCGGTGATCTGTTCGCGGTAGCAGCGCGCGGGCACCGGTGTCCGCCAGTTGACGTTCTCGGCGGGGACGAGGTAGTAGTTCGCGCCGTCGCGGTGTCGGGCGTAATGGATGTAGCGGCTATAGATCCCCGTCACCGCAGGGTAGGTCCCGTAGGGGTAGATGGTTGGTGTGCTGTGCGGCCCGTCCCAGATCTTGCGAGGCGGAAGCCGGTCGGCGGGGGTCTGGGGGCGCCGGAGGGTGCCGAGCGTGGCCAGCATCGCCGCGCTCGGGGACCCCTGGCTCAGACTGGGCTTGCGGCCCGGCTCGCCGCGTCCGCCCGGAACCTGAGCGCACGCGTTATCGCGGCGTTGGGTCGCGCCGTCGGCCTTCATCACGTAGTCGATCTGCTTGTGCTCGCGGCCGGAAAGGGGCGGAAAAGCGGGTGGGCCGGAGGATGGTGGCGGGGTGCCTCCCGGTTCGTTGGTCGGAGGGGTCGGCTGTTTGTGTCCGAGCAGCACGAGCGCGAGTGCGGCGATCACGATGCTCGTGGTCGCGGCGAGCAGGATCGGGATTCCCCGAGCGGTTGACCGGATCCACCGTCGTCGCGTTCGCTGGTTGACGCGCTGGACGGCAATCTGGGCACTCGCCGCGGCTTGCAGCTGCCGTTCTAGATCTTCGAAGAAATTGGTCATCGGGACTCCTCGATTCGCGAGCGGAGTTGCTTGAGACCGCGACTGACGCGCTGGCGGACGAGCATTTCCGAGCACTGCATCTCGGCGGCAATCTCCGGATATGAGCGCTCGTCGACCACGCGCGCGAGAACTGCCGCTCGCTGTTGGTCCGGCAAACCCGTAAGTGCACGCTCCAGCTCTGCCGCATCGCCCTCGCGGCTCGCGAGATCCTCCACCCGCGCGAGGTCAGGATCATCGATCACCAGCGGCTCGAGCGCGAGCCGTCGACGCGCATCATCCTCGACGCGCCCGCGCCTGCGGCTGTCGCTGAGCTTGTGCGACGCGATGCCGTATAGCCAGGCGCGCGCCGGAATCTCGCCCGGACGAAATCGCGGCGCGGCCAGCAGAGCGGCCGCGAACACCTCGGCCGTGAGATCGGCCGTGAGCTCGGGATTCCCCGTCCGCCGCAGGAAGAAGCTCAGCACCGCCGATAGGTTCCGACGGTAGTAGGCGACGAACGCGTCGGGATCCCCAGCTCCGTGGCGCCTCAGAAGCTCCTCGTCCTCGTGATCGCGGGACGCCATCACCTTGTATCTCGTTCGAGCGCCTCGACTGTGACAGGCGGCTCGCTCGCGTCGTCGCGTCGACTGATCACGGGTGGAACGGGCGCTCGTCGACGGTTTTGATGACCTTGCCCGCCGCCGAGCGCCAGATCGCCGTCGTCAGCCAGCCACCGCGCTCAAACAGGGTTGGGACGGGGATCACGAACACGCCGTTGACGACGTCGCCGGTCGCGCTCAGCGGGGGGAGGCCATTGCCTCCGTGCCCCGCTGCGGGGAACCTGAGCGTGACGCTCGCAACGCCGGGGGGAACGATCCCGTCCATCACGATCGGGCTGGGCGGCTTGCCGCCGCCGCCTCCGCCGAGCATTCCGGTCTCTCGGATCGTGGACGGGCTCTGGCCACCGTCGGCGCCGCCGCCGCCGCTGGCGCGTGCAGTGAACAGGAACGCGCCTTCGTGGACGCTCGAGGTTTCGAGGTTGTAGCGGCCGAGCGCGAACTCGGCGTCGCCGTATCGGAGCGTGGGGGCCCGTTTCGCCGGTGGGACCGTCGGAAGTTCGGCTCGTAGCGCGGCGACCGTCAGCTGATAGCAGCGCTCGGCCGCCGCTGGCGAGAGCGGAGACCGTCCGAGCTTGGCGACCGGCACAAGATAGAAGGTGATCGAGTCGGCGACCCGGGCGCGGCGGACGTAGCGGGCGTAAACCACGCCACCCCGACCGCGCAACGGCAGCAGCTGGCCACGGAAGTAGAAGTTGGCCGGCAGCTGATCGGCGCTCGTCGCGGGCCGGCGCAGAATCGGAAGAGTTGACAGCATCGCCGCGCTCGGGCTTCCGTAACTCACACCAGCGCTTGGGGCCGGACCCGGCCCTGGGCGACAGTTCGGATCCTTCGCCCAGGCGGTGTTCCACGCGGCGGCGACCGCCGCATCATCCACGTTGCGAGGAATCGGCCCCGGGTCCCTCGGCGGCCGGCCGACCCGGGCATGTTGGTGGGTCGCTGTCGGCGCCGGCGGTTGTGAGGACGACGGTCGACCGTGTCGCAATGCGACCAGGGCGATAACCGCGACACCAAGCACCACGGCGACACTGGCCGCGATCAACAGGGCCGACAGCCCCCGCGACCCCGACCGCGGATGCAGCCGAAATGCGGAGCCTCGATCGGCGGTGTGAGCGACGCTGCGTCGCAGCTGGCGTTCGAGCTGGTCGTGTGCGCTCATGATGTCTCCTTCAGTCGTTCGCGTAGGCGGCGGAGCCCGCGGTGCACGCGCTGGCGCACGACCGCCTCCGAACAATCGATCTCGGCCGCGATCTCCGCATACGAGCGCTCGTCCAGCACACGCGCGCGGATCGCATCCCGCTGCGCGGCCGGGAGCTGAGTGAGCAGGCGGTCCAACCGGCCAGCATCACCGAGCGACGCGAGCTCCTCGACCCGCCCAAATCGCGATCCTCGAGGACCACCGGCTCGTGTCCGAGCCGCGCGCGGGCGGAGCTCTCTACCCTGGCGCGCCGCGCGCTGTCGAGCAGCTTGTGCTCCGCGATCTCAAACAGCAAGCCGGGCGCCGAGCCGACTTGCGGATCGAACCGCGCCAGGTCAGCGACAAGTGCGGCGAACGTCTCGGCGGTGAGGTCGAACGCGAGCTCGCGCGAGCGTGTACGACGCAGGTGATAGCCGGTGACCACGGGCAGCCACCGTCGGTAAAACGTGGCGAAAGCCCGGTCGTCGCCGCGCGCCGCCGCCAGCAGCAGACCGGCGTCATCCGCGTCTTTGCGGGGCACACCAGCTTCTTCGCACGAACCGCATTGCTGTGACAGGAAGTTTCGCCTGCGGCGCCGACAATCCACCGCCGGTCGTGCATGTCTGCGCTGATCGAGCCCACAGATTCTGTGCCCAGCTATACGCCGTCGGGAATCCGGTAGGTCCTCCGCGTCCCGCCGGAGTCCTTCAGGGTGACCGTTCGGAAGCCGTGAGGGGCGCGGGCGACCTAACCGTTCTCAAGCACCGGGACCGTTTCTGAGGAGCCGTCGGCGAGCACCAGTCTCGCAGTCGGGTTGCCGTCAGGTGCCAGGGCGATAACGGTCACCCCGTTTCGTCTGCCCGTGATCGGGGACATCTTTCCGGCGAGCACCATGCTGTTCGGCACGCAATCGCCGCCACCGTCTCTGGCTATGGCGTTGGGGTGTACCCACTGGATGCACGTTTGACTGACTTGGGGCACGAGCGAGATCACCAGTCCGGAACTGTGCGAGACCTCTTTGGCGCCGTACTGACCCCTGCCCCTCCGACTGGAAATCGCGCTCGGGTGGTCTCGAGATTGGAGAGTTGCGAGACCAGCTCGACCAGTGGGACTCTGCCCTGCTTTGCCTTGGCGACGGGCGTGTCGGGGCCTCCGCTCGTGCGGGGGCATGTCCCATTGCTAGCGCCGGCGTCCTGAACGCTTCTTCTTCTTGCGTGGCGGAGGCGGCGGCCGCGTCTCACGCCGGGTGCGTGTGCTCGACCCAACAACGGCGGGCTGCTTTTCCTCGGGCCTCAGCTTTCCGCGGAGTAGCCCGGAGAGTCCACCGCTCCCGCCGGGACCGTGCCCGTTGGCGTCCGCGGCGGCGGGCCGGCGGGCGCGCCCGCCACACGATGAGGCTGGAGCGGCCGGGGTCACCGGCAAGACTGCCCCAATTCGCCGGCGGATCGCCCACTGCTGGGCCATCGTCCACGTGTTGGTGGTGATCCAGTAGAGGATCAACCCGGCAGGGAAGCTGATGATGAAGATCACGAAGAACAGCGGGAGCAGCAGCATCATCCGCCGCTGCGTCTGATCCATCGTCGGCGCCTGCATCATCAGGCTTGAAGCCAGCTGCGTCCCGACGTAGAGCACGATCAGGGCGACCAGCGTCAGGCCAGTAGCGGTGTTGGTGAGGTCGTGGATGAACAGCCAGCTCGATCCGTGGAGCCCGTGACACGCGGTCGTGTGTCCGCCCGCTTCCTTGAGCGGGATGTTGTGATGCAGCGCATAGGCGTGCCGATACGCCGCCTGGAGGCCCGGGCAGATGTCCTCGCGCAGCCGCGTGCGCAGCGTGTAGAAGAGGCCGATGAAGACCGGGATCTGCGCCGCCAGGGGGAGAAACGAGGCAAACGGGTTGATCTCGTTCTCCTTGTAGAACTTCATGATCTCCTGCTGCTGGCGCCGTTTGTCGTCCTTGTACTTCGCTTGGATCGCCTTCATCTGCGGCGCGAGGTGCTGAAGCTTCTGCATCGAGTGCATCTGCTTGACGGCCAGTGGAAGCAGCAGCGCTCGCACCACGACCGTCAGCGCGATGATCGACCAGCCCCACGAGCCGCCGATGATGCTGTGGAAGAAGACGAGGACCGGACCGAAGATGTCGATCAGCGGCTGAAAGATGTTGGCGAGAACCATCGTCAGGTGTGTGAGGCTGTGGCGTTCGGGGTGGCGGAGGCGGTCTTCTGGGCGGCCGCCCCGTACATGTCGGCTGCAGCGAGACGTGTGGGGTCCGGGACGGGCATCGTCAGAGGCGGTCGCTGGCGATGAGCCGGTTCCAGTCGGATCCAAGCGGCCGCCGGAGCGTGCAGGCGGCGATCGGTTGGCCGCGTTCCTCGTTGTCGAGATGCCAGCGGTTCTCGACATGGGCGATCACCGTCCACGAGCTGCATAGGAGGTCGAGATCCTGTGGGCGGTAGCCGACGGTGAGGACGAAACCCCGCGGAAGGTGCGCTGGCCGCCAGTACTGCCAGCTCAGGTGCCCGCTGAGGATCGTCGGCAGCCCTCGGCCGTAGAACTGGAGCGCGGAGGCCTCACCGTAGTTGTGGGCGAGGATCGCCCCATCAGCACGCTCGGCCGCCGGGACCGAGCGCCAGGCCTGCTCGACCTGAGCGGTCATCTCCGGCCAGCCGATCTCGTCCTTGAAGTACCCGACCTTCCAGATGCTCGAGTTGACCAGCTGGCGGGTGGAGTAGAAGGGCACGATGATCGGACCGGCCAGCGCGATCACGACCGCCTGGATCGCAACGGCACCGCCGAGGAGCAGGGCTCGTCGTCCAGGGTGCAGCCACCCCTCGAGGGCGATCGCTCCGGCGGCCACCGCCAGGGCGTCGGCCGGCAGTGGGTAGTAGGAGCGGCCGCTCTCCAGGAAGAAGATCGCGGTGACAAGAACCGGAATCAGCGCGAGCACTCGCAGGCCACGGCGCCACAGCCACACCACTCCCGCGGCCGCAAGCATGCTCGTGGCCCCCAGGAAGAGAAGCTGCTCGGCCAGATAGGCGAGCCGTGATGTGTCCGAGGCTGTCTTGGCGTTCTGGCTCGCGAAGAAGTGAAGGCTGGGCCAGCCGTGCTGCGCCTGCCAGACAAGGTTGGGGACCAGCAGCGCGACGGCGATCGCCAGACCCAACCACGGCCAAACGCTCGCGAGCTGGCGGCGCTCGCGCGTCAGGACGAGCGCGACGGCGAAGCCCAGGATCAGAAAGCCGATCGTGTACTTGGCCTCGAGCCCGACCCCGGAAATCACGCCGAGCAGCAGCCACAAACGCGGCTCGCCCCGGACCAGGAGCCGCACGGACACATAGAGGAAGGCCGTCCACGCGAGCGCGTCGAGCCAGGTGGGATGAAAGATGCTCGCCGAACCCAGGATGTACGGCGTCAGCGCCCACGCCACCGAGGCGATCAACTGGGCTCGGCGCCCGCCGCCCAGCTCACGGGCGATGAACGCGACCAGGACCACGCTTGCCGCGCCCGACGCGAGGCTCACGATGCGCAGGGCGAGCAGCGATCCCGGGGCAAGGTGATCGACGATCCAACCGAGCGCCGCGATCAATGGCGGAAAGTCGACATACCCGAGAGCCAGGTGATGAGCGGCAGACAGGAAATAGAGCTCGTCACGGTCCCAGCCATAGCGCGACATGAACGGCGCGCTCACCGCGACCAGAACCACGACCCCGGTGAGCCCGATCACGAGCGTGGTCCACGCCGAGTCCCGCGTCCTGGCAGCGGTGCCGACGCGTGAGGAACCACGCAGATCGAGCGAATACGCTCCCGAGGTCACCGCTCAGCTCCGCCTCTGCGCAGGCTCCAGCGATGACGAGCGCTCGATCGCCGCGGCGATCAGCCGCCACCCCCATTCGAAATCGGCATCGCGAACTTGCTGGTGATGTGCCGCGAACCGTCCGCCGACCTCCGAGGCCGCAAACCCGATCACGAACGTGCTCAGCAGCCGCTCGACCCTGGGCACGAGCTCCTCCGGCACCCCCGCGTCCCTCAAAGCGCTGTAGACGACATTGCGCACCGCCAGCGCCGCCTCGGTCGCGACCGGTCGCCTAAGCAGCAACGAGAAAGCATCGGGATGACGAGCGGCCGTGTCCCGCATGCTGCTGGCCAGAGCGCGCACCCGCTCCTCGCCGGCCAGCTTGGGATCCGGCAGCGGGAGTTCCGCCAGCAGCCGCTCAACCAACCCATCGAGCAGGTCGTCCTTATCGCGGACGTAACGGTAGAGCGACATCGCGGTCACTCCCAGCCGAGCGGCCACCGCGCGCATGCTCACCGCCGAAAGGCCTCGCTCGTCGGCCAGCGCCAGGGTTGCGTCGAGGATGTCCTCGCGAGAGATCAACGCCCGGCGCGGCATACGGAAACTATACACCGTATGTCTACGATGTATAGTGGGCGTGAGGTCCAGACGGTCAACCGTTACGGCAAGCTCGAACCGGGATTGAAGACCACCCACCACGTGCGCGAGCGAGACCGCAGGGGGCGTTGGACGCTCTTTCCGCTGAGCCTGATCGCGATGGTCGAATCGGTTCCGGCCGACATCGAGGGGCGCCTCTTCCCATCCCCGCGAGGCTGCTACTGGGCCCACCGGAACTTCTACCGCAACGTCTGGGAGCCGGCACAGGCAACGTCGGGAACGGACTTCACGCTGTACGACGCCCGGCGCACCTTCTCGTCGCGCCTTATCGCGGCGGGGGTTCCGCTCATCGAGGTGTCCGCGTGGATGGGCCACTCGCTCCGGGCCGGCGGCGAGCAGGTGAACACGACGACGAGGAAGTACGCCCACGCGACGGGCGAGCACACGCGGGGCGCGATCCTCGAACTCGAGGAATTCGTGCTGACCGCCCAGGCCGTCGCTGGCATGAGCCGGAGGGCGTGATGGTCCGTCCGTCGGCGCGAGTTCGTGCTCTATCGCGCAGCGGGGCGCACATGCTGTGAGCGAGTCCGATCTCCAAATCCGAAACGGTGACCTGATGGTGACCAAATGTGACCGAAAGCGGCCATATGCAGGATAAGTCGGCGATTGAGTCCCGGCCTGTCACGCCGGAGGTCGCGGGTTCGAGTCCCGTCGCTCCCGTAAGTCAGAGCGCGTCAAACTGCGTCAATACCAGGGCTTTCGGAGCGCCGACGCGGTTTAGTCCTTGCCATTGCGATCCATCGAAAGCCGGGGCGCGACAGGAAAACGGTGACCAAAGCCGGTCGATCCGCGCCTCGATCCGCTCGACGGTGGTTTGGATCATCGCCCAGTCAACCAGCGGGCATCGGAAAACGTGAGAGTGGCGCGATCGGTTTACGACGGCACCGAGTCGCAGGGCTCGTAAGCGTTTGTCGGGGAGGCCGACGCGAGGCTCAGGCTCGATTTTGACCCTGCAGGCATCGCCTGTTACTGTCCCCATCGGTCCGGGGGCACGGACCTAAGTGGGGCCAGGGGATTTTGGGCGTGCTGTGAATCTGCCAGCCGAGCGGGCAGGCCGCCGGCGCTGGGATGGCGACGAGCTTCGGATCGAGCGAGCGCGCTACGCGCTCGGCGAGGGGCGAGAGAGAGGAGCCGGAATGATGGCGCAACGTCTCACGACGACGAGGTGGAAGCTCGCGCTGATCGCACTGGTAACCGCGATTGTTCTCGGCTCCGGGATCGGTCTCGCGGCCGGGAAGCCGATCGTCAACCACTGGGGCAACCCGTACAGCTCAGGCTGGGGCAATCTTGAGTTCTCGGGCCCGGAGGGCATCGCTCTCGCCCCGAACGGCGATGTCTACGTCGCCGACACCTATAACAATCGCATCCAGGAGTTCACGGCCCTCGGCCATTTCATCCGGACGATCGAGAAGGGCAAGCCGCCCTACAACAAGAGCGACGCGCACGGCGGGTTTAACCGCCCCTACGGTGTCGCTGTCGACAGCCACGGTCTGGTCTATGTCGCGGACACCGAGAACAACCGGATCGAGAAGTTCACGGCGGATGGGACATTCATCCGCTCGTGGGGAAACAAAGGCGCGGGCGACGGTGAGTTCGAGTCGCCGAAGGCGATCGCGCTCAGCGGGAACTCGCACCTCTACGTGAGCGACACGTTCAACAACCGGATCCAGGAGTTTGGGACCAAGGGCGACTTCGTCCGCGCGTGGGGCACGCACGGCAGGGCCCACGGTGAGTTCCGGCACCCCGGCGGCATCGCGGTCGACCCGCACGGCGATGTCTATGTCGTGGACACCGCCAATCAGCGCGTCCAGAAGTTCACCGCCGAGGGACGCTTCATGCACTCCTTCGGCGAGAACATCGACCAGGCGCGCGGGGGCGACCGCAACTACCAGTTCAGGACCCCGTTCGCGATAACTACGGATACCCACGGGCACCTGTTCGTCGGCGACTACGGCCGGTATCTGATCTCCGAGTACACGCTCGGGGGACATTTCCTCGAGTCTTGGGCAAGCGGTGCCGTGGGGATGGCATATGACCCGCACAGCCAGCTCTACACGGTCTCCCACAGCACTGTTCAAGTGTTCGGACACCTAGGGCGCTGACCGCGGGTACTCGGCGCGGCGTGAAATTCGCGGGCCGTCGCGAAGCCGAGCAGCTCATCAAGCCGCTGATCGTCGCGAACACGCTGCAGGTCAAACCGTCAGACCAGGTGTCAGGGCGGGCTCATAACGAGCCTCGTCGATCAGCTCGACAACACGACGCCCGGGCTGACGATAGGCACGGGCGATAGTGAGCGCCTGGACCGACCCACTGTTCACCGGCTGCTGGCGTTCGGGCTCAAGCACCCGGCGGAGGTGTTCCGGCACTCGCGCGGAGGCAAGCGTCGCCCGGCTGGAGCGGCTGATGGGCGGAATGCGGGCCGACACCCGGGTGAGCCTCGCGGGCCAGGTCCCCGTCGTGACCGCGCGCCAGATGATCGCGCGGGACGTGCAGACGGCGGGGCGCTATTGGCCCGACCTCGCGGCGCGGCTGCGCGCCATGGAGAACTCGCTGTCGTAGGCCAGCCGACGGCGAGCCGGCCAGCAACCCCCCGGCCGGACTCGGGCGCGACGGTCACCGGGTTGTAGCGCGCGGCGGTTTGGATCCACCCGGCGAGCAGCGACACCGCGCACATACACGGTCAGCCGTGCCGCTCTAGAGGAAGCACTTGCCCTCCCCGCGGTAGGTGGGGACCTCATCAACCACCCGCTCCTGTTCGATCAGATACAGGGTGTTGAAGCGCTCGCAGAGCTCGCCTGCCTTGGCGTGCCGGAGGTAGACGCGGTCCCCGACCCGCAGCCCAGCCGCGGCGGGCCCGAGCAGTGGTGTCTGCGCCTCGCCGGCGCCCTCGAGCGGGTCGAGCCGCAGCCCGGCGGGATATGCGGGCACCGGCTGGCGGTCCGCGCGCGCGGAACCCGAGGCAACGTACCCCCCACCGAGCGCGGTGGCGATCCCAGGCGCCGGCTTGCGCGAGACCGGCAGTACATAGCCGGCGGCGGGGGCGAGCGACAGCGTTCGGTAGTACTGGAACAGCATCGGCGCGTAGAAGCCCGAGCCCGCCGCCACCTCGGTGACGGCCGGCTCGGCGACAGTCGAGGAGATGCTGCCCGTGCCGCCACCGTTGACGAACTCGAGGTCGCCCACCGATCTGACGGCGGCGACCATGCCCCGACGGCGCTCCCGTACCTCCCGAACCGACAGGCGCTTCATCGCACGGATCGCGAGGTTCTCGAGCGTCCGCCCGGGGACCGCGTCGGCGACGCCTGCCACCTGCCCCTCGTACGCCATCACCCCCACGAGCCGGACGGCCGGGCGCCGCTCGATCTCGGCGGCGAAGCGCTCCGCAGCCTCCGGGGTCCTGATCGGAGAGCGCTTGGGGCCGAACTTGAGCCGACCTCCGAGCGGCCAGTAGCCGACGTCGAGGTCCATGCACACGCGAATCGGTGGCGTCCCCGCGGGGACGGCCGCCTGGATCAGCTCCAGGTGATCGGTCGAGTCCACCATCACCGCCGGCGCGCCGCCTGGATCCGCGGCGGTGACGCCCGCCAGCTCAGAGAGCGCGGCCCTCCCGGTCCACGGGTACGCCACAACGAGGTTGCGGAAGCCGTCGTCGTACAGCCACAGCGCCTCCGGCAGGGTCAGGTTGAGCAGCCCCTGAAAGCCCGGGGAGCGGTCCAGCGTCCGGCGCAACAGCGCGCGGCAGCGAACTGACTTGCTCGCGATCCGAATCGGCTTGCCACCCGCGCTGGCGAGCATCCGATCCGCATTGGCGCCGACGGCGTCGAGGTCGACGAACGCGAACGGTGGCTCGAGCTGCGCGAAGATCGACTCGTAGCGCTCGTACATGAGACGATTCCGGCCCGCGCTCGCGTCCTGCGCCTTCGACACATGCTCGACACTAACCAAGCGACCCTCACAGAGGTGGTCGAGACCCTGGCCCCCCTCGAACGCCGCGCGGGGTCGCAGGCGGAGCGCCAGGCCGCCGAGTGGATTGCCGAGCGGATCGACCGCGCCGGCGCGCCCTCGCGCATCGAGGAGGAGCAGTTCGACGACGGGTACGCGCGAGAGCTGCTGCCACTGGGCGTCGCGGGCTTCGTCGCCGGCACCCTGGCGATCCGCGGCCGCCGGCGGCCACTGGCGACGGTGCTCGGCGCCGCCGCGGCCGCCGCGATCGCCGACGACGCGTCGAATGGCACCCGCGCCTGGCGGAAGCTGCTCGGTCGCCGCAAGCGGACCTGGAACGTGGTCGCCACCGCGGGCGACGGTGCAGCCGCCCGGACGCTGGTCGTGCTTGCCCACCACGACGCGGCGCCCACCGGCCGGATGTTCGACCCGACGTTTCAGCGGTGGCTGGCGAGGAGGTTCCCGGAGCTGATTCAGCGCAGCGACACCTCCCCGGGGCTGTGGTGGCCGGTGGTGGGTGGACCTGCCCTGGCCGCGGTCGGCGCTCTCACCGGCAGCCGTACGGTGGCGCGCGCCGGCGCGGCCCTTTCGGCGCTGACGGTCGCGCTCGGGTTCGACATCGCGCGCGATCGCATCGTTCCCGGAGCGAATGACAACCTCAGCGCGGTCGCGGCGCTCGTGTCGCTAGCCGAGCGCCTGAATCGGCAGCCCGTGGATGGGATCCGCGTGCTGCTGGTCTCCTGCGGCGCCGAGGAAGTGCTCCAGGGCGGCATCTACGGCTTCGCGGATCGGCACTTCCCGTCGTTGGCCCGCGACCAGACGTGGTTCCTCAACCTCGACACGATCGGCTCACCCGAGCTGTTCATGCTCGAGGGTGAGGGCTGCTTCGTGATGGAGGACTATCCAAGCCCGGAGTTCCGTGACGTCGTTGCCCGAGCCGCCGAACGCACGACGGGGCCCTTGCGCCGAGGGGTGCGATCGCGCGCGAGCACCGACTCTGTGATTCCGAGCCGTGCCGGTTATCCGGTCGCGACGCTCGCATCGTGGGAGCCCGACACGAAACTGCTGAGCAACTACCACCTGATGAGCGACACGCCCGAGAATCTCAACCTCGACACGGTGGCTCGAGCAGTCACGGTCGCCTACGCGGTTGCCGAGGATCTCGCGCAGGTGTGAGCGAGCGCTGGAGCAATTGGGCCGGCGAGCAGATCTGCGCGCCCGTCTCGATCGAGCACCCTAGGTCTGAGCAGGAGCTGGTCGCGATCGTCCGTCGTGCCACCGGTAACGGTCTGCGGGTTCGCGCGGTCGGTTCAGGCCACTCCTTCACCGACTGCGCATGCACCGACGGTGTGATGATCGACACGTCGCGGATGCAGCGGATCCTCGAGATCGACCGTGATCGAAGCCTGGTCACGGTCGAAGGCGGAATCAGACTGCATCAGCTCGGGCCGGTTCTGGCAGCGCAGGGGCTGGCACTCGAGAACCAGGGCGACATCGACACGCAGTCGGTCGCCGGCGCGATTTCCACAGCAACCCATGGCACCGGCGCCGCCTTCCGGAATCTGGCCGCCCAGGTGGTGGCGCTGCGGCTCGTCACCGCGGCCGGCGAGGTGCTCGAGCTCTCACCGGAGTCCGACCCCGAGGCCTACCTCGCGGCCCGCGTCTCCATGGGCGCGCTGGGCGTGATTTCGGCGGTCACGATCGCGTGCGTACCGCTTTACACGCTGCACCGCCACGACCTCCCACAGCCCCTGGAGGAGACGCTGGTCCGGCTGGACGAGCACGTCAATTCCAACGACCACTTCGAGTTCTTCGTGTTTCCGTACTGCGACACCGCGCTCACCCGCCGGAACCGGCGCAGTCACGAGGAGCCGCAGCCACCGCCGCGCTGGAAGCGCTCGCTGCAGGAACAGCTGATCGAGAACAACGTGCTGTCGCTCCTCTGCCGTACCGGGCGGCGCTTCCCGCGCCTGACGCCGCGGTTGAACCGCTTCATCACCGCGGCGATTGGGGAGAGCACCCTCGAGGACCGCGCGTATCGCGTGTACGCCAGCAAGCGTGCGGTCCGCTTCACCGAAATGGAGTACGCGATCCCTCGCGCTGACGCTCGCGGCGCGGTCGAGCGAGTGCTCGAGCTGGTCGAGCGCCGGCGGCTCCCGATCCTGTTCCCGCTGGAGGTTCGCTTCTCGGCCCCAGACGACGCATTCCTGTCGACCGCGTTCGGGCGGCACACGTGCTACGTCGCGGTGCACCAGTACAAGGGGATGGAGTTCGAGACCTACTTCCGCGCCGTCGAGCAGATCATGGGCTCCTACGGCGGCCGGCCACATTGGGGAAAGCGCCACTACCAGGCCGCCGCCACGCTGCGTGAGCGCTACCCGGCGTGGGATCGCTTCCACGCTGTGCGGGAGCGCCTCGATCCGGATCGAGTGTTCGCCAATGACTACACCCGGAGGGTGCTGGGCTAGCTCCGCGTGACCACTACGCTCTATGGGCCGAGCCGGAACGCGCTTCGCTCGTAACGACGCTGTCCCTGCCGGTCACCGAAGCCCCGGCTCGATCCCATGCCGACCGCCGCTCTCCCCGATCCATCGCTCAGGCCGCGCATGCGCGGCGTCCTTCATCAATGGGCGTTTCCCGTGTCGCTGGTCGCCGGTGCCGGCCTGGTGATCGAGGCCGGCGCT
The DNA here is from genome assembly GCA_963770735.1 of uncultured Solirubrobacterales bacterium. Taxonomy (GTDB): domain Bacteria; phylum Actinomycetota; class Thermoleophilia; order Solirubrobacterales; family Solirubrobacteraceae; genus Palsa-465. The sequence goes on along the minus strand of CAVYRB010000001.1, from coordinate 224,484 downwards.
GCCCGCGCTCGGATCGCGACGCTGATCTATGCGCTCAGCGTCGCGGCGCTGCTGGGGACCAGCGCGCTGTACCACCGCGTCGACTGGCGCACCCTCACCGCCAGACGCTGGATGCGCCGCCTTGATCACACGATGATCTTCGTGCTCATCGCCGGCACGTACACCCCATTCGCGCTGCTGATCCTGCACGGAACGCAGGGGATCGTGATCCTCGTGGCGGTGTGGTCCGCCGCACTCGCGGGCGCGGTCTTCAAGCTCCTGTGGATCGACGCCCCGGGCTGGTCGGTGGCCGCCTCCTACATCGTCGTCGGCTGGGTCGCCGTCATTGCGGTGCCCGAACTCACCGCTCGCCTCGGTATCGCCCCCGTCGGCGTCCTGGCTCTAGGCGGTCTCCTCTACAGCGTCGGCGCCGTCGTCCACGCTCGCAAGCGCCCAAATCCGGTTCCCGCGGTGTTCGGCTACCACGAGGTGTTCCACCTGCTCGTTCTGATCGCCGCCGCGCTCCAGTACGCGGTCGTCGCGGTCTGGGTGGTCTAGCCGCGACCGGCGGGGCCTGCCACAGCGGCGCGGCATGTGGAGGGTTGGAGGGAGGGGAGTAGAGTCGTCATCTGGGCTGATTTGCTCCCAGGTGCCGCACCACCCGCGCGGGCCACCGTTGCTGATGACCTCACGGGTCGTTTCGTCTGGGCGACAGAAACGCCAACGGAGAGCTCTCCTCCCTTCGAGCGGAGGGCCTTGTATCGCGCAAGCGCGCACGGTGGAAGGAGACGGGTATGGCGTTCACGTTTCGAAAGGCCGCACAGACAGCGGACCAGCAGAGCGAGCACGAACACTCTGGAGGCTGGTACTCAGACCCCTACGGGGTCGCTGCCCGTCGGTGGTACGACAGCACCGACGGATGGACGGACCGCGTCGAGGGGGCGGGACTCGATCCGGAGAAGACCGGAATCACACGGGTGGACGAGGCCAACGCGCCGGTCCACGCCCGGACCGAGCACTCGGACCTTGACGGAACCCCGACCGCGATGCCTGGCGGGAGAACCTGAACCCGCTCACACGCCGACGCTCTGCTCCTATCGCTAGACTGTCCACCAAGGGTCGAGCGTTTGTCTCGATCGAGTGTTGCTCCGCGGTTTCGCCGTTGTTGCTTTCCAGCACCCTCCGCGTTTCGCAGTGCACATACCAGGAGGAAAGAAAATGGCAACAGGAACCGTGAAGTGGTTCAACGACGACAAGGGCTTTGGATTCATCACGCCCGATGAGTCCGGCAAGGACTTGTTCGTGCATCACAGTGCGATCCAAGGTCACGGCTTCAAGTCGCTGACCGAAGGCGCCAAGGTGCAGTACGACGCCGAGCAGGGTCCCAAGGGCCCCGCTGCCGCGAACGTCACGCCGCTCTAGAGTCGGCCAAGCGAAAAGCGCGGGAGGGTGCATGCGTGCGCCCTCCCGTCGACTTGCCAGGGCGTCGACGACGCCCGCGTGCCCTACTCCGGGTCTGTCACCTCGACGGCACCGAATCCCGCGAGCGGTCCGTCCATGAAGAACATTTCGACCGTGATGTCCGGATCAACGTGCGCCTGGGAGAGGAACGCGACCACGTTGCGGCCGGTTAGCTCCTCGATCGTGTCCTTGTAGCGGGTCGCCATCATCTCCTGGAACTCCTCCCGCATCGCGATCACTCGACCCGGCTGGCCACTGTCCATGATCGTCTGTTCGAGCGCGGTGAAGCCGCTGCCTCGCATCACCACCACGATCACGTCGTCGATGGCGTACGTCTTGGCCTTCATCGGGCCGCGCCCGTAGTGCTCCCGCAGGAGCGCGACAAACTGAGTGGAGATCTGGGCCAGCAGCCGTCCCCCAGCAAGACCTGAGGACAGATCTTCCGCTTCGTACTTCTCCATCCTGTCGCTCCTTTGTCCGGCAAGACCCGCGAGGTCTTGACCGTCCGGCGCGTGTTCTATGACCTGGCCTGCGAGGCAGCCCGCAGCCCCCTGTCATCCCAGCAGGCTACTGCGACACCTTCGGGATCGTCAATCGCTTGCTTGGTCCTCGGATATGGCCGGCTCGCCCTCGAGCAGGAAGGCCTCGATCGCAGCGCCGCCGTGCTCGTCGGTGCCACTGAGGAACACGCGTACGTCGGGGAAGGTTGCCCGTGCGAAAACGCTGGAAAGGAGCATGCGCCGCCCCCTAACCGAGGCACTCGGTCCGGATCGGATCTGCGGGTTGCCCGGATCGGATAGGGCGCTATGCTGCTCGCAGCGACCTGTTGGCGCTGGCGAGCGCCGGGCCGAGGGGTTGTTCATCGAAGCGCGGAACGCATACCACGGTCGCACGCCCGGCCGTCAACCCGGTCCGTGAGCAATTGTCACTCCGGCTCTCGGAACGGGATCGTTCATGCGCGAATCGACATCAGTCATAGACCGGGCGGACGCGACGGTGGAGGCTGGTGCCCAGGCCGTCAATGCCCCTGGCGACACGCTTCCCGCGTCGTTCTGGCGCGAGCACCTGGCTCCGTACGCGAAGCCGTCGGTGAGTCGCGGGCTCCGCGATCTCGCCACCTCGGCGCTTCCATACGTCCTCCTGATCGCGGCGATGTACGTGCTGCTGCAGTTCTCCGACCTGCTGGTGCTGGCGCTGGCGGTACCGGCCGCTGGCTTCCTACTTCGGACGTTCATCGTGTTCCACGACTGCGCCCACGGCTCCTTCCTGCCGAGCCGCAGCGCCAACAACTACGTCGGCATCGCCTGCGGGTTCCTGGTGTTCTCCCCGTTTGGAAGCTGGCGCCACGAGCACGCCGTCCACCACGCCACCGCGGGCGACCTCGATCACCGGGGCAAGGGCGACGTGGAGACGCTGACGGTCGCCGAATACCTCGCCAGGTCCGACCGCGGCCGATTCGTCTATCGGTTGTTGCGAAATCCGCTCGCGATGCTCTTGCTCGGGCCGCTTTGGGCGCTGCTGATCCAGCCGCGGCTGATCCCGGCCTGGGCGCGCCGGCGGTACTGGCGCGAGATCGTCGCCGTCGACATCGCGCTGGTCGCGATTCTCGGCGGGCTGTGCGTGCTGGTGGGCTGGCGCGCGGTACTGATCGTCCAGCTCCCCTGTGCGATGCTCGCGGGGGCGGTCGGCATCTGGCTGTTCTACGTGCAGCACCAGTTCGACGGCGTTTACTGGCAGCGACACGCAGGCTGGAGCTACGCCGACTCAGCGCTGCACGGCAGCTCGTACCTGAAGCTGCCGAAGATCCTGCAGTTCTTCACCGGCAACATCGGCCTGCACCACGTGCACCACATGAGCCCGCGGATCCCCAACTACAACCTCCAGCGCGCACACGACGGCAACCCGGTCTTCCAGGCCTCGCCGACGCTGTCGCTGTGGGACGGGATTCGCACCATGCGCCTCAAGCTCTACGACGAAGAGCTCGGGCGGCTGGTGGGCTTTCCCGCCACCAACCGCTGAACGACCTGTTGCGGGCTGCCCGGTCGGCTCGACGAGCCACGGGCGCCGCTACAGTAGAGAGGCCGTCCCCACCGCTCGGTGCCTCGCTCTCGCATTCGTCCCGTGGCTCAGTGTTCGTAGAGAGCGACGAGGAGTGGGTGTCAGGTGGCAAAGCAGACTCAGGAGCCAGGCCCGGGGCGTTCGACAGCGGACGCGGCGTTCCTCGCGCTCACGAAGGAAATCGCCGAGCGGAACGAGAACGCGCAGAAGGAGGCTCGGAAGCTTCGCGCCGCGCGCGAGCAGGAGCAGCGTCGGAGGCGTCGCCAGCAGGACCTGTAGGACGATCTGCAGCGATTCAGGTCGGGTAGCCGCAAGCGCTTCTCGCCGAGGAGCCCTCTACCAGGGGCAGCCGGTCGGACTTCGATAGGTTCACGCGGCATGAAGCTTCGGTACATCCCCAAGACCGAGCTCGACACGATCCGGACGCTCGATGGCGACGGGCAAGAGCGGGCCGCCTCGACGGCGACAGCATCGCGGAGCGGGTCCGCGGCCTGGCCGCGGTACTGACGGCCTGAGCGGTCTACGCGCCGTCCACCTCGGCAAGATCCAGCGAACTCGCCACCGTATGAAACTTGACGTCCGGTGGCGCGACGATCACCTGACGGATCGCGGCCATGAACTCGGCCACGTGCGGAGTGCGGAAGTGTTGCTGCAGGGCCTCCTCGCTGTGCCACTCCTCGACGAACACGAAGTCGTACTCGCTCTCGGTGTCCTGGCAGACCCGGTAGCTGATGCAACCCGGCTCGCTGCGTGACGCCCTCGCGACGCGCTGCCCGACGCTGACCAGCTGATCGCGCATTTCGGCGTTCGTCCTCACCCGTCCAATCGCCACGACCATGCCCTCTCCTCTCGTCGATGCGCCGCCCGCCGCAACCGTAACGGCTACTCGGCGAACGTCCGCTCGATTCCGCTGAGCGCCTCGGCCTCGAGCGCCTCCATGCGCTGGTCGCGCGCGTACACGGCCAGCGTCGCGTTGAGGAACAGGGCGAGCAGCCGCGCTCTGAGCAGAGCAGCTTCGCTGACCGCTCCGTAGGAGTCCAGAAATACCTCGCGCCCGACCCGCGGGAAGAGGCTCCAGTACAGCGACAGGTCGATCGCCGGCGGACCGCGGCAGACGTCGCCCCAGTCGATCACGCCGGTCAGGCGGCCGGAAGCATCGACCAGGGCGTGCCGGATGTGGAGATCGCCGTGTGCGAGGACCGAATCCTCGGCCGGGGGCAGGCTCTCGGCGGCGGCCAGGGTCGCGCCGGCTCGGTCGGTGAACGCGCCGGACGGGTCGACCCGATCGAGCGCGGCTCGCGTCCTGGAAACGCGCTGCACCGTGTCCGCGCGCCCCATCGGATCGACGGGAAGCGAGTCGAGGCCCGGGAGGCTGAGCCCGTGCAGACAGCGGAGGAACGCGGCGAGGTCGGCGGCCAGGCTCACGCGTGCCTCGTCGTCGAGCCGGGCCTCGGCGATCTCGCGTCCGGAAACGACGCGGCTGCCGAACCACGGCCACGGGAACAGCGGGCCGGGAGTGCCCGGGTAGGCGGCATCGGGAATCGCGACCGGGAGGTGCGGCGCGAGCCGCGGCAGAAACTCGATCTCGCGCTCGACGCCCGCGACCGCGATGTCGCGCCGCGGGAACCGAAACGCCACGCCATCCCCCGTGACCCAGACCGTGTTGTCCCAGCCGACGCCGAGCATCCGAAGCGACCGGCCATCGAGGGCCGGGTACGCCTCGCGGATCAGGGCGCGAGCGAGCGCCTCGTCCACCTCGATCGCGGCGTCCCACTCCGGCACCGGACGACCCTAACCCCGCCCGCCCGCGAACGGCGAGCAGCGCTTCCCGACCCGATCGACCGTGCCGTGTATCGTTTTCGGTGTGGCACGGATGAGCCACTTCGTGAGGGGGCTGGTTGTTGCTTGCCTCATCACCCTCGGGGCGTCGTCAGTCGCGCAGGCCGCGACCACGGTGTTGTACGTCTCGCCGCGGGGCAACGACCGCAACCCGGGGACCTCGGCGCGACCGTTCCGCACACTGGACCGAGCCCGCGACGCGGCGCGGCGAGTCCGGCGCCCGCTGCGCGGAGACATCATCGTCCTGGTGGGCGGCGGCACCTATCGCCTGACCCGTCCGCTGACGCTGCGCCAGGCCGACTCGGGCGGCAACGGCTACGACGTCTTCTACGAGCCCGCGCCCGGCACCCACCCGGTGATCAGCGGCGGGCGACGGATCACGGGGTGGACGCTGTTCGACCGCCCCCGCGGGATCTATCGGGCGCGGGCCGCCGGGCTGCAGACGCGCCAGCTGTACGTGAACGGCCGGCGCCTGCCCCGGGCCCAGAGCGCGCTCGACCCATCGGGCTTCACCAAGACCGCGACCGGCTACACGACGACGAACCCCGCGATGGCGAAATGGCGCAATCAGAGCAGCATGGAGGTGTTCTCCAACTGGCGCTGGAAGAGCTTCCGCTGCCCGGTCGCGTCGATCGTCGGCAATCGGATCACGATGGCGCAGCCGTGCTGGCACAACGCGAACGTCTTCTTCGGCCCCGCGTCGATGGGGCTCCCGACACGGGTCGAAAACGCCTACGAGCTGCTCACCCAGCCGCGCCAGTGGTACCTGGACCAGCGGAACGGATGGATCTACTACAAGCCGGCGCGGGGCGAGAAGATCGCCCCCGAGGACTTCGAGGCCGCCGGGACCCAGGTCCTGATCGACGCCCGCGCGACGCTCGCCCACCCCGTCAGCCACATCCGGTTCGACGGCCTCACGTTCGAGTACGCGACGTGGATGGGCGTCAGCGGACCGCAGGGCTACGCCGACGACCAGACCGGCTTCCACGTGACCGGGGCGAACCAGCCGCAGACGTTCGAGCACGCGGAGTTCACGACGCGCACGCCGGGCAACCTGCGGTTCGCGTACGCGCGCGACATCGTGATCCGCGGCGACGTGTTCCAGCACATGGGCGCAGTCGCGGTCGACTTCGACACCGGCAGCCAGCACAACACGATCGCCGGCAACCACTTCAGCGACATCTCGGCGGCGGCGATCCAGGTCGGCGGTGTCGCGACGGTCGACTTCCACCCGAGCAATCCGGGCCAGGTCACGCGCGACAACGTGGTCACCAACAACTGGATCACGAAGGCCGCGCAGGAGTTCAACGACGCGGCGGGGATCTTCGCCGGCTACACGACGCGAACGACGATCAGCCACAACACGCTCTGGAACCTGCCGTACACGGGGATTGCGATCGGCTGGGGCTGGGGGATGACCGATCCCGGCCGCTTCCCAGGGTGCACCGGGTGCCCGTTCGAGAACTGGAAGATCTACACCACGCCGACCACCAGCAAGGGCAACAAGATCCTCGACAACAAGATCTCCGACTACCTCAAGGTTCTCTACGACGGCGGGGGCATCTACTCACTCGGTTTTCAGGGGACCTCGCTCGCGAACGGCGAGCTGATCGCCGGCAACGTGATATTCGGCAAGGCGCCCAGCCACGGCGGCAACTCGCTCTACACCGACGGCGGCAGCCGCTATATCACCCTGCGCGGGAACGTCGGCTACCACAATCCCACCGGCGTCGATGGCCCCGGCGGAAAACCGTACGGGCACGACTGGGGAGGATGTCGCCCGTACGGCGACATCACCTGGACAGGGAACTGGTGGCAGAACCCGGGCGAGACGTATGACTGCTATCCGCCGTACCCGCCGGTCAACGTCAAGTTCTCGGGCAACAAGGTGATCGGCGGACCCAGCGGGGCGCCCAAGGCGATCCTTCGCAACGCGGGCGCACACTGAGCTGAGCCGTCGAGGTCGCTGATGAAGCGGATCGGGCTGCTCGGCGGGATGAGCTGGGAGTCCTCGGCGGAGTACTACCGGTTCATCAACGAGGAGGTCCGGGACCGCTGCGGCGGCCTGCACTCGGCGGACTGCGTGCTCCGGTCCGTGGACTTCAGCGAGATCGAGCCGCTGCAGCGCGCCGGACGTTGGGAGGAGGCCGGGGGGCGGCTGGCCGGAGAGGCACGGGGGCTGGTGGCGGCGGGCGCGGAGCTGCTCGTCCTCTGCACGAACACGATGCACAAGGTCGCCGACGCGATCACCGCGGCGGTCGACGTGCCGCTCGTCCACATCGCCGACGCGACGGCCGACGCCGTGCGCGCAAGCGAGTTGCGGACGGTCGGTCTGCTGGCGACCGCGTACACGATGGAGCAGGACTTCTATGTCGGCCGGCTGCGCGAACGGCACGGGATCGACGTGTTGATTCCCGAGGCCGAAGACCGCCGCATCGTGCACGCGGTGATCTACGACGAGCTCTGCGTCGGCGTGATCGACGAGGACTCGCGCGATCAGTACCGGCGGATCATGCGCGAACTCGCAGGCCGCGGCGCCGAGGGCATCCTGCTCGGCTGCACCGAGATCGACCTGCTCGTCGGGGATGGCGACTCGCCCGTGCCCGTGTTCGACACGACAAGACTGCACGTGCGGAAGGCTGTCGAGCTCGCGCTCGCGTGAATCAACGAGCTAGCACGGGCTCCACGATCGCTGCAGGAACGACTTGTCGAGCAGCTGGCCAGAGTTGAGGGTCAGGGCCACGCCCGAGTAGTACCTGCGTCCCGAGCAGCTGCGGACGCCGAACAGCCGAACCGAGACGAGCGCCGTGTGGACCGGCGCCGCCGCGCAGTTCGGGGTGCACCCGTGGTAGCTCGCGTTCCCGGTGCCGGTCGCCTCGGTCCCGCCCCACGACGTCCACTGGACGCCTTCGACCGCGAGCGTGCCGTCTCCGGTCAGCTCCAGCGCGCGCGGCCTCTGGCCGGGGGCCCCGACAGCGCCCTGGAAGTAGACGGTCTGGGCGGCCGTGGTCGAGGTCGTGGCCACGGTCGCCGTGGTTGCGATCGTCTTCGGCGCGACGGTCGTCACCGTCTTCGTGGTGCTCGAGCCGCACGCCGCCAGCACGACCGAAGCGAGCACCGCAGATCCGAGTCTGCACCTCACGGGGCGGGATCATATGCGGCCGCAACCGCCGCACAAGCGCCATCGGCCTTGCTATACCGGTCGCGGCTCGGGAGACAGGGAGGCGCGGTGCAACGAAAGAACAAGAGGCTGGCGGCGGCGCTGGCCGCGGCATTGATCGCCGCGATCGTCGTGGTGACGCCGGGTGTCGGTTCGGCGAAGGGGCGCGCGGGCACCCACAAGCCGCGAACGTCCACCAAGTGGGTGGGGGCCGCGGGCAAGGTGATCGTCCGACGCACGTCGTTCGGGATCCCCCACATCCTCGCCGACTCGTTCTACGGCGCGGGCGAGGGCTACGGGTTCGCGTTCGCCCAGGACGACATCTGCACGATGGCCAACGACTACGTGACCGTCGACGCTCAGCGCTCGCGGTACTTCGGGCCGACCGCCACCTACACCCAGGGGGGCAACTCGGTCACGGTCACGAACCTCGACTCGGACTTCTTCTTCCAGCAGATCATCGACTCGGGGGTCGTCGACAAGTTCGCCGATACGCCGCCGCCGATGGGCCCGGTGAGCCAGCTGCACCGGCTCGCGGCCGGGTACGTCGACGGCTACAACCGCTACCTGCGGAGCGTCGGCGGGGCCGCCGGAATCCCCGACCCGCGGTGCCGCGGCGCCGCCTGGGCCCACCCGATCACCCTCGAGGACGTCTACCGACGCCTCTACCAGCTGGTCGAGCTCGCCAGCGGGGACGTCGTCATCCCGGGAATCGCCGAGGCGGCGCCCCCAACGCCGGCGCTTCCCGGCGCGACGACGAGCGCCGGCGGCGGCAGCCCGTCACCGCGGGCGACCGCGCGCCTGCTCGCCGGCAAGCTCGGGCACGGAGTGCTCGGCGGGATCGGCTCCAACGCCGTCGCGGTCGGCCGCGCCGGTACCCGCGACCACACCCACGGGATGCTGCTCGGCAACCCGCACTTCCCGTGGACCGGCCCGGAGCGCTTCTACCAGGCCCAGATCACGGTGCCGGGACAGATGAACGTCTCGGGAGCATCGCTGCTCGGCGTGCCGCTGGTGCTGATCGGCCACACCGACACGATGGCGTGGAGCCACACGGTCTCGACCGCGTTTCGCTTCACGCCGTTCCAGCTGACCCTCGTTCCCGGCTCTCCGACCGAGTACCTGTACGACGGCAAGCCCGAGAAGATGATTGCCCGCCAGGTCACGGTCCAGGTCCGGCAGGCCGACGGCTCGGTGCAGCCGCAATCGCGGACCCTCTACTCGACCCGGTTCGGCCCGGTGTTCGACTCGATCGAGGGGATCCCACTGCCGTGGACGAGCGCGACCGCGTTCGCGCTCGGCGACGCCAACGCGAACAACGTCCGGATCCTCAACACGTTCTTCGACTTCGACCGCGCCCACTCGGTCGCGCAGATGCTCACGATCCTCGAGCGCTTCGAGGGGATTCCGTGGGTCAACACGATCGTCGCCGACAAGCAGGGCAACGCGATGTACGCGGACATCGGCACCGTCCCGAACGTGCCGAACGCGCTCGCCGCGAAGTGCAACACCGCGCTCGGCACGGCGACGTTCCAGCTGCTCGGCCTGCCGGTCCTCGACGGGTCCCGCTCGGCGTGCGACTGGGCCACCGATCCAGACGCTGCCGCCCCGGGGATCTTCGGTCCGAGCCACATGCCGCACCTGATCCGCTCCGATTACGTCACCAACTCCAACGACAGCTACTGGCTGTCGAACCCGCACCAGCCGCTGACCGGGTTCGCGCGGATCATCGGCACCGAGGGCACCGCGCGCACGCTGCGGACGAGGATCGGGCTGATCATGACCCAGTCTCGGGTCGACGGGAGCGACGGGCTCGGGCCGGCCGGATTCACGCTCAATGACATGGAGAACCAGGTGTTCTCAGACCGCCAGTACGCCGGCGAACTGTGGCGTGACCGGCTCGTGTCGCTGTGCCGCGGCCTGCCCGGCGGGCTGGCGCCGACGAGCTCCGGCGCGCCGGTCGCGGTCGGCGGCGCCTGCGACGTGCTCGCGAGCTGGGATCTGCACGAGAACCTCGACTCGCACGGCGCCGTGCTGTTCCGGCGGTTCGTCGACCGCGCGATGAGCGACGAGGCCTCGCCGTTCTCGCAACCGTTCAACGCGAGCGATCCGGTGCACACGCCCAGCGGCCTGAACACGACTGATCCCGAGGTGTCGATCGCGCTCGGCGACGCGATCCAGGACCTGGAGAACGCCAAGATCCCGCTGAACGCGAGTCCGGGCGAGGAGCAGTACGTCCCGACCGACGAGCAGCTGCCGTTCGACAACGCACCGCCGACCGGGCCCGTCGCCGGTCCACGGATCCCGATCCACGGCGGCGTCGGCGATCCTAACGGCGAGTTCAACGCAATCTACGCGCCGTTCATCTCCGGCAAGGGATACGCACCCGTCTACTTCGGATCCTCGTTCGTTCAGGCGATCACCTGGAACAAGGGACCGTGCCCGCTCGGCGGCACGATCCTGACCTACTCGCTGTCGGACAACACCGCCTCGGCGCACCACAGCGACCAGACGCGGCTGTTCTCCAAGCACCAATGGGTGACCGACCGGTTCTGCCCCGCCGCGGTGCTCGCGGACACGAAGTCGACGACCGTGCTCCCGGACGACTCCTCGCCTCCGCGGCGCCACCGGCCAGGCCGTCACGCCTGACCCTCGTACGACGGGCGCGCCGCCGGGGAGCCTCCGCCCCTACTCGCCGTGCATGTTGACCGCGTAGACGTTCACCGGCTCGACCGTGACGACGACGCGGCTTTGCCCTGGGGCGTCGTGCACGCTCAGGTCGGCGTCGTACTTGGCCCCGACCTTGCGCGCGAACGTGTAGTCGTCGTCGGGCTCGAGCCGGGCGTTTCCCCGAACCTCGAGGTAGCGGTACGGGTCCTCGAGGTCGACGATCAGCAGGCTGCACTGCGGACGCTTGAGCAGGTTGCGGGTCTTCAGCCGCGAGTCGTTCAGCGAGATCTTGAGCTGGCCGTCATCGAGCAGGAACCAGACCTCGGTCAGCTGCGGAAAGCCGTTGCCCTCGATCGTCGCGAGTGTTGCCACCTGCGCGTCGAGCAGGTCGCGGTGGGAGTCGGGGAAGGTGGTCATGGATGCATTTTCGATATCCGAGGCCGCCGGTGACGGGGCTGGCGCCCAACTAGCCCAGGCCGGCGGTGGCGGGGCGGGCGCCCAACGTGTACCGAGCGATGTAGGCGCGCGGTCCCGAGGACCCGACCACGACCAGGCGCCGGGCCCGGGAGGAGGCCAGGGCCTGGATGCCGACGTTTCGGGGCCGCCTGATCCCGACCCGCCCGTGCGGCGCGAACGCCGGGTTCGGACGGCCGTCCGGTTGAAGCTGGACCAGAGTGGCTCCGACCCCGACCGTGAATTCGCGCGCCGGGTCGGAGACGGCCCCGCAGTTGGTGAAGTCAGCGCTTCCCGGTCCGGTAACGACGCTCCGGCCGCCGACACCGAAGCTCGGGTCCAGTCGGCCGGTCCGCGTGAGCCGAGCGGTCAGGATCTGCCCCGGGGCGCCCGTCGACCCGTCGCCGGTCACGGTGATCGCACCGTTCGAGGCCACCGTCTGGCCGCACGGGAACCAGGACTTGAATTCGCCGTCGGGGAATCGGAAGCCGACCAGGGCGTGTCCCTGTCCTCCGAAGCCGCGGACCAACCTTCCGGAGGCGGACAGCCGGAAGATCCCGGCTTTGCCATAGCCGGCCTGGCCCCGGTGTCCGCCGACGTAGTCGATGTGCCCGGAGCCGATCACGCCCCCATCCGCGGTTGCGGTCAGGCTGCCGACGTTGGAGCTGGCGGCGAGCAGGGCGTTCCAGAACAGGAACTGCACCACGCCGGCCCGGCCGAAGCGGCGGTCCCGGAGGCCTCGGGAGGTGAGGCGCGCGACCACGAACGGCCGTCCCTGGCGGTTCGCGTTCGAACTGCCGAGCAGGATCGTCCCGTCCCGCGCGACCGTCATCGAGCTCGCGACGTTGCCCACCGGAAGGGTGGTGTAGCCGATGCGCCTCGGGCCGAAGCTCCGGTCGAGCCGGCCGGTGGCGGTCAGGCGCATCAGCAGCATCGATCCCTGGCCGTACCCCCCACCGACCAGGACACCGCCCGACCGGTCACGCGCCACGGCGGTTGCGTCGAACGGCCCGTCCGCGTTCGGGAGACGCGTGACGAATACGCCGCGGTTCGCGAACGAGGGGTCGAGCCGACCATCGGCCCGGTACTCGGCGACGAACACCTGCACATCGCCCGTCGGCGGGGGATGCACCGGCGCGATCTGCCCCGCGATCACGACGCCGCCACCGGGGAGGAGCGCGACGGCGTTCGCGGTCAGGTCCTGTCCCACCACCCGCAGCGTCACCCAGCCACGCCCGCCGCCGAACGTACGGTCCGCCTGAATGCCGCGAGCCGCAGCGATTCCGGGCGCGAGCAGAGCCAGCACAGCGATCACGCTGGCAATCCGACGGGACCCCACGCAGGAGAGGCTATCCGCCGCGCGGCTCACTCCGCCTGCTGCAGATACGTCAGCACCGCCAGCACCCGGCGGTGGTCGCTCGGGGCCTGCGCCAGGTCGAGCTTCGAGAGGATGCTCTGGACGTGCTTCTCGACCGCGCCGACCGTGAGCACGAGCGACTCGGCGATTCCGGCGTTGGATCTACCCTCGGCCATCAGCGCGAGTACCTCGCGCTCGCGCGGGGTCAACCGCTCGAGCGGCCCGTCCTGGCGGCGGCGCGCGAACAGCTGGGTCACCACCTCCGGGTCGAGCGCGGTGCCACCGTCGGCGACGCGCCGAACCGCCTCGAGGAAGTCGGCGACGTGCATCACGCGGTCCTTCAGCAGGTAGCCGATGCCGCCACCACGGTCGGCCAACAGCTCCTCGGCGTAGGTCGGCTCGACGTACTGCGAGACCACGAGCACGGCGGTGCCCGGCACCCGCCGGCGCACCTCAAGCGCGGCGCGAAGCCCCTCGTCTCGGAAGTTCGGCGGCAGGCGGATGTCGACGATGGCGAGGTCCGGCTTCTGCGCGAGCACCTCGCGAACGAGCGCGTCGCCATCGCCGACGGCCGCGACGACGTCGATCCCGTTGTCGCGAAGCAGCCTGCTCATCCCATCGCGCAGGAGCGCGAGGTCCTCCGCGATCACTACACGCACGGGAGCTCCGCGATGATCGTGGTCGGGCCGCCCCGCGGGCTGGTCACGGCGAGGCTCCCGTCGAGCGCCTCGACACGGCGGCGCATCCCCCGCAGACCGCTGCCGTTCGGGTTCGCCTCGCCGACCCCGTCATCCTGCACCGAGACGCCGAGCGTGTCGCCGACCCGGGCGACACGGATGTCGACCTGGTGCGCCCGCGCGTGCTTGGCCGCGTTCGCAAGCGCTTCGGCGACGACGAAGTAGGCGGCGGTCTCAACGGCGGCGGGCGCTCGGCTCGCGACGTCCACCGACAGGTCCACCCGCATCGGCGTCGCTTGGACCAGCGACGCAAGCGCCGCGTCGAGTCCGCGGTCGGCGAGCACCGGCGGGTGGATCCCGCGCGCGAGGTCGCGCAGCTCGCGCAGCGCGTGCTCGGCCCCGGCGCGCGCCTCGGCCAGCAGCTCGCTCGCGCGCTCCGGGTCCTCCGCGAGCTTCTGCTCCGCCATCCCGAGGCTCATCCCGAGCGCGACCAGGCGCGCCTGGGCGCCGTCGTGGAGGTCGCGCTCGATCCGGCGAAGCTCGCTCTCCTGAAGGTCCACCGCGCCGGCGCGGCTGGTCTCGAGCGTTTCTATCCGCTCGGCCATCTCGGCCCGGCCCGGAGACGACAGCGGCGCCACCGCGGTCACCAGCCCGACGATCACGAGCATCGCGAGGAGCGGCCACACGGGCCAGAAATAGCCGTGGCTGGTGATCGCCCAGATCGCGATCAGGTACAGCTCGAGTACGACCGCAACGCCGACGGTCATCGCGAGCGTCCGGCTGCCGCGGAACCGATCGATGAGCGCGGGATGCTCGGTGAGCGTCACGTTCCAGGCGTGGATCGCGAGCGCCGCGCCGAGCGGCAGCGCGACCCAGATCGGCCAGAAGTAGCCGGCAGACGTCACCGCCCAGATCACCACGAGCAGGATCACGACGACGGCGTCGACGCCGGCGTGGGCCTCGAGCGCGCGTCGCGGATGCAACGGTCGCCGTTCGGTTCCGACCTCGATCGTCCCCTCGCGCTCCACGCCCAGCAGGCTAGTCGCGAGCGCCGCGTAACCGGCGCGCGATCGGGCGCCCGAGCAGCACCGTCAGCGGAAGCAGCAGGAGCCCGACAGGCACGAACGCGAGCGACTGGACGAACGTGTGCGGCCGCCAGAACCCGAGGTGCGCTCCACCGTGCACGAACGGAACCCACGCGGGAGCGAAGATCATCCCGAGCGCTGCGCCGATCAGGCTCAACAGCACCACCGCCAGCGGAAAGCCGGGAAGCCACCTGAGCAGCAGGTACCCCTGCGCGCGCCAGAACCCGCCCCCGAACAGCCCGCGGAGCCAGTTGCGAAAGCCACGGCCCGCCTGCCGCCGGACCGGGGGCCCGGCATCGACGCCGAGCAGCGCACGGGCGAGCTCGGACTCGACCGCGGCGAATCCGCGGGTCATGTACCCGAGCGCGATCAGGACCGGGATCACCAGCGGCGTGACCAGCAGCCCGATGCACAGGCTCCAGGTCGTCACCAGCGCCACGAACCACACGAGTCCGAGCGGCATCGCCGAGAGCACGTACACCAGCCGGCGGTATGTCGCGGCATCGGTCAGCATCCGCGCGACGGGCTCCATGGCTCACGCCACCTCCGCGGCCGGCGCGATCGCCCGCGACTCGAAGCGGGCCCGAGGCAACCAGCCGAGCCAGCGCGGTAGATACCAGTTCCACTCGCCGAGCATCTTCATCGTCGCCGGCAGCAACACGCCCCTGATCACGGTCGCGTCAAGCAGTACGGCGATCGCGAGGCCCACGCCGAGCTGCTTGATGTCGAGTGTAGGGAGGAAGGCGAAGATCGTGAACACGGCGACCATCACCGCGGCGGCGGCCGTGACCGTCCCCGCGGTCGTCCGGATCCCGCCCGCGACGGCGTCGGAGGTGCTGAGCCCGCTGTCGCGGAGCTCCTTGATCCGGCTGACGATGAACACGTGGTAGTCCATCGACAAGCCGAACAGGACCGCGAACAGGAACAGCGGCAGCCACGTGACGACCGCTCCGTTGGAGTGGAATCCGAGGAAGCCCTGGAGGTGGCCGTCCTGGAAGATCCAGACGAGCACCCCGTAGGCGGCGCCGACCGAAAGCAGGTTGAGCACGATCGACGTCAGCGGGATCACGACCGAGCGGAACGTCACGAGCAGCAGCAGGAACGCGAGCCCGAGCACGAACAGGAACACCAGCGGGAAGCTGTGCTTGATCCGGGCGTTGAAGTCGTGCGTCCCCGCGGTCTGGCCCGTCACCGCATAGGTGGCGCCGGGTAGCCGGCCGAGACTCGCGGGTAGCACCCGCGAGCGCAGCGTCTGCAGGGCGGCGATCGAGGTCGAGTCCTGGCCGTCGCCGATCAGCGGCACCTGGATCTTCATGGTCGTGTGGCTCCGGTTGACCTGCACCTCAAACGGAGGCTTCGCCTGACCGCTGGCGAGCGCGAGCCGTTCGAGCTCGGCGACCGCGGCGCGCACCTTCGGCGTGTCGACGTTGCGGGCGCGGAGCACCACGTCCGCCGGGATCTGCGCTCCCGGGAATGCCTTCTGGATCTTTGCGTAGGCCTGGACCACGGGGATGTTGCGCGGCATGTCGCCGGGACCGAGCAGCGTCGTGTGCAGCCGCAGCATCGGCAGCGCCAGGAACACCAGCGCGGCGACCGAGATCAGCACGGCGGCCAACGGGAAGCGCAGCACGGGTCCGAGCACCGCGTTCCACACCCTCGAGGTCGTGCGCGGCCGGCGGATCCGTCCTTTGTCGACCTTGTCGCCGAGCCTGCCGAGCAGCGCCGGCAGCACCGTCAGCGAGCCGATCAGCGCGACGCCCACCACCAGGATCGCGCCGACCCCGATCGAGTCGAACACCTTCGTCCCCGACAGCAGCATCCCCGCCATCGCGACCAGGACGGTGAGGCCGGAGGCGAGCACGGCACGGCCGGCCGTGGCCGCGGCGCGCTCGAGCGCGTCCTCGTGCCCGGCGCTGCGCTCCTCGCGCTCGCGCTTGAGGTAGAAGAGCGAGTAGTCGATCCCGACCGCCATTCCCATCAGCAGCATCACCGAGGTGGTGGCGCCGGAGGCGTGCACGAGATGGCTCGCGACCGCCGCAAGGCCGCCCGCGGCCAGCACCGCCGAGAACGCGAGCAGCACCGGCAATCCGGCCGCGACGATCGCGCCGAACGCGATCAGCAGCAGCGCGAACGTGATCGGGAGCGATAGCCGCTCGGCCTGCGAGAGGCCGTGGTTGATCGACTTGTTGAGCTGGAGGTTCGCACTGGCGTCGCCCGCCTCGGCGACGGTGAACCCGGGCGCGGAGCGCTGAAGCGACGCGACCGCGTCGAGCACCGGCTGCACATGGTCGGTCGCGGAATCCGAGGATCCCGCGATCTCGAACTGGACCAGCGCCGAGTGACCGTCGCGCGAGACCTGGCCGTGGTACCGAGGATCGAGCGGCGACTGGATCCGGCGGACCATGCTCAGCGTCCCCATGCGCGCGACGACCCGCTCGACCTCGGCACGGAAGGCCTGGTCGCTCGCCGTCAGCGTCCGGCTCTGCACGAGCACGTCCTCACCGGCGTGGTCCGGGAACCCTGCGCTGTGGATCATCTGCTGTGCGCGGGCGGACTCGCCGACGGACTGCTCGGAGTTCGACAGCTTGACCGTCCCGACCGTGTTGCCGATTGCGACCGCGCAGACGAGCAACGCCAGCCACCCGAATGTGGCGGTCTTCCAGTGCGCTGCACTCCACCGTCCGGCCCGAGCTGCGATGTTCATCGAGGGCTCCTGTTCGTCGTTTGAAGCACCTCGCCAGAGTGCTCCGCAGGAGCTCGCGCGCCAATGGAGGCGACTGGCGGCCGGGAGTGCAGCTAGCTGGTGTGCGGCCGCGCCAGCGGGCAGGAACTTGAGTTCACCGTGTAGGATCGCCCGCGCGGCCGAATCGCGAAGGAACGAGAGGAGTACGGATGCGTCGTACCGTTGGGGCAGGTTTGGCCGCGGCGATTGTTGCGGCAGCCATGGTTGTCGTGGCGCCCGTGGCAACCGCGAAGGTCCTGCGGGTGGGCACCTACAAGGGGATCGCCGGCCAGTACCAGACGATCCAGGCTGCGGTCAACGCCGCGCGATCCGGGGACTGGATCCTCGTCGGCCCCGGCGACTACAAGACCAAGACCGGATCCAAGGTGCCGGGTCAGCCGGCCCTCGCCGGTGGCGTCGTGATCACGAAGCCGAACGTCTACCTGCGCGGGATGAACCGCAACACGGTGATCGTCGACGGCACCAAGCCGGGGAGCGCGAAGTGCAGCAGCAAAGCCTCGGCGCAGAACCAGGGCCCCGCGGGCCTCGGTAGCCACCTCGGCCTCAACGGCATCCTCGTCTGGAACGCGAACAACGTCTGGGTCCAGAACCTGACCGTCTGCAACTTTCTCACCGGCGCGGGCGACTCGGGTAACGAGATCTGGTGGGACGCCGCCAAGCTCGGCCCGAAGTCGATCGGCCACGGGATGGTCGGCAGCTACCTGAACGCGACGAGCACGTACTTCGATCAGAAGCACCCGCACAGCGCCGCTGCGTACGGGATCTTCTCGAGCCGCTGGAACGGCGGCACGTGGGACAAGACCTACGCGAGCAACTTCAACGACTCGGGCTACTACATCGGCGCCTGCCAGCAGCAGTGCAACCAGACCATCAATCACGCGTGGGCCGAGTACAGCGCGCTCGGCTACTCGGGCTCGAACTCCGGCGGCAACATGCTGATCGAGAACTCGGAGTTCGACAAGAACACCGACGGGTTCGACACCAACAGCCAGAACGGCGACAACCCGCCGCCGCAGAACGGCTCGTGCCCGAACGGCGGGACCAGCAAGCTCACCGGCACGACGTCGTGCTGGGTGTTCGAGCACAACTACGTGCACGACAACAACAACCCGAACGTGCCCGCGTTGGGGTCGGCCGCGCAGGGGCCGGTCGGCACCGGGATGACGCTCTCCGGCGCCCGCAACGACACGGTCATCCACAACCGGTTCGTCAACAACAAGGCCTGGGGCGTGGCGATCGTCTCCTATCCGGACTCGGGCAAGCCGTGCACCGGCGGCACGCTGAACTTCCTGGGCAAGGGCAGCTGCCTGTACGACGATTGGGGTAACCACCTCGTCGCCAACACGTTCACCAACAACGGAGGCTTCGGGAACCCGACGAACGGCGATTTCGAGCAGCTGAACTTCGAGTCGCATCCGAGCAACTGCTTCGCGGGCAACACGGATTCCTCGGGCAGCCTGAATCAGGAGGCGCAGCAGCTCGAGGCCAAGTACCCGACCTGCACGAAGACGAACGTGCCGGCCAACGTCAACCCCCCGTTCCTCAACGAGGTGCTGTGCGACTCGGGTGTCCAGCTGACCGGCTTCGGCTGCCAGCCGGGCGACCACTACCCGCAGCGCAACCCGTCGAAGATCGTGATGCACCCACTCCCGACGAGCAAGCTGCCGACGATGCCCAATCCGTGCCAGGGCGTGCCGAAGAACCCTTGGTGCTCAGCGACCAAGGGCGGGCGCTCGTCGGGCTGGTAGCAATAGTGCGCAACCATTGAGCAGCAGCGAGCGGCCGCACCACGTGCGGCCGCTCGTCTACACCGGTTTCGCGGTGGCGCCTACCTGGGGTTGTCGATCCGACCGCGGCCGGGCGACGGCTCGCCGCGCTTCACGCCCTTCGGCGGGGACTCGAGCAGGGCGACCGCCTCGTTGCCCGAGTCGGGCTCGATCCGTCCGGCGACCTCTCCCTTGTCGTTGATTGAGGTCGCGATCGTCAGGGCGCCGCGCACCGAGCCCAGGTCGACCAGCTTGCGGTTGGACCACATCGCCGCGTGGGTGGCACCCGTTGCCGTGTCGATCCAGCCGGCGAGCTGTCCACCCCGGTTGATCGCGAGCGCCGCGGCGTCCTGCCCCTTCGCCGGCAACACGATCGCAGAGCCGCCGTCCCACAGCCCCGCCTTGAAGCCGCCGCCGAGCAGGCCGCCCGAGACCTGCCCGCTGTCGTTGATCCCGGAGGCTTCGCCCTGGTCGCCGGCGGGAGCCTGCAACGCGGTCATCCTGCCGTTCGCCCAGACGAACGCCTGCTCGAATCCGGATGACTGGGTGCTCCAGCCGACGATCTGATCGCTGCTGTTGATGCCGCGGGCGATGCTCTGCACGTAATTCGGCCCGAGCACGCCCAGGTCGTGGATCGCGCCGTTCTTCCACAGCACCGCGTGGAGGTTGGTCGCGCCCTTCGGCACGCTCACGCCGGCGACGTCGCCGTTCGGCGCGATCGCCGTGGCCCCGGCGTCCGTCGAACCGGGCAGCGTGCCCAGGTCCTTGATCACGCCGCGGAACCAGATGAAAGCGTGCGTCACGGTGAAGCCGGGGTTCGAGCACTGACCCACGATCATGCCTGCGTTGTTGATCGCGCTGGCTCCGCACTCCTTCAGCCCGGGCAGCTGCCCGAGGGCCACCTGCTTTCCGTTCTGCCACATCACGGCGCTGAACGAACCGGTGCCGCCGACGCTACCGACGATCTGGTCAGCGTTGTTGATCCCATTCGCCTGACCGGGCCCCAGGTCGACCCAGGTCTTCTGCGCCGCGCGAGGTCCGGCCTTGGCGGCCGCCGCCGTGACGCCAACCGCCGCGGCGGCACCGAGCACGCCAACTGCCAGTCCAATCCTTCTGAAGTTCATCTGCCCTCCTCGGAATCACTTCCGGCCGCGTGCGGAGCGTAACAGTCGTTCACGCGTGCTCCGATCCCGCGGGGCTGTGAGCGGCTGATCGCCGATCCAGTAGCGCGGGCCGGGACCGAGCCCGGACGCCCGGTCGCCCGGGTTCGCCAGCTGGCAGCGATCGAGCGACAGGCAGCCGCACCCGATGCACTCCGTGAGTCCCGCCCTGAGCCGCTGGAGCTCGGCGATCCGGTCGTCGATCCGAGCGCTCCACGTGCTCGACAGCCGGGACCAGTCGCGGCGGGTGGGCGCGTGATCGCCGGGGAGACGATCGAGCTCGGCGCGGATCTCCTCGAGCGTCAGCCCCACGCGCTGGGCAAAGACGATGAACGCGATCCGCCGGAGCACCGGCCGCCGGAACCGGCGGTGCCCCGAGCCGGCGCGCTCGGAGCCGATCAGGCCGCGATCCTCGTAGAAGCGCAGCGCCGACGCCGCCACCCCGCTCCGGCGCGAGACCTCCCCGATCGTCAGCAGATCCGCCACGCGCCCAGCCAACCACAATTTGCCCTTGACTTCAAGCTCACTTGAACTTGTAGGTTGTGAGGACGAAGCCCAGACACCTGTTGCGAGGAGGCGAGATGATGAGCCCAACAGCCAGCGAAAAGATCACCGCCGAGGTCACCTCTTGGCCCGGGGTCGAGGCCGGACCGGGCCGGCGCGGAGAGTTCGCGTTCAAGGTCGGTCGCAAGGAGATCGGTCACCTGCACGGCGACCACGCCGCTCACTTCTTCTTCTCCAAGGAGCTATGGGCGGAGCTCGCCGAGCAGGGACGGATCACCGAACACCCGGTGTTCCCCGGACGCGTCGGCCCGGCCGCCCGGCGGATCGAGGACGACGACGACGTGCGCGACGTGATCGCGCTGATGCGGCTGAACTACGAGCGCGTCAGCCAACGGCTGGCGGCGTGAGAAGACTCGTGTAGTAATAATCCCGCCTCGTGAGGGTGCTCCTGTTCCACGGGTACCTCCTGCGCGGGACGGGCTCAAACATCTACAACGCCGAACTCGCGGCGGCGTTGGTGCGCCTCGGACACGAGGTGCATCTCGTGTCCCAGGAGCGTCACGCCGACGAGTTCGACTTCGTCGGGGCGGTCGGCGACTGGGACACCGGTGAGCTGGTCGTGACGATCGTCGGCGACTCACCGTGCACCGTCTACCGACCGGACATCGGCGGGCTGCTGCCGGTCTACGTGTCGGACCGGTACGAGGGCGTCGCCGCGCATCCCTTCCAGGACCTGAGCGATGACGAACTCGACTCCTACCTCGAGGCCAACGTCCGCGCGGTCGGCGAGGTGGTTTCGCTCGCACAGCCGGAGGTCGGGCTCGCCAACCATCTCGTGATGGGGCCCGCGATCCTCGCCCGCGCACTGTCCGGGACAGGCCTACCGTACGCGGCGATCGTCCACGGCAGCGCGCTCGAATACACCGTGAAGCCGTTCCCCAGGTTCCTCCCATACGCGCGCGAGGGGGTCGCGGCGGCCGAGACCGTGCTCGTGGGCTCGAGCTCGGTGGCCCACAGCCTGTGGGCGGCGCTCGACGACCCGGGCCTCCCTGCGCGGACGCGGATCGGCACACCCGGCGTCGACGTCAGGCGGTTTCGCCCGGACGGCCGGGGTGCCGCCGAAGCGCGGCTGCACAAGCTCGCGGACGAGATCGAGCGCCACGCGAACCGCGACGACGAGTCCGAGCCGAGCTCGGCCTTCGATCGCGACGACGCGGCGACAGCGGACGCACTCAGACGCGTGGCCGCCGCGGCCGAGTCGGGGCCGATCGTCACCTTCGTCGGCAAGTTGATCCTCGCCAAGGGGATCGACCTGGTGCTGGCGGGATGGCCGCTGGTGCTCGATCGGGTGCCCGACGCCCACCTGGCCGTGGTCGGGTTCGGCGCATATCGCGACGCAACCGAGCGGTGGATCGACGCGCTCTCGGCCGGCGATCTCGACGCAGTCCGCGCGCTCGCGCAGAGCGGCCAGGCCGCCGCCGGAGGACCGGCGTCGAAGCTCCGGTTCGTGCTCTCGTTCCTCGACTGGCTCGAGACCTCCGGCAAACGCGACCGATATCTCGCCGCCGCGCGCACGATGCGGGAGCGCGTGATCCTCACCGGCCTGCTCGACCACGACGAGCTCGCCGACGTGCTGCCGCTGTGTGAGGCGATGGTAGTACCGAGCACCTTCCCCGAAGCATTCGGGATGGTGGCCGTCGAGGCGGCCGCGTGTGGAGCACTGCCGCTCAGCGCCGCGCACTCGGGACTCGCGGAGGTATCCCGCGCTCTGAGCCGCGGGCTTCCCGAGCGCGAGCGGGAGCTGATCTCGTTCCCGCTCGGGCGCGACGTGGTGCGCTCGATCTCGGGCCGCCTGACCGAGTACCTCAGCGCGCCGCCCGAGCAGCGCGCGGCCACGAGCGCGGCGCTGGTCCAGACGGTCACGGACTGTTACTCGTGGGAGGGCGTGGCTCGCGGAGCGATCGAGGCCGCGCGCGGCGAGCTCGACAGGCTCGAGTCGCCGTTGCCGCCGCTCGCGGTTCGGGACTGACCGCGACGCCGGCGGTCACGTGAGCCGGTAGGCGAGCTCATCGGCGAGCCGCGCGAGCGCGAACGGCCCGCCGGGCTGCTGCAGCTTCCACAGCTTGCAGCGACGCTCGCGCGAGCCGGCGGCGTCGAGGATCCCGTTCACCGCCCGGCGGCCGGCCTCGTTCGCCCCCTCCATCGTCGCGAGGTCCGTATACGTCCGGACGTAATCGGAGGCGAGGAACAGGTTCGGGACCTCCGGCAGCGCGGCCTCGGGCCGGTATTCCCACGAACCCTTCGTGTTGACGAGCAGCGGCTCGAGATTGGTGTGTGCCCCCGACGGGTTCGGCTCGACGATGTCGGGGTCGAGGAACCAGTCGAACAGCATGTCGTCCCGAAGCACCTCCGCGCCGACATTGAGCGAGTGCTTGAGCTGGGCCCAGACCTCCTCGGCGATCTCGTGCTTGTGGCATGTCTCGGCCGTCTTGCCCTTGGCCGCGTATCGCCCCTTGCTCTTCCACTCCGAGATGTCGACCGAAAGCACGCCCTGAACCTTGCCGCCGGCGTATTTCGAGAAGTCCACGCCGGGCCAGAACTGGCGCTGCGAGATCGCCGTGAGCGCCCACGGCGAGTCGATCATGATCATGTGGCCGTGGACCAGCGGCAGATCCTCGGTCAGGTAGAACATGATCCCGTTCATCCAGCGGTAGGCCAGCCGGTCCAGGTTCCTGAGCTCGACCGCGCGTCGCTTGAGAGCGATCTTGATCTGCGTCTGCATCACCTCGACCGGAACGGCGGACACGTAGTAGTCGGCGCGGTCAGCGAACGTCGAGACGAGCTGCTGACCCGGCCACGACAGCTGGTGGCCGCTGACGCCGGTCACGGCGTCGCCCCGCGAGTGGATCGTGTCGACCCGGTGGCCGAGCCGGTAGTCCACTCCCAGCGTCCGGAGATGCGCGAGCCACGGGTCGAGCCAGGCGTCGTTGGTCGGCGCGTTCAAGACG
Source organism: uncultured Solirubrobacterales bacterium (assembly GCA_963770735.1). GTDB lineage: Bacteria > Actinomycetota > Thermoleophilia > Solirubrobacterales > Solirubrobacteraceae > Palsa-465. Next base: position 200,564 of record CAVYRB010000001.1, on the reverse strand, counting down.
CGGTCGACCTGGGCTCCGGGTCGCATCATGTTCTGGAGCAGTTGCAGCAGGATGTAGCCGCCAGTACGGGCGCTCATCTCCCTGGCTCGCGCCGCGACCAGCGTCCGGGTGAGCCCGTCGGCGAGATACCGCCGGTAGCCGGCGGATCGCTGCTGCGCGCCCGAGAACTGCCACCAGCTCTGGTTCTCGTACTCGCCGAACCGGCGGGCGTCGCACGAGCAGACGAGCCTAGTCAGCAGCTCGTAGAAGTGGATCTGGTCCCCGATCGGGATCCCGAGCTGGGTGGCGAAGTCCCACCCCGATTGCAGCGCCAGCTCGAGCTCCTTCAGCGACCGCGGGAACTGCGCCGGCGAGATCATCGCCGGCCGCGAGTGCTGGGCGACCTCGATCCGCGTTGACTGGGTGAGGTTGTCGAACACGGTCCCTCGCCTGCCGAACGGGATCCGGCTCATCGTGTCGGTCACGTGCCGGTAGAAGCCCGGGAAGAACCGGAACCCGTGCTCGCCGGGCAGTCCCGCCACCCCCGTCATCTGACCGACGGCGTCGATGCTCCTCGCCTTGCCGCCGGCCGCGTCGCGCTGTTCGTAGACCACCACCTCGAACCCGCGCTCGGCGAGCTCGTGCGCGGTCGTCATCCCCGCGACGCCGCCGCCGATCACGATCACCTTCTCGGCCATCAGGACCGAGCCATCCGTTCGGCCGCCAGTTCCTCAAAGCGCGCGAGCATCGCCGCGCGGTCGTCGATCTCGAACAGCTCCATCCTCACGACCTGCCCGTCTTCGACGGCGATCACTCCCCCCACCGGCACCTCCATCTCGCCGCCGCCCTCGATCCCGTGGCCGCGCAGCTTGGAACGGAGCGCCAGCACGGCGTCGTCGCATGCGAGCACCTCGACGACGTCGAGCCACAGGTCAGGAAACGCCGACAGCCCGGACTCGTGCAGTCGCACGACCGCCGCCCGCCCGCGCGCGGCCTCCCACGGCAGGGCGCGATGGTCGAGCACGACCGCGTCCTCCGCGTGAAGCGCCCCGACCCCGTCGAGATCGCCCGTCGAGACGTGCCGGTACATCGCCGCCAACACCAGCTCGGGGGGCCGGTCGCCGAACGCGGTCGGGTAACCGCCGAGCTCGTGATAGCGCCGGAGCATCGCGGCGTCGTCGTCGTACTCGTAGTGGTCCACACTGATCGCGACGCCGTCTTCGACGACCGTCACGCAACCGAAGAGCGACTCGAACGCGCCGGCCTGCGTGCCGTGTCCGCGATAGCCCTCGCGCATCGCGATCACGCGGTCGTCGCACGCGAGCACCTCGTCGATCTCGCCGCGGATGTCCGGGGACTCACGGAACACCGACTCGTATGTGACGCGCAGCATCTCGTGCCCGCGGAGCGCGCTCCAGCCAACCCGGCGGTGGTCGGTGAGCACGAACTCCTCGGCGTAGAGCGCGAGCAGCCCGTCGATGTCGTGCCCGGCGTAGCGGCGCATGAACTCCGCGTAGAACCGTTCGGGCGGGCGATCCCCGAGCACCGGCGAGTGGCGCGACTGCTGTCCGGCGGCTCTCCGATTCGGTCCTTGCCGGCCGGCGACCTGGTCCGCGATCGCGGTCTCGCCCGCCAGCCGCGTGGCTCGCTCGAGGCCCACGGCGTGTCCCTTGGCCTCGTACCACGCGCTCGCGTCGCGCGCGGCCGCCCGTCCCGCGAGCTCGTCGCCGGCCGCGAGCCTGACCCGCGCGAGCGCGATCGATGCGTCCGCCTTGTCCGCGAGCGCGTCGGTCGGGTCGGCGAGCGCCACCGCCCGTTGCGCGTACGACTCCGCCTCATCGATGTCGCCCAGCTGCGCGAGTGCCTCCGCCCGCGCGCCACACCACGTGATCGCCGTCTTCAGGTCGCCGCCGGCGTGCTGCTCGGCGAACCGGGTCTGCTCGAGCGCCTGCGCTCCGGCGCCGCGCTCGGCGAGCGCGCGCGCGAGCAGCGCCGCGGCCTGCGCGGCGCCGGTCATCACGCCGAGTTCCTCGAACCCCTCCCGCGCGGCCCCGAGGCACTCGCTCGCGGTCACCGGGTCGCCGGCCAGGAGCTCGACGATCCCGGAATGGACGTGGGACTCCTGAAGCTCGAGCGTCAGTCCCAGCTCCTCCAGGTTGGTGCGGCCGGCGGCGAGCATCGCCCGCGCCGCGTCGAGCCGGCCCCGCATCGCCTCGAGCACCGCCTGACAGCGGAGCGCGATCGCCTCCACGTGGCGGTTGCCGGGCGTCATCCGCAGGATCCGGACGACGTCGAGGCAGCGACCGCTGGCGCTGAGCACCGGGGACGGGCCCCACAACGCCGCCCGAGGCGCGGCAGCCAGCACCGCCGTCGTGCGGCGGGCGTCGCCGGCGGCGCGTGCCGCCGCGAGCGCGCGGTCGAGCGCGTCCTCGACCGCCGCGACTTGGCCGAGCCGGGCGTACGCGCCCGCAGCGACGTGGTAGCCCTTCGCCTCGCCGACTCGATCGCCGAGCGCGCCGAGCGTGGCCGCCGCCGCGGCGACCCCATCGGCGGTCGCGGCCACTTTTCCGGCGCCGGTCAGATTCGCGAGCTGGCCCTCGAGCACGGTTACGCGGGCGCCGAGGAGCTCGTGTCCGCCCGCCTCCTCGGCCAGCGCCTCGACGAGCGCTTCGGCGGTGGCCACGTCGCCCGCCGACAGCACCGCCTCGCACAGGTCCCAGAGGATCTCCGCACGGCGGCCGCTGTCGCGCGCCCGCGCGCGGCCGAGCAGGTTCCGTGCCGCGGCGAGGTCCTCGCGCGCGAGCGCGCGGCGCCCGGCGGAGTGCAGCCGCTCCGCCGCGCGCGCCCCGAGCGCACGGCCGCCGTCGTCGAGCAGACCGAGCTGGCGCCGGTACTCGTGCGCCTGCTCGAGGTGGAACGCGATCACCTCCTCGTGACCGCCGGCGTCGCCGGCGGCGGTTGCCGGGAGCTCCGCGACCTTCGCCTCGAGCCAGTCGGCGAACCGCTCGTGGAGCTCGGCTCGGCCCTCTTTCAGCAGCGACTGGTACGCGGCGTCGCGAATCAGCACGTGGTGGAAGCGGTAGACGGGCTCGTCGACCCAGTAGCTGCCCTCCGGCTCGACCATGTCCTTCCGTCGCAGCGCGTCGAGGTGGTGGTCGATCCCGCTGCGCACCGGCGGCGCCACGAGCTCGGCGACGGCGCCGCGGTAGAACTGGTGGCCGATCACGGCGGCCCGCTCCACCACCGAGCGCTCGTCGTCCTCGAGGCGCTCGATCCGCGCCGCGAGCAGCGCCTGGATCGTCGGCGGAACGATCACGGTCGCGAGCTCGCGCTCCGCGACCCACGCCTCGCCGTCGCGACGGAGCACTCCCTCGTCGATCAGCATCCGGACGGTCTCCCCGAGGAACAGCGGGTTGCCCTCGGCGGTGTTCAGGATCCGGGCGGTCAGCGCCCCCGGCACGCGCTCGTCGCCGAGCAGCTCGCCGACGAGCGTCCTCGAGTCGCGCTCGTCGAGCACCTCGAGCTCGATCACGTCGCGCACCCTCCGTCCCGCGAACGTCAGCGCCTCGCGAGCCTCGCGGAGCTCGGGACGGGCGAGAGCGACGATCAGCATCGGCGCGTCGCTCGCCCACTCGACCAGGTGCTCGATCAGGTCGAGCAGCATCGGCTGCGCCCAGTGGAGATCATCGAGGATCAGCACCACCGGCCGGGAATTCGCGAGCGACTCGACGACCCTGCGCAGCGCCCAGAAGGTCTCCTCGGCGGATGCCGGCTCGCCGAATCCGAGCACGGCCGTGACCAGCTCGACGACACGGTCCCGGTCCGGGTCCTCGAGCGAGACCGATGCGCTCAGCTTCGCGCGCACGACGTCCGCGGCGTCCCCCTCGGCGATCCGCGCGAGCTCTCTGAGGACCTCGGCGACGGGCAGGAACGTGAGGCCTTCGCCGGAACGCTCACAGTGGGCTTCCAGCACCCTCGCCCGGTCCTCGACGATCGCTCCGAACTCACGGGCGAGGCGAGTCTTGCCGACGCCGGGGGAGCCCATCACGGTCACCAGCGCGCACCCGCGCGTCTCGGCGATCTCGCCGAACGCGTCGCGCAGCCGCGAGAGCTCGTCGTCGCGTCCCACCAGCGCAGCCTCGGCGGCCGGGGTGCGCCGCCGATCGGCGCCGGCGACCGACGCCAGCCGCCACGCCGGCACCAACTCGGACTTGCCCTTCAGCTCCAGGGGCTCGATCGGCTCCAGCTCGATCAGGTGGTGGACGAGCCGCCACGTTGCCTCGCCGACGAGCACCTCGCCGTCGGCGCCCGCCTGCTCGAGCCGGGCGGCCGTGTTCATGGGGTCGCCGACGAGGATCCCGTTCTCGCTGACGACGAGCTCGCCGGTGTTCACCGCTGTGCGCATCTGGAGCCGCACTCCCCACCGTGGGGCGAGCTCCTGATTGAGCGCCGCCAGCGACCGGACCATCGCCGCCGCGGCGCGCACCCCCCGGATCGCGTCGTCCTCGCGCAGCTCCTGGACGCCGAACGCCGCCACGACGCCGTCGCCCCGGAACTGCTCGACGCTGCCGCCGTGCGACTCGATCACCGCGCGCAGGCGTTCGTAGAAGCGGGTCATGATCCGCCGGGCCAGCTCCGGATCGAGCCGCTCCTGGAGCGCCGTGGAGCCGATCATGTCGGCGAACACGACGGTCAGCGTCTTGCGCGACTCGGCGGCGGCCGGGGGGCGTGGCCGTCGTGAGGCGACCGGTGTGCCACAGGCGTCGCAGAAGCTCGCGTCGGGGGCGAGTGATGCTCCGCACGCCTCACAGCGCAGCTCGAGCTCAACCCCACACCCCGCGCAAAATCGGGCACCTGAGCGGTTCGCCCGTCCACAAGCCACGCATTCCCCTGGCATGACGGTCTGGGCAATGCTATGCGGCGCGGGCCCCGGCGACAACGCCCCGAGCGATCGCGATACGTCCGATCGCTGACACCACGCGTGCCGGCGGGGCGCGTCAGCCGCCCGCGAGCTTCTCGAGCTCCTTGAACGCCTCGTCGGCGAGCAGCTCGCCGCACGCCTTGGCGCACGCGCGGCAGGCTCGGGCACAGATGCCGCAGTGCGCGTGGTGGGCGGCGTGGTGCTCGCACTCCTCGGCGCAGATCGTGCACTCGCGCACGCACGCACGCAGCTGCCGGTGGACGACGATGTGATCGTTGTGGAGCGGTCGCGACAGGATCCGCTCGGTGGTGCCGCAGACGTCGGCACAATCGTCACAGCGGCCGATGCACTCGACCATCATCGCGACGTCGTCCTCCGCCAGCGAGGAGTCCGCGCACGACGTGCATGCCTGGGCGGCGTTCGCGCACGCCTCGATCGCATCGACGAGGTCGCCGAGGTCGAACTCGATCGGCCGCGGCGCGGCCTCGAGCATCTCCCGCGCGAAGCTCACGGCCCCGGCGAGCGGCGGCGGAGCGACCAGGCGGCGAGTCCGAGCGCGGCGAGACCCAGCACCAGCGCGACGACGCCGAAGCCGGTCCGCGGCGAGGTGTCTCCCGTCATGCCGCCGAGGAATCCCGGCAACGACTCGCACGCGACGACGAAGTAGACGACGCCCAGTCCCACCAGCGCCACCCCGACGGTCCCACCAACCACCGGCAAGCTCACTCGTCGCACGTGGACAAGGCTACCTGCCGGTCAAGCTCCCGTTACGTCGCTGTTACCCCCAGCGGGCTAGAACCGGCCGGGACGCTCATGTCGCTCCGAATCGGCAGACGAATCCGGTGCACTTCGACGGCCCTGACGGTCATCGGGGTCGCGGCGGCGATCGCCGGGTGCGGCTCCTCGAACAAGGCTCCGTCGCCGCACACCGACTTCCTGAATTACTCCAAGTGCATGCGCGCGCACGGCGTGCCCGGCTTCCCGGACCCCAGCCCCGGCGGTGGCATCCAGCTACAGGTCGGCTCGGGCGTCAGCCCCTTCTCTCCCGCGTTCAAGTCGGCCCAGGCGAGTTGCCGCAAGCTGCTCCCCGGCGGCGGACCGCCGAGACGACCGTCGGCGCAGACCAAGGCGCAATTACTCGCGGTCTCGCAGTGCATGCGCCAGCACGGCGTGCCCGACTTTCCCGACCCGACGACGACGCCGCCGGCGGATCCGAGCGCCTTCGGTGGCATCTTGGACGAGAACGGGGTCGTGCTCGCGATCCCGAAGACGGTCGACGTACAGGCCCCGGCGTTCAAATCCGCCGCGGCTGTCTGCAAGTTCAACGGTTAAGGGGAGCCCTCGCGAGAACGATGGCGATTTGCGTCCGCATATGTAACGGAAATCGCCATCGTCCGGGCTGGGGGAAGTCGCAGCTCAGTAACTGAACACCGTCACGTCGTCGTCCCCGACCCAGTCGAACATCGGCGTCGCGCCCGCGATCCGCGCGTTCCCGGCGAGCGAAGCCTCGTCGAGCTTGCGGGCGTTCCAGCAGATCGGGCATACGAGCAGCTCGCCGCCCGCGTCGGCGTACTGCTGGACCAGTCGTTCCAGCGGCGGGCATCCATCGCACGCCACCGCGACCGCGTGGCCAGGCAGCGCGAGCCGGACGGCCTCCTTCGTCAGCCACATCGCGACCTTCCGGCCCCGCTCCAGCGCGGCGCCGCCGACGAGGAACGCGACGGTCACGCGCTCGGAGTCCTCGAGCCCGGTCGCCAGGTTGATCAGCACCTTGTCAGCCATCACCCTCCATCCAGTTGGCCATCGGCCGGGAGCATCTTGGCTGCCGGCGCGCGATGCAACCCGGCTAGCCCGCGCGCTCGGCGCTCGCCAGCCCCCGGCGCGCAAACACCGCGAGCACCAGCGCGGCCCCGGCGAGCAGCGCGAACGCGAGCGCCACCTTGATCGGCGAGCCGGCGAGCAGGCCGCGCCCGGCCTCGAGCGTGACCGTCACCGGGTTGTACCGCGCGACCGCGTGGATCCACCCCTGGAGCAGCCCGACCGGCACGTACACCGGCGCGAGGAACAGCAGCACGAACACCGGCATCTGGATCAGCGCGCCCGCCTGTTCGGTGCGCAGGAACATCGCCAGCCCGCACGCCCAGAGGGCCGCGGCGAAGTTCATCGCGATCCCGAGGCCGATCAGACCGACCAGATCGATGCCGCTCCCGAACACGTTCATCCCCGCGATCAGCGCCGCGATCGTCACGATCGTGCCGGTGATCAACCACCGGCCCAGCGCCCCGAGCGCGTAGCCGGCGATGATCCCGCCGCGCCGCGGGGCGCTCAAGAGCAGACGGCGGGCGAAGCCGGAGTCGAAGTCGCGCGCCACGGCGAAGCCGGTGAACACGCCGCCGAACGCCGCCGACTGGAGGAAAACGAACACGAACTGGAAGGACGTGTAGCCCGGGGGGTAGTTGAAGTTGGGCACGTCCGCGATCCGCGACAGGCCGCCTGCGAACGCCACCAGGAAGAACAGCGGGAAGATGATCGAGGGCAGCAGGATCGACGGGCTCACGATCGTGTTGTGGACCGAGCGCCACGCGACCGCCCTGGTGACCGACAGGAAGCCCCTCATGCGCGTACCAGCCGCGTCCGCATCGAGCGCTCCGCGAACGCGAGCGCGATCACGGCGAGCGCGACCGCGAACCCGAAGCCGAGCGCGAGCGCCTCGCCGTCCCAGCCCGTGATGATCAGGCTCCGGATGCCCTCGATCAGATACGACACGGGGTTGTAGGTCGCGACCTCGCGGAACCAGTCGGCCTTGATCAGGTCCCGGGGCAGGCTCGAGGAGGAGAGGAACACCAGCACGAACAGCAGCGGGAAGATCGCTTGCACCGCCTCGCCGGAGCCGAACCGAAGCGCGATCAGGCAGCCGAGGCAGGCGAACCCAAACGCGATCAGCGTCGACAGGCCGAGCAGCACCAGCGCGCCCCCGATCCCGGCCTTGATCCCGACGCCCGTCGCGAGGCCGACCAGCAGGTAGACGACAGACTGCAGCGCGGCGACGACGAACGCACCGCCCAATTGGCCGATCAGCAGCGCCGATCCCCGCAGAGGCGTTAGCGCCAGCCGGCTGAAGAAGCCGGTCTCGATGTCCCGGGCCAGGTCGGTTCCCGCCGAGATCGACACGAACAGCGCGCCCTGGATGAAGGGAATCGCCAGCGCGAACGCGCGATAGCTGTCGGTGGGGAACCCGGGAATCTTGGTCGCCGCGTTAAGCGCGCTGCCGTTGATCGCGAACAGGATCAGCGGGAACAGGATCGGGAAGACCAACAACGCCCGCTGGCGGCTGGTGCGCGTGATCGACCGTCGGGCGACGGCGCCGACCTGCTGGAACAGGGAGACGTCAGCCGTCACGCCGCCTCCGGCGCCGGCGGCCCGTCGGCGCCGCTGGCGGCTCCTCGCCCTCCTCGCCCGCGCCTTCAAGCTTTCGGCCCGTCTGGGCCAGGAACACGTCGTCGAGCGAGGGCTGATGGAGCTGGAGCAGCTCGACGTGCAGGTCGGCTTGATCGAGCACCCTGATGATTTCCGCGAGCTCTCGCTCGCCGCCCGGGAGCTGGACGGTGACGCTGCCGCGCCCGTTGTGATGAAGCGCTCCGAATCGGCTCAGCAGCTCGGCCAGACGATCGCCGGCGTCGGCGTCCACCGGCGTGACCTCGACGCTGGGGCTGCCGATCTCCGCCTTCAGCTTCGCGGGCGTTCCCTCGGCGACGATCCGACCGTGGTCGATGATGCCGACGCGGTCCGCGAGCACGTCGGCCTCCTCGAGGTACTGCGTGGTCAAGAAGACGGTGATCCCCTCGTCGTGCGCGAGCCTCCCGACCTCGTCCCACAGCGCGGTCCGGCTCTGCGGGTCAAGCCCGGTGGTCGGCTCGTCCAGGAACAGGATCCGGGGCTCGTGGACCAGCGCGAGCGCGAGGTCGAGCCTGCGCTTCATCCCACCCGAGTAGCCGCCGACGCGCCGGTCGGCGGCCTCAATCAGCCCGACCCGCTCGAGCAGCTCGCTCGCACGGCGTTGACGATCGGCCTTGGCCAGCCCCTGGAGCGTCGCCTGCAGGTTCAAGTGCTCGCGGCCCGTCAGGATCGGGTCGAGCGCCGCCTCCTGGAGCGCCGCGCCGATCGTCGCGCGCACCTGCGCGCCCTGGCGGACGACGTCGAACCCGCCGACGCGAGCGGTGCCGCTGGTCGGCGGCAGCAGCGTCGTCAGCATCAGGACGGTGGTCGACTTGCCGGCGCCGTTCGGGCCCAGGAAGCCGTAGATCTCTCCCGGGGAGACGACAAGATCTATGTGGTCAACCGCGCGCGGCCCTTTCTTGAACTCCCGGACCAGCTGTTCGACCTCGATCGACGCGGGAGTACTCATCGGCGGCACTCTAGCAACTACTTGAGGTTGTCAACCATCGAGAAACTCAAGTAGACTTCGGGGCGATGGACATGATGGCGAGGACCGCCGTGCCGGCCGATCAGGCGTGGGAACTGATGCGCCGGCTGCTCGCCCAGCAGCGCCGCCGGTTCATCGCCGCGGCGTCCGAGCTCGACCTCCACCCAGCGCAGGCGGGCGCGCTGCTGCAGATGGAGCCCGAGGAGCCGCGCCCGATGCACGAGCTCGCCGCGCAGCTCGCGTGCGACAACTCGAACGTGACCGGGCTGATCGACCGGCTCGAGGCGCGCGGTCTGGTCGCCCGCCAGCCGTACGAGCATGATCGTCGCGTCAAGCACGTGGTGCTCACCCCACGTGGCGAGGCGCTCCGCGACCGGCTGCTCGCACAGGTCGGCGAGCCGCCGAGCGGACTCGAGCGGCTGTCCGGAGGCGAGCAGCGCCAGCTACGCGACCTGCTCGCGCGCGTGCTCGAAGACGACTAGCCGCTACAGCCCAGCGGCCTCGGCCAGCATCCCCACTTGAACGGGCTCATGCGAGCACGGGAAGATCACGAGCTCGTCGCAGCCCGCGCCCTCGAACCCCGCGATGTAGCCCCTGACGGTCTCGGCGTCCTTGGCGGCGCTACCGGCGATCATCCCGCTCAAGTCGTCTCCGAGCCACCCGTAGTAGTCGCGGAGGTACGCGTCGGCGTTGCGCTCGGCGTCGGGACCGAGCGAGTAGTAGGCGAGCGCCATCTTCCGCGGCTCACCGTCGCGCCCGTGACGCGCCCACGCCTCGGCGAGCTTCGTCGCACCGTCCGTGAACTGGTCGGGAGCGCCGCCGCCCATGATCCAGCCGTCACCCCAGCGAGCGGCCCGCTCGAACGTGGCGTCGGCCGCGCCGCCGACGATCAGGCTTGGACCGGCGCCCTCCGGACGCGGGCCGATCTTCGCCTCGTTCTCGCCGTCGCCGTTCCAGATCTGGCGGATCTGCTCGAGCGCCCGATCCTGCCACGCCCCGCGCCCGGCGAGCGAGAGGCCGCTCACGGCGTAGTCGTCCTCGCGCCCGCCCAGTCCGATCCCGAGCACGAACCGGCCACCCCCGGCGATTGCGTCGATCGAAAGGACCTGCTTGGCGACCTCAGCCGCGTTCTGGCGCAGTGGGCCGAGCAGCACGGTCGTGGCGAGCTTGATCCGGTCGGTCACCGCGGCCGCCGCGGTCAGCGCGCTCAGCGGCTCGTAGTTGGGATAGACGATCCGGTCGATCGTCCCGAGCGTCGAGAACCCGGCCTCCTCGGCGGCGCGAGCCCAGTTGAGGAGATCCTGGCCGCTGGTTCCCGGCACGGCGTTCGGCAGTCCGATTCCGATGTCCATCGCGCTCCTCCTCGTGGGCTTTGGGTGTCACGTATCTATACCAAGTGACCGGCGGGCATCATTTGGCGATGCAGCCACCCGGGTCGCTCGATTTCGTCTACCTCCCGAGCCGCTCGGTCGCCGACGACGTCGAGCATTTCACGCGCGGCCTCGGCGGCGAGCTGGTGTTCGCGATCGAGCGATTCGGGACGCGGGTGGCGATGGTCACGTTTTCATCGGAGCCGCCGGCGCTGCTGCTGGCCGAGCACCTCGAGGGCGATCAACCCGTGCTCGTCTTCCGCGTCGACGACCTCGACGCGGCGCTCGCTGAGCTTCGGGGACGCGGCGTCGAGGTCGCGGAGCGGTTCGAGATCCCCCACGGCCCCGGCGCGGAGATCGCGAACCCGGGGCCGCAGCGGATCGCGCTGTACGAGCTGACACGCCCCGAGCGTGCGGCGGGACTGGCGGGCAGGCGCGACTTCTAGCCCGCGGGAGCGCTCAGCCGGAAGACCGGATGGTCGGGCGCGATCCGCCGGAGCTCCTCGTCGCTCGAGTCCGGTCCGACGCCGCCGAAGAACACGCCGACCTCGGCCTTCCACCGCTTCAGGTACGCGCGCAGAATCGGCGGGCGCTCGTCCTCCGGAACCTCGGCCGCGGTGAACGCCTCGCCGCGGCTGCCGAGCAGCAGACGGCCGCCGCCGCTCGCACGGAGGTTGCGCACCCACTGCGTGTGGCCACGGGGAGCGACCAGGTAGCGCTCCCCGTCGAGCGTGAGCAGGTTGACCGGGGTGCGCCGCGGCTCACCCGTCTTCCGGCCCGGGACCTCGAGCACGCGCGAGCCCCAGACGCTGATCCCAGCGCGGGTCAACGCCGCGACGATCCGGTTGAAGACGTTTTTCGTGAACCAGCCCGGCTGCTGGAAGTGGTCGGCCATGGGGCCAGCGTAACGTTCGGCCGGTGCCGTCCGCCTACACGAACGTGCGTCACGACCGCGGCGAGGACTCAGTCGCGATCGAGGAGCCGCTCGAGATCCGGGTTGACGGCCGGCCGCTCGCGGTGACGATGCGGACGCCGGGGCACGACGAGGAGCTCGCGCTCGGCTTCCTGTACGGAGAGGGACTGATCGATGCGCGGCACCGGGCCGGGCCGACGGACGACTTCGCTGCCAACACCGTCGAGGTCGAAGGGCCGTTGACGCGCGATCCCGGCGCGCGGCGGTTCTACACCACCTCCTCGTGCGGCGTCTGCGGCAAGGGCGCGATCGAGGAGCTGGCGGTTGCGAGCGCTCCACCGCCGGCCGGGCCGACCGTGGCGCGCTCGCTGCTCGCACGGCTGCCGGAGCTGCTCGAGCAGCCGGGGTTCGATCGGACCGGCGGCCTTCACGCGACCGGACTGTTCGAGCCGGACGGGTCGCTGGTGCTCGTCCGCGAGGACGTCGGCCGCCACAACGCGATGGACAAGGTGATCGGGCGAGCGCTGCTCGACGGGATCGTGCCGCTCGGCGAGCGGATCCTGTGCGTCAGCGGCCGGCTGTCGTTCGAGCTCGTGCAGAAGGCCGCGGTCGCGGGCGCCCCGGTGCTCGTCGGCGTCGGGGCACCGAGCTCACTCGCGATCTCGCTCGCCGACGAGCGCGGGATGACGCTCGCCGGCTTCGCCCGTGGCGAGCGCGTGAACGTCTACACGCACGCGCGACGGGTCGCCCGCTAGCCAGCCGCCAGCTCCGCGATCCGCTCGAGCTCCTCCTCGGAGGACCACGCGCCGACGGACGCGCGCACCAGCTCTCGCCCCGGAATGCTCCGGAGCACGAACCCGCTCGCGGCGAACCGCTCGACCTCGGCGGCCGCGTCCTCGACGCGCCACGAGACGAGCGTCGTGCGGTCGCGGTCCTCGACCTCGAGCCCGAGCTCGGCAAGGCGGTCGGCGAGCCGCGCGGCGAGCGATGCCGCGCGCCCGTGGACCCAACTCCAGCCCGGACGGCCCAGTACCTCGAGCGAGGCGAGAGCCCACGCGCTCCGCAATCCGGTTGGGAAACCGTGGTCCAGTCGCTTGACCCCCTCCGCCGGCTCGAACTCGAGCGCCCGCTCGGAGTCCGCGACCGAACCGTACCCCGGCCACGGGACCACCAGCTCGTCGAGCCGGTCGGGTCGCACGTACAGACAGCCGCTGCCCTCCGGTCCGCACAGCCACTTCTGGCCCGAGGCGGCGTAGAAGTCGACGCCGAGCGCGTGGACGTCAACCGGTACAGCGCCGAGCGCCTGCGCCGCGTCGAGCAGCACCGGGGCCCCGGACGCGCGCAGCGCCTCCACATCAGCGACCTTGCCGTTGACCCAGGAGACGTGCGAGCAGGCGACGAGCCGGGTGCTCGAGCGCACCTCGCCGGCGAGCTCGCGAAACGGGACCACGCGGACGACGACGCCGTGGCGCACACGGGCGCGCCCCAGCGGGGCGAGCACGCCGGGATGCTCCTCGTCGCTGGTCAGGATCTCGTCCCCCGGACGCAGGTCGAGCCCGGACAGCACCGTGTTGACGCCGTCGGTGGTCGAACCGGTGAGCGCGACGAGCGAGGAGTCGCAGCCGAGCATCGACGCGTATCCCCCCCGCAGTCGCGTCGCCATCTCCATCAGTTCCTCGAAGTACGGACGGCCGCAGCGGCCGCCGGTCACCTCGACGTCGATCCGGCGGTGGGCAGCAGCCGCCGCGGCCGCCGGGACCGGGCCCTCGGTGCCCGCGTTCAGATACGCGACGCGCTCGAGCACCGGGAACTCCGAGCGGAAGCGTTCGGGGTCAGAGAGCGTTGTCATCCCGGGACTTTTATCGTGTTGCGCCATGTGCTTCCAATTCGACTCCCTCCCACCGCTGCCACCCGGCGACCTGCTGCTCGCGCCGATCGCCGGTGGAGCCGGCGCCGAGCTGCTCGAGCTGACCTCTGCCGACGGCACCAAGTTCTCCGCCGCGCTCGCGGAATCCCCCGACGCCCGCGGTGCGGTCGTGATCCTCCCCGACGTCAGGGGTCTGTACCCGTTCTACATCGACCTCGCCGAGCGCTTCGCCCAGGCGGGCTACCACGCGATCGCCCTCGACTACTTCGGGCGGACGGCCGGGCTCGGCCCCCGCGACGAGGAGTTCGAGTACATGCCGCACGTCCAGGAGCTGAAGGTGCCACTGGTACAGGACGACGTGCGGGCGAGCGCACAGACGCTCCAGGACCGCACTGGCGTCGGCCACCCGGCGACCGTCGGCTTCTGCCTCGGCGGCTTCGAGTCGTTCATGGCCGCCGCGGACGTGTCCGGCCTGTCGGCGGCGATCGGCTTGTACGGGATCCTCAACGACCGCTTCGGCATCCCCGGCCCGATCGCCCGCGCCGCGGACATGCAGTGCCCGGTGCTCGGCCTGTTCGGCGGCGCCGACCAGGCGATCCCGGTCGAGGACGTCGAGCGCTTCGACCAGGCGCTCTCAGACGCCGGCGTCGAGCACGAGATCCACGTGTACCCCGGCGCCCCGCACTCGTTCTTCGACCGCCGCTACGCGGAGCACGCCGACGCGTCCGAGGACGGGTGGAGGCGGATGCTGGGGTTCCTCGGCAGCCACACGGCCGCCTGAGGCCTAGGAAGTCGGCGCCTCCTCGGGCGCCCCGTCGGGCGCCTCGTCGGGCCCGCCTCGGCCCTCCTCGCGCTCGAGCAGCTCGTGCTTAAGGACCTTGCCGGTCGCGTTGCGCGGGAGCTCGTCGAGGAAAACGACTTCGCGGGGCACCTTGTAGTTGGCGAGGTTGTCCTTGACGTAGGCCTTGGTCTCGTCCTCGCTCAGGCCCTGGCCGTCGCGCAGGACGACGAACGCCTTCAGCCGCTGGCCGAACTTCTCGTCGTCAACGCCCACCGCCGCGGCATCGGCGATCGCCTCGTGGTGGGCGAGCAACTCCTCGACCTCGGCGGGGAACACGTTCTCGCCGCCGGAGACGATCATCTCGTCGTCGCGGCCGTCGATGTACAGCCGGCCGTCCTCGTCGAAGTGCCCAACGTCGCCCGAGGAGATCAGCCCTCCGACCTCCTCCTTCGTGCCGCCGCCGGTGTAGCCCTCGAACTGCGAGAGGTTCCCGACGAAGATCCGGCCGTTCTCTCCCTGCGGCACCTCCTCGCCGTCCTCATCGACGATCTTCACGACCGAGCCGCGGACCACCTTCCCGACCGACGAGGCGTCCACCTCGAGATCCTCGGGCGTCGCGATCGTCGCGTAGGCGACCTCGGTCGAGCCGTACAGGTTGTAGATCACCGGGCCGAATGCCTCGAGCGCGCGGACCGCGACCTCGGCCGGCAGCTTCGAACCCGACAGGAAGATGATCCGCAGAGACGAGAGGTCGTGCTTGCGGATCTCGTCGGTCCCGAGCTCGAGCGTGCGCTGGAGCATCACCGGCACCATCACCATCGCGGTCGCGCGATGGCGCTCGAGGCTGTCGAGCGTCTCCTCCGGATCGAACCGGCGCCGGATCACGAGCGTCGAGCCGAGGCCGATCCCGATGATCGCCTGCGCGAAGCCGAGCGCGTGGAACATCGGCACGCACAGCTCGGTCACCTCGCGCGCCTTGAACGGCACCCGGCTCAGCAGCCCGCCGATCAGCGCAAGCGAGCGCGGCTCGCCGCGCGGGGCGCCCTTCGGCGTGCCGGTCGTACCGCTGGTAAGGATCGTCAGCCGTGGGGCGGTTCCCGCACGGGGCGGGTCACTCGAGTCGCCGGCCGCGATCAGCGCGTCGAGCGTGTCGTCCCCGGGTTCGTCGGCCCACGCGCGCCAGCGGCCGAGGGGCGGGTCGTCGATCCCCTCGAGGATCTCCGAGTACTCGTCGTCGTAGACGAGCAGGTCGGTCCCCTCGCGCTCGGCGACCTCGCGGATCTGCGGGCCCGCGAACGAGGTGTTCAGGAGGATCACGCGCGCGCCGCACTTCGCGGCGGCGAACACCGCCTCGAGGAAGCTGCGGTGGTTTCGCACGAGGATCGCCACGCCCTGGCCCGGCTCGAACCCTCGCTCGCGCCACGCGTTGGCGATCGCGTTGGAGTTCGCGTGCAGCTCGGCGTAGCTGAGCTCGCCGCGCTCGTCGATCACAGCGGCCCGATCGCCGTGGCGAATCGCGCCTACCGCCACCGCACCGCCGAGCATCCCGAAGCGCTCGAACGCGAGCAGCATCTTCGCGATCCGGTGCGGAGGCTCCAGCCCGACCATCCCGCTACGAATGCAGAGCGTCGCGAAGTACGCCTCATCCCCAGCTCGCTCAGCGAGCTTCAGGCCTCCCTTGATGACTTGCCTCGGATCCAGCTCCATGGTCTCGCGCAGCTCCTCCCTGCCGCGAGTCACCTTACCCATTCTTGCGCCGCTGACTCCCGTTTTCTCGCCGCCCCTCCGGGTAGTAACCGCGGAATGCTGGGCGAGCTCATGACATTGCCGCTGCGAGTCGGAGTCCGCGCCACCCAGCTGTGGCTGCGGGCGGCCGAGCAGACGATCGCCGTCGTCGCTGAGACGACCGGCCGGCTGATCTGCGGTGCCGCATCGGACGACGGTGCCGCATCGGACGAGAAACGGGCGCGGCCTCCCGAGCCCCGCCGCAAGGTCGTCGAGCAGCCGCCCGCGGCGGCGCCTCCCGAGGCGCCGGCGCCCGACGAGCCCGCACCCGAGCCGGTCCATGTCTCCGAGGAGCCAGAGCTCGTCGACGCGGTAGCCGAGCCGGGTGCCGAGGACGGCGCGGGCGCATCGGTCCACATCGAACCGCCCTGGAACGGGTACGACCATATGAAGGCTGCCGACGTGGCCGACCGCTTGGCGGGCGCGAACGCCGCCGAGCTCGCCGCAGTCCAGCTGTACGAGGCCAACACGAAGGGCCGCAGAACGGTCCTCGAGGCGGCCGCACGCGAGTTGCGGATCTCAACCGACAGCGGCTCGCAAAGCTAAGAGAGGAACCGACAGATGCCAGATGTGAATCTCAACAAACGCGACGCAAAGCTCGTTCAGTGGCTGAACGAGGCGCACGCAAAGGAGGCCGAGCTCGAGGCCGCGCTGACCGCGCACATCGCGCTGACGCAGAAGCAGTCGTACAAGAAGCGGCTGCGCCAGCACCTGACAGAGACCAAGGACCACAAGCGGCGCGTTGCCTCGCGGATCAAGAAGCTCGGTGGCTCGGCGGTCGCCGGTCCGAACCTGCCGGGCGTTCCCGACGCCGTCGGCGAAGTGGCCGGCAAGGCCGTCGCGGCGGTCAAGACACAGGTCGGGACCGCGCGCGCGGCGGTCAACGACGAGACCGAGACGCAACTGCGCAACGTTCAAGAGGAGCTTCGCGAGGAGCACGTCGAGATCGCGCTCTACACGCGGATCATCGTGTTCGCCGAGGCGGTCGGCGACCGCGAGACCGCGCAGCTGGCGAAGGTGATTCGGCGCGACGAGGAGCGGATGGCGAAGTTCCTCGACGCCGAGCTCGGACGGATCGTCAAGGAGCTCGTCCGCAAGCAGATCCCGCGGGATGAGCGGCCGACTCGTAACGCTCGGAGCCGCTCGCGCCGAACCACCAACTCACGCAGCTCGACCGCGTCCGCGAAGACGCCGAGCGGCACGTCGCGGGCATCAGCCAGGAGCCGGGCAGGCGCTGGGCGCAGCACCGGCCGCAGCCGAAGCGGCGGCGCGCGCGCGGCGAGCGGTGGCACCCGCGCCCGCAGCGGCACGCGCAGCCGCGCGCGAAGCTAGACCCACCCCCGCTTCACAAAGGGGTCCCCAGCCCCGCCACCAAGTACCCCCCGGGGCGTACTCGCCAGTGTACCCCCGGGGGGTAGTCATCGGTGGCCGATGGACCGCGTCCGTCGTACGCTGATGTCACATGCAACGCGTGGCATGGAGCCGTGGACGCGGACTCCGGGGGTTGACCGGAAGCCGGCCGCCGCTACGCGTGGGAGTCGCGGTGGCGATCGTCTCGGTGGCTGCGGCCACCGCCGCGATCTACCCGCTGAAGACGATCGCGCCGGTAGTCGCGCTAGGCGTCGTCTACCTGCCGGCGGTGCTGCTCGTGTCCGTCTACTGGGGATTGTGGCTTGGGCTCGGGACCTCGGTGCTGAGTGCGCTGGCGTTCAACTTCTTCCAGCTGCCCCCGACCGGGCAGTTCACGATCTCGGACTCGCGCAATTGGGTGGCGCTGTCGGCGTTCATCCTGACCGCAGCCGTCGTCAGCACGATCGCCGACGTCGCCCGCGGCCGGGCCGACGAAGCGGACCGGCGCCGGCGTGAGGCGGACCTCGCCGCGAGTCTCGCGCGCGAGCTGCTCGCCGGCACCGAGACCTCGATCGCTCTGCGCGCGGCCGCCCACCGGGTGGCGGAGGCGCTCGAGCTGCGCTCGGCGGCGATCGAGCTGGGCGATGAGCCGGGCGACGCACGGCGCGAGGCGATCCCGCTGGTGGACGGTTCCGGGCGCCGCATCGCGACGCTGCTGGTGCCGAGCGACCTTTCCTCCGAAGCCGCCGAACGGTTGACCGACAACGTCGTCCCCGCGCTCCAGGCGCTGATCGCGATCGCGCTGCAACGCGACGCCGCCCAGGCGGAGGCGGTCGAGACGAAGGCGCTGCGCCGGAGCGACGAGCTCAAGACCGCGCTGCTGCAGGCGACCTCGCACGACCTTCGGACCCCCGTCACCGCGATCCTGACCGCCGGGCACGCGCTCAGCTCGGAGTCGATCACGCCGGAGGAGCGCAGCGAGCTCACCGCCGCTGTCGTGGAGGAATCAGAACGGCTGTCGGCGCTGATCGACAAGCTGCTCGACCTGTCGATGCTTCAGTCGGGGCGGGCGGAGCCGCGACGCGAATGGATCTCGCTCGAAGACGTCGTCCTGGCCGCGCGCGACGCGCTGCCGGAGCAGGTCGAAGTCCGCGTCGCGATCGACCCCGACCTGCCGGCGATCCGGGCCGACGCGGCGCAGCTCGAGCGGGTGTTCGCGAACCTGCTCGAGAACGCGTGGCACTACTCGGGTGGACGGCCGGTGTCCGTCCACGCGCGGGAGGCGGGCTCGCGGGTGATCGTCCGTGTGGTCGACCAGGGACCGGGGATCGGGAGAGCCGAGCAGTCGCGGATCTTCGAACCGTTCTACCGGGGCCCGGATCCCGCATCGCGGAGGTGGACCGGCTCGGGGCTCGGGCTCGCGATCGTCAAGGGTTTCGTCGAGGCCAACGGGGGCACGGTGTCGGTCGACTCACTCCCGGGACAGGGCGCGAGCTTCGTGATCTCGTTCCCCACCGGCGACCGCGCGAGCGTCGCGGCATGACGAGCGCCAGCCGTCCGCCGGTGCTCGTCTGCGACGACGAGGCCCAGATCCTCCGCGCGCTGCGTGTGATCCTGCGCGACGCGGGGTACGAAGCCGTGCCGGCGACCACCGGCGAGGAGGCGCTCGACCTCGCTGCGGTGCGCCACCCCGACGCCGCGATCATCGACCTGGTGCTGCCCGACATCGACGGCGTCGAGGTCTGCCGGCGCCTTCGGGAATGGACCCCGATTCCGATCATCGTGCTGTCCGCGGTGGGCGAGGAGGACGCGAAGGTACGCGCGCTCGCGGCGGGCGCCGACGACTACGTGACCAAGCCGTTCGGCCCGCGGGAGCTGGTCGCGCGACTCGGTGCGGTGCTGCGGCGCTCCGGAAACGGCGGCGAGGACGCCGTGATCCACGCCGACGGACTCGAGCTCGATCTCGGCGCGCGGGTGGTGCGGCGCGACGGCGAGGAAGTCCACCTCACGCCCAAGGAGTTCGAGCTGCTGCGGCTGCTCGCCCGCAACCGCGGCCGCCTGATGACCCACCGCGAGCTGCTGAGCACGGTGTGGGGTGAGGGCTACAGCGAGGACACGCAGGTGCTGCGCGCGCACGTGGCGAATCTCCGTCGCAAGATCGAGCCGGCCGACGGCCCCCGCTACATCAAGACGGACCCGGGCGTCGGCTACCGGTTCGCGGCGTAACCGGCGTCTTCACACCTTCTTTATGGCGGGGCGCCGTTTCTGTATGGCGCTTGACACCACAGCGCGAAGCTGAGCGACATGGACGTCGTAGCAGTGATTCTCGGGATCGCGATGTTCGCGGTCCTGTACGCGCTCATCTTCGGGATCGACCGGATATGAGTGCCGCCGACATCTTCGGCCTGACGGTCTCGGTGATCGTCTGCATCTACCTCGTGTACGCGTTGCTGCGCGGAGAGCGCTTCTAGCCGATGACCGTCTCCGGCTGGCTGACGATCTTCCTGTTCGCGGGGGTTCTCACGATCCTCGCGCTCCCGCTCGGTCGCTACATGGCCGCCGTCTACAGCGGCGAACGGACGATCCTCGACCCGCTGTTCCGGAGGCCCGAACAGTGGCTCTACAAGGTCATGCGGGTCGACCCCGACCGCGGTCAGGACTGGAAGGCGTACGCCAGGACCCTGATCATCTTCTCGCTCGTGGGCTGGCTGCTGCTGTACCTGATCCTGCGGACCCAGACGCTATGGAATTGGACGGGGCTAAACCCGCAGCAGTTCCACTCGGGCACGTGGGACGTGACGTTCAACACGACGTCGTCGTTCGTCACGAACACCAACTGGCAGTACTACGCCGGCGAGACGACGATGAGCTACTTCAGCCAGATGCTGGGGCTCACCGTCCAGAACTTCCTCTCGGCGGGCGTCGGTATCGCGGTCGCCGTGGCCCTGATCCGGGGGATCATCGGTCGCAGCGGCAAGAGCCTCGGGAACTTCTGGCACGACCTCGTTCGGACGATCTTGTGGGTGCTGCTCCCGATCTCGTTCGTCGTTGCGATCGTGCTCGTGTTCCAGGGGTCGATCGCGAACTTCTCGCACTATCTGTCGCTGAGCACGCTGACGCACCTGCCGCAGCAGATCGCGATGGGACCGGTCGCCTCGCAGGAAGCGATCAAGGAGCTCGGCACGAACGGCGGCGGCTTCTTCAACACCAACTCGGCGCACCCGTTCGAGAACCCGACCGCGTTCACGAACTTCGTCGAGATGCTGACGGTGCTGATCATCCCGGCCTCGCTGGTGTTCATGTACGGCCGGATGACCGGCAACCGCCGGCAGGGGTACGCGATCTACTCGACGATGATGATCATGTTCCTCGGCGCGGCGATCGTCGCGTACATCGCCGAGGCGCACGGCTCGCCCGCGCAGCACGCGGCCGGCTTGCACACGCAGGTGATCGCCGGCTCCACCGGCGGCAACCTGGAGAGCAAGGAACAGCGGTTCGGGATCGCCGGCTCGGCGCTGTTCGACGTGGTCACGACGGCCACCTCATGCGGCGCGGTCAACAGCGCGATCGAATCGTTCACAGGTATTGGCGGCGCCGTACCTATGGCCAATCTCTCTGCCAGCGAGGTGATCTTCGGAGGCGTCGGAACCGGGCTGTACTCGATCCTTCTGTACGTCCTGCTCGCGGTGTTCCTCGGCGGGCTGATGGTCGGCCGCACGCCCGAGTACCTGGGCAAGAAGATCGAGGCCAAGGAGATCAAGCTGGTCGCGCTCGGGTTGCTGATCACCCCGCTCTCGGCTCTGTTCGCGACGGCGCTCGCGGTCGCCAGCCACGCCGGCAAGCAGTCGATCTCGGCCGCCGCAACCGGCCCGCAGGGCTTCTCCGAGTCGTTCTACGCGTACCTGTCCCAGGCCAACAACAACGGCTCCGCGTTCGCCAGCTACACCGGCTACATCCAGCCTAACGCCGGCAACTTGGGCGCCCACGGGATCAAGCTCGCCGACCTGCTGGGCGGCGGCGTGATGCTGTTCGCGCGGTTCGCGCCGATCCTGTTCGCGCTCGCGGTCGCGGGCGCCCTCGCCGGCAAACGGGTCAGCCCGCCGGGCCTCGGGACGATGCGGACCGACAACCCGACGTTCGTCGTGTTGCTGATCGGCGTGATCGTGCTCGTCGGCGCCCTGACCTTCTTCCCCGCCCTGCTGCTCGGACCAATCGTGCAGGGCCTGACCCCCCACCTCTACTGAGACTGAAATGAAGCGCGACCTCACCACTTCCGCGATCGGAATCGTCGTCCTGACGCTGCTGCTTGGCGTGCTGTACCCGCTGGTCGTTACCGGCGTCGGCCAACTCGCGTTCCCCGGGAACGCAAACGGCCAGAAGGTCTACGTCGACGGGAAGCTCGTCGGCTCCAAGATCATCGGCCAGCAGTTCCAGCTGCAGGTCGTCAAGAACGGCAAGCCGCAGGTTGACAAGGACGGCAACCCGGTCACAGCCCCCGACTCGCGGTACTTCCAGAGCCGGCCGTCGGCGACGGTCCCGCCGTACAACGGCGCCGCGAGCACGTTCTCGAACCTCGGTCCGAACAACACCGCGACCGAGCAGGCGATCGCGACCAACATCCAGTCTTACCTCTCGCTCGAGAAGCCGTACAACCCGGGGTTGACCGCCGCGAAGGTCCCGGTGGACGCCGCCAACAACTCCGCCTCGGGTCTCGACCCAGACATCTCGGTCGCGAACGCCGACATCCAGGCTCACCGGATCGCCTCGGTGCGGCACCTGTCGCTGCCGCAGGTCAATTCGCTGATCTCCAAGTACACGCACGGCCGCGGGATCGGCTTCTCGGGTGAGAGCGGCGTCAACGTGCTCGAACTCAACCTGGCCCTCGACCGAGCGACGGGAGGCAGCTGATGTCGGTCGACACCGCTCCTGGCAACACGCCCTCAGAGCGCCGCGCGATCTCGCTGTTCCAGCGCGACATCGTCCGGCGCGCGCTGATCGACAGTTTCGTCAAGCTCGACCCGCGGGTGCAGATCCGCAACCCGGTGATGTTCGTCGTCGAGATCGGCGCGCTGATCACGACGGTCACGTGGCTGATCCAGGTGTTCGGCGGCAAGGCGCTCGGCGGCAACGATCCCGGGTGGTACACGTTCGTGATCTCGTTCTGGCTGTGGCTGACGGTCGTGTTCGCGAACATGGCCGAGGCGTTCGCCGAGGGCCGCGGCCGCGCCCAGGCGGAGACGCTTCGCGCGATGCGCCAGGAGACCGTCGCCCGCATGAGGGACGGCACCACCAGGACGGCGTCAGAGCTGCACAAGGGAGACGTCGTGGTGGTCGAGGCCGGCGAGCTGATCCCCGGCGACGGCACCGTGATCGAAGGGATCGCCTCGGTCGACGAGTCGGCGATCACGGGCGAGTCGGCGCCGGTGATCCGCGAGTCCGGCGGCGATCGCAGCGCCGTCACGGGCGGCACCCGAGTGCTGTCCGACCGGATCGTGGTCGAGATCACCCAGGAGCCCGGACAGTCGTTCCTCGATCGGATGATCGGCCTCGTCGAGGGGGCCGAGCGGCGGAAGACCCCGAACGAGATCGCGCTCAACATCCTGCTCGCCGGGCTGACGCTGATCTTCATGGTCGTGGTCGTCACGCTGCGACCGTTCGGGCTGTTCGCGCACACCTCGATCTCCGATACGACGCTGATCTCGCTGCTGGTCGCGCTGATCCCGACGACGATCGGCGCGCTGCTGTCGGCGATCGGGATCGCGGGCATCGACCGGCTCGTGCGCCGCAACGTGCTCGCGCTCTCCGGCCGCTCGGTCGAGGCCTCCGGTGACGTCGACGTGCTGCTGCTCGACAAGACCGGCACGATCACGATCGGTAACCGTCTCGCATCGGAATTCATCCCGATGCCCGGCGTCGCGGAAGCCGAGCTGGCCGAGGTCGCGCAGCTCTCCTCGCTAGCGGACGAGACGCCCGAGGGCCGCTCGATCGTCGTGCTCGCGAAGCAGTATGGGATCCGCGAGCACGACATGAAGAAGCTCAACGCGACGTTCGTGCCATTTACCGCTCAGACCAGGATGAGCGGGATCAACCTCGATGGCCGCCAGCTGCGCAAGGGCGCCGGCGACGCGATCATCGCCTGGGTCGAGTCAGAGGGCGGCCGGCCGCCGGCCGAGCTGCAGCCGGTCCTCGAGCGGATCGGACGCGAGGGCGGCACGCCACTCGCAGTCGCACGCGACTCGCAGGTGCTCGGCGTGATCTACCTCAAGGACACGATCAAGGAGGGGATGCGCGAGCGCTTCGACCACCTCCGGGCGATGGGCATCCGGACGATCATGATCACCGGTGACAACCGCCTGACCGCCGCGAAGATCGCCGAGGAGTCTGGCGTCGACGACTTCCTCGCCGAGGCCACCCCGGAGGCCAAGCTCGAACTGATCAAGGAGCAGCAGGCGGAGGGCCGGCTCGTCGCGATGACCGGCGACGGGACCAACGACGCGCCCGCGCTCGCTCAGGCCGACGTCGGCGTCGCGATGAACACCGGGACTCAGGCCGCCCGCGAGGCCGGGAACATGGTCGACCTCGACTCCAACCCGACGAAGCTGATCGAGATCGTCGAGGTCGGCAAGCAGCTGCTGATCACCCGCGGCGCGCTGACCACCTTCTCGATCGCCAACGACGTCGCGAAGTACTTCGCGATCCTCCCGGCGATCTTCGTCAGCGTCTGGGCGTTCACGAAGGGCGGACAGAGTCCGCTGCACGTGCTCAACATCATGAACCTGGGCTCGCCCCGTTCCGCGGTGATCTCAGCGATCATCTTCAACGCGCTCATCATCCCGCTGCTGATCCCGCTGTCGCTTCGGGGGGTCCGCTACCGGCCGATCGGCGCGAGCGCGCTGCTCAGGCGGAACCTGTGGATCTACGGTCTCGGTGGGATCATCGCTCCATTCATCGGAATCAAGCTGATCGACCTGATCGTGCACAACCTGCTTGGGGCATGAACAGTGCCCCCGGCTCGAGCGGAGCTCCCGCTGCGGCCGGGACCGGGAGGCGCCGCGGCCACCTGCGGGTGTTCCTCGGGATGGCGGCGGGAGTCGGCAAGACCTTCCGGATGCTGGTCGAGGGCCACGCCGAGCAGGAGGCGGGCCGAGACGTCGTGATTGGCCTGCTCGAGACACACGGACGCGCCGAGACCGCCAAGCTCGCCGACGGGCTGTCGAGCATCCCGCGCCGGCGGGTCGTCTACCGCGACACCGAGCTCGAGGAGATGGACCTCCCGGCGATCCTGATCCGGGCGCCCGAGCTCTGCCTGATCGACGAGCTCGCGCACACCAACGCGCCGGGCGTCGAGCACGAGAAGCGCTACCAGGATGTCGAGGACGTGCTGGACGCCGGGATCGACGTGCTCTCGACGATGAACGTCCAGCACCTCGAGTCGCTCAACGACACGATCGCCGAGCTGACCGGCACCCGGGTCCGGGAGACGATCCCCGACGCCGTGCTCGGGCGCGCCGACGAGGTCGTAATGATCGACCTGACGCCGGAGGCGCTGCTGGAACGGCTGCGTGCCGGCAAGGTCTACCCGCCCGAGCGGATCGGCTCGGCGCTCAACAACTTCTTCAAGATCGAGAACCTGTCGGCGCTGCGCGAGGTCGCGCTGCGCCAGGTCGCGGAGGAAGTCGGCAACAAGCGGCTGACAACCGAGCTTGTGGGCTCCCGCGAGGAGAGTCTGATGGCGGGAACGCCACAAGCCGTAGGCGAGCGGCTGCTGGCACTCGTGGAGCCGTATCCGGGCGCGCAGCGGCTGGTCCGCCGGGCGTGGCGCTCGGCCCAGCGACTCGGCGCCGAGCTCGACCTGCTGTGGGTGCGGCCTCCGAGCGGCGCCCTGTCCGATGAGCAGGAGCGGTCGCTCGCGGCGCTCCGGCAGCTCGCCTCGCTGCTCGGCGCGCGCGTGCTCGTGGAGGAATCGGACAACGTCGCGGCGACCGTCGCGGAGGTCGCGGCCCGCCAGCGCAGCACCTACATCCTGATGGGCGCCTCGCGACCCGTGCGCGGGCTCGGTCGCCTGCGGACGCCGCTGCCCCAGCGGCTGATGGAGCTGCTGCCCGGGGTCGACGTGCGGATCGTTGCCGACCGGGCCAAGCGCAACTCGGAGGTTGACCTATGACCGTCGCCGTGGTGGTGATCGTCGCCGTGGTCGCGCTGGCGGTGGGCCTCGCGGCGGGCTTCTGGCTGCCCCCCACGGACGCCGTCCGGCGCGGGAGCGGTCGACCGCGGTCAGGCGGATCCTGCTCCCGTTCACCGGGCAGGAGATCTCACGCCGGGCGTTCGAGGCCGCGGTCCGGCTCGCCAAGGCCGAGAACGCGACACTGATGCCGGCGTTCCTGGCACGAGTGCCGCGGAATCTGCCGCTCGACTCGCCGCTGCCGGTCCAGTGCGCCGCCGGTATGCCGCTGCTCGAAGCGATCGAGCAGCGCGCGCACAACCAGGGGATCACCGTGGACTCGCGGATCGCCCGTGGCCGAACCTACCGCGACGCGCTCCGCAGGCTGCTCGATCAGGAGCAGTTCGACCGCGTGATCGTCTCGGCGTCCGCGAATCGCAACTCCGGCCTCAGCGCCGACGACCTCGAGTGGCTGCTCGAGCGCGTCCCGGCCGAGGTGATGATCCTCCGGCCGGCTCCCGACGACACTCGGCAGATCTCAGCCGAGGCGCTGGCCGGCCACTTCTAAGGGACCCCCGCTCGTAAGGGACCCCCGCTCGCGACCGGCGGACGCTCGTACTCCGTCCGCATCTGTGCCGAGGTGTCCTCGAGCCGGCGCCTCACTTGGGGCAGGGAGCTGGATGCCGACCCAACCCGAGGCTTGGGCCTCGGCACGACGATGTCGAGGAGCAGGCCACCGATGGTCACGCCGATCGCGAGCGGGTTGATCACGTCAGCCTCCTTTCGCGTTCCCCGATTCGCAGTCCACGGTTGGAAGGATGCGCCCCGGCGCGCGGGCCCACATTCTCCACGTGGCCAGAATCCGCGCCGCCGATCTTGGCCAGAGGCGGGGGCTAGGCAGGTCGCCCAGCGAGCGGGTCCCAGACGCGCATCTGCGAGCCGCGGACCTTCGGCGCCTCCGATGTGATCGTCTGCATCAGCCCGTAGACGCGGTGCAGCTCCGGATATAGGACAGGCTTGCCGTTCGTCATCACCGCGCACGCGAGCCCGCGCTCCGGATCCGCCCACGCGAGCATGTTGGTGAAGCCGAGATGGCCAAACGCGTGCTGGGTGTCACGCCCGTACAGGCTGAGCAGCTGCGCTCCGAGCATCAGCCCGTACGAGAACCGCGTCGGGAAGCCGAGCGAGAGGTCGATCTCGAGCCGCGACTGTTCTGTGAGCGCGTGGCGCACCGACCTGGGCGACATCACGCGCACCCCGTCGAGCTCGCCCCCGCGCCGGAAGATCTCGTAGAAACGCGAGAGCTCCTCCGCGGTCGCGACGATGTTGGCGGCGGGCACGATCCCGGTCAGGAACCGCGGGTCGTTGCTCGACTCGACGAGCTCGTCGAATCCGACGCCCAGCGCCCTCGTCAACAGCTGCGAGAACGGCGGCGCGGTCGGCGGGCCGGTGACGTAGTTCAGCGCGACCGTGTCGAGGTCGTCCGGATCGACGCCGTAGCTGTTCCAGCGGAAGTCGAGCGGCCGCAAGATCTCGTCGGCGAGCACCGCGCGGATGTCCATCCCGGTGGCGCGGTGGACGACCTCGCCGAGGATGAAGCCGCCCGAGACCGCGTGGTAGGCGAGGAACTTCCCCGGCTGGAAGACCGGCTTCGCCGCGCACAGCGTCTCGACCATGTACTCGCGGTCGAACGTGCGGTCGAGATCGAACGCCGTCTCGGGGAGGTTCGGCACGCCGGCCCGGTGTGCGAGCACCTGGGCGACCGTGATCTCCCCCTTGCCGTTGCGGGCGTACCCGGGGATGTACTCGGCGACCGGCCGGGCGATGTCGATCACCCCGCGGTCGTGGAGCATGTGGACGACGAACGCGGTGATCGCCTTCGATCCCGAGTAGATCACGAACGGCGTCCCCGGCGTCGCCGGCAGCTTGTCGGCGTCCGCCGGGTCGTGGGGACCGTTCCCGCGGGCGTGCCCGATCGCGCGGTTGAGCACGACCGCGCCGTTCCGCCTGACGCACACCTGCACGGCGGGATGGACGCCGCTTCGGTACAGCAGCGCCGCGGCCTTCCAGATCCGCTCGACGGAGCGGGCGGACATCCCGCCCGCCTCGGGATCGTCCTCCGGACCGAATGACGTGACCGACTCGAGCTCGTCCGGAATCGCGACCCGGCGCAGCGGGTCCGGGAGGCCGGGAACGCGAGGTAGCGTCGGAATCCGTGGCATAGCCGCGGCAGCTTAGGCGGGCGCCGCGGCCGCGGCGCCGCCTCCCGCACCGAGTCCGGCCGTCACTCGTTGGCGTACGTGCCGATCAGCCTCGCCTGCTCGATCACGTGATCCTCGATCAGCTCGAGCAGCGCGCGGCGATCGAGCCCGGGCTCGAGCTCGACGTCGTCGTCGAGCGCGTAGACCCAGAAGTAGTAGTGGTGCGGGCCGTGGCCCGCAGGCGGCGCAGGCCCGTTGTAGCCGCGGCTTCCGAACGAGTTGACGCCCGCGACGGCGTTACCGCCCCCCTCCGGGAGGCCGGACGCGTCGCCCGGGATCCCATACGCGACCCAGTGGGTGAAGCCGTCGACCAGCGGCGCGTCGGGGTCGTGGACGACGATCGCGAACGCCTTCGTACCGTCGGGGACGCCGGACCATTCGAGTGGCGGGGCCACATCCTCGCCGTCGGCGGCGTGGCGGACGGGGATCCGCTTGTGGCCGTCGAACGCCGGGCTTCGTAGTCTTAGGTCTGCGACGTTGAGTGTCTGTGCCATGGAATCGGCCTACCCGCCGCGGATGCTGCTGAAATCTCTCTTGTGAGGGCAACCCCGGTGCACCCTGGATACGCGTCGATCGTCAGCGTGCACATCTTTGGCAACCACGCGCTGCGCGGGCGTGGCGCGGCGTTCGTCGTGCTGGTGGCATTCCTGGTCTCGTTCCTCGCAATCCGGACGAGTGCCCGGCTGACCCGGAGCGTCTCGTGGTGGCCGGGCGGCGTGCAATCCGGCGGGGTCCACCTCCACCACCTGGTGTGGGGCATCTGCTTGCTTCTGATCTCGGGGTTCACGGCGTTCGCGGCGGCACCGTTGCGGGCGCCGTGGTGGCACATCGTCGCGGCGTTGTTCGGAATCGGTGCCGGATTCACGCTCGACGAATTTGCGTTGTGGATCCATCTCAAGGACGTTTACTGGACCCAGGAGGGTCGCTCCTCCGTGGACGCGGTCGTGGTCGCGGTCGCAGCGGCGGGCCTGGTCGTGATCGGCACCCGGCCGTTCGGGCTGGATGACCCAGGCTCGATCTGGGGCACGGTCGGGACGGTCGCGTTCGTGCTCGCGTTCGTCGTGTTGTCGGCCGCCAAGGGAAGAATCTTCCTCGCGGTGGTCGGCATGTTCATCCCGATCTTCGCCATGGTCGGCGCCGTCCAGCTCGCGCGGCCCCACTCGATCTGGGCCCGCCGGTTCTACGACGCTCACAAGCTTGCTCACGCCGAGAGGCGATACGGACCGGACAGCCGGCTATCGCGGTTGGGGGCGCGCTTGAGCGACCTGCTCGCGGGCGCCCCCAGCAAACCGGTGGCGCCCAGCGAAGACGGGCCCTCGTAGCTACTTCGGGGGCAGCGACCGCGCGCATGCGACGCCGACCTGCACCCAACGCTGGAGGTCCTCGTCAGTCGAGACCCCCTCCGGGCTGACCCGCAGCCACCCGTCCATCGCGCGGCCCCGCATCACGAACGCCTCGGCGTGCGGTTGCTCGAGCAACGCGTCGGTCTGCCGGGGGTCGACCCGTAGCAGCAGCCCGCCCTGGCCGCTCGCACTGACCGACATGTTGCCGTCGATCAGGAACGCGAGCCCGCCGAACATCTTCTTCTCGGTTAGTCCCGCCTCCGCGCCGATCAGCCGACGGATCCGGTTGGCTAGCTCCTCGTCGTAGGCCACCGGCGGATTATCTCGCCGCGGTGACTCGACGGCCACCCGCGGACCGCAGCGCGGATCAGTAGTAGTCCTCGACGGTCATCGACCACCGGGTCGTGTCGGTGCCCGGCGTGACCCGCGCCTGGTAGACCCCGGCGCCCGATCTGACGACCGCGGTCTGCTCGACGCCGTCATTCATGCCGAACTGGTCGACGGACCCGCCACCCCCGGCGCGGGTGACCTGCGCGTTCGGTCCGTCGCAGAAGAAGATGAACTCGCAGGTGCCGACGAACGACATCCGGTAGACGACTCGCCACCGGGAGCCGCGGATGCGGAACGCGACCGACTGCCCGGCGCCGGTACCCGAGAAGGACGTCACCGCGCGCCACTCCGGTGTCTCCGCAGCGCTCAGCGACACCGTCGCGTGCGGACGCAGATACTTGCCGGCGTCGGGCGACTGGCCCGTGACGGTGCCGGCCTGGACCCCGGGCGCAGGCACCGAGTTGACGTGCGCCTTCAGCCCCAGCGACTCGAGCACGGAGCGCGCAGCGGGCGCGGACTGGCCGACGAGCCGCGGCACCTCCACCGGCGGCGGCCCGGCGCTGAGCACGACCCGCACGGCTCCGCCCTGGGCGAGGCGCGCGCCCGGCGAGGGGCTCTGGGCGATCGCGAGGCCAGCTGGGGATTTGTCGAACCGCTTCGTAAAGGTGGCCCGCAGGCGCACGCGGTGCACCCGGGAGAGCACGGCGGCCCTGCTGATCCCGTCGAGCTTCGGCACCCGCACACGGGTCGGCCCCGCGAGCAGCACCGCGGCGAGGATCATCGCCGCGAGCAGGAGGAACGAGAACGCGAGCAGCGCGACGCTCCGCCGGCGCGCCGCCGGATTGACGTTCCTGCGCGGAGCGAGCTTCGGCGCGACCCGGGTCCGTTCGGGGATCGGTCGAGATGGGGTTCGCGGTCGGGATGCGTCGCCGTCCGACCACAACCGCGGCTTGGGACGGCTCGGCGGAACATCCGCTGTCCTCCCGACGCGGGCGAGCGCGGCGGCCATCGCCCCGGCGTCCTGAAAGCGCTCACGGGGATCCTTGGCGAGCGCCCGCTCGGCGATCCGTGCGAGCTCGACCGGTACGTCCGCGGGGAGTGGCGGCGGCGGGTCCTGCACATGGCAGAGCGCGAGCTCGATCGCCGAGTCACCCGCAAACGGCGGCGCGCCCGAGAGCATCTCGTACAGCACGACGCCGACGCTGTACACGTCGGTGGCCGGAGTCGTCCTGGACCCTCGCGCCTGCTCGGGCGCCATGTACCGGGGGGTGCCCACGACAGCGCCGGCGGTCCCGCCGGTGCTCCCCTCGGCGAGCCGCGCGACCCCGAAGTCGCCCAGCTTGACGTCGCCGGAGCTCGAGATCAGGACGTTGGCGGGCTTGATGTCCCGGTGCACGATCCGCTGGTCGTGCGCGCGCGCCAACGCCCGGCAAAGCTGCTCGGCGATCTCCCGCGTCTCCGCGGCGGTCGGTGTCCCGTGATCGAGCCGCGCGGCAAGGCTCTCGCCGTCGACGAACTCGGCCACGTAGTAAAGGCCCTCTCGCGTCTGACCGACGTCGAAGATCTGCACGATCCCGGGATCGCTCACGCGTGCCAGCAGCCGCGCCTCGCGTTCGAACACGTCCGCCCAGGCGGGGTCCTCCGCCCACCACGGCTTGATCACCTTGACCGCGACGACCCGGTCGAGCCGGCGGTCGCGACCGCGGTAGACGCGGCCGAACGCCCCCTCGCCGACGACGGCGTGGAGCTCGTAGCGGCCGTCCAGGACGGAGCCGGTGACTTCGGGCGCCCGGGGCATCAACCGTCCATCCGGTAGCTGCGGCCCCCGGCGCGCATCCACCCGTTGCACGCGTTAGACATCCCGGCCTGACTTTACCGGCCGCGGGAGCCGATCTCGGCGATCAGGCGGCGGGCTCGTCGCGCGCGAGCTCGTAGCAACTCGCGTGGTACAACCGGCCCGGCGACTCCGGGGAGAGTCCCGGGTCCGCGGCGCGCGACGTCGTCCACGTCAGCTCCCCGACCACCTGGGTCGCGGGCTCGTAGACGCCGACGACCGCGCCGCAGTGGGCGCACCGCGGCGAGCCTGCGGGTAGCGAGCTTTCGTCGGCGAGTGCCATACGGCCAACAAGATGCCTTTGTCGCCGCCAAGGCCCATCGGTGGACCGCCCCGCAGCTGGACCGTGATTTACCACGACCGCTTAAGTAGAATCTACGGATAGAGGGAGCCGTCGGGAGCTTTTGCCTGACCGCTCGCACACAACGCTGGGTCAAGGACACAGGGGCGGAAACGGGGCCCGTGAACGGTCATCTGACAGACGAGAGCCTTCGGCGGCTGCTCGACGTGGGCCGTGCTCTGGTGGGCGAGCTCGACCTCGAGGCGGTGCTCGACCGGGTACTCGAGGAGGCGTGCGCGATCACCGGGGCCCGCTATGCAGCGCTCGGGGTGCTGAACGAGGACCGCGCGGGGCTCGAGCGCTTCTTGACCCGCGGCATCGATCCCGCGACGCACCGCGCGATCGGAGGGCTCCCACACGGCCGCGGGGTGCTCGGCGTCCTGATCGAGCAGCCCCGCCCGCTCCGGCTGCGCGCCGTCGGCAGCCACCCGGAGAGCTACGGGTTTCCGGCTGGCCACCCGGAGATGCACAGCTTCCTCGGGGTTCCGATCCTCGCCCGGGGTCGCACCTGGGGGAACCTGTACCTGACCGAGAAAGAGGGCGGCAGCGAGTTCACCGACGAGGACGAGGAGGCCGCGCGGGTGCTCGCCGAGTGGGCCGGCACGGCGGTCGAGAACGCGCGCCTGTACGAGCGAAGCGAGCGCGGCCGGATCGAGGCCGAGCGCGCCGTCCGTTCGCTCGAGGCGGCACGGGACATCGCGGACGCAGTCGGCGGGATCTCGGAACTCGACCGCGTGCTCGAGCTGATCGTCAAGCGGGGGCGGGCGCTGATCGATGCGCGGACGGTGTTGATCATGCTGCGCGAGGGCGACGAGCTCGTCGTGGCGGCCAGCGCCGGCCACGCGACCGGTGCGAACGGTAGGCGCTTCCCGATCGCGCACACCACCTCGGGACAGGTGCTCGAACGCGGACGGCCGCACCGGATCGCCGATGTCGCATCCGAGCTACGGGTGGCGGCCGGCGCGCTCGGAGTCGAGGAAGCAAAGACGGCGCTGCTGGTGCCGATGCTCCACCACCGAGACGGAATCGGCGTGCTGATCGCGTTTGATCGCGGCGAGCTCGGCGGCCAGTTCACCGACGGCGACGAACAGCTGCTGCGTACGTTCGCCGCGTCGGCAGCCAACGCGGTGGCCCTCAACCAGAGCGTCAACGAGGACCGGCTCCGCAGCGCGATCGTGGCCGCCGACGCGGAACGGGGTCGCTGGGCCCGGGAGCTCCACGACCAGACGCTGCAGTCGCTGGGCGGCCTCCGCGTGCTGCTCGCCTCGGCGCTGCGGCGCGACGACGCCGAGTTCTCCGAGCGCGCGATGCACCAGGCGGTCGAGGACATCGAGCTCGAGATCGAGAACCTCAGGGCGATCATCACCGACCTGCGGCCGTCGTTGCTCGACGACCTCGGGCTGCTCCCGGCGATCGAATCGCTGGTCGAGCGCCGCCGCCACGACGGCCTCGAGATCTCGGCGGAGTTCGCCGGCTTGGGCCCGACCGGCGTCGACGGCGCGCTCGCGCCGGAGCTGGAGACGACGATCTACCGGATCGTGCAGGAGGCGTTGACGAACGTCTCCAAGCACGCTCGCGCGACACGCGCCGGCGTGACGATCGGATTCGGCGACGGCGACGTGATCGTCGAGGTGGCGGACGACGGCGAGGGCTTCGACGCCGGCACGCAGAGCAATGGGTTCGGTCTCAAGGGACTCGTCGAGCGCGTGTACCTCGCGGGAGGGACGCTCAAGCTCGACTCAGGCGAGCAGGGCACCCGTCTGCGCGCCCAGCTGCCGGCGCGACGAGGATCCGGGGAGCCGGCGGCGGGCGCCGATCAGCTTGCGTCGTAGAGCGCCGCGCGGGGGGCGGACCGCCTGACCGCCTCGAGCTGTGGTGCCAGCCGGGCGCTCACATACTCACGGCCGTTCACCGCGTGGCGGACCGCTTCGGCGAGGTCGCGGTCGGCGGTGTCCTTGAGCACGAAGCCGATCGCCCCTGCGCGTAGCGAGTGATCCGCGAGCACGGCGCTGGCCTCCATCGTCAGCACCACGATCTGGGTCTCGGGGATCTGGAGGCGCAGCAGGCGGATCGCCTCGATCCCCGCCCACTCGCGCATCCGCGGGTCCAGCGCCAGCACGTGCGGCGCGTGCGTCGACAGCTCGACCATCACGGTTGCGATATCGCCCGCCTCGGCGATCACCTCGACGTCTGACTCGGACTCGAGCAGCAACCGGATGCTCCTGCGGCACGGGTGGTGGTCGTCGGCGAGCAGCACCCTGATCGGCGGCGCGTGCGGCCGCCGGTGTTCGGGCTCGCGCTCGGGCGTGGCTACATGCAGCTGGACGGCCATACGGCGAGGCTACGGCGCGGGCGGGCCCATTTCGTCCAGGGAAATCGCGCGCCGGGCTGCGGGAAAGCACTGATCCGCTCAGCGCAGCAGCGATCTGACCTGCCTGGCGATCTCGAGGTCCTCGCGCGCGTGGATCACCAGCGTCCTGACGGGAGAGCCCTCGCGGGTGATCTCGAGGTCAAGATCCCCGCGGTGGTTGAGCTCCGAGGAGACCGATACGCCCATGAACGCCATCTCCGCCGTCGCGCGCTCCCGGATCTCCGGCGATCGCTCGCCGACGCCGCCGGTGAACACCAGCGCGTCGAGCCCTCCGAGCGCGGCCGCCATCGCCGCGATCGCGCCCCTCAGCCGGTGCGTGTAGACCGACAGCGCGAGCTCGGCGTCGCGCTCGCCCCGCGCCGAGCGCGCCTCCACCTCGCGCATATCGGCAGTGCCCGCGAGCCCCTGCATCCCCGAGCCGTGCTCGAGCGCGCGGTTCAGCTCCGCTGCCGAAATCTCGGGCCGGTCGAGCAGCCACAGGACCAACCCGGGGTCGACGCTTCCCGAGCGGGTCGCCATCGCGAGCCCCTCGAGCGGCGTGAACCCCATCGTCGTTGCGACCGAGCGCCCGCCGGCAATCGCACACGCCGAGGCTCCGGCGCCGAGATGGCAGCTGACGATCCGCAGCTCGGCCGGGTCCGCGCCGAGCAGCTCAGGTGCCCGGCGCGACACCCACGCGTGAGACAGGCCGTGGAATCCGTACCGCCGGATCGGCCAGCGCTCCCGCCACGCCGCGGGCAGCGCGTACGTCTTCGCGCCGGGCGGCATGTCGGCGTGAAACGCGGTGTCGAAGCACGCGATCGCCGGCAGCTGCGGGAGCGCGGCCGAGACGAGGTCGAGCGCCGCCAGCGACTTCGGCTGATGCAGCGGCGCGAGCTCGGTCAGCTCGCGTAGCGCGCGCTCGACCTCGGCGTCGATCCGCACCGGCGCGCGAAACCGCTCGCCGCCGTGGACGATTCGGTGGCCGACGGCGTCGGCGTCCCCGAGCCCTCCGTTCAGCGCGTCCCGCAGCTCGGCCGGATCCACCCGCGCGTCGGGCGATGCCAGCTCGTGTGTTGCGAGCTCCTCGTCGCGCTCGTCGATCAGGCTCAGCTTGACGCTGCTCGAGCCTGCGTTTACGACGAGGATTCGGGCCCGCTCGCCCATGTCCAATCACGGACCTCCGGGGCATCCTCTCCGTGCTCGCGCGTGTAGGCGCGAGCCGCGAGCCGGGCGTCGACCATCTGCTGCCGCAGGCCGGCGGCGCGCTCTCCGAGACCTGGAACGCGGTCGATCACGTCCATCACCAGGTGGAAGCGGTCGAGGTCGTTGAGCATCACCATGTCGAACGGAGTGGTGGTCGTGCCCTCCTCCTCGTACCCGCGCACATGGATGTTGTCGTGGTTGGTGCGACGGTAGGTGAGGCGGTGGATCAGCAGTGGGTACCCGTGGTAGGCGAAGATCACCGGCTGCGAGCTCGTGAACAGGGCGTCGAATTGGGCGTCGGAGAGCCCGTGAGGGTGCTCGGAGTCGGGCTCCAGCCGGAAGAGGTCGACGACGTTGACGACGCGGACCTTCAGCTCCGGTAGCCGCTCGCGGAGGATCGCCGTGGCGGACAGCGTCTCGAGCGTCGGCACGTCGCCCGCGCAGGCGAGCACCACATCGGGCTCCTCCCCCTGGTCGTTTGAGGCCCACTCCCAGATCCCGATCCCGCGGGTGCAGTGGGCGACCGCCTCCTCCATCGTCAGGTAGTCGAGCGCCGGCTGCTTGCCCGCCACGATCACGTTGACGTAGTCCCGGCTGCGCAGACAGTGGTCGGCGACCGACAGCAGGCAGTTTGCATCCGGGGGCAGGTAGACCCGGATGATCCCGGCTTTCTTGTTGGCCACGTGATCGATGAACCCCGGATCCTGGTGCGAGAAGCCGTTGTTGTCCTGGCGCCAGACGTGACTGGAGAGCAGGTAATTGAGCGAGGCGATCGGCCGGCGCCAGGGGATGTCGCGGCACACCTTCAGCCACTTCGCGTGCTGGTTGAACATCGAGTCGACGATGTGGATGAACGCCTCGTAGCAGTCGAACAGCCCGTGCCGTCCGGTCAGCAGGTAGCCCTCGAGCCATCCCTCGCAGAGGTGCTCGGAGAGGACCTCCATCACCCGCCCGTCGGGGGCGAGGTGATCGTCGGTCGGCAACCGCTCGGCATCCCACGCGCGATTTGTGACCTCGAACACCGCCTGGAGCCGGTTAGACGCGGTCTCATCGGGGCCCATGATCCGGAAGCGGTCCGGGTTCACGCGGACGACATCGCGCAGCCACGTGCCGAGCACCCGCGTCGCCTCGCTCGACGTCTCGGCCGGAGCGGGGACCTCGACCGCATAGTCCCGGAAGTCCGGGAGCTCCAGGGCGCGCAGCAGGAGGCCGCCGTTGGCGTGCGGGTTGGCGCTCATCCTGCGATCTCCAGCCGGAGCCTGGCGCACGATCTCCGTGCGCACCGCGCCGCCCTCGTCGAACAGCTCCTCGGGCCGGTACGAGCGCATCCACGACTCGAGCTGGGCGAGGTGCTCGGGGTTCGTCCGCACCTCCGCCAGCGGGACCTGATGGGCACGCCACGTCCCCTCGACGGGCAGGCCATCGACCACCTTCGGCCCGGTCCAGCCCTTCGGCGTAACGAGCACGATCACCGGCCAGCGCGGCCGCGCCGTGCTTCCGTTCTCGCGGGCCGCGCGCTGGATCGTCGCGATCTCGTCGAGCACCTCGTCGAGCGTCGCAGCCATCAGCTGGTGCATCCGCTCGGGGTCGGAGCCCTCGACGAACCTGGGCGCGTACCCGTACCCCTCGAGCAGGCGTTCGAGCTCCTCGCGCCCGATCCGGGCGAGCACCGTCGGGTTGGCGATCTTGTAGCCGTTCAGATGCAGGACCGGCAGCACCGCGCCGTCGCCGGCCGGGTTCAGGAACTTGTTCGAATGCCAGCTCGCCGCCAGCGGCCCGGTCTCGGCTTCGCCGTCGCCGACCACGCACATCGCGAGCAGGTCGGGGTTGTCGAACACGGCTCCGTAGGCGTGCAGCAGCGAGTAGCCGAGCTCGCCTCCCTCGTTGATCGAACCCGGAGTCTCGGGCGCGACGTGGCTCGGGATCCCGCCCGGAAACGAGAACTGGCGGAACAGGCGGCGCAGGCCCTCCTCGTCGTGGCCGATCTGGGGGTAGACCTCGGTGTAGGTGCCGTCGAGGTACGTGCTCGCGACGATCCCGGGGCCGCCGTGGCCGGGGCCGGTCACGTAGATCGCGTTCAGGTCCCGCGCGCGGATCGCGCGGTTCATGTGCACGTAGAGGAAGTTCAGCCCGGGGGTGGTTCCCCAATGGCCGAGCAGCCGCGGCTTGATGTGCTCAGGGCGTAGCGGCTCGCGGAGCAGCGGATTCGCGAGCAGGTAGATCTGCCCGACCGACAGGTAGTTCGCCGAGCGCCACCACGCGTCGA
The DNA here is from genome assembly GCA_963770735.1 of uncultured Solirubrobacterales bacterium. GTDB lineage: Bacteria > Actinomycetota > Thermoleophilia > Solirubrobacterales > Solirubrobacteraceae > Palsa-465. The sequence continues at coordinate 163,084 of CAVYRB010000001.1, read as the reverse complement.
TCGTACGCAGTTCGTCCTGGCTCAGCGGCTGAGCGGCAGGTTCTCTCACCGGCGGATATTCATACCCGCTCTTGCGCGCAACCGTGTGAACGCCGCGTTTGGAGGCTGGGGCAGCCTCTCAGCCGGAGGTCTTGACGAGCCCGTGGTCGAGCGCGTAGCGGACGAGTTCCGCGCGCGTCGCGAGGCGCAGCTTCTGCTGGATGTGGGCGCGGTGGGTCTCGACCGTGCGCACGGACAGGTACAGCTGGTCTGCAATCTCGGCGTTGGTGTGGCCGAGCGCGATCATCCTCAGCACCTCGACCTCGCGCTCGGAGAGCCCGTCCGGCGGACCGGGCGGTGGCTCCGCCGCGAGCTTCGCGCCGAGCCTTGGATTCAGGTAGGTGTCACCGGCAGCGGCGCGCTTGACCGCCTCGACCAGCTCCGCGTCCGCGGCTTCCTTCAGCACGTAGCCCATCACGCCCGACGCGAGCGCCTGACGCGCGTACGCGGGCTCGTCCTGCATCGTCAGGATCACGATCCTCGTCTCCGGCGCCTCGGCTCGGATCTCGGGGATCGCGTCGAGCGTCGATCCTCCGGGCATGTTGAGGTCGAGCACGACCACGTCCGGCTTGTGACCGCGGACGTAACGGCGCGCAGATTCGATGTCGTCGGCCTCGGCCACAACCTCGATTCCGGGGTCGGCCTCGAGCACCTGGCGCAGACCGCGACGGACGACTGAATGGTCGTCGGCGATCACGATCCGCAGCGGCTCTTCTGGGCTCATCGGGAGGTTCGGCAGGCTAGATCGGGGACCAGGCGCGACCCGAGCTTACGCAACCTCGGACCGCGCCGGTGGGGTGACACTGGTCGGGGCGGTTTCCGGCGACCACGGTCTGGTTCAGCTTCAGCGGCTGGCCTCCGGCGAACAGGATCCCGCCACCGTGCCGATGCGCTCCGATCGCCGAGTTGCCCGTGATCTCGCTGTGGCCGACCCTCGTCTGCTTCGACCCCTCGTCGACGTACAGCCCGCCCCCCTCAGCCTCGCCGCCGGGATCGCGGACTACGTTGGCCTTGATCGCGACGTACATCAGGTTCAGGCGGCCGCCGTTGTAGATCCCGGCCGCAACGGCTCGCCCGGTCTGAGTGTGGGCGCGGTTCTCCGTCACGAAGCTGGCGTCGACCGACATCTCGCCGGCGTTGAAGATGCCCCCACCAGTGGCGGGTCCCTTGGCGGAGGTGACCGTGTTGCCGGTGATCGTGGTCGACTCCACGACGACCTCGAACTGCGAGGGGACAAACCCGCGACTCGTAAGATCGGCTCGTGGGTCTGTTCTCCTGGCTCCGTAATCGATCGATCGGGTCGCCCGAGTGGCGGCAGCAGTTTCGGGAATACCGCCGCGAGGTAACGGCAGCCGCCCCGACCGTCCGTGTCGCGAGGGAGGTCGCACACGAGCCGCTATCCGACGCCGACGCGCGAGACGAGCTGCGTACGCGAGTCGTTGACGACCAGTCGGCTCGAAGGGCGGTGGAGGTGCTGAGCCTGGCTCGGGACGGCTACATCAAGGATCGGGCGTACCGGCTGCTGACCGCGGCCCTCGACGAGACCGACGTTCGCCCCATCGATCCCTCGCTATGCACGCAATTCATGCGTGAAGAGGCTCTCGGCCGGATACCGCTCGAGGAAGCGTTCACCGAACTCGCAGAACACGAACCGGAGCTGAGCGAGCTGACGGGTGAGGAGGATCCGGGCGTGCTGCAAAACCGAGCGCGCGAGCTGGTCGGGATCGCGGCGCGGAGTGGCGACCCGCTGCTGCGCTCCGACCTGGCCGCCAGCATCATCGAGCAGTACGTCGGGATCCGGCAAGGGCGACTGGAGGGGGACCTTCGAGCGCCTTACTTCGACACCCGGCTCACCGCCCGCTACAGCGGCAATCTCATCGGCGGCGACGACCGACCGCGAGCCACGAACTAGGTTTGGGGAGCTCGTGTCAGCGCGCCTCGATCCACCGCCCGACCTCTCGCGGACACGCGTGCTCGTGACCGGCGGCACCAGCGGCCTCGGGCGGGCGATGGCTGCGGCGCTCATCGAGGCGGGAGCGCAGGTCGTGATCACCGGCCGCGAGCGTTCGCGGCCCGCGGCGGTCGCCGCTCAGTTCGGGCCCGCCGCCATCGGGCTTGCGCTCGATGTCCGCCGCGATTCTTCTGTTCAGGCCGGTATCGACGACGTCTACGAGCAGCTCGGCGGGTTGGACATGCTCGTCAACAACGCAGGAGTGGGGATGCGCAGCGTCAACCCGCGATTCATGACCGAGCCGCAGGCCTTCTGGGAGGTCCCGCCCGATGGCTTTCGCAACGTATTGGAAACGAAGGTGACCGGCTGTTTTCTCGTCGCGCGTGCGGTCGTTCCACGGATGCTCGAGGCCGGCGCGGGTCGCGTCGTGACGATCTCGATGAACGAGGTCACGATGACTCGGCGAGGCTTCGTCCCGTACGGACCGTCAGGCGCGGCGGTGGAGGCGTTCGCCCGCGTGATGGCCGCCGACCTGGACGGCACGCCGGTAACCGCCAACATCCTGCTTCCGGGCGGCGCGACCGAAACGGGAATGGTTCCCGACGACGTCCCGGCCGAGATCCGGACTCGGCTGCTGGACCCGGCCGTGATGGGACCGCCGATCGTGTGGCTCGCTTCAGCGGAGGCCGACGGCGTACATGACCAGCGCATCGTCGCCACTGAATTCGACGAGTGGCGCGCGCGCTTCGCCGAGCCCTGAGGGTGTGACGGTTGGCACAGCGCGTCCCGTGTGGGGCTTAGAGCCGCTCGAGGCGGATCGGCAGCCCGTCCGACGGCGTCGGCCCGGTGCTGTAGTGCATCGGCGGCATGTATCCCGCGGGGACGCGCCAGCGGAAACGCTTGAGCATCTGATGCATGACCGACTTGACCTCCATGCCGCCGAAATGCATTCCGATGCATTTGTGCGCGCCGCCCCCGAACGGCGCCCACGCGTAGCGGTGGGATTTGTCCTCGCGCCGGTGCTCGGCGAAGCGATCGGGGTCGAACGTCTCGGGATCCGACCACCACGGCTCCATCCGCTGGGTGGCATGGATCGACGCCACCAGCCTGGTCCCGGCGGGGATGAAGCGCCCGAGCAACTCGGTGTCCTTGACCGTCTCGCGGAACAGGGCGCCGACCGGCGCGTTGATCCGAAGCGTCTCCTTCATCACCTGGTCGAGCAGCGCGAGATCGTCCTGGTCGTCGTAGTCGATCCTCTCCTTGCCGAGCCCGAGGCACTCGTCGCGGACGCGCTCCTGCCACTCGGGGTGACGCCCGAGCATGTAGGCCATCATCGCGATCGTGATCGTGCTCGTGTCGTGCGCGGCCATCATCGCGAAGATCATGTGATTGACGATGTCGACGTCGGTGAAGCGGTCGCCGTCCTCGGACTCGGCGTGGCAGAGGACGCTGAACAGGTCCTCGCCGTCGCCAGCCCGCTTGGCGGGCAGCTGCGCGCGGAAGAAGTCGTCGAGCAGCCGTCGGCCGCGCAGGCCACGCGCCCACACGCCGCCGGGGACGTTCGCCCGTACCACCGCCTGCCCGCCGTGGACGGCGTCGATGAAAGCCTTGTTGATCCGTGCCGCCTCCGGCCCCGGCTCGGCGCCGGTGAACACCTCGGTGGCGACGTTGAGGGTGAGCTTCTTGGCTGCGTCGTAGACATGGAAGTCGGGCGCGGGTTGCCAGTTGTTCAGTTCCTTGACGATCCGCGCGTTCATCACGCCGAGGTAGCTGAGCAGTCGCGGCCGGCTGAACGCCTGTTGCATGATCCGCCGGTGGTGCAGGTGCTCCTCGAAGTCGAGCAGCATCACGCCGCGACGGAAGAAGGGTCCGATCAGGTAGTCGTAGAAGCCCGCGTTGCCGAATGCCTTATCGCGGTTGAGCGCGACGGCCTCGAGCGCCTCGGGGCCGATCGCGAGCACGGCCGGCGTGCCCAGCATTCCGCTCCAGCTGACCGGCCCGAACTTGGCGAAGCGGATCTGCGCCCACCCGATCGTGTCGGCTATCCCGTCGAACGTGTGGCCGATGAACGGTAGGCCGTAGTCGCCCATCACCGGCTTCAGTTCCGACCCGGGCGGCGGATCGGCCAGCGGGCCGATCCGCTCGGGGGCGATCGAGCCCAGCTTCGCCATCGCCGCGATCGCTCGCTGGGTGACCACGTACGACGGTGGGAGCGACGCGCGCAGGCCACCGCGAGCCGACCGCCCAGTGGTCTCGGTAGAGGTCGACACCGCAGCCACGATCATACATGTTTGTCAGTCGCGCGACTTGTTTCTGTCGGTGCGGCTCGGTACGCTCGGGCGCCTGTGACGCTGACCACGACCGAGCTCTCCCCAGACGGCGCGAAACCCCGCCGCACGCAGGCCGAGCGCCGAGCCGCGACGCGCAGCGCGCTGCTCGACGCAGCGCTGGAGCTGCTCGTCGAGGACGGCTACGCCAACCTCACCACCCGCCGGATCGCCGCGCGCGCCGGCGTCTCGCAGGGCGCGCAGCAGCACTATTTCCCGAGCAAGTCAGAGCTTGTGCTCGAGGCGGTGCGCCACGCGATCGCGCAGATCGCGGATGACTCGCTGCGCCGTGCCGAGCTGCTCGCCGCGCGCGGCACTCCCCGCCAAGAGGCGATGCTCGACGAGATGTGGGCGGTTCACCAGTCCTCCGCGTTCCGGTCCACACTCGAGCTGTGGGCTGCCGCTCGCAGCGACGCCGAGCTTCGCCGCAGCCTGCGCGGGCTCGAGCGGAGCATCGCGGAGATGGTCCGCGCCTCCACCCGGGCCACGTTCGGCGGGGACGCCGACAAGCCCGAGCTGCAGGCGATCGTGGGGGTCCTGCTGGCCACGGTACGCGGGCTGGCGATGCTTGCCCCGGTGGTGCCACAGGCCGAGCTGGAACGGCGGTGGGCGGCGGCCAAGCCGAGCTTGCTCGAACTCTGGGTCAACCGCCTCGACGCGTCGAGGCGGTAGCGCGGTAGGCGATCCCGCCGCGCTCTACTGGCTCCTCATCCGGCAGTAGCGGCGTACGGGAGGCTGATGGAGGCCGAGCAGCCGCTCTACAAGTTGTGGGGCTCGATAGCAGAGCTTTCTCTCAGGTGGGCGGTGACGGTCTCGAACCGCCGACCTCCTGCTTGTAAGGCAGATCATTGTCCGCTCGTGTCCCGTCGAGTCCACCAAATCCCTGCAAATCCGAGCTTTCGTGATGGACACCGGAGGACACGAGATGACGGCAGGAGTCAACCTGATGCACCCCTGGTGCACCCTCGCCGACGGGGGCGGGTTCGGGCCGGCGGAGCGAGGAAGCTGCGGACATACCGTCCGGTGAGCGGCCGTCTTCGTGTCCTTCTCCTCGCCGAGCGAGATCGCGCGCTCCACGAGGACCGTCTGCTCGCGGATGTCGCGCCACTGGAGCGCCAGCGCCTCACCGGGCCTCAGCCCGGCGTAAGCCAGAACGCTGATCAGCGTCGCGTCACGAGGCGAGCTCGCGGCGCGCATCCGTTCGATCGTTGCCGGCGCCAGCGGACGAACCTCGGTGCGGCGCGGCAGCGACGCCTTCCGCACCGCCCGCGCCGGGTTCGATTGGATCAGGCCGCTCTCGAACGCGCGCTGGAGGATCGCCCCGAGCAGGGTGAGCGCATAGCGGACCGAAACGCGACCATGGCCCGGAGCGAGACGCTCCGCCTGCCAGCGCGCGATCGTCTCCGGCCTGATCGACCGCAGCTCGTACGGACCGAGCGACGGCAGGATGTGCTTGTTCAGCAGTTGCCGGTAGTGCATCCATGTCTTCGGCGAGAGCTGGGACGCATACGCCTCACACCAGGTGTCGAGCACGTACTCGCCGAGCGTGACCCGGCCCATGTCCATCGAGGTGAGCGTCCCGAGCTGCTGCCGGCGCCGGAGCTCGGCACCGAACGTCACCGCATCACCCTTCCGGTCGAACGTCTGGGACCGATAACGACCTCCCTGCCGCCAGCGGACCCGCCACCGCACTGCCCCGCTCGCCAGGATCCGCTTCTGGATCTCCATCCCATACAGGATGTCACCACAGTCGGCACTTCATGCCCGAACCGCTTCCTGGAGACCCTCGCCAGGCTTTGTCCTCGAGATGAAGCAGCACGAGGAGTTGATTGTGCTGCTTCTCCACATCGGACTCTCCGACCGGCCGTCATCCGCTGACTCCGGAGCCCCGCGAGCACCATTACTCGCCTGGACCCCGCCCGCCCGAAACCCAGCTAAACCCCGAGTCAAGCTACCCGCACGTAACAACGTGGAGGGGGGGTAGTCTGACTCGGGGACAGGGACGAATCACCAATGCGGGCGGGGGCCAGGCGACGCTCAAGTGGTCACCTAAGGGGACCACTTTGATGACCACTTAGCGGACCACTTAGCGGACCGGTCACAGCGGACAAAGGCAACCGCCGCGTAGCCCCGAGATTTGCGCGAAGTGGGTGTCCGGGCGATCACGGCGAAGACTTCGGCGGGAACCGAAGCAGGAGTGTCGCGACGCGACCGAAGGTCTGGATGTTGCGACCCGTGCCATACCCGGGGGTGAGCGGTGTGCGCTGTCGCCTGCCCGAGCGAACGATGCGCGGGCAGGCGACAGTTGTGTCGGGTACCGCCGATGCTCAGGGTCGGCTACGGATACTCATGGTCTGACGCACGAGGACGCGTCGTTGTCCGCCGCTGCGGATCGTGATCGAGAGCAGGTACCGGCCGGGGCGCAGTCGCCGCGAGCGAACCGTTAGGCGACCATGTCGGGGCGTTACGTTGCCGGTCTCGATCGTCCGGCCGCGGCGGCTGATGTTGTAGCTGACAACGCCCGTGATGTTGGTGCTCCAGCTGCCGCGCGGGAAGATGACGGCGCACAGCAACTCGGCGACGGGGGTGCGGTTGCAGATCACCTTGCCGGAGGCCCCGGCCGGGCCCGCGGGTCCGGGCGCTCCTGTCGTGCCTTGAGGTCCGGGCGCCCCGGTCGCTCGGGGCCCGCGGGCCCGCTGCTGCCGGCGATTGCTCCCGGGGCCCTGAACAGTTGCTCCCGCCCGGAGCCCGGTGGACCAGTTGCTCCTGTCGGGCCCGGAGGTCCTGTGGCCCCGGTGGGTCCCTGGGCGCCCGTCGCGAGCTGTGATCCGGTGCCCGACAGCGCGACCGTGGCCGGCGTGAGCGGGTCGTTGCTCTTGATGTTGAGCGTCGCGGTACGCGAGCCCTGCGCCTGGGGCGCAAAGCTCACGTTGACGGTGCAGGAGGTGCCGGGGTCGATCTCGGCCCCTCGGCAGTCGTCTGAGCTCACCAGGAAGTCCCCGGGATCGGAGCCGGTGAAGGTCAGGCCCGTGACGCGCAGCGGCGCGCCGCCGGTGTTCGCGACGGTGACCGGCTGGGACGGGCTGAGCGTCGCCTGCGGCTGGGGAGCGAACGACAGGCTCTGCGGCGAGACGGACGCAGCCGGAAGCATGTACGTGATCGTCACGGACGGTGCCACCCCGGTCGCGGCCAGGCCGCTGGTGCCGCCTGGTGCATACGAGGCGCCGCCGCCTCCGCCGCCGCCGCCGACGGGCTCGAGAGTAGCGTTGGCCCCGGGGCCGCTGCCGCCGCCTCCACCACCGTAGTAGCCGCCGCCACCTCCCCCGCCGGAGCCAACCTGGCCTCCCGCCGCGGTGCCGGAGCCCGAGCCGCCCTGCCCCGACGTTCCGGCCTGCCCCGGTAGCTCCTGGTGAACGAGCGGATCAAGGTCGCCGATGCCTCCCGCCCCGCCGGCGCCACCGTTGCTGAGCGTCCCAGGCGCCCCGCCGCTCCCGCCGGCCTGCTGTGCGTTGCCGCCCGCGGTCGCGGCCGCGCCGCCGGCGCCCGCGAGGAATGCGCTGGGAAGATCTGCGGCTCCGCCTCCGCCTCCGCCTGCGGCCACCACCAGTCGCGAATCCAGCGAGACGCTGCTGCCTGGACAACCGGACCGGCACGAGATCGTACGCACGTCGGACGCGCCACCGCCACCGCCACTGCTGCCGTTTGCGCCTCCGCCGCCCCCGTTCCACCCGCCGGCACCGGGGACACCGGCGCGGTTGCCGACGCCTCCAACCTCGACGTAGAGCGACGCGCCCGGGCTCACCGAAACCGGTGCGCCGGCGGCACCGCCCGTGCCGCCCGGCGCGGTCTGGTCGCCCACACCACCGGCGGCGCCGACGGCATCGACCCGCACGCTGTCGACCCCGCTCGGCACTATGAACACCTGCTCAACGCCCGTGTATGCGAACGCGCAAGTCACCGCGTTCTGGGTCTGCCTGCAATTCGACGGGAGTGCTGCGAGCGCGGAGCCTGCAAACGCAAGCAGGCTCACTGCAACCGCTCCCACCACACCGAACAGCGCGACCATGCCATGAGCCCGTCCGCGCCGCAGCGGACGGGATGTCGCGGTCGAGTGGGGCCGCGAGCGCGAGGGGCGCGGCGGCTGATGCTGGAGCTGCGCCTGTCCCAACCTTGCCTCGATCACCAGCTTCTGTGCTTCGTATGCGAGTGCCGTGTGCATCGTTGTCCCTCCGTTGAGTTGCCGACGGTCGGGACGATGCAGCTAAGAGGGCTTTGCGCACATCGGGCGATCGCCCATCTCTCCGCGCCGAACAAGCGTCTTACCTGGCGGGCCGCGCGTCTTAGCCGAAGGCCCGGGTCGGTCCATGTCTAAGACGCGCCAGAATGCTCAGGCCCGCCCCCGCGCGGCGAGGTACCGCTCTGACGCGGAAGCAGGTCCTGCCAGCACGCGACCCTCCCTCTCGCCACGAGCGCAACCCGCGGCATCCGGCCGCCGGCGTTGATGCCGATTGCTCTCTGTTCAGTGTGAAGCTGGATAGGCGTTGCGCCCGACATCCGCTCGACGGAGGCAGAGCAGGTATCGGACGACGGGGTGCGCCGCAGCGTTACGCCTGCACCGGTCACGGCGCCCGCACGGCTGCTTTCCGGGAGCGCGGCTGGGTTCAAGCTCAGGCTGTCGCCTGTTTCTGACGCGCAGAAGAGGTGACTTGGCGGGAAGGCGTGCGTCTTAGCCACCGAGGCGGGTCTCAGGCGTCAGAATGTGCTGGTGGGACGGCGCGTATCGAGTCCGGCCTTTGTTGGCAGGAGTGAGCAGCTCGCCGCGCTGACGGCGGCGTTGGACCGCACGAACGTGGGGGAGGCCGGGACGGTTTTCGTCGGCGGGGAGTCCGGTGTCGGGAAGACGCGCCTTGTTGTCGAGTTCGAGCAGCTCGTCCGCCCGCGCGGGGCCCGCTTCTTAGTCGGCGGGTGTGTCGACATGGGCGGCTCAGAGCTGCCGTACGCGCCCTTGCTGGGGGTGCTCCGGACGCTCGTGCGGGAGACGGAGCCGCGACTCCTGGAGAACCTGGTCGGCGCGGGCGGTGGGGAGCTTGGGCGGTTGTTGCCCGAGCTGCAGACTGGCGGCGTTCGCACCGAGGCGGTGGATCCATTGGCACAGTCGCGGCTGTTTGAGGCGCTGTTGGACCTGTTCGCACGGATCGGGCTCGAGGCGCCGGTTGTGCTGGTGATCGAGGACCTGCATTGGGCCGATCCGTCTACGCGCGGGTTTCTGGCTTTTCTGGTGCGCAACATCGGGCGGGAGCGGCTGTTGCTGATCGCTACCTACCGCACCGACGAGCTTCACCGCCGCCATCCGCTTCGGCGGTTCCTGGGTGAGGTCGAGCGGCTGCCGGCCGTTGAACGGCTGCGGCTGACGCCGTTCAGCCGACGTGAGCTCGCCGAGCAGCTCGCGGCGATTCTCGAGATGCAGCCCGATCCCGGGCTGGTGGAGGAGCTGTTCGCCCGCTCCCAGGGGAACCCGTTCTTTGCCGAGGAGCTGCTGGCGGCATCCGGCGAGAGTGCCGGGCAGCGGCTCCCAGAGAGTCTGCGGGACGCTCTGATGTTGCGTGTCGAACGGCTGTCGACTGAGGCGCATCAGGTGGTCCGCTCGGCCGCAGTTGTGGGCTCGATCGTTGGCCATCGACTGCTGGTGGCGACATTGGGTCTGGCCAGTGATCAGCTGGCGGGGGCGCTGCGGGAGGCGATCGAGAACAACGTGCTGGTGCAGGACCCGGCGAGCGAGAGCTATGCGTTTCGGCATGAGCTTCTGCGCGAGGCTCTATATGAAGAGCTCCTGCCGGGCGAGCGGGTGGCTCTGCATGCGGCGCTGGCGCGGGCGCTGGAGGGTGATCCAGGGCTTGCGGTTGGTGCGCACGGCGCGGCGGCACAGCGAGCTGTGCACTGGTCGGCGGCGCATGAAGTCACGCGGGCGCTCCCGGCATCGGTACAGGCTGGCTTGGAGGCCGAGCAGGTGTGGTCGTTCGAGGAGGCCAACGCCCATTTCGAGCACGCCGTCGAGCTGTGGGCCGGCGTGGCGCCAGAGCAGCGACCTGAGGAGCTGTCGCTCGTCGGGTTGCTTGGTCGTGCGGCTGAGGCCGCGTACCTCTCTGGTCAGAACCACCGGGCGCTGACGCTGACGCGTAGCGCCCTCGATGCGATAGACGCCGAGCGGGAGCCCGCGGTGGCGGGACTGGCGCACGAGCGGTTGGGACGGTATCTGTTGGCCGACTTCATCCTGCCTGAGGCGCTCGTGGAGTACCGCGCGGCGGCGGCGCTCCTGCCCGACCGGTCGAGTGCTGCTCGCGCAAGCATCCTCGCCGGGGAGGCGCACATCCTGATGCTGCAGGGCGAGGCGCTGCAGGCGCGCGCTCCCTGCGAGGAGGCCGTCCGGATCGCCCGCGAGGTCGGGGCGGCCGAGGTCGAGTGCGACGCGCTGAATACGCTCGGCGCGTTGCTCACGATGCTGGGGGCGGGTGAGGAAGCAAGCGAGCCTCTACGCGCCGGCATGCAGCTCGCCGAGGAGCTCGGGGCGCTCGAGGAGCTGCGGCGGGCATACATAAATCTCACCCAGATGCTCGACGAGGCCGGCCGCCTGGACGAAGCCGCCGAGCTCGGGCGCGATGGCTGGGAGCGGTTGCAGCCGCAGATCGGAACCGCCGCCGTTTACATCGCAGCCGAGGCCGGTCTGCGGTTCGGGCGGCTCGGCCGGTTGGAGGAGGCAATGGGCGTGCTGGAGGAGGCCGCGGAAACGGCTCGACCGGGCACGCTCGCCGGGATGGTGCAGGCGGCGCTCGCGGAGATCACGGCTCAGCGTGGCGAGCTCGACCGCGCGCGCACTCACCTCGCATCGGCCAGCCGCCTTCTCGGAGACGATTTCGTCTACTGGACCCTGTCCAGGGGAGCAGCAGCGGCGGAGGTCGCTCTCGCCGGCGGGCACCCAGACGAGCTACGGCAGATCTTGGATCCGGATTTGGAGCTCCCGCATGTGTACCCGGCCTACCTGATGCCGCTTCACGTGTTGGCGCTACGAGCCGAGGCCACGCTGGCCGAGCAGGCGCGCGCCGCCCGCGACGTTGCCGCCGAGGACGAGGCGACCCGGAGAGCGCGGGCGCTGCTCAGCCGCGGGCGAGAGCTCATGACGCCTGAAACATGGCCGCTCGGCTCGGCGCCCAAAGAGACGCTCCTGGAGCTGGAGCTGTGCGAGCTCGAGGCGCTGCGCGCCGCAGCGCAGGATCGTGCCGAGGCATGGAGCGCACTCGCGACGGAATGGGAGCGTCTCGGACGGCCTCTACGGGGTGCCTATGCACGGCTGCGAGAAGCGCAAACAGCACTCGGCGAGGATCCGCCACGGGATCGCGCCAAGGATGCCCTGAGGTCGGCGCAGGCCACCGCCAGGAGGCTGGGCGCGCAGCCGCTCCTGGACGAGATCGGGTTGGTCGCTCGCCGCTTACGGGTGCGCCCGGTCGACGAGGACGGCGCCGTCACGGACGAATTCGCGGGCCTTACCCCGCGGGAGATCGACGTGCTGCGTCTCATAGCCGTGGGCCGCACCAATCCCGAGATCGGCAAGGCGCTCTACATGAGCCCAAAAACCGCCAGCGTCCACGTCTCGCGAATCCTCTCGAAGCTGGGCGTCAAGACCCGCACCGAAGCCGCCGGGGTGGCCCACCGGCTCGGACTCCTCGATACTTCTCACCACGAGACCCCAACGTAGCCCTGGCGTCGCCTGACCCTTCTGTCGCTCCCCTAGCGGAGTTACCGCGCGATTGTCGGAGAGGGTCTCCGGCGCAAGCTTGCTGGACTCCCCGGTCCTCGCGAATTTCGAGACTTGCCGCACTAATCCGAAATCCGCGGGCTCGGCGAGCCCGTGTGATCGGCTGCAATCGACGCCGGGGATTCGTTCTAACGCAGCGGTGATCGAGCCAGCTCATTGGCATCCAAGCGCTCGCGCGCGAATGCCTGCTGGGCGGTCTCCCCCCTACGTTTGGCGGCACGCCCCAGGTGTTCCCACGGGTCCTCAGCCGGTTTCGCGCTGGTAGCGAGCCGCCACACCTGAGCGCTGTCCGGACGAGTCCGTGAGCAGACGTTCGAGATGTGCGCGAACACGAGACCCGTCGCCTTAATCGGATCGTGGCCAGCAGCCACAGCGACGACGAGCGTGAGTTTGGTCTGGCAGAGCACCGACAACTCCCGCGGAAGGCTGAGCATGCTGGAGTCGGTTGTGATCAAGCCATCCCAGCCCCGATTGTCAGTGTGAAGCGCGAGCAGCACTTCCCAATCCTCCAGCGTGGCCATACCGGTGTGCACATCAGCAATGGGAATGAGATCCGCATCAGCCGCGAGCCACTCGCGAAGGCTGTCGACGATCGGCAGCGGGAAGTTCTGATCTAGAGCAAACAGGCGAGCCATCGCCTGGACTCTCGTCAGGCGGCGAGCGCTAGCGCCGGCTGAAGCTGCCGCTCCAGGTCGAGTGCGTCCTCGACGTCCGCCGGCTCCAGCATCGGGTAGAGGTCGACGATCTTGCTTGGCTGCAATCCCCGCCACCGCAACGCCGCAAGCGCTTCGGTCTCAATCCGGGTTCGGTAGACGTGAGGAGCGCCGGCCAGCTTGCCTGGAACGATCCGAAGCCGCGGTCTGGGAGCGACTAGGTCTGGGCCTCCGCGCGCTGTGCCTAGGTCGAAGGGGCGCAGCACGTCGAGCATGTCGGCGTCGAGGAGCTGCTGGCCATCGAGATGCCGGGCGTGGCCACCGGGATCGAGGACGATCTCACCATTTCGATCTACGCCCACGTTCGGAGTGCTCTCTTCGGTCCACAAGTCGAGCTCGAGGTCGCGCAGTTCATGCAGCGCCCGACGGACGAACTTCATCGTGGTTGCTGGCACCTCGAACCCATCCGGAGAAGTTTTGGTTGCCCGCAGCCACGCGATGGTACGTAGACCGAGGAGGTCGCTGTACGACCACAGCCTTACACGGCCCGGAGACACGCTCGGCACGAGGATCTCGTTTCGCGCCCAGTAGTAGATCGTCGCTTTCGGCACGCCGGAGAGCGCGGCTGCGCGATCTGCGGGATATGCGCCACGAGCTTCCACAAGAACAGTATGGCCAGCAGACAGGTCAAGGGGCGGGCTCGCGCTTGCGTATCTCGAGGGCGCGCCCCCAGCTGCGACAGATTTGTCGGCATGGCTTTCCTGCGGGTCCATACGAACCCGTAGTCGACGCGCGGGGCGACCACGTGGCCTATCAGCATCCCGGCTAACGGCTCGCCGCCCCTCGTCGTCATGGACGGTCGCTCTGGCTCTTCAGGTGCTCGGCTGAGCTTGTCGTTTCCCCCGGTGCTTCGGGCGGTGCGGGGTGGCTGCGAGAGGTCGTCGCTCGCCGGCACGGAGGCCGGCGAAATCGGCACGGATGTCGACGCTCCAGCACTCGCTAGCCACCGAGGCGACGAGCATCACTCCAACGGCGTGACGAAGCCGGACGAGCCCTACCGGTTCGTCGCCAACTCGCCGCTAGCGTGGCGACTTCTGGACGAAGAAAGCCGTCGTTCGGAGGGACGCTGCAGTGCGCTCGCATCACGATAAGGAGAAGGCTGTAGTCCGCGGCCGCGAGCCGCGGTCAAACTGAAGCTGAAGGGCCTTACGGCAGTTTGTCGATAGACCGCCGCACTATTACGCTCGCGGGGTGTCGTTCTTTGATCCTCTGCCCGAGGAACCTCCCCGGCCACCCACCCCGCCTCCTCGCCGGGTGCCGCCCTGGCTGGGGCCACCGGACGACATGTTGCCTGGGGTCGTTGCTTTGGAGCTGGCGTTGGTGCATACCGATCAGCAGGTGATGTGGATAGGCTCGGCGGAGGCATATCCCGAGGGCCTCACGATCAGCGTCCTCATGTGCGGGCGGCGGCCGGCCCGGGAGGGCGTTGAATCGGGGGGCGGGAAGTTGGCGGTTCGGCGTCCAGTTCTCGGACGGTCGTAAGGCCACCGTCCACGGCGTCGGCATGTTCGCCCGTGCGGGTGGCGTTTCCACGGTGAGCGGCGGCGTCGCGGTAGCCGCTGGGCATTCTGAGCGGCCTCCTGACGGGCCGGTTCTCAGGGCCCGCGGTGGTGGTGGAAGCCGCAGCGCGTGGCGCCAGCAATACTGGCTTTGGCCGTTACCGCCGGCTGGTGACGTGCTATTTGCCTGCGAGTGGCCGACCTGCAGATTGACTTCACCACCGCCACCGTCAGCGCTGATCCCATCCTGAAGGCTGCCACCCGAGCGCGACCGTTGTGGCCTGACCAAGACACCTAGGGCCTAGGGCGCTGGGTCGCGCGTCGACGCGTGAAGCGGACGCAGAACCTGGTGCACCCCATTTGCACCCCCAAGCCGCCGTCCGCGAGGTCTCGCCGCCTGGGACAGAGGCATTACAGTCGGCGCGCTTGCAGGCATTTCCTGAGAGTGGGCGGTGACGGTCTCGAACCGCCGACCTCCTGCTTGTAAGGCAGGCGCTCTACCAGCTGAGCTAACCGCCCGAGCCCGGAGGATGGTATAGGCGCCGCGGCCGGTGCCGGCGGGACCACGCGGTTCGCCGGCGCAAGGCTTCGCCTCGCTGGGTAGCCGTCTCAGCTCGCTTGCAGCCGCGCAACCGCCGCGTCGACCGTCTGTGTGGCGCCGATGTAGTCCGCAACGCCGGCGAGCCGGAGGACGTCGGCCACCATCGAGCCCTCGGGGACGACGACCTGGAGCGTCTGCCGGCGCGCTTGGACCGCCTCGCTGAGGTGGTAGATCATCCGGATCCCGGCGCTGTCGAGATAGTCGACCGCCGACAGATCGAGAACGAGACCCCTTGCGTCGACGGGAACGGCCGCGACCAGCGCGGCGCGCAGCTCGTCGGCGTTCGACATGTCGACCTCGCCGACGATGCGGCCGAGGACGACGTCCCCCTGCTGGGCGACATCGAGGTCTGCGATCTTCATCGCGGCTGGAGCGTCCGGCGCATGAGCACCTCGGTTCCAGCGTCCGTTCGGGTTAATGCGCACGTCGGTCATCGCCGCCGCGATGATCCCCGAGCCGTGACCGCGCCGAGGGTGCTCCGGCTCGCGCCACTGGCCCCGGTCCCGCACCACGATCGTCAGCTCGCCCGCGGCCTCGCTTGCGCTCAGCTCGAACGCCGCTGGGCCGGGCGGATACGCGTGCTCGATCGCGTTGGCACACGCCTCGTTGACCGCGAGCACGGCCTCGGACACGGTCACCTCATCGGCTCCCTTCGACTGCAGCCATTGGCGAAGGACATGTCGGGTTCGCGACAGCACCGCGGGCGTCGCCGGGAGCTCCAGCCGGAGCTCGTCCGGCGCTGCCACGCTCTCGACGGCGACAACGGCAAGGTCGTCGTCGAGACCCTCTGGGGGCACGAGCGCCGCCATCGCCTGTGCGCACGCTCCCTCGGCGGACGTGGCCCCGCTCAGCGCCCGAAAGAGCTCTCGCATGCCGTCGGTGATCTGCTCGCCTCGACGCTCGATCAGGCCGTCGGTGTACAGCATCAGCACGTCGCCGACCGAGAGCACGAGCTCGCGCTCGGGATAGCTGCTGTACGGAAACGCCCCGAGCGGCGCCGCCGGCGTGACCTCGATTGCCGTCGCCCTCCCACCCGAGATCAGCACCGGAGGAAGATGGGCCGCCGTCGCGAACCTCAGCTTGCCCGACCCGGGATCGAACACGCCGTAGGCCGCAGTCGCCATCGCGCCCTCGCCGATCGACAGCACGAACCGGTGCACCAGCTCGAGCGTGCGGCCGGGCCCGAGGCCCTCGAGCGCATACGCATGTAGCGAGGTACGAAGGCGTCCCATCAGCGCCGCGGCCCTGACGCCGTGCCCGACCACGTCTCCGATCGCGATCCCCAGCAGGCCGCGCGGCAGCTCGATCACGTCATACCAGTCGCCGCCCACTGCGGCCTTCGCGGCCAGGTAGCGGGCCGCCGTCCGCACCCCGACCACCTCGGGCAACCGTCCGGGCAGCAGGTTGCGCTGCAACGCGACCGCGACTTCCCGCTCGCGCTCGAGCTCTGAGTACAGCCGCGCTCGCTCGATCCCGGGGGCGGCCCTCGCCGCCGCCAGCTCAAGCACGGCGAGGTCGCGCTGATCGAACGTGCGTGGGGTGAGCGACCCGACGTGGAGCACCCCGATCAGGTCGCCTTCGACGATCAGCGGGACGCCGAGCAGCGACGCGATTCCTTTCTGGCGCAGGATCGGATTCCAGACGTCCGCGTGGCTCACGTCGCCGATGAAAATCGGCAGGCGCCCGGCCGCGATCCGCCCGGCGAACCCCGTACCGAGCGGGACCCGTACCCCTTGCTCCACTTCCTCCTCGATGCCCCTAGCGGCCCGGGCTACGAGCTCGTCAGTGTCCGGGTCAAAGAGCAGGATCGCCGCGGTGTCGACGCTGAGCGCGTCACGAACCCGGTCGAGCAGCTCGTCGAGCAGCTCCTCGAGTCCGAGCTCCGAGAGCGCCGGGTCGCTCAGCTGGTGGAGCGCGCGGAGCTGCTCGTCGGGAGCAACGACCGCCTCGGCCGACTCCAGCACCGTCTGGCCCACGCCGAGCGCGGGTCGCCTCGCCTCCATGCTCTCCTCATCCGTAGCCATCGTTGCGGCGGTCCCGCGTATGTATGGATACCAACATTGCGGCATCCCTACGCGTCGCGAACGGGCGCTACTCCTCGAGCACTCGCTGCGCGATCGCGAGCGCGGTGTTGGCCGCTGGGACTCCGGCGTAGATCCCGGTGTGCAGCAGCACCTCTCCGATCTCCTCGGGGCTGAGGCCGTTGCGCCGCGCCGCTCGCACGTGCATGGCCAGCTCGGCGTCGCGCCCCAGCGTTGCGAGGATCGCGAGCGTGATCGCGCTGCGCATGCGTCGATCGAGGCCCTCTCGCGCCCAGACCGAGCCCCACGCGAACCGGGTGGCCAGCTCCTGGAACGGTGCCGTGAGCTCGGTTGTGCGCTCGATCGCCTCATCGACGTACTCGTCGCCGAGCACCTCGCGACGAACTTTCATGCCCTCCGTGTATCGATCTTCGCTCATGCCCGCTCGTGTACCTCCAACGCGTGGTGGACTAGCTCGGCGGCCGCCCCGAGGTCCGGAGGCTCGCCGGCCGCTCCCGGAATCGTCGGGGCTTCGAACTCGAGATGCTCGAGCATGTCACCACCCCAAGCCGCCGCGGATCCGGTCAGCCGCAGCAAATCGGTGATCGTGCCCCACTCGGCTTGCCACGCCCCCGCGGCGCGCTCGCGTTCCTGCTCCATCGAGGCGAGCATCGTCGTGACGAGGCCCGGGACCCGCCGCGAGCAGGCGAGGACCGAGACCGCGGCGACCGGGTTGCGCTTGTGCGCCATCGCGGACGAGGAACCGCGGCCGGGAACTCCTTCGCGCACGTGCGGCGACAGGGTGACGTCGCGGGCCGCCTTGCCGAGCGCTCCCGCGACGAGGCCGAGCGCACCGGCCAAGCGCGCCGGAAGGACCCGGTTGGTGTGCCACGGAAGCACCGGCTGAGCGAGCCCGAGCCGTTCGGCGACCACCGCGGCGGTCGCCGGGTCGCGCGTCCCGACGGGGCCGCCCATCTGGACCTCAAGGGGGACGCGCGGCGAGAACGGCCGAGGCGTCGTCGATCGCCGTCATCCAGCCCGCCGCGATCACGCCGAATGAAGTGGGAAGCGCCGGCTGGAGCAGCGTCATCCCCATCACGGGGGCGTCGCGGTGCCGCGCGGCCAGCGCGGCCGCGGCGTCGGAGGCTGCGCGCGCGTCCTCGAGCAGCGGACCGAGCGCCCGCTTGGAGACGAGCATCATCGCCGTGTCGATGATGTCCTGTGAGGTCGCGCCCGCGTGTGTGTCGCGGAACCGGCGCGCGAGCGGGACCACGGGGCTCGCGTGCTCCGCGGCCTCGCGGCCGAGCTCGGCGACGTCTAGATCCTCCGCGCGCAGCGCTTCGCCACCGAGCGCCGCCTCCACGTCGAGCATCGCCTGCAGCCAGCCGTTGTCACTCACCGCGTCGGCGACCGCCCCCCGCGCGTAGATGCCCCCGAACAGCTCCGACGTCGAAGGGCACGGCGTCACCGGCTAGCCCCAGACCTCCTCGGCCACGTCCACGATCAGGCGGAGCTTGTCCGCCTCCTGCTCGGCGCTGAGCGCGTTCCCCTCGACGGTCGAGGAGAAGCCGCACTGCGGCGAGAGGCAGAGCTGCTCGATGTCGACGTACCCGGACGCCTCTTCGATCCGGCGCATGAGGGCGTCCCGGTCCTCGAGCTCGCCACGCTTCGTGGTCACCAGCCCGAGCACGACGACCTTGCCCTTGGGCACCAGCCGGAGCGGCTCGAACCCGCCCGACCGAGCGTCGTCCCACTCCATGAAGAAGCCGTCGACGTCGAGCTGGTTGAACAGCGCGTCCGCGACGAACTCGTATCCGCCTTCAGCGACCCAGGAGGACTGGAAGTTGCCGCGACACATGTGCGTGGTCACCGACATTCCCTCCGGACGATCCGCCAGGGCCTCGTTGATGTGGCGGATGTACGCCTCGTGCTGGTGCTCGGAGTCGCCGCCGATCTCCTTGACGTACTCACGCTGCTTGGGGTCGTTGAGGTAGGCGAGGCTGGTGTCGTCGAACTGGAGGTAGGTGCACCCGAGCTCGCCGAGGCGGCGGACCTCCTCGCGGTAGGCGGCGACGAGATCGGCCCAGAACGAGTCCATGTCCGGGTAGACCGCCGGGTTCAGCGCGGCAGCGCCGCCGCGGTAGTGGACCATGCTCGGCGACGGAATCGTCAGCTTCGGCGTCTGGTCCGCCGACGCGCAGCTCTTCAGAAACCCGAACGCGTCGCCGAAGATCGTCTCGGATACGCCGAGCTTGGTGTCGACCTTCATCGCAGCCGGCGTGAACTCGATATCGCCCTGCTCGTTGTGGAACTGGACCTTCAGGTCGCCCGGCGCCGTCGTGATCCCGTCGAGCGAATAGATGAAGTCCATGTGCCACGACGCCCTGCGGAACTCGCCGTCGGTGACGGAGCGCAGGCCGACGTCGTGCTGGAGCTTCACCACGTCGCGGATCGCGGCGTCCTCGGCGGAGCGCAGCTCGTCGTCGTCGATTCGCCCGGCCGCTTGGTCCTCGCGTGCCTTCAGCAGCTCTGGCGGGCGCAGCAGGCTGCCGACGTGGTCGGCACGGAACGGTGGGGTGTCGCGCATGCTCATACGGGTGTTCTACCTCTTCGGCGGTTCGGCGGTCGACCGACTTGCGTTTGCGTGCACAAACAAGATCGCTAGGTGTGCGATGTCTTTGGTCGGCGTGCGGCTCACAATCGATCCGCTGACTGGCCTACTAGCGCCCGACGAGGGGGAATGAGGTTTCCGATGCTTAGACGCGTTGTACTTGTTTGCTGTACCGCCGCGCTGCTGGTGGCGCTGGCGGCGGTACCCGCAGCGGCGGCCCCGGGTCAGGGGCGGTTCGTGTTCAACGCGCATTGGGGCGGCGTCGGGACCGTCGCTCGCAGACACACCCAGAGCCTCTGCGACGAGCAGCGAATGGAGCCCGGTACCCGGGAGCGGGTGCGGGTCGACGTCGACCACGGCGGCAATGTCGTCGCGCCGCCTGGTAACCACGGGCCGGTCGATCTCAATCGGTTCTACCAGGGTTGGCTCTACTGCGGGCCTCTGCTCGACATCTGGTCGCACACCTCCGGTCCTTGGGACGCGGCCGCTCCCGGCGGCCCTAGCTGGCTGTCGATCACCTGCTACCACTTCAGCCCGCTCGACGGCGGTGCAGGCTTTTGGGTCTCGCCCGACGCCGGGGTGGCGCAGGTGGCGGGGGGATTCGGCTCGGGCCGCAACGGCTACTGGCACTACCGCTTCCACAACCCGACCCACCACACGGTCACGATCCAGTTCTGGGCCGTGTGCGCGGACAAGACCGAGATATTCGGCTGACGCTGATCCGAGACCGGGGGCGGGAAGCCCGAGGCGCCAGTCGACCGGCTCGAGCTCGGTCAGTACATCAGAGCGCAGAGTCGCGGTGGCTTTCGTCCCCAGCCGAGTTCGACCCCGGTTAGCGACAAAGGGGAACTACTGACGCAGGCCGCCGGGGTTTGCCGATGCGGGGCGTGATCGCAGCTGGAAGGCTGGTCTGATCAATGTCCCTACGCCGGCGTCTGCCGACTACCGAGGGAGTGCACTTCGAGGGAGTACGACAATGACTGTCCTCTGGATCTTGCTGGCAATCGTTTACGTGGCGTGCTGGCTCTACTTCGGGCTGACGACGTTCCGCAAAGGCCACTTCTGGTTGTTCTTTATCGGGTTCTTTTTCCCGATCCTCTGGATCGTCGGCGCGTTAATCGCACCGACTCCACGCGCCGCCGGCGCGGTATGAGCCCTGCCGGGTCGGTCACGGCCGACCCGGCACGCTGGAGAGACGCTCGGCAGGACTGGACGAACGCGTGGTGTTCAAACGCGTTGCGCCCAGGCGTCTCGCGACAGCTGGTAGACCGCGTGGTCACCCAAGGGCGTCCGGACCGTGTCGACGTGGACCGCACCGAGGAACTCCTCGACGGCCCCGCGCGTCCGGTCGTTATCGACCCCGACGCGCAGCTCGACGGTCTCGACCTCCGTGAAGGCGTGGTCGAAGAGGAGGCTCTTGACCTCGGTGTAATCCTCGCGCGTCCAGTGGGTCCGGGCCAGGAACGTGTGATCGATCAGGATCCGGCTGCCGGCCTCGTCGGGCGCCTCAAAGCGCGAGCTGCCGACGACTTCGCCGTCCGCGGTGGTGATCACCAGCGTGCCGCCCGAGGCGAGTGCGTCCGCGAAGAACCGCTCCAGCTTCTCGGCCGTCGCACGGTCGGATTCAGGGTGCTCCTCCCAGATCAGCGGGTCGTTCGCGACGGCTACGAACGCGTCGTGGTCGGAGGGCCGCAGGGGGCGCAGCCGCAGCCTCAGCCCTTGCAACGTCGGCTGGCGATCGAAGGCCACGCGCCGAGTATCTCAGGTGGTGCGGGCCCGTCGCCTACGGCGCCCTAGCGGCCAAATCGCAAACGGACCCTGAATACACGTGCGTTACGGCCGAATCGACCGAGTACCCCCAGCCGGATTCGCCGTGAACACGTTGGTGTCGACGAGGACCGTGCCGGTCACTCGTTCAGCGCGGCGACGAACGCCTCCCACTCCGCATCGGTCAAGCCGGGGATGGCGAGGTCATCCTCGGCTTGTGAGCGGGGGTAGGTCGGTCATCAGCTGCCTGGCTGCGCGGGCGCTCGCCGCTGACGTCGCAGTACGCTAAGCATCTGTTCGGGCGGTCGGTCGCGGTCTCTCCTGAGACGATCGCCGAGGCCCGCTACGGCGCGCTGAAGGCGGGCTGGGGTCGGCGGCGGTTCAGAGATCTCGCCGAGGCCACCGACCGGCCCCCGAATCCTTCCGGTCGACCTGGCCACAGTCGAAACCGTCGCCGAGCTTCGCAACCGGTGCCGCCTGATCGGCCATGCCCTCCACCAGCGTGGCCACAACGCCGACCTCTGGACTGCCGCCACCGCGATCCACTGAGCAAGGCGGAGGTCGCTCGCGCATCTGGGGACATCGATCGCAGCGATCTCTTTCATGGACGAACACTCGTCCCCCGTCCCGCGGGCCGGATGAGTGGTGTGGCGACCAGTTCATGGCCCGGTTCACATGCGCGGTTCTGGCGATGAGGAGGTGCGTTGCGGTGACCGAGGAGACTGTCGCTCTCGTGCTTGCTGCCGTCGAGATCTTGGCTAGCGCCGGAGCCGATCAGGCCCGCCAGCCGGCGCGAGAGTGCCGCATCGCCGCGGCGGACCGGCAGTGGTAGCTGGGTTGATCGGCGTGGCTGTGGCGTTCCAGAGCAGCAGTGTCAGCAGTCCGATTACGTCGATCGAGACCGCTGCAGGTAGCCCGCAGGAGAAGGCTGGCGTCAATGAGGCGAGGCTTCTGGTTTCCGATCTATTGGAGAAGCCGGGCCGCTTGTCGGGTCTGCTCTCGCAGGTCGTCCCTTGCGATAGCGGCTTCCCGTTGCCAGTCGCCTGGATACCACTACGAAGCCGCCGTCGATCGCGTTGGGCGAGCAGCCGTCCGCAACGCTGGATTCAGTTACAGGTCTGGGCCGTTCGCGACAAGCGCGACTCGCGTGCTGTGGGTTAGGGCGTGTTGATCTGAGCGTCAGCGGTGTCCACGGTCATGGGGCTCGTACCGATGGCGTCCCAGATCTGCACCAAGATAGTGCCATTGTGCATGTCAGCCAGCTGTCCGGTGGCGCCCTTAAGCCCAGCGGCCTGGGTGTAGGTCTCATAGCCATTGCGATCGTCAGTAGCGAAGTAGTTATAGGTCTCGATGCGGCCGAAGGTGCCCGTACCGTTGAAGTCGTAGCTGATCCGGACCTGAAGCCCGTTGCCGACGTGGGTACCAGCATCGACCCGCAGCCTGAACTTCGTGACAGCGCCGGGAATCAGCGTGGCGTTGACGTTGTGGATCACGTAGCTTTGCGCGGTGGGCGACGGTGTGCCGTCGTAGTGATTGCCAGCGGCGGAGGCGATCGTCGCGGCCGACCCGGCAGGCGGGGCCTGTGTGGACAGCGCGCCGCCGTTGAGGAACAGCGGCCCGATCCGCCGCTCGGCGCATGCGACGTGGTGGCGCTGACCGCAGCCGACGCCGCGGAGAAGTTGCCCGCCGCATCAAACGCACGCACCGTGAACGAATACCCCATAGCAGGCGACAGACCAGTGACCGTCGCCCTCGTCGAGCTCACCGTCATGATCTTCCCCAGCAGGCCATCGACCTCATAGCCCGCCACACCCACGCTGCCGGTCGAAGCCCTCCAACTCAACCCGACCGAATTCGCTGTCACAGCCCCGACCGCCAACCCCGTCGGCACACTCGGCGCAGGAGCGGTGCTGTTGGTGTAGGGCGTGTTGATCTGAGCGTCAGCGGTGTCCACGGTCATGGGGCTCGTACCGATGGCGTCCCAGATCTGCACCAAGATAGTGCCATTGTGCATGTCAGCCAGCTGTCCGGTGGCGCCCTTAAGCCCAGCGGCCTGGGTGTAGGTCTCATAGCCATTGCGATCGTCAGTAGCGAAGTAGTTATAGGTCTCGATGCGGCCGAAGGTGCCCGTACCGTTGAAGTCGTAGCTGATCCGGACCTGAAGCCCGTTGCCGACGTGGGTACCAGCATCGACCCGCAGCCTGAACTTCGTGACAGCGCCGGGAATCAGCGTGGCGTTGACGTTGTGGATCACGTAGCTTTGCGCGGTGGGCGACGGTGTGCCGTCGTAGTGATTGCCAGCGGCGGAGGCGATCGTCGCGGCCGACCCGGCAGGCGGGGCCTGTGTGGACAGCGCGCCGCCGTTGAGGAACAGCGGCCCGATCCCGCCGCTCGGCGCATGCGACGTGGTGGCGCTGACCGCAGCCGACGCCGCGGAGAAGTTGCCCGCCGCATCAAACGCACGCACCGTGAACGAATACCCCATAGCAGGCGACAGACCAGTGACCGTCGCCCTCGTCGAGCTCACCGTCATGATCTTCCCCAGCAGGCCATCGACCTCATAGCCCGCCACACCCACGCTGCCGGTCGAAGCCCTCCAACTCAACCCGACCGAATTCGCTGTCACAGCCCCGACCGCCAACCCCGTCGGCACACTCGGCGCAGGAGGAGGCGGAGGAGCGGAAGAGTTGTCTGGCGGGATCGTGACCTGCACCACCGGCGTGGAGGAGTCGATCGCGAGCGCCGGATTCTTGCTGGCGGGCTCGCCCGTGTCGCCGAACGGCGTGCCGTAGACGTTTGAGTACTGGTTGATTACGCCCCCATACTGGTTGAACCATGGGCTAAACGATGGTGGCGTCACGCGAGCGGCGCCGAAACCCGGCTGCCCGGCCCAGCCACCGGGCGCGATCGAGGAAATCGTGGAGAAGAGGTTGCCGTACATCCCGCCCCATTGGCCATCCGCAAAGCCGGCAACCAGGTCGCGATAGATGATCGAGTAAAGGTCGTTGTCGCCGACGTTCGCCGTCGCCCCACCGACTGTGAAGTCGGTCGCCTGGGTATATACGGCACTTGTGATCGTGCTCCAGGGCAGCACGACCTGCCCGCCGGGCACCCAGTTGCCGCCACCCGGCTTGATCTTTCCGTTGAGCGTAATCGTGCCGTCAGCGGCCACCGTACCGGTGTAGTCAAGCTGCGTGCTGCCGAAACTGTCGACGATACGAAGCGGCTGGCCCACAAGAGACGTGACGTAGGGCAACATGCTCGGATACGCGTTCGGAGCCAGGCTCGGCGAGAGAAACCGCACAAAATTGCCCTGAGCATCGGTTACCAGCGCGCCGCCGGCGCCGGTGTTGACACCCGGCATCGCCTCGAGCGCGTGAAGGACCGTGGGTGTATCAGCGGTAAAACCGGTCGAGCCGGCCTGGTGGCCGGCCGCGTTAAACGTCTGCAGCTGCAGCGGGATCGAGAGGAAGTCGACCGCCGTCGCGTTGACCACGCCCGGATAGGTCAGCTCGAACTTGTCAAAGCGAACCTGAGAGGTGATCGGAGACGGAGCGGGCCTGTTTGACAACGGCCGGCCGTAGGAAAGATAGACCCGGCCCGAGGAGATCGAGGACAGCGAGATCGTGTGGTTGGAGATCCCTGAGAGCGGCGTCGACTGGTCCAACGGCAGAGTGTTGCCCGACGCGCCTCCCGCTGCGCTCAACATCACGTAGACCTGATTGTCAGGCTTACCCGAGCTGTTGACGATCTTGATGTCGAAGGCCTGCGCTGCAGATGCGAAGGCCAAACAGCAGACGGCGAGCAGGATGGCCGGAGCGACACGGACTGCGAGACGGACTGTCATTTGGCTTCCTTGCAGGTTGGGTGGCTTGGGTGGCCAATTGACAGCTTGGGCGAATGGCCCGCGATGGGTTGGCGGCCAAGGAGGAGCCTCATTGCGGCCTCGCTGTTTGCAACACGATGGGTAGCTCTATAAGTGCGGCAGGTGCGGACGGAGTGGACGGATGTTCGATGATCACAACGGGCATTCTCGATGACCGCACGTTGGAGTCTGTCCCGCCACATCCGTACGGCTCAGAAAGGACGATGTGCGATCGTCCGCAAGTTCGTCGCGGTCAGACCGCCGCTTCGTCCGCGCGATCGACAGTGGGGGTCGTGTTGGCACTCGTTCGGCTCCCAATAACGGGCCGGTATCGCAAGGGACGAGACGGA
Organism: uncultured Solirubrobacterales bacterium; assembly: GCA_963770735.1. GTDB lineage: Bacteria > Actinomycetota > Thermoleophilia > Solirubrobacterales > Solirubrobacteraceae > Palsa-465. The sequence goes on along the minus strand of CAVYRB010000001.1, from coordinate 137,530 downwards.
GGAGCCAGCTCGAGGGCGGCCGAGAGTTCCGAAATCAGATCTGAAACCAGAAGCCGTAATCAGCGCAAGCAGAGTGGTGGATTGATCGAGTTGCACCAGTCTCATCGACGCTGCTGGTCCTGAGCAGTAGGGGTCACGATCCGGCGCGCCCGGGCGTTGCCGCATTCGCGGAGATCGACAGTCCGGTCACGACGGCCAGCTCCGTGCGTGGTGGTGGCGGTGGCGGCCGTCGGGCGCTAGAGCGTGTCGGGTCAACCGATCCGCTCTCGAAGGGAGGGAGCTATGTCTTCTCTGCAGCTGCTCGACGTCACCGGTCGGCGCCGGTCGCCGGCGGCGATGCCGGGCCACAGTGTTGGGCGCGCGCCTCGCAACAAGGGGATGGTCTATCCGGCGGATCCCCCGACGGTCGACGAGATCGTCGCCGTGATGCGCAAGATCCCGTCCGATCGGCACGGGATCCGGGTTCGCGCGCTGATCGTCGTGCTGTGGCGCGGCGGTCTACGGATCCAGGAAGCGCTGTCGTTGATCGAGTCAGATCTCGATCGGCGCCGCGGCGCGATTCTGGTTCGCCGGGGGAAGGGCAACAAGCGCCGGGAAGTCGGGATGGACGCATGGGCCTGGAGCGATCACCTCGCGCCGTGGCTCGCGTGCCGGGCTGAGTTGCCGGTCGGCGCGCTGTTCTGCGTGATCGATGGGCCGACCCGCGGGCGGCCGTGGTCCGCGAGCGCCGCACGCGGGGAGCTGCGCCGATACGCGCTCGCGGCCGGTGTGCGGCGGTCGGTTCGCGCCGCATCAGCTCCGCCATGCGCACGCTGTCGAACTCGCGCGGGAGGGGGTGCCGCTGCCGGTCATCCAGCGTCACCTCGGGCATTCGTATGTGTCCACGACGAGCGTGTACCTGCAGGGCATCGATACCGAGGAGATCATCGGGACGATCCGCGCGCGTCGCGCTCCGATGATGCACGTCAGCGCCGGCCTCGAGCTCTGAACCGAACCGGACCGGCCAGGCGACCGGGAGCGCCTCGACGGGCGCTCCCGCGCCGTCCGATGCCCGCAGCATGACCCCTTCCCCTCGTTGCGGCAGCGGATCTGGCAGAGAGCGACATCGACGCTCTTGCTCAGGACCAGCAGCGTCGGTGAGACTGGTGCAACTCGATCTAAGCGGGAGCCCAGAAGTGCCGCAACTCTGACCCGACGGGTTCGTTCAAGCTACGTTCGGCACCAATTCACGTGGCGGCACTTGATCGGCGCCCTGTGAGCGTGAGGAGGGAATTGATGTTTGCTCGGCTTCGGGCGTATCTTCGCCAGCAACACTTAGGAATCTTGGCTCTGTTCATCGCGCTGAGCGGCAGCGCGTACGCGGCGGTCGAAGTCCCTCGGCACAGCGTTGGCTCCGCCGAGTTGAAAAGGGGAGCGGTTGGCACGAGGCAGCTTCATGACGGTTCCGTGACGCCAGCGAAGGTGTCAGGGTCGACTCTCGCTCTCTTCAGGGGCGAGAAGGGAGACGCTGGATCGCAGGGCCCGCCAGGGCCTCACGGCGCAGCCGGATCGCAGGGAACGCCAGGCCCACCCGGACCAACCGGACCCCCAGGACCGCAAGGGATTCAGGGCGAACCCGGGGCAACGAACGTGACCATCAGGAGTGCCTACAGTCCAACCGCCTCGCCTGGCCAGACCACATATGCCACCGCCACCTGCCAGTCGGGGGAAACGCTCGTTGGCGGAGGAGGCGGATGGATCGCCTCCTACGGGTATGCGGAGGTCGGGACCATCTCCGACTCCGGCCCGAGCGCTGGTGGGTTGGTGCTACCAGGCAGCAGTGCGCAGTCCTGGACCGTCGCCGGCACGAACAACAGCAACGACACGATCCCGATCGAAGCCTTTGCAGACTGCGCCTCGTAACACCGCGCCACTAGCCAGACATCGCGGCAGCCTCCCGTATTGCTGACCGCTTCGGCCACTTCGAGTAGCTGCCACAGACAGAACGGATGGTTGCTGCTGCTACGGGCTACCTGCAGCGGACTCGATCGACGTAATCGGACTGCTGACACTGCTGCTCTGGAACGCCACCAGCTCCGCCGGCGACGACGGCCACGGTTGCCCGTCTGCCGGGGCGATGCGGCATTCTCGCGGCCGCTGCCCTGGTCATCGCCAGCGTTGGCTGAGATCCCCGACGGCAGCAAGCACGAGAGCAGCAGCCTCGCCGGCGAGCCCGTACTGCTGCATCAGGCGTAAAGCAGCTACACGCGGGCCGCTCGCGACGGCCGATGCATACCTGCCTTCGTTGACGCGCGGGCACCTTCGCGCCAGCGGTGACAGTCTCGGAATGCGCGGTCTGCAGGGCATCGAGACTAGGCCGTGCGCGCCCAGCGTTGCCTATGTAGATATCGGTAGTGCTCCCTTGCGGCGCTTGCAGTTCGCCTTGGAGGAGCCGCCTCGCCGTCGAGTTTGTGTGATCCACACGCGCGACGTTCTGTTCTCGCAATGGATCGGGAGCAGCGGAATCGAAGTTGGGGGGCGGTTACCTTGGGAGTAGTCTCACCCGGCCGGCATGAACTCGACCACGGACAGCGTGAACCGGTCGTTGCCATCGGTCCTGAGCGGGTCAATGGAAGAACTGGAAACCGTGAATGTGTAGTTGCCCGCCGGGGCGTCGGGTACGACGGACTGGGCGGTGGGGAGCGTCAAGTGCTCGCCGGCGTTGTTGAAGAACAGTGAAGTGATCGGTCCGCCGCCTTGGGTAAAGCTCGAGCCGCTGAGGTCGTCGTCGAGCCCGCCGGTCATGCCAGCGGTGCTCTCGAAGCCTGTGCCTGACACGGTGATCAGGAGCTCGGTCTGGGCCAGCTTCTTCGTGAATGTCATCGACACCGGCAGCGTCGAGGCGAACTCCCTCGTGTCCGCTCCGACGACCCCGGACGGTCCGGCCGGGCCGGTATCGCCCTTGGGGCCTGCCGGGCCCGTGTCGCCTTTGGGACCCATCCGTCCGGTTTCGCCCTTGGGACCTGTCAAACCGGCATCGCCCTTCGGCCCCTGCCGACCCTCGACGCCGGGCATACCCCGAGCTCCGTTCTGGTTCCAGGTGATCGCCTTCTCTGAGGTGCGGCACTTCTTGTGCGCGGCAATCACCCGCACGATGCCGGTCTTCTTCTGATAGCAGCCATGGATCACTGCGCTAGATCGAGCAACCGACGTGAACGCGTAGGCGCCACCGCCCATCGCGAACACAAGCGCCACTACCGACGTGACGTTGGCGAACGTCAGCATCCGGGGCACAGGCTCGGGCATCACAATCTCGTCGCTTCTGCGTGGTCAGCAGCGAAGCAGGGCGGTCAGGTACTCGGCGTGGCCAGCGAACGCCGGATCGTCGCTTGCAGTGTGTGCGTCGGCGATCTCGGCGAGCCTTGCGCGCAGGGGATCCCACGCTCGGTGCGCCTCGAGCGTGGCTCGGGCCCTGGCTAGTGGCCCATAGGCGGTGGCCATGTAGTCGACCCAGGCGCTGGGTGAGTCGGCCGGCATCTCCACGTGCTCGCGGTGAAAGGAGATGTCTGCTACGTGCTCGCCGAACAGTTCGGTCAGCTTTTCCTCGGAACCCCAGTCCAGTGGCGATCGCTGCGATCTGGCGCCGCCCGTCGCCTTGGCGACTGCGGTGAGGACTAGGCCGATGAATCCTTCGCGTGTCCACGCAATCAGACCGATATGACCCCCGGGTCGGCAGACGCGGAGCAGCTCCGATGCTGCGGCGTCGTGGTCGCCGCTGAACTGCACCCCTACACAGGACAGCACGCGGTCGAAGCTGTGCTCGGCAAACGGCAGCGCCTGCGCGTCTCCGTGCACCCATTCGATATCCAAGCCGGCCGCGCTCGCGCGCTGGGAGCCGATCTCAAGCAGCGCGGGCGTGATGTCCAGTGCCGTGACGATCGCCCCAGCGGTCGCGGCGGGCAGCGCCGCGTTGCCCGTTCCGGCCGCCACGTCAAGCACCTCATCGCCGACCTGCACGTCTGCGAGCTCGACCAGCCGCGCGCCGAGCCCAGGAATCATGCGGTCGCACACGTCCGCGTAGTCGCCGGTTGACCAGACCTCGGCGGGCGTCGGAACCGCCTGACCCATAGAAACACTCACGGCTGGAGCATCGCGCCGGTCCGGACCCGGCTCAAGTAGCAAAATGCAACCGCGCGGCGTACGCTGCGGCGATGGAGGGATACGGCGAGTTCTGCCCCGTATCGCTCGCGGCCGAAATCGTCGCGCGCCGTTGGACGCCACTGATCGTCCGCGAGCTCCTAGCCGGCAGCACGCGTTTCAACGACCTGCGGCGAGGCATCCCCAACATCACGTCCAGCGTCCTGTCCCGCCGCCTGGATGAGCTCGCAATCGCCGGCATCATCGAGCGGCGTGAGGACGCAAACGGGATGCGGTACGCGCTAACGCCTGCGGGGGAGGAACTGCGCCCAGTAGTCGAACAGCTAGGGGTATGGGGCCGACGCTGGCTGCCCACCGAGTATCGCGAACAGGACCTCGACCCCCGCCTGCTCGTCTGGGACATCCACCGAAACCTTCACCTCGACGAGGTCCCCAACCGCACGGTCATCGCACTGCACTTCCCCGACGCGCCCAGCGACTACCGCGCATACTGGCTGATCGTCACCCCCGACGGCGCCGAAGTCTGCCTCACCTACCCCGGCGGTGACACCGACATACACCTAACCAGCGACGTGCGCACCCTCACCAACATCTGGATGGGAAACACAACCTGGGCTTCCGCCCTGCGCGCCGGAAGCCTCAAGCTCACCGGGAACAGCCAACTGCGCCGCGCACTCCCACGCTGGCTCAAGCTCAATCCCTTCGCGACCGTCAAACCGACGGCCCGATCGGGCTAAATATCGCTCCCTGCCCGACGATCGGTGCGACGAGGCGAGCCCGGTCACCGGTTCGGTGACGGTAGGACCCGCCGCCGGGCCTCGCGCTCTGGTCGATGCTCGCACCTAGACAGACGTGATGCCGACGGTGGCGTGTGCGCTCCGGCACGTTGCCGACCGTCCTTCAGCGGACGGCTCAGCTTGCAGCCAGTGAACGGTGCCCGCGACTGCGTCGTGTGCGACCGGGCGGTGACGGCGGCGCGGCGATCAGTCCGCAGGATGGCGTAGATCCCCGGATCGAGGAGCGCTCATCTCGCGTCGGCAAATCCGCCGAGCAGAGCGTCAAGCCCACGTTCGTATCCGCTGTCGGCGTCGAGGCCGGCGAGTTGGTCGGCGAGACCGGCAAGGATGGGGAATTTGTCGTCTCCGAGCGCGCGCAGCCGTTGCTGTCCGGCGGGGTGGGCGGCGTCGACGGTGAAGCCGGTCGCCTCGGCGAGCGCGTAGCCGCGGGCGTAGCTGGCCACGGCGCGGTAGACCGCGAGCGCGTCGGCGGGCGTGAAACCCTGTCTGACGAGGACACCGAGGAGCCGCTCGACGGGCTGAAGTGCCGCGGGCGTGTCGAACGGCTGCAGGCCGACGAGGCGAAACGCCGCCGGCTGTCCCAGCGCGACCTCGCGCAGCGCGGTGGCGAAGCGGCGACAAGCTTCGCGCCAGTCGGCGGTGAGCTCAAGCTCGTGCAGGGGATCCAGCAGCCGGTCGCTGATCGCGCGGAGCAGCTCTTCGCGGCTGGCGAGGTGGTGGTAGAGCGCCATGCCCTCGACCCCGAGCTCCGCGCCGAGGCGTCGCATGCTGAGCCCGTCAGGGCCATCGCGCTCGATCAGCGCCAGCGCCGCGTCGAGGATCAATCCGAGGCTCAACCGGGGCCGAGCCTTGCCGGGTGATGGATGTGAGGCGACGGCTTGCGGCATCTGCACGCCACTTTACAGTGTAAGGTGCTTGCGTATGAGGCACCCAGGGTTGGCCGAGCGGCTCATCATCGAGCTCGCCGCGGCGCGTGCCGCGATCATGGACAGTTACGAGCGCCTGTGGCCGCGCGCCGAGCGGATCGCGCGAACCGCTGAGCGCCGCGATCCCGGCGTTGAACCCAGTACCGCGGCCGATCGGCGGACCGACGAGGATGTACCGCACCACTAGCCGGCGTCGAGACTCGTCGCGCGCTGACCCCGCCGTGGCTGGGGCAGGCGCGCTCCTCCGCGGCGGGGCGACCCGGGGCCTGACCTACGCGTTTTGAAAGCATCGGTGCCCGTGACGGAGCAGCATGACGCGGTGGTTATCGGCGCAGGGCACAACGGTCTTGCATGCGGCTGCTATCTGGCGCGCGCCGGGCTTGACGTCGTCGTGATCGAGGAGAAGGACGTGGTCGGCGGGATGACGATGACGGAGGAGATCGCAGCTCCCGGCTTCAGATCGGATTCGCACGCAAGCGGCTACCAGCTCGCGAACCTCTCCCCGGCCCCCGATGAGCTCGGCCTGTTTGAGCTTGGGCTGGAGCTCGTCGAGCCCCAGTATGCGTGGGCTCATGCGTTCCCGGATGGCCGCTGCATCGCGATCGGCAGCGACCTGGGTCAGGTGCGGGAGAGCATCGGCCGCTTCTCGCAGAAGGATGCCGAGACGGCGCTCGAGCTGTTTGGGCGCTACCGCGAGGAGCGGGAGGGGATCGTGAAGTCTCTCTTCTCTGCGCCCGGGTCGATGTCGGCCGTGCTCGCCGGGATGGAGGCGACGGCGGGCGGACTCGACCGCTATCGCCAGAGTCTTCAGAGCATGCGGGCCTGGTGCGACGAGACGTTCGAGGCCGAGGAGACGAAGTGCCTGTTCGGGGCGTTTGCCCCGTTCGTCGGGCATGGGCCCGATGACGCTGCCGGTGGCGAGATCTCGTGGCTGTTCGCCAGCGTGCTGCAGGCTGAGGGCAACAAGTTCGTCCGCGGCGGCATGCACAACCTCCCGCTAGCGATGGTCGCCCGCCTCGAGCAACTCGGCGGGAGCGTGCGAACCGGGAAGGCCGTCGACCGGATCGAGGTCGAGGCGGGCCGGGCCGTCGCGGTCGTGCTTGGCGATGGCGAGCGTGTCGGGGTCCGGAAGCTGGTCGCGTCTAGCGTGGACCCGGCGCAGCTCGTGCTTCGGCTGCTGGGTGAGGATGTCGTCGGTAGGGAGGTGGCCGAGCGCACCCGAAGGCTCGAGTGGGGCGACGCCGTGCTTGTCATCTACGCGGCGCTCGACGGCCCGGTGGAGTATGCCGCTGGTCCCGCGGTGGCAGCGGCCGCGCACGTCCACTTGAGCGGCGCCTCGCTCGATGCGATGGCGACTCCGGTAGACCAAGCCCGCGCCGGCTTGCTGCCGGCCGCCCCCGTGATCGTGAGCTGGAACGACTCGGAGATCGATCCCACGCGGGCGCCCACTGGAAAACATCTGAAGAAGTTCGTCGTACTCGGCGTCCCCTACCGGATCCGTGGGGATGCGACCGGGCAGGTTGGTGTCGGCGAGTGGGACCAGGTCCGCGACCGCTACGCCGAGTACCTGATCGACTTCTTGAGCGAGCACTACCTCCCCGAGCTGCGTGCCCGCCTGCTCGCGCGGGTCGCCCGCTCGCCCGTGGACCTCGAGCGCCACCTGTCGACCGCGGTGCGCGGGACGATCCCGCACGGGGCGATGATCCCCTACCAGTCGGGGCCACTTCGCCCGACCCCGGACCTCGCTGGCTACCGCTCGCCGGTCGAGAACGTCTACCTGTGCGGATCGGAGTCGCACCCGGGCGCCGGCGTCTCGATGGCGTCGGGCCGCAACGCCGCGCGGGTGATCTGCGATGACATCGGCCTCGATTTCGCGTCGGCCGGCGCCGGGAGATGAGCCCACCGGACCTCGACCCAGCGCGCCGCGCCGCCGAGGCACAGCGGATCATTGCGGCTTCGGATGCTGTCATCACCGGCGATCACTTCGTCTACATCAACGGCGAGCACGGCGACGGCTGGATCGACAAGGACGCGATCTTCATCGACACCTCGAAGATCTCCCGGCTCGCCGAGCTCCTTGCGCAGGCGGTGGCTGGCCGGCGCCTGGAGATCGTTTGTGGCCCGGCGACGGGGGGCCTGATCGTCTCCCAGTGGACCGCCCACCACCTCGGTCTCCCGAGCGTTTTCGCGGAGCACGCCAAGGAGGCGGGCTACGACCCCGCGACCGCCGCGCCGGGGCCGCTCCGCCCGCCGTTCGCACTGAGGCGCGGCTACGACGAGCGGGTCGACGGACGTCAGGTGCTCGTGGTCGACGACGTCGTCAACACCGGCGAGTCTCTGACCGAGACGGTCGCGGCGGTGCGGTCCGCCGGCGGCGAGGTCGCAACCGTGGCAGCCCTCTGCACGCGCGGGAACGCCGACGCGAGCACGGTCGGCTGTGATGACCACGTCTGGCTCACCGAGATCCGAATCCCGTCATGGCCGGCCGACGAGTGCGAGCTATGCCGCAAGGGGATCCCAGTCAACACGCGCTACGCGCACGGAGCCGATTTCCTGGCAGCGCAGCACTGACCGCCGCCGGACTTCGCAGCGATGGCCGCGGCGCTCGAGAGCAACGGGGTCAAGGCGCTGCTCGACAGCGCCGGCCCCAACATCGCCAATCGCCTGAACTCCTACGACGCCGAAGAGGAGCGCGCCTCAGCGTGCAACGAGCAATCGATCATCGCCCCCAAACGCCATCCACGACGCTTGTCTCGCCCGCGTCCATCAAAGGTTTGGGCCACTATCGGGCCACGTCGAAACGAGGTGCTGACCTAGGACACCCGTGGATCCGACTCACGAGCAGGGATTTTGAGCAGTACCCCCAGCCGGATTCGAACCGGCGATCTCCTGCGTGAAAGGCAGGCGTCCTAGGCCGCTAGACCATGGGGGCGCACGCGCCGGCTCGCAGCTACAGCGCCGAGCTCGCGCACGGGTGTAACGGTAGCGCTACGCCTCGAACGTGACGGTCGGATACGCAGGCGACTCGTTGTGCTTCGAGCACGCAGAGAACGGTCCGGATGCCAACTTCTATGCTGGCACCGGGGCCGCTGGCGTAACGGTAACGCACAGGCCTTTTAAGCCTTGAGATCCGAGTTCGACTCTCGGGCGGCCCATTTTCAGATCGAACATACGTTCTGTCCGAGTCGATTGCGAAGCTGTCGACATGGACGACCACAGGCCTCTCGTTCGACGAGCCGGACGCCCACCATCCCCGAGCCGCGCTTGCCGGTCGAGAACAAGCGCTGCTCCCGACACGGGGTGACGGAATTCGCCCAGTACTCGAATGGAGAGGGCGGTCGACGTTGGCGCTGCAAGCGCTGCGTCGCCGAAGCGGTGACACGGAGGCACCAGGCGCTGCGAAGGACCGTGATCGAGGAAGCGGGGGGTGCGTGCGCCGTGTGCGAATACGACCGGTGCGTCGTGAGCCTTTCGTTTCACCACGTCGATCCTGCTAGCAAGGTGTTCCCGATGACCGTTTCGTCGGGGAAGTCGATTGCCGCGTACCGAGCGGAGGCAGCGAAGTGCGTCCTGCTCTGCAGCAACTGCCACGGTGAGGTCGAGGCCGGCCTGGTGGTAAGTCCTCCCGCCGGCGCGACGTTCGGCAGGCTGGGCGATCCGCCGATACGCCCGCCCTAGTCCTCCCCCACCACCGCCAGCACCTCAACCTCGACCAGCATCCGCGGGTCGATCAGGGCGCTGACCTCGACCATCGTCATCGTCGGCCGGACCGAGCCGAACGTTTCACCGTGGGCGCGGCCGACCTCGTCGGCGCGCGAGATGTCGGTCACGTAGACGCGAACCTGGACAACGTCCGCGAGCGAGGCATGGACTCGCTCGAGCTCGTGGGTGAGCTTCGAGAAGATCTCGACCGCCTGCTCGTACGGCGTCTCGCCGATCACCGCGCCGTCGACATCGACCGAGGTCGTGCCGCCGACCACCACGACCGCACCCGCCTGAACGACGCGGCTGAACCCGTACCGGCCCTCGTAGGGCGAGGGGGGATCGCCTCCGAGCCGCAGGAAGCTCAATGGCGGAAGTGGCGGCGGCCGGTGAACACCATCGTCGCGCCGGCGGCGTTGACGGCGTCGATCACGTCCTGATCGCGAATCGACCCGCCTGGCTGGATGATCGAGCTCACGCCGGCCTCCATCCCGAGCTCGGGGCCGTCGGCGAACGGGAAGAACGCGTCGGACGCGAGCGCCGAGCCCTCCAGCCCGACCCGGGCCTTCTCGAGCGCCAGGCGCACCGAGTCCACCCGGCTCATCTGGCCCGCCCCGATTCCGAGCGTGGCGCGGTCGCGGGAGACGACGATCGCGTTCGAGCGGACGTGCTTACACACCTTCCACGCGAACAGCAGCTCGTCCCATTCGGCGTCGCTGGGCTGGCGCGCGCTGACGACCTGCATCGACTCCCGCCCCTCGGACACGTCGTCGGCGTCCTCGACGAGCATCCCGCCCATCACCTGGCGCAGGTCCGACTCGAGCACTCGCGGCTCGTGGTCACCGTGGCTGTCGAGCACCCGCATGTTGCGCTTGGTCGCGAGCACCTCGAGCGCGTCCTCGTCGTATCCGGGCGCGAACAGGACCTCGATGAACTGGCCGACCAGGGCCTCCGCCAGCTCGCGGTACACCCGGCGGTTCAGGCAGATCACGCCGCCGTAGGCCGAGACCGGATCGCACTCGAACGCGTGCCGGTACGCGTCCAAAGGCGTCCCGGCCACGGCAGCCCCGCACGGGTTGTTGTGCTTGACGATCACGCACGCGTCGCCGTCGAGGTCTCCGATCATCGACCGTGCCGCATCGAGGTCCAAGAGGTTGTTGAAGGACAGCTGCTTGCCGCCGAGCTGCGAGACGTTCGAGAGCAGGTGGGCGCGGGCGCCGACCTGCGAGTAGTAGGCCGCCCGCTGGTGCGGGTTCTCGCCGTAGGGAAGGTCGAGCATCCGTTCGAACGCGCGCACCATCAGCGACGGGAAGCCCTCGCGCCGCTCCTGGAACCAGCGCGCGATCGCGGTGTCGTAGCGCGCCGTGTACGCGAACGCCTCCGCAGCCAGCGACTCGCGAGTGGCCGGCGACAGGCGGCGGTCGGATTCGCGCAGCTCCGCGAGCACGGCGTCGTAGGCCTCGGGGCTGACGACCGGCGCGACGAACGCGAAGTTCTTCGCCGCCGCGCGGATCATCGTCGGGCCGCCGATGTCGATGTTCTCGATCACCTCGGCGTCGCTCACGCCCTCCCGCGCCACGGTCCGCTCGAACGGATACAGGTTCACGCACACGAGGTCGATCAGCTCGACGTCGTGCTCCTCGGCGGCCTGCAGGTGGGCGGGGTCGTCGCGGACCGCGAGCAGCGCCGCGTGCAGCTTCGGGTGAAGCGTCTTGACGCGGCCGTCCATGATCTCCGGGAAGCCAGTCAAGTCGGATACTTCGCGGACCTCTACGCCGGCCGTCGCCAGCTCGCGAGCGGTCCCGCCGGTCGAGACGATCTCGATCCCAAGCTCCGCGAGCCCGCGCGCAAACTCGACGATCCCGGTCTTGTCGGATACCGACAGCAGCGCCCGGGCGACCCTCACGTTCTCAGACGCGGTCGCCTCGAACCGGCTCAACGACTCGGTTCCCGGCGGCATCGGGCCCGACTCTACCGCTCAATCAGGACGCGCCGCGGATTGGCCGGATCGAAGCGCACCGCCCCCGCCGCGATCAGCCTGACGGCCTCGGGGAGCAGCTCGTGTTCGACCCCGTGGAGCTGCTCGAGCACCTCGTCGGCGGACCCCGGATCGGGGATCTCGACCGCTCGTTGGAGGATCACCGGGCCGGTGTCGACGCCGTCGTCGACGAAGTGGACCGTCACCCCGAACACCTTGACGCCGTAGTCGAGCGCCTGCTGGACCGCGCCGAGCCCCGGGAACGCGGGCAACAGCGCCGGGTGGACGTTGATCACCCGGCGCTCGAACCGCTCCAGGAACTCCGGCGAGAGGAGCTGCATGTACCCGGCCAGCACCACCAGCTCGACCGCCTGGTCGCCCAGCCACTCGGCGATCGCGGCATCGCGCTCGGCCCGCGCGGCGAAATTCTCGCGCGCGAACACCTCGGTCGCCACCCCCGCCGCCCGCGCCCGCTCGAGCGCGAGCGCATCCGGCTTGTCGGACGCGACCGCGACCACCGAGATGCCGTCGCGACCGTGCACCCGGTCGAGCAGCGCCTGGAGGTTCGTCCCGGCGCCGGAGGCGAGTACCGCGACCCTCAAGCGCGAACCAGCGGCAGCTCGGACTCGAGCGCGTGCTTGCCGTTGGCGGTCTCGGTGCCGTCGAGCGGGTACTCGCCGCTGAAGCACGCGTCGCAGTGCGTGTCGCGGTCCGCGCCGACTGCCTCGTAGACCCCGTCCAGAGACAGATAGTGCAGCGAGTCGGCGCCGAGCTCGGCCGAGATCTGCTCGATCGTACGGCCGTGGGCGATCATCTCCTCGCGTGTGGACATGTCGATCCCGTAGTGACACGGGTGCTTGATCGGCGGCGACGAGATCCGCAGGTGGATCTCGGCGGCGCCGGCGTCACGCAGCATCTCGACGATCCCGGGCATCGTGTTCCCGCGCACGATCGAGTCGTCGACGACGATCAGCCGTTTGCCCTCGACCACCTCGCGCAGCGGGTTGAACTTCAGCCGCAGCCCGTGGCGGCGGAGCTCCTGGCCCGGCTGGATGAACGTGCGCGCGACGTAGCGGTTCTTGATGAAGCCGTCGTCCTGCGGCAGCCCCGCCGCGCGCGCCAGCCCCCGGGCGGCGGCGTTGCCCGAGTCCGGCACCGGGATCACGAGATCGGCGTCGACCGGCGCCTCGCGCCAGAGAATCTCGCCCATCTTCGCGCGAGCGACCTGCAGCACGGTGCCGGCCATCTTCGAGTCCGGGCGGGCGAAGTAGATGTACTCGAACACGCAGAACGCCTGCCGGTCGGCCTCGGCGACCAGCTTCGAGCGGAACCCGTCTCGCGTCAGCGTGATCATCTCGCCCGGCTGCGACGTCGCGTAGGTACGTCGCGCCGATCAGGTCGAACGCGCACGATTCGCTCGCGACGCAGTAGGACGCGTGCCCGCGCCCCGTCGTCGATCATCCCGAGCGCGAGCGGCCGCACGCCGGCCGGATCGCGGAACGCGATCACCGCCTCCTCGGTCATCACGACAGTTGAGAACGCGCCTTTCAGCCGCGGGACGACGTCGGCGACCGCGTCCTCGATCTTCTCGGCCGGGTGGGTCGCCAGCAGCGCCGCGATGATCTCCGAGTCAGACGTCGAGCTGAACGGGACGTCGCGACCGCGCAGCTCGGCGTGGAGCTCGACGGCGTTGATCAGATTGCCGTTGTGGGCGAGCGCGATCGTGCGACGGTCGTCGCGCACGATCGGCTGCGCGTTCTCCCACTCCGAGGACCCGGTCGTCGAGTAGCGGACGTGGCCGATCGCCATATCACCAACCAGCGAGCGGAGCGTGTGCTCGTCGAACACCTGCGCGACGAGCCCCTGGTCGCGGATCGCCATGATGCTGCCGCCGCGGTGCGCAGTCGCGATCCCCGCGGACTCCTGACCGCGATGCTGGAGCGCGAACAGCGCAAAGTAGGCGAGCCTGGCGACGTCGTGTTCCGGCGCGTAGATGCCGAAGACGCCGCACTCGTCGCGCGGTCCGTCACGATGATCGTTCACGAGAGGCATAGCTGCGGCGTTCGCCGGGAGCTGAAATTCAAGGCTAGCAGCGGGGTTACACGAATTTCCGCAGGCCCTCGGTGCGCGCCCGCGCCATCTCGGAAACTGCGAGCTCCAGCAGTCCGTCGAGCCGGAGCCGGCCGCCGCCGACGCGGCCGATCACGAGGCCCAGGTTCGCGACGAGCTCCCCTGGACCCGAGACGACGAACCCGCACCCGGGCGCCTCGGCGAACGGGTCGAGCCCGTCGGGCACCGCGACCTCCGCGCCGATCCCGCCCGCGATGCAGGACTCGGCGAGCGCCACGGCCAGGCCGCCCTCGGCGATGTCATGCGCACTATGTAGCGCCCCGGAGCGAACCGCATCCCGAACCGCCACCTGCGCGTCACGGACCGCTTGCACGTCCTTGAACGGGAGCTCGCCCGACGGTGGCTCTCCCCGGAGCTTCGACAGCTCGGAGCCGGGAACCGTCGGCTCGAAGGAGCCGACCAGCGCGATCGCGTCGCCCTCGCGGACGAATCCGAGCCGGCCGGCGCGGGTCGCGTCCGGCAGCTTGCCGACGATCCCGACGACCGGCGTCGGGAAGATCGGGCCGCTCGGCGCCTCGTTGTAGAGCGAGACGTTGCCGCCGACGATCGGGATCTCGAGCGCGCGGCACGCCTCCGCGAGCCCCGCGACGGCCTCGGTCAGCTGCCATGCGACGTGCGGCTTCTCGGGGTTGCCGAAGTTCAGGCAGTTGGTCAGCCCGAGCGGCTCAGCGCCGACGCACGCGAGGTTGGCGGCGCACTCGTACACCGCCTCGGCCGCACCCTCGCGGGGATCGCACGCGACCCGGCGGCCGTTGCCGTCGATCGAGACCGCGATCGCGGAACCGTCGGGCAAGGCGAGCACCGCCGCGTCCGCCTCCTCGGGCCGGCGCACGGTGCGCGACTGGACGACCGGGTCGTACTGCTCGAACACCGGCAGGCGGGACGCGATGTTGGGGGAGGCGAGGAGCGCCAGCAGAATCTGGGCGGGTCTCTCGTCTCCGGTCAACACCCGCCCCTCCTGCGATGCACCGTAAAGCGGTGCTTCGTCGGTGGCGGTGGTGGGCGAGGGCGGCGCGGGCTCGAGGTCGTAAAGCGGGCAGTCGTCGACGAGCACGTCCACGGGCAGGTCGCCCACGACCGCGCCGCCGTCGAGCACGCGCAGCCGATCGCCCTCGGTCACCGTGCCGATCTCGCTGGCGAGCACCTCCCACCGCTCGCAGACCGCGACCACGTCGGCAACCCGCTGTGGCTCCACCACGCACAGCATTCGCTCCTGCGACTCGGAGACCATGATCTCGAACGGCTCCATCCCCGGCTCGCGGAGCGGCACGCGGGAGACGTCGATGTCGAGGCCGACGCCGCCCTTGCTCGCCATCTCCGACGACGAAGAGGTGAGGCCGGCGGCGCCGAGGTCCTGGAGCGACGCCAGCAGCCCGCGATCGAGCAGCTCGAGGCAGCACTCGAGCAGCTTCTTCTCGGCGAAGGGGTCGCCGATCTGGACCGACGGGCGCTTGGCCTCGTCGCCCTCGCCGAGCTCGGCGCTCGCGAGCACCGACGCGCCGCCGATCCCGTCGCGCCCGGTCAGCGCGCCGAGCAGCACGAGCACGTTGCCCGGGCCGGCCGCGGCGCTGCGCGTCAGCCGCTCGTGGGGCGCGATCCCGAGGCACATCGCGTTGATCAGGCAGTTCTGCTCGTAGCTCTGTTCGAAGTAGATCTCGCCGCCGACGGTCGGCACCCCGATCGAGTTGCCGTAGTGGCCGATCCCCGCGACCGCGCGGTCGAGCAGGTAGCGCGAACGCTCCGAGGCCTCGGGCTCGCCGAACCGCAGCGAATCGAGCACGGCGATCGGCCGCGCCCCGACCGCGAACACGTCGCGCAGGATCCCGCCGACCCCGGTCGCCGCGCCCTGGAACGGCTCGACCGCGCTCGGGTGGTTGTGCGATTCGACCTTGAACGCGACCGCGAGCCCGTCGCCGACGTCGACCGCGCCCGCGTTCTCGCCGGGGCCGAGCAGTACGTGCGGGCCCTCGGTCGGAAGCGTCCGCAGCAGTTTGCGCGAGTGCTTGTACGCGCAGTGCTCGGACCACATCAGCGACAGCATCGCGAGCTCGACGTCGTTGGGCTCGCGCTCGAGCTTCTCGACGATCAGCTCGTACTCGTAGTCGGTGAGCCCGAGCTGGCGGTGGCGGCTAGACGGCAACGCGGTCGGCGACATGCGCTCCGATCGACTCGAAGATCTTAAGCCCGTCCGTCGACCCCGTGAGCGGGTCTACCGCGTGCTCGGGGTGCGGCATCAGCCCGAACACGTTCCCGCCCTCGTTGCAGATCCCGGCGATGTCGTCCTGGGAGCCATTCGGGTTCTGGCCCGGCGCGTAGCGGAGCACTACGTGAACGGGGTTCGGCGAATAGAAGCGCCCGGTCGTGTGCTTGACCGGGATCGACAGCCGCTCGTCGCTCGCGCACGCGCGCGTGAACGCGGTGTCGGGATCCTCGACGTCGAGCTCGACCTGGCGGAAGACGAACTTCAGCGACGTGTTCGGCAGCAGCGCGCCGGGCAGCAGGTGCGCCTCGCACAGGACCTGAAAGCCGTTGCAGATACCCAGCACGATGCCGCCCTCGCGGGCGAACTCCGCGACCGACTCCATCACCGGCGCGAACCGCGCGATCGCCCCGGCGCGCAGGTAGTCGCCGTAGGAGAAGCCGCCGGGGACGACCACTGCGTCGACGCCCTGCAGATCGCGGTCGGCGTGCCACAGCACCACCGCGTCGCCCACGCGCTCGGCGGCGTGGAGCGCGTCCACGTCGTCACACGAGCCGGGGAAGCGGACGACGCCGAACTTCACGAGCCGGCCCCGTCCTCGACGATCTCGTAGTCCTCGATCAGCGGGTTCGACAGCAGGCGCTCGCACATCTCGGGCAGCCGCGCCGGATCCTCGACGTCGAGCTCGACCAACCTGCCGACGTGGACGTTCGAGACGCCGGTGAATCCGAGCGCAGGCAGCGCCCGCTCGACCGCCTGGCCCTGCGGGTCGAGAATGCCCGCCTTCGGCCTGACGAGCACTCGCGCGCGCACTAGGAGCCCTCCGAGGCTCCCGTCCGGCTGAGCCACGCGTCGAACCGCTGGCCGGTGATCCGCTCGTAGGCCTCCACGTACTTTTCGCGGGTCCGCGCGACGACGTCGTCGGGGATCGGGGGCGCCGGCGGGGTGCGATCCCAGCCGGTGCCAGACGCCCAGTCGCGGACGTACTGCTTGTCGAAGCTCGGTTGCCCCCGTCCCGGCTCGTACTGATCTGCCGGCCAGAACCGGGACGAGTCGGGCGTGCATACCTCGTCGCCGAGCGTGAGCACCCCGTCGACGTCGAGCCCGAGCTCGAATTTCGTGTCGGCGAGGATGATCCCGCGCTCGCGCGCGTGCTCGGCCGCGTACCGGTACAGCTCGATCGACACGTCCCGGGCTCGCTCCGCCAGCGCGCGGTCGCCGATCAGCTCGACGGCGCCCTCGAAGTCGATCGCCTCGTCGTGGCCGACGTCAGCCTTGGTTGACGGGGTGAACAGCGGCTCGGGAAGCTGGTCTGACTCGCGCAGCCCCGCCGGCAGCTCGATCCCCGAAACGGAGCCGGTGGCCTGGTAGTCCTTCCACCCCGATCCGGTGATGTAGCCGCGGACGACGCACTCGACGGGCAGCATCTCGAGCCTCTTGACGAGCATCCCGCGGGCGCGGGCCTCGTCGGGGACCCCGTCGGTCACTGAGATCATGTGGTTGGCGATGAAAGGCGGGAAGTTCTCGAACCAGAACGTCGAGAGCCCGGTGAGCACGGCCCCCTTGTCAGGGATCGGCGTCGGGTGCACCACGTCGTAGGTCGAGATCCGGTCGGACGCCACCAGCAGCAGCGTCCCGTCGGGCCCTTCGTAGATCTCACGGACCTTCCCGGACGCGATCTTCGGGAGGTCTCTGAGAGCAGTCACCATTCGATCCTAGCGAGCGGTCCCGATGACTCCGGGTCGGTCACGCGATCGCGTCGAGCCGCCCGACGATCTCGTGCGCGTAGCGGACGAACGGCACGTAGTCGAAGATCGCGACGGGGTCGAGCGCCGCCCCCGCGGGTTCCGCCTCGAGCAGCTCGCGCATCGGCCGGCGTTGCTCGATTGCCTCGCGTGCCAGCCGCTGCACGATCCGGTAGGCGTCGTCGCGCGAGGCCCCGGCCTCAACCAGCGCGAGCAATACCCGCTGGGAGAACAGCGCGCCGTGGGTGAGCTCGAGGTTCGACCGCATCCGCTCGACGTCGACGACCATCCCCTCGATCAACCCGAGCGTCCGGCGCTGCATATAGTCGAGCAGGGTCGTCGAGTCGGGGAGGATGATCCGCTCGACCGAGGAGTGGGAGATGTCACGCTCGTGCCACAGCGCGACGTCCTCGAGCCCGGCCTGGGCGTTGCCGCGCAGCACCCGAGCGAGCCCGACGAGCTGCTCGGACTTGATCGGATTGCGCTTGTGGGGCATCGCGCTCGATCCCTTCTGGCCGGCGCCGAACGGCTCGCTCACCTCGCCCACCTCCGTCCTCGCGAGGTTGCGGATCTCGGTGGCGAACCGCTCGATCCCGGCGCCGGCGAGCGCGATCGAGCTCAGCAGCTCCGCGTGGCGGTCGCGCGGAACCACCTGGGTCGATACGGGCTCGCGCTCCAAGAGGAGCCTGCGGAGCACCCGCCCCTCGAAGTGCGGCGAGGTCGCCGAGTACGTCCCGACGGCGCCCGAGATCGCGCCGACCTCGACCTGCGCGAATGCCCGCTCGAGCCGCCGCGCGTTGCGCTCGGCCTCGAAGGCGAACCCGGCGAGCTTGACGCCGAACGTGGTCGGCTCGGCGTGGATCCCGTGCGTGCGGCCGACGCACAGCGTGTCGACATGTTCTCGCGCCCGGTCGGCGAAAGCCGTCACGAGCTTGCGCGAGACCGGCAGCACGACCTCGGCGACGCGCCGCAGCTGGAGCGCGAGCCCGGTGTCGAGCACGTCGCTCGAGGTCAACCCGTAGTGGATCCACCGCCCCGCCGGACCGGCCGATGCGGCGAGCACGTCGACAAACGCGGCGGTGTCGTGGTCGGTGACCTTTTCGCGCTCGGCGATCTCCTCGACCGTGAAGGTCGCCGCGCGGATCGCCTCGAGGTCCCCGTCGGTCGGTCCTTCCATCTCCTCGCACGCGGCGACCTCGACCTCGCGCATCGCGTCGAAACGGGCGAAGTCCGACCAGATCTCGGCCAGCTCCGGCCGGGTGTAGCGGGCAATCATGGGGCGATTATCCCCCGGCCAGCTGTACGGACTTCACGATCAGCATCACCAGCGCGACCACCATGTACGCGCCGAGCACGAGCATCGCCGCGCGGCGCGGGGTCGACCACACCGGTCGCGAAAGCAGCGTCGCCGGCGGCATCGTCCACTGCTCGCGCGGGACGTCGGGTGCGGGCCCCACGACCGTGACGGCGCTCGCCCCGCGGCGCGAGCGTAGCGCCCTGAAACCAGCGGGGACGAGCACCACCAAGAGCACGCCCGCGCCGACGAGCGACAGCGTCGTGACGTTCACGCTCGGGACCACGGTCGTGACCGTCAGAACAACCGACAGCAGGATCAGCACGGCGACGACGACGCTCGCGAACGCCTTCAGCCACGGCGGGTTGACCCACGGCCCGAGCACCTCGCGGTCGTTGCAGAGCATCAGCAGGAACAGGGTCGTCATCGGCAGCAGGATCCCGCACAGTGCCTGGACCGCCTCGGTGATCACGCCCAGCGGCGCGTCCGGGATCAGCACGATCCCCGCCGCGACCAGGATCAGCGCCGCGAACATCGAGTAGAAGCCCTTCTCCTCCGAGAACTTGCGGTGTAGCGAACCGCGCGCGCCGAACACGTCACCGAGCACGTAGCTGGTCGCGAGCGTCACCGCCCCGGCGCCGATCAGCGAGGCGTTGAGCAGCACGATCGCGAAGAAAACGGCCGCGGCCGAGCCGATCGTGTGCTCGAGCCCGGTGGCGGTCGCGCCGGCGGTAGAGAACTGGCCGAAGTACGGGGTGTGCTGGAACGCGAATGCCGAGACGCAGATCAGCGCGGCGGCGCCGAGCACCACGACGGCCGCGCCGAACCAGGTGTCGATCCGCTCGTAGTTGATCCACCGCGGCCCGATTCGCTTGTCGATGATGTTCGACTGCTGGAAGAACAGCTGCCACGGCGCGACGGTGGTGCCGATAATCGCGATGATCAGCAGCACCGAGGTCGAGCTCGCGCCGCCCTGGATCCCCGGCACGAAGAAGCCGTGCGCGATCGGCCCGGCGTGTGGGTGGGCCATGAAGAAGAGGGGGATCAGCAGCACGTTCGCGAACACGAACACGAACATCGACCGCTCCCACGACCGGAAGCTGCCGGTGACCGTAACCCCGATCAGCGCGAGCGCGGCCACCGGGACCGAGATGTACGCGGACACGCCCAGGTAGCCGAGCGCAAGCCGCACGCCAATGAACTCGGTGACGATGATCAGGAAATTCATCAGGAACAGGTAGCCGGACTCGAACCACCCCCAGCCGCGGCCGAAGCGCTCGATGATCAACCGCGCGTGGCCGATCCCGGTGACGGCGCCGAGCCTGACGACCATCTCCTGGTTGACGATCAGCACCGGGACCAGCAGTAGCAGCACCCATAGGAGGCTGGTGCCGTAGTTCTGGCCCGCCTGCGTGTACGTGGAGACGCCACCGGCGTCGTTGTCGCCGACCATCACGATCAGCCCGGGGCCGATGATCGCCAGCAGCGCCAGCCCCCGCGAACGCAGGCTCCGGTGGGCTTCCTCGTGCTCCTTGATCGTGCCGAACGCGCCCTGAATGTCCCCAGACTGCGAGGGGTCGGGCGCCGCGCGCTCGCGCGCGGGGGCAGGCGCAACGCCAGTCGGCAGCTCGCTCGCCATCGGCCCGACCTCCTTTCGCCTGTCCGCTCCGTCGCGGCCGGCTGGAGGCCGTATCCGGCCCCGGGACCTAGTCCCCGGGAACCGCTACGACGCCCACGACGCCGGCCGCGAAGCTGCTACTTCGCGGTTGCTCGTCGCTGTCTAGATATGCGTCGTGGTTCATCATCGTGAGCCCTTCGAACCGCCGTAACGGCGGCGATTTGAGCGTATCAGCGCGCGGCGGGAGAAGCAGGCGACGCGGCGGGGTCGATCAGCCGCTCGTACAGCCGGTAGCGCTTCACGAGCCGGCCGGTGAGCGCCTCCATCGCGCGGTTCATCGGCTCGTTGATCTCGAGGATCCAGCCGGTTTCGACGCGGGGGATGTTGCGGCGTAGGCAGGCGTCCCAGATGTCGCGGTACAGCCCGGCGGCGACGCCGGTGTGCTGGAACTGCGGCTTGACGCCGAGCGCGAACACGCGGACCTCGTCGATCTTCGAGCGGCCTCGGAGCGCTTTGATCCAGCCGAGCGGGAGCAGCCGGCCGTTGAGCTTTGCGAGCACCTGGTTGTAGTCCGGTAGCGACAGCGACACGCCGGCGATTTCGCCGTCGGCGGTCTTGGCGACGCAGGCGAAGTCCTCGTCGAGCACGGGCTTGAGCTCCTTGGCCATGCTGTCGAGCTCTGCGTCGGTGAGCGGCACGAACCCCCAGTTGTGCGACCACGCGAGGTTATAGACCTCCATGAACGCCTTGACTTCCTGCGCGAAGTCGCGGTGCCGCATCCGAAAAAGCCGGATCCCGTGCTCGGGCTCGAGCTGGTCGGCGAGCTGGTCGATCACCGGCAGCATCTTGTCCCGGTCCGAGGGGAGGATCTCCCACTTGTAGAGGTCCATCGCCTTGACCAGCCCCTGCCCCTCGAGCAGTTCGCGGTAGTACGGGTGATGCCAGTTCTCGAGAATCTGCGGCATCAACTCGTGACCTTCGACCAACACGCCGCACTCGTGATTCGTCGTGAAGTCCATCGGTCCGAGCATCCGGTCGCGCCCGCGCTCCCGCAGCCACGCCTCCGCCGCATCCAGCAGCGCCGCAGCGATCCCCGGATCGCGCTCGCATTCGAAGAAGCCGAACAGCCCCCACTCGTTGCCCTGGAACTCGTTCAGCCGATGATCGACATGCGCGCTGATCCGTCCCACCGGCTCGCCGTCACGCCACGCCAGAAAGTACTCAGCCTCCGCGTGCTCAAAAAACGGGTTACGGGCGCGATCGAGATGGCGCTTGCGCTCCGAGATCAGCGGCGGCACCCAATTCGCCGAACCCCGATACAACCGCCACGGCAGCCGAATGAAGGCCCGGATGTCCCGCTTGCTCGCGACCGGGCGCACGTCGACGCGTGCGCCCGACGCGGGAACGCGACTCCGAGCCGTCCCCACCACTTGCGATTCGCCGCGACTGACCTCTGAACGCTCCAAACCCCGACTCCCTGGTGTCGAAGTTCTACTCTATCCGGCTACCCCCCGGGATCCGGTCAGGAGCCCGACGGCCGAGCGTTTGTGTTGCGGGGGACCCCCGAGGGGGATACGCTGTATCAGCTCCTAGGGGACAGGCGCTCGGAGGCCTCTTCCATGTCACGCCAGCGCTTTTTCTTCAATCTCGGTGTACTTCTGGCGGCGGTGCTGCTGATCGTCGCGGCTTCCGCGTTCGGCCCCGGCGCGATCAAGGGCATGGGGCTCGGGATCGGCAGTGCCGGGCTGGCGCTGTCGCTGCTGTTCATGTCGGTCCTCGTCCACCAGCGCCGGCTCGAGGGCTACCCGGAGCTGAAGCTCTTCGGGCACGGCCTCGGGTTGTGGTCGATGCTCGCCGGCGGCGTCGCCGGCGTGGCGACCTGGGAGATCGTCGACGTCGCGGTGTTCAACGCCGACGTGAACCGCTGGCTGACGCTCGCCAACGGGTTGTTGATCGGCGCGCTCGCATTCGCCGGTCTGGTCGCCCACGAGGTTTCGAGCGAGCGGGTCGTCCACATCCTCGAGGTGGTCGAACGACCACCTCGCGAGACCCTCTAGTCGCCGCGTCTCGCTACGAGCGACCTGCGCCCACGCGGCGCCGCCACTCCTCGGGCACCAGCTTCTCGAGCACGTCGTCGACCGAGATCAGCCCGGCCGGCCTGCAGTCGCCGTCGACGACCGGGATCGCGATCAGGTTGTAGTCGGTCATCACCAGGGCCACTTCGGGCAGGTCCGCCTCGAGGGCGACAGTCGGATCCGGCGCCTCGGCGTCGACCAGATCCCCGATCCGCGTCTGCGGATCGGCGTGTACGAGCTCGGCGAGCGATACCGCGCCGGTGAGCTTGCCGGCGTCGTCGATGACGCACACGACCGCCAGCTCGCGCGGGCTGAGGTCGCTCGCGCGGACGCGCTCGAGCGCCTCCGTCGCCGTCGTGCGTTCGAGCACCGAGACAAAGTCCGGGTTCATCAGCCCCCCCGCGGTCGACGGGTTGTAGCCGAGCAGGGTCTTGATCTTGTGCTGGTTGGCCGCCGGCAGCAGGTTGAGGACCGGCAGGCGGCGCTCCTGATCGAGCTCGAGCAGCAGGTCGGCCGCGTCGTCGGGATCCATCCGCGCGAGGATCTCCGCTGCCTCCTTGTCGGGACGATCGCGCAGGAACTCGACCTGGTGCTCGTCGTCGAGCTCCTCGAACACGTCCGCCTCGAGCTCCGGGTCCTCGCCGACCGCCTCGAGGATCTCCTCGCCCTCCTCATGCGAGGCCGCCTCGACGAGATCGGCGATCTGCGCCGGGTGCAAGCGGACCAGCCGGCGCGCGGCGAGCTTCAGCCGCGAGGTGGGGACGTGGCCGACGAAGGGCTCTAGATCGGTCCACGAGACGAACTGCCGGTGGTCGGTGTCGTGCCCCCGAAATCGCCGCGGAAGCAGCCGCCACAGCCGCGGGCGGAAGCTCGGGTCGATCCCGGCGACCCGCCATCTGCCGTCCGTGTCGCGGACGAGCTCGACCTCGCGAGCGGTCACGAGGCGGGCGGTCGTGACGTTGATCAGTCTGCGGTCGAGCACGTCGCGTCGCAGCAGGATCTCGCCCTCGCGCCGGTCGAACTGCGCGAGGTTCAGCTTCGTCGTCGACGTCCTCACGACGTCCGGACCGAACTGCTCGACGCGAGCGATCGGGACGAACATCTCGCGGCCGCCGATCTTCGCTTCGAGGCCGACGACCGGCGGCAGCCCGCGCGGCTCATCCATCCGCACGACAACGTCCTCGACCCGGCCGAGCCGCTCGCCTGCGGAGTCGAGCAGTGGACTACCTGCCACCGATGAGACATGGATTACGTCGGGCATCAGTTGCCGCTGACGCGAAGGCTACCGGTCAGGCGCCCAGAATCCGCGCGGCCAGAACCGCCGCGTTACGCGCGTTGTCGACGCCGACGCACGCGACCGGAACGCCGGGTGGCATCTGCGCGATCGACAGGAGCGCGTCCAGCCCTCCGGCGATCGAGGTCCGGCTCGTGAGCGGCACGCCGATCACCGGGAGGTCGGAGTGGGCCGCGACGGTTCCGGGCAGCGCGGCGGACAGGCCGGCCCCCGCGATGATCACTCGCAGCCCGCGCATCCTCGCGTTGCGCGAGTACTCAGCGACCTTGTCGGGCTCGCGGTGGGCGGACATCACGCGCACCTCACAGCTGATCCCGCGCTCGGTCAGCTCTCGCTCGGCGCGCTCCATCGCAGGGAGGTCGCTCTTCGACCCCATCACGATGCCGACGAGCGGC
Source organism: uncultured Solirubrobacterales bacterium (assembly GCA_963770735.1). GTDB lineage: Bacteria > Actinomycetota > Thermoleophilia > Solirubrobacterales > Solirubrobacteraceae > Palsa-465. Next base: position 113,239 of record CAVYRB010000001.1, on the reverse strand, counting down.
GTGTCGACGTCGAGCTCCTCGAACTCGGCCTCCGCCTCTGCCTCTGCCTCGGCCTCGGTGAGCCTCTCGTCTGCGGGTGTGGGCTCGGTGCTCACGCCGCGCGGAGCGCGATGTCGCGCCGGATCTGCTTGCCGTCGAACTCGATCATGTCCGCGGCAGCATAAGCCGCGTCGCGGGCGTCAGCCGCGTCGACCCCGAGCGCGGTCACGTTGAGGACGCGGCCGCCGGCCGTGACGAGCGCGCCGTCGGGCGCTCGGGCGGTGCCGCCGTGGGTCACGAACACGCCATCCGGGACGCGATCGAGGCCGGAGATCACGTCGCCGCTCGATGAGCTCGCCGGGTACCCCCGGCTGGCGAGCACCAGCGTCACGGCGGTGTCCGGCGTCCAGGCGGGTCGAGCGGTCCTCAAGCCGCCCGGGATTCCCGCGGCTTCGAGCAGCGCCAACAGGTCGTCCGCGAGCCGCGGCAGGATCGCCTGCGTCTCGGGGTCGCCGAAGCGAACGTTGAACTCGAGCACCTTCGGTCCGTCCGCGGTCATCATCAGGCCGGCGTACAACACGCCGTGAAACGGGGTTCCGCGGCGCGCGAGCTCGTCGAGCACCGGCTGGTGGATCGTGCGGCAGAGCTCCCGCGCGCGCGCCTCGCCGACCTGCGGCACCGGCGAGTAGGACCCCATCCCACCCGTGTTCGGGCCACGGTCCTCGTCGAATATCCGCTTGTAGTCCTGGGCGCTCGCGAGCGGCACCGCCGTCGTGCCGTCGCACAGCGCGAGCAGCGACAGCTCCTCGCCCTCGAGGTGCTCCTCGACGACGACTTGCTCAGTCCCGAACCGCCGCTCCACCAGCAGCGCGTTCAGGGCCTCACGCGCTTGGCCCTCGTCCTCGGCGATCGTCACGCCCTTGCCGGCGGCGAGGCCGTCCGCCTTGATCACGACCGGGTAGCGGCTGACGGCCTCGATCCCGGCGACGGCGTCTGTGACGACCGAATGCGACGCGGTCGGCACCCCGGCGTCGGCCATCACCTGCTTGCAGAACGCCTTCGACCCCTCGAGCGCGGCTGCCCCGGCGGTCGGCCCGAAACAGGCGATCCCGGCGGCGGCGAGCGCGTCGGCGATTCCGGCGACGAGCGGCGCCTCGGGCCCGACCACGACAAGGCCGACCGCTTCCGCCGCGGCAGCATCGGCGAGCCCGCCGATGTCGTCGGCGGCGATCTCGAGAATCCGCGCGTCCGCCGCGATCCCCGCGTTGCCGGGGGCGCAGATCACCTCCGGACGGCGGGGCGAGCGGTTCAGCGACTGGACGATCGCGTGCTCGCGCGCGCCCGCGCCGACGACGAGGACCCGCTCGTCTCCGTTAGATCGAGCCAATGAAGTCGTCGATCGGGATCGCGGTCAGCGTTTCGTACTTGGCGGTCCCGCGGGAGCCGAGCTCGAGGGACACGCGCGCGATCGTCTTTTCGTCTGGAGCCTCGACGACGTTGACGAAGTCGAAGTGGCCGAGCGTCGCCCACTGGGCCTTGACGGTCGCGCCGAGCTGCTCGACCTCGCGGTTGACCTCCTGGATCCGCGACGGGTTGTTCTTGATCGTCTGTACTCCCTCGGGAGTGAGCGTGGAGAGCATGATGTAGGTCGGCACGGCTGCCTCCTTGGGTGACGGCGGGACCAGGCACTTCTACCCGATCGCGGCAAACGATGGCGATCCCGTCACCACTGGGGTGACGAATTCGCCATCGTCCGCGGATCTACGCGGTGGCCGCGGCCGGCGCCTCCGCCTTCTCGAGCACGAGGTCGCCGTCGGCCGCGTCGACCTTGACGGTGTCGCCCGCGACGAACCGGCCTTCGAGGATCGCCAGTGCCAGCGGATCGACGAGCCGCTTCTGGATCACGCGCTTCAGTGGACGGGCCCCGTAGGTGGGGTCGTAGCCGAGGTTGCCGAGCAGCGTTCGCGCCGTGTCGGTCAGCTCGACCTCGATTCCCCGCTCGCGAACGCGCGCGATCACGCGCTCGACCTGCAGCTCGACGATCTCCGAGATCTGCTCGCGGGTCAGCGGCTGGAACTCGACGATGTCGTCCAGGCGGTTGATGAACTCGGGCTTGAAATAGGCCTCGACGCCGGCGCGGCCGCCGGGGATGTTCGAGGTCATGATCAGGACCGTGTTCTTGAACGACACGGTCCGGCCCTGGCCGTCGGTCAGGCGACCGTCGTCCATCACCTGGAGCAGCGCGTTGAACACGTCCGGGTGGGCCTTCTCGATCTCGTCGAGCAGCACGACGCCGTACGGCCGACGCCGAACAGCCTCGGTCAGCTGGCCGCCCTCGTCGTAGCCGACGTATCCGGGCGGTGCGCCTACCAATCGGGACACGGAGTGTTTTTCCATGTATTCAGACATGTCAATCCTGACCATCGCGTCCTGCGAGTCGAACATGAACTCGGCCAGCGCTCGAGCGAGCTCGGTCTTGCCGACGCCGGTCGGGCCGAGGAACAGGAAGGTGCCGATCGGACGATCGGGGTCCTGGAGGCCGGCGCGTGAGCGGCGCAGCGCGCTCGCGACGGCGTCGACCGCCTCGTCCTGACCGATCACGCGCTCGTGGAGGCGCTCCTCCATGTGGACCAGCTTCTCGATCTCGCCCTCCATCAGCCGGCTTACGGGGATCCCCGTCCACTTGCCGACGACTTCGGCGACGTCCTCGGCGTCGACGATCTCCTTGAGGAACTTCGGGCCCTCGCCGACCTCGGCCTCGGCCTCGGCGGACTCGGCCGCCGCGAGGCGCTTCTCGAGCTCGGGGATCGTGCCGTACTGGAGTTCGGCCGCGCGACCGAGGTCGGCCTCGCGCTGGGCGCGCTCGAGCTCGATCCTCGCCTGGTCGAGCTGCTCGCGCACCTCCTGCGCGGCGCCGACGGTCTCCTTCTCGCGCTGCCACTCGGCGTGCATGCCGGCCGAGCGCTCCTTCTCCTCGGCGAGCGTCCGCTCGAGCTGCTCGCGGCGGGCGGCGGTTCCCGGATCGTTGTCCTCGCCCAGCGACTGAAGCTCGATCTCGAGCTGCATGATGTGACGGTCGACCTCATCGATCTCGATCGGCTTGGAGTCGATCTCCATCCTGATCCGCGAGGCGGCCTCGTCGATCAGGTCGATCGCCTTGTCGGGGAGGAAGCGATCGGCGATGTAGCGGTGGCTGAGGGTCGCCGCGGCGACCAGCGCGGAGTCCAGGATCTGGACGCCGTGGTGGAGCTCGTAGCGCTCCTTCAGCCCGCGCAGGATCGCGATCGTGTCCTCGACGCTCGGCTCGCCGACGAACACCGGCTGGAAGCGCCGCTCGAGGGCGGGGTCCTTCTCGATGTGCTTGCGGTACTCGTCGAGGGTGGTCGCCCCGACCGCGCGAAGCTCGCCGCGCGCGAGCATCGGCTTGAGCATGTTGCCGGCGTCCATCGCGCCCTCCGCGGCGCCGGCACCGACGATCGTGTGGAGCTCGTCGATGAAGACGATGATCTGGCCCTTCGCGTCGGCGATCTCCTTGAGCACCGCCTTCAACCGGTCCTCGAATTCGCCGCGGTACTTCGAGCCGGCGACCATCGCGGAGAGATCGAGTGCGACCAGCTTGCGGTCACGGAGGCTCTCGGGAACGTCACCCGCGACGATCCGCTGGGCGAGACCTTCGACGATCGCGGTCTTGCCGACGCCGGGCTCGCCGATCAGCACCGGGTTGTTCTTGGTCCGGCGGCTGAGCACCTGGATCACGCGGCGGATCTCGTCGTCGCGCCCGATCACCGGGTCGAGCTTGCCCTCGGCGGCGGCCTCGGTCAGGTCGCGGCCGAAGCGCTCGAGCGCCTGAAACTTGTCCTCGGGGTTCTGGTCGGTGACGCGGTGCGATCCGCGCACTTCCTGCAACGCCTTCAGCAGCTCGTCCTTCGACACCCCGGCCTCGCGCAGCGCGTCGCCGGCCTTGCCGGGATGAGCAGCGATCGCGAGCAGCAGGTGCTCGGTCGAGACGTAGTCGTCGCCGAGCTCGCGCATCTCGTTCTCGGCGCTGCGTAGCACCTGCACGAGCTCGCTCGAGCCGCCGGCCGGCTCGGCACCCGAGCCGTCGCCGCTCAGGTTCGGCAGCGCGTCGAGCGCGACGCCCAGACGCTGGCGCACGGCCGCGGGGTCAACGCCGAGCTTGCGCAGCACCGGGACGACGATGCCTTCGGGCTGCTCGAGCAGCACCGCGAGCAGGTGCTCCGGCGTCGTCTGCGGGTTGCGGCGCTCGTCGGCGAGCCGCTGGGCGGCCTGAAGCGCCTCCTGGGACTTGATCGTGAAGCGGTCTGGTTGCATGGGCAGGTCTCTCGGTCGGAATCCGAGGTTCGCTAGATCTAAGTGTAGCTGACTTAGATCTTTCGTGGGCGATTTTCGGGGAAAAGGGCCGGAAGCGACCCCTACGCGGTACGGGCGGTCCAACCGTGCGACCGTGCCGGAGAAGGGCCGGCACCGTCCCTAGCGGGGCGGGAATATTCGCTTGAGGTCGGTGACCCGCACCAGCGCGCCGCCTCGCTCGTACGGCACGATCTCGGCGCGGAGCTCATGCGGAGCGCCTCCAGGCGCTCGACCTCGGCCTTGAGCTGGGCGGCACGGCGCTCGAGCGCCATGACCTTCTCGCCATCGTCTCGAGCTGCCCCTCGAGCTCGAACACGCGCTCGACGCCCGCCAGGTTCATCCCGAGCTCGGCGGTCATCTCCTGGATCCGCCGCAGCCGGTCGACGTCCTCATGCGAGTACAGGCGGGTGCCCTTGGGCGAGCGCTGGGGCTCGATCAGGCCGCGCGCCTCGTACATCCGCAGCGTCTGCGGATGCATGTCGGCCAGTTCAGCCGCGACTGAGATCATGAAGACGCCGCGGTCGGTCGACACCTCGACGCCGGGTGGTCGTGCGACGGGTGCGCCTGATCGCCATCACGCGCTCCGCCGCAGCCGAGGTGCCCGCCTTTGCGAACAGCTCCGCGCGCGGGTCTCCGTTCATCGCTTCAGCAAGCCGGTCGACGGCTTCCTGCTGCTCCGGGCGACAGCTGCGACGGGACGTCGATCACGAATCGGTAGCGGATGTCGCCCCGGCCCTTGCCGGAAAGCTTTTGGGGTCCCTCGCCGCGGAGCCGCTGGACGGTGCCGGCTTGGTGCCGGCCGGCACGCGTAGCCGCTTCGAGCCGTTCAGCGTCGGGACCGCGACGACGGCGCCGCGGATCGCCTCGGGCACGGTCAGCGGAACCTCGACCTCGAGGTTGTCGCCGGTGCGCTTGAACACCGGGGAGTCCTGGACACGTGTGATCACGTACAGGTCGCCAGGCTCGGCGCCGCGGGGGTGGCGGGCCGGGTTCACCCTTGCCGGCGAGCCTGATCCGGCTGCCCTCCTTGACCCCAGCGGGGATATTGACCCGAAGCCGCTTGACGCTGCGCTGCGCGCCCGTCCCACCGCACGTCGGGCACGGGTCCTCGATCACCGTGCCGGTTCCGTGGCAGTTAGAGCAGGGCTGCGCGATCGAGAAGATCCCCTGGCTTTCGGTCTCGACGCCACGACCGCCGCACACCGGGCAGACCTTCGGGCTGGTCCCGGGCTTCGCGCCCGTTCCCGTGACACGTCGGACACGCCTGCGAGGTCGTGATCGCGAGCGGCACCTGAGCGCCGTTGACCGCCTGGTCGAAGGTCAGCGTCACCTCGGTCTCGAGGTCGCGGCCGCGCTGCGTCCTGCCCGCGCGCGGGTCGCCCGGACCGCCCGGACCACCTCCCGAGCCGCCGAAGATGTTGGAGAAGATGTCGCCGAAGCTGCCGGCGAACGACCCGGTGTCGAATCCGCCGCCCTGCTGAGCGCCGCCGCCGAACCCGCCGGCGAAATTCCCGAACGGGCCGGTGCCGCGGTCATATGCCTTGCGCTTCTCGGGGTCCGACAGCACGTCGTGGGCCTGCGAAACCTCCTTGAAGCGCTCCTCGGCCTGCTTGTCGCCCTGGTTCTGGTCAGGGTGATACTTGCGAGCGAGCTTGCGGTACGCCTTCTTGATCTCCTCGTCGGAGGCTCCCTTGCCGACGCCGAGGACCTTGTAGTAGTCGGGTTTCGCGGCCATCGCTACCCCGCCACTACGACACGCGCAGGCCGGATCACCGTCTCCCCGAGCCGGCAGCCCTGCGAATACACCTCGATGATCGTCCCGGGCTCGGCGCCGTCCGCGGGCATCTGCGCGACCGCCTCGTGGTGCTCGGGATCGAACCGCTCACCGAGCGGCGAGAACAGCTCGACGCCCGCGCGACTGAGCGCGGCGATCACCTCGTCATGGACGAGCTTGATCCCGGACGCGAGCTCGTCGTCGTTCGCGGCGCCGTTCAGCGCGGCGACCGCTCGCTCGAGGTTGTCGACCGCCGGCAGCAGCTCACGGGTGAGCTTGATCACGCCGCGCTGCTGCGCGACCGACGCCTCGCGAGCCGCGCGCTTGCGGTAGTTCTCGAAATCAGCCTGCGTCCGCTTGGCGAGCTCCAGGTACTCAGCGGCCTTACGAGCCTGAGCGGTCAGCTCCTCGAGATCCCTCTCGACATCTTCGACGGCCGCCCCGGACTCCTGCTTTTCATCAGCTGTGGGGGTAACAGACGCCTCGGCCCCATGCCCCGAGGCAGGGTCCGACGACGCGGCGCTTCGCGAAGCCGCCGCGTCGTCCGTGCCCTGCTCGGGGCACCCCGGATAGCTCCGGTAACGGTCCATGACTTACTTGCCCTCGTCGACGACTTCGGCGTCAACGACGTCCTCTTCCTCCGACGACGTCGAGCCGTTCGCCGCCGCCCCGTCACCGCTCGCAGCGCCCTGCGCGGCCTGCTGCTCCTGGGCCTTCTGGTACATGGCCTCGGAGACCTTGTGGAAGGCCGCCTGCAGCGCCTCCGTGTTGGAGTTGATCAGCGCGGTGTCGTCCGAGGTCAGGGAGTCGCGGACCTCCTTGATCGCCGACTCGATCTCCTGCTTGGAGGACGCGTCGACCTGATCGCCGAGCTCGTTCAGCTGGCGCTCGGCCTGGTAGGCCGCGTTCTCGGCGTTGTTCCGAGCCTCCGCCAGCTCGCGCTGACGGCGGTCGTCCTCGGCGTGCGACTCGGCGTCTGTGACCATCCGCTTGATCTCGTCCTCGGAGAGGCCGGACCCGGACTTGATCTCGATCTTCTGCTCCTTGCCGGTGCCGAGATCCTTCGCCGACACGTTCAGGATTCCGTTCGCGTCGATGTCGAACGTGACCTCGATCTGCGGGATGCCCCGCGGCGCCGGCGGAATGCCGGTCAGCTGGAACTTGCCGAGCGACTTGTTGTAGGTCGCCATCTCGCGCTCGCCCTGGAGCACGTGGATCTCGACCGACGGCTGGTTGTCCTCGGCCGTCGAGAAGATCTCGCCCTTGCGGGTCGGGATCGTCGTGTTGCGCTCGATCAGCTTCGTCATCACGCCGCCCTTGGTCTCGATTCCGAGCGTCAGCGGGGTGACGTCCAGCAGCAGCACGTCCTTGACGTCGCCGGCGAGCACGCCAGCCTGGATCGCGGCGCCGACGGCGACGACCTCATCGGGGTTGACCCCGCGATGCGGATCCTTGCCGGTCAGCTCCTTGACCTTCTCCTGGACGGCCGGCATCCGGGTCATGCCGCCCACGAGCACGACGTGGTCGATGTTCTCGGCGCCCTTGTCCTTGGCGTCGTCGAGCGCCTGGCGCACCGGCGCGACCGTGCGGTCGAGCAGGTCGCTTGTGAGCTCAGTCAGCTTCGCCCGCGTCAGCCTCATGTCGAGGTGCTTCGGGCCGCTGGCGTCGGCTGTGATGAACGGCAGGTTGATCTGCGTCTCCTGCGTCGTCGAGAGCTCGATCTTCGCCTTCTCGGCCGCCTCGTACAGGCGCTGGAGCGCCATCGGGTCCGCTGCGAGATCGATTCCCTGGGACTTCTTGAATTCACTAACCAGCCAGTCGACGATCGCCTTGTCGAAGTTGTCGCCGCCGAGGTGGTTGTCACCGGCGGTCGCCTTGACCTCGAACACGCCGTCGCCGATCTCGAGCACCGACACGTCGAACGTGCCGCCGCCGAGGTCGAAGACCAAGATCGTCTGGTCGGACTCCTTGTCGAGCCCGTACGCGAGCGAGGCCGCGGTCGGCTCGTTGATGATCCGCTTCACGTCCAGGCCGGCGATCGTGCCGGCGTCCTTGGTCGCCTGGCGCTGATCGTCGTTGAAGTACGCCGGGACGGTGATCACGGCGCCGTCGACGGTCTCGCCGAGGTACGCCTCGGCGTCGGTCTTCAGCTTCTGCAGGATCATCGCGCTGATCTCCGGCGGCCGGTACTTCTTGCCTCCGGCCTCGACGACCGCGTCGCCGTTCGAGCCCGCGACGACCTTGTAGGGCACGATCGACTCCTCCTCGCGGACCTCGGCCTCCTTGCGGCCCATGAAGCGCTTGATCGAGAAGATCGTGTTCTGGGGATTCGTCACTGCCTGGCGCTTGGCGACGGTGCCTACCAGGCGCTCGCCTCCCTGGGTGAACGCGACGACCGACGGGGTCGTGCGGCCACCCTCTGCGTTCTCGATGACCGTCGGCTCGCCACCCTCGAGCACAGCCATGCACGAGTTGGTTGTACCGAGGTCGATTCCAATGGTCTTGGCCATAGGTTCTACTCCTCGTTGGTCGTAAAAATCTGAGTCTTAGCGTAGCAGATCCTGCCTGGTCGGCGGGCGGCCCCAAACGCTTGTGCGGATTGCGATTTGGGCGAAAACTCGGACGTGGCCCGAGAAATCGCCCGCAATGGCGAGGATCGGGCGGCGGCGCCCTTCCGCCCTAGACCTTGAACGCGCTCGGGCAGATCCGGTTCAGCGCGCAGCCGGCGCAGTCCGGGCCGCGCGCGTGGCAGGTGCGGCGGCCGTGGCGGAGCATGTTCAGGTGAAGCTCGAGCTCCTCCCCCGGCGGCGTGATCTCGAGCATCGTGTCGTGGAGCTCCTCGAACGGCGCCTTCGGCCGGAACAGTCCGAGCCGGGTGCCGACGCGGGAGACGTGCGTGTCAACCGGGACGTCGCGCATCCCGAGCGCGAACAGCAGCACGCACGCGGCGGTCTTGCGCCCGACCCCCGGCAGCGAGGTCAGGTATCGCTGGGCCTCGGGCACCGGCTGACCGGCGAGCCAATCCAGCGACAGGTGCTCGGGATCGTCTGGGCGGCCGGGGGCCGGCGCGTGCTCCGGCCGCGGCAGCTCCCCGATCGCACGCAGGATCGACTTGATCCGGGCCGACTTGACCTTCGAGATCCCGCCGGGGCGAATCGCGAGCTCGATCTCGTCGACCGGCGCGTCACGGACGTCCTCCCAGGAGGGAAACCGCTCCCGCAGCGCCAGGTACGCGACGTCGCGATTGCGGTCGTTGGTCGACTGCGAGAGCACGGTCAGGATCAGCTCGGCGATCGGGTGGCCGTGCGGCTCGGCGAGCGGAATCCCGTAGATCTCCCGCAAGCGGTCGCGGATCGCCAGCACGCGGCGGCGGGTCGGCGGCTTCCAGGTAACCGCATCCGGCTTCGGGCCTCGCTTCGCGCCGCTCTTAGACACCGGTAACCGCTCCGCTCGCTCGGCAGTTAGCACGGCTCGGCATCCCGCCGGGCCTACTCAAGCGACCCCCATCGCTCGCATGCGCGCGCGGAGGCTTCGACCGCCGCCGGCAGCGACTGCGCGACCGCCTCGGGGTCGAAGCCGGAGCGCGACAGGGCCGCGACCAGCACGCCGGTGAGCGCGTCGCCGGCACCGACGGTGCTGACCACATCGGCGGGCACGCCGGGGACGTCGGCGCTCGAGGTGCCGCGCAGCAGGGCGCCACCCGGCCCGAGGGTGATTACCACGAGGGTCGCGCCGGCCTCGGCCAGCGCCAGCGCGGCGCGCTCGGGGTCCGCTTCGCCGGTCATCAGGCCGGCCTCGTCGGCGGTCGCACGCACCAGCAGTGCCCCAGGCACACACGCGTTCGCGCACTCGGCGGCGTCGGCGGGCGAGCGCCAGCGGTGCAGGCGCAGGTTCGGGTCGAAGATCACCGGCTTACGCGCCCCGAGCGCGAGCTCCCGCGCCCGCATCGACACCGCCCGCTCCTCGTCGCCGACAAGCGTGTTAGAGCTGAGGAACAGCGCGGCGGATCCGTCAACCGCCTGCTCGACCCGGTCGCGCAGCGCGTGCACGACGGTCGCGATCCCCTCGCCGTAGATCACGTAGGACGGCTCGCCGGTCGCGTCGATCGAGACCAACGCGAGCGGGGTCTGGCCGCCCTCGACCAGCGTGAACAGCGAGATCTCGACGCCCTCGCGCTCGAGCCGCCCGAGCAGCCACCGACCCCAGGCGTCGTCGCCCGCTCCGCCGGCGAGGGCGACGCTCCCGCCGGCGCGCGCGGCCAGCACCGCGACGTTCGCGACCGCCCCGCCGAAGTGCGGGACGAACGCATCCCGCCGCTCGCCGATCAGGTCGACGAGTGCCTCTCCGAGGCAGAGGGTTCGCATCGGCGATGACGTTATCCTCGCGAGCGGGTGGGACTCAATCCGGTCGACGAGCACACCTTCGCCCTCGACTCAACGGGCCCCGTCTTCTACCGAAGCGCGCCCGCTGCAGACGTCCCGATGCTGTACCTGCACGGGAGCCCGACGAGCTCCGATGACTGGGTCCCGTTCCTCGAACGGACGGGCGGAATCGCGCCCGACCTGATCGGCTTTGGCCGCTCGAGCAAGGGGGGCCACCTCGATTACTCGCTCGACGGGCTCGCGACGTTCGTCGAGGAGCTGCTCGACCATCTCGGGGTCGAGCGGGTCAGCGTGACCTCGCACCAGTGGGGCGCGGCGGTAGGGGCCGTGTTCGCCGCGCGCCATCCCGACCGGGTCGCGCGGATCACCGCGCTGCAACCGCTGCCGCTGATCGACGGATTCGGCTGGCCCCGGATGGTCCGCTGGTGGCGGCGCCCCGCCGTCGGCGAGCTGCTGATGGGATCCACCAACAGACGAACGCTCGCGCGCGCGCTTCGCCGCGGAGCGATCAGCGCCGACGCCTGGCCGCCGGAACGGATCGCGGCCGTCTGGGACCAATTCGACCAGGGCACGCAGCGAGCGATCCTCCGCCTGCACCGCAGGACCGCCGAGTCCGCGCTCGAGCCGGTGCTCGGCAGCCTGCGGGTGCCGGTGCGGATCCTCTGGGGGGACCGTGACCCTTGGCTCAAGCCGGAGCTCGCAGACGCCTACGGCGCCCGGCTCACTGACGCAACCGTCGAGCGCTTCGACGCCGGCCACTGGCCATGGCTTGACAGGCCGGAGCTCGTCGAGCGGGTCGCCGCGCCGCCGACCCCATGACCGCGCTCGCCGAGGCTCGCGGGGCGCGTGTCGACTGGCGACGCGCCGCGCCGACGGTGCTCGCCGGAGCGTTCGCGCTCGCGTACGTACTGATCTCACCTCCGAGCCTCGACCTCGCGGCGCACCTGCTGCGGGCGAAGCTGTTCTCGGTCGAGGGATTCGGGATCTGGAACAACTGGTGGTACGGCGGCCACCACGTGGTGATGTACAGCGTGCTGTTCCCGCCGCTCGCCGCGGCGCTGACGCCGCAAGTCGTCGCGGCGATCGCGGTCGTGGCGACCGCGGCGCTGTTCGAGTCGCTCGCGCACCGGCACTTCGGCGAGGACGCGTGGCTCGGGTCGCTGTGGTTCGCCGCCGGCGCGGCGACGAGCCTGTTCACCGGCCGGCTGACGTTCGCGTTCGGGCTGTTGCCGGCGGTCGCCGCGGCGCTGGCGCTCCAGCGGCGCAGCCCATGGCTCGCGGCGCTACTCGGTGTCCTGACCGCGCTGTGCAGCCCGGTGGCGGCGCTGTTCGCTGCGACCGCCGGCGCGGCTCACGCCGTCGGCTCGTACCTCGAGCAGCGCCGGGCCCGCGCGGTCGTCCCCGGATTCGGGCTCGTGGTGGCGTCGCTCGCGCCGGTGAGCGCGCTGGTGCTCGCGTTTCCCGAGGGCGGTAACGAGCCGTTCGCGTTCTCGGCGCTGTGGCCGATTCCGGTGATCGCGGTGATCACGTTGATCGTGGTCAGCCGCGACGAGCGGATCCTGATCGCGGGCATCGTCCTCTACACGCTGGGCTGCATCGTCGCGTTCGCGGTGCCGACGGCGGTCGGCTCGAACGCCGACCGGCTCGGGGAGCTGATCGCGGGACCACTGGCGGCGCTGCTGCTGTGGCCGCGACGGAAGGCGCTGCTGCTGGTCGTGGCCCTGCCGCTGCTCTACATCCAGTGGCACGCGCCGGTGCGTGACGTCAGCAACGCGCGTTGGAACGAGTCCGAGGCAGCCGCCTTCTACCGGCCGCTGCTGTCGTTCCTCTCGAGCCAGCCCGGGCCTCCGTTCCGGGTCGAGATCCCGTTCACGGCGTTTCACTGGGAGGCGTTCGAGGTCGCGCCGCACTTCCCGAGCGCGCGCGGCTGGGAGCGCCAGCTCGACATCGCCTACAACGACCTGTTCTACGACGGCCATTTGACGCCCGCGACGTACGAGGCATGGCTGCACCAGCTCGCGGTCCGGTTCGTCGCGGTCCCGCGCGCGGCGTTCGACTACTCCGCCGTCAAGGAGGTCGCGCTGATCAACCGCGGACTGCCGTACCTGCGCTTGGTGCTGCAAACCCGCGACTGGCGCGTGTACCGGGTACAGGGCGCGACCCCGATCGTGCAGGGGCCGGCGCGGCTGCGCGCGATTGGCGCGAACTCGCTGACGCTCGACGCGACGCGGCCCGGCAGCTCGTTCGTCCGCGTGCGGTTCACGCCGTACTGGGCGATCACCTCGGGGGTCGGGCTGCGTGGCGCCGGCTCACGGCTTCACCGAGGTCACGATGCGGCGGGCCGGGGTCGCAAAGCTCGGGATCAGCTTCTCGCTCGCACGGATCCGCGCTACATCATCAAGGTGCAACTGAAGCTGCGCGCAGACCGCGCGCCGGTAGCATCAGCGAGATGCCCCGTGCCCTCCGGGTCATAGAGCCGCGCCTTCTGCCGCATGGGTGGAAGGACCTGATCCGGCAGCTCTCGTTGTTCGTCGGCGCGTTCCTGCTGTACGACCTCGTGCGCGGCGTGGTCGGCCACGGGAACCTGTACAAGCCCTTTGGCGACGCGACCAGGATCATCGACGTCGAGCGCGCGATCCACATCTTCGTCGAGCCGAGCATCAATGCGTGGGTGCAGACCCAGCACTGGCTGGTGGACTTCGCAGACTGGGTGTATCTCAACGGCCACTTCTTCGTGACGGTCGGGGCGCTGGTGTTCATCTACCTGCGCCGGAACGGCTCGTTCTACTTCGTCCGAAACGTCCTGATGGTCTCGATGGGAATCGCGCTGATCGGCTACTGGCTGTACCCCACGGCACCGCCGCGGTTGATGCCCGAGTGGGGGTTCACCGACACGGTCTCGCAGCTGGTCACCGGCGGCAGCGGCTGGAGCGACAACACGCCGGCCGGAGGGTTCGTCAACGCGTACGCTGCCGTCCCGTCCATGCACGTGTGCTTCGCCCTGATCATTGGTGTGTCGATGTCGCGGCTGGTACGGCGCAAGTGGGCCCGGATCACCTGGCGCCTGTATCCGCTGCTGGTCACGTTCGTGGTAGTGGCGACCGCGAACCACTTCTTCACCGACGTGTTCCTGGGCGCACTGACAGCGGGCGCGGCGACGCTGGTCGCAAAGCGGCTGCTGGCTCGGGCGAGGCCCGAGGCGTGGGCGTTCGGGCAGCCGCCGGGGCACGATCGCGATATCACCGTGCCCGCCTGACGATGGCCGAGCCGGCGACCACTCCGGTCAGGCCCGAGAAGCCGCGACGCCCACGCCGCGTGCGCGAGGGCCCGACGACCCAGGAGACGATGCGCAACAAGCTGATCGAGTCGCGGCTGACGCCGAACGCGATCTCGCTGACCGGCTTCGCGCTCAACGTCGCGGCTGCGGCACTGGTCGTCGGAAGGCTGTTCTTCCTCGCCGGGATCGCGTTCATCGTCGGCTCGATCATGGACACGCTCGACGGCCGCTACTCGCGGATGTCGGGCAAGGGGACGCCGTTCGGCGCGTTCCTCGATTCGACCCTCGACCGGCTCGAGGAGGGGATCGTGCTGATCGCGGTCGGCGCGTACTTCGCGTCGCGCCACGACGAGGCGGCGGTGGCCGCGGTCGTGGCCGCGGTGCTGTTCTCGCTGATGGTCTCCTACACGCGTGCACGGGCGGAGGCGCTCGGGGTCGAGTGCAAGGTCGGGCTCGCGACACGGCCGGTCCGGGTCGTGATCCTGGCGATCGGGCTGGTGTTCGCCAAGGGAGCGTCGCTGGGCAATTTCGAGTTGCTGGCCCCGGCCGTGTACGTGCTCGCGGGGCTGACGCTGGTCACGACGATCCAGCGGATTTTGCACGTCCGCCGGAAGCTGAAGGCCGAGGCGACCTAACCGCTCGGATCCCCGCTGGCGGGAGCCCTGGGCCGAGCATATGATCGGCTCCGAGTGACGGCGGAAGTGGACTTCGCCCGGAGGTCCCCGCCTTCGCCGAAAGGATGGGGTCGCCCACGCCGCCGCCGAGCTGGGGGCTGAGCGGGAACGCGGGCACCGATCCCGCGACGAACTTCCTGGGTACGACCGACGCCCAGCCGCTCGTGATCAGGACCAACAATGCCGAGGCACTCCGGGTTACGACCAACGGCAACGTCGGGATCGGGACGACCGCTCCCGGGGCACGCCTCGATGCTTCGGCGACGAACGCCACCGCGATCAATGGCACGGCCAACGGCACCGTTCCCGAACCCGCCATCACCGGCACGTCGAGCGTCGGAAACGGCATCGAAGGACCTCGAACGGGTCCAACGAGGGCGTGGTGGGGAAGTCGGGCAACGGCGCGGGCGTCGAGGGCGAGTCGACCAACGGCGCCGGCGCCGCGGTCGGCGTCCTCGGTCTCTCGAGCACCCAGCCGGGGGTCGACGGCACGTCGACGAGCTCGGACGGCGTCAGGGGTGGGTCCAACGGCGGCAATGGAGTCACGGGCACTTCAAACACCGCGGTCGGCGTCAGCGGCGGGTCGGACAGCGGCGTTGGCGTTCAGGGCAGTTCGAACAGCAAGGACGGCGTTGTCGGGAGTTCGCAAACGGGGTCGGGGGTGATCGGCCAATCGGCGGGCCCGTTCGGCGTCTTCGGCTCGGACGATGCGGGCACAGGCGTCTTCGGCACGTCGGCCAACGGCGTCGGTGTGTCGGGTGCATCAACCAGCCAGGACGGGGTGATCGGCAGCTCGGTTACCGCTAACGGCGTCGGGGGGACCTCCACCAATGCCGTAGGGGTCAGCGGCGCGTCGACTCAGGGCACCGCGGGCGTCAAGGGCCTATCCCCCAACGATGGTGTCCTCGGCATCTCATCGCATGCTTCGGGCGGCGGCACGGCAGCGGCGGTGCGTGCGATCAACACCGGCGGCGGCGACATCTTCATCGGCGCGATCAACAACACCAGCACGGGGAAACGGGCCCGGATCGACTCGACCGGGAAGGGGTTCTTCGACGGCGGTACGGCGAACACCGGGGCGGACTACGCCGAAGCGATCCGGGCGAGCGGCGATGCGAAGACGCTCGCACCCGGTGACGTGCGGACGATCGACGCGCAGCACGCCGATCAGGTGACGCTGGCCGACAGGCCAGCGTCACAGCTCGTCGCGGGCGTGTACTCGACCAAGCCCTCGGTGCTCGCGCTCGGCAATCGCGGTATCGACTCGAGCCTTGCCGGGACCGTCCCGGTCGCGATGCTCGGCATCGTCCCGACCAAGGTCACGGCCGAGAACGGTGCGATCAGACCGGGAGACCTGCTGACCACGGTAAGGACTCCGGGGTACGCGATGAAGGCCCGTGCAGTACGCGTGGGCGGGGTCGCGATCTATGAGACCGGCACGATCCTCGGCAAGGCGCTCGCGCCGCTGGCGAGCGGCCGCGGCACGATCGAGGTGCTGTTGATGATGCGTTGAGCCGGTCTTCCGCGGGTGCCGCTCAAAGCGTGCCCGGTGTAACAAAATCGATCCCGAGGAATAAGTAGGTGGGCGCCTGCGCTGCGAGTTCGTCGCGCGCGCCGACCCGATCTTCGAGAAGGGAACAGTTCACAGTGAGCCCCACCAGCGCTTCCACTAACGGTGCCGCCTCCGCCGATGGCGCCGGCCGCTACCAGTCCGACAAGGTCCGCGTCGCAATCGTCGGCGTCGGCAACTGCGCGAGCTCGTTCGTGCAGGGCGTCCAGTACTACCGCGACGCCGATCCAACCGAGGAAGTCCCGGGCCTGATGCACGTCGACCTCGGCGGCTACCACGTCAGCGACATCGAGTTCAGCGCGGCCTTCGACATCGATGCCGACAAGGTCGGCAAGGACTTGTCGCAGGCGATCTGGTCGGGCCAGAACAACACCATCAAGTTCGCCGACAAGGTCCCCAACCTCGGGGTCGAGGTGCACCGTGGGATGACCCATGACGGCCTCGGCAAGTACCTGAAGGAGAAGATCACCAAGGCGCCGGGCCCGACCGCCGACATCGTCCAGATCCTCAAGGACACGAAGACCGACGTCGTCGTCTCGTATCTCCCGGTCGGCTCAGAGCAGGCGACCAAGTGGTACGTCGAGCAGGTGCTGGATGCGGGCTGCGCCTTCGTCAACTGCATTCCGGTGTTCATCGCCCGTGAGGACTACTGGAGCAAGCGCTTCAAGAAGGCGGGCCTGCCGATCGTCGGCGACGACATCAAGTCGCAGGTCGGCGCCACGATCGTCCACCGGGCGCTTGCGCGGCTGTTCCACGACCGCGGCGTAAGGCTCGAGCGCACCTCGCAGCTCAACGTCGGCGGGAACATGGACTTCTACAACATGCTCGAGCGCGAGCGGCTGGAGTCGAAGAAGATCTCGAAGACCAACGCGGTCACGTCGATCATGGGCCACACGCTCCCGCCGGACAGCGTGCACGTGGGCCCGTCCGACTACGTGCCGTGGCTGACCGACCGCAAGTGGGCACACATCCGCCTCGAAGGTGAGGCGTTCGGCGACGTCCCGTTGAACCTCGAGCTGAAGCTCGAGGTGTGGGACTCCCCCAACTCCGCCGGCGTCGTGATCGACGCGGTCCGCTGCTGCAAGCTCGCGCTCAACCACGGGATCTCCGGTCAGCTCGACGGCCCGAGCTCGTACCTGATGAAGTCGCCGATGAACCAGCGGCCCGACTCCGAGGCTCACGACCAGACCCAAGCGTTCATCGCAAGGTACGCGCGCGAGCAGGGCACACTCGCCGCGGGCAAGCGGCCGAAGGCGAAGGCCAAGGCCAAGGCGTAAGGGCTTCCAGAGCCCGCGGGGCTCGCCCCGCCATAGACTGACGCCGTGCCCGAAGGCCTCGCGATCGCGCAGGTGACGCCGTTCGCCTGGGAGACGCCCGCCGAGGTCAACCAGTACGTGGCCCGGATCTCGGACGAGCTCGCCGCGCGCGGCCATCGCGTCCTGATCGTCGCGCCGTCGGAGTCGGCGCGAGCTGGTCCGGGACACGCGGCGGGCGATCCGCGACGGCCGAGGCGCTGCTCGAGCGTGCGGCCGACGGGCCGCGTCGTGCTCGGCGTCGGCGAGGTGCTGCCGTTCGCGCCCACCCGGCGCCGCGCGGCCTCGCTGCCGGTCGACGTCGCGCGCACGATCGAGGAGCTGCTCGGCCGCTCCCGCTCGACTTCGTGCACGTCCACGAGCCGTTCGCCCCGAGCGCCTCGAGCGTCGCGCTGCGCCACTCGCGCGCGCTGAACGTCGGGAGCTTCCACGCGCCGACCGAGCGGCTGCTCTCGACGCAGCTCGCGCGGCCGCTTCGCGACTGCTGTTCGGCCGCCTGGACGCGCGGACCGCGAGCTATCGGGCCACCCGCGACCTGATGCAGCGCTACTTCCCCGGGCGACTACGAGGTGATCCTGCCCGGGGCCGACGTCGACGCCGCCGCACGCGCCCGCATCCGGGCCGCGTCGAGCTGCTCGCGTGTCGCCGACGAGGAGCGGGCGGCGCTGCGGACGTTCCTGCGGGCGCTGCGGCGCCTGCCCGCCGGATCTCGACTGGCACGCGACGGTCTGGTCGCGTGGGCCGCTGACGCTGCCCGCGACGCTCGGCTGCGCGGCTCCGCGGCCGGGTCGAGTTCGTCGACTGCGAGCGACAGTCGGCGAGGTCGACGCGCTCGCGAAGGCCGACGTGCTCGTGCTCGCCTCGGAGGGGCTCCGCCCGGCGCCGGGACGCTGGTGCGAGCGCTCGCGTGCCGGGCGTCGCGGTCGTCGCCTCGCGGCTGCCGGTCTACGAGGAGCTGCTGTCGGACGGCGACTACGGGCTGCTGTTCGAGCCCGGCGACGTGCGACACGCTCGCGGCCAGCTCGAGCGGCTGATCGCCGAGCCGCGGCTGCGCGCGCGGGCTGCGAGCGCGCGGGCCGAGCTGCGCGAGCGGTTCTCGTGGACGCGGGTCGGCGAGCAGCTCGAGGAGCGTGTACGACGGGCTGGCCGCGCGCCGGCGCGACGTCCGGCGGCGAGCCCGCAGCTGCGCGCGCAGCTCGCGTCGCCGCCGGCTGATCGACGTCGACCTGCACATGCACACCGACCATTCGTATGACTGCGCCACGCCGGTCGAGGTGCTGCTCGCCGAGGCCAAGGCGCGCGGGCTGGGCGCGATCGCGATCACCGACCACAACGAGATCT
Organism: uncultured Solirubrobacterales bacterium; assembly: GCA_963770735.1. Lineage (GTDB taxonomy): Bacteria > Actinomycetota > Thermoleophilia > Solirubrobacterales > Solirubrobacteraceae > Palsa-465. The sequence continues at coordinate 94,558 of CAVYRB010000001.1, read as the reverse complement.
CCGGGCGCGCTCGAGGCGCGGGCGAAGGCCGACGGGATCAAGGTGATCGTCGCCGAGGAGGTCAAGACCGCCGACCAGGGCGAGGTGATCGGCCTGTTCATCGAGGAGAAGATCCCGCGCGGGATGACGCTGCGCGAGACGATCGCCGAGATCAAGCGCCAGGGCGGCCTCGTGTACGTGCCGCATCCGTTCGACCGGCTGCACTCGGTCCCCGACTACGAGCACCTGCTCGACGTGCTCGACGACGTCGACGCGATCGAGGTGTTCAACCCGCGCGTGGCGATCTCCGAGTTCAACGAGGAGGCGGTGCGGTTCGCGGCCAAGTACCGGATTCCGGCCGGCGCCGGCTCCGACGCCCACGTGCCCCAGGGCCTCGGCTCGGTGCGGATCCGGATGCGCGACTTCGACGGGCCCGAAGAGTTCCTGCAGTCGCTGCGCGACGCCGACATCGTCCGCAACCCGGCGAGCCTGCTGTACGTCCAGGCGCTCAAGTTCCTGCAGACGAAGGCGCTGCCCGGTCCGGCCCGACGGGCCTCGCGCGACCGGCGCGTGCGTCGCGCGACCGGCCAGAGCCGCAGACGCGCGGTCGGCCCGGACGCCGCAAGTCCTGATGCACGGGCAAGGACAAGCCCGCGGGCCGTCCAATCCGACCGTGATGCCGGCCACCGATGACGAGATCCGCGAGAAGTACCTCGAGCGCGCGATCCGCGAGCTGAACGCCTTCTCGCGCGAATCCAGGCCTGCCGCGACTGCCCGCGCGGCGAGCTGATGCCCGTGCTCGGCTCGGGCCACCCGCAGGCCGACATCTTCCTGCTCAAGTACTTCGCCCCGGCCCTCCGAGGTCGAGGAGGGTGTGGCCTTCTACGGCCGCGTCCGGCAACGCGCTGATGAAGTCGCTCAAGCGGCTGTCGATCGATCCGCTCGCCGTCTACGGGACGCTGTGCGTCAAGTGCCCGGTCGCCGGACCCGGCGATGGCCGATCCGGCGTGCGTGGCGCGGGTCGTCGAGGAGCTCGCGATCGTGCAGCCGAAGATCATCGTCGTGATGGGCGACGACGCGCTCGCGGTGCTGAACGAGCTGGATATCCCGCTCCGGCGCGACGCTCGAGCCGCTGGCTCGGCGAGGTCCAGTCGCTGACCCCGCAGATCGAGGCGCTGTACGTCCCGAACATCGACGAGGCGCTCGACGACGAGAGCGCCAAGCGCGAGTTCTGGGCAGCGTTCCGCATGCTCGGGCGAGTGGTGGGCCGAGCTGCCGCCGTACTAGGCCGGCCGGATGCCGGCCTGTGGTCACTGCCGAGCGAGCGAAGCGGTCACACCGGTAGCAGGGAGCGGAGCGAGCGAGGCCCGGAGCCGGACGCGTCTTTCGCCGCCCGCGAAGCGCGGCTAGACTCGCCTGCATGGACCTCGAAGAGAAGTCGCACGACGAGATCGGCGATCGCTGCGAGGAGTGCGGCGCGAAGCTGACCGCGGCGGAGATCCGGACCGCGATGGAGTCGGGCGGCCCCGCCCTGTGCTCGGTCCATGCTGCGGAGGACGAGCCCGGGCTCGCTGCCGATGAGGCAGCCGTCGAGGCCGAGTAGCCTCCGCCCGGCCGCCGCCTACTGCGTCAGCAGCACGATCTTGCCGAGCTTGCCGCCGGCCGCGAAGCGCTCGTAGGCCTGCTCGGCCTCGTCCAGCGGGTACGTCGCGGCGACCGGCACCGTCGACGGTCCCGGCTTCGAGCAGCGGCAGCACCGAGCGCTCCACCGCCCGGGCGGTCGATCGCCTTCTCCTCGAGCGGCCGCGGGCGCAGCGTCGAGGCGTGGATCCGCCCCCGCTTGGCCATCAGCGCGCCGAGGTGAACATCGGCCTTGGCGCCGGCGCCGATCCCGATCACCATGATCCGGCCCCAGATGTCGAGTGCATTGACGTTGTCCTGGAGGTTCGGCGCGCCGACGAGCTCGAGGATCACGTCGAACGGACCGTGCTCGCCGAACCCCTCGGGTGCGATCACCTCGGCGCCAAGCTCCGCGACCTGCTCACGCAGATCGGGGTTGCGGACCGTCGCGGTCACGCGCGCGCCCGGCGGCGCGGCCGAGCTGGATCGCGGCGGTGCCGACGCCGCCGGCGCCGCCGTGGACGAGCAGCCGCTCGCCGAGTTCGAGCCCCGCCTGCGTGAAGAGCGCGTCGTGGGCGGTCGTGAACACCTCGGGGTCGCCGCCCGCCTGCGGCCAGTCGAGGCGCTCGGGCACCGGCATCAGCTGGCGCTCGTGGACGACCGCGAGCTCGGCCTGGCCGCCGCCGCCGACGATCGCCATCACGCGATCGCCCTCGCTGAAGCGCGTCGCGCCCGGGCCGAGCGCGGCGACCTCGCCGGCGAGCTCGAGGCCGGGGATGTCCTGCGGCGAGCCCGGCGGCGCCGGATAGCGCCCGCGCCGCTGCATGCATGTCGGCGCCGTTGAGCCCCGCGGCGCGGACGCGGACGAGCACCTCGCCGGCGCCGGGCACCGGGTCGGGATGCTCCTCGACGATCAGCTCCTTGTCGCGAATCGTGACCGCGCGCATTCGCCGGCGACCCTATCCGCGCTCGAGCAGCGCCACGCACTCGATGTGCGGCGTCTGCGGGAACATGTCGACCGGCCGCACTCGGATCGAGGCGGTAGCCGGCCTCGACGAGCTGCGCGGCGTTCGGCGCGAGCGTCGTCGGGTTGCAGGAGACGTAGACGATCCGCCGCGGCGCCGGCCTCGATGATCCGCCGGACGACCTTCTGCGACAGCCCGGCGCGCGGCGGGTCGACGACCAGCACGTCGGGACGGCCCGCCCGCTCGACCAGCTCGCGCAGCGCCAGGCGCACGTCGCCGGCAAAGAAGTGCGCGTTGGCGATCTCGTTCAGGCGCGCGTTGGCGATCGCGTCGGCGACCGCCTCTCGACGATCTCGAGCCCCCACACCTCCGCGACCCGCGGCGCGAGCAGCAGCCCGATCGTGCCGATCCCGCAGTACAGGTCGTAGACGCGCTCCAAGCCGTGCGAGCCGCGCGTACTCGATCGCCAGCGCGTACAGCCGCTCGGCCATCTCGGTGTTGGTCTGGAAGAACGCCTCCGGCGAGATGCGCGAAGCGCAGCCCGCCGAGCTCCTCCTCGAGCCGGTCCGAGCCGGCGAGCAGCTCGGTCTCGCCGCCCTGGGTCGTCTCGCGCGACGCGAGTCGAGCCGCGTCCACAGCAGCCCGTCAAGCGGCTCGACCGCGGCGGCCAGCGACTCGCGGTCGAGCTCGCCGTCGGAGCTCGTCACCAGGCGCACCTGGAGCTGGCCGGTCCGCCGTCCCTCGCGGACGACGAGGTTGCGCAGCAGCCCCTCGCCGGTGCGGCGGTCGATACGCGCGTCAGCCCCTGCTCGCGGCACCAGCTGACGATCCGCTCGCGGGCGGCGTTCGCCGCGCTCCGAGGCGAGCAGGCAGTCGTCGACCTCGACGATCTCGTCCCAGCGACCCGGGCGCGTGAAAGCCGCAGACGAGCCCGCCGTCGGCGTCTGTCGCCGAACGAGTACTCGAGCTTGTTGCGGTACCGCCACTGCTCCACCGCCGGAACGATCGGCTCGAGCGTCGAAGCCCTCGAGCCGCCCGATCCGCCGCAGCGCGTCCGTCGACCTGCTCCTGCTTGACCTCGAGCTGGCGCTCGTAGCGGAGCACCTGCCAGGGCGCGCCCGGGTGGTCGGCGACCGGCTCGATCCGGTCCGGGGCCGGCTCGAGCAATCTCGACCACGCGAGCCTCGGCGTAGGCGCGCTTGCACTTGTCGACCGCGGCGCGCACGCGATCGCCGGGGATCGCGCCGGCGACGAACACGACGTAGCCGTCGGACCGGGCGACGCCGGCGCCGCCGAACGCGAGCGAATCGACCGTCAGCTCGAGCTCGTCGCCGGGGCGCGGCCTCGCGGTGACGGCTCGTGACGACGCTCAGGGGAGCGCTTTCTCGATCGCCGCAAGCACCGACTTGCGATTCGCGTGCCGGCGCTCGTAGTCGCGGACCTTGCGCAGGTCCGCCGGCGAGAGCCCGTCGAGCCGCTTCTGCACCTGGCCCGCCGTCAGGTCGTCGTAGCCGGTGATCGGAAACGCGGAGCCGACGCCGACCGTGCGCCGCGCGCGGTCGGCCCCGCGCACGAGCCTGTCGAGCGTCTCGGAGGAGCGGGCGCGTCGCGTGGCCGAGTCCAAGCGCTGCCGACCCTGGCCGAGCATCCGCTCGAGGTCTGACAGCAGCTCGTCGGTCTGCTGGCGCCCGCGCCGGACGAGCTCGGCGACGAGCTGCGTTGGCGTCGTGCGGGTCAGCCGGCCGCGCTCGGCGGCGTCGTCGAGCGTCTCCTGAATCCGCTCGCGGGTCAGGACGACGAGTCCGAGCGGCTTGATGATCCGGTTGGTCAGCATGCTCCGCGAGACCGGATAGGCCCTCGGGCTTGCGCGCCGCCGGTCTGGGCGGTGCGGTTGGTGCGGGACGCCTGTCGACCGACCCGCCGGAGACTTCGATGCAGCCATGCTCACTACCTCCTCTAGCCGCGAGGCTACGAGCCGAGCGTAGCCGAAGCGGCGCCGGGGGTGGCGCGGTCCGCCGGCGCAACCAGCACCTCGAGCAGCGCCTTCTGCGCGTGGCGGCGGTTCTCGGCCTGATCCCAGATTCGCTGCCGTGGCCCGTACAGCACCTCGGCGGTGATCTCCTCGCCGGGGTGGGCGGGCAGGCAGTGCAGCGCGATCGCGCCCGGAGCCGCGAGATCAAGCAGCGCGTCGTCGAGGCGATACGGCCCCAGCGCCCGGCGGCGCTCCGCAGCCGATTCGGGGTCGTCGCTCATGCTCACCCAGACGTCCGTGTACACCGCGTCGGCGCCACGGACGGCCTCGCGCGGGTCGTCGGTCAGCATCGCGCCGGCGAACGGCGGCGCGAGCGCGAACTGCGGCGGCGAGGCGACCCGAACCTCGACCCCCGCCCGCGACGCCGACGAGCGCGAGCGAGCGGGCGACGTTGTTGCCGTCGCCGACGTACGCGAGCTTCAGGCCGTCGAGCTTGCCGAACGCCTCGCTTCAGCGTCAGCAGGTCGGCCAGCGCCTGGCACGGATGATGCTCGGCGGTGAGCATGTTGATCACCGGCACGGCCGCGTGCTCGGCGAGCTCACGCGACGAGCTCGTCCGGGCCGGTCCGGATTCCGATCGCGGCCACGTGGCGCGAGAGCACGTACGCGGTGTCGCGGACCGATTCGCCGCGCGTCAGCTGGAGGTCGTCGGTCCGCAGCACCATCGGGTGCCCGCCGAGCTCGGCGATCCCGCCCTCGAACGACACCCGGGTCCGGGTCGAGGGCTTCTGGAAGATCAGCGCGACCGTCCGCCGCGCGAGCACGTCCGAGCTGTACGGGGCCGCCTTGAGCTCGAGCGCCCGGTCGATCAGCGCGAGCAGCTCGGCGGAGTCGAGCTCTGCGCCGGTGAGGAAGTGGCGAGTCAAGTCGAGCAGTGTACGTTGCGAGCGGTGCGCGTCCTGACCTGGAACCTGTTCCACGGTCGCGCGGTGCCACCTGCAGGGCGCGAGCTGTTCGACGAGTTCGCGACGGCTTTGGCTGGGTGGGAGTGGGATGTGGCGTTGCTTCAGGAGGTGCCGCCGTGGTGGCGGTTTGCCGTTGGGAGCCCGGTGCGGGGCGGAGGAGCGGCGCGTGTTGACTTCACGGAACCTGTTTTTGCCGGCGAGGAAGTTTGTGGCGGTGCGGTGGCCGGACCTGATCAAGTCCAATGGCGGTGGGTCCAACGTGACCCTGGTGCGTGAACTGCGCATCGAGGAGCACCGGGTCAAGCGGCTCGGGTGGTGGCCGGAGCTTCGGTGGATGCACGCCGTGAGGCTGGGGACGGGGACGTGGGTCGGGAACCTCCATACGGAGGCTGATCCACGGCAGGGTCAAGCCGCCGCCCGGGCGCTGCTCGCGTGGGCCGTCGATGAGCCCGCGGTGCTAGGCGGGGATTTCAACGTCCGGGATCTGGACGTTGCCGGGGTTCGTGCGGGCGGGAGGCTTCGGCGTTGACCAGGTGTTCGTTACGTCCGGGACGGGACGGACCCGCGTTCTCGACCGCGGTCCCCTATCGGATCACGTCCCCGTGCTCACCAGCGTGGTCTGAATGACACGGACGTCCGTGTCAAACCGACCACGCGTCACGCGTACTGCTTCGCCGCGGCGCGAACGACCTCCACCACGGTCGGGTGCGCCTTGGCAACGGAGCCGCTCTCGAACGGCGGCTCCGGGTCGTACTCGATCCCGAGCTGGATCGCCTTGGCCACGTCGTCGCCGGCAATCCGGGCGGCCAGGCCGAGCGCCATGTCGATCCCGGAGGAGACGCCGGCGGCGGTGATCACCTTGCCCTGCTCGACGACCCGGCGCGCGACCGGCACCGCGCCGAGCTCTGCGAGCATGTCCAGCGCCATCCAGTGGGTCGTCGCCTCGAGGCCGTCGAGCAGGCCGGCGGCGGCGAGGACGAGGGACCCGGTGCAGACAGACGTCGTGAACGACGACCCCGCGTGGGCGGCTCGCAACCATTCGAGTACCGACTCGTCGCGCATCAGCTCGCGGGTGCCGAACCCTCCGGGGACGACGATCACCTCGGGGTCGGGGAGCTCGTCGAGGGTCGCATCGGCGGTGAGCGCGAGCATCCCGTTTTCGGTGCGCTTCGGGCCCGTGGTCGTGCCGAGGAAGGAGACGCGGGAGCCCGGCAGGCGCGAGAGCACCTCGTAGGGGCCGACGGCGTCAAGCGCGGTGATGCGGTCGAAGATCGGGATCGCGACGTTCATGCGGAGGCCTTTCTGATCGGGATCACGTTCGCGGCGGCGAACCGCTCGCGGTACTCGGAAGGGCTGACGTGGACGCGGCGGCCGAACGCGCGGCGGAGCGTCTCGACCGTTCCGAACCCGCTCGCCCGGGCGATCTCCTCGACCTGGAGATCGGTCGTCTCGAGCAGCGTCCGCGCGCGTTCGACGCGGACCGACTCGACGAACGCCCCCGGGGTGCTCCCGACCTGCTGGGCGAACACCCTTGAGAAGTTCCGCGGACTCATGAACGCGCGCTCGGCGAGCGCCGGGACCGACAGGTCGGCTTCGAGGTGCTCGCAGATCCACGCCTGGAGCTCGCGGATCCCGGGCCGAGCCGCGGCCTGGCCGGCGAGCGTCGCGCTGAACTGCGCCTGGCCGCCCGGCCGGCGTACGAACAGCACCAGGTTGCGGGCGACCTCGAGCGCCGCGGCCGCGCCGAGGTCCTCCTCGACGAGCGCGAGCGCGAGGTCGATTCCGGCGGTGACGCCGGCCGACGTGTAGACGTTGCCGTCGCGGACGAAGATCGGGTCCGGGTCGACGCGAACGGTCGGGTACGAACGGGCGAGCGCGGCGCAAGCCGCCCAGTGCGTCGTCGCGTTGCGTCCGTCGAGCAGCCCGGCCCTCGCGAGCAGAAACGCGCCGGTGCACACGGACGTCACGCGGCGCGAGCGCCGAGCCGCGAGCCGCAGCCACGAGATCAGCCGCTCGTCCGTGGCCGCCGCCCGCACGCCGCGGCCGCCGGCGACGACCAGCGTGTCGAGCGGGCCACGGCAGCGCTCGAGCGAGTGATCCGGAACCAGCCGGATCCCGTTCGACGCGCGGACCGGCTCACCGTCTGCGGCTGCTAGCTCGACCGCGTACCCAGCTTGCGAGAAGACTTCAGCGGGGCCGGAGACGTCGAGCGCCTGGACCTCCGGAAAGGAGACGATCGCGACGCGGCGTGGCATGCGGCCATCTTGGCGCCCGCGGCACTTGTCCGCAATGACGGTGACCGGACGATTTCTGCCAGCTGGTCGACCACTAGCCGCCGCGGCCCGAGCGCAGGCCGAAGCCGCGCAGCACGAGCAGCGCCTTCTCGCCGAGCGATCCGCGGCCCGGGAGGACCCCGAGCTGCACCGCCGCGTCGTACACGTCGAAGAACGCGCGTACGCGAAGCAGGCGATCGTCGGCGACCTCGCAGTAGAAGACGCAGTGGACGACGATGAACCGGTTGCTCGCCGCGAGGCCCTCGAGCGCCTCCTTATGGGTCGCCAGCAGCTTCGACGGCGCCGCCAGGAACGGGCCGCCGCGCAGCCGCTCCCCGGTGCGCTCCAGCCGCGCGTCGGGGAACGCCGCCCACAGGCGCGCGGCGTGGCGTCCGAGCTCCGCCGGGCCCTCGAGCGGCTCCGAGCAGAGCGGGTCTTCGTAGTGGATGTCAGGGGTGCAGACGGCGGCGAACGCGCCGGGGTCCTTGCCAGACCAGGCCGCCTCCCAGCCGTCCATCAGCTCATCGGTGGTCATCGCGGGTCGAGGGTATGCGCTCAGGCGCTCCCGCGCTCGCCTTCCGGGCTCGCCACATCCGCGGGGCGCCTGAGTCGTCCGTCTGCGTCCGGATGCTCGAACACCGGCAGACCCTCCTCCGGCGTCGAGGCCTCCGCGTAACGTCGGCGCGGGATCCGGCCCGCGCCCCGGGCCAGCGCCCCGGACTCGACGGCGAGCGCGACCGCTCGCGCCATCGCGACCGGGTCGTGCGCCCGTGAAATCGCACTCGCACACAGCACCGCATCGCAGCCGAGCTCGATCGCGAGCGCCGCGTCGGACGCCGTCCCGACGCCGGCGTCGAGGACGACCGGCACCCCGGCGCGCTCGACCAGGATCGAGATGTTGTACGTGTTGCAGATCCCCATCCCGCTTCCGATCGGGGAGCCGAGCGGCATCACCGCCGCGCAGCCGACGTCCTCGAGCCTGCGCGCGAGGATCGGGTCGTCGGTCGTGTACGGCAGCACCACGAACCCGTCGTCGACAAGCTCCTCGGCGGCGGCAACAAGCTCGACCGCGTCGGGAAGCAGCGTCCGATCGTCGCCGATCACCTCGAGCTTGATCCAATCGGTGGAGAAGGCCTCACGAGCAAGCTGCGCGGTCAGCACCGCGTCGCGGGCCGTGTAGCACCCGGCGGTGTTGGGGAGCACGTCGACGCCCGCCTCCTCGAGCACGTCGAGGATCGAACCTCGCGACGCCGGGTCGAGCCGCCGCAGCGCGACCGTGCACAGCTCGGTGCCGGAGGCGGACAGCGCCGCCGAGAGCACCTCGTGGTTGACGAACCCGCCGGTGCCGAGGATCAGCCGTGAGCGAAACTCGCGGCCGGCGATCGTCAGCGGCGGCAGCGGTGTCATCCGCCCTGCACCGCCACGACGACCTCGACGCGCGCGCCGTCGCGCAATTCCGCGGTGGCCCACGACCCCCGCGGCACGACCTCGCCGTCGACCGCGACCGCGACGCCTCGCCCGTCCGGCGCACCGGACAGCGTCGAGACGAGCCCGGCAACCGTCGTCCCTGCCGCGAGCTCGCGGCGCTCGCCGTTCACCGAGACGGTCATCCCGCGACCTCCGCCGGGACGCCCGCGAGCGTGCCGGAAACGATCTTTGCGGTCACGGGCGTCAGCAGGATCCCGTTGCGATGGTGGCCGGTGGCCCAGTGGAGTCCGGGGATCGCGCCGGGGCCGAGCACCGGCAGGTTGTCCACGGTCGCGGGCCGGAGACCAGCGGAGAGCTCGTCGAGCACGAGCTCGCTGAACCCGGGGACGAGCTCTGTCGCCTCGCGCAGCAGCTCGAAGACGGCGCCCGCGGTGACCGTCGTGTCGAAGCCGCGCTCCTCCATCGTCGCCCCGAGCACGTAGCGGCCGTCGCCGCGCGGAACGATGTAGCCGTCGGCCATCCGCAGCACTCCGCCCAGCAGCCCAGGGCCGGCGGGGTCGCGCAGCCGGAGGATCTGGCCCTTGACGGGGCGGACCGCGACCCGCGCCTCGTCCGGGAGCCCGCCGATGCCGCCCGACCAGGCGCCGGCGGCGACGACGACCTGCTCGGCCGCGACGAGCAGGTCGTCGTCGAGCCGGACGCCGGCCACCCGATCGGACTCGATCTCGATCGCGCTCACCTCGGCGCCGACGCGGAGTTCGACCCCGGCGCGCTTGCAGGCCTCGGCGAGCGCCGCCGTCAGCCGCCTCGGGTCGATCGCGTGGTCACCGGGGACCTCGAGCCCGAGCCGGATCGCCGGCGCGAGGCCCGGTTCGCGCCGGCGCGCCTCGCTCGGGCGCATGCGCCTGACCTCGAGACCCAGCGACCGGCGGAGCTCCAGCTCGCGCTCGAGCGCCTCCGCCTCGTCGGCGTCGCGGGCGACCAGCAGCGACCCGCACTCGAGGTAGCCGGGGTCGATCCCCGACGCGTCGTAAAGCTCGCGGACGAACGCCGGATACGCCGCGGCGCTCTCCAGCCCGAGCTCGAGCAGCGGCCGCTCGTTGAGGCTCGCCTCGGTGACCGGCGCGAGCATCCCGGCCGCGACCGACGAGGCGCCCGAGCCGGGCTCGTCACGCTCGAGCACGACGACACGCAGCCCGCGCCCGGCCGCGCGCCACGCGACGGCCAGACCAATCGCGCCGCCCCCGGCGACGGCCACGTCAAATGAACGAAGACGATGAGCGGCCAAGGTTTCCGGCTTGCGATCGTAGCGTGACGCTCGGGAGCGATCCGGCTGCCAGACTTGCGTTGTGGAAGACCGTCGCCAACGTCTCCTCGATGCGCGTCTGTACCTGGTCTGCGACCGTCGCTCCGACCAATTCCTCGCGGACGCGCTCGGCGGCGGCGTCGACATCGTCCAGCTGCGGATGAAGGACGCGGCCGACCGGGAGCTGATCGAGGCGGCGGGCCCGTTCCGGCGGCTCTGCTCCGAGCTCGGTGCGCTGTTCATCCTCAACGACCGCCCCGACCTGGTCGAGGCCACGGGCGCCGACGGAGTGCACGTGGGGCAGGACGACATGCCGGTCGCGCGCGCACGCGAGCTGGTCGGCGAGGATCGGCTGATCGGGCTCTCGACTCATTCTCAGAACCAGGTCGACGGCGCGGCCGACGCCGACTACATCGGCGTCGGGCCAGTGCACGAGACGCCGACGAAGCCAGGGCGGCCTGCGGTCGGCCTCGAGCTCGTGCGCTACGCCGCGGTCCACGCGACCGTCCCGTGGTTCGCGATCGGCGGGATCGGACCCGAGAACGTCGAGGCGGTCCGCGACGCCGGAGCCGAGCGGGTCGCGGTCGTGCGTGCCGTGACTGAGTCGGCTGATCCGGGCCGCGCCGCGCGGAGCGTGCGCGACTCGCTCATGCGCGCCCGGGAGGTGGGCGTTGGGTCAACGTAGCCGCAAGCGAGGGCGCCGGGCCAAGCCGCCCGAGGCCGCGGTCGCGGCCCCGAGCGGACGCGGCACGGTCAGCCGCGGCGAGCAGCGCAACGCCGCGCTCCGGGCGACGCTGACGCCGCTTTCCCCCGGCGAGCGGCCGTGGCCGCTCGTCGTCGGCGCCGTGCTCGCGGCGCTCAGCGGGCTGGTCCAGCTCGGCCTGTTCCTCGGCGGCGTGAAGCTGAAGACCGCCGGCGTCCACGCGGCGGCCGGACAGACGATCGTGTTCGCGGTCCTGATGCTCGTCTGCGCGGTCGGCATGTGGTTCATGCGCTACTGGGCGGTGCTCGGGTTCATGGCGCTCCTGGCGATCCTCGTGGTGCTGGCGGCCGTGGCGCTGATCAAGGTCTCGACCGTGCTCGGCGCCGTCGTCGCGCTCGTGATCGTCGGCGGCGGCGGCTTTCTGTTCTGGAAGCTCGTGCGAGTGCTTAGCCGGATCCAGATGCCCAAGTACCCGGGTTCGAGCTGACAGGGTCGAGTCGGCGTTCGCCGCAGCTGGCTAGGCTGAGAAGACCATGGCGGACGGCGCTTATGACTGCATTGTTATCGGCTCGGGCCCCGGCGGGTATGTCGCCGCGGTCCGCGCCGCGCAGCTGGGGATGAAGACCGCGGTCGTCGAGCGCGACCGCGTCGGCGGACGCTGCCTGAACTACGCGTGCATCCCGGCCAAGGCGGTGCTGCGCGCCGCCGACATCCTCTCCGAGGTTCGGGACGCGGACGAGTTCGGTGTGAAGGTCTCGGGTGTCGAGCTCGACTACCCGGGCGTGATGAAGCGCCGCGAGAAGGTCGTGACGACGCTGACCGGCGGCGTCTCGGGCCTGTTCAAGAAGAACGGGATCGAGCTGATCGAGGGGGACGCAACGCTGGCGGGCGACGGCAAGGTCGCCGTCGGCTCGCAGGAGCTGACGGCGAAGACGATCGTGCTGGCGACCGGCTCCGTCAGGCGGCCGATCCCGGGCGCCGAGTACGGCGGGCGCGTGATCGGGACCGAGGAGGCGTGGGCGATGACCGAGCTTCCCAAGTCGATGGCGGTCGTCGGGGCGGGCGCGTCCGGGGCCGAGATCGCCTCGGCGTTCGCCAGGTTCGGCACCGAGGTGCTCCTGTTCGAGGCGCTCGATCGCGTGCTGCCGACTGAGGACGCTGACATCTCGAAGGTCGTCGAGCGCGGGCTCAAGCGCCAGGGGATCGCGATCCACACGAGCACGTTCGTCGAGGACATCGCCGCGACCGGCTCGACCGTCAGGTTCACGCACGGCGAGGACTCTCGGGAAGTTGAGTGGCTGGTGATCGCCGCCGGGCGCGGAGCCGACGTCGAGGGACTCGGGCTCGACGCCGCCGGGGTCAAGCTCGACGAGACCGGGCTGATCGAGGTCGACGGCGCGATGCGCACCAGCGCATCGGGCGTCTACGCGATCGGCGACCTGGTCCACGGCCCCGCGCTCGCGCACAAGGCCTCCGACGAGGGTGTGATCGCGGTCGAGGACGCCGCGGGACTCGAGACCCATCCGCTCGTCTACGTCGACATCCCCCGAGCGACGTTCTGCCAGCCGAACGTCGGCAGCTTCGGGCTGACCGAGGCCCAGGCGGTCGAGCAGGGATACGACGTCGTCGTCGGCAAGGTCCAGTACGGTGCGGTCGGCGGCGGGACCGTCTACGGCGACCGCACCGGGGTCGTCAAGATCGTCGGCGAGCGCAAGTACGGCGAGCTGCTCGGCGGCCACATCGCGGGGACCCGCGCGACCGAGCTGATCCAGGAGCTCGTCAACGTCCGGGCGCTCGAGGGCGGGTTCCCCGAGGTCGCTCGCACGATCCATGGGCACCCGACGCTGTCCGAAGCCGTGATGGAGGCCGGCCGGGCTGCTGACGGCTGGCTGATCCACGGCTGAGCCGTTGGACCAGCCCGTCTTCTACTACGACCTCGGAGTCCCCGAGTGCTATCTCGCGGCTGAGACGGCGGTCCACGCGCAGCCGATGCCGGAATTCGAGCCGGTGCTGGCGGTGGAGCTCGGGGTTGCGGCGGCCGAGCCCGACCGTGACGCGATCGAGCGGCGCGCCGCCGAGCTCGGGATCCAGTCCGTGCGCTGGCCGGCGAGCTGGCCGCCCGACACCCGCGCGGCGATGCTCGCCGCGACGTACGCGAAGCGGATCGGCCGCGCCGTCGCGTTTTCGCTGGCGGCGTTCCGACAGGCGTTCGCCGGCGGACGGGATCTGGGCGATGTCGACACCGTGCTGCTCGCCGGCGCGGCCTGCGAGATGCACCCCACGGCGCTGCTCAAGGGGATCGAGCTGCGGTCGACCGCCGAGGCGCTGGCGGAGGCGACGGAACGCGCCCGCCTGGACGGGGTGAGCGCCCTGCCGGCGGTCGTCCAGGCAGCCGGGAGCGTGCGATGAGGGCGAACCGCGCGTACGAGCTGATCGTCTCGCGCGGGGGTCTCGAGCCGGCGTTCATGGCCGACGGCGGCCGGCTCGACCGGATCGAGCTGGTGTCGATCGACGACGGCGAGGCCGCGCTGTTCTGGGATGTCCCCGCGAAGCTCGCGTCGAGGCTGCTCCGGGAGCTGCGCTTCGACCTAGCGACGCTCGAGGCGGACGCGTTCATCGACAAGTGGATGGGGGCCGACGCGGAGGATCTGTTTGAGTAGCGCGGGCGCGAAGGGCGAGACGCGGATCGAGGAGCCGACCCCGGCCGAGCGGACGGTCGCGCGCCGCGCGGCGGAGTCGCGGGCGACCGTGCCGACGCTCGAGCTGAGCGTGGCGGTCGACGCCGCCGCACCGGCGAGGACCGCCCAGCTCGTGCACGCGTGTGCGCTGGCGCTCGGCGAGCACCCGCGGGCCAACGCCGCGTACCGCGACGCTCGGTTCGAGCTCTACTCGCGCGTCAACGTCGGGGTTGTGGTCGCTGTCGCCGACACGTACCTGATCCCGACGGTGTTCGATGCCGACCGCCGGACGGCCGACGAGCTCGAGCCGGAGATCGCGCGGCTCGAGGCTGACGCGCTCGCGGGGACGCTCGCGGCGCCGGCGTTCGGGGCGGCGACCTTCACCGTCTGGAACGCCGCGGCGCTCGGGATCGCGGGCGCGAGCATTCCGGTCGTGCCCCCGCAGGCGGCGGCGCTCGCGGCGGGAACGGCGACGCTAACTCTGAGCTGCGACCACCGAATTCTGTACGGAGCGCGAGCCGCTGCGTTCCTCGAGACGATCGCGCATCACCTCGATCGCGACCGGGTTTGAGTCCACCAGCACGTAACGGCGGCCGAGCTCGGCGCAGACCGCGCCGAGCGTGCCCGAGCCCGCGAACGGATCGAGGCACCACCCGCCGGGACGCGACGACGCCGCCACGATCCGCCTGAGCACGCCTTCGGGTTTCTGGGTCGGATAGCCGGTCTTCTCGCGCCCGGTGGTGGGCACGATCGTGTGGAACCAGACGTCGGTCGGGCGCTTGCCGCGGGCCGCCTTCTCGGCTCCCACCAGCCCCGGCGCCATGTACGGCTCGCGCTCGACCGCGTCGGCGTCGAAGTGGTGAGCGCCGGGGGTGCGCACGTAGACGAGGATCGTGTCGTGCTTGGCCGGCCAACGGCGCCGCGGCTTGGCCCCGTAGTCGTAGGACCAGATCAGCTCGTTGAGGAACGCGTCGCGGCCGAACAGCTCGTCGAGCAGCAGCTTGCAGTAGTGCGCCTCGCGGTAGTCGATGTGGAAGTAGAGGGTGCCGTGCGGCGCGAGCAGCTCGCGGGCGCGCTCGAGCCGCGGCGCGAGGAACGCGAGGTAGTCGGCGAACGCGTCGTCGTAGGCGAGCGAGCGAAGCAGCGTCGAGCTGTACCGCCTACCGCCGAAGCCGACCCGCGACGACGAGTCGTCGAGCTCCACCGACATCGTGTCGCGCCGCTGCGCGCGCCCTGTGTTGAACGGCGGGTCCATGTAGATCAGGTCGAACGCGCCGTCCGGCAGCCGCGCCAGCGCGAGCGCGTTGTCGCCGGCGACGATCAGCTCGTCGTCGAGCGGGAGCACCATCTCTTCCGCCGAGCAGATCCGCACCGTGGCAAGACGCTAGCGCCCGCGACGGCGGTCGCTTCCCTTGCACCGTGTATACGGCTAACCGCTAGCATCGGGTTTGGTGCCCCTGGTAGATCGCATCCGGGCGCTGCTCCGTCATCCCCTACGCGGCAAGCTGACGAAGTTCGCCATTGCCTCTGCGCTGGCCGCAATTACCAGCGCAATCGTGTTCCCGGTGATGTACGTGCTCGGGGCGTCGACGACCGC
This sequence comes from uncultured Solirubrobacterales bacterium, assembly GCA_963770735.1. Taxonomy (GTDB): domain Bacteria; phylum Actinomycetota; class Thermoleophilia; order Solirubrobacterales; family Solirubrobacteraceae; genus Palsa-465. The sequence goes on along the minus strand of CAVYRB010000001.1, from coordinate 79,072 downwards.
GTGCACGATCGTCGCGTTCGCGGCCGGTGCGATCCCGAACTGGACGCTCAACCGGCGCTGGACGTGGAAGGTCGAGGGCCGGGTAGCCTTCGGCCGGGAGATCGTGGCCTATCTCGTGATCTCCGCGACGACGCTGGTGATCCTGTCGCTGGTGACCGGCTGGGTCGACGACCTCGTGAAGCAGAACGTCAAGCCCGGCAACGGCCTGCGCGTGCTGCTCGTGACCGGCTCGTACTTCCTAGTGCTCGCCGTGCTCTACGGGCTGCGGTTCTTCCTCTACGAGCACTGGATCTTCTCGGGCCGCAGCCGGGTGCGCGCGGCCTTGCGGTCCCGCCGCCAGGTGTGGAGCGCGGCCCGCGCGAACCGCACGCCGTAGCGGAAGTTCCCGTCCTTCTTGGTGTGGCCCGCGTGGCTGCCCCGATCGCGCATCGTCGTCGGCACCTCCGCGAGGCGGAAGCCGTTCAGTGCCGCGCTGATCATCAATTCCGAGGCCTGGTACTGCGGCTGCTCGAGCGTCACCGCCGCGGTCAGCTCGGGGGTCATCGCGCGGACCCCGCACGCGGGATCGGTGATCCGGTGCTTGACGATCAGGCTGAAGATCGCGCCGAACACGAGCACGCCGAGGTGGCGGATCGGATCGGTCGTCAGCTCGGTGCCGAGCCGCCGCGAGCCTGACACGAAGTCCGCGCGGCCGGCGAGGATCGGCTCGACGACGCGGGCGAGCTCGTCGGGCTCGTACTGGCCGTCGGCGTCGATCGTCGCGATCACCTGGCAGCCGCGGGCGCGAGCCAGCCAGTAGCCGAGCTTCAGCGCCGCTCCCTGCCCTCGGTTGACCGGGACGTCACAGACGAGCGCGCCTGCGTCCGCCGCGCGATCGGCGGTCGCGTCGCTCGAGCCGTCGACGACGACGATCACCTCGGTCTGCAGGCCTGCGGCCTCGCGCGGGATCTCGTTCACCACCTCGGCGACGCTCGGCTCCTCGTTGTACGCGGGGATCACGATCGCGAGCGGCGCGCCCAACCCAGCGGGGTGGGCGGCGACAAACGACTCGGCGGCACCGCGCTCGGCCGGGTCGAGCGCGGCAAGCTCGGCTTCGAGCCGGAAAGGCGTGTCCGGGGTCACGGTCATCCCGGCGCACCGACGGCGCCGACGCCGGCCGAGACGGCGTCGAGGTCGAGCGCGGACCACTCGTCCCAGACGCCCACGAGCCCCTGCTCGAGCGTGAACTGGGGCGACCACCCGGCCGCGATCGCGCGGGCCGGATCGACGATCACCGCCGGCATCTCGCCGGCCCGGGCGGGGCCGTGGCGGACCTCGAGCTCGGCGCCGGTTGCGGCACGGACGGCGTCGAGCACCTCGAGCACCGACAGCGAGCGCCCGGTGCCGATCACCATCGGGCCGCTCCACCGCTCGTTGCCGAGGGCGAGCCGGACCGCGGCGGTGATATCGGCGGCGTGGACGTAATCGCGGACCTGGGTACCGTCGCCGTAGATCTCGAACGCGCCTCCGAGCCGGATCGCCCTCATCAGGCGCGCGACAATGCTGTCCTTCGCCTGCATCCCGGGACCGTAGGCGTTCGTCAGCCTGAGCATCGTGCACCGCACGCCATAGGAGGCGGTGTACGCGGACATCAGCATCTCGCCGGCGGCCTTCGTCGCCCCGTACGGAGTCAGCGGCGTGAGCGTCGCCGCCTCGGTGATCGCGGGGGCGTCCATCGGGCCCGTGACCGCGTTTGTCGAGGTGAACACGAGCGAGGTCACGCCAGCGGCGCGGGCGCCCTCGAGCAGCGCGTGCGTTCCTTCGACGTTCGTTCGGAACGTTAGCTCCGGGTGCTCCATCGACCGCAGCACGGAGGTCACCGCTGCGAGATGAACAACCCCGTCGAAGCCGCCGTTGAACGCGCGCTCGAGCACCTCGCGATCGGCGATGTCGCCCTGGACCAGGTCGACGCTGGGGTCGGGATGCTCCTTCAGGTCGACGATGCGGACAGCCGCCCCCGCGTCGCGGAGGTCGGCGACCACGTGGCGCCCGATGAAGCCGGACCCGCCGGTGACAAGGACGCGACGCGCCCGCGAACTCAGGGCTCACGACGTCGGCGCGAGCTCGCTGGCCGTCTTCGGCAGCTCGTTGGTCGTCTCGGCCCAGCTTGCACCGTCGGCATCAGCGCCGCCTGGTCGACCCGATCCCGGTTGTGCTCGACGACGTCGAACAGGTGGTCGATCAAGGCGTCCGACAGCAGAGTCGGCTTCAGCCCGAGGCTCTCGAGCGCGGTGTGGACGACCTTGTAGTAGTGGTCGTAGATCTCGACGCGCGGGTTGTCGACGTGCTCGATCGCGGCCTCGCCCTGCGCACCCGGCCAGTTCGGATAATCGCCCGCGACTGTCTCGGCGAGCTGGTTGATCGACTTCGTTTCGGTCATCTGGTTGAAGACGCGAAATTCGCCGCGGTCGGCCGGGTTCTCGGAGGCAATCCGGATGCACTCGACGGTGTCGACGATGTTGATCAGCCCGCGAGTCTGGGAGCCGTTCCCGTACACGCTCAGCGGGTGGCCGAGAACCGCCTGGATGATGAAGCGGTTGAGGACCGTGCCGAACACGGCGTCGTAGTCGAACCGGGTCGCCAGCCGCGGGTCGAGCTTGGTCTGCTCGGTCTCCGCGCCGTACACGACGCCCTGGTTCAGGTCCGTGACGCGCATCCCCCAGATGCGGCAGCCGAACTCGAGGTTGACGCTGTCGTGCACCTTTGAACAGTGGTAGAAGGAGCCGGGGCGCTTGGGGTAGATCATCCGGTCCTTGCGGCCCTTGTGCTCGACCTCGAGCCAGCCCTCCTCGATGTCGATGTTGGGTTGGCCGTACTCGCCCATCGTCCCGAGCTTCACCAGGTGGGTGTCGCGGTCGAGGTCGGCGATCGCGTACATCACGTTGAGGTTGCCGACGACGTTGTTGGTCTGTGTGTAGACCGCGTGCTTCTGCGAGATCATCGAGTACGGCGCCGCGCGCTGCTCCGCGAAGTGCACGATCGTGTCGGGGTGGAAGTCCCCGATCATCTGGTGCACGAACGTCGGGTCGCAGAGGTCGCCGACGTAGGACTTGATCTCCTTGCCGCTGACCTCGCGCCAGGCCGCAGTCCGCTCGTCGAGCGTCGCGATCGGGATCAGGCTGTCGACGCCCATCTCCTCGTCGTAGCCGCGACGCGCGAAGTTGTCGTTTACGGCGACCTCGTGTCCGAGTGCAGACAGGTGGAGGGCCGTGGGCCACCCCAGGTAACCGTCACCGCCAAGAACCAGGATTTGCATACGGGCGCTCCAAATGCCTTTCGAATGAGATCTTCATCGCCGTTTGGCCTAAGAGGGCGCTCAGGCGACCAACGCAGACGGCAGCCCATGGCCGAGCGAGCGCACGAGGATAGCCGACAAGACGCCTCGTAGTAGGCCGAAGAGGCGGCAAGGTTACAGGCATCCGACGTCGTCCCGGCCGCCTGCAGGGTTCCGCGCGCCGCAAGTTGAGGCTGCGCCCCTGCCGGGCTGCTACCGTCCCGGCGGTCCCGCGGGCGACGAAGCCGTGATCGGCACGCCCCGGCGGTTGCTACTTTCCCCGCGCTTGACCCAGCAGACCGCGCTTTGACCGAGCAGACCCTACAACGGCCCGCGCCCCAGGTTCCGGCCGGCACAACTCCGGAGCCGAACACGGGCCGGACGCACGAACGGCTGCGCGCGCTCGCGGCCTCGAGCTGGCTGTGGGGCGCAGTCGGGCTGATCCTGGTCTCGTTCGTGCTCGTCGTGTGGGCGCGCTCCCGTCCGGGCTACGACCCGTACGGGTGGCTCGTGTGGGGCAAGCTCTCGATCCACGGCGCGCTCGACACGAACGGTGCGCCGTCGTGGAAGCCGCTGCCGTTCCTGTTCACGGTCCCGTACGCGCTGTTCGGCCGCTACGCGCTGTGGATGTGGATGGTGACCTCGGTCGCGGTCTCACTGGCGGGGCCGGTGTTCGCTTGGCGGATCGCGTTCAAGCTGGTCGACGCCGAGCCCGCCCGCCGCTACGCGGCCTACGTCGCGGGGCTGTTCGCGGCGGTGTTCGTGCTGCTGATGGAGGACCCGATCGCGCCGGCCAATTACATGCACTACCTGCTGAGCGCCGAGTCGGACACGATGATCGTCGCGCTCTGCCTCGCGGCGGTCGACTTCCATCTCGCCGGACGCCACCGGGTGGCGTTCTGGATGTGGTTCCTCGGGTCGCTCGGCCGTCCCGAGGTGTGGCCGTTCTGCGGTCTGGCGGGGATTTGGCTGTGGGTCAAGGACCACGCGTTTCGTAAGTGGCTGTACGCAGCCCTGGCCGCGCTCGTGTTCCTCTGGTTCATCATTCCCGGCCTCACCTCGAAGAGCTTCTTCACTGCGGGCAACATCGCCCAGAACAGCCCGCGCGCGATTCACGGCAACAAGGTCACCGGCACGATCAAGCGCTTCCACCAGCTGAACGCGAACACGATCTGGGTGCTCGCGCTGCTGACGCTCGCGTGGGCGATCTGGAAGCGCAAGCGCACGATCCTGCTGATCGCCGCCGGCGCGCTCGCGTGGCTCGTGATCGAGATCGCGATGGCACTCAAGGGCTTCCCCGCGGTGCCCCGCTACCTGTTCGAGCCCGGCGCGATCGTGTGCGTGCTCGCGGCCGTGTTCGTCGGCCGCCTGATCCTCGAGGTGCCGCCGCTGATCGCCCGCGGGCTGCGGCGCCTGTCGCCCGGGCGCATCGGCTCGCCGCTCGCCTCGCGGCTCGGCGCCTGGGGCGCCGCGATCGTCGTGGTGCTGATCGCCGGCTCGATGTTCGGCGCCGTCCACAGGCAGTACAAGCTCGAGCGGTCCGACCTCTCGCACGAGCGAGCCCGCACGCAGCTGATCGGCAAGCTCTCCGGGGTGGTGCGGACGCTCGGTGCCTCGCGCATCCTCGCGTGCGGCCAGCCGAACGTGCCGATCGAGTACCAGAGCATCTTCGCCTGGTACATGAACATCAAGATCGGCCAGCTGTACGTCAGCCAGACGTACCTGAAGAAGCACCCCCACCCGCTCGTCAACATCTACCCGATCTCGGGGCCCGGCTGGAAGGTCTTCCCCAGTCACGTGAGCGCCGCGAGCGCGGCGCGCTGCCAGGGCCTGCGACTGATCTACAGGTAGTGGCGGGCGGCCGGACCCGGATCCGGCGGCGGCGGCTGGTGGCGGTGGCCGCCGGGGCGGCATTGCTGATCGCGGTGCTGGTCGCGGTGCTCTCGGGCGGCGGCACGCCGCGGGCACCGGCGGCCGGGAATGTACCCGAGGCCCGCCGAGGCGACCCGTTCGCCTACGTTTCAGCCGACGCCGCCGGGTTCACCGCTCGGGCGACGGCGGGCGCAGCGCACGTGCTGTTCGCCAAGAGCCCGGGCGGGGCGTTCGCGACCGCGCGGCGGGTCGCGGCGTTCCAGCGCCAGATCGACGCAGCCGCCACCGGGACGGCGATCGATCCCGCGACGCTCGAGGGGATCGTGTTGCTCGAGAGCGCGGGGGTGCCCGACGTGATGGCCGGCGGCGATCCGGCAAACGCCACCGGGCTGACCCAGATCGAGCCCGCCACCGGTACGGCCTTGTTGGGAATGAGGATCGACCTCAACCAGTCCCGGGCGCTTACGCGCGTGATCGACCGCGACGCCGGATATGGCCGCGGAGCGCTCATCCAGCGGCTGGAGCGCGCTCGGGCTCGCGTCGACGAGCGCTTCGATCCGGGCAAGGAGCTGCGCGCGACGGTGCGCTACCTCCAGCTCGCGCAGCAGCGATTCGGGCGCCAGGACCTCGCAATCGAGTCCTACCACATGGGCATCGGCAACCTCGCGGGGGTGCTCGACGCCTACGACGGCGGTTCTCCGGTCCCGTACGTGCAGCTCTACTTCGACACCGCGCCGAACCGTCACGCCGCGGCGTACCGGATGCTGTCGTCGTTCGGCGATGACTCGTGGACGTACTACTGGCGGGTGCTGGCGGCCGAGCAGATCATGAAGCTGTACCGCAGCGACCCGGCCGCGCTGCGGCGGCTGTCATCGCTGCAATCAGGGTCGGGCTCGGCGGGCCTCGTGCTGCATCCCCCGGACAGGACGCCGAGCTTCGCGGACCCGGGCGCGGTCGCCTCGGCCTACGCGACGCACCAGCTCCTGAGGCTGCCACGTAATCAGGCGAGCCTCGGGCTCGCGTACGACCCCGGCCTCGGCTCGTACGCCTCCAGACTCGGCGTCTCCGCCGCGCTATACCACGGGCTCCAGCCAGCCGCCCTCGATCTGCTTGTCGAGCTGGCGGCGCGGGTGCGGTCGCTCTCGGGGGGCGCGGCGCCGCTGACCGTCTCGAGCGCGGTCGCCGATCGCCGCTACCAGCAGCTGCTCGGCGTGACCGATCCGCCCGCCGCCGACGGGTGGTCGTTCACGATCGCGCGCCACTACGTCTCGGGGGAACAGGCGGGTGCGTTCCAGGCGATGCTCGACCGCCTACAGGAGCTGAACCTGATCGCCTGGCAGCGCTACCCGGACGAGATCGAGGTCACGGTCGCCTCAGACGCCGCCCGGGTGATCGCCACCGGGGTCTAGCTGTCACGACCCGGCGCGCGGCCGCGGCCACCGCGTCCGGCGTCATCCCGAGCCGCTCCATCACGACCGGTCCCGGGGCCGAGGCCCCGAACCACTCGATCGAGACGCTCGCGTCGACCCACCGCTCCCAGCCCTGCGCAACTCCCGCCTCGACCGAGACCGCCGGGACGCCTCGCGGGAGCACGAGCTCCCGGTAGTCATCGTCCTGGGCGGCGAACAGCTCGAGGCTCGGCATCGACACGACGCGCGCCGCCAGGCCTTCGCGAGCCAGCAGCTCGCGGGCCGCCAGCGCCAGGTGAACCTCCGATCCGGTTCCAGCCAGCACGACGTCGGGCTGGGATGCAGCGCCCGCCAGCACGTAACCCCCGCGCAGGAGCCCGTCCGCGCACGCCAGCTCGGTGCGGTCGAGCACCGGCAGCCCCTGGCGGCTGAGCACCAGGCACGCGGGCCCGGCGACCAGCTGGAGCGTCGCCTGCCACGCGACGGCCGCCTCGGCCGCGTCGCACGGCCGGATCACCGTCAGGCCGGGAATCGCCCGCAGCGCCGCGAGGTGCTCGACGGGCTGGTGGGTAGGCCCGTCCTCACCGACGGCGACCGAGTCGTGGGAGAAGACCCACGCGACCCGGAGGCCCATCAGCGCCGACAGCCGGATCGCCGGGCGCATGTAGTCGGAGAACTGGAGGAACGTCGAGCCGTATGGCCGGACGATCCCACCGTGGAGCGCGAGCCCGTTTACGGCGGCGGCCATCGCGTGCTCGCGCACGCCCCAGTGGAGGTTGCGCCCGGTGGCCGCGCGGCTGTAGCGGGACTCGCCGTCGAACCGTGTCCCGACGCTCGCGGCGAGGTCGGCCGAGCCGCCGACCATCGTCGGCACGAACGGCGCCAGCGCCTGCATCGCGTTGCCGCTCGCGACGCGGGTCGCCACCTTGGCGCCGTCCGGGACCGGCGTGCGGGCGACGGTCTGGAGCGCCTCGGCGAGCCCCTCCAGCGGGCGGCCGGCCTGGGCGCTGTCCCACTCGGCCGCGGCGACCGGGGAGGAGCTCCGCCACCCGGCGAGCCGGTCTTCCCACTCCTGCTGCAGCCGCGCCCCGCGGGGGCGCGCGTCGAACGCGCCGTAGACGGCGTCGGGCACGTGGAACTCGAGATCGGGGTCCCAGCCGAGCGCGAGCTTCGCGCCACGTGCCTCCTCAGCGCCGAGCGCCGCTCCGTGAGAGGCCGACTTCCCGGCCTTGGTCGGCGCGCCGTAGCCGATCACCGAGCGCACCGCGATCAGCGACGGGCGCTCGTCCTCGGCGATCGCCAGCGCGATCGCGCGGCGCAGCTGTGGGAGGTCGTTGGCGTCGTCGACGCGCTCGACGTGCCAGCCGTAGGCGGCGAACCGCGCCTCGACGTCCTCGCGGTCGAAGCTCAGCTCCGTGGCGCCGTCGATCGTGATCCCGTTGTCGTCGTAGAGGTAGATCAGCCGGCCGAGCCCGAGCTGGCCCGCGAGCGACGCCGCCTCGGAGCTGACGCCCTCCATCAGGTCGCCGTCGGAGCAGAGCGCGTAGATGCGGTGGTCACACACCTGCGCCCCGTACCGCTCGCGCAGGAAGCGCTCCGCGAGGCCCATCCCGACGCCGTTGGCGAACCCCTGGCCGAGCGGCCCGGTGGTCGTCTCAACGCCGGGAGAGACTCCGAGTTCGGGATGGCCCGGGGTGCGTGAGTCCCACTGGCGGAAGCCCTTCAGGTCCTCGATCGAGAGCTCGTAGCCGGAGAGGTGGAGCGCGGCGTAGAGCAGCATCGACCCGTGGCCGGCCGAAAGCACGAACCGGTCGCGGTCCGGCCAGGCGGGGTCCGCCGGGTTGTGGCGCATCACCTGCGCGAACAGCAGGTACGCGACGGGTGCCATCGCCATCGGCATCCCCGGGTGGCCGCTGTTCGCGCGCTCGACCGCGTCGATCGCGAGCGTGCGGATCGTGTCGACGCACTGTTTGTCGAGATCGGCGAGGCGGTCGAGCCCCGGAGCATCCTGCTTGAGCGCGAGCGATGGAGGTGTCATGCCTCGGATCTTGGCCTCGCGGCCGGACGGCATCTGCGTGGCATCTGCCACGAGCGCGGGATCGGATAGCGTGCCGCGCGTGACCGACGCGGTCCGCACCCCGGACGAGCTCCTCGAAGGGCTCCCCGACTTCCCGTTCAGCTCGTCGTTCCGCGAGTGGGACGGACTGCGGCTCGCCCACCTCGACGAGGGCGAGGGACCGCCGGTCGTGTTCTTCCACGGGGAGCCGACGTGGTCGTTCCTGTGGCGAAAGGTGATTCCGCCGGTGCGCGACGCGGGCTTTCGCTGCATCGCGCCGGACCTTCCCGGCTTCGGACGCTCCGACAAGCCGATCGAGCTCGACTGGTACTCCTACGACCGGCACGTCGCGAGCGTCGCGCCGTTGCTGGAGGAGCTCGACGTCCGCGACGGGACCGTCGTCGTACACGACTGGGGCGGGCCGATCGGGCTGCGGCTCGCGGTCGAGCATCCGGACCGGATCGCGCGGATCGTGATCCTCGACACCGGCCTGTTCACCGGCCACCAGAAGATGAGCGACGCGTGGATCGCGTTCCGGGACTTCGTCGAGCGGACCGACGATCTTCCGGTCGGCTTCCTCGTCAAGGGCGCGTGCAAGCAGGATCCCGGCGACGCCGTGATCGCCGCCTACGACGCGCCGTATCCGAACCCCGAGTCGAAGGCGGGCGCGCGGGCGTTCCCCCTGATGCTGCCGACCTCCCCGGAGATGCCGGGGGCGGAGGCCGGGCAGCATGTGCTCGAGGCGCTGCGCTCGGACACCCGGCCCAAGCTGATCCTGTGGGCCGACTCGGACCCGGTGCTGACGCGGGAGACCGGCGAGCGGTTCGCGGCGGTGCTCGGGACCGAGGTCAACCACGTGATCGCCGACGCCAGCCACTTCCTCCAGGAGGACGCCGGCCCGGAGATCGGCCGGCTGATCTCAGACTGGCTTTCGTCGTAGGGGGGCTTGGTCGAGAAACGGGAACGTATGTCCCGTTTCTCGACCATGCCCTGAGGAACTACGCCTAGACGGCTTCCTTCTCGCGCGCGGCGGCCTCGGTGTCGTCGCCGTTGGTGGCGATCGGCGCGGGCGTGTCCGGGGCCTCAGGCGCGGACGCCTCGGCGCGGACGCCTCGGCCGCGGGCGGCTCGGGCGTCTCGGCCGGGGGCGCAGGCGCGACGGCCGCGGCGGCCGGCGCGGACCCCGGTGAGGCCTCGAGCCCGCGGCGGATCCGCTCCTCGTAGGCGGCGCGGGCCGCGCTGTTCGGGTGCGTCATCACGTCGCCGCCTGACGCCGAGTTGATCGCGTCGCGGGCGCGGAGCGGCAGCAGCGCGCCGAGCCTCGCCATCGCGTTCATCCGCTTGGGCACGTAGACCTCGTAGCGGCCCGTCTGGAGCGCCTCGACGATCGCGTCGGCGACGTCCTGCGGCTCCGGGGTCTTGATCCCACGCAGCGGCTGGAGTCCGGAGTAGAGCTCGGTGTTGACGCCGACGGGCATCACCACGGATACGTCGATTGGCGACCCGGCGTACTCGAGCCGGATCGACTCGGTCAGGCCGACGACCGCGTGCTTGGTCGCGCAGTAGGTCGCCAGGTGCGGGGCGCCCGCCTTGCCGGCGACCGACGCGATGTTGACGAGGTGCCCGCGGCCGCGAGCGGTGAACCGCTCCAGCGCGAGCTTCGAGCCGATGATCACCCCGTGCACGTTGATGTCGACCAGCCGCTCGGCGGTCGCGTCGCTCTCGTCGACGAACGCGCCGATCGGCATGATCCCGGCGTTGTTGATCACCACGTCGAGCGGGCCGAGGCGATCCTCGACCTGATCGAGGAAGGCGGTGAAGCTCTCGCGGCTGGTGACGTCGAGCGGAAGCCCGATCGCGCCGGAGCCGAGCTCGGCGGCGGTCTGCTCAGCGAGCGACTGCTCGATGTCCCCGATCGCGACACGGGCGCCCTGGGCGAGCAGTGCCTTTGCGGTCGCGCGGCCGATCCCCCGAGCACCGCCGGTGATCGCGATCGTCTGCCCGGCGAGCGAGCGTGGAACCTTGGCCATGTGCGTCTCCTCCTGAAATCTCCGGGTTGCACCCAAGACGGTACCGCTCCGGAGGTGGCTCCTGCTTGGTCGGCCAGCCAGGACCACCGGTATGCTCAATTTCATGGCCCACTTCACGTACGGCGGTCAGCGACTCGCGTACACCGTCCACGGGGAGGGCGCCAGGGTTACGGTGCTGACGCCGGGCCTGTTGATGTCCCAGAAGATGCAGACGCCGCTCGCTCGGACGCTCGCGCGGCGCGGTAACCGGGTGGTCACGCTCGACCCGCTTGGGCACGGAGCCTCGGACCGGCCGCGGCAGATGTGGCGCTACTCGATCGGGGAGTTCGCGAAGCAGACCGTCGCCCTGCTCGACCACCTCGACGTCGATCAGGCCGTCGTCGGCGGCACGTCCCTGGGCGCCAACCTCTCGCTCGAGGTCGCGGCGACCCGCCCCGAGCGGCTCCGCGGGCTGATCATCGAGATGCCGGTGCTCGACAACGCGATCCCGGCGTGCGGGGCGGCGTTCACGCCGCTGCTGTTCGCGCTGACGTTCGGAGAGCCGGTGATGAAGCTGGTGGCGCGGATGGCGCGGGCGGTCCCGCGCGAGCGCGTCCCGTTCGGGCTCGAGATCGGGCTCGATTGGTTCGGCCAGGACCCCGGCCCGAGCGGCGCCGTGCTCCAGGGGATCCTGTTCGGGCGCACCGCTCCGGACCACACGATCCGCAAGGCGCTCGAGACCCCGGCGCTGGTGATCGGGCACCCGCGCGATCCGGTGCACCCGTTCTCGGACGCCGACATGCTCGCGGCCGAGCTGCCGAACGCGAAGCTGATCGACGCCAACTCGATCGTCGAGCTGCGGCTGAAGCCCAAGCGCCTGACGGCGAAGATTGCGGACTTCCTGGACGACTGCTGGCGCGAGGAGCGCGAGCAGCCGCGCCCGGCGCTCGCGAGCGCCTAGTCGGAACGCTAACTGCCGCGTCGTCTCAGCGCGACCGAGCTTCGGCGGCCGTTAGGGTTCCGCCGCGATGCACCCCTTCCGGTTCGGCGTTCAGATCACTCGGCTTCCGCTCCCGGGCTGGCGCGAGCGCGTGCGCTGGTACGAGCAGCTCGGGTTCACGGCGATCCACACGCCCGACCACTTCGACCTGGTCCAGTGGGACCCGGTGTCGACCCAGGCCGCGGTCGCCGGGGCGACGAGCAGCGCCGCGACCGGCGCGACGGTGCTCGACGTCGGCTTCTACCACCCGCTGGTGCTCGCCCGCGCGGCGGCGACGATCGCGGCGATCGCGGGCGGCGGGTACGAGCTCGGGCTCGGGGCGGGCTGGATGCCGCGGGACTACGAGATAGCGGGGCTCCAGTTCGACCGCGCCGGCGTGAGGCTCGAGCGGATGCGCGAGGCGGCGGAGATCATCCGCAGCGTCTGGGTCAACGAGAAGACGACGTTCGCCGGGGAGCACTACCGGATCGCCGACGCTCCGGCGGTACTCGACCTGCCGCTCCTCGTGATTCCGAAGCTGCTGATCGGCGCGACGCTCCCCCGGGCGACGCGGCTCGCCGCCTCGCTCGGTGACATCGTCAGCGTGTTCCCGCCCACCGGTGAGGCGATCGGCTGGCCGGGATGGGCCGCCAACTCGCGGATCGAGAACGTCGCGCAGCAGTCGGCATGGGCCCGCGAGGGCGCCGAGCAGGCGGGTCGCAAGTTCGAAGAGCTCGAGCTCTCGACGCAGGTCCCGCACACGGCGGTCGCCGAGGACCCGGGCTCGCTCCAGGAGTTCCTCGCCGACGCGACCGACGTGGCGCCGCCGGCCCAGGACGACTCGACGATCTTCATCACCGGAACTCCCGCTCAGGCCCGCGAGCGCCTCGAGCGCCGCCGCGAGGCGACCGGGGTCAGCTACTACGTGATCTTCGACCCGTCGTTCAACTACGCCAACCCCGAGGGTTCCCCGGCGCTGCCGGGCGATTCCGGTGAGGGCGCGGCGGAGCGGTACTTCGAGGCGCTGTCGGAGACCGTGATCAAACCGCTCACCGGCCAGTGAGCCGCTTAGCGCGGCGCGGGCGGGCCGGGCGGCTCGACGATGTCGCGGTCGGTCGGCTGCAGCTCGGAATCGAGCTCGAGCTGCCAGTAGTACCGGGTGAACGTGAGCCCGTCGCGGAAGGCGCCCAAGTGCGGCTCGACGCGCTCGCCGCTCGCCATCCGGACGATCAGCTCGGGGTAGGTGCGCCCGGGCAGCGCGGCGTACATCGGCGCCGGAAAGGCCCCGCCGAAGCGGGTGTTGACGTCGGTGATGCCGAGGCCGATCTCCCGGTCGCGGAACACCTGGACCGTGCACGGCCCCCGCACGCCGAGCGACTCGGCGACCAGCGCGCCGAGGTCGATCAGCTCGCGGTCCGCGATAACCGTGCCCTTGATCGACTCGCCGCCGCGGGACTCGATCATCGTCCGCGGGATCGCGTTCAGACAGCGCCCGTCGAGGTCGCAGAGGATGTCGATCGAGAACTCCGGGCCGTCCATCAGCTTCTGGACCATCGTCGGCTCCTTGACGTAGTCGACGAAGAAGTCCGCCGCGGCGGCGTCATCCGCGCGGTGGATCGAGCGCGCGCCCGAGCCCTGCCGCGGCTTCACCATCACCGGAAACGAATCCACTGGCTCGCCCGGCAGCACCGTAGGCGGCGACGGCAGGCCGAGCCGCGCGAGCAGCAGGTGCGCCTCGTACTTGTCAAACGTCGTGCGGGCGATCTCAGGATCGGGGACAAACGCCGGAAGCGCGCCCGCGACGTGCGCGTGAGCCAGAACCTCGAGGTCGAGGTCGGTCAGCGGCACCACGGCGCCGACGCCGTAGCGCTCGCACAACTCCTGCAGCGCCGGCACGTACTCCGGGTCGTCGATCCGCGGCACCGCATGCCGGTGGTCGGCGGCGTACTGGGCCGGCGCCAGCGGATTCGGATCCGCCGCGACCGTGGTCGCGTGCTGCGCGAACGACGAGACGATGTCGTAGCGCTTGCCGACGCCGGTGAGCAGAACGCCTACGCGGTCGGTGGCTGCCATCCGCCGCTCTCTCCCTTGTACAGGCCGTGGCCGCTCAGCACCATCCCGATCGTGCGGCCGATGATCCGCAGGTCGAGAGCCAGAGAGCGGTGCTCGACATACCAGAGGTCGAGCTCGATCCGCTCCGACCACGGCAGCGCGGCGCGGCCATGGATCTGCGCCCACCCGGTCAGCCCCGGCTTGACCGCGAGCCGGCCGCGCTGGCGATCGGTGTACTCGTCGACCTGCTGCATCAGCGTCGGCCGCGGGCCGACGATCGACATCTCGCCGCGGACGACGTTGACGAGGTTCGGCAGCTCGTCCAGCGAGTACCGGCGCAGGAACCGGCCGACGCGCGTGATCCGGTCGTCGTCCTCCTGGATCGCGAGTCCGGCGCCGGTGAACTCGGCGCCGGCGACCATCGTCCGGAGCTTGTAGATCATGAACGGACGGCCGTGCCGGCCGGCGCGCGTCTGGGTGTAGAAGGGATGACCCCGGGACTCGAGCCGAACCGCGACCGCCAGCACGGCGATCACCGGGCCGCAGACGAGCAGACCGATCCCCGAAAGCGCGAGATCGAGCAGTCGCTTCACCGGGTGCCCTCCGCCGGCTCCCAGCCCGCCTGCGTGCCACGCGCGAGCCAGTCCCACAGGCCCGCGGCCAGTGAGCAGGTCGTCAGCACGTAGTAGCGCGCGATCAGCAGCAGGCGCACGCGGAGCAGTCCGGCGAGCAGCGCCGCGGCGAGCACGGCGACCTGGACGGCGAGCGTCGCGATGTAGACCCACCCGCTCGAGAGCAGCGTGATGTTGGTGCCGAGCACGACCAGGTGCAGGAACGGCGACAGGTAACGGAGGATCCGGTGCGAGGCGATCATCAGCGCGTACGTCGGGGTGTAGCCGCGCGGCGAGAGCATCCCGCCGCGGACGACGATCGGCCAGGTGTGGCCCATCATCCGCCGCTTGCGCGCAAACTCGCCCTCGAGCGTCGGCACCATCTTCTCGCTCGCGTTGGCGTCTGGGGCGTAGACCGCGCGCCATCCCCGCTTGACCATGTTGAACGGGAACGAGAGGTCGTGGCCCATGATCGGGTCGACCACCAGGTAGGCGTCGCGCCGGGTCGCGTAGATCGCGCCGTTGCCGCCGGTGACCGATCCGAGCCGCGACTCGAACGCCCGCAGCATCATCTCGTAGCGCCAGTACAGCCCCTCCTGGTTGTCCCCGTCCTGGTTGAGGAGCCTGACGTCTCCGCAGACGTAGCCGACCCGAGGATCGGCGAACGGCGCGACCAGCCGCGTGAGCGCGTCGGACTGCCACGCGACGTTGGCGTCCGAGAACGCGACAATGTCGCCCTGCGACCGCTCGACGCCGGCGTCCTGGGCGCGGATCTTGCCGCCGCGAGGCAGCTCGAGCACGAGGTCCGCCCCCGCGGCCCGCGCTCGCCCCGCGGTGTCGTCCGGCGACCCGTCGCACGCGACGACCAGCTCGAGCCGGTCGTCCGGGTAGTCAAGCGCCCGGAGGTTCGCGATTCGAGCCTCGATCACCTCAGCCTCGGCGTAGGCCGCGACGATCACCGAGACGGTCGGGAGCTGCTCGGCGGCGCCCGGTCCCGACGCGCGGCGCGGGCGCAGACGGACGAGCGCCGCGAGCAGCAGCGGGTAGCCAACCAGCGAGTACAGCAGCAGGCCGACACCCACCCAGAAGACGATTGCGACAGCAGTCATGGCGGCGACGATTGTGTCAGCGGGCGCCGGTTAGCCGACCGTAGAGGGCGAGCGTCCGTCGCGCGGCTTCGGTCCAGGAGTAGGGCCCCGCGGCCGCGGCTCGGGCGGCGTCCGAGAGCCGCTCGCGCGCCGAGGCGTCCGCGAGCAGCGACTCCAGCGCCCCGGCGAGCGCTCCGGAGTCCCCGGCCGCGACGAGCTCCGCGGCGCCCGTCGCGGCGACCTCCGGGAACGAGCCGACGTCGCTGATCACCGACGGCGTGCCGAACGCCAACGCGCTCGCGAGCACGCCGGAGAAGTCGAGGCGGTCGGTCGCCTTGTACGGCAGCACGACCAGCTCCGCCGCCCGGAAGCACGCCGCCAGCTCGGCGTCGGAGACGTACCGGGTCACCCACCTGACCCCGGCCGGCGCGCCGGCGACGAGCGGCGCGATGTCGATCCGCGGCCGCCCGACGATCCAGAGCTCCGCGTCCGGTTGATGGAGCGAGCGCCACGCGTCGAGCAGCACGTCGACGCCCTTGTACGGCCGCAGCAGGCCGAAGAACAGGACCGCCGGGCCGCGACCGTCGCGAAGCTCGGGCGGCAGCTCGGGGTCGGCGATCGTCGTCAGGTGATCGAATGCGCCGTGGTGAACGACCGTCACCTTCGCGCGGTCCACCCCCTGCCGCTCCACCAGCTGCCCGCGCCCGTACTCCGAGTGGACCACGACCGCGTCGACCGCGTCGTAGAGCCGCCGCTGAGCGCCGACCTGCCCTGGCCGTGGCTCGCGCGGCAGCAGGTCGTGCGCCGTCAGCACCGTCGGCTCGCGCGGCAGCAGGAACCGGTCGAGCGACTGCACCGACAGCCACTGGAAGTGGACCACGTCGGCGGCCCGCGCGGGCCCGCGGCGGTAGCGGAGCATGTCGGGGACGTGCTCGAGCAGCTTGCTCGCGAGCCTCAATCGCGATCCCGGCGCCCCGAACGCGTGCCTGTAGAACACCTCGCGGACCGCGTATCCGTCCGGCTCGGGTGCCTCTCCGTAGGCGAATGAGCTGGTGACGAGCTCGACGCGCGCCCCCTGATGGGCCAGCGCGGCGCACAGGGCGTGGTCGTAGGCCGGCGTGTAGGCCGACGGATCGACGACGTCGACGCGCATCAGTCGAACGCTCGGCCCGCGAGCCAGGCGATCCGGCGGGCGACCGCCTCGCTGTGGCCGCTGCCGAGCGCGCGGACCCGGGCGTGTCGATCGCGCTCGAGCCGACGCACGGCCGGCGCAAGCTCTCGCAGCCGCGGACCGTGCGCGTCCCGGTCGAGCGCGTCGCGAACCGAGCGCAGCGGATGTCGGATGACGAGCCCCACCGAGGCCGACGCGCGGGACAGCGCGCCATCGTCCTCGATGTAGTCGACGTCGAGGCCCCGGGCCGGTTCGACGTCGACCGCGTCCGGCCTGCGGAGCGCCTCGATTCGGACGTGCTCGAGCGTCTGCGCGAGCTCGACGAGCGGGTCGCCGCGGGCGGGGAAGCGGTCGGCGACGAGCACGACGTCGTGGGACCCGTCGCGGCGGGCCTCGCGGTCTTTGGGGCGGTTCGAGAGCGCGAAACCCGTCAGCTCCTCGACCGACAGGAGCGCGTCGAGCGCGACAAACGCCCCGCGCTCGACGCGGCTCGGGTGCTCCTGTGCGGCGGCTACGCGCCGCGCCGCCCGCCGGCGCCGGACGCGGCGCGCAGCCCGCGCGATCCCCGGCTCCGGCTCGAACCCCTCGTAGCGGCGCGCCAGCCACGCGCGTCCGGCGGCGTACCCGCGCCACTGGCGGCGCAGGTCGCCGAGGCTCGTGCGATACCGGTGCCACACGAACGCTTCCGAGCGCAGCTCGAGCCGCCAGCCGGCCTGTTGCAGCCGCCACGTGAAGTCGGTGTCCTCGGCGGCGCGGACGCCCTCGTAGAAGCCGCCGACGGCCTCGAACGCGGCGCGACGGACGAGCAGGTTCGCAGCGGCCGCCCGCGGCCGGAACGGGTGGTCGAGGTGCGCCTGCTGGGAAAGGAAGCCGCGTGCGGCGCCGTACCGGCCGACGAGCGTCTCGCCCGGTGCCGACCGTACCTCGCCCGCGAGCGCCCCAATGTCGCGGTCGACAGGCTCGACGAAGTAAGCGTCCAGCAGATCGGCGCGCGGCTCGCAGTCGGAGTCCAAGAACAGGATCCACTCCCGGCCGGCGCGCGCGGCACCGCTGTTGCGCGCGTGCGCCGGCGAGCGTTCGGCTGCGGCCTGGACGACCTCGACTCCCTCGGCGTCGGCGCCGAGGTCGCCCAGCTCCGTGAACTCGTGCGAATTGTCGACGAGGATCAGCTCGTCGCCCGGGCCGGCGAGCAGCGAGCGCAGCGCGGCGATGGCGTGACGGGCGGCGGCCTCGTCGCCCGCGAACGGCATCACCACGCTGACCTCAGGCCGGCTCACCGGCAGGTCCCCGCCGTCTTGCGCGCCGGATCGCCGCGCGCGCCTGCGCCAACTCCTGCGGGTGCGCGAATCCGGTCACCCGCAACAACAGTGGGATAAGCGCAAATGCGGCGACGCGGGTGATGAACCCGACCGCGCCGTGGGTGGGCAGCAGCAGGTCCCCCGCGACCGCGACGGCGCCCATCACCGCCGCGAGCTGCAGCAGCCGCCGCCACTCGAACCGGACCGAGAACGCGCGGCGCGTGAGCGCGTGCATGGCGACCAGCATGACCACGTACGCCCCGCACAGTGCGATCCCCGCGCCGGCGATCCCGAGCGGCGGCACCAGCGCGATCAGCAGCACGACGTTTGCGGCCAGGCCCACGAGCGCCGCCGGGAAGTTGCGCGTGGTGACGTTCGCACGGCCCGCGACCACCAGGAACACGACCCACAGCCCGTACAGCGCCCACCCGAGCGCGAGCCACGGCAGCGCCTTGTACGCCCCGTAGAAGGAGGGGGCCGCCAGCAGCCGCACCACCCACCGTCCGAGTAGCGCGAGGCCGGCGACGACCCAGCCGCTGACCAGCACGTAGTAGGTCGTGACGAGGCCGTACAGCCGCGCCGCCTCGGCGTCGTCGCTGACCGAATAGGCGAGCGGCGGCCACGCGTACTGGAACGCGCGCACGATGAACGCAACCGCGCCCGCGAGCTTGACCGCGATCGAGTAGAGCCCCGCCAGCGACGGGCTGCGGGAGTGGTAGATGTAGTACCGGTCGATGATGCTGAGCGCGTACACCGACGCCTCGGCGGGAACCGTCGGCAGGCCGAACCGCAAGAGCGTCCCGAGCCGCTCGGCGCCCGTGCCGTGCCGCGGCAGCAGCTTGTGGCGCATCGTCCACCAGAGCCCGAGCAGCACCACCGTCGACGCGCCGTAGTTGCCGAGCAGCAGTCCGTTGGCGCCCTTCCCGAGTCCGACGACCAGCACGACCGACGCGATCACGGTCAGCCCGACGTTGGTCAGCGACGCGGCCGCGTACGCCTTCACCCGCTCGTCGACCCGGAGAAGGCCGTACGCGAGCTCGAGGTTGGTGAACGCCCACAGGCCCAGCACGGCGATCAGGAAGAGCTTTGAGTCCTGATGGCCGAGCACGAGCTTCGACAGCGGTGCCGCGGCGGCGGCGAGCGCGATCGACACGACCGTCGTGGTCAGGAGCGTGAACAGCACCGCGCGCCTCGCCAGCGCGTCGCGGCGGGTCCGCTCCGAATCGGTGAAGTGGTAGCGCAGGAACGCCTCGATCATCCCGAACCGCACCAGGATCGAGATGAAGATCACCCCGTTTGCGAGCAGCTCCACCTCGCCGTACTCCGCGGGGTGGATGTAACGGGTGTATACCGGCAGCAGCAGCACGGCGATGAACTTCGAGACGACGTCGGCGACCTGGTAGGCCGCCAGCGATCGCCCCAGCCGCTGCAGGTACGAGATCACCGATCCAGCACCGTCCAAACCTGGTTGACGAGCTCCTTGGCGTCGACGTCATGGGACAGGTGGGAGGCGAACCCGGGAAGCCCGATGTTGACGACGGTTCCGCGGTGCAGCCGGTAGCCGATGATCGTCGGCACGTTCGCGCCGACGCCGGCCTCGGAGGAGAAGTGCGCCCCGGCGCTGCCGAACGGCTGGTAGGAGCTGAAGCCGGAGAACACGCCGGAGGTCGTCGAGAAGATCCCGAGGGCGTCGCTGAGCACCCCGATCAGCTGGTGGTTGCCGGTGACGACGGCGCGCGGCGCGGCACCGAGCGGATCGGACGACTTCGGAGCCGTCGGGTTGAGCGCCTGGCCGCCCCTGATCGTGACCTCGCGCAGCAGCGAGCCGATCCCGAGCGACAGCAGGTGGCCACCACGCGCCACGTACGTGTGGAGGTTGCTGAGCTCCGAGTGCGGTAGCCACTCCTCGGTCCCGGCGAGAATCACCATCCGGTGGTGGTCGAGCCTGGGGCCGACGCCGTCGATCAAACCGAGGTCGGTATTGAGATCGTAAGAATGGTGTGTCGAGTCCAGATAGGAAAGCAGCGCGGCCTCGTCCTCGAACCCGGCCGGAAGCCCGTTGACCAGGGGACGCGCGAGCTTTACGGACTGCCCGCTCGACAGCGTGTTCGGGAGTCCGTCGCCGTCATCGTCGACTGGATTGAGACCCTGCCAGGTGAGCGCGGGGAGCACGACCAGCACGGACGCGGGCTTGGTCGCGTGGGCAACGATCGGGACGATCGTCGCGTGAGCTCCGGAGTGGACCGCGAGCTCGTACAGCCCGGCGCGCGAAGGCGGCAGTAACACGCGCAGTGACACGGAGGTGTCGTGGCCCGATGCCAGCGGCTTGCGGGCGCCCGGCCGGAAAAGGGCCCAGCTGTACGGGCGCCGGCGAGAGTCGACGAACACGGTCGCGTGTGAGCCGGCGGCCACGGGATCGAGTGGGGGCTCGACGGCGAGGTAGCGGACGCTCACCCCTGCTCCGGGCGTCGTGCCCGGCGACGGTGGCAGCTGAACCGGGAAGTGCCCCGTGTTGCACGCGGCGTCGGTGACGTCGAGCCCGACGAGGTACGTGCCCGCAGCCGCCGGCTGCTGGTGGACCTTGCCGTCCCAGACCGCCTGATGTCCCTTCCACGGGGTCAGGAAGCTCTTCACCGGAGGGCGCTTCCACCACCGGGGGACGTCCGTCTTGTAGATCTGCACGGTTCCGCCGCGGTTCTCGTTGCCGGCGTAGGTGATCGTCGTCGACATGCTCGACCCGTTCGGGACCAGATGCGGGATAACGCTCTTGACCACCGGTGCGGGCGGGGCCGTCTTGACGTTGATCGGCAGCGGCCCTGACGGGGCCGAGATCGTCACGGTCCGCCCCTGGTGGATCAGCGCCACCCGGACGTAGTAGATCCCGTCGGGCGCGATCCGGCCGCTGTCCTCGCGGCCGTTCCAGACGAACTGGCGCCGGGTCCCCGGGGCTCCGCCCCCCTGCATGTGCACTCCGGACGCGAGCGTCCGCACGATGTTGCCGCCCTGATCGACGATGTACACGTCGACGTCGTCGGATCGGTGCTGCAGGTAGAACGAGACGCGCATTTGGCGGTGGTTCACGCCGCCGCAGACGACCCCGTCGATCGGATTGATCACAGCCGGGACCGGCTTCGGGAATCCGTTCAAGAGCGGCGTCGAGACCTTCAGGTGCTGGGTGATGAAGAACGCGGCGACAGTGGCGGCGACGAGCACTCCGAACGCGATCACCGGCAGCCGCTTCAAAACCGCTCCAGCGCGACGTTCGCGACCGTGAAGTCGTGAAACGCGGCCAACCCCCGCGGGTTCGTCAGACACAGCATCGCCCGGATCGAGCCGCCGTGAGCGACCGCGAGCGCCGGCAGCTCACCGGTGCCGCGAATCTGCTCGACACACGCGCTCACGCGCTGCTGATGCTCCCGCAGCGACTCACCGCCGGGGAACCGCCAGCCGTCGCCCGCGCGCGCGTACGCGGCGGTCTCCTCCGGCTCCTCGCGTGCGACGTCCTCGAACAGCCTGCCCTCCCAGCGACCCCGGTTGCCCTCGCGGAGCCGCCAGTCGAGCCGCGGCACCAGGCCCAGACGGGCGCCGACGATCGCCGCCGTCTCGCTGGCGCGGAGCAGGTCCGACGACCACAGCGACACCACTCCCATCGAGGCGACGCGCTCGGCAAGCTCGGCGGCCTGCCGGCGACCGGTGCCGTTCAGTGGTGTGTCGCGCCAGCCCTGGAACCGCAGCGGCTCGAGGTTGTCGTCCGTCTGCCCGTGGCGGGCGAGCAGAACCGCAGCGTCACGTGACACGCCGCTCGACGCCCATCGTGTCCGAGCGCAGGCCGAGCCGCAGGGTCTCCAGCGCGAGGACCTCGTCGACGGGCACGTTCGAGAGGTTCACGTTGGGGCCGAAGCGGCGCACGAACCACACCTGCTGATCCTTGCGCGGGGCGTCGAACATGATCTGGGGAGCATCAATGTCATGAACGATCTCCTGGATCAGACCCTCGCGTACTTCGCCGGTGGGACGGAAGATTCCGGCGGTCCCGCTTTCGCGGCCCTCGGCGATCACCTTCCAGGCGCCCGCGGCGAGCTCTTCGCGCATCTGCTCGACCCACAGGTACGGCGGCGTGATCGCGCCGGTGTCGTCCTTCGAGCCGACCTCGGAAAGCACGACGAAGTCCCGCGCCAGCTGCTCGATCAGCTCGAGCTTGCGGTCGTGCTCCAAGGAGATAGTCCCGTCAGAAATTTCGAAGTGGCCGATGCCGAGCCGCTTGACCCATTCGATCAGCTGGTCGAGCCGGCCCTGCGCGATCGCGAGCTCGGTGAGGCTGCCGCCGAGCACGGCCGGGATCCCGTGTTCGCGGTAGCGCTCGAGTTTCGGCTCGAGGTTCTCGGTCGCGAGCGCGGTGCCCCACCCGAGCTTGATGATGTCGACCGACCCGCCTGTGACCTCGATCAGCCCATCCACCTGCGCCACGGAGAGGCCGCGGTCGATCACGTGCGTGATCCCCATTTCGCGGGGCTTGGCGCTCCGCTCGGGGAGCTTGAGGAAGCCGCTCACGCTCGGAATGTCTACAGCGTCGAGAGGTCCTGCCCCACCGTCACGACCACGTTGGCCGTACACGAGGACGGCGGGGGACACGCGACCGACTGGGTGGTCTGGTCGATCGGCTGCACCGCGGTCGGCCCGAGCTTGAGCGCAGTCGCGACGTGGAGCGCGTCGTTCCGGTTGCCCGGCAGATAGGCGATGACCGTCGCGGTCACCG
Organism: uncultured Solirubrobacterales bacterium; assembly: GCA_963770735.1. Classification (GTDB taxonomy): domain Bacteria; phylum Actinomycetota; class Thermoleophilia; order Solirubrobacterales; family Solirubrobacteraceae; genus Palsa-465. The sequence continues at coordinate 56,459 of CAVYRB010000001.1, read as the reverse complement.
CCTGGTTCGACGCGGTCGCGACCGTGCCCTGCTTGTAGCCGGCGCCGGTGAGCTTCGTCGCAACGTGGTGGGCGAGCTCGTTGGTGGCGGTCCCGTTCAGCACCGCGACGGTCACCGACGAGGGCTTGAAGACGGGCGCGGCCTTGTGGTGAGCCGGTCCTGGGGCGTTGGACGTGGAGGCCTGTCGCGCGCTCGAGTTGGTCGAGCCACCGCTCTGGGTGACGATCACGAGCACCGCGATCGCGCCCGCCACGATCAGGCCGCCGATCAGGAACGCGAACCTGCGGCCGGTGCCGCCACGCTCGCGCCGCCCGGGCGGACGCGGCGGGGGCGCCGCGCGGCGTGCCTGGCCCGATGGGGCGCCGGGGCGAGTCGGCGGTCGCTGTCGGGGCGGCGCCTGGCGCGCCCCGACCGGCGCGGCGGTGCGGTTCCCGCCGCCGTTCGCGCTACCCGCGGCGGTCGCGGGCGATGGGCCGACGGGGCGCTCCCTGACTGCGGCCGAAGCCGCGACTGCGCCGGCGAGGACCTCCTCACCGTGCGGCTCGAGCGCGGAGCCCGCGGCTGCCGCGACGGCGGGCTCGGCGGGAGCACCGACGTCGGGCTGCTCGCCGTCCTGCTCGGACGGCGGGGACGGGACCGGGACGACCCGCGTGGCCGCCGCGAGCGCGGGGGCGCCGACGCCGGCGGGGGCTCCGGGAGCGGCGACCGCGGCCGGTCGTACGGCCCTGATCGGCGACGCGGCCGCGCGTGCGGGCTGCGCCGCCTGTGAGGCTCCTACCACGGTCGACGGCGCGGGTGCGGGCGTCGGCTGACGACTCAGCACCGCGATCCGCGACTCTGCCTGAGCCAGGCGCTGGGACAGCTCGTCCGCCTCACGGCGGATGTTCGCCGTCTCTCTCGCGTGCGCGAAATAGAGCAGCGTGAGGATCGCCAGTCCGATGATCGAGGCGAAACCGACGTCGGCGCCAACCGACGATATGAAGTTGTGCACCGACAGCGCGAGCGGCATCGACCCCATCTTCCTTCGGCAGTCTACGTTGCGAGCCGGGCGTCGAGATCGTCCCCGGCGGCGCGCTCGCGCGCGAGACTTGAGACGCGCTGCGCGAGCGCCGCAGCGTCCCCTTCTAGCACGAGCAGGTTGATGTCGCTGAACGTCTGCTCGACCCAACCCGGATCGAGCGGGTCGCGCTGCGCCCGGACGATCTTCTGGGCCGGGGTCGGCTGCGGCCGCTCGTGCGGGTTGAACAGGTCCTCATGGAGCTTCTCGCCCGGCCGGGCGCCGACGATCTCGACCGCGATGTCGCGCTCGGGCTCGAGCCCGGAGAGCCTGATCATCGTCTCGGCGAGGTCGACGATCCCGACCGCGTCCCCCATCTCGAGCACGTACAGCTCGCCTCCGGCGGACGCTTCCCCGTGGCTCAGCGAGCCGGCCCGGATGATCAGCTGCACCGCCTCGGGGATCGTCATGAAGTAGCGCTTCATCCGGGCGTCGGTGACCGTGACCGGGCCGCCGGCGGCGATCTGGCGGCGGAAGATCGGGACCACCGAGCCGGAGGAGCCGAGCACGTTGCCGAACCGCACGGTCGCGTATCCCGTTCGGGGATAGCGGGTGGCGGCGGCCTCGACCGCCCACTCCGCGAGCGCCTTCGAGGCGCCCATCACCGTCGCCGGCTTGACGGCCTTGTCCGTCGAGACCAGCACGAACGTGCCGACGCCGGTCTCCCCCGCGAGCCGCGCAATCAGCTGTGTCGCGAGCGCGTTGTTGCGTACCGCCTCGACCGGGTTGAGCTCCATCATCGTCACGTGCTTGTAGGCCGCGGCGTGGAACACGACCGCGGGGCGGTGCTCCTCGAGCACCTCGCGCATCCGCTCTCGCTCCTTGCAGTCCGCAAGCACCGGAATGGCGGTGCGGACGTGGCGGTCCTCCTCGAGCTCGCGGACGATCTCGAACAGGTTGTCCTCGGCGTGGTCGACGAGCACGAGCCGCCGGGGCCCGACGCGCGCGATCTGGCGGCAGAGCTCCGAGCCGATCGATCCGCCCGCGCCGGTGACGAGCACGACCTCCTCGGCCATGTACGCACCCACCCGCTCGACCTCCATCCGCACTGGCTCGCGGCCGAGGATGTCTTCGACGCGGACCTCGCGCAGCTGACGGGTGACCTCGAGCCGGCCGGAGCCGTCACGGAGAAGCTCGAACACCGTCGGCGTGGTCCGGACCGGGATCCCGCGGGCGCGGCAGGCGGTCACGACCCGCGCGCGCACCGTGCCAGGCGCCGACGGAATCGCGATCACGACCTCGTCGGGCTCGACGTCGTCCAGCACCCGGTCGAGGTCCTCGCTGGCGGTTGTGCCGAGCACGCGCAGCCCGTACTCGTCCTTGATCCCGTGCTTGCGGGGATCGTCGTCGACGAAGCCGACGGGGCGCAGGCCGAGCTGCTGGTTGCGGACGAGCTCGCGGACCACGAGCCGGCCGCCCTCGCCGCCGCCGACGATCAGCACGTCGCGGGCACCCGGCGAGGAACGGAAGCTGCGCGCCCGTCCCTCGACCACGAGGTGGACGATGAAGCGCGCGGCGAGCAGCAGCACAAGCGAGAGCAGCGCGAACAGCGCGATCACGCTCGCGGGCATCGTGACCGCGCTCGACTCGAGGGTCAGCACGTTGTGCTTGAAGAAGAACTTCGGGGGCGTCTGGACTGGGTGGAACAGCGCGATCACGCCGACGATCACGAGGATCGCGACGAACACGGCCTTGACCACCGCCTCGTACTCGCGCTGCCCGACGAAGCTCCACACGCGCTGGTAGGAGCCGAACGCCGCGAGCGCGAACAGCGACACGGGAACCACCCACCAGATCGTGGCCTCGAACAGCTCCTCGTACCGCGGCGGGACAACAGCCACGTCGAACCTCAACCGGTAGGCGAGGAGGTAAGCGAGCGCGACCAAGAGGCCGTCCACCACCAGCTGCGGAAGCGAATGGCGGTGAACGGGTCGGGCCGCGGATCTGATCCGCCGGCGCATGCGGGCGAAAAGTCTAGTGGCGAAGGTCAGCTGGCGCTGACGGGGGACGACGTCGCAAGGACTCGCCCACGGGCGTCGAGTGCCTGCACCGCGACGTATTTCGCGGCGGTGATCTGGGTGCTGGTCTCGAATCCGCGCTTGGGGACCGAGCGGCTCGGACGCAGCGCGGTGGCCGAGGACCCGCTCAGCACGCGCCAGCCGGAGACCGTCGTCGCGCCGTTCCAGCTCGCGTAGACGGTCGTCGTCTTCTTCGAGGTGGAGGCCGCCACCGCCGGCAGCGACTTCGGCTGGCCCTGCCAGCTGAACTTGTAGACGCGGTAGCTCGAGGTGTTGCCGACGAAGCGACCGTCGACCAGCAGCTGCCCGTGCGTCCCGTACTCGGTGAAGTACGGCTGCTGGCCCCAGCCGAGCAGGTCGTCGTTATTCGGGAGCTGCTGATAGTTGCCCTCGAACGCCGATAGCAGCGGCGGCGAGTGGTCGTGCTGAAACGCGACGGTCGCGGTCATCTGCTTGACGTTGAGCTTCAGCTTCAGCCCGCGGGACTCGCTGTGGATCTTGGGCGGGCCGGCGCCGTCGTCGAACACCGTCACGTACTCGTCGTTGTTCGCGCGCACACGCACGTCGTGCTGAAACGCGAACGCGGTACCGGAGCCCATCTTGAAGCTCGAGCGCCTGCCGCCGAGGGTCCACGTCACGGCTCCGGTCTGGTGGTTGACCTTGTACGCCGCCCACGTGTTACGCCCGGAGATGATCAGGTTGCCGTCGGTGTCGAGTTGCACCGAGTTGACGTGGAAGTAGTCGAACGGGTTGCGGACCTTGGCGTTCTGCGTGGGTAGCTGCTCGTAGGTGTCGCTCACCGGAACGTGGTCGAGGCTGTCCCACTGGAACAGCACCAGTCCGGTCGGGATGTCGATCTCCTGGACGACGCAGTCGAGCGTGACCTCCTGCTTGTGGCCCTTGACGGACGTCGCATCCCAGTAGACCGGGAAGTACGAGGTGACCAGCGCGGTGCCGTACGGAGTCAGCTGGAACTCGTGCAGGTCGGTGGTAAGCCCGTTCCCGGCTTTCACCGTCGCGACCGGCGAGTAGGTGCTGTCGAAGATCACGTCGTCGCCGACGCCGAGCCCCGCGTCGGTGTAGCCCTGCCACCACGTCAACACCGGACGGCCCCGGTAGCGCTGGACCCTGAAATCGGCCGCCGCGTCTCCGGGCGTGACCCGGTCGAACCAGACAAGGTTCCCGTTGGGATCGAGGATCTCGGGGCCGTTCTGGACCGGGCCGAATTGCGGCGCTAAGAAGATGTCCTGCTGCTCGGCCTGGCTCGAGTTCCTTTGCAGCCGCACGGCGGCGGGCGCGAGGTCGAGCCGCGACCGGAACCTCCAGACGTCCCCCGGTGCGCGACCGACCCGCTGCGCGGACCGGTAGGGAATCGAGTTCGCCGGCGTGGCCACCTTGAAGCTGTACGCCCCGTTGCGCGCGCCTACGACGTTGAGCCCGGTCTGCACGGTCACGGTCTCACCGGCCACGAACGGCTTGCCCGGCAGGAAGCTTCCCCCCCTGCCGTCGGAGTCGCCGGCCACCGTTCCCGAGTGCGGTCCGCTGACCGAGCCCGTGACCGTGATCGACGGCAGCGACAACGCGTTCACGCCCCTGAACGTGATCTGCGTACGCGGCGGCGCGACCCGGCTCCCCGGGATCGGAAACACGTAGACAGGGGCGGCCGACTGAGCCGCAGCCGGCATCGCTCCCAAGGTTGCGGCCATCGTGGCCACAAGGGCGAGCGCTCTACCTCGCACCCATGGAGGGTATCCGTAAACAGATACGATCGGGATAAGCAGGGCTCCATCGGGGACGCTCTCGACCGCGCAATACGAGACACTCAGTCGTGCTTTGAACCCGATGCCGCTCGCGGTCGTCGCCGGTACGCTTGCGGCCAACCCGACGGGGAATGGAGGAAGCGAATGAAGCTGATCGGAGCGGGGCTCCCGCGCACCGGAACGCTGTCGCAGAAGGTCGCTCTGGAGATGCTCGGGCTCGCGCCCTGTTACCACATGGTCAACGTCCTCGCCGATCTCGACAAGGTGCAGCAGTGGCGCCGGGCGTTCGAGGGCGACGGCCCGTGGGACGAGATCTTCGAGGACTCCGAGGCGACGGTCGACTGGCCCGGGTCGTACTTCTACGCGGAGCTTGCCGAGGCATACCCCGACGCCAAGGTTCTGCTGAGCGTGCGCGACGCCGAGGCCTGGGAGCGCAGCATGCGCGAGACGATCTGGGGGATGTTCTGGGGCGACATCCTGATCCGCGACCTGTCGAGCGCCCGGGTCCGCGTAGACGACGGATGGCGCGCGTTCGTCGAGCTGATGCAGGGCATGTGGAAGCGCAGCGGGCTGATCGACAACGCCGCCGATACGACGTCCGAGTCGATGCGGGCCGCGATGGAACGCTTCAACCAACGGGTGAAGGACACCGTCCCGGCCGACCGGCTGCTCGTGTGGTCGGTGTCAGACGGCTGGGAGCCGCTCTGCGAGTTCCTCGAACTGCCGGTTCCCGACACCCCGTTCCCACACCTCAACGACAGCAAGGTCTACATCGACCGGATCGTCGACGGGGCACTGATCGCAATTCAAGAGTGGCGCTCGAAGGACGATGCGCCGGTGGCCACAACGTGAGCGGATGCCGGACATGGACAGCCGACGCGCTGATCCGATTCGCCTGACGCACCTCCAGCGGCTCGAAGCCGAGAGCATCCACATCATGCGCGAGGTGGCCGCGCAGGCCGAACGGCCGGTGATGCTCTATTCGATCGGCAAGGACAGCTCGGTGATGCTGCGGCTGGCGCTGAAGGCGTTCTATCCGGCGAAGCCGCCGTTTCCTTTCCTGCACATCGACACCACCTGGAAGTTCCAGGAGATGTACGCGTTCCGCGAGCGAATGGCGGTCGAGCACGGGCTCGAGATGCTGGTGCACGTCAACACCGAGGGACTCGGGATGGGGATCAACCCGTTCACCCATGGCTCGGCCGCCTACACCGACGTGATGAAGACCCAGAGCCTCAAGCAGGCGATATCGAAGTACGACTTCGACGCGGCGTTCGGCGGCGCAAGGCGCGACGAGGAACGCTCCCGCGCCAAGGAGCGGGTGTTCTCGTTCCGCTCGGCTCAGCACCGTTGGGACCCGAAGAGCCAGCGCCCGGAGCTGTGGCGGCTTTACAACGCGCGCAAGCGGCGAGGCGAATCGATCCGCGTATTCCCGCTGTCGAACTGGACCGAGCTCGACGTCTGGCAGTACATCTACGTCGAGCAGATCCCGATCGTCCCGCTGTACCTCGCGGCCGAGCGCCCGGTGGTCAAGCGCGACGGGGCGCTGATCATGGTCGACGACGGCCGCCTGCCGCTGGCGGACGGCGAGCAGCCGATCCACCGCAAGGTCAGGTTCCGCACGCTCGGCTGCTACCCGCTGTCGGGCGCGATCGAGTCCGAGGCCGACACGCTCGAGGGCGTGATCGCGGAGATGATGCTTGCGCGCACGTCGGAACGGCAGGGCCGGGTGATCGACCACGACCAGGCCGCGTCGATGGAGAAGAAGAAGCAGGAGGGCTACTTCTGATGACGCTTCACGAGCCGGCTGCCCCCGACGTCGCCGAATACCTCAGGACCCACGAGCAAAAGGGGCTGTTGCGATTCATCACCTGCGGCAGCGTCGACGACGGCAAGAGCACGCTGATCGGGCGGCTCCTGTACGAGGCGGGGCTGCTGTTCGAGGACCAGCTGCACACGCTCGAGACGGATTCCCGGAGCGTCGGCACTCAGGGCGAGGAGCTCGACTTCGCGCTGCTGCTGGACGGGCTGCAGGCCGAGCGTGAGCAGGGGATCACGATCGACGTCGCCTACCGCTACTTCCAGACCGCGCGGCGGAAATTCATCGTCGCCGACACCCCCGGGCACGAGCAGTACACGCGCAACATGGCGACCGGCGCCTCGAACGCCGACTGCGCGGTGCTGTTGATGGACGCGCGCAAGGGCCTGTTGACCCAGACCAGGCGGCACACGTTCCTCGTGTCGCTGCTCGGGCTCCGGCACGTCGCGCTCGTCGTCAACAAGCTCGACCTGGTCGACTACTCGCCGAAGCGGTTCTTCGAGCTCGAGGCGGAGTACCAGGCGTTCGCCCGCAAGGTCGGGCTCGAGGAGGTGACCTGCATCCCGCTCTCGGCCCTGCGCGGTGACTGCATCACGGAGCTCAGCGAGCGGATGCCGTGGTACACCGGGCCGTCGCTGCTCGAGTACCTCGAGACGGTTGAGATCGACGAGGACCGGATGCAGCGGGAGCCGTTCCGGATGCCGGTGCAGTGGGTCAACCGGCCCGACCCCGACTTCCGCGGATTCGCGGGGATGATCGTCGGGGGCTCGGTGCGGCCTGGCGACCGGATCGTGATCAACCCCTCGGGCCTCGAGACGACCGTCTCCCGGATCGTCACCTATGACGGGGACCTGGAGCAGGCGGTCGCGGGTCAGTCGGTGACGCTGACGCTGGCGGACGAGATCGACGTCAGCCGCGGCGATGTGATCGCCGAGATCGAACAGCCCCCGCGAGTTGGCGAGCAGTTCGAGGCCTCGATCGTGTGGATGGCCGAGGAGCCCCTGCTGCGCGGCCGTAGCTACGTGATGCAGGTGGGCTCGAGCACGGTCGCGGCCACGATCTCGCCGCTCAAGTACAAGCTCGACATCAACTCGCTCGAGCACCTCGCGGCCGAGCAGCTCGAGCTCAACGAGATCGGCGTCTGCGAGCTGGAGCTCGACCGTCCGATCGCGTTCGATCCCTACCTGGAAAGCCGCGACATGGGCGGCTTCGTGCTGATCGACCGGATCACCAACCAGACGCTTGCCGCGGGGATGCTGAACTTCGAGCTGCGCCGGTCGCGCAACGTCCACTTCCACAAGACCGGGATCGACAAGGCGGCTCATTGCCGGCAGAAGCACCAGCGGCCGTGCGTGCTGTGGCTGACCGGCCTGTCCGGGGCGGGAAAGTCGACGATCGCGAACGTCGTCGAGCGCCGGCTGCACGAGCTAGGGCGCCACACGTACCTACTCGACGGAGACAACATCCGCAAGGGCCTGAACAAGGACCTCGGGTTCAGCGGTGCGGACCGGGTCGAGAACATCCGCCGGATCGCCGAGGTGACCAAGCTGATGATCGACGCGGGGCTGATCGTGATCACCTCGTTCATCTCGCCCTTCGAGTCCGAGCGGCGGATGGCGCGCGCGCTGCTCGAGCCGGACGAGTTCATCGAGGTGTTCGTCCACGCGCCGCTCGCGGTCGCCGAGGCCCGCGATCCGAAGAAGCTCTACGAGCGGGCGCGGCGCGGCGAGATCAAGAACTTCACGGGGATCGACTCGCCGTACGAGCCGCCTGAGGACCCCGAGCTGCGGATCGACACGACGACGACCACGCCCGAGACGGCCGCCTCGCAGATAGTCGAGGAGCTGCGGCGGCGCGGCATGTTCGACGTTTCATGACAATCTCCGAGCGATGCTCGAAGACATCATCCGTTTGGCCCGTGCTGCGGGCGAGGAAGTTCTGGCCGTTTACGCCGAGGACGGCGAGGCGCGCATCAAGGCCGACGGCTCCCCCGTCACCGAAGCCGATCACCGCGCCGAGAAGCTGATCTGCGCGGGGCTGGCCGAGCTCTCGCCCGACGTCCCGGTGTTCGCCGAGGAGGGGTGCCCCCAGGACGCCGCCGCGCCCGACCGCGGCAGCTTCTGGCTCGTCGATCCGCTCGACGGGACCAAGGAGTTCATCAGCCGCAACGGCGAGTTCACCGTCAACATCGGCCTGATCGAGGACGGCAACCCGGTGCTCGGCGTCGTGCTCGCGCCGGCGATGGGGCGCATATTCGCCGCCGACAGCACCGCGGCGCTGGTCGAGGACTCGGGTGGGCGACGGGCCCTGTCGGCCCGGACCGCGCCCGCGGAGGGCATGACGCTCGTCTCCAGCCGGTCGCACGGCGATCCCGAGGCCCTGGCCAGGTTCACCGCGGGCCGGACGATCGCGAACTCGATCGCGGCCGGCTCGTCGCTCAAGTTCTGCCTGGTCGCGAGTGGCGAGGCCGACCTCTACCCCCGCTTCGGCCGGACGATGGAGTGGGACACAGCCGCCGGCGACGCGATCCTCCGCGCCGCGGGCGGGCTTGTGACCGACCTCGACGGCCGGCCACTCAAGTACGGCAAGCCCGGGTTCGAGAACCCGGCGTTCGTGGCCAGCGGGCGCCAGTAGAGCGGGGCGTAGGGCCGGCCCAGACGCGCGCGCCAGTCACGCGGCGTCCCGATCGCCCAGCCAATGCTTGTCTCAATTGCGACTTGGGAGATAACTCGGGCTATATCCGAGTAATCGCCCAGATCGACAGCTCAGGAGGGGGGCCGGACGGCCCGAGACCCCCCGATTCCGCTAGTAGCCCTGGGGCGTGGTGCCGGTGTTGCCGCCGCCGGTGGTCTTCGTCGGCGTGCTCTTCGTCGTCGTCGGGTGCGACGACGTCGTCGTCGGCGGCTGGGTGACCGGCGCCGGCGCGGAGGTCGTGGTCGGAGCGGGCGCCGAGGACGTGGTGACCGCCGCGCCGCCGCTGCTCGAGCTACCGCTGCTGGAGCTGCTCGAACCGCTCGAACTGCTCCCGCCGGAGCTGCTGCTGGCGGTCGTCGCGGTGGTGCTCGTCTTCTTCTTGGCCGGCTTGTGCTGCTTCTTCTTGTTCGGGTCGGCCTTCGGCGTCGTCGTCGTAGGCGTCGTCGCGGCGGTCGTCTTCGTCGTGCTGGAGCTCGAGGCGCCGCCGCCGCAGCCCGCGATTGCGAGCGCCGCTGCGAGCGCGATCACGCTTATCGGCACTGTTTTCCTCATCAGGCGCATTCCTCCTCAGGACGGCGTCGACGGTCCAGGGTACAAGAGGCTCGTCCTGTAACCCGCACCGCCGGCCAAAGGTGCGTCAGCCCAGGCTAAAGACAGCCACGCGAGCTGCGGGGCCCGGGTGGCGAAGCTGCCACAATCGGCCGCCAAGTGAGCGGCGTCGTAACACGCACCGGGCCTGAGGACCCCGGCGCCACCGGGGCTGCGACCGCAGCTCCGGTCGCCGAGCCTGCCCCCGATTACCCCACGGGCCGGCGCGCCAGCTGGATCCTCGTCGTCTGCTGCATCGCGCAGTTCATGGTGATCCTCGACCTGAGCATCGTCAACGTGGCGCTGCCGTCGATCCAGTCAAGCCTCAACTTCTCCTCCGCCGACCTCCAGTGGGTCGTCGACGCATACGCGATCACATTCGCCGGGTTCCTGATGCTCGGCGGCCGAGCCGCCGACCGGCTCGGGCAGCGGCGCGTGTTCGTCGCGGCGCTGGCCCTGTTCGGCGTGGCATCGCTGATCGGCGGCGCCGCCCAGTCGCAGGAGATGCTGATCGTCGCGCGCGCCGTCCAGGGCTTCAGCTGCGCGTTCATGGCGGCCTCGTCGCTGGCGATCGTGACCTCGTCCTTCCCGCCCGGGCCGCAGCTGCACCGAGCGATCGGCCTGTGGGCGGCGATGAACGGGCTCGGCGGCGCGGCCGGAGTGCTGTTCGGCGGGATCATCACCCAGGCGATCAGCTGGCGCTGGGTGCTGCTGATCAACCCGCCGATCGCGCTCGTGACCGCGCTGATCGCGTTCAGGGTCGTCTCCGACGTGCGCAGGCGCAAGGCCGGTCAGAGCTTCGACCTCGCCGGCGCCGTGACGCTCACGGCCGGTCAGATGGTGCTGGTCTACGGCGTCGTCCAGGCCGGTCTGTTCAGCTGGCATGCGGGTCAGGCGCTCGGGCCGATCATCGGCGGCATCGTGCTGCTGGTGGCGTTCGTCGTGATCGAGACGCGGTTCGCGTCCGATCCGCTGATCCCGTTCAAGGACCTCACGAAGACGCTGCAGGACGCGAACTTGATCGTGGTGGTGTTCAGCGCCGCGCTGTTCCCGATGTGGTACTTGGGCTCCCTGTACCTCCAACAGGTGCTCGGGCTGTCGCCACTGAAGGCCGGTCTGACGTTCCTGCCGATGACGCTGGCGATCCTGGTCGTCGCCCGCAGCGCCGGGAGGCTGGTCACGAGATTCGGGGTGCGTGCGGTACTCGGCGCGGGGCTGACGATGATGACCGTCGGTCTGCTGCTGTTCACGAAGATCGCCGCGAGCGGCTCGGCGATCGTCTACGTGGTCATCCCCGGGGTGCTGGTTGCGGCCGGGATCGGGATGTCGATCGTCCCATCGACGATCGCCGCGACCCAGGGCGCCAAGCAGGGGCAGCAGGGGCTCGCGTCGGGGCTGGTCAACACCTCGCGTCAGGTCGGCGGCGGGCTCGGGATCGCGGTCCTGGTCACGCTCGCGACGACGCTCTCGAGCCATCAGATCGGGCACGGCACGCAGGTGCCGCAGGCGCTGACCAACGGCTTCCGGCTCGGCTACTACATCGGCGCAGGCCTGACCGCCGTCGCGGCGATCTTGACGTTCGTGCTGCTGCCGCGGGTCGGCGAGAAGCGGTCGGTTACGCGCAGAATCCAGATCGGAACCGCAGTCGCGCTCGTGCTCGGGGCGTTCGTCGGGATCGACTTCGCGTTCGGCGGGTCCCACGGTGCCCCGATCGGCGCGTACACGACCAACGGCGCGTACACGTACGTCGCGACACCGGGGCTGCACCCGCCGAAGATCACCGCCCACGTGTCGACCGCCCCGAAGTACCTGGCCCCCGGCTACATCTTCCTGGCGAACTTCTACGACCTCAACTACCCGCCGATGGTCGGCCAGAGCGGGCCGCTGATCATCGACCGCAACCTCCAGCCGGTGTGGTTCAAGCCGGTCAACGTCAACGAAGTCGCCGGCAACCTCAACCTCCAGACCTACCACGGCAAGCCAGTGCTCGCCTGGTGGCAGGGCGTGATCACGAACACGGGCGCCACCGAGACCGGCCAGTACGTGATCGTCGACCAGCACTACCGCCCGGTCGCCACGCTGAAGGCCACCAACGGGTGGGTCCTGACGCTGCACGAGCTCGTGATCCGGGGCGACGACGCGTGGGTCACCGCGAACAAGAACATCCCGATGAACCTGTCGAAGTACGGCGGGGCCTACAACGGGGCGCTGATCGACTCGGCGGTGCAGGAGTACAACATCAAGACCGGCAAGCTGCTCCACAGCTGGGACGCGCTCGACCACATCTCGCTCGACGACGCGAAGGCGACGCTGCCGACCAACGGATTCCCGTGGGACGCCTACCACGTCAACGCGATCAACGTCCCCGGCGATGGGACGTTCGTCGTCTCGATGCGCAACACGTGGGCCGCCTACAAGGTCAACATCAACACCGGCAAGACCATCTGGACGCTCGGCGGGCCGCACTCGAGCTTCAAGATGGGTCCGGGCGCCCAGTTCGAGTGGCAGCATGACGTCGCGGTGTACCCGGGGTCGTCGCTGGTGACCCTGTTCGACGACCACTGCTGCCAGATCACCGGCGGCGGGACCTACGTGTCGCCGACGGGAGCGTCGCGTGGGCTCGTCCTGAAGCTCGATCAGGCCAAGCACACCGCGACCGTCGCCTCCCAGTTCTCGCATGGTTCGACGTTCGATGCCGAGTACATGGGCAGCGTCGAGCCGCTGGCCAACGGCAACGAGTTCGTCGGCTGGGGATCGGCGCCGTACTTCTCGGAGTTCAGCGCGTCCGGCCAGCTGCTGATGGACGCGATCCTGCCCCACCCGGATCTGAGCTACCGCGCGCGGGTCGAGCCGTGGGTCGGCTTGCCGCTCTACCCGCCGAGCGCCGCGGCCCGCAGCTCGCACGGCCAGACGACCGTCTACGCGAGCTGGAACGGCGCGACCCAGCTCGCGTCCTGGCGGGTGGTGGCGGGCTCGGGCAGCTCGCCCACGGTGATCGCCACCCACGTCAAGTCGGGCTTCGAGACGGCGATCCCGGTGAGTGGGAGCTCCAAGACGTTTCGGGTACAGGCGCTCGACACCCGCGGACGGGTGATCGGCACCTCCAAGGACTTCAGCGTCGGCTGATGAGGGCGTGGGCCTTCAATACGACTGCGGCAGGCCGGAGCCGACCTTGCCCTTGACCGCCCTGGACCCGAGCACGTGGCCGGTGCCGTCGACGGCGCGCAGGTCCACGACCTTGTAGCTCTTGCTGCCGAGCGAGATCGCGGTCTCAAAGCCGGTCCGGCTCTTGCTCGCGACCTGCTTCAGCCGCGAGGCGCTCGAGCCTCCGAGCACGACCCACTTGGCCACCTGCGTCGCGCCGTTCCAGCTCGCGTAGACCGTCGTGTTGCCGCCACTCGTGCGGAGCGTCCCGCTCGGTGGATAGGACGGCGTCCCGACCCAGTTCGTGGTGAACAGCGCCCGGTAGCTCTGGTCGTTGCCCGGGAACACCGCGTCGAGCAGCTGCTTGCCCGAGCCCGAATACTCGGAGAAGAACGGCCGCGAACCCCAGCCGACCACGGCGTTCCGATTCGGCAGCAGCTGCATGCTGCCGAGGAACGCCACGAACAGGTTCGGGGAGTGGTTGTAGGCAGCAACGCGCGTGGCCGTGTGCGTGGCCGCGTTGAGCCGCAGCACCAGGCCCCGCGACGGACCGTTCGGCTTCGCGAACTTGCCGGACGCGAGGATCTTGCAGCAGTTGTCGTCGAACAGCGTGACCTCGTTGTTCGGCAACAGCCGCGTGTCGTGCGGCCACGCGAATACGGCGTTGGCCGGCAGCTTGAAGCTCGAGTGCTTGCCACCGAGCGTCCAGACCGTCTTGCCGGACGCGACGTCGACCAGGTAGGCAGCCCAGGTGTTGCGCATCGTCACGAGAATCTGGCCCGTCCCGAGCACCTCGACGGCGTTGATGTGGTACGCGTCCCAGGAGCCGCCGGGACCCGTGCTCGCGGCCTTGGACGCGGGCTGCTGGGACTCGGAGAGCGGGATGTTCGGGGTCCCGCCGGGGTTCAGGGCGTCCCAGGTGCTCACCAGTGTCGGATGGCTCGGGTCGGCGAGGCTGAACTCTTGGACACCGGCGTCGTACACGGTGCCCTTGGACGGTCCGCCGTACGGCGCGAGGTTCTGGCCTGAGACGTTCCGATAGACGGTCACGAACATGTTGGTGCCGTCGATCACCGCGTCGTGGATGCTGATCGTCCACCCTCCCTGTCCCTTGATCGTGGCGAGGTTGCGGTAGTGGTCGTCGACGACCTTGACCGCGCCCGACGAGGTCGCGCCGGTGTGGGTGATCACGCCCTCCCACCACACGAGCACCGGCTTGCCGCCCAGCGTCTCCTGCTGGAGGTCGCCCGAGACGACGTTCGTGCCGACCGGGCGGACCCACACGGGCTGTAGGCGGTTGTCGAGGATCAGCGGTCCGCCCTGACCGGTCATCACGCCGCCGGCGGCGAGGTTCGGGAAGTTGGCGACGAGGAAGTTGCCCTTCGCGAGCTGCCCGCCGGCGGTGCGCCCCTGCGTGCTCAGCTTCGGGGGATGCAGGCTCCCGTTGGAGGCGAAGTTCCACGCCCCCTTGGTCGTGTACGCGCCGATCGGCGCGGCCGCGGCGCTCGCGGCCAGGAGCAGGACCGAAATCAGCGCGGTGGTGACCGCGGGTGCGACACGTCGGATCGTCATCAGGCCTCCCAGATAGCTCACCATGCCCGTAACACGGCCCGTTCAGTCAAGTTTCGACTCGCACGGGGACAACAGCAGATCGACCAGCAGGGCGGGATCGCGGCGGATCCGGACGCCGCCAAGATCGCCGCCTCGGCGCTTGACGGGCCGCGCTTCATCGGCGCTCGTCAGCCGCCGGAGCCGCCCCTCGGCGATCAACCGGTCGTCCACCGCCCCCGGCTTCCCCTCGAAGACCGTGTAGACCGGCGTACCGAGCGCGACCGCCTCGCGGTTCATCGTGCCGCCGGCCGAGATCACGAGGTCCGCGAACGCCATCAGCGATTGCGCGTCGATCGCCCGCTCGGGGATGATCAGCCCGCCGGAGGCGGCGAGACGCTCGCGCTGCTCGGGCGTGCGCGCGAGGACCACCGCCTGCGTGCCGCGCAACCGCTCGATCACCTGCGCGAACAGGTCGTTCTCGAACCGGTGGTAGAGCGAGACCTCCGGCGGCGTCCGAACGACCGTGATCGGATCGCCTGGGTCGAGGCCCAGCTCGGCGAGCACCGCGGCGTCGGGCTCGAAGTCCGCTAGGTAGTACTCCTCCTTGAGGCCGGGGTAGGCCCGGATCTTGCCGCGGGCCCCGTAGCGGTAGAGCCGCTCCTGCGGGATCGCGTCCGGGACCACGACCGCCCGCGCGAGCCGGCAGTTGACGTTGTGCTGAACGGTCGCCCACTCGTAGTCGAACATCGTCGAGGACGGGATTCGGAGCAGCGCGGCCGCGACCGTGACGTCGTTTGAGCCATGGCCGAGCGCGAGGTCGAAGCCGCGGCCGCGCGCCCACCGGGTCAGCTGCCCCGAACGGGCGAACAGGCCCGTCGCCTTCGCCCACAGCCCAGCGCCGCGGTGATGGCCGATCGCCGTGTGCTCGATTCCGTAGCGCTCGCACAGCTGCAGCGTCTGCGCAAAGTCCCGGGCAGTGACCTCGACCTCGTGTCCGCGAGCCCGCATCTCGGCGATCAGCGGCCGCATCACGGCGACGTGGGGCGAGTTCGTTAAGTCGACCCAGATCTTCATGCGAGCGCCGACGAGACGGCCGCCGCGACCTCGGCGACCTGCTCGGCGGTGAGCGTCGGCCCCATCGGCAGCGCCAGGTTGGTGCGCGCGAGCTCGAGCGTGGCCGTCAGCTCTCCGGCGACGGCACACCCCGCCATCGCCGGCTGGAGGTGCAGCGGCGTGCGGTAGTAGCTGCGCGCCTCGATCCCGGCCTCGTTCAGGGCCGAGCGCAGCTCGGCCACACGGGGGTGGGCGACGACGAACAGGTGCCATGCGGGCTCCGCTACCTCGGGCGCGACCGGCAGCGTCACGTGATCGCCGAGCCCGGCGTCGGCGTAGGCCTGGGCGGTCGCGCGGCGGCCGTCGGACCAACGGTCGAGCTCGGGCAGCAGGACCCGAAGCACCGCGGCCTGAAGCTCGTCGAGGCGCGAGTTGTAGCCGACGCGGTCGAACGTCTCCTTGTCCTTGGAACCGTGGAAGCGAAGCGAGGAGGCAATCTCGGCGACTGCGTCGTCGTCGGTCGCGATCGCGCCGCCGTCGCCGAAGCAGGGCAGGTTCTTGGACGGGTAGAACGAGATCGTGGCGGCATCCCCCAGCGCTCCGGCTTGACGGCCGTCGAGGCGGGCTCCCATCGCCTGGGCGGCGTCCTCGAGCACCGGCGGCCCCAGCTCGCGCAGCGCCGGCACCGGCGCCGGGCAGCCGAACAGGTCGACCGCGACGATCGCCTTGGTGCGCGGCGTCAGTGCGGCGCGGACGGTCTCGGGGGTGACGTTCCGCGTCAGCGGGTCGACGTCGCAGAAGACGGGGTTGGCGCCGAAGCTCGCGATCGCCTCGGCGGTCGCGTAGAACGTGAACGACGGAACGACGACGTCGTCTCCGGCCGCGACGCCGAGCGCCCGCAGCGCAATCGTGATCGCGTCGGTGCCGTTCCCGACCCCGACGACGTGGCGAACCCCGAGGTAAGCGGCGAGCTCGTGCTCGAACGCCCGCACCTCCGGGCCGAGGATGTAGCGGCCCCCGTCGACCACGGCGGCGAGCCGCTCTCCGATCGCGGGGCGCAGGGGCGCGAGGGCCTTGTCGGTGTCGAACAGTGAGATCGCCACGAGCGTGAGGAAACACTAATCGCGAACTCGGGGACCCCCCGGTGCTCGGTACGCTAGGCGACTTGCGCCTCGTCCTCGCCTCTCTGACGGGACCGCTCGTCGATGCGGCCACGCACGTGATCGGGAGCCTCGGCTACGCCGGGGTGGTGCTGATGTGCACCACCTCCGGCGTGATCGGGCTTCCGGGCACGGAGCCGACGATGCTGTTCGCCGGCTTCAACGTGTACCAGGGCAAGCTTACGCTCGTCGGGATCATCATCGCCGGGATCGTGGGCGACACGATCGGAGCAAGCATCGCGTACCTGATCGGGTATCGGGCGAGCGAGGCGCTGATGGAGCACGAGCATTCGAGGTTTCACGTCAGCCGCGCGCGGATCCAGCGCGCGCATCGCTGGTTCGACCGCTGGGGCGCGCCCGTGATCGCCGTCTCCCGGCTGATCCCGCTGGGGCGGGCGGCGTTCCCGTACGCAGCCGGCGTCGCCGAGATGCCCTTTGTGAAGTTCATCACGTTCGCCGTGATCGGCTCGATCGTATGGATGACAGGGCTCGCGTTCCTGGGCCGGGAGGTTGGCGCCGACTGGCAGTCGTGGCGCAGCCACCTCGAGTACGCCGACTACGTGGTGGCAGCAATCGTGGTGCTCGGGATCGCCTACCTGGTGCTGCGGCGCCGACGCGGCAACCGCCGGTCGCCCCCGGCGGTTGATGTCGCCTCGAAATAGCCTGCCGCTCCGCCGGGCACTCGCGCTCGGAGCACTGCACGGTCCTGCTGAGCTGTTGCCGATCTCGTCCTCGGGACACGTGGCGGTGCTCCCGTGGCTGCTCGGTTGGGCTGACGACGAGCTCGACGGCGAGCTCCGCAAGGCGTTCGAGGTGGCGCTCCACGCCGGGACCGCCGCGGCGCTGCTGATCACGCTGCGCGGGGAAGTGTTGGAGGCGGGTCGCGGGCTCGACCGCCGCCGCGTGACGCTGATCGCGCTCAGCTTCGCCCCGCCGGCGGTGGCCGGGTTGCTGCTCGAGCGGCCGATCGAGCAGCGGCTGGGAACGCCAGGAAGCGTGGCCGCCGGCCTGCTCGCGGGCTCGGTCGCGATGGCCGTGGCCGACTGGGCGCCGCAGATCCGCCGCCACGAACAGGCGAACGCCGTCGATGGCCTGTGGCTCGGGACTGCGCAGGCGTGCGCTTTGGTGCCGGGCGTGTCGCGGAACGGCGCGACCCTGGCCGCCGCCCGGTTTCGGCGCTTCACCCGCCCGGACGCCAACCGCCTGTCGCGGCACGCGGCGCTGCCGGTGATCGCCGGCGCGACGGCGCTGAAGGGATTTCGGCTGCTGCGCCGCGGGGTCGAGCCGGACGCGCGGCGGGCACTCGCCGCGGGCGCGATCGCCTCGTTCGGATCGACGCTGCTCTCGACCTGGCTGATCCCCCAGGTCGAGCGCGACCGCTCGCTGCTGCCCTACGCGGTGTATCGGTCTGGCCTGGCCGCGATCATCTTCGCCAGGCTTCGGCACGGACGGCCCTCGCGGTAGCGCAAAATACGAACATCTCGATGAGCACCCTGCTCGGCACCACCCTCAACGGTCGCTACCGGCTCGACTCGCGGATCGGCGCTGGGGGAATGTCCACCGTCTACTGCGCGCTCGACGTCACGCTCCAGCGCCAGGTGGCGATCAAGATGATGAACCGTGAGGTCGCCACCGACTCCGATCAGCTCGAGCGGTTTCGCCGAGAGGCGCGGTCAGTCGCTCAGCTCTCGCATCCTCACATCGTCGGCGTGATCGACGCCGGCGAGGACGAGGGGCGTCCGTACATCGTGTTCGAGTACGTCGAGGGCGAGACGCTGAAGGAGCGGATCCGCCGTATGGGACGGCTGCCGATTGCCGAGGCGGTGGCATACGCGGTCGAGATCGCACGAGCACTCGGAGCGGCGCACGCGCGGCACATCGTGCACCGCGACGTCAAGCCGCAGAACGTGCTGATCGACGAGGAGGGCTCCGCGAAGGTCACCGACTTCGGGATCGCCAGGACACTCGACGAAGAGGGGCTGACCGCCGACGGGCGGGTGCTCGGGACGACCGACTACGTCTCTCCCGAGCAGGCGCTCGGCCAGCCGGTGACCGGGCAGTCGGACCTGTACTCGCTCGGCGTCGTGCTGTTCGAGATGCTGAGCGGCCAGGTCCCGTTCAAGGGCGAGAACCAGGTCGCGATCGCGATGAAGCACGTCCGCGAGGAGCTGCCGGACATCCAGCGGCTCCGTCCCGAGGTCTCGGCGGCGCTCGCGGCGGTCGTCGACCGGGCGACCGCCAAACGGCTCGAGGACCGCTACGCCAATGACGCCGAGCTGATCGCCGACCTCGAGGACGTGCTCGCGATCGAGACCGCGCGCGCCGGGAGCGCGACCGGGGAAGTCACAGCGGTGCTCCGAACGCTCCCGTCGGGCAAGCAGAGCCGCGTCCCGTTCCGGGTGCGCCATCGGGTATTCGCCGTGCTCGCGCTGCTGGTCGCGCTGCTCCTAATTGGTGGGGGCGCCGCGTGGCTCGTGACCAGGACCCACCACGGTACGGGCACTCCCGTCGCCAAGGCGCCGCAGCGGGGCCTGCAGGCGGTGAGCCTGTGCCAGAGCTGCGCGCAGGGATTCAACCCGCTCGGCAACCCGATCGACGAGGCCCCGAACGCCGGGCTGGCGATCGACAACCAGCCGAACACCGCCTGGGACACCCAGCACTACTACGACCAGAAGCTCAACAAGTCGGGGACCGGGATCTACCTTAACGCCAGCCCCGGAGTCGCCGCGCGCGAGCTGCGGGTCCTCGACGCGACCCCGGGGTTCACCGCCATGGTCTACGCCCGCAACGACACCCCGCCGCTGAAGGCGGCGCCGGGAAACGGCTGGACGCAGGTCTCATCCTCGACCGTGATCGGAAAGGGCACCACGGTCGCGCTCAACACCGAGAGCAAGACCTACCAGTACTACCTGTTCTGGATCACGAGCCTCGGCGGCCACCAGCAGCTGTCGATCGACGAGCTGACGCTCTACCACTAGCCGCCGCGCTCAGTGACTGTGGCCGCGCTGCTCCTCGTGGCGCTCGACCGCAAGCGCCAGTAGCCGGTCGAGCAGCTCGGGATAGGAGACGCCGCTGGCCTCGAACAGCGACGCGAACACGCTCGTGGAGGTGAACCCCGGGATCGTGTTCAGCTCGTTGACGAGCACCCGATCCCGCTCGACGAAGAAGTCGACCCGCGCCAGCCCCGAGCAGTCGACCAGCCGGAACGTCGTCACCGCGAGCTCGCGCACCCGCTCGATCACGTCCGCCGGCAGACGCGGTGGCACGACGAGCCGCATCCCGCCCGGCGTGTACTTGGCCTCGTAGTCGTACCAACCGGTCTCCCCCGCGGCGAGCACGATCTCCCCGGGCTGCGACGCGATCGGGTCGCGGTTGCCGAGCACCGAACACTCGACCTCGAGTCCGCTCGACGCCGCCTCGACGATCGCGAGCGAGTCGTGCTCGAACGCACCCTCGAGCGCCGTCGGCAGTGCGTCCGCGTCGGCCACCCGGGCGATCCCGACCGAGGACCCGAGCCGGGCGGGCTTGACGAACACCGGAAGCCCGAGCGCCTCGAGGCGCGCGACCACGGCGGCCCGGTCGGCGACGAGGTCGTCTTCGCGGACCGCCCGGTAGTCGACCTGCGGGACGCCGTGAGCCGCCATCAGCTCCTTGAACGTGACCTTGTCCATCGACAGCGCCGAGGCCAGCACGCCCGCGCCGACGTACGGGACCTCGAGGCACTCGAGCAGGCCCTGGACCGTCCCGTCCTCGCCGAACGGGCCGTGGAGCGCGGGAAATACGACGTCGACACCGTCGAGGCCCCGGCCCGGCTCAACCGCGATCAGTCGCCCTTCACGCCTCCAGGTGCCATCGCGGCCGATCTCGATCTCGATCGGCACGTGGCCCGACTCCCGCAGCGCCTCGCGGATCGACGCGGCTGAGGCCAGCGAGACCTCGTGCTCGGACGACCGGCCGCCGCCGAGCACGGCAACGCGCAGGGAGCTCACGTGGTCGAGGTGGTGGGCGTCGTCGGGGTGGTCGGGGTGGTTGGCGTGGTCGGCGTCTGCGTGAACTTGCCGACGACGATCGTCACGCCGCTGCCCTTCTTCGCCTGAGTGCCGCTGGATGGGGTCTGCGACAGCACGAGACCGTTCTTCGCCTGGTCCTTGACGTCCTTGGTGGTCTGCGAGACGGTGAAGCCCGCGGCCTTGAGCGCGCTGGTGGCGTCGGCCGCGGTCTTGCCGGTGACGCCCGGGACCGCGACAGTCGCCGGGGGTGCCTGCGCGACGACCAGGTCGACGGTCGACCCCGGCGTCGCCTCGGTCCCGCCGCCGGGGCTCTGGCTGATCACGTTTCCAGCCGGCGTGGTGCTCGTCTGCTGGGTGGTGACCGCCCCGACCTTGAAGCCGGCGTTGACGATCGCGGCCCGTGCGGAGGATTCCGACTGGCCGGTGACATCGGGGACGCCGACCTGCGGCTTCCCGGACGAGTTGACGAGCGTGATCGCCGAGCCGGCGGGAACCGGCTGTCCGGCCGACGGGCTCGTGTCGATCACGCTGCCGGCGGCGATCGATTGGCTGGACTCCGAGACGATCCGACCAACCTTCAGCCCCGCCTTCGTGATCGTCCGCTTTGCTTGGTCCAGCGGCTCGCCGACGACCGACGGGACGCTCACCGACGCCGGGCCGGAGGACACCGTCAGCGCGACGGTCGAGCCCTTGTCGACCTTGGCGCCGCCGGCGGGAATCTCGCCGATCACCGTCTGCGACGGCTTCTCGCTCGCCTGGGTCGTGACGCTGATCCCGAAGCCCTCGTTCTGGAGGATCGTGCGCGCCGTCTGGAGCGGCTGGTTGATGACGGGTGGGACCACCACCTGCGGCGTCGACTTGGTCAGGAAGTACGCGGCCGCGCCGCCCGCGAGCAGCAGCGCCAGCAGCAGTGCCACCCACAGCCACGGATCGCGCCACAGCTTGCGCTTCTGCTCCTCCCCGGGCGGCAGCGCGGGAGGGACCCCGCCGTCGTCGTACAGCGCCGGCGGGTAGGTGTTCGAGGGCGGCGACGTGTCGGCCGGCGGCGCGGGCGTGGGCTCGGCGAGCGCCGCACCGGCGGCCGCCCCGGCGAGCCCGACGCCGGCGAGCGCCGCCATCGAAGCTGTCCGCTCGCCGGAGCTCCCAGCGAGGATCGCGACCTTTGCGGATTCGAGCGCTGCGATCAGCTCATCGGCGTCCTTGGGCCGGTCGGCCGGGTTCTTGTTGAGCGTCCACAGGACCACCTGCTCGAGCTCCGGCGGGACCAGAGGATTCAGGCGCGTCGGCAGCGGTGGCGCCTCGGAGACGTGCTTGAGCGCGATCGTGACCGCCGCGTCGGCGTCGAACGGCACCTGCGCGGTCAGCATCTCGTAGAGGACGACGCCGACCGAGTAGAGGTCCGACGACGCGCTGACGGCGTGGCCCTGGGCCTGTTCCGGCGAGAGGTACTGCGCGGTGCCCATGATCGAGCCCGTCTCGGTCATGTCCGAGGCGCCGGCCCGCGCGATCCCGAAGTCCGTCACCTTGACGTGGCCGGCCTCGTCGACGATCACGTTGTGGGGCTTGAGGTCGCGATGGATCACGCCGTGACGGTGCGCGAACCGCGCCGCCTTGAGGATCTGGATCGTGATGTCGATCGCGCGGATCGGGTTGAGCGGTGCCTCTTGGCGGATCAGCTGTTTGAGCGACCTGCCCGGCAGGTACTCCATCGCGATGTAGTAGGTCTCGTCGTACGCGCCTCGGTCGAAGACGCTGACGACGTTCGGGTGCTGCAGTCCCGCCGCCGCCTGCGCCTCGCGGCGGAAGCGCTCGACGAACCCGGGGTCCTCGGCGAACCGGCGGTGCAGCAGCTTCAGCGCGACCTTGCGCCCGAGCTGGTCGTCCTCGGCCAGGAACACGTCGGCCATGCCGCCGCTGCCGAGTCGCGAGACGACCGTGTAGCGGCCGTCGATCACGGTGCCGGGGGCGACGTCAGCCATCAGCGGTGATCTTTCCAGTCGACCGCCGTCACTGGCCCTCCGAGAGCAGCGTCTGGATCACGCTCTTGGCGATCGGGGCCGCGACCGTGCCGCCGAACCCGCCCTGCGACTGATCGACCGTCACCGCGACGGCGACCTTCGGGTTCTGCACCGGCGCGAACGCGATGAACCACGGGTTCGTGAGGTTCGAGCCGGTCACCCCGATCGACGCGGTCCCCGTCTTCCCGGCGACGCTGATCCCGCCGAGCTGGACCGCCGTGCCGGTGCCCTCCTCGACGACCTTGGTCATCATCTGCCCGATCTGGCTCGCCACCGACGGCTTCATCACCTGGTGATAGACGGATGGGCTGATCGTCTTCGCGGTGACACCATCGGAGTTGACGACACGGGCGGTCATGTGCGGGACCATCAGTTTGCCGCCGTTGGCAACGGCCGCGGCGACCATCGCCATCTGAAGCGGTGTCACCGCCAGTCCCCCCTGCCCGATGCCGATCCGGCCGATGTCCTCATTGGGGCTGCCGGGCGGGATCGCATGCCCCGAAGAACTGTTCACGTTGCTGGCGCGTATCTCGCTGGGCGGATAGTCGAGCGGGGGCTTCGAGTAGAAGCCGAAGCGCTTCATGTAGTCGGTCATCGTCGGCCGGCCAACGTTCTCAGCCACCTGGGCGAAGATTGTGTTGATCGAGTAGGTCAGGGCGGTGGTGAGCGTCTGCGGGCCCCAGCTCTGGTTGCCGTCGTTCTGGAGCGGCACGCCCGAGACGGTGATCGGAGAGTTGCCGTTGATCGTCGAATCCGGCGTGTACTTGCCGCTGTCGATCCCCGCGGTGGTCGTGACGACCTTGAACGTGGAGCCCGGCGAGTACTCGCCCTGCGTGGCGCGATTGAAGGTCGTCGTCCCGGGCGCGTTCACGTTGGGCTTGTTGTTGTTGTAGCTCGGGTTCGAGTACATGACCTTGACCGCGCCGGTCCTCGGGTCGATCGCGACGACCGAGCCGTCCCGGCCGGCGAGCCCCTGCACCGCCGCCTCCTGGGCCTTGGTGTCGAGCGTCGTGTAGACGTCGTCGCCGACCCGGCGCGGCGTGAGCTGACCGAACACCGAGTTCAGCCCGGTCTGAAGCCCCCGCGTGTACTGGCCATCGGAGAGCTCCAGGCCCGCCGCCTGGCCTTGGGACAAGTTTGAGTAGCCGATCGCCTGCGCGAACAGAGGGCCGGTCGGATACGTCCGGCTCCAGGTCCCCCCGCCCGCCGGGACCGACTTCGCGAGCACGGTGCCGTCGGACGCGAGGATCCGCCCACGCTTGATCCTCAGCTCCTGGATCAGCGTCAGCTTGTTGAGCGAGTTGTTGTCGAGGCTCGACTTGTCGATCACCGCCCACCGCGTCGTGAACACGATCAGGAGCCCGAACAGCACCACGATGAACGCGAACAGCCGGGTGATCTGTGCGTTCATCTGACCGGCCTCCGAGCGCGATCGGAGATCAGCAGGAGCAGCGCCAGCAGCACGAAGTTGGCGATGATCGAGGAGCCGCCGTAGGAGATGAACGGCAGCGTCACGCCGGTAAGCGGGATCACGCGCGTGACGCCGCCGACGATCACGAACACCTGGATCGCGAACACGGCCGTGAGGCCGGTCGCCAGCAGCGTCGAGAACGAGTCCCGGGACAGCACCGCCGTCTTGAAGCCGCGGGCGATGAACAGCAGGTAGACGATCAGCACCGCGGCCGCGCCGAACAGCCCGAGCTCGTCGGCGATGATCGCGTAGATCATGTCCGTCTGCGGCGCCGGGATCAGGTACTGGACGGGGTGGGTGCCCGGAATCGTGATCACGGCCTGGCCGAACCCCTGGCCGAACATCCCGCCGGCGGCCTGTGCGAACACGCCGTTCGCGACCTGGTAGCTGCCGAGCGGCGCGCTGTAGACCCGCGGGTCGAACGGGTGCAGCCAGTCCGTGACGCGGGCGTGGACGTGGGGGATGTGTGTGCCGAGATACCAGGCCCCGAGCGCGAACGCCAGCAACCCGATGATCACGAACGACAGCCGTCCGGTCGCGACGTACAGGACCGCGAGCAGCCCGCCGTAGAACATCAGCGAGCTGCCCATGTCGCTGAGGAGCACCATGATCCCCATCGCGAGGCCCCAGATCACGATGATCGGGCCGAAGTGCTTGATCGGCGGGATCGTTACGCCGAGGATCCGACGCCCGCCGGTCGCCAGCACCTGGCGGGTGTCGCGCAGGTAGCTCGCGAGGAAGATGACCAGGCCGATCTTCGCGAACTCGGCCGGCTGGAACACGAACAGCCCCGGGATCCGCACGCCCAGATACGCGCCGTTGGCCTGGTAGCCGATCCCCGGCAGCCGGGGCAGGATCAGCAGCACCAGCGAGATGAACACGATCGTGTACCGGTAGCGCTCGAGCTTGCGGTAATCCCGGAAGGCGACGATCGTGACCGCGAACAGGATCAGGCCGAGCACGAACCACTGCGCCTGCTGGCGCGCCAGCGTCGGGTTGATCCGGTAGACCATCACGATCCCGAAGCTCGCAAGCGCGGCGACCAGTGGGAACATGTACGGGTCGGCGTTGGGCAGCGTCATCCGGATCACGATGTGCCCGATCAGGCACAGGCCGAGGAAGATCGCCCCGTAGGTCAGCGAGATGTTCGAGAGGGCGTTGGAGCGCTGGATGAACACACCGGCGAAGCCGGCGGTTACCAGCAGCGAAGCCGGGATCAGCGCGACGAGCTCGCGGTTGCGGGCGCTCACGCTCGGGAGCCCCCCACGGTCACTGCGAGACCTTCCCGAGCTCGAGGTTCTTGACCAGGTTCATCGCGCTCGTCTGTGATCGCAGCTGGTTGTTGAAGACGCTCTTGCGGCGGTCGGCGGGAACGAGCGACGCCGGTACCCCGGAGACGAAGAACGTCTCGTACAGGCGGATCCCCACCGGCAGGTCGTACGGGAGACCGCGGTAGATCGTCACGATCCCCTGTGAGTTGGTGCCGACGAAATACAACTGCCGGGTCGCGAGGTAGCCGCCGCCGCCGACCAGGAACAAAACGATCAGCACCGCGATCAGCGCCGCGACCGGCTTGATGTAGCGGCGCTCGCGAAGGCGCTTGCGCTCGGGCTCGGTGGGCGGCGCCGCGGGAATCGGAGTCAGGCGGCGCGAGCCGGTCTCCGTCGGCGCCTCAGTCGTCTCGGGCGACGGCGGCGGGGCGGCGGGGGGTGGGGCGTCGGGGGGTGGGGCGTCGGGCGCGGGGGCGGTCGCCGGCGGCGCGGGCGCGCCGACGATCGTCGGCTGATCGATCCCGCGGTCGCCGTTCTCGACCTCCTCGACGCGGGTGAGGACAACGGTGATGTTGTCCCGGCCGCCGGCCTCGTTGGCCTCCTTGATCAGGCGGTCGGCGGCCTCGTCGAGCGTCTCGGAGGTGTCGAGCACGTGGGAGATCCGCTCCTCGGAGATCATCGACGTCAGGCCGTCGCTGCACAGCAGCAGCACGTCGTCGCGGCGCACCGGGTAGGTCCAGGTGTCGACCTCGACGTCCGGCTCCGGCCCGAGCGCGCGGGTGATGATCGAGCGCTGCGGGTGCTCGGCTGCCTGCTCCTCGGTCAGCTTGCCGCGCCGCACCAGCTCGTCGACGAGCGAGTGGTCGCGCGTGAGGCGTTCGAGCTTGTGGTCCCGAAACAGGTAAGCGCGGCTGTCGCCGACGTGGGCGATAGCGACGCTGCCATCGTCCAGATACGCGGCGGTCAGGGTGGTACCCATTCCCTCGCGGCCGATCTCGGCCCGCGAGCGGTCGTAGATCTCGCGGTTGGCCTCGCGAACGCGCACGGCGAGCCGCTCCTCGGGGCTCCCGGAGTCGTCGAGTCCGGCCTCGAACGCCTCGATCGCGATCCGCGACGCCACCTCCCCGGCCTGGGCGCCGCCCATCCCGTCCGCCACGACGAACACCGGCGCGCGGGCGAAGGCGCTGTCCTCGTTGTCGCGCCGCTGCCGGCCCGTATCGGTCTTATATGTGCTCTCCGCTGCCCTGATCATCGCGCGCGCCAGGTCGTCACTGCACGTAGGAGAACTCGGAGTCGCCGATCCGGATACGGTCGCCGGGATGCAGCGGCTGGGGGCCCGTCAGCGGCTCCTCGTTCAGGTAGGTCCCGTTGGTCGAGCCGAGGTCCTCGATCACCAACACGTGGCCCTGCCGTGTGATTCGGGCGTGCTTGGACGACGCGAACGGATCCTCGAGCTGGATCTCCACGTCGCCTCGCCCGAGCGTCGCCCCCTCGGCGATCTCATAAGCCATCCCTGACTCGTGGCCGGGCGCCCGCTCGACCAGGAGCTTCGGCTCGAGCTCGGAGTCGCGCCCGTTGAGCATCGAGGAGGCGTCGTACATGCTGGTCGCATCCGATTGGGCCGGCTCGACTTCCATCGCGTCGCGGCCGGAGCGGCGGCCGCGGCCGCGGCGCAAATCGCGCGTGGCGCTCCACGCCACCCATATGAGGAACAGGTAGAGAACGGCCAGGAAGCCGAACTTGAGGCCGACAGAAACGGGTTCGAGCATCGTCTTTCGCTATTCCAGCTCGAACCTCAGGGACGTCGAGCCGAGCTCGATCTCGTCCCCCGGACGGATGACCTCCGAGCCCTCCACCGTCTGGCCGTTGAGCCTCGAGCCGTTCGTGGAGCCAAGGTCCGTGAGCACCCACGAGCCGCCCCTCGGGCGGATCTCCGCGTGGTTGCGCGAGACGTTCGGATCGCTTAGGACCACGTCGGATTGGCGGCTGCGACCGAGCGTGACCCCGGTCGGGCCGACCACGAGCCGCTTGCCGTCGAGCAGCAGCAGCGCCGTCTCGGCGCGCGTACGGGCGCGCTGCTCGAGCGGCTCGGCCAGCCGGCCGGCGGTGCTGTAGACCATCGTCCGCCCCGACAGCTCCTCCGAAGGCGGTTCGACGTCGTCCTCCTCCGGGTGGACGATCCCGGTCTGGATCCCGAACTCCCCGAGGCCCAGACGGTCGTCGGTCTCGAACTCGATCTGCGGGCGCGAGAGCAGCGTCATGCGCTCGCGACGAGCGTGCTCGAGCAGGTATCCAGCGAGCTCGTCGGAGAGGGCGCTCTCGTAGCCGGCGAACCGCTCGCGGTCACGAGGCGAGAGAAACACGCGATATTCGTTGGGCACGTAGGTCCGTGAGAGCGAGGAGGATTTGTGTTCCTCCATCTCCTTGGCGAGCTTGCGCGCGATCTCCACAGGACGCACTTCGGACCGGAAGGCACGGCTAAACGTGCCTTCGACGAGGCCAGCGATCTTTTCCTCGAGGCTGCGGAGAACGCTCATTGCTAGGCCGCTGGGGCATTCCTTCAGGCGTCGTTAGACGGGGCCTTCAGCGGGTTTTCATGCTACGCGAGTCCGATCGGGGTGTTACCCGTCCCGCGCGAGGCCCGGACTGCCCCGATAATCGAAGGGGCGAGCGCCACCACGCCGGCCGCGATTGCGCCGAGCACCGCGGCGCCCGGCGCGATCACCGTTCCGGCGTGCCCGGCGTGCAGCAGAACCGTCGTTGCGGAGGCGGTTGCGGAGGTCCAGACCGTGACGAGGACGACCTGCACGCCGAGCGGGCGCATCACGGTGGTCCACGGCAGCAGCACCGCAGCGAGCGCCCACACCAGTGCGGGCGCCAGGATTCCGGCGCTCGCCAGGGGCGTGATCAAGTGCTGGAGCGTCTGCGACAGCGAGGGCATCCAGACCGAACGGGCGGCGATCGTGTGCGGGAGATGCAGGTACAGGGCGCTTCCGCCGAGCACGTCGGCCGCGACCAGCATCAGCCAGCCGCTCGCGCCGAGCGCGGCGCGCTGCCATGGGCCAGGCGCCCTGCCCGCGATCGCCGGCCAGGCGCCGGCGAGCCCGATCGCGCCGAGCGCCGGGGCGAACGCCCCCAGCGACCACCTGGCGGGACTCAACGGGAGCAGCAGAACGGGGAGCAGCGCCGCGACCCCAAACACGAGCGTGGCGCCCGGGCGCCCTTGGGCCGCTAGTCCGATACCCGTCCCCACGACCAGCACGCCCCAGCCGATCCGCGGCAGCGCAGCGACCGCGACGCCCGCGATCGCGGCGGCGACCGCCGGCGGCACCGGCGAGTGCGCGAGGACGACGCCGGCGACCCAGGCGGCGACGATCGCGGCGGCGCTTCCGGCCAGCGCCCTCTGCGGCCAGGGGATCGGCGGGCGGCCTTCCTCCTTTTCCACCAGCAGCTCGTCGGTGCCGGGCGCACGGGCGGCGGCGGGCGCCGCCGGGACGGGCGGGCGGTCCGCGACGGGGGATTCGCGCCACTCGTGCGCCTGCTCGTGGGCGCGGCGCGGGTTTGCGGTCGTGCGGGACGGCCACGGGCTCGCGACGACGCCGGGGCGGTCGCCGACTGCCCCAGCGGAGGCCTCGAGCGCGTAACGAAGCTCGTCGACGCTGCCGCGTTCACGCGGTTTTGGCCGCAGCGCGAGGTCGATCGCGCAGCCCAGCTCGCGCGGGAGCTCGCGGCGCTGCCGCCGGAGCGGCGGCAGGTAGGCGCCGAGGCGGCGGGACCTGCGCGCGGCGGCGCCCGTACCGACCGGGTTGACGCCCGTGAGCGCCTCGTAGACGACCAGCGCCAGCGAATACAGATCGGCCGGCGCGCCCGCCTCGAGTCCCTCGGCCTGCTCGGGCGCCATGTACGCGGCGGTGCCGACGACGTCGCCGGTCCGCGTCAGCGAGTCGCCGCCGATGATCCGCGCGACCCCGAAGTCGGTCAGCTTCGCGAGCTGCGCCGGCGTCACCGGCCGCTCGGGGATCAGGATGTTCGACGGCTTCACGTCGCGATGGACGACCCGCTCGCCGTGGGCGTGTGCGAGCGCCCCGCACAGCGCGATCCCGACCTCGACGATGTCCCGATCCGACAGGCGCCCGGCCTCGAGCAGCTCGCCGAGCGTGGCGCCGCGGACCAGCTCGGAGACCAGGTAGGCGCCGTCGTCGTCGACCGCCGCCTCGTAGAGCGTGACGATCCCGGGGTGGGTCAGGCGGGCGGCAGCGCGGGCCTCGCGCTCAAAGCGCCCGCCGACGATCCGCTCGCGGGGCAGGAGCTTGACGGCGACGTCACGGTCCAGGCGCTCGTCGCGGGCCTGCCAGACCGTCCCGAACCCGCCGGCGCCGAGTCGGCGGTGCAGGCGATAGCGGTCGAGCACCACCGGACCGCCACCCTCGGCGGCCGCGGCGCGGGCGCGGCGGGCGCGGCGGTCCTCGATCCGCAAGGGCGTGTGCCCGCGGTCGTCCTGGGTGCCCTCGATCGTGCCCTCATCCCCTGTCTGGGTGGGGTCGACCGGGGTCGTTTTCTCTGTCGGTTCGCGCGAGTAGGGCGACGGCCTTGTGCCCATATGGTGGCTTTTCCACGTTGCAATGCGCTTCCCTCTTCTCGTGTAGTCCGCTCTATGCGGTAATACTCCGCTGCCCCGAAGTCCTTTGGAGGGAGCGAGGAGCCTGTCGTTCTTCGACGAAGTTGAAGAGAGTCGCGATGAGGCGCCGCAGACGGAGCGACAGCGGCGACCGACAGGGGCGGGACGACGCACGTCCAGAGGCGGACGCCGGCCCACGGGCTCTGGGCGCCGGCCCCCGACAGACGAGCAGTCGATCCGCGTCCGCCGGGCGGTCGCCGCGGTCGCGGTGCTCGTCGTCGTGATCCTGATCGCCGTCGGCGTCCACAGCTGTCAGGTGAGCCAGCGCAACAGCTCGCTCCGCAACTACAGCGACAGCGTCGCCTCGGTCATCCGCGCGTCGAACCAGACCGGCCAGCAGTTCTTCAACGTCCTTTCGAGCGGTCAGGGCGCCAGCAACGGCGCCAACCTCCAGAGTCAGATCGACGAGGCCCGGCTGAGCGCCGAGAACCAGGTGAACCGCGCCGCGGGGCTTGACGTGCCCGACGAGGTCAAGGCAGCCCAGACGAACGTCCTGCTGACGCTCCAGATGCGCCGCGACGGGATCGCGCAGATCGCCCAACAGATCCAGCCCGCCCTGCAGGCGTCGACAGCGACGGACGCGGTCAACCAGATCGCCGCCAACATGGCCAAGTTCTACGGCTCGGACGTGGTCTACAAGAGCTACGCACTGCCGGCGATCGTCGGCGCGCTGCACAACGCCGGGATCGCAGTCGGCGGCACCAACGGGGAGCCCGTCGAGGGCGGCCAGTTCCTGCCCGACCTCAACTGGCTGACCCCGTCGTTCATCGCGACCGCGCTCCACACCTCGGTCAGCTCCGGCAGCTCGAGCGGCAAGGTCACACCGGGCACCCACGGGCACGAGCTCAACTCGGTGAGCGTCGGCGGAACCCAGCTCCAGAGCGGCTCCACGAACACGGTTCCCGCCAGCCCGGCGCCCACGTTCACGCTGACGTTCACGAACAGCGGCTCGAACAACGAGACGAACGTGGTCTGCAAGGTCTCGCTCTCGAACTCCGGTCCCAGCGGCCAGACGACCGTCCCCCAGACGCAGGCCGGCCAACAGGCGACCTGCCAGGTCCCGCTCAGCTCCGCCCCGAAGGCGGGCTCGTACACGCTCACCGCGACGATCGCGCCCGTCCCCGGCGAGAAGGTCACGAACAACAACACGCAGACGTTCCCGGTGACGTTCCAGTAGCGGTGGGCTGATCCGTCGCGGCGCGGGTCCGCTCCCGGGTGGCGGGCGGCTGCCGAGCGCGCGGCTGCTTATCCTCCAGCGCGTGCACAACCTGACCAGCACCGCTGGGATCGTCGCGCTGGCCGCCGCCGGCGTCGGCGTCGTCGCGCTGCTCTTCTGCATCGCGCTGGCGATCAGGCTAAGGCGCGTGCGGGCAGACCAGCGCGCGGTGCTCGGGGCCGGCAACCAGGATCTGGTGACGCACGCGGCGACGCTCCAGCAGCACTTCGAGGCACTCCACGACTACGTTCAGGACATCGCGGCCGAGCTCAACCGGCGGATGGAGAGCGCCGAGCAGCGGCTCGACCACGCCGTCGCCTACAGCGCCCTGATCCGCTACGACGCCTACGGAGAGATGTCCGGGCGCCAGTCGACCTCGATCGCACTCCTCGACGCCCGCCGCACCGGACTCGTGCTGTCCTCGATCCACCATCGAGACCAGGCCCGCCTGTACGCCAAGCAGGTCCGCGAGGGCGAGCCCGAGCTCGAGCTCTCGCCCGAGGAGACCGAGGCGGTACGGCTCGCGCTCCAGAGCGGCCATCCCGACGGACCCTCCGCGTAGAAGCCGGAGCGCCATGCGTGTCGGCTATCTCGGCCCGGAAGGGACCTTCACCCACGAGGCGATGATCAACGCGGTCGGGGGCGGGAGCTCGGGGGCGGGTGCGGTCCAGGTCGAGGCGGTGCCGCTGCCGACGATTTACGAGACCGTGATGGCGGTACACGCCGGCACCGTCGAGCGGGCGCTGGTCCCGATCGAGAACTCGCTCGAGGGCTCGGTCAACGCGACCCTCGACGCGCTCGCGATCGACACGGACGACGTCGTCATCGTCGGGGAGGTCGTGAACCTGATCCAGCATTCGCTGATCGCGCGGACCGAGCTCGAGCTCGACGAGATCGAGGCGGTCGTCTCGCACCCCCAGGCCACCGCCCAGTGCGCCCGGTTCATCCGCACGCGGCTGCCGGCCGCGCGGGTGCTCGCCGGCAGCTCCACGGCCGACGCGGTCCGGCTCGTCGCCGAGCACGACGGACCGTGGGCGGCGCTCGCGAACCGGTTGGCGGCCGAGCGATACGGCTGCCGCGTGCTGCTCGCCGGAGTCGAAGATGTCGCCGGCAACGAGACCCGGTTCGTGTGGCTGGCCCGCGCCGGTACGCCGGCGGGGGCGCCGTGGGACCCCGACCCGCGGCGCGGCCCGTGGAAGACCGCGATCGTCTTCTGGGGCGTCGGCGCCGACGCCCCAGGTTGGCTCGTGGCCTGCCTCGACCAGTTCGCCTCGCGCCGGGTGAACCTCACGCGAATCGAGTCGCGGCCCCGCAAGCAGGGACTCGGGGACTACATGTTCTTCCTCGACTTCGAAGGACGCGAAACCGAGGAGCACGTTGCCGAAGCACTCGACGGGCTCCGTGATTACGTCGAGATTGTTCGGGTATTGGGCTCTTTTCCGTCTTCCTAGGTGTTAGCCCCAGTCATGCGCAGATTTCATCTCCTTTTCCCGATCCTGTTCGTTTTCGCGGCCCTGCTGGCCGCCGTTTCCGCCGCCGGAGCGGCCTCGCCGCCGGTCGTCAAGCACGTCCGGGTCAACGGCATCAGCATCGGCTACCGGGTCGTCGGCTCGGGCCGGCCGCTCGTCCTGATCCCCGGCTTCGCCTTCACGATGGCCGAATGGGATCCGAGGCTGGTAGGCGCGCTCAGCGCCAAGCACCGGGTTGTGCTGTTCGACAACCGGGGCGTCGCAACGACGACCGACACCCCTCGGAACGTGCTCTCGATCGACGAGATGGCCACCGACACCGCGGGGCTGATCCGCGCGCTGCACCTCGGTCGGCCGGACGTCCTCGGCTGGTCGATGGGCGGCTACGTCGCCCAGGAGCTCGCGATCCGCAACCCCGGCCTCGCGCGGCGGCTGATCCTCGCGTCGACCGACTTCGGCGGCAGCAAGGCGATCCAGCCCTCGAAGCAGGTGATCAACGAGCTCGAGCACGCGAACCAGAGTCAGCTGCTGGGACTGCTGTTCCCACGCAAGGCGATCGCCGCCGGTAACGCCTGGGAGGCGCGCATCGGAGCCCAGTACGCGCGGCTGAAGCTGCCCAAGGACTCATTCACCACCTCCCAGCGGATCATCCGCCAGCAGTTCGCTGCCGCGGGTCCTGGGTGGGAGGCCCGCGGCAAGGGCAGCTACAACCAGCTGCCGCGGCTGCGGCGTCCTACGCTGATCGCTGCGGGCAACCAGGACGTGATCGTACCGCCGAGAAACTCGCGGCTGCTGCATGGCCGGATCCACGGCTCGGGCCTCACGATCTACGCCGGGGCGGGACACGCGTTCCTGTTCCAGAGCCCGCTCGCGGTCGGTCGCCGCGTCAACGGATTCCTCGGCTGAGCGCGAGTCTGGGTCCCATGTGAACAGGCCATTACGCGGGCAGATCCGAGAGGACCCCTCGCTACACTGGCGCCAGCGATGGGCACTACCACGCCACCCCCAGTGGGGTTCGCGCCGCCTTCAGAGCACCCGCGGCGCGGACGTGACGGTGGCCGGGTGCTCGTGCTGAACGCGACGTTCGAGCCGATCAACGTCTGCACCGTGCGCCGGGCGGTCGTGTTGCTGCTGAAGGCAAAGGCCGAGGTGATCGAGCACGGCGACTGGGAACTGCACTCCGCCAGCCAAACGATCCAGCGGCCGGTCGTGATCCGGCTCGTGACCTACGTCCGGATCCCGCGCGATACCCACCGCCGCAAGATCACCCGTCGCGCAGTGTTCGCGCGGGACGGTTGGACATGTCAGTACTGCGGCGCCCGCTCGAACCTCACCGTCGACCACGTGATCCCGAAGTCGAAGGGTGGCTCCTCGAGCTGGGAGAACATCGTCGCCTCCTGCGCACCGTGCAACCGGCGCAAGGGCGATGCGCTGCTGCGGCAGGCCGGGATGCAGCTGCTCAAGCAGCCGCGGATCCCGCACGCGACGGTGTTCATTCACGTGTCCAGTCCGACGATTCCTCGCGCCTGGCATCAGTACCTCGCGGCGTAAGTCGCTCGGTCTCCCTTAGCGCGCGGGTGAGGGTAGGCCTGCTTGGTGTAGCAACGGGGGCGCGGGGCGGGGTTATCTACATGCTCGAACACCGAGCAGACCTACCCCCACCCGCGCGTTGGGCCCGGCGGTTGCTGCTGGGGTAGGGGCAAGAGTCCGGCGCGGTTGCCCGGTTCCGATCGAACCCCGGCGTTCGGTCCTTTAAGAAGCGTCGGTCTCTGCGCGTCGCCCGGCGCCGTGCTTAAAGACGGAGGGCGCCGGTGACTAGGCGGCGCCCTCCGTGCTTCTTTGCTGGTTCAGATCAGAGCGAGTTGATCGTATGCCGGAGGGACTAATCCCGGCGCTCGCTCCGACGGTGTCTCGGGTGGACTCCGCTGAGCGGGGACCAGCTCCGACCTAGCGGCCGGACACCTCCAGGGTCCCGCAGATCATTTCAGACAGACGGACCACCTCCTTTCTCTGGTGAAGTGCAGATTAGCGGACGGCGTCGACGTCTCCTATGACAATCTGCGGCAGCGGATGGAGGCTGCGGACCATCGCCGGACGCTGCTGTTGAGCGTCGACTTCGAGGACTGGCACCAGCTGGTCCGGCGGCGCGTTGGCGCCGACAACTGGGCCGAGGCCGGGCCGGCGCTCGCCCGCCAGACCCGGGCCCTGCTGGAGCTGCTCGACGAGCTCGGCGCGAAGGCGACGTTCTTCGTCCTCGGGATGGCGGCTCGGTCGCATCCGGATCTGGTCGAGACCGTGGCTGCGGCCGGTCACGAGATCGCGTGCCACGGGGATGAGCACCTCCCGGTCCATTCTCAGTCGCGCGAGGAGTTCGCCGCCGACCTCCGTCGGGCGACCTCGACGATCGAGCGACTCACCGAGAGCCGGCCGCTGGGCTACCGCGCGCCGGCGTTCTCGATCGACGAGCGGTGCCCGTGGGCATACGAGGTGCTCGCGGCCGAAGGGTTCGGCTACGACGCGAGCGAGCACGACTCGCCGCGACTGCACCACGCGAACACGGTCCTCGGGCGCGGGCCGCACCGAATCGCGCTGCCGGACGGCGAGCTGTGGGAGCTGCCGGTCGCGGTCTGGTACCCCCGCAAGTACCGCGTGCCCGTCGGGGGTCCATCGTACTGGGCGACGGTCCCGGTCCCGCTGGTCCTCCGCGGGCTGGACGAGGTCGCGCCGATGGCGGGGCTTTACACGCACCCGTACGAGTTCGACCCGAAGGCACTCAATCCACAGCTTCCGGCCGGCACCCCGCCCGGCCAGCTGATCCGCGCCGAGCTGCGAGCGCTGCAGCGCAACCTCGCCAGGCGGCGGGCGCCGATCGTGCTCCGCGCGATTGCCGAACGTCACCGGCTGATTCCCTATGGTGAGGCGTATGCCCAGCTCAGCCGAGGCACCTCAGGCGGTCCGTAACAGGTTCAGGACGAAGGCAAAGCAGTTCGACGACCTCTACGAGGACGAGCGGCTGCTCGTCCGGCTGCTGCGCCCCGGGCTGTTCCGGCGGCGGGAGCTGGCGGTGCAGACGGTCAAGGCGCACGCCTCGCCGAGCGTCCTCGACGTCGGCTGCGGCTCCGGCCGGATCGGCGAGTTCGTGCTCGAAGCCGGAGCCACCGGCTACGTGGGCGTCGACTTCTCCGAGCCGATGATCGAGCTGGCAGAGCAAAGGCTGGAGCGCTTCGGCGACCGCGTCGAGGTCGTGTGCGGAGACTTTCTCGAGGTCCCGATCGAGCGGCGGTTCGACGTCGTCCTCGGGCTAGGGCTGTTCGATTACCTCCCCGATCCGGAGCGGTTCGCCAGACGGATGTTCGAGCGCTGCGCGCCGGGCGGCTCGATGGTCGCCTCATTCCCAACGTGGTCGCCGATCAAGGGCCCGATCCGCAAGGTCCGCTACGAGTGGATCGGCGACTGCCCGATCTTCAACTACACCCGCGAGGGGCTCGACGCGATGCTCCGCGGTGCCGGGTTCGCGGAGGTCGAGATCCAGTCCCCCGGACGCAGCGGGTTCTTGGTTCGCGCGCGGCGCGCGTGAGACACTGGGGCGGTGTTCGTCCCGGCAGCAACTGACTGGGCGACGATCTCCTCGCTGGCGACCGCGGCCGGCACCCTGGTGCTCGCGATCGCGACGTTTGCCGCGGTCCGGTCGTCGAACCGCTCCGCGCGGATCTCTGAGCAGGCGTTACAGGAGCAGCGTCGCCCCGTTTTCACCCAGTCTCGGCTGGACGATCCGGTCCAGAAGATCGTGTTCGTCGAGGGGTTCTGGGTCCAGGCAAGGGGAGGCCACGGGGTCGCCGAGCACGACGGCAGCGTGTACCTCGCGATGAGCCTGCGCAACGTCGGAGCCGGCATCGGCGTGTGCCAGGCTTGGCACGTCACGGCCGGGCAGATGTCTGCCAGCGTCGCGCCGGATCACGCTCCCGAGGACCAGTTCCGGCTCCAGACCCGTGACCTGTACATCCCAGCAGGCGACATCGGGATGTGGCAGGGCGCGCTCCGCGATCGCAACGACCCCACGTACCAGGCTTGCGCCGCGGCGATCGACAACCGCGAAACGGTCACGGTGGAGCTGCTCTATTCGGATCAGGTCGGCGGCCAGCGGACGATCACGCGGTTCGGCCTGATCCCGTACGAAAGGCAACGGGACGACGGGGAGACGAGGATCGAGTGGTTCGCGAACATCAACCGCCACTGGTACCTCGACCGCGACGGCCCGCGGCCCGACGATCAGGTCGCCTCTGCGGTAGGCAGGGTGTTGCGAGAGCGCGAGCTCGCCGATGAGCTCGAGCGTGAAGAGACAGAGACCGATGCGGCCGAGACGAACGGCCGCGATCGGGGCGCGCCGGCACAGCGCGAGGACGCGAGCGCACCCGAGCCGGCCGCGGTGATCCCCCGACCCAGCTGCGAGTAGGCGCTACTCCGCGTCGCCGTTCTCGACGGCGCCGTCGGCCGGAGCGCCGTTCTCGGCGACACTGCTGTCAGAAGCCTCGGCGCTCCCAGCGTCCCCGCCCTCGGCGACCTTCGCCGCGGTGGAGGCCTCCGACTCGACCACCAGCGCGACCGCGCTCACCTGATCGTCCTCGCGCAGGTTCATCACCCGCACCCCCTGGGAGGCGCGGCCGTAGCGGCTGATGCCGCGGACCGAGGTCCGCTGGACCATCCCGTTCTGGGAGATGAAGACGAGCTCCTGGTGCTCGCGGACGACGAGCGCGCCGGCGAGCGCGCCCTTGTTCTCGGTCAGCTGGATCGTTTTGACGCCCATCGTCCCCCTCCCCTTGATCGGGTAGTCGGGAATCGGCGTGCGCTTGCCGTAGCCGTTCTCGGTGACGACGAGCAGCTCGTCGTCGTCGCGGGCGACGTCCATCGCCAGCACGGCGTTGTTCTTCTGCGAGACGTTCATCCCGCGCACGCCGCTGGTGTTGCGGCCCATCGAGCGGACCTTGTCCTCGTTGAAGCGCGACGCTTGGCCCGAGCGGGAGACCATGATCACCGTGTCGTTGCCGCTGGTCCGCCTGACCGCGATCAGCTCGTCGTCGTCACGGATGTTGATCGCGATGATCCCGTCGGCCTTGATCGGCGTGTTGTAGGACTTGAACTCGGTCTTCTTGATCATCCCCTTGCGGGTCGCGAACACGAGGAACTTGCCCTCGTTGAAGTCGCGCGTGGAGAGGACCGACTGCACCCGCTCGCCCTCGCGCAGCGGCAGCATGTTGACGAGCGCGCGGCCGCGAGCCGTCCTCGACGCCTCCGGGAGCTCGTAGACCTTCAGCCGGTAGACCTTCCCGCGGTTGGTGAAGAACAGCAGGTAGTCATGCGTCGAGGACACGAACAGGTGCTCGACGTAGTCGTCGTCCTTCATCTCACCGCCGGTCACGCCGATTCCGCCGCGGCGCTGCTGGCGGTAGGTCGAGAGCGGCAGCGACTTGATGTAGCCCGAGT
Organism: uncultured Solirubrobacterales bacterium; assembly: GCA_963770735.1. GTDB lineage: Bacteria > Actinomycetota > Thermoleophilia > Solirubrobacterales > Solirubrobacteraceae > Palsa-465. Next base: position 18,001 of record CAVYRB010000001.1, on the reverse strand, counting down.
GGGTGATCGAGATCACCATCTGCTGGTCGGCGATCAGATCCTCGATGTCGATCTCGCCCTCGGCGTGCGTGATCTCGGTGCGCCGCTCGTCGCCGTAGGCGCCGGCGATCTCGCGCAGCTCGTCCTTGATCAGCCCCTTGACCCGCTCCTCGTCGCCGAGGATCTCGCGCAGCTCCTTGATTCGCTCGAGCAGGTCGTCGTACTCCCGCTTGATCTTGTCCGCCTCCAGCGCGGTCAGGCGGCTCAGCGTCAGTTGGAGGATCGCCTGTGCCTGGATCACGGTCAGCTCGAAGCGGTCGACGAGGCCGACGCGGGCGGTCTCGGGGTCACGGGAGCCGCGGATCAGCGCGATCACCTCGTCGAGGTTGTCGAGCGCGATCAGGTAGCCCTCCAACACGTGCGCGCGTGCCTCGGCCTGGCGCAGCTCGTACTTCGTACGGCGCACGATCACGTTGCGCTGGTGATCGACGTAGTGGTGCACCACCTCGAGCAGCGACAGCGTCCGCGGCACGTTGTCGACGAGCGCGACCATGTTGACCCCGAACGTGGTCTGCATCGAGGTGTGCTTGTAGAGCTTGTTCAGGACCACCTTCGGGATCGCGCCGCGCTTGAGCTCGATCACGAGGCGCATCCCCTTGTCACTCGAGTGGTCCTCGATGTCGGAGATCTCGGTGATCTTCTTGTCGTGGACGAGGTCGGCGATCTTCTGGATCAGGCCGCCCTCGCCGCCCTTCTTGACCTGGTAGGGCAGCTCGGTGACGACGATCGCCTCCTTGCCCTGGGCGAGCGGCTCGACGTGCGCCCTCGCCTGCACGCGGACACGACCTCGGCCGGTCGTGTAGGCGTCACGGATCCCACTGGATCCGAGGATCACGCCACCGGTCGGGAAGTCCGGGCCCTTGATGTGGCGCATCAGCCCCTCGACGCCGATCTCAGGGTCATCGATGTAGGCGATCACCGCGTTGATCGTCTCGGCCAGGTTGTGCGGCGGGATGTTGGTCGCCATCCCGACGGCGATGCCGGCGGACCCGTTGACCAACAGGTTCGGGTACCTCGCCGGCAGCGGCACCGGCTCCTGGTTCTTGCCGTCGTAGTTGGGGACGAAGTCGACGGTGTCCGCGTCGATGTCGCGGAGCATCTCGCCGGCCAGACGCGCGAGCCGCGCCTCCGTGTAGCGCATCGCCGCCGGCGGGTCGTCGTCGATCGAGCCGAAATTCCCCTGCCCGTCGACGAGCGGATAGCGCATCGAGAAGTCCTGCGCCAGACGCACGAGCGTGTCGTAGATCGGCGCGTCGCCGTGGGGGTGGTACTTGCCCATCACGTCGCCGACGATCCGGGAGGACTTCGCGCGCGGCCGGTTGTACTGGAGCCCGGCCTCGCTCATCGAGAAGAGGACGCGGCGGTGGACCGGCTTGAGTCCGTCCCGCACGTCGGGCAGCGCCCGCCCGACGATGACCGACATCGCATAGTCGAGATACGCCGAGCGCATCTCCTCCTCGAGCCCGCGAGGCTCGATGTTGCCGCCGGAGAGTGTGTCGATCGCGCTCATCGCCTACACGTCCAGGTTGCTTACGAGGCGTGCGTTCTCTTCGATGAACTGCCGGCGTGGCTCAACCTGGTCGCCCATCAGCATCGAGAAGACCTGGTCGGCGGCGGCGGCGTCCTCGATCGTCACGCGCACGAGCGTGCGGCGTGACGGATCCATCGTCGTATCGCGGAGCTGGGCGGGATCCATCTCGCCGAGCCCCTTGAAGCGGTTGACCTCCACGCCGCGCCGCGCGAGCGTCAGCACCTCCTGGCGCAGCGCGTCGAACGTCAGCGCCGTCGCGCTGTGATCGCCGAGCGCGATCGAGAACGGCGGCGTGCCCGCGGTCGAGACGAGCTGCTCGTGCACGCGCAGCAGCTGGGCGTACTCGTTGTCGGCGAGCATCGAGCTCGGCAGCCGCAGCGTGCGAGCAAGCCCGGTGTCGACCTCCACGGAGCGCACCACGATCCGGTCCTCTTCGGTCGACAGGACCTCGGTGTCGAACGGGTGGTGGCCGTTGTCCGACGGGGCCCCCATCAGCTTGACCAGCGTGTCGACGTCGGCGACCTGCTGATCGAGGATCCCGGACTCCTCGACGAACCGCAGCTGCTCATGGCCGTAGCTCGCGCGCAGTGACGACGCCCATCCGTCGTACTGGCGCAGCAGCCGCGAGAGCTTCTGCCAGCGCGCCTCGGTGAGCGCGAACTGCTTGTTGTACCGATCGAAGATCTTGAACTTCTCGAGCTTGCCGTCGAGCAGGATCTCCTCGAGCTCGGAGTCCTTCTCGATGTAGCGCTCGTTGCGCCCGATCTTCGCCCGGTAGAGCGGCGGCTTGGCGATGTACACGTAGCCCGCCTCGATCAGCGACGGCATCTCGCGGAACAGGAGCGTCAGCACGAGCGTGCGGATATGCGCGCCGTCCACGTCGGCGTCCGTCATCAAGATCAGCTTGTGGTACCGGGCGTTGTCGAGGTTGAACTCGTCGCGCACGCCGGTCCCGATCGCGGTGATCAGCGCCTGGATCTCGGTGTTCTGCAGCACCTTGTCGATCCGACTCTTCTCGACGTTGAGGATCTTGCCGCGCAGCGGCAGGACGGCCTGGGTCGAGCGGTCCCGGCCCTGCTTGGCCGAGCCGCCCGCCGAGTCGCCCTCGACCACGAATATCTCCGCCAGCGCCGGATCCTTGACCGAGCAGTCGGCGAGCTTGCCGGGCAGCCGCGAGTTCTCGAGCGCGGACTTCCGCCGCGTGAGGTCGCGCGCCTTGCGCGCAGCGGCGCGGGCCTGGGCCGCCTGGACGGCCTTGCGGATCACCGCGCGCGCCTCCTGCGGGTTCTCCTCGAGGAACTCGCTGAGGCGCGCGTTGACGATCGAGTGGACGAATCCCTGCATGCCCGGGTTGCCGAGCTTGGTCTTCGTCTGTCCCTCGAACTGGGGATCGGCGAGCTTCGCCGAGACGACGGCCGTCAGGCCCTCGCGGACGTCCTCGCCGGTGAGATTCTCGTCCTTCTCCTTGAGCTCGCCCTTGTCGCGCGCGTACTTGTTGAGCGCGCTCGTGAGCGCCGAGCGGAAGCCGCTCAGGTGCGAGCCGCCCTCGGTCGTGTTGATGTTGTTCGCAAACGAGAACACGGACTCCTGGTAGGAGGAGTTCCACTGCATCGCAACCTCGATCTGACCCTCGTCGCTCTCGCCCTCGAGCGAGATCACCTTCTTCTGGATCGGATCCTTGTTCCGGTTCAGATAGGCGACGAAGTCGACGATCCCGCCCTCGTAGTGAAACTCGGCGCGATGTCCCTCGCCGCGCTCATCGACGAGCGTGATCCGCAGGCCGCGGGTCAGGAACGCGGTATCGCGCATCCGCTCTTCGAGCGTCGTGAAGTCGTACTCGAGCGACTCGAAGATGTCGGCGTCGGGCAGGAAGGTGATCGTGGTGCCCGTCTCCTTGGTGGCGGCGCCCTTCTGGAGGTCGCCGAGCGGCGTGCCGCGCTCATAGGACTGGGTCCACGTGAACCCGTCGCGGCGGATCTCGACGTCGAGGCGCTCGGACAACGCGTTGACGACCGAGACGCCGACGCCGTGGAGCCCACCTGAGACCTTGTAACCACCGCCCTCCCCGAATTTTCCTCCCGCGTGCAGCACGGTCAGAACGACCTCGACCGCGGGGCGCTTCTCCTTCTCCATCACGGCCACGGGAATCCCGCGGCCGTCGTCGACCACCGTCACCGAATTGTCTGGGTGGATCGTGACCAGGACGGACCCGCAGTGACCCGCGAGCGCCTCGTCGACCGAGTTGTCCACGACCTCGTAGACGAGGTGGTGCAACCCGCGGAGTCCGGTCGACCCGATGTACATCCCCGGACGCCGGCGTACAGCCTCGAGGCCCTCCAGAACGGTGATGTCCTGGGCGTCATAACTTCCCTGCTGATTGGGGCGCTGCTGAGCGCTGTTGTCGTCTGCCAACGATCCTCCGATGACATCAGGACGCCCCGGTTCTGCGCTACTGGGAGAGCGCGCCGGGGCGTCGCGTCTAATGCAACTAAGGGTAGCACAGCGGACGACGGAAACGGCCCTAACCGCCGGTCATTTTGCCTGCAAAACGCAACAATAGTGCAACCGAACTGCCACAAAACGGCGGGGCTCGCTCGGCAGCGCCTGTTACGACGTTATGACGCCTTCCGCGGGGCCTCCACAAGCGCCTACTCGCGCGGCATCGCGACGCACCGCAAACGCGTCACCGCGCCACGTTCGAGCGCCACGTTCAGCCGCTCGACGATCGCCGGCCCCATCAGGTCGAGCTCCTGTGCCCAGACCGATGCCGAGCAGGAAATCGTCAGCACGCCGCCGCGCTCGGCGGTCGGCTGCGCCTCTGCCGCGATCGCCGCGCCGACGGCGTCGGGCCAGGCCTGTTGAACCTCGCCGAGCAGCGTCGCGGGAGCCAATTCGTCCCGGAGACCGTCGACCGCGAGGCTCAGTGGGCGAGGGCTGCGACGCCAGTGCGTCATCCCGCCGCGACCCCTTCCAGCACCGCGCCATCGGCGATCGACAGCCGCGTGATCCCGTCGTCGCCGCCCCCCGGCACGTGCTCGAGGTCGGTCGTGGTGATCACCGACTGGCCGCCGCCCGCCCGGAGCAGGTCGACCAGCGCCCTGCGACGAGTCCCGTCCAGCTCACTCATCACGTCGTCGAGCAGCATCACCGGCGGCGCGCTGCGTTGCTCCGCGATCGCCTCGCGCTCGGCCAGCAGCAGCGCGAGCAGGCCGAGCCGCTGCTGCCCCTGCGACCCGAACACCCGCAGGTCGCGGCCGCCCAGGTGGGTCGCGAGCTCGTCGCGGTGCGGGCCGTGGCCGGTGAAGCCCCGCTGTAGATCCTGCTCGACGCGGGAGCCGAGCTCGTCGCGGAGCTCCTGTGGTGTAGCCGCGCGCGAGCGGGGGCGGTAGGCGACCGTCAGCTCGCGCTCGAGCCCGAGCCGCTCACCGATCCGCCGAAACCCCTCGGCGATCGCGTCGACAGCCGCCGCCCGATCGCGCATCAGTGCGAAGCCGTGCTCCGAGAGCTGTGCGTCCCAGCTCGAGAGCGACACGCGCGAGCCCGCACCCGAACGGATCCGAGCGATCAGCGCGTTCCGCTGCGCGAGCGCCTGCATGTACGAGCGGCGCGTCTGCACCCGCGACGGCCACAACGCCGCGACGAGCTGGTCGAGGTGAGCGCGGCGAAGCGACGGAGCGCCCTTGATCAAGTCCAGGCGATCGGGCAGGAACACGCTCACCAGCGGGCGCTCGGGTGCGTCGACGAGGCGCTCGACGGTCGCGCCGTCGACGCGGAGGCGCTTGGGCTCGCCGGGTTCGAACCCGACCGAGATCTCGTGCGGGCCGTCGGCCGCCTCGCACCGAACCACGACCCGCGTGGTCTTCGCCCCGAAGCGGACGAGCTGGCGGTCGTTTGCAGTCCGCGGCGAGCGGCCGACCGAGCCGAAGTAGATCGCCTCGAGCAGATTCGTCTTGCCGGCTCCGTTCGGCCCGGAGACGACCGTGAGACCGGGACCCAGCGACGCCTGCGCATCCTCGTAGCTGCGGAAGTCGCGAAGCGTGAGGCTCAGCACCCGCACCGGATCGGGCTTCCCACGAGCCGCGCCACGGGGTCCGCTAGACGTTCAGGCGGATCGGCATGATGAGGTACTGGAACCCGCCATCCTCGCCCGACTCGATCAACCCGGGGCGCAGCGGACTGATCAGCTTCAGCAGGACGTCACCCTCCTCCACCGCCTCGAGCCCGTCGCGGAGGAACTCCGGGTTAAACCCGATCTCGAGCGCGTCGCCCTGGAACGGAACCGGCATCGACTCGAGCGCCTCGCCGACGTCTGGCGTCTGCGCGGAAACCGTGAGCTCGCCCGTGTCGAAGGCGAGCCGCAGCGGCGCGTTCTTCTGCGCGAGCAGGCTGATCCTCCGCACGACCTCGGTGAGCTCGGCGGCCGCGATCCGCAGCTCGTGCTCGAACGTCTCCGGGAGCAGCTGGCGGTAGTTGGGGAACTGGCCGTCGATCAGCCGCGAGGAGAGAACGACCCCGTCGAGCTCGAACACGACCTGATTCTGGAGCACGCTCACCCTCAGCTGCCCGTCCTCTGCGCCCGCCGCCACGCGAGCCAGCTCCTGAAGCGCTCTCGCCGGCACGTTGACCTCGAACGCGGACGCGAGCGGCGCCTCGAGCGAGGTCTCCTTGACGCTCAGCCGATACGAATCGGTGGCGACCATCCGCAGCTCGCGCTCGGACGCGGAGACGAGGATTCCGGTGAGCACCGGCCGCGTTTCGTCGCGCGAGGCCGAACCCGCGACCTTGAGCGCCGTCTCGACGAACGCCCCGACGGGCACCGAGACGCCGTCTTCAGCGCTCGGCTCTGGGAACGGCGGGAAGTCCTCGGTGCGAAGCGTGCGGATGTGGAACGTGGCGCCGCCAGAGATCAGCTCCACGTCCTGCTCGGCCGAACGGAGCTCGAGCGAGACCTCGGCCGCCGGCAGCGACCGGACCACGTCGAGTAGCAGCCGCGCCGGGAGCACCACGACACCCTCCCGCACAGTCTTCGCCGCGAGCGGCACTCGCAGGCTGACATCCATGTCGGTCGCCCGGAGCTCACACCCCTGAGCCTCGGCGACAACCTGCGCACCCGAGAGGGCCTGGATCGCGCTGCGTGTGGAAGCGACGCGGGTAACGGTCTGCAGCTGTGCGAGAAGGTCGTCTCGCTGAACTGAAATCTTCACGGCGATTACCTTAGGAGGGATCAGAAGTAATAGGGCGAATGGGAACTGTGGACAACTTCGCGTTCAGCCGCAGATAGCGGGAAGATCGGGCGCCCACAGCGACGGACAAGTCTGTCAGTAACGTCGGTCGTCGCGCGCTCAGCCGAGCGCTGCCTTCAGCTCGCTGAGTTCTTCACAGAGCTGTTGATCGTCGGCGAGGCGGTCCGATACGCGCTTGCACGCATGGAGCACAGTCGCGTGGTTGCGGCCGCCGAACGCCTCCCCGATCGTCTGCAGCGACGTGCTCGTGCACTCCCGGGCCAGGTAGATCGCGAGTTGCCGGGGCCAGGCGATCCGTGCCGCGCGGCTCGGCGACAGCAGCTCGGCAACGGCGAGGCCGTAGTGCGAAGCGACGGCCGCCTGGATTTGGCCGATCGAGGTCTGCCGGGGCGCCGGCGCGCGCTGGGGGTACATCGTGTCGAGCACCGTCATCGTCAGCTCGATGTCGATCGCTCCTCGGTGTCCGGTCAGCGAGTGGTAGGCGACGACGCGGATCAGCGCGCCCTCGAGCGCGCGGATGTTGTCGGTGACGCGCTCGGCGATCGCCTCGAGCACGGCGGCTTCGGCGAGCGGCACCCGGTCGAGCATCGCGCGCTTGCGGAGGATCGCGACGCGCGTGGGGAGGTCCGGGGGTCGGATGTCGGCGACGAGGCCGGCCTCGAAACGCTCGCGCAGCCGCTCCTCGACGGCCACCAGCGCTCGGGGGAGCCGGTCGCAGGTGAGGACCAGCTGACGCCCGCTCTCGTACAGCGCGTTGAACGTATGGAAGAACTCCTCCTCGGTCTTGGCCTTGCTCGCGAGGAATTGGACGTCGTCGATGAGGAGGACGTCGGCGTCGCGGTAGGTGTGCTTGAAGTCGTCGAGTGAGCGGGCGCCGATCGCCTTGATGAAGTGGTTGGTGAAGGCCTCGACCGTCGTGTAGCGGACGACCGCGCCGCCGCCGAACGCCCTGACGTAGTTGCCGATCGCGTGCAGCAGATGGGTCTTGCCGAGCCCGGGGGGCGCGTGCAGGAACAGCGGGTTGTAAGCCTGGCCCGGGAGCTCGGCGACTGCGAGCGCCGCGGCGTGCGCGAGCCGGTTGCCGTCGCCGATGATGAATTGCTCGAAGCTGTAGCGGGGGTTGAGGTTCTCGTGCGCGGACGCGGTGGGCGCCGCCGCCGGGGCGTCGGCGCTGCCGACACCCTCGATCGCGACCTGGACCTCGATTCCGGTGACCGAGCCAGCGGTGCGCTCGAGGATCCGGCCGAAGCGCTTGGCGACCCATGTCCGTGTCGCCGTGGGCGCGCTGAGGAGCAGCACGCCGCCTTCGAACGCTTTGACCTCGAGCGGCGCGATCCAGATCTCGTAGGTGGATTCGCCGACGACTCGGCGGAGCTCTTCTCGGATGGTGCGCCAAGCATCGTCCGGCTCGAAGTTCGTAGGCAGCTCCAAGCGACTCCTTCGGGGAGCGTTCCGACAGCACCGTAAAAAGGTCCGAGCGAGCCCGCTCGGAGGCGGCGAATATACCAGCGCTCCCTGGGCCCGTCGGGGCACCCGGTGAGGGTTGGCGCTATGCGCGAGAAAAACTCGTGAACGACCCGAACGTGCCCTCCTGGGCCGCTGCGTAGCCGTCTCTGCGTGGGTTCGCGTACCCGCGCCGCGAGCCTGCAGGAGGGTCGGCGGGTGCTGCGTATACTGGCTCTGACCCGGCCTGGGCCTTTGAGCGATGAAACGCACGTATCAGCCGAAAAAGCGCAAGCGCGCACGTACGCACGGATTCCGCGCGAGGATGCAAACGCGCGCTGGGCGAATCACGCTCAAGCGCCGGCGCGCAAAGGGCCGCAAGCGACTCGCGGTCTGATGCTCGCGGCAGGAGGCGCCCGCCCGCGCCCGGGTCGCTCCCGGCTGTCGCGCAGCGCCGATTTCGACCGCGTCTTCCGCCAGGGGCGGTCCCACGCCGGTCGGGAGTTCGTCCTGTACGTGTTCCCGCGGAAGGCCGACGGGGAGCCGCGGCTCGGGCTGTCGGTCTCGCGCAAGGTCGGCGGCGCGGTTCAGCGCAACCAGGTCAAACGGCTGCTGCGCGAAGCGTTCGCGGTCGAAGGCGATCGGCTGCCGGCGGGTACGGATGCGGTTGTCGTCGCGCGCCGCGAGGCTCATGGTCTGGCTGAGCGCCAAGGCCTCGAGGGAGTCCGCGCGGCGCTGGCAGAGCTGATCTCCAAGGCGGGTGGAGCTGTACCCGAGGTCGAGGCGCCGCGGGAGATGGCCTCGTGAAGGCGGTCCGATGGGTGTTCCTACTGCCGCTCCGGGCCTACCAGGTGCTGGTCTCCCCGCTGCTCGGGAACCGCTGCAAGTACCACCCCTCGTGCTCGGAGTACGCGGTGCAGGCGATCGACCGATTCGGCATACTCCGCGGGCTCGTCCTGGCCGGGTGGCGGCTGTTGCGCTGTAACCCCTGGAGCCACGGAGGGTTCGACCCGGTCGACGACCAGCGCCTGTTCAGGCCGCGAGAGCCCGCACCCACAGGCTGACCATGCTCCTCACCTTCGCCAACATCTTCCAGCCGCTGATCGACGTGTTCGAGGCGGTGCTGAAGTTCTTCCACGACAGCATCGGCGTGTCGTGGGGTTGGTCGATCGTGCTGCTGACGATCAGCGTGCGCGCGCTACTGCTGCCGCTCGCGTTCAAGCAGTTCCACTCGATGCAGAAGCTTCAACGGGTCGCGCCACAGCTGAAGGAGATCCAGAACAAGTACAAGGAGGACAAGCAGCGCCAGCAGCAGGAGGTAATGAAGTTCTACAAGGAGAACGAGGTCAACCCGTTCGCCTCGTGCCTCCCGCTGGTCGCGCAGATCCCGGTGTTCATCGGGCTGTTCTACATGCTGCGGACGACGCTGCGACCGGACATCTGTCCGCAGACACAGCCACACGCTCACTTGGTGAACGGCCATTGGGTGGTTCCCCCGGGTGTCACGACGGTTCCGTGCGGTCCGCACAACGGCGCAGGCTTCCTGTTCATCCCGGACCTGACGAACAAGGCCACGGGCGCGGTGTTGGTGGTGCTGTTGATCATGTACGTCGGCAGCCAGCTGGCGTCGAGCTTGCTGATGGCGACGCCGACGATGGACAAGAACCAGCGCCGGATCATGCTGCTGCTGCCGCTGTTCTTCGTCGTGATCGTGATCAACTTCCCGGCCGGACTGCTCGTCTACTGGATCACGACGAACCTGTGGACGATCTGCCAGCAGTACGTGATCAAACGAAGGCTGGGACCCGCGACGCCTCCGGCGTCGCCGGTACCGTCTGTGCCCGGCGCCGGCGGGCAGCCGACGACCAACGGGACGAACGGAGCCGGATCCGGGTCTGGTGGGGGCATCGGTGGTTTCCTGGGACGGTTGCGGCCGCCGGATGGCGGGAAGGCGGGCGAGCGGGAGAAATCCGCTCTCGCGACGAAGCCGAAGCCCCGCCGCGAGACGCCGCCCCCGCCCTCGCCGCGCAAGAAGAAGAAACGCTCGGGACGCAGGCGCTAGCCGTGAGCAGCGAGGCAGGGCTGAGTCTGGCGGCCGAGTGCGTGCGCGATCTGCTCGAGCAGGTCGCCCGCGGGATCGGCGTCGACGCAGAGGTCCAGGTCACCGAGCAGGACGACGTGATCACCGGCGAGCTGATCGGCGATGACCTCGGCCTGCTGATCGGCCACCACGGCCAGACGATCGACGCGATCCAGCATCTCGCGTATCGGATCGCGTACCGCCAGACCGAGGAGTCGATCAGGGTGGTGATCGACGCCGCCGGATACCGGGAGCGCCGCGCCGTCGCGCTCCGCGCCGCGGCCGACCAGGCCGCCGAGGCCGCCGTGCACGACCGTCGGCCGGTGTCGCTCGAGGCGATGAGCGCCCTCGAGCGCAAGGTCGTCCATGAGCATCTGAAGAGCCGCCACGACGTCGAGACGTACAGCGAGGGCCAGGAGCCCGACCGGCGACTCGTGGTCGCGCCGCTGGTCGACTGATGCCTCGCCGTCACGGCGCCCCCGCGCCTCGGAGCTCCGGCGCCGCTCGCGGTCGCCACCCGTCGGTTGAAGGGGCCGCGAACGTGCCTCGCTCAGGCCGTCGCGTTTCACGTTTTTCTTGGCGGTGAAACAAGCTGCTATAGAAGGGCCGGTGCCTGAGCTCTCCGACTTCGACCGCGGCCTGCTGATCGGCCTGCTGATCGGCGAGGGCTCGTTCGGGGGCGACGGAAAGCAACCCCAGGTCACGCTGCGGATGCACGTCCGGCACGAGGCGATCTTCCGCTGGCTGGTCGACCGCTTCCCCTCGACGCGCCTGTACGGCCCCTACCACCACGGCGGGCGCTCCTACTACCAGTGGATGGCACGTGGGACGGCGCTCGTGCAGGAGATCCTCCCGGTGCTGGAGCAGGTGCCCGTCGAGGAGCTAGACGCGCACGCTGGCGAGCGGTTGCGCGCGATGCTCGAGCGCTACGGACCGATGATCGAGCGCGAGCGGGGGCGGTCGCGGGCCCAACAGGGTGAAGATGGCTGACGCTGCCGAGCCCGACGGCGTCCGCAGGCTCGCAGTTCGCCACGGACTCCCGGACCCAGCCGCGGAGCGCCTCGGGGCCCTGCTCGGCCTGCTCGCGGACGATCCGCTCGCCCCGACCGCGATCCGGGACCGGCCGCGGGTGCTCGACGACCACCTGGCCGACTCATTGGTGGCGCTCGAGCTCCCGGAGATCCGAGGCGCCCGGACGCTGGCGGACCTTGGCTCGGGCGCCGGCCTGCCCGGACTGCCGCTCGCGATCGCGCTCCCGGAGGCGACGGTGGCGGCGGTCGAGAGCTCCGCTCGCAAGTGCGCATTCATCGAGCGCGCGGCCGCGGCGTGCGGGCTCGAGAACGTCGAGGTCGAGCACGCCCGCGTTGAGGCCTGGCCAGAGGGGCTCGGCCGCTTCGAGGTGGTGACCGCGCGTGCGCTCGCCTCGCTCGAGGTTCTGGTCGAGTACGCCGCTCCGTTGCTCGTGGTCGGGGGGACGCTTGTCGCGTGGCGCGGAAAGCGCGACCCGGAGGGAGACGCTGCCGCGGCGGCCGCGGCAGCGCTGATCGGAATGGCCCCGGGCGCGGTGCTCGCGGCGACGCCATACGCGGGCGCCCACAGCCGTCACCTGCACCTCATGTCGAAGGTTATGGAAACTCCCCAAGGCTTCCCTCGACGTCCAGGGATGGCGCTAAAGCGCCCACCGAGCGGACTTTTGGGCCCACCGCGACCCTAGTCTGACCGCGTTCGCCGCTAGCTTGAGAAGCGACATGGGGACCGTCTACGCGCTCGCCAACCAGAAGGGCGGCGTCGGCAAGACGACGACCGCGGTGAACCTCGCGGCGTGCGTCGCCGAGGCCGGTTACGATGCCCTGCTCGTCGACATCGATCCGCAGGCGAACGCGACGATCGCGCTAGGGGTCGGCAAGGACGCTCCGCGCACCGTGTACGACGTGCTGATCGGCGAGGCGGAGCTCGAGGATGTCGTCGTCCCCACGGCGATACCGCGGCTGTCGCTGGTGCCGTCGGGCCCCGACCTGGCCGGGGCCAACGTCGAGCTCCCTCGCGCGTCCGGTTCCGAGGTGCGCCTCCGCGAGGCGCTCGGCGGCGTCCGCGACCGGTACGCGTTCACGCTGCTGGACTGCCCGCCGTCGCTCGGGCCGCTGACCGTCAACGGGCTGGTCGCGGCCGACCGCGTGATCGTCCCGGTCCAGGCGGAGTACTTCGCGCTTGAGGGCCTCGCGGGGCTGCTCGACACGCTGTCGCTGGTCCAGCGCGAGCTCAATCCGAGGCTGACGGTCGCGGGGATGCTGCTGACGATGTACGACGGTCGCACGCGGCTTGCACAGGACGTCGAGCGCGAGGTCCGCGAGCACTTCCCCGAACTGGTGTTCGACACGGTGATCCCGCGGAACGTGCGGGTCGGGGAGGCGCCGAGCTTCGGCAAGCCGGTGATCCACCACGATCCCCACTGCGCTGGGGCAGACGCTTACTTCGAGCTGGCAAAGGAGGTCGCAGCCCGTGGCTGATCGACAGAAGGGAATGGGACGCGGCCTCGCCGCGATCCTCTCGGTCGCGCCGAAGGACGAAGCCGAGGAGCTGCGCGAGATCCCGGTCGAGCTGATCGGGCCCAACCCGAACCAGCCGCGGGGAAGCTTCGACGAGGACTCGCTGCTCGGGCTCGCGGCGTCGATCCGAGCCCAGGGCGTGCTGCAGCCGGTGCTCGTCCGCCCGGTCGTCGGCGGCAAGTACCAGCTGATCGCCGGCGAGCGCCGGTGGCGCGCCGCGCGCCTCGCCGAGCGCGAGACGGTCCCGGCGGTCGTGCGCCGCCACGACGACGCCGCGACGCTCGAGCTCGCCTTGATCGAGAACATGGCTCGCGAGGACCTGAACCCCGTCGAGGAGGCCCGCGCCTGCGCGGCGCTCGTCGAGGAGCTCGGCCTCACTCGTGAGGATGTGGGGCTCCGCGTCGGCCGCAGCCGGGTCGCCGTGTCCAACCTGATCCGGCTGCTCGAGCTCCCCGACGAGGCGCTCGCGCTGATCGAGCGCGGCGAGCTCACCGAGGGCCACGGCCGGGCGCTGCTGACGGCCGAGGATCACGACCGACGGCGGACGCTCGCGCGCAGCGCCGCGACGTCGCGGTGGTCGGTCCGCGAGCTCGAGGCCCGGGCGCGGGCGAGCGCCGCTGAGGCACGGCCCACCCGTCCCGTCCGGAAGCGGACGCCGGCGCTTCATCCCGACCAGGAAGCCGCGATCGCGCAGATCGCCGACGCGCTCGAGGAGGCGCTCGGCGCCAACGTCGAGGTCGCTCCCGGCCGCGGCTCCGGCTACCGCGCGCAGCTCACGTTCGGGTCGGTCGACGAGGCGCTGGACCTCGCGCGCCGGCTGCGGGTGCGGGCCGCGGCGTAGCAGCCACGCCGCCGGCCCGTGGGCCGCGGATCGGCGTGGCAGCCCCGTTCGTCCTGGCGCTAGCATCACCCCGGCACCGGGCGATTAGCTCAGTCGGTTAGAGCGCTTCTCTGATAAGGAAGAGGTCCCAGGTTCGAGTCCTGGATCGCCCATCAGCGAAAAGTACCTGTAAATGCGGTAGTTTCTCTTGGCGTGTTGGCTAGGGCTGGGTGGCCAGAATCGCCGCTTAGGGTGTATCTAGGGTGCATCCGCCAGGACCGTCGCCGCTCAGGATTAGTGTCGCCGGACGAACGCGGAATCTTTCTGCGCTCCAAAGAGGTCCGCTAGGAGGGTCGGTCGCGCCGGTGCGGAGGCGCTCGCGCTTCCGGCAAGTACGAGCGCGCATGCCGTGGTCGCGGCAAGTCCGTTTCGCCCCATCTCTTCCCCTTCGGATTGATCCTTTCCGGCCCGCTCGAAAGCTACGCCCGCGGTCCACGCACGGCAAGTCGAACCCCCCGCCCGGTGGCGTACGGCGCGCTCGCGGCTCGCGATACCTGGCTTAGGACTCCGAGCGGCGCCGAAAGAGGTAGTAGCCGACCGTCGTGCCCTTGGTCGCGATGTTCTGGCCTGAGGACCCGAACTTATCGCGGCTCTGCTGTCCCTGCTCGCGAAAGATGAACGAGCCATTGACCAGTTCCCAACCTTCGGCAGCGACCGCGTTCAGTACTTCGGATGGATCGGATGACTTGTGGGTCGTGGTGGTGCCGACCATCGTCACAACGACTGCGGCCTGTGACTCGACGTCATGCGAATACTGAAAGAGCTGATCACCGCGCTCGTACGCAATGCGAGCTTGACCGACGGGTGTTGCCAGGAACTCTTCATATTCCTTCTCCGCTTGTCTACTTCCTGCTCGGCTTCCTTCTCCGCCTGTCTGCGCGCCTGCTCGGCGGGGTCTTGCTTGGTACGTTGAGGAAGCCTCATTTCGGAAGCCTTTCTCTCGGAAGCTATTCACCGCCGAGTTGGAAATGGACGACACGGCCGCCTGAACGCGTTGCCCGGAGATCTAGAGTCCAGAAGCCCGTCCCGGAAATGTCCTGAACGGTCCAATGTCCGCGCGCGGTCCAACCAGTCCAGTTGAACGTGAAGTACGAGGGCTTGGGCCAGTTATCGAAACCCTTACCGATCATGGTCCAGGCCAGCCCATTTGCCGTGTTCCGCGCCTTGGGGCAGGGCACCGTTTCGTGATGTGACGTTGACGACTTCCTGGTAGCCGTTGTACAGGTTATCTAGCCGACCGCACTCCCTGATTGCGCTGCTTGACCGGGCGCTGCTTGCGCGAGCGCCCCGACGGTGATGCCGATGATGAGGATCTTGTGCATAAGCAGTGCCAGAGTGCGGAACCACAGCGGTGAGAGCGGGGGGGCGCTCACGATCTTTGACCTGCTAGCGGTAGACCTCGGCAGCCCAGTATGGGAACTGGATCAGGTCTGAGCCGTGGCTGCAAAGGACGATCTGGTTCGCCGGGCTGTAGTTGCACGTCTCGGTGTATGTCTGGTTGGTCGCGGAGCTGAAAGCGGGAACGTAGTACGACCCAGGGCCTCCGGCCTGCTGCACGTATTGCGCGTACTGCGCAAACACGTTGTCCGCAAACGTGCAACTCGTGTTTGAGTTCACACTGATGTTCTGATCGCATGCTGTGAGTCCGCCTGGTGAGCTGGAGGGCGCGCCTGCGGACGATGAGGCTCCCGACTGACCAGCAGTTGATTGCGAGTTTGCTGCGGCGGCCTGCTGGATCGCCTTGCGTTGCGCGGCCTGTGACTTCCCGTTAGCCTGGGCTGTCACGCCGGCTACCCACTTGAGCAGATTGTCGGTTCCGCTCAGGCTGCTCTGCCCGCCGGGTGCCACCGAGGCGAGAGGCACGAACGCGCTCTGCGTGGACGTGATGAGCGCTTGCAGCTGTGAGCCGCTCTGCACGGAGGGGCTCGAGAGTGTGGACGAGACCGCCTGGAGATAGCCGTTCTCTTGGGTCAGGGCCTGCTGTACCTGCTGGGACACAGTCGTATCGGAACTCGGCGCGCTGAGCACGCTGATCGCCCCGCGTGTGGCAACGACGGCCGACTGCGCTTGAGAAGTGGCGTTCTGTGCCGCCACGATCGTCTTGTGCGAGCCGTCGACTGTCTGGAGCGCGCTCGACATCGCGCGGTTGGCATTCACCACCGGCGCGAGGGCACTGGTGAGCTTCTGGGGATAGCTGCGGCTCTGATTGGAGCTGGAATTGCTCAGGACGATGATCACGACAGCTGCTGTCGCGGCGAGAAGGACCGCTCCGGCAATCGCGATCGGCACCAGGCGTGAGCGGGGACGGTCACCGGCAGGCGGGGCACCAACCGGCGTCGTGGTGCCAGGCGGCGGAGGCGGCATGGCCTGCGTGGGCTCCTCGGCCCTTGCTTCGCCTGTGCTCGGAGCGGGACTGATTGCGTGCCCGCACTCAGGGCAGTAGCGCTCGTCCGTGATGATGCGCCCACACTCCGGACACTGACGAGAATGCTCGGCCTCGGTCCGATGTTCGTCAACAACCGCCATCCCTGATCCCTCCATTTGTGGCCGTGTGCAGTGGAAGGCTGCTTTACCCCGGCGCATCCACGTGCCGTGATGCGCGACGAAGAACCAATCTAGGCTCGCCGGCGCTCGCCCGAAAGCGCCATAACTACCAATGCGCCTGCGGGTTATGCGCAGGCCATGCCCTGGAACCCGTTCACAAGTCAAGGATCAGGATCCTGAGGCCAAGGATCGAGGAGCCAGATCAGTTCAGGCCGGCGGGTCTAGGATCGCGCCGATGCGAAGCCACCCACCGCGGCGTCGCCGTTCATGGCTGGTGGCTCACGCCGCCGGCGTAGCTGCGACCGCCACGATCGCGATCGCCTGCAGCGGCTCACACAGCAGCGTGGCGAACGGCCCGACAGGCACGCAGGGCACTGTGGCGGAAACCTCCGCCACCACGCGATCTTTCACAGCTACAGCAACCGGACTAGCAGCGCCTAACCCTCCGCGCGGCGCCCCGCGGTCCGCCCGCTTCCTCAAGCCGCAGATCGTGTGGGACCCGATCCCGTTCGGGCCGAAGCGCAAGGCGGAGATGGTGGCGTACGTACGCCGGCACTACGGCGGCTTCATGAAGCCGACGTGGCGGCTGATCGACCCCCACGTGATCGTGATCCACTACACGGATGGCCCCAGCTTCGAGTCGGCCTGGAACACGTTCGCCGATGACGTGCCGGACTCGGAGCTGCACGAGCTTCCCGCCACCTGTGCTCACTTCATCATCGACACCAACGGCACGATCTATCAGCTCGCCTCGCTCGGGACGATGTGCCGCCACACCGTCGGCCTGAACTGGACGGCGATCGGGATCGAGCACGTCGGCTACAGCGACGGCCAGGTACTCGGCAACCGCAGGCAGATGTCGGCGAGCCTACGCCTCGTGCGGTGGCTGCGATGCCGCTTCCACATCCCGATCGCAGACGTGATCGGACACAACGAGAGTCTCACGAGCCCGTATCACCACGAGGACGTCCCATCGCTCCGCAACCAGACGCACGACGACTTTAACCACGCCGACATGCGGATCTACCGGACCCGCTTGCGCACCGCCGGACCCTGCTAGTGGTGCGTCTCGCAATTAACTGGGGGTTGCGGTAGGATGGGGAATCCGCGCTCCTGCCGCTCCGCTCCTGGTCACCGACGAGCAACGCTTGGTGCTCGAAGAAGCTGCTGCGCTCGCACACGGCGCCGTTCCGTGACGTGCAGCGGGCGCTGGCTCTGTTGATGGCTTCGGATGGGTTTGCGAACACGCGGATCGCCCAGTGAGGTTGGGGTGGCGCCGATGACGGTGAAGGCGTGCGCGAGCGGTTCGCTGAGGATGGGCTCAAGGATTTCTCGAGCGTGCGGCCGGGGCGGGGTCGCAAGCCGTCGATCCCGGCTGAGAAGGTGGAGGAGATCGTCCGCTTGACGTTGCGTGAGACGCCGGCTGGTGAGACGCATTGGAGCTGCCGGTCGATGGCGGCTCGTGCTGGCGTGTCGCCGGCGACGGTGCAGCGGATCTGGTCCGCGAGGGGTCTGCAGCCGCATCGCGTCGAGACGTTCAAGCTGTCGAACGACCCGCGGTTCGAGGAGAAGCTCGTCGATGTCGTCGGCCTGTACTTGAACCCGCCGGAGAACGCGATCGTGCTCTGCATGGACGAGAAGAGCCAGATCCAGGCGCTCGACCGCACGCAGCCGTCGCTGCCGATCAGACCCGGC